>NZ_BLXZ01000001.1 GCF_014193675.1 Geomonas limicola
GAGTTCAAAATCCTTGGGAAGATATTTTCCGAAGAAAAACAAAAACTCCCACCTTCCTTAACATCAGGAATAGTGGGAGTTTTTGTTTCTTTACAGGGTCACCGTTTCAACACTTTAAGCAAGGGCGTTGGTCCAGGAGACGGCCTTTTCTTTTTTGCACTGATTTATACCCAATTTCCCGCTCGCAAAAACTTCAGGTTCTTTTAAACAGGGATGAATGGGATACAAGGGATAAAAAGCAAAAAGTACCACCGCAACGTTCCTCAGCACGTAGACCAATCACACCGTACAGAGTAGACGCCGGACCCGGTACTCACCCCCAATCACCAGACACTCCCCCTCTCCTTTCAAAATCGAATTCGGCAGCAGCTCACTGAAGAAGAAGATCTTGGGCATCGGGACGCGCACCTCCCAGACAATGAATCCGAATTCCCAGGCGCGCTCTTCGTCGGTGGTGAAGGAATTGAGGTTGTTGAGCCGCACGATTTCCTCACGCTTGGAAATCACCTCCAATACGTCGTGCTCATAGCGTTCATAGGTACCTCGGTAGAGGGTAAGGTAGTTCTGACCCGGGTACTTCTTGGCGAGTTCGTACTGACAGTACTCGTAGAGCAGGTCGAGTTGGGAATTGATCGCCGAGGTCCGGGCGCTCCCCTTGGTGCGGTCCAGCGCGAACTGCTGATAGCCACGGTCATGGACATCGAGAATCCGCACGTTGTGGAAGGTCGGATGCAGCCCCATCCGGCTCTCCACCCACCCCTTTAAAACGGCTCCCTCCACCGAGTTCGAGTCCATCATCCAGCCGCGCAGGAACCTGAGGTAGCTGTTTTTCAGGCTTTTCCGTGCCGTGGCCGTTTCCTGCTGCCATTGGTGCAACTGGAACTTGACCGACATGTAATCGTTGAATACTGCCGCGCGCTCTGCGGCAGAACCGAGTGCATCGAGTTTTTGGAAGAGGAAACGGTTGGCGAGACGCACACCCTGGATCTCGAGAGGCTGCGGGTGGTCGTTGAAATGGCGGGAAGCGATGACCCAGGGGGGAAGATTGCAGTGATTGAATGAATTCTGCACGGGCCATCACCTCGCTGTGACAGTTTTCGGTCCTGCTGTGGACCCCTTGCTACAGTACGCGGGCCAGATCCTTCAGGGTGGTGACGATATCACCTTCCACCACAAAGGGCTCGACGCCGAGCCTCTCCAGTTCGATCCGGGGAGCCTCGCCGATCATGGAACAAACCACCGCGCGACAACCTGCCAGTACCTCGGCAGTCCCCTTCAGGGTGTGGCTGCGCAAGGGGTGGTCGGGGTCGAAGCGGCAATACTTCTCCACCTCGCGCTCTTCAATCAACTCGACGCGATCCCCTTCCACCTCGTAGATGAGGAAGCGCTCCACGTGGCCGAAGTGCTGATTGATCTCTTTTCCGTCTTTGGAAGCTACTGCGAAGCGCATAGACACCCCCGTGGTCCAGCAGGTTGTGTTCAAGGGTTATTGGCCGAGAAAACCGACCTCATATTGTGAGGTCAAGGTTGAGTAACGCAGGTCGCTTCAGAACCGTTTGGGAGGAGCTCCAAATGCTTTCGTGTCACTCAACCTTAACCTCAACCTTAACCTGAGGTATTAAGCTTCAACCGGAGCAAAGGTGAAGCATTTCTTGGAACAGGTTCTGCCACAGGCCTGGCACCCGATACAGTTGCCCGGGTTCTCCACCTTCATGAACATCTTCGCCGAATCGTCCTCGTCCAGTTCCTCGAAGTTCAGCACGTCGTGAGCGCAAACCTTGAAGCAGCGGCCGCAGCCGATGCAGGTTTCCTCATCGATGGAGGTGATGAACTGCGGGGTCCACTCTTTCTTGTTCTTGGTCAAGCCGGTAATGTAGGCCATGGTCGTCTCCTTTTATCAGTAGGGTTGCGGCAGATGACTGCCTGTTTCTGCTTCCAGATTCTTAAAAGTGGTGCAATGCCGCGCTCCTGCTAGTCCTCGTCCATGAACGATCCGGCATCTGCCTTGTTCATCGCTTTACGCAGCCAGGGCGGCGGATTGCCTCTCAGCACTTCCTGCATGCGTTCGATGGACTCTCTAAGCCCCACCTCGACGTTGGTCTTCATGGGGTGGATCTTGCGGGCGATCAGCTTGGCCGCCGCGGGTCCGCCGATCTGCATGGTGTAGACCACGGCGCAGTCGGAGAGGATGTTGGCGCGTGCGGAAATGCGATCTTCCTCGTCGCTGCCGTGCTCGCCCACGCTCACCGTTTCCAGGTAGTGGGCGTCCTCGGGACCGACCTCCCAGACGTGGAAGGAGTCGGCCTGGCCGAAGTGCATGTCGATCATCTCGCCAGTCTTGGTGGTAAAGGCAATTTTCATCGTTGGCTCCTTTGGATAGCTATTAGTTGTGCGCCAGTTTCTGCGCCTCTTTTGCGTTGGCCTGGAAGATGTTCGCCACTTCGAAGATCAGGTTCAGGGTGCCCTGGTAGCCCACCCACATCTTGTGGTGGGACCCGAGCCTGTCGAAGACCGGCATGCCGGTTCTCAGGTGGGCGCCGATGCCGAGCTTTTTGGCTGCCTGACGCCCGTTGGAGTTCGCCACCAAGAGCTCCGCACCAGTGGCCGTTTGCTCCAGATCCTCCAGATCCCCCACGAAGAGGTTATCCACCGGCAGGTGATCCAAGCCGCGGGTCCTGGTAGCTGCGATCCCCACCTGGATTTCGCACCCCATGCCGTAGAGGAAGTTGGTCATCCCCTTCAGGTGGTCGGACTCCAGCGCGATGGCCACTTTCTTGAGCCCGAACTGGTAGTGGCAATCCACCATGGCGTCCATGAGGCGGCTTCTCCAGCGCCGGAACTTTTCGGGAACCGGTTTGCCGGAGAGCTTGGAGAGCACCGCCATCAGGCGATCACTCTCGACAAGCCCGGTGAGCGAGGTAAACCCGTAGCTTGGAATGCCGAACTTCTCTTCCAGGATACCGGCTGCGTCGCAGAGCGAATCGCCGAGGTAGAGCGTGGCGACGCTGCGTCCGGCCTGACGGATCCGGTCCACGGTGACGCCGCCGATGGAGAGCGGGGAGACCGTTTCGTCGATGTGACCGTCGAGCGCGTTGGAAATATCCGGTACCACCAGAGGATCCAGCCCAAAGGCCTGGCAGATCTCGGCAACCTGTTCCACCTCGGCGGGGGTAAGCTGGCACCCCGGCAGGATGTTGATCTGCCCGGATACCTTCTCGCCCCCTTCGGGAATCGCCGCCACAATGGCCTCGACCGCGGCTGCATATCCTTCCTGCATGGAACCGCAGTAGTCCGGCGTGGAGGCGTTGATGACCGGCGTACCGTCGTGCTCCGGGTGTTCCTGGCGGAACTTGACGATGGCGCTTCTCACGTCGTCGCCCATGGTCTCGGTGAGACCGGAGGTCATCACCCCCACGACCTTCGGGTTGAACTTCTCGATGACACGCTTGATCCCCAACCTCAGGTTGTCCCAGCCGCCGAAGATGGCGGTCTCCTCGCTCATGCTGGTCGAGTTGAGTGCTATGGACTCCTTGAAGTGGCGGGAGAGCTGCAGCCTTATGAAGGTGGAGCACCCCTGCGCGCCGTGCAAGAGCCCCAGCATCCCGTCGATGCCGAGATAGGCAAGTGTTGCGCCCAGGGCGGGTGAGTTTTTCTGCGGGTTCACCGTGGCGCTCTTGACGGGCACCTTGACCCGTGAACTCTTCATCTCCTCGACGGCAAGTGCTGCACGTAACCCGGCCGCCTCGGCGACCAATGCCTCCAGGTCCACCTCGTCCTTCTCCCAGGGTGCCTTTCCATTGAGGACCGGCCAGATCGGGTTATTCACCGTGAGATCGAGCTGCTTGGCGAAGGTGACCATGCCGTCGTAGCCGGCATACGGGTGCGAGCGTCCGTGGTTGATGTCGAGAAACGGCGTCTTGGTCTTCAGCGCCAGGAACTTGGTCTTGCCGCCGGCCACGATCAGGTCCGGGAGCTTCTCGTACATCACCGAGAGAAGACCCGCGGTCGAGGTGTCCTTGATGATGGAGGCGTCCTGGTGCATGAGGGCCTTCATCCGGTAGAAGTCCTCCAGCGTCGAATTCTGGGTCCCCGCCGCGAGGATTTCCACGCCGAGCTCGGCCAAGGCATTGACCATGGACCAGGTCTTGACGCCGCCGGTGAAGAGCACGGCGCGCTTGCCGGCAAGCCGCGCCCGGTAGGGGGCAAGCTCGGTGCGGCACTTCTCCTCGGACTCCGCGATCAGTCGTTCCACCCGGTCCTGCATGATCCGCTTCTCGAGACCGTTCACCCGGTCATCCAGTTCGCGGGCGATATCCCGGAGCGCCTTGGCGACGTCGGTCATGCCGTAGAAGGATTCCTCCAGGTAGGGGATCCCGTAATTTTTCTGCATCTTCTTGGCGAGGTTGGTGAGGCTCTTGGAGCAGACGATGATGTTCAGCTTGGCCCGGTGAGCGTAGCGCAGGTCCTCGAACTTGGCGTCACCCGAGATGCAGGAGAGCACCCGGATTCCCAGCTTGTCAAAGAGCGGCAGCATGCCCCACAGGTCGCCCGCGATGTTGTACTCGCCAATCAGGTTAATATCGTAGTCGGTGGTGTACTCCGGCTCGGCGGTGCCGATCACGTACTTGAAGAGCATCTCGCCGGCCAGCCGGTTGCCGATATTCTTGTCGCCGATGAAGCCCGGGGTGTTCACGGGGATGACCGGCATGGGGACCTTGTCGCTGGCCGCTTTGCAGACCGCCTCGATGTCATCGCCGGTCATCGAGGTGACACAGGTGGCATAGACAAAAATGGCCTTGGCCTCGGGGTAGCGACCGGCGAGATCCTTGATGGCCTTGTAGAGTTTCTTCTCGCCGCCGAAGATCACGTCGTTTTGCAGCATCTCGGTGGTGAAGCCGCGGCGGTAGAGTTGGGACTCGCTGGAGCGCGCTCCGCGGTTGTCCCAAGAGTTGCCGGCACAGGCGATAGGGCCGTGCACCAGGTGGATGACGTCGGTGATGGGCATGAGGACCACGCGGGCGCCGTCATAGGCGCAGCTCCTCTCGGTCCCTTCCCCCGGCTCGGATCTTTTGCAAAACTTCGGGGCGCCGGCATCATTTGTCGCGCATTCTTCAACGTCGTACCAATCCGGTTTTGCCATGGGCCACTCCTTTGTGGGGTGATGCAGGGACTAGCGGCTAGGGAATGGGGACTAGGGAAACCCGATCTGCAGGTAAGATTAGGGCCGTTCTCCAACCTTCTAGCCCTAACCCCCTAGTCCCTGCATTACCAGCCCCTAGCCCCTAGTCCCCAGTCTCTTCCTTACTACCTCATCATCTCGAAGTACTTGTCCTCGCAGGTCTCGTCTCTAACCTCGATGAACTTGTTGCAGATGGTGGTCAGCATATTGATGGCACCCTGGTAGCCGACGAGCGGCGCGCGGTGCAGGTTCACCCGGTCAAAGATCGGGAAGCCGAAGCGGAACAGCGGGATGTTCGCGTCGCGGGCGGCGAACTTGCCGTGGGTGTCGCCGATCATGGCGTCGACCGGGTCGGTCACCACGAGGCTCCTCATGTGCCAGAGGTCCTTCGAGAGGTAGATGGTGCACCCCTTGCCATCCGCAGAGCCGTCCAGGAGCGCCTGGCACTCTTTCTGGAATTTCTTGCTCCCCTTGGAGCAGATGATGTGCCAGGGTTTTGCCCCCATCTCCAGAAGGAAGGAGACGTAACCCAAGAGGTAGTCGGGATCCCCATAGAGGGCGAACTTTTTGCCGTGGATGTACTGGTGCGCGTCGGTCATGGCGTCAACCGCACGGCCGCGCTCGGCCTTGACGGACTCCGGTACCGGCTTGCCGAACAGTTTGGAGAGCTGCAGCACGAACTCGTCGGTTTTAGCGACGCCGAACGGGGTCGGCAGTGAAACATGCTTGCCCGAGTAGTTCTCCTTGATCCAGGTGAAGGTCTTGGTGGTGGAGAACGGCGCCAGTGTCATGGTCACCTTGCCGTTGATCGAGTCGGCAGCCTCGTCGAGTTTGGTGCCACCCGGGTACGGCTTGTAGGTGCCATCCAGCGGGGAGTCGAACACCTCGGAGATGTCGGCGAGCACGGTATAGGGGATCCCGAAGGCCTCCAGGATCTTCTTGTACTCGCGGTAGTTCCCGGTGTTGCAGTCAAAACCGGGGAGCAGGTTCAGCTTGCCGGTGCAGCGCCCTTCCACCTTCTTACCCTCGGTCAAGGTCTGCAGGATGGAGAGCAGCATCGAGTCATAACCGTGAATGTGCGAACCGTTGAAGCTCGGGGTGTTGGCGTAGGGGAGCGGGAAGTCCTGCGGCACGATCCCCTTGTTTTTGGCGTTTTTGATGAAGGCGGTCAGGTCGTCGCCGATAACCTCCGGCATGCAGGAGGTGAAGATCGGGATCATCTTCGGCTTGTAGATGGTGTAGGCGTTTTCCAGCCCCTCGTGGAGGTTGTTCTGGCCGCCGAACACCGCGCCGTCCTCGGTCATGGCGTCGGAAACTGCCGCGGCCGGCTCGCGGAAGTGACGGTTGAAGGTGGAGCGGTAGTAGGAGGCGCAACCCTGGGAGCCGTGCACGAAGGGGAGCGCGCCTTCGAAACCGTGGGCAGCGAGTTCCGCCCCCAGCGGCTGGCAGGCGTGCGGCGGGTTGATCACCAGCGCCTGGCGTGCGAAGTTCTTCTCCTTGTACTCCTCGGAGTTGATCCAGTTTTTGACCCGCTCGATGTCCTCCTGCGGTGTCTCGGTAACGTATTTCACGGCAGTTTCTGCAGTCATATCTTTACTCCTTTCGGCCCTCGACCAATCTGTCGAGCGGCTGGGAAATGTATCCAGGTATCCTCTGATTCGCCCCCTGCCCTCTGCACCGGTTCCATGCAACTATGCAGGTGGCTCCAGCGTTCCCCCCTTTGCAAAAGGGGGGACAGGGGTGATTCGCCTTTGTGAATGTCGGCAGCTACCCGCGAAGCAAATCGTCGCTGTACCTCCTTTTCCAAAGGAGGGGACGCACAGGCCGACTACGGTGGTGGTGCCAACATCCTCGGAATCCGTTGCCTCTAGAACGGGCTCTTCACCAGGTTCCAGGTCGGGCTGTTCACGGCCATATCCACGTCGCGGGCGAAGATCGGGAAGCCGTTGTACGCGTGGTAGGGGCCGGAGTAGTCCCAGCTGTGCATCTGGCGGAACGGGATCCCCATCTTCTGGAACAGGTACTTTTCCTTGATGCCGGAGCCGACCAGGTCGGGGCGCAGGGTGTTGACGAATTCCTCGAGCTCGTGTTCGGAGGCGTCGTCGTAGATGACCGTCGCTTCAGGCATCTCGACCGAAGTCCTCTCGTAGTCGTCGCCATGGGCGAACTCGTAGCCGGAACCCACCACGGTCATCCCCAGGTCGCCGTAGGCGTTCACCGTGTGGCGCGGCCGAAGGCCACCCACATAGAGCATTACCGTCTTACCTTCCAGGCGCGGCCGGTACTCGTCGATGACCGCCTGCATGATCGGGTCGTACTTGGCGATGACCGCCTCGACCTTCTCTTTGATGTAGTCGTCGAACTGGTCGGCGATCTTCCTCAGGCTCTCGCGGATCTTGGTCGGGCCGAAGAAGTTGAACTCGAGCCAGGGAATCCCGTACTTCTCTTCCATGACGCGACACATGTAGTTCATGGAGCGGTAGCAGTGGATCAGGTTCAGTTTCACCTTGTGGGTCGCCGCGATCTTCTCCAGTTCGCCGTCACCGGTCCAGACAGCCTTCACGTTGAGGCCGATCTCTTCCAGAAGCGGCTTTACGCTCCAGACGTCGCCGCCGATGTTGTAGTCGCCGATGAGCGCGATGTCGTAGGGGCTCTCGGGCTCGGCGAACTCGCGGGTGCCGATGATGTGGTCGCGAATGGTGTCGTTGGAGATGTGGTGACCAAGCGACTGGGATACACCGCGGAAACCTTCGCAGTTACAGGGGATGATCGGGATGTCCAGTTCCTTCGAGGCGACCTTGGCAACCGAGTTGATGTCGTCGCCGATCAGACCTACGGGGCACTCGGAGAGTACCGAAATCCCCTTGGCAAGGGGGAACAGGGTCTGGGCCTCCTCGAGGAGGGTCCTCAGTTTCTTGTCGCCGCCGTAGACGATGTCCTTCTCCTGGAAATCCGAGGTGAACTGCATGCCGAACTGGGTCACCCCGTTGATGCCGCTCATCATGTTGCGGCGGGTGCCCCAGGAGTACCAGCCGCAGCCGACCGGGCCGTGGGAGACGTGCACCATGTCGCGGATCGGGCCCCAGACCACCCCCTTGGCCCCGGCGTAGGCGCAGCCGCGGGCACTCATGATACCGGGAACCGTCTTGCGGTTACTCTTGACGCAGGCCCCCTCCCCTTCGTTGGGAGCCAGGTGCGGCGCCCTCTTCTTCTTGGCCTTCTCGGGGTAGATCTCCATGGCGTGATCGATCATCGCCTGGGTGGATTCCTTGGTGATTCCCTCTACTTTTTTCCTCGCTTCAGACATAACAGGCTCCTTATAAAACCGTTACTTGATGCACATCCGCTCAAGTAGATTTGTAGGTAGCATCCCTTGTACGCACCCCGAGTGATCCTTCCGGTTTTTCCGGGAGACGGGCGGGATGCGGCACTGCTTCCTTCGTGGTGATGGGGCGATTTCCGGCGGGGTGCCGGTTAGACTGCTTGAGCCTCGGCGACACCGACGATGGACTCGTCCTCTACTTCCATGATGCCGAATTCCATGAGGAGCTCTTCCAGTTCTTCCATCTCGAGCGGAGTCGGGACCACGAGCATTTTGTTTTCGCTGATCTTCTGGGCCAGGGTGCGGTACTCCTCAGCCTGCGGGTGCTCGGGGGAGTACTCGATGACGGTCATGCGGCGCAGTTCGGCGCGCTGTACCTGGTTGTCGCGGGGAACGAAGTGGATCATCTGGGTGCCGAGCTTCTTGGCAAGCGCTTCGATCAGCTCGTCCTCGCGGTCGGTCTTGCGCGAGTTGCAGATAAGTCCGCCCAGGCGAACCTTACCGGAGGATGCGTACTTCAGGATGCCCTTGGCGATGTTGTTGGCAGCGTACATGGCCATCATCTCGCCGGAGGTGACGATGTAGATCTCTTCTGCCTTTCCTTCGCGGATCGGCATGGCGAAACCGCCGCAGACGACGTCGCCCAGGACGTCGTAGAAGACGAAGTCGAGATCAGGGGTGTAGGCGCCGTTTTCCTCAAGGAAGTTGATGGCGGTGATGACGCCGCGGCCGGCGCAGCCGACACCCGGCTCGGGCCCACCGGACTCGACGCATTTAACGTTGCCATACCCCACCTTCATCACGTCGACCAGTTCGAGGTCTTCTACGGTGCCCAGTTCGCGCACCAGGTCCATGACGGTGTCCTGGGCCTTGGCGTGCAGGATAAGTCGGGTGGAGTCCGCCTTCGGGTCACAGCCGACGATCATGACCTTCTTGCCGATGGACGCGAGGCCCGCTACCGTGTTCTGGGTGGTGGTGGATTTGCCGATGCCGCCTTTGCCGTAGATTGCGATCTGTCTCATGTTCTTCATCTCCTTGTTGCCCCGCTGACCGGTTCCGCCGTACGGCGGTCCGCTCGGTCACCTTCGTCAGCCACTCTGACGAACCTGCCACCTCGCTAGACCGTCATCTCGATACTTCGCGGTGCAGGGCTCTTTTTAATGTGCGAGGCCTTTAACAGAAAAAGGCGCTCCGTGCTAATTACGGTGGGCGCCTTTGCCATGATACTGGAGGTGAAATACGTCGCTGTATTTCCTATTCGGTTTTGCCTCACTCTTAGCAGCTACCGTGCCAAGCTGTAACATGCTGCTTTTACTCTTTTTTTACCATGCTGAATTTCAACTGCCCGCAAGCTAGCGAGGCAGTTGCCTATCTTTTAGTCACTTACCGAACGCTTCATTAAGCAGCCGACAGCCGGCAGGTATCGGAGCCGAGCAGGCGGCGGTAGAGGTTCGCCAGCTCCTCGGCGCCCAAGGGGCGCTTCAGCCGCTGCGCCGTGGCCCGCACCGTCGCCATCAGGCTCTGCGCCTCGTCTCGGCTCACCTCGATGCCGATCTGGCGATAGCTCTCCACGATGCCGTTGGTGCCCGAGTGCTTGCCGGCCACGATATAGCGGGTAAGGCCTACCGCCTCGGGCGGGAACCCCTCATAGTTGGCAGGGTTCTTCAGTACGCCGTCGGTGTGCAGCCCCGACTCGTGGGAAAAAACCCGCTCGCCGACCACCGCCTTCCAGGCAGGGACATCCCGGTTCGACGCCTTGCCGACCAGGCGGGAGACCGCCGAGAGCTTGCGGGTGTCGACACCAACGTCGATGCCGCAGGCGACCTTGAGCGCCATCACCACCTCTTCGAGTGCGGCGTTGCCGGCCCGCTCCCCTAACCCGTTCACCGTGGTACTGATATACGTCGCGCCCCCCCTGATCCCTGCCAGGGCATTGGCCGTTGCCAGCCCGAGATCGTTATGGGTGTGCACCTCGATCTCCAGGCCAGGGACTGCTGCCGTCAGGGTCGCCACCTTCTCGTACATGGCAAAGGGATCCAGGATCCCCAGGGTGTCGCAGAACCGGAAGCGGTCCGCACCAAGCCCGTGCGCAATACCCATCAGTTCGGAGAGGAAGCCAAGGTCGGCGCGGCTTGCGTCTTCACCGCCGACGCAGACGTAGAGCCCGTGGTCCTTGGCAAAGCCCAGGGAGCGCTTGAGCTGCTCCTTCACCCAGTCGCGACTCTTGTTGATCTTGTTCTCGATCATGATGTCGGATACCGAAAGCGAAAGGTCCACGGCGCCGACACCGCAGGAGAGACTCGCCTCGATGTCGGGGATCAGCGCACGGTTCCAGGTGATGAGCCGGGCGTTCAGCCCGAGGTTCACCAAGGCGCGGATCGAGGCGCGTTCCTCGGCTCCCATGGCAGGGATGCCGCATTCGAGCTCGTGTACGCCCATGGCATCCAGGGCGCGTGCTATCGCTACTTTCTCTTTGGCGCTGAACACCACGCCGGCGGTCTGTTCCCCGTCGCGCAGCGTGGTGTCGCCGATGCGTACGGTCTTTTTAGCTGAGTCGCCCATGTCTGCCTCCTTCGGGTAACGTTTCTGCCAGGAGAGGTGGGCTCCGTTGCCCAGTGCTCACGGTTTGAGAGACCTTGAGCACAAGCTGTGCCAGATAACTTAAAAGCAACGTCTACGCTGTATCTAGGCAAGATCACATGAGGTTGTCGCGGCGTGAAAGGAGAGGGGCGGCGACTCGAGGCGGGTTCGATCAACCCGCGACTGCACGCCAATGAATCGATAAGCCTAATATTGCGGCAGGTGAGGTAGAGGAGGCAGGTTGAACGAGCGAACGGGGAACCGGCTACGACCTGACCAGGTCATGGCAGACCAGGCACTGTTCCTTGGGAGGATGGTTTTTGGGGAGGGGTTGAGAACTTTGGTTGTGACAGGTGGTGCAGATAAGTTCGACGTGGGCGCGGTCGCGCCCCTCTTTGAGCGCCTGGTAACTCGAGCGGTGGCGGTCGTCGAGGGGAATGGTCTTCCCCCTCCCCTTGCCGACTCCCAGCCCCAGTAACCCTATGAGCAACGCCACTCCGATGATGCCAACCCAGTCCCTGCCAGATAACTTCATGCATGATCTCCACAGCAATAAAAAACGTAGCAGCTAACGCGGCGCAGGGTGGTGCGTCAGCTTTGCCAGAAAGGAGCGGATCCTGTGGGCATTGGTGCCGACATCGCTGATGCCGACCCGTGACGCCGAGCGAACGTCGACAAGCGAGCGGTCGGCGGCGGGAAACACCCGGATGACGATGTCATCCTTGAATCCGTACCAGAAGGTCGTGTCGGTCGCTTCGATGCGCCCTTCGTCGGGAACAGCCGCAACGATCTGCCACCCCATCTCGCGAGCGGTGTCCAGGGCGGATTGGTAGGCACGCGCCATGGGTACGCCAAGCACTGCGGTCTTCAGGTCAGGATAGGCCCGCAGTTGCTGGGCTGCCACCGAGGCGCCGGGATAGGCAACATCGCCGGTGCGTGCCGGTGCCAGCGCGACGAACTGGGGCGGGTGGTCCAAATCGGTAGATATGTCGTGGATGCGGGGTACCTTACCGGCCTTGAGCTTCCATGAGTACGGTAAGCCAAACGCGGTGGCCCCCAACACGAACGCGAGCAGTGCAGCCGACAGGGCGCCAAAGTGCCGCCCCTTCCCCGCAACAAACACGGCCACGGTTGCGGCCAGAGCGGCAGCAAGCCCCAGGAACGCAGACCATTTGAGGATAGCGAACCCGGTGCGAAACTGCCAGATACCGAATCGAGCGCCGAAGCCGGAGCACGCCAGGAGCAGCAAGGCGCAGAGGGAGGCCAGCAATGCAGCAAGCGCGAGCGATCGTCCGTTTCCCGTGTGGTTCTCCGTTGTCATACCGCCCTCTCTCTCGCCTCGTGTATCACGAGTTGGGTGCCACTCCCGCGATAATGCCCGAGCCGTTGGGTAGCTGCAGGGGAATGCGCCGCACCTCACGGGCACCGGCAGCCTCGAGCAAGGAGACCAGTTCCCCTTCGCTGTAGGATTGCCCCCCGGCCGTGCCCACCAGCATGTTGAGCGAGAAGAGCGCCGGGAAAACCGGGGCATCCTTGGCGTCGTCCAGGACAAACTCCTGTACCAGGATGAGTCCTCCAGGGTCCAGGGCCCGCATTACCTTGCGCAACAGGGCAGCGCACTCCTCGGGCCCCATGCTATGCAGGATGTGGGAAAGCCAGGCGACGTCGAACCCGGCCGGGAGCTCGTCAGTTTCGAAATCCCTGCTGACGAAACTGATCCGTCCGGCCAGGCCGAAACGCTCCACGGTCTGCTCGGCAAACTCCCGGGTAGTCGGGAGATCGCAGATCACCGCGCTCAAGTCCGGGTTCTCCTGGCAGAAGTGGATCGCATAGGTGCCAGGACCGCCTCCCAGATCGAGCAGGCGGCGCCGGCCGGCAAGGTCGAGGTTCGGCACGATCTTGGGCGCCATCTGCATGCCCAGGTTGAACATCCCCATCAGGAAGCTCTCGCGCTGTTCGGCAACATCCCCGTGCGAGACGCGCTCCCGAACCGGCTCCCCGCGGCGCACCGCCTGGTCGAGCTGAATCCAGCTGTCCATCAGGTGATGGTGGTGCATGATGATGTGGCCGAGGTAGTCGGCAGAGTCCCGATTGAGAAACTGTGCTGTGAAGGGGGTGGCCACGTACCGGTCGCCGCTTTTGTCCAAAAGCCCCAAGGCGCTCAAGGCGTCGAGCAGCATGGCGAGCCCGCGCGGGTCCAGCTCGAGTTTGCCGCCAAGTTCGGCGGCCGTCATCGGCTGGGCAGCCAGAGGGGTAAAGACCTGCAGTTTGACCCCGGCGTGCAGAGCACAGGTACTCCAGTAGCTGCCGGAGAGTTCCAGAAGTCTAGCGATATTCCAGGATCCCTGTTCCAAGGGGGCCTCCTTTTTCCCGACATTACAAAAGAGATTTGCCGTGCAAGCTGAGCGATCTCGTGCCCCTACTGAATCAGGCAGCACAGCAACAGGCACGGATATGGATCAAGTGGCACTTCTTATGGTACTCCTTCTTTGACTATCATTTCACCAGGTATTGTTGTAACGACCGCTGAAGTCTAACCTGAAGGCTTCCCAAGTCAAGACAGCGGCTGTTTCTCGAACTGTTGCAGAGAAACCCTTCACACATCGTATCCAGGGCAAAGAAAAGCCCCGGAGAACAGCATCGATCTCCGGGGCAATGTCGTTATTGCGGTACCGGCTAGTGAGCGACCGGCGCCTTGATCTCGTGCTCGGGGTTGAACATCAGTTTCTTGCTCCCGCGCTGGTTGGTGTACTTGGTGAGTTCCAGGTCCACCTTCTCGGGTGCCGGGCGGCCGGCCTGCGCCAGGAGCTGGCGTACCTGGACTTCGGCTGCTGCTGCGAAGCGGGTCGCGTCGTTGAGGACCCTCATGGTTTCCTTCGGGTTGTGGAAGCCGATGGAGTTCTCGGCACCGATGAAGACCACGCGGTAGAAGGCCTGCTCGTAGTTCTCACGGGCCTGGGCGTAGAGCGACTTGTCGATCTTGGTCCCGGCAGCCTCGAGCTTGTTGGCCATCTCGAAGAGCTTCGCGTCGGTGGCGGTTGCGTAGCCGGCCTTCAGGTAGATGGTCATGGTGTCATCCTGGATGGTGTACACCTTGGCACGCAGCGCCTCGGGGCTCTCGGTGTGGCACGCGGCGCAGGCCTTCAGGTCGCTCTTAAGCGGACTCATGATCCGGTGGTCGGAGACCTTCTTGCCGTTCTCGGTGACGGTCGGCATGTGGCAATCGGCGCAGCTCACGCCAGCGAGCCAGTGCGGGCTGTCGTTGGAGAAGAGTTCGTACTCCGGGTGGCGGATGAAGCCGAGTTTGAAGCCGGTGACGCTCTGTTTCCACTCGCCGTTGGCCGGGGAACTCTTGATCTGCTTGATGATGTTCTCGACGGTGATATGCCCCACCTGGCTCCCCTGCCACGGGAAGTAAACGTCGGTGGAGTGCATTTCGGCATCCTTGGGGATCACGTAGGTGACGTGGCACTGGGCGCAGACCAGGCTGCGACCCTGCTGGCGGTCCATGGTCTTCACGTCGAAGCCGATATCTTTCAGTGCGCGCCCCAGGGTGAATTCGCGGGAGATCTTAAGGGCCATGGTGCGGTTGTCGTGGCAGTCGACGCAGGCGACACCGAGGGTCTGCTGGTCCTTGGGAAGCCGTGCCAGCACCTCTTTGTACGGGGTCGGAAAGTAGGCGGCACCCATCTGCTTGTGCAGCGCCGGTGCGTACGGGGTCTTGCAGGTCAGACAGGAACCGCCGGCCTTGATCCTGCCGGGATCAACCTCAAGCTGGTCCTGGACCATGAAGTAGTGGCCGCGCGGTTCCTTGTACTCGGAGCCGAACCCCCAGCCGTTGTACAAAAGCGCCAGGAACGGGTACTCGTCGAGCTTGTCGCGACGCCCCTCGCCCACATCGTAACCGCGCTTGTACTTGCTCTTGCCGGCCGGCGTCGGTTCTCCCGTCTGTTTCCAGAGCTTGTACTGCTCCGGATAGACCTTGCCCCACTCCGCAGGATCGATGGCTCCGTCGGCAATTTCCGAGGATTTCATCGGTTCCACCTTGTGCTGGGTGCAGCCCGACCAGATTGCCGCGGCAGCCACCAGGACAACAGCAGCACAACGCTTCAGGTTCTTCCTCTGCATGTTGATACCCCCTTTCAGTTGATGTCGATTGAATATCTCATAAGCGCCGCTTCGCCTGACAGGAGAAGCGCACAGCAGCCTCACAATGGCTGCCGCACCTTAACAGCCGCTAAAGCTTAACACCTTGACGGAAGTCAAAAAACCACCGGTTGTCAGAACAGCGAATCTTGATAGGTACGTGGTTTTTGCACAGAGAGTGTCGGGTGCCGCGGGAAAGGAAGCTACCAGTCGTAGTGTACCATCTGGCGAAGTGAATTCCAGAAGGTCGCGAAGTTTCCGGTCGTCGCAACGTTTCCCTTCACTCGACCCTCCGCTTCACAAGGTCTTCCGATGGAGCAGGCTACCATGAAAACTATTAAACCTCGGGCACTTGGCAGCGCAACGCCCCCCTATTTGGCTAAGCGCTAAGTATTATGGGAATTTTCGCTAAAGTTTACGTCCCCCTTTCCGAGAAGAGCTGAAACGGTAGCAGTATTGGAAGTTACCGGAAATTAAAAGAAAAAACTTACCAAAGGTTTCAAATAGGCTTACAAATTCTTACGCAGCCCCTCTGGCCGAAAATGGAGTAAATCATGTCATTCACCGCACGCATCGTTCTCGGCAACATCATCAGCACGTTCCTGGCCGTCACCACAATTGCACTGACTGGCCCAGGCGGCAGTTTCTGGGCCCACCTGATCATCGGGATCCTGGTCATCTCGTTCACCTCGGCGGTACTGGGTGTCCTCTCCTACCGTGCCTTTCACCCCCTGCAGAACATGGTCCGGGCCTTGGAGGAGGCCGCCAGCGGCGACCTGTCGGTGCGCGCCAAGGTCGTCGGCGACGGCGAGTTCGGCAGGCTCGCCCAGGCTTTCAACTCGATGATGGAGGACATGAACAAGGCAATGCGCCAGTTCTTCTCGGTAGCGGACCTGGTGCGCGACTCGGTGGTGCTGGTGCAATCGACTACGGACACCATGGCCTGTGCCGCCGAAGAGGTTGCCATGCAGGCAGGGAGCATCGCAACGGCCAGCGAAGAGATGTCGGCCACCTCGAGCGACATCGCCCGAAACTGTCTCTACGCAGCAGAGAACGCCCAGAAGGTCACCACGCAGACCGAGGAGGGCGAGGGGCTGGTACAAAACAGCAGCGTGCTCATGGGGCACATCGCCCAGCGAGTCAACGAGTCATCCAAAACGGTGCTGGGGCTGGGAGAGCGCTCGGACCAGATCGGGGCCATCGTCAGCACCATCGAGGACATCGCCGACCAGACCAACCTCCTTGCCCTGAACGCGGCGATCGAGGCGGCCCGTGCCGGCGAACAGGGACGCGGTTTTGCCGTGGTTGCCGACGAGGTGCGCGCCCTTGCGGAACGGACCACCAAGGCGACCAAGGAGATCGCTACCATGATCCGTAGCATCCAGTCCGAGACCCAGGCAGCAGTCGGCTCCATGGCCGAAGGGGTAAGCGAGGTGGAGCGCGGGACTACCGAGGCGAACCGCTCCGGCGAGGCACTCGCGGTTATCCACCAGCAGATTAACGAACTCACCATGCAGATCAGCCAGGTGGCCACGGCCGCGGAAGAGCAGACGGCAACCACCCACGAGATCACCAACAACATCCAGATGATCACCGACGTCGTCGCCCGCAACGTGGCGAGCGCCCGCGACACCACTGTAGCTACCCACAAGCTCGCCGAACAGGTGGACAGCCTGCATGCCCTGGTGGGGCACTTCCGGCTGGCACGCGCCATGGAATGGGACGAGAGCTTCTCGACGGGAGTGCGTTCCATGGACGAGGAACACAAGACCCTGTTCCGCATGGTCAACGACCTGCACGACGCCATGCAGCAAAAGCGCAGCAAGGAGGCGATCGGCAAGATCCTGAACGGCCTGGCGGACTACACGGTGAACCACTTCGCCGCCGAGGAAGCCATGTTCGCCAAGACCGGCTACCCCGAAGAGACCCAGCACAAAAAGATCCACAAGGACCTGGTAAACCAGGTGGTCGAGCTGATCGGCAGGTTCAGCTCGGGCGAGACCGTGCTCACCCAGGACGTGATCACCTTCCTGCAGGACTGGCTGGTGAACCACATCAAGGGGACCGACAAGCGTTACGGCCCACACCTGAACAGGCACGGCATCAGGTAACAACAAAAGAGGGGGCTGCCGGATTTTACGGCAGCCCCCTTCCCTTTTCGTAGCATGACACCCTTCCCTACCATGCACGGCACTTCCTGAACAGGACTCTGCCAGGCAACTATTCCCGCACTCAGCTCTCCAGCAAAAGCCCTTCCAAAAGCCCGGCGTCACTAACGGTCAAGGTCTGGAACCCGAAGATCCGCATGGTCTCCAGAACCACCAGCGTACCTGCGATGATGAGGTCCTCGCGTCCCGGCTCCAATCCGACGACCTGGAGACGCTGGGCGGGCGTGAGCGGCAGCAGGCGCTGGAAAATCTCCTGCACCTGGGCGTTCGTCACCACGCAGTTGTTTACCTTGCGATAGTCGTAGTCGGTCATCTTGAGTTGGATTGCAGCGAGGCTCGTCGCCGTGCCGGCGGTCCCCACCAGGGCGGAGCGCGCAAAGTCATCCAGCAGGTGGCACTCCTCGAGGTCGCGCTTAAGCCGAGACAATTCCCGCACGATCTTATCCTGCATCAGGGCCAGGTCGCCCTTCCCCTCGGTAAGTCGCACCACGCCAAGCGGCAGGCTGCGGCTGAAAAGCGGGGAGCTGCCACGGGCCAGGGTGTACTCGGTACTACCACCGCCGATGTCGAAGACCGCGAGGTCACGGGCCTTGTCGGTAAGGATGCTGGACACGCCGACCAGGGTGAAGAGCGCCTCCTGGTGACCGTCGATCACCTCCAGTTCAATGCCGGTTTCGGCTTTGACCCGGGTGCAGAACTCGGCACCGTTTGCCGCGTCACGCACCGCGCTGGTGGCTACCGCGCGCAGGCGCTCGACGCCGTGTCGCTTCATGTCCCCGGCAAATTCCGCAAGCGCCGCAAGGCTGCGCTGCACAGCCTCGGCGGAGAGTCCGTGCTCGCGGGTGAAGCCTCCACCCAAACGGGTGATGGTACGCTTCAACAGGATCTGCTGGAAAGGTTCGAGATTTGCGATCAAAAGGCGTGCGGTGTTGGTCCCCAGGTCAATGGACGCGACCGGATGCTTCATGGGTGATTCCTCTTTTGTGAGCGATGATGGTGAAACTGAGCTGGGCGATCTTGCCGAACGAGGCGATCATGTCGCCGAACAGGAGCCCGGCGACGATGCTGCACTTGCCGCTCTTCAGACGCTTCAGGTGGCTCTTGTTGAGCTCTTCCTCGAGCCTGGCCAATTCAACCTTGAAGGGAGAAAGGTCTTCGTCGGACTCCCCCCGGAAAAGCCGTGCGGCCAGCTCCAGCAAAGTCTCCACCTTGCCGGCCAGCTGTTTGAGCTCATCCATGGCGGCAGTCGAGTAGGTTAGCCGCTCCTCCTTCTTACGGATCAGGTAGTTGAGCAGCAGCTCGCACTGGTCGCCGATCAGTTCCAGGTCGTTGACCAGTTGCAGCATGCTGGGGATCTCCACGGCACGTTCCACGGCCAGGGTCTCCCGGGAGAGGGCGATAAGAAAATGCGACATGTCGCGGTGCAGGATATCGAGCACGACTTCCTTTTCACGCACGGCAGCGGCCTGTTTGGGATCGAAATTCTCGAAAAGCACCACCAGTTCCCGGTACATGGTGCAGGCGATCTCCAGCATGCGCTCCAACTCGTTCCAGGCCTGGGCCAGGGCGATGATCGGGGTTTTCAGGACCCGGTTGTCGATGAAGCGCGGCCGTGCCTCGCTCTCCGAACGCCTGGTCGGCAGGAGCGTTTCGGCCGAGCGGGTGAACACACCGATCAGTGGCAGGAAAACCAGCGCGCAGGCCAGGGTGAAGATGGTGTGGGCGTTTGCCAGGTGCCTCGCGATAGAGGGGCGCAACTCCGGGATAAGCGGGTGCGCAGCCCCCTGGTGCAGCGCAGTAAGGTCACCGGGGGAACAGTAATCGACCGCCTTCAGGAACCAGGGGAAAAAGGCGAGCGCCAGGGCGATGGCCGCGGCGTTGATGCCGAAGTAGAAGATGACGGTGCGTTTGGCGGTAGGGGTCCCCCCCACGGAGGCGATGAGCGGAATGAGCGAGGCACCGGCCACCTCGCCGACCACCATGGCAACGGCGGCGTCGTAGTGCAGCGCGCCCCCGGCCGCGAGGGCGATCACGATGCCGATGGTGGCACCGCCGGACTGCACCACGAAGGTGATGAGTGCCCCCAGTAAGACCGCGGTGAGCCGTGCGGACAGCAGTTGCTGGTGCAGGATCCCGAAGATGGCGCTCTCCCCCAGTGGCAGACAGGCCTCCTCCAGGAGCGACAAGCCGAAAAAGACCAGGCCGGCGCCGAGCAGCAAGCCCCCGAGCTTGGCCAGACGGCGGCTGCGCGAGAAGAAGCTGAACACCACGCCGAGCGCGATGGCAGGAAGCGCGAAAGCAGCGACCCGAAAGGCGATGAACTGGATGGCGAGGGTGGTACCGATGCCGGTCCCCAGGAGAACCCCCAGGGCTTGGTAGAGCGAGAGGAGCCCGGCATTGACGAAGCCGATCACGAGGACCGAGGCCGCAGAACCGGACTGCAACAGCGAGGAGAGGCAACTTCCGATGAGGGGGGCGGTGAAGCGGTTACCGGTCCCTTTTTCCAGGATGCGCCGAAGGCGCTCGCCGCTGACCTTCTGCAACCCTTCGGACATGGTGCGCATGCCGAGGATGAACAGGGCCAGACCGCCGAGCGCCTGTGAGATGTAGGACCATGAGGTAGGCATGATGAGAAGCAGGTCGAGGTTAAGGTTGAGGTCGAGAAAAAGCTCCCGCAAGGCTGAGACTGCGTCGGTAACCAGGTCGAAGTATCCCACTCTGGCGGGTTTTACTCAACCTCAACCTCAACCTTAACCCGATGTTATCCTGATACCTTCTCCTTCAGCTCCTTACCGACTTTGAAGAAGGGGAGCTTTTTCGCCTTCACCGCGATGGATTCCCCCGTCTTCGGGTTTCTCCCGGTGTAGGCGTCATACTCCTTGACGACAAAACTCCCGAACCCCCTGATTTCTATCCTATCGCCGGATAGCAGGGCATCGGTCATCGATGAAAACACTGCGTTAACGACCTCTTCAGCTTTCTTGAAAGAGAGGGCCTTCTTGGCGGCAAGCGACTCGATGAGTTCCGATTTGTTCATGGTCCTTTCCTCCGGTTAGTATGCCTCAGCAACACCCCTTCAAGTACTGTTTGGCCAGGAATTTTGCTTCGGCGTCACGTCCTTGGCTCGCCAGCAGTGGCACCAGCTGCTCCGCTGCGGACTTGGCTACGGACTTGAATTGCAATGCCTTGGACCAGGCTTCCAGGGCAGCCGCGTTGTCGCCGGACGCCTGGTGCAGCTCGCCCAGAATAAACTGGGCTTGGTCCGGGAGGAGGTCGCGTTGTTGCATCCGGGTCACGATCTCGATTGCCTCGCCATAGAGACCGAAATCGCACTTAAGATGCATCAGTGCAAGGTACAGGGTGGCGTTGTCCGGGTTAATGTTGAGTCCCCGTTTCAGTAGTTCCTCGCACTCATGAGCGTGACCGCCCCTGTACAGTATAAGTGCCAATTCGTAGATTACAATGTCATTTTCGGAAGATAACAACATTTCTTTGAGAATGGGGAACGCAGCCGCGTCGTCGCCTTCATGAATGAGAAGGTAGGCTTTGGCAAATTCATGACCCATGGCACAGTAGCGCTCCGGCAGATCCCCCGGCAACGGCTGCACGAGCAGGGTGAAGCGATCGTCCTCGTGCACGTCGTCGGTGTTCACCTCGACCGGTGCCTGGTGGTGCTTCCCGGAATCGCTGCAGGAGCCGCAGGAGCTCTTGTGACCGTGCCCGTGAGCGTGCGCGGCAGGCGCCTTGGCTGCGGCAGCCGAGGCAGCTTTGGGCTGGTTCAGTTCGCGCAGTGCGCTGGTGGCGCGGGAGCGCAAGGCCGGGTCGGCGGCGAGTTCGAGCACCAGAGAGAGATGATCGGCCGCCTTCTGCAGGTCCCCGGCATTGGCGGCATGGTTCCCCTCCTCCAGGTTCAGCTCACCCAACCGATTCCCGGCCCGGGCCAGCCCGTCCGCAATTCGCTTCACGTCCTCGACGGCATCCGACGGACAGCAGGCTTGGGCCTCCTGGTACTCGACGCGCGCATCGGCGTAGCGTTCGGCGGCGAAGTACTTGTCCCCTTGGGCCAGGTAGTAGTTGTGGTCACGGTCCTTCTTGAACAGTTTGCTGAAAAACGACATGCGGGGTCTCCTGTGAAATGTAGTAGTTATAGCAAAGGCTAGAGCAATTCGAGTAAGGTGACGCTTTCGAGATGGTACGTCTGCGGGAACATGTCGACCGGTTGCGAGGCGACCACCCGGTAGCCGCGCTCGGTCAAGAGGGCCAGGTCCCGGGCCAGGGTCGGCGGATCGCAGGAAACGTAGACGATCCGGAGTGCGGCGAGCCGGGCAATCTCTCCGGCAGCCTCGGCACCGCTCCTGGGCGGATCCAGGATCACCAGGTCGAAGCGCTCTTCCGCTTCGGAGAGCCGCGCCACCACCCGTGCCACGTCACCAACCTCGAACTGCGCGTTGGCGATGCCGTTGGACGCGGCGTTGGCACGGGCGTCGTCGATGGAGGGGGCATACCCCTCGACACCCAGGACGGATGCCGCATAGCGGGAGAGCGGCAGCGAGATGTTGCCGTTACCGCAATAAAGGTCGAGCACCCGCTCCTGGCCGGTGAGTTGGGCGAAACGGTGCACCGCGGCGATCAGTTCCAGGTTCTGGGGGTAGTTCACCTGGGAAAAGCCACCCCTGCCAAAGCGCAGCGTGAGTTCCGGGGCTCCGGGGAGAAAATCTGCCGGTACCCGGTAGGCAAGCGAATCGATCCCGAACACCTTATCGATGCGGGCCTTCGCGCCACTGCGCAGAAAGAGCCCGCCGACCGCGGAGAGCTGGTCGCGTCGCGCGTAGAACGCCTCTTTTAGGGAAGCTGCGGCGGCCGGCTCCACGTGCAAAACGGCGATGCTCTCACCGTCGGCCCCGATGGAGAGGTCGATCTGGGAAAGCGTGCGCCCCTTGGGAAGCCTGCCGACCACAGCCCGGAACTGGTCCGCCATCCGGTTCAGGAGGGGATCGGAAATATGGCAGCCACAAGCGGCATCGACCACCCGGTGCGAACCTGCCTGGAAAAAGCCCAGAAGTATTCTGTCCTTGAGGTGGGCCACCTTGAGCTGGATCCGCGAGCGGTACCCGTACTCACTGGGCGAAGCGCTGACCGGAAGGATCGCCTCGGCCGGCACCCGGCCGATACGCTGCAGGGTCTCAGAAAAGATTGCCCCCTTCTGGGCCAGCTGTTCGACATAGGGGAGAAACTGCCAATCGCAGCCACCGCAGCGACCGAAGATGGGGCAGCGGGCGGCGATCCGCGCGGGTGAGGGCTCGACAACCTCGAGGAGTTCTCCCTCGACGAAGGAGCGCTTCTCCTTGACAAGCCGCACGCGCACCCGGTCACCGGGAGCTGTGTAGGGGACAAAACAGGCCTTTCCCGCCAGCCGACCGAATCCGGACCCGCCGTAGCTCAGCTTATCGATAACGATTTCGGCCTCAGCCATTGATATGCATGGGGATCGCAAAGGACCGGGAGCGGGACTTGAGCCGATTCAGCTCGGACTGCACCAGACGGCGGGGGAAGTTCTCCGAGGAGAAGTAACCAAGGGAGTGTTCGATGAAATGCTGAATGACCTTTTCCACCTGGTCTGCCACCAAGAGTGTGGGCACACCCTGGTGCTCCACGAGCTTACGGTAAGAAACCGAGGCGCCCAGGAGTTTGCGGGCGGCCTCGAAGGCGGCGGGATCGTCGAACAGTTGGGCGGTGAGCGGGACCTCGCAGGTCACCTCCACCCGTACCTGGTGATAATCTCCGAAATAGCGGCGGCTGGCGTCACTGAAGCGGACGGTAAGACCGTTGTCCAGTGCCAGTTCCCTGACGATACTGTTCATGGTGCGGGGTAACTCCTTCGAAAAATCGACGCTATTTTTAGCATGTTGCGCCTATCCTGTAAATAGAATAGCTTTGAACCGGCAAAAGGAGCCTATGAGTGAAAACCAGCTTGCTTTTTTCTGGAAATATTTGTAAAGTCACAGATTGTTAAAAATAGCTGCTACCAACCAGCCAGGAGTGCAAATGAGCAAGGAAGAAGCAATTGAAGTTGAAGGCACGGTAATCGAGCCGCTGCCCAACGCGATGTTCAAAGTAAAGCTGGAAAACGACCACATGGTGCTGGCACACATCTCCGGCAAGATGCGCAAGTTTTTCATCAAAATCCTGCCCGGCGACAAGGTCACCGTCGAACTGTCCCCCTACGACCTCAGCCGCGGCCGCATCACCTATCGCGCGAAGTAACCCGCCCAGGCAGTCCCGGCGCAACCAGCCACTCCCCCATCTGAACCCGTCTCTATCAAAGGTCACGGGAACCAGGGGTGAGTTGCGCTCAGGCACGCGGCGAGCTAAATATTTGTAAATTCTCACTATAACTGCATCAGAAGGAATCTCCATGTACACTGCAGCAGACCTCAGGAAAGGGCTCAAGATCACCATCGACAACGAGCCGTACATCATCACCCACTTCGACTTCGCCAAGCCGGGCAAGGGTCAGGCGCTGTACCGCACCAAGATGAAGAACATGATGACCGGCACGACCCTGGAGCGCACCTACCGCTCGGGCGAAACCTTCGAACCGGCCCACCTCGAGGACCGCAAGATGCAGTACCTCTACAAGGAGGACGACCACTACTGCTTCATGGACAACACCACCTTCGAGCAGGTGCACGTTTCCGAGGACGCCATGGGCGACGCCAAGAACTACCTGATCGACAACCTGCCGGTCGACGTGCTGCTGTTCAGGGAGAAGGCGATCGGCGTCGAGGTTCCCAACTTCGTCAACCTGCGCGTCACCGAGACCCTGCCGTGGGTCAAGGGCGACACCTCCGGCAGTGACTCCAAGCCGGCCACCGTGGAAACCGGCTACGTGCTGCGCGTTCCCCCCTTCATCGAGGAGGGCGAACTGATCGTCATCGACACCCGTACCGGCGAGTACTCCACCAGGGTCAAGGGGTAATCATGGCAGGGAACTGGGCCCTCTCCCGCCGGCGTTCGGCGCTGGAGCGGAGAGGGGCCATTTTCGACAGCATCCGGGCATTTTTCAGGGGAAAGGGGTATCTCGAAGTCGAGACCCCTTTTCGCATTCCTGCGCCCGCACCCGAGGCCAACATCGACGCCATCCCCGCCTCAGGGTGGTTCCTGCACACCTCCCCCGAACTCTGCATGAAGCGGCTCTTGGCGGCCGGCTATCAGCGGATCTTCCAGATCTGCCGCTGCTGGCGCGATGGCGAGCGCGGGGTGCGCCACCTCTCCGAGTTCACCATGCTGGAGTGGTACCGGGCCGGCACCGACTACCTGGGGCTCATGGAGGAAACCGAGGAACTCCTGCGGGCGGCGGCCGGTAGCGACTGCATCCTGTACCGCGATTGCCGGATCGATCTCAGCCTGCCCGCCGAGCGTCTGACGGTAGCCGAGGCGTTCGCTCGCTGGACCGCGACCACCCCCGAGGCGGCTCTGGCCGCGGGGAGCTTCGACGACCTGATGGTCGAACAGATCGAGCCGAACCTCGGGATACATCGTCCCAGCTTCCTCTACGACTACCCCGCACCTTGTGGTGCGCTGGCGCGCCTGAAGCCGGAAAATCCCGCAGTCGCCGAGCGGTTCGAACTCTACCTGGGAGGGCTTGAGATCGCCAACGCCTTCTCGGAGCTCAGCGACCCGGTGGAGCAGCGGGCCCGCTTCCTTCAGGAGGCAGCCGAGCGGGCACAAAACGGTAAACTCCCCTACCCTACGGCCGACAAGTTCCTGGACGCCCTCAAAGACCTCCCCGACTCGGCCGGGATCGCCCTCGGTCTGGACCGCCTGGTCATGGTACTCCTGGATGCCGAGAGCATCGACGAAGTGGTCGCCTTCACCACCGAAGAACTCTAAACGCCCCCCGCGGCAAGCTCGTTAATCGTCTATGGTTAAACGAAGTTATCGTAACTATTATTCTTTTTTAACAGACAACCTCAGATTAATCCGGTAATATGAGCGGTCAGGTTCCTAACCGAGCGTTATCCGATTGCTGTCGAGGTTGTACATGTTCCAGTCCCGGCCGGGAGCACGGCGCATCGCCTTTTTGCTGACCTTTGCGGTCACCTGCTGTTTCTTCGGCAAGCTTTTCTACGACATCCGCACCGACCGCCGGCAATCACTGGAGCATGCCGAACAACACTCCCGCGGCCTAGCCAGCGCACTCCACGAACACGCCCTGCGTACCTTCAACGGCGCGGAAGCCACCATCGACTCCCTCGCCCGTGGCATCGCCACCATTTCGCATACCGGACTCCCCGACGAGCACCACCTCCAACAGCTTTTCGCGGCACACGCGAGCAGCCAATCAGTCCTGGCCACCCTCTTCATCGCTACACCGGACGGCATCCTGCACGCCGTTTCTTCAGAATATCCGGTACGACAGGTCAACATCAGCGACCGGGAGTACTTCCGGCACCATGCCGCGTCCAAAGACCCGAGCCTCTTCATCTCAAAGCCGTTTCGCAGCAGGCTGGACAACCAGTGGCTGATCACGGTAACCAAGCGGCTCTCCAACCCGGACGGCAGCCTGCGGCTGATCGTCGGCGTATCCCTCACCGCGCAGTACTTCAGCAGCTTCTACTCGACCCTCGAGCTTTTGCCCACCGACCGGATCCTGTTGCTGCGCAAAGACGGCACCCTGCTCTCCATGGGTCCCTTCTCCGAGGCACTCATGGCCACGGCGCCCAACAAGCTCTTCCCGCCCGAGTTGCTCCTTTCTGCGGAAGCCGGCACCCTTCCCAACGCCAAAGTCCCGCTGGACGGCACGGAACGTGTCATCAGTTACCGGTCCTCCTCCACCTACCCGATCGTCGCGGTCATCTCGTTGGACCGCCAGGAGCGCCTCAACCAGTGGTCGGCCCGCACCCGGCGCGAACTCGCCAGTTCAGCGCTGCTGCTCTCCCTGGTCGGCGCGCTCGCCCTGCTGATCAGCCGGCAGGTGGCTCGCCTCAAGGAGGCCAACCGCCAACTCTCCGAGCAGAAGCTGGAACTCTTCCGCGCCAAACAGCGCTCCCAGGAAATCGTCAACAGCATCGACGGCATCGTCTGGGAATACGATCTCCCGTCGGGCCGCTTCACCTTCATAAGCGAGCAGAGCGAGTCGATTACCGGGCTTGCCGCGACGCGCTGGCTGAACGATCCCGGGTGCTGGTGCGAGCGGATCTTTCCCGGTGACCAGACTTGGCTTGCCTGGCTGGAGCACGACCCGGAGCGCCTTCCCGGCGATGCCATTTTCGAATACCGATTCAAGACCGATCGGGGCGCCTGGATCTGGCTCAGGGACCTGGTGAGCGTGGTGCACGAAAATGGGGTACCAGCGCGCCTGCGCGGGGTCATGTTGGACATCTCGCAGGAAAAGCAGGCCGAGGCCCAACTCCTCGAGTACCGTCAGGCAGTGGAAGGGTCCAACGACATGGTCAGTGTAGTGGACCGCGACTACCGGTACCTGATGGGGAACCGCGCGTTCCTCGGGTACCTCGGGCTGGAGCGCCACCAGTTGCTGGGGAAAACGGTGGCAGAGGTGATGGGTGCCCCCCGTTTCCGTGAGCTGAAGCCGTATCTGGATGCCTGCCTCGCGGGAGATAGCGTCAGTTTCGAGCAGCAGACCCGCTCGCCATCCGGAGAGCCGCGCGACCTCGCCTTCAGTTTCTCACCCGTGGTACAACGCGGTGTGGTGACCCGGGTCGCCTGTATCGGAACGGACACCACCCAGCAGCGGGCCCTGGAAGAACAGCTGCGCCAGGCCCAAAAGATGGAGGCCACCGGACTTTTGGCGGGAGGTATCGCCCACGATTTCAACAACATCCTCACCGTCATCATCGGCTACTGCAGCGTGATGCAGATGCGACTGCTGCCCGCCGACCCGAACCGGAACAGCGTCGACCAGGTGCTCGCTGCGGCGGAGCGGGCGGCGGGGCTTACCCGGAGCCTGCTTGCCTTCAGCCGGAAGCAGGTGATGAACCCGCGCCAGGTCGACCTGAACGGGATCGTCCGACACGTCGAGCACTTCCTGGGCCGGGTAATCGGCGAAGATATCACGCTCGAGACCAGGCTCGCCCCCGAGCCGCTGTACATCTTTGCCGACAGCGGACAGATCGAGCAGGTCCTGATGAACCTGGCGACCAACGCGCGGGATGCCATGCCTGAGGGAGGGACGCTCCAGGTACAGACCCAGCTGGTGGACCTGGAGCCGGGCCGGATCGGCTTCAGCTGGTGTTCCACGGGTCGCTATGCCCTCTTGAGCATTGCCGATACCGGCATGGGGATGGACGAGGCGACCCGCGCGAAGATCTTCGAACCGTTCTTTACCACCAAGGAGGTCGGCAAGGGAACCGGGCTTGGACTCGCCATGGCCTACGGGATCGCCCTGCAGCACAACGGCCAGATCATGGTGGAGAGCGAGCTGGGGCAGGGAACCATCTTCAAGGTCTATCTCCCGATCACCAGCTGCCAGGAAGCGGCCCCACCCCCGGATGAGCCGCGGGCGGAAGCACAGGCGGGGTGCGAGCTGATTTTGGTGGCCGAGGATGAGACGGCGGTACGGGAACTGGTGCGCAGCATACTGATGAGTTTCGGTTATCGGGTGCTTCTGGCAGCCGACGGTGCCGAGGCGGTCGAGCAGTTCCGCGCACACCGTGACGAGGTCGACCTGGTCCTTTTGGACCTCATCATGCCGAAGCTGAGCGGCAAGGCGGCCTACGACGAGATCCAGCGTCTCAAGCCCGGCATCCCCACCCTCTTCACCAGCGGCTACACGGCCGACGTGATCCGCAGCAAGGGCGAACTCGCCCCCGAAACCGAGCTGGTCATGAAGCCGGTACACCCGCTGCACCTGATCAGCAAGGTCCGCGAACTCCTGGACCGCTAACATCTTTCCCCACACCTTCGCCCTACCCCGTGCCGAGGCATCCCCGTTCCGGCCCTTTTTGGGGGGCGCCCAACCTCGTCAACCAGAAGGCTAGATTAGGTTGACAACCGGAGATTGGGCATGGTACATGAGGCGCGGAGGTATTCATGGAAAAGCTGATCAACGAGATTGTCGAGCGTACCCTTGCCGGGGGGAGCATCACCACGGAAGAAGCAGTACGGCTGAGCCAGGCAGAGGGGTCCCAGGTCTTCGACCTGTACCGCGGCGCGACCCGGGTCAAGGAGCACTTCGTCGGGAACAGGGTCCACCTCTGCTCCATCATCAATGCCAAATCCGGCCGCTGTGCCGAAAACTGTGCCTTCTGTGCCCAATCGGCCCACCACCGGACCGATGCACCGGTCTATCCCCTGGTCGAAGAAGAGCAGATGGTCGAATGCGCCCGCCAGGCCGAGGCGAGCGGCTCCGCCTGTTTCGGGATCATCACCAGCGGCACCACGGTGAATGGCCTCGAGCTGGAGCGCATCCTCGCTGCACTGCGCCGGATCCGCAAGGAGACCGGCATCTTCCCCTCCTGCTCGCTGGGGATCATCGACTACGATACCGCCGTCAAGCTGCGCGACGCCGGCATGGATACCTACCACCACAACCTGGAAACCGCCGAGAGCTTCTTCCCCAACATCTGCACTACCCACCCCTACAGCGACGATGTCGAAACGGTCCGCGCGGTCAAGAAGGCCGGCGTCAAGGTCTGCTCCGGTGGGATCTTCGGGCTGGGCGAAAACGCGGCGCAGCGCATCGAGATGGCGTTCACCCTGAAGGATCTCGACGTCGACTCGGTGCCCCTTAACTTCCTGAACCCGATCGAGGGAACCCGCCTCGAGGGAGCCAACAACATCACGGCCCAGGAGTGCCTGAAGACCATCGCGCTCTACCGCTTCATCCTGCCGGACAAGCGGATCACGGTCTGTGGCGGAAGGGAGAAGAACCTGCGCGACCTGCAGTCCTGGATCTTCTTTGCCGGCGCAAACGGCACCATGATCGGCAACTACCTGACCACCTTGGGGCGCAACGTCGCCGTCGACCTGAAGATGTTCGATGACCTTGGGCTGGAAACGGAGCTGTGCGCCCACTAACGGCCACACCTGGAGTATCTGATGGCAAAGGCAATTTTCATCACCGGCACCGATACCGGGGTCGGCAAAAGCATCGCATCGGCCAGTATCGCCCTGTTGCTCAAGCGCCAGGGTCACAAGGTAGGGGTGATGAAGCCGGTTACCAGCGGCTGCATCATGCGGGACGGGGAGCGGGTCTCGGAGGACGCTGAGCTATTGGCCTTCGGGGCCGGCATCGAGCTTACCCCGGACAGCACCCCTTTCCTCCTCATGGCACCGCTGGCGCCCTCGATCTCCGCGGAGCAGGAAGGGGTGCGCATCGACTTCGGGGTGATCAAGGACGCCTACCAGCGCCTGGCGGCCCAGTACGACTACCTCATCGTCGAAGGGGCCGGCGGCCTCATGGTACCGCTAGCGGGGGGACTCTTGATTGCCGACCTCGCAGTCAACCTCGGCCTGCCGATCGCCGTGGTGGCGCGTCCCAACCTGGGGACCGTGAACCACACCCTGCTCACCACCTTTACTGCGCGCCAGATGGGGCTCGAGGTTAAGGGGGTCATCGTGAACCGCTACCCCGATCATCCGGACGCGGCATGCGCCTACGCACCGCACTTGATCTCCTCGTTGAGCGGGGCACTGCTGCTGGGCAGCTTCCCCGAAGTACCCGGCGAGGACGACCGTGCCCGGGTGACCGCCGTCGTGGACCGCCTCGAACGCGAGCCGGAAACGGCCATCATGCTGAGGGAGATGTTTGGGTAAGGCGTCCCAGCAAGGTAGACCGATATCGAATGACAAAGAGTTGCCAGGGGCGAGCCACCGTGTTCGCCCCGGTTTCGTTTCAAAGGAGGCACCATGGAAGAGCTGGACACTGCGACCTTAAGGAAATACGACTCGGATTACCTCTGGCACCCCTTTACCCAGATGAGCGAATGGGAAGGTGCCGACAACCTGGTGATCACCAAGGGTGAGGGGTGCTACCTCGTCGACTCTGAAGGGAACCGCTACCTGGACGGCGTGGCCGCCATCTGGACCAACGTGCACGGGCACTGCCGTGCCGAGATCAACGAGGCCATCAAGGAGCAGGTGGACCGGTTGGAGCACTCGACGCTGCTCGGGCTTACCAACGACCGCGCTGCCCATTTGGCCAAACGGCTCATCGACATCGCGCCGCCGGGCCTTGCCAAGGTCTTCTATTCGGACAACGGCTCCACCGCCGTCGAGATCGGCGTGAAGATGGCCTTCCAGTACCAGAACCAGACCGGCCACCCCGAACGCACCAAGTTCATAGCCTTCGACAACGCCTACCATGGCGACACCGTGGGCGCGATGAGCGTCGGCGGCATCGACATCTACCACGAGGTCTACTCGCCGCTGCTCTTCCCGACCATCAAGGCCCCCTGCCCCTACTGCTACCGCTGCCAGCTTACCGAGGATCGCAACCCTGAGCGCTGCGGGATGCTCTGCCTGAAAGATCTCGAACGGCTGATGGAGTCGCACTCTCACGAGCTTGCCGGCCTGGTGATAGAGCCGGCGGTGCAGGGTGCCGGCGGCATGATCGTGCAGCCCCCGGGATTTTTGAAGGCGGTGCGCGAGTTGTGCGACCGCTTCGACATCCTGATGATAGCCGACGAAGTTGCCGTCGGTTTCGGGCGTACCGGTGCCATGTTCGCCTGCGAAAAGGCCGGGATCACCCCCGACATCATGGCGCTCTCCAAGGGGATCTCTGCGGGATACCTGCCACTTGCCGCTACGCTTACCACCCGCAAGGTCTACGACGCCTTCTGGGGCAACTATGCCGAGTTGAAGACCTTCTTCCACGGACACACTTTTACCGGGAACCCGATCGCCTGCGCCGCTGCACTGGCCAGCCTGGAACTCTTCGAAAAGGACCGCCTGTTGGAAGCCCTGGTCCCCAAGATCGCTTACCTCGGCGAGCGTCTCAAGGACCTTTTGGACCTCCCGCATGTAGGCGACGTGCGCCAGGAAGGGATGATCGGCGGGATCGAGCTGGTGCAGGACAAGAAGGATCGCACACCGTATCCCTGGAAGGAACGGATCGGCGTCCGGGTCTGCCTGGAGGCACGTAAGCACGGCCTGTTCCTGCGCCCGCTGGGGAACATCATCGTGGTCTTCCCGCCGCTGGCCATCTCGCTCGAGGAACTCAAGATCCTGATGGACGGCATCGAGGCGGCGATACGAGCGATAACAAAGGACAATTGACGATCGACGATTGACGATTGGCGATTGCTGCAAGCCACCTGGCGAACGTTCTTCTGGCAAGGTGGCGTGGTCTCGAATTGCATGTCACCATAGCCCTCCTCTGCGAAGGTACTTCCACGAATTCGGAGGTAACCGTCCAACAGGGTCCCCTCTCCCCCTGCGGGAGAGGGACAGGGTGAGGGGGAAGGTGCCACATCATTGCCGAGGGCAGTTTCACCCACCCCCCGGCCCCCTCCCGTCAAGGGAGGGGGTGCTGTGGTTCCCGGAATTTCCGGATGTGCCTTCACAAAGCAGAGTGAGTGTTTTCACCTGCCGTGTTTCATCGTAGCGATGTTGCTGTGCCAGATGCAGCTGATAACCGGATACCCTCCATACCACCGCACTTCCTTGCAAAGATATCTATCCCCAGGACCCTGCCGTCTCACTAAAATTCCACTCCCAGTAGGTCTTTCACTGTCAATTGTCAATCATCAACTGTCTATTGCCTTTAACCCCCTTTTTTTACTGGCATCCAGAACTGTGGTACATTAAGATACGTGATTCCTTTTCGCCGGCTGCAGGGTGCACGGCAGTATCTTGGAACACGAAGGAGTAGTTTCATGGAACTGATTGACAGTCATTCACATATTTACGGCAACGAATACGACGCGGACTTTCCGGAAATGCTGGAGCGTGCCAGCGCAGCCGGGGTCGGCACCATCCTCGCCGTGGGAGCGGACCTCGAGTCGAGCCACGACGCCTGCCGACTCGCCGACGCCTACGACCGTATCTACTGCTCGGTCGGCATCCACCCGCACGACGCGGCCGGGGTTACCGAACAGTGCTACGAAACCATACGGGAGCTGGCCAAAGCCCATCCCAAAGTGGTCGCCATCGGCGAAATCGGCCTCGACTTCTACCGCGATCGCTCGCCCCGGGACCTCCAGGAAGAAGTTTTCCGGCGCTTCATCAGGCTCGCCCGCGAGTTGAAACTCCCCATCATCATCCACGACCGCGACGCGCACGACCGCATCGTCGCCATCATGAAGGAAGAAAAGGCGCACGAGGTGGGTGGCGTTTTGCACTGCTTTTCGGGGGATCTCGCCATGGCGCAGGAGGTGATCGCCATGGGTTTCAAGATCTCCATCCCCGGAACGGTCACCTATCCCTCCAACGAGGCACTGCGCGAGGTGGTGCGCGGCGTGAAGATCGAGCAGATGCTGGTAGAGACAGACGCCCCGTACCTCACCCCGGTGCCGAACCGCGGCAAGCGCAACGAACCGTCCTATGTCCGGTTCACCGCCGAAAAGATCGCGGAACTCAAGGGTCTGTCGCCGGAGGACGTAGGGCGCATCACCTCATTCAACACCCGGCGCCTCTTCGGGATCCCCGATCCCGAGGAGCAGGCGACGCTCGCCTACAAGATCCGCAACTCGCTCTACCTGAATATCACCAACCGCTGCTCGAACCGTTGCACCTTCTGCCCGAAGTTCGAGGAACTGATCGTGAAGGGGCACGAGCTGAAACTCTCCCACGAGCCGAATGCGTCCGAGCTTTTGGCGGCAGTCGACGCAGCAACAGACTTCAACGAGGTGGTGTTCTGCGGCTACGGCGAGCCGCTGATTCGGCTCGACCTGGTGCGCGAGGTTGCGGTGGAGCTCAAGAAACGGGGCTTCAAGGTGCGCATTAACACCGACGGCCAGGCGAACCTGGTGCACGGCAGGAACATCCTCCCGGAACTCGCCGGCTTGGTGGATGCGGTCTCGGTAAGTCTCAACGCGGCCGACCCCGCCACCTACGCACGGCTGTGCAACACCCCATTCGGCGACGCCGGTTTTGCCGGTGTGTGTGATTTCATTCGCGAGGCCACCAGGTATATTCCCACGGTGGTGGCGAGTGCGGTGACCCTGCCGGGACTGGACCTGGAGCCGATTCGGGCCTTGGCCCGGGAGCTGGGAGCGGAGTTCCGCGAGCGCGAGTACGCAGAGGTAGGTTAGAGTATTTCCCCGGGGCCACCGGGACATCGAGAGTCCAGCAAGAAGGGACCCGCAAGGAGACCGGCATGCGTCTGAGCAGAAAACACCTCATCGTCACGATACTCTCCCTGGTGATCCTCGCTACGGCCCTGTTCCTCGGTTTTCCGCCGCTCGCCCGGCACCTGGCCGTGCAGAAGATCAGCGAAGCCACCGGCCGTCGCACCGAGATCGGCCGCATCTCGCTGAATCCCTTCACTATGACGGCAGCCGTCGTGGGATTCCGTCTCTGCGAGAAAGGAAGCAGTGCGACCTTCGTCTCCTTCAGCTCGGCACGACTGTCACTTAGCCCGCTCTCGCTCCCAAAGCGCGCCTTCATCGTACGCGAGATCACTCTCGACTCGCCGTACGTGCACCTGGTGCGCAGCGCTCCGAACCGCTTCAACTTTTCCGACCTGATCACGGAGAAGAAGCAGGAGCCGAATAAAAAAGAGAGCTACCTGTTCTCGCTCAACAACATCACCCTGAAGCGCGGCCAGGTGCTGTTCCAGGACGACGCCCTGAAAGCCCCGCGCATCCACCGGCTCAGGGAACTCACGGTCACCCTCCCCTTCATCAGCAACGTCCCCTACCTGGCCGACCGCTACGTGACGCCGCACTTCTCGGCCTTTGTCAACGACACGCCGGTGGTCCTGGACGGCCGTCTCAAGCCGTTAAGCCGCGCCATGGAGACGGTGGTCGACCTCAAGGTGCGCGCACTCGACCTCCCCTACTACCTGGGGTACGTCCCCTTTCCCCTTCCGGTGCGTTTCGACTCGGGACAGTTAACCAGCAACCTGGAGGCCTCCTACCGCATCGACGCGAAGACCGGCCCCGAGGTCCTGCTTTCGGGGTCCCTTTCCTTGGACGGCATCGATTTGAAAGAAACGCAGGGTGCTCCGCTGAGCAGTCTGAAACACGCGGGGATTGCCGTCACTCGCGCGGCACTGTTGACCAAACAGTTCGATCTCGCCCGCCTCGACCTGGAGCGCCTGGAGGTCTTCGCCTCCCGCGACGCCAACGGGAAATGGAACTTCCAGAAACTATCGGGTGCCGAAACAGAAAAACCTTCCGAGCCGCCAGCCGACAAAAAACCCCAGGAGAAGAACCAGCCGCTGCTGTTCCGGCTGGCCCAGTTGAGCCTCAAGGACGGCAGCGTGCATTTCCAGGACGCGCTCCCCAAGGGTGGCTTCCGCAGCGACCTGAGCGGCATCGAGTTCTCTGCGAGTAACTTTTCCACCGAACGGGACCGCCAGGCACCCTTCGACCTCACGTTCGCGACCAGCCACGGCGAAAAGCTCGCCCTCAAGGGGCAGCTTTCGGCGGAGCCCCTCGACGTCAAGGCGCACCTGGCCCTGATCGGGATCCCGCTCAAGGACTACTACCCGTACCTTGCCGATACGCTCACCACTCCGGTTAGCGGCAAGCTCGGTCTCGAGGCGGACCTCGCCTACAACGCCACCAAAGGGTTCACCCTCGAGAAGAGCTCCCTGAAAGGCGAGAACCTGGCCGCCAGTTTCGGTAACGGCGAAGGTATCCTCCTTAAAGAGACCCTGGTAAGCGGCATAGCCCTGGACCTGAACGGCAGGAAGGCGGGGGTTGAGAGCGTGGAGTTCAAGGGTGGGAACCTGAGCATAGGGCGTGAAGCGGACGGGAGCATCTCCGCCGAACGGCTCCTTAAAAAGGAGACCGGGACCAAGCCGGCACCGCCCCCACGCGCTGCCCGCAAAGAAACGACTGGTGCGGCAGCCCCCAAAAACGCACCCTTCAGTTACCGGGTCGGGAAGGTCTCGGGAAGCGAACTCGGCATCAGATTTACTGACCGCAGCAAGGATGAGGCGCCAACCTTTACTCTGGCAAAAACCCGTTTTTCGGTCGCCTCGATAACCGGTCCGCGCCAGGGCACGATACCCTTCACCCTCAGTACCTGGTATGGCAAAGGGGGGCGCCTGGCCGCCGCGGGCGACCTGACACCGGCCCCCTTCAAGGTGAAAGGTAAACTCGAACTGGGCGGCATCCCGCTGCGCGATTTCGACGCCTACATCCCGGAAGGGACCCAGATATTCCTCGCCGACGGCGCCCTCGACGCCCGGCTAAGCTACGACCTCGCCCAGGACAAGGTTGCCGGGCTCACCGGGAACTTCGCCGGGAACCTCGGCGTGCACTCCTTTTACTGCCTGGACACCATCCTCGACGAGGACCTCCTGAAGTGGGACAGCCTGCAGCTCGACCAGGTAAAGGGTACCCTCGCCCCCTTCTCCCTCGCCATCCAGGACGTCTCCCTCAGTAACTTCTACGCCAAGGTGACCGTGGAACGGGACGGCAGCCTGAACCTGCAGCACCTCAGCGCCGAGGAGTCCAAGCCCGCGACACCGACTGCCCAGGCACCGGGTGCTCCCCCGGCAAAACCTGCTAGCCAGGCACGCGCAGCCTCCGCTCCCCCCCAAAGCCCCGCCACTCCGGCGCAGGGGAGCGCTCCGGCCGCAGGACCGCGTCCCATCCGGATCGACACGGTGGCCGTACAGGGGGGGACCCTCGACTTCAGCGACCGCCACCTGAAGACCCCTTTCGCCACCACCTTCTACAACCTGGGGGGCAGGGTGAGCGGGCTTTCCTCTGAAACCAACCGGACGGCGGACGTCGACCTGAGGGGGAACCTGGAGAACCACTCGCCGCTCTCCATCACCGGGAAGATCAACCCGCTGCGTGGCGACCTGTTCCTCGACCTGAAGATTGCCTTCACGGACATCGAACTTTCGCCCTTCACTCCCTACTCCAACACCTTCCTGGGGTACATGATCGACAAGGGAAAACTGAACCTGGACCTCGCCTACAAGATCGACAAGAAGGCGCTCACCTCCTCCAACAAGCTCTTCATCGACCAGTTCACCTTCGGCAAGGCCGTGGAGAGCGACAAGGCGACCAAGCTCCCGGTGCGCCTCGCCGTGGCACTGCTCAAGGACCGCAAGGGCGAGATCCACCTGGACCTCCCGGTGGTGGGACAGACGGACGACCCGAAGTTCAGCGTCTGGGGGGTGGTGCTGCAGATGCTGAAAAACCTCCTCGTGAAGGCGGCCACCTCTCCCTTTGCCCTTTTGGGTTCGCTCTTTGGCGGCGGCGAGGACTTCAGCGCCATCCCCTTCGATCCGGGATCGGCGCACATCGGCAAGCCTGACGAGGCGAAGCTCCTCAAGCTGGCGAAGCTACTCGACGAGCGGCCGGCGCTCAACCTGGAGATCTCGGGTTTCGTGGATCGGGAACGCGACGCCGAAGGGTACCGTAACGAGCTGCTCGTCAAGAAGATGAAGGGTGAGAAGTTCCGCGCACAGGTAAAAGAGGGGAAAACCAGGCCGGGGCAGACCCAGGACGACACCGAAATCCTCCCGCAGGAGTACTCCACCTACCTGAAGGCTGTTTACGCCAAGGAGAAATTCCCCAAGCCGCGCAACGTCCTCGGGATCGCCAAGGACCTCCCCGATGCGGAGATGCGCAAGCTCATCCTCACCCACACGGTGGTCGGCGAAAACGAACTGCAACAGTTGGCCCGGGAACGGGCCGAGGCGGTGCGGAATTACCTGCTGAAGGCTGGAAAACTGCCGCCGCAGCGGCTTTTCGAAAAGAATGCGGACATCTACCGTGCGAGCACCAAGGAGGGGGGTACGGCGAGTCGGGTGGAGTTCGGAGCGATGGTGAAGTAGTGCTCTAGCGCGGCGGGGCGATGGTGAAGTAGAAGGTTGCCCCTTCGCCCGGGGTGCCTACCCCCCAGACCTTGCCGCCCAGCCGTTCCACCATGCAGCGCACCATGGAGAGACCCAAGCCATGGCCGGCGAAGGTCTTACCGTCGTGCAGCCGCTGGAACGGGGCGAAGAGCCGGTTCGCGTAGGCCATGTCGAAGCCGGCACCGTTGTCGCTCACGTAGAAGACGCTGTCTTTCACGCCGAAGCAGATCGAGGTCACCCCTTTCCCCGCACTGTACTTCCAGGCGTTCCCCAGCAGGTTCTCCATGATGCTGGTCAAGAGTTCCTCATCGCCGGTGACCACCACCCCGTCCTCGATGGTGCAGGCCAGCTGGCGCTTGGGATCGGTTATGGTGAGATCGGCCAGGATGCGCTGCGCCATGCGGCTTAAGTCGACCGGCTGCCAGCTGAGCTCCATGAGACGCACCTGGGAGAAGTCGAGCATCCGGTTCAGGGTCGCCTCCATCCGCTCGCCCCCTGCGATCATCGAGGCCAGGTACTCCCTTCCCGCGTCGTCCAACCGTTCGCCGTAGAGTTCCTGCAACAGCTCGCCGTAGCCGTAGATCACCCGCAGCGGGGTGCGCAGGTCGTGGGAAACCGAGTCGTAGAGGAACTCGAGCACCTCGTTGGCCCGCGACAGCTCGATGGTGCGCTCTTCGACGCGCCGTTCCAGCGAGTCCGAGGCCTTGCGCAGCTGTTCAGAGAGGTCGCGCTCGTTTGCCAGGCGCCGGGCATTGCGTATCGCGATGCCGATGACCGGAGCCACCCCCTCCAGGACCCGCACGTCGTTGGGTCCCAGTTCACCATCCCTCTTGGCGTCGCTGACCACGAACACCCCGAGCGACTCCCCTTCGCACACCAGGGGAACGCAAATGAAGGAACGAATGCCGAGGGAGGCCAGCACCGCCCGCGCAGGGTCGGCAAGGGGGACCCCGGGAGCGTTGGGGTCGTTGACCAGAAGCGAGCGCTGGTGCGTAAAACAGTGGTCCAGCATGCCGTCGGGAAGGGGGGGATCGATGGAGTAATCGATCTGCGTCAGCATCTCGACGTCCTGGTCGCGCAGACCAAAGCAGCTGCGCAGGGTGAGGGAGCTGCCATCGGCATCTCCCAGGAGCAGGATTCCCGAGGTATAGTCGAGCCGTTTTTTCAGCACCTGGTTCAGGCTGTCCAGGATCTCGTCCAGGTCGGTGCGGCTGGCGAACACCTCGCCGATCTCGTTCACCATGAGGGCGGCATCGTAGTTCCCCTTGAGTTCCTCCAAAAGCTGCTGACCGGAGCTGCGCATGGCGGCCATGCTGGTGCGCAGGGAGGCGCGCTCCAGCCGCTGGATCCACCCGACCAGGGCAAGGTAGGTAAGGAACACACCGAGAAAGACGAGACCGACCGTGGTATCGGGCGCAAGCCAGAAGCCGCAGCCTGCCACCACCGGGAGCAACAGGAAGCTCAGGCGCCGCAGCCACACCAGCCGGATGGCGGGAGAATCCTCCCAGGTTACCCGGTACCGACAGATGCTGGCGCCCTCGAAGACGCATTCAGGATGGGAAATTTCAGGAGGGGTGTGGTAGCCGAAGAGCTGGAAGCCGGCCTCCATGAACCCCATGCGGTTTTCGCACTGGTAGGGCCTCTCGTGGACTCCCTCTTCGAAGCTGACGGTGACCTCGATCTCCCGCGGGCCGATGCGCCGCGAACTGATCCGGGAAGATCGGGTATAGGTCGGAGCGACCCGGGAGACGATGTCATAGAGATACTCGGGGCCGGCCAGCGCGAGGAAGTATTCGCGCAGTCCTCCCAGGGCATCGGTGGAAAAGGCATAGCGTCCGGCCTCACGGGCGATGTCCCGGTTGCCGCAGAGCTGCACCATTTTTTCGTAGAAGCGGTCCGACTGTCTCTGGGTGAACCAGTGCCCACGATCTGCTATTTCAGACTCTTTCATCCCCGCGTACTTCAGAATCTGCGGAATGCTGACGAAGTCGTACTTCTTTTTTAGCAGTTTTAAGCATGAATCGAAGATTCTGCTATTGTAAAGTGGGGTATCATGTGAAACGATTGCCATGTCTGCTCCGGGGTTTCGACAGCGGGCAGATTCTACTGGGAATTCCGTGGAAAAATCAATGCATTTTTCTCGTTCACTGTCCAGGAAATCGTCTGTCTCTTCGAAGCCCCTCTCTGCCTGGCACGCTTTCGCTAGAGTCAGTGCAGCCGAATTCGCCCTGTTTTTGTCTGCACCAGGATCTGATGTCGCACCCCCTTGTGTCATGACCGGAAGTGCCTTGGTACTGTACCAGTAAACACTGGCACAGTAATTGCTGAAATTATTGGTAGTGTAGTGGTGCACCCTGATCTTCTCATGAGGGGTCTCACCAATTAAACCTGCCATTTCCGAAGGTATTAACGCCACCCGCTTCCAGGAGCGCTCGACCCGTGGAACCAGAACTCGACACATCACAGTTTGAGGAAATCCTGGCGACTCTTCGGGTGGCGGTCACCTCTTTGTCCCACTATAACCTTACCCTGTACCGGAGCAGCCACGTCGAACCTGTCGTTTCTCCGAAGTTTACCTACTGTGCCAGCCGGGTTCAGGACCCGGTGAGCAACGAGTTGGCCCGCCACTATTTCTCCAAGGATCTTGCCAGTTATTTCGAGGAAGCTACCCCATCGGTCTGCCGTTACGGTGGCGCCTTTTTCGGGTTCGTGATCCCCTTCATCCTCAGAGACGACCATTTTTGTCTGGTCGGCGACGGGGTTCGGGACACCTCCATCGACCTCTGGCAACTCGCAGCCCTCTCCAGACAAGGCGGAACCGACGTCTTTTCACTGTTTCCCCATGTGGAAACGCTTCCCACTGCCACCGTTCGTGAGGTGGAAAACGTTGCGAGAGCTGTTTCTAGGGAGATTGCACGCCTTTGCGCCGCAGCCCAGCAGCTCGGTGAAATAACGGAGTCCCCCGCTCCCCCCCCGCAGGTTGAGCAAGCCGATGACGACCAGGAACGGGTAAACGCCCGTCTGGCCGAGATCTCCCTGTTCCTGGAAAGGGTTGACAAGGCGCGGTCCCTGGCCGCCACGCTCGCCCTGTGCGTGGACACCATCACCACGCTGCACCCGGGGGCCAAGCTTCTGACGGCCCTGCGTGCCGACGACGGGGTCAACTACGAACTTTCGGGCTTGTGGGGGCTCCCGGAGGAACTGGGTATTCTCCCCGCCACCTCGCTGGGGGTTTTCCTGTCCCGCGAAAAGGTGAAGACGACCGTCCCCTTCGACAACAAGATGCGCGCGGCAATCCCCGAGGTACGCGCCAATCTCGCCACCTCGTTCCCGCTGGAAAGTGCCGGGGAGCGCCTCGGTTTTCTGAGCCTCCTGGACTGCGATCTCACCCCCAACGACGCCCTGGTGGTCTCCATGTTGGTGCACGGTGCCGGTTCACGTCTTGCACAGCTGCTCAAAGAAGCTGAACAGGCACGGGCCAGTTCGCTTTCGGGAAGGCTCCTCTCGCTGACCAATACCCTCTTGCACGTGGGGAGCAAAGACGAGCTCTACAAGACCATCCTGGAGATCGCGGCGGACCTCCTGAACGCCGCCCAGGGCTCCATCATGCTCATCGACAAAAACGGCGAGACCATGCACATCGTCTTCACCAAGGGGATCACCCTGCACATCGCCCAGTGCCTCCCGATGAAGGTCGGCAAGGGGATCGCCGGCAAGGTCGCCCAGACCGGCCAGCCGCTCGTGGTGAACGACGTCGAAAAGGATAGCAGGGTCGCCATGATCAACCGGCCGCGCTTCAAGTCCAAGGCGCTCATCTGCATCCCCTTGAAGCTCAAGGAGAAGGTCATCGGCGTCTTGAACCTATCGGACAAGGCGGACCTCGCCCCCTTCACCGACGCGGACCTGCAGCTTTTGACCTCCTTCGCCAACCTCGCCTCGCTGATGATCGAGCGGACCCTCGTCTTGGAGGAGTCGGTACGTTTCGAACAGCTCTCGGTCACCGACTCGCTCACCGGGCTGTACAACCGCCGCTTCTTGAAGAGCAGGATCGAGGAGGAACTAAACCGCAGCAACCACCAGGGGCTGAACCTCACCATCCTGTTCCTTGACCTCGACTTCTTCAAGAACTACAACGACATCTGCGGGCACCTGGCCGGCGACGAGGCGCTCAAGCGGACGGCGGACATCATCCAGGGTACGCTGCGCGAGATGGACACCGTGGCGCGCTACGGCGGGGAAGAGTTCTGTGCCCTGCTCCCCGGCACCAGCAAGGCAGAAGCACTCATCGTCGCCGAGCGTATCCGGGCCGAGATCGAGAGCGAGAAGTTCCCCGGCGAGCACAACCTCCCCTTGGGAAGGCTCACCGCAAGCTGCGGGGTCGCCTCGTTCCCCGAGGACGGCCGGACCTACACCGCCCTGATCCATGCCTCGGATATCGCCCTATACCAGGCCAAGGCCAACGGCCGCAACCAGGTGGTCGCAGCCAACGCACCGCGCAGCGACCGGGCGCCCCAGGGAAGCGCCCCAGCCGAGCCTACGCAGCAGCAGGCCGCGGCCGCCCGCACCTTCGACTTCAACTCCTACCTCGAAGCCACCGAATCCCTGCGCCAGAAAGCCTGAGGCACCAACCTCACCACCTCTCTCTTAGCAATTCCCCCCAGTGAAACAGCGTGCCCCTTTCCCCTGTAAAGCTCCTCCTGTAACAGTCGCCACCACCCATTAAGGGTGCCACATTTTAGCATCAGACGAGCCCTCAGCGCCGCCTAAGAGTGCCATGTCCGCCAGGCAATGACACAAAACACATCCTGTCAGGGGTTTACAACGTATTTTATTCATAATTTGTGGTGAAAAAGGTTGCGAGTTGTGCTATTAGTGGAGCGCATTTCTGCAATGCAGAGCACGCGGTACGACGTGATTCATGCAATGAAGGGTTCCCCTACTCCAGTTTTTTCTTGTTTTTGAAGAATCAGTCGAGGTCCATTGATGGAAAGCGCGCGCAAGATTCTGCAGTTTGTCCGACCGGGGACAACCATCGAATTCCCGCACGATAACGAAAAACAGATTCCCCGGTCGAAGCTGATCAACAGGTTGAACTACCTCAATTTTCAGGACGGTTCCCTGCTGGTCAACTTCAAGCACAACAAGTACTCCCGCACCATCTCCCTGGAGGCCAAGCCCCTCCCCTGCCATGACGAGAACCTGGCGTGCCACTGGGTTGACCCCAGCGAGGTGCTCCAGAAAATCCGCTCCGCGAGCTTTGATAACCTCTTCATCATCGACGGCCAGAAACTGGTGGTGGTCGAGCCGGCTGTGGTCGAACTCAACGAGCGCGGCATCTCGCTGCGCCTGCCGGAGACCGCCCAGGAGGTGAGCTACCGCAAGGTGCGCCGTCACCTCTGCGAGGGAATCAGCGCCCAGATCATGCAGAACAGCGCCATCTTCGAGGGGACGCTGCTCGATTTCAACGCCCTCTCCTTCAGGGTCGAGGTGGAGGCGGTGCCGCCCCAGACCTTCCAGTGGGTCGACCCGGATCTGCCGGTCAACGCGGTCTTCTACGGTGCCGCCGGCGCCTACTACTCCGGCGAGTGCCGCATCACCAAGCAAAACCCCGGCCAAAAGCTGCGTACCTACGTGCTGGAACCGGTCCGCTTGCAGCGCCCGCGCTTCAAGCCGAAGTCCTACCGCAGCGGACGCCACATCTTGGCCCCCTCCCCCAACATCTTCTTCGTGCATCCCTTCACGGGAAAGCAGATCGACCTCAAGGTGGTGGACCTCTCGGGTGGCGGCTTTTCGGTCGAGGAGGACATCAACAACTCGGTACTGTTGCCCGGGATGATCATCGACTGCGTCGAGATCAACTTCGCCAACAGCTTCACCTCGCGCTGCCAGGCCCAGGTGGTGTACCGCTACGCCCTGGACGACGACCCGCGCACCGTGCGCTGCGGCCTTACCATCCTCGACATGGACGTCCAGGACCATGTGCGGCTTTTGGCGCTGGTCTACCAGGTCGACGAGCAGCACTCCTACCTGAACAACAAGGTAGACATGGACCAGCTCTGGCAGTTCTTCTTCGAGACCGGGTTCATCTACCCCAAGAAGTACAGCCACATCAAGGAAAACAAGGAGAAGTACCGGGAACTCTACGAGAAGCTCTACACCCAGCACCCGCGTATCGCGCGCCACTTCATCTACCAGGAGAGAAACGTCATCCTCGGGCACATGTCGACGCTGCGCTTCTTCGAGAACTCCTGGATGATCCACCACCACGCGGCGACCAAGGCGGAGTCGAACCACGCGGGTCTTGCCGTCTTGAACCTGATCAGCCGCTTCATCAACGACTCGCACCGCCTCTACTCGATGCACATGAACCACGTGTTCTGCTACTTCCGGCCGGACAACAAGTTCCCCAACAAGGTGTTCGGTGGCGCGGCCCGGGTGATGCGCAAGGCGAAGGCCTGCTCCCTCGATGACATGGCGTACCTGCACGTGCAGCGCGAGTTCTCCGGCCTGCAGCGCATGTCCGACGCCTGGAGCCTCACGGCAACGGTGCGAAGCGACCTGCAGGAGCTGGAGAGCTTCTACGAGGAGCACTCCGGCGGCCTCATGATCGAGGCGCTCGATCTGGAATCGAACATGCTGGACGGCGGCGACCTGGCACGGGAATACGCAGCCATCGGCTTCCGGCGCGAGCGTCACCTCTTCTCGCTCAAGATGCATGGCAACCTGGTTGCCATCTTCATGATCAACTTCTCGGACCTGGGGCTGAACATGTCCGACCTGACCCACTGCGTCAACGTGTTCGTGCTGGACGGCGAGGAGCTCACCAAGGAGATCCTGAGCATGACGCTCTCGATCCTCTTCATCCGGTTCAACCAGGAGCAGATGCCGGTCTTGATCTACCCGAAAAGCTACGCCGAGGCGCAGCAGATCCCCTTTGAGCGGACCTACGCTCTCTGGGTGCTGAGTATGCTCTACACCGACGAATGGTGGGAGTTCTCCGAACGCCTTTTAAGGCGTATGAGAGCCTGAAATGAGAAGTACACAAGGTTTGGCAATGGATGTCATAGACGAGGACAAGCCGCTTTACAACAGCAGGATCATCGATACCTACGTCAAGTTCATCAAGAGCACCTACCCTTTTGTGAACGTGGCGGAACTGTTGGAAAGCGCCGGTATGCACCCCTACCAGGTTGACGACCACGGGCACTGGTTTACCCAGGCCCAAGTGAACGCCTTCCACGAACGCGCCAGCCGGATGACCGGCAACCCCAACCTCTCCCGCGAAGCAGGCCGTTACGCAGCCGCCCCTGAAACCAACGGCGGCATGCGCCAGTACATCTTGGGCATGGTCGGCCCGGCCATGGTCTACGAGCTCATCAACAAGGCAAGCTCCGTCTTCACCCGCTCCGCCGTCTACGCCTCCCGGCGCATCTCGACGAACATGGTGGAGATCACGGTGACCCCGAAACCGGGGGTCCAGGAACGCAAGTTCCAGTGCGACAACCGCACCGGGATCTTCGAAGCAATCGCCATGGTGTTCCAGAAGAAGATGCCCCACATCGACCACCCCGAATGCATCTTCAAGGGGGGGGAGACCTGCCGCTACCTGGTTTCCTGGGAGAACGCCACCATCCCGACCTGGGAGAAAGGGCGCACCCTGCTCGTCGGACTCACCGTGCTCACCGCAGGGCTTGCGCTCCTCGTCGATCCGATGGCCGCCCTCAAATCGTTCCCCGCTATCTCGGCCGCGGCCGCACTCCTCTACGTGGTGTTCAGGCTCAAGCGCGAGAAGCAGAGCCTCATCGACCGGCTGGACGCCTTCCAGGACTCCAGCGACAAGCTTTTGGACCAGATAAACCTGAACTACAACATCGCCCGGGTCACCAACGAGATCGGTCACGCCATCAGCCGCCAAAACAGCGTGGACGACATCCTGGCAAGCGTCGTACAGGTCCTCGAGGAGCGGCTGGACTACGACCGCGGGCTGATCCTGCTCGCCAACCAGAGCCGCTCGAAGCTGGTCTTCAGGGCCGGCTTCGGCTATCCCGAGGCGACCGTACAGGCACTCACCAAGACCACCTTCCACTTAAACCGCCCCGAATCCCAGGGGGTGTTCGTCATCTCGATGCGCGAGCAGAAACCGTTTCTGGTGAACAACATCAACGAACTCGACGGCAGCCTCTCGCTGAGAAGCCTCGAGTTCGCCCGCAAGCTCGGCTCCCAGTCCTTTATCTGCTGCCCGATCATCTGCGAGGGGGAGTCGGTCGGCATCCTCGCCGTCGACAACCTGAAGTCCAAGCGCCCGCTTTTGCAGAGCGACATCAGCCTCCTGATGGGGATCGCGCCGGTCATCGGCATCAGCATCCACAACGCGAACCTCCTCGACGCCAAGTTCGCCCAATTCAGCTCGTTTTTGAAGGTGCTCGCCGCCTCCATCGACGCCCGGGACCCGCTCACCGCCGGTCACTCAGAAAAGGTCACCGAGTACTCCGTGGAGATATGCCACGAGCTGGGTCTGCCGCCGGCCGAGGTCGAGATGATCCGGGTCGCGGCACTGTTGCACGACTACGGCAAGATCGGGGTGCCGGACGCCATCCTGAAAAAGAACGGCAAGCTCACCGATCTCGAGTACGAAATCGTCAAGACGCACAGCTACAAGACGCGCGACATCCTGGACCAGGTTAATTTCGAGGGGATCTACAAACAGGTACCCGAGATTGCCGGCGCCCACCACGAGAAGGTGGACGGTACCGGGTACCCGCGTGGTCTCAAGGGGAAAGACATACCGCTGGGGGCGAAGATCATCGCAGTGGCAGATTTCTACGAGGCGGTCACCTCACTTAGGCACTACCGTGAGCCGATGCACGTTGAGGACGCCTTCCGCCTGTTGCGTGACGGGATCGGCAGCCATTTCGACAAGAGGGTGGTCGAGTCGCTGATCACCTGCCGCCAGCGGGCGCGGGCGGCAGCCAACGAGGAAATTCAGGAACTTCAGGAAACAGGCTTGCGCCCGCGGCAGGAGATGATGGGAGTATAGGTAAAGCGCCTCGGGTCGGCGAAAAAGGCCCGGAACTCGTCGCGGAATTCCTCGAAGCCGCCGGGGAACTCGGAGAAGTCGTAGAACGCCCGCGCGGCCACCTCGACCTTCTTGGTCCAGTTGAAGTCGTCACTGCCTTTAAGCGCACCGAAGATGGTATGGTGCGCCCCCACCTTCACGTCGATATCTTCGTAACCCAGGTCGTACAGGTAGGCGTAGAGCTTGCGCCCGACATAGGCGTCGAAGTTGGCGCGTTCCTCGATGTTCTTCATGATCTGCACCAGGGCCCGCTCCATACGCGGCGCGTGTCCATAGTGGGTCAGGCAGTTGTAGTCCAGGTCGATGAGGCACAGGACGCCGCCGGGCTTCACGATCTTGTCCACGTTTTTGACCAGTTCGAAGCTGTTCCGGTGGTGGTATTCCAGGACAAAGCGGATCCAGGCGAAGTCGAACTGGCCGAAATCCTCGATGGGGGTAAGCGCGTCGCGCTCCTCGAAGCGGAGGGTTTCGCAGGCGTAATGGTCGTTACCGTAGGCGGCCCGCCGCGCCGAGATATCGAAGCCGAGCGAACTCCCCCCCGGCTGCACCAGCTGGTTCAGCACGTGGGTGGTGATTCCCGGGCCGCACCCGACATCCACCAGCCGCATCCCGGGCTTGATCCCCGCCCACAACGCCTGCTGCTTGACCGCCTCTGGATCGGTTTTGACGATCAGACGCTTGGTTTCCTCATCATTCTCCATCATGTAGTCAGTGCATTGCATCAGTAATGATCTCCGGTAGTTGAATTGTTGAGGTATCGGGAAACTACCACAGAATCGGGAAACAAACAATCATTAAGGACTACGGGCCACCCTATCTCAGCACAAATTATCGGTGCACTTCTACTGTTTACAGGAGTCCGTCGATGTGCTATGAAACGGAAAATTCTTACAACGCGAGATCTCTCCGATTAATACCAGTTCCAGAAGCTATTACAGCATAACAAGTTCCACAGTAATCGCGCGGCATTTAGGGTTATTAAATACTAATATTTTTCCACGCCGCACCAGGTCCATGTTTATTTTCAAATATTGAAATGATTTTCAATGAGGGGAGCGCACTATGATTTGCAGAAAGAGTATTCGCTGGACGGCCCCGGTCTTAGCCTTAGGACTGGCGCTGATTGCTGCCAATGACGCCAAGGCCTCCGGATTTTCGGTATTCACGCACGGCGCCTCGGCACTCGGTCAGGGGAATGCGGTAACCGCCCACACCCAGAGCCCCAGCACCATCTTTTACAACCCGGCCCTGATGAACCGGTTGGACGGCACTCGCCTGGAGCTTGGGACCACTGCCCTTATGGTCTCCCGCGAGTACAATCCGGCAGGCGGCGGCACCCCGACGTCCAACGATTCCAGCTTTTTCCCGAGCAGCATCTACGTCACCCACAAGTTCAACGACAGCCTGAGTGCAGGCCTGGGGATCTTCAACCCGTTCGGCCTGGGAACCGAATGGAGCGATACCTGGGCAGGAAAGTACATCGCCACCAAGTCGGAATTGACCACCTACAACTTCAACCCGGCCGTTTCCTGGCAGGTGACCAAAGACTTGGCCGTTGCTGCAGGTCTCGACGTGATCCTCCTTGACGCCACCCTGCAGAGAAAGCTGCCACCTAGCGCATTAAGCCTGCCGCTGGTCGCCGGCGACGTCAACAGCAAGTTCAAAGGGGACGGCACCGGTATAGGCTTCAACGTGGGAATCGCCTATGATCCGATTCAGAAGGTAACGCTCGGTGTATCCTACCGCAGCCCGGTGACCATCGACATCGACGGCGACGCAACGTTCTCGAATCCCAATATTCCCGGTGGCCACAGCACCGTCTCCGGCAAGAGCAAGGTGACTCTTCCCCAGCAACTGACCGCCGCCGTTGCCTATCGGGGCACCGAGAAGCTTACCGTGGAGGCAGGATTGCGCTGGGAAGGGTGGTCCTCCTTCGACAAACTGCAGATCGATCTCGCCAATGGCGGCAGCACCACCACCCCGCGTGACTGGAAAGACACCTGGGGCTTCAACCTCGGTGGGCGCTACCAGTACAGCGACATGGTCGCACTGCTGGCAGGTTACGTGTACGGCGACGCCGCTGCGCCGGGAAACACCTTCGACCCTTCCATCCCCGACGCGAACACGCACGTTTTCTGCGTGGGTACTGACGTGAACTTCAACCGTTTCAACCTGGCACTCTCGTATGCCTACCAGCTCTACGAGAAGCGCACCAAGAGCAACACGATCAGCGGCGGCCTCCCCTCGCCTCCCTTCAGCACCGCCAACGGCACCTACGAGACCGACGCACACCTCGTGGCTCTCAGCCTCGGCTACAAGTTCTAGCAACCCAAGCCACTAAGGACTCAGACCTCTTCCAGCGGTACCGATCCCTCCCCCTCACTTGACGGGAGGGGGGCGGAGGGTGGGTGAAGGTGCTACCGGCAAAGAAGTGGCTATCTCCCCCTCACCCTGTCCCTCTCCCGCACGGGGAGAGGGGACCTACGATCGACGGTTACCGAAACGTCCCTACAACAAAGACGGCCTCTTCCCAAATGGGAGAGGCCGTTTTCGTTTAACTGAAACGCCAGCTGCTCTTTGTTCAGATCACACCTTGCTCCTCGCAGGCAGCAGGTAGTGTCCCACCCAGTCGCTTGCGAACTGGTTTGCGATGCGCCCGCTGCGATCACCCTTCTTCTGGGACCAGAGGATCGCGGCATCCTGACACTCCTTGTCCCACGGGACCTCGGCGCCGCACTTCACTGCCAGTTTGCCCACCCACTGACGCACCACTTCCAGGTACTGGTCCTGGCTGAAAGGATGGAAGGAGACCCAGATTCCGAAACGCCCTGAGAGGGAGATCTTCTCTTCCACCGCCTCGCCGTGGTGGATCTCGCCTTCGACCATCATGGCACCCTTGTTGTCGCTTTCGTACTCAGGGATCAGGTGGCGCCGGTTCGAGGTCACGTAGATCAGCACGTTTTCCGGCGGCGCGTACACCGCACCGTCCAGGGCGCTCTTGAGCATCTTGTAGCTCGATTCGCCGATCTCGAAGGAGACGTCGTCGGAGAAGATCAGGAACCGGTAGGGCTGGTTCTTCAGGCGGTCCACGATGTCCGGCAGATGGATCAGGTCATCCTTGTCGACCTGAACCACCCGCAGCCCTTGGTCGAAGTACTTCCTGAGCAGCGCCCGCACCAGTGAGGATTTGCCGGTTCCCCGGGTGCCCCAAAGCAGCGCGTTGTTGGCCGGAAGCCCGGCCAGGAACATCCTGGTATTCTCCTCGACCACCTGTTTCTGGTTCTTGATTCCGAGTAAGTCCTCCAGCCGGATCCCCTCGATGCTGTCCACAGGCTCCAGGTAGCCGGAAAAGGAACGGCGCTTCCAGTTGGCGGCGTGATGCACGCCCCAATCGATGGCCGCCACCGGCTGCGGCAGCAGGAATTCGGCCGCCGCCAGCACCCGCTTCAGTTGTCCTATCAATTCGGCATCAAGTTCCACAACAACCTCCAGGTTGTGAGATTGAACCAGCACGGCCGCATAACGAACCGCATGACAGCCTAAGCGCTACTTTGCCTTGGCGAACTTGGGATCGAGTTCGCGGATCAGGTCGTCATAGGCAACCAGCGACTTGATGAGCGGCGCATCCTTCTTGACCGTCTCGTCGAACAGCTTGAACTTGGCATTGAATCCCGCGGCACGGTTTCTCAGGGCAGTGGTACTCTCGGCGAGGAAGCTCTTCTCCTTCTTGTCGTCGCTCTTCAAGAGCGACTTGGTCTTGGCCCAGTACTCGTCGGTGGACCCGATGTAGTGGTTCAGGCTTTCCAGAAACGACAATGACGAAGCAGAGAGCTCGGAGGTACTGGTCAGTTTTTCCTGCACCTCGACCATCCCTTTAAGAAGATCCTGATCGGCGAAACGTACCAGTTCCGAAACCTCCCGGGCGCTGGACTCCTTGGAGAGATCGATGGCATCCACCCGAGCCAGGAACTGCTGGGAGGTGCCCAGGTACTTGTTGATGGAGACGGAAGCGGCGCTCAGCGAGAGAGCTGCGTTGGAAACGAACTTGGTGAACACCGATGCCTGTCCGGCATAGGGAATCGGGAGTACCTTGGCGAACCCGGCGGCTACCGATCCTGCGGAGATGTATTTGGAGTAGCCGGCGATGTTCGCAGACATCCACTTCACGTATCCCTCGAAGTCTGTCAGCCCCTGACGCTGCGCCCGGATGTCCACAGCAATCTCCTTGAGGCGCTTGCCGTTTTTGGCAGCGAGAGTGCCCGAACTGATGCTGCAGCTCTCGAGAGCCTTCAGTTTTTCCTGCAACAGCTCATTCTCCTTGGTAAGAGCAGCGAGGGCTGCATCTGCGGGTTTCTCGACCGCGGGGAGTGCGGGGATTACGGGGGGGAGCGAGGCAACCGGCCCGTCTTGGGCACCGGCAGGAGTTCCCGCAAGGGTGGCAATGAGTGCGGCAGCAGCAAAAAGAGTGCAATGCTTCAAAAAGCACCTCCTTGTTCGATTAATCAGGACAAACAGCGACACCATACCGCAAAGCCGTCGAGCACACAAGGCGAAATCAGGCGCAAAAAAGCCGCGTCAAGAAGCCTTGACGCGGCAGGAAAGGGAGTTGCAGAACCTCGTACAGCCAAATTACCAGGATGTGGTTGACGCTGGGTGGGCCAGGGGCTGGTAGGTGCGAATCATCACCCTCCCGGCAGTAACCGGGCACCTCCAGCCGAAGGCATCCAGGCTACCGCTCCAGGTAATTGATGGTGTAGCTGAAGCCCTTCGGTTCGTAGAAGTCGAGCGGGGTGCCACCTATCTCGGCGTAGGGGTAGCCGAAGGTGTTCAAGGGCGCACCGGCCTGCGGCGGGTTGAGCACCAGGTCGCGGCCCTGGGCAAGCTTGAAGCGGTAAGCGTCGATGCCCCCCCAGAAGTACTCACGATACTCGCGGGTCTTGGCGTCTTTCAGCTCGAGTTTTTCGACCAGCATCGCCTTGCGCACGTCGGCCGGATCGACCGGCACCCAGCCGAAGCCGGGGAGGAAAAACTCGACCCAGCAGTGCTGGTAGGTGGTGATGTCCTCCTGGGCCTTCTTGCTGAGGCGCAGACCGAACACCTCGCGGCTGGGAATACCGGCAGCACGGGCCAGCGCGATGTACACCGAGGAGATGTCGGTGCATTTGCCGCCCGGCCTCTTCAGCAGTTCGCAGACATCCCCCTTGCCGCAGCCACGGGTAGCCGGGTCACGGTACATGTTCTCGCAGGTCCAGTCATAGATCGCCCGGGCCTTCTCGAGCACCGTCTTCTTTCCCTGGGTGATCTGGTCGGAAAGCTTCTTGATCTCGCCGGTGGTGGGCCCCATGGAAGTGGGCTGCAGGTATTCCGCATAGTCGGCGCTGTTCCAGGCCGGCTCGCTGGTCGGAAGATTCTTGAGCTGGATCTCCTGGCGCTCGACTTTAAACGAGTAGCTGAGCTTGCGGCTGGTGGCGCCTTTGTCCCAGCGGGCAAAGAGAATCGGGGTGCCGTTGACCGGATCGGTATAGACGGCTGAAGCGGCAAAATCACCAGTAACCTTCACATCGGTCACGTTCTGGTTCTTGTCGGACACGGCGTAGGGTACCCAGAGTTTGGTTTCTTTCCCGGCGTCCTGCTTGGAGAGGTCTACCTCGTAGGTGACCAGACCGCTGCGGCTTTTGGCCCAGGCGGCAGGCGCCAGCACCAGGGAAAGGGCGATTAACGACAACAACATTTTTTTCATCAAGTATCCTCACTGCGTTGAGATCAAGGCAAACACGCCTTGGAGTGCAAAACCGTTGTTAGGATCTAAGCCCTTCTACTACCTCGGAACCTAAGTCAGAGACAAAGTACCGAAACAGAGAAGATAGAACCTGCTCCTTTGGCTGAACCGCAAAGTATGAGACGGTTATTCCTGCCAGAGTGACCTCAGTAATATGATAATTGACACTCCTACGTCAAATTGATAAATTCGATAAATACAAAACCAGTTATCGTAAAATACTATGGGATCTCTCTATGAACCTGAAGCAACTCGAAGTATTCATAAATGTCGCGGAAAGCGGCAGCTTCTCCAAAGGGGCCGAAGCGACCTTTATCACCCAGTCGACCGTGAGCCAGCACATCTCAGCGCTGGAGAACGAGTTCGGCTTGAAGCTTTTGGACCGCACCGGTAAAGGAGCGCTGCTGACCGAAGGGGGGAAACTCCTTTTTGAGCGGGCGCGTCGCCTGGTCGAATACGCACGCGAGATAACCGTCGCGGTGGATCGCTTCAAGGGTGTCGAAGAAGCCGTGTTGCGCATCGCCGGCAGCAGCATTCCCGGTGAGTACATCATCCCGGCCGCCCTCCCCCTGCTGCTCGGCAAGTTTCCCGGACTCACCCTGGTCCAGGTCCAGGGAGACAGCCAGGACGTCCTCGACAAACTGAAGGCGGAGCAGGTGGAATTCGGGGTGGTCGGTGCCGCTGTCGAGGACGATGCCGTCGAGTACACCCCGTTCGCCCAGGACCACCTGGTGCTGATCGCGCCGGCAGGACACCGTTGGGCGACCAGCGAGGCGATCACGCTGGAGGAAATGCTCAGCGAACCGTTCGTGCTGAGAGAGCCGGGATCCGGCACCGGGCGCGCCTACCTGAACGCGCTCTGGAAAGCTGGCATCAAGCCTGACAACCTGCGGGTCGCGGCACAGCTTGGCAGCAACGAGGCGATCAAGCGGGCGGTCATGGCGGGGGTCGGGGTTTCTTTCGTTTCGGAGATCTCGGTGCAACGGGAGGTTACCCAAGAGGCGCTGGTACAGGTACCGGTCCAGGGGATCGACATCAAGCGCCAGTTCTTCCTGGCCAAGAGAAAGGGGCGGGAACTTTCGCCGGCGGCCTTGGCCTTTGCCGGTGTGCTGCAGGAATTCTATGCGGGAGGGAAAGCCTAGGCTGGTTCAGTCGAAGGTAGAGCGATGTTTCTTGCGCAACGAGGCGGCTTTCTTATCGGAAAGCCGCTTTTCTTTTGCCGATCGGGGAACCTTGGTGGCGACGCGTTTTTTCGCCTTTTGCTCCCGCTTGCGCAGCATTGCGGCCAGCCGTTCCAGGGCCACTTCCCGGTTCTGGAACTGGGAACGGCTTTCACTGGCCTGGGCCACCACTCCGGTGGGGAGATGGCGGATGCGCACCGCCGAGTCGGTGGTATTGCGGTGCTGCCCCCCGGGACCGCTGGCTCGGTAGTACTCTGTCTTTAAATCTGCTTCCCTGATTTCCACTCTCTTCTCCTGCTTAAAGCTCTACGGCCTCATCACACCGGACAGCTTTAACACAGCGCGAGCCCAAGGTCCAGCACAGCGGTTAAACTCCACTGAGCGGGAGCCGATGAGAAGTTGAGACAGCGGAATTTTTTGTTACAGTAGGCTCTGCTGTCGGAACACCGTCCAGGCAGCGTCGATGGGGAGATCTCGGAGAAACTGCCAACACCACACAAGGGGTGGACTCATGGATGACGAGACGTTCAAGAAGGAATTACTGACCAAGCTGGACCGGATCCAGTCCCTGCTCAGTTACCTGTGCGGTGCCGCCAAGGCTTCGGAGGAGCGGGCCCAGGCGGCGCTGAGGGTGCCGGAAAAACAGGAAACACGGCTTCCGGCTGACGGGCGTTCCCTGTTACAGGACGAAATGCAGGATGATTATCACCAGGCGCTGCAAAAGTGGCACTCGACCCGGCAGGGATGACAAGATCCGCTTTCCCCCGCAGTCCGCGTCGCGCCCCCCTACCCGTTTAGCCAGCCCCGGAAAACATACCTGTCCGCAACCAGGCCGGCCTCGCGCCTTGGCAACGGCAGTGGAGCGTCAAAATCACCTTGGGTGCGAGGGGCGCGCGACCGGTCCCAGGCGCCGGAAACGCTCCCAGTCTGGATCGGGATAGTTCTCGCGCTTCCAGCGCAGGCCGGAGTCCCTGATGGTGCCGGGCGTATCGGCCTCGAAGAGAAGTTCGAAGGCACGCCAGAGGATGTCGAACTGCTGGTTGCGCGCCCCCACTTCGCCCAGCGCATGGCCGAAGGGAAAGCGCATGTAGAGAGCGCGCGGTGGCGGCGTCTTCTCGGTAACCTCGCGCACGATGGAGAGTGCGGTGGTCGGAATGCCGGCGGCCTCGATGGCCCTGGCTACCAGTCCCACGGACCGGTTGCAGGAGCCTCAGGCAGGCACCAGTAAGGCGTAGTTGACCCCCGCGGCGACCAGTTTGCGGGCGATGAGCGGAGCGGTCTGTTCCTGCAGGGTCGCCAGATGCGGTCCGTCGATGTGCCCCATGATCGAAGCGCCCACCGGATACAGACTCCCGATGGCTCCCCGCTCAACCAACTCCTTCAGACGCTCCACCGGAAAGACCAGGTTCAGGTCGCTCTCCGCGTCGCGGTGGTCGTAGTAGTCGTGGGTGATGCACAACTCCTCCCGCGGGGTATCGACCGGCACCTCCCTGAGGCTCGGGTCGCCGTCCGAATCGCTCATGTCGAAGGGGGCCTGGCTTGCCAGGTGCACCCCGCCGGTGGTCACCAGCGCGATGCGCGCCTTGGCAAGCGGCAAGAGCGGTTCGACCCAGGGGATCTCCCCGGCGTGCTGAACCAGGGTCTTGCCCCAGCGCGCGGCAAGTGAGGGAAAGGCGGTGAAGACACGGGCCAACAGCTGGTTTTTCAGTCGTGATGCCACGGGAACTCCTTTGGTTGCAGTCAGTCCTGGTGCAGCCTGACCGTGAGGGCGACACTACCCTCGCCGCTTGCCGGGCGCCCGAGTTTGTCCACCACGCGGTAGCGCACCCTTAAGCTGGTCAGGTTTTTCAACGCCTCGGGATCCTTCGGTTTTAAAACCGCGGCCATGTCGAACATGGTGTGAAAGACATCCCCGGCGATAACCTTACCATCATCGGAACTAAACTGGAACTCCTTGATCTCCACCGGACGGTCGAAGAGCGCGTCGACCTCCTTTATCGGTTCCTTGGCCGACTCTTTCATGGCGACCACACCTAACAGACGCGGCGCCCCCGGCTCGGCCACCGGGGTCGTTGGCTGGTCCTTCAGTGCCAGTTCCGGCAGGAGGTCCTTCCCCTCGCTCAGGATCCGTACGCGTGACACCCCGGGAAACTGCCCCAGGGTAAGCGCCACGCTCGACTGCAAAAGTTCGCTCCGCGTCGGGTCGAGCGCCAGTTGTCCCACCTCCTTGCTGAAGTTCACCGTGACCACCCCCTTCTCCTCGCTCAGCGACAAAAGGCGACTACCGGAAGGGAAAAGGTGCAGGAACTCGCCGCGATAGCTCGCCTCGTCTATGCCGCCGATCATCCGCTGCAGGGCAACCTTCTTAAGGGAGGCCTCGTCGAAGCTGAAAAAGGGGAAGGGGGTCATTTTCCCGGGGTTTTTCACGCTGGGAAAGTAGATGATGAAGGCGAAGCAGGTCCCCTTGTCGGTGGTCGGTGCAGGGCCGAAGGCACGCTCGAAAGCGCCGGTGGCTGAGACGCGGGCGGGTTTGGCGGCGGGGGGAGGCTCGGAACGGCGGCAGCCCGGAAGACCGGACAGCGCCAGCAGGGCGATCACAACGATGACCTGGAATCGCATCGGGCGCTCCTAACGCACCCGGGGGAGTTTTCCGGCTCCCCCGGTGCTTTTCTTTTTCAGGTGCTGTTACTTGACGGTGTGCCAGAACTTGACGTTACGCACCTTGCCGTCGGCAAGCTTGAACTTGCACATCACGCCGTACTTGCCCGGCTTGGAGAGGTCGAAGTCGGCGCCGAAGTGCCCCTGCATCCCCATGAGGTCCTTGGTCTGCTCGGACTTGTCGGGACCCTGCAGTTTCAGCTTCACCTCACCCTCGGTGAGCGCCTTGCCGGTCTTGGCATCCTTGAACTCGACGGCGATGTGGTGGGTCTCCTTCATCCCCGCCGGCATCTCCATCTTCATGGCTTTCATGTGCTCTTTCATGCTCATGACGCGGAAGGTCGCCTTTACCCCCTCCACGACTTCCTCATGGGCCGCGGCGCCTTTGTGGTCGCCGTGCTCCATCTTCATGGAGCCGTGGTCCATGCCGTGCTCCATGGCATAGGATACCTGAACTGCGCTGAGGGCGAAAGCTGCTGCGACGAGTGCGATGGTCTTTTTCATGGGATTGCTGCTCCTTTACCTGGCGATGTGCCGAACTGATGAACGTGATCAGGGATTAGCAGCTAGTGTGCCAACTCTCCGGCACGCAAAAACCGGGGGTTGGCGCGTCAGCCGGGGTCCTGACTGTGGAATATCCGACAACGGGCGTGGCATATTCCTCTCATTTTTGGATTCTACGGCAGGGCGCACTGGATGAGCCGCCCCGCCCGGTGCTCTCAAAAAGCCTTTGCTGCACAGAGCAATGAAAACTAAAGGGAATGGCAATCGTTTCCGAAAAGATATGTCAGCGTCTGAACTGCGGTTGATACTACAACCTGCGGTTTCCAAGGTTCATCGACAGCAAAAATGACTGGACGACCATTCTTATAAATATTACATTGGGCCTGCATCACTAACGACTGCGTGGTCCCCTGGGCGTGTTGATACTATGATCCGCACGAGTGAAGATGATGTCCTAGGAACTGTCCTCATCGTCGACGACGATTTCGCCGTCCGTTTGCTTGCCAGGGAGACCCTGGAGCAGGCCGGCTGCATCGTGTTCGACAACTGCGACGGGGTCGGGGTACTGCTGCAGTGCGAGGAACTCGAACCGGACCTCATCATCCTGGACGTCTTCCTCCCCCAACTGGACGGCTTCAGCATCTGCCAGGAGATCCGTGCGCTCCCCGGCGCGAAAAACATCCCGATCCTCATGATGACGGGCCTCGATGACGTTTCCTCGATCCACCATGCCTACCAGGCCGGTGCCACCGACTTCATCACCAAGCCGTTCAACTGGCCGATTCTCGCCTACCGGGTCCGCTACCTGCTGCGCAACAGCCTGATGTTCCAGAGCCTGGACCGCAGCCAGCGCAGCCTGAACTACGCCCAGAAGATTGCCGGCCTGGGGAGCTGGGAGTGGGACATCACGACCGACAAGCTCGAGTGGTCCGAGGCGGTGTACCGCATCTTCCACATCGACCCGGTCGGTTTCGACGGAACCTATCACGCCTTTCTCAACTCGGTGCACCCGCTCGACAAGGAGGTGGTGAACGCGGCCCTGGAAACCGCCATCACCTACCGCAAGCCCTACAGCATCGACCACCAGATCCTCCTGCCCAACGGGGAGGAGCGCTACGTCCATACCGAGGCCGAGGTGCGCTACGACAAGAGCGGGCGCCCCTGCCAGCTCTCGGGAACGGTGCAGGACATCACCGAACGCCGCAACGACGAGGAGCGTATCCGGAGGCTGGCCTTCTACGACAGCCTCACCGGCCTTCCCAACCGGGTGTTCTTCAAGGAGAACCTGGAAAGGGCACTGGTGCGGGCCGAGCGCCGCCAGTGCCGGGTAGCCACCATGTTCCTGGACCTGGACCGGTTCAAGTGGATCAACGACACCCTGGGGCATGCGGTCGGCGACCAGCTCCTGCAGGAGTTCGCCGCCCGGCTCAGCGCCACCTTGCGCAGCAGTGACCTGGTGGCCCGCGCGAACCTCTCGGACGCAAGCCACGCGCTGGCCCGCCTGGGCGGTGACGAGTTCACCGTGATCCTCGACGACCTGGACCAGGCCCAGGAAGCCGCCCTGGTGGCGCGCCGCATCCTGGAGGCGGTGCGCAAGCCGTTTGTCCTGGAAGGGCAGGAGGTCTCCCTCACCGTGAGTATCGGCATCAGCATCTACCCTGATGACGGGGAGGACATCGTCACGCTGATCAAGAACGCCGATACCGCCATGTACTACGCCAAGGAGCGGGGCAAAAACACCTTCCAGTTCTACACCCACGCCATGACCCAGAGCGCCTGCCTGCACCTGATGCTGGAGACCCAGTTGCGCCGGGCCCTGGAGCGTGACGAGTTCACCCTGGCCTACCAGCCCATCGTCGACCTGGCTACCGGGAAGATCAACCGCCTGGAGGCCTTGTTACGCTGGCACAACCAGGAGCTGGGCGATGTTCCCCCCGCCACCTTCATCCCGCTGGCCGAGGAGACCGGGGTCATCAAGGCGATCGACGCCTGGGTGCTGCGCCAGGCCTTGAACCAGTTGAAGCGCTGGCAGGAGGCAGGCCATGGCGAACTACGCATCGCGGTGAACCTCTCCGGGCAGGCGCTGGTGCACCAGAACCTGGCGGACCGGGTGGCGGCCCTGCTGGAGGAAACCGGGGTGGCGGCCCACTCCCTGGAGCTGGAGCTTACCGAAGGGGTCCTGATGCGCAACAGCTCGGCCCCCCTGGAGAGCCTGAAGCGACTCAAGGAGCTCGGGCTCACCCTCGCCATCGACGATTTCGGCACCAGCCACTCGTCGCTGAGCGCCCTGCGCCGTTTCCACCTGGATACCCTGAAGATCGACCGCTCCTTCATCACCGACCTCCCCGGAGACCAGGACTCTGCGGCGATCGTCCGGGCCCTGGTGGGGCTTGCCGGCAACATGAGGATGGCGGTGGTTGCGGTCGGGATCGAGACCGCCGAACAGCTCGCCTTTCTGCGGGAGCTGGGGTGCGGATTGTTGCAAGGTTTTCTGTTCAGCAGGCCGCTTACCCCCCTGGAGGTAGCGGAACTGCTTGCCCGGGGCCCGATGGTGCCCCCTGACATTGCCACCTGACGAGGTACGAGCGATGAATTCCCCCCCTTTCCGGCTTGCGCTGGCACCCCGCTGGCTTGCGGCCGCAACCCTGCTGGTCTTAGCCTGCGGGTGCGTCGAACCGCCAGCGCTGCATGCCGAGCCGGCTAGCCCGGCTGCCAGCGACCAGGAGTACCTGGACCTTGGGCTCGAAGACCTGATGAACCTCACGGTTACCTCGGTGGCGCGCAAGTCGCAGCGCCTCTCCGACGCCGCCGCGGCGGTCTTCGTGATCACCCAGGAGGACATCCGGCGCTCCGGGGTCACCAACATCGCCGACGCGCTGCGCATGGTCCCCGGCCTCGACGTGGCGCGCATCGACGCCAACAAGTGGGCCGTCTCCAGCCGCGGCAGCAACGGCCGGTTCGCCAGCAAGATGCTGGTGCTCTTCGACGGTCGCACCGTCTACACCCCGCTCTTCTCCGGGGTATTCTGGGACCGCCAGGATACCGTGCTCGAGGACATCGAGCGGATCGAGGTGATCCGCGGCCCGGGAGCCGCCCTGTGGGGGGCCAACGCGGTAAACGGGGTGATCAACATCATCACCCGTCCGGCCTGGGACAGCACCGGTACCCTGGTGAGCGCCGGGGCCGGTAGCAGCGAGCGCGGTTTTGCCGAACTGCGCTACGGCAGCCAGCTCTCCGCACAGAGCGCCCTGCGCGTCTACGCCAAGTACCTAAGCCGCGCGGCTCAGGACGATCTCACCGGGCACGACGCGAACAACGGCATGAGCGCGATCCGCGGCGGTTTCCGCCTGGACAGCGAGCCGAACCAGCAAAACAGCTTCACCGTCCAGGGTGACATCTACAACGAACGACTGCACGACAGCTACGTGCGCATGGTCCCCGGGCTGGACACGCTGTTGCACACCACGCCGGTGTTGGGTCTCAACCTCTTATCGCGCTTCAAGCACAGCTTCTCCGAACAGGCCGACTTCGAACTGCAGCTCTACTACGACCGGACCGACACCGACCTGGGGGTGATCAAGGAGGAGCGCGACACCTTCGACCTCGATTTCCAGAACCGCCTGGCGGGTTTCGGGCCGCAGGAGTTCGTCTGGGGGGGCGGTTTCCGCTTTTCGCACGACCAGTTGGCCAACCAGGTCCCCGCGCTCACCCTCTCCCCAACCGGCGAGGACACCCACCTGGCGAGCCTTTTCGTGCAGGACGACATCACCGTCTGGCGGGACCGGGCCCACCTCATCCTGGGGACCAAGCTGGAACACAACAGCTACACCGGCTGGGAGGTGCAACCAAACGCCCGGGTGATTTACACCCCGAACCGCCAGCACACCATCTGGGGTGCCGTGTCACGGGCGGTGCGCACCCCCTCGCGGGGCGAAGACTCCCTCTCGCTCTACCAGCCCGGTCCCGTTCCCGGACTGCTCATCCACCTGCAGGGGAACAGCGAGCTCAAGGCGGAGGAGCTCCTCGCCTACGAGTTGGGCTACCGGGTCGAGCCGGCGCCGGTACTGAGCGCGGACCTTGCCCTCTTTTACAACCGCTACCGCAGGCTGAGCGTCTTCCAGCCGGGCCAGGTCCCACAGGGCACACCGTTCGGCCCCCAGGTCGCCCTCCCGCTCACCCTGGGGAACTTCGGGCACGCCGAGACGGCCGGGGCGGAACTCTCGGTCGATTACCGGATGGTACCCTGGTGGCGCCTGCGCGGGGCCTACAGCTACCTCGGTTACCTGCGTTCCGGCGCGGACCAGGGGGCCCAGTTGGGGAGCCTGCGCGGCTCGTCGCCCCGGCACCTGGTCTCGCTGCGTTCCTCGCAGGACTTGACCAGCGAGGTCGAACTCGACCTCTGGCTGCGCTACCTGACGTCCCTGAGCTTCACCGACACTTCGAACGGCGCACCGGTCGGGATTCCGGCGTACCTTACCCTGGACTGCCGCCTGGCCTGGAAGCCGGTAAACGGCTTCGAGGTCGCCCTGATCGGGCAGAACCTTCTCGAGCGCCAGCACCAGGAGTTCGACTCCCAGGAGCTTGCCACCCAGGCAACCCGGGTACCCCGCGGGGTGTACGGCAAGCTGACCTGGCAGTTTTAACACCGGCACACGTCGTCGGTGCGGGGATACCGGATGCTCAAAGCCCTCACCACATACCTGGCCTTGGCCGCGCTCTTGGTCGTCTGCCCCGCGCAGCGGCTCAGTGCGGACTCGAGCCCGGTGACCGAGCAGCAGGTGAAGGCGGCCTATCTCTACAACTTCGTCAAGTTCGTGGAGTGGCCGGCGAGCGTGCTCCCAGCCGGCACCACCCCGCTCACCATCGCCCTTTTGGGGAAGGGGGCGGGAAGCGAGTGGCTCGAGGGGCTTTCCGGCCGGCAGGTCAAGGGACGCCGGGTCGTGGTGCGCCAGATCACCCGGGTGGAGGAGTGTGCCGGGTGCCAGGTGATCTTCATCCAGCCGAGCGAACGAACCCGCCTCAAGGAGATCCTGCGCGGGGTCCCCTCGACCGGGGTACTCACGGTAAGCGACATCAAAAACTTCTGCAGCCTGGGCGGGATGATCGGGCTGGTTACCCGCAACGACAAGATGCAATTCGAGGTAAACCTGGGAGCGGCCGAACGGGCCGGGCTGCGGCTTAGTTCCCAGATGCTCAAACTCGCCCTCTCAATCGTGGAATAAGTAACGGCAACCAGGTGTACCCCTACGGAGTGGTTTCATGATCGAACGCATCCGCGATGTTTCCATAAAGAGTCAGCTGATCTACCTCATGGTGCTCACCAGCGGCCTGGTGCTGGCGGTTACCGCCCTCTCCTTCCTGATAAGCGACGCCATCTCGTTTCGAAGCGGCCTGAAGCAGAACCAGACCATCCTCGCCAACATCATCGGTTCCAATACGGCCGCCGCGGTGGTCTTCAACGACCCCAAGTCCGCACGCGACACCCTGGACGGCCTGGCCAGCAATCCGCATATCATCTCGGCCTACCTCATCGTGGGGCAGGACCGCCTCTTTGCGGTGTACCATCGCAAGGGGCTGGACATCTCGAGGATGAAGCTCCAGGAGATCGAATCGGAGCGGGGGCTGCGGGTGAACCCGCAGCAGCTGGCGGACCTGACCGAAGAGGCCAGCTCGTTCTGGGACTGGGATTTCGACCTGGAGACGGTGACCAAGTACCGGGTGGACGAACAGACCGAGATGACCATCGTGCTGCAGTCGGACCTGGAGCAGATCACCTCGCGCCTTTTCTGGTTCACCGGTGCCATCGCCCTGATCCTCACCTGCGCCCTGGTCATCGCCTACGTGATCGCCAGCAAGCTGCAGCGCATCATCTCCGACCCGATCCTGCACCTGTCTGGCAAGATGAGCCAGGTTTCCCACGAAAAGGACTACTCGATCCGTGCCGTGGCCCCCGGCCGCAACGAACTGGGAAGGCTGATCGAGGGTTTCAACGAGATGCTCGGCGAGATCGAGAGCAGGGACCAGGTGCTGCAGCAGTACCACGAGGAACTCGAGGAAAAGGTGGCCCAGCGGACCCAGGAGCTCACCGCCGCCAAGGAGGCGGCCGAGGCGGCCAGCCGGGCCAAGAGCCAGTTCCTGGCCAACATGAGCCACGAGATCCGCACCCCGATGAACGGGGTCCTGGGGATGATCGACCTCTTGCTGCGCAGCGACCTGAGCAACAAGCAGCAGCGTTACGCCGAGACGGTACGGAGCTCCGCCGACGCCCTCCTGGGGATCATCAACGACATCCTCGACTTTTCCAAGATCGAGTCGGGAAAGATGGTCCTCGAGGACACCTGTTTCAACCCGCGTTCGGTCCTGGACGACGTCCTGAGCCTGGTAGCCGAGACGGCCCAGCGCAAGGGACTCGGCCTGAGCTCACAGGTGGCGCAGCAAGTCCCCGAGGCGGCGGGCGGCGATCCCTGGCGGCTGCGCCAGGTCCTGCTCAACCTGGTCAGTAACGCCATGAAGTTTACCGAGACCGGGGAGGTTACGGTCGGCGTGGAGCTGGAAGAGGAGCAGCAGGAAAGCCTCCTGTTACGCTTCAGCGTCACCGATACCGGCATCGGGATCCCGCAAGGGGTGCAGGCGCGCATCTTCGAGCAGTTCTCCCAGGCCGACCAGTCCATGTCGCGCCGCTACGGCGGTACCGGACTGGGTCTTACCATCGTGAAGCAGCTGGTGGAGATGATGGGGGGTACGGTAGGTGTGGTGAGCGAGGTCGGCAAGGGATCGACCTTCTGGTTCACCGTCAGGCTGCGCAGATCGCGCGACGCCGAACTCCCGACCCTGACCGGCACCCAGGCGAGCCAGACCGCCCTGTCTCCCCAGGCGATCCAGGTGGCGGAGGATGCCCCGCACATCCTTTTGGTCGAGGACAACCCGGTGAACCAGGAGGTGGGGCTGGCCATGCTGGAGGGGCTGGGCTACCAGTCGACCCTGGCGCACAACGGCGCCCAGGCACTGGAGCTGCTTTCCAGGGGAAACTACGACCTGGTGCTGATGGACTGCCAGATGCCGGAGATAGACGGCTACGAGGCGACCCGGCGCATCAGGGCCGGGGAGAACGCTGCCGCAGCTCTGAGCGGCTCGCCGGCCCAGCATCTCCCGGTGGTAGCGATCACCGCGCACGCCCTGGTCGGGGACCGCGAGCGCTGTTTCGAGGCAGGGATGGACGACTACCTGGCCAAGCCGTTCACCCAGGACGATCTGCGCCAGCTTCTGGGACGCTGGGTTCGGGAGCCGGAACTTGCCGCACGCACCGAGGTGGTGGTACCCGCGGCCCCGCGCAGACCGGCGGACGAGAAACCGGCACGGGTGCCCCAGGATGCGAACCAGGTGATCGACGACAGCGTCCTGGACGGGATCCGGCTCCTGCAACGCACCGGACGCCCCAACCTTCTGGAAACCATGGTGCGTCACTTCTGCGACGACGACTCCCAGCTTTTGGAACGGCTCAGAAACGGGGTCCGTTCGGGGCGCAGCGACGAGATTCGCACGGCGGCACACTCCTTCAAATCGAGCGCAGCCTTTTTGGGTGCGGTACGCCTTACCGAGCTGTGCAAACAGATGGAACTTGCGGCCCAGGGTCAGGGGAACGAATCGGCGGGAGAACTCATGCGGCGGATGGACAAGGAATTCGCCGAGGCGGCGCGGATCCTCAAGGAAAAGGTGGGATCGGGGAACTAACGGCTGGCCGGGCGGTAGTCCTGGAGGCGCAGCACGGTCGCTCGGTGCACCGGGTACGCAGGTGCCCGGGAGGTTGCCGGCGCGAGCCCCTTGCGCTCGGCCGCGGCAAGGACACAGGAATTCATCAGCTGATAGGTGAGGGTAAGGCAACTGCACCAGGCGCGGCAGACCGCCTCGGAAACGATCTGGTTGCGAAGCTGAGAGTCCAGGTGCGGGAAACGCTCGCGCACCAGATGCTGAGCCAGCCAGTGGTATCTCATGCCCCTACCCCCTTGAAGCTGCTGACGGACTGGGAAACGTTTGCTGTACCATACGCCTCGCAAAATGCCGCGTCAACTATACCACGCACTCTCAGCGCCACCAGGCTCCCTTCATCTAATCAGCGGGAACTCACACGGGGCACCCTATCAGTCAGTTCGGCTTCACCTTTTGACACCTTCCAGCTCTGCTCCCGCCACTGTACTGGTGATTATTCATCCCCCCTCCTTCTGACTCAATTACCAGCCCCTATGGTCGGCCAAGTTCTTTTGTCACTGTTATTTTTTTTAAGTTTTTTGAACTAAAGCCATTGCTGCCAACTTCCGATATATAGAAGAAACTCCTACACCCTCCGAACCATCCGTCCATACGCGCACCATCCAGTTTGCTGGAGTTAATGTTAAGGCAAAGATACAGACACTGCACCACGTCTTAGGGAAAAGGAGTTACCTATGCAATGGTTTAAAGATCTTAAAATCGGAACGAAGCTCGTTTGCGCATTCATGTTCTTGTTGGCATTGAACGTTATGCTCGGCGTCTTCATGGTGGTCGAACTCAATAAGATCACCAGTCAGTCCGAAGATGTCGCCAGCCACCAGATTCCAGCGATGGTCGTGCTCTCGTCGCTGAGTGAAGCATTTGGGAGCTACCGTCGAGGCGAACTGCTCGCGGTGGTTTCGGAGAAGAAGGAAGACGTCGAGAAATACGTCAAAAGAAACGAGGAGGCCGTGGAAAAGATCAACAAATTCCGCGAAGCCTACGGAAAATTCGTCAACACCGACGTAGAAAGGAAAAACCTCTCCGAGTTCAACACGGCGTTGGAGCCGTTTTTGGGCGAAAGCAAGAAGATCATGGCACTTGCCCTGGAGAACAAGGACGTCGAGGCGGGCGAACTGGTGCGTGGCACCTCGAGCAAACAGTTCAACATCGCTCTCAAGGCGCTGCAGGGATCCATGGAAGCCCAGGTACAGGAGGCTACCAAGGAAGCCAAGGCAACCGTGGCCACCAGTTCCAGTTCCCGGACCTTGATCATTGTCGCCCTCCTGGCAAGCGTCCTGGTGGGCCTCGCCGAGGCCTTTACCATCGCACGCATCATGAGTACGCCGATACACGACCTGGCGCAAAAAGCGGAGCAGATTGCTGCAGGCAACCTCGATATCGAGATAGAGCAACGCTCTCACGACGAAATTGGTCAACTGAGCGGGGCATTTTCAGTAATGACGCGGAACCTGCGCGACCTGATCGGCAGGCTGGCCGACACCTCCCTCAAGCTGGCCGCCGCCTCCCAACAGTTGAAAGCCAATGCCGAGCAGATATCGGTTGGAACGGAACAGGTCGCAGCTCAAGCCGGCACCGTGGCGGTAGCGAGCGAGGAAATGGCCGCGACCTCTTCCGACATCGCCAACAACTGCCACCTCGCTGCCGACAGCGCGCAGCAGGCCGCCAGCACCACCGAGCACGGCTTCACCGTCGTCGCCAAGACCGTGGAGGGGATGCGCAAGCGTGGCGAGGAGGCCAAGGAGAACGCCAAGAACATCGCCTCGCTGGGAGAGCGTTCCGACCAGATCGGCATGATCGTCGCCACCATCGAGGACATCGCCGACCAGACCAACCTGCTGGCCCTCAACGCGGCCATCGAAGCGGCGCGGGCCGGCGAGCAGGGCCGCGGCTTTGCCGTCGTTGCCGACGAGGTACGCGCCCTTGCCGAACGCACCACCCGGGCCACCAGGGAGATCGGCGAGATGATCCGCGCCATCCAGAACGAAACCGGTTCGGCAATCGTATCCATGGAAGCGAGTGTCCGGGGATCCGAACAAGGGGTGACCGAGGCCACCCAACTGGAGAGTGCGCTGCAAGCCATCCTGGAGCAGGTGAACAACGTCAGTACCCAGGTGAGCCAGATCGCCACCGCGGCGGAAGAGCAGACCGCCACCACCAGCGAGATCACCAGTAACATCACCCAGATCACCGAAGTGGTTCAGGACACTTCGCGCGGTGCCCAGGAATCCTCGGCAGCAGCGACCAGTCTCTCGGAGAAGGCAGACGAGTTGCAGCATTTGATCCGGCAGTTCAAACTCTAGCCTCGGCAGTTCCCCTCTCGAAAAGGGTCTTCAGGGGACCTCGAACAAGGCCTTCAACCGGTTCCCCTCTTCCCCTGCTGGCGAGGGACAGTGTGAGGGGGAAGGCGCCACATCATAGCCGATGGCGGCTTCCCCCCCTGCCCCATCCCGTCAAGGGAGGAGGTGGTGTGATACCACAAAAAAAGGCTCGCTCAGCATGTCTGCTGGCGAGCCTTTTTGTATTACAGGGGAAACGCGCACCAGCGGTGATCTGCTAGGGCTTTCTTCCCGGAGTAACCAGGTCTCCGGTACGGCCTTTCGCCGCACCAGCTGTATCGTTTTCCGGTTCGAGCACCAGGTCGAAACGGGCCTTGCGGTCCCCTTTTCTGGGATAGTGCTGGGTGACGAGACCCTGGTGGCCACGGACGTCGACCAGGATATGGATGTGGGAAGGACGCTGCGCGTAGCCGCCGGGATAATCGGTTTCCAGCCGGTAGCGTCCCTGGTTGTCGGAGAAAAGCGTGGCGCGATGGGCGTCGTCGTAGCTGCCGTTTCGGGCCGTCTGCCAGACCTCGATACGTGCGCCGCGAATCGGTGAGCAATCTTTGGAGGAGCGCACGGTCCCGCTCAGAAGGTACCCCGAGCCGATCTTGTTGCGCTGCGGTGCGTTGGGACGGTAGAACGGTCCGATCTCGTCCCACGGGGTCGGGGTGCAGGAACCCGCAAATACGTGCTGCGGTAAAAGCCACTCCGGCGCGGTGACGCTGAACATCACCAAGAGAAACAATAACGGCGCTCGTCGTATCGATCGGTCCATCTCCCCCCCTTTTCGAAGTGCAGCCGTGCGCTTCAGTCCAGCTCTTTGATCCAATACTTCATGGGATGGTATCGCTTCTCACCGTCCAGTTCCTGCCAGGTGAAACCCGTCACGAGGTCTCCCAGAGCTGTGAACCCGGTCCGGCTCAGGAACCGCTCGATCGGGACGAAATCGTTGGGGCGTGCCAGATGGTCCACGGGGCGCTGCACGGTAGCGCAGGCGAGGTAGCGATAGTCACCGAAGGTGCGCACCGCATCCTCTACCTGCTGCAACAGGGTAAGCCCGAGACCGCGGTTGCGGTACTCCTGGTAGAAGAGCAACTCGCCCAGATAGTAGATCTCCTCGACGCGGTAGCTGGTAGTGCGTACCGGATCTTTCAACTCGGCCCCCTCAGCGGCAAGCGGGATCCCGGTGGCAGCACCGATTACGCGCCCGGCGTCCCGAACGGTCGCAACCAGCGCATCGGGTGTCGTCGCGTACTGCTCGAGGTAGTTCAGCTCGTCGGCGAGCCTGCCGTCGTAGAGGTACGGGAACTCGCGAAAAATGGTGAGCCGCAATGCCGCCAGGTCCGGAAGTATCCCGCGTACGGCTGACCCGCTCGAAAGCGCCCTGGTGAGTTCACCGTTACGGTCGGACATGATCGCGCTCTCCCCCGTTCTGTCGCGCCGCCTGCTCCCTTTTCCAATAGGGTGCCTTCTCAGGCATGATCCAGCGCACCCCGCCACGCGGGTCCTCGGTGTCCCCGGCATAGCGCGGGATAAGGTGCAGGTGCAGGTGCATGACGGTCTGCCCGGCTGCGGCTCCGTCGTTGATCCCGAGGTTGAAGCCGTCGGGAGCACGCTCGGCAACCAGCAGTTCGCGAACCCGCCCGACCAGGTCGAAGAGGGCAGCCTGCTCCTCGGGGGTCGCGTCGAAAAAAGAGACCACGTGGCGCCGGGGCACCACGAGGGTGTGCCCTACCGTGACCGGAAAGGCATCGAGAAACGCGATGGCGTGCTCGTTTTCCACCAGGACCTTGGCAGGCTCTACCTGGCAGAAAGGACAGCTGGTCTCAGGCATGGCGCAATCCTCTCGAGAAAATGTGATCAGCCGGCTGCAGCCGGGAGCGGTTCGTTCAGAAACCCGGCGGCACCGGAGGCGCGCAGGTACGGGTTATCGGAACGAAGCAGGGCTCGCATGGCGGGCTTAATGAAGATGACTTCGGTCTGCACGTTGCCGCCGTCGCGGGTCACCCAGACGATGGTATCCATCACCTCGGCCATGGTAGCGTATTTTTCGTCCGGCGCAGCAAGCAAGAGCTGCAACTGGATCTTCTTCAGGAACTCGATGCAGCTGTGGCTTGTGGCAACGCTCAGTTTCGAGAAGGCCTCGTCGAATACCGCGAGGCTCATGCCGCCGTGGCAGGTACCGTACTCTTCCTTGAGCCGGTAGGCAGCCGCCAGCGAGGCGCCGATCGCCACGTAGAACGGGGTCTGGTTCTCGCCGCCGGACCCCTTCTGGATGCGATGCTCCAGATCCGCCGTCGGGGTCCCGTCGATGTCGCACATCTCCACGTCGAAAACCAGGAAATTGCGGTAGTCCTGGAGACGCTCGGCGGCCTTGGGATCCTGCAACGCCAGGGTGATGTCCTCCAGGGCCTTGCGGTGCGGCGTCTCCGGATCGGCCGCCGGATCGAAGAGCCCTCCGACTTCGCGCGACACCGGGCTGTTGCAGGCCTTGGCGAACTCGATGATGTGTTTAAACTCCGGGTTCGGGCTGGGGCGGAACTTGTAGATCTCGCCGTGGAACGGATGCTTCTCCAGGGTCTTGTTGAGCTGGGTAACGGAGACCCGCACCGCCTCGAGCTTGCCGATCAAGCGTCCCACGAACTTGGCGCGAAAGGTGTCCTCGGCCTCCAGAAGCGCCCGGGCCGACTTTTCCCGGTACTCGGCAAGCGTGGTCTCGACCAGGTGCCGTTTTTTGCGCCGGATCGCCGCTGCGTACTCCTCGAAACTCTCGGGCCGGGTGTCGTCCCCCTCTTCCACGGCAAAGCGCACGTAGTACTCGGTGTAGTCCCGCACCACGCGCGAGGTGTGCTCCTCGATGCCGCGCAGCGCCGACTTGATCTCCTGGTCCGCACGGCCGACCAGTGCGGCGAAATCGCCTGCATACTGCTCGCGCCAGCGGTCCAGGGTATCGGCAGCCTTGACCCGGTCCAGGAGGGGGTGAAGCCGCGTCTCGTGGAGCACCTTCTGCAGCACGTCCATCTGTGCCTCGAGGGAGGCGAGCTCATCCTCCTTCTTGCCGAACTCCCGCTCGGCGTGCCGGTGCTGCTCGTTCAGGGCAGTGAGTTCGCTCCTGAGCCCCTCAGCGGCCTGTTCCAGCCGGACGAGTTCGGTACGCAGGGCGTTTTCCCGTTCGTCCAGGGAGAGGGCCGCAAGCCGCGCCTGCAGCACACGCATCTCTTCCTGGCTCTCCTCGCGGCCACGAACCAGCTCGACCAGGGACAAAGACGCCTCGCCGGAGTAACGGCGCAGGAAATCGTCGAGCAGGTCTTTGAGGTGCCGCAGGGTGGCTGCGCTGGTCTCCGCCGCGCCCTGCTGCCGCTCCAGCTGGTCGAGTTCGCGCTGGTAGGTGGACAGCAGCGTGTCGCGGGAACCGCGCCCCAAGATGGGCGGAATCGGCTTCAGCTCCGAAACGGTGCCTCCGGAACTCAGCATGCCGTCCGCGGTGGCGGCCCGGTCGTGCTTCAGGAGATCCTGTTCGCTCTCCACTCTCACGATGTTCCCCAGCCGGCGGTTCAAGAAGGCCCGGGCATGCACGTTGTCGGTAGCCAGGCAGTCGGCGAGGGTCCCGGCTTGCGCCGGCTTTTTCCAGCGCTCGGTCTGCGTGGTGTTGACGATGTGGCACCCCGGGAACTCGCGGCGCCCCTCGTACCGGTAGAGGTGCACCGCCTTCTTGGCCTGTTCCGGTATCACGATGAGCGCTTCCCGGATATTCCCCAGTACGCTCTCGATGCTGCCGCGCCAGGTTTCGTCCGCCACGTCCACCAGGTCGCAGAGCGGTTTGGCGTCGATGCCGTGCTGCTTGAAGAACTGGATCAGGTTACGGGTGTTGGCCTGCAACGGGGCCTTGCCGTGCTGCAGGAGCTTCACGGAATCCTTGAGTTCCTTGAGCTTCTGGGTGCAGCCACTCAACTCGGCGCACAGGGTGTTGTACCGGCTGTTCAATTCCGGCAACGCCTGGCCGGCCGCAGTTCCAAGTTCTCCCAAGACCCGGTCCGCAGCGGCAGGGTCGCTCGGCCACCGTGCCGCGGTCAGCATGCCATCGACGGGAAGCAGCCCGAGCAGGGAGTCGATGACCTTGACCAGCGGCCCCTTGAGGGAACTCTCCCGGTGCTTCTCGAAGCGCTGCAGCAACAGGCGCAACTCGGTGATCCTGGCGGTGAGGGCACGCTCGGTCTCGGCTGCCTTGTCGAAGTCGAGCTGCAGCCGGTCGCACTGGATCTGCAGGTCGTTGTTCTTCAGTTCGGCGCGTTTCTCACCCAGGAGCTCCTGCTGGCGCGCCAGGTCAGACTCCACGATTCCGCGGCGCTCGGTCATCTGCTCCAGCGACTCCTCGAGATCGGCCAGCGCGTCGCGCAGCGGGTTGGCCCGCTCCTCCAACTGCTCGCTGCGAACCGCCAGGGAGAGGTACTCGGATAAAACCTGCTGCACCCGCGCCTGCTCCACCTTCTCGCAAAGCAGTTCCAGCCGGGTGAGTTCGGTGACCCGCCGGCTTACCGAGTCCGCCTTGTCAGCCATGTCCCGGTAGTTTTTCAGGGCGCTCTGCAGTTCCTTGATCTGCAGGTCGTCGCGATCCAGCATGTAGCGCCGGATGAACTCGGTCGGGTCCGAAATGCGCTCCAGCTTGAAGGCGGCCTGCAGGGCCTTCAGCACGGTGCGGTCGTTGTTGGGGAGCCCCGGATGCTCGCTTAAGGTGGCGTACATGTCCTGGGTGAACTTTCCCGGTTCCTGGTGGAAACGGGCCGCCGGGCAGCTCTTGGCGAGGCGCTCCTTGACGCGCGCCCAGGGGAGCACCACCATGTTGTCGCCGGCGCGTTGTTCGAGGAAGAGGTCCTTGCTTCCCACCAGGCCGGGACAGACGAAGTACCCCTCGATCTTCTCGGCCATCTCGGCAAGCGAAGCGTAGATCCCCAAACCCACGCAGGTGGACTCGCCGGTCTCCTGGTCCAGGAAATTGAGCGCCAGGTAGCAGTTGGCCTTCTCGCGCGGTTTGATCTTGGTGGCAAGCTCGGGCTTCTTGGGGTCGGACATGACCCCCAAAACGTACTCCCAGAGCTTTCGGGAGGACTGCTCGTTACTGCCGCGGTTCAAGACCATAAGGTGCTTGTTGGCGCCGGTGAGCACGGTCTGGATGGCGTCTAACAGCGCGGATTTCCCTGCGCCGTTGTCCCCAATGAAGGCGGTACTCCCGACGATGGGAATTTCCACCGCTTCGAGCCGGTACCACTGGATCACGATAGCCTTAGTCAACGTCTTCATTATTACCCCCTGCCGGCTCCGCATCCTGCTCCTCGGTTTCGGGAGCCTCCAGGTAGTCCTCAAGGGCCAGGAGAAAGCCCGGCGTCACCAGGTCCCTGATCGAGGGGCGGATCCGGAAGCGGATCGCCTTGTCCTCGTCCTCGTCGATCTCCAAAAGCCCCTGCCGGGAGAAGGTGCGCAGGATCTCGCGCAGGCGCACCAGCCCGGGACGCTTGCGGCGGGTGTGGGCGACGAAGGTGTCGACCAGCACCTCGCTGTCGGTGAAGGCCTGGGAGTATTCGCCGATGCGGCATTCGCGGGCGGCCTGCTCGTAGATGACACGCAGCACCAAAAGAAACATGGAGTGCTCGGTATCGAGCCCCAGGGTGAGCTGCGACTCGCGCGGCAGGACCCCCAGATACCCGGCGGTACGGTCGCAGACCAGGTCGAGGTTAAAGGCGTCGAAGAGGTTACGGTAGTAATCCTCGGCATCGAGAATCTGGTGAAAATGGCGCTGATCCCGGTTCTTGTCGCTGAACAGGAACTGCCGTTCCAGGGCCACGGCAGCGGCGCGCCGCAGGTCCTCACCGTTCAGGGTCTCGTCTTTATCCAGCATGCGTCGTAGTTCGTGCAGCACGGTCTATCCTTTTCGTTCGACGATGAAATCGTTGCATTCCAGAAAGGGGGTATCGATGCGTCCCCCGGTTCGGCGCAGCGTGAAATGCGGCTGGTTGGCGGCAGCTTTCCCCTTCATCCCCCCGAGGAACGGGACGAAGGAGAAGGCGACCAGATCCTCGACGGTCTCGATGCGGAACTCGCTCGCGGCCATCTCGCGACGCTCCCCGAGTTGCCGGTCCAGAAAGCCCGCCACCTTGGCCGGCGACATCACCCGGCGTTGCAGGTAATCCTGGATGAGCCGCATGCGCTCCTTCACTTCGGCTCCGACCTCCTCGGGCGGGGAGAGTTCCACGAACTGCGGCTGGCGGCGCCGTTGCGGCTTGCGCAGGCTGCGTTTGCTCAAAAGGCCCGCCGACATCCAGCGCCCCGGTGTCGGTAGGTGGGCAAGCTCCCCATCCGGCTGGTCCTGGGAGCGCTTGCCCAACTGCTCGAGGAGCTGGATACCGTGGTTGGTCAGATCCGGGACGTTGCGGTCCAGGTAGCGCACCATCTGGGCCACCCGCGATTCCAGCCGCATCCGGTACAGGTCGATGGCGTCCAGGCGGCGGTCCACCGAGCGGAACACCCGCGCGATGAAATGCAGGTCGTAGATGACCTTCTCACGGGCCTGCCCCTCGTCGAGGCTGCGGTCCTCCTGGTACACCTTGACCAGCTGGGCCATGATCGAATCGATGTGCTCGATCTGCACCAGGAGGGTGAGCACGTTGGCCCGGTGCCGAAACGGGTTGTTCTCGGCCTGCAGCGACTTGTAGTCGGATATGAGCAGGTTTTCGACGAAATCGTCGAAGAAGGTGGCCAGCGCCAGGCGGGGGTTGTGCTGGCGGGTAATCAGCTCCTGGAACCCGCGCAGACCCGAGAAGATGTTCTGCAGGTGCCGGGTGAAGTCGCGCGCCGCGCGCACCACCTCCAGAAAGGCCCGAGCGTTGGTCTCCGGCTGGTTGGCGATCGCCTCGAGCTGCAGCCTAATCGAGGCGATGGTGGAACCGTAGTTCTTCTTCTCGGCGTGGGCCACCCCTTCGAGTGCCTCCAAAAGGAGGCTCGCGTGCGGCGGCATCAAGACGTTCACATGGTAGCCGTCCTCTTCCTCTTCGAGCCAGCCGGTTGCTACCAGGCGACGGTAGACGTAGCGCGCCGCGGTGCCGGGAGCGGTGCCGAACTCCTCTTCGCCCCCCTCCCCTTCCTCGAGCACCAGCTGCAAAAGGCGCCCCTTGCGCTCCAGCAGTTCCTCTATCTCGCGCACGACCTGGCCGCGCCGTGGGAATACCGCCTCGTTGGTCAGGTCTTCGTCGGAGAAGTAGCGGAACAGGTAGAGGAGGATCTCCTCGAAGAGTTGCCGGTTCGGGCCGGCCAGCGGCTTGAATATTTCATCGGGAAGTTTGTTGAAAAGCATGACGGACCTGTGGCACCGGAATTTTCAGCACCCTCCCCATCCAACCCGCCGCGCTAAGCGCAGGCGACAGCTGGTGGCACGGGGGACGGCAGAGGATGGTCGTGGTAACGGGAACAGACGGAACTGACACTTCAAAGGCGGAGAACTGCACAGAGGAGGCGGGCGTAACTGCCGGTGTTGAGCAAAAACTCCCTCCGAAAGCGGTGGGTCTGGCCACGATTAAAGACGGCTGAACATACAACAATTTCGGGCGAAGGTCAAACCAATCATGGGGATTCCGGCGCGCTGCGGGTCGACGCTGACACGCAGGAACCGGGGCAGTTCGGGGAGGTGGCGAGCGGTCAGTGCTGCCTGTTTTTCTCAGGCTTTAGGACGGACAGCGCCACCACCAGGAGCAGCACCGCGGTTTGCAGCGTGGCGGCGATGGCGCCCCAGAGCCAGCTGCGCAGGTACTGGTCCTGGTAGCCGGACAGCCAGTAGCGGGAAGGGGCGAAATTCTGCAGGCCCGGAGCCAGCCAAAGGGCCCCGAAAACGAGCAGTACGGTGGTGACGAAGCACTTCTCGGTGATCCAGCGATGCCCCCAGAACCCCCACGGCTTCCCGCGGCAGAGCAGCAATCCGGAGAGCGTGGCCAGTCCGGCTGAAGGGGTGATCAACAGGTCGTCGATCGCCTTGATGGAGCGCTGAAAAGCAAGTGCCTCGTCATGACCGTTCGGGCTGCCGGCCAGTTTCAGCAGGATCAGGATGGCAAGCCCGCCGCCGATCCAGCCGCACACCGAAACCCAATGCAGCGTCCTCATGACCATCCTGGTACGCGACTCGATCCTTGACGGCATCTGCGCACCTCCCGTAGTTAAAGGTGTATGCAGCATCTCAAGGAGCAAACGGAGTGCCAGCGGCATTGGCCTGAAAATAACACGAATTATCGGACAGATAACAAAGAAGCGGGACTGCGGGACGGGCTGCCGAATCCCGTGCTGCCCGAGAGTTGAACAGCCACCCTGTGCCGCATTTGGTCAGGTCGGCTCCTCGGTGGAGCCGGGATCATTACCGTTTGCACATGGCGCCAGACTGTGCAACCATGGGCCCAAATGACACGGGCGGTACGAACATGAACTACCTTTTCCACCTCTACCTCTCGGGGAGCGACCCCGAGATTCTCACCGGCAACTTCATGGGGGACTTCGTGAAGGGGCGGCTCGATGACCTCTCCCCTCCCCGCCTGCGCCTTGGGGTGCAACTGCACCGGCGCATCGACTCCTTTGCCCGTGACGCCGAGAGCTTCAACCGCAGCCGGCTGCGCATCGCGCCGCACTTTGGCCTGTACCGCGGAGTCCTCGTCGACCTCTTTTACGATCACTTTCTTGCCCTGCACTGGACACGCTACGCGGGGGACCCCCTCGAGAACTACCTTGCCCGTACCAGGCGGCTCATCGAGGTACGCCACACGCAGTTGCCCGAGCGACTGCGCGAGATCGTCCCCCTTATCTTCGAGGAGCTGCTGCCATCCTACCGTGACCCCGACGGGGTCGGCAGGGCGCTCACCCGCATGGGGCGTCGCATCCCGCGCGAAAACCCTCTGGCTTCTGGCGGAACCGAACTGATCCGGCTTTACCCCGAGCTCGAGGGAGATTTTCACGAGTTCCTCCCGGCCGTACAACGCTTTACCGACAGTTTCCTCGCCTAATCCCCCTCTCGCTCGTGCGGGCTCCGCACTCATAGCACCCCCATCCGTGTGGTCGCTCTACGTTATTCCATCCCGATTCCCCGATAACGCCACCAGAAACTAAAGTATTTGTCCTGCTAAACCGACAAGAGACAGTGTTGAAGTACGACCCCTCCTCTGGAAATAAGCGTGCAGGAGACTCCCTATGAGTGGAACGAAGGAATCTAGTGCCAGATGCTGCAAAATCCTGGCACTAGGCAAGATGCTTCCCGGTATCGCCGCACTGGTGCTCGGACTGTCCACGCCGGTTCAGGCGACCGACGGCGGAAACATGAGCGAGTTTCTGTCCATGCCCCTGGAAGACCTGATGCAGATAGAAATCACCTCGGTCTCCAAGAAATCGCAGCGTCTCTCCGACGCGGCTGCGGCGGTCTTCGTCATCACCCAGGAGGACATCAGGCGCTCGGGTGTGACCAGCATCCCCGAGGCCCTGCGCATGGCACCCGGGGTTCAGGTAGCACGCATCGACGCCAACAAGTGGGCCGTTTCCATTCGCGGTCTCAACGGGCGTTTCGCCAACAAGCTCCTGGTCCTGATGGACGGGCGCAGCCTCTACTCGCCCCTTTTCGCCGGTGTCTACTGGGAGATGCACGATACGCCGCTGGAGGACATCGAACGCATCGAGGTGATCCGCGGGCCCGGGGCGGCACTTTGGGGGGCCAACGCGGTAAACGGGGTGATCAACATCATCACCAAGTCGTCGGAAGGGACCCAGGGAGGCTTGGTGAGCGCCGGCGGGGGGACCGAGGCGCGTGACTTCGTCACCGCACGCTACGGTTTCGGCTTTGGTAAAGATGCGCACGCCAGGTTCTTCGTGCGGCACCAGGACACCGCTTCCCAGGTCTACGGTGACGGCACCACGAGCCACGACGCCTGGCAGATGACCCGCACCGGTTTCCGCCTGGACGCCCAGCCCAGCAGTAGCGATACCCTCACGGTCTCCGGGGATTATTTCGACGGTTCCGCCGAAGAGCGCTACACCCTGTACCGGGTTCCCACCCTGCAGGACCCCGGTTTCAGCAGCGACCAGAACGCCACCTCGAAGATGCGCGGCGGCAACCTCCTGGGGCGCTGGCAACGCACCCTGAGCGACACGAGCAACGTCTCGCTGCAGCTTTACTACGATCATTTGGAACGCAACATGATCATCCTGGGCGAGCGCCAGGATACCCTGGACCTCGATTTCCAGCACCGTTTCACCCTGTGGAACCGGCAGGACATCATCTGGGGACTCGGCTTCCGCTTCAGTAACGACGCCTTGGCCCAGTCTGCCATCATCTCGTTCAACCCGCCCACCCGCAGCACCGAACTCTACAGCGCCTTCCTGCACGACGAGATCAAACTGGTCCCGGACCGGCTCTCGCTCATCGTCGGCTCGCGTTTCGAACACAACAGCTATACCGGCTTCGAGGTGCAGCCCAACGGCAGGCTCCTTTGGACCCCGGCCACGAACCACACCTTCTGGGGAGCCGTGTCCCGTGCGGTGCGCACCCCGGCGCGCGGCGACAGCGACATCGTCTACCGCTACCTGGTCGATCCCACCCCGCAGCTCCCGGTGCGCTACGAGATCGACGGCAACAAGTCCTTCAAATCGGAGAACCTGACCGCCTACGAACTTGGCTACCGAACCGAGCCGGTGCAGCACGTGGCCCTCGACGTGGCCCTCTTTTACAACGACTACCGCAAGCTCCGTGTCCTCAAGGTCGACCCCTGGCAGTTCGAACCCTCGGCCCAGGCCCCGACCGACATCGTGCAACCGCTCAGCCTCGCCAACCTGATGCACGGGCACACCTACGGCGTGGAGGTGGCAGCCGAGTGGTCGCCGATCATCTGGTGGCGCCTGCACGCGACCTATTCCTACCTGGTCTCCAAGATGTACCTGGAGAACCCGAGCATCGACGAGATCAACAAGCGGGATGCCGAAGGCGACAGCCCTGCGCACCAGTTCACGGTCCGCTCGGGAGTGGATCTCGGCAAAGGGGTCGAATTCGATCTCTTGCTGCGCGGCACCGACAAGTTGAGCTATATCGACCGGTTGAGCATCCCCGGGTACCTGACCCTCGACGCCCGCCTCGCCTGGCGGCCGATACCGAAACTGGAACTCTCCGTGGTGGGACAGAACCTGTTGCACGAACGCAAGCAGGAGTTCAACCCGGAATTCATCAACACCTTCCCGACGGAGGTGCAGCGCAGCGTCTACGGAAAGGTCACCTGGAAGTTCTAAATAAAAGCCCCAGGCTCCCCACGCTTCTCGGCGTCAAGAGAACGCAAAAAGGCCCGCGGGAAAACCCTGCGGGCCTTTTTGTGCACCGTTGTCGGAACTGGTTACGCCTTGGGCGCCTCGTTCACCTGCACCACGTCGTCGGTGGTGGAGGCTTTCTTGAAGTTCCTGATGCTGCTTCCCAGGGCCTGGCCCAGCTGCGGGAGTTTGGAGGGACCCACCACCACCAGGGCGATGACCAGCACGATAATCATTTCAGGCATGCCAAAACCGAACATTCTTTCTTCTCCTTTAGTCTCTTAAGCCTCTGCGTGAGTCTTGGTCTGTGCCTCGTCAACCGGGCACAGGGGCTCGCCGGACTGGGCTTTGGTGGCGTTTCTCAGGTCGTAGTACTCCTGAGGGGTGTTGATGTTGCTGAAGGAATCGAAGGCGGGATCGAAGCGCGCCACCTCGTCGGCGGCAATCTCGCGCACCCGCAGCTTGGGGAGGATGGAGACGATGCGGCGCTGGCCGTTCTCCAGGCACTCCTCCATGACCGGCAGGCACCCCTTGCGGTAGAGGGCGTGCAGCGGTTCGAAGCCGTGGTTACTCTTGGGAAGCACCAGGTCGCACCCCATGCCCCGGTTGGCGATGTGCCTGATCAGCCAGGGATCCAGGTGCGGCATGTCGCAGGCCACGGTGAAGACGGCGGGATTCGACGCCTGGGCGAGACCGGCATGGATACCGGCCAGGGCCCCCATCCCCTGGTAGAGGTCGGCGACCTTGCGGCAGGGGAGGAAATCGTACTGTTCGGGGGTGTTGGTCACCAGGATGACCTCCGGGAAGATCTCGGTGAGTTCCCGGTAGATGCTCTCGATGAAGCGCCCACCCTTGTGCGGCAACAGCGCCTTGTTGCTCCCCATGCGGCTCGAGGCGCCGCCGGCCAGGATCACGCCGGTCACCCCGGCTATCTTACCCTTCTCGGTCGGAACACAGATCCCGGCGGGGTGCGAGTAGACCTTGAAACGGTCGTTTTTCACGTAGCCGATCAGGGTGATGCCGGCCTTCTCGGCCATCTGCACCGCCATGTCGGTGGGAGAGGTGCGCGAGGCGATCACCTCGATCCCCAGAAGCGAGGCCTTGCCGACCAGTTCGGTGGAAACCCGGCCGGAGGTGACCAGGATCTTGCCGGAAAGTTCGATCCCCTTCAAAAGTGCCTCGCCGGCGATGCGGTCGATGGTGTTGTGGCGGCCGATGTCCTCGGCATGCAGGATGAGGGTCTTCGAGTCGTCGCCGATGCCGGCGGAGTGCATCCCGCCGTGGGCGCGGTACCCTTCGGCGCGCCGGGCCAGTTCGTCCATGAGTGCGAAGATGGTGGCCGGCTCATGGACACCGGGGGCGCGGTTTTTCTGGGCAACCTGCGGTAGGTTGAAGCTGATCCCGGTGCCGCAACCGGAGGTGAGTACCGGCTTGAGTTTTTCGGGGAGTTCGCCCCTGATGGTAACGCTCGCCGCGCCGTAGTCGCTGCAGATGGAGAGCGCCAAAAAGTCATGTACGGAATTGACGAATCCCTGCAGCCGTAAGAAACCGGCCACCAGGAAACGCAGGTCGTGCGGAGAGGCGATCAGGGTAGCCATCTCGCGCCCGTTCACGTGCAGGGTCAGCGGGTATTCCTGGACCAGGTCCCCCGCTTCCGATTCGAATACACCCTTGTTGAAATGGTAGATCGTTGTTGCCACAACTACTCCTCACTTCGTGGTTTGTGAAGCTGCCAGTCGTCCGGACCCTTAGGTCCAGACCGTTTCCGTGCCGGAGAATCGGGGGGCGTGCGCGGCATCGAACCGCGGTCTCTTGAAGTTCAAGCGCTCTGCCGACTGAGCTACCTGCCCCATAAAAAGGGCGAACCGAGGTTCGCCCCGAATTGCAACGGAAAAGGATGCTACGACCGGGGCGACAGTTGCATCGCCCCGGCTTTGTTACTTAGGCTTCGTTCCCCACGTGGCCGTGGTTATTGTCAGTCTTGTGGAAATGGTCGGGCAGCGAGTAGTCCACGGTCTCCGGATGGTGCTCGAAGATCGGGAAGTACTTGGCGATCAGCACGAAGAACAGGATGTGTGCCGCGATGATGCCGATGGTGACAACGCTCTCCAGGAAGGAGGGGTAGTACGAGGTTCCCGGAGCCTCCATCCCGAACATCGAGACGTTGAAGCGGTTCACCACCACGCCGAAGATGACCAGCCAGGCAGCGGTAGCCCTCTGGCGGCCGTTCTCGCGCACCTTCTTCTGGGCCAGCATGAGGACCGGCACCACCAGGGCGACGATCTCCAGTACGAACAGTGCGGTCAGACCCGGACGATCCCACAGTGCGCCCTCGGAGAGTGCGAACAGCGAGAAGAGGCGCAGCGCCAGGTAGAAGCTGAGCACGCAGGGGAGGATCTTCGCGAGGGTTTCCAGAAGTTCACCCTCGTCCGGCTGCCCCATGTACTTGTGGCTCATGGTCGCTTCCACGGTGATGATGGACATGCCGGCGCACATGGCGGAAACCCAGAAGAGCAGCGGCAGGAGCGGGTTGTACCAGAGCGGGTGCAGCTTGTCGACGGCGATCAGGAAGAAGGTGCCGAGCGACGACTGGTGCAGGGTGGAGATGGAAGCGGCCAGCACGACCAGCGGCATCTCGATGGTACGCAGCAGACGCAGCGGAACGTGGTAGCCGAACTTCTCGCACACCGGCGACAGGAACTCGAGGAAGAGCACCGTGGTGTACGCCATGATGCACATGGAAACCTCGAACATCGGGGAGTGCGGGTTCCAGTACACCATGGTGTGCCAGCCGCGCTGCGGCTGACCGAGGTCCAGGAGCAGGCCGACGCAGACCAGGGAGTAACCGAGGAAACCGGTTACGATGGCCGGACGAACCAGCGGCTCCAGCTTCTTGATGTGGAAGCAGTGCACGATGGCCCCGAGGGTGAACGCCCCGGCCGCGAGAGGTACCGCGGTCACGACGTCGAAGGAGATCCAGAGCCCCCAGGGGAAGGTATCGTTCAGGTTGGTGGTGACACCGAGCCCGAAGATGAAACGGATGGCCGAGGCAAGAGCCGCAGCGCCAACCAGGAAAATAAGGAACTTCACGAAGTTGTGATAGCCCTTCACTTCATCAACTACAACCTGAGTAATCTTGGCAGCGGTCATTTAGCTATCCCTCCTTCGGCGCGGAGCCGGATTTTCTCATCTCTTCTTCCTTGGCGATGCGCTCTTTCCGGTGGGTGAACCAGGAGAGCAGGGACAGCGAGCTGCCCACGGTCAGGAAGATACCCGGGACCAGCCTGAGGGCTTGCCAGGTATAAGACGGAAGCGGACGCTTGGTGACGTGTTTGAAGCCCAGCTCGTCGAAGGGGAGCGCGGTCAGGTAGATGACCGAGGTACCGCCCGCCTCTTCGGCGCCGTAGAGCTTCTTCAGGTACTTCTCGGGACGTGCGGCGATGCGCTTCTCCGCCTCTTTGATCATCTCCTCACGGGGACCGTAGGTGATGGCCGAGACGCAGGTGGTGGCGCAGGCAGGTTTCTTCCCTTCCTTGACGCGGGAGTAGCAGCCGGTGCACTTCCTTACCAGCGGGAACGCCTTGCTCCACTCGTACTTGGGCACCCCGAACGGGCAGGCGACCATGCAGAAACGGCAGCCGATGCAGCGTTTGGCGTCATAGGTGACCGGGCCTTCCTTGGTCTTCACGAAGGCGCCAACCGGGCAGACCGAGGCACAGGCCGGCTCGTTGCAGTGCATGCACATCTCTTTGTAGAAGGCGAACTCGTTCTGTCCGTTCTTCTCGTAGTCGCGGAACTTGATGCGGGTGAAGGTGTACTCCGACATCAAGGGCGGGTTCTGGTACCCCTCGCCGGTGAAGAACTTGGTCTTCTCGGCGTCCAGCTGGTTCCACTGCTTGCAGGCAACCTGGCAGCCGCGGCAGCCGGTGCACTTGGTCATATCGATCAAGAACGCCTTGTTCTTGCCGAAGTCTTTGTTTTCGCTGCTCATGCGCGTTTACCCCCTTTCTCGATGTTGCAGAGGAATGCCTTGAACTCGGGGATGCTCGTGTTTGCGCAGCCAACCGACGGCGTCAGTACGTTACCGGAGTCCCCGGTTGCCGCACCGGCGTAGCCGAAGTGCCAGGGGAGACCGACCTGTTCGATCTGTTTGCCCTGTACGTTGAAGGGCTTGAGGCGCGAGGTCACCAGTGCCACGCACTCGATGGAGCCACGCTGCGAGGTTACCTTCACCATGTCGCCGTTCTTGATCCCTTTGGCGCGGCCGAGGGTCTCGGAGATCTCGACGAACATGTCGGGCACGAGCTCGGTGAGCCAGGGGAGCGAACGGGTCATGGCGCCGGCCTGCCAGTGCTCGGTCATGCGGTAGGTGGTACCGATGAACGGGAACTTGGCGGCGTCGGGCACGATGTCTTTCGGTACCTTGACGGCCGGGTTGTTCTGAACCTTGGAGAGCAGGTTGGTCGCCGGGCTCTCGATCGGCTCGTAGTGCTCGGGGAACGGACCGTCCTTCATGTCCAGTGCGTAGAGACGGCCAAAGCCTTCCGGCACCATGATGAAGGGGTTTTTCCCTTCCTTGGCGTCGTTCATCGGCGGCCAGGGACCGTCGGGCACGTCGCCTTTCCATTTTTTCTCGAGCCCGTCCCAGGCGATGACGGCACGCTTCGGGTTGAACGGGGTACCGTCCGGGGTGACCGAGGCGCGGTTGTAGATGATGCGGCGGTTGACCGGCCAGCACCAGGACCATTTCGGGAACATGCCCAGGCCGTTGGGTGCGTCAGTCTTGTCGCGGCGAGCCATCAGGTTGCCGTCTTTGGTGTAGGAACCGCAGTAGATCCAGCAGCCGGACACGGTGGAACCGTCGTCCTGGAGGTACTTGAACATCGGGACCTGGTCGCCCGCCTTGAACTCGAGCGTCTTGTCCTTGTCGACGATGGTCATGTCCTTGGTGAAGTAGCCGTTGATCTCCTTGGCTACCATGTGCACTTCCGGCTCCTCGCCGTGGCCGTAGTTCCAGGAGAGCTTGGTGATCGGCTCCGGGAAGGCACCGCCCTTGGCGTAGAGGTCCTTCATCTTCTTGGCGAAGGCGTTGATGATCCAGAGGTCGCTCTTCGCGTTGCCGCAGGGCTCAACCGCCTTGTAGCGCCACTGTGCCCAGCGGCCCGAGTTGGAGATGGAACCTTCCTTCTCGACGGAGGACGCTGCCGGCAGCATGAAGACTTCGGTCTGGATGTCCTTCGGGTTCACCCCCGGACGTTTCCAGAAGATGGAGGTTTCGGTCTCCCAGAGGTCGACGGTGACGAGCCACTTCAGTTTCCCGAGCGCGTCGCGAGTCTTCAGCGAGTCCGGACCGCCCACCGCGGGGTTCTGACCCATGCAGACGAGACCTTCCAGCTTGCCGGCGCCCATGCCTTCCATGAGTTTCATGAAGGAGTAGTTGCCGCTTCTCTTCGGGAGGTAGTCGTAGCAGAAGCCGTTTTCCGGGGTGGCGTTTTCGCCGTACCAGGCCTTCAGAAGCGACACGGTGTACTTCGGGGTGTTGCCCCACCAGTTGGCTGCCTTGGGATCCTTGGTCTTCGGGGTCCACTTCTCCAGGTAGGCCTTGAGGTCGACGTTGTCGAACTCGGGGGACTTCAGGTAGCCCGGCAGGAGGTGGAACAAGAGACCGTAGTCGGAGGAACCCTGTACGTTACTCTCACCCCTGAGGGCGTTAACGCCGCCGCCGGCGATGCCGATGTTGCCCAAGAGGAGCTGCAGCATGGCAACGGCACGCACGTTCTGGGTACCGTGGGTGGACTGGGTGATCCCCATCGCGTAGAGGATGGTGCCGGCCTTGTCGGGGCGCCCGGTGGAGCAGAACGCCTTGGCGACGGCCAGGTAGTCTTCCTTCTTGGTCCCGGTGATGGCGCAGACCTTGTCCACGTCGTAACGGGAGTAGTGCTTCTTCAGCTGCTGGTAGACGCAGCGCGGATCCTTCAGCGACTTGTCGCGCTTCGGGTTACCGGCGCCGTCCACGGCGTAGGCCCAGGCCTTGGCGTCGTAGGTCTTCTCCTGATCGTCGAACGCGCAGAACATACCCTCTTCGAAGTCGAACTTCTCGTTGACGATGAAGGAGGCGTTGGTGTACTCGCGCACGTACTCTTCGTGGATCAGGTTGTTCTGGATCGCGTAGTTGATCATCCCGCCCAAGTAGGCGATGTCGGTGCCGGGACGGATCTGCGCGTAGTAATCGGCTTTGGATGCGGTTCTGGTGTAACGGGGATCGACGGCGATCAGCTTGCCGCCTTGATCCATGGCTGCCTCGATCCACTTCATCGAGATAGGGTGGTTTTCTGCAGGGTTGCAACCGATTGCCAGGATGGCATCGGCGTTTTTCAGGTCAATCCAGTGGTTGGTCATTGCCCCACGACCGAACGAAGCCGCCAGACCGGCGACTGTAGCGGAGTGTCATATTCGGGCTTGGTGTTCGAGGTTCGCCACACCCATGGCGCGACCGAACTTGGACCAGAGGTAGCACTCCTCGTTGTCCAGACCGGCGCCGCCCAGGAATGCCATCCCCTCGGTACGGTTTACTACGTACTCTTTGTTGTCCTTCTTGTTGACTTCCTTCGCCTTGAAGGTCTTGTCGCGGGTCTCTTTCATGCGCTGTGCGATCTTGTCCAGCGCCCACTCCCAGGACTTCTCTTCAAACTTGTCGCTGCCCGGTGCGCGGTACATCACCTTCTGCAGACGACGATCGTTGTTGGCCACCTGGAACAGCGCGCTCCCCTTGGAGCACAGGGCCCCCTGGTTGATCGGGTGTTCGGTGTCCCCTTCGATGTTGACCACCTTGCCGTTCTTGGTGGAAACGACCAGGCCGCAGCCCACCGCGCAGAACGGACAAATGGTGGTGGAGCTTTTCAGCCCCTTGGTGCGCATCTCTGACGAGTCGGCACTTGCCTCCGCCTTCCCGCCGGACAGAGCCAGCGCCGCAGCAGCCGCTCCTCCCTGCAAAAACTTCCTTCGTGAAACAGCCATGTTTTAAACTCCCTTTCCATACAAAAAAATTAGGCAACCGCCATCACGATTCGGACAACGTATACAGTTGTCGTGCCAGACAATTTTTTCTTTAGCAAAAAAAATTGTATACGGATAAACGTTTGAAATGATAGTATTGTCCGGCTGAAAGATTAGAAACCGACAAAATTAGTCCAGGCTCACAACTGCGCAGTTTTGTCACGACCTGTAACATAATGACCTAGTCAAATTTGCCTAGGCCCAGTAATAGCGGGACAACGAGGTACCGAGACGATGGCACAGGAAAAGATTCTCATCTGCGACGACGAGCAGGGAATACTGACCTATCTGAAAAAACTTCTCCAGTCGCAGGGCTACCTGGTGGAAACCTTTCTCGGAGGGCGCGAACTTTTGCACCGGATCGAGGAAGGAGAAGCTGGCGACGCCGACCTTCTCTTGCAGGACGTACGCATGCCGGACATGGACGGCATCTCGGTTCTCAAGAAGGTAAAACGCCTGCGCCAGGAATTGCCGGTCGTCATCATGACCGCCTTTGGCACCATCGACGCCGCTGTGGAGACCATCAAGCTCGGCGCCTACGACTACGTCACCAAGCCCTTCCCCAAGGAAAAGATCCTGAGCGTCATCAAAAACGCCCTGGAAAAAGAGCAGCTCATCCAGGAGAACCGGGCCCTGAAAAAGGAGCTCGGCAAGCCGATTCTCCAGGAATCCATCATCTTCAGAAGCTCCGTGTTCCGGGAGACCTTCGAACTGACGGTGCAGGTGGCGGCCAGCGAGGCGAACATCCTGGTGCTCGGCGAGTCGGGTACCGGCAAGGAACTGATCGCCGGCGCAATCCACTACAACAGCCCGAGAAAAGAGCGGCGTTTCCTCTCCATCAACTGCGCGGCCCTCACCGAAACGCTTCTGGAGAGCCAGCTCTTCGGTCACGTACGCGGCGCCTTCACCGGCGCCATCTCGACCCAGAAGGGACTTCTCGAGGAGGCCGATGGCGGGACGCTCTTCATGGACGAGATCGGCGACATGAGCCTCCCCATCCAGGCGAAGCTTTTGCGGGTGATCCAGGAACGCGACTTTATCCCGGTGGGCGCCACCCGCCCCAAGAGCGCCAACATCCGTTTCGTGGCGGCGACCAACAAGAACCTGGAGCGCGAGGTGGCCGAGGGACGTTTCCGCGAGGACCTCTACTACCGCTTGAACGTCATCAATATCCCGCTCCCCCCCTTGCGCGACCGCAAGGACGACATCGAACCGTTGGCCCTGCACTTTTTAAAGAAGTACAGCCTGCGCATGAAAAAAGCTGTGACCGGCGTCACTCCGGAGGCACTGGCCCTCTTGATCGGCTACGACTGGCCCGGCAACATCCGCGAGCTTGAGAACGTCATGGAGCGGGCGGTCATCCTCGCCAAGAACGAGCTGGTCACCCCCAAGGAGCTCCCGATCTGGCGCAACAAGCTGCCGGAGATCCCGGTCAAGCGCGATGTCGAGCTGGTGTCGCTTGAGAACATCGAACGCGAGCACATCGAGCGCACCCTGGCCAATACCGGGTACCACAAGAGCCGCTCCGCCGAGATCCTCGGCATCTCGCGCAAGACCCTGGACCGCAAGATAGCTGAGTACTCCCTGCACATTCCGGCATGAACCCACGCAAGCTCCGCTTCCCGATCAAGACCAAGCTCACCATCGCCACCTTGATTCCGCTCGGTGTCGCCATCCTCATCTGCTGGATGGCCGGCGTCTTCATCCTGAGCGCCAAGGTGGCCACCCAGGCCCAGGAGAAGGTCCGCTACGACCTGAACGTGGCCCGGGAAGCCTATCAAAACGAGCTCACCCGCCTCTACGACGTCGTCAAGTTCACCGCAGCCTTCGGCAAGACCGGCGAAACCGTGGTTTCCGGCAACCGCGAAGCCGTCTCAGATATCCTTACTCCGGTTCGTACCAACGAACACCTCGATATCCTGGGAGCGGTGGATGCCTCGGGCAAGGTGATCTACCGTACCACCAACCCTGGGTTGGCCGGTGACGACAAGAGCCGTAACCAGTTCATAGCGCGGGCCCTCAGGGGGGAGATCGTAAGCGGCACCACCGTGCTCCCCGCCGCCGAGCTGGCGCTTGAGGGGGAAACCCTCTTGCACCAGGCGAAGGTACCGGTGCCGGCATCGGCCAAGCATGAGCCGCCATCCAGCGCCCCCAGCGCCGGGATGTTCCTCTTCGTTGCCGCACCGGTGCGCGACCGGGCCGGCAACGTACTGGGCGCGCTCTACGGCGGGATCCTGCTCAACAACAGCCGCCCCTTTGTGGACAAGATCAAATCCGTGGTCTACGAGGGAGCCCGGTTGCACGGCACCGACATCGGCACCACCACGCTCTACCTGGGTGACCAGATGATCGCCACCACCCTCCCCCTGCACAGCGGCGAGCGGTTGGCCGGGATGAAACTGACCCGCCAGGTGAACGGCAAGGTGCTTTTGGCCAAGACCCGCTGGGTGGGGCGCACCTACGTCGGCAACGACTGGTACTTAAGCGCCTACGAGCCGATCCTCTCCCTGCAAGGGGTGCCCATCGGCGCGCTGGCGGTCGGGATGCTGGAGAGCCAGTACTCGGCGGTAAAGATCGACATGGCGGTGCTCTTGAGCTTCGTCCTTTTGGTGAGCTGCCTGGTGGGGGTTTCCATGGCGGGGTTTCTCGGCAAGAAGCTCGCCCATCCTATTAAGGAGTTGGAGCTTCTGACCCGCCGGGTGGCGGCCGGGGAGCGCAACGTGCAAAGCCACATCGAGTCGCGCGACGAGATCGGCGACCTTGCCGAGCGTTTCAACGACATGAGCCGCTCGCTCGCCGAGCGCGAAGATAACATCATCGAGTTGAACCGCAACCTGGAAGAGAAGGTGAAGCTGCGCACCGCCGAACTGGAAGAGAACAACCGGCTTTTGGTGCAGACCCGGGAGGAACTCCTGCGGGTGGAGAAGCTCGCGGCGATCGGGGAGTTGGCGGCGGGGGTGGCCCACGAGATCAACAACCCCATGGCTATCATTCGCGGCAACGTGGAACTTTTGCAGCTCACCGTCCCCGAAGATGCCGACAACCGCGAAGAGGTGGACACCATCTTCCAGCAGGTAAAACGTGTCGAGCGCATCGTCTCGAACCTGCAGAAGTTTGCCCGCAAGCAGAAACGTGAGAACGCACCGGTGCACCTAAACGAGCTGTTGCACGAGATCGTGGCCCAGATCAGGCACCAGGTGCCGCTTGACGGTATCAAGGTGGTGGAGCACTACTCGCGGGCGGTAGAGGTGGTGGAGGGAGACGGCGACCAGTTGCGCCAGGTATTCACCAACCTGGTCTTGAACGGGATCCAGGCCATGCCGGAAGGTGGGGTCTTGAGCCTGAAGACCAATCCGGTGCAGGATACCGAACTCTACGAGGTACAGGTCGCAGACACCGGCGTGGGGATCCAGCCCGAAAACCTGAACCAGGTGTTCAACCCGTTTTTCACCACCAAGCCGAGCGGCACCGGGTTAGGGCTATCCGTCTCTTACGGCATCGTGCGCGAGCACGGCGGCACCATCGACATCCAGAGTATCCCGGGCAGCGGCACCACTTTCAGCGTGGTCCTGCCGCGCGAGGCCTAAGAGACTTAGACACTACCTTGAGTCTAAAAGCATGACCACAGAGGATCGCAGAGGGAAAGGTGAGGAACACAGGGGGAGAACCGACGTCAAAAGCAACAGCTTGGGGTTAAGACTTTAAACCCGATGCTGTTCTTGCTTTTCCTCTGTGTTCCCCCGAGCGCCTCTGTGGTTAACGCCTTACTGCTTTTTCCGTTTTGTTTCCCCTGTGTTCCTCGCAGTTTCCTCTGTGTACCCCTGTGGTCAAGCTTTTGCCTTTAGCTCACAAAAAAAACGGGCGACCCTAGGGGGTCGCCCGTTTCAGTTTCACTCCTTGATGCCTCGTGCTCAGAGCAGCACGATCTCGTCACCCGGACGCACCACGCCGCCGGTCAACACCTTGGCGAAGATCCCCTCTTTCGGCATCACGCAGTCGCCGGCCTGGTAGAAGATGGCGCAGCGGGTGTGGCACTCTTTGCCGATCTGGGTTACCTCGAGAAGCGTCTCGCCCATGGTGAAGCGTGACCCGATGGGGAGGCTCACCAGGTCGACCCCTTCGGTGGTGATGTTCTCGGCGAAATCCCCCTCCCCTACCGAAAGCCCGAGCGCCTGCATCTTGGCGATGCTCTCCATGGCGAGCAGGCTCACCTGGCGGTGCCAGTCACCGGCGTGCGCATCCCCGACGATGCCGTGTTCCTCGCGCAAGGTCACCTCGGCAGCCGGCGTTTTCCGCTCTCCCTTATTCAAACTGACGTTCACCGCCAGCACCTTTCCCTTCATACAGCTACCTCCCTTGCATCTCGTTGACTATCGTTCCTGGTGGATACTACGCAGTCCAGCTCAACCGCCGACTCGTGACATGGCAAACGGGGTGGCCTCCGCCCCTTCCTCGGTCAGCTGATGTCTTCCGGGCTTGGCGGCAACAATGGCCTGCAGTTCTTTCCTCAAAAGTGCATCGTCACCGGTAGCCAATACCGGCCGCAGGTCGACGCCGTTTCCGGCGAAGAGGCAGCTCTGGGCAATGCCCGAGGCGGTCACCCGCAACCGGTTGCAGCCGTCGCAAAAATGCCCGGTCATGGCGGTGATGATGCCCAGCGAACCCGCGGCACCAGCCACCCGGAAGTTTTTGGACGGACCGGAACGCTCGGAGCTGGGGGCGTCTTCAATCTGGTATTCGGCGGCAATCCGCTCCCGGATTTCCGCCCCCGGAACGCAGAGGTCGCGCCAGTCGGCGTCACCACTGGTCGGCATGTACTCGATGAAACGGACCGCGTAGGGACGCGTCAGGGTAAGCTTCACGAAATCGAGGATCTCGTGATCATTGATCCCGCGCATCACGACCACGTTGATCTTGTGGGGCGGGAACCCGACCCGCTCCGCTTCATCGATCCCCTCGAGAACCTGGGCAAGCCCGGCACCGCGGGTTATTTTGCTGAACGTTTCCGCCTGCAGGGAGTCAAGACTGATGTTGAGCCGTTGCACGCCGGCATCGCGCAGCCCCTGAGCCATCTGTTTCAGCAACAGTCCGTTGGTGGTCAGCACCAGTTCCTTCAGCCCTTCCAGCGCCGCAAGCTGCTGTAAAAAACTGAGGATCCCCTTACGGACCAGGGGCTCGCCACCAGTCACCCGGATCTTCTCAATCCCCGCTGAAACAGCCTCACGGGCGATCCTCAGCAGGTCCTCGTAGCTCAGGACCTCGCAGTGCGAAAGTTTCTCCACGCCCCCTTCGGGCATGCAGTAGCTGCAACGCATGTTGCAGCGGTCGGTGACGGAGAGCCGCAGGTAGTTGATCCGTCTTCCGTAGGTGTCGATGAGTCCCATACACATCCATCCCGCGCCAACCTCGCTGTCAGCGACTGGCACTAGCATTTCGCAGGCTTGGTTAAAGAGATCTCTGCCAGCCTGACCAAAAAAGATACTCTGTTTGTCAAAATGATACAACCCACTGTTTCCGAGAGTCCCGAGAGACAGGTGTGGCTCGGAACTAGCTGTTTTTAAGTGGTTTCAGTACTATTAGAGCCGGAAGGGCTGCACAAGTTTAAGCCGAAATAATTTTCTATTTAGGGACAAATATGCTATGGCTTTGCAGATAGTAGGATGAAGTACCGGATCTTTACAGAGCTGCCAACAAGGACGCGAAGCTCACGATGACAACGTTAGAAGAAGCCACCAAGATCATCCTGGCAAGGGTCGGCACGACCGGCTGTGAACGGGTACCGCTCCTCGATGCGCAGGGGCGTATCCTTGCCGAGGACCTCACCGCCCCCTACGATCTGCCTGGTTGGGACACCTCGGCCATGGATGGCTTTACAGTGCGCAGCTGCGACTGCCACGCCGGAGTGAACCTCCCGGTGCGCAGTTTTATCCCCGCAGGGACGACAGCTCCGGCACCGCTGGAAGCCAGCACGGCAGGCCGCATCATGACCGGTGCCCCTATCCCCCCGGGAGCCGATGCAGTGGTTCCCTTCGAGGAGGCCCAGGAAGACGGCGACACGGTGAGCTTCCCCGCGGCGGTCCGCAAGGGGAGCCATATCCGCTTCCAAGGATCCGAGATTGCCGGTGGCGCCACCATCCTGCGCCGCGGCACCTTGATCGGCGCCCACCAGGTAAGCCTGCTCGCCTCCTGCTCGAAGGCGGTGGTTCCCGTGTACCGCAAACCGCGGGTAGCGATCCTGTGCACCGGCGACGAACTCGTCGAACTCGGTACTGCACCGGGCACCGGACAGGTCGTCAACAGTAACGCCTTCGCCCTGGCCGCTGCGGTAAGAGAGGCGGGTGCCGTACCGGAAATACTCGGCATCGCCCGCGACACCCGGGATCAGCACCTGGCGCTCCTCACCCAGGGGCTCGGGGCCGATCTGCTCATCACATCGGCAGGTGTTTGCGGCGGTGATCGAGACCTGGTGCGTGGCGCACTGAGCGACCTGGGCGTCGAGCCGCTCTTTTGGATAGTCGCCATCAGGCCGGGCGGCCCGAGCGCCTGCGGTATCAAGGGGAACACCCCGGTCTTTTCTCTGCCGGGGACTCCTTCCGCCACCATGATCGCTTTCGAACTCCTGGTCCGGCCGACACTCCTTAAAATGCTGGGGCACCGGACCCTCTTTCGGCGCAGGTTTCCGGCGACCCTGAACGTCCCGATGCGCAACAGACCGGGCGCCCTTGGGGTGGAAGCCGTCCAGGCACGTTTTGTTGCAGGTAGGCTCGTGATCGAAAAGGCCCGCACCCGCGGCGGCCACAACGCACCCTTTACCCCGAACGCACTGGTCCTGCTCGCACAGGAACGCAGTGACTTTGCACCGGGGGACCAGGTTGAGACACTTTTTCTCGACCCGTCCCTCGCCATGGAGGAATAACCGATGTCCTTTAACCACTTCGATGCCAGCGGCAACGCGATCATGGTGGATGTGAGCCAGAAAAACCCGACCATGCGCACCGCTATAGCCGGCGCCGTCTTGACCCTCAAACCGGAAACCGTGCATGCCATCGTGGAAGGAAAGGTCGCCAAGGGCGACGTGCTCGGCGTGGCACGCCTGGCCGGCATTGCGGGGGCCAAGCGGACCCCCGACCTGATTCCCCTTTCCCATCCCCTGGCCCTGCACCACGTTGCCGTCGATTTCCAGGTTGATGCGTCTCAGGGTCGTATCGAGATCCGTGCGACCGTGCGCGCCTTCGAGCGCACCGGCGTGGAGATGGAAGCGATGACCGCCGCCACGGTCGCGGCGCTCACCGTGTACGACATGTGCAAGGGGAGCGACAAGGGTATCGTCATCTCCGACATCGCCCTCATCTTCAAGGAAGGCGGCAAGAGTGGCACCTTCCAGCGCACCGCGCCGTAACAGCGCAGGCACGAGTGCCGGTTTCTGACGCCTGGCCCTTCGGTGCCTGACCCCGTAAGGAGATTTCTATGAAAGCCGCAATTTTGACGCTGAGCGACCGCTGCTCCACCGGAGAGCGTGCCGACGGCAGTGGACCGGCGCTCAGAGCCTGGCTCGAAGAGCGCGGGGTGCAGGTCACCCACACCGAGGTGATTCCCGACGAGGGAGCACTCATCTCCCAGCGCCTCGCCGAGTGGGCGGACAGCGGCAACTACGACCTGATCCTCACCACAGGTGGCACCGGGGTCTCCCCGCGCGACGTCACACCTGAGGCGACCGAACGGATAGTCGACCGTCTGCTGCCGGGGTTTGGCGAGGTAATGCGCATGGAGAGCCTGAAGAAGACCCCCAACGCCATGATCTCCCGCGCCGTCGCCGGCATCCGCAAACAGGCCCTGATCGTCAACCTCCCCGGCAGCCCCAAGGGCGCCACCGAATGCATCTCGTTCGTCTGGCCGGCAATTCCTCACGCCGTCGCGAAGATGCAGGGAGATCCCGAGGAGTGCGGCACACCATCCTGATGAGGGTTTTCTATTGACCTACCCCCTTAGCTGAGATATAAACCTAACGCAGTTTTAAACTTGAAAAGGGAGGACATTCATGCCCCTGGTGAAGCTAATTAAAGAGAAGGCGCGTACTCATCTGAAGACTATCGTGTTACCGGAGAGCTACGACGAGCGGATGCTCTTTGCCGCACAGAATATTGTCGAACAGGGTTTGGCTAAAATCGTACTCCTGGGCAACCCTGAAAAGCTCAAGGCCGAGGCAGCGGGAAAAGGGATCAACCTGACCGGCGTCGAGATCCTGGAGCCGTCGAGCGCACCGAAGCTGAACCGTTACGTCGAGCTGCTGGTGGAGCTGCGCAAGTCGAAGGGGCTTACCCCGCAGGAGGCGCGGGATCTGCTGATTGCTCCCGACAACCTCTACTTTGCCGGCATGATGGTCCGCGAAGGGGATGCCGACGGCGAGGTGGCGGGTGCCACCGGCACCACTGGCGACGTTTTGCGTGCCGCCTTCCAGACCGTGGGCCCCGCTCCCGGCATCAAGACCGTCTCCTCCTTCTTCCTGATGGCAACCAAGACGCCGACCTTCGGCCAGGAAGGGGTCATCCTCTTCGCCGACTGCGCGGTCAACCCGAACCCGGACGCGCAGGCACTGGCCGAGATCGCCATCGCCACGGCGCGCAACTGCAAGGCGTTCCTCGACGTCCCGGCCCGCGTCGCCATGCTCTCCTTCTCCACCAAGGGAAGCGCAAAGCACCCGGACGCCGACAAGGTCCTCAAGGCGCTGGAGATCGCCCGCGCCATGGATCCGGAACTGAGCATCGACGGCGAACTGCAGGCAGACGCCGCCATCATTCCCGCCGTCGGCGAAAAGAAGGCTCCCGGCTCCAACGTGGCGGGCCGTGCCAACGTCCTGGTCTTCCCGACCCTGGACGCCGGCAACATCGCCTACAAACTGGTGGAGCGCATCGCCGGGGCCAAGGCCATCGGCCCGGTCATCCAGGGTCTCGCGAAACCGGTAAACGACCTCTCGCGCGGCTGCTCGATCCAGGACATCATCGACGTCACCGCTATCACCGCCGTTCAGGCACAAGGCTAGGGAATCCTTTAGCCACAGGCAAGGTAAAGAGCAACGAAAACTTCCCTGTAGTTCGGTTCGGCCTCTTTCGTTAACGATGGAGGCCGAACCTGTTCTTAGGCCTCTAGTTAAAGCCTGGGTTTGGTTTCTGTGGGGCTTCTGTGGGGTACGCGGGACGTGTCGAGAAGGTCCCCAACCGGCTCCTGCTGCCGGCCGCACGTTCCCCACTCTGGCAAAGGGGGGACAGGGGGGATTTGCCTTGCGTCGAAGATGGATGATTCGCCCACGAGCATTGGACACAAAAAGGCCGGCAGGTTTCCCTGTCGGCCTTTTTCATGTATGAGTTCTTAGTCTACAGTTTTCCGCTGGGGGTGGGAACCCGGCTTATTTCCTCACGAAATCCGGTTTGGAAAAACTGTATTCAAAATGCATGTGATCGGTGTAACTTCCGTCCAGAATCGCCGCAACGTCCTCGGTGAAGACCAGCTCCTCGTCAGTCGGAATGACGTACACCTTGACCGGAGAATCGTCCGTGGTGATCAGGCTCTCGCGCTTGCGGGTCATGGCAGCGGCGTTACGCTCGCGGTCCAGGTGGATGCCCAGGTGCTCGAGCCCCTCGATCGCCTTGGCGCGGATCGGAGCACCCATCTCCCCTACCCCCGCGGTGAAAATAACCGCATCGAGGCGCCCAACTACCGCGAGGTAGGTCCCGATGTACTTCTTCAGGCGATAGGCCTCGATGTCCAGCGCCAGGGCACAGAGTTTGTCGCCGCCCTGGGCATGTTCGATGACGTCGCGGCGGTCGGTGAAGCGGCCGGTGATGCCGATAACCCCGCTCTTTTTGTTGAGGATGCTGTCGATCTCCTTGGCGGAGAGGTTGTCCTTCTGCATCATGAAGGCAGGGATCGCGGGATCGATATCACCGCAGCGGGTCCCCATCATCGCACCTTCCAGCGGCGTGAGCCCCATGCTGGTATCCACGGAGACGCCATTTTTGATGGCACAGTGGGAGACACCGTTACCGATGTGCATGGTGATCAGGTTGCACTCCCGGGCCGACTTCCCCAGGATGGCGGCAGCGCGCTTGGAGACGTAGAGGTGGGAGGTGCCGTGGAAACCGTAGCGGCGCACACCGTACTTCTCGTACCACTCGTAGGGGAGCGGGTACAGGTAGGCATGTTCAGGCATGGTCTGGTGGAAGGCCGTATCGAAGATGGCGACCTGCGGAACACCCGGCAAGACGGCCATGGCACCTTCAATCCCCGCGATATTAGGGGGATTGTGCAGCGGGGCCAGGTGCTGCACATCAGTGACCGCCTCGAGCACGTCGTCGTTGATCAGCACCGATTTGGTAAAGCGCTCGCCACCATGCACCACACGGTGACCGACTGCGGCAATCTGCTTGATATCTGTGAGCACCCCGTGCTCGGGGGAGGTCAGGGTCCGCAGAATAAGATCGACAGCGGTCTTGTGGTCCGGGCAGTCGGAGTTCTCGCGGTAGGTCTCGCGCCCAGGGACCTCGTGGAGGATGAACGAATCGCCGATTACGACACGCTCCACCATCCCCTTGGCAACGACAACCTTCTTCGACCAGTCGAACAACTGGTATTTTACCGAAGAACTTCCGCAGTTAAGCGCCAGAATATCCATCGATCAGCGACCCTCCTCGGGATTGGGTAATCGGTTCAGACATCGCGACCCGATCAGGTCACGGCTGGCCGACATCAAAATAAAACCTCTTTTTATAATAGCGTAGTATGGCTTGCAGTTCAAGAATTTTCTGGTGTTTGCCGAGCCCCATTTGCACCAGCATTATTGGTGGACTTTTTCTCCGGGCTGTGCTAGTTTTTCCGGAAAATTAGGAAACTACCTGAAGGAGGTGAATACTTTGGCACATACCATTTCTGACGAGTGCATCAACTGCGGCGCATGCGACGATTCCTGCCCGGTGAACGCAATCAGTGAAGCTGGCGACAAGCGCGCTATCGCTGCAGACACCTGCATCGACTGCGGTGCATGCGTCGATACCTGCCCGGTGTCCGCTATCAGCGCAGCCTAAGGAACACGTTTCATGCAGCACCCCTAAACCTGCACGGGTTCACCTGTGCAGGTTTTTTCGCGCCCAGAAAAAGGAAAAGGCCGGCAAAAGCGCCGGCCCTTTTTTGTTGCAGAGCTGCCAGTGGCCGTTACTTTCCGGCTACCGTCGAGCCGATGACCTCAACGCCGAAGTCGGCGGCGTCCTTGGGGACGTTCGGGATGGCAACCACGAAGTTGATCCCCTTGCCGGGCTGGACCCCGAGATTGGACAGGGAGTCACCGAACTGGTTGTTCATGATCGACTCGATCTTGCTCATCGGCAGGGAGCTCAGCTGCTCCGGGGTGATCCGGTTACCGCAATAGGCGGTCTTCTGCACCAGGACCGTCCCCTTCTTGTCGTAGATGTTCACTCGGACGTGGATCGAGGCACGTGCCTTGCGGAATGAATTCACCGCCTCACCGGTCACCACGAAGAGTTCGCCGGCTTCCTTGTTCTGCGAGAAGGAGGCCTGCTGATTCCGGATGGTGATGCGCCCTTCCTCGGGGGTCTCCATTCCGAACCATTTCGCCACAAACCCCAGGCCTACCTTATCGAAGGCAGCGGGACCGCTCTGCAGCAGGTAGAGCCCCGCCCCGCTCAGGACGACGATCACCAAAACGGAGATGGCAACCACCGAGACGGCCAGCACCGAACGACCTTTGCGCCGTGAGGCGATAGAGAGCGGCGGCAGCCCGTCGTCCTCGAAGTCGTCGTCCGAGATCTTGGTCGGCAACGGCCCGAGTTCGAACTCTTCCTCTGGCGTAGTGCCCTTTTCCTTGGCTGCAGCGGCGCCGAAGAGAAACGGGGAGGACGTACCGACGTCCCTGGGCTCGGAGGGAGCGACGGTCGCACCGGTCACGCTAGCCGCGGCAAGATCCGCCGCGGCAGCAGGAATAGCAGTTTCGGCAGCAGGCGGTGCCAGGGGCTCGTTCGTAAAGGTGAAATCACCGAACCCGTCGCTGCTCGCCGAACTGCCGGATACTGCCGGTCCGGATTGCGGAGCATCGTTGAAAGAAAACGGCGCAGGTTCCTGATCGGCAGTCGACGTGGAGGGAGCCGAGGCGGTCTCGGGTTCCGAGATACTGGTCGACCGGGCCGGTTCCTCATCGAAGCTGAAGTCGCCGAAATCGAACTCCTCCTTCGCAGGAGGTGCCACCGTCTGGGGCTGGTCAGGTTCATCAGAGAAGCTGAACTCACCGAAGTCCATCTCTTCTTTAGGTGCCGGAGCCTGTTCCGGGGCCGGGGCGCTGGTAGCCTCATCGAACGAGAATTCGCCGAAGTCCAGCTCCTGAGCCTTGGCCGCCGGTGCCGGTTCGCTCTCTATCGGTTCGCTGGAAAACTCGAATTCGCCGAAGTCGAGGGCCGGCGCCGCAGGTTCCGCAGCAGGCTGCGGCTCGGGTTCGGTCGAAAAAGAAAATTCGCCAAAGTCGAGTTCACCTCCGGCCTGGGGTGCTGCGGCTTCCTGCACCGAAGGTGGCGTGTCGTCGAAGGATAACTCGCCGTAGTCGAGACCGGTGGCGGCGGGACTTGCCGTCTCCGGCGCTGCAGAGGTGGCAGGAAGCTCGAAATCGCCGAAAGAGTAGTCCGTGTCCTGGGTCGATGCATCGGATTGGGCCGCAGCGTCGGAGGGTTCGCTCGGGAATTCAAATGCTGCAAACTCCTCGGTCGGCGTGGCCTGCGGGGTCTCCGGTTCGGCGGCGACGGCAGGAGCCTCCTTGGCGCCGGCGGACTCGAGAGCTGCCTCGAAACCGAAACCTTCGGGTTCCGGCGCCGGGGTGGGAGTGACCTGTTCGGAGCTCTGCGCTGCAACCGGTGGAGCCCCCAAACCCGAAAGGATCGCATCGAACTCGGATTCTTCCTGCTTTACTTCAGCTCCGGCCAGAAAGACATGACGGCATTTCGAGCAGCGCACCTTCACGCCGCCCGGCTTGAGTTTCGAATCATCCAGCCGGAATTTGGTGTGGCACTGGTCGCATTGAAGAATCATGCATCTCCTCCAGGGGGAGTTTGGATAATTTCATAGATGGCGGAGAGTTCGCGCATCCGCTCGTCCAGGTCCAGACCGTAACCGACCAGGAACCCGCCGGGGCAGTCGATCCCTACGAAATCCGGGGTGATCTCGGCGAGGCGACGCTCGTTTTTATCGATGAGGGTGCAGACCTTGAGAGATTTGGCACCGCGCTCTTTGAGGAGATCGAGGAGGTACGTCAGGGTGAGACCGGTGTCGACGATATCTTCCACGACCAGGACGTGCCGGCCGTCCACGCTCTGCTCCAGGTCCTTCTTGACGCGCACGGTACCGGTGGTCTCGGTGCCGGCGTAGCTGGAGAGCTTCACGAAGTCCATCTCCACCGGGATGCGCAGGGCACGTACCAGGTCGGCTGCGAAGAAAACTGCTCCATTAAGAACTACAACAACCAGAACTCTCTCGCCGGCGTACGCAGTACTGATTTCCTGCCCCAGTCTCTGTATTTCCGCTGCGATCCGTTCCTTCGAATACACTTCCTGCAGGTTAAAGCCCTGTTCCAACCAGTAAGCACGTTCCATTAATTTTCTCCCAATTTCGTATAGCAGATACCATTTGCAGTGTCAAATCATTCTGGTCTCAGTGGCATCTTTGTGCTATAAATACCCCAAATCAAAAGTACACGCAATAATTTAGGGGTTCAAAGATGAAAAACAGCCTGTACGCCGCGTTACTGACCAACCTGCTACTTGCCGCGACGGCCTTTGCCGCACCCGAACTGACAGTAACCGAGCCCACCTACAACTTCGGCAGCATTACCCAGGGAAAGAAGGTACAGCACAACTTCGTAATACGGAACAGTGGTGACGCCCCGTTGCACATCAAGGAGGTGAACGTCTCCTGTGGCTGCACAGCCGCCAAGCCCTCGGCCTCGCAGATCGCTCCAGGCAAATCAGCCGAGATCCAGGTCGTCTTCGACTCGACCAGCTTCTCCGGTAAAGTACAGAAATCCGTGGCCGTCATAAGTAACGCCGGCAAGGCTCCCAACTACGTGCTCAACATGGAGGGGACCATCCTGGAGCCGCTGCAGTACGCCCCGCGTCAGGTGAACCTGGGCGCCCTGAAGGCAGGCGGCAGCAAACAGGCGACCGTCAGTATCACCAACCGCGACAATCAGGCGGTCCGGATCCTCTCGGTCACCCTCACCTCGAACACGCTGCAGCTCAAGACCAGCATGAAAAAGAGCGAGCTGAAACCGGGCGAAACCGGTGCGATCGAACTCACCTTCACCCCGCGCCCCGATGCGAAGGTGATGAGCGGCTACCTGCACATCAGCACCGATTCGGCCCAAAAGAAAGAGCTGACCATTCCGGTGTACGCCTCGGTCGCCAAGTAGGCCGTTCCCTCCCCTCGCGTTCGCGGAACCGGTCAAAATGCCCTGATCGTGGCAGTCGCGCAGAAAGTTGTAATTAAATCTTGAGTTGCCGGGAAAAGTGGTGTAAAAGATGTCTTTCACTAGGGCGGGTAGCTCAGTTGGATAGAGTACTGGCCTCCGAAGCCAGGGGTCATGGGTTCGAATCCCATCTCGCCCACCATCTGCTTCCAGTTAGCAGAGCTGAAGAACACAACTCCGAATCATGAGTGCCCGGCTAAGGCGACCATGGTTCGGAGTTTTTGTTTTTTTCAGGACAGCTTATTCACGCGCCGCGGGCTGCATGGCTGATACCAAGGCGCTACGGCGACGGCAAAAGGAAGAGCCGATTCCCCGGCTCTCGACCTTGTACCTGAAAGCTCCCTCAGTTCGCTTTTGCCAGTGGAATCATTTAACGGCCGGCAGGGCGTCAGTCTCTGAGGGTCTGAAGAGGCTCGCGTCACCTGAAAGTAACCCGCTTGTTCTGGAACCGTGATCACACCAGGGTACGCTGGTCATGGTCCGAATGGCATTTTTTGCAGGAAATGAGGTAGGACATGGCCGGGATCTTCCCTCGCCTCGCGCTGGTAACGAAAGAGAAGATTGCCAAGGTGTTCTCGAGCGGGCTCACCCCGCATAAACTATCGCAAACCCTCTGCCTGGGTGTCGCCGTTGGGGTGCTGCCGCTCATTTGGGGAACCTCGCTCATCTGTGCCGGATTGGCAGCCCTATTGCGACTGAACCAGGCCGCTATCCAGGCGGTAAACTACTGCTGCTATCCGTTACAGTTCGCGCTGTTTCTGCCGCTGTGCCGCTTGGGCGAACGAATCTTACCCTGGGGGCCTACGCTTAGTCGTGAGGTGCTCGATGCAGCAGTGCACGGCAAGATCGGCACCTCGGCGAGGCTCCTCTTTTGGGGAACCCTGCACGGCCTGCTGGCCTGGCTGGTCACCGTCCTGCCACTAGCGCTCCTCGTCCAGGTACCCTTGCGCCACCTGCTGGCACGCCGTCAGCCGACCGACTAAACGGCACCGTTCATCCCCTTCCCACGGTCGATCTGCACCCAAAACCCGCAGATGTAGCACTTGACGCAGTGAACCGCTCCAGTCTCCACCAGGACCAGGTGCTTCATGATACCGACCTTTGCTTTGCACTTCGGGCACGTAATGTTCTGAACTCCCCGGGCCAGTTATGGCCCTCCCTACCCCGCCTCGTCAGTCACTAACCATCCCTGCCGAATTTCACTCGCAACACCGGGGTGGCACCAAAACCAGCCCCTTTGTCTCAGCCGCTCACAAATCGCACACCCGGGTTCTCCCTGGCCAACGACAGCTATTGATTTGGTTGATCCCTGCCTCCTGACCACTCTCCCACCTTACCCGTGTCAGTCCGCCAAGAAGGCCTAGATCTTATCGGTATTGACATGAAAGTTCATCCTGACAGCGGTTACCCGGCTTACGCCGGTATAGAGAAAGATGACCACCCAGATCAGCTGCTCCCGACCACCACGGCCTGCAGTTCGGTAATGGTTGCCGGTAGGTTGTCCCAGGATGTGCCTAAGAGCGGTTCCTGTTCTCGCGACATGGAGACCTCCTTCGCGGTCCTTGCTGCGACCGCAGCTCCTATGTACCGGAACAATATGGAGATCAGGTGAATTCTGGGTAAAAGAATGGTGACCGGAACAGGATGAACAGGGATAAAGGTGCACCGAGGAAAGCCTTTACCGGGTCGTGGCAAAGCTTACGGTGGACAACAATAGAATGTGTGATATCCAATGATGGGTAATTTTCTTCGTTACCAACACACCTCATTAGTCGTTTTCTTGATGGACTGTGGGGCCCGGCATTCGACTCGGGCTCCCTCCCCTCAGTAACAAAGCAAAAAAAAGTTTAAGAAAACACCCGGGCAATCCGATCAGTTACCAAGTGAAAGGTTTCCCAGGCGACGCCCGCCACGTCCAAACCGCAGCGGGTACCGCAACCAGGAGACGCTTCACTGCGCTGAACTGCCATCGCACAAAAGGAGAAAACTTCATGAGCACACGAAATCCCAGTTGGCCGGCGCTTCCGAATGCACAGGTAGACGTGATATCCCACACCGTGGTTTCCGAGGACAACCTGAGGGAGATCCAGGGGGTAACCGCGAGCGAACAGCATGCCATGATCGATCTCGGCGACACCATGAGTGTGGTCTTCTTCAACAACTCCGCGCTGGGCTGCGCCGGCACTGTCACCATCTGGCACAACAAGCACCAGGCTGCCGTGAAAACCTACTCTTCCAGCATCACCGGAGAATGGCTGGACGCCGACAACCTGGTGGTGACCGACGAAGAAGACGAAGGGTGGACAGTAAACGGCGAACTGATCACCGGATGCCTCGCCATGGACCTCAACGGCAGACAGGGCATCTACAGCTGCGGCGAGTTCTATCGCAGTAACTAAACGCTTCGCTGTGTTTAGCTGACCGGCGGAAGGGGCCACTTCGTGGTTCAGGTACTCTTCCGCCGCGTCCGTGACCGCTCGCAGTTACAGCAACACAATCTCAATCCCCCGTGACGAGATCCGCGTCCTCCCCACCCGCATCAGCCAGGCACCTTTCCGGGGGCCACCCCCATGCCGCAGTGCCTCCCTTAGTGTTACAGTTCTGAATCCTCAAAGATATCAATTGTTACAGTTGTGTGAACTTTCTGGAAAAACCCAGGAATGTCTTGCATAATATTTCCGTTTAGTTAGAGTGGAGTTTATTCAAAACAATGGAAATGTGATTTGTAAAGTTTCTTATATACAGCAGGTTGAAACAAGCTATTTACAGAAACAGTCGCGCTTGAATCTTTGAGTGCCATCCAAGGCCAGAGAAGGAGGTTTGACAAAAATGGAACAAACGGCAGCCGATTTACAACAACTGAAGGGGGTAGGTAGCATCCTGGTTCAACGCCTGAAAGAGGCAGGGCTTGACGGTTTCAGCAAAATCGCCGAGGCCGATGCAGCAGAATTGCGCAAGATCAAGGGGCTCAACCCCAGAACTATCTCGTCCATTCAGGCCCAGGCGAAAGAGTTGGCAGCACAGGCCGGTTCCGACCGTCAGGCAGCCATCGATGCGCTGGTCAAGCGACTTGGCGAGGTAAAGGAACAGGTGCAGGCCCTGGCACAGGCAACCCGGGATCGTTTTGGAGCGGAACTTACCGGCAAGCACGGCAAGAAGATGAGTTCCGACCTGGTATCCATCGAAGACACCCTCGCAAAACTCAACCTCTCGGGCAAAAAGGGGGCCAAGCGCGCCGGCAAGGCACTGAACAAGGTACAGAAGCGGGTCTCCGGACTGGCAGAGGACGCCAGCCTGAAGAAGGTGCGCAAAACGCTCAAACGGGCCCGGAAAACGGTGCGCAAAGCTGTAGAGTGATACGGGGGGAAAATGGTGAGACTGGTAGCCTGACCGCGACCTGCAGGCAGCAACGCAAGCAGCACTGCCTGGCTCCGGGACCTGGAACATCAAGCACAGCCCCCAGCGCGAAGCGAATCGAGACGTAATGACTTCTTAGGCCTGAGAGAGCGGCCTTTTTTTGCTCTTGAGCGCGCGCTTCTTGCGCAGCTCAGCCTGGGCGATCATCTCCTGGTGCAACCCCACTCACCCCTCCCCTTCCGCCGGCTGCCGCTACCGGTAACGCCCCTCGGAAATCATCTCCCAGGCGAAGCGCGTCTCGCTGTCGTGGCACTCCAGGATCGCGCGCAGCTCCTCGGCGATTTCGGGTGCCGTTACCGGGCAGAGCAATTCCATCCGAATCCCAATGTTCCTCCATCACGGTGTACTGTCATAGCTGAAGCTGCTGAGACTAGATTCTGCTTCCTGCCATCCAACTCATCATAATTTCAACTAGATGTAACAGTCTCCAAGCATTACATTTTGCTTACCATTAGTAAATATCAATGTCGCTCGATACTTTCGCCCACTGTCTGTGCCAGTAGCACCCACTCACGTGGCTGTGGAGATTTCCACTGCTCCTGTGGAAAACTTACAGATTCCTGTGTAATACTTCTCACAATGTCAGTAAACACTTAGCATCTGGCAATCTGCACAAGAAATAGTCACGGGCAACGCCAGATTTTTGGCGAAATCGTCGAGGCATCCAAGCGTGCCTCCCAAGTCGGCAAAGCAGGCCCGAAGCGCGTCCTGCACTCCCCGTACTCACAGAGCAAACGAAAAAGGCCTGGCCAGCTCACGCTGCCAGGCCCCCGTGTTTCCGGCTCGTATCGGTTACTTGATGGTCTTGATGGTTTTCTCCACCATCTTGGCAACGCTCTCGGGAAGCGGCGCGTAGAGCATGGGGGAAGCCATCTTCTGCCCCTTGTGCAGGCTCCAGTTCAGGAACTCGACAAGCTTCTTCCCTTTGGACGGATCCTTAGCGTGCTCATACACCAGGAGCCAGGTGAAACCAACGATCGGGTAGGCATCCTTGCCCGGCTGGTTCACCAGGGAGATGCGGTAATCGGCAGGCATGTGCTTTACTGCGGCAGCGGCAGCCGCCGAGGTGGAGTGGATGGAGGGTTCCACGAAGTGTCCCGCCTTGTTCTTCAGCGAGGCGTAGGGGAGCTTGTTCTCGAAGGCGTAGGCGAGTTCCACGTAGCCCAGCGAGTACGGGGTGGTCTTCACCTGGCCGGCGACACCTTCGTTACCCTTGCCACCCAGACCGACCGGCCACTTGACCGAGGCGCCCTTGCCGACCTTCTGGGACCACTCCGCATTTACGCCGGTGAGGTAGTCGGTGAAGATGCTGGTGGTTCCTGACCCGTCAGAGCGGTGCACCACGATGATCGGCTTGGCAGGAAGTTTTATGCCCGGGTTGTCGTCGGCGATCTTGGGATCGTTCCACATGGTGATCTTGCCCAGGAAGATGTTGGCCACGTCCTCGGAGTTGAGCTTCAGGCCGCTGGGGATACCCGGCAGGTTGTAGGTCACCACCACCGCGCCCATAACGGTCGGGATATGGATCAGTTTGCCTGGGGCCGCCTTAAGTTCTTCGTCGGAGAGGAACTTGTCGGAGGCGCCGAAGTCGACGGTCTGCGCGGTAATCTGCTTGATCCCCCCGCCGGAACCGATCGACTGGTAGTTGAATTTCACGCTGGGATCGACCTTGGCGTACTCGCTGAACCATTTGGAGTACAGCGGATACGGGAAGGTTGCCCCGGCACCGTTGATCAGGGTTTCGGCCGATGCCGTACCGGCGGGGACGCCGACTGCTACCAGCGCCAAGGCGACCGCAACTCTTCTTAAGGATTGAAACATTTTGCCCTCCTGTTGTGTTCGTTTTTTCGGGAGTATAGGCCTGCGATTGTGAAGATCCGGTTACAGGAGGAGCAAGATATGGTGAAAATTGCGGTTCAGCGTGGGGGGGGAAGCCCATACCGGAGCCACACGGCGAGGGCAACGGGCCACCAGCACCAACAGGGGGGACAATGCTTTCGGAACAAAAAAACCCGGGTCACGAATGACCCGGGTTTTCTATTTACTTCACACATTCTATAGGCGGAGCCGCCCCCCAGCACGCTGGCGCGAGAAACATCGAGGTCCAGGCAGCAATGAGCTGCTAGATGCCGGTTCCGGTATCCGAATCAACCTTGTCTTGCGGAAGGTTCCCGCGCTTGAAGAGCAACACGCTGATCCCTTCGAGGGTGCGGTCGAACTCGAAGGCCAGGTTGTGCTCGTAGGCAAGCAGTGCCACCGCCGGCAACTGCCCGAGGTCGCGCAACCGGAAGAGCACCCGGTTCCCCTTCTCCAGGTGTGCTAGGAGGGTGATCGGGGCTTCCAGGATGAAGGTGCCGTATTCAGCAGTCAGATCGACCACGTTGAGGCTCGTGGCGCTGAGTTCGCTCAGGCTGATGCGTCGGGTCCAGGCACTGCCGGTCTCCGGCTCAAGCTCGGCAAGCTGTGCCTTGTGGGACTCCAGTTCCACAGCCTCGGATACCATGCCGGCCGCCACCGTGGCGTTACTGAACCGGTCGATGAGGATGAAGCTGCCGGTGTCGCGGTTCTCGCGGTACGGGTCGAACGGTACAGGACGGTCCAACTCCAGCCGCACCAGGGCTATCTCGTTCAGCCCCAGGGTAGTCACCTGTTTCTGCTCCAGGGTGTTCACATCGACCGCGTACGGCACGTCGGTCACCCTGCCGGGGGTGATCCCGGTGGCGCTCTTCACCAGGTAGAGTTGCCCGGGACGCAGCGGCTCATCGTGCAGCCAGACCAGGTGCGCCTCGGGGTGCCGGGTGAAAAGCGGCGCCGCCTCGGGAACGGTGAGCATGTCGCCACGACTGATGTCGATCTCGTCCTTGAGGGTAAGGGTTACCGCCTGCCCGGCCACGGCCTCGTCGAGGTCGCCGTTCATGGTGACCACGCGGTCGACCCGGCTCACCAGCCCCGAAGAGGAGACCCGAATCTCGTCGCCAGGGCGCACGGTGCCGGCGGCAATGGTGCCGCAGAAACCGCGAAAATCGAGGTTGGGGCGGTTCACCCACTGCACCGGCATCCGGAAGGGTTGCCCGGCCCGGTCGTCCTCGACCTGGACCGTTTCCAGAAACTGCAGCAGGGTAGGCCCGCTGTACCAGGGGGTGTTGACGCTCTTCTCGATGATGTTGTCGCCGTTCAACGCCGAGATGGGGAGAGCGGTAATCGATGAGAAACCGAGCGGTTCGGCGAACTCGCGGTAGTCGTCTTCGATACGCCTGAACTTCTCGGCGTCGAAATCGATGAGGTCCATCTTGTTGATGGCCAGGACGATGTGCCGGATCCCCACCAGGGATACCAGGAAGCTGTGCCGGCGAGTCTGGGTCAAGAGCCCCTTGCGGGCGTCCACCAGGATGACGGCGACCTTGGCGGTAGAGGCACCGGTCACCATGTTGCGGGTGTACTGCTCGTGCCCCGGGGTATCGGCCACGATGAACTTGCGCCGGTCGGTGGAGAAGAACCGGTAGGCGACGTCGATGGTGATCCCCTGTTCGCGCTCGGCCTGCAACCCGTCCAAGAGGAGCGCATAGTCGATGGCGCCCCCCTGGGTCCCCACCTTCTTGCTGTCCGCCTCCAGGGCCGCCAACTGGTCCTCGAAGACCATCTTGGAGTCCCACAAGAGTCGCCCGATCAGGGTGCTCTTGCCGTCGTCCACGCTGCCGCAGGTGATGAATCGTAACAGGGACTTCTCTTCCTGGCTCTTCAGGTAGGCGAGGATGTCTTTCTCGATGAGTTCGGATTGATGTGCCATTAGAAGTACCCTTCCTGTTTTTTCTTCTCCATGGAGCCCGCCTGGTCATGGTCGATAAGGCGCCCCTGCCGCTCGGAGGTGCGGGTCAAGAGCATCTCCTGGATGATCTGCGGCAGCGTGTCGGCCTCGGACTCGACCGCACCGGTGAGCGGGTAGCAGCCCAGGGTGCGGAAGCGCACCGATTTGTGCTGGACCACCTCGCCGGGTTTCAGTTCCAGCCGGTCGTCGTCCACCATGATGAGCATGCCGTCGCGCTCCACCACCGGGCGCACCGCCGCGTAGTAGAGCGGTACGATGGGGATGTTCTCCAGGTGAATATACTGCCAGATGTCCAGTTCGGTCCAGTTGGAGAGCGGGAAAACGCGGATACTCTCGCCGGGCTTGACCCGGGTGTTGTAGAGGCTCCAAAGTTCCGGGCGCTGGTTCTTCGGGTCCCAGCGGTGGTTTGCGCTCCGAAAAGAGAAGATGCGCTCTTTGGCGCGGGATTTCTCCTCGTCGCGGCGGGCACCGCCGAAGGCCGCGTCGAACTTGTAGCGGTCCAGTGCCTGCTTGAGTCCCTCGGTCTTCATGACGTCGGTGTACAGGGCCGAACCGTGGGTGAAGGGGGAAACACCACGGGCCACGCCTTCTTCGTTGACGTGCACGATGAGCTTGAAGCCCGACTCCTCCACCATCCGGTCGCGGAACTGGATCATCTCGCGGAATTTCCAGGTGGTGTCGACGTGCAAAAGCGGGAAAGGTGCCGGCGCGGGATAGAAGGCCTTGCGTGCCAGGTGCAGCATGACCGCGGAGTCCTTGCCGATGGAGTAGAGCATCACCGGGTTGTCGAATTCGGCCACCACCTCGCGGATGATGTGGATACTTTCTGCTTCGAGTTGCTGCAGATGGGTCAGGTTACTGGTCATGTCTCGATTCTCGTAGAAGGTGGAGGTTTGATTTCGTTGTCGTCGAATAGATCAGTATACGCAGTAAGGTTGTCACTGCCAGTGGGCTGCCTGATGTTAGCGATCCCGCCGCTCCCCTGTTTCAGGGACCGTCAGCGCTCAAGTAGCGCGGCAACTGATGGGAACTATCTTCTGTGCAGGCCACACTCTTTGTGTTCCGGATTTTCCCACCACCAGCGTCCCGAACGGGCGTCTTCGCCGGGCTTGACTGCGCGGGTACAGGGTGCACAACCGATGGAGCGGTAACCCTCCTTGAAGAGCCGGTTCTGGGGCAGTCGGCGCTCCTTGGCGAAGGCCAGCAGCTCTGCCTCGGTCCAGTCCAGCAAGGGGTTAAGTTTCAGGATCCCGCCGTTTAGCTGATCGATCTCGATTGACTTCAGGTCCCCGCGGGTAACACCGTGTTCCCGGCGCATCCCGGTAACCCACCCCTTGAGATCCTTAAGGGCACGCCCCAGGGGCTCCACTTTGCGGATGTGGCAACATTCGTGGCGGTTTTCCAGGGACTCACGGAAAGAGAACAGACCTTTTTCCCGTTCCAGCTTTTCTACGGCCTCGTGGCAGGGAAAGTACCAGTCGATCTTGATCCGGTAGCGCTCGGTCAAGGCATCGGCTACCTCGTAGGTTTCCTCGTTAAGCCTACCAGTATCCAAGGCGAACACCCCGACATCGAGCCCCAGTTCATGGACCAGTTCAATGATGGCGACGTCTTCCAGGGAAAAAGAGCAGGCGAGTTTCACGGGCCCATCGGCAGCGGCCACGCCGGTCTTCAGGATGTCTTGCGCGGAGGCGTTTGCAGGGACTACGGGAATAACTTTCATGGAGAGATCCTTTCACGGTTTTACCTGCGCACCCGGTGCGCCATCGTCTTCTGGCATGACGTATATAATACTGCAAGCTATTCAGTCAAGAAAAATATACTTAATTGTCACACATACTGGTTGTTGTTTATACTGCGGCCATTACCACAGCGCTCAAGGAGGGTATTCACCGGGCAGAGCAAGCTGCTTCGAGGTGGGAGCACTCTGGCAACAACATAAGTATCGGCAGGCGAGGAGCAGATATGAGCAATCGCCCTGTCGACACGCTTTTCTCCAGTGTCATTGAGAGCCGGCAACCTTTGGCACGCACCATCTTGCGGAAGTTACGAGGTATAAGGAGAGACCTAAGCTGGCTGGCAACCAGCTGGTGTATTGTGAGGAACAACGAGGTTGGCTGGGGCTTCTGGCAGATTCCTCGAAACGCAACTGCGCCCGAGGAGTCGCCCTGGTTGGAATCAATGGCTCAAGACTTGGTAGAGAACCGCGACCGCGTGACGACGGTAGTAGTGACACACGTGCCGGAAACCATAAGGCGCCAGCAGGTCGTTCAATTCGCCATGACTGTAGCTCTTGATGCAGTGCGCACATTTCTGTCCGTTTTCGCAGGTTCCGTGGCAATCCTCCAGTTGGTTTCGGCAACTTACCTCGACCAGCAGGTACCCCTCGGGACGCAGGTTCAGCACGATGTTCTTCAGGTAGCTGCTCTTTTCGCTGCCGTCAGGGATGATGTTGAGCACGTAGTTGGAGATGACCAGGTCGACACCCAACTTGCTCTCCCCCAACTCGTTGTTGGCCAATACCCCGGCCAGTTGTCTGCGCCCCGCCATTGCCATGATCCGCTCCACCTGCACCGGGAGGTCCGCTGCGTACACCTCGAACCCCTCCTCGGCCAGGTATTGAGAATTGCGCAAGGTGCCGGCGCCGTAATCCAGCACCGAGCGCAGATGTTGGTGTTTGAAAAACCTCAGGTATTTAGTGATACTGACTGCCGCGGGTGCCATGGTATGCCTCTATCTAAACCGGTTCGGGAAATTTATGAGCTTTTACTAATGCTAACTCATTTTCACGTTGGCTGTCGATATGGCCATGGCTCCGAAACCTGCGTCCACCCTGATCAGCACCGGCGACCGCGACAGCAGGCAAGAGCTGCAGCGGCCAAACCGGCTCCGATGAGTGCCGCACCCCAGTACTTACACTCCGCCATCCAAACCTCGCAACTTGCCGGGTGCGCGCGGGAGTCGAAGCTGCCGTGGGCGCCGAAGGGGCCGGGGACGCTCTGCCAGAGGTTGTCCGGGCGGTTTGGGTCCTCCGGCTCATCGGTCTGCTGTGAGGCGTAACCGGTGCGAGCCAGGTAGCGGTCCAGCCAGCCGGCGATGAACTTGTTCCCCCACATTGCCTGCAGCGTCGGGAAGCCGACGTAAAGTTCGCGCCGGTCGTGCCGTGCCGCCCAAACGATGGCGTCTGCGGCGACTTCGGGCTGAAAGATCGGAGGCACCGGCTGCGGTTTCCTGGGGAGCCGCGACTTCACCCAGGCGAACTGCGGAGTGTTGAGCGCCGGTAACTGGACCATGGTGAGGCGCACCTGGGAGCGGTCGTGAATCAGTTCGCAACGCAGCGAATCGGTGAAGCCGCGCAGGGCGTGCTTGGCGCCGCAGTATGCCGACTGGAGCGGGATGCTGCGTTCCGACAGCGCCGAGCCCACCTGGATGATGATTCCGCGGTTGCGCGGCAGCATCCTTCTCAGGGCGGCACAAGTACCGTACACCGCACCGAGATAGGTGACCTCGGTGACCCGCCGGTACTCTTCGTGTTCCATCTCCTTGACCGGGGAAAAGACCGAGACCATGGCGTTGTTCACCCAGACCTCGATCGGCCCCAGCCCCGCCTCGATGCGCTCGGCAGCCGCCTCGACCTGCTGGGCGTCCGCGACGTCGATCGCGATCCCCAAGGCGCGCACCCCGGCACCCTCGAGCCCGGCACAGGCCTTATCCAACCGTTCCTGGTTGCGCGCCAGAAGCGCCACGCTGGCACCTGCACGGGCAAAAGCACGCGCCGTGGCTCGCCCTACCCCTGCCGAGGCTCCCGTTACCACCACCACTTTCCCCTGCAGATTCTCGCTCATGATCTCCCCCGAGTGCGGGCCCCCCTGCCCCGCCTGATGTGCTTATTTCCCGTTCCAGGCCAGCCTGACCAGCTCCGCGCTGTGCAGCACCTGCCGGTTGGTCGCCTGGGTTATCTGGGTCCGGCAGCTGAAACCGTCGGCAACCAGGTAGGTCTCAGGCTCCGCCTTGCGCACCGCCGGCAAAAGCGCCTCTTCGGCGATATCCTGCGACATGCGGTACTTGTGCTTCTCGAACCCGAAGGACCCCGCCATGCCGCAGCACCCGGTCTGCGGTTCGACAACCTGGAGCCCCATGGCTGCCAAAAGCTTGTGGGTACTCTCCCCCTTGAGGACCGCCTTTTGGTGGCAGTGGCTCTGCAGGACGACGTGCCCGGAAAGCTTTGGCGGCTGGTGTCCCTCCCGCATCAGGAACTCGCTGAACAGGAAGCCGTGCTTGGTCACCCGCTCTCCGTCCAGGTGGTGCGGCATCAGGTTGGGGAGCTCCTCGCGGAACACGGCAACCTCGCTCGGTTCCAGGAACACGACCGGAATGCCGCGACGCACGAAGGGGCTTAAAAGCTCGATGCTCTTCACGATCTGCCGCTTGGCAAAGTCGAGCATGCCGTAGTCGATAGGAGGGCGCACGGCCGGGGGACGCGGCGTCAGCACGGCTACCTGGTGTCCCAGCCGTTGCAGGGCTTCAAGTGCCGCTTTAAGGGCGTCGGGGTAAAAGCAGTCGTTGAAGACATCTGGATAGAGCAGCACCGTGGGATCCTGCTGTTCGGCTGCCTGCCTGCCGGCGGCGGACTTGGTGAACGGCTCACCGGCGAAACGGGGCATCTGTCGCTCTGCAGCAATCCCCCCCATGAGCTTCACCAGGTCGCGCACCCCCGGGGTCTGAAAGAGGAAGTTCGCCAGGGCGGGAAGCCGTGAGCCGAGGTCCCCCCAGATGCCGAAGAGTCCCATGGAATAGGCCGGCAGTGGGCGCAGGCGCCCCTCGTAGTAATGGGACAGGAACTCGGCCTTGTAGGTCGCCATGTCCACGTTGACCGGGCACTCCTTCTTGCACCCCTTGCAGGAAAGGCAGTACTCCAGGGCCTCGAGCACCTCCTTACTGTGCCAGCGGTCGGTGAGGAAATCACCGCGGAACATCTCGAAGATGAGCCGGGCGCGCCCGCGGGTACTGTGCTTTTCCTCCCGACTGGCCAGGAAACTCGGACACATGAAGGCGTCATGGGTGCGTCGGCAGGTGCCGACCCCGACACAGCGTAAGGATGCGGCGGTGAAACTTCCGGCATCGCCGGGAAAGTGGAAGTGGGTTTGGGCCTGCCAGGGGTTGTACTCGGTCCCCAGGCGCAGGTTCTGGTCCGGCAGGTAGGGATCGATCACTTTTCCGGGGTTCATCTTCCACTCTGGATCCCACAGCGTCTTGAAATCCCTCATGGCCTGCATCAGTTCGTCGCCATACATCTTGTCCAGGAAAATGGCCTTGGACTGCCCGTCACCGTGTTCCGCGGAAAAGGAACCGCCATAGCGCACCACGAGGTCGGAGGCTTGGTCTAGGAACCGGTTGAAGTTGTCGATCCCCTCCCGGGTCACCAGGTCGAAGGTGATACGGCAATGGATGCAGCCGTCCCCGAAGTGGCCGTAGAGGGCGGCAGTGAGGCCGTGCGCCTCGAGCAGTTTTTTGAATTCACGCAGGTAGCCCCCCAGCTTTTCAGGTGCGATGGCTGCATCCTCCCAGCCGGGCCAGCTCAGGGGGAGACCGGGGACGTTGGCCGTGGCCCCCAGCCCCTGTTCGCGCAGTTCCCAGATCTGCTTCTCCTCTTCCTGGTTGTCGTAGAGTTTCATCGAGGGGGGATCGGGGAGTTTGCGCAGGGCCTCCATGGCGCGCCGGGCCATCAGGTCGGACTCCTCGCGGTCCTTGCCGCCAAACTCCACGATGAGCCAGCCGTGCCCGGCCGGGAGCAGGCTCAGGTCCTCGACGTGCAACGACTTGGTTCGGATGAAGTTGACCAAAAGGGCGTCGATCCCTTCCAGCGCCACCGGCTTGAACTTGAGGATATCGGTCACGTGGTCGGCTGCGCTGAAGACGTCGGGATAGCCGAGCAGCAGGATGCTGCGCCCCGGCGGGCTGTGCACCAGGCGAAGCTTCGCCTCGAGGATGGTGATGCAGGTGCCTTCGGTGCCAACCAGGGCCGCGGCGACATTGAAGCCGTTCTCCGGCAGCAACTCGTCCAGGTTGTAGCCGGAGACCCGGCGCGGGATGCGGGGATAGCGGGTGCGGATCAGGTCGGCATAACGGTCGCGGATCTGGCGCAGCCCCTGGTAGATCTCGCCGCGCCGTCCTCCCGCCTTGATGATCGCCTCGAGTTCGCGCTCCGAGGTCGGCCCCACCGTCATCTGGACCCCGTCGTAGGTAACCACTTCCAGCTCCAGTACGTTGTCCACGGTACGGCCGGCCATCACCGAGTGGGCGCCGCAGGAGTTGTTGCCGAGCATGCCCCCCAGCGTGTTGTGGTTGTGGGTGGCGGGGTCCGGCCCGAAGGTGAGATGGTAGCGCTCAGCCTGGTTGCGCAGGTCGTCCAAGATGGTGCCGGGCTCTACCCGGGCAAAGCTCTGCTGCTGGTCGATCTCGAGCACGCGGTTCAGGTACTTCGAGTGATCGATGAGTACCGCAGCGTTGCAGGTCTGGCCGCACAGTCCGGTACCACCGCCGCGTGAGACCACCGGGGCGCCGTGGCGCTGGCAGATCTCCAGCGTCTTGACCACCGCGTCCTTGCTGCGCGGCAACACCACACCAACCGGGATCTGCCGGTAGTTGGAGGCGTCGGTGGCGTAGAGGGCCCGGCTCCCCGCGTCGAAGCGCACCTCGCCATCAACCGACTGTTTCAATTCCGCCTCGAGGGCACCGGGGTTCAGTTTATCCTCCACATACCGACGTTGTTCCAGGTGGTTCGACATGATTACCTCCAGCAGGAGTTCTGGATTTCGTAGCGGCGGGCAACGTCCTCGCGCAGGGCGAGCCCAAGTCCGGGGCGGTGGCGATCGGGGGCGAGCACCCCGGCCACTGGTTCGCGGGTTCCCTCAAACAGGTGCTGTTCGATCCGGACGTGGTCGTGGAAATACTCGAGGTGGCGCGCCGGTACGACTGCACAGCAAAGTGGCAGGTGCAGGGACGGGGCGCAGTGCGAGGAAAGAGGCAGTCGGTAGGCGGAGCACAGGGCGGCCACCTGGAGGAAACCGGTGATGCCGCAACGGGTGGCATCGGCCTGCACCACGTCGACGGCACCCGCCTGCAAGAGCCGGTGGTAGTAGTCGAGTTCGAAGCCGTACTCGCCGGAGGCGATTTCCATGCCGGGCGGCATGCGCTTTCTCAGCTGGCACAGACCGGCGAAATCCTGGTGCTGAACCGGTTCCTCGAACCAGGTGACACCGAGGGCCGCGTAGCGCTCGGCGAGTCCCAGCGCCTGTTGTACCGCATAGCCGCCGTTGGCATCGACGTAAAGTTCGGTCCCCTCCCCTATTGCCTGCCGCGCCTGGACCACCCGCTCGGAATCCGCCTCTGGGTGCCGCCCCACCTTCATTTTGACCCGCAGGATCCCCTGTCCCGCCCATCCCCCTAGCTGCCGCTGGAGTTCGTCGATGGTGTATGAGGTAAAACCGCCGCTGCCATAGACGGGGATCGCGTCACGCGCCGCCCCGAGCAGGTCCAGCAGCGACAGTCCTAACAGCTTCGCCTTCAGGTCCCACAACGCGGCATCGAGTGCGGAGACCGCCAGCATCCCGATTCCCGAGGCTCCGAGGTTGCGCAGGGCGGCGATCATCAGGTTCCAGCAGGAAACGGTGTCGAGCGGGCTTCTCCCCTCCAGCACCGGGGCGAGGCTTTCCATGATCAGAGCCCCCGCCGCCGGCGTGGCGTAGCTGTAGCCCAGTCCGCGTTCCCCCGCGGAGAGAATCTGCACCACCAGCAGCGTGGTCGCCGACCAGCGGTAGGTCCCATCGGACTCCGGCGTTTCGGTAGGGATTTTGAAAACCCGAACCTCTACTCTTTCAACTGCTGCTTGAAGTTTCATCTGGCAACACCCTTTCTGGCTTTCACTGAAAAAAAACACCCCAAGTCTTGCCAGGTAACGAGCACCAAGCGCTGCTGGCTGTTAGTTGGCTGGCAGGGCTGTCTCCGAGACAGCACGCGATGTTTTATTGGTATTTTTTAACCGTTAACAGTCTAGGTGGAGAGCAAGGGTTGTCAACATGCCGAGGCGCACGTGACCCTGGAAAGGGAGGGAGATGAGTTACTAAAGTGGGGAAAGACGGAGAGCTGGGAGTGGTGGAGCGCTGCCCCGGGCCAAAGGTCCTTCAGGGGATTTTAGGGGGACACCGTGCAGGCGTGGCAGGAAACTAGCGGAGGGGCGAATGATCATTCGCCCACCCTCTCCCGACAGGAGAGGCGACCAAAGGCCGAAGACAGTGTGTCGGGTGGGCACTTGCTTATGTGTCGCGCCTGCCCGCGCGCTGTGCCCATGATTATGCGCCCCTACCTGTCCGGTATCCCGGAGATTCCTCCGAGGAACCAGCTAAAACCGGTAGGTGGCGCGGACCCCGGCACTGATCCCTTCCTGGGGAATGGAGCTGACCGGCAGGTGCTCGTTGCCGCCAGGCTGCGAGTAGGTCGTATCAAAGATATTTCGCAGCGAAAGTGACAGGTCGAGCCCTTTCAGCGCCAGGTCCTTGACCAGGAGGGTCAGGTTGCCGAGCAGGTACGGGGCAACGCTGGCGCCGGGGCTGAGGGTCCCCAGGCGCGAGGTGTACTGGAGTTCCCCTGAAAGAACGACCTTGCGGGCCAGGAATTCGCGAGCAAGACGCAGTTTCATCAGGTGGTGCGGCGAGTTGGGCGGGTGGGTGGTGCTCCCTTCGTAGAGCAGCGAGTTCTGGTAGGTATAGCCGAACCCGCCGGACCAATTCTCCCAGGCACCCGAGACCTCGGTCTCGATGCCGCGGCTGCGCATGGTGCCGGCGTTTTTCAGGCGAAAGAAGCCGTCCCCGTCGATGTAGGTGGTGATGAGCCCCTGGTAGTCATACTGGAACCCGGTGACGGTCGCCCGCCAGGGACCGTCAAGCTGCAGGTCGGCCACCAGTTCGTTGCTGTACATCACCTCTTCCCTCAGGTCCGGGTTGGCACGATAGGGGTCGGCGGAGTAGTAGCGTTCGTAGGCGTTGGGAGCCCGGAAAGATCTTCCGAACAGGTATTTGAGGGCGAGTTCGGAAGTCGGCAGCCAGACCACGGCCGCCTTGGGGCTCCAGGAATCGAGTCCCTGGCTCAACCGGTCGTAGCGCAGACTCCCGGTCAGGATCAGGGACTGGAAAGGACGATGCTCGTCCTGCACGAAAAGGCCGACCTCTTCGACGGTCCGGTCGTCGTGGAAACCTTTGGAATCCCCCTGCTCGACGCGCAGGCTGTGCCGGTAATCAACCCCGGCGGCGAGGATGTGGTTCGCCGGGAGCACCAGGTTCCCCACCACCTCGGCACCGAGGGTTGTGGAATGGGAATGGTCGTAATCGATCGAGACCGGGCGATAGGAGTAGGTACCACTGTAGTTGTAGCCGTTCAGGTAAGCGCGTAATTTGAGCACACCCGCGGGAGACTCGACGGCATGATAGGAGAGGTCGCCGAAAAAGCGGTCATCCGACGTGCGCGAGGCGTTGTCGTTGAAGGTGGTGCCCCAGGCACCGGTGGGTATCCCTTTCAGGTTGTGCAGGTAGCCCCCCAACAGGGAGAACTTCGCGCTGTTGAACTTCAAGAACGCGCTGGCGCTGCGGGCGAAGTCACTGTCGTGCGCCACGCCATGGTTGGTAGCCGGGGTGTCGAAGGCAGGGAAATAGAGATCCTGACCCGGTGCGCCGTAAAAGGACCCGGAAACCAGCAGACCGCCGCCCCCACGGGAGACCGGCCCTCCAGCCGTGGCCCGTGCGGAAAAGGCCCCGGTTGTGTCACCGGCGAGTTCGGTCTCGGTCTTCAGTACCCCCGGAGGAATCCTCGTGATGACGTTGATAACCAGCAAGAAGGCATTGTTCCCGTAGACCGCCTGGCTCGGGCCGCGAACGATCTCGACCCGCTCCACCAGCCGCAAATCGAGCGGGAAGTCGAAACCGATGGGCGCCTGGTGGTAGACCTCGTCGTTCAGGCGGACCCCGTCGATCATGATGAGCACCCGGGTGTTGTAGTCGCTGGGCACGCTGAAACCCCGGTAGCCGAGGTAGCGGTAGTTGTGGTCGTCGGTGACGTAGAGACCGGCCACCCCTTTCAAGAGGTCGGAGAGCAGCCGGTAGTCGTGGTGCCGGATCTCTTCGGCATCGACCACGGTGACCTGCGCCGGTGCCTCGTGGGCGTCCTGCTCGTAGCGCGAGACGCCGTACACCTTGAGCACCTTTACCTTCAGGAGTTCATCCAGCCCCAATTCGCTCAGTTCATCGACCCCGCCTTCGGCGGCCAAGGCTCGCGGAGCCGCAAGCAGGAGAACATAGAGTAGACAGCAACAAAGAACCCCCAGCAGGCGGCACGTCGACAAGGTTCCTGCGCTCCGGCCGTCCGAACTGCGGAGGCCCGCGACAGCTGAGGAGCCGGCGCGCGTCATCTCGCCCGATAGGCTGGGTGGCAGTTTCGCAGGCTCGGGAGGTGCAAGAGCAGAATAATCACTGGTGACCATAGACTTTCCTTGCCATTTTCAGCAGCTGCGCGCTCACCTTCAGCCGGCAACGCTGCGTTTCGTTGAGATTGACCTCGAAGGCGATCTTGCCGTTCTCCTGGTAAAGCGCCAGCATCCCGCCGCGCCTGCAGAAGTCTTCGCGGTCGGAAATGGTCAGGATGGGAAGATCGCCAAGGGCACTAAGGATGCCGTCGAATCTGCCGAGTTCGGAGCGGGAGACGAAGAGGATCTGGCACTGCGCGGCTTCCTCGGGGGAGCTGACCTGGCGGAACACGATGGGGTGGCCCTGGACCAACCTTCCGGTCAGCCCGCTGAGGCTGCGATCCAGCGGGGTGCGCCCCAGGGTGGCAATGCAAAACTCCGAGCGGTGCAGGGAGCCGGGAGGCCACTCGAGGTACTTGGTGAAGTTGTAGATAAAGGCCGCCTTCAGGCTGTACTCGCCCGAAGAGGTCTCGGCACCGCCTCCGGAAGGAAGGGAAACAAGCAACAGGGTAACGATGCAGGTTACCCAAAAGAGCACCGACCGGGTCGCCATTGATCCTGCGGACGCTATGTAAGATTTCCTGGTTGCCAACATCACCTTCCGGGCGTGGTGCGTCATACCTGTCGGTTCGTCTCTGCAGGGGAGGATAAAAGAGGCGCGAGGCACCATGTGGGATCTCGCAGGCTCATTCCAGCTCATCGACAGATAGCGGGGTTTTATGAAGCTCTCTCCAAAGCTGTCCGCCGGGAGAGCGGCGCTGTCGGAGGTCGTCTCGTGCGGATTCGGATGATACTCAAAAAACGGAGGCAAGTGGGCTTCGATATACCTGAGAAGGGGGAGGCGAATCCACTACACCATCAGGCGAACCGGCAGGCTCCCGCCCCCCCCAGCGGCATTGGAAGGGAGCCGTTCAGAGACGACCGTAGATCCTGCGTGCCAGTTTGAGGAGCTGCGAACTGGCCTTGAGACGGGCGCGCTGGGTCTCGCGCAGGTTGACGTCAAAAACGATCCTGCCGCTATCCTGGTCAAGGCAAAGCATCCCGCCACGCCGGCAAAAATCCTCCCGGTCCGCGACAGTGAGCACCGGCTGGTCCCTGAGCAGGTCGAGAATGCCGTCTACCCTGGCAAGTTCGGAACGCGAGAGGAAGACCACCTGGCACTGCGCTGCCTCCTCTGGGGAATTCAACCGGCGAAACAAGATGTTGCGTCCCTGTACGCTGCGCCCGGCCAGGGAGGACAGGGGCTGGTCAAGCGGCGAACGCCCGAGCGTTCCGATGCAGAATTCGCTCTTTCCCTTGAAGGCGCTTTCCGGCCACTCGACGAACTTGGAGAAGTTGTAGATGAAGGCGGCCTTCAGGGCGAACTCACCCGAGGCGGTTTCACTCCCCCCGTCATGCGGTAGCCCCACCAACAAAAGCAGCAGCGCCAGAGAGAAAGCGCGTTGGCAGTGCCGGGAGCTGCAAAGGGCACCCCAGATGCGCAGGGTTCCTAGAAGTCCCACGTCACCTTACCGTACAGGCTCCTCGCCATCTCGTGCCTGGCCAGGGTCTGGTCGGTCACCGTTTCCAGGTGGCGGCGCTCCAGCAGGTTCTGCCCCACCAGTGCCAGTTCCCAGCCGGGGGCGGGGCGCCAGGCAAGGCGTGCGTCAAGGGTCAGGTAGGCGGGGATCCGCACGTTCTCCTGCTGCAGCTGGTAATAGTTCCCCCCGACGTAACGCCCCCAAAGATCCAGGTCCACCCACTTCCCGAGGCTCATCAAGGAGCGCAAGGTGGCCTGGTGCTCCGGGGAGGCTTTGCTCCCTGGGTTCCCCTGGGGCGCTTCCCCGAAAACCCGCAGCAACGCGTAGCCCCCCTTGAGCTTCCACCAATCCTGGGGCTGCCACTGCAGCGAGACTTCCCCGCCGGTACTGTCGATGCTACCGAGGTTCACGAAGTTGTCGGGAAGCAGTTGCTGGTTTCCCGAGGTGACCACGGCGCCAAACCTGTTGCCGACGATGTTGTGGTAGCGGTTGAAAAAGGTGGAGAGATCGAGTGAAACGGCGTGATTGAGGTCGCTTCGGAATCCGGCCTCGTAGGAGATGACGGTTTCCGAGACGAGCCCGCGGTTGCCGGTGAGTACCAGCAAGGTGGGGACGCCGGCCGGCGGGGTCGGCGGGATCAGGCCGACGCCGATCCGGATATCGTTTTCGCCGCGGGTCGGGGTACGCACCGAACGCGTTACCGACGCCCATAAGCTCATCCCCTTGCGCGGGGTCCAGGATAGTTTGGCCGAGGGTGCGAACTCCCACCCGGTGAACTCGTTGTGCTCGACCTTGCTTCCCAGCATAAGCCGCAGGGTCTCGGGGAGCAGGCTGATCTCGTCCTGGACAAAGAGGTTCACGTGCGAGAGTCCGCGGCTGTCAGGAACGAGGTAAAAAAAAGGGCTGCCGGGCGAGCTATCCTGCAGGTACCGGTAGCCTACCCCCCAGGTCAGTTCGTGGCGTCCCCCGAGGTTCACGTTGTGCTGCAGGTCGAGGTCGACCGTGTTGCGGGTCTCCTGAACCAGGGGGATGTCGCGTTGGGTGCGGTCGTAGTAAAGCTGCAGCGACCACTTCGAGGTGGGCGCCTGGAGCCAGTCGAGCCGGCCGATCAGGTTCGCGCCAAAAACGCTGGCGGCATAGGTAGGGTTACTGAAATAAGGGGACGCATAGGCAGGGATCACGTAACTGTGATCGGAGTTCCCGCCGTAGACATCGCCTTGAAAGGTGAAATCAAGACCGTCGCGCAGGGCGCTGTCGACCCTGAAGCCCCCCCTGGTGATCTCGAGAGTGTCCGGACTTGGCAGGTTGATCGCATCGGTACTGCCCCGGTCGACGTGCTTCAGGTAGAGCCGGTAGCTCGACTGTTCACCGAGCTCGGCTCCGTAGCGGACCCCCAGCGTCCCGCGCTCACGGCTTCCCACCAGCCCCAAAACCAGCCCGCCCTGGGTGTCGCGCGCGCTCTTGGTGATGATGTTGATCACCCCGTTCACGGCATTGGCACCCCACATGGTGCTGCCCGGCCCGCGGATCACCTCGATACGCTCGATGTTCTCCAGCAGGGTGTCCTGCACGTCCCAAAAGACGCCGCCGTAGAGCGGGGTATAGACGGTACGCCCATCGATCATCACCAGGAGCTTGTTGGCGAAGATGCCGTTGAAGCCGCGCACCGAAACCGCCCAGTCGTTGCCGTCCATGCTGGCAACCTGGACTCCCGGGACCATGCGCAACAGATCCGGAATGGTGGTGGCGCCCGAGTGCCGGATATCTTCCTGGGTAATCACGAAGACCGCCGAGGCTACCTCGGAGAGCGCCTGGGTCTTGCGGGAGGCGGAGACCACGGGGACGTCCAGCAGGCGTTCCAGGGGCAGATCCAGGACATCGGGCCCTTCAGCTGCCTGCAACGGAGCGGGTCCGAGGGAAACCGTCAATGCCAGGGACACTAAGACGATGGCGACCATTTGCAGCACGGCCACCCCCGGTTTTCTACTCTGAATGCTCATAGTACGCATGTTCGCTACTCTGCCCCCTTCTCATTCACCGTGACAAAGACAGTCGGCATTGCATTGAAGATACCGATACCCGTGGACCAAGCCATCGCAAATTACCACAGGATGCGCAGTGAGAAAACGTTTTTGTGAGACTTTGCCTACATACATAGCGGCAGGCACTGATGAGATGGCAAAAAAAAAGCCCTGAAGGAGCCAGGGCTTGGCTGAGCCAATCTGGATCAGTGGGCAGCTCCTGCGGGGCCCTTGCCGCGTACCCTTTTCAGGAAAAAAACGCCAATGATGCATAAAAAGCAGAGAAAGGAGAGCAGCCGGAAGTTTTCCACGTAGGCAAGCAGGGTCGCCTGGCGCTGCAGCTGGTTCTGCAACGCCCCCTGCGCCATGCGCGCCGCATCGGCCTGATCGAAATGCCCCTGCAGCATCCGTTGCAGCGCTTGGGTACTCCCGCTGAACAGGAAGTGTCCTGAGGTGAGCCGCTGGGTCAACTCGGACTGGTGCACCTGTGCTGCCCGGGAAAGCATCGTGGTCACCATCGAGATTCCCACGCTCCCGCCGACGTTGCGCATCAGGTTGAAGATGCCGCTGGCATTGCCCATCTCCTCCCGCGGCAGGGTCCCCAGCGTGACCGTGGAGAGCGGCACGAAGAGCATGCTGAGCCCGACGCCGGTCAGGATGCTGGGCCAGATGATGCTCCAGACCGAGATCTCCAGGTTGATACCGGCGAACTGCCAGAGCGAGAAGCCGACCAGGAGGAACCCCGTGCCGATGAGTTTCCGATTGTCCACCCTCCCGGTGAGAAAACCGACCAGCGGCATGGTGAGAAAGGCCCCCAGGCCGCGCGGGCTCACCGCGATACCGCTTTGCAGCGCCGGATACCCCATGAGGGTCTGCAGAAACAACGGCAACATGGTGATCGCGCTGTAAAGGGCCGTGCCAACCATGAAGATGATCACCGTTCCCACGGCAAAGTTGCGGTCCGAAAACACCCGCAGGTTCACGATGGGCTCGGGAATCTTCAGCTGCCGGTAGATGAAGGCGGCAAGCGCGACGCCGGAGAGAGCCGCAAACCAGCTGAGCCACGGGGCGGCGAACCAGTCCACCTCCTGGCCGCGGTCCAGGATGATCTGCAGGGTTCCCAGGGAGAGCGCCATCAGGCCGAAGCCGATCACGTCGATTTTGCCAGGGCGGGCCGCCCGCAGGTAGGGAGGGTCCTCGACAAAGAGGTTGGTCATGAAGACGGCCAGGACGCCAACCGGGATGTTGATATAAAAGGCCCAGCGCCAGGAGTAGTGGTCGGTGAACCACCCCCCGAGGGTGGGGCCCAGGATGGGGGAGACCACCACACCGATGGCAAAGGCGGCCATGGCCATGCCGCGTTTCTCGGGGGGAAAGCTCTCCATGATGATGGCCTGGGATAGCGGCTGGAGTGCGCCGCCCCCCGCCCCCTGGATGATGCGCGCCAGGATCAGCATGGCCAGGCTTCCGGAAATGCCGCAGATGAACGAGGAGATGGTGAAGAGGATGATGCAGGTGATGAGGAAGCGCTTGCGGCCGAAGTAACGGGCAAACCAGCCGCTGGCGGGGAGCACGATGGCATTGGAGACCAGGTAGCTGGTGAGTACCCAGGTGGCCTCGTCGGTGGTCGCCGAGAGACTCCCGGCGATGTGCGGCAGGGCGACCGAGACAATGGTGGTGTCGAGCACCTCCATGAAAGTGGCGAGCATTACCGCGGCAGTGATCACCCAGGGGTTACTCTTGGGCTGCCATTGGGAGGTATCCTCGCGCGGCAGCGACCGGCGGTCCGGATCGCTCATTGGACCCGCACCTTGGGAACCACCGACATCCCCGGCCGCAGCAGGTGTTCGGGGTCCTGCCCCCTGTTGAACCGGATGCGCACCGGGATGCGCTGCACAACCTTCACGTAGTTTCCGGTGGCGTTTTCCGGGGGAAACAGGCTGAAGCGGGCACCGCTCGCTGCCCCGATGGTCTCGACGTAACCGTCGTAGCTGCGGTCGTAGGCGTCCACCGAGATCCTCACACGCTGGCCGGGCCTGATCTGGCGCAGCTGGTCCTCCTTGAAGTTGGCGGTGACCCAGATGTCCTGCACCGGAACCAGGAAGAGGAGGTTCTGCCCCGGCATCACGTTTTGCCCGGGCTCCACGGATTTGCGTCCGGTGATGCCGTCAACCGGCGCTGCAACCTTGGTGTACTGCAGGTTCAACTCGGCCTGCCTCAGCGCGGTACGCGCCCGCTCGAGGGCGGCCTCGGCAGACGCCGACCGGCTCCGCGCCACCCGTACCTGCTGGGGGGCGGTCTGTGCGGTCCTCAGTTCCGCCTCCGCCTGGGCCAGTTGCCCGCGCGCCTGGGTCACCTGTTGGGCGGCGGCGCGCATGGTGGCGTCGGCCGCAGCTACGCTCGCCGCTGCCGACGCCGCCGCGGCGCGAGCCTGGTCGTACTGCTGCTGCGAGATGATGTCCCTGGCAGCCAGCGGGGCGTAGCGGCGCAGGTCGCTCTGGTACTTCTGGTTCTGGGCACGGGCCTCGTCGACCCGGGCGCGCGCCGCCGCATGCTGCCTGCCGGCGGCGACGATTCCGGCCCGGGCATTGGCGACCCGGGCCCGGGCGGTGGCAACCTGGTTCGAGGTGTCCACCGAGGTGATGGGTACCCCGATCCGGGCTCCTTCCGCAGCGGCGGTCGCCTCGGCGAGTTCGGCACGGGCACGCGCCAAGGCGACCTGGTAATCGGTGGGATCGATTTCCACCAGTACGCTCCCGGCACGCACGAACTGGTTGTCCTCGAAACGTACCTTGATCACCTGCCCCGTCACCCGGGCACTCACCTGGTTTACGTGTCCGTCGATCTGCGCGTCGTCGGTGCTCTCCCAGAGCGAGGAGTACCACCAGAACAATAGGGCGACGGCGAGAACGGTGAGGCCAAGGGCAACCTGGACCTTGCGCGAACCGAAGGTCCTTTTCAGACGGCTCTTCGAACCGTCCCACTTCCCTTTCTTCGGCTGTTCTTCCTCGTGCCTGGAGGCTTCCTCCCCCTCCCCTGCATCCTTCTCCAGGCGCGGTTCCTTGCGACGCTCACCGGGTAGCGGGCGCGGCTCGTCGGCCCCGATTCCGGCCCGTTCGGGCGACGCTTGAGCGGCGTCTTTGCGCGGTTCCTCGTCCATCATCACCTCCCTGGGGAATGGCCGGCAAATGAGGCAATCCCGATGGCACGGGCCAGCATGAGCTTGGCCAGGTTGAGCCGGTACTGGCTGTCCACCACCCCTTCCTGCGCCGCGGCAACTGACTGCTGGGCCTGCACCACTTCGAGGTTGTCGTTGAGCCCCGCCCGGAAACGCTCCTCCGCCTGCCAGAGGTTGGTCTCGGCCAACTCCACGGTCTGGCGCGCCACCGATACTTCGAGTCGCGCGGCACCCAGGTCGAGCAGCGCGCTTCTGATTTCGTACTCGATGCGTCCCCGCAGATCGGCAAGTTCTGCCTCACGCTGCCGCACCTGGGCCTCGGCCCGCACCACGTCGCCGTGGATGCGCCCCCCCTCGAAGATGGGAATGCTGAGGCTCCCGGTGATCTGGTAGGTGGCTTCGAGCTGGGAGAGGGTCCTGCCGATCTCCCCGTAGTCGGCATTGAGCACGAGGCTCGGCATCCGCTGGGTCCGGGCCGCACGCACCCCGGCATGAGCCGATTCCAGCTCCGAGCGGGCAGCGCGGTAATCCGCCCGGGCCGCCAGAGCCTGCTCCAGATGCTGCCCCAGGGTACCGGTGGTCATGGGCAGAAACGGTTCCCGGTCGACCAGCGCCACCTCTTGCGCCAGCGGGAGCCCGATCAGCCGCAAAAGGCTCAGTTTCTGTTTGGCGAACTCGTTTTCCACCACGATGAGCTGCTGGCTTCGGGTCAGCCACTCGACCCGGGCCCGTACCTCGTCGATGCCGGGGGTGACCCCGGCGCGGTGCATCTCAACGGCGTGCTCGAGCATGGTCTGTGCGGTAGCGAGTTGGGCCCGCACCGTCTCGATGCGCGCCTGTCCTGCCAACGCCTGCAGATAACCGGCACCCACCGTGAGCACCACCAGGTCTTTGGCGTCCTGTTCTGAGAACTCAGCGGCACTCACCCGATGGGCGGCGGCCCGTTCCCGCTCGATCGCCGAGAGGTCGAAGATCCGCTGGCTCAACGAGACCCGGGCATCGTAATAATTGAACGGTCCGACGACGGTAGGGGCTCCGGGGAGGGTGATCCCGGTGCTGGCCAGGCTTTCCTTGAGGTGGTGCGCCGAGGCGCTGCCGGAGAGGTTGGGGAGCAGTTGCGCGAGGGCGACCCAGCGCTCTCCCCGCGCCGAGGTTACCACCTCCCTGTTGAGCAACAGCCCCAGGTTGTTGGCGAGGCCAAGCTCTACGGCCCGTCCCAGCGAAAGCGGAAGTACGTCGCTAACCGGCGTGGCACCGGGCACGCTTCCCTGGAAGGCACTGCTCGGTACGAGGTTGGTGGTTGACGGGCTGGCGGGTTCCTGGGCTGAGAGCGCGGGGGGCTGAGCCAGCAGCCAGAGGAGCAGGCCCGCTCCCCCCACAAGCTTGGCGCCCGCTGCGGCTGTCATTTGCGCTCCTTTCCTGCCACCACCTGTGCGTGGTTCAGCGCAGCCACCAGGGAAACCCCGCCCACGATGTTGCCCAAGAGCGTGGGAAGCAGGAACGTAAGCAGAAAATCCGCAAAACCCAGCAGGCCATTCACCACCAGGTACAGGGTTTCCACGGAACCGGCGATGACATGGCTGAACCCGCCAAGGGCAACGACGTAGGTGATGATGACGATGATGCCGACCTTGGAGCCTTCCGCCGAGGGCAGCAGCCAGACCATGAGTGCGATGAGCCATCCCGAGAAGATCGCCATCAGGAAGTGTGTCAGCGGGGTGGGAACCATGGCCTCCCGGCCGATGTCCTGAAAGGCCTGCAGTACCTCGGATTTGAAGAGCGGAGCACGCAGCCCAAGCGTGAAACAGTACGCCCCCACCAGGTTTGCCGTGAGTACGATACTCCACAGGCGCAGGACATTTACCAGGGTGCCCAGGTTGCGCCGGTACAAAAGCGGCAGCACCACCGTCAGGGTGTTCTCGGTGAAGAGCTGCTGCCGCCCCAGGATGACGATGAGAAAGCCGAGAGAGTAACCGAGCTTGGCAAGGAGCGGGCGCCAGCCTGCGTCGGGGAGGTGGGCGCGCAGCAGCCCCTCGCCCAGGAGAGAGAACCCCATGGAGAGCCCGGAGGCCAACGCGGACCAGGCAAGCGCGGCGTTGGGTCGCTCGAGTTCCGCCTCTCCCTCCAGGCGGATCACTTCGTGAACGACCACGGCGCCGATCGCTTCCTTGTCCTCGATCTTCTTGCGATCCTTCGGAGAGATTTCCAGATCGAATTCGCCACCGTCCATAGCCCCTCCCGGATGGGACACCAGGTTAGTTGCGGACCTGCCCGGGTATCGTCAGCCCTGTCCCGGCCTTCCCGCTCCCGTCGATCCGCCAGACGAAAAGGCCCCGCCACTGGTATCCAGCGGGCGGGGCCATGGCGGAGGGTATCTCGCATCAGCCTCCGACGATGGTGCCGCCGTTGGGATGCAGGATCTGTCCGGTCATGAACGAGGCACCTTCCGAAGCGAGGAAGACGTAGCTGTGGGCGATCTCTACCGGCTGGCCGGCACGCTGCAAGAGGACCTCCTTGCCGAACTCCTCGGTCTTCTCCTCGGGAAAGGTCGCAGGGATGAGCGGGGTCCAGACCGGCCCGGGTGCCACGGCGTTCACCAGGATGCCGCGCCTGGCGAGGGAGAGCGCCAGGGACCGGGTGAAGGCGACAATGGCCCCCTTGGTCGCGGAATAATCCACCAGCATCGGGTTCCCCTTGAAGGCGGTCACCGAGGTGGTGTTGATGATCCTCCCCCCCTCCCCCATCTGCTCCAGCGCAGCCTTGGCCAGGTAGAAATAGGCGAAGATGTTGGTGCGGAAGGTGCGTTCCAGCTGCTCGGCCGTGATCTGGTCGAACTCGCCGTAGTGCTGCTCGGCCGCGTTGTTGACCAGGATGTCCAGGCCCCGAAACTCCCCCGCGGTGCGCTGCACCACCTGGCGGCAGAACCCCTCGTCGCTTACGTCCCCCTCGAAGTTGAGGACCCGCACCTGCTCCCGCAGCAGGATCTCCCGGGTCTCCCGGGCGTCCTGTTCCTCCTTAAGGTAGACGAAGGCCACATCGGCCCCTTCCCGGGCGAAGGCTATCGCGACCGCGCGTCCGATACCGCTGTCGCCTCCGGTGATAAGGGCGCGCTTCCCCTGCAGTCTCCCGCTCCCCCGGTAGCTTGTTTCGCCACAGTCGGGGCGTGGTCTCATCTCCGTCTGGATACCGGGTTGGGCTTGGCGCTGCCCCGGAAATGCCTTCTCCTTAGCTCCCATGACACCCTCCTTAACTCCGGTTGGCCGACCGTCTTATGAAAAACCATTCACTTGTATCAAGACGGCAGGGGTTGTCAAGATAGCCTGCAGGGGATGCAAAACCAGGTTCTAGGCAGCATTGACTTTTGTTAGCACTCTCTTAGAATTCACGAGTCGCGACTTCAATGAACAACTTCCAGCGCTCAAACACCGGCCGCGGACCCGGGCGCCTAACGGGAAAGGAGCACCAGATGTTGGCCAAGGCACGTATCTCCAAACACCCCATCCACCCCATGATCGTTCCCTTTCCCATAGGCCTTTTGGGTGGGTCACTCATCTGCGACCTGATCGGTCTTTGGACCCGAAACCCGCTCTGGCCTGTCTTCGCGGCCTACCTGATAGCGGGCGGCGTCCTCGCGGCGCTCGCCGCTGCGCTCCCCGGGCTCATCGACCTGGTGGCGATCCATCGCGAACCGGTCAAAAAGCTCGGCATCTACCACATGAGCTGTAACCTGCTGGTGGTCGCGATCTTCCTGGTCGACCTCTGGTGGCGCCTGAGGGTCCCCTTTTCGGCTGGCCAGGTGCTGCTTTCGGCGGGGGGCATCCTGCTCCTCATGATTTCCGGCTGGTTGGGCGGCGAACTGGTCTACGTCCACCGTGCCGCCGTCGACGAGACACCCCGAACCGACTAACCACACCCCCTGCTTCCTTTCCCTGCAGAGCACCTGAACACCCGGTGAAGCGATGCGAGCACACCTTCTCAAACCTCTGGTCAGCTGGGCCGTTTTTTTGGCTTGGTACCTCTGTTTCACCGCGAGCCTGGACCACGCCGAACTGGTAGCCGGGGCGGTTTTTGCCGCAGGGGTGCTGCATCCGATGCATTACCTCAACCGCGACCAGGTTGCGGCGCTTCGCTTCCGGCTCCCCTGGCTCATCCCGCTCGTGAAGATCCCCTGGGCCATGTTCCAGGAATCCTGGCTCCTCTGCCTTGCCCTAGTTGCGCGCCTGGTGCACGGCGAGGCGCAGAGGGCTTTCCACGAATGGCACAGTGTCGGGCCGGCGGACTCAGCGGGCACTGCCCGCCGCGTGCTCCTCACCTTCGGCGTCTGTATCACCCCCAACAGCTACCTGGTGTATCTGGACCCGCAGCGCGGCGTCGCCGTGGTACGGCAACTGGACCGCGGGAGGCGCATCCTTCCGCAACGTCGAGGGGTCCTTCTACGATTTCGCCGCGGAACGATTTCGCGGCACCTCACGGGAGGCGCTCACCGCACCACCCGACGACTGGGGGGGGCGTGCCGCCATCGCCTGGGCGCGCGAGCTCGCAAGCGGCGGGGCTTACAACCCGCAGGCCGAGCGCCTGATCGACGTGGCGCAGGCCCTGGAGGCGGCCTACCGCCAGGCCCAGGATCCCGCCCTGCACGGAAAACTCGCATGAACGAGGGGGGAGCGGGCGAAGTCACCTTGACGCTCCCGCGCAAGGTGCTCATGACTGCCGACACCGTCGGCGGCGTCTGGACCTTCGCCATGGAGCTAGCGCGCGGTTATCTCCCCTACGGGATCGAAGTGCTGCTGGCCACCATGGGGCCGCTCCCCACCCCCGAGCAGCGCCGCGAGGCCGCGAGCCTCCCCAACGTGACACTCTTTGAAAGCGGCTACCAGCTCGAGTGGATGGAGGACCCCTGGGACGACGTACAGCACGCGGGGTCCTGGCTTTTGTCCCTCGAGGACCGGCTGCAACCGGACCTGGTGCACCTGAACGGGTACGCCCACGCCGCCCTCCCCTGGCGTACCCCGCGGCTGGTCACCGCCCACTCCTGCGTACTCTCCTGGTGGACCGACGTGAAGCAGAGCGAGCTCCCGGGACGCTTTCGGCACTACCGGCAGGAGGTCGCCCAGGGTCTGGCCGCGGCGGACCTGGTCACCGCTCCCACCCTCGCGATGCTTCAGGCGCTCGAGTCCCACTACCTGGCGCTCCCCAGGGTGCGGGTGATCCACAACGCGCGCTGCCCTGACCTCTATTTCCCGGTAGCCAAGGAGGCCTACCTCCTTTCGGTGGGCCGCATCTGGGACGAGGCGAAGAACCTCGCCGCGCTGGCCGGGGTGGCTTCCTACCTCCCCTGGCCGGTCTATGTAGCCGGCGACCCGGTGCACCCCGACGGCGGCCGCGTCCAGCTGGAGAACGTGACCCTGCTGGGGAAGCTCTCGCCACGCCAGTTGGCCGGGTGGTTCGAGAGAAGCTCGATCTACGTGCTTCCCGCGCGCTACGAGCCGTTCGGCCTGTCGGTCCTGGAAGCTGCCCTGTGCGGCTGTGCCCTGGTACTCGGAGATATCCAGAGCCTCAGGGAGCTCTGGGACGAGGCCGCCCTCTTCGTCCCCCCGGACGACCTGGGCGCCCTCTCGCAGGCGCTTACGCTTTTGTGCTCTGACCACGACCTGCGCAGTTCCCTGGCCCAGAAGGCACTGCATCGCAGCGCGCGTTTCAGTCCGACCGTGATGGCCGCCCAGTACCTGGAGGCCTACTCGGTAGCAGCGGCACATTTTCACCAGTCTTCCTCCTCTGAAGAGAAAAAGGTAAAGCCATGCATTTTGTAATGTTCTACCACTCGCTGCTCTCGGACTGGAACCACGGCAACGCCCATTTCCTGCGGGGGGTGGCCAGCGAACTCTTGAGCCGGGGACACCAGGTCGAGGTCTACGAGCCCAAGGACAGCTGGAGCTACCAGAACATGATGCGCGACCGCGGCGAACCGGCGTTGCGCCGTTTCAAGGAGGTTTACCCGCAGCTCGAGGGACGGACCTACCAACCCGAGCGACTCGACCTGGACCGGTTGCTTGCCGGCGCCGACCTCGTGTTGGTGCACGAGTGGAACGATCTCGCCCTGGTCCGGCACCTTGGGGAACACCGGAAGAAACATCCGCACTACCGGCTCTTGTTCCACGACACCCACCACCGCAGCGTCACCGACCGGGACTGGAGCGCGAACTGTGACCTCTCCGGCTACGACGGGGTGCTCGCCTATGGCAGGAAGATCAGGAACCTCTACCTGGCCTCCGGGAGGGTGCGCCAGGCCTGGGTCTGGCACGAGGCTGCCGACGTCAGGGTTTTCTATCCCCAGCCTGCGCTGGAGAAAACCGGGGACCTGGTCTGGATCGGCAACTGGGGGGACGAAGAGCGCAGCGAGGAGCTGCGCGAATTCCTGATCGAACCGGTACGCCGCCTGGGGCTCAAGGCGATGGTTTACGGGGTGCGCTACCCCGACCAGGCACTGCGCGAGCTCAAGCAGGCCGGCATCCGCTATGGCGGCTGGCTTCCGAACTTCGAGGTCCCCCGGATCTTCGGCCGTTACCGGGTCACGGTGCACATCCCCCGGCGCCCCTACGCGACGAAGCTCCCGGGGATTCCCACCATTCGCCCCTTCGAGGCCCTGGCCTGCGGTATCCCCCTGGTCTGCTCGCCCTGGGAGGACTGCGAGCACCTCTTCACCCCGGGAAGCGACTACCTGGTTGCGAGCGACGGCGAACAGATGGTGCGGCAGCTCGAAAAGCTGCTCGCCGACCCACAAGGGGCGGCAGCCCTCGCGGAGCACGGGCGCCAGACGGTCGTGACCCGGCACACCTGCGGGCACCGGGTCGACGAACTGCTCGCCATCTGCGACGAGATTGGCGATCAGCAGCCCGGGATCGGTATCCCCGTGAACACGCGGTCCGACCAGTTGGCCGAGCCAGTACGGGACGAGAGGCACGGACCGGTGCAGCACGAAGCCTGATCCCCCGTACCTGCGACGCACGCCACGAACTACCACCACGCGAGCTGCCGCGAACATCACCTACCCAAGGAAAGGAATCAACACGCCATGCCAGCCCGCCTCGAAATCGCCTTCTTCGCCTCAAGCCTGGTCTCCTCGTACTGGAACGGTGCCGCCACCTACTACCGTGGTATGGTGAAGGCCCTCAGCGACCTGGGGCACCGCATCACCTTCTTCGAGCCCGACGCCTACGAGCGCCAGTCGCACCGCGATCTGCCTGACCCCGACTGGGCCCGGGTCGTAGTGTACCGCCCTACCCTGGACGACGTGCACCGCTCGCTGTCGCGCGCCGCGCGGGCCGACCTGGTCATCAAGGCAAGCGGCGTCGGGGTCTTCGACGAGGTACTGGAGCGCGAGGTCCTCTCCCTGAAAGGTCCCGGTACCCGGGTGATCTTCTGGGACGTGGATGCACCGGCCACCCTGGAGCGCGTGCGGTGCAACCCGCAGGACCCCTTCCGTCCCCTGATTCCGAAGTACGACCTGGTGCTCACCTACGGCGGCGGACAACCGGTGGTGGACCGCTACCGTGCCCTGGGGGCCCGGGAGTGCGTCCCCATCTATAACGCCCTGGACCCTGCGACCCACCACCCGGTGGCCGCCCAGCCGCGTTTCAGATCCCAGCTCTCCTTTCTGGGCAACCGGCTGCCGGACCGCGAGGCCCGGGTCGAGGAGTACTTCCTGAAGGCCGCCCGGCTCTTCCCCGGCGGGGATTTCCTGTTGGCCGGCAGCGGCTGGGGGGACAAGCAGTTCCCCCCCAACGTGAGGTACCTGGGGCACCTGGGGACCGCCCAACACAACGCCTTCAACTGCAGCGCCGGGGCCGTGCTCAACATCTGTCGCGATTCCATGGCCGAAAACGGTTTCTCGCCGGCGACCCGGGTCTTCGAGGCGGCCGGCGCCGGGGCCTGCATCGTCACGGATTGCTGGACCGGGATCGAGCAGTTCTTCGCGCCGGGTCGCGAGATCCTGGTCGCCGATTCCGGGGAGGCGGTGGCGCGCCTACTTGGGGAACTCACTCCCGAGCGCTGCGCCGCCATCGGCGTCAATGCCTACCACCGGGTAATGGCCCAGCACACCTACGCCCACCGTGCCCGACAGTTCGAGGAGGTGCTGGGGGTCGGCCACAAAGCGACGCCGACACTGGCCGGGGTGGCTCCATGAAGCTGGTGATCTTCGGGCTGACCATAACCTCCTCGTGGGGCAACGGCCACGCCACCACCTACCGTGGCCTGGTGCGCGAACTGGAGCGGCGCGGCCACCAGGTAACCTTCTTCGAGCGCGAGGCCCCCTGGTACTCAGCGAACCGCGACCTCCCCGAGCCACCCTACTGCCGGACCATCCTCTACAACTCCATCGACGACTGCTTCGCCACCTTCGCCTACGAGATCGCCGGTGCCGACTGGGTGATCATCGGCTCCTATGTCCCGGACGGGATCGAGGCGGCCGAACGGGTCACCGACCTGAAGGATGTGCCGGTCGCCTTCTACGACATCGACACCCCGGTGACCCTCGCCAACCTGGCCTCCGGCACCTGCCAGTACCTCCGCCCGGAATTGATCCCCCGGTTCCAGCTCTACCTCTCCTTTACCGGCGGCCCCACGCTGCGCGAGATCGAGGACCGCTACGGTGCGCTTGCGGCGCGTCCGCTGTATTGCAGCGTCGACCCTGAACTGCACTACCCGGAGCCGAAGATCGCGCAGCGCTGGGACCTGGGCTACTTGGGGACCTACAGTCCGGACCGCCAGCCCCCGCTGGAGCGGCTGTTCTGCGCCCCAGCCCGGGACTGGCCTAAGGGGCGCTTCGTGGTTGCGGGCCCCCAGTACCCGGCGGGGATCGACTGGCCCCTTAACACCCAGCGCATCGAACACTTGGCGCCCCAGGAGCATCGTGGCTTCTACTGCGCGCAGCGCTTCACGCTGAACGTCACCCGCGCCGACATGGTCCGCGCCGGATATTCCCCGAGCGTGCGGCTTTTCGAGGCGGCAGCCTGTGCCGTCCCGGTGATCAGCGACCGCTGGGAAGGGCTGGAAAGTTTTTTCGCTCCCGGTAGCGAAATCCTCGTGGCCGACGGCCCGGCCGACGTCATGCGCTACCTGCGCGAGGTTCCGGAACCCAGGCGCCGCGAACTGGGCGCGAAGGCTCGTGCCCGGGTGCTTACCTCTCATACCGCGGCACACCGTGCGGCCGAACTGGAGGAATACCTGGTGCGGGCCGCCTTCAGCTACTGATCAGGAAGCCCTATGACCGACTACCTCGACCCGACCATTGCCGCGCTCGGCCCCTGGTTCCACAACCTGCACCTTCCTGACGGCCGCCAGACCGCACCCGACCACTACCTGGGGGACTTCCCCAACTTCAAGTGGCAGGAGATAGCCGGGCATATCCCCGCGGATCTCTCCGGGTGGCGCGCCCTGGACGTCGGCTGCAATGCCGGGTTTTACAGCTTTGAACTCGCCAAACGGGGCGCCCGGGTGCTCGGCATCGACCTGGACCCGCGCTACTTAGACCAGGCACGCTGGGCAGCCGGGGAGTTCGGTTTAAGCTCCCGGGTCGAGTTCCGCTGCCAGCAGGTCTACGACCTCGTCCGGGAAGAGGAGGAGTTCGACCTGGTCCTTTTCATGGGGGTGCTCTACCACCTGCGCTATCCCCTTTTGGGGCTGGACATCGTCACCCAAAGGGTACAAAGGCTCCTGGTGTTCCAAACCCTCACCCTGCCCGGGCGCGAGGTAGCGGACCAGCCGGACCACTGGATCAACGAGCGCGACGCGCTGCTGCAGACGGGGTGGCCCAAGGCGGCCTTCATCGAGCACCGCTTCGCAGGCGACCCCACCAACTGGTGGATCCTGAACCACGCCTGCGTGGAGGCGCTCTTGCGCTCCTGCGGGATGAAGATCACTGCGTACCCGGGACACGAGGTCTACCTGTGCGAGCCTGATCCCGGACGCCCGAGCTGCATGACCACCTGGAACCGGGGCGAGTTCCTCTCGGCCACCGGCCAGCCCTGGCAGCAAACGACCTAGCCACAGAAACGACGGCAGCTCTCAAAGCCGGGCTGCCCGACAAGGGGGTACCACATGCAAGATCAACAGGAGATGCGGCTGACCAGCCCGGCGTTCCAGGAAGGGCAAGCGATCCCGGAGAAGTACACCTGCGACGGTGAGAACGTGAACCCGCCCCTCACCATCGCCTACGTGCCGCCCGGCACCAAGTCTCTCGCCCTGGTCATCGACGACCCCGATGCACCGCACGGAACCTTCACCCACTGGATGGTTTGGAACCTAAGCCCGCGCCAGGAGAGGATCGAGGAGAACGCTGAGCTGCGGGAAACCGTCTGCGGCAAGAACAGCTGGGGACACAACAGCTACGGAGGGCCCTGCCCCCCTTCCGGGACGCACCACTATCACTTCATGCTCTACGCGCTGGATTCCACCCTGGACATCTCCGGGAATTCGAACCGCGAGATGCTGGCAAATGCCATGGAGGACCACATTATCGCGGTGACACAACTGGTGGGGCTCTACTCGAAGAAGGGGTAGCAACCATTTATGAATCGGGCACGAGAAAAGGGGCCAGCGTACGCTGACCCCTTTTGTGTTTCACCGCCGGAAAAAGGCGTTACTTGCCGCTTTTGGTGCCGAGGTTCTTGGAGACTTCCTTGGCCTGTTGCAGGTGCTGCTCGAGAACCGGCAGGGTCTTGGCGGCAAAGGCGTTCAGATCCGGGTCCTTCACCTTCTTGGTGGCCTTGCGGAACTCGGCCACGTCCTTTTCATGATCCTTCACCATCATCTTCATGTAGTGGCGATCGAAGTCGGCGCCGGACATCTTGCCGAGTTTGTCAGCCTCGGACTTCTGCTTGTGCTTCATCTCGGTGGGAAGCGTGATCCCCTTTTGCTGCACCAGCGACTTCAGTTCGTCGTTGGCCTTGGTGTGGTCGGTGACCATACGCTGCCCGAAGTTCTTCACGTCCTGGGATTGGGCATTTTGCTGGGCCAATTGACCCAGCTGGACTTCCATCATGCCCCCTTCGGCTGCGTCCATGACGAACTTCTGATCGGCCTTGGCCAGGGATCCCTGGGCGGCGTAGGCGGTGAGGGCCGACGCCACCAGGGCGACAGCCAGCATGAGGGTGAACCAGAGTTGTTTTTTCATCGTTTTCTCCTTTTGTCAGTGACTGACGTTTAGTCTGCAGCCCCTTGCGGCTGCATGCGGAATGCTAGATCTCGTTGTTGCGTCGGGCGGCGCGGTCAGCGAGACGGGTGAGTACCGAGGGGGCCAGGAGCGAACCGCTCTGCTTCCCGGTCCTCAGCCGGTTCTCCCGCGCAGCCACCGGTGCTGGCAAGAGCCGTCCGGCGAGTTTGCTCCCCCAACTGAAAAAACCGGGCAACAGCACGCTGGTGAAATAGAGGAGCTGCGCCGGCAGGGTGATGATGAGCCGCGCTTCGCCGTACCGGCAGGCCTCGACCACCCGGCGGGCCGCGTTCGAACTGTTCACGGAGAGAAGCGGAAAACCGTCCGAGATGGAAAACCAGGCGAATTCGCGCCGGTTGTTCCCCTTGAAGTAGGCGTTCAGGTGGCTGCCGGTGCGCATCAGTCCCGGAGCCACCGTGGTGACCCGGATGCGGTCTTTGGCGAGCTCGGCCCGTAACCCGTCGGAAAGCCCGGTGAGGGCGAACTTGCCGACGCAGTACGGGAGCAGGTGCGGCACCGAGACCAGTCCCCCTATCGAGGAGATGTTCACGATGCGGCCGCCCCCTTGGCGCTTCATCTGCGGCACCACTTCCCGAACCAGGTGCAGCGGCCCCCAGACGTGGATGTCGAGGGAATCCTCGAAGTCCTCCGGATCCTGGTTTTCAAACGGTGCGACCTGCACGATGCCTGCGTTGTTGATCAGGACGTCGACACCGGCCCGGTCCGCCAGAACTTGGCGCACCATCTCCTTCACCTGGCTCGGCTTGGTGAGATCGCAGGGGTAGCTGCGGGCATCGATTCCCTGCGCCTTGAGCTCCGCAAGCGCCCGTTGCAGCGCCTCGGCATCGCGGGCCACCAGTGACAGCCGCGCTCCTTCGGCACCCAGCCGGCGAGCCAGTTCGAGCCCCAGCCCTCGCGAAGCGCCGGTGATCAGCACCGAGAGACCGGCGAAGTCCTCCCGTCGCCGTTGACGCAGCAGTCGGGCGCCCCCCAGTGCCAAAAGCACGCCCCCTGCGCCTGCGAGAACCAGGCTGAGTTTGCGGCCCGTTGGTTTCATGTGCCTCTCCTTCTGAGCGGTGCGGCCAGGCGTTTGAACCGCCGCACCATAGACAAGGAAAGGGGCACCGTCCGTGAGTACCGGAGGCGCCCCCTGCCCGGGCCGTTGCGCCGTTACTTTTTCCCCTTGCTGCCGGAACTGCGCGAGGTCGTGGTCTGTTCCTTCTCCTGAATGCACTTCTCGCCGATTTCCTGCAGCAGTTTGGCGTCCATGTGCTGGGTGCACCCCGGGAAGACCTTCTTCTCCTCGTCCTGGACGTGATGCAGGATACCCTGGCGCATCTCCGCGAAGCTGGTGAGCCACTCCTCGTCGTCCAGGTCCATGTCCTCGAGCTGGGACAGGAAGTTCTTGGTCTGTTCGTGCTCCTCGATGGCGTCGGTTGCCAGGTCCTTCAACTCCTTGATTTTCTTGACCTGCGGATAGAAGTGCTTCTCCTCGAGCTGCATGTGTTTCTCGAGGGCGTCCTGCAGCGTGGTAAAGAGCTCTTCGCGCTGGTTCACCGGGCCGTCCTCTATCTGCGTCATCCACTTTTCAACCTGCCGGTGATCCCGCTTCAGTAAGTCAAACAGTTGCTGTGCCATGATAGGTTTCCTCCTTGTCGGCGGCCGTTCCCGTGATCAGGCGCTGGCGCCGCTTGCCAGCCTGGGGTTGAGGACGATCTTGATGCAGCCGTCCTTTTTCTCGTTGAAAAGCCGGTAGCCGGCCGGTGCATCCTCCAGTGCCATCCGGTGCGTGATGATGAAGGAGGTGTCAATGGCGCCGCTGACGATCAGCTTCATGAGCGGGTCGAGGTAGCGGTGCACATGGGTCTGGCCGGCCCTGAGGGTGAGCCCCTTGGCGAAGACGGACCCCATCGGCATCTTGTCCACGAAGCCGCTGTAGACCCCCGGGATGGAAACGGTCCCCCCCTTGCGGCAGGCCCTGATCAGCTGGCGCAGCGCGATGGGGCGGTCCGACTCGAGCCTAAGGGTTTGCTTCACCATGTCGTAGGCGGCCTCCATGCCGCTGCCGTGAGCCTCGGTACCCACCGCGTCGATACAGGCGTCGGGACCGCGACCGCCGGTCATGTGGTGCAACGCTTCGGTCACGTCCTGTTCCTCGTAGTTGATCACCTCGGCGTCGCAGTGCCGCTTCGCCATCTCCAGGCGCTCGGGGAACCGGTCGATGCCGATCACGTTGGTCGCCCCCAGGTGCTGCGCGCTCTTCATCGCCAAAAGCCCCACCGGCCCGCAGCCCCAGACGGCTACGGTGTCACCGTCGCGGATCGAGCAGTTCTCGGCAGCCTGGTACCCGGTCGGGAAGATGTCGGTGAGAAAGAGCACCTGCTCGTCGCTCAGCTCCTCGGGGACCTTGTGCATCCCGACGTCGGCGTAGGGGACCCGCACGTACTCGGCCTGCCCTCCCGCATAGCCGCCGTAAAGATGGGAATAGCCGAAGATCCCGGCGCCGGTATCGCCGTAGAGCTTCTCCAGCAGGAAGGAATTCGGGTTAGAGTTGTCGCACAAGGACCAGAGTCCCTGCTTGCAGTACCAGCAGTCGCCGCAGGAGATGGGAAAGGGAACCACTACCCGGTCCCCCTTGGAGAGGTTGGTGACTCCCGAGCCCAACTCGACCACCACCCCCATGAATTCGTGCCCCAGGATGTCCCCCTCCTTCATGGTCGGGACGATTCCGTTGTACAGATGCAGGTCCGACCCGCAGATACCGCTCAGGGTGACCCTGATGATGGCGTCGCGCGGGTTGAGGATCTGGGGATCAGGCACCCGGTCCACCTGCACGTTGTGCTTGCCGTGCCAGACGACAGCTTTCATAGTTCCCCCTTTAACTCGCCCGCCGGCGAAGATGGCCGGCGGAGCCGCTAGTGGTTGTTGGTGCGCTCGGCGGTTGCCGTCTCGCCGGTCTCCAGGATCTGTTTGAGCCGTTTGAGATCCTCCTCGATCTGCGCCCCGGTAATGGCATTGGCCATCTTGGCTGCCGCCTTGCCCGGGCCGTCGCCCGGCGGATAGTAGCGGATGCTGACCTTAAGTTCGGTGCCGCGGTCGCCTGGGGCTTCGCGGAATTCCACGGTCCCCTCGTTAGGAAGCGCAGCCTCGCCGGTGGAGCGCCACAGGATGAGCTGCCCCGGGTAATCCGCCACCATTTCGGCGTCCCACTCGACCGTCACGCCGGCAGGTCCCCGCGCCTTCCAGTGCGAGGTGTTCTCGCCGGTCACCTCGACCGACTCCAGGTGACGCATGAAACTGGGAAGGTTCTCAAGGTTGCGCCAGAACTCGTAGACCTGCTGGGGAGTCCGGTTGATGGTGACGAACGTCTCGATGAGCACGCCCCCTGCAGCATTCTCGCTGGTGTCGACCCCCAGCGCCTGATAAAGGCCGCAGAACCCGGTCTTGCCGCGATACAGGAACATCCCTCCCGCAACCATCATGGCGAGCCCCGGCAGGTAGCGCCGGCCGGTTAACGCCTTGATGCCCGTGACCGCCAGCGCGGCCCCCCCCACCAGTGACGCGTTTCTTTCGGTGTGACCAACGTTCACCTTCCGGCTTTTCATGCGTGCCCCGATCCGGGACACGGCCTCGGTCAGTTCCATATCGATCCTCCTTGTAGGTATGTGGGTAGTAACGTCAACTGCCGGGACACGACAATTAGAGATATTTAACATGTTTCATTTCGTTTGCAACCAGGTCGGCAGATTGCCGCGCCCCGGAACCTCCGCGCTGGTGGGACCATCCGGTACCGACCGGAAAGATGGCGCAGAGTATTCCCACGCCGACGGTCCATCCCCTGGAGCTCTTCATAGAAAAGACCAGGTGGTAACAGACACGGAAGCCTCGGCTCTGAAAAATGATAAAAACTGGAGTTTGTGACTTGGAACACTTACCGGATGGCGAAATTACCCTATGCTCGGGCAGTCTCAGATTCCCGCCACGGAGGTGTACGGCGGGAGCTCAACAACGGGAGGGCGCTGCATGGTGGCACGGTGGGTGGTTGGAGTATGTCTGGCAGTAAGTTGTGCAGTGCCCGCCTGGGGCGCAGCGGAACCGGTCCCTGCCGAGGTGCAGGTGGCTAAATTCGTGGAACCTGGGCTGCCGGGGAGCGAGCGGAAGCTTACGGTGCACCCGGAACAGGTCAAGGTGCAGGAACGCTACCAGTACTACGATATTGACGGGGTCAGTGCGGATGACCTGCGAGCCCAGATGAAACGTAACGGCACGACCTGGAACGACGGCAACGTCTACGCGGCGCTGACCACCTGGGACATCCGCTATCACTACGACATCACGAGCAAAGACGGGCGCTACGAGCTCTGCGACATCAGCACCGACGTGGACATCGTGTTCCACATGCCCCGGCTGAGCCCGGGCGCCAAGGCTCCCCTGCCGTTGAAGACAACCTGGGAGGGCTACTACCAGCACCTGCAGACCCATGAATCCGGCCACCGGGACATCGCAGTGCGCATCGGAGAAGACCTTTATCGGGAACTCGCGGCACTGGGAAGTTCCGCCAGCCGTAAGGACCTCGACCGCGAGGCGCAGACGCTCATCAAGACCGAGTTTCGCAAGCTGAAAGCGGAACAGATCGAGTATGACGCCGAAACGCATCACGGCATCAAGCAAGGTGCGGTACTGAGCGAACCGACGTTGGCAAGCAGCGCGGAGCAGTAAGGGAGAAATGAAAACGCGGGAATGGCGAGGCGACCCGAAGCCGGGGCAAGTTCCGATGACCGGAAAAGCCAGCGGGTCCCGCCGGAGCATGGTGCGCGTCTGGCGAATGACGACGTGCCCCTGCAGGTAGCATCGGCAGCACTGCACACGAAAAAGCCCCATCCATTACGGACGGGGCTTTTTTTATTGCGGCACCGGGGAAGCGGCTCTGGTTAGCCCTGGTGCAGGGAGAGCTTGCGCATCAGGTCGTAGAGGGTCGGACGGCTCACCCCGAGATCCTCCGCTGCCTTCAGGATGTTGCCGGACTGGCGCTCGATGGCGGCGAGGATCATCTCGCGCTCCATCTTCTCCCGCGCCTCGCGCAGCGAGAGCTGGTCGCGCGGCTTCTCGGCCGCCACCACCGGTTCGTGATCGCACCCCAGGTCCAGCGGCCCGATCGCTGCACTCTCGCACATGATCACCGCGCGCTGTACCCGGTTGCGCAGCTCGCGCACGTTCCCCGGCCAGTCGTGACGCTTCAAAAAGGCGATCCCTGCCGGCGAGAAGCGGTTCACCTTTTTCTTGTTCTCCTTGGCGTAGAGCCTCAGGAACTTTTCGGCGATGGCCACCACGTCGTCCGCTCGATCGCGCAAGGGGGGGAGCTTTATGTTGATGACGCCGATGCGGTAGTAGAGATCCTCCCGGAAGCGCCCCTCGGTGATGGCCTTTTCGATATCGACGTTGGTGGCGCAGATGGTCCGGGTGTCGATGGTGATCTCCTCGCGCCCCCCTACCCGCTGGATGGTCCCCTCCTGTAGGAAACGCAACAACTTGACCTGCAGGTTCACCGGCAGCTCGCCGATCTCGTCGAGAAACAGGGTGCCGCGCTGGGCGTAGCTCAGTTTCCCCTGCACCGCCACGTGGGCCCCGGTGAAGGCACCCTTCTCGTGTCCGAAGAGTTCGCTCTCCAGGAGGTTTTCGGGAATCGCGCCGCAGTTGATCGGCACGAAGGGACCACGACGCCGCAGGCTCGCCTCGTGAATGGCGCTCGCCACCAGCTCCTTACCGGTACCGCTTTCGCCGGTGATCAGGATGGGGGCATTGGAGGAGGCGACCTTGCGGATGGTGGTGTAGACGGCCTGCATCTCGGGGCAGGAGCCGATCATCCCCCAGTGCTCGCCGGGAACCGCAACTTCCTGTTCGGTCATCCCCAGGTTCTGTTCGTCGATGTTCGCCAGGTGGAAGGCGCGGCTGATGATCACCTTGAGCTCGCTCAATACCGGGGGCTTGGCGTAGAAATCGAAGGCACCGGTGCGTACGGCCCTCAGCGCGTTTTCGCGCTCGTTGTTGCCGGTCAGCATGATCACCTTCACCGCGGGGTTCGCGGCCAGCATCTCCTCGAGGCAGCGAAACCCCTCGATCGAGCTGTCCGGGTGCGGCGGCAGCCCCAGGTCGAGCACCACGACGGTTGGGTGCTCCCTCTTGAAGCAGCTCATCGCCTCCCGCGCATCCCCCGCCAAAAGGACCTGGAAGTCCTGGTTCAACCCCCACTTGAGCTGCTGGCGTATATCCTGGTTGTCGTCCACGATCAGAAGTTTTTCCACGGTTCCTCCTTCAGGCAGCCTGAGTCACCCAACCGGTCCCCGCCGACGGCGGTTGCAGCCAAACGGTAAAAGTGGTTCCCTGCCCCTCGACGCTGGTCACGTCGATCCTTCCGCCATGGGCCGCCACGATCTGCTGGCTTTGGTACAGCCCGATGCCGAGTCCTTCTTTCTTGGTAGTGTGAAACGGGGTAAAGAGATCCTTGCGGATGAAGCGTTGCGACATGCCGCAGCCGGTGTCGGTGACCCGGATGTAGGGGGCGCCTTCGAAGCCGACCTCGGCCAGCACCACCTTGCGCTCCCCCTGGGAGGCCTCGATGCCGTTGATGAACAGGTTCAGGAGCACCTTCTGCAGTTCGCGTTCGTCGGCAAGGGCGACCTCCGGTGTTCCCTGGACGGTGACGCCGCTCGTGGCGGTGAGCGAGCTCCCCACCATGCGGGCGCTCTTTTGCACCAGGGGAAGCAAATCCGTGGGGCGCAGGTTGTACAACTCGCTCTCCCCAAGGTTCTTAAGCCGTGCGATGAGCCCCTGCATCTTGTCCGCGGTGTTCTTGAGCGAACCCAGCATGTCCTGCTGGAACTCGGGGTTGTCCAGGTGCTGCCGGGCGTTCTCCACGATGAGGGAAACCGTCGCCACCAGGTTTTTCAGATCGTGCACCACGAAGGTGGCAAGGCTCCCCACCGCCTCCATGGCACGGGCCTTAGTGAGCTCCTCGGAGAGCCGCTGGTGCTGGATGGCGATCGAGGCCTGGCGCGCGATGGTCTTCATGAGGTCGTAGTCCTCGTAGCGGTACTGCTCGCTGGGGACCACCTGCTCGCCCAGGGCGATAAACCCGGTGAGCCGTTCCGCCTCGAAGAGCGGAATCACGAAGGATAACTTGTGCTTGACCAGTAACTCCCGGTTCTCGTCCAGGATATCCGGGTTGTCATCGGTGCGGCAGAACACCCACCCTTTCTGCTTCATGTAGGCCACCAGGGAGTTTCCCTGCGAGATGGTCTCCTGCAGATGGGTCATGTCGAGAATCGAGGTGGCGCAGTAGAAGTACCCCTCCTGCTGCAAGAAGAGCGCGGCGCCGCTCACCCCGAAGATGTCGCAGTAGGCCCCCAAAACCCGTTTCAGGAGATCCTCGCCCGACTCGAAGGCAGAGAGGCGCTGGGTGAGACCCAGCCACTGGGCGCGGTAATCGTACTTGCTCTGGTAGAAATTCTTGTGCAGGATGACCTTGAGCTCGCGCTTGACCCGCTCCGAGAGAAAGAGGAGCAACAGCCCCACTCCGGCAAGAAAGGCGCAGGAGTAGGCAAGCACCCGCGGGAAAAAGGGCCCCAGGTGGCGCATCCCCTCGCCGAGGACACCCAGGAGGATCAGGTAGCCGGCCACCACGAAGGTTGCAACCGACTTGACCTGCACCCGCTGGGATACCTTGACCCGTGCCCCGCCGCGCCAGTGCAGCCGCGCGTAGGCCATCATGCCCGCGCCCACCACCAAAAGCAGGCTCCTCAGGGGAACCAGTTCCATGTGCAGGGTGCGGTACAACAGGGCGTTCGAGTAGTAGAAGACCTGCACCGCGAGCATGGTCCCCAAGGCGACGATGTCCAGCTTGACCCGCCACAGCGCATCGGGCGAGGCGTTCACCAAAGTAGCCTCGAACTGGGTGAGTGCGATCACCAAGAGGACCATCACCAGGGTATAGAAGTAGTAGCCGACATCGGTAAGAAAGAGGATCGGCTCGACGGGGAAATCCGGGGAGTAGAAGACGCTTTCGGCGGGGAAGGCCAGCGGTACTGCCACAAGTACCAGGGCGCAGGCAGCCAGACGGCGCGCGATCCGTGAGCTGGTCCGGGGACCGTTATCGCGGGCGTAGCTCAGCGAACAAAGGAGCCACAGGGCGGGCAGAACAGCCTCGACGAAGAGCGACCCGCGTTTCCAGGGCAAGGGATCGAAGTAGTCGCTCAAGGCGGCCAGGTCGCAGAGCTCCAAGAGTGCCGTGCCAAGAAGCGGCGCAGCGAGGATGAACCCGCCACGGCTGCGTTCCTTCTGGATCACGCGCACCACGCCGATCAAGAGCAGTACGATAGCAGCTATGGAAACGAGCATCCCCACCTCTTAACACTACGAAAACCCGGACCCACTCCACGGTTGGGAGCGGGCAGTCCGGCAAATCTAGAGGGTCCAGACCCTCATCCCCGCCTCCTGCAGAACCGCGCGCGGGTAAATCCCCTTTACATCCACGAGGACCGGGTTGTGGTTCATCAGGGCGAAAAGCTCCGTGGTGCCGAGTTCACGGTACTGCCGGTGCGCCACCGCGGCCACCACTGCCACTGCGGGCTTCAGCTTATCCAGGGGGACCAGGTCGACTCCATACTCGTGTCGGGCTTCCTGCGGGTCGGCGAGGGGGTCGCAGACCTGGACCTGGATCCCGTAGTCCTTGAGTTCGGTGATGATGTCGATCACCTTGGAGTTCCTGAGATCCGGGCAGTCTTCTTTGAAGGTGAGCCCCAGCACGGTCACGATGCAGTTAAGCACCGGGTGCCCCGCCTGGATGATCTCTTTCACGGTGCGCTGGGCCACGAACTTTCCCATACCGTCGTTGATGCGCCGCCCCGCCAGGATCACCTGCGGGATGTAGCCCAGTTTCTCGGCCTTGTGGGTCAGGTAGTAGGGATCGACCCCGATGCAGTGCCCCCCCACCAGCCCGGGGGAGAACTTGAGGAAGTTCCACTTGCTCCCTGCGGCCGCCAGTACCTCGCCGGTGTCGATCCCCATCCGGTCGAAGATCACCGCGAGTTCGTTCATAAGCGCGATGTTCAGGTCGCGCTGGGTATTCTCGATGACCTTGGCGGCCTCGGCGACCTTGATGGAGGAGGCACGGTGCACCCCGGCGGTCACCACCGAGGAGTAGACCTGGGCCACGACCTCGAGGGTTTCCGGGGTCTGGCCGGCCACCACCTTCTTGATCTTGGTGAAGGTGTGCTCCTTGTCGCCCGGGTTGATACGCTCGGGAGAATAGCCGACGAAGAAGTCGCGCCCCGCACTGAGCCCCGAGACACGCTCCAGGATCGGGAGGCACTCTTCCTCGGTCACGCCGGGGTAGACGGTCGATTCGTAGACCACGATATCGCCGGGTTTGAGCGCAGCCCCCACGGTCTCCGAGGCACGGTACATGAGCCTCAGGTCCGGTTGGTTGGCCTCGTCAATCGGGGTGGGAACTGCCACGATGTGGAAATCGGCGCGACGCAGGTCCTCGATGCTGTCGGTCAAAAGGATGTCGGCCGCGCGCAGGTCCTCGCGGGACACCTCGCCCGTCCGGTCGTGTCCCTGGCGCAGTTCGGCGATACGCGCGCTGTTGATGTCGAACCCCACGGTGCGGCGCACCTTGGCGAAGGCGACGGCTACCGGCAACCCGACGTAACCCAGGCCGATTACGGAAATAACACGTTCTCTCTGCACGGATACCTCCAGGTAACACTCTCAGCAAAAATTCACAACCACCCGGTTAAAACCGGCCGGCGTGGTCAGGGTCGATATCGACAGGTTTTCAAGGCATCCCGCGCCCAATCCCGGGGGGACCTTGCAGCCAGGTAGCGCCGCAAGGCCCGAGGGGCGGCCGCTAGATAGGGAGGAACTCGCGAATCACCGGGTAGAACTCGGCGACGAAGCGCTCGCCCGTCTTCTGGGCATTTTCTTCGGAGCCGCCGAAGGGGACGGAGATCCGGACGAATGCGGCGTCGCGGCGGCCGTAGAGCACCGAGTTTGCGATCTCGGCGAGCTTAAGCGAGTACTCTTCGGAAATGCTCTGGCCGCGTACCTGGTACCAGTACAGGAAAAGCTCCTTGCTTTCCCCCTTTTGGTAGATTGCCCGCACCAGGTTAAGCGCCCCTCCCGGGACCTCGACGCGGGTGCGCCGGCTGGAAACCTCAAACCAGCCGCTCCCCGGCAGGCAGTGCTTGGGTGAGTGAATCTCACCGGCATCCTTGCCGCCGTCGTGGTAGCCGATGTAGAAGGTGACCCGGTCCCCGCCGGAACCCACGTACTGGCGCAACAGCACATCGGAGGCCTTGAGTACCGCCTGGACATCGGCAGAAAGGACGTTCTCCCCCTGCATGCGCCAGCTCCCGACATTCGAAGGGAACTGTTCGAACGGGCGCTTCATCGGTACCCCGGTGTCCCGGTGCAGGTTAAGGTAGAGCGCCGCCACGACGAGCAGGGCGTAGACTGCCAGGAACTTGCTGCGGCCGATCACGCGGACCTCCCGGTGCCCCGGGAAAGGAGCGTCCCCAGGGAGACCATCAAGACGATGGCCACCGCGAACACCGCCAGCCCGGCAAATTCGTGGAAGAACCCTTCAGCAGCCCGGGCGCCCCAGTACTGGGCGAGGAAACCGGTGCCGATCACCCTGAGGGCGTTGGCGGCCACGGCGATGGGGATGGCAGCCAGGACCAACAGCACGCGCCGCGCCGTGGTCAGCCTGATGAAAAAGGAGTAGGCAACCGCCAGCGCGATGAGGGAGATGAGGGAACGGATACCGCTGCAGGCGTCTGCCACCTCCAGGGTGGTGGACGGAAGCTGGATCACGTTCCCTTCGCGCAGCACCACGACACCGCAAAGCTTCAAGAAGCCGATCGACACCTTGGTGACGAACAGCTTGAGCGGGAAGGCGACCATGTCATAGACGATGTAGGGGAGCGGCACCATAAAGATGAGGTAGGCCAAGGGAAGGGACATGAGGCGAAAAAGGCGTTTGCCGAAGAAAAAGAGGGTAAGGCCGGCCAGGATGACCACCAGCGAGCTGCGCATGGTGAAAAACTCGGCCGCCAGCCAGCCCAGGACAAGCTGCAGCACCCCGCATGAGGCCAGGAGAAAACCGGGCCACCAGGGTGCCACCTGGGCCTCGGCCAGTTCGCTGCGCCGCTCGTACAGGAAGTAGCCGGCCAGGATGGGGACCACAAATCCGTGCGAGTAGTTGGGATCCTCGTACCACTGGTGCACCATGTCGGGGACCACACCGCGGTAGAGCACTCCGATCAGTAGCAAGGAAAGCAAGAGCCAACTGCGGTTCTGTTGTAACGATTCGCTAAAAGTCATAGGCTCAGGTACAAGAACCGACCGTGGCAGCGCCGAATGAATTTCGGACAAGCGACGTCAGCAGTAGCAAATGTTAATAACTAGGAAGCAATTCTTGGAATGTCTCACCTGCAACCGCCACCCTCTCATGAAGAAATGATGCTGGCACAGCAAGAACTTACGCCATAATACATTTTTTTTATGATTATGCAACTGATTGCTTTGCCAGTTGGTAATTATGTGTTATTCATTGTCCCAGGTACACGGTGGAGGTGGCAAATGGTCATTAAAGCATTGCCCCGGTTGCGTCAGGACAATCATCTCATCAGCAGCATCCCCTTTTTCTCGTCTTTATCAGCCGACGAGGTCGAACAGGTCGAGAAGCTCCTGGTCAAGAAACACTACACCAAGGAGCAGATTGTCCTCTACGAGGAGGACACCTCTAATTTCATGTACCTGATCTATTCGGGCAAGGTTCGGGTAGTGAAGATGAACGACGAGGGGAAAGAGCAGATCATCACCATCCACAAAAGGAAGGACTTCTTCGGCGAGATGTCGCTTTTGGACGGCAAGACATCGCCGGCCACCATCATCGCCCACGAGGACTCGGTGATCGGCTTTCTCGCCAAACGGGATTTCGACGAACACCTGATGACCAACGACGGGATCCGCCGCAAGATCATCGACCTGCTCTGCGCCCGTTTGCGCGAATCCTGGGAGATGATCCGAATCCTGAGTTTCAACACCGAAAACGCCCAGGATCGGGTGCTCTCGCTTTTGGAGCGCCTGGGGGAACTCTATGGTGTGAAGGACGACCGCGGCCGGATCATCGATGTGAAATTCACCCACCAGCAGATGGCCAGCTATGCTTCGGTGACCCGGGAAACCATGAGCCGGGTGCTGAGGAACCTGGAAAAATCAGGAATGATCGAGATCCTGGAAGACAAGGCGATCCTGCTTACCCGGCAGTTCTTTGCGGAACGCTGCCGACGCTCAACCGACCGCGAAGCCTCGGGCTACTGAGGCCCAGCCAAGCCGGAACTGCGGGTCGCGCAGCAGCTCACTGAAAGGGTATCGGACTGAAGGTAGCGTCCAGCACCTGGTTCAGTATGACCTGGATAGCGACTGTTTGCGCACCTGCTCCCCTCCTCTGGTCGTCTCTCCTACACAACGCCCCACAACCCACCCGCTCTCGATCACCAGTCTCAGCAGTGCCACCACCTGACGGCTCACTCCAACCACACAAACAACAAAGGGAGACAGTGCCCAAAGCACAGCCTCCCCTGTCAATCCTTCCAGTATCCCGAGAAACAGTTACAACTTCCCTACCAGTTTAAGAAGAATCACAACCACGTCCCCAATGTCCACTAGCCCGTTAGGGTGTGACTGACCGTCTACGTAGGGCGCCACGTCCAGCCGTGCCAACTGTTCGGGAGTCGGCGTTGTCCCCCGGGTCGCGATTTCGAGGGCGAGTTGGGCATCTGCCAGGGTTAGAGGAACCTGAGACGGGGTAAGCACCTGTATGGCAGTCGTCGCCGTAGCAAGGTTCCCGGAGCGGTCGTTGGCACGCACGGTGATCAGGTTCTGCCCCAAGGCAAGACCGGTGAGTTGGAGACTCCAGGAGCTGGCGATTACCGTGGCATTGAGCGGGGCCTGGGAGCCAATCTGCACGGTCACCGAGGCTACTTGGTCATCGTCTTGTACAGATCCGGAGAGGAGCTGGCTGGCCGAGGTGCTCGGGGAGGTGGCCGGGTTGATACTGAGGGTGGGCGGCGTGGTGTCGTTGAGCACCTGGACCACCCGTTCGACCGCGGTCCCGAGGTTCCCAGCGGCATCGTAGGCCTTAGCACTCCAACTGTAGTTACCGTTGGCGACCCGACTGGTGTCCCAGGCGTAGCTGTAAGGGGCGGCGTTCAAGGTCGCCTGCAGCAAGCCGTTCAGGTAGAGTTCAACCCGACTAACGCCGACGTTGTCGCTGGCCGTAAGAGTGACCGGGACGCTGCCCTTCACCACCTGACCGGCGCCGGGAGCGCTAAAGGCGACGATCGGGGGGACAGTGTCGTTGAATACGGCGACGTTTATCGAAGACTCAGCGACGTTGCCGGCAGCGTCGAAAGCCTTGGCGCTGAGGGCATAGCTGCCATTAGCAAAGATAAGGGTGTTCCAGGTGAAGAGATACGGGGCGCTGTTGCTGGTTGCCTGCAGGACACCATTTACGTAGAACTCGACGCGGGCCACTCCGACGTTGTCGGTAGCGGAGGCGCTCACCGTAACACTCCCAGCCAGAGTGGCTCCGGAAAGCGGTGCAGCGATGGACAACACCGGACGCTCGGTATCGGTGGTCGACACCGGATCCTGGGCCGACACGCTTACCGTTATCGGGTCGGAAACCAATTCACCGCCGGTGTTATCGGTGGCCTTTACCGCCACCTGGTAGTCGCCGGGAGCGAGTTGTGCGGTGCTCCAGGAGAATGCGAAGGGAGTGCTGGTGGACTCGCCCTGGGAGACGGAATTGACCAAGAACTGCACCCGAGTAATCTGTACCCCGTCCGGCACCTGCACCCGTATCGCGGTGATGCCACTTACCGGCAGAGGATCGGTGGCGGTATTCACCACGACCTCGGGCGGGTTGGGATCAGCATTGTCCACCACGCTGAAACTAATGCTCTCAAGGCCAGTCGCTCCATAGGAGGTGACCGCGAAGAAATGGGACGCCGCAGGATCGAGTTGGGATATGGCTGCCGAAGCGGCAGAAGGAAGCAGCAGGCAGACGGCCAGTGCCCAAAATACCAAGAGCTGTGCGGGGAGCCTAATGGGGCAGGTATTGGTAAACGGTGGTGAGATTTTCATGGTGCCCTCACGGTCGGTGTGCTTTACCCATCTGCTTGCCTGGAAACTGAAAACAGCCGGGCCGCACACCTCGATCGGTAGTTCGGCATCCCGGCTGTCTCAGTAAGACCCATAGGCTTTCCGCCCCATTCTCGCGAATGGTTTAGTATTGTCGTTTACCCGTATTCAGTTTTGGATCCCGCACTGGCGGGAGATTACTCATTGTGTAGTACCAGTCTCGCACAGGAGGGGATCAGATTATGTGTTTCAAATTACATTTCTCAGTGTTTCCATACTAAGAGACACTACTGTTCAGGCGGTTATTCCCAATTATCAGTTTCGACAAGCCTCCTTGGCTTGAAATCGGATCATGAATTGGCGTTACGCACTTTACTACAGATTGCTTGAGCTTTCCAAGCCTTTCTCACCAAGTGCGAGAAGCGCCCCCAACCCGTTCGGTCGGACCGCCTACAACCATATGGGGCGAACCCTCACAATATCAAGCACCTACCAACTCAGCAAGGGAATCTGAAGATCAAAAAAAGGGCACGGAACCTGTCCGTGCCCTTTCGGGCATATTGCCCGATGAAGTCGTTACCTGTAGAAGCTCACCGACTGGGTCCTTGTGTTACCGGCGGCATCGTAGGCCTTTACCGTAGCCGTATGGGTACCCGTACTGCTCACGGTCCAGCTGTAGGAGAGCGATCCGGAAGCAACCTCTGTTTTCAGGACGCCGTCTACGTAGAGCTGGAATTTGGTGACCCCGACGTTGTCGGTTGCCGAGGCTTTGATATTCACAACGCTGCTGGAGCGTGACAGCGACATCGATTTAATGGCGGGCAGCGTAGTATCGATCAGCACGGAAGCCGACTTGGCGGCGGAGACGTTGCCGGTGGCATCCTTGGCCCAAGCGTAGGCGGTGCGCAGCCCGGTACCCGAGAAGGTGAAGCTGGTTGGGGCGGAGGCGTTCCAGCCGACGGCCGAGGAACTGGGGGCCGTAGCGCTTTCACTGATCAGGTATCCGGCGACGGCAACGTTGTCGCTCGCGCTCAGGCTGGTTATCGCCACCGTGGTGGAGTTGACATTGGCCGGCAGGGTGAAATTACCAAGCGTGGGGGCCTGTACATCGTTGAAAACGCTTACCGTGATTGCGCTCGAGGTGCCGATGTTACCGGCCATGTCGTATGCCTTGGCGGTCAAGATGTAGGAGCCGTTGGTCGCCGCTAGTGTGTTCCAGATGAAGCTGTAAGGGGCGCTGGTAGCGCTGCCCAGAAGCACGCCGTTGGCGTAGAGTTCGACTCTGCTGACCCCCACGTTGTCGCTGGCCGTGACCTGGATGGTGGCAGTCCTGCTCACGACGCTGCCGTTGCTCAGGGAGTTGAGGGAGACCAGCGGGGCACTGGTATCGTTGAAGACCGTCACGGCGATACCGGCGGACTGTCCCACGTTGCCGGCCGCGTCATAGGCCTTGGCGGTCACCGTGTAGGATCCATTTGCGTTGGAAAGGGTGTTCCAGGAGAACGCATACGGGGCAGAGGTGGCGCTACCCTGCAGAATGCCGTTCAGGTAGTACTCGACTTTGGTCACTGCCACGTTATCGCTGGCAGCGATTTGCACCGTTGCGGTTTGCCCGAGAGTGCTACCGGCGCTCGGAGAGGTGATGGAAACGGAAGGGGGAGTCGTGTCATTGAATACGATCACGGTGACGCTGGCAGACTGTCCCACATTGCCGGTCGCATCGTAGGCCTTGGCGCTCAGGGTGTAGGTGCCGTTAACGCTGGAAAGGGTGTTCCAGGAGAAGGTGTACGGAGCCGACGTCGCGCTCCCCTGCAGGGTGCCGTTCAAGTAATACTCGACCTTGGTTACCCCAACGTTGTCGCTGGCGGCAACCTGCACGGTTGCGCTCTGGCCGATAGTGCTGCCGGTACTCGGGGAACTGATGGCTACCGTGGGAGCGGTCGTATCGTTGAAGACACTCACGGTGACGCTGGCGGACTGTCCTACATTGCCGGCCGCATCGTAGGCCTTGGCGCTCACAGTATGGCTGCCGTTAGCGGTGGAAAGGGTGTTCCAGGCGAAGTTGTAGGGAAGGCTGGTTGCGGTCGCCTGCAGAGTGCCGTCAAGGTAGTACTCAACTTTGGTTACACCAACGTCGTCACTGGCGGACGTCAATACTGTTACCGTTTGACTGAGGATGCTACCGGAACTGGGAGCTACAATGGAGACCGTAGGAGCGGAGGTGTCGTTAAAGACGGTAACGGCAACATTGGATGAGACCCCTACGTTCCCTGCTGCGTCGTAAGCCTTAGCAGTCAGGATGTGCGCGCCGTTTGCACTGGCAAGGGTGTTCCAGGAAAAAGTGTAGGGATTGTTAAGACTGCTCCCCTGAAGAATACCATCAATGTAGAATTCCACTTTAGTTACAGCAACATTGTCAGTAGCAGCGGCCAGAACTGTAACATTACCACCAACAGTAGCACCTGAATATGGAATGGTAATTAATGCAGCAGGGGGAGTTGTATCATTAGCAACGACTACTTGAATTGTCGGTGCATTGCCCACATTACCAGCGGCATCGTAAGCTTTAGCATCAATAACATGAATGCCGTTGCCGTACGAGAGAGTGTTCCAGGAATATGCAGTCGAAATTTGATTTGTTGCCAGGACCAGAACGTTATCAAAAAATAGTTCAGTCCGTGTCACACCAACATTATCGCTTGCTGAAATGGTAACAGGAACAGTCCCATTTACTGATCCATTATTGGTAGGATTAGTAACTACTACTGTAGGAGGTGTAAGATCATTAACCAATGAGACCGTGACAGGAGTGGAAATACCTTCATTGCCAGCAGCATCAAGTGCCCGTGCGGTGATTGTGTAGGCACCGCCATTAAGGGAGGAGGTGTCCCACGAAAAAACATACGGTGAGGTAGGAGTGTCACCCACCAAGTTTCCGTTAACAAAAACTTTAACATTGGTTACAGCTACATTATCTGTCGCGTTAACGGCTATTGAAACAGACCCATTGACGAGACTGCCATTAACTGGAGTACTAATGGAAACAACCGGAGGAGTTAACTCTTTTATTTGGACAACGTTGGAAAAGACGCTTTCATAACCAGAAGCGTTGATAGAGGTTACGGCGAAATAGTAAATAGAACTTGCATCCAAGCCGTCGAGAGTCGTAGTGTTCAGGTTGCCGACTGATACCGGCGAGTTGCCCTGAGTAGCTCCCGTGCCATTGAAGGGGAGAGTGAGGCCGCCACGTTGGTAGTAAACATTATATCCTACGACATCAGGATCGGAACTTGCCGGCCAAGATAATTCAACGCTCGCCGCTAAGCATACACTAGAATAGAGCAGTACTGCGACAAGCAGTGTCAGAATTAAGGCAGCAGCTCTTACACTCTGCCATTTTTCTTCTCTCTTCGTGGCCATTTCGCCTCCCATTGCCAAAACGCACTACGCGATTGGCTGGTATTTCGGCGACCCGGCTGTCTCAGAGAGACCCAATGGGCTTTCCGTCCCACCCTCGCGGATGGTTTAGTATTATCGTCTACCGATTTGTGTGTTGCGGAGCGATTTCCGCTCAGCCCAAGCAGGGGGCCAAGCTTAGTCTTTCACATGACGCTCCGTTTTAATGTATTTAGAAATACAAAAATGACTTTTACCCCACACCATCGACCATTTTTTAAAACCCGAAGTGTTTACCGCTCGGCACCTGATAACGCATCCGCAAGCATGATGCCAGAAACTGCAGCAGCCCAACAACTAAAATACTGTATGATTACGCAAGATTACGGCCATCAACCACGGAAGCCCTGCCTAAGTTACAATCTCCAATTGGCTTCAGGGTGAACAGCACCCCAAAACGAGGCTAAATAAACAGCAACTTACGGATGTTCACCAGTGGTTCGTCTGTCCAAATCCTGCACAAAGCCTGAGGTAATATTAGAGGTATCAATATGGACAAAAAAAACCGGGTCCCGCTTGCCCTTGGCAATTCGGCGACCCGGCTGTCTCAGAGAGACCCTTTAGGCTTTCCGTCCCATTCTCGCAAATGGTTTAGTATTATCGTATACTCTGGAAACTATACGTTGGCTGGGTAAAGAAGTAGCAACCACAATGTAAGTATTTAGTAAATTTACTTTTTAAAAAAGTAATTGCACCATTCATACTTAGATATGACTAAGCAAGGCTAGAAATTGGTAGAGAGAAAGCTTTAAATACTCCAACCAAATCGGATGGAAAAATTCGTAGCTATCTGAAAGTGTTGACGCAGCATAAGGCACAACCTTGACATGCGTTGGCAGTAAAGTACGAAAAGCTAAAACGGCCCTCCTCATATGAGGCGCTGAGCTTACGATAACAACTGTATCGATTTGTCCAGCAAGGTTTTTCCCCAAGGTACGTGCCTCGGTCCAAGTTCCGAGTAAACCCGGCTCGCGAGAAATCCAACCGATGGATTCCACCTCTACCCCACGCCAAAGAAGATATTTAATCCGCCACTCCGAGCCCGTCAGCGCTCGTTGTGCTTTGAAGCAATAACGGCCGCGGGTATCATCTCTTTGTAGCAGAATTTTCGATACGCGCCCGGTCTTAAGTAAGTCGGATGCGGCATCAAGACGCTCCCAGATGGCCCCGCCTCCGTCCAGGACGTAGCAAATTTTTCCGCGTGCCTGCGGCTCATGCAGCACTAAGGGAGTAGCAAAAATATTTCGAAAGAAAGGGATGGAAGGGAGGACAACAAATATACAACCAATGACAGCAAATTTGGCGCACCAGCAGAAAAAAGCCTTACTTTTTAGCGCAGTAGCATACATAAAAAAGATGTTGCCTCTAGTGAGAACCGACGATCACAGGCAGCCATGCCGTAAAATGCACAGCCGCCTGTGAATCAATAACAACGCGTTATTTTGCAGCTTTCGGCGCAGCATTAAGTTCAACAGGAGTAGGACCGCCAACTTTATAGGTAAAAGGAATGGGAGTTGTGCTGATGACGAAATCATCGAATGCATACCACTGTTCCGCTTTATCACTTATAGGAGCATAGCTATTGAAACAATTGCCTCCTAAGTAAACAGTGTTCCACCCCACCATCGGGGCTGCCTTTACGAAAGGTATGTTTGTAGTGCTGGTCTGCAGAACACCATCGTACCAGAAGGTGGTTACACCATCAGCGACTCCAGGAGCACTATTCATTTTTACATAAAATGAGAGTTGATGCCAATTGCCATCTCCTATGGATTGAGCAAATCCGGGGCTTCCGACATATTTAGCTGAAGTTTTTTGTCCGGGCAGGTAGTAAAGATTCGCAGGGGCGAATCTGAAGGCATGTGCTTGCGTCAAGCCGTACTCATCCATGTAGTTATCAAAGAAATACATAGGAGCGTTTTGGAAACTTGTCCCAAAGCCAAATGGCCGTATGGGATCTCCATTATGCCCAAATCTCACTAATTTTTGTGTAACGCCGTTACCACCTACAGTCCAGTGCAACTGAAATCCTGGTTGGTATTTAATTTTTACATTTACATACAACTCCTGGAAATCTTTACCCAGGGATTTTGCCAAAATACCGTCAGCACCAAAACCATCACTGCCGTCTCCGTTGTTGGACTCATTATATACCGTGAGCGCTTTTCCGGTGGTCCCATAGTGATTAAAACTGGAGATCTGGATAGTGGGTTTCGAAGAGGCGGTGCCTGCCCCATAGCCTCTATCTGTGAAATCGTAAGGACTCCAGAATTCGTCGTTTCGCCACCAGTCCCACCCCACTGGAGTTCCTGAAGCATCGCCACCGTTGTAGTACCCCCCCCCGTTGCGGTTGCAGTTCAGACATTTTGGAGCCCAATCTGCCTGTGTATCGAAGTTGTCCTCAAAAAGTACCTGTGCATTTGCCGAACTGCACAGCGACACCCACACTAAAGCAATGAGGACTTTTATCCCAAGCGTTCTTTTTCCCATGCGGCACCTCGTTTCGTGTTAACTGATGGAAAGGCCATCTAAATTTACCCGCACCAAACCAAGATGCAAGAGGTAGTGCAGCTCCAATGAGGGAACCGGTCGTGGGGCGTCCCTGTGATATCACAAATAACAAACCCAAAGAATCGCGGTGTGATTACCATCACAAAAACTTCAAAAAACGTATGGTTCTGCCCCAAAAACTGTTAAAGAGGCCTAGCGCCGCACTACCCACAATTTTAGAGAGAACCAACAGATTATACTTGTAAAAATTTAACATTATATATCCATAACCAAGTCGGCAGTTTTGTGTGACCCTCATGGATACTAACTTTTGGTAACTTTGCACGTTTTTACAGAAATTGACATCATCTGCAACATAGGCAGTCAATTCAGGTATTGAAATCACCTTCAATTGTGGTTGAAACAGTTCATCAATATTGACTTTATACAATTCAACAACACCAACAATTGGTTTTAATAGATGGAGAGAGACCAAAAGTCCCTCTTGCGCGCGGCGATGCCAGACCATGTCGGAGACAAAATTTCCGAGGCTATAACAAACTGTGCCATTACCATATGCCTCTATTTCCTGCACAACATGGGGATGATGGCCTAACACCACATTTACCCCGGCATCGACAAGCTCTCTTGCAAATATGCGTTGCAGGGGGGAGGGAGAATGAACAAATTCATCGCCCCAGTGCAAGCTAATCACTATGAAATCGACGAGATGAGACAGTCGGCGAACGTCATCTAATACACGATCTGGCACGAGCAAGGCATACGCTGGAATGTGACCATAATTATCAGAGGTGGCGTACCCGAGCAGACCAACTGTCTTACTTCTGATCTCAACTTTCACCGGTGCACACTGCCAACCTCCCTCCCCTCTTTTCCCAACTATGTTGATGCCATTTTGAGACAGCAACTCACAGGTCTGCACGAACGGAGTCAATCCGTACTGCATCATGTGGTTATTGGCAACACTAAGAAAATTAAAGCCAACCTGTCGCAGTACGGCGCCGAGGGACGGCCTACCGCGCAGTTGAGCTTTAGAAAAAGAGCCCGACTCAAAACCATAATCAGAGAGCACACCTTCAAGATTTCCGAAAACGATGTCTCCTTTGAGAGCTGCCTGACTCAGGTTAAAAAGAGCAGCACCATTTTGTTGCGTACTATGCCGAACACCTCTACCAATCATCTTAGGTGAGTCTCCTAAGCTAAGATCACCCACCGCAACTAAAGTAATTGGATCATCGATGTGTGAAGACAATAGCAACCCCCCTAGATACCAAATATGCAGTAAACAGTAACCAGATTTGGCAGACCAGCGCCCCTCCCCTCACTCCTTTTCTTAGAACCATTAAAAGAGGCAGCACGATGAGAAACAACAGGACCGGCAGGAAAACTCTTGAATTTGCTGCATGAAATCCCCAATATATTATCACCTGCATTATCAAAAAAACAGAAAGGACCAGATAGACAACGGGTATCAACACGCTTGGTAGTTCTGCCAACTTACAGCCATTTTTTAGAAACGAGGTTAAACTGTTTTTCCCTCTCCAAAACTCCTTTCGTACAAAACTACTGACGGTTTTCACTGTACCGAGATGACGGACATGACAGCAGTCGCTCAACAAAAGACGCGAAAATTCTGAAAGTCTGGTCCCCAGATCAGCATCTTCGCAGGTTACAAGGTTCTCGTCAAAGCCCTGGACGGCCTCAAAAAAATCACGACGTACTAACATATTAAAGGACGACAACCACCGCACCTCGACAGTACCCCGATGTTTTCCTGTGCTGCTGATCGGAAACCAAGCTTTTTCCACCCACGTGTCACTTGCAAGAGGGGGTGCTGCAGAAAAACCAACGCACGAAATGTCAGGTGCCGCCCCGAGCAAGGCAACCCCCTCTCTAAGCCACGACGGTTCCGGGACACTGTCTCCATCCAAAAATGCCAGAACCTCTCCCCGTGCATGGTGCCATCCAGCATTACGAACGGAAGCAATCGTGCCTTCTGGTTTAAAGATGACTCGGCCACGATCAAACGAGGAAAAATAGTCTTCCACAATAGGAACAGTGCGATCGGAACTGCCATTATCAACAACTAAAACTTCGAAGTCTCCAACGTAATCTTGCTTCATAACGGCTGAAAGACAGGCACTAATGTACATTTCTTCATTTTTCACAGGTATTACCACTGAAACAAAAGGCGCTAAGCACAAATCATTCATGCGTAAACTCCTTTATTTCTGAACGAAAATACCTCATTTTCCCTGATTTTTCACGGTCAATATGATCCACCTTAACAAACTCAATCACAAGTGAGTTGCTCAAAGCATCTTGTAGTATGCTTTTGTACATCTCTTCCAAGTGAGTAGAAAATTTATCATCAGTTACAATGTCTATCCTTAGTTTGTCCAAGGTGGGTTGTACGGCTTTGAACTGAACAATCCCCCTTTTGAGAGTGTACGCAAGAATTGCGTCATAGACTATTTTCCCTTCAGGCGTACGGATATAGTCATCCTTACGCCCGGCAGAAATTTTCAGAAGGGGAAGATTTCTACCACAGGAACACCCGGAAGGCAAAAGGATCCCACGATCACCAAGACGGTAACGAACAAAAGGAACAGCCTTGGCGTGCAACTCAGTGACCACAACTTCCCCCTCCTCCCCCTCAGGAACAGTTCTTCCATGGTTATCTACAATCTCCACAATCACATTGGATGCGGTCACATGCATGTTACCATGCTGGCAATCAAAACCTATTACTCCCACCTCTGAGCAACCGTATTCGGAGACGAATCTGCACCCCAACCGTTCTTCAAGCTCCAGTTTTTCTTCCGCATAAACGAACTCTCCGGTTCCGATGACCACTTTGAGTGGAATGTTTTTAAGCGACAGATTATGCCGGTCAAGAAACCTGGCGAAATGCAGTATCAAGCTAGGGTAGCCATAGAAATACGTGGGGTTGAACTTCAAAAGCTTCCGGTGGAACGCCAGACAGGCGGCCTCGCTTAGATCGAATGCGGAAAAACGTATGCGATTTTTTAAGATGTCTTTACATCGTGCTAGAACTCCACTACCGCCGCGAGGCATACCCCAAAAACGGGCCTGAGGTTCGCCTACATTAATCCCATGCCAGGCATATGCATCATTTTGTACGGCCTCCATAAAGCCTGTTGCCATCCGGTCTTTATAGAAGCTAAAAGGTGATCCCGTTGAACCACTCGTACTGCGGTGGTCCATTCGCCAAAAGGGTGCCTCTGATAAATATGCTGTTTGCTGGCGATAGATGTCTTTGGATACAAGAGGTAACTCCGAGAGAACCACCGGTTTTCCTGGCAAACCACCTGTAGAGCCTCCCCCCCGGCCCATACAGTTCTCGAAAAGTTGAACAAGTTTGCGCTGATGGTATTCGACAAGCTCTGTACTGTTCATAGACGCGACCCTGTTTATTTCCAAGCGATTCCGAGAAAGAAACTCACCGCGTATAAAGTGCACAGGCTTAATCAGCAATGAGTTCGCAAGCTTTCCATTCATTTTGTCAACCTTTCCCTCGGCTTTTCAGAAGAGGCTATCGTGCGTCAGAAATGCGACACCTAATCAACCAAAGAACGGACGGTTCTTAGAGCCAACACCAATTGGTTCATGGTTAGTGCGACCAGCGTGTCGGACCCAATGCTTACCGCACCCAAGGCGTCGGCGATCTTTTTCTGTTTATCGTCGTCAGCTCCGGAAATGAGCACGCAAGGGCCCGGGTGGCGAACTAGGATGCGTACGGCGTTAGCAAACCAGCTTTTCCACCGTTTATCCACCGGGACCGTGACTATCCGCGCTGAGGTTAGTGCTTCGGCTTCGATCAGGCAGTCCTCAGGCAGATAAATCTCGAAAGAGGTGTAGGGAAAGCTCTCCAGCAGAAATGTCACGTCCTCCGCCCAACGCCCTACCCCGACCGCAACGAGAATACGGATTTGGGCAGCGTCGTGATTGCGTTCAAACCACGGAGCCATCTTGCGCGCAAGGTCCTGTACTCGGCGGCCAATGGCAACGGTGGCCGCCTGTTCAACCCTGCAATCGGGAAGCGCTAACACCCGGTACATCACCTCTGCATAGCCCTCCGGTGTTTGGGCGAGTTTGCTGCCGCAGGCCTCTACCTTGCGCCGAATAGGGTCGATTTTGAACTGGGACCTGAACAGGGTAAGTAACTGTAACTTCAGGTTCATTACCTGGGTGATGTCCACCCTTTGTTCTTCGAAGGTCGCTCCAGCGCCCTCCAGAGCCTGGATCAGTTGATCCGCATGGAACGGTGCAATGGCCGCATAGGGAACGTCTTGATAACAGTAGAGCTCGAGCCCCTTGAAGAGCCAGGGTTTTTCGAGGGCCAGTCCCAAAAACGCATTGCGAGTCAATTCGTGGTCCACGTGATAGCCAAGCCCCAGGGGTACCCAAAGCTGTTCGGGCTTAAGCTCGAGTATGGTCTTCTCGATAAGTGCCGCCCAGTCCTGGTGCTCCTCGGGACCAGCCGTGTGGTTCACGAAGGCCCCCACGGCCTTCTTGTTACGCTGGTACCAGGCAAGGGTCCAGGGCTCATCACTGAAACGAAGCGGCGCCTCACGCAAGGGGTGGGTGTAGTGGCACGCGCCCACGTGCCGCGCCCAAAGCACAGACTCGTCCCGGCGCAAACCGGAAACAGTCTCCGGGTCGAAGTAATCCCGGCCTATGGTTATCTGCGTGGTAAAGTTGGTGACGCCAACCAGGGTGACGATGTGGAATTCGCACTCGCGCCGGCGTAGCCACATGATGCCCCCCACGCTGAGGGCAGCATCATCCATGTGCGGCTCAAGCACCACGACCCGCTGTCGCCCGGCAGGGTGCGCACCAGGCACCAGTTCGCAAAGCGACAGGTCTATAAAACGCAGCAGTGCCCGGTCCAGGTCCGTGCCGAGACGCTGACGCAGTGCACAGACGCTCAACTGCCCGTCGATGGCCTCCCAGACCCGGCGCTCCCCTTCGTCGAGGCGGGCCAAGGGATTCGACGAAGTGAGGAAGTAGAGCGCCTCGCCCTGGAGCCGGTAATGCGGCAAACGAACGGGCACGGCAGCGTCGCTGGGCGTCCCCCCTGGAAACAGTTCCGGATGCAGCTCTTTTGGTCGCGAAACAAATCCTGCAGACTCTGCCATCACTTATCCCCTTGCGATTGAAGTCTCCCCGGTAGCGCCCGTTTGATCCGCCCCAGCAGGAGCCAGCGGGACATAGTCTCCACATCCTCGGGATCGAACAAGGTAAAGCGCAGTGCGAGGGTGCCGTAACAAGCGGCGTAGAGTGCGAAGTAAACCAGGACGTGGAACCCGTGCAAAAGCTCCTTTTGCGGGATCAGGGTGGCCAGGTACCCTCCGGTCCCCCAGAGCAGCACGCCGGGCAGGACCCCGGCCACAACCGCGACCAGCAGGATCGAGCCCAGGCGCCGCCAGGGAAAGACCCGAGAAAGCTTCAGTTTGAAGATGCGGGCAATGACGAAAAGCAGGTAACCGGTCCAGAGGTACATGCTGAGCACCGAGACCAGCGCCGGGCCGGACCACTCGAAGTAACGCACGGAAACGGCGCTAAGCACAAGACTGACGGGGAGTTGCACCAGGTACCCTATGAGGACCACGCGATTTTTGCCGGTGGATTCGACGATGGCGGTGTACGAGGTCACCTGCAGCGGGAGCATGAGCAGATAGATATGGAAGATTTCGGCGCTTTGCAGGTACTGGTCGGAGTACAAAAGGGCGATGAACTCTCTGCCCAGGATTTCCAGGAAAACAAAGGCCGGGAAGATGATGAGCGACGCCTTGACGATGGTGTGATGCCACCCTTCGATAAGCGCGCTGGAACTTCCCCTGTCCCACTGTGCCACCCAATCCGGCAGTTTGAGCTGCGAGATGGTGCTGGCGAGGATGTGCACCAGCGGTATCTCGATGGCTCCCCTCGAGTACAGGGCAAGCCGGTCCGGGTTCATGTAGTGGGAGATCACGTACTTGTCGAGTTCGCGACCCGCGTACCAGCAAAAGGCAAGGCTTCCAAGGGGAAACGAGTAGCCGATCTGTTCCCCCAGCGGTACTGCGGGACTCGTGGTGCCGCGGTTCGCCGAGACCGCCTTGAGAGCGACCAGCACCGAGACGACGAAATCAAAGAAAAAGGATGCGGTGAGGATCAGGATCACCGTGGAGAGTGCGACAGACAGAAGTGCGCAGGCCATCATGGCCGCCAGAAACAGAACCGAGCGCAGTATCTCGATCTTGGCCAGCAAGAGTGTGGACCTGGCATACATCAGAATAGGCCGGGTAAGCTGCGAGGAGAGGAAAAAGAAGACTCCGAACGCTGCGTACATCACGAATTCGCCCAGGTGGTGGTTGTTGAAAAAGCGGGCAAGGTACTCCCGTCCCCCAAAAAGGCTGATGGCGCCCAGACACCCCACCGCCAGCATAAGCAGGTAGGAACGCGCGATCAGCCGGCTCTTGTCATAAGCCTTGGGAAGGAAATAGGTAATGCTGGACGGTATCCCGAGGGTGAGCAGGAAGCCGGCCAGTTGCACCAGCATGCTGGTCTGCACGTAGGTCCCGTAATCTGCCTTGGACAGGGATCTGGCCAACATGATGGAGATCAGCATGACCGTGGACGACCCGAACGCGCGGCCTAGCATCAGGATGATAGTTTTGTCGATGCTCTTCATGGGTTCCGGGTGTTACCTCATATCTTGCGGTACTGGGCAATCCACTTGTAGGCAAAGCGTTCCAACACCGGGACCCGGGCCAAGGATGAGTACAAGCCGGCCAACCCCCTCGAAACCCGGAACAGAGTCTTGGTCTTGGGAAGATAGGTGCCCACCACCTTCTCCAGCCGCATGGTACTACTCATACGGGGCAGTTCGTCGAAGCTGTTGCCCAGTTCCTTGAGAAACCGCTTGTTGTCAAACTCGATGACGACGCGTCCCCCTTTCTTGCAAACCCTTTCCATCTCTGCGACCAGCGCAATCTGCCGGTCCAGGGAAAAGGCGGCAAAGAGGTGGATGAAATTCAAGGAGATGACATGATCAAAGCTCTCGTCGTCGAAGGGAAGCTCGAAGGCGTTACCTTGGATCAGCCGGACGTTGTCGATTCCCAGGGTTTCCATCTTCGCCCTGGCCTTATCCAGCATTGCCGCCGTGGCATCCAGCCCCACCATGCTCTTCACCGACCGGGCGAAGAACATGATGCCACTTCCGGTTCCGGTGCCGACGTCGATGATCTCCATCTCCCGGGTAGGACACAGCAACTCCCTCATGGCCTGGTGGCGCAAGTGGTCAAGGTAGAGTTGCCCTTCCTCCGTGTAGCGCAATGCGTCATAGTCAGAGGCCAGTAGTGTGTAATCCTGAACTCCGTCTTTTCCCATCTCTGTGCTCATACATCCTCCGTAAGGGACCTTAAGTAACTCCAGTAACGTGCAGCCTGGTAGTGGTTGGAAGCGCGGGACATCAACCTGCGGACGGGGTTGTTGCTGCCGCTGGGATGCTGTTCCACGAACAGGATCATGCAGACCAGGTCGCGGATCAGGTAGACAAGAAACTCTGGTTGCCCGGGGGCCGCGGTACCGAACCCCTCCAGGAACGCCGAGAAGTAGCGTGCGGTGAGCTGGCGTTTTTCCAGGTACTGCTGCAAAGGGCCGAACTTAAGCGAAAGATAGACGGCGGCAAGATTGGAGCAGCTCGAGCCATTGTAGGCATCCCCCAGGTCCAGGAGCACGAACTGCTGCTCGGCGTCGAGGTGCAGATTCCCGAGGTTGTAGTCGCTGACCAGGCAATGCAGTTCCGGCTTGTGATCAAGCGTGGCGGTTAAAGCCGCCGTCCGCCGCCAGAGCAGGTCCTTGTCACGCTGTGTAACACTGGCCATCTGCTGTATCCGCGGTGCCAGGTAGGCGTCGAAGGCCTCCTTGTCAAAGTGCGCCTCCCGGCGGGTCTTTTCCTCCACGTCTTTCAGAAAACGGCCCAGTCTGAAGAAATAACCGGATATTTCCTCAATGGAGCCTACGGACCTGAGCACCTCGGGCAGATCCCGCAACTCTTCCTTTACAGTGACCAGGTAGTTGTGGCTCCCCGAAAACAACACCGGGGTGAGAGTCCGAACTCCAAGCCGGTTCAACTCGAGGTACATCCGATACTCCCCCTGACAGGACCTCTCGGTAGTGCTCAGCTTAAGGACGTAACGTTTCTCCCCTTCTGCAGAGGTACCAAGCAACTCGTAGATGTGGGAAAAGTAGCGGCGATCCAGCAGGTTGCTGCCGGTCAACTCCACTCCGAGTTCCGTTTTAAGTCGCTGCGAGACGTCGTCGAGCAGGACGGCGGGGTCGTGTATCATGATTCCTCCATCAGGCCGGGCGTCCTTCGGGCAGCTCTGCCGTTACACCGAGCACCGGTTCGGCAGCTTCTGCTGGTTGCTCCGCCTGGCGTTCCAGTTCCCTGACCAAGAAATAGGCAATGGTCAAGTTCCAGTAAAAGAAATCCACCAGCATGAGGCTGTCGAAAACCGCCGTTACCAGAAACCCCCATACCCCCACGTTGATGAGGTTGACCATCTCCAGCTGGGGTGGGCGGTCTTTCGGCCATACTTTGTTCATTTTGTGCCCACGACGCAGCGGCAGCAGGATAAGCAGGCAAAACGGCAGGGTGGCCAGGATCCCACCTTCGACCAGCAGGTTAAGATAGGTATTGTGGGTATGGGAGAGGCCGGGACGACCGGGGCCACCGAAGGTTCCCACGTAAAGCCGATCGTCGATGAACCCCTTGAAGGCGGCACCGTATTCCTTGTTGGCCTTCTCGAAATTGAGGAACCCCACCCCCAGAAACGGGTGGTCCGGGATCATCTTCAGGGAAAGCTTCCACATCAAAAGCCGTGAAGCTGAGGAGTAATCGGTGATTTCGCTTTCCTCAACGTTGGCGGTCTGCATCGACTGGAAGCGCTCCATCTGGGTCTCCGGCATGATGGCCAATACGAAGAGGGCGAAAAACAGCGACCAGATTAAAAAAAACAGTTTTCTCCGCGAATACCAGAACAGTCCTAACAGCACGACCGCAAGCCCTAGCAACCCGGCCCTGGATTCCGTAAAGACAATCATGGTGGCAAACACTGCCAGCAGCAGCACCCCGAAAGCCTTGCTGCGCGCACTAGGCTTCTTGATGTAGTGCACCGACCAGGGGAGATAGAGCACGAATACGCTGGTTACCGCACAACGGTCGTAACCGAAGAGCTTTTCGACCTGTATGTTCCCGCGGAAGTGCTGATCGATACCCCAAAGGCCCATAAAGCAGACCAGACCGGTCAAAATGGCCAGGTACTGTTCGAATTGCGCCGGTTTGAGCCGGATCAAAACGGCGTACAGGCAGAGGCAAAAGCAGCAGATCTGCGGCAACTGGTTCAGGTAATAGAAACTGCCACGCTCCTCCCCGAAAACGGTATGGCCTGCGATCGCGGTGGCCAGGTAGCAGGCCGCAACATACGCCAGGAACAGGACGAAAAAGCGCTGTTTCAGGGCCCCGACCAGATTTTCGCCTCTGAGCAGACAGGATAACAACAGGCAGACGATAGCAATGGCAAAGACATAGGAGATGCTGGACACCCCGTAGGTAAGCTGCTCGGGACGCACGACCGAAACGAAGGTGTAGTTCAACACCCCAAAGTACGGGTTGATAAAGCTGCTGAGCGCCAACAGCGGATACAGCGCGGTAAGGATGGCTACACGCATGTCGTTTGATCCTCGAAGCTCCGGCTACCCCTTCTTGAATAGATCATCCCTGGTAAAGCTCCTGGTAGCGCTGCAGCATTCGGTCGAAAGAGAATTCTTCCAGCACCCTGACCCGGGCCCGTGCTCCAAAACCGGCTGCCAGCTGCGGGTCACGTAGCAGGTAGAGGATACGCTCGGCCATCAGGGCATCGTCGTGCAGAGGGACCAGAAAACCGGTCTCCCCCTCCAGCACAACCTCCGGGTTCCCCCCAACCGCGGTGGCGACTGCCGGGACCCCAGCCGCCATAGATTCCAGCAGGGTGACCGAGATTCCCTCGGTGAGCGAAGAGAGCAGGAACACGTTCATGAGCGGGTAGATCTCGGCCAGGTCGTCGCGCAGCCCCAAGAACTTTACCTGGGTGCCGATACCCAGCAGCTGAGCGAGTTCCCTGAGTTCCTGCTCCCGGCTCCCCTTGCCGGCTACCAGCAGACAACTATCGGGCACCTGCTCGACCACCCGCTGGAAGGCGTGCAGCATCATAGGCAGATTTTTGATCTCTTCGATGCGGCAGGCGGTCCCGACAACCCGGGTTCTGGCCCCAATGCCCAGCTCGCTCCGCTTGGCCCCTAGGTCGACAGCACGGCCTCGTACATGTTCCAGGCTGATACCGTTGTGGATCACCCGGATGCGCCGGAACGGGAAGTTGTCATAGCGATGCATGGCACGCGCGGTGCTCTCCGAGATGGTCACCAGGTGCCTGGTTCCAGCGGCAAGCAGCGGGCTGACCAAGCGCTGTTTCCAACTGCTGCGCTCCGGGTAGAGCCGGCCGTGCTCGGTGTAGACTACCTGCACCCCCGACATACCCAGTACCGCAGGAACCGAGTAAAAAAGTGGCGTATAGGTATGGGCATGCACGACCTCTATACGCTCGGCCACGATGATCTCCCTAAGCCAGCGCACGATACCCAGGTCAATCCCCCCCTGGTGGTTACGACAGTAGACCTTGCCCCCGTCTTTTTTGAGACGTTCGCCCAGTTCGCCCAAAAATAGCAGGCAGCAAACCGCCGGTCGCTGATCCCGCGGACCGGCCAAGGCCATCCGATACACCAATTGCTCAGCCCCGCCCACTCCTAGGGTGAGGATGACGTGCAGCACCCGCTTCGGATCGTACCCGGTAGCCGAGGACCTCATAGGCACTGCTCCAGCCGGATCCCGTGGCGATGACATCCTCCCGAGGTAAGGACACGCCTGTGGACTGGCAGCAGCACGAATCGACCGACAGGGAGGAAACCTATCCTGACCACCCCGTTTATGGAACCGAAATTATTGGCAGCGATGATGGTGAGCAGTTTCTCGTACCCCTGTTCCAAATAGAACCGCATCGCCTGCTGCACGGCGAACGGAAACAGCTGCCGGCCACGGTACGCGGTATCGGTATAGGCGTTGTAAAGGTAGGCCCCCGTTTCCGGGAATCTCAGGCTGAATCCGTCGGTCACCACGGTGGGGGTCACCGCGAACCAGCTGAAGTGGACGAGGGTGGTACCGTCCAGGACGCCGTAGCAGCGGTCCCCCTTAGCGAAGGCGCGGCAGGCAAATTCTCGGTCCATCGTCATGCGCACAGGATCGATCAGATCAAGTAACTCGGCGGGTTCGAGAAACCCGTGACGCAACTCGGAAGGTAGACTCAACGCCGGTTTCAGCACCGCCTCTTCAGGCATACCGTAGCAGTTGAGGATCTGCCCTTTGTTGAAACGGTAGAGCAGCCTGAGCATGATGTCGAAGCCGGTCCGCACGTATCCATAGCGGTCAAGCTGGTGCCTGAGGTTCATGGCTCGGGTTGCTCCTTTGGGGTGGGACGGGGTCGGGACCCCTTGGCAAAACCTTGCCCCAGGGCCTTAAGGCGCGGGAACAGTGCGGATTCCTTGAAGCAGCGCACCAACCTGCCATACGCTGAAGGACGGTACACTAACACGGACTGAATGGTAAGGGTGGCATTGGCGTAGTCGTCCTTGTACTCGCCGGCACCCTCAAAATCGAGCAGGTCTACCTCGCCCTGCAGGATCAGGCGCTCCACGATTTTGTTGAACAAAATCCGCCCCGCGGATACGCTGCGGAAGTCTTCATGAAAGGCGGTGTCCACGGCATAGTAGGTGCGCTGGCGCCGGCACCCCAGCAAGTAGGCGACCGGATTACCGTCCACCAGCAGCAGGTTGAAGTCCTCGCCCCCCGCCCCACGTCCCCGAGCCGATAGGCTCTCATAGAGGGTACCCCGTTGCCTTTCGTTGAAGTGGCTGAGCCCCTGCCGGTACTGCCAGCTCCCCCGGGCGATACGCAATCCCGCGTCGATGACGCGCTCGGCATCGCGATAGGGATCAAGCACCAGGAACTCCACGTTCCCCAGCCGGTTCAGCCGGTTTTCTGCCTGGTTCAGGTTGCGCCGGAATTTCCTGCTGCGGGACCCGAGGTACTGCTGGTAATCACCGGGTAGCTCCACCAGGTAATCAAGGCTCTCCTGCAGGGTGTACCGGCAGCCGACAGCCCGAACGGCCTCAAGTAGCTGGGCAAGTTGTCCGGCGTTGCGTACCCGGTGGAAGCGTGCCACGTGCCAGGATTCTTCACAAAGCGATCCTACCAGCGCCGGCAAGAACCGATCGGCATCCGGTCCCACCAGCAGATCGTCAGTGCCGATACCGTGACCGACAAGGTGCAGAAGGCGTACCGGCAGTCCTCCAAAATGCTCCCAGCGACTAAAGAAGGGGGCAGCGGCCGCAATCCTTCCCTGGCTGTCCCGCTGCAGGTAAACGGTCGCCTCCCCCTGGTCAAGGTAGCTCTCCCACCAAGCGGCAAGCCAGGGGAAGGTCTTACTGTAGTTCTCGGGAAAGAGCCGTCCGGTAAATTCTTCCCACTGCGTCTGAGCGCTACAGAACTCGCGGTAGTCGGTCCATTTTTCCAGGGGATGACCAGTCATCGTATTCCTTGGCCTCGGGTTAGGCCGACCTGCCCAAGCTGTCGCGCAGCCAGGGTATAAACCCGGAGGTATTGAGCCTAAAAAACTCCGGTTCGGAGGTGACGTCGTTCCCGGCCGCAATCCGGGGCACTTGGAAGAGGTCATCCCCGTCAGACCGGTGCAGCCCGGACCGGGTAGTGAAAGCACAGTGGTACCCCAGGGAGCTGAGGTAAGCCAGATGCTCCGGCCGGTAATCGACACCAGGGCGGCCGTTGGGGAAGCAGAAGGCTGTCTGCGGCGCTCCTAGTATCTCCTCCAGCTTGCGCTTTGGTGCGGCGATCTCGGCATCCCACTCGGACTTCTCCAGCTCGCTCAGGATCCTGTGCGTAGCCGTATGTACGCCAAAACTCACGAGCCCTGAGTCCCGCATACGGACAACCTCGTCCCACTCAAGCAGTTGGAAGTCCTCGTCATTGTGGCCCGGGATCAGACGTGAGACCCGCCGCAGGTTTTCCAGGTACGCGGCGCGCTCCCTCGGGGGGGTCAATTTGAGCCGCTCGGCGCTTAGGTGGTAGGCCTCCCCGACTAGTCCCGCCTGGAAGGCGCGAAAGGCGTCTTCGGTCGGCAACGGCAGTGCGGCATCACGGTTGCCCGGTGCGCTCAGATGCAGGTACAACTCGTCGAGCCACAGCAGCTGCCGTTTTCCGATGCGGTCTACGGTGAGAAAGACGGTGCTCTGCAGCTCCAGTTCCCTAAGTACGGGAAAGGCCACCCGGTAGTTGTTACGGTATCCATCGTCAAAGGTAATAAGCGCTGACCGCGGCGGCAGCGCGGTACGCCCCGCCTGGGCCTCCAGGAACTCATCAAGCCCGATCACCTGATAGTGCGTCTTGAGAAACTCAAGCTGTTGCCGAAAGCAGGCCACCGGCAGGTGGGTCCAGACCGGTGGGTGGTGCAACTGGTCGGTGATGGCATGGTACATAAGCACCAATACCCGATCACGGTTTACCCTGCGAAAGAGGTGGTCTACCCCAAGCGAGGTAAGCAGAGCCGTCACCAGTCGCTTGCCTGCCACGGCTTAGGCCCCCACCCTGGCCCGTAGCCAGGCAGCTTCCCGGCGCAGGTCCAGATGGCCCAGGGCATAGCACAATTCGCCCACGCAGCGCGCCAGCACTGGCAAGATACTCAGTACCTGTGCAGGCTGGCCCGGCAGGGCACGGAGTTGGGGTGGCACCGGAGCCAACGGGGGGGCGCCAGCTTCGAGCGCCCCGCCGATCCAACCGTTTTGCAGCATGAGCGCAACCGGGCGTGTCAGGGTGCTGGTGGGAAAAGCGGCCAACTGCAAGGTCGCCGTGTCATAGAGTTCACGCGCCCGCAGCAGGAACCGGGGAGCCAGAGCGCCATCTAAGCGAGCTGCGTGGTAAAGGACCACAGCTTTTCTCAGGTCTTGGCCGGCCCAAGTCTCGTTGGGGAATTCGAGTTTCTCTGGCTTATCGAGGTAAGGGTATTCGTGATCCAGCATCCAGCGGGCGTAGGCCAGCAGGGAGGCGCGCCCGTACTGGTAGGCCTCGTCCAGTTGCCCGAGTTCTTCCTTTTTGTGCAGGTACTTGCCAAGAGCCGCAAGCAAGACGGTGTAGGACCAGCAAATCTCGGCGTTGAGCAGGTCACGGGCTGCCAAGTCATCGTCAGGATGCAGCGCGCCCAGGATCAGTTCTTCGGCCAAGGCGAGAAACCGCGGTTCCCCGGTTACCTCAAAGGCGTCCAGACAAGCAGTCAAGCCGTTGCCGGTGCCCCGGGTGAGCGGAAACCGGGGGAACAAGGGACGACTCTCCACGCCGTAGTGCCGCAGCAGTTTCAGGTTGCGCACCGTCTGGTGCAGGGTAGCCAGCACGGTCCGGGAGCCGGTAAGCGCACGGAAGCACCAAAGCGCGAGCCCCACCACCGCATTGCGATACTCGGGGTTGCCGGTCAGAAAGTAATGGTAGGCAAGGCCTGTGGTGTAGCAGTGCTCGTAACCGGGGCCACCGCCGTAGAAACGGGGGTCCTTCTCCTTGAGGTGCTCGCGTGACATGGTGCGGTGGGTAGAGAGGCCTGCATCTATGTAATGACTGGTATGCCAGAAGAGACCGTGATTGTACTCGTCACGGTCTTCATCCGTGTGGTAGATGTCGATGTCCAGCACGTGCCGCGCCAGATCGCCCGCCAGTTCCCTCCAGCGAAGATCGCCGGTGGCGAAAAACTGCCGGTAAGCGCCACCACAGAGATCGTACTGGTTGTTGTAGTGGGAGACGAAGCAGCCGCCCTCCTGGTGGCCAACCGCCTCGTGGTCGGCATAGACCTCCCCGAAGTTGCGCCAGCCGTACTCGTCGAGCATCTCACGCTTGCCGAGCAAGTCCTGAGGCCCGGTAAACCGGCTCACGAGGTCACCCGGGAAAGGCAGATCGAAGAAGATGCCGCAGTCACGATAGTGCCGAGGAGCCAGGGTTGCCCGAAGCGGGGCCAGGGCCCCGAAAAGGGGATCAGCTGGGGCCAGGAAGTCAAGTTCGACACAGTGGGTCTTGCGCTCGCCCCCCTGTAACTCATGCAGATCGGGAAAGCGGCCCGGCAGAAAGCCGACTTCCAGCCATCCTGCGCCGACTCGGAGCTCCTTGGGAAACTCCTGCCAACAAGTGGGAAGTGCCGCAGCAAGACCGACTCCGACTGCCCCACCGCACCAAAGGGTCGGCTCCGCGCGCAACCCCGATCCAAGCTTCCGACCCTCCGACTCGATCAGGTACCCCCGGTGTTGCAAGGGAACCACCCCGTCCCGGTTGCGGTGGTTGGCACTTTGCCAGTTGGCTCCACCGCTGGATTCCTGGTACAGGGTGACGCCTTGCCCCCCCGGCATGCGAAAAACATGAGCCTGGTCAGCAGGGAACAGGCTGATGGACTCCCGGCGCGCCTCGGGCAACGACACGCCCCAGCTCAGCTCGGATATCAGCACGGACCCAGGGTCCCCAAGGTCCCACAGGCCTCCCGAATGCCGAGCAGCTGCGGCGTTGTGCAGGGTGAATTCCATCCGCAGGGCAAGCGACCCGGCAAAAAAGTGCAGCCGGCAGGTAAAGCGCAGCTGATGCAGCATGCCGGTGCCGTCGAAGTGGCCGCACAGCCGCAGCACCGCGCGAAGCGGGCCCGGGTCCTCCAGCTCGACCACTTCCAGCACCGGGTCCAACTCCCGGCCGTCGATGATCAGCCGGCAACGGCTGGCCCCTGCACCAAGGAGTTCTTCACCCTCACGGGATACCGAAAGCAGTGGCCGGAAGTTGCGAGCGTCCACAGTAAAGGTTCCAGCACCGGTGCGCACCTCCCAACTGGCCGGGCCAGCTACAACCTCGAGTCCCGCCACGACAGGCAGGGAGGCAGATACCGGGGCGATCCGGTAGATCGCGGCCCCCCCGGCCGGCACCGCAGCAGGGAAATCGATCAACAGCCATTTGGTCGAGCCATCCGGCCAGCGTTTCAGCACCCGTTGTTGGCAGGCGAGCACATCCCCCGCAGGTGGCAGTACCCCTACCAGCCGGTCAAAAGGGAGGCTGCCGGGTTCGCAGGGAAGCGACACCCGGACCAACTCCCCCAGTCGAGCAACCCCCGCAGTCTCCTGCACCAGTATTTCCTGCTCCATTCCCATACCACTCCCAAGGCTGCCTGCACCCGCTACAACGAGGTCCGCGCTTTCAACCCCCATGTCCCGCCTGGTCACACTCAGGCAACTCCCCCACACCGGCAAACCAGCGGTAGTACCGCTCCATCTGGCGCACACGGCGTCCGAAAGAGAATCTTGCCTCGACCCGCTCCCGGCAGCGCCTCCCACACTCCGCACGCAGCCCGGCGTCGCAGACCAGCCGCAGCACGTGACCGGCAAGGGCCTCGGCATCACCAACCGGGGCCAAAAAGCCCCCTTCGCCGTGGACCAGTAGCTCCGGAATGCCGCCGACCGCGGTGCTCACCGACGGTACACCCAGTGCCATCGCCTCCAGCAGCGTGTTGGGCATGCCCTCGGTAAGGGAGGTCATCAGGAAAACATCCAGCGAGGCGTACACATCGCGCAGGTCATTGCGATGCCCGGCAAAGTGCACCACGCCGGCAAGCCCCAGGCGGCATGCTTCTGCGCGGGCCAGCTCAAGTTCGTCGCCATAGCCATCCCCGACGATCACGAACCGGACCCGCGGTTCCCGGTCGACCACCAGACGAACCACTCTAAAGAAGGTGGGAAAATCCTTCTCATAGGTGATCCGAGCCACGGTACCCACAACCAGCTCTTCTTTCTCAAGCCCCAACTCCTCTTTCAAAACGGGTCGGGTACCTTCGTTCCGCCAGGTTGCCAGGTCGACCCCGTTATGCAGCACCTGCACCGCGGCAGGCAGTAGGCCGTTATCAACCAACCGCTGCCGGGTGTTGCAGGAGATGGTCACCACGGGTTGCGGGTACCGTTTCATCAGGAAAATCTGGATCTTCTGGCGCACCTTGAACCTGAGATAGTCGCCAAACCTGGCGAACTCGTGCCGCCCGTGCACGGCATGGGAGTGGCAGGTGTACATGATCCGCAGCTCAGGGTTTACAAACCGCAGCAGCCAACCGTAGAGCATGGTCTTGTCGTCATGGGCATGCAGCACCTCAAGCTGGTGCTCCCGGATCAACCGGTGCAGTTGTTTAAGGCAGCCCCAGTCGATGCCGTTGCCGTCAAAGACATCGACGTAGTTGATCCCGAGCCGGCGTGCCATTTCAGGGATCTGGAACTCGTCATCCCAGGGCTGGCGCAGGTAGGTCACCAGTACGTGCACCTGGCCCGGGTCGTGTTGCGCAGCCGAATTGAGTACCGTTTTGTCGGGACCGCCTCCCCCCTTGTAGGTACCTCGCAGGTCCATAACGCGCACGATCTTGCTGGTGGTTTCAGATCCCATCCGCTATTCGATCCTCCCGTCGGAGTACTTGAAACGGCAGGCCCCACCTAAGGCGGTGGTCCCCGCCGGCATGTTGCGGGTCACCACCGCGTTGGCCCCGACCACACAGTGGTCACCGATCTCTATGGGACCGATGATCTTGGCCCCCGCGCCCAAGAGGACGTGGTTTCCGACACGGGCCGCTCCCCCCTGCCCGCCCCGGTCGCCGATGGTAACACCCTGGTACAGGGTGCACCCCTCGCCAAGCTCCACGCTCGGGTGGAAGATAATTCCCCCGAAGTGGTGGATGCGCAACCCTTTGCCAATACGGCAGGCAGCCGGAATGGAGATACCGCAACAAATTTCAATCAGACGTTCACAAAAAAAGCGCAGCGGTTGTCCCGAGACGCCACGCCGGCGCAACCAGCTGAAGAAGCGGTAGACCAGGATGGCCTGAAAACCCTGGGACAGAAGTCCGGCCAGCAGGGTACGCAGCGAGGCGTTCCCGTTGGGGGCCAGCCGGTTCAGATCGCCGCGGATCAGTTCAAACATGGGAACCTCTCAGATAGTGCTGTTGCCAAAGGGAAAACATAAGGAGGCTCCAAAGCAAGGTACCGTGCTGCACACGACCCGTGAGGTGCTCCCCCCAGACCCGGCGTAAAACCGTGCCATCCAGGAACTGCCCCAGCTCGGGATCTTCAAGAAGTGCCCGGGAGGCCAAAGGGCGCAACTCGTTTCTGAACCAGTCGTCGAGCGGGACGGTAAAGCCTTGCTTGGGCCGGTTCAGTACCTCATGTGGCAACAGGCGCTGGAAGCTGTTGCGCAATACGAGTTTCTTTTCCCCCGCCGGGGAGATCTTCCAGCGCGAGGGGAGCCGGGCAGCAAACTCAACGATCCGGTAGTCCAGGAACGGGGCGCGCACTTCCAGCGAGTGGGCCATGCTCATCCGGTCGACCTTCACCAGGATGTCCCCGGGGAGGTAGCTCTTAAGGTCGGTGTAGAGCATGGCGGTCACGTGGTCCGCCCCCGCAACTTTGTTCCAGTGGCGCCGGGTGTGCTGGGCGGGATCATATCCTGCCACCTCCCGCCGCACCGGTTCAGCCAGGAGCTGGCTGAGGAGCCCGTCGTCCACAAAGGTGTTAGTGCGGTAAAAGCCCAGGGCCGGCTCAAGGAGTGCACTTTCAGTAAGGGTACGGGCCCGGCGCAGCACCCCGCTGCGCGCACCCACCACCAAGGAGTGCAACATTCCCAAAAGCGGCCGGGGTACCTTGCGGCGCACCAGGTCCTCCTTGAGCTCGAGCGCGTACTTATGGTAGCCAGCGAAATTCTCGTCCCCACCGTCGCCGGCCAGGGCCACGGTCACCGCGCGTCTTGCCAACCGGGAGACGTGGTAGGTCGGCAGCGCCGAGGAATCTGCGAAGGGCTCGTCGAAAAAGTGCGGCAGGAGTTGTGTCGTGCCAGCGATGTCCTCTTCAACCCGGTACTCGTTGTGCTGGGTTTTGAAGAGCCGGGCCACCTCGCGGGCGTAAGGGGTCTCGTCGTGGCGCCGGTCGGTAAAACCGATGCTACAGGTCTTCACCGGCTCGGCGGAAGCGCGAGCCATCAGTGCCACGACGGCCGAGGAGTCCACCCCGCCGCTGAGAAAAGCCCCCAGCGGCACGTCGGCGATCATGCGGCAGGCGGTGCAGCGTCCCAAGAGCTCAAGAAGTTCCTCCTCGGCGTCAGCAAGGGACCCCGTACCCCCGGAAAAGTCCACGTCCCAGTACTCCCGAAGCACTGGTTCCCGCCCCGGTGCCAGCAGGAGGTAGTGGGCTGGGGGGAGTTTGTGGACATTGCGATAGATGGTCTTGGGGGCCGGGATGTAGAGGTACTTCAGGTAGTCCACCAGCGCACTAGGCTCGACGCAGCGGTCGAAACCAGGCAACTCCAGAAGCGATTTAAGTTCCGAGGCAAAGGCGATGCGATCGGCGCCACCATGGTAGTAGTAGAGCGGCTTCTTGCCGATACGGTCCCGGGCCAAGAGGAGTTCCCCGCTCTGCCGGTCGTAGAGCGCGATGGCGAACATCCCGTTCAACCTGTGGAGACAGGCGACCCCGTCGCGGGCGTAGAGCGCGAGGATCACCTCGGTATCGGTGCGGCTGCGAAACTGCACCCCCTCCCCTTCCAACTCGGCGCGCAGCTCGAGAAAGTTGTAGATCTCGCCGTTGAAGATGATGACGTAACGTCCATCCAGCGAATGCATGGGCTGCACTCCCAGGGGGGAGAGGTCCAGTATGCTGAGGCGTCGGTGCGATAGCCCTACCCGATGATCCAGAAACTCCCCGCAGGCATCTGGCCCACGGTGGCGGATCGCCTCGCCCATCCGCTGCAACAGTGCCTGATCCCCCTGCGGGACGCAACTTACGGTAAATCCTGCTATGCCGCACATCTCAGGCCGCCTCCCTGCGCCAAGTCACCCGCTGGCGGCCGGTTATGCCCCGGAAACAGCCGACCAAAGATGCGGTAATCAACATGAAAAAGTAGTGGCAGAAATTGGCTGGCTTCAGTTTCTTGAGTGCCGGAAAGGCCTGGGTGCACAGCGCCAACAAAGCGGCCCCCGCAAGAAGGCCCAGGATAACCCCGAAAAATGGTGCACCACCGTTTGACACGATCACCCCAAGCACCCAGAAAAGGGCCAAAAGAACAAAACCGCTTATCCAGCGCAGCACCTTGTGCGACAGGTAGCAGAAAAGCAGCAGAGGCTGGTCTAGACGTGGCAGCGCCCTGCCATGCAGCAGACACTGGTAGCCCCCGGCGATGATGCGCACCTTGCGGCGAAATTCCCCATCTAATTCAAGGTGGTTGTCTTCAAAGCCAACCGCCTCCTTTTCGTGCACCACCAAGTAACCACGTCGAGCGATGGACATGGCAATTACCAAGTCGTCCAGGATGGTGTCCGGATTGGGGGGCTCAAAGAGGGGGCGTCGCACCGCGTACATGGCACCGTCAGCACCAATCAGGGCTCCCAGCCTGCCTTCCCGCTCCTGAATCCGATGTTCAAGGCCGTAGTAGGAGGTCTCGGCAGCACCATAACTCAATGCGCCGTTGCGCAGCACCACCTTGCCCGAAACCACCCCCACACGCGGGTCGGCAAAATTACGCACCAGTTTTCTCACGGCGTCACTGCAGTACATCACGTTGGCGTCAGAGAGCACCACAATCTCGGAGTCGATGCGTGCTATGGCATCGTTTAAAGCGGAGATCTTTCCCCGGTTCACGGGGAAGCTCAGCAGTTCAACGCCCCGAGAGGCATAGCCTGCCACGATGGCGTCGGTACCGTCTCGGGAGCCATCCGAGGCAACCACCAGGCGCAGGAGTTCCTTCGGGTAGTCAAGCTCCAGCGAGTTGAGGACCTTCTCCTCGATCACCGCGGCCTCATTGAAGGCCACCACCAAAAGGGTCACGGTGGGGAGGTAGTCCGGGTTGTGCTCGAGCGGTTTGCCCGACAGGCGTTGGGCAGGGATGAGCAGAAAGGGGTAGCCCAAAAAGGTGTGTGCAAGAAGCCCCAGGAGCACCAAGGCCAATATCGGCAACGGCAACAGCCCTTGAGCGACCCCGCTACAGGCCACCAGGCCGGCCAGCGCGGTCCCGGCAAGCACCAGACGCGGCCCGAGAACTGACGACCTGGGCTTACTGTTATCAGTCTCGCGCACGGTGGCCCAGGTAGTGATGGTCTTGCCGCGCAACCTGAGCAGTACGCCAAGCGCCGATGCAAGGTTCATCAATACGAAGTAATAGGGGAGAAACAACAACCCAGGAGCCCGAACAACTCCGCGCAAAAGCCACCCTACCAAGGCCAGTGCGCCGAGCACCAGGCAGCCTCCCAGGGAGAGCTGGTCCAGCAACTCCACCGGGGCAAAGACCCGATCGACCACCATGAGCACGAACAAGGCAAACAGCAGGTACGGTGAGAACCAGCGCAGCACCTTGTGCGAGAAAAGCTGCCAGGCAAAACGCGGGTTGCGCAGCGGGTTACCGGCCTGAGGGACGCGCAAGAACCCATTGAAGCTGCGGTTCACGATACGCACCTTGCGGGAGAACTCCTTGCCGAACTGCCCGGCAGGGCGCTCGAAGCAAAGGGCTTCAACGTCGAAGATGCCGCGCCATCCCTTGGCCACGATTTGCAAAGGGTTCACGAAGTCGTTGATGTCGGTCTCCAGCATGGGTTCGTACAGGGTGCGTCGAATGGCGTAGATGGCGCCGTCCCCACCCACCACCGAGGAGAACTGGGATTCCCACCGTTTCAGCAGGATCTCCAGGTTCCAGTAGGTCCCCTCGGTAGTTCCTGCCGCGCTGACCGCCTCTTCCTGGTAACAGGCATACCCCACCGCGTAGCCCACCTGGGGGTCTGCGAAGTGTCGTGCCAGGCGGCGTAGCGCCTGCCGTTCGTAAATCGCGTTGGCATCGGAGAAGACCACCAACTCGGTGTGGATCTCGGCCAGGGCCAGGTTTAGTGCCGCCGTCTTGCCGCGTCGTTCCGGAGAACGTACCAGACGCACTCCGCGGTCCGAGAAAGCCAGCACCTCTTCGTCGGTGCCATCGTCAGAGCAATCCGAGACCACCACGATGGAAAGCAGGTGAGCCGGATAGTCCAAGGCGAGGGAGTTTTCGAGCTTCTCCCTCATCACGGGCCGCTCGTTGTGGGCCGAGATCACCAGGGTAAGCGGGGGAAGATGCCCAGGGTCCACGCGGTGCGCACGGGGAAAAATGCTGGCCAAGAGCCCCAATAGCAGCGGATAACCGAGGTAGATGTAACCTAACAACAAAATCAGCAGCAGCATGGTGAGGTCGGTCCAGAGCATCACAGTGCCCCCTTCTCTTTTCCGAAACGGTACGTCGCCAGCTCCAGCGGTCCGAGGACGACCAGTTCCACAGCGCAGCCGAGGGTCAGGTCAGCGACGCTGCCGGCCCCGGATCCACACGCCGTTGTCTGGATAAGGCGCCCTACCCTGGTTTCTCCACCACTAACCACGCGCCACCAGTGTGGTGCCACGCGCAAAGAAATAGACGTTTAAAAGTACCCAGAGGCGGATCCCCGTCAGCCACTCCCCAGTGCCACATCTGCGCAGTGCCACTGCCCCGAGAGGGAGTTCCCAGACCAGTAACAGCGCCAGGCTCGCCCAGAGCACCCGGGTTTCCCCGCCCAGCGCATAAAGCCCCCAAAGTACGGGCAAGGCAATGCTTACCGCCAGCGCGCCCAAAGGCAACAGCAGGCTGGGTAGCTCCCTCAAGGTCACCCGACGCCGGCCCAGTTCCCGATAGTTGCTAAGTCCTCGCCAGCGTTCCTTCTTGAAGAATTCGGCGATGGTCGCCGGCTCCCTGAAGTGCAAGGCGGCGACCCGCGCATCGCAGAGCAGTTCCCCAACCTCTCTGAGCCGGGTAGTCAGGTCGTAATCCTCGCAGGTCACCAGCCGCTCGTCGAACCCCCCGACCTTTTCAAACGCGCTGCGCCGCACGAAAAGATTTGCCGATTCAAGCCACTCCACCGGGACCACCTGGTTCGGCTTGCCGCGAACCTTGAACCAGGCCGTCTGCACCCAGGTCCCCCCATCCGGGACCAGGACAGGGCTCCCGAAGGCAACGGGGCCATCGGCTGCCAGGTAGCGCGAGGCAGCCTTGAGCCAGGGTACCGTCACCGCGCAGTCCGCATCGAGAAAAGCGATCAGCTCACCGCTACCCCGGGCTGCCCCCAGATTGCGCAAGCTGGCAATGGTCGCCCCCGGGGCCTCGAGCACGATAGCGCCCATTTCCCGGGCGATGGCAACCGTAGCGTCGCAGGAGCCGTTGTCCACCACGACAATCTCGTACTGGGCCGGATCCCAGTCCAGGGCCGCAAGGGAGTCCAGGCAGCGTCCGATGTGGCGTTCTTCGTTCTTGGCGGGGATCACGACACTAAACTGCATGGAACCTCACGGGATGTTGCGCACGATGGCCGGGCCCAGGATACGGGTGATCCGGACGGGTAGCCTTTTCCATACCCGGATGGCAGCCTGATACTTGGGGCTTTTTGGCCCCAGATCGGGGAGTCGGGCATCCTTTGGCATCAAGTACTGCCAGGCCAACGGCACCGGAACGGCACCCCACTGTTTCTTGAAGTTGAAGGTTCCCTCGTCCGGGGTCGACCGCCCGAAATCGAAATAACTGCACCCCTCGCTGATAGCCCAGCTGATGGCCTCCCAGTAGAGCAGATTGTTGGCGCAAAGCGGCCGGTATTGCACCAGGGAAGAGGACCAGGGGATTTCCAGGGTATCCCGGTGGCGCGAAACCAGGCCAGCAGCGATGATCATCCCCTGGTGGCGCACGGCAAAAAGTCGTGTCGACTCCGGAAGCGTGGTCAAGACGTTGTGAAAGAAACTGCGTGCGTAGACAGGTGTACCCAGATCGCGCATGTTGTGGGCAAAGACATCATAAAAGCCATCGAGCAGTTCCACCCCTCCGAAAACGGCAGTTAGCCCGTTTTTCTGAGCCTTCCTGATATGGTTGCGCAGCTTGAAGTGAAGTGCCGCCCACTGGCTCTCGACGTCGGTTGCCAGGCGTAGCATCATGGTCACCTTGTGGCGCCGGGTAGCAAGCCCCGGAACCTCGAAGTCGAGGTGCCGCAACTCGACGTAGTCGGCACCAAGATCCCGGCGCAGCCGGTCCGCGGCCTCTAACAGCGGAACCTGGGCCTCCTGATTTGCCAGCAGCAGCCCGCCGTAGTTCATGAAGGGCATGGAGACTAGGAAGTTGCCAAAGAGCCTGCTCTTCATGTGCACCAAGGGCAGAACCCCCGCCACCTGACCAGCACCGTCCAGCGCTGCCAGATAGTGTCCGCAATGACCGAAGCTCTCCTCGATCACCCGGCGCCAGGCGCACAGGTGGTAGGAGGTAGCCTCGGGGTGGGCTTGCACGAATGCATCCCAGCTGGCCGGGTCAAGATCTTGGATCACACGAACGGTCATAGCCCCATCACCTCCGACATGGTCCCCCAGCTAAGCCCCTCCAACAGGTAGCGCAGCTTACCTTCGGTGCGCCGCAGGTTGTTGTAATGTCTGAACCTCGATTTCCAACCAGCCCTGATGCGCGGCTGATCCGGATCGATCTCCCAGGGGTGCAGGTAGAGCACCGCAGGTTTGCCCTCTAGTTGGTTGATACGCGAAAGCCCCCAGCGGACCAGCGGCGCTGGCAACAACCTGAGGTACCCTCCCCCGGCGATAGGGAGCCGGTAGTGCAAAGTTCCCAGTCCAACCGGCAAGGTGCTCAGCGGAAACTCCTCGATGCTCCCTGCCGGGCGGGTCACCGTGTGGGGGAAGCGGGGTGCGTCGGGGATACCATAGGTGTCGTGGTGGATCGGGAATACGCTCGAGTCGTAGCGAAACCCTTCCTCGATCAAGAGGTCGAAAGCCCACAGCGAGTCTGCGGTGATCGAGTAGGTCGGCGCCCGGTAGCCGCGCACCTCGACGCCAGTGATCCCCTCAAGTACTGCCTTGGCGCGCCGGATATCCTCCCGAAAGGCCGCGGGGCCAATCCGGAAGATCAGCTGGTGTCCGAATCCGTGACAGGCAATCTCGTGCCCCCGGCACTGGATATCACGCACCAATTGGGGGAGCCGCTCAGCCACCCATCCCAGCACGAAAAAGGTGGCGTGTACCTGGCGCTCGTCCAAAAGATCCAGAAGTCGCGAGACGTTCTCCGCGACCCGCAGGGGGTAACTCCCCCACTGACTCCGATCCACGTAGGGTTCGAAGGCCTGTACCTGGAAGTAGTCCTCAACGTCGATGGTAAGGGCATTAAGCATGATCAAAACACCTTGGCGACTTCCAGGAGCACCCGGTTGGTCTGTCTGAGGTCGGCGGCGCTCTCGAAGCGGCGGCGGTACTCTACGTAGCCGTAGCTCAGGTTGGCAGTTATCTCGTAGTTGAAGCGGTAAGAGAGCCCCGCATTGCCGGTCATGTGGTACGGGTAGGCTGAAGTGGCCTCACCGCGCACCCGGTCCCACCCCAGGCCGACCATGGCGCTCAGTTGGTCCGTGAGATCCCAGCGACCGCTACCGCCGAAAACCAGGCTGGTGCGGTCCGCGATACCATTGAGTGACCCCTGGTACTTGTTGTAGGAACCATTAAGAGCTAGGGTCCCGTGGGTAAAGGGCAACTCGAGACGCGCGGAGTGGCTGGTTTGGCGGGTGGAGATGGCCAGGGGGTCCTCGGCATAGATCACCTGGGATTCCACGCTGGCCGCCAGGTGCTGCCACGTCCGGCTAACCCCCACGTTCCAGAACAAGCTGCTTGTGTTTTTCAGCCCCTCAAAGGACTGCCAGCTGTTCCCCAGCGTGCCGTAGAGAAAGGAGTTGGTGGCGTATTCGTAGCGGAATCCACCCGAGGCGTCGTGCTGCTGGTAGCGGATCGCCGCGGTGTGTACCCGGGAGTAACTGTAGTTCGCATTAAGGGAGAAACGTGGTGCAAGCTCGACCAGGTAGTCCGCATACCCTTGGTGCGAACGTTTGTCGATGCCTTGCCCACCCCAGTAGCTGGTATCTGCGAAGCGGTAACCGGTTTTCAGTACCCCCTTCTCCCCCGGATGCCATACCAGGTAGGGCGAGATCGCGGCCAGGTTCTGATCAGTCTGGTTCAAAAATAGGCTTTCCTGGGTCACATTGCGGGTGACATTCAAGGAAACCCGGCTCAAGGTATCGCGTAGATCGAGAAACAACCGATTCTCGGTCAGGGCTGCGGATCCGACCAGGTTAAGGGTGTGCACCTGCTCATCGGACCTGGTCCCCTTCGCATAGGTGCGGTAGTCGAAGGTATAAGAGAGATCCCCGGTGGCTCGGGGCCCTTGGTAGCCGAGGGAAATCCCCGGCCGCACCCTGGTCACCATATCACTATGCCGGTTGCCGGCGGTTTCCAGGATGTTGTCGTTGTACTCCTCGCTCAGGGCAAGGCTCGGCGCCGTCTTGAGTTCGCCGGCACAGGCTGCCGAGCAAAAGGCAAAGATCAGGGCCCCGGTCAGGGCACCTCTTTCAAGGCTTCTGCTGCTCACCGAGTTCATTTGTCCCCCCCCGCACCGGCTCCAAAGAGACGACGCACGAACCCTGGCTCAGCAGGACGCAACTCAGTTGACTGTCGGCTCACCCGATCAAGCTTTTCCCCGAGGCCGGCCACGGTCTCCCCCAGATCGGCAATCTCTGCTTCGGTACGCGCCACGTGGGACTTGAAATCATCTCTGAGCAGTGAGAGTGTGGTGCAGACCTCGTCCAGGGTACGGGATAGCCTCCCGGAATCAGTGGCAACTTCAGAAGGAAAGGCTTCGGCCGTACCATCAACGGCTCCGGCCCGGGGAGAGCCACCCCAGAAGTGGTTGTCGAAGTCAAGGTCACCCACCACGTCGCGGGCCATCTCCAGCGACACCTCGGTGACCTCTTCGGCAAAGGCGGAGAGCATCAGGAAGTCGCAGATGATGTTGACCAGGCGCGGGATACCGCGGCTGTACTGGTAGACCAGGTCCAGGGTACCGGCGGGGAAGCGGAGCGCCTCGGGGTTGCCCGCTACGGAGAGCCGGTGCTGGATGTAATCCCCCATTTCCTGACGGGAGAGCGCCTTGAGATGGCAGTTGATGCTGATGCGCTGGCGCAACTGCATAAGCTGAGGCAGCGCAAGGGTTTCGCGCAGTTCGGGTTGCCCCACCAGAATGATCTGCAAGAGCTTCGCGTGCGAACTTTCCAGGTTGGAGAGCATGCGGATCTCCTCGAGAAGCTCGGGTGCGAGATTCTGGGCCTCGTCGATGATCAGAATCGGGTGGTTCCCCAAGGCGTGCTGCTCCAAAAGGAAGTCGTTAAGCTCGCGGATCAGGGTGATCTTGTCCTTGCCGGTGCCGTCCAGACCGAAGTCCTCGTTGATCATGGCAAGAAGCTGTTCCGAGTTCACCCGGGTGTTGAAAATCTTCGAGAGGGTGACCCGCTCGTAGCGTTTGCCGAGCAGGTTCCGGATCAGGGTGGTCTTGCCGGAGCCTATATCGCCGGTAAGCAGAATGAAACCGGCCCGTTCGCGGATGCCATAGTCGAGGTAGGTGAGCGCCTTCTTGTGGGCCCGCCCCAGATAGATAAAATCCGGATCCGGGACCAGCTCGAAGGGCTTTTTGCGCAGGTTGAAAAATGCCTCGTACATGAAAACTCCAGGTTGCCCAGCCCGAAGGAGGAAGCACTCCCCACTTTCTTCGGGATTCCGGCGGCAACTGCGGCATAAAAGGTATGCATCCGCCCACGCTTTATGCGGGTACCGATTTGTGGTGAGCGTAGTCGCGGTAGTAGGAGTAGCGGCCGTCATTATTGTCTACGGTGGCCGCGTTGTACACCATGCCGAGGATCGTGCTTCCCTTGAGGGACTCCAGGGCGTCCCGGATGTTACCCTGCGAGGCCAGCCGTTCCATTACCACGAAGAGCACTCCGTCCACGAGGTGGGCGAGCGAGCGTGACTCGGCAAAGGGGAGCACCGGCGGGGTATCGAAGATTATGTAGCGGTCCGGGTAGCGGGTCTTGAGCTCGTTGAGCACCGCCTTGGTGCGCTGGCTGGAAAAGAGTTCCGAGGGGTTGCCGACTGTGTGCCCAGCCCGGATGATTGAGAGCTTGCCGATCCCGGTTGGGATAATCGTTTCGGCCAGCCCGGCCTGGCCGGTGAGTACTTCGGAAAGGCCGACCCCCTGTTCGACGTTCAGGTAGCAGTGCACCGAGGGACGACGCAGGTCGGCGTCCACCAGAAGGACGGTGTGGTCCAACTCCTGGGCGAGGCTTAAGGCGAGGTTCACTGCGGTGAGACTTTTTCCCTCGCTGGGGAGCGAGCTGGTTACCATGAGGGTGTTGCGGAAGACCTCGCCTGAGGTCATCTTCACCAATACACTCTTAAGCTTCCGAAATTCTTCGGCGGTGGGCGAGTGCGGGTCGTACAGGTTCACCAAAAAAGGGTTGTTAGGCTCCAGCTTGCCGTACTGCGATGAAGCCGGTATCCGCTGACTGACCGGCAGCACCGGGTCCTGCGCTAGGACTCCGTGCTCGGCCCCCTGCGCCGGGGCCCCAACACCGGCGGATGCCTCCCTGAGTTGCGCAGCCTTCTCCATCGCCATCTCAATCCTGCTCATACCTATCTCCTCAATGGTGCGGCTGTCAGCGCAATAGGCCCTTAAGCCCCGTGGCCAAGTCAGGGGAGTGCATGCTGTCCAGCAGGCGGTCCATGACGCGCAGGTCAAAAATCTCCATCGCCGGGAAAACGAGCAGAAGCAGCAGGTAGCACCCTGCAGCGACGAAGATACGTAGGGAGCGCCGGCGTTGCCGGGCCAGCATCTCCTGGTCCTGAAGACGCGGAATAATGGCCAGCACCGGGTGTCCCAGCCCCTTGACAAAATCGACATCTTTGGCGGTGCTGTCCAACTGGTCCAGAAGGACCAAAAGGCCGAAGCTCCCGACCAGACCGCCTACCAACCCTATGAACATGATGCGCAGCCGGTTGGGGCTCGAGGGCTTAAGCGGCAGGACGGCGGGGTCCACCACTCGGAAAGTGGTGGACTTGTCCTGAACCTCCATCTGCTTGGAGACCTCGGACTGCCCCTGGCGGGCGAAGAGCTGATCGTAGATGTTCTTCTGGTTCTTCTTCTCCAGCTCCAGCTTGTCGAGTCCGGCCTTGGCGGTGGGAATATTCTGCAAGAGCGTCTTGTTGGTATTGATGTAGCGTTTAAGTCCCGCCTCGGTCACCTTGATGGCGCCTATCTCGGCCTCGATCCTGGCGAGTTCCTGGGGCTCCAAAGGCTGGCTCTGGCCCCCTTTGCGATCGGCGAGTTGCTGCTTCACGGTTTCGATGTCGCTATTGACCTTAATCACGTCCGGATAGCTCTCGTTGTACTGCATGAGAAGTTCGTCGCGACGTTTTTCCAGGGTGGTGAGGCGAGCCAGGAGCGGGTCGTTGGTCTTCTGGGTCACCTGGCGCATCCCCTCGAGCTGACGGCGCCTGAGCTCCAGGTCGTAGAGTTTCTGCTGCGCAATATTGATTTCCTCGAAGAGCTTCCCTTCGTCGATGGCGATAATGCCGCCTTTGTCGCGCTTGTAGGTGTTAACCTCGTCCTCGGCCTTCTTGAGCTTCTGGTTGAAGGTGTCGATCTGCTCGGTGAGAAACTTCGTGGCATCGTAGGATTCGCCACGCTTGGAGGAGATGCTCTGCTCGATATAGACGCGCACCAGGGTATTGACGAAGTCGCGGGCAACCCTCGGATTTTTGTGGGTGAAGGAGATGGTGAAGAGGTTTTTGTCCTTAACCTTCACCTTGGTGTTCTTCTGCAACTCCTTTATGAGGGTTTCCTGGTCCAGGTCGCTTTTACCGGAGATGTTCATGTCCAGGCTGTCCACTACCTTGGTAAGCAGGGTGCGGCTGGTGATGGCATAGGTGAGGACGTTGATGGTGTCCTCCATCGAGGGGGTCACCGTGATCCCCTTCACCAGTTCGGAGATCACGTTCTTCTCGATGAAGACCGTACTGGTGGACTCGTACTTCCTCGGGAGCAGGAAACTCGCCACAAAGAAAGCCGTAGTGATGACCAGCGCGAGGACCACGAAGAGTTCCTTGCGCCGGGTCAACAGTTGCAGATATTTACGGTACTGAAATTCCGAAGACGTCGGTTGCATGACATACCCCTACGGGGAGGCTTCTTCCCGGCTGCAGCTAGAAGAAGCTCTCCTTCACCATGATGTAATCCCCCGGCTGCAACTCGATGTTCTGGCTCAGGTCGCCATCCTTGAAAAGACGCTTGGCCTTTACCTCCAGCGAAACGGCGTCGTTACCCTTCTTGCGGCGCACCACGACGTCGTTTTGATCGGCAAATTTGCTGAAGCCGCCCGACTCGAGGATTGCCTCCATGACCCGCATCCCCTCGCGGTACTCGATAGCCTTGGGAGCATTGACCGCCCCCAGGACGTAGACGCTCTTGTCCAGGTAAAGCGGCAGGAAGAGGGCGTCATTTGATTCAAGCTGCAGGTCCTCTTCGACGACACCCGAGATGAAGAGGGTGTAGAAGTTCTCCTTGATCTTCTTGCCATTGCGCAATAAGTAGGCCCGGCGCAGATCGGCGGTCTTGAGTTCGCCGATGGCACAGAGCACCTGCAAAAGCGAGGTACGCCGCGTCAGGTCAAGGACACCAGACTTAACCCCGCTGCCGAAGATGTAGACGCGGGAGTTGGTGATCTCCTTCACAGTAACCGTGACGATCGGGTTCTTCACCAGGTCCTTAAGGCGCACCGCCAATTGTTCCTGGAGGGTACTGGGGGTGACGCCGCTGGACGCTACGTCCCCAAGCCCGGGGACCGTGATTTTGCCGTCAGGGCGCACCTTCACCGTGACGTTGAGATCCTTCACCCCCCAAACTGCAACCTCGAGGGTGTCCCCCTCGCCGATTACGTAGTCGGCGGCCCCACAAAGGGCCACGCTTCCAAGCCACACCAACAGGCAGCAAACAAGCATCATAAGGCGCATCACAAACTCCTTTACCAGTCCCGGCCCTAGCGGCCCCGGCCAAACAAAACGACCTTCACGGTCTCGAACATAATCTGGGTATCCAGCAAAAAGGACAGGTTTTTAATGTAGTACAGGTCGTAGCGCAACTTCTCGATGGCGTCCTCGACGGTGGCACCGTAGGGGTAACGCACTTGGGCCCAGCCGGTGAGTCCGGGCTTTATAGTGTGCCGTTTCGAGTAGTAGTAGATATCCCGTTTCAGATCCTCCACGAACTCCGGGCGCTCCGGGCGCGGTCCAATGAAGCTCATGTCCCCCCTGAGCACGTTCCAAAGCTGCGGTAGTTCGTCGATGCGCGAGTTGCGGAGAAACCGCCCTACCCTGGTAACGCGGTTGTCGTTTTTCTGTGCCCAGACCGCGCCGTTTTTCTCGGCGTCCTGGCGCATGGAGCGGAACTTATAGAGCAGAAAGGGCTTTTCGTTGTTGCCGACCCGCACCTGGTTGAAAAAGAGCGGCCCGGGGGAGTCCAATTTGATAACGAGGGCAATAAGTGGGAAAAAAGGAATGGTGAGGAGGAGACCGACCAGGGAAAGCAGCACGTCGAAGCAGCGCTTGTAGATGTTGACGAGGGCAGTGCGGTGGAAACCGGTAGAAAAGATAATCCAGCTGGGAGTCATCTGCTCCAGCATGAGTTTGCCCTGCACGATTTCGTAGAAGGTGGGCGCGTCAACCACCTCGATACCGGCGAGTTTACAGCGCATCATCTCCTGTAACGGAAGCACTCCACGCCGCTCGGTAAGTGCAACCACGATCATGGAGGCACGGTATGCCTGCACGATATCCAGTAATTCCGAGTCCTTACAGATGACCTGAGAATCGAACAGGTCCGACTGGTGCACGGTTTCCTGGGGCTTACTGGCATCACAGTCAAGGTAGCCGGCCAGCTCGAAGGAGCTCGCGTGGGCGCTTAACAGCCCGCCAAGCTGGCAGGCAAGATCGCCGGTTCCCAGAATGAGCACCCGCTGCGCGAAGGGAGCCCGGTGCACCCCCGAGAAGGGGAGCGCGTGCCAGGCGAACTGCAGGACAATGAAAAGCCCGAGCGAGATGAAGATGATGCCACGCCCCAACATGACGCTCGGGTCAAGGTAGTAAACCACCGCAAGCAGGAAAAAGGCGGCCCCACCCGCTTGCAGACAGGTGGCAAAAATTTCCCGCTTCCGGGTGGCCCTGGGGAGGCTGTATACCTCCATGAGATACGAGGAGAACAGTGTCACCGCGATGAATATGAAAAGCACCTTGAACTGCCCATCCACCCCCCACTCTTCAGGAAAAGTGAGCGAGCCAAAACGGAGCACCAGTGCGCAAAGCAGCGCAACCAGGGCCAACAGGGCATCGGAAATGAGCATCAATACAGTACGCAATTCCATGACAGTTCTCGTTTCTCGGCTGCTATCTGCGCTAGCACCCGCCGGTACTGCGGTTACTTCTTAAGTTGGGCAAGCAACTGGCGGGTCGCCTTGCTGTCCGGCCCCTCCCCCAGAGACAGTGACTTCTGAAGCGCCTGCTGGGATTTGGCCCGATCTCCGGCCTGGTAATAGGCGAGACCCAGGTGGTAGTGCACCGAGGGGTCTTGGGGCAGTTGCTGCGCGGCCCGCTCCATGACCTTTACCGCCTCGGCGGTCTTGCCGTTGCGCAAAAGAGCGTAGCCCACGGTGTCCATTACCCCGGGGTTACCCGGCTGGAGCCTAAAAGCGCTGATCGCGTAACGCAGGGCGTCTTCCTTGTTGCCGTAGCCGTCGGCGCACAGATAGGCCAGGTTGTTAAGCGCTGGGGCGAAGTTTTCGTGCTGTGCCACGATGCTGCGGTAGCGCTGCAGGGCCTCCTGCTTCTTGCCTCCGAGGTCGCACAGGTTGCCGATGGCAAACTGTACCGGTACCGAATTGGGGTGCTGCTTGAGCGCTTCCTGGTACACGGTCTGAGCCTTTGCCAGGTCCTTCTGCTCGAGGTACAGCCCCCCAAGTGCCAGCCGCGCCTCGACATTCTGTGGGTCGGCCTTGATTGCCTTGTTCACTTCCCCGATTGCCATCGGAAGGTCCTTCAAACGCTGGTAGATCGAGGCGAGCACCAGGTAGCCATCGGGAGAGGCAGGATGCTTGGAGATCAGCCGCCCCGCCTGCTCGACCGCCTTGGGCCCCTCGTGCATGGCGAGGTAGGTCCCAATCTTTAGGCCGATTCCCTGGGTCTCGTTCAGAGCTTCCACCTCGTCGAACGCCTTGAGCGCCTTGCGGTACTCCTGCTGCGCCAAGAGAAGCCGTCCCTTAGCCTCCCACAACGGCTGGGAGCGCTGGTCCTGCTTGAGCGCTTGATCGATGGTCTCAAGCGCCTTGTCGGCCTTCCCTTTCTTCTGCAGGTAGCTCGCCAAGGCAAGCTGCGCCTCGACAGCCTTGGTCTGGGCGGCCTGCTGGTAGTACCCCAAGGCGTCGGCGTCCTTACCGCTGATCTCGCTCAAGGCAGCCAGGCCAAACAGCGCGCGAACGTTGCCTGGGGTCTGTTTGAGCTGGGCCGTGAATTCGGCCATCGCCTTCGGGTAATCACCCGAAACCGCATAGAAACCGGCGAGGTTCTGATAAGAGCCAGCAAAGGCGGGGTTAACCCGCTTGGCCTTCTCGAGGCACTGCACCCCTTCATTTTTGTTTCCGGTACTGAAGTGGAGCGCAGCCAGCGCGTTCAAAAGCGGCGCATCGTCCTTGCCGCCGGTGAGACCGGCATTCAAGGTGGCAGCCGCCTTGGCAGTTTTGCCCTGGCGCTGGTAGTAGGACGCCAGCAACAGACGGCTGTTCAGCGCGTTGGGAGCGACCTGCACCGCAGCGGCAAGCTCCGACTCCCCTTGCGCGCTTTGCCCCTTGCTGAGGAAGAGGGCTCCCTTTTTCAGATGTGCGGAAACCAGTTTCGGGTCGATCTGCGTCGCGCGGTTCAGTTCCCGCATGCCGTCCTCGAAGAGCCCTTGGGCGAGGTAAGCGCTGGCCAGCATGTTGTGTGCCCCGGCATCGTTGTCGTCCACCGCGAGAGCCTTCTTGATCTCAGCTATGGCGTCGTCGGTACGCTTTTGGGTCAGCAGGGTCTGGGCCACCATGAGCCGTGCGGCCCGAGAATTGGGGACGCGGTCCAGGATGATCCTGAACTGGCTCAGGGCAGTTTCCAGCTCTCCTTTGTTGTAATAGCTAAGACCGAGGTACTGGTACCCCTCAATTGTCGGGGCCATCTTGACCGACTGCTGCAATGCCGTTATCGCCTCACCATAGTTGCGCGAGAAGTAGCTCACCAACCCTTTAAGCCGGTAACCGTCCCCTTTCTTCGGATGGGACTTGATCATCTCCTCAGCCTGGGTCCCAGCCTTGGCGAGATCCCCCTTCTCAATGAGGATCAGGCCGATCTTGTACTGGGCCTGGGTCTGGTTGGGGTCGAGTTGCAGGATCTTGTTATAGAGGGTGACGGCCTGATCGCTCTTGCCGGCCGTCTTCTCGAGGGCAGCCAGCATGTAGAGAGCCTTCAAGGGCTTCGCCTCGTTTTGCACCACGTCATTCAGGTAGGCGCGTGCCTGGTCAACCTGACCGGTAACTGCAAGGATCGCCGCAAGTTCCAGCTTGGTGGAGCTGCGGGTCGGCTGCGCCTTGAGTGCCTGGTTAAGGTAGTTGAGGGCGTCGCCGTATTTTTTTTGGGCGGCGCAGGAGATCCCGAGTACCTCGAGTCCTTCCACAGCGCCCGGGTGTTTGGCCAAGTACTGTTCGCCGAGGGTGAACCCTTGGGGCCCCTTGCCGGTGGCGTTGCTGATCTTGGCCAACTCCAAGAAGCACTCGTCCCGGGACGGTTCCTGCTTCAACACCTTGGTGAACTCTTTCTCAGCCTGCTCGTGTTTGCCAAGTTCGGCATATGCTTTGGCCAACTGGAACCGGGCGTCGCTGTAGTTGCTGTCTTTCTCGAGGGCATTCTTAAAGTAGACGACGGCAGCCGAAGGATTGGATGCTTTGAGCTGTTTCATCCCTTCGTCATAGAGGGACTCTTTTGACTTGCTGCCGCATCCTGCACAGGCTAACCAAGAGACCAACATCAGGCATAACATTTTTTTCATGTATGTACCCTCCAAAGCAATGCCACAAACACTCGACAGGGTTAAGGATAGAAAATTAGAGCTTGCTGTCGGATTTCTTAACAGATACGCGAGAACTTTTCAACTAAATTCGCAATTACAGCAGGCACGCCTGGATAATTTTCCGCTGATTTATCGGTAAAATGTTAAATACCACAGTAAAGCAGGGGAATTTGACTGTATTGCCAGCACTGGCCTTCGTGCGCCGTCAATCGACCATTCTTATAATGTGACCGGACACATTTTTAAAAGATACCCAATGAGTCAAGGCGCCGCTGTAGAATGGCTCCAATCAAGCCTTGACTCTCTACCGGGTTATCATTCCCGTGGAAACCCATCCAGGACCGAGTACTCTCCAACCGTAAGAACTTTTGTAGCAATTCTTTACACTCATACCAGGGCCTGCAGCACGGACAAAATTCGGGTTCTCCCTCTCTCACATAACGACTGCGGCCCCAACTGGCTGACAAAATCTTGCAATCCCGAAAGGATAGCGCCTTGTGCTGTGCCGTTACCTTCACGATGTGCTGCCAGTCCCCTGTCGGAGTCCTTTACAACAACGCCGCGCCCTCCGCGGGCTAAAACAGGGAACTCACTGCAATTACGCCTTTTTTAAAATTGGCACATGGTTTGCTTTTATAGGACAAAGACACTTTTCTTGGGGCACCAGCTACTCAATACTATAGGAGGCAGACATGAAGAAATTGGTGGCACTATTGGCAGGGGCAATGCTGTTCGTCGGTATGACGACCGCGGCACAGGCTTTAACGGTGAAGTACTCAACAGACCTAGGTGTTTCCTACCAGGAGGCATCAAGTAACACCGGATTCCTGAGTATCTCAATACCAGGACTGAACTCTGACCTTATGACCATCACCTCTTCGACGGTGAAACTCCCGAACTTGGCGGCTCTCAACACGACGAATATCTGGACCAACTTCACAAGTGGTGGAAGCCTCTGGATTCAGGTTAGTGATGAGCCTTACAACATCTCGATGCCGAATGGAATGGGGGCTACCGCTAAGACCGGCCTTACCTACCAACTCGGAACTAACGTTGACCTCGAAACATTCTATGGTTCTGGCCTTTTCGATATGTCGCACCTGATTTCGGACATGGATGTACCGAGTTTCGCCACCAGCTTTGAGACTAAACTTCTTCCGACCATCACTGACCCATTTTCTCTCACCGAGTTCCTGATGATCAACATGGGCCCCGGTTCTTCGCTGACCACGGCCTCCCTTCAGCTCACCCCGGTTCCTGAGCCGGGCACCATGATGCTTTTGGGCGCCGGCTTCCTTGGCCTGGCAATTTACGGCAAACGCCGCAAAAATGCCTAACGAGGTATCTTGAACAAATGAAAAAATGGCGGCACTTCGGTGCCGCCATTTTTTTTGCAGTTCTGAAAGGATGCTGTAAACAATTCCGACACTATCCTGTTTAGTCCCCTCCCAATCAGGGTTTAGACTCAATTTTCACTCCATATCACTCCATTCATTACCTCACTGCCCCTGGCCATATGCCGCAGCATTCTCGGGGAAATGGCCCCGAGCAGGAGCACCTCCGTCACGAGCCTCCCTGATGGGGGGCCCGGCCCGTCTACTTAACGGCACGCAATTGCGACTCAGCCGTCGTCCCTGGGCTCATGCTAGCAGCACCACACTTAAAGGGCGGCTGCAATAGCACAACCTGTCGAGATCATGGGCTTGCTGCCCGAAACGCCGGCAGTCGTCGGGTGCAGGCAGGTTCCCCATAGGTCGCCCAACCAACGCTTAATTCACAAGTAGCCGTCTTCGCACGATTAATCCTGTTACTGCCTATTACCTGATCGTGAGGATACTGGCACCTGCGTTGCATAATAGGGCCAGTGAACAGTGCCAGGAGTGCCCGTCTGCGGCACCCGGATCCCAGCAACGCCATGGAGCCTCGATGACCGCACCTACGATTGCAGCCCCGCACAACCAGGCTCTCTACCCCCGTGCCCTCCCCTTTGTCCTGTTCATGCTCTTCATTGGCTTAAGCGAAGGCCTCGAAGTCCTGGGGCGGCGCGGCCTCTTCGAACTTGGGCCGACTACGCTGTACTACCTGTACCCGATTAAAGCCTGCGCCGTTGCAGCACTTCTATATTTCTACCGACAGCACTACCGTGAACTGTTCTGGCGCGACCTTGCCAACGTTCGCAACAGCGCCCTCAGCGTTGTCGTCGCTCTCATCACCTGCACCATCTGGGTCTGGACAGACTGGGTCTTCGCCGTATCGGGTTCCCCTGCCGGATTCAACCCTGAACTGCTTCCCGACGGCGCAATCCGCATCCTTATGACCGCGGTACGGGTGGCCGGCGCGGTGCTCGTTGTGCCGCTCATGGAGGAGCTCTTCTGGCGTTCGTTCATGCTGCGCTACCTCATCGACGCCGACTTCGAGAAGGTGCCGATAGGGCGCTTCAGCTGGTTTTCCTTTGCGGCGACAACCGTTCTTTTCGGCCTTGAACATCACTTCATCATCGCCGGCATGATCGCCGGAGCCATCTACAACGCGCTTTACTACGCAACCCGCAGCATCTCACAATGCGTGCTGGCCCATGCCGTCACCAACCTTGCTCTGGCTGTCTACGTGCTTAGCACCGGCAGGTGGTACTTCTGGTAGCCCACCGACAGGTAAGGACCCAGGGCGGTCGGGGAGCAGAAAAAACAAAAGGGTCACGCCTATCTGGCGCCACCCCTTGTCGTGCAGCTGTGTAAATTTAACCGACAGCCGTGCGCTCCTCGTGTAAAGGATTCCAACACGGCATTTTGTCTGCGCAGGTTACCCCGCCGACTGGGAACGGTGCAATGCGCGCCGCTCCACCCCGTCAAACCTGGGGCTTTGAGAGCTGGTCCTTATAGGATCTACTCCGATGGTCACCCATCCGGAACTACGCAAAAATCTGGCAACCACTCCCGCCTCGATAAGACTGTCCAGCATAAAGTCCTTGACGTAGTCATACCGGTTGTTGGTCCAGTTTACCTGAACAAGCATGGTCCCCTCCTGACGCTCTGGTCGTTCACACGGCCCAGGGAAACCCTAAGGGCAGCATCCTCAACGTGCAAATTCAGTGCCGGCAACCTAATGAGAAACCGGCAAGTCGATCCCCTTAAAACTGCCGCAAGAGATCCTGGGCGGCCCGCGATGAGAGAGTGAGCGGGGTGAGGCAGCGCGACTGGCGCAGACTGAGCTCCGAGATGTTGGCCCCCTCCCGAAACAGATCCAGGGGAATCTCCCGGCAGGCGCAGCGTCCAGCGCGGCTGTGCAGTGCGGAGACCCCCACTTGCGCCGGAGTATCTGTGTTAGCGGCGGGTGCGGGGCCGGTGCCAACCGGCTCGGACAGCGCGTCTTCCCGGCGTGAAGGGACACATGGGGCCCCGGCAGGTCCAAGGGGCGAGTGAACCAGAGGATCAACGGGTTTGCTCATCGGATGCCCTCCAGGAAAGGCGGCGAAACGCAGGCGCGTCCCGCCGCCCCGTTGTTAGAACAGTTTCAGGATGGCCTGGGCAGCCTGAGACGAGAGGCTTAAGGAGGTGGTGCCCAGCGACTGCCGCGTCTGCAGCATCAACATGTTGGCGCCTTCTTCGTTCATGTCGGCGAGGGTCAGGTTGTCGGAACCGGTCAGCAGGGTGTTGATCATACTGTCGGTAAAACTCTGCCGCGTGGTGATGATGTTCAGGTTGGCGGCCAAGGTCTGGGTGTTGGTGCGCAGGGTCGAGATGGCCGTGTCCATCTTGGCCGAATCAGCGGTGATGCTCGAGGTGGCCTGCCAGTTGCCCCCGGCCGCTGAGAGGCTCAGACCTGTCGAGTTGGCAAGGAAACCGATGACATCCAGTTTCGAGGAGGCGGCCTCGTTGAAGTTGACCGTCAAGGTGTTGATCGAAGTAAGCAGGTTGAGGCCACGGTAACCGGAATCCGAGGAGATGTTGTCGATCTGGGAGCGGATGGTGTCGTACTGGGCCGCCAGCTTGGACTGGACGTTGGTGTCGCTGGTGGAAAGCGCCGACTGGGCGACACCCTTGGCAGCGTTGATGAGCCCGGTGATGGCCGTGATACCTGCATTAGTGGCGTTGACAGTCTGCACGGCCTCCGACATCCCGTCCTTGCGGTCGGAGAGGTCGCTGGCGCGCTGGCTTGCGTTTTGTGCCGCAAAAAAGTTGGTGGGGTTGTCCAGTGCGCTGTTTACCTTTTTTCCCGAGGAGAGCCTCAGCTGGGTTCTGTTTAGAAGCGTACTGGTGCTCTGCAGGTTGAGGAGGTTAGACCGCATTCCGGAGGTCAACGAGATGTCGTTCACTGTCATGGTTCTTCTCCTTTTCTGGGCAGCCCGGCTTTCTGCCGGTGGTTTTGCGTCGGACATGCTCAGCGCCGAAAAGGCCGGTGACGAAGTGGCCGGCTTCGTCTCCCGGTTTTCCTGCACACCTGGAGAAGGTATCGGTTGGGCGATTCGGTATCTTTAGTGTTTTTTAATTACAGGTAATAAATTTTTTGAAGAGGTACGGCGAGGATGTGCGCACCGTACGGTGCGGGTGGCGACTGCGCGCCGTCTGAAGGCCGTGGCGCTCAGACGCGGAAGCTGACGAGTGCTCCCTGAAGGAGAGCGACCGAAACGTCAGGTGGAGAAAGGTGAGAATACGAAGGACAGACAAGCTGAAGAGGCAGGAAAAGAAGATTGACGGGAATTGTCTGGGCAGGACAATTAAATGACGTGGTGCCGGACTGGGTCCAGCCTGTGACTGAAGCTAGCCACGTTTGCGGAATAAAGCAATGAGGCTCACCAGGACCCACACTATGACTATACCGAGAACCAGTAGTTTCATAAACGCCTCGCCTTAAGTAGTCACTACGTAACGCTAGCAAGTATAAAGTTACTAGCAGTTGTATACAGTGTCAAGGCAGACAGCGCAATTCCCGTATTTCCCTAGTCCAACCCCTGACGCAAGAACGCCCCCGCTGCCAGTACGGCAAGACGGGGGCGTTTCGGTGCAGCGTCACAGCGTAGATCAACGTTTAAAAAGCACGGCAGCGGCACTTTCCGGGACAGCCAGCCGGGCCTTTATCCGGTTCGCTCCGCGCGCGAAGACCAGTTCCGCGTACTTGCCGTAGTGGGTTATCTTGAGTCCATACTGCGCGGCCGCGGCTTCGGAGAGTGGCTGGTAGAGGGCGCTCACCCGACCGGCGGCACCCGGACGGGACAGCACCAGAAAGAGCGAGGCGTCCGTTCCAGTGTAGCCTTCTCCTGCCACCGTAAACCCTTCCCGATCGACCTGGACCCCGTCGGGGAGACGCGGCAGGCTTTCCCGTGTGCGCGGGACACCGCAAAATACCAGGTCCCGGTCCCCGAACTGCCCCTGGTTAAACTCTTCCTCGCTCACCACCTGGGTGCCCGGCTGGGAAAAGGAGGCCAGAAGGTCGCTAAAACCCTGTGCCCCCGCTCGGCAGTTGGCCGTGCGCACTCCCAGGAGCTGACGGGACCCCTTCACACTGTTCACGGTTGCCGGAATCTCCTCCTGGGTAAGGATGCGGAACACCTCGGCATCCGGGTCGAGCACCACCCGCCTGGGCTCACCTTTCGAGACAAGCCGGAAGGGGGTACTCCTTCCCGCCAAGGCGAGCCGAGTTTCGACATTCCCCGCCTCCCCTTCCAGGCGCAGCGGCACATCCAGGGGGTAGTCAGCCCCGTCCTGAACGACCCTCCCGGCAACGCTCCACCCCTCTTTTTCCCTGCGGTTCACCACCTCAACGAGGCGCAGCCTGGGTCCCCCCGGGCGCGTCAGCCACTGTTCGAGGAAGGCGTGCTGGTCTTTCCCCGAACTTTTCGAGAAGGCGTCGGCGAAATCGTTCCAGGACGCACTGTCGTAGAGGTGGGCGCGCACCACCTGGCGCAGCCCCGCAAAAAACGCCTCGTCCCCGATGCGGCTACGCATCATGTGGAACACAAAGGCAGCCTTGCCGTAACCGATGGCCCGGGAGGAAGGATCGCTGCGCCTTTCGAAGCGGGTCAGGGGAAAATCATTGTCACCGGAGACCAGCGAGGCGAAGTCGATGAGCAGCTGTTCTCGGTAGTCGCGCGCCTCGGCAGCAGAGCGCCGCTCCTTGAGGTAGTAGTCCGCCAGATAGGTCACCAGCCCCTCGCACCAGTTGCCGGAGCCAGGTGCAATGGAGATCGCGTTGCCCCACCAGGAGTGGGCGATCTCATGCGGAAAGCTGGTGTCGATTATAAACGGGAGCCTCAGGACCGCACCACCCAGCAGGGTGAACGAGGGAAACCCGTAGCCGGTCTGGAAGAAGTTCTCCACCACCGCGAACTTCTCGAAGGGGTAGGGACCGAAGAGGCCGCTGTAGAACCTAAGGTAGCGTTCGGCGGCATCGAGGTAGCGCCCCGACAGCGCAGCGTTCTCCGGATAGAGGTAACTGTGCAACTCGATCCCGTCCACGGTCCGGTCCTCGACACGGTAAGGTCCGGCACACAGGGAGAGCGCCCCGACCGGGTGGGATTCCTGCCAGGTGGAGCGGGTGATGCCGTCCCGGGTCTCCCGGGTCACCCTTCTGCCAAAGCTTACCGCCTCGGTTCCCGCTGGAGCCGTCACGGTGAGGGTGCGCCGCGTGGGTACCTGCGCCGGCACGGGATACCAGTCGGCAGAATCCCCTAAAAAGGTCCCCTGGCCGGTGATGGTACCGCTCACCCCGTAACTGGGATCCTCGCTGGCCCCGGGGCTGTCGGCGACGGGATCGTTGAAGCGGGCACGGTACACGATGGTGAGGGTTGGTTCGGCACCGCTTTTCGGCAGTTCGGCGGTCAAGACACCGCCGGTGAAACGGTAGGGGAGCGGTCTGCCGGCGCATGTCACCGCACGTATCTCTGCACCTTGGGAGAGCCGGAACTCTACAGCGCCAGTCCCGGCCGCGAAACGTACGCTGCTCGAGCCGGAAAGCTCGTGCTGAGCCGGTTCCAGGCGAACCGAGACCTCCTGGTTCACCACTTGGGGCGTGCGGGCCTCGCAGGCAGTCACGGCACCGAGCAGCATGCCAAGCGGCAGCAAAAGGGAAACTATCTTCATCACGATCACCTCGCGGTACGAGTGTGGGGGGCTGGTGGTGCATGTCAGGCAGCGACGAGTACGGACGGCCTCACGAAGCGGGCGGCCGGAAACGGAAGGCGGAACGCGGAAAGGGGCCGGAGCCCGACCGAACGCCGCCAGGTCGGCCACCTGCCGTGCTGCCTGTGGCAGCGCTCCTGGGTGTTTCGATTCCGAAGCTATTTGATGACCGACAACATCGACGGCGCAGCTGCCAGTATCTGCATCGGCGAAAACTGTCAAAAGTACCTGTTACCGCCTGGGATACCGCACACTTTGTGACAGTGGCGGTCTTATGTCAACTTCTACCAGAGTATCCCACAGGGTGCAATACGCAGATCACAGACAGTGGCCAAGGGCTCAACTGACTCGAGAGCCCAAAAAGATCATTTTTATCTCAAAGCACATTCCGAAACCGAAATATTTGTTTGACATTATCGGCTTCGTTAAGGTATAAATAGAACGCCTCCCACTAATCAACGATAATATCGGTAGTTATACGCCAATCACATCGAGTTACCGGATTGATTGGCGGCAGTTACATACCCTGAGCCAGGTCCGGTTATCGGCCCCTGAGCAATGATAGACGACAAAACTCAACCATTCGCGAGAATGGGGCGGAAAGCCTAGGGTCTCACTGAGACAGCCGGGATGCCGAAATATCATGCGATATTTTGCGCCCCGGCTCTTTTGTTTTCTGAACACGGAGAATAACGACCAGGCAGACCAGTTTTTGGAAATACCGGTCCACCTCGAGGCACCAGCCCCGAAATGGACCCTGTTCTTAGATACACGATAATACTCAACCATCCGCGAGGATGGGGCGGAAAGCCTAAGGGTCTCACCGAGACAGCCGGGATGCCGAAATATCGCCAGATATTCGCGTCCCGGCTTTTTTTGTGCCCGCGACTGCAACGTACCGAGATTTCGGCCGTCTTTTCGCTTGATTAGGCAAGCACCCAGGACGGGCCGGACCAGGGAGAACCAGATGCCCCATACGATCCACCTGAAGCGCCTCCTCCTCGCCTTGTGCTGCCTCGCCCTCTGGGGCTGCGGCAAGGCCAACAGCCAGGCCCCCACCTTGAGCGCCGTCGGCAAACACGCCGCAAACTGGCTGGTCGAGCACCGGCGCGTCTACCAGCAAGATCCCGCCTCCTGTACCGAGTGCCACGGCGCGGACCTGACCGGTGGCATCACGAAGATCGACTGTTTCAACCAAGGGGGGCTCGCCAGCTGCCATACCGGTGGCCATGGCCCGCGCCGGGTCCCGCACGCCCTCCCCTTCACTGCCGGCAGCCTGCACGGCCCGGTCGCCAAGGCGAACCTGGTGGACTGCCAGGTCTGCCATGCGACGGCCGGCGGTCCGGGTAGCAATCCGCGCTTCAACCTGGTGATCGGTTCCCTCACTGCCGGGTGCGAGGCCTCGGGATGCCATAACCTGAACACCCCGGCACAGCCGGAGCCCAACGCCGCCCACCCGGTGCCCTGGACCGGCCACAGCAGTTCCGGCAACCAGATCAACGCCTGCGCCCTGTGCCACGGCGCCGACTTCGGCGGCGTCGCCTCGGGCGGCGTAGGCCCCGCCTGCCGCAGCTGCCACACCTCGCTTGCGCTGGGAACCCTCCCCACGCCGGGGACCTGCGTTTCCTGCCATGGCAACCCGCCTGCCACCGGATCCCACGCGGCGCACCTCGCCATTGCGGGGATCGCCTGCGCCAGCTGCCACTCAGGCGGCGGCTCCGGCAGCGCGAACCACGGCAGCGGCACGGTCACCCTCGCCTTCCCGAGTACCCTCAACGCCAAATCCGGCACGGCCGCCATCACCGGTCCCAAGAACTGCAGTGCCGTCAGCTGCCACGGCGGCATCCTTACCCCGGTCTGGGGGAGCACCGGGAGCATCGCTGTCGCCACCGACTGCCTCAAATGCCACACTGACGGCACGGCGACTCCGACCAACCCGCCCCAGTACAACAGTTTCAGAAGCGGCCAGCACGCCTTCCACCTCAACACCGCAGGGCTTGCCTGCACCGACTGCCATGACATGACCGTCACCGTCCAAGGGGCTTCTCACTTCAGCGGCCTCGCCACGACCAGCTTCGAGCTCGCCCCCTCCGCAACCATGAGGAGCTACCTGAGCTACAACGCGACCCAGCAAAGCTGCATGCCGCCTGTCCTGGCGCCCAACGGCAACACCGCCGGCGCCTGCCACAGCGACCGCAGGTCCTGGTAGGGACACCTCCTACCAGCGCGCATTGAGAGAGCACGGAGAGCCTTACATGAAGATGCCCAGCCTCACTACCTTGATTCTCAGCCTCGTTCTGCTCGGTCCTCTGGCCACGGGAGCGGCCCGGGCGGTCGTCCCCCCCACGGTGACCAACCTCCCTTCGGTCACCGAGCAGATCGGCACACCGGTACGCCTGGCCGGCGACACGAGCGGCAACCTCTACCTCACCGACCCGCGAGCCGGCGGCATCCTGGTCTTCGGCAACGACGGCAAACTGGTGCGGAGCATCACCACCCTGAAAAAACCCCAGGGGATCGCGGTGACCGCATCCGGGGACCTGGTGGTGAGCCAGGGGACCTCGGTATCGGTCCTCTCCGCGGCGGGGGTCGAGAAGTTCAAACTGGGTGCGGGCCAGGGACAGTTCAAGATGGCCAACGGCATCGCCATCGACAACGCCGGCTACCTCTACGTGGTAGACAGCCTGGACAACTGTGTCCAGGTCTTTACCCCCCAGGGGGCACCGGTCGCGCTCGGGGGCGCAGGTGCCGGCAAACCGGTGAACAGCTTCGGTACGGCCGGCAAGGCCACCGGCCAGTTCTCGCAGCCAAGCGCCATCGCCTTTGAGCCCACAAGCGGCCAGCTCGCCGTGGTGGATACCCTGAACAGCCGGGTACAGTTTTTCACCACTACCGGCAGCTTCGTTCAGTCCATCGGGTCGCCGGGTCTTGGTTCCCTCAAGTTCGGCGCCCCGCAGGGGGTCGCCTTCGGGGCCACCGCCTCGGGCACCGTCATGTACGTGGTGGATGCCTTCCAGAGCAACATCCAGGCGATCGATCTGACCAGTGGCTCCTTCCTCCGGGTGATCGGAAGCTACGGCAAGGGGAGCGGCAAGCTGGTGGTCCCCACCGATCTCATCTATGACGCCTTCGACGCCCGCAACCCGCGGCTGGTGGTAGCCAACGGCTTCGGCAACCTGACCCTGTTCGGGATCGAGATCCCGGCAAGCAGCGGTTCGACCGGCAACGGCCCGGCCCTGAGCATCAACACGCTCCCCCTGGCCACCAACCTCACGGCGCTCACCATAAGCGGCACGGTGGCCGCCAACGCCACGGTGCACATCACGGCAAGTACCTCGGCCCTGGTTGGAGCGGTCACCGGCGGTACCACCTGGAGCGCCCCGGTCACCGGCCTGGCCCTTGGTACCAACCAGTTCACCGTCACCGCTACCGACAACACGAGCGGCGCGACCACCAGCACCCTGGTAAGCGTCTTCGTTACCGGGTCTGGCGGAGCCGTTACCCCGCTTACCGTGAACGCGCTGCCGAGCCTCACCGCGACTGCGGCCCAGACCTTGAGCGGCACCGTGCAGCCCGGCTCGACCGTGACGGTGAACGGCAACGCGGCCACCGTGTCCGGCGGCACCTGGAGCTACCCGACCACGCTCGCACAAGGCCTCAACACCTTCCAGATCTCCGCGGCAAACGCCTCCTTCAGCAGCGCGAGCGCCAGCATCAACATCACGCTCAACTCGGTGGCACCGGTCCTCGATGTTGCGCTCTTGCCGAGCGGCAGTACCACCAGCAACCAGCTTTTGACCGTTTCCGGAACGGTCAGCGACGCCCTCCCCTGCACGGTACGCATCACCGTGAACGGCCAGGCACTCCCGGCGCTCCCGGTGGTGAACGGTTCCTTCTCTACCGGGGTATTCCTCGTGGTGGGGAGTAACAGCATCGACGTGCAGGCGGTGGACAGCGTCGGCAACCAAAGCGCCACGGTGCGCAGCAGCATCAACTTCGCACCGACGGCACCGGTGCTGACCATCGGGGTACCGGATGGCTCCTCGGTCCCCAGCGCGGCACTCACCCTCACCGGGAGCGTAAGCGCCGGGAGCACGGTCCAGGTGAGCGTCGCCGGCGTGAGCGTCCCGGTCACGGTAAGCGGCAATAACTGGAGCGCCCCCGTCACCCTCGCCCCGGGAACCAGCACCATCCTCGCCACGGCCACCCTGGGCAGCCTCAGTTCGACGGCCCGCGCCAGCGTCAGCTACGACCCGGGCGCCCCGGCGCTCACCATCAGCGCCCCGTCGCAAAATGCCATACTGGCCGCCGGTACCAGCCAGGCGGTGAGCGTCACCGGCACGACCACCCCGGGTGCCAACCTGCTCGCCACCCTGGACGGGGCGAACCTTACCGTGAACCTCGCTGCCAACGGTGGGTTCAGCATCCCCCTGGGTAACCTCGCCGTCGGAAGCCACACGCTCTCCCTCACCGCCCTGGACGCGCTGGGGAACTCGGCGAGTGCGCTGCGCAGCATCGTGGTGGCCGATCCGACCCCGCCGCCGGTCACCCTGGACGCGGCGAACCCGCTCAAGCTCAGTGTCGGGACCGGCGTGACCCTGGTGGTGCGCGATAAAAACGGCCCGGTGACCGGCGCTGTCAGCACGGTGAACGGGGTGAGCACCCTGGATCTCTCCGGAGCCAGCTACGATCCGGCAAGCTTAAGCGTCACCGCGGTCACCCCCACCGGGGCCACCACCCGCAACGGGGTGCTGACCCCCTCGGAGATCGCCGGACAGGTCGGCGTTCCCGGCATAGGCGATGCGCTCGAGGCCCTTAAGATCGCCACCGGCGCGCGACAGGCCGGCCTCCTGGAGAAGATGCACGGCGACGTGGCCCCCCTGGCCAACGGCACCCCCATTCCCGACGGCAAGATCGACATCGAGGACGTCGTGGTCATCATGATGCGCGTTGTCGGCAAGCCCTGGTAGAAGCGTACGAGGATCAAAGACATGAACCAGTTCATCCGTTTCGCACTGTTGTCGCTCACCTTTTCAACCCTTGCCGCCTGCGGTGGCGGAGGCTCGGGTGGAGCGGCCACCGGCCCGCAAAAAACCGCCACGGTAACGTTCGCCATCCTGGGGAACTACAGCTCACCCATCAGCGGGGTCTCCGTCAAGGCCCGGCTTCCCGAAGGGGTAAGCGTGGCCCTGGATGGGACGACGCATAACCTGCAGCAACCAGGGCTCTCCTCGGCCAAGGGGCTTGCCTTCGGCACCTACTCCGCCAGCATCCGCCAGGTGGACCTGGGGGTGGTCAACCTGAGCCAGAGCATCGGCTACGGCACCTTTGCCACCCTGCAGCTCACGGTCCAGCCCGGGTACACCTTGAGCGCCCAGAGCTTCCGGACCCTGAACACCCCGTTTCCCGGGTTCAAGGCGGTCGCCACCGACCCGAACCTCGGCGTGGTCACCACCGACAACACCTTGGCCGGGAGGATTACCCCCTCCTTGGACGTAACCTTCGGCTACTAGTGATACGGGGCGCGCACCCCGCTACCGTCTTCAGGAGCAGTTATGAACAACGTGGTATTCAAGACTCTGGTGCTCGGCATGCTTTGCCTGCTGGCCCCCTTAACCGCAGGCGCCGTGGTGGTCGATTCCCCCCACGGCAGTGCCGACGGGTACAGCTGCACCAACTGTCACACGGGCCATATCACGCTGGGGAGCACCGGGTTCAACAACATCTGCCTGACCTGCCACCGCCCCGGTGTCGCGGTCTCCGGGCGCAAACCGTTCGCCCCGGGCGATGCCGCCGACCCGTTCGGCCTCTACACCACGACCAGCCCGCAGCGGCTCTACCAGACCTCGCACCGCTGGGACGGCCTCGACACCGCCCCCTGGGCCGGGGCCCAGCCGCCGGTATTTGCCAGCATGACCGGGGTGCGCGGCCGCACCGGAGCGCAGATGGCCTGCGTGCGCTGCCACAACCAGCACGACAACTCGCTCCCGCCGTTTTTGAGGATGGCCAACGACCAGGACCAGATGTGCCTGGACTGCCACCGCAGCCGTAACCAGAGAAACCACGCCAGCGGCACCCATCCCGTCAACTTCGTGTATGGCGGTGCGGATTCCAAGGCCGTGTTGCGCCCGGCAGAGTACTTCAACCCGCCGGTGAACGCGAACCCCGCCAACGCCTCCTCGAACCTGGCTGCCAAGTTCAAGGGTGGGAAACTGGTCTGCTCCACCTGCCACGGGGTCCACTACGCCGACTCGAGCAGCGCGACCTTTGACTCCTACAGCTCCTCGAACGGGCTGAAAAAAGGTGACGGGTATCTCTTGCGCACCGACCTGCGCGGTCCCCAGGTGGCCATCGGCGCGCCGGACAACAGCAACATCTGCCTCAACTGCCACGCCGGGAAGAAGAACCACAACAACCATGGCCAGGACGTGCAGTGTACCGACTGCCACGGCGCCCACGTCGATCCGGGCAACGGCAGCGCCCCCAACAGTTTCCTGATCTGGCGTTACATGAACATCTCGAGCTTCGCCGGCAAGGTGCGCAACAAGCCGGTCTTCTCGAGCGCCACCTCGATCATGTCGGCAAACTTCAAGGATCCCAACGGTACCGGCATCTGCCAGGCCTGCCACGTGGTACCCGCCGGCGTCGCCCCTGCCCACGACCTCCCCAGCGCCCAGGCGCGGGACTGCGTGGTGTGCCACAACCACAACAGCCAGGTCGGCTCCTTCTCGGGAGGCTGCACCTCCTGCCACGGCTACCCGATCACCGCGAATCGGATCGGCGGCCCCGACGGCCTCGCCGCTCCGGCCACCGGCGCCCTCGGTGCCAGCCCGGCCAGCGCCGGCGCCCACGCTACCCACGTGACCGCACGCTCGATCCAGTGCCTTGCCTGCCACAACGGCTACACGACCACCCAGATGGGTAACGGGAAGATCGAGATGGGCTTCGGGGTTACGCCCCAGACCTGGAGCGGCTTCCAGTCGCAGGTCACCACCGGCACCATCTACGTGAACAGCAGCCTGAACGCCGGCTACAGCTGGAGCGCCCAGGCCGGCACCACCCTGAATCAGGCTCCCGGCCAGGCTATCAGCTGCAGCATCTACTGCCACGGCTCCACGCTTTCTGGCGGCAGCACCACCCGCCCGCAGTGGACCGGCTCGGGCCAGGCGCTCTGTGGCAGCTGCCACGGCGCAAGCGCCACCACGCCCCCCACCACCGGCGGCCACCTGCGCCACGCAGGAAGCGGCGCAACCGGGCTGGCTCTCGCCTGTGCCTCCTGCCACGGCTCCCCGGGCGCCACCGGTCACGTGGACGGCAGCGTCTCCTGGAACCTGAGCCCGCTCACCCCCCAGGGGGGCGCCGCCCAGTACCGCAGCCTCACGGTCGGCACCACCGGTCAGCCGGCACCCAGCGCGAGCTACGGGCAGTGCTCGAACCTCTACTGCCACGGCGGCAAAGCCGTCACCTGGGGCGGTCCGGCACTTCCCGCGGATTGCAGCGGCTGCCACGGCGGCCTCACTACCGGCCCCGACTACGCAAACGGCTCCCCCAAGGCCAACAGCCACGCCAAGCACGTGGTGACCAACGGCCTTACCTGCAACCTGTGCCACAGCTCCGTGGTGGACGCCTCCGGCGCCATCGTGAACCGCGCCCTGCACGTGGACCAGGTCTACGAAGTGCTCCAGGGAGGAAGCGCAAGCTTCAGCGTCAGCGTCGCGGGGAATGCCTCGACTGCCACCCAGTGCAGCAACATAAGCTGCCACGGCGGCACCGGCACCACAGCAACCTGGGGCCAGAGCCTCAACTGCCAGGACTGCCACAGCGCGGCAAGCGATCTGGACAACTTCAGCGGCAGTTTCTGGAACAACGGCATCGTCGGCAAGGTGAGCAGTTCCGAATGGCTTAGTACCGGCCACGGTGCAAGCGCCGCTTACCGTTCCGGCAACCCCGGGGCCAACTTCGGCCGCAACGGAAACCCGCGCCAGTGCGAGTTCTGCCACGATTCCAACGTTGCCCACAAGCTCTCCGGCAACCCCTTCCGGCTCCTGAACTACTCCTCGGCCGCCTGGGGCCGCAACCAGGTCTGCCAGAGCTGCCACGCCCCCGGCGCCACCGGGGTCAGCGCCAACGGATCCCTGATCAGCTCGAGCCTGAAGATCGGCTCCGCGCACCTCGGGGCCAAGCACGGCGCAGCCAACAGCGGCGGCCAGTTCTGCTGGGACTGCCACGACGCCCACGGCGACGGCAACGATTACATGATGCACACCCAGGTGGCGAAGAGCTCCGACCGCAGCAGCGGCGCTCCGACGGCAACCGTCGCCGTAAGCTTCACCCTGGCCACCCCCGGCGCGACAGCCTGGAGCGACTTCGTGAAACCTGGCCCGGCCTTCAACGGTATCTGCCAGGCCTGCCACACGAGCACCGCCCACTTCACGGCGAGTTCCTACGACGCCACCCACAACCCCGGCGGCAGCTGCGTCGCCTGCCACAACCACACCGGAAGCGGCAAAAACCTCGCCTTCGAACCGGGCGGCGCCTGCGACACCTGCCACGGCTACCCGCCCGCCCCGCGCAAGGTAACCGGGTCGCTCTCCTTCGGCGTCCAGGGTAGTTGGTCCAGCGCCCGCTTCGAGGATTACTCCGGTGGCGGCGGCGCCCACCTGGTCGCGGGACACATCCCGAAGAGCGCCAATGCGTCCCAGGGATGGAGCAACTGCCTCCCCTGCCACAACGGCGGGTCGGCCTCCCACACCACCGCTCAGCCGCTCAGGAGCCACGTGGAGAACGTGACGGTCAAGATCGACCAGCAGCTGCGCTTCTCCAACGACGTGCAGGCCATCTACAGCAGCGCGCGCCTCACCTCCGGCGGCACCAACAAGTCCGGCAGCTGCTTCAACGTAGCCTGCCACTTCGCGCCGACCCCGAAGTGGAGCATCGAGCGTTAAGAGCCAGCCGGCTTCGCCCCCTAGCGGGCGGCAACTACCTCCCCCTCCATGAGAGGGCGCCTCACAACAGGAAAGGCCGGGATCACTCCCGGCCTTTCCTGTTCCATCACCTGTCGCGCAGCGTTTAGAAGAGCTTGTTCCAGGTAAAGCTCACCCCGCTCCCCGACCGGCCGTTACGCACCGCACCCGAGTCCCAGACGTACCCCAGGTTGAAGGAGGAGTTGCCGAAAAAGGCCAGGTCGAGGCTCGCGGTACCCGCGACCGAGGTAGTCTCCCGGAACTGCACCCGGCCGTCATCCAGCGCGTTGGCCCGATCTGCCCAGAGGTAGGTCCCCGCCAGGGTCAGGTAGATGAAGAAGCAGAGTTCGCGGCGGTACCCCGCGCTTAGGATCGCGTAGTTGCTGACCAGGATATCGTCGTAGACCATCCCGGTATAGTGGGGCCGGGCGATGTCCTCGGCCTCCCCCGACAACGGCCCGCCGTTCAGACGGTAGGCATTGAAGCGGTCGCCGCGGTTGTGGTAGGTCGTGCCCCCGTAGGCGCTCGCCACCAGGCGGTTTTTTTCGGAGAGACCGGGCACGGGGCCGGCCGCGAACAGGTACCCGCTTACCTGCAGATAGTCCCGGTTAACGGGACCAGGGTTCAGGCGGGTACCCAGTTCCTGCCACTCCGCGCGCACCTGGTAGTCGGCGTCGCAGCCAGCCGCAAAGCCGTAGTGCGGCAGCTCCAGGAGGTTGCGGCGCAGCGCATCGTAGCGCACCCTCAGCTTGGTACCGTAGCTGAGCGTGTTGGGCGGCAGCAAAAGTTCCGGGTTGGTCTCGTGGCTGCGGGCCGCGTAGAAATACCCAACCGTGCCGAGCAGTTGCACCTTCAGGTCGTTGTCCACCTCGAGGGGTGCCACGGGAAGCCGCACCCCGGGCCCCAGAGAAAACGAGGCGCTCCCGTAGCTCACGGTGCTCGCGGTCACCTCACGGTTCTCGGCGAGCTCGGTCTGGGTCCCCGGCAGGGTGTAGTTCTCCAGGCGCCCCACCACTTCCAGAGGCCCCACTATCCTGCGGTCGTACTCAAGGTCGTTCACGAAGATGCTCACCACGTCCCGGGTGCGGGAATCCTCCCAGTAGTGCCTGAAGTACCCGGCGGCGATGGGGACACCGGTGGTGCGTCCCTGCCGGGGAAGCAGCAGGGTCCCCCCTAGGGTGAGGGCGGTCTGGTGGGCGCGGTCCGTGGCGGGGAGTGCAATGGAGTAGCCGTGAAAGTTGGTGGAACCGGCCTCGCCGGCAAGCGGGGTGTGGTAGACGGGGGACGCTGCGTCGGAAGGCGGATCGGCCGCCAGCACCGGTTGCCCGATGCAGCCTACCAGGAGCAGAAGCAGGAGCGCCGCTCGAACCAGCCGGCCCAAAGATACCTCACTGCCCGTTTCCTGAAGTTGACCGTTGCTCGCCATGATCCGCTCCGTCTCCATGAACGAAACCAGATCTGACTATAATGTGAGAATTCAAATTAGCAACCTGGGCAGGGAAACTGCCAGGGGAACCTCCCGCCCGGTGCCCTCCCCTCTCAGGACCGGTTTGCCCACCCCAGCGTCCGAAAATCTCACTTGACAGCCCTTGGTTATCACCTGATATAGTTATCACCAGATAACCAAGGAGGTCGTCATGGAGCGGCTCACCCCCCGTCAGCAGGAAGTCCTGGAGATCGTCACCGACTACATCGCCAGCAACGGCTATCCCCCAAGCCTCAGGGAGATCGGCAAGTGTCTCTCGGTATCCGGCACCCTGGGGGTCATGAAGCACCTGGAGGCCCTGGAAAAGAAGGGGTATCTGCGCCGGCAGGAGGGGAGTTCGCGCGGCATCGCGCTGTGCAACCAGGCCCAGGCGGCAAGCCTCCCCATCGTCGGCGTGGTCCGGGCCGGCGCGCTGCATCCGGCCATCGAGGACGTCGAGGGGCACTTCGCCATCGACAGCTCCCAACTCCGCTCCGGCGGCACCTTTTTCCTGCGCGTCAAGGGCGACTCGATGATCCACGCCCACATCAAGGAGGGGGATCTTGCCCTGGTGCGACCCCAGCCCACCGCGCTGAACCGGGACATCGTGGTGGCCATGGTCGGAGGCGAGGCGACCCTGAAGCGTTTTTACCGGGAGGGGAACCAGATCAGGCTGCAGCCGGAGAATCCCAACTACGAACCGATCATCGTCCGCGAGGAAGACGGGGAGCTTTCCATCGTGGGGAAAGTAGTTGGCATCTATCGGCAAATGGAGTAGGTTGATGCGCAGAGTCGCCGAAAGGGTGAAAGTTGCCGCCATTTTTGCGCCGGGCTCGAAGATCAAGCCGGTCTGGTTCGAGTGGCGCAGGCAAAAGCACGCGGTCACCGAGATGTCCTACTTCTGGAAGAGCCACGATGGCGCGGCGCTTAGGCTGCACTTCGCGGTGAGCGACGGCAGCAACCTCTTCGAGCTCATCTTCAACGCCACCGACCAGAACTGGACCCTGGAGGGGGTCGAAGGGCGCTGAAGCGGGCGCGTGCCCGGGGCATCGTGGCACCCCTCCCCCTGCTACCGGGAGAGCCCCACCGGCGACGCTGTCGTTCGCCCCCGAACAGCCGGAGCAGACCGTGGAAGCCCAGCGCATCATCCTGCACATCGATATGAACGCCTTCTTCGCCTCGGTGGAGCAGCAGGCAAACCCGGAATTGCGCGGCAAACCGATCGCCGTCACCGGGGCCGCCAAGCGTACCGTCATCACCACCTGTTCCTACGAGGCGCGCGCCTTTGGCGTGAAGACCGGGATGAATGCCTGGGAAGCACGCCAGATGTGCCCCCAGCTCATCTTCGTGGTGGGCAACAACCGCAAGTACACCTACACCTCCACTCAGATCATCAACATCATGCGGGAATACACCCCGATGGTGGAGGTCTTCTCCATTGACGAGGCCTTCCTCGACGTCACCGGTTCCCTCGCCATCTTCGGCTCGCCGGAGCGCATCGCTCACCTGATCAAGGCCCGCATCCGCCACCAGTTCGGCCTTACCTGCTCGATCGGCATCGCCCCCAACAAACTCCTCGCCAAGCTCGCCTCGGACATGCAAAAGCCCGACGGCCTCACCATCATCCCCCCCGAGGAGGTGCCGGCCATCATGGAGCGCATCCCGATCCGGGACCTTTGCGGCATCGGCGCCAAGACCGGGAAACAGCTGAGTGCTCTCGGCATAAAGACCTGCGGCGAGTTGGGCCGTTTTCCGGTGGAGATCCTCAAGCGCAAGTTCGGGGTGGTCGGGGTACGGTTGCAGCAGATGGGACGGGGGATCGACGATGCCCCCGTGGTACCCGAAGAGGAGGCCGAGGAGGTAAAAACGGTGGGGCACAGCACCACGCTGGACCGGGACATCAGCGACCCCGGTGAGATCAGGATGTACCTTCTGCAGCTCTCCGAAATGGTGGGGCGCCGGGCCCGGCGCTACCAGGTGGCCGGCAAGACGGTGACCGTGACCGTGCGCTACCCCGACTTCACCACCTTCTCGCGCCAGGAGAGCCACCCGGCCCATACCAACAACAGCGACGAGATCTACCAGGCGGCGCTGAAGATCCTGGAGGGGATCGAACTGGAGCAGCCGATCCGGCTTCTGGGGGTGCGCCTGAGCAACCTGCGCCAGCAGCAGGAGCAGCTCCCTCTCTTTGCCCAGGACCGTAAAAAGGCGCTTCTGGCAAGCGCCATGGACCAGGTGAACAACAGGTTCGGGGAGTTCTCGGTTACCTTCGGGAGCCTTTTGGGGAACGAGGGTGGTTCCAAGGTTATTTCACCGGCCTGGAAACCGGAGGGGCTGCGTAACGTCGACGTGGAGTGAGCGGCAGCGCTAGAACCCCGGCACCCCGGTTGGCACCTGGTCCCAGTAGGTGACTGCGCCGTTATGCCACTTGACGATCTGCACGCTCTCGTCCTGCGAGATCACGATGGCGATCGCCTCGTGGAGCCGCTGGCACAGGCGATAGGCCGCACGATGCCGGGTGCCCACCCCCTCGCTCAGCACCGGTTCGGTCCGGGCCCCCTCGGTGTCTAGCGCGTGTGCCACCATCCCCACGCTGTCGAGGTCACCCGAAATCACCCCGCCAAACCCCAAAAGCTCCTGCCGCTTCGAAATAACCACGGCACCGTCCACCGCGGAGAGCGCAGCGATGAAGTGGGCCACGTCGAATATCGCCTCGTCCAGAAGCGCGATCGAGTCGTTTTTGCTGGTCACGTAATCCTGCCAGCCGACCACCTTGTCGGGGTCTGCCGGGTCGCCGTGGATCTCGGCCATGGTGTTCATCACCTTGAGGGTCAGGGTCCGGAAACGCTGGCGCGATTCGAACTCGAGGAACTGGTACTTGATGGACATGTACCGGTTTTCCTTGAGGATCTCGGCGGTCATTTCCTCGGGGAGGTAGACCAGAAGCCCGCCGTGGTGTGAATTGCGGATCACGCTGATGATGCGGCGCACTGCCTGCTGCCCAAGGTAGCTGCCAAAGTCGGGATCGAGGTTGGCCCAGACCCGCCCCGACTCCTGCCGTGCCTTATGATGCAGCTCGAGGGTCTCGGAGTGCACCATGGCGAGGCTCTTGGCGATCCACTGGGAATTGAAGACGTCGAGGCTCGGGCAGTTGATCTGGCCGCCGTTTAGTGAAGCGATGATCTCGGAACCGATGCAGACCGAGATCTGCCCGGCGCCGGTCACGTAGACCACCAGGCAGACGGGAAGCGGCGGCGAGGTCTTGCGCCCCCCGTAGACTGCATGCATCCAGCGGGTGCCGGAGTGTAAAAGCCCCCAGATCTGCGCCCCGTCGTTGGGTGGCAGGGTGATGCCGATCAGGGTGCGGTAAAAGTCGGCGGCGGGCGCCAACCGGTGCAGCTCGTACTCGTTGAAGGGACGCAGCCGGGAGAAGATGAGCCGGTGCATTCCGGTGGGGGGCCCCTCCTCGGCGGGAAACAGGTGCGAGTCGCGGATAATCAGCCGGAACATGACCGGGCGCTCCTCCTCGCGCATCAGGCTCGCCTGGTAGCAGGTGGAAATTACCTGTTCCAGGACGGAGCGCTCCGGAAGCTGGAAGCCGCAGTCCGAATGCGACGGGCAGAGCCGTTCGACGAACGCAGGGTCCTGCCAACGCTCGAAAATGAAGGAAACCAGATCTTTGGGGTACGAATGTCCTGTTGCCACTGAACAGCTGTTGATTACTCGGTGTCCGCGCATCTGCCACTCCCTATAACCGCAAACGGTAGGCTGTACCCGTCGTGTAATTATCCAACGCCTTCGAGTGCCCTGTAAAGCTCATTTGTTTGATCTGATCAACTATGCCTCCGCCAAGCGGCGACGTAGCACCAAAACCTTAGCCATATCAAAGCGTGCCACCAGGGGTGCTCTGGAAACCGGCTGCGACCAAGGCAGCCTGAGCTGTCGGAAAAGCATACATCATTAAAGCCGCAGCGCCATCCTGCGGTCCTTTACATGCCCGTATCATTTTGCTAAGATGTGCGCCGTTTCTCTACCTGGAAAGGTTTGCAAATGTCCGAATTGACGCCGATGATGCGGCAGTACCTTGAAATAAAAGCCGACTACCCCGATACCATCCTGTTCTTTCGCATGGGCGATTTCTACGAGATGTTCCTGGACGACGCCGTCAAGGCGTCCCGCATCCTGGGGATCACCCTCACCTGTCGCAACAAGAGCTCCGACGGCCCCGAGATTCCCCTGTGCGGCGTCCCCTTCCACTCCTGCGCCCCCTATATCGCCAAACTGATCGAGGCGGGGGAGAAAGTCGCCATCTGCGAACAGACCGAGGACCCCAAACTCGCCAAAGGGATCGTGAAGCGCGAGGTGGTGAAAGTGGTCACCCCGGGCCTGGTCGTCGAGGACGCCTCGCTCTCTCCCAAGGAAAACAACTACCTCCTCGCCCTCTTCGAGGAGGAGAAGCGCTTCGGCCTTGCGTTTTTGGATCTCTCCACCGGGGAGTTTCGCATCACTGAACTTGCCGACCAGGCCGCGGCCCTCGCCGAGGTGACCTGCATCGGCCCCCGGGAGCTGATCCTCCCTGCCGGCTACCGGGACCCTGCCCAGGCGAAGGCGCTCGCCTCCATCACCGCGGGGCGCGCTCTCACCTACTTCGAGGAGTGGGTCTACGACAGCGACTACTGCAAGCGGCTCATCGCCAACCAGTTCAAGGGGGCGACGCCGGCCACCCTCGGCTGCGACGGGCTCCCGGTCGCGCTCATGGCGGCCGGTGCCGTGCTGCACTACCTGGTGGACACCCAGAAAGGGAACGCCCCCCACGTCACCTCGATCTCCAGCTACTTCGAGAGTGAGCACCTCTTGTTGGACGAGTCCACCCGGCGCAACCTGGAACTCACGGCCACCATCTCCGAGGGAAAGCGCAAGGGATCGCTCCTGGGGCTCATGGACCGCACCGTGACCGCCATGGGAGGGAGAAAGCTCAAGCAGTGGATCAACTACCCGCTCATGGACTTGAAGAAGATCGTCGAGCGGCAGGATGCGGTCGAAGAACTGCTTGGTCAGCCGGGCCTGAGAAGCGAGCTGCGCGACCTGCTCTCCGGGGTCTACGACCTGGAGCGCCTGAACGGGCGCATCAGCCTTGCCTCGGCCTCGGCGAAGGACCTGGCGGCGCTGAAGGGCTCGCTCTCGCGCATCCCGGGACTCAAGGAGCAGACCGCCGGCTCGGGCGCGAAGCTGCTCCAGGAGCTCAACGCCGGCACCGACCCGCTCGAGGACATCTGCTCCTTGATCGAGCGGGCCATCGTGGAGAATCCCCCGTTCGTGCTGCGCGAGGGGGGGATCATCGCCGACGGCTATAACGAGGAACTCGACGAGCTGCGGGCCATAAGCCGCGAGGGGAAAGGGTTCATCGCCCGCCTTGAGGCCAAGGAAAAGAACCGCACCGGGATCTCCTCCTTGAAGATCCGCTACAACAAGGTCTTTGGCTACTACATCGAGGTGACCAAGGCCAACGTCTCGGCCATCCCCGAGGACTACATCCGGCGCCAGACCCTGGCGAACGCCGAGCGCTACATCACGCCGGAGCTCAAGGAGTACGAAGAGAAGGTGCTGGGTGCCGAGGACCGGATCCGGGAGCTCGAGTTCGCACTGTTCCAGGAGGTTCGCGAGGCCGCGGCCGCCCAGGGGGAGCGGATCGCCCGTACGGCCGACCGGTTGGCCACCCTGGACGTCCTGGTGAGCCTCGCCGAACTGGCCCACGACCACGGCTACTGCCGCCCCGAGATCCACGAGGGGAGCGAGCTCTCGATCACCGAGGGGCGCCACCCGGTCATCGAGGAGATGCACTCCGGCGAGCGCTTCGTCCCAAACGACACCTTCCTGGATAACGGCGAAAACCAGCTGATCATCATTACCGGTCCCAACATGGCCGGTAAGTCGACCTTCATGCGTCAGGTGGCGCTCATCACCCTGATGGCCCAGATGGGAAGCTTCGTCCCGGCCGAGAAGTCACGCATCCCGCTGGTGGACCGCATCTTCACCCGGGTCGGCGCCTCGGACAACATCGCCCGCGGTCACTCGACCTTCATGGTGGAGATGATGGAATCGGCGGCCATCCTGCGCGGCGCCACCGCGAAGAGCCTGGTGATCCTGGACGAGATCGGGCGCGGCACCTCCACCTTCGACGGGGTCTCCATCGCCTGGGCCGTTGCCGAGTACCTGCACGACAACAAGCTGCACGCCGCCAAGACGCTCTTTGCCACCCACTACCACGAGCTGACCGAGCTCGCCGTGACCCGGCCGGGGATCAAGAACTTTAACATCGCGGTCCGCGAGTGGAACGAGCGCATCATCTTCTTAAGGAAGATCGTCCCCGGCGGCGCCTCGCACTCCTACGGCATCCAGGTAGCCCGGCTGGCGGGCCTGCCGCAGGCGGTCATCGAGCGGGCCAAAGAGATTCTCCTGAACCTGGAAAAGGGGGAGTACGTGGAAGGCGGACTCCCCCGCCTGGCGCGCGGCAAGCAGAAGTCGACACCCTCGCCGCAGCTCTCCCTGTTCGCGGCCCCCGACGACCAGCTCCGCGAGCGGCTGCGCAATGTCGAGGTAACCACCCTGACGCCGCTCGAGGCGCTCAACCTGGTCGACGAATTAAAGAGGATGCTCTAGCCGTGCCTTGATTGGCACAGGAGTCCATAACGCATGAAACGAAGGGAATTCCTTAAATACCTCGGGGTGAGCACCCCCTACCAGCACCTCATGCTGAACCGGCTCTTGGCGGCGCAGGGGGGGCTGCTCCTGGCCCAACTGCTCCCCTTGCCGCAGCTCGCCTGGGGGGCCGAAGGGGCCGTCCCGGTGACCGAGCTCAAGCACTGGTCCACCCCGGACTACACCCGGGTTTCGATCGGCCTGGAGCACGAGGTGAAATTCGAGTCGCACAAGATTCCCGGGCGGCTCTACCTGGACATCCACGGTGCCAAGGTGACGCCGGGGATCAAGGACCTCAACATCGGGGACGGGCTTTTGAAGAGCGTGCGTATCGCCCAGTACCGCGCCACCACGGCCCGCGTGGTCCTCGACCTGGACAGCATCAGGGACTACAAGATCTTCACCTTCTCGGACCCCTTCCGGATCATCGTGGACGTCAAGGGTGAGCGCCGCCAGGAGATCTCGGCGGCCAAGGGGGAGGTGCTGGAAAGCGGCAAACCCGAGACTGCCGCCAAACCGGAGAAACCCAAAGCCGAACCCGAGAAGGTCAAGGCGGCCGAGAAGCCTAAACAACCCAGCCAGTTCAAGCCGGGGAAGATCCGCAGGATCGTCGTCGACCCAGGACACGGCGGCCACGACCCCGGCGCCATGAGCCCCTCCGGCACCCGGGAAAAGGACATCGTCCTGCAGATCGGCCTCAAGCTGGCCCAAAAGATCCGCGAGGAGTTGGGGATCGACGTGGTAATGACCCGCTCGACCGACGTCTTCATCGAGCTGCAGGAGAGGACGGCCATCGCCAACAAGATGGGGGCCGACCTGTTCATTTCGATCCACGCCAACGCCTCCTTGAACCGGGGGGCCAACGGCATCGAGACCTACTACCTGAACCTCGCCAAGACCGAGAAGGTGGCCCAGTTGGCCGCCAAGGAGAACGGCACTTCGCTTGAAAAAGTCAGCGTCCTGCAGGCGGTGCTCTTCGACCTGATGGCCAACTACAAGCTGAACGACTCGGCACACCTGGCCGACGAGGTCCAAAAGGCTCTCTACAAGAAGGCGCTCACCGGCTACCCGAGCGTGAAGAACCTGGGGGTGAAGCAGGGTCCCTTCTACGTCCTGGTGGGTGCCACCATGCCGAGCATCCTGGTGGAAACCGCCTTCGTCAGCAACGAGAAGGACGAGCAGAAGCTCAAGGACCCTCAGTACCAGGACCTGACGGCCGACGGGATCCTCTCTGGCATCAGAGGGTACATCGCCTCGCTTAAGTAGTCGCCACGTGACCGCACGCAACGAGGCCGCCCGGTCACTCCGGACGGCCTCGTTTTTTTCTCACCGTTCTCAGGTGCGCTGCGATCACCTGGTCCAACTGGCCTCGCTAGCCACTCACCCCGTACCGTTCCAGGTAGCTCACCAGCCGTATCACCCCTGCCGTGTCATCCAAGAGTTCGAGAGGGCGCTTACCATCGAACGCGCCGTTCACGCTCAAAAGCCATTTTTTCGCGTCTTCCATGGACCAATCGAGGATGTTCCCCAAGCTACAGTACAGGCGCCTCAGCTGCTGTGGATAGGTATCATCCTCCTCCCCTTCGGCCCCGATGCCCATCCGTTCTGCGGTTTCGCCGGCAATCCCCATACTTTGTTCAAGTGCCTGAGCGACCTTTTCCTGAGCCAACCCCAGGGATCGGGCCGTGGCGAGTACCGCCTGCGCCAGTATTAACGCCCGGTCCGCCTCACGAACTGTCGCGTCCAGCATGGTCCCTCCCCTATTCCCATTCTGTCCTGTCCGAAATCAACAGCACTGAATATTAATAGAGGCTAATTCATGGCAGTCAACCCGAAAAAAGCCTGAGAGGGGGGGATCTAGCGAATAATCCGACAAGGCCCAAGTTCAGGAGCCCGTATTACGCAAGGTAGGCAGGAGTGCCGGGGCAGTCGCGCTGCGGGCCACTGGGAGGGTCCTGGAAGCCCCTTCTCTCGTTATTTTGCCTTTATCCCCTTTATCCCCTTCATCCCTGTTAAAAAAGCCCGCCCCGGTTTCACTCCGGAGCGGGCTTTCTTGTTCCTTGCAGCTGGCAGGTTTATCCCCTGATGGTGGCGATGGCGCGCTCGACACGCTTCCTGGTTTCGGCCATGCCGAAAACCACGATCATGTCGAAGATTCCGGGAGACGCCGTGGTCCCGGAGAGAGCCAGACGCACCGCGGGGCCTATCCCCCCCAGTTTGATCCCTTTCTCCTCGCAGATTTCCTTGAAGACGGCTTCCACCGACTCCAGGGTCAGTTCCGGCAGGGCCTCAAGCTTCGCGATGAGGAGTTCCAGAAGCGCCGGGGTTTCCGGGGTGAAGTTCTTAGCGGCCCCTTTTTCGTCGTAGGCGAAGTCGTCACGGTAGTAGAAGACGGCGCCGTCGGCCAACTCGAGCATCGTCTTGGCGCGCTCCTGCAGGGTCTTCACCACGGCAACCAGGTCCGGCCCTTTCGAGGGATCAACCTCGCGCTCCTTGAGGAACGGAGTCACCAGGTCGGCCAGGCGTACCGGGTCGCCGGTCTTGATGTAGTGGGCGTTCAGCCAGATCAGTTTGTCGGTGTTGAAGACGCTGGGTGAGCGCCCCACGTTCTCGATGGAGAACTTCTCGACCAGTTCGTCGATGGAGAAGATCTCGTCGTCGCCATGGCTCCACCCCAGGCGCACCAGGTAGTTCACCAGCGCTTCCGGCAGGTACCCCATGTCGCGGTAAGCCATGACGCTGGTAGCGCCGTGCCGCTTGGAGAGGCGGGCCTTGTCGGCACCGAGGATCATCGGGACGTGGGCGAAGGTCGGAATCGGCGCCCCGAACGCCTCATAGAGCAGGATCTGGCGCGGCGTGTTGTTCACATGGTCGTCGCCACGGATCACCATGGTCATCTGCATGCTGATGTCGTCGATGACCACCACGAAGTTGTAGGTCGGAGTGCCATCGGTGCGCTGGATGATCAGGTCGTCCAGTTCGTTGTTTTCAAAGGAGATCCGCCCCTTGATGGCGTCATCCCAGGAGGTGGCACCTTCCTTGGGCGTGCGGAAACGCACCACGTAGGGACGCCCGTCGTCATCCTGCGGCGGCAGATCACGGCAGGTACCGTCGTACTTCGGTTTGCCGCCTTCCTGCATCGCCTTCTCGCGCTTGGCCTCCAGTTCTTCCGCCGAGCAGTAGCACTTGTACGCCTTCCCCTCGGCGAGCAGCTGCTGCACCTTCTCCTTGTAGAGCGGGAAGTAATCGGTCTGGTAAAAGGGCCCCTCGTCCCAGTCGAGCCCGAGCCAGGTCATCCCCTGCAAAATGGCATCCACCGATTCCTGGGTGGAGCGCTGAACGTCGGTATCCTCGATGCGCAGCACGAAGGTACCCTTGAGCTTGCGGGCCAAAAGCCAGTTGAACAGCGCGGTGCGCGCCCCGCCCACGTGGAGGAAACCGGTGGGACTCGGAGCGAAACGCAGTCGTACGTTAGACATGAGCGACTCCTTTGAAGTTGGTGCAGTATTCATTTCTCACAGCCAAAACCTCCCGCCCAGGTGAACAGGCAAAAAGTGAGCTGGCTGAAAATTTCGCCATCGGTACGGCAGTCGTTCCCTACTGCTCGCCGGACTCCTCGTCGTCGTGCTGCGGGGCCTTCTCGCCCGGGATCCGGTACCCTTCGCTGGCCCAGGTCCCCAGATCGATCATCTTGCAGCGCTCCGAGCAGAAGGGACGAAACGGGTTGCCGGTCAGCTGGGCTTCTTTCCTGCAGTGCGGACATTTTACGGTCTGTATGGAACTCACCCTTTTTACCCCCTTTAAACAAATACCTCCAGCACAATTTGGCCTGGAGGGTAGGTACGTCGTGTATTCGTTACGTTTTACTGCCAAAAACTAGCTGATCTGGTACTTCCTTTCGTAAAACTGCAGGGCGCGCTTTACGCGGGTGATCAGGGTCCCTTCCTTGACAGGTTTCTCGATGAAGTCGAAGAAGCCTCGTTCGAAGGCGCGCACCTCGTCCTCGGGATGTACCGAGCTGGAGATGAGGATTACCGGGATCGCCTTGAGCTCCGGGACGCTGCGCAGCGCCTCGAAGAGGCCGTAGCCGTCCAGCTTGGGCATGTACAGGTCGGTGATTACCACCTGGGGCCGTTCGGTGAGAACAGCCTTGTAGGCCTCGAGGCCATCCGAGGCGAAGACGACCCGGTACCCTTGCCGGCTCAGGAAGTCGCCGAACATGGTCCCGATCAGCTTGTCGTCCTCGACCACCAGGACCGTCGTGGTGGTACTCTTCGAGACGTCCTTTTGCAGGTAGTTCCTGCAGATGGCGGCGTAGATCTCGTTGCGGGTGGCGATGAACGGAACGATGGTCAATCCGTGGTTTGCCGCGATGTTCTTCACGATCCGCGTCTCAGTAGGATCAGCCATGGCGAGGGCCAGGCGCTTGTTATCCAGCTTGAGCGGGAAGATGTGGTTCTGCATCGCGACATCGACGGAGATGATCGAGAGGAGCTCGGGAGCGAAGGCGAATCCGGCGAAGTTGCTGGCCACCCGGCAGCCGTACTGGGTAGCCAGCGCGGCAGCGAGTTCCTCCCCGGTCACCAGTTCGAGCTCTTCCAGAAGGGTTCCGAAGCGCTTGTTGAGACGCTGGGAAATCTTCAACATCCGGGCCACCGTCTTCTCGGACAATGTGCCGTTTTCTATAAAGATTTCGCCTAGTTTCTTACGCTTTTCCATCAGCCCCCCTCCGTCAGGAATAACTGTAGCATCCCGAAGGTAAAAGTCATTCCAGCCAGTGAAAAAACGCTAATCCGGCAGCACCGCAGCGCCCTTGCCGAACTTGGCGGCCATTTCCAGGGCTTCCGACTTGGTGAGCTTGTGACCGACCCGCAGCCGGTACCAAAGCCCCTTGTCAGGGAGCCGCGACTCGACGAGGTAGGCTGCCGTCCCCTTTTCGGTGAGTTTTCCCTGGGCCGACAGAGCCTCCTGTTTATCACGGTAGGAGGCGAGCTGAACCACGTAACGGATGTTGTCCGCCTTGGCGTCAGCTGCAGGGGCCGCGGCGGGCGCTGCAGGCCCGGCAGCAGGGGCGACCGGGGCCGCGGGAGCTGCCGCGGCCGGCGCGGTTTCATGAGGTGCACCTGCCGGCTCGGGCTTTTTAAGGTTGAGGCCGGTCCCGATGGCCCCCTTGCCCCCGGCAGGAAGGGTCTTGTAGAAAGTGAGCGGCACGTCGGGCTTGGGTGCGCTCGCCTCGGCAGCCGGGGCAGCCGGAGCATCCTTCTTCACCGCAGGGGCGACCACCACCGGCTGCGGCTTTCTAAGCCCCTTCACGTACCATCCCGCACCGAAACCGGTCCCGAAAACAGCGGTAAAGGCAAGGAACCACTTCAGGAAGATCAGGGGGCCAGACTCGCGTCGCGGGCGGTTCTTCGCCACCGGACGCCGTTCAAAGGTAGTCTGTTCCCGCCCTCCCCGTTTGTCGCTGTAATCACGCACGTTCTAGCACTCCCGATCCTACATCCGCTCCGGCGCCGAAATACCGAGAACGGTCAGGGCATTCTTAAGGACGGTGGCTACCCCGTCGAGCAGGAACAGGCGCGCCTGGCTCAACTGCGGCTCTTCGGGGATGATCACCCGGCTCTTGTTGTAGAAGCTGTGGAACTCGCCGGCCAACTCCTGCAGGTAATAGGTGATGCGGTGCGGTTCGAAGTTGACTGCCGCTCCTTCCAGGATCTCGGGGTAGAGGGAGAGTTTCTTGATGAGTGCGAGGTCCTCGGCACTCTCCAAGAGCTCCAGCTTGAGCGCGCTGAAATCGGGAGCCAGGCCACGCTCGCGGGCGGTTTCGAAGATACTCCGGATCCTGGCGTGCGCGTACTGTACGTAGTAGACCGGGTTGTCGGCGCTCTGCCGTTTGGCGAGCTCCAGGTCGAAGTCGAGCTGGCTGTCGGAGCGGCGCATCAGGAAGAAGAAGCGAGCCGCGTCGCGCCCCACCTCGTCGACGACTTCCTTCAGGGTCACGAACTCGCCGCTTCTGGTGGACATGGCGACCGGGACGCCGTCACGCAGCAGCGAGACGAGCTGCACCAGGATGATCCCCAGATCGTCGGCCTTTCTCCCCAGCCCCTGGACCACCCCTTTCAGGCGCGGCACGTAACCGTGGTGGTCGGCGCCCCAGACGTCGATAACCCAGTCGAAGCCCCGCTCGAACTTGTCGCGGTGGTAGGCGATATCCGAGGCGAAATAGGTGGTGACCCCGTTACTGCGTACCACGACACGGTCCTTGTCGTCGCCGTAGTCGGTGGTGCGGAACCAGAGCGCGCCGTCCTGCTCGTAGATGAGCCCCTTGTCCTGCATCTCCTTGATGGCCGAGGGTACCTTGCCGTCGTCGAAGAGCGACTGCTCGGAGAACCAGTGATCGAGCACCACGCCGAAGTCCCTGAGGTCGAGGTCGATACCGTGCAGAATCTGGTCGCCGCCCAGCTTGGCGAAGTAGGCGACACCCTCCTCCTGCGGAGCGTTCAGGTACCGGTCTCCCACCTTGGCGATGGCATCGCGGGCGATGTCCTTGATGTAGTCCCCCTGGTAGCAGTTTTCCGGGAACTCGATCTTCTCGCCCAAAAGCTCGCGGTAGCGCAAAAGGCCGGAAAGCCCCAGGGTGTTCATCTGGTTGCCGGCGTCGTTTATGTAGTATTCCTTCTGCACGTCGAAACCGGCCGCCTTCAAAAGCGAGGCGACGGCATCGCCGGTAGCGGCACCGCGCCCGTGGCCGATGTGCAGCGGGCCGGTCGGGTTCGCGCTGACGAATTCGACCTGCACCTTCTTGCCGGCCCCGACCGTGCTCTTGCCGAACTCGGAGCCCTGCTCTGCTATCAGGGCAAGCGTCTTTCTCCAGGCGCTGTCCTTGATGAAGAAATTGATGAAGCCCGGGCCCGCGACTTCCAGCTTCCCGATGAGCTCGGAAGACCCCGAGAGCTTGTTCACGATGATCTCGGCGATGGCGCGCGGCGCCTTGCGTTCCTGCTTGGCCATCTGCATCGCCACGTTGCTGGCAAAGTCCCCATGTTCGGCGTGCGCCGGCTTCTCGATCGCGATGGCCGGAACCACACCCGAGCTGAGCGTGCCGTCGGCGAAACACCCTTCGATTCCCTTAAGGATGCATGCGCGCAGCTGCTCCTTCATAGCTTCCCCCCCTTATCCTTGTCTACTTCCGTCTCCGGCAGATCCTTTATGGTGACGTCCCTGGTGAAGTCCGGGCAGCGGGCTCCGCCGTCGGCTACCGAAAACTTCTTGGCGCAGTGCTCGCGCCAGGCACATACCACGCAGTGCTGTCTGCCTACGGAAGCGGTCATATGGATACCTCAAGTAAAGTAACGAGGGGCGCCGCAACGCCCCCCTGGTGTGTAATTTGAATTACGGTTTCGTCGGTTTGCCTGTCGGCGCACCATCTTTGGGTGACACAGCCGGCTGGCCCTTCTTCTCGGCCTGCCCCGCCCCGCTCCCCTTCTCCTGGGCCGGGAACTGGTAGATCACCTCGTTGCCGCGCACCAGGCCGAAATCGCGGCGCGCGATGCTCTCCAGGTACCGGCGGTCCGACTGCAGCGCGGTGATCTCGCGCCTGAGCCGGTCGTTCTCGGTCTTCAACTCCAGCAGCTTCTGCTGCATGTCGTCGCGGTCCCGGTGCAGGTGGTTAATGCGCAAAAGACCGCGGTCACCGAAAACGGTGAAGTAGAGGATGAAGATGATGACCGCCGCAGGGGTGAGGTAAAACCGTTTTTGCATGCCTACCCCGCAGCGAGGACGGAGGAGAAATACTCAATAGTCTGCTTCAGCCCGTCTTCGACGTTGACCGTCGGCTCCCAGTCCAGCATCTTCTTGGCCAGCGTAATATCCGGGCGGCGCTGCTTGGGATCGTCCGCCGGCAGCGGGCGGAACACGATGCGCGAACTGGAGCCGGTAAGGGCGATGATCTTCTCGGCGAACTCGAGGATGGTGGTCTCGCAGGGGTTACCGAGGTTGACCGGCCCGGTGAAGTCCGGGCACTCCATCATGCGCAGCATCCCTTCTACCAGGTCCGAGACGAAGCAGAAGGAGCGGGTCTGCTCTCCCTTGCCGTAGACGGTGATGTCTTCTCCCCTCAAGGCCTGCAGGATGAAGTTGGAGACCACGCGGCCGTCGTTTTCCGCCATGCGCGGACCGTAGGTATTGAAGATCCTGATGATCCTGACATCGACGTTGTTCTGGCGGTGATAGTCCATCATGAGCGTCTCGGCGACGCGTTTCCCCTCGTCATAGCAGCTGCGCGGCCCCAGGGTGTTCACGTTGCCCCAGTACGACTCGTTCTGGGGGTGCACCTGCGGGTCGCCGTACACCTCGGAGGTCGAGGCCTGCAGGATCCTCGCCTTCACCCTCTTGGCAAGTCCCAGCATGTTGATGGCCCCCATCACACTGGTCTTGGTGGTCTTCACCGGGTTGTACTGGTAGTGGATCGGCGAGGCCGGGCAGGCCAGGTTAAAGATCCGGTCCACCTCGAGGAGGATCGGTGTCGTCACGTCGTGACGGATCAACTCGAAGCGCGGGTTGTCCAGGAGTTTGGAGAGGTTGCGCTTGCTGCCGGTGAAGAAGTTGTCGAGGCACAGGACGTCGTGCCCTTCGTTCACCAGTCTTTCGCACAGATGTGATCCAATGAAACCGGCACCGCCGGTCACAAGCATACGCATGACAACCCCCCGAAAAACGCGTTCTACGTTCTATGTTCCAGCTGCTACGTTCTCAAGTTTCCCGCGGTGCGTACCGGTTCGTTTAGTAACCAGGTGCACGTGGGTGGCATCTCAGCCCGAACTGGTCAATGAAAGGCTGCTCTCAAGCTCCCACACCTCAACAGAGAAGGTAGAGCAGGGAACCGATTTTGTTACTCGCAGCAGGCCCCTTTGCCGTTTCTGCCGATGGGCAGGTACTCGAAGTCCTCGAGCTTCATCCGGTGGGGCTGGTACAGATTCCGGCCGTCGAAGATGAGCGGGTTGATCAGCAGCGACTTGATCCGGTCGAAGTCCGGGTTGCGGTACTCGTTCCACTCGGTGATGATCACCAGCGCGTCGGCACCCTTGAGGATGTCGTACTGGTTGTGGCTATAGCCGATGCGCTCGCCGAAAACCTTCTTGGCCTCCTTGATAGCCTCCGGGTCGTGCGCACGCACCTCGGCGCCCAGTTCGAGCAGCGCATCGATGATGGTGACCGAGGGTGCCTCGCGCATGTCGTCGGTGCGCGGCTTAAAGGAGAGCCCCCAGGTGGCGATGACCTTCCCGGCCAAGGGCTTCGGGCCGCCATTGCCCAGGCGCGCCGCGATCTTGTCGGGAAGCACCCGTTTCTGGCGGGCGTTGGCCTCTTCAACCGCCTTCAGGAGGATGAAGTCGTAGTCGCACTCCTCGGCGGTCTTGGCGAGGGCTTTGACGTCTTTGGGGAAGCAGGACCCGCCGTACCCCACACCCGGGAACAGGAAGTCGTAGCCGATGCGCGAATCCGAGCCGATCCCTTCCCGGACCGCCATGACGTCGGCGCCCATCAACTCGCAGAGGTTGGCTATCTGGTTCATGAAGGTGATCTTGGTCGCCAGCATGGCGTTGGCCGCGTACTTGGTCATCTCGGCGCTGCGGATGTCCATGGTGATCAGGCGGTTGGACTTCCTCATGAAGGCCGAGTAGAGCTCCTTCATGATCTCGGCGGTCCGCACGTTGTCGGTGCCGATCACCACCCGGTCCGGCTTCATGAAGTCGTCGATGGCCGCCCCTTCCTTGAGGAACTCCGGGTTGGAGACCACGTCGAACTCGATGTCGACCCCACGCTTCGCCAGTTCCTCGGCCACGGCGACCCGGACCTTGTCCGCGGTCCCGACCGGTACGGTGGACTTGTCCACGATGATCTTGAAGCTTTCCATGTGCTGGCCGATGGAGCGCGCCACGTTGAGGACGTACTGCAGGTCGGCGGAACCGTCGGCCCCCGGGGGGGTACCTACCGCTATGAAATTGACCAGCGACTCCTTGACGGCAGCCTCCAGGTCGGTGGTGAAGGAAAGCCTCCCCTCCTCGCAGTTGCGCAGCACCAGCTCTTTAAGTCCCGGCTCGTAGATGGGAATCACGCCCCGCTTGAGACCCTCGATCTTCTCCTGGTCGACGTCGACACAGATGACATTGTTGCCACTTTCGGCAAAACAGGTACCAGCCACCAGACCGACGTAACCAGAACCGATAACACAGATTTTCATAGCGAAACGACCTCCGCTGAAGCGAAATGTATGAAGTCCTCCAGGTACCTGCCTAAGCCGTGACAGGATCGCATGGTACCGGAAAAGATGAGCATTTTTCTATAACACAAAAAGAGGGGGTTATGCCAGATTTTTCCCGGCACAGAGCCTGCGGCTCAAGGCGGCAAATTCGTCGAGCGACAGGGTCTCGCCGCGCCGTTTCGGGTCGATGTCGCAGGCCTCCAGGGCGCTCTGGACTTCGTCGTCGCTCGTCTCCAGCCCGGCACCGCGCAGCGAGTTGAGCAGGGTCTTGCGGCGCTGGTTGAAGGCACCTTTCACGATGCGCCTGAAGAGATCCTCGTCCCCCACCTCGACCCGCGGCGCGGCCAGCGGGGTAAAGCGCAGCACGCAGGAGTCCACCTTGGGGACGGGCCGGAAACAGCCCGGCTTCACCAGGAACTCGCGGCAGATGTCGAAGTGCAGCCGCAACAGTACGGTGAGCGCGCCGTAGTCCTTGCAGTTGGGAGGCGCCACCAGGCGGTCCCCCACCTCCTTTTGCAGCATGAGCACCAGCCGGTCGAAACGGTCGCAGCACTCGAGAAACTTGAAGAGTACCTGCGAGGAGATGTTGTAGGGGAGGTTTGCCGCCACCTTCCACTTCTGTTCGGGGGCCCGGCTTAAGAGCTGGCGCAGGTCGACCCTCAGGATGTCGCCGTGCCCGATCTCCACGTTGGGGAGGTTGCCGAACTCGGCGTTGAGCAGCGGCAGGAGGTCGCGGTCCCACTCGACGGCAAGAAAGCGTGCGCCACTGGCAACCAGGTGCCGGGTCAGGGCACCGCGCCCCGGGCCAACCTCGAGGATGGCGTCGGCGGCAGTCGGGTCGACACAGTCCACGATGCGGGTGAGCACGCTGTCGTCGACCAGGAAATTCTGGCCGAAGGCCTTTTTGGCGCGGATCTTCTCCATTTACAGGACCTCCGGGAGTCGTTGGGAAAGGCGGTCAAGGGGCCAGACCGGCAAGGCGTCGAGGTCGAAGCCGCTGCGGTACCCGTGGGCGAGGTAGTAGTCGCCGGGGACGGCAATCATGGCGGCATTGTCGGAGCAGAGCAGCGGCGAAGGCATGGCGAGTTCGACTCCCTGCTCAGCTGCGAAGGCTGCCATGGAGCGGCGCAGGCCGCTGTTGCAGGCGACCCCGCCCGCGACCACTACGCGCTTGATGCCGGTTGCCGCCACTGCGGCCGCAGTCTTGCGGGTCAGGACATCGCAGACCGCAGCCTGGAAGGAGGCTGCCAGGTCGTTGAGGCCCGAGGTCGCGGCCTCCGGGTGTTTGCCCAGGTGGGTGAGCACCGCGGTTTTCAGTCCCGAGAAACTGAAGTTGAAGCTGCCGTCGTTGATGAGCGGGCGGGGAAACTTGATCGCCTTGGGGTCGCCGGATTGGGCAAGCCGGTCGATGGCGACCCCACCGGGGTAGGGAAGGCCGATCAGCTTGGCTACCTTGTCGAAGGCCTCGCCTGCCGCGTCGTCCACCGTCTGCCCCAGCGTCCGGTAGCGCCCGATCCCGTCCACCCGGTACAGGTGCGAGTGCCCCCCGGAGACCGCGAGAGCTATGAAGGGGAACTCCACCGGTTTTTCCAGGAACACCGCGAGGAGGTGCCCCTCGATGTGGTTCACGCCGACCAGCGGGATGCGCCGCCCGAGGGCAAGCCCCTTGGCGACCGAGATCCCAACCAAAAGCGCACCGGCCAAGCCGGGCCCCTGGGTGACCGCAACTCCCTCCAGTTCGGCGAGCGAGACTGAAGCGTCGCGCAGCGCCTGTTCCACGACCAGGGAAACCGCCTCCAGGTGCTGGCGCGAGGCGATCTCGGGGACCACACCGCCGTATTCGGCGTGCACGTCGATTTGCGAGGCGATCACGTTGGAGAGGACCGTGCGGCCGTCTCTGACGACGGCGGCCGAGGTCTCATCACAGGAAGATTCGAGGGCAAGCAGCAGCATAGAAAATAGAAAGGGCACAGCCGCGGTGCCCTTTAACCTCCAGGAAAAAAGCTGAAAACAGTGAAGAGCGTTTTAAGTCACGCTCCAGGTTCTACTTGTTGCTGACTTCTTCAGGCAGAGCAGTCAAAGCGCCCTCCGGGTCTGCAGCCTAAAACGGAGAACGTAGAACCTGGAACCGATTCTGGTTTGGCGGCATTGTCAATGGTCCATCGTCAATTGTCAATTGCTTTTACAGCGTTTTTACAGCAGATTGGCCGCCAATTCGGCAAGTTCTGAGCGCTCGCCCTTCATCATGGTGATGTGGCCCGAGATGCTCTGTTCTTTCAGGCGCTCGACCAGGTAGGTGAGGCCGTTACTCTCGGCATCCACGTACGGGTTGTCGATCTGGTACGGGTCGCCGGTCAACACGATCTTGGTCCCCTCCCCCGCCCGGGTCACGATGGTCTTGATCTCGTGCGGGGTCAGGTTCTGGGCCTCGTCAACGATGAGGTACTGGTTCGGAATGGAGCGCCCCCTGATGTAGGTGAGCGGTTCGATCTCCAGGATCCCCATGGCCATCAGTTCCTTGTACCCCTTGCTGTGGCGCTTCTCCCCCTCGTGACCGGTCAAAAGGAGCTCGACGTTGTCGAAGATCGGCTGCATCCACGGGGTGAGCTTTTCCTCCAGGTCACCCGGCAGAAAGCCGAGGTCGCGCCCCATCGGGAAGACCGGACGGGAGACCAGGAGCCGGTTGTAGACGTTCTCCTCGGCGGTCTTCTGGAGGCCGGCCGCGATGGCGAGCAGCGTCTTGCCGGTACCGGCCTTGCCCACCAGCGAGACGATCTTGATGTCGTCGTCCAAAAGGGCATCGAGGGCAAACGACTGCTCCCGGTTTCTCGGGAACAGGCTCCAGACCCCTTCCTGCCCCGCCCCCTTGAGCGGCAGGACCCGCTTGGAACGCCCGTCGTACCGGGCGATTGCCGAGTGTGACTCGTTGCCGGCCTCGATCAGGGTGACGTACTGGTTGGGGAGCAACCTCGCCTCGAGCTCGAGCCAACCCTGGCTATAGAAGCGGTCGATCACCTCGGCAGCGACTTCAAGCTCGCTGATCCCGGTGTAGAGTTCGCTGATGGACACCTTGTCCGACTCGTAGTCCTGGGCGGCGAGCCCCAGGGCGTCGGCCTTGATGCGCAGGTTGGTGTCCTTGGTGACCAGGATGACCGGCACCGACTCGGTTTCCATGAGGTCGACGGCCACCGCGAGGATCCGGTTGTCGCCGCGTTCCTCGCGCAACTCGGGAGGCAGGCGTTTCATCACCTTCTCTTCGTAGATCTCGATCCGCAGGCTGCCGCCGTTTTCCAGCTCGATTCCCTGGGAAAGCGATCCCTTTTTCCGGAAGGCGTCCATGATGCGCGAAACCTGGCGGGCGTTTCTGCCGGTCTCGTTCATGTCCTTCTTGAAGCGGTCGATCTCCTCGATCACCGTGATCGGGATAATGATGGAGTTGTCCTCGAACCTGCCAAGGGCCTGGGCATCGTAAAGAAGAACATTGGTGTCGAGCACGTAGATTTTCTTCATGTCAACCTCCTGTACCTTATCGCATCTCAGATAAACCAGCTTTTCCTCCTGCCGTGCCTGCTCTGCAGCTGTTCTCATGATAGTTCTGCCCCAACCAGAATGACCGCTGGTCAGAGGCGAATCTGGTGTTCGCCCTGCGGTTTAGCCTTTTTCGTCGATTTCATTAAGCGCCCTCAGGAAGTACTCGATGTCTTCGGGGCTGGTGAAGTAGCCGGGGCTCACCCGCACCGTCCCGGCAGGATAACTGCCGATGGTGCGATGGACATCCGGCGCACAGTGCAGGCCTACCCGCACACTGATCCCGTAGGTGCGATCCAGCAGGAATCCGATGCTCGCCGGATCCTGGCCGGCAAGATTGAAAGAGATGGCATTGCCACGCTCGGCCCCCGGTGCCGGTCCGTAGACCACGGCTCCCGGCAGGGCGCGCAGCCCCTCCAGTACCTGTTCGACCAGCTGTTGTTCCTTTGCTGCTATCTGCTGCAGCCCCACTTCCTTCACGAACTCGAGACCTGCCAGCAACCCGGCGATCCCCGGGGTGTTCAGGGTGCCGCTTTCGAAGCGGTCCGGAAGTTCCTCGGGCTGCTCGGGACTACTCGCCTTGCTTCCGGTCCCCCCCACCAACAGCGGGTCGAGATCGACCTCGGGCCCGAGGGCGAGAATGCCGGTTCCGGGAGGACCGAAGAGCCCCTTGTGCCCCGGCGCCGCCAAAAGGTCGATGGCAAGTTCCCGCACATCGATCGGGAAGTAACCGGCGCTTTGCGCGGCATCGACCAGGAAGTAGGCGCCGCTTTTTTTGGCAATTCGGCCGATTTCTGCTATGGGCTGCAGGTTCCCGGTCACGTTGGAGCAGTGCGCCAGGGCGACCAACCGGGTATTGGGGCGCAGCGCAGCAGCAATATCGGCCACCCGCACCGAGCCGTCGGGCTGCCCCCCTACGAACGTCACCTCTACGCCGCGGGAGCGCATCAGGTGGAGCGGGCGCACCAAGGCGTTGTGCTCCATGGTGCTGGAGACCACATGATCGCCCGGCTTCAGAAGTCCGTTAACCGCGATGTTGAGGGATTCCGTTGCACTGTGGGTGAAGATGAGGCGGGAAGAATCGGTGACACCGAAGAAGTCTGCCAGTGCTGAGCGTGCCGAGAAAACGATGCGTGCCGCGTCGAGCCCTTGCTGGTAACCGCCCCGGCCCGGGGCCACGCCAACTTCCCGCATCGCTGTATCCATCGCCCGGTACACGGATTCCGGTTTCGGGAATGAGGTCGCAGCGTTATCGAGGAAGACGGACATACACAATTACTAGCACTTTGGTCCTGGTTTGGCAACCGGTTTCATGAGATTTAAGGCACCAGGCGTTCCGGGTCGCGGCCGGTCACCCCCAGTTCGTTCAAGAGCCGCTCGGTGAGTTCCTGTTCCACTTGGGTAATGGAAATATCGGTCTCCGGCACGTTATCCACCTTGCCGCCGGCCATCATGCCGTGCCCTCCCGCGGTCCCCATACCTGCCACGAGGGCACGGATCAGTTCGCCGGCGTTAATCCTTTCATTAGCGGTTCGGATGGAGAGTATCATCTCCGAATTGTAGTGTCCCATGGAAAGCACCGTTTCCACCCCCTCCAGCCTGAGCAAAAGATCGGCGAGTTCCGAGACCAGTTCCGGGAACTGCACCGCCTTCAGTCCGGCTACCAGCACGTTGCCGTAGAGGACCGTGTGCTCGAGAGCGCTATGGAGCGACGTGAAGTACTCGCGCGGCAAGGGGGGGCGCGTGATCTCGTTCAACAGCGTCTTGTTGGCCATGGGAAAGAGCGTCAGGTAGGCATCCCGGTCGGCACGCCTCGCCTCGCGTCCCAGATCCTGGGTCTCCGACTTGATCGCGTAGAAGACCGCCGTCGCCAGCTTGGTCCCCAGCGCCACCCCCTGCACCTTGAGGTACTCGTAGAGGATGGTGGCCGTGGTGCCGTACTCGGGGCGGATATCGACCCAGCGGCAGGCGGCACTCGACTCGCGCATCGGGTGGTGATCGATGACGATATCGACCCGGGTCTCCGGCGGCAGCGAGTTGTTGCCGGTACCGGGCTGGGTGTCCAACAGGCAGATAACCTGGTACATCTTGAGATCGATAATGGGAAACGGGGTCAGCGGAATCTGCAGGGACTTCGCCATGGCGAGGTTTTCACTACGGCCGATCATCCCGGAGAAGGCGATCACCGCCTCCTTGTTCAGGCGGACCGCAAAGAGGTGCCGGAGTGCCATCGCCGAGGCGAGCGAGTCGGGGTCGGGATTGTCGTGCACGATGATCAGGATGCGGCCGCGGCCGCTGACCCAGGTGAGCATCGAGTTGGTATAGGTCAGAAGGTCAGGAAGTCGAGCATTGAGTGTCACGAAATCACCCCCCGAAAAGCGTCTACCATGTGTGAGTGTAGCCCACCGGTACCGGTTAGGCAAGACTCTCATTATGACAGAGAGGGGTGGCTGCACGATGAAGGGCTGCGAGCGGAAAAGCCCGCGATATGCGGTGGGAATGCCATCCTGATCGGGCTTCAAAATTCCGGAGAAATTCATTAAGCAGTTTCATCGGGTGTCCCGCCTGCAGCGCCCTTCCCGGCAAGGTGTCATAAACCATACGGGTCCTCGGGGGAGTTTCCGAAAGTACCAACGAAAAAGGGGGGGCAATCGCCCCCCCTTTGAATCTAACCGCTGGTTCGACGACCTTAGAACCGGCCGCGAATCAACTCCGCCGTAGCCACGATGGAGGTCTGCCCCTTGGAGTTCGCTTCACGAATTTCCGGACGTATGGTCGGCATGGAGAAGTGCACCGTGCCATGATCGTACTCGGCCAGCGACCGGGTCGCCATGATGGTACCATAGGTCGCGCCAGCAAGTACCCCAGCCGCGGCCCCGTAGCCGATGTAATCGAAGTGCTTGCTCGGTTTCTTGGTAAAAGCCATCACTGCGGCACCGACCAGCCCGCCGGAGAGTCCGCCATAGAGGCAGTCCTCGAAAAACGACTTGAGACTGGTATCAGCCGCCAAGCAGGGCGTCGCGAGAAAAACCAGGGTGAGCGCCATGGCGATGCTGCGTTGAAGCTTGTACATGCAAAAACCCCTCGTCTGCTGGTGTGGCACTTCGCACACCGTATTAGCAAAAAAGGGGCCATAAAACAAAAACATAGCCAGAGAGATGGGTATCCACCCGGTATTTAAGGGTTTTATTTTGATGCCACATGAGTGACAATTATAAAAAAGGGTGCTGAAGGATTCTCATGTGTCCTTTGCGCCTCACCTGTCGGCAAGATTGACTGAAAAGTGACTGATTTTCAGCTATTTGGCTAACCAACGTCAAAGCACGGCAAGGTGTGTCAATTTTGCTACAGCCCTGCAATGAGCCCCTGTACCAACTGAAGCTCATCCTCCCGACTGTGCACCGAACCGTTCAGCCGCGCGCTCAATACCGCGTCCAGGATCTCGCGGTAGCGCGGTCCCTTGGCCAAGCCGAGCTTTTTCAGGTCGTCCCCGCGGACCAGGGTGCGTACTCCCTGCAGCTTCGTGAAGTAGAGCGAGATGCAGCGCCTGAGCTCGGCGTTTCGGGTTTTCGCCATCTGGTAGAGCAGCACCTCTACCGGAAGCCCGCGCAGGAAGAAGTAGATCTCGCTGTTGTCGAGTTTTCCCTGCTGGATGAGTTTGCGTTCCAGGCCCGCCAGCAGTTCGTTTCCCTGGCGCCGCGCCAGGGCCAACTTTTCCTTGAAGTGCTCGCTCACCGCAAGCCGGTTGCAGGTACTCAGGAACTCATCGTCGTTCAGGCTGTCGCACAAGACCAGGAAAAAAACTGACCAGCTCTCGTAGCTTGCCTCGAGGTAGAGCATGTCGTACCAGGAGACCACGTAACGGGCGTCTTCCAGCATCTCCTGCAGGGTAAGGGAGAGTTCGAGGTCGGGGTGGATGAAACGCAGCAGCCCCAAGGAGGCCATGCGCCCGATCCCCTTGAGGGGTTCCTTCTCCTTGAGGATCTGGATCAGTTCGGTCAACAGGCGACGCCCGCCCAACTTCTCGAGAAACTCCATCTTCACCGCGTTTTTGATCAGGTCCTCGGTGTGGCGCGCTATCTTGAAGTTGAGGCGCTGTTCGAAACGGATGGCACGAAACACCCGGGTGGGGTCTTCCACGAAGGAGAGGTTGTGCAGCACCCGGATCACCTTGGCCTGCAGGTCCCGGTAGGCTCCGAAGTAGTCGATGAGGGTACCGAACGAGGCGGCATTCAGGCGGATGGCGAGCGTGTTCACCGTGAAGTCCCGGCGGTAGAGGTCCATCTTGAGGGAGGAGTGTTCCACGGTCGGGAGCGCACCGGGTGATTCGTAGTATTCCAGGCGCGTGCTGGCGACGTCGATCTTGCTGCCGTCCGGGAGGACGATTACGGCGGTGCCGAACTTCTGGTGGCTTTTGACACGACCGCCGTGCTGCACAGCAAAGGCCTCGGCGAAGAGGATGCCGTCACCCTCGACGGTGACGTCCATGTCGGCGTTGTCGTGCCCCAAGAGGAGGTCACGCACGAAGCCGCCCACGGCATACACCGGAAGCTCCAGACGGTCGCCGACCCGCCCGAGATCGTGCAGGACCCGCACGGCAGCCGGCGCGAGGTTGCGGTTCATCAGGCTCTCGATCTCGCGGTTTTTCACCTGCTGGGCATCCCGCGCCAGGTCGTAGAGGGCCTCGCCCCCCAGGCTGTAGCGCAACAGGTCGGTGCGGGTGATCACCCCTACCAGTTGCGCGTCCGAGAGGATCGGAACCAGTCGCACGTCGCCCCCCACCATGTACGCCTGGATCTCGCTGATCGGCGTATCGGGGGTGGCGGTCAGGAATTCGGAGTGCATGTAGTCGGCAACCGGCACCTGCCCCAGGTTGTGGTAGAGCGCCTTCTCCACGATCTTGCGCGAGATGATGCCACGCACCTTCTTGCCGGCGACCACGGGCATGGCGCTTACGTTGTAGCGCACCAACTGCTCCTGGGCCTGCTCGATAGTGCAGGTAGGCGGCAGGGTCTTGACCGGCGAGGACATGATGTCCCGGGCCAGGCGACGCGGGTCGACACGCTGACGGAGCACCGTTTCCAGACGCTCCAGCACCTGAATCAGCGTAAGGCCGCGCACGGTGGCCGAAGCCGCGCTGGCGTGGCCGCCCCCCCCCAACTCCTGCAGGATCTCCCCTACCCTCACCTCGGGGATCCGGCTGCGAGCGATCACGTAGACCCGATCTCCCATGCCGACCACCAAAAAGAGCGCCTGGAGGTTCTCCATGTCCCGGATCATGTGGGCGAGCCCCGCAATTTCCCCGACGTAGCGATCTACCGAGGCCTGCGCGATGGAGATATCCACCCCCTTGTAGGAGGTGGTTTTCAGGGAGTTCAAAAGGTCGTTCAAAAGCGAGACCTGCTCGGCGGTAAGCTCCTTGCCGATCGAGTTGGCCACCTCGTTCAGGTTGGCCCCGCGCTCCAAAAGCCAGGCAGCTGCCGCGTAGTCCTCCGCGGTGGTCGAGGGATAGGTGAGGTTGCCGGTATCCTCGTGGATGCCGAGCATCATGAGGGTCGCCTCGAAGGGGGACACCTCGATGGCGCGCTGCATGAGGAAACTGACCAGGATGGTGGTAGTCGAGCCGCAGGGGCGCACCACCCCCCCGGTGGGATTCAAATCCCCGGTGGAGCGCGGGTGGTGGTCGAAGATATGGATCTCGAGCCCCCCCGCCTTGGCGAGTTCGCCGAAGCGGGCGATGCGCGAGGAGTGCTGGCAATCGACGATGATCAGGCGGGTTATGCGGGAAAAGTCGATCTCTTTCAGGCGGGTGAAATCCGGAAGGGGGCCGGGCTGTTTCTGGAAGAAGTCCCGCACCCCCTTTTCCTGCGCCCCCGAGAAGACCAGCAGGGCCTCGGGGTAGAGTTTCTTGGCTGCAACCATGGAGCCGATGCAGTCGAAGTCAGCGTTGACGTGGGTAGTGATTATCTCCATCAATTAACCGTCAGTCCGGCGTAGGCCACGACCCGGTTCAGGTCGCCGTTCACCTCGCCGCTCGTGGTATAGCGCAACAGGCGCGCTGCGCTGGCGCCCAGTTCCTTGGCAGCCACCAGCATCACCGCGGCCGGGACCACGCCGCACATGGTGATGTTGCGCTGGCGGCACACCCTGAATAGCCCCTCCGGGTCCATGGCCGCGATCTCGGCGAGGGCGAGGTCGTCTTTTTCCTTGGCGGATCGGGCATTTTCGTAGTGAGTCATATCGGAACTTGCCACGATGAGGACCGGGGCGCCGTACTCTTTGATCGCCTCGGCGATGCCGTGCCCCACCTCCTGGATCGAGGGGAAGTCGCTTAAAGAGAGGCAGAGCGCGGCGATGCAGACCTGGGGATTGCGCTGCTGCAGAAAGGGGAGCTGGACCTCGAGGGAGTGTTCGAAGCGGTGCGCCGAGGGGTCTTCCTGGACCCGGGGGGTGTGCTTCAGGATCAGCCCGGCGAGTTTGCTATTGATGGGAACCGGCCCCAGCGGAGTGAGCCACTCCCCGGCCGGGGCCAGGGCGACCGGCGCACCAAAGCCGGTATGGTTGGGGCCGAGTACCAGCACTGCATCGGGGACTTCCACCACGCCGTAGACCTCGCCGGCCACCTTGCCGGAATAGATGTATCCGGCGTGCGGCACGACGATGCCCAGCACCGGGGTCGGCTCTCCCGGGGCAATCATGGTATTCACCTCCTCGCGCAACTGGTCCGGGTCTTCGGTGTAAAACTTACCGGCTACTGCGGGCTGACGTATCATGGAAGCCTCCCTTGGTGCCGTGAAACCGGAATGGGCGCGGCCTAAGCAGCCGGGCATGGTGCTTATTCTAACAGAGGGCTACGGGGCTTCAACAGGATCGAGCGGCAGCGCCGGCTGGTCCGCGAACGGGTCGGGTGGCGCCAGTTCCTGAATCTCCTTCAGGGTGGGGAGCGCGTTCAGGTCCTTAAGCCCGAAGAGTTCCAGGAACTCGCGGCTGGTACCGTAGATGAGCGGCTTGCCCGGCACGTCCTTCTTCCCGAGAATGCGGAGAAGCTTCTTTTCCAGAAGGCTCTTGAGCACCCCGCCGGAATCTACGCCGCGCAGGTACTCGATCTCGGCACGGGTGATGGGCTGGCGGTAGGCGATGATGGCGAGCGTCTCCAGCGCAGACTGGCTGAACTTGACGCCGCGGCTCTTGGTGAGCCTGCGGATGTAGTCGGCGTGCTCGGGTCGGCTGCGCAACTGGTACCCGCCGGCCACCTGGGCCAGCACGATACCGCGCTGTGCCTCCTCGTACTCCTGCACCAGCTCCTCGAGCGCACTGCGGATCGCCGAGCGTTCGAACTCCTCCAAAAGGAGCGCCAGGCGGTCCAGGGTAAGCGGCTGGTCGTACACGAAGAGCAGACTCTCGATGATGGTTTTCAGCGTCCTAGCCGACAAGAATCTCCTCCTGTTCCAGCTCTTCCTCGAGATACTCGGATTGAGCCGACGAGGTGAGCCAGATGGATCCCAGGCTCTCCGCCTGGGTGATCTTGATGAGTTTCAGCTTGCAGAGCTCCAGGATGGACAGGAAGGTGACCACCAGGAGGTCCCGGGTCATCCCGTCGTGAAACAGCGAGTCGAAGCTGATGGTCTTGCCGCCGTGCAAAAGCGTCAGCACCTGGCTGATGCGGTCGGCGATACTGATGCCGTCGGTGATCACGCTGTGGAAGGTTTCCACCGACACCCTGCCGAGCACGCGCCGAAAGGCGTCGATCAGCTCGAAGAGTTCCACGTCGATCGGCTCTTCCTTCGGGGCGTTCTCCGAGATCTCGTCCGAGTCGAATTTCCGGGCGAACACCTCGCGCCCCAGGAGGTTTCGGCTGGTGAGCTGGTAGGAGGCGTCCCGGTAGCGCTGGTACTCGAGGAGCCGGCGCACCAGCTCGGCGCGCGGGTCTTCCGGTTCGGCGTCCTCTTCCTCCGGGGTGACCGGCAAGAGCATGCGGGATTTGATCTGCAAAAGCGTCGCTGCCATCACCAGGAACTCCCCCGCTATGTCCAGGTTGAGTTCCTTCATCAGGTCGAGGTATTCCAGGTACTGCTTGGTGATCGAGGCGATGGGAATATTGTAGATGTCCAGCTCATTCTTCTTGATGAGGTGGAGCAAAAGGTCGAGCGGCCCCTCGAACTCCTCGATCTGCACCCGGTAGGCGTTCTCGAGGGAATCGGCAAACAGGTTGGATTGCATCGTTTCCAGGGGCAAAGGCAACTCCGGGGAAAGGCGTTGGGTGGTTGAGTCGTTGAGCAGGTTGACGGCAGTTCTTGCCCCTACTCAACGACTCGGCACGTCTACCGTGGTTCTAGACCTTGAGCGCGGCGCGAACCTCGCGCATGGTTTCCTTGGCCACCGCTTCCGCCTTGCGGCTTCCCTCGGTCAAAACCTCCTCGACCAGGCCATCCTGCGCCGCCAACTCCTCGCGCTTGGTGCGGAACGGCTCCAGGGTGTCGATCATGCACTGGGCCAGGATCTTCTTGCAGTCCACGCAGCCCAGGGTCGCGTTGCGGCAGTTAACCACGATCTCCTCGCGCTTCTCCTGGGGAACGTACAGAGAGTGTAGCGTGAAGGCGACGCAGCGGTCCGGCTCGCCCGGGTCCTTCTTGAAGGGACGCAGGGTGTCGGTCATCATCGAGAGCACCTTCTTGCGGGTCTCTTCCGCGCTATCGGAGAGGAAGATCGCGTTGCCGTAGGACTTGCTCATCTTGCGGCCGTCCAGGCCGAGTACCTTCGGGGTTTCGGTCAAAAGCGCCGCCGGCTCGGGGAACACCGGGCCGTAGAGGTGGTTGAAGCGTCGGGCGATTTCGCGGGTGATCTCCAGGTGGGGGATCTGGTCCTGCCCCACGGGGACGCGCGCAGCCTTGTAGACGATGATGTCCGAGGCCATCAGGACCGGGTAGCCCAAAAAGCCATAGGTGGAGAGGTCCTTGGTCTCCAGGTTCTCCTGCATCTCCTTATAGGTAGGGTTACGCTCCAGCCAGGCGACCGGGGTGATCATGGAGAGGATCAGGTTCAGTTCGGCGTGCTGCGGCACCATGCTCTGCTCGAAGATCACGCTCTGCTCGGGGTCGATGCCGAAAGCGAGCCAGTCCAGCACCATCTCGCGGATGCTGTCCTTGATGCCATCCGTGTTCGCGTACTCGGTGGTCAGAGAATGCCAATCGGCTGCAAAGAAGAAGCACTCGAAGTTTTTCTGCAGTTCCAGCCAGTTGGACAACACCCCGTGGAAATGTCCCAGGTGCAGTTTCCCGGTGGGTCTCATGCCGCTTACGATACGCTTGTTGTTCATGGGTACGGACTCCTTTGTGGCTGTTGCTATCGTTAAGACGATGAGGTCGAAATTTACCTCATCATCAACTTGGTTACGCCGAAGACTAGGTTAGCGTGCGGACCGGCCAGGAGGCGAATCCCGAAGTTGAGGGCCGGAAAGATCACGTAGCTGAAGGCATCGGTAAAGAAAACCAGGGCGATGATGATGATCATGCCGAAGGGTTCGACCCGCGCCAGGAGCATCGAGAGGCGGTACGGCAAGATCCCCACCGCTACCCTCCCCCCGTCCAGGGGCGGCACCGGAATCAGGTTGAAGACCCCTAAGAGCAGGTTGACGTAGACCGAGAAGGCGAGCATCAGGGTGACCGGATCGACGATGCTGGAGGCCGGCGAGTGATCCGGCAGTCCTGCGCTTGCCGCGATGAGTCCCCGCATGGCCAGGGCCGAGACGCAGGCAAGGGTGAAGTTGGTGATGGGGCCCGCGATGGCGACCCAGATCATGTCGCGTTTGGGATGACGCAGGTTGTGAAAGTTGACCGGCACCGGCTTCGCCCAGCCGATCCCCACCACGAACACCATGAGGGTACCGAGGATATCCAGATGCTTGAGCGGGTTGAGGGTCAGCCGTCCCAACATCCGCGCGGTACTGTCACCGAATTTATCCGCGATGAAGCCGTGGGATACTTCGTGGCAGGTGATGGCCATCAGTGCGGGAACCAGCATGATGGAGAGTTTGACGAAGAATTCTTCCATGTTGTCCTAGCCAAAATTCAGTATAAACATAGTCCTCTAGCAGATTGGTGTCGGAAAGTCAACGAAAGCCCCGGCCACCTGGAAGGGTCGCCCCGAAGAAGCAGAAACGCTTGCGTATAGATCAATACCGTCCGGGACGTGACCACCGCGGGGTGGTATGAAACGGGAACAGCTTGCTCGTCTGGCAGAGAGGATTGTATCTGGCAAGCAGTCGGGCAAGCAGAACTGTGTCCTCTTAAATAGTAGGTAACAGTTACGTAACAAAGAGCTCAAGAGATGAGCAAGGTCGTCTCCACGAGAGACTTCCAGAGACATTTTATCTGACAATACGCGTCCTTAGAGGTCCAATCCCGACTCAGCACGGCCGTTCACCGTAGAAACTGTAAGCACAAGAAATATTTGCAAGAAACCCCATTTTGTATATGATGAGTCTTCACGCTGATACACAACCTCGGCACAACCCTTTACCTGATAGAAAGGATCCTCTGGTACTACCGGAATGAATATCTCTAACAGCAACACTTCTGTTGAAAATCACGCGGGAAAGAGAGCAAACGAAACCAGCAGATCGACCGTCCTCGGCAGCGTCTCCCTGCTTGCCGCGGTGCTGGCCCTTTCGGGCTGTGCGGTCGGACCTGATTTTCGGAAACCTGCCTCCCCTGCGGTAACCAGCTTCACCGCGCTCCCCCTCCCCGCCTCCACAGCATCGGCGCCGGTCCCCCAGGGCGAAGCACAGCGCATCGTCAGTGGGCGGAACATCCCGGCCGAGTGGTGGACACTTTTTCACAGCCAGCCGCTCAACGACTTGATCACCCAGGCGGTGCAGCAGAGTCCGAACTTGGCGGCCGCGCAAGCGGCGCTGCGCGAGGCGGCCGAACTGCGCCGCGCCCAGTACGGGACACTGTTCCCCACGGTCGACGCAGGTTTCTCGGCGACCCGGCAGAAGATCTCGGGGGCCTCTTTCGGCCAGCCCAACGCCGGGAGTTCCCTCTTCAGCCTGTACAACGCCTCGGTGAACGTCTCGTACAACCTGGACCTGGCCGGCGGCACGCGCCGTGCGCTGGAGGCCTCACAGGCCCAGCTCGACTACCAGCGCTACCTCCTTGAAGGGTCCTATCTCACCCTCACCTCGAACCTGGTGACCACAGCGGTGCAGCAGGCCTCGCTCAAGGCGCGCATCCAGGCGATCAACGAGATGATCGCGGCCCAGGAGGAACAGGTACGGCTCACCGAGCGGCGCCTGGAGTTGGGAGCCGGGACCCGTCCCGAGCTTTTGGCGCAGCAGTCCCAACTGGCCCAGACCCGCACCAGCCTCCCGCCATTACAGAAGGAACTGGCGCAGTCCCGGCACCAGATGGCGGTTTTGGCCGGCCGTTTCCCGTCCGAGGCGGCTGCCCTTCCCGAGTTCGACCTGAACGGATTGAAGCTCCCCGAGGAAGTCCCCTTGAGCCTCCCCTCAGAGTTGGTGCGCCAGCGCCCGGACATCCTGGCGGCCGAGGAACAGCTGCACCAGGCGAGCGCACAGGTCGGAGTCGCGACTTCAAACCTCTTTCCGAAGATCACCCTCACCGGAGGCTTCGGGCCGCAGGCGGTCTCCTTCGCCGACCTTTTCACCAGCACCTCGCTCTGGTCCATCGGGGCCAACGTCTTGCAGCCGATCTTCCACGGCGGCGAACTGCAGGCCCGGCGCCGCGCTGCCAACGCGGCATTCGAGCAGGCCGGGGCCCAGTACCGCGTGACGGTGCTGCAGGCGTTCCAGAACGTAGCCGACGTCTTGCGGGCACTCGAGATGGACGCCCAGGCGCTCAAGGCCCAGGCCGAGGCGGAACAGGCGGCACGGGCCAACCTGGAATTGACCCGCAGCCAGTACGCCCTCGGGGCGGTGAACTACCTCTTCCTGCTCGACGCCGAGCGCCAGTACCTGCAGGCACGCATCACCCTGGCGCAGGCCCAGGCGGCACGGCTTGCCGATACGGCAGCGCTCTTCCAGGCACTGGGGGGCGGCTGGTGGAACAGGGATAGAGGGGATACGGCACATCAGGACCAGAACAAACAGGGATGAATGGGATACACGGGATACTGCAAGATCCTTTAAGCGACCCGGGAAGCCTTTACACAACAGAATCTATTCCACCATTGGAGCCGTAGCACATGAAGAAACGGATCATATACGCAATCATCCTCCTCATTCTCGTCGTCGCCGTCCTTGCCGGTATCAAGGCCCTCCAGATCAAAGCCATGATCGACGGGGGCAAGAAGTTCGTGATGCCGGCCGAGACGGTCACCACCACTACCGCCCACCCGGAAACCTGGGACTCCAGCCTTAATGCCGTCGGAACGCTGACCGCGGTCCAGGGGGTAACCATAGCCGGTGAACTTGGCGGCAAAATCGTCAGCATCGGTTTCCAGCCCGGCAGCCTGGTGAAGAAAGGCGACATCCTGGTGGCCCAGGACGTCAGCGCCGAGCAGGCGCAGCTCCAGGGGGCGCTCGCCCAGGTACAGCTCACCCGCTCCACGCTGGAGCGCGACAAGAAGATGCTCGCCGAGCGGATCATCTCGCAGGCCGACTACGATACCGCCCTGGCCCAGAAGGAACAGGCCGAGGCCCAGGTGGCCAACATCCGCGCCACCATCGCCAAGAAGACCATCCGCGCCCCCTTCACCGGCAGGCTGGGAATCCGCCAGGTGAACCTGGGCCAGATGCTGCGCGAAAACGACCCGGTGGTGACCCTGCAGAGCCTCAACCCGATCTTCGTCGACTTTGCCCTCCCCCAGCAGCAACTGGGACAGCTCAAGGTAGGCCAGACCATTCGCGTCACCTGCGACGCGATTCCCGGGCTCAGCACCACGGGCAAGATCACCGCGATCAACCCGCTGGTCGATGCCGACACCCGCAACGTGAAGGTGCAGGCCACCATCGAAAATGCCTTGGAGCGACTGCGCCCGGGAATGTTCGTCAACGTGGCGGTAGGACTTCCGGTACGCCAGAAGGTGCTCACGATTCCGACCACCTCGGTCCTCTACAACCCGTACGGAGATTCGGTCTTCCTGGTGGTGGACGCCAAGGAACAGCAGGAACTGGAAGCCAAGGAGGCCAAGGCGTCCAAGGTGCCGGGCAAGCAGCCGGGACCGCAGGGCCCGCCGCAGGCCCAGACCGGCAAGGTACTGCGCCAGCAGTTCGTGCGCCTGGGCGAGAAGCGCGGCGACCTGGTGGTCGTCACCAGCGGGCTCAAAGAGAGCGATGTGGTGGTCAGCACCGGCGTCTTCAAGTTGCGTAACGGGCAATCGGCCATTATCGACAACAAGCTCGCACCGAATTTCCAGAAGGCACCCAAACCGGAGAATAATTAGCCGTGAAGATAACCGATCTTTTCATACGCCGCCCGGTCCTGGCCGCGGTGGTGAGCCTCGTCATCATCATTGCCGGTCTGCAGGCGATCAAGACTCTGCAGGTGCGCCAGTATCCGCGCAGCGAAAACGCCACCATCACCGTCAGCACGGTGTACGTCGGCGCAAGCCCGGAACTGGTACGCGGCTTCATCACCACCCCGCTGGAGCGCGTCATCGCCGCTGCCGACGGCATCGAGTACATCTCGAGCCAGAGCACCCTGGGTCTCTCCACCATCTCGGTGCGCCTCAAGCTCAACTACGATTCCACCAAGGCGCTCGCCGAAATCTCTTCGAAGGTGGACCAGGTGCGCCGCGACCTGCCGCCGGAAGCGGAGGTACCGACCCTCAACATCGAATCAGCCGACAGCCAGTTCGCTTCGGCCTACCTCACCTTCAACTCGGAGATCCTGAAGCCGAACGAAATCACCGACTACCTGGTACGCGTGGTGCAGCCGCGCCTCTCGGCAGTTCCCGGCGTGCAGCGCGCCGACATCCTGGGCGCCCGAACCTTCGCCATGCGCATCTGGCTCAAGCCGGACCGGATGGCGGCCCTTGCCATCACCCCTGCACAGGTGCGCCAGGCCCTGGCCGCCAACAACGTCCTCTCCGCCCTGGGGCGCAGCAAGGGGTCCTACATCCAGGTGAACCTCACCGCCGACACCAACCTGAGCACGGTCGACGAGTTCAGGAAGATGGCGGTGCGCCAGTCCGGCGGCACCATCGTGCGCCTGGGCGACATCGCCGACGTCACCTTAGGCGCCGAGGACTACGACACCGAGGTGCGCTTCTCCGGGCAGAATGCCGTCTTCATGGGGATCTGGCCGCTCCCCAACGCGAACTCCCTCGACGTCATCAAGGCGGTGCGCGCCGAGATGGCCAACATCCAGCGCGACCTTCCTACCGGGCTTAAAGCCGGCATCGCCTACGACGGCACCAGCTACATCTCCGACGCGATCCACGAGGTCTTGAGCACCCTGGGCGATACGCTGCTGATCGTCATGCTGGTGATCTTCCTCTTCCTGGGCTCGTTCCGTTCGGTGCTGATCCCGATCGTCGCCATCCCGGTCTCGCTCATCGGCGGGGTGTTCCTGATGCAGTTCTTCGGGTTCACCGTGAACCTGCTGACCCTTTTGGCCGTCGTTCTCTCCGTCGGCCTGGTGGTCGACGACGCCATCGTCGTGGTGGAAAACGTCGAGCGCCACATGCGCGAAGGAAAGACGCCGCTCGAGGCGGCACTCGTCGGCGCGCGCGAACTGGTGGGTCCCATCATAGCAATGACCATCACCCTTGCCGCCGTGTACCTCCCGATCGGCCTGCAGGGTGGTCTCACCGGAAGCCTGTTCCGCGAATTCGCCTTTACCCTCGCCGGTGCGGTTACCATCTCCGGCATCGTCGCCCTCACCCTTTCGCCAGTGATGTCGGCGACCCTGTTGCGGCCGGGCGCCGAGGAGCGCGGTCTTGCCGGGCGCATATCGCGCGACTTCGAGCGGCTCAAGAACCTCTACGGCCGGATGCTCAGCTGGACCCTGTCGGCGCGTCCCGCGGTCTACACCGTCTGGCTGGTGATCTCGCTTTTGAGCATCCCGATGTTCACTATGTCGGCCAAGGAACTTGCCCCGATGGAGGACCAGGGGGTCATCTTCGGCATCCTCGATTCCGCGGCTAACTCGACCATCGACCAGAACGTCCACTTCTCGAAGGCGATCAACGACATCCTCATGAAGGTCCCGGAACGCGAGTTCACCTTCCAGATCACCATGCCCAACTCGGGCTTCAGCGGCCTGGTCACCAAACCGTGGAACGAGCGGCACCGGACTGTGTTCCAGATCCTCCCCGAGGTGCAGGCGAAGCTGCAGGCACTCCCCGGCGTGCGGATCTTCCCGGTGACGCCCCCTGCCCTCCCCGGTGGCGGCGACTTCCCGGTGGAATTCCTGATCACCTCGACCGCCGACGCACCGGAGATCCTGGGTTTTGCCCAGCAGCTGCAGGCCAAGGCCGCGGCAAGCGGCATGTTCGCCTTCCCGCCGCTCATCGACGTGAAGATCGACCAGCCGCAGACCGATATCAGCATCGACCGCGACAAGGTGGCGTCGCTTGGGCTCAACCTCTCCCAGGTCTCCAACGATCTTGGTGCCCTGGTGGGCGGCAACTACGTGAACCGCTTCGACATCTCCGGCCGCAGCTACAAGGTGATCCCGCAGGTGCAGCGCACCGACCGGCTCAACCCCGACCAGATCGAGAACGTCTACGTAACCGGTCCCAACAACTCCGTGCTGCAGCTCTCCACCATCGCAAAGCAGCGTGACTCGGTAGTTCCGCGCTCCTTGAACCGGTTCCAGCAGAAGAACGCGGTAAAGATCAGCGGCGTCGCCATCCGGCCACTGGACGAGGCGCTCAAGTTCATGGAAACTGAAGCTGCCAAGGTCCTGCCCCAGGGCTACCTCATCGACTACACCGGGGAGTCGCGCCAGCTGCGCACCGAAGGGAACAAGTTCCTGCCGGCGTTCGGTCTCGCCATTATCCTGATCTTCCTGGTGCTGGCGGCGCAGTTCAACAGCTTCCGCGACCCGTTCGTCATCCTGGCCGGATCGGTGCCACTGGCGATGTTCGGCGCCCTGCTCTTCACCTTCCTGAAGATCCCGGACCCGAACACTCCTTTCTGGACCAAGGGGTGGACCACCACCCTCAACATCTACTCCCAGGTCGGCTTGGTCACCCTGGTCGGGCTGGTATCGAAGAACGGTATCCTGATCGTCGAGTTCGCCAACCAGTTGCAGATGAAGGGGTTGAGCAAGCTCGAGGCAGTGCACCAGGCGGCCATGACCCGTCTGCGCCCGATCCTCATGGTTGCCGCTGCCACCATTGCCGGCCACTTCCCGCTCACTCTGGTGACCGGCGCCGGCGCCGCCGCCAGGAACTCCATCGGTCTCGTGCTGGTGGGCGGCATGGCAATCGGCACCATGTTCACCCTGTTCATCATTCCGTCGATCTACATGCTGATCGCGAAGGACCACGAGAAGGACCGCAAACGTACCGAGGAGGTCAACGCCGCCGCGGCACAAGGGTAAGAGAAAAACGTTTTGTTACATAAGAAGGGGATGCAGGGGGGTAACCCCGGCATCCCCTTTTTTTGTTTTGCGATGATACCGATAAGTCTGATCAGCAGGCCCCAGAAAGCTATGCTTCGTTGACGGTAACCCTGCGCCCATTGCCCCACAGTTGCAGGACCACCGCACCGGCAAGCAGCGTGGCGCCCCCCAGCCCTTGCAGGGTGCTGATGCGTTCCCCCAAAAGGACGGCGGAGAGCAGCACGGTGATGAGCGGTTCGAGGGTGCTGATAATGGAGGCGTTGGTGGCACCGATGAGGCGCAGGCCGGCGAAAAAGCCGATGACACCGAAGATGGTGGGAAACACCGCGATGCCAACAATGGCGAGCCAACCGTTCGGGCTTACCCGGTAGATAAGATCCCCGGTCGCAGCGCCGTAGCACAAAAAGGCCAGCCCAGCAGCAGTACAGACGTAGAGCGAGGTGACCAGCGGATCGATATCCTTGAGTATCCGGTTGCCGATCAGGATGTAGCAGCTGTAGATGACGGCCGCCCCCAAGGCTGACAGCACCCCCTCCAATTGCACCCCATCGAACGACGCCCCCAGTAAGAGCACCAGTCCTCCGGTACACAAAAGCAGTGCCGCCCCCTTGGTCAGGTTGAACTGCTCCACACGGGTCAAAACGGCGAGGACGGTAACCAGCGCCGGATAGGTGTAGAGCAGCATTCCGGTGAGCGAAGCGGGAAGGAAGTGGATGCTGTTGGCGTACAGCCCTGACATCCCCCCGTACCCTACCGCTCCCATCAGGATGAGCTGCACCGCAGTCTTTCGGCTAACGGTGAGTCGGGTCCGGTTCAAACGCAGGATGCAGAACAGGAAAGCGCCGGCCAGCAGGAACCGGCCAGCCAAAATGGTGGTGATGTTCGCGCCGCCTTGGAAGGCGAATTTGATCAGGATGCCAAGCGTGGCAAACCCGGCGGCTGATGCGACGATGAACCAGGCACCGCGGTTTTGGTCGGTCATAACAAAGGTTTGTCCTTCCTCATGAAATTAGCTCGGTGGTTATATTTATCCACCCAAGGGTGACGATGATTGCTGATGGTGTAGAGTGAGGCTTCGAAACACAAAACTCATTTTTCAGTGGCGAAATGAAGTTTCGTGAGGCGAAGTGAAGTTTCGAGTCTTCGAAATGAAGTTTCGCGGCGCGAAGTGAAGTTTCGAGTCTCCGAAACGAAGTTTCGTGGCGCGAAGTGAAGTTTCGACCTTCCTAAATGAAGTTTCGCGATGCGAGGTTTGAAGTTGTCTCCTCCCTCAGGCGCAACGGGTTCCCCGCTTCAATTTTTTGGTGGTTCCAGGTGGATCATCTGGTCGGTGATCTCGGTAAAGCTCACATCGTGGCTCACCAGGAAAAGCTGATCATACCAGTGCTCGGTGACCTCTTCTTTTCCCACGTCGATGGCACGGAAGGCGCGCGCCAGGTTTTCCCTGCGCTCGGCGTCGAGGTTGGAGGTCGGTTCGTCAAAGAAGGCGATGCGGGCGCCGATGGTCTGCAAGAGTGCCAACCTTAAGGCAACCACCGCGCTCATCATCTGGCCGCCGGAAAGCTGGTCGTCGCTGCGCTCGCGCAAAGCGCCATCCACCATGTCCTTCAGGATGATCTGGTAGTTCTCACCCCAGAAGAGCTCCTCGTCGGACTCGGCTATGCTGCGATAGATCCGATCCGCACGGAAACTGATCTCCTCGCGAAACCGCTCGGACAGCTGGCTGGAAACATTCTTGAAGAGTTGGGTGCGCAGGAACTTGACCAGGTTGCCCTGCTCCCGCAGATCCTCGACAGCGGCCAGTTTCTCTTCTATCTCTGCCGCGATCCGGGTGAGCACCGTGATCTCTACCTCAAGCCTCTTCGTCTCGCCCTGCGCAGCTGCGATCTCTGCCTGCAGCCTGGCCACAGCCGCGGTCAGGCGCTCACGCTCGCCCTTCGCCAACTGGTGGGCCTCCGCCTGATAGCTATCCTGGAGTTCGCGCACCTCGGCGCTCTTCGCCGCCAGATCTTTTTCCAACGCTGCCAGGCGCTCCTGGTACTTGCCCAAGGTCTCCTGACGTTTCCCCAACTCCAGGGCCGCCTGCTCATGGGCGATGAAACGGTCACGATCGGCCTGGTAGCGGGTCAGTTCGGCTCCGGCCTCCTCGATCTGCCGGTCCAGTCCAATAAAGGCTTCCAGCGAGGAGCGCTTGTGGTCGGTACTCACCTGTAGCTCGGACAGCCTCTGCTGCTGGGCGGCAACTGCCTGCTGCCGCTGTGCAAGTTTCTCACGGTTGCCTTGCAGATCGCGCTTCCTGCGCTCCAGTGTCTCGCCGCGCACCCCGAGTTCCCGGAGTTTCAGGAGGCAGGACTGCACGGGTTCCTCGGCCGTTTTCACGGCCGCGACGACCGCCGCTTCGACCTTGCGGAGGGTCTCGCCCCAGGCACCGCTCCAGTCGGCAAGCTGCTGACAGCGCTCGGAAGGGGCATCTTTAAGTGCCAGCTGAAGAGGCGCAACCGGAGGCTCGGGAACTTCGAGAGAAGCCAGGAAGGTACGCAAGGTTTTCAGGAGATCCGCAGGTTCTATCTCGGCGAGGCGGGCCTGAAACTCCTTTTCCAGGGCCGCACGCTCCCGAACACCCTGCTCCAGTTCCCGTGCTACCTGATCGATCCCCGCCAGCTCGAGTGCGGCTTCCTGGGCCTTCTGCACCAGCGCTGCAACCTCGCACGCCTTAGCATCCAGACGAGCCAGCTCGGCTTCGGTCTCGGCAATGCGCGACGCGAAGAGCGCGGTGCCTCCCAACTCGTGCAGGTTCTGGCAGGGTTCCTGGAAAAACGGGCAGTCCCCCTCCCCTATCTGCTGGCAACCTTCCACCAGGGCCTGGTGCCGACCGGCGAGCAACGACTTTTCGTGTTGCACCCGCTCCAGATCCTCCCTGCGGGTGGCAAGTGCTGCGGCAAGATCCTTCAGCTCGGCTCCGGCATTTACCCGTTTCTGCTTCTGCTCGAGTTGCGTGTCGAGGGACTGGATCCGGTCCAGGGCTACCTCAAGGTACGGCAGGGTGTTCTCGATGCGCTGGGCCGGAAGCTCCCGGAAGCGTGACTCCTTCCGGGAAGCCGCCTCCAAAGCGGCACGTGCGGCACTCTCCTCTTCCTTAAGCCCGCTCTGGAGGCTTCCATGCTCCTGCTCCTCCAGGGCCAGCTTTTGTTCTTCCGCCGTGATGGTGCCTGCCAGCGCATCTATCTCGCGCTGTTCGATCCCCAAGGCAGCCGCTAGACCGGACTGTTCCTTCTCCAGCGCAGCCAGCTCCTTTTCCAGGCGATTTTTCTGCGACTCCGCCTCCCGCAACCCTTTAAGCCGCTGCTCGGTTGCGACGTACGCCTCTTTGCCGGCACGTGCCGCCTCCACCACCGAGCTGGCTTCGACCGCCTGCTGCACCAGGAGCTGCTGGTTCGCCACGTGATCGTTCCCGGAACGGACCCGCTCCTGGATTGCCTGGAGACCGCTTTGCGTCTCATCCAACTTCGCCTTGTGCGCATCCCAATTAGCCACCTGCGCGGCTATGGCATCATGTGCGGCACGTTCCCGTTCGAGCTCCCCACGCTTGGCGGCCAAGGAAACCGAAAGGGTGCGCAGTTCGACTTCCTTGGCGGGGAGTACGGCGACCTGGTCCTGCTTGCCGGCAACCTCGGCCTGCAGGGTCTCGATCTTGGCAGCGATGGCGCTGTTCAGGCTCTTGGTGCCGTCGAAGGTCTTGCGCCAGGCGTCGATGCCAAGAATCTCGTCGAAGGCATCCTGCCTTTTGGTGGGCTGGCGGATCACGAAAGGTCCCAGGAAGTCGTTCTGGAACGGGCCGATGACCAGCTTGAACTGGTCGGCGAGCGAGCGGTTCCCGGAGAGGCCCAAAAGCTTCGCGATGCGCGCCTCGGTCTCCTGCAGGTTCGCGTGGTCCTCGACCTCGAAGCCGTCCCCCAGTTGCTTGGCAAGGAGCCACTTGCCGGCAGTTCCCACGGTCCGGGTCACCCGGTAGGTCTCGCCATCAGCCCCTTCGAACACCACACCTATCTCGCCTTTCTTGGCGCCGATGGAGAGGAAGCGTTCGGCCTTGGTCACGAAATCCTGGGCGCTCACACCGAAGAGGGCATAACCGATCGCCTCGAAGATGGTGCTCTTTCCCGAGCCGTTGGCGCCGCTCAGGACATTGATCCCCGGAGCGAAGGCGAGATCGGTTTCCCGATGAGACTTGATGTTCCTGAGCTGAATGGAGATCAGTCGCACGAGCCACCTCTGCGAGAGAGCAGTCCAAGGAGCTCCTCCCCTTCTGCGTCCCCTTTCAGCACCAGGTCGCGCAACGCCAGCGACAGCTCGATGAGCTCACTCTCCCGGTCGCGGTAGCTGCTGTTCGCCCGGATCAGCTCGCCCAGCACATCGCGCTCGATCTCGGCAAGGCTCTTCTTGACCTTCTCCTCGCCACCCGAAGACGCGATCTGCGACAGGTGGTTCTTTATTTCCAGGTGCAGCGGCTGGCGGATCTCCTCCAGGGCGCAGCGCAGTCGGTCACGGCTCAGTTCGAAGGGATGGAAGGCCACCTTGCCGATCAGGCGCACCTCTATGAGCGGTGCACGATCGTCGGCCAGCGTTGCGAGTCGCTCGCGCATCCGCGCGCCGAAACGCTCCAGCGCCTCGCCTGCAGTCAGGGCGCCATCGAGGTCGACGGTGAGCACCAGCATCGGACGTGGCGAGCTCGCCTTGAACAGGTGACGTATCCCATCATCGTCCATGGTAACGAGGTAGTACCCCTTGTCGTAGCGCTCTTCCCCGAAGTTGACGCACTCCGGCGAACCGGGGTTGAAAGCGTAGGGGCGCCCCTCGGGGGTCTCCACGATGTACGGCTTGTGACCGTGTCCCAGCGCCACGTAGTCGAAGCAGTCGGCAAGCGGCAGGGCTTCTTCGGGCTTTATATTGCCGATCTCGACCGGTGAGTAGCTCCAGACCCCGACATGGAAAAGCAGGATGTTGCGCCGCGTGGTGACCGCCTGGCAGATCCGCTCGATGTGGGTTCCCGCCTGGGAGCCGATGTAGCCCAGCCCATAGACGTTAACCCCGGCAATCTCCAGGTAGCCCCCGCTCCCCTCTTCAGGATCGAAGGGGTCGAAGCAATAGCCGCTGTCGGGTGTGCGCGAGGGGCGCAACAAGGAGAGGTACCCCAACTGGGAAAGCGCCTCCATCCAGGAGACCGAGTCGCGCCGGTGGATCCAGTCGTGGTTCCCTTCGACCGCCACGCAGGGAATGCCGGCATCCTTCAAAGGCTGCAGGATTTCGATGGTCTTCGCAAAGGTCTTGGGGAGGATCTGACCGGTGTGGAAAAGGTCGCCTCCGATCAGCAGGAAGTCCACCTTTTCCCGGATCGCGTCGGCAACGATGGCAGCGAAGGTGGCGAAAAAGTCGCCGTAACGCTCGCCAGCCGCACCGCCGGAGCGGTAGGTTTTACCCAGGTGGATGTCGGAGGTGTGGATGAATCTGATCGGCAAAGAGATGCTCCCGGAAGGTGATGTACTGGTATAACGCGTCGGGCAACGTCAAGTCAAGGAGGGGGACAAGCCACCAACGACATTCATCTGCACTACAGCGGGAGTGAACGGGCTTCAGCTAGAGTCGAACCGGTGTAGCGGCGTCGGCACCGACCACCGTGGTCCAGGGACGCACCCGCCAACTCAGCACCAGACCATTCCTGACGTAAGGATCTGCCTGGGCAAAGCGCTCGGCCACGTCGGGAGAATCTCCCTTGAACAGCAGCAGCGCACCGTCCACCGGGTCGGCCAAAGCGCCACCCAGCACCAGTTCTCCCTTCTCATGTGACTGCCAGGCAAGTTGCAGGTGCTCTTCCCGGAACTCGCCGCGCCGGGAAAGGTAATCTTCAGAAACCTCGTAAAACAAAAGGTAGTGCATGATCATCTCCTCGCTTCTGGTTGTTGCCGTAACTCCTCGGCTGCCGGTACCGTGAACTCGAAACTCTGGGACCAGGTCGTGCCGCCATCCCCCCCGTCGGAACCGCGATAGCGATAGGTGAACTGGAGCCTGGTGCCGGGCGGCAGCGCCAGCGGCAGCCTGATGGCGAACTGGGCGGTATCGCCCTGCCTGAGCAGGTTTGGCAACAGGTAGCAGACCTCCCGCGCCACGTTTTCACCGGTTGCGTCAAGTGCCGTGATCCAGAGTTCCGCCCCTTCCAGGTGAGCCCAACGTAGATTCTTGACCTCTCCTGACAGTAGCGTCCCGGTACCGGTCGTCGAGACGTTCCAAGCCAGCTGCAGATCGAACTCCGAGTGGCTGAAGGGGAGCGGAACGGCTGGCTCCTTTTCGGTGACACGATCCTGAAAAAGCCTCTGGAAGAATCCACGAACTCCCACTACCACACCTCGAACTGGAACCATGCTCTGTTGATACTATAGGACTGTCGGAATGTGACGTTAAGGGACGTTTATCACACAATTTATCCCGGGGTCAATTGCAGAAGGTTGATGACCATGAGTATCGCGAGGCTCCGATCCAAAAATCCCCAAAGGAACCAAAAAGAAAGGGGGAACTGCCAGGCAGCTCCCCCCGTGGGAATGAGGTACGTAGAGGTCTACTTGCCAAAGATCTCGTTGAAGAACAGCTTCATCTCGGCCCAGGATCTGCGGTCCGCTTCTGCATTATAGGCTGCCCCTTTGGAGTTGTCGTTTCCGGAGTCGGGGTTGGTGAAGCTGTGCACTGCTCCACCATAGAGGACCATCTCCCAGTCCACCTTCGCCTGCCGCATCTCGTCCTGGAAGGCGGCAACCTGGGGCGCCGGCACAAAGGGATCGTCGGCACCATGCAGTGCCAGGACTTTCCCCTTGATGCTTCTGGCGTCCGCAGGATTAGGGGTATCAAGCCCGCCGTGGAAACTCACCGTCCCCTTGAGGTTTGCTCCGCTGCGCGCCAGTTCGAGCGCTGCGGTGCCACCAAAGCAGTAGCCCATGACTGCCAGCCGATTGGTATCGACGTTGGGGGCCGCAGCCAGGGTGGCGAGGCCAGCGGCAGCACGGGCCCGGATCAGGCTGCGATCCTTGCCACGATATTTCGCCGCCTCTTTAGCGGCAAGCTCAGGCGTAGAGGGGCGCACCCCCTTGCCGTAGATATCGGCAGCAAACGCGACGTACCCAAGACCGGCCAGTTGATCGACCCGTTTTTTCACATAGGCGTTGACGCCGGTCCACTCGTGGATGACCAGGACTCCCGGGCGTTTTCCTTTCACGGCATCGTCATAGGCCAGGTATCCTTCGAGCGTGGTCGTCCCCTCCTTGTATTCGACAGTCTTCGTTATCAGGCGGCCCTGTGCCGACTGGGCAATCAGGAGCATCATCAAAGCAAACAGACACTGTTTCATGGCTTAACCTCCGGGTGGTAAGGCTTTTGTTCAAACAGCACGTAGGCTGAATTTTACCAAAGAAACAGGGAGATGCAGCAGAGGGTACCCGATTGAGCTGAATCGGTTTCATTGACTCTGCCAGATTGTTATATATTCTTAATCCTCGTAATTCTGCACGGTCGCTGTTCCATTCCTTTCCCAGCCCGGCAGGCGAAGACGCGTGCCAGGTAGTCGTCGGCGGGGAGAACCTGTCACTACCGTCCCTGCAGTGACAGCAAAGGAGTTACCCAATGAAATCATCCACGAAAGGCCGGGCAATTTTGGTGTTCCTTCTTACCGCACTCGTTGCCGGGTGTGCCGGAACCGGTGCCTCACGCAATACCTCCTCCCCTTACGGCAGTGCCACACTGCAAGGAATCTCCGACGACTACCTCTGGGCCCTCCATCAAACTCAGGCTACCGAGGAGGCACTCCTGGGAATCACCCTGGCCGCCCCACCGGACTTGCGCCAGGCCTTCCGCTTCTACCTGGCGAACGCCGAGCTCATGATCCAGGCCGGGGATCACCTGCTGCACCACGCGGACGGGATGTTCTATCGGGGTACCTTTTACCTGGTCGAGTCGGGGAGATCGCTCGAGGCGTGCGCCCTGCCACGGACCGGCAGAAACGACGAGCAGCGGGTGATTGATTTGGGGGATGATTTCGACCGGGTTTCCGAAGCGGGGGGGGAGATAAAACGTGCCTACCGGGCGTTTCAATTCGACGTGGTACAGTTGCGCGATGTTCTGGACAATAACCTGACCCTCGCCATGGTCGATGAGCTCGACCCGATCTTCGAAAAGGCTCAAGTGGACAGTACCAGCCTGCAGGAAGCTCTGGAGCGGGGGCTCGGGGTTCTCGAAGAGACGCAAGCAACCCTGGCCAGGCGGCAAGCGCTGCCTGCTTCACCACTCCCTATGCCGCTTGTTCCTCAACGATAGGCGTCACTGCCGTAGGGGTCGGCGGTATCCTGGGCAGCACCGCCGGCCTTGAGCGCGCCTCCCTCTTTAGGGTGTTTTTTCTCTCCCCCACGAACCTTGGACTCCCGCCTACCCTCAGTTTCTTCAAAAGCCCCCGCCTCGCTGTCTGACCGCCTCGCCTCAGGTGTGGCAACGGCAAACGGTTTCAACGGGGTACGATCCTTCACCGCGAAAACCTCGATACCTGATTTACCTTCCAACGGACAGACGTTCTCGCAGATGCCGCAGCCATTACAGAGTTCCTCCACCACGTAGGGCTGTTGCAGGCGGACCGGCTTCCCCTCAAGATCGAGAGCCTCCACGATCTCGGAGCGGATCGCTTTTTGCGGGATCGGGCAGTGTTCTTCGCAGACGATGCAGTTGCTGCGGCGTGCGAAAGGGAGACAGTGGTTCTTGTCGAGGACCGCCTTGCCGATCACTGCCCGGCGCTTCTCGGCAACGGGGAGGCTGGGAATGGCGGCGGTGGGGCATACCTGGCCGCACAGGGTGCAGTTGAACTCGCAGTATCCCAGCCGCGGCGTGACCACCGGCGTATAAACCCCTTCGATGCCGGCTTGGTCGATGGCCGGGTAGAGTGCCCCGGTCAGGCAGACCTTCAGACACTCGCCGCAGCGCACGCACTTTTTCAGAAATTCGTCCTCGGATCTGACTCCGGGCGGGCGCAGGAGCCTCGCCTCGGCCTCGGGCCGCCGGAACCTGAAGAGCCCGGAGAGCAGAAAACCGGAAACCATGCCGCCCAGTAGCACGCGCCTCTGGGGGACGAAACCGGCACTGAGCGTGGCGGATGGTTTCCAGGCGAAGCGGGCCCTCCCCTTCTCGCACCCTTTCAGGCACTCAAGGCAAAGGACACACTCCTCCTGGAGCAGTTCATCCCTTTCAAACGAGGTGGGACAGACGGAGCGGCAGTTCGAGCAGTCGCCGCAAAGGCGGCCCGGCAGACGTTTGAAGGGAGAAAACCGGCTGAAGATCCCCAGGACCGTCCCCAGCGGACAAAGGTTGCGGCACCAGTTGCGGGTCTCGTAGCGTTCGAGAAAGAGGATACCGAAAAAGAGCAGTGCGGAGAGAAAGGCAAGCGGGTAGAAGGTTTCCCGAAACGGCAGCAGGTTGCTGCGCACCACGTTGAACCCGGGCTCGAGGAGGTCCCGGTGCTCGCCGATCAGGCGGTAGAGACCGACCCAGCCACCGCGCAGCGTGTTGCCGAAGAGCGGGTACAAAAAGAAGGTGAGCGCCCGTACCAGGATGGCGAGCGGATCCAGGATCCCGGCCAGGTTCACCTGAAAAAGTGCCGCGGAGAGCAGCGGTAAAAGAAGATAGTACTTGAGGTTCCCCTTGAGGAAGCTAAGGGGGACGGTCTTGCGGATCCGCCCGGTTACCAGGTCGAGCACGGTACCGAGCGGACAGATCCAGCCGCAGAAAAAGCGCCCCAAAAGCAGGGTGAACCCCAGCATGAGGAGCGCCGGAAAAAGCAGCCAGGTGAAACTGCGGTTCGCCGCCAGGTAGCTTGCCAGCACCAACGGATCGGCGCGGAAAAAGCTGTTGATGGCGGCGGAGATGGTATCGGATCCGCGATACTCGGTCTTTACGAACAGGACCACGAAGATCAGCAGAAAGAGCCACTGGGAAAGACGCGCGGTGCTCGGTCGTTTCATGCGCAATCAGGCCTTTACGATGCGGATTTTCTTGAGGTCCATCTCGCCCAGTCCGCGCCGGTGGGCGGCAACCGTGACGGCGATCTCGTCGGGACGATGCCCGAAGAGCGTGGTGGCGTAGGCGTCCGCCGCGACGATGTCGGTGGAGGCGATCACCTTGTGCAGGTACTTCACGTCCTCGAGGCTGCCGCCCTGCGGGCCGTGGGCCACCAGCACCCGCGTCGCGTCCACCAGTACCAGGTGGCTCTTGAGCACCCTGTTCACGTCGGTCAAGGCCTCGTCGATCTTCTTGTGGATGGCGCCGCGCTTGCCCCCCATCACCCCCATGACGTTTTTAAGCCCCAGGGTCACCTTGGTAAGCTGGTGGTGCTTGGCGACCGGAACGTTGATGAACACGTCGGCGTTCAGGGCCTCGTCGTAGAGTTCCCACTCGTCCAGCACCTTCCCCTTCAGGTCGACCTTCTTGAAACGTTCATTCTCGATGTACTTGAGCTCGACGTTCTTCATCCCCTTGAGGGCCGCAACCATCCCGGAGTTGACGTAGCAGCGCCGGTCATCGTTGCAGGTCCTGTCGAAGACCTTAACCTTACGGGCGCCGGCCTTCAGCGCCTCCTCAACCACGGTGCGCACCACCACCGGATTCGTGTTGGCCGCCTGCTCGGGACTGCGGTCCCATCCCATATTCGGTTTCACCACGACCACGTCGCCGCTCTTCACGAAGCGCTGCATCCCCCCCAAGGCGGCAATGGCGTTGCGGGTGATCTGGGCGTGGTCCTTGCCACTAGCCACGACAACCACCGGCCCCTCGGCGGCAGCCACGTTGCGCAGCAGCCACTGGTGGAACAGGGCAGCAAGCCCCATCAGCTTCAAAAACGCTCGTCTTCTCATCGTTCACCCCCTGGCTCTGGTAAGACGGGAACTGCTCCAACGAAAAAACTCAGACGAAACCTGCTGAAGAAATTGGAACTACGGCGAAGGCTTGGGCAGAAACTTACGCGGGTTCACCAGCAGGATATTTTAGTCGGCAAACGAGAGTTGTCTAGAGAAATCGGCGAGTGCACGGTTTGAACCTTATTTCTCATCCTGGTGAGTACTGGTCGTCCGCCAGTGGGTCCCTCCCCTGAAAGGGAGGGAAATTTACGAGCGAAAGATGGGCATTAATCAGATTTCTTATGGTCAGCGGCAAGAGGAAGCTGGCAGTGCAGGCAGCGGCGCAGGTACAAAAGCATGAGGCCGTTTACGTGGTAGTAGTTGCCGCAGCGCGGGCAGCGAACCGTGGCGGACCAGGCAGTCGCCACGATCAGCAGGAGCACCCAGGCGAAAAAGACCGGCAGTGCCCCCTGAAAAGATCGGGTGATCTGCTGGGCGGACCACATGGTGGGAAGGTAGATGATGAGTACCGTCCAAAGGGCCCAGCGCCTGAGGCGGATCCGGCGCAGACCACGGGCGATCACTGCTGGATCGGGAGTTTCAGAGCGGTTGGTATCCACAGTTTCCTCATGGGGAGAACGCCGGTTCGCCCCCCTCCCGTCCGACTCAATTCTGTGCGGCATTGTCGCGGTACTTCAGGGTGAGCCCCTTGAGAAAGTTCCTGAGCAACTGGTCGCCGCACTCCTTATAGTTGGCATGCCCCTTGGTGCGGAACAGGGCCCCCAATTCTGACTTCGAGGTGGGGAATCCGGCCAGCTTGCAGATCTCGAGGAGGTCCCCTTCCTTGAGTTCCAGTGCCACGCGCAGTTTCTTCAAGACGTCGTTGTTGCCGATCTTCCCGGTGCGGGGGACCGGTGCGGCATCCTCGCGTTTACCGCGGCGCAGGGCGATAAGGCCGTCGAGAAAGGCCTCCAGAAGAGCATCACCCAAGGGAAGGTACCCTTCGTCCTCTTCTTTTTTGAGAAAGGCAAGGAGTTCCGTCTGTGATACATCCTGGTCGGCCAGGCGGAAGATCTGCAGTGTGGTGGGATTACTGAGGTCGAGGGCGTAGCGCACCCTGCGCAGTACATCGTTGTTAGTCATCAAGACTCCGGGTTCTGAGAATGGGACCGTCTTTCCTGCCGCCATTCATAGCATGGAGCGCCCAAAGCGGCAACGGTTTTGAAGCGACACGTCCCAGAACCTGCCGGACTTGGGCAGGCTCAGCCCCCCTGTGCTCTCCGAAAGCCGCTACCCGATGGGAAAGCCGAGTGTTTCCCGGGGGACACGTGGTACCAGCCACCGTTTGATCACCTCGAACAGTTCGTCCAGGTCGATCGGCTTCGCCAGGTGATCGCTCATACCGGCAGCGAGGCAGCGCTCCCGTTCATCACCGATGCCGTTCGCGGTCATGGCGATGATGGGGATGGTCTGTCCCTGGGGCTCTTCCCGGATCAACCGGGTGGCCTGATAGCCATCCATCACCGGCATCTGGATATCCATGAGTACCAGGTCGAAAGGCTGGCTCGCCTCAAGCACCGCCTGCACCGCCTCCTCCCCGTTTCCCGCGATGCTGACCTGCGCCCCGCTGGTGGTCAGGATTTCGCGGGCGATCTCTTGGTTGATCGGGTGATCCTCAACCAGTAACACGCGCGCGCCCATGAGCGGGTTTCTCCTCGCGGCGCGCGCATCCCGAGCCTCGCGCAGTTCACGGGTCCGTTCGCGGTCGACAGGGAGTTCGAAATCGGGAGTGAGCGGCGTTTCCAGATTCATGGCTGAAATACTCCATCGGATACGGCCAAAGCTGTCCTAAGGGGGCGCGTTCCGGGCGCCTGCCGGTGCATCTCAGGGGTCGAACACCACCGCGGTGGTCAGGTTCCGCCCCTCGTCCTTGGACCGGTACAGGGCGGCATCGGCCTGGGCGAGAAACCAGTGGGCCTTACGCTCTTCGGAGGCGTTGGCGCTCACCACGCCGACGCTCAAGGTGACACACGCGGCAACGTCGGAATAGGCATGGGGGAGCCCCTCCTCAACCATGGAGCGACGCAGGTGCTCTGCCAGATGCGTGGCCTGTTCGGATCCGGTCTCCGGCAGGATTACCGCGAACTCCTCGCCACCGTAACGGCAGGGGAAGTCGCTCCCTCTCTGGAAGACCCGCTGCAGCAAGGCACCGATGCGACGCAGGGCATCGTCCCCGGCCTGGTGGCCGTAGCGGTCGTTGAAGCGCTTGAAGAAGTCGATGTCACACATGATGAGTGACAAGGGGGTACCGCAGCGCTGGGCCCGGCGTACCTCCGAGTCCAGGGTCTCGTCCAGGAAGCGCCGGTTGGCGAGTCCGGTAAGGCCGTCCATGCGGGCAAGCATCTGCAACTGCCGGTTCTTGCCCGCCAACTCCTCGCTCAGGGTCTCGAGCATCCGGCTGCGCCGGGTAAGTTCCAGATGGTTGCGCACCCGAAGGGCCACCACCGGCGGGCTGATCGGCTTCGCTATGTAGTCCGCGGCGCCGCACTGCAGCCCCCGGACTTCTTCCTCGTGGCTTACCGCGGCGGTGACGAAGATGACCGGTATGCGCGCGGTCAGCTCGGTCGCCTTGAGCTCCCGGCAGACCTCGAAACCGTCCATCTCCGGCATCATGATATCGAGGAGAATGAGATCGGGTTCCAGGGTAACGGCGACCTGCAGTCCCTCGGACCCACTTATCGCAAAGTAAACGTCGTACTCGTCTTTGAGGGTTTCATTAAGGATGGCGATGTTGGCGGGGGTATCATCAATGATCAGAATCTTGGGTCTGGGGTGCTTCCTCTGCATGGCCACCTCGGAATCATCAGTCTGATCGACCTGTTGCTCCGAAGCACGAGCACAGGTAAACGGGGTCCCCGAAAGTATAAAACAAAAATTGTAAAATACTCGGCTCCGTCTTCATTATATTACAGCCCCCCTAGAAGAGTCCACGGGGCCGGAATTCTGCACTGCAAAGGCAGGTAGGAATCCCCGCGGTCGACCAAGCAGCAGGCCCTCAAGTTCCAGAAACGACAAAGGCGCCCCTGGGGGCGCCCTGTCCTGAGACTGAATAGCGGTGAATGGCTATTTGCGCAGCAGTTTCACGATGGCGGAGAAGTCCTCCTCGCCCCTGCCGTCCTCTACCGCCTGGGCGTACACATCGCGCACCGCCTTGGCAGCGGGAAGTTCCAGGCCGAGGCTCTCCGCGGTCTCCAGTACCCGGTTCATCTGGCTGTGCACGTACTTGAGCGCCAGGTTGCGGCTGAAGTCACCACGCTGGATGCTGCGTCCCTTGGAGTGGAACAGCGGCGAGGCGACCCCGCCGGAGTCGAGCACCTCGAGGATTTTGTCGGCCTTGAACCCCATCTTCTCGCCCAGCACCAGTCCCTCTGAGAGCGACTGCATCATCTCGGCCTGCAGCAGGTTCACGATCAGTTTCATCCTGGTGGCGGCGCCGATCTTGCCGACGTGAATGATGTTCAGGCCGAAGTAGGAGAAGGGCTCGCGGCAGCGCCCCAGCAGCGACTCGTCGCCCCCGGCGATGATGGTGAGAAGGCCGTTGGACGCGTGCTCCTTGGTGCCCCAGACCGGCGCCTCCAGGAACATCACCCGGCGTTTCACCGCCTCCTGGCTCATCCGCTCGATGGTCTCGATGCAGTGGGTTCCCATGTCGACCAGGATGGTCCCCGGATCGATCCCCTCCAGAACCCCATTCTCCCCGAAGACCAGGAACTTGCTCTCGGGAACGATGACGATGACCAGGTCCTGCCCCTTGGCGGTTTCCGCCGGAGTGGTGCCGACCTTCACCCCAAGCTTGGCGAGTTCGCCGACCGCTTGGGAGTCTTCGTCGAATACGGTAAGTTGATAGTCCGACTTGGCAAGGTTGGCCGCCATGTGTACGCCCACAGTCCCCAGCCCTACAAAACCGATCTTTCTCAGCATAGCTTCCCCCAAGGTGCTGATGCGCCGCATCAGTAGATCACAGCCAAACCCGCCCGGGGCGGATCTGATCATGTTGAATTTAAAACAGGGTTTGCATTATAACCGCATTGCGCTAACTATGCAACGTTAATCAGCGAAATTTCTCCACGCCGACCCGGTCGCAGAGCGCCGTCAACGGACAGCTGCTGCAGCGGGGAGATACGGGTGTGCACTGGTTCTGGCCGAAACAGACCAGCAAATCGTTGATCACGATCCAGTATTCGGGGGGGAGCTGGGCGCGCAGGGCGAACTCGGTCTGCTCCGGGGTGCGGGTCTTCAGGTACCCCCAGCGGTTGGTGATCCGGTGCACGTGAATGTCGACGCAGATCCCGGGCTTGTTGTGTCCCAGGGTGATCACCAGGTTGGCGGTCTTGCGCCCTACCCCCTTGAAGGTGAGCAGCTCCTCCAGGTCGTCGGGGACCAGCCCCGCGTAGCGCTCCACGAGGAGCCGGGAGATCTCCTTGATCTGCTGGGCCTTGTTGCGGTAGAAGCCGACCGGGTAGATCGCCTCCTCGATCTGCTCTACCGGGACCAGGGCGAGCGTCTCCGGGGTGGCGGCGAGAGCGAAAAGCCGGGCCGAGGCTTCGGCTGTTACCTGGTCGCGGGTGCGCAGCGAGAGTATGCAGGAGACGAGCACCTTGAAGGGGTCGTGGTCCTGGGTCGCCACGATGGTGACCGCCGGCGTGACCCATCCCCTGACCTTGACCGCCTCGGCCAAAAGCGCCATCGCCTGGTGAATCTGGTCGCCGTGCATGGCTAGAACCGGTTGCGGCAAAAGCGCATGATGAGGACGCCGAGGATGGAACCGAAAAGACCCATGATGATGAGGGAGATGCCGATGCTGCGCCCGTCTCCCATGCCGAGCACGTCCTTGTGTTTCATGAACCCGACGAGCGCGAGCCCCGTGAAGGTGGCCAGGCCGCCAATGACGAAGGTGACCAGAGCACTGATCCCCAGAAAAAGTCCCATCTTATCCTTGACCACAAAATACCCCTCTGCACCCAGTGGGTGCGCGTGTCGCTGACAGTCAGCCCCGTTATACAAGAAGCGGCGGGCTCAAGGCAACTGATAAGTGAGCCGGCGCTTAAGAGGTTGCACATCGAGGCAAAACCCCTATAATGGCCGGGCTGGAAAAAGGAGACATCATGAATGGTCTGATCGATTTACACCTGCACTCGACCTTTTCCGACGGTGTGCGCACCCCTTCCGAGTTGGTAGCCATGGCCTGCAAGCTGGGGCTTTCCGCCATAGCACTCGCCGACCACGACGCGGTGGACGGCATCGACGAGGCGCTCGAGGCAGGCAGGGCCTGTAACCTCGAAGTGCTGCCTGCCCTGGAACTCTCCGTCGCCTTCGGTCCCTACCGCGACGTCCACCTCCTGGGCTACCTCCTGGACCACCGCGACCCGGAACTGCTCGCGACCCTCAAGGAGTTCCGGGACAAGCGCGAGCGGCGCAGCGAGGCGATCGTCGACAAGATCAACGAGAAGCTCTCGGTGGAAGGGCGCGCCCCCATCGACAGCCAGGAGGCGGCAAAACTTGCTGGCGGCGCGCTCGGGCGCCCGCACATCGCGCAGGTGCTGGTCGCCAAGGGGTACGCTACCAACATGCAGGACGCCTTCGTGCGCTACCTGATCCCCTGCGACGTTCCCAAGCGGTATTTCCCGGTCGACGAGGCGCTCGCCACCATCCGCAGGTTGGGCGGGGTCGCCGTGCTGGCGCACCCGACCAGCATCACCCAGGAGCGCAGCACACTGCTCCAGGTCATGGACCAGTTGTGCGCCCTGGGGCTTCAGGGGGTGGAGGCCTACAACAACATCTGCAACGACCAGGACAGCGCCTGGCTGGTGAACTTCGCCGGGAAGCGGGGACTGGTCTGGACCGGCGGCTCCGACTACCACGGCATCGAGGAGGGGATCATGATGGGAACCGGCCGCGGGTCGATGGCCGTCCCCTACTCCTGTGTGGAGGAGTTGAAGCGGCGCCGGGCCTGAGGTACCGTGGTCACCTGAAAAAAAAAGGGCCCCCGGATCTTCCGGGGGCCCTTTTACTTTCTCTAACGTCTACCCGCTTAATCCTTGGCAGGCTTGAAGCTGATCACATCCATGGCGCTTTCCGCGTCGGACACGCCGTCCACCGTCAAGGCCAGGCGCAACGCCTCCTCGATCTCTTCCTCGGACTGGACGTGACCGGAAATGGTCACGACACCGTCCTCGGCGGTGATCCGGGACTGCAGGATGCGCACGCTGCTGGAGCGCAGGATCTCCACCTCGACCCGCTTGGCGAGGATGATGTCCTCGAGAAGCGCCATCGACTCCTCTTCGTGCTCCTTGAGCCGGGGATCCTTGACCGCCGTCATCACGCAATCGATCATGGCGCCTTGCGAGATGCGGGTGGTGTTGAACACGATGTCGTAGGCCAAGGGATCGTTCCAGTCCCGGTTAAAGTAGAAATGGATGAACCCGCCCAACTGGTGATCGCTCTTGCGGATCAGGTCGCGCGCCAGTTCGGGGTCGATCCACTCCCTCTCGGCGAATTTCTCGACGCGGTCCTCGAAGGGAGCCACGAAACGGACCTTCAATACGTTCTTGAGCCCCTCGATGAGATCCTGGCCGCCACGACCGTACAGGATCACGTTCCCCTTGCGGGCGCTCTCCAAAAGGATCAACTCCATGGTGCTCAGGTAGGCCGCCTGCAGCCGGTCTTCCGCGGTGCGGTAGGAGGGAGGCTTCTCATCGACCCTCTCCAGGATTTCAGTGGTCAGTCCATAGGCAGGAGCCAGTTCCTCGATCTTCACCCGGTCCACCAGGGTGTACTTGAGTTTCTTGGCCAGTTCCTTGGCGATGGCGTAGGCGCCGGTGCCCATTTCACGGGAAATGGTGATGATTGCCATGCGTGCCTCCTTTGCTAATGAAAACCGGGGCCATCATAGCACGCCAGGTTGCTCGTATACAAGGCTTTAGTAAGGATAAGTTGGGGAAACCCAAGTGATGCAGGGGGGATGGAGGGTATGGCGAGGGGGGTGGATTCCCCTCGCCGGATCGGTTAGAAGTTGTCGGAAGCCCGCTCGAAATGTGCACGGGGGTGCAGACAGACCGGGCAGAGCTGGGGAGCCTCGGTCCCCTCGTGAATGTGGCCACAGTTGCGGCACTTCCAGCGCACCGGTTCCTCGGCCGTGAAGACCGTGCCGTCTTCCAGCGAGGCAAACAGTGCCTTGTAACGCTCCTGGTGCTCCTTCTCGATCTTGGCGATGTTCTCGAACATCACGGCGATGGCGGTGAACCCCTCTGCGCGGGCCTCCTTGGCCATGCGCGGGTACATGTCGGTCCACTCGGCGAACTCGCCGGCCGCGGCAGCCTTCAGGTTGGTGAGGGTATCGCCAATCCCGCCCAGCGCCTTCAGGTGCAGCTTGGCGTGCTCTCGCTCGTTCTCGGCGGTCTCCATGAAGAGCGCGGAGATCTGCTCGTACCCCTCCTTTTTCGCCACGGCAGCGTAGTAGGTGTACTTGTTGCGCGCCTGGGACTCGCCGGCGAAAGCTTCCAACAGGTTCTGCTCGGTCTTGCTTCCCTTGAGTTCTGCCATGTACATCCTCCTTTGATGGTCCTTCCTTGTGCCGTCCGCTACTCCTCGTCCAGGCTCAGGGCAAGCGTAAGCAGCACCGACTTGGTGCGCGCCCCGCAACGGATGGTGAGCGGGACCTCGATCTTGCCACCGGCCAGCGGTCGCGCCGTACCGCCAAGCTCCAAGGTGAGCGGCTCGTCCGGGCCAGCACCCGCCGCGTCCCCCCCCCCTTCCCCGGGCGCAGCCGCACCGGTCGAACCGGCGGCAGCTTCCGGGGTCTCCATCAGCCCCTGCAGCGTATCGGTTCCGGCAACCCCTTCAAGACCCTTGGTGCGCAGTTCGTTCAAAACCGCCTTCACCAGGGCAAGCAGGGTCTGCAGGACACCCTCGCCGCTTTGGCTGCTCGCCTGGAAGCTGGGAAGCCGGGACGGGTTCAATAGGCGGTCCAGGTCCTGCTGCGCCACGGCGTCGGGAAGGTCCGACTTGTTGTACTGGAACACCAGCGGCACGCTGGAGAGGCTCTGCCCGTACCCTTTTAAAAAGGCGTCCAGGTTGTCCAGGCTCTCACGGTTGGCGGCGGCTCGCCCGGGAGCGACGTCGGCCACGAAGACCAGGCCATCCACCCCCTTGAGCACCATCTTCCAGGCCGCCGGTTCCACCACCTCACCCGATACGGTGTAGACGTGGAAGCGGACCCGGTAACCGAGCACGTTGCCATCGCCGGGCGGGGTGAAATCGAAGAAGAGCATGCGCGCTTCCTGGACGCTCATCACCTTCATGGCCCCCCGGAACTCGGGTCTGAGCTTGCTGTGCACGTGCTTCAGGTTGGTGGACTTTCCTGAAAGGCCGGGCCCGTAGAAGACGAGCTTGGCGTTGATCTCGCGTTTTGCCTGATTAACCAAGGCCATGACGATCTCCTTAGATTACCTGTCTTTGTTTTTGTTCAGCAGAATGCGTCGTGCCTGGCCGGCAATTACCGACGAGATGTTCTTACTCTTGGCCATCAGGGCGAGGTCCTTCTCGGACAGGGTCGCCACGAAGCGAAGTGCGGACGGCAGCGGAGTCTTGTTGTTCTCGGCGAGCGCCTTGCGGATCTGGGCGTTTTTCACCCACTCCTTGTTGGCGCAGATGAGCCGCAGGATCTCGTCGTTTTGCACCGCCGACTTGGCGATGGTAAGCACCTCGGCGTCGGTGATGCGCGGGTTTTTCATCACGGCCGAAGAGACCAGCTTGTTGGAGTCCTTGATCAGAAGGCCCCGCCACTCCTTGTCGCCGGTCATGGCCATCTTGATCTTGTCGCCGATCCCCATCTCCTGGGCCATCTGGAACTTGGACTGGTACTCCTCCTCGTTCAACTCCTGCTCGCCGTCGGTCTCGGCAGCCTCCTCGGGTGCCGCCTCCGGGTCCACGTCTGACTCCTCAGCGTCACTCTCGGCTGCGGGCTCGGGCTCAGAGAGAGCTGACACGGAAGGGGAAGCTGTTACACCCTGGGCCGGCTGGGCAAGAAACGCAGCGGCAGCCGGGGTGAGCGCGGGGTGCGCCAGGAAAAGCGGGACCAGATCCCCTTTGTCGCGGTGCAGCTTGACGAGCAGGTCCAGGATGCGCGGGTGCAGGTTGGGATCTTGGAGCAGCTGGCGCAGGAAGTCGGTGGAAAGCCCCTTGAGCGTCTCGAGAGCGGTCCTTTTCACCGCGGGGTCCGCGTCGTGGCAGAGGTAAAAGACCAGGAGCAGCGCATCGCGCGCCGGCAATCCTGCCTTGCCGGCTGCGGCCTTGAGACGCTCGGCGAGCGGCTTGTCCGCACCGATGTACGGAGCAGCCGCCGCCGAGACCTTGAAGGTGACCTTATCGGCCGGTTGACTCATTACTTCGCCTTGGAGGCTTTAACCACACCGGCATCCAACCCGGATTTTTTCAGTGACTTTGCCGCCTTTTCGGCTGACGCCATATCGGCGAAAGCACCGGCGCGCAGCTTGTAGACCGCCACCGGCAGGGTGGCAGTCTTGGGCAGCAGCTGGACCCCCTTGGCCTGGAGCCGGTTCTGCTCGCTGGCTGCCTTGCTCTCGCGCAAATAGGAGCCGGCATAGACGGCATAGCGGCCGTTTTCCTTGAGCATGAAGGCGTCCGGTGCGGCAAGCTTCAGGCGCTCCAGCTCTTCGAGCGCCTCGTCGCGGTTGGCGAAGTCGGCAAGGAAGAGCCGGTGCATCGGTTCGCCCTTCTGGCTCTTGGTCTTCACCACCTGCGCGATCCCGGCCTTTTTCAGTTTCGCCAGGGCCGAGGTTACCTCGCTCTCGGCGAGGTCGCCGTTGATCTCCAGGGCATAGGCTGCCGCAGCAACCTTCTTGACCGGTACTGCAGCCTCTTTCCCCGCCGCTTTCGCCGCGGTCTTCTTCTCCTTAGCCTGAGCGGGCTTGGCCTCCTTGGCGGGCTGTCCCGGCTTGGCAGCGGCAGCCTTCTTCTCCTCAGGCTTACCGGCCGGAGCCTTGACAGCTTCCTTGGGCGCCCCCGGCTTGGCAGCTTCCTTGGCGGGAACCGCGGCGGCCTTCTTCTCTTCCGGTTTGGCCTTCTTCTCCTCGGGCTTGCCGGCTGCTGCTTTCTTCTCTTCGGGCTTGGCAGCAGGCTTTCCTGCCTCAGCCTTCTTCTCTTCCGGCTTGGCAACAGGCTTTCCAGCCTCGGCTTTCTTTTCTTCAGGCTTGCCGGCCGTTGCCTTGGCGTCCTCCGGCTTGCCCGGCGCAGCCTTGGAGGTATCGGGACGCGGCGGCAGCGGTTTTTTCACCGGTGCTTCGGCGGCCGGCGACGGCAGCGGCTTGGGCTCCTCGCCGCGCGGCTTGATGAGCCCGGTGAAGAAGTAGAGATAGGCGAAGACAAGGATGAGCAACAGGAGGATGAGCAGGAGCAGTTGCTGTGAACTCTTTTTTTCCGGCAGCTGATCCTCTGCATCCGGGTTGAAATCTTTGGCCATGTTGCTGATCCTCCTCTTTGTAAATGGTAGTACTCAATGTTCAGCCGGAAAGAGACGTCTGGTAGACGTCCCGCCCCGGCCGCCTGGTCCCCGCGAGGTTCAGGCGGCCGGGAGTTCCGATAAATTAAAGCAAGGTGCCTGCAGCAAATCGAGGAGCCACGCGGTTTTTAGTGGGCACCGTTACCGTTCCCCTTCTGGTTCAGCGACTCGGTAATGATCTTTTGCGCCAGGTGACTCGGCACCTCCTCGTAGTGCGAGAATTCGGAGGTGAACAGGCCGCGGTCACTGGTCATCGAGCGCAGGTCGTTGGAGTAGGTGAGGACCTCGGACATCGGGACCACCGAGCGGATGATCTGGGAGTTCGCCTTGGGCTCCACCCCGACCACCTTGCCGCGGCGCGAGTTGAGGTCGCCGATCACGTCACCCATGTTCTCGTCGGGAACCGTGACCTTCATGTTGACGATCGGCTCCAAGAGCACCGGTTTGCAGAGTTCCATCGCCTTTTTGAAGGCCATGGAGCCGGCCACCTTGAACGCCATCTCAGAGGAGTCGACCGTGTGGAAGGACCCGTCGATGAGCGCCACCTTGAAATCGACCACCGGGTTGCCGGCGAGGAACCCTTCCTTGGCGGCATCCTGGATACCCTTGTCGACCGCCGGGATGTACTGGCGCGGGATCACGCCACCCACGATCTTGTCCTCGAACAGGTACCCTTCACCGCGCGGCAGCGGCGAGAGCTCGATCCAGCAATCGCCGTACTGGCCGCGGCCGCCGGACTGCTTCTTGTATTTCCCCTGCACCTTGGCGCTCCCCCTGATGGTCTCCAGGTAGGGGACCTTCGGAGTCTTCAGGACCACGTCCACGCCGAACTTGCGCTTCATCTTCTCGACGATCACTTCAAGGTGCACCTGCCCCATGCCCGAGATGATGAACTCCTTGGTCTGGGTATCGCGGTGCGACTCGAGGGTGGGCTCCTCCTCGATCATCCGGTGCAGCGCGTTGTGGATCTTGTCCTCGTCGGCCTTGGTCTTGGGCTCGATGGCGTAGGAGATGACCGGGGCAAGCTGCTGGGCCGGCTCGTAGAGGATCGGCTTGGCCTCGGCGCACAGGGTATCGCCGGTCACCGTCTCCTTTAACTTGGAGACCGCAACGATATCGCCGGCGACCGCCTGCTGGACCGGGTGCTGCTTTTTCCCTTCCAGCTCGTAGATCTGTCCGATACGTTCCTGAACCCCTTTGCTCGGGTTCCAGACCGTGGAGTCGGAGTTGAGTACCCCCGAGTAGACCCTGAAGATGGTGATCTTGCCGGTGTAAGGATCCGAGGTGGTCTTGAAGACCAGCGCCGAGAACGGCTCGTTCTCGGAGGGGGCGCGCTCGATGATCTCCTGGCTCTTGGGATCCATGCCGACCGCGTTGGTGCGGTCCAAGGGGGACGGCAGGTAGTCGCAGACCGCGTCCAGCAACTGCGCCACGCCGATGTTCATGGCGGCGGAGCCGCACAGCACCGGGGTGAAGGTGTTGCGCATGGTGCCGACCCTCAGGCCGTCCAGGATCTCCGCCTCGGTGAGCTCCCCAACCTCCAGGAACTTCTCGGTGAGCGCGTCGTAGGCCTCGGCCACCGTCTCAACCATCATGTCGCGCAGCCGGTTCGCCTCGTCCAGGTACTCGCCGGGGATCTCCTCTTCGCTGAACTTGCCGGAGAGGTCGTCCTTGTAGACAAAGGCCTTCATCCGGATCAGGTCGATGACCCCCTTGAACTCTGCCTCCAGCCCCAAGGGGATCTGCACCGCGACACCGCGGGCACCCAGGGCCTTTTCCATGTCATCGATGGCGCGGAAGAAGCTGGCGCGTTCCCGATCCAGTTTGTTAACGAAGGCGATGCGCGGGATCTCGAACTCGTTGGCCCACTGCCAGACCTCTTCGGTCTGCACCTTCACCCCCGAGATGGCGGAGAGGATGACCACGGCGCAGTCCAGGGCGCGCATGCAGGCGCGGGTATCGGCGATGAAGTTGCCGTAGCCCGGGGTGTCAACCAGGTGAATGGAGTGCCCTTTCCACTCGCAGTGGTCCAGGGAGGAGGTGATGGAGATGCGACGCTTGATCTCCTCAGGCTCATAGTCCATCGTGGAGGTGCCATCGTCGACGCGCCCGAGGCGGTCGATCATCCCGGCGTCGAACAGGATCGCCTCGGCAAGCGAGGTCTTCCCGGCACCCCCGTGAGCTACAATTCCCAGATTGCGCAGTTTTGCCGTTTCATACCTTCCCATAGTGCCCCCCGTTGGAATTTAATCAGTCACTGACCTACTTCGAACGAAATACGAGCTTTGAGAGAAACGAACTCCAGTTTCCGGTACTATCCTCCTGCCGCGACCTCCTTTGAAAAGGTTCTCTGTGGTGTGTGTTCTCCGTTTAAAAAGCATGGGCTCATCTTGCAGCCTGCCGGTCGTTTCCATCCGTCAGTTTAACTTTGGCACCGAAGCGGTTCAGATGTTCACCATAAAACAAGAGAACGTAGAACTAAGAACCGCTTTATTTGTTCCTGCGGTAGATGATGCGCAGCCCCTCCAGGGTGAGGAACTCGTCCACATTCTCGATAGTGGTCGATTCCGGCGCGATCAGCGAGGCGAGACCGCCGGTGGCAATGACCTTGGGGTTTTCCTTCCCCTCCCCTTTCATGCGCTGCACGATCCCGTCCACCAGGCCGACGTAGCCGAAGAAGATACCGGCCTGCATCGAGTTCACGGTGTTCTTGGCGATGATGCTGGCCGGGCGGGCGATCTCCACCCGGGGGAGCTTGCTCGCCTTCTGGAAGAGCGCCTCCATGGAGATCATGAGCCCGGGGGCGATGGCGCCGCCGCAGTACTCGCCTTTCTTGTTCACGTAGTCGAAGGTGGTGGCGGTGCCGAAGTCGACGATGATGAGCGCGGTTTTGTACTTCTCATAACCGGCAATGGCATTGACGATGCGGTCTGCCCCCACTTCTTTGGGGTTATCGTAGTGGATCGGCATACCGGTCTTGATGCCGGGGCCCACCACGTACGGGGTTATCTCGAAGTACTGGCGGGAGAGTTTCTCCAGGACGCCGGTAAGGGTTGGCACCACCGAGGAGATGATGATGTCCTTCACATCCGAAAAGACGATCCCGGCGAGCCTGAACAGGTCGTGAAACAAGATACCGTACTCATCGGTGGTCTTGAACTTGTCGGTAGAAACGCGCCAGTCCTTAACCAGCCGCTCTTCGTGGTAGATACCCAGTACGATATTGCTGTTTCCAACGTCGATAACCAGCAGCAAAACAGACCCTCCAACAGGGATTGATAGAAAATCTCAAATATGAACAGGGATGAACAGGATAAAGGGGATAAACCCAAAATCTTCAGGGTCGAGCCAAACCTGAAAAGACCAGGCAGTAAAGACTGACAGCTTCAGGTCGTACTAAAGGATGTCGTGGTTCAAGCCTTGTGCTTTTATCCCGCTTATCCCGTTCATCCCTGTTGGTTGTTTTTTGGTTAGGTATCCCTGTCCAGCAGGGTTACGTCCCCGGAGAGCACGGTTTCCAGCGGCCCCTGTTCCGGCTGTACCAGGAGGGCGCCGAAGGCATCCACCCCCTGCACGGTTCCCCGGAACTCACGGTCGCCGGAACTCACCTTGACGCGACGCCCGCCGATTGCCGAACGCTCCAGCCATTCGGCCCGTATAGGGGCCTCCCCCTCCACCAGGAACCGGTCGTAGAGTACGTCAAGTTCTTCGAGGAGCGCCCGGGTGAACCCGACGCGCTGCACCGGTTGGCCCGAGGCCTCGAGGAGCGAGGTGGCAGGATGGCGCAGGGTGCTCCCCAACTGCCCCAGGCGCATGTTCAGGTTCACCCCGATCCCCAACACCACGAAGTTCACCTTCTCGGTCTCGGCGTTCATCTCGTTTAACAGCCCCGCGACCTTCTTCCCGTCTACCAGGATGTCGTTGGGCCACTTGATCTGCGGCGAAAGCGTCGTTACGCGCTCGATGGCACGCGCCACGGCGACCACGGAAAGAAAGGTGAGCTGGCAGGCGGCAACCGGAGAGATCGGGGGACGCAACACCACCGAACAGTACAGGTTAACACCGGGCGGAGAGAGCCAGACTCGACCGAGCCTCCCCTTCCCCGCCGACTGCGTGTCGGCGATCACCACAGTGCCCTCGACGGCACCATCCTCGGCCATACGGAAGGCGACGGAGTTGGTCGAATCAGTCTCTTTCAGGCAGACCACGCGGCCGCCGACCCGCCTGGTGGCGAGCCCGCGCGTCAGGTCCGCCGGGGTGATCAGGTCGGGCGCAGTCACCAGGCGGTATCCCTTGGCAGGCACCGACTCGATCCGGTACCCCTGACTGCGCAGCCCCTTGATGTGCTTCCAGACGGCGGTGCGCGACACCCCGAGTTCACGGCTCAACGCTTCGCCCGAGGCAAAGCCTGCCCCAGCCAGCATGATCTCCAGGATCCTGGCGTCGACACTCTCCTCTAGCAACACTCCTCCATCAACATGGAAATGTCGGCGGCCCTTACCGAGTGGGTGAGCGCTCCGACCGAGATGATGTCGACTCCGGTGAGGGCGATGCCGCGAATGGTCTTCAGGTTCACCCCACCGGAGGCCTCAACCAGCGCACGCTTGTCGATCAGGGCCACCGCCTCGTTCATCTGCTCCAGGGTCATGTTGTCCAGCATGATGATGTCGGCACCGGCCTCGAGGGCCTGGCGCACCTCGTCGAGCGACTCGGTCTCCACCTCGATCTTCAGGGTGTGGGGGATGAAGGCACGCGCCCGACGGACCGCCTCGGCGATCCCGCCAGCTGCGGCGATGTGGTTTTCCTTGATGAGCACCCCGTCGTAGAGGCCGGTGCGGTGATTGGTACCGCCGCCTACGCGGACCGAGTACTTCTCAAGTACCCGCAGGCCGGGGGTCGTCTTCCTGGTATCGACCACACGGGCACCGGTCCCCTCGAGTTCCTTCACGAAGGCAGCGGTCTGCGTGGCGATGCCGCACATGCGCTGTAACAGGTTCAAGGAAACCCGTTCTCCCTGCAGAAGTGCCGCGGCGTCACCCTCGATGCGGGCGATGACCGTTCCTGGCTCGACACGGGCGCCGTCCTCGTATACTGCCTGGAATTCTGTGCTGGGATCCAGTCGAGAGAAAACACGCGCGGCTACTGAGAGACCGGAAAGAACCAGCGGTTCCTTGGCAACCAGGCGTGCCCGCATGCGACGGGCCTGGGGAAGCATGGCTTGAGTGGTGATGTCGCCGGTATGAATGTCCTCGGCGAGTGCTACTTCGATTATCTTGTCAATTCCGTTCATGTATTTAGGCATCTCCATCGTCTAAAGCGGCAGTTTTTTATAGCACAGCTTAACCAACCCCGCAACCGCTAATAGAGTCGGGCAAACCGCTACTGACGCAGTTCTGACGGCACCCCGGCCTGGGTTGCCTGACGATCGAGATCGGCCAACTGTTTCTGCAGTTCTGCGATGTGCAGTTCATCGGCCGAGACCTCGGCCTGCATGCTGTTTACCGCGACCCGGTCTTGCACCCTGGTATAGATAATCCGTTTGCGCCTGAGTTCGGCAAGCTTGTTCTGCTTTTCAGGGAGCCCGTCCTGGAGGGTTTTCAGCCTGTTGCGCAGCGCGGCGAAGGAGTCGCGCCACCAGCCAGCCGACTTTCCACCGTAGCTCGCAGGCTCCGCCTGCAGGACGGAATCGGTCTGCGTGGACGGTCCGGAAGGGCTTGCCGGCACCGGCGGTTTCACGGCGCTGGGCTCGTCGGCAATATTCATTTCTTTGGCACGGTGACGGTACTTGGCGGGGATAGTATCGGGGTTATCGGTGAAGTGGGTGACGCCCTGGGCATCGACCCAGGTGTAGAAGGCTGCCTGTGCGTCCGGGGAGTGAATGGTCAATAGAAACAACAACGCGACGAAAGTCATCTTCATACTTCCCTCCAGAATCTCCAGTGCAAAAAATCGGCTAAACATGAAAAACGATAAAGACTTTTGAATTGACGCTGGTGCGATCCGTGTGTATATTATGGCGGCTTCTGCCCGGGTCGGCAAAGCAAATCATAACTTTCAACGTCAGAAGGAGTGTACCATGCAGTTTCGCCTTTCCGTTCTAACGCTGTTCATTCTTTGTGCTTTGCCGATTTCTGGTTGGGCTCTTGAGACCAAGGACATCAAGTTCCCTATCAAAAACGCCGATCCGGTTACCTTCAGCCACGACGTTCATCTGAAAGCCTATAACAACAACTGCAAAATCTGTCACAACGCCATCTTCAACCTGAAGGACAAGCGCCACTATACCATGGCCGAGATGGAAAAGACTAAATCCTGCGGCGCCTGCCACACGGGCGTCAAGGCTTTCAGCGTTGCCGATGGCAAGAGCTGCAACCGCTGCCACAAAGGCAAACCGCGCAACGTCGAGTACAAGGTGAAGGGCGCTGGGGAGATCGTGTTCAGCCACGCAAACCACCTGGCCAAAGTCAGCAACGATTGCAAGGCCTGCCACAGCAAGATCATCACCGGCAAGGACGGTCGCGTCACCATGGCGCAGATGGAAAAAGGGAAAACCTGCGGTGCCTGCCACAACGGCAAGCGCGCCTTCACGGTGGCCGGTAACTGCGGCAACTGCCACAAAGGGATGAAGCCCCACGACATCACCTTCAAGATGAAGGGGATCAACCAGGTGGTGTTCAGCCACGATGTCCACACTTCGGCCTACAGCTGCAAGGAGTGCCACACCAAGGTCTTCGCCTTCAAGGCCGGTGCAAAACACTACACCATGGCCGAGATGGAGAAGGGTAAATCGTGCGGCACCTGCCACAACGGCAAGGACGCCTTCTCGGCGGCCGGCGATTGCAACAAGTGCCACAAGGGCTTCAAGCCGGGCACCATAATCTTTAAAACCGACAGCGGTGACGCCAAGTTCAGCCACGACTTCCACCTGGAAGCCTACAAGTGCGCCGACTGCCACACCAAGGTATTCCCCTACAAACGCGGCGTCCAGCGCGCCACCATGGGTGACATGGAGCACGGCAAGTCCTGCGGTGCCTGCCACAACGGCAAGGACGCCTTCAGCGCCGCGGGCGATTGCGAGAAGTGCCACAAGATGTAAGCTGTCGAAAATCGACGAGCACACACAAAAAGCGGGGTCCCCAGGGACCTCGTTTTTTTCATGCCTACCCTCCTCCCCCCGCCAGTTCTCACCCGCTACCGCACTAGCCTGAGCCCCCTGCGCGAGTATACTTGAGCTGGCCTGCTCTCGTCTGGATGCGGACCGACCCTGCAAAACAGTCTTGCCATTATCAGGTACCCGGGAGGTAGGTCATGGCAGAACTCTATATAGGATGCAGCGGCTTCAGCTACCGCCATTGGCGCGGCAACTTCTACCCCGAGGCTCTCCCTACCAAATCCTGGTATGCCCACTACCGTAGTGCCTTCTCCACGGTCGAACTGAACGTAACCTTCTACCGCACCCCACGGGCGGAAGCCTTCGACACCTGGTACGCCAACAGCGAGCCCTGGTTCAGTTTTGCCGTCAAGGGGAGCAGGTACATCACCCACCTCAAGCGCCTCGTAGATACCGAGAGTTCTCTCGAGCACTTCTTTACACCGGTGCTTCATCTCAAGGAAAAGCTGAAGATGGTGCTCTGGCAGCTGCCGCCGGACTTCAAATGCGATCCGGGACGCTTGAAGGGCTTTATTAAAGAGTTGATGAACTACCCGGTGCGCAACGTCTTTGAGTTCCGCAACGAGAGCTGGTTGACGCCTGAAATCGTTGCGCTGTGCCGGGAACACCGGGTGGGTCTTTGCATGGCTGATCGCCCCTCGTTTCTGGACGCGCCCCCGGTGACCGCGGACTTCGTCTATCTGCGCCGGCACGGCGCGGAAGGGAACTACATCGGCGAGTATTCCGAGGAGCAGGTGACACGTGATGCAGAACGGATCAGGCGCTACCTGGCCGATCAGCTCGACGTCTTCATCTACTACAACAACGACGCCGGAGGTGCCGCACCACGCAACGCCCTGCAACTGCGCTCCCTTTTAGGCGCTGCGGGCACCCCCCACCCTGCCCCAGGTATTTCTAGGCCTTCGCGAGAAAACTGACCGGCTTTTCCGCCGGTATCTCAGCGCACAGCTTTGCGACCTCACCTCCTTTCGCAGCATAGGCAACCACGATCTCATCCGAGAGTTCCACGATGAGCCGGTTTCTCTGGCGACACTTGTCCCTGCAGGGGTGGGAGACACTCTCCGCGTATCGGGTTACCACAAGTAGATCCCCCTTTGCCAAGGCTCGATCCGCTCCGGGGAACGAGGGTAGAGCCAGACCGCGAGCCAGCACCCAGACCAGCGGGTGTCCCGCAACGAGTAACCAGTCAAGCAGCACCTTCTCCAGCGGGACCTGAAACCCGGAGACGATGCAGCCATTATCCCTGCAACGCTTTTCGAACCAGCCACGGGCCAAGGTGACCGCTTCGCTCGGGCTACTTCGAGAGGCAAAAAAGGCAGTCTTGTGCAGGCGCAGCAGTTCTGGATTCCCCAACATTGCCCCCAATCCCACCAGTTCCATACCCCCTCCGGGCTGCCTGTTTCCGAAATCATAACGCTTCAGTGTAGCAGAGGTCTGCTGTCGAAAAATGAGGTGCGTCCCAGGTTTTCCAGTTTCCAGTAGGATAAAAGGCAAGGGCCTGCCCCTTTTAGGACAAATGCTTATTTTTGAGCACCCCTTAAAACGCTCCGAATTGCCATGAGTTAGCACCTGCACCAGTGCGCGACTGTCGTGATATGGGCACCATTCATCCGGAAGAGCATCGGCATATTTGAGGCCATTCCCATGCTATTCCGGTTACTTATATTAAATTCCGGGCTCTGGCATGACTGTTGTAGAACAGATTGTGCTTTCACTCTGGCGCTTCTGAAACTGACAGCAACGGTCACTCAACACCAGGAAACAGTGTAAGGAATTTCGACAGAGTAGCGAAGGCTCTTACGACCCTCTCCCGAGCGCCTCACAAAGACCACGAACAGCCAAGTATGAAGTAAATCCTAATTTATTACCATTTAATTAGGATTTGCGCATTATTGCGTCAGCAATACGCCTACCCCCTACTTTTTCCCTTCCAATCCCACTGTAAAAGTTTGTAAAGAAAATCGACAATTCGTAAGAGAATGTCCCACTGATATTTCTCCTAAACAGTGCCCCAGTTCAGAGCCCCTCATCTCTATTTATCTAAATATCCACAGAAAAACCAATCCTTACGATATCTTTCCCTGAGTTACACCCGGTTCTTTTGTGTCGAATAAGTTAACAAACCAACCGTCCAAGACCATTGTGAGCGCGATTTACAAGCTCACGCCACACTTAACTCGACACAATTAAAAGAAATTTTACCCTTGGCACCGAACTTGCTCAGGGGTTGCAAAACAGTAATCAACTTTTGTGAAGGCTGGCACACACACCTTTTTTTGGAATGAACAGCTGTAATTACCAGGACCTGTTGTCACCGGCAGGAACTACATCAAACAGGAGGCAGAAATGAAGAAGACCACCGGAACCGTTTTAGCACTGCTTACATTGATCTGTGCACTTTGGGTCGCGCCAGCCTTCGCGACCAACTACAACATCACGGGCTACACCGCCTCGCTCTTGGTCACTGACCCGGTCGGTAACGTCCTGGGCGGCGATACTGGTCTAAACGGCTACTACAGCCTTGATCTGGTGGGCAGCGGCGGGGCAAACCTCTCTGGAACCCTCACCCTGTTCCAGGCAAATGCCGATTACAGCCGTAACTTGGTGATTCCCGCCGTGCTCTACAGTGCCGCGCTGATCGACAAGTTTTATTTCACCCTGGTAGGTGACGACTTCACGTTGGGTAGCGACCTAGGGGGTGACATGCTCCGGTTTAACTACGCCGCACTTCCCACAGACCCTAACTACCCGGATGTCTTTACCGCCCGCGCGCTGAATTTGGGCAACGGTAATGTCTTCGTAAACCAGTTCTTCAACGAGCAGTATTATGCCAGTGGTCCTGATGGCAATCCGACCAACCCTATTACCGCCTACGGCGCCATACTTTCTGACGGTTTCACTGCCACTGACGTGAACGGCAACTTCATCGACATGGTCATCGACGATGCGTCTGCCCCGGTTCCCGAGCCGTCCACCTTCCTGCTTTTGGGCTTGGGCCTCGCTGGCCTTGGCGTGCTGCGGCGCCGCAACTCCTGCGCCTAATGCCCCGCCGTAGGTAACAACTGGCACGCAGTGGTATTCAGCTAACGAACGATTTTCTTGACCAACGAAAGGAGTCGCATATGAAAGAGATTTCCCGGAGAAAGTTCCTGCAGATATCCGCACTGACGGCCGGCGCGACCATGCTCCCGATGCCGCTTAAGTGGTTGGGAACGGGCAAAGCACATGCCTTCGCCCAGAGCAACAACACGCTTTTGAAAAAGGACGCCTACCCGCTGCGCGGCCTTGCGTTCTCCGGCAACGTACTGGGCGCCATCCCGCCCGATGCCTTTTACGCCAACGACCCCAACGGGATCCCGGTATTAACCGGCGCTCCTGACAAGTACTTCGCGAACACCATGCAGTACGACATTACGTTGGGAGAGTACCAGGACCAGTTGCACCCCGGCATGCTGCCCACCACCCTTTACGGCTACCACGACACCAACAACCCGGCGGCGAAAAAGCACCTGGGCGGCATCATTATTGCGGCGCGTGGCACCGCTTCGCGCCTGCGTTTCACAAACAAGCTCCCTTCCACCCACATCATACCCTTGGACACCACCGTGCCGGGCGCCATCCAGCGTCCGGACCGCACCGCGACACACCTGCACGGCGGCTTCATCCCCTGGGTGAGCGACGGCGGGCCGTTCGACTGGTTCTCCCCGGACGGAACCAGCACCGGATCCACCACGGGCAGAGGGACCGCCTGTGCAGGGATGAGCTTCCAAAACGGCAAGGGTGGCTTCCTGGATATCCTGACCGAGAACACCATGAAGGCCGGCCAAGGCGACTACTACTATCCCAACGACCAGAGCACCAGGCTCATGTGGTACCATGACCACGCCTGGGGCATCACCCGCATCAACGCCTACGCAGGTATCGCCACCGGCTACCTCTGCCTCGACCTCGCCCAGGAAATACCGTTTGCAGCCGGCGCCGTCCTCGACATAGTAACCGGCACCAAAGGTAACGCAGACGGTCCCAAGTGCGGTCAGATGCCGCAACTCACCCGCCTGGTCCCGCTCGTGTTCCAGGACAAGATTTTCGTGAACAGCACAACTACAGCAACCGACCCTTCTTGGGCCAACGTGGCACCCTCCCGGGTCCAGGGGGACGGAAGCCTTTGGTACGCCCACATCTACGAACCGAACCGCTGGCGCCTCAAAACTGGCCGCGGCTACAAGACCCCGCCGAACCCGTCCTGCATCGCGGAGTTCTTCGGCGACACCATGCTCTGCAACGGGACCGTGGCTCCAGTAGTCCAGGTGGAAGCGAACCGTTTCCGTTTTATCCTGCTCAACGCCTGCAACGCAAGGTTCCTCAACATCAACCTTATGAAGGTACAGCCGGGATGCGAGATCACCACCGACCCGGTCACCCTCGTACCCAACGGTCAGTACGACTACATCAACAACGTTGCCGTTCCTGCTCTCCCCACTCCGGGACCCAAGATCATCCAGATGGGCACCGAAGGTGGTTACCTGCACAAAGCGGTCGAGTTCCCGGCCACCGCTCCGACTACGGCTAACGGCAACATAATTCCCTTCAACCCGGCAACCTTCTCCGGCAACCTGATTGTCGGGTGCGCCGAGCGCGTGGACTGCATCATCGACTTCACCGGCGCGCAGGATGGTGACGAATTCATCTTCTACAATGACGCCGCCGGCCCCTACCCCGGTGGTGACCCGCGCAACGATTACTTCGTCGGCAACCCGAACACCCCGGCAGCGCTTCCCGGGAGCATCATCGACACCCGTAACATCCTGCGTTTCCGCGTCAAAAAACAGGGTAATTCGGACCCGCAGCTCGTTCCGGCTTCCGGGATCGAGCTCCCGCCGCTCGACCCCAAGGAGATCGCTCCCTTTGGCGCCCCGGGGGCACCGCTCCAGGTTCCCGCGGGAACCTTCGTGCGCGACCTGACCCTCAACGAGGACTTCGACGCCTACGGCCGTCTGCGCCAGGTGCTGGGGACCACCAAAAAGGCACTGGTCGGTTCCGGCTTCGGCTTGGAGTACCTCGCCCCGGCGACCGAGATTATTGCCCAAGGAACCACCGAGGTCTGGCGCATCTTCAACACCACTGCTGACACGCACCCGATGCACTTCCACCTGCAGACAGGACAAATTATCTCCCGCCAGCCTTTCAGCATCGTCAACGGCATCTTCGTCCCGACCGGCACGCCGCGCGGCCCCGAGCCCAACGAACTGGGTTGGAAAGAGACTGCCAAGTGCAATCCGGGCGAGGTAATCTCCATCGTATTCAAGTGGGACCAGGTACCGGTACCTTTCGACGTCCCCTACTCCGACCGCCAGATGGGCTCCCTGGGTGCCGCCATCGCTCAAGCGAACGAGTACGTATGGCACTGCCACATCCTCGAGCATGAAGAGCACGACATGATGCGCCCCTTGGTCATAACCGGAAAGAACCCGATGCGGCCGAACATCGTCCCCACCGGTGGCACCCTTGCCAAAGCACCGCAACTCTTCAAGGTAACCTTACCGGCTAACCACAGCTTCACCGTTACTTCAAGCGCAGGCGCCCCGGCGGTCGTGGGACAAAGCGCTACCAACTTCACGGTTGACTTCACCGGCGCTACCGGTACCTTCACCTACACAGTTACGGACAGCGGAACCGGTCTGAGCTCCACGGTTACCGTAACCGTCTAACGGTCTCTCCATATTCAATGGGCACTGCCAACCCCGGCGCTTCCTGCGCCGGGGTTTCTTTACGCCAAACCCCAGCCTTTCATGAAGGCTTCAGACTTACCCCTACCCCAAACCGCCTGAAATGGTTGACCTTTTTTACGACAATGGTGAAAAAAGAGCAGCATCAGAAATCCTCCCACATCGGGTGTTTTTTCACCGTCAGAGAATCGGGAAGCTATAGTTCCGGAGCACCCCTTTCCCCAACGGTGATGTGCCCCGTGTCCCGGTAACCCTGCACCAAAAGGACTTTTTTGATCCGGTTTCTCTCCTTGGCATGTTTTCTGTATTCAGTCGAATCAGACTTCGGCCCATCAGCATCTCCCGGCGTCGAAATCAGCAATACCTGTTGCACCTGTACCTATTTCATGCCATCAAAAGGAGAACTACCATGGTCAAAGAGATGTCGCGCAGGAAATTCTTGCAGATAACAGCGCTGGCTACCGGAGCCACCATGCTCCCGCTACACTGGATCGGATCTACCCAGGCCCAGGCCTTCGCCCAGAGTCTGCCGCTTTTGAAGAAGGACGCCTACCCGCTGCGTGGCCTCGCCTTCTCCGGCCCGGTGCTGGGGAGCATCCCCCCCGCCGCGTTTTACGCGAACGACCCCAACGGTATTCCGGTCCTCTCCGGCACCCCTGACCCCTACCTGGCCAACACGCTCAAGTACGACGTGACGGTTGAGGAGTTCCAGGATCAGCTGCACCCGAAGATGGGCCCGACCACCCTGTACGGCTACCGCGACACCAACAACCCCACGGCTCGTAAGCACCTGGGTGGGATCGTGATCGCCTCTCGCGGGACCGCGTCGCGCATGCGCTTTACCAACAACCTGCCGTCCACCCACATCATTCCCGTCGACACCTCGGTTCCCGGCTCCAACCAGGCACAGAACCGCACCGCGACCCACCTGCACGGCGGCTTCATCCCCTGGGTGAGCGACGGCGGCCCCTTCGACTGGTTCACCCCGACCGGAACCAGCACCCTCAGGGGTACCGGAGCGGCAGGTCTTAGCTTCCAAAACGGCCAGGGGGGCTTTCTGGACGCCTTGACCGGCAACACCATGCAGCCGGGGCAGGCCGACTACTACTACACCAACGACCAGAGCACCCGGCTCATGTGGTACCACGATCACGCCTGGGGCATCACCCGGATCAACGCCTACGCAGGCGTCGCCACCGGTTACCTCTGCCTGGACCTGGCACAGGAAGCGCCCTTTGCTGCCGGCGCGGTGCTGGACCTGGTCACCGGGACCACCGGCAACGCAAACGGCCCGAAGTTCGGTCAGGTCCCCCAACTCACCGAGCTGATCCCGCTGGTGTTCCAGGACAAGATCTTCGTCAACTCGACCACCACGGTCACCGACCCGACCTGGGCCACCGTGGCGCAACCCCGGGTACAGACCGACGGCAGCCTCTGGTACGCCCACGTCTACGACCCCAGGCTGTACCGGCTCAAGTCCGGCCGCGCCATCGCTGCGCCCCCCAACCCCTCCTGCGTGCCGGAGTTCTTCGGCGACACCATGCTGTGCAACGGCACCGTGGCGCCGGTAGTACAGGTGCAGGCGCGCCGCTTCCGTTTCATGATGCTGAACGCCTGCAACGCCCGCTTCCTGAACCTGAACATGCTGCAGGTGAACCCCGGGTGCGAGGTGAGCACCAATCCGAAGACCGGACTGCCGGTCGGCCAGTTCGACTACGTGAACAACGTAGCCGTGGCGACGCTCCCTGCCGTGGGTCCCAAACTGATCCAGCTCGGCACCGAGGGGGGCTACCTGACCAAGCCCGTGGTCTACCCGAAAGTCGCCCCCACCGCAGCTACCGGCAACATCGTACCCTTCAACCCGGCGACCTTCACCGGTAACCTCCTCTTGGGCTGCGCCGAGCGCGCCGACATCATCATCGATTTTTCCGGTTATCCGGTTGGGACCGAGTTCGTGCTCTACAGCGACTCCCCGGGCCCCTTCCCGGTGGGCGCCCCCACCAACGACTACTACGCCGGCAACCCGGCGACCCCGAGCGCCGTGGCCGGTTCCACCGTAGACACCCGCAACGTGCTGCGCTTTAAAATTGTGGCCGGCGGTGCCGCCGACCCGCAGCCCGCAGCCACCGGCATCCAGCTCCCCGCCATGGACCCGCCGGCCCTGGCCAGCGGAGCGGGGGGTATCACCCCGCTTACCGTTCCGGCTGGCGCGGTGGTACGCAACCTGACCTTGAACGAGGACTTCGACGTCTACGGCCGTCTGCGCCAGGTGCTGGGCACCACCACCATGGGTCTGGTCAACAAGGCCTACGGGCTTGACTACCTGGCCCCGGCTACCGAGGTGATCGCCCAGGGGAGCACCGAGGTCTGGCGCATCTTCAACCTGACCGCGGACACGCATCCGATCCACTTTCACCTGCAGACTTGCCAGATCGTGTCGCGTCAGCCCTTCAAGCTGCTGGGCGGCGTCTTCACCCCGACCGGCGTGGCCCGCGGCCCCGAGGCCGAGGAGCTCGGCTGGAAGGAAACCGTCAAGATGCACCCCGGTGAGGTTACCAGCGTCATCTTCAAGTGGGACCAGGCCGCGGTTCCCTTCGACGTCCCGTTCAGCGATCGCCCCATGGGTTCGGCGCTCGCGCCGCTCATCGCCCAGGCCAACGAGTACGTCTGGCACTGCCACATCCTGGAACATGAGGAGCACGACATGATGCGGCCGCTGGTCATCACCGGCAAAAACCCGCAGCGCCCCAACGTGGTCCCCACCGGCGGAGTGGTTCCCAAAGCGGCGCAGCTCTTCACCGTGACCCTCCCCGTCGGTTCCGCCGGCTTCACGGTCACCGCGAGCGCCGGCGCCCCGGCACCGATCGGTTACAGTGCGAACAGCTTCAGCGTCGACTTCAGTGCCGCCGCCGGAACCTTTACCTACAGCGTCCAGGACACCACGACAGGGCTTGCCTCGACGGTAACGGTAACGGCTTAATGAGCATCGGCGGGGGACTTGGAACGTCCCCCGCTATTCCCTGTTGGGTTGGCTGGCCCCGGTGCTCCTGCATCGGGGCCCTTTTTTGGCGGAATACCGCATACTAAGCTTGACAAATGTGAAGGAAAACAATATTGTTTTCATTAGCTCAAACTACACCACGAGTAGCCCCACCCCTCGGAGATGCCATGAAACGACAGTCGACAAAGAACGTGCTCAAGAAGGTGTTTGACAATCTGGACTGGCCCATTCTGGAAAGTGGGACGGACATGCCCATGATCCGTATTCTGTCCGATTACAAGAACAAGTCGCACTTCAAGTACGTCCCGGACAAGGAGCAGAACAAGAGCAGTGATCTCGACCACCTGCACGAACTGGGGCACGCAACATTCTGCGAAAAGGTGCATCCGGTGTTCGCCACCAACAGCCAGTTCCCTGCCCTGGCAAACAAGAAGCAGTTCCTGCCGATGCTTCCCGCCTTGAGCACGGCAAGCGACTGGTTCGTCTGCCATTGGCAGCAGGAACTCCTCCCCGAGGAGATGTGCGGGGTGATTCGGGAGAGTATGCCGCTGGTAGAGGAGATCCTCGGCAAGGAGGAACTCCCCCCCATCGAGATCATCCTGGATGCCTCGCTCCTGATCGCTCAGGCCAAGCGCTACCTTGACGAACCGATCGACTGCGGCGGCCCGCTCAAGGACCTGGTGGACGCCTTTCTATCCGTCCCCCCCGAGGCCCCCTCGGCCGAAAACCTCACCCTGCTCATCAACAAGCTGATGGCAACCTACAGCGAAGAGCGGGTGTGCCTGGTGCCGGAGGCTGACGCCCTCGTCTGGAACATCGAGAAACTCGAGGCCGTTGCGCCGGCGGGCATCGTGTCATGAACCGGCTGCTGGCCGGCGCCGCGCTTCTCGTCCTGGTCGGCGCCTCCTTTTTGGCCGGCGCCTGGGTAAGTCATCGCGCGGCACCGCAAGCCGGGACAGCCGCAGCTCGCAAGATCCTGTACTGGGTCGACCCGATGCACCCCTCCTACACCTCGGACAAACCCGGGATCGCCCCGGACTGCGGCATGCCGCTCGAGCCGGTGTATGCCGACGGCAAGTCTGCCAGTGCGGGGAAGGAAAAACTGCCACCGGGGACGGTACAAGTCTCGGCCGGGCAGCAGCAGCTCATCGGGGTGAAACTCGGGACGGTGGAGCGCAGTGGTGCGAACCAGACCCTGCGGCTCAGCGGCCGGGTGGTCCCCGACGAGCGGCGCACCTACGTGATCAACGCCACCATCGACGGTTGGATCACCGGGGTGGGCAACAACACCACCGGCTCGATCGTGAAAAAGGACGAGGTGCTGGCGACCTTCTACAGCTCCGAGTTCCTCTCGGCCGGGCAGGCGCTCATCTATGCCCTGACCTCCATGGACCGCTCCATGGGGAGCACCGCCACCACCCAGGCCCAGAAAGACCAGATGCAGCAGTTCAACGTAAGCCTCAAGCAGTACCGTGACGCCCTGCGCAACCTGGGGATGGGCGACGCCCAGATCCAGCGCATGATTACGACCCGCAAGTACATGGAGAACATCGACGTCGCCTCGCCGGGAAGCGGCCTGGTGCTGGTTCGCAACGTCTCCCCGGGCCAGCGCTTCGAGCGCGGCAAAGAGCTCTACCGGATCGCCGATCTCTCCCGGATCTGGGTACTCGTCGACACCTACGGCGCCGAGGCCGACCTGATGAAGCCCGGCAGCACGGTTGCCATCTCCCTCCCCAACCGCAACGCGCATTTCACCGGCAAGGTATCGGCAACCCCAGCCATTTTCGACCCGGCCAGCCGAACCCTCAAGGTCCGTGTCGAGGTCGACAACCCCCACTACGTTTTGCGCCCCGACATGTTCGTGGATGTGGAACTCCCCAACCGACTCCCCGACCTTCTGGCCGTCCCCGCCGAGGCCGTTCTCGATTCCGGGCTCAGGAAGGTGGTCTACGTCGAGCGGGCCCCCGGGCAGTTCGAGCCGCGCGAGGTGGAGACCGGCAGGAGCTTCGGTGGGCGCGTGGAAATCATCTCCGGCCTCAAGCAGGGGGAGCGCATCGCCCTCTCCGGCACCTTCCTGCTCGATTCCGAGAGCCGGATGAAGACCTCGGCGGCCGGCATCACGAGCGTGGCACACCAGGACCCGTTCTGCGGCATGTACGTCGACGAGGCGAAGGCGACGGCCGCTGGGCACCAGCTCCAGCGTGCCGGAGTCACCTACTATTTCTGTTCCGACGACTGCATGAACAAGTTCCGGAAAAACCCCGCCGCCAAGGCCCCCCACCAGTCGATGTCGCCCTCCCCCGCCCCGGGGCAGGCAACGGCAAAAGAGCACGGCGAGCACCGGATGCCCCCAAAGGGCGCAGCGACCGGCCACCCGGATCATGAACCGGGGAAAAAGGATCACCCCACGAAACAGGAGAAGGGGCAGCCGGGGCACGACATGGGCCAGATGGAGATGGGCCAGATGGACCACAAGCCATGATAGACCGGATCATCGAGTTCTCGGCACAGAACCGCTTCCTCATCCTCATCCTGGCGACAGTCCTTGCCCTGTGCGGCTGGTGGTCTTTAAAGCACCTCCCTCTGGACGCCATCCCCGACCTCTCCGACACCCAGGTGATCATCTACTCGCGTTGGGACCGCAGCCCCGACCTCGTCGAGGACCAGGTCACCAACCCGATCGTCTCCTCCATGCTGGGTGCCCCGAAGGTGAAGACCGTGCGCGGCTTCTCCGACTTCGGCTACTCCTTCGTCTACGTCATCTTCGAAGAAGGAACCGACATCTACTGGGCGCGCTCCCGAACCCTCGAGTACCTCTCCGCCGTGCAACAGCGCCTCCCCCAGGGGGTGCGCACCGAGTTGGGGCCCGACGCGACCGGCCTTGGCTGGGTGTTCCAGTACGCCCTGGTCGACACCACCGGGACCCGCAGCCTGGCCGAGATCCGCTCCTACCAGGACTGGTACCTGCGCTACTACCTGAAGTCCGTTCCCGGCGTAGCCGAGGTGGCGCCGATCGGTGGTTTCGTACGCCAGTACCAGGTGAACGTCGACCCGAACCGGCTCCAGTCCTACCGGCTCTCCATCAACAAGGTGGTGGAGGCGGTGCGCGGCGGCAACGCCGAAAGCGGCGGGCGCCTGGTCGAGTTCGGCGGCACCGAGTACATGGTGCGTGGCCGCGGCTACGCGAAGAGCCTGGAGGATTTCGGCAACATCGTGGTTTCGGTGAACGAGGAGAGCGGCTCGCCGATCCGGGTCAAGGACCTCGGGACGGTAACCCTGGGGCCCGACTTGCGCCGCGGCGTCGCCGACCTGAACGGCACCGGCGACGCGGTCTCCGGCATCGTGGTCATGCGCGAAGGGAGTAACGCGCTCCAGGTCATCGACCGGGTCAAGGCGAAGCTGAAGGAGATCGAACCGGGGCTGCCGCACGGGCTCAAGGTGGTCCCCATCTACGACCGTTCCGACCTGATCCTGCGGGCCATCGACACCCTGAAGGGGACCCTGGTCGAGGTGATCCTCACCGTCATGCTGGTGATCGTGGTCTTCTTGTGGCATCCCCCCAGCGCCCTTATCCCTGCGCTCACCATCCCCTGCGCCGTACTGATCTCCTTTATCCCGCTCAGGATGATGGGGGTGAACGCCAACATCATGTCCCTAGGCGGCATCGCCATCGCCATCGGGGCGCTGGTGGACGCAGCTATCGTGGTGGTGGAGCAGACCCACAAAAAGCTCGAGGCCTGGGAGGCCGGAGGGAGGGTCGGCGACCAGCGGGCCATCGTGCTGAGCGCTCTCAAGGAGGTGGGGGGGCCGAGCTTCTTCGCCCTGCTGGTGATCGCGGTCGCCTTTCTCCCGGTCTTCGCGCTGGAGGCCCAGGAGGGGCGTCTCTTCAAGCCGCTCGCCTACACGAAGACCCTGGCTATGGCAGCGGCCGCCTTCCTGACCATCACCCTCGACCCGGCGCTGCGCGTCATGCTGAGCACCACGCGCCACTTCTCTTTCCGGCCGCGCCCCTTGAGTCGGCTGCTCAATGCCGTCACTGCCGCCCCCTTCAGAAACGAGCAGGATCACCCGGTAAGCCGGACCCTGATCCGGATCTACGAGCCGGTGGTACGCTGGGTCCTCTCCCAGAAACAGCTCGTATTGGGGACCGCTCTGCTGCTCGTGCTCCTTACCGTCCCCCTCGCGCTTAAACTGGGGAGCGAGTTCATGCCCCCCCTGGACGAGGGGAGCCTCCTCTACATGCCGACCACCATGCCCGGCATATCGGTCGGCGAGGCCCAGAAACTTCTGCAGGTAACCGACCGGATCATCAAGGGCTTCCCCGAAGTGGACCAGGTTTTGGGTAAGGCCGGTCGCGCCGAGACCCCCACCGACCCAGCGCCTCTTTCCATGCTGGAGACGGTGATCACCCTGAAGCCGCGCGAACAATGGCGACCGGTGGAGACCTGGTACTCCGGCTGGGCGCCCGAGCCGCTCAAAAAGGTGTTGCGCCGCATCACCTCCGACCGGCTCTCCCAGGAGGAACTGGTCGACCAGTTGAACCAGGCCCTGAAGATCCCGGGGGTATCCAACGCCTGGACCATGCCCATCAAGGGTCGCATCGACATGCTGACCACCGGCATCCGCACCACCCTCGGGCTCAAGATCTCCGGCGCGAACCTGGTGGAGATGGAACAGATCGGCGCCCAGGTGGAGGCCACGCTGCGCCCCATCAAGGGGACCCGTAGCGTCTTCTCCGAGCGCACCGGCGGCGGCTATTTCCTGGACATCACCTGGAACCGCGAGGAGCTGGCCCGCTACGGCCTCAGCATCGACGAGGCGCAGTCCGTGCTGCAAAGTGCCATCGGCGGCGACAACGTGACCACCTCGATCCAGGGGCGCGAGCGCTATCCGGTCAACGTGCGTTACCAGCGCGACTTCCGCACCGATCTCCCCGCCCTGCGCCGCGTGCTGGTCCCCGTGGCCGGCGGCACCCGGCAGGTCCCCCTGGGTGAGCTTGCCGAGGTGAGCGTGGCGAGCGGCCCGTCGATGATCCGCAACGAGGACGGCCTCCTGACCGGCTACGTCTACGTCGACCTGCAGGGGCGCGACCCCCAGGGGTACATCGACGAGGCGGCACCGCTTTTGCGCAAGCAGGTGGAGCTTCCGCCCGGCTACGCCCTCTCCTGGAGCGGCCAGTACGAGGCGATGCAACGCGTGAAGGAGCGGCTCACCATGGTGGTTCCGGTGACCCTCTTGCTCATCATGGGGCTTTTGTACCTCAATACCAGGAGCCTGGTGAAGACCTCCCTCATCCTGCTGGCGGTCCCCTTCTCCGCGGTAGGGGCCTTCGTATTCCTCTGGCTTTTGGGGTATCACCTAAGCGTCGGGGTCTGGGTCGGTCTCATCGCGCTGTTGGGGGTGGATGCCGAGACCGGCGTCTTCATGCTGCTCTATCTGGATCTCGCCTACCAGGAGGCCAAGAAGGCGGGGAAGCTGAACAGCCTGGTCGAGTTGCACGAGGCAATCGTCGAGGGTGCCGCCAAGAGGATCCGCCCCAAGTTCATGACGACCGCGACCATGTTCCTGGGGCTGGTTCCGGTGATGTGGGCAACCGGCAGCGGTGCCGACGTGATGAAACACATCGCGGCGCCGATGATCGGCGGCATCTTCACCTCCTTCTTGCTGGAGCTCCTGGTCTACCCGGCACTCTACGAGATCTGGAAGTGGCACTTCGAGTTAAAGGGGGCCGTTGCGGCAGCCTTGCCCGAGGCAGAGCCGCCACGTGCCGAACTCGCCTAAGGGCGGTCCCGTTGAGAACGGAAAGATGCCAGCCAGGGTCTTCCGTATGAGGAATGAGTTATGGAATGGAAAGTCTTGAGACGTCTCGCTGCTGCGCTACTGCCGTTTTGTGCCGCAGTGGTCCTCGCCGGCACCCTCTCTCCAGTTGCCAGCGCCCGTACCCCGTTGCGCGTCGGTGACCCGCCGCCGGCGGTGAGCCTCCCCGACCTGGCGGGCCACTCCTTGCGCATACCCGACGATGTGCGGGGCAAAGTCGTGGTTATCCATTTCTGGGCTGCCGGCTGCAGTTCCTGCAAGGAGGAGATGCCGGCCATGGAGAGTTTGTACCGGAAGTTTCAGAGCAGGGGACTTGCGATTCTGGCGATCAATGTCGGACAGCCGCGCGCTGCGGTAAAAAGCTACCTCCAGGGGTTGGGGGTGAGCTATCCGATCTACCTCGACCAGGATACCCGCGCGGCACGCGAGTACGAGGTGGTGGGAGTCCCGAAAACCGTGATTCTCGATCGTAACGGCGTGGTGCGCTACAAGATCATGGGGAGCGCCACCGCCGCGGCACTGACCAAGCTGGTGACGAGCCTTATGTAACTTCCGCGTCCACCGGAAACCGGAGCGCCACGGAGAAACCACAGCGTAACCGAGCGAAGCCCTACCTCGAAAAAAACCTTTGCTGCCGTATTCCGTGCTCTCCGTGACTCCCTGGCAAAAACAAAAAGGCGCCTGCAACCGTTACGGTGCAGGCGCCTTTTATGTCTCGTGAAGGTAGCTGCTCTGGGTGAGCCTCAACCCCGGACCGGGGTCCTCAGCCTCATCAGGCGCCCTTCCCCGTCGCCTGTTTCTCACACTGTTCGACCACTTCCTTAAGCCAGGCGATCTCCGCCGGGATGAACGGCTTGGCAAATTCGGTCTCCACGTTGAGCGCCCAGTGCAGCGGATCGGCACTGGTGGCCGCCAGGACATGCCCCGGCACCTCCACGTAGGTTACCTCCTTCTTGGCCCAGCCGTTGAGCCGCTCCAACGTGTCGAACAACAGAAGGTAGTCGTTCCCCTCGTATTCCAGGATGAGCGGAGCCACCCGGTTCTCCCCTTCTGGGGCCACCTCCTGCGTGGGATCTTGCTCCTCCTCCCAGGTCGGCACAAAGAAGCTGGCGTTGAGGAAGAGGTCATAGTACTTGGATTGGCACTTGGGGTCGTCCATATTCTGGCGCAGTTCAACCAGCGCCTCGTCGAGTTTGGTCATGGGATTCCTTTTAAAGAAGTTCTGGATTATGCGTTCTAGATTGAAAGTATGGGGAGCCAGAGGGCGCTCCCCCTGGCCTTCTGCGTTAGCAGGCATCAACCGGCACGGTAGCGGTATACGGCATCTTTGTCAAGCGAATCCCGGTGATTGCGAGGCCTCCCCCTCCTCACGGGACAGCACGCTGGCAAGCTTTCGGTAGCCGTCTTTCATGACCACGCGGGCCAGTGCGAGCGCCAGCGGGTTGATCTTGCAATAGGCCGGCAGGTTGAGCAGCTTGCATCCTTTTTTCGATTTCGAGTTGTCCAGGGTAGGCACCCCGCTGGGAAGACCGGTGAAGACGTAGCGGGCATCGGTTTGCGCGGCGCCCAGGCGCAGTTCATGGGTGATGAAGTCCACCACGTTGAGTTTAAGGCTCACGTCGTCGGAAAACAGGTTGTCGCCAAAGATCACGTCTTCCACCTGGTACGAGGTTTCTACCGCACAGAGCCTCCCCTCCAGGTAGATGCCGAGCTTGTAGATCCTGGGATGACAGTAGAGGTTTTCCGACCACGCCCTGAACCTGTCTTTGATGATCCGCTCCTTCTTGTACCAGTACCCGGTACGCCGGTAGAAGTTGCGGTACACCTGGTAGCCTGCCTCCACGAACTCCTCGAGATCGGCAATGGGTCGGGCGGTGAAATACGAGAGACTGTCGCGGGTGATCTTGCGGCGGCGGGTGCTCAGGGTATCGAGGGAGTAGTTCCTCAGGTCGTCGTGGACGTGGAAATTCATCGTGGTTGCCTTGGCGTACTCCGGCGGCACCAGGTGCATCACGCCCCCCAGCAGGGCTTTTGTAGGATAGCGACGGCTCCAGGGGCGGATCTCGTGAAATAGGAACAGCGGTAGAAAGAAACAGGGACGCGGCTCCATCCACCAGACACCATCGACCTTCACCAGCTTGAGTCCCTCGCGCAGCCGGTAGCCGGCATACTCATCGACGGTCATCGGTTCCCAGTGCATGCAAACCTCCAGGATTAGACCTTTACAACCCAGGGAAGTCTACTTTATGGCTTCCGCGGTGTCCACCTCGACGACAGGAATCCCCAATTGAGATCCGCAACGCGAAGGGGTTCGCCTGACGGGAAGACAGTTCTTGATGGTGATACCATCCCCCTCGTCGGACCGGCAGCAGGATCACCTACCGGTAACTAACAACACACTCAACTGAACCGACACCGGTTCGGCATAAACGGAAAATGCCACTGTCACCCTTCAAAAGCCGGTTTTGCTCGACCGAACAGAAAAGCCCTGTCACAGCGACAGGGCTTTTCTTGTTTCGCGATCCTGAGAGGCTTCCGGTTACCGGAACGTCAGAACTTCTTCGGGAACTGCTTGGCAAGGCCGCCGGCCAAGGCGTCGGCGATCATGTACATGTGGTCCTTCATCATTTCCCAGGTCCGGGCTTCCGAAGCGTAATCCTTGGCCGCGAAGGCATCGATCTGCTGCATGTGGTGCGCACCGTGGGCGTAGAGGAGCCCTTCCAGGGTTTCCTGTGGCCAGTTCTTCGGGTTCGCTTTACTGAGGAAGCTCGCGATCTCCGTCGCATTCCCCTTGATCCTGTTGACCGCGGCATCTTTACCTGCCTGGCTTCCGGCATAGGAGGCCGTCAGGTACTCCTTGATCGCGCCGTAGTGGCCGGCCAAAAGCCCGAACAGCTTGTCGGCGGCCGGTTTGCCGTAGAAGGGGACCACGGCGTCGGCGATGGCCCGCGCGTTCTTGACCACGTTCTCCTCAGCTACCTTGGCGGCGGCGGTGTCGCCCACCCTGGTGCTATAGGCCACGTTGCGCACCCAGAAGATGTGCCCGGCCCACAGGTCGTGGAGCACCTGGCGGGTTTCTACCAGCTTGGGAGACTCGGAAGCCACCTTTCCCTTGTCCTTGGCGAGCGCCGGTGCTACTGCCACCACTACCAGCGCCGACAACATCAGAACCGATTTTAAAGCATGCCGTAACATGGTGATTCCTCCTCTTGCTGCGCGGGGAGAGCGTCCCGCTCCCCCGCACGTTCCTTGGCACCGGCCTCAGACGGTCTACTGTGACCGCCCTTCCCGGCAACCGATCTCCAACCGCAGCAGCACCTTGTGGACGATTCGGTCACAACGGACCCCGTCGAAGGAGAAGGCATCCACGGCCGAGGTATCCAAAAGCTCCAGAAGCTGCTGCTGCAGGATCTTCTTGGCCCGGTGGTACCGGGTCTTCACCGTATTTTGTTCCACCCCAAGGCATTGCGCCGTTTCCGCCACCGACATCTCCTCGACGCCGCACATGATAAATGCCATTCGGTAAGCCTCCGGGAGCGCATCGATGGCATTCTCCAGTATCCTGCGCATCTCGCCTCGAGCAGCGAGCAGTTCCGGGCTGGGTGGGGTGTTAGAAAGCTGAGCCATATAGTTCGCCTCCTCGCTCCGGATCGGGTCGTCGAAGGAGACCCCCTCGCCCGCCGGTTCCGCGCGGCGCAGGCGCCCCAGCGCCACGTTTACCGTTATCTTGGCGAGCCAGGCCGACAGCGGCCCCGTCCCCTGGTACTCCCCGAGCTTTTGGTAGGCGTGGACATAGGCGTCCTGTACCGCATCCTCTGCATCAGCGTCGCTTTGCAGAAGGCCGCGGGCGATGCGGTACAGGCGCCGGTTGTTCCTGCGCATGATCAGTTCGAAGCGGCGCGGATCCTCCTCGAGGACCTGACGGACGATTTCCCCATCAGAAAGTGCTGCTGTCATATCCAACCCGCCCTTCTCTGCCATGAGCCTAACCTCCCTGGTTAACCCTTTCACTACCATAGATGCATGGAATACCAAAAAGGTTCCCGTCTGCGAAACTTTATTTTCGCGTAGCGGTGTACTTCATTCATTGGGGTGATTCAAATGGGCGATGACTTCGAGTGGGCCGCCAGGTTCCCGGTGCTCTGACCAGGTTTTGATCTGTAGTTTATAGGAGGAGTTTCAGGAAGAGTATGACACGGAAACGGATAGGGCACCCCAGGGGAGCACGGGACTACCTCTGCCCTCTGCGGACCTCGTGACCTATCTCGTCCAGACAGGCACGGATCGCGGTGACCAGTGCCTTAAAATCGATCGGCTTCAGTATGTAGTCGTTTATCCCCAGTTCCATGGAAAGGCTGAGGCGCCTCTTGTCACTGTGGGCGGTGAGCAGGATGATCTTGGTCTCCGGTTGGAGGGCCTTGATCTCCGCTGCCAACGCGATGCCGTCCATCCCCGGCATGGTGATGTCGCTGATGACGATGTCCGGAAGGTGTTCCCTGAAGACCTCCAGCCCTATTACCCCATCCGCAGCCTGCAAAACGGTGAGGTAGGCAAACTCGTGGGAGATCAGGCGACAGCTGAGCTCCAACGACTCCGCATCATCCTCAACCATTAACAGCTTCATCCGGGTCTCCCTTCCCGACGGCGCTGCGGCAGGTTATGCTTACCAGCGCCGCCTGGCGAACATCTGCTCGACTCGTGCGTCTGCGGTTTTCAGCTGAACTACCTGTTATACCCATTATCTTCCGATGGCCCACGTTTTGCCATGTATCCGAACAGCCGGGTCGCGCCCGGCCGCTCACAACTCCCAGTGAGGTCGGTACGCTCAGGATTTTTCACGACGAGGTTCGCGGTACTTGATCGTGGAAATGTACCAGGCGGGGTGAATTGAGTGCGATGGAGAAAAGCTGACAGCGGCAATCGGTGGTTGCAGGCGCCGTTACCGCTGTCAGGCTGGCTGCTGAAGCGGATCAGATGCATTCCGGATCGGAAATCCTTGGTGAGTGCTGGGGAGTGCCAGGTCTTGATACGCCTGCTCCGGAATTACCGAGCATTCAAGACCTGGCACCGCAGAGCCTTCGGCGGGTGGTCCTTCACGGCCGCCCTCGTGCCGGTGCGACTTCGTTAGAGCATCATTTCCCAGTTAAAGGGATAATTTCCCGTGCTGCTCTTCCCGGATGCGCCAAGGTATATCCCCTTTGCTTTCAGCCACCAGGAGCCTTTACGGTCATAACCGCTTTTGAAATGGAATGCCAGATGATCCCGCCCCAGGGACGGGTGGTTGTCGTCCCAGCAGTCGTCACTACGGGTGCTGCTGTCGACGTCGATCTTGATGTAGCAGACGATGGAGTTGGTACCGGGTGCCCAGCTGGGATACCACTCGCGATACCCGACATGCCACCCTTGGTGGTACTCCGTGTTGAAGGTATCGCCCTTGCTCGGCTTGAAGATGTCGTCATCGACGACCTTGCTCAGGTAGTACGACTTGAAGCCGCTCTCCCGCGCCTGGTGCTCGGTGTGGTAGGGCCAGTTTTTCTGCAGCTGTACCAGTTTCAGGAAGAAGGACTGCCGGTCGATGAGGGCCGAGTACTTGTCCAGCGCGTCCTTGACGTTTGCACCGTAGCTCTCGATCAGCGCCCTGTCCTTGAATATGGTCTGCCGGTTGTCGCTTATCTCGTTGACCAGGTTGTCATAGGCAACTGCGTAGTCGTTCTGGACTCCCGCCTGGAAGGTACTGGGATCGAGCCCCACGATGGTCTTCATCCGCGAGGAAAGCGCCAGGTAGTCCTTGGTAAGGTTCCGGGTCGCACTGAAAACACAGGAGTTGACATTGATCTCGGTGGCGACGGCAGCCCCGTCCGGCATCTGGTTGAACCTGAGCATGTAGGCATCGAGCGGCGCGCGGTTTTCCTTGGTGCAGGACTGGATGAACGCCTTCAGCTCGTCGAACATCTGGTCCGGGGTGGTTCCCGCGGAAAGCTTGGTCTCATCCCCCCCGATGGTGCTGCGCTTCACCTCGACGGTAGAGTTCTGCGTCGCCTCCCTGAACTTGGCCTTGAACTCCTCAGTGGCATCGAACTTGTAAGTTTTCGACGCCTCGGTCAGCTTCGTCTCGATGATCCGGAGCTGTTCTGCGGAGGCGGCGGTGATGTGGAGGGTTGCGATGTACTGTGCGCCGTACCGGGCACCGGCAATGAAATAGTCGCCGTATTGGTTCCGGAAGTCGCTGTTATTTTGTGCCAGGTACGTCTTGGCGGCGGGAAGCAGGGTGTAGGCACCGCCAGCCGGATCGAAGAGGCGGTATTCGGTCTCCTTGATGTAGTACTTGAGAATAAGCGTGGCTTCCTTCTCGGAGTACTTGATGTTATCCGTGTACGAGCCGGAGGCCTTGAAGGTTACCCCGAAACTGCTGAAGGTCGTGTTGAGCCCGGCCTGGATCTCCTGGGTGTAATCTGAATCGGTCTTGATGAAATAGATGTTGGTGTCCGTCTTGGTGCTGGCATTGACAGGGGCCGGTGGGGTGAACGAGGAGACGGCCTGCAGCTTGTTCGCCGGAAGCCCGGTGGTCGCATCGATCCCGTACCCGAACTTGTAATCGGAGTTCCAGGGGATATCCGCAACAAACGGGCTCAGGGAGGTCTTGTCGTTGCACAGGGAACCACTATGGGCGACGGTCAGGTAGGTGACCGCTGCGTCGAACGCCGGTTTTGCCGAGGCCAGGAAGGTCTTGGGGCTGCCGTCACTGTACCACTGGTCGACATGCTGCCGCATCTCCCCCCTCAGGTACACGATATCTTCCGGCGTGTAGGTGCTCCCGTCCGGCGCCAGGTAGTCGACCGCCAGTCCGTTTTTGTTCTCGTCCTCGATGAGGTCGAAGCGGTACTGGCTGAGTTCGCCCAGGTCATTTGGCTGCTCGCTTTTCACCGAGAGGTAGTGCACCCGGCTCTCCTGCGCAGTAAAAGAAAGGACCACCATCTCCTGACTGTCACCGGACGAGTTGGTAACCGGGAGCATCTCGGTGTCGCCGACTACGCTGGCGACCCCCTGGATCATCTCCTCATCATCCGGGATGCCGAGCAGGTAGCCAACCTTCCCCGTATAGACGCTGAGGTCAGGGGCGAAGGTCAGGGCGCGCCCGTCCAGCTTCTGTGGATCGTAGAAGACCACGCTGTAGGTCTTGCCCGCCTCCAGCTTCACGGCGTAATAATCCGGCGTGTTAAGTGCATCCACCGATCCCTTGAAGGTGGTCTGGGCAGGGTACGGCGCGGCTTTGCCCAGGGCGGTGTCCATGGTGTCATGCGTTGAGGTTTGATCAGCCTCGCTGCAGACCGCGAAGGCGGTGTTGCCGGAGTCGGCCGGGTAATCGTCCAGGACGTCCGGCGTTCCGTCTCCGTCGGCATCAAAGGCAAGCGCCACCGCCTTGACTGTTGTTGCAGCGCCCCCCCCTCCTCCGTCGCTGCACCCTGTCAAAGCCAGGGGTACAGCGATCAGCAGCATGAGAATCGTACCCTTAACGTAGCTTCGTCTCATAGGTCACCCCCACCTTACTGCATGGCAGCGCTGCGGGAACGCTCGCCAGGTAATGGTGGACGCCCTGCAACTGGTACAGGAAGCTCGCTCGTATCGGCTCCGGGTCTGTAAAGTGTTCGACAGGGGAAGGTGGTGGGGGAAGCAAGGGGCGTGCGGTACCGGGGAGAGGCGTCCTGATCGAAGAAACTGCAGTTACCAAGGGCCAGAGCCGCTCAAGGCGGGTGACTCTCAAGGCTTGCCGGGCTAGGGCTTGGCAACGACAGCCGGGCAAGCCGGGATGTGTACCGGTCAGGAGGCGCACGGGGAATCGCCCTCATTCCAAAACTCCCGTGTCCGGCGAGAGCTTGGAGATAGACCTGGTGTTCATCGGGCACGACATATAAGACAAATCTTACCAAACCTGAAACAAATAACAACTCTTCTTAAATAAAAACAAGAAAACAGAGAGCGCTAAAACGGTCACTGACAGTGGGAAAAACTTTTCTCACAGCAGGCGCCCTCTCCTTCTTGCCTGTCCGACTTCCTGAGTATCTTTCCCCTACCCCAACAAGTTCGGAAAGGTCGTTGAGAGACCGGTAAGGATAAACTGGACTCCCAGGGCCAGGGTGATGAGGCCGAAGATTTTGGTGAGCACGTCGAGCCCGGTGGACCTGAGCACCCTGGCAATAATCGGCGCTTTCAGAAAGGAAAACCAGATGACTGCCGTAACGATAGCGATAGCCAGCAAGATCAACAACTGGGTGTTGATGTCCCGGGTACTCGTCGAGGAGAACAGGATGATGGTCGACATGGTGCCAGGCCCGGTAGTCAGCGGTATGCCAATCGGGATGATGGCGGTGGAGACCACATCCGAAAAGCTGTTATTCACCACCGACGGCTCCAGCTTCTCGTTGCTGACACTCATCATGGAAAATCCGGTCTTAAGAAGCAGCAGTCCACCTGCAATCCTGAAGGCAGGAATGCCTATCTCGAAAAAATTGAGCACCGCAACACCGGTAAAGAGCGAGACAACCATGGTGGCAAACGAGGTCAAGGTGGCGATGTTGCAGACCTTCAGGTGTTCCTTGGGAGAGAGGTTCCTGGTAAGCGCGAGGAAGAGAGGAATTGCCGCTACGTTATTTGCTACCGCGAACAAGGCAAGTACGTAGTGTTGCAGAGAGGTTCCGATCAAAGTTCTTGTCATAGTAGAGTTACTTTCTTTATTTTCATGTGCGCCAAGCTGCGCATCTTTCCCGCCCCTCATTTAAGCGGCGGTTCTGCTGTCCGACGTTACACTCCTACCCATCGGCAGAAGGCCATGTAACATAAAGGTCGCTGCCAGTGAAGTCAATAAGGGAGAATCGCTTAGCCATAGCGCTTTTGGGAGCAGTCCTCCTCGCGCCGCGACCGTCACGTGTTGGAATCGACGTTCACGGGTATCAGTATTTCGTTGCGCCGCAGGAACCAGAGGGTAAAGGGAGGATTGTAACGGGCCCAGACCGGTTCACCGACCGCGCTGAGGTTGTTTTCGCGCAACCACCCCTCCAGCAGGTTCCTGTGCGCCAGATACCTTTTCTCACTCCAGAAACCGGAATAACGGACAGCGGCAACCTTGCGAGCCGGCACCCAACGCAGCTTCAGCTCCGGATTATCCGGCACGGGGATGGTTTCCATGGTGTACGAAGCCGGCATCACGAAGCTGACGGCCCATTTGCCCTGACGCGGTTCCTGGCTCACCGGAGCAGTCATGGCAATTTTTTCACCTGTGGCCCCCTGCGCTACCGGTGCGGTCATGGGAATTTTACTCCGTGAATGGTTTTTGCCCGAGATGTAATCGAACAACGGCCGGAATGCCTTCCGGCCGGCATCCTCAAGATCCCCGTCGACCGCGATCTCAACCAGGATCTGCGCTTCATAGTGCCGCAGTTCAAATATCCCGTCACTCTTCAACACCGTGTAGGGTGCTTCTTCCGTTGCCATAGCCTTAGGTACCCCCGTCAGCAGAAGTGCCACCATACCAACTACCGTAAGAAGATGTTTCATGTCACCCCTCTCCTGGCGCCCGTGCAGGCTCGTGAGATATTTCCAGCGACCTAACTTCTCCATCCACGTTTGTTCCCTGGCCCGGGTGTCGCTAACGCCGTTCCCGCTTACTAAGGGAAACGAAACACCGCAACCTCCTGAAAGGAGGTAACCAGATTGATGCTGACAATCTGCACCCGAAACAGCGCATTGCCTGGAGACCGGGCGAAATCGCACAGATCGGGGTGGCGCTCAAGGTAGCGTTCCAATGCCTCTTCGCGCAGGCCATCGACCAGTTCCTCGGCGCTTCCGAGCAGGGTTGCTGCCGCCGCCCGTTGGAAATCGAGGGCGGTATTGCTGCGGTTGTCGATGAGGAGCGAAACCTGAGGGTTACTCGACAGGTTGGCCCATTTGCGGCTGGAGCGTGGCGTGACAAAAAAGAGCTGGTGCAAATCCTCGCTCATGGCAAAAGCGACCAGGCTGGCATAGGGGTGCTGTCCGGCAGCAGTGGCCAGTACAGCCAAAGGTTGGCTGGTGCAAAGATCACGCAGCACCTGGTTTACTAGTATTTCCGTCATCGATCTCGTTGCTCCTGACTGTTCGGCTACCTGCGCATCCTGTATCACTCAACCAGGGCAGGATAGTCGGTGTAGCCTTCCCTGCCAGGGGTATAGAAGGTCGCCTGGTCCGCAGCCGCAAGCGAGGCACCGGCCCGGAAGCGCTGCACCAGGTCGGGGTTCGCTATGAAGGGCCTTCCGAAGGCCACCAGGTCCGCCGCGCCGCGCTCCAGGTCGGCGGTCGCACGCTCAGGAGTGTACCCACCGCTTAAAATGATGGTTCCCCCTCCGGTGTTGCGAAAGGCCTCACATAAGGCGGACATCACGACTCTATCCGGTTCGGGCGCCCCCATGTCGGAATGATCCACCAGGTGGAGGTAGGCCAGCTCCAGGGCACCGAGCCCCGCCACCAGTTCGGTGTACTGTTCGGCAATACCCAGGTAGGCTCCGCTCATGTCGTTGAACACCCCGTACGGGGAGAGACGGATACCGGTTCTGGCGGAGCCGATGGTGTCGACGACGGCCCGAGCCACGTCCAGGGCGAACCGGTTGCGACAGGTGGCATCCCCTCCGTACCCGTCGTCCCTGTTGTTGGAGCCGGGGTCCAGGAACTGGGTGATGAGATACCCGTTGGCGCCGTGGATCTCGACACCGTCGAAGCCAGCTTCAATGGCAAATTCTGCGGCACGGGCGTATTCGGCGACCGCCACCGCGATGTCATGCTCGGTCATGGTCCTCGGGACGTCGTACGGGACCTCCCCCTTGACGTCGCTCCAGACCTTCCCTGCCAGGGGGATTGCAGAGGGGCCGATAATTTCCGCGCCTGTCTTCAGGTTCACAAGCGAACCGACCCGGCCGGTATGCATGATCTGCAGGAAGATGCGCCCCTCACGTGCGTGAACCTCATCTGTCACCCTACGCCAGCCTGTTCTTTGTTCCGGGGTAAAGATGCCCGGGATACGCGCGTAACCGAGGCCATTTGGGGAGGGAGAAGTCCCTTCGGTAATGATCAGCCCCGCCGATGCCCGTTGCCCGTAGTACTCTGCCATGAGGGGGCCCGGGATGTTGTCGGTTGCCCTGCTGCGGGTCATGGGAGCCATGACGATGCGGTTTTGCAGCGGAATGCCGCGAAGCGAGAATGCACTGAACAGTTTCACGTAAAGCCTCCTTGGATGCAATGCACAGGACCTGAGGCCATCTATAGCCTTGGCAGGTGATAGGCAGCCGGAACGATAGGATGAAGTCAAAAGCGCCTGTGACAATAATTCCTACAGTGCAGGACCTTGTACCACAGAATAATGTCTACACAAGAATACAGACCAGTACTTCAGACAGAAATCGGGGAGCCACCATAGATAAAGTCCCCCTCGATGTCTGAAAAACAGCGCTAACCCGGGCACTGCGTGGCCAGAAGTTGCCCCTTCAGTTGATTTCCTGGCCTACAGTGCGTTTGCTAAATTTGACAGTTTCCGGTAAATTGCACTCATGGTCCGGTCCCGCCGGTGCCGTTTGACTTTGTAGCATCATTCCCCTGCATACCCTGCCGATGAGGCGATCACACCAGGAGGCACTACTCGAAAATGATCTGCCCGTACTGTAAAGAAACGATTCTCGATGGAGCCATCAGGTGTCGCTACTGCGGCTCGATGCTGAACACTGCGCCGGACGGGTTCAGTGCCGATTTGGTCGATGACGCAGAACTCCGTGCCTTCATCGGGAAGAACTCCAATTACTACACCGACCAGTTCGAGAAGTTCACGGTAACCGGCCGTGAGGAGTTCGCCCCTACCTGGAACTGGTCGGCCTTTGGCTTCACCTTCGTCTGGATGCTGTACCGCAAAATGTACTGGCAGTCGGGGATCACCTTCCTGATCTTCTGTGTTCCAGGCGTCAACCTACTGCTCCACATCGCCGTGGGTATTGTCAGCAATTACCTCTACTACCGCCATGTGATGGGGAAGATCACCGAGCTGAAACAGACCTCGACGCCGCAGAACCTGGCCCCTGCCCTCCTGCAGTTCGGCGGGGTTCACAACTGGGCCATCACGGTCGGCATCGTGGCACTGGTGATTCTGGTACTGTCGATGTCCTTCATGTTCGCCATGTTTTCGACACTCGTCTTTGGTGGTATGCACTGAGAATAGGCCCGTTCCTTACCGCGAAACCCCACTTGCACCCGTTCGGATTCCCGCAATTGGCAAACCAACAAAAAAGGGGACAGGCACCTTACGGAGCCAGTCCCCCTCTCCCACCGCTAGTCGCCCTCTTCAGATCATCTCCTTAAGGACTCTCCAGCTTCAGCTTACGATACAGTGTCGCCAGACTGATGCCGAGCTTCTCCGCGGTGCGCGCCTTGTTGTCGCCTAAGGCATGCAGTACCGACTGGATGTACTCCCGCTCCACGGATTCCAGGGACCGGATACCGCAGGCAACGGAAGGCCTGAAGGTGGCCTCGCGTACCTCGGGCGGCAGGTCCTCGACCTCTACCTGGTTGCCCCGACACAAAACCACCGCGTACTCGATGGCGTTTTGCAGCTCGCGGATATTCCCGGGCCACGAATAGCCGAGCAGCTTGTCGGCCGCCTTGTGGGTGAAACCGGTGACCTTTTTGTTCATCCCCTTGGCCAGCGGCGTCAAGATGAAACGGGCCAGGGGCAAGATGTCCTCGGTCCGCTCGCGCAGGGGCGGAATCTTCAACTCGATCACCTTTAAGCGGTAGTAGAGATCCTGCCGGAACGTCCCCGCAGCTACGGCATCGTTCAGGTTCCGGTTGGTCGCCGAGATGATGCGCACGTCGATCTTGCGCGACGCGTTCTCCCCGATGCGCCGGATCTCCCTTTCCTGCAGGGTCCTCAAAAGCTTGACCTGCATGGCCGGCGAGACCTCGCCCACCTCGTCCAAAAAGAGCGTCCCTCCGGCCGCCGCCTCGAAAAGTCCCACCCTGTCCCGGTCGGCTCCGGTAAAGGCCCCCTTGACGTGACCGAAGAGCTCGCTGTCCAGCAGGGTCTCCGAGAGAGCGCCGCAGTTGACCGCCAAAAACGGTTTCTTGGAGCGGTTCGACTGCCGGTGCACCTGCAACGCCATCTGTTCCTTGCCGACGCCGCTTTCTCCCGTGATGAGCACCGAAGAATCCACCTCGGCCACCAGTGCGGCGAACTCGAGCACCTTCTGCATGGCGGCACTCCTTGAGATGGAATAATAGGAACCCTCGCACTCGTTGCGCAAATAGCCGAGGTCGTGCCGGTAGTTCTTGAGGCGTTTCTCTGTCCCCAAAAGCTTCCTGCGCAGGTCGTCGCAGATCGACTCCACCGGCTTCATCTGGTAGTACGCCAGGTGCGGCTCCAGCTCCGGTCCCCACTGCTCCCGGAATTTCCCCCTGATCCTGCAGAACTCGTCCCCCTTCGCGATGCACTTGTCCTCGATGAAATAGACCTCGCGCCCCTCCAGGTACGATACGTAGCCGCTGGCAAAGGCAGCATGCCGCCAGCAGACCGCCTCCTTGGAAAGCCCGGAGAGCATCAGGTGCTGCTCGGCTTCGTAGGAGTCCTTCATGACGGTCTCGACCAAGGGTTCGTCACCCAGACCGTCGGTACGACGCCGGCCGATGACCTCGCCGATCCCGTGAAAGGCGCTGAGCATCGGCCCCAACTCCCCCTGCTTCGCCTCCGCCCAGGCCTCCGGCATCTCCTTCTGGACGGTCTGCGCGAGCCGCCAGCCGTGGGCGTACGAAGCCCGGGTGAAGATGATGCGGAAGGTCTCCGGTCCCAGGACCTCCAAAAGATCCTTGCGCAAGAGACTCTGCGCCGCGGCATCCACCAGGTAGACACGCTGTCCCAGGAACCGGATGACTCCTCCCTTGGGGTTGAAAGAGAAGAGTTCGCGGAAATCAAGAAGGGATGTTTTCATCGATGATTCTCCATGCCGTATACAAAATAACCTGATTTTGAATGGTTATAAGACTTCATTCTCAAATTTGAGAAGACCTTTCTCAGATTTAAAGTCCCAGGTCAATAGGAAATTTTGAAAGTCACGTAAAGACAACCACCTACAAGGGAGGGGGTTGCTGGCACAGCTGGTGCTATCTCCAGTGCACCGCCCGACTCGAAAGTAACTGCCAGCGCCCGCTTTGGGTGTTCGAGGTGAGTACCCCAAAGGGGGTGCGGATCATCACTACACAGGAGGAAAGAATGGATCAGGATACTCCGCAGCATGAAAAGGAAATGGACAACTACACACAGGAAGTGCTCGAGCGCGGCGTCTCGCGTCGAAGCTTCCTGTCGCGCACCGCGCTCGGTGCAGCCGGCGTAGGTCTGCTCGGGGTTGCCGGCTTTGGGGCCAAGAAAGCCGAGGCGGCCGAAGGCAGCGAGGCGCTCGAGTTCGCCAAGAGCTCGGACGGGGGTGCCACGCTCTCCTTCATGCCGAAGCCCAGGCCGATCTCCGAGAAGGAGATCAAGACGACCCTCACCTTCGACGTGATCGTCGTCGGCGCTGGTGCCTCGGGCGTACCGGCGGCCCTCTCCGCCGCGGAGAACGGCGCCAAGGTGGCCGTGATCCAAAAGCACCCCATGCCCGTTTCACAGGGGAACACCGGCTCAGGCATCGATCTCGCCACCAGCGACAAGGCGGGTATCGAAGCACTGGTCGCGAAACTGATGTCGGACAACAACCACCGCTGCAACCCCGCGCTCTTGAGGCAGTGGGCCTACAACTCCGGAGAGGCAGTGCGCTGGGTGATCAGCCGTGCCAAGCAGGCCGGCTCGCCGGTAGTGGACCAGGGGACCGCTCCGCAGCACGGCATCGCCAAGGTGAACGGCTACACCTTGAACTACGTCACCTCGTTCTTCGGTCCCAAGCCCTACACCGCCGGCGACGGCATGCGTCACCTGGCGAAGACCGCTGAGAAGGCCGGCGTCAAGTTCTTCTTCAACACACCTGCCCAGCAGCTGGTGCAGAACAAAAGCGGCGAGGTAATCGGGGTCATCGCCAAGGGACGGGACGGCAAATACACCAAGTTCCTTGCCAAGAAAGGGGTGATCCTGGCGACCGGGGACTACCAGAACAACGAGGCGATGTGCAACTACTTCATCCCCGACCTGAAGCACTTCGGACGCAAGCAGATGGACCGCACCGGCGACGGCTTTGCCATGGCGTACTGGGCAGGAGGGGTCATCGAGCCTATCGGGCACACCAAGATGCTGCACGACTTCGACGCGGGTCCGGCATCCATGTGCGACATGCCGTTTCTCGCCGTGAACCGCGAAGGCAAGCGTTTCGTGAACGAGACCGTCGACATGTCCCTTTTCAACAACTACCTGCGCGATGCCAAGAACGCCGGGCACTACTGCCAGGTCTTCGACGCGAACTACATGACCCAGGCTGCCAAGTGGCCGGGCAAGCTGGTACCGCCCGAAGGGCTGAAAAACTACATGCCTGACGACCCCAGCCCGAAAAAGGGTGTCTTCGATTCCCTGATCAACACCCACGTAGCCGACACCCTCGAAGAGCTCGCCAGGAAGCTCGAGATCGACCCGAGGAACTTCGTCACCACCGTCAAGCGCTACAACGAGGTGGTCGCCTCGGGCAAGGACAGTGATTTCGGCAAGCCTGCCGACCGGCTGATCCCGGTCCTGCAGCCCCCGTTTTACGGCATCCACCGCCGGGTCCGCGTGTCGACCATCTGCTCCGGCATTCTGGTCAACGAAAACCACCAGGCGCTCGACGCCGACGGAAAACCGATCAAGGGGTTGTACGCGATCGGCAACCTGGGAGGCGGATTCTACGGTGGCGTCGATTACCCCCTCACCGTGTTCGGGCTGTCCCTCGGGCGCTGCTACACCTTCGGGTACCTGACGGGAAAACACGTGGCAAAGCTGTAATCGAGGGCGCCTGACCTTTACGAGCTAGAGGTCGATGTGAGCCGTCGACCCAAATTTACTGATCGGAGGAGTAATGAAGAACACAACTGAACAAAGGCGGGGCTTTCGCTATGGTCCTGCACTGATTGCCCTGGTGATCGGGATCTGCGCCGGTGGAGTTGTTGCGGCCCACGCAGCTGAAGCGAAAGGTGAGGAGCTGGGTAAGGTGCACGCCGGTGCCGGCATTGCCTGCGCGATGTGTCACGTCGACGCCCAGCACCCCCAGCCGGTACCGATGGAGAAGTGTCTGAGCTGCCACGGCGAGACCAGGAAGCTTGCCGAGAAAACGGCCAACGTAAAACCGCGCAACCCGCATGAGAACCGGCACTACGGTACCGAAGCCGATTGCAACATCTGCCACCACCAGCATAAAAAATCGCAGAACTTCTGCCTCCCGTGCCATGAGCGGTTCGACTTCGTCGTCCCCTAGCCATCCGGTTCAGAAGAGCATTCCCGCCCAAGGGACCGACAACCGTCTTAGATTGACCACTACTTTAAGGATTACGGGAGAACGATAGATGAAAAAGCAGCTTTTAAGTGCGTCCCTTATCGCAGCAGCCCTTGCCATGACCACACCGGCCCTCGCCCTGGAAGTCACCCCCTACGGCGCGGTGCGGGTCGGTACCTGGTACACCGCCAGCACCTATTACGCCTATCCCGGCAGCGCCACCGCAACCAGCCCCGCACGCGGAACGGCACAGCACGACGGCGACTTCAGTCTCGACCTGCAGGGGGACAGCCTGTTCGGTTTCCGCGCCAAGGAGGGCGAATTCTCCGGTGTGGCCGAAATCGGTGCCTACAACCCGAAAAACCGCAGCGCCGGACTTGAGCTGCGCCTGTTGTTCGGCGAATGGGACTTCGGCGGCGGCAAACTGCGTGTCGGCTACGCGCCGAGCCCGTACGTCTTCCGCTCCGAGCAGACCTTCGACAGCGACGGCGGCTTCAACGGGTACGGCTCTTTGTGGGACGGCCGCTGGGCGCAGATCAAGGTCACCGCGAATAACGGCCTCTATCTCGCCCTCATGAAGCAGGGGACCGGCACCGCGCCGCCAGCTACCGGCAACGACCTCATCGTGGTCCCGGGAAGCACCACCGCCGCTGTGAACGGCAACAACTGGAACGGCACCGCCTTCACCAATACGGCGACCCAGTACGCTGCAACCAATACCAACTACGACACCTTCATGCCGAAGACCATCCTCGGCTACGAAGGGAAATCCGGCGTGGTCAGCTACGGCGGCGGTGTCGCGGGTAACTTCTTCAAGGTGACCTCCAGCACCAATGACGCGGTCGCGTACCAGGACGAGATCTACTCGTACCTCGCCTTCGCGCACTGCAAGATCGATCTCGCCCCGGTGGAGATCAAGCTGAACGCCTACAGCGGACAGAACATCGGCAACCTGATGAGTAACCCCGGTGCGGCCAACGGCTCCCTGTACTTCAGAAACAACGCCGGCCAGACGGCCAACGCCTATACCTACGGTGGCTGGGCCCAGGTAGGGTACCTGATGAACGAGAAGGTCAAGATGTTCGCCGGTGCCTCGTACGAGTCCAACGACACCCATCTGACCTCGGCTGACGAGCGCATGGCGGCCTTTGCCAACGTGCAGTTCGCGGTGACCAAGAACCTGAAGATCGTTCCGGAGTTCTCCTTCCTGAACGACATGACCAACCGCCTGGGCCAGAAAGAGCCGCGCATCTACGCTGCCGGCGCCAAGTGGGAGATGACCTTCTAAACGTGTTTCACGACGGTTCACCCTAGGTGAGCCTCCTCGGTTCCGGGGGGAGCGATCCCCCCGGCTTTTTTCCCCGGGATCTCGAGATTCCGGGGAGCACCCGAGTTCGACCGGCCCCAACCGGCCGGTCACAGCAGGAGGTAGTATGCTGCGCCGCACACCGTGGTTCCTTTTCGCACTGCTGTTGGTCATCCTGGTCAGTGCATCCGTACAGGGGGCCAGCCTGGGTCAAGAGGTTGCCGACGACTTCGCCCCCCGCTCCGGTTACCTGGTCCGGCCGGCAGGGGACAATTACCTGATCGACCTGGACGCGCGGCAACAGGTTGTCGCCGGCGACCTCTTTGCGGTGGTGGTGCCGGGCGACCCCGTCGTGCATCCGGTCACCAAGGCACTGCTTGGCAGTGAGGACATCGTGAAGGGGCTCTTGCAGGTGACCCGCGTGAAGGCAGGGTACTCCGAGTGCCGCGCGCTGGGGACCGTCTCCGGCATGAAAGGGGGCGATACGATCCGTCGCTTCCAGAATATCGAGGCGAAGTTCTGGGACTACACCGGCAAGGGTAAGAGCCTCTTTCGGGAATTGCAGGCCCGCTTGCCGCTTCTGCAGTGGCAGGATTACCGCTCGACCCAGGAGCACCGCCCTGCCCAGCCTGCTCTTGCCGCGGGCGAAACCGCACTCTACTTCATCTTGGCGGGGTCAGGACTCGAAGTCCGGGCCCCCGATTTTTCGCTGCTGCACCGCTATCAGCTGCGTGCTGAAACCGGAGCAGCCGACACCTCCGCAGCAGCAACCGTCCCGGTGCCGGCAGCCGGGTCGGCAGCGACACCAAGCACTCCGGCGCCCTCTCCTGCCTCCTCGACCGTCCCACAGCGCATCTGGAGCGGGCCAATGGTACAGGGAACCCCCGTCGGCCTGGAAGTCGGCGATTTCGACGGCGACGGCAGGCAAGAGATAGCGGTTGCCTTCGGGGACCACGTGGAGATCTTCCGCCTGGTCAGGGAGAACCTGCAGCAGCTGGCAGTGGTTCCCATCGAGAGCTCACTCAGGGCCTACCATCTGGACGGTGCCGACCTCGAGAAAACCGGCAGGATGCAACTCTACCTCTCGGCGCTCACCGGCTCCGGGAACCCGGCGGGTCTCGGTATCGCCTGGCAGGACGGGAGCTATCGTATCACCCGGACCAAGATCCCCTGGCACCTGCGCCGCATCAGCGTACCCGGCGAGGGACCGGTGCTGGCCGCCCAGAAGATGGGGATCCAGGGGCGGGAGTACGCCGGCCCGGTGTTTCGGGTAGGGCTCGCAGGAGGCCGATTGGTCGAGGGGGACCGCATCGCAGGGCCCGCACACGCGAACCTCTACGACTTCATTCCGGTGGGCACCAAGGAGCTAGCCTCCTTTGCGAGGTTAGCTGCCGACGGCTATCTGAAGCTCAGCACGGCAGATGGTCAGGAGCTTGGGGAAACGGTCGAAAAAACGGGAGGGAGCGAAGCACATCTGGAATTGGACGACGAGGCCGCAAGCGGTGGAGAGACCCGCATCTCCTACCTGCCGGCACGGTTCGAGGCAACTGAACGGGGCGAGATCCTGGTGCCGGTGAACAGCTCCCCGAGCCTGCTCGCCCGGGTTAGGAGCTTTTCCAAATCCCAGCTGCAGGCCCTGGTGTTGCGCGGCGGGACGCTGCAGGAGGCCTGGCATACCGAGCCGGAAAAGAGCTACCTGGCAGATTTCCGGCTGGCGGAGGCAGCCAACGACGGGAAGCTGCGTCTTATTACCGTGGCAGCATTTCCGGAACGCGGGCCGTTCACCTTCTCGCGCAAGGCCGCGTTGCAGGTCTACTCGCTGCCTCAAACCGGCACCACACCCTGATCCCGGAGCACCTGGCGCTAGCCAGGACGTCTGCAACGTCCGCCTAACAAAAGAGGCGGGGAGCTACTCTGGCTCCCCGCCTCTTTTGTTGTGTGCAGCAACGCGTGCCTCAGTATCCGCCGTTGGGGGCGTTCCTGTCGAGGTACTCGCGCATGGCCTGGTACTGCTGCAACTCCTTCTTCAGGTAACTCAATTCCTCGGCACTGTAGACCTGGTTTCCCTTGGCAATTTCCCGCTGCAGCCGTGTGATCCGGTTATCAATGGAGTCAACATGGTTGGAGCAATCGGCGTTGTCGAGCCTTGCCACCAGCAGGCATTCATCCCGCTGGGGCTCGGGTTGTCCGGGCTCCGCGCTTGCGGGCCACACTGGCAAGATCCAGATGCCAAGTGCCGCCGTCACCGACAGTAATCGGGCAGTTCGCATCGTGATGCCTCCTTATCCACTGGTTCAGTGGGTATTTCCGGAGGAGCGTAGAGACGGTTGGGGCCCTGCGCTTACAGCCGGCCAAGCGTCCCCCCTTTGCGAAGGGGGAGGGAAATTTGCCGGTAGGTGAGCTCTCCGAAATTCCCGGATGAACCTCATAAATAGGGGAACCGAGAGCTCCAAGAGCCTCGGGACCCGCGTTTGGATGCTTCCAGGAATTCATGGTAGGAGTGTCGTTGACGGTTGTCAAGGAAGCGGTTCCCGGGAGCGTGGAGCTCGGGTCTGTCACCCCCGACTCATTTCATGCTGTTTGCCAGGTCGAGCATCACCTGGTCGGCGCTGTCGATGCGGATCAATCCGGCACGGGGGAATTCGAGGTCGAGTATGACATACACGGTGAGCGAGATGATCGCGGAAAAGCAGACCACGTGGAGCAGGCTGCGGCGCTTGCCGCAGGCCATGCCGTACCCGGCAAGGAGTGCCCCCGCCAGGCTCAGCCCGCACAGCATGATGAAGACGATCCGGGGTGGGTGGTTCTGGGTCGCCACCTGGCGGGTGGTGGTTATGTCGATCATGTCGTTGAGCGCCGGCAAGAGGAGCATGGCGGTCTGGGACGGTACGCCGGGCTCGTGGCTGGCGCGAACTGCCTTGTCCCAGATTTCGCCCTGCAGGCGCCCCGCTTCGGTCAACTTGGGGCCCCACTGTGAGACCGGGCTACGGTAGGTATCCGTGCGCAGTTTCAGGTAGCGGCGCATCAGGTCGCGCAGCTCAGGCTGCCTGTCCTGGGGTACCAGGTCCAGTCGCAGGTAGGCGGTGCCGATGCAGTTGGCCTCCTGGCCGATCAGGTGGCGCCGGTCTTCGAAGCGGCTGGCAGCCCCGGAGAAGGTGAAGGCGATCAACAGCCCCAAGAGACCAAAGACCGCCCCCTCGATGGCGCTCACCCCCTGGTTGGCCGCCGGATCGTGCTGTAGAAAGGCAATGCCGATGCGGCGCCCCACTTCGAGGCAAAACAGCATACCGACGAAAAGCGCTGCTGCAGTTGACAGCGCGAGGTAAACCTGGTCCATGTGGATCCTCCCAAAAGGCCCGGAAAATGCGGGGCCGCAAGCCGCGTCTCGGCTCACTAGGCGGTAACACCCGGAGCGCCGCTGGCCTCTTCGAACATGCGCGCCAGACGCGCGATGGCGGGCCAGTCGGCATTGGCTATCTGCTGGCCGTGGGCCAGGTTGTTGCGCAGTGACTCCAGGTCCGCCACCACCCGCTTGGCTGCCTTCACCGAGGCAAAGCCCAGCACCTCAAGGAATCCGTCGTTGTCCATGAGGATCTGCAGCTTGTCGGAAAACTGCAGGCAGTCCAGGAGGGTGCCGGGCATCTTGCGCCGCTGACGTTCCAGGTAGAGGGCTTCGGCCTTGCTGCGCCGTCCTTCGGTGAGCAATTCCTGCCAGGCCGACGGGTGCCAGTATTCCCTGATGGCGCCGGTGGCGAGGTTATCGATCACCATGATGAGACCGAAGAGCCACATGCGTGCCGCAGGTTTTTCGATATCGAACCGCCCGATCACCCCGATGATCTCCCGCTCCAGGGTCACGAAGCAGTGCGAATGGTAGGTAAGGGAGTGGATAATTTCCGCAAGCGGTGTTTCCAGAGAGACCAACTGCAGCGAAGCAAAGCCGCGCGGCTCCCCTACCCCACCCTCGTCGTCAATATCCTCCTCGAGGAGGTATCCGGTAAGGTACCCCTCTTCGCGAACCCCCACTACGCCTACGCCGGGCTTGCTGAAGCTTTCCCGCAACTGTTCCCAGGACACGCCGCGGTCGAAGGAGCAAAGCGGCTCGAAGATGCTGCGGGCGCTGAAGCTTTCGGTGAACAGTTGCAGGCCGCGCATCTGCCCCAGGGCCTCACTCAAAGGGGACACGGGGGTCGCGTCCCGCACCGCGACCGGCAGCAGGGCCGGCGGCACGTCGAGCCCCAAGCTTCGTGCACATTCCGTCACGGCACGCTGCGCTTTCTGGTACAGCTTGGTGTTCCCCTCGGTGAGCACCTCGAGAAGCTGGAACATCTCCGGGAGGTAGGTACGTGCGAAGCGGGGATCGTGGCGGGCGATATCACGCGTGTTGTCGATGATGTCGGCAAGCTTCACCGTCTTGGCGCGCGGCGAGGCCGCGGCCAGGTGCCGGCGGTCGATCTCCTTGCGAGCGGCACGGTTGCCGTCGCTGACTCGGCTGATGTCAGTGAGTTCCGCAACCAGGGTCATCACCACTTTCCCGAAGTCCCGTTCCAGTTCCTCGAAGGTAGCCGGGGTGTCCTCCACTGTGTCGTGCAGCCAGGCAGCCGCGACGACTTCAGGTTCACAGCCAACCTGCGCCACCAGATCGGCGACAGCTTTAAGGTGCACCGGGTAGGGCTGATGCGTGTACTTGCGGCGCTGGTTGATGCGCTCGTGCATTTCGGTGGCGTAGAGTCGTGCGCGCTGTATCAGGTCGTTAGTCATAATCTATCCTGCAGTGGTGTTTATAAAAATCGGCGTTACTCTGGACAATTGTGCTAATCAAGAACCGTGAGTGACAGATATGTAAAGTTCAGCCACTTCTAGCACCAAGCTTCTGTAAGCAATAAACAACCGGAGCGGAAGTTTATGAGTATGGAAAGTCGTTCAATAGTAACACGTAGTGAAGAGGACTCAAGGTAGATGTTGTACTGTTGTAGGAGCAGGATAGACGTGGTGGGATCAGAAGTGATTGGTGCGGAGGGAAAGAATCAACAACCTAGCGCAAGAGGCCCGTGCCGGAACGGGTTGAGCCCGGAATTTCAATGCGGAATTCAGCACCTTCTTCTGTATTGTGGGCCGTGATACTTCCGGACATGTTGTCTTCGATTATGTTTTTGGTCATAAATAGACCAATACCGGTGCCCTGGACAGCCTTGGTACTAAAATACGGCTCAAAAATTTTCTCTATTATCTCTTTAGGAATTCCCCCGGCGTTGTCGGTGATAGTGACAACTGCGTGGTCACCCTGCATCGAGGATGCAATAACAACTTTTCCGCCTTCTACTTGTCGTTCCAAAAGGGCATCGCGTGCGTTTTGCAGGATGTTGAGAAGGGCATGGCAGAACTCATTGAAGTACCCGGTGACGGTAGCTTGCCCCTGCAACTGGGTCACAACAGCAATGTGATTGTTCCGCAAACTGTCACCGACCAGCGATAGTGTCCGCTCAATAGCTGCATCAATGCTGAAGGTGGTCTTCTCTTTGTTCGATACAAAAAAGTTCCTGAAATCGTCTATCGTCTGTGACATGTGCTTGAGCAGCAGCATGGCCTGCTCTGTGCTCCTGCGCACCCTGCCCGTGTCCAGAAGCCCCAACTCGTAATCCAACTCCAGTGACTGGATGTGCAGACCAAGAACGTTCAGGGGTTGCCGCCACTGATGGGCGATGTTATGAACCATGTCTCCCATTGCCGCCAGGCGGCTTTGTTGGATAAGCAACTTGTCCTTCTGGCGGCTTTCCTCCACGGCCTTCATGCGCTCGGCATACTCTACCTGCAAAGAATTTACTGCTTGCGCCAGCTCCGCTGTACGCTGCTCCACCCTGCTCTCCAGCTCTTGGTTTATCCTTTGCAAATCACTCTGCGCCTGCCGCAACGACTCCGTTTGCACCTGTTCCAACTCCCTCGACGCCGCCAAGGCGGAGTTCATTGATGCAAAGCTACAGGCAAGTTGGCCCAGTTCGTCCCGACCTTCCATCTCCCCACGAAAGTTAAGATCTCCGGCTGTAATTGCCTGCGCCCAGCGGTTGAGGGAGTGGATAGGGCCGCTGATGCTCTGCACCGTACGCAAGGCTACGTACAGCATGGAGGCCGAAACGGTGACCATCAGGAAAAAGATGGCGTACTTTGCCCACTCCTGTACGAGTTCGAGACGGTTAGTGCTCGATCTCGACAGGCGGAGGGCGTCGCTCGTCAGGTCGCGGCTTTTTACCAGGAGTTGGCCGACCACACGGTCCTTGCGGTCACGTAACACCTGATCAATAGGGTCCACGTTGATCTGCTGCTGGATCGCCTCGAGGAGGGTAAAAAGTTCGGTCTCCACCTCATGGCTCTGGCGCAGGGTGCCGACCAAACTGCGTTGTTCTGCAGTGCTCGACGGGTACTGAGCCAAGCGCAGCCGTAATTTGTCTAGTATGGCATGGCACTGAACCCGGGGACGTTCTTCAGGCTGGCGCAGGTATTCCTGGAGCGAGGCGTTCAGCTCGAATAGGTTTTTAGTAATATCGGAGGAAGTTTGGTCGGCGACCCGCACTTTAGCCGCTTCTTTGTTTGCCAAAAAAACAGCCAACGCAGCAACCAGCGCCAGCACCACAGGCAAAAAAGCAAGTACGTATAACCTCGCACGGATCGTCATGATTTTCCTTGGTACACTGCCGATGGGGTATAATGCGGACGGCTAGTGGATGATCGTCACCTCACCTGGAGCTACCGATTCAAGGCCGTTGAAGCTGATGTAGTCAAGAAAGTTCGGAATCTGCCCCCCCGACGTCAACTCCTTCTTTACGGCCCAACGCGCCTCATTTTCCAGGTTTTCAATGAGCAAGGGGTTCAGCGACAAGGCCAGCTTAACCCGTTGCCAGGTTTCTCGCGCGGCTCCAGGCTCCATTTCGGAATACTTGGTGGCTATTGCCAATGATTCTTCCCCATGTTCCTTTATGAACGCGCAAGCCGTTGACAACGCGCGCAGAACCCGTTTGACATCCTCGGGATTTTTCCGGATGTACTCATCCGTGGCGACCAGGTTCCAGGTCTGGGTGTAGATTTGCTGCTCATCACCGTCAAAAACCACCGCTTTGTCTCCAAGCTGCCTTATAAGTCTCGCCAATGGAGGCCCCCATAGAATAGCCGCCTGTATTTGCCCCTTCTTGAGGGCTTCGGCCATCCCATCTGCCGTGAGGTCCACCAACCTCACCCTTCCCTCGGGTACTTTGTGATAGAGGAGGAAGCTGTCCAGAATGAAGTGCCCGTTGGTTCCCAGGGAAACGCCGATATTTTTGTCTGCGAGATCCTTCGGGGAGGAGATATTGTACTGTTTGAGGGCTACGATAGAGTGGGTTCTGGACTGGCGGGCGATTGTGGCGATTACGGAAATTTTCCTGCCTTTCAGGGCCTCCATGGCAATGGGGTAATCCGCAACCGTGCCGATATCAGCTTTCCCCTCAATAACAGCCTTCAAAGCCTCCTTGCCAACCCAGAAAAAGGCATGCGAGACCTCAATTCCCTCTTGGCGGAAGAGATTTTTTTCCAGTGCAGCATAGATGGGAGCGGAGCCAAGAAAGCGGACATCGGCCACCCGGACCTGGTGCAGCCCGGCACCAGAGGGAGCGACACGCTGCAACAGCAGGTAGCCGCCAAGGGCAGCCAACAGAAGGATGATGACGATAAGGGCTTTGACCTTTCGCGCGTGTTTTTCGATCATCAGTATGACCAGTGACATAGCAACCTTCCTGCATAGCGCCTTGTACAAAGTTCATCGCGTAAGTTACCACAGCCAGATATTGTGATTCAATGCATTTGTCTTAACAATCCTGAGACCTACATCTATGTACGAAAATAGCTCACACCTGAAGTAGTATTTGGATGTGCCGAGTATTACGGATAGAGAGATTCTTGGATATGACAGTTACGAAGCGGGAGTTGGAGCACTGAAAGGAAGGACAACCGCCCTGCAGATTGATATGAGCGGCGCTGGTTAGCTGAATAAGAGTCCTCTCGCCACTCTATGGAAGTTGTGGGAGCGACTTTTGAATAAACATTGATACAAGGGTACACCGACTTATACGGCTACGGCGCCCTCAACCGGACCGGGAAGGAGCTGCAGAATCGATGAGAGAGATTGCGTAGTCAGCGGCTTTTGGAAACAGCCAAGGACACCGAGGCTGCGACAGGTCGCCAAGACGTGGGGTTCTTCGCTGGAACTGACAATCACGACGTTTAATCTGCTGGTCGCAGCCTCGGACCTCAGTTTCCGCAGCACCTCGACTCCGTCCATTTTCGGGAGTTTCAGATCGAGCAGGACCAGGTCAGGCAGAACCGTCACATTCCGCGCCGCCGAAGACAGCCACGAGATAGCCTCGCAGCCGTCGCGCACTACGGCAACCTCCTGCATCCCCGCTTTTCTTAAGGCCCTCAGAGCAAGCCATTCGTCGTCAACGTTGTCTTCAACCAGCAAAACTGACAGGTTGTCCATCACCACCTCCCCTGGGTCCAAACCACTCTACAAAATCGCCGGTGCCAAGCGTGAAAAAGAAGGTAGCCCCCTCACCTGGCGCCCCCTCGGCCCAGATCGACCCGCCGTGCCGCTCGATGATCCTCTTCACGATGGTCAGTCCCATGCCGCTTCCTTCAAACTGGCTATCGTGATGCAACCTGGAAAATGGCTCGAACAGCCTGTGGCAAAACTCCATATCGAAGCCGACGCCACCGTCGCGGACGTAATAGGCGCCGCTGCTTTCTTGCCAGCCGACCTCGATCGTCACAGTCTGTCTGGTCCCGCTGTACTTCACCGCGTTATGCAGGAGATTGCGCAGACAGATGTTCAGCATCCCCTGGTCCGCCTGTGCCGTGAGTGCCGGGGTTACCCGCAACAGTACCTCGCGCCCGGGCAACTCGGTGCACAACTCGTTCACGATCTGACTCGCCAACTCCGACAGGTCGATGGCCTCCCGCGACAGGTGCGCCCGGGACAACCGGTTTATCAGTAGCAGGCTGTCGATCACGGTGCGCAGTCGCCGACTGGCAACTTCAATACGATCACTCAGATAGGGAAGCTCTTCCGTATCCCCCCCAGCCACGGCCTCTTTCACAAGTCCGCTAAAAGCGTTCAGCCGCGCGATCGGCCCACGCAACTCGTGGGAAATGGAGTGGCAAAAGCTCTCCAGGTCGGCATTGAGCCGGGAAAGTTCCGCCGATCTTTCGGCCACCCGCTGTTCCAGGTTCGAGTTGAGTTGCAGCAGCTTGCCTTCCATCTGCTTTCGGCTGGTAATGTCGGTACACATGGCGAAGGTGCCATCCACGTTTGCGCCGTCCATCCTGGGCGCTGCCGAGACCTGAAGCCAGATGACGGAGCCGTCGCTGCGAGGTATCCGCACCTCGAATCTGGCTACGCCACCCTGCCGCAGGGCCTTCAGCTGGTGCAGAAAAACTGACCGATCTTCGGGGTGCACGAACCCCTCGGCGGGCCGGCCGAGCACGCTGTTCTGATCGAGAATCCGAATCATCCGCTCATTCACATAGCTGCTGGTTCCATCGGCCTCCACTACCCAGATACCCTCGTTGGCGGTGTTGACCAGCGTGGGAAAATACTGCTCGCTCTGCTTAAGTCGGGAGGTAGTCTCACGGAGCTTCTCTGCGGCCGCGGCACGATCCGAGGCGTAACGGGCTTCCGCTTCAGCCTCCACGACTTTTTGTTGGTGCTGGTGAATGCTGTGCCAGCCCCACGAGAAGGCGCCGCCGAGGCCCGCAAAGGCTAATAGACGCAGGGGGTGGAAGGTCTCTGCTCCGAAGGGTATGCCGGCAGTCAATTTCATCCAGAAAAGCATCCCGATCGAGAGGCCGGTTGCGGCGAGTCCGGGGACGAGCCCTCCGTATGCCGCGGCCACCAGGACGGCAGGGAAAAAGGTGGCTAAGGGAAGTTTCCTCCCAGGTAGGGCAGCAACAGGAGACGGGCCGCCGCACCCATGCACACCAAAACCGCGGCAATGGCGGCAGAAATTGCCCACTTCTGCCGCATCTCGGTAAGAGCCCTCCAGAAGGGAACTCCTTCGGGTAAAGGCACCATGTGTGACACCAGTGCCCCTATTACCAGGTAAAACCCTCCCAGCGACTGGGTCCCGCGTCCCAGCCAGCCAACCCAACCGCCGTTGACCTTCTGGACCAATACTCCTGTGACCCCGATAGCCAAAAGCATGAGTGCGGGGGGGTACCAGCGCAGTGCAGAAGATGCCGACCGGTTCAGCCAGAGTAGGATCAATGCCGCCAAAGCGAGCATTGCAACCGCTGAACCGAGCACAAACTGCCGCACCATGGTTCCCCCCTTCCCTGCGATGAAGAAGACGGGAAGCCCCCCCGAGTAGGCGAGCACCACAATCAGGCCGGCTACCGCTCCCGCCAGGAGGTAGGTCGTGGCCAACGCCGCGCGGCCGTTACCCTCGGAGAGTTGCCACTTCGGTGAAAGACCGGCACCGGCAAGATGGCAGAAAGAGGATCCCCAGAGGCAGCAATTATGCATGGTTATCAGGCTGTTGATGTCAACCGTCTCCCTGAAGAGCCCCAGTCCACTCACCGTTCCCACGAGTCCGGAGCAGTTCCAGATTATCGCCCCGCATCCCATCATCAGCAGGCCCGGCCGACGCTGTTCCAGGAAGGTTTTGGCAATAACAGCCGCGGCAATGGCATTGAAAAGGGTATAGCCCAAGAAGGCGTTGGCAGCCATGAGGCCGAATGATTCGTGGGAGGCGAGCGGGGCGGGTTGCCAAGGTGAGGTGAGCAGAACGACAAGAAGCACCGGGACCGGTAGCCAGAAGAAGGGTTGAACCATGGAAGCATGTTGGACGATTTCTTGGAGGAACCTGCTGAATTTCATCCTTGTAGGCCTTATGAAAGCATTTTTTGCGCCATCACCTGAGACGGAAAGCGTAGAGTGTATTGCAAGAAGGCAATGAGATGCAGTTCATTTTAGGACGCATCTTATATCAAGCGCGACCGGTAAAAGTCAATATATATCCTCCGAAAAAATATTTAGAAATTCAGGGAGAGTTGGAGAAGAAGCACGAGATTCGGCAGGAAACAGCGAGAGGAAAGGTTGTACTGCGAAAACGCAGAAAAGCCCCGCAGCGATACGCTGCGGGGCTTTCTATATGGTGGCGGTTCAGGGACTTGAACCCCGGACACTACGGATATGAACCGTATGCTCTAACCAACTGAGCTAAACCGCCGAAACTCATAATTATTTCTTAGCTTTTAACACCGCAGTGCAGCGCCTCAAGAGTTTTCCTTTATAGACGAGCAGGCCTTTTTTGTCAATTAAAAAATCTGGGTCGCCGTTTTTTTCCAGCTAACGGCTACGGCGACCCAAATCGGCTCTATTTGCTGACCTCGAGGAGCTCGACGTCGAAAACGAGGGTGGAGTTTGCCGGTATCGCCCCGGAACCGCGCTCGCCATAGGCCAGGTCCGGCGGGCACACCAGTTTCGCCTTGCCACCCGGTTTCATCATCTGCACCCCTTCGGTCCAGCACTTGACCACCTGGTTCAGCCGGAATTCGACCGGCTGCCCAGTCGCATAGGAGCTGTCGAATTCCTTGCCGTCCACAAAGGTGCCGCGGTAGTTCACCTTCACCTTGTCGGTCGCCGCCGGAGAAGTGCCGGTGCCTTCCTTGACCGGCACGTAGACCATGCCGGAAGCGGTCTTGACCGCACCCTTCTCTTTGGCCGCCTGATCGATCACCTCTTTGGACTTGGCGGCAAGCTTGTTGCCTTGGGCATCGCGACGCGCCACGGCAAGCTGCTGGATCTTGTTCTTGTAGGCCTCCATCTCGACGAGGGGCTTGCTCCCCATGACGCCGTCGCTCAGCCCCTGCTTCACGATTTCGAGTTCCTGGGGGGTGAGATCGAAGACACTCAACTGGCGCGCTATAACCTGACCGACGGCGTAGAGTGTCTTCTGATCATCGGTTTGAAGCGATTTCTGATCCTGGCCGGCTGCACAAACAGGCAGAGCCAGAACCGTAACGAGTGCTGCTGTGACGAATGAACGCATTGTCGTGGTCTCCAGTGTCATGAAAGTAGGTATGCCATACGCATGAGAGCGAATTATAGCAAGGAGCCGCTCTGTGTAAAGGTATTAGCGCCTGTGACAGGATTGGTTAAGACTGAAAAGGCAAATCCCCCCTGCCCCCCCCTTCGCAAAGGGGGGAACTCTTGGGCTGCTTTTAGCCGTTGTGGGGATGGAGCTGAGCTCCCGGCTGATTCGGCAAAACTGTATGAGCAGCTATGCGGGCGTAAAAAAAAGCACCCCGTGAGGTGCTTTTTCTCGATCTGGTTACCAAGCTCAGGCTATTTCTTTGCCTTGGGGGCCTTTGCCTTGGGTGCTTTGGGAGCCTTGGCTGCGGGCTTGGCAGCCCCACCCTTCTTGGCCTCGATGTTGGCCATGCGCACCTCGCGCGCCTTGGCGAGGTTGTCGGCCAGACCGCGGTCCTGGGCCATCTTCCTTCTCGCCTCGGAGTAGCTCTTCGCGGAAAGCGCCTGCTTGCTGGATATGCCGAACTGCTTCTTGTAAGCACCCGGCTTCATGCTGTGGGCAGTGCTCAGGTGACGGGCCAGGGTCTTGAAGCCCCCTTTGCCACAGATAAGACAAACTACTTCGTTCTTCTTGAAGGCTTCCTTGACGCTCACCGACGGTTTGGCCTCCTCGGCACCCTCCACCGGCTGTCCCGCCTCGAGACCTTTGAGTGCTGCATGTACTTTGGCGATTTCGGCGAGAAGCTCGTCGGAAGTCATCGGTGTACTGGAAGCGTGCGATGCTACAAGTTGTGCTGCGATTTCAACTAAGGTCGCCATCCGCTACCCTCCTTTATATAGAAAATAATGAGGAAGATTATGGACAGTGAAAATACGAATGTCAATAGCTATTTGGTAGATAAACTGTCAGAGAGGATCAATAGAAAGGAAAAAGTTGTCTCAAAGAGGTGACAGCGAGCTGTTAGAGTGTCAGGGCTAGATCATTTACGGTAGAGCAGTGGTTCATTTTGATACATCTCGGTTTCGGACAGAGGGTGACTCAGAGGATATAGCGGGGAGTTTCAGACACGACCTGCAAAGATTTGTTAGCCAGGTACTCTCCATTTCTTCCATTGTCAATTGTCGATTGTCAATCGTCAACTGCTCTGAACCAGATACTGTCCATGTTCAGACAAGCGCTGCGCATGCGGCACCAAGGAGTGCCGTGCGGTCGTTGAGGATCACCTTTACCGGGATGGTGGTGAGCAGACTTCCCAGGCGCCCCTTGGTGTGGAAGGCGTCCCAGAAAACCGGTTCCTGCAGTTTGGAGAGGATGCGCGGCGCGATGCCTCCCCCCAGGTAGACACCGCCGGTGGCCAGAAAGCGCAGGGCGGCGTTTCCACACTCGGCGCCATAGACGGCGACGAAGATCTCGAGCGTCCAGGCACAGAGGGCCGAGCTTCCGGTGAGGGCCGCGTGGGTGATTACCGGGGCCGGATCCCCCTGACTGAGTGCCGCCGCGACTGAGGGATCTTCGCTCGCGTAGCGCCGGTCGCGCAGGAACCGGTAGATGTTGACCAATCCCGGACCAGAGACGATGCGCTCATAGCTTACCCGCCCAAACTCACCTTTGAGGTACTGCAGGAGCTGCGCTTCCTCGTCGGTGCGCGGCGCGAAGTCGGCATGCCCCGCCTCGCTGGGAAGGGGCCGATGCCGTTCCCCGTCCCAGTAGGCGAGCGACTCACCCAGGCCGGTGCCGGCGGAGACCACGGCAATGGTTCCGGTCGGGTCCGGGGTGCCGGCATTGAGAACCACCACATCCTCGTCCTTGAGCGCGGCGATGCCGTAGGTGTTGGCAGCGAGATCGTTGATGAGGAGCACCCGGGGAAGCCCCACCTCGTGTGCCAACAGGGCGCCGTCGATGTGCCAGGGGAGGTTCGGAGTCTGGACCGCCTCATCGAGGATCGGCCCGGCGATGCCAAAGCAGGCGCGCTCCGCGGTGAATCGGTGTTCGCCCATGAAACGCGCCACGATCTGATAGAGGGTTTGGTACTGGGCACTGGGGTAGTGCGATTCGGCGAGCGCCACGAGTGCGCCCTCCTCCACCCGAAAAAAGGCCAAGCGGGTCGAAGTCCCCCCCACATCCCCGGCGAGAATCACCATGACTGCCTCCTTGTCTAAACGCCCTGCCCCGCCGCCTCGAAGGTGACGAGATAGTCGGTACCTTCCCAGGTACCGGCATCGGGCCAGTAGAAGGTGAAGATAACCCGTTTGCCTGCCGCAAGCGCCGCCGTCTCCAGATCGGTCATTTCGAGACCCAGACCGGTTGCGCACGAGGCGGCGTGACGTACCGTTTCCCAGCCATCGCAGCTCCAGTAGATAAGGGCCGGAGCCAGCGTCTCGATACGCAGGTCGAGGCCGGCATCCATGGTGCGCAGCTTGTGATTGAAACGCCAGATGCGGCGCGGTGAGTTGACCTTATCCTTCAGGTAACGCTTTACCGTCTGAGGTGGCAGATCGAACACCTTGCCGTCGGCCAGGGAGCGCACCAGTTTCAGGTACTCGGCGTGGGCCCAGACCAGCGGCTGGGCAGAGCCGGTCGGCCCGCCGCGGTAGAGTTTCCGCGCCGGGAGGTCCCGGTCGTCCCAGATCTGTTCGGACAACAAACCTTCCCGGGAAGCGAACCCCTCGAGGGTCCCCTTGAGACGCCTGGCCTCCTCCTGACGCCCGGCTGCCAGTTCGAAGTGGGCCCGCTCGCCGGTCAAAAGCGGCCACGGCCGGCCGCGACCGGTGCCGTCGAAGGGGGTGCCGTCCTCGTGCTCACCGTAGCCGTCGCCGTTGTAGCGGTACCAGGCGGGCCCCTTATCGGTCTCGAGCTTAAGGAGCGCATCCACCAGGTGCAGGGTCGCCACGATGCGCGGATCGTCTGCAGCGCGCAGCCCGAAGCGGACCAGGGCCAGGGCGTCCGGGCTCACCAGGTGCGCCACCGGGAGCATCGCCTCGGCCGCGGGACGATTGCGCAGCGGCACCAATTCCGGGGTGCGTCCTGACTCGACCGCGGGATCCCGAACCGCTACCCTGACGTAGTAGCCGGGGAGGTCGAACTCCCGGCACCAGTCGCTGTCGGTCTGGTACATCCAGCGCTCCAGCGAGTCGTTCCAGACATCCGCCGTCTCACGCAGGTAGCGGCCAAGTGAAGGTTCGCCAGCAGACTCGGCCAGGTCGGCACCGGCCAAAAGGGCTGCCACTTGAGCTGCGACGGTGAAGGGGGAATAACCTGGATCCTCCTCCCAGCGGTCCTGCCCACTCACCGGGCCGACACGCACCAGGTAACCAAGGGCCTTGCGCACCATGGGCCAGAAGCGCTCCAGGTCGCCCGGCTGCAGCCCCCCTTCGCGCCGGGCCAGGTCGACCAGGAGCACCGGGAGCGCGGTCTCGTCCAACTGGATACCGTTTTGCCCGGGGGTACCGTCCAGCCAGAGGTTCTGCACCCAGTGCCCATCGGCTTCCTGGGTCGCCTCGAGAAAACCGAGTGCCCGGCGCGCATCATCCCTGGCGCCCACGGCCAGAAAGCCTCCCGCTGCCTGCACCAGGTCGCGCGGCCAAGCCAGATGATATCCCCCGAGATCGTTATCACCACGGTTTTCTCCCCAGGGAATCGAGAGGCTCGCGATGACGCCGCCGGGAAAGTGCCCGGCCTCATGGCAGCGCAGAAGCGCCGTGCTCACCCGGTACAGGGCGGGGAGCGGCGCCGGCTCGTCCAGGGGGAGCAGACCTTGTTGCCACCCGTTCCAGCGTTTCAGGTACTCGTCGCGCGCCGCAGGAAATCCCTCGCAGAGGGCGGATCGGGCACGCTGACCGGCCTCGGCCGCACCTTCGCCGAAACCGAGGGCGAGCAGGAAGGAGCCTTTTTGCGCCGCCAGGTCGATCTCGGCGCAGAGCGCTACGTTCCCGTTATCGGCACGGCTGTACTGCCAGGAAAGGGAGCCGTGCTGCTTGAGATCCTGCCAGCCGTCCGAGCGACCGACATAGCCTGCCGAACGCACGAGCCAGGGGACCGAGCAGGCCAGTGCAAGCGCCAAACCGTTGCGCTCGGCGCAGAGCAGTTCCACTCCCTTGTACTCGCCGAGCCACGCGTTGTTGCCACCACCCTGGTTTCCCAGGTGCGGGGCCAGGAGCACGAAAAGCCGGTAGCCGTGCAACCCTCCCTCAAACGGCCTGAAGCTGGTCTGTTGCAAAAGCACCGGGCGGCGTGGGTCGCTCAACAGCTCTTTCTCGACAAGGTAGCGCCCTTGGTTGCAGCGGGTCACCACCCGAAACGCAGGGACTCCCGGAGCAAGCCAGGTAAGTTCGGCGGAGGTGTCGCGCTGTTCTTCGGAGAAAAAACGGGCGCCGTCGGTGACCACGAGCCCCAGGTCACGCACGCAGGCGCGATCAATGCGCGGGTAGTAGATTTCGTTCACGATGCCGTGCCCCACGGTAAACCAGAGCGGACTTGCTCCGCTCAGCGCGGTTCCCACCCCGGATTTGGCACTGGAGGTCCAGCGTGCCGCAACTCCCGGCCAGCCAGGTGCATTGTACTCGTCAGGTCGCATGAGGTTCTCCCGGACGACGTTATCATTAGCATTTGTCTATTTTTACCTCCGTTATGATAGCGGCAATTAGCGGCAAGGCAAGGGATTGGGTCGGCGGGATGGGACGGCAAAAAGCCGCCAAAGCGGTTGCTTTGACGGCTCAGAAAAAGGGGGCGGAATCGGCTGTTGTTAGTCGGACCTCGCCGGGCCCAATAAGGGAGGGAGTGCGGCGCGGCGAAACCTAAAAAACGAATCCCCCTTGCCCCCCCTTTTCCAAAGGGGGGAACGTGAGGGCTCGGTTACCGGCTGAAGCTCGGGCATGCCTTAGTCCCCATCTATCAGGGGGCGGTACCCGGGGCTTTCGCTATTGCCTGGGCTATTGCTCGGCTGAGCGCGGAGAGGGCGCGACTGTAGGCTGCTACCAGGGAATCGTACCCCTCCCCTGCCGCCTCCTTGAGCTGCAGTGATCCGCTGCGCGGTGCGCTGTCCGGGGCACCGCGTAAGGTCCAGGAGATCTGCAGGTCGATCCCCTGCCCTGGCAGGGCCTCGAAACGTTCCACGTCGAGAAGCAACCGCAGATCGGCGCTGGCACCTGCATGTTCCTGGTGGGTGAAAACTCGCCCCGGTCCGAGCAGGCGCCCGAGATCAGCGGCAACCACTCGCGCGATCCCTGCCTTGAGCGGCTCGGCCCAGCGCTGCTGCTCGAGGATCTCGACTCGGTTGTCGGCTTGCCGCACCACGAGTTGCGGCCGATCGACCAGTTCGGGAAGGGTCACCGGACCGACCGCGACACGCGGCTCGGCCAAAGCGGCAGCGGGAGCCGGGATCGGACGACCGGGAAGCCGCCCGGCGGCCGGCGCCGGCTGCCCCTGAGAAGCGAGCGAGGGGGCAAGGGGCTCAAGGGTGTAAAAGCTCACCTGGGGCGACCTCGAACAGCCGGAAGCAAGCGTGAGGAGGGCCAGCGCCCCCGCGAAGTAGATGCGCCTCATTTCTTGTCCTCCTGTTTGCCGCGGACCAGCGATTCGGGGTGCTGCTCCAGATAGTCACCCAGAACCCTGAGCGACTGTGCGGCACGGGAGACCTCACGCAGGGTGTCGCGCAGGTCGAGTTGCAACGGCGCGTCGGGGGCGAGCACACCGTTCGCCTGTCCCAGCGTACCGCGTGCCTGGCCCAGGGTGCGTTTCAGTTCGTCGAGGGTACCGCGCACGTCCTCGAGCGATTTGCGGGCTTCAACCAGCGTGGAGCGGGCCTCAGGGACCACCGACTGGTCGACGTTCTTCAAGAGCCGGTCCGCACTCTTGAGCGTGGCATCCAGCGACTGCACGGTCTTGCGGGCGTCGCCACCCAGCTCCTCGAGCGGCATCTTCTCGAACTTCTGCACGATGCGCATGAGCTGTTTCTGCAACTCACCCATGGAACCGGGCACGGTCGGGAAGTGCGGAGGGTTTGTGCTCCAGTCGATGTGAGCCACTTTCGCCTTCGGGAAGAAGTCGAGCGAAACGTAGAGCTGCCCGGTCACCAGGCTGCCGCTTTTGATCTCGGCCCGAAATCCATGCGCCACCAGGGAGTCGATGAGTTGGCGGGAACTCAGGGGTGCCACCTGGCGGTTCTTGTCGCGCCCCTGTGCCTTGAGCCGTTCCGGGTAGAGCTGGATCTCCACCGGGATGGCCACGTCGGAGTTGTTGGCGTTGAGGGCGACATCGATCCGGGTCACCTCCCCTACCGTCACCCCGCGCAGGTCGACCGGCGCGCCGACCGCAAGTCCGCGCACCGATTCCTGGAACACCAGGGTGTACCGCTCGGCGACCTCGGCATGCTTGAAGGCTTCTTCCTTGGTGCCGTAGAGTGCAAATACCGAGTTCCCCTGCGCAGGCGGGGCGTTGAAGCGGTCCTCCGGTGTCTGGAAGGCAATTCCGCCCAGGAGGATGGAGACCAGCGACTCGGTGTTCACCTTGATGCCGCTTGCGTTGAGCGATACATCGACGCCGCTGGCGTGCCAGAAGACCGAGTTGGTCTTCACATACTGGTCGAAGGGGGCCCTGATAAAGGCACGGATGGTGACCCCCTTGCCGTCCGGGTCGAGTTCGGTACCAATCACGTGCCCCACCTGCAGGCGCCGGAAAAAGACCGGGGCCGAGGCGTCCACCGAGCCGACGTCGTCGGCATGCAGCACGAACTGGCGTCCGGGGACCTCGAGGGAGACCGCGGGGGGGGCATCCAGCCCCACGAACTCGTCGCGGCGCTCGGAAGAGGTGCCGGCGTCCACCCCGATGTAGGAACCACCGATCAGGGTACCAAGCCCGGTCACGCTCCCTCCGGAGATGCGGGCACGCACCACGTAGAAGCGGGTGTCCTTCACCAAAAGTCCCCGGGCATCCTTGGTCATCTCGGCGGTGACCACCACGTGCGAGCGGTCCTTCGAGATGGCAAGCCCCTTCACCTCGCCGATCTGCACGTCCTTGTACTTGATCTTGGTTTTGCCCGCCTCCATCCCCTCGCCGGTCTTGAAGATGATGGTGATGGTCTCCCCGCGATCCAGGATCGCCTTGGCGGCGATCGAGAGCCCTACCAGAGCGGCGACGATGGGGATGATCCAGACCAGCTGGATCGAGAAGCGGCGGCGCGGTTCGCTGACCGCTTCGGGGATCTCCGGGAGTTCCGGATTAGTGGGCGTCTCGTTCATGGCCTCTCTCTTTGTACAGGGGATCCCAGATCAGCCGGGGATCGAATTTCAGTGAAGCTAACATGGTGAGCACCACGACAGCGCCGAAGGCGACCGCGGCGGGACCCGCCTTCACCGTGGCCAGCGCCCCCAGCTGCACCAGGGCTGCCAAGAGCGTCACCACGTAGATGTCGAGCATGGACCAGCGTCCCACGAGTTCCACCATCCGGTAGAGCCGGGTGCGCTGGCGCGGCTCCCAGGTAGAGCGGCGCTGCACCGAGATGAGCAGCACGGTGAGCGAAACAAGCTTCATAAGCGGGATCAGGATGCTCGCGATGAAGACCACCGCGGCGATACCCCACGAACCGGTCTTCCAGAGGTGGATCACCCCGCTCATGATGGTGTCCTTGCGGTAGCTGATCAGCGAGCCGGTCTCCATCATGGTGAGCAGGTTCGCCGGTATGTAGAGGATGTAGCCCGCGATCAGAAAGGCCCAGCAGCTGGCGATGGAGCCGGGCTTGCGGGCGTGCAGGTACGCGCCGCAGCGCGGGCAGTGCGCGGCCTGGCGCGGGTTTCTGACCCGGGAGACCAGGTTGCAGACATGACAGGCACAAAGACCCAGGCTGGCGGCGCTTCCGGAGAGCCCGTTCATGGCGCCACCCTGCGGCCGTTGATCCGGTCCACGCAACACCAGACGTCCCGCGTACTGAAGGAGGCAGCTGCGGCGGCGATGAGCAAGGTCAACACAGCAAAGGACCAGAGCGCCACCCCGGGGATGACCCGGAAGTTGCTGGTGAGCTTCACCAGGGAGACCAGGATCCCCAGCATGAAGACCTCCACCATCCCCCAGGGTTCGGCGAGGCGCAGCAGGCGCAGAAGCTGGTTGTAGCCCGGCGCCAGCATGGTCAGCCGCAGCGGCAAAAGCAGGTAGACCAGGGAGAGGATCTCCAGAGCCGGGATGACGACGGCGGTGATGAAGACCACCGTCGCGACCGCCTGCATATCCTGCCCCCACAGCGAGTGCACCGCACCCATGAGGGTAATCCCCTTGAGTGAGCCCTGGCTCTCGATAGCGAAGATGGGGAACCCGTTGGCGACCAGGAAGACCAGCGCGGCGCTCATCGCGTAGGCGAGTGTCCGGTTGATGCTGTCGGTGGCGTTACGGTACAAGACCGCACCGCAGCGCGGGCAGGTCGCCGCGCATCCGGGTTTGAGCGTGATCTCGCGCTGCAACAGGTCGCAGTCGTGACAGGCTATGAGGGGTGCAGGTTGGGACATAATGTATAGGCTCGGTTCAACCGGGCGCGTTCTTGAATGACAAAAGGGCCGCAGCCTGAGCAGCAACCCCGAAGACGAAGGACATTATAGCCACGGAGCCACCAAGGGCACGGAGAAAAACCGTTCTCAGTCACTAACAAGAGGGACCACAGATCCGGGAAGATAACCGTATAACGTTCAAGCTTAAATATCCAAAGATTGAGTATACCTTCAAAATGTTTTGCTTACAGCCAAGCCGAAACCCTTTTATGCCTGGAGGTTTCTCTCCGTGTGCTTGGTGGCTCCATGGCAAAACAGATTGTTCCCGAAATTCTGATTCATCAGGAATTTCTATTACCGTATTTCATGATAACAGGCAAGCGGCATTTACTGCCAGCCTGAAGCGCTAACCCCTATCTTAGGGCGGGGTTACTCTTCCTCCGACGGGCACACCTCGTCCATGAGCTTGCAGGCGGTCTCCCACCAGATCGGCTCAACCCGCACGAACGCCTCGACCACGTCCGGGTCGAAGAGGCTCCCCTTGCCGGCCACGATGATATCAACCGCAACCTGGTGCGGTATCGGCTCCTTGTAGACCCGCCGCGAAATAAGGGCGTCGTAGGTGTCAGCGATGGCCATGACGCGCCCCGCCCAAGGGATCTCCTCCCCCTTGAGCCCCTGCGGATAGCCGGACCCATCCCAGCGGTCGTGGTGCGAATAGGCGAGGTCCTTGGCAAAGGCGAGCAGTTGGTCACCCCGCATCCCGGCGCGCTCCTCGGCGCGGGCGATGGTATCCCGCCCGTAGGCCGTGTGCCTTTTGACCTCCTCGTACTCCTCTGCACTGAAGGGGGTGGTCTTGTGCAAGAGGTGATCGGGGAGCCCGACCTTGCCGATGTCGTGCAGCGGGGCGAGTTTGGCGAGGAGCTCGATGGTCTCCGGATCGAGCAGCGCCCGGTAACGCGGTGCGTTTCTGAGTTCCTCGCAGAGTACCGTCAGGTAGCGCTGGGTGCGCAGGATGTGGGCGCCGGTCTCGGTATCCCGGATCTCGGTGAGTGCGGAGAGCGAGGTCATGATGAACTCCCGGGTCGCCGCAAGGTCGCGCGTCTGCCCGAGCTCGCGACGCTCTCCGAAGAAGAGCCGCACGGGGAGTGCTGCACAGAGGGCACCGCCCAACGCACAAAGTGGCAGAACCGGAGAGAGGAAAAGGCCGTGGGCCTGATAGATCGCCCCGGCGCCGAACCAGGCGCCCAGGCCCGCCAGCGAGCTGAGGAGGGTCGCCGCCAGGATCGGGATCCAGGCTCCTGCCAGGCTCCCCAGGGTGCCGGCCACCAGCGTCGCCAGCGGACGGAATAGCCAGGGTGCTCCCCGCGCAACGTCGCCGTTCAACAGGTTCTCCACGGCGATGGCGTGCACCTGGACCCCGGAGAGCAGCGCATCTGTCTGAACCGGCGTGGTGATCGTCTCCCCCATCCCGGTCGCCGTCGCGCCGACCAGCACCAGCTTCCCCCTGAGCGTGTCCGGCGCCAGGGTACCGTCCAAAAGCCCCCGCGCAGAGACCGGTTGTCGTACCCCCTGCCAGCCCCGGTAACGCAGGAGCAGCCGCCCCCGCTCGTCCAGCGGGATCTGCCGCGCACCGACCCGAAGCTGCACGTCGCCCAGCCAGCTTGCGCTCAGTACCGGTTCCGTGAGCGCCGGGTCGGCCCGCAAGAGCGTTGCCAGCGCGAGGCTCGGGTAGACCCGATCGGCCTGGCGGATCAGTACCGGCATGCGGCGCAGGACCCCTTCGGACTCGAAGGAGGCGTTCAGGAATCCGGAACGGGCCACGCTCCGGGTGAACTCGGGGCGGCTGGTCAGCGCGCCGCGTGCATCCCAGAGACCGGACAGGGGATCCGCTCCGCCGGGAGCGGTGAGCGAGGCGAGGCTTAGGTGCTGGGGTGGCTGCCGGGTATTGGAGCGGCGCTCCTTCGGGTCGAAAGACATCTCGTAGCCAAGAACGAAGGGGCCCGAGCGCAGGGCACGCTCCAGCGCAAGGTCACCCTCCGCCCCGGCCCCCTCCGGTTCGGCAAAGATGATGTCGATGCCGACACTCGCCGGGCGCTGGGCGGCGATCCGTTCCAGGAGTTCCGCCACCCGGGTGCGCGGCCAGGGCCAGCGTCCGTAGCGCGCCAACGTGGCGTCGTCAAGGGCAACCACTACCGGGAGTTGCTGACCGGCAGGCGCTTGCTCGTTGCGAATGAGGTGATCCTGAAACCGGCCGTCCAGGTTATCGACCCAGGAGAGCTTCACCAGGGATACCAGGGTGAGGAGCAGGGTCAGGGCGAGTCCCGCGGCAAGAGCGGCCGGCTTGCCGCCGGGATAGCGGGCGCGCCAGCCGGTGGAGGGGGAGTTGCGGGGGATATCGCTGTGGGATCTGGCTGCCACCGTTACAACCTCCGGCTAGCGGATGGTGATCTCGGCCCGCCGGTTGCGGGGTTCCGGGGTCTCATCGGGTGTCTTTACCTGCGGGTCGTTCTTGCCGCGCGATGCCGCATCCACCCGCACCGGAGCTGCTCCGAGCGCGGCGAGCCTTTCGGCTACCGCCGTCGCCCGCCTGAGGCCGAGGTTGTAGTTGTACTCCAGGGTTCCTACCGTATCGGCATGACCTTCCACGGATACCTCGGCGGGGCGCCGGGCGTTCACCGCGCGGGCAATCTCGGGGAGGAGCTGTTCAGACTCGGGCAGGAGTTGGGCGGAACCGAACTCGAAGTAGAGGAGGTAGTGCAGGGGAGGCTGCGGCAGGGAGGCCATGAGCCCGCCGTACTGCTGGCGCACGGAAGCAGGGTCAAGTTGCACCGGCGGGCTCGGCTCGCGGTGTGTTCCCTCCACCTCGACCGACTGGAAAGGCCTGGTCAGGCGTTCGTCCCCCTGCCGGTTTTGGATAATCACTTCGCCGGCAGGATGGTTCTCTTCCGGAAGGAGGATAAATGATGCCTTGGGTCCCGCGCAACCACCGCTGACAACCAGGAAAAAGAAGAGGAACAGATGGAGTTGGCGGGGGAGCGGATTCATGGCTCGACTCGCGCAATGAGGTGGGTGCCGCGTATGCCCAGGGTGGCCACCGGCGTTTCGATGTGCACGGACCCGGGCGAGAGCTTGGAGATCTTTCCGGAGAGGTACTCGATGAGGCCCCGGCTGAGCCGCAGCACCATCGCGAAGGCGCCTCGAGCAGGATCGAAGGTAAACCGCTCGATGCTGATGCGGCTCGAAGAACCCAGGGACAGCAGGGTATCGTCGCTCAGGATGACGCCCAGGGAGCCTTGGGCTCCGGTCATGAGGACATCACCCTCCCTGAGGCCCGCGCCCGGAGTGGCTCCCAACCGCTGCCCGTCGCGGATGATGAATGCTTCGCCGTCGGCGGATTTCACCAGCCCGACATGCGGCCGGTCCGCTGCTTGGAGCAGGCCGGTGCTCGCCAGGAGGGCTATCAATAAAAGGAATATGGTGCGCATCGGTTTTGCCCTGCTGCTGCATTAGGACCATTCGGACTACGTTCGTCTTTAATGTAACGCTTTTGGCACGGGCAACGCTAGACCTTTTCAGGAAGGCTGGATCTGCCCACGGAGACACGGAGGGCACGGAGAACAATCGAAAGGGACAACCGGGGAACCGAGGATCAAGGAGGACCAGCTTCCGGCTAGCCTGAGGTGGCAGTTTCCCCCCTCCCCCTGGCCCTCTCCCGCAAGGGGAGAAGGGACGTTTCACCGAGGGACAACGGTTAGAGAACCGGCTCAGGCGGATACGAAGTAGACGTCGGTCACCTTGAACTTGCAGTTGCGCAGGAAACGGGCCCGCACCTTGAGACCGATCGAGACCTCTTCGGGAGCCGCACCGACCAGGCGGGAAAGAAAGAGGGTGTCGACGCCGGTGAACTCCACCAGGATGAGGGTGTAGGGAGTCTCTTTCAGGAAACTTTCGCTTCCGTAGTAACAGGTGGTGTAGGTGTGCACCCGCCCCTCGTGGGGAAGCTCGCACCAGGTCGTGGCGCTTCCGCACTCCATGCAGTGACCGCGCGGCGTTGCATACCGCCTGCCGCACCCCTGGCAGTGACTCCCCATGAGTTTGCCGCGTGCCAGCCCTGCGAAGAAGGGGGAATCCTGCGCGTAGCTGTGCCGATAATCGATCTCGTAGTGGTCCTTGATGACGATGGGGTCGGTATTGAAGAGGACGGTCCCCTCTTCGCTCTCGGGGAGCTTGGCGCGCGGATCCATGTCACACCCTCTCCATGATGGTTACGGTGATGGTGGTGCCGGTGCCTGCATGGCTGTGGATCAGCCCGCGGCGCGGCTCGGGGAGTTGCAGCATGGAGTTCCCCAGGTGTTTAGCCAGGCTCCCCTGCAACTGCCAGAAGGCGAACACCGCCTGCATGAGCCCGGTGGCGCCGATGGGATGGCCGCAGGCCAAAAGTCCTCCGGAGGGGTTGACCGGGACGGGGCGCCACTGCTCGGAGCCGGAAAACTTGAGACCGTAGTTGAGGTTGGGGAGAAAGCTCGCGCCGGAATCGATGTAACTCCCCCCCTCGCCGTAGCGGCAGAGCCCCAGGTCCTCGCAGGTCTGGATCTCGGACGAGGTGAAGGCATCGTGCAACTCGACGAAATCAAGGTCGGTACCGGGATCGGTGATCCCCGCCATCCGGTAGGCGCTCCTTGCCGCCATCCGCCCGCCGCGGAAGGAGTGCACGCCCGGAAAACGCAACCCCTCGTAGTCCTCAGGATTTTCGTGCGGCAAGATGAGCACCTCGCTGTGCGGGCGATCTGCCAGGCGCATGGCGTCGGAACCGCTGCCGATGCCGGTGATGCGCACCGGGGTGCCGCCCAGCGCCGAGGCGGCCTCCTCGGAAGCCAGAATAGCCACCGCGGCGCCGTCGGACATGGTGCAGCAGTCCAGCACGGTAAGCGGCGTGGCAACCATGGGGGCGGAGCGCACCTCGTCGACGGTGAGCATGGCGGGGCTTTGGGCGAACGGGTTGTGCAGGGCGTTGCCGTGGTTCTTCACCGCGACCTTGGCCATCTGCTCGACCGTGGTGCCGAACTCGTGCATGTGACGCCGGACCATCATCGCGTAGTAGCCGGTGTAGAAGCCGCCCAAGGGGTAGTCGAAGTTGGTGTCGGAAGCGAGGGCGATGAATTCGTTCCCCTTCCAGGTGTTCACCCGGCTCATGGTCTCGAATCCCATGGCGAGGCAGACCTCGTGGCGCCCTGAGGCAACCGCCTCCCAGGCGGACTGGAAGCAGATGCCGCCGGTGGCACCGCCACCCTCGACGCGCCGGGAGGGTTTCGGGTTGAGCCCCAGGTAATCCTGCACCATGGCGCCAGCCATAACCTGCCGGGTGAAGTGATCCGAGAAATAGGAGCAGACGCTGCCGTCGATCGTTTCGGGGGTGAGGCCGGGAAGGTCGGCCAGGGCGTAATCGTAGGCCTCGCGCACCATGAGCCGGAAATCCTTGTGCGGCTGGGCCTTGACGAACTTGGTGATGCCACCGGAGATCATGTACACCGGCCTCATGACGGACACTCCTCACGCAAGAGGTGGCGGGCGATAATCAGGCGCTGGATCTCGCTGGTCCCCTCCCCTATCTCGCAGAGTTTGGCCTCACGGAAATAGCGCTCGACCTCGAAGGAGCGGGTGTAGCCGTGACCGCCGTGGATCTGTACGGCCTTCAGTGCGGCGCGCATGGCGCTCTCCGAGGCGAACAGCTTGGCCATAGAGGCCTCGGCGCTGAAGGGGCGACCGGCGTCGCGCAGGCGGGCAGCGCGCTGCAATAAAAGCCGCGCGGCGTCCAGTTCGGTCGCCTGGTCGGCGAGCATCCACTGGATTCCCTCGAATTCTGCCAGAGGCTGCCCGAAGGCGTTACGCTTGCGGGCATAGACCAGGGACGCTTCCAGGCAGGCCTGCCCAATGCCGATGGACATGGCCGCCATGCCGAGCCGTCCAAGATCCAGCACCTGCATGGCCTGGTGAAAGCCCTGGTCCGGGCTGCCGATCAGGGCAGCTTCGGGAAGCCGGACCTCTTTGAAAAAGAGGGGAACGGTATCGGAGGAGCGAAAGCCGAGCTTGTCGAGGTTTTTGCCGTGGCTGAGGCCGTTAGTGTCGGAGGGGACGATGAAGGCGGCAATCGCCCTGTCGCAATCGGCGAGATCCCCCGTCCGTGCCATCACTACCAAGGTCCGGGCCCGGGAGCCGTTGGTGATGAAGTACTTGTTACCGTCCAGGCGCCAGCCGCCGGCATCCCGGAGCGCCACGGTCTGGATCCCTCCGGCGTCGCTCCCCGCACCCGGCTCGCTGAGCGCCCAGGCCCCGATCCCCTCGCCCCGCAGGAGCGGCTCGAGAGCCCGCACCTGCTGCTCCTCGCGGCCAAAGGCCGCCAGATGGCTCAGGCAAAGGGTGTGGGCCAAGAGGGTGATGGTTAAGGAGGCGTCGACCCGGGCCAGCTCCTCTACGGCCACCAGGTAGCTCACCATGTCGCGCCCTCCTCCGCCGTACCGGGTCGGGAACGGGAGGCTGAAGATACCCATCCGCTGCAGTTGCTGCACGAGCTTTTCGGGAAACTCCCCGCTCGCGTCGCGCTGCGCCGCCCCGGGACGCACCTCGACTTCGGCAAAGGAGCGCACCCGCTCCCTTAGTGCCAGCTGCTCCCCGTCGAGTTCCCACGCTGTGTCAGGCATGGTGCGGCACGCTCGAAAGGACTTCCCGCAATCCGGAGATGCATTTCTCCAGTTCGGTCAGGTCCGCCTCGATGGTCTGGATATCATCCCCCATGCGCAGTTTCCGAGCCGCCTGCTGCACCATCCCGATATGAATCCCGATGGTCTCGTTCACCCTCGAACTTTCCAATCGTGTCATCGCGGTCCTCCTTTTAGCGCACGGGCTGACCCGCTAGTTCTTGGCCCCGCCACCGAGTGCGGAGCGCACCGTTTTGAGGGTATCCAGGTTCTTCTGCATGGCGCTCAGATGCTTCTCCATGTCGGTAATGGCGCCGCCCAGTTTGGCTACCGTGCCGATGGTGCCGCCGCTTTCCGAGGCGCGCTTCATGACGTCGCTGCCGATCTCGCCCAGGTCGGCCTCGGCGCGTTGCGGGGCAACCGACCCGCAGAGATACCCCGCGCTAAAGACGGCGGTGAGGACAACGACGCGAACCAGGTTCCAGGTTGTACTGTTGGGCATGGGACACCTCCTTTGCTCATGATTCCTCAGTGAATACCGGTAAAGCCGTGCAGCGGAACCCCCTCGCCGCAGCGGGACGGACAGGTTGAGGGAGCAGGCGCCGCATCGTTCTCGATGATGGCTTCCCCCTGGGCCGTCCCGACGGCATCAGGCTCAGGCCCGGCAGCATGGCGTGCCCTTGCAGTGGTTTAAGGTCGGGGGAAGCCGGCTCGCGCAAACGTCCCCCTTCCCAAGGCACGTTTTCAGACGCCAAGACACGGGGTTTTGATCAGGTACGGGATGCTATCAGGCGGTGAAACGGGAGATCAGCTCCTGGCACGCCCTCTCGCAGTTCTGGCAGGCATTGCGGCAGATGCGGCAGTGGGCGTGCATCTCTGCATGGTTGCCGCACTCCTCGGCACAGACGCGGTAGGCGGTCACGCAAGCTTCCAGTTGAGAACGCACCAGTTGCGCGTTGAACTGGGTCTGGCGCCCCAGAACCCGGGCGGTAGCTTGGCAGATGTCGGCGCAGTCCAGGTTCAACCTGATACACCGGGTCAGGTTCTGGACCATCTGCTCGCCCAGGCAGGCGTCTGCGCAGGAGGTGCAGACCACGGTGCAGTCCCAAAGGGCCTCGATGCATTGGGTGAGTCCGGAGATTTCAACGGCGGGGCGCTGGGGGTGAGTACTCAACATCTCTTGTGTCTTCATGGGTATTCTCCTTGTTGGCGAGGGCCAGGTCATTGGGTCAGAAAACATTGGAGTATGCTAACACAGGCGACCGGATGCGCAATGAATGGATGTCAACCAGTGGGAGGCTGGCCTCTTGAAACGGTTGGCACTTTTTTCGCGCCGACGGCTTTTCACCCACCGTATTGCGCCTATACTGTACCCGTTATAATTTCCTAACCTTTTCTTTGGAGGCGTGCATGGCAAAAATCGTGTGGATAGTCGGCGGCGGTCTCTGCCTGCTGCTCGCCTCGGCAGTCGCCACGGCGTGGGCCGAAGAGGGTAAAGAACTCTTTCAGGGCAAGTGTTCCAGCTGCCACAGCATCGGCGCCGGCCCGGGCGTCGGTCCGGATCTCAAGGGGGTGACCGCACGGCGTTCCGCCGAGTGGCTGGTCCGGATCATCACGGAGCCGAACAAACTGACGGCAGAGAAGGACCCGACCCAGACCGCGCTGGTGAAACAGTTCGGCATGGAGATGCCGAACCTGGGGGTGAACCGGGAAGATGCCCAGAGGATCGTTGCGTTTCTGGGAGGGGTGGCAGCACCTGCTGCGGCCGGTGCCCCCGAAGGCGCTGCAGGAGCCGGCAGCGGTGCCGAGACACCGACCGCCGCGCCACCACCCGCTCCCGTAGTTCCCACTCCGGCGCTGCTAACCAAGGGCCGAGCCCTATTTACCGGGGCGGCCCGTTTCGCAAAAGGTGGCGCCCCCTGCGTTTCCTGCCACCGGTTGCGCTATCCCGGCATCGAGGGGGGAACGCTGGCCGCCGACCTCACCGACATCTACACCAACATGGGTGACGCCGGTGTACGCGGGGTACTGCAGAGTCTCAGCTTTCCGGTCATGAAGCGGGTCTATGCCGATCGCCCGCTGGCCGAAGGTGAAGCCGAGCCTCTAATCGCGCTCTTCAAGGACGCCTCGGCACGACATGCCCAGGCCTCCAACAGCTACCCCTTTATCGGGCTGGGCTTTTTCGTCCTGTTCATCGTGGCCGCCATCGTCATCAGGAGGAGGATCAGATAATGTCGTCAGACCGCTTCAAGGACGAAGAGTGCCGCGGCAGGTGCGGCTGGGAGGAGTTTTACCGGAACCGCGCCCAGTACGACAAGGTGGTGCGCAGTATCCACGGGGTGAACTGCACCGGAAGCTGCAGTTGGATGGTCCACGTGAAGGACGGCATCGTCGCCTGGGAACTGCAGGCCACCGACTATCCCCAATTCAATGCGGAGATCCCGAACACCGAGCCGCGCGGCTGCGCACGGGGCATCAGCTTCTCGTGGTACCTGTACAGTCCGCTCCGGGTGAAGTATCCCTACGTGCGCGGGGCCCTCTTGGACCGCTGGGAGGAGGCCAAGGGGCGCAATCCGGACCCGGTGCTCGCCTGGCAGAGCATGGTGGAGGACCCGCAGGCACGCGCGTCCTGGACCGAGCGGCGCGGCATGGGTGGCTTTAGGCGCGCCAGCTGGGAGACGGTCGAGGAGATCATGGCCGCTTCCACGGTCTATACCGTAAAGAAATACGGCCCGGACCGGGTGATCGGCTTCTCTCCCATCCCGGCCATGTCCATGATCAGCTACGCGGCGGGGACCCGGTTCCTGTCGCTTTTGGGTGGTGTGGCGCTGAGCTTCTACGACTGGTACTGCGACCTGCCCCCCGCCTCGCCGCAGGTCTGGGGCGAACAGACCGACGTGCACGAGTCGGCCGACTGGTACAACGCAAGCTACATCGTGGTGAGCGGCTCCAACGTCCCGATGACCCGCTCCCCCGATACCCACTTCCTCTCCGAGGTCCGCTACCGCGGCGCCAAGGTGGTGGTGATGTCGCCGGACTACTCGATGGCAAGTAAATTCGCCGACAACTGGCTCCCGGTGGCACAGGGGCAAGATGGCGCCTTCTGGATGGCGCTTTGCCACGTGATCCTGAAAGAGTACTACGTCGACCGCCAGGTCCCCTTCTTCACCGACTACGTCTCGCGCTACTCGGACCTCCCCTTCCTGGTGAAGCTCCAGCCGGGCGAGGAAAACGGTAGCTACCTCGCCGGGGAATTCCTGCGCGCCGAAGAGCTTGAGCGCGGGGCCGGCCTGGAGAACGCCGCCTGGATCCTCTGCATGGCAGACCGCTCAGGCCAGGTGCGTATCCCCAAGGGGAGCATCGGATCGCGCTGGAGCGAAAAGAAGGGGGACTGGAATCTCGACCTGGTGGACCTGGTGGACGGCGCTCCCATCGATCCGGCCCTCAGTTTTCTGGGAGGCGAGACTGCACCGGTCCTGTTCCGCTTCGCCGGAAGCGCGGACGCCGTCCGTTCGGTACCGGTACACCGGGTGGCAACCGTCGCAGGCGATACCCTGGTCACCACGGTGTTCGACCTGTTGCTCGCCCAGTTCGGCGTCTCGCGCGGCCTTCCCGGCGACTACCCGGCCGACTACGACGCCGACCTCCCCTTCACGCCCAAGTGGCAGGAGAAGTACAGCGCCCTGAGCGCCGAGACCGTGATCACCATGGCCAGGGAGTGGGCCGAGAACGGCATCGACAGCGGCGGCCGCAACCTGATAATCATCGGCTCGGGGGTGAACCACTGGTACCACAACGACCTTCTGTACCGCGCGGCGATTACCGCCCTCATCCTCACCGGGAGCGTGGGAAGAAACGGCGGAGGGTTGGCGCACTACGTGGGACAGGAAAAGGTGGCGCCCTTCGCCTCCTGGATGGCGCTCGCCATTGCCTACGACTGGGTGAAACCGATGCGGCAGCAAAGTGCCCCCAATTTCTATTACCTGCACAGCGACCAGTGGCGCTACGACCGCCCCATCGGCGACTACTTTCCCGGCGAGTTGGGACCTGAGTTCCCGCAGCACCTGGCCGACCTGAACGCCAAGGCGGTCCGGATGGGGTGGTACCCGTTCGCGCCCCACTTCAACCAATCGACCCTGGCGCTCATGCGCGAGGCCCAGGCCCAGGGGTGCCGCAGCGACGAGGAGATCAAGACCTGGCTTGCCCAACGCTTGAAAGCGGGAACGACGAAGTTTGCCAGCGACGACCCGGACGACCCGGTCAACTTCCCGAGACTCTGGTTCATCTGGCGCGGCAACGCCATCGCGGCGAGCGCCAAGGGGCACGAGTACTTTTTAAAGCACCTGTTGGGAACCACCAACAGCTCGGTGAGTGCCAGCGAGGCCGCCAAGGGAAAGGTTAACGACGTGCGCTGGCACGAAGAGGCGCCCACCGGCAAGGTCGACCTGGTGGTCGATCTCAACTTCCGGATGGACACCTCTGCCGTCTACTCGGACATCGTGCTCCCCTCCGCCACCTGGTACGAGAAGAGCGACCTGAACACCACCGACCTGCACTCCTTCGTGAACTGCATGGACGCCGCGGTGCCACCGGTATGGGAGTCGCGGACCGACTGGAAGATCTTCACGAACCTGGCCCGCAAGGTGAGCGAGCTTTCGGAAGAGCACCTCCCCGAGCCGGTGAAGGACGTCATCGCCCACGCGCTTTCCCACGACTCGCCGGCCGAGATCTCCCAGCGCACGGTCTGCGACTGGAAGCTCGGCGAATGCGAACCGGTGCCGGGGAAAACCATGCCGCAGCTCTCCATCGTGGAAAGGGACTACCCGAAGCTCTACCAGCGCTACCTGTCGCTGGGCCCCAAGATGACCCGACTGGGCGCCCACGGCATCAGCTACGACACGAGCGACGTCTGCGAGAGCCTGGCGCGACAGCTCCCGACCCGCAGCTGGCAGGGGGAGCGCTACGTCGACCTCTCTGACGAGCGGGTGGTGGCGGACGTGATCCTTTCGCTTGCGCCGGAGACCAACGGCGAACTCGCCCGGCGGGCCTACCAGAACCTGGGCGAGCGGGTCGGCAAGCCGCTGGAGGAGTTGGCCCGGGGCTCGGAAAACTTCCGGCTCTACTGGGAGGACATCGTCAAGAAGCCACGCCGGGTGATCAACTCCCCGGTCTGGAGCGGCCTGGTGAACGGCGGGCGCTGCTACGCCCCGTTCGTCCTGAACGTCGAGCACGGCGTCCCCTGGCGCACCCTCTCGGGGCGGCAGTCGGTCTACCTGGACCACCCCTACTACGCGCTGTTCCACGAGGGGCTCCCCACCTTCAAGGGGAAACTGGATCCGGCCATGCTGGACGAGACCCAGGGGGAGACCGGGCTCATCCTCAACTACCTGACGCCGCACGGCAAGTGGAGCATCCACACCACCTATCGCGACAACCTGAAGATGCTCACCCTGTCGCGCGGCGGCGTGGAGCTCTGGGTGAACGACCAGGACGCCGCCGGCGCCGGGATCGAGGACAACGAGCCGGTCGAGGCCTACAACTCAAACGGCGTGGTGACCTGCCGTGCCATCGTCTCCTCGCGCATCCCGCGTGGGGCCTGCATCCTCTACCACGCTACGGAGCGGACCGTGGACATGAAAAAATCGCGCAAGACCGGCAAGGTGGGCGGGGTGCACAACAGCCTGACCCGGATCAGGCTTAAGCCGACGCTCTTGGTCGGGGCCTACGCGCAGTTAAGCTACAACTTCAACTACTGGGGCGCCACCGGGGTGAACCGCGACTGCTACGTGGTGGTCAGAAAGCTAAAGGGGTGAGGCATGGATGTCAGAGCTCAGATCGTGATGGCGTTTCACCTGGACAAGTGCATCGGCTGCCACACCTGCTCGCTTGCCTGCAAGAACATCTGGAGCGACCGGCGCGGCACCGAGTACATGTGGTGGAACAACGTGGAGACCAGGCCCGGTGTGGGATATCCCAAGCGCTGGGAGGACCAGGAGCGTTTCCGGGGGGGGTGGAAAATCGACGGCAAGAAGGTGACGCTGAAGTCGATGCCCAAGGGGCGCACGCTGGCGAACCTGTTTTTCCAGCCCAACCTGCCGCGCATCGAGGACTACTACGAGCCCTTCGACTTCGACTACGGGAACCTGGCAGGCGCGCCGGAAGGTAACGACCAGCCGGTAGCCGGAGCCCTCTCCCAGGTCTCAGGGGAGCCGATCGAACAGATCAAGGGGAGCGCCAACTGGGACGACGACCTCGGTGGCTCTACCCTCTACGCCGAGTGGGACCCAAACCTCCCCAATCGCGAGCTGGTGCAGAAGTTCGACACCATCTTCATGCAGTACCTGCCGCGCATCTGCAACCACTGCCTGCACCCCTCCTGCGTCGCCTCCTGCCCGTCCCGCGCCCTGTACAAGCGCGGCGAGGACGGCGTGGTGCTGGTGGACCAGAACACCTGCCGGGGGTGGCGTTTCTGCGTGAGCGCCTGCCCCTACAAGAAGGTCTACTTCAACTGGAAAAGCGGCAAGGCCGAGAAGTGCATCTTCTGCTATCCGCGCGTGGAGACCGGACAGGTGAACGCCTGTGCGCAGAGTTGCGTAGGGAGGATCCGCTTCGTCGGTGTCGTGCTCTACGACGCCGACCTGGTGGAAGCGGCACTCTTGAAGAAGGACGCCGAATTGGTGGAGGCGATGCGCGGCCTCATCATGGACCCGCACGACCCGCAGGTGCAGCAATCGGCCGCGCGTAACGGCGTGAGCATGCAGTGGCTCGATGCCGCCAAGAATTCGCCCATCTATGCCCTGGTGAAAAAGTTCCGGGTCGCCCTCCCCTTGCATCCCGAGTTCCGCACCCTGCCGATGACCTGGTACATCCCGTCGCTTGCACCGGTCCTCTCCGTCTTGGGCGACACGCACCGGCTCCTGGACCAGGGGATCATCCCCAAGGTCGAGAACCTGCGGGTGCCGGTCCAATACCTGGCGCGTCTTCTGGCCGGCGGCAATGGGGCGGTGGTCGAGGAGGTCATGCAGAAGCTCCTTGCGCTTCGGACCTTCATGCGCGGCGAGAACCTGGGGAAACCCGCGGACCCGGAGGTCCTCAGCCGGGCCGGGCTGGACCGGGAGGCGGCGCTGCAGCTCTACCGGCTCTTCACCACCGCCGGGTTCAACGAAAGAAACGTGATTCCGCCGCAGCAGCGCGAAGACCAGGCACCCGAGTTGCGCAGGAAGGAGGCGGGCTTCGGGATCCTGACCCGGGTAAAAAGCGAGCGGACCGATCTCACGCAGCGGGGAGGCAAGGATGACTAGCGCAGAGAGTTACCAAGCACTTGGCGAGCTCTTCGCCTACCCGCTGGAGCTTGCCCGGGTGCGCGCCTGCCTGAACAAGGTGGCAGCCGGTATCGAGGAAAACGGAGCCGAGAAACCGCTGCAGCCGTTCGCGACCTTTCTCGAAGATGTAAACCTGGGGCGCCTCCAGGAGAATTACGTCGCGACCTTCGATTTCGACCCGGCCCGCGCGCCGTACCTCGGTCACCACCTTTTCGAGGACCACGAAAAGCGCGCCGCCTTCATGATCAGTGTGCGACAGCTCTTCGCACGGCACGGGTTTACCCCGCGGGGGTGCGAGCTTCCCGACCACCTGTCGGTGCTGCTGGAATTTTTGGCCCACCTGGGGCGGAGCGCGGTGCCCGAGGTGCGGCGCAGCGTGGCCGCCGAACAGGTGCTGCCGGGGGTCAAGAAGCTCGTGGCGCGTGCCGAATTTCGGGACTCCCCCTGGTACTCCCTGGTACGCGCCGCCGAACTCATCCTCGAGGCCGATACTCAGGAGGTGGAACCATGCTGAATACGCTCATCTTCGTGGCGCTCCCCTACGTGGCACTGGCGCTCCTCTTCGGCGTCAGCATCAGCCGTTACCTGACCAACCGGCTCACCTGGTCGGCCTATTCCACGGAACTTCTGGAGAGGAACCTGCTCTACTGGGGGTCCAATCCCTGGCACTACGGGATCATCCCGCTTTTGTTCGCGCACCTCATCCCGGTTATCTTTGCCACGGCGGTAGCTCTGCTGCTCGGCAACCAGGCAACGCTTCTCATCCTGGAGGGGATCGCTCTCGGTTTGGGGCTGCTGGCGCTGCTGGGGATCCTGCTGCTCTTGTTGCGCCGGGTCAACTCGTCCATCCTCAAGCGGGCCACCTATTTCTCCGACTGGCTCATTCTCATCCTGCTCCTGGTGCAGACCGGCACCGGCGTCTACATGTCGGCCTTTTTGCGCTGGGGATCGTTGTGGTACCTGCACGCGGCGGTTCCCTACTTCAGATCCATCTGGTACTGCAACCCGCAGGTCGAGTACCTGGCGGATTTCCCCCCAGTCGTGAAACTGCACGTTGCCTGCGCCATGGTGATCCTGGCCGTACTCCCTTTCACCAAGCTGGTGCACCTGCTCTACCTACCCATCGATTTCCTGAAGGATGCCCCTATTTTGTACCGCTGGCGAGGCGGGCGCGTGGCAAAAAGGGAGTTTTAGAGCCCATGATTCGCGCCGTCACGTCGGGTTCCCCTCTCCCCCCCACCCCTTGCGGGAGGGGGTCAAGGGGGGTGGGGGAAGCTGCTGCAACGCAGGGCCGCCGGTTTACGCGATGACAGACGACATCGGCGCATGGCAGCCCCCTCACCCCAGCCCTCTCCCGGAGGGCGAGGGGGAGTTTGGTCTAGGGCGGTAACGGTTCTGTACTCAAGGAAGCGAGGAGCATGAAATGGCGTCACGCGAATTAAAAGACTGGGACCCGGAAGACGAAACGTTCTGGAGAAACGAAGGGAAGGCCATCGCCAGCCGCAACCTCTGGATTTCCATCCCCTGCCTCTTTCTCTCCTTTGCCGTCTGGATGGTCTGGAGCGTGGTGGTGGTGAACCTGGAAGCGGTGGGTTTTGGGTTCGATGCCGACAAGCTCTTCTGGCTGGCCGCCCTCCCCGGCCTCTCCGGCGCGACCCTCAGGATCTTCTACGCCTTCATGGTCCCCATCTTCGGAGGCCGCACCTGGACCACCCTCACCACTGCATCGCTTTTGATCCCTGCGGTGGGTATCGGCTTCGCGGTGCGCGACCCGCATACCAGCTACGGCGTCATGCTTCTCCTGGCGCTGCTTTGCGGTTTGGGGGGTGGCAACTTCGCCTCCAGCATGTCCAACATAAGTTTCTTCTTTCCCAAGTCCCAAAAAGGGATCGCCCTCGGCCTCAACGCCGGTCTCGGCAACCTGGGGGTGAGCGCCATGCAGTTCCTGGTGCCGCTGGTGATCACCACCTCTATGTTCAGCCACCTCTGCGGGGATCCCCAGATCTGCATCGTCAAAGGGGAACAGCGCACGGTGTGGATGCAAAACGCCGGGTTCGTCTGGGTCCCCTTCATCATTGCCGCAGCGCTGGCCGCCTGGTTCGGCATGCACAACCTGGCCAACGCCCGCGCCTCGTTCCGGGAACAGGCGGTGATCTTTAGACGCAAGCACAACTGGATCATGTGCTGGCTCTACCTGGGAACCTTCGGCTCCTTCATCGGCTACTCGGCCGGCCTGCCACTGCTCATCAAGGCGGAATTCCCGGGGGTGAACCCGGTGCAGTACGCTTTTCTGGGACCGCTGGTCGGTGCGGCGCTGCGCCCGCTCGGGGGATGGATGGCGGACCGGTTGGGAGGCGCCCGGGTCACCTTCTGGAATTTCATCGCCATGGCCGTTTCGGTGTTCGGGGTGCTCCACTATCTGCCCCAGCAGGGTTCTCCCGGTAACTTCGCCGGTTTTCTCGCCATGTTCATCCTGATCTTCGTCACCACCGGGATCGGCAACGGTTCCACCTTCCGGATGATCCCCATCATCTTCCTGACCGAACAGCAGCGCAAAGCCGCGGGCCTAGGTGCCGAGGCTGAACGGGCGGCGACCGCGACGGCAGCCAAGGAAGCTGCCGCAGTCCTCGGGTTCAGTTCGGCCTTCGCCGCCTACGGAGCCTTCTTCATCCCGAAAGGTTTCGGCAGTTCCCTCACCCTCACCGGTTCGCCGGCAGCCGCCCTCTACGGGTTTGTCGCCTTCTACCTGAGTTGCATGGTACTCACCTGGTACTTCTACTCCCGCAAGAACGCTCCCATGCCCTGTTGATCGCCACGGCCTGCGCGCTCAGCACAAGGTCCGCAAAGAGTTTCGCTTTCTTGACCTGGATCATCATCGGAATCGCCATTGGTGCTAGGATAGACCTTGAAGCGACGCATGGACTGGGGAGGTACCCTTCCCAGCTGTGTGCGCACCAGGGACCGCCTTTTGAGCGGATCCCCCAACGGTGAAGGAGACTATTACCATGACAGATACAGTACGCAGGGATAACGAAACGGTGGGTGAACTGGTAGCTCGGGATTATCGCACCGCGCAGGTCTTCGAGAAACACGGCATCGATTTCTGCTGCGGCGGCAACGTGGAGATCGCCGCGGTCTGTCGGGAAAAGGGGATCGACCAGGACCGCCTGCAGCAGGAACTGGCGGAGGCGACCTCGACGCCGGTCGAGCGCAGCCAGAACTACGGAAGCTGGGAGCTGCCGTTCCTCGCCGACTACATCGTCAACACGCACCACGCCTACCTGAAAGAGAACACCGCCCGCATCGTAGGGTACGCGAACAAGATCGCCGAGGTACACGGCCCCCACCATCCGGAGGTGATCGAGATCGCCAAAATCTTCCGGAAGATCGCCACCGACCTGGGTGCCCACCTGCGCGAGGAGGAAAACGTCCTCTTTCCGGCTATCAGAAGGCTAACTGAACTTGCCAAGGGAGGCTCGGTAGAAAACGCCCAGGAGGTTGCCGCTCTGAAGAAATCCTTAAGCACGCTCATCCATGAACACGACGAGATCGGCGCCGCCATCCACGCCATCAGGGACCTGGCCCACGGGTACCAGATTCCCGACGACGTCTGCCCGACCTTTGCCACGACCTACCGGATGCTCGAGGAGTTCGAGGACGACCTGCACAAGCACGTACACCTGGAAAATAACATCCTCTTTCCCAAAGCAGGCAAGATCTAGCTGCGGGAGCAGGGTAACCGATACGATAGGACGACCCGACCAGTGCACGCGCGGCGACACCACGTGACGTTTCTCTGCTGGTTCGGGGGCCGAGACAACCTGGAGATTCAAGAACAAGGGTCCAACCCCAAGGGAAGGACCCTTTGTCGTAGCTGTACTGCCACAATTTGCTCGGCTACCAAAGTACCTCCCGGCGCAGTGGCTCCGAACGCCTGGCCTGCCCCTTTTTGCCTACCGACCATTTCACTTCCCGCCGGATTCGACCAGTGACCACTCAAGAGAAACATCACGCTCCAAGGCACCTCGCAGATAAAACGCTAACCTTTTTCTGGTACCGGCCGATACTACCATAAAGCACACCCGACTCTAACCGACGCAGATCCAGCACACTGTGTCGCTGACTTAGGGGTGTCGCAGTCGAAAGGACGGGATATGGCCATCAGCGATAAAGATTTCGAGCAGCTTCGCGATTTTATCTACCGCCACTGCGGGATTTATTTCAACGCTGCCAAAAAATACTTCCTGGAGAGTCGAGTCACGCACCGGTTGGCGGCTACCGGCATCAAGACGGCGGCGGAGTACCACGCCCTGCTGTCCTCGCCGGCCGGCGCGAACGAGCTCAAGTTCTTCATGGACGAGATCACCACCAACGAGACCTACTTCTTCAGGAATCCGGCGCAGCTGAAGGCGCTGGAACAGAAGCTCTTCTCCGACATCGTGGAAAAAAAGAACAAGATCGGTTTCCGCAAGTTGCGGATCTGGAGCGCCGCCTCCTCATCCGGAGAGGAGGCCTATACCCTGGCGATGGTCCTCCTGGAGCACCGCTCGACGCTGTTCAAGGACTGGATCATCGAAATCGTTGGTACCGACATCAACGAAACCGTCATTGCGCAGGCCAAGGAGGGGGTATACAACGCCTACTCTGTGCGCAACGTTCCGCCGCACCTGAAGAGCAAGTACTTCAAGGAAGACGGCGGGAAATTCATCCTGTCGGCCGAGGTGAAGAAGTTCGTCACCTTCAACAAACTGAACCTGTTCGACGACACCAAGATGATCTTTATGAAGAGCTTCGACCTCATCTTCTGCGCGAACGTACTCATCTATTTTGACCTGGCCGCGAAGGCGAAGGTCGTGCAGCACTTTTACAACAACCTGCAGCCCTACGGTTACTTCTTCATCGGGCAATCGGAGTCGCTGCACGGTGTCAACGAGATGTTCAAGCTGGTTCACTTTCCCGGAGGCTTTGCCTACTGCAAGTAGTAGAGGTATCGAGGAGGTTGCATATGAAAGAGACGACGTTGGCCGCCAGGGCCGAGCACCTGATCGGGGCTTCCGATACCTTGCCCACCATCCCGACCGTCGCCACGCGCATCCTGGCGCTTCTGGACCAGGGGGAGGTGAACCTCGACGAGGTGGCGGACCTGATGCTGGCGGACCAGATCCTCACCGCCCGGGCCTTGAAGATCATCAACTCGCCGGTGTTCCGTCCCGCCGCTCCCATCACCTCCTTGAAAGCCGCCGTGGTCTACCTGGGTGTGGCACACATCCGGGAAATCATCCTGACCACCTCGCTCATCGACATCTTCGACGGCGGTTCGGCCATTGGACTGAGCTCCTTCTGGGAGCACTCTTTCGGGGTGGGCATGGTCGCCAAGGTCATCGCGGGGAAAGCCGGTTACCGCGACGTCGACAAGGCGTACATCGCAGGGGTGATCCACGACATCGGGATCGTCTTCTTGAGCAGCTATCATGGGGACGGCGTCAAGCGGGTGCAGAGCCGCGTCGAGAAAGGGGCTGACCTTTTAGCCACGGAAGTGGAGGAGTTCGGGGCGACACACTGCGAAGTCGGCCTCTGCCTCGCCCAGCGCTGGAACTTCCCGGAGGCCTACTGTGAGGTCATCGCCTGCCACCACGATCCCTACCAGGCGACCCTCGACCCGGTGCTGAGCGCACTGGTGAACCTGGCGAACCTCTTCTGGAGCATGCACCTCCCCGATTACGGCGGCTGGGTGAGCTTCAACCTGGCCACGGAACCCGCCTGGAAACTGTTGAAGGAGCGCTGCCCCGACCTCAAGATGGACGAGGAGCGCTTCCGCTACGAACTGGAAGAGGCCGTGCAGGAAGTGCAGCAGCTGGTGGCCTCCATCTTCAGCAGTTAACCGGCAGCGCATACCCCGTACAACAACAAAAGGGTCCGCCCCCCAGGGGAACGGACCCTTTGTTTTTTCGAAACTGATCTACCCCGTGATCATCTGGGGTTAAGCCGCCGGTTCTCGCCTCTCGGGGCTACCCGAACACGTTGTGCAGCGCTCCGTCGACAAGTACCGAGATCTCCCGGGCAACGGGATAGTCGCGCTGCAGCCGGTCGGCGCGCTCCCGGTAGGGTGCCAGGAATTCCGGACGAGCTTTACGCATAAGGCGCAGGGTCTGCGCGTAGAGCATCCGGACCGTGGGGTTGCGCGGCTGATCGAGGCACAGGCGGAAAACGCCATCCAGGATCTCGCGCTCACCGCGCAGCACGGCCCCCTCGAGGAAATCCAGGTTCAGGCAGGAAAGGCGCAGTTGCTGTTCCAGGCGCACCAGGTAATCGGCAACGTAGGCTTCTACCGGGAGGTAGTACCAGGAAGGTGCCGAAGCCATCCGTACCCCGACCTTGGCAGAGAGTAACTTGCTCATCTCGGTACACAACTCGTAGATCCACTCTCCTGAGCCGTCATTGCAGGGGATGGCCTTCTCCGCCAACCGCTCGGCATCGGCAGCCCGAATCAGGCTAACCTCCAGCTTCCCTTCAGGCGACGACCGATCAATGGTGACTCCAATCACGAAATCGGGGACGTCCCCTTCGCTGCCGGCCATCCTGCAGAGCACTTCGTCACTGCAGGGTGTGCCGAACCTGGCGAATCCCTCCCTTTGCCTCCACGGGATGAGGGCGACGCCGACCGCATCGGAGGCGATATGGATCACCTCTGCCAGCAGCAGGGGCACGGCGCGGCTCAGATGATCGGCAGGTCCCTCCTGTGCGGCCTGATCCCCCACTACGGTGCTACCGATGACCATGAACCGCGGTGCGCCCGTTGATTTGAGACCTAGGAGCCTGGCGAAGGGTGAGCGTTGCCGCATCCACAGGGGCCCCTCGATGGTCAGGGTGGTGAGCCCCGTCTCCGTAGCGGGGAAGGATGCAGGATCGACCGTTTCCTCCTCGTGTTCACGCTGCAGCTCCTGGAGCAGGCACCGTGCATCATCCAGATCAGGCTCAACCTCCAGTGCGGCCACCAGACTCGCTTCAGCAGCTTCCCGGTTGTCGAGCTGAAGCTGAACCTTGGCCAGCATGGTCAAGATATCGCTGTCCTCTCCCTCCTCATCCAGGTACTCCTCGAGAAGCAGTTGAGCGTCCTCGGGTCTGTCGTTGGCGAGGTAGACCTGTGCCAGCAGCAACGTGCCACGCGAGGGAAGCAGGTCGGTGTGGAAGAGATGCTCTGCATAGGGGACGATTTCCGCGCCGAAGCCGTCGTCAAGCGCCTTGACCAGCAGACCGTGAAGTTCATCCGACTGGTCGCGGTGCCGTTCCAGATCTGTCAGCAGTACGTTGTCGAGCCACTGGTTCCTGGAGATGAAAAGCTCCCGACCCGTTTCGTCGAAGACCTTGATGGTCCTAGCTTCGTCGGCCGGCGCAGGTGCTTCCTTCCGTGCGGCAGACTGGGTGAGAGGTGAAGGTTCCTGCGGCTTTACAGGATCAGGCTTCTGCCCGAAGAATTTGCTGAAGATGCCCATCGATAGCCCTTCCAATTAAAGAGGTAGCATGCCAACGGTGTGCTGCGCCTGTGACTATATGAACTTTTGTCGGGCATTTCAATAAGAAGCTGTTCTTTTTCATTCAGACTACCGCTCTCTGGAGTTCGTCTGCGGTGGCAGCTACTCCATGGAATCACGTAAAAACAGCCACCGAGGTTAAAGCTCGGTGGCTGTTTCATGTCCTGCGCGGAGCAAGCCAAGACGGTTGCCTCACCAGAAGACGCGGGTCACGATCGTAGCCCCCGCGCCACTACCTCGGCAACGTCCCGCACCTCGATCATGCCACTGGCCAACTCCTTGACCCCGTCCTCGATCATGGTCATGCAGTAGGGACAGGTAACGCAGATGGTATCCGGGTGGCTATCGAGGGCCTCCTCAACACGGTTCAGGTTGATCCGTTCCCCCAGGTGCTCTTCCAGCCACATGCGCCCGCCACCGGCACCACAACAAAAGGACTGTTCCCTGTTTCTGCGCATCTCGAGCGGCGCGTTGCCGGTGGCCAATTCCAGCACCGCCCGGGGAGCCTGGTAGACGCCGTTGTGACGCCCCAGGTAACAGGAGTCGTGGAACACCACACTCCCTGCATCGACCTCCTGAAGTTGCAGCCTCCCCTCACGCAGAAGACCTTCGATGAATTCGGCGTGCGGGATCACCTCGATTTCCAGGCCATACTGCCGGTAGTCGTTTTTAAGCGTCGTGAAGCAGTGCGGGCACTGGGTGATTACCTTGGTCACCCCTCTTGCCTGGAAAGCGGCTACGTTGTCACGGGCAAACTGGTCAAAGAGGTACTCGTTCCCCAGTCGGCGCAGGCTGTCGCCGCAGCACTTCTCCTCCTTGCCGAGGATGCCCCAGGACACCCCCGCCGCGTTCAGTATCTGCGCCAGCGCCAGGGTCACCTGTTTGCTCCTCGGATCGAAGGAGCCGGAGCAGCCGACGTAGAGCAGGTACTCGGTCCGGCCCGCCTCGTAGGTCGGCACCTGCAGGGAGCCCGACCACTTGGTCCGCTCAGCGGGGGCAATACCCCAAGGGTTGCTGCGCTGCTCCAGGTTCTCGAAGAGCAAGAGCAGTTCCCGGGGGAAATCGGCATGCATCTGAACCTGGTGCCGGCGCAGCTTGGTGAGTTTCGGTAACTGTTCGATGCAGACCGGGCAGGCGGCCAGGCACGCCGCACAGGAAGTACAGGACCAGATGGCGTCGGCCGCCACGCTCTGCCCCCCCTCTCCTACCAGCGGGATGGAGCGGGAGCCACCAGCCTTGATGAGCGGGCCGCTCACCAGGAGGTTTTCCTTGATGCTATGCATGACTAGGCGCGGGTTGAGCGGCTTGCCGGTCGTGGTTGCCGGGCATTGCTGCTGGCAGCGACCACACTCGGTACAGGAGAAGGAGTCAAAGAGATCCTTCCAGGTGAAATCATCGATTCGACCGGCACCCAACCTTCCACCTTCGACGAATTCCTCGCGCGGAGGTACCGGGATACCGTCCAGCTCCTTGAGGTAGCAATTGGGGAGCGCCGCCAGGATGTGCAGGTGTTTGCTGAAGGGGAGATAGTTGAGAAAGAACAGAAGGGCTGCAGCGTGCAGCCACCAGAAGCAGGCTCCGGCCAAACCAAGCTGGCTTGCGCCCAGGTGGCCGCCGAGCAGTCTGCCGGCGGCCGAACTGACCGGCATGGCTGCCGCTGCGGGTTCGGTCCCTGCTGCTATTTCGGCGCCGTGCAGACCGAAGTAGGCAATCATGAGTACGCCGATCAGGGCGAGGATGCCGAAGGCCTCCAGGCTGCGCGCTTCCCGGTAGGGAGGATTAATTGCGCGGCGACAGGCGGCGACGCACACCGCAACCAGGGCGGCGAGGGATACCAGGTCGAAGACGGTCAAAAGCGGCCCGTACCATGCGGCGGGCAAGAGCGAGAAGCGGGCGGGCGGGAAGATTCCGGCCAGCAGGAATTCGCCGTTGGCCAGGGCCAGGACGAGAAAGGACCAGAAGATCAGCAGGTGGTTCAGGCCAAAGGGACGGCTCAGCACCCGCTGCTGCAAGAGGGCGAGGCTGAACATCGCCTTGAGACGCTGCCCCGGGTTGGAGAAGCGGTCCTCAGCGCCACCCAGGGCGACCAGCCCCAAGCGGGTGTAGCAACTCCAGCAGAACAGGAGACTTGCGCCAATCAGAAGCGGTGCGAAGACAATGGGATCAGGTTGCATAGGGTTCCTCTTTTTCTGGGCTGGGCGACGCGGTGCAATCTCACCTGACGCCCTTCAGCTCCCTGAGGTAGCTGGTGATTGCCGGAACGACCTTGAACAGGTCGCCGACGATACCGTAGCCTGCTACCTCGAAGATGGGGGCCTGCGGGTCGCGGTTGATGGCGATGACCAGGTCGGAATCCTGCATGCCGACCAAGTGCTGGATAGCCCCGGAGATCCCGCAGGCGAGATAGATCTTCGGACGCACCGTCTTGCCGGTCTGCCCCACCTGGCGCTCCGCCGGCATCCACCCGGCGTCCACCGCGCTGCGCGAGGCAGCCACAACCCCGCCAAGCTCGTCCGCCAATTCCTGCAGAATGCCGAAGTTCTCCTTGGACATCATGCCGCGTCCGCCGGAGACGATGAACTCGGCGCCGGCGACATCCACCTGGTCACCCCGATTCTCCCGGATCACCTCGAGCACCTTGGTGAAAACCAGTGCCTCGTTGATGGGGAGGGTCTCGTGGACGATGCTTCCGGTAGCGAAAGGCTGGCGTTCGGGGAGTGTCATGACGTGGGCACGCACGGTGGCCATTTGGGGGCGAAACCGGTCGCACATGATGGTTGCCATGATGTTGCCGCCAAAGGCCGGGCGGGTCTGCATCAGGTTGCGGTGCTCATCGATGTCGAGACCGGTACAGTCGGCGGTGAGCCCGGTCCCGACCCTGGTCGCCACCGCACCAGCCAGATCGCGCCCAAGGCCGGTCGCCCCCATGAGAACCACCTCCGGGCGGTGTTTCTCAATCAGGTAGCAAAGGGCGTCCAGGTAGGGATAGGTACGGTAGTGGCGCAAGACCGGCTGGTCCATGAGGTAGACCTTCTGGGCACCGTAGCACAGGGCTTCCTGGCACAAATGCTCCACCCGGTCGCCAAGGACCACCGCGCAGAGCTCGACACCGAGCTTTATTGCGAGCTCGGCACCTTTGCCGAGGAGTTCCCAGGAAACCCGGGCGGCCTCACCGTCGGTCTGCTCGACGAAGACCCAGACACCGCGGTATTGAGCCACCAGGTCGCGTCGGGCCTTTTCCTCCGGATCGGCATCCTCTTCCGCCAGGGTCTTTTGGCCATCCAGGGCTGCAAGGATCTCAAGCTCCTCCGGCGAGTAGAAGATCTCCAACGCGCCGCCCGGACAGGCTTTCACGCACTTCAGGCAGCCGATGCACTTGGCAAGCAGGATCTCCGGCTCGCCCGCAGCGTTCATCTCGATGCCGTCTACCGGGCAGCTCCCCTGGCAGCGGGCACCACAGGCGATGCACTTGCCTTCTAAAAGGCGCACCTTCCCGCGTGGCTTCTTGATTTTCGTTGTGACCTCGGTCATAGGGATTCCTTCGTTACAATCTGTTTTGCCACGGAGGCACGGAGCTCACGGAGTACGCCAACGGCAATCACCCCTGCCCTCCCCTGCGCAATGGCTCATCGAGGTATTACGGCAAAGAACGTCTCCCCCTCCCTTGACGGGAGGGGCCGGGAGGTGGGTGAAGCTGCCATCTGCACAGATGTGGCACCTGCCCCCTCACCCTGTTCCTCTCCCGCAAGACCGTTTTCCGAAATTCCAGAAGAACCTGCGCAAGGGGGATGTGAGATCACCTGCCATTTACACGGTCAAAAGGTCCCGCGCCAGGAGACGCTCGACCAGGTCGCGCGCGGTGCCGGAGGGGTCCTTGAGCCCGTCACCCACGATCTCACCCTGGCTGCGCTCCGGCGAGAAGATTCGGCTCACCCAGGTCGGGGACCCCTTGAGGCCGATGCTGTTGGTATCAAGTCTCAGGACACCGTTGTCCCAAACATCAACGTCGCTCTGCACGGCCTTGAGCCGCATGGGAACCGTCGGATAGCGCGGCTGATTCAACTCCCTCACCACGGTAATCATGGCCGGAAGCTTGGCCTCGACGATCTCGTAACGCCCCTCCAGCTTGCGGCGCACCCGGATCTTGCGAGCAAGGAAATCCAGGTGCTCGATCCGATCCACCAGGGTGAGTTGCGAGATGCCCAGCCGCACCGCGATTCCCGGCCCCACCTGCGCCGTGTCCCCATCGATGGTCTGCTTGCCGCAAAATACCAGCCCCACTTCGTCCTGCTCGGCCAGTTTCCTGATCGCGGCGGCCAGGACGTTACTGGTAGAGAGGGTGTCGGCGCCGCCGAAGGCACGGTCGGAGAGCAGGATCGCCCGGTCAGCACCCAGCGACAGCGCCTTCCTGAGGGTGGCTTCGGCATTGGGGGGCCCCATGGAGAGTGCCACGGCCTTGAAGCCGTAGCGGTCTTTCATGCACAGACTCTCTTCCAGAGCGTGGCTATCGTAGGGGTTGACGATGAATGGGATGCCATCGCGCACCAGGGTGTTGGTGACCGGGTCGATCTGCACCTGCGTGGTGTCGGGAACCTGCTTGATACAGGCAACTACGTACATGGCGTGCCTCCTGGATGGTCGATCAGTTCTCTGTCGCCGTTTCCAAGCGCCGGGAGCGCTCCCACTGCTCCTTGAAGAGCGTCAAGGCTTCGCGTAACACAGCCGAGGCCTTGGTTTTCCGTGCATTCATGATGGTCTGAAAAACACTGAATTCCTCTTCGTTCATCCTGATCGAAACGATATTGCTCTTGATCCTGCGCTGCACTCCCATGGTCCCGCTCCTCGTTTTTGATTTCGCCGTGTGGTCACAGCAGAATTAGTTCGTCTCCCGGCCGGATTATCCCGCCGCTCACAACCTTCGCAAAAACACCTTCCTTGGGCATCACGCAATCCCCCGCCTGGTAGTAGATGGCACAGCGGGTATGGCAGACCTTGCCGATCTGGGTTATCTCCATCTCAACCAGCCCCACGGCCAGGCGGGTTCCCACCGGAAGTGCCACCAGATCGATACCGCTGGTGGTCAGATTTTCTGCGAAATCACCCGGCCCCACCGACAACCCGAGTTGCCGCATCTTCTGGATGCTCTCCTGCGCCAGCAGGCTCACCTGCCGGTGCCAGTCCCCGGCATGGGCATCGCCGATGATGCCGTAGTTCTCTCTGAGGTGCACCGCGTCCTTCGGGGTCTTTTTCTCCCCTTTCGACTCGCTGACACTTACCGCCTCTATGCGTCCTTTCTGCATGCGGACCTCCTGAAACGTCAAAAACTTTTGCCACGGGGACACGGAGAACACGAAGTAAATCCAGATTCGGGGAAGCAGTAAACCCATGCGAGGCGTTCACTTGCCTGCGATTTTCTCAGCAGCCTCCGTGGCATCGAAAGCGCCGAACGCTACACTCGGCACGGACCTGCAGCAGAAAGTCTTTCTCCGTTTATCGCCTTTCTCCGTGATCTCCGTGCCACCGTGGCAAAATAATGCCTCTATCCGCCGATGCGCGACATCGCGATGCTGGCCGCCTGCACCCCCTCTTCAGCCAATTTGTGCTGCCCCGGTTTCTCGCGCACGATGCGTCGCAGCGTCTGGCGCAGCAGCCCCGAGTCTCCGTAGGCCAGGAGTGCCTTCAGGTCTGCCGATTGTTTAGAAAAGAGACAGCCACGCACCTGGCCGGACGCACTCATCCTGATCCGGTTGCAGCTCTCGCAAAAGTGCCCGGACACCGGGGTGATAATCCCGATGGCACCGGGCGCCCCTTCGATTTTGAAATTCCGTGCCGGTCCGGCCATCTCACCGCTCACCAGCGGCAGCAAGGGATACTTCTGCGCAATCAGCTGCAGTATTTCGGCGCCGGGCACCGATTGAACGTCCCAGTCCTCGTCGCGCAGGGTCGGCATGTATTCGATGAAGCGAACCGTACACGCCTTTCTCCTGGTGAGCGCTGCGAAATCGAGTATCTCGTGGTCGTTCACCCCGCGCATCACCACCATGTTGATCTTTACCGGTGGGAAGCCAGCCCGTTCAGCCGCCTCGATCCCTGCCAGTACCCGGAAAAGGTCGCCGCCCCTGGTGATTCGGGAAAAGTTTCCCGGATCAAGAGAGTCCAGACTCACGTTGAGGCGCGCCACTCCGGCATCCCGCAGAGGGAGCGCCAACTCCTCGAGAAGGATTCCGTTGGTGGTGAGGACCAACTCGTGCAGGCCCGGTATCTCCGTCAGGCGCTTCAGGAACGACACCAACCCCTTGCGTACCAAGGGCTCGCCACCGGTGATCCGGATCTTTCGAATGCCACAGGCCAAGCTGGCACAGGCCATCCGGTACAGCTCCTCATAGGAGAGCACCTCCTGGTGATCGAGCTTGGCTACCCCACCGGCCGGCATGCAGTAGCGGCAGCGCAGGTTGCAACGGTCGGTAACCGAGAGTCTCAGGTAATTAATCCGCCTGCCGTAGCCATCGATCATTTCCATGTCAGATCCTCCGCAAACTCCGCCCCCACCTTGCCATGACCATGCGGGCCGTTGTTCGCTTGCACATGGCAATTTCGATACCAACATGCAGCCAGAATTCACCAAGGAAGTCGTAGAGCGGACGGAACAGGGTTGCCAGGTACCTTATCTGACTATGTTTTTGCTCTTTTTAACCGGAAAGGCGTTGGAAAGACCAGGGGGGAAATCGGATCAGGAGCAAGGGGGAGAGCGCACGTTCCACAATGTAGCATGCGTTCCGCTTTGGAGCATCGCAAGTGTTCTATTCTGGAGCGCACCCTTTTCGGTCACCACCCCACCGCACCGTTGGCAATTGCATGTAAGGTGCCGTTTTAAAACCCCTTTTCCATAAACACTGCATCTTAACGGCATTCTGGTATGCGGTTTGCGATGCCCTAGAAAACCGTTTTACGAAACCGTATGCACAAATTCACACCAGGCAGGACAGACACGGGTGGTGACGCCCGAAACTACACGAGGGGGACAGACACAATGGCATTAGGAAAACAGACGTACGGCTTTTTCATCCCGACAGTATCTCTTATGGGCATCGGTTCGGCCGAGGAGACCGGCCCGCAGGTGAAGGCGCTGGGCGCGTCCAAAGCGCTTTTGGTCACTGACAAGGGGATCAAGGCCATGGGTATGGCCGACAAGATCAAGGAGCAGGTCGAGGCGGCCGGCGTCCAGGTGGTGATTTTTGACGGTGCCGAACCGAACCCCACCGACCTCAACGTAGCTGACGGCGTGAAGGTGTACCAGGAAACCGGCTGCGACGCCATCATCACCCTGGGGGGCGGCAGCTCCCACGACTGCGGCAAAGGCATCGGCCTGGTGATCGGCAACGGCGGCGTGATTCGCGACTTCGAAGGGGTCAACAAGAGCACCAAGCCGATGCCCCCGTTCATCGCCATCAATACCACCGCCGGCACCGCCAGCGAGATGACCCGTTTCTGCATCATCACCAACACCGATACCCACGTGAAGATGGCAATCGTCGACTGGCGCTGCACCCCGAGCGTCGCCATCAACGATCCCTTGCTCATGGTCGGCAAGCCGGCGGCACTCACCGCAGCTACCGGCATGGACGCCCTGACCCACGCAGTCGAGGCGTACGTCTCCACCATCGCCACCCCGATCACCGACGCCTGCGCCATCAAGGCCATCGAGCTGATTGCCCAGTACCTCTCCCCCGCAGTCGCCAACGGTGACGACCTGGAAGCCCGCGACAAGATGGCTTACGCCGAGTACCTGGCCGGCATGGCCTTCAACAACGCAAGCCTCGGCTACGTGCACTCCATGGCGCACCAGTTGGGCGGCTTCTACAACCTGCCGCACGGCGTATGCAATGCGATCCTTCTGCCGGCCGTTTCCGCCTACAACCTGATCGCCTGCCCGCAGAAGTTCGCCGACATCGCGGTGGCCCTCGGCGAGAATATCGACGGGCTCTCGGTGACCGAAGCGGCCGAGAAGGCCATCGCCAAGATCCGCAGCCTGTCCGCCTCCATCGGCATCCCGACCGGCCTCAAGGCGCTGAACGTGAAGGAAGAGGACCTGAAGGTCATGGCGGAAAACGCCAAGAAGGACGCCTGCCAGTTCACCAACCCGCGCAAGGCAACACTCGAGCAGGTTATCGACATCTTCAAAGCGGCGATGTAGTTCGTCGTCGCCACGGGCGGCAAATCCCCCCTGTCCCCCCTTCGCAAAGGGGGGACGCGGGGGCGCCAGCGGCGCTTCGTGGCAACACCTCGGTGTCCGACAAGCTTTGAATGGCGGCCCCGGCAGCAACTTGGCAGCGTACACCGGGCACGGTGTGCGGCACCCATATCTGACAGACACGGAAATCTCCGAGCCATGCAGCCTACAAGGGAAACCTCAGGGCGCCAGGCCAACGGGTTTCGCTGGAAACGGCGGAGCCTCCCTTTTGGAAAGGAGTGCCCGCGCGGGCGACGCGCGGCTATTACATATTTAACAGGGAGCTCGATCAAGCATGGACAAGATATTTCGCGTTAACATGACGGACCTCAGCACCAAGATTGAAGCGGTACCGGCAGCCTGGGCTGGGCTAGGTGGCCGCGGCCTCACCTCGACCATCGTGGCGGCCGAAGTCCCCCCCACCTGCCATCCGCTCTCGGCACAGAACATCCTCTGCTTCGCACCGGGGCTTTTGACCGGCACCCCCGCCGCCAACTCCGGCCGCCTCTCCGCCGGCGCCAAGAGCCCGCTTACCGGCGGAATCAAGGAAAGTAACGCAGGCGGCACCGCGGCCCAGATGCTGGCAAAACTCGGCGTCAAGGCCCTGATCATCGAGGGCGCACCGAAGGACGGCACCTGGTACAACCTGAGCGTCGGGGTGAACGGGGTCACCATCAACGAGGAGAAAGAGCTTTTGGGGCTCGGCAACTTCGCCGTCATCGACGCCGTGGAGGCGCGCCTGGGCAAGAAGACCGGCGTCCTCACCATCGGCCCGGCCGGCGAATTGAAGATGACTGCCGCGAACATCTCGGTGAAGGACCCGGATTCCAAGATCCGCAGCCACGGCCGGGGCGGCTTGGGCGCGGTCATGGGCAGCAAGCAGATCAAGTTCATCTCCATCGATGGCGAGGGCGCACCGGGCGTTAAGATCGCCGATCCGGAGAAGTTCAAGACCGCAGCGCGTGCCTTCTCGAAGGCCCTCCTGGAGCACCCGGTTTCCGGCGAAGGGCTGCCGACCTACGGCACCAACGTCCTGGTCAACATCCTGAACGAAGCCGGCGGCCTCCCCACCAAGAACTTCAGCATGGGGCAGTTCGAGGCGCACGACAAGATCTCCGGCGAAACCATGAACGAGGTGATCGCCTCCCGCAGCGGCAAGGTGAAGCACGGCTGTCACGCCGGCTGCATCATCCAGTGCTCCCAGGTCTACAACGACAAGGACGGCAAGTACATCACCTCCGGCTTCGAGTACGAGACCATCTGGGGGCTGGGCGCCGACTGCTGCATCGACAACCTGGACGATATCGCCCGCGCCGACAACCTGATGGATGACATCGGCATCGACTCCATCGAGACCGCGGTCATGTTCGGCGTCGCCATGGAGGCGGGTATCCTGAACTGGGGTGACTCGAAAGAGATGCTGCGCATGTTGCGGGAGGAGATCGGCAAGGGAACCGCACTGGGCAGGATCCTCGGGGGCGGTGCCGCCTCGGTGGGACGCACCTATGGCGTGACCCGGGTCCCGGTGGTAAAGAACCAGGGGATCCCGGCCTACGACCCGCGTTCGGTGAAGGGGATCGGCATCACCTACGCGACCAGCACCATGGGTGCCGACCACACCTCGGGCTACACCATCGCGACGAACATCCTGAACGTGGGCGGCTACGTCGACCCGCTCAAGAAAGAAGGCCAGGTGGAGCTGTCCCGTAACCTGCAGATCGCCACCGCAGCGGTCGACTCGACCGGCATGTGCATCTTCGTCGCCTTCCCGGCCCTCGACATCCCGGAGTGCCTGCCGGCCCTGATCGACATGATCAACGCCCGCTTCGGCATCGCCCTGACCGGCGACGACGTGACCAACCTCGGCAAGCACATCCTGAAGCTCGAGCGCAAGTTCAACACCGAGGCCGGTTTCACGAACGTGCACGACCGCCTGCCGGACTTCTTCAAGAACGAGCCGGTAGCTCCGCACAACGCGGTCTGGGATTTCACCGACGCCGAGATCGACGCGTTCTGGGACTTCTAACAGCGGCGCAAAAACAGGCGGACGGGGCGATTGGCGTCCCCGTCCGTCAGCGAATCTCATCGGTTACCGGGCGTTAGCAGCACGGCGTCCGATTACCGCCCGATCGTTCAAGCTGCCTGTGCCCATCGATCTCCGGGGGTCCTCTCCCTCCCCTTCAAAGGGAGGGCCGGGGTGGGGATGGGGTCAACCAGGTCACCGCTGGCCCATCCCCCGCCTATCCTCCCCCTTGAAGGAGGAGGGACGCGCTGCCGACGGATTGGCTGGCCGGGTTAACCTGTTTCACGCAACAACCTAAGGTACCGCCATGCAAGTAACGGTTAAGCTGTTCGCCACATTCAGAAACGGCAGGTTCAAGCTCGAGGAGCGCGAACTGCCTGAGGGGACGCTGGTCCGCCAAGTGGTGGCCGACCTGAGCCTCACCGACGACGAGATAGGGATCATCATGATCAACGGCCGGCACGGCATGTTGGACCAGGAACTACTGCCGGGGGACGTGCTGTCGCTCTTCCCCCTGGTGGGCGGAGGCTGACATGAACGAAGCCCTCACCTTTCTTGAGGAGTGGTCCCGCGAGGGGATGCTCCCCTGGGCGGCACACTGCGCCGCCGTCAAACACTTCGGACTGAGTCACGCCGCAGTGGAGCGTCTTGCACTGCAAAACGGACTTTTCCCCGCGCGCTACCAGCGTAACCGGATGATGATCGACGTCCACGAGCAGTTGCGGCTATTTTCCAGCGGGGTTGCCGTCATAGGCTGCGGTGGCCTGGGTGGCTACGTCATCGAAGAGCTGGCTCGCCTGGGGGTGGGTCACCTGGTGGCTGTCGACCCGGATGTCTTCGAGGAGCACAACCTGAACCGCCAGATCCTCGCCACGCCCAACAACCTGGGGCTGGCCAAGGTGGAAGCGGCCCGGCAGCGGGTCGAGCAGATCAATCCCGCGGTCACGGTAACGGCGGTGCAGGATGCCTTCGGTCTGGCCAATGGACGCGAACTGCTGGCCGGGGTCGAGGTGGCGGTTGACGCCCTGGACAGCATCTCCTATCGCCTGGAATTGGCCGAAGTAACCGGCGCGGTAGGCATCCCCATGGTGCACGGCGCGATCGGCGGCTGGTACGGCCACGTCGCCACCCAGTTTCCCGGCGAGGAAACGGTACAGGGCATCTACCGGCACTGGGTCGCCGGCAAGGGGATCGAGCAGCAGTTGGGCAACCCCGCCTTCACCCCTGCGGTCATTGCCAGCATCGAGGCCGCCGAGGTCTGCAAGATACTGCTGGGGAAGGGGGAACTTTTGCGCAACCGCAAGCTTTCCATCGATCTTTTGGAGATGGAGGTCCACGAGATCCCCTACGACCAACCGGTCAAGCTGGTCCGCGCCGCCTAAGGAGCTCCACCGTCGGCAACGTTGGAAATATTTTTGCCACGGAGACACGAAGTACACGGAGAACGGCAAAAAAATCTGAGAGGAACCCTACGTCTTTAGTTTTTGCTTTGCTCCGTGCTCTCCGTGTCTCCGTGGCAACATAGATTGCAGGTAGGTTTTTCGCACATGCCTGCTGGTATTATCCCCTCTTCATACCTTCGAAGCGCTTCCATTTGATTCCAGGTTTGTGTATTCCCCCGGTTGTGGTTTCTCCTTGCCGTCCGTGCCTCCGTGGCAAAGCCGCTTTTCGAATCCTGCACCCTCGGTATACTCATTTGAGCCCGATGCACCTCTTGTGATAGGTTGAAGTTGCAGCCGTGCTAGAACCTTGTGCGCTGCGGTCAAAGGAGAGGGTATGCTACTGGAACAGCTCGTGGAGAGGGAACAGAGAAAACCGGAGTATGACTGGGAATCCTACTACCAGTGGTTTTTCAGCGCGCAGGCCGGACACAACGTCGACGCCTACACGTTCTGGGAATGCAAGAAGTGCCTGACTATCAACCTGCTGCTTTTACCGGCACGCTATGGGAAATGCCGCTGCTGCGAGTTGATCTACCTGCCGGGCACCTCCCCAGCCTGACAGGTCAATCGCGCCAGCGCAAACCCCGCAGGCTCAAAAAACACCGATCATACCAGCCAAGGGACGTGCGCCCTGCCCTCCCCTACTCGGTCAGCTCGAATTCCTTGATCTTGCGATAGAGGGTGTTGCGGGCAATCCCCAGGGCCCGTGCGGCCTCGGTGATGTTGCCGTCGCACTGGGCGAGGGCGGTACGGATGGTGTGAGCCTCGCTGTCCTTAAGATCGAAGAGCGGCGGCGCGATACCTTTTCGCGCCATCACCGCCAAAAGCCCCGACTCGGCCTCGCGCAGGTTCACCAGGAGCCGGTCCAGTTCCCCGTCCCCCATCTGCTCCAGACAGCGTCCCTGGGCGTAGCTTTTCAGCAGCGCCTCGACCCCCTTGCCCTCCTCAAGCAACCCATCCGACCCGGCCGCGGCACCCATGCTGCGCGGCGTAAAACTGGGGCCGTACATGAAGGTCCCCCCCAGGTGCTCGGGGAGGATGCTGCCACCGTTGCAGATGACGACCGCCCGCCGCATTACGTTGGCAAGTTCGCGGATGTTCCCCGGCCAGGCATACTGCTGCAAAAGCTCCACCGCCTCCGGGCTCAGCTTGATGCTGCGGTTTAACTGCTGCACGAAGTGCTCGGCCAAAAGCGGTATGTCCCCGGAACGGGCGCTCAAGGGCGGGATCTCGAGCCGGACCACGTTGAGCCGGTAGTAGAGGTCTTCCCGGAAGCTCTTGTCGCGGATCGCCTGTTCCAGGTCCACGTTGGTTGCGGCGATCACCCTGACGTCGGTCTTGATGGGGCGCTCGCCCCCTACCCGCATGAACTCGCCGGTCTCCAGAACCCGCAGGAGTTTGACCTGGATCTGCGGCGTGGCGTCCCCGATCTCGTCCAACAGGAGGGTGCCGTGGTTGGCCAATTCGAAGATGCCGCGCCGGGTCTGGTTGGCGCCGGTGAAAGCGCCCCTTTCGTGGCCGAAGAGTTCGCTCTCCAGGAGGTTCTCCGGCAGCGCCCCGCAGTTCACCGGAATGAAGGGCTGGCCGGCACGCTCGGAAGCGGCATGGATGAAGCGCGCCAGTACCTCCTTGCCGGTGCCGGTCTTGCCCTGGATCAGCACGCTGATGTTCTTGCCGGCGACCTTGTAGGCAAGCCCCACCATCTGCCGCATCGCCTCGGTTCTACCCACCCGGAAGCCGACCCCCTGGGCCACCTCGGCCCACTCCTCGTGCCCTCCCTCGCCCCGCGTCGGGTTGACGCCGGAACTGGCGGCCCGGGCCACCAGCCGCTCGATCTCCGCGATATCGTCGAAGGGCTTTTCCAGATACTCGTAGGCTCCCATCTGCATGGCGGCGACGGCGGTCTTCACCGTGCTGTAGCCGGTCATGATGATCACCTCGCAGGCGGGCTGGCGCGCCTTCACCGCCTTGAGCAGGGTGAGGCCGTCGGTGTCAGGTAGCTTCAGATCCACCAGGGCCACGTTGAACGGTCCCCCGTCGAGCGCGGCGAGCGCCTCCGGGTGGTTCGAGGCGGTCACCACCGCGTAGCCGGCCCTGGTCAAGAGCCGCTTGAAGAAGGTGCAAACGTCAGATTCGTCGTCGATGATCAGGACCCGCACGGGCAACTCTGGCATGCTGGCTCCCCCCTTTTCACGCTGCATTATCATTTTCTACCGGGAGGACCAGGCAAAACCGGCTCCCTACCCCGAGTTTGCTGTCCACCTCGATGCGCCCGCCGTGGGATTCCGCGATCCCCAGGCTCACCGAAAGCCCCAGCCCCGTCCCCTTGCTCGATTCCTTACTGGTGTAAAACGGGGTGAAGATCTTGGAGAGGTTCTCGGGGGCGATGCCGGTACCATTGTCCAGGACACTCAGGACCACCCAGCTCTTGCCCCCTTCGATCCGGACACTGGTCGACACCTCGATCACCTTCTCTGCGCGCTCGACATCGGACAGGGCGTCCCGGCCGTTGATCAGGAAATTGGTCAGAACCTGCTGGATCTGCGGCCCATTGGCGAAGACCCGCGGCAGTTCCGGGTCGAGATGCTCGATGATCAGGATCTGGCTGCGGTTGATCTGGTACTGGATCATGCCGAGCACCCGGTCGATCTCGGCATTCAGGTCGATGGCTGCCTGAGGCGCCTGGTCCTGGCGCGAGAAGGTGAGCAGGTTCTGGATGATCCGCTTGCAGCGCAGCCCGCAGTTGATGATGTCCTCCAGCGCCTCGCCACGCTCCCGCTGCCCCTCGTCCTGGAGTTCCCGCGCCAGCATCTGGGCCGTGCCGATGATAACGGTCATCGGGCTGTTCAGCTCGTGCGCGACACCCGCCGCCATAACCCCGAGCGCCACCATTTTGGCGGACTGCACCAGTTGGGCTTCCATCTTGAGCTTCTTGGTGACGTCCTTCAGGATGATGGTGACGGCGGAGAGCTGCTTCTCGTCATTCAAGACCGGGTAGTAGGAGAGGTCCACGAAGGTGTCCCCCTCGGTCTGCCAGCGCTGGAACACCGGCTTGCCGTTTTTCTTGATCTCCTCGATCGGGCAGTTCTCGCAGGGTCGCTCGCCGCCGCGCAGGCGGGCGAAACACTTGTCGGAAATGGCCCGGTTCCAGGCCTCAGTCATCTGGGGCGGCAGCCTGTCGTTGTGCAAAAGGACGTTGTAGTCGGTGTCGATCAGGAAGATCGGGTCGGTCACCGCCTGGAAGGTCTCCTCCCACTCCTTCTTGGCACGCGATACCTGTTTGTAGAGCCGGGCATTCTGCAGGCTGATGGCCAACTGGTCCGCAAGGTGCTGCACGAAGTTCAGCTCCGCCGCGGCATAGGCCGACTCGCGGGTGGAACCCAAGAGCAACAGCCCGGTCACCTCGGCACGCTCGAAAAGCGGTGCCACGGCGAGCGAACGCAGCTGGTCAGGGTTCTCCGGGTTGGCCTGGCCGAAAAAGACCGGGGCGTCCTCGGGCCGGTAACAGGTGGCGCCCACGCCGTTCAAGGCGTCCCTCAGCCGGGAATCCTCCGCCACTAGCGGATTGCTGAAGAAATCACGCGGGGCCATGGCGAAGATCCTGAGCTCGCCCTTCTGCATCTTGGCGAGCCCCAAAAAGTCGCAGGGGAGCGCCTTGGGCAGCTGCTTGAAGGCCCGCTCGATGATGTCCCCGATGGACATGTCGATGTTGATGTCCCGGGTCAGCTGCTGCAGAATCTCCAGGCGGCTGTTTTGGGTCAACACGTCCTGGTTTCTCTTTTTCAGCTCGACGTAGTAGTTGAGCTTGGAAGAGTCGACACCAGTCAGTTGTTCGAGCAGTTTGCCGCGGTCCGTCACCTGTGTGGCCCCCCTTTGGCGCCTGAACCTCTCGATACCTTGTCCATCATGATTGTTGCGGGTGCGTCTTCGGTGGCACCGGCCGTGATCGAACGGTTGAAGACGCAGCCTGCGGCGAATAAGCCTCTAAAGAGCGGCGTGAAAGATCTGCTCGATGTCGGCACAGGTGGCACTGCGCGGGTTGGTAACCAGGCAGGCGTCCTTGGTGGCGTTGCGGCTTAATATCGGGATGTATTTCTCCTCGAGCCCCAGCTGGGCCAACCCCTTGGCCAGCCCGATGTCGGCGATGAGCCGTTGTACCGCCTCTATGGAGCGCTCTGCGGCCGGCAGCAGATCGAGCCCGGTCACGTCTTCTCCCATGGCGATCGCGATGTCACGGAAGCGCTCGGGGCAGGCAGTGAGGTTGAAGCGCATGACGTGGGGCAGGATGGAGGCGTTGGTTTCGCCGTGGTGCTGGTCCAAAAGACCGTCCACCTGGTGGGTCATGGCGTGGGCCGCCCCCAGGATCGCGTTGGAAAAGGCCAGCCCGGCGGTGAGGCTCGCCATGGCCATGCTGGCGTTGGCCTCCATGTCGGCGCGGTCGGCCACGGCCTTCCTCAGGTTGAGCGAGATGAGCTGGAGTGCCTTCAGGGCGTGGATATCGGTAAGCGGCGTCGCCGCCAGCGAGACGTAGGACTCGATACCGTGGGTCAGCGCATCGACGCCGGTGGCCGCGGCGAGTTTGGCGTCCTTGGTCCTGAGCAGTTCGGGATCGACAATGGCGATATCCGGAATAAGGGAGCGGGAGATGATGGACATCTTGAGTTTACGCTCGGTGTCGACGATGATGGTGAACTGGCTCACCTCGGAGCCGGCACCGGCCGTGCTGGGCACGATGACCATCGGTGGCAGTGGCATGGTGATCCGGTTGATCCCCTCGTAGTCGCGCAGTTGGCCGCCGTTGGAGGAGAGGATGGCGATCGCCTTGGCAACGTCCGTGGGACTGCCCCCCCCGACCGACACGATGCCGTCGCAGCCGGACTCCAGGTAGCGGGCAGTTCCCTCGCTGACCTCGCAGTCCTTCGGGTTGGTGGTGAGCGACGAGAAGATCACGCTGTCCAGCCCGACCGCGTCCAGGTATTCGACAGCGCGATCCACCCATCCGGAAGAGATGACGTCCTGGTCCGAGACCAGGAAGACCTTGGAGACACCGAGTCGCACCACGCTCTCGCCGATCTGGCTTAGGGAGCCCCGGCCGAAGATGATTTCAGGTGCGACGAATTTACTGATTTCCATGGGTTCTCCTTGGCATGCCCAGCGGTTCCGCGATTCTGGCGCAGCAGTGCGTGCATGGGGCAACGGCGCCTGTTGCATAATAAAACAGTAGACGCGAAAATGCGAGAAATGATGTATACAGAACCATCTCCCTTGGCAAGATGTATACCTAATCGGGCCGAAGCGAGGAACAGAGGAAACCGCGCGGTTAACAAGAGGGGACGACGGGGAAGGATTCGTTTCTGCGAGACTTTTCGGGCTGCGCGCTGCGCTGCCGACCTCCAGGGGCACCTTACCTGGTGGCGCTTTACTGTTCCATAGTGGAACGGCCTGTTAGTTTTTGGAGCGCTGGGCGTTCCATTTTAAGACATCGGCATCGCTGGGGCGTCGCAAACCTGTCACACGGAAACAGGGTCGGCAGTATAAAAAAACAAAACAGCCACCCCGTCGTTATCCTGGGTGGCTGTGCTGCACAAAAAAAGAGGGGCTACGAATTTCTCGTAACCCCTCGTTTAATGGTCGGTGCGACTGGATTCGAACCAGCGACCACTAGACCCCCAGTCTAGTGCGCTACCAGGCTGCGCTACGCACCGATTATGCCTGTTACTGTAGCAGGTCCCGCAATGCCTTCAGTTCCCCTTTCACCTCCTGGAGCAGGACGGCGAGTGTTTCAGGGGGCTGTTCGGGCTTGTGGTACCTCTTCCTCACCTCGAGACGCTTGCGCGCTCCTTCGATGGTGAGTTTCTCGGCGTACAGCAGCTTTTTAATTTCTGTTACTTGCTCGATGTCTTTCTTGGTGTAAAGACGCTGGCCGGTCGAGCTCTTCTTCGGCCGTAAAAACTCGAACTCCGTCTCCCAGTAGCGCAAAACCGAAGCGGGAAGTCCCGTAACGTGGGAGACTTCACCGATCCTCAGGTAATGCTTGTCCGGGATCCCGGTGTCCATTACTGCTGGGCGTTGATCGCGCTCTTCAGAACCTGGCTGGGTTTGAAGGTAAGGATCTTTCTCGCCACAATGGTGATTTCTTCCCCGGTCTGGGGATTCCTGCCGCGACGATCGGACTTCTCTTTCACAACGAAGTTACCGAAGCCGGCAATCTTGATCTTGTCCCCATCTTCCAGGGTCGTCTTGATCAGGTCGAATACAGTTTCAACGAGTTCGGCGGATTCTTTTTTGGAAAAACCGACCCTCTCATAAATCTTCTCAACGATGTCCGCTTTGGTCATAACCCCCTCAACAGGTTCAGCATTTCAATAGTTTTTCCACAACGTTCACGGCGGCTTAATCTAATACCATAGCGTTTCTATTTTCGCAACCCCTTTTTATCTAAAGGAAACATTTAATTTTTTCTGCAGGGTAGCGATGACACGCTGGTGCAGCTTGGTCACCTCGTCGTCGGTCAGGGTGCGCTCTTTGGAGCCGTAGCGGACCCTGATGGCGATGCTCTTCTCCCCCTTGGGGATGTTGCCGCCGGTGTACAGGTCGAAGAGTTCCACCCCCTCGAGTTCGTCGGCCTTGACGCTCTTCACGCTGGCCAGGATCTCGGCTGCGGGAGTGGTATCCGGCAGGAGCATGGCGATGTCGCGGAAGGTGGACGGGAAGCGCGAGGGGACCTGTGCGGAGCCCATATCCTTGCGGCAGCCGATCAACTTCTCGAAGTTGAGCTCGAGGTAGTAGAGGGGCTGGTCGATGCCGTAGTTCTCCTGGACGCTTGGGTGCAGCTCGCCGAAGGAACCGAGCTCGCGGTTGCCGCTCTTCACCCGGCAGGCCTTGCCCGGGTGGAAGTAGGGATCCAGCTCGTCGGCTACGTAGTTGACACCCCCGATGTTCAGCTCTTCGAGGATGCTCTCCACGACCCCCTTCACGTCGAAGAAGTCGATGTTCCCCTTGGCCTGGTTCCACCCTTCCGGATCGCGACGTCCGGTGAAGAGGGCGGCGAGGCACATCGGCTCGTCCGGCAGCCCCAGATCGTTGGTTTCACTGGGGATGTAGATGCGACGCATCTCGAAGATACGCAGATCGAGAGTACGGAAGTTGATGTTCTTGACCGCGGTCTCCAGGAGGCCCGGCAGGAGCGTGGTGCGCATCACGGAGAGCTCGTCGGAGATCGGGTTCAGCAGGGGCACCCCCTTGCGGCGGAAGTCGTCCTCGGCAAGCAGGATCTTCTCGCAGCTGGTGGGGGCCACGAAGCTGTAATTGATCACCTCGGAGAGCCCGTGCGAGACCAGGAGGTCCTTGATGCGGCTTCCCAGGCGCAGCTGAGGCGAGGGGAGATCGGAAAGAACCGAGGCCTGCGGCAGGGTGGCCTGCACCTTCTCGAAGCCGTTCAAGCGCACCACCTCTTCGACCAGGTCAATCTCGCGCTCGAGGTCGACGCGGAAGAGCGGTACCTGTACCTTGAAGACGCCCGGCTCGGTCTCGGTGACCTGGAACTCGAGGCGCTCGAACATCTCCTGCACCTCGGCGGCCGTGAGCGAGAGCCCGGAGACCGCGTTGATGCGGGCCAGGCGCGCGGGAATGGTACGCGGTGCGATCGGCTCGGGGTAAACGTCGATGACACCCTTGGCGATCTTGCCGCCCGAGAGCTCGGCGATAAGCTGGGCGGCGCGGTCCAGGGCGCGGGTCAAGCCCGCCACGTCGGTGCCGCGCTCGAAGCGGTGCGAGGACTCGGTGTGGATACCCAGGCGCTTGGAGGTGCGACGGATGGCCGACGGGTTGAAGTAGGCGCTCTCGAGGAGCACCTCGGTGGTCGCGTCGTTGATCTCGGAGTTGCCGCCCCCCATGATGCCGGCGAGCGCCACGGCCTTCTCGCCGTCGCGGATGGTGAGATCCGACGCGGAGAGGGTGCGCTCCTGGCCGTCCAGGGTGTGGAACTGCTCGCCCTCCCCTGCCGCGGCGACCACGATCTTGCCGCCGGAGAGCAGCTTGAAGTCGAAGGCGTGCAGCGGGTGGCCGTACTCGAGGAGCACGTAGTTGGTGACGTCGACGATGTTGTTGATGGAGCGGATACCGGCGTCGCGCAGACGGTTGGCGAGCCAGGTCGGCGACGGCGCCAGGGTGCAGCCGGTGATGTGGCGCGCGGTGTAGCGCGGGCAGAGATCCGGCGCGTTGATGGCGACCTGCGCGATGCTCGCGATAGGTGCACCGGTCTCATTCACCTCGAGACCCGGGTAGTGCACCTTCTTGCCGAGTTTTGCGGCGATCTCGCGAGCGACACCCACCACGCTCAGGCAGTCGGCGCGGTTCGGTGTAAGGCCGATTTCGAAGATGACGTCCTTAGTCCCCAGGGCGTCGAAGAGCGGCATGCCCAGTTTGAAGTCCTCAGGGAGGATCATGATACCGGAGGACTCCTCAGAGAGCGCCAGCTCACGCTCGGAGCAGAGCATCCCGAAGGACTCCTCGCCGCGGATCTTGGAGCGCTTGATCTTGAAGTCGCCGGGAAGCGTCGCGCCGATCTTGGCCAGGGCCACCTTGTCGCCGGCCTTGAAGTTCTGGGCGCCGCAGACGATGGAGAGGAGCTCTCCGCCGCTGCCGTCATCCACCTTGCAGAGCGAAAGCTTGTCGGCGTTGGGGTGCAGGTTTCTCTCCACCACCTGGGCCACCACCACGTCGTCCATGCCGCCGCCCACTTCTTCCATGCGCTCGACCTCGAGGCCCAGCATGGTCAGAAGGTGGGAGAGTTCGGCCGCCGGCAGATCGCAATCGACGAATTCCTTGATCCAGTTGTAGGTAACTATCATTTCGAATCCCGTGAACCTTCCCTCGCCCCGTCCCTCTCCCGGAGGGCGAGGGGGAGTTCGAGTGAGTTAGTTGAAGTGTGCGCGTTTTGTATTCGGGGGAGGAGCATCACCAAGTGGCAGCCCCCTCACCCCAACCCTCTCCCGGAGGGCGAGGGGGGATCGGATCTCGAGAGGCGGCAGAAGATAGGGCGGTTTCCCTAGCCCCTAGTCCCTAGCCCCTTGTCCCTGCGGTTAAAACTGCTTCAAGAACCGCAGGTCGTTCTCGAAGAGAAGCCGCATGTCGGCAATGCCGTACTTGAGCATGGCGATCCTCTCGATCCCCATGCCGAAGGCGAAGCCGGTGTACTGCTCGGCGTCGTAGCCCACGTGACGGTAGACTTCGGGATCGACCATGCCGGCGCCGAGAATCTCGAGCCAACCGGTCTCCTTGCAGACCCGGCACCCCTTGCCGCGGCAGATGACGCAGGCGATGTCGACCTCGGCAGAAGGCTCGGTGAAGGGGAAGAAGGAGGGACGCAGCCTCACACCGATGTCAGATCCGAAGAGCTGGCTGGTAAACAGGGTCAGGATCCCTTTCAGGTCGCCGAAGGTGATCCCCTTGTCGACCATGAGTCCCTCAACCTGGTGGAACATGGGCGAATGGGTCGCATCGGAGTCGCAGCGGTACACGGTCCCCGGGGCGATGATGCGCACCGGCGGCGGCTGCTTCAGCATGGTGCGCACCTGGACCGGCGAGGTGTGGGTACGCAGAAGCACGTTCTCGGCCACGAAGAAGGTGTCCTGCATGTCGCGCGCAGGGTGATCCTTCGGGAAGTTGAGCGCCTCGAAGTTGTAGAAGTCGTGCTCGATCTCGGGGCCCTCGGCCACACCGAAACCAAGCGCGGAGAAGATGGAGCAGATCTCCTCGGTCACCAGGGTGATCGGGTGCTTGGAGCCGGTCACGCTGCGGCGGCCCGGGAGCGTCACGTCGATGCGCTCATTGGCCAGACGCTCGTTTTTCACCTGCTCGCGGATCAGCGAGGCGCGGCTGTCGAAGGCCTCCTCAAGCTGCCCCTTCACGGTGTTGACCACCTGGCCGATGACCGGGCGTTCTTCAGGGGTAAGCCCCCCAAGCCCCTTCATGACGGCGGTCAGCTCGCCCTTCTTGCCCAGGTACTTGACCCTGAGTTCCTGCAGCCCGGCCTCGGTAGAGGCGGCTGCCAACTCGGCCAAGGCATCCTTCAAAAGTCCTTCGAGTTTTTCCTTCATGATTTGACCCTTGATGCGTGGAGTTGTGTGGCTAGGTATCAGGCAACCAAAGCTGCCGGCTTCCCCCCCCCTACCCCCTCCCGCAATGGGCGGGGGAGAAAAGCGGCGAAAAGCTAACCCTGTGTAAATACACCATTGGATAAAAAAAAGAAATGAGATATCGCTATCTCATTTCTTTTTCGATGCCCGCGGTATGTATTAGAAGCTGGCTTTGGCAGCCGCCGCGATTGCTGCGAAACCTTTCGGATCGGAGACGGCCAGGTCGGCCATCACTTTCCGGTCGATTTCAACCTTGGCCACTTTGAGGCCGTGGATCAGTTTGCTGTAAGACAGGCCGTTCAAGCGGGCCGCAGCGTTGATCCTGGTGATCCACAGCGAGCGGAAGTCCCGCTTCTTGACGCGACGGTCGCGGAACGCGTAGTTAAGTGCGCGATCCACAGCCTCGGTCGCGCTGCGGAACAATTTGCTCCTCGCGCCGCGGTAGCCCTTGGCAAGCTTCAATACCTTGTTTCTTCTCTGTCTCGCTTTAAAACCGCGCTTTACTCTTGGCATACATACTCCTTCTGGTTTTTAATTTGCCGGATCCGCAAGGGGAGACGTTTCCTCACGGTTCTCGGACTTCGTCAAAGGGACAGGCACCAAAAGGTGTCGATCCCTGGTAGTACAGTCTCCGGAACGAGAAACGCAGACAACAAAAGAGAGCCCGCAGGCTCTCGTAGGTTCTGTTTGTTCTAGTCCCTAGTCCCTAGCCCCTAACCCCTGGGTTACTTGTAGGGAATCAGTGCAGCGATGTTCTTGTGATCGGAAGCAGCAACGATCGCGCCCTTACGCAGGTTACGCTTGTTCTTCCTCGTCTTGCTGGTGAGGATGTGGCTGGTGAAGGCGTGATTCATCTTGATTTTGCCTGTGCCGGTCTTGCGAAAACGCTTGGCGGCGCCCCTATGGGTCTTCATTTTAGGCATTGGTTACTACTCCTTTTCCTGGTGGTGTTTATTTTTTTGCCTTGGGGGCGACGATCATGAACATGCTGCGCCCTTCCATTTTCTGGCGTACTTCCACTACGGCGATGTCGGCGAGTTCGGCGGTGATCCTCTCCAGGGCGGCCATGCCGAGTTCCTGGTGGGTGATCTCGCGGCCGCGGAACACGACGGTTATCTTCGCCTTGTTCCCTTCCTCGAGGAAGCGGCGCACGTGCTTCACCTTGAACTCCAGGTCGTGCGTGTCGGTCTTGGGACGGAGCTTTACTTCTTTAAGCTCGACCTGGATCTGCTTCTTCTTGGCTTCCGCCTGTTTCTTGGCCTGCTGATATTTGAATTTGCCGTAATCCATGATGCGGCAAACCGGAGGTACGGCGGTCGGCGAAACCTCTACCAAATCCAGTTGCTGGCTCTCGGCCAGCGCCAGGGCCTCGCGCAGCGGAAGGATTCCCAGCTGCTCGCTGTCGGCACCTACTACCCTTACTTCTCTGGCCCTGATGGTCTGATTGATGTTGACTGTAGGTTTAGCTATGACGCCACCTCCTGTAGCAAGCTTTTATCTGAAGCTCTTGGTTTCTGACTCGATGAACGAGACAAACTGTTCCGGGGTCATGCCGTCGAGGTTCTTGCCATCGCGGAAGCGCGGTGCCAGAAGGCCGCTTTCCACCTCTTTATCCCCTACGACCAGCATGTACGGTATCTTCTGCAACTGGGCCTCACGGATCTTGAAGCCGAGTTTTTCGTTACGGAAATCCTTTTGAACGCGCACGCCCGCAGCCCTAAGCGTATTGAAAGCGGCTTCGGCGTACGGGATCTGGTTATCGGTGACCGTAAGAACGATCGCCTGAACCGGTGCGAGCCAGGTCGGGAAGTTACCTGCGAAGTGCTCGATGAGGACGCCGATGAAGCGCTCGATGGCACCCAGGATAACGCGGTGCACCATGACGGGGCGCTTCTTTTCACCGTTCGCATCGACATACGTGAGGTCGAAACGCTCGGGCAGGGTAAAATCGCACTGGATTGTAGCACATTGCCATCTTCTGTCAAGGGCATCGCGCAGCTTGATGTCGATCTTGGGACCGTAGAAGGCGCCGTCGCCCTCATTGATTTCGAAGGGGCGGCCGGAATCTTTCAGTGCCGAGAGGAGCGCACTGGTGGCAAGTTCCCAGGCATCGTCGGAGCCGATCGACTTCTCCGGACGGGTGGAAAGCTCCATCTCGTACTCGAAGCCGAAGATCCCCATGACGTCTTTGACGAAGCCGAGTACACCCTTGATCTCGGCATCAAGCTGGTCCGGAGTGCAGAGGATGTGGGCGTCGTCCTGGGTAAAGCCGCGGACGCGCAAAAGGCCGTGCAGCACGCCGGCGCGCTCGTGACGGTGCACGGTGCCCAGCTCGAAGTAGCGCAGCGGCAGGTCGCGGTAGCTTCTCAAGGAAGACTTGTAGATCATCATGTGCGCGAGGCAGTTCATCGGCTTCACGCCGTAGCCCTGCTCGTCCACCGTGGTGAAGTACATGTTCTCGCGGTAGTTCTCGTAGTGGCCGGAACGCTGCCAGAGCTCGGTCTTCAGGATCTGCGGACCCAGGACGATGTCGTAGCCGCGCTTTAAGTGCTCTTTGCGCTCGAAGTCTTCGAGGATGGTACGGAGCATGGCCCCTTTCGGGTGCCAGATGACCAGACCCGCGCCGACTTCGTCGTTGAAGGAGAAGAGATCGAGTTCGCGGCCCAGTTTCCTGTGGTCGCGTTTCTTGGCCTCTTCGATGCGGGCGAGGTACGCCTCGAGCTCCTTCTTGTCGGTGAAGGCGGTGCCGTAGACGCGCTGCAGCATGGCGCGCTTCTCGTCGCCGCGCCAGTAGGCACCCGCGATGGAGGTGAGCTTGAAGGCCTTGCAGAAGGAGGTGCTGGGCAGATGGGGCCCGCGGCAGAGGTCGGCGAAGTCGCCCTGGCTGTAGAGCGAAACCGTCTCGGCGCCCAGGTCTTCGATGAGCTCGACCTTGTAGTCCTCACCCATCTTCTTGAAGAGCGCGATGGCCTCGGCGCTGGACATGACCGAGCGCTCGATCTTCAGGTTCGCCTTGGCGAGTTCTGCCATCTTGGCTTCAATCTTCTCGAGATCTTCCGGGGTGAAGGGATGATCCACGTCGAAATCGTAGTAGAAGCCAGTCTCGATGGCGGGACCGATGGTAACTTTCGCCTGCGGGAAAAGCGCCTTCACCGCCTGGGCCATCAGGTGGGAGGTCGAGTGCCGAACGATCTCCAGCGCCTCGGGGCTCTTCTCGGTGATGATTTCCACCTTGTTGCCGTCGGCAAGCTTGGTGTTGAGGTCGACCAGGTTGCCGTCCACCTTGCCGGCGATGGCAGCCTTGGCGAGACCTGCGCCTATGGAAGCCGCCAGATCGTAAATCGTGGCGTCTTTCTGGAGGGATCTTTCTGAACCGTCGGGAAGCGAAACCTTAATCTGATCCATGTCAAGCCCCTTTGTACAAACAGAAAGAGGCATCGAAACTCGATGCCTCCGTCGAACCTCGCTATGAAGGTTTTCTTTGATGGTAGGCGCGGGCGGTTTCGAACCGCCGACCCCTAGCGTGTCGAGCTAGTGCTCTACCCCTGAGCTACGCGCCTGCTTTGCTGCTTCGTGGAACTCGAACTTTGTACCAATTCGCTAATACAAAGTCAACACTTTTTCTCGGGACGCTCTTTTTTTCTCATTGGACATTGCTTCCCCTCCGCACCCCCACCGGCACCTTTGACTAACCCTACCTGAAAATTCTCAGGAAATTACGGAGTTGCTTTACAAATACATTTTTTGTCATATATTTCCTACAGCACTCTGCGTTGAGCACCCATAAACAAAAAAGCAGCCACACATTCACTCATTCCGCCGCCTGCAGCATCAGGGTCAACCCCGGTAGCACCTGGTATCACCCGTATCCTTTACCGTCTCACCCGTCGTCGTCTGTCAGGCCATGTACAGTAAGGAGAGAATCATGTCGAAGAATATCGTCTTCTGTGCGGATGGAACCTGGAACAGTCCCAGCCAGGACGAGAACCACGATCAGTTGCCGGATCAAACCAACGTGTACAAACTCTTTCGGATGCTCGAAGGCGAGCTGTCCGCTCAGACACCGGATAATTCCAAAGAACAGGAGAAGGTGCTTACCTCGGGCACCATCATCCGACAGGTAGCCAAGTACCTGCATGGTGTGGGTGATGACAGCAACGCCCTAACCCGCCTGCTCGGCGGCGCCTTCGGAGCCGGGGTCATCACCCGAATCGTGCGCGGCTACACCTTTATCTCGCGCAACTACAAGCCCGGGGACCGCATCTTCATCCTCGGTTTCAGCCGCGGGGCCTATACCGCACGTGCCCTGGCCGGATTCATTGCCAGCCAGGGGCTGCTCTCCCCTTCCCTGGCCGCTAATAAAGAAGATGCCTACCGCGCAGGGGCCCAGGCCTGGTACCGCTACCGCGACCAGTGCGCCAGACCGGACTTCTGCGCACGGCTTGCCGAGGTGGCCACAAATCTTCCCGCCTTTATCACCCGAGCGTCTCTCGAAGCAACGGATTTTGCCGCCGTGCCCGAGATCGCGGCCGTTGCCGTGTGGGATACCGTAGGTGCCCTGGGAATCCCGCTCTTCGTCGGCGACGCCCGCATGGACGCTTTCCGGTTCTGCGACACCAAGTTGAGCGATAAGGTCACCTGGGGGTTGCACGCCCTCGCCCTGGATGAGCGGCGCTGCGATTTCACCCCCACCCTGTGGGATACCCGGGAGCAGATCAAGCAGGTGCTCTTCCCGGGGGCCCATGCCGACGTGGGGGGCGGCTACCCGACGCTGAACACCGAGAGCAACCTCTCCGATGGCGCCCTCGAATGGATCCTGGAAGAACTTCTTGCGCTCGGTTTGATCGCAAACGACCTGGCATACCCCGACTTCTTCCCGAGTGTGGGCGGTGTGGCACACCAGCCTTGGCGCGGCACCTTGTACAAGACCGCCGCGCGGGCCTTCCCCGAGGACCTGGTGGGGCACCATTCCCTGGCGCTTCGTACCAGACTCACCGAGGTGCAGTCCGACCCGGGGGCAGCGGCGGCTCCCTATCGACCTGAGAACCTCCCCCGCGATATCTGCACCGTCGGCCTCGACCCTGTCACTCCAGACACCGCCGGTATCTGCGCTCGGTGCGTGTTGCGGGATTGACCGACAGTCGACCAGGATTTCACCAGCCACGCAAGGATCAGCCATGGGCAAGAACATCATGCTATCGTGCTGTGCTCGGACGGTACCGGCAACCAGGATATCACGAGCCGCGCGACCAACCTCTTCATGATCTCGCGGGAGCCTGCACCGCGAGTAACCAGTCGATGCGCGGAGAAATGCAAGGCGTGGTTCGATCCGGGAAAGGGTCCGACTACGCCTTTTTCGCCCTCACCCTCCTCTTGTTCGGCACTGTTATCACCATGCTGATCCTTTCCTGGTGCTACTGTGACACCAGTGCCTGTGGCTGCTGGCTGGGCTCTGCAGGAGCCGTACTCGCGATCTTCCTGTTGGGAAGTGCCGTGATTCACCGGTGGGCCGACCAGTCGATACCGCCCTTTGCAAGCACTACACAGCTTTCTGGCATAAATTGAGAGGCCACCTGCGCAGGATGCTGGCAGTTCCCTGACAGGTACGACCACCTGCTGATTGAGAGAGTCCCTCCCGAGAGTGACAATCTGTCAGTTCTCCACTCCCCCTCTCTGTCGTTCTCACTTCGTCCACTGCATCCCTATAATATATTCATCCGGTTATTTTGAACTATCCCGTAATCCTGTTGCCTTTTAGCTTAAATCGCACTATAAGCAGAATCAGTCAAAAGCGAAGACATCGTAGGCACTGGAGAAGCAATGAAGATTGAGTGTCCCTCCTGTCATCTCACCGGAACCATCAACGAGGTAGAACTTCCACCCTATGGGCGCCGGATGAGCTGTCCGCGCTGCAAGCACGAGTTCCACGTCGAAAAACCCGCCGCGCCAGCTGCCAATGCACGCCTGATGAACAGTTGCCCGGCCTGCCAATACTCCACCTTTACCGAAGAGATGTTTGCCGTCTGCCCCAAGTGCGGCATGAGCGCCGAGCAGCACCAGTCGCTGGCCCGCAAGCAACAGGAGCGGGAACAGGACCGTCGCAACCAGGAGGCGTTGCAGCGCTCGTACCGAAACCCTGACCTGGTGGTGCCCACGCCGCACGATGCGCAGCAAGCAGCCGAGACTCCTCGCGCTGCGAAACCTGTCGAAATCACCTCATGGAGTTGCCTGGCTGCCGGCGCCATCCTCTTTTTCTATGCCGTCTCCGGCATCGTCAAGTACTACAGCCGCGACTGGCAGGCGATCCTTTCCGAACCGGTACTGGAGCCGTTCTCCAAGTTCTACGTGTTTGCCCATCTGGGACTGGTCCCTTGGCTGGTGCTCTTGTTCAGTCTCTATCTCTGCTGCGCAGCCTACCTCTTTGGAAGGCTCAAGGACGGATCGCTGCGGCGCCTGACGGAGGCCGCCTGGTTCGGCGCGGCAGTTGCCGCCGTACACCAGTCGGTCGCCTTCTATGACTGGGTCACCATCTCCTCGAGCAGCCCGGGGTTCTCCTACTACGCGATAGGCATCTTCAACGCGCTGTTATTTATGGCGCTGCTGACCGCTCCCTGTGCCGTCCTGCTCTGGGTCCTGAGAAGCGACCTGATCACTCGCGAGTTCCGCTAGGCGGACCGGTCCGCGTCGGCCCTCCTCTGAAAGCCCCGGCAGTCTCCGCAGAGCCCCGGATTATCCTTGCAGAAGCAGTGTCCTTCGGCTAGATTCAGTGGACCCGTCGGTCCCCTGTCCGAACCGGGCCACCTACCCCCGAGGAGATCCCATGCTGAAAAACGTCGTCACCGCGTGCCTGGCCGTTACCATGTTGCTTTCCCTTTTCCTGGTACCGCAGGCCCTTGCCTCCGAGAGTGCCGCCGGCAACCTCCTTGGTTCCTGGAGCATCACGCACCGCCCGGTAAACGGAGCAGGCAAGCCCTGTCCTTTCATCCCCGAGGGGATCGAGTTCTTCAAGGATCAGACCCTGGTGATGTCCAACATGCCCGGCCGGCACTTCCCGTTCAAGTTCGAACTGAGCGCCGAGGAGCGCAAAGCCATCGAATCGAGGTCTGCAGAGTTCCAGGGTAAACAGCTCTTACTGGTGAAGCCCGTGCCGAACATGCCCTGGGAGAAGACCCCCATGGCCTACGCCTACTCGGTTACCGCAAACGAGCTTACCCTCGAGGTACTCGGCTGGGAACCGGCAACCTTCAAACGCAGCAAGTAAGCAATGGTCCCAGTACCTGACAAAGGCCCTACCGCGAGGTAAGGCCTTTTTTGCGTCAGCGCCATCCCGCTCCCTTGCACAACCGAGGAACCCCTATGGTCTTGTCCCGTATATCCCCCCTCCTGCTGTTGCTGTTCACCCTGACCGCAAGCGCCTGCTCCACGGTAAAACCATCCCTGACCGCGCAGCCCCCGGATGCAGCACCGTTTCGATCGGCCCTGCCCAAGGAGCTCTCGAGCATCAGCGTCCCGATAGAGGCCTCCGCCGAGGAAATCGGCAGGACCCTTAGCAAGGTAGTGCCCGCACGCCTCTACCAGGGAGCAACCAAGACCGTCGGGATCAGCGCGGACCTGCGGCGCAACGGCCCCATCGAGGTCGCGGCACAGGACAATGCCCTGTTCCTTACCCTCCCCATCACCGCTTCGCTCAGCTATGCCGGGTTCCAGACCCCTCCCCTCCCCCTCAAACTACGCTTTCGTGCAGCTGCCAGCATCGGCTCCGACTGGAGGGTAAGCGTGGACCTCCGCTACCTGGGACTTAGCGAACTGCTTACCGAGCAGATCGGCAGTGGGCCGTTTGCCATCAAGCCGCGCGCGGCTATCGAAGGGTTGACCCAGCCGCTGCAACAGCTGCTCAGTAACCAGGTCAACAAGCAGCTCAACGACAGTTTCTCCCTGAAAGCCAAAGTTGCCCAGATATGGGACACCGCCCAGAAACCGATCTTGGTGGACCGAAAGCTGAATGCCTGGCTGAAGCTTTCACCCCGCGAGGTAACCCTTTTTCCTCTCAAGGCGCAGGGCAACCGGGTGAGCCTGGCAATCGGGATCATCACCTATGCAGAGGTGGTGCTGGGGCAGCAGCCCGAGACCGGTGCGCCGCTCCCCCTGCCGCCGCTCAGGCTGGTCAACAGTCTGGACCGGACCTTCCGGCTTACGGTCAATGCCGATCTCTACTACAAGGATCTCAGCTCGGCAGCCGCCCCGTTTCTGCTCAACAAGGAATTCAACTCGGATGGAAGAATGATCGTCGTGAAGAGTTTCGAGGTGTACGGTAACGGCGACAGGTTCGTGATCAAGGTGGTGACCGAGGGCTCACTGGACGGCACCTTTTACCTCACCGGCAAGCCGCGCTTTAATGCCCGCAGCAAAGTCCTATCGGTCGAAGAGGTGGACTTCGATCTGCAGAGTAAAAGCCTGCTGGTACAGTCGGCGGACTGGCTCCTGCACAGCACCATCCGGGATCGGATCCAGGATAGACTGAACCTCGACCTGTCACGGCAACTGGAAGAGTCGCGGGAGTTGGCAGGAAAGGCGATCGCACAGCGCAAACTGCTGGACCAGGTAAGTCTCAAGGGGGAGATCAAGACGTTGAAGATTGGTGAGTTTCTGCTGGGGCCGGACAGGATTTCCTTGCAGGTCGTGGCGGAGGGAGAATCGGCGCTGGTGCTGCACTGACAGGGATATACAAGACTGAACCTGAACAGGGATAAACAGGATTGAATCTAAACAGGGATGAAGGGGATGAATGGGATAAAACCTTAAAAACGAGGACGGGACCTACGGAGCCTTCACACTCAAACTACGACATTAAATGGGTAACCTAGAACCAGAAACGAAGAAAATAGAACCTAGAACCTGACGCTGAGCAGTTCCTGCGCAGCGGCCAGAACCTCGTGCACGGCGATTTCGGAGAGGCAGCGGGCGCCCTCCGGGCAGCGCGGCGTGGTGCCGAAACGGGTGCAGGGGGAACAGGCAAGATGGCGGTTGACTATGCGGTGCTGGTCGCCGCGGGGTCCCCATTTGGCCTCCATGCCGGGACCGAAGAGTGACACGGCAGGAACACCCAAACCGACCGCAATATGCAGTACTCCCGAATCTCCCGAAATGAGCAGCCGGGTCCTCGCAAGGACGGCCGCACTTTCGACGAGGCTGGTCCGGCCCGCCAGGTTAAGACCGCCGCAACCTGAGACGATCAATTCCCCTTCCTCCCGGTCACCGGGGCCGCCAACCACCGCAATACGGAATCCTGCCAGAGTGAGCCGCTGGGCAAGTTCGGCAAAGCGCGCAGCCCCCCAACGCCGCTCCGGAATACTGGCACCGGGAAAGATGGTGACCAGCCGCCCCTCGTCCCCCCTGAGCAAGGCCTCGGCACGGACAGCCGCCTCGTTGGGGACGGTCAGAAAGGGCACGGTGAAGCTCTCCGGGGCAGTGATTCCCAACGGCGCCAGGAGCTTGAAGAAGCTGAAGAGTTCGTAGTCATCGTGCGAGTAGGGAACGCCGTTGGAGAAGAGGCGCTTGCGGTTGTTGGTAGCGTACCCGATGGAAAGCGGCGCACGGGCCAACCGCGCCACCACCGCCGAGAGGCGGTGCCACTGCTCAGTATCGATGACAAGGTCAAACCCGCCCCGCAGCACCTCAAGGAGATCGCCCGGCCTGTCGTACAGCATCAGCCTGTCCACCTGCGGACACAGAGCAAACGTCGCTCCGTTGCGCCCTTCGGCCAGCACCACCAGTTCGGCATGGGGATAGCGCTCCTTCAAGGCAGCGAGCGCGGGAATCAGCAGGACGGCGTCGCCGATGCCGCCGGGCCGGATCACCAATAGGCGCTTTGGCGTCACGGTTTCCGCGGCACGGGGAGCAGGAAGCATGGCAGCCGCAACCCCGCCGATGAGCTTGTCGATCTGCTTCAAAAGTGCGATGCGCACGCGGTTACCCCTTGCCGTTCCAGGTCGGTTCTACCCCACCCGCCAAGATCCGCTCCACCACCTCCACACCCTGCATGAAGCTGTGGTCCATGTTGCCGACCTCGTACCTCCAGGCTCCGAACCTGCCCCGTGAATAAATGCCGCGCTCTGCCAGGTAGGGTTGAATTGCAGCCAAAGCCCGGTCGCGCCCAAGCGTCGGCACCGGGTAGGAGTACGGGATGTCGATAAGGTAGCGGCTCACCACCTTCCCCCGCTCCGGTATTGACAGCAACCCGGTATTCACCAGTCCCAGCTCCGTGGTCTCCACGATGCGCGCCTTGTCCTCGGGCTTGTGCTGCGAGTAGGTGGTTTCACACATGAGCGCACTGAAGCGCTCGGTTGCGCCACCAGGGACATTTGCAGAGGCGTAGTTGTGGAAGTTGGTGACCCGGTAGAAGGGAGAGTTCGACTCGGGGAAATACATCCAGCACTTGGTGTCGTTGCGGGGCGCCTCAATACCAAGACCTACGATGAGCCCGCTGTTGTGCACCAGGTCGCGGGCTGCCTCGTGCAGTTGCTCCGGGGCGGCGCAGGCTGCGACCAGAAGGTCGAGCGGCGAGGTGTTGATCAGGATGTCGTAGTTCTCGACGCGGCCGTTGGCGAAGCTGACCTGCTTCAGGTCGGTATCGACGGATACCATCGCGTGCTGCAGGTGGATCCGGTCCCGGAACTTCGCGGAAATCCCCTCATAGATCGCGCCAGTGCCGCCGGCCTTGGGGAACTTGAAGGTGTTGTTGGGACCCCAGCTCAAATCGTCGCGCTTTTCGGCGATGTTGCGCTCTATCCGCGCCAGGTCCACCACGCTCACCCGTTCGGCAATCCACTGTTTGCTCATCTGGGAGAGCGGCACGCCCCAGACCTTGCGGTTATAGGGTTCCATGAAGTGCTTCACGATCCCCGCGCCGAAGACTGCGTCCATCCAGTCCCGGAAGTGCAGTGCCCGGTCCGGCGCCCCCGCAAGATTTTTAAGCCCTTCCACGCACTCCTTGAGGGCATGGTCCGGCAGGTAGCGCACGTTGTTCTGGAAGGGGTACGGGACCCAGGTCTCAAGGATGCGCACCCAGCTTTCCCGCAGGTGTTCGTGGTACGCCTCGCCCAGAGCATCGGCGACCGCCCGGTCGAAGTAGTCGTAGTGCGAGAAGAGCACGTGCCCGCCCACGTCCCAGGTGAAGCCGGCAGGGTCGACAAAGGAGGCCGAGAGCCCCCCGACATAGGACTCCTTTTCGAAGAGCTGCCAGTCGGTTTGACCCAGTTTTTCCAGATGGTAAGCAGCACCCAACCCGCAGGGGCCGGCGCCGAGGATGAGGATCTTTGTATTCATAGAGTCTGAGGTCGAGACTAGTTAAGGGTAAACGAAGGACTTTCGACAACGGTTAGCAGATCTGTCAAGACAGCAGCACCTTCACCGAGAACATGCTGAGGCGCTGATCTTCAGTACCGCGAATAGATACTCCAATACAGCTTCGCAACCAGGCTATCGTTGTCGTTGAGCCAGCGGCGCAGGCTTTCGACCCGGTGCCCGCCAAGGAGCAGTTTTATGCCAACCACCAGGACATCGATGTAGAGGAAGGGGTACCTTACCAAACCCTGAACCAGCAGTTTCAATGCCTGGCCACTTTTCCCCGCATGCACCGATCGGTCGGCATTAAGGCAGTAAATTTTTGCCAGCCGTTTGCGAAGTGCCCAAGCGGAGACACCAGCCGCATTTTTCTGCACCGCGGCAATCTCGTTGTTCAGCATCCTCGGTATGTTGAGGCTCATGTTGGAGCCATGCTGCCTGATCCACACCAGGTGCGCCGTCACTCCCGCAACTTGGGAAACCCTGGCCACCCTGAGCCACATATCGTAGTCTTCAGCAGATTTGAGTGAGGTATCGAAGCCACCGACCTGCTCAAGCACAGTTCGACGCACTATGACCGTAGAGGGATACATGAAGTTGTTTCGGCTGAATAGCTGCGAAAACTCGGGCAGACTCAGTCGCTCCAGAATGGCCTGGTTCTTCTGGGCCGCGATGGTCCCTCGGTCGTCGAAGGTGGCAAAGTCGGAAAACACCAACCCGCACTCCGGCAGATTGCCGAACACCGTGAGCTGGCGCTCAAGCTTCTCAGGCTCCCAGATATCGTCGGCATCGAGCAGTGCCACGAACTCGCCTCGCGACAGTTCGATCCCCTTGTTGCGTGCCGCGGAGAGCCCCTGGTTGTCCTGACGGACGTAACGCACCCGGGGATCCTTGAGGAAAGAGGCGGTAACCTCGGGGGTACTGTCGGTCGAGCCGTCATCAATTACCAGCACCTCCAGGTCCTCACAGGTCTGGCCGAGGGCGGAGGCAATGGCGTCACCGAGGAACTGCGCGGTGTTATAGCAGGGTACAATGACGGATACGGCAGGCGCGGAATTATCCTTCCCCGGTGGCATGTCCTGCACAATCACCCCCTTGAGGCACTCAGCCACCTGCGCAGGTCGTTGTACCGAATGAGACACTGACTGCACATGGTCAGGAAGAGATTGACATGCCAAGCAGACCGCACTCTGCTGCCATGCAGCCAAAAGGTAAGGCCGAACCGGTCCAATCCTCCAAAGCGGCGTATGTAGCTGACGGATTCGCCCAGGCTAAGGGGCGGGGCAAAGGGCCTGAGCACCGTTTCCCCTTGGTCACTGGAGAAGCGGTACTGCCCAAGCGCAAGCGCTTCGTCAGGGGTCGGGGTGAAGAAAAGTCGCTTCATCAGGGAGAACATGCGCTCGCGCAGATCGCTGCCACGGTGCCACCCGTCGGGTGAAAGCGCCTCGGCAAAGCTGAGCGCTCCGGCCCTTAAATGGCAAAGTCCCCAATCATCGATCCACTCGGAGCGGTCTTTAAGGACCGGGGCGTAGCTGCTCCCCTCGTTTCGGTAGCAGAGGGTGCTGCCGTGGTCACCGGAAGCAAAAAGCTCGGCAATCTGAACAAAGCAGGAGCCCAGTGCAAAGCGGTCGGAGTCCGAGGTCGGCGAGAACAGAAACGGATGCTTTAACTTGCCCGGCTGGGGCTGCTTCAACAACCCGAAGTAGAAGCCGCGTACTTCGGTCCGACAGCCGGTCTCATTCAACATCTTCTGCAGAGAGTCCTGCATATTGCCGAACCAGCCGAGATCGACCAGTGCCCAAGGGACCTCGTCGAACAACCCTTCCTGGCGCAGGTAACCCACCGCATCGTGCCGTAAATCAGCAGCCCGAGCCTTCACCCTGGTGGCAAGTTCGCCCGGCTTCACCAGAATCTCCCGGAGCAGACGGATGTCCCGATCATCGAAAACGATGTCCACGTCACGGTCCAGGCCATCGGCCCTCAAGGCTTCCTGTACCACGAGTGGGTCCAGCAGCAGCCTGCCGGCCAGCACCCGGATGGACAGGTGCGGGTCGGCGATGGTGATCCAGTACAGCTCCTGCTCGGTTATCTCAGTGAGCGCAGGAAGATGCCAGGCCTGACGCGAACCGTAGAGATAGCGAAGCTCCAGGTCCTCGTTGCGGAAAAGGACCTGAGCAAGTTCATGCAGGATCTGCCCGTCACGCGACACGAAGTAGAGCCTGCGGACCCCGGTTTCTCGAATACGCGCGGCGATCCAGAAGAGATAGGAAACAAAGACGGGCCCGGCTAGGGCAGCACCGAGTTGGTAAAGGGCCTCGTGGTCGGCCCGGGAAGGGCCACGTTCTTTAAGTCTGGCCAGTCGTGCGGCACCCGCCAGATACTGTCCGGCAAGGTCGCCTTCACCTAGCAAAATCTCCTCGTTTTTGGTGAGAAAGGCGCCCGTAACGTGGACCGCGGAGATCCCCAGCGCCTTGGGTACGGTGAAGTCGCTGTGTCGATTGTCGCCGATATGCCACAGTTCTTCAGGTCGGCACCCCTCATGCTCCAGCACCACCCGGAAAAGGCCGCCCCCCCCTTTGGTTTGCTGCTGCTCCGAGGAGATGTAGAGGGTATCCCCAGAGTCGAACAGTCCGAGTTTCTGCAACATCCCCTGGACTACGGAGCCGGGAAGGTACATATCTGAGACGAATATGACCTTTTTTCCCAGTTCGCGGCAACGCTCGACGCACCGCTTCAGGGCCGGCACAGCAAAAACCGACGCGGTCTCGAGTTCGATTTCCAGGTGGGCGATCCGGTCCGCGAGGTGAGGGTCGAGGCCATGAGACTGTGCCAGTACCTGATAGATCTCCCGCAGGGTAACCTCTGCAACGCCGTTGTTGCGGGCCGTACGCTCCGCAGCGATGCGGTAGGCGCAGAAGTTCTCTACGAAGGGACCACTCAGCGCTTCAAGCCGGTCGGCCAGGCACCGGGACATGATCTGGAAGATCCCTTTCGGTTGGGCGGTCACCCTGGTGAGGACGGTGTCGAACACATCGAACGACACGACCCGAACCTTTTCGGAAGCTATCAATGTCTCAAACATGGGATCGGATCCTGTCAAAGGTACCTGGCGACCCAGCCGAACCGGGTGCGAGACAACACCCTCTTGAAGTTTTGCCAGCTGGCAATGCTGTCGAAGCCCTCGTACTCCTTGACCAGGTTGACGAGAACCCCCAGCCCGGTTTTGTTCTGGCGCAGGTCTTCTCTTAGCAGCCGATTGCGAACCATCGCGTCGTAGGACTTGTGGGAGCGGTCACCTTGAAGCACCGAATTGCCGTAGGTCGAGGTCTGCTCCACCCGGTGGTGGTAGTTCGCCAACAGCTCTTCGATTACGTGGATGTCGTGTTCGAGCAGGAAGCGGAGATTGAAGTCCCAGTCGCCCAGCACCGGGAGGTTTTCATTGAAACCGCCCACTTCGTCATAGACCGAGCGCCGGAACAGAAAGGATATGGGAGGAAAGCTGTTACTTTTTGCCATGTCTACCAGATACACCACCTGCATCCAGCGGTTAAAGTCGTGCTTGCTGACGAATTCGCACACCCCGTTGTGAATCTTTTCCTTTACGAGCACTGACTGGGTAACCACTCCGCCGAACCGCTCACCGGCCGGACTGTCAAGGAAGCCTGCCGTGCGCTCCAGGAAGGTGGGTTGCCAGGAGTCGTCGTCGTCATGAATGACCAGGTACTTGCTCTGGCAGGCCGCAATACCAGCATTCGAGGCTGCTTCCATCCCCAGCGAGACTGGATGATGGCGCAGATTTACCTCCAGCTCACCGGATACCGTCGCGACGATCTCCTCTACGGGACCGGGGTCACCTCCATCGTTGACGACCATCCAGACAAAATCGCGCATCGTCTGCCGCCTAACGCTCTCAGCTGCACGTTGCAACAGAATCGGCCGATTCTTGGTCCTCGTTATCACGGCTACTTTTTTCATATCGGTACCTTTCCTCGCTGATTATTTCCGGGCAACTGCCATGAGATTGAGCGACAGCGGGATGTTTCTCCCCTCTTCACCCAGTTCAGCCAAAAGCTCCATGCGCCGCCACGAACGAACGACCTTGAGCCTCAAGGTCGACACGAACCGCGCCCAGGATTTGTACACGATCTTGAGCGGCCACTCTGCAGGAGCGATGGTGATATCCGAGAAGCCGGCCTCGCGCAGCAGATAATCCAGGGTGCATTCCGTGAAACTGGTTCGGTGGGTGGGGTCGATGTAGCGCATCCGTTCACCGACTACAGAGTTCGCATTAGGTACCGTGCAGATAAAGACCCCACCTGGCGCCAGTGCGGCGTGGAAGGTACCACACAACGCGGCTGCAGTCGCCGAATCGAGGTGCTCGATCACGTCAAGGCAGGAGATCACCTGGAATTCGTTCCCCAGTTCCCGGACAGCCTGTCCGTCCTGCCCGTGCATCACGTGATAACCGCGCTCGCGACAGGTGCGCACCATCTCCGGCTCGGCATCGAAACCGGCGACCGGCGTAAAACCGGTACGTGTCAGGTACTCGAGCATCAACCCGGTGCCGCACCCGGCATCAAGGGCGGGTCCGCGCGGGTGATCGTGGAGGGTGTTCCAGAAAAGCCCGGTGTAAAATTCGATCATTTTTTCCCGGTCCGCGTCGTCGTCGGGATGCCACCGGCGGTAGTGCGAGATATACGACATAGGATCCTCAACCAATGGAATAGCTGAAAGGCTGGTAGACTTTGGTACTTTGCGGATTGAAGTTGTAGAAATAGTCGACTTCGTGATTATGGAGCACGTCAAAACGCAGGCAGTTACGGTCCCAGAAGTACTCTTCGATCCGACCTCCCTGCCCCAGCCAGACCCCGATCGAGTAGGAACCGGGATAGAGGTTGAGGGCATCCACCCTGCAGGTCAGCTTCACCGGACAGTTCGGCTTCAGTTGGAGGTACTCGCGCTGCGGATAGAGCCAGAACAGGTTGTGCCCCAACTGATCGATGACCTCGATGCCGATCTGGGTCGACATCCCCCGCCGGGAGCACACCTCGACCACCACCTCGACCGGGTCTCCGATACGGACAGCCCCTCCGTTGCTCCCCAGAATTGTCACACGACTCGGCCAACAGTCGGCATCGGGGCGCACGGCGTCCGGCCCGGCCCCGACCGAGGAATCTAGGTAACATTCGATGGCCTGATCCATTGGCCCTGTCAGGCGAACCTCCCCCCGGTCCAGCACAACACCCCGGTCGCACAACTGCGCCAGCGCCTGAATGTTGTGGCTCACGAACAGGATGGTGCGCTGCTGCCGGGCGGAGATCTCCTGCATCTTGCCGAGGCACTTTTCCTGGAACTGGGCATCGCCCACCGCCAGCACCTCATCGACCACCAGGATCTCAGGCTCCAGGTGAGCCGCCACCGCAAAGGCAAGCCGGACGTACATTCCGGAAGAGTAGCGTTTAACGGGGGTATCGAGGAACCGCTCGATCTCGGCAAAGGCGACGATTTCGTCGAATTTCTTTTTGAGCTCCGCGCGAGACATCCCCAAAATAGCGCCGTTCAGGTAGATGTTCTCACGGCCGGTCAGTTCCGGGTGGAACCCGGTTCCTACCTCAAGCAGGCTCGCAACCCGCCCCCTGAGTTGGACCGAACCGGTGCTGGGCTCGGTTATCCGGCTGAGAATTTTAAGCAGCGTCGATTTTCCGGCACCGTTACGTCCAATAATCCCCAACCGTTCTCCCTGCTGAACCTCGAAAGAGACGTCACGCAAGGCCCAGAACTCTTCGGGGGCTCCGGTGTGCTCTCCCCCGGTTAAACGCCGCCCGATAGACCTCATCCCTTCAGTGAGCGTCTCCCGAAGCGTTGGCTGTCCCTGACCGGTGCGGTGCTGCAGGAGGTATTTTTTGCCGAGGTTATGTACGCTGATCGACGTCGACATACGCTACACCAGATCCGCAAAGCTGCGTTCCATGCGCCGGAAGAACACGATTCCTCCGATCAACACGGCAAAGACCAGCAAGGCCGAGACGAAGAGCCCTGCCCCGTTGATTTTGAAGGCGGGTCCCAAAAGGGCCCAACGAAAGCCGTCGATGACGCCGACCATGGGGTTCAGGTAGTAGAGAACACGCCACTGCTCGGGAACAATGGCACTCGAGAAGCCTACCGGGGACACGAAAAGACCGAACTGGACGAGAAAGGGAACGACATAGCGGAAGTCGCGGTAGCGAACATTGAGCGCGCAGAACCACAGGCTGACCCCGAAGGAGGCGAGCAAGGCCAGCAAGAAAAACAGCGGAAACAGGATGGCATGACCGTCCGGTGTGAACCCGTACCAAATCATGATCCCCGCCAAAATGACGCAGGAGATCGCGAAATCGACCAGATTCACCAGTATCGAACTTGCCGGGACAATCATACGGGGGAAGTACACCTTGGTAAGGAGATTGGCATTGTCGACCAGCGAGTTGCTCCCCTCGCTGAGGGCATTGGCGAAGAACTGCCAGGGGAGCAGCGCGGTGTACACCATAACCGGGTAAGGTATCCCGTTGGAGGGGAGCTTCGCCAACTTCCCGAAGACCACCGTGAAAACCAGCATGGTTAAAAGCGGACGGATCACACTCCAGGCGATGCCGATAGCTGTCTGCTTGTAGCGCACCAGGATGTCGCGCCAGGCAAGGAACAGGAACAGCTCTCGGTAACGCCAAAGGTCGCGCCAGTAGTGAGCGGCCCCCATTCCTGGCCTGATGGTAATTTCGTGCTGGTCGCCCATATCAGCCGTACCGGAACCCTTTCCTTTTAAAGATTGCCGCCAGCGCCCCTGCCAGGAACCCCAGGCCAAAGCGCCCCATCTCGCGGCTTCTGCGGCCAGGCAACAGGTAGAGCGGCGCGTGGCGGGAGCAACTGGCCAGGACCGCCAGCCACAAAACCAGCGGGTAGCGCCGCTTCAGACGGAAAAAGGACTGCCCCACCGCCATGGGCTTGCGGAAATTGCCGACCAGAAGCGGCGGGTGGTAGTACTCGAGGCCCGGGCAGTTCGCACTTTTGCGTCCGTCCATGACGAAACGGATCACGAACTCCACGTCCTCCTGACCGATGAACTGATCAACGAACCCGGAGAGGTCGGCCAGCACCCCGCGCCGATAGGCGGTGCAGCGGCTGGTCATGAAGTAGGGATCGTGATAGTCGTAGCGCCCCTCGACAACGGCGAAGCTGGCGCGGCCGTGGGGCACCAGGGCGTCGGCCTCGGGATGGGCGTCGAATTCCGCAAGAACCCGGCTCAGGAAGTCCGTTTGCAGCAGTACGGTGTCGTCGTCCAGGAAGAGCACAAACTCTCCCCGGCTTGCGGCCAGCCCGTGGTTGCGGGAATACCCCATGGAGCCGAAGTTTTCGGGGAGCGGAGCGTAGACGACCGGCAGGTGCTGGGCAAAGGCGTTCGCCATGGCCTTACCGGCGTCGGTGCCGTTACGGTCCTCAACCAACACCACTTCGAACTGTTCGCGGGGCAGATCCTGCTGGGCGAGCGAGTAAAGTATTCCCGACAGGAGGTCCAGCCGTCCGTAAAAGTTGATGACGCAGGAGAGCCGTATCCCGTCGCGAGCCGGGGGAACGCTACAGTCACCCTTCAGGTCGAAGGGGAAGGCCTGGTATAGTTTCCTGAGAATTGCCGTGCGCATCTATTCCACCTTCCTGCCTTTTTGCGGTACTCCGCCTTTAGCGACCGTACAATCCCCACCCGGTCATGGCTGCCCACAACACCCCCACGACGAAGAGCGGGACGTCGGTGAGCAACGATTCGGTCGGGTCCCCCCCCTGCCCGCTTTGCACCCTGAGAATCAGCCGCAAAAGCCCGAAGCAGCAAAGCGGCACCGTGTACACCAGGACGTGTCGGGCGATGACATACTGGGTATAGGTGACCAGTACCGCACCGCCGGTCATGTACATCGCCCCTTGCAGAAACCCCTCCGGATAGTGCAGCAAGGACTTGCGATGCCCACCCGCCTCTTCCCCCAGGGATTGCTTCTCGCCGAGCCTTTTTCCGGTAGCCAGAAATATGGCCAGCAAGAAGACCGAGAGAAAAAGCCACTCGGAGATCTCGATGCCGAAGGCGACGCCCCCTGCCTCGAGCCGCAACAGGAAGCCGGCGGCGATGCAGAAGAGGTCGACCACCGGGAGCTCCTTGAGCTTGAGCGAATAACAGGAGGTGATAACGAGGTACGCTGCCAGGACCTGAAGGAAAAGGGGCGAGATCTTGAGCGCCGCGACAAGCGCCACGACGAGACAGACCGCGCCAAGTAGCAGCGCAGCCCAAACCGGGACACGACCGGAAGCGATGGGACGGAACTTTTTACGCGGATGCCGGACGTCGCGCTGCCGGTCGAGAACGTCATTGAGGATATAGGTCGCACTGCTGCCCAAGGAAAAACTGACCAGCGGAAGGATCCCCTTGTACACCACACCCGGATTGAGCAACACTCCGCCGAGAAAGGGGGGGAAGAACAGCATCAGGTTCTTCAGCCACTGGTGCGGGCGCAGCAATCTTAGATAGTTTTTCAAGGCAACGATGGCGTGCTTACCTCATGAAAATTGCGTGGGTGCGAGTATGCCACAGCGCCGCCGCTTCGAGCAAGCGTTTCCCACGGAAAAGCGTGGAACCAGCGAAGAAACATCAGGGACTTACACCGCGGTCCCGGTGACGATCTCCAGAAAGAAATCCTCTAGGCTCTTGCGCCTTGGTTCGAGGAGCGTGATCTCAACTCCCTGAACGGCCAACTCCCCGACAGTCGTGGTCAGCTGCTCGCGCGGCACGTAGAGTTCGCGACTCCCCTCCCGATCTTTCAGCGTCAGCTGGTAGCCGACCACGCCTCGCTCGAGAACCGCCTCTACACGCTCCACACTACGAAGCTCCCCTTTGGTGATGATCCCGACGCGGTCGCACACCGATTCGACATCCGAGACGATGTGGGTACTGAAAAAGACGCATTTGCCGCGCTGTTTCAGCTCGGTCATGATCTCCTTGACGAGCGCACGTCCCACCGGGTCAAGGCCGCTCATCGGCTCGTCCAGGATATAGACCTCCGGGTCGTGGATCAGCACCTGGGCGATGCCGACCCGCTGCACCATACCCTTGCTGTAGCTGCGCATGGGGCGCTTGCGGGCATCCCAGAGCTGAAGCCGCTGCAGTACCTCTGCGCAGCGCTGCCCGAGCAGTCCTTCCGGCATCCCGAAGCTGCGCCCGACAAACAGGAGATACTCCTCGGCGTTGAGGTAGTCGTAGAAAGCGGGGTTCTCGGGAAGGTAGCCGACGTGCTTGCGGGCAGCGGCAGTGCCGATGTCCTCACCCATGAGGCGTGCGGACCCCGAAGAAGGGCGGATGAGCCCTAACAGCGTCTTGATGGTGGTGCTTTTACCGGCCCCGTTGGGTCCCAGGAATCCGAAGATTTCACCTTGGGCAACCTCGAGACTCAGATTCTTGAGTGCGTCCACCCGGGTCCATTTCTTTCCGGTATAGGTTTTGGAGAGCCCTGCTATTTCAATTGCGTTCATAGGATCCTCATTGCGGTGCAGACTTCGTTTTTTTGACTGGGGAGGCATAGTTGCTGGTGGTCTTCACCTTGCCGTCCGGATCCAGGTAGAACTTCCCGCCGTAGGGATCCCGAGGAACTTCGGGCAGGTAGCCCTGGCGCACCAGTTCCTCGACCGATTCGGCAGGAATGCCCGTGGCCTTGGCATAGGCAGCCGCGGCAACTTCGATGCTGCGCGCTTTTTTCAGGGCCTCGAGCCGCACCTGCAGGGTCTTTTTGATCGAAGGGTTGGTGGCGCTCAGCACCATGGTGTTCAGGTAGGCGATAGCGAGGTCGCTTTGTCCGGCATCGTTCAGGTACCGCCCGGCAAGGGTGGCGAAGAGCGGGTTCTTGCTCAACTCCGCGGCGCGCATGTAGTTGCTGGCGGCCTTCGGGTAGTCCTTCAGGAAGTAGCCGTAGTTGAAACCGGCGAAGAAGGGAAGGTAAAAGTCCCAGGTCCGGTACTTCATCCCGTACTCAAGGAGCGCATTGGCGATCTTGATCTGCTTCACGTCCCACACCAGGATCGACTGGGCGAAGTAGTAGTCGTCCATGTTGTAGGGGTCGAGTTTGACCGCGGCATGCAGCAGCCGGGACATGGCCTGGTAATCGGGGGGAAGCTGGAGCTCGTTATTGCGCTTTTCCGCGAGGGTCCCGAAGTAGAGCAGGACCTTGAGGGTAAGTCCTTCCGCGACCAGCTGTTTCTGGTCGGCCGAAACCAACTGCAGGAACTCGGCCTTGGGAACCACCCCCAGTTTCTCCTGCACGGGTTTTTGGTGCAGGTAACGAGCGAACGGGAAGATCAGCGCGAGATAGCACGCCACCAGGATGCCGGCGGACACGGACCAGACAATCGGCCTGGGCAAGGAACGATTGGCAGCCATCTATTTCATTTCCCTGCGCGAGAACAGCACGGTGGCAACCAGCAGCAGCATGGCCACATAGACCGCGAAGTACAACACGGTAAGGAGGGTCCCCTGGCCGGAGAGCGGCACGCCGTAGATCGCGTTGACCTTGAGATCAAAGGCGCTGAAGTTGGGGAGGACGTAGTACAGGGCGTTGGCACACTGGCGCAACAAAGGAGTCAACTTTTCGCCGGCCGGGCTTTGCACGTACTCGTAGACCTGCTGCGAAGCGCTCCCGACGAGCATGGTGGCTATGGTGCCAAAGACCGGGAGAAAGAACGAGGTGCTGACCGTGGAGAGCGCCACGGCGGCAGCTACCAGCAGGATGTATTTCAGGGCATCGAAAACGATGGCTGCAAACACGTTGCCCCAGACTACCGGGCGGTCCGGCGGATAGTTCCCCGCAGTGATGGAAACCACCACGCAGGCAACCACCCCAAGGACGAGTGCTGCAAGGAGCAGGAAAGCGGCAAGTCCCAGGAACCGTCCCAGGAGAAACCTGGTCCGGCTGATGGGGAGGGAGAGCACGCTAAAGGTGTAACGGCGGTCGATGTCCTTCCACAGCGAGGTCCCACCCAGAAAAACGGAAAGCAGCAGCAGGATAAACGATATGAGCGACAAGGAAAGCGTAATGGAAAGCTCGGTTACCTGGCGCATGGAAAGCTGACTTACCGAGGGGACCAAGGGGAGCAGCACCGCCGCCACCAGGATCCCGTGGAACACGCGATCCCTGAAGATCCCTTTGAGGGTGATCCGAAAGACTTCGAACATGTAGAAACGCTCCTGTGGCGGTCACTCCGCCATTTTTTTCGCGAGTTTGAGGGCCGGCTGGCGGTACACGGCGTTTGCCGGGGCATGGGCGGCTGCCTGGGCAAAATTCACCTGGGCGAGCTGCCGCTTTTTTTGCATCATGTGCACCACGCCAAGCCGGTAATGGTAGAACGGGTCACGGGTGAGTTCATAGAGTCGGCTGAGCAGCCGCACCGAATCCGGGTACACCTGGGCCCTGGTGGTACGCCCGGCGTCCACCTGCATTTCATAGAGCTTCAGTATCTGGTTGCACACCGCGATTTCATGCTGCCCGGGGTCTTTCAGGACCTCCTTGAGCACGGCCACCGCCCCCTCGAAATCCCCCGCCGCGGCCAGTGCCGACGCCTTGGTTCTCAGGCCGTACTGGTAGTTGATGAGGCTCGCATTGACCTGCATCGAACTGACCACCGCCCGGGCTTCGGCGTCCCGCCCTTTCTGGTACAAGGCGTTGGCAACCTCGTTTTGAGCCGGGGTGAAGTTGGGAGATTTCTTAAGGGTGTCTTGAAACAGCGCCAAGTTATCCTGCCAGAGCAGGGTGCGCTCGGCAGTTCCGTACCCGGCAACCGCCAGAACAACAAAAACACCGAGCGCAAGCCACTGCCTGCCGCGCTGCGACAATTCCAGGGTCTGCACTGCCAAAACGCCCCCCACCACGAAGAAGGCGCCAGGTATGTACATGTAGCGCTCGGCAAGCGGCGTCCAGGTAAGCCCCAAAAGGGGAATCATGAGCGCAGAGCAGCCGACAGCCGCGGCACTGACAAAGAAGAAAGCGCTCAGGGTGCGTCTGAATACCAGCCACACCACAACCAGGCAGACCAGGACCCCGAGAGGAAGATAGAGATCGGAGACCTGGATGATCCCGAAATTAAGCGGAAAGGGCTGGACCAGCTTTTTAAGGTAAAAGCCGGCAGCCTTCAGCGGAAGTTTCAAAGTAAAGAAAAGACCGACGCTTTTTTCACCCACAACGTGGGTGACAACCCGCGCCACCCCGGCGTCCCGGACCGGAGCTGCCAGGGCGCGGAACGCAAAGAAGCCGACGCCGGTCCCCACCCAGACAAAAAGGTGGATCCAGTGCTGTTTAGCGACCTGGAGCAGCGAAGGACGCTCGGACGAGTCGGCAAAATAAGGATAGATAAGCGCTGCGGGGAGGAAGAAGATCGCCGTTTCCTTGGCGAGGCAGGCAACCAGCAGACTCAGGGCGGCCAGCAGGCTCGACAGCGGAGTGAGCCGGGATCTGACCAGGAGGAAGACCGATAGCAACACGAAGATGCACGCCAGGGGATCGGTCCGTCCGGAAACCCAGTTGACCGACTCGGCGTTGATGGGGTGCAGACCGAAAAGCAGACTGGCGACAAGCGCCCACAGCGGGGTTTCGATCCCCCGCAACCTGCTCAAACGCAGGGTAATGGCAAAAACAAGGAGTGCATTGACAAGATGCATCAGGATGTTTTCCAGATGCATGAAACTTTCCAGGAGCCCCCACAGGTAGTTGTCGGCCCAGAAAGTCAGGAAGAGCAGCGGACGATAGTAGGTGTTGCCCGGCGTGAAGACTTCGCGCAGCGTCAGGTTATCCGCGTTGAGCAGAAAGTTGACGGTGCCCGGATCGTCCATCGAGTTGAACGGGGAGAAGATCGCGGGGTAATAGGTCCCGAGCACCACAAAGGTGAGAAGCAGCAGGCAGCTGCGCGTATTCAGGTCACGGCTCATACAATCCAAAAAAAAGGCGGGGTGCCAGAACACCCCGCCGAGGTACGTGCACCTTTAATGCTACATCGAAGTCCAGCCGTCGAACTCGGACTTATCGGTTTTCGAGACGGTGGTTTTTACGGCGGTCCCGGCAGTAGCTTCCTTGTAGAAGACGGAGGTGCTGTCGTACGCGGTAGCGAAAGCCCTGGTGCCGGATTTGTGCTGGGTGACGACAGCGTAGCCGCCTGCACCGGTTTTAGCAGCAACGGAAACGCCGGTGGAGGTCTTGCCGATCAGCACGGCGGCGGTGTTGGTAGCGGTAGCGTCGGTCTTGTCGCCGTAGACGGATTTGCCGTTCAGCGAAGCGGAGTCGGTCAGTGCCGAGGTCATATCGATGTTATCAGCGGCCAGAACCTGCCCGGAGATCATCAGTGCGAGAGCAACAAAAGCAGCAATCTTTTTCATGAGTTAACCCCTCTTAGATAGTTTAGTCGCGGTAAGCAATAGCAGACGGATATTCCTGCTTGTCGGCCATGTAGGCTTCCATGCCGGTCTTCAGGTTCTTCAGGTCGGCATTAGAGGCGCTGTTGTAGGCCTTGGCGCGGTAGGAGGAGAACTGCGGAATAGCAATTGCTGCAAGGATGCCGATGATCGCAACGACGATCAAGAGCTCGATCAGGGTGAAGCCTTTGTTGCTTCTGAGTTTACGTAACATGAGTCTCTCCTTTACGGGTGTGGTGTTACCGATTGTTGTAAGGTCGCGGACGACCTGTCCTCCGAATTCGTAACCACGACCACTATAGCAACATGCACGCCAAGAAAGAGGAACCCGTCACTCCACAATATTACAGACACTTACACGGACACCGTCTCAAAACACCGCAACCGATGGCCCAAAATGGACACCTGGAGCCGCCAAAGGTGACAAATTTCGTCACTTCACTCGTCATCCATGCCGAATTTTGCCAGCCGGTACCGGAAGGACCGGAAGGTCATCCCGAGCAGGGCTGCAGCCTTCTTCTTCACCCCGCCGCTTTTCTCCAGCGCCTGTACCAGGAGCCGGCTCTCCAGGGTGTCGAGGTAGGCCTGCAGGTCGATCCCTTCGGGCGGAATGTCGACCGGATCGAGTTGAGTACTGACCGGGACGAAGTTGCGCACCTTGGGCGGCAGGCAGTCGAGCGTGATGACCCGGCTGCCGAGCACGACGCAGCGTTCCACCAGGTTTTCCAGTTCCCTCACGTTGCCCGGGAAGGGGTAGTTGAAGAGGGCCGCCGCCGCGTCGGGGGTTACGATGTCGCCACTGCCCGACCAGATCGCATACTTCTTGTAGAAATGCTCCACGAGCGGCAGGATGTCCTCGGCCCGCTCGCGCAGGGACGGCATGCGCACCTGGACCACGTTGAGCCGGTAAAAGAGGTCTTCGCGGAAGGTCCCCTCGGCGACCTGCTCCTCGAGGTTGCGGTTGGAGGCCGCCACGATGCGCACATCCGCCTTGAGCGAACTGCTCCCCCCTACCCTGCGGAATTCCCGTTCCTGCAAGACCCGCAAGAGCTTGGCCTGAAGCTGCAGCGGGACCTCGCCGATCTCGTCGAGGAAGAGCGTTCCCCCTTCGGCCTGCTCGAAGAGGCCGGGGCGATCGGCTATGGCACCGGTGAAAGAGCCCTTGGTATGGCCGAAGAGCTCGCTCTCGATGAGCGTCTCGGGAATGGCACCACAGTTGACCGCGAGGAAGCTGCGGTCGCGGCGCGGGCTGTTGAAGTGTAGCGCCTTGGCTGCCAGTTCCTTGCCGGTGCCGCTCTCGCCGAGGATCAGGACGTTGGCCATGCTCTCGGCGACCTTGGCAATGAGGTCGTACACCTCGCGCATCTGTTTGCTCTTACCGACCAGGCCGCTAAAGCTGAAACGTTCCTGTACCTGGGCCTTCAGGCGCTGGTTTTCCTGCACCAGGGTGCGCTGGTCGAGGGACTTCGACACCAGCACCTTTACTTCCTCGACCTTGAACGGTTTGCCGATGTAGTCGTAGGCCCCGAGCTTCATCGCCTCCACCGCCTGTTCCGCAGTAGAGAAGGCGGTGATCATCAAGACAGCGGTCTCAGGGGTCTGCGCCTTGATGCGCGAGAGCAGTTCGATACCGTTGAGGCCGGGCATGCTGACGTCGGAGATCACCAGGTCGAACTTCACCTGTGCCAGCAGGTCAAGGGCGTCCTCGGCACTTTCGGCCTGGTCTACCTGGTACCCCTCACCTTCCAGCAGAATCGCCAGAAATTCCCGCATACTCAGTTCGTCATCAACAATCAAAATCCTGGCAGGCATGTGTACCTCGTAAAGCAGGGGCTAGGGTAGTAAAAGCAGGGATTAGGGACCAGGGACTAGGGGGTGGTAAAAACCATGCACCAGTCGCTTCATTGTCCCGCACCACCTGTAGCACCGCTCGTCCCGTCTCCTCTAACTATTTCGTCCTATCTATAAATCATGTCGCATCTTCCGCGACCTATCACCTATCCAGTCGGCAAGCCTCAGTCCCCAGTCCCCAGTCCCCAGTCCCCAGTCCCCAGTCCCCAGTCCCCAGTCCCCAGTCCCCAGTCCCCAGTCCCCAGTCCCCAGTCCCCAGCCCCCAGCCCCCAGCCCCTGCCCCTGCCTCTAAGCCGGCAGGAAAAGGGTCATAGTGGTCCCTTTGCCGGATTTGCTCGAGACGGCGATGCGGCCGCCGTGGGTTTCCACGATGCGGTACACGGTGGCGAGCCCCAGGCCGGTCCCCCCCTTCTTGGTGGTGAAGAAGGGTTCGAAAACGCGTTTCACATCGGCATCGGACATACCCTGGCCGTTGTCTTTCACCCGGATGCGCACCTGGTCGGCTTCCCCGCCGCGCTGTACCGAGGCGTCGATCACGATCTTCCCCTGCCCGGACATGGCCTCGGCACCGTTCACGATGAGGTTCCAAAAGACCTGCTTGCACTGGTCCTTGTCGAAGACGACCACGACGTGGTTGGGCACCCGGTTTTCGATGTCCACCCCCTCAAGCCGGGGATCCCTGGCCAGCAGCGGGCTCAGCTCGGAGATCAGGCCGCTCAACTGCAGGGGGACCTTGGCCGGGGTGGCGGGCTTGGCATAGAGGAGGAAATCACGCAACAGGCCGTCGAGCCGATCGGTCTCCCTCAGGATGATGGAGAAGAGCCGTTTGTCCTTCTCGTCCGCCCACTCCCGCAGCGCTACCAGTTGGACCGAGCCACTGATGGCCGCCAACGGGTTGCGGATCTCGTGCGCCATACGTGCCGAAAGGGCACCGACCGCAGCGAGCTCGTCGGCACGCTTCAACTCGCCGGCCAGCCGTTTCATCTGGGTCAGGTCGTGCAGGTCGAATACGGCGCCGTTGGGTTCGCCGTCCGTGCCGGTAAGCGGGACCGATTTGAAGGAGAGCAGCATCAGCTCCCCGTCCGGCCCCAGGTGCTCGAACTCCCCCTGGCGGGCCGCCTGGGCAAGGAGAGCCTGATCGGCCAGCCCCGGAAAGACCTCGTTCAACGGCCGATCGTAAGCCTCCTGCTGGGTCAACCCGGCCAGGGTTTCCGCGTACCGGTTGAAGACCCTGATGCGCAGCTTCGGCGTGACGGTCACCAGTCCGCTTTGGATGGTGGACACGATCGAGCTGTTCAAGCGCTCCAGCTCGGCGTAGTCGATCTCCTTCTCCTGCAGGGCGCTCTCGCTGCGCCGGGCACGTTCGGCGAGGCTGCCGGCCAGAAACGCGGTGAGGAAGAAGGAGGTAGCGTAAAGAAAGATCAGGTAGAAGATGTAGCCGGGACCGCTCGATTGCGCTGCCGACGGCGGAAGCCCCAGTCCGGTCAGGCGACCGTAGAACTGGAAGTCGAGGATCGCTCCGTAGAGGATGACGCAGAGCGAGGCCGTGTAATAGGCCTCCGATCGGGCCAAGAGCACGCTCGCACTGACAATGGAAAGAAAATAGAGAAACGCATAGGGGGAACTGACACCGCCGGTAACCAGGATGAGCGTGGTCACCAGCAATAGGTCCCAGACGATCTGCGCGTAGCTCAAGGTCCGGACCTGGCGCGTGGAAAGCTTCAGGACTGCGTAGGAAATAAGGGAAAACAGGTAGGTCGCCAGGACCAGCCGGATAACGACGCTGCGCGCCCCTTCCGCGGCACTGTCCAGGTGCAGGTCGAGGAAAAGGGTGGAGGCGAGAAATGCTGAGACGACCACCACCCTTAACAGGATGAACCAACCGATCCTTCTGCGATCGGGCATACCCTACCCGCCGACCGTGCCGGCCAGCTTGAAGATCGGCAGGTACATCGCGATGACCAGGCCGCCGACCGTGGTCCCCAGGAACACCATCAGCATAGGCTCCATCATCGAGGTGAGCGCGCCCACCGCGTCGTCGACCTCGTCATCGTAGAAGTCGGCGATCTTGTTCAGCATGGCGTCCATGGCACCGGTTGCCTCGCCGACCGAGATCATCTGCACCACCATGGGGGGAAACACCCCGCTCTCCGCGAGCGGCTCGGCGATGGTCTTACCTTCGGAAATCGACTGGCGCACCTTGTAGATGGCCTCCTCGACGATCTTGTTCCCCGCGGTCTTGGCAACGATCTCCAGGCCATCCATGATGGGGACGCCCGAGCTGATCATGGTTCCCAGGGTACGGGTGAACTTGGCGACGGAGACCTTGCGGACCAGGGGACCGATCACGGGAGTCTTCAGGGCCAAACTGTCGATTACCCGGCGCCCCTTGACCGTCTGGTAGTACCTGCCGAGGGCGTACTTGATCCCGAAGATCATGGCGATGATCACCAGGATGTACTTGGTGAGGAAGTTACTCAGCGCGATGACGATGCGGGTAGGCGCCGGGAGCTCGCCACCGAAGTCGGCAAACATCTTGGCGAAGGTCGGGATGACGAAGACCAGGATGACGCCGACCACGACCACCGCGATGGCCATGATGGTGGCCGGGTAGACCATGGCACCCTTGACCTGCTTGGCGAGCTTCATCGCCTTCTCGATGTAGGCCGCCAGGCGCGACAGGATGGTGTCGAGGATACCGCCCACCTCGCCGGCGGCGACCAGGTTCACGTAGAGCTGGTCGAAGACCTTGGGGTGTTTGGCAAGGGCATCGGCGAAGGTGGAGCCGCTCTCCACGTTCTCCTTCACCTTGAGGAGGCAATCCTTGAAGGTCTTGTTCTCCTGCTGGCTACCGAGGATGTCCAGGCACTGCACCAGCGGCAGGCCGGAGTCGATCATGGTGGCAAACTGGCGGGTGAAGACCACCAGGTCCTTGGTGTCGACCTTGCCACCCTTGCGGCCCGGGAGCTTGAGCTCCATGTTGAGCCCGCGCCCCTCTTCCTTTACGGTGATGCCGGTGAAACCGTATCTCTTAAGCTGGGCTTCGACCTGCAGGGCGCTGCCGGCCTCCATAACACCCTTCTGGGTGCTGCCGGCCTTGCTCCTGGCCTCCCAACTGAACTTAGGCATAGGGTTCTCCTTTGGTAGTAACTGGTGCCAGGCCTAGCGCGACGGACGGGGGCGCGGCTGTCCCAGCACCGCACTCCCCGGAGACAGCATCTGCTTCAGTTCGTCGGGCTCGGAGGAACGCGCCAGGGCGTCGTCCACGCTGATGATGCGCTTGGCCAAAAGCGCCATCAGGCTCTGGTTCATGGTCTGCATGCCGAACTTGTCCTGGCCGACCTGCATCTGCGAGTAGATCTGGTGCACCTTGTCGTCGCGGATCAGGTTGCGGATCGCGGGGTTCGGGACCATGACCTCGAGGGCGAGCGCCCTCCCCTGCCCGCTGGCCCGGGGAATCAGGGTCTGCGAAAGCACCCCCTCGAGCACGAAGGAGAGCTGCACCCTGACCTGGGTCTGCTGGTAGGGGGGGAAGACGTCGATGATCCTGTTGATGGTCTGGGCGCAGGAGTTGGTGTGCAGGGTCGCGAAACAGAGGTGGCCGGTCTCGGCAAGGGTGAGCGCCGCCTCGATGGTCTCCAGGTCGCGCAACTCGCCCACCAGTACCACGTCGGGGTCCTGCCTCAGCACGTACTTGAGGGCGTGCTTGAAGCTCTTGGTGTCGGCGCCGACCTCGCGCTGGTTCACGATGCACCCCTTGTGCGGGTGCAGGTACTCGATCGGGTCCTCGATGGTGACGATGTGGTCGTGGCGCTCGGTGTTGATCCGGTCGATCATGGAGGCGAGCGTGGTCGACTTGCCGCTACCGGTCGGGCCGGTGACCAGGATGAGGCCGCGCGGCTTGTCGCAGAGTTCCTTGACGACCGGCGGCAGCCCCAGTTCCTCGAAGGTGAGGATCTTGTAGGGGATGACGCGGAAGACGCCGGCCACCGCGCCGCGCTGCACGAAGATGTTCCCCCTGAAGCGGGACAGCCCCTTGACGCCGAAGGAGAGGTCGAGCTCGTTCTCCTCCTCGAACTTGTGCTTTTGGCTGTCGGTGAGGATCGAGTAGCAAAGCTGCTTGGTCTCGACGGGGGTGAGCGGCGGGATGTCCATCGGGGTCAGCTGACCGTCGATACGGATCTGCGGCGAGGTGTTGGTGGTGATGTGCAGGTCCGAACCGCCCCGTTCCACGAGTTCCTTCAGCAACTGATGAAAATTGATCATGATATCCTCACCCGGTTATTCATCGGAAACGGTGACCCTGAGCACTTCCTCAAACGAGGTGACACCTTCGGCAAGCTTGGTAAGACCAGACTGGCGCATGGTTTTGACACCGAGCCGCATCGACTCGCGCTTGATTTCGGCGGTATTGGCGCCGTTTAAGATCAGTTCGCGGATAGGTTCGAGCATCGGCATGACCTGGTAGAAACCGACGCGCCCCTTGTAGCCGGTGTTGTTGCACTTGCCGCAACCGGCACCCCGGTAGCAGACGATGTGCGGCGCGTCCGCCTCGGGGACCCCGGCGGCGATGAGCGAGGCTACCGGGATCTCCTCCACCACCTTGCACTCCTGGCAGACCCGGCGTGCCAGGCGCTGGGCCGTGATCAGGTTCACGGCACTCGCCACCAAAAACGGCTCGATCCCCATGTTGAGGAGGCGGTTGATGGTGGAGGGGGCGTCGTTGGTGTGCAGCGTGGAGAGCACCATATGGCCGGTGAGCGCGGCCTTGACGCCGATCTCGGCGGTCTCGAAGTCACGGATCTCGCCGATCATGATGATGTCCGGGTCCTGGCGCAGGAAGGCGCGCAAGGCGGCGGCGAAGTTGAGCCCGATGTCGTCGTGCATCTGCACCTGGTTGATGCCGGCGAAGTTGAACTCGACCGGGTCCTCCGCGGTGGAGATGTTCTCGGTCACCTTGTTCAGTTCGGAGAGCGCCGAGTAGAGCGAAACGGTCTTGCCGCTGCCGGTCGGCCCGGTGACCAGCACCATGCCGAAGGGCTTGTGGATCTCCCGCTGGAAGGCCTCGAGCGCCTCGGGCTCGTAGCCCAGCTTGGTCATGTCGAGCTGGAGGTTGGACTTGTCCAAAAGCCGCATGACGATCTTCTCGCCGAACAGGGTCGGGAGCACCGAGACGCGGAAGTCCATGTCCTTGCCGCCCCCGAGCTTGATCTTGATCCTGCCGTCCTGGGGGAGCCGGCGCTCGGCGATATCCAGCTCGCTCATGATCTTGATGCGCGAGGTGATGGCGTTTTTCAGCTTCAGGGGGGGCTTCATCACCTCGTAGAGCACGCCGTCGATGCGGTAGCGCACCCTGAAGCTCCGCTCGTAGGGCTCCACGTGGATGTCCGAGGCCTTCTTCTTGATGGCGTCGGTGAGGATCAGGTTCACCAGCTTGACGACCGGGGCGTCCTCGGTGGCGCGCTCCAGAGAGGAGACGTCGACGTCGGTCTCCTCCCCCACCACCTCGAAGTCCTCCAACTCGGAGAGGTCGTTCATGACGTCCGCAAGCGAAGCGCTCTGGTCGTAGAACTTGTCGATGGCGGTCTTGATGGCGCTCTCGGACACCACCACGACCTCGACGTTGTAGCCGGTCATGAACTTGATGTCGTCGATGGCGAAGATATTGGAGGGGTCGCTCATCGCGATGATCAGGGTCGAGCCGGCGCGGTTCACCGGGACGATCTGATACTTGTGGGCGATCTCGGCGGGGATGACCTTGACGACTTGGGGATCGACGTCGTAGTCCGCGAGGTTGATGGTCGGCACGCCGTACTGCTTGGAGAGAAACGAGGTCAGGTCGGCCTCGGTGATCAGGTTGTCCCGGATCAAGATGGAGCCCAGGCGCAGCTGCCCGCCGGAGGACTTCTGTTCGGCAAGCGCCTGCTGCAGCTGCTCCTTGGTGATCAGGTTGTTCCCGACCAGCAGCTCTCCCAATCTACTGATATGCATGAAAAACCCTCATTGGCGGCGTTAACACCCCGTGAATGGTATTTTGTAACGGCGGTATTGTCAAGGGTTACCTGGACTTGGCAGCGCCGCGAGGGCCTGTGCCATGCACCCCTCGGGCGGCGTGCGGCCGGTCCAGATGGCAAAGGCCGCCTCCCCCTGGGCCACCAGCATGCTGAGCCCGTTGGCGCAAGGCACCCCGCAGGCGGCAGCTTCCTTCATGAGCGGGGTGACCGGCGGGGCGTAGACCATGTCGTAGACGCAGAGCCCGGGCTTCAACCCGGCAAGCGATAGGCCGGGGAAGGAATCATGGGCCATCCCGACGCTCGTCGTGTTGACGATGAGGTCGAACTCCGCGAGAAACGCCGGATCGCCGAGTGCGCCGAGGCCGTGCTCGCTGAAGGCGGTCCCGGTAAGCCGGGTACCGAGCTCCTGGGCAAGTCCGTAGGCGGCAGCGAGGCTGCGGTTGGCGAGCGCGATGCGGGCAGCCTGCGCGCTCCCCAGCGCGGCAGCCGCGGCGCGCGCCGCTCCGCCGGCACCCAGCACCAGGATTCTTTTTCCCGCCGGATCGAAGCCGAACTCCTGGTGCAGCGCCGCCAGGAGCCCGATCCCGTCGGTATTGTAGCCGGTCAGGACGCCGTCGCGGCTGTCCACCACGTTCACCGCGCCAATCAGTTCCGCCTCGGGGGAGATCCGGTCCAAAAGCGGCATGATGGCCACCTTGTGGGGGATCGTCACGTTGAAGCCGATGACCCCCAGCGCGTTGAGCCCCGCGACCGCCTCAGCTAGCCGCTCGGGAGCGACCGCGAACGGGACGAACCTCCAGTCGAGCCCCAGCGCCTGGAATGCGGCGTTGTGCATGACCGGCGACAGCGAGTGCCTGATCGGCCAGCCGATGATCCCGGTCAGCATGGTCTTGCCGGTAATGGGCGTCATCAGCGCACCCCGTAGGTGGTACGCAGCTGGTCGATCTGCTTCGCCAGGTCGGGCTGGATGCGCTGCGCTGCTGCCAGTTCGACGATCCCCTGCGGGTACCCCATCTTAAGGAGGGTTTCTCCGGCCTCCAGGTGCGCCGCGGCATAGATCCGGATCGCCGTGCCGGTGTCGAGGTCCCGGAAAAAGAGGTCGTCCCCCAGTACGCCACGCAGGGTATAGATCTGCCAGAGATCGGTGGGGGGCGGGGCAAGCGGCTGCGAAGCGGGGAGCAGCTGGTAGCAGATGCCGTTTTGGTGCGGCTGGTAGTGGGTGAACTCGACGGAATAGCGCGTGGAGAAGTCGATGTACACCGGCCTTTTGTCCATCATCTCGGAAGCCGACAGCATGACCGCGTCTTCCGGTGCGATCTGCCCGGGAGGGATAGTGCGCAGCCTCGAGTTCTTGAAGAGTTCCGGAAAGCTGTCCAGGTACCACTTGAAGACCAGGTGCGGGGTGTGCAAGAGGTCGAGGTCCTCGCGCATCCGCTCCACCCCCTGGATGTACCAGAGCGGGAAGGCACCCGAGTCGCCCCAGGTGTAGAGCGCGGTCCCCTCGGGGAGCGACTTCAGCACGTTGGAGGCGTAGTCGAAGGCAACGTAGTTTTCGTGCTGGTCGTTCTCCTGGTAGTGCAAAAGGCAGACGGAGACCGGCAGCACCATGAGCAGGGAGAGGAGCGTGCGGCACAAGGGGCGTTTCTCGGCCCAGGCAGCGGGGAGCCGGGCCGCCAGTTCCTGCACCAGGTGAAAGGTGCCGAGCGCGATGAAGACGGCGCTCAACAGGTAGAGCGGCGTGAAGAACTCCTCGGTCAAGAAGATGAACTCACGGCCGGTGTTGAAGTACCCGACGATCACCAGCAGAAACGAGGCGAGACCTATGAGGTAGGAGAGGACCGCGTCGCGCTGGCGCTTGGCGAAGCTCATGAGGCCGATCAGCAAGAGCGCCAGACCGACGACCGTGAACTCCCGGGGGACGTTGAGTGCGTTCACCTGGTCCCAGAGCAGGGCAAGGTCCCGGTCCGGCTTCACCGTCGGGTACCCCTTGCGGAGCAGGGTCCAGAGGAACTGGCTCAGGGTCTGGGGATCCCCCCAGTTCAAAAGCGGCCGCTGCGTGGCGCGCACGATCAGGTGCAGGTGGATCCCGAAGCCCAGGATCCCGAAGGCCAGGGCGATCACGAACTCCTTCACCCTGAAGAGGATGCGCCAGTTCTTGGAGACGATGAGCCAGCCGTACACCGGGATCATCAGCACCATGATTTGGTGGGCGCCGGTCCCCAGGCCGCACAAGAAGGCACCGAGGTAGACGTAGGCCGGGCACTCCTCGCCACGGTCGTAGCTGTCGCGCCACAAGAGCATGAGGTAGTAGACCACCGCGCAGATAAAGGCCAGAAGCGGATAGGGCTTGTCGTGGTTGGACTGCAGCCAGAGCCGGGAGGTGCCGGCGAAGGTCACCGCGGCGCAGAGGCCGGTGAAGCCGCGGGCGGTGCGGAAGAAGTTACCCGGGATCTCCTCGTCCTTCAAGAGGTGGGTGACCAGGAGGTAGACGCCGTAGCAGGCAAGCGCCGCCGAGATCGCCGTGGCCAGGTTCACCCTGAAGGCGATGGAGCCGAACGGGAGCCAGGTGAAGGGCTTCGCGTAGTTGATGAACAGCGGGTAGCCCGGCGAGTGCGAGGCCCCCAAGGAGGCCGTGGCGGTGATGAACTCCCCGGAATCGAAAAAGGTGACCGAGGGCGCCAGGGTCAATAGGTAGAGGAAAAGGGGGATCAGAAACGAGAGGATGGCAAAGGCGTCGAGCCTTTTAAGGGCGACCCTGGTGCTCACGCGGAGGCTCCTGACTGGCTGTCGTTTGCAGCGCTTATGTTCTTAAGGCTCAGCTTGTCTCGCCACACGCAGTACAGGCCGGCCACGATCACCGGGAAAAAGCTGAGGCCATGGGTCACCAGGGCGATGCTGAGCGCCTTCTCGGAGCGCAGTTCGAACGCCGAGAGCGCGGTGACGCAGGCGAAATGGTAGGTGCCGACGAACCCCGGGGAGGCCGGGACCATGACGGCGAAGACCAGGAACACCATGATGAACATGCTGGCGGTGATGGGGAGTGCCACCCCGAAGGAGCGCAGCACCAGGTCGACCGGCCAGATCGCGCTGGCCCAGATGAGAAGCGAGCTCACGACCACGGCACCGATCTCGCGGGGACGGCTGGGGATGAGGATCCCGGAAATGAAGTGGCGCAGCTGGGTCGCCACCTGCTCGGCGAAGCGCGGGGCCACCGGCTGGAGGATCCGGGTGACCAGGCGGACGGTCCACTCGGTGCGCGTTTTCAAAAGGGCCAGGAAGGCGAGCACCCCGACGTAGAGCCCGAAGGTCACGTAGCCGCCGGTCACGAGCCCCCTCTGGATGTGCTCCATCCCGGGGGGCAGCTTGATGGTGAAGAAGGTGACCAGCAGCACCAGCAGGATGGTGAAACCGTCGCAGAGCCGGTCGACCACCAGCGAGGCGAACACCGCCGAGGTCCCGATCCCCTCCTTCTGTCCCAGCGAGTAGGCACGCACGAACTCGCCAAGCCTGGCCGGCAGGAGGTTGTTGGCCATGTAGCCGATCAGGGTGGAGGGGAAGAGATTCCCCATGCTGGTCTTTTTGATGGGGAGTAGCAGGTACTTCCAGCGCACCGCCCGCAGGTAGTAGCTCACGAAGGTCAACAGGATGGCCGGCGGGATGAAGCGGTAGTCCAGCTCGCGGAAGGCGGCGCCCAGCTTGCTGAAATCAATCTTCCTGAACAGCAGGAACAGGAAGAAGACGCTGATGCCGATGCCGATCCAGAGCTTTAAATCCGGTTTTTTCTTCAAAAGGTACTCCCTAACGGTAGACCGGACCGGCCGGGTGGACGGCTCAGGCAGGTGGTCTCAGGTTACTCGGTGTCGTGGTACTCGATGATGGAAGCGTCCCTGAGGATCTCCTTGCAGTGCGCTACGTCGGCGGCGATGGCGGCCTTCAGCGCGTCGAGGTTCGGGAAGCGTTGCTCGCCGCGCAGGCGGTCCAGGAAAAAGACCGAGACCTCCATGCCGTAGAGGTCGCCGTCGAAGTCGAAGAGAAACACCTCGAGGGTGACCCGTTCGTTTTGGAAGGTCGGGTTCGAACCGATGTTGCAGGCACCGTCGAAGAGTTCGGTGCCGATGCGCACCTTCACCGCGTAGACGCCGACCTCGGGGAGCAGGTCATCCTCGGTCTCGAGGTTCGCGGTGGGGAAACCGAGTCCCCGCCCCCGGTGCTGGCCATGCACCACGGTCCCGGTGATGAAGTAGTGCCGTCCCAGGACCGCCACCACGCCCTTCACGTCTCCCCGGGTCACCAGCTCGCGCACCTTGGTGCTACTGTAGACGGTGTCGCCGTTGGCGACCGCCGGCAGGAGCTCCACGGTGTAGCCGAAACGTCCCCCCAGCTCGCGCAGCAGGGTAACATCCCCTTCCCTTCCCTTGCCGAAGGCGTAGTCGTAGCCGATCACCAGGTGGTCGATACCCAAGGTTTCGACCAGGACCCGCTCCACGAACTGGCGGGCCGACAGGGCGGCAAAGGCCGCGTCGAAGGGGATTTCCAGCAGGTAGTCGATCCCGGAGGCCTCGATGAGGGCGGCCTTCTCGCGGGGGCTGGTGATCAGCTTGACGCCGCGCTCGGGGGCCAGGACCTGCAGCGGATGGGGGGCGAAGGTGATCACCACCGAGACCCCGCCCGCCTTCCTGGCCAGTTCGCGCACGCGCTTGAAGATCTCGCGGTGCCCCAGGTGCACCCCGTCGAAGTTGCCGATGGTCGCCACGGGATGCCGGAGTTTTTCCGTTACCTCGGCGATGCTCTTATAAATAATCATCTGCTGCAGACCTTTAAGGACTAAAGCGCGCTCCGTGAGGGAACGCGCGCATCGCTAGAATAGTTGACCGGCATGGCAGTGGCGAAATGCCTTTCAAAAGGACATAGACCGGGGTCGGAGCTCATTCTCCACGCAGCGTTGCAGCCGAATTCTCGTTCCCCCCTTTGCGAAGGGGGGACAGGGGGGAATTTAACGCGGCGGCAAAGGTGGAATTGGAAGCAAGCTGCCTCAAATCCCCTCTGTCTCCCCTGCGCAACGGGGAGGGCGTGACGCCAGCTGCGTTGCCTCATTTAGCCGTGAGCCCTCGGAATCCGGTTGTCTTACCGGAAGCAGGGACACCAACACTATGCCTCGGCCGGCTCCACGTCGTCATCGTCGGTTACCGCCGGCGCCCGCTTCTTGCCGAACACCAGCGCCACCCAGATGCTGATCTCGTACATGAGGTAGAGCGGGATCATGATGACGAACATGGTCACCAGGTCGGCATGGAAGGCGGCGATGATGGAGCTCGCCAAAAGGGCGTACTTGCGCCGGGCGGCGAGCATCCGGTAGTTGACCAGGCCGAAGCGGGACAGCATGAAGGCCAAAACGGGGAGCTCGAAGATCAATCCGAAGATCAGGATGAGCCTCAGGCAGAAGTTGATGTACGCCGAGATGTTGAACCAGCTCTGCAGCCCGAGTTCCTCGTAGGAGAGCGAGAAGTTGATGATCACCGGCCAGATCACCACCAGGAAGAACAGGGCGCCCACGCAGAAACTCACCGAGGCGACCGTGACAAAGGGGACCACGTAACGTCGTTCCTTGCGGGTAAGCCCCGGCGCCACGAAGAGCCAGACCTGGTAAAAGATCACCGGCAGTACGATGACCATCCCGGCGAGCATGGAGATCTTGCACTGCACGAAGAACGGTTCGAGCGGCGCGCTGTAGTTGAGGGGGCGGACCTTCTCGGCGACGCCGTGCTCCTCGCCCAGCTTGTAACGCTGGTAGGCCGCCGGGTAGCGCTGCTTCACCTCGTCGTACACCTTCTTCTTGATGTCGTTCAGGTAGGTTTTGCCGGTAAGTGGTTTTTCCACGAAGCCCAGGAGGTCGTTGGAAAAGTTCCAGGCCACCCCCATGCCGATGATGATGGCGAAAACACATACAATAAGCCGCTTGCGAAGCTCAACCAAGTGCTCCATGAAGGGCAGGACTTTTTCCTCAGCCATATTGGGGAGTTCTCCTCATGAGTACCGAAAAGTTCAAACAAATTCTATACCACAGCGGCCAAAGCGAGTGCAACCTGTTTCAGCGACGCCGCGGCTTGGGACGCTTCCCCTTGATCGGGATGCGCGCGTAGCTCTCACCGCCAACCGGCCGCTGGATGGGACGCGACTCGAGTGAGCCCACCAGGGCAAACTCCACCTGCCGGCGCGCCTCGTTGATGGCCGCCACTTTCACCCGTACCTTGTCGGCGATCCGGTAGCTCACCCGGCTCCGCTCGCCTACCAGCGAATGGCTTTTCTCCAGGTAGACGTAGTAGTCCTGGGGGAGCGTGGCGACCGGCACCATCCCCTCCACGAAGAGATCGACCAGTTCCACGAACAAGCCGAAGGAGGCGACCCCGGTAATGAAACCGTCGTACTCCTCGCCGATCTTGTCGCGCATGAACTGCATCTTCTTCAGGTCGACCATCTCGCGCTCGGCGTCCATGGCGATCCGCTCGCGCCGGCTGGTGTGCAGCGCGGTCTCCGGCAGCCTCGCTTCCAGCGCCCCGCGTTCCTTCCCGGCGAGTTTGCCGGAGAGCACCCTTCTCAGGATGCGGTGCACCACGAGGTCCGGGTAGCGCCTGATGGGGGAGGTGAAATGGGTATAGGAGGTGGCAGCGAGGCCGAAGTGCCCCAGGTTCTCCGCCGAGTAGCGCGCCTGCTTCATGCAGCGCAGGAGCACCTCGTTGATGAGGCGCTCCTCGGGTTTCCCCTCCACCTCGGCCAGAAGCTTCTGCAGCGCCAGCGGGCTTACCTTGTCATCCTCCACCGTGAGCTGATAGCCGAAACTGAAGACGAACTCGGCGAGGTCCTTCAGCTTCACCGGGTCGGGGTTCTCGTGCACGCGGTACAAGGCGGGGACCGGGATCCCCTCGAGGTGGCTTGCCACCGCCTCGTTGGCCGCCAGCATGAACTCCTCGATGATCCGGTGCGCGAAGTTGCGTTCGGCCTTGACGATCGCCGTGGTCTCCCCCTGCAGGTCCAGGACGATCTGGGGCTCGGGGAGGTCGAAGTCGATGCTGCCGCGCAGGTTCCGTTTCTTGTTGAGCCGCAGTGCCAGCTCCTCCATCACCTTGAGGTGCGGCACCAGGGTCCTGTGCTGCGCGATTGCCTCCGGGTCGGCGTCCACCACGATCCGCTTCACGATGGTGTAGGTAAGCCGGGCGTGGCTTTTGATGACGCTCGGGTAGAAACGGGACTCGACCATCTCACCGGCGCTGTCGAAGAGCATCTCGGTGGTCATGGTAAGCCGGTCCACCTGGGGGTTCAGGGAGCAGATCCCGTTGGAGAGCTCTTCAGGGAGCATCGGGATGCAGCGGTCGGGAAAGTAGACCGAGGTTCCCCTTAGGTAGGCCTCCAGGTCGAGGGCCGACCCTTCCGCAACGTAGTGGGAGACGTCGGCGATGGAGACCCAGAGCCTGATCCTTTCCCCTTCGCGGGAGACCGAAACAGCGTCGTCGAAGTCCCGCGCCGTCTCGCCGTCGATGGTGACCGTGACCCGCTCGCGCAGGTCGACCCGTCCCGCGGTCGCCTCGGCCGGAACCTCCTGGGGCTCCTTGCTCGCCTCGGCAAGTACCGCAGGGCTGAAGACATGGGGCAGGTCGAACTTCTTGATCACCGTGAGCACCTCGACCTCGGGGTCGTTCACGTCACCCAGCACCTCGGTGATGCGCCCCTCGAGGCCGCGCACCTTGCTGGGATAGGTGGTGATCTGCGCCTGCACCACCTGGCCGTCGCGTGCCCCGCCCAGGGCGTTGGGGGGAACGAAGAGGTCGTGCCCCAGACGGTCGTCGTCCGGGATAACCCGCCCTCCCCTGCCGACCGACTCGAAGCGCCCGACGACGGAGGTGACTCCGCGCTGGACCAGGGCGGTCACCCGCCCTTCGCGTTTGCCGTCCCGGCGCACCGAGACCACCTGGGCCTCGACGAGGTCGCCGTTCATATAGTCGCGCAGGTAGCGGGCCGGCACGTAGAGATCGCCGTTGCCATCCTCGGCCATGACGAACCCGTAGCCGTCGCGGTGCATGGAAAGCTTGCCGCGCAGCGCACCGGCCGCACCGGGGAGTGCGTAGAACCGCCCCGGGAGTTTTACGATCTCGCCCGCCTCCAAGAGGTTGTCCAAAAGTTCGTCCAGCCGGTTGCGCTCTTGGCCGCGCGCCACCCCCAGCATCTTGAGGAGTTGCCGATACGGCACCGGCTCGCCGTTTCTGAGAAGTTTTAAAACCGCATCTTTTCCTTTACGCATGGGCTACCCTTTCGGACCGGACGGTTTATGGGAAACGAGGACGCAGCCGGCCAATGAAAACGCCCTCTCATTTCGGATAATGCAGAACCCCCTGACCGATGTCAACGATTTAACCCGGTTGCGCCGACAGTGCCCGGAAACTGGCCGCACCGTCACGCTTTTTAGCGGCAAAAAAGCTTTGCTATTTCCCGGCAGCTCCGCTAATAATGTCGATTTAGCTTCCGCATTTACGCGCATGGAGTCCACGATGTTGTGCCGCACCTTGGCAGGAGCCGCCTGCCTCATCTCTCTTTCCTTTGCAACCTACGCCGCAGGCCTTACCCCCCCCGGCGATGCGGCCCTCAGCCAGGCCGCCGGCAGGATGAAACAGAAGGACTTTGCCGGCGCCCGCGAGGCCGCCTTGAAAAGTACCGCTACCGGCCCGCGTGCCTTCCTGCTGGGGATGGCCTGCACCAAGCAGGAGAAGTGGCAGGAGGCAGCGGACTACCTTGCCCAGGCGGCCGAGAACTACCCGCTTTTGGCCGACTACGCCCTGTACCACCAGGGCAGCGCCCTCGCCAAACTCGGTCAGGTCGATCAGGCTCTTCAGCCGCTCTACAAGCTGCTCAAGAACTACCCGGACAGCCGGCTGACCCGCCAGGCGACCCTCCTCTACGCGGACACCCTGGTCGCCGGCAACTACCACAAGCAGGCCCTGGACAGCTACACGGTGTTCATTGAGCGCTACGCCTCCGGATCCGATGCGCTCAACGCGCAGTTGGGGGCCGCCTTGTGCCGTGACCGGCTGGGCAACCCGGCGGGCGCCGCCGTCATCCTGAGAAACCTCTGGCTCAACCACCCCTCGTCGCCGGTCGCCGAGCGCGCGGCGGCGGAGTTGCAACGTATCATCCAGGCCGGGACCGCGGTACAGCCCTACAGCCGTGCCGAACTCTTCAAGCGCGCCGGGATCCTCTACGACCTGGGACGCTATGCCCAGGCGGCCAAAGCCTACCAGGAGATCACCCTTACCGGAGAAAGCGCCGAATTTGCCGGCAAGGTGCGGTTCAAGGCCGGGCAGGCCCTGGTGAAGGCCAAGAAAGGTCAGGACGCTGAGCAACTGCTCAAAGATCTCACCCAGCAGGCCGGCAGCCCCTCCGAAGCGAGCTTTTGGCTTGCCAAGGCACTGGACCGAAACGGCAAGACCGACCAGGCCCTCGAGCTCTTCCTGAAAATTGCGCAGGCTCCGGGGCCCCTAGCCGACGACGCACTTTTGGAGGCTGCCTACCTGAAGCGCCAGCAGAAGCGCTGGGGGGAAGCGGTGCAGCTGTTCCAGAAGTTCCTCGCCGGCCACCAGGACCCGCAGAAGTTCGGCGGCACCTACTGGGACGCCGCCTGGACCAGCTACCTCGGTCGCGATTTCCAGGCCGCCACCGGCTTTCTCAAAAAGTCGGCAACCAGCCCGGAGTACCGCGAGCGCTCGCTCTACTGGCTGGGGAAGGCCCTTGCCAACCTCCAGGACGCCAAGGGGGCCCAGCAGGCCTTCGACAGCCTCGCCAGCGAGTACCCCTTCGGCTACTACGCCCTGATCTGCAACCGCTGGTGCGACCTCGGGTCCTTCCCGGCTCCGCCGAAGAACGTGGTCGAGGAACTCCCGATGCCCGGCGGATTCGAGCGCGAGAAGGCGCTCATCGCCCTGGGGCTCTACGACGAGGCAGCGCGGGAGCTCTGGGCTTCCAAGAAGAAGAATCCCCTGGGGATTGCCCGGCTCTTTCTGGAGATGGAGAACTACAACGGCGCCTTTCACCAGGTCGCCCGGGACAACGGCAAGCTGCCGCCCGAGCGGAACAACCTGACCGCATGGGCGCTTACCTACCCGCTCGCCTATCGGGAGGAGGTCGCCCGGAACGCTGCGCTGACCGGGCTGCCGGAAAGCCTGATCTGGGCCATCATGCGTGCCGAGAGCAACTACCATCCCGGCGCGCTCTCGCCGGTAGGCGCCGTGGGGCTCATGCAGGTCATGCCGGGAACAGCCGAGGCGATGTCCAAGGGGGACTCCGTGCGTCTTGCCCGTCCCGAGCTGAACATCAAGCTGGGGGCGCGGTACCTGAAGGACCAGATGAACAGCTACGACCGGAGCATCGTCCTCACCGCCGCGGCCTACAATGCGGGACCGGGGAACGTGAAGCGCTGGCAGAAGGCGTTTGGCGGGCTTCCCCAGGACGAGTTCATCGAGAGCATCCCCTTCAAGGAAACCCGCGAGTACGTGAAGAAGGTACTGAGCAACATGGAACTCTACCAGAGGCTCTACCGGCTCCCGGTGGAGAAGAAGAACTAAGCAGGACCGCCGGCAATAAGAAAAGGGGACGGGCACCATCAGGAGCCCGTCCCCTTTTTGCGTTTAACATGGTGAATCAGGCTGACGACTCCTGCTCAGGCCCGCGTTCCCCATCTTCAATCGTCAATTGTAAATCGTCAATTGCCTTCCTACCCCTGCATCTCCAGAAGCGAGTGATCCCCGATGTTCATGCGGCGGGTCGAGCCGATGAGGTGCACCGAGTCCCCCAGGATGGAGTCGTGCAGGACGATGTTGCACACGTGGGAGTTGCCGTTCACGATGGAGTTCTTCAGGATGCTCGACTCGACCACGCTGCGTGCCGCGATGGAGACGTTGGGTCCCAGGATGCAGCCGCGCACCACCGCCCCCTTCTCCACGTGCACCGGCGGGATCAGCACCGAATCCACCACCTCGCCGTCGATGTGGTGTTCCCGCGCCAAAAGGTAGCTGTTGGTACTGAGCAGCGTCTCCGGGGTACCGCAGTCCAGCCAGGCATCGATCTCCGGCGCCCGGAAGCGGCGGCCGTCGCGGATCATGCGCATGAAAACCGCCGGAAGGTAGTACTCACCCTTCACGGTCTCGCCCAAGCGGATGGTCTCCTCGAGGTACCTCATGAAGTCCTGGCCGTCCTTCAGATAGTAGAGCCCCACCTGTGCCAGTTTGGAGATCAGGGTTTCCGGCTTTTCCACCATGTCGACAATCACGCCGTCGCGTACCACGTTGACCCCGAAGCGCTGGTAGTCCTCGACCTCTTTCGAGTAGATGAGGCCGTCGCAGTCGGCGCTCAGTGCGGGGATGCGGGTCAGGTCGGCGTCGAAGATGGTGTCGTTGAAAACGATGAGCAGGTCCTCGCCTGGCCCCACGTGCGGTGCGGCCAGGGAGACCGCGTGCGCCGGGCCGCGCCGCTCCTTCTGCACCAGGTAGCGGCAGGTGAGCTCGGGGAAGGTGCTGCTCATGAACTCCTGAACCTGTCCGCCGTTTTCGTCGGTTATGAAGAGAAACTCGCTGGCGCCCAGCGGCACCAGGCGACTGATGATGTGCTCAAGAACGGTTTTCCCCGCGACGTGCACCAGCGATTTCGCCTTGGTATGGGTGTGCGGTCTGAGACGGGTGCCTTTACCGGCGACCGGAAGCAGTATCTTCATTGACATTCTCCTTGAGAGCCTGAGGCATAACAACATGCAGAACAGGTGCTACTGACAGAGCAGCGACTTTCGAAGCAGGTGCTGCCACCAGCGCACGACATAACCGCGGCATCCTACCACAGGTCCCCGGGCATTTGCCAGTGACGAATTGGGAAATGTCGGAGTGAAGACGGCACGTCAGGAGAAGGTATGAACTCTGCCGACGACCTGCACGGTACTTCGTCGAACCCGCACTCCTCGCAAAGGCGGCCCCCCAATACACGCACGATCATGTCAACTTTATCCTAATTTTTTCTTTACCTTTTAACTATTTTTATCTTGACCATTCTCGACCGAACAGGTTAATAATGTCCCCACGTCATTTTTTTGCAACTCACGGGAGGACACTTGAAACCACGGGCATTGAGAGCATTGTTGACTATTACACTTGTTTTATCTATCTCCACCTGGGCATCGGCTGCGCCGGCAAAACCCGGGTACAAAGGGTACGCCCGTGGCAATGCCCTGATCACTCCCAAGGAGCTCAAGGCGCTCATCGACTCCCATGATCCCAAGCTGGTGGTCATCGCAGCCGAGAACGAACTGGAGTACCGTCTGGGTCACCTGCCCGGCTCGTTCAAGGTGGATAGGCCCGATTACGAAGCTCCTGCCGAAACCCAGAATGGCATCACCGGGAATCTCATCGATGCAGCGGGCTTCAGCAAACTCGCGCAACGGCTGGGGATCAACAAGGATTCCAAGGTCGTGGTCTACGACACCAAGTACGATGCTACCCGGTTGTGGTGGGCTATTTACTACTACGGCAAGACCGACGTGCGGGTGCTGGACGGCGGGGTGAAGGCCTGGAAGGAGAGCGGATACGACACCGATCTTCTGGCGGCTGAACCGAAGCATACCGGCAACTTTGTCGCCAAGGTGGCCTACCCCGCCCTGCGGGTGGATACCCCGGAGATCGTGGCACTGAGCGATCAGGCCAAGGGGCAGCTTTGGGACGAGCGCGACACCAAGGAGTTTTGCGGCGAGGAGCTGAAGAAGGGTGCCTACCGCAAGGGGCACATTCCCTGGGGCAAGCACGCGGATTGGGAACTCTTCAAGAGAAAGGACAACAAAGCGGAGTGGATCCCGGCGGCCGAGGCACAGGCACTGCTCCACCGGCTCGGTGCGGACACTAAAAAGCACCAGTACTTCTTCTGCCAGTCGGGCGTGCGTTCCACCCAGGCACTCTTCACCTACTACCTCCTGGGCTGGTCGCTCGACAAACTGCACAACTACGACAGTTCCTGGATCGGCTGGTCCAAAGACCACGCCCTGCCGATCGTCAACAGTTGCAGCGAGCCGGCTGTTGCAGGACTGAGATAATCAACCGAACTGCCTTGTTCCGACTACTCAAAAGGCCCATCTGACACAGGTGGGCCTTTTGTTGTATCCGGTAGCTTTGCACCGTTTGTCCGCTGAGTGACACTACCTCACCTGCCGGCGTGAACTGTGCCACGCAATTGCTCTTCACGAGAGGAGTGTCGAGCTACTAAGAGCCTGTCGTAGGAGCCCTCTGGCATAACACTAACAATCATTGACAGTATACTGATTGTATGCATAATGGCCTAATTAGCTTCGATTCGGCACTTTATTAAGGATTCCAGCCACTCGCCGGACTGGCACGTTAGTCCGGCCTTGCCCGCAAGACTTCCAATGAAAGCACATGAGCCCATCTGACAATCGACAGCTCGACATCGGCAAGAGCGTCGGATTCCTGCTTGCCAAGGCGTACCAGCGGGCCAGCCTCCTGTTCAAGGAGACCTTCGAAGGTCACGACCTAACACCTCAGCAGTTCGGGGTGCTTGGCTTTCTCTGGCAAGAGGATGGCCTGAGCCAGTCGGAGCTTTCTGCCCGCAGCCAGATCGACCGGACCACGATGGGTGGACTGATCGACCGACTGGAAAAGGAAGGACTGGTGTCGCGCCGCAGTCATCCCGACGACCGGCGTGCCTACCGAATCTGCCTTACCCCGCGCGGCAAGGCCCTCCAGTCCGAGCTAACCCCGCTTGCCTACTCCGCCCTTGCCAAGCTGACCGCCAAGCTCGACCCGCAGGAAATCGAGACCCTGAAGTCCCTTTTGGAGAAGCTGCGCAGTTGATCCCGGAGAATCCCATGCGTACCACACTGCTTTCCCTGGCAGCGCTGCTGCTCTTTATCGGCACTGCCTGGGCCGACCCGCTTACACTCAAGGAGTGCCTGAACCGGGCAGCCACCCAGAACCAGGCCCTGCGCGCCACCTCGCACGACACCGCGATCGCGCAGCAGCAGGTGGAGATAGCCCGCAGTGCCTGGCGGCCGCGCATCGACCTGCAGGCCGGCTATCAGGCCCAGCAGGCGGCACAGGCGGTCCAGTTGGGCCCGATCGTCGAAGAAACCCAACAGGCTGATTTCCCCTTCCTGAACCTGACCCTGAACAGCACCCTCTACGATTTCGGCAGAACCGAGGCCCGGGTCTCGGCCGCGAGGATGCAGCGCGAGGCCGCCCGGCACAGCTACTCCGGTTCCGAGCAGGACCTTTTCCTCCAGGTGGTGCGTGCCTACTACGGCATCCTGGAGGCGCATAAGGTGGTACAGGCCGCCGAGGACGAGGTGGTGCAGATGACCTCGCACCAGAAGACGGCCCAGGCACTCTACGACCAGGGTGTGGTGACCCGGAACGACCTGCTCCAGGCCGAGGTGCGGGTCGCCGCCAGCCGCCAGAAGCTCTTGAGCGCACAAAACGCCGTGGAGAACGGTTGGCTGCTGCTCAACTACCTGACAGGAACGCCGCCCCAGCAGCGCGCCGAGCTGCAGGAAGACCCCCTCCCCTTGCTGGCCCCGACCGTCGAAGCTCCCACCGACATCTCCCGGCGCGGCGAAATCCTCGCCCTGAGAAGCGCGGTGAGTGCCAGTGATTACGCGGTCCAGGAAGCCAAGACCAACTACTACCCGGAAATCTTCGCCAGGCTGGGGCTCGACTACGTGCAAAACGACAGGGTGCGCGAGCAATCGATCATGTACGCTACGGTCGGCGTGAAGGTGAACCTGTTTGACGGTCTGGCCACCACCTCCCGGCTGCGACAGGCGGTTGAGGCGAGATCGCGCGACCAGGAGCGCCTGCGAGACCTGGAGGCGCGCGTGGCTCTCGAATTGGCCCAGGCGCAAAACGATGTGAAGGTTGCGACGGCCCGTATCAAGGTGGCCGAAAAGGCGATCCAGCAGGGGATTGAAAACCTGCGCATCACCAAGGACCGCTACCAGGAGAAGGTCGGTACCGCGACCGAGGTCGTCGACGCGCAGACCCTGCTCACCCAGACCCGTACCGATTACTACCAGAGCGTCTTCGACCTCCAGGTAGCAGATGCCCGGGTGCGTCGTGCGGCAGGCAACTTGTAGCAGCGTTTAACGGCAATGGACAATTGACGATGGGCAATTGACAATTATCGCCATTGGTTTAGCGCCGGCTTCCCAAGTTACCTCATCATCGCCACGGTCACTCTTGTTCACTTAAACCACTACCAATTGGCAACACCATTGCCAATTACTTGTAAAAAACGTTGTCAATTGTCAATTATCAATTGTCAATTGCCTCTCCTCGGGGGTTGTAATGGCTGAAGGAAGTGAACTGTCTGCAGAGACCGAACAGGCTCCCGCGGACAGGAAAGGTCTCAACAAGAAACAACGCGGAGGAATCATCCTCCTTGTCATAATCATCTGTGCCGGGGTCTTCGGAGCCAGGCAGTGGGTCAAGAGCAAGACGCATATCGAGACGGATAACGCCTTCGTGGAATCCCACGTGCACTCGATCTCCAGCCGCGTCCCAGCCCTGGTGAAAAAGGTGGCCGTGGTCGACAACCAGTTCGTCCACAAGGGCGACCTTCTGGTGGAACTCGACGCGTCCGATTACCAGGCGAAGCTTAGAACTGCGGCGGCATCCCTCGAGATGGCCAAGAACGAGACTTCGGGCGACTACGCCCAGGTGGAAAGCGCTCGCGCCAACGTGGGTCTTGCCGCCGCCAAGCTGGACCAGGCCAAACTTGACCTCTCGCGGGGCGAGGCGCTCTTTGCCAAGGAAGTGATTCCCAAGGAGCAACTGGACCGTTTGCAGACTGCCAAACGGGTCGCCGAACTGCAGCTCAAGGAAGCCCAGGAAAGCGAACGCCGCGCCCAGGCGTTGATCGGCATGTCCGGCAACGGGTCGAAGGATGCCCGCATTGCCCAGAAAAAAGGGGAGCTTGACACCGCATCCCTCAACCTTTCCTATACGCGCGTCGTTGCCCCCAGCGACGGCTACGTCACCCGCAAATCGGTGGAGCCCGGCAACTACATACAGCCCGGTCAGGCCCTGATGGCCCTGGTTACCCTCGAAGACTCCTGGATCACCGCCAACTACAAAGAGAGCCAATTGACCGACGTGCGCCCTGGGCAGAAGGTCGAGTTCACCGTGGACAGCTATCCCGGCAGGACCTTCACCGGCTACGTCGAGAGCATCATGGCCGGCACCGGCGCCGCCTTCTCGTTGCTTCCCCCGGAGAACGCCACCGGCAACTACGTGAAAGTAATCCAAAGGATCCCGGTGCGTATCGCCATCGACAAGAACAGCGATCCGACCCACCTCCTGCGCGTCGGCATGAGCGTCGTCCCCACCATCCTCACCGGCAAGAAATATCAGGACGTCATCAAGGGATATTGAGTGGTTGAGTGGTTGAGTGGAGGTTACCGTTGTAATTGTCAATTATTCATTGTCAATTATCAATTGATTCTATTATGGCTGCCGAGAAAACTGTCAACAAGTGGCTGATCACCCTCACGGTGATGCTGCCGGCGATCATGGAGATCGTGGACACCTCGGTGGCCAACGTCGCCTTGCCCCACATGCAGGGCAGCCTCAACGCCGGCACGGACGAGATCACCTGGGTACTCACCTCGTACCTGGTGAGTAACGCCGTCGTGCTCCCGATGACCGGCTGGCTCGCCCGGATGTTCGGCAGGAAACGCTTCCTCATCACCTGCATCACGCTCTTCACCATGGCCTCGTTCCTCTGCGGGGCTGCCCCCAGTCTCGGCTTGCTCATCTTCTTCCGGGTGCTGCAGGGAGCAGCCGGCGGCGCCCTTATCCCGATGAGCCAGGCGATCATGATGGAAACCTTCCCACCCTACCAGCAAGGCATGGCCATGGCCATCTTCGGGGTCGGCGCCATGTTCGGCCCGATCATCGGTCCCGCACTCGGCGGCTGGATCACCGACAACATGACCTGGCGCTGGATCTTCTATATCAACATCCCCATTGGCATCGTTGCCGTCATCATGGCGACCTTCTTCATCTATGACCCAAGCTATCTGAAACGTGCCAGGACGAGCATCGATTACTGGGGGCTTTCGCTGCTGGTGGTTGGTTTGGGCGCCCTGCAGATCGTGCTGGACAAGGGGCAGCAGGAAGACTGGTTCAATTCTCCCTTTATCCTCGTGTTTTCCGCGGTATCCGCGATTGCCCTGCTCTGCCTGGTCTACGTGGAACTCACCCATCCGCACCCAATCGTGAACCTGCGCCTGTTCAAAAACGTCTCATTCTCGGCCGGGAACCTGATCATGTTCGCGGTGGGTTTTTGCCTGTACAGCTCGATCATGCTGATACCGCTGTTTTTGCAGACCCTGATGGGCTACAACGCGACCATGGCCGGCATGGTGCTCGCACCGGGCGGCGTTGCCACGCTGGTCTGCATGCCCTTTGTAGGGGCCATCATCCAGCGCTATGACGGGCGGAAGGTCGTCCTGATGGGGTTACTGGTGGGGGCCTGCTCGATGTTCATCATGCAGCGCTTTTCGCTCGATGCCGCCTACGCCGACTTCGTCTGGCCGCGCATCGTGCTCGGGGTGGGACTTGCCATGACCTTCGTTCCGCTCACTACGGTGACCCTGTCGACGATCGCGAAGGAGGAGATGGGAAACGCCACCGGCATCTTCAGCCTGTTACGCAACATCGGCGGCAGCGTCGGCATCGCCATTTCGGCGACGTTGCTCGCCCGTTACAGCCAGTTCTACCAGACCAACCTGGCCGCACAGGTCACCCCGTACAGCCTCATCGTGCAATCCCGGATCAACCAGTTGAAGCAGGCAACCATGATGCGCGGGGTCGATCCGATAACCGCCGAGAAGAGCGCCTACGCCATCATCTACGGCACCGTCCGCAAGCATGCCGCCATGCTCTCCTACAACCGGATCTTCTTCATCGTCGGCATCGCCTTTCTTATCATCATCCCGCTGCTACTGCTCCTCAAGAAACCGGTACGCCACGTCCGTCCTGCTGCACACTGACGTGCCGAGTTCGCACCTCCTGCTCGATCTTCAACCCATGCTCGTTTTCAGCAATTTTCAGATCGTAACTCGTTTGGAGATTCATCCAAAACTGCGCCGTTGTCCCAAAGTAGCGAGCTAGGCGCAGTGCTGTATCAGGCGTAATGGCGCGACGCTCACGCACGATGTCATTGATACGAGGGGCTGGCACTTTCAGTTCCAAGGCAAGTGCATGAGCAGTCAAACCGAGCTCTGCCAGGAATTCATCCCTCAAAACCTCCCCGGGGTGGATCGGACGCATTTTGTTAACGGTTTCCATGTTCGACCTCAATGGTAATCGACCATTTCAACATCGAAGGCGTTGCCCTGACGAAAGACAAAACTGAGCCGCCACTGATCATTTATTGGAATGCTCCACTGGCCAAAGCGATCGCCACGCAACGCTTCAAGCCGGTTGCTGGCGGTGACCGCACATCCTCAATCGATGCCGCGTCGTTAAGCATCTGCAGCTTGCGCTCGGCAACGCCAGCAAAAGCTCGGAACTCCTTGGGGCATTGTCCCTCAAAAAGAGCCCGTGCCTTCTTGGATTTGAACGATGATCATCCTGACAGCATAACGCGCCGCGTTAAACGTCAACATCCGGGCCGATACGAAAAAGGCGGGGAGTTGTCTCCCCGCCTCGTTTTCACTGCTCTTTTTTCTTGTCCCGCTGTTCTGCTTCCAGGCGCTGCTGGTGTGCGTCGTGCAGTCGGTTGTGTTCCGCCCAGTGGGCGTCCCAGTCCTTCTTCTTCACAAAGTGCAGCGCGACGCTGCCGCCGACTATGCACAGCCCGAAAAAGAACTGCATCACCTTGAAGCCATCGGCCAGACCGTAGACGATGCAGGCGACCCCGATGCAGAAGATGGCACCCTCGGCGGAAAATAGCCGACCCAACAGGGACTGTTTAGGCTTCGTGGTGTTTGGCTCTTGAGCGTCCATGCTTTCCCTCGTGCCGCCTAGGCGGTGCGGCTGGTAACCTCGACCAGGTGGTAGCCGAACTGGGTACGCACCGGCCCGAGTACCTTGCCGACCTCGCCGCTGAAGACGACTTCATCGAATTCGCGCACCATCTGACCGGGGCCGAACTCACCCAAGGCACCACCCTGACGGCCGGAAGGGCAGGAAGAGTACTGGCGTGCTATCTCCGCGAAATCCGCGCCCTCTTCGATCTGTTTTTTCAGCTCGAGGCACTGGGCCTCGGTGGATACCAGGATGTGACGTGCTGCCGCTCTGGACATACGATCTCCTTTGAAAGGCAATTGACAATTGACGATTGACAGTTGACGGTGAGAAAGCCGATAAGCAATTGCCACTACCTAGTTGGCAATTGGCAGAGGTTAAATGTACAGGGACACTTTGACAAGGAAAACTGTGCGGGACGCCGCACGGACTGTGACGTTAGTTGTCCATTGTCAATTGTCCATTGCTTTACGCGTAGCGTACCAGTTCGGACATGTCGCGCACCGCGCGGTCCAGGCCGACGAAAATGGCCCGGGACATGATGGAATGGCCGATGTTGAATTCCTCGATCCCGCCGATGGCCGCGATCTTCTTCACGTTGGTGTAGTTGAGCCCATGACCGGCGTTGACGCCGAGATCGAGCTTCTTGGCGAGCTTCACCGCATTCTCGATCTTGATGATCTCCTGCTGCTCGGTTTTCCAGTCTACAGCATCGGCGAAGCTCCCGGTGTGGATCTCGATGTAATCGGCACCGGTCTTGTTGGCGGCCTTGATCTGGTCCGGATCTGGATCGATGAAGAGGCTCACGATGATCCCCCCCGCCTGCAGCCGCTCGATGAACGGCTTGAGCGCCTCCTGGTGAATCCTCACGTCCAGCCCACCCTCGGTGGTCAACTCGGCGCGCTTCTCGGGCACCAGGGTGCAGCACTCGGGCTTCACGGCAAGGGCGATGGTGACCATCTCCTCGGTTGCCGCCATCTCCAGGTTCAACCGGGTCTTAACGGTCTGGCGCAAGAGTTTCAGGTCGCGATCCTGGATATGACGCCGATCCTCGCGCAGGTGAATGGTGATGCCGTCGGCACCGGCCATCTCGGCCAGCGCTGCCGCGGTGACCGGATCCGGCTCGACGCCGCCCCGGGCCTGGCGCAGGGTCGCCACATGATCGATATTCACGCCTAATCTAGCCACGAGCTTCACCTCCCAGGGCGCAGGAAACCGCACCAGCGATCTCGTTGGCCCAGTCCTTGATCTGCCCTGCATCACTTCCTTCAAGCATGATGCGCAAGAGCGGTTCGGTCCCGGAGTAGCGGATCAGCACCCTCCCCTCCCCTTTGAGTTTCTCCTCCACCGAGCGGATCAGGTTGGCGATCTCGGGAACCTGCATGATGTCGGACTTCTGGGCCAGGCGTACATTCACCAGCACCTGGGGCAGCGGGTCCATGACCAGCGCGAGCTCCGAGAGACGCTTTTGGTGGCGCTGCATGATGGCCAGGACCTGCAAGGCGCTCTGCACGCCGTCGCCGGTCGTGTTGTGATCCAGGAAGATCATGTGGCCGGACTGCTCGCCCCCCAGGTTGTAGCCACCTTTGAGCATCTCCTCGACCACGTAGCGGTCGCCCACGGCGGTCTTGATCACTTCGCCACCGGCACGCTTAAGGGCGATGTCGAGCCCCATGTTGCTCATCACCGTGGCCACCAGGGTGTTGTGCTTCAGGGTTCCTTGCTTGAGCATCTCGGTGCCGCAGATCGCCATGATCCGGTCACCGTCGACCACGTTGCCATACTCGTCGACGAAGATGACCCGGTCGGCGTCGCCATCAAGCGCGATCCCCAGGTCGGCGCCATGCTTTTTGACCGCCTCGCTCATCACCTCCGGGTGCAGCGATCCGCATTCGGCATTGATGTTGGTGCCGTTGGGCTTGACGCCGATGGTGATAACCTCGGCGCCCAGTTCCTCGAACACGGCCGGAGCGACCTTGTAGGCCGCGCCGTTGGCGCAATCGAGCACGATCTTGAGCCCGGAGAGGTCGAGATCCTTCGGGAAGGTGCTCTTCAGGAACACCACGTAGCGCCCGGCGGCGTCATCGATACGGTAAGCCTTACCGACCTCTTTCGCGGTGGGGCGCAGCGAGTCGATACGCTTGGAGAAAATCAGCTCCTCCATCATGAGCTCCATCTCGTCGGGCAGTTTGAAGCCGTCGCGCGAGAAGAACTTGATGCCGTTATCCTCGAAGGGGTTGTGCGATGCGGAGATGACCACGCCGGCATCGGCGCGCATCGAAGAGGTGATGTTGGCAATCCCCGGAGTCGGCAGCGGGCCGACCAGGAGCACGTCCACCCCCATGGAGCAGATGCCGGCCACCAGGGCGCTTTCCAGCATGTAACCGGAGAGTCGGGTGTCCTTGCCGATCACCACACGGTGGCGGCGCTTGCCGTTTTTGAAGATGTAGGCCGCGGCCCGGCCGATCTGCATCGCCATCTCCGCGGTCATCGGGTACACGTTGGCAACGCCACGCACCCCATCCGTACCGAAAAGTTTTTTCATGTGATATCCACCTCGAATTTATGTGTGTGCAACGCCGCTGGTACTGCGGCTCTCAACATCCTGTCATCCGGAGCTGCCGGAAGACCTGGTTTTGCGCACTGTCCGGCTATTTCGCATCTACCGCCGCGAAGTCCAAATGAATCGTCTGGGGGATGGCCCGCACGACTTTGAGCTCACCATCCATGTCGTACCGGCAATCGTTGGTGGTGAAGCTCATGCTCCCCGGAACAGCCGAGGCAAGGTCCAGGGTGCAGCGTGCCCCGAGCAGAAAGGGACGCGCCAGCAGGATCCGGGGACCGGACACGGTGACCTGCACCACGCCGGGGGGCGGCGAGACCATCCTGATCCCGCGCGGCAGGCGCTCGAGGTTCACGGGGACCGGGATGGTCACCTCGCCGGAACGCTCTACCGCTACGGTGAGCCAGATGAGCAGCGCCAGCAGCACGGCGAGGAACTTCACCCCGTAGACCTCTTCAAGTGGTCTGGTTTCACTCATTTAAGCCACCTCTGTTCCACCAGCCTTCTCAGCAACTTGCCCAGCGCAGGAGGGTCAAGGTTGGTAGTTTTCTTCCCTCCGACGAACACCGAAACCGTGCCGGTCTCCTCCGAAACCACGATGACCACCGCATCCACCAGCTCGCTCAGCCCCATCGCTGCGCGGTGCCGGGTTCCCAGGCTCTTGCTCACCTCGAGGTTCTGGGTAAGCGGCAGGAAGCAGCCGGCGCGGGTCAGCTTGCCCCGCTGGATGATGACGGCTCCGTCATGGATGGGTGAGTACGGCAGGAAGATTGAGGAGATCAGCTCGCTGGTGACCTTGGCGTCGATCTCGGTGCCCACCGCGAGGTAGCTGTCCACCTGGATGCTGCGCTCGATGACGATGAGGGCGCCGATCCGCTTCTGTGCGAGCCCCGAGACCGCGAAGACCAGCTCGTCGATCAGGTCGGACATCTCGACGTCCTTCACGGCACGGCTGCGGATCAGGGCGGCAAAGGCGCGCCGGATGTCGGTCTGGAAGATGACCGCAAGCACCACGACCGAGGAGACCAGGAAGGTATCGAAAAGGAGCCGGACGGTATGCAGGGAGAGAAGCCGCGCCAGGAGGTGCCCGACCACCAGCGCCGAGAGGGCCGTCAGGATACGCAGGGCCAGCACGGTCTTCATGAGCCTGGACAGGCGCACCAGGATAAGGGCCGTCAGGGACAGGTCCAAGAGGTCCTGCAGCACGCCTATGTTTTGCAGGAAAAAGGTCATCTGCTCCGGGTTGGCTGGCAAAAGGCGTTAGGCGAGCGCCCGCGTCATCAGTACGATATCCCGCATGGCCGCCACGTCGTGTACTCGCACGATGGCCGCGCCGTTTAAAATCGAGACGGCGACTGCCGCCGCCGTTCCGTAGGTTCTGTCCCGGTCCCGGTCCCCGAGCACCGCGCCGATGAACGACTTGCGGGAGGGGCCTACCAGTATCGGGCAGCCGAGGTCCTCAAGCTCCCGAAGCCGGCGGATCAGTTCGAGGTTCCCTTCGACGCTCTTGGCAAACCCGATGCCGGGATCGACCACGATACGACTTTTCGGGATGCCCGCCTGCCGCGCCAGCTCCAGCGATTCTGTAAGGTAGAGCTTCACCTCGCCGAGCAGGTCGCGGTAGCCGGTGTCCTGTTGCATCTGGTCTGGTGTCCCCCGGGTGTGCATCAGCACCACACCCGCCCGGGCCTCGGACACTGCAGCTGCCATCCCGGTATCGAAGCAGAGGCCGCTTACGTCGTTGACGATCTCGGCTCCGGCAGCGCAGGCGGCGCGGGCCACCTCCGCCTTGTAGGTATCTACCGAAATGGGGACCTTTAGCTTGCCGGCGAGCCCCTCGATGACCGGGACTACCCGGGCCAGTTCTTCCTCCAGACTCACCTTTGGCGCGTTGGGGCGGGTACTCTCACCACCGATGTCGATGATGTCGGCCCCCTCCCCCTCCAGCTCCAGTGCCCGCTCGACGGCGCGCGCCGTCGAGAAGTAGCGGTTGCCGTCCGAGAAGGAATCCGGCGTAACGTTCAGGATCCCCATCACCAGGGGACGCTCAAGCGACAGGGTGCGCCGGGAGAGATCCCAGCTCATACAGCTTCCCGACATCCTAGGCGGTCGCCTCGGGTGCGGGGTCCTTGCCGGCCATGATCTGGTCGATCTCCTCGCCGGAGAGGTTTTCCTTCTCGATCAGGGCGTGCGAGATCTTGTGCAGGTTCTCGAGGTTTTCCGCCAAAAGCGTCTTGACGCGGGCGTAGTTCGACTCGACGAGCAGCCTGATCTCGCTGTCGATCTCGACGGCGGTCGCCTCCGAGTAGTTCTTCTGGTGCGCCATGTCGCGCCCAAGGAAGATCTGCTCGTCCTTCTTGCCGAAGGAGACCGGTCCCAGCTTGTCGCTCATCCCCCACTCGCAGACCATCTTGCGGGCGATATCGGTGGCACGCTCGATGTCGTTGCCGGCGCCGGTGGTCATCGAGTTGAAGATGATCTCCTCGGCAGCGCGCCCGCCCATGAGGACGGCGATGCGGTCCAAAAGCGACTCCCTCGAGTAGCTGTGCTTGTCCTCGATGGGGAGCTGCATGGTGACACCCAGTGCGCGACCGCGCGGAATGATGGAGACCTTGTGCACCGGGTCGGTCCCCGGGATCAGCTTGGCGATCAGGGTGTGCCCCGCCTCGTGGTACGCGGTGTTCTTCTTCTCTTCGTCCGAGATCACCATGGAGCGGCGCTCCACGCCCATGAGCACCTTGTCCTTGGCATCATCGAAGTCGATCATCTCGAGGCAGCTCTTCTCCTTGCGGGCGGCCAGAAGGGCGGCCTCGTTCACCACGTTGGAGAGGTCGGCGCCCGAGAAGCCCGGGGTACCGCGGGCGATGACGCCGAGGTCGACGTCCGGGGAGAGCGGGGTCTTCTTGGTGTGCACCTTGAGGATCATCTCGCGCCCCTTCACGTCGGGACGCGGCACGACCACCTGGCGGTCGAAACGACCCGGACGCAAAAGAGCGGGGTCGAGGACGTCGGGACGGTTGGTGGCGGCGATCAGGATGACCCCTTCGTTGGACTCGAAGCCGTCCATCTCAACCAGCAACTGGTTCAGGGTCTGCTCGCGCTCGTCGTGGCCGCCGCCCAGGCCGGCACCGCGGTGGCGCCCCACCGCGTCGATCTCGTCGATGAAGATGATGCAGGGAGCGCTCTTCTTACCCTGGACGAACAGGTCACGCACGCGGGAAGCACCTACGCCGACGAACATCTCGACGAAGTCGGAACCGGAGATGGAGAAGAACGGCACCCCTGCCTCGCCGGCGATGGCGCGGGCCAGGAGGGTCTTGCCGGTGCCCGGAGGGCCCATGAGCAGCACACCCTTGGGGATACGGCCCCCAAGCTTGGTGAACTTCTTGGGGTCCTTCAGGAAGTTGATGATCTCTTCCAGCTCGTCCTTGGCCTCTTCGATGCCGGCCACGTCCTCGAAGGTTACGCGACCCTGCGCTTCGGTCAGCAGTTTGGCGCGGCTCTTGCCGAAAGCCATGGCCTTGCCGCCGCCACCCTGCATCTGGCGCATGAAGAAGATCCAGACCGCCACCAGGAAGATGATGGGGAACCAGGAGACCAGGAGCGAGAACCAGGAGAAACGCTCCTCTTCGGGGCGAGCCGAGGTGGAAATATGCTTCTCGATCAGCTTGTCGGTCAGGTTCGCGTCGGCCGGCTTGTAGCTTCTGAACTCCTTGCCGTCCTGGAACTTGCCGATGATTTCGTTACCTTGGATGACAACCGAGGCGATCGGGCGTGCAACGTTCTTGACCTTGCCGGTCTCTACTGCCTCGATGAAATCGCTGTAGTCAAGCTTCTCCATGGAAGGCTTCGGCTTGTTGAACAGGTTGAACAGCAAGATCATCATGAGACTGATCACCAGCCAGAGCGCCAGGTTCTTATAGAATTGGTTCAAGTTTCCTCCCGATGATGTGTATGCGGCAAGCTCCGACAGTCAACACGTTGCACTGTGTCAGCCGGAGCTGGTTGACGTTTCAGATCGAGTTCCGCTGCTAGAATGGGACCTCGCCCAGTGTATTCAAATGAAGAAAAGGATTACCACAAAGGGGGCGCATTGACAAGAGCTTTAGAGCGTAATATCAAGAATTTCAGCCTTTAGAACCAGTCCCAGACTACCTGTGACGCGAGCCTGCTCCCCCATTTTCACACCGCCCAACCAGATAATCCTGTCCCGGCTGATCAGCACCGGGATACGCCCCCGTTCCGGCACCGGGATCTTGGAGTTTATGAACACGTCCTTCACCTTCTGGCTACCGGCCATCCCCAGCGGAGCGAAACGATCGCCGGGACGAAACGAGCGCACGGTCCAGGGGAAGGTAGCCGCCTCGGGATCGAAATAAGCCACCGTCGACGCTCCCGCGAGGCGCTCCGGGCGCTCCACGAGGGATACCGTGAGCATCCTTTCCCCGGGAAGCCGGTAGCTCCCCGGCCCGGCAACGGCGAACTCGAACGCCCCTCCAGCAGGCACTGGGGCAGCGAACCAGAGCCGGTCGTAGCCGCGCCACACCAGGCAGGCGCCGGGGAGTTTCAGTTGGGCGTTGGGGCGCTCCGCCAGGACCAGGTGGTCGATGGCCTCCAGGTGGGAAAGTGCGATGCGCTGCAGGTCGCCGCGCTGCGCAGCGAGGGCACGGCGGTAGAGACGCAGCCTGAGACCGCGCGGTTCGGCGGCCAACCCCGCTACCGAAAAGCTGGGATCGGTTGCTCCGGGAACCGTCAGCCGCCGGTAGGCGCTTTCGGTCACCTGCTCGAGCACCTCTTCGTCGGCGGCCAGTATCTCGGCGGTCGCCGCCAGGCGTTCTGAGACCTTCGGGTTGTACCGGCCAAGGATCGGCAACAACTCGTGGCGGATGCTGTTGCGCAGGATCGCGGTGTCGGCATTACTCGAATCGGTACGCCAGGTTAGCCCCCTTCCCTTCAGGTAGCACTCGATCTCGGCGCGAGAGAGGCGCAGCAAGGGGCGCTTCAGCATGCCGCGGCTCAGCCCCATGCCGCGCAGGCCGGTCGCCCCGGCACCGCGCAGCAGACGCATCAGCACCGTCTCGGCCTGGTCATCGCGGTGGTGGGCGAGCGCGATGCACCCGGCCTGGTACGCCCGGGCCACCCGGTACAAGAACTCGTAGCGCGCCCGTCTTCCGGCATCCTCAAGCGAGGTCCCCCACTCTTTGGCCAGCGCGGCGACCTCCCGGCGCTCACCGGCAAAGGGGAGCCGATAGCCGGCGGCAAGCCCGGCCACGAACTCCTGGTCCTTATCGGCGTGTTCGCCCCGCAGGGAATGATTGAGGTGGGCAACGACTAGTCTCAGGTCCCCATCGAACCGGTGCAGCAGATCGAGCAGGGCGACCGAGTCTGCCCCGCCGGACACGGCGACGACAACGGTGGCGCCCGGTGCGAAGAGCTTCAAGGCTTTGATGTGGGCTAAGAGGTCAGTCAAGCAGGCAGGCTCCTGTCGGACGACGGCCGCGTGCTTTCGGTGGGACGGGTCGAGCGGGTAAAGGTTTCAGGCATTCTTGAGCGTGCACTCCTTCTCCCAGGCGAGGTAGCCGTCGCCGGTGATGGCCCAGAAGGATTCGATACGCCCTTCGTAGTAGTCGCGTTCCGCGCATTCCGCCTCGATCGCCTGCAGGAACTTGAGCGAAATGAGCTGGTGTCCGTGCAGGAAGCGGTAAAAGGCCTTGATCCCCGCGAGAAACCGGTCGATCTCGGCAATGAGGGGGTCAATGGTATTGACGATGTACCAGTTGCCGGCGAACTGGCGCACGATGCCGGGGCGCTCATCGAAGATGCTGCGGGACTTGATGGAGACCACGAAATCCCTGACGAAGTAGTCGGCGGCGCCCGCCAGCGCGGTCGCCTCCTCCGGAGAGAGGCCGGCATCCATGCTTTCGTTATAGAAGCGGTGCAGGAGGTCCTTGCAGAGCCTGTCCACGCGCACTTCGTCGTCAAGCGTGGCCGGTACGAACTCCCGCTTGTCCACCTTCAATAACTCGAAACCTTCCTGGCAACGCTCTCCCATGAAATCCTCGCGCAAAAAAATCTAGGTTCTACGTTCTATGTTGTTGGGGACTAGCTCCGCAGGTGCCTGTCCCCTTTTGTTGAACTTTTACCGGCTGCCCTCGCAGTAGGGGCGAATATTTATTCTCCCCTACGGAGTGCCAAGCCAAGGCCCGTGGTTTCTCCGTGTCTCCGTGGCTAACCCGCCTCTACTGCTGTTTCCTCGGATCCAGCGCGTCCCGGATCCCCTCCCCCACCAGGTTGTAGGAAAGGACGGTGACCAGGATGGCAAGACCCGGGAAGAGCGACAACCACCAGGCAAACTCGATGTAATCCTTCCCCGAGGTGAGGATGTTCCCCCAACTCGGCGTGGGGGGCTGCACCCCGATCCCCAGGAAGGAGAGTGCACTCTCGGTAAGGATGGCACCGGCCACCCCCAAGGTCGCCGACACCAGCACCGGCGAGAGCGCGTTGGGGAGGATATGCCGGAAGATGATGCGCCGGTCCGACGCCCCCAAAACCCGCGCCGCCGAGACGAAGTCACGGCTTTTCAGCGAAAGTACCTCGGCACGTACCAAGCGCGCGACCCCCATCCAGCCGGTGAGCCCGATGATCACCATGATGTACCAGATGGAGGGCTCCAGCATGGCGATCACGGCGAGGATCAGGAAGAAGGTCGGGAAGCAGAGCATGATGTCCACCAGGCGCATGAGCACGGTGTCCACCCACCCGCCGTAGTACCCGGAAACGAGCCCGACCACGGTCCCGATGGCAACGGCAATACCCACCGCGACGAAACCGACCTTGAGCGACACCCGCGCGCCGTACACCACCCGGGTGAAGACGTCGCGCCCCAGCTCGTCGGTCCCGAAAAAGTGGGCAGCCGACGGGGGGAGCAGGACGTGCCAGGCATCGATGGCATCGGGGTCGTAAGGGGTCAAAAACGAGGCGCACACTGAAAGCACGAAGAGCGCCACGATGATGCAGAGCGCCGCGACGGCAAAGCGGTTCGCCGTGAAACGCCGCCAGAACTCCTGGAAGGGTCCGCGCCCGGGTTCGCTCATTTCAGCTCCTCCCGTGCCGGATGCGCGGATCGGCAACCGCGTAGCAGAGGTCGGCCAACAGGTTGCCGACGAGCGTCAGGCAGGCACCGATCACCAGGATCCCCATGACCAGCGGGTAGTCGCGTGCCATCACCCCCTGGTAGAAGAGCTGCCCCATCCCGGGAATGGCAAAGATTGTCTCGAAGATGACCGAACCGCCGATCAGCCCGGGGAGCGAAAAACCCAGGAGGGTGATCACCGGCAAAAGTGCGTTTTTCAGGGCGTGCTTGAAAATCACCACGCGCTCCTGCAACCCCTTGGCGCGTGCCGTGGTGATGTAGTCCTGGGAGAGCACCTCGAGCATGGTCGAGCGCATGTAGCGCGACAGGCCCGCCAGGCTTCCGAAGGTGGCGATCGAAATCGGAAGCACCAGGTGCTTGGCGAGGTCCCAGACCCGGCCGGCTGCGGAGAACTTTTCGTACCCCAGCGAGTGAATCCCGGAGATGGGGAGCCAGGAGAACTTAACGCCGAAGAAGTACATGCACAAAAGCGCGAGCCAGAAGGTAGGCACCGCGAATCCGACGAAGACGAAGACCGAGATGCCGCGATCCAGGAGTGAGTCGCGGCGTACCGCGGCAAGGATGCCGATTGGGATGGCCAGCCCGAATTCCAGGATGAGCGCGATCACGTTGAGCGACAGGGTGATCGGGATGCGCTCGACGATCTTGTCGGTCACCGGGCGGTTATCGGGTGCGAAGGAGCGGCCGAAGTCGAGGTGTGCCAGGTGGCCGAGCCAGCGCAGGTACTGCACGTGCAGCGGCTTGTCCAGCCCGTAGAACTCGCGCAGGCGGGCCCGCGAGGCCGCCGAGACCTTGGGGCTCATGGCGGTCTGCATCTCCACCGGCTCGCCCGGGGCAAGGTGGATCACCGTGAAGGTGATCAGCGTGATCCCGAGCAGCAGCGGAAAGAGCATGGCGATGCGTTTTATCAGATAGTTGGCCATAAAAACCTAAGAAACTGTTCTAAGTTCTACGTTCTACGTTAAACCCGACCTGATTGACGCCAATCTTCCCTTCGCGAAAACGCTCCCCCCTTCAAGGGGAGGGTCGGGTGGGGATGGGGCAAACGCCGACACGAATTAGTGCTGCTGTTCCGCCTCGGGCACGTACCACTTGATCAGGTTGTACATGATCCCCGCGGGTGCCGGCTCGATCCCCTGGAAGCGAGAGGCGACCGCCGGCAGCGCGTCGGGGACATAGAGGAACGTGTAGGGCTGCTCCTGGGCCAGGATGTCCTGGATCCCCCAGTAGCACCGCTTGCGCTGCTCCTGGTCGAATGTCCCTCTCCCCTCGATGAGCAGGCGGTCCACCTCGGCGTTTTTAAAGCCGATGAAGTTAAGTTCCTTGGGCTCGGTCTTGGAGGAATGCCAGACGTCGTAGAGGTCCGGGTCCTGACCGATGGTCCAGCCCAAAAGCACCGCCTCGAACTTCCCCTTGTCGATGAAGTTGGTGAGGAAAGAGGCCCACTCCATGACCCGGATCTTCACGTCGATCCCCACCCGTTTCAGGCGACGCTGGATGATCTGGGCGCACTTCATGCGCTGGTCGTTTCCCTGGTTGGTCATGATGGTGAAGCTAAACGGCTTGCCGTCCTTCGCCAGGATGCCGTCGGGTCCCATGACGAACCCCGCCTCTTTGAGAAGTTGTTGCGCCTTGGCCGGGTTGTACTCCGGATCGGCCACCTGCGGTTTGTAGGCCCAGGTCCCCGGCTTGTACGGCCCGTGGGCGATCTGCCCCATGCCGAGCAGGACCCCCTGGATGATCTCTTCCTTGTTGATGGCGTGGCTGATCGCCTGGCGCACCCGGCGGTCCTTGAACAAGGGGAGGCGCAGGTTGTAGCCGAGATAGGTATAGGCCGAGGCCGGGTAGCGGTACTTGTTGAAGCGCGCCAGGAACTCCGGGGTGTTGGTCTGGCGCTGGTACTGCACCGGGGAGAGCCCCATGGTGTCGATGCCGCCGGCCTTGAGCTCCATGTACATGGTGGAGTTGTCCGGGATGATCCGGTACACGAAGCGGTCCAGGTAGGGGCGCCCCTCCCAGTAGGCCGGGTTTGCCTCCAGGGCGAGCTTTTGCCCCGGGATCCATTCCTTGAAGGTGTAGGGACCGGTGCCGATGGGGCTTCGGGCGAGCGGGCTCTTGGTGATGTCCTTCCCTTCCAGTAGGTGGGCGGGAAGGATCGCGATCCCCCAGGAGGCGAGCGCCGGGGCGAACGGTTTATCGTAGGAGACCTGGAAGGTGTAGGTATCCAGCGCCTCGGCCTTCTTGACCTGCTTGAAGTCCTCGGAGTAGGCGGTGGGGGTCTTGGGATCGACGGTGACCCGGTAGGTGTAGAGCACGTCGCGGGAGGTGAACTCCTTGCCGTCGTGCCACTTCACCCCGGGCCGCAGGTGAAAGGTAATGGTGAGGCCGTCCGGGGAGACCTCCCAGGAGCGGGCCAGGTCACCCTCGAGCTTGAGGTTCTTGTCGTAGCGCACCAGCCCGTTGTAGACCAGGCCGGCCACTTCGTGCGAGGCGGAATCGGAGGCCAAAAGCGGGATCAGGGTGTTGGGCTCACCAATACTCCCGGTGATCAGCGCATCGCCATAGGCCGGTGCCCCCCCCTTGGGGCGGGCCAGCGACTTCTGTTCGGGAGCACTCTGGCCGCAGGCGGAAAGCTGCAGGGCGACCAGAAGCAGGGTGAACAGGCGACGCAGGGTCATTTATCGCTGCTCTCCTGACGGCAGTGCTTGATCTTCTCGGCCAGGTCGGTACGTTCCGGCTCGAGCTTCTGCAGCTTTTTGTAGATGGCAATCGCCTTCTTCGCGAGATGACCCGCGCAATAGGCGTCGGCCAGGTGCCCGAGCACCGTGGCGTCCTCGTCGGAGAGTTCGGCCGCGCGTTCCAGCTGGTAGATCGCCTCCTCGTAACGCTTGAGCTTGAAGTAGGTCCATCCCAGGCTGTCCAGGATGAAGCCGTCGTCGGGCTTCAACTGCACCGCCTTTTTCAGGTAGCCCAGCGCCTCTTCCAGGTTCACCCCCATCTCGGCGTAGGTGTACCCGAGGTAGTTGAGCGCCTGCGGGTCGTTCGGGGTCGCGGCAATGGTCTTCTTCATCATGGCGACCGACTGATCCCGCTCACCGAGCTTGTCGTAGAGGATCCCCAGCCGGAAGGTGACCCGCGGATCGGCCTGCATGGTCTCGTTCATCGACCTGAGCACCTCGACGCCGTCCTTGAAACGCTCCAGCGACTCGTAGAGACCGGCGAGCACCAGGTAGGGTTCGATCTTGGTGGGATCGCGCTTCACCTCGTCCTTCAAAAGCCGCAGCCCCCGGTCCACCTCCCCCTTCTCCTTGTAGAGGTAGGCCAGGTGTCCCAGCGCGTCCAGGTAGTAGGTGGAGCCGACCGGGACCTGGGCAAACTCCGCAATGGCCGAATCAGGCTCTTCCATCTCCTCGTAGGCGGACCCCAGGTAGAAGCGGACCTGGTGCGCGTTCGGCTCGACCGCCAGGATCCCCTTGAAGGTGGTCACCGCCTCGTCGTAGCGCTCGAGCTCGAGGAGCAACAGGCCGATCTTGCGCTGGGTCTCCAGGCTCTCGCCGCCGTCGCGCTGCAAAAGGGCGAGCGCCTCGTCCAGTTGGCGCTGCTGGATGTAGAGCTGCGCCAGGTGCTGCACCACGTTCACGTTGGAAGGGTTCACCTCGAGGAGGTTCTTATAGGTCTCGACGGCATCGGCCAACTGCCCCTGGGTCTCCTGCTGGATCGCCATCTCGATGAGGGCCTGCTCGAAATCGGGCTTGAGTTCGACCGCCTTCTTGTAGTAGGTCAGCGCCTCGCGCGGCAGCCGCATCTGGTCGTAGGTCTTGGCCAGGTAGTAGTAGCCAAGCGGCGAATCCGGCGCCGCCTTAATGAGTGCCTTAAGGGTGTTGACCGCCTGCTCGTACTCGAAGTTCTTCAGGTAGAAGATGGCGACGTGCAGGTAGACCTCTTCGCGGGTCGGGTCGAGTTCCATCACCTTCTTCAGGTAGGGGATCGCCTCCTTCTCGCGCTGCATGGTCACCAGGATATTACCGGCCAGAAGCTGGGCCTGCACCAGGGTCGGGTCCAGCTTGATGGCGGCCTCGCACTCGGCGAGCGCCTCCTCGGGCTTACTCTGCTGCAGGTAGATCTGGGCCGCCGCGGTGTGCAGCGAGGGTGCGGTCGGGTCCGCTGCCATGGCGCTCTTCAAAAGGGTGAGCGCCCCCTCGGTGTCCCCCGCCCCGGCACGCAGCCTGGCGAGTGAGAAGAAATAGAGGGTGCGTCCCTCGGTGGTGGTCGCCTCGTAGGGGATCTCCTGGGTGGGGACGGCAGCGGCATGTTCGGTGGCGCAGGCGGTGAGCAGGGAACACATCAGCAACAGCGCGAGATACTTCGTGGTCATGGGGTACCTTGGATTCCGTGGTAGGTATGGGCGCGAACCAAAAAAACGCGACACCGGCCAGGACACATTATCCTGCAGATGGCGCGATATCACATGAAAAACTAGCATAATTAGGTAGCAGCGTCAAACACCAATTGCTTTCCAATTAGCGACTTGCGACGCGTCGCTACCGTGGTACAATTCTCAAATAAAATCATCAGGTTAAGGCCAGCCATGATCCGCAAGCTGAAAAAATCGCTACTTAAACCTACCGCATATCCGGCACCGACGACGGCCGTTTCTCTCATTGAGACGCATGTTTCGTATATTTTCATTACAGATGAGCTGGTGTACAAGGTCAAAAAGCCGGTGGATTTCGGTTTTCTCAACTTCACCACCCTGGACCGCCGCCGCTTCTACTGCGAAGAGGAAGTGCGCCTGAACCGCCGGCTCTGCCCCGATATCTACCTGGGTGTCGTGGAACTGCGTCAGGGGCAGGAAGGGCTCCGCTTCGAGGGGACCGGGACCCTCGTGGACTATGCCGTGAAGATGAAGCGACTCCCCGAGGAGCGCATGCTGCAGCGCATCGTCGAGCGCGGTGAGCTCGCCCTGGAACAGCTCGATGAGCTCGCCCGGGTAATCGCCGCCTTTCACCTGGAAGCGGCGCGCGGCCCCCACATCGACGAGTTGGGGAGTGTCGCGGCCATCCGGGCCAACTGGACCGAGAATTTCCAGCAGATCGCACCCTACCTGGGACGCACCATAAGCCGCGGCGACCTCGCCTTTATTGAGCAGTGGATAGCGGAGTTCCTCGATACCCGGCAGGGGCTTTTACAGCAGCGGGTCGCCGAGGGGTACATCCGCGAGTGCGACGGCGACCTGCACCTGGGCAACATCTGCCTGACCGACCGGGTCTGCATCTTCGACTGCATCGAGTTCAACGAACGTTTCCGCTACAGCGACACGGCGGCCGACGTGGCCTTCCTGCTCATGGACCTCGACAACCTGGGACACCCGGAGTTCTGCGAGCCGTTTCTCCAGCGCTACCAGGAGACGACCGGCGACCACGGTCTCACCGAGGTGCTCGACTTCTACCGGATCTACCGGGCCTTCGTGCGCGGCAAGGTGACCAGCCTGAGGCTTTCGGAGGAGCTTTCCGAGGAGGAGGCCGGCAAACTCGCGGCAGCGGCGAACCGCTACTTCCGCCTGGCCCGCGGCTACTGTCTGCGCGAGCGTCTCGCCCCCATGCTCATCGTCACCTGTGGGGTGATGGGAAGCGGCAAGAGCGCCCTGGCGGGCGAACTGTGCCGCGACCTGGGGCTCACCCTTTTGAGTTCCGACCGGGTGCGCAAGGCGCTTGCCGGCCGCGCCCCCACCGAGAGGGGCAAGGAAGGTTACGGCGCAGGGATCTATTCCCCGGAGAGTAGCGAGGCTACCTACCGGGCACTTCTGGAACGCGCACGGGAGGAGCTGGTCCGGGGACACGGCGTGGTGGTGGATGCCACCTTCCGACGCCGCGGGGACCGCGCCGCCTTTCAGGCACTGGCCGAAAGCCTCGGGGTGCCCTACCACCTGGTCGAGATCCGCTGCGAGCGCGAAGTGCTGGCCCGGCGCCTGCGCGAGCGCAGCCTGGATCCCAGCGTCGTTTCCGACGGCCGAGTGGAGTTCCTGGAGCGCCAGCTGGCCGAGTTCGAGGCACCAGGCCCGGGAGAGGCGCTGGTGGTGGACAGTGGCCTGCCGCTTGACCAGGAGGTGGACCAGGTGCTCGAGGGGCTGGGGGTATTGCCATGAAGACGCGGCTGAGGGACGGGGTCATCAAGAAGCTCAAGCTCACCGACAGCTGGGTGATCTGTTTCGTCCTGGGCTTCATCATGATGAACTACCCCTTCATCAGCATTTTCAACAAGCCGCTGCGCCCCTTCGGCATCCCCCTGCTCTACCTGTACCTGCTGTTAGGCTGGGTCTGCTCCATCTTCATCGTGTACCTGTTCAGCCGCGCCGAGCGGCATAAAAGCGACAAGGAACGCAGCTGATGCTGAATGTCGATCTGGTCTGGGGCACCGCGCTCCTCTACATTGCGCTTTTATTCCTGGTCGCCTACTACGCCGACCAGCGCCAGAAGCAGGGGCGCTCGCTCACCGCGAACCCGACGGTCTACGCCCTCTCCATCACGGTCTACGCGACCTCCTGGACCTACTACGGCAGCGTCGGCAAGGCGGCCACCAGCGGCATCGACTTCCTCCCCATCTACCTGGGCCCCACCCTCACCGCATTCTCCTGGTGGTTTTTGCTGAAGAAGATCGTGAGGATCTCCAAGCAGAACAACATCACCTCCATCGCCGACTTCATAAGTTCGCGCTACGGCCGCAGCCAGTGGCTGGGCGCCCTGATCACCGTGATCACCCTGATGGGGATCATGCCCTACATCGCCCTCCAACTGCGGGCCGTCTCCACCTCGTTCGCCATCATCACCGGGTACCACGACTTCCACTTCGGCTTCTTGGAGAGCATCTCCCCCTTCTCGCCGCATCCGGGGATTTTTTCGGCCCTCCTGTTGGGGATCTTCAGCACCATCTTCGGCGCGCGGCACCTGGTCTCGGCCGAGCGTCACGAGGGGCTCGTCGCGGTCATCGCGCTCGAATCGATCGTCAAGCTGGTCGCCTTTTTGAGCGTGGGGATCTTTCTCACCTACGGCGTCTTCGACGGCATGGCGGACCTCTTTGAGCGACTGTACGAGCGCGACCCGGCACTTCTCGTCCGGCTCACCACACTGGGGAGCCCCGGCGGCAACTCCTACGCCTCGATGTGCACCGTGCTACTCCTCTCCATGAGCGCCGTGATGCTGTTGCCGCGCCAGTTTCAGGTGATGGTGTTGGAAAATTCCGACGAGAGCCACCTGAACCAGGCAGCCTGGCGCTTTCCCGCCTATATGTTCCTGATGAACCTCTTCGTGATGCCGATCGCACTTGCCGGTATCCTGTTGACCGGCGGCGTGCGCGGGGCGGACTACTTCGTGCTCACCCTCCCCATGCAGGAAGGCCACCAGTGGCTTGCCCTGGTGGCCTTCCTGGGGGGCTTCTCCGCCTCCGCCGGCATGGTCATGGTGGAAAGCGTCGCCGTGTCCACCATGCTCTTCAACCACGTGCTGATGCCGGTGGTGACCAGCTTCAAGCCGCAGAACTGGTTCCCGGCGCTGCTCATCACCCTGAAGCGGGCCGGCATCATCCTGGTGGTGCTTTTGGGGTACCAGTACCAGGCCATCGTGGGTGACAGCTACACGCTCGCGAACATGGGGCTCATCTCTTTTTCGGCGGCGACGCAGTTCGCCCCGGCGCTCATCGGCGGTCTCTACTGGCCGCGGGGTAACCGCACGGGCGCCATCGCCGGGCTCGTATTGGGCTTTGCCATCTGGTTCTACACCCTGTTGCTCCCGTCACTGGTACACGCCGGCTGGTGGGACACCAACCTCCTGGTCTCCGGCCCCTTCGGGATCGAACTGCTGCGCCCCCAGGGGCTCTTCGGGATGACCGCCCTCGACCCCTTGAGCCATGCCCTGTTCTGGAGCATGTTCCTGAACATCTCGGCCTACCTTGCCTTCTCCATCCTCTGCGGCCAAAGCGAGAAAGAGCGCGACCAGGTGAAGAAGTTCGTCCAGGTCTTCGCACCGGAGAACGGCTCGCCACACCGCGAAACCAAGAGGCTCTCCAAACCGGTCACCATCGTACAGTTCGTCAACCTCATGTCCAAGTTCATCGGAGAGCCCCAGGCCCACGCGGCGATCGCCGAGTACCTGGGCGAGCGGGAGATCGACGGGCGCGGCGGGGTCTCCGAGTTCGAACTTCCCAACCTGAAGCGCTTCGTGGAAAAGACGCTGGCGGCGTCACTGGGTGGAGCTGCGGCCGGCGCGGTAGTTGAGAGTTTTCTCTCCGACATCGGCAGCCGCATGGAGTCGGTCTACGATATCTTCTCGACGGTGCGCACCTCGCGCGACCAGAGCCGCGAGGCCCTCTACGTGCGGCTGAGGGCCTCGGAAATCATGAACCGCTCCCTGGATCTCGACATCATCATCGAGGACCTGCTCACCCTGATTCTGCGCGAATTCAAGCTCGACCTGTGCGTGGTCAGGCTTTTGAACGAGACAGGGCGCCTGGAGGTGCGCACCTACAAGGGCGAAGGTGGCGCCGAGCTCACCGCCGAGGAACGCCTCCTGGAGATCGACACCCACGTGGGGGAGGCCTTCTTGGGACGGCGCCCGGAGTTTTTCAACGACACCGCCTTCATCAGCAAACCCTTTGCCAAGGAGATCTTCCAGCGCGAGGGGATCAAGTCGTTTGCCCACATCCCGATTGCCAGCGAAGGCGCACCGCCGGTGGGGGTCCTCTCGGTGTTCTCCCGTTCCATCGTAGGGCTTTTCACCGAACAGTTCGTGGAGCTTCTGGAGAGCCTTGCCGGGCAGCTCGCCCAGGCAGTGCATATCGTCAACGAACGCGAGGCGCGCGAACGGGAACGCGAGCAGAAAGAGGCGGCACTTCTGGAGAACGCCCGGGTGACCCGGGACCTCGAACTCGCCAAGCAGATCCAGCTGTCGCTCTTGCCCCTCGAGCCCCCCGGCGTCCCCGGGGTGAGCCTCGCCTGCCGCTGCGTGCCGGCAAGCCACGTGGGGGGCGACTACTACGACTTCTTCCCGCGCGGCGGGGAACTCGTCGACCTGGTGATGGCCGACGTCTCCGGGCACAGCGTCGGAGCCGCCCTCATCATGGTCGAGACCCGCAGCGTGTTGCGCGCCCAGATGCAGGCGATCCGCTCCCCGAGCGAGGTCCTGGGGGTGTTGAACAACCTGCTCTACGACGACCTGAGCCGCGCAGAACTCTTCATCACCATGTTCTGCGGCAAGTACGACACCGCACGCCGGGTCCTCACCTTCTCCAACGCCGGGCACACCCGTCCCCTGCTCTTGCGTGAGGGGGGATGGCAGGAACTCGACGCCGACGGCCTGATACTGGGGGTGGAGAAACGGGTGGTCTTCGAGGAAAAGACTGTGCAACTCGCCCCCGGGGATCTCCTGTTCCTCTACACCGACGGCATCATCGAAAACGAGAACAAGGAAGGCGAGTTTTTCGGGGTTCCCCGGCTGTGCGACCTGTTGACCGAACTGCACCACGAGCCCGCCGAGGCGATCATCGAGGAAGTGCTCGCAAGGCTCAATGCCTTCTCCGCCCCGCGTCCTTTACAGGATGATGTTTCCATGGTAGTCATGAAGGTGCATTAGCCGGAGGCTTTAGGCGTCCTTGCCAAAAAGCACCGGTTATAGCACAATGATTTTGAGCTTATCGGACCTCACAAAGGAGAATGCCATGAATCTGGAACAAGAAACGAGGAACGACATAGTCATTCTCTACGTAAAGGAGGAGCGTCTGGATGCGCACAACTCGGTCGATCTGAAAGCTGCGGTCCAGAAGCTGTTTGAGGAAGGCAAGAAGAACGTACTGGTAGATCTTAAAGAAGTGCGTTTCATTGACAGTTCCGGATTGGGTGCATTGGTCTCCGGCTTCAAAAATGCCATCTCGCACCAGGGCAACCTGAAACTGTCGTCGCTGCAGTCCCAGGTCAAGTCGATGTTCGAGCTGACCCGTCTGCACCGGGTTTTCGAGATATTCCCCTCCGCACCGGAAGCCGTCGAGAACTTCCAGTAAGAGCGAGGCACCAGATGGAAGGCAATGCGATCGAGGTGGACATCAAGGTCCCCAACAAGACCCGGTACCTGAGCCTGATCGGCAGGATCGGGGAGGACATCGCCCGCGAGCTGGAGCGCTACAGCGGGGACCGGGAGACCTTGGCCTACCACCTGAACCTGGTGCTCACCGAGGCGATGGTGAACGCCATCAAGCACGCCGGCCCCAAAGAGCCGGAGAAGCTGGTCCGCATCGTCATCACCATCCGCCTCGATGACCTGACCATCCGGGTCTACGACGACGGCCAGGGTTTCGACATCAACTCGATCCCGCCGCCCAACTTCGAAGAACTTGAGGACCGGGGGCGCGGCATCTTCCTGATCCGCTCGCTGATGGATTCGGTTTCCTACCGAAAGAACTGCAAGGAGAACATCCTGGAGATGAAGAAGAAGCTGGTGTAACCCACCTACCCCTTACGCACGCGGTAGATCACCATCGCGACCCCCACGAGAAACATGGGAAGACTCAAAAGTTGCCCCATGGAAAGCCCCCCCGCCAGAAAGCCGAGCTGAGCGTCGGGTTCCCGGACGAACTCCACCAGGAACCGGAAAAGCCCGTAGAGCCCGATGAAGGACCAGAACACCACCCCTTCCTGTTTCACCCGGTGCGAGATGATCCAGAGCACCAGGAACATCACCGGCCCTTCCAAGAACGCCTCGTAGAGCTGCGAGGGGTGCCGCGGCAGCGGTCCGCCGGTCGGGAAAACCATACCCCAGGGGACGTCGGTGATCCGGCCGTAGAGTTCGCCGTTGATGAAGTTGCCGATGCGCCCAAGCCCCAGCCCCACCGGACCGGCCAGGAATCCGATGTCGGCGATCTGGTAGAAGCGGATCTTGCGTTTGCGCAGGTAGATGAACCCGCCGACGATGGCGCCGGTGAGCCCGCCATGGAAGGACATCCCCCCTTCCCAGACCGCGAAGAGTTTCAGGGGATGCTCGAGATAGTAGGAGAAGTTGTAGAACAGGATGTAACCCAGGCGCCCGCCGAGGATGACCCCCATGGCCACGGTGAAGATGAGGTCAGCGACGTCGTCCTTGGTAAGCGGCAGCCCCTTCCGCTTCACGCCTGCCGAGATGATGAAGTAGGCGGCGATGAAGCCGCAGATGTACATCAGTCCGTACCAGCGAAATTCCAGCGGTCCCAGTTTGAGGAACACCGGGTCGATATGGGGAAAAGTCATGCACGTGCTCCAGGTTGTAGTGGGGCTGCTAAGCTAGCAGCAAACTGGCGGGGTGTCAATCGCGGCCGCCAACAGGCACCCCGCCGTTACAACGACGGCGGGGGCACCCTTTGGAAAACTGGCGAGAGAGGTAGGGTCTGCGGCTACTTAGCGTCCAGGCTCGCACCGGACCGGGCAGCGCTATCGCGCAACTGTTCCACCCGTTTTTTCTGTTCCAGTACCCGGTACTCTTCCTGCTTCAGGGTGTTCTGCAGAGAGAGGTACTCGGAGCGCGACATCTTCGAGTTGTCGGCGAGGCGGGCTTTCAGGTCGGCCACGTTGTTCTCCATCGCCTGCAGATTCACCTTGGCACTCAGGTACTCGTTGCGCTGGGCCGCATCTTCCTTGGCGCTGGTCCCCGTTTTCTCCTTGCCCGCCGGGGGGTGGGCCACAGGATCCTTTCCCTTGCCCTTGGCCGACTCCACCGAATCGATGATCTGCGGCGCGCCGCTCTCGTCGACCCCCAGCACCTTCACCTTCTTGCGGTATTTCTTGGGCACCTTACCGAGGTCCTCGGTGAAGTTGATGGTCCCCCGGCTATCGGTCCATTGATAGGTGACGGCACCGGCGGTAAACGGGCAAAAAAGGAAAAGCAGCACAAGCAGTTTCTTCATTTCCCTCTCCTTTGGCGTAGCGGCTACGGGATGGTACCACTGCAGTCAAGCAGGTGGCCCCCTCCCCTTACGGGGGGTTCTTCCAAGCCCGGTTAGCCCGGAGGCCACCCGAGGTTGCGGCCGGCCAGCAGGTGGAAGTGGATGTGGAAGACCGATTGTCCCGCTCCGGCGTTATTGTTGTTCACGATGCGGAAGCCGTCTTCGGCGACGCCGCGCTCCCGCGCCAATTGCGCCGCGGCCCGGTAGACCCGGCCGATCAGTTCGTCGTTGGCCGGAGCGAGATCGAGCGAGTTCACCAGGTGTTCCTTGGGGATCACCAGGATATGGACCGGCGCCTGGGGGTTGATGTCCTCGATGGCGAAGAGCGCATCGTCCTCGAACACCTTCTTGACCGGTATGGCCCCGCTGGCCATTTTGCAGAAGAGACAATCATTCATAAAGCCTCCTTGAACTCAATTGACAGTTGACGATTGACAATTGACTATGAATAAGCCGAAAAAGCACCCAATGGCAGGTTGGCAGGGAACAGTAGCCGTGCCAGTTAACTGCGGCAGAAAAGGGGACAGACACCCTGCGGAGCCAGTCCCCTCCACCAGCGCAAACATTGTCAATTGTCCACTGTCAATTGTCAATTGCCTTTAGAGTCTTCTTCAGGTAGATCAGGAACTCTTTGTTCCCCTTGGGTCCCAGGATCGGCGATTCGCAGACGCCCAGCACTTCAAGCCCCAGCCCCACGGCGAGCTCGGTGATCCCTTCCACGACTTCCTCGTGCTTCTTGGCGTCGCGCACCACGCCACCCTTCCCCACCTGGCCGCGCCCCACCTCGAACTGCGGCTTGATGAGTGCCACGATGCGCCCGGTCGGGCCGATCAGGCGCAGGGTCTGCGGCAATACCTTGTCCAGCGAGATGAAGGAGGCGTCGATGACCGCCAGCTCCGGCAGCTCGGGGAGTGTTTCCGGCTCCAGGTAGCGGATGTTGGTCTTCTCCAGGTTCACCACCCGCGGGTCCTCGCGCAGCTTCCAGGCGAGCTGCCCGTAACCCACGTCCACCGCGATGACCAGGCGCGCCCCGCGCTGCAACAAGCAGTCGGTGAATCCGCCCGTGGAGGCTCCCACGTCGATGGCGGCCAGCCCCGCGACCACGATGTCGAAGTGCTCCAGTCCCTTGGCGAGTTTCAGCCCACCGCGGCTTACGTAGGGAAGCGGCTCCCCCTTGAGGCGGATCTCCGCCTCGACCGGCACCATGAGGCCTGCCTTGTCGGCTAGGTGGTCGTCCACCACCACCTGCCCGGCCATGATGAGTGCCTTCGCCTTCTCGCGCGACGGCGCCAGCCCACGCTCGAAGACGAGTTTGTCCAATCTCTCTTTAGTCACCGTCTCCCTCGCTAGTACAGGCCGTGCAGCGGCCCGCCCGGGGCAGCCAGTTGATCCACGCGACGCTCCACCTCCGGATCCTCGACAAGCGGCGGCGCGTGGTGCGGTTTCACCCGCGCGTCGATGACCAGGGGGCCTCGGCAGCCCCAGTGCTTGGCAGCGGTAAAGGCGCCTACCCCGTAGAGGTCGGCAGCCGGATCGGAGCGGGTGAAGGTAACCCAGAGGAAGTTGTTGAGACTTTCGGCCGTGAAGCGGCTGTCGTCACAAGCCACGATGAGCGGGAAGGCCTCGAGCCCCGGCACGCTCTCCAAGAAGCTGCAGAGCTTTTCGAGTTCAGGATCCGCCTCACCCTTGGCAAGCCGGCAAGGCGGGCCTTGCAGTGCCAGCACGCCGGGAAGACAGATGCCTGGGGCGCTCCACCCTGCCGGGAGACGGAAGTCGGCGGGAAGCTCGGTCCCCAGTTCGCGACGTTTCTCACCCACACCGGCGAGCACCAGTTTCGAGCCGCTGTTCAGCCCCGATCCCGAGTAGTCCAGGGTATCCATGGTGGTGGCGGTCTGGAAGTGCAGGTCGCAGCGCGGGTCGAAGCGCTCCAGCACGTGCGAGAGGAAGGCCGGGATGTCGTGGATATCGAGCTGCGGCGCATCTTCGTGGGTCGCGATCATCAGGTACTTCGCCAGGGAGAGCTGCCCCTGCCCGAGGATGGCGTTCGCGATGGTGAGGATCTCCTGGGGGGTGCGCTTTTCGCAGTAGGGCACGTAGCGCTCGCTCCCTACTGCCAAAAGCAGCGGGTGCACCCCCGCGGCGTCCACCGCGTGGACCGCGCGCACGCCGGGGACCACGGTCGGGATGAGCGGACCGGTCAGTTCGTGAATGAAGGCGCCGAAGGAGGTGTCCTCCTGGGGGGGGCGTCCCACCGTGGTGAAGGGCCAGATGGCGCCATCGCGGTGGTAGACGTTCTCCACCTTAAGGACCGGGAACTTGTGTGCCAGGCTGTAATAGCCGAAGTGGTCACCGAAAGGACCTTCGGGGAGGGTTTTCTCGGGGTCGATGATGCCGGTGATGACGAAATCGGCCTCGGCGGGCATGGGCAGTCCCCCCTCGCGCTCGACCATCTCGATGCGGTGCCCGGCCAAAAGACCGGCAAAGGAGAGTTCCGGCATCCCCTCGGGAAGCGGCATCACGGCAGCCACCGTCATGGAGGGGGCGCCCCCCACAAAGATGCTCACCCGGAAGGGGGCCTTCTTTTCCAGAGCCTCGGCGTGGTGAAAGCCGATGCCGCGGTGGATCTGGTAGTGGATGCCGATCTCGGCGTCCTGGCGGTACTGGCCACCGGAGAGTTGCACCCGGTACATGCCAAGGTTCGAGTGGCGCACCCCGGGTGCGTTGAGGCTTTCCGAGTAGACCTGGGGGAGCGTGATAAAGGCGCCGCCGTCGTCGGGCCAGGATTTGAGCTGGGGGAGGCCGCTTATCGTGGTGCGATTGGCGAGGATAGGACCGTCCGTCACCTTCTTGGGGAGCAGGTGCCAGGCCGCGGGCAGCACGGAGGCGAGCGCGGCAGGTTCCTTTAAAAGGTAGCGCGGGTCGATCTTGAGCTGAACCAAGCGTTCGATGGCCTTCAGGGTGTCGCGGAAGATGAAGCGGGTGCGTTCCAGGGTGCCGAAAAGGTTTCCCAGCATCGGGAAGTTCGAGCCTTTGACCCTGGTGAAGAGGAGTGCCGGGCCGCCGGCCTGGTAGACCCGTCTCTGGATCGACCCGATCTCCAGGTCTGCCGAGACTTCCTGATCGATGGGGATGAGCGAACCGTTACGCTCCAGATCCGCAACGCACGCGGCAAGATTTCGATATCCCAACCGTACCCTCCGGGGAAAATGATGGCTAAAATTGCAGGGTTATTTTTAAAGCACCCCCGCTGGCAAGTCAACCAAAACCTGAGCAGGGATGAAGGGGATAAAAGGCAAAACCGTTAACAGGGATGAAAGGGATACAGGGGATAAAACAAAACCCTGTCAAACTGGACCGGCCTTAACCGCCAACGATCAAGGCCGAATGGTTGGCGGGTATTATTTAACAGGGATGAAGGGGATACATGGGATAAAGCAAAACCTTGTCAAACTGGACCGGCCTTAACCACCAACGACCAAGGCCGAATGGTCGGCGTGGATTTTTAACAGGGATGAAGGAGATACATGGGATAAAGCAAAGCCCGGTAAAACCGGTCCGGCCTGTACCGTCAACGATCAGGGCCCAACACCTCGCCGTGTTTTTATCCCATTTATCCCATTCATCCCTGTTAGATTTCTGAAGTTATCCTCCCCTTCATCCCATGCATCCCTGTCAGGTTTACGTGGTTTTTATCCCATTCGTCCTATTTATCCCTGTTAGATTTTCCTGGTTCTCATCGCCTTCATCCCATGCATCCCCGTTAAAAACTTGACCGCACCGCGACATAAGTAGTATCAAGCAGATACCCCGAACGACAGAACCCTTTGCCGTACCGGAGTCTCTTTGCCGCGCTACACGATCTTCAGAAAGATCCTGATCATCACCCTGCTCCTGTCGCTGGCGCCGCTCCTTGTCACGTCCACCATTCTGCTCATCAACCTGCAGTCCATCAGCTCCAGTCTCTCTGCCGAAATCTCCGAATCCGACGACCTCCAGGCCTCCGAATCATTGAAGATGCGCGCCCGACAGGTGGCGGAGAACGTCTCAGATTTTCTGCACCAGTGCGAAAGCGACCTGGTATTTCTATCACGCACCAAGCTGGACCGCCCCACCCTGCTGGAGTTCTACCGCACCCGGCGTTCGGAGGTCTGGCAACGTAACGGCAACGGCAAAGCCCCCCAGGAGGTGCGCGGCCTCTTGCCGCTCTACCGGTCGGTAACCCTCATCGACGCCACCGGGCAAGAGCAGATGATGATCAAGGACGACCGGTTCGTCCCCGCCGCCCAGTTGCGCAACATCGCAGACCCTGCCCGCACCGAGTACCTGAGCGAGGATTACTTCAACCGTATCAAGCGGCTCAAACCCGGCGAAATCTACGTCTCGCATTTAACCGGCTTCCACGTTTCACGCCAGGAGCAGTTGGCCGGCGCCACCACCCCCGAAACGGCCTACAACGGTACCACCTACCAAGGGGTGATCCGCTTCGGCGCGCCGCTCTTTGACCCGGACGGGCGCTTCGCGGGAATGGTGCTGCTCTCGCTGGACCACCGCCACCTGATGGAGTTCACCCAGCACATCGATCCCGGCAAGAACTTCTCCACGGTGTTCCCCTCCTACAACAGCGGTAACTACGCCTTCTTGTTCGATGACGAGGGATGGATCATCACCCATCCCAAGTTCTGGGACATCAGGGGGCTCGACCGTAACGGCAAACCTGTTCCGGCCTACACTGAACACTCCAGCAAGATCGACATCGATACCGGTCGGATCCCCTTCAACCTGGACCGGGCCGGATTCGTGCACCCAAGTTACCCCAAGGTGTCGGCCGCGATCCGGCACAAGCAGATCGGCTACGTCGACATCACCAACGTAGGGGGAGCCAAGAAGATCATGGCCTACGCCCCGATCCCCTACGACACCGGTGACTACCAGAAGTACGGGATCTTCGGCGGAGTTACCATCGGCTTCCAGGTGGACCAGTTCCACGAGGCGGCCCGCAAGGGGAGCCGGCTCATCAACCGGCAACTCGGCCGGCACCGCTCCACCTCGGCCATCATCATCCTGGCCACCGCGCTGGTCTCGGCGCTCACCGCCTGGCTCCTGTCGCGCGGCATCAGCATCCCGCTCAAACAGTTGAACGAGGGGGCCCACAAGCTCGCCGCCGGCGACAGCCACGTGCGCGTCCCGGTCACCTCGGCGGACGAGATCGGCGAACTGGCCGGGACCTTCAACTTCATGGCCGACGAGTTGGAGTCACGCAAGCAGAGCATCCTCTCGACCCTGGACGAGCTCAGGAACTCGCGGCTGGAAATCCTGGACGAGCGTAACTTCAAGACCAGCGTCCTCGAGAGTATCTCGAGCGGCATCGTCACCTTCTCTCCCGACGGGAGGATGACCTCGATCAACCGGACCGGACGTCTGTTCCTGGGGGATTCGGCACAGGAAGGGGACCATTACCGAGAAGTGTTCGCCGGGTGGGAGGGGCTTGCCGAGCACATCGACCGGGTACTCTCCGGCGCGCAAGGTTTCGGGCGCGAGCCGTTTCGCTTCGAGCGCGGAGCCGGCCGGACTAACTTCGATGTCGGGTGCTTCCCTATCGGCGCCGAGGCGGAGAAGGGGCTCACCGTTACCCTGCGCAACGAGACGGAAAAGGAGAAACTGCGCGAGGAGATGATGCGCCTGGATCGCCTCGCCTCGCTCGGCAAGCTCGCGGCCGGCATCGCCCACGAGGTAAGAAACCCGCTCACCGGGATTTCGCTGCTGCTCGACGACCTGCACGACCAGGCCGCCGCGGGTTCCCAGGACCAGCTCATGATCAGCAAGGCGCTCGAGGAGATATCCCGGGTGGAGGGACTCATCAACTCGCTGTTGAACTACTCCTCCCCGGCGCGCGCCGAGTTCCGTGAGACCGACCTGAACCGGGTGGTGCACGACACCGCTCTCCTGATGCGGCGCCCTTGTGAACGCGGCGAGGTGTTCCTGACGCTGGAAGAGCAACCGATCCCCCCGTTCAAGCTGGATCCCGAAAAGATTAAGCAGGCCCTCATGAACATCATCCGCAACGCCCAGGAGGCCCTGCCGCAGGGTGGCAGGATCACCATTAGCACCTTTACCCGTGGGGAGTTTGCCATCATTGAGATCGGAGACGACGGCCCCGGGATCGATCCCGAGGATCTGCCGCTCATCTTCGAGCCGTTCTTCACCAGAAAGGGTGCCGGCACCGGTTTGGGGCTATCCATCACCCAGCGCATCGTGGAAGAACACCGGGGAAGGATCAGCGTGAAGAGTGACCCCGGCAGCGGCACCCTCTTTAGCCTCGAACTGCCGATGCGACGGGGACAGGAGACGTCTCCGGGACAGGTGCCAACGCCACCTGAGACAGGGGAGCCTCGGTGACGCCAGGTCCCAAATAAGTACAGGCTGCCAAGCTCGGATGATTTCTTTTTACTGAGCAGTAACGACGCTGAGAGGAGAAAACTCGAAGCTGTGGCCCACGGACTTGAAGCAGAGGTCTGCTGACTTGAAGGCAAGGTTAACCTGTTACCCGTACAGCCGCCGGGTTGCCAGGGCACCAGGCAACCGCTGAAGGAATAAACCATGGAAAAAATCCTCATCATCGACGACGAAGCCTTCATCTGCGAAAACGTGGAGCGGATTCTCTCCAGCGAAGGATTCCAGGTTCTAACTGCAGCCTCCGGCCAGCAGGCACGCGACATCGTCTCCAGCGAGGAGATCGACCTGGCGCTACTCGACCTGAACCTGGGGCGCGAGAACGGCATCGAGATCCTGAAATCCCTGAAAGAGCTCGACCCTGAGCTCCTGGTGATCATCATAACCGGCTATGGATCGGTGGAGAGTGCGGTGGAGTCGCTTAAACTGGGCGCCTTCCACTACATGAAGAAGCCGTTCAAGTCGGACGCCCTGCGCCTCATCGTCAAACTGGCCTTGAAAACCCAGACCCTGAAGCGCGAGGTGCGTAAACTCAAACAGACCGGCGGGATGTTTCCGGGGCGCTCACCCATCATCGGCCGCAGCGAGGCCTTCCACGAGATCGCAGCCCAGGTGAGGGAGATCTCCCGCATCCCGTCCACGGTCCTCATCACCGGCGAGTCGGGAACCGGCAAGGAGTTGGTGGCTCGCGCCATCCATGATTACTCCGACCGCAAGGACGCCCCATTCATCGCCATCAACTGCGCCTCAATTCCGGCCGCACTTCTGGAAAGCGAACTCTTCGGGCATGAAAAGGGCGCCTTCACCGGTGCCAGCAGTCGCAAAAAAGGGCTTTTCGAAGAGGCTCACCAGGGGACAATCTTTCTTGATGAGATCGGCGAGATGGACATGGCGATGCAGGTGAAACTCCTGCGCGTACTCCAGGAGCGGACCTGCCGCCGTGTCGGAGCCGTGAAAGATATCGGCATCGACGTCCGGGTGGTCGCAGCCACCAACCGCGACCTGAAGGCGCGCATCGCCGACAAGAGCTTCCGCGAGGACCTCTACTACCGGCTCAATGTCTTTCCCATTCACATCCCGCCGCTTAGGGAGCGCCCGGCCGACATCGCCGCCCTCGCCTCGTACTTCCTGGACAGCTTCAGCCGCTCCTTCGGCCGGGGCTTCCGGGACGTTTCACCGGTAGCAGAGCGCCTGATGGAGCTCTACAGCTGGCCAGGCAACATCAGGGAGCTGAGAAATGTCATCGAGCGCATCTGCATCATGCGCAGCGGTCCTACCCTGCTCCCCGAGCATCTCCCCCAGGAGATCAGGGGCGGCCAGCCGGCGCAGACCAGCGAAGGGCTCGGTTCCATCACGCTTGCCATGCTCCCCCCGGACCTCGGTCTCGAGGAGGCCATGGGCGCCATCGAAAAGGCCCTGATTGCTGAGGCCTTGCAACAGACTGCCGGCAACGTGCTGCAGACGGCACAGATCCTGAGAATCCCGCGCGGCACCTTGCGGTACAAGATGGAGAAGTACGGGCTGTAATTCACACCACCGACATGGACGCCCTGTTACCCCCGTCTGATTTTAAAGCCACGACCTCACGTGCTGAGATCCCCGTGAGACACGGCAGGCGAACTAACGCCCTCCCCTTTGCGAAGCTTCCTCCAAACTCTCGGTACGTATCGATCCTTTTACCGTGCAGCGCTGTAGGGCCCCCCAGGTTCTCCCCTATAGAAATGGGGAGCCAGAGGGTATTCGTTTCCCTTTTCCTAAGAGGAGAGCGCACGGAATCCATCAGCACCTTGTTCTATTTTTTCACACCCCATCCAAAGCTCCCAGACTTCAATTAGTCACCGTTTATTGGTGAGCCTGTGGCTCCGGTTTTGGCAACTATCCGCCACAGGGTTGGCCAATTTCCGCCACCACACCCTTCCTCCAACCTCCCTAAACCGTCTTTCTGAACTTTTCAACTCCACCTTTTAAGCTACTTAGCGAAGATCAACGATGGTACCGCAATTGCAATAGAACCATGTCTCGTATACGCATTCAGCACTCCTCACCTAGCCGCACGTTTTAATGTTGAATGTTGCACCTGCACCTCAAAAAATAAAACAACGAGCCATTTCACCATCACACCAAGGAGGAAGACAATGAAATTTAACGCCCTGCTGAAAAGCCTGGTCGTAGGCGCCGTAGCTCTCGCCCTGCCGATGACCGCAGCCGCCGCACCGATCGTCATCAAGTTCAGCCACGTGGTAGCCCAGAACACCCCGAAAGGCCAGGCAGCAGATTACTTCAAGAAGCTCGCCGAAGAGCGCACCAAAGGGCGCGTGAAGGTCGAGGTCTACCCGAACAGCCAGCTCTACAAGGACAAGGAAGAGATGGAAGCCCTCCAGCTGGGCGCCGTACAGATGCTGGCACCGTCGCTCGCCAAGTTCGCCCCCTTGGGCGTGAGGGAGTTCGAGGTGTTCGACCTCCCCTACATCTTCGACAACTACCAGGAGTTGCACAGGGTAACCCAGGGTCCGGTCGGCCAGAAGCTCCTGAAGAAACTCGAGCCCAAGGGGATCCTGGGGCTCGCCTACTGGGATAACGGCTTCAAGGTGATGAGCGCCAACAAGCCGCTCAAGCACGTCGCCGACTTCAGAGGCCAGAAGATGCGCATCCAGTCCTCCAAGGTGCTCGACTCCCAGATGCGCTCCTTAGGCGCCATCCCGCAGGTCATGGCGTTCTCCGAGGTGTACCAGGCACTGCAGACCGGCGTCGTGAACGGCACCGAGAACCCCCCTTCCAACCTGTACACCCAGAAGATGCACGAGGTGCAGAAGTACGTGACCGTATCGGACCATGGCTACCTGGGCTACGCCGTTATCGTGAACAAGAAGTTCTGGGAAAGCCTCCCCAAGGACATCCGTGCCGCACTGGAAAGCGCCATGAAGGACGCCACCAAATTTGCCAACGACGTGGCTAAAAAAGACAACGACGAGGCCCTGGAAGGCGTGAAGAAGTCCGGCCGCTCCCAGATCATCACCCTGACCGCCCAAGAGAAGAACGAGTGGAAAAAAGCGATGGACAAGGCCCACAAGGAAAACGTGAGCCGTATCGGTGCCGACATCGTCAAAGAGGTCTACCAGGCCACCGGTTACACCTCAAACTAAAGAAACAGTGCGTAAAAGGCCGCTGCCGTAACGGCAGCGGCCCCAGGTATTAGCGATCGTTCCAGGAGACACGTCATGATGAAATACCTTGACCACCTAGAGGAGTGGATCATCACCTTCCTCATGGGCGCAGCAACGCTCGTCATCTTTCTTTCGATTATTCATCGGTATGCCGCGGGATTTCCCATCCCGGGGCTCCAGGACTGGCTGATCAACATCCGCTTCAGCTGGGCCCAGGAACTCTGCATTTACATGTTTGTCTGGATGGCGAAGTTCGGGGCCGCCTACGGTGTGCGCTCCGGCATCCACGTGGGCGTCGATGTCCTGGTGAACCGTCTCCCCGTCGACTGGCGCACCAAGGGGGTCATGGTTTCCATCATCTGCGGCACCCTCTTCACCGGCATCATCGGCACCCTGGGTGCCACCTTCGTGTGGGAAAACGGGCTGCACTACGCCCTGTTCCACAAGCTGGGGCTGGCCACCGGGGACATCCCCGAGGGTCCCATCACCCCGGACCTCGAGTGGCCTACCTGGTTCATCTACTCGGCGGTTCCTCTCGGCTCCTATCTCATGTGCTTCCGGTTCATACAGGTCGGCTGGCGTTTCCTGAAGACCGGGCAGTTGCCGCACAACCATCATGACGAAGCCCACGTCGAAGGGCTGGAGGAAGAGTCCATCGAGAAGTCCGAGCTGTACCCGGCCAATTCCGATGCCGCCGCGGGAGGTACCGTAAAATGAGCATGGAGAATATCGCAGCATTACCTCTTATGAGCAAACCGAAGGCTGCGGGCTGGCTGATCGGCATCTCGGTCGTCCTGCTGGGCGTCGGGTTCATCTATGGAAACGTCGGCATCGTCTTCGCCCTGCTCCTGGCACTGATGCTGACCGGGGTTCCGGTCTCCATCGCGTTGGGCCTTACGGTACTGACCTTCCTCTACCTGTTGACCAACGTCCCTATCGAGGCCGTGGCACTCAAGCTCTTTACCGGCATCGAGAAGTTCGAGATCATGGCGATCCCTTTCTTCATCCTGGCCGGCAACTTCCTGACCCACGGCGGCGTGGCGCGCAGGATGATCGAATTCGCCACCAGCATGATCGGGCACTTAAACGGCGGTCTCGCCCTGGCCGGCATCGTCGCCTGCGCCATGTTTGCCCTGGTCTGCGGATCGAGCGTCGCTACCGTGGTCGCGATCGGCTCCATCATCCTGCCGGCCATGGTGCAGCACGGCTACCCGATGCGCTTTGGCGCGGGGGTGATCGTCTGCGCCGGATCGCTGGGGATCCTGATGCTCCCATCCATCCCCAAGGTCATCTACGCCATCTCGACCAACACCTCCATCGGCGCGCTCTTCGTCGCCGGCCTCTTCCCGGGGATGCTTTTGACCGCCATGCTCTGCGTGGTGACCTGGTACGTCGCCAAGAAGCGCGGCTACCCGCGGCTGCCCAAGGCCAGCTGGGGGCAACGACTGGTAGCGTTCCAAAAGAGTGTCTGGGGGCTCATGCTGGTGGTAATCATCATCGGCGGCATCTACTCCGGCATCTTCACCGCCACCGAAGCGGCCGCCATGTCCGCCGTGTACGCCTTCTTCATCTCGGTCTTCATCTACAAGGACATGGGGATGAAGGATGTGCCGCGCGTGCTCTTGAAGTCCGCCAACCTCTCCGCGATGCTGCTCTACATCATCACCAACGCGGTGCTGTTCTCCTTCCTGATGTCGCATGAGAACATCCCGCAGGCGATGGCCGACTGGATCCTCGGTAAGGACCTGGGTGTGGTCACCTTCCTTATCTTCGTCAACATGGTGCTGCTGTTGGCCGGTAACGTCATGGAGCCCTCTTCCATCATCCTGATCTTCGCGCCGATCCTGTTCCCGGCGGCGATGAAACTGGGGATCGACCCGGTGCACTTCGGCATCCTGATCGACGCCAACATGGAGGTGGGCCTGTGCCACCCGCCGGTCGGCCTCAACCTCTACGTGGCGAGCGGCATCTCAAGGCTCAGTATCACAGAGTTGACAGTGGCGGTCATGCCATGGCTCATGACGATGGTGGTCTTCCTGATCATCGTCACCTATTGGCCGTCACTGTCCATTTGGCTACCGAAGATGATGGGGATGATGTAAGCGAGGAAACGCCATGTCCAATGCAGCAAACAACCTGTCCATCTACCTCATCGTGCTCTGTAACGCCCTGTGCCACGCCATGCTGATCTGGCGGCTGAAGCTCGATACCGCTAGCAAGCTCAGGTTCTGCGCGCTAGGCGGCGGTATTCCCCTTGCGGTCATCCTGGCCATGCGGCTCATGGTCGCTATCGGGGTGATGCACGCACGGGTTGCCGAGCAGGGGATGTTGGAGCGCAGCATCACGATGCTGGGGAGCGTCCTGCTCCTGGCCGGGCCGTTTCTGGCCACGGGTGCGGCCCTCATGTACCGGAGGAGGAGCCAGGTGGAGGTCTCAGCAGGTTGAAGAGGATTTGAGTAAGTTGCAAATTAAAGGGGCACCCTGGTCACTACACTGGGGTGCCCCTTTAATTTGTCATCAGGGAAGTCCGGTAAATATTGCCCTACCCACCACGTCACTCACTATGTCCCACACCCCGCTTTCCATTGCAACGGGAAGACAGCAGGGTGTTGCTCGTTCTTGACCTGAGTTTCTGTGGCCTACTCTCTGAATTGCTTCAGCGCCTTTCGGTTTGACTGGCATTACTGCGCCTCAATGAGTATAGTAGCCAGACTCAGGGGCCCTGTGTCCCTTCCCGAGCCTCACTTCCCTGCCGCTATCGGCCCGTGCTGGAGTTTTTTTGATGTCGACATTGCTGGTGGTCATCTTCGTCGTCGCCTATGCCGCAATCGCCCTCGAGCACCCCATCAAGGTGAACAAGTCCTCGTCGGCGCTTCTGGGGGCCGGCCTGCTCTGGACGGTGTACGCGATGCTTTCCCCGGACCAGCACCTGGTGGCGGAGCAGCTCGGGGCATCGCTCTCTGCGACGGCCCAGATCGTCTTCTTCCTGATCGGCGCGATGACCATCGTCGAGGTGGTCGACGCCCATAACGGGTTCGACATCATCACCGCCCGGATCAAGACCAACCGGCTTGCCACGCTGATGTGGCTGGTGGGCTTCGTCACCTTCTTCCTCAGCGCAGTGCTGGACAACCTGACCACCACCATCGTGATGATCTCGTTGATGAAGAAGCTTTTGGATCGTCAGGAAGATCGCCTGTTCTTTGCCGGAATGATCGTGATTGCTGCCAACGCGGGCGGAGCCTGGACCCCGATCGGCGACGTTACCACCACCATGCTCTGGATCGGCGGGCAGATCACCAGCGTCTCCATCATCAAGAGCCTGTTCCTCCCCTCGCTGGTGAACCTGGTCCTGCCGCTATGCGCGGTAGCCTTGATGCTTCGGGGGCGCGACGTCGTGGCACCGCTGCGAACCGACGAGAACGGGCTTTATCAGACGACCCTCTTCGAGCGGAACCTCATGTTCTGCACGGGAATCGGCATCCTCGTCTGTGTACCGGTCTTCAAAACCGTCACCCACCTCCCGCCCTTTATGGGGATCCTCTTCGGGCTCGGGATCCTCTGGCTGGTCGGAGACCTGGTGCATCGCAAGAAGGAAGAGCTGGACAAGCAGCACCTCACCCTGGCCCACGCCCTCATGAAGATCGACATGAGTTCCATCGTGTTTTTCATCGGGATACTGCTTGCCGTGGCTACCCTGGAGCACACCCACCTGCTGGCGGCCTTGGCCAGTTGGCTGGACCACAGCTTCGGGCGACTGGACGTCATCGTCACCCTGATCGGCCTGGCAAGCGCGATAGTGGACAACGTCCCGCTCGTGGCAGCCTCTATCGGGATGTACCCGCTCGCCCAGCACCCGGTCGACAGTTTCCTGTGGCAATTCATGGCCTACTGTGCCGGCACCGGCGGTTCGATCCTGGTAATCGGTTCCGCTGCAGGGGTGGCGGCGATGGGACTGGAGAAAATCGAATTTTTCTGGTACTTGAGAAAGTTCTCGGTACTTGCCCTGCTGGGGTATTTCGCAGGGATCGGAGTCTACCTGGTGCAGCGAGGAATGGCACCCTAAACGGCAGGACTAGGCGCTGGGCGCCCACAGCAGGCGAATCGATATGACCAACATCGGGACTCAGGTCCAAAAGTTCAAGCAACTCTTCCTCGACTTTCTGGCGAACGAGCAGACCTCGGGGATCTTGCTGATCATCTGCACGGCGGTTTCGGTTGCGCTGGCAAACTCACCGCTCGGACACACCTACCAGGAGTTCTGGCACACGACGCTAGGCTTCGATCTTGCCGGCATCGAGGTCCGGCAGTCACTGGTACACATGATCGACGACGGTCTGATGACCGTGTTCTTTCTGTTGATCGGCCTGGAGATCGAGCGTGAAGTGTACGTGGGTGAACTCTCCAGCCTGAAGCACGCCTCGCTCCCTATCTTCGCTGCCCTAGGCGGCATGGCCGTCCCGGCGCTAATGCACTACCTCTTCAACGCGGGGATTCCCACGCAGGCGGGATTCGGCATCCCTACCGCCACCGACATCGCTTTCGCCCTCGGGATCCTGGGGCTTTTTGGCAACAGGGTGCCGCTCTCACTCAAGGTTTTCCTCACCGCCCTCGCCATCATCGACGACTTGGGAGCCATCCTCCTGATCGCCATTTTCTACGTCAGCGACTTTTCCTTCTGGTATCTCTCGCTGGCCCTGGGAATCTTCGCTTTACTCGTCGTCCTGAACCGGATGAGGGTGCTCTGGCTCCCAGCCTACCTGCTCCCCGGCGCCGTCATGTGGTACTTCATGCTGAAGTCCGGGATCCACCCGACCATTGTCGGCGTGCTGCTCGCTTTTGCTATTCCCTTCGGCGGCGGGAGCGAGAATTTCCCCTCCTACCGACTGCAGCACGCCCTGCACAAACCGGTTGCGTTCCTCATCATGCCGATCTTCGCCATGGCCAACACCGGCATCGTGGTAGACCGTGAGGCGTTCACGCAGCTGCTCTCTCCCAACGCCCTGGGTATCCTGTCCGGCCTGGTCCTGGGCAAGCCGTTGGGCATCGCGCTGTTCAGCCTGCTCGCGGTGTCGCTGGGGCTCTCCCAACTTCCCAGCATGGTGAATTGGAAGCAGCTGATCGCTGTCGGATTCCTGGCCGGCATCGGGTTCACCATGTCCATTTTCATCACCCTGCTCGCCTACAATGACCCCGGCACGGTACAGGTCTCCAAGCTGAGCATCCTGGTAGCTTCCCTCATTGCCGGTAGCCTCGGTTTCCTCATTCTGCACCGTACCACCTCATCTGGTCCCCCCTCGACATAGGCACCTCCAATGCGGCCCTTCCGTAGGGTGGTCGACACGGATGAATCGGTTATCCGTTCGCACACCGGCTACCTCTACTAACACCAGCTGCACTCTTGACTTTGGAAAGCTTCCCTTTAAGTTTCTTAAGTCGCGCTAAAGATGGTACAGAGCCAAGGTGTACGGGAGAAGCATGCGCCAGCGCATAGCTCAAGACATCTACGACCGGATCAACAACGGCATCTACGATTCGGAGCGGGAACAGTGGTGGGAACCAGGCTCGGCGCTCTACCTGATCAAGGGGTCACTCAACCCGGCGCGCCTCGGGTTCGTGAAGCGGGTGCTGGAGCGTGAGCTGCGCTGGAGCCTGCCGGGGCGCTCCGCACTCGAGGTTGGCTGCGGCGGGGGGATCCTCACCGAGGAGATCGCCCGCCTCGGCTTTCGAACCGCGGGTGTGGACCCAGCCGAGCACTCGCTGCGCATCGCCGAAGAGCACGCCACCCAAAACGGCCTCGCCATCAGCTACCGAAAAGGAAGCGGCGAGGCCCTCCCCTACCCTGACGCCAGTTTCGATGCACTCTTCTGCTGCGACGTCCTGGAGCATGTGCGCGATCTCCCCCGGGTCGTCGCGGAAATCTCCCGGGTGCTGAGGCCGGGCGGCGTCTTTTTCTACGACACCATCAACCGGAGTTGGGCCTCGAAGCTCATCGCGATAAACCTGGCGCAGCGCTGGAAACGCTGGGCCTTTTTGCCGGAAGACCTGCACGTCTGGGAGATGTTCATCAAGCCGACCGAGATGAAGGCGCTCCTGGCCTTGAACGGGCTGGTCTGGCGCGAGCACCGGGGGCTCCGTCCGAACGCCTCGCCCCTCACCGTGCTGCGCTGCCTCAGACAGCGCGCCCGGGGCGAGCTCGATTTTGCCGAACTCGGCAGGCGCCTGAGCCTGGTCGAGTGCGGGGCTACGGGGCTCATGTATCTCGGTTACGCGGTGAAAGGGTAGAGGGCGCAGAAACACCCGCCCTTCATGTGAGTAAAGCTGACTCCCGTAGACACGTCCCCTCTCCCAGAGAGGGGGGGGAAACGCCCCCGAGATCGTCCCTTGCCTGAAGAACAGGGGTGAAGGTGTCGGCCAAGGCACGGAGGGATTATGAAAGCACAGGAATTTCAAGAAGCTGCAGGCTGCACTGACGAGGTCCTCAGCACCGCGCACAACTGCCGACACTACGCCATGTGTAAGGTGGACTTCCTGGGCAACGGCGTCTGCGCCTCGGGGCCGCAACGCGGTTTCGTAGCATTTTACCCCCAGGGGCACATGGACCTCTACGCGGCGCTCAGGGACGGGGGAGCACCGGTCACCTCCGGTGCCCTGGCGGTGGCGGACAGCTGCGACCTCTGCGGCAAGTGTGATCACCAGTGCTATTTCGTGACGGAGTTGCGCCCCACCCGGGTAATGCGAGCCTTGAAAGAGCACCTCGCCGCCTATCTCCAAGCCGGGGGACGCGTGGAATCCGAGGCCGAGGATCCGGTATTGGCGAGGATCCGCGAGATCGTGGGGGACCAGTGGGCGACGAACGATCGGGCCATCGCCGTCACCTACTCGCACGACCCCAGCCCCATCGCGGTCCCCAAACTTCCGGCCTACGTGGTGCTGCCAGGGTCCGCCGAGGAGGTGGCGTCCCTTTTGCGGCTCTTCAAGGAGACAGGTATCCCTTGGACGGCACGCGGCAACGGCAGCAACATCCTGGGCTTCGAGCTTGGCGAGGGAGCCATCATCGACTTGAACCGAATGCGGGAGATGAGCTTCGACGAGAAGAACTGGTCGGTACGCGTCGGCCCGGGAGTGTCGGCCTTCGAGCTGCAGAGCGCGGCTGTAGCCCGCGGCTTCCGGGTCCACGTCGCCGAACCGGCGGCACTGGTCCTGGCGAGCATCATGTGCTCAGGGATCCTCTCCCTGTTCGCGACGAGCTACGGCACTTCCGCCGAGGGGGTGCTTGATGCACGCTTCGTCGCTCCGGACGGTAGCACCTTTTCCATGAACCAGAAACAGGGCCCGAACCTCTTCGCCTTCGCCCCTGCTCCCCAGACCACGCCGGGAATCTGCGTATCCGCAGACCTGAAGCTGCACCCGAAGACGGACGACGAAGAGGGAGCCCTGATCCCCTGCAGCACCCTGGCGGCCGGGCTCGAGCTCTCCCGGGAGCTGGCCCAGCGGCGCATCGGCTTTGCCGTCGGTGTCCTGGGAATCGAGTACGTCGCCTCTTTCATGGCGCCTACCCAGGAGCTTGCCAACCAGGCGAAGCAGGTCTTCGGGGAGCGCCTGGGGATGGCCTGCCTGGTGTTGGTCCTGGGGGACCGCTACGCAATGGGAAGCCTGAAGCAGATGGGGCACCCGCTCATCGACCAGCGCCTGTTCCGAACCCTCAACCTGGGACTCCCCCACCTGGCGAGCGCCCCCTGGCTCGACCTTTTGACCCAGCTTGCCCTGGACGAGCCCTTTGGGTACCTGAAGGCGGAAGGGTTTGCCGAACTCGCCGAAACGGCACTGGCCCCATCACCGCAGCGGCTCGCCCGTGCGGTGCACCCGGAGCTGCGCGAGTTCCACGAGAAACTCTACGCGCGTCCCGAGCTCACCGACCTGGTCTGGCTCAACATGTTCCGGATCACCAGTTCGCGCATCGGCCGAGAGAAGCATTTCTTCCCGATCCTTTTGTACCTGCCGCTGGAGGCCGGGCTCATCGAAGAGCTCTGCGCGCGGTTCCAGGCGATCGCCCAGTCACGCGGCATCAAGCACGAGGTCGGATTCCTGGCCCCCATCGACAGCGGCAAGCGCTGCATCTTCGAGTACGACTACTACGTGGACCAGTGTGATGCCGGGGAGATCGAACGGGTGCGTGAGGCGGTAGGTGCGGTAGCCGCCGTCATCGACGAGGTTGGTGCCAGGACGGGGACGCTGCGCTGGATGCGCTACGTGCTCTACCAGGGATTTTGCCGGATGGAGAACCTGCTCTATACCGAAGTACCGCGGGGGTGACTCCAACAAGAATAAGGAGCAGATCTGATCTTTAGCCAGCGACAGGGTTCTCGCGTCTCCCCCTTTGGAAAAGGGGGGACAGAGGGGATGCACCTTTCTGACTACCTTACTACTGAGCAGGGTGAATCTATGCTCGTCGAGGTTTTCCTCTGGCAGGGCTTGGGATTGCTGGGTTGCGATTTGTTAGGCAGGTGCTGTTAGAGACGGAGGCTGTGCTTGAGACGATTTCTCAAATCAGCAGGAAAAAGCGAATCCCCCCTGTCTCTCCTTTTTCAAAGGGGTGAACGTGAGGCTGCCTGCAGTGCAGCGGGGAACCGACACGCGCAGGCAAAATTCGTCCTGACAGGCGCCACCGGTTTCCTGGGTAGCCACCTGATGGCGGAGTTATTGCGCCGCGGCCATGCGGTGCTGGCACTGGGAAGGTCGGCGGGGGGATCAACCCTTCAAGAGAGGATCGCCCGGCAGCTCGACTGGTTCGGGCTTCAACCGGCAAGCGAGCAGTTACAGTGCGTCGAGGCGGACCTGCTCAAGCCTCACCTCGGACTGGCCCCGGCTGCCTACCGCGCTCTCTGCCGCCCGGCAACCTTCGTGCACCTCGCCTCCGATACCAGGTTCGCCGCTGCCAACCGGGCGGCGTCCCTGGCTACCAACGTCGGAAGCCTCGCCGCCGTCCTCGACTTCGCCCGGGACTGCTCAGCCCCCTTCTTCCACTACGTCAGTACCGCCTACGTCTTCCCCGCCGAATCCGCCCTGTGCCGCGAAGAGCCGGTGGCACTGGGGGAGTTCGCCAACATCTACGAGGAGAGCAAGGCGCGCGCCGAGCTCGAGGTGATCAGCCGCTGTCGAGATCTTGCCCTCCCCTACAGCATCCTGCGCCCTTCCATCGTCTACGGCGACTGCCAGACCGGCCGGTCCAACAGCTTCACCGCCCTCTACCACCACGTCAAGGCCCTCGAGTTGATCCGGGACATCTACCTGAACGACCTCACCAACCAAGGGGGCGCCAAGTCCCGGTTAAGCGGCATCGAACGCGCTCCCGACGGCACCTTGAAGCTCCCCTTGCGTATCGTGCTCCCCCGCAAAGGGCACCTGAACCTGATACCCATCGACTTCTTCCTTGCCGCGACGCTGCAGATCCTCAGCGCCCCCCGCCCTGACACCATCTACCACCTCACCAGCCGCACCCCGAGCACGATGGAAGAGCTGGCGAGCTTCTGCGAGAACTTCCTCGGCATCGAGGGGATCGAGATCTGTTATGGCGCAGAGCCCGGCAACTGGCGCCCCAACCCTGCCGAGGCGCTCTTCAACAAGCTGATCGAACCCTACCGCCCCTACCTGAGCGACACCCGCAGCTTCGACAGCGCGAACCTGGATGCCGTTGCCCCAGAAATCGTGGCACCCACGCTCAGCTACCCGATCTTCGAACGCTGCATGCGCTACGCGGTCGAGGTGAACTGGGGTGCCACTCACAGAAACGGCAGCGGTTTTCCCGTCCGATAGGCCAGGGCCTGGCAAACGGCCATGAGGCGTCCCTCCTGGTCGGTGACCCTGATCTCGTAGTTGGCGGTCTTGCGAGTGGCGGATATCTCGCGCGCCTCGGCACGCAGCCTCGCCCCGCTCTCCGGGCTCGCCACGAAGTTCACGTTCACGCTGAGCGCCACGGTCACCTCGCCCGAGGTCTGGCAGACCGTCTCGAACGCCTCATCGATGAGCGAGAAGATCGCTCCGCCGTGGGCTCTGCCGAACAGGTTGTTCATTCGTTCGGGGTGATACTGCATCTCCACCGCGGAAAATCCCGCCTCCAGCTCCTGCAGTTCGAGGCCAAGCGTCCGTGCATAAGGTTCCTCGATCACTGACCGGAATATCGCCTCGCGTATCTTTTGATCCATTGGTTCCCCCCATTCAACGTTCGTCCTGGCGCACAGTAACACAGGACGCCATGCCTACCAAGCAATGGTGACTTCTACTGCGGTCACCTCATCAGTCAATCGGCGCAATTGCCGTTCTCTTATTAACAAATTATTGAATCAGGCAACCTCTTCCTGTATAAGGGAAAAACCGGAAACAGGCAGCGCCCGAAGCCCCCCTAGTAACCACTCCGGTACCATTCTCAGAAGCTACGCATCATGTAACGAGTGGCGACACCACACAGACGTGGGTTACCGTGCTAAAAATTTGAATTTCTGCGCCATTTAGGATAACATCCAGCCCGATTACGGGAAGAGGATATGCCAGAGAGCCCACAGACAACCATCCCGCAGAAGGTATCCAGTGCCACCGCAACAGCGTACCGTACAGCGCTGGCGGCCACCTACAAGGCACTGAAGGCCTACACCTTCTACCCGGAGGGGCATCCCCTCAGGGACCGGATACTTGCGGGCGCACACCAGGCAGTGGCGAGCGCAGCCAAGGGGGGCGCCCTCTCTGTCCTGGTTTCCCGCAACGGGTTCACCTGTGCCGACGGGCGCACCCCGGTCCCCAGCACCCCGATGACCAAGGCCCTGGTCCAGGAGCTCTTCGCCCGCGAGATCCAACGGCTGAACATCCTCGTCGGCGTAACCCTCGCCGATTACCTCAGCTTCCTCTCCCTGCTCTCGCTCGATCCCCCCAGGTTGCTGGCCTCCGGCGGACTCGCCCGGCTCATGCAGCAGCAGGGGATCATCAACATAACTCTCAACGAAATCGATATCAGCGCGGTTTTCACCAAGGTGCGCGGCGAACAGGACGCGGAAGGGGCCGAAGACGGCAGTGCCCCGGGCTCCGGCAGTACCGCTTCGGCCCAAGGCAGCGCCACCCCCGGTTCCGGCAGCGCGTTCGACTACCCGGGAGTCAGCACCGACCGACTGAACCAGCTCTCGGTGAGCGAACTCGTCGAACTGATGGCGCAGGAAACCGATGACGACAAGTACCGCCAGATCGGCCGGATCCTGCTGGTCAAGGTGCAGCCCCTGCGCCAGGAGCGCGACTTCGATGCGCTGTTCTGCGTGCTGGTCGCCCTGCTGGAACAGCACAGCGACCCGACCCGCCTCGAGCCCAGCCGTGACGAGGCGCTGGTCCTGCTGAGGCAGCTAAGCGCTGGAGACCTGACCGAACACCTCTTAGATCACCTGGAGGACGGCGAGTTCACCCAGAAGGAACTGGTCTTCCTGATTCTCAAGACGATCGGGCCCGAGGCAGTCGACCCGGTGATCCGCCGCCTGATCGCGGTCGGACTCAAGGCCGCGCGCCGGACGCTCAGCACTGCGCTGCTGCGTATCGGGGCACCTGCCGAACCTGCACTCATAGCGCTTCTCAAGGATGGCCGCTGGCAGGTAGCCTTGAGCGCCGCCTCCATCCTGGGTGAACTGGGGAGCCGGGAAGCGGTGAAGGGGCTCAGCCAGGCGGCGGTTCAGCACAACGACAGCCGGGTGCGTCTCGAAGCGATCCGGGCCCTGGCGCTGATCGGCGGCAAGGAGGCGAACGTCCAGCTCCTGGCCTTCCTCAACGACCCGAACCCGGCGGTGGCCCAGCACACGGCGTTGTGGCTCGGAAACACCAAGAACGCCCGCGCGGTCGATCCGCTCTGGCAGTTGGTGCAGCGCAGGGACCTGCGCGGCAAGCTCACCCCCCTCAAGAAAGAGGCGCTCCTGGCCATCGGCCGGATCGGCGACCGGCGCGCCCTGGAGCCTTTGGACCACCTGCTGCGCCGCAGGTTCATCCTCTTCCCGGGGCGCTGGAACGAGTTGAAACTGGTCGCCCTGGAGGCGATCGGCACCCTGGGCGGCGAACAAGCACGCCAGTCCCTGTCCCGGACCGCCGAGTTGGGCGGTCACCTGGGACGCGTCGCCTCGGCCGTCCTGGACGCCATGGCCAAAAGGAACACGGAACACCATGAGTGAGATTTCCCCGCAAATTGCGCAGCGGGTCGCCATACTGCTCGCCTCCTCGGTACGCACCGTCATGCTCTACCCCCTGGCACACCCCGCGGTGGGGCAGCCGCTCCAGGAACTTACCGTGATCCTGGGCGAGTTGCTCGAAGAACACGGCCAGCTCCACCTGGGGCAGGTCGAAGGGACCTTCTTCCTCAACAACCGCCTGCTGGTCACCCCTCCCCCCGCCGTATCCGACCTGGCCGAAAGGCTCACCAAGAAGAAGATCGAGGCGCTCACCGTGTTGCGCGGGGTGACCCGGGACGAGCTGTTCGGCTTCGCCACCCTCTTGGGGCGTCGCGAGGTGGGGGTGGAACAGCTACCCGAGGAACTGGAACACAAGGGGATCCGCAGCATCCGGGTCGGTATCGAGCAGGAGGATCAATCAGCTGAGGTGGATGCGGGACTTCCTGCGCGCACCTACCACCAGGCACTGCAGGCGGTAAAGGAAACCATGCGCGAGGTGGAATGCGGGCGCATTCCCAGCGGCCACTACATCAACACGGTGGTCGACAACATGGTGTCGGTCACCATGCGGGATCCCACCACGCTCCTTGGCCTCTCCATGATCAAGGACTACGACAACTACACCTTCAGCCACAGCGTGAACGTGGGGATCCTGGCCCTCAGTCTCGGTTCCTTCCTGGGGATGGCGCAGGAATCGCTGCGCGACCTGAACACCGCGGGTCTTTTACACGACATCGGCAAGACTACGGTGGACAAGGCGATCCTCAACAACCCGGGCAAACTCTCGGCCGAGGAGTTCGAGCAGATGAAGCGCCACGCCGAGGCGGGTGCCGAGATCGTCGGCAAGATGAAAGAGATCAGCCCGCGGGTCGCGGACGCCGTGCTTGGCCACCACATCAGGTTCAACCGCACCGGCTACCCGGAGTGGGCCTGCAACCGGGAATTCAGCGAGTTCACCGAGATGGTGGCGGTCGCCGACTGCTACGATGCCATCACCACGCTGAGGACCTACCAGGTGCCGACCCTCCCCAAGGAGGCGATGGACATCATGCGGCGCCTGGCCGGCACCACGCTGAACGCGCGGCTGGTTGAAGAGTTCGAGAAGATGATGGGAGAATACCCGGTGGGGACCTTGGTCAGGCTGGACAACAACGAGATTGCGCTGGTGGTGAAGCCGCACCCCATGGAGAGCCAGGTGCCGGCGATAAAGGTTGTTATGGACCCGCAGGGGAAGCTTTTAGAACAACCGAGGCTGGTGAGCCTTGCCGAGCAACGCGGGGAACGCTACGCCAGCATCGTCTCGCCGGTGGACCCCCTTTTGAAGAACATCGACGTCGCGGGCTACCTGCTCGCCTGAAACTCGAGCTTCTGCGGACCAGAAAAGCCGATCAGCGCCCCCGGCGTCACCCTGGCCGTGCTCCCCGGCAGGGTGAAGTAGATGGTGGCACCCTCGTCCACCGCCCCTTCGGCCCAGACCCGCCCCCCGTGGCGCTTGACGATACGCTTCACCGTCGCAAGCCCGATGCCGGTTCCCTCGTACTCCGGCCCGTGCAGCCTCTGGAAGGCGCCGAAGAGCTTGTCCCGGTACGCCATGTCGAAACCGACCCCGTTGTCGCGCACGAAGTAGACCGCTTGGTCCCCCTCCCCGTCTCTCCCCACCTCGATCCTGGCCGCATTGCGTGTCTTGGTGTATTTCCAGGCATTGTCCAACAGGTTCACCAGTGCCTGGTGCAAGAGCACCCGGTCCCCGTGCACCACCAGTTCCGTGGCCACCTGAAACTCCACGCGTCGCTCAGGCTCCACATTTTGCAGCCGCCGACAGATCTTCCAGACCATTTCGCTTAGATCGACACTGCTCTTCTGCATCTGCGAGCGCCCGATCTTGGAGAGTTCGAGCAGGTCATCGATGAGTTGCCCCATGCTGCGACTGGAACTGCGAATCCGCTCCAGGTAATCGCGCCCCTCGGGAGGGAGGTGGGCCGCGCACTCTTCCACGAGAATCGCGCTGTAGCTGTTGATGTGACGCAGCGGCGCGCGCAGGTCGTGGGATACCGAGTAGCAGAAGGCCTCCTGCTCCTTGATGGCGGCTTCCAGGCGCAGGGTGCGCTCGGTCACCCGGAGGTCAAGCTCGGCGTTCAAAAGGCGGATTTCCTCCTCCACCCGCCGGCTGTCGGTTACGTCCCGGGAGATCCCGAAGACCCCGACGACTCGGCCGTCTTCATCGCGCAGCGGCCCCTTGGTAGCATGCACCACCACGGTCTGTCCGCCGCCGTTGGTCAACTGGTGCTCGGGATGGCAGATGGCACCGGTGCGCAGGATCTCCCGGTCCAGCTCAGTAATCTGCCTAGCCTCATCGGCGCGGAACAGGAACCAGTCGTCCCGCCCCAGGATCTCCTCCACTGACTTACCGGTCAGCTGAGCTGCCGCCGAATTGATGAGGATGTAGCGACCCTGGGCGTCCTTGGCATAGATACAATCGGAGGTCCCGTCGATGATGGAATGCAGCAGCTCGCGGTTTTGGCGCAGCGATTGCTCCGCCTCCACCCGTTCGGCGATGCTCTGTTCGAGATCCGCGTTCGCGGTTTTCAGGTCGCGGTGTTCACGGTCGTAGCTCGAGAGCAGTGACCCGAGCATGATGGAGCAGGAAGTGCCGGTGAGCCCGATGGCAATCATCAGGTCGATGAGACGCGACGCGCTGCCGGGATAGCCGATTATCCACTCGGGATGGAGGTACTCAGCCAGGAGCAGGAGCGCGATGTCGCCCATGGCGGCGGCAAGGCAATACCAGCGTTCACGGCCGCGGAAGAATATGAGGGCGTAGACGAATCCGGTGAAGTAGAAGAAGGGAATACTTCCTTGCGACCCGTTCACCCCGAACCAGCAGAGGCTCAAGTCGACCAGGTAACAAAGAAGCAGGGTCTTGCGCAGGTAGCGCCCCCGGCGGGCTTGCCGGTACAGGACGAGGGCGCACAGGCCGAAAGCGACGTCGAGAATGACGATGTGACGCGGCAGATCGATGGTAAAATCTATCGGCGCGATGACTAACAGACTAAGGAGGGCTGCGCACAGACACAGCAGCCGGAAAAGACTCTGTTCCATATCGCGCTCTTTCAGTGATCGCGGCTCGGGTCTTTCACTCATGACAGCACTACCCCGCAGGTTCGACCTGGCTGCCATAGCACAACCGAAATTCAGAGTTGCCATGACAACCTGAAGGTGAAGTAACTCAAAGCCACTTTTGATGTACCACATGAAATTACTTTTACAAAGCTAATTTTTATCCCCTACGAGAAAATCCCCCCAAATCGCGCAAATCACCTACTACTCCGTAGGCTTTCCCTTACTTTATTCCAAAAATATCAGAGATTGTCGCAAGTTGTAACGTTATGCACCTCCGTATTCCTGTTGCCCATTCGCCCCCCGCCGGGCTATACTTCCCCTTGACCTGGCAGGAGCGGAGACATCTCATGAGTTCACCGATACAGGACAGTTTTCATCCCCTTATCAGGAGTTGGTTCGCCGCAACCCTCGGTAACCCGACCGAGATTCAGCTGCGCACCTGGCAGGAGGTGATGCAGCGCCGCCACGTGCTGGTGAGCGCACCGACCGGCAGCGGCAAAACGCTCGCCGCCTTTTTGTGGTCCATCAACCAGTTGGTGAGCGGTTCCTGGCCCAGGGGGGCCACCCGGGTCATCTACGTCTCACCGTTGAAGGCCCTCAACAACGACGTGAGGCGCAACCTGCTGGTGCCGCTGGAGCAGCTCAGGGAGCGTTTCGCAGCTGAAAAGGTCCCTTTCCCGCAGTTGCAGGTGGTGACCCGGAGCGGCGACACCCCGGCCGGGGAGCGGCGTCGCATGCTGCGCTCCCCCCCCGAGATACTCATTACCACACCGGAAACCCTCAACATCCTGCTTGCCTCGCGTGGCAGTCGGGAACTTTTGACCGGGATCGAAACAGTAATCCTCGACGAGATCCACGCCGTCGCGGGCACCAAGCGGGGCACCCACCTGATTACTGCCGTGGAGCGGCTCACCCTGCTAAGTGGCGAGTTCCAGCGCATCGCCCTGTCGGCCACGGTGCGCCCGCTGGAGCCGGTGGCGGAGTTCGTGGGGGGCTACGAGGAGCACCACGGCAGCTACCGCAGGCGTCCGGTCGCCCTGGTGCGCGGGGAGCGGACCAAGCGCTTCGAGCTCACGGTGAGCGCACCGGAGGCATCCCGCGAGGGAGACCGGGAGCTCTGGCCCCGCCTGGCGGCACGTTTTGCCGAGATCATCGCCGCACAACGCTCCACCCTGCTCTTCGCCAACAGCCGGCGCACCACCGAGCGGGTGACCCGGCTCATCAACGAACAGGCCGGGACCGAACTCGCCTACGCCCACCACGGTTCACTCTCCCGGGAGATCCGGCTTGCGGTCGAGGAGCGCCTGAAGCGGGGCGAGTTGAAAGCGATCGTGGCGACCAACTCGCTGGAGCTCGGGATCGACATCGGCCAGCTCGACTCGGTGGTGCTGATCCAGACGCCGCGCTCCATCTCCTCGGCCATCCAGCGCATCGGCCGCTCGGGGCACGGGGTCGGCGAGGTGAGCCGCGGCCGCCTGTTTCCCACCGTCGGCCTCGATTTCGTCTCGGCCGCCGTGATGGCTCGCGCCATTGCCGACGGCGAGATCGAGGAACTGCACCCCGTCGAGGCCCCCCTCGACCTGCTGGCACAGCTCATCCTTTCCATGGCGCTCACCGAGCCCTGGGACCTGGACGAGCTCTACGGCTTCCTGAAAACGAGCTACCCGTACCGGCACCTCTCCCGCGCCCAGTTCGACCTGGTGATCGGCATGCTCGAGGGGCGCTATGCCGACTCGCACATCCCGGAGTTGCGCCCGCGCGCCAGCGTGGACCGCCTGGAGAACACCATCGCCACCCGCCCTTCCCTGTCACTGCTCATCTTCCTGCAGGGAGGCACCATTCCGGAGCGCGGCTACTTCGACCTGCGCCTGAAGGAGAGCGGCGCCAAGATCGGGGAACTCGACGAGGAGTTCGTTTGGGAGCGCCGCCTGGGGGAGACCTTCGCCCTGGGCGCCCAGGTCTGGCAGATCACCGAAATCGGACACTCGGCGGTGCAGGTGGTCCCGGTCGCCCAGAGCCACCAGGTCATCCCGTTCTGGCGTGCTGAGGAACTGGACCGGGATTTCTACTACTCGGAGAAGCTCGCCCTCTTCCTGGAGCACGGCGCGAGCCTGGCTCCCGACGCCCTGGAGCGCGAACTCACCGAGCGCTACTTCATGGAGGCCGAGGCGGCGCGTGCCCTGGTCGAGTTCCTGATGCGCCAGCGCGAGGCGACCCGGGCCGAGTTGCCGCACCGGCACCACCTCCTCATCGAGGAGTACCACGATCCCAATACCCACGCCGGCGAGCGCCAGGTCATCCTGCATACCCTGTGGGGCAACGCGCTGAACCGCCCCTTCACCCTGGCCTTGCAGGCGGCTTGGGAGAAGACTTTTTCACACCCCCTGCAGGCCTTTTACTCGAACGACGGCATTGCGCTGTTGGTACCGGCTGATACCGACCCGCGTCGCCTTTTGGACCTGGTGCTTCCCGAACAGCTGGAGACGCTTTTGCGCGCCTCCTTGGAGGGGAGCAACTACTTCGGTGCCCGCTTCCGGGAGAATGCCGGACGCGCCCTGCTGCTCCCCAAGAACAACGTGAAGCGTCGCATGCCCCTTTGGCTGAACCGGCAGCGTTCCAAGAAGCTCCTGGCCGCGGTGCAGCGCTACGGCGACTTCCCGGTGCTCTTGGAAACCTGGCGCTCCGCTTTGCAGGACGACTTCGACCTGGAGCATCTAAAGCAGCTCTTGCGGGAGATCAAGGACGGCGAGATCCAGATCACCCGCTGCACCACCAACGCCCCCTCCCCCTTCGCCCACGGACTCATCTGGAACCAGATCAACAGCTATGTCTACCAGGATGACAGCACGGTGCCCAAGGATTCCGGACTGGGGGGCGACCTCTTGAAGGAGCTTGCCGGCCAGGCCCAACTCCGCCCGCGACTTCCTGAGCCACTTATCCGCGAGTTCCTGGCCAAGCAGCAGCGCACGGCACCGGGGTACCCACCAGAGAACACGCAGGAGCTGGTTGATTGGGTTAAGGAGCGCCAGCTGATTCCCGAAACCGAGTGGCACGTCCTTCTCGAGGCAGTGAGCCGGGAGCATGGGCTGGATCCGGCAGACCTGCAGGCGGAACTCGCCAGTCGGCTGGTACGACTGCTGCTTCCCGGTGCGGCGCTGCCGCTCATCTGCGCAGTGGAGCGGCTTCCAGAGCTGGCACGCGGCCTGAGGCGGCACCGGGATGAACTTGGGCTCCTCCCCCTGGTCGAAGAGCCCGCGGCGCACCGGGCCCTGGCGCGCTCCCTGGATAAGGTCGCCGGCTGGCCCGGAGCGGAGGCAGGCACACAGAGCCAGGAACAAGGGGAGTTGGCGGCTACCCGGCTGGTGGGAGCCTTTCTGAGCTACTACGGGCCGGTGCCGGTCGACTGGGTGGAAAAGACGCTGGCGCTGCCGGAACTCGTGCTGGCCGAGGTGCTGCACGAGCTGGAGGAGAGCGGGCTGGTCCTGGTGGACCGGTTCGGGGAGGAGGCACGCAGTACCGAGGTCTGCGACGCAGCGAACCTCGAGGCCCTGCTGCGCATGCTGCGCCGCTCACGGCGGCCGACGTTCCAGGCACTGGAACCTGGCGCCCTGCCCCTTTTCCTGGCCCTGTTCCAGGGGATTGCGCGACCCGGCAGGACGCTCGAGGAGTTGAGGGAGCGGCTCGACCAGTTGCTCGGCCTGCCGCTTGCGGCGAGTCTGTGGGAGCAGGAGGTGCTGCCGGCGCGCCTGGAGCCCTACTTCGGCTCCTGGCTGGACAGCTTGATGCAGAACAGCGACTTGATGTGGCTGGGCTTCGGCGAGCAGCGGCTCTCCTTCGTCTTCCCCGAAGAGCTCGTCCTCTACCGGCAGGACACCGAGACGCAAGGCGAGGATCCGGAGCCCCTGCAGCGCCTGTTCCCGGACCCCAACGGCCGCTACAGTCTCAGCTCTATCTGTCTGGCCAGCGGTATTTCTTCGGCCCAGGCGGCTGCCGAGCTCTGGGAACACGCCTGGCGGGGAGAGGTGAGCAGCGACGGTTTTACCAGCGTGCGCAAGGGGATTCTGACCAAATTCAGCGTGCAGCCCACCCGGGAACGGAGCGGCTTCCGCCCCACCCTCGCCCGGCGCTGGCACAGGGAGCAGGAGGGGACGGGAAACTGGTTCCTGGTGCCGCGAGAAAAGCAGCCCCTTGATCCGCTGGAGCGGGAGGAGTTGAACAAGGAGCGGGTGCGAGTGCTCCTGAACCGCTACGGAGTCCTCTTCAAGGAGCTTTTGCAGCGCGAGCCGGCCACCCTGCAGTGGCGCGCCCTGCTCCGGACGCTGCGCATCATGGAGCTCTCGGGCGAGGTGCTCGCAGGGCACTTCTTCGAGGGGATCCCTGGGCTGCAGTTCGTCTCTCCGGATGCCTTCCGGATGCTCAACGAAGAGTTGCCGCAGGATGTCGTGTACTGGATAAACGCCGCCGACCCCGCATCCTTATGCGGCAGCGGACTGGAAGCTCTGCCGGATCGCCTGCCGCCGCGGCTCCCCTCCACGCACCTGGTCTACCTGGGAACCCGGTTGGTGCTGGTGTCCCGGCGCTACGGTAAAGAGCTTGATTTTCTGGTGGGACCGGATCATCCCAGGGTTAACGAGTACCTGGAGCTGTTCCGGGCGCTCTTAAGCCGCGAGTTCAACCCGGTGAAGCGCGTGGTGGTCGACACGGTGAACGGCGTCCCGGCAGCGACCTCCCCCTACGCCGGCCCCCTCAAGGCCTTCGGCTTCCAGGCCGCCTACCAGGGACTCGAACTGTGGCGGCAGTACTAGGAATGGCGAGTGTTTCGGTGTACAGTCAGGTTAGTCGGGAGGGAGTGAGATGACCGTAAAAGAACTTGAAGAAAAGGCTCTCGGTTTGGGGTGTGAAGAACGGGCGCGGCTGGCGGCACGACTTCTTCTTAGCCTGGAAGAATCGACGGAATCGGATGTGGAGAAACTGTGACAGGATGAAGCGGAACGGCGCCTGGATGCCTACCAAAAAGGTGCCGTTCAGGCGATCCCAGCTGAGGATGTCTTTGCCCGAGTACTCGAAGAGATAAAATGAGGGCAAATTTTTGCCCGAGGCAGCCGAGAAATTTCGTGAAGCCGCCAAATACTATGAGCAGAAAGCCCCCGGCGTTGGATTTACTTTTGTAGCTGAGATCCACCGAGCCGTGGAAATAGCGAAATCCCATCCCTTGTCCGGCAAGGCAATCGGCCGGCACCTGCGTAGCACCCCACTGCATAACTTTCCCTTCTCCATTATCTATGCACCAAATCCGGAGTTGGTTCTTATCGTCGCCGTAGCTCACCAGAGGCGGCGTCCGGGCTACTGGAAACACCGCATCTAATCCAGCCCCCCCCTTTAGTGGCTCTCTCCCCTGAGCAGCAACTGCTCGGCGTCAGTGAAGGCGTGGCTGCGGACCAGCATGGTGCACAAAAGCGAGGTGAGGCCGGAGGAGGCGAAGATCATGGCCATCACCACGAACTGGTAGATCGCGGCGTAGATCGGGCGCGAGCCAGACACGAGCATCCCCGCCATCATTCCGGGGATCCAGACGATCCCCAGCGAGCGCAGCGAATCGATGGCAGGGATCAGGCTGCTCTCGAACGAGCTCTGCACGTAGGGCGCAATACTCTCGTTGGGCTTGGCACCCAGGGCGAGCGCCGTCTCGATCTCCCCGACGTGGGCCAGCACATCGGAGCGGAACCGGTTCAGGGCAAGCCCGGTGGTGTTCATGGCGTTGGCGATCAGCATGCTCCCCACCGGGATGAGGGCAGTAATGGCGGTGTCGATGACCCCCAGAATGGTCATCACGGCGATCACCGAACCGGCGCCGCAGCTGATGGACCAGGCGGCGATCCGGTAGCTCCCGGGGATCCCCTTGGCGCGCTTGGCGGAGATGGCCGCGGCGGCCAGCACCATGGCGACCAGCAGAAAGATGCTGGTCCACTGGGGTCCGCGCAAAAGCGCTACCAGCACCGAGCCGACCGCGACGATCTGAACCAGCCCGCGCAAAAGCGCCACGGCCGCCTCGCTCTCCAGGTGCACCTTGCGCGAGCGGGCCAAAAGGACCACCCCGAAGGCGACCAGCCCGGCTGCTGCCGACTGTGCCAGTCCAAGGTAGAGCTGGTCGGTAAAAAAACGATTAAGCATGGAGCACCTCCCCTACCGTACCGTGCCGCTGCACCCGTCCCTGCTCCAGCACCAGTACCGAGGTTGCCATCCGCTCGGCCTGCGCCACGTCGTGGGTGACCATCACGCAGGTAAGCTCGCGCTCGGCGATGATCTCCTTGAGGAGGCTCTCCACCCCGGACTTGCTCGCCTCGTCGAGCGCGGAGGTCGGCTCGTCCAGAAGCAGCACCGTCGGCTCGTTGGCTAGGGCACGGGCGATGGAGACACGCTGTGCCTCGCCCCCCGAAAGGTGCGCCACATCGTGCTCCAGGTAGCCGGGAAGCCCTACCCGATCCAGAAGTTTCCGGGCGAGCTCCGGGGCCAGTTGCTCGCCGCGCTGTCTCGGTCCGAAACCGAGGTTGTCGTAGACGCTCCCCGGAAAGAGGACGGCACGCTGGGTGACCATGCCGACCCGGCGTCGCAACTCGCTGGGGGGAAGCTGCCGGTAATCGGTCCCCTGCAGGAACACGGTGCCGGAGCTCGGCTCGTCCAGGCGGTTCAACAGGCGCAGAAAGGAGCTCTTTCCCGAACCGCTCGGCCCGACCACTGCCAGCACCTCACCGGCACGAATTTCGACACTCACCCCGTCCACCAGCTTGCGCTCGCCGATTAAGCGGGTAAGCCTCTCCGTCCTCAACACGACGGGCATCATGTTCTCCTTATCGCGTCGCTGAGATCGTGCTTGCGCCGACCTCACCAGCAACCGTTCCCTGGCCATGACCTAGCTCCATCGGCAGCGCATCGAGTCCCAGCCACTCCAGCGCCTCATCGATACTCCGGAAGGTTTTGGTGCTGACCGGGATCTCCTTCGCCTCGCCGAGGTTGTTCAACATCCTGCCGAAGCCGAATGCAAGGGTGGCCTCGGCAACGAAGGCGGTTTTCCCCTCTTCGCGCCCTTGAAGGTTGTCCTTCACGAAGTCCGCAATCCGCCTGAGGTCGCCACCGTTTAACTGCAAGAGAGCGCCTTGCGGTACGATCCATATCACGAATTTGGTAGGTTCACCTTGGTAAAAAAGTCGGAGTTCGTTGAGAACTTCCTCGCAGGTCACAGTACCTTCCAACCTTTTTACAGTGAGGTCCTTGGTACAGAAAGTAGTTATCGACATCTGGGGCAGCCTCTTCAAGAATCTGTTAGCATACCTGCAAGCAGCAACAATCTATGACTGTGAAGTTATATCACAGGATGCCCGGCAATGCAGCCAACGATCGGTCTGAGACAGTATTCGGAAGAATTTAAAGAGAAGAACAACTGAAGGAAGCGCCAAACAGGTTCCTTACCGTTCCGCATCTGGCGTTTTCAGGATGATCAGAACGCAAAAAGGGGTGAGCCTTTGGAGCCCACCCCTGTGTTTTCTGCTACGCTGTCGACAGGTTACTGCTTGGCGAGGAATTCCCGGCCAAACGGGGACATGTCGCGCAGCCGCTTGATGATCGGGGGGAGTTCGCGGATCACGGTGTCGATCTCCTCCTCGGTGGTGAAGCGGGAGAGGGAGAAACGGATCGAGCCGTGGGCACAGGTGAAGGGAACACCCATGGCGCGCAGCACGTGGGACGGCTCCAGAGAGCCGGAGGTGCAGGCGCTGCCGGAGGAGGCGCAAATCCCCTTCTCGGAAAGCAGCAGCAGGATCCCTTCGCCCTCGACGAATTCCATGGCGATGGAAAGGGTGTTGGGGAGCCGGTCGGCCCCGCCGCCATTGATCCGGGTGTTCGGGATGAGGGCGGTCAGCTCGCGCTGCAGGCGGTCGCGCATCTCGCGCACCCGGACGCGCTCCTCTTCCATGTGCACGTGGGCCAGTTCGCAGGCCTTGCCCAACGCGATGAGGGAAGCGGTGTTCTCGGTGCCGGCGCGACGGCCGCGCTCCTGGTGACCGCCGACCAGCAGCGGCCTGAACGGGGTGCCACGACGCACGTAGAGGACGCCGATCCCCTTCGGGGCGTGCAGCTTGTGGCCAGAGAGGGAGAGCATGTCGATGGACGACTCCGCCATGTTGAGCGGGATCTTGCCCACCGCCTGCACGGCGTCGGTATGGAACAGCGCACCGTGCTCCTTGGCGATCTTGGCGGCTTCCTCGATCGGGAAGATGACGCCGGTCTCGTTGTTGGCGTACATGAGCGTGACCAGAGCGGTGTCGTTATCGATGGCCCTCTTCAGCTCTTCGAGGTCCAGACGCCCCTCGCTGTCCACGTTCAGTTCGGTGACCCGATAGCCGCGCTTGGTGAGGTTGCGGCACTGGGTCAGGACCGCCGGGTGCTCGATACGGCTGGTGATGATGTGGCGCTTCTCGGGGAACACCTCAAGCGCCGAGCGGATCGCGGCGTTGTCGCTCTCAGTGCCGCAGGCGGTGAAGACGATCTCGTCCGGGAGGGCGCCCAAAAGCGCCGCCACCCGGCTACGCGCCTCGTCGACCTTCTTCTGCACCTGGCCACCGAAGAAGTGCATGGAACTCGGGTTGCCGTACAGCTCGCAGAAATACGGGCGCATCTCCTCGAAGACTCGCTCGTCCACCTTGGTGGTGGCGTTGTTATCGAGATAGATCTCCTTCATCCCTGAACCTCCTGGACCACGATATCGTTGGAAACCAACTCGCGCAGCTTCTGCTCAACGAACTTGGCGGTGTAGCCGGAAGAGGCGCAGCCGGCGCAGGCCTTGCGGAAGGCGACCTGAACGGTGGCGCCGTCGATGTCGATCAACTCGAGGTCGCCGCCATCGGCCCACAGCTGGGGACGCACCTCGTTCTCCAGCACTTCCTGGATCAGCTGCATTTTTCTCATGTTGGTGAGCTTGACCGGTTTTTCCTGGGCTGCTTTCTTCTCTTCGCCCAGCACCTCGGAAATGAGTTCCTTGATCTTGGGAATGCAACCGCCGCAGGCGCCGCCGGCCTTGGTGAAGTGGGTGACCTGCTCCGCGGTGGTGAGTTTGTTGGACTGGATCACCTTCTTCAGGAAGACGTCGGTGAGCCCGAAGCACTTGCAGACCAGTTGGCCGCCGCCTTCGACGTGGTCGTGGTCATGATCGTGACCGTGGACCGGGGCTTCCACGCCGCGGTACTTGGCTATGGCAACCTCAAGCGCCTCCTGCCCCATGACCGAGCAGTGCATCTTCTCTTCGGGAAGTCCGCCGAGGAAATCGGCGATCTCTTGATTGGTGATCTTCAGCGCCTCTTCGAGGGTCTTGCCTTTCACCATTTCGGTGAGAGCCGAGGAAGAGGCGATGGCGCTGCCGCACCCGAAGGTCTGGAACTTGGCGTCGACGATGCGCTCTTTGCTTTCGTCCAGTTTCAAAAAGAGCTTGAGGGCATCGCCGCAGGCCAGGCTCCCCACCTCGCCGACCGCGTCAGCATCAACTATTTCGCCCACATTCCTCGGGTTGAGGAAATGTTCTTTAACCTTATCAGTATAGTCCCACATAGACCCTCCTCTAATTTGTTCCGGTAATCATAGCGTAAAGATCAAATAAAGAGAACCCCTAAACCGGCCTTGAACTCCAGCAAATCACTGGGGTATCTTGTTTGATCCTCCACCTGCTACCAAGCAATTCCCGTTCCGCGGGAAAGGCGGGATTCAGTATACCCACATGGAGGCACTTCAACAAGACAAAAAAGGACCGAATTGCGAGATAGTGCTACCAACGTCTCGCTTGCTACCCCCGCGGCGGCCTCCAGGGTCCCGTATCTCCAGCCATTTCGGCTGCTCATTTCCGCTCCAGCTGCCTCTTTAAGCGGCACCGTTAACACCAATCGGGGGATCCCGGCGGCCTGCAGAGGCAGGAGGTGGGGTTCACTCTACCGGAACAAAAAAGAGCGGCCCCGACCGCATCCGGTCAAAGCCGCTCCCAATTTACCATCTCGTTACCCGTTACCGCTAGCCGACGATGAACTCCCTACCCGCGGCGGCGAGTGCCTGCAGGCGCTCCTCGCTGGCGGCCTCGCAGTAAAGCCGCACGACCGGTTCGGTTCCCGACTTGCGGAACAGGAGCCAGCTGCCGTCCTCGAGGAGGAACTTGTTGCCGTCCACCGTAATGAGCTGCTTCACCGGCACGCCGGCAAAACTCGCGGGGGTGGCCTTGATCCGCTCCGGGAAAGCCTCTTCCAGCTCGGGCGAAAGCGTGATGTTGACCCGTTTGGTGAGATAGCGCCCGACCTTCTGGTAGAGCTCCTCGAGGAGCACCTTCACCGGTTTTCCTTCATGGGCCACCATCTCGGCCGCCAAGAGGCAGGCGAGGATGCCGTCTTTCTCGGGCACGTGCCCCTTGATGGTGAGGCCGGCGCTCTCTTCGCCGCCGATGATGATCTTGTCCTGGGTGATCAGCTCCCCAATATACTTGAAGCCGACCGGCGTCTCGTACACCGGAACGCCGTGCAGTTTGGCAACGGCGTCCACCAGGTGCGAGGTGGCCACGCTGCGCCCCACCCCACCGGTCATCTTTTTCACCCGGATCAGGTAGTCGAGGAGCAACGCAATGATATAGTTGGGCTCGATGAAACCGCCGTCACCATCCACCACGCCGAAACGGTCGGCGTCGCCGTCAGTGGAGATCCCCAGGGGGATGGCGGGGTCGTTTTTCACCAGGGTGATGAAATCCTGGATGTACTTTTCCGAGGGTTCCGGCGGGAAGCCACCGAAGTAGGGATCGCGGTGGGCGTTGATCTGCACCACCTTCACGCCGTGCGCCTCGAGCGGCTCCGCAAGATAGCCACGGCCGGTACCGTAGAGCGGGTTGACGGCGATGGTCCCGAGCTTCGCGATGGTCCGGAAATCAACCTTCTTCGCCAGGTCGTCAAGATAGGGCTGCATCGGGTCGATCTCTTCCAGGAGCCCGTCAGCCGCGGCCTTTTCCAGGCTGCACTCCTTGTAGCAGATCTCGCCCAGCATCTCGTTGGCGCGCCGCTCGATATCCTTGGTGGTCTCGGGGAGCGCCGGGCCGCCGGAGGAAGGAGAAAACTTGATGCCGTTGTACTCGGGAGGGTTGTGGCTCGCGGTGAAGTTGATGGCACCGGCCGCCTTGCGGCGCAGGACTTCGAAGGCGATGACCGGCGTCGGCGTGTCGCGCGTGCACAGGAAAACTTTGATACCGGCGCCCGCCAGCACCCGGGCGGCTTCCCGTGCAAAGCCCTCACCCATGAAGCGGGAGTCATAGCCGACGATGATTCCCTTGCCGGCCTCACCCGACGCCTTCACGTTGTCGGCAATGGCCTGGGTCACAACTTTCACGTTTTCAAAGATAAAATCCTCGCACAAAATACCGCGCCAGCCCGAGGTGCCAAAGGTGATGCGCTGCATAAAAACCCTCCTAATCTAATGAATGGACCTTTTTGGAAACGACTCGCGGGGGTGAAACTGAGTGTGATCCAGCCCCTACGAAATCGGTCCTAAAATGAGAATTGGTAAAGGTTACTGCATCCCCCTTGGAGAGTCAAGTAACTGCAAAAAAAGTAGAAACATTTTGGGTTGACATTTTTCTTTCGAAATTGGTAGAGTAACTTTCGTCAACGATTTCAAAGTAATTCAGGAGGTTTTCCCATGCAGTGTCAAACAGTTATTCCTGGTGCCGAGTGCACGTTCTGGGGCAAACAGGGTTGCGTCTTTACCGAAGGCTCGTGCCAGACCATTGTCGAGAATTGCGAAGGGTGTGACCGCGTCGTGACCGGCAGCATCGGTCAGGTATGCAGCGCCTATCCGGCCCCGGAGAAGAAGTGGGCCAACGGTATTTGCAACTTCGCGACCCACGTCAAGGTCGAGATCAAAACCGACGATGCCAAGATCAACCCGCTCAAGGCATCCAAGAAAGCAGCCGGCGCCAAGAAGAAGAAGTAATTCCGCTTCGGCAAACGCTCTCGAAGGGAGGACACTCGTCCTCCCTTTTTTTGTGCCCAAACAGGGATAAACAGGATAAAAACAAGAACCTAACAGGGATACATGGGATGAATGGGATAAAATCTAAGCTTAAAACAAAACATCTTAAACAGGTTCCAAGATTGTAAGACAATAAGATTCCAAGATTTAGGCTTTAAGGCTTTACGACTTTAAGGCTTTAAGGCTTTAAGGCTCTAAGGCTCTAAGGCTCTAAGGCTCTAAGGCTCTAAGGCTCTAGGTTTTATCCCATGTATCCCATTCATCCCTGTTTTTTTAGGTTTTATCCTGTTCATCCCATTCATCCCTGTTCTATCGGTTTATCCCTGTTACACTACCCCCGGAGGAGGAACTTATGGCCTACGATTACCTTACCTGTCCTGCCTGCGGTGCTCGCGTCAAGGACTACCGCAACCCGCACCCCACCGTCGACATCATCATCGAACTCACTGAAGGCATCGTGCTCATCGAACGACGCAACGAACCTTTCGGCTGGGCGCTCCCCGGCGGCTACGTCGACTACGGCGAAATGCTCGAGACGGCTGCCATCCGTGAAGCCAAGGAAGAGACGGACCTCGACATCAGCGACCTGCGACTGCTCGGTTGCTACTCGGACCCCAAACGCGACACCCGGGGCCACAACATCTCCACCGTCTACGTCGCCAAGGCTCAGGGCACTCCCCGGGCGGGCGACGACGCCGCCGGGCTCAAGGTGTTCCCCCTGGAAGCGCTCCCCGAGCCGCTCTGTTTCGACCACGCCCAGATCCTCGCCGACTACCGCGCCCGCAAGGCTGCCGGTGCCCTTTAAAACAAACGGGGCGGAAGTTTCTGACTCCCGCCCCGTCGCATTCTCGGCTGGTTTACCTGGCTAGCAGTACCCCCCAACCCTGGCATGTTCGCAGCTACCCCTATCTCACCCGGCCAGTTCCTCGAGAAAAACCAATTCGGGCTGCGAGGGGACCAATCCCATCTCGAATGCATGGCGGAAGAACGTGCGCGCCCCTTCCAGGTGAGCCGGGGTCAGTTCATAGGAGATGGTCTGCCAGTAGTCGACCAGCTCCGGCGAACTCATCCAGGCGTTCTCGGTGCACCCTGCGGCGATCTCGGCGTAGGAGGCGTAGGCCAGTTTCTTCGCGGCCACCAGGTCCCGCCCCAGGGCGACCAGTTCGGCAGCCTTGCCGCGTACCGCGTCGCGGCGCACGATCCAGAGCGCGAAGACAAAGGGAAGGCCGGTGAACTCGTGCCAGAGCTCACCTAAATCGTAGACGCGCCAGTCACCTACCAGCCGGGCCCCCTTCAGGGCGGCATCGCCGATCAGAAGCACCGCGGGGTACTCCTGCAGGGCCATGGTGAGCGGCGACTGGGTGCGTTCATAGGTGTTGGTAAAACCGTACTTGCGGGCCAGGAGCACCTTGAGGAGGTTGACGGAGGTGTCGGATTCGGCGCTCAGCCCCACCGTGGCGCCGTCCAGCCGCTCGATGGGGACGCGGGAGAAGAGCAGCACGCTCTTCACCGGGCCGATGGCGCTTATCGAGAGCTCGGGGAGCAGGCAGTACTGCTCATGGGCCGAAGCGTACTCAATGGAGGAGGAGGGGCTCAGATCTAACCCACCCGACCTCAACAGGGCGTTCAGGTGGGCCGGGACGCCGGGAACGAAGCGGTACCCGGAACAGTCGAAATGGGCGGCAAGCGCGGTGAAAATGGGGGTGCAGTTGGCGTAGCGGATGTGTCCGATGTTAAGTGTCATGTTGTACATCCAATCTTTCAAAGAAATCGAGGCCAGACTATACCAAGGCCCGGTCAATATCAAGACGAAACTGGCTTACTCACTGAGCCGCACCGGGTAACAAATAACTGGCAACCGTGGCTCTTTTCGATGCAGAAACCGCACGGTACGACTCAGTGCCGGCAAAAGAAAAAGACGGAAGGCACCTTCCGTCTTTTTCAGCACTGCACCAAGTTGTACCGAGCTACTCGCCGTTGGTCACGTAGTCTTCGTAGACGTCCGCAGCCATCAGCAGGTTCATCTCCTCGGCGTCCGGGACCTCGAGAACGACCAGCCAGCCGGCGTCGTAGGGGTCGTCGTTGATGAACTCCGGGGCGTTACTCAGTTCCGAGTTCACCTCGAGCACCGTCCCGGAGAGAGGTGCGTACAGCTCGGCGACCGTCTTGCGCGCCTCGATCGAGCCGAAGGAATCGTCCTGCTCCAGTTCGTCGCCCGGTTCGGGAAGTTCTACGGAGCTGATGTTGCCCAGTTCCGCCTGCGCGTAATCGGTGATGCCGATGACCGCACGGTCCCCTTCCAGACGTACCCACATGTGTTCCTTGCTGTACTTAAGTTCCTCGGGAAAATCCATACGTTACTCCAATACTAATCGTTCGATGAAGCCTGTGTCGATGTTGCCTTCGATGAAATCCTTGTTGGACATGATGCGCTTGTGGAACGGGATGGTGGTCTTGATGCCGTCGACGATGTACTCGTCGAGAGCGCGGGCCATCCGCTTGATCGCCTCTTCCCTGGTGTCGGCATGCACGATGAGCTTGGCGATCAGGGAGTCGTAGTGCGGCACCACAGTGTAGTTCGTGTAGACGAAGGAGTCAACACGCACGCCGAGTCCGCCCGGGGTGTGGTGGTCGGTGATCTTGCCGGGGGACGGGGTGAACTTCACCGAGTCCTCGGCGTTGATGCGGCACTCGATGGAGTGGCCCTTGATCTTGATGTCGTCCTGGGTGTAGCGGAGCTTCAACCCGTAGGCGGAGCGGATCTGCTCCTTCACCACGTCGACGCCGGTAACCATCTCGGTGACCGGGTGCTCGACCTGGACGCGGGTGTTCATCTCCATGAAGTAGAAGTTGTTGTTCTTGTCGACCAGGAACTCCATGGTGCCGACCGAGTTGTAGTTGACCGCCTTGGCGGCGGCAACCGCTGCGGCACCCATCTTCTCGCGCAGCTCGGGGGTGGTCACCGTGGAGGGGGCCTCCTCGATCACCTTCTGGTGGCGGCGCTGGATGGAGCAGTCGCGCTCGCCCAGGTGCACCACGTTACCGTGCTTGTCGGCCAGGATCTGGATCTCGACGTGGCGCGGGTTCTCGCAGTAGCGCTCGATGTAGACCTCGGGGTTGCCGAAGCCGGTCTGCGCCTCGGCACGCGCGGTGGCGAAGGCATTGGGAAGCGCCGCCGGCGAGTGCACGATCTTCATGCCACGCCCGCCGCCGCCCGCGGTCGCCTTGATGATGACCGGGAAGCCGATCTCCTTGGCTACGCGCACCGCCTCGTTGACGTCGTGCACCCCTTCCTTGGTACCGGGGAGGATGGGGACGCCGACCTTGATCACCGCCTGGCGGGCCGAGATCTTGTCGCCCATGATGCGCATGCTCTCGGCCGTCGGTCCGATGAAGGTGATGCCGCACTTCTCGCAGACATCGGCGAAGACCGGGTTCTCGGAGAGAAAGCCGTAGCCGGGATGGATCGCTTCGGCGTCGGTCAGTTCCGCGGCGGAGATGATGGCGTTGATGTTGAGGTAGCTTAAGAGGCTGGGAGCGGGTCCGATGCAGACGCTCTCGTCGGCAAGTTTCACGTGCAGCGAATCCTTGTCGGCGGAGGAGTAGACGGCGACCGTCTTGATCCCCATCTCTTTGCAGGTCCTGATGATCCTCAGGGCAATTTCACCCCGGTTGGCGATAAGAACTTTATGAAACATGTTGATCTCCCGGGGAAGCGACGACGGGACCGCAGGCGCGGGAATCGGATGATCCTCCAGGCGCGGGCTGCCGGTACGGGTCGCCTCCCTGTTCCTTGTGGTAGCGGCGAGGGTCCACTCGCCCTCCCCTTGTGGCACGCGCCTCAGGCGGTGCTGCCGTCAGGGGCCAGCTAGGGCAGGAGGGGGTAAACCGTAAACCGGGTCCCCCCCCTCCTCAGCCGACTAGAGTTTTTCGACGATGAAGAGCTGGTCGCCGTACTCGACCGGCTGCGCGTTTTCTTTGCAGATGCGCACGATCTTGCAGCGGTACTCGGCTTCTATCTCGTTCATGAGCTTCATGGCCTCGACGATGCAGAGGACCTGCCCCTTCTCGACGACCTGGCCGACTTCCACGTAGGGGGCTGCTTCCGGAGACGGCGCGCGGTAGAAGGTGCCCACGATCGGGGAGGTGACGGCATCCCCTTCCTCTGCGGAAGCAGCGGGGGCGGCGGCCGGAGCTGCGGCGGCCGGAGCGGCCGGTGCGGCAGCCTGGGGAGCATACGCGAAGGGAACCGCCTGCGGCATCTGGAACTGGGGTGCGGCCACGGTGCAGCCACGCTTGATGACGATCTTGTCTTCGGCGTTTTCCAGCTCGAACTCGGTGATGTCGGTTTCGGTTACCATCTTGATCAGGGTCTTCAGGTCTTTTATATCCACGTTGCTCTCCTTTTCATTCCAGTGTTAAACAATCATCAACTGCTTGGGTACCTGCGTTATCCTGCGGCAGCCATCGGATTCGACGACCACGCTGTCCTCTATCCTCACCCCGCCGAATCCGGGGAGGTAGATCCCGGGCTCCACGGTGAATACCATCCCTTCCTCGATGACCTGGGTGCTGCGCGGCGACGCCGTGGGGGGCTCGTGGATGTCGATGCCGATCCCGTGCCCCAGGCCATGCCCGAAGTACGGGCCGAACCCCTTGGAGGCGATGTAGTCGCGCGCCTTGGCGTCCACGTCCTTGAAGCTTACCCCGGGGCGCACCGCCTCGATGGCCAACTCCTGCGCCACCCGCACCGTCTCGTAGACCTCGCGCTGGCGGCTGTCGGGCTCGCCCAGGCTCACCGTCACCGTCTCGTCGGAGCAGTACCCCTCGAAGAGTGCACCGTAGTCGAAGGTGACCAGCTCTCCTGCGGCCAGCCGCTTTTCCGAGGCCCGGCCGTGCGGCAGGGCGCCGCGCTCACCCGAGGCCACGATGAAATCGAAGGATTTTCCCTCGGCGCCACGCTCCCGCATGGCAACCTCGAGTGCCCAGGCGAGTTCGCTCTCCACCGCTCCGGGCTTAGCCAGCGGGAGGATCTCCAGAAGCGACTGGGAGGCGATCTGCGCCACGCGCTCCAGGGTCCGCAACTCCTCGGCGTCCTTGACGGCCCGCAAGAGGGTGAGTTCATTGTCAGCCGGTATGAAGCGCAGACCGGGGAGGCGCCCTTCGAGGTCGCGGAAGGCCTGGACGCTCATGTGCCCCGCCTCGAAGGCGAGGCTTGCGGCGCCCGACTCACGGACCAGCGCGACCACCGAGTCGAGCCGGTTCGAGAACTCGACGACCTGGGCTCCCTTCACCTGGGCGCCGGCCTGGGAGGTGTAGCGCGAGTCGGTGAGGAACCACCCGGCGCTCTGGGATACCAAGAGTGTCCCTTCACTTCCGGTGAAGCCGGTGAGGTACCTGATATTGCTGAGGTTGGTGATCAACAGGAGATCCGCGCCGACGTTCTGCAGGGCCCCCCGGGCCTTCAAGACTCTGTTTGATAGCATAAAAGCCGCCTCGATGACAATCTATTTCTCCAGCACACTTACCAGCGCGCGAAGCCCCAAAAGGTAGCTTTCCGGGCCGAATCCGCAGATCTGGCCGACCGCAATGGGAGCCAGGTAACTGTGGGTGCGAAACGCCTCGCGGGCGTGGATGTTGGAGAGGTGTACTTCGACGGTGGGGAGCGCCGTGGCCGCCACGGCGTCCCGGATGGCAACGCTGGTGTGGGTGTAGGCTGCCGGGTTGATCAGGATCCCCTGGCAGTCCCCCATGGCCTCTTGGATGGCGTCCACCAGGGCCCCTTCCGAGTTGGACTGCAGGGTTTTAAGCTCGACCTCCAGTTCGCGGGCCAGCGCGGAGAGAGCGCTGTTGATCCCTTCCAGGGTCGTGCTGCCGTACACCCCGGGTTCCCGGACACCCAGGAGGTTCAGGTTGGGGCCGTGCAGGACCAGGATCCGCTTCGGGGCGACACTCATGGCGCTCATTGCAGCGACTCCCTAAGTCCGGGGGCCTCGCGTTTGAGGAGGTAGCGGGCCTTGCCGAAGTTGCCATCCGAGGCAAGGACCAGCGCGACGAAGAACTCGTCGCTCACCCCGCGCACCAGGACGATGCAGTTGTCGGCGATGATGGAAACCTCCTGCAGCTCACCGGTCTTGAGGACGCCTACGGTCCGCTTGATCTCCTTGAGCACCGAGGCGTACTCAACCGCCAGGGTCGGCACGTCGAGCTCGGTGGTCGCCGCACTGTATTCCTCGATGGCGATGCCGTCGTAGCCCATGATGACTCCGCCCAGCGCGCCGATGTTATCCTCGACCAGGGCCTGCAGGATCTTCTTAAAGCCCATCTTTTCTTCTCCTTATGTTGTCCAGCCAACGGGAAAGTTCTGTCACCAGTTCGGCCTCCTCCCCTGCCCCTCCGGTTGCCGCAGCAGATACGGCAGCGGGTTGCACGGTTGCCGGCTCGGCCTCGAGTGCGCCCGGCGCGGGAGACGCCGTAACGGGCTCCGGCTCTTCAAGGATACCGAGATCTTCAAAAGCGGGAAAGGCATCGTTCGCGGTGAACTCGTCGGGTCCCGACGCGTCGAGAGGTTCGGGATCGGACAGCACGGGAGCCACGGCAGGTTCGGGCTCGACCTCGAAGACAGGGGTTTCGAACAGAGCAGCGGCAGGTGCTGCGCTCGGGAACGCCGGGGCCTCGACAGGTGCAGCGGAGAGTGGTGTCGCGGGCGGGGATGCCGGTTCATCAGGGGTGAAGAGGGCATCGAGGCCGGACTTGGGAGCGGCGACCGGCTCCCAGGCGGGGGCGTCCTCGTCCAGTTCCAGTTCCTCATCGGAGGCGGGAAAATCGAACGTGACATCGGCGGCGGGAAGCGTGCCTGCCTGCTGGTGGTCCAAGGCCGTCTTCAGCTCGGCCCAGCGCAGACGGTACCCCTGGTTGGCCGGAGCCGCGGCGGAGAGCTCCTGGTAGATAGCGATCGCCTTATCGAGAAAGCCCTGCGAGACGTAGAGTTCGGCGAGGGTCGCCGTGGTGAGCGGATCGCGCACCCCCGTTCCGGCTGACGGGAACTCCTCCGGCTCATCCTCCAGAGGTTCGAGGTCCTCGATGACCTCGACATCCTCGATGATCTCCTCCTCGTCTTCTTCCGGGGCGGCGCTTACCAGGGCAGGCGAGAGATCCGGCATGCTCTCCAGGGACTGCAGGAGCAGTACGCTCTCGGCATCCTCCGGGTTTTGCACCAGTACCTGGTTCAGGACCTTCTGGGCGAGCCGCAGATCGCCCTCATCCACGTAGAGTTGTGACAAGAGCTTCAAGGCCCGGACATGTTCGGGGTTGAGTTCGGCGGCCCGCTCCAGTGCGCTGCGCGCCTCGTCCTTGATCCCCTTGTCGAAGAAGGCGGCCCCCAGGGCGAAGAAGCCTCCCGGGTAGTCGGGGTGAAGTCTGCAACCTTTTTTGGCGACCAGGATGGCATCGTCCAGCAGTCCCAGTTTGCGGTACAGCTCAGAGAGCGGTGCAAAGCTGAGCGAGCGCGGGTCGGCCTCCAGCATGTTCTCGAAACGCTGGATCTCGCTCCAAAAAGAAATTGCCTCTTCTACCATGTCACTCTCCTATGCCACAGATCTCCAAAAGCGCGTTCAGGTCTTTCACTCTCTCCATATGGTAGGCACCGATTCCCTGGTTGCAGATGAAAAGCAGTCCCTTGTCACGGACCTTCTTGTCGTGGGAGAGGGCCTCGGCATAGGCTGCGGCCGGGAAACACGGGAGTTCCCGGGGGAGCCCGAAGCGGGCCAGGAGCGCCTCGATGCGCTCACAGTCCGCCTGGCTGCAGGTGCCGAAGGCCTTAGATATCCTGGCTGCCTGGACCATGCCGATGGCAACCGCCTCGCCATGCAGGAACTGCGAGTAGCCGGTCAGGGTCTCGACGGCGTGCCCCAGGGTGTGCCCGTAGTTGAGGACCGCGCGCACCCCCCCTTCCCGTTCGTCGGACTCGACGACCCGGGCCTTGATGGCGCAGGACCGTCCGACCGCGTGGATCAGGGCCTCCTTGTCGCGTGCCAGGAGACGCTCGGCGTTGTCCTCGAGGAAGCTGAAGAAGTCGGCATCGAGCACCGCCCCGTACTTGATGATCTCGCCCAGCCCGCAGAGGAACTCGCGTTGCGGCAGGGAGTCGAGCGTGGTCACGTCGATGAGCACGGCGCGTGGCTGGTAAAAGGCGCCGATCAGGTTTTTCCCTTTGGGGTGGTTGATGCCGGTCTTGCCGCCGACGCTCGAGTCGACCTGGGACAACAGCGTGGTCGGCACCTGGATGAACGGGATACCGCGCAGGTAGCTTGCTGCCGCGTACCCGGCCATGTCGCCGATCACCCCGCCTCCCAGGGCGACGATGAACGAGCCACGGTCGAGGGCGGCGTCCACCAGGCCGTCAAAGATGAGATTCAAGGTGGTGCTGTTTTTGTGCTGCTCGCCATCGGGGAGTTCGATCAGGACGCTGCGGAAACCCGCCTGCTCCAGCGCAGCGCGGACCCGGTCGTAGTAGAGAGGAGCCACGGTAGTGTTGCTTACCACGGCTGCGCTACCCGAGAGTTCCAGTTCGCGGCAGACCCGGCCCAGGGTATCGAGGTTTCCGGCCCCCAGGGAGATGTCGTAGCTGCGCTCTCCGAGAGCAACCCTCACCGTATCTGTTCGCACATTCCCCCCTGTGACACTGCGGATGATCTCATCGGCTACGGCCTCGATGCTCTTCGCGTCGGTCGCGATGCGCAGGTCGGCATCGGCGTAGCACCCCTCCCTGGCCTCCAGCATGGTGCGGATCCGCTCCAGAGACGGGTCGTTTTGCAAAAGCGGTCGTTCGCTGTCCCCCGAAACGCGCGCGGCGATGGTTTCCACCGAGGCCGTCAGGTTGACAATGGTGCCCGAGGCGCGCATCAGGGTCCGGTTGGCACTCGAGAGCACCGCGCCACCGCCGGTGGAAACTACCAGGCCGTTTCCGGCGACAACCCGCCCCAGCACCCGGGATTCCAGCTCGCGAAAGGCAGGTTCACCCTGGTTGGCGAAGATCTCTTTGATAGTGACGCCGGCTTCCTGGACGATCGCCTCGTCGAGGTCGAGGTAGCGAAACCCCAGGCGCGTGGCAAGTACCCGCCCCACGCTGGTTTTGCCGCACCCCATGAAGCCGGTGAGGATGATGTTTTTCAAGGTTCTGGTTTCCGTTTGTTCAGCGGCCCGATCCGTCGACCGGTCGGACCGGGCTAACCGGACAGTTAAGGTCGAGACCCTAGAACTCGCGCAAATACTCGATGTACCCGGCGTAGTTGCGGGCGGTCTCGGCAATGGAATCGCCGCCGAACTTCTCCATGAAGGCGTTGGCTACCTCGATGGCCACCACCGCCTCGGCAACCACCGAGGCTGCCGGCACCGCACAGACGTCGGAGCGTTCCACGGTTGCCTCGAAGGGCTCCTTGGTGACGATATCCACCGACTGCAGCGGGGTGTACAGGGTCGGGATCGGCTTCATGGCGCCGCGCACCACGATCTCCTCGCCGTTGGTGATCCCCCCTTCGAGGCCGCCGGCGTTGTTGGTGGTGCGGTAGAAGCCGGTCTGGTCGCCACGCAGCACCCGCTGCGGATCGAAGAAGAGCTCGTCGTGCACCTGGGAGCCGGGTTTGCGGGCCGCCTCGAACCCGAGCCCCACCTCGACCCCCTTGAAGGCCTGGATACTCATAACGGCTGCGGCCAGCCGGGCATCGAGCCGGCGGTCCCACTGCACGTGGCTCCCGAGGCCGACCGGAGCCCCGGTCACGCGGACCTCGACGATACCGCCTAGGCTGTCGCCCTTGGCCCTGGCCTGGTCGATCACCTCGATCATGCGGGTCTCGGCCTCGGTGTCGTAGGTGTAGAGCGGGGAAACGGCGATCAGGTGCTGCAGTTCCTTGAGGCTTACCTCGGGGCGGGTGGCAACGATGCCGCAGAGTTCCACGACACATCCGGTGACCGAGATGCCGAAGCGGTTCAGGTAGCTCTTGGCAACCGCACCGACCGCTACCCGGACCGCGGTCTCGCGGGCGCTGGAGCGCTCCAGGATGTTGCGCACGTCGCGGTGCTGGTACTTGAGCGAACCGGGCAGGTCGGCGTGCCCGGGCCGGGCACGGGTTACCGCGATGCTCGGGTCGCGGTGTTCCTCGAAGGGAGACATCCGTTTTTCCCAGTTCACCCAGTCCGAGTTTTCCACCACGAGGGTGACCGGCGAGCCAAGCGTCTCGCCCCAGCGCACGCCGGAGAGGATCCGCGCCTTGTCCGTTTCGATGAGCATCCTGCCGCCGCGGCCGTAGCCCCCCTGCCGGCGCGCCAGGTGCTGGTTGATCTCGCTTTCGGTCAACTTAAGTCCGGAGGGGAGTCCTTCCACGATGGCCGTCAACTGCGGCCCGTGCGACTCGCCTGCGGTTAGGTATCTCAACATGCCTGCTCCTTAAGAAGGGTCCTCAGCCAGGGGTAAGTGCCCGGAGTGCACGGGCGAGGAGGCTGGTCCCCAGACTGCCGTTCGGATACTAACAATATTTTTAATTACAATCAAAAAGAAAGTGCCAATTTTACTGTCTGCCGGACTGACTGGAATTTTGCAGCCCCACAAACAAATGCCAGGGATTAACCTGGCATTTGATACTGCGGTTACAAGTTGTCGTTCAACTACCGTGGAAAGCGTTGCTGTCCCAGGTTAGGCCCTGACGCTGCGCCGCACCCTGAAGGTACGCCTCAAGCCCCTAAACAGGCCGGCAAACACCAGTGCCACCAAGGCCAGCGGGTACTTCACCGCGAAGATGAGCGGGGTGAGTGCCAAGCGGGTCAGGACCCGCAACAGACCATGCTCGCGGATGAAATCTGCGACCGGAGGACTGTAGCGATAGTAGAAGTGCACGAAGGCGGTACCCGGCTTGGTCTGCAGCAGGACATCGTCGCGGAAGTGACGCAGCACCATAACGTGCGGGTCGAGATAGCTGCCATAGGCGGCGGTTGCGATAAAGCAGCCGCTCTTGCCACCGGAGGAAGCAGGCGCCGCATTGGCTCCGCCGCCGCTGTTGGTTCCGCCACCACCGCTGCCGCTGGGAGCAATGGCCAAAGCCATCTGCTTAGACACGGTCCCCCCCACCGAATCGCCTACCGAAATGGAGAAGCTATAGTTGCCGGCAACGGTCGGCTTGCCCGAGATAATTCCCGAGGCCGAGTCGAGGGTAAGCCCCGGCGGGAGTGCCGGGCTGACACTGTAGACCAGGGGCGAAGTACCGCCGGTGCCCTGAATCTGCTGGGTGTAGTTAATGCCGACGATTCCGTCGAAAAGGGTCGTCCCGGTGCTGATTCCCAGGGGGCCGTTGATTATTATGGTGAGGCTACGGGTGGCGGTGTTGGCGTTGCCATCGGTAGCCAACGTAGTGAAGGTATAGGTCCCCGCGGTAGTGGGCGTACCTGAAATTGTGCCATTGGTAGCATTGAGAGTAAGACCGGGCGCAGGAGACAGATTACCGGCGCCGCCAGAAGTTATCGACCAGATGACCGGATTGGCCCCACCGGATGAGAGGAGTTGCTCGGTGTAATTGGAGACAGCTACGGTCCAGGTTTTAAGGCTCGTGTTGGTGATACTGAGGGAGGCGATCTTCAAGGTGAACGCCTTGGTAATGGTGCTCCCGGCATTGTCCGTAACCGAAACCGTAAAGGTGTACGAAGGGAGCGGGTTGCTGGACGCCAGGACGGTGCCGCTGATCACCCCGGTAGTCGGATTAAGGGTCATGCCGGGAGGCAGGCTTCCGGAAGTGACCGTCCAGGTGCCGTAAGGCACAACACCTCCGGCGGCAACGAGGGTGTCAGTAGTGTTGGCACCCAAAACGATGTCCGGCAGCTGCGTGGTGCTGATGGATAACGCCTTATTGCCAATTCCCGCGCCGGAGAGGTAGATGACGGACTCCCCACCATTGGAGTTGAACACCATCTTGTACCCGTTTGCAGGACTTCCCGAGAAGGAACCGGCACCGGTCGGCGCAAAGCGGATGGTCATATCGGCACTGGTACCCGGGCTGATAGTAACCGGCTTGGGTGTAGTGAAGGAGAACGGCGCCGTCGGTTCCAGAATCGAGTTGATGGTGAGAATGGCGTTGCCGTTGTTCTGAACCTTGAAGTTGTAATCCTTGTACGGAGTCGCTGACGTGATGTCGACATTGCCGAAATCAATGGAACCGCTGGTAATGGGAATGGAAGTGCTGTCGGCAATTACCAGTTGCGGCGAAACGGAGAACTCCAGAAGCTGTGCATAGATATCAGAGTTGTTGTTGAGTCGGCCATCTTTCCAGACCACCAGGAATTTCCGGAAGTAAACATCACCGAAGATGACCGCGGGTGCCAATTGGTTGCCCGGGGCCACGGTAACAATGGCGTTGCTACCGGAAAGCTGCCCCTGAGGGTCGATAAACTGGCTGTAGATATCCATGTTCGAGATGTTGACGTTCTGGTTTCTGGCATCTTCCCACGCCACCAGGAAGCGCTGGTTGACGTTGTCGAACGCGGCAACCGGTGAGGTTTGATCGCCTGCTATGGCAGATACGTTGATCCCGTTTCCGTAGCTGGTGAAGCTGTTCAGGTCCAGCAACTGGGCGAGGATATCCTTCCCCGTGGCATCCACGTTGTCTTCCCAGGCAACCAGCATCCTCATGGTGTTGGGATCAACCGCAAGGGCAGGATAGGTAGCGGTGCCTCCCAAACTGATGTCTTTGACGAGTCCCAGTCCCTGATCACGCCGGATCTTGATTTTGGTGGCGGAATCGGCATTGGAGGTTGCAAACCCAGCCGAGCTGTAGGTACAGCTTGTAGCCGGATCGGGATCCTTGGAGTAAAGAACGTTTACCGTCACCGTTTGATTAATCCCACTCCAGACACGATAGACCTCGCCAGTACTGGGGTTACACGCCAGCTTCGCTTTCGATTCGGAAGTCTGTACCGAGTAACCAAGGGCGATCACGCTTCCGTTATCGGTGGCACCGGTACTCACCAGAGTCGAAACCCACTCCGGGTTCCCTACCGCACCGCCTACAGGGTTGACCTGAATCATCCTTACTACGTTGTTGTCGACGTACGGGTACGGAATGATGTTGAGGGTCGCCGAATTGCTGCAGACCTGTCCCTGTACCGTAATGGTGTGGTTGGTGTCGATGTCGCTCGTTTCGACGTACCCGATGACGAAGCGCTTGGTGACCGGATTGTAGAGGATGTCCGGTTCACCCTGAGCCTGGTGAGTCGTTATCTGGTAAGAGTATCCGCTGGCCGTGTAGTTGTACTCGGCAGGCATGGTAAGGGTAAGGTGCGTCTCGTCCTCGACGGAGGCCACGTCATAGTAGAAACCACCAACAAATAGTGCATCACCAGGAAGCACGTGCTCCGACACAAACTTCGTACCGGTGCCCGTAATGGTCGCAGAGGGAGTATTGCCTCTATAGGCAGTGAACCCGTAGGTCCCGGTGGCACCTGTAAAGGTGCTCGTCAAGGTGAGCGAGGTATTGGACAAAACTGAATTGACAAAGTAAACGCTCTTGCCAATAAGGAAATAATCACCGACCTGCACGCTGGACAGGAAGCTAGTTCCAACACCGCTGACCGTGGCTGCATCCTTTGTTAAAGTCACAAATCCAGTAACCGGTGCGGATCTGGAACCCTGGACACTCACTGTCCCCGAAACTGAAACGAGGTTATTAGTTATTGCGAAATTGTCGGGTGAATTGGAAGTAGTTGTGCCGTCTTTGGCCAGATAACTGCCGTCCGGCGCAAGGAACTGGCCAAAAATCTGGCTGCCGCCATTACGGGAGTCCACCCAGATAACAAGGTACTTTCCAGTTTTGCCCTGATAGTCCGGATAAAAGGCAACTTTGGGCAACCTCTGAGAGGAACCGGTAGGCCCCTCGCTTATTTTGATCTCCGGCGATACAAAGGACATCGGGGGGGTCGAAACTTTGGGCACCGACGAGGTGGTGTTGTCGAAACGCAATTTCCCGTCGGAATGAAGGTTTTTGCCCAGGGTAATTCTTCCGTAGATATCGGTGGAACCATCGGGGTTCCGCGAATCGGTCCAGACGGACAGGTACTGATGGTTGATCGGGTCGAAGGCAACAGCGGGCTGCGACTGGTCGTTGCTATCGGTCGTAAGTTGTTGATCGCTGGTGAGGACTTTCCCCAACTTTCCCTTGCCGCTGGCAGAGCTCACCGTACTCTTCCCATTGCATCCAAACAGCACGCAAAGTGCCAGAAGCAGTAAAATCCAGCTTTTCCCTCGTCCTAAAGTCATCGTAGTACCCCATTCAAAGTGCAACTAAGTTAAAAACAGCCGAAGGTATCGATCCTGAACCGTCGCCGCTTACCAACGCGGAATTATCAGCTATTGGTAAAGGTAAGTTTGAGCGAGTTGTTGAAGGTGATGGTGCCAGGCTTGCCGGTGCCATGTTCACGGACGTCAAAGGTCACCACTACCCAGTAAGAGGCACTCGCACCGGCACTGAGCACACCCTGCAGGTAGCTTTTTACCGAATCGGTGTCGATATCGATGGCAACAGTGGTCGTGGCACCAGGTGCGATAAGAATCGGGTTGGCTGCTGGATACTGCGGGGTAGCGGACGCCGGAAGGGTGAGTGCGACGTTGCCGGCAATGGCGGGGACCAAAGTAACGGTGGTCTTTTCGATGGTAAGATTCTCCGCCGTGGTTGCCGAAGGGTACACCGTGGTCGTAATAACGAGGTTGGCGGTTACCGGGCTGGTGGTACTCAGGTTAACGGCTCCGCCTCCTGTGACAAACGTTCCGCTGGTGGGCATAGCGTACACCGTGGCGAACTCGGCGGTACTACCGGACTTGCCGTCACCACACCCGGCTACGGCAAGAACACCTATAACAAGCATCAATCTAGCAAGTCGGCTCAACAACATAGTATCTCCTTAGTTCACCAGCTTGGGCGTAATGAAAATGAGCAGTTCGGATTTGGTCTTGCTCTTCGCGTTGGACTTGAACAGCCAGCCCAGAAGCGGGATGTCTGCCAGGAACGGCACGCCGGTGTCGGACTCGGTGTCGCTGTCCACGTAGATGCCGCCGATGACCGTGGTCTCGCCGTTGGCGACCACGAGCTCGGTGGTTGCTTCCTTCTTGTTGATCGGCGGCGGCGACCCGGTACCCGGGGAGTTGTTGCTCGCCTTGATCTTCATGCTCACCGAACCGTCGGCGGTGATGTGCGGTGTCACCTCGAGGGTGAGGGCTGCCTCGACGAACTCGGTCTTGGTACCCTCGGCGGAGGTGGTCTGGTAGGGGATCGACTGCCCCTGGGAGATCTTGGCGGCCTTGTTGTTGAGCGTCACCACTTTCGGGGTGGAGATGATCTTCACCTGGCCGATGGTCGCTGCAGCGGCAAGACGCATTTCCAGCTGGATGTTGCTGGTCAATTTGCCGAAGGACATCCCCATCCCGATGCCGCCAGCGCCGGTGGTGCCGGGGCCGGTGGTGGAGACCACGCCGCCGAAGGTGGTGTCGACGGCGTTGATCCCGAGGGTCGAGGCCGAGCCGTCGCGGTAGGTGAGTCCCCACTGGACACCGAGGTCCCGGGTGAAGGAGTTGGTCGCCTCGACGATGCGGGCCTCGATCATCACCTGTTTCTCGGGGGTATCGAGGTTTCTCAGCAGGGACCGCATCTCGTCGAGGGCAGTCTGGATGTCCTTGACGATGACCCGGCTGGTGCGGTCATCCTTGGTGATGGTCCCCCGCTCGCTCTTAAGGGCGGCGAACTGGGTGGCGACATCGTTGGTCGAGGCGTAGTTCACCTCGAAGACCATGGTGCGCAGCTCCATGTTGCGCTCGGCAGCCTTCTTGGCAGCCATGTCCTCGTCGGCCTGGGTCTGGATCTTCGCCCTGGGTTTAATCTGTACGATGTTCCCCTCGCGCTGCATCCCGAGCCCCTTGGCGTCGAGGATCACGTCGAGTGCCTGGTCCCAGGGGACGTTCACGAGCTTGATGCTGATGGTACCGGTGACGTCGTCGGCGATCAGGAAGTTAAGGTTACTCACCTCGGCAATAAGTTGGAAGATCTTCCTGATGTCCGCGTCAGAGAACTCCAGGGTTACCCGGCGCCCCTTGTACACCTTCTTATTGTGGTGCTGCACCGAGGGGATCTCGGTCACCATGTCGTCCTGGCGCGGGGCCGGCAAGAGCTCTTCGGCAACCTGCGGCTCGACCGGCTGCGCTTCATGGGCACGCGCCGGTGCAGCCGGAAGCTTGGCGGCAGGGAGCGGACCCGGATTGGTGATGTCCCAGAACAGCATGTCACCTTCGCGACGCACGCTGTAGGGCGGGTTGCCGCGCAGCCGCACCAAAAGCTTCGCGACGTTGTTCCCCTTCACTTTCACCTGGTAGGGGGTCACCGAGAGGACCGGGGAACCGAACTGGGTGGTGTCCAGGGCGCGCTGCAGTTTCTTGGGAACCTGGCAGTTCGCGATGCTCAGCGAAATCCCCTGGACGCCGTGCACCGGTTTACCTGCCTCGCAGCCGCCGGTAAGTTTCATGGTGATGCGGGAGACGCCGTCCACCACGTTGAAGTCGAGGGATTCCAGGGTCCCCTTGCCGTGCGCGGCATCGGCTGCAGCCGCGGTCTTAGTGACCTTGGGAGCCGGGGCAGCGGCTACCGCCTTCGCAGGTACCGCTTTGGGGGCGGCGGCCGGTTCGGCAACCGGAGCAGGTGCTGCGGCTGCAGCCGGTACGGACTCGGCAGCCGGTGCAGCGGCAACCGCTTTCACGGCCGGTGCCGGCTTGCCGGTGGCGGCACCCAGACGGATTTTAAGCCCTGCGTCGGTCTTCACGACATCAAAGGCCGGGGTCTTTTCATCGGCGGAATCAAGAACGATGCGCAGCTTGTCGGGGGTGCTCCCGATGCGCACGTTGGCGATTCCCAGCGCGCCTACCGGCACCACCTTTTGCCCGATGGCGTTCTTCACACCGAAGAGGTCCACCACGATGCGGTCGGGCTTGGCAAGCTTGAAGGAGTTGAAGGTGAGGACGCCCCCGGCCACCTGGAGCTCAACCCCGTCGGTTCCGGCAGTTACCGCGGTGAGCCGCCGGCCGCTTTCCTGGGCTGCGGGCTGCGGGGCAGCTTCGCTCACCACGGAACCGGCAGCGACGCCAGCGGCGGCTGCCACGGCGGCGGGATGGTCGGCCGGTTTTTCCGGAACTGCGGGGGAGTTGGCCGGATCGGCCGCCGCGACTGCAGGTTTTGCGCTTTCGGCTGCGTGGGCGGCCTGTTGCTCGGCCGGGAGGCTCTTCTCCTCGATACGCGCCTCGGCAAGCGGCTGCTCCTTCGCTTCCGGAGCCGGTTTGGTCTCGGCAAGCGCCGGTTTCGCGTCGGGTTCCGGTGCCACCATTGCCACGATGAGCCGGGTCTTGTCCGCGGGGTCGGTCGCGACGGTGAAGTCGGCATCCTTGAAGAGCGAGATCTCCACCCGGGTCAGCAGACCTCCGCCGACCGGTTGGCGAACGACGTCGATGCGCCGCACGTTGCCGCGGTTCACCTCGACCGAAGAGGCTACCTGGCCGGGATCGGTCTGGGAGATGTCCACGACCACCTTGGCCGGGTCACCGGCCTTATAGGAGGTATAGGTAAAGGGTTTGTCGCTGGCCAGTGCGATCTGCGAGGCGTCAGGGGAAACGGTCACCGAACGCAGGGTTGCGAAGCCGGGGCTTGTCGCGCGACTTGGCTCGTTGGCCGCCGACATCCTTTTGACACAGCCGGCAGATGACATGACCAACATGCTGAGTGCCATGGAAACACATATGACCCTGCTCGGAAACACTCTCATCAGAAACGCTCCTTACCTTTTCTTGGCCAGCGTAAGTACTATAGTTCTCTTCCGGATCTTGCCACGGTCGCCCTTGAAGGTTTCCACCACCTCGACGCTGTTCGCCGTGATCCTGCTGATGTGGCCGTTACCGGAACCGACCTGCATCCCGACCTGCACCACGTACCCCTTGCCGTTGGGATCGATGATGAGGGCGCGGTTTTCCTTGAGCCCGGCGATGATGCCGGACACCTTGAACTTGCTCGCATCGAAGCTCTGGATCGGCAGGACGTCCTCGGAAGGACGCTGCACCGGCGCCTCACCCGCCTTGGGCGGCGGCGCAGCCACCGTCGGTGCGTAAGGCTTGAAGGGATCGGTGCGCCGCCCGAATTCGAGCTGGGTAGTGATCCTGGTGGCACTGGACATCGGCTTTTGCACCGGTGCCGCCGGGGCCGGAGCCGGGGTCGGCTTGGCCGGCGCGGCCGGCTTGGGGGGCGGAGGCGCAGGTTTCTCCTCCGTCTTGGAACAGCCGGACCAGACCAGGCAGACCAGCGCTGCGACGACGAGCAGCCTGTTATTTGGGTTTCTTTTCATCCTTGATCTCTTTTTTGTCGAGGAATCGGAAGGTGGTGGCAAGGCAGTTCACCCTCACCGTGGTTCGGCCGTTGGCGGTCCTGATATCGGAGAAACTGACGTTGTTGATGTTGACGATGCGCGGCAGCTTGCTGACCGCAACGAAGAAGTCGGCCACGTTGAAGAAGGTGCCCGAAACGGCGATGTCGACCGGCACCTCGGCATAGAAGTCCTTGGGCACCTCGGGCTTTGGCCTGAACAGAAGGAACTCGAGCCCGGCACCCTTGCCCGCGCTGGAGATGCTGGTAAGCAGCGACGGGATCTCCTTCTGGTTGGGAAGCTCGGTCAAGGCAGCCTCGAGATCTTTCTTGAGCTGCTCGTACTCGGCCTTGAAGCGAGGCAGGTTGTTGGCGATGCGCCGGTTGTCCTGGATCTGGCGCTGCAGATCCTCAAGCTTGTTCTGGAGCTGGGCATAGGCGTCCATCTTTGGCTTGTACAGACCGTAGAAGAGCCCGGCCGCTTCGAGCAGCAAGACCATTACCAGGAGGGCCACTCTCTGCTTGACCGGGAGTTTGAGAACCTTTTCTATCTGTGGATCCATAGTAAAGCCTCAGCGACAGCAAGACGGTTGATGTGTGACGCGGCGCGTTACCAGCCAGCGAGGTGCGCGGCTGTTACGGTTTCTTCAGTTGGAAAACGATGTCGAACCGCTTGGCGAGCTCGGTGCCGACGTTGGCCTGCTCCGAGACCTGCAGTTCCACGTTGCTGAAGGCACCCGAGGCCTGAAGGTTCTTCATGAACACGGCGATGAGTTCCTCGCTTAAGGCAAAACCCGAAATGCTCACGTTGCCGCCATTTTCCACGTACTTGGTAAGCCACAGCTTCTCGGGTACCGAATCGGAGAGAGCCGCCAGGCGACTGGCCGGGCCGGTCTTCTCACGACGCAGCTGGCTCAGGACGTCGAGCTTCTTCTTTACCTCTGCCTGCAGCTTCTTGATGTTGTCGATGGCGCCGATCTTGGTCTTCAGGGCACGCAGCTCGCTTTCCGAAGACTCGATCTGGGTGGTGGTGGCGGAGATCTTGGCCACCAGCATGAAGTAGAGGGAGAGGCCGACCAGCAGGACCCCCCCGACCGAGAGGGCCAGGATCGAAATCTGCTGGCGGATGGTTTCCTTTTTCTTGGAGGCCCTGACGGGCAGGAGGTTTATGCGAATCATTTATCCCCGACCCTCCTTGTGGCAAGTCCCACCGCAACGGCCATTACCGGGGCGATCTCGTCGAGGAACACGGTGTCGAACTCCTTCTCGTTCACCGCAACCCGCAAAAACGGGTTGAGCAGTTCCACCGGCATGCCGAGTTTCTGCTGCACGGTCTCCACCAGTTGGGAGGTTTTCGCCCCGCCCCCCGAGAGGTAGACCTTGCTGATGCGGTCCTCACCGGCGGTCGAGTTGTAGAAGTCGAGCGAGCGGCGCATCTCCATGGCGACCGTTTCGTTGACCCGCTGCAGCACCTCGGCAAGGCGCGGGTCCTCCACGCGGCCCGCGGTGACCTTTTTCACCTCGGCCTGCTGGGTGTCGATGCCGAACTGCTTCTGGATCTCCTCGGTGTAGAGGCTGCCGCCCAGCTGCACGTCGCGGGTAAAAAGCGAGACCCCGTCGCGCACCACGTTGAGGTTCATGATGCTGGCACCCAGGTTCACCAGGGCCACCACCTCGCTCTCGGCGCCGTAGTTGCTCTCGTAGGCGCTCTGCACCGCAAAGGCATCCACGTCGACCACCACCAGCTTGAGACCCGCCTCGGCAAAGACCGTCAGGTAGTCGTTGATGATGTCCTTCTTGCTCGCGACCAAAAGGACGTTCATCTTGGAGAGGTCCTGCTCGTCCGGGAAAAGGATCTCGAAGTCGACGTTCACGTCGTTGATGTCGAAGGGGATGTACTGCTCGGCTTCCCAGTGGATCTGGTCCTCGAGTTCTTCGGCCGGCATGACCGGCAAGGAGATCTTGCGGATGATCACGGCGTTGCCCGAGATGGAGCAGGCCGCATCCTTCACCTTGACGTCGAGGCTCAAAAGGAGCTTCTTCACGGTCTCGACGATCGAGGAACTGTCCATGAGGGTGTTGTCGACGATGGCCTCGGGGGGGAGCGGGAGCACGCCGACGTTCTGCAGCTGCCAGCCCCCCTTGAGCTCGCGCAGCTGGACCAGCTTCACGGCGCTCGAGCCGATGTCTACTCCCACAATATCCTTGTTCTTTGCGAAAAGCATCACGCGGTCCTATCCCTTAGTCCTGAAACACCTTGGTCTTCTCGGCGAGGGAGAACCCCAGGGCAAGCAGGATCTTGCGCTTGGTCTCCATTCTGCAGTCCTCGCCGCGCTCGATGCGGTCGATCGTGATGGGAGAGACACCGGCCATACGCGCCAGTTCGGCCTTGCTCATCAGACGCTCTTCGCGCAACTTTTTGACGCTGTTCGTGATCGTAACGGGCATGCGGTTCACCTGGACCCTACGGATTTTGGGGTACATTTGCACCAAATAGAAGATAAGTCAAGAAATTATTCCAAGTTATATGTAATTATATTTCAGTGTGGGTAATTGTTGCATTTTTAAGCCCAGATCTACTTACTTTGACGCGGCTGCCCAGACCGTCAAAGTGGCCCCTTCCTGGAAACCCATTGGTGACAGGGAGTTGACTCCGCGGCGCCACAACGGGGAACTCAATTTTGGACCCAGCCGAATAGCGGAGCACCATGCCAGGTCACTCCTCCTATCGGATGGCACGCGAGGGACTCAAGGGAAATTGTGGGGGGTCAGTAGGCGTAGAGCAGCGAAAGACGGGCCTTTTCCCGCGGAGCTCCCCCCACCCCCTGAACGGCGATGTTGAAAAGCCCCGGGACGTGCTGCGGGCGGATCCCCTCTTCCGTTCCGGTAACCGCACTCCCCGGGTCCAGGAGGTCGTTGGCGGCGCTGTCGGTGTTACCGGGGACGCTATCGAGGATCTTCACGGCAACCTGGTATCCCCCCTGGTGGGAATCCTTGGCGCCGCCGAGGCTGAAGGCGAAATCGGGGGAGAGCGCCGGGTCGGCGTTACGCTGGGCGGGGGAACAGGCGCTCCAGGCGCCAGGTGGTAAGGCGAGTTTCTGCTGCAGGCAGCTGTATCCGGGAAGCCTGAGGCTGATCAGCTCGAACTGGTTCTGCAGGGAGTTTGGGGTCTCGAGGCTGTTTTGCAGGATCCGCGGCATCAGTTCCTGGGTCACCAGCTCCACCCCGCCGTGCGCCGCGGCGAGTGCGGTCCGGTAGCGTTTCTGGCTTGCCGAGATCTTGGTCCCCGCGGTGATGGTGTACAAAAGGGCGAGCGCGATGACCAGAGAGAGGACCGTCAACATGAGCGCGGTAACCAGCGCGGCACCCTTTTCCCGTTCCCGGACCATGCTCCCCTCCCCTACAGGTTCTTGGGATACACCACGATGCTGTAGACCTTCCAGTGGTAGTGGCGCCACTCCGGACTGATCTCGCGGGAGAGGCGGGAATCGCTCCAGATGCCGCCGAGCTCCGCACCGAGACGGGGATCAACTACCATGATGGCGTGCTCCGGGTCCTGTACCGGATACCGGTAGCTTACGTCCTTGCGCCCCTGTTGGGCCAGCATGTAGACCCGGATCTCCTTGATCTGCTCGCGCAGGACAGCGGCGGGGTACTCGTCTCTGCTCAGGAGTTCCGCGTTCGTGTAGTAATCCTTCTGCCCATCGCCGTTGGTGTCCAGGAAGAACACGACCTGAAGGTCGGCGACACAGTCGAGCAGCGGATAGTAGGTATGCCATGGGCTGTTGTGGCTTATCACCTTCTTGTAGAGGACACCCGTGCCGTGGCTTTTGTCGACCCCCGCGCAGTAGGCGGGGATGGTGTCGGGACGGCTCAGGTAGTACTCGGCGCGATTGAAAGGGAATTCCAGGGGTTCGGGGGGCAGGTTCTCTACGGGGTCCCCGGGGGGCGCAATACCGTAGACCAGGAAGCTCTCCCCCCGGCTGGTCGGGGTGAAGGGGGGCGTCAGGGGCGGAACAAAGAAGAGGGAAAAGCTCGTGCCGCCGGGGACGGTGACGAGCTCCCGGGTGATCTTCCCGTCGCTCGCGGCCCCCTGCTTGACCACGATGGTGCGGTCGCCGCTCCCCAGGACCAGCTCCGACCCGGAACCGCTCGACTTGAGCACGGTCCCGGTCGAGGAGTAGCTGAGGTAGGCCCAACTGCGCGACGTGGTACTCATCCCGAGGGCGCTCCCCTTCAGTACCAGGTAGTCCGAGCCATTGAACCCCTTGTTGTCCCCCACGACGACGGCGCGCGGTGGTTCGTCCGGTGCATCGTAATACTCGCCACAGTTGTTGTGGCAGCCGGCCTCGCTGTAGGTGAACCCTTTGGGTAGTTGCCAGGGGAGGCCGAATCCGGCCAGTTCGAGGTCCGAGCGGAGCAGTTCGAGCCCTATCAAGCCGCCGATGTCGGTCTCTGCCGCCTTGACGAGCATCGACGAACTGGCCAGGATCCGGTTGAAGGACGACGAGATGAGCAGCATCACGATCGAGAAGATTAGGATCACCACCACCAGTTCGACCAGGGTGTAGCCGCGATTTCCGGTCATCCGCCTCACGAGCGCATCCTTTTCATGGTGTAGATCTTGTGGGTGGTGCTGAGGTTCTTGAAGTGCCAGGTCACGCTCACCGTGAGAAGGTAGGTCTCCCCCTGGGTGCTGCGGTCCCTGATGACACCGAACGACTTGGTCCCGCCACCGATTCGGCGGGTTGCGGTGGTGGTGGTGGGAAAGGTCGTGCCGCTATCGCTTGCCCTCCGGCGCAGCAGGTTCATCTGCTCCTCCCCCACCTGGAGCGCCTGTTCCCGGTACATTGTGCGCAGGGAGTAGTCGTAGGCCACGGTGACCGTCTGCAAGAGCCCCAAGAGTCCCACCGTCATGACGAGCATCGCCATCATCAGCTCGACCAGGGTAAATCCCGGTTCACCGCTTGGTAATGCAGGCGCTTTTGCAGTCATAGCCCAAGTCCCTCTGACCGATGCTGAGCCTGGTGGAAGAAATCACCACGCTGTCCAGGGCGCCGGTAGGCCCGGCAGAGTCCACACAAATGGAGAAATCCTGGTTGGCGAGGCCCCTCTGGTCGAAGTCGACGTAGTTCTTCTCGCATTGTACCGGGAAGCGCAAGAGGCAGCTGCGCAGCGGTTCCGGGCTGTTGTCGGCTGCCGAGGAGTAGATATCGTAGCGTGCCGGGGAGAACTTCACCCGGGTAGCCCGTCTCTGGTACAGGGCATCGGCCCGCACCTGCTGCAGGTCGGCCAGAAGCGCACGCGTCTGGGACTCCATGCGGTAGTGCGTCAGTAGACGGGAAAAGGCCGGGACGGCGATGACGGCCAGTACCGAGAGGATGGCAATAACCACGACGGTTTCTATCAGGGAGAAGCCACGCTGCCACATCTGAAGCCCCCCGGCACCGGTACCGCTGCCGCATCCGTTTGGACCCGCCAAAATTACAGCTCACCAATATTACCATCGGGCCGTTGAATGAAAAGCGCTCCTGTCTCGAACTGGGAGGCTCTGATAGTACTGGGGAGACAGCGCCGGTGCCGGCGCTGGCCGTGCAGGGATTGATTGTGTCGCAGTGGTGGTTGGGGGTAAGGGCGTGCGGTGGGGGGATTGGAGCGTTTAAGGGGCGAAAGGGGCAAAACGATCTGCCAGATGGGCGGGGCCACAGCCCCACCCCGGGGCGTTCCTGCTACTTGGCCTGGAGCCCTTCCAACCCGCTGTCGTTGGTCGACTGCGCCGGCGTTCTGCTGTTCAGAAAAAAGATCGCCCCGGCCACCAGGACCGTCACGACCGCGTACAGCACGAGCATCCGCTTCGAGAAAACGGCCAGAAACAGCCGCTCGACGGGGGTGTACAGGCGGGACTTGCAGATGGGGCAGACCTTGCGCCCATGGGGGACTTCGCCGTTGCAGCGCGGGCACCGGAAGGTCTTTTTCAGCTCCGCAGTGCGCTGCATCTTGATGGGCGCCTCGCGCAGGGGTTGTCCTGCGTCCTGACGCTTTTGCTGCTCCCGCTCTGCGGCGTGGTAGGTTACCGAGCCTCGGATCTTCTCGTACATCGCGTTGACCTGCTCGAGACTCTGGCGGGCCTCCTCCCGGTTGGCCGGACTCCCTACCGAAAGTTGTTTGCGGTGTTCCTCGCTCAACGCCTTGTACAGCTTCTCGATCTGAGCCGGCGAAGCATCCATGGGTAATCCCAGTGCCTGGTAGCACAGGACCACGTCGGTCAGTTCGTTCTCTTGCTCGGTTCCCATCAGGGGACCTCCTCGGGGCAATGGTATCTGCGGCCAGGTTATTTCTTCGAGAGGGTGACCCTTCCCGTGGCCGTCATCTTGAGCTGGTACAGCTGTCCATGTGCATCGTTGATCGACACGTAATTGTCGCTGGTACTTTTGTCGGGCGCCACGAATGCCGCGGTGCCGTTGGGATAGAGCTGGACATAGACGTTGGCCCGGGAGGCTCCCGTGCTGCCGCTGCGCAGCACGACCGAACTCGAGGTCACCGTCTTGCTGTCGGCTGCGGAGAATCCGGTGGAGGGGGTGTTGTACGCCTGGTTTCCCTTGAAGACCTGGAAACTGCTGCTGTTGGGCTTGAACACCACCATGTACTGGATGTTGTTGGTGATCGCCTTGGAACGTGACTCCCGGACCGACATTTCCATCAGTTTGGCGCTGGCACGACAGTTCAGCTGGCCGCGCCACACGACCAGGTTTGGCAGCGCGATGGCGGTCAGGATAGCCATCAGCACCATGACGACCACGAGCTGTATCAGGGTAAATCCGGCCTCGGATGCAAGCTCCCCAACGAAAGGAGCGGACGAGCGTTCCGGAAGCGCTGCTGTAAGGTGCCCCGTCCTCATCGCTGTCTCCAGTAAAGCGGGAAGCTGATCAGCCCCGCCTTGGGCTTGTCACTGGCAAGACCGCCGCCGATACCGGTCAGGATGTTGACCTGGCCGCTGGTCGGAATCATCAAGACGACACTGGACGGTATGCCGGAGCCGGTCGTTTTGACGCGATCGCTGCGCAACAGCCTGCTGAAGGTGGCCGTGGCACCGGAGCCGCTCAGGATGGGCCCTTGCGAGCGGGGGTTGGCGACCAGCGTGCTGTCGTTGGTCGTGTCGTAGTTGAGAACCGCCTCGCCGGTCAGGTAGTTGAGCGCGTACTGCCGCGAGGTGCCGAGATTGCCGGTAAGGCAGACGTCCGTGCTGGCGGCGCCCGGGGCGTAGGTGGTGAAGTAGGCGACCTTGCTGAAGACCAGCGGGGCTGCCAGGACCTTCTCACCGGAGTTCTGGTTGAGCTTTATGTACCAGCCGTAATTCGTCGAGGCGTTCAATTTGCTCATGATATCGGAGATAGACCCGGTACCGCTGGCCACCGTGGTGCTCTGCAGCTCGTCGCCGGTGACGTCCAGCATGCTCGATTCGGTGACGGTACCGGTTTGCCCGACGTCCTTCAGCGCATAGATCCTGTCGACCACGTTGGTATTGAGCGGATGCTCGCGGTCGCCGGTTCCGAAGTAGATCATGGTGTACCCGGGCTCCACGACAACCGACGGCTTATAGAAGATCTTGCGCCCGACGTCCGAGCTCCCGCCCAACCCGGGATTGGAACTGAAGAGCTTGCGGGCGCTCCAGCTGCCGGTACTGGAGGCCCCCACGTCGAAACGCCAGATATTGCCGCCGGTATCGGCAGCATAGAGCCGGTCCGCGAAGCCGCTGCCGGTCGAATCGATCGCTGCCACCTCTCCCGGGAAGGAGAAGGCCAGGGCGGAGTTGTCTGCGTTGGTATAGCCCCAGATCTTGCTGCCGCCGTTGGTGAAACTCGGGACGCCGGCTGAGTTGAGGGTGGCCACTTCGACGACGTAGAGGCCCCGTCCCTTGGGAGTGCCGGGGCTGGAACTCCCCGAACTGGTCACCGCACCGGAGCCGGTATCCGTGAGGTTCAAGGCGGTGCCCGTGAAGGTCTGGGTAGCGCCGTAGCGCTGGTCTTCGTTCACGTTGTCGTAGCCTCCGCCGAGCACGGCTACGATCTTGGTGGCTCCGCCGATCTTCATGCGCAGCAGTTTGGGCTCGCTCCAGGTCTCGGCAAGTTCCCCGAAGATAGGTGAGCCACTTGCCGTCGGGCTCGTGTTCGAGATGCGCCACAAAACGGTCGGGCTGGTGGAGGCACTGCTTACGTCCAGCGCGTAGTAGGAGCCGGTCGTGGGACCGGTGCTGCTCCCGCCGCCCCTGCGGGTCCCGAAGACCAGCACGACCTTGTCGCCCGACTCGATGTTGCCGTTGTTGTTGGCGTCGTAGACGTAGGCCGCCGCCGTCGAATCAACGAAGTACACGTGGTTGCCGCTGTTGATGTACTTCAGGTTGGGGAGCAGGTCCGGCGGGATGAAGGACCACACCTCCTGGCCGTCACAGTCCCTGATTGCGTGCAGCATCCCGTCGTTCGCACCGACGTACATCATGGTCTTGTTGGTGCTGCAATTCGTCTCGTTGGTCGAGTTGAACGTGTAGGAGGAGTAGTTGATGACCATGGGGCGCGAATGCAACACGTCCCCCATGATCCAGCCGCGGTTGGCGCTGGTCACCCCGTTCAGGTTTTCATCGTAGGAGTCCAGGCCGTAGATGAAGTTCACCAGGTTGTTGCGCGAGGTGGTGTCCGTGGCGTCGTACCCGAGCATGTCGGGGGTGACGTTGGCTGCGTTGAAGGCGACCAGCGACCCGGCGGAGTTGACCGTGTAGATCTTCCTGGTGCTCGTGATATTTGAGAGCCCCTGGAGCACCTCGCCCGCTCCCCCCTTGGCGACGTCGCCGCCGTCGGCACTGAGACTCCAGAAGGACTGCGACGTCGACTTGAAGGAGCCGTTCACGGCACCGGCAGGGAGCGCGGTACTGGAATTATCGTCCACCTGGTCGTTGTTCATGTCCATGTAGGTGGCCAGCGCCCCGTTGGCGTCGATGATCCGGTTACTTGAATCGATGCCGAACTTCTTGAGGTTGCCGATCCAGTAGGAACCGTTGACCGGCTTGAAGAACCCCATGAAGACACGGCTGCCGCCGTAGGTGCGGTTCTCCGGACTCACCGGGACCACCGGCGCCACGTAGGACGAGTTGACGGTGAAGATCTGGGCCATGACCTTGTTGAAGGCGGCGCTCAGGTCCATCTGGTTCAGCGCCGAGTAGTAGGCCCCTTTGCCGTGACTAGTGTCGGCTGCCCGCTGCAAAAGCGCGACGGCGGGGTCGCTGGCGGCCAGGCCGTAGCCGATGGTGAAGGTGGTGATCTTCTGGGTTCCCGCGTTGAGGTACTTGGCGACGTCGTCCAGCGAGTGGTTATAGGTGTAGGTGTACCCGGTGTAGTAGGAGTAGGTGGAGACGGGCTCCTTGCCGTCACCGTCGCAGTCTGCTGTCGGGTGCCCGGCAGCATCGGTGCAGATGGTCCCGAGGACGCTCTGGTCGTCTGCGTTGGCCATGCCGTCGGTTACGAAGACCACGTAGTTTTTCTGGCAGTTCGCCTCCATGGGGGAGACGTAGGTGGAGTTGCCTCCGGCATCAGTGGAGACACCGACCGTGGAGCCAAAGGCGGGTGCAGCTCCGGCGAAGTAGCGTCCCGCCTCGTAGAGCGTGGAGGCGAGCGGGGTATTGCCGATGGTGTCGATGCTGTCGACCGCCTCCAGAAGCGCGGTGCGGTTGGTGATCGTGCCGGTGAAGATGTCGTCCATCTTCTTCACCTCGGTCACGTACTTGGCGGTGCCCGCCCCCGTCACGCTGGAAGAGACCAGCCGTCCGCCGTTGGGGTTCGTGCTGCTCGTGCCGCTGCCGTATTCGTAGTTGAACACCATCAGGCCGAACTTGACCCCCGAGGTGCTGGTGATCAGGTTCTTCACGACCTCCTTGGCGATGTCGATTTTCGGCCTGGGTTGCAGATCAGGGTTCTGCAGCCAGTTGATGTAGTTCCCGGTAAAATAGCTGCCGCTGCCGGACTTGTTGCTGCCGCAGGTCCCGTTGGCGTTGAGCGTCCTGCCGCTGTACTGCCCGGTTGTCGTAAGGAGGCTTTGAGGGTTTTTGTTGTTGCACGAGGTGGTTATGCTGCTGACTGCGGAGTTGAGCAGGGTGTAGACGCCGTTGTTGTACGAATAGACGGCATTGGTACTGCACGCGGTCCCGTTGGTGCCGCAGCTGTTGGTGCTGTCGTAGTTGGTCGAGGGTGTATAGGTGCTCCCCCCGATGTTGTCGGCCATACTCCCCGAGTTGTCGATGATGATGAGTACGTTCGCCTCCAGGGTGGCGGGCGTGCCGTAGATCGAGGAGTCGCCGCTGTAGGTGTCCGGTGCAGCCAGGGTGGGTGCCGCAGGAAGCGTCAAGGCGAGCCCGAAAGACATCAAGGTTAACAGTTTACGCATAGTACACCCCGAGATAATGATAGATGCGGCGCCCTTACGGATTCACCGGAGCCGGTGCTTGTTGCGCGTCGTAGTTGAGCCTGTTGCCAAGGGCCCAGGACGAGGGCTCGTAGGGGGTACCGCAGGCCCCACCCTTTTTGAGGTGACCGCTCCAGTAGCCGGTGCTCCTCAGCTTCTGGAGCGCATCCGGGCAGGTTACCACGGCGGGAAAACGCCCGGCGATCCCGGGTGCCCAGGGGTCGATATCCCTCGCCCGCATGTAGACCACATCGACCCGGTAGGGTCCCGGGTAGCTCGCGCTCGGGTGGTACACGCGTTGTGCCGCCGCGGGGAGCGGGTTCGCCGCAAAGGCCGGCACGGCACCGGTTAAAAGTCCGGCCATGGCGACGACGCGGCACAGATAGATCCATGTATCAGGTAGCTGGTTCATGACTCCCCCCGGGTTCTCACTGCTGGGCCAGCCGGGCCACCCCGGCCTCGAGGCTGGTTTCGTTCGAGCTGTTGTCCCCCGGCCCCTTGGCGATGACCGTGACGACGAAGTTGTTCACCTTGAGCGTGTTGCCGGGACTAAGCCCCGCGTCTTCCTGGGTTCCGGTTCCGGCAGGCATCTTCCCCGAGCCGACCAGCTCCACCTTCACGTAGGCCTTGTCGCTCGTGCCGGGAATGGCGATCTGGTTGTAATCCTTGTACTTCATGGGCGTGGTCGTGGTGGTCTCGGCGAAGCTGCCGTCGAGGACCTTCCCCTGCCCTGCGACCGGCCAGGTGGTGGAGACCGCCCCGGGGAAGAGCTTGGCATAGATGTCGGTGAAGCTCTCCCCGAAACTCAGTGCCGCCTCGGCGGAGTAGAAGGTCTCCTGGGAGTTGCGGTAGTTGCCGGCAATCTTGATGTCGCTGGTCGAGGAGGCGAGCATGGTAGTTCCCAGGATGGTCAGTAACAGCAGCATCCCCATCACGACGATGATGGCGACCCCTCGCTCGTTCCCGACGACCGCCGCGACCCCGGCGCTTGCCACCTTAGGCGTAGCGTTCATTTAGTAGCCTCTCCTGTTGCGCAGCCCAACGACCGTGCTCAGCTGCTTGGCGGATGCCGCGGAGCCCCCCCTGGGGGTGGTTCCGGTAATCGTCACCCGCACCGCCTTGATGCTCGAGAGGTTGCTGCTGGTCACCGCGTTGGTCTCGGCTACGCCGCTTACGTCGTCGAACAGGTAACTGAACCGCAGGCTCTTAATGTTGGAGGCGACGACCTCCGCGGTCCGGGAATTCACCGAGCGCGCCAGGCAGGCCATCCCGGTCGGGCAGTCCGGGTTGCTGGCCGAGGTCACCAGCGAGTAGTCCACGGTGTCGAAGGCCCGGGATCCGGCGGCCTTGGCGAGCATGTCGCTGCTGTTGACTGCGCTGCCCACGGGGAAGGCGGCACCGGAGCCGTACTGCAGCGAGATGCTTCGGGTGACGCGGTTCGGGGCCAGGACGGGAGAGATGACCATGGTGCTGTAATTGGCCTGGACGACGCTCCCCAGGGGCTGGCTGTTGTCGAAGGGGCGGATGAGCCGCACCCGGTCGCCGACCTGGAAACCGTCCACGGCCTCGGAGGTGTCGAGCTGGGTGCTGAAGTTGCTGTAGCCGGAGGTCGACCTGCTGATGCCGATGCGGGCATAGGTCCCCGTGGGGGAACTGGTGTTGATCCGGAGGCAGCTCGAGTAGGCGCCCCAGACCCCGGCGGCCAGCGGCGGGGTGGTGATCGGCACCAGCATCCCTGCCATCTTCAGGTCGCGGGTCAGCGCGTCGAGGGCAATCCGGAGGTTCTGCTGGGTTTCCACGGCATCGTCCTGCTTGTAGGCGTTCTTCATGTGGGTCAGGTACACGGAGAAAACCGAGGCCATCACGATCCCGAAGATGGCTACCACCACCATGATCTCCACAAGCGTGAAGCCGCTGTCGCGTCGCACCTTCTTCATACTCTCCTCTTGAACCCGGTAATGCTGATCGATCTCCCCGCGCCGGTCACGGTTACCACCACCTTGGTCACCCCGGTCGGGACGCCGTTGCCTCCGGTGCCCAGGGTCGTGGTGTAGGTGGGGGTGAAGGTCCCGGCACCGGGTACCGTATAGGTCGCCGCGCTGGGGTTGTTGGGGTCGGCGTAGTAGGGATAGGTCCCGGCGCTGACGAAGCACTGCCCCTTGGCCGTCGCCGGGTCCCAGAGCATGATGTCCTCGAACACCTGCTGGGCGAGCGAACTCGCCACCGTGAGGCGGTGGGCGATCCGGTCGGAATTCATCGAGAAGAGCTGCATGCCGATCACGGCGAAGATGCCGATCGCCATGAGGCTCATGGCGACCAGGAGTTCCACCAGGGTGAACCCCTGCTGCCCCCCCAGAACCGGTTTTGTGCCGGAACAAAGCCGGGTGCGCAGGCACCGGTACAGGATGCTTATCGATGTTGATTCAGCTGCCACGTCGCCTCCGGTTGGCGGTGCTCGCCCCACCGCGCCATTAAGGGGCTGAAGAGTGGGTTGAGGGTTCGGCTGGGCTCGTCGTCCAGCACCCGGAGGCGATTGAGCAAGTTACATGCCGAGCGGCGACTAAAGGGGGTGCAAGGGTAAAACCCCGCGAAATCAGGCCATCACCTGACCAAATACTGTAGCATTCCCAATCTAGCTATGAATTTTTTTCACACCTGGGGAGTTGCACTACGCAAAAACTGCTGGAACTGCAGGGGAGTGACACGGGGGGCTTGAGGGCTCGGCTGGGGCGTGATGGATCGGGAACGGAGCGCTGCTGATGAGGGGGAAGCTCGAGAAGGACCCCGGGAACGGGAAAGGGGAAAAGAGCGGAGGGCCGGGTCGGGCCGACCCTCCGCGGGTGCGACGAAGTGGGATCAGTAGGCGTAGACGACCGAGAGGCTCGCCTTTTCCTTGGGGTTGGTCGCCTTCTCCCCCTGGACCTCGATGGTGTAGATGTTGGGGGTGCGCATGGTCTGGGTTGCCGAGCCGGCCCCCGCTACCCCGATACCGCTGTCCAGGTAGTCGATGCCGCTGGCGTCGACCAGCCCCACCCCCTTGGTGGTGTCCACGATCTTGGTGTAGACCTTGTACCCTGGGGAGCCGTTTTGTCCGGGCAGGGTGAAGGTGATGTCCGGCGACTGTTTCGGGTTGGTGGTCTTCATGGCGAGACCGCTCCAGTCGGCGGTATCGGTGAACATCTTCTCCTTGAGGACGCTCTTGCTCCCGATGGTCATGTTCAGCGTGTTGCTGCCGCCGAAATCCTGCATGAGCGAGAGGTACCCGGTGGAGTAGTTCGAAAAAAGGCGCGGAATGACGGTCTTGGTCAGGAGATCGGTGCCGCCGTAGGAGGCCTCGAGCGAGCTCCGGTACCTGGTCTGCGCCCCGGTGTTCTTCGTGGTTGCCAGGACGAAGTACAACAGGGCGAGAATCATCGCCAGGCAGATCAGGGCGAACATCAGGGAGACCACCAGGGCGACGCCCTTTTGATTTTGCAGCTGTTTCATACCGATTCCTTGCCAGTTAGAAGAGGTTCTTCGGGCGCACCACGATGGTGTGCACCTTCCACCGGTAGTGCTGCCAGTCCGTACCAACCTGGGTTTGCAGATCGAAGGTCCTCCCCTTGACCGAGCCACCAAAGTTCTCACCCACCGTGACGTAAGGCGACGGATAGGTGTAGCCGAGGTCCTTCTTCCCCTCGTGGGAGAGCAGGTACACCCGGATCTCGCACACCTGGTTCCGGATGTCCTCGGCGGACTTGCCGCTGAGATCCGTGAGGTGATCGTTGACGGTGCCGGTCCCCGAGAGGGAGGCGTCCACGCCGTAGACCACCTGGAGATCTGCCACGCAGTCGAGCAGCGGAATCTGGGTGAAGCTGCCGGTGGCGTGGTTCAACACCCCCTTGTAGAGGATCCCGGTGTGCGGTGCACACTCCGCGGGCATCCCGGAGGCAGGGGTCATCACGTAGAAGTCGGCCCGGTTGAAGGGGGCACTGGGGTCGACCCGGTCCACCCCGTACACCTCGTAGGAGTCGCCGTCCAGGTGGTTCGTGGTCAGGGTGGTGAAGTTTGCGAAGGTGGTGGAAAAGGTGCCGGCGCTGGTCAATAGCTGCCGGGCGGGCGGAACCGAGGTCAGCGAGTTTTTCACCACGACGACCCGGTCGTCGCTTGCGAAGTTGCGGCTGCTGTCGGTCCACTGCAGGGTGGCCTTGCGCGTGCCGTTGGCATAGGCGACGTTGGTCCACTTCCTGGCCGCGGTGCTGGTCCCCACCAGCATGCTCTTGATCACCAGGTACTTGGAGCCCTGACCGTCGCTCCCCACGTTGAAGGCGGTGTTGGCGCTCTGCACCGCACGCGGCGCACTGGAGGGGGCGTCGTTGAACGAGGTGACCCAGTTGGTCGCGGAGCCCGGCGGGGTCGTCGCGGGCCAGAAGCCGGCCGCGGGGTAATCGCCCGTGGCGATCTGCGCCTCCTTGTAGCCGGCGCCGATCCCGGTCACCGTCCAGGGGAGGCCGAACCCGGCCTGCTTCAGGTCCGAGCGCAGGACCTCGAGCCCCACGATTCCCTCCTGGAGCGTCTCGGCCGACTTGGACTGCTGGACCGTGTGCTTGGCGATCGACTCGAACGAGCTGGCGGTGATCATCATGATGGTCAGGAAAATCCCCATCGCCACCAGCACCTCGACCAGGGTAAAGCCCCGGTTGTTTCGCAGATACATCGTCGTTTCCTTGTCTTGATCGTGCTCTGCCCGGCAAGCCGGACGGTTCCGGCGCAAACGCCGGGTGCGGCCCGGGGTCAGGAGGGCGCCACGGACACCGTCGCAGTCACCCGGTTCTGGTACTCGACCTGCTTGAAGGTCCACTTGACCGTCACGATAAGCAACTTGGTGAGGTTGTCCGCGGAATACTTGTCGCCGGTGCGCTCCACGGTGTAGCGGGTCCCGCCCCCACGGACCCCACTCCCCACGGTAAACGGCGTGTAGGGAGAGGAATAGGGATCGAACGTGGCGTCGAAACGCTTCCCCCTTAATTCGTTCAGGTACTTCTCGCCGAGGAAGACCGCTTCCTCGCGCTGCTGGTTGCGCAGGTTGTGCTCCAGGGCGATGCCGATGGCCTGGAGCAGTCCCACCAACCCGACCATCATGATCACCAGGGCCACCATCACCTCGGTCAAGGTAAAGCCGGCCTTATTTTTGAGTGATGGCGGACACGTCACAAGTGGTCCCCCCCCTTTTGCCTAGTTTGATGCGGGCGGTCGAGACGACGATGCTGTCGACCGACCCGGTAGTTATGCCGAGGCTGCCGTCCGGGTCGACACACAGCGGCAGGTCGGTGTCCCCGGTGTAAAGCCCCGAGGCATCGAAGGTCACCGTGAGGGAGCTCCCCCCGCCCCCCCACTTGAACGGGTACTTGAAGGGCTTCTTGGTGCTGGCCGGCTGGATCCCGCTGCCGGTCTCGGTCGAGGAGTAGATGGCAAAGGTGGAGCCGGAGAAGATCACGCTGCGCGCCCTCTTGGTGAACAGGGCATCCGCGCGGACCGACATGAGGTCGCTGTAGGTCTGCCCGGCCTGGCTCTCGACCCAGTTCTTCTTCTGCATGCTGTTCCAGTTGGCCGTGGCGATCGACAACAGGATGCCGATGATCACGATCACAATCAGGACTTCCACCAGGGTGAAGCCGTTGCGAGCCATGTCAGTGCTCCTGGATGTGCAGGATCTTCTTCACCGGCTTGTTGCTCGAGCTGCTGATGATCGGCGGCGCGTCTGAGGGTGGCTTCCCGGTAAGCGGCTGGGCCATCCTGCGGAAGAGCTTGTCGGTAAAGGCCGTGGCCAGGTCGACCTCCTTGAACTCGCCGGTGGAGAGCTGGATGAGCGCCTTGCCGGTAAGCGCCTTCGAGGGGGGGGCGTCGCCGGTGTCGTACTTCACCCCCCACAAAAACGAGTTGCCGCCGTACCCGCAGGCGTCCATCGTGGGCTCGAAGGTGGTGAAGTAGACCGTGCCGTTCACCAGTGCCACGGTATCGGTTACCAGTCGCTCGGCCCCGGTGGTCGTAGTGTTGGCGTCCAGGTCGATGCGCCAGCCCGGGTCGCCCGAAGAGAGCGTCGAGATAGAGCTGGTCTGGTTCACCAGAGAGCCGCTCACCGGGTCGGTGCAGCTTGCCTGGTGGTTCATGTAGTTGCCGATGTTCCCCTTGTTGTAGCAGGGCTCCTTCACCCCGAAGAGCATCCGGGAGCCGCTGTAGTCGTCCAGGGCGATCGAGTCGCGGAAGTAGTAGCGGCCGGTGCCGCCGTAGAGCCAGAGGTTGCGGTTCTTCTTGTCCTGCAGCTTCGCGATGGCGACGGTCACCGGGCCGACCCCGTCCATGACCTGGCTCCAGTGCCAGGCGTTGGCCACGTTGGCATCGGTCGGGTCGCTCACCGGGTCGATCAGGATGCGCCCCAGCCCGCCGTCGGTCCAGGAGTTCCCCGAGGCGCTCTTCTTCACGTACCCCGCGTAGACCGCGTCGTCCTGGTAGTTGCCGGTGACGGTGGGGTCCCAGCGGTCGGTGTCGATGGCCGAACCGATCAGGGAGCCGGAGAAGGCGTTCTGGATCCCGGTTTCGATGGTGGTGACGAGCGCGCCGGTGCGCAGGTCGACCACGAAGAACTTGAGGCTCTGGCTGGAGCGCCCCAGGAACTGGTGCGAGACGGTGTCGATGGGGCCGGTGGGGCCCGAACCGAAGATGGCGAACCACCTGCCGTTTTTCTGGGACGCGCCCAGGCGCACGATGGCCGGCCCGCTGGTGGCAAAGCCCAGGTCCGGGTTGCTGAATTCCCACAGGAGCTTGGGGCTTCCCGGGTCGGTCACGTCGAGCGCGAAGTAGGACGAGTAGCCGAGCGCCTTGCTGGCATCGGCAGGGTCGGCGGTCGGGGCCGTCACCTTGTTGGTGCCGGTGCTTGCCGCGGAGGCCCCCCCCAGCCCCATGCCGCCGATCACGATGGTGCGCCAGGTGTTCAGGGTGGGGTCCAGGTCACCGGCCGCGGTGGTCACCTTGAGCGAGATCGGCTTGTCGCAGGTCCAGTAGTCGTCCTTGGTGCACCCCGAGATGTCGCCGATGGCGGCGTCCACCAAGAGCGTCCGGCCGTCCACGGCGTAGAGGTGCTGGTAGGCCGGGTCCTGGGAGTACTTGAGGTACGGGAGGAACTGCTTCGGGATGAAAGCCCACTCCTCGCGCCCCAGGTTGGTCCCCCCCAGGGTCGCCTTGGTGAGCCCCGAGGACTTCACCGAGAGGATCCCCAGGTTGAAGGCGTGCAGCATGCCGTCGTTCGCCCCCACGTAGACCATGCCGCGGTTTTGGTACTGGTTCGACTCGACGAAGTAGCGGTAGGACTGGTCGTTGTAGCCGCCGGGCGCCGTCAGGTTGTAGGTGCCAAGCCGCACCGTGGACTGCACGCGCGGCGTCGAGGTGATGATGTCACCCAGCTTCCAGACGCCGAGCCCCTTGTCGCGGGGGTTCGTCACGTACGCCGAGGTCGGGTCGGTGCTCACGGTAGCCGCAGGGATGGAGCCGATCTGCACGGTCCGGCTGCGCATGGTGCTGTCGCCGGGGAAGTCGAAGCCGTGCACGTACTTCATGATCTTCTGCGCCTCGGAGTTGCTGGAGGCCTGCAGGTAGGGTTGCAGCACGCTCGAGTTGTCCGGGCTGCTCCAGGAGAACTTCATTAGCCCGGTACCCGAGACGGCGCTGCCCCCCGAAAGGGCCGGGGTGTAGATGGTGCGCGGGCTGAGACTCAGGTCCCGGCTCCAGAGGAGCTTCCCGGCGCGCCAGAGGCTCTTCACCTGGTCCGGGTCCACCAGGCCGCCGATGGCGGTGTCGCCGGAGCCGTCACCGTTGGAGTCCTTGAAGAGCTGTACCATGGTCCGGTTCGAGGCGGTGTCGAAGGTAAAGCGGACCACGTTGTCGTTCACCAGGTTCAGCTTGTAGTCGCCGTCGCTGTCCTCGCGGATCGTCGAGTTGTTGATGTAAGGATCGATGTAGTACCAGAGGTTCTGCATCTCCCCGATCCAGTTGGCGGCGGTCTGGTTGTCGAAGATCTTCTTGGGATAGAAGACCGCCTGCATGATGTTGGCGCCGCTCCCCTCGCTGTTGCTGAGGATCGAGGCGGCGGTGCCGGATGCCGCCTTGGCGGCGACGTCGGTGAACACCGAGGTGAGGGCCGCCTTCAAGTCCTCGGGCCTGCTGGCCAGTTTCAGCGAGGTGCCGCCGCTCGCTGCGGTCTTGGTGAGCAGGGTGAGCGAGTTGCAGTCGCCCGAGGCGCCGTTGGCCTCGCCGTTGAAGACCACGTAGCTCGTGAAAGAGTCGCGGGCGTTACTGGGGGACGCGGTCGAGGCGCTGCCGCTCGTGTTGAAGGTGGCGATGTTGCGGTTCTTGGCGATCCAGGACATGATCGGCAGGTTGTTGTTGCCGCCGTAGTCCGCGCTCGAGCCGCTGGAGGCACCGGTGCAGCTTACCTGGGTGATGCCGGCCTGCCCCGCGTAGAGCGTGGCCAGGGCGCCTACCGAGGCGTTGCGGTCCGCCGTGGAGGAACCGTCGCTGATCAACAGCGTGTAGTTTTGCTGGCAGCGGTACTCCGAGGGGTTCAGGTTCTCGTTGAAGTCGATCGGCGGCGAGCTCACCCCGGTGAAGTCGGTACTCGAGGTGGAGTACGCGTTGAGACGCAGGTCGGTGCGGCTCTTGCCGGCGTTGGCACCGCTGGCGATCTGGGCATAGTAGCCGATGGCATTGTAGTAGGCCTCGGCGAGCGGGGTCCAGGTGTTGGCGACCACGTCGTCGATGGCGCGGGTCAAGGTGCCGGCAGTATGGGCGCCCACGTCGTTGGCGATGCAGGCCTGGTTCGAGCCGCTGCAGTTGCTCACCGTGGTGCAGTCCGTCGTCCCCTTGGTGCCGCAGTAGTTGTTGAGGCAGGTCCCCACGCTGCAGTCGCTGTCGGTCAGGCAGGCGGTGCCGGTCATGGTGGCGCAGACGCCGAGACCTATGGGGTAGATCACCTTGCCGCCGTCCAGGTTGCCGGTGCCGGCGTCCACGCAGTTTTTGTTGCTGCAGTCGGCGTTAACGGTGCAGACCTGGCTGGTGCCGCTGCAGACCTTGGTGGTAAGCGCAGTCGCCAGGCCGGAGAGGCTCTTCTCGGTGGCCGAGCCGAACTGGTTGAAGCTCATGGCCCCCAGCCGGATCTGGTTGCCGAACTGCTGCACCAGCCCGGCGGGTGCGGTCGCGGTGGCAAGCTTTACCCGCATCTTGCCGATGGGGGGACCCACCTGGGCCTCGACCCCTACCCCGCTGATGATGGCGGGGAGGTTATCCGCCACGGTGGTGTCGGACGGGGCGTCGGTCGGGTCGGTGACGTTGGGGGTGGACATGTCGTTGCAGAACTGGGTGTGGGTCGCGATCATGTTGGCCGTGGTCGCGCTGGAACTGAGGACCCAGGCACCCGAGGAGTTCTGGGTGTAGTACTGCCCTTCGTAGGTGGCGCCGCACAAAAGTGCCGGGTTCCCCGGGCCGATGGCCTGCGGTCCCCCCTGGCAGGTGTTGCCCGAACCGCAGTTGGCGTCGGTAGTACAGGTCTGCAGGTGGTTGTTGGAGCAGGTCTTGAAGCTCCCGTAGACGTCGGAGCACTGGTTGGTAACCGTGTTGATGTCGTCGGTGCCGATGGCGTGCCCGTTTCTCAGCTGCCAGCAGGCCTGCATCGACTGCTGGAAGGAGACCTTGGTCTTCACCACGGCCGCGGACGCCGGGAGCACGCAGGGGCCGGTGTAGTTGGCCACGCAGCTGCCGTAGTCGGGGGCCAGCGTGGTACAGGGGCCGTAATCGGTGGTGCTGGATGCCGTATAGCCGTTGCAGGCCGCCGTGTAGGTCTTCCCCTTGTAGGTGTAGCTACAGGGAGCGCTGCAGGTGGTGGGCACCTTGCCGGAGATGGCGTTCGGCAGGGTCGGCGACCAGGTGCCGCAGGTACCGGCAACCGCAGCGGTGGTTATCTTGCAGCTGGTGGTATCGGTGGCGCCGGTGCAGCTGAGGCTGTTTTTCAGGGAACAGATGTTCTGCGCGGCCGGTTTGCAGGTGGTGGTATCGGTGAGGCCGGTGCAGGCAAGCGAGGTGTTCAGGCTGCACAGAAAGCTCACCTGGGTCTTGGCGCTGTTGTAGACGCAGTCGGTGGAGGTCGTGCAACTCTGCGTGTTGAGCTGTTGACAGTAGCCGGTGCTGGGCGAGGCGGACGCAAGGCAGGCGGCGACCGTCTGCTTGATGTCGGCGTTGCCGCCGGTCGCCAGGGCATTGACTGCCGCCTGGCAGTCGGCGTAGCGGTAGGCGTTGCCGGCAAAGAGGTTGATATAGGTGGTTCCGCCGGTCGAAGGGGCCGAGGCGTTCAGCGTGTTGCTCGGCCCTGAAATGGTAAAGGTGACCCCGAGCGGAACGTTGTCGTCGTTGGTGGCGTCCCCCGAGAAGTTCACGAAGTCGCCGGACATGGCGTTCTTCACGTACCCCTGCCCCACGCAGCCGCGCGATTCGGCAATAATCCCGGCACCGTCCCACTTGCCCCCGGTCAGGATCTTCTTTTCGATGTCGAGCTTCGAGGCGGTGAGCCAGTTCAGGTAGTTCCCCTTGGCGGCGAAGTGGGTGAGCGTGCCGCTGGCGGCAACGTACTGCACGCACATGGCATTGGGGAGGGTCTTCACCGTCTCGCCGGTTGCCCCCGGGCAGCCGGTGGCAAAGTCGGCCAGCACCGCGAAGTCACCTTCGGAGAAGTTGGTGGCGCCGGAACGGTAGTAGTAATAGGTGGCGGGATCGAAGTAGCCGGTGTAGGTATTGGCGCTGCTGTAGGTCTCGTCGTAGCAGTAGTAGGGCTGCCGGTCGAACACCGAGCACTTGTCCCCGGTCGTGGTGCAGTCAGCATCGTACTGGCAGGTTTTCGTCGTCTCGATGGCGCAGTGTTTGAGCCCCTTGTCCACGAAGGAAAGGTCGTACATACTGGCCGAGTTGTCGATCATCAAGAGCAGGTTGGGCTTGATGCTCGCCGTGATGAACGCCGGCGTCACGCAGTAGTCGTTACCCGGATCGGCTGAGGCAGTAAGGGGTAGCCCCCAGAGGACCAGGGCGAGCAGGAAACCGTAGCGCCTGTTTCTGACCGTGTGCCTGTTCAAGAAAGTATCCCCCTTCGTTAGGTACCCGAGCGGAATCTGGCCTGCCCCTTCTCAGGGAAAACGCATCAGGAATTCCGCATCCAGTCGTAGTACTTTATCCACGCATTTATAGTGAAATGGAGCTGAAGAGCACTACTACGGTGCACGAGCACTAGTTACAGAATCTTTACAAACTCTTGCGCAGCATTAACACTGCCTCGTTACTGACGCTGCATTGATTGATCCGCCATTTCGCGGGACAAGATATCACAAAGGAATGCGGAAAATCCATGCCTTTGTCCTTTGGAGGGGGGTAAAACAGTAGGTATTTTGGAAGGATGCACATTTTTTTACATCTAATTCAGCAATTAGAGCAGCTGTGATAAGCATATCCCTGATAGCCATTTTACTCGATACTATAATCCTTCAATTTATAGAGCAAGGCGCGGTGGCTGATCTCCAGCAGTTTCGCGGCATGGGTGCGATTGCCCCCGGTCTGGGCCAGGGCACGCCGGATCAGTTCGCGCTCCAGTTGCTCGGCACCCGCCTTTATGGAGAGCGATTCGGGCTGCGGCGGCTGCTGCCTCCTGCGCTCCAACCCGATGCTGCGGCGCACCGCGTCGGGGAGGCTTGCCAGGTCGAGAGCCTCATCGCACAGGACCAGTCCCCGCTCGATGCAGTTCTCCAGTTCCCGGACGTTCCCGGGCCAGGGGTACTGGACCAGGACCCTGAGCAGTTCCGGGGTAGCGACCACCCCCCGCTTGCCCATCCGCTCGCCGTGCTTTTCCAGGAAATGCTCCACCAGAAGCGGTACGTCCTCCAGGCGCTCCCTCAGCGGCGGCACCGTAAGGGAGAAGACGTTCAGCCTGAAGTAGAGGTCTTCACGGAAGCTACCGGCGGCGGCCAGGGCCCCGAGATCCTTGGCCGTGGCCGAGATCACCCGGACGTCGACCTTCTTCGAGGTGCCCCCCCCTACCCTGCGGATCTCCTCGTCCTGCAAGACCCTCAAGAGCTTGACCTGCAAGGGGGCGGGCATCTCGGCGATCTCGTCCAGGAACAGGGTGCCGCCGTCGGCCTCCTCGAAAAGCCCCCGCTTGTCACTGGAGGCGTCGGTGAAGGCCCCCTTCACGTGGCCAAAGAGCTCGCTTTCCAGAAGCTGTTCCGGGATGGCCCCGCAGTTCACCGCGACAAAGGGGGCCTCCTTGCGCGAACCGTGGTAGTGCAGGGCGCGGGCGATCAGTTCCTTGCCGGTTCCCGATTCTCCCAGGATGAGCACCGTCGTCTTGTAATCGGCGAGCTTGCGGATCAGCTGGAACACTTCCGCCATCCGCTCGCTGCGGCTCACGATGTTCCCCAGCGATCCAGCCTCCTGCATTTCTCGCCGCAGCCGCTGGTTCTCTTCCTTGAGCCGCTCGCGCTCCTCGGCTTTCTTGAGCACCAGCGCGATCTCCTCCGCGTTGAACGGTTTCGAGATGTAGTCGTAGGCGCCCAGCTTCATGCAGTCGATGGCGTCGTCCACCGATCCGTAGGCCGACATCATGATGATGGTCGCGCCGATCCCCTGGCTGGCGCACTCCGTTAAAAAGGCACGGCCGTCCATGTTGGGCATCCTGATGTCGCACAGGATGAAGGTGGGGTCGCCGCGGCGCGCCTTCTCCAGTGCCTCCGCACCGTCCGCAGCCGTCTCCACCAGGTACCCCTGCTTTTTCAGCATGACCTGCAGCATGTGGCGCAGGTTCTCCTCGTCGTCCACCACCAGGATCCTGGTTTTCTCGCTCTTGTCCACGCTCATCTTCAGGCACCTTCCTGGTTAGAACTGATCTCTTTTGTACCTGACTGCTGGTGCTCCGAGGGGCGGCGCAGCGGTATGCGGTACACGAAACGGCTCCCCTTGCCGAGGGCGCTCTGCACGGTGATCCTCCCGCCGCAGGATTCGGCGATGCGCGCCACGATGGCGAGCCCCAGCCCGGTCCCCTTCCCCGGCTCCTTGGTGGTGAAGAAGGGATCGAAGACGCGGGAGAGTTGCTCCGGCGGCATCCCCTCGCCGTTGTCGATGACCTCGACCAGCACCTCGTCCCCTTCCTGGCTCCCCTTGAGCCAGAGGTCGCCACCTTTGGGCATGGCATCGCGGGCGTTCATGATCAGGTTGATGAGGACCTGCTGCAGCTGGTGCGGGTCGGCGGCGAAGCACGGGAGTGCCGGGTCCACCTCGACCCGGACCCGGAGCAGCTTCAGGGCCCCCTGCGCCTGCAAAAGTTCCACCGTCTTCTCGATGAGCTCCCTCAGGGCGACCTCTTCCTGGAGCACCCCCTTGGGGCGGGCGTAGTCCAGAAGGCCGCGCACGATGCGGTCGATGCGGCGCGATTCGTCGGCAATGCGGCGCAGGTAATCCGCCTTTTCCGTGTCCTCCGCCAGTTCCTCGGAGAGGATCCCGGTATACCCCATGATGGCGGCAAGCGGCGTGCCGATCTCGTGCGCCATGCCGGCAGCCAGGAGCCCCACCGAGGCCATCTTCTCCGAGCGGATGGTTTCGTTGCGCGCCTCCAGGATCTCCTGGTTGGCCCGGTTCAGGGAGGCGACCTTCTCTTCCACCTCCTCGCGCTTGCGTCCCAGCGCCAGCACCATGGTGTTGTAGGCGTGGCAGAGTTCGGCGACCTCGCTGCTTCCCGGCACGTGCACCAGCCCGCTCAAGTCACCGGCCTCGATGCGGCGGGTCATGGCGACCAGGCGTCGGATCGGGGTCACCACCGAGCGCGACAACAGGAAGGAGCCCAACAAGAGCAGCAGCAAAAAGTCGAGTACGAAGTACCAGAGCATGAGCCGGCGCGAAGCCTTGAGCCGCCCCTGCTCGGCTGCCAGCGACACCGTCAGGCGCGCGGCGCCGATGACCGTACCGTTTTCGGTGACGGGGGCATTGAAGCGGAGGAACAGGCCATCCGGCGAGAGCTGGGAGCTCTCGTGTGCCGCACGCAGCGTGGCGACCAGCGGGGCATCAGGCTCCCCCTGGTCGGATATCTTCACCACGGCCCGCCCGGAGCTGTCCACCACGGTAAGCCCGCCGAAGCTCTTGTCGCTATCGAGCAGTGCCAGGTACTTCCCCGCCGGAGTGGCCGGACCAGGCAGGCCGAGCGGGCGCGGCAGCAGTTCGACGATGGCAGCGAGTTGCAGTTTGCCGGCATCGCGCTTCAGGGCGATGAGATCGTTCTCCGAGGTCTTGAACCAGATAAGGGAAAGCAACAGCCAGGTGAGCACCAAAAGGCAGCTCAAGGCGGAGAGGATATAGAAGGTGAGGCTGAAGCGAAGGGTCAATTGATCCTCAAGTACCAGTTGACGATCTCACTGCCGAAGAAGATGAACAGCAGGGCACCGCTGGCCAGGAAGGGGCCGAAGGGGATTGCCAGGGTGGAATCCTTCTTCTTAACCAGCATCAGCGAGAGGCCTATCACGGAGCCCAAGAGGGAACCGGCAAAGACGATGAAGAGGACCCCTTTCCACCCCAGAAAGGCTCCCAGCATCGCCAAGAGCTTGATGTCGCCGCCCCCCATGCCGTCTTTCTTGGCGATGGCCTGGTAGCCGTAGGCCACCAGCAGCAGCGAACCGCCGCCGACCAGGATGCCGATGAGCGAATTGAGCCAGCCGAAACCGGTGATGAACGAGCAGGCAAAACCGACCACGATGCCGGGAAGCGAGATGACGTCGGGAATGATCTGGTGTTCGAGGTCGATGAAGGTGATCACCACCAGCGCCGAGCAGAGCAGGAAGAGGACCAGGAACCCGATGCTCAACCCGAACTTGAGGAAAAGGGCCAGGGTGAGCGCACCGTTCAAAAGCTCCACCAGCGGGTACTGAAGCGAGATAGGGTCTCCGCATTGCCGGCACTTGCCGCGCAGGAGGAGGTAGCTCAGGATCGGGATGTTGTCGTACCAGCGGATCTTGTAGTCGCAGTTCTGGCAGTGCGAGGGGGGGAAAACCACGGACTCCCCCTTGGGAAGGCGATAGATGCAGACGTTCAGAAAGGAGCCGACCACCGCGCCGAAAACAAAGGTGATGACACTAAAAACGAAAACAGGAGCAATCAAAGAAGACCTCGCAAACAGGCATAGGGTGCCGGCGAAACGGTGCAGGATCGCGGGCTGAAGCGCATTATACAGAAAGCACCAATCATTTCATAGGAATAATGACAGAAACGGGTAGGAGCGATAAGTCAACCAAGGGTTCCTGTAAGTGCCCAAGCGTCCCCCCCTCCCGCAAGGGGCGGGGGAGAAATCGTTGTCCCTGTTCCGACCTCACAAAAGGGGATGGGGATTCAAGGTTCTTGATCACCTTCAGGAAAAACCGGATAGCTTTCCTCCGAATAAAAAGACCGCCGTCTCCTCTTCGGAAACGGCGGCCTCTCTCATCCTGCATCTATCACGCGTTACCAGCTACTTCAGTCGCTGGATCTTCACCAGGTTCTCTTCCAGAAGGCGCTTCTTGTTGGTGAAGTCGGCAATCTTCTCGCGTTCCTTCTCGACCACCTCGGCAGGCGCGCGGTCGATGAAGCTCGGGTTCTCCAGCTTCTTGGAGAGGAACTCGATGTCCTTGTCGATCTTGGCGATCTCCTTGTTGAGGCGCTTCTCCTCTTCCTCGACGTTCACCAGCCCCTTGAGCGGCACGATGATCTCGACGTCACCGGCCACCTGCAGGGAGGCCTCGGCGGGACGCTCGATCCCCTGACCGATGGCGAGGTCGGAGAGGCGCGCGAGGCTCATCACGTACACCTCGTTGCGTTTCAAAAGTGCCAGGCTCTCGGCCGAGCCGCAGTCCAGGATGGCGGCGATCTGCTTGCTCGGTGCCACCTCCATCTCGCCGCGGATGTTACGGATCCCCTTGATGACGTCCATCACCAGTTCCATTTCGGCGGCGGCGCCGGCAAACTCGGCCCAGGCGGCGCGCGGCGTCGGGAACTCGGCGACCATGATGGAGTCCGCCCGGCCCGGAAGCGCCGGCAGAGCCTGCCAGATCTCCTCGGTGATGAACGGCATGAACGGGTGCAACAGGCGCAGGAGGTTTTCCAGCACCAGCCAGAGCACGTACTTGGCACTCGCCTGGCGGTCGGCATCACCCTTGTAGAGGTCGTCCTTGGCAAGCTCGATGTACCAGTCGCAGAACTCGCTCCAGGTGAAGCGGTACAGGTCGCTCGCCGCCTCGTTGAACTTGTAGGAGGTAAGCCCCTCCTCAACGGTGCGGGCCACCTCGTTCAGGCGGAAGAGAATCCAGCGGTCCGCGTTGGAGAGTTTCAGCTGCGAGAGCTCGATGCCGGCGGGATCGAACCCTTCCAGGTTCATCATGGCAAAGCGCGAGGCGTTCCAGATCTTGTTGGCGAAGTTACGGTAGCCGGCGATGCGCTCCTCGGCAAGCTTCACGTCGCGCCCCTGCGCCGCGAAGGCTGCCAGGGTGAAACGGAAGGCATCGGTGCCGTAGGCGTCGATCACGGTCAGGGGATCGATCACGTTCCCCTTGGACTTCGACATCTTCTGCCCCTGGGCGTCGCGCACCAGGGCGTGGATGTAGACGTCGGTGAAGGGAACCTCGTCCATGAAGTGCAGCCCCATCATCATCATGCGGGCCACCCAGAAAAAGAGGATGTCGAAGCCGGTGATGAGGCACGAGGTCGGGTAGAAGGCTGCCAGCTCCGGGGTCTTCTCCGGCCACCCCAGGGTCGAGAAGGGCCAGAGGGCCGAGGAGAACCAGGTGTCCAGCACGTCGGTTTCCTGGCGGATCTCGTCGGAGCCGCACCCCGCGCAGGTGCTCGGATCTTCCTTGGCGACGGTGATGTGACCGCAGTGGTCGCAGTACCACGCCGGGATCCGGTGCCCCCACCAGATCTGGCGCGAGATGCACCAGTCGCGGATGTTCTCCATCCAGTCGTAGTAGGTATTCTCCCACTGCGCCGGGACGATCTTGGTCTTGCCGTCCTTCACCGCGGCCAGGGCGCGCTCAGCGAGGGGGCCCACCTTCACGTACCACTGCAGCGACATGTACGGTTCGACCACGGTCTTGCAGCGATAGCAACCGCCTACCGACAGGGCATGATCCTGGATCTTTTCCAACAGGTCCTGGGCCTCGAGGTCCGCCACCACCTGCTTGCGGGCGGCGAAACGGTCCATCCCTTCGTACTGCTTGCCGGCGGCGTTCACCACGCCGGACTCGTCGAAGACGTTGATGCGGTCCAGGTTGTGCCTGACCCCCATCTCGAAGTCGTTGAAGTCGTGGGCCGGGGTGATCTTCACCACGCCGGTGCCGAACTCCATGTCGACGTAATCGTCGGCGATGACCGGGATCTCGCGGTTCACCAGGGGGAGCAGCACCTTCTTGCCCACCAGGTGGCTGTAGCGCTCGTCAGCGGGGTTCACCGCCACCGCGGTATCGCCCAGCATGGTCTCCGGACGGGTGGTCGCCACGACCAGGTACTCGTCGGTCCCCACGACCGGATAGCGCAGGTGCCAGAGGTTCCCCGCCTTGTCCTCGTGCTCGACCTCGATGTCCGAGAGCGCGGTGTGGCAGCGCGGGCACCAGTTGATGAGCCGGTTGTCGCGGTAGATGAGCTTCTCGTCGTAGAGGCGCACGAACACCTCGCGCACGGCCTTGGAGAGCCCGGCGTCCATGGTGAAGCGCTCGCGCTCCCAGTCGCAGGAGGCGCCCAGCCGCTTCAGCTGGCCGATGATCTGCCCCCCCGATTCACCCTTCCACTGCCAGACCCGCTCGATGAAGGCCTCGCGCCCCAGTTCGAAGCGGTCCTTCCCTTCGGCAGCCAGCTGGCGCTCCACCACGTTCTGGGTGGCTATCCCGGCGTGGTCGGTGCCCGGCATCCAGAGCACGTTGTAGCCGCTCATCCGTTTCCAGCGCACCAGGATGTCCTGCAGGGTGTTGTTGAGCGCGTGCCCCATGTGCAGCACACCGGTGATATTGGGGGGCGGGATGACGATACTGTACGAGGGTTTCTCGCTGGGGACGCTGGCATGAAAATACCCTTCGCGCTCCCACACCTGGTACCAACGATCTTCCACGCTCTTCGGCTCGTAGACCTTTTCCAGCTCTTTGTTTGCCATCTGCCTTACCTCTTTTTGAATAGCCGGATCGACCTGGGCACCGTTTCGTCATCCGCGTCGGAGTTACCGGCGGGGTGCGGGCGAATGAATCGTTCGCGCCTACGGGTGGGTCAGGTTGAGTCGGCTTAGTTATCTTGTTTAGGGCGTTCCTCCCTCCCCCCTGGCGGGGAGGGGGAGAGCTGGGACCTGTCGGCAACGCCTCACACGCCACCATAAAAAAAGGGGATCGGAAAATCCCCTTGTGAGACGGGTGCCGCGGGACCGGCGGGGTTACTCCTTGATACCGGCCTTGAGCTTTCTGATCTCTTCCTTGATGATCACCTCGGCCAAATCCGGCACCACCTCCCAGACGATGCGCTCGATGACCTCGCGGGAGACCTTGGAGAGCGCCGCCACCAGGTCGGCCTCGCTCAGGGTCGCCGGACCTGCTGCCGGTGCCGCCTGGGCTGCGGGAGCCGGCACGGGCTCGCAAACCGCCGCAGCCACAAATTCGGGTTGGGGCTCGGGGGGAGCTGCCTGGGGAGCCACCGTTTCAACCGGGGCGGAAACGGCCTCGGTAGGCGCGGTAACCTCCGGTTCGAAGGAGAACGGCTCTTCTGCCGGGAAGTTGAAGGGATCGGGTTGGGCTGCGCTGGGCGCCGGTTGGTCGAGATCCCCGAGACTGAAGAGCTGCTCCGGCGAAGGCTGTTCCATCGGGGTGACGACGCTGTCGAGGTCGAGCGCGGGGCCGGTTTCCAGGACGTCCTCGTCATCTTCGAAGCTGAAGAGCTCGGCCTCGAACTGCGGCTCGACAACCCCTACCTGCACGGGCTCCGCGGGGGCTGCGGCCGGGGTGGGAATCTCCTCGAGGTCGAAGGCACCCCAGAGATCGTCGTCCGGCGTCGCCTCCAGCACCGCCTCGAAGGCGGCAGCCGGCGCGGCAGCAGGAGCGGCCGCTGCTGCGGCAGGAGGAGCCTGGGGAGCTGCTGCGACCGGTTCCGGTGCGACAGGTGCCGCGAAGAAGGCTTCCGCCTCGGAAATCGGCTGGGAAGCCGCGGCCGGGGCAGCGGGTGCCGATACATCGAGGGAGGAGAGATCCCCCCAGAGTTCCTCGGCGGCGGCCGCGTCAACCGCAGCTGCGGCGGGTGCGGCCGCGGCGGGGGCCGCAACCGGGGCACTCGGCCGGTTCTTGCCCAGCTCCAGGAGCTCCTTGACCCGGTCGATGAGCTGCTGGGACTCGAACGGTTTGGTGATGGAGGAGTCGGCGCCGCACTCGCGGGCCTTGGCCTCGTCGAACGGCTCGAAAGCGCCGATCAAGAGGAGGACGGGCGTACCGGCCAGCGCCGGGTCGCGCCGGATCTCGGCACAGACCTCGTAGCCGGACTTGCCGGGCATCAGGGCGTCGACCAGCATGACGTCCGGACGCATCTCGCGTGCCTTTTCCAGGGCCGCGATGCCGTTGTCCACGACGGTCAGCTCGAACAACTCCTCATTGGCAAAGATGATCGCCACGACCTTTTGTATGGTGATGCTGTCATCTGCCAGGAGCAGTCTATTGCCCATCTATCCCTCCTCCGCGTGAATCTTCGTTTTCTGGCCTGTTTAGAGACGAAAATGGTCGCAAAAAGCTAACATACCCGCAGCTAACCTGTCAAGGTTTTTACCCTTTCCGATTAGTCCACCATCATGGAAGCGGCCATCTCGCGCAGCTCGGCCGGAAGCCCGAAAAGCTCCGAGGCCAGGGTGGATAGTTCGCCGCGCAACCTGCTGAACTCCTGAACCTTCTTGTAGTCGAGCCGAGCGGAGAGGAGCACGACGAAGGTGTCGGAGACCGGGTCGATCCAGATGGAGGATCCCGAATACCCGGTGTGGCCGAAGGAGACCCGGGAGAACTTCTGCCCCCGCGGCGAAGAATACGGCGAGGCGATGTCCCACCCCAGCCCGCGCACCACCTCGCCGCCGCGCGAGAAGTAGGGGGCCGTCATCTGGTCCACGGTGCGCTGCGCCAGGACCCGCCTCCCCTCGAGGCTCCCGCCCCCCAGCATCATGCGGCAGAACCGGGCCAGGTCGTGTGCCGTGGAGAAGAGTCCGGCGTGCCCGGCCACCCCGCCGAGTTGGCGCGCCAGGTAGTCCTGCGCCTCGCCGGTCAGCACCCGGTCCTCGCAGACGGTCGAGGAGCAGCGCTCCCGCTCCTTCGGGTTGAAGCCGGTGTTGGACATTCCCAGCGGCTGGTAGAACGAGGCGTGGGCATAGAGATCGAGGCCGGCTCCGGTGGCCCGGCGGGTCAACTCGGCCAGCAGGATGAAGTTGAGGTCGGCGTACTTGAAGCGGCTCCCCACCTCCCCTTTCAGCCTCTGGGCCGCGGCCCCCTCGATGGCACTCGCCAGGGCATTCCCGGAGACCAGCGGGATGTCGTCGAGGCCGGAGGTGTGGGTGAGCAGGTTCAGCACCCGGATCTCGTCCTTGCCGCGGCCGACGAACTCCGGGAACCACTTGGTCACCGGGTCGAGGAGCGAGATGCGCCCCTCCTCGGCAAGTTTCAGGACCGACGGGGTGGTGGCGACCACCTTGGTCAAGGAGGCGACGTCGAAGACGGTGTCGACGCTCATGGCGCGCGCCTCGGGGCTTGCGCCCACGCGGCCGTAGGCGCGCTCGAAGAGCACCCGGTCGTGGCTGCCGATCAATACCACGGCCCCGGCCACCAGGTTGCGCGCCATGGCGTCGGCAACGAGGGCGTCGATGCGGGCGGTGTCGGCGGCAAAACAGGGACCGGCGAGGGAGATCAGGAGAACGAAGAGGAAACTTCTGAGAAAAAGCATGACGTGCCTGGAGGAAGATCCGTGCTGCGGCGGGAACGAGGGCGCCGCGCGGTACGAGTTACCCGCGCGGCGCCGATCCCGGTGTCGGTTGAGGTCAAAACTGGAGACTGCTGGCGGGCCGGTCAGTTTACCCGGAAGCTCACCGACTTGAGGAGGGTGCCGTCGGCATCCAGCGCCTCGCAGCGCCACTCGCCGGCCTGTCCCTTTTCCATCCCCTTGCGGCTGTAGGTGCGCCAATGGGCACCTTTGACCGGCATGGTGTCTTCGGCCACCTGCTCGTCGTTGATGTACCAGACGTGCTTGATGGTGGTTTCGGTGTCGGCGGGGGCGCTGATCCGGGTGAAGCAGTAGAGTGCCTTCACCGAGGACGAGGAGATGCGGCGCACGGAGTCGATCGGGTTACCCTTTACGATCTTCGTGGTGACCGCCATCTCGGTGATCTTCATATCGCTTGCCAGCGCAGGGGCCTGGCCGATCGCGATTGACAGAAGAACCGCACTCAGCGCGCCAAGAAGCCTGGAATGAATCATCTATGCCTCCAGCAATCAAGGTACGGGCCAGGGCCCGATCACATCACTGCACAGCTGATCAGGTCCGGTAGTCGGCGTTGATCCGGACATAGTCGTAGGAGAGGTCACTGGTGTAGACGGCGGCCTCGGCGGAGCCCAGGTGCAGGTCGACGGCAACGGTGAAATCGGGGCGCTTGAGCACCTCGGTCCCGTCGGCCTCGGCACTGCCGCCGACGAAGATGCCGTTTTTCGCCATCACCACGTCGTCGAAACGGATCTCCACCCGGTCCTGGTCCACCTGTACCCCGGCGTAGCCCACCGCCGCGATGATCCTTCCCCAGTTGGCGTCCTGCCCGAAGAAGGCGGTCTTCACCAGAAGCGAGTTGGCGATGGCGAGTGCGGCCTTCTTGGCGTCGGGCACGCTGTGAGCCCCGCGCACCTTGACGGTGACGAACTTGGTGGCCCCTTCGCCGTCTTTCACGATCAGCTTGGCAAGCGAGAGCGTGACCTCGTTCAGCAGGGTGAGGAACTCGGCCGCTTCGGGAGTCCCCTCCTTGATGACCGGGTTGCCGGCGGCACCGTTGGCGATGATGAGCGCGGTGTCGTTGGTGGACATGTCGCCGTCCACGGTGATCGAGTTGAAGGATGCCTCGACCGCCTCGCCGAAGGCCTTACGCAAGAGGGCCGGCTCGACGGCGGCGTCGGTCACCAGGAAAGAGAGCATGGTCGCCATGTTGGGCTGGATCATCCCGGCACCCTTGGCGACCCCTTCGATCTGGTAGCTCACCCCGCCGGCCTGGCCGGTGCGGCGCTCCAGCTTGGCGAAGGTGTCGGTGGTCATGATGGCGGCGGCCACGTCCTCGAGGGAGCCGTGGTCCAGGGCGTCCACCAGGGGCTGGATGCCGGCCTTGAAGCGCTCCATGGGGAGCGGCTGGCCGATGACGCCGGTGGAGGCGATCAGGAGCTCCTCGTCGGGGAGCCCGAGAGCCTCGGCGGTGCGCCGGCCGCAGGAAAGCGCGTCGCGCATCCCCTGCTCGCCGGTGCAGGCGTTGGCGTTACCGGAGTTCACCAGCACGGCGCGGGCGATGCCGTTTTTGGCCCGCTCGCGGGAGATGATAACCGGCGCCGCCTGCACCTTGTTGGTGGTGAACACCGCGGCGACGTGGGCCGGCTGGTCGGAAAAAAGGAGCGCCAGGTCGCGGCGTCCGGGCTTTTTAATGGCCGCCTCGACGGCGGCAAAGCGAAAACCTTTAAGTGTCATGTGAAACCTCTCCTAACTTCGCGCCCCTTGTGTGGCAGGACCGGACCGAGCGGTCCGATCACAACGACCAGGCCGCCCCTACTTGCCGCAGCACTTCTTGTACTTCTGGCCGCTGCCGCAGGGGCACGGGTCGTTCCTGCCGACCATGCGGCGGCTTTTGGCCGGCTGTTTCTGGGCCGCTGCCTGCTCCTGCTCGTCGTAGTTGTCGCCCAGGTTGAAGACCATGCGCTGCGGCTGGCGCTGCTGCTCGATCTCGATCTCCTCCATCTCGTCCTCGTGGGCTACCTGCACCCAGAAGATCTTCTCGACCACCTCGGCCCTGATGCGGGTCATCATGTCCATGAAGAGCTGGTAGGCCTCGCGCTTGTACTCCTGCTTGGGGTCCTTCTGGCCGTAGCCGCGCAAGCCGATACCCTCTTTCAGGTGGTCGATGGAGAGCAGGTGATCCTTCCACTGGGCGTCGATGACCTGCAGCATGATCACCTTGATCAGGTGATCCATGAGCTCCTCGCCGAACTCGTCGAGCTTCGCGGTGAAACGCTGACGGCAGCTCGCACGCAGGAACTCCTCGAAGTTCACCGGGTTGAGCCGCGACAGGGTGTCGGCGGTCAGGTCGAGGTGGTAGCCGAAGGTCTTGCCGATGGTGTCCTCGATACCCGGCCAATCCCACTCGCGCGCCGGCACCTTGTCGATGGCGTAGACGGTCACCACGTCGGTAACCAGGTCGTCCACCATCCCGATGAAGCTGTCCCGGATGGCGTTGCCCGCCAGGATCTCCTTGCGCTGGGTGTAGATCACCTCGCGCTGCTTGTTCATGACGTCGTCGTACTCGATGAGGTGCTTGCGGATCTCGAAGTTGTGCGCCTCGACCTTCTTCTGGGCGTTTTCGATCGCGCGGGTGATGAGCCCGTGGGTGATCGCCTCGCCTTCCTCGATTCCCAGCTTGTCCATGATCATGGAGACGCGCTCGCTGCCGAAGATGCGCAAGAGGTCGTCCTCCAGCGACAGGTAGAAACGCGAGGAACCCGGGTCGCCCTGACGGCCGGAACGGCCACGCAACTGGTTGTCGATGCGGCGCGACTCGTGGCGCTCGGTCCCCAGGATGTGCAGGCCGCCCAAACCGACCACCTCGTCGTGCTCGGCCTGGCAGGTCGGCTTGTACTTCGCCACGATCTCGTCGAACTGCTTCTGGAACTCGGCGCGCACCACCTCCTGCAGCTCGTCGTAGTCCGGCTCCTCGGTACTGTTCAGGTACTCGCTGACCACCTGGGTCACGCCGGGGAACTCGTTGTCCAGCGCCTGCACCTGCTCGGGCTGGGGGCGGTCGCTGTCCGCCATCTTCTGGAAGGCCTCGATGAACTGCTCGGCGCGGGCGTCCGGGGTGCCGCCGAACTCCTGGCGTGCCAGGCCGTCGGGGTTACCACCCAAGAGGATGTCGGTACCGCGGCCGGCCATGTTGGTGGCGATGGTGACCATCCCCTTGCGGCCCGCCTGGGCGACGATCTCCGCCTCGCGCTCGTGCTGCTTCGCGTTCAGGACGAAGTGCGCGATCTGGTGCTGTTTCAAAAGGTCCGAGAGCACCTCGGACTTCTCGATGGAGATGGTACCGACCAGGATCGGCTGCCCCTTCTCGTGCAGCTCCTTGATCTCGTTGATGACCGCATTGAACTTCTCGCGCTCGGTCTTGTAGATGACGTCCGGGAAGTCCGGGCGCAACAGCGGCCGGTTGGTCGGGATCACCACCACGTCCAGGTTGTAGATCTTGTGGAACTCGACCGCCTCGGTGTCGGCGGTACCGGTCATGCCGGAGAGCTTCGCGTACATCCTGAAGTAGTTCTGGAAGGTGATGGTGGCGAGCGTCTGGTTCTCGTTCTCGATCTTCGCCCCTTCCTTGGCCTCGATGGCCTGGTGCAGGCCGTCGGACCAGCGGCGCCCCGGCATGAGACGGCCGGTGAACTCGTCGACGATGAGGACCTCGTTGTCGCGCACCACGTAGTCCACGTCGCGCTTGAACAGGGCGTGGGCACGCAGGGCCTGGTTGGTGTGGTGCAGGATCTCCATGTTGCGCGGGTCGTAGAGGTTATCGACCTTGAGGAGCTTCTCGACCTTCAGGACCCCTTCCTCGGTCAGGGTGGCGCTCTTCGCCTTCTCGTCCACGGTGAAGTCGCCGGTGTAGGTCTTCCTCTTGCCGGAGAGGGTATTCGCCTCGACCTCGATCACCTCACCCTTCTTCAGGAGCGGGATGATGCGGTCGATGATGTAGTACTTGTCGGTGGAGTCCTCGGTCGGGCCGGAGATGATGAGCGGGGTACGCGCCTCGTCGATGAGGATGGAGTCCACCTCGTCGACCACCGCGAAGTTATGGGGACGCTGGACGTAGTCGCCCAGGTCGAACTTCATGTTGTCGCGCAGGTAGTCGAAACCGAACTCGTTGTTGGTGCCGTAGGTGATGTCCGCGGCATAGGCATCGCGACGTTCTTCGTCGTCCAGGCCGTGCACGATGACCCCCACGGAGAGTCCCAGGAATTTATGAATGCGCCCCATCCACTCGGAGTCGCGCTTGGCCAGGTAGTCGTTCACGGTGACGACGTGCACCCCCTTGCCGGAGATACCGTTCAGGTAGGAGGGGAGCGTCGCTACCAGGGTCTTACCCTCGCCGGTCTTCATCTCGGCGATTTTTCCGGAGTGCAGCACCATGCCGCCGATCAGCTGTACGTCGAAGTGGCGCATGCCGAGGACGCGTTTACCCGCCTCGCGGCAGACGGCGAACGCCTCGGGAAGCATCGAGTCGAGACTCTCGCCACGGCTGTAGCGCTCCTTGAACTGCGCAGTCTTGCCCCGCAGTTCCGCGTCGGTGAGCTTGACCAGCTCCGGCTCCATCTTGTTGATCTGATCCACGATGGGCCAAAGTCGCTTCAGTTCCCGCTCGTTCTTACTCCCGACGAATTTCTTAATAAGCGCACCGAACATCTATAAAATCTCCTTAGAATTTACAAAAAGGGATGTAAAAACAGGGTAACCTACCACACCTGTGAAGATCGCTCAATAGAAAAGGCGCCCACCAGTCCCTGCCCCGGCGGCGCCCGGTCATCGAACGTCCTCATTATACATCAAAGGCGTACGCGATTCTTGCATTAATGGGAGGCTCTCCCTATAATGGCCGGCTTGAGGAGAACACCGTGCCAGCCACTACCCCGTTTAGTCCAGACCTGCTCGACAGCCACCTGCCCGTCGACGTCCGCACCCCGCTCGAGTTTGCCGAGGACCACCTCCCCGGCGCCGTCAACGTCCCACTTTTAACTAATGAAGAGCGGGTCGAAATCGGCATCCTGCACAAGCACGAGGGGCCTCCCGCCGCCCGCAAGCGCGGGCTCGAGCTTACGGCGCACCGTTTCCCGGAAATGGTGGCCACCATCGCTCAGGCAGCCCAGGGGAGACCGGTTCTCGTCTACTGCTGGCGCGGCGGCCTGCGCAGCAAGACCGTCACCTCCATCCTGGACCTCACCGGGCACCAGGCCGTGCAGCTGATCGGCGGCTACAAGAGCTTCCGCAACCGGGTCGCCGCATACTTCACTCCGTTCCAGCCGCCGGCGCCGCTGGTGGTCCTGCACGGCATGACGGGGATCGGCAAGACCACCCTGTTGCAAAAGCTTGTGGACAAAGGGGAGTCGGTGATCGACCTGGAGGGTCTTGCCTGCCACCGCGGTTCAGCCTTCGGGCAGTTGGGGCTTACCCAGGACCTGACCCAGAAGCGTTTCGAGACCCTCCTGTGGGATGCCTTCCGCAAGGTTCCCGCAGGCCGTCCCCTGTACCTGGAGGGGGAGAGCGAGCGGATCGGGCGGGTCTCCCTTCCCGGCGACCTTTACCAGAAGATGGCTGCGGGAATCCGGGTCTGGTGCTACGCCGAGTTGGAGACGCGCGTGGACCGGCTCATCGAGGAGTACGGCAGGTTCGAGTACCGGGAGGATATGGCGGCGGCCCTGCAGCGGATCCGCAAGAAACTGGGCGGGGTGAAATGCGAGGAGTTGGCGGGCCACCTGGAGCGCTGGGACCTCAGGCCGTTCATGAGGGGGCTCGTGCTCGATTACTACGACAAGGTCTACTATAAAAACCGTGACTGGGAGGGGGACTTCGACCTGAGCCTGGAAGACTTCGACGCCGCGGCCGACGAGCTGATCATAGAATCGGTAAAACGGACGAACAGCTCAACTTAGCCACGGAGTCAGCAAACCCACGGAGAAAAACAGGTCTTTGGCACGACCGGCAGCCTCCGACGCCCCCCCTGAAACCCATGAAAGGTTCGGCCTCAAGCGTTAACGCACGAGGCCGAACCGTCATTCCCGTTTCTTGTCCCTTCGTTTTTCCTTTTTACTCTCTTGCCAAGGTGCGGAGCAAACTGCACGGCCTTGCCTTTTCTCCGTACCCTTGGTGACTCCGTGGCAAAAAAGCCTTTTAGTCTTTGCGCCTCACCCGGTACTTCTGCACTAACTCCACCGGGTGGTAGGAGAGCTTCGTCTGCCTCAAGGAGAGTTCCCCCAGGTCCTGCTCACGGTTCACGAACTCGCAATCCATAAAGAGCAGCCGGCAGAATTCCCGGTCCACCAGCTGGTACAACCCCTCCATGAAGAGGTCGGCCTTCTCGAAATGGCAGACCGCGGTATTCCGGTTCAAGAGCTCCCCCAGGGCAAAACCCTTCACCTCCCCTTCCACCAGCACCACGATCCCGGAGAGCCCCAGTTCCCGGTAGAGCCTCAGCGCTTCCGCCGCTCCCTCCACCTCGCGCTCCAGCGAACTCGGCCCCATCGAGGTCCTGATCCGCTGCCACTCGTCGAGAACCTTAAGCGCCCCCTCCAGATATTTCTCTTCGTAGGCCTCCACCGAATAACGGTGGCGCACCGCGAAGTAGTTCACCCGGTTTTTCTTCTTGTGGTAGTTCTTGCCGGAAAGCTCGGCCATCTCCTGGCGCAGGTGCAGGTAGTCGAAGTTGTCCCGGTCCTCGAGCACCTCGAGTGCGTCCCAGTCCGGGAAGTGGCACTCCAGGAAGCCCTGGTCCGCCCCGTAGAGGGTGCGCCCCGCCCCGATCAGGGTGCGGGATGCGGCACCGCGGTCTCCGGAAAAGGGGGGGAGAAAATAGGGGGTGCCGTCCCAGCCGCAGCCAAGCGCCACCACCGAGTCGCCGACCCGGGTGAGCCGGTAGTCGTGGACCAGCCGAAAGAGGTACAGGTTCGCGAAGGTGAGCTCGGAAACCCGGGGCTGCAGTTCCCACAAAAGCGGGTCAAGCTGTGATTTATCCTCCAGGAGCAAGGGCCTGGACTCGGGATAACGGGGGATTTCCATGATGACTCCACGGCAAGAGCAGGTTCTCTGGCAAGCAAAACGGGCGGCGCCCCACAGGTGCTGGCGCGAACCGCCAATGGTCCCGGCAGCTTCCGGATTTGCCCTGTCAGACAGTACCAGTTTTTGCGGCAACTGAGAAAAGAAATTTAAGGTGGCGCAGCCCCGCGTGCCACGCTCCGCGCTTTTTTTGCAGATTTGCGAAAAAGGGCTGGCGTTTTACCCATCCCCTGAGCTAATATCCCGTTTACGCTATGCGTTGAATCTCATGAGCCCCCCTTTTCCACCGGGCGATTGCCCTCCGGACCTCTGGCAGCCGTTTCCCGAAGCTCGCATGCCGCATGAACCGTCGCCGGTAAAGGACCCCGATGCAAAGCCTCTTCAGCTACGTGAACAACCTGAAACTGCGCTGGAAGATGATGGTGCTGGTGCTGCCACTGGTCACCATCCCGATCTTCATCGTGGGCGGGGTCATCGGCTACATCTCCACCAAGCAGGCCTATCTCGGCATCACCCAGACCAGCAAAGACGACCTGGAGCACATGGCCGGCTTCACGCTGGACCTCTTGAACTCACACTACCAGCAGTTCCAGGTCTACAAGCAGGACAAGGAGAAGAGCTTCAACCAGGAACTCGCCACCCTCACCGACCTCTCCTACAAGGTGCTCGAGTCGCAACAGCGCCAGGTCCGCCTGGGGCGCATCGATCTCGCCACCGCGCGGCGCGAATCCCACAACGCCCTGGTCAAGGTGAACGTCGGGAAAACCGGCTACATCTACGCCATGAACAGCAAGGGCGACCTCATGGTGCACGTCGCCATGGAGGGGAAAAACGTCTTCAACAGCCAGGACGAAAGCGGCCGCTACTTCATCAGGGAGATGTGCGAGAAGGCGGTGCGCTCCAAGCCGGGCGAGGTCCTCTACATCGTCTACCCGTGGAAGAACACGGCACTGGGCGACAAGGTCCTGCGCAAGAAGGTGGTCGCCTACCGCTACTTCCGCGAGTGGGACTGGATCATCGCCGCCGGCGGTTACCTCGAGGAGACCTACGACGACATCGATTTCGAGAGACGCTCCTTTGCGGCCCTCAAGGAAAAGATCAAGAGCAAGAAGGTTGGAAAAACCGGCTACATCTTCTGCCTGGATACCGCCGGCAACTTCATGATCCACCCCACCGGGGAGGGGAAGAATTTCCTCAAGGCCACCGACACCGACGGCAACCACTTCATCAAGGAGATGTGCCAGACCAAAAGCGGCTGGATCCGCTACCCCTGGAAAAACGCCAGCGACCGTGCCCCCCGCATGAAGATCGTGCGCTACGAGTACTTCCAGCCCTGGAACTGGATCGTCGCCGTCGGCTCCTATGAGGACGAGTTCTACCAGGAGGCCAACGCCATCAAGGGGCGCATCATGGAGAGCATGGTGGTGCTCACCATCTTCGTCTCCATCCTCGCCATAATCATGGTGTTCCTGGCGGCGCGGATCTTCACGGACCCGATCGCCGGCATGATGACCGTGATCCGCAAGGTGAAGCAGGGACGGCTCGACGAGCGGATCGAGGTGACCACCAACGACGAACTCGGCGAACTGGCCACGGCCTTCAACCGGATGACTGCCATCATCAAGCACAACAAGGAGCTCGAGGCGAACCTGGCACAGCAGGGGAAGATGGCCTCGCTCGGGGTCCTCTCTTCGGGGGTGGCGCACGAGATCAACAACCCGCTCGGTGTCATCCTGGGCTACGCCGGGTATATCGAGGGGAAGATCGGCCCCGACGACCCCAACTACAAGTACATCCACGAGATAAAGCGCGAGAGCAAACGCTGCAAGAAGATCGTGCAGGACCTGTTAAGTTATGCCCGTACGCCTCAACCGGTACTCGAAGAGACCAACATCAACCAGCTCCTCGAGCAGATCGTCGATTTCGCCGCCAACCACACCGATATGCACCACGTCTCCGTGCAGAAGGAGTTCGACCCTGCGCTCCCGGTGATCATGGTGGACGGCGACCAGCTGCGCCAGGTGGCGATCAACCTGATCCTCAACGCGGGTGCTGCGATGCAGAAAGGCGGCAAGCTGGTGGTCTCCTCCACGCTCGGCGTGGACGGCTGCGTGAGCCTCAAGTTCAGCGACAACGGGGGCGGGATCCCGCCCGAGCACATGGAAAAGATCTTCGAACCCTTCTTCACCACCAAGGTGAAGGGTACCGGCCTGGGCCTTGCCATTACGCGCCAGATCATCGAGCAGCACCACGGCAAGATCGCGATCCAGAGTAACGTCGGCCAGGGGACTACCGTCGAGGTCCGCCTCCCCATCAACCGCGACGCCTACTGATTCCTGGCGACCCAACTGTTCGGGTCCCCCGATCCAGGAATCCGGGAGAGATAACTCCCCTCGCCTACCGGGAGAGGGCGGCGGTGAGGGCGCCGGCAGCTGCGGTAATCTGCCCCGGTACGACCTCAAACGCACCACCTGCAGTACTACTTTCGACCTGCCGAGGTAATAAAGCGTGACTGCACAAAAAAGGATCATGGTGATCGACAACGAGGAGGGGCTGTGCCGCATGATGGAGGCGGTCCTTTCCGACAACGGCTACGCAGTAACCGCGCACACCCGCTCCTTCGAGGCGGCCGAGTCGTTTCAGGCCGGCCAGTGGGACCTGGTGGTGACGGACATCAAGATGCCGGGGATGGACGGCCTGGAACTGCTGCAGCGCGTCAAGCAGAAGGATCCCGGCATCCCGGTCATCATGGTCACCGCCTACGCTACCGTGGAGATGTCGATCCAGGCCCTGAGAAAAGGGGCCTACGACATGCTCACCAAGCCGTTCGAGCCCGAGGAACTCCTCTACCGGGTCAAGAACGCCCTGCAGCACACCAAGCTCATCGAGGAAAACCGCGAACTGCGGGAGGAGCTGGTGGGCCGGTTCCACTTCGACAACATCATCGGCGCCTCGAAGGGGCTCAAGGACGTGCTCGAGAAGGTGGAAAAAATCGCGGTCCGCGACACCTCGGTGCTGGTCACCGGGGAATCCGGCACAGGGAAGGAGCTGATCGCCCAGGCGATCCACTACAACTCGCCGCGCAAGGACAAGAAGTTCGTGGCCATCAACTGCGGCGCCCTCCCCGCTTCGCTTCTGGAAAGCGAGCTCTTCGGCTACCGCAAGGGTGCCTTCACCGGTGCGGCCGAAAACCGGCGCGGCCTGTTGGAGACCGCCGACGGCGGGACCCTCTTTCTCGACGAGGTGGGCAACCTCCCGATGACGGTACAAAAGACCCTCTTGCGCTTTCTCCAGGAGCAGACCTTCAACCGCCTCGGTGACCCCACCCCCACCCAGGTCGATGTGCGGGTGCTCTCGGCAACCAACGCCGACCTGAAGGTGGCGGTGAAGGCCGGAGAATTCCGCGAGGACCTCTACTACCGGCTCAACGTGGTGAACATCCAGCTCCCCCCCTTGCGGGAGCGCCGCGACGACATCCCGCTTTTGGCAGCGCATTTCATCACCCTGCAGAACCAGAAGTTCGGCACTCAGATCCGCGGGCTGGACCAGCAGGCCCACGATGCCGCGGTGGACTACGCCTGGCCCGGAAATATCCGCCAGTTGCGTAACGTCATCGAGGCCTCCATGGCCATGGAAGGGAGTAGCTACATCACCTTGCCGGTACTCTCCCAGTTCATTGAAGTTGCCGTACCGGAAGGCGAAGCAGAAACGGCTAGCGTCGAGGAGGGAGATTACAACCAGGCGCTGTCCCGCTTCGAGACTGATTACCTCCGGGGGCTTTTGCGCAAGCACAACGGCAACATCGAGGCCGCCGCCAAGGAGGCGGGGACCAACATGGCAACCATTTACCGCAAGATCAAGAAGTACGGCATCCGAAAGGACGAGTACAACGCTGCCGGCTAATGCAGCAGCCACCCGGCCCGCCAACTCGGCGGGCTTTTTTTTGTCCCACCAGGGTTCGATACCAACCTTTTGCAATGCTGCAAAAACGTGCGTTTCTCTCTTTGCACATCTGCAAATAGCCGTAAATTCGCGCCCCTCCTCAATGCAAGCCATTTAAATACCAAGCTTTTTGACCACCACCCTCCAACTGCCTCACCCTCCAGGTGCAAGAGAACTTTAGGAAATCCTTCACAGGATCTTTTGCGAATTTGCAAATACGCATGAATCCCCCCCTACCCATTACCTCCGGCGATTCTTGCCAAACGCCCGTAAATGCAGCCATTTTAAGCTACACATCACTTTTCTCATCATTTGGTACGGTCGTTGCTGAATGAGACACGTCACCTTTTTTGGTCAGGTATTTCTTTAGTGGATGCAAAGGGGTCGAGGTCTTATGCCCAAAGATACCGTCTGCCCTTTCTACGGCATTAACGATGATTACTGCGATGTGGGATGTGGTTACATCTCGCCCCACGACGTACGGCAGATCATCAGTTTCTGCAGTTGCCGCTACCATGAATGCCTGAAGTACCGGGAACTCTCCGACCGATTCCCGATTGCAGCGATGGAATCCGGGCTCTGCGCGGTCTAACGACACGGCGTGGGGCGGCTGGTTGCGGCGACGGCCGCACCAGCCCGGCTTCCCACCTCTTGCCCTTGTTATCCTGAGCCCGGGGAGAACGGCGATGAGCGAAAAAGAACTGGAACTTCTGGCCCGCATCGAGGAGCTGGAGCGACACACCTGGCGCAACAGCGCCATCCTGCGCGCGGTAGCCATGGTGGCCCTGACGGCCCTCATCGGGGTCGTGGTCGCCTCCGGCATAGCCGCCGGCGGCCGCGGCAGCCACTGGTCCGGCCCGGCCTGGAACACCATGTGGATCTACGGCCTCTTCGCCGCCAACGCGGTCTCCATGTTCTGGACCACGCACAAGGAGTAACCACCACCCCCGCTGAGGGTGCGACATACCGAGGTAGAAACGGCGCCCGAGGGCCCGCACCAGGAGGAACGATCCATGCCGATGAAACTATCGAACGTGATGCTCTTACTGGTTGTGGTCACCATCTGCGCCGTTTTTTCGTTGCGGATCTTCCAGGGGATCGACGAGATGATGGGAGATCAGTACTGGGTCGTGGACACCACCCAGGGAGACCACGGCTGGTACGCCATGGGGCTCCTCCCCTGCGTCGTGAAAGTCCCCAAAGACGTGGTACATGCCGCAAACAGTAACCCTGCCTCTCCCACCAAGTACCTGATCTACGCGCAAAACGGCGACTTCGCGGGTAATACCGTCTACGGCATCTCGCTCGGCATCCCGCTCATCATGTACCTGATCTGGTTCGCCTGCATCCTCGGTTTTCCGGACCGGGTGGATCCCTACCTGCTGCCGCGCCGCATCTTCACCACCACCGTCATCATCACCTGCTCCATCGTGGTTAACCTGTTCCTGATGCGGGTTGCCGCCGACTTCTCGCGCGATCCCCTTTCGCGCATCGCCAACGTGTCCGGCACTCAGGCCTCGCTCTTGTTTCACAGCGCCGGGATCTGGTTCGCCATTCTCTTCTCCGCCCTCGGGACCACCAACCACAGTGCCCGCGAGACGCGTGCCCCCGACAGCCGCAACTGGCAGCCCCAGGCAAACGAGAAGTTCAACTGGATGTTCGTGCTCCTGTTCGGCGCGACCATGCTCGAGGTAGTCTTCGTACAGAGCCGCCTGGCCCTGCCGGATGCCGCACTGGACTACGCACTGTGGCTCATGGCCACGGTCATCTTCATGCGGATGTTCGGCTTCTCGCCCAAGTACTGGGTCAAGAGGGGCCGCGGCATCGCCATCGCGCTGACCGGCACCCTCTGTACCCTCCCGGTCTTCTACCTCCTGGAACGCGCCACCGGTACCCTGGGCGCCGGTTTTGCCTCACCTATCCTGGCGGCGACGCACGGCCCGGAAAACGCCAACATCGGACTGTCGCTCATGCTTTCCATTTACCTCATCTTCTGGATGGAGTTTGCCGCGGCAATCCGGCGCAACGGCCCGGTACGCCCCCTGAGCGGAACCAGGAGCTGAGTTTTGGCTGTTTTATTCCTGCCTGCCCTACCCTCGAAACAGTTGCCACGCGCGCCCCAACGCCTCGTTTTCAAGCCCCTTCCCACCCGAGGATAAACCGAAGTTCTACGAATTGCCCTCGCTGCGACCTATAGCCAGCAGCCCAAACTAAAACAGTGTCGCAAAGTTTCCTGCCTAAACCTTTCCTGCAAAGCCTGCCAAAACGTAAGAAATCGCCTCACCAGCCCGAACCGCCGCCCCCCGTGCCGCCCTGACCGTACCCGTCACGTCCACGCGCCTACCCCGCGTTTTGCGGTGCAAAACCGTCAGTTTCACCCCGGCCTACCCCCTGGTCCACTGCCAAGTTCTGATTATTTTTGGTGATAAATTTACTTTTGGCAGGAACCGGTTATCATTAGCTGTAACGCGCTCCGATCCTTATGAGAACCAAACGCGGAAATTAATGCGACACTGTTTTGTATACGTGTAGGGCATTTTCACCCCCTTTGGCGCCACGGGGCCTACGGCCGCCCTTCACGAGGGGAGATAAAAATATTTTTCCGGCAAAAAGTCGAATATAATCCGTGTTTTCAGGTTATTATGCCAGACCAGATACCGCCGGTTTTCTACAAAATGTATGACGTTTGTTTAAAACGGTGTTTATTTTTTGTTGTGGTTTACGAAATCTTGTGGTAAAAGAAAACCATCCGAGGCCCCAGAAACGAGCCAAAACGAGACTTCCCGGACGGTTTCAAGGCCCCGAACACAAGCACAACACCCTGTTTTCACATCTGTTTTATTGCTGGCGTCTTTATCAAAACAGCTTGACATTTTTTAAGACGTATTGAAAGCGCAGTGTTTACCAAAAAACAAAATGACGAAAGGGGGATCTATCGAGAACTGAACCACGTGGGCGGGACGCCGCTCAGACAACCGGGCATCTTTACCAAGAAAGGAGTGACAAACCATGGCAGAGAAAAAGTACGATTGGTCGGCAATCGCCAAGAACCCCAAATTTGTAGAACTGCACCATAAGAAAACCGCCTTCCTTTTCGGCTGGTGGATCTTTTCGTGCGTCTACTACTTCCTCCTCCCTATCGGAGCGGCCTACACGCCCGGGATCTTCAAGGTGAAGATCATCGGCGCCGTCAACTTCGGCTACCTGTTCGCCCTATCCCAGTTTTTCGTCTCCTGGGGTTTGGCTCTTTACTATGCACACGTAGCCAACAAGGACTTTGACCGCCTGACCAGGGAACTGATCGACGAGTTACATCTCTAACGTAAAGGAGGATAGGACATGACCATGAAGAAGATCATCATCGCCGCATCGTTGGCACTCTCCGTCGCCGCCGTCGCCTTTGCCGAAGAGAGCAAGGCACCCGCCGGCGCCCCGGGTGGCGCACCGGCCGCGAGCGCACCGGCCGCAACGTCTACCCCGAGCGCCCCCGTCATGAAGGTCGAGACGGCACAGCCCGCAGGCCCCGCAGCCGCGACTCCCGCCGCTCCCAAGAAAAAGGAACTCAAGGCTGACCGCACCATCACCATCTCGATGTTCGCGATCATCATCGCTATCACCATGGGAGTCGTGGTCTGGGCTGCCAAGCAGACCAAGTCCGCTGCCGACTTCTACGCCGCAGGTGGTGGCATCACCGGCACCCAGAACGGCTGGGCCATCGCCGGCGACTACATGTCGGCTGCGTCCTTCCTGGGTATTTCCGGCCTGATCTCGCTCTACGGCTACGACGGGTTCATGTACTCGGTCGGCTGGCTGGTAGCCTACATCACGGTACTCTTGATCGTGGCGGAGCCCTGCCGTAACGCCGGCAAGTACACCCTGGGGGACATCCTCTCCTTCAGGACCTCGCCCAAGCCGGTGCGCGCCTTCGCCGCCATTTCCACCGTTTCGGTCTCCACCTTCTACCTCACCGCCCAGATGGTCGGTGCCGGTAAACTGATGGCCCTGCTGGTCGGCATCCCCTACAAAACCGCCATCATCGGCGTGGGCATCCTCATGGTCGGCTACGTCGTGTTCGGCGGCATGGTCGCCACCACCTGGGTACAGATCATCAAGGCAGGCCTCCTTATGTCTGGCGCCTTCCTGCTCTCCTTCCTGGTCATGATGAAGGCCGGCTTCAACCCGATCGGCTTCTTCGACCAGATCGTCGCCAACCCGGATATCCAGGACCACGTCTCCAAGATGGTCCTCAAAGACGGCGTCATCCTCGCCGGCATGGACGCAGGCCAGCGCTTCCTGGAGCCGGGCCTCTACCTGAAGAACCCGCTGGACCAGATCTCCCTGGGTATGGCCCTCGTGCTTGGCACCGCAGGCATGCCGCACATCCTGATGCGCTTCTTCACCGTACCGACCGCGCAGGCGGCCCGTAAATCCGTCATCATCGCCATGTTCATCATCGGCGGCTTCTACGTGCTGACCACCCTCCTGGGCTTCGGCGCCGCCATCAACCTGACCCCGCAGGGGATCATCTCAGTGGACCCGGGCGGCAACATGGCTACCCTGATGCTGGCTCAGCAGATGGGCGCCGAGATCGCACCGATCCTGGGCGACCTGTTCCTTGCCTTCCTGTGCGCCGTCGCCTTCGCCACCATCCTCGCCGTGGTCTCCGGCCTGGTGCTGGCGGCCTCCGCGGCCATCGCCCACGACATCTACGTGAACGTGATCAAGGACGGCCACGCCGACCAGCACGAGCAGGTCTTCGCAGCCCGCGTCACCTCCTTCGTGGTTGGCGCCTGCGGCATCCTGATCGGTATCGCCGCCGAGAAACAGAACGTCGCACACCTGGTGGCACTGGCCTTCGCCGTGGCCGCCTCGGGCAACCTCCCGGTCGTCGTGCTCTCGCTGTTCTGGCGTAAGTTCAACACCGCCGGCGTCATCTCCGGCCTGGTGGTCGGCACTGTCGCTTCCATCGCCCTGGTGATGGTATCCCCCAACATGACCTACCCGAAAATGGAAGCTGCCAAGGCCCACAAGGTGGTCGTGGCCATGGAGAAGAAGATGGCCTCCCTCGCTCCGGGTGCAGTCCTCCCCGAGAAGGACCTGAAGGCCCTCGAGAAGGCCCGCAAGGACGAGAAGCAGGACGGCTCCTCCGTCGTCGGCCTGGACAAGCCGCTCTTTACCCTGAAGAACCCGGGTATCGTGTCGATCCCGCTGGGCTTCATGGCCGCCATCCTTGGCGCGCTCGCCTTCCCGAGCCGCCGCTCCGAGGAGATGTTCGACGAGGTGTACGTCCGTCAGAACACCGGACTGGGCATGGCCAAGGCCGTAGAGCACTAATAAAAGCTCGTTCGATCTGCTATCATGGGGAAGGGAAACCTTCCCCATTTTTTTATTGGAGCAGTCATGCCCCCGCTTTCCCCTCCCCCGATGCTTACCGAGAAAGACCTGGTGCAGGATCTCATGGACCGGGTGCACGCCTTTTTGCCCCTTCTGGAGCTCAACGAGATTACCCCGCTCCTCGAGGGGATACGCGCCAGCGCCGAGCAGGAACTAGCCCAACTGCGCGGGTTTACCAAAAGAGAAGCCGAACTCCTGGGCGCGATTCCGGTCACGACCAGCTATCCCGAGCTGCTCGCCCTGCACGAGGAGCTGAACCACCTGGAGATGGAGCGCTTCCTGCGTTTTCTCTCGGTCCCTGCGCTGCACGACAACTGCACCCACTACCGTGACCTTTTGGCGCGCCGGGCCCAGGAACTGGTGCTCAAGGAGATGCCCACGGCCGCGCCCCTCCCCTTCGCACTGGTCAGCATGGGAAGCGACGGCCGCGAAGAGCAGACCCTCATTACCGACCAGGATTACCTGATCGTCTACGGCGACGGCGGCACCGAGGAAGCCGAGGCCTGGTTTCGGGACTACGCCCTGATCCTCGTCGAGCGGCTGGCCGAGATCGGCTTCAAGAAGTGCACCGGCGGCATCATGCCATCCAACGACGACTGGCGGGGTTCGCTCTCCCAGTGGCAGCGCCGCCTGCTCTCCATCGTGCGCTACGAGTGCGAGGACATGGGGAAAAACCTCATGGACCTGATCGTCATCTCCGATGCGCGCTACGTGGCGGGTGACCGCCCCCTCGCCGACGAACTGGTGAGCAGGATCCGCTCCTTGGGCCAGGACTATTTCATCGCGCTGTGGGGAATGGCCAAGGCGGCCACCGAGATGCGGCTCGCCCTTGGTTTCCTGAAGCGGATCTGGACCGAGGGGAGCGGCGAACACAAGGGTGAATTCAACCTGAAACTCCTGGCCTGGGCCCCCCTGGTCATGAACGTGCGCATCCTGGCGATCAACCAGGGGATCCCGGCCACCTCCACGGTCCAGCGCATCGAGCACCTCCAGCGGGAGAAGAGCCTCTCGGCGACGACGGCAAAGGGGCTCATCGAGGCCTACCGGATCCTCACCAAGCACCGCATCCTGTTGCAGGTGAAGGTCATCAAGGGGATTCAAAGCGACGCCTACCACCTGAACCCCTACGCCCTGGACAAGGACGAGCGCGAGCGGGTGCGCCAGGCGCTGTTGCTCATCGAGGAGCTGCAGAAGATCATCCACACCAATTTCTCGATCATGTAATGAGGGAGCGGGGCCCGCACCGGGCTTACGCCCCCTTTTTCGCCTTCACCCGCGCCGGCGCCTGTGCTATGCTGCCCGCACCGTAGGCAGGACACCGACAGGAGGGAGATCATGAGCCGCCAGGACCCGCGCTACCACGTCAACCTGTTCCGCCCCAAAGAGGGACACATGAAGGATGAGGTTCTCATCATCCTCATCGTCCTCATCGGCTGGGCGACACTCACCTTCGGGTTCCAGGTCCTCCTGGCCTTCAGCCGCGGCAGGGGGATCGGCGATCTGCTGACCGGCCTTACCCTGTTCGGCCTCCCCCTGCATTTCTGGTTCACCGGACAGTTCCTGCCGCTTTGGTTCATCATCCTCTGCCTGGTGTTCAACGTCTACATCGACCGGATCACCGCCTACCACAGCCGCAAGAGGGACCGTACCTATGACTGATTCCCAGTGGACCATCGGCATCGTCATCCTGGTCCTGGTCTCCTTCATCCTGGTGGGGCTCAAGCAGAAGGCGCGCGAGAGCATGGAGTACGGCTTCGGGGGGCGCTACACGGGGCGCATCGGAGGGGGAGCTGCCATCGCCAGCAACTGGATGAGCGCGGCAAGCCTCATGGGACTCGCCGGGCTCATCTATCTCAACGGCTACCAGGCCCTCGCCTACGTGGCGGGGTGGACCGGCGGCTACGTCCTCTTACTAGTGCTTCTGGCCAGCCAGATCCGGCGCTTCGGCAAGTTCACGGCGCCTGACTTTGTGGGGGAGCGCTACGGATCGCCTGCAGCACGCTTTCTCACCGCGGTCATCTGCATCGCCATCTCGGTCATCTACTGCGTCGCCCAGTTCAAGGGGATCGGGATGATCTTCTCGTTTCTCTTCGGAATCGACTACCGGCACGGGGTGATCTACGGGGGGCTCGCGGTGATCTCCTACCTGGTGCTCTCCGGGGCACTCGGGGTACCGCGCAACCAGCAGCTCCTCTACTTCGTGATCATCACCTCCTTCATCGTGCCGCTCATGTGGCTGGCCCACCGTTTGGGTTACTTCTGGCTGTTGCCCCAGTTCGGCTACGGCGAGGCGGTGTCCGACCTGTCGCGCCAGTTCCAGGTTGACTTCGCAGCCCCCTTCGGCACGGGGAGCGTCTACGAGTGGTGCGCCCTCTGCTTTACCCTCATGGTGGGGACCGCCGGGCTCCCCCACGTGCTGTCGCGCTTCTACACGGTACCCAACCTGCGCGATGCCCGCTGGAGCGTGGTCTGGGGACTCTTCTTCATTGCGCTCGTCTACTGGTCCGCGCCGGCCTACGCGGTCTTCGGCAAGCTCATCGAGGCGCGCATGGGGCACGTGCTGCCGCCGGCGGCTGCACGCACCATGGCGGACATCGTGGTGCTGAAGACTGCGGTCCTGGCCGGGGTTCCGGGCTGGCTTGCCGGGGTCCTGGCGGCCGGTGCCCTTTCTGCGGCCTTCTTCACCGTGGCAGGGCTCCTGATGAACGGGGCCGCTTCGGTTTCCTTCGACCTCTACTACCGGGTCTTCCACCCCCAGGCGAGCGAACTCTCCCGCATGAAAGTCGCCAAGGGGGCGACCCTTGCCCTGGGGGGGCTGGTACTTCTCTTGGCGCTCAACCCGCCCGGGCTCATCGCCGAGATCACCGCGGTCGCCTTCGCCCTGGCCGGCAACACCATCTTCCCGCTCCTGCTCTTGGGGATCTGGTGGGGACGCGCCAACGACGACGGCGCGGTGGCAGGGATGCTGGTTGGTGTGGTGTGCACCTTTGCGCAACCGCTTTTCGGCTCGCTGTCACCCCAGGTGGCCGCCCTCTTCCCCCTCACCTCCTCGGCACTCTGCGGAGCTCCCCTGGTGATCCTGGTGATGATCGCGGTAAGCCTCGCCACGCCGCCCCCTCCCGATGAGATGCAGCGGTTCCTGGCGAGCGAGGTGCATGGGCATCTGGATTAGGGGGCACATCGGACTATGAAACGGTGGGTGGCGCTGCCGCAAAGGAGGCGCCGCAGGATGGTTTGACCAGACCGGCCAGGTCACCACGAGCCTGTCGCTGGGGGAAGTTGGCGGAGGCCTTTCGAGCAAGGGGAAGAGTCGAACGGTTCCCTTGAAGAACCTTGAGGTTGCCCAGCCGCTTCCGGGGTTGCTGCAACCTTGACCTCGTTTTTGGAGTGTTTGTTATGCCGATGCTGCTGGGGAGCAAAGGGAGCGACGTACTATCGTGGCGGGCCAGCACGGAACTGCTGGCGGGGCTTAAGGACGCCCTGACCCGACACTGGGAGCAAAGCCCGGTGCACTCGGCCGAGTCGTTGCTCGAGCAGTTCATCGCCGCCCTGGACCAGGAGCTCGCCTTCGACAAGCGCCTGGAAACCGCGCGGGCGGCCCTGGAGCGGGATCTCGAGGCCGCGGCCACCGCGGCCGACCTGCTGCTGGCCGCGGGACGGTTCCGCGACGCGATCACCCGGCACTTCAAGAGGCGCCGTTCGGTGCTCGCCCTCTGCGGGCTTTGCAACACCCTGCACGACCTTCTGGTGTCCCGGGCCGTCACCCTGGTCCAGGAGCGCCTGAGCGCCTCGGGTCGTGCCGGCGCGCCCCCCTGCGCCCTCCTGGTGGCCGGCGACCGGGGCCGGGGGGAGAGCACCCTTTTCTCCCGTAACCGCTACTACCTGCTGCACGACGGCGCCCCGCGCCTGAACCAGTTCCGCGACCAGCTCGAGGGGCTTTTCCAGGAGCTCGGCCTGGTCGACCCTGAGCGCCCCCTCTGGCACGGCTCGCTCAGGGAGTGGCAGGCCCAGTTCGAGTTGGTGCCCGCGCCCAGCGTACCCCCACCACAGGAAGAGTTTCTCGCCGCCCTCCCCCCGTTTGCCGCCCCCAACAAGAGCACAGCCCCGGTACGCGCCGAGCGCGACTGGCTGATCGGCCTGGCCGACCTGGGGTACCTGTGGGGGAGTGAGCAGCTGGCCTCCCCGACCCTCGAGGCGGCGGCAGCGGCGCTGGCCGCCGAGCGCGACAGCGAGTGGTTCCTGCAGTACGCACGTCGCGGCATCTCGCAACCGCTGGGAGTCGGGCGTTTCGGCCGCTGGCGCCTGGAGCGCAGCGGCGAGCGGCGCGCCCTGCTCGACCTCAAGCGCTACGCCCTGGATCCCGTGCAGGGGACCCTGCGCATCCTTGCCCTGGCCGCGGGGTCGACCCGGACCGGAAGCGTGGCGCGCCTCACCTTTCTCCTGGAGCGGGGCATCCTCGACGTGGACCTGGCCGGACGACTTTTGAACGGCTACCAGTGCATCATGCAGCTCAAGGTGCTCCTGGAGATCCGGGGAGCGCGCAACGGCCTGTTCCTGAACCCCGAGGAGTTCAGCGACGAGACCGAGACGCGCTTTCGCGCCGCCCTTGAGGCCGTGCTCGGCCTGCAGAAACTGGGCTACCAGTTCCTCATCGGACCGGTGTAGGGGGAATCCGCCATGCGCATTTCCATCTCTGCCGGTACGCTGTTCATCTTCCCGCTGGAAAAGGTCTTCGATATCGCCGCGCAGGTGGGGTTCGACGGGGTTGAACTGGTGATCAACCAGGAGTTTCAGAAGGTAAACTGCCGCAGGCTCATCCAGCGCCTGGCGGAGGTCCACCCCATCCTCTCCATCCACGCCCCCTTCATGCCGCTGGACGGCTGGGGGAACCCCAGTGATTCGCTGAAGCGCTCGGTGGAGCTCGCCGGAGAGTGCGGCATTCCGCTGGTCAACTTTCACCCCCCCTCCTGGCTGGGGTGCGAGCTGGGCTACTGGCGCTGGTTGTACCGCATCGGGGATTTTCAGAGGGAGATCGGGGGGGACCGGGTCACGCTTACCCTGGAGAACATGCCGTGGACCGGCAAGTACCGGATAAACGGCTACATCCTCTCGGACACCCGGAAGATGATCGAGTTTTTAAACGCCCACAACGTCTATCTCACCTTCGACTGCACGCACATGGGGTCGGGGCGGGCCAACTTCATCAACGACTTCTACCTGTTCTACAACTCCGGGCGCATCCGCAACATCCACTTCTCGGACTACGGTCACGGCCGGCAGCACCTGCTGCCGGGTCACGGCATCCTGCCGCTCACCCGTTTCTTGAACCACCTGAGAAACACCGACTACAACGACACGGTGACCCTCGAACTCTCCCCCCACGAGTTCCCGAAAGGGGAGCAGATCATCATCGAGAGCCTCAAAGAGATTCTCGCCTACCTAAGGGCAGAGACCGAGCGTCCCGCTACCCCCTGACCACGTAGACCGAACACTTCGCATCGCGCACCACCTTGTGCGAGACACTCCCCAAAAGTTTCCGCTTCAGAAAACCCTTTCCGGTGCTGCCGATCACGATGACGTCGATCTCCTCCTTCTCCGCGAAGTGCAGGAGCTCCTGGGCCGGGTCGCCGTAGACCACCGCCATCTCCAGCGGCACCCCCATCTCGCCGGCGATCTTCTCGATAACGAAGAAGATCCGCTCCTTCAACTCGGCCCACTGTTCCTGCTCGGTGATCGGGCGGTTCGGCACGAAATCGGTGAAGGTGCTGCGCGGCGCGTTGGGAAGTACCAGGAGCCCGTACACCTTGCTCTTGAACTGGCTCGGGATTCCCGCGGCAAAGCGGATCGCCTCCTCGGCGGCCTTGTCGGAAAGCGGCGAGCCGTCCACGGCTACCAGGATCTTCTTGCGCAGATTGAGCATTCGGGGTCACCTCGTAGGTAGGTGCAACACCAGGAGTTGGCTCGGCAAAAAACGGCTCCACTATAAAACATGTCCTTCGATTTTTCAAACAGGTATTTCGGTGAGCTGACACGAGAGGGTGAGGCAGGGGAACGGGAGAGGACGCGGCTGTGCTGCCAGGTTCGGCAGCACAGCCAGTCGGTGGGGTGGCACCCGGGGGTGCCCTGAGGGCTAGTCGGCCAGTCCGTGCTTGATGGCGTACTTGATGAGCTCCGCGTTGTTGGAGAGCTTCAGCTTGGTAAGCACCCGCGAGCGGTAGGTGCTCACGGTCTTGATGCTGAGCGAGAGCTCGTCGGCAATCTGCGACGGGGTCTTGCCGGACCCGATCATGCGCAGGAACTGCGCCTCGCGACTGGAAAGCGCGTCGTGGGGGAGAGCCCCCTTGTCGAGGCCGGAACCCAGGTGCACCGCCACCGTCTCGGCAAGCGAGGGGCTGATGTAGCGCCCGCCGGACAGCACTTTCTGCACAGCGGCCTCGATCTCATCACTGGCGCTTTCCTTGGTAAGGTACCCGCAGGCGCCCAGGCTCAGGGCCCGGATCGCATAGTCCTCTTCGGGGTACATGCTGAGCATCACCACCGGCAGGGCGGGCTGTTCGCGGTTCAGCTGTTTCAGGACGTCCAGGCCGCTGCGCCCGGGAAGCGAGATGTCCAAAAGCACCATGTCGTACTTGCGGGACGCCACCTTTTTGAGCGCTTCCTCGCCGTTGGACGCTTCGTCGCAGCTGATACCCAGGCGGGTATCCTCGAGGCTCCGGATCACCCCTTTGCGCAGAATCGCGTGGTCGTCGACTATTAAAATAGTATGCATAGGCTCTATCCTCTCTTGGTAAGCTCGAGTACGGCCGAGTCCGGGCAATGTGTGCGGCGGGTCGGTCCTTGGTGACTTTCCATCAATAGCACCCCTGAACGCAAAAGTGAATCAGAGCTCAGCTGTATTTGGGAGTGGATTGCGCGAAGCGTCGCGTAAGGAAAAGACCTACTCTTCGGGATGTTGAGTGATCCAGTACCCGATCAACTCCGCGTTGCTGCGCAGCCGCAGTTTCTCCAGCACCCGGCTGCGTACCGTACTGATGGTCTTGACACTGAGGGAGAGTTCGTTGGCGATCTCGTTGGTGGTACGCCCCGCCGCCAGGAGTGAGACGAACTGGCACTCGCGGTCGGAGAGCTGCCGGTGCAACGGTGCCCCCTGGGGTTCCTCCACCAGGGCCTCGGCCAAGAGGTCCGCCTGGCTCGGGGTGATGTAGCGGCCACCGGAGAGCACCTTCTCGGCCGCGGCCTGAAGTTCCTCGGCAGCACTACCCTTGTTGAGGTACCCCGCGGCACCGCCACGCAGGGCACGCACCGCGTAGTGTTCCTCGGGGTACATGCTGAGCACCAGGACCGGAAGCTTGGGGTTCAGGCGGTGCAGCTGTTTCAAAAGGTCGAGCCCGTTGCGCCCGGGAAGGGAAAGATCCAGGAGCACCATATCGAAGGGGTGGGCGGCGATCCGCTCCAGGGCCTCGGCGCCGCTGGCGGCTTCCTCTATGGCCACCGGCTTCGGCAACAGGTCCTGCAAGAGCCGGATAATCCCCAGGCGCACGATGGCATGATCTTCCACGATGAGAATCTGTTTCACCTAACCTCCATTCTCGGCCACCAGGACCGAGTCAATCGGGACCGTCAGGGTAACGGTAGTACCTTTACCGGGGCGACCGGTAATCTCCAGCTCCCCTTGACACAGCCTGGCACGCTCCTGCATCCCCATGACGCCGTAGGCCGTGGTGGAACCGATCTCCTCGGGAGAGATCCCCGAACCGTTGTCGGCAATCTCCAGCTCGAGGTACCCCTCTCCGAAGTAGAGCGATACCTCCACGAGGGTTGCGTGGGCGTGACGCAGGATGTTGGTCATCGCCTCCTGGAAGATACGCATCACGGCCGTAGCGGTCTTCTCATCCAGGGGGTGCGCCCCCTCGGGCGGCAGGTAGCGGCACTCGAGGCCGCTGCGCTTGCGGAACTGGCGCACCTGCCATTCGATCGCGGCAACCAGACCCAGGTTGTCCAACAGGGGGGGGCGCAATTCGGCGGTGATGTGCTGTGCCTTGGCAATCAGGTAGTCGAGCCCCTTGCGCATCTCGGTGAGGCGTTCTTTCAATTCCGGGTGCGGCTTGGCCACGCGGTTTTGGATCCAGGAGAGATCGAGCTTGAGCGCCGTGAGGGACTGTCCCACCTCGTCGTGGATTTCGCGGGAGATGGCCAGCCGTTCCTGCTCCCGAACCGTTTCCAGGTGCGCGTTCAGGTCGCTCATCTTCTCGTGGAGTCGTTTCAGGTCTTCCTGGGTTTTCTTTTGATCAGTGATGTCGCGTACCGTCCCGATCAACCGCAACGACTTGCCGCTTGCGTCGTAGCTGGGCCGGCCGCTGTCGCTTACCCAGCGCACCAGTCCGTCCGGGCGGATCATCCGGTATTCGGCCACAAAGTCGGCATGGTCGGCAAAGGCTCGGTCGATGGCGGCCAACACCCGGGGGAGATCATCCGGGTGCACCATCCTCGTGAAACTGTTCACCGTACCGTCGAAGTTCGCGGAACCGTGCATGGCGAGGCACTGGGGCGACCAATACACCGCGTTGGTCTGCACGTCCCACTCCCACACTCCCATCTGGGTGGCATTCAAAGCGATGTTGAGCCGCTCCTCGCTGCTGCGCAAGGCAGCCTCGGCCTGTTTCAGCGCCGAGATGTCGCGTCCCACCGCCTGCACCTCGATCAGGTGTCCCTTTTTGTCGAAGAAACCGCGGTTCACGAACTGAAACCAGTGTACGGCTCCGGTTCCGGAGTAGACGCGGTTTTCCACCACGACCACCGGGTGGTCCGGGGACAGGGTGGCAAGCTTCGCCTCGATCATCGGGATATCTTCGGCGTAGGCTACCGGCTGCCACCTGCTCCCCAGAAGTTCCTCGCTCGACTTTCCGAAGAAGCGGCAGTAAACCTCGTTGACGAAGCTGTAGGTGCCGTCAGCGTTGAAGCGGCTGATGACCTCGGTGAGATCCTCGACAACCAGGCGGTAACGATCCTCGTCGTTTGAACACTTCATGGGGTACCTCGACTGATGACAAAAGAACAGGGGGTGGCCACAGAAACAGGTTCTCAGTACTCCCCCACGCTCTCATGTGTCTCTTCAAAGTAGCACAAAGTTTAGTGGTATACAACCTGCATATTTCTTACAAATACCGTCATCCTATTAGAACCATTAGCACTTCAGCCCCCGAGACCACTCCGGGGTATTCCTGAGACGCACATTGGAACCCCGACCCGCGGGGTACTGCGGGCACCGGTTCCCTGTCGCAAGAAAGATCATGATTTGTCCCGGAGAATCCGCTATACTGCGCCCCACTTACCTCCGCCCAGGATTTCCCATGAATACCGTCAAGCTCCAGATTGCCGGCACCGACCGGGTCGGCATCGTCGCCAACATCGCCACGGTCATGTCCGACCGGGGGGCCAACATCCTCTCCATGGAGGTCGAGGTGGTCGGCGACCGTGCCATCGTTTACCTCGAGGCGCAGCTCACCCCGCCGCTTGACCTCAACGAGCTCTTGACGGGCCTGCGCACGATCGCAAGCCTCACCGAGATCTCCCCCATTCATACCCTGCCGCTTGAAAAACGCGAGAAACGGGTGCAGATCGTTCTGGACAACATACGCGACGGTATCCTCGCCGTCGACGAGACCGGGAAGATCACCATGGTGAACCAGGTGGCGCGGGAAATCCTCGGTACTCCCGAAGACGACCTGATCGGTCGGGAGCTGCGTGCACTGGAACTGAGCGGCTCCCGCATCCTCGACTGTCTGACCGGCCCGGGGTACCGCCAGGTGAATCGCGACCTGATCACCGAGCGCGGCCGTTTCCAGTTTCTGGCGACCGGCAAACCGATCCGGGACTCCCGGGGACAGGTGGTGGGGGCCGTGGAGATCCTCAAGGAGCTGCGCGAGATCAAGGAGATGGCCCATGCCGTCTCGCACCCCCTCCAGGTGACCTTCCGCGAGATCATCGGCTCGAGCCCCGCCTTGCGCGACGTCATTTCCATCGCCCAGAAGCTCGCCCGCACCGACCCGGTGGTCTCCCTGCGTGGCGAAAGCGGCACCGGCAAAGAGCTCTTTGCCAGCGCGATCCACGCGGAAAGCGGCCGCCCGGGCCCCTTTGTGCCGGTGAACTGCGCGGCACTTCCCGAGACGCTTCTGGAAAGCGAGCTGTTCGGCTACGCCGGCGGTGCCTTCACCGGTGCACGCCGGGAAGGCAAACCGGGACTCTTCGAGATCGCCCAGGACGGCACCCTGTTCCTCGACGAGATCGCCGAGATCCCGCTTACCCTGCAGGCGAAGATGCTCCGGGTCCTTCAGGAGCGCCGGGTGCGCCGCATCGGCGGGACTCGGGAGATGCCGGTCAACGTGCGCATCATCACCGCCACCAACAAGAACCTGGAACGGATGATGGATCAGGGGCTTTTCCGTGAAGACCTCTACTACCGGATCAACGTTTTCCAGATTCAGATACCGGCGTTGCGCGAGCGTATCGAGGACATCGGCCCCCTGGCCGAGCACTTCCTGTTTCACCTGAACTCCACCCTGGGAAAGACCGCCCAGCGTCTCGCCCCGGCCGCCCTGGCCAAACTCGCCGGACACCGCTGGCCGGGAAATATCCGCGAGTTGCGTAACGTCATCGAGCGGGCCTCCATCCTCTGCCCGGGCGCGGTGATCGAGGCGGAGCACGTGCTCTTCGGTGCCGGAGCCCCCGCCGCCCTCGCCGGAGAAGCGCTACGCAGCGACACGGAGCAGCCCGGCGATTCGCTCGGCCAGCAGGTCGACCAGTTCGAACGCCAGGTCATCTCCCAGAGGCTCCAGATGTCAGGCAGCATTCGCGAGGCGGCACGGGCCCTCGGGGTGTCGCACACCACCTTGCTGAACAAGATCAAAAAGCTCGGCCTGACACTGGCACGATAACTTTCCACTGGTTCATTTTATTGCCACATCGCAAGATACTGTAAAGACGTGGTTTAGCAGTTACCACCAGCCATATTGGCACGTTTTCGTTCCATTCCTCAGATACGATACCTCACCTCCCACGCCCCCTCAAGCAGGCAATCACTGCTGCACCATTTGAAAAAGAGGTTATATTTAGGTCATTTGCACCACATAACTCAGAAACCGTGTGGCGAGTCGCGTCCCGTGACGCCTGGTTGGCATCCGTCTTGTAAACAGGAGCGTCAGACAATGACAGCGCCCCTTGCGGGCAATTCCAGTGAAGAAGGAGAAGCGATCGTGATCGTCGGGATTTTGAAGGAGATTAAGACCGAAGAAAACAGGGTATCCATGACACCGGCCGGTGTGGAAGTGATGACCGCCAAAGGTCACCAGGTGCTGGTCGAGTCGCTTGCCGGCGTGGGGAGCGGGTTCAGCAACGAGGCCTACCAGGCAGCCGGCGCTGAGATCGTGGCGACTGCCGCCGAAGTCTACGCGCGTTCCGAAATGGTGATGCACGTCAAAGAGCCCCAGCCCAGCGAGTACGAACTGATCCGTCCCGGCCAGATCGTCTTCACCTACTTCCACTTTGCGGCCTGCGAGGAGCTGACCCGCGCCATGCTGAAGACCGGCGCCATCGCCATCGCCTACGAGACCATCGTCGACGCCGACAACACCCTGCCGCTGCTTACCCCGATGAGCGAGGTGGCCGGGCGCATGGCGGCTCAACAGGCAGCCAAGTACTCCGAGCGGGCCCAGGGTGGGCGCGGTATCCTCCTGGGTGGCGTCCCCGGCGTGCCGCCGGCGAACGTCCTGGTCATCGGCGGTGGCGTGGTGGGCACCCACGCAGCCCAGATGGCCTGCGGCCTGGGTGCCAAGGTGTACCTCCTGGACACCAGCCTGAACCGTCTGCGGCACCTCTCCGAGGTGATGCCCAAGAACTGCTTCCCGATGATGTCGTCGCCGGCCACCATCCGTGACCTGGTACAGCAGGCCGACGTGGTGATCGGCGCGGTCCTGGTGCACGGGGCGAAGGCCCCCAAGCTGGTGACCCGCGAGATGCTGAAGACCATGAAAAAAGGCGCGGTGCTGGTGGACATCGCCATCGACCAGGGGGGCTGTTTCGAGACCTCGCGTCCGACCACCCACACCACCCCGACCTACGAAGTGGATGGCATCCTGCACTACTGCGTCGCCAACATGCCCGGTGCGGTACCGCTGACCTCGACCGTGGCGCTTACCAACGCCACCCTCCCCTACGCGGCCGCCATCGCCGCCGAAGATTGGCGCGAGGTGGTGCGCAAGCACGCCGGCATCCGCGCCGGGGTCAACGTGGCCTGCGGCAAGGTGACCTACCAGGGGGTCGCGGAGGCCTTCGGCCTTGAGTACACCCCGGTCGACCAGCTGCTCATCTCCATCCCCTAGCTCGGCACCGCATCGTCACACACCAGCGCCCCCTCCACCCGAGGGGGCGTTTTTCGTTCAAGCTGCCACCAGGTGCCGGCCGCTCCAGGGCTCACCGGCAAGCCCCCCTACCAAACTATGTGTTTAGGGCGAGGCTTCCTAAGGTACGGAAAAACCCCTGCGCCGCGCGGGCGACCAGGGGCGATGAAGGGGGGACTCTGCGGCACCGGCCGCTGCTCGACTCAACGAGCAGACCCGGCCCGTTTCAGGGCCTCGAGCATCTCGTCGTGAATCCCGCCGTTACTGGCGAGAATCCGGTGGTCGTAGACGGTGTACCCCGCTCCTTCCTGGTTGGTGACCCGCCCCCCGGCTTCGAGGACCAGGAGCGTGCCTGCCGCCACGTCCCAGGGTTTCAGCTTCACCTCCCAGTAGCCGTCAAGCCGTCCGGCGGCGACGTAGGCCAGGTCGAGCGCCGCGGCTCCGGCGCGCCGAACGCCGCGCGCCGCCAGTTGCAGTTCGAAGAAGTTCGCGAAGTTGTTCTCGTTGTCGCGGGCCACGTCGTAGGGAAATCCCGTCGCCACCAGTGCCCGCCTCAGCGGGGTCCGGGTGGAGACCCGGATCGGCCGGCCGTTCAGGAAGGCGCCCCCCCCTTTGCAGGCCGTGAAGAGTTCGTCCATCATGCAGTGGTAGATCACCCCGACAGCCAGCTCCCCCTGGAACTCCAGTGCTATCGAGACGCAGAACCAGGGGAAGCCGTGGGCAAAGTTGGTGGTGCCGTCCAGGGGATCGATGATCCACTTGTAGCGGGAGTCGCTGCGCTTGGCCCCCTCCTCCTCGGCGAGAAAGCCGTGCCCCGGGAAGGCGGCCGCAAGCCGGGAGATGATGAGCTCCTCGCAGGCCCGGTCCACCTCGGTCACCAGGTCGATATCCCCCTTGAAATCAATGGCAAAATCGCCCCAGAGGCGCTCCTTCTGCAGCTTGCCTGCCTCGAGCGCGGCCGCGCTTGCGGTTGCGAGAAATTGCTCCAGTTCCTGCTCGGTCGGCATCCGGTACTCCATCAGTGTTTGGGTAGGTCCTGCACGTCCTCGGGGAGAATTTCCAGAAGCTCCCGCATCTGCTCGAGCAGGGTAAAGTGCATCTCGTCATCGGCGGCTATCTTCAGGTAGAGTTCCTTCTCCCAGTGGTGCTGGGCCTCACGGGCCAGTTGACCGTAGAGCCTGACGCTGGCAGCCTCGAAATCCATGGCGCGGCTCACGCAAACCAGTTCTTCGTCGAGCTGCTCGAGCCCGGAGAGCTGCACCGCCAGGTTGCGCAGGATGAAGCGCGCCCCGTCCAGGGTACGGGATTGGGGGAGATCGACCAACACACCCTCCTGTTGAGCCTTGAGGGCCTCGGCGTGCCGTTCTTCATCCTCGGAGAGCAGGGCGAACATCCCTGCGACCCCAGGCAGACCGACTGCGGTCTGGCACCCCTCGTAGTAAGCTCTCCCCTCGCCAGTCTTTCGGAGCACCACGTCATGTGATTCCATACGCCCTCCCATGCGAAGATTTGCGGCTGGAAAACAGTACCAGAAATTCTGTCAAATACAAAAAAACCAGAAATTCTGGATCAGGAGTTCCACTGACAGAGAACAACTGGCACTACCGACAGCCAAGCCTCCTCTAGTGCCGACCGTGCTGCCTCCTGAGCCAGTGCGCCGAGGTCCTGTGAGAGCCCCGGCCGGGAGAGCAGCATATAGTTATTCCGGGAGCACACCCTTTGCCAAGGAAATGCTCCGCCACAGGAGGGTGCGCCCGACGCCGGGCACAAAAAAAGGAGGGATCCGAAGATCCCTCCCGTTGGGGGGAAGCCTTTACTGAAGACCGGTTAGTTGTACGCGGTCTCGGAGTGCTGGGTCTGGTCGAGGCCCATGATCTCGTCTTCCTTCTCGACGCGGAAGCCGATGGTCATCTTGATCGCGAAGCCGATGATGAAGGTTACCACCACTGCGTAGGCTGCTGCGGCGCCGACTGCGATCAGCTGGGTGACGAACTGCTTGCCGTTGCCGGAAGTAAGGCCGGTGGCGCCGACGGTAGCAAAGACGCCGGTCAGGATGGCGCCGGTGGTGCCGCCGATGCCGTGCACGCCGAAGGCATCCAGGGAGTCGTCGTACTTCAGTTTCGCCTTCACCAGGACGCCGAGGTAGCAAACCAGGCCGCCGGCGATACCCATCAGGATGGCGGCACCCGGCTGTACGAAGCCGGCTGCGGGGGTGATGACAACGAGGCCTGCCACGACGCCGGAGCCGAAGCCCAGGGCGGAAGGTTTGCCGGCGTGGATCCACTCGGCGATCATCCAGGTAAGGCCTGCCACGGCAGGGGCCACCATGGTGGTGGTGAAGGCGAGGCCGGCCAGGCCGCCTGCTGCGTCAGAGCAGTTCGGACCGACGATGGCGGAACCCGCGTTGAAGCCGAACCAGCCGAACCAGAGGATGCCTACGCCGATCAGGGTCAGCGGGAGGCTGTGCGGAGCCATGCGCTCCTGCGGGAAGCCGTGACGCTTGCCGAGGAAGTAGAGGATGACCAGGGCCGAGATACCGGAGGAGAGGTGTACGACGGTGCCGCCTGCGAAGTCCAGTGCGCCCAGCTTGAAGAGCCAGCCGTCGCTCATCCAGACCCAGTGTGCGATCGGGTCGTAGACCAGGGTGGTCCAGAGCAGCACGAAGACGCAGTAGGCGGAGAACTTGATGCGCTCGGCGAGAGCGCCGGAAACCAGGGCCACGGTGATCATGGCGAACATGCACTGGTACATGGAGAAGACGAACTCGGGGATGGAGCCCGGCTCGGTCGGCACGTTCTGGAACAGCGCGTAGACCGGGTTGCCGTCCTTGAAGGTGATCAGGCCGTTCAGCATCGCCTTGCTGAAGTTACCCAAGAGCCCGTGACCCAGGTCGGGACCAAAGGAGAGCGAGTAGCCGATGATGACCCACTGCACGCCGACGATCCCCATGGCGACCATGGAGTGCATCATGGTGGAGAGCACGTTCTTGGAGCGCACCATGCCGCCGTAGAACAGGGCGAGGCCGGGGGTCATGAAGAGCACCAGCGCGGCGGAAACCAGCATCCAGGCAGTGTCGCCGGTGTTGAGGACCGGGTCGACGTTCTTGGGAGCAGGGGCTGCGGCCGGTGCGCCCGGAGCCGGGGCTGCTGCGGCTGCGGCCGGTGCTGCGGCCGGGGCACTTGCTGCCGGTGCGGCGGCGGGAGCTGCCGGCGCTGCGGCAGGTGCGGCAGCGGCAACCGGAGCGGCTGCTGCGGGAGCTGCCTTCTCTTCGGCCTGGGCCAAGAGCGGCGCAGCCATCAGGCAGGCGAGCAGTGCGTACTTGGAAAGGGAAAGGACCATCTTACCGCTTGCAGAAGCGGTGTCTCCTGCCACCCGGGCAGCCACGTTGCGGATACCTCTTCGTATCATTGTCTTCTCTCCTATAGGGATTTTTTCTGGTTCGAAAAAATGGTGATTGAATTAAATAGCCTCGTCGCCTTTTTCCCCGGTCCTGATCCTGATCGCCTCGTCGAGGGGCATCACGAAGATCTTGCCGTCGCCGATCCGGCCGGTCTTGGCGGTCTGTTCCACAGCGCCCACGACCTTGGCAACCAGTTCGTCGGCAACCGCGATCTCGATCTTCACCTTGGGGATGAAATCCACGACATACTCGGCGCCGCGGTAGAGTTCCGTGTGCCCTTTCTGACGGCCGAAGCCTTTCACCTCACTGACCGTGATCCCTTCGATGCCGATCTCGTTCAAGGCATCTTTTACTTCGTCCAGCTTAAACGGCTTGATGATCGCTTGAATAAGCTTCATTGCTTGCCCCCTCCCCTTTGATGTAGTTGCCTCGCTGCAGTCAAATGATTAGCACGCCGCGTGCCAGTTTTTAAAATGGCGTCGTTACAGCACCTTACAAATAATGCCCTCCGGGGCGCACCAGTGCGTGCACATTTTTGAGGCAGGACGCTGCATCGCAAGGCAGTCGATAGCGGTTTTTTTAGGCTGTCGCTTTTGTAGGCAGGAGGTAGGCGGGGGGGAGGAGGGGAGCACGGCGGCGCAGGGGAACGGGTTCCCCTGCGGCCATCAGGCGCCTGAGGAAAGGGAGCTGAAACCGGTCAACAGGGGGGGGATGCCCTCCGGGGGGAGCGGCCGGCTGAACAGGTAACCCTGGTAGGTGTCGCAGCCGTGGCTCACCAGGAACTCGAGCTGGTCGGTAGTCTCGACCCCCTCGGCGATCACCTGCAGCTTCAGGGTGTGCGCCATTTCGATGGTGGCGAGGGTGATGGCGGCGTCGTCGGGGTCGGTAGTGATGTCGTTTATGAAGGTGCGGTCGATCTTCAGGACGTCGAGGGGGAACCGTTTCAGGTAGGAGAGCGAGGAGAAGCCGGTACCGAAATCGTCGATCGCCAGGCGCACCCCCATCTCCTTGAGGGCCTTCAGGGTCTTCACGGTCTTCTCGGTGTGGGCCATGAGCACCCCTTCGGTGAGTTCCAGCTCCAGGAGCCCCGGGTCCAGCCCGGTCTGTCCCAGTACCGCGGTCACCGTGTCGAGCAGGTCGTTTTTCAGGAAGTGCTGCCCCGAGATGTTGAGCGCCAGGGTAACAGGGGCGAACCCCGCATCGATCCAGGCCTTGTGCTGCCGGCAGGCCTCGCGCATCATCCACTGGTCGATCTGGATCACCAGGCCGATCTCCTCGGCAAGGGCAAGGAAGCGCCCCGGTTCGACGATCCCCAGTTCCCGGCTGTTCCAGCGTACCAGGGCCTCCAGGCCGACCACCTCGCCGGTGCGCGCGCAGACCTGCGGTTGGTAGTACACGGTGAACTCGTTGTCCTTCAGCGCCTTGTGCAGCTGGCTCTCCAGGATGATGCGCTCCAGGGCCTTGGCGTTCATCGACTCGTCGTAGATCTGGTAGCCGTTTCTCCCCTGTTCCTTCGCCTGGTACATGGCGCCGTCCGCGTTTCGAATCAGGTCGCTCGCGGTACAGGCATCGAAGGGGTAGAGGCTGATGCCTATCGAGGTGGAGAGGAAGACCTCCTGCCCTTCCAGCGAGTAGGGGAGCGAGATCGCCTCCAGGATGCGCCGGGCCACCTTGGCGACGTCCTGGAAGTGGTCGATATCCGAGAGCATGATGGTGAACTCGTCCCCACCCAGGCGGGAGACCAGCGAGGGGGGGCCATCCTCGTCACCGCGCGCCAGGCAGTCGCTGCGCCTCACGCAGCGCAGCAGGCGGTCCGCCACGTCCTGCAAGAGGCGATCCCCCACCCCATGCCCCAGGGTGTCGTTCACCAGCTTGAAACGGTCCAGGTCCAGGAAGAGCACCGCGAGCAGCCGGTCGTTGCGGTTGGCATAGACCAGCGCCTGTTCCAGCTGCTGCAGGAAAAATCGCCGGTTGGGAAGGCCGGTGAGCGCATCGTAGTAGGCAAGAAGCCGGATCTGTTCCTCGGCGTGCTTTCTCTCGGTTATGTCCTGGATGGTGCCGGTGAGCGAGACTGGTTTCCCCTCGTGGTCAAGGACGGTCACCAGTTCGGCGTGCAGGGTGCGCTCCACCGCATCGTCCAAAAGGATCCGGTAGTCGAAGCTCAGCGGCGCGCGCCTGGCGATGGCGTCCTGCACGGAGCTCTCCACGAAGCTGCGGTCCAGCTGGTGCACCGGGTCGAGGATCGGGTTGACCAGTCTTAAGCGGTCCGAGCAGCAGATGTTGTAGACCTCCTCGGAGCAGTGGATATCCCCGCTGGTGAGGTCCCACTCCCAGGAGCCGATGTGGGCGAGGCTCTGGGCGTGCGCGAGCCCCTCCCGGCTTTCCCTGAGCTGGTCCAGCGCCGTGCTGGCCCTCAGCATGTAGTTGACCCGATAGCGCAGGATGTGCCAGTTGATCGGCTTGGTGATGAAGTCGGTGGCGCCGGCCTCGTAGGCGCAGTTGATCGACTCCAGGTCGTCGAGCCCCGTCATCATGAGAACGGGGGTATCGCGCCCAGCCAGGGTGCGCCTGATCGCACTGCAGACTGAGAACCCGTCGATCCCCGACATCATCACGTCCAGCAGGACGATATCCGGACGACTCTCCTCGAAGGTTTCCAGCGCCTCCTCGCCGCTACCGGCGTCGCGCACCGTGAACCCCGAGTGCTCCAGGGTCTCCCTGGCCAAGAGCCGCACCGCGTGGTCGTCGTCCACCACCATCACCAGCGGGGTCGCCCGTTTTGTCTTCCTGGTCAGCATAGTGCGCCTCCCTGCAAGGCCTCGCGTACCATCCGGTACTCTTCCTCGACTTGCATAAGTAGCGGCAGGGCCCCCTCGGTGGAACCGGCGCGGCCCAGCGTCTCCAGTTCCAGGCAGACGTCGGCCAGGCGCAGGGCACCCAGGTTGGCACTGCTCGATTTGAAGCTGTGCGCCGCCGCCTTGAGTTTCTCGGGATCCTTGCCGGACTCCGCCTCCCGCAAGGTCTGCAGCAGCGTTGGGGTACTCAAGAGGTAGAAGTCCACCACCTTGCGCAGCACCTCCTTGCCGCGCTCGCCGGGGAGCATCGTGATCATTTCGATGGCACCGCTGTTGTGGCCCCGGCTGATCGCCCCCTCTTCCGGCAGCGCGGCCACCATGTTCAGGTACCGGCGCATGACCCGGGAGAGTTCCTCGCGGCTGAAGGGCTTGGAAAGGTAGTCGTCGGCCCCCGAGGCGATGCAGTTCTCGCGGTCTCCCTTCATGGCGAAGGCGGTGAGCATGACGATGGGGAGCCGTTTGCCAGACGTACCCGGGCTGCCGCTCACGGTTATGGGCTGGTCCCCCTTTTCCGCCGTGCCGCACCCCCCGGGTTTCCCTCCGGCCGCTTCCCACTCCCTGATGCGCCGCGTGGCTTCAAGTCCGTCCAGTTCCGGCATCTGGCTGTCCATAAAGACCAGGTCGTAGGGGTTGCGCCCCACCCAGTCCAGGGCCTCCAGCCCGTCCTGGGCCAGCTCCACGCTGCACCCCAGGCTCTCCAGCATGCCGCGCCCTACTTCCTGGTTCACCGGGTTGTCCTCGACCAGCAGCACGTGGGGCGCCCGTCTCAGGCAACCGGCGCCCGGTCCGGCTTCGCTCTCCGGTTCCATCCCGAGGGCCCGGACCAGGGTGGCGTAGAGTCTCTGCGGGGTGAGCGGCCGGGAGAGCGCCACTGCGACGCCGCTCTCCCGCTCCAGGAGTTCCCGGCGCGGCTTGCGGTCGTCGGGCAGGAGAACCAGGCGCAGCGAGCGACCGGCCGGCAGGGCGCGCACCGAGGCGGCCAGTTCCAGGCCGTCCGCCCCCCCCAACACCTCGTCGATGATCACCAGGTCGAAAGGTGCTGCGACGACCCGGCAGAGCGCCCGGGAGGCGTCTTCGGCACGCTCGACGTCGACTCCCCAGCCGCTCAGCTGTTCGAGGAGCGCGTGGCTCACCAAAGCGTCCGCCGAGGCAAGGAGCGCCCGCTTGCCGCGCAGGGCACCCAGGTTGCCGGTCGCGGGCCAGGTGAGCGGTTCGGGCGGGGTCTCGGTCAGGCGCACCGTGAAAGAGAAGGTGGAGCCGCACCCGGGGGCGCTTTCCAGGGTGATAGCCCCCCCCATCAGCTCGGTGAGTTGCCGTGCGATCACCAGTCCGAGTCCCGTACCGCCGTAGCGCCGGGTGATCGACTCGTCGGCCTGGGCAAACTGTTCGAAGATACGCCCCTGCTGCTCGGGCGGGATCCCGATGCCGGTGTCGCTGACCCGGAAGCGGACCAGGGTCGCCTCCACCCGCGAAACCTCGAGGGTCACGCTCCCGGCCGGGGTGAACTTGATCGCGTTCCCCAGGAGGTTGATCATCACCTGGCGCAGCCGGCCCGGGTCCCCTTGGTACACCCCCGCGACATCCTCGCCCACCAGGCAGCACAGCTCGAGCCCCTTACGGGCGGCGTCCTCGGCAAAAAGCCCCACCGTCTCGGCCACCAGTTCGCGCAGGTCGAAGGGGATCGACTCCAGTTCCAGGCGCCCCGCCTCGATCTTGGAGAAGTCCAGGATGTTGTTGATGATGGTAAGCAGCGCCTCCCCGGAACGGCGCACCGTATCGACGAACCGGGTCTGTTCCTTGCTGAGGTCGGTGCTCTGCAAAAGCTCCGTCATCCCCAGCATGCCGTACATCGGGGTGCGGATCTCGTGGCTCATCTGGGCCAGGAAGCCGCTCTTGGCCTCGTTGGCCGCCTGGGCCGCTTCCATGGCCCGGCTGGCACGCTCCAGGCTTTCCTCGAGCCGCCGGTTCACGCTGGAAAGCTCCCGGGTCCGCTCGGCCACCTCGAGCTGGAGTTCCTCGGAGTGCAGGGCGAGCCGCTCGTCGCGCACGGCGATCTCGGCAAGCATGCCGTTGAAGCAGTCGAACAGGAGCCCCAGTTCGTCGTCATGCCAGCTGGTAACCCGGACCTGGTAGTCCTGGCGCTCGGAGACGATCTCCATCTTTTCGGTGAGGTGACGGATCGGGTCGGATATCAACAGGGTGATGCGGCCAGCGAGCAGCTTCAGGGAGCCGAACACGGCGAGGGCGGAGAGGGCGAGAAACCAGGCGCTGAAAACCAGGGTGGAAGGCTCCAGGGACCGGAAAGCGAGGGAGCCGGTGAGCAGGATGAGGCAGATGAAGGTATTGGTGGCGAGCAACAGGGTCGAAAGCTTCCCCTTGATGGTCTGCGTGGAAAACCAACGATCAGTCACAGCCCCCCCTTCCCCCGCTCAAGCAAACGGTGTCATGGCGCCGCCCCTCGCGGTGAGGGGCGGCAGGTAGGTCCGGCGCGAATCGTTAGAACTTTACAATAATCGGTTAGGAATTCAAGGGCGGCGCAAACCTGCGGCGAGGCGGACGAAATTGGCGAGTATGGTGCGGGAAGCGGCGTCGAATACCGCTTTTTGGGCGAGGAAGCCGGTGAGGAGATCCAGCTGCGGATCGGGTAGGTTCCCCCAGCAGGCGACGATCTCCGGGTCCACCTCGGGGTGAAACTGGACCCCGTAGGCACTGCGGCCGAGGCGGAAGGCCTGGGCGGGGCAGGCGGGCGAACTGCCGAGCAGCAGGGCCTCTCCGGGAGGGGTGAAGCTGTCATTGTGCAGCTGGAAGGTGACAAAACTCCCGGGCAAGCCGGCGAAGAGCGGGTCGGCCGCGCCGCGGTCGTTCAGGTCGACGCGCTGGATCCCCTTTTCTCCGTGGGGTGACGGGGAGGCGACGCTGCCGCCGGCGACCTGCGCCAGGAGTTGCCCCCCCAGGCAGATCCCCAGGAGCGGAATCTCCGCGTCGAGTGCCCGGCGCATGAACCCGCGCACCCCTTCCAGGTACGGGAAGCGCTCGGTCTCGTGCACCCCCATGTCCCCCCCGAGGACGATGATACCGGTCACCTCGGCCAGTTCGGGGAACGGCTCATTCGCAAAGGCGGCGACGGTCTGCACGGCAAATCCGGCGGCCGCGATGAGCTCCGGGCAGCTGCCGGCGGGACACTGGGGATCGTTCTGGATCAGGACAAACATCTGGCGTTACTCCTTGGGTTTTGGGGTGCCTGCGGCACGGAACTCGCCGTCGGGGCCGAAGCTCAGGGGCGAGCCGGGGAAGTCCTCGGTGCTCAGCCGGCGCATCAGGCGGTAGGCGCGCTGTTTGGGGTCACGCACCGGTCCGCGCTGGAAGGTCTGCAGGAAGGAATCCACCCTCCCCTTCTCGAAGGAGCCGTCCCGGGAAAGCTGCACGGTGATAAGCGGCGCGTAACCGCTCTCCCCGACCACGCTCACCCCGCCATAGGTGGCGAAGTTCCCCAGGCTGTAGGCGATCAGGCGCCCCTTGTAGAGCTCCAGGGCGCGCGGCACGTGGGGGCCGTGGCCCAAGACCAGCGCGGCGCCGCGGTCGATGGCGGCATGGGCGAAGCGGACCAGGTCGCCGCGCGGCTCGTTCAGGAAGGTCTCCGGCCCCGGGGCGACGTGCAGCGCGCCGCGTCCCTCGGCCCCGGCATGCACCGAGAGGATCAGGATGTCGTAACGGGGCGCCAGTTCCGCCACCTCGGCGAGCGCCCGTTCCGGATAGACGATGGAGCGCGGGCCAGCGCCGAATCCCAGGGCCAGCACCGCGACCTTCAGCCCGCGCACCTGGAACTCGGCCACCTGGCCCGACTTGCCGGCGTAGGCGACCCCCGCCGCGTCGAGCGCCTCCCTCGTGGAGGTAAGCCCGTCGCGCCCGAAGTCCAGGGCGTGGTTGTTGGCCAGCGAGACGAAGGAGATCCCGGCCTTTTTGAGGTTTCGCGCGTAGGAGGGGGGAGTGCGAAACAGGTAGCGGCGCCCCTTGAGGGGTTCCTTGGCCGGGTCACCCCCCGAGAAGAGAGGTCCTTCCAGGTTGGCGAGCGCGAGGTCGGCACCCTGGAAAAGCGGAGCGGCCGGGGTAAGTAGGTTGCGCCCCTGGTCCTTGGGGAGCCGCGGCGTGGGGAAATCGCTCCCCATCATGACGTCGCCGACCGCGGCCACCGTGAGACCGGCGGTCTGGGCGCTGGCGGTACCGGCCACCAGGAGCACCAAGAGCGTGACGAGAACGAGGCAACGGCAGGAGTGCCGCAGGGTAAACGGAACAGGCAGGGGACGGGAGTCGGACTGGGGTAACGGGGTGTACAAAGGTTTCTCTCGGGGCAGTTTCTGTCCGGGGCACGGCAGCTGCACTAAATATAAGATGAACCAGGTTCCGATCTGCGCTCCTGCTGCCCCGTTGCACCAGGAGGCGACGCTTTCCGGATCCTGCCGGGCGCGGGATGCAGCACCCGCCCGACCGGCTGATGGGCCGGCCGGGCAGGAAAATACCTTACACCTTGCGCAGACTTTCGGCAATCACTTCCGCGATGTCCCGGACCTGCACCTTCTCGGCGCCCCGGTCCTTCAGGCCGTCCTCGAACATGGTGAGGCAGTAGGGGCAGGCTACGCAAACCGTGTCCGGGGTCTGGGTAAGCGCCTCGTCCACCCGGGCGTGGTTGATCCGCTCACCGGTCAGCTCTTCCATCCACATGCGCCCGCCACCGGCACCGCAGCAGAAGGAATTTTCCCGGTTGCGCTCCATCTCCTTGACCGGTTTCCCGGTCGCCTGCTCGATGAGGGTCCGCGGTTCGTCGAAGACGCCGTTGTGGCGCCCGAGATAGCAGGGGTCGTGGTAGGTGACGGTCCCAAGCCCCGCAGCACCACCGGTGAGCTTGAGGCGCCCGGTCTGCACCAGCTCCGTGATGAGCTCGCTGTAGTGGCGCACCTCGAGCTCCAACCCGAACTGGCGGTAGTCGTTTTTCAGAGTGGTCAGGCAGTGCGGGCAGAGGGTGATCACCTTGGTTACGCCGCGCTCCTTGAAGAGCTCCACGTTCTCCCGGGCCATCTTGTCGAAGAGGAACTCGTTACCGAGCCGGCGTAGGCTGTCCCCGCAGCACTTCTCGTCCTTGCCCAGGATCCCCCAGGAAATACCGGCCGCATCGAGGATGGTGGCGAGCGCCACGGTGACCTGCTTGGTGCGCGAGTCGAAGGAGCCGGCGCACCCGACGTAGAAGAGGTACTCAGTCTCGCCTGCGGCAAACGGTTTCACGTCGAGGGTGGAGACCCACTTGGCGCGCTCGCCGGGGGCGATCCCCCAAGGGTTGGAGCGCTGCTCCATGTTCTCGAACAGGTTCAAAAGCTCCTCGGGGAAGTGTGCCTTGGTCTCCACCAGGTGCCGGCGCATCTTGATGATCTTGGGCATCTGCTCGATCAGGACCGGGCAGGCCTGCATGCAGGCGCCGCAGGTGGTGCAGGACCAGATGGACTCTTCGGTGTTGGTCCCCTCCCCTTCGTCCCCGATGAGCGGCAGGGTCCCCGGGCGTCCCTCCTTGAGAGCCGGCCCGTTTTCCAGCAGGTTCGTCTTGATGGCGTGCACGATCTGGCGCGGGTTCAGGGGCTTGCCCGTGTTGGTGGCCGGGCAGGCCGCCTGGCAGCGACCGCACTCGGTGCAGCTGTAGGAGTCGAAGAGGTCCTTCCAGGTGAAGTTCTCCACGCTCCCCACCCCGAAGGTCTCCCCCTTCTCGAAGCGCTCGCGCGGCTGGGTGTTGGGCCAGTCGAGACTCCCGAAGTAGCAGTTGGGGATGGCGGTCAGGATGTGCATGTGCTTTGAGTGCGGCAAGAAGCAGATGAAGGCCAGGAGCACCACGGCGTGCAGCCACCAGGAGATGAGCACCACGCCGTCGAGCCCTGTTCCCAGGGGGGCAAGCCAGGAGCCGACCAGGGTGGATACCGGCATGGCAGCGGTCGCAGTTTCTACCCCTTGCGCGATCAGCGCGCCGTGCATCCCGAAGTAGGCGATCATCAAGAGCGCGATGAAGCTGAGGATCAGGAACGCCTCGGGGCTTCTCCCCTTCACGTAGCGGCTGTCCAGGTACGGGGGTTGGATAAGCAGACGCCGCCCGAAGGAAAAGGCGATGGCGACCAGGGTAAAGAGCGAGACCAGGTCGAAGAGGAAGAGGAGCGCGTGGTGCACCCCCGCCGGGAGCAGCCCCAGGTTGATTCCCGGGACGACCCCGGCCACCAGGAACTCCCCGTTGGCGATCGCCAGGATCATAAAGGACCAGAAGATCACGAAGTGGTTGAGGCCGAAGGGTTTTTTAAGGACGCGCGCCTGGGCGAAGGCGTAGAGGAGCATGTCCTTCAGACGGCGCCCCGGCTGGTCCAGGCGCTCTTCCGGCTGGCCTACCAAGACCAGCGAGAACCTCCGGTAGACGCTGAAGAGAAAAAAGACCAGCGAAGCGGCCAGCAGCACGGCAAATAGGGGGGGATGCGGCATCATGAAAAACCTCGTATGCGTCTATGCGGCCCGGGACCGCGTTATATCAAGTAACAACGACTCGTCCACGCTCAATACTGCGTAGCCGGCCTGGGAAGATTCTGCAGGGGGCACCCGATCATGCGCCCTCACCAACCGGTTCCAACTCTCCCCCGCCCCTTGCGGGAAGGGGTCGGGGGGTGGGGGAAGCCGCCATGCAGCAATCACCTAACCACCTGTTGCAGCCCGGCGTCCCCCATCGCGAAGTTCTCGCTCACATCCAGGGAAGCCGTAGTTCGATCCACCTTTCAGCCGGCCTCACGTCCACCCCTTTGCGAAGGGGGGACAGGGGGGATTTGCCTTGGAGATCCGCAGTTGCAGACCCAAGCTTACGCCCGTTTCCCCGAGCGCGCCTCCTTGAGCGTCTTCAGCTTGCGGGTGAGCGCCGGAATCACCTGGAACAGGTCCCCCACGATGCCGTAGCTCGCCACCTGGAAGATCGGCGCCTCGGGATCACGGTTGATGGCGATCACCACGTCGGAGTCCTGCATGCCGACCAGGTGCTGGATCGCTCCGGAGATGCCGCAGGCGATGTACACCTTGGGGCGCACCGTCTTACCCGTCTGCCCCACCTGGCGGTCCTGGGGCATCCAGCCGGCGTCCACCGCGCTGCGCGAGGCCCCCACCACGCCACCCAGGACGTCGGCCAACTCCTGGAGCATCGAGAAGTTCTCCTTGTTCATCATTCCCCTGCCACCCGAGATGATGAAGTCCGCGCCAGAGATGTCCACCTGGGAGCCGGAGCCGCCGTCCATGAGGATCTTCAGCACCTTGACCTTCATTTCCTCCTCGGTCACCGGCACGCTCTCGCGCACGACCTCGCCGGTCAGCGCCGCGTCGAAGGGGGGCATCGGCATCACGTGGGGGCGCACGGTGGCCATCTGGGGGCGGAACTTGTCGCAGATGATGGTGGCCATGATGTTGCCGCCAAAGGCAGGGCGGGTCTGCATCAGGTTCCCCTTGTCATCGATGGAGAGCCCGGTGCAGTCGGCGGTGAGACCGGTAGAGAGTTCGGTGGCGACCACGCCGGCCAGGTCGCGTCCGAGCCCTGTCGCCCCCATGAGGATCACCTCGGGACGGTACTTCTCCACCAGGGCGCAGACCCCGCGCTGGTAGGCGTCGGTCCGGTAGTGGCGCAACACCGGCGCGTCCATCGAAAAGACCCGCTGCGCGCCGTAGCCGATCGCCTGGCGGCAGAGCTCCTCGACCCCCTCGCCCATCACCACGGCGGCGAGTTCGCAGTTGCGCGCCTCAGCCAGTTCCTTCCCTTTGCCGAGCAGCTCCCAGGAGACCTTGGCGGCCTCACCCTCGGTCTGCTCGATGAATACCCAGACGCCGCGGTAGGCGGAGAGCTTGCGGGCGAGTTCCGCCTCCTCGGCGTCCACCTCCACTACCGGCGCGCCGGCCGCAGCCGAGGTGGCCGCCAGTTCCTGGAGGATCCGGAGTTCCTCCGGGGTAAAGGACATCTCCAGCGCCTGGGCCGGGCAGACCTTGACGCATTTCACGCAGCCGATGCACTTGGAGGTATTGATGATCGGCGCGCCGGCGTCGTCCATCTCGATGGCGTCGACCGGGCAGGCACTCTGGCAGCGCGCACCGCAGGCGATGCACCGCCCTTCCAGAAGGGAGGCGACGCCGCGCGGTTTTTTGGGAGGTTTCACAGCATCAGTCATGTCAGGTTCCTTGGTGGTCCGTCAATAGCTTGTAAAGTTCGGGGACTGGCTCCGTGAGGTACCTGTCCCCTTCCCCCACCTCTCCCTTAGCCTCGCCTCCCGCTCGTCGAAAAAATGGCGGGTGCGTCAACTGGAAAGGGGCCGGGGCGTTTAACTCTGGTTACAGCGCCAAGAGGTCTTTTTCCAGCATCTTGTCGATCAAGAGCTGCGCGGCCCCTTCGGGATCGCGGGCGCCGTCGCCCAGCATCTCCCCCTTGGCCCGCTCCGGGGAGAAGATTCGGCTTACCCAGGTCGGGGAGCCCTTGAGGCCGATCTGGTTCACGTCGAGGTTCAGGACCTTGTTGTCCCACAGCTCCACCTGGGCGTCCACCGCCTCCAGACGCTGGGCCACGGTCGGGTAGCGCGGCCGGTTCAGTTCGCGCACCACGGTGAGGAGGACCGGCAGCGGCGCCTCGACCTCCTCGTGCCGCCCCTCAAGCTTGCGGCGCACCTGGATGCTGCCCCGGGTGGGGTCCAGCGCCTCGACCCGGTCCACCAGGGTGAGCTGCGCATACCCCAGGCGGGTGGCTATCCCCGGGCCGACCTGCGCCGTGTCGCCGTCGATGGTCTGCTTGCCGCAGATCACCACGCCGACCTCCTCTTCCTGGGCCAGCCGCTCGATGGCTGCGGAGAGCACCTTGCTGGTGGCCAGGGTATCGGCGCCGCCGAAGACCCGGTCCGACAACAGGATGGCGCGATCCACCCCCAGCGCCAGTGCCTTGCGCAAGGTGGCCTCGGCATTGGGCGGGCCCATCGAAATGGCGGCCACCCTGAAACCGAAGCGGTCCTTGAACTTGAGCCCCTCCTCGACGGCATGGGTATCGTAGGGATTCACGATGAAGGGGACCCCCTCGCGGATCAGGGTGTTGGTGACCGGGTCGATCTGGACCTGGGTAGTATCGGGAACCTGTTTGACACAAACGACAACCAGCATAGTAACCTCGAACGTTGGGGTGCCTCTGAAGCTACAGCAGTGCTGTTAAAAGGAATTGATCTAAGTCAATAAATGGCGATCCAAGCAATGCTGGAATATGTACCATCATTTACACGGTGAGGCAACCGTGAAGCAATATCAACCAGTTCGCTCTTGCAATTTGAGGGTCGATCTTTTACCATTTCGATTCGTGCCCGCACTCTAAGCGTCCTAGCGCGCTTTCTGCCAGCCTTTCATACTGTTAGTGTCCTTTCCTCCCCGGCGGAGCTGATGTCCGACAAATATATAGAAAAAACTTTTCTCTACCTGGTCCTGCTCTCCGTCCTGCTGCACGCAGCGGCGTTTTGGGCGGTGTCGAAACTCCCCAAGGAGCCGCCGCACCCCGAAGAAGCGACCATCGTGGACCTGAAAGATATCCCAGACCTCCCCCTGCCCCCCCCTCCCGCCCTGCAGCCGGGACCTCCCAAGGCTGCGCCGCCGCTCACCCGCCAACCCCGTCCCGTTGAGCGCCCGCGCCTCTCCCCTGCCCCGGTACTGCCCCGGCAGCCCCAGCAGGCACCCCCCCAGAGCGAGACAAAAAGCGCCAAAGCACTCCCAAGCAAGGGACTTCCCGCGCAGCCCAAGGCAGACCTCGGGACCCCGGCGCGCCCGACCGGCAGGGAGGAAGCGCCGCGCCGCGAGAATGCGGGTCGCGAACCGAGCCGCGGCGAAGGGCTCTTCAAGCCGCAGCGCGGCAAAAGCGATGAATTGGCCCGGCTCTTCCCCTCGGCACGCGGGATCCAGCGCATCGAAGAGAACTTCCGCAAGAAGTACGAGGACGCCGAGCAGGGTGACACCCGGCTCATGGACACCGATGATCCGAACATCGGCACCTTCACCCGGCGCTTCGCCATTGCGCTGCGTGACCGGCTCAATTCCATCGACCGCTACGAGAAAAAGGGGGTGGGGATGACCGTGCTCAACATCCGCATCGGCCGGGATGGCATGGTGGAGGGGACCCGGATACTCTACACCAGCGGCAACGCGAAGCTCGACGAACTGGCCACCAAGGCAGCCAGTTCCGCGAGCTACGTGGGACCACTCCCCAGAAGGTGGGAGCACGACACCCTGAACCTGATCTGCTCGTTCGTGATCCGGGAAGGTGGCGGGATCTCGGCAAGCTGGGAACTCACCAACCAGTAGCGCTTTCCCGGAAACGAAAAAAGGGGACCGGCTCCCTTGGTGCCCGTCCCCTTAATCAACATCCCCTATGCCAACCGGAGCTGCCGGAGCCCGTTCAAACGCGCGTCCAGTTTACCCGAAGTACTGCAGCCGCCCCTGGCCCCCCCTTTGAAAAAGGGGGGCCAGGGGGGAGGTCGCCTTTACCCTGCCCGCCCCTCCCCCATCCCCTACCTGCAGAGCCGCATCCTCAGGTAATCCTGGAAGGCCCCGTTGAACTCGTCGCGCTTCAGCGCCATATCCACCGTCGCCTTCAAAAAACCGAGCTTGTCGCCGCAGTCGTGGCGCAGCCCCTCGAACTGGCAGCCGAAGATGGACTCCTGTTTGCTGAGCCGCACCAGCGCGTCGGTGAGCTGGATCTCGCCCCCCTTCCCCGGCGCCTGGTCCTCGAGGATCGGGAAGATACCCGGGGTCAGGATGTAGCGGCCGATGATGGCCAGATCAGACGGGGCGTCGATGATGGCCGGCTTCTCGACCAGGTCGAGCACCTCGTAGACGCGCTTGGCAAGCTGGTTCGCCCGCACGCAGCCGTAGGAGGAGATGTTTACCATGGGGACCTTCTCCAGGGCGAGCACCGGCGCGCGGTAGCTTTCGTAGACGTCGAGGAGCTGTCCCAGGCAGGGCACCGGGGCGTCGATGATGTCGTCGCCCAAAAGGACCGCGAACGGCTCCGCCCCCACGAACTCCTTGGCGCACAGGATGGCGTGCCCAAGGCCCAGGGCCTGCTTCTGGCGCACGAAGAAGATCTTGGCCATCTCGGCGATCTGGCGCACCTCGTGGAGTTCGGCGGTCTTACCCTTGTCCTCGAGCAGGGTCTCCAGCTCGAAGGCATGGTCGAAGTGGTCCTCGATGGCCCGCTTGCCGCGCCCGGTGACGAAGAGGATCTGTTCGATGCCCGAGGCGACCGCCTCCTCGACCACGTACTGCACCAGCGGCTTGTCGATGAGCGGCAGCATCTCCTTGGGGGTCGACTTGGTGGCCGGCAGAAACCTGGTGCCCAGGCCTGCTACCGGGAAAACCGCCTTTTTCACCCGCATGACACCCTCCTCTGCAAGAATTTTCTAATGCAGAAAGATAATAAGGAGTGCCGTCGGGTTTGTAAAGAGCTGCGCGGGGCGGGCAAAAAAAAACCCCCGAAGACGGGGGCTCTTTTTCATGGGTAGCAGGTGGTTTAGCTGGCCGAAGGGCAACCGGCGCAGCTGCCGCCGGAGGGGCAGGCAGGGGCTGCCGCGGACTTAGTGCCGCCGTAGCCGTCACTGTACCAACCCTGCCCTTTCAGGGCGAAACCGGTCTGCGATATCAGCTTCTCGACCTCGCCGCCGCACGACGGGCAGGAGGAGGCCGGAGGATCGGAGAATTTCTGGCGCAATTCGAACGTGTTGTTGCAGCTTTTGCACTGGTATTCATAAAGTGGCATAGCTTGTACTACCTCCTGTCGCATACTGCGGTGTAGAGAAAAACATTGCTGCGCTTACTATAGGAATCCCACCCCGTTTTTGTCAAGGGGTCGGTTGTTCCTCGAGGCTGCGGGTCATGGCGAAGAGCAGGCGGGAGCGGTAGATGATCCCCACCACCTTCTTGCCGTCCACCACGGGAACCCTCTGGAAGCGGTGGGTCAAGAAGAGCGAGGCGACGTCGCTCACCCGGGCGTCCTGGGTGACCGAGATCGGCTGGTGCTCCATGATGTCGGACACCGGCAGGTCCTTGATCTTCGCGCAGAGCGACTCGAAGTACGGCGCGTCCGAGCCGCCGGTGGGGGCTCCGTCCATGAGGGCCGTGATGATGCTCAAGGGGGTAAGGATGCCGGCCAGCCCGCCACGCTCGTTGAGGACGATGAGGCCCGGAGCGGCATTAAGGAAGCTTTCGTCCCCGAAGTTGCGCTTCATGGTGCGGACCGCCTCGGCGACGGTAGTGCGCACCGAGATGGTGGGGACATCGGTTACCATTATGTCTTTGGCTTTCATCAAAGGGTCTTCTCCTCTTCCCTGAAAAGTATGGCGAGCGCGTCCGGGGCGATTCCCTCGACCTGGACTACCTTGTGCCGGGACTTGCCACCCGACCGGATCGTGACACGGGACTTGGCGATCCCCAGCGTCTTGGCTATCAGTTCCACGCACTGCTTGTTGGCGGCGTCCTCGACCGGTGGCGAGGTGAGCCTCAGCCTCAGTTCACCGTCCTTGGGGCCGCAGATCTCGGCGCGCGAGGCCCTGGGCTGGACGTGCACGCCGAAGCATACTCCATCCGGCGTCGGGGTCACACGCACAACGTCACTCATCTTTCAGGGCAAGCAGCTTGTAGTAGGTATCGAGCAGCGCCTTGAAGCCGGACTCGAACTGCACCTTCTCGCGGCGCAGTTCCTGGATCTGGTTCGAGAGTTCCACCAGCTTCTTCTCCGCCTCCGCGACGATCCGCTCCCCCTTCAGTTCCGCCTCCGAGATGAGCAGCTGCGCCTCTTTCTGGGAGTTGGCCTTCATCTCCTCGGTGACCCGTTGCGCGGCGAGCATAGTCTCGCGCAGTTGCACCTCGCGCGCCTCCATCTCGGCCACCTGGTTCGCCTGGCGGTTCAGGCGCTCCTTGAGGTCGTTGTTCTCGCGGATCAGCTCTTCCAGCTCGCCTGCCACGGCCTGCAGGTAGGCGTCGACCTCCTCGGCGTCGAGGCCGCCGAACATCTTCCCCTTGAACTGTTGTTGCTGGATGTCCACCGGGGTTATCTTCATAGTGCTTGTCCCTTGAGCTGGCTGCTGAACATCATCAGGTAGGTGTACGCCGTGTCGAACACCACGATCTGCACCAGGTAGATCAGGATGAAGACCACGACCGGAGAGAGGTCGAGCATACCGGTGTCCGGCATGTAGCGACGCACCCGGCGCAGCACCGGTTCCGTAGTACGGTAGATGAAACTGACAATGGGATTGTAGGGGTCGGCGTTAACCCAGGATATGATGACATTTGCCAGGAGGATGTACTTATAGATCGTCAAAATCCCGCTTGCCACTTCGACTATCTTTGCCAGGGCCAAGAGGACATTGGCTAGCAGAATCATTAACCCTCCCTTATCAAACATTGGATAGCATGCCAAGCTATACAGAAATTCGCATAGTTTGTCAAGCCGAGGTCCCGCCTGAGAGAGCGGCCCCGGTAACTTTCAGAGGGTACTACAGAACCGTTGCGGCTGACAACCTCTTCTTGGCTTTATACAAGAAAATCAGCCAGAAAATCCACGCCCTGAGGCGATACTACCTTGCCTGATTCAACATTCTGGCAGAATGGTCGAAGTAGCTAAGACCTGCGCCGTAAAAGCCAGCTGGTAGAGAGCCGGCAGCGCAGCCATTATTCCCGGTCCGGGAGTCACAGGAGTTAGCAGTTGACTTAGCATCGGCGATGTTTTAAAAGAGTCGGGCTGGGTGCTCCACTGCCCGCGTCCTCAAAAGATTCGATCAAGATGGAAACGCAACCGTCGCTGGTGGGCGGCCCGGTCTTCAAAACCGGTGTGGGGGGTGAGAAACTTCCCAGGTGGGTTCGATTCCCATGCGTTTCCGCCATCCTGCTGTAACGCCACGGCTTTAGTCCCCCCCCTCCTCTTTACCACTATGCGCTCCACAGAAAGAAAGTCCCCTGGTTTTGGCTTGTCGTTTACCGTAAGAAGAGAGGCAATCAACCGGCTTCTTGTTACCTCGTCGCCTGGTAGTATGCAGCTATCTCGGCCCCGGAACGCAGCTTTTTACTGATCCTCAACTCGTCTATCACGCCTAAAAGTTGATGGTCTGGACCTTCGCCGATGTCTGCTACATAGAGAGTGTTGTAGTTGGTCGGAATCTGGTAGGTTATGTTGTTCGTTGCATCGGGGGCACCGTCGATATAGAGGGTGGCGAGTGTGCCATTGTAGGTAACCGCAACGTGGTGCCAGGCTCCAGCGGTCAACACCTGGTTGCCCAATATCACGCTCTTCCAAAGGAAATTGTCATTTACCGCCAATTCCAGTTTCCCGTTGTTGATCTGGAATCGGAAGGAGGTGAGTCCTCCGTCTCCACTGCCGACTATCTGGTGTATGCTGTTGAGGCTTATACTGTCCAGGCTGATCCAGGAATCGATGCTGATCGTGTTTGTCTCGAAAGGCAACTGGAGATAGTATCCAGGCTGGCCGGCTTTGTTCGGATCGAGCATGGGGATCTCCACCCGTGCACCAGAACTGCCGAAGTGTAGAGCGTTACCACTTTTGCCCGCGACCCTGTTGGCGCCATAAATGGTGCCATTGAAGAAACTGGCACTCGAGTTTGCAGCCGTTGCCCCGCTGCTCTCGTCAAATTTGTAGGTTAAATCGGTAACCCCCGTAGCAGAGTTGCTGCCACCACCTCCTCCGCATCCCACGATCAGGCTCAAGATAAAGCAGATCACCACCAACCTCATTTCAACCTCCTCAAAAGAAATTATCAGCCCGGCAGTCTGGGGGACATAACCTGGTACCCCGCCGTCCACCAGTACGTCATGGCTAGGTCCAGGCGGTACGCCAGAGTGTCAGGCTTTTGGAAACCAGCTTCTCCCCTACCTCAAGATACTCACTTACTCATTTATCGGCAGAGAACTTTATGGGCTGTAGGGAAAGGTAGAGAATGAACAAACATCGGACTCCCATTTCCAACGTCAAATTGCACACTCCCCTATTGACTAAAACTGAACATGTTTCCGTTCCTGCTTGATTACCGTTAGCGACGGCCCAACTTCCCCGTAAGGAATAAAATCAGCAGATAAATGAGGTAGATCTGGAATGCTATTGACGCAGCAAAGCCGCCTGCCAGAACCAGGATTTCTCCCAGTGGTATGCCATCCCCTTTGGGGTTAGAAAGAAACAACGCCTTGCATATCACCAAAGGCCAGAAAAAAAATTGAAAAAGTAATTTTGAGCCAGCCTGGACATACAAAATGGAGAAGAGAGTGAACCCGCTTATCAGGCCGAGAAAAGTGGCCAGCACCTTTTCCTTCGTAGTTGATGTTGTGCCTCCCGTGGAGCCTACGTTGCTCTCACGACCAGAAGTTTTCGGCGGCAAAACCTCGCGTTGGACCGGGATCCCGTCGCCAGTTTTCACGGGCTCAGCGGGATTGACCAGGAACACAGCCGAGCAGCGTGGACATGTGGCCCGCGCAGTTTGGGAGGGAATCTTCTCAGGATTCACATCCGTAGAAAAACCGCACGAAGGGCACTCGATCATCATACGTGAAGTACCTTCATTACGTGATTCCTCCATCTGAAATAGAATCGACTGGCGCCCCAAGGCGGTCCCGCCGTTTTCCCTCGATTTTTATTTCGCTAGGGGGGCCTGAGAAAAAAGGGCCCATGCCTTCAGGCGTTTCATTGCCAAGGCATGTCAGAAACGCATCAGCGCATGGACGTCCCCTCCTGCTTCCCCAAAGTCACCTGGCCTGAGGGCCGGAGCACGACAACTCTCATCCCCCAACTCTTCTGTCTGAAGCCTCTTATGCAGTTGACATCTCAGCGTTAATTCAATTATAACTATACTTCATGTTAACGGGACCTCAGGTCACAGCAAGAGTCATTCTTACTGTGCTTTCGTGCCGTTAGCGCCCCCCCACTATCAAGACTCACTCCCGGAGGAGCAAAATGGCAGACTGCGAACTTGTCACCAAATGTCTTTTCTTCAACGATCAGATGGCCAACATGCCTTCTACCAGCAACGTCTTCAAGCTCATGTACTGCAACGACAACTTCCCGGCCTGTGCTCGGTTCATGGTGCGCAGCCAGCGCGGCCCCGACGTCGTGCCCGGTGACCTTTTCCCCAACCAGACCGATCGGGCCAAGGCCATTATTGCCGGCTAGCTAGTAAGGGCTGCGGGGACGTTGTTAAGCGGACAACATCCCCCTAGCTCTGCCCTGTCATGCACCCTTCCAAGGCTTTCTCACCGTTCACAAGCTACCAGCGTCTCTCCACCCCTCGCAATGAAGCCCCCCCCCACTGACCAGTAGTGAAGGAAAAGGTCGCTTGCTCAAGCGCATTACCAAAGATGTCCGTGAGGCTGCGTGCGTGTCCCGGCGTATTCAGGGTGCATTGGATCAGCGTCTCAGCCGGCAAGAGGGAGGTCGAGTTGTCTCGCGAAATGAAGAAGGCTGTGTGATCCGCCGACCACCTGGCTGGCGTTGAGTTGGAAAGAGCCCAACTGGCGTCACAGCTTATGTTGATATCAGGTCCCATTTCCTTGTTGAACTGGAACTTCAACTCCTGAAGGCTCCTGGAAACACCGGTGGCCCCGCGGGCAGGGACGACTGCGGCGACCACGGGATTGTCGTGAGCCGCAACCTCGCCGTAGTTGGCGAGTATCCCCAAGTCGCCGGCCCCGGCACTGATGGATTCTAGGCTGCTCCAGGTGGAACCTGCGTATCTTACGAAACTGGCATTGCCAGCATCGAGGTGGCTGTCGGTGCGTAAGAAGAAGGCATTGCTCCCCGAAGCGGAAGCCAGGGGCTTGGTGACCCACTCAACAGCGATATAGAAGCTGCCGCTGGAAATAGTGGTGGGAGGAATCGTAATGGTCTTGGCAGCATAGGCACCCCCGGTGTCCGGAATAGCCTGGTTCAGCACGGGTGGGAACATCTCTGTTTGCGCGGAGAGGTCGCTGAAGCCACGAACATTGAATGCCTGATCCGAGCCGGTGGTATTGGAGGGATAGATGGTTACCGATGTGAAGGTCACCGGATAGAAGGAAGGGGTTAATTTAACAGCCATTGCAGGCTGCAAGGACGCCGAGCCATCACCCCAGGGAGAAGTGAAGGTGCCGTTCTGCCCAACGGAGAAATTCCTGATGGTGCCGCTACTGGCGGAGCCGCCATTTTGCCCCCCACCGCAGGCGTTCAAGCTAAATGCAAGCAACAGGCAGAAAAAGTCTCTAAAGCAGACAAATCTCATTCTCATACCATCCTTTTATAGATGTGACATCTGCAGTACGGCTTTTATCGGCTCGTCCCCGCTAGGTAAAATGGGCCCCACCAAGTTTTTACCGTCCCTCGGAAAGTTCCGTGAGTCTGCAAAACCCAATAAAGCGACTCTTTTTTACAAAAATAAGCATCCTTTGCAATGTCCGTATAGCTATTTGCAGCGGGCAGCGTAAAAAGTAACAATGGTGTTCCATCATGGGGACATTTATGCTGCCCCAACATGGTGAAATCATCTTGCGATGGGTGGCGGGTGCGAAAATCCGGTTTTTTCTTTTGGCCTTGCCAGTCCTTATAGATTGAAGTGATCAATGCCTGATCCTGTTCACCTTGCACCAGCGAAGCCATGGGGAACAGGATTGCGGTAAGAAGAACGACTGTACTGGCCAGGATTTTTTTCATAGTCCTTCCATTTGCCTCAACGCCCGGATACTGCAGACAACTGCTACCGTTACTTCGGTTGATCCACGTAGAATATCTTCATCTCGGCCCCTATCGGGGTATTCACCACCCCATCGGTGATGTAGATGCCTTTGCCGTTGGTGACCGACACATTCCTGATGCTCGTTGCCGTGCCTATCGTTTTCACCAACACAGGAGACTTCGGATCGGTAATATCGAAGATCCGCAACCCTCCGGTTCCGCAGGCCACATACAGGTTGTTGCCGTGGGATGTCATGGCGTAAATCGAGTCGGGCAAGGTAACCGTGGTGACTAGGGACGGGGCCAGCGGGTCGCTGAGATCGACGACCCGCAACCCTTCGTCTGAAACGTAGGCGATATTCTCCTTCACGACGATGGGGGAGAACGTGATGTTTGCGGAAACTCCGGGATCGGCAGGTCCGATGAGAGCCGGTGCCGAGGGATTTGATACGTCGATCACCCTGATGTTTTGCCAGTCCCAGCCAAACGTATCGGACACGAGGCTGAGGTAGACAAGGTTTCCCACTTTGGCCAGGCGACCTGCACCGTGAATATCTACCGCACCGACCTTTTTGGGGGCTTTGGGATCGCTGATGTCGACGACCGCGAATTGATCGTGGGACATTCCGTAGGTTCCCGTTACGTAGAGATAGTTCCCTTCAGCCAACAGTACCTCTGGGCCGAGAGCATCGGCAAGCGTTGCCAGGTACGTGGCCTTGGTTCGGTCACTGATGTCATACAGCCTGAGTTCTCTTGTTTCCCCGGCGCAAAAGCCGACGCAGCCGGGAATTACGGCGACTGCAGCGATGTTTCCGTCCAGTGCGACGGAGAGCATTTCGTCGAAGCTGCCATGCACTCCATCCGAAATTTCTGACGCAACAAGTCGCCTGGGAGCCCCGACCTGCTCCAGATTGCTGTCGTCCACCAGACTTAGTCCGTTGTAGGTATCGCTATAGAAGACTGCATCTGCGGTCTGTGTTGCGGTGCGTGTGGAACTGTCCACCGCGATCACCTGCACGGTCGACCAGTTAACGAACTGTTTGGCAACGGGGGGTGGGGGCGACTGTGTGCCGGCAGGTGAGGTGCCGCCGGAACACGCTTGAAGCACTAGCAATCCGCATAGACTGGCAAACATCTTCAACCACATGAGTCACCTCCAGTAGTTCTGATTTGCTGGGAGCGCGGGACGTTGGCAACGTAAAACACATCATTTGGCAAGCTTTATCACCTGAGCTTTGAGCCAGGGAAGGCAGAGGGGGACGCGTATAAGAATATAAGATTCCGGTGACGGAGGGTCAGGTCTGGACATGGACAAAGCTACAAGCTTTTCGTTCAGTCTTGTCAGACTGTGTCAATGTCCAGACCTGACCTTGCTAGATCCTCCCAGTATCAGACCAGACTCAGGAAACTCCTTTGGGGATGCAGTCGGTAATCATCAAGAAACTGGTCATCCTCGTGTTAGTTCAGCCGGTGGCTTTGTTGAAGCACGGTACTTACGGCCCCATTGACCAAAATTGATATCGTGTTTTTCGCTTCAGCGCGTATGTAACCGGCGGCAGTGATGCGGCAACCACAGTGAACGAGGATTTGGGTGGTGGAAGGTTGGAGAACCGAAACCATATGCAGCTTTCTTTCTCTACCAGGACTGGCTTAGACAAGTCCACGACGATAGCAGTTTTCTCTCCGCCACAAACTGCCCCCATTTTTGCTTCTGAAGGTTTATGTAGATGTCCATTCGCATCTACTTGAAGCGTAGGGTAGAAAGTGGCTTTATCCCTTTTGGGTTTTACCCATAAATTGACGGTTACTCGAAGATCATCCTTGCCTATGCCTGTCAGCCACTTCCACTGCCCAAATGGAATGAACGGTACAATAATCCCTACCAGTCCAAAATCAGGGGTGTAGCCTTCCACTTCTTGAAAGGCCTCAAAGTCTCCACCGTCGAGTTTCGCCATTGTATTCTTTTCTGGAACGACCTCAACTCCGGAGGGGTACGGAAACCTACCGGTAGTTAAACCGGCACAGCCGGACATATATAGTATGACCATCAAAAGAAAGAGGGGTTTCATCATCGTTCCTATTTACGACCAACGCCTAAGTGAGCACCGGAGCAACCCAACTATCATCAGCTTCTCTCAACTTCCGTAGGCTGCGGAGTGTGCTCTACCTTTTGTGGTTGGCGCGTTTTCCTGTTACTGGCTTTGGCTCAACCTCGCCCTTCCATTCACTTCCATCAGCTTGATCAGCTCTCACAGACTTTCACCGACATCTACAGACTCAGCCTGCTTAATTCAGCGAGCCTTTGAGCCGACAGTTTTCTCGTGGGGTACAGGGAGACGTTGTTAAGCTCGTTGCGATCTCCAGTTACTTAACACCTTCACAACGTCCAACGTAGCCCCCCAATGACGTGTTAAACGTTCCGCTTCAGCTTTGGCTCGAATTTCCGATATGCTCAACGGAGCAGGCGATCACGGTTCAGGTGGTTACCAGGGACGAACCAAGTGCGAAAAGGATCTGACATGAAGAAATGTCTGATAGTTGACGATGAAATCCTCTGCGGCGAACTGCTTGCGCATATGTTGAGAAATCATTTCGAATGCAAAACGGCAACCAGCGGCAAAGAGGCCTGGGAGATTATTGAATCGAGTTGGCACAGAGGCGAATTTTTCGAGTTCATCTGCTGCGACCTCGAAATGCCGGGGTTAAGCGGTCACGGATTGATCAGAAAAATCCGCTCGTTGGAAGATACCGCTTGCCGACCGGGAGTGGCGGCGGCCAAGATATTCGTGGTGACTGCCGGCACCTCAGTCTGGGAGTCTGGGAAGACGTTGCTTGACGAGGCTGCCGACGGCTACATCATCAAACCCTGCGAACCCGGGCACTTATTCGAGCAACTGCAGGAACATGGCCTCCTTGAGTAAGGAAAAGACGTACATAACCTCCCTCCCTGTTCTTTCGCCAACAAGTTATTATTCATAAGAAAAAAGCATCTAATATTATATACCGGCATCTAATATTAGATGCATGTTTATAACTTTAGATGCTTTTGTGGTATCTAATATTATATCCTTTTATCCGGCTTCTCTGCCGTGGAGGCATCTAATACTATATGCTATTCAAGGTCGCTACCCTTGATCTTGCCATAAGGGATGCGCCACACTTTCGCATTGGAATCCCACTTTCCACTGGCAGCCTTAGCCATGGCCTGCAATGGTTTATCTTCTCTACCAATCCGCACCGAGACAATCTGCTCGGCCGTTAAATGCGGCGCTGACTGTTTCCACGGCTTGCGCTCCACGATTATCTCTGCCGTCTTGATACGCTGACCTGCCTCTGCTTCGTACCGGTAGCGTAGGCACACCAGATCATCACCGTACGTGGCCTGCAACTTCCAGGTCCCCTTCTGGCCCGGCTTCAGTTTCAGCCGGATAGTCATATCTTTCCCTTCGGCGGCAGGTTCGCCACGTGACTATATGTTAATATTTACACAGTGTAAATTAAAATTTACGAAGGTCGCTCTCATCTATTCCTAAATGACCTTATTTCGTGATCATGCATAATCTCCGAAGCTAGCTACGGATGCGTTCGCTCATTCTGCATCAGTATGAGTCTCCGCTCTGCCTCAGAGAAGAGGCGCCTGTTGCAGTACTGCAGGTACGGTGCTGACAGAACTTGCGCCGGGAACAGCTCGTAGCACGGTGTACTTCGGTCACGAGCCGAGGAATCCCTTCCTTCAAAACTAAAAGCCCAAGATCATCGGCAACCGCTTTCACCTCCCATCCCAGGTCCCAAACGACACCGAAACCTTTTAAGTTCTTTCTAACCGTCCTCTTGCAATTCCCTTCAACTCCTTTTACCCTTCTTGAGCCCCTTAGGGGACCCCCCAACTCAACAACGCCAAACCGGAAAAGGAGACGGGATATCTGCCTCCGCATGCAGCAAAAAGAACTGGGGCGAGGCAATGGCGTCCACCGGACTGGGCTCCCTCCCTTTTGCGCAACCGACTCAGCAGGAGATATCGGCCATAACCGGTGGCCGGGTACGTCAACTCCGACCCCATCCTCTCCCCTCCACCGGACCGCCCCCCCTCACAGCCGTTATACGCGCCACCTTATGTACACGTGTAGCTTTATCTTTGAATAACCGTCGTGTGATCGATACCCACAAGGCAACCCCCCCCTGTTCCCCCCTCGCAAAGGGGGGGAACGCGGCGGCGCTGGCATTAGGTGCACAGCTACCGTCTCGATGCTTCACCGGAAATCCCTGAAGGGCTTTGACCAAGAAGTCATGCGGATCCACCGGGGTCTGGCTAGCCGGATACTACAGGCTTCGAACTCCCCTTGATTGAACAGTCTCAGGTTAATAATGAATTAGGTTGTCAAGCTCCACTAATAATAAACTGATATCTTGTGCAATAATGAATAGAAAAAAGTTATGTAAGCTGTTGCAAACTTCTCAATACCTATTAATCTCATCTCTCGTAATGCAGTAACCAAGACCGTTCGCAATTCACACACGGCACAGTATTAATTCAGCAGCACTATAAGGGCTGAGGGTAGAGGGAGATGAGATGGTTAAAACACTATCCTCGATACTGTGTATCCTCTCTTTCCTTGCCGGCTGTTCTTCGGCGCCACGTACCGTCGTGCCGCCGGCCTGGAACTTCGAGCAGGGTGCCATCGATCTGAACCTTGACAGCACCTCTCAGCTCAACCTGTTCCAGAAAAACCCTCACTCTCTTTTGGTCTGCCTCTACCTATTGAAAGATCCCACCGCTTTTAACCAGGTCGTCGGCGAGCAGGACGGCCTCGTTAAACTGCTACAGTGCACGCCGTTCGACCAAACCGTCACCTATTCCCGGCGCCTGGTGCTGCAACCGAGTCAAAGCCTCCACGAACAGCTCGACCGTAGCGATGGGGCACGTTTTGTCGGGGTGGTGGCCGGCTACTACAACCTGCACCGCGAAACCTCGGTCCGCTCGTTCGCCATACCACTCACCGAGATGGAACAGGGCTCGCAACTGGTGCAGCGCCCCGCACGACTCGCCATCGACCTCACCCTCGGAGCCCAGCAGATCGAAACCGGAACCACAAGCAGCACCCCCTAGCCAAGCCGGAGAGAGCCATGCACACCCCACTGTTCTGGCAACAGGGAACCCTGCTGCAGCCGCAGCACTTCCAGCTGATGGAGCAAGCTGCCGCGGAGCGCCTGTTCCCGTACCACACCTACCTGCAGCCGTACCTCTGGGGAGTGGGATCCTTGAAAATCAGGAAGGCGGCGCTGAACCTGGGGAGTTTCGAGGTGACGGAGGGGGAGTTCCTCTTTCCCGACGGCAGCTTCGCGGCCTTCCCGCTCAACGCCCGGCTCGCCCCGCGCAGCTTCGATACGAACCTGCTGGAAGACGGCAAGCCCTACCCGGTCTACCTGGGACTCAAGAAATGGCAGGAGCACGCCGCCAACGTGACCCCCTCAGCGGACCACGATATTGCAGCGACAGCGACGCGCTTCGCCGCAGGGACGCAGGGGGCCATGGTGCCGGACCTCCACGCAGGGGGACCCGAGGTGGAGGTGCAGCGGCTCGATCTGGTGCTGCGCATCTTTTGGGAAACGGAGCTTGACCAGTTGGGGGAGTACGAACTTATCCCCCTGGCACAGCTGGAGAGAAACGGCGCGGAGATCGTCTGCTCGGAGCGCTTCGTACCGCCGAGTCTTTGCTGCTCGGCCTCGTCGGTGCTCAACCAGTTGATCCGCGAAATCCGTGACCAGGTCATGGCGCGGGCCCGCCAGCTCGAGGAGTACAAAACCAAGCGCCGCATCCACGGCGCGGAGTTCGGCTCGCGCGACATGGTCTTCATCTTGGCCCTGGGAGCGGTGAACCGCTATCTGCCGCTTTTGGTCCACTTCGTTGAGGCGCCCCGGCAACACCCCTGGCAGGTCTTCGGGGTGCTGCGCCAGCTGATCGGGGAGTTGAGTACCTTCTCCGACACCATCGACCTGCTGGGACAGGGGCCGGGCGATCAGGGGCTGCCGGGCTACCGGCACCGCGACCTCTGGGGGTGCTTCGCCGCGGCGCAGCGCCTGATCCTCAGGCTCCTCGACGAGGTGAGTGCCGGGCCGGAGTACGTGATCGGCCTGCCGTTCGACGGCAGGAACTACAGCTGCGACCTGAAGCCAGCCATCTTCGAAGGGCGCAACCGGTTCTTTCTGGCGGTGAAGACCGAAGAAGAGCGCCAGACCGTGTTGCAGGAGTTGGAGCAGGGAGCCAAGGTGAGCTCTCCGATCCACCTGGAACTCCTGGTGAACCGGTCTTTGCCGGGAATCCCTCTGCAGTACCTGCAGATCCCGCCGCAGGAACTTCCCCGGCGGGCAGACACGCTGTATCTGGCCATCGATCACAGCGATCCCCAGTGGGACGGCATCCGCAAGGAACGCAGCCTCGCCCTGCACTGGGCCGGGGCCCCCGAAGGGGTGGTTGTCGAGCTGATGGTGGTGGGGAGGTGAAAGGCCATGCACCTGGTGGAATGTTTCCTGCCGCTCTTTAACTTCCAGCTCCGCCTCCTGGAGCGCCTGGACGCCGAGCAACCCGAGTACCCGGAGGTTCGCGCCGAGGTCGAGCGCCTGATCGGGCACAGCCAGGAGCACCCCGCACATTCGGTGGTGAGCGCCAAGGAGTACGCCGACGCGCGTTTCGCCGTCTGCGCCTGGGTCGACGAGGGGATCCTCAACTCCGGGTGGCGGCACAAGGAGCCCTGGCTTGCAGCCCAGCTGCAGCGGGTCTACTACGGTACGAGCGATGCCGGTGAGCTCTTCTTCAAGCATCTCAAGGAACTCGGCGCGGAACAGCAGGAAGTACGCGAGGTGTACTATCTTTGCCTGGCCCTCGGCTTCTCGGGTCGTTTCTGCGATGAGGAAGCCGCCTGGCACCTGGAGCAGGTGCGGGCATCCACCCTCAAACTTCTCCAGCACGGGCACCTGGCGGCTCTCGACCAGGAGGCGCCGGGACTCTTCTCCGCAACCCGCCCCGTCCCCGCAGACTCCCCCTCCCTGCAGCGCCCGCGCAGCGTGTTCCTCGCTCCCGGCCCTCTCTGCGTCGCCGCCTCGCTGCTCCTCTTTGTGGTCCTGTACCTCGTCTATTCCTTCATCCTGAACGGCATCGGCAACAATTTCCTGAAAACGGTGGGGACCTGAAGATGCAAGCCCTTCGTGGAACGTTCGGTACCTCCTTGCGCTGGTTTCTTACCGGCACCCTCTTGTTTCTGACCGGTTGCGCGTTCGCACTCGTGGTCGCCTGGCCCTGGTGGGTCGGCGCCTGCCTGGCGCTCACCACCCTGGGCCTCGCCCTGGGTGTTCTCATTCTGGTGAGGTTCTGGAGGCGCCGGCGCGGTGCCCCGGTTGCGGAGGAGCCGGAATCGGCCGACACACGGGCGGCGCTGGAGGCCAAGGATGCGGATCTGCGCAGCGTGGAGCACTGGTTCGCAGCAGGAGTTGCCGCATTGCGCCGCACGCAATTGAAGCGCCTGGGGAACCCGCTCGACGCCCTCCCCTGGTACCTGGTGCTCGGGCCGACCGGCGCGGGAAAGAGCACCGCACTCAAGGAGGCCCGGCTCGCCGCACCGATTCCGGAACCAACCTGGCAGGAGGAGAGCGCGGCACCCTGGAACTGGAGTTTCCTGGAGCGGGCGGTACTTCTCGACCTGCCGGGGTGCTACGCGAGCGCGACCGGGAGCGCGGCGCACCGGCACAAGTGGCATCGCCTGGTGGCCCTCCTGGCGCGGCACCGCAAAAAGCCGGTCAACGGCGTGCTGCTCATGGTAGGGGCGGACCACCTGTGGGAGGCCACGGCGGAGCAATTGGAAGAGGACGCCCTGACGGTGCGGCAGCGCATCGACGAACTGATGGGATCGGGCAGGGTCCGGATCCCGGTGTACCTCGTGGTGACCAGGTGCGACCTGATCCCGGGGTTCGGCGACCTCTCCCGCCTGTTGCCCCCCGGCCGCCTCGGCGAACCGATGGGCGAGCTGGTCCGCGAACCGGCCGCTCCCAACCTGGTCGTCGCGGGTCTCGTGGAAGCCCTCCAGGAGCGCCTGAGAAGCCTGCGTCCCGTGCTCCTGGCCCGCGCGGCTGCCGACCCGGCACGCTCCGCTGTGTTCGAACTCCCCGAGGCGTTCGGCCAGCTGCAACTGGGTCTGGAGAACTTCGCCGGCCATTGTTTCGGGACAAGTCCCTACCGCGAGACGCCGCTTTTGCGCGGTATCTTCTTTACGGCATCAGCGCTCGAAGCTGCACCGGGCCCGGATGCCTCAGCCGGCCAGCGGCGTTGCGGGCTCTTTCTCCACGACCTGCTCGGGTCGCTGATTCCCGCGGACCAGGCAGGACTCAGGCACACCGAAAGCTGGCTGCGTTGGCGCCGGGGCACCTGGCGCCTTGCCCTCGGCGGTACCCTGGCCTTGAGCCTTGCCCTGAGCGGCCTTTTGACCTTTTCGTTTGTGAAGAACCTGGAGGTGCTGCGCTCCCTGGGCGGTTTGGCAGCGGTATCCCCCTCGTCGGGAAGCACACCAGGCGGGGCGGCACGGCTCGAGCGTTTCCGGCAGGGGATCGTCGAGGTCGAGGCGCAGAACCGGGCGTGGTGGCTGCCGCGTCTCGGCCTCACCGCGAGCCTCAAGGTCGAAGAGGATCTCAAGGGACGCTACTGCAGGGAGTTCCGCCAGACGGTGCTGAACCCGCTGGACGAACAGCTGCAGAGTACCGCGGAGCCCGCGCTCCCCAGCTCTTCCGACGCGGACTACGGGCGCCGGGTCATGTACCTGGTGCGGCGCGCCAACCTGGTCCGGCAGGCCCTGCTGGTCCGTACCCCCGAGCAGCTGGCCCGCCTCCCCCAGCCAGATTTTGTTCCCTTGCAGGGGCCGACCTCCGCGTCTGGAGTGCAGCTTGCCACCCTGTACCGCTACTATATTGCCTGGAACCGTGACCGGGGTGCCGTCGGAGAGGAGCTCGCCCGGCTGCAGGGCTCTGTGAAGCGCCAGTTGGCGGCCCGGGGGGGGCGGCTGGAGTGGTGCCTCGCCTACCTGGAACAGGATGGCGGAATACCGGGAGTGACCCTCAAGGAGTTTTGGGGCGGCAGCCGCGAATTCAGCGCTGCGCCGACGGTCGCAGGCCCCTGCACCGGGCAGGGACGCCAGGCGGTGGCAGCGCTGCTTGACGAGCTGGAAACGACGCTCCCCGACCGGCAGGAATTTGCTAGAACGCGCGGAGCCTTTCTTACCTGGTACCAGGGAAAACGGTGGGAGGCCTGGTACCGGTTCGCCGCGCAGTTCGGGCAGGGGAGCAGGCGACTGGCCGGCAGGACCGAATGGCAGCAGGTGGCGGCGCGCATGGCAACGGACCAGGGTCCCTATTTCGCCCTCGTAAACCGCATCGAGCGCGAGGTGGGAACCGACGGGCAGGCGCCCGATTGGCTGGCAACGGTCCGCGAGTTCGGGCGCATCCGGCGCGAAGCCCAGACCACCGCGGGGGTCAACCGGATGGCAGAGACCGGGAAGCTGGTCCTCACCACGGTGCGCAAGAGTGCGGGGCAACAGGCGGGTGCGGAGCGCCTGGAGGCCGAGGTCGCCACGGCGCGCGCGGGGCGGGACTACCTGGAGGCCCTGGCGGCCCTGGCCGCGGCGAGCGCTTCCCGCAGCGAATCCTTCAGACTGCTCGCCCAGGCCTACCAGGAGGACCCCGCGACCGGGACCTCTTCCCTGGCCGGCGCACTGCGGGCCGCAGCGAGGCTCAAGAAGGGGCTGCCGCAAGGAGGCGGGGATACGCTGGCCGCGACGCTGGTCAGCGGGCCGCTCGACTATCTCCTGGGCTACCTGCGCCGGGAGGGGGCCAGCCAGCTGCAGGAACTCTGGGAGGAGCAGGTACTCGCGGCGACCCAGGGCCTTTCCGGGCAGCAGGCTGCAGCGCTATTGTTGGGGCCGGATGGTGCGGTGTGGCGCTTCGTCAAGGGTCCCGCAGCCCCCTTCCTGACCGCGTCCCTCTCCGGTTTCCGTCTCCGGGAGCTCACCGGGGCCAGCCTCCCCATCGATGCCGCTCTGCTGCGCTACCTCGGCAAGGGGGTCGAGACTCGGGCGGCAGTTGCCGCGCTCGCCAAACCCGTGAGCTACCCGGTTGGGATCCGGGGACTTCCCACCGACAGCAACAGGGACGCGAAAGTGCGGCCGCACGCCACCCGGCTCGAGCTCCTCTGTAGCGGATCCAGCCAACAATTGGTGAACCAGAATTACCCGGTCGCCAGGACCTTCCAGTGGTCGCCGGAGAATTGCAGCGATGTGACGCTGCAGATCGAGGTCGGCGACCTGGTGCTGACCAGGCACTACCCGGGGGCGCAGGGATTGCCCGATTTCCTGCGGGACGTGCAGGGAGGCAGGCGCAGTTTCCCGGCGCACGAGTTCCCCAGCGAACAGCAGGCCTTGAAACGGCTGGGGGTGAAGACCATCACCGTCAACTACCAGATCACCGGGAGCGCGCCGCTGCTCAGGCAGGCGGTGGTCTTGAGCGGCCAGGCGCCGCGGGTCATCGCGCAGGGGTGGTAGCCGGACCCCACGAGGGATTGCCATGGAGCACGAGCTTTCTCAACTAGGCCGTCACCCGATCAGCCCGGAGGCTCCCGCCGGAACCGAGGTCCGAGAAGACCCCCTCTTCGAGGCATTGCAGGCCGAGGTGGAGAAGCTCTCGGCACCGGCTGCGGCGGAACCGGTGGACTGGCCCAAGGTGGCGCGCCTCTCCGCGGGGCTCCTGGCGGAGAAGTCCAAGGACCTCCTGGTGGCAAGCTACCTCTGCGTGGCGCTGGTCCACACCGAGGGGTGCGCCGGATGTGCCCGCGGGCTTACCTGCTACCGGGAACTCCTGGAGCATTTCTGGGAGAAGCTCTACCCGCAGAAGAACCGGCTGCGGGCCAGGGTGCGGGCCCTGGAGTGGTGGGTCGAGAAGACGTTGTGCGCCCTGGAACAGCTGGGATCGGTCAGCTGGTCCTCGCAGGTGCGCGATGGGGTGCTCGACGAGTTGACCCGCCTGGAGCGCCTGCTGCACGACCACCTGGAAACCCCGCCGTCGCTCGCCCCGCTAATCGACTATTTCTGCAGCGTGCAGCTGGTGACCGCCGGCGAATCGACGGAACAAACCATCCCCGCGGAAACGGAGCGGGCTTTCCAGCCAGCGGCACTGCGGGAGGGTGCGGCTGGCCGGGAAGGCACGCCGGAGGAAGTCGGGAGCATCGAGGCGGCCATTACGGCGCTCTCCCGTGCCACCTTCCAGGGCTGGCAGCACAACCTCGCCAACCCGCACCCCTACCGCCTCAGGCGCCAGCTCGCCTGGTCCGCGCTCGAGGACCTGCCGCCGGCACAGAAGGGGCGCACCAGGCTCGCTCCCCCGCCCCAGGCGCTGTTGACCCTTTTGGAGGACCTGCAGCGCAGCGGCGAGCCGGAGGCGCTGCTGCGGGCCGCCGAGACCCGGCTGGACGAGTACCTCTTCTGGCTGGACCTGAGTTTTTACGCCTACCGGTCCTTGCAGCGCCTGGGGGAAGGGTACCTGCAGGCGGCAGAGGCGGTACGCCAGGAAACCGTCTTCCTGGTGCGGCGGCTCCCCGGCCTGGAGGAGCTCTCCTTTGCCGACGGCACCCCCTTTGCCCGCAGCGAAACCGCCGGCTGGCTCGCCGCGGGAAGCGCGCTCGCCCCCCTCACCTCCTCAAGCGACGCACCGGAGCCGGCGCTCACACTGCAAACACACGCGGCCGGCGAAGAGCAGGTCCGGCACCTGGTCAGGTCCGGGAGGCTCACGGAAGCGATCGAGCAGAGCCAGCGACGACTCAAGGAGTGCGGCTGCGGCAGGGAGCGGCTGTTCTGGCGGGTCACCATGGCCGGGATGCTCATGGCGGCCGGTCAGGGGCGCATCGCCCTCCCCTACCTCGACCAGGTACTCGAGGAGCTGGACCGCCACCACCTGGAGGAGTACGAACCCGAGCTCGCCCTGCGTGCCCTGGAGCTTGCCTGGCGCGCCTACCGTGAGCAGTCGGAATCCCAGGCCCAGGAGATAGCCAACACGCTGTTACTCAGGATCGGGAGGCTCGACCTCCCCGAGATGCTGAGACTCACCCACCGCTCGTGAACATCGCCGCTACAGGCCGCCTGAGGGGGCCGGGAGGTTTCCATGACCAAAGAGACAACGGTAGCACCACGGGAGCGGGTCAACATCGTCTACCGCCCCGCACTGCAGGACGCCCGCGAGGAGGTGGAGCTCCCGCTCAAGATGCTGGTGTTGGGTGATTTCACCGGCAGAGCGGACGAGCACCCGGTGGAACTGCGCACCCCGATGAACGTCGACCACAATTCGCTGGATGAGGTACTCAAGGCGCAGCAGGTCAGCCTCGCCATCACGGTGGAGGACCGGATCTCTGGTGCAGGAGAGCTCACGGTGCAGCTCGACATCGAGTCACTGCGGGATTTCACCCCTCAGGCCATCGTCGAGCAGGTTCCGGAATTACGACGGCTCGCCGAACTGCGCGAGGCACTGCGGGCGCTCAAGGGACCGCTGGCGAACCTCCCGGAATTCCGCAAGAAGCTCCAGGAGGCCATCGGCGACCCGGCGACCCGCCAGAAGCTTCTCGGCACCGCTGCGCCGGAATAGGGGGACACCATGAATAACAACTATCCATTCCCGACGCAGACCCTGGACATCCCGATCCCGACCGTCGACTTGGTCCAGGAGATCGTCCAGTCCACCCGCATCGAGCCCGCCGACGAGGCCTATGCCCTCACCTGCCGCGGGGTCGAGACGCTCATCACCCAGCTGGCCGCCAGGGAGAGCGGGCCGGTCCGGGTCTCCAGCGCGAGCCTCGACCAGCTGATCGCCGAGCTGGACCTGAAACTAAGCCGGCAGCTCGACGAGATCCTGCACCACGAACAGTTCCAGAAGCTGGAGTCGGCCTGGCGCTCACTCGAGTTCCTGGTCAAGCGGGTCGATTTCCGGGAGAACATCAGGGTCGAGATCCTGCAGGTCAGCAAGGAAGAGCTTGCGGAGGACTTCGAGGACGCACCCGAGGTGGTGCAGTCCGGCCTCTACAAGACCGTGTACAGCGCCGAATACGGCCAGTTCGGCGGCACCCCCTACGGCTGCCTGATCGGCAACTACCAGTTTTGCGCAGCCGCCGCGGACGTGAGACTGTTGCAGCAGGTGGCCCAGGTGGCAGCCCTGAGCCACACCCCGTTCATCGCCGCCGCGGCAGCGCAGTTTTTCGGGGTGGCAGAGTACGGCGCCCTTCCCCTGCTGAAGGATCTTTCCTCGACCCTCGAGGGGCCCCAGTACCTGAAGTGGCAGGCCTTCAGGGAGACCGAGCCGGCACGCTACGTGGGGCTTACCCTGCCGCGCTTCCTGCTGCGCCTCCCCTACGGCCCGGACGGGATCCCGGTGCGCCACTTCGACTACCGGGAACAGGCAGGGGCCGACCCGCGCCACTACCTGTGGGGCAACGCCGCCTTCGCCTTGGCGAGCTGCCTCGCCGAAAGCTTCGCGCGCTACCGCTGGTGCGCCAACATCGTCGGCCCGCAGGGGGGCGGCGCGGTCCGGGACCTGCCGCTCTACCACTACCAGGCGCTCGGCTCCCTGCAGACCAAGATACCGACCGAGGTGCTGGTCTCGGAGCGCCGCGAGTTCGAACTGGCGGAGCAGGGTTTCATCGCGCTCACCATGCGCAAGGGGAGCGACAACGCGGCCTTCTTCTCCGCCAACTCGGCGCAGAAGCCGAAGTACTTCGGCAGTTCGGCCACCGGCAAGGAAGCCGAGCTCAACTACCGGCTCGGGCTGCAGCTCCCCTACCTCTTCGTGGTGAGCCGGCTCGCCCACTACCTCAAGGTGATCCAGCGCGAGCAAATCGGCACCTTCAAGGAGCGCGACGACCTGGAACAGGAGCTCAACAGCTGGATCAGGCAGTACGTCTCGGACATGGACAGCCCGATGCCGGGGGTACGCAGCCGCCGCCCGCTGCGCCAGGCCGAGGTCTCGGTGGAGGAGGTCCCCGGGGAGGCGGGGTGGTACCGGGTCTCGCTGCAGGTCCGGCCGCACTTCAAGTACCTGGGAGCCTACTTCACCCTGGCACTGGTGGGCCGGCTGGACCGCGAGAAACGCTAACGCACGCAGATAAGGAGGAAGCACCATGGCCATGCCGGCACACCTCACCCTGGAGGGGGAAAAACAGGGGAAGATCGAGGGTTCCTGCGACATGCAGGGACGGGAAGGGAGCATCCTGGTCTACGGGATGGACCACGCGGTCAACATCCCGCGCAGCCCCACCGACGGGCTTGCCACCGGCAAGAGGGTGCACGGGCCGCTGTCGGTGGTGAAAGAGTACGACAAGAGCTCACCCAAGCTCTACCAGGCGCTGTGCACCGGCGAACACCTGAAGAGGGTGACCCTCAAGTGGTACCGCATCACCAAGCAGGGGACCGAAGAGCACTACTTCACCCACACCCTGGAGGACGCCATCGTGGTCAGCGTGAGCCCGTTCATGCCGACCACCCTGCTCTCGGAGAACGACCCCTACCGCCACATGGAGAAGGTCTCCTTCACCTACAAGAAGATAAAGTGGACCTGGGAGCCCAGCGGCATCGAGGCGGAGGATTCCTGGTCGGCACCCAAGTGAGGTGAAGAAAGATCTTAGGGATTTTCTGGAGCTGCCCGTGGCTGAAGCTGCCACCGGCGGTGAAATGGCACCTTCCCCCTCACCCTGTCCCTCTCCCGCAAGGGAGAGGGGACCCGAGCTGGCCGGTTTTCCCGGAGATCCTGGCAGCCTAAAAAAAGCGGGGCCGCCTTGAAGGCGTGCCCCGCTTTGTCGTTTTCTCTTCGCTTCGAACACCTACAGGGTAAGCGCCTTCGGGCGGTCGTACTCGGTTCTCAGCGGCACAAAGGGGCCGGAGGACGGTGCCGGCCCCGCATTGGGGTCCGGGAAAAGGATGGCCAGGGCAAAGTAGCCCAAAAAGAGGTAGGCAAGCAACAAAGCGGCAAGCACCATGGCGAGCGGTGAAGGATCGCTGGCCAGAAACCACCAGACAGCTCCCCCCAGCGCGCAACTCACCAAGGTCGACGTCCCCCCTACGCTCTGCTCTTCGGCACTTCCCCGCATGTTCTCCCCTTGTGCACCGCAGGCGTCCCGTTACCCGCAGGTAGTTGTGAATTTGCGAAAACTAGTTCGACTCGGCCTGCTGCTCGTCCAGGTAGCTGTAGAAGGCCTGCAGGAATTCGGCGGGGTGCATCCCGGAGCTGTGCAGGAGGTTGCTGAAAAAAAGCAGAGTCTCCGGATCGAGTTCGTTACAGCTGCAACCGATGCCGGAGCCCGAGACCCGGGCCACCGAGCACGGTACGGTAACCGACAGGGAGCGCCCGGCGTGTTTCAGGATGATCGAGACGGACGCGCTCCCCCCGGCCCCGCTCGGCGCCGGCATGTCCACAAAAAGTCCATGCCTGCTGATGTCGCGGATCTCGCTGGCAAAGGCACTGCCGTTTTGTACCACAAAGGCCGGCGCCTTGAAAGGAATCCTTGTTGATTGTCTGCGATCCATGACTGTCTCCCTTCTTAGTACCGGAATTGCTCCTACTCTAGCACAATCCCCGCCCAGAAACAGTCATTAGTTACTCAAAGAGCGCTCGCTCTGTCAGAAATCGTTCCCAACGTTGAGATTAGAGGGGCCGCCGCCTCGGGAGAGACCTCCCTAAAGATCGCTATCGGCACGGCTCGAAGCGTACTGAAGCAGAATTCCCGACAGTGTCGGGTGAGCCTTTGACAATGAGTGAAGCAGGTAAAAAGCAGATAGGCAGGTGGGAACGCCGCGGAGGGAGCAAGGGGAGCACGGCCCGGAGGCTTGTGGATCAGCTGGGAGTATAACCGGTGCTGTCTTCCTCGACGATGAGCTGGTTCAGGTCGGTACCGGTTTCCAGGTGGCGCACGACCAGCTTGATCGCGACGGAGACCTCGTTCAGGCAGGTCTTAGGACCGTGGTGACAGGCGATGCCGGAAAGGGCCTTCACCGCGTCGCACGGGTCGAGACCGGAGCGCAGCCCGTAGGAGACCAGCCGGGCCACGCCGTCTGCCATGGCGGAGCTGCACCCCCCCGCCTTGCCGAAGCGGATGAAAACCTCGAAAGGTTTCTCGTTGCGGGTGGTGACCGTGATGAAGAGTTTGCCGCAATGCGACCTGCGCTGCACGGTAAAGCTCAGCGTGGCCGAGGGGCGCGGGGCCTTGCGCGTCATGTGCCCTCCCTGCGAGCGGGTAACGGTCCCGCCCGCGCTACCGGGTAACCATACCACCTGACGCGGCTTTTGGCAGCAAGTTTCGCAGCTCCCGGCTCGGTGCGCGGGGAGTTGTCGGGCTCGCTAGCGGGGCCGCGCCCCCGGTCACCAGCGCTACGCTTTCCCCTAGGCGATTCACTGTCAGATAATCCGACATAGCGCATCATCATGTAAGGTTTTTCGACATTCGAGACTGAACCGTCACTCACCTTTTCGGCGATTAGCCGGCGCACCGCGTGCCGGCTCGCGAAAAGGACGGTCACGCAGCAGGTTAGCACCCCCACCTCGGCATTCCCAATGAGCGACCGGACGGCCTACCTCGCCAGGTGAGGCTACCGGGCCGGGAGCCGCACCCGTGAGCCGGAGGGGAAAACAGGGGCGCTAGGGAGGTTTCCCTGTCGGTTTTTTTTACACGCCACCTGCACCGCCTGCCACGCCGGCGAAAAGAGGCGGGAAAACGGGATATTCCGAAGGTGGCACTGCACTTGCTTACATAACGCTAATGGCAGCACAGGGCAAAGGAGCATCCGGGCTTCGCAAAGCCGTACCGGATACCTTACCCGCCACTTTGTTGGAGGAGGAAATCATGAGAAGAGGTCTTGAACGAGCCTTGAGCAGCTGCTCCGCGGCATCCCGCGGCTGGACGATCCTCATTCTTGCTGTCCTGGTACTTGCCTGCGCCACGCCGGCCCGGGCAACACTGATCGGCAGCCCGGTGTCCCATCCGGACCTGACCATCTCCTACCTCGAGGTAACCCCCAGCGCGGGTACCATCTCTGCGGCGAGCAGCAGTTTAAACCCCTACCTCGACCTCTGGTTGAACCCGTTAGTCGATGTCTTCCTCACCGGCAGCTACCTCCTGAGCTACAACGAGATCAGCCATTCCGGGCACCTGACCATACAGGGGACCATCGATGACACCCAGGAAAACTTCCTGATCTCGGGTGCCATCATCCAGTTCGGCAGCTCCGGGGACGGCAAGGCCTACGACTTCCTGGTGCAGCTCGACGCCATCGACCCGGTGCTCTCCGCCTGTGGGTTCGGCGGGGTCGGCTCGGTGATCTACACCGACCTCTTGCACAACGGCGACATCTGGCAGTCGGACACCGTGCCCGCCGCGGTTCCCGAGCCCGGGACGGTCATGCTGGTGGCAAGCGGGATGACCCTGGCGGCCCTGTGGCGTCGCCGGGAATCCTAGCCCCACTTTTTACCGCAGCACGAGCGCGGACAGTTGAAAGCTGCCGCGCTTTTTTTACGCGCATCGTCACGGCGTGAGTCACGCCGGGGAGGCCCTCCATGATCCGACTCAGATTCCTCTTCGTTTGCCTTGTCCTGCTCCTGACCGCCCAGCCCGCCTGGTGCGACATCCTCGGGGTGACGCCGGGCTACCCGAACACCACCTTCTCGAGCGTCACCGGCACGAGTTTCTCGCCGACCAGCGGGCTCTTGAGCGTCGCCACGACGCCGCAACTCACCACGCTCAGCTCCGGCACCACGGCAGTGAGGGTCGGCACGCCGCGCTCGCTTACCATCGCGGTCCAGGTGGACAGCTCCGGGCGGCTGGTGGGCGGGGTGAACGGCGACGACCTGGTGTTGATCGGCACGGTCGGGAGCTACACCGGCACCCTGTTGACCGGGGAGATCATCGAGTACGGCATCACGAACTCGGGGGCCATCGACTACCTGGACTTCAGGTTCCGGGTGACCGGCGGCGCCCTGGCCGGGCTCTACGCCGGGCAGGACATCGGGGTGACCCAGTCGATCGAGAACTCAAGCTTCAACGGCTCCTTCCTGGCGGCCTTCGCGGGAGGGGCCAAGGGGAACCTGGGACCCATCCCCCAGAAACCGGTCTGCAACGGGGCGATCGGCGACTTCGTCTGGAACGACCAGAACCGCGACGGCATCCAGGACGCGGGGGAGCCGGGACTCGACAACGTGCGGCTCACCCTTCAGGACGCCACCGGCAACCAGCTGGCCAGTACGCTGAGCGGCCCCAACGGCGCCTACCTCTTCAGCGGGCTGTGCGCCGGGAGCTACACGGTGAGCGTCGACGCGACCACCCTCCCCGCGGGCTTCGTCCCCTCGCCGGCCTACCAGGGTGGCGATACCACCCGCGACTCCAACCCGACAGGCACCCAGGTGACGCTCCCCACCGGGAGTACGGTGGAGCGCAGTATCGACTTCGGCTACAACTCCCCCTGCACCGGTTCCCTCGGCGACCTGGTCTGGCACGACCAGAACCGTAGCGGCATCCAGGATCCGGGCGAACCCGGGATCAACGGGGTGACGGTGAACCTCTACAATCCGGCGAGCGGGGCCCTTATCGGTGCCACCACGACCAACGGCACGGGCAACTACCTGTTCACCGGCCTGTGCGCCGGCAGCTACCGGGTGGAGGCGCTCCCCCCCGCAGGTTTCGTGGCCTCCCCTTCTCTCAAGGGGAGCGACCGGGCGGCGGACAGCAACCCCAACCCGGCCGAGATCACCCTCCCCAGCGACTTCACCAGCGAGCCCACCGTCGACTTCGGATTCAACACCCCCTGCACCGGGTCGATCGGCGACTTCGTCTGGCAGGACCTTAACCGTAACGGCATCCAGGAACCGGGCGAGCCCGGGATCAACGGGGTGCGGGTGCTCCTCAAGGACAGCTTCTCGAACCTGATCGCCAGTGCGAGCACGACCGGCAACGGCTTCTACCAGTTCACCGGCCTGTGCGCCGGGAGCTACCGGGTCGAGGTGGATGCCACCACGCTCCCCGCCGGCCTGGTGGCCTCGCCAGTCCAGGCCGGGGGCGACCGTGGCGCCGACAGTAACCCGAGCCCCGCCCCGGTTGTCCTCGACAGCGACGCGAGTAGCGACGCGACCGTCGACTTCGGCTTCAACACCCCCTGCTCCGGGTACATCGGTGACCTGGTCTGGCTTGACGCCAACCGCGACGGCATCCAGAACCCCGGCGAGACCGGCATAAACGGTGTTACGGTCCTCCTGAAGGACGCCGCCAACACGACCAGCGCCACGGCCACGACCGGAACGGGCCCCCTGGGGCAGGCGGGATACTACGGTTTCTCCGGCCTGTGCGCCGGCAGCTACACGGTCGAGGTGATCACCCCGGCGAACCTGGTCCCCTCGCCGAGCCTGGCAGGCGCCGACGTCAGCGTGGACAGTAACGGCAGCCCCGCCGCGCTCTACCTCCCGGCCGACGACAGCGTGGAGCCCACCATCGACTTCGGCTTCAATCCCCCCTGTTCCGGGAGCATCGGCAACCTGGTCTGGGACGATGCCAACCGGAACGGGATCCAGGACGCCGGCGAAGCAGGGATCGACGGCGTCACGGTGAACCTGCGCGACGCCTCCAACGTCCTTATCTCCTCCACCACGACGGCCGGCGGCGGGCTCTACCAGTTCGCCGGCCTGTGCGCGGGGAGCTACCAGGTCGAGGTCATCCCCCCCGCCGGGCGTGCCGCCTCACCGGTACTTGCCGGCAACGACCGTGCTCTCGACAGCAATCCGAACCCCGCACCGGTACTGCTCGCCGGCGATTCCAGTTCGGACCAGAGCATCGACTTCGGATTCAACACCCCCTGCACCGGCACGATCGGCGACCTGATCTGGCACGACACCAACCGCGACGGCATCCAGGGTGGTGCCGAGCCGGGGATCGCCGGGGCACAGCTTGTCCTGAAGAACGACCAGGGGACGGTGATCGCCACGACGAGCAGTAACGCCTCGGGCGCCTACCGGTTCGCCGGCCTGTGCCGCGGCAGCTACACGGTCGAGGTGGCCACCCCGGCCGGCTTCGTCCCCTCGCCGAGCCTCGCCGGGAACGACCGCGCCCTGGACAGTAACCCCGTCCCGGCGCCGGTCGTCCTCGCCGACGACGCGAGCCAGGACCTCGGCATCGACTTCGGCTTCAACACCCCCTGCACCGGAGTCATCGGCGACTTCGTCTGGAACGACCTGAACGCGGACGGCATCCAGGATGCCGGGGAACCCGGACTCGCCGGTGTCACCGTGAACCTGCGCGACGGGCTCAACACCCTCTTGCGCACCACCCAGACCCTGGCCGACGGCTCCTACCGCTTCATCGGGGTGTGCGCCGGCGACTACCGCGTCGAGGTGGTGCCCCCGGCGGGGCTTACGCCTGCTCCGGTCCAGGCCGGCAGTAACCCCGCGCTCGACAGTAACCCGAACCCCGCGGCAGTCAGCCTCTTCGAGGACAGCGCCAGCGACCTCAGCATCGACTTCGGCTACTTCCGTGCCCTGCCGGGGCTAAGCGTCAAGGCCTCCTGCCAGAGCGCCCCGGCTCCCGGCCTCCCGATCTCTGTCACGGCGCTCGTCACCAACACCGGCAACGAGACGCTCACCGGGCTCGGCTGCTCGGACAGCCAGGGGAGCCAGCTTTCCGGGATGCCGACCAGCCTCGCACCGGGGCTTAGCTTCACCCTGACCGGCAGCTACCTCCCGGCGGGAAGCGGCTCGCTCGACACGGTAACCTGCAGCGCCACCGGGGCCCTCGACCAGGCCGGCGTCTCGGCCTCCTCAAGCGCCAGCTGCGGCATCCTCACCGCGCCCGCCTTGACCGTGACGGCGAGCTGCGCCAGCGCCCCGGTACCCGGCCTCCCGGTGACCGTGAGCGCCGTCCTGACCAACGCCGGCAACGAGACCCTGGCCGGCTTTAGCTGCACGGACAGCCAGGGCGCTTCCCTCTCCGGGATCCCGACCCTGCTCCTCCCCGGTGCCAGCGCGACCGTAACCGGCAGCTACCTCCCGGCCAGCGCCACTTCCAGCGAGACCATCAGCTGCAGCGCCCGCGGCACCATCAACGGGGTCACGGTGAGCGCCGACTCGAGCACGAGCTGCGGCACCGACGGCACGGTCTGCATCAAGGTGAAAAAGCAGGTGAGCACCACCTGCACGGTAACCGGCGGCAAGGACAAGCACTGCCGGTCCGACGAGGGGAAAGAGGAGCACTGCAAGCGCCACGATACGGACCACGGCTACTGCCGCGACAGTGCCGCGACCAAGGCGAGCTACTGCCACGAGGTCTCCCGCAAGCAGGCCCACTGCCAGGCATACGAAACGAAGGCGAGCCACTGCGCCAAGTCCGACTGCGACAAAAGCTACTGCGAGCGCCCCGACCTGGACAAGGACGACTACTGCAAGATCCCGGCGGTGCCGGTCTGCGTGCCGGTCTGGCTCGACGCCGACACCCAGGACACCGGCGCCCCGGTACTTCCGGTCCTGAAGGGCGAGCTGGCGAACGGTGATGATCTGCTGGCCAAAATCTCCAGCGGCTCGCTCGCCGACAGCATCCCCGGCTGGCTCGCGAAGATCCTCCAGGCACTGTCGCGCGACGACAGCGACCAGGCCGAGGTGAAGGAGAGTACGGAGAGCGAGGCGACCGTCTCCCTTACATGCGACAGTTCCGAATACTACCAGGGGCACCAGCGCCAGTCCGGCCTCGCTTTCCGCTTCATCGTCGAAAACTGCGGCACGAGCGACCTGACCCAGGTCTCCCTGGACGACCCGCGGCTGGGTATCGCCGGTTACCAGGTGGGTGCCCTCGCCGCCGGGGAGAGCATCACCATCGGCGCCGACGCCATCCCGAAGCTCGCGCAGCCCGATTTCACCTGCACCAGCTCCTTCGTGAACACCGTGACGGCGACCGGCACTGACCTCTTCGGGCACAGCGCGAGCGCAAGCGACGACGCCTTCGTAATCTGCAACACGAAGAGTTGCACCTTCACCCAGGGGTACTGGAAGAACCATCCGGCGCACTGGCCGGTAACAAGCCTCAAGCTGGGGAACACGAGCTACACCCAGAGCCAGCTGATCGCCATCTTCGAGACCCCCAACGCCGGCAACGGCCTCATCAGCCTCGCCCAGCAGCTGAGCGCCGCGAAACTCAACGTCGCCAACGGGACCCGGCTGCCGAGCGGCGTACAGCAGGCGATCACCAGCGCCGACCAGTTGATCGGGGCACTGGTGGTGCCGCCGGTGGGGAGCGGCAGCCTCTCGAGCGCCCAGACCGCGGCGCTCACCCAGACTCTCGAGAGCTACAACAGCGGCAGCTACCCCGGCGGCCCGAGCCACTGCGGCGAGGCCCCGCCCCCCAGCTGCAGCGGGGTGATCGGGGACTTCGTCTGGAACGACCTCAACAAAAACGGCAGCTACCAGGCCGGGGAGCCGGGGCTTGCCGGGGTGAAGGTGACCTTGAGTAACGGCAAGAGCACCACGAGCGACGCGACCGGTCACTACCAGTTCACCGGACTGTGCCCCGGGAGCTACCAGGTGAAGGTGGTCCCCCCCTGCGGGTACCAGCCGACTTCCCCGGGTACCGTGAGCGTCACCCTGACCGCCAGCGCCGCGAGCAACCTCTCCGCCGACTTCGGCCTCGCCAGGCCGGGCGTTTCCTGCAGCGGCAAGATCGGCGACTTTATCTGGAAGGACCTCAACAAGAACGGGATCCAGGACTGGGGCGAACCGGGTCTCGCCGGTGTCACGGTGAGCCTTGGTAACGGGGCCTCCACCACGAGCGACGCGAACGGCTACTACCAGTTCACCGGGCTGTGCGCCGGCGAATACCAGGTGAGCGTCGCCACCCCGACCGGCTACACCCCGAGCCCGGCGGGTCAAGGGACCAACAGCGCGAGGGACAGCAAGCTGAGCCCGACCAAGGTGACCCTCTCCAGCAACGCGAGTTCGGTGCAGAACCTCGACTACGGGTTCTTCAAGAGCACGGCCCCCGAGTGCACCGGGGTAATCGGCAACTACGTCTGGAACGATGCCAACAAAAACGGCCTGCAGGACTGCACAGAAAAGGGGATCGCGGGCGTGGTGCTGCGGCTTAGTACCGGCCAGAGCGCGGTGACCGATGCCGAGGGTCACTACCAGTTCACCGGCCTTTGTGCCGGGAGCTACACGGTCAGCGTGCTGACCCCGGACGGCTTTACCCCCTCGCCGACCCTGCAGGGGGGAAGCCGTGCCTCGGACAGTAACCCCACCCCGGCCACGGTGACCCTGGGCGACAACCGCGGCTCGGATCTCGGCATCGATTTCGGGTTCTGGAAACTCCCGAAACCCGGACAGGGTGAGGGGTGCAGCCTCGGGTACTGGAAAACCCACAGCGCCAGCTGGCCTGCGGCACACCACGGCTACGACAGCTTCGACGGCACCTTCGGGGTAAGCGCCTTCAGCCCCGACCTCACGCTCTTACAGGCAGTGAACCTGGGGGGCGGCGGCCTCAACAACCTGGCCCGCCAGGCCGCAGCGGCGCTGCTCAACGCCGAGGACGGCCGGATCAAGGGGTTCCCCCTCTCGGTGAGCGAGCTCAAGGGGGCATTGGCGGCGGCCCTGGCGTCGGGAAGCTACGACGCCCTGGCGGCAACGCTGGACGCCTACAACAACCTCTGCTGCCCGCTCAAGTAGCCGCGAAGAGGGGTGCCGGAAACAAACGAGGCTCCCGGGAAACCGGGAGCCTCGTTGCGTGTAACGTCTCAAGCGATGGGAGAAAAAGGGGGGAGGTTGCGGCACCGCAGCGGCAGGTCCGCGTCCCCTAGACCTCGATGCAGAACTGGGCACCCGAGGCGGTATTGCGCACGGTGAGCCTGCCGTTCATGTTCTTTTCGATGATGTTTTTGGACATGAAGAGCCCGATCCCGCTCCCCTGGGGCCCCTTGGTGCTGAAGTGCGGCTCGAAGATCTTGGGGAGGTGTTCCTCGGGGATGCCGCCGGCGTTGTCCTCGATGGTGAGCAGCGACCTGCCGTCCCGTGCATCGAGGGTGAGCAGGACCCGGGGCTCGGCAACCTGGCGCGTCTCGAAGGCGTCCTTCGCGTTATTAAGGATGTTCACCACCACCTGCGAGTACTCGCCCGGATAGCCGTACACCACGCAGTCCGCCAACTCGGCGACCTCGATCTGCGCAGAGCGACTGTTAAAAGCACCCTCCATGAGCTTGGTGGCGGCAGTCACCACCTCGCTCAGCCTGAAGTGGCTCTTCTCCTTGTCCGGCTTGAAGAAGTTGCGGAAATCGTCGATGGTGCGCGACATGTAGAGGATGAGCTCCATGCAGCGCTCGGTGGTCTCCCTAATCACCTCCGCGCTCGCCCCGCCGGTCTCCTCCATGAGGGCCAGCCCCTGGATGTTGAGCCCCAACAGGTTGAGCGGCTGGCGCCACTGGTGCGAGATATTGCTGAGCATCTCTCCCATGGCGGCAAGCCGGCTCTGCTGCAAGAGGAGGTGTTCTTTTTCGTGCAGCGCCTCCAGGGTGTTCTCGAGTTCGGCGGTGCGCTCCAGGACCCGGATTTCCAGGAGTTCGTGCGCCTTGCGCAGTTCGTCCTCGGCTCGCCTGCGGTCGGTGACATCCCGGGTGGTTCCGGCAATCAGTTCGACCCCGCCGTCGGGTCCCAAAACCGGGGTAAAGATGTACTCGTAGATGCCGTAGACCCCGGTCAGCGGCGCCTTGAAGGGGACTTCCCCCTTGAGCGGGCACCTGGTCCGGATGACCTCCCGGATCTCGTTCATGTGCATGTCGTGGTGCCAGCGCTGGTACCCCAGTTCCAGGCAGGTCTTCCCCACCACCTCGGGGAGCTGCATCCCCAGGACCTCGAGGAGCCTCTTGTTGGCATAGAGGAAGCGCCCCTGGCGATCGAAGACATAGACGAAATCGGGGGTGGTGGCGGCAACACCGTCGAACAGGCGCACCTGCTGCTCGTAGCGCTCCTGGATGCGTTTGCGTTCCGTGACGTCGATGAGACAGGAGACTACCACGGTCTGGCCGGCGACCTCGATGAGCTGCGCGGAGAGCTGGGTACTGAAACGCTCGCCGGACCTCTTGAAAAAGTCCTTTTGCCAGCCGTTGAGTCTCCCCCACTGTTTCAGTTCCGCGACAAAGTGCGCCGCCTCGGCGGGGTCGGGCCAGATCCCCAGCTGACGGGCCGAGACCCCCAGGACCTCGTCGCGCCGGTACCCAACCAGCTGGCACCAGGTATCGTTGACATCGAGAAAGGTGCCGTCTTCGAGCAGGGTGAGGGCGATGGCGGCAGGGTTGGTGGAGAAGATCTTGGCGTATTTTTCCTCGGACAGGCGCAGAGATGCCTCGGCCTGCTTCTGCACGGTGATGTCCCGGCTGAAGCTCACCACCCAGGCCACCCTCCCCCCGACGTCCCGGACCGGCGACAGGCTGTGGTGGAAGGCGATCCCCGTGCGCTCGTCCTCGAACTCCAGCGGCTCCCCGGTTTCCAGCACCTGGCGAATCATGGCCCAGCGAGCCTCCCACAGCGCAGGTTCCAGGAACTCCGCGGGAGAACGGCCATTCATCTCCTCTTCGCTCTTCCCGAAACGGCCGAAGGCGGTAGGGTTCGCCAGCCGGATGCAGCCGTCCTTGTCAAAGAGCACGATGGCTTCCTCGATGGCCGCATCCAGAATGCCCCGCAACATCACATTTTCAGCCTGGTCTGCCTGCACCGCCGTTTCCTCCCCAGGGTCCCGAGTCCCAACCCCGGCATTCTTACCAGATCTTACAGAAAATGTGGCGGGATAGGAAGCAAAAACTGGTGAAGTTGTGAACGTTTTCATCAAGAATTGTTACCTGCTTCGCCACCTCCCGACGGAGCGACCGGCGACAAAACGCCGTGTTTCACCCTGCGTTCCGAGGAGAATTACCCCAGGTTTATGAAGTGACCACGCTGGAAGGGGTAGAAAAAAGAGAACGATTCCCGTGACCTGGGGACCACGCCCCAAGCCGCCCCTGCACCAGGAGCTGCCAGTTTGCCAGCGAGGAACTGGTGGACCAGGCCCGGGCGTCGCTTTGGGGTGCGTCTTCGAGGTGGAGCCGCCGGGAACCGGAATCGACACGACAGGCTGCAGCAAACTGGCTATCGTGGATGCACCTACACCGGCTATCGGACCCGCAACCTCAACCGGGTGCGTTTTCCCGTAAGGCAACGAATCGGCTTACATATTCCTACAAATATTCAAAATTGCTAAAGTTTTTGAAACTGAGGCCGACAAGGGAGGGAACCGTTTACAGAAAACGGTATCGTTTTTCAAGGGGTAACAACCGTTTCCAGGGAGGATGCAGATGTCGTTTGCAGATTTGAAGATGAGCCTGAAACTCGTGTCGCTTTGCTCAGTGGGCATTCTCGGGATGCTGATCATCGGGATCACCAGTACCAGCAACCTGACCCGCTCCACCCACCACCTCCAGGAACTCAACAGCGGCATCAACCAGGTGGTGGGTTTTTCGGAACTGAAGAGCCGCCTTTTGACCACCCGGCTTGATGTCGTGTACATGATGTCCCTGGAGGACGACGCCAAGCTCAAGGAAAAGCACCAGGACATGAAACAGCAGCTCACCAGGATCACCGAGTTGGTCGCTAAACTGGAGGCCGACAAGCTCGAAGGTGAGGAGAAACAGCTCCTGACCGACTACAAAAGCGGTGCCGAAGCCTATGCCGCGCAGGGGGAGAAGCTGGCCGAACTGCTGCTCGCCGCGCACCGGACCAACGACGGCGCGGCGCTCAAGGAAGCCATCAGCTTCGGGGTCGGGCAGGTGGCGCCTTTGTACCTGAAACCGGCCGAGGCGATCGACGCCCTCCTGAAGTTCAACATCGCCCAAAGCGAAAAGGCCTACCAAACGAGCAGCGCCGCGGTCCGTCGCGGTATCGGGATGAACCTGGCCATCGTCGGGATCATCCTGGCCGCCACGCTGGCGGTCGGGGTACTGATCAGCCGCGGCATTACCGGAGCCGTGACCAAGGTCTTCGGCGCCATGGCCGCCATAGCCGAGGGCGATCTCACCGTCGACCCCGGAGTGCAGTCGAAGGACGAGATGGGGATGCTCGGGCGGGAGATGAACCTGATGCGCGGCAAGCTCTCCGACATGGTGCGCCGCCTGTCCGGCAACAGCCTCTCGGTCTCCTCCGCGGCAGTGCAGATGCACTCAACCGCCCAGCAGATGGCGACCAGCAACGAAGAACTCGCCTGCCAGGCGACCACCATAGCCACCGCCTGCGAGGAGATGTCGGCCACCTCGCAGGACATCGCCAGCAGCTGCCACCGGGCCGCCGAGGACTCGGCCCACGCCAACGACGCGGCACGGCACGGGGTCCGGGTGGTCGAGGATACCCTGGGGGTGATGAACCGGATCGCGGTCAAGGTACAAGCTTCGGCAGCCACCATCGAGGGGCTCGGTGCCAGCTCCGACAAGATCGGCGCCATCGTGGAGACCATCGAGGACATCGCGGACCAGACCAACCTGCTGGCCCTGAACGCCGCCATCGAAGCGGCACGGGCCGGCGAGCAGGGGCGCGGCTTCGCCGTGGTGGCGGACGAGGTGCGTGCCTTGGCCGAGCGGACCACCCGGGCCACCCGGGAGATCGCCGAGATGATCAAGACCATCCAGTCCGAAACCCGCGAGGCGGTAAGCGTCATGGACGAGGGGGTTCAGGAGGTCGAACAGGGGACCTCGGAGGCGGCCAAGTCGGGGGCGGCGCTCCAGAAGATCCTGGAGCAGATCGGCAGTGTGACGCTGCAGGTGAACCAGATCGCGGTGGCGGCCGAGGAGCAGACCGCCACCACCCTCGAGATCAACAAGAACGTGCAGCAGATAACCGACGTCGCCAGCCAGACGGCCAACGCTTCGCACGAGGAGGCGGCCGCGGCGAACCAGCTGGCCCGGCTTGCCGAGGATCTCAAGGGGATGGTGCAGCAGTTCCGCTGCTGACCGGCTCTTCTCGCGCGGGGGAAAAAGAAAACGGCACGGGTAATACTACCCGTGCCGTTTTTCGTGCCCGGTGCGAGGCCGGGGGGTGCAAGGCCCCGGGGCACGGCAGCTGCCGAGGCCGGGGGGGACTTGGAGCCTGCCGCAGAACCCCCGGGGCGCCTTCTAGTGGATGAAGTTGAAGTAGGTCTTCGGCTCCTGCTGGGGCGCCGGAACCGCACCCTTGCCGTGCTCCACCAGTTTCATGAGCCAGGCCATATTCTTCCCCAGAACCCGCATGATCTGGGTCCCTTCGCTGTCCTGGTGCACCTCGCCGGGGCGGGTGCCGTGGATCACGTTCCAGTAGTTGGAGGTGGGGAGCAGCATCTCCGAGTAGAGCAGGTAGTTGTTGAGCTGCTGGAAGGTGGGAAGTCCCCCGGAGCGGCGCACCGCGACCAGCGCGGCACCCACCTTGTGGCGGAACAGCCCGCCGTTTGAGCCGCTCACGTAGAAGGCGCGGTCCAGAAAGGACTTCATGGTGCCGGCGATGGCCGAGTAGTAGACCGGGGAACCGAGCAGGATGCCGTCGGCCTCCTTCATCTTCTGGATCCACTGGTTCACCTGGTCGCCGGGGAGCACGCACCGCTCGTTCCTGTTCTTGGCGCACTGGCCGCAGGCGATGCAGCCGCGTACCTCCTGGCCTCCCACCTGGAGGATCTCCGTCTCGATCCCCTCGTTAGCCAGTTCTGCCGCCACCAGGCTCAGTGCCTGGAAGGTGTTTCCGTCGGTCTTGGGACTGCCGTTGATTGCCACTACCTTCACGCCGATGCCCTCCTGTTCGGGGATGTGTCTCAAAGAGAGCCTTCCCTTTTGGAATAGTTTGGGCTACATTCGCTCATACGTGCCGATCGGTCAATAACGAACTTATTGGTAACGTAGTATGTGTTTCAATACTGAGTACCTTTTTGGTAACTATGAGAGACGGAGCAAGCTATGCAGGCAAACCAATCAGTGGCAGACGTCATGACCTTCCGCGAAAGGGAGTACAAGTGCGGCATCGACATCACCCTTGCCGTGGTGGGAGGTAAGTGGAAGGCCTCCATCCTGTGGCACCTGGCCCAGGGCACCATGCGGTTCTCGGATCTGCAGCGCCAGTTCTCGGACACCACCCGCAAGATGCTCACCCAGCAGCTGCGCGAACTGGAAGAAGACGGCCTGGTGTACCGCAAGGTGTACGCGCAGGTCCCCCCCAAGGTGGAGTACTCGCTCACCGAAAGCGGCAGGAGCATCCACCCGATCCTCGAGCAGATGTGCAGCTGGGGCAAGCAGTTTCTCAAGGAGAGTTCTTAAGACAGTGAGGGAGGTTTCAGGTACTTCTTGAAGCTGTAGCGCAAGGGTCTGTCATAGGCGTCCCGGTCGCTCTATCCTGTGTCACATGCAGCCGCTTGACACTCTCTTCATCTCGGCTTATAAAAGACCTCTCAAGTTTGTCGGTTGAACGCCGATAGTACCGGAAGGGTGCGAACACAGCCCGCATGAAGAGCGAAGATGTCATTTCTGCTTGAGGAGGGATTACCGTGCAAAGCCTGACCGAGATGCTTCCCAATACGACCCCGGCCAAACCGACAACGACTGTTCCCAATGAACTGATTATCACCGATCCGAAACTCAGACTCAGCCTGCTGGCCCAGATCGTCTCGAAATAACGGGAACAGCCGGCCGATCAAAGAGAGGATCGTCTCTCTGTGCCGTGCGCTCCGCTTCACCCACCCGCGCTGGTAAACGGACCACTACATCCACACGGGAAGCGAAGCACGATGCGCCTCATCGTTTTAAGCGTACTTATCCTCCTCCTCGGCACCACCCCCGCCCGCTCCGCCTCGCGCTCCGAGGCGCTCATCATCCTCAACAACCTGATGGAAGAAGGTGCGTCCACCCGGCATCCGGAAAGCTTCAAGGTGCTCATCGAGACCTATTTCGCCGGGGTGAAGTGCCTCGAGGAGAAGCAGCCCGAGCTGGCCGCCAAGTACTTCGCGCTCGTGGAGAAGTACGGCAAGATCCTGGCACCCTACTTCCTCACCCTGCAACCCGGCCAGCAGTTGATCACCCCGTCGCGGAACAAGGCCAAGCCGGTGCCGGCAGCACCGCTTCCAATCCCGGGCCCGGCCTCTCCCCAGGCGGTGCGCAGCCAGGAGGCGCAGCTCTCCGCCCTCGGGCCGCAGCCGGCGCTTACCGGTACGGGGACCGGCGCCGCCACAGCCGCCCCGGAAGCTCACCTCCCCCCCGTCGTGCCGCCTAAGCCCGCCGGTTCGCCCGTTTCCACGGCACGGCCGGCTGCCGCCACTACACCGTCCCCGGTAGCTGCAGCTGAACCCGCCGCCACTAAACCGCCCCAGCTACCCGCACCAGGGCCTGCCGCCAGCTCCCCCTTGCACCCGATCGCGGTCGTCCCCCCCCTCGCCCCGTCACGCGGTCCGCTCCCTGCGGCGCCTGCACCCCTTCCCGCAAACGCCGCGACAGCCGTGCCGGACGTGGAGCAGCAGGTGCGCGCGGAGAGCCCTGAGGAGGACGGGGAGGACGAACTGGTCGAGGACGCCCCGACCGAGAGCGCCGGCCAGGAGGGTTCCCGGCCGGAACCCCAGCTCTTGGGGAGGGTCCTGGGGGGCGAGACGCTCTACCGGGTGCGCCCCAACGACACGCTCTTAAAGATCGCCGCGCGCTTCAAGATCAAGGCGCCCCTCTTGGCGCGCCTGAACCGGCTCACCCTTACCTCCCTGTTGCGCGAGGGTCAGACACTCCGCATCGTGAACCGGCGCATCGTCCCCTCCCCCCTGGACCAGGGGCTGGTCATCAACATCGCCGACTGCACCCTGTACTGCTTCAAGGACGGCAAGCTGACCCGGACGGTCCCCATCGCGGTGGGGCGGGCCGAGTTGAAGCAGAACCGCTCCTGGCAGACGCCACTGGGGAGCTTCACGGTGGTGGACAAGGTGAAAAACCCGAGCTGGCGCGTCCCCATCTCCATTCAAAAGGAGATGGAGCAACAGGGCAAGGAGGTGAAGGCCCTGGTCCCACCCGGCCCCGAGAACCCGCTCGGCAAGTACGCCCTGCGCACCTCGCTCCCCGGGATCCTGATCCACGGCACCAACCGCCCTTCCTCAATCTCGAGCTACTCGAGCCACGGCTGCATCAGGGTGTCCCCGGCCAACATCGAGCTCCTCTACAACGAGGTGCCGGTGAACACGGCGGGGAAGATCGTCTACCGGCCGGTCAAGGTGGCCGTGAGCGAGGGGAAGACCTACCTCGAGGTGCACAAGGATATCTACGGCAAGCTCGAGGACCTGGAGCGGGAAGCCCGCAACCTCCTCGCGGCGGCCGGGAGTACCCCCATCGACTGGCGCAAGGTGCGCCGGATGGTGCAGGAGCAGACGGGGGTTGCCGAAGAGGTGACCCGGGTCCGCTGACGCTCCCTGGCTGCGCGCCCCGGGGCTAGTGCGTAAGCCTCCCCCACCCGGTCCGGTAGCGGAAGACGGCCAGGGCGAAGGCGTTGGGATCCCCCATGTGGGAGGAGCGCCACGCCTCATCCAGCCGGTGCTCACGCGCAAAGTCCGTCCAGAACTCCTGCCTCTCGCACCAGTCCGCCAGCTCCCTGAACCCGTCGGGTGAGAGCACGTCCAGATCCGACAGCGCGGTGAGGCTCACGAAAAATTCGTTGATGACCGATCGGGTTATCTGCATGTTCTTCATCCTTTCCCTCGTTTTCGGGCGCCGCGGCACCCGTCCCTGCCAGCGTCACTCCTCCCGCAGGCCCCCAGCCGGGACGCGCCACCGGCACCTCACTACCGCCTAGTGCCCCACCACCGCTTGAGCCCCCGGCCTGGGACGCTTGATCAGCACCAGGAAGGGGATCACCGCGAGGAAGGCGAAGCCGAGCATCCAGAAGACCCGGTTGAAGGTCAAGAGCGCCGCCTGCTGCTGCACCATCCGGTAGATGCTGGCAACCCCCATCTTGCCGGCGAGCTCGGACTCGATACCGCGCCCGATGAAGGCCTGGGTGAGCCCGGACAGGGTCTGCTGGAACTGCAGGCTGAAATTGTTGACCTGTGCTGACAACGTGTTCTGGTTGAACTGGTTGACACGGGCCAGCATGGTCGAGGTGGCCGCGATCCCCACGCTGCCGCCGATGTTGCGCAACAGGCTGAACAGACCGCTGGCATCCCCCATCTGCTCGGGGCTCATCTTGCTCAGGGTGAGCGTGGTGAGCGGCACGAAGATGAGGGCGAGCCCCACCCCCGCCACCAGGCGCGGCCAGAGGAAATCGTCGTAGGAGACCCCCAGGGAAAAGCGCTGCCACAGGAACATGGACCACGCCGAGACCACGAGCCCGGCCAGCACGATCTTGCGCCCGTCGTACCTGCTGACCGCGAGTCCCACAAAGGGCATCAGCACCAGGGTGGCCACCCCGCCCGGGACCATCACCATCCCGGCGCGGGTCGCCGTGTAGCCCAGGAGGGACTGCAGGAACTGGGGGATCAGCATGAGCGAGCCGTACAGGCCAAAGCCCACCATGAACATGACCAGGTTCCCCGCCGAGAACTCCAGGTTCTTGAAGAGCCTCAGGTTCACCACCGGATGCGGGTGCCTAAGTTCCACCAGCACCAGCAGCACCAGGGAGACCAGCGTCACCACGCTGCAGGCCACGATGAAGGGGGAGCTGAACCAGTCGTCCTGCTGCCCCTTGTCGAGGACGATCTGCAGCGCCCCGATACCGAGCACCAGCAGGCTAAGCCCCCAGTAGTCCACCTTTTCCTTCAGTTTTCGCGCGTACACCGGATCGGAGATCACGCTCCCCACCATGATGAGGGCCATGAGCCCCACCGGGAGGTTGATGTAGAAGATCCAGCGCCAGCTCAGGTTGTCGGTGATCCACCCGCCCAGGGCCGGACCGATGATCGGCCCGAACATCACCCCCACGCCGAAGATGGCGTTCGCCATCCCCTGTTCCGCCGCCGGGAAGCTCTCCAACAGGATCGCCTGGCTCATCGGGATGAGCGCTCCCCCCGCCGCACCCTGCAGGATCCGGAAGACGATCAGGGCGGCCAGGGTCGGGGCCGCGCCGCAGAGAAAGGACGACAGGGTGAAGAGCGTGATGCAGGTCATCAGGAAGCGCTTCCTGCCGAAGCGGCGCGCCAGCCATCCGGTCATCGGGAGCACCACGGCGTTACTGACCATGTACGAGGTGAGCACCCAGGTCGCCTCGTCGGTCCCGGCGTTCAGGCTCCCCTGGATGCTGGTGAGCGCCACGTTGGCTACCGAGGTGTCGATCACCTCCATGAGCGCCGGCAGCATGACCGCCAGCGCGATGATCCACTTGTTGGTTGGAGTTGCCTGTTCCATTGAAAACCTCGTGTCCCGGCGCCTCAGGAGAGGTGCAAGAGATCCCTGATGATCGTCTGGTTGGAGCGCGGCACCTGGATGCTGGGGACCACACTCATGCCGACCCGCAACAGGTGCTCGGGATCGCTCGAGCGGTCGATGACGATCTTCACCGGCACGCGCTGCACCACCTTCACGTAGTTACCGGTGGCGTTCTCCGGCGGCAGCAGCGAGAAGGCGGCCCCGGTACCCGACATGATGCTCGCCACCGTGCCGCTGAAGGTGCGCCCCGGGTAGGCGTCCACCCGGATCGCCACCTTCTGCCCCGGGCGCACCTGCCCCAGCTGGCTCTCCTTCAGGTTTGCCGTGATCCAGGCCTCGGAGAGCGGCACCACGGCCAAAAGCGCCTGGCCCGCCTGCACCCGGTTCCCCACCTCGACCGACTTGCGGGTCACGTAGCCGTCGGCCGGCGCGTAGATCTTCGTGTAGGAGAGGTTCAGCTCCTCTTCCTGGACCTGGGCCTGGTGCTTCGCCTCGCGCGCCCCCTGGCGTCCGGTCCCGGCGAGCCCCAGCGCCGCCTGGGCCTTTTTCAGACGCTGCTCGGCCTCGCGCACCTGTGCCTCGGCGACCTTCAGGTCGGTCGTGCGCCGGTCCAGTTGATCGCGCGGCATCACCTCGCGCTCCACCAGCGCGCTGGCCCGCTTCACGTCGAGCTCCGCCTGGGCCAGTTGCGCCCGGGTGCGCTGCACCTCGGCCCTGGCCGCCTCCACCTGGGCCAGGTCGCCCGAGGTGTCGTTCCTCGCGATGTCGAGCCCGGCCCGCGCATCGGCGAGGCGCACCGCAAAGTCGCGCTCGTCCAGGGTGACCAGGACGTCCCCCTTGTGCACGAACTGGTTGTCCTCCACCAGCACCCGGACCACCGTCCCCGGCACCCTGCTGGCCACCGAGTGGATGCGCGACTCGATGAAGGCGTTGTCGGTCTCCACCACCTTCTGCCCCTCCAGCCAGTACCAGCCGCTGCCGGCGACAAGCGCGAGGACCGCGACGCCCCCCATAATCCGGGTAAGCCACGCTCTGCCGGTGCGCGCCACAGCTACCTCCTTTTCTGCTACCTCCTGCTCGACTGCCTCGAGTACCTCTTCCATGGTCATCTCCTCCTCTGGTTACCTGTCGTTTCCGAACGCATATGGCGTCGCTCTTTCCGCCCCTACAGCACCCCCAGCGCCTTCTGGACCCTCGCCTGGGCCACCCGGGCGTCAAAACTCGCCTGGAAGAAGTCGCTTCTGGCCTGGGTCAGCAGGGTCTGGGCGTCGATCACGTCCGTGGAGGTCCCCATCTGTTCCTCGTAGCGCCCGCGGTTCAGGCGCAGGTTCTCCTCGGCCTGCCCCACGGCCTTCTCGCAGGTCCCGATACGCTCCAGGGCCACCTTCAGGTCGTTGTGCGCGGTCTGGTACTCCAACTGCGCCTCCTGTTCAACCTGGCGCAGCCTCTCCTCGCCGCGGGAGCGGGACTCCACCGCCTGGCGCAGCCGGGCGCTCGTGGCGAAACCGTCGAACAGGTTGAAGCGCACCCCCACCGTGGCTGCCATGATCACCGGCTCCTTCAGGTAGCGGTTCTGGGTGTAGTCGGCGCCGACGTGCAGGTAGAACTCGGGCCGCAAGCCGCTTGCCTGTTCGTTCACCGCGGCGCTCGCCGCCGTAAGTTCCAAGCGTGCCGCCAGCACGTCGGGGCGCACGGCGAGCTCGTCTTTTGCGGCCGGTACCGCTTGGGCCGGGGGCTGATCTTCCAGGGTGCCGCGCCCGCTGTCCTGACGACCGGTCAGGTGGTTCAAGAGCAGCCAGCCGTTTTCGAGCCGGCGCGCGATGTCCAGGCGCCGCTGTTTCGAGTTGGCGAGCTTCACCTCGGCCTGCAGCACGTCGTTGCGGGTCACCACCCCCTGGCTGTACTTGCTGGTGGCGTCCTTTAAATGCCCCTCCATCTGGTGCACCTCCTCGTCCGCCGCGGCCAGGAACTTCTCGTTTTCCAGGATCCCGTAGAAAGCCTGGACCACCTGGAGAAACACCTCCTGCTCCTGGCTGCGGTACCCCTGGCGGGTCGCCTCGCTCACGGCCCGGGCCTGCTCCAGCCGCGAGGCGGTGCGCCCGAAGTCGTAGAGGCTCTGCTCGACCGAGAGCGAGAAGAAACCGTAGTCGGCTTGCTGGGTCGGGGCGGAAAAGCCCCCCACCGACATCCCCTGGGCGTCAAGCTGCGCGGTGTAGCCGCCGCTCGCGTCGACGCGCGGCAGGTACCCACTCGCCGCGATCCGCTCGTTCTGGGCGGCCACCCGGCTCTCCAGGGAGGCGGTCTTCAGCGCCTGGTTGTTGCGGGCGGCACTTTTCAGGCACTCTCCCAGGGTCAGGTTCTCGGCGGCGGCCGAGGTGGTCAGTGCCGCCAGCAGGAGTGCCGCGGCTGTCACGGTGATCATCTTCATCGTTATCCCCTTCAATTGCGTGCTCAGGTCCAGGGCCCCGCACCGGTACCAGCCGGTTCGGGCGCCCCTATTCGTCGTTGGAATTTCGGTCGCCGCGGTAGCAAAAGGCAACCAGGGCGACCAGCACCCAGACCGCCAGGGTGGCCGCCACGATAAATTTCATCATCCTCTTCCCCTTTCCCGTTCGACCTTGTGCAGCCTAGAAGAGCTGCGCCAGGCCGATGAGCCGGGTGCGCTCTTCCTCGTGCACCCAACCCTGGACGGAAGCGGGGTCGTCCCCGCCTTCCAGAAGCACCGTGGTCTGCCGGGTCACCCCCAGGAAATTCAATAACGAGCTCAGGTACCCGGCACCCAGGTCGCGCTCACTGGCAAAGCGGTGCGACGCCAGCGCGTGCAGGTGCAGCGATTTCTTCTGCGCGCTGTGCAGCATCCCTTCAGCGCCGAGCTCCGTGATCCGATAGGTCTTCTCGACCTCGCAGATCGCATCGATGTAGTACTTGAACTCAGCCGGGAAGAAGAGATTCCAGCTCGGTGTCACGAAGACGTACTTGTCGCAGGCGATGAACTGGTCGGCGAGCCACCAGATGCGCCGCATCTTGCGCTGTTCCTCCGGGCTCAACTGGGGAAGTCTCGCCCCCTGGGCCAGCTTCTCGCGGGCGGAGATCACGTCCGCATCGATGTGCTGGATGTTGTCGCGGAACAGGTCGAGGGAGTAGACCTGGTCGCGCGGGTTCCAGCGCAGGTACTCGTCCAGGAACTGGGCGCCCAGGGTCAGGCAGCGCGAGCGCTCGACGGGGTTCAGGTTGCAGGATATGTAGAGCAGGTTCGCCATGGCGGTCTCCTTGTGGTGAGCAACGCACTCCCCATTGCCAGGGGCGTGCCAGCGTCAAGGTTCACGTGGTTTCAGTCACTTACGCAAGACCCGCACGAACAAATCACAACATGTCACAATTTATGTTGTGGTATGTTGTGATTTGCGGCTATATTGCGGCATATTGTGATTGCCCGGCAGCGGGCGTGGCTTGGGGAGCGCGGGAAGGTACGGTTTCGGCCGGTGCGTGGGGAAAACTGTAGGGAAATCGTGAGTTTTTTGCGAATGCGGAGCCGGAGTGCCGGCACGGGAGGAGAATGGCCATGGTGAGCCGGGACGAATTTGTCCGCGAGGTGACCTTGCGGATCTGCAGCAGCCTGAAGATCGAGGAGTCGCTCGAGACCACCTACCGGTACCTGTGCGAGCACCTCCCGCTGGACGACCTCTACTTAAGCATCCTCGACACCAGCCTGAGCGCGGTGCGGCGCGTCGCCTACGTGGCCGCCTCGGCGAGCACCGCCCACCAGGAGATCACCCCGCTCAGCGCGGAGATGCTGCAAACCCTCATGGCGCGGGAGTTCGTGGAGCCGTTTATCGCCGGTTTCGACCACCACGACGACCTGGTACGCAGTATGGCGCCGCTCTTTCGCCTCGAGGGGCACTCGGAAATGGTGGTGCCGCTCTGGCTCGAGGAACAGCGCATCGGAGGACTTTCCCTGAGGACCAAGGGGGAGGGATGCTATACCCCGGAGCACCTGGAGCTCATGAGCCTGGTGGCACAACCCTTCGCCATCGCCCTCGCCAACGCACTGGCCCACGAGGCGGTCCTCAGGTACCGGGACATCCTGATCGACGACAAGCGCTTTTTGAACCGGGAACTGAACCCGCTCTCCGCCGAGGAGCTGATCGGCGGGGTCTCGGGGCTGCGCAACGTGGTCGACATGGTGCGCCAGGTGGCGCCGCTCAACAACACGGTACTCCTCTTGGGAGAGACCGGCACCGGCAAGGAGCTGATCGCCAACCTGATCCACTTCTCCTCGCCGCGCAAGGAAGGCCCCTTCATCAAGGTGAACTGCGGCGCCATCCCCGAGAACCTGATCGACAGCGAGCTCTTCGGGCATGAGCGCGGCGCCTTTACCGGCGCGGTCGCCGAGAGCCGCGGCCGCTTCGAGCGCGCCGAGGGGGGGACCATCTTCCTGGACGAGATCGGCGAACTGCCGCTCACCGCCCAGGTGCGGCTTTTGCGCGTGCTGCAAAACCGCGAGGTGGAACGGGTGGGGGGCCACCGCCCCATCCCGGTGAACCTCAGGGTGATCGCGGCCACGCACCGAAACCTGGAGAGCATGACCGCCGCCGGGAGCTTTCGCGAGGACCTCTGGTTCCGGCTGAACGGATTTCCCCTCATCATCCCCCCGCTTCGCCAGCGCAAGGAGGACGTCCCGGCCCTGATCCGCCACTTCGTCAACCTGAAGAGCCGGGAACTCGGCCTGGGGTTTCCCCCCGCCATCGCACCGGGGGCGCTTACCCGGCTCATGGAGTACAACTGGCCCGGCAACGTGCGCGAGTTGGAGAACCTGGTGGAGCGCGAGCTGATCCGGCACCGCGGCGGCACACTCAATTTCGAATCGGTGCTCCCGGGCGAGGCGGATCGGGGGGCGGAAACGACGCTGGGTGCCGCCCCGCGCTATCCGCTCAACCTGGACCAGGCCATGGCCCAGCACATAAGCGAGGTGCTCAAAATGACCGGCGGCAAGGTGCACGGTCCCGGCGGCGCGGCCGAACTGCTCGGGATGAACCCGAACACCCTCAGCTGGCGCATGGACAAGCTCGGGATCAGCCGTCCGCGCAGCCGGGCGCGCAGCGGCACCTAGCGCTTGCAGCGTCACAAAAAAAGCCGGGGAGAACCCTCCCCGGCTTTTTTCTCGTGGTGCCCCCCTGTTCGCGGGGCCTGCGCGCCAACAGACTACAGGCGGAACTGGCCGATCAGCCCCTGCAACTGCGCCGCATCCTGGTCCAGGCTCGCCGCGGCACCCTCGGCCTCTTGCGCTCCCTGCGAGGTCCGCTGCACGAGCTCCGTTATCTGCACGATGTTCCCGGAGATCTCGCTGGTGGTGGCGGTCTGCTCCTCGGCGGCCACCGCGATCTGCTGCACCTGGGCCGAGACCGCGTTGATGCTCTCGAGGATGCCGCGCAGCGCGACGCCGGAGCGGTTCGCCTCGCCGGTCCCGAGTGCCACCTGTTCCACCCCCAGTTCCATGGCGGCCACCGCACTGTGGGTTTCCTGCTGGATCGCGCCGATCATGGCACCGATCTCCCTGGTCGCCTTGGTAGTCCGCTCGGCGAGAGCCCGCACCTCGTCGGCCACCACCGCGAACCCCCTCCCCTGCTCCCCGGCGCGTGCCGCCTCGATGGCTGCGTTGAGGGCGAGGAGGTTGGTCTGGTCGGCGATATCCTCGATGGTCCCGATGATGGCGCCGATCTGGTCGCTGCGCGCCCCCAACCCCTCTACGGTCTGCGCCGACTCCTGCACCTTGGCGGCGATGAGCGCCATCACCTCCACCGTCTGTTCGACCACCCCCGCCCCCTGCACGGCCGCCTGCGAGGCGTGGCGCGCCTCCTCGGCCGCCAGCTGGCAGCTCTGGGCGATGCTTCCGGAGGTGCAGGACATCTCCTCGCTGGCCGTCGCCACCGATCCCGCCTGGGCTGCCGCCCCGCAGGCGTCACCGGCAATTACCCCGGCCGTGCTGCGCAACTGGGCCGAGGCCGCGGAAAGACCGCTGGAGGTAGCCGAGAGACTCAACACGGTGCCGCGCAGCTTCTCGACGAACTGGTCCAGCTTGCGGCTCAACTCCCCGATCTCGTCCCGCGCCCGGGAACCCGCCAGGTTGCCCAAGTCGCCGGCAACCAGCGCGCTGACCTGCCCGATCAGGAGGTCCAGCGAGGAAACGATCGACCTGCGCAGGAACACCATCATGAGGATGATGACGACACCGAGCAGGGTGGCCAGCGCCCCCCCGGCGTGCACCTCGTAGGTGAGCTGGTCCAGGTGACGGGTGACCATGGCCATGGCACTCTTCCCGCTCCCCCTGCTCTTCACGGCAAATTCGGCGGCGTCCTTGATGACGCGGTCGCAGGCGGCGTCGTACTGCTCCATCACCTTGTTCCCTTCTGCCGGCCCCTTGCCGTAGGCGTCGTACATCGCCACCCCGGTCTGCCACATTACCGGCAGGGCCTGCTCGATCGCCTTGAGTTTGGCGGTATCGACGGGGTCGTCGCGGTTTAACTCGCGCAGCTGGGACAAAAGCTTGAGCGCACTGTCGTAGGCCTGTTTGCCGTCCTTGTCGATGGAGGCCCGTTCCCGGGTGAGGCTCGCATCGGTGAGAAACTGCCAGACGTTCGCCACCTGCAGCTGGAGCTCCTGGGCCAAACCGACCTCGTCGAGCAGCTGCTGGTTACTGGCGAGCTGGCTGCGCACGCTGTCGAGCTTTGAGGAGGTCGTCAGGGGGATCAGCACGCAGATCAGCACGATGACGGCGGTCATACCAAGGGCGGTCAACAGTTTCCTGGCAATACTCATAGAGGCTCCCGAGAAAGACATGGTCTGACCCCACAGGGGGTTCTTAACCTTATCGGCAACCTACAAGCAAGCTATTGTAGGATTTCCTTGACCCGACATTGCCAATTTCCCCCACGGCATAGCCGGGATAGCACGCGCCCTGGTGCGGGAGGCAACTCCTCTCTCCCGCAGGACACGGCAATCCGGCAGCGGCTTTCCCCAAGCCTTTCCAGGAAATAAAAAAGCCCCGCCTCTTCGGGAAGCGGGGCCTGACATTTATTCGGTGGGTACTCGGGAAGGCTACCCCGGCGGGGAAGCTCCCAGCATGAGCCGCATCTGGGTAAGCAGCGTCTCCGGAGAAAACGGTTTCTGCAGGATGGTGACCTCGCTGTCGAAGATCCCGGAATGGTAGCCGCTCACCAGGATGATCTGCAAGCCGGGCCTCAGCTTCTTGATCTCGTGGTAGGCCTCCAGGCCGTTTTTGCGCGGCATCGCCACGTCCATGATCACCAGGCTGATGTTCTCCCCCTGCTCCTTGACCAGTTGCACCGCGGCCATTCCGTCCTCCGCTTCGAGGACCGGGAACCCGTAGGCCCGCAGCAGTTCGCAGATCACCTCGCGCACCTGCAGCTCGTCGTCTACCACCAGTACCGTCTCGGAGCGCTCTTCGAGCTGCGCACCTTTCATGTGACTCTCCAGGTTACGGATCCACTGTTTCTCGATACCAGGCCCCCCCTTGGGCAGCCGCTGGGACGAGATGAGGTTTAAAACGATCTCCACCTCGGAGATGATGTCGGAAGGCAGGACGTTCAGGGCACTCGCCAGGGCAAAGAGAGAGACCATGCTCGGCTGCTGCTTCCCCCCCTCGATATGCGAAATGAAGGTACGGTCCAGAAAACTTGCCAGGGACAACTGTTCTTGCGACAGTTTGCGCTCCCTGCGCAGTCTGCGGATCACCGCACCGAAAGCTTCTTCTATGGTCACTTCCCCTCCCATCTGGCCTGCCATTTTATAGCAACCTTTAAAGAAACTTTCTGTTGACAATTAACCACAAAATACCAGGTTTGGGGCACCAGGGGGGCCGACCCGGGGACGCGAGAGGCGGCAAGCCGCGCTGCCGCGGGCAAAACAGACTATTTCCCGGGTACCAGGTACGGTATTTCGTGACGTCACTTCTGCTAATCTTGGCAGCCCGCGCTACCTTAATCCTACAACTACTGCAGTCGGCACCCCACCTCCCCCTTCACGAGCCTCGGAACACGCTATTAAGACCGATTCGGCCCGGGCGTCGGAAACCTTGAGCCGCATCTCAGGGAAAGATCCCTTCGCCGACACGGGCCGGGCGGCACCTTGCCCGAGGAGTAGTTCCGACAAAACGGGGCGCCATCGAGCACCCGAACCGCTAAAGGCCCAGATTCTTATGAGAATCTACTGACAGGATTTCGCTGGACAACCTGAGGCAGATGCCTATACTGGAGCTCCCTTACCATCCCCCCCTACGTGAGGAATGCTGCCATGTCCGAGCCCCCCGCAGCGGATACCATCCGAACTTCCGACGCCCCGTTGACCGTCCCAGGCGCGGATCCCTTGTACCGCGAGCTGTTTTTCTCCCACCCCTCCCCGCTTGCCCTGCTCGATGCCGGCACGCTCCAGGTGGTCGAGATGAACCGCGAGGCTGGCGAGTTCTTCGGGATCGCCGCACCCCAGGCGACGCTGCAGCTTGACGAGCTGGTGAGCTTTGCCGATCCGGCCGCCTGGCAGGCCTTTCTGGCGGCCCCCGGTTCCCCGTGGAGCGAGTTCGCCGCGACCCTGGTCCGAAACAACCGTACCCCCTTGTCGTTAAAGGTACGGCGCGCCGAAGATGCTCCCGGGCGCCTCTTCGCCCTCTTTACCCCCGTGCAGGAGGACTCCGCCAGTAACGGGGTGTACGCGTCAATCTTCACCCACGCCGGTATCGGGTTGACCGTGGTGGACACCTCGATGCGCATCCTGTCCATGAACCCGACCATCCGCTCCTGGTTCCCGCAGATCGACCCGGCAGAGCACCCCTACTGCTACCAAAGCTTCAACACCCCGCCCCTTGATGCGCCCTGCTCCTACTGTCCCGTGGTGCAGGTGCTCGAGGACGGCCAGCCGCACCGCGCCACCTCGGCGACCCCCACCCCCGAGGGGATCCGCCACTACAGCATGATAGCCACCCCGCTCCTCGACGCGCAGGGAGAGATCGCCAGCATCGTCGAGACCGCCGAGGACGTCACCGACCGGATGCTTCTCGAGCAGCGCGTGCTGGAGAAGAGCCGCAACCTGCAGGCGGTCCTGGACAACGCCCCCATCGCCATCTGGTACAAGGATGTCGCCGGGCGTTTCCGCTTCGTGAACAAGACCTTCTGCCGCCAGATCGGCATCCCCGAGGAGCGCCTTCTGGAGGCCCGGCATTTCAGCGAGCTGCTCCCGGAACAGATGGCGGCTACCTGCGCCGTTTCCGATGCGGTCTGCCTCAAGGAGGGGGGTCCCTGCACCTCCCGGGAACACTTCCCCTTCAGCGACGGCAAGGAGCACCTGCTCTCGGTCACCAAGGGGCAGGTCCGCTCCGATGAGGGGGAGGTGCTCGGCGTGGTGGGGCTGGGGATCGACATCACCGAACAGCAGCTCTACGCCGCACGGCTCGAGATCCTGACCAAAAACTTCCTGCGTTTCGGCCCCGACTTCAACGCCAACATCAATATCCTGACCGAGGTCGCCGGGCGCCTCCTGGGGGCGCGCTGGGCCGCGTTCAACCTCCTCGAGCAGGGGGAGCTCCACTCTCTTGGGTGCTGGAACGTTCCCGAAGGCTTCGCCACCCGGCGCAGCCCCGAAGGGTCCTGCTGCCACGAGGTACTCTCCTCAGGTTCCAGCGAACCGGTGGTAGTCGCCGACCTCGCCGCCTCCCCCTTTGCCGGCTTCTTCAAGGAGCAGCTGGCAGCCGGCATCACGAGCTACCTTGGGATCCCGGTCTGCTGGGGAGAGCGCACCGTCGGGGTCCTGTGCACCCTGTTCGACCACGAGTTCCATCCCACGGCGGCCGACCTCTCCTTTGCCAGCATCATCGCCGCGGCCCTTGCCATCGAGGAGGACCGCCGCAGCTCGGTGCTCTCCCAACAGCGCAGCGAGCGCCTCTACCGGACCCTCTTCTCCGAGGCCGTCGAGGGGGTCTTCATGATGACCACCGACGGGGTGATCCTCGAGGTGAACCAGGCCTTCGCCAACATGCACGGCTACCGCTGCGAGGAGATGGCCGGGATGCGGCTGGCGACCCTGGACACCCCGCGTTCGCTCGAGCGGGCACCCGGGCGGATTGCCCGACTCCTGGCGGGGGAGCACCTGACCTTCGAGGTGGAGCACTACCATCGCGACGGCCACACCTTCTCCCTGGAGGTTTCCTCGAGCCTGCTGGAGTGCGACGGCGAGCACCGCCTCATCTGCTTCCACCGGGACATCACCGAGCGCAAGCGTCACGAGGAGGCCCTGCGCAAAAGCGAGCACGAGTTCCGGCTCCTGGCCGAGGCGATGCCCCAGATGGTCTGGATCTGTGGCGCCAACGGCGAGAACCTCTACACCAACGAAAACTGGATGCGCTACACGGGAATGAGCCTCGAGTCGAGCCGCGGCGGCGGCTGGCAGGGGTGTTTTCATCCCGATGACCTGGAGACGGCCTGGGAGAGCTGGCAGCGGGCGGCCCAGGGGTTCGGGGAGTACACCATCGAGGCGCGCCTGGGACACCGGGACGGCTCCTACCGCTGGTTCCTGGTGCGCGGCGTGCCGGTGCGCGACGACGCGGGCACCCTCGTCAAGTGGTTCGGCACCTGCACCGACATCGACGATCTGAAGCGCGCCGAAGAGGAGCGCCGCACCCTGGAAAAACAGTTCCAGCAGGCCCAGAAACTGGAGAGCCTCGGGGTCCTGGCGGGCGGGGTGGCCCACGACTTCAACAACATCCTCGCCATCATCTCCGGCTACTGCTCCCTCCTGGCGCTCGAGCCGGAACGCTGTCCGGACTACCTCCCGGAGATCACCAACGCCACCGAACGCGCCACCGAACTCTGCCGCCAGATGCTCGCCTACGCCGGCAAGACCCAGTTCGCCATGAGTATCGTCGACCTCACCTTCCTGGTCGAGGATATGGTCCGGATGCTCAAGGCAACGCTCCCCCAAAACGTTCAGATCCGCCTCGACCGGCCCCAGGAGAACCTGGTCATGATCGCCGACGCCGGCCAGCTCAGGCAGGTGCTCATGAACCTGATCATCAACGCCTCCGAGGCGATCGGCGCCCTCCAGGGAGAGATCACGGTCTCCCTGCAGCGCACCCGCCTGGCACCGGGCGCGGGAGGGGGGGACCATCTGGGGAAGGAGATCCCGGCGGGGAGCTACCTCTGCCTCGAGGTCACCGACACCGGCTGCGGCATGGACGAGGAGACCCGCCTGCGGGTCTTCGAGCCGTTTTTCAGCACCAAGTTCTCGGGACGGGGACTGGGGATGTCGGCGGTGCTCGGCATCGTCAACGCCCACGGCGGCGCACTGCGGATCGAGAGCACCCCGGGGACCGGGACCTCGTTCCGGATCTACCTCCCCCCCCCCGAGGAGACCGCCAGCGGCGTGCCGGCGGGGCAGCAGCCGGCGGCCACGCCGGCATGGCAGGGGAGCGGCCGGGTGCTCCTGGTGGAAGACGAGAAGATGGTGCGGGGACTCGCGGCGACCATGCTGAAGAAGCTCGGGTTCGAGGTGGTCGAGGCGCAAAACGGGGCGGAAGGACTCGGCAAGTTCCAGCAGGGGGACGCGGCGTTTCGCCTGGTGATCACCGACCTCGGCATGCCGGTCATGGACGGCTACCAGCTGGTGCAGGAGCTCAAGCGACTCGCCCCGGAGCTCCCCATCCTGATCACCACCGGCTTCGGCGAAGTGGACGTCGCCTCGCGCCTCACCCTGGACCGGATGGACGGCTTCCTGGCCAAGCCCTACGACTTCGTGAAGCTCAGGGAAGCGGTGAACCGGCTGGTCGAGGCGGCGGGGTAGCGGGAACCGCTAGGACTTTACGGCGGGGGAGCAGGCCGGGCGCCGGAAGCGGCGCAGCAGCATGGGGACCAGCAGCATGGCGGCGAGCACCAGGCCGACGGTAGTGGTGGGATCCTTCAGGTAGTGGTTCAGCTTCAAGGTGGTAAGTGCAATGACGGCGAAGTAGAGCAGGTCCCCCGCGATGGCTAAGGCCCACCCGGCGATAAAGCCGTGCCCCGCGGCCAGCGCCGTGCTGCGCCCGGTCATCGGGTCCACGCCGAAGGAGACCAGGACCAGGGCGAGCGGTCCGGTGCTGGTGCCGGCGAACTGGTTCACGCTGCGGGCGTTGGCGGTCTTGAGGGCCGCGGCGAACCGGGAGAGTGCCGGGACCTTGCTGAAGCACCATGCGAAAAACCGCAGCACGGGCTCGAAGGCGAGCGCCAGCACCAGGTCGGAGACCAGGTAGGTACCGGCGGTGACCGGCCAGGCGACCCCGCTGTCGCGGGCCAAGAGGACACCCGCCGGGATGCCGCCCCCCACCGGGAGCAGGAACAGCTTGAATACCTCGAGGAGGTTCGGGTAGTTAAGGTGGAAACCGGACATCGGGCTCTCTTCGGGACAGGTTTGGTCGGCACACGGCAGTGGCTCATGCTACCACAGGTCGCCGGTCATGATAAGGGAATACCCTATCCTGCCAGAAATTGCTTCCCTTCCCGAGTTGGTATCCGTATAATTCTGACACTTGTCGACAAGTCACACCTACAAGGTCACCCAATGGGCGTCGACACGAAGAGCTTGGGCTTCAGACTCATGGTTCCCAGCCTGGTCATCATCGTGGCCTCCTTTTCCCTGGTCCACTGTGTGAGCCGCTGTTTCCCCACCCTCACCTCGCACTGGCTCACCTTCCACCCCATCACCCGCACCGGTGCCCTCAGCCTGATCACCTTGGCCGGGCTGGGGTGGGCCATCGCCAGTATCGGCATCGCCCTGGTCTTCAAAAGACGGCTGTTGCGCCCGCTTAACGGCATGATAGCCAGCGTGAGGTCCGGCGAGCACCTCGCCCCCACCGGTCTCAAGGAATTCGACATCCTGGGGAGCGCCGTCAACGATTCGCTCACCCGCGAGCGCCTGAGCCAGGAGCGGCTGCAGACCTGTCTCGGCAACGCCCCGGTGATCCTCTACGCCATGGACCGCTTCGGGGTGTTCACCCTGTCGGAAGGTAAGGGGCTGGCCGCCCTGGGACTCGCCCCGGGGCAGGTCGTCGGAAAATCCGCCCTGGAAGTCTACCGGGACTATCCCCTGATCGTCGCGGGGGTGGAGCGCGCCCTCGCCGGCGAGACCTTCTGCACGGAAAACGCGGTCGGCAGCAAGGTCTTCGAGACCTGGTACAGCCCCTTGAAGGACGAGCGGGGAGCCTTCGCCGGCAGCATCGGCGTGGCAGTCGACGTGAGCGAGCGCAAGGCGGCCGAGGCCGAGAGGGAGCTTTTGGGCGAGCAACTGCTGCAATCCCAGAAGATGGAATCGGTGGGGCGGCTGGCGGGCGGGGTGGCACACGACTTCAACAACCTGTTGACCCCCATCATCGGGTACGCCGAACTGCTGCAGCTGGACCGTCCTGGCGAGCGGGCCCATGAGCGCCTGGACCAGATCCTCAAGGCAGCGAGCCGCGCCAAGGACCTGGTGCAACAGCTTTTGAGCTTCAGCAGGAAACAGGTCCTGGAATTCAAGACCATCGACCTGAACCGGGTGGTCGGCGATTTCACCGGGATCCTGGGCCAGACAATCCGGGAGAGCGTCGATTTAAGGGTGCAGCTCTGCGACACCCCCTGTCCGCTGCACGGCGACCAGCACCAGCTCGAGCAGGTGATCATGAACCTCGCCGTGAACGCCCAGGACGCCATCGAGGGGCACGGCATCATCGCCATCGAGACCCGACACGTCGAGCTTGACGAGAAGTTCGCCGAGCTGAACCACGGGATCGTTCCCGGACCCCACCTCGCCCTGGTCTTCAGCGACAGCGGCTGCGGCATGGACCGGGAGACCCAGGCGCACATCTTCGAGCCGTTCTTCACCACCAAGGGACTCGGCAAGGGGACCGGCCTCGGCCTCGCCACGGTCTTTGGCATCGTGCGGCAGCACGGCGGCATCGTCACGGTGCAGAGCCAGCCGGAGCGCGGCTCCACCTTCACCTGCTACTTCCCCGAGGCGGGAAGCCTTCCGGTGCAGGAGCGGCTCGCCAGCCTGGAGCAAGCGCTTCCCGAGGTGAAGAGGCGCTGCATCCTGCTCGTCGAGGACAACACCATGGTACGCACCCTGGTCCAGGAGCTCCTGACCCGGCGCGGCTTCCAGGTGCTGGTGGCCGACGAGCCGACCCAGGCGCTCTGGCTTAGCAAGGGGGTGTCCCTCGACCTCCTGGTGACCGACGTCATCATGCCCAACATGACCGGCCCCGAGCTGCACGCCGCGCTCAAGAAGAGCCATCCCGCGCTGAAGGTCCTCTACATGTCCGGCTATACGAGGGAGGCGATACCGCATCCGGACGGGCTGGAGGACGATTTTCCCCTGATCCAGAAACCGTTCGCCATCAGTAACTTCGCCCGCAGGGTGGAGGCTCTCCTGAACTAACGTTAGCCGAGAACCAGCGGCAAGCGTAGCAGAGCCCCCTCGAGCGCATCACGCAAAAAGGCCGGACCCATCTCGAGGTCCGGCCTTTTCATCGTTTCCAGGTTGGTCGCTGCCGCAGGGCACGCCGGACCGGGGAGCCCGGTTACATGGCGTGCTGCTGTTCCTGCCGGATCAAGGCGGCGATGGTTTCCAGGGCGTCGAGAGCGGAACGCGCCCCCTGCTCCCACCCCGCCACGATCTGGGCGATCTTCGGGAACACACCGAAAGCGGCTTCGGGTTCTTCCTCGACATCGTGGCTCAGGCAGGCGATAACCTCCAGAACCCGCTGCGGCTCGCGCCCCCTCGCTTCGTAATCGGCCACTATACGTTCCACCTGCTCGATCATCTCTGCCGTCCTTTGGGGTTTTCCCCTTTTCCCGGGCGTCCTCAGGCGCCAACCTTCCCCGCGTCCCACAAAACCGTGGGCGTTTTCCCACCGCCGGTTCCTGTCAGGCCGAAACCAGGGCCGCCAAAAGCACCGCGGCCAGCACACCGAGGATCGTACCGATTATTTTCTGCACCATGACGTACCTTTCTGTGTAAGTAGCACCTGCTGTGGCATTTGCACAGCCAGTGCCACCGCAAAAGAGCCGCCGTTACGGGAAAGTTTACCTGCCGGGCGCCGGAATCGTGCCGCAATTCGGCAAAAGGTTGCCTCGTTTGCGGCATTCCCCCGGTCCGATGGCGCGCCCCTCTGGGCACCTACTGGAGCACGTACCCCATCGGCTGCAGCACCTCGGGGAGTTGCTCCTCACCCAGGGCCGCCCTAAGGTCCCGCTCGATGGTGCGGCACATGGAGGCCAGGGCAAGGTTGTTGGGGCGCACGCCGAAGGGATCCTCGATCTCGTCACCCAGGGCATCGAGCCCGAAGAAGGTGAAGGAGACGATCCCCACCACGAGCGGGGTCATGAAGCCGATGGAGTCCACTAGCCCGAAGGGGAGCAGGAAGCAGTACAGGTACGCCGTCCGGTGCAACAAGAGGTTGTAGGCAAAGGGGATCGGGGTGTTGTTGATCCGTTCGCACCCGGCAACCACGGTGGCGAGCATGGTCAGGTTCTGGTCGATCCCGGCGGCGAAGTAGTCGTAGAGCTGCTTGTTTTCGATGCAGCTGCGCAGGTCCTGGGCCATGCACTGCAGGAGGTACTGGGGACGGTTGTGCGAGGCGAGCAGGTGCATCACCTCATCTTCGGGGAGGTAGTGGCGGATCTCATCGGACGGGTCGGTTCCCCTTAGGTGGTGCCGCAAGGCGTGGCTGAAGGCGATGAGCCGGTACACCATGGTGATGCGCCGGTCTTCGGGGTCGTAGGGGGGCCACTCGCTGGAGCCGGCGCGGTCCGACGAGATGAAGGTGAGGATCTGGCGCGTCGTGCTGCGGCACACCACGATGAGCTCGCCCCACAGCTTGCGCCCCTCCCAGTAGCGGTCGTAACTGGTGCTGTTGCGAAACCCGAGGAAGATGGCGAGCGCCAGCCCGATCAGGGTGAACGGGATCGGGGTCATGGTGATCTTGAGACCGAAGAGGGTCCCGTCGGTGACGGTGCCGATGACGGCGAGCAGTACCGTGATGCAGATCGGCCAGACGATGCGCGGCAGCACCGATCCCCTGATCACGAAAAATAGCCTGAGCCCGTTGGGGCGCTCCCTGACGATCATGAACCTCGATCTCCGGTAATGGGTGTGGGTGGCGAAACGGCCCTGAACGGCCGACCTGGTTCCGGCTTCCGCGGGGTTCCCGCCCGGGTCCCGAACCGCTGGAAAAGGATGATACAGGAAGCCTTTTTCCGGTGCAAAGGTGTATACCTGTATACTTTTCGCCAGCCCCGCAACCGGCGTCGAGGTGCGCCACACCCTCCCCCTGGCAAGTGCCCGCCGCAATCGCTCGGCCGAACCGGTACCTGGAGGGTCACGAACGATAAAAGCCGCGACGGCAGGACCGTGTCGCGGCTTTTTATTGAACGTCTCCGGCAAGCATGCTCCGGCAGTTCCGGCCCGTAGTGCCGCCTCCTAGCGTTCCCCTCTCGGCAGAAAGCGCAGGCTCGAGAAGAAGCGCCAGTGGCTCTTTTTCTCCTCGATGTCGGTCCAGACCGTCCCGAAGTTGTTGCACTGCATGATCACGCCGAAGTCGTCGGCCTCCGGGTGCACGCAGAGGTAGCCGTAGATGCCGCCCAGGTGGAGTTCCCCCTTCTCGGTGCTGAGCCGTTTCTCGGTGGAGACGGCCTGGTATTTCAGGCAATCGAGCCCGAGATCCCGGTCGTACCTGGTGCGGGTCGCCTTCTGGTGCAGCTTCGCCAGGTAGCGTTCCAGGTTTTGCTGCAGCGCCTGGGTAGCGCGCTCCTGGTCCGTGCGCGCCGTGATCGCGGGCTTCAGGTGAATCGCCACGGCAAAGGCGTTTTCCCCTTTGACGTACACGGCGTTTCGGGGAGCAACCTCCGCGTAGTAGAGCCCCTCGCCCCTGACAAAAGCGATTCCCCCCGGGTTGTTCCCCGCCACCCGGTTCCAGGTGCTCCCCTCGGGGGCCAGTACCGAGAACCCGGACCTGTTCCACCGGAACTCGGGATCCAGCACAGCCCCTGCCACGTCGCGCTGTGCGACGCAACCGGCGCTCCCCAGGGACGCCAGCAATAGCGCAGCGAGCCCCACCCTGCCCAGCAGACCTTTCACCGTTCCTCCCTTTCCTTTAAAGGATCAGATCACCGAAGTGATCTCGACGATGTCGCCGTTGAAGCGCAGCAGCGTCCCATCGGCGCGTACACTGCGCTGGTCGACCCTCTCGAGGTTCTCTGCCAGCACCTCGACCGAGTCGCGGCCCGTTTCGTCCCCTTGACTGGCGAAATAGACCGTGAAGAGCGTCTTGTGCTCCCCCTGATCCCAATCGTGGTGTCTCATCACCTCATCAGCCATTCTCGCCTCCCCGCTGCGCGTGGCGCTTTCCGCATCGTGGCCCGGTCCGCTCCGGCCCGGTGGCAAGCTTCACCCGTTCCCGACCAGGCAACCTGCTGACGCCTTATTAGCACAGCCCCACGCGTAACACAATGCGACTTTCTCACAGGACGTACCGAAACTGTCACGGGAAATCGTTTGGAATTCCGGTTTCCCTCAGAGCAGGCCCCACCTGATGCGCGGCAGAGTCTTAGACAAGCGTTAGAGACACGCTATACTTGTCAACTCATAGCCGTTCGATCTCACACGATGAAAGGAGCCGAACATGGATACCGAAAACAAGTGCCCGGTAACGGGCAACGATCGCAATAGAGCCGGCGGCACGACGAATCGTGACTGGTGGCCCAACCAACTGAACCTCAAGATACTGCACCAGCACTCCCCCCTGTCAAATCCGATGGCCGAGGACTTCGACTACGCCAAGGAGTTCCAGACTCTCGACCTCGCTGCCGTTAAAAACGATATCCTCGAACTGATGACCACGTCCCAGGAGTGGTGGCCGGCGGACTACGGGCACTACGGTCCGCTGTTCATCCGCATGGCCTGGCACAGCGCGGGAACCTACCGCATCGGCGACGGCCGGGGCGGCGCCGGCGCCGGTACCCAGCGTTTCGCCCCCTTGAACAGCTGGCCGGACAATGCGAACCTCGACAAGGCGCGCCTTTTGTTGTGGCCCGTCAAGCAGAAGTACGGCAGGAAAATTTCCTGGGCCGATCTTTTGGTCTTCGCCGGCAACTGCGCCCTCGAATCGATGGGCTTCACGACCTTCGGGTTCGCCGGCGGCCGTGCCGACATCTGGGAGCCGCCCGAAGACATCTACTGGGGCGCCGAGGACACCTGGCTCGGCGACAAGCGCTACTCCCCGGACCGGCTCCTGGACAATCCCCTGGCCGCCGTGCAGATGGGGCTTATCTACGTGAATCCCGAAGGCCCCGGCGGCAACCCCGATCCGCTCGCCTCCGCAAAGGACATCCGCGACACCTTCGCGCGCATGGCGATGAGCGACGAGGAGACCGTCGCCCTGATAGCCGGCGGGCACACCTTCGGCAAGTGTCATGGTGCGGGACCGGCAAGCCATGTCGGCCCGGAACCCGAGGGGGCGCCGATCGAGGACCAGTGCCTGGGCTGGAAGAACAGTTTCGGCACCGGCAAGGGGGCCCACACCATAACAAGCGGCCTGGAAGGCGCCTGGACCCCCAACCCGACCACCTGGGACAACGGCTACTTCGACACCCTCTTCGGCTACGACTGGGAACTCACCAAGAGTCCCGCCGGAGCCCACCAGTGGATCCCCAAGGATCCCGCGGCGCGCGGCACCGTGCCGGATGCCCACGACCCGTCCAGGCGGCACGCGCCGATGATGCTCACCAGCGACCTGGCGCTCAAGATCGATCCCAACTACGCCCCGATTGCCAGGCGGTTTCACGAACATCCCGAGGAACTCGCCGACGCCTTCGCCCGGGCCTGGTTCAAGCTGACCCACCGCGACATGGGGCCCCGCGCCCGCTACCTCGGCCCGCTGGTCCCCAAGGAGGAACTCATCTGGCAGGATCCTATCCCGCCGGTAGGCCACCCACTCGTCGACCAGGCGGACATCGCCACGCTCAAGGCCGAGATTCTCGGCTCCGGGCTCAGCGTTTCCCAGCTGGTGGTGACCGCCTGGGCCTCCGCGTCCACCTTCCGCGGCTCCGACAAGCGCGGCGGGGCGAACGGCGCGCGCATCAGGCTCGCCCCGCAGAAGGATTGGGCAGTGAACCAGCCAGCCCAGCTGCAAACGGTCCTGGCGACCCTCGAGGGGATCCAGCAGCGTTTCAACGGGGCATCGAGCGGCGGCAAGAAGATCTCTCTCGCCGACCTCATCGTCCTGGGGGGGTGCGCCGCCGTGGAGCGGGCCGCCCTCAATGCCGGTCGCAGCGTGACGGTCCCCTTCACCCCGGGGCGCAGCGATGCGAGCCAGCAGCAGACCGACGTGCCGAGCTTCGCGCCGCTCGAGCCGGTAGCCGACGGGTTCCGCAACTATCAACGGGCCACCTTCTCGGTGACCGGCGAAGAGCTTTTGGTGGACCGGGCGCAGTTACTGACCCTGACCGCTCCCGAAATGACCGTCCTCGTCGGCGGTCTGCGTGTGCTCGAGGCCAACGTCGGGCAGTCCCGGCACGGCGTCTTCACCAAGCATCCCGGCGCGCTCACCAATGACTTCTTCGTGAACCTCCTCGACGCCGGCACCAGGTGGCAGTCCATCAACGAGGCCGGCGAGTTTTTCGAGGGGCGAGATCGCAGCTCCGGCGCTCTCAAGTGGACCGGTACCCGTGTCGACTTGGTCTTCGGTTCCAACTCCCAGCTCCGCGCGCTGGCCGAAGTCTACGCCTGCCAGGATTCCCTCGCCAAGTTTCAGGACGATTTCGTGGCAGCCTGGAACAAGGTCATGAACCTGGACCGGTTTGACCTCCGTTCCGTCTCCCGGTAGCAAAGTAAAAAGCGGCGCTTCAGACATCTGAAGCGCCGCTTTTGCAAGTTCCCACCGGTTCGTTTGGTTTTATCCAATCGATCCTCTTCGTCCCTGTCAGGTTTTCAGGTGTATCCGATTAATCCCCTTCATCCCTGTTTGTTTCAGCGTGTTATCCCGTGTTATCCCTGTCCCTAGGGGGGTGAGATGCCGTCCATGATGGCGAGGTGCGCCGCGTAGTGCTGGTCGGACTTGAGGATGTGATTTTGCAGCCAGGATCTCAAAAAGCTGGCGATCTCCAGGGTGAGCACGAAGCCGTCGTTCTCCACGCGGCGTTTCAGCTCCAGCGCCTTCTCGCTAAACTTCTCGTGCTCGACTTTGTGGTCGTTGAAGCCGGGATAGAGGAATCGCCGCATGTAGCGCTCCTCGGTCTCGAAGTGAATGGCGGCATAGTCCACCATCCCGACGATGATCTCTCTTTGCAGATCCCGTCCGCGGTTACTCTGCAACGCGTTGTGCAAGGTGTTGATCATCTTGACCAGGGTCTTGTGCTGGTCGTCAAGCTCCTTCACCTTGACGCTGAAGGAATCCTGCCACTCCAGATACTCCATATCATCTCCTCTACACCAACCGCAGCCGCCGCTGCGTGAACTTCCGGTGCCTCGTGGCGACACGACGTGGCTGGAAGCGCAAGACATTCCCAAGCGGCTTCCAGCTTCAGCTGTGCGCTCTGCTCCCCGGGTGCCGTACCGACACCATGGCCTCTTCGACGCTCGCCACGAGATCCTTGAGCACAATCGGCGTCCCCGGCACCCGACACAGTTTCACCGAGGGGGTATCCTCGTACGGCAGGCGCCGGCGCACCGCCACCTCGCCCGAAACGAACACGACCGGCATCTCGGGTTGCAGGCGGGCCTGGCGAAACATCCGGGTGCCACAGGTCGTCGGCATCAGCAAGTCGCAGATCACGATCTCGTAGCGGTTGGTGCGGAACAGTCGTTCGGCATCTGCCATATTTTCAGCTACTTGGCAGACCAGCTGAGGGAAAAAACGTTGGAGCACCTTCTGGAAGATTTCCAGGGCATCTCCATCGCTTTCGACCAACAAGACACGAACCTTTTCGGCATGAGGCATCGGATTTCTCACTTTCGAACGTAATCTGGTGGTCACTGGCTGGGAGGACGGGAGGGAAGTGCTGCGAAGTCGGCTGCACTATAGCAGACCTTTTGAGGAAATGGGGTTACACTTTATTACAGAATATGCTGCAATCGCTACTGTTATTAAGTATCGGCTGCTGCCTTTACATTAACATCAGGGCAAAGCTGACAGTTTCCTTTACTTCTGATGTCCCTGATACATACAGTGCACCAATTAAACGAGGTTCGGCCAGAGTCGCTATAGTCCGGCGATAATAACGCCACAACCTGCCTCTTCTTGCCATTCATAGTGTTTCCACGATAATCAATATCTTTCGGCCTGATCGTGTGGGTGAATATGCTTGATCGCTAGTGCAGTCCTGCTATGCGCGCGTGGCTCTACCGTTTTTCGACAGTGCCACCGCGAAGCAGATCCAGGCGCTGCGCAGCAACCTCGGCAGCACGCGGGCAGCTTAGCGGGATTTTTCCAGTTCCATGTCGAGGCGCTTCATCTTCTCGATGTTGCCGTTCTGCTCCTCTACCTCGGCAATCGTTGGTTGCCTTGAGATCGCGGTTATCTCGCGCAAGCTCGTCCGCTATCTCGTTCAGTTCGGGGATCGGGGCCGATTCGGCAGTCCAGGGACTCCCCGGGTACTCTCCGTGTCCTTCATGGCTCCGTGGCTAAAATAGATGTTCCTCGCTTTTGCCTTCCTCTGCTTTTCCCCCTGTCTCCCCCTGTGCTGAAGATTTTTGGTGTTATAGTCTATTTCTCCCCATCCCTTTACCTTTTGAGCCAGAAAGGAGCACGAGATGAAAGCTTTTGTCTATCAGAAGGCCCATCCCTTAACTGAATTCGCACTCAAACAGCAGGAGCTCCCCGATCCGAAGCCGGGCCCGCTCGATCTCCTGGTACGTGTAAAAGCTTTTTCCTGCAACCCCGTCGACTACAAGATCCGCCAAGGCCGCAGCTCGGAGGACACACCCATCATTCTCGGCTGGGATGCCGCGGGCATCGTCGAGGCGGTCGGCAACGAAGTGCGCGACTTCAACGTCGGCGACGAAGTCTACTACGCGGGCGACCTGAACCGGCCGGGCAGCTACGCCGAACTCCAGACCGTCGATCACCGGCTCGTGGCCCAGAAACCTGCCCTCCTCGACTTTGCCGATGCGGCCGCCCTCCCCCTCACGGCACTGACCGCCTACGAAGCGCTCCTCGAGCGCGGCGTCCATTACACCGGGGCCACCAAGGCACTCATCATCGGCGGGGCCGGCGGTGTCGGCTCCATCGCGATCCAGTTACTCAAGGCGGAAACCGCGGCAACCGTCATCGCTACGGCGAGCCGGCCGGAAACCGTCGCCTGGGCGAAAGAGATGGGGGCCGACCGCGTCATCGGGCGCAACCTGAAAGACGAACTCCCCACCGGAGGGCCCGGAATCGACGTCATCTTCAGCACCACGCACACCGCCGATTACCTCGAGATGATTCCCGACCTGCTGCGTCCGTTCGGCCATCTCATGGTCATCGACGACCCCGCAACCCTCGACATTGTCCCGTTCAAGTGGAAGGCGCTCTCGGTGCACTGGGAGTTCATGTTCAGCAAGTCGGTGTTCGGTTTCCACCTGGAAACTCAGGGAGACATCTTGCGGAAAGTGGCCGCCATGGTCGACACCCACCGTGTGAAGACGACCCGCAGCAAGACCTACGCCGCCAACCTGGACAACCTGCGCTCCGTGCACCAGGAACTCGAACAAGGAACCATGATCGGCAAAGCAGTACTAGAATGGTAGACGTCCTGGAACACTGTTTTCCGGAGGATCGATGATGAGAAGAGTTTCGCTAATCCTGTCGCTGCTGGTCTTGTGCTCGTTCCCGCAAGCCTACGCTGCCGGGCCTCCCGATGTGAGCGTCGGCTACGTCCAGCAGGGGATGGTCCCGCTTCCGGACAGTAAGGTGCTGCTTCCCCCACCGCCCGGCAAAGACTCGGCGACCTTGACGGCAGACGAAGTGGTTAGTCTCAACGCAATGCCGCTCAAGGGGGGCAAGCGCTGGGAACTCGCCATCCGTGATGCCGACCTGAGCTTCCCGGCTGCCGCCGCGACCTTTTCCTGCGCCTTGAACGTCCCGGTCAGCGAGAAGGAGACCCCGCATCTCTACACCCTGTTGCGCAGGTCGCTCGCCGATGCTGCCAATGCCGATGACGCCGCCAAAGCATTGTACAACCGCCCCCGTCCCTTCCTCGTCAACCACCAGGGGACCTGCACACCCGATGTCGAGCAGTTTCTGAGGGGAAGCGGTTCCTACCCATCCGGTCACTCCGCCATCGGCTGGGCCTGGGCGTTGATCCTGTCCGAGGTCGCCCCGCAGCATGCCGACGTCATTCTGCGTCGCGGTCTCGCCTTCGGGGAGAGTCGCATCGTCTGCAACGTACACTGGCAAAGCGACGTGGCCCAGGGCCGCATCATGGGAGCCAGCGCAGTTGCGCGCCTGCATGCAAGTCGGGAATTCCAGGAAGACCTAAAAGAAGCGAAAAAAGAAGTGGAGTCGCTGACGAAGAAAGGTTTATTACCAGACCAGGCAGCCTGCACTGCCGAAGCCGATACGCTCCGCCTGTGGTAATAGGAGGCGGTTGGTATCGTTATTTAGACGAGTCGTTGTGGCAGCTACTGGAGGATTTACCTGTTATAAGCTAAATTGGAACTTGAAATGCCAAGGGGGCAGGCACTATGTGTGCCTGCCCCCTCATCGTTGACAGCTCGAACAGTTCCCTATACTAGTTAAGAGCGATGTTCCCTGAGACCTGCTCGAATTATCTCTAAGACCTACCCGATACCGCGTTAAAACCTACTTGATGCTGCAAGCTAGCGCTGCAGAATCCCCCCTTGGAAAAGGGGGGACAGGGGGGATTCGCTTTTAAAGTTCAGTAACCATCCTGATGATGTCGCGAATCGAGACTCAACGGTCCCGAGCCAAACTGGGTTATGAGCAGCGCCCCGCCCAGCATCGCCAGATTCTTCATAAACATGATCATCTGAATCTGCGCAGCCCCCGGGTCATCCACCTTCCAGAAAGCGTGCATCATCAGGGTGACCGGCACCAGGAAAAGCACCAGGAGCCAGCCGCCGATCCTCGCATGGAAGCCGAAGAGCACACTGAGGGCCCCGACGAAGGCAATGATCCCCGAAACCGGCACCAGGAAGGACGCCAGCGGCACCCCTTGCGCTGCCGCGTACTCTATGGTCTGGCTACTGAAGTGTTGCGGCGCCGAGAACAGAAAGATGGCGGCGAAGAAAACCCGGCCAAAGAGGACGACGGCCTCGGTCACGTGGGTCTGGTGATGCTCATGCACCCCTTTCTCATCGAGGTGGAGCATGTGAAGCATGTCGTGATACATGTTGCTAACGGTGTTCATGGCTAACCTCCCTCTGAGCAATTGACAATTGGCAATTGACAATGGACGATGAAAGCCTAAACACCTGACCTGTCGAACGTGATCTTCTTATCGGTGATGCGTTCCTTGACGTCAATCGTCCACCGTCAATGTCAATTGTCTCACTCCTCAATTGTCAATCGTTTCCCATTCAATTGTCAATTGTCAATTGTCCACTGTCAATTGCCCTCCATCAAAGCTCTGGATCCAGAACGCCGACCCCTCTATGTCGTCGACCCCGTTGTAGCGGTAGGTGAAGGCCAGGTGCGAGCCGGGCTGGGGACGCACGGGGATCCTGATAGCGAAACTCCCTTGGTCACCCAGGTTGAGCACACTGGGAGCGATCAGGGCTCCCTCGGTCCCAGCAACCTTGCCGTCCGGACCGACCACCGATACCCAGACCACCAACCCCTCGGCGAACAGCCAACGCGTACTGCGAATCACCCCCGAAACGAGGACCCCGTCGTCGGAAACCTTGGTATCCCAGGCGAGTTTCATGTCGAACTGGCTGTACTTCTGCGGCAGCGTGGTGAACGGGTCCGGCGCAATCGGGCCCGTAGTGGCGCAACCTGCAGTTAAGATCAGCGCTGACAGAAGAACAGCTGCTACTGTCTGTTTCATAGTATCCCTCCCATAAAAACGCAGTCATTGTACCTCATCTGCACCGTTCCTCTCCACAAAATCTTCCTTTTCAGAGATACCAGGCCGTCCGGATAGCGAACCGGGTGATTGAGGGTGCGTCGTGCCGCGTCCATAATTTTTGCACGATTCACTGCTAGGGTGACTGGTACACCTGAAACTGCATCCGAGGGACAACGGAATGGATTCTGCCGCAATTGGAAAGATTATCGCCGCAAAGGCCAAGGCTTCAAAAGCGGGGAAGAGGCCGTTTTTACAACTTGGAGCGGGTGGTAACTGCACCCTGTGGGACAAGGATCCCCACAGGGGACGACGTGCCGTGATCCTGGGACACTGGGTGCTCGACGACACGCAGATCGGACTCATCCAGTCAATGGGCCTCATCCAATGCCCACAGCAGTCTGACGAAGATACCAAAGCTCGAGAGTAGCCGGCCGAAGCGGACCCGAGCCGCCCAGGTGGTCTCCATTCAACGTAAAAGGGTGCAGCGATCTCTCGCTGCACCCTTTTTTTGTCTCTCAACCAGGACTCCCTCTACGCGGCGACTCTCCACGCTAAGCCGTCACAGGGGAGACGTGTCCACCTGGTCTCCGCCAGTGTGATGCAGAGCCGGGAGTTCGTCCCTGACCCGCTCCCGTTCCCGATCGATCTGCTCCTCGGTCGCCCCGAGCCGACGCAGCATGAACTCGGTCATGTTCAGAGCGATCTCCCCCTCCCCGGAGAAAACCGCTGCGGCCCCGGCCTTCCTGAGTTCGGGGACCTCCCGCAGGTAGATGCTTCGGGCGATGATCTGCAACTCGGGGTTGAGATCCCGTGCAGCCCGGATCACCTCTGCGGTCCCCTGCATTCCGGCCGAGGTGATGATGAGAGCGGCGGCCCCACGTACTCCAGCTGCCTCGAGAACCGTGGGATCGCTCGCATCTCCCAGAAGTGCCGAGATCCCCTGGGCCTGAAGCTCGCGCACCGTCTGCAGGTTCAGCTCGATCACCACCGGTTCGATGTCGTTCTCGGTAAGCAGCCGGGTGAGCGTTCTGCCGGTAGGTCCGTAGCCGATGACCACCGCCGCAGCGCGGGACGCAGGTGGCAGCGGGGCCAGTTCCGCGTGCTTCCCGCTCCGCCGGGAACGTGTCTCCAGGTACTGCCAGAAACGGGTCGTCCTGGCCCGGCGCTCCATGGGCTGGATCAGCCGGTAGAGCAGCGGGTTGAGACTGATGGAGATGATGGCGGCCGCCACGATGGCATTGGAACCCTGCTCCCCCAAAACGCCGAGTCCCCGCCCCACGCTGGCCAGAATAAAGGAAAATTCGCCTATCTGCGCCAGTGCAAACGCGACGGCCAGCGCAACCCGCGGAGCGTACCCCAGGGCAAGGACCAGGATGAGCGCGGCAAGCGGTTTTCCCACCAGGATCACGGCCAGGGTGGCCAGTACGAGCCCCGGGGCCTGCAGCAACTGGCCGGGATCGAAGAGCATCCCCACCGAGACGAAGAAGAGCACGGCAAAGGCGTCCCGCATGGGGAGCGCCTCGGTTGCCGCACGCAGGCTGAAATCCGATTGTTTCACCACCATCCCCGCCAGGAACGCCCCCAGTGCCATGGAAACCCCGAAGATCTTGGCGGCGCCGACGGCGATTCCCAGGGCGACCACCAACACCGTAAGGGTGAACAACTCGCGGGAGCGGGTCCGGGCCACCTGCTCCAGCATCCAGGGGACCAGCCGGCCGCCGACGTAGAAGATCACGGCGACCAGGAGGGAAATCTTGACCAGCGAGGTCCCGGCCGCCACCAGGAGCCCGGTCGGCCCGGTGTTCCCCGGTGCGAAGAGCGCCGGAAGTATCACCAGAAGAAACACCGTGAGGATGTCCTCGACGACCAGCCACCCCACGGCGATGTGCCCGGCCGGCGTGTGCAGCTCGTTGTTGTCCACCAACACCCGCAAAAGGACCACGGTGCTGGCGACCGAAACCGCGAAGCCGAAGACGATCCCGGCGGACCAGCTCCACCCCAGCCAGCGCGCCACCAGGCAGGACAAAAGCGTTGCCGCCGCGCTCTGGCAGAGGGCGCCGGGAACGGCCACCCGGCGCACCTCGAGCAGTTCCTTGAAGTGGAACTGCAGCCCGACCCCGAACATGAGCAGGATGATGCCGATTTCGGCCAGTTGTTCGGCGAGGACCCGGTTCGCGACAAATCCCGGGGTGTGCGGGCCGACCGCAATGCCGGCTACCAGGTAGCCGACGATGGAGGAGAGACCGAGCCGGTGGGTGAGGTAGCCAAAGACGAGTGCCGCGCTCAGGCCGCCGGTGACGGTCAGTATCAGGGTGAGATCATGCATGGATCAGGTTCACCTTCCTCTCGTGGGTAGTGCGCTCCCCATGCGTCTCTCCAACTCCGCGACAATCGGGGCAGCGATGAAGATCGAGGAGTAGGTTGCGATAACCACCCCGGTTACCAGGGCCAGGGCGAAGTCGTGGATCACCTCACCGCCGAACAGCAAGAGCGAAGCGGCCGCCAGGAACGTGGTGAGGGAGGTAATTACGGTGCGCGGCAGCACTTCGTTGATGCTGAAGTTGAAAATCTCCGCAAGCGGCTGGTCCAGATTGCGCTGCATGTTTTCCCTGATCCGGTCGAAGACCACCACCGTGTCGGTAAGCGAGTAGCCGGCGATGGTCAGGATGGCAGTCACGAACAGCAGGTTGATCTCCTTGTCCAGCACGAAGAACAGGGCGACCATGGCAAGGATGTCGTGCAGCGTGGCGACGATGGCGCCGATGCCGAACCTGGTGTCGAAGCGCCAGGCGATGTAGCCCACGATCCCCAGCATGACGAAACCGATCGCCTTCAGCGTGTCCCCCTTGAGCTTGTCCCCGATGGCGGGGCCGATCTCGGTGGAACTTTCGACAACGAAGGCGTTCTGCGGGAACTCCTTCTGGAACGCTCCGGTAATCTGCTCGGCCAGGTTCGCCGTCTCGTGGCGCGCCTTGCCCACCTTTATGAGCAGCCGGTTCCCGTCCGCGATCTCCTGGAGCTGCGCCTCGGGGATGCCGCTGCGCCCGAGAAGCGCCCTCGCCTGGTCCAGCGGCACCGGCTGCTGGAAGCTCAGCTGCACCGAGGTCCCGCCGGAGAAATCGATCCCCATGTTGGCGGCGTTCCTGGCGATCTGGACGACGCCGATTATTCCAATGATGGTAATGATAGCAGAGATGAGGAAACTGATCTTCCTCTTTCCAATAAAGTCAATGGCTGTATTTTTCAGAAGTTCCACAACGAGTCTCCTTAAGGGCACGGGCGCGGAAGGCCCAGCCCGGTACACCGGCTGATTGCCGGGACAAGGGGGTACAGGGGGCTCGGCCGGCACGCGACGCGCATGCCCAAAAGGAGATCGCAGCGCGAACTGGACCGTCGCTCTGGTGCAGAAAAAGAGCGTCGTCTCGACTGAAGGAACAGCGCAGAGTAATAGCGCCGGACCAAGCGGGATGTAGACGTCGGAGTGGTTAGGCTGGCGGTGCGCGCGCGGGGAGAGACGCGAGGGAGCTGGATCGGAAAGAGTCGTTTCTGAGATCAACGCCGCTAACCAGCAGGAACCGGGAATCGGCGCACGGCGCTGCGGCGAGAATCAGGAACGAGGTGGAGGATTTGCCCAGTTTGAAATGGGCGGATTTGTGGGAGGTCTTGCAGACCGCCGCGCTGTCCGCATGTTTGGCGACCAGCGAGAGCCCGGAGGTCAGGTCCGACGCACCGTTCCAGGCGGGAAGGTTAACGCCCTGCGCGACGAAGAAAACCGTCAGCGCCACGATCAGCGGCAGCAGGAAATTCCTGGATGTGAAATTACGGGAAGGATGCATCGTGCCCCCACCCTATACGAATTTTACCGGGAGGGCAAGCTTCGGCCGCGAGAATGTCCGACATGATCCAGCGAAAGTGAACAGTTTCGACAGGAGAGGTGATACGTTCCGGCAGATGTGCATCACATTTTTGCAAACGTCGAAACTTTTTTATCAAAGTGACTTACTTTCCTTTAGAAGTCGGCATTTTTCCGGCGACGTAGCACATCTTTCAGCAGAAGTGGGTGACTTCCCCCTGAACGTGGAAAGCTTTCAGAAATGATTTCAACTTTCCGCGAAAAGTGACCACATCTGCAGGACAGTTGAAACATCTGGGGGAAACATAGTCATTTTCTGCCGGAATGTTGGCACGTTTACCGGGGAGTTGTACCAAAATGCCTGCACCGGGATCCCGATGCAGGCACGCTGGATTAACGTTGCAGATACGTACTACGACAGTTGGGGGAGCGCCGATCGACAAGGCCACCCCGGAAACCTTTCAGGTAATGATTAACCTAGCTTGAACTGACTGACGAGGCTGCGCAGATCCTCGGCCAGGCCTGCCAGTTGTCGGGCTGCTTCCGCTGACTGTTGGGCTCCGCACGAGGTATCGTGTACCACCTGGGTGATCTGCTGGATGTTGCCGGTTATCTCCCCGGTGGTCGCAGTCTGTTCTTCCGCCGCCGTTGCGATCTGATTCGCCTGCAGGGTAACCTCGCTGATGCGGTTGAGGATTTCTTGCAGGGCCTCACCCGATTTGGCCGCCTCCGCGGTTCCCGCCTCGACTTCCTGGACGCCCTGCTGCATCGCCTCAACCGCTCCCTTGGTCTCCGTCTGGATCATCTTGATCATGTTGGAGATTTCCCCGGTGGCCCTGGTGGTGCGTTCGGCCAGTGCCCTCACTTCATCGGCCACCACCGCGAAGCCACGCCCCTGCTCCCCTGCCCGGGCAGCCTCGATAGCTGCGTTCAAGTCGAGGAGGTTGGTCTGGTCCGCAATATCCTGGATGGTGCCGATGATCTCGCCGATCTGGTCGCTACGCGACCCCAAACCTGCCACCGTGGTGGCAGAAGAAGTTACCCGCGCGGCGATCTGCTGCATTACGGTTACGGTTTTGTCCACAATTGCGGCGCCGGTGAGGGCCGTGTCTGTCGCCTGTTTACTCCCCTCGGCGGTCTGGTGGCAGCTGTGCGCGATCGTCATAGAGGTGGCAGCCATCTCCTCGCTGGCGGTGGCAACCGTTGCGGTCTGTGCCGCAACCTCCTCTGCGCCTGTCGCGATCCGTTCCGCTGTGGAGTTGAGCTGTCCGGCCGCCTCCGCCACCTGCAGGCTGCTCTGCACCACCTGGTTCATGGTTTGCTGCAGTTTATCTGTCATCTCGTTCACTTCCCCCGCCAGCATCCCCATCTCGTCGCGGGTCCGGACCGAGGAACGGGCCGTCAGGTCGCCCGCCGCCACCTGGGACAAGGTGTCGTAGACCATCTGGAGCGGACGGCTGATGGAATTGGCAATGAGCAGCCCTATCAAGGAGAGGAACAGGGCTGCGAAGATGGCCACCCCGACCATCACCTTGAAAGAAACCCGGTAGGATGCCAAATCCCTGGTGTAGCTCGATTGAGCCTCGTTCACATTCAGGTCGACCAGGTCGTCAATGGCCTTGACGGCTTCACGCTGAGAGGTGCCACCGTATCAGTGGCAAAGAGTAGTGCGGCGGCGCGGCCCTCGGGGTTACCCACGCTATCCTTCGCCATCTGCTCCAGTTTGGTACCCTGGACCAAATACTCTTCGCATCCCAGCCGAAACTTTTCGATGAGCTCTTTTTCCTGCGGTTCCAGGTCGAATTTAAGGAAGTCGGCAATGCCCTCCTTGATCGCCTGCTTTCTTTTTACGATGTCTTCTGCCTTTGCGGCAAACTTCGCCGGGTCATGGAGTATCAGCATGTAGACCAGGTTCAGGCGTATCCCCTGCAGGTTGTTTTTCAGGTCGTTGAGCATGTCGACGTGCTTTACCGCGGTACTCAATTCCTTCTCGTCGTCGGCCATGGCTCCCATCTTCGAGAGCCCCAACCAGACGACCAGGGACATGACACACACCGCCAAGAAAACCATGACCTGCAATTTTGTTTTAACCCTGAGATTCATCCAAATGTTCACGTAGTCCCTCCTTCGCCGTGTGTGCCGCAAAACGTGCTGAATCCGTCAAAACTCTCACCCCTCTTGTCGCCACCACATATTACAAACTTGAGGGATAAATCTTACATTTCTTTCCTATAGCACCTCACCCACCGGCGTTGGTCTCGCAATGGACTGCACAGAGAATCTCGATCCCCCTCTCTTGACTCACGTATGAAAATTACCTACACTGCTCAACGTATACAAAACATTCACATCTCCCCTATCTTGCAAGCCCCCCATGTCGAGATATGTCATGCCACTAAAGAACCTGACAGACAACGAGTACCTCAGAGCAGTCATCGATGCCATTCCTTCACTCGTGTTCATAGTCGACACCGACCTGAAGGTTCTCGATGTTAACCGAGCTGCCCGAAAGGTACTTGGTTCCGAGTCGGAGCTCATATTAAAACGACTCTGTGGGGAAGTACTACACTGTATCCATGAACTGGATTCTCACAAGAAGTGTGGGCAGACACCCTTCTGCGAAGACTGTATACTTCGAATCGCGGTTACCAGGGCGAGCGAAAGTAGCCGCATGTTCCGAGAAAAGTACCGAATGGTGCACCGTCGTAACAATACCGATTACCAAGCTGACTATTTTGTCACCGCATCACCGTTCAACCACAATGGCAGCACCCTCCTGATCATGGTACTGGAGGACGTCACCGAACTGCTTGCGCTAAGGTGTCTTTCAACGATCTGTTCCAACTGCCACAAAATAAAGAATGAAGAGGGAACTTGGGAGAAGGTGCACGAGTACCTGGCAAGGAAGGAAAATATTCTCTTCTCTCATGGGATCTGCAGAGACTGTGCGAAACAACTCTTCCCGGAATTTGCCGAACGAATGGAGGAGCCTGGCTAGATAGGTGTCGTGTTCCTGCCCCCAATTCCAAAGGGGGCGTTCCCCTGCCCCACTTGTTTCCTTCCCTAAAAAGAAAAGGGCGCTGCCGAAGCAACGCCCTTCTTTCGATCCCGTTTGCGGTACAGGCCGCACCATTCCGTAAAAATCAGCTGTTCCAGGCAAGGTTTGCCGCAATCCCCCACATGGTGCAACCGACTACGGTGTCGAGCACACGCCAGGCAAGGGGCCTGCGGAACAGAGGGGCGAGCACCCGAGCACCATAGCCGAGACCATAGAACCAGGTACAGGAGGCGGAAATCGCCCCCAGGGCAAACAGCATCCGGGAGGGAACCGTATACTGACCAGCCACGCTGCCGAGGAGCAGGACCGTGTCAAGAAAGACATGGGGGTTGAGCAAGGTGAGCATGAGCGTGGTAACGGCGACCTTGGCCAGGGAGTCGGCATCGGTTTCGGCGTCATCGGTCGTGAGGGTTCCCGGCGAGGCCGCAGATTTGAAGGATCGTAGCCCGTAGAAGAACAGGAAAGCGACTCCCCCCCAAAGCGTTGCCTGCAACAGGCGCGGCGAAGAGGCCACCAGCGAGCTGAAGCCACCGGTCCCCAGGGAGATCAGCAAGGCGTCGCAGACGAAACAGATGCTACAGACCGTAAAGACGTACTGGCGCCGTAACCCTTGCCGTAACACAAAGGCATTCTGGCTGCCAATAGCCATGATCAGGCTCGCGCCAAGTCCGAAGCCGCTGAATGCCGGGGAAAGAGAAGAAATCAGGGTCATCGTTATCCAATCTTTTCAAAATGAGCTAGGCCGTCCTGCAAGTGAACCTGGCAGGACCGGCCGCGGGCAAAATCAGCTCAACGTTTCACGAGTTTGTGGCAGATGAGGCACTGTTCCTTGGGAGGATGGTGCTTGAGGTACTTGATGGAGTGGCATTCGCTGCACCCTTTCTCCAGGGCCTCGCGCCCCTCCCCTGCCAGCTGGCCACGATAGGCCCCCCAGTGCGCTTCGTCGAACGGGGTGTCCTGCCCCCTTCCCCTCAGCGCGCCGAAGGCAAGCACCAACAGCAGCAGCAACACCCCCACGGCAATACCGGCATCTCGTTTGTTCAAAGCCATATGGTTACCTGATTAACGCCCATCGTCCGCTCGCAAGGATTTCCCCCTCCCCTTCAAGGGGAGGGTCGGGTGGGGATGGGGCCAGTGCTCATTGGCGCCTTCCCCGAGGGAGCCTAAATTAGGTCAAAGCGACGCCGGAGGCAAGAGGAGTTTTTCAGGAGGGGCTGGTTCAGGAAGCAGACGCGCCGGTGGATCTCGTTCCAGAGGAAGATTCTTCAGCGATTTTCGGTGAAAGCGTCAAGAAGGCCTTTTGTCCAGCCATTGCGACACCTATAAGCAAATACCACTGCCCCCCTTCGCAGAGGGGAACGCGGGGCCGCCTGCGCTGGCAAAACGGTCGCCTTCGCTCAATCGGGAGGGGGAATTGTTGGGAGCGGAAAGATTCGCGACAATCAGGAAGGCTTTTAAGTAAGGTCTCTCCTGATGAGCGTTGAACTTCGGCCAGTGCGTCCCTCCCCCTTCAAGGGGGAGGACAGGAGGGGGATGGGGATCGACACCGCCTGTAAAGAAAAAGGGCACTGCCGAAGCAGCGCCCTTTTTGTCGACTCCGTGTGCGGTACTGACTATGCGTTCTTCCGGCGCTTTCCGGCAACCGCCAGGCCGAAGAGCCCCGCTCCAAGAAGCAGCAAGGTGCTCGGTTCAGGAACGGGGGCAGGTCCGACCTGGGCTTGCACGTACTCCTTGCCGCCATTGCTGTCCAGGGAGTAGGGAGAAATCCAGTAGAAGTCGGCGACATAGTTGGCGGTGCTTAAATCGGCCTCCGTGACGAGCGCCTGCGCAGTTGCGGAAAGCTGGCCGAAGGTCCAGTAGCCCAACTCTTCCCAGATAGCGGTCTGCAGGTTGTCTTGTGCCCCTCCCCTGCCGTTCTGGGCATAGTTGTGAAGGAGATAGGCTACTTGCCGGACATTTGCCGTGCTCGCACCGTACAGGATGCCGTCGGTATTGACGTCAGCCCGGTACGTGCCGCCCGCGTTGATATGGCGGGGATAATCCATGCAATAGTCCCACGCCAGGGGGGACCCGTTCAGGGAGGATTGGTCTATCGACCCTCCACCATATCCCGAGAACTGATTACCCAGCGTGAAGGTAGCAGTAAAAGAGGTCGCGTAGGATGTTGATGCGACCAGAACCATCAGGCATACGATAAAGAGAATTTTTTTCATGGTGGTACCCGCCCCGTTCTCAAAAGTTGCCAACGACGGATAAATAGCAACCACCATGCCAGCAGGTAACCACCCTATTCAGCGCACCTTTCCATTTTCATCGATCATTTGGGGAATGGCATCTGTAAACAATCCCGACACCACACTGTAAAGTTTTTCATCACATCCCTTAGGTAAATGGAGGGTAGGCCTGGGGATTTGGAGCGGAGGAAAGCGACCTGCCACCGTTGAAGTGTGAGGCGATTCCCCGGCTCAGGGGGTGGTGTGGAGCGGTGCGAGGATGTGCCGCAGCGCTTCACCTTGCAGGACGCCCTGAGCCAGTAGCGCGTGGGCCAGTGTTTCTATCACCTGCCAGACCCGAGCGTCTTCCATCCACCGGTGCAAGCGTTCCATGATGCTGCTGCTGACCATGCCGACCCTCCGGTCATCACCCAGCACGCTCCAGGCCTGTTCCTGCCAGAGGGCCAGGTCACTTAACGGGAAGATCGCCTCGCCTCGGTGGGGAGTCTCCTGCAGGTAACGCTCTTCCGCGGCCAGGCCGGCCAAGGTCACCAACCCGAATTCGTACAACCCGAGGAAGGCCTCCCGGTCGAGCTGGGCCTCTCCCTGTGCAGAGTAGCCCCGCCAGGAACCGCAATCCTCGGCGTCCATGGCGACCCGCTCCACGGCAAAACGCCCGCGGGCGACGAGGATCTGCACCACCGCGTGTCCGGCATGGTGGATCGCCCTGCGGCGGGGCTCAGGGAGCGTCATAGCCGCCACCCCAGCCCAGGCATGCTGCGCGCCTCCGGTTGGTGGCCGAAGACGCGCAGCATTCCCAGGTACCGGGCGCTGTCGCGATACCCGTAGTTTTCCCGTGCGGAAACCCTGGTCATCGACTTCCCCGGATGGTCTACTTCGGCTTGCGCGGCGACTCTTCCTTGTCGCACAGGGTACGAACCGACGACACCATGTTCCAGTCGTAATAGGTGTTGATTGCCTCTTTCTGCCCCTCTTCCTCCGAGATCCTCAGGAACTCGTCACCCAGAAAGAGCGTGGCCTCGGCGTACACCTTCCCTTCGTTGACCTGTACCTTGATCCCCTTGCGCAGTTTGCGCGACAGGCTGCCGTGCACCGGCATCGATGCGTATTCAAAGACCTTTTCCCAGACAGCTTTCATGACCCTTCCTCCTTGTAGTGCAGTTGATGGCAAAAAAAAGCCGGCTGGTCGTTATGACCTGCCGGCATCGTTGCAAGGCTGACTGAAGACTATGATGTTGGTGCTACGGGGTTCTTGGGTTTCAGCCGTAACGGGGAACCTGTCAGACCGGGGGATTAAGCGGCCCGAACCAATCGCCGTTCAAGGTCTCGATCGGGGAGGTGTCGGCAATGCCGTGCAGCAGCGCCACCAGGTTTCCGTTGGCATCGGGGCGAATGGCGACGATCCTCAGTTCGTGTTTCTGGCGCCCCTCCTTATGGTGGCCGTTGGGGTCGTACCAGTATTTTCCTGCGGCGGTCGGTTTTTCAGCGGTCCATGACATAATCATCCCTCCCCTGTGGCGTTAGTGAACTGCTTGGCAGATGAAACACGTGCTCCAGGATGGTGCTTTACGGTGAAATACCGGCCCAATAACGAAAAAACTCGACATACCGTAAAGGCATACCGAGCTTCGTTGCTGGCGGGGTAAACATATTTGGCGCAACTATGCCAGACCGGCAGGCATAATTCAAGCTCTTTGGTGGTTCGTGCCGGAAAATATCGTACACGGGGTGCTCATAGGCCCGATGCCTGAACCCGGTGGTGGTTTCCGGGACGCACGAGCTTTCTTCCACCCCTTCTTTCTCTGAGCTTTGGTCCAGTGAGCTTTCCAACTGTTTCTCTAAATACCTCGCTGGCTGGCAGATACTGAGTGCGATGGTAGTATTGTTCTCATGAGCAAGAAAACCATACTCATAGCCGAGGACGACGACACCACCGCCTCGCTGATCGCCGCCTACCTGGAGCGGGAGAATTTCGCAGCGGTTATCGCAGCGGACGGGGAGACCTGCCTGAGAGAGTTCCAGGCACGCGCCCCCATTCTGGTGATCCTCGATATCATGCTCCCCGGGATCGATGGCTGGGATATCTGCCGGAGCATCCGCAAGGAGTCCGACGTTCCCATCATCATGCTCACGGCACGTATCGAGGAGATCGACCGGGTAGCGGGGCTGGCCATGGGTGCCGACGACTACGTGGTGAAGCCTTTCAGCATCAGGGAACTCGTGGAAAGGGTGAAGGCGATACTGCGCCGGACCCGACCGGTTTCCCCCCTCCCCGTCCCGGAAGTGCTCCGGTACGGCACCCTCACGCTCGATCCCGTCAGGCGCACGGTAACACTGGACGGAGAGCCGCTCTCGCTCACCGCGCTGGAATTCTCCCTGCTCACTACGCTCATGGCGACACCAGGCCGGGCCTTTTCCCGGGCCGAGCTCCTCGACACCTGCTACCAAGGGGACATCGAGGTGGTCGACCGGGTGATCGACGTGCACATCAGCAAGTTGCGCCAGAAAATAGAGAAGACCCCGTCTGCCCCGCGCTACATTCACACCCTAAGGGGGTTCGGGTACCGCTTCGGCGACGGCAGGGATGCCTAGGGGGGCGGGATGAAACGGAAACTTCTCTGGAAACTCCTCCTCGGCAACATCATCCCGGTTATCGCGGTCATCGTCTTGTTGGTCTGGCTCTTCGTGGACCGGCTGGCAGCCGACTACTTCGCCTCGCTCATGAAGCAGTACCACATCGATCCCATCGACTCCCACCGCATGTTCCTGACCGCGATCCACCGCTACCTGATCAGTGCCTCGCTGGTCGCCCTGGCCCTTGCCTTCATCCTGAACTACCTGATGACCCGCAAGCTTTTGCGGCCGCTGTTCCAGATGACCGCCATCACGCGCCAGATCGCCAGCGGCAACTACACGGAGCGGGCGGATGTCGTCACCTCTGACGAGGTCGGGGAGCTGGCCCAGTCCTTCAACCTGATGGCGGAGAGCCTGGAAAAGCTGGAGAAGTTGCGCAAGAACATGGTCGCAGACATGGCGCACGAGTTGCGGACTCCCTTAACCAACCTGCGCGGCTGCCTGGAAGCCCTGGCCGATGGGGTGGTGCCGGTCTCGCGGGAGACCTTTGCCACCCTGGAAAAGGAAACCCTGCGCCTGGTCCGCCTGGTGGAAGATCTCCAGCAACTGGCACGCGCCGACGCGGCCAAGGCGTTTTTGCACCGGGAGTCTCTTTCCCTGCACGAGCAGTTGCGCCAGATCGTGGAACTCTACCGGTTCAACCTGCAGGAGAAGGGGGTGCAGGTTACCTGGCAATTGGAGCCCGGGACCGAGACGGTCTACGCGGACCGGGACAAGCTGTTGCAGGCGATCCGCAACCTGGTGGACAACGCCTGGAAGTACTCGCGGCCCCAAGGGACCGTGGTGATCTCGACCAAGCTGACTGCGGAGGGGGTCAGGACCGAGTTGGCCAACCAGGGGGAGGGAATCGACCAGGCGAGTCTCCCCTTCATTTTCGAGCGGTTTTTCCGGGCCGAACGTTCCCGGTCGCGCCAGGTGGGCGGCGCCGGGATCGGGCTCGCAATAGTAAAGGAACTTATCGAGGCACACGGCGGACAACTCGGAGCAGAGAGCGACCAGGAGTGGACCCGCGTCTGGTTCACCTTGCCAGGCCGTGCCCCCTCTTTACCAAAACTTTAAGGTAACGGAATAATCCCTTCACACATCCTTGCTACCATGCACACATGAGGCAGGCAAAACCGGGAAAGGGGGATTTTCACATGATCAGCGGTAGATTTGGTTACATACTAGTAATCGTGGTAGTGGTTCTCGCGGCCACGGCCGTGTTGGCAATGAGGTACCAAGGATCCCCGGGTACCCAGCAGGGAGGAAAGGAGACCGGCATGACACGGAAATATTCGGAGGAAGAGTTGAAGAAACGACTGACTCCGCTTCAGTACAGCGTTACCCAGAAAGAAGGGACCGAGCCCCCCTTCAAGAACGAGTTCTGGGACGAGCATCGTGACGGGCTGTACGTCGACATCGTGAGCGGAGAGCCGCTCTTCTCGTCGAAAGACAAGTTCGATTCCGGCACCGGTTGGCCCAGCTTCACCAGGCCGATCGAGGGGACGAGCCTCGTCGAAAAGCGGGATCTGGGGTTTGGTTCCATCCGGACCGAGGTGCGCTCCAAAGAGGCGGACTCACACCTGGGGCATGTCTTCGAGGACGGCCCCCGGGACAAGGGGGGGCTGCGCTACTGCATCAACTCCGCAGCCCTGCGCTTTGTCCCCGTCGATGACCTGGAGAAGTCGGGTTATGGCAAGTTCCTGCCGGTTTTCGGTAGGCCGGCCCCGGCGGCGCCGGCCAAGCAGGTGGCGACGCTGGCTGGGGGATGTTTCTGGGGGATGCAGGACCTTTTGCGTCAGCAGCCCGGCGTACTTGGGACCGAGGTTGGTTATACCGGGGGTGAGGTAGCGAACGCCACCTATCAAAACCACGCGGGGCATGCCGAGGCGGTGCGCATCGAGTTCGACCCGACCAAGACCAGCTACGAGGCGCTCTTGCGTTTCTTCTTCCGGATGCACGATCCGACCACCTTGAACCGCCAGGGGAACGATGTCGGTTCCAGTTACCGCAGCGCCATCTTTTACCACAACGAAGAGCAGAAGCGGGTTGCCGAGCGGGTCAAGGCAGAGGTCAATGCCAGCGGCAAATGGCCCAGGCCGGTAGTCACCGAGATAACCGCAGCAGGCCCCTGGTGGCGTGCCGAGGACTATCACCAGGACTACCTGGTGAAAAATCCCGGTGGGTACACCTGTCATTGGGTGAGGGAGTAAGGGTCAGCACAGCTGAAGCGAACGCAGAATAGGGCAGAGTTACACTCTGGACAATGAAATGTGGAGCTCTAACCCCATATATCTCATGACTACAACACGGGGCGGCCATTTGGCCGCCCCGCTTGTTCTTCCACTGGTTCTGCAACACCCATCGACTGTCAACCGCCGTCCATTTAGGGGAGGTTGAGCTGCCAGGTAACGGTAGCACCCGCAGTAACTTCCGCGGCAGAGAACACTCGGAGGTCAGAGCCGGTTTCGCCTCCTTCGTAATCAGGATACTCCCATTCAACGTGCATCACGTAGCCGACACCTGACGGTACCGCGAAACTAGCCCAGGTATGGTGTTCGTCGGAAGACCACCCACCATCGGCGATCGGTATGGTATCGGTGGCATCCATCAACCAGAAGTGTGTGTAGGGGTGGTTGCTGCCTGAATTATTGTCCCCAACCAGTGTCGTGGTCCCTCCGGTAGCCACTGGCACCAAGGTAAAGGTCACCGTTTTGGTACCCTCCTGATTTCCGGCTGCATCGAACGAATACCAGTACATCGTGTGTGATGCGCTTCCCGAAGTCGGGGCGGCAACCGCGACCGAGGTGCCCTGGGTATACGACGTTGCCCCGTCAAGTTTGTACCAGGTACTTGCCACGCCTGAGCCACTATCTGTCGGACTAAGGGTAAAGGTTTGGTTCCCCGTATAGGTGATTCCTGCCTGGGCACCGTTTGTCGTGACCGGCGCGACGGTATCAATACGGAACGAGTTTGAAACGTGGGCGGTCTCAGGGTTATTGGCGTTGTCCACTGAGTAGTAGCTGAAGGTGTGCAAGCCATCAGTCATGGTAAAGGAGGCCCCCGCGGTGAAGGCGCCCGAATCGATCTTGTAATAGGTAGCCTTGACTCCGGAACCGGTATCGCTAGCGGTAAGGGTTACGGTTTGACTGGTCTTGTAGATGGCATTTGCCGCCGGGTTAAAGTTCGAGGTTGTTACCGGTGGAGTAGTATCGGCCAGGGCCTTAACGGTGAAGCTGACCGACTTGGTCAATTCCTGGTTGCCAGCTGCATCGGTTGAATACCAGGAGATCGTGTGGGATGCGCTACCCGAGGATGGGGCTGCCACCAGGACAGAGGTGCCGGAGGAGAAGGCGCCAGCGTCAAGTTGGTACACGGTGCTGGCTACGCCGGAACCGCCAGTATCTGAAGCGGAAAGCGTGAAGGTCTGGGCGCCGGCGTAGCTGGTTCCAGCCACAGCACTGCTTGTCGTCACCGGTGCAACGGTGTCAATTCTGAATTGATTGGAGACGTGGGCGGTTTCGGTGTTGTTGGCAGTATCCACCGAGTAGTAGCTGAAGGTATGGAGACCATCACCGGAGACGGTGAAGGAGGTACCGGTGGTGAAAGCCCCCGAATCAATCTTGTAATAGGTAGCCTTGACTCCAGAACCGCCGCTGTTGTCCGCGGCAGTAAGAGTTACCGCCTGGCTCGCCTTGAAATTTGCCCCAGCCGCCGGGTTGAAGCTCGAGGTCGTGGTGGGTGCGGTGGTGTCGGGTAACGGAACGGCTGACACGGTAAAGGAAACAGTATGCACAGCCTCGACATTCATGGCGTGGTCGGCTGAGTAGAACTGCAGTGTATGATTTCTCGATCCTGTGATCGGTGCTGCAACATACACATCCGCTGTGGCTGCGACTTCGACCCCTTTGTGGCCATCAAGCACATAGCGGGTGTACGAAAGACCGGAACTGCCTTGATCGAATGCCATCAGGTGGATAGTGGCGGCACCGGTATAGGTACTTTGTGCGTCCGAGGTCGTTACCGGAGCAACATTGTCTCCAACTGCTGCAACCGTCAGGTCCGGGTTATGGCAGCGTGCACAAAAGTCACCCGGTCCCGGGTACCCACCGCTGGTATCATGACATCTGTCACAACTGGAAGAAGAGCCGTTGTAGATTCCATTGTGATTACCGGTCATTTTCGTATGAATTGCAGGGTGGCACGATCCAGCCGAGCAGGTCTTATTCCAGGCACCAGCAAAGGAATTCCTCGGCGGGTTGGTTCCTTCATGGCACAAGGAACATTTGCCGCCATGTTGCTGAACAAGGCTCTCATAGTGACACAGTGTGCAATTTTCACTGATGCTTAACGGGGTAACGTCGTGGTTACTGTCGGCAGTGAACATCACGATATCGCCGGAGCTCAAAACTGCCTTGTGGTCGGGCATTTTTGCAGTAAACGACCCTTTGGCATCCCCATGGGTGTGGCAGTTGTTGCAGACCCTTGGATCGTTGCTGGCGTGGTCGGCGATGGTGTTCGGAAGAGCATGACAGCCCTGGCAGACACCGTTGCCATCGGCATTCTTGTATTCCCTGCGTGCTCCGCTATAGCGATAGAATATCTGACTCGGAGCACCGTTAATGGTCACATTTCTCCTGATCAGATTGATGTTTGTCCCTTTGGTATTGTTCGGGTCATTCGGATCGTACTCCACATGGGCAGCATGGCAGTCAAGGCACTCGATGTCCTGACCCTTGGCGTTGTGGTTGAATTTGCCGGCATGGCAGTTGGTGCAGATATTGAGGGTATCAGCCGTTCCGGAAGCAACACGTTCACCGCGGGGGTTGGTGCGCAACAGGTTGCCGTCGCCGAGTTTTCCGGTGCTGTCGGCAACCGGCGGGGTGGCGCTTTGCGAGGTGGCATTGTGTACGGCGTGGCAGGTGCTGCAGAGCACCACACCACTGGATGCGGATAACCTGGCACCGAGGTCGGAGCCTGGATTGCCGGGGTTGGCATTGACCGGGGGGGCGTTATAGCCCGCCGAGTTTGCTGCCACGGCATCCGCATAGGTGACATGCACCGGATGGCTCGCCGGGTACTTGGTCGGATCGACGCGATGGCTCTTTACGTCGCGGGACCGATGGCAGTCCAGACAGAGTTGATCACTGCCATTGGCAATGCGCCGGTATTTATCATTGCTGTCGTCGTGGGGATTATGACAGAGAACGCAGGCCAGCTCACTGCCGGTGTAGTTCTGCACCAGTGTCAAGGCACCGGTAGTTGGTGATTGGGCCCCGGCGGCCGGTGCGGTAACACTCCCGGTCCATTTGTGCGAGGTCTGCTGTGCAGCGCTGTTCGTGCCGGTAGAGAAATCACTATGGCAGGACAGACAGTTGCTGTTAAACACCGAGCTGTTTGAGGGTACGTCCTCGTTGTGGCAGACGGTACAGGAGTTGTTCGCTACTTTACTCGGGTCAACATGGGGGCCGTCTATGGCCCGGACGTTTAAGGGCGTGACAAGGGCAAGCACGGCGAAGCCGAGGATTATGGAAAACAGTTTTTTCATGGCGGGGCTCCTTGAGCTGCAACGTAACACTGCAGGTAAGTACGTTTCCTTCCGGCGCGTTATCAGTGGCAGCCGAAACACTTGGAGGTGAACTTGGCTACAACGTCAAGCGTGCCGTTTGCGTGCTGGCTCGGAGCCGTCAGATAGTTCGAGATGATTGTTTTGCCATCCGGTCCCACATTCGATTTTGCATCGGGATGGCAGAGCTCGCAGTTGTTCCCACCGGGAATCGTATTATTGGTATGCGTGCCGCTGTGCCAGACGTTCTTGGAGTAAGGGGGGATTTTGTGGCAGCTGTTGCAGTTGGTGTCGGGGCTATCCTGCCAGAGGGCCGTGGCGCCGCTCATGCCACCGTAGTTGTAGTTGACGGGGGTGAACTCATCATTACCCCAGTCATAAACGTAGTAGGTATAGGTGCCAGCCGGTATGTTGTGACACGCTATGTTCGAGCAGGTGGCTGCAGTGTTGGTCTTGGGAAAGGTCCAACTGCCTGATTTGGTAAAGACCGGGGCAGGACCGCCCGGATAAAAAGCTCCCATCGAGCTGTCACGGAAAAACGACTTTGGCGCGTTGAACGAGAAATTCAGGTTATGGCAGGTGGTGCAGTCTTTCATGTATGCCTGGTGCTTGAGATGAATGGAGTCCGGGCAGAGTTGGTTGTTCCTGGAGTCATAACAATAGGTATTCGCACCGCTGGCCACGGTACTGAACAGGGCCACGGCAAGAAACGCGAGGCTGAGTGCCACAGTAAGCAGACGGTTCATTTGGAGACTCCTTGATTGGAAGTACTGGTACCATTGCTGTCGGGGGTCTTTTTATCTTTGGCCTTCTTGTACTGTTTAAGTTCGTAGGTGTCGATCGATGCATCATGGGGCACCCACTCTTGGCCGTTGTAGATGTATTCGCGATTATCAGTGGTGTTGAAATAAACCTGCAAGATTCTGGGATTATTCGGTTCATGAGGTAACCGCTGCACTTCTTTGGCAATGGCAAAAGCAGTCGGGAGGGAGAATAAAAAGACCAACATCAGTGAAATAATCGATACTGCGTTTTTTCTGAAAAGTTGCCGCAGCTGTGTGTTCTGGAAAATTTTCAATTTTGGTGATCTCATAAACAGAAGTCTCCTTATTATGTAATGTGGCAAAATAACTCTGCGGTGGCGATAACAGTGCGGGATTATGCAGGTGAGGCTTTATTGGGAAAGTAGTCAGTATTGAGATTGTCAGGTTGCTGTAGGGAACGTGGTATTCGAGATATGGAAGGTAGCAGGATCGGCTCTACGAGGTGGGTAACTGCTACAGGAAGGACATTATAATCAGGCGCTTGATCACGATGTGCATCGGACAGTTCAGGTTTCTTGGGTATGTCGTTGTGAATTCGATGGAGAGGGTCAGCAGAGTCGTACCAGGAATTGGCAAAATTGTGGTGCGACAAGGGTATATCAAACTGCAAATTCAGTATGAGAAGCGGTAAAAGGAGACTTATACGATATTTTGAATAGAAATGGTGCAAGGGAGTTCCCTCATTCATTTCATTGCAGTTTGGCAATCAGTTTTGAGCCCTTGGGACCTGTGGCTTAAGGGCAACACGGATGAAGGCACTTCAGAATCCTCTTTTCTACTGCTTCCAGTAGGTACAGTCTTACAATCTATAGGCCGTCCCCTTTGTTCTTCATATAACAGCAAGAAAAACATTAAATAGAAACCGCTTCAGCTAATCAGCATGGACCATGCCGGCTGGTAAACTGCTGAAGCGTAGCGGATTGTGGCGGTGGGTGCAGGTGGCGTGACGGCCAGGCATGTAAAAGCTTTCGACAGATGTGTCGGTATTCGATACAGGAAAGGCCCCGCCCCCTTTGAGGAGCGGATGCTCGGGGACAGCGATTTTGTCTAACAGGGATTCCGAACTCGGTATGACAGCCGAAGCAATCAGCAGATCAGTTGGCATGACCGCAGCGGCGCCTGTTTGTACGGAACAACGTGACGGCAGTTACCAGATCCCTTTATCTTGTTGCGTAAGACATCTCCAACAGTAGTACTAACTGGGAAATTCCGGATTACCGGGGCGCCCCCCGCAGAGGCCCAGGATTACTAGATCAGTTGAAAAAAACGGGGATGACGTCATTGTCATCCCCGTTTTGTGTCAAGGAAACCGACAGATTACTTGCGCTGCTTCCTTCTCCAAAGGGCCAAGCCCCCCAGACCCGCGCCGAGCAGGATTAAGGTTGACGGTTCGGGAACTGTCGGCGGTTCATACGTGGTGCCAATCCCATCGAGGAAAGCAAAGCCACCATGGCCACCGTAACCACAATCGGCGACATTCATGGAGATCGTCAAGGTATCCCCTAAATCGAACGAGCTGAAGTCATACGCATAAGTATCTTGTTTGTAATACATATCACCAGTCCCGCCATAACCACCGCCAGACCAGCTTGCATAACCGGCTAGTAACCAGCCGCCGCCTTGCCTGTTAGAGGCATCGGCATAGAAGCTATCGATCAGAGACCCATTTTTTAAAATATCGATGCTGAAGTACGGTGGCAATTGGCCGATGTGGCTGTCGGGATCGACCAACACTACCCCCCAGTTTACATACAATTTGCCGCCACTGTTCAGATCGGCTTGGGTAATCGCCCCTGTCTGGGAGAGTTGCGTGGTGTGGAAAAGGCCGGAAACATCCTGGAGGCGAGCCATATACAACCCGTTATAGGGGTTGATATCCAGTGTTTGTCCCGGCTGCATGGCTGTGCCGGCAGTTATTACCTGGGAAAGCGATGTCCCGGTTCCGGTGAGCGTCCACCCGCTAAAATCCCCGGTCTCGAATCCACCATTGGTAAACAGCGCGAATGCCGGTACGGCGGTGGCTAATAACGATGCTGCGGCTAGCGATGCGATTAACTTTCTCATGGTGTTTCCCCTTTTCTGTTGGTGAATAAGACAGTGAAAGCGGATACATAAGAATATTGCAACAATGGAGCCAATATGTAATGTGCTGATTTCCTTACAGTTGCTTATTAGACCTCCGTTTGGTGTAAACAAAATCGACAGAGTGGTTGATCCTGACAGGTGTACTGTCGGATTTCGGGTTGGGGAAATCCTCGTGAGGAACCGATACCGGGTAAGGTTACCCGTTCGGTGCTGGGCTGGTTAGCACGCTACAGGACCTGGAGACAGTATCCCTTCCCTATTCCGGCCACCGCGCCATCCTCGGCAGGGACACTATATTTTGCAAGAAATACTAGAAGGACTTTGGAGGTTCACGGAAGACCTAGAGTTAACTCCGCAGCGCTAAATATAAGATCAACTGGGAATTACCGGATTATCGGGGCGCCCCAAATACCCCTGTCCCCCTGAGAGCAATATCCCCGTTAATGATGTTGCAATCCGGAGTACCGGCTACATCTCCGCGTTATTCTTAGCAGGCCAACCGACTTTATCTGTCAGATAACTTACCATTGAAAAATGATCGCCAGTGACCTAATGTATTGTATTGTCACAGCTCTACAAGCATTAGAGGTCACGCATGCTGAAGCCCGATTACATCACCCTTTACGAATACACCATTGACAATCGCAACCACATTGTCAGGGTCAGTGACAATTGGGATTCCTTTGAAACGACCGACCAGACTCCTGATAGGTTCTCAGCGAGCCGGATACTCGGGCTATCAATCTGGGAGTTCATCGATGGTGATGAAACGAGTCTCTTATACGAGACAATTTTCAAGAAAATCAGAAAACACCTTTCCTCGGTAATTATCCCCTACCGCTGCGACTCCCCGACTGTCAGGCGCACGCTGGAGCTCCACATCTCGGCCAACATCGATGGCAGCATTGACTTTCACAGCTACTTATTGCAGGAAGTTGGTCGGGAGAAAGTCGACCTGCTCGATCCGAGTTTTGATCGGAGCAATGAACACATCAGGGTTTGCAGCATATGCAAAAAAGTAGCGGTAACAGACAGTGAATGGGTTGAGATCGAGACGGCAATTTCCGATTTAGGACTCTTTACCACCGTGAAGCTGCCACAAATCACCCACGGTCTTTGTCCGGGATGTTACGCGGCGGCAATGGCCGAGTTAGATGCGTCCTCTCCCGCCCAAGGATCATCCTTCAGTAGTCCAGGCAACTGACCCTTTCTCGTGCAGTTGAAGCAGCTGGTTGTTTCGCGGGGTCTGCCGGCCTTGAGCCCGTCCAAAGTTCGGCATTCGCTCTACTTCAGCTGGTCTTTGGATCGGCAAAAAATGTGGTAGATGATTTGTAAGAACATCATTCCAAGGAAAGCGAAGGGTTTTGCTATGCCTATTTCGTATTCAATTGACCGTGAGATGGGTGTTATATTTGAGCTATGGGAAGGAGACATCTCGAAAAAAGACCTCGCAGAATACTGGAGTACGTTTCTCTCTGACCCTGAGGTTCTAACAATTAGAAAGACGGTCGCTGACATCCGCAAAGCAACACCAATGTTTAACGGTGATGACTTGTCAGATTTGATCCACGCAATTGTCCACCCTGCCATTGACGGACTTTCCTGGAAAACAGCATTAGTTGTTGAGAATCCACATCAATTCGGGGTTTCCAGACAGTATCAGGTGTTTGCCGCGCGATATAGCCAAGATGCGATCTTCAAGGATCAAGCATCAGCCCTTCAATGGCTTATGCAAAAGTAGCTCACTGCTGTAGCCGTAGATCCTCCGGGATAACCTCCTAACACATTAAGAGCCATCCTTACTTCTTTCTCGGCCGCCCAGGCTTTCCCTTTCTCAGTTTTCGCCCGGTAAGTTCCTCGATCCTACTCAGAAAGCTATCACCACCCAGTGGCCTGCCGATCTTTGAGCCTGTCCGAATTTCTGCATTCGCTCTACTATCCTCATCCACCAGCAGTTCCGGCCAGTTTTGTACCATCCCCATCAACGTACGATCTGTGACCAAGACATCGCTCGACCTGATGCCCATATGAAACTTCGCACTGGACCACTTCGTAATCCCAAGCATTCTGAACCATCCCTGCCCTTACCGGATTCTGGTCCACGTAACGCCTCTATTGTGTCAAGATTTAATAGGTATTGTGTCCCCGCGAAAGAACCCTGAAAAGAACCGAAGTTTTCATCCGGGTATTCGAGCAGGGGAGGGTTTTCCGCAGATTGACTCACTCGTTTGGTTCCTGTAGCATGAAACACATTTTCCATCTTTTCTGCCATCTTAGGGGACAGTAGAGCAACAGGATAAAGCCCCGTTCCCTTCTCGGCAAAAGGACCGCAGGCATGAACTTTGATAGCAGATCCATCCTCGATGCCATGCCGCAAGGGTGCCAAATCATCGGGTTTGACTGGCGATACCGCTATATCAACCTTCTCGCCGAGAAACACAATGGAAGGCCTAAGGAAGAGCTGCTTGGACTGACCGTAATGGACTGCTGGCCCGGAATAACGGCCACTCGGGTCTTCGCCCTGGAAAAGAGCTGTATGGAGGAGCGGACCACCCATCAACTGGACAACGAATTCATTTTCCCCGATGGCCATCGAGGCTGGTATCGACTCACCATTCAGCCCGTAGCGGAAGGTATTGCCATCTTCTCCGAAGAAATGACCGGGCAGGCGGCACTGCCGGAGATTGCGGAGCGGCTGGAGTTCGCCCTGGAATCCTGCCAGGTCGGGGTGTGGGACATCTCTTTGGTAGACCACACCGCCTATCGGTCGCTGGAACACGATCGCATCTTTGGCTACCAGGAACTGCTCCCTCAGTGGACCCTGGATGATTTCCTCCGGCACGCATTGCCGCAATACCGAGCCGAGGTGGAGGCGATGGTGCGCGAGGCTACGGCCGCAGCGACCGGGTGGACCTACCAGTGCGAGATCCGCCGCGCAGATGGCGAGATTCGTTGGATCTGGTTCACCGGACAACATCGCGTGGACGGTTCGGGCCGCAGCCGAGTGGCTGGTGTCGTTCAGGACATCACCGAACGCAAGCGGGCCGAGATGGCGCTCCAGGAAAACGAAAAGAAAATTTCCTCGATCATGGGTTCTATGTCTGAGGGGCTTATGCTTTTCGATGCGGAGGGGAACGTGGTCTACCAGAATCCCGCGTCTTTGCGCATTCATGGCTACCAACTCGACGAACCTATTGAATACCTCGCATTGCAGGGTACCTGGAAGGGCTGGGATGAGCAGGGGCGACCGCTGGATTTCACTGATTGGCCGATTTCCAGAGTTATTCGAGGTGAACACGTTCAAGAACAAGTGCTGCAGGCGCAACGCACCGACACAGGACATAAGTTCTTTGCCAGTTACAACGGCACTATGATCCACGACAACAGCCAAACGTCCGCTTTCGGCTTTATTACCATTCACGACATCACAGAGCGTATGAAGGGCGAGGAGGCGCTGAAGGAGAGCAAGGAGAGGTTGTGCCTGGCGCTGAATGCCGCCCGGATGGCGGCATGGGAGTACGACCCGGCTACCCTCAAAGTCACCCTCTCCGAGCATGCCGAGGAGGTCTTGGAACTGCCGACGAGGCTCGATACCAGCGATACGGGCTACAGCCTCATCCATCCCGACGACGTGGAGCGTCACCGTGCGCTGGTCACCGAAGCGATCACGACCGGAGGCGGCTACAGGAGCGTCTATCGGCACGTTCATGGAGAAAAGACGATCTGGTTGGAGGAATGCGGCCGCACCACGGTTAATCGGGAGGACAACACCTTCCGACTCGCAGGAGTTGTGCAGAACATCAGCGAACGCAAGCGAGGCGAGGAAGCAGAGCGCCATCTACTTGATGTCATCGCGCAGGAAAAGGATCGGTTGTCCGCACTTGTGGACAGCATCACGGACGAAGTCTGGTTTGCTGACACAGCGGGGCAATTCAGGCTCGTCAATCCGGCAGGCCGTCGGGGATTTGCCTTGCAGGGGACCGGAGCGATCGATGTGCACGATCTGGCGGCAAGCCTCGAAGTGCGCCGCCCCGACGGCAGTCCTCGCCCGATCGAAGAAGCGCCGTCCTTGCGCTCCTTGCGCGGCGAATTGGTGAGGGGCCAGGAGGAGTTGATCCGCCTCCCCACGACCGGCGAACTGCGCTGGCGGCAGGTCAGCTCCTCGCCGGTGCGCGACTCCAGCGGCTCGATTATCGGTTCCGTTGCCGTCGTGCGCGACATCACCGATTACAGGGAGGCTGAGCAGGCGTCCAGGGAAAACAAGGATCGTCGCCAGCGTGAGTTCCTGGAATGCGTGATTGCCAACGTAGGCGCGTGCATCGGGGTGATGCAAGGGCGGGACCTGCGCTACACGATGGCAAACCAGGCTTACCAGGCCTTTTCCCCTGATAAACCCATTATTGGCCGAACCTACTGTGAAGTGTTCCCGGAAGCGGCTGAGGATGGCACCGAAAGACTTCTGCAGCACGTATTGGAAACTGGGGAACCGCTGGAGTTGGAAGCCTACCAGGTAGCTGGGCCAGGAATGGCCGGCGCGATATGGCAGGGACAAGTCGTGCGCCTGCCCGCCGTGCCGGACGAGGAGGCTTCGGTCCTTGCAGTAGCATGGAACATAACCAAGCTGAAGCGGACAGAGGATAAAGCCAACAATTATGCCCGACGCCTCATTGAAATGGAAGATGACCTGAGGAAAGGCATTGCTCGAGACCTGCATGATGACGTCGCTCAGGAACTCACCGCCCTTAGTTTCAATCTTGCCTATGTCAGTAGGCATATGGGTGGTGAGGCTGCAAGCAAACTGAGACCAATCCTTGCAGATTCCAAGGAGATAACGAAAGGAGTTACCCGTAGCGTCCGCATGATGATGGCCGAACTGCACCCCCTGCAACTGGAAGATAACGGATTGGTCATTGCCATCCGCATGCATGCGCAACAATTTGCCAATCGGTTCGGCATCGAAGTCGTCGTGAACGACGACCCGCAATTCCCTAGACTTACCATAATAAAGGAAACGACAATATTTCGTATAGCCCAAGAAGCAATGAGCAACATAGTGAAACATGCCGCTGCTACCAGGGTGACCATTACCTTGGGCAAGGTGGGGAAGTTTGTGCGGCTCACCATCACAGATGACGGGAAGGGGTTCGAAGCTACGGAGGCGTCACCAAAGACAACGGAAACTGGTTGGGGACTCACGAATATGCGAGAGAGGGCCAGGCTTATTGGCGGCGTTCTCGAAGTAATTTCGAACCTGGGGCAAGGGACCACAATCAGCCTAAAAGTCCAGGAAGCGCGATAGGTGCCATAGGGGTTCGATGTCAAATGTGGAGCTTTGACCCCTTGGTTATCCCCCTTGCCGTTGCCAGAAAGCTTTAGTCTTGACTAGTAAGATACTGGCAACAGAAAAAACAGAATTGATTTGAAAATAACAGGATTACAAGGGCGTCCCCCTCAAACACTCCACGTCGATGGTGCATGGAAGAAAGTGCGCAAGGAGGTAACACGCAGCGGTTGGGGGAGAAGATGTCGGAACCGAGGACTCTGAATATGTGCGAGGAGACCCAAGTATTGCAGTGAGTGGACCACAACGAAGGGCGGCCAAACGGCCGCCCTTTTTGAATGCAGGAGATGTCACTGAGCACCCATGGGTACCGTGTCCCCGGGAAAAAGCCATCCTCTTACCGAATGCGTCAATGTCCAGACCTGCCCCTCCGCCCCCTCCATCCGGGAGGGTCTGATCATCATGATTGTCTTGTTGAATCGTTCTAGCGCCTTATCATGTTCGCCTTTTCCCAGGAAGTGCGCAAGGGTGCCTTTTAGATGATTGTCAGAGCTGGACATTGCCTTGGTGGGCAATGTCCAGCTGCATTTCATTTACTACCTCTAAAATTTCAGGTCATGCTTTATAAAATCGACATATTGAATTGCTCCAACACCTGAATTAGTATAGACTTTTACTTTATCTGAATAGCCCGTTTTTTTGAATACGGAAAAATTGTCGTTATCTGTGACAAGTTCAAATGCTTTGTCCTTTTTTACTGCATTGTATTTATCTATTGCCGACTGGCTCCCTCTCGGCAATGTTTCTACGCTTTGGATTAAAACCTGTTTTTCTTTTGTGAATTTTATAAACGAGACATTCACAAACCTGTCATCATTTGTTAAGTTAAAAAACCAGAATTTCACATTACTATCTTTCACCTTTGATCCAGATAGGGTATCGTTGGTATAACCATCGTACTGCCAGTTTTTTTTGTTGAGGTGCGCTTTTACCTCTTCAAAAAGATCATAAGCATCACTCTCGTTAATCTCCAAATTTCTGACGAGAGCATCAGCAAGTTCCTTTTCGTCGCCGCTTAAACTTTTGTACCCCCCCAGTGCAAACACACTCGTTGAAAAAAATGCTGAAACGATAGTAATGACAACCGCCAGTCTCAGAGACAATTTTTTTCTCATATCAATCTCCTTTCTGTTAATAGAATTCAAATTGGTTAGAAGTGCGCAAGGGCCGGAGCTGGACATTGCCTTGATGGGGCGATGTCAGGCTCTGACCCTTGTTTTTTCACTCAAATTTGTTTTGGCACTATGGTGAATTCGATGCGGCGGTTCTTTTTCCGCTTCTCGGGGGTGTCATTATCGGACACCGGCTTGCTGTCAGCATATCCGACGGCAGCCAGGATCTTTGGGTCGAGCCCTTGGCCGATTAAGTAACGAACGACGGTAGCGGCCCTAGCGGCAGAGAGTTCCCAATTCGACGGGTACAACTTCGATTTGATCGGAACATTGTCGCTGTGCCCTTCGACACGCATCTCTTTTATTTTGGCGGACTTGAGGGTATTGGCAAAAATGGAGATCCACTGCGAGCCGTTATTCTGAATTTTAGCTTCTCCGCTGTTAAAGACACCTTCGACCGGCATGGCGACAAGTACGTTGTTACCATCGTAGGAGACCTTGATATCTTTGAAATTCGCCAGAACCTTTGCAAGATCGACGTAGACCTGCGGGACGGTGTCTTCAAATTCTATATCTATCGAGGCTCCTTTTACATTTTTAGAGTAAAAAGAATAGGTATTACCGACATTTTTCCAGGTACCATCAACACTCGAGTCATATTTCATAACTTTAAATTTTTGAGGCAGCACCGCAACCACTATATTTTCAGTCATTATACAGCCATCTCCAAAGCATTCACTTCCATCAATATGTACTCGGTAGTGATTAGGTGATACCTCAGTCAGAAACTGGACTTTACTGTATGTTTTTTCAAGGTATGAATAACTAGCTGTATTGGGGAATTTGAGAGATTGGTAAGGCTTTTCGTCATAGGTGACATCTGCCCAGTTGTAATTAACAGGCCTGGCATGCATTATATTTGTTCTATTATAATTGTCATTGAACAAAAACTGTTTATTTCCAATTTCACCCCTGGAATTGTAATACTTGACTGCGGAGTTAAGGTCGTCAGCCACAAAGAAAATGGTTTCCGAGGTATTTTCCGCGAATACTACCGACGGAGCGATTACATAAAGACAAACGAGCAAGTTGAAAATTTTCAGCACTGGTTCCTCCCTTAGAGTAAGTACTGCTAGTATGGTCCTGCCACATTCCAAATTTTCCAATGATCACAGAGAGTTGAGGTCAGGTTTCTAGCATAAATAAAAACTATCGTCAAAACAGAAAATCCGCACTCATTCATTGTTTTTTTCAAACATTCCAGAGGATCAGGACACTACGAGCGTGCTCGCATAGGTTATTCTCTTTAACTCCATACTTAGGGAACCGTCCGGCTACGTCGGCATGGGCATGGGTCTGAGCCGCACGTTGCTCGATGTCAAAATATGGTGTTTTGATCAGCCTCGCCCTCCGCCACCCTGGTGGACATCGACGTCGGACTCTCAACGAGTCCGGCGTTTACATTTCTCTCTCCACCTAAGGCACACGATTTATCAGGGTTTAAACTCCATCCTTTTTTTGCGGCCAGAGTTGTTCCACGAGTAACTGCACGCGACACCGGGTTGGGTGAGTTTGCAGGCCTCAGGGGGACGCCCCTGTAATACTGTAATTCTCGGGGTCGATGGAGTTGCGAAAAGGAGGCCCTGTGCCATCCCTTCCCCCATGCCACGTCAATCCCGCATAGACGCGCTAGGCGCGCTGCATCACATCATCTGTCGGGGGGATCGAGCGAAGACAAATCTTCCTGGACGATCAGGACCGGGGTGATTTTCTGGAGCGATTGGCCAACTTCTTCTCAGAACCCACACCAAATGCTTTGCCTGGGCCTTAATTCCGAATCACTTCCATCTCCTGCTGTGCACAGGTACCTCCCCCATCGCCACAGTGAGGGAGCGATTTCTTACCGGTTATGCCATCCATTTCAACCACCGGCATGATCGTCACGGCCACCTCTTTCAAAACCGTTATAAGTCGATCCTTGCCAGTCTGAAACGTACCTGCTGGAACTGGTTCGATGCATCCACCTGAACCCGTTCCGTGATGGAATGGTAAACACGCTAAATGATCTGGAGACATATCGCTATTCCGGCCACCAAGCCCTCCTTGGCAAGAGCACTACCCCTGGCAAGAAATAACAGGAATACTTTCGAGGATCTCGGAAAACCGAGGGCTAGCTCAGCAGCGGTATGTCGCATACGTGGCGGATGGTCTGGCATTAGGAAACCGCCCAGACTTGATAGGCGGAGGACTCCTGCGTAGCGTAGGTGGCTGGGAACATGTCAGATTAGCTTCTAAATATGGCGAACATCTAAAAAGTGACAAACGGATTCTCGGAGACAGTGACTTTGTCGAACAGGTACTAGCGCTTGCAAGCGAGCATTTGGAAAAGAAGGAAAGTCTGCGCTGCAAAGGAAGGGATGTTGACGCCTTGGCGCAGAAGGTAACGGAAGTTCGGGGATCCGCGTCGACGAGATTTGGGGAGGTAAAAAGCCCGTTACGGTTATGGGCAGAAGCCTTTTTTGCCATTGGGCCACATCCGAACTCGAGCAAATCAGTTGGCATAACAGCAGCGGCGGTCGTTCGGGCGGCACAAAGTGGCCAGACACTTGCGGTTGCCAGAAAGCTTAACCTTGACTAAGACACCACCAACAGAAATACAAGATTAATTGAGAATTACAGGATTACAGGGGCGTCCCTCCCTGAGGACCTGGAGTATTTAGGGCCGGTTCCTAATCAACTCGTAGTACCGTAAACCTGTCGACACGCGTGTTACCCCAAAGCCATGGCCAGTAGCCGAAAACGTTAGAGAAAAAGCCTGCTCCAATTGTTTGGCTCATTACTCGACCACCGGGCGTGTAGTCCTCAATGTGCGTGATCGGGGTCATCCGGGGATATTTAGCTGCTACCATGTTGAGCACAGGTTCGCTTAACGCGGTTTCATGGCTCATCACAATGACATCATTCTGGTCAGGATATGGGGGAGTCAATGTCACCGGTCGTGCACCAGCATTTTCCGCATACCATTGGTACCCTCAGTGCCCGATATACCAAACGTGCTGACCAGAAGCCACGTTGGGGGCGACTAGCTCTATCGCAGCTCTGCGCCCAATCCGTGTGAAAGTTTCATCCGCTCGCAGGATAGCAATACCGAGGCCGATTCCAACCACAACAGTGGTACAGAGAATGAACCAAGCCTTCTTAAGTTCAACTTGGACCATTTCACGGACAAGTAATAAGGCGGCTGCAGGCGCAGATACAACTAAATACTTTGCGGGCAGATGACAGTAAGGGACTGTCGGAAGGGCAATCAGGAGCCAGAGACCAAGCCCTAGCTGTGTTGAGTCCCGTCGTTTCCAAGCATCAGAAAGAACATCACATAGCACGGCAACACCGATACCAGATACGATTGATAAAGTTATCGAAAACTTTTGCATGGCCGCAAGCACGATTGCAGTTGTAAATGTGCCGAGAAGAGCGAGAAGTAAAGATAACCTATCCCAAAGAATTCGTTGCCAACGCAACGCAAGCCATGGCAAACCGAACGCCATGGCAAGTACCCAGTGGATCGGGAGGGCGATAACATTCGATCCAATGTTTGATACCGAATTAAAACTGTATTTAAGTGCGGAACTAGAGATGCTACCCGAGTCGGGGGCGGGGTCTTTTGTAATGAGAGCGATAACGAATGAAATGACAGGTGCTAAAATAAGCGGCGTTAAGGCTTTGAGTCTGTTGCGGAACGGTGAGAGTGAGAAAGATGGACCGTTTATCAGAACAGCCCCAATTACTACAAGTACAATGAGATGAGGACGGAGAAGAATTCCAATTCCAACTAGAGTTGCAGATAACGTTGCTTGAGAAAATTTTCTTGTCTGATTCCAAGATATAAAACGCTCGATGCCAGCAACTCCGAAAGCCATTGCTGGGACATCGGGCATAGCGGTCCCCGCCATAGCTAGCACAGTCGGCATGGCAACCAGAATAACACCAGAAAGGGTCGACCATGGTTCCTTTATTTCGAATGCACGTGCAATCGAAATTGTTGAAAAGACTGCAATCCATAGCATCACTAATTGCATCAGATGGGCACCAAGCTCATTATTCGCAACTAGGACAGCTGGTACAAGTAGCCATGCCATGATAGGTCCAGTTGGAGCTAATTTGGACACACGCTCGGGGTAACAGTGGAGAGTCATCTCAAAGGCTGTAGGATGAAGTGGGTCGGTTAGTGCGTGACGCGCTTCGAAGAGGAAAAAGGGGTCATCAATAGTAAAACCTTTGTTAAGGAATGGCGCTAGTATTATGAACGACAACAGAAGGGCTGGTAACGCAGATTTAATTATAGAACTTCTCATATTTAAAACCTCGAAAATAAGACTATCGAATCAATTATCAAATCATATAACAATGCGGTACTCGCACGCCTGTGACTTAAGAATAAGAACTTCGAGAAGGGTGTGATGTGATGCTAACTGCATTAAGCCTATAATCTGATTGCGTTACCAAGAGGGTGACGATGTGAAGTGCCCGTGAATTGAACAATAGTGATCAGGTGTCAACTAGGAGTCGAAAGGAGTTCGGAGTAACGGTCTGCTACGCGAAGAATATTTGATATGAATTTAGAAGTGGAGACCTTGCTGAGGGTGCTTTTGCTAAGGAGGCGGGAAAAACTGCTTAAGATATAAGCTTCTTAGGGGGGAGCGGTCAATACTATGTTTTTCCGATGAGAGCTTGAGGGTCTTTCAGGATATGTTCATTTGTTTTAACCTAATGACGCCTAAGTAATCAAGAAGAAACTGGGACTAGCACCGCACCTACTGCCGTCGTATAACAAGTGGCACGGGATAAAGGGGGGATGTCCATGCGATCATGCGTTTATCAGATTCTCTAAAAGCATGTTTTTTTCTCCAGCTAGCTGTTGGCCCCGCAGGATTGCCCGACTTGCACTCGGCTGCGATATCGCCAACCTTTTTCCGACTTCAGTGCCGTCATACCAAGTTCGTTCGTTGCCCAGTAGCAGACCAAGCTCTTAGCTTGCACTACAGCGGATCGCTTCCCCACACTCCAGACATCTTTGGGAGCAAGACCCAGCAACTTGGCTGCGATACGAACCAGATCGTCAAGGTCGAGGTCTTGGTGCTGCATTTCGCGACAAGCCACTAATTTTTCCTGGGCGCTATTAAGAACCTCTTCGACGAAAGCGCTATCACCGAGGATACGTTCGTCTCCTTTCCGATAGTCGCCGAATTTTCGGTTCACGGTCAAGGCTTGCCAACCGCCAGAGCTTCTAACCAAACCACCACCTGTCAGCTCTGGACGTGATGGACGTCCCCCCTGCCCCCACCAAGATACAGCCAACAGCACAAATAGGATTGACCTAAGTATTACAGGATTACAGGGCGTTCCTCTCAGACTGCCCAAGAAAGACGCGCCATACCTACACGAGACGGCCAACCTTTATTGTGTCAACGTTTAATAGGTATTGTGTCCCCGGAAAAAGACTACAATAGGATGTTAACGTTTTTCAAATCTCATGCTGCCATGGGTGCAGGAGGGTGATGTATGGGCGCCTACAGAGGGATGCCTATAAGAAAATAAGTTTCTGAGGACAGAATCTTATAATCTTATAGGCGTCCCCTTCGCCCCTTCTTTTTCGGCCTTCCGGCCCTTCCCTTTCTAAGGTTACGCCCGGTGAGATGCTCGATTGATTCCAGAAAGCCATCGCTGCCCATGGGCCTGCCGATCTTCGAACCAGCCCTAAGTACCGCATTGGCGTTGGTATCCTGTTCCGCAAGCAGCTCCTGCCAGTTATGCACCAGCCCCATAAGGGTACGATCGGCCACCAATATGTCGATTGTCCTGATTCCCATATGAAACTTGGCGCTTGACCACTCATAATCCCAAGCGTTCTCAACCATCCCCGCCCGCACCGGATTCTGGTCTATGTAACGTGCAGCAGCAATTAAGTGCGCTTCGTCAAGCACACATGACCCGAACCTGCCCTGAAACAGGTATCCTCTAACGTTCTGGCTGAAGTTTTTCATCCGGGTGTAGAGTCTGTTCGCTTCGCCAAATGTCCTCGCCAGTGACTCGACTTCATCAGGAACTGCGACGAAATGGACATGGTTGGTCATCAAGCACCAGCCGAGGATGGTAACACCATGAGAACACGCTTGGTTTTTGAGAAGATGCAGGTAGGTCAGACGGTCATCACGTTATGAAAGATATCCATTGAACGGACACCTCGCTGCGTGACGTGATGAGGATGTTTGGGTACCACGACCCGAGAAAGGCGTGCCATACCTACACGATACGGCAAGCCTTTAATGTGTCAAGGTTTAATAGGTATTGTGTCCCCGGAAAAAATCCCCGGCAACAGAAATACAAGATTGAATTGAGAATTACAGGATTACAGGGGCGCTCCCCTCAGAGGCGTGCAGATCTTTGGATTCTTGGGGCGTCCCCCTAGGTTCCCAAAAACGAGGTTGACTTGAGGGGGGCCCTCAGAGGCGTCCCCCTCAGATTGACTTAAGACATTTGCTTTATGCTTTTTGACGACGCGGGATCAAATCCGGATCACGGATTGAAACGCGGCTCCAATTATCAGCAATAGATGCCGTGCCACTCCATTCAACATTGCCCGGGTATTGCAATCCGGTACTCTGTTACCATAATCGCTTGTTACATTAATGGATCAATACTATAAGCAAATGACTGAACTGAATTAAAATCTAGAGCCAAGATAGAATCATTTAATATGGGTATGCCTTGTAAATTAGTGTTGCCATTTAGCCAATCATTCAATACACTTAGATTGTTTGAAATTATCTTATGTGGATACGCTTGAATCGCCTGCTCTAAGTAATTTAAGGCTTCATCATATTTATTTTGAGTAATTGATATACAGGCGCGTTGGTTCAAAATAATATTTTTAATAGGAAATCCTAGTTTATCAGCTTTATCCAACTCATTTATAGCTTCATCCATTCGGCTACAACGAAAATAGGCATTTGCAAGTTCGAGGTGTGCGAGATGTGATTCAGGTAATTGTTCAATAACCGACTCCCGTTCATAAACACTAAAATCAAAACCATGAATAGATCCAATATCACATTGCACTTGAAGCATTAATTGCTCAAATTCCTTTTCACGATTATTAGCTACACCCAGTTCTATAAAATCATTCATAAAGAATATGCTTGGTGTAATTCCCTGGCTGTCACACAAAACCTCCCAGTCTTCAGTTCCAGGGTAAAAACCTAGTGAACAGATAACATATTCATTTGGTTTTCCTGCTTTTATCAAATCTATGCTTTGCTGTAAGGTCTCTGGCGTTTCCCCCTTATTTGGCAAAATCATGTAATATCGAACATAAATTCCATATTTCTTTGCTATACGGGATACTTCCAATACTTTTTCAGGCGTGGTGCCCTTTCGCATGGTTTTAAGGATTTCGGGAGACCCAGACTCCACTCCTAAACTTATCATTTGGCAACCAGCAAATCTCATTTTCTTAAGAATCTCATCATCCAAACAGTCAACGCGACTATCACACCCCCAGATAAAATTGAGTTTATTTTCGACTATTAAATCACATATGGATATTACTCGCTGCCTATTGGCTGTAAAAGTATCATCTTTTATAGCGAGATATGGTACGGGGAGGCGGTCTAAGGCCTTCTTTATGGTTGCCAGGCTTGATTCCGCTGAAAGAAAACTCACTTTCCTGCCCCATGTGGCATAACCACCGCAAAATGAACATTTACTTGGGCAACCACGGGAAGTCATGACAATTGTACTTGAAAAATAATCAAAAGGTGATGCCAAGGAATCAAGATCTTGGATACGTGGACGTTGTGGCCCCCTAATAATATCCTTTCCATCACGCCAAGCTGTACCGGGAATACCTATAGGTTGCCGCCCAGAAACAAGAAAATTCAGCAGCTCCATAAAAGTATCTTCGCCCTCTCCAATTACTACTGTATCAATGTCACTATAATATTCCAGGGTCTCTTCTGGCAAAGCGGTAGCAAATGGACCACCAACTGTAATGTGTGCATACGGATGAAGCTGACGAATAAGAGCTGCAATTGCTGCCATCCCCCGCCTGTTGCCAGTGAAGGCTGAGATGCCAAAAACGTCTGCCTTTGTGGAAGAAATCAGAGTCACAATGTCTTGCCAAGGGCAGCTGCAGAGGTTATAAACATTCACCTCATGTCCTGCGCGTTTGGCCTGAGCAGCAATTGTCATTAGTCCATATGTAATTGTACGAAAATCACCGTCAAGGTCACGCAAACTGTTTCCATGGGATGGGCCAAATGGCATCTTGTGTGAGTCGCCACTTGATTCTATCTGCCAAGGAGGAGGGTATATAAGAGCTATTCTAAGATGTTCTCGATCTTCAGGCAGTTGGTTTTTAGGCTTTGATGATGACTCTTTGTTTATTTTTGATCGAATTATTTGCCTTACTTGTTTTTTAATTGTAGATAGTAATTGATGTGTTTCATAAATACTTTTTGAGTTTGCAATGAAAGGCATATCTTCAAACAGAACCATAGGTGATGTTAAATGATGCAAAACATCGATTATACAACGATTGGCCTCCAACGCTAATTTGTAGCATGACAATGTCTCATCATGCCTGCCCAACTCCTTAAGAATAAATCCTAAATTTTTATATCCATTCCCATTGCCGTAGTTCGGATTTATTTCCAATGTCCTGCGATAACATACTTCAGATTCCATATATCGGCCAGAATCTCTTAATATATGCCCGAGACAACTATGAGCCTCTGCAAAGTCCGGTTTAATTTTAATTGCTTGACGGAAACAGTCTTCTGCCTCATTCAACCGCCCCATATCCAATAGTGTATTACCTAGATTGCTGTGACCTTCAGCATAATCTGGGTTTATTCTCAAAGCTCGCCGAAAGCATGCCTCAGCTTCCGTAAGAAATCCTTTCCCTCTTAAAGTGTTACCGAGATTGATATGCGCATTAATATATTCCGGGTTCAATTTAATGGCTCGTCGATAACTTGCTTCAGCATCATTTAACCGCCCAAGCTCGAATAAGGTGACACCTAAATTGCTATGAACATCAGGGTCGTTTGGTAAGAACAAGGCGGCCTTTTGCATTGGAATAAGGGACTCTTCAGTATAACCTTGTATCTTCAAAACCGTTCCTAAGACTTTCCAACTAAAGCCATGCTTTGGGTATCGCTCTGTGTAGTTTATGGCGGCTATTTCTGCCTCATTATATCGATTTCGTCTGAGCAAGCCAATCAGAGAACTAATCTCTTCTAAGGTTGGTTCATTATATTTGTTAATGTTAGTTTTCATAACTATCGTTTCCTCGGTTTTCAGCTTATTAATTATATACACGGATCATACACGGATCAGGAATTATCACAGTAAACTGTGAACACGTTGCATAAAGGGGTCATCAATAGTAAAACCTTTGTTTAGGAATGGGGCTAGTATTATGAACGACAACAGAAGGGCTGGTAACGCAGATTTAATTATAGAACTTCTCATATTCAAAACCTCGAAAATAAGAATATCGAATCAATTATCAAATCATAAAAATGCGGTACTCGCACGTCTGTGACTTAATGAATAAGAACTTCGAGAAGGGTGTGATGTGATGCTAACTGCATTAAGCCAATAATCTGATTGCGTTACCAAGAGGGTAACGATGTGAAGTGCCCGTGAATTGAACAATACTGATCAGGTGTCATCTAGGAGTCGAAAGGAGTTCGGAGTAACGGTCTGCTACGCGAAGAATATTTGATATGAATTTAGAAGTGGAGAATCCTTGTTGAGGGTGCTTTTGCTAAGGAGGCGGGAAAAACTGCTTAAGATATAAGCTTCTTAGGGGGGAGCGGTCAATACTATGTTTTTCCGATGAGAGCTTGAGGGTCTTTCAGGATGTGTTCATTTGTTTTGTCCTAATGGCGCCTAAGCAATAAAGAAGAAACTGGGACTAACACCGCACCTACTGCCGTCGTATAACAAGTGGCACGGGATAAAGGGGGGATGTCCATGCGATCATGCGTTTACCAGATTCTCTAAAAGCATGTTTTTATCTCCAGCTAGCTGTTGGCCCCGCAGGATTGCCCGACTTGCACTCGGCTGCGATATCGCCAACCTTTTTCCGACTTCAGTCGCCGTCATACCAAGTTCGTTCGTTGCCCAGTAGCAGACCAAGCTCTTGGCTTGCACTACAGCGGATCGCCTCCCCACACTCCAGACATCTGTGGGAGCGAGTCCCAGCTCCCAGACTCTCAGGAGAAACCTATAAACTTATGACCGTCCCCCTGGTACTGCTGTCGCATAGTGGTGGATGGCCTAGGAAACCGCCCAGACTTGATAGGCGGAGGACTCCTGCGCAGCGCAGGTGGTTGGGAACAGATCCGATTGGCTACCAAATATGGCGAACATTTAAAAAGTGACGAACGCATTCTCGGAGACAGCGACTTCGTCGAACAGGTACTAGGGCTTGCAAGCGAGCAGTTGGAAAAGACCGAACGTCTGCGCTGCAAAGGAATGGATCTTGATGCCTTGGCGCAGAAGGTGGCGGAAGTTTTGGGAATCAACGTCGACGAGATTTGGAGAGGAGGGAAGAAACCAGTTACAGTTACCGGCAGAAGCCTCTTGTGTCATTGGGCCACATCAGAACTCGGAATGACAGCGGAAGCAGTAAGCAAATCAGTTGGCATAACGGCAGCGGCGGTCGTTCGTGCGGCACAACGTGGCCAGGCAGTTGCTGTTGCCAGAAAGCTTTATCTTGACTAGTAAGACCCCGCCAACAGAAATACAAGATAGAATTGAGAATTACAGGATTACAGGGGCGTCCCCCTCAGAGGGCCTTGTGTCCCCGGAATAGACTGCAATAGGATGTTAACGTTCTTTAAATCTCATGCTGCCATGGGTGCAGGAGGGTGATGGTATGTCAGTACAGTAAAATTTAACACCAGTACAAAACGCCAGCCATGTATGTTTGGTACTGTCATTGATTACTATTTCATCTGGCTTACAGGTATATGAGCCTAAATGGATAAGGGTTGAAGATAAATTTTGTCTCGATTCTAAGGTCGCAGAACATCCGGTTAAAAGTAGGCTCAATGACACAATACATAACGTAATTTCAATCATTTTTTTGAGAAATGAACAGATGCGAGAGCTAATCTGAAGCTGGTAGTTCATGGTATATGCCTTTCTTTTACAAAAGAGATGAATGCCAGAAGTCGACTTTTGCAGTAGGACGCTGGCCACAGGCAGGAGAGGATAAAGAGGGGGACACCGCTGTAAACTGATGCCATTTTCTTGGTGAAGGAAGGTGGCGGGATCTCGCTTCGTAGCATCGGCGCCCCCCCCTGCCCAGTATGGGTACTACTCAATGCTGAGGAACTCGACCTCAAAGATAAGGGTAGCGTTTGGCGGGATATCCCTCCCTGTACCACGGCTTCTATATGCGAGTTCAGGCGGACAGACTAGCTTTGTTCTGCCGTCGACTTCATCATTTGGAGCCCCTCGGTCCAGCAGGGGATCACACCCGAAAGAGGAAACTTTACCACCATCTTGCTTTGTAAGAACTGTCTATCTCATGGCCGTTTGGCATAGTCCCCTGTAGTCCACTCCGACGATATTGGTGCCCTTCGAAGAACAGCCGCTGCCGTCCTTCATCGGAATGAAAACCATTCCTGATGATGTCTTTATGGCCCCTTTCTCCTTGGCGGCAGCATTCATGGTGTCGTTTCTGCGGCAAGCGAAGAGAGGGTCAGAGCGAGGAGGGTACTTGTAATCATCAGTTTATTATGCGGATTCTTTCCTTGGGGTGAGTGGGTGTCTTGGTCCTTCGACACCGAATACAGAAAGCCCTTGCTGAAAAGGTCTCATAAGAGGTCACATTTTCTGGCAAGGGCTCTCTACTGCTATTATTGCCAACTACTTAAATAAAAGTGGCGTCCCCGAGACGATTCGAACGTCCGACCCCTTCCTTAGGAGGGAAGTGCTCTATCCTGCTGAGCTACGGGGACAAAATAGACGGACTTTATATCCTAACCGCATCGGCTTTGCAAGGGAATTCCTTAAAACTTGAGTAACGAGAAGCATTTACCTTCGGGCAGCTTCTTCTTCCCGTCCAGGAACTCGAGCTCGGCCATGAAGCAGCACTCGACGATCTCACCACCCAACTCTTTCACCATGTCGACCACGGCTCCCATGGTCCCGCCGGTCGCCAAGAGGTCGTCGGCGATCAGGATCCGCTCGCCCTTTTTGATGGCGTCGGTGTGGATCTCGAGGGTGTCGGTGCCGTACTCGAGGTCGTAGGTCTTCTTGAAGGTCTCGGAGGGGAGCTTGCCCGGCTTTCTCACCAGGACGATGCCGGCACCAAGCTTGTACGCGAGAGCGGCGCCAATGATGAAGCCGCGCGCCTCGACGCCTACTACCTTGTCGATCTTCTCGCCGACGTAGCGGTGCGACAACAGGTCGACCATGCGCTGGAAGGATTTGGCATCAGCCAAAAGTGTCGTGATGTCCTTGAAAAGGATCCCCTTCTTGGGGAAGTCGGGGATGTTGCGGATGATGCTCTTTAAATCTTCCATGCTCGCCGGTCGCTCCTTTGGTCCTATTGAAATACACAATTATTTGTTCATTACAGTTGCGGTACCACGTTATTCGGTTGGCAAAACCGGGCCGACGGTGGGCTGCCCCATGACGTCGGTCGCCTCCACGATCTTTCTCAACTTTTCCAGGCTCTTCGCCTCGATCTGGCGGATGCGCTCGCGGGTCACCCCGAAGCTGCGCCCGATGGTGTCGAGGGTCTGGGGATCTTTGTCGTCCAGGCCAAAGCGCAGGGTGAGGATCTTCTTCTCGCCGTCGGAGAGGGTCTCGAACCACTTGCTGACCAGCTCGTACTTGTTGAGATCCTCCAGCAAAACGGCCGGCGACACGGTGGAGGTGTCCTCGATGGTGTCGATGAGGAAGTAGTCGTTGTTCTCCCCCATGGGGCGCTCGATGGAGTAGGTCTTCTTCAAGAGCACCATGAGCCGCCGGACGTAGGTGATGTTCACGTCGAGCGCATCGGCTACTTCCTTGATGCTCGGCTCGCGGTTCATCTTCTGCACCAGCTCGCGGGTCACCCGCAGCATCTTGTTGATGTCGTCGGAGACGTGCACCGGGAGCCTGATGGTGCGCGACTGGTTCACCAGGGCACGCTCGATGGACTGGCGGATCCACCAGGTGGCGTAGGTGGAGAAGCGGCACTCCTTGGAGAGCTTGAAGCGCTCCACCGCCTTGATGAGCCCCATGTTCCCCTCTTCGATCAAGTCGAGGAAGGGGAGCCCGCGGTTTATGTAACGCTTGGCTATCTTCACCACCAGGCGCAGGTTGGAGACGATCATCCGGTCCCGGGCTGCCTTGTCGCCCAGGTCGATCTTGGCCGCGAGCTCTTTCTCCTCGTCGGCGGTCAAAAGCTTGGTCTTCTGGATCTCGCGCAGGTAGAGCTTGATGGCGTCGTCGAAGTGCTCGACCACCGCCGCCTTGATCTCTTCCTCCTCGACTTCGGGTTCCACCTCTGCCTCGACGTCCTCTAGCTCGAGGGCGTCCGGGTCCTGCTCGGTATCAAGGAAAAGCGGGTCTTTCTCTTCCAACATTTCTTCGTTTTCCATGCAAGACTCCTATCTTCACAACAAGCGGGTTCAGTGGTGGTCAGGTGCCGCCGGTCAGGCCTCGTCGCTCCAGCCGTGCCTGCCGATCAGCTTCACGAAACGGCAATCCTCGGACTCCTGCCGGGTTACCTTCCCCTCCAGGTCCTTGACGACCAGGGTGAGGGTCTGATCCTGGCGGTCGCCCACCGGGATCACCAGCCGCCCGCCGGGGGCCAACTGGTCTATCAGGCACTGCGGAACCTGGGGCGATCCCGCGGTGACCAAAATCGCGTCGAAGGGGCCTTCTTCGGGCCACCCTTCGGTACCGTCACCGATCTTCAGGTTGACGTTCAAAAGCCTCAAGCTGTCGAGCGCGCGGCGCGCCTTCAACGCCAGGGGACGGATCCTCTCCACCGTGCAGACCTTGTCGGCCAGGGTGGCGAGCACCGCGGCCTGGTAACCGGAGCCGGTGCCAAGTTCCAACACCCGCTCGCGGCCGGTGAGCTTCAGCATCTCGGTCATCTTCGCCACCGTGTAGGGCTGGGAGATGGTCTGTTTCTCGCCGATGGGGAGCGAGCTGTCGCTGTAGGCCTGGGCGGACATCGCCTCTTCTACGAAGATGTGCCGCGGTATCGACTGCATGGCGCCCAAAACGCGCTGGTCCGTGATGCCGCGCTTCACCAACTCGGCGACCATTCTCTTGCGTGAAACTTCAAAATTCAATTACCGCCCCCTCGATTCCATTAGAAGGGCGGAATATAGCAAAACAAGGGCCAAAAGTCCAGCTTCAGCGCACTTCCCACGCCTTCAGTGCCTCGATGGAGGCGTAGTTGGTGAGGTCGATGTGCAGCGGCGTGATGGAGACGTGGCCGCGGCTGATGGCGTGGTAGTCGCTGCCGGGGATGTCCTCAAAGCTAAGATCCACGGTGCCGATCCAGTAGTAGCTGCGCCCGCGCGGGTCCACCTTGTCGACGATGGTCCCCTTGTAGCTCCTTTTCCCCTGATGGGTGACGAGCGGCACCTTCAGAAGTTCTGCCGGCAGGTCGGGGACGTTCACGTTCAAGAAGGTGTCCGGCGGCAGCCCTTTGGAAAGGACGTGCTCGGCGATGCGCGCGGCGCAGCCGGCTGCCGCCTGGTAGTTGGTCCCGGCCTCGCGGGTTACCAGCGACACGGCGATGGCGGGGATCCCCATGAGTGTCGCCTCGAAGGCGGCGGCCACGGTTCCCGAGTAGGTGACGTCGTCACCCACGTTCGCGCCACGGTTGATCCCCGAAACCACCAGGTCCGGGCGGAAACTCAGGAGGCTGTGGATCCCCAGGTTGACGCAGTCGGTGGGTGTGCCGTCCACCGAGTAGATGTTGTCCGCGATGCGTGCGGCGCGCAGCGGATGGTGCAGCGTGAGCGCGTGCCCCACCGCGCTGCGCTCCCTGTCCGGTGCCACCACGACCACTTCGGCAATTTCGGCCATGCGTTCGGCCAGAGCGGTAAGTCCCGGAGCGTGGACCCCGTCGTCGTTGGTAAGGAGAACCTTCACGACACACCTCGTTACCTGCCGAGCACGGCTTAAACGAGAAAGCGGCCCAGCGAAACGGCAGGCGGCGCCTCACCCGTTAAGGCGCTGCCGACAGCTCGATCGGACCGTTTTCCCATGAGACACCTTTCGGCTCGAGCAGGGGTTACTTTAACATAATTTAATTTTGTGCGGCATTTATTAACATTAGAGTTGCCGGTGCTGCAACGCCCAAGGACGTAAGGGACGAAAGGTCACCAAGGACCAAAGGATGCACTGCCCGGAAGCAACTGAGGGTGCGGTGGCGGTGGCGAGTGCAGGATAACTGCTCCCCAGTCCCCAGTCCCCAGTCCCCAGTCCCCAGTCCCTAGTCCCTGCCTTTCCTCGCGTAGTGCACTTTCATCGCAATCAAGAAGCTGTAGCAGGCGATGGAGAAGGTGTTCGCCAGAATCAACGGACGGTCGCCGATCTGCCAGCCGTAGATGAGCCACAAGAGCATACCGAAGTTGAGCATGACGAGCTGCCACATGGAAAGGTCGCGGGCGTGCTTGGTCCGATAGGTCTTGATCACCTGCGGTATGGCAGCAGAACTGGTCAGAAAGCCGGCTACGAGCCCTATGTACGGGGTGAGCGGGGTCATGCGCCCTTCTTCCCTTTGAACTCGGCACAGGCCCAGTCGATCTGGCTCAGCATGCCGCGCAAGGAGGCTACTTCGCGCTCATCCAACTCGGCTCTCGCGTAGATGCGGCGCATGGTGCGCATCATGTGCTCGGGATTTTGCGGGTTGAGATAGCCGATGCGCAAAAGGGTCTTCTCCATGTGGGTGTAGAGCGGCTCAAGCGACGCGGTCCCGGCGATCTCGCGCACGGGCTTGTCCTCGGCATCGGCGACGGGAGCGGCCTCTTTGGCACCTTTGAGGAACTCGTAGCAGAAGATGAGCACGGCCTGGGAGAGGTTCAGGGAACCGTACTCGTCGGCGGTGGGGATGGTGGACTGCCAGCGGCAAACGGCGACTTCGTCGGTGGTAAGCCCGCTATCCTCGCGGCCGAAGACCAGGCCGAGACGACTGTGCGGGGGACAGGCGTCGAAGCGGGTGACCACCTCGTCCGGGGTCCAGATTTCGTTGCGGTACTTGCCGTGGCGGCGGGTGGTTGCAACGCTGAACTCGCAGTCGGCGAGGGCATCTTCAAGAGAGGTGTAGATCTTGGCCTGTTCGAGGAGGTCCTTGGCGGAGACTGCGAACTTGAGGGCTTCAGGGTGATCGACCTGGCAGGGATTTACCAGCCGGAGGTCGTAAAGGCCCATGTTCTTCATGGCCCGGCAGACCATGCCGATGTTGCCGGGGCTTTGAGTACCAACGAGGACGACGGAGATTCTTTCTTTGAGATCCATGCAGCTTCCTTAGCTTCAAAAAATAAAAACAACGTCAAAGGCGGTGGGACGCGGATGACGCGGATTGCTGGCCCAGCGGGTTTCCGCGGATCAGGCTACACGATTTCAGGCTTGTTGCCTTGGCCTTTACCCCAAGAGGTTAGGTTTATCCGCCCAGTCCGCGCAGTTTTCAGATGTGATCCGCGTGCTACGACTTATGCCTTTGACGTTCGTGCCAGTGGTTAACCCATCCCCACCCCTACCCTCCCCTTGAAAGGGAGGGAGGAGTCTTTGGGAGTGGGAGATTGCGTTATCAGGAAATACAACGTCAAAGGCGGTCGGACGCGGATGACGCGGATTGTTCTTTATGTCATAGCCTTGGGCGCAGGCCCAGCGGGTTTCCGCGGATCAGGCTACACGATTCCAGGCTTGTTGCCTTTACCCAACGAGGTTAGGGTTTATCCGCCCAGTTCGCGCAGTTTTCAGTCGTGATCCGCGTGCTACGACGTATGCCTTTGACTCAATCGATATCGTCTTCGTTCTCGACGTTCTCTTTCTCGGCCTGCCAGGCACGCATACGCTTCAGCCGGGCACGCGCGCGGCGGCGACGCCAGCGGTGGGCGAAGAAGTGGCTCAACCACATGCACCCGGTGAGCCCCGCCAACACCAGCAACAGGAACGGCTCGTACTTCTCGAGGTCGTCGAAAAAGAGCTCGGCCCCCTTGCCGAACAGGTACCCCGCCAGGGAGAAGATGATCGCCCAGGAGAACGCGCTCAACAGGTTCAACACCAGAAAGCGCCGCGCGGAGAGGTTGGTCATCCCCAGGATGATGGGGAGCAGGATCCGAAAACCGTAGGTGTAACGGGAAATGAAGGCGACAAAGGAGCCGTAACGCTCGATGAGCTTCAACCCCTTGCGGAACTTGCGCGCGAACCTCGTGAAGAACCGCAACAGGGCGGGGCCCTTGAGACGCCCCATGTGAAAGTAGAACTGGTCACCCAGGAAGGAGCCGGCAAAGGCCGACAGGATGACACCGTAGATGCTGAGATACCCCTGGAAGGCCAGGAAACCGGCGAAGATGAGGATCGCCTCCCCTTCCAGAAAGGTCCCGACAAAGAGGACCCAGTAACCATGAACCTGCAGATATTCCCTGAGAAACTGCTGCACTGGAAACTCCGAGAAGAGACAGGTTAAGGTTTAGGTTGAGGAAAAACTCTCAGTTTCCAAGGATTCAGAGTATACCAAATCGGGAAACCGGTCTAGTAAGCCGGTACTACTGAACCAGTCGCGCCGCAATGAGGCAAAGGACGCAAAAAACGCGAGGGACTTACTTCCGGTAGACCGGCAGGCTGCCGCGCACCTCTACCATGGGGGCGTCCTCGAGGAGTTCGGCGCTGCCGGGATCGTCCTCGTACTCCTCTTCGCCTACTGCCCAATCGTAGAAGCGCTGGGAATCGAGCAGCACGGGCTTCTCAGGGGCACCGTACACCCGGTTCTGCATCTCCTCGTCGTAGAGGCCGACACAACCGTGGGAGGCGGGCTTGCCGGGGAGGTCGCGGGCGTGGATCCAGTAGGCCACGTCGTCCTCACCCACGTGGAAACGCATGGCGTTGTCCATCGGGTACTGGTCGCTTTGGTCCTCAGTCTTGTACAGGGAGGAGGAGTGGGTCTGGTCGCGGGCATCGATCTGGAAGAGTCCGGTCGGGGTCTCGTGCCCGGCCGCTCCGGTTGCCGCCGGGGCGGAGATCTTCAGCTTGCCGTACTCGTAGCCGGCGATCCACTGCTCGGTGAGGTCGATGAGGATGTACTTCTCGTGGCGCTTGGCGGGCTCGTACTCAGCCGGCAGCGGACAGTAGCTGCGGCAGGCCGCCATGTCGACCGGCACCTTGATGGTCATGCCGGGATAGACGTGACGCCGGTCGATCCGGTTGAAACGCGCCACGTAGATCCAGTCCTTGCCAAAGAGGGACTCGAGGGTTTCCTCGGGCCGGATGAAGTGCGCCTTCCAGGCGATGGTGGCGTGACTGGGATACTCGATGCGGGTGAGATCTTCGTGGGCCGGGTCCTTCGGGTTGGGACCGGCCACCGAGGTGGTCTTGGGTTCGTAGACCACGATGAGGCCGAATAAAACGATAACCACCAGGTGGGGCAACTTGCGTACTACCTTTGCTAACATCTTGGGGCACTCCCTGTCTTCAAACAGCTAATGGGGCCCTGGGCCCCATCGACCCCCTAATTAACATTATTAGTTCGGGGGGTCAAGAAAAAGCATGTGCCGCCAGCACTTGCTCCACCGCGCTGTAGGGGTCGGTGCTCCGCTCGCGCAACCCCTTGAGGATCTCCTGGTAGCGGCCGTTGTCCCGGATCGCCCCGAAAACCGTGTCGAAAAGTTCGTCGCGCAGGGTGTCGGCGAAGAGCTTCGCGTTTCTCTCCTCGATGAGGCGCTGCAGGTGCCCGGAGGTTTTCAGGTAGGCACGGTGCGCCTCAAACTCCTCGACGAGTTCCTCGATGCCGACACCGCGTGCCCCTTCGGTCCTCACCACGTGGGGCAGCCAGGCCCCCGGCTCGGGGTGCTTCATCTCGAGCATGGTAGTGAGTTCGCGCGCGGTGCGCTCGGCCCCCTCCCGGTCCGCCTTGTTGACCACGAAGACGTCGCCGATCTCGAGGATCCCCGCCTTGATCGCCTGGATGTCGTCGCCCAGTCCCGGAACCATGACCACGGCGGTGGTGTGCGCGGTGCTCACAATGTCGACCTCGTCCTGCCCTACCCCCACGGTCTCGACAATGACGACGTCCATCCCCATGGCGTCCATCACGTTGACCACGTCCATGGTGGAGCGCGACATGCCGCCCAGGGCGCCACGAGTGGCGAGGCTGCGGATGAAGACGCCGGGGTCTTCGGCGTGGCGGTTCATGCGAATCCTGTCCCCGAGGATGGCGCCGCCGGTGAAGGGGCTGGTGGGATCGATGGCGACCACGCCGACCAGGAGGTCCTTTTTGCGGTAGGCCGCGACGATCTGGTCCACGAGGGTGGACTTGCCGGCGCCGGGAGGGCCGGTGAGTCCCAGGATGTAGGCGTTGCCGGTGTGCGGGTAGAGAGCCTTCAGCTCGGTTACCGCGCTCTTCATACGATCGTCGATGTCGCGCATCAGGCGCGCGGCGGCACGGATGTCGCCGTCCAGCACGCGTTCGGCAAGTGTCATGCACAGCTCCCGGAAAAAGTGGTGTGGTTTAAGGTGGCCTGAAGGCCGCGCTCCAGGGCGCAGCCGTTTTTCAGGTCGACCTCTTCGGCGCTGTTCACCAGGCGTTTCAGCGCGGCGAGCGCCGCCGCGGGTTTTTCGGCGATCCCCTCGGCGTAGGCCTGCACCTCGTCCCAGAAGCGCTCGGCGGGGACCACCCGGTTCAGGTACCCCATGGCGAGGCCGTCCTCGGCCCGGTAGGTCTGGGCGGTCATGAAGATCTCGAGGGCGCGGTTGCGGCCGATGAGCCGGGGGAGTTTCTGAGTCCCGCAGAAGCCGGTGAGGATCCCCAGGCGTGCGCCGGGATGGGCGAAGTTGAGGGAATCGGAGGCGATGCGCAGGTCGCAGGCGAGCGAAAGGTCGCAGCCGCCCCCCATGGTGATGCCGTTTAAGGCGGCGATGACCGGCTTGTCACAGTCCTCCATCATCTCGAAGAGCGCCTGGCCGGCCTCGCCGAAGGCCAGGGCATCGGAGGGGGAGAACTCAAGCATCTCGGCGATGTTGGCGCCGACGGCAAAGGAGTCGCCGGGATATCCGGAGATGACGATGACGGCGACCTCGGGGTGCTGGGCGAGATGCGCGAAGGCATGGCTCAACTCACCCAGGGTCTCGAGGGAGAGGGTGTTGAACCGGGAACCGGAGTCGAGCATGAGATAGCCGACACGGTTCCCGATGGTTATGGAGAGCTTGGTGTACACCATTTTAGAAAACCTGTTTTTGCCACGGAGACACGAAGGGCACGGAGAAAAGCAAATCAGAAACTCTTAAACCGATCACCACGAAAAACCAAAGCTCGAACCACAGAGGCACACAGAGGAACGCAGAGGAAAGACAAAGACTTTCAAACTTCGTGTACATCCGCTAAATTCGCGTTGCAGTGAAGTTGCTTTTGTCGTTTCTCCGCGCTCTCCGTGGCTCAATCTGGTTTAGGCCCGGGGATGGACGTTGGTGCGGACCCAGTCCACGATGACTTCGGTGGAGGTACCCGGGGTGAAGATCTCGGCGATGCCGGCTGCCTTGAGACCCGGGATGTCATCCTCGGGGATCACGCCGCCTGCCATCAGCATGATGTCCTCGGCCCCCTTCTCCTTCAGGTTGCTGTAGACTGCCGGCAACAGGGTGTTGTGGGCGCCGGAAAGAATGGAGAGCGCGATGAGATCGACGTCTTCCTGGATCGATGCGGCAACAATCTGCTCCGGTGTCTGGTGCAGACCGGTGTAGATCACCTCGAAACCGGCGTCGCGAAAGGCACGGGCAATGATCTTCGCCCCCCGGTCATGACCGTCCAATCCAGGCTTCCCTACCAGCACACGCAGTCTTCTCTCAGCCATGGCACTCCCTCCTGTATCTATTGATGTGTCGTTGGAAAACCTAAAGGCGCAAAAACCTGTTAACTTGCCACGGAGGCACGGAGAGTACGGAGTTACCGACGAAAACCTTGAGACCCAAAGCGAAAGAGATTTGCGCTTCCCTTTGCCGTCGACCTCTCCGTGTGCTTGGTGCCTCCGTGGCTACCGTGTCTTTTATTTCTCGATGCCGATCCGGGACGGGACGCCGGCCTTGTAGTAGTGCTTCACCTCGCGCATCTCGGTGACCAGGTCGGCGGCTTCCATCACTTTTTCGTGGGCGTTTCTCCCGGTCAGCACGAGCTCAACGTGACCGGGCTTGCCGGCCATCAGCTCAAGCAGGTCCTCGACCGGCAAAAGCCCCATGGAGACCGCTCCGTTCACCTCGTCGAGGATAACGAGATCGTACTCGCCGCTTTGCAGCTTCCCCTTGGCAAGCTTGAGCGCTTCGGCGGCCAGGTCCTTGTCCTCTTGCGCCGGGTTGTCCTTGTTCACCCAACCGGGCCGACCGGTCTGCACGATGGTGAGGTACGGCGCCAACTTTTCGGCGGCCATCTGCTCGCCGTAGGGACCGCCCCCCTTCATGAACTGGATCATGCAGACCTTCAGTTCGCGACCGACGGCCCGAAGGGCAAGTCCCAGCGACGCGGTGGTCTTCCCTTTGCCGTTGCCGGTATACACCTGAATGAGACCCTGTTCCAGTTTCACGCGTTACTCCTCTATCTTCCCTTGAAATTGGCAGGTCGGCGCTCGAGGAAGGATCCCATCCCCTCGCGCTGGTCGAGTGTGGCAAAGCACAGGGCAAAGGCGTCGCGCTCCATGAGGCAGGCGGTCTTCAGGTCGATCCCCTGCCCCGCGTCGACGATCTCTTTCGCCATCCTGATGGCGAGCGTCCCCTGGCGGCAGATGCCGAAGATCAGCTGCTGCGCACTCGCCAACAGTTCGGCGTCTTCGTAAACCCGGTTCACCAGCCCGATGCCTTGCGCCTCCGGTGCACTCACCGCGTGGCCGGTGAAGAGGAGTTCCTTGGCGCGTGCCTTGCCAACCGCTCGGGTCAGGCGCTGGGTGCCGCCGAAACAGGGGATCGCGCCGGACAGGATGCCGGGAAAGGCGAAGCTGGCGGAACGGCCGGCCACGATGAAGTCGCAGGAAAGCGCGAGTTCCACGCCGGGACCGCGCACGGCGCCGGCGGCTGCGGCGATTACCGGTTTGCCCAAGGCGTCGAGCGCGAACATCACCCGCTGGCCGAGCGCCGAGTAGGCAGCGACTTCCATGGACGTCGCACCGCTCAACTCGGCGTCACCGTCGAGTCCGGTGATCAAAACACCCGCCACCTCGGGGTCGCTCTTCAGCCCGCTGAAGGCGGAAAACAATAATTTAAGAAACTCCGCGTCGAAGCGGCTCCCCTTCAAGGAGAGCGTGGCGATACCCTCGACTACCTGGAGATCGATCAAATCACTTTTCTTGTACATCGCCCCCCCTAAGAAATTTGCAATATAGCAACTGCTCACGGAAGGTGTCAAGGCGAATCCTAGTAATTAAAACGATGTTTATGGCACATCCCGGAAGGCGAATGTCACAGGATTATTAAAGAAGCCTTGACACACAGAAACCATTCTGCTATTTACTTGGGGACATGGGCGATTAGCTCAGCGGGAGAGCACTGCCTTCACACGGCAGGGGTCACTGGTTCGAACCCAGTATCGCCCACCATGAATGAATTACAGGCCAGGTAGAGATACCTGGCCTTTTTGCGTTCCCGGCCGCGACCTCCCGTGCCCCGCTGGACAGCCTCCGCCCAACGCTCAACCTTATCCGGAAGGAATACTCCCTCCCCCTACCCGTCTCTGCCGCTTCCAGCCATCCGCCCCCTCATCCAGCCGCTCAATACCGGTCCCAGGATCCCTACTCGTCCGAACCTATCCTGTTCGCCCCAGACACTCACCGTCCTGTCGTCCCACCACGGCGCTGCGCCAAAGATTGCGAGATGCGCAATGGTAAGAAATTGGATCTGGTGGCGACGACCACAGCAGAGGAAGAACCATCTTGAGTATCAATCAAAGCGTCATTTTCCGAAGTTCTGTTAATAGCAATTGTAGTATGCACCGATTCATGTAATATGCCCCAATATCGCGGGAACTCTCTGAGTTTTACACCTAAGCTATAATGAAATACCAGCGTTGTCTGCCAGTAGCCATGGTGATTTCGATCAAAGACAGAGAAGAGCAACCGGACACAGTTCACCGCAGGTTTTAACTCTGCAGCGCCCAGGCGCATGACGAAGTTTTCAGCTTCCCCCCGAGACCCGACATGACACAGAAAGAGAAACCGATGGCAACCTCTGCAGCACCCCGGCAGGAAGCGGCACCGGCCGAATTTGCCTCGGAAGCCTTTCCCGTGGTCGGCATAGGTACCTCCGCGGGTGGGCTCGACGCGCTGGAGCTTTTCCTGGGGCATACCCCGCCCCACTGCGGCATGGCCATCGTCATCATCCAGCACCTGTCACCCGATCACAGCGGCAGCCTCCCCCAGCTTTTGCAGCGCGCCACAACCATGCTCGTACAAGAGGCAACCCACGCGCTGAGGATGCGCCCCAACCAGGTCTACGTCATTCCCCCAAAAAAGGAGCTGATCGTCCGCAACCGGATCCTATACCTCAAGGAACCTGCGGAAAAGCACGGTCTGAGGCTCCCCATCAACACCTTTTTCTGCTCGCTGGCCGAAGACTGCGCCGAACTCGGCATCGGGGTGATTCTCTCCGGCATGGGGAGCGACGGCACCGAGGGGATGCACGCCATCAAGGAAAAGTCGGGGCTGACGCTGGTCCAGGACCCGGCGACGGCCAAATTCGACAGCATGCCGCAAAGTGTCGTCAACGGGGGGCTGAGCGACATCGTGGCCCCCGCGGAGGAGCTGCCGGCCCACATCATTGAATACCTGGCCAGTACCCTGGCCATCCCCAACCCCGCCAGCGTCCCGAGCCAGGGAGAGGGTTACCAGTCCGGATTCCAGCAGATCATGGCGCTTTTGAAGCAGCGGGTGCACCACGATTTCGCGTCCTACAAGCCGAGCTCCGTTTTGCGCCGCATCGAGCGGCGCATGAACCTGCACAACTTCCCCACCCTCTCCGATTACGCCAACTTCCTGCAGATCAACCCGCACGAGGTGGACCTCCTTTTCAAGGAACTCCTGATCGGGGTCACCTGTTTCTTCCGTGATCCCCAGCTTTGGGACGAGATCAGGGACGTGGTGCTGCCGAAGATCCTCGCCTCATACCCGGACGAGGGGATGCTACGTGCCTGGTCCTGCGGCTGTTCCACCGGGGAAGAGGCCTACTCGCTCGCCATCCTGTTCCGGGAGGTGGTGGACCAGTTCCCCGAACCCGAACGTTACGGGATGCAGATCTTCGCCACCGACCTCGACCTCGACGCCATCGCGAGGGCGCGCCGGGGGATTTTCTCCCTGAAGATCGCCAACGAGGTATCGCCGGAGCGGCTGTCGCGCTACTTCACCCGGGAGGAGTACGGCTACCGGATCGACAAGCAGATCCGCGACATGGTGATCTTCGCGCACCACAATGTCACCACGGATCCTCCCTACACCAAACTCGACCTGCTCATCTGCCGCAACCTCCTCATCTATCTCTCCGCGGAGTTGCAGTACCGGCTCATCCCGCTTTTCCACTACAGCCTGAAGCCTGGGGGACTCCTTTTCCTGGGGAGCGCGGAATCGGTCGGCAATGGTGAGGCGCTGTTCCGTCCCGCCGGCGGCAAGTCGAAGCTTTTCTGGCGCAGCGACTCGGTGCTGCCCAAGGGGGTGATCACCTTCCCCACCGCCCTCACCTCCCAGCACACATTCTGGCCCCAGGAGCACCCCATGCCCAGATACACCGACAACATCCAGCCGATCGCCGACCGGCTGATTCTGCGCCACTTCTCCGCACCGACCGTCATGGTCAACGAGCACGGCGACATCGTCTATATAAACGGCCGCACCGGCAAGTACCTGGAGCCCGCGGCGGGCAAGGCCAACATGAACATCTTCGCCATGGCCCGCGGGGAACTGCTCTACGAAATGGGCACCACCTTCGCCCTGGCGCAGGAGAAGAGCGACCCGGTCACCGTGCGGGCGAAGCTCGTGACCGACAACGGCTCCAAGCAGGTCGTGGAGATTACCATGGTGCGGGTGGAAGCACCCGAGGCCCTCAGGGGGATGGTACTGATCTCCTTCCGGGATGTGCCTACCCCTCCCATAAAGCACCGGCGCGCGGGGGCGCCCCCCGACCCCCGTCAGTACGAGGAGATGGAACAGGAGCTGTTGAAGCTGAGAAACGAGCTGCGCCTGTCCCACGAGGAGACCCAGACCACCCAGGAGGAGCTCAAGGCAATCAACGAAGAACTCCAGTCCACCAACGAGGAGCTCCAGTCCACCAACGAGGAGCTCACCACCTCGAAGGAGGAGATGCAGTCCATGAACGAGGAGCTGCAGACCGTGAACGCCGAGCAGAACTCCCGGCTGGAGGAGTACATGCGGGCCAGCAACGACATGGAGAACCTCCTGGACAGCACCGAGATCGTCACCATCTTCCTCGACAGCAAACTCATGGTGCGCCGCTTCACCACCGGGGCGAACCGGCTCTTCAAGCTGATCCCCGCGGACGTGGGGCGCCAGCTCACCGACCTGGTCTCGGAACTCAGCTACCCGGAGCTCGTGGACGACGTGCAGGAGGTACTGCGCCGGCTGATAACCCTGGAAAAGCAGGTTCCCACGCTGGACCAGCGCTGGATGCAGGTGCGCATCATGCCCTACCGGACCATGGAGAAGCGTATCGACGGGGTGGTGCTCACCTTCACCGACATCACCGCCAGTAAGAGGATCGAGCGGGAGCTCAAGGAAAAGATAGCAAGGCTCGAGGCACAACTAAACGGCTGACCACGGAGGGGCCATGTCCGGCGACCAGAAGCACCACGGCAAAGATGCAAGTTTGCGCGAAAGGGCGGAACGGCAGCTGATCTCCCAAGGACCGTCACAAGCATCCCGGGAGCATTGGGACGCAAAAAGGCTTCTGCACGAGCTCGAGGTGCACCAGATCGAGCTCAGCATGCAATACGACGAGCTGGTGCAGACAAAGCAGAACCTTCTGGCGGAGATGACCTGGAAGGACGAACTGGTGGACTGGCTCGCCCACAGCTCCCAGCCCTCCGGGGAGCCCTTCTTCGAGAGGCTGGCGCGCTACCTGGCCCGGGCGCTGTCGGTGGACTTCGTCTGCATCGACCGGCTAGAGGGGAACGGGCTTACCGCCAAGACCCTCGCGGTCTGGTGCGACGGCGGCTTCCAGGACAACGTCGTCTACTCCCTTAAGGACACCCCGTGCGGGGATGTGGTCGGCAAGGCCGTCTGCTGCTTCCCCGCCAGGGTGCGCCACCTGTTCCCCAAAGACGAGGTGCTCCAGGACCTCAAGGCCGAAGGGTACCTCGGGGTGACGCTCTGGAGCCACCTCCACGAGCCGATCGGCCTCATAGCGGTCATAAGCCGCACCCCCCTTAAGGATTTCCAGATGTCGCGCAGCCTCTTGAGCATCATCGCCACGAGGGCCGCCAGCGAGCTCGAGCGGGTGACCGCCGAAGAGGCCCTGCGCGCCAGCGAGGCCAACTTCAGGAGCTACTACGAGCTCGGCCTCATCGGGATGGCGCTCGCCTCCCTGGGGAAGAGGTGGCTCCAGTGCAACGACTGCCTCTGCGAACTCCTGGGCTACCCGCGGGAGGAGCTGCTGCAGCTAAGCTGGTCCGAGCTTACCCACCCCGACGACCGCGAGGCGGACGACCGGGAGCTGGAGCGGGTCATCCTGGGGGAGGCCGAAGGGTACACGCTCGACAAGCGCTTCATCCGCAAGAACGGCAGCATCGTGCACACGGTTTTCTCCGTGCGCTGCATCCGGGACCGGGTCGGCACGCCGCACCACTTCGTGGCCCTGGTGCTGGACATAAGCTACCGCAAGGAGGCCGAGGCCAGCATTCGCGCGATCGAGCTGCAGCTGCACCAGAACCAGAAGCTGGAGAGCCTCGGGGTGCTCGCCGGGGGGATCGCCCACGACTTCAACAACATCCTGGGGATCATCATCGGGTACTGTTCGCTCATGGAGCTGAACCCGGGCGATACCCGGATGTATCTGCCGGAAATCGTGAAGGCGGCGGAGCGGGCCGGGGGACTCTGCCAGCAGATGCTCGCCTACGCGGGGAAGGTGCGGGTATCCTCGAGCACCTTCAGCCTGTCCGAGCTGGTGCGCGAGGTTGCGGGGATGTTGAAGACCACCCTGAAGCACAACGTGACGCTCACCAAGCGGGTCCCGTCGGATTTCCCGAGTGTGACCGGCGACGCGAGCCAGATCAGGCAGGTGGTCATGAACCTGATCCTGAACGCCGCGGAGGCGATCGGCACCGAGCAGGGAGAAATCCGGGTGACGCTGCGGCACGCGGTACTCACGGCGGGGGAACCCGAGTTCGACTACGGTGGCCAGGCGGTCCCGGCGGGGAGCTACCTGCTCCTCGAGGTGGCCGACAACGGCTGCGGCATGGATGAGGAAACGAGGGCGCGGGTATTCGAGCCGTTTTACACGACAAAGTTCGCGGGGCGGGGTCTGGGGATGTCAGCGGTTCTCGGCATCATGAAGGCGCACCGCGGCGCCCTGCAGCTGGAAACCGAGTCGGGCCGGGGTACCAGCTTCAGGGTGTACCTGCCGGTGTCCGGCGCCTCCGAGGCAGTTGCGGCTGTCGAGCCCACTCCCCCGCAGTCGGTAGAGCCCTGGCGGGGTGAGGGGTGCGTGCTCCTGGCCGACGACGAGGAACACGTGCTTTTGGTGGTGCGAACCATGCTGACGGCGCTTGGTTTCAGCGTAATCGAGGCGGTGAACGGCCAGGACGCCCTGGAGAAGTACCGGATCCATGCCCGGGAGATTTCGCTGGTGGTGGCCGACCTGGGGATGCCCGTCATGGACGGGTACCAGTTGATCCGGGAGTTGAAGAGCCTGCGCCCGGATCTTCCCATCGTGGTTTCCAGCGGGTTCGGGGACGCCGAGGTGGCGGCAAGCATCCCTCGCGAGCAGATCGTGGGGGTCGTCTGCAAGCCCTACACCTTCGAACAGTTGCGGGAGGTCCTGCGCTGCGCGACGACGCAGGGGGCGGAACCCCTGTTTTCAGGAACCCAAGGTACCCCGGCCCCTACGCCCTGACGCTACCGGGCTGCCCTTTTTGCCTTTTCGCCCCTCGCGTTACCCGCGACAGCCATCAGCGATCCCGGCGGGGCACCGCCTCGCCGGGACTCCTGCCGACACCGGACACCCGGTCGGCAAGGTGTAGAAACCCCAGATCGTCCAACTCTCCGATATCGCCCGTCTGGTACCACCCGTCCCGCAGCACCTCTGCGGTCTGCTCCGGTTTCCCCAGATAACCCGCCATCACGTTGGGCCCCTTCACCATGACGAGTCCGGACTCCCCCTCGGGAAGCGTTCGGCCGTTTTCCAGATCGACGATCTTCACCACCACCCCGGGCACCGGCAGGCCGACGCTCCCCGCGCGAAAACCGGCCTGGCGCACCCCGTCGATCTCCACGTCGGGGAGGCTTAAGGAGATGACCGGCGCCAGTTCGTTCGCGCCGTATCCCTCCAGGGGACGGATCCCGAACTTCTCCTGGAAGGCATCGGCCAGTTTCGGCTTGAGTCTCCCGCCACCGGTAACGACCAGCTGCAGGCTCCGGAAATCCTCCGCCGCGGCCCGCCGGAGATAGGCAACGAGGAAGGCCGGCGTGGCGATGAGCATGGTGGAGCGGCGCTCCCGCACCAGCTTGGCGATGGTCTCGCCGTCCAGCGGATTGGTGTGGTAGGCGGCGGAGAATCCCGAGACCAGGGGGAGCCACAAGGTGCCGGTAAGCCCGAGGGCGTGGCAGAAGGGGAGCGCCGAGCAGAGGTTGTCGCGCCGGGTGGCACGCAGGACCATCCTGAGCGACTCCAGGTTGGAGATGATGTTGTGATGGGTGAGCATCACCCCGTTGGGGTCCCCGGCGTTCTCGGAGAAGATGACGGTGGCCAGGCGGTCTGGGTCGAAGCCGGAGGGACGGGCGAACCAGCGTACCGGGAGCAGCCGGGCCGTAAACCAGGCGCTGCGCTTTTCTGAAAGCGTGCTGGCGGAGAGCAGGTCCTCGACGCAGAGGGTGCCGGGAAACTCATGCAGGGTGCCCAGGTCCTCCAGGAACTCACGGGAGGTGATGACGGTCGTGACGGCGCACTGGTTCAAGGCCGAACGGATCTGGTCCCGGGAGGCGGTGTAGTCGAGATTCACGGGAACGCTGCCGTTGAGGGTGAGTGCTATGTTGACCAGCGCGCCGGCAACCGAAGGCGGCAGGCAGACCCCGACCAGCTCCCCTGCATCGCTGAGGGGCTTTAGCTTGCGGGCCAGCGCAACTGCACCGGTCAACGCCTGGCCGTAGCTGAGTTCCCCGCCGGCGCTGTCGCTCAGGGCGATCCGGCTCCAGTTTTCCCGGGCGCTGCGCGCGAACTGTTCGCCCAGCGAGCACCGGGTCCTTTTGCGGACCTCGAACCAGGCGCAGGAGAGCTCCAGCACGGCGCGGCGTACCTCGTGGGCCGAGCAACCGGCCGCGAGCGGCGCCCCGAAGAGCACCGTCACCCGGTAGGGGATAAGCGAGGGGAAGCGCGAGAGGAGTTTCCCGTGGGCATAGGAGAGGATGCTCCCCCAGGCGCCCCCGATGTAGACCGGGATGATGGGGAGCTCGGTGCCGCGCACGATGCGCTCGAAGCCCCCCTTGAAGCGGTTCAGCATGCCGTTGCGGGTGATCTCCCCCTCGGCGAAGATGCAGACCAGGTGACCTTCCTCCAGCGCGCGGCGCGAGGTGGCGATGAAGTCGAGGAGCCCTTTCTTGCCGTCCTTGGCCGAAACCGGGATCACCTGCATGAGTTTGCAGAGCTGTTTCAAAAGCGGGGTGTCGTAGATCTCGCGCTCCATGACGAACCGGATGCGCCGCCTTTGGGTCGCCATCAGCAGCAGGGCATCGAGCCAGGAGACGTGGTTCGCGACCAGGAGTGCTCCCCCTTTCAGGGGAACCTGCTCCTTACCGATCACCTCGAGCCGGTAGCAGATCCGCATGGCGGACCAGGCGAGGAACCGAAGCAGCAGGTCGGGAACTACCTTGAGGGTGGCCAGGTACCCGGCCAGGGTTTCCATCGCTGCTATTCCTTGACCACCGGGTTCTCCAGGACACCGATCCCCTCGATCTCGATCCGGACCCGGTCACCCTCCTTGAGGAACTTCGGGGGCTGGAACCCGATGCCAACGCCGACCGGGGTGCCGGTGGCGATGATGTCGCCGGGGTAGAGGGTGATGCCGGCGGAGATGGTCTCGATGAGGGTCGGGATGGAGAAGATGAGCGCGCTGCTGCGGCTGTCCTGGCGCAGTTCGCCGTTCACCCAGCAACGCACCCGGAGGTCAGAGCCGTCGAGCTCGTCGGCGGTTGCGATGCAGGGTCCCATGGGGCAGAAGGTGTCAAAGGACTTCCCCAGGTGCCACTGCTTGTGGCGCTGCTGCCAGTCGCGGGCTGTCACGTCGTTCACAATGGTGTAGCCTAAGACGTGCTCCAGCGCCTTTTCTGCCGTTATCCCCCTCCCCCCCTTGCCGATCACCACGGCCAATTCCGCCTCGTAATCAATCGAATCGGAAATCCCTGCCGGAATCCTGATGGCTACTCCCGGCCCGACGACCGCCTCGGGTACCTTGCTGAAGATGATCGGGTACTCGGGGATGTCGTCGCCCCCCTTCACGCTGTTGTCAAAACCGCTCTTGGCGAACTCGCGTGCGTGCTCGTGGTAGTTCTTGCCGACGCAGAAGATGTTACGCCGCGGCCTAGGGAGCGGCGCCTCCAGGGTCACCTGGTCGAGGGGAACCGGCGCCTGCCCGGCGGGAAGCGGCTCACCTGCCGCCAGGCGCTCTAAAAGGGGGAGTGCTCCCCGCTCGGACACCCCTGCTGCGAGGTCGAAGGGGAGGACATGGCTGCCGTCGTCGGAGATGCGGCCCACCCGGCGCACGCCTTGATAGCTGAAGCAGACAATTTTCACGGTAGTTCCTCCTGAGTTCCATGGTACGGCCATCCCAAAAAACAGGGGCGGTTGCCGAGGGCGCCCTGACGGAAAACGGCAGGTCATCCCCCCGTTCCCCCTCGCGCCCTGCGACTCTCCGCCCCTGCCGGTTTACCGCAAAGTTTTCAGACCGTCAATCTTTTAGCTGACTTCCTCGACAGTCTCCACCACGAGATCGCCGTAGCGGTCCTCGACACGGTCGGTGATCTGCAGCAGTTGGCGCCAGCGCACGAAGGCGGCCGCGAAGACTACCGCCATGAGCACCATGAGGATGACGGAGAGCGCCACCAGGAGCATGAGCCCCTTGGGGAGGAAGTTCTTGGTGACGTTGAGGTACCCCGCACTCATGGTGACCGGGATCATGAACACGCCGGGAACCGCGGTGATCCAGGCGTACTTCGCCTTGCCGAGCCGGATCAGCATGGTGGTGCCGACGATGAGGGCGCAGGTGGCGAGCAGCTGGTTGCTCATCCCGAACAGGGGCCAGATGGTGGTGATGTCGCCGGTGTAGACCAGGTACCCCCAGGCCGAGGTGAAGAGGAGGCTCGTGACGATGACGCCAGGGGTCCACTTGTTGTCCAGGAACTTGGGCGAGAGTTTGCCGAGCATCTCCTGCAACAGGTAGCGCCCGACCCGGGTGCCGGCATCGACGGCGGTCAGGATGAAGACGGCCTCGAACATGATGGCGAAGTGGTACCAGTAGGCCATCATCCCCTTCATGACCGGGATGGTGGAGAAGATGTAGGCCATGCCGACGGCGAGCGATACGGCGCCGCCGGGACGCCCCTGCACCTGCTCGCCCACCTCGCGGGAGAGCTCGGGGAGGTTCACCGGCACCATGTTGAGCGCCTGGAAGGCCTTGGGAGCGGCGTTGATGGCGAAGTAGTCGGCCGGCACCAGCACGCAGGCGGCGATGAGCGCCATGATGGCGACGAAACCTTCGGTGAGCATGGCGCCGTAGCCGACGAAGAGGATGTCACGCTCGTGCGCCACCATCTTCGGCGTGGTCCCGGTGCCGATGATGGCGTGGAACCCGGAGAGGGCACCGCAGGCGATGGTGATGAAGATGAACGGGAAGACCGCACCCGGGATGATCGGGCCGCCACCGGCGATGTACGGGGTGAGCGCCGGCATCTGCAGCTGGGGATGCACCACTACGATCCCCAGGGCCAAAAGCCCGATGGTGCCGATCTTCAGGTAGGTGGAGAGGTAGTCGCGCGGCACCAGAAGGAACCAGACCGGCAGCACCGAGGCGAAGAAGCCGTAGATCGGGATGAAGAGCGCGATCTGTTTCTTCGAGAAGGTGAAGTACGGGGCGATGGCCGGGTTGGCGGCGATGTAGGGACCGGTGGCCAGTGCCAGGAACAGGAGCACCACGCCGATCACGCTGCCCCCCTTGACGTCGCCGGGACGCACCTTCTGCATGTAGATCCCCATGATCATGGCGATCGGGATGGTGCAGAACACGGTGTAGGTGCCCCAGGGGCTGTTGAACATGGCGTTCACCACCGCAATGGAGAGCCCCGCCAGGGTAAGGATGAGGATGAAGATGATGGCGACCGAGGCAACCTTGCCGGCGACCTTGCCGATTTCCGCCTCGGCTATGAGCGAGAGGCTCTTACCCTTGTGGCGCACCGACGCGAAGAGCACGATGGAGTCGTGTACCGCGCCGGCCAGTACGGCGCCAACGATGATCCAGAGCGCTCCCGGAAGAAAACCGAACTGCGCGGCGAGCACCGGCCCCAGCAACGGCCCGGCCGCGGCGATGGCGGCAAAATGGTGCCCAAAGAGGACGTACTTGTTGGTCTCGACGTAGTCATGGCCGTCGGCCATGGTCACGGCCGGGGTAGCCCGGTCATCGTTCAACCCCATCACCTTGTTGGCCAGGAAAAGACCATAGTACCGGTAGGCCAGCGCAAACACACACAGTGCCACAAAGATCAACGTCAATGCATTCATCTCTTCCCCCCTGCGAGATTGGTCACTGTGCTACAAGCACCTGAAATCATACTTGCATCACAGTGTTGGAAAACTGTTGGATTATACAATACCAACAAATTCTTGCAAAAAGCTATGCAGTATACGTTGTGAAGAGATGTTTGATCTGCTTGAAATGCGGAAGAGATGTCATCAGGGAGGCAGGTCTACAGTCAGTAGCGCCCAGGTGCGAAGGCTTTAAGTGCACGGAGCAAAGTGAACGGGTAAAGGAAACGGATAGAACAGCACGGCCCACTGCCTTTGCAGCATCTGCCACATCCCTTTGCCGGGATGTGCTGCCTCCCTTTGCCCCGTGCGTTGGTGCCTTCGTGGCGGTCGCCTGGTCATTTGAAGGGGATGACCTCGAGCTTGCCGTAGTCGCCGCGCTGAGCCTTATAGGCGTAGCGTTCGACGTCGACGCGGTCCCGGTCGTCATGGTTCCCCTTGTGAGCCTTGCGCAACAAGGTGCGCTGCAGCACCAGGCCCACGGCACAACAGGAGGCGAGCAGGAACTTGCGACGCAACAGGTACCTCAACAGCGCCCCCACGAGCGCCGCGGTCGGCACCCGCATCAGGACCTGGCGCACCCCCCAACGCAGGTTCAGACGCCGCAGCTTGGAGCCGATGTCGGGCAACTGGTCGTCGTAAAAGTTGAGCGGAGCGTCGGTCAAGTCCTCTTTCCCAGGGATCGCCTGTCGATTGAATGTTTCTTGCCGTGCAGTGTTTGCCATAGCTGCCACCTTTTGGCGTGCAGGTCGCCTAGGCGCCTGCCGCAACATTTTATTACCAGCCTTTAATGCATTATCGATCTTCTTGATCGCGGGCGTCAATCCGAGCTTCATGAGAAGATTCAACTAATGTTTTCTCCTACAGTGACGATAACGGACAGGGGAAAGCTGTTGGCGCTTACCACGAGACAGGCTGCCGACGGCCCGCCCGCTGGATTCCTCTTACATCGACCGCAAACGCTGCCAGGATGCGGGCCGATGCACGAACCTTCCGGAGCTGCCATGCCGTTATTCCGAAATGCCTCCATTCGATCCAAACTACTGGCCATCATGCTGGTGTGCAGCGTCCCGGTGCTCTTTGTGGTCACCTACTTCATCGTGAACCAGTACCTCGACAAGCGCAAACAATCGGAGCGCGAGGTACTCTCGGCGGTGCAGTCCATCGCCTTCGAGCACGTGGCCCAGGTGGAGGGGATCCGCAGCCTCTTGATCGCCCTGTCGCAGTATCCGGATATCCGCCTGAAAGACCAGGCCGGTTGTTCCCGGATCCTGAACCTCATCCTCGAGAAGAGCCCGACCAGCCTGAACGTCGGCCTCGCGGACACCAGCGGCAAGATCGTCGCCACGGGGCTCAAGCAACCGCTCCCGATCAAGTACCGGGTGGACGATCGCAAGTACTTCCGCGAGGCCCTGAGAACCGGCAAGTTCAGCGCCGGCGAATACACGGTAAGCCGTGCGGCGCTGAAGAAACCGACTCCGACCCTGCATTTCGCCCTGCCGGTCTTGGGGCACGAAGGAAAACCGGAGGCGGTGCTCTATGCGGCCTACGACCTGAACAGTTTCGGCAGGATCTTCGACGCCCAGGGGCTGCCGACCGGCGCCATCATCAACCTCACCGACCACCGCGGCACCGTGCTCTACCGCTATTCGCGCTTGGGAGTGAGCGACCTGGTGGGAACCTCGGATCACCCCGACCTGCGCCAGCACATGACCGGCCCCGCCGAGGAGGGGGTGCTGACCGGGATCGGCATGGACGGGGCCAAGAGGCATTTCGGCTTCAAGCGGCTGCGCCTGAACCCCGGAGAAACTCCCTACCTCTACATCCGCGTCTCCATCCCGGAACAGGTAGCGACCTCCAACACCAGGAAAGCCTTCCTGATCTCCCTGGCGGTCTTCTCAGTTGCGGCGGTGATCACCTACTTCCTGACCCGGATCATCGCCGGTCACTACATCGTCCGCCCGGTCCGGCGCCTGGTGAATGCCTCGAAATCGGTGCAGGACGGCGATCTCACCGCGCGAAGCGGCCTCCCCTACTCCAGCGACGAACTGGGACAGCTGGCCCGCTCCTTCGACGAGATGGCGGCCTCGCTGGATCAGCGCATCCGCCAGATCAGCCAGGCCGAGTCCGAGAAGCACCGGCTCGCCTTCTACGATCCTCTCACCGAGCTCCCCAACCGGCGTCTTCTGCGCGACCGGCTGCAGATCGCCATGCTGCGCAGCCGGCGCCAGTCCACCGGGTTCGCCCTGGCCTACCTCGACATCGACAACTTCAAGCACATAAACGACAGCCTGGGGCACTCGGCGGGAGACCAGCTCCTGAAGATCGTGGCGGGACGCTACCAGGCCGCGCTGCGCGAGGACGACTTCGTCTGCCGTCTGGGAGGCGACGAATTCGCCGTGATCCTGCACGACATCCAGCAGGAGAGCGCGGCGAGCACCGTGATCCAGAAGCTTTTGGAGGCGACCTGTGCCCCGATGGTGATCGAAGGGCGCGAGCTGTTGATCACCGCCAGCATCGGGGTCGCCTTCTACCCCAAGGACGCCGAGGATACCGCGACGCTCGAGAAGGATGCCGACATCGCGCTGTACCACGCCAAGGACGAGGGGAAGAACACCTTCCGGATGTTCTGCGAGGAGCTCACCAGGTCCTCCCGCGAGCGGATCAACCTGATCCACGCCCTGCAGCATGCCCTGGACCGCAACGAGCTCTGCCTGCACTACCAGCCCAAGATCGACAACGCCAACGGCAAGGTAACCGGGGTCGAGGCGCTTTTGAGGTGGACCAGCCCGGAAGTGGGGAGCATTCCGCCGGACCGGTTCATCCCGCTGGCCGAGGAGAGCCGGCTGATCATCCCGATCGGCGAGTGGGTGGTCCGGACCGCCTGCAGCCAGCAGGTCGCCTGGAAGCGGGCTGGCTGCGACCTCTCCATGGCGGTCAACATCTCCGCCGTGCAGCTCAAATCGCCGGAACTGATCCAGACTATCCAGCGGATCATCGAGGAGACCGGAATCGAGCCGGAGCAGTTGGAGCTGGAACTCACCGAGAGCTGCCTGGTGGACCGGCCCGACGAGGTCATCAAGGTCCTCGAGAAGCTGCGCGCCCTGCGCTGCAGCATCGCCATCGACGACTTCGGCACGGGATACTCGTCGCTGAGCTACCTGAAGAACTTCCCGGTGACCGTGCTGAAGATCGACCGCTCCTTTGTGAAGGACCTGACCAGCAGCTCCAGCGACCGGGCCATCGCGCAGTCGGTAGTGAACCTGGCCAATAACCTGGACATGGTGACGGTTGCCGAGGGGGTGGAACACCAGCACCAGCAGGCCGTGCTGGAAGAGATCGGCTGCAACTTCGTGCAGGGGTTCCTGCACTGCGAGCCGGTCCCGCCGGAGGAGATTCCTGACATCGTGCGGGCACGTAACGGGGAAGAAGAGAGGGTGAGAAAGGCCAGCATCAATTGACAAGTGCAACTGCAATTGACGATTGACGATGGACAATTGACGATTGGTACGCAACTGCAACTGCAATTGGCGATGGACGATTGACTTTTATTTGGGCATCGAGGGTTGCCGACGGTCATTCTGCTGTCAGGGTGGTGGAAGTCTCAAGGGGGAGATACCGGAGGGATCGGTGTCTCCTTTTTTCGTCGCAGGTCCGATCTGCCCACGGCTGACCTAGCGGACCGGATGCCGCCGGGTAGTGTGGCGCAACTGCAACGCGGCGTTGCAAATCTGCAAAGGTCTTTGCAGCTACGCGAAACTGCGTGGGCGCGGTTGGGAGACCCGGCGCGAGGCGCCCCCCGCGTCAGGCAGGTTTTCCGCATACGCCTCTGAACAAAAAAGTGACGCAAAAGTAGCCACCTGCACGAGAAGTGTGCAGTTTTGACCACTCCCCCGGATCGCCCCGATGCTGTAAATCTGCCGACTTGGCTGCAGAGTGCACGCTGGTACGAATTCTGCTATATGACCGGCATGGCAGCACTCGACATTCCCACGTGAATTCGATAAGGAAGTGACATCATGGATACCTACACGATTGACGTCGAACTGGAACACTACTACGGCGACCGCATGGCGATGTCCGGCAAGGAGGCCTGCCGGCGCTTCTACCTGCGTGCAGTGGCGCGCTGCAACGGGGCGGAACTGGAGAAGTACCTGGACCGGGTAAAGGCACACGCTGCCGCCTACTCGAGCCTGAACCACGTCCTGAGATCCCCGGTGATGCACATCGAGACCCCGCTGTTTCTGTCCGGACTGGTGCTGCTGCTGGCAAGCTTCGCCATGCTCTTTAGCGGTGAGTTGGGGACCATGGTGGCGCTGGGTGCCTCGGCGGGCATGGTGGGGATGCTGCAGTGCCTGAAGAAGCTGTCCCAGTACTGGCAGGAGTATTCGGTACGCGAAGCGGTGTTCCGGGAACTTTCGCAACTCCTGGAGGAGCCGTCACTGTAAAGGCTGCGGATCATCCAGGCAAGGTAACCAATAAAGAAAAGGCCAGGTCAAGCGACCCGGCCTTTTCTCTTTTTCACTCCCTGGCAACAAAGCGAAGGGGCGCCCAAGCACAGTCCCTCAGGCGTCACTCCCGGTTGCGGTCCAGAGTCCCGTATCCGTCACGCGCACTGCTTGAAGTTGTCACCGGCACTGAAACGGACATAGTCCGCATCGGCGATGGTGATGTCGTAGGTGAGCCAGTTCTGCAGGAAGCTGAGCATTTCCATGGGGAGGTTCTTCCAGACCTGGGTGAGGTCGTGCTCCATGGCGGCCACCTGGCCAGAGAAGTTCCTGTGGTATTCCAGGTGCTCGGCGTACCCCGCGTAGCCAATTTCCTCCATGTACTGCTCCTCCATCTTGAAGTGGTACATGGCGTAGTCGAAGAATTCGTGCAGTGTGGCAGTCAGCTTTGTCACATCGGCATCGGAAAGGTAGCCCTGGTAGGCTCGGTTCAAAAGCTCTACCAGGTGCCGATGATGATTGTCAAACTGCTCGATGCCCAAGGTGAAGCTTTCTTTCCATTCCAGTATCGGCATGTCATCCTCCCGTTGGAGCACAGGTGATCAAGTGTTTCCAGTGTTGCTGGTGCTTGGAACATGCCAACCATAACTACTCAATATGACAGGTTCTACTTTTCACAGACAGGCTCTGCTGCTCAGAGTCGGTACGTTTGCTGTTCAAACTGTGCCACCTGCTGTCACGGCCCTTAGCGTCTCAGTGAAAGAACGGCTCTCCCTCTGTTTGAGTCAAAGCTAATACAAAACTCGTTCCAAGAACTGAGCCGATGCGCCGGGGGAACGAATCCTCAATGCAGCAGGAAAGACCAACGCAAATTCGGGGGTTTGTCACCAGGAGCGTTCTGGGGAAGGGACCGCGAAGGAGCTTGGGGAGATTGGGCAATGTCGAATATTCTTACAGGGGCGTCGGCAGTCTTTACACCGACTTTGGCCGAGGTTACGGTCGGCAGGATGGTTGGAAAGGCATGAAAAAAGCGGGCCCGCAGATGATACCGGGTCCCGCATTTAGGATGCCTGCAGCGCCTCTGGGTTACTTGAGAACCCGGCTTGCCAGCACTTTCTGTACTTCGTAGACGTTCACCTCTTTGGTGAACTTCTTCTCGAGGGGGATGCTGTCGCTTCCGATCCAGATGCGCAGCTCTGCCTCGGGGTCGAAGGCACCGCCGGTGCGCACGCTGAACCTGGTGATCTTGCTGTAGGGAATGGAGAGGTACTCCAACTGCCGCCCCGAGATACCTTGGACGTCCACCAGGATCAGACGCTTATTGGTGAACAGAAAGGTGTCGCGAAACACCACGAAGCCGACCTCGATGATCTCCCCGTCTGCCAGAAGCGGCGCATAGGTGTTGTGGAATTTCTTGGTTTCCGCTGACCCGGTATTCTTGTCCACTCCCGAAAAAAATCCCATACGGCTCGTACTCCCTACCTCAAGATGGCATGCTGTCGAGCCTATCGGCGTTTTCCGCGCAAACTTTAGCCCCGGACGAAGCGGCGTCAGGAAGCAAGCGCCACCGCCTGGACCTCGCTGGCCAGCACGATGCGCTCGTTCTCGAGGGTCACGGGGTGCGCGCTGTGCTCCAGGCGCTCGTAGAGGTGCAGGTACTTGGCGACTTCGCCGGCATGGCCGGTCTTGCGGCCGTGGTACTTGCCGGTCTGCACGAAGACGGCCGTAACGGCCCGCTCATCGTAGATGGCAAAGTCGAAGGAGCTGTTTACCTCGGAGCCGCCGATGTCGATGGTAGAGGGGAGTTCGTCACGGAAGGCGAGTCGGACCTCGATGTTGTCCCGGTACTGGGCGAGGAGCACCTTCTGCACCTCGGGGTCGCCCAGGTCCTCGCGGCTGGTCACGAAGATGCGGGTGATCTCGAGACCGCGTGCCACGCCGCGCAGGTTGGCCTGGTAGAAGTTGATGACCGAACCGCGGCTGAGCCACCCCGGGGAGAGCGGATCCACCGCCTTGATCCGGTGCAGGGCCTGGTCGGCAAGCCGCGCCCCCTCCAGGTAGAAGTCCATCTCGTCCAGGGGAATGTACCCCTGCTGCAACAGCGCCATGTTTTTCAGGGTTCCGGCCACCAGTTCCTGGGCCTTGACCTGGCACTCGGGATCGCTGATCTGGGCCAGTGCGAACGGGATGGCGTGCACCTGCTGGTACTGGGTGAAGAGCTCCGACTTGGTCTTGGCGATGTCTTCACGCACCAGGTAGGTCACCAGGGAGAGCAGGATACCCACCCCGAAGGTAAGGTAGGCAGCCATCTCATTGTGCAGCACCAGGTGGAAGAAGATCGCCAGGCCGGAGCCTGCGAAAAATTCGATGAATACCGCCATATCGTGAATCTTTTTGTTCATGCTGGTCATGAAACCTCCTTGTGTTGGGCAACTGCAGGGCCCGGCCCCGTCAGTCAGACCGGGACATCTCGAAGCGAAAAAGTTGTGTTGGTGAGATCGGCGCTGGGGAATGCGGCACACGGGCCAGGTGAACCTGGCATCCACTCCCCTCCGGAATCCCTGATCCTTGGAGGGGCTCGTGACGACACTGGTTACGGGGGAATGGCGCTTGGAAAAAAAAATAGCCGCGTCGCGAAATGCGTCCTGACATTTCGGCGACCCGGCTATCTCGAAGAGACCCTTAGGCTTTCCGTCCCACCCTCGCGGATGGTTTAGTATTGTCGTCTATCGTGCTGCTCTTATGCTGCGTTGTTCCGGGAAAAATAGCGGAAACCAATCTCACTGTCAAGTTAAATGTGTGTCACGACCAGTTTAAGTGTTTGGTATTACGATGTTTATTTTTCTTTTCCTTTGAGCTGCGTCATTAAAACGGAGTCCCTGCCGGGTTGGCCGGAACAGACCCCAATGGGTCTCCCTCCTAAGATTCCGACCCCCGGCAGTTTCTCCGCTCCACTATCTGAAACCTACTTGCCCTGTTCGATTTCCACCTGTTGGGCAGCGGCAGAGGTGTCGCTCGAATTCCAGCGTGCCTTCACTATGGTCACCCCGGCGGTTACCTGGGCGAAGAAGGCGCTCTTGGTGACCGCCTGATCGGCGGAGGTGCTGCTTATCCTGAACTCGGTCCCGGAGTTGGTCGACACCGTGAGGCCGAGGATACTGAGGGTGCCGGCGGTGGCATCTTTAGCGCTGACCGGTCCCTGGATAAAGGTCTGCGAGCTGGCGCCTTTCACGATGACGCGACGGGCGACCAGGTTGCCGTCGCGATCGGCGATGGCACGTACTTCGACATGCTGTCCGTTGGCGAGCGGGCCGCCGTCGATGCGGGTGAATTCGTTCAAGGTAACGGTCTTGCCCGCTACCGAGAAGCTGGTGGAGCTCAAGGCCGAGAGATCCGCCTCGATCTTGATGTTGCTGCGGTACGAGATCTTGCTGGCAACCAGCGCGCCGCTGCCGTTGAGGGCACCCTCGGCCTCCAGCTGCACGCCGATGGCGAAGTCGGTCTTCAACCCACCTTCGTAGATGGTGGCGCTGTTGGTCAGCACCTGCTGGCCGTTGATCGTGAAGTCGTCGACGCTGCCGGAGGTGACGATCCCTTCCACCTCGACCTTTTCGCCGGCGGCGGCCAGCTTGTCCTCAAGTTTGACCAGGGTCGCGGTGAGGGCACCGGCAACCGGGGCGGCGTTCGAGCGGACCTCGACGAGCGAGCCGATGGCGGCTCCGGCCGGAAGGGTTCCGGTAACGGTCAGGATGGCAGCACCACCCGGGGTAAGACTGATATCGAAGGTGCCGCTCCCCAGGGCGACGAGGTATCCCTTGATTTCGAAATCGTTGCTGGAGACGACCTTGGCTACCCGGGTTGCCCTGAGCCCCCCCTGGTCGTCGGGAAAACCGTGGACTTCGACCCGGTCACCAACTTGGAAATTGGCGGCCGAGAAAACCTTGACGGTGTTGTCGTCGTTGAGCCTGGTGACGTTATCCTCGATGTGCACGGTCTGACCCATGACGGTGATGGTGTTGGCGCCCACGGCGCTGATGTTCCCTTCCAGGGCGTCGTGGGCCTCAACATCGTGGGCCACGCCGGTACGGGTGCTGTTGTCGGCGGTGCCGCGCACCTTGATTACCATGCCGACCTTGAGCTGGCTGGCGCTCCCGGGGTTGTCATCGATCTTGATGGCCGCATTGTCTATGTTGTACTCGATACCGTTGACGATCACGCTGCCAAGGGCGGTAATGACCCCCTTGCTGACCCCTTGGGCGGGCGCGCTGGAGCCGGAGCCTCCACCGCAGGCGGAGACCAATAGGGCAGCACCGAAAAGAAGCGACAAACGAACGAGCTTTTTCATGACGTGTCTCCTTTTTCACAGCCAATTGAAGTTCCAACGTAACAGGTGCCGAGCCCCGGGTACGAAATCCCTTCCAAGGGTAACGTCACTTACTCCGGGTGATGGATGGCGCACCGGGGCATCCGGCAGTTGTCTGAACCCAGAGCAACTGGCGGGCCAAGTGTGAGCCGGCAGAGAGGAGGCTGTCTTTTCAGCTAGTTGGGTCTAAAGGGAGAAGCTTGGGAGGGGATTACCGGTTGCCAAGAAAAAGAGGTGAAATCCAAGATTTTGGCTTCGAAAAACCGGCCGACCCGGAAAAGGATCGGCCGGCCGGAGCTCAGTCTTCACCCACCATGTCGTGGAACCAACTGACCACCGATTCCGCGGAACGGGAACCGGCAAGCTGCGCCTGGGTCGTGCCGTTCTTGAGCAGGTGCAGCACCGGGATGCCGCGCACCCCGAAGCGGGAGGCGAGGTTGGGACTCGTGTCGGTATTTATTTGCAGAACCGCAGCCTGCCCCACCAGCAGTTCGGCAGCTTTTCGCACCGCCGGTGCGAATGAGGTGCAGTGCGGTCACCAGGGGGCCCAGAACTCCGCGATGATGGGACCGGGGTAGTCGGCGAGAAAGGCATCGTAGTTGGCATCGGTGATCTGCTGTGGCTCGAAGTAAAGCGGCGGCAGCGCGGCGCGGCAATTACCGCAGTGCCCGGCGATCCCCTGTTTCTCGGCGGGGACCCGGTTCGCGCTGCCGCAGGACCTGCAGGTGATCAGGTAGCTGGACATGGCATCTCTCCTTGACGAAAGTTGGGTTCCGAGGCTGTCAGCCATTGTACCAGTTTTCCGGACAGGGACGAGTGGCGCTCGTCGGCCCGGCTTAGGGAACTTCCTTTACTTGGCAAGGGCGATTCTTGCGTTTCACATTTTTTCCATTTCTGTTATGGTAGGAAATTGCTTCGCCCGGCGAGGCTAATTAACGGAAAGTCCGGAGGTTTTCAATCAATGCTTAAAAGCCGAACCCTGATCTTTGTACTGTGCGCGTTCCTGCTGGCGCTCACCTGCGCCCAGGCAGCACCCACCCCCGCCAAAGCCGGCGCTCCTGCTGCAAGCCAGGAAGTGAGCGTTCCGATACTGCTGTACCACCGTTTCGGCCCGACCGTCGCCGACGGAATGACCATCAAGACCTCCGTTTTCGAGGAGCACCTGAAGTACCTCAGGGACAACGGCTACAAGGTGATCCCGCTGCGTACCCTGGTGGACTACTACCTGAAGAAGGGGCCGGCCCCCGCACCGAAATCGGTGGTGATCGTCGAGGACGACGCCCACAAGTCGGTCTACAGCGACATGCTCCCGCTGGCAAAGAAGTACAACGTGCCGGTGACCGTGTTCGTGTACCCCTCCGCAATCTCCAACGCGAAGTACGCCATGACCTACGAGCAGCTGCGTACCCTTAAGAAAAACGGTTTCGACATCCAGTCGCACACCTTCTGGCACCCCAACTTCAAGAAAGACAAGAAGAAGATGACCCCGACGGAGTACGAGAAATCGGTTACCACCCAGCTGAAGAAATCCAAGGAGCGCCTGGAGAAGGAAGTGGGCGGCACCGTGGATCTCTTGGCCTGGCCGTTCGGGATCTACGACGACTACCTCCTGAAGCGGGCCGGCGAGCTCGGCTACAAGGCGACCTTCACCATCGAGGCGCACCATGCCTCGCCGCGCGACAACGTGATGAAGCTGCCGCGTTACCTGCTCATCAATTCCGACCAGGGGAAAAACTTCGCCCGCATCCTGGAAGGGACCGCGCCGAAGCGCAACGTGGTGTACTAAAGAGGCAGGCTGAGGTGAAGCTTGGGGACGAGAAGGGCTGAAGCGACCCCGACGTCACGGCAGGAGAGCCGGCAGCAGGCCGCACGGGATCAGCGGCAGGTGGAGATTTTCTGAGTATGGCGAGCGAGTTGCACGAGAACAAGAAGTACCCCTGCCCTGACTGCACCTTCTGCCAGTGGTGCTCGGACGACCGCTGCAGGAAGTGCCGCAGCGGGGCCAAGTGCCCGCGCAAGCTTTCCACGGCCGAGCAGATCGAGCTCTACGAAAAGCTGAACAGCTCGAAAGAGCCCACCGAATAAGGGAAATGCAGGAACGATAAAAAAGGAGACGCACGGCACCGCCGGCGTCTCCTTTTTATTTTGACTCTCTGTGACTATCCCCTCTCCCCTTGCGGGACAGAGCGAGGGTGGAAGGTGCCACGTCACAAGAGATGGCAGCTTTACCCACCCCCCGGCCCCCTCCCGTCAAGGGCGGGGGAGGTACGTCAGGTCTCCTTCCCCTGCCGCACGCGCACTTTCTGCACCTTGAGGCGCACCTTTTCTCCGGTCACCTCCCCGTAGAGTTCCTCCAGGTAGCGCACCGTGACGATTTTGTGCAGGTAGGCCTGGGTGAGCCGGTAGAGCAACCGGCGCAGCAGCGAGGGGCGCGCGCTCCCCAACAAAAGCGGACAGTAGTCGGAAAGCTGCACGGTAACCCGCACCCCGCCCGGCTCGCGTTCGGCGAACAGCGAAAAAAGACCGCGATCGCATTCCTTGGGCTGCACCAGGATCCCGCCGTTGACGCGCAGGTGCACCTCCCCCTCCCCTTCCCCCTTCGGGTACTCGGGCGGCTGGAAACTCAAAAGCGCCAGCGAACTCCCCAGAAGCCGGAACTGGACGCCCTCCTCGTTCTGCATGGGGCGGATCAGCGAGAAGGTCCAGTCGCGCACCAGGCGCAGGTAGCGTTCAAAGAGGAAACGGGGGGTCACCGGACGCAGCAGCGGGTCCGGCAGCACCAACCACTGCACCGAGTACACCGAGGCATCCGGCTCCAGTATCTGCTGGCAGGCCACCTCGCGCGACGTATCCGGCCTCCTCACCATCGTCTCCCCCTACAGTGTCCCTTTCACCGAGATAGCATACTTCAAGTAGCGCCCTTCCGGGAAGGTCACCGGATAGGGGAAATCCTCGGGCTGTCCGAAGAGCTGGACCACCTGCAGCGAGAAACCGGTCTGGAGGGCACCGCGCCGCAGCTCCTTAAGGTAGTCCGCCAGATCGACCTTCTGGTGGTTAGAGCAGGTGATCAGAAGTCCACCGTCCTTGAGCAGTTTCAGTGCGGCCGCGACCAGATCCGAGGTGCCACCGCGGGTGGTGAAGCGGCTTTTCGAGGTGGTGGAAAAGGAGGGGGGATCCATGACGATGACGTCGAAGACCCGCTTGTTACGACCGAGCTCCTCGAGGATGGCGAGGCAATCCCCCTGCAGGAACTCGTGGCGCTTGGGGTTCAGATGGTTCAGGGCGAAGTTGTTGCGCGCGATCTCCAGGTAGCTCGGCGAAAAGTCGACGCTGGTCACCTGGCTCGCTCCAGCTGAGGCAGCGGCAACCGAGAAGGCACCGGTGTAACAGAAGAGGTTCAGGACCCGTTTGCCGGCAACCCGGGCCATCAGGTCGCGGCGGTTGTTGCGCTGATCGAGGAAGAGCCCGGTGTTGAGACCGCGCTCCAGGCTCACCTGGAAGCTCAGGCCGTTTTCCTTTACCGTGAGCGGCTCGGGAGCGGCGCTCCCCACCAGGAGCCGCCCGTACTTTTTGGAGTCGCTCTCGGCCTCCAGCTCGCGCGTTTTCTGGGGCCGGGCCTTCTCGTAGATACCCGCCGGTTCGAGCAGTTCCTGGAGTGTTTGGGTGACGAGCTTCAGGTGCCTGCGCCAGGCACCACAATAAAGCTGCACCATGAGGTAGTCGCCATAGCGGTCCACGGTGAGGCCGGGAAGCCCGTCCCCTTCGGCGTTCACCAGGCGGTAGGCGGTGGTTTCCTCGAGCTGTGCGTGGTTGAGGCGCAGGGCGATGGCGGCCTCAAGCCTTTTCTTGATCCAGCCGCGGTCCAGGACCATGCGCTGGCGTGCCAGGACCCGCGCGACGATCCGCTCGCCGGGATCGAGAAGCGCCATTGCGACAAAGCGCCCGGAGGTGTCAGTCAGCTCGATCAGGTCGCCCGCCTGCCCCGCGGGCCACTTTTTGGTGTAGGCGTCGGCGATGATCCAGGGGTGACCGAGTTCCAGCATCCGGACCGACTCGGAGCCGACGATAAAGCTAGCTGCCATAAAACCTGTTCCTCTTGTGCGTTAGGTGGTGCGGTTTCTGAGGTGAAGCGGGTTGTGCCTGAGAATGAGGTCGCGGTTTACCAAAATAAAGGGGCGGCGGCTTGCGGTACTCGGGATGTCCCGAATGAGCCGAAAACCCCGCCCCCCATGTCTGTACTGCCCGGGATTCCTAGTGGGTGGCCTGTGACTTGCCCTGCTCCGCCGCCATCTCCTCACGAGCCTGCTGGATCGCTTCCATCTGCTTGAGCTGCTCGCCCAGCCAGTAGTGCAGCTCGCGGGCGGTCTGGTAGTTGAGCACGACACCGGTGGTGACGTGACGCACCAGGCTGCGGCCCAGATCCTCAGGCTCGACCTCGGTCTCGGGACCGATGGTGCCGGTCGGGGTGATCTGGTGCGAGATGGAATTGGGGAGCGGCTGACGCTCGAGGTAGAAGTTCATCACCAGTTCGCCGCGCGGCGAGATGCCGCCGTGGGCACCGTTGACATAGGTCGGACTGTAGTCGTAGGTGAAGACGTATTTAAAGGTCATCTCCTGCTTGTTGTTCGACATGATTCGCTCTCCTTTTCCATGAAAACTGTGAAATTCGTAACCCAAGCCTTATAGCACGGAGCGGTGTTCAAGGCAAACCTGGATTTATAAAATGTTCGTGAAGGATTGATGAAGAATCAGTGCACCGTGTGATGTGTCTTGGAGAGGTAGTAGTCGTAGTTCCCCTCGTAGAGCCGCATCTCACCGTGGTCCACCTCGATGACCCGATCGACCAGCAGGCGCAGGAAGTGACGGTCGTGGCTCACCAGGATGACGGTTCCCGTGAAGTTGGCCAAGGCGTCCAGAAGGATCTCGCGGCTGCGGATGTCCAGGTGGTTGGTCGGCTCGTCGAGGACCAGGAAGTTGACCGGGCGCGCCAGGAGGGTGGCCAGGACCACGCGGCTCTTTTCGCCGCCGGAAAGCATCTCGATCCGCTTGTCGACGTCGTCTCCCTGGAACAGGAAGGATCCCAGGAGGTTGCGGATCACCCCGATGGTGGCGGTCGGCATGACGTCCTGCAGGGTCTCGAAAACGGTCTTTTTCGGGTCGAGAAGCTCCATGGCGTGCTGACTGAAGTAGCCGAGCTCCACGTTAGCCCCGAGGTTCACGCTCCCCGCCGTCGGCTCGGTCTGTCCGGCCAGCACCTTCAGGAAGGTGGACTTGCCGGCCCCGTTCACCCCGACCACGGCGATCTTGCTCAGGCGCTTGATGACGCCGGTCACCCCGGAAAAGATCGGGTGCACGCTGCCGTCCGGGTTCGGCCAGCTCTTGGCCAGGTTCTCCATCGCCACCACGTCGTCGCCGCTGCGGGGCGGCTCGTTGAAGACGAAGCGGACCACCTTCTCCTCGGGCGGGATCTCGATCCGCTCGATCTTGTCGATCTTCTTCACCCGTGACTGCACCTGGGCCGCGTGCGAGGCGCGAGCGGCGAAACGGGCGATGAAATCCTCCTCCTTGGCAAGCATCTCCTGCTGGCGCTTGTAGCTGGCCAGGAGCTGGTCGCGGCGGATCTCGCGCTCCTTCTCGTAGAAGTCGTAGTTGCCGCCGTAGGTGGTGATGGTTTTGTTGGCAACCTCTATGATGCGCCCGACCACGCGGTTCATGAAGTCGCGGTCGTGGCTGGTCATGAGGAGCGCCCCCTTGAACTCGCTGGCGATCCACTCCTCGAGCCAGATGATCGACTCGACGTCCAGGTGGTTGGTAGGCTCGTCCAGGAGGAGGACGTCGGGGCACAGGGTCAGGATGCCGGCCAGCGCGATCCTCATGCGCCAGCCGCCCGAGAAGGATTCCACCGGGTTGTGGAAGCGGTCCGGTCCGATTCCCAGGCCGGTCAGCACCTCCTGGGCGCGCGAGTCGAGGTCGTAGCCGCCGCGGTGCTCGAACTCCTCCATGGCAACGCCGTAGCGCTCCAAAAGTGCGGCCATGTCGTCGTCCGACATCGGCTCGCCCATCTGCTCCTCCATCCTCTTCAGTTCGCCAGCCAGGCGCACCGTCTCCGCCGACACCGCCATCACTTCCTCGAGTGCCGAACGTCCCTTCATCTCCCCCACCGTCTGGGAGAAGTAGCCGATACTGGTCTTCTTCGCCAGGGTGATGTCGCCGGCGTCGACCTCTTCTTCGCCGGTGATGATGCGGAACAGCGAGGTTTTGCCCGCGCCGTTGGGGCCGACCAGCCCGGTGCGGGTGCCGGGAAGGATCTGGAAGCTGGCGTCGCGGAACAGGACCTGCGAGCCGTACTGCTTGGTGATGTTGGACAGATGAATCATGAACGGGTCTCCTACCGGGCTAAGTCACAAACATTGAGCGTTAGCATGAACCGCCTGAGGCTTACAACTTAATTTTTGCACAGGCTTTCAGGAAGGCGGCAAGGGGGCAGCCGGAGAAGAGCGGCAAGCCCGAGCAACCCGGTGCGACCTGCAGACAGCGGGCTGTGCAACTGTTGTACAGTAGCTGCCCCCAGGAATACTCCGACAGCAATCATGCTGCACGCCCTGATCAGATAAACAACGGTAATTACTGTAAAAAAAGAATTTATGGGAAATAATCTTACAGGGGAGAGTTTCGGTGCCTTTTATGCTGAGGACTTTTTGCGACCGATTCTTTCATGAGGAGGGGGGACATGGCAAACCTGTTTGAGAATTTCATGTTGACCATCATCCTGATGCTGGTGCTGACCATGGTACCGCGCATCGTCTGGGCCTACCTGAAGGTGGAGGAGAGCTGGCAGCACCATGACCTGGCGACCCTGCACGAGTTGCAGCACGAGCGCAACACCTGGCTGCTGCGCCACTTTAGCTGCGGAGCGGCGGCGATGCTCCTGCTCTGGATCCTCCAGGCGCAACCGGCCCTGGAAATCTCGCACAAGGTCACGGTTGCGGTGGGGATCTACGCCGGGTGCTGCCTGGTCTTCGCGGCACTGGAATGCCTGCTCTGGTTCAGGATCCACCGGTACCTGTCCCTGGTGCCGGTGAAGGTAACCGAGCGCAATCAGCGCTGAGTCTTCCTTTTGAGCAGGGCCTCGACCAGGCGCCGCAGCAGGTTCGCCAGGTAGATGGAGACGAACATGATGAGGGCGACGTTGACGAACCGGGTCCAGATGGGATCCGGCACCAGCGTCGTCCTCTTCACGTTGAGCACCAGGTACCAGATGCTCAGCGCCACCCCCACCAATGCCCCCGCCGCAACAAAGGGGCGCCTGAGTGGCGATATCGGTTTCTTGTCATTCTGCATTTTCAGTCCCTGACCAAGACCAAGGGCCCATTAGTCCCCAGTCCCCAGTCCCCAGTCCCCAGCCCCTAGCCCCTGCCTCTGACAGTCCCTAGTCCCCGCCTCACCTCACCCGCGCGATCCGAAGAGCGCCGAGCCGACCCGTACCAGGGTAGCACCCTCGGCAATCGCGGCCTCGAAATCCCCGGACATCCCCATGGAGAGCTCCCGCATCTCGACGCCTGGGATGCCGGCAGCCTCTATTTCTCCGGAAAGCTCCTTCAGTCGCCTGAAGAAGGGGCGCGCCGCCTCCGGATCGTCGAAGAACGGCGGCATGGTCATGAGCCCCTTGATGCGCAGGTTGGGAAGTTGAGCAATCACCCGCACCAGGTCGATCAGTTCCTCGCAGCTCGTGCCGCTCTTGGTCGCCTCCTGCGCGATGTTCACCTGGACCAGGATGTCGCAGACCTTGCCGATTTCGCCCCACTGTCGGTCGATCTCGCGGGCGAGCGAGATGCGGTCCACCGAGTGGATGAGGTCCACCATGCCGGCGATCTGACGCACCTTGTTGCTCTGCAGGCTGCCGATGAAGTGCCAGGAGATCTCCGCGGGAAGTTCCTTCACCTTGGGGACCAGTTCCTGGACGTAGTTCTCGCCGAAGATGAGCTGGCCGCACGACCGGGCTTCGGCGATGTCGGAGGCCGGCTTGGTCTTGCTGACCGCCACCAGGCGGACCGACTCGGGATTACGGCCGGCGTGACGAGCGGCCTCGGCGATGCGCGTGCGGATCTCCGCAAAGTTCTCTGCTATCGACACAGTCCCCTCCTCACCAGGTTCCTACTCGAGCGCGCCCAGGGTGCGCAGGGTTTCCACCACCTCGCACAGGGGGAGGCCGACCACGTTACTGTAGGAGCCGTCGATCTTCTGCACCATGTGCGCGGCGCCCCCCTGGATGGCGTAGGCACCGGCCTTGTCGAACGGGCAGCCGGTGGCGATGTAGGCGTCGATCTCCTCCTGCAGCAAGCTCTTGAAAAACACCTTGGTGCGTACCGCCTGGCTCAGCGCGGCGTCACGCTCACGGTCGTACACCGAAAAGCCGGTCACGACTTCGTGGGGGACTCCGGAGAGCTTCTTGAGCATCCGGTCGGCATCGGCGGCGTCCTTGGGTTTCCCCATGATTTCGCCGTCGCACAGGACGATGGTGTCGGCACCCACGAAGAAACGCCCCTCGGTGCGGGAGGCGGCGGCGCGGGCCTTCCCTTCCGCCAGGCGCAGGACGTGATCCACCGGTTCCTCATCGGGAAGCGGGGTCTCGTCGATGTCGGCGGGGGCGACCACGAAGCGGATACCTGCGGATTCCAGAAGCTCGCTGCGCCGGGGCGACGCCGAGGCGAGCACGATCGGTTTACTGTTCATGCACAAACTCCTTGACTGCTATTTGGCCTGGTTGCGGCGACACCAGCGTGTCAGGACCAGGATCGCACCCAGTACCGCCACTCCAATGATGATGCTTACTGCCTGGGCGGTCACCACGCCGTAAACCAGCGATACCACCCCCATGATAACAACGAGCGCCTCCAATGAAAAGAGGCGCCCCACTACGCAGATCTCCTGGTGCTCCTTGTTACCCGGCATAGCACACCTCCGAGGAGAAACAGGTTAAGGTTGAGTTTTAAGGCTGTTTCCACGTTTCCAGCGCTTCCAGGCCCCGCTGGGCCAAAAGGCCTCGTTTTTCCTTCTTCTTGACCCGACCAGGAAGCGCAGGGAAGAGGCCGTAGTTCACGTTCATCGGCTGGAAGTGAGCCGCCTCGGCGTTGGTGATGTGCACCGCCAGGGCTCCGATGGCGGTCTCGGCCGGCGGCACGGTAAGCGGCTCGCCCAAGGCTTGGCGGGCTGCGTTGACGCCGGCTACGAAGCCGCTCGAGGCAGACTCGACGTACCCCTCGACGCCGGTGATCTGGCCGGCGAAGAACAGGCGCGGGTCGCTCTTCAGGCGGCAGGTCGGTTCCAAAAGCGTCGGGGCGTTGATGAAGGTGTTGCGGTGCATGGACCCAAGGCGCACGAACTCGGCATTCTCGAGCCCGGGGATCATCCGGAAGATGCGCTTCTGCTCGGGCCAGGTGAGCTTGGTCTGGAAGCCGACCAGGTTGTACATGCTGGCCTCGCGGTTTTCCTGGCGCAACTGGATAACCGCGTGCGGCTCGACACCCACCCGCGGATCCACGAGCCCCACGGGCTTCATGGGGCCAAAGCGCAGGGTCTCCGGGCCACGGCTCGCCATCTCCTCGATAGGCATACACCCTTCGAAGTGCACCACCTTTTCAAAGCTCTTGGGCTCCACCTTCTCGGCGTTCAACAACTCGGTCACGAAGTTCTGGTACTGCTCCTGGTCCATCGGGCAGTTCAGGTAGTCGTCGCCGTCCCCCTTGCCGTAGCGCGAAGCGCGGAAGGCCTTTTCGTAGTCGATCGACTCGGCGGTGACGATGGGAGCGATGGCGTCGTAAAAGTAGAGGTAGTTGCCAGCGAGTCGGCCGATCTCCTCTGCCAGCGCGCTCGAGGTAAGCGGTCCGGAGGCAATTACCACGATCCCCTCGGCGGGAATCTCGGTGATCTCTTCACGCACCACTTCGATGAGCGGGTGTCCCTCGATCTTTTCGGTGAGGTAGGCCGAGAAGAGTTCGCGGTCCACGGCGAGCGCGCCGCCGGCCGGCACCTTGGTCGCCTCGGCCGCTTCCATGAAGAGCGAGCCCAGGCGGCGTAGTTCCTCCTTCAAGAGCCCCACCGCGTTCTCCAGCGAATCGCCGCGCAGCGAATTGGAGCAGACCAGTTCGCCCAGCCCGGGAAGCTCGTGCGCCGGGCTGAACCGCACCGGTTTCATTTCGTAAAGCCTGACCGGCACACCGCGGCTGGCCACCTGCCACGCGGCCTCGCACCCTGCCAGGCCACCACCTATTATCGTTACTGTTTGCGTCAAACGTTTCTCCTTAGTGTGGAACCCCATCCCCACCCTGTCCCTCCCCTTGAAGGGGAGGAGACGCAAGGTTCGAGATCTTCGAGGTATGCAACTAGTTGTAGCTTAAATCAATCCTAGCTGCCTTTGTTGTTTACAGTTCTCTTGCTGTTCAAGCCTCTCCAAGGGGGAGGGGACGCAAGGTTCGAGATTCTCCAAACATGCAGCTACAAGCGTTAACTCCTGGTTACCTATGCTTTATCTAGTTCTCTTTCCTTTTTAACTCTGCTCAAGCCCCCTGCCCTTCAAGGGGAGTGGACGCAGGCCTCAAGATTCTCGAGGTATGCAGCTGTAGCTTTAAATTCTAGTTACCTTGCTATCAATCTAGCTCATAGCCTTTTTCTAACTCAACTCTCCTCAAGCTCCCCCTCCCCTTCAAGGGGAGGGTCGGGGTGGGGATGGGGCTCTTGTTCCTGTAACACCTGCCAAATCCTCTCCCGGACAGCCTCTGCATGCTGCGGCGACAAGACTTCGTGATCCCAAAACCTCAGAACCGTAAAACCAGCACGCACGAGAAAACCAGTACGTTCCCGATCAAGCCCCTGCTGCAGTTGATGTTGCCCGCCATCCAACTCGATTACCAGTTTTGCTGTCAACGAGACGAAATCGAGTATGTAGTTCTCAAAGGGGTGCTGCCGCCTGAATTTGAAGCCGGCCATCTGATGGTGTCGCAGTATCTTCCACAGAGCACGCTCCGCATCCGTCATCCTTTTCCGCAAGGCACGCTGCAGCTGGCTCCCCAAGATTTTTTTGTTGGTCTGCCCGAGCATGTAAGGCCCCCCATCCATCCCATGCCTTTCCCCCTTAAGAGGAGAGCTCTGTGGTGAACAGTCAAAAACCTTCCGCACTTCGGTATTCCTACTGCACTACTCGAGGCCCAACGGGTACGACACCCTCCAAAACGTCAAACGGGGTCCAGGGACCCCGCCGACGGTACTGCATGCCTCTCTCTCCATGCCTCAACGGCCTCGCGCTATTCGGAACTCCAGTCGCACCCTTCCTTGGGGCACTTGAGGAATTCGCCCTTGCGCTTGTACACCTTCTTCACCAGCACCGGGAAGCCGCACTTGGGACAGGGCTTTTGCACCGGGAGATCCCACAGGGCGAACTTGCACTCGGGATAACGGTTGCACGAATAGAAGAGCTTGCCGAAACGGGATTTCTTCTCGATCAACTCACCCTTGCCGCACTCGACGCAGGTGATCCCGGTTCCTTTGGGCTTCACCAAAGGCTGGATGTTCTTGCAGTTGGGGTACGCCGAGCAGGCCAGGTACTTGCCGAAACGCCCGTCCTTGATGAGCATCTGGCTGCCGCACTTGTCGCAGACCTCCTCGGACAAGACCGGCTCGACGACCTCGCCGGTCTCCTTGTCGAGGGCCCTGATGTAGCGGCACTCGGGATACCCGGAGCAGGCGAAGAACTTGCCGAACTTGCCAAGCTTCACGACCAGGGGCTTGCCGCACTCGGGACAGACCTCGTCGGTTGCCTCGGTGGTGAGATCCGACTTGTTGAGCTCGGACTCCTTGTGCTTCAAGAGATCGATGAAGGGGCCCCAGAACTGGTGCAGAAGCGGCCGCCACTGCTTTTCGCCGCGCGAGACCATGTCCAGCTCTTCCTCGAGGTTCGCCGTGAAGTTGTAGTCGACGTACTGGGTGAAGTGGTTGGTCAAGAGGTCGGAGACCACCATCCCGACGTCCTCGGGGAAGAAGCGCTTCTTGTCCAGCCGGGCGTACTTCCTCTCGGTGAGCGTGTTCATGATGGAGGCGTAGGTAGACGGACGGCCGATCCCGTACTCCTCCAGGGTCTTCACCAGGCTCGCCTCGGTGTAGCGCGGCGGCGGCTGGGTGAAGTGGCGCTCGGGAAGGAGCTCTTTCAGATCCAGTACCTCGCCCTCGGTCAAGGGGGGAAGCATCCCCTCCTTCTCTTCGACCTCGTCGTCGACCCCCTCGATGTAGAGCTTCATGAAACCGGCGAAGCGGATCACGGTGCCGGCGGTCCGGAAACGGAACCCCTCGCCTGCCGAGATCTCCACCGAGGTCTGATCCAACAGCGCCTCGGCCATCTGGCAGGCCACGGTGCGCTTCCAGACCAGGTCGTAGAGCTTGAACTGGTCCGAGGTAAGGTATTTCTTCAGCTCGATCGGGGTCTTCGCGATGTAGGTCGGACGCACCGCTTCGTGCGCCTCCTGGGCGTTTTTCGACTTGTTCTTGAAGACGCGCGGCTTGGCGAGCGCGTAGTCCTTGCCGTAGAGCGAGGTGATCAGGGTGCGGGCGTCGTCGAGCGCCACCTGGGAAAGCGCCACCGAGTCGGTACGCATGTAGGTGATGAGACCGACGGCCCCTTCCCCGATGTCGATGCCCTCGTAGAGCTTCTGCGCGGTGGACATGGTCTTCTTGGCGGAGAAGCCGAGCTTGCGGGCCGCCTCCTGCTGCAGGGTCGAGGTGGTGAACGGCGGTGAGGGCTGGCGTTTGCGCTCGCTCTTGGTGATCTTCTCGACCCGGTACACCGGATTGACCGGGTTCTGAACCATGCGGGGCTCGCCGGCGCTACCGCGGTTTGTCCCCTCGCCGTCAGCCGCCTCCCCCTCGCCGCGTGCGTTCAGCGGCTGGAATTTCCGCCCGCCCAACTGGCCGAAGAGCCGGAAGGCCACGTCCTGGTCCGGGATATCGAACTTGCCGAGCTTCTTCCCCTCTGCCTCGAAGAGCGAGGCGCTGAAGTCCTTTTTCTTGCCGGTCTCAAGCTTCGCCGAGATGGACCAGTACTCGCGCTCCTTGAAGGCCTGGATCTCCTTCTCGCGCTCGCAGATGAGCCGCAGCGCCACCGACTGCACGCGGCCGGCGGAGAGCCCGTAGCGGATCTTCTTCCAGAGAAACGGGGAGAGGGTGAAGCCGACCAGGTAGTCCAGGATGGAGCGGGCCTGCTGGGCATGCACCAGGTCGAGCGCGATGTTGCGCGGGTTCTGCACCGCGTTGACGATGGCGTCCTTGGTGATTTCGTGGAACACCACGCGCTTGATGTCGAAGGGCGGCTTCTTGCCGTTATCGAGACCAAGGGCGGCCAGAAGGTGCCAGGAGATCGCCTCCCCCTCGCGGTCGGGGTCTGTCGCCAGCAAAAGCGAGTTGATCCCCTTGAGTTCCTTCTTGATGGCGTCGATGTGCTTCTTGCTTTCCGGCAGCACCGCGTACTTCGGCTCGAACTCGTGGTCGATGTCGACCGACCCCTGCTTGCTGGGGAGCGCACGCACGTGGCCGAAGGAAGCCAACACCTTGTAGTCGGGCCCGAGAAATTTTTCTATGGTCTTCGCCTTGGCGGGAGACTCTACGATTACGAGATGCTGAGACATGTGACCACCTGGGTTATCGGATTGATCTGGATCAAGCCCCTAGTGTAATGACCATTCGGGGAAAAGGCAAAAAAGCTTTTTTTCAGACGACGCTGAAGTGTTTGCCGGGGAGCTGCACGACGGCCCCTTTCAGCTCGAGGCTCAAAAGGGTGGCGGAAACCTCGCCGGGGGAGAGCGCGCTCTGGACGATGATCTCGTCGATCTGCAGCGCCCCCCGGCACAGGAGCACGTAGAGTTCGGCCTCCTGCGGGGTGAGCGAGAACTGGGGCGGCGCATCCGGCTCGGCGTCCGGACAGGGGAGCCGCAGCTCCTCCAGGATGTCCTCCACCCGTTCCACCAGCTTGGCCCCTTCCTTGATGAGGCCGTTCGCGCCGCGACTGCCGGTCAAGGTGACGTTGCCGGGGACCGCGAACACCTCGCGCCCCTGCTCCAGCGCGTAGCGGGCGGTGATGAGCGATCCGCTCTTCTCGCCCGCCTCGACCACCACCACGCCGCGCGAGATGGCGCTGATGATCCGGTTGCGCCGCGGGAAGTTCTCGGCGAGCGGCTCGGTCCCCAGCGGGAACTCGGAGACCAGCGCACCGCTTGCCGCCACCGCCTCGCAGAGCGCCTGGTTCTCGGGGGGATAGACCACATCGATGCCACAGCCAAGGACCGCGATGCTGCGCCCGCCCCCTTTTACCGCTCCCCAGTGCGCCGCGGTGTCGATGCCGCGCGCCATCCCCGAAACGACGGTGACCTGGCAGCGGGCCAGGTCCCTGGCGAGCCTGGTGGCGGTGCAGAGTCCGTACTGCGAGGCGCGCCGCGAGCCGACCAGGGCCACCGCCGGTTCGTTTCCCTTCAGGTCCCCTCTCACGAAGAGAAAGGGAGGCGGGTCCGGGATCTCCATGAGGGGCTTCGGGTAGCGCTCCGAGAGGATGTCCACCACGCTCGCCCCGCAGGCGATAAGCCGCTCGCATTCACGCTCCGCGGCCGGGCGCCAGTCGAAGAAACCCAGCGACTCCCGCGCCGCGGGGCCGAGCCCCTTCACCTGGGCGAGCTCCTCGGCCGTCGCCTTAAGGGCGCGCTCCGGGCTCCCGAAGTGCGCCAAAAGGCGCAGGAAGGTGACGTTGCCCACCTGGGGGACCGACTTCAGGGCGAACCAGTAGTAGTGTTCCAATGGGGTTCCCCCCCAAGGCGGCTACCTGGCCTTTTTGAGTTCCACGCGGTCGCCGCGGTAGACGGTATCGACACACTTGACGATGAGCGCGGTCGAGGTATTGGAACCGGTCCGTACCACCACCAGGGCCCCGATCACCTCCACGGGGAGCTGCTCGATCTTGGCCAGGGTGTAGCGCTGGTCCGGTTTCACGTCGCGCACGATGTAGAGCAGGTTCCCGGCCTTGAGGCCGTGGGCGGTCCCCAGGTCGAGGTAGACGGCGTCGCCTACCGAGAGGGCCTGGTTGCCGGTCTGGCTCTCCACGATGTAGCCGACCAGGTCGCGGTCCGCAGCCCTGAGCGGGACGTTCACCCGGCGCTCCTGGTAGGGGAGCAGGAAGGCGCCCGCACTTATCTCCTGGAACGACTTGGTTATGATCGCCTTGGAGACCTTCGGGTCAACCTCGGAAAGCTGCAGCTCACCCAAGGGGAGCACGCGCTCGCCCAGGATCTCGTGGGTGACCGGGTGGCTCACCGGCCCCATCTTCTGGTAGACGGTGAAGCGGTCCCCTACGTTGGCGCCGTTTATCCGGCCGATGTCCGCATAGACGATATCGTCGGTGCCGACGATGGCGCGGTTCTGGTGGGTCGAGACGATCACCCCGGCCGGGACGATCTGGCGCTCCATCAGGAAACCTTCGGCACCGGTGATCTTGAACTCGCGCGGTGCGGGCGGCTCCTCAGCGGCTGCCGGTGCCGGTGCCTTCGCAGTGATGGGCGGGGACACCTGAGGCTGGTTCGGCCTGGGCGCCTCCTCGATCTCGATTCGGTCGCTGTAGACCTTGATGCGCTGCCCCGGGTAGATGAAATGCGGGTTGCCGACCGTCGGGTTGGCCGCCCAGAGGTTGGGCCAGTAGTAGGGATCGTTCAGAAACCGCTTGGAGAGCCCCCACATGGTGTCACCCGGAACCACCGTGTAGATGGTCGGTTCTTCCTTAGTGGTCTGTGCCAGCGCCAGGGTACCCGTCAGACAGAAAAAGAGCAGTGCTAAACAGACAGGCTTTTTCATACGCTCCTCGTGGGGCTTAGGCGCCCCGGCCTCTCCCCTCGTCGCGGTGGACGAGGTCATTCAATAGACGCAGTTTTCAGTCCGAGCGGTTACCCCGGTTTGCACGATCGGCTCATGAAGTGGTGGTTGAGCGGTACGTCAACAGGTCGAAATCGAGCCATCAATACCGGCAAAACCTCAGTAAAAACGGGCCTTGAGCGCCTCCCCCGGGCAAAAATTTAACATAATTAAAGCTTTTTGGATGGCAATGTCAAGGAGAAAGCGCCCTTTTGGGGGTTCATTATAAAGGCCATCTGTGCTACCATCCGGCTCCGGTTTGCAGGGCACACCCCCTCCGTTTCCGGCGCTATTTGAACTATTGAAAGGTCGTCCCCTTCGTGAAAAAACCCGAACTCCTGGCACCGGCCGGGAACATGGAGAAACTCAAGGTCGCCATCCGCTACGGCGCCGACGCCGTCTACCTGGGCGGCAAGGCCTTCGGACTGCGCAACCTCGCCGACAACTTCACCACCGAGGAACTTGACGAGGCGGTCGCCTACGCGCACCGGCACGGCGTCAAGGTCTACCTCACCCTCAACGCCTATCCCGGCAATGACGGCATCGACCAGTTGGGCGATTACTTGAGAGAGATCGCCCCGATCCCGCTCGACGCCTACATCGCCGCGGACCCCGGGGTCATCGACCTGATCCAGGAGATCTCCCCGGAGCGCGACATCCACCTCTCCACCCAGGCCAACACCACCAACTGGCGCAGCGTCCGTTTCTGGGAAAAGCAGGGGATCCGCCGGGTCAACCTGGCCCGCGAGATGCCGCTCGAGGAGATCCGCGAGACCCGCGCGCGCTCAGCGATGGAGCTCGAGACCTTCGTGCACGGCGCCATGTGCATCTCCTACTCGGGGCGCTGCCTGCTCTCCAGCGCCATGACCGGCCGCGACGCCAACAAGGGGGAGTGCACCCAGCCCTGCCGCTGGAACTACGCCATCGTCGAGGAGACCCGCCCCGGCGAGTATTTCCCGATCCAGGAGGATGAAAGCGGCAGCTACATCTTCAACTCGAAGGACCTCTGCCTCATCGAGCAGCTCCCCGAAATGGTGCTAAGCGGGGTCGATTCGCTGAAGATCGAGGGGCGCATGAAGGGAATCTACTACGCGGCCAGCGTGATCCGGATCTACCGCGCCGCCCTGGACAGCTACTGCGCCGACCCGGAGCGCTACGAACTCAAGCGCGAGTGGCTCGCCGAGCTGAACAAGGTGAGCCACCGCGGCTACACAACCGGGTTCCTGCTCGGCAAGCCGCGCGACGTGGACCACGAGTACTGGTCGGACTACGTGCGGACTTACCACTTCGTGGCCATGGTCGAGGAGCAGACCGATAAGGGGACGCTCCTCGGGGTAAGGAACCGGCTCGAAGTCGGCGAACAGCTGGAGCTGATCGGCCAGGGCGCCAGCTTCACGACCTTCACCCTGACCGCGATGCACAACGAGGCGGGGGAACCGCTCCAGGTGGCCCACGCCAACCAGCGTGTCGTCGTCCCCGGGATCCCGGAAGCCTGCCGGTTCGACCTGATCAGGCGCGAGAAAAAAGCCGAGGTGCCCTCATGATTTCACCCTTCAACGGACTGATGCGCTACCTGCGCCAGGAAACAGAAACCTTGCTGCGCGACCTGGGACTGCTGGCCATCGTCTTCGGCACCCTGTTTTTCCAAGGGCTGGGGAACCTTCCGCTCATCGACCCGGACGAGGGGCGCTACATCGAGATCCCGCGCGAGATGCTCTTGCGCCACGATTTCGTGACCCCCCTGTTAAACGGCGTGAAATACTTCGAGAAGCCGCCCCTGCTCTACTGGCTGAACGCACTTTCGCTCACCCTCTTCGGGGAAAACGAGTTCGCGGCGCGTTTCGCCGGCACCCTGTGCGGCCTTTTGACCGTGCTGGTCACCTACTACCTGGGGCGCCGGCTCATGGGGCGCCGGGTCGGGCTCTACGCCGCCGTCATCCTGGGGAGTTCTGCCGGTTTCATGGTGCAGTCCCGCATCAACTTCACCGACATGATTCTGAGCTTCCTCTTGACCTGCGCCTTCGGCTGCTTCGCCCTGGCCCAGCGTGAGGAGGAGCGCCAGAAGGGGCTTTGGTACTACCTCTTCTATATAAGTATGGGGCTCGCAGTCCTGGCCAAGGGGCTCATCGGCATCGTGCTCCCCGGTGCCGTCATCTTCCTGTACCTGCTATTGGCCAACAGGTGGCGCCTGCTCAAGGAGATGCGCCTTTTCAGCGGCGCCCTGCTCTTTTTCGCGGTCTGCGCCCCCTGGTTCGTGCTGGTGTCGCTGAGAAACCCGGAGTTCGCGCAGTTCTTCTTCATCCACGAGCATTTCCAGCGCTTCCTGACCAAGGTGCACCACCGCTACCAGCCGGTCTGGTTCTTTTTCCCGGTGCTCCTGGCAACCATGCTCCCCTGGGCACCGCTCATCCCGGCAGCGCTGAAGAGGGGATGGACCGAGCGCCGCAGCACCGGGGCCACCCTCTTCCTGGTGCTCTGGGCGGTGGTGATCTTCGCCTTTTTCTCCAAGTCGAGCTCCAAGCTGATCCCGTACATCCTGCCGGTCTTTCCTCCGCTGGCGCTCCTCATCGGTTCCTGGCTGGAGCGCGGCAGTTCGACCCGGAGCATGCGCTGGCATGCCGTCGGCATCGGGATCCTGCTGCTTGCCCTGGGCGGCGCTGCCATCGCCTACCCGCTTACCTTCCCCAAACCGGAAATCGGAGTTCCCGAAGGGGTGCTGGTGGGCGGGCTCTTCCTGTGCCAGGGGGTGGCCGCACTCCTCTCCGGTTTCAGGGGTGAGCCGGTCCGTTTCCTGGCCACCATGGCCATATCTGCCTACTTCTTCTGCCTCATCGCCCCGCCGGTGATCTACGCTCGGATGATCCCCGAGGTTGCCAACAAGGAGTTCTCGCAGGTCATCAACCAGAAGGCCGGCCCGGAGGTACGCATCGCCTGCTACAGCGGCTATGAACAGGGGATCGCCTTCTACACCCACCGCCGGGTCATCGTGGTGGGAGATCCCGACGAGCTGAGCTTCGGGCGGGACCAGGGGGGACACGCAGAGTGGTTCCTGGACTACGACGCCTTCCACAAGCTCTGGGATTCCGGCACGCCGCTCTTTACCGTCATCAAGCAGCGCGACCTCCCCAAGCTGCAAGCTGCCGTGAAGACACCGATAACGCTCGTGACCCAAGTGGGGAGACGGCTTTTGGTGAGCAACCGGCCGGTGGAAACTGGGCAGGCTCCACAAAAAAAGTAGGGCCCATTCCCTATGCCGTATTCATTACCGCACGTTGCCCGAAATTATTTGACCGCCCAGACGGTTCGTGCAATATTGGCAGGTTGAAATTCCAGTGAACCGGAGGATCCCCATGCGCGAGAAATTTCTCCCGTTTTCCATACCGACCATCGGCGACGAAGAGATCAACGAAGTCGTCGATTCTCTCAAAAGCGGCTGGATCACCACCGGCCCCAAGGTGAAGCGCTTCGAGGAGGCCTTCAAGGCCTACGTCGGCGCTCCCTACGCGGTACCGCTCGCCTCGGCAACCGCCGGCCTGCACCTGGCCCTCCTGGCGCTGAACCTGCAGCCGGGTGACGAGGTGATCACCACCCCGATGACCTTCGCCGCCACGGTGAGCATGATCGTCCAGGGGGGCGGCACCCCGATCCTCGCCGACATCGAGCCGGGGACGCTCAACGTCGACGTGAAGGCGATGCGCGCCAAGATCACCCCGCGCACCCGCGCGCTCATCCCGGTACACTTCGCCGGCCAGCCCTGCGACCTGGACGAGATCTTCGCCCTGGCCCGCGAGTTCAACCTGACCGTCATCGAAGACGCCGCCCACGCCATCGGCACCGAGTACAAGGGTGCCCGGATCGGCTCGCTGGACAGCATCTCGGTCTTCTCGTTCCACCCGATCAAGAACATCACCACCGGCGAAGGGGGCATGGTCGCCACCCGCGACGAGCGCCTGGCCGAGGAAATCTCGCTCATGAAGTTCCACGGGATGAACCGCGAGGCCTGGAAGCGCTACGAGGCGAGCGGCACCCCCAACTACGACATCATGATGCCGGGCTTCAAGTACAACATGATGGACCTGCAGGCAGCACTCGGGCTGCACCAGTTGGACAAGCTGGACCGCTTCATCGAAATGCGCACCGTCATCGCGAACCTCTACAACGAGGCCTTCGCCGAGGTCCCCGAGATCGTGACACCCAAAGAGGTCCCCTACGAGCACCGCCACGCCTGGCACCTGTACACCCCGCTCGTCAAGATCGAGGATTTGACCATCGACCGTGACGCCTTCATGGCGCAGCTGAAGGCGGAGAACATCGGCACCGGACTGCACTTCAAGGCGATCCACCATCACCCCTACTACCGCGATCTTCTGAAGATCCAGCCGGGCGAGCTTCCCAACGCCGACTACGCCTCGGAGCGCATCCTGTCCCTGCCGCTCTTCCCGCTCATGACGCTGGAAGACGCCAAGGACGTGGTCGCCGCGGTGAAGACCGTGATCGCCCGCAACAGACGCTGAGCCAGAGCCAGCGCCGAATTCTACTGCTCGGAGAATCTGGAATCAGTTATGGAAAAACCGTACATTTCTATCGTCGTCCCCGCCTATAACGAGGAGGGAAACCTGAAGCCGCTCATGGAGCGCCTGCTTCCGGTCATGCGCGGCATGGGCAAGCCGTTTGAGATCATCTTCACCGACGACGGTTCCCGCGACCGCACCCTCGCTATCCTGAAGGGGATGCTGCCGGAGGTCCCCGAGCTGAAGCTCATCGAGTTCAACGGCAACTTCGGGCAGCACATGGCGATCCTGGCCGCCTTCGAGAAGAGCAGCGGCGAGATCGTGATCACCCTGGATGCCGACCTGCAGAACCCGCCCGAGGAGATCCCGCGCCTGGCGGCCGAGATCGAGAAGGGGCACGACGTGGTGGGGACCATCCGGCTCAAGCGGCAGGATACCTTCTTCCGCAAAACCGCCTCGCGGATCGTCAACATCACCACCAACAAGATGACCGGCATGAAGATGAGCGACTACGGCTGCATGCTGCGCGCCTACCATCGCGACGTCATCGACAACATCAACCACTGCCAGGAGACCACCACCTTCATCCCGGCCCTGGCGCAGACCTTCGCGGCGAACCCGACCGAGATCGAGGTGGGGCACGCCGAGCGCGGCGAGGGGGAGAGCAAGTACTCCCTGTACCGGCTGATCCGGCTCAACTTCGACCTGATGACCGGCTTCTCCGTGGTGCCGCTGCAGCTCTTCGCGCTGATGGGGATCCTGACCTCGCTCGCCTCGGTCGGTTTCGCCCTGTTCCTGATGATCCGCCGCTTCATCATCGGCGCCGAGGTGGAAGGGGTCTTCACCCTGTTCGCGATCCTGTTCTTCTTCGTCGGGATCGTCATCTTCGGCATCGGCCTGGTGGGCGAGTACGTGGGAAGGATCTACCAGGAAGTCCGCAAGCGTCCGCGCTACGTGGTGCGCCGGGTGCACGGCTTCAAGAGGTAATCAGTGGAAAAGAAAAAGACCATCGTCGTCTGCGCCTATCACAACGTCGGCTACCGCTGCCTCGAAGAGTTGCTGCGCCAGGACGCCGACGTTGCCATGGTGTTCACCCACGACGATTCCCCCAGCGAGGAGATCTGGTTCGCATCGGTTCGGGAACTCGCGGAACGCCACGGGATTCCGGTGATGACCTCGGACATCAACCTGAAGGAGAACATCGAGCTCCTCAAGGAACTTGCCCCGGACCTGCTGCTTTCCTTCTACTACCGGAACATGATCCGCGAGGAAGTGCTGGAGATCCCCCGGCTGGGCGCGCTGAACCTGCACGGTTCCTACCTTCCCAAGTACCGCGGCAGGGTGCCGGTGAACTGGGCGGTAATTAACGGCGAGCGTGAAACGGGCGCCACGCTGCACTACATGGTGGCCAAACCGGACGCCGGTGACATCGTGGACCAGGAGAAGGTGGCCATCGAGTTCACCGACACCGCGTTTGACGTCTTCAACAAGGTGACCGAGGCAGCGGTAAAGGTGCTGGGCCGTTCCTACCAGCCGCTCATCGAGGATCGCGCTCCGCGCATCCCGATGGACCTGGCGGCGGGGAGCTACTTCGGCGGCCGCAAGCCCGCCGATGGCAGGATCGACTGGCAAAAGAGCGCGGTGGAGATCTACAACCTGATCCGCGGGGTGACCCACCCCTACCCCGGCGCCTTCACCAGCCTGAACGGCAAGAAGATCCTGATCTGGAGCGCACGCCCCACCGAGGGACAGGGCGAGCCGGGAAGGATCGTGAGCAGCACCCCGCTTCTGGTCGGCACTGGATCGGGTCTGTTGCAGATCGAGCGTTTGCAGGAGGAGGAAAGCGACGAGCTCGACGCGACCTCCTTCGCGGGGCAGACCGATCTCACCGGAAGCAGCTTCGGCGCGAACTGATCAGCTGCGCCGCACCATAATCGCACCATCCGTGTTCCGGCAGGACCTGCCTTGGGCACGCCACCTGCCCCGGCCTTAGGGCAACCGGCAGATATCTATCACGTTTCAGATTGGAGACCACATGAAAGTTCTTATCCTCGGCGTCAACGGCTTCATCGGCAACGCGCTCACCAGAAGGATCCTCGATACCACCGACTGGGAAGTCTACGGCCTGGACATGAGCTGCGACAAGCTCGAGCACTCCATGGGACATCCCCGCTTCAACTTCCTCGAGGGTGACATCACCATCAACAAGGAATGGATCGAGTACAACATCAAGAAGTGCGACGTGGTGCTTCCGCTGGTGGCCATCGCCACCCCGGTCACCTACGTTAAAGACCCGCTGCGCGTCTTCGAACTGGACTTCGAGGAGAACCTGAAGATCATCCGCCAGTGCGTGAAGTACAAGAAACGGGTCATCTTCCCGTCCACCTCGGAAGTCTACGGCATGAGCCCGGATGCCGAGTTCGACGAGGAGAACTCGCCGCTCATGCTGGGTCCGATCAACAAGGAGCGCTGGATCTACTCCTGCGCCAAGCAGATGCTGGACCGCGTCATCTACGCCTACGGCGAGCACGAGGGACTGCGCTACACCCTGTTCCGCCCCTTCAACTGGATCGGCCCCAAGCTCGACTCCATCTCGACCGCCAAGGAAGGGAGCTCGCGCGTCCTTACCCAGTTCCTCTACAACATCCTGGCCGGCGAGCCGATCCTCTTGGTGGACGGCGGTAACCAGCGCCGCTCCTTCACCTTCGTCGAGGACGGCATCGACTGCCTGATGAAGATCATCCAGAACGAAAACGGCTGCGCCGACGGCAACATCTTCAACATCGGCAATCCGACCAACGACCTGTCGGTCAAGGAACTCGCCTACAAACTGCGCGACATGGTGAAGCAGTACCCTGACTACGCAGAGAAGGCAGAGAACTGCACTATCGTCGAGACCACTTCGGACAGCTTCTACGGCAAGGGGTACCAGGACATGCTGACCCGCGTGCCGTCCGTGAAGAACGCCAAGAATAAGCTGGGTTGGGAGCCGAAGACCACCATCGACGACGCTCTCAAGCAAACCCTCGATTTCTACCTCATCGAGCAGAGAGAGAAGATCGAGCATCTGCTGTAAATCAATTGACAAATGACAGTGGACAATTGACAATTAAAACCTGAACACCGCTGTTTGCTGCTGATCAAGTAGTATCACTGACTAAATCGTTGACATTAAAAGGGGGACAGGCACCTGTGGAGCCCGTCCCCTTTAACTTTGTGAGCAGGTAAAAACCGTGAACGAAACCGAGAACGAAGTGTCCAAGCACCAGAAAGCCGGCAACTCAACCGACTCATCGTCAATTGCGTCCGACTTGTCAATTGCTCTCAAGGTTGACGTCGACACCTTTGCCGGAACCCGCGACGGTGTGCCGCGCCTGCTGGAGATCATGGAGCGCGCCGGGATCAAGGCGACTTTCTACTTCTCCATGGGGCCGGACAACTCGGGGAAGGCCATCCGGCGCGTCTTCACCCGCAAGGGCTTCCTGAAAAAGATGCTGCGCACCGGCGCCCCCAGTGCTTACGGCCTGCGCACCATGCTCTACGGCACGCTCCTCCCGGCTCCGGATATCGCCGCCTCCTTCCCGGGGATACTGAAGGAGACCGCGGCCCGCGGCCACGAGACCGGCGTGCACTGCTGGGACCACGTCTACTGGCACGACTACCTACCCCGTCTCAGCCGCGACCGGGTCGCCTCCGAACTCAAGCGAGCCGCGGAGCTGTTCCAACGGATCATCGGCACGGCTCCCCAAAGCACGGCCGCCCCGGGCTGGACCGTCTCCGCCACCTCGCTGGAACTGCAGGACGCCATGAACCTAGAGTACTGCAGCGACGGCCGGGGCTATGCTCCCTTCTACCCGGTCTTCGACGGCAAGCGCTTCAATACGCTGCAGATCCCGAGCACCTGGCCTACCCTCGACGAAATCCTGGGTGCGAACGGCATCGACGCCGGCAACGTGAACGACTTCTACCTCTCTCAAATGAAAAACGGCCTGAACGTCCACACCATCCATGCCGAAATGGAGGGGGGCGTCATGGCCGAATCTTTCATCGATCTGATCGAGCGTCTTAAGAATAAGGGCGCCCGTTTCGTCACCCTGTACGAGGTCGCCCGCGCCTGCCGCGACAGCGCCCCCGATGCTCCGCTCTCCATGGGTGAGATCCCGGGTCGCGCCGGTTTGGTCGCCATCCAGGGTTAAACAGAAACGACACCTCCCCCTCCCTTGACGGGAAAGGGGCCAGGGGGGTGGGTGAAGCTGCCATCAGCGCTGACGTGGCACCTTCCCCCTCACCCTGGGGCTAAGGCCAAGTGTTAATTCGGTAGGGGCGAATAATCATTCGCCCAACCTCTCCCGCACGGGAGAGGCGGCCGAAGGCCGAAGCAGGGTATCAGAGGGCACGAGCGGACCTTACGCGCCTATTGGCGCGCCGGGCGAATGATTATTTGCCCCTACAGATCCGAGATCCACGACAACACAAAGGGGACTGACACCGTGAGATCCCAGTCCCCTTTTTCCGTTTTTCCCCTTCCCTTCCCCCCGCCCTCTCCTACTCCGCGATCACCTTGTTCCTGCCGCCGTGCTTGGCATGATAAAGCCGCTGGTCGGCACTCGCCAGCACGTCCTTGGCATCGTTGCCGTCGTCGGGATAGCTCGCTACCCCGATACTGATGGTCACCCGCCCCAACGGTTGCCGCTCCCGTCCCGGGAAGTGCTCCTGCTCCACCTTCGCCCGTAACGCCTCGGCGATCCGAATCGCTGCCTGCTTCGGCGTATCCGGTAACAGCAGCACGAACTCTTCGCCGCCGTAACGGGCAGCCAGGTCGGAGCAGCGCAGCTGCGACATCAAGAGTTCGGAAAGCCTGCGCAACAGTTTGTCCCCATCGGGATGCCCGTGGGTGTCGTTGTATGCTTTGAAGTTGTCCACATCCATGAAGGCGATTGAGCAGGGCCTACCCGAGCGGTTCGAGCGGGCGATCTCCTGGGCAAGTGCCTCTTGGAAGTGCCGGTGGTTGTACAGTGCAGTTAATCCGTCGCGCATGGCCATCTCCTTTAGTGTGCAGTTCACCTCTTGCAGCTCGCTGTTCGCCCTCTGTAACTGGTCCAAGAGCTCCCTGTTTTGCGCCACCAGGCGCGCTTTCTCTGCCGCCCTCCCGGCCACAGCGGAGATCAGATCCAGGCTCTCGAACGGCTTCACCAGGTAATCGTAGGCACCGTTACGGATAGCGGAGAGTGCCGTATCCAGCGAGGCGTGGCTGGTCATGATCACCACCTGGGTGTCCGGGCTGTGCCGTTTGATCTCCGCCAGAAGCTCGATGCCGCTCATCCCCCCCATCCGGATGTCGGTGATCACCAGGGGGTGCGGCTTCTCCTTGAAGATCGCCAGCGCCTCTTCGCCGCTGGCGGCCTCCACCACCTCGAAGCCGTCGGCACTCAATACCTGAGAGACGACGCTTCTCAAGGTTTCCTCGTCATCTACCACTAACAGTTCCATAGCTCCTCCCCGGCCGCAGGCCGTGTCTCAAACTGCCCCCGTCGCTGCGGGCAGCGTAATGATGAAGGTAGTTCCCGTTCCGATGGCACTCTCCAGCCTGATCTCTCCGCCGTGGTCCTTGACGATGCCGTAGCTCACCGAGAGCCCGAGCCCGGTCCCCTGCCCCACCGGCTTTGTGGTGAAAAAAGGCTCGAAGATCTTCGCCTGGATCTCCTCCGGGATGCCGGGACCGGTGTCGCTCACCCGCAGCTCGACTCCCTGGTCGGTCTTCCGAGCCGCCAGGCGCACGGTGCCGCTGTTCCCCGACATCGCCTGCTGGGCGTTGATCATCAGGTTCATGAGGACCTGCTGCAGCTGGTTCGCGTTGCCCCGGCAGGCGGGGAGATCGCAGTCGAGCTCCTGCTCGACCTTGATGCTGTGGATGCCGAGCTGGTGGTCCACGATGGCGACCGCATCCGCCACCACCTGCGGGATGTCCACCTCGTCGAAGGCCACCTGCTCCTGCCGGGCGAACTTGAGCAGGTTCTCGATGATGGTCTTGCAGCGCTTGGTCTCCTTCTCGATGATCAGCAGGTTCTTCTCCAGCAGGTGCCCCTTTTCCACCCCGCGCAGCGAGAGCTGGGTTATCCCGAGGATCCCGGCGAGCGGGTTTTTAACCTCGTGGGCGATCCCCGCACCCAGCGAACCAAAGGCGGCCATTTTCTCGGACTGCACCAGCTGCCCGTAGATATCCTTGAGCGCCTTCTCGCGGGTGTGCAGCTCGGAGGCCATCCGGGTGAAGGACGCGGCAAGCGCGCCGATCTCATCGCCGGTATCCGCCTTCACCTCGATGTCGAAACGCCCCTGTCCGACCATGCGGGTGGCCTTGGAAAGCTCCTCGATGGGGCGGGTCAACCGGCGCGACCAGTAGAGGCTCAAAAGTGCTGCAGCCCCCAAAAGGGAGAGTGACAGGAGCAGAAGATCCCCCAACAGTTCGCGCGAGGTGAGGTAGGCGGCACTCTTGCGGATCTGCACCCCCGCGGTTAGTCCGCCGCAACGCACCGGAGAGAAGCCCCCCACCATTCCATTGCCATGCTCCTGGTATTCCATGGTCATCCCCGGGGTGCGCAGTCCCCTGACCCGCCCCCACCAGGCGCCCGGTGCCGGGGTCCCGATGCGTGAGCGCTCGGAGTGCGCCAGGAAGCGCCCCTGGCCGTCCAGGAGGAAAGTTTCGAAGACCCGGGAGCGCCGTGCCAGTCCCTGGAGCTTGTCGAAGCGGATCACCGCCTGGGTGGTCACGTTGAGTGCGCCGTCCGGGGTCGGCTCGGTGACGGTCAGGGTGAGCGTGGGGAGCTTAGCCGAGACGGTGGAGTTCTCCAGGTAGGGCTCTCCCATCTTGAGCCCGGGCGGAAGCGGATGGGCTGCGTGGTAACCCAGAAGCATGTCCTTGGAGAGCCCCGCCGCGGTGAGCGCCGCCTGGTCGAACACGGTCTCCTCGCCATTAACATCGCTCCGCGTCACCATGAGAAACTCGCCGAATTCCTGGAACAGCCCGTTTAGGACCTCCTGGCGCCCCTGCAGGTCTTCGCGGCCCATGATCCGGGAAAAGAGCCGCAGGCGCTCCAGGTAGCCGACCATGAGGGCGTTGGCCTCCTGGGCGGTGTGCAGCACCACGGTGGAGGTGAGGTCATGGATATAGGCGGTCTTGTCGACATGGAACAGGCGCGCCATGGTGAAGGTGATCAGGCTCAGCACCACGGTGACCCCGAGCAACTGGGCCAACAGCACCTTGAACCGGAGCGGGAACTTGAGTTTGCCGTGCATTTCGGATCTCCTTGTGCTGCGCGACTCGTGCTACATCCTGCCGTAGACGATGCGGGAGGCGTAGCTTGCGTTGCCGGCCGCGTCGAGCGCCTCGACCCGGATCAGGTTGACCCCGGCCTTGAGCACCCCCTGATAGCTGAAGCTGCCGCGCTGGTTCACGGCAACCTCGCCCCCGTCTACGAAGATCCGCGAGCCCGGTTGCACCGTACCGGAAAAATTGTAGGGTCCGGGAACGGAGTCCTCGGGGGGGAAGTTCACGCTGAGCCCCGGCGGCTTAAGGAGCTGCTCGAGCTCCAGGCGCCCGGTCGCGCTGTAGGGCCCCTCGTGCCCGAAGTCGACGCGGCAGACCCGCCAGTAGTAGCCGCCACGCTCCAGCCTGCTGCTGCGGTATTCGGTGCCGTTCAGCTTCTGGTCCACCAGGGGCTTTGCGAAGCGCGGGGTGCGGTCCAGCTGGAAGCGGTACTGGCCGGGAGCGCCACTCCAGGCCAGGCGGATGCGCGGCGGCAGGATCCGGTACAGGTAGCGCACCGGCTGTGGACCGACAAGCTGCGGCGCCGGCGGCAGAGGACGTGCCGGCCCCGCCGGCATCCCCTGGCGCAGTAACAGCGCGTGGTTCGCCGGGACGTGCAACTCGGCGCCGTCCACCGCGTCGACCTCACCGGAGAAGACGGTGAGGCTCGCCGAGTTATCGTCGTGGTGCACCACCTGGAACCTTGCGGCTCCCGGCTTGAGGCGCGCCACGTGGCCGGCCGCCGCCAATTCCAGTTTCAGTTTGCGCGCTGCGGAAAGGTGCCCGCGCACCTCCCCTTCCACCTGCACCCGGTAGCTGCGCGGCCCCGCCTCGTCCTGGGCGTTCAGCCGGGTCACCACCACGAGGGAGTTACTCCCCACGGCAATGCGGTCCCGGTCCCCGAAGGAGATCAGCGCACCGGAGTTGTCCAGGGTCTGCACCGCGTCCTGGCTGTAGAGCTTGAGGCCGTCGCTTGCGCCGGTCCAGGCGATGGAGTTGCCGCGCCGGAACCGCACGTCGCGCCTGAGCTGCGCCAGGGTCGCCTCGACGCTGCGCCCCGGCGCCTCGGCCGACGGGTCCGGCGAACCCTCGAAGAGCTCGCGCAACGGCGTGCCGGTCGGAAAGAGCGTGTAGAGAAGCACGATGAAGAGGCAAAACAGGGCAAGCACCATGATGAGCGCCCCGCCAGCCTCGAACAGCACAAGTCGGAATTTCTTGATCCTCATCCGGGGTCTCATGGTTCGCCTCCCGGTAGAAAGGTGAGCGTGTTGTCAAGCCTCAGGTTCAATAGCCTCGCCCAACCCGGACCGCGTAGCACCAGGCCGAGCACCTGGCGGTTCCCCTCGAGTGGCACCTCCACGGCGAAACGCCCTTCGGCATCGAGCGGCACCGGTTTGCCGTCCAGTTCCAGGCGGTGCCGCGGCGGGCACTGTCCCGAAACCCGGCAGCGACCGCTGCCGTCCGGCGCGAGCTTCAAACCGCCCAACTCGGTGCCGAAGCGGACCAACTGTGCGCCGGCCGGCTGGGCCAGCACCAGCTGGGGCACCTGGATCTCGGTCGCCAGGAAGCGTCCCGAGGAGTCACCCATCTGGATGGAGAGACGCCCCACCTCGGCAGGGGCCGAGGTCTCGAAACGTCCCAGGGCGTCCACCGACACCGTGGAGTCGTTCACCGTGAGGAAGGGGGCCCCGCGGTAGCGCTCCTTCTGGGCAGCCGCGATCGACTGCTGGAAATCCGCCTTCAGTTCCACCCGGCGATTTTTCTCGCGCCCCTCCGCGCTGCGGTTGTCGGCGATGGGGCGCGACTTGCCGTACCAGCGTCGGATCAGCCGGCCGGCGGGGATCTTCTCCTCGCGAACCAGGAAATCGGCGGCCGCGTCGCAGCGCCGCTTGGAGAGCCCCATGTTGTACGGGACGGAGCCGACCCAGTCGGTGTGTCCTTCCAGCATCACCTTGTCCTCCGGGTGCCGACGCAGCTCCTCCGCGGCCTGACGCAACAGCCGCTTGGCTTCCGGAGTGAGCTGGGCGGAGTCGAAGATGAAGGCGCCGCCCGATAAGGTAAGCAGCACCACCTCCTTGCGGCTCACCCCGAAGAGCTCCGGCCCGGTGGCAAAACGCGAGCCGTCACGATAGCCGACCTCGAGCCGATACTGGTAAATGCCCCCGGGGACGAGTGGCTTGCCACCCTTCAGTGAGTTGCCGTCCCAGGTTAGCCGCGGCGGCGGAACGCCGGTTCCCTTCAGGATCGCTACCTGAGCCCCGGTTTCGTTCACGATGCTGAGTGTCCAGGCACTCACCAGTTCAGGGTGCTCCACCTTGGTCAGGAAGGTTAGCGGCTGGGCGAACCTTCCCTGGCGCAGCTCGAGGGAGCCGAGCCGTTCCCGGTTCACGGTCACCGAGGTCGAGGGGAGCTGAGCACGCTCGCCGTTGATGAGCAGGGTGAAGAGTTCCGCACTACCCGAAAGCCTGAGCGGCTCGTCCTGGCGCGTCGCTGCCACCAAGAGGGCCGGGACCGGCGGCACGGGCTTGCGCTTGGGCGGCTCCACCGGGGGGGCTATCGCCTGGAGCGGTTCCGACGCCGGCGGGGACGGTGCCGGGAGCGCGGCGACCGCGCGGTTATCGAACTCGAACATCTCCTCGTCGAACTTCACCTTCACCCCGACAAACGGCCCCTGCCCCTGGAAGCTCTCGCCGGAGAGGTCGCGGTCGTCGAGCCGGGCGTAGTTGTACCCCGCCGAAAGCACCACGTTGCGGTAGACCCGGTAGCCGGCGCGCAGCACAGCACCCGCGCTGCGCTGGTCGGTGTCGTACTGGTTCAGGAGTTTAAGGTAGGCGGCAAGCTCCCAGCGTTCGGTAAGGTCGTAGCTCACCCCGGCCAGCACCAGGTCGCTGTACCCCTCATAGCTCCGCCCCGCAGGGTCTTCGATCCAGCTCTTCTTCCCGGCGTACTTTCCGGTGAGCGTCCAGGTACTCACCAGCCGGTAGGTCGGCTCCAGGGAGAGGATCAGGCTGCGGCTTTTGTCCGTGCCGGGGAGGCTCTCGCGGCGCTCCACCTTGTAGCGAACCAGGGACAAGAGCTGCAGCGGATTGCCGGCCAGGGGGCGCCAGGAACTTCCCAGGTAGCCGTCAAAGATGAGGTCGTGTCCGGCGTCCAGGTCCCGGTCCCAGAGGGAGAGTTTCCCGAGCAGGGTGAGCGCCTGGTTCAGCTTGTAGCCGCCACCCGCGCCATAGAGCGCCGCCGTCTCACCCGGCCCGGTGCGAATTTCGTAGCGGCCGGTGAGCTTCAGATCCTTTTGGCGCAGGTACTCGGCCGCCAGCGTGAAGGCAGTACGGGTTCCGGCGCTTCCCTGCACCGTTTCCACCCGCTCGAGGCTCGAATCGAGGAAGAGCCCCGGCGCCGCCTGCAGCCGCGAGTTGAGCCCGAGGATCGCCTGCCCGCGGTTGCCCGAGAGCGAATTCTCCAGCTGGTAGCCGCTGCGCGAACTGAGGGTGAACCCTTCACGTTCCAGGAGTTTGGTGTTGAGATCGATGCTGCTTTGCTGGGTGGAACCCGCGGCGCCGTTTGACAGGGCATAGCCGGTGGTAAGCCGCATCCGGTCGTTTATACGGCTCTCCAGCCCGAAGCGGGTCGACTGGCGCAGGTCGGGATGCCCCTCCTGGTACTCCTCGGTGACAAAAGCGCGGGTCGCGTCGCTCACCCGGTAGTCGAGCTTCAGGAAGCTGCGCGACTGGTACTCGGCCACGCTGGAGGAGCCCAGGAGCTGGTCGCGCCGCAGGGTGAGGTCGAGCCGGGAGGCGAGCGGGGCGTGGACCCCGGCGTAGAGGAGGTTCGAGGTATCGTCCACTCCGGTCCCCTCCTGGTCGATCCGCTTGAACCCCGCCTCCCCTTCAAAGAGCGAGAATTTGTGCAGGACTCCCGCCTGGTTGCCGAAGATCCGCCTGCCCGGTAGCACCTGTTTCTGCACGAAGCTCTCGGCAAAGAGTTGCGTCGCAGTCAAGCCCCGGTAGTCAAGACGACCACCGTACTTTTCGGTGCCGAGCTCGGTCCCGGTCATCGAGGGGTTGTAGAAGTCGCTGTCCACCTTCCGGTAGTAGCCCGTTGCCTCCAGCGCCTCGGTTGGCCGCCCGCTCACCCCGATCTTCCAGGCGCTCCCCCTGCCGCGCTCCAGGCTCTCGCTCACCGCCCCCTCCCCCTTCAGGGTGATCCGGTCCCCGAGCTGCCAACCACCATCCAGCCCGAACAGGGTGGAGTTCTTGAGGAGAGCCTCCTCGACCACCGCGGTGCCACCCAGGTATGAGCCGTTGTTCGCTCGCAGCACGCCCCTCCCGCCGTACACGTAGCGTTCGGCCCCGCCGGCGGAACTCTGGTACACCACCACGATGGTCACCGGGTTGAGGTTCTGGTCCAGGGAGGGGACCGGCTCCTTAAAGAGGATGGCGCCGCCTGAATAATCGATGGAGTAATCGGCGTAGCGCAGCTTCTGAACCACCGAGAGCACCCGCTCGGAATGGTAGCGGTCGCGCACCTCGATGCGGATCCGCTCGCTGTTCTCGAAGACCGGTTTCCTGGTAACGAAGTAGTAGCCCGAGGTGCCGTTACCCGGGAACTCGTCACGGATGAGCTGCTCTTCGCTGCGGCTTTCGAAGCCGACCACGCTGCCGCGCTCGCCGTGTGCCTCCAGCTTCACCCCGTTCAAGGCCCGGTCGTAGCGGGAGAACTCGTTCTCCGAAAGGTCGGTGCGGTAATCGCCGGCCAGCAGGTAGGAGCGCCCCGCTTCCAGCTTCAGGTAGATCTTGCTGCGCGACTGCGCCTCGTAGCCGATATCCGAGGCGTCGCCGTAGACCGGGTAGTACTTCTCCGGGTCGAGGTACTGGAACACCCCCTCGCGGCGCTCCTTGTCCGAATCGTAGGCGGCGGTCAGAAGGTACTTGCCGAGGATCTTGCCGCGGGCGAAGAAGGCGAGTCGCTCCTCGTGAAAGAATCCCTCCTCGAAACGATCCTCCTTGTCGATCTTCTCGAGGTGTCCCTGGACCGCGCGGGCACCGAGGTCAAGGCTCCCAAGCCCCACCACGATCCAGTCGCGCAACTGGGCGCTGTAGTAGAGATCGACCTGGGCCACCATCCCCTTCTCGCCAGTCACCCGGACCGGGTCCGGCCCCGGCTGCTGCGCCGCCCGCACCCGGAAGACCCCCATCCCGTCCATCACCCGGACCTGGTGGCCGGCACTCTTTGTATCCTGATCCTCTTCCAGGATCGTCCCGCGTGCGATGGAGACCGTCACCATCCGCGCCCCCGCCACCCGGCGTCCCTGGGCGTTCAAGAGTTCCACGGTAACCGGCAGGATGCTGGTGCCGTCAGCGGGGAGATCCACCCGCTGCGGGCTCACCCTCAGGCGCGCCACTTCGCCGGGAACAGCTGGCAAAGGAGAAACGGGAAGGATCGTTTCAGGGGAAGCCGGTGCCACGTCTGTCGAGGTGGGCGCCGGAGGAGCACCAGCAGCTGACACCGAAGGGGGCGCCGGCCCATCAGGAGAACCCGACCCGACCAGCGCGAAGTCGGCGCGAGCCGGCCCCCCGAAGGGGACCGTGACGAACTGGGACCAGCCGACCCCGGCGAAGGCGGTGTTGAAGGGGACCGGCTTCAGCCGCGGCGCGAGCGTAGCACGGTCGATCTTCACCACGTGGTTTCCTGCCGAGACCCCTGTGAAGGAGTACTGGCCGTCGGGGTCACTGAAGGTGAAGGAGCCGTCCTCCAGGTAGATGCGCACCCCCGGTACTCCCGGCTCTCCGGGGTCCGGGATGCCGTTGCCGTTTTTGTCTTCGAAGAGCCGCCCGAGGATGATGGCCCGGTCCGCCAGCAGCGAGGAGCGCACCCTCACCGAAGCGGTCGCCGTCGAAGAGAGACTCGCGCTGCCGGCGGGTGTCGTGCCGCTGCCGCTGACCCGGTTCACCGCGGTTCCCACTGGGGCATCCGCGGAAACGGTGCAGCGGTAACCTAAGATACGCACCCGCCCCGCCTCGAGGCTCCCCAGGTCCCAGACCAGCTGCTGGCCGCCTCCGGTTGGATCCAGATAGCTGGAGCCGTCCAGGAGGGTCGATCCCTTCAGGTAGCGAAAGCCGCGCGGCAGCAGGTCAATGATGCTCGCATGCTCCAGGGTCGCCTGCCCCTGGTTCTCCACCCGCACGGTGAAGGGGACGATATCCCCCGCCTCGACCAGCTGGGTGCCGGCGACTTTGCTCACCACGAGCTGCGGCTGGGACTGCTGCAATTCCTGGGACAACACTACGAGTTGATCGTTGAGGCTCGCCTCGCGCCCGGGGCTCCCCTGCGAGCTGGCGGTAACCACCAGGGTGGCAACCCGCCCGGAGGAGCCGCTAGGGGGGATTACCTGCAGCACGAAATCGAAGGAGGCGCCCGAGGCGAGTAAAGGGGTAATCTGGCTGCCCGAGGGGTCGGTCGGCAGAGGGGTCACGCCATCTGCGGTGAAGAACTGCAGTTTCGGGGGAGTTGCGCCGGCCGCAACCAGAGGCTGCAGAAGGGCTGTCCTGAGCAGGAAGCGGTCCGCGGCGTTCCCCCGGTTGGTCACGGTGTGCTGGTAGGTCGCCGGCCGCCCCGGTTGCGTGGCGCAGTCGCGTACCGGACCAAGCGTCGGGTCGTTCAGGTCCTTCACGGTGACCGCGCTCTGGTTGGAGCCGACACTGCGCGCTGCCCCCTGGACCAGGTAGCTCACCGTGAAGGCGTGCCGGATCACGCTGCCGGAAGGGGTGAGCGCCAGCCCCCGCGCCGGAACCAGGAGCACCAGCACCGCAAGGCAGAGCGCCACGAGGGCTGCCATGTCTTTGCCTGAAGCCATAGCACGCTTTCTCCGTCCCGCGTGTCACTCCACCTGAACTCTGAAAAAGACGTAGAGGGTCTTGCCGGGTTGCAGGGTGCCGCCACTGGAGTCGGTCGTCCCCTCCCCGAGCCGGGCCACCAGGTTCCCCTCCGCACCCTGTACGGTACCGCACAGCGCCGCTGCGCAGGGAGGACCGTCGCCGGAGGGGGAAGTGGCGATCCTGAGGGTGCCGGGGACCGCGCTGCTGTTGCCGGGAAGGGGGCTGGTGAGATTCACCGAGGAGGCAGGGAGGGTTCCTGCGTTGGTGACGGCCATGCGGTACTCGAGGAGTTCGCCCGGGAGCACGTTGGCGTTCGCAGCGAAGGCACCTCCCGTGGTGAGGTTGCGCACCGCCTCGCTCACCAGGATGCTGGCGTTTACCGCGCTGGTGGTTACCTGATCGGCAGCGGTGGTCCCGAACCCGGTGACGGAGATCTGAGTATCGCCGTGGGCGCCGTCGCTACTTTCCGAAGGGATGGTTACCGCGAGGAAAAAGGGAAAGGAGGTACCGGGGGCCAAGGTGCCGGTTGCCGTGACCGGTGCCGTTTCGCCTGCCTGACGCACCGCGTCCGCGGCAACTCCCCCCCCGGCCCCGTCGTCGGCAAAGAGGGCGCTGTTCCAGCCGGAGGGGGCACTTACCGAGAGGGTGTAGCTGTTGGTTGTGTTACCGACATTGGTGAGGGTGTAAGGGTAGTTGACCACCGAACCCGGGGGGCCGAAGCCGTCTGGCGGCGTGGAGAGGATGACCGCCGCCGTGCTGCTGCAGGCGACTGTTTCGGTCTTCACCTGGTCGAGTTTGGAGCCGTCCCCCAGCGAGGTCCCCTGCACACTGACCCGAAAGCTCGCGCCGAGCTGGAACAGGGTGGGAGTCACTTGCACCAGGTAGCTGCGCGACTCGCCCGGCGCCAGTTGCGGAGTCGCAAAGCCTGCGCCTAACTGCGCGGTCCGGTCGACCCCATCGGAGTCGATGAAGCGGATCTCGGTGCCGCTGAGCGTGCCGGTCCCCTGCAGCAAAATGGTGTCCGGCTGGTCCCCGGCATTCTTCACCAGCACCCGGAACAGGGCCGGGGTTCCGGGAAAGGCTGGTTGCGACTTCGACTGCAGCTGGGCCGTCGACTCGAAGACGCCGGCACCCAGATAAGCGCCGTCGGGTTCGGTCGCCAGTTTCACCAGGAGGTCGGGCTGGAACCCGGCGTGGGCAAGTGACGGTGCAGTGAGAAACACCGTCAAGCTCAGTACCCAGAGCCAGCTAAGAGTTCTCCCGAGCAAAACATATACATTAATATCTGTTAATTTCATAACGGAAAAAATAACAGATGATTGGTGAGAGGCAAGGCCTAAAGAAAATTTGTCTTTTGACAACGGGAGTGGTATGTACTTGCAGGAAAAGAGTCTACAGTGTCACGTTGTGAGACTTGCACTGACAACCAAGGAGCCCGCCGTGGCACAACTGATAGATAAAGCACTTGAAACCGAAAACCGGTACTTCCAGCTTGCCAGCAAGGATATGGTCTACTTGAAGTTCGTTCTCGAGGCCTACGAGGGGCTCTGCACCATGAGCACGGTCGACGGCAAGCGGGGCATCGTCAAGGTGAACTATCCGCTCCCCTTCGCCGAAGATGTCCACGACCTGCTCGAAGCGCTCTGCGGCGAGATCGCACTCACCGAGGTCTGCGCAGGAGGGGAGCCATGCTGCACGAGTTAGACGTTGCCGCCATCTTGCGCCGCGCGCTCTCCCAGGGGGGCGACTTCGCCGACATCTACTACGAAGACGGCTCCTTCACCGCGGTGGTTTGCGAAGACGGCAAGGTCGAGCGGGTGCTCGCAGCACAGGATCGCGGCGTCGGGATCCGGGTCATCTCCGGTGTCTCTACCGCTTACGCCTACACCAACGAGGTGAGCGCGGCCTCGCTCCTGCGCCTGGCCGAGACGGTGAGCCGCGGGGTGCGCGAAGGAAATGCCTTCGACCGGACGATCGACCTGAGCGAGCGGAGGGTGGGAACCGGCTTCCCGATCCGGATCCAGCCCGACCAGATTCCCCTGGTCGACAAGGTGCAACTGGTGCAGCGTGCCGACCGGGCGGCCCGCGGGTTCGATCCCCGGGTGCGTCAGGTGATGGCAGTCTACCGCGACGCCCGGATGGTCACCCAGATAGCCAACTCGCTTGGGGAATTCAGCGAAGATCACAGCACCGCGACGGTCTTCCTGGCCCAGGTGGTGGCGCAGGACGGCTCGGTCACCCAGACCGGATACGAGCCCCTGGGAGCGCAGTACGGCTACGAGGTGTTCGACCAGGCATCACCCGAGGAGGTGGCACTCATCGCGGCGCGGCGTGCCGTCCTCATGCTGGGTGCGCGCCCCTCGCCGGCCGGCGTCATGCCGGTGGTGCTCTCCTCCGAGGCGGGTGGCACCATGGTGCACGAGGCGATCGGCCACGGGCTCGAGGCGGACCTGGTGCAGGCGGGAAGTTCCGTGTACCGCGGAAGAATCGGCGAGCGCGTCGCCTCCGAACTGGTCACCGTGCGCGACGATGCCACCATCCCCAACATGCGCGGTTCGTTCTCCTTCGACGGCGAAGGGACACCGGCCCAGGACACGGTACTGGTGGAAAAAGGCATCTTGAAGGGATACCTCTACGACCGGCTCAGTGCGCTGAAGGACGGCTGCGTCTCCACCGGCAACGGCCGGCGCGAGTCCTACCGGATGCGCCCCATCGTGCGGATGACCAACACCCTGATAGCTCCGGGCGAGAGCGACCCGCAGGCAGTCGTTACAGCGGCGGGGAGCGGCCTGTTCGTCAGGAAGATGGGGGGCGGACAGGTAAATACCGTGAACGGGGATTTCGTGTTCGAAGTGACCGAGGGGTACCTGATCGAAAACGGCAAGGTGGGAGAACCGGTACGGGGAGCGACCTTAACCGGCAACGGTCCGGAAGTCTTGAAGAACATCACCATGGTCGGCAACGACCTGGGTTTCGGGATCGGGACCTGCGGCAAGGACGGCCAGGGAGTGCCGGTAGCCGACGCCCAGCCGACCCTGCTTATTTCGGGGATCACCGTGGGTGGGAAAGCGAAAGGGTAAACCTGAGAATCTGTACCTGAAAAGGTGAGGTTCGGCAGACCGTTAGCCACCAACCCTTCAAGAGCTGCTTTCCAGTTTTGAATCCTGATGTTCCTCGGTGAACCTTTGATTCCTCGGTGGCCACCTTTCCCATTACCGGTCAGGGTCGTGCCTTGACCTTCGTCTTACCCGCCAACTCCGGCTCCATCTGCCTGAGCTTCCTGCCGATTTCGCGTCCCACCCAGATCTGCGGGTTCGACGGCGTTTCCCCCTGTTCCTCCTCCCACTTGCGGATGATCGCCCGCGCCTTCACGAAGGCATCGCTGAAGGAGAAGCTCGATTTCAGCCCGCGGTCCAAGAAGGCCTCCCCGAACCAGGTGAACTTCTCGCCGAAACCGCAGCCGAAGGACTCGCTCCTCGCGTCCGCAGCGGTGATGATCAGGGTATCTTCACCTTTCAACGGGTCGATGAAGCCGCCCGAGAAGCAGGCGGAAACCACCAGTACCTTCCAGCGGATCCCGGATTTCGCCAGCATCTTGCGCACCATTTCGGGCGTCACCTGGTCCAGGTCGAGCGGGGGGTTGCTCACCTCCAGTTCGTGGTCCCGCGAGCCGTGCGAGGTGAGAAAGAGCACCAGGACATCGCTGTCGCGGTTCATCACCTGTCCCAGCCGTACCAAGGCCTTTTCCAGGTTGCTCGCGCTGGCGAAGGGGAGCGTACTCGCGCTCTGCGGGTTGTTGGCCAGGACCAGGCTGCGTCCGAAGGTCCGGAAGCGCCGGTCGAAGACCTGCTGCGCCGCCAGCACCTCTTTTAAGAAGACGTCCTGCGTGGCGTCGCCGGCAAAACCGACGAAGTAGAAATGCGACCGGCCGCGCTCGCCGGGGAGCAGGCTGGCAAGCTGGCTGTCCAGAAGCCTCCCTTGGGCAGCCAGGACGCTTTCGTTGAGCTGCAGCTCTCCGCTTTCGCTCCCCCCCTGCCCGGCGCTCACCCAGAGGTCGGCACGCGAGAAGAACCAGAGCGGTACCAGCGCAACGAGCACCAGCAGCAGGGCGCTCTGTACACGTCGGGCAACCGGAGTCCCCGGGACGCGCAGCAAAAAGAGCAGCCCGCAGAGCCCCCACCAGCCGTAGAACCGGTAGTAGTGCGGTGCGTCGAGGTAGGGCTGCAGCCATTCGAGCCACCTGAATAGTGCCAGGCGTTCCAGGAGTGCGTGGCCGAGTTCGATGGGGATACTGAGCGACACCAGGGCCACGGCGAGGCCGCACCCCAGGACCGGTCGGGAGAGCAGTCGCGCGGCCAGGTAGCCGGCGAAGAGAACCAGCGGCAGGTGGAAGAAGAACCCGGGAACCGCCGATGCGGCGAAGCTGCCGGAGCGCCCGACCAGGAGGTAGGAGACCCCGAGGTTGCACAGGAAGTCGAGCACGGCCAATAGAGCCAGTGCGCCAGGGGTGACGCAGAGTTGTCCCGGCGTAACCCGGAGCAGCAGGGAGATTCGCAGGCCGGCTTTCAGGTTGCACAAGAGGTTGCGCAGGGGATTACCCGAGACGGCAGTCTCGGCCGCTTCGGCCGCTTCCACAGGCGAACTGCTGCGCTCTTCGGCTGGTGTGCCGGATGGCTGCACTGCGTCAGCCGCGCTGTCATCTTGACGTGAAGTGGTGGGATCGTGGGGGTCGGTACTCATGATTGATGGATAATACCACGGCACTTGCTGTTTGGGGAGACGGCTTTATTCTTTTTCTCCGGATTCATTGATGTTTTTGACCGATTCTGCTATTAGCTTTCTGTCATGTCCACGCCGCGCAATGCCTGTGGGCCCGCAAGCCGTGAGTTCGAGCGCATTTGGCTTCTTCAATCGGGCCTTTCCTGATACCATGGCGGAGTTCCCGACACCGTCTTAGAGAGGTAGCATTATGACCACCCATGACTGGAAGAAATCCAGCTGGCACTCCTTCCCGGCCCAGCAGCAGCCCAATTGGCCGACAGGCCCGGTTTTCGACGATACCCTGAAGAGCCTCTCCCAGCTCCCGCCGCTCGTCTTTGCCGGCGAGTGCCAGACCCTCAAGGCAAGCCTCGCCGAGGCGGTCGAGGGGAATGCCTTCGTGCTGCAGTGCGGGGACTGTGCCGAGGATTTCTCGCGCTGCACCGGCCCGGACATCCGCGAGTTGTTGAAGGTCATCCTGCAGATGTCGGTGGTGCTCGCCTTTGCCGGCGAGAAGAAGGTGATCAAGATCGGGCGCATCGCCGGACAGTACGCCAAGCCGCGCTCCAGCGACACCGAAATTGTGAACGGACTGGAACTCCCGAGCTACCGCGGCGACATGGTGAACAGTCCCGAGCCGAACCTCGAGTCCCGCACCCCGGACCCGCGGCGCATGCTCGAGGGGTACTACCGCTCCGCTGCCACTTTGAACCTGGTGCGCTCCTTCACCCTGGGTGGCTATGCGGCGCTAGAACGGGTCCAGGCCTGGCATCGCGCCTCGCTGGACGCCCTCCCCGCCGGGCAGAAGTACGAGGAGTTGGTTCGCCAGATCTGGAAGACCATCAACTTCATGTCCGCCATAGGTCTCGACCCGCAGCACGTGCCGCAGCTGAACCAGGTAACCCTCTACACCTCTCACGAGGCGCTGTTACTCGACTACGAGCAGGCGCTCACCCGGATGGATTCCATTTCCGGTGGCTGGTACGACACCAGCGGGCACATGCTCTGGATCGGCGATCGCACCCGGCAGCTGGAGGGGGCCCACGTCGAGTTCCTGCGTGGCATCCAGAACCCGCTCGGCATGAAGATCGGACCGAAGTACGACATTGACGACATCAAGCGGATCATCGAGCGTTTGAGCCCCGACAACGAGCCGGGGAGGCTCACCCTGATCACCCGCTTCGGCGTTCATAAGATTGAGGAGTATCTCCCTCCCCTGTTGCGGGAGTTGAGCCGCGAGGGGTACAAGGTGGTCTGGAGTTGCGATCCCATGCACGGTAACACCTACCAGAACCAGTACGGGCAGAAGTCGCGGAACTTCGAGGTGATCCTGCAGGAGATCCGTTCCTTCTACCAGATCCACAAGGCCGAGGGGACCGTACCGGGTGGCGTGCACCTCGAGTTGACCGGCGACAACGTGACCGAGTGCACCGGAGGCAGCCGTCAACTCATGGACCAGCACCTGCACTTAAACTACCAGACCAACTGCGACCCGCGCCTCAACGCCGAGCAGGGGGTGGAGCTCGCCTTCGAACTGGCCGACCTGCTGCACCCGCATCTCTGACAGGGATACCTGGGATAAAACCGAACTTGAACAGGGGTAAATGGGATTAACAGGATAACGGCAAAACCAACAGGGATGAATGGAATTAAGGGGATAACGGCTAAATAACAGGGATGATGGGTTTAAGGGGATAAAGGCTGAAGCTGGCAACGGGGTTTGCCCACGTCTGATGGTATTTGCCTTGTTTCTATTTTTTCTAGGTTTTCATCCCATTCATCCCATTCATCCCATTTATCCCTGTTATGCGTTGTTTTATCCTTGTTAAAAACGGAGGACAGATGAAGATCGTCTGCCTGCTGGGGAGCCCCCGGCCTGCCAGCAACAGTTCCGCAATCGCCAACCGATTCCTGCAGACGGCCCGGGAACTCGGTGTCGAGACCAGGAGCTTCACCCTCAACCGCCTCACCTATCGGGGCTGCCAGGGGTGCTACGTCTGCAAGACCACCCTCGACCACTGCGTGCTGCAGGACGACCTGGCCCAGGTGCTCGACGCGGTGGCCGAGGCCGATCTCGTGGTGCTTGCTTCGCCGGTCTACTACGGGGAGATCACCAGCCAGCTCAAAGGCTTCCTGGACCGGACCTTCTCCTACCTGGTCCCTGACTACCGGTCCAGTGCCACCCCTTCCCGCCTCTCGCCGAAGAAGCTCGTCTTCGTGCTCACCCAGGGGCATCCCGACGAGGAGATGTTTGCCGACATCTTCCTGCGTTACGAGCACTTCCTGAAGTGGACCGGTTTTACCGAGGCCACCCTGATCCGTAGCTGCGGCATCGGGCCGGGCAGCGTCGACGCCGCCCCCGAAGAGGTGCTGCGCGAAGCCGAGGAAGTGGCACGCCGGCTGGTCTCATAAATCAAAGCCAAAAGCCCAAAACCATCTCACCAACAAAGACGCGAAGACGCGAAGAAACCTTTTAGCCACCAAGACACAATAAGCCCTCAAAACTTGCTCGGCCCTCCGCGTTAACGCAGAAGGCCGAACAGATTTACGTATGTATTAAGTTTTTTTGTGTTTTTATGATTTTCCGCGGCTAACAAGCCTCTGAAGTTTCTTCGCGTCCTTTGCGTCTTTGCGGTGAATAAGGGGTTTAGTTTGTTCAGAATTCGATACTGAATTCCGCACCGGCGTCGTTGTTGCGCACCGACAGCAGCCCCCCCATGTGCTTCTCGATCATGGTCTTGGACATGAACAGCCCTACCCCGGTACCGGACTTGGGTTCCTTGGTGGTGAAGTAGGGATCGAAGATCTTCCCCATGATCTCCTCCGGAATGCCACCGGCATTATCCGAAATGGTCACCACCGTCCTGCCGTTTTCTCTCCCCATGGTAATCCACACCCGCGGATCCAGGACCGCCTTCTTGGCAAACTCCTCCTGGGCGTTCATCAGGATGTTGAGCAGTACCTGGGAAAACTCCGCCGGATACCCGTAGATGTAGGGATCGTCACCGCCCTGCACCTCTATCCCGATCCCGTGCTTGGCAAAACTCCCCTCCAAAAGCATCAGGGTGCGCTGCACCTCCGCGTTCACCCGAAACTTCACCTTTTCCTTGTCGGTCCTGAAGAAGTTACGGAACTCGTCCAGTGTGCAGGACATCTGGTTCATCAAGGTCCCCGCCTTGCGCGCCACCTCGTCCAGGTACTTCTTGGTGAGATCCCCCTTGGTGAAGGTGATCGGTACCTGCTGGATCAGTTGCCCCAGGTCGTTCAAGGGTTTGCGCCACTGGTTGGCGATGTTGCCGATCATCTCGCCCATCGCCGCCTGGCGCCCCTGCTGCACCAGCAGTTGCTCCTTTTCGCTCAACTTCTCCAGGGCGTCCAGGCGCTCGCGCGTCTGCTTCTCGAGATCTGCGATGGTATAGAGCAGCTCGCGCTCTGCCTGGTCGCGCTGCGCAGCCCGGGTCTGCAGTAGCTGGTAGGCCTGTTCCAGCGCCACCGCCACTTCTGCGGTCTCCTTCACGGCAAAACTCCCCAGGGCCGGGACCATCTCCGCCCGCCCCAGGGAGAGCGCCGGCTCCACCAGCGACTGGATGGCATCGGCGATCTTTCTGGCATACCCGAAGATGAGCCCCAAGACCAGCCCGGTCAGCACCAGCGCAGCCAGAAGCGTCCAGCCCGCCCAGCGGTACAACGCCGCCAGCACCGCCGCCTTGGGTACCTCGATCAGCACCGACCAGTTGGAAAGGGCGGAGCGGCACAGGGTGGCCATGACCGGCGCCCCCTCCAGGTTGGTGCTCTCAACGATCCCCTCCCGGGCCGCGTCACCCAAGGTCGCGGGTATCTTGCTCCCGATGCTCCGCTCCGAGTTTCCGGTCCTGGCCACCAGGATCTGGTTGCTGTCCAGGATGAGGCCGTACCAGTCGGGGCGCAGACTCGCCTGCCGCAAGACCTCGGCCATCGGCTCGGAGCGCAGGGTGAGGGCGAGGTCGTACTTCACCACCCCGTTCACGTACACCGGCACGTCGACGCTCACCTGGGGCTGCTGGCTGACCGCCCCGGTGTGCAGCCCCGATACCGACGGTTTGCCGGTCTGAAAGATACGGCGCACCGAGTCCAGGTTGTTGCGGCGCGGTAGAGTCGAACCAAAGGGACGCGAGGTGTGCAGCAGCTCCTGGCCGTAGCCGTCGGTCACCAGGATGTCGGCGGAAGGATAAGACCTGAGCACCTGCTGGGCCTGGCGGTGCACGGCGCCCAGGTCGCCGGCCGCAAAACTCGGCGAGGTGGCCAGGGTGGACAGGGAGGCCTCGATGCTGCCCAATTCGCGGTCCACCACCCGGGTCAGAGACCGCGCGGTTTCCAGCATGCTCCGGTTCAGTTCTTCGCGCTTGGTCAGGAAGGCGTGGTACACCAGAAGGCTCGCGATGAGCCAGACCGGCGCCACGGCGGCGACCACCAGGCGGATCAGGTGGAAACGGATGCTCGAGGCATCCGAAGGGGTGACAGGTCTGGTTGTGGCGCTGTGCGGCATGTTGTTCCCTCACGATAGATTCTGAACCGGGTACCTTCCAGCTGGCCCCCCAGTGCGGCGGCAGGCTCCCCTGGGTGTGCCGGAATACTCTACCATCCGGCACACCAGACAAGACGGTGCAGCTAAAAAAATTACAACTTCTTAATTGTTACTACAGACTCCCTCAGGCGCTTCGGCTCGTGCTGGCGCGCATCCAGGACCGCAAATCGCGATGGACGGAACCGGCACTTGCCGTTATAGTAAGTCTAATGAACCACACCACCTCATCAGGGAGGCTCCCATGAACATAGCTGTCACTTCCGACAATCCCCTGCAACTCACCTGCTCGGCCCTGGTAGTCGGGATCTTCGAAGATGCCCAGACCGATCTCACCCGCGACTGCAACGCCGCACTGGACGGCTTGCTGGACCGGCTCGCTTCCGGTCGGGAGTTTACCGGCAAAGCCGGCAGTTCGCGTCTGCTGCACAGCTTAGGCCGGCTTCCCGCCGAGCGGATCGTGCTGGTCGGACTCGGCAAGCAGGCCGAGCTTACTGCAGAGAAGCTGCGCCAGGCAGCCGGGGTCGCGATGCAGGCGCTGAAAACCGCGCGGGTCGCCAGCTTCGCGAGCGCCCTCCCCTGGGCCGCAACCTTTCCGGAAGCGCTGGAAGCGATCGCCAGCGGCACCTACCTGGGGAGCTACAGCTTCGACGCCTACAAGACCAAGGACAAGGAAGAGCGTTTCGGCTTCGAGGCAGCTACCCTGTTGCTCCCGCCGGATTTCGACCAGGATGCGGCTGGCGAGGGGCTCCGGCGCAGCGAGATCCTCTGCGGCGGTGTGAAGCTCGCCCGGGACCTGGTTTCCCAACCGGGGAACGTGGTCAACACCGGCTATCTGGCCGACACCGCACGCGAACTTGCCGGGAGGCACGGCCTCTCCTTCCGGGTCTACGAACTGGACGAACTGACCCAGATGGGGCTCAACGCGCTCATCGCGGTCGGCAAAGGCTCCGTCGAACCGCCGCGCCTCATCGTGGTGGAATACCAGGGGGCACCGGAACCGGGGAACCCGGTAGTGCTGGTCGGCAAAGGGATCACCTTCGACTCGGGCGGCATCTCGCTGAAACCGGGTGCGGGGATGGAGGAGATGAAGACCGACATGGCCGGCAGCGCCGCCGTGCTCGGGACCCTGGAGGCGGTTGCAGGGCTCAAGCTCCCGGTGAACCTGGTCGGCATCATTCCGACCGCGGAGAACATGCCGGACGGCAAGTCGTTCCGCCCCGGCGACGTGCTCACCTCCTATTCCGGTCTCACCATCGAGATCACCAATACCGACGCCGAAGGACGTCTCATCCTCTGCGATGCCCTGCACTTCGCCCAGCAGTACCAGCCGGCGGCCCTCATCGACCTGGCTACCCTGACCGGCGCCTGCGTGGTAGCACTCGGCCACGAGGCGACCGGCCTGATCGCCAACGACGACCAGCTTGCCGAAGCCCTGAAGAGTGCCGCTGGCCGGACTGGCGAGAGGGTCTGGCAGCTCCCGGTCTTCGACGAGTACGGCGAAAACATGAAAAGCGACATCGCCGACCTGAAAAACGCCGGTAGCCGGGATGCCGGCGCCAGCAAGGCCGGCTGGTTCCTGAAGCAGTTCGTGGGGCAATCCCCCTGGGCCCACCTCGACATCGCCGGCACCGCCTGGAGCGACAAGGCCCGCTCTTACTGCCCCAAAGGCGCCACCGGCGTCGGGGTTCGACTCCTGGTCGACTACCTGCAGAACAGATAAGCGCCTCTTTCCCGAGCGCCACCTCCCCGCGCCCTGGGAGGTCATCCGGCGTCGCAGCCGATGCTACCCTGGTGGAGATCGTGGGTGAGTGAGTTGCGGGTTCATGAGCTGTTGCTTGCAGTTAATTACGATGCTTTGAAGCAGTACTTAAAGACTGGGCACATCGTTTCAAGCAGAGATCCGGCAGCTCCGGTCAAGGTCACCCCGGAGCTGCCGGATCTTTCTTTTTCATGAGGTGATGGCGTAGCACCGGCGCCAATGCCAGCAGGGCCATCAGCATCAGTCCCTCCAGTATCCGTGGCGTAGCCAGATCGCGCAGTTCCTTGACCTGACGCAACTGGGTCCCCAGGTAGGCGTAGATACAGGAACCCGGGAGTAACCCCAGCGACGTTGCCCAGATGAAGGTGCGCAGGCGGATGTTGCTGATGCCGGCGCAGTAGTTCACCACGAAAAAAGGGAGGACCGGCAGGATACGCAGGGTGAGCAGGTAGCTCCCGCCGCGTTCGGCGAGTTCCCGGTTGAGCCGGGCGAGCGGTTCCCGGTAGCGCCGCTGTACCCAGTCCCCCACCAGGTAGCGCCCCGCGAGAAAGGCGAGGACGGCCCCGGAGGTGGCGCCGAGGTTCACGTACAGGACGGTAGGGAGCGTCCCGAACAGCATCCCGCCGGTCAGGGTGAGTACCAGGGCACCCGGCAGGAAGAGCGCTGTCGCCAGGTAAAGCGCGACGAAACAGAGCACCGCCTCCAGGTAGTGCTCCTCGATGAAACCCAGGAGGAGTTCCCGGTGTTCCCGGAGCCTGGCCAGGCTCAAAACATCGTGCAAAAGCAAGGCGGCCAAGGTCGCGAAGACCAGCACCGCCAGTGCCACGAGTAGTCTCACCTTGTGCGTCATAATGAAGACCCTCGCCCGTTGGCCTTATCGATTTCTGTTTCCAACCGTTTGAAAGCTTACCCCCGCGCTGCAGCCGGCCTCGCGGCTGGTCCTTCCGTTTGACATCTGCCCCGGTTTATGTACCATCTCTAATAAACCTTGCAAGGGTGCCGTTTTAAATTTCTCCAACCACCAACCTCCGGCCGCATGACCACATCGATTTCCATCATGACCTACAACGTGCACAGCAGCATCGGCATGGACGGCAAGATATCCCCTTTGCGTATCGCCCGGGTCATTGAGCGCTGCGCACCGGACGTCGTCGCCCTGCAGGAGCTGGACAGCGGCCTGACCCGCACCGCCTTGGTGGACCAGGCGCACGTGATCGCCCACCAGTTGGAGATGGCCTACCACTTCCACCCTTCGTTCCGGGTCGAGGAGGGCGGCTACGGCAACGCGGTGCTGAGCCGGCTGCCGATGCGCCTGGTTAAGGCCGGCCCGCTCCCCTCGCACCCAAAGCGCAGCTTCGAGCGGCGTGGTGCGCTGTGGGTTGAGGTGGAACACCAGGGGAAGGCACTGCAGGTGCTCGCCACCCATTTCGGCCTGGACCGTCGGGAGCGCATTTGTCAGGCGGAGGCGCTCCTCGGGCCGGAGTGGCTGGGACACCCGGAATGTCGCGGCCCGGTTGCCCTCTGTGGAGATTTCAACGCCCTGCCCCGGTCAGCAGCCTACCGCTGCCTGATCCGACAGCTCAAGGACGCCCAGTGTTCCCTTAAGGGGTGCCGCCCCAGGGGAACCTTCCCGGTCCGGCTGCCGCTCATGCGTATCGACCACCTGTTCATCTCCCCCGAGCTCAAAGTCCGCGACATTGCGGTGCCGCGCACCGCCCTCACCCGTCTCGCCTCGGACCACCTGCCGCTATTGGTCACCCTGGAGCTGCCATGAGCGTACTGAAGCCGGGAGCAAACTGCCTGGGGATCTTCGAGGCGCAGGAGACCGGGCTGCTCATCGATGCCTGCGACTACTACCGGGCCTTCTATCACCAGGCCCGCAAGGCGCGTCGCTACATCCTGATGGCCGGCTGGCAGTTCGACTCGGAGGTGGAACTCTTGCGGGGGGCCGAGGCGGAACAGGCGGGGGGCGAGGTGCTGCTGCTGAACTTCCTCGACGAGCTCTGCACCAGGAACCCGGACCTCGAGATCTACATCCTCGCCTGGGACTTCAGCGCCTTCTTCGCCCTTGAGCGTGAGTGGTTCCAGGATGTGCTCTTCGACTGGACCACCAATGACCGGATGCACTTTCGCTTCGACAACCAGCACGCCGCAGGGGCCACGCACCACCAGAAGTTCGTGATCGTCGACGGGTGCCTTGCCTTCGTGGGGGGGATGGATATCTGCGCCTCGCGCTGGGACGAGCGCCGCCATCTCAACGAGAACCCGCTGCGGGTGGACGGCAACGGCAAGCCCTACGGCTCCTACCACGACATCCAGTCCTACCACACCGGTCCTGTCGTGCAGGAACTGCTCGCCCTGTTCCTCGAGCGTTGGAGTGAGTCGGGCGCAGAGCCGTTACGCCTCCCCGTTCTCGAGCCACAGCGGGTCCCCGAAATTGCCGGCGCGATCCCGCTCCCTACCCGCCGGGTGGCCGTGAGCCGCACCCAGGCCAGGTCCTCTGAAGTGCGGCCGAAGCAGGTCTTCGAGATCCGCCACCTCTTCGTGGACGCCATTCTCTCCGCGGAGCGTCTCATCTACCTGGAAAACCAGTACTTCAGCTCGCAGGCAATCTACTGGTCCCTGGTCTCCCGCATGGCGCTTCCGGACCGGGGACGGATCCAGATCGTGCTGATGCTTCCGGACCGGCTGCCGCTCACCGAACAGCTTTTCCTGGGACTTCCCCAGATGCAGATGCTCTCCTCACTCGAGCAGGTGGCGGCGAAGACCGGCCATGAGTTTGCCGTTTACTGCACCGCGTGTCTGGACGGCGGGCAGCGCAAGCTCACCTTCATCCACTCGAAGCTCCTGCTGGTAGACGACCGATTCCTGAGCGTAGGATCCGCCAATGCCACCAACCGCAGCATGGGGCTGGATACCGAGCTCAACGTAAGCTGGGAGGCGGCCCAGGACGAGCCGGAACTCACCCGGACCCTGCAGGCGGTACGCGCGTCGCTCTTGGCAGAGCACGCCGGCCTTTTCGGCCAGGGAGCCGAGGAGCGATTCGCGCCGGTGGAAAACCTGGTGCAGCGTCTGAACGAACTGGCCGACGATCCCCTCTCGCGCATCTGCCGCTACGTCGCCGATCCCACCCATGAAAACGTGGAACTCCTCAAGACCCTGGAGCCGATCGCCCGCGTGGTCGATCCGGAGCAACCGGTGGATGGCGAGTTCATCTTCGAAAGCCTCACCAGCTACGAGACCAGTTCCTTCGCCAAAGGTATCCGCCGCCTGAGCCAGATCCTGATCACGCTATAGCTCCGAAGGAAGCTCTCCCTCGACGGCCAGAAGCCCCGTCGACTCCTCACCATCAACCTTTTCGCCCCCTCTTCGTCCTGCCTTCCCGCCCGTGATCCTTCCCATAATTACCCACCAGCCGGTCCCAAGGCGCTCGTGCTATAATGGGCTGTCACCAAAGGAGGTAAGGCCATGGAATTAGACAAGGAGACGAAAGAGAGGTCCGAAGAGCCACGTTGCGACACCAAGATATGGAGTCCGGCCTGCGAGCGCCACGATTACCGGGCCCAGGGAGACAAGTACCTCTGCGTGAGTTGCGGCAAGATAGGTGAACTGACCCACGAGATCGGCCACGACCATTTCCCGCACCTTAAAGCAGAAGACGAGTCGAACCTGCACTGATGCCGGCCGCGGCAAGAAAAAAGGGAGAGCAGCCTGAGCTGCTCTCCCTTTTGTGTGTCGAGCTGGATTATCCCGCCGGGCTGTTGGTGGCCTGGACCGTCCCTACCGCCGAAAAGGGGACAGGCACCTGCGGAGCCAGTCCCCGGTCCCCGGTCCCCAGTCCCCCTCATCTACTCATACAGCACCTGTTCCTCGGTATAGTAGGTCTTCTTCTGCCCTACCATCTCGTTTTTGATAGGGGCTCCGGTCGGCGCCTGGCGTGCCTTGGGTTTGTGCACCGCGAGGTGCTCCCTGAACTCCCCCGCTATCATGCCGGCATGCTGACGGCGCAGGTATTCGGTCGCCTCGTTCAGCACGGTGGGAATCGCCCGGGCCAGTTGAGCGATGACCTGCTCGGGGAGCCGACCGGCCAGCGACTTGGGGGCCACCCTGGCCTGCCAGAGGATTTCGTCGGAGTAGGCGTTGCCGATTCCCGAGATCAGGCTCTGGTCGATCAGGCACTCCTTCACCGTCAGTTTCGGCTTGCTCAGCAGGATATCCCGCAAAGACTCCTCGGTCACCTGCAGTGCATCGAGTACCGACTTCCCCGATTTGGGATTGAGCGTCACCGTCGCCAGACCACGGGGATCGAAAAGAGCCAGCGCGTGCCCATCGTCGAAGGAGAGCGTGAGCACCGCATAGGCGACCTCTTCCCCCGGCGGGGTCCGCTGAAATCCTCCCGAGAGCATCAGGTGCACGAAGAGCCGGTCGCCACGGTCCAGGGAGAACAAGAGCCCTTTCGCCTCGCGGCGCACCCCCACGACCCGTTGCCCGATCAACGTCTCGCGCAACTGTGCTGGATCGACGTTGAGACGCGACCGGCGGTGGTAGCGAGCGTCGGTCACCTTCTTACCCCCCACGAGCTGCGTCAGCGATTCGGCAAATACCGTCAGATCAGGCAACTCCGGCATACTCCTCTCCTCCCACGCCTGCGTCCGTCTTATCCAATACCGTAAAGGCAACATCCGGTATCGAACTCTGGCTATTCGCATTTCCTGCTACCAAAAGGGGACAGGCACCTGCGGAGCCAGTCCCCAGTCCCTGCCTCTCATCCCCGGTCTCCCCTCATCCTCTGCTGCACCCGCCAGGTGTGGCCGGTCTGCTTTTCATGGTTGTGGCAGACCGCGTGGGCCGCCTCATTGCTGGACATCCAGTCGTGGAGTGCTCCGCAGCCGTCTTTGCATTCTGGCAGATACTCATAATCGGTGTAGTCCGCGTCCATGTTGGCCCCCTTTAGCTGAAAATTCCCTAACATCATTACCGGGGGCTCCCGCAATGTCAAGAAACGCCCCGGTTGCTCCCGAACCAGGTTGACATCGTGAGCACGGCTCTTACACTTCTGCGGATTAGCATTTTCACATCAAAAGGAGAGAGCCATGGCTACCAACACGAGTGACTTTCTGGTCCAGCGTCTCTATGACTGGGGCGTGCGCAGGGTATATGGCTATCCCGGTGACGGCATCAACGGTGTGATGGGGGCGCTCAACCGCAGCAAGGAACGCATCACCTTCATCCAGACCCGGCACGAGGAAGAAGCAGCGTTCATGGCCTGCGCCCACGCCAAGTTCACCGGTGAGGTCGGCATCTGCATCGCCACCTCCGGCCCGGGTGCCATCCACCTCTTGAACGGGCTCTACGATGCCAAGTTGGACCACCAGCCCGTGGTCGCCATTGTCGGGCAACAGGCATCCACCGCCCTGGGCACCGATTACCAGCAGGAGGTCGACCTGATCTCGCTGTTCAAGGATGTGGCCGCCCCGTACGTACACATGGCAACCTCGGCAAGCCAGATCCGTCACCTGGTGGATCGGGCCATCCGGATTGCGCTGGCGGAGCGGACCGTGACCTGCATCATCCTCCCCAACGACGTGCAGGAGATGGATGCGGTCGCTTCCCCCGAGCGCAAGCATGGCACCACCTACACCGGCCTGGGCTTCAGCCGCCCCGACGTGGTACCGGCCCGGGACGACCTGCGCCGGGCAGCCGAGGTGTTGAACGCCGGCAAAAAGGTGGCGATCCTGGTCGGAGCCGGAGCACTCGGCGCCGGCGAAGAGGTCGCCGAGGCAGCCGAGCGGTTGGGTGCCGGGGTTGCCAAGGCCTTACTCGGCAAGGCGGTGCTCCCCGACCACCTCCCGTTCGTCACCGGCAGCATAGGGCTTTTGGGAACCAAGCCGAGTTGGGAACTGATGATGAACTGCGACACCTTCCTGATGATCGGCAGTGGCTTTCCCTACGCCGAGTTCCTCCCCAAGGAGGGGGCGGCACGAGGTGTCCAGATCGACCTCAATCCGCGCATGCTCGGTCTGCGCTATCCCATGGAGGTCAACCTCCAAGGGGACGCGGCGCTCACCTTAAGGGCGCTCATTCCGCTTCTGGAGAAGAAGCCGGACCGGGAGTGGCGCGAGACCGTTGAAAAGGAGGTGCGCGAGTGGTGGCAGGTCATGGAGGCACGCGCCATGATTTCCGCGAAACCGATCAATCCGCAGCGTCTTTTCTGGGAGCTTTCGCCGCGCCTTCCCGAGAACTGCATCATCACCTGTGACTCCGGTTCCGCGGCAAACTGGTATGCCCGCGACCTCAAGATCCGCCCCGGCATGATGGCCTCCCTTTCCGGAACGCTCGCCACCATGTGCCCCGGTGTCCCCTACGCCGTGGCCGCCAAGTTCTGCCACCCGAACCGGGCGGTGCTGGCCCTGGTCGGTGACGGGGCCATGCAGATGCTCGGCAACGCGGGACTCATCACCATCTCCAAGTACTGGAAAACCTGGAGCAACCCGAACCTCGTCATCCTGGTGCTGAACAACCGCGACCTGAACCAGGTGACCTGGGAGCAGCGGGTGATGAACGGCGACCCGAAGTTCGACGCCTCACAGGACCTTCCCGCCTTCTCCTTTGCGGCCTACGCCGAGCAGCTGGGGCTGATGGGGATCGAGGTGAGCGATCCCAAGCAGATCGCAGGAGCCTGGGAGCGCGCCCTCAACGCAGACCGTCCCGCGGTCATCGATGCCCACTGCGACCCGGACGTGCCGCCCCTGCCGCCGCACATCACCTTCGAGCAGGCGAAAGGGTATCTCTCCTCGATCTTCAAGGGGGACCCGAACCTGGGTGGCATGGTGCGTCAGTCCGCACGCCAGATGATGTCTTCCTTCCTGACCCGCAACGAGAAAAACGAGAAATAGCAGACGGGTTAGCCACGAAGACACGGAGAAAGTCAACCCTGTTAAACTGGTACGGCCTCCTGCACTAACGCGGGAGGCCGTACCAGTTTTCAGTATCTTTCACTCGATTTTCTCTCGGAAATTTAGCCGTGGCCCCTGCTTCCAGGCTTCCTTTAGTTTGCCCTTCTCCGTGACTCCGTGACTCCGTGGCAGATACCAAAAAAAGGGGCGGATTCCGATTCCGCCCCAGCACCGACCGCCCAGCAGAGGTGATAGTTACCGTTTCTTCGCTGCCACCGTTTGTACCGCCTCGCGGATGTACGAGAGATGGCGCTGCTCGTCGGCCAGGTTGGCCTGGATGATCGAGGAAATGTCCGTCGGCCAGACCATCTTCACGGAATCCTGGTACTTGGTGGTGGTCAGCTTCTCGTTGGTCTCCATGGCCTCGAGGGCGCCTTTGGTGCCGGTCAGGCTGCGCAGGGCGGTGAAACCGGAGATGAAGAAGCCTTTGAAGTCCGAGGTCAGTTCAGGGGGGGTGCCGCCCATTTCCAGGACCTTCGCGGAGAGCAGGTCGATATGTCTGCGGTGGTCGCCCTGGAACTGGATCAGCTTGTCCTTGATCAGTTGATCGTCCACATTCTTGATCGCCTGATCATAGGCATGGGTGGCATCGACATCGAGTTGGATCAATTTCTCCAGTTGGCTCAGGATCTCATCACGGGTCATGTGCTACCTCCTTGGTTAGGTTTTGTTAATACTAGCATGGCGGTTGCTGATGGCAATCAGGCCAATAGATTTTAGGAAATCGGCACTTAGCTGTCATGACACTGAGCACTCGGCTCGTTCATCTACCTTTGGTCCTCTCATTCACCCAGTTCCAGATCGGCATCCTCTACTGAGATCATATCCACCTCGAAGGTGAGATCGGACCCCGCCGGCGGGCGTTCGCGTACCGAGCGCATCGGCGCTTCCGGTATCGTGAGGTAGACGTCGTCATCGCCGCCTTCGCCGGGTCCGAACTCGTAGCCGTAACCGCCTCCCGCGGCACCGGCAGGAAAACCTTCGTCGGTCGGCGCCTCGTCCACATCGAAGGTAAAGTCTTCGACCTCGGCCGCGGGGACACGGATGGTACGGGCATCCCCTGGCTTCATTCCCAGGACCCCCATTTCGAGGCTGGGGAGCGTGTTCCCCTGTCCGATGACGAACTCTAGCCGATCGCGGGAGGAGAAATCGTAGATGGTCCCGTCTTCAAGCTTGCAGATGAAACTAATGGTCACCCTCTTCCCCTCTTCCGCTTCCATAAGGACCTCCTTGGCAGCTCCCGATGATGGCAACGACAGAAAGGATAGTTGCTTTGATTTATGAGTCAAGGCTAATGCTAACTTCAACGGGTTCTTACCCGCCGTCCCACACATGAATGGTTCCGAAGCCCCTTCCGACCCGCAAACAATCCTTGCAAAGCCCCCGGATATTCCATAGCATTAATATGTACCAACAGTTAGGAACCCAACTAAGGGCAGGGAGGCCGACATGCCAGAGAGAGAACAAAAAACCATCGGAGCACTTTTCTCCGAGTTGACTCGGGAAGTGCGTACACTATTCCGGCAGGAACTCGAACTGTTCCTCACCGAGATGAAGGGAAAGGCGATAGATATTGCAAAGGACACGCTCGCTATCGGACTTGGTGCTGCGCTTCTTTATTATGGCAGCTTTGTCTTGATCGCAGCCATCGTGCTCGGCCTGGCAACCGTCATGCCCGCATGGGGCGCCGCGCTTCTGGTTGCGGCGGTATTCTTGGGAGCAGGAATCGTGCTCGTGCAGAGGGGGCGCAAGAACTTCGCGCAATTGGATAAAAAGCCTGAAGAGACGGTTGCCACACTGAAGGAGACGGTACAATGGGCGAAAACACTAAAGAACTCCAGTCGGCGGCGGACACGCTTCGCGAACAGATCCGACACACGGAAAGCGATATAGCAGAGACGGTGCAGGACTTGGAAGCAAGGCTCTCCCCGCGCGGGTTCGGCCGGCGTGGCCTGCACAAGGCAGGAGAGTTGTTCTGGCAGGGAACCGCACGATTGTTGACAGTCGCACAGCGTACCCCGGTCCAGGCGTCGCTGGTGGGAGGAAGCGCACTTTGGCTGGTGCTGCGCAGCCGCAAGCGGCACTCGACCTACGCAACGCCCCTCCAGAACCAGCATCCCGAACAGCATGCAAACCACAAGGCAGCAAAGATGGCAGGGGCCACCGGTGGCCTCTTGATGTTGCTGCGTAAGGCCAGGGAACGTGAGGTCAGGCCGCCAGTTTCCGGCCTGTTGCTGGCACTGACCGCGTCCAAGGCATTTCTCAGTGGCGCCCGTTCCTCAAAGAAAAGTGGTACCACGCAGCCAGGGCGCAAGATTGCGTGGCGAGCGCTCGCGACGGCGCTTGGCGCGGCTTTGGGGAGTTATTGGTACAGCCACAGGGGACAGCGGGCCTGACATTCGGGATAGCAAAGAGGAAGGTGCAGCTAACCAAGAGATTCAAAGGAGGTTTTCTATGAGACGACACGCAAGTACCACTGCCGAGCTGGTAAGTTTTTCCGCCGGGGCCATAGTGGGTGCAGGGTTGGCCCTTCTGTACGCGCCTAAGCCGGGGCACGAAGTAAGAAAGCGGGTCTCCAATGCCACCGACGAGGCTATCACTAAAATGAAAGATCTCACCACCGACGTGCAGCAGAAGGTTAACAGCAAGCTGCAGCGGGGGCGCCAGTATGCCGAGACAAAGGCCGCTGAGTTTACCGCGACGGCCGAGGAAACCACTGACCAGCTCCACTGAGCCGGCGCCGAAGTTAAAACCGTGATTTTCACCTTGAACAAGGGCTATCGACCGGTAGCCCTTGTTGCAGTCACCGTAACAACTCCCCTCGGGCACCTCGGGCCCAAAGTGGCTCACCGTAGCGTTTTCCTTCCTGGTAGTGCATATCTCAATCAAGTTGTGTATACTCCCGCCACCGCAGGCCGAAATCCCCCCAAAGTACAGGAGACGACATGAATGTGCGTCCACGCCGCTCCGTTTTATACCTCCCCGGCTCCAATCCCCGTGCCTTGGAGAAGGCCCGTACCCTCCCTGCCGATACACTCATCCTCGACCTTGAGGATGCTGTTTCACCCGTTTCCAAGGATGCAGCCCGCGCCCAGGTGGTGGAAGCACTTGCGCTGGGTGGTTTCGGGCAGCGCGAGGTGCTGGTCAGGGTGAACAGCCCGAGCACCTCCTGGGGTGCCGCCGATATTGCTGCCGTGGCACAGGCGCGGCCGGACGGCATCGTCATCCCCAAGGTGGAGTCCGCCGAGGAGGTGCACAGCGTTACCGCGGCACTGGACCAGGCGGGAGCACCTGCCGAACTACCCATCTGGGTCACCGCCGAGACACCGCGCGGCATCCTGCGCATCGAAGACATCGCCGGTGCCAGCCACCGCCTCGCCGGCATCATCATGGGGACCTCGGACCTTGCCAAAGACCTCAGGGTGCGCCACACCCCGGATCGCTCCGGATTCCTGACGGCCTTAAGCCTTTGCGTCATTGCCGCCCGCGCCCATGGTCTGGAGGTCCTGGACGGCGTACACCTTGACCTGGCAGACGATGCCGGGTTCGAGGCGGCCTGCAACCAGGGGCGTGACCTCGGCTTCGACGGCAAGACCCTGATCCATCCCAAGCAGATCGAGGTGGCGAACCGGGTCTTTGGGCCGAGCGAGGCGGAAATACAGGAAGCCCGCACCATCATCGAGGCCTGGGAAGCGGCACGGCAGGAAGGTAAAGGGATCACCGTGGTGAACGGCAGGCTCGTCGAGAACCTGCACGTCGAGATAGCCCATCGCACTCTCACGCTCGCTGCGGCCATCGAGGCACTGACACCCTAGCCGCTCGGGTACCGTAACAAAAAAGAGCACCTACCCCGCTGAGGAGTAGGTGCTCTTTTTGTTGCTGCAGGGACCACGGGAACCCCTGTGTCAGGTGCCCCGGGTACCGGTCATGATGCTCTCGATCTTTGCCGCCAGATCCCTTCTGGAGAACGGCTTCTGCAAAAACTCGACGTCGGGCTCCAGCACCCCATGCTGGGCGATGACATTGGCGGTATATCCGGAGATGAACAGCTGCTTCAGATTGGGATAGAGCCCGGCGAGAGTCCGCGCCAGTTCCCGGCCGTTCACCTCGGGAAGGACCACGTCGGTGATCAGGAGATCGATCGCGTCGGCATGCTCCTTGGCCATCTCGAGCGCCTTACTGGGCGCATCCGCCGTCAGCACGCGGTACCCGAGCCCCTCAAGGATCTGGCTGGTGACCATCAGTACCGCTAACTCGTCCTCAACCAGCAAAATGGTCCCTCTGCCCGAAGGTACGCTGGTGACCTTCGGATCCTGAGCGGTTTCGATCAACTCCGGAGCGTGGGCCGGCAAGAAGATCGTGAAGATCGTCCCTTTGCCGAGCTCGCTCTGCACGCTGATGAAGCCGTTATTTTGCTTTACCATCCCGTACACGGTCGACAAGCCGAGCCCGGTCCCCTTGTTGGCATCCTTGGTGGTGAAGAAGGGCTCGAAAATATGGGATAGCGTCTCGGCGTCCATGCCGCAGCCGTCGTCCCCGACCGCCACCGCGGTATAGCGCCCCGGCAGGAATCCGACGTGGTTGGCGCAAAAGGTCTCATCGAACTCTGCCATTTCACTCCGGATGGTGATCGCCCCGTTGCCGTCGATGGCGTCGCGGGCGTTCACGCAGAGGTTCATCAGGACCTGGTCCACCTGCGAGGGGTCCATGAGCACCAGCGAGAGATCCGACCCGGATTGCCAGGTCAGGTTGACGTCCTCGCCCACCAGTCGGTTCAACATCGGCAGCATGGTGGCTATGCAGTGGTTCAGGTCCAAAAGTTTCGGGGCGACGACCTGTTTTCTGGCGAAGGCGAGCAACTGCCGGGTCAGGTCGGCGGAGCGCTGGGCGGCCATCATGATCGGGATCAATTCGTTGTGGATCAGGCTGTCGGGGGGGAGTTTCGCGGCGAGGATCTCGACATGCCCGATGATCACCACCAGCATGTTGTTGAAGTCGTGGGCGACACTCCCGGCCAGGCGACCGATCGCTTCCAGTTTCTGGGCCTGGATCAACTGGGCCTGAAGCCGCTCGCGCTCGGCCTCGGCCTCCTTGCGCGAGGTGATGTCCTTCAAGCTCAAAACGATCATCGGCTGGCTGTTCTGGTTGTCGATGTTCTTTGCCGAGACGTCCAGGTAGCGCACCCCTTCGTCGCGATGCCTGAAGCTCACCTCGAATCGGGTTACCGAACCGCTTACCGCCAGGACCTCCTTCAGGTTCTTGCCGGCAGTCGCCTGGTCCGCCTCGTCGAGCAAGTTGAGGAAACTGTTAAAGACCACGTCGACGTAGTCATAACGAAACTGGTCGAAAAAGGACTGGTTGGCGTACCGAATCACGAGCGTGGAATCCAGGAAGACCAGGGGATCGGCAAAACTCTCGATGATCTCGTAGAAACGGTGGTGGTCGTTGAGAAAGGGCGCTGCCATGGTCAGGACCCGGTTTCCAGGAAAGCGCGGATCGCCTGGTTCACCTGTTCCGGCGCGCTCAACTGGGGAAGATGGCCCTCGGCGTCCAGCAGAACCAGCCGAGAATCGGGGAGCTTGTCGTGCAGGTAGCGCCCGACTTGCTCCGGAACGGCAAGATCGTTGTGAGCCTGGAGGATCAAAACAGGGAGCCCGACGTTTTCCAGGTGGGCACGATAGTCGAGTTCAAAGATGGCACGGGCCACCAATTGGGCAACATCCGGCCGCATCGAGGAGAGCTTCCCGGCAAAGAATTCACCCAGCGAAGGGCAGCCGGGGTTGGCACTGACGGCCTTCCCGAAGCCGTTGGCCCACTTGAAGTAGTCTGCGGCCATGGAGGAGTAGAGACGGTTCAGTTCGTCACGGCTAAAGCCCCCCAGGTAGTTGTCGGTATTGAGGTAGCAGGGGGACCCGGCAACGAAGATCATCCGCTCGAACAGTTCGGGCCGGGCCAGGTAGACGGCAACCCCCAGCATGGAGCTGACCGAGTGGCCAACGAATACCGTCCGCTGCAGGTTGAGGGCATCGTAGATGGCGAGGATGTTGTCACGATGGAAATCTAAGGAAGAGAAGTTGGCAAGATCGTTGTCTGCGGCATCGTTCGCGGCACAACCGATGTGGTCGAACAGCACGATCCGGCAGGTCTGCCTGAAGGCAGAGACCTGGTGCTCCCAGACGTGCTGGCTGGCGCCAAAGCCGTGCGCCAGCACCAGGGTCGTGTCGCCGGAACCGATAACCCGTACATTGAATCTGCCGATAGTAGCTTGGCTCATGGAATGGACCTCCCACCCGGAAAGGTCATCTTGCTGAGGTTGGCCACAGTTTAAGACGACGCGGGTCCTCCTATTTTAGAATCAACGCAAGGTTATGCAAGGAGATACCTCTCAAAAACAGTCCAAAAAGTGCTGATGAGTGGTTAAAAATCGATTTATGCCAGTGGGAAGCAACTTCCACCCAGTGCAGTTAGAGTAACTACATGATCAAAAGCGAATTTTCGGTTACCGTTGTAGGAATATTACATTGCAGTGATGACACTATGACTGACAACAAAGTACATCACAGTCCCAAAGCCTCTTCCTTCCACGCGGTTTAGGTGAGGAGGGGAGACCCGGGAGGCGTCAGGCCACCACCCGTTCCTTTTCCTGATTGCACCGTGCCTGCTGCACCATCGTCTGGTCCTCATGGTAGATGTGCTCGACCATCCACCGGTAGGTGAGTTTGAGCGTTTGGCTGACCACCGCCAGCGACGCCCCCTCGTGCAGAAACTGCCGATCCAAGGTCTCGAGGCTGGCAAGCAACTGGTCGTGCTGCCGTTTGTGCGCCTGGTACCCCGGGCAGTTATTCAGACGCTGGAACGTCTCTTCGTCCTCGAAGTGGCTCCGCACGTAGCCGCGCAGAAAACCGAGCAGCGGTGCCAGTTGCTCTTTCTCGGTCCCCTCAGTGCAGCACAGCAAGAGCTGGTTGATCTTCTCCAGCAACTCCCGATGCTGGCGGTCGATGGCCACGTCACCCGTTTCCAGGGACGTTCTCCATTTCGGATTGTGCGACTGCAAACTCACCATAGCGGAACATTTCGTGAACATGGGTCATCCTCCTTCGCCTGGGTGCCTGGTGTCGAGGGGGAGCTCCCGTTGTGCGGTCATCCCCCTGGTTGGATCCTGGGCAAGCAGTATCAAGTTCCGTACCGGCGGGCCTGAGGGGGGTGCAGATGGCGGGAATGCGGTGCGCGGGCGAGACGAAAAAAGGCGTATAAATGAGGAGTTGAGGAGGGAAAGGACGTTACGGGGCAGGCGGTGCCGGGGCCAGTGTTCCCCCTGTCCCAGCGGTTAGCGGGTGTGGCGTGCCACGGTTTTGTGTGCCGCAGCTGGGGCGCGTGCCACAGGTCAGTTGAGCCCAAGCTCGTGCAATTTTCGGTACAGTGTCTTGCGGTCCATCTTCAGCATCCGGGCCGCCTTGGCCTTGTTGCCAGCGGTCGCCTCGAGTGCAGTGCGGATCCGATCTTCCGGGGAAGTTTCCGGCTCCTGGCGGTACTTGGCAAGATCTCCAGGAAGGTGTTCCGGGAGAACGGTATTTCCGGCGCACATCACCAGGGCATGCTCCAGGGCGTGCTCGAGTTCGCGCACGTTGCCGGGCCAGCTGTAGTCCCGGAAGATCCGCAGCACCTCGTCCGAAACGCCGGTCACGCTGGTGGAGAGCCGCCCGTTCAGGGAGTGGATGAAATAGTCGACCAGTTGCAGCACGTCTTCGCTCCGCTCCCGAAGCGGCGGCACCACCAATTCCACCACCTTGAGGCGATAGTAGAGATCCTGGCGGAAGCGCCGCTCCTGAACCTCACGGGCCAGGTCCTTGTTGGTGGCGGTGATCACCCGCACCTTCACCCGGATCGGAGTGTCCCCGCCCACCCGCTCGAATTCCTGCTCCTGCAGGACACGCAAAAGCTTCACCTGCATGGCAGCCGAAATTTCCCCGATCTCGTCCAGAAAGAGGGTCCCGCCGTCGGCCTTCTCGAAAAGTCCCGCCTTGTCACGGACCGCTCCGGTGAAGGAACCCCGCACGTGTCCGAAGAGCTCGCTTTCCAAAAGGTTCTCCGAAAGTGCCGCACAGTTCACCTTGACGAGGGGACGTCGCTCCCCCTTGCCGCAGTCGTGCAAGGCCTGGGCAACCAGTTCTTTCCCGGTGCCGTTCTCGCCCATGATGAGCACCGTCGAAGGGAGTTCGGCCAGGCGCTCGATCATCCGGTAGATGTGCTGCATCGCCGCACTCTTTCCGATGAGGCCCGCAAACGAGGGAAGCGGCGGCTGGCGTTTCTCCAGTCGAAACAGCGAGGTTTCGTCCCGCACCACCAGGACAGCCCCGCGCACCTGCTGGTTGGCAAGCTTCAGGGGAGCGGCCGATACGCTGATATAGCGTTCATCCTCGTTTCGGCCCCCGTCGCACTTCAGGTAGCGGCCTTCAGCGGCCTTTTTGGTGAAGATCGCGGTTTCCAGGGCGCCCCGGCAGACCTTGCCGCAAGGAAGCTCGCCAAAGACGCTCCCCTGCGCCGCGCCGGACAACCCGCAGAGCGAGGCAGCGGCCGCATTGTAGTTGACGATGGCGAGGTTCTCGTCGAAGGAGATGATGGCATCCTGCACGCTGCTGAAGATCGCCTCCAGGTCGCTTTGGTAGCGCTCCACCTCCCGGGTGACCCTGTGGTACTCGAGGGCCTTGCGCACCACGTGGATGATCCCTTCGCGCAGTACCGGCTTCGAGATATAGTCGAACGCCCCCAGCCGCAGCGCCTCCGAGGCACTCTCGATCATCGGAGAACCGGTGATCATGACGACCGGGCAGGCATTGGGACGGCATCGGACCTGGCGCAGGATATCGATGCCGGTACCGTCACGGAGGAAGATGTCGGAAATGACCAGGTCGTACTCGAAGGCTTCGAGCAGCTTGAGCGCGGTGGGGACATCCCCAGCCGGTGTCACGAAACACCCTTCATCCTGGAGGAATCTGGCCAGACAGGAACGGATTTCGGGTTCATCGTCTACCAGGAGTATCTCGGGTGTCATGGCACCTCCCCCACCGCAGGGTCCGAAGACTCGGCAGGTTCCCTTCGAGTTGCAGCGGCAGGTACGTCAAAGTGGGATCTCATCCAGAAATAATGGGCCTGGGACTCATATCGGCAGTATCTGGTTGAGACTTGACTTCCTTTGGCGACTCGGGCCCAGGTTCCGGTGTGGCGTGCCCCACAGCTGTCCTTCAAATACTGCGGCGTGCCACACCCAACTGTCCCGACAGGCGGCTTTGACAGCTCCAGGGTCAACCTCCCGGCGCTTACAAACCTTTCAATTTCTTTCAAGAAAACGACCACGGCTGTTTTTAAAGGTGGCGCCGCACCATATTGGACTGCATTTTGTACTGCTATCGGCAACACGCGGCGCTTGTCGCGGTACCGGCAGAAACATCCCCCGCAGCAAAAAGCACCAGGGAGGTACACCATGGTACGCCACTTCGAATCGTTGGAAGACATGCCGGGCCCCTTCTCCAGGGCCGCCTTTCGAGCCGTGCAGGAAGCACGGGAGCTGCACAGTCTGGCCAAGAGGATGCACGAAGCAGCAACCTCGCTTACCTCGGGGCTGGCGCCCCTGTCGAACGCGGCTGCACAGCTCGCCTCCCGCCGCAGACCGGTCAGCACCCGGATGCCGACCGCGGTTTTAACACCCCTGCCCCGTCCCCTGTCCCGCGGGTGACCCACCACGGCGGGCAGCACCACAGGGTGAGCTCAAACGAAAAAGGGCCAGCCTCTCGGCCAACCCTTAAACGTGCGAATACCAGGATGTAGGTGCTGCGTAAGATTCCTCACCAGGAAGTACCGCAGGAGCCTCCCACGGTGCTCCTTTGGGCTGTTTCGCGCGGCGCCACCGATCGGCCCACCGCCGGGCATCACTCCAGGAGTTCGCGCAGTTTCCTCAACAGGAGCGCCGGCGAGACCGGCTTCTCGAGGAGATGCAGCCCCTGCATGGCCAGTCCCGACTTGTTGATGATGTCGTAGGTGTACCCGCTGATGAAGAGCGCCTTGACGTCGCTGCGCAACTTGCGGATCTCGTTGAAGGCCTCCCAGCCGTTCTTGCGCGGCATGATCACGTCGAGCACCAGCATGTCGATGGCAACCCCCCGTTCGCGGAAGGTCTTGATACCGTCGGCACCGTCCACCGCCTCGATGACCTGGTACCCGTGGTGCACCAGGACTTCACGGAACAGGGACCTCACCTCGGCATCGTCCTCGACCAAAAGGATCGTCTCACCCCTCCCCTGGTGCAGGTTTTCAGTGGGGGCCACGGCCGCCTGCACGGTGCCGCGCGCCAACGGGAGGTAGATCCAGAAGGTCGTCCCGACGCCCGGCTCGCTGACCACGTTGATGAAACCGTTGTGCTGCTTCACGATGCCGAACACGATGGAGAGGCCAAGCCCCGTCCCCTTGCCGACCTCTTTGGTGGTGAAAAACGGTTCGAAGATCTTTTCCAGCGTTCCGGCCCCCATCCCGCAACCGCTGTCCGTAATCGACAGGATGGCGTAATCGCCGCTTTTGCCGTACCCCTGCGTTTGAATGAACTCCTCGCTCACCGATGCCCTGCCGGTCGCAACGGTGAGGCGCCCCATGCCCGCCATGGCATCACGTGCGTTGCCGATCAGGTTGAAGAGCACCTGCTCGAGCTGCCCCTGGTCCGCCTGAACCAGGGTCATCTCCCGACAAAGCTCGAGGCGCAACTCGATGTTCTCTCCCAGGATGGGAGGGAAAAACTTCTCGGCATCTTTTATCAACTGGTTCAGATCGAGGAGTACCGGGTTGAGGTCCTGCTTCCTGCTGTAGGCCAAAAGGCCTCGGGTCAGATCAGCTGCCCGCTCTGCAGAGGTGACCAGCAGGTCGAGGTACCCGGTCAACTGTGCGGACAGACCGGCCTCCGACTTGATCAGGGAGCCGTACCCGATGATGGCGGTGAGCCGGTTGTTGAAATCGTGGGCGATCCCTCCGGTCAGGGTGGCAAGCGCCTCCACCCTCTGCGAGTTGCGCAGATGGTTCTCTACCCGGCGCTGCATGGTGATATCCCGGAAGTTCAGCACGATGCCGGCCACCCGGTCCCCGATGAGGTGGGGACAGGCCACCCGCTCCACGATCCTGCCGTCGATGAACTCCATGAGTATGGTCGACAACTGTTCCGGATGCGCCATCTGCTCGGTCAGCTGTTGCTGAAAGCCGATCGGATCCTTTATTTCCTGGAGCACCTGGTCCAGCATGGCCTGGTACCCCTGCGCCAAAACCGAGTCGGGAATCCCCATGAGATCAGGATACTTCCGGTTGTACATCACCACCTGTTTCTCAAGGTCGAGCACCAGGATCCCGTCGACGATCGATTCGAGCGTCGCGGAGAGGATGGAGAGCGCCTGCTGGTTCTTCTCCTCGAACTGCTTGCGCTCCGAGATGTCCCTGATAAAGGAACAGACCAGCCCCCTGCCGTGGTACATGAGCAGGCTCGAACTGACCTCGATGGGGATGCGCCTCCCCTTGCGGTCCAGCGCCAGCAGCTCGGTAGACTGGGGCCCCTCGTCCTCGAGGAGGTTCCAGCGCTTTTGCCAGAATTCCGGCGTGTATTCGGGGACCAGGTCGAAAATGGTGAGTGTCGCGACTTCCTCCGGCGTCGCGGAAAAGATGCGGCAGAGGCTTTCGTTGGCAAAGACCAGGTTGCCGTCTTGCGCCACCCAGCCGATGCCGTCGGGAGACCACTCGACGCTGTAGCGGGTGAAGCGCAGTTCCTCCTCGGCCAGGCGACGCTGCGAGATGTCACGGGCGATGCCGGTCGTTCCGACGATCTCGCCACGGGCACCGAAGATCGGCGTCTTGATGGTTTCCAGCCATACCAGCCCCCCGGTGCCGGCCAGCTGTTCTTCGACCTGCCTGCTGCGGCCGCTTTTCATCACCTCGAGGTCATCGGTTCGGTAGGCTTCGGCGAGTTCCCGGGGCCAGATATCGAGATCGGAAAGCCCAACCAGCTCTTCGGGAGTGCGGGAGCAGGCGTCGGCAAAGGCCCGGTTCACCGCCAGGAACCGACCCTCACGATCCTTGATCCAGGCCATGTCCGGGATGTTGTTGAGGATCGCCTTCATCTTCCAGTCGCGCATCTCCAGGGCCCGGGCGCTTTCGTTTCTCAGGCGCATGAAGAACAGCGAAAAGCAGATGAAGAGGACGTTGAGCAGCACGCAGCTTATGACGACCTGCGTCTTGAGGTTGTTGTAGAGCTCGAATATCTCGCTCTTCTTCATGCCGACGTAGATGGCGCCGATCACCTGGCCGGTACGGTCCTTCAGGGGATCATAGGCGGTGTAGTACGGCTCGCCGAATAGGAGCGCTTCTCCCAGGTAGCGCTCTCCCCTTTTGAAGAGGGCATCGTGGGGCGGACCGATGAGCTTGGTGCCCAGGGCGCGCCGGCCGTCGGCGGTGGGCACGTTGGTGGCGACCCGGACGTCGCCGTGGAAGATGGTCGCCGTCCCCCCGAAAACCTCCCGTACCCGGTCGGGTAAAGTATTGTCGCCGCTGAGCTGATAGCTGCCGACCCAGAGCTTGCCGTCGTGGACACTGAAGGAATTGCCTTTCTCCAGGAGCAGGACCCTGAAGGCCTTCAGCCGCTCCTCCTGCTCATGCTGAGCGTCGGTGACCGCGTGACGGTACAACTGCGAGAGAAAAAGCACCGTCGATGACGTTATGGCAACGACCACGACAAGGGCATTGATCAGCGGATAGCGCAATCGGAATTTCATTTCATCTCCGCATTGAATTAGGATGGATCAATCCGCGTCATTTCAAGATAAGAGCACAGCAGAAAGCTCTATAGCTGTCTTTTGTACTGGATTCAAGAAAAATGTATACAGCGGAAGTACCGGTAACATCGGGTTTTCTTCAGAAATGTTTAGCGAAGAATAAGAGTGCAAAGCTTCATGAACAGCATCAATTTCAGCAACAGGGGGAGACATGTTTCCTCCTAGGAAAAAGCGAAGGACGCTCAACAAGCCTCACACATAATGAGTGATTCTCCCTACAATGCCAGCGGCACCCTACGAGTCGTGCATAGGAAAGCATTAAGATTGAGAACGAACTCAAGCATGGGCGAAATTCAGCACCTGCGTCAAAAAGATGTACTCGGGCTACCTGCGAAAGAGAGGGGACGGTGGGGAAACTACCAGGTGAGCTGAGGAGGTTTGCAGGGATGCCCATAAGCCCCCCGCCATCTTGGGCAAGGGTGACGAAGGGATTTCCCGGAGGAGCTCGGTGGGGACACGGAGGGGACGGCAGCTCCCCCCCGTGGGCCTGCACCTTCTTACAACCTGAACCGGCTCACCAGCTGCTTGAGATCCTGGGCCTGGGCGGCGAGCGTCCCGGCCGATGCCGCGGTCTCCTCGGCACCGCGGGCGGTCTCTTGGACCACCTCAGAGATCTGCAGGATGTTGCTGGTGACCTCGCCGGTGGTCGCCGTCTGCTCTTCGGCCGCCGTGGCAATCTGGCTTACCTGCAGGGAGACCTCGTTGATGCTGTTGAGGATCATCTCCAGCGCCTCTTCCGAGCGAGAGGAGGCCGCCGCCCCTTTCTCGACTTCCAGCACCCCCTCTTCCATGGTGCAGACCGCCGTCCTGGTCTCTCCCTGGATCGCCCGGATCATCTCCCCGATCTCGCGCGTCGCCTTCGTGGTGCGCTCCGCAAGGGCACGGACCTCGTCGGCCACCACGGCAAAACCGCGCCCCTGGTCGCCCGCCCTGGCAGCCTCGATGGCAGCGTTAAGCGCCAAAAGGTTGGTCTGATCGGCGATGTCTTCGATGGTCCCGACGATGGCACCGATCTGGTCGGAACGGGTGCCGAGAGCCTCGATGCTGACCGAGGTCGCCCGTACCCGCTCGGCGATGACCCCCATGCCGACGATGGTCTCCTCCACGATGGCGGCCCCGGCCTGGGCCGCCTGGGCCGAACGCGCAGATGCCTCGGCCGCCACCGTGCAGTTGCGCGCGATGTCGCCGCTGGTCGCCGCCATCTCCTCGCTGGCGGTCGCCACGGTATTGGACTGGGCAACGGTCTCCTCAGCGCCGGTGGCGATCTGGTCCGAGGTCGAGCGCAGCTGCCCCGAGGCGGTGGCAACCGAGCCCGAGATGTCGATGATCTGCGACACCATCTGGCGCAGGTTTCCAACCATCTCGGCGAGGGCACCAAGGATCATGCCGACCTCGTCCTTACTGTCGCTACGCACCTCGCGGGAGAGATCGCCCGCGGCCACCGCCTTGGTGATCTCCACGGCATAGTTGATCTGCCTGAGCACGGCGCGGCTCACCGTGAGACAGATCCCGCCGACAACGAGGGCGATGAGCAACGTGCCGGCCAAGGAAAGGAACATGGCGCTGCGCTTGATCCCCAACGCCTCTTTGGCCATGGAGCGTCCCTGTTCGATGTTGAAATCGATGTGGCCGTCGAAGGCCTTGCCGACCTCGGTAAGAATCTTCTGGTTGGCCATGAGCAGGTCGCGCGCCTCGGTCTTTTTCCCCTGCCGGGAGAGGGCCAGGACCTGGTCCCGGATCGCGACGTACTTGGCGAGCGAATCCCGGTCCACCGCCAAAAGGAGCTTGTCCTTGTCGTTGGAAAGGTCTTCTTTCTCGTACTTCTTCAGTGATTCCTCGACGGTCACGGTGTTTTCGACGATCTTTTTCTCCAGCCTGGCCATCTCGGCCGGGTCGGTCTGCGCTACGTGCTGCCAGACGCTGACCCGGATGGTGGTGAGCGCATTGACCGCGTTGGTAAGTTCGTCAAGACTGGGAACCGTATTGATGTTGGCGTAGTTTGCCGCCTCGAAAACTTTCCCCGTCTGGACTTGGCTCATACCCGCGAGCATGATGAGGCCGAGCAGTACGGCGACAAAGATGATCTGCATCTTTCTTGCTATGGTCATTGCGATACTCCTGGAAGGTGTCCCCGCTGCACCGAGGTCCCGAGGTTAAGGCCAGAAAAGGTTCTAGCGTGTACCAGATCGTATCGGCAGGGGCAGGAAAACCTTGAGCGAATGGTCATTGCATACTCCTGTAATCACTAGTTGAATTCGAGAGTAGGATCACACCGGATGGGGGAAGTAAGACGGAACAGATCGTGCGCCGGCGTAATCGGTCCGCCGGATTCCTGTCCAGCCCGCAGCCTGGTATTCGGGAATTTTGACTCCAGAGCTTCCCCTCCCCCCAACGACGCAAACGCGGTATGATCGTGGTTAGTTGCCACCCTGTCCTAACGGGAGATCCGCCGATGCCGATCCGCTACCTTTTCGACCAACAGGGCCTTGACGACCTGGCCCGGTTCAGCACCCCACGCACCTTGTTCGCCTTCGACCTCGACGGGACGCTGGCGCCCATCAAGGTCCACGCCAGCGAGGTGAAGCTCGCCCCCGAACTCTCGGCAGCCCTTGAACGCCTGGACCAGATCGCCAGCGTCTGTGTCCTCACTGGCCGTTCGCGCAAGGATGCCTTGGCCATACTAAACCTGGACCTGCGCCTGGTCCTCGGCAACCACGGCTGCGAGTGGCCTCCCGAGGTGCGTCCCCGAAACCAGCGCTACCTGGAGATTACCGGGGCCTGGAGAGAGCTTCTGGAGAGAGGTTTTGCACAAGAGAGCGGAGTTGAGATCGAATACAAAGGCGAGACGCTGACGATCCACTACCGTGGGGCACCTGATCCGGAGGGGGCACGGGTGCGTATCGAAAAGGTGGTGGGAGAGCTCATTCCGGCGCCGCGCGTCATCGGCGGGAAGTTCGTCATGAACCTCTTGCCCAGGGAGGCGGAGACCAAGGGAATTGCACTGGTCGAGGCCATGGAATTTCTGGGAGCAGGTCAGGCAATTTACCTGGGCGACGACGTGACCGACGAGGACGTCTTCACGATGTCCCTTCCGAACCTTTTGGGGGTGCACATCGGCCAGGAACCCTGGACCGCCGCCTCACACTACCTCGAGAGCCAGTCCGAGATGACCTCCCTCGTCCAGACCATGGTGCGACTTCTCGGGGGATGACCGGACCTCGTGTAACGGGAGCATCGGGCAATTTGAAAAGGGCCAACTTTTAGTTGGCCCTTTTTGTATCTGTGGCAGGCGACAGGCGCAACCTGAGCCAGGGTTCTGTGCACACCGCGAGCACCTCCTGCCCAAACTTGGCACTTCCGGGAACCCACAAACATTAACACCCGTTAAATCTCGCCCAGTTCCACTGGCACGACCGATGCGAACAGGATTAAAGGTTCCACACCTTTAACGCGTCGGTCATGTTCCCCGTATTGATCCGCGCTTCAAATATCCTGCAACCGAGACTACCCAGTCGTTGTCCCGAGGTAAGCCAGCCACCTCTACCGTCGTGGGCTGTTGAGAAGGTACGGGGAGCCCTGCGACGCGAGACGCAATCTGCAAGGAGGTACACCATGATACGAAGCCTGCTCCTAACATCCTGGTTACTGTTACTGATGCCACTTTGCGCAACCGCCGCCACGATCACCCTGCCCAAAACGGGGCAGACACTCTGTTACGACGCGAGCGGCCCTATCGACTGCGCCAACACCGGGCTCGATGGAGAAACGCAGATCGGGGCGGACTGGCCTTCCCCCCGTTTCACGGACAATCAAAACGGCACGGTCACCGACAACCTCACCGGTCTCATCTGGCTCAAGGATGCGGTCTGCGCAGCGATCAACCCCCCTCCCCCCAACCCGAGCCAGGGCCTGCAAGGAGGGTGGAACTGGACTGCCGCGCTCGTCGCCGCGAAGGGGCTGCAAAGCGGCAAGTGCGGACTCAGCGACGGATCGGTCGCCGGCACCTGGCGGGTTCCCAACGTGAACGAATTCGAGAGCCTGATGGATCTTTCCCAGGCGAACCCGCCCTTGCCTGCGAACCACCCGTTCACCAACCTCCCGTACCCCTGGCCCATTTACTGGACCTCCACCATCACGGCGGACTACTTTCCCGGCATCAACGCCATCGGCGCCGACATGTACACCGGAACCATCCAGGGGGACGACAAGGCCAACCTGAAATACATCTGGCCCGTGAAAGGCGAATCCACCACCCTGGCCAAGACCGGGCAACACGGGTGTTGGGATGCCAACGGCGAGGTGACCCCGTGCAACGGCAGCGGGTCGGACGGCGATCTGCAAAAAGGGGTAGCCATCCCCTATCCCCGTTTTTACGACAATGGCAACGGCACCACGACCGACTCCCTCACCGGACTGATCTGGCCCAGAAACGCGGGGTGCTTCAGCAACATATCCTCGCAGCAGCAGGCACTCAGCTTCGCGAACAACCTGGCGAACGGCGAGTGCGATTTAAGCGACGGCTCGCAGCCAGGTGACTGGCGCCTGCCGAACCGTAAGGAAATGCGCAGCCTGACCAACTACGTGGGCGGCTGGCTGCAGGAATTTGTCAACGCTCCCAACCACGGCTGGTACTGGACGTCCGATTCCTTTCCCGTCCCCAGCTCCACCGCCGACACCTGGATGGTGAAGTCCCAGGGGCTGGACTGGCTCAAGAGCACGCTGCTGACCTATCAGCAACTCCCCCCGTACTTCGCGCTTCCGGTACGCGGCGCCCTCAAGGTGCAGCGCATAACCTTCCACGACCCCACCATTATCAGCTACGGGGATCCACCCTTGAACCTGAGCTCCATCACCACGGGAGGCGGATCGGGCAACCCGGTGATCTTCACCCTGGTAAGCGGCCCCGCCACCTTGAACGGCACGACCTTGACCTTCACCGGTGGGGGAAACGTCGTCGTGAAGGCATCCCAGGCGGGGAACGCCGTGTACTACCCTGCGGCTGCCACGCCCCACACCTTTGCCGTGGCGAGTCCTTCCGGAGCCGTGGTCATCACCCCCGCCGACTTGACCCGAACCTACGACGGGACCCCCAAGGCGGTCACCGCCACAACGTATCCCCCTGGCTTGCGCGTGGTCTTCAGCTATGCCGGAAGCCCCACCCCCCCGACCAACGCGGGGAGTTACCTGGTCGAGGCAACCATCGACGATACTTCCCACCAGGGGAGCGCACGCGCGACCCTGGTCATCGGCAAGGCAGTCGGCACCCTGACCTTGAGCGGACTGAGCCAGGTCTATGACGGCGCCGAGAAACGACCTACCGCAACGACGGTTCCCGCAGGGGGGAGCGTCGTCTTCAGCTACGCCGGCAGTACCACGGCTCCCATCAACGCGGGGAGCTATCCCGTCGTCGCGACGATTAACGATCCCAACTTCCAGTCCGGCAGCGCGAGCGGCACCTTGATCATCGCCAAGGCACCCTGCAGCATCACGCTCAGCGGGCTGAGCCAGGTCTCCGACGGGACCCGGAAAACGGTTACCGCGACAACCGATCCTGCCGGAAAAACCGTCAGCATCAGCTACACGCCGGAGAACCCGGTCGAAGTAGGGACCTATACCGTCCTGGCAACCGTCTCGGACGACAACTACGTCGGGAGTGCCAGCGGCACCCTCACGCTGAGCGCCCCAAGCCCCCCGAGCAGTTTCCTGGTAACCGGCAGCGTCCCCGGCGGTAACGGCAGCATCTCCTGCACCTCGCCGGTGCCGTACGGGACCAACGCGCTCTGCACGGTGACCCCGGCATCCGGGTACCACCTCTTCGCCCTGACAGACAACGGTATCGACCAGCTTGCCGCCGCTTCCGGTGGAACCTATGTCATTTCCGGTGTCATTGCCAACCACACCGTCAGTGTTGTCTTCGCTCGGCCGGACGGCATCCTGAACCAGGCAGACGGCAAGACGACAGCCGATATCGGCGACGCGGTGACCCTTTGGAGCCTGGTGCGGGCAGAAACAGCGAACAGCAATGCCAGTCTTGCGCACGGCGACATCGCTCCGCTTGGTGCTGACGGGAAACCCATGGGAGATGGCAAGCTGGACATCTACGACGTCATCGGGCTTTTGAGACTGGTGGTGGGGTTATGACAAGGGAAAACAAGCTCTGGAGGACACCATGAAACGCATTGAACGGTTCAGCGCACTTCTGTTCATTCTGGTGCTTGGCCTGCTTGCCGGGTGTGGCGGCGGGTCATCCGCGCCAGCGTCACCCCCGGCAACGACCACGACCACCACAACACCCCCGACGACGCCGACGACACCCGCAACGCCGCAAACCTCGCAGGTCTCGACCAAGGCAACCGTCAAGCTGAGCACCCAGGGGGTCTTGCCTCAGGGAGCCCTGCTCTCCGGGCTCGCGGTCACCATCCAGCTGCCGTCGGGGACGACCATCGCCACCGATGCCAGCACCTCCGTCGCCACCGGTGAGGTGAGCGTTTCCGGGGTCGCTGCCCAGGCGGGAGGTAGCGTGATGTTGCCGCCGGTGTACGCCCCGGCAACTGCCACAACACCGGCCACGCTCCAGATCATCATCGCCGGCAACTTCGGCGTCGGTGAATTCGCAACGTTCAGCTGCAGCACCGCCCCGGGAAGCACCCTCCCCAGCAGCTCCAACCTGAGCGCCATATCCTTCACGCCGACCGATCAGCAACTCCGGCCGGTAACCGGTCTCAGCGCAGGGGTAAGCGTGACGCTGCTCCAGTGACCTCAAAGAAAGCCCTGCAGAGGGCTTCGAACATCTTCTGGTCAGGGAACGCGTCTGGTTGAAGCGGGAAAGGACAGCCGAAGGATTGCCTCAGACGACGAAAGGTCGGGGGAAAAGATCACCATTTCGAGGTCAGTAGCAGAACACTTCGAACCGGAGGGAAACCGCCTCCGAAGAGACGAAGGCCCTTGGCGCACTGCCAAGGGCCTTTTTTGTGCACTGTTGCAACGAAAGCATGCGACCCATGGCGTAGCCTTCCCTGTAAAAAACTCCGACATCACCTGTCGGCATTGTTTACACCCCCAAAGTTACTGTCATAGAAATTCAGGAACTTACAATCGCGTCTCTAACGGCATACGGCTTGCAATTTTTTAACTTTTTGGTGAGTCCAGAACTCTCAACAGAGAAATGGTGAAAAGTATGTGATGTTAGCTTGAACAGTAAAATTAGCAACAACTCCCGGGGCAGGTTGTCACAAGCACTCGGAAATAAAATCTGAAAAAGGAGAGCCATACAATGCACACTATCCGGAAAGTTTGATTAGCGTAAGGCTCATGAGCCAATGATACAGGCCGCTCTTTTCCTTCAGCTAAACGCTACACCACATCAAGGAGGCTGTCATGCGGATCACCACCAAGTTAATCCTGCTATGCTGCATTCTTGCTTCTTGCTTTTCGCCATTGTTAGGCTGCAGTAGCTCAGATCCTACACCCGTCACGGTCACCTCCACCGCTCCACAGTTTACTACCCATCCGACGAACGCATCAGTGACCGCACCGAACACGGCAACCTTCACCGTTGCAGTTACCGGAACCCCGACGCCGACCCTGAAGTGGCAACTCAGCACTGACGGCGGGTCGACGTGGGGCGACATAAACGGTGCGACCTCAACCTCGTATACCACTGCTGCCACGACGAGTGGGAACAATGGCCACAAGTACCGGGCAGTGGCAACAAATAGCGCCTCCAGCGTCACGAGCAATGTGGCGACCCTTACCGTAGCCAATCCCGCCGCCTGGGGCGCCGCACCCAACCTCAGGTTTGCCGACGGCACCAGCAACCTGAACGCTGTGTATGTGGATTTCGCGCTGAATTCGACGGGAGACGCCATGGCCGTCTTCGTCCAGAATGACGGTACCAATGACAACCTGTTGGCCAACCGCTACACCGTTTCCGATGGATGGGGCACTCCACAGTTGATCGAGACGAGTTCGGCAAACGTGCAGGCAAGTATCAATCCAGTTGAGGGACCACGGGTCGCAATCAATGCCAGCGGTTCCGCAGTCGCGGTATGGGCGCAAAATGATGGCTCAGGCAACATCGGAATCTGGGCCAACAGTTATACCGTTGCCGGCGGTTGGAAAACTGCCCAGTTGATCGATACGACCGATGTGAACCCCGGCCGCCACTCCGACGTCCCCCAGGTAGGCATCGACGGCAACGGCAATGCCATTGCGGTCTGGCATAAGTATGACGGGACCTTGAGAAGTGTCTGGGCAAACCAGATGTCCAGTAACGGCACCTGGGGAAGTCCCTTCAAGCTGGAAAACAATGATACTGATCCCGCCGTCTACCCCAGTATTGCAATGAACGCAGCCGGACAGGCCGTAGTGACCTGGACCTGGACCGACGCAACACAGGTGAACTACGGGCTCGTTGCGGCGCGGTACTATAACGGAAGCAGCTGGGGCACGGTTCAGACTATAGCCACCGGTACGGATACTACGGGAAGCATTCAGAAATGTTCGGTCGGGATCGACCCGAATGGGATTGCTCTTGCCGTATGGCCGCAGATGGAGGGAGGCGTACTGAAGATCAAGGCAAACCGCTACTCCGGTGGATGGGGAAGTCCCCAGAATGTAAGCGCAGGCACCGAGCACGCCTTAGATGTCGATATCGCCATGAACGCCTCCGGCAGTGCCGTTGCTGTTTTCCTGCAATATTCTTCCTCTACGCCCAACGTCTATGCAAGCCGCTATCTGCCCGGCAGTGGGTGGGATACGGCGGTTTCCGTGGAAAGTTTTGCCGACCAGGCAGCGATCTCTCCCAGAGCAGCGATAGATAGCAACGGCAATTCCTTTGCCTTGATGGGAAGGATCATGAATGCGAGTGCAGGACGCCTGAGGGCGAACCGTGCACCGGTCGGCAGTTCCTGGGGGAGCGATGTGAGTGTTGACGGAGTCTCGTACACAGGGGCCCCCATGAGTTGGCGCATTGCGGCTGACGGCAGCGGAAGGGCAATGGCGCTTTGGGTCCAGGAGGGGCCTAACGGTGCGTTCAACCGCGTCTACTTCAACCGGTACGAATAGTTTCCTCACGTTTGGCACAAGGTGAGATGAACCTCGACCGAAGGGGCTACAGCAAACGTAGCCCCTTCTTCTATTCGGGAAGCTCCCTATCTGTTGGGTCCCCATCTGTGACAGGTTCTCGTGATGTCGCTCTGTACGTGTCTCCCCTCGTTAGGCCTAATACTGCGCACCAGCACGTCCAGAAAACACAAAAGGCACCTACCCTGGAAAGGTAGGTGCCTTCTGAATGTGGCAGGGGCGACAGGGATCGAACCTGTGAATGCCGGAATCAAAATCCGGTGCCTTACCGCTTGGCGACGCCCCTATTCAAATGTTAAATGTTGCGAACGGCGGCGGTGAACCAGCCGTACTCCTCGGCAAGCTCGGCTGCCGCCTGCTTGGCCGTCCTCTCGTCAGCAAAGAGCCCGAAAACGGTGGAACCGCTGCCGGACATCAAAACGCCCCGCGCACCGGCGGCACTCAAAAGCTCTTTCAACTCGCCGACTTTCGGGTACCTGCCGATGGTAACCGGCTCGAGATCATTGGAGAGTACGCCACAGATCTCGTCGAGGCTCCCGTAGGAGCTGGAAACTTTAACGGGTTCACTTTTGTTTGTCAATCTCAAATTTTGGTACACCCAGCCGGTGGAGACGTGGATGCCGGGGTTCACCAATACCACCCAGACCTCGGGCACCCGCTCCAACGCAGTGAGCAGGTTGCCGATCCCCTCGGCAAGCGCGGGTCTCTTGAAGATGAAGAAGGGAACGTCGGCTCCCAGCCTCACCCCGATCTCCATGAGTTTCTCGTCGCTCAACCCCAGTCCAAGCAGGTCATTCACTCCCATGAGCACGGTGGCGGCGTCGGAGCTGCCGCCTCCCAGTCCGGCGCCCACCGGGATATGCTTGGTGATGGCGATGTCGATGCCGACGTCCCTGCCGGAGAGCTTAACGAGTGCGTCGGCCGCGCGCCAGGCTATGTTCGCCGGTCCGTCCGGAACGCCGCCACCGTCGCAGGTGACCCGCACGCCCGGGGTGTCGCTCAGGACGATCTGGACGTCGTCGTTCAAATCGACCCGTTGCATCAGCATGCGCAGATCGTGGTAGCCGTCCGGTCTCTTGCCAAGAACGTCCAGCCGGTAGTTCACCTTGGCGGGCGCCTTCAACTGCAGTTTCTTCACTATCTTCTCCCCTTTTTCATCACCTTGCCGCGGTGCTGCATCCCGCCAGACCACCTTTGGCAAAGGGTGACTCTCCAACTGCACCGGATAAGGCTGCGCCGGTGGTTAGCGATTCTCTGGTCACTTGCCTCGGCGCGGCCCGGAACTCTCCTTACCCAAAAACCGGCAGCGCAGCAGGCGCTGCAGTTGCCGCACCGATTCGAACGCTTCCTTTAGCCGCTCGCGATCCGTCTCGGCGAGCGCGGCGGGGCTCAGGTAGGGATGTTCGAGTGCAATCTCGCGACGCACCTTGAACCCCGCCAGCACATGGTAGGCGGCGCTGAAGCGCTCGGCCTGTGCCACGGTAAGTCCCCCCAAGGTGGCCAACGCGGCGATCCGGTCCAGGGTCGGGCCGGACTCGAGGCCGTGCCGGGCCGCCAGGAGGCGCACCGCTTCCACCAGCGGCTGCAAGCCACCTTTTTCGGGATTGAGGTGGCCGGCATGCTCGCCCGTCTTCTCGACCCGCAGCCCCCCCATGATACCGAGCGCCACCGGCTGCTCGACCACGCCACGCGCCAGTTCGAGCATCTCCTCGCTGTCCCGGCTGCGCGTCAGGAAGACGCGGGCAAGCCGCACGGCATCGGCGCCGATGGACTCGTCGCCGCAGACGACACGCAGGTCGGCGATGGTCTCCAACCGGTTCGGCTGATCGGGGGGCTGGACCTCGCAGCTGAGGTAGTGGGCCCACTTTTCCAGCGAACCACGCCAGAGCGCCTTGCCCAGAAAGGCCCCCTCTTTGCCGATCAGGCCATACTGGTCGAGAATGGCGATGATCCGGTAGGCGAAGGGCTCGAAGTAGCCGGTGTCGTCCTCGTCCTTCCAGACCAGCACACAGCGGTCGCTCTCCTCAAGCGTCTGCTCGCGGCGTCCCAGGCTCCCGGACGCCAGGAGCGCAAAAGGTGCCGGCGCATGCCCCAGGTCGTTGAGTTCGGGCCCTTCTTCGGCAAACTGCAACACGCGGCGCAACACGCCGTCACGCCAGGCGTTACAGAACCCCTGGAAGGCGATCACCGAGCCGCGCCGCACGTAGTAGGCGGCAACCAGACGCTCGAAGCGGTTCAACAAGGGGGGGAGTTGGTCGAGATACTCCGCGTGCCACAGTTCGGAGAGCACCCTGCCGAAGGACGCGGATGCTCCCTCCTCGAAGGCCAGCTCCTCGGCAACCCAGGCCTTGAGATCCTCAATCGCCTCGAGGGTCTGCTCCGGGGTAAGCTGGCGGGTCCGCTCGAAGAGACTTTTTCTTGCCCCGGTCACGAGTTCCGCGTCGCTGTTTATTTCCTCTGGAAAAGCCGGCACATGGACACCTGGTAAAGGGGTGGCTGGTTAGGAGCTGTGATCGAGTCGCTGCTCGGATTTCATGATCTCGCTCATGACGCAGGTAGCGTAGGAACCGCGCGGGAGCGCAAAGGAGATGAGCAGGTCGCCCCCCTCCTCGACAGCCTCGACGCCGCTCAGCGGCACCCGCAGGGGACGCCGTTCGCCTTCCATACGCAAGCCGCCGCTAAGATCGAAACTGGTGAGGCTCAGCCCTTCGGCCGCAAGGAGTTCCTGCTCCAGTTCGCCCTGGGCCCCGGTCGCCTGCAGCATGGTGCAGCCGAACATGGGACCGGTGGGAGAGATCTCGAAGCTGCCGGCCCGCGGCGCCTCGGCTGCGGCGTCCTCGGCCTTGAAGCAGGCGCCGTTGGCGTGTTTGAAGGCGACGTCCCCTGGTTCCACCACGTCCAGCCGGTCCAGGCGCGCCTCTACCACGCGGTCGAAGAGCGAGGACTGGAAGGCGGAGAGGTAGAGGCGCTTCAGCCTGGGCTGCACCGCGTGAAAGGCCCGGGTGAAATCGTCGGGGCGCTGCAGCAACCGGCTGATGATGTCGCGCTCGGTCCGGCAGTAGCCGGGAAAGAGTTCCAGGCTCTGCGCCAGGTCGCCGCGCCGGTAGGCTTCGATCCCCTCGCGCCAGCGTTCGTCGCTCACCTGCCGAGGGTCGCCAATGAGGATGGCGGTCGCCTCCCGGTAATCACCGCGCAGCATGGCGGCACCGATAACGTGCGAGTTCCCCTGGACGCCGTAGCGCTGGGAGCCGAAGCGGTTGGGAACGCCGCGTTTCTCGAGGATGGCGAGGGTCTGCTGCGCGCGCTCCAGGGCGTCCGGTTCGACGGCGCGCACCCGGATCCGGAAGCGGTTTCCCTTAAGGTGGCCAAGCCTCAGCTTGTTGCCGTGCTTGGCGGCGTTCACCACACGAAGTCCCGGGATGTCGAGGGCAAGCACCTTGTCGGGGCTCACTCGCGGGATGGAGACGTACTGCCGGGTGATGCCGACCGAGTCCTTCATCCCCGCATAGCCCAGGTCGCGCTCCGGGACCCCGAGTGCCTTGGCGAGGCGGCGCAGCATCTCGAGCGTGGTGATGCCGCGTTTCTCGATCCAGGCGAAGCAGTGCTCCCCCTCCCCACTGGGAAGGTACGCAGGGACCTCCTCGACCTCGAAATCCTCGGGACTTCCCTTGATGCTTCCGCCGGTTCCCGGTACCTCCGCGGTCAGATATCGCTGCACCCGTCCTCCCCTTGCTGCCGATTTGAACCGCCGCATCATACCTGCTACGGTGTTCTCTTTCAAGGATTTCCTTAGAGTTACTCAACTGGCTTTTGAGCAAAGAAGACTGAACGAACGTCGGTACCTGACTGTCAAGGTTTGCAGCGGCACACCGAAAAGAGGGTAAACAGCTGTCAAAGCATTTTTTCCACGGAGCCACAAGCACGCGGAGAGACCACCTGAGACATCGTAGCTGCAAAATATGCTGTTACGATGTGTAGTGACACTAAAATCTGAACTGCTTGAGAACGGTTCACCCCGATGGCCCACGCGGGACGGGCCGCAAAAGGTGGAACGGAACTCTCTTCGGATAGCCTGTTGCGCCACCAAGACAGGGCAGGCACGCAGAGCGACAGAAACAACGGCGATAAAAGGACTTAGATCTCCTCACTGAGCCTAGTGCAGTGGGTGTTCTCCGCGAACTCCGTATCTCCGTGGCGTAATCCCTGGTCTTATAGTCAGCACACCTCACAACGTCAGTTTACTTGAGCCGATTGGAAGGGAGAGGGAGTTTGCTGTGAGTAAACTTTTTTGCCATCTAAATAAAATTAGTGTAAACAAGATCTGAAAACCACTGCTATACTGTCGCGCAGCATAGCTAACACGTCCGGAAAGGGGTACATCATGGGTAGCACGGCAGCAACGAGCAAGGACAGGCACGCCGAAATCGTCGCCAATCGGAAATGGCTCAAAGAGCAGCTCAATCCCTACTTCTTCACCGCCATGCAGGACGAACCGGAAGCACTCAAGCTCCTGGAGCGTGAGCTCGGTTCGCTCCAGCACAACCGCCGGCTGATCCTGACGGACCGCCAAAAGACCCTGGTCCTCGCCCGTGTCAACGCTCCGGGTTCGCTCTACGATACGCTGCGCAACTTCCCGGACATGGAAATCTCCTACGCCATGATCTCTCATTCGGAGGGGGAACTGCCGGGGATGGGGCGCTCGCTGGAGATCCAGCGCTTCGAGTTCGACCGCAAGACCAACGGCGACGTGTTGGGATGGAAGGACGTCGAGATCCCGCCGAAGATCTCCCGCGAGGTGGCACGGGACCTCAGGAAGCACTACCCCGAGTTCGACATGAAGGAACTGGACCGGCTGCTGCGCATCCTGTGGCTCAACAACGAAAACTACGTAAGAGTATCCTCGCCGCTCAGGGTGGCGCAGGTGCTCCAGCTCTTCCAGAAGGCCGGACGCAGCGGCGGCATCTACCTCTACGTGGAGCCGACCATCAATCCCCTGGAGTCTCGGGTGCACTTCGCGGTGGGCAACCCGCCCCAGAAGGAGTTCCTGCTCCAGCTCATGGAGGTGTTCAACCGCCTGGACCTGGGGGTGAACCGCGCCTACTGCCTCACCATCTCAAACGGCGTGCACCCCTACTTCCTGGGGACCTTCTACGTCAGACGCCGCTCCGGCGAGATCCTGGAACCGGGCTCCGAGCTGTACACCCGCCTGCAGCAGGAACTCTACAACTCGCAGATCGTCGCCACCAAGGGGTACACCTACCGCGAGTTCGTGACCACCGGCGTCATGACCGGCGAGGAGGCGACCCTCACCAACGCCTTCATCGCCTTTTGCCACAGTAACCTCGCGCACAACCGCCCGGACCGCTTCGGTCTGGACGACGTGCAGAACGCCTTCCACCTGCACCCGGAGATGGCCCTGCAACTGGTGAAGCTGTTCCGGGCACGCTTCGACCCCGCTATCGAGAACCGCGACCAGGTCTACCCGGCCGTCCTGGAGGAGACCACCCGCGCGGTCACCGGCTACAATACCGGCCACCGCTACCTGGACGAGGTGCGCCGCGCCATCTACCGCTGCTGCCTGATCTTCATCAGCCACACCCTGAAGACCAACTTCTTCGTGCTGGAGAAGCAGGCACTCGCCTTCAGGCTGGATCCCGCGTACCTGAAGGAGCTGGGGCCCGAGTTCACCTCGGACCTGCCGGCCGCCACCCCCTTCCGGGTCACCTTCTTCTTCAGCCGCTTCGGCTTTGGCTACCACATCGGCTTCTCCGATATCGCCCGCGGCGGCTGGCGTACCGTCATCGCCCGCAACTCGGACGATTTCATCACCAACGCGAACACCATCTTCCGCGAGAACTTCGTACTGGCGCACACCCAGCACCTGAAAAACAAGGACATCTACGAGGGGGGCTCCAAGCTGGTGGTGATCCTCGACTCGGCCGACCTGCAGCGAAGCGGCGAACGGAACATGGAGAACTGGCGCCTCTACAAGCTGCAGCATGGTGTGACCAACGCCTTCCTGGACATCTTCGTGACCGAGGACGGGGTCGCCAAGAACCCTAAGGTGGTGGACTACTACCGCGAGGACGAGCCGATCGAATTGGGGCCGGACGAGAACATGCACGACCTGATGATCGAGAACATCGCCCGCATCTCCAAGCGGCGCGGCTACATCCTCGGTATCGGCATCATGTCCAGCAAGGGGGTGGGGATCAACCACAAGGAGTACGGGGTCACCTCGGCCGGGGTGGTCAAGTTCGCCGAGATCACCATGAAGGAACTGGGGATCGACATCTATAAGGATGCCTTCTCGCTGAAGCTGACCGGCGGCCCCAACGGCGACGTGGCCGGCAACGCGCTGCGCATCCTTTTGGAGCGTTCCCCCAAGGTGGCGGTGCGCCTGATCCTGGATGGAACCGCGGCCCTCTACGATCCGCAGGGGGCTGACCGTGGCGAACTGGCCAACGTAGTCCTCAAGGCCGACCTGGATGCCTTCAGCCCCGAGGCGCTCCACCCGGGCGGCTTCATGATCTTTAGAAGCGGCAGCCGGCGCGAAGGGTTCCGCGAACTGTACCGCAAGGTGAGCCGCGGCGAGAAGGGGCTCATCGAGGAGTGGCTTTCCACGGACGAGTTCTCCCGGGCCTACGCGAGCCTGCCGTTCAGCGTCGAGGCGGACCTGTTCATCCCGGCGGGGGGACGTCCGGAGACCATCGACAAGGACAACTGGAGCAACTACCTGAAGGCCGACGGCACCCCCTCTGCACCGGCGATCATCGAGGGGGCCAACTCGTTCATCACCCCCGAGGCGCGCATCCAGCTCCAGAAGAAGGGGGTCATCATCATGCGCGACGCCTCGGCCAACAAGTGCGGGGTGATCTCCTCCTCTTACGAGATCATCGCGAACCTGCTGTTGTCCGAGGACGAGTTCCTGTCCGAGAAAGAGCGTTACGTGAAGGACGTGCTGCAGATCCTGGAGCAGCGGGCGGCGGACGAGGCACGACTCATCCTGAAGCGGCGCCGCGAGAACCTGGGCGCCTTGTGCACCGAGATCTCCGATTCGCTCAGTAGCGAGATCAACGAGCACTACGCGATGATTTACCGGTTCTTCCAGAACCGCCCGCAGCTCTGCCTGCAGCCCATCTACCGTCGGGCGATCCTGGCGCACCTTCCCAAGATGCTGCGCGAGGAGCCGAGGTTCGCGCGGCGCATCAAGAACCTGCCGACCAAGTACCTCTTCGCCATCCTGGCCGCGGAGATCGGTTCGTCGCTGGTCTACCGCGGCGACAAAGAGGCGGACTTCGAGGCGACCATCAAGGGTCACCTGTTGCGAACCTTCCCGGAAGCGTAAGGGGATTGCACAAAACTCAAAGAGGGGATCGCTTTCGGCGACCCCCTCTTTTTTGTAGCTACCCATCCTGACGGCGACTTTGCGTCCCTAGGCTGCCTGCTCGGCGTTCCCCTCCTTCGGGTTGGCTGCGGCGGCCGCTTTGCACACCTTGTAGTGCACGAAGTAGATCTCCTTCCCCTCGGCCATGAACTTGCGCATGTACTTGGAACGGTGATACCCGGGGAAGTCGTGCCGGTACAGGTCCGGGGCGAACTGGTTGGTGAGCCCTGCGACATCGGGGAGGAAGTTGGCCACGTCCTCGCCGTAATCGACAAAATCGGTCGCGAAATAGAAGTCGGCACCGTCATGGAGGTACTGGAGCAGGAACTCGACGAACTCCTGCTGCACCAGGCGCCGTTTGCGGTGACGCTTCTTGGGCCAGGGATCGGGGCAGTTGATGTAGATCGCCGAGAGGCTCTCCTTGGCGATCCGCTCGGTGATGAACCCACGCGCCTCGTCGCGCAACACGCGCACGTTGGTCACGCCGTGGCGGTCCAGGCGCCGGCAGGTCTTGTAGCACCCCTTGTTGTAGAAATCGATGGCGATGAAGTTGGTCTCGGGCTTCTCCAGTGCGGTCTGCAGCATGAAGTCGCCAACCCCGCAGCCGATTTCCAGGGCCAAGGGCCGGTCGTTGCCGAAGACGGCGGCCCAGTCCGGCTGGCTGGGGAGATCTTCGAGTTTAAGGTAGTTCGGTGATTCGATCTGAATGAAAGATTGCGTCATCTGTCCCTCGTACTGAAATTTTCGGGCGTCACCATAGCACAGCTTGTGCCCGTCGGTGAAGGGAAGAATGCAAACGTGGACGAGATTGCCGTGTTGAGGTGATTCAACGGTCTCCTCCGGCGCCGGGGCACGACGTCTCCCCCACCCTTGGCGGGAGGGGGCCGCGGGGTGGGGAAAGCTGCCATCGGCTATGATGTGGCACCTTCCCCCTCACCCTGTCCCTCTCCCGCAGGGGGAGAGGGGACCTAAGGCAACGGCTTCGGTAGAAAGGTGAAAAAGCCCTGAGCACCGGCATTTGGACCGGGTCAAGAGCTGTGCGCTGCCCGACAGGCCCCCTCACCGCGTTCCTGGCAGCAGAGTTAATTAATATTTCACGCTTTTCTTGCCATACCCCGCATTGTATGCTAAGTATATCCTCTTGAAATAACGACAAGATGAGGCAACCAGCTACTATGAAATTCACCGAACTGCCGATTCCGGCCCAGGTCCTCAAGGGGATCGAGGAGACCGGATTCACCGATTGCACCCCCATTCAGGAAAAGGCGCTCCCCATCTCGCTCTCCGGCAAGGACGTCGCAGGCCAGGCCCAGACCGGCACCGGCAAGACCGCGGCCTTCCTGATTTCCGTGTTCACCCGCCTCTTGGGTCAGCAGAAATCCGGGGGTGCCCACCACCCGCGTGCGCTCATCCTGGCGCCGACCCGCGAACTGGTGGTGCAGATCGAAAAGGACGCCCAGGCACTGGGGTGCCACACCGGGTTCACCATCCAGGCCATCTACGGCGGCGTCGACTACATGAAGCAGCGCGACGCCCTGAAGGCCGGAGCCGACGTGGTCATCGGTACCCCCGGGCGCCTGATCGACTACCTGAAACAGAAGGTCTACTCCCTGAAGGACATCGAGGCCCTGGTCATCGACGAGGCGGACCGGATGTTCGACATGGGGTTCATCGCGGACCTGCGCTACATCCTGCGCAAACTCCCCAACTACGACAAGCGCCAAAACCTCCTGTTCTCCGCGACGCTCAACACCCGGGTCATGGAGCTCGCCTACGAGTTCATGAACATGCCCGAGAAGGTCTCGGTGACCCCCGAGCAGATGACTGCCGAAAGGGTCGAGCAGGTGCTCTACCACGTGGCGCGCAAGGAGAAGTTCCCGCTGCTCTTGGGCCTTTTGCGCAAGGTGGGGATGGAGCGCACCATGATCTTCGTGAACACCAAGCGCGAAGCGGAGTACCTGCAGGACCGGCTGAACGCGAACGAGTTCCCGGCCAAGGTGATCTCCGGTGACGTGGAGCAGAGAAAACGCCTGAAGATCCTCTCGGATTTTAAGGCCGGCATCCTCCCCATCATGATCGCCACCGACGTCGCCTCGCGCGGCATCCACATCGACGGCGTGACCCACGTGATCAACTACGACCTCCCCCAGGACAGCGAGGACTACGTGCACCGCATCGGCCGCACCGCCCGCGCCGGCGCCGAAGGGATGGCGATCTCCTTTGCCGATGAGGACGGGGCCTTCTACCTGGAGGGGATCCAGGAGTTCATCAAGCAGAAGATCCCGACCGAATGGGCCGAGGACGACATGTTCGTTCACGACTACAAGAGAACCAAGCGCCCGCCCCCCGCCGAGAAGCCGAACCGCGACAAGGGCGGCAGATCGGGGAGCAAGCCCGGCGGCAAAGACAGTGCGAGGGGCCGCGGTCGGAGCGACAAGCCCGCAACCAAGCCCGCAGCCAAGGCCGCCCCCGCCGAGAGGGCGGCAGTATCTGCCGAACCCGCGAACGGCGCGTCCGGCGAAGCGGGGTCCGATGCGGCGAAGAAGCGCAAGCGGCGCCGGCGCTCCTCCAAGCCGAAATCCGACCAGCCCGTGGAGCAGAAGCCCGAATAATGGGAGTCGGTCGTCCGGCCAAGAAGTACTCGCAGGCGGGTCGCATCCACGATGTGATCCGCCTGATCGAGGCACGCCACGGCATCACCCTCGACGAACTCGCCGAGGAGACCGGCGTCAACCGACGCACCATCCAGCGCGACCTCGACGCCATCGAGGAAGCCGGCTACCCACTCATCTCCGACTGGCAGGACCGCGTCAAGGTCTTCCGGTTCCTCACCCGCTTCAAAGACGTTCCCCCTATCAGCTTCACCCTCCAGGAGCTGATGACCCTTTCCCTGTTGCGCTCCCAGCTCGACCAGTTAAACGGCACCCCCTTTCTCGAGGACCTGCAGAGCGTCTTTCGCAAGGTGAACTCCGTCTTGCCGCCGCGCCTTGCCGCGCACATGGAGCGCATCGCCGACGTCGCCCACCCGCTTTTGCAGGGCAAGCGCGACTACAGCAAATCCGCCCAGCCCCTCGCCGTGATCCGCCACGCACTTTTGCACCAGCAGGGGATCACCCTGAGTTACCGTTCCTCGGGTCGCGGCGAACCGCAAAGCTACCGCGTCGATCCCTACACCCTGGTCTTTCAGAAAGGGGGGATCTACCTGTTGGGCTGGGCCCACAACCGCAAGGCGCTACGCACTTTTGCCGTTGAGCGCATCGTCTCGGTCGAGCCGGAAAAGGAGCGTTTCGAGATACCAGAGGGGTTCAACGCCGCACAGGCACTGGAAGGCGCCTTCGGTATCGTCGCTGAAGCGCCCCGGGAGGTACGGATCCGTTTCGGCAAGGCTGTCGCCTACACCATCAGGGACCGCGTCTGGCACGCCTCGCAAAGGATCGAGGAGCTGGAAGATGGCGGCGTTATGCTTTCCTTTCGGGCCGGTGGCAAGCTTGAGATCCTCTCCTGGCTGCGTTCCTACGGCTCACAGGCGGAGCTCCTCGCCCCGCAGGAGTGGCGCGAGGAACTGGCACGAGAAACGCGCGAGATGGCGAAGCTGTATCAAGACGAGGCAATTTAGCCACGGAGCCACCAAGCACACGGAGAACTGCAGGATACCTGAGACTGCCTCTCCTTCCCCAACAGCAACCCCGGTATAAGCACTTTTCAGACTGTTCGGCCTTGTTCGCCAACGGGATAGGCCGGTCAAGATCAGAGAGTACTTGCCCACCACCTGCCTGTGGGCCCCAGCAACCCGCATTTCTCCGTGCCCTTGGTGGCTCCGTGGCAAAAATCGATTTTCCCTCGTCCCTCTCCTTTCCCCGGCCGCCGCTTCGTTGACAAAAAATGCCCCATACCTTATATGTAGACACTTTGGAGGGGCTCATGGGAGAACAGGTGGAAAAGACTGAACTGGCTAACATCCTGGCACAACGCATCGCCGCCGAGGGGGATCTCACCTTCGCCTCGTTCATGGAGGCGGCGCTCTACGAGCCGGGACTGGGCTACTACACCTCGGCTGGGCGCAAGGTCGGGGCCCAGGGTGATTTCTATACCAGCATGAACGTGCACAGCGCCTTCGGCCGAATGATCGCCAAGGAGATCTCCCGGTTCTGGGAACTTCTGGACAGCCCGGCGAATTTCACCATTGCCGAGGCCGGCGCCGGCGGCGGCCAACTCGCCTTGGACATCCTGGACGCCCTCGCCGAACTGAACCAGCCGCTCTACCAGGGGATCTGCTACCGGCTCATCGAAAAGGAGCCGAGCCTCAAGGAGGCCCAGGAAACGTTCCTGGCGCGCCACGGCGCTCACCTTGCCTGGAGTACGCCGGAGGAACTCGCCTCCGGAAACCTTTCCTTCACCGGTTGCATCATCTCCAATGAGCTCTTCGACGCCATGCCGGTGCACATCGTCGAGATGACCGGCGAGGGGCTCAAGGAGCTCTACGTCGGGGTACGAAACGGTGAACTCGTGGAGAAGCACGGGCCGCTCTCCGACCCGCAACTTGCCGAGTACTTCACCAAATTCCAGGTGGCCCTGATGCCCGGCCAGCGCGCCGAGGTGAATCTCTGCGCCGCAGGGTGGATCGCCGCGGCCGCCGCAACCCTTGAGCGCGGTTTCGTGCTCACCGTCGACTACGGCTACCTTGCCGAAGAGCTCTACGCCCCGCAGCGCAAGGACGGCACCCTGATGTGCTACTACCAGCACCAGACCGGGGAAGACCCCTTTGAGCTGGTGGGACAGCAGGACATCACCACCCACGTCAACTTCAGCGACCTCATGGCCGCCGGGGTTGAGGCCGGCCTGCAAAACGTCTGGTACGGCGAGCAGTACCGTTTCCTGTTGGGGACGGGCATGGTGGAGGAGCTGATGCGCCTCGAGGCGGCGGCCACCAGCGAGCAGGAGCGGATCGCCCACCGGCTCAACCTGAAGAAGCTGATGCTGCCCGAGGGGGGGATGGGGGACACCTTCAAGGTGCTGATCCAGGCCAAGGGGGTGGAGAATCCGCAGCTGCTCTGCATGAGAAAATGGGGCATGGGACTGTGACGACGCCCGGTTTGGACAGGAAGACGGTGTGGGCCATCGTCTTCGACCTGGACGGCACCCTCTACGTCGACGACCGGCTGGGCGAGGAGGTGCACCAAAGCGCTTGCCGCTACGTCGCCGACCTCAGGGGGATCTCGCCTGACCAAGCCCAGGACGAGCTTCAAAGGGCCCGTTCCTGCCCAAGCGACAGCGGCGGCACCCTGAGCCGCGCGGTGGTCGCCCTGGGCGGGACGCTTCAGGAGCTGCACCGCAGGTTCAGCGAGGACATCCATCCCGAACAGCTGCTCGCCCCCGACCCTCGGGTGCAGCGGCTTTTAGAGCACCTCGGCGAGCGCTACGAGTTATACGTCTATACCAACAACAACCGCTCCCTTTCCGGCCGCATCATGGCCCAGCTCGCCATCCGAGGCTATTTCAAAGAAGTCTTCACCATCGAGGATTCCTGGCGCCCCAAGCCGGACCGCGCGGTCCTGACCGGCATCCTCGAGAGCATCGGCCGCACCCCCGGTGAGACCCTCTTCGTGGGGGACCGCTACCAGGTCGACCTCGAGCTTCCGCAATCCTTAGGGTGCGCCATCCTGGAGACCCGCACCATCGAGGAGTTGCTCACCCTGGGACAGTTGCTCGACTGACCCTGCCCGCCCTTTCATGGAGTCATCCCCTTCGCCCCCACGAGGGCTGTTCAGTGACCCAATCACCTCCCTTGTCCCGCAGCAAGCCGGCTCACGGCGTGCACCAGTAGTTGTCTCCCCCTTGGTTCCCGAATCTCCCTTCCAGCGTTGTCTCAGTCATTATGAGATCTTCCGGCTCTCCTCACACATTAATGTGGTGCATTTTGTGGTATTCTTAGTAACGGCCGGCGACCCAGTTGCCTCGGCAGAGCAGCACGCCGACCAAAACCGTGGCCATACCAGACCAGCACCGGGGAAGCAGCAACCGCCCCCGCAAAGGAGCCGACATCATGGCAGTGCGTATCGAGAAGGACACCATGGGGACCGTCGAAGTCCCGGAGGGAGCCTACTACGGCGCCCAGACCCAGCGGGCAGTGGACAACTTCCCCATTTCGGGCTTAAAGCCCCACCCGGCGCTGGTGCGGGCCACGGTGCAGATCAAGAAGTGCGCGGCCATGGCCAACATGGCGACCGGGCGGCTCAACAGCGAACTCGGCAACGCCATCGTGAGTGCGGCCGACGAGGCGCTCAAGGGGGACTTCCCGGACCAGTTCGTGGTCGATCCCTTCCAGGCCGGCGCCGGGACCTCGCACAACATGAACGTGAACGAGGTGCTGGCCAACCGGGCCAACGAACTCTTGGGGGGCGAGTTGGGGAACTACGCCAAGGTGAACCCCAACGACCACGTCAACATGGCCCAGTCGACCAACGATGTCTTCCCGACGGCGATGCGCCTGGCGGCGCTGGACCTCGGTGACCAGCTGGCCCAGGAGCTCCAGGAGCTGGTGGTGGCCTTGCGGCGCAAGGCGATCGAGTTCGACGGGATCCTCAAGTCCGGGCGCACCCACCTGCAGGACGCGGTCCCCATCCGGCTCGGGCAGGAGTTTGCCGCCTACGCCCAGGGGATCGAGAACAACCTCACCGGGCTCACCCGCACCTTCCCGGGACTGCGCGAGTTGGGGATCGGCGGTACCGCGGTCGGCACCGGCCTGAACGCCGAAGAACAGTACATCGACCTCATCGTCGAAAAGCTCTCCCGGGAAACCGGGCAGGAGCTCTCGCGCGGCAAGGACCTCGTGGAACGCATGCAGAACATGGAACCGCTCTTGGCGCTCTGCAGCAGTCTCAAGGGAATCGCAGTCAACCTGATCCGCATCGCCAACGACCTGAGGCTCCTCTCCTCGGGGCCGCGCACCGGTCTGGGCGAAATCACCCTCCCCGCCATGCAGCCCGGTTCCTCCATCATGCCGGGGAAGGTGAACCCGGTCATGGCCGAGGTGACCAACATGGTCTGTTTCCACGTGGTGGGGGCCGAAACCGCGGTCACCATGGCGGTGCAGGCCGGCCAGTTGGAACTCAACGTCATGATGCCGGTGATCGCGTTCAACACCCTCTTCAGCCTGGAGATCCTGAAGAACTGCCTGCACCAGTTCACCAGGCTCTGCGTGGCGGGGATCGGGGTCAACGAGGAGCGCTGCCGCAGCTACCTGGACCAGTCGGTCGGGCTTGCCACGGTGCTGGCTCCCAGCATCGGCTATGCCGCGGCAGCCGAGGTGGCCAAGGAGTCGGCCAAGAGCGGCAAGAGCATCCGCCAGGTGATCCTGGAGCGCGGCATCCTCACCGAAAAGGCGCTCGACGAGGTGCTCGCCCCCTTCCCGCTCACCACCCCCGGGGTGCACGGCGAGTAGCAGCAGCGCCCTCCAAGGGCAAGTTATGCTTTGCAAACGAGCTGAAAGTTGCTAAGGTTATTTCCGTTCACTTTCCATCTGTCGCGATGCTAAGATGGGGACTGGCACAGACACCGAATACATCCTGGAGGATCCCATGGTAGAAGAGGTAAAAACGGTATTGGATCAGATTCGGCCAGCGCTGCAGGCTGACGGCGGCGATGTCGAACTGGTAGAAGTTGGTGATGACGGTGTGGTGAAGGTACGCCTGGTTGGTGCCTGCGGTCACTGCCCGATGTCCACCATGACCTTGAAGATGGGTATCGAAAGAACCCTCAAAGACAAAATCCCGGGTGTCAAGGAAGTCGTCTCCGTCTAAGACCCATCCCACCCGAAGTGTAACGCTCTCTGTGAAGCGCGGAAGTAATGCCTATTGACGACGTTATTTTCCGCGCTTCTTTGCTTTGCCAAGGTCCCCTGATCCAGCCCCCGCGCAAGTAAAGAGCAGACCATGACCAGCACACGCCACAAAAGAAGAAAGCTGCTGTTCCGGACGCCGAAGTTCTTCGACTTCTTCCGCCGCAACACCGCCGCAGTCTCTTTCCAGGGTAACCAGACCACGCTGTACCGCTACGGCTCGCAGTTCTTCCCGGCGCTTCTGGAGAGCATCCGCGAGGCGCGCTCCAGCATCTGCATGGAGTTCTACACGGTCTGCGACGACGAAACCGGACGGATGGTGGCCGATGCCCTCATCGATGCGGTTCAGCGTGGCGTCAGGGTCTACTTCCTCTACGACTACATCGGCTGTTTCGAGACCCCCGCCGCCTTCTTCAAGCGGATGGCCAAGGAAGGGGTGCACTGTTGCGCCTTCAACCCGCCTCCCTTTGCCCGGGGCATCGGATGGTTCGACAAGCGCGACCACCGCAAGGTAGCCATCATCGACGGCTGCTGCGCCTTCACCGGCGGGATCAACATCGCCAACGTCTATTCGGGGTACGGCAGCACACCGACCAGCTGGCGCGACGTGGGGATCCGTATCGATGGCCCGGCGGTGCAGGAGCTGGTGCACCTGTTCTGCCAGTTCTGGCACGAGGAGAGCGGCGCAGCCCCCTCGGTCTGCCACGAGGAGAGGTTCTACAGCGCCGAGGGGGACGCCAAGGTGATGATCATCAACGGCGGCCCGCACCACGAGCGCTCCTTTATCCGCAGCTCCTTCCGGGTCGCCATCGCCGGCGCCTCGGAGTCGGTCACCATCGCAAGCCCCTATTTCATCCCGGGGCCGCGGGTGATCCGCTCGCTGTTGCGCGCGGCCGGGCGCGGGGCCCGGGTCAGGCTCTTACTGCCGCACAAAAACGACGTCCCGCTGGTACGCCTGGTGAGCCGCACCTGCTACGCGCAGCTCATGCGCAACGGGATCGAGATCTACGAGCTGGACAGCGCCGTTTTGCACGCCAAGGTGCTGCTCATCGACGGAAACTGGGTCATGGTCGGCTCGGCGAACCTGGACCAGCGCAGCTTCCACCGCAACTACGAGCTGAACGTGGTGGTGGACAGCCCGGAGTTCGGCATCCAGGTGGCCGAGATGCTCGAGGCGGACCTGCTGGGCGCGCGTCGCATCGTGCTGGACGAGCACGAGCGCCGCGGCTGGTCGATCCGCTTCCTGGAACGGCTCTTCAGCCCGGTGAGCTGGTTTCTTTGAACGGCAGTTCCAGGTTCCAGGCCATTAACCCGCAACACCCTGGTTCCTGAACTCCGGCATGGGAACGGGAGATGCTCTGCCAAGGGGTTTTCCCCCGGGGGCAGCGCACTCCCCCCTCACCCCTGCCCCCTCCCGGAGGGCGAGGGTGAGTTGGCAGGAGCTTGTTTGGATAGTGATGTTGTCCCTGTGATGATGCACTGTGATGTACCTATTCACCCGCGATAGCGTTGGCAGCACCAGCGCGTCTTGCAGCTTTGGAGAAGGAATGATCAGCAAGGAAACCCTGAAGCGCCTCGAGTTTGACCGGATCCTGGAAACCGCCGCCGAATTCGCCCACTGCGAGGCATCCCATACCGGCGTCCTCACCATTGCACCGCTTGCCGAGAAGTCCCACATAGAACTGCGCCTGGGGCTGGTGGAGGAGATCCGCACCCTCACCCGCCTGGGCATCTCGCTGAAGATCGCCAGCTTCGAAGACATAAGCCGCCTGATCCGCGCGGTCCGCCCGCGTGGGGCGGTACTCGCCCCCATCGAACTGCAGCGCTTCATACCCACGCTGCGCGTCATGGCCGCCGTCTCGGCACAGCTTAAGTTCCGCACCGACATCCCGCTGCTCCTCGCCGAGGCCGGGCACATCACGGGCTTCGCCGACCTGCTCGACCCACTGGAACACACGGTCAACGCGGAAGGCGAGATCCTCGATACCGCCTCGCGCCTGCTGGCCGACCTGCGCGGCCGCAAGAAGGGACTCACCTCGCGCATTAAAAAGCGGCTCGAGGAGATCGTGCGCGAGCGCCACACCGCCATCTTCCTGCAGGACGACTTCATCACCCAGAGGTCGGGACGCTGGGTGATCCCGGTGCGCATGGACTCGAAGGGGATGGTCCCGGGCGTGGTGCACGACGTCTCCAACACCGGCGAGACCGCCTTCATGGAGCCGCTGGAGATCATCGGTCTTGCCAACGAACTGGAGAACCTGGTCGCCGACGAGCGGGCCGAGGAAATCCGGGTGATCCGCCAGATCTGCGACTGGATCCGCGAGGACGCCGACCTGATCTCGGAGCAGTTCGAGGCCCTGGTGCGCCTGGACATCGTGAACTGCATCGCCCTTTTCAGCGACAAGCTCAAATGCGAGACCCCGGCACTCTCCGAGAGCCAGCAGCTCTCCCTCAAGGGGGCGCGCCACCCGATCCTCACCCTGATGGGCAAGGAGGTGGTGCCGCTCGACCTGGAACTCTCCGAGGAGAGCCGGGTCATGGTGGTGACCGGCCCCAACACCGGCGGCAAGACCATCGCCATCAAGAACGCCGGCCTTTTGAGCGTGATGGCGCTCTGCGGCATGCCGGTGCCGGCCCTGCCGGGTACGGTGCTGCCGCTGGTCGACAACATCCTGGTGGACATCGGTGACGAGCAGTCCATCGCCGAGAGCCTCTCCACCTTCTCGGCCCACATCTCGCAGATTTCCTCGATCATGGCCCAGGCGGGCCGGGGCACCCTGGTGCTCCTGGACGAACTGGGAACCGGGACCGAGCCGGGACAGGGGGCGGCGATCGCCTGCGCCGTGCTGCACCAGCTGAAGATCCAGGGGGCGCTGGTGGTGGCGACCACCCACCTGACCGAGATCATCGGATTCGTGCAGCGCGAGGCGGGCATGCTGAACGCCGCCATGGCCTTCGACCGCGAGCGCCTGGTGCCGCTCTACCGCCTGGTGGTCGGCGAACCCGGCGAGTCGCACGCCCTGGAGATCGCCCGGCGCTACGGGCTCCCCGAGCACGTGGTCACCTTCGCCCGCGGCATGATCGGGACCATGGAAGCGGATTTCCACGCCCTGTTGCGCGAGCTGAAGGAAAAACGCGAACTGCTGGAGCGCAAGCTCGACGACCTCGCCGAGCGCGAGTCGCGCATCGAACGCGGCGAACGGGACCTGGCAGCACGCAAGTCAGAAGCGGACCAGCTCGTAAAAGGTGCCCGGGAAAAAGGGTACCAGGAAGCCCAGGAGGTGCTCCGCAAGGCGCGCCGCGAGGTGAACGCCATTCTCGAACAGGCACGCCAGGACAAGGCCCGCGAGGCCCGCGCCCAGCTGGACCAGGCCGAGGAGCAGGTGCAAAAGGTGCTCGAGGAATTGAACCCGGTGGAGGAGTTGCCGCCGGGGCAGGTGGAGGTAGGGAAGAGCTACTTCGTGAAGCCGCTCAATACCGACGCCGTGGTCCTCTCGCTGGACGCCAAGGCGGGCCGCGCCCGGGTGCGCGCCGGAAGCATGGAACTCGAGGTCGCGCTCTCCTCCCTGGCCAAGAAGACCGGCAAGGAGGCGAAGGTACAGCAGAAGCGGCGCCAGCAGCAGGAGGAGCGTCCCGACCCCGCCAGCTCCATCAATCTTTTGGGGATGCGGGTCGAGGAGGCGCTCGACGCGGTGGAGCGCTACCTGAACCACGCCTCGCTCTCCCACACCCCCGAGCTGCACATCGTGCACGGCAAGGGGACCGGCGCCTTGATGCGGGGGGTGCGCAACTACTTGAACGGCCACCCGCTGGTGGTCTCCTTCCGCTCCGGCGAGAGGTTCGAAGGGGGCGAAGGGGTGACGGTGGTGACGCTGAGGTGAGGCAATTGACGATTGACGATGTGGAGCCGGGCACTGTGAGGCTGTATCTGACAGCCGCTCTTCCCGCGTCTGACAGTGCTGATACTGTGGCTTTTAGTCATGGTTTTCCTCAATGAATGGCTCAGACTGCCGATAAAGTGAATTGAGCATTGACAAATTTTTAAATTCGTTGTCAATTGTCCATCGCCAATTGTCAATTGATTCTCATCGAGGTCCCCATGATCATCTCGCTTATCGCCGCGATGTCTGACAACAGGGTTATCGGCTACCAAGGCAAGCTCCCCTGGCACATCCCCGCCGACCTGACCCGGTTCAAGGAGATCACCATGGGGCACACCGTTGCCATGGGGACCCGCACCTTCCACAGCATCGGCCACCCCTTGCCCGGGCGGCGCAACATCGTCGTTTCCCGCAGCGGCGCCAGGTTCAACGGCTGCGAAGTAGCCCGCTCCTTAAAGGAAGCGGTGGACCTGGTAACCGGCGACGAAGAGCTCTTCATCTGCGGCGGCGCCGGGTTGTACCGCGAAGCGCTGCTCATCAGCCAGCGCATCTACCTCACCGTCATCCACGCCAGCTACCCCGGCGACGTCTACTTCCCCGAAATCCCGGCAACCTTTGCCGAGGTGCACCGCGAAGAGCGCCCCAACGCCAATCCTCCGCTCACCTACCTGGTTTTCGAGCGGGTGGACCAGGAAGGGGGCGGCCACGACCCGGCGGACCTGCGCCGCAAGGGTTTCGATGCCCTGGGACGCAAGCTCTACTTCCTGGCCCGCAGCTGTTTCGAGGAGGCCTACAGCCAGCAGGAGTCCCCGGAGATCGCCTCGCACCTGGCCTACTGCCTCGCCAAAAGCGGCGGCGACATCAAGCGGGCACTGAACCTGGCGGAAATGGCACTGGGGAGCGAGCCGCACAACCTCGGTTTCCTGCTCAACCTGGGCCGGGTGCAGGTCATCGCCGGCAATAAGGAGCGCGGCCTCACCACCCTGCGCCGCGGCATCCAGCTGGGCGGCGGCGAGGAATTCCATACCGAGATCGCCAAGTGGGGTACCCGCTCGGCCCCCCCCATCCCCTCGCTCCCCAGGAGCCACCCCCTCAACAAGTACCTCGGCATGCTGAGGTACAAGCTGCGCCGTCACTGACGCCAGGGGAGTTGACCTGGCCCCCCAAGCGGTGCTACTTTCGGCGCGATGAAAAAACTTCAGACCGAAGCCATAGTCCTGAGGCTCACCGATTACGCCGAGGCCGACCGCATCGTCTCGCTGTTCACCCTTGAGCAGGGGCGCATCTCGGGAATAGCCCGCGGCGCCAAGAAAAGCCGCAAACGCTTCGGCGGCGCACTGGAGTCGTTCGCCCACCTGAACCTGCAGATCCAGCAGGGGAGCGGCATGGCGACCCTGGCGTCGGCCGACATCCTCAGCATCTTCCCTTCGATCAGGACCGAGCTGGAACGGATCGGCTCCGCTGCCTACGCCTGCGAGCTGGTGGAGCGGCTGACCCCGGAGGCGGAACCGGCCCCCCGGCTGTTTCGCCTGCTCTTTTGCTACCTGGAACACCTGGACCGCGCCTCCCCCTCCCCCTCGGACCGCCGCTTCTTCGCGGTAAACCTCCTGAAGATCCTCGGCTACCAGCCGGAACTCGACGGAACCGGCATCTCCGGGCAGACCGCCGAACTGCTCGCCCGCGCCATGCAATCGGGGAGGTTCGGATCCATCGTCTTCCCCGAGGCCTGCCTGAGAGAAGCGGACCTGCTCCTCAACCCCGCCATCGACCTGCACCTGGACCGCCCCCTGAAATCGCTCGCATTTTTGCAGGCCTGCGGCGGGTGATCCGTTGCCAAAAGAGTTGACCCGAAGGCTGGTTACGGATACAATACCGACCTTTTGCACCACCGTTTTTTCCCGAGGCACTCCCCATGAATCAAGCAGACCTGAGAAAATTGCCACCGCAGAGCGTGGAGGCCGAGATGTCCATCCTCGGCGGCATCCTGGTTGACAACGAAGCTATCAACCGGGCGCTCGAGATCCTCAGGCCGGACGATTTCTACCGCGAGAGCCATCGCAAGATCATGCAGTCGATGATCGAGTTGAACGAGCGCGGCGAGCCCTGCGACCTCATCACCATGTCCACCATCCTGAAGAAGAAGGGGGAACTGGAGGAGGTGGGCGGCGGCGCCTACCTGGCCACCCTGGTCGACTTCGTCCCGATGGCGGCGAACATCGCCTACTACTGCAAGATCGTCAAAGAAAAGAGCATCACCCGCAAGCTGATCAGCGCGGCGACCGATATCGCCACCCAGGGGTACGAAGACAAGGTGAACGTCGAGGAGCTCCTGGACGGCGCCCAGAAGGTGATCTTCGAGATCGCCGAGAACAAGATCCAGCGCGCCTACTTCCCGGTCAGCGAGATCCTCAAGGACACCATCAAGAACATCGAGCTCCTCTACGAGAAAAAGGAGCTGGTGACCGGGGTCCCCACCGGCTATCTCGACCTTGACAAGATGACCGCCGGTTTCCACGCCGGCGACCTGGTGATCATCGCGGGACGCCCCGCCATGGGGAAGACCACCTTCGCCATCAACGCCGCCGAGTACGCGGCCATCGACTCGGAAAAGACCTACCCCGCCGCGATCTTCTCGCTCGAGATGCCCAAGGAACAGCTGGTGGAGCGTCTCTTGTGCTCCCTGGCCCGTGTCGACCTGAGCCGTCTGCGTACCGGCCACTTGAACGAGAACGACTGGCCCAAGCTGACCAAGGCGGCGGGAAGGCTGCACGACTCGAAGATCTTCATCGACGACACCCCGTCGCTCAGCATCATGGAGCTGCGCGCCAAGGCGCGGCGCCTCAAGTCGGAGCACAACATCGGCATCATCGTCATCGACTACCTGCAGCTGATGCGCGGGGGGCCCAACCCGGAGTCGCGCCAGCAGGAGATCTCGGACATCTCCCGGTCGCTCAAGGGTCTCGCCAAGGAGTTGAGCATCCCGGTCGTCGCGCTCTCCCAGCTGAACCGCGGCCTGGAGCAGCGAACCGACAAGCGCCCGATGATGAGCGATTTGAGGGAGTCCGGCGCAATCGAGCAGGACGCCGACATCATCATGTTCGTTTTCCGCGAGGAGGTCTACGACAAGGAGAACGAGGATCTGAAAGGGAAGGCCGAGGTCATCATCGGCAAGCACCGCGCCGGCCCGACCGGCACCGTGCACCTCGCCTTCCGCGGCGAGTACACCCGGTTCGAGAACCTGGCGCGCGATGATTTCTAGGGAGTCCAAGCGCTACCCGGTACGGGAAGCCGCACCAGGGGCGCCGTCCCCGAATTCCCTGGTGAACCATTTTATCTTTTGAGCCTGTGCACCCGGCTCCTACCATGCACCTATAAAAAGAGAGGATAGTTTCCTATGACACGTTACCATGCGATGCGCGAAGTACCTGCCGCGGCGGGATTCAAGGAGGGGGACGTGCTGTTTCTCTGCGGCGAGCTGTTTGGCCGCGGTTACGCCAACGGCATCGTCGACGAGGCCCGCGCCAAGGGGATGACCATCATCGGCTCCACCGTGGGCCGGCGCGACTCGGACGGCACCCTGCGCCCGCTGAACGCCGAAGAATTGGCCAGCGCCGAAGCGCTTTTGGGCGGCAAGATCATCAACATCCCGCTGGAAGCCGGCTTCGACATGGAGCCGGGCAAGGACGGTCTCACCCCGGTGGACCGCTTCAAGGGGGTGAAACCCGACGACTGGAGCAAGGTCACCCTGGACCAGGACGAGCTCAACTACTCCAAGGAGCGCGGCACCGAGCGTTTCCGTAGCAACCTCTCCTCCGTGATCGCCCAGCTCGAGACCATGCTCCCCCCCCAGGGGAACCTGGTCATCGTGCACACCATGGCAGGCGGCATCCCGCGCGCCCGCGTCTTCATGCCGATCCTGAACAAGCTCTTCAAGGGCCAGGGGGACCGTTTCCTCTCCTCGGAAGCCTTCTGGAACTCCGACATGGGGCAGTTCTGCAACATGAGCTTCAACGAGGTGACCGCCGACACCTTCTCGTACCTGATCCAGGCGAGCGCCGGCCTGCGCGAACGCTACCAGGTACGCTATGCCGCCTACGGGTACCACGGCACCGAGGTGCTGATCAACGGCGCCTACACCTGGCAGTCCTACACCCCGTACCTGCAGGGCTGGGCCAAGATCCGCCTGGAGAACATCGCCACCGCCGCCTGGCAGCAGGGGATCAAGGCGACCGTGTACAACTGCCCGGAGATCCAGACCAACTCGAGCGCGCTCTTTCTGGGCGTGGAGAACTCACTCTACCCGCTGCTCTCCTCGTTGCAGCAGGCAGGCGAAAAGACCGTGGTGAGCGAGTGCCAGGGGCTCCTGAAGGCCGGGGTGACCCTGAACGACCTGCTCTCCTGTGCCAACACCTATCTCTCCTCCGAGCTGGTGACCAGCACCCGTGACTACGACAGCTGGCCGCAGCACAACAGCCCGGCACAGCAGGAGTACATGCTGAACTCGTCCGCGCAGCTGATCGGCATGAATGAGGAAGGCAAAGAGATCATCTGCGCCGTGCTCTCGCGGGGCGTGTTCCGCGGGGTGGGCAAGCTGATGTTCGACTCATCCTGGGATCCCCAGGAACCGGTGTTCTGGCTGAACCACGACGTGATCGCCAAGAGATTGGCAAGCTAAGGCAACCAGAAGCTGCCCCGGAGCCGGGGCAGCTTTTTTTCACCCGACATGGCACAATTCCGTCAGCACCTGAACTACTACATCCTACGAGCACGTTCGGCAGCTCTCCGACAAGCGTGCTCATCTGTAGAGCACCAGAGCCGGCAGGTCGGCGCCGGGCAGCACCGCGGAGAGGTTCCTCTTCAGATTTGCCAATGATTACCGATGAGATGGTGTGGGGGCGGGTACGGCCCTCGGTGATATAGGGGCTTTCCCGACAAAGAGGAAGGGCACATGGCCAAGAAGGTTTTGCTGGTGGACGACGTCAGCATGTTCATAGAGCTGCAGAAGGACTACCTGCAGTTTTCGGCGGTCGACATTCTCACCGCGCGCGACGGTAAGGATGCGCTCGCCATCTGCCAGGTGGAACAACCGGTGCTGGTCTGCATGGACCTGAACATGCCGGTCATGAACGGCGCGGAGTGCTGCCGGGCGATCAAACAGAATCCCCACTTGCGGGAGACCAAGGTCATCCTGATCACCTCGGAAGGGAGGGATCCGGACCGCCGGATCTGCTTCGAGGCCGGCTGCGACGAATTCATCACCAAGCCGCTGGATCGCAACATCTACCTGGAGACCGCGCGGAAGCTGCTTCCGGCGATCGATCGGCGCGACAAGAGGGTCGCCTGCCACCTGAACGCGAAATACCGGGCGTTCGGGGTTACCCTTTCGGGAATCGTGCTGAACCTGAGCCAGCACGGCGTCTATCTCGCCACCAACCACGACATGGCCGAGGGGAGCATCGTCGACCTGATCTTCGCCCTTCCCGACCCGTACGGTTCCATCATCCAGGTGCGCGGACGGGTCGCCTGGCTCAACACCAAGACGACCCGTCTCAAAGATTCCATCGCCGAAGGGGTCGGCATTGAATTCCTCACTCCCGACGAGAACACGACCAGGGATCTGGCGCATTTCGTAGAGAGCGAGCCGGGAATTACCTGACCAGTTTCGAGAGCTTCTTGAACTCCTCGGTTCCCGCCACCTTGAGGAGTTGAAAGAGGACCGCCTCGGTCGAGGTCAGCACCACTCCGGCCTGCTGCATGGTCCTCATGGCGGTCTTCCAGTTTGCCTTACGCCGGCTCATCACCGCATCGCACACCAGGTGCACCACGTAACCCGCGTTCAACAGTTCCAGCGCCGTCTGCAGCACGCAGACATGGGTTTCCATCCCGGTCAGGATCACCTGACGCCGTCCGGTTTTCGCCAGGGTATCCAGGAACCCTTCCCCTCCGCAGCAGCTGAACGTCATCTTCTCGAGGCTCGCCGTCGTCAGTTTTTCTTTGAGCGCCGGGATCGTCTCCCCCAGCCCCTTGACGTACTGTTCGGTAGCGATGGCCGGGACACCCAGTTCCTGCGCGGCCTCCAGCAGGATGCCGATGTTGCCGGTCAGCTGATCCAGCACCGTGGGATCCATGGCCCGGCAGAGCTTTTCCTGCACGTCGACCACCACGAGCTGCGCGTTGTTGCGATCCAGAAAGAATCTCTCCATCAAGGTCATAGACGCTCCTTGGAAGCAATTGACAATTGACAGTGGACAATTGACGATTAACTTCCTGTTCTTATAGCTTCGGAATACCTGCCGGATTACACATTTCTAGAAGTTCATCTCGCTCAGCAACCTCAGTAGTGCCCTTTTGATTCTAACTGTCAATGGTCAACGGCCTTGTCATGTTTCTCATTGTCAATCGTCAACTGTCAATTGACAGGTATTCTTGTCAATCGCCAACTGTCAATTGCCTTCCCTACTCCTTGCGCAGCTCTATCCCCAGTTCGGTTATCTTCTTGCGCAGGGTGTTGCGGTTGATGCCGAGGATGTCGGCGGCACGTACCTGGTTGCCGCGGGTCTTCTCCAGGACGAAGCGGATCAGCGGGCGCTCGACCTGCTCCAGCACCATGGCATAGACGTCGCCGCTTTCCATGCGCTCCATGTTGCTGAAACTGCCGCGCAGCTTGACGTCCACGATCCCTTCCAGGGAGAGCTCCTCCCCCTTGCCGTCCTCCTGGCGGGTGGTGAGCCCCGGGAAGTCGCCGGCCACCAACAGCGGATCGGGCGAGAGGATCACGGCACGCTTGATGGTGTTCTCCAGCTCGCGGATGTTGCCGGGCCAGTTGTAGCTGGTGAGCAGGTTCAGCGCGTCGTTGGAGCAGCGCTTGGGCGGTACGTCGAGCTCGTTGCAGATCTTGCCCAGGAAGTACTCGACCAAAAGCGGCACGTCCTCGGCACGCTCCCTCAAGGGGACCAGGTGGATCGGGATCACGTTGAGACGGTAGTAGAGGTCTTCGCGGAACTGCCGCTTGCGCACGCTCTCCTCGAGATCCTGGTTGGTCGCCGCCACGATGCGCACGTCGACCGGGATGCTCTGGTTGCCGCCGGTGCGGGTAATCTCGCGCTCCTGCAGGACGCGCAGGATCTTGGCCTGCAGGTCGAACGGCATGTCGCCTATCTCGTCGAGGAAGATGGTGCCGCCGTTGGCCTGCTCGAACTTGCCGAGTTTGCGCTCGGTGGCGCCGGTGAAGGCCCCCTTCTCGAAGCCGAAGAGTTCGCTTTCCAGCAGCTCGCTGGGGATAGCGGCGCAGTTAAGCGGCACGAAGGGCTTCCCCAGGCGCCTCGAGTTGTAGTGGATGGCCCGGGCGATCAGCTCCTTGCCGGTACCCGATTCACCCTGCACCAGCACGGTCACGTCGCTCGGGGCTACCTTGCCGATGGTCTTGTAGATCTCGCGCATGGCCGGCGAGTTGCCGATGATGGTCTTCTCGAGCTGGTAACGGTCCTTGAGCTCTTCCTTCAGAAGGGAGACCTGGCTGGTCATCTCGCGCGCCCGGCTCACCTTCTCGACCAGAGCGTCGATGACCCCTAAATCGAAGGGCTTGGTGAGGTAGTCGTAGGCGCCGCGCTTCATCGCCTCGACGGCGTTCTTCATGCTCGCCTCGGCGGTCATGATCACCACCAGGAGATCGCTGGAGGCCTCCTTGATGCGATCCAGGAGATCCAGACCGGTCATCCCCGGCATCTTGATGTCGAGAAGCGCCAGGTCGTAGACGTTCTCCTTGATCAGACGCAATGCTTCCTCGCCGTCGCGGGCCAACTCGACGTTGAAGCCTTTCTTGCGCAGGGCCTTGGAAAGGACCCAGCGCATGCTCTCTTCATCGTCGGCCACTAAAATGTTGTTGATGGACATGAGACACTCCTCGAGTCGGGGTCAGCATCGGGATCGTCGTTGATCCCCGCTCTGGGTCCGGCGACTGCGGTTGATAGGTGCATTGCAGTGAGGCAGAACGAGCACGACACACTCCGGCTACAAACCGGAGACGCAGCTACTGAATCAGGGGAAGCATCACGGTAAACACGGTACCGCGAGAGGGATCGGAATCGACCTTGATCATCCCGCGGTGCTCGGAGACGATCTTCTGGCATATGGCAAGGCCAAGTCCCGTCCCTTTGGACTTGGTGGTGAAAAAGGGGGTGAACATGTTCTCCAGCACCTCGGCCGGGATCCCCGGACCGTTGTCGGCGACCTCGATGGCCACCATGCGGGCACGCCGTTCACCCTTCTGGTTCATGCTGTAGTCGGACAGGACACGGCTGCTGACCTTCACCATGCCGTTTTCCCCCACCGCCTCCTGGGCGTTCTTGATCAGGTTCAAAAAGAGCTGCGTCAGGAGCGACTCGTCGGCCAGGATGGGGGGGATGCTCGGGTCGAAGTACTGCTGGATGGAGACCTTGCGCCCCTCTTCGACCGCCCGGCGCTGCAGCAGCACGATGTCGGAGAGCACCCGGTGCAGGTTCACCTTGGTGAGCTTCAGGCGCCCCGGGGAGGCCAGGGCCAAAAGCTCCTCCACGATGAGGTTCACCCGCTGCACCTCCTTGAGCATCACCCGGATGTACTCGCGCAGGTCCTCGTTTTCCGGAAACTCCATCTCGAGCAACTGCGCCGCACCCTTGATGCCGCCCAGGGGGTTCTTGATCTCGTGGGCAAGTCCCGCGGCCAGGGCCCCCAGCGACGAGAGCCGGTCGGCCTGGCGCACCGCATCCTCCAGCTCGCGCACGTTGGTAAGGTCGCGCATGAGCAGGATGGTGCCGATCCGTTCGCCGCGGGAGTTCAACAGCGGCGAGGTGCTGGCCCCCACCGGGGTGAGCCTGCCGCCGCGCTTGAGGACTATGTTCTCGTGGTCGGAGACCGACATCCCGGTTGCCACGGTCTTCGCCACCATTTCGTTGAGGGCTTCCTCACCCTTGAAGATATCCCGGAAGGGGCTCCCCAGCGCCTGGCGCCGCGACACTGCAGCCATCTCCTCGGCGGCCGGGTTCACCAGGGTCACCACGCCGTCGTTGTCGAGCACGATGACACCGTCACCGACGCTGTCGACTACGTTTGCGTAGTAGGCCTCCATCCGATCATCCATGAAAGAAGTTCTCCATAGTCTCGATGAGTTTGGGCAGGGTATCGATGGCGTTCACCGCCGCGCGGAACTGGGCCGCCCCCGGGACCCCCTTGGAGTACCAGGAGAGGTGCTTGCGCATCTCCAGAAGGGCGACCCGCTCTCCCTCTTGTTCGATGAAGAGTTCCAGGTGGCGCTTGGCGACTGCGTAGCGCTCCGCGACGCTCGGTTCCGACGCCTCGCTCCCCTCTAAAAGCTTAAGGGCCTCGCGGAAGATCCAGGGGTTCCCCATGGCGCCGCGGGCGATCATGACGGCGTCGCAGCCGGTCTCGTCGAGCATGCGCTTGACGTCGTGGGCACTGAACAGGTCGCCGCTGCCGATCACCGGGATCGTGAGTGCCTGTTTCAGTTCGGCAATCCGGGACCAGTCCGCCTTACCGTCGAACATCTGGGAGCGGCTTCTCGGGTGCAGGGTCACCGCGTCGCACCCCTCTTCCTGGGCGATCCTGCCGATCTCCAGGAAAGTCTCGTCGCCCGCGGCCCAGCCGGTGCGGATCTTGACGGTAAAGGGGAGCTTCGTGGCCCCGCGCACCGCGCGAATGATTCCCGCTACCTTCTGGGGATCCTTCAAAAGTGCACTGCCGGCGCCGGTACCGACCACCTTGCGGACCGGGCACCCCATGTTGATGTCGATGAGCTCGCCGTACCCTTCCACCAGGCGGGCTGCTTCGGCAAGCATCTCCGCCTCGTCGCCGAAGAGCTGCATCCCGATGGGACGGTCGTCAGGAACCGTCTTTAACAGCTCGAAACTCTTACGTCCCTCGCGGGTGAGACCGTTCACGCTCACCATCTCGGTAAAGGTGAGCGAGGCTCCGCAGGCGCGGGCCATGAGCCTCATCGGGAGGTTGGTGATACCCGCCATCGGGGCGAGAAACACCGGATTTGCCAAGCAAAGGGAGCCGATGGCTACCGTTTTCTGCATACAGGTTCTCTTTCTATTCTGCCTAAAAATTGGGCATTCTAGCACAGCGAAATTAAAAGGCAAGGCTTATTTACGGGGGATCACCTGGAAGTTTCACAGCAGGTATGGGGACTTAAGGAGTGGAAGGGGTCGCAACCGGGACGCAGTCGGGATTCTGACACCCCAAAAAACGGCGGGACCTGGCATCGCACAGCGTCCCGCCGTCCTGGTTGGCCTGTGGGACCCGAGAGCCTGAGCCCGTCAGGCACGCAGTTCCGCGTCGATGCCGGCAAGCCCTTCGAGGGCCCCGCAGGGGAGCGGAAGGTGCGGCGGGGGGACCTGGGGCTCACGGGTGTTGATCCGGATCACCCTCGCGCCGCGCAGGCTCCCGAGCCGCTCGCTGGTAGCCCGCACGGTGGGTACGGCCGTCCCGGCGCCCAGCTCTATCACCACGAGTTTCCGGTCATGCTGGGCATTGAGGAAGCTGTTGAAGTGCTCGCGCTGGCGCCGGGTGCGCTCTTCCACCCAGCTCCAATCCCCGAACATAAGAATATTGGGTCGTGCCACGGCCCCGCAACGCGGACACAAGGGGAGCTCCTCGGCACGCATGGTCTCCTCGTCGATTATAAAGCTCGCCCGGTTCTCCCAGATCCGGTCGCTGCAGGGACGGGTGCACTGCAGGTGGTGAATCGAGCCGTGAAACTCGAGAATCTCAGCTTCGGCAAAGCCCGTCTTTTGGAACTGGCCGTCCACGTTCGAGGTAGCCACGAAAAAGGGGAGCCGGAAGCGCCCGATCCAGTCGAGCAGGATCCGGAACCCGTCGTGCGGCACGGTGTCGCGGTAGAGGTTGGTGCGGTGCCCGTAGAAGCCCCAGCCGAAGTGCGGATCGCGCTCGAAGTGCTCGGGGTTCGCGGCGTCGACGAAGCTGAGACCGAGTTTCGCGTAGAGCGGATAGGCGCGCCAGAAGCCGGCGTCGCCGCGGAAGTCGGGAAGCCCGGAATCGACCCCCATCCCCGCCCCCGCCGTGATGACCAGCGCCTGCGCCTCGCGCACCAGCTGTGCCCCCATCCGAAACCGCTCGGCAAGCTCCATCACAGCCTCCTTTTTAGATCGCCACGTTCACCACCGTCGGTTTGAGCACCCGGACCAGCTCCGCAGGGGTAAGGGAAACCAGAAAACCGCGGCTGCCACCGTTTATGTAGATAAGCGGGAGTTCCAGGATCCCCTCCTCGAGGTAGACCGGCATCTGCTTCCGGGTGCCGAAGGGGGAGGTACCGCCGACCATGTACCCTGAGTGGCGGTTGGCGGTGTCAGGCGTACAGGGCGCCACGCTCTTTGCCCCGATCTGGCGCGCGAGCTCCTTGGTGGAGACCTGGCGGTCGCCGTGCATCAATACGACAAGCGGCGCCTTCGTCTCGTCCTCCATGATCAGGGTCTTCACCACGCAGTGCTCGGAAACGCCCAGTTCACGCGCCGAAACCGCGGTCCCCCCCTTCTCTTCGTAGGTATAGGGGTGCTCGCCGAAGGAAACCTTTTCCTGGCGCAGCACCCGGATCGCCGCCGTCACCGGTGACTTCACTTTTGCCATCAGTTGCTCCTTTGCTTCCGCCGGCATCCCAAAAATGGGCTTGCCAGCCGGATTCATAAACGTTATAGATACATATCACGACTCTTTCAGCCATACAACAGCGCAAAGGGGTACCCGTTCTATGGTCAGTGGCAATCCGGATACACCAGCCAAAGTCCTGGTAATGGATGACGATGAAATGGTCCGCTTCGTGGCAGGGGAGACCCTGAAACGCTACGGATTCGCCGTCGAGTTTGCCAGCGATGGCCTGGAAGCCGTGGAACTGTACCGGGAACGCCGCCAGGCGGGCGACCCGTTTGCCGCCGTGATCCTCGATCTGAACATCCCCGGAGGGATGGGGGGCGAGGAGGCCATGCAGCGCTTGCTGGAGATCGACCCGGAGGCCAAGGGGTACGTCTCGAGCGGACGTACCGACGACCCGGTCATGGTGAACTACCAGGATTTCGGCTTCAGCGGCACCATCGAGAAGCCCTACTTCTACCTCAACAAAGAGCTGATGCACTCCTTCTGCAAGGCGCTACAGGGAACCGACTAAAGGCCATGCCCGGACTGGACAACTACCGCGCTCTGCGTGCCCGCATCGACGAGATGTATCGGAGCACCGCAGAGCGTTTCCATGAGCAGATCGTCTGCCGCCCCGGCTGCGATTCCTGCTGCCGCCATCTTTCCATCTTTGCCGTCGAGGCTGCCGCCATTACCCGGGCACTCCACGAACTCCCCGTCGAACAGGCACAAGAGATACGCGCCGCCGCGGCCCAGGCCGCAGCAGACGGTCCCTGCCCGCTGCTTAAGGGCGGGCTGTGCCTTTTGTACCAAGCGCGCCCCATCATCTGCCGCACCCATGGGCTGCCGCTTTTGTTGAGCCGCGAGGGAGCCAACCAGATCGACTTCTGCCCCGAGAACTTCCGCGGTCTCACCAGCATCCCGGGCAACGCGGTGCTGGACCTTGAGCGCCTGAACGAGGCGCTGGCTGCCATAAACGCCCTCTACCTGCGCAGTTTTCCCGGCCCCGAGCGGCTCACCCTGGCCCAGGCCCTGCTCGCCGAGTCCGATTGACTTTTGCCCCCACTAACGGTATAGAACCAGATGCTTTCGGTCCGGATTCCTCAACGCCGGGAATCTGCACCGAAAAGTACCTATTTTCCTACAAGGAGTAGTAGATGCGCATCAGTTACCAGACCTCGGGAAGCTGCGCTTCCCGGATCGAGATCGAAGTAGACAACGGCGTCATCGTCGCCACCGAATTCATCGACGGATGTGCCGGCAACACCCAGGCGGTATCGGCACTGGTGCGCGGCATGCAGGTGAGCGAAGCCATCACGCGGCTCAAGGGAATCGCCTGCCAGGGTGACACCTCCTGTCCGGACCAGTTGGCACGGGCACTGGAGCAGGCACTCTAACAGTCAATACGGGAGGAGCTCATGGAAATTTTCGGCGGTTTCATGATGATGCTCAGCATCCTCGGGTTCTTCCTGACGGTGATCTGGTTCATCCTCCCCTTCGTGATCTTCAACATCAAGGGTCGGGTCGAGCGGTCGCTGGTTATTCTCGAGGAGCTGGACCGGCGACTGGTGGCGATCGAGGCGACGCTGAAGGCACGCGAGGTAGCGACCGTGCAGGAACAACCGGTGCACGCTGTCGAGGTGGCTGCACCGCACGAGTAAGCACACCCGTCAGGAAGACCGTGCCAAGGGGACTCAGGCAGCTTGGCCAGCAAGGGGCGAATCCGGTATTCGCCCCTTGTGCGTTCAGGGCTTCACGGCCAGGAAGGGCGACAGGCCAGCAAGTCTTGCAAAAGTTAACGTTTTTCATTACTATCTGCTGTTATGCGCCAGCAGCCTACTAGAAGGTTTTAATCTGCCACGTGGGGCAGGAGGGAGATTCATGGGTTTACTGGAAGGAAAGAAGGCACTTATCTTCGGCGTCGCCAACGACAAGAGCATCGCCTGGGCTGTGGCGGAGGCTTACCGTCGTGAAGGTGCCGAAGTGGCGCTTGCCTATGCTGGCGAGGCGGTAGCCAAACGGGTACAGCCGCTGGCTGAAAGCATCGGGGCGAGCCTGGTACTCCCCTGCGACGTGCGCAGCGACGCGGACCTCGCAGAACTCTTCGCCAAGATAGGCGAGAGCTGGGGCGGGCTCGACATACTGGTGCACTCGGTCGCCTTTGCCAACAAGGAGGAGCTGAAGGGGAGCTTCCTCAACACCACCCGCGAAGGGTTTGCCACCGCCCTCGATATCAGCGCCTACTCGCTCATCGCCATGGCCAAGGAAGCCGCCCCCCTCATGCAGGGGAGAGACGCCAGCATCCTCGCCATGACCTACTACGGCGGACAAAAGGTATTTCCCAACTATAATGTCATGGGCGTCGCCAAGGCAGCCCTGGAGATGACCGTGCGGTACCTGGCCGAAGCGGTCGGGGCGGACGGTACCCGGGTGAACGCCATCTCGGCCGGCCCCCTGCGCACCCTGGCCTCGGCGGGCGTGGGCGGCTTCGGCCAGATCGCCGGGCACGTCGCCAGCAAGGCGCCGCTGCGCCGCAACATCAGCCAGGAGGAGGTGGCGGGCGCCGCCGTCTACCTGGCAAGCGACCTGTCCCGCGGGGTAACCGGCGAGATCCATTTCGTCGATGCGGGCTACAACGTCATCGGCCTGTAGCAGGAAGCCGGAAAGCTAGCGAATTCGAGCGGGAGGAGCAGGCTTCACGGCCTGCGCCCTTCCGGGCAGCGCGCCATCGACCTTGGGAGGAAGCGCCATCAAACAGCTACACGGAAACATGACCGGACTGAAGCCGAACCAGGTCAATCGACTCGAGCGTCTCTACCGCCGCCGCAGCAACCACGGCGAGCTGATCTCGCTGGAACTGGCACGCGAGCTGGTCGAGATCTCCCTGGAGATACGGCGCCAGGTCGGCATCCTGATCAACCGGATCGGCGAGATCGCCTACGTCATCGTGGGTGACGAGCGCGCCATCATGATCCCCAACCTCACCGACTACCCGCTGGGCAAACGGCTGTTGCGCGGTCTGCGCCTGGTGCATACGCACCTCAAGGGTGAACCGCTCTCCGACGACGACCTAACCGACCTCTCCCTTTTGCGCCTGGACATGATCGCCGCACTGCAGCTCACCCAGAGCCCGGAGCGCTTCTCGATCCAGACCGCGGCACTGGTCCCCCCCGAATCGAACTCGCGCCCTTACCAGGTGGAACCATCGGTTCCCTTCGCAAAGTTCGACCTGCACTTCAAGAATTTCATCGAGATCCTGGAACAAACCCTGGAGCGCGGCCTGCAGGAAGGAAAGGCCGTCACCACCAGCCAGGAGCGCGGCATCCTCATCTCGGTGACCCGCTCTTCGCAGGAGGAGGCCGAGGACTCCATGGAGGAGCTGAAGGAGCTCGCCCGCACCGCCGGGGTCGGCGTCCTCGACACCGTGATCCAGCGTCCCAAGGAGTTCAACCCGCGCTACCTGCTGGGTGAAGGGAAGATCCGCGAGGTGGTCATCAAGGCGCTCCAGTTCGGGGCCACCATGCTGGTCTTCGACCAGGAGCTCTCCCCGGCCCAGGTCCGTTCCATCTCCGAGCTGACCGAGATGAAGGTCATCGACCGCAGCCAGCTGATCCTGGACATCTTCGCCCGGCGCGCCACCACCCAGGACGGTAAAGTACAGGTTGAACTTGCCCAGCTGAAGTACCTGATGCCCCGGCTTACCGGGCGCGGGGTGCAGATGTCGCGGCTTATGGGGGGGATCGGCGGCCGCGGGCCAGGCGAGACCAAGCTCGAGATCGACCGGCGGCGGATCCGCGACCGGCTCGCCCACCTGGAGCGCGAACTGAAGGAGCTCTCCAACGGGCGCTACCAACGGCGCCAGAAGCGTGTCAAGGCGGGGATCCCCATCATCTCCATCGTCGGCTATACCAACGCCGGGAAATCCACCCTTTTGAACACACTCACCAAGAGCGAGGTCTTTACCGAGGACCTGCTCTTCGCCACCCTCGATACCTCGTCGAGGCGGCTGCGCTTCCCCATGGACCGCGAGGTGATTATCACCGACACGGTCGGTTTCATCCGCAGCCTGCCGAAGTCGCTCATGGGCGCCTTCAAGGCGACTCTCGAGGAACTCAAAGACGCCGACCTGCTGATCCACCTGGTGGACTGCTCCAACCCGCGCTTCGAAGAGCAGATCCAGAACGTCGACGCCATCCTCGCCGAACTGGAACTCGCCAACAAGCCGTGCCTGGTGGTCTTCAACAAGATCGACCTGATCGCCACCCTGAAACAGCGCGACCCGCTGGCCTTCATGAAGGTGCGCCAGGCGACGCGCAAATACCACGCTATCACCATCTCCGCGCAGGACCGCAAGAGCCTGGAGCCGCTTTTAAAGGAGCTGCAGCAGCGCTTTTGGCACGACGTCGTCGACTACCAGTCGGCCCAGGATGTCCCGCTGGAGCTGGACGAGTAGGAGCGACGCATCCCATGACCAGCCAATTCGAAATAATCTACGCCCTGGACCTTCTGGGGACGGTGGCCTTTGCGGCTTCGGGCGCGCTCGCCGGTGTGCGCCGCGGCATGGACCTCCTCGGGGTCGTGGTGCTGGGCATCGTCACCGCGACCGGCGGCGGTGTGGTGCGCGACCTCCTTTTGAACGACACCCCCCCCTTCTGCTTCAAAAACGAGCTCTACCTCTACCTGGCGCTCGCCGCCTCCATCGTGGTGTTCCTCACGCCGCGCAGCTTCGAGCGGATGAACCGCGCCATGCTGCTGTTGGACGCCCTGGGGCTGGGAACCTTCCTGGTGATCGGCACCTCGAAGGCGCTCAACTATCACCTGGGTTTCATGGGTGCGGTGATCATGGGTGTGATGACCGCCACCTGCGGCGGGCTGATCCGTGACACGCTCAGTAACGAAATTCCGCTCATCCTGCAGCGCGAGATCTATGCCTCGGCCTGTGCCGTGGGGGGTGCACTCTTCTACCTGTTCTACCGCCTCGGCCTTCCCTCTGAGGTAAACCTTACCGTTTCGGCCGCCACGGTCATCGCCATCCGCTGCACTGCGATCCTGAAAGGGTGGCAATTGCCGCGCGGCAAGGTGCTGTAGCGGATCTGGTTCCCTGATGCGCAGACGAAAAAACGCCCACCGATGTAATTCGGTGGGCGTTTCTGTTTTCAGCACCGCAGATTAGTGTCTCTCCCCCTACCCTTTCCTCATTCCGGACTGGATGTGGTAACAGATCATCTCGGCGATCTGTTCCACCGAGTTGGTGGCGCGGTTGAAGATGACATCGTAGAGGGTAGGATCTGTCACGTCGCGGTTCAAGAAGTCGGTGATGAAGGCGTTACGCTGCTTTTGCTGCTTGATGATGAGCTTGTGCGCCTCGTCCTCATCCATGTGGTGGCGCTGCGCGAAGGACTTCACCTTGAACTCCATGGGGGCCACGATGCGGAACTTGTGACAGTTGGGCATCTTCTGGGTGAGAATACCGGCACCCACCCCGATGATGATCACCTGCCCCGCCCGGGCGAAGGGGATGATCTGGTGGCACAGGTGCTGGTAATAGTCCCTGTCGCTGGTCCAGTCGGTGAGGATGGTGGACATCGCCTCGTCAAGGAAGCTGTTTTTGCCACCCAGGTTCCTGAAGATCTCCTCCGAGACCTCCCGGTTCTGGGCCATCTTGTCCAAGGTGGCGCGGTCCAGGATTCCCCAGGCAGCACCGGTGCGCTCTTGGAGCAGCATCTGGACCCGTGCGGCGACCGGCAACCCTTCACACCCGAATTCCCTGGAAATGGTGATGGTTGGCTGGTCGGGAACCGGTTCGGTCCTGACGTTGATGCGCTGGTTCCTGCGACTGAGTTCTACAAGGGCATCGAGTCTCTTTTCAATGGATGCAACGAGTGAAAGCGGTGACATAGGCTACCTCCTGTTGATTGTCGCAATGTCAGTGTCCATTCAAACAGACGCTCGCATCCTATCAGCTGACCGATTCCGGTCTTGAAGCCAGATTGTTTACGCTGGTATTTCTTATACAGCTAAAGATCTCCTTTTCAAGCTGACGTTTCTGTCAGAAAAACGGCAGCAAGGGGAGTATCAGAAGCCCGGTTCAGTCATGGTTGGGGCAGCTCCGCGAGCCGATGCACTCCGCTACCTCGACCCGGTTGCGCCCCTTTGCCTTGGCTTGATAGAGGGCATCATCCGCCGCCTTTAAGAGCCCACGCGCACCATCGCGCCCCGCCACGACCCCGCTGGCGGCCACTCCGAGGCTCATGGTGACCTTCAGCGCCCCCTCGGTAGTATCCATCGGGCGGTCGGCGATGCCGGCGCGCAACCGCTCGGCAAAGGCCCGGGCGCACCCGCCGCAACATTCCGGAAGTACCATGAGAAACTCTTCCCCGCCGTAGCGCCCCACCGAGTCGTAAGGGCGCATGAGCCTCAGCATCCGCTGCGCAGTGGTCCGGAGCACCTCGTCGCCGGCCAGGTGACCGTGGGTGTCGTTCACCTGCTTGAAGTGGTCCAGGTCGGCCATGATGATGGTGAAACAGCCGCCATCGCGCTCCACCCGGGCAAGCTCCTTGTCCAGCGCGTCCAGGATCTCCTCGCGGTTCTCCAGACCGGTCAAGGCATCGTGCGTCGCCTTCTCCTGCAACACGGCCCGGGCCGCCAGGAGTTCCTCGTTCAATTCGATGATGCGCCGCCCCGCCCTGAGCCTTACCCTCAGTTCGTTCAGTCTGAACGGTTTGATCAGGTAATCGTCAGCGCCCGCCTCCATCCCCTGCACCAGGTCCTCCTCGCGCTGCTGCGAAGTGAGCAGGATGAGGTACAGGTAGTGCTCCGGCTTTTCGGCGCGCATCCGGCGGCAGATCTCCACCCCCTCCATCCCCGGCATCTTCCAGTCCAGGATGGCCAGCCGCGGCGCGTCCTCGCCGGAGAGGATCCGGTAGGCCGCGCTGCCGTCCTCGGCGACCTGGACCTCATAGCCCCAGCCGGTCAGGATCTTTTCCAGGATCTGCCGGAAGGCCGGCTCGTCTTCGGCGATCAGTATCCTCACGCCCCCGCCTCCTTGCCCCCCGTGCCGAGTCCCCCTGCGGGAGGCAGAGTAAACGAGAAAGTGGCGCCGCGGTCCGGCTCCCCCTCGGCCCAGATGCTGCCGCCGTGCCGCCGGATGACGCGCTCCACCGTGGCAAGGCCGATGCCGAAGCCACGGAACTGCTCCGCCCCCGGCAACCTCTCAAACGGATTGAAGATCTTTGCCGCCTGCTCCTGGTTGAAACCAGGGCCGTTATCCCGCACGTAGTAGACCGGTCGGCCGTTAACATCGCGAGAACCGAACTCGATGACGGCACTCGCTTTACTGCCGGTGTACTTCCAGGCGTTGCCCAGGAGGTTCAAAAGCACCACCCGCAGCAGGTTGGCATCCCCGTAGGCCACCGCACTCTTGGCGATATGGACCTCGACCTGGCGCTGCGGTTCGGCGACCTGCATCTCCTGGAGTATCTCGCTCGCCAGGGCCGAAAGGTCGACCGGCTCCCGGCGCAACTCCGCGTGGGCCAGGCGGGCAAAGTCGAGGAGCGCGTCGATCAGCCGGTTCATGCGCTGCACCCCGTCCAGCACCGCCTGCAGAAAGTCCCGACAGTCGCCGGGGAGTTGGGTGCCGCAAAAGGTGTCGATGGCCTGGCAGAAGCTGCTGATCACGGTGAGCGGTTGGCGCAGGTCGTGCGCCACGCTGTAGTTGAAGGCCTCCAGGTCGCGGTTGGCCAGTTCCAGCTGTTTGGCCCGGGTCGCGAGGTCGGCGTTGAGTCGCACGATCTCCTGTTCCGCAGCCTTGCGCTCGCTGATGTCGCGTGCGATGGTGGAGGCGCCCACGATACCCCCCTGTTCGTCGCAGATCGGCGAGATGGTGAGGGCAACCGGTATCTGGCTGCCATCCTTTCTAACCCGCAGCGTCTCCAGGCGCTCGATCCGCTCGCCGCGCCGCATCGCCTTGAGTATCCCCTCGATCTCGTCGGGCATGGTGTCGGGGGTCAACAGCGAGATGTGCCTACCCTTCACCTCCTCGGCCCGGAAACCGTAGATCTTCTCGGCACCGCGGTTCCAGCTGGTGATGATGCCGTCCAGCGTCTTGCCGATGATGGCATCCTCCGAGGATTCCACGATGAGCGCCAGCCGGTTGCGCTCCTCCTCCGCGCGTTTGAGTGCCGTCACGTCGCGGGTGATGGTGAGCAGGCATTCGTTCCCCTCTATCTCGATGATCTCTAGCGAGAGCAGCCCGTTTATCGACCTGCCATCCCTGGTGCGCAGCACCGTGGGGTAATCCCTGACCATCTGGTTGTCGTGCAGCATGGCAATCAGGAGCTCCCGGTCGCGGGGAGAGTCCCAGATCCCCAGTTCCTGCGAGGTGCGCCCCAGGACCCCCTCACGCTCGAAACTCAAGGTGCGCAGGAACTCCTCGTTCACATCGAGGTAGCGCCCCTCCGGCAGCGTGCTTATCGAGATGAGGGTGGGGGCGGCGTGGAAGGCCTTGGAAAATTTTTCCTCTGATTCGCGCAGTTTCTGGTCGGCGAGTTTGCGCTGGGTGATGTCGGTGAACTGGATGCCGACCTGCCGGCGCTTCGCGGCGCCGAACCGGAAGGCATAGACGGAGAACCAGCGCCCCAGCGGCTTGGAGCGGTTTTCGAAATGTACCGGTTCTCCGGACTGGGCCACGGCGGCGTAGGTATCGACCCAGTGCTGTTCCAGGTCCGGCAGCAGTTCCCGAATCCGTTTGCCGCTGGCACCGACGAGACCCGCGTGTTTCTCGAATGCCTGGTTGGTCTCCAGGAAACGGTAATCCACCGGGTTGCCGGCCTCGTCGTAGAGCATCTCGATGATGCAGAAGGCGTCGTCGATCGTGTTGAAGAGGATCCGGTAGCGGTTTTCCGACTCGCGCAGCACCTCCATGTCCCGTTTGCGCTGGATCGCGTTGCGGATCGAGCGTGCCAAAAGCGCGGCGTTGAACTCCCCCTTGATGAGATAATCCTGGATATCGAGCTGCCAGGATTTCAGGGCGATCTCCTCGTCCTCCAGCCCGGTTAAGACCATGATCGGCGTCAGCGGCACCCGGGCACGTACCCTGAGTGCCGCCTCAAGCCCCTGCCGGCAGTCGGGAAGGCCGAGGTCAACGAGGACGATGTCGTAGGACCGGCTCTCGAGAAGTGCCAGCCCGTCGCGCAGCAATTCCGCGACCTGCACCGCAAACTCGGGGTCGCGGTTTTCGGCCAGCATCCTACGGATCAGGTCCGCGTCGGACGGGTTGTCCTCGATAAGGAGAATTCGCAATTCGCCACCAGGCATGCGGTACCTCGGGTTTTAAGAGGGGTGAACGGTTGCACTGCAGCGCCGGAAGCTCCCCGGAAATGCAGCACGACCCTTGGGAAGGAGGTGGACCAGTTGACCTCGACTGCCGGAAGCGGCGCTGGCGAGCCGGGGGCCCAGGCACTCGAACCAGCTCTCGGGAGGCCTGTTCCCCTCTCCCCTGCTGTCGTCGATCTCGATCATCCGCTAGTAGAGGAACATCGGCTTGCCCAGGACGTGGCGTACCTTGGGCCGGTACTCGAGGGTGTCGTAGAGCTCGGGGACGTCGACCCGTTTGAGCCCCTGCATGATGGAGCTGATCGGGATGTGCCGGTAGGTCCCCCCCTGCAGGCAGACCATGCGCCCGCTCATCCCCTCGGCCACCAGGTCCATGGCCATGTTGGCGTAGTTGAAGGCGACCATGAGGTCGAGCGAGTCCGGGGCGCCGCTGCGCATCAGGTAGGAGAGCTGCTGGTAGATGATGTGCGAGCCGGTGAGCCGCTTCACCGCCTCGCTCACCACCACCCCGATCCCCCCCAGCTTCTTGTGCCCGTAGGCGTCCTCCTGGCCGTACTCCTCGATCTGGCCGCCGATCATCGAGGCCCCCTCGGAGACGGTCACCATGGCGTAGTTGCTCCGGTTGCTGCGCTTGTCCTCGATAAGGAGCTGGGCCAGCTTCTCGATATCGAAGGGGACCTCGGAGATGAGCGCCCGGTCCACACCGGAGAGGTAGGCGGAGATGAGCGAGGTCTCCCCCGAGTTGCGCCCGAACAGTTCGACGACGGCGATGCGCTCGTGGGAGCCTGCGGAGGTGCGCAGGTTGTGGATGAAGTTCACGCTGCGGGTCACCGCGGTGGAAAACCCGATGCAGTAGTCGGTACCGTAGACGTCGTTGTCCATGGTCTTCGGGATGGCCACCACCGGGAACCCCTCCCGGTGCAGCCGTTCGGCGTAACTCAGGGTGTCGTCCCCGCCGATGGCGATGAGCGCGTCCACCCCGAGGTGCTCGAGGTTCGCCAACACGTGGTTCGTGTAGTCGCAGGTCCCCCCCTGGGTGGAATCAGGCTCCGCACCGCGCAGGAAATCCGGGACCTCGGCACCGGCCACCTTGGCAGGGTTGGTGCGGCTGGTGTGCAGGAAGGTGCCGCCGGTGCGGTCCACGGTGCGCACCACCTGGCGGTCCAGCGGAATCACGAACCGGTCCCGCGAGTCGGGATCGCTGCGGTCCAGGTTGAGCAGGCCGCCCCAGCCGCGCCGGATCCCCAAAACCCGGTAGGAATTGTCAAAGGCGCGGTACACCAGAGTCTTCAGCGCCGGGTTGAGACCGGGAACGTCCCCCCCTCCCGTCAGGACAGCCACCGTTTTTTGTCGCTCTGCCATGGGTCGCTCCTCGTGCGGAGTTATTGGAAAATTCTCAGAGAGTATAGCAGAGGGACTTGCCGAAGCAAGAAAGGTGCGGCCAGCTATCTGGCCGATTCGAGGAAATGTTAAAGAGAGCTCTGACGGGGCTGGAGAGTGTGTCGGGAGATACCTGAGAGAACGCCATTCCCCGATGGATCACGGAGCAGCGTTCTGGAGAGGACACCGGGAGATCAGCGGGAATCCGGATCCTTGTCCCGGTTCAGGCGGGAGATGAACTCGCTGGCGTCCCGGGCGCTCAAGGGGCGGGCGAAGTAGAACCCCTGCATGAGCCGGCAGTCGATGGAGGCGAGAAACTCCTTCTGGGCCTCGTTTTCCACCCCTTCGGCGATGGCTTCCATGTCCAGGCACTTGGCCATGAACATGATGGTGGTGGCGATGGCGGCGTCGTCCGAAGAGGTGACCACGTCGCTGACAAAGGAGCGGTCGATCTTGAGCGCCTGGAAGTGGTAGTGCTTCAAGGAGGAGAGCGAGGAATAGCCGGTGCCGAAGTCGTCGATCTGCACGTGGAGCCCCATCTCCTGGAGCCGCTCCAGTATCTCCAGAGGCTCCGAGGCGTAGGTCATCAGGGACTGTTCGGTGATCTCCAGGGTGAGCCGGTCCGGGGGGAGCCCCCCCTCGGAAAGGGCGCGCACGATCACCTGCTCCAGGTCCTCGTGGTCGAAGACCGAGGGGGGCATGTTCACCGCCACGTTGACGTCGAGCCCCTGGTCGCGATACCAGCTGCCGGACTGGCGGCAGGCGGCCTTGAGCACCCACTCGGTGAGCGGCCAGATGAGCCCGGATTTCTCGGCGATCGGGACGAAGCTCGCCGCCCCCAGGGTCCCCAGGTGCGGGTGGTTCCAGCGCACCAGGGCCTCCACCCCGATGACGCGCATGCTGGTGGTATCAAGCTTTGGTTGGTAGACCAGGAAGAGTTCGTCGTGGGTGATCGCGCGCAAGAGCCCCTGCTCGAGTTGCAGCCGCTCGTCGCGCTCCTCCTGCCAGGTGCCGCCGTAGAAGCAGATGGTGCCGCGTCCCTGCTCTTTCGCCTGGTTGAGCGCCAGGTCCGCCATCTTGTAGAGCTGCTTCGCCTCCTTGCCGTCCGAGGGGTAGAGCGCGATGCCGACGCTCGCGCTGGTTTTCAGCGGCGAGCCGTCCACCTGGTAGGGCTGGGAGATCGCCTTCTGGATGCGCTCGGCCACCACGCTCGGGCCGTCCGGGAGTTCGGGCTGGCGCATCAAGACGGCGAACTCGTCCCCGCCCACCCGGGCCACCAGGTCCTCGCCGCGCAGGGCGCAGCACTCGGTGAGGCGCCGCGCCGTCTCGATGAGCAGGGCATCTCCGGCCAGGTGACCGCGCCGGTCGTTGACCGCCTTGAAGCGGTCCAGATCCATGAACAAAAGGGCGAGCGACTCGCTGTGCCGCTTGGAATGCTGGAGCGCCTGGGCCAGGAGCTCGTCGAAGGCCTGGCGGTTGTAGAGCCCGGTCAGCCCGTCGTGCGCCGCCTGTTCCCGGATCAGCTCTTCGCTCGCCCGGTGGCGCGCCTGGATCTTGCGGTTCAGGAAGTAGATGATCACCGCCATGCTGAGAACGCCCAGTCCGTCCACCACCGCCGAGGCGCCCGGCCAGTGCTCGGGTCGCCCGGCCAGGATACGAAAGAGCACCAGGTCCGCGGCGAAGAGCCAGCAGACGCTGCCGGTGAGAAAGATCGCGGTGAGCGCGGCGGGGCTCAGGCCGCCGATCCAGCCGAGGAGTCGGGAGAAGGTGCCACGGATCATAACGTCTCCGCGAGCCGTAAGGTGGGTGTTCGAGGGACCCGGTGCGGCAGTGAGCCGCCGCACCGGGAGTTTAGGGTCAGAAGCAGGAACGGACCACGCCGCCGTCCACGCGCAGCGCCGCTCCGTTGGTCGCCGAGGAGAGTGGGCTTGCGACGTAGGCGACCAGGTTAGCCACCTCGTCGATCGTGGCGAAGCGCTTTAAAAGGGAGCTTGGGCGCACCGTCTGGAAAAATTCCTTCTCGAACTCTTCCAGTGTACGCCCGCCGCTTAACTTGGTGGCAAATTCTTCGACGCCGGCCGAGAGGGTGGGCCCGGGGAGCACCGCGTTGCTGGTCACACCGGTGCCGGCGAGACTCTCGGCGATGCCGCGCGACACGGCGAGCATGGCCGTCTTGGTCATGCCGTAGTGGATCATCTCGAGCGGGATCTGGACGCCGCTTTCGCTGGAGATGAAGATGAGTCGTCCCCAGTTCTGCTCGCGCATCGCGGGGAGGTACTGGCGCGACAGGCGCACCGCGCTCAAGACGTTGACCTCGAAGAGGTGCCGCCAGTCCTCGTCGGAGATCTCCTCGAAGGGGGACGGCTGGTAGATCCCGAGGTTATTGACCAGGATGTCGACGGCGGGGAAGCGCTCGAGGAGCCGCGCGGCCTCTGCCGCCTTGGAGAGGTCGGCGGGAAACGCTTCGAGCCGCGCGCCGGGGACCTCATGGGTGATGTTATTAAGGGCCTGGGCGACCGCCTCCTCGCTGCGGCCGTTCACGATCACCCGGGCCCCCTCCCGGGCCAGCAGCCGGGCGATGGCGAACCCGATCCCCTTGGTGGAGCCGGAGACCAGGGCGAGCTTGTCGGTAAGGTGCAGATCCATGGCTGTCTCCTTCTTCGGCTTCCAAAAAAGAGACCCCCGGCAACCGTCGTCGGGTGCCAGGGGTCGTGGTCTTTCAAAAGCCAGGGTCAGTAGCCGCGCTCCAGGACGTCGTCCACCCAGGCGAGGGCTGCGGCGACGGTGGGGAAGCCGATGGTGCTGGTCAGGACGGTGACCGCGTGACGGATCTCGTCCGGGGTCGCACCGGCTTCCAGGGCGCGGATGGCGTGGCTGTGCACCGAGCCGTGCGACCGGATGGCGGCGGCTGCGGCCAGCTGGATCAAGAGGCCGGTCTTCGCGTCCAGGGGACCGGAATTCGCGGCCGCCTCGCGCAGCGCCTCGACTGCGCCGATCAGCGCGCCGTGACGTGCCTTGAGTCGTTGGTAGTGCTCGTGCGGTTCTCTACTCATGTTGCCTCCCTCCTCGTGAGTGCGGCGCCCGATGCGGGCTCATGGGCCGCTGGAAGGAGTTTAGCCGTTTTCGCGCACCGCGCAAATTTTGCGCGAACTTTTTGCCGAATGGGAGGGGGCCGCGGGCCAGGGCGAGGCATCGCTGCGGCTGTCGAACCACTCGGTAACCTCGTGCTTGCCGACGCGCCGGCCGTGCTCGCGTCCCAGGCTCCCCTCGAGTGCGTCGGCGGGCATCGGCATGGCGAGGTAGAAACCCTGCACCTCGTCGCACCCCAGCTGGCTTAAGTGGTGCAACTGGTCCGAGTTCTCCACCCCCTCGGCCAGCACCTTGAGGCTCAGGCTCTGGGCCATGGTGATGATCGCCTCGACGATGGCGGCGTCGTCGGTACTGCGGCTCACATCGGCCACGAAGGAGCGGTCGATCTTGATCCGGTCCACCGGGAAGTGCTTCAGGTAGTTGAGCGAAGAGTACCCGGTGCCGAAGTCGTCGATGGAGAGCTGCACCCCCATGTCCTTCAGGGCCTCCAGGGTCTCGATGGTCCGTTCGGCGTTCTCCATGATGACGCTCTCGGTGAATTCCAGCTCGAGGCTCTTGGGGTCCACGCCGGTCTCCAGGATCACCTGGTTCAGCATCGCCACGAAGTCCTGCTGCTTTAACTGCTTGCTCGAGACGTTCACCGCCACCCGGAACTCGGGGTGCCCTTGCCGGGCCCACAGGCGCGCCTGCTGGCAGGCCGAGCGCAGCACCCACTCGCCGATCCCCAGGATGAGCCCGGAGTCCTCGGTGAGCGAGATGAACTCGGAGGGGAGCATGAGCCCGAAGTCGGCGCTCTGCCAGCGCAACAGGACCTCGGCCCCCACCATCCTGTTGGTGCGCAGGTCCCACTGGGGCTGGTAGTGCAGGAAGAATTCGCCGCGTTCCAGACCCTGGCGCAGGGCGTTTTCCAGGGCGACCCGGTGCAGGATCTTGTGGTTCATCTCCTCGGAAAAGAAGCGGAACCGGCCGCGCCCCTCGCTTTTGGCGTGGTACATGGCGGTGTCGGCGCTCCTGAACAGGCTCGAGGCGTCGTGGCTGTCGTCGGGGAAGAGTGCTATCCCGATGCTGGCGCTGGAGTAGACGGTGCGCCCCTCGATCTCAAAGGGTTCCTGGAAGATGTCCAGCATGCGCTGCACCGCCGCGGCGACCCGGTCCTGGCAGGAGATGGAGGTCAGAAGCACCACGAACTCGTCCCCCCCAAGGCGCGCCAGGAGGTCCGATTCGCGGATGCACTCGGAAAGCCGCAGGGCGACCTCGTAGAGGAGCTTGTCCCCCGCCCCGTGCCCCAGGGTATCGTTGATGTCCTTGAAGTTGTCCAGGTCCAAAAAGACCAGGCTCAGCACGTCGCCGTCCCGGCCCGCCTGGGCCAGGCACTGGTGCAGCCTCTCCAGGAACATGCTCCGGTTGGGAAGCCCAGTCAGGTTGTCGTAGTAGGCGAGACGGTTGATGCGCTCCTCGTTTTCTTTTCGTTCCGAGATGTCTTCGCAGGTGGTGACGATCCCCAGGTAGCGCTGTTCGCGGTCCAGGACCGGGATCGAGGTGAGCAGCACCGGGAACTCCTCGCCGTTTCTCCTCACGTTCACGCTCTCGCGGCGCCAGGTGGTACCGTCGGTGAGCCTGTTGGGCGGGGTCTGGCGGCGGTGCGGGGTTGCGGCGAAGGCGCGCGCCTCGCGGCCGATCAGTTCCTCCACCTCGAAACCGTGCATGCGCGCCTCGGCGGGGTTCAGGTAGACGATGCGGCCGTGGGCGTCGGAGAAGGTGATGCCGATTTGCAGGCTGTCTACGGCCTCCTTGAGCATCCGGCTGCGGGCCTCGCTGCGGCGCACCTCGGTCACGTCCTGCAGGGTACCCAACAGGTGCACGCTGCGCGGCGCGCCGGTCGGCTCACGTCGACCGTAGATCCAGACCAGGCGCTCGCTGCCGTCACCGCGCACGATGCGGCACTCGAAGTCGCACCCGGCCGGGTCGTCCAGGGCCCGCTCGAAATGTTCGCGTACCAGGTCGCGGTCCTTGGGGGCTACCTGCTGCAGGAACCCGGTGAGGGTTCCGGAATCGGCTTCCTGGGAGGTCCCCAGAATAGCGAACATCTGCTGCGACTTCCAGAAGCGCCCGTTCTCCGGGCTCCACTCCCAGTCCCCGAGCCGGGCGATCTGCTGCACCCGCGCCAGGCGGTCCTCGCTTTGCTGCAGGTTCTTCAAAAGCCGGCCGTTACGCATCAGGCAGCGTGCCCGGTACACCAAAAGGTCCGGGTTGCCGCTCTTGGCGACGAAGTCGCTGGCGCCTGCCTCGAAGGCACGGTGCACCAGGTCCCCCTCGTCGTTGCCGGTGACCACCAGGATCGGGGTGTGCCGTCCGAGTACCAGGGAGCGGATGCGCCGGCAACTCTCCAGCCCCGTGCAGCCGGGCCCTTCAAGCTCGAGGAGCACCAGATCGGGTTGTTTTTCGATGAAAAGGGGGAGCGGATCAGTATGGTCGGGAGCCCGTACAGTCCTGAAGCCACCTTTTTCAAGGCTCTTCTGGACCATGCCGTGGCTTAGATCGTCGTGGTCAACGATGAGGATGAGCGGCAGGTAGTTTGGTGTGGTTTCCGTCATACACGGATCTCCTTCCATCTGGAACTGCAGCTACGGAGAAACTGTATAGCACGTAACGAGATACAGTACCAAGGTGACGGTTCCTTATTGGGGAGACAATTTAAATCAATTTGCACCTTAGCGCAATCACATTATGTCCTTACTAATGCAACAATTTGATTTAATTGACTGATTCTGGCCTCTTCTGGTTCAGGAATTCACGGCAAACCCAGCCGTCAGCGTGGTAGGCAGGAGCCGCAGGAACCTGGAGCGGCGGTTGCACGGCCGAGCACCAGTACGCAGACGGTGCAGGCATCACGGTTTTCTTGACCTGGGTCATACCCGCGCACGGTGCAGCTGCTAGGATAGCGACAGAGTAACGCCCCCACCGAGCCGGGCAAGAGGAGGTTTACCATGGAACTTGTCGTGATCGTTATGGCCCTTGCCTGGATGCTTGCCGCCGCCGTGTCGCTCTGCCCGCTGCGCCACGACCCGCAGGAGTGATCCCGCTTGCCAGATCGGTCCACGGTGCTGGTCCGGATCCCGATCCCAACCCGTTCTGCACGCCTCGCGGAGGCGCCGCCATTTCCCGAATCCACAAAAAAGGGCCAACACCGTGTACCGGCGTTGGCCCTTTCTTTGTCATGCGTTACTTCCGGTAACCCTTAGGCGGCGCCCAGCGCCACCTTCAGGTCGGTGTCGACGTCGCCCACCTGCGAGATGTTGAAATTCTCCACCAGGAAGTTGAGGACGTTCGGGGAGAGGTAGGCCGGCAGCGCCGGACCGAGCTTGATGTTCTTGATCCCCAGGTGCAAAAGGGACAACAGGATGACGTGCGCCTTCTGCTCGTACCAGGAGAGGATGAAGGAGAGCGGCAAGTCGTTCACCCCGCAGTTGAAGGCGCCGGCGAGTGCCAGTGCGATGCGCACCGCGGAGTAGGCGTCGTTGCACTGCCCCACGTCCAGAAGGCGCGGGATGCCGCCGATGTCACCGAAGTCGAGCTTGTTGAAGCGGTACTTGCCGCAGGCGAGCGTCAGGATGACGGCGTCCTTGGGAACCTTCTCGGCGAACTCGGTGTAGTAGTTGCGCCCCGGCTTCGCGCCGTCGCAACCGCCGATCAGGAAGAAGTGCTTGATGGCGCCCGACTTCACCGCCTCGATTACCTTGTCGGCCACGCCCAGAACCGCGTCGTGACCGAAGCCGACCAGGATCTCCTTGCCGGGTACCTCGGGAAGGTCCGGGCACTCCAGGGCCTTGTTGATCACCTCGTCGAAGTTCCAGCCGCTTAGGTGCTTCACGCCGGGCCAGCCCACCTCGCCCCAGGTGAAGAGGCGGTCCTTGTAGCTCTCGGCCGGGCGCTGGATGCAGTTGGTGTTGAAGATGATCGCGCCGGGGAAGTTCGGGAACTCCTTGTGCTGGTCCTGCCAAGCGCCGCCGAAGTTGGCGTAGAGGTGGGCGTACTTCTTAAGCCCCGGATAGCCGTGGGCCGGGATCATCTCGCCGTGGGTGTAGATGTCGATCCCCTTCCCTTCGGTCTGCTTCAAGAGCTCCTCGAGCATGCGCAGGTCGTGCCCGGATACCAGGATCCCCTTGTTCTTGCGGCTGCCGAGAAACACCTTGGTCGGCGTCGGGCTGCCGTAGCGCTCGATGTGCCCTTCGTTGAGCATCGCCATCACCTTGATGTTCAGCTTGCCGCACTCCATGGCGATCCCCACCAGGTCCATGAGCCCCTTCGAGGGGTCGCAGGTCGCCGCGAGGGCGCGGTGGAAGAAGGCGAAGACCTCCTCGTCGGTTTTGCCGAGGATCATGGCGTGGTCTGCGTAGGCGGCCATCCCTTTGAGCCCGTAGATGATAATCTCGATGGCGGAAAGGAGGTCAGGGTCTGCCTGCTGGCTCTTCACCCCGTGTTCGCGTCCCTGGGCCACCAGTGTCTCCAGGTCGTTCGCGATCACCCAGGCCGCCGGCCCCTCGGCTATCTGCGGGGCGTGCCCGCCGGTTTTCTCGCGGTAGGCGGTCTCGTAGAGCGCCTTCACCTTCTCCTTGAGATCGAAGCACTTGCGGAGCTTTCCTGCCAGCTGGACCGGGTCGAAGTCGACGTTGGTCACGGTGGTGAAGAGCCCCTCGATCAGGAACTTGTCTGCCACTTCGTAACGGGTGTCGAACTCGCGCGCCTTGTCGGCGTAGATGGCGAGCCCCTTGAGCCCGTACAGCATCAGGTCCAACAGCGCCGCCACCTCCGGATTTTTGCCACAGCCCCCCATCACTTCGCACCCGGTCTCCTTGGCGGCCTGCTCGCACTGACGACAGAACATAGACATAAGCTCCCTCCTGTGAAATAATCGATTAATAGGGTTTGATTCAAGCGAGGCCTAGTATAACGTGCCGCTTCCCGGTTTCAAGTATCCCGCTGCGGTTTCTGGCATAAAATTATCGTAAATACTGGCACGTAGGTCGGCATCCGACATGAGGTAGGACTAAAGAAGGAAAGGTGATGTGCTATGGCTAAGGACAACAAAACGCTCTGCAAGTGGGACAAGGATGAAATAAAGGACAACCTGAAGGAGCTCAAGAAAATCGTCGCGGAGCCGCGCTACGTGTGCCGCAAATGTGCACGGGTCGCCAAGAAGGAAGACAACCTCTGCAAACCGGAGGAGCTCTAGGGACCGAGGGGTGGGAAAGCGGGGGATCAGCCCCGGTTTGCCGGGCCCGTTGCGAGGCCGGGGTTGGATTGCGCCTTGAGCCCCTCGAGCAGGACGGCGCCGGCGCGGTTGTTGCGATTCTGGAACTCCCTGCGAACCAGGTCCATCACCTCGGTCACCTGGTCCTCCAGGCTTGACCAGTGCTGGCGGATCTCCCGCTCCTTGCTCCGCTCGGCCTGGTCCTTGCGGTAAAAATCCCACTCGAGCTGCTGCAGAAGCTCCATTTGCCGTGCGCCGAAACTCTCCACCCGGGCACAAAAGTCGTCGGAGAGGTGCAGGCTCTCGCGCTGGTACTGCTCGGCGAAGCTGCGGCAGGACTCCCCCATGCGGCGCAGCTTCTTTTCCTGAACCAGTGGATCGTCCTTGGCGCAGCTACCGCAGAATTCCCGTCCCTCGCGCAACACCTCGATGAGCGTCGTATAGAGAGTCGCCAGCGAGTCCGACGTATTCCCCTGTTCCACGATCTGCTGGCAGACCCCCTCCCGAAACACCGTGAGCGCGCTCTCCACCTCTTTTGCCAGGTGTTCCCTGAATCGGTCCAGGGCCTGCTGGCTCAGTTGCTGGATAACGTACTGCCCCACCCAGTAGCCAATTCCCAGGAAGAGCACGAGTCCGGCGCCCCCACCCCCCACATACCACAACATCGTCGAGGTATCCATGCTCTGCTCCCGTGCTGCCAGCCACCGGCACTATGAGAAATTGCCAACCAGAACAATTCTAGAGAGAAGCAGGTAAGTGACAAGCTGGGGCGGCCGCAGTTCGGACGCGGGCATAAAAAAAGGCCGCATCCGAGGACGCGGCCTTTTTTCCTACTCTCGAGAGAGTGGAATTACTTTGCAGCCGGAGCGGCTTCTGCAGCCGGAGCAGCTTCTTTCTTCTCAGCTTTTTTAGCTTTAGCAGCTTTCTTTGCTTTTTTTGCTTTCTTTGCTTTTTTAGCCGGAGCTTTTTCTTCTTTTTTCACTTCAGCAGCCGGAGCAGCAGCCGGAGCCGGGGTAGCATCAGCAGCGAAAACAACGCCAGCGAAAGCAACAGCAACGAGAGCAGCAACTACGGAGGACAGAACTTTCTTCATGGTGAATCTCCTTAAAAAGGTGAGTGGTTACTATGACCTCTCTATAGCATCACCCGTGCCAAAACTTTCAGAACCTGCAACGCCGGTCTCCACGCGGTTTCCCCCCGGACGCCCTCCCCAGGCACCGCAAAAACGTACCCCTAATGCGACAGCCGGCACCTCAAATGAGGTAAGCCCCGCCTGATCTCTCATGTGTCCCCTTTCCCGCGTGCCCTAAGCAGGTTCAGGTGGTAGCGGACGTGCTGGGCCAGAAAGTAGAACCACTGGTACAGGTCCAGCTTCCCGAGCTCATGTACCGACATCCTGATGGTGCACAGGCGCCCGGCGCCGGCAGGGAGCAGCTCCAAGAGCTCCAGGCAGTGCCCCAGCTGGCCACGCAGTTGCCGGCGCAGCTCAGCCAGGTCCCCGACCGGTCCGGGGAGCATGTGCTGTGGCGGCAGCCACGGGAAGGCATGCGGGTCCGCGATCGGTGCGAGTGGCGCGAGTTCGCTCGTTGTCCTGGGAATCGGCTGCCGCGCCGCCCGTTTCAGCGCCTTGCGGCACCCCTTGTCGATGGTCAACAGCAGGTAGTGGTTCGCCAGGCGCAGGTGTTCCAGGTGCTCGGCGACACTCCAGGCCTCCGGATACTCCGGCCGTGTTCTCAACCACTCTTCGGACTCATCGAAGCAGTGGTCGAGCGCGGCGAACACCTCTTTGAGACTGGCGGCAACCTGTGCAGACACCGGGTCCGGCATGACAATCCTTTTCGTGGTAATCATTGAAAAATATTTGGCGCGCAGCTTGATTAATACGAAATATACCATACACTCACTGGCGGTGCTGGCCTTGGGTGTAGTATCCGTGGTGACTGTCGTGGGATTCCCCATGCTGTATCACGCTGCTACCTTGACACCACCGCCAGAAGTCCTCCAGAAAGAGATATTTCCGAAAGAGCACCAACCCGATGGCCTCACCCTGCAGCCTGCAAAATTGGTAAAGAACGCGGTACCGGAAATAGTGCACAGGGCGTCGGTCCGATAGTATTTTACGATGGATCATACAGTTTTTGCTGCATCAACACCAGGAGGCAGACATGAATCAACCGGAAGGGTACGCAGACGACATCGTCAAGGGATTCCTGATCTCGAGCATGGTCTGGGGTTTCGCCTCAGTCCTGCTCGGGGTACTCATCTCGCTGCAGATCGCGTTTCCCGATCTCAACTTCCCACCTTACTTCTCCTACGGCCGGTTGCGCCCCATCCATACCAACGCCGGGATCTTCGGCTGGGGCATCGGCAGCTTCATGGCCTTTTTCTTCTACATCACCCAACGGCTCACCAAGACCCGGGTCTGGAGCCATGGCCTGGCCCGTTTCCAGCTCTGGCTCTTCAATATCGTGATCGCGCTCGCCGCGGTGACGCTGCTCCTGGGGATGAACCGCTCCAAGGAGTACGCCGAACTGGAGTGGCCGGTGGCGCTTTTGGTGGTGGTGCTCTGGGTCATCTTCTCGGTCAACATCATGATGACCATCGCCAAGCGTCGCGAGGAGCAGATGTACATCTCGCTGTGGTACATCGTGGCGACACTTGTTGGGGTTGCGGTGCTCTACCTGGTGAATAACGCCATGATCCCGGTCTCGCTCACCAAGTCCTACTCCGCCTACGCCGGGGCCAACGATGCCAACGTGCAGTGGTGGTACGGGCACAACGCGGTCGCCATGGTGCTCACCACGCCGCCTTTGGCAATCTTCTACTACTTCCTCCCCAAGTCGACGGGGGTGCCGATCTACAGCCACCGCATGGGGATGATCGCATTTTGGAGCCTCATCTTCATGTACCTGTGGACCGGCGCACACCACCTCTTGTGGACCCCGGTGCCGGACTGGGTCCAGACCCTCGCCATGGCCTTCTCGGTCATGCTGATCGCCCCCTCCTGGGCGGCGGTCTTCAACGGCTACTTCTCGATGAACGGCCAGTGGCACCAGATGCGCGAGAACTACCTGGCCAAGTTCCTCATTTTCGGGATCACCTTCTACGGCTTGCAGACCCTGCAGGGCCCCTCGCAGGCGGTCAGAACCTTCTCGGCCTTCATCCACTACACCGACTGGGTGCCGGGCCACGTGCACATGGGAACGCTCGGCTGGGTCTCGCTGGTGCTCTTCGCGGCCATCTACTACACGGTCCCCAAGGTCTACGGACGGGAGATCTACAGCGTACCGCTCGCCAACCTGCACTTCTGGCTCGCGGTGACCGGCCAGTTGATCTTCTCCATCACCATGTGGATCGCCGGAGTGCAGCAGGCCACCATGCTGAACGCCTCCAACCCGGACGGTAGCCTGCACTACAGCTTCATGGAGACCTTGATCGAGCTCTACCCGTACTGGTATGGCAGGGCGCTGGGCGGCATCATCTACCTGGTGAGCCTCTTGATATTCCTGTACAACATCGGGAAGACCATTGCCGGCGCGCCCAAAGCAGTGGCGCAGAACGCCTAGGGAGGAGATCACATATGCTCGAGAAAAATGCCCTGCTGCTCCTGCTCCTGGCAACGGTGACCATCCTGGTCGGCACCGTGGTCACCATGGTGGTCCCCTTCAAGTGGATCAACGACCCCAAGCTCGCCATCGCAAGCGTAAAGCCCTACACCCCGTTGCAGCTCGAGGGGCGTGATATCTACATCCGCGAGGGGTGCAACAACTGCCACACCCAGACGGTGCGGCCGCTGCTCTCCGATACCGAGCGCTACGGCGAGTACTCGAAGACCGGCGAGTTCGCCTACGACCAGCCCTTCCTCTGGGGTTCGCGGCGCACCGGGCCGGACCTGGCGCGCATCGGCGGCAAGTACCCGGACGCCTGGCACGTGAAGCACATGAAGGATCCCCAGTCCATGGTGCCGCGCTCCAACATGCCCAAGTACGCCTTCCTGGACCGGCCGCTCGACACGAGCCTCACCGAGAAGAAGATGCAGGCGCTCAAGTTCCCCTACACCCCGCAGGACCTGGCCGAGGCGAAGGGGAAGACCGAGCTGGCGGCCCTGGTGGCCTACATGCAGAAACTGGGTAACGACATCCCCTGGCGCCAGGCCAACAAGGCGGCCGTGGTGGGCGAGTTGAAGAACCCGTTCCAGGACAACCTCTCGGTGCTCCCGGAAGGGAAGGCGCTCTACAAGGAGCACTGCGCCCAGTGCCACGGCGACAAGCTGCAGGGTGAGGTGGGACCGAAGCTCTCCGACATGGACAAGCCGGACGCTCAGGTCTTCACCACCATCTTCTCCGGCTCCCCCAACGCCGGGATGCCCGCCTTCGGCGACACGCTCGGCAAGGAGCGCACCTGGAAGCTGGTCACCTTCTTAAAGCACCAGCAAAGGCACTGACATGGACCTGGCCAGCATCTACTACCTCGGCGTCACCCTGGGCCTCTTCGGCATCTTCGCCGCCATCGTGGTGCGCACCTGCCGCAAGAGCGCCCGCGAGCGGGGCGAGGCACCCAAGTTCCGGATGATGGACGAGGATTAACGGTTGCAGCACCCGGTTCCCCCGGCTCGTCGCTCCCCTCCCCCGGCGGAAGCGGGCCGGGGGGAGTGGGAAACTGACCCAACGCGCACACCACTACAGGAGGCTTCCTCATGGCTTTGGAGCATAAGGATTACGACGGCATCACCTACAACGCGCAGGACAAACCTCCCCTGGTCTTCAAGCTCCTCTTCGCGGGCCTCGTCATCTGGGGGATCTCCTTCATGGGGCACTACCTCTTCGGGGGGTGGACCTCACAGGGCGAGTACGCCCAGAAAAAGTCGGCCAAGGAGGCGATGCTGAAGGCCCAGCAGCTGAAGGACGTGGCCCCCCAGGCCGCCGTGCCGATCCCCGAGGCGAAGAAGGTGGAGCTGGTGGCCGCCGGCAAGAAGGAGTTTGCCGAGCGCTGCGCCGCCTGCCACGGCGCCTCGGCCAAGGGAGGGATCGGCCCCGACCTCACCCAGGTGAAGTACAAGTTCGGCAAGGCACCCGATGCCATAGCCCAGAGCATCGCCGAAGGGCGCCCCGGCGGCATGCCCTCCTTCAAGAACGATCTCTCCAAGGAGAAGATCGAGGGGCTGGTGCAGTACCTGCTGTCGCTTTAATGCCGGCAAACCCCAAGCGTATCGGGCCCCAACGAAGGCTCGTCCAGTGGCTTGCCACCCTTTTCATCCTGGTGCTCCCCTTCATCAAGGTGGGTGGCGAGTCGCTTTTGCGCTTGGACGCCGAGAGCCGCAGCCTGCTCTTCTTCGGAACGAGCCTGAGGATCGAGGAGTTCTACCTCTTCCTCGTCGCGGTCCTTATCTTCGTCTTCGCCTTTTTGTTCGTCACCATGCTCTTTGGCAGGGTCTGGTGCGGCTGGCTCTGTCCCCAGACCACCCTGGGGGATTTGGCCGACTGGATCGACCGGCGCCTGAACCGGATCGGGGTTCCGCTCCTTCCCCAGCTCTTGCGCCAGGTAAGCTACCTTGCCATCTCCTTTCTGGTCGCCTCCAACCTGATCTGGTACTTCATCGCCCCCGCCGATTTCGCGGCCCGGCTCGTCGCGGGGCAACTCGGGGCGGTGGCCGGTATCTCCCTTGCCAGCGTTGCGGTGCTGGTATATCTTGACCTCGCCTTCGTACGGCGCAGCTTCTGCAAGACGGTCTGCCCCTACGGCAGGATCCAGCTCCTGACCATGGAGCGCAGCACGCTCACCCTCGAGTTCGATCCGAGGCTCAAGGGGGAGTGCCTGCGCTGCGGCGCCTGCGTCAGGGCCTGCCCGACCGGCATCGACATCAGGGACGGGCTCCAGATCGAGTGCATCAACTGCGGCCGCTGCCTGGACGCCTGCCGGGGAGTCATGGAAAAGCGCGGCCGCGACGGGTTGATCCACTACACCTTCGGAACCGCCGAACAGGGGGGTGGCACCCCCTGGAACCGGCGCAGCATGCTCTTTGCGGCGGTCCTCGTGCTCTTGTGCGGGATCTTCGCCTGGGGGGTCGGCCACCGCAGCGAGGCGACCCTCAAGGTGCAGCGCTCGGCCGGCGGCGAGGTGAAGCGACTCCCCGACGGCGTGGCCAACTTCTACGCCGTCTACCTGGAAAACCGCGGCACCCGCGCCGCCCGCTACGACCTGGAGGCCGGCGCGCTCCCCGGATACCGGGTGGAGCTCATCGGCCCGGTGCGCGGGCTCGAGGTTGCCGCCAACGCAAACCGCCGGGTCGACCTGGTGCTCAAGGTGAGCCCCGCACCGGCCGGGACCAGCCGGGTACCGCTCAAGCTCGTGCGCGAGGGAAAGCCGGTGGCCGAGGCACAGTTGCCGGTGCTGGCGCAGTAAATTTCAGTTTTTTCATCGGACCGGTCCGACCGATCGAATCCGATCACACAGAACAGGAGCAGCCCAACCGATGTCCCCGAAACTCCAGGCAGGAACCCGCTGGCAGCTGGCACTCGCCGTCTTGGTGGGGCTTTTCGTCGTCGCCAGCCTCGCCAGCTTCGGCATTGCCGCACGCCGGGTGAGCCGGGTGGTGGACCCCGACTACTACCGCCACGGCCTCAACTACGGTGCCACCCAGGCCGCCAACCCCGGCCGCGACTGGAGCATCACCCCGCGCCTCGAGGCGGGTGCCCTCCTGGTCGCCGTCCTGGACAAGAGCGGAGCGCCGGTTGCCGGCGGCAAGGTCCTCTTGACCGCTCCGGACCGTCCCGCCCTGTCGCTTGCCGAAGGGGAACCCGGCCTCTACCGCGCCCCCCGCCCCAGCGCACCCGGCGGGGAATTGCGCGGCACGCTCACCATCACCCGCGGCCCGGCGAGCGCAAGCCGCCCCCTGGTACTCATCGACTGATGCCCGGCGCCGAACCCTGCTTTCACTGCGGAGCACCCATCCCCCCGGGACAGCTCGTCACCGAGAACGGCTCCGGGACCACCCTTTCCTTCTGCTGCCGCGGCTGCCACGGGGCCTACCTCCTGATCAGCGGCGCGGGGCTCGCCGAGTTCTACCGGCGCCGCGACTGGCAGGATACCGGTGTCGCCGCCGAAGACTTCCAAAGCAACCTGAGCGCTGCCTACCTTGCCCGCTTCGTACGCCCGGAAGCCGACGGCGCCACGGTCGACATCATCATCGAAGGGATCCGCTGCGCCTCCTGCGTCTGGCTCAACGAGAAAATCCTGGCCGGGCTCGAGGGGGTCCAGGAAGCCCGGGTCAACTACGCTACCGGCCGCGCCCGGGTCCGCTTCGCACCGCAGCGCATCGACGCCGGCACCATCTTCTCCCGCATTGCGCAGTTGGGCTACCGCCCGCGCCCCTACACCGCCTCGGCCGCCCAACAGGCCGCCCAGCACGAGCAGCGCGACCTGCTCTTCCGCTTCGGGACCGCATTCTTTCTCACCATGCAGCTCATGGCCTACGCCTTCGGTCTCTACGCCGGGTACTTCCAGGGGATCGGCGCGGGGATGAAGAACCTCTTGCAGCTCTTCTCCCTGGCAGTCACCACCCCGGTCATCTTCTACTGCGGCTGGCCCTTCCTCGCGGGAGCCTGGCGGGCCCTGAAAAACCGGGCCGCCAACATGGAGGTGCTGATCGCGCTGGGCGCCCTCGCCTCCTACGGCTACAGCGTCTACGCGAGCTTCACCGGCGGCGAGGTCTACTTCGAGACCGCCGCCATGATCGTCACCCTGATCCTGGCCGGCCGGCTCCTGGAAAACGCCGCCAAGCGCCGCGCCTCCGGGTCCATCGAACTGCTCCTGGGGCTCTCCGCCGGCGAGGCCCGGCGCCTGAAGGGCGACACGCTCGAGACGGTCGAGGCGGCGGCGCTCGAGGTGGGCGACCGGATCGTGGTGGGTGCCGGCGAACGCTTCCCCACCGACGGGGAGGTCATCTCCGGTTCGAGCGAGGTGGACCAGTCCCCGGCCACCGGCGAATCGCTCCCGGTCGCCAAGGGGCCGGGGGATCCCGTGATCGCCGGGAGTAGCAACCTGACCGGGACGCTCACGGTGCGCTGCGGCAAGGTGGCGGCCGAGAGTTTCATCGCGCGGGTGGCGCGACTGGTGGAAGAGGCCCAGAGCCGCCGCGCCCCGATCCAGGGGTTGGCGGACCGGGTCTCGGCGCTCTTCGTCCCGCTGGTGCTGGCGGCGGCGCTCGGCACCCTGTTCTGGCAGACTAGCCACGGTTCATCCGGGGAAGCTGCACTCTTGAACGCGCTCGCCGTCTTGTTGATCGCCTGCCCCTGCGCCCTGGGTCTCGCCACCCCGACCGCCATCCTGGCCGGTACCGGGGCGGCCGCCGCGGCAGGGGTGCTCTTTCGCGGCGGCGACATCCTGGAGCGCCTGAGCCGGGTAGACCAGGTGGCCTTCGACAAGACCGGCACCCTCACCCTGGGCGACCCCGAGCTCGTTGCCCTCCAGCCGGAGCCGGGGTACGCTGCGGACCGCATCCTCGCCCTCGCCGCGGCACTGGAGCACGGCTCTCGGCACCCGGTGGGCCGGGTGATCTGTGCTGAGGCGGTGCACCGGGGGGTAGCCGTGCCGCAGGCCCGGGAGCTGGTCACCGTGGCCGGTGGCGGGGTGACGGGATACCTCGACGACGAGTTCCTCGCGGTGGGGAGCGCGCGGTTTCTCCTGGAGTGCACTCTTTCCGACCCCCCGCGCCCCCGCGACTACCCGTCGGGAACGCTGGTGGTGCACCTCGCCGCGGCCGGGCGCCTGGTCGGCACCCTTTTATTCCGGGACCGGTTGCGCCCCGATGCGGCCGAGGTGGTGCGCTACTTCACAAGCCAGAACATCACCGGCTGGCTGTTAAGCGGCGACCGCCGGGAGGCCGCCCAGCAGGTGGCGCAAACCCTCGGCCTCACCCGGGCCCTGGGGGAGCTTACCCCGGCGCAGAAAGCCCAGAGTCTCGAGGAGTTGCGCCGTCAGGGGGCGGTGGTGCTCATGGTCGGCGACGGCATCAACGACGCCCCGGCACTCGGTACGGCCGACGTTGGCTGCGCCGTCGCGGGAGGAACCGACATCGCCATCGAGACCTCCGACCTGGTGCTGGTGAAACCCGAGCTCTCGCGCCTGATCCTGGCCCACCGCCTGGCCCGGCGCACCATGAGGATCGTGCGCCAGAACCTTGCCTGGGCCTTTCTCTACAACCTGGTCGGCGTCCCGCTGGCGATGGCGGGACGGCTCACCCCGATCTACGCGGCGGCGGCCATGGCCTTGAGCTCGTTGTGCGTGGTGGGGAACTCGCTGAGACTATTGCGGAGGACCGATGGATAGCTCGCTCGTTGCCTTGATCGTCCTGTCGCTGTGCCTTGGGTGCGGCTGCTGGCTGGTATTTCTCTGGGCGGTAAAAAAGGGGGAGTTCGAGGATATCGAGCGGCCCAAGCACCGGATGCTCGACGACGAGGACAAGCCCTAGGAGGAAAAGCTTGCTGACGATCTGGTTTGCCTTCCTGGCCGGCCTGGCCGGGAGTTTTCACTGCATCGGTATGTGCGGCGGCGTGGTGGCGGCGCTCTCGGTTACCCGGGGGAGCCGCCCGCTGCCGGCGCGGCTCGCCACGCAGCTTTACTACAACCTGGGAAGAATCACCACCTACACCCTCTTGGGTGCGCTGGCGGGGTGGCTCGGTGCCGCCCTGGACCTGGCGGCCCTGCGCCCCTTCACCCGCTGGTTCCTGGTCGCCGCCCACAGTTTCGTCATCCTGGTGGGGCTCGGCTCGCTCTTCGCCTTCGGCCCCTTCGGCATCGCCCTGTTGGATGGCCGCGGGGCGCGCTGGTTTGCCGCTCCCCTGCGCCTGGTAGCCGGTTCCAGCTCGGCACTCGCCGCCTACCCGCTCGGCCTGGTCCTGGGATTCATCCCCTGCGGCCTGGTCTACGCGCCGCTCATCAGTGCGGCAGCCGGCGCCGCCCCCCTCGAGGGCGCCCTCATGCTCGCCGCCCTGGGGCTGGGCACCCTGCCGGTGCTCTTTCTCTTCGGCAGCGCGACCAGTGCCATCTCTGGGGGCCTCAGGAACGTCATGCTGCGCCTGGCCGGGTTGTGCGTAGCGCTCATGGGTGCCGCCGGGCTCTGGCGTACCCTCGCCGCCCGCTGCTGCAATTAGGGCGGCGCTCCCCACAAGCAAAAGGGGAGCGGCACTCGTTCCCGATACCGTCCCCCCTCCCGTCGCCGTCACTCGTCAATCTATCATCTGCAAATCTTCAATCTTCAATCGTCAATTGTCGTTAGTTTCGTCAATTGTTATCTCCGCCAGCGTCACCCGGTTTCTCCCCTGTTCCTTGGCGAGGTAGAGCGCCCGGTCCGCCTGGGCCAGGAACCACTGCGGGGTGCGCTCCCCCTCGACCTGGGCACCGACCACACCGATACTCACCGACACAAGGGGCACCACCTCGGAGGCGGCGTGCGACATCCCCTGGTCCAGCACCTTCTGGCGCAGCTTCTCGGCGAGGAAGTGCGCCCGGTCCGGCGGGGTCTCCGGCAGGATCACGGCGAACTCCTCGCCGCCGTAACGCGCCGCAACGTCGCCGGCCCTCATGAAGGTGGAGCGCAGGGTTGCCCCGATGCGCCTCAGGCAGCCGTCGCCCGCTACGTGGCCGTAGTGGTCGTTGTAGCGCTTGAAGAAGTCGACGTCCAGGAGCAGCAGGGAGAACGGCTGTCTGCTGCGGAAGGCGCGCTTGAGTTCCAGCTCCAGCATCTCGTCGAAGTGACGCCGGTTGGCAAGCCCGGTGAGCCCGTCCTCGCGCGCCAGTCTTTTGAGCGCCTCGTTCTTCTCGGTGAGTTCCTTCCCCAGCGCTTCCAGCAGGTCCCGGCTCCTCTTCAGCTCGAGGTGGTTGCGCACCCGGGCCTTCACGATGGGGGGTGAGATCGGCTTGGTGAGGTAGTCGATGGCGCCGCACTCGAGCCCGCGGGCCTCGTCCTCCTCCCCCCCCATGGCGGTTATGAAGATGACCGGAATCGCCGCCGTGGCAGGGTCCGCCTTCAGGGCCTGGCAGACCTGGTAGCCGTCCATCTCGGGCATCATGATGTCCAGGAGAACCAGGTCCGGCAGCTCGCGCTGCACCACCTTCAGTCCGTCCCGGCCGTTCTTGGCGAAGAAGACGTCGTAGTCTGACTGCAGGATCTTGTACAGGATCTCGATGTTGGCAAGGGTGTCGTCCACGATGAGCACCCGCTGTCGCTGCCGCGACCCGTCCTGGAGTTCCCGGTTCTGCTGGTTCATAGCTCGATCTCCAGGTAGGCGGCGAGTTCGCCCAGTGCCCGGCTGGCCAGCCGGAAATCGAGCCCCTCGAGAGGACCCTCGAGCCGGGCCGCCTGTTCCACCGGCACGAGCGGTTTGAGCTCCTCCCAGACCCCCAGCGCGTTCAGGTTGTCCGCCTTGAGCAGGGCCGCGAGCTTGCCGCACAAAAGGGCCACCTTTTCCAGGTCCACTGCCACCTGGTCTGCCGGAGCGCCCGGCTGGGGTTCCTCCCCCACCTCGAGCAGCAGTGCCGAGGTGAAAAGCTCCTCAAGCCGCCCCTTAAGCGTGTCCAGGGCAGAGCGGAGCGCGGGGTCGTCCTGCACCAGCAGAGGCTCCAGCTCGCGGGCCGCCCGGGACACCTCCAGTGCCCCCAGGTTTCCGGCCACTCCCTTCACCGTATGCACCAGACGCCGGGCCCGTTCCAGGTCGCCGTTGCCAAGGGCCTGGCTGATATCGTCCATGAAGTGCAGGTTTTCCCGCCGGAAACTCTGCACCAGCTTACGCACCAGGGCCGGGCTCTCCAGGGTGGCGAGGGCCCGGCGCAGGTCGAGCCCGGGGAGCCGCTCCGGCAGTCCCCCGGCGCTCTCCTCCTGCCTCGTTCCGGGCAGTAGCGGCTCGGCGGGGAACAGGACGGCCGGGACCCAGCGCAAGAGGGTCGTTACCAGTTCGTTGATGACGATCGGCTTGGTAACCTGGTCGTTCATCCCCGCTTCGCGGCAGCGCTCGCGTTCCCGGGACAGGGCACTCGCGGTCATGGCAATCACCGGCAGGTCCGCCCAGGCCGGGTTCTGCCGGATCCGGCGGGTTGCCTCCAGGCCATCCATCACCGGCATCTGCACGTCCATCAACACGGCATGGAACTGGCTCCCCGGCTCGTTCAGGCGCTCGAGCGCCTCGGCGCCGTTGCCGGCCAGTACCACCCGCGCCCCGTGGCGTTCCAACAGTTCGCGGCCGACCTCCTGGTTTATCGGGTTGTCCTCCACCAAGAGGATGCACATCCCGCGGCAGCCGTCCGTGGCTGCCGTCGCCGGCGCCAGTTTCCTCGTCTGTTCCGCCAGGGCCAGGCGCTCCTCGTCCGTGGGGTGCCTGAAGCTTGCCACGAAGCTGAAGGCGCTCCCCTGCCCCGCCTCGCTCCCGACCCGGATCACCCCGCCCATGAGTTCCACGAGCTGCGCACTGATGGTGAGCCCCAGGCCGGTACCGCCGTAGCGGCGCGTGGTGGAGGAATCGGCCTGGCTGAAGGCGCTGAAGAGCCGCTCCTGCTGCTCGGGGGTCATGCCGATCCCGGTATCGGTCACCGTGAACCGCAGGGTGCTGTGCCCCCCCCGGGTTGCCAAGAGGTCCACGGCAAGCTCGACGCTGCCGCTCTCGGTGAACTTGATGGCGTTGCTCAAAAGGTTCAAGAGCACCTGGCTGAGCCTCAGCGAGTCGCCGAGCAGGTACTCCGGCACCTGTGGCCCGCAGGTAAGACGCAGTTCGACCGGCTTCTCCTTGACCGTCGCGCTTGCCACCGCACAGAGTTCCTGCAGCACGGCGTTCAGGCAGAAGGGGGCACACTCGAGTTCCAGCTTCCCCGCCTCGATCTTCGAGAAGTCCAGGATGTCGTTGATCACCCGCAACAGGAGGTTCGAGGCGCTTTTGGCCTTCTCCAGGTACCCCTTCTGGGCCGGGCTGAGCTCGGTCTGCTGCAAAAGGTAGAGCATCCCGATGGCCGCATTGATCGGGGTGCGGATCTCGTGGCTCATGTTAGCCAGGAACTGGCTCTTGGCCCGGGTGGCCGCCTCGGCGACCGCGATGGCCTGGCGCAGCTGCTCTTCGGCGCGCCGGCGCTCGGTCACGTCCTCCTTCACCGCCACGAAGTGACGGATCTCGCCCCCCTCCCCCTTGAGCGGGGTAATCGAGGCCGCCTCCCAGTAGAGCTCGCCGTTTTTCCTCTTGTTGCGCAGCTCGCCGCGCCAGACCCGGCCGGCAAGTATGGTCTGCCAGAGCTCCTTGAAGAAATCGTTCTGGTGCCAACTGCTGCGCACCAGGCTCGCGTTGCGACCGACCACCTCGTCGAAGCGAAAGCCGGTGACCGTCGTGAAGTTCGGATTCACGTACTCGATCATCCCGCGCGGGTCGGTGATCATGACGGTGACCGGGATCTGCTCGACGGCCAGCGAAAGCTTTTGCAACGACTCCTCGGCCTGCTTTCTCTCGGTGATGTCGCGCAGCGTCTCGATCACGGCGATCACCTCGCCGCCCGCGTTGCGGATCGGCGCCGCGTCGAAGCACAGGAAGCGTTCCTGGCCGTTGAGTACCCTGAACCACCCCTCGCCGTAGAGCCCCTCCGCGTTCAGCTGTGATCTCCCATAGGCCCCGTACAGCTCGCGCAACGCGCCCCGGCTCTCGTCCAGGACCAGGTTGGCGAGTACCGGGCGCGCCGCCGGGTAGAAAGCCCGCCAGGGTTCACGGCTTCCGAGCATCTGCTCGGCGGCAACCCCGGTCAGCTCCTCGAGGGCCCGATTCCAGATGATCACCCGGTGCTCGCGGTCCAGGACGAAGGTGGCAACCGAGGAGTTCTGGATCAGGTTTTCCCGGAACGCCTCGTGCTCGCGGGCGGCTCGCTTCTGGCGGTGAACCTCGTGGACCATCCGGTTGAAGGCGGCAGAGAGGGTGCCGATCTCGTCGTGGCTGGTGATCAGGATCGGCTCGGGCTCCTGTTCCAGCCCGGTGATCGCCTCGACGTGCCGGATGAAGCGGACCAGGGGGGCGCTCAGCTGGCGCATGGCGACCCGGGTAGCCAGGGTCGTGCAACAGAGTGCGACGAGGAGCGCGGATACCAGGTACCACTTCGCCATGTTGAGCGGCGCGTAGGCCTCGGCCCGCGGGGAGTTTCCCACCAGGATCCAGCCATTGGTGTTGAGCCTTTTAGCGGAACTGACCAGGGGGGCCCCACGGGAGTTCACCGTCTCCATGGTCCCCTCGAATCCCGCCAAAGCGGCGTCGATGATCCGGTTACTTCCCGGAGGGATGTCGTGCTTCAGGATCCGGCTGCGGTCCGGGTGCACCAGGAGGTCACGGTTCTGGTTCACGAGGTACAGGTAGCCGCGCTCCCCGAAGCGGGCCTCGGCCAGTTTCCCCAGGTAGTTGGTCTTCAAAAGGTCCAGCGAACCGCAGAGCATCCCGGCCAAATGCCGGTCCCGGGTGTAGATGGGGGCGGTAACCATGATGATGGGAAGTTTGCGGCGCAGCGAGAGGAAGGGCTCGGAAATGACCGACTTGCCGGTGGCCACGGTCTTTTGGAAGTACTCGCGGTAGGCCATGTTGCTGCCGACCATGTCCCGACGGGGGGGATTGCAGGCGACCACCGTCCCCTGGGCGTCCAGGAGTAACAGACCGTTGTCGAAGGTCTCCAGCTCGTCGGGCTGCAGCCCCAGGTAGCGCTCGGCCTGCACCGGGTCATGGAAGAGCTCCGGGCGAACCGTGCCGGACAGGGCGACCAGCTGGCGCTGGGTCAGCAAAAGCTTGCCGTCGATCTCGTTGGCGACCAGGCTCACCAGGCTGTTCTGCTGGCGCGCCGTGGTGTTCATGAACTGCCGCTCCAGGTACAGGTAGGTGCAGAGCACCATGACCGAGAGCACCCCGGCTACCACGAGGCAGGTCATCACGCTTATCTTGGTGGCAAGGCTGAATTTGGGCATGACAAGGGACTCGCAGTGGACTCGCCCCCCCCGCCGGCGTGGAGGGGGGCGTTACTGCGTTCCTTATCGGAGTAAGCGGGAATGTCTTTAATGGGAGACGCGAAAAAACGGGTCAGGCAAAAACGGACAGGTTGTGGGGAGTACGGTACGGCCGCCGGGGGAGCCGCGAGCGGTCAGGCAGGCTCCACTCCGCGGATCGCCTCCTGCACCTTGGCACACAAGGCCTTGGCGTCAAAGGGCTTCTGCACGAAGATCACCCCCTGCGCGAGCACGCCGTGGTGGGCGATCATATCGGCGGTGTAGCCGGACATGTAGACCATGCCGACCGAAGGACGCAGCGCCCGGACCGCCTGGGTGAGTTCCACCCCGTTCATCCCCGGCATGATCACGTCGGTCAACAGGCAGTCGATGCGCTGCTCGGGTCGCTTGCAGAGTTCCAGGGCCTCGACGGGGGTACCGGCCACCAGGACCGAATAGCCGGCGCTTTCCAGCATGAGCCTCGCCATCTGCCGCACGCTCACCTCGTCCTCCACCAGGAGCACCACCCCTTCGCCGACCGCGAGCGCCTGGTCGGCCGGAACCTCACGGGACTCCTCGCGGTTCAGACGCGGGAAGCACAGGGCAAAGGCCGCTCCCCGTCCCGGTTCGCTGCACACCTCGATGAAACCGTCGTTTTGACGCACGATGCCGTACACGGTGGCAAGCCCCAGACCGGTCCCCTTCCCCACCCCCTTGGTGGTGTAGAAGGGCTCGAAGATGTGCCCCAGCATCTCCCGGTCCATCCCGATGCCGCTGTCGCTCACCGTGAGTTGCACCCAGTCGCCGGGGCGCGCCTCGGGGTTGTTCTGGCAGTACACGGCGTCCAGGTGCAGGTTGCGGGTTTCCAGGGAGAGGGTCCCCCCGGAGGGCATGGCGTCGCGGGCGTTCACCGCGAGGTTCATGACGATCTGGTTGATCTGGGCCGGGTCGATGAGTACCGGCCAGAGCCCCTCGGGGAGGGTGAGCTTCAACCGGACGTCCTCGCCGATCAGGCGCAACAGCGTCTTGTGGGTCTTGCGGATCAGGTCGTTCAGGTCGACCCGGCGCGGCGCGATGATCTCGTTGCGCGAGAAGGCGAGCAGCTGCTGGGTGATGTCGCGGGAGTGTTCGGCCGCCTTGATGATCTCTCCAAGGTAGTCGTGGAAGGTGTCGCTGCCGATGGCCACCAGCCGGGAGAGCTCGGCGTAGCCCAGGATGACGGTCAGGTTGTTGTTGAAGTCGTGGGCCACGCCGCCGGCCAGGCGCCCCACCGCCTCCATCTTCTGGGCCTGGATCAGCTGGGCCTCCAGCGAGCGCCGCTCGCTGATGTCGCGGTTCAGGCCGATCATGCGCAAAGGGTTCCCCTGGGGGTCCCGGACCACCACGGCAACCCCCTTGAGGCTCTTTACCTTGCCGTCGGGGTGCACCACCCGGAATTCGATATCGAACTCGGCGCTCCCTTCCAGCGCGGCATTCCCCGCCGCCAGGGCGCGCGGCAGGTCCTCGGGGTGCAGGCACTGCATCCAGAAGGCACGGGTGCCGTCGAACTCCTCCGAGTTCACCCCGTAGAGCTCGAACATCCGTGCGCTCCAGACCAGGGTGCCGCTTTGCACGTCCAGGTCCCAGATCCCGAAGCCGCCGGCGCTGATGGCAAGTTCCATGCGCCGGGAGGCCTCGCGCAACAACTCGTCGCTATGCTCACGATCGCTTATGTCGCGCACCAGCCCCAGAAGGATGGTCTGCTCGTTCTCCAGGTAACAGCCGAGGCGGATCTCCACCGGGAAGCTGGAGCCGTCCTTGCGCATCTGCCGCCCGCGCACGGTGCGGAACTCGCCCGGCTTGAGCTGCCGCCAGTGGCCCAGCACCGTTTCGCGATCCAGTTCCTGCTCTAAATCGAAGACGTTCAGCTGCAAAAGCTCCTCGCGGCTGTAGCCGAGCGACTCGCAGGCGCGCCGGTTCACGTCCAGGAACCTGCCGTCCAGGTCGTGCACGAAGAAGGCGTCGCCAGCCTGTTCCACCAGCGTCCTGAAACGTTCCTCGGAACTGCGCAGCTCCTCCTCGACCAGCTTGCGGTCCGTGACGTCCCGCACGATGCCGATGACGCCGACCGTGCGCCCCTGGGCGCCGCGCAAGGGGGAGAAGCTCTGCGAAACCCAGCAGGTCCTCCCCTGGAGCTCCGAGTAAAAGGCAGCCTCAAGTGCTGCCCCTCCCCCCCCTTCGAGTACCCGCTCCAGATGCTCAAGCACCTCGGCACAGCCGAGGAAAGGGCAGACCTCGCAGGGATGCCGCCCCAGCACCTCGGCGGCGCGGAGCCCGGTGAACCGCTCCAGGTAGGGGTTCCAGACCTGGTAGCGCAGGTCCGGGCCGAATACCACGATCCCCTCTTCGGCGCTGTCGATGATCTGCCGGTTGAACTGGCTCGAGGCGCGCAGCGCCTGCTCCGAGAGTTTGCCGTGGGTGACGTCGTGCAAAAAGCCGTGCCACAGGGTAGCGCCGTCCGGCTCACGCTGGGGTACCGAGTGCCCCTCGACCCAGATCACGCCGCGCCGGGGGTGGTTGATGCGGAACTGTTCCTGCCAGGGTTCCAGGGTACGCGCCGAGAGGGCGATGCTCCGCTTGAGCCTTTCGGCGTCCTCCGGGTGGATCAGGTCGAGTACCGGCTGGGCATCGCGGAGGAGCTCGGCGGGGGCGACACCGTAGAGCCTCTCGAGCGCGGGGCTTGCATAGGGAAAGCACGAGGAGCCATCCGGCCGCATCAGGTAGGAGTGGATCACCCCCGGCACGGTAGCCGCCACACTCGCCAACTGTTCGCGCAGTGCAAGCCGCTCCCCCAGGCTCTGAACCGCCTGTTTCTGCTCGGTGATGTCCTGGCAGTAGGCAATGCCGTGACCGTCGTCAAGGAACACCGCACGCAGCGAGACCCAGACCGGGACGCCGCTGGCCCGCACCAGCCGGGTCTCCAGGTCGATCCTCCCGGTGCCCAGGAGCGCGGCGAACTGCTCGAGTACCTGGGGCTGCTCCTCGACCGGGTGCAGTTGCGGGACCCGCATCCGCTTCAGCTCGTCAAGCGGGTATCCAAGCAACGCCACGGCGGCGGCGTTGCAGTCCACGTAGTTACCCTGGCTATCCACCACAAAGACGGCGGCAGGGGAGTTCTCGAAGTAGGAGCGGAACTTGAGTTCGCTCTGCTGCAGGGCCAGGCTCCCCTTCTCGCGCTCCTCGGCCAGCCTGATCTGCGCTTCGGCCTCGCCGGCACGGAGCTGGGCCCGGCGCGCCACCTCGGTGAGCGCGGAGATCATGAGGCAGGTGACCAGGAACAGGGCGAGCGCGATGAGGTCGGGGGTATCCCGTGCAGCGAAGCTTCCCAACGGTTCCATGCTGAAGTACAGGGAGTAGAGCGCGGAGAGCAGCGTAGTAAGTAAGCCGGCGGCGACGCCACCGTACAGGACGGCGACCATCACCGCGGGAAAGAAGGTGACGTAGGGAGCCCGGGTGCCGAGTCCCCCCAGAAGAGCGAAGCGCAGCAGTGCCGCTGCGGCGAAACAAGACAAGGCTACCAGGTAGGGAAACCAGGAACGGCGGGGGATGGTGGGAAAAATCATGAGCACCTGCAAGGGGTCGGCAAATTTCTCATTATAATACCAGCCCCCGCAAGAAAGGGAAAGTGAATTTATCCGATAACTACGCGGACCTGAACGATTGTCGGACAGCTCCCCGTGCTGGGATCCCGGAGCATTCCAAGTCCCAGCACCCAGGAGAGCGACGTTACCAGCCGGCGGGGCGCAGGGTGCCGCTGTGGGTGACGAGGTGGCCGCGCTGGGTCAGCTGGCGGCGCCGGTACAGGCTTTTCAGGCGCTTCCCCTGCTGCAGCAACCCTGCTGCCGCACCGGTCTCCGACGACCCCGCGCAGCATGAGGTGTGTGCTTCCGGGTGCGCGGCGGCGGGGTTTTCCTGGACCGGGAAAAGGTAGGGGTGCACGAACGGGAAGACCTTACTGAAGTGGAAAAGTGAGAACATGACGCAGCTCCTGGATAACCGTTCTTTGAACCTGTCATCCGGCTTTTCATGCTGCGTGCCAGCAGCCAGCTCAGGCTAGGTACCTGAACCTGCACGCAAATGGAGAGAGGCCGAGTCCTCTTCTTTGTAAAACCTGTGCAGCTCGCGAACATCCTCTCTTCAGGGTTTGCACAGCTCGGCATCGCGACGAGAGGTGTGCCCGGACCGTGATCGCGCTGTCCAAGGAGGGGCATTAAGAAACACTCAAGTTCTCCCCTGCAGCGACCGAGTCTTTAAAATTAACACTAGTTAATTTATTTCGACGAGGTTGTCATGGCCGATACGAAACGGGCGGAATCGCTCCCCTACCATCAACTCGTAGAGCGCATCAACCGCTTTCCCCAGGGAGCTCCCGCCTCGGAGCTTTTGGAGCGGATCCTGCGCATCCTGTTCACCGAACGCGAAGCGGCCTTGGTCGCCCAGCTCCCGCTGCGCCCTTTTTCGGCAGCCAAGGCCGCCAGGGTCTGGCGGGTGAGCGAGTCGGAGGCACGGCGCCAGCTCGAGGAACTGGCCGCGCGTGCCATCCTGGTCGACCTGGACCACGACGGCGACACCAGGTACTTCTTGCCGCCCCCCATGGCCGGCTTCTTCGAGTTCTCCCTGATGCGGGTGCGCACCGATCTGGACCAGGACGAGCTCTCCCGGCTCTTCTTCGAGTACCTCAACGTGCGCCAGGAGTTCATCGAGGAGCTCTTCGCCCGCGGAGAGACCAAGCTTGGTCGGGTCTTTGTGAACGAGACGGTACTGCCGCCGGAGCTCACCGCGCAGGTGCTCGATTACGAACGGGCCAGCGAGGTGATCCGCAGTGCGAGCCACATCGCCGTGGGGCTTTGCTACTGCCGCAACAAGATGGCACACCTGGAGCGGGCCTGTGAGGCGCCGCTGGACAACTGCATGACCTTCAACCAGGTGGCGCGCTCCCTCATCAAAAACGGCAGCGCCCGGCAGGTGGAGGCGGCCGAGGGGCTCGCCTTGTTGCAGCAGGCGCGGCAGCTTAACCTGGTGCAGTGCGGCGACAACGTGCAGCGCGAGGTGAACTTCATCTGCCACTGCTGCGGCTGCTGCTGCGAGGCGCTGCTTGCCCTGCGCCGGCTCGCCATCCCGCACCGGCAGTACAGCACCAACTACCAGGCCAAGATCGAGACGGCCCGCTGCAACGGCTGCGGCAACTGCCTCAGGTACTGTCCGGTCGAGGCGCTAACGCTCGAGAAGGGGGAAGTTCAGGCAGGGAAGAGGGGGAATGCGCGGCTTTTAGAGGAGCTTTGCCTGGGGTGCGGGGTCTGCGTGGGAAACTGTCCGAGCCGGGCGCTGGTGCTGGTGGCGCGGCCCGAGCGGATCGTGACGCCGGTAAACGCGGCGCACCGGGTGGTGTTGATGGCCATCGAGCGCGGTACCTTGCAGCACCTCATCTTCGACAACCAGGCTCACTTCAGCCACCGCGCCATGGCCACCATCTTCGGGGCGATCCTGAGGCTCGGCCCGGTGCAGCGGCTTTTGGCCAGCCAGCAGCTCAAGTCGCGCTTTCTCGAGCGGATCTTTAAGGACGTGGACATCACCGACTTTTCGGAATGAGGGCTGGCAACGGGGGGCTAACTCTTCTTGCCCCGCGTCGATTTACGCGCAGGCTTCGCCGCCGTCTTCCCGGCAGCGCTTTTCTGGGCCGGCTCCGCCTTTGCCGGGTTCTTCGCCGCGTCGATCCAGGCCGAAATCTCCCGGCCGCTTTTGAGGACGCTCTCCGGCAACTCCAGCTTGAGCTTGTCGGCGAGCGCCCGGGCGTAGCGCAGCTGCCCCTCGCTCGGACTGCTCCCCTCGCCCCGCTCCACCGGTTTCGCGTAGCCCATCTTGGCGTGCACCCCCTTGCAGAAGCGCTGCCAGGTCTCCTTGTTCTCCACCACCAGGTCGAGAAACCCCTCCATGCGGCGGGTGAGGTCGTAGTCGATCACCCAGGGGTGCTTCTCCCTTAAGTAGTCCACCAGCGTTTCACCCGGCGGCAGCGGCACCACCTTCCCCTTCTCCTCGCGCACGTAGCCGCGGTCGGTGATGTTCTTGGTGATCGAGGCGTAGGTCGAGGGCCGGCCGATCTCCAGCCGCTCCAGCTCTTTCACCAGTGAGCCGAAGGTGAAGCGCCCCGGCGGCTTGGTCTTCTTCTCGTCCAGGCTCTCCCCGAGCTTGGGGACCAACTCGCCGACCGCCACCTCGGGGAGCGCCTGCAGCGGATCCTCCTCCCCGCGCGGTTCCTTCTCCTCTTCCGAATCACTGTAGACCTTCAGGAACCCGTCGAACTTGAGGACCCGGCCGTTCGCCTTGAACTTCTCGCCGGCCACCTCGAAGAGGAGCGTCGTCGCGTCGTAGAGCGCCGGCGCCATCTGGCTCGCCACCGCACGGCGGAATATGAGGTCGTAGAGCCTCGCGTGCTCTGCAGTGAGCCCCTCGCGCGAAATCAGCGCCGCTATCTCGTTAAGGGAATGCATGTGGGTGGGCCGGATCCCCTCGTGGGCGTCGGCCTGGCTGTTCTTGGAGGCGAAGCGGTTCGGCTTGTCGGGGAGGTAGTGAGCTCCCAGCGTCCCGGTCAGAAAGGCGCGCAGCTCGGCGATGAACTCGTCGGCCATGCGCACCGAGTCGGTGCGGTGGTAGGTGATGAGCCCCTGCTCGAAGAGCGCCTGGGCGAGCCGCATGGTCTGCTCGGGAGCGAGCTTGAGGCGTGCCGCGGCGGCCGCCTGCAGGTCGACCGTGGTGAAGGGGGGCTTGGGCGATTGCCGGGTCTCCCGGCGCTGCACCTTCTCGGTCAGGGCAAAGCGCTCCCCCTGTATTGCCTCGACGATCGCCTGGGCCTCGGCCTGCACCTCGAACTTGCCGCGCAGGTGGCGCGCGCTGAACCGGGTCCCGTTTTTCTCCAGGAGGATCGAGAGTATCCAGTAAGGGGCCGGCACGAAGGCGCGGATCTCGCGTTCCCGGTCCACCACCAGGCGCACCGCGGGGGACTGCACCCGTCCGACGCTGAACTTGCCCCGCAGGTCCCGGCTTGCCTGCGGCGAGAGGAGGTAACCCACCAGCCGGTCCCCGACCCTGCGCCCGAGAAAGGCGTGGTAGAGCCCGGCGTTGGTCCTTTCGAAGGGGACCGCACGCGAGAGCGCCTCCTTGAGCCCCTTCTCGGTCACCTCGAAGATCTCCAGGCGCAGACAGGCCTTGGCGACCTGGTGCACCTCCTCGAAGACGTGGTTCGAGATCGCGTACCCTTCGCGGTCGGGGTCGCCCGCCAGCATCACGGTCTCCCCCTGGGCCGCCTTGCGCAGTTCGCGGGGGAGGTCCTTCTTTCGGTCGTGGTAGACGAAGTTCGGCTGGTAGCTTAAAAGGTCGACTCCCAGGCTCGACTCCGGGAGATCCTTGAAGTGGCCGACCGTGGACATGGTCTTTGACTTCAGGATCGACTGTATCTTGCGCGCCTTGGTGGGCGACTCGACGATGATGAGCATGAAAGGCTCCGCGGTGGACAGATCGGTTCGGGAATCTTGCCGGCTGAAACCTGCTGTGGTACAGTGAGCTGTACAACAGAGCAACGAGGTATTACATGAAATTGATAACCTACACATCGGTACGAAGTAATCTTGCCCAGACCATGGACAACGTCTGCGACGACCACTCCCCGGTCATTATAACCCGCAAGGCTGCTCAGTCCGTCGTGATGATGTCATTGGAGGACTACCACGCCCTCGAGGAAACAGCCTACCTGCTCCGCAGCCCGAAAAACGCCCGACGCTTGCTGGAGTCGATGGCTGAGCTGGAAGCCGGTAAGGGAACGGAGAGGGAACTTTCCGAGTGAAGCTTATCTTTTCGGAACACGCCTGGGAGGACTACCTCTACTGGCAGGCTAACGACAAGAAGATCCTCAAGCGTATCAACGCCCTGCTCCGTGAAATACAGAGGACACCGTTCGAAGGCATTGGCAAACCGGAACCACTACGCCACGCGCTCACCGGTTACTGGTCCCGCCGGATCAATGATGAACATCGAATCGTCTACCAGATCGATGACGATGCGCTCCTCATCGCCCAACTCCGCTACCACTACTAACGCCATCCCCTACCGCAACGAATCTGCCTGCACCCACGGATAACAGTTTCCCCCCTCAGGACGCCAGCCTCCCCGCCAATTTGGTGAGCCGGCGCTGGGACTTGTGGTTCTTGACCGCCATGGCGAGCGCCTTCGGCTCGGCGATCAGCACCACCAGCTTCTTGCCGCGGGTGACGGCGGTGTAGATCAGGTTGCGCTCCAGCATGGTGTAGTGCTGCAGGGCAAGCGGAATTACCACCGCGCCGTACTCCGAGCCCTGGCTCTTGTGGATGCTGGTGGCGTAGGCAAGCGAGAGTTCGTCCAGTTCGCCGAACTCGTAGGGGACCAGGCGCTCCTCGAACTCCACGGAAAGATTCCCCTCTTCCAGGTCCACCGAAACGATCCTGCCGATGTCACCGTTGAAGACTTCCTTGTCGTAGTTGTTCACGGTCTGCAGCACCTTGTCGCCGGGGGCGAAGCTGGTGCCGAAACGGGTCACCTTGGGTTCCGCGCCGCCGTTTAACGCCTGTTGCAGTTCGGCGTTCAGCGAACGCGCGCCCAGTCCCCCACGGTTCATGGGGGTGAGCACCTGGATGTCCCGCACCGGGTCGAGGCCGAAGCGCTTCGGGATCCGCTCGGTCACCACCTGCATGAGTTTCGCGTAGAGGTCCTCTGGTCCGGTTGCCGGTATCAGGTAAAAGTCCGAGAGCTCCTTGGTCTCGTCCTTCATCGGCAGCTCGCCCGAGTTGATGCGGTGCGCGTTAACGATGATCTTCGAGGTGGCGGCCTGCCTGAAGATCTCGGTGAGCCGCACCGTGGGGATCGCACCCGAGGCGATGACGTCGGACAGCACGCACCCCGGACCTACCGAGGGGAGCTGGTCCACGTCCCCCACCAACAGGAGCGCGGCCCGGTCCGGGATGGCCGGCAGCAGCTTGTTCATCAGCACCACGTCGACCATCGAGGATTCGTCCAGGACCACCAGGTCGGTCTCCAGCTGCAGCTCACGGCCCCGCTTGAAGTCGAAGCGCTGGGGATCGAACTCCAACAGGCGGTGGATGGTCTTCGCCTCGATGCCCGTCGATTCGCTGAGCCGCTTGGCGGCACGTCCGGTCGGCGCGCAGAGCGCGATGCGCAGGTGGCGCGCGGCGAGGATACTCAGGATGCTGTTCACCAGGGTGGTCTTCCCAACCCCCGGGCCGCCGGTGATCACCAGGACCTTGCTGGTAAGGGCCAGCCGCACCGCCTCGCGCTGCGATTCCGAAAGGGTCAGTCCCGTCTCCTTTTCAACCCAGGGGAGCGCCCGTTCCGCCACGATCTCGCCCCAGGGGGGCGCACCCGGAGTAAGGCGGGCAAATCCGGCGGCGACGCCGATCTCCGCGCGGTAGAGCGGCATCAGGAAAAGGCACTGTCGGCCGGAGATCTCCTCCTCGACCAGGTTTTCCTCGGCGACCTCCGCATCGATGGCGGCATCGATCACAGCTCGTGGTATCTCCAGAAGCTCTGCCGCCTGCCCGGCCAAATCGTCGCGGGGTGCCGCGCAGTGGCCGCTCCCCGACAGCTCCTGCAGGACGTGGCGCACGCCGGCCCGGGCCCTGAGCGGCGAGTCGGAGGCGATCCCCAGGGTGCGCGCCAGGGTGTCGGCGGTCTTGAAGCCGACCCCGTGGATGTCGAGAGCCAGCCGGTAGGGGTTCTCGGTCACCCGTACGATCGCCTCGTTGCCGTAGGTCTTGTAGATGCGCACGGCGCGGGAGGTCCCCAGGCCATGCGACTGCAAAAAGACCATGATCTCGCGTACCGCCTTCTGCTCGACCCAGGCCACCGCCACCTTTTCGGTCCGTTTGGGCCCGATCCCCGGCAGCTCCAGGAGCCGTTCCGGGCTCGCCTCGATCACCTCGAAGACCTGTGCCCCGAAGGCCTGCACCAGCTTTTTCGCAAAGTGGGGCCCGATCCCCTTTACCATCCCCGAGCCCAGGTACTTCTCGATCCCCTCCAGGGTGGTGGGCTGCACCACCTGCAGATGGGTCGCCTTGAACTGCAGCCCGTGCGTCTTGTCGTTGTACCAGCTGCCGGTGCACTCCAGGTACTCCCCCGGCGTCACCGAGGCGGCCGACCCGGTCACCGTCACCAGTTCCCGGCGTCCGGTAACCTTCACCCGCAAGACGCAAAAGCCGGTCTCCTCGCTGTGAAAGGTGACCCTTTCCAGGGTCCCGGCCAGGCGTTCCGCGGGGGTGTCTGCAAAACTGGTCTGCTTCATCGAGCCTCTTGCTAAGTAGTCTGTGTCAGCTGGTAGCGGATTATAGGCGAAAAGAGCCGTTGCGTCCGCAATTATTGTCAAAAGGATCGCACCACGGCAACCGGGGATTAAACTTGCCCAGCTTCACTCCCTATAGTACAGTAACCCGCATTAGTATACAGACAGGAACACAATGAAATCAATCAGCTACCCTTCCGCCCGGTACTCTTAGCAGCAACCACGGACAGGGTCTGCGACGACCACGCCTCGACACTAAACACCCGCGCTGCGCCGGGCTTACGAATCACTCGTGCAGATAACGGGAGGGACACTCATGGAAATAGTCGGCAAGCAGTTCATCGACGGCAAACGGGTGGCGGAATCAGGGATAACGTTCTCCTCGTACGATGCCGCTACGGGCGAAGCGCTCCCCTATACCTTTTTCCAGGCGAGCGAGTCGGAAGTGCGGGCCGCAACGTCTGCCGCCTTCCGGGCCTTTGGCCGGTACCGGAATATCCCCTTGGAAGAGCGGGCGCTCTTTCTGGAAACCATTGCCGCCGAAATCGATGCCCTGGACGACGAATTCGTGCGGTTGGTGATGCGGGAAACGGGCCTGCCGGAGGCGCGGATTCGCGGGGAGCGCCTGCGCACGACCAACCAGTTGCGCCTCTTCGCCACCGTGGTCCGACGGGGCGACTTCCTGGGCGCGCGCATCGACACGGCGCTCCCCAAACGCGAGCCGCTGCCCCGACCGGACATCCGGCAGTACCAGGTCGGGGTGGGGCCGGTGGCGGTCTTTGGCGCCAGCAACTTCCCGCTGGCGTTCTCGGTAGCGGGGGGCGATACCGCCTCCGCGCTCGCGGCGGGTTGTCCCGTGGTGGTCAAGGCGCACTCCGGGCATTCGGCCACCGCCGAAATGGTCGGGCAGGCAATTACCCGGGCGGTCGAGCGTAGCACCCTGCCGGCGGGGGTCTTCGGCATGGTATTCGGCGCGGGGGTCGGCAGGGCCCTGGTGCTGGCCCCGGAAATAAAGGCGGTTGGCTTCACCGGGTCGCTGCCGGGGGGCCGTGCCCTGTGCGACCTGGCCGCGAGCCGTCCCGACCCCATTCCGGTCTTCGCTGAGATGTCCAGCATCAATCCGGTGATCCTGATGCCGCAGGCGCTCAAAGCGCGTGGCGCGGCGATCGCCGCCGGCCTGGCCGGTTCGGTCACCCTGGGCGCCGGCCAGTTCTGTACCAACCCGGGGCTGGTTATCGGGTTCCAGGGGGAGGCTTTCGAAGAATTCGCACGGGAGTTCGCCCGGGCCATGGAGAGCAAGCCCCCGGCCGTGATGCTCAACAGCGGAACGTTACAGAGCTATCTCGAAGGGCTGGCCCGGATGGAAAGCACCCCTGGGGTCGAACGCTGCGCCGCCGGCCCGGGTGAAACGAAGCGGGCCCACACCTGCGCCTTCCGGGCCGATGCCCGCCTTTTGAGCGCAACCGGGCATCCCCTGGAAGAGGAGGTCTTCGGGCCGTCCACGGTACTAGTCGCCCTGGAAAACCTCCACGAGCTGGTGCAGATCGTCCCGACGCTCAACGGCCAGCTTACCGCGAGCCTCTTCGCGGAGGAGCAGGAACTGGCGGGGTGTGGGGAGTTGCTCGCCGCCCTGGAGCACCGTGTGGGACGGCTGATACTGAACGATTATCCGACCGGCGTCGAGGTCTGCGACGCCATGGTCCACGGTGGGCCCTATCCCGCCACCTCCGACAGCCGCGGGACCTCGGTGGGAACCTTGGCGATCGACCGTTACCTGCGCCCGGTCTGCTACCAGGGGTATCCGGACCAGCTGCTCCCCCTCCCCCTGCAAGACGCCAATCCCTTGGGGTTGCGCAGGCTGGTGAACGGCCAGTGGTCGGAGGGCCCGGTCCCGGCCTAGCTCCTGCTTCACGCCCCCGGTCAGGCGCCGCCTCGCCAGGTTTCGTAAGGGGGGCGCCTCCCTAATGTGCTGCCGATAAGTCTTGCGGGCTTCTGGAAGAGGTCCCCTTCCCATGACGGGGAGGGGATTTTTTCGTGGTGCGGTCCCACGGTCGCGGCCGGTGGGCCAGGGGAACCGTCAGGTAACCAGGTTACGGGGTATTCCGGCGTGGAAGGCTTCCAGGTTGTCGATCAACCGATCGGCCAAGGCGCGCAGCGACTGCTCGCTCACCCAGGCGACGTGGGGGGTGATGATCAGGTTGGGGAGTTTCAGCTCCAGGAGCGGGCTGCCGTCGCGGGGCGGTTCCTGGGACAGGACGTCCAGGCCGGCGCCGGCAATGTCGCCGCGGCTTAGGGCGCGGGCCAGCGCAGCCTCGTCGACGATGCCGCCCCGGGCGCAGTTGATAAGCAGCGCGTTGCGGGGCATCCGGCCAAGGTCCTGCGCCCCGATCATGCCGCGGGTGGCGGGGGTGAGCGGACAGAGAACGACCAGGACGTCGCAATTGGCCAGCACCTCGTCAAAGGGAGACCGTCCCGGGCGCAGCTGTGCCGCGCCCTTTTGCTCGGCGACCAGCACGTTCATGCCAAAGGCGCTGGCGAGTCCGGCTACCGCACGGCCCAGGGCACCGTAGCCGATGAGCCCCAGCGTCGCGCCGGCAAGCGATTGCGGCAGGGGCTCAAGCTGCACCAGGTAGCCCGGCGCATGTTGCCAGCCGCCCCCCTGGACTGCCTCGTGGTAGGCGATCAGGTTGCGCCTGAGGGCCAGGATCAGGGCGAAGACGTGCTCCGGGACGCTGAGGGCCCAGTCGCGCACGTTACTGACCGCGATGCCGCGCTCCCGGCAGGTATCGAGGTCGATGCCGTCGACGCCGGTCGCGGCCACGGCGATCAATTTTAGTTCGGGGAGTTGCTCGAGTGCCTCGCGGGGGAAGAATACCCGGTCGGTGATGGCGATGGAGGCCCCCCGGAGCCGCTCCACCAGCTGTTCCGGTGCGGTATCGGGGTAGTCCAGCCACTGGTGCGGAAAGCAGGGGGGGCGCAGCGCCACCGGGATGGCGCTGCGGTCCAGGAACACGATCCTTTCCATCGAGGGCCTCTGGGGATCAGTGGGACATCAATACCGGCACGGTCATGTGGCGCAGGACGTGTCGCGCCACCTCCCCCAGGGCGGAGGTCCCAAAGTGCAGTTCGGCGTAGGCACCCATCACCAAAAGATCGCTCCCCTCGTCGGCCACCCGGTTCAGGAGCACGTCACCCACCTTGAGAGCCGTGATGGCGCTCGTCTCGACCTCGGCGCTGATCTGGTGGCTCGCCAGGTAGCCGCGCAACCGCTCCATGTCGACTACGTCTTTTTCGTTCGGGTTTACCTCGAAGACCCGTACCGTTTCCGACTTCTTCAGGACCGGCAGTACGTCGGCCAGGGTGCGTGCCGACTCGCGGCCGGTCTTCCAGGCCACCAGGGCGCGCTTGCCGATACTGGAGAACTGCCCGGCGTAGGGGACGATGAGCACCGGTTTCCCCGAGCCGAGCACCACGCGCTCCGGGAGGTGGTCGTCGACGCGGCGCTCCTTCGAGCCGTACTCGGTCTGCCCCACGACCACCAGGTCGGCGAAGGTCGCGTAGTAGTTGATCGTCTCGACCATACCGCCGTGGGTCTTGGCCTCCACGTTCACCCAGTTGCCGGCAACGCCCAGCTCCCGGGTCCTGCTCAGGAAGAGCTGTTTCAGTTCGTCGCTCACCTCGCGGTCCTGGCTCCGCTTGGCCGGCAGCAGGTGGGGGGCAGCCGCGAAGAGCCCCGTTACGCTCGCACCGTGTTCGATGGCCAGTTCGAGAGCCAGGGCGAGCCGGTCGGCTGCCTGGGGCAAGGTATCCATCAGCACCAGCATGTTTTTCAGCACCATCGTGTACGCCTCCTTGTCAACGTTCATCCCGTGGTTCGGGAAACCTGTCGCTTCTCAACAACTGCAGGTACAAATCTGAATTATTCTGGAAGATTGCGCACCAGGTGGCCGGTTATCATCTCCTGGTAGTCCCCCTCGCCGTCGCCGCGGTACACCAGGGACGAGGCGATCTGCGCCGCCAGTATGGCGTACAGGCACTTGGCAGGGAGCCGTCCGATCCTGCCGCTGTAGGGTTCCTCGCGCAGCATGCGCGGCAGGTGCGCCAGTATCGCCCGCCGGAACAGCTGTTCGCCGACCAGCTCGGGGTGGCGCTGGAAGAACCCGAAGAGCCGCGCGTAATGGGCGTTGATGTCCCGGCTGATGGCGTCGGAGACCTCGGTATAGGTGAGGCTCCCGCCGGCTTCGCGGTGCCTGCGGAAGATGAGCCGCGCCTCGTCCCGGGCCCGCAGCTCCAAAATCTCGAGGACGTCCCCCACGTAGCGCTCCTTGTGGGCCAGGAACTCCTCCTCGGACAACAGCAGGTTGGCGATGATCTCGTAGGAGGACGATATCACGCCGCACTTGTTGGCCGAGAGGTCGCGGATGATCACCACGCCGCGGCGCTGCAACTGGCTGCGTGCCTCGGGGCTGATGAAGCCGTTGGCCCCCTCGACGATGGCCCGGGTGGTGGGGGTACCGTCCTCGCGGAAGAAGCGCTGCCAGTTGTGATCGTCGATGCTTTCGGGCTCGCCACCGGCCGGGATGAACAGGTCGGTGGGGACCGAGCAGAGCAGGTTGCCGAACTCGCGGTGGAACTGGTCCGCGGTCACCCACTGTTCCTCTACCCCGAGCCCCGTGCTCACCACCCGTTTGAAGAGCTCGCGCAAGCCGTCGCTGCGCTTCACGCCGCGGTAGAGGATGAACCCTCCCGGGTGCAGCGCCGCAGGGTCGAAGCCATCAAGACTCTGACTCAGCAAAAGCTGGCGCAGCTCGAGGTGGCGCATCCCCTCCGGATCGAAGATCGCCCCGCTGCCGTCCAGGATGAGCTTCAGCCGCGCCTTCGGGCAGCGCTCCAGGATGAGTCTCAGGGCGTTGCCCGCCAGTTCCCCGTTGGGCCCCCCGGTGAGCTTCACCGAGAAGGGGTCGCAGCGCATGTCGATGCCGAGCTGGGCCAGGGTCACCTCGGCGAACTGCAGGATCCCGGTCGCGGTCACCCCGTACTCCCGGTGGCTGATCCCTACCCGCTTGCTCGAGATGAGCCCGATCCCCAGGAGGTAGCCGCGCTTCAAGCTTTGGCGCGCGATCATCTCGATCATCACGTCGTGCAGGTTCTCCTCGGGCCCCAGCTCGATCGGTTCATCCTCGCCGTAGTAGTCCACCACGCGCGGATCGCGCGCCTTGCCGTTCTGGGTCACGAAGATGTCCAGGAAGGCGTTCACGAACCCGAACTGGAGCTTGTAGAGCCTCTGGTTGATAAGGTCCTGGGTCTCCATCCCCACCGCGTCCAGGACCACCACCAGCTTGGAGCCCCCTTGGTAGACGTCCTTGTTTTTCAGGTGCTGGCTGTGGGCCAAAAGGTAGGTGTCGCGAAACAGCGAGCCGGCGGCGCGCAGGTACTCTTCGGGGGTGTGCGCGATCATGGTGCGCCAGCCACCTCGAGCGATGTCCGAGAAGCCTACGTGGTAGCCGGTCCCGTAGCGCCCGAAGAAAAAGGTGATCCTGAAAGGGGTTTGGGGAAGCCCCGCGAGCGCCTCGGGAACCAGTTCCGAGAGGTAGGCCGGGTCCAGCCGGAAGGCCAGCGCGTGCTTCTCCGGCACGTAGAAGTTGGTCTTCAAGGTGTTGCGGATCAGGGTGAGCACCAGGCGGAAGACGCTGCGGCGCACCTCGTCGGTGGCGCGGTGCCCGGTGTTGTAGTCGTCCACGAACCGGCCGGCCGTATCGAGGGTGCGCCGGTAGCGCTGTTCGCGCCCGGGCAGATCCGGCTCGAAGCGGATACGGAACAGCCCGATGAGCCTCAGCGCGATGTCCGGGTGGGCATGGAAGGTCTTGAGCACCTCGTCGTAGGAAAAGCGCACCGGGTCCTGCAGGGCGAGCGTGGTATGGCAAAAGGCGGCGAAGGCATTCACCAGCGAAGCCTCCTCGCCGGTGAAGACCTGGTTCACCACGAACTCCCGGTAGGTAGGCGAGGCGGTGGAGAGGATCTGGGTGTTGTAGAGCTCCTGTTTCAGTCGCTCGAAGAGTTCGCCCCCCCTGGCCAGCGAACCGCTATCGCGGTGCCGCACGTAGAAGGTGCCGAGGAAATAGGGGTGCACCCCGTTGGAGATGGTGAGGCAGTAGGCGCGCTGCACCCCGAACGCCAGCCGGTTGAACACCTCCATGGTCTGCAGCAGGAAGTCCCGCTGCGGCGGATTGCCTACCGCGAACATGACCCGTGTCTCGGGCGCCTCGCTGAGTCGCTCGTTCTCCTCGACGTCCAGGAAGATGCCACCCAGCCGGTTCCCCTGCTGCAGGACCCAGAGGATCTGGGCCACCCGGTTGGCGGGCGAGATGCGCACGTACTCCTCGTTGTTGAGCCACAGAAGGCGCAGGAGAGGGTCGAACTCGCTGTGGTCGAAGTCGGGGTAGCGGCCGGCGAGTGCCTGGGCGATCCCCTCCCTGATCGTGGGGGGGATCTCGGGTTCCGATGCTTCCAGGATTTCCCGGTGCTCCTTGCGGTCGAAGTCGAAACGCTGCACCTCCAGCCCGTGCTCGAGACCGGGGATGGTCGAGCGCGAGTGGGTGAACTCGGCATAGGAGATATCGCGCTCCTTGAGGGTGCTGAGCGTATCGTAGAGAGAGCCGGGCTGGTTCTGACGGGCGAGGATCAGTGTCTTTGCGCGATCGGCCAAGGTGAGGCGCTGGTTGCGGGCGAGGCTTCCCAGCCCCTGGGCCAGGTTGCAGACCGCACCGACCTCCTGCTGCATGGTGATGAAGAAATAGGAGTCCATCTGGGCCTGGAGCCAGGCCAGGTTTTCCATGGTCTGGGCACCGCTCGCGGTCACCATCTCGTGGACCTGTTGAAACATCTCGCTGCTCGTCACCAGCGTCATGGTGAAGCCCCTTGAGAAAAGGAAATCCAGGTGCCGTTACAAAAACGGGCCGGGGACGTGGTCCCGGGCCCGGGTGCTGCCGTCCTTCTCACAGCGGTAGCTACTTGTCAGGCAAAAGTCCTTCCATCTCCGGCAGGAAGACGCTCCAGACCTTCTTGCGCAACTGGGCCAGGAACTCCTCCGTGATGAAACTTGGGAGGGTGATCTTCGGATTGGGACTTGAAAGTACCTGGGGCGGGAGCGTGTACTCCTCGTCGCTGTACCCCTGGCGCAGCTCAAGGGCGAGCCCCCTGAGGTAGGCGCGCCGCACCGCGGCGATCACCTGTTCCGAGCTGATCTGCAGCCCGGTGGTCTCCCTGATGCCGGTGACGATCAGGTCGTGCCCGATCCCCAGGCCGACGAACTTGCACAGGCCCACCATGTCGTATCCCACCTGGAGCAGCCCCGTGGTGGTGATGGCCTGGGTCCACTCCTCGACGGTGCTCTTCCCCTCCTTGGCGTAGAGCATGTGGGTCCCCATGGACATGTGGCCGCCGGCGATGGCGAACAGGTAGCCGGGGTTGGTGTCGGCCAGGTAGGCGGGAATTTCCAGCCCCTTGACGTGCATGGCGTAGGCGGTCTCGCCGACCTCCTCGGAAAGGCGGCGCACACCCTGCCCCAGTGCCGGCGCCTGGCCGCGCCCGGTCTGCTCGATCAGCTCGCGCACCTTCTCGAAATCGCCGAAGGTCGCGCCGTTCAAGAGCGGTTTTTCAGGGTGCCGCTCGTTGTAGTCCAAAAGGTAGGAGATGGTGGTCCCCAGCGAGATGGCGTCCATTCCCAGCGAGTCGCACAGGTGGATCAGCTCGGCAACCTGTTTGGGATCGTGCACCCCGAGGTTGGAGCCGAACAGGATGAGCGGTTCGAAGTCGAACTTGGCGGCAAGTTTCCCGCGGCTACCGTCCTCGTTGCGCACGTAGAGGTTGTTGTGGCAGCGGATACCGCAGCGGAAGCACCCCTCGGAGGCGATGTCGAAGACCTTCTCCACCTGGTCGCGGTAGAGCTTCTTGACGTCGTCGTTCCCCTTGGGGCGGAAGTTGTTGAGCGGCACGGCATGGAAGGCCTCGAGCACCTCGATGTTGGCCCAGGTGCCGCCGCCCCCCCCCTGGCTGGCCGGCTGGAAGCGCGCCGACCCGGGGCTCTTGACGATGTCGCGGTTCACGTCCCTGATGGCGAAGGTGATCTTGTCCAGTTTCAGGGAGCTGATCGCCACGATGGCGATCAGGTTCTTGTACCCCATCAGGCTCCCCAAGCCGCCCCGGCCGGCAAAGCGCATCTTGGGCTGGTCGGATTTGAGCTGTCCCTCGGTACTGAGGGCTATGGCGCCCATGCGTACGGTGCGGTAGTTCTCCCCGGCGGGTCCGATGACGGCAAAATGGCCGCCGGGATGGGCCGCGGCCAAGCTCATGATTTTCTGGTGGGCGTTCAGCCCCAACAGGTGCTCGGCCGAGTGGAACTCGACCTGGGGGCCGGACTCGCCGGTGCGCAGGACCACGTAGATCGGGATGTCGGCACACCCTTCGAAGATCACCTCGTCAAGGCCAGTCCACTTGAACCGGTTGCCGAAGTCCCCGCTTCCCGCGGACCACATCGCACCCGGCAGCCCCTTGCCCGACTTCTTGAGCGGGCTGTAGGCCGAGAAGTAGCTGCGCATGCCGGTCATGACGTTGCTGCCGGTCAGCAGCCCGGTATTGAGAATGAGGGGGTTTTCGGGAGAGTAGGGGTCGGTGATGGTACGCTCGGCGAGCACCTGGAAGGACCGTCCGAACCCGCCCAGCACATCCTCGACGTTACGGCAGGGGACGTCCTCCATGCGGACCGCCCGGGCAGGAAGGTCGATGGTGCATCGCTGATAGAGTATGCTCGAAGGGTCATTGGCGGGATCGTTGCCCCGGATTTTCATAGTGTCCTCCACGTCGTTGTGCGTTAACAGCGGCGGTTTCCGGCGTCCCGCAGCCCCCGCAAGGGGACTTACGGAGCGTCCATCTCCCCCCGTGCCAGGGGGCGCGAGAGCGGGTCCACACCCTGCAATCGATGGCAGGCTTCGGGCAGCGAGGCTACCCTCCCCCGATCGGGGGCATAAGGAACACCGTATCGCCATCCTGCAGGACCTGCTCGAACGGGCAGTGGCGGCCGTTCACCAGCCGGATCCCGATTTCCGGCGCCGGGATGCCGAGGTCGGCGGCCAGTTGGGCGACTGTCGTCCCCTCCGGATATTCCCGGACCTCTTCTTCAAAAAGCTTCCAGCGCAAGGCCGCAAAGAGCTTGATTGTCACCTGCATGATCGGCCTCTTCCCAAGTCCCGTGTACCCCCCTGACCTGTCAGGAGAGGATCCGGTCCTTGGACTGCTTCCCCGAGATGCTCTCGATCTCCAGTTTCCAGACTCGCACCTTCTCAAGCGACGCGGCAGTGAAGCTCCAGTCCTGCTGGCTGTACTGCTGCATCACCTTGAGCAGTCCCTCGTGCTTCCCTTCGAATCCAGTCATTTCCTGAAGCCTGCCGGACCCGATCACGCACTGGTAGGAAAAGGTCCATTCGCACGGATCGCTCCCCTGGTTCACCAGGGTGACCCCGTCTTCCAGCTCGAAGCAGACGGTGGGGTTTGCCTCGAAGAACGCGATCTTGCGCCCGACGAGGGCCGTGTGAAAGTAGAAGGCGCTGCCGTCGTACCCAAAGGAAACCGGCACGATGTAGGCCTCGTCCTTATTGGCAAGGCCCAGCCTCAGCACCTGGCAGGCAGCGATGATGCGGTCGATGGACTCGCGCTCTTTGATCTCTTTGTCGGTTCGTCTCAAACTGATCTCCCTGCTCCGGCCGGTAGGCTTGGATGCGTTGCGGATTCCGGGGCAGCTACCAGCAATCTGCATCCCCGACTACCTGCACGCTCTCGTGATGACCGAAAAGCGCAAAAAGCTTAGCACAGCTGGATAACATCCCGCAATCACTAGAAGCCGAGATACGCCTCGCGGATCGACTGGTCGGCCTCCAGGTCCTTGCCGGTCCCCTGCCCCACGATGCGCCCGTTCTCCATGACGTAGCAGTAATCCGCCACCTTGAGGGTCTGGTGCACGTTCTGCTCGACCAGGAAGATGGTGAGCCCCTCGCGGTGCAGCTCCTGGATCACCTTGAAGACCTCCTGCACCATGATGGGCGCGAGCCCCAGGCTCGGCTCGTCGAACATGATCACCTGCGGGTCCTGCATGAGCGCGCGCCCGATGGCCACCATCTGCTGTTCGCCCCCCGAAAGGGTCTCGGCGGTCTGGGTGCGCCGCTCCTCCAGGCGCGGGAAGATCGAGTAGATGCGCTTCAGGGTCTGGGCGCGCTTCCCGTGGGCCCTTTTCAGGTAGGCACCCACCAGGAGGTTCTCTTCCACCGTCATCTTGGGGAAGAGCTGGCGCCCCTCGGGCACCAGGGTGATCCCCTGGTCCACCACCTTGTGCACCGGCAATCCGGTGATGCGGCTCCCCTGGTAGTGGATGGAGCCCGCCGCGGTGGGGATCAGGCCACAGAGCGCCTTGAGTGTCGTGGTCTTGCCGGCGCCGTTCGCGCCGATGAGCGCCACGAGCTGCCCCTTGTTGACCGAGAAGGAGATGTTCCAAAGGGCCTGGATGTCCCCGTAGTTGACCGAAATATCCTGAACGTCGAGTAGATTCATGCCGCTGCCTCTCCCAGATACGCCTGGATCACCTGCGCGTCGCCGCAGACCTCGGCGGGGGTACCTTCGGCGATCTTCCTGCCGAAGTTGAGTACCACCAGGCGGTCCGAGATGTTCATGATGACCCTCATGATGTGCTCCACGATGAGGATGGTGAGCCCCTGCCCCTTTAATTTCATGATGAGTTCCACCGTGCGGTCCGCCTCGGTGGGGTTGAGCCCCGCCACCACCTCGTCCAAAAGCAGAAAGGCGGGCTCCAGCGCCAGAGCCTTGGAAATCTCCAGGCGTTTCCTGCCGGCCAGGGTGAGCCCGGCGGCCGAGACGTGGGCGCGGTCGGCAAGCCCGGTGGTCTCCAGAACCTGCCAGGCGTGGCGCTCGGCGTCGGTGCGCTTGGGGTGCTTCAGAAACGAGGCGATCACCACGTTTTCGAGAACGGTCAACCCGGCGAAGGGTTTCACCACCTGAAAGGTGCGGCCGATCCCCACCCCCGCCAGGTGGTAGGGGGGCTTGCCGCTGATGTCGTTACCCTGGAACACCACGCTCCCCTTGGTGGGTGAGTAGTAGCCGCTGATCACGTTGAAAAGGGTGGTCTTGCCGGCGCCGTTGGGGCCGATGAGCCCGACGATCTCCCCCTTTTGTACCGTAAAGCTCACGTCGTCCACGGCGGTGAGACCGCCGAAGCACTTGGTGACCGAATCTACCGTAAGGATGGTCTCTGACATGTTTAGTTTCCTTCTTCCGGTGCCACCACGGCGGTTAGGGCGGGCTCTTCGCGGCGCGGCGGGGCCGCCTTGCGCTTGAAGAGGGTGCCCCACAGGCCGTTGGGAATGAAGATGACGCTCACCGCGATCAGCGCGCCCAGGATGATGAGGTAGAGAAGCTGGAAGTCCGACAGGTAGGCCCAGAAGATGGTCTTGAAGGCGAAGATCAGGAGCGCCCCCAGGGCCGGCCCGAACAGGGTCCCCATGCCGCCGAACACCACCATGACCACCGCCTGGTCGCTCACCAGGTCCCCCAGGGTGGAAGAGGGGTCGATGAAGGTGATCCAGTAGGCGTAGATGCCGCCCAGGATGCCGGTGGGGAGTGCGGACAGGATGAAGGCCTGCATCTTCAGCTTGGTCGGGTTGAGCCCCAGCGCCTTGGCCCCCTCCTCGTCCTCCCGGATCGCCTTAAGCTTCAGCCCGAAGGGGGCGCGCTCCAAAAGGTACCAGAGGATGAGAAAGGTGAGCCCAACGGTGATCAGCATCAGGTAGTAGAAAAACTGCGGGTTCAAGAAGGCGTTCAGGCGCATGCCGTCCGGCCCGCCGGTGAACTCGACGTTCAACGCGAGCTGCTGGATGGCGCGCGACAGGGCCCAGGTGGCGATGGCGAAGTAGGCCCCCTTGAGGCGCAGGGTCGGGATGCCGGCGATGAGCGCCACGACACCTGCGGCCAACCCGCCGGCCGGCAGCGCCGCCCAGAACGGGAGGTTCGCCTGCATCATCAAAATGGCGATGGTGTAGGCCCCGATGCCGAAGAAGGCGCCGTGGCCGAAATTGAGGTAGCCGGTGTAACCCGCGATCACGTCGAAGGCGATGGCCAGCCCGATCCACATGATCCCCTCGGTGAGGACGCGCAGCACGAAGGTGTCGTGCACGACGAGGGGCAGGATCAAGAGGGCGGCAACCAGGATGCCAAGAATTGCGGGGCCGCGGCTGTTGGTGGTTTTCATCTTTAGACCCCCTTGCCGAACAGACCGCGCGGCGAAATCAGCAGGATGACGTAGAGGATGGCGAAGACCGCGAGCAGCGTGTGGCTCGGGTTGAAGTAGATCATGAAGATCGACTGCACCAGGCCCAACAGCAGTGCCGCCCAGGGAACTCCGGCCAGGTAGCCCATGCCCGCCAGAACCACCACGAAGAAGGCGAAGATGGTGTACTCGTTACCCATCTGGGCCCCGATGGAGAGGATACAGCCCATAAGCACCCCGGTCATCGCCGAGATCCCCACGTAGATGCCGTACACGAACGAGCCGGTGCGCTTGCTGTTCACCCCCATGAGTCCGGCGGCGTCCTTGTGCTGCGCCAGCGCCCTCACCCCCAGCCCGAAGTTGGTTTTCTTCAGGAGGTAGTGCAGGAAGCCCGTGATGGCGAGCGCGTAGCAAAGCCCAACCAGGCGCACCGCGGGGATGGTCACCGTGATGCCGAACTGGTCGATGTTGAAGGAGCCCTCCGAGAACATCGAGGGGATCGAGTTCGAGTAGAAGCCGAAGACGGTCAGCGCCAGCCCGCGGAACATGATGGCCAGGCCGAAGGTGAAGACCAGGCCCATCAGGAAGGGGTTCCCCTTGGTGCCCGAGAGCACCCGGTGGATCACCGGCTGGATCAGGTAGCCGATGCCGAAGTAGAGGACGAAGATGACCGGCAGGAAGATGAAGGGATCCAGCCCGGTCCACTTGTTCAGGTAAAAGCCGGTGAAGGCCCCGAACATGATCCATTCGCCGACGGCGAAGTCGATGACGTGCATGACGCCGTAGGTGAGGGAGAAGGCGATGGCGATGGTGATGTAAATCCCGCCCAAAAGTATCCCGTCGGTCAGGGCTTGTGGCAGCAATTCCATAAAGCGAAGTCCTCCAGTGATGCGTGTGCGAATCGGTACCGTCTCGAGCAGGTGCAACCGTCCCTTGCCGTTTCCAGCGTGTGCGGGCGAGGGAGGTGAATGATGTTGATTGCTTTCAGCAGGTCGTCAGCTGCCGCCCCCTCTCCCGATGGGCGAGGAGTCAGTGGTTCTGCAGAGGCAGCAGGTGATTTCGGTTCAAGCGGAAATGAGATCGTTGCAGTTATCATGTGCCCTGCGAAGCGCTGAAGCACTTAGTTCCTTTCCCCCAACCGCTGCGGCGGAACTCAACGCCCCCCCCTTAGCGAAGGGGGGACAGGGGGGATTTAGCCCCAAAAGGAACTGCCAGCAGCAGCCAGCCATCGTCCCCCCAGGGACCCCGGTCCTTCCCCCCGCGCACGGCGGGGGGAAGGGAGGGTTGACTGAACGAACGGCCGTGCGTTCCCAGCGCCTAGCGGCTCTTCCAGTCCTTCATCGGGTACTGTGCGGCTGCTTCTACGGAGGCCTTCGGGCCCACGGTCATGATCTTGCCGCTCTGGATCTGGACGGTGAGCGGATCGAGGCCGATGTTGGCGTGGTAGTACTCGCCGGAGGTGGCGAACTTGACGCGGCCGTAGAAGGTCTGCACGTCGACCTCTTCGATCGCCTTGACGAGTTTGTTGCGCATCTCCTCGTTCATGCCCGGCTTGGCGCCGATCTTCTGCAGGGCAACCTGGAAGGCGATGCCGGCGGCGGAGCAGCCACCCTGGGTGTAGTCGCCCGGGTTCTGGTAGGCCTTCTGGGAGGCGGCGGCGTAGGCGGCTGCGGTCGGCCAGAGGATCTTGCTCTTGGTTTTAGCGGTGCCGGTCCAGCAGGTGGTGCCGAAGATCTGCTCGCCGTCCTTGCCTACCGCGTCGGTGAAGGCCTTGTCGGTGATGCCGCAGTGCATGAGGAGCGCTTTCGGGGTGTAGCCGATCTGGCGCAGGGCCTTAACGAACTTCACGTGCTCTTCGTCATGGCCGCCGAAGGCGATGATGTCCGGCTTCATGCTTCTAACCGCGGAGAGCAGCGGGGTCATGTCCTGCCCGGAGGGGACGATGCTGAACTTGAGAACCTTCAGTTTGGCGGCCTCGGCAGCGGTCTTGTAGGCCTCGGCGGTCGCCTTGGAGAAGGCATCGTTGGAGCCGATGATGGCGATGGTCTTGGGGGCCGGCTTCAGCTGGGTCAGGGTCTTGATGGAGGTAGCGCCGGTGAAGTTGATGGGGGGGATGGTGCCAAAGGTGTACTTGAACTTGTTCCTCCAGATGAGCGGGCTCTCGGCCGAGCCGGTGATCATCGGGATCTTGTACTTGTCGACCACCGGTGCCACGGCGAGGGTGACGCCCGAGGAGTAGGGGCCCAGGATGAAGTCGACCTGCTCCTGGGTGATCAGGCGCTCGGCGGCGGCAGCGCCGGCTGCCGGGTTGGACTGGGCGTCCGCGTAGACCAGCTTCACGGGGTACTTCTTACCCTTGATGTCGATGCCGCCCTTGGCGTTTACTTCCTGCGCCCAGAGGTCGTAGCCGCGCTTGGTGATGTTACCGCCGGTGACCAGGTCACCGGAGAGCTCGGTGATGACACCGATCTTGAAGAAGTTCCGCTCCTCCGCGTGCAGCGGGCTGGCCACGAAAAGGGCGACCAACAGCAGCAGTACCCTGACCATTACAGATTTCATTGTGCTACCTCCTTTGATGTGATGTGGCAAAGTGGTTACCACGGCAATAGCAGTTCAGAAGGTCCAGCGGCTCCCGCCGAAAGCTGACCGGCGCACGGTGAGCGGGGCTGCCGGCACCGAGTTCGGCACCGGCGGGCTGTATACAGCAGAAAGCATGCCAATGAAATCACATCCAGAAATCGAGCGGCTACCACGGGCGGAAACGGTGGGGAAAACTCCGCAAGCTGCTGTTCCCCGAAGGGATGGGCGGCGCTGCCGTCCCGGTTCAGGCGGAAACCCTGCCCAGGGGAGCGACCGGGACGCTGCCCACATTTTATTCAGATCTGAATAATTATCAAACCTCCGGCGCGGCCCTTCAGCTCAGGCCGTATTTCTTCAGCTTGCGGGCGATGGTGGGCTGGCTCACCCCCAGGGCCTCGGCCATCTCGGCCTGGTTGTTGTGCTGCTTGAGCGCGTGGGCCAGAAGGGAGCGTTCGGCACTCTCGACCATCTGGGGAAGCGTAATGGATTCGGGCCATTGCGAGGGGATCCCCGCTTGCGTCGTGTCACTTTGGGCGACGTCGGCAGGAAGATCCTGCAGGCCGATCAACTCGGTCTCGGTCATCACCACCAGCCGCTCGCAGAGGTTCATCAGCTCGCGCACGTTGCCGGGAAAGGGGTAGGCCAAAAGCGTGTCACAGGCTGCCCGGGAGAGCCGCTTCACGGTCTTGTGCTTCTTGGCGTACCACTCGATGTAGTGCAGGATGAGCGGCAGGAGGCACTCCTTGCGCTCGTTGAGGGAAGGGACATGGATCGGGATCACCTTGAGGCGGTAGTAGAGGTCGAGCCGGAACTTCCCCTCCTCCACCATCTGCTCGAGGTTTCGGTGGGTTGCGGCGAGGATGCGCACGTTCACGTGGCGCGACCGGGTGCTTCCCAGGCGCATGATGGTTCCGTCCTCCATGAAGCGCAAGAGCTTCACCTGCGAGGGGAGCGGCAACTCGGCGATCTCGTCCAGAAACAGGATACCGCCGTCGGCGAGTTCGAAATAGCCCGGTTTTCCGCCGGATTGCGCGCCGGTAAAGGCCCCCTTGTCGTAGCCGAAGAGCTCCGATTCGATGAGCGACTCCGGGATCGCGCCGCAGTTGATCTTGATGAGCGGCTTATCGCTTCTCTCCGAGTTCTTGTGGATCAGGTCCGCGAAGAGCCCCTTTCCCACCCCCGAAGGCCCCAGGATCAGCACCGTCGATTCCACCTTGCTCACCTTGAGCGCCTGGCGCAACGCCTTGATCATGGAGGGGCTGCGGGCGATGATCTGCTGGTTTTCCAACTGCTGTTCCTGCTGCATCTCCAGCATCTGGTTGCGGAACTGGTCCTTGATGGCTTCCTGGTCCTCGAGCTCGCGCTGCAGGCTGTCGATTTCCGTGATATCCCGCTCGCTTACCACGACACGGGTGATCCGCTCGTATGCGTCGTAGACCGGGGTACCGGTGGTAATCAGCTTGCGCCCCTCGCGCTGTTGCAAAAGGTTCACCCGTGATCCGGTGCGCAGCACCTCGAGGGTGGCCGAACGGTCGAAAACCCGCGCGTTTACCAGGTCGCGCATGTTGCGTCCCACCACGTCGGCGGCCTTTATGTTGTTGATGCGTTCCGAGGCCGGGTTGATGCGGATCACCTTGGCGTCCGCATCGCAGATCCACAGACCGTCCGAGGAGGAATCGATGATGGTGTCGAGCTCCCGGGTAAGACCCTGGAAAAACTCCATCTGTTTCGCCATGTTCTCAAGTTCGGTGCTCTCCACGAAAACGCAGACCGCCCCCACCTGTTCCTGGTCGACCAGCATGGGGCTCACACGTGCCAGGAAGTTCGACTCGGTGCCGCGCACCGAGATCTCGGCCGCATTGCGGCTGCGCCCCAAGAGCCTCTGGGCGACCTTGGGCCACAATTCGGGAAGCACGTCGTTGAGGTGCACCCCCTGGTAAGCGCCGAAACTTTCGCGGGATACCCGGTTGGCCAGGATGACCATCCCCGAGGTATTCACCGCGAGAATGCCGACATCCATGGCGTTCACCAGCGCCTGGTAGAACTCCTCGGCGCGCAGGGGGTCGCCGCTGGGCGACAAACCGATGAGCTGTGCGGGATTTATCGTGGACATACAGCCAGTTCCCTCCAGTTCCCTCACACGGCCGCGCGAGAGCCTGCGACCGTGAGCGAGCAGTAGGCCGGGCAGCATCTGAGGGGAGTTCCAGCTCATGCACCGGCCGCTTTTCAGGCATTATGCAAATTTGAATCAAATATTCAAGAATAAATAACGCGGCGGGTCATTTCTCCGGGCTTTCGGAAAAGCCTCCGGCCCCTGCCTGATGCGCTGCTGCGGCCGTTTTCGCAGGTCCGGGACCCGCCGGTGCCACGGGTACCACCCCGACGGCCGCCCCGCTTCGCCCGCTTCAACGGGAATCCCCTTGGCAGGCCAGCGTGCTATCCGGCACGGCCCTCTCGGCAGCTAACCTGCCGAAACTTTGTGAATTACCTTGTGATCCCCGAAGGAGCCGGGTGGTTTTGCCGCAGCGCGCCTGTGGATTGGTATGGACTTTGTAATGAAGCTCGGGCCAGGGAGTGATCGATTCGGTTTCCGCGGCACATCTGCACAGGACCTCCCTTCCGGAGGATTTCCTGAACCCATACCAGAAGGCAAAGGAGTAGAGCATCATGACATCTCGCAACGAGCAGTTGATGGAACTGCGTAACCAGCACGTTCCGGCCGGGGTGTCGCTGCTGAACCCGGCGTTCATCGCACGGGCCCAGGGCGCCATCATGACCGACGTGGACGGGCGCGAACTGATCGACTTCGCCGGCGGCATCGGCGTGAACAACGTGGGGCACAGCCACCCCAAGGTGGTGGCCGCCATCAAGGAACAGGCTGAGAAGTTCATTCACACCTGTTTCCACGTTGCACCCTACGAGCTGTACATCGAACTGGCCGCCAAGCTGAACGAGCTTTCTCCGGGCAGTTTTCCCAAACAGACCATGTTCGCCAACTCCGGCGCCGAGGCCGTCGAGAACGCGGTGAAGATCGCGCGCATCGCCACCAAGCGCAGCGGCATCATCTCCATGGAGCACGGCTTCCACGGCCGCACCCTGATGACCATGTCGCTTACCAGCAAGGTGAAACCCTATAAGTACGGCTTCGGCCCCTTCGCCCCCGAAACCTACCGGACCCCTTCGGCCTACTGCTACCGCTGCCCCTACGGGATGAGCTATCCCTCCTGCCAGTGCGCCTGCGCCGATAAGCTCGAGGAGTTCTTCACCGGCTACGTGGCCGCCGAGCAGACCGCCGCGGTCATCGTCGAGCCGATCCAGGGCGAAGGCGGTTTCGTCACCCCGCCCAAGGAGTACTTCGCCAAGCTGCAGGCCATCTGCAAGAAGCACGGCACCCTGCTCATCATCGACGAAATCCAAAGCGGCATGGGGCGCACCGGCAAGCTCTTCGCTATCGACCACTGGGGCATCGAGCCGGACCTGATCACCACGGCCAAGAGCCTGGCCGGCGGCATGCCGCTCAGCGCGGTCACCGGTCGCAGCGAGATCATGAGCGTCCCGCACCCCGGCGGCCTGGGCGGCACCTACGGCGGCAACCCGCTCGCGCTGAGTGCGGCGCTGGCGGTCCTCAAGATCTTCACCGAGGATGGGCTCTTGACCCGTGCCGAGGCGCTCGGGGTGAAGCTCCAGACGCGTTTCAAGGCGATGCAGGAGAACTACGAGGTGATCGGGGAGGTGCGCGGCAAGGGGCCCATGCTGGCGCTCGAACTGGTCCATGACCGTGAGACCAAGGCACCTGCCGGCGACCTCGCCAAGAAGCTCACCAAGGTCTGCTTCGACAAGGGGCTGGTGATCCTTTCCTGCGGCGCGTTTGGCAACGTGGTCCGTTTCCTGATGCCGCTGGTCATCACCGACGAGCAGTTGGAGCGCGGGCTGGGCATCCTCGAGGAGGCCTTCCAGGAGGTGTGCGGCAAGGCCTGATACCCAGGTTTTGACGACTGCCGAAAAACTGCGGCCCCCGCCTCAATAATGAGACGGGGGCCGTTTTTATTTCCTTAATTGTATCGTTTCCGCTTACCGAGCCGCCGAGGAGAGCAGCACGTCGAAAACCTGGCCGTTTCTGGAGAGCCTGACCCGGTCCTCCCTGATTTCCACCACCCGGGCGCCGGCCACCTGGGCCCCCTCGCCGACCAGGTTGCCGTTCAGCACGGCACGGCGCAGGTTGCGCTCATCCTGCCAGGCGATTCCCGACACGGTGATATCCCCACCTCCCGTCGGCACCGTTTGCTGCACCGCCTGGGAGGCAGCAGGAGCCGGACGCTCGCGTCGCACCGAAGGGATTGGGCGTTCCGGGGCAACGGAACGTGCCTCGCCTGGGGCCTCGCTGGCGGCTCCCGGTACTTCCTTGAGACCGGCAGCAAAAGGAGGGCGGACCGGCTGGGGAGCAGCCTTCGAATTCGCTACCGGAGCGGGAGCGGGGAGGTTCGCGGCCGGCTGCGGAACGGGGACCGGCGTAGCCGGGGCGGCAGCGGCCGGCGCCTGCTCGACGGGTGCCGCGGAAACGGGCATGGCAGCGTGACGTCTGGCACCCAGGCCTCCCGTGACCAGATACCCGGCGCCGAGCCCGGCAACGAGCAGCACAACACCGAGGCTCACCCAGCGCAGCGGGAACCGGCGCTCGACGGCGGGGGCCCGCCGGTAACGCAGCACCTCGGGACGCAGGTCGTGGGCGGCGCCGCGGCGGCTGTTTCTGTCCTGCTCCATCTTCCGCAAGGCATCGAGGATGAGGCTCATGGCTTAGGCGCCCCCCTTGCCGCGGACGGCGGCCGACGACTCCCCTGCCCCGCCTCCCTGCAACGTAGGCGGGAAGAATCCACCGGCTCTTCGGTATAACAGCATGAGCGTGAGCCCCTTCGCCTTGCCATCCTCGGGCAACCCTTCCCGGCGCTGGAACTCGCTGACCGCCTCGGCGACCTTGCTGCCGGCGACGCCGTCGAGCGCTCCGCGATAGACCCCGGCCCCCAACAACAACCCCTGCAGACTCTTCAGGCGCGCCGCCTGGTCCGCCCCCTTCCTGGTGGAACCGATGTTGTGGAAATCCTTCCAGAACAGGTAGGCGGTGCCGCTCCAGACCTGGGCGAGGTCGCTGCGGCCTAGCGTAGTGCGGCCGTCGAGCGCCGGTGCAACCTGGACCGAATCCGGCCCGAGCCCCGTCAAGGCCACCACCCGGCTCCCCCCCGGGACAGTCACCTGCAAGAGGGCCGGAGCATCGAGCCGCGCCAGCGCATCCAGGTTCCCGGTGACCCGGGTCGCGTTCATGCCGCGGGATCTCGCCAGCACCGCGAGGTTCACCCCTTTAAGCGGCTCCGAGTCGAAACCCGGTACCCGCCAGATCTTCAGGAGCGCGTTAACCGCGCCGCGCAGGTTTTCCTCCTCGGACGTGGCAGCCAGCCCACGGAGCGCCTGCTCTTTCGAGAACGTCCTGGGCGGGTTCGCAGTCCCGCCCGCCGCTTTCGGGCTCCCCGCTCCAGCGGGCGAGGTGCCGCCGCCGGTTGTCACCGGCGCTGCGGTTCCGGGTGCTGCAGCGAGTTGTTGTTCAGGGGGGCCGGAGCGCTGCGGTGCAGGCTGGGTGGCACCTTTCTGTGTCGCTGCCGCGCCACTCTGCGGTTCCGAGGCGCTGGGGACTCCCGGATTGGTTCCAGAGGCGAGCCACCAAAGAGCCACCGCGAGAACTGCCACGAGCGCCAAGGCCGCGCCCGCCCTGCCCACGGGAAACGCCCGGCCGGGTTGATCCTTACGCAGGTCGCGCAGCGAGGCAGCCGCCATGGCAGGGGTCACCTCGCGGTACTCGCTCGTGTAGGCAAGTAACAGCGCCCGGTCACAGGCAACATTGACCAGACGGGGGAGCCCACCGGAGAAGGCAAAGATCTTACGTACGGCACCGGTCGAGAAGCTCAAGGGCTCGCTCCCTCCTGCCGCGAAGCGGATCCGGTGCCGAATGTAGTCGCAGGTGTCGGTGAAGCCCATCGGTTTGAGGTGGTAGCGCACCGTGATGCGCTGGTCCAGCTGGCGCAGTTCCGGACGCGACAGGAGTTCCCGCAGTTCCGGCTGCCCCACCATGACGATCTGGATCAGCTTGGCGCGGTCCGTCTCCAGGTTCGAGATGAGCCGCAGCTGTTCCAGCACCTCGACCGAGAGGTTCTGGGCCTCGTCGATCACCAGCACCACGGTGCGACCGGAGCGGTTTTCCTCGAGCAGAAAGGCGTTCAGCGCCTGGTGCAGTTCCTGGAGGTCGTTCGAGGTTGCCGGGAGTCCGAACTCGGTGTTGATCTCGCGGAAAAGCCCCAAAGGGGAGAGCGTCGGGTTGAAGATGAGGGCGCTGCGGTGGGTCTCGCGCTCCAGCTGGTTCAACAAGGTCCGGATGATGGTGGTCTTACCGGTGCCGACCTCGCCGGAAAGCTCGATGAACCCGGCGCGGCTTTCAATGGCGAAGAGCAGGTGGGCGAACGCCTCCTGGTGCGGGGTGCTGAGGAAGAGAAACGCGGGATTCGGGGTGAGTGCGAAAGGCGGCTCCTTGAAGCCGAAATATTCCCAGTACATGTTCGAAACCAATGGATAATGGACGGTGGACGATTGACAATTAACTACAAAAGTCAAACCTCTTCAGCCTGGGGCGTCCTTCTCTCTGAGAGCGTTACGCCCCCAAAGATCTAACGGCAACCACACTGGCACGAGAACAGCGGAGTACAGAGTTACGGCAACCGGGGATAATTGTCAATTGCCAATTGTCAATTCTTCACCTGCCTTTGGTGAATCCTGCGGCGAACTCCATGACGCACATGTTTCGATATACCGCGTGCACTCCGCAGGCGGCACCGGCCTCTTTGAAGGCGGAGGTGAAGATGTTTTTGCGGTGCCCGCGCTCCGGCACGCCGTCGTCGATGATGAGCTGCATGACCATCTGCCGTGCGGTGTCGGGTCCGTAGCCGATGTTCTCGGCAATCCGGCCACGCCAGGTACCGTGACGCTCGATGCGCTCGCGCATGTCGCCACTGCGGTTGCCGGTGTGCCCGATCTCCCCGGTTGGCCCCTGGTCCCGCACCAGGTCAGCCGCCGCCTGGGCCATACCCGGCGACCAGGAAAGCGGAGGCAGCGGCTTTTGCTTCTCGAGAAACCGGATCGCCTCGTCGAGCGCGGCGACCCCCTCGGTGGTCACCACCAGGGCCGGCGACCCGGGCACCAGGTAGCCCCGCCCCACGAAGTGCCGGCGCAGCTCCTTGATATAGCCCACGTAACGCAGCGGCTCCCGGCGCGCCAGGTTGGTCTCCGCAAGCATCTGCCGGGCCATTTCCTCCCGGGTCGCGGTACTCTGGGCCGTGGCACCTGTGGCGGCAAGGAGCATCCCTGCCAGAAGCAGCAACCTCGCCAGTCTTTTCATAACGTCCCCCCGGGGCTGAGCGACCTTTGGGAACGGCAGTTCTCAGGCCACAAAAAGACCTCGCTCAAAAGGAGGGAAAGAGCGAGGTCAACTACACATCCCCATGGATGCCAGTATAGATCAATGGAGCGAAAAGGTGAACCGTGCCTAGGGCTTCCCCAGCCGTGCCTCGAAGACCTTCAGGGCCTCGGCAAGCGTCCCCTCCATGTCGTCACCGTACACGGTGAAGTACAGGTAGGGGCCCGCGTAGTGGTGCCAGTTCAGGTCCTCCACCTGCAGCGTCCCGAGGTAGCGCTCCATCTTTTCGTACGGATAAAATGGGTCACCATTGGGCCAGGTCCGCCTCAGTTTCTGGACCTGTGCCTCACTGAGCTCGATGCGATAGCGTACCGAAACCACCTCCGCGTTCATGCGACCTCCCCTCTCACGGTCAAAAGTCCGTCCTCATACCTCAAACAGGTTTCCCATCGTCAACTGTCCATTATCAATTGTCCATTGCTTCACCAACTCTACACCATCGTTTCTCGGGCTGTTGGCAAGGGGCGAAACCGTCCACCCCTCCATCTCCTCGGCGCCACAGGGGCGCAACAGCGGCTTGAGCCGCGCCGGGTCGGTCACTGTGCGGTCCAGCCAGAGCTCCCCATCAGCGGGTTTGAGCAGCACCGGCATCCGTTCGTGCAGCCGGGCCACGTAGGCGTTCGCCGCGGTAGTGACGATGGCGCAGGATTCGACGACCTCCCCCTGCGGCGCGGTCCAGCTCTCCCAGAGTCCCGCAAAGACCAGGGGCGCCTGGTCCTTCAGGCGGAGAAACTCCGAAACTTTACGCCCCCCCTGATTATTCCACTCGTAGAAGCCGGAGGCTGGGATCAGGCAGCGCCGAAACCTGAAGGCATTTCTAAAGGCCGGCTTTTCCTCGAGGGTCTCGCCGCGGGCGTTGATCATCCGGCTCCCGATGGAGGGATCCTTTGCCCAGGGCGGGATCAAGCCCCAGTGCAGCTGATCCAGGCGGTTCACTCCCGGCTCAACCTGACGGATCACCGTCACCAGTTGGGTGGGGGCTATGTTGTAACGGTCCGGGACGCAGCCGGGCTCTACGACCCCGAAGAGTTCGGCGAGAAGTCCCGGAGGGAGAAACAGTGTGAAGCGACCGCACATGGTGCAGCTCCTTTCTCGGCACTGATTCGAAACACCGCGGTGCGCGGTTTGTTCATGGTAGCTCAAGGCGCTGCCGACACACAACACCAAGTCGAGGTTCGCGAAGCAGATTTCTCTTCAACGATGACCACCCTTCCCCGATATCTGGTGCTGGCAGGTCCTCAAGACTCTTTCAGCGTTGTAAGAGGGACAGCGACAGCAATCCCCTTGACATATCTCCCCAAAATAGGAGAATCTGGCTCATTAGGCCGGCTCATCGACAGCAAGGTCTCAACGATACCCACCAGGAGACGGTCATGACCAGGGTGTACCTCGCCTCGCCGCTGGGCTTTTCCCCCGAAAACCGGGACTACCTCACCCGCATCAAAGACCGGCTGGTGAGTCTAGGGATCGAGGTATTCGATCCCTGGGCACAGCCGCAATTCTCCGCAGAGCTGGAGAAGGCGTTCCAGGAAAAGGACCACCAGGCGCGCGTTGCCGCCTTTGCCGGGCTTGCCCGTCGCATCGGCGTCTGCAACGAAGCGGGTATCCGGGAGGCCGACTACCTGCTTGCCGTCGTGGACGGGGCCGAGGTCGATTCGGGAACGGCAGCCGAGGTGGGCTTTGCCTGCGGGCTGGGGAAACGGTGCTACGGCCTGCGCACCGACCTGCGCGACAGCGGCGATTTCGTCGGCATACCGGTAAACCTGCAACTACTCCACTTCATAGAGACCAGCGGTGGCCAGCTCTTTCGCAGCATCGCCGAGATCATACTCCCCGGATGTTTAGCCGAGGCCCCTCATGCCTGAACGCCACACGCCGGAAAAGATCGTCCTGATGTATGCGGTGACCGGGTGTCTCTGGATCCTCTTCTCCGACCGGGCAGTAATTTCACTGTTTCATGACCCGGAGACCGTGCTCTGGATCTCGCAGCTCAAGGGGTGGGGGTACGTCCTGGTCACCTCGCTGCTTTTGTACTGGCTCATCAGGGGGTCCACCAGCCGGCTGCTGCACACCGAGGCGCTGCTCAGGCAGCAGGCGGAGGAACTGGAGGTCCGAGTCCAGGAACGCACCCAGGAACTATCCCAGGCACTGGGCGAGTTGCAGGTACAGACCGACGAACGGCTGCGCGTGGTGGAGGAGCTGCGGGAGAAAGAGCGCCTCCTGGCTCAACAAAGCCGCCAGGCCGCCATGGGAGAGATGATCGGCAACATCGCGCACCAATGGCGTCAGCCGCTCAACGCCTTGGGCCTCACCATCCAGCAGCTTCCGCTACTGCACCAGACGGGGGAGTTCAACCAGCAGGTGCTCGAGGAGAACATCAATAAGGCGATGAAGCTCATCAAGCACATGTCGCGTACCATCGACGATTTCCGGGACTTCTTCAGCCCGGACAAGGAGATCACCGAGTTCCGGATCGACCAGGCGGTGCACAAGGCGATCGAACTGGTACGGGACAGCCTCCTGGAGCGTTCCATCACCGTCGAGGTGACCGGTACCGACGAACTTACCGCCAAGGGATACCCCAACGAGTACGCCCAGGTCCTGCTCAACCTCCTGGTAAACGCCCGCGACGCCTTCGACAGCAACCAGGTTCCGCAGCCGAAGATCATCATCTGCATGGAGCAAGCTGCGGAAAAGACCGTGGTGACGGTCACCGACAACGCCGGAGGGATTCCCGTCGCGATCCTCGACAACATCTTCGACCCCTACTTCTCCACCAAGGGGTTGCAGGGGACCGGCATCGGACTCTACATGTCGAAGGCCATCATCGAACGCAACATGCGGGGCACCTTGAGCGTGTCCAACACGGGCAGCGGCGCACAGTTCAGGATCGAAATATGAAACCTTTTCTCACCGCAAAGACGCAAAGAGCGCAAAGAAACCAGAAGGCTTAAGAACACTACGGCTTTTGCCGTAAAAAGGCACAAACGACACCAAAAAATCGGCTCTTACACGTTCGGCCTCCTGCATTAACGCAAGAGGCCGAACATGTTTGAGAGGTTTTCTTTGATGAATTTTGTGCCTTTTTGTAGCTGAAAAAGTTTTCTTAGCGCCCTTTGCGTCTTTGCGGTGAGCGGTTTTCCTACACCGTCAGCCCCGCCATCTTCTGCTGCAAGAGCTTGACCTGGTCAGAGAGTCCGGTCACCGCACCGTCCATGATCCGGTTCACCTCCACCGTGGTCTGCGACGATTCGCGGATGTTCTCCATTGCCCGCACGATCTGCTTGGTGCTCTCCGCTTCCTCTTCGCAGGCCCGACGCACGTTCCTGATCATCTGGGTGATGTCTTCGGTTGCGTGCACGATGTGGCTGCTGGTGGCGGTCTGGGCCCGGGTGGTGCTGCGCACCTGCGCGGTGAAATCCTTCATCCGCTCCACCGCGGAGACGATCTGCTCGCTGCCGCGCCCCTGTTCGCGGGTCGCGCGCACGATCTGCCCCACCATTTCGGCCACCCGATCCATCGCCTGGCGCATGTTCTCGCTCAGTTTAGCCTGGTCCTCAGTGGTCTGGGCAATCTCGTTGACCCGCGGGGTCGACTCCTGCACGCCGTCCACGATCTTGCGCAGCGCCTCGCCGGAGCGCTGGGAGAGCAGTTCCCCTTCCGTGATGCGTTCCTCGGAGGCCTTGATCGCCGTGAGCACCGTCGTGGTTTCCTCCTGGCCCCCCTCGACGATCTCCGATATCTCGCGGGTGGAACTGCTGGTGCGCCGCGCCAGTTCCTTGATCTCGTGGGCCACCACCGCGAACCCTTTCCCCTGCTCCCCCGCCTGGGCCGCGATGATCGAGGCGTTCAGCGCCAAGAGGTTGGTCTGCTCGGCCACCTCGTCGATCACCAGGAGGATCTTCCCGATGTCCGCGGCGCGCAGGGAGAGGTTCTGCATCGCCTCGACCGTGGAGCGTGAGGAACGCCGGATTTCATCGATCCCCGAGATGGTCGCCGCGACCGCCTGGGCACCGCTTTGGGCATCCTGGCGGACGATCTCGGAGATCTTCGCGGCATGCACGGCGTTCTCTCCCACCTGCTTTATGGAGACGTCCAGTTCCGCCACCAGCGCCGACGCGGCGGTGGCCTCGCCGAGCAGGCTCTGGGCACTTCCGCCGATCTGCTTTTCGGCTGCGGTCATCTCGATGATCGAGGAGCTCACCTCCTCCACCGCCTCGGACAGGGTGTCGACGTGCTGGTTCACCTGCTCGATACTTGCCGACATCTCGAGGATCGCCGAGGCGTTATCGGTGGCGGACCCCGAGAGATCGTCCACCCACCTGGCGATCTGCTGCACCGACTTGTCAATCTCGCCAACCGCCTGAGATGCCTCGGCAACCCCCTCGGACTGCAGTACGGCAGAGGTAAGCCCCTTCTTGGAGACCTCGTCGATGTCGGAAGCGATCTTCTGCAGTTCGCTGATGGACTGCGCGACCCGGCTCACCACTCCCGCCAGCTGTTCCATCATCACGTTGAAATTGCGGTGCAGTTTCCCGAACTCGTCATCCGAGGCGGTGTCGAGTCGGCAGGTGAGGTCGCCCTCGGCCCCATGGTTCAAGGCATCCGCCAGGACCTTCACCCGCTTGGCGAGGTTTCGTGCGGCAAAGACCGCGAGGGCCGTGACAAAAAGCACCGCTTCGGCGACCATGGCCCAGAGGGTGCCCAAGGCATACCCTGCCGGTGCCGGCCCCGTGGCTGGCGCAGCGACCACCTGGTAGGCACAGTAGCTGCCGGCCAGGCCGACGATACAGCCGGCCGCCAGCGAGTAACGGATGACGTGATACCCGAAACGCAGATTGTTCTTTGCCATGCTGGTCCTCGGAGAACGACGTTGTTGACAACGGGACGCAAAAGCTTAAAGCGCCGTCATGGTACTCTCAGCGGAATTTACCTAATGAGAAGAAAAAAGCAAGAATAATCGAATGGCGTTCTATTCTTCCTACAGGGGAGAGGTGGGGCTGGGGGCTGAAGATCGGGAAAGGTGCGAGATGTTGCGTCCTTTGAGCGGTGTCCGGGGCACAAACAGGAGCGCGCCGCCCCCTAAAAAGGTGGCGGCGCGCACGGGCAGGTTGGTGAGTGGTGCTAGATCGACTTGCGCCAGGCCAGGCGCTGCTCCAGCCAGCGCGAGAAGCTGGTGAAGGCGAAGCAGAGCACGAAGTAGACCGCGGCGATGAAGATGAAGATCTCGGTCGGATAGGACATGGTCCGGTTGTTGACCTGGGTGCCGACGTGGGTCAGTTCGGAGACGCCGACGATGAAGGCGAGCGAGGTGTCCTTGATGAGCGAGACGAACTGGTTCACGAAGGACGGGATCATGTTGCGCATCCCCTGGGGGAGGATGATGTAGAGCATGGTCTGCCACCCCTTGAGTCCGGTGGAGATGGCCGCCTCGGTCTGCCCCTTGGGAACCCCCATGATGCCGGCGCGCACGATCTGGGACATGTAGGCCGAGGTGAACACGGTGAGCCCCATGATGACGGTCTGGCTCTCCGGCACCGTCTTGCCCATGAGGGCCGGCAGCAGGAAGTACATCCAGAAGATCACCATCAAAAGCGGCAGGCCGCGGATGGTGTTGATGAACAGGTTCACCGGGTAGCGGATCACCGCGTAGCGCGAGAGGCTCAAAAGCCCGAGGATCAGGCCGCCGAAGAAAGAGAGGATGCAGGAGACCACCGCGAGGTACATGGTGAGCCCGAGCCCGCCCAAGGGACCGTTCGGGTAGCGGCCGATCATGAAGTAGGTGAAGTTGTCGAGTATGACCTGAAAATCGAGATCCATGTGATTCTCCATTCGCCCGAGGCGAAGTTACGAGTTTAACGTTTCATCCTGCGGTGGCGCGTCCTCCCACCCGGGGGCGGGACGACCAAACCACTCAACGCCGTGTTCCGGCCGTTAGCTCCTCTGCGGGTTCAGCACCTTCTTGTTGTACAGGTCCATGAGAAAGGTGATGGAGACCGAAAGCGCAAGGTAGACCACGGTCGCCGCAGTGAAGGCCTCGAAGCCCTTGAACGAGTAGCTCTCTACCTGGCGGGCCTGGTAGGTGAGTTCCATGACGCCGATGGTCATGGCGAGCGAGGAGTTCTTGGCAAGGTTCAGAAACTGGTTCACCAGGGGCGGGATGGTGATGCGCACCGCCTGGGGCAGGATGATGTACTGCATGGAGCGCAGGAAGGAGAACCCGGCGCTGCGGGCCGCCTCCATCTGCTCCTTGGGGATGGAGAGGATGCCGCTGCGGATATCCTCGGCGATGAAGGCCGAGGTATAGATGATGAGCGCGATGGCAGCGGCCGCGAACTCGAAGTTGGTGTTGTTGAGCCACTCGTTGACCGCGGTGGGGAGTATCTTGTAGGAGCCGAAGTACCAGAAAAAGATCTGGATCAAAAGCGGCGTGTTCCTGAAGAACTCGAGGTACACCGAGGCGAGCCAGCGCAGCGGCTTGAAATTGCTCATCTTCAGGACGGCGATCACCAGGCCGAGCACAAAGGCGCCGACGATGCCGACGGCGGAAAGCTCCAGGGTGATCTTGAGGCCGGACACCAGCCACTCGAAGTACTTGCCTGAGGTGATAATGGACCAATCGAAATGATACTTGAGCACACGAGCCTCACAGTGGTCGGATACCGCATGGCATAGCGCTGCGGTCCAACAAAGGTTGATCTAGACACGATTGACAATTGACGGTTGGCAATTGGCAACGAAAGGGCTGGAGACCGCACAAACACCGGTTGTTCCAGCAAAAGCCGTTTTCTGACCTGCTCTTTGCGTCTAGTTATAACAGAACTTGGCAAACAGAAAACAGAGAAACTAAAACGGCTGCTTGTTTTTTAGTGCATCGGCGACAAGAGCTGCTTCAGGAACTGCTTGGCGCGGTCGTGCTGCGGGTTGAGGAAGAACTCCTCCGGCTGCGCCTCTTCCAGAATCACCCCGTGGTCCATGAACACCACCCGGTCCGCCACCTCGCGGGCAAAGCCCATCTCGTGGGTGACCACCACCATGGTCATGCCGGTCTTGGCCAGATCCTGCATGACCTGGAGCACCTCGCCGATCATCTCCGGGTCGAGTGCCGAGGTCGGCTCGTCGAAGAGCATGATGCGCGGCTTCATGGCGAGGGCGCGGGCGATGGCCACACGCTGCTGCTGGCCGCCGGAGAGCTGGGTCGGGTAGGCGTCGCGCTTCATGGCGAGACCGACGCGCTCCAGAAGCTGCATCGCCTGCTCCTCGGCTTCCTTCTTCGGGGTCTTGCGGATCTTGGTGGGAGCCAGGGTGATGTTGGACAACACCGAGAGGTGCGGATAGAGGTTGAACTGCTGGAACACGAAGCCCACCTCGGCGCGCAGCCGGTTCAAGTCGGTCTTCTTGCTCAACAGATCCATGCCGTCCACGGTAAGGTGCCCTTCGTTGATCGGTTCCAGCTTGTTGATGGTCCTGATCAGGGTGGACTTGCCCGAACCGGAGGGGCCGCAGACTACCACCACTTCGCCTTGCTTGACGTGCAGGTTGACGTCGTTCAGCACGTGGAGGGTCTTGAACCATTTGTGGACGTTTTGGAACTGAATCATCTGCTACTCCTTTTCCATAAAAGACACGGGGTGAATGATCTTGTGGTATGAACCGCGGCGTGGCCGGACCCGAGCGGGGCGCCCTGACGACAGGCGCCCGCTGCTCCGGGAAGCTGCTGAGAGGCGAAGGGAGGAGGTTCAGCAAATTCCGTGGCAACCGGTACAACGCGGAGGAAGAAGTCTTCCTAAGAGCAAGGCGGGTGCCAACGTGGCAGAATTGCCACAACTATGCTAACCCGTGGTGTTTACGGGAAATTCCCGCGGGGGAAAGGGTTATAACTTTTGGAAAGGACGACGCTACGGGAAGGTATAACTACTTGAAAGAATTGAAGGCACGAAGCGTTATAACAATTGTTATGGAGTTGCCAAAAGTTATACCCCCTTGAGCAACCCCTATAACCTTACCTGGTTAGCGCCTCTATCCGCTCGCAAAAGCTCCCCCTCCCCTTCAAGGGGAGGGTCGGGGTGGGGATGGGCATACTGGCAGGGAGTTGCTCCCCATCCCCCTCCTGTCATCCCCCTTGAAGGGGGAGGGACGCACTGGCGAAATACCAGCGCTCATCAGCCAACCGTAAGCTCGCCTGCTGCTGCCCGGGCAGGAGCCTGGAACGAGAGAGTGAAGCCCCCCCTACTCCTTGCGCAGCAGTTTGAGCCTCTTGCTGAGTGCCGGCTGCGAGATGCCCAAGATCCGGGAGGCGATGCTCTGGTTGTGCTCGCAGCGGCGCATAGCTTCGTTCACCAGCTGTTCCACGGCCTCGCCAAGCGTCGGCAGTTCGTCACAGCCGTAGAAGACGTTCTCACCGGATCCTGCGGCGCTGGGCGCCGGGCGCTCCCCCTGCTCTTCCATGGCATTGAGGAACGGTGTCATCGAAAGCATGCGCGAGTTGTGCACGCTCATGGCGTCGAACACCATGGAGCGCATCTCGCGCAGGTTTCCCGGGAAGCTGTAGGTGGAAAGCAGGGTGACCAGTTCCTTGGGGTACGAGGGAACCTTCTTGTCGAACAGGCGCGCCGCCTCCTCCAGGAAGTTATCCAGCAACAGGGGGATGTCGTCCTTGCGCTCCCGCAGGGGGGGGATATGGACGTGATGGGCACGCAGGCGGTAGTAGAGGTCCTTGCGGAAACTGCCGGCCGCCCGCTTCTGGGCCAGGTCCTGGTGGGTCGCCACTACGATGCGCGCCTTCATCTGCTTGGGAATATCGCTCCCCAGCGGGTAGAACTCCCCCTCCTGCAACAGGCGCAACAGTTTCACCTGGCAGGAGAGCGACAGGTCCCCTATCTCGTCGAGGAACAGGGTGCCCTCCGCGGCCTGCTCCACCATGCCGCTGCGGGTTTCGTCCGCACCGGTGAAGGCCCCCTTTCGGTGCCCGAACAGGGTATCGGCGAAGACGCTGTCATCGAGCCCCGCCACGTTGACCGAAACCAGCGGACCGTCGCTGCGGCTCAGGTTGTGCACCGCTCGCGCCACCAACTCCTTCCCCACTCCGCTCTCGCCGGTGATCAGGATCGGCTGGGTGCTTTTCGCGACCGCCTCGATGTACTGGAAGATGGAGCGCATCGCCTTGTTCTGGGTGACGATCTGGGCGAAGGCCTGCGGGCACTCCAGCCGGTCGTTCAGGAAGCGGCGGCGCATCTCCTTGTTCTCGCGCTGCAGTTCCTGCATCCGGATCGCGCGGCGCACCGCGTCGATTATCCGGTCCTCGTCGTCGGTCTTCACCAGGTAGTCGAAGGCGCCCAGGCGCATGCAGCGGACCGCCGTCTCCACCTGGTTCAGTCCCGACATGACCAGCACCGAGAGGTCGGGGTGCTCCTCGGCCAGCTTCGAGAGGAGCTCCTCGCCGGAGAGGTAGGGCATGGTGAGGTCCAGAAGGACCAGGCCGAAGTCCTGTTGTTCCAAAAGCGCCAGCACCTGACGGCTGTCACTTACCTGGGTGATATTGGTGATCCCGCCGGGCCCCTCCAGCGACATGGAGAGACTGCGCAGCCAGGGGGGCTCGTCGTCCACCAAAAGCACCCCGAACGCGGGATAGAGAGCTTCCTTCATCCTGATAACTCCTCGAGTTCTTGTGCCAGGAAGGCACGGGGGACACGGGAAAACCCCACATCGACGTCCCTGCCTTCGGCCTGAAAGGTCCTAAAAAAACTTCTGGTCGGTTATTTTGGTTCTGCCCAGCAGCCCGGAGTCCTGCTCCGTGCCCTCCGTGTCTCCGTGGCAAGGTTTCACCTATCACCCGGCAGGCAGCGCCAGGGTAACCGTGGTCCCTTCTCCCGGCACCGAGGCAAAATCGAGCGTACCGCCGTGCTCCTTGACGATACCGGCAGAAACCGAGAGCCCCAACCCGGTACCGCCGACTTCGCGCTTGGTGGTGAAGAACGGGTCGGTAAGCCGCGGCAGGTCTTCCGCAGCGATCCCTCTCCCCTCGTCCTGCACCGCCAAGACCACCAGGTGGTTTGCCGTATCGAACGAGGTGCTGACCACGATGCGTTTCCCCTGCCCTTCCAGCGCCTGGCTCGCATTCACCAGCAGGTTGACCACGACCTGCTCCACCCGCTGCCGGTTGCCGCGCACCCTGGGGAGGTACTCCGCGTAACAGAGCTCCAGGTGGTGGGTACACTTCACGATGGACTTGTCGACCAGGCGTACCGCCGCCTGGACCACCGCGTTCAGGTCGAAGAACTCGGACATGTCAGCGGTGTCGGGGCGGGCGAAATCCTTCAGTTCCGAGACGATCCGCTTGATGCGCCGGGCAGCGTCCTGCGTCTCGATCAGCATGTGCGGCAACTCCTCGCGCAGCCGGGAGTAGTTGTGGCGGCCCAGGCTGAAGTCCCCGTTTTCCCGGTAGTATTCCTCAAGTATCGGGAGCGAGCGCCGCAGCGTCTCCTCGAAGCGCTGCAGGTTCAAGAGGATGAGCCCGTTGGGGTTGTTGATCTCGTGGGCCACCCCCGCCACCAGGATCCCCAGCGAGGCGAGCTTGTCCGCCTGCACCAGCTTGTCCTGGTGCCTGCGCAACTCCCGCAAGGCCCGCTCTTTCTCCGCCACCTCGCGCGCCAGCTCCCGGGTGCGTTCGGCCACCTGCTTTTGCAGGGCACGGGACCAGGCCACGGTACCCACCAGGATCAGGACCAGCGGCAGCGCCACCAGCGCCACGTAGCGGAAGACCCGCTGCCAGGAAACCGGCTGCGGCTCCAGGACCCCCAGCCAGCGCCCCCGGATCTCCTGGTACTGCCCCGAACGCTTCAAGACGGCGAGCCCTTCGTTGAACTTGTCCAAAAGCTCCAGGTTCCCCTTCCTGACGGCATAGCCGTAGGACTGGGTGATGATCGGCTGGGCCACCGGAATGATCCGCTTGAGCCCCAGTTCCTTTTCCAGGTACTTGCCGGTGAGCTTGGAGACCAGCGCGCAGTCGTGGCGCCCGTCGTTCAAAAGCTTCAGGGCATCGGTAAGCGTGTCGGTCAGGACCAGCTTGGCACTCGGGTCGAACTTCGCCATGAAGTCCTGCATGATCGAGTCGCGCATGACGATGACCGTCTTGCCGTGCAGATCCTCCAGCGACCGGATGCGCCGGTCGTCGCGCCTGATCCAGATGGACTGGTACAAAAGGGCATGCGGGGTGGAAAAGTCCACCTCCTGGGTCCGCTCCGAGGAATAGGCCATCCCCTGGACGATGTCGATCTTGCCGTTGTCCAGCCCCTCGCGCATCTCGCTCCATGGCCCCAGGCGGATGTCGACGTCGAGCCCCATAACCTCCGCGATCGCCCGGGTCAGCTCCACGTTGAAACCGGAGGGATTTCCCTGCTTGTCCAGGAACTCGTAGGGGGGGTAGTTGAAGTCCCCACCCACCATGACCACCGGCTTGTGGTTGCGCTCGGCAAACGCAGCACCGTTGTCGAAAGCGAGCAGGCAGAGCGCGGCCAGCACCAGGTACAGGAGCGCCCCCGGCAGCCGGAAGGGGCCCAGACGGCAACATCCGGCGTGACGCCTTCGGGGCGGGAGAAGAGCGGGAGAGAGTAAAGGGGCAAAAGCCACGGTGAAGGCACCTGTAACGGGAGACTCGGACCACGCGTCGGTGCGAAGTCGCGTGAATTTAATGGCATAGAACGCCCGACAAAGTCAACAGAAGTTACCGCACGGCACAGCGCAAGACCGCGTGCTCATTGGGTGCCCGAGCTCCTTGCACTAAAATATTTTAGTTGTTGGCAGTTAAGCTGCGTGGTATCTTTTGCGCGCTGTTGCTGCGATTTCGATGCTTTTTTTGGCACCATCCAACCACCATTTTCTGCCAAGGAGACTCGGATGAACCGTTTTTCTGCCGCTGGTTTTGGCTTGACCCTGCTCGCTGCGGTCTCGGCAACTGCAGCCCCGACCCTCTATACCGGAGAGATCGCGGTCATGCGGGTATCGGGAACCTACTGTGCCTCGGATGTCTACGAGCGCTTGCCCCAGATCGACCTGGTTTTGGACCGATCCGGAGACGGAACCGTCACCGGCTTCTACTCGATCGAGGGGGTGAAGGTCGGCAAACTGAGCGGCCCCTCCCCTGACCGGTTGTCGGTCGAGTACCCCATCGCCGACCCGGCCCGCTCCAAGGGACACACGCTGTCGCTTGACCTTGCCAAGGATCCGGTATCGGGGATCTTGCAGGAAAAGGGGCTGGCGGAGAAGGCGGAAGGGTGCGCCATCGAAGTCGGCGAGGTGCGGCTGTCGCCGGTCCCCGATGAAGACGCGGCGGACTGGTTTAAGCGCACCGAGAAGAGTTACCAGGCACAGGCGCTCAGCAGTGAAGCCTTAAGCTTCATGAAAAAGGACCAGCCGGCCAAGGCGATTCCCTTGTACCGCGAGGCACTCGCTCTGGAGGAAGCAGCGCAAGGAGCGGGATCTCCGCTCTCCATCCTCTACGTCGACCAGTTGGCCAACGCCTACGGGAAAAGCCGCCAGCCGGACCAGGGGATAGCCCTCCTCGAACCGCGGGTGGAGCAGTCCCAGGACCCGGAAAAGCGCTTCTACTCCGAGGCCCTGGCCCGGTTGCTCCAGATGAAAGGGGCCACCTTCTCTCGCGAGGGGCGCTACAGCGAAGCGCTGCCGGTGTACCGAAGAGCAATGACCCTGGATCCCTCGGAAAGCGACTACCCCGCGGGGCTGGCCCGGACCCTCATCAAGCTGAACCGCATCGAGGAGGCCGCGGCCCTGCTCGACGAAGTCACCCCTCTTTTTACCGAGGAAAACGACCGCGAAGAACTGAACCGGGTCCGTCGCGAACTCAAGGCGGCAAAAAAGAAACCGTAGTGCCTCCCCCCCGCCCGCCGTTACCGGGCTGGAGCATCGTTTTGAGACAGACTTGCCGCCGCTCCTGTGCTATGCTGCGCGGCCGTTACTGCCACGACCTGGATGAGGGAAAGAGCTATGAGCGCCAGCAGCGGACCGATCGAACAACTCCTTGAGTTGGTCAAAGAACAACAGGCTTTTTTGGAGATGTTTGCACGTTCCTGGGTGAGCGACTACCGCGCCAACGACGGCTCGATCTTCTGCGCCAAGGGATGCCGCAACTGCTGCAGCCTCGCGGTACATACCGGATTCGCCGAGGCCTTGGCGATCGCGAGTTCCCTTAGCGACGAGCTCAAACAGGCGGTCAGCAGGTACGCGGCAAAGCTCAAGGGGGTGGTCGGTTCGGTACGGGAGCTTCCCGACTATCTGCGTCTGCACCGCGGGGAGATGGGGTTTTGTCCGCTCCTCGACCCTTCGGGCGCCTGCAGCGTCTACCCGGTGCGTCCCCTCACCTGCCGTTCGCTCATCTCGACCAAGGAGAGTTGCTGGTGCGGCACCGACTTTGCGACGCTTCCCGCAGCCGAGCGCGAGAGCTATCTGGCCAGCCTGGACCGCCAGGTGGTCAGTTATCCCAGCCACTACATCGCCGTGCTCCAGGATACCGCGCAGGAACTCGAGGCGGTGGAGACCCGGAGAATGCGCGATCTCTTCGGCTTCTCGCTCTACGGGAACCTCGGGGTGCTGCTTGAGCTCATCTGCCAGCACCGCCTGGCCGAGGCCTGCCTGGACGGTCGTTCCTCGGCGGAAGCCGTCATTGACGCGGCAGGCTTCCAGCACCCGCTCTTGCTGACTCTCGCCTGATAGCGCGCCCTGCGCTCCGGCCGGTTTGAGGCGCAGCGTCGCCGGCCGTTTTAGCGCCCTTTGCCCTGCCCCTTCAAGGCGTTGCCTCGTCGTGCCGCCCCCGGAAAAAGCACGACATTTGCGTTGTTGACACCTAAGCCACATGGTATTCTTCGCAGAGTCGCCGCACCTGTGGCGCGACCTGCCATACTGCCTGCCCACGCATCCCCCGGGAGGAACCATGCTCGAATTGGTACAGACTCCGGTAACCGGCAAAGAGGACCCCAGCGAGCTCACCCCTCAGCTGGCGGCGCTGTCCGAGTTCTACAGAGCTCTCAACAACCGCGACCTCGAGCTTATGTCGCACAACTGGCTTCAGGGGGAGCAGGCAGCGATGGACAACCCCCTCGGCGGGATCAGGCGCGGCTGGGAAGAGATCAAAACGGTATACCAGCGCCTGTTCGCCAGCCCTTCCGAGTACTGGTTCGAGTTCTACGACTACAGCCTGCACGAGCAGGACTCGCTCTTCTACGTGGTGGGGCGCGAGCGCGGCCAGTTCACCGCGGCCGGGATTTCGCTCGACATGGCGATCAGGACGACCAGGATCTTCACCTTTGCGCAGGGGCAATGGCGGCAGGTCCATCACCACGGCTCGATCGAGGACCCGGAACTGCTCCAGCGCTACCAGCAGGCCGTGCGGGGAAACCACCCGTGACAGGGTGTTCCCGGAAAAGAGCTGCAGTTTGGGGGCGAAGATGACGGCTAACGACAGCCCAGGAAATCGGGATGCCGCTTCGGGGCGCAGGCACTCGCGCTGGCCGGCGCTCTTTGCGCTTTTGGCCCTGGGAGGGCTCTACGCGGCGCTCCCCCCCTCTTTGGTCCTCGGCGGCCCGCGCTGGCTTCTTTTGCTGCTCATCTCGCTCTTGTTGATCCCGATGCTCATCTCGCACTTCCGTGGGGACCACATCACGAACCAGGTGCTCGGCTACGTCCTCAACAGCCTGGTGACCCTGGCCATGATCATCTCGCTCGCCCTTTTGATCCTGGCCCTCCCCGCCCACCTCGAGAAACCGCAGGAACTGCTCAGGTCCGCCGCGGCGCTCTGGCTCTCCAACATCCTGGTCTTCGCCTCGTGGTACTGGCGACTCGACGCCGGCGGTCCGCACAAGCGGGCGCAGCGCGGGGACCACGCCAGCGGTGCATTTCTGTTCCCCCAGATGACCCTCCCCCCCGAGAAGAAGCATGCGGCCGGGTTCCAGGAGTGGAGCCCCAACTTCGTCGATTACCTCTTTCTGGCCTTCAATACCTCGACCGCCTTCTCGCCTACCGACGTGCCGGTGCTCTCCCGCTGGGCGAAGCTTCTCATGATGCTGCAGTCGATCATTTCGCTGTTGGTCATCGCCCTGCTCGCTGCCCGGGCCGTCAACATCCTGTAGTACGCCGCCGTCGGATTTGGGGGCCGAAATCGTGCCCCACCGGGCCCGCCCTCGCGACCTGCCGCCATGCGGCGGAACTGCCTTGGAGGGCCGCAGCTAACCTCTCTCAGTATCGAGAGTTTGCCTCATTCCGCAGAGGTTTTCTGTCTCATCCTCCCCCCGGTGACCTTCCTTTTACATCATGTCCTCCTGCTTTCACACACTGGTGCACGCTCAATCATGAGCCGTTCGGGTACTTTGTCATTTAAATGGTACAATTAATATGGTATACACAATACCGTCACACAGTACTACCCCCACTGACCGACAACTCCGACAACTTCAAGAGGAAAAGGAAGAGCCACAAGGTAGCCACGCTATGACAGCAGCCCGAGGGACCGTTTCCTGCCTCCCCTCGAAAGGAGCCTGCAGTGGTCTGGAAAATTTACTCGTGGGTTTTTACCGGAATTCTCACCCTGTCCTATGCCTCCATGCCGCCCGAAGCGGTCTCCTCACGCGAACTCATTGACATCCCCATCTCGACCATCTCTCTGGTCGGACTCTTCTGCTTCGCCTTCAAGCGGCGCATCGGAGCGCGCACCTTCTGGCAGTTCTGGCTCTTCACCGCAATATCCTGGGACCTCATCTACAACTTTTTGCTGACAACGCATGCTGCGGTGACGCTGACCAAGGTGGCGATCGGCGCCCTGATCTTCGTTCCTCAATACGTGGCGCTCTACAAGTACTCCTTTCAGCCACAGCCGGCAGAGTAACACCTGGAGCACCCGCGGCCTCACTACTTCCTCACACATCGTCTCGATCACCTGGTGAGTCATGCTCTCCTGCGTGCTGGCGCAGTGCATCTTGTGTCAGTGGACAGCTGGCTTCACCGTCGATGCCATGCCATGAAATTTCCACCTTACCGTTAGCAAGCCTTTCCTGATTTAAACCTCCCTGTTTTCCTCTCAACATGTCATCAAAATCTCACATCCATGATCCACCCAGCTTGTGTAGTGGTAGAAAGCCTGTATAATCTGGTCCCAATACTTCTCTAAGAGAGAAGCTGGCAAATATCAACTGACACAAGCTTCCTTCACAGCCATGGCTAGTTAAGCCCTTACCGTCACCAGAGGAACCACATGCCTGACAACCTGTTCATACCATCAGTTGATCTGAGAATAGGGTCCTTAGAGGAGTACAACCGAAAGCAGAAAGAGAAAGCGGCTCACGACTTCAAGCGGCCCAAGGCACTCCCCTGCATCACCATTTCGCGCGAGTACGGTTGTACCGGCTATCCTGCCGCCGAGGCGCTTTTGGAGATCATGACGCAAAGGACCGGCGAACAATGGGTCATGATCGACAAGGACATCCTCGACGTAGTGGCGACCCGCCACAACCTCTCCACCGATATCCTGCAGACCCTCGGTGAAGACAACCGCATCCTGGACGAGTTCCTGGCTACCTTCTCGCCCCGCTGGAAAAGCAACTACGACTACTTCAAGCCGCTGGCAAGCCACATTGTCGCGCTCGCCGAACAGGGGAACGTGATCATCGTGGAGATGGGTGGAGCGGTCATCACCCGGCACATCGAGGACTCCTTCCATTTCCGGCTCTACGGCTCCGAAGCCTTCCGCATCAACTCCATAGCCACCCGGCTCCAGATGGACCGGGAAGAGGCGGAGAAGCTGATGCGCCACCGTCAGAAAGTACGCGACAAGTTCAGCAGGGACTTCCTCAATCACGACAACGGAGACCCCCAGCTCTACGACCTGCAATTCAACAACGACCGCTGCACGCCTGAAGTCATTGCCGCAACCATTGCCGATTTCGTGCTGCGCAGGCTTCAGTAACAACTGGACCGGACTGGGAGCGTTGCCAGTCGGTCAGGAGAAGAGACTATGAGGATAGTGCGTTTCGTCAAGATAGTTGCAGTGGCCTTTGGCACCGCGTTGGCTCTGTACGGCTGCGGTGGTGGCGGTGGCGGGAAAAGTGCTGCGCCTACCCCAAGCGACAGTGTCGCATTCACCAACGGGGCAAGCATGAGCCTCATCCCCGCAGGTAGAGGCAATTACCAGATCCAGGGGAGCGGCTTCCAGAACATCCTCGGGATCAGTATCGTCATCGATTACCCGACCGCTCGCATGTCCTCGCCCGCCATCACCGTCGGCAACTTCTTTACGCAAGCCATCTCCTTCTCCAACGTCTCCACCGCGGGGGTCGCCAGGCTGGCGATCGTCGGCACCACGCCGGTGAGCGGCACCGGAACCATCGGCTCCATCAGATTCGCCAACTTCAGCGGGACGCGGGGACCGACCTTTGGCTCGGTAACCCTCGCCGACAGCCTCTTCCGCCAGTACAGCACCCATGGATTGGGGCCCCAGCCCTGACCGTGGTGCCTGCCTCGGGTCCCTGATGAGCTGGAACCCGAAGCATCGGTTGAAAACGAAGGTTCATATGGTACAACTGCCAACGTGTTAGCCAGCCCGGACCCAAGGCCCGCAAGCCAGCACCAACCAAGCGAATGAATTCCAGCCGAAAAGGAGGAAGAGACTGTGGGATCTAAGGGACGTGAAATCATCGGTATGGACGTCGAGGAGCTCTTGACGCTGTTGAACAAGGCGTTTTGCGACGAGTGGCTGGCCTACTACCAGTACTGGCTGGGCGCCAAGCTGGTCAAGGGGCCGATGAAGGATGCCGTCGGTGCCGAGCTCCTGCAGCACGCAACCGAGGAGCTGGGGCATGCCGACCTGGTCGCCCTGCGCATCATCCAGCTGGGCGGAACCCCGGTGACCAAGCCCGCCGAGTGGTACCAGCACAGCAACTGCGGCTACGACGCGCCGGACGACCCGTTCGTAAAGACCCTTCTGGAACAGAACATCAAGGGCGAGCAGTGCGCCATCGGCGTCTACAAGCGGCTCATGGACATCACCCGCGAGAAGGACCCCATCACCTACAACATGGTGCTCACCATCCTGCAGCAGGAAGTGGAGCACGAAGAGGACCTGCAGGCCCTTTTGGAAGATTACGAGTTGATGGTGAAGATGATGAAGGAATAGGCGCACCCCGACAACCCCGGGACCCGCCCTGACAGACCAGGGGCGGCTGGAGCAGCGATTCCCATCCGCTCCGGCCGCCCCTTTTCATTACGATTAGCCCTTCCTTATCTCCCCTCAAGAAAATTCCTCTCTTAACAGGATTTAAACATAAAAAGAGTGATTCCGAACTGATTTCGTGCTAGTTTCCCCGCGTCAAAAGGTCGTTTGGTGAACGTATACGCCGAACGTGTGTCACAGCAGGGAAACGACACACAGTTTCGGCATTGCAGAGCTTGTTATGAGTGCCTTTGGATGCAGGATCGATTGTTTCATCCTTCCCCGATGTCAGGCAAGCTGCAGCACCGAGTTCCACACACCTTTCAGGCAACCTCGACTTAAATCACTAAAGCCATTTTCCAGTACCAGACAGGGAGCTTTTTCAGCGGGAGTACTCCGTTCGCCTTGTGGCTTAAGCGTCGCAGGGTGAGCCGCTCCTCGGGACGGTGGCTGCGGCCGGCACGTTTCACCTACCATCAGGTAGTCAGCTTGATTCAAAGGAGAGTACAAGATGAAGAGATTCACCCGCAGCACTCTGTCCCGCAGCCTGAGCGTCCTCACCTTGGCAGCCTCCCTGCTGCTGCCGCTCGCCGCGGCGGAAAACGCCCACGCCGGTGCCGCCGCCTGGCAGTCCACCAACTTCCAGTACATCTGGGGCAGCGGCTACCGTAACCCGAGCTTTGTTCCTGACGCGAACGGTCACATGGCCTCGACCAAGGACAACAACCGCTCGACCATCACCGTCGAGCACGCCGACGCCTGGAAATACGGCGACAACTTCGTCTTCTTCGATATCACCAACGGCGAGGTGAACCGCAAGGGGACCGACAAGAAGACCTCCATCTACGGCGAGCTCTCCCCGCGCCTGAGCCTCGGCAAGATCAGCGGTCAGGATCTCTCCTTCCTCTTCGTGAAAGACGTCCTTTTGGCCGGCACCCTCGAGGTCGACGGCGGCGGTGGTGGCGGTTTCCACAACTACCTCTACGGTCTGGGCTTCAGCCTCAACCTGCCGAAGTTCAACTTCGCCGACCTCAACGTGTACGTTCGTAACGACACCAACCAGTCCGGCGTGACCTACCAGATCACCCCCTGCTGGCAGCTCCCCTTCACCGTCGGCAAGGCCGACTTCGTCTTCGAAGGCTTCGCCGACATCGCCGGTCCGGAAGGGGACCTCTCCTTCAACGTCGACTTCCAGCCCCGCCTGCTCCTCGACCTGGGCAAAATGTGGGACAAGCCGGGCAACCTGTACTTCGGTACCGAAGTCATGATCTGGCACAACAAGTACGGCTTCAAAGGCGTGAACGAGTTCGTGCCGCAGGCCATGGTGAAGTGGGTGCTCTAGTCTGAGCCCTTAAGGCCGTGACTATCGGCCATGAAGCTAGCTAAAAGCCCCCGGATCCCAGCGATCCGGGGGCTTTTTTCGTGTTACCTGTCATTCATCCCTCGGCAGGTCGACCTGGGTACACTCGCCGGATTCGTCGTGGTGGCTTGCAGCTGGTATAATGAAGGCCGAAACGGGCAGGAGCCGATTCCGCTTCTGCCGCCACTTTGGCACAGGTCGCCGCACATGAAAGCCCAGGTGAGTCGCCATGAATGCTGACCTCAAAGCCCCACCCTACCGCATCCTCACCGCTGTGGCCGCCTACGATGGCCACGACGCCTCGATACTCGCCCTGAACCGTGCCCTGCTTTCCGGAGCGGTCCCGGTCGAGGTGATCTACCTCGGCTTCAACATGACCGGAGCACAGATCGCCGCGGCGGCCCTGCAGGAAGGGGTCCACGCCATCGCCGTGAGTTCCTACAACGGCGGCCACCTCCAGTTCTTCCCGCACCTGGTGCGGCGCCTGGCCGAGCTGGAGATCCCGGATACCCTGGTGGTCGGGGGCGGCGGCGGAACCATCCTCCCGGCCGACGCCGAGGCCCTGGAACAGGCAGGTGTCGAAAAGATCTACGGCCCGGGATGGGCGCTCGACGCGGTGGCCGCCGACATCTGCGCGCGTATCGCGGCTCGCAGCGCCGACCGCACCCTCGCCGACCTGCCGCCATCCGGCTCCGGGCCCCTGGCACCGGTGAGCCTTGCCCGCCTGCTCAGCCTGGCCGAGTTCCCGGACTCCGCAGCGCCGCAGCTCGCCGGCTGGCTTGCCGGACCTCCGCCGCGCAAGGCCAAGGTGGTGGCGGTTGCCGGAGACGGCGGCGCCGGGAAGAGCACCCTGATCGACGAGCTGATCCGGCGCCTTTTGGAGAGCGTCCCGGGGCTTCGTATCGCCATCCTCGCCAACGATCCGACAACCGCAAGCCACGGCACCCCCACCGCCTTTCTGGCGGACCGGGTGCGCATGAACCAGATCTACCACGAGCGGGTCTGGCTGCGCAGCGTGGCGACCGGCAGCCCCTACGCGCCGCTCAGTCCGGCGCTCCCCCCGCTGCTTACGGTGCTGCGCCGCGCCGAGTTCGACCTGATCCTGGTCGAGACGCCGGGCACCGGCCAGACCGGGCTCGACCTCGCCGCGCTGGCTGCCGATCTCCTCGTCTACCTGAAGACGCGCGAGTACGGCAGCGGGCTGCAGCTCGAGAAGGACCAGCTCTTGCGCGACGCCGACCTGGTGGTGCTCAACAAGGCGGACCTGGAGGGGGCCGAGGCGGCCTTCGGCGAGATGCAGGGGGTGCTCTCCAGCTTCGGGAAGCCGCCGGCACTCTTTGCAACCACCGCCAAAGCGGCGCGCGATCCCGGGCTGGACCAACTGGCGGCCGAGTTCTGCCGTCGCCTGGGGTGGGACTACCCACAGACGCCGGCGACCACCGACATCTTCAGCTATGCGAAGCAGAGTGTCCTGGTGCCGCACCGGCGCCGGGCCTACCTGGCCGAGATCGCCGACAAGGTGCGTGGCTACGACCGCTGGACCCGCGAGCAGCTGCGCCTGGTGCGGGAAAACCCGGGCGACCTCTCGCGTCTTGACCCGGAGTGCGCCCGGCTTCTCACCGAGTGGCCGCGGCAGTGGCAGGAGCTCTCGCTCCAGGCGGCCGGCGCACAGGGGATCGAGCCCTGGGTCGAGTCCTTGAACGGGCTCAAGCTCCCCCGGGTGGCGCTCCCCGATCCGGAGGACCGTCCGGAGTCGTTGCGTTTCTTGCTCGAGGAGGGTCTGCCGGGATCGTTCCCCTTCGCAACCGGCTGTTTCCCCTACCGTACCGCGAGCGCCGGGGAGACCACCCGGCAGTTCGCCGGCCTGCGCGGTCCCGAGGAGACCAACAAGCGGCTGCATTTTCTCGCCCGCGGGGTCGCCCGCCCGCGCCTCTCCATCGCCTTCGACGGCGTCACCCTCTACGGCGCGGACAGCGACGAGGACCCCGGCAGCGTCGGCAAGATCGGCGAAGGAGGGGTGGCGATCGACACCTGGGAGGACCTGAAGCTGGTGCTCGAGGGGTTCAGCATCCCCGAGATCAGCAGCTCGATGACCATCAACGGTCCGGCCCCCATACTGCTCGCCATGTACTTCGTGGCGGCCCAGGAGCTGGAACTGGAACGCGCCGCACGCGAGCGGGGAGCCCCGCTTGGCGAGAAGGAGCGCGAGGAGCTGAAACGGCGCACCGTCCAAGAGCTGCGCGGCACGCTGCAGGCCGACATCCTGAAGGAGGTGCAGGCGCAAAACGAGAACATCTTCCAGCCCGACTTCGCCATCAAGCTTTTGGGCGACATCCAGGAGTGGTTCATCGCAAACGGGGTGCGCAAGTTCTACTCGCTCTCCATCTCGGGCTACCACATCGGCGAAGCGGGGGCGAGCCCGGTGCAGGAAATCGCCTTTACCCTCGCCAACGGCTTCACCTACCTGGAGAACTTCCTGGCCCGCGGCATGACCGTCGACGCCTTCGCGCCGAGCTTTTCCTTCTTCTTCCGGGTCTCCCACGAGGCGGAGTGGCTTGCCTACGGAGCGGTCTGCCGCAAGATCTGGGCGATCGCGCTGCGCGACGTCTACCGGGCCTCGGCACGCTCGCAGCTCTTCAAGTTCCACACCCAGACCTCGGGCCGGGCCCTGCAAGCCGAGGAGTGGGACACCCTGAACCCGCTGCGCATGTGCTACCACGCCCTTCTTGGCCTTCTGGCGAACACCAACTCGCTGCACGTCGATTCGGCCGACGAGCCGATGACCACGCCGGGGGAAAAGTGGGTGCGCCAGGCGACCATGGTCCCCAACTACCTGCGCGAGGAGGCCGAGGGGTTCCTGATCCAGAACCTGCTCTCCGGTTCCTACGCCTTCAGGGCCCTGGTGGCCGAGGTGCAGGCCAGGGTCCTCCAGGAATTCGACCGGCTGGACCAGCTGGGCGGGGTGCTGCCGGCCACCGAGCTTGGCTACCAGCGCCGGATGATCGCCGAACAGAGCACGCGCTACGAGGAGCAGCGCAGGCGTGCCTCGCCCGAGCACCCGGAGGCACCCCGGCGCCGCATCATCGGCTACAACGCCTTCGAACTGGCGGGCGGTGACCCGGGGAAATATCCGCCGGTTGCCGAGTTGGCCCGTCCGGGGGCCGAGGACGCCGAGCGTCAGCTGAAGCGGCTTGCGGATTTCAGGGAGCGGCACCGCGAGGACGCCCCGCGCTACCTGGCCCGCCTGAGGGAGGTGGCGCTCAGCGAGGGGAACGTCTTCGGCGAACTGCTGGAGACGGTGCGACATGCAAGCCTCGGGCAGATTACCCGGACCCTGGCGCAGGTGGGAGGACGCTATCGGAAGATGGTGTAGGGCGAAGGGAGATGGCACCGATACGACAACAGCATCCTTTGGGATGCCTTTCAGGAGAGAAGAGATGATAGAAGCGGGCGACGAGGTGGTAAGCGAGGCGGAGGTTGTTGACGAGGAGATCCCCTGCGTCAGGGTGAGACGCGGCACGCTGCCGGACAAGATCGACCGGCTGGAGCCCAAGGAGCGCCAGGGGCTTACCGTGGTCATTACCGGCAACGGCAAGGGAAAAACCACCTCGGCACTGGGGATGGCGGTGCGGGCCTGCGGTCACGGACAACGGGTCTGCATCATCCAGTTCATGAAGGGCGACCTGTACGCAGGCGAGTGGGACGGGGTGCGCCAGCTTACGGGGGTGGAGCTGCATACCACCGGCAAGGGTTTTTGCGGCATCCAGGGAAACCCCTACCCTTTCAGCGAGCACCGCGACAACGCTCACGACGCCCTGGACCTCGCCCGCGAGAAGATGGCCTCCGGAAAGTTCGACCTGGTCATCCTGGACGAGATCAACAACGCGCTGAAACTCAAGCTGGTAGACCTGGAGCCGGTACTTGAGCTGCTCCGCAGTAAGCCGGCGCTCTTGCACCTGGTGCTGACCGGCCGTGACGCGCATCCCGAGGTCGTGGAACTTGCCGACACGGTGAGCGAGGTTAACGAGATCAAGCACGCCTACCGCAAGGGGATCGAACCACAACCCGGCATCGACTACTGAGTCCCGGCTGGTGTAACGGCCGGTGTGCCGACACCCCGGTCCGGCACCGCGGTAACGGATCGCCCCGGGACACCTGCAACAATAAGGGGGACGCAGGCTACTACCTGTGTCCCCCTTTTCTTGCATCCCGCGATCAACACATTCAGGCGGGCTGGTGCGTCACGACTTCTGCAGGGTCTTCTCCTCCTCGAGCGCCTGCATCACCGCCTCGTTAAACGGGGTGAGCGGAAACGGGATGAGCTCCCGGATCCGGTTCTCCCGGCAGATCACCTCGCTCGCCAGCCCCTCGATGAGGGGGATCGCGATAGACGGTTTGACCGGCGTGATGAGCCCCACCCAGTAGGAGGAGAGCCGCGGCGTCAAAACCGGCACCGGCACGATGGCCAGGCGCCGCCCCGCCAGTGCCGCGAAACGCTCCATCATCTCCCGGTAACTCAGGATTTCCGGCCCGCCGATATCGAAGGTCTCCCCGGCGGTCGCCTCCTCGAAGAAGCAGCCCACCAGGTAACGGATCACATCACCCACAGCGATCGGCTGGCACCGGGTACTCACCCAGCGGGGGGTGATCATCACGGGGAGGTGCAGGACCAGCGCCCTGATCATCTCGAATGAGGCGCCACCGGCCCCGTAGATGATGGCCGCCCGCAGGAACGTGGTGGCATAGCTCCCCTGTTTGAGGATGCTGGCCACTTCGAGCCGGCTGGCCAGGTGGCCGGAGAGCCCGGCTCCGGTCTCGCCGAGCCCCCCCAGGTATATGACCCGGCGCACCCCGGCCTGTTCAGCGGCGCGGCGCAGGTTTTCCGCGGCCTCCCGGTCGCGACGCTCGAATTCGGTGCGTCCTCCGGCCATGGAGTGCACCAGGTAGTAGACCGTGTCCACACCAGCCAGGGCGGGTTGCAGCGTGAGCGGCTCCAGCAGGTCGCCCTGCACGATTTCCACCGGTACCGGAAACTGGACCGGACTGCGCACCAGGCAGCGCACCGGTACCCCCCGGGCCGCCAGCGCCACGACCAGCCGCCGTCCGATGAAACCGGATGCTCCCGTCACCAATACCCTTCGATCCATGACTCCTCCCCTCCCCTTCGTACCACCTTTGCACGGCGACGGCTGGCACCGACTATACCACAGCGTTTTGCCCCATCAACCGCTGCCCCTGTAAACAAAAGTACTTCAGTCAACTAATGAATGTGACGAAGAGGAGTTAAGGATGCCGCCATCTCCTGGCCGCAAGCCCAGCAGATTCAAGATAAACCCGCATGGAACCTGACGTTACGGCTACGACAAAAAAGCCAGCCGAGAAACGGTGCTTCATGAAGAAGCGCGCTTGGCCTCGAGAATAACCATGTCACTACCTGCAGCACTTCCCGAGGCGAGCCCCCAGGCCCTCCCCTCACCCGGCACCGGCCGCCCGGCCGGCAAACTGATCGAGTCGACCCCGGAGACCCGCGCGCTCACCCTGCTGATCGCCGAAGACGACCCGGTCAGTCGCGGTCTGCTCTCCTTTTGTACCCAGGAACTCTTCAAGGAGGTGCTCCTGGCGGATAACGGCCTGCAGGCGCTGACCCTGTTTCGGGAGCGCCAGCCCGATATGGTGCTCACCGACCAGGTGATGCCCGGGTTGACAGGCCTGGAGCTCATGGAGGCAATCCGCGCCGACGGGGACCGGACCCCGGTGATCCTGATGACCACGGTGCACGACCGGGTGCTCTTGCAGGCGATCAACCAGGGGGTCGACCGCTTCGTTCCCAAGCCCTTCGACCTCGCCCACCTGGTCCGTACCCTGAGCACGGTGGCCGCTGAAGTGGTGAACCGCAGGGTGGTGGAGCGGCACCGGGAGCAGGAAGTGGAGCTGCTGCGCTACCGGGATACCTACAACGCGCTGCAGCAGGAGTCCGCCCGGCGCAAGGAGCGCCACGTGGTGCGCCACGACCTCCTGCACCAGGTGATACCCGGCAGCAGCGCCCGCTGGGCCATCAACGTCGCCTTTACCCCCCGCGATATCATGTGCGGCGACGGCTACTCGGTGCGCCAGCTCTTCGACGGGCGCCAGCTGGTCTTCCTGGTGGACGCCATGGGCTCGGGAATGTCCGCCTCGCTCACCGCCATGCTCACCACCTCGTTCTTCAACTACCAGGTGGACCACCTGCACCGCTGGCGCAACTTCGACCTGGCGACGCTCCTGGAGCGCTTCCAGGAATACCTATCGAGCGTCCTGTTCGAAGAGGAGGTGCTCTCCTGCGGCTTTCTGCTGATCGACCTCAAGCGCGAGGAGCTCGAGGCGGCCCTCTTCGCCCTGCCGCCGCTTCTCTTGCGCCGGGTCGACGGGAGCATCGAGAAAATCCCGGGAAGGAACCCACCGCTGGCGAGCTATTCCACACCGTTTCGGGTGAACCGGGTCTCGCTCAAGGACGCCGCAAACCTGCTGATCATCACCGACGGGGTCACCGATGCGCCGCTCAAGGAGGGGGGGATCTACCGGGAGGTGCTGGAGGAAGATTTCCTCAGCACGCCGACGCTCTCCGGCCTCAAAAAGCGCTTCCTTACCCGTATCGAACCAGGCAATCTCGACGACCTCACCGTGCTGCACCTGCGCCGCCTGGACCTCCCGTCGCAGTGGACCTGGAGCGGACGACCGGAGCTGAACCTAGCCGGCCAGGGGCGGCTCATCGAGGCATTTCTCGCGGCCCTGGCCCGGGAGATCCGGGTGCCGCAACAGCAGCTGGACGAGGTGGAGCTCATCCTCAGCGAAGCCCTCACCAACGCCTTCGAGCACGGCTGCCTGGGACTCGAGCGCGACGAGAAGCAACGGCTCGTGGAGTCGGGGGATTTCGAGGCACTCCTCTCGGAACTCCCGCTTCCCCCCGGCGCAAGGATCAGCCTGAAGGCCACCCTGTGGCGCGGGGCCCAACAGCCGCTGTTGCTCATCGAGGTGCTTGACTCGGGGCCGGGGATCCCGGCCGCCGCGCTCTACGCAGGGTGCGCACAGAAAAGCCTGAGCGGACGCGGACTCGCCATGATCGGCAGGCTCTGTGACTCTCTTTTTACCGGTGGCCCCGGAGGCCACCTTTTCATCCTGAAGACGCTCGATCAAGGAGAAAGCGATGCAGATTGAGGTATCCGGCAGCAGCGAATTGACCATCCGGGGCAACATCAAGTCCATCGAGGACAGCACACGCATCAAGGAGGCGATCGTCGCCCTGAAGAAGGGAGAGGCCGGGATCCAGCTCAAGGTCCCCGAGTCGTTCTCCATGACCTCGACGGTGATCGGCTTTTTGATGAAGCTCGTCAACGTCGACCGGGTACGCATCGCCCTGGCGGTGGGGGACCAGCGGCTCTACCAACTCATGGAGGAGTTGAGCCTGGTGGAAACCTTCAACGTAAGCCTCTTGCATGGGCAGAGGTAACAGTACGACGTAGAGCGGGAGGGGAGTATGACTGCATTACGGGACTGGAAGATCCGCAACAAGATCATCGTGGCACCGGCGCTCATGGTCTGCATCATGACCGTCTGGGTGATCGCCTACCTCTTGCCACTCTTCGAAAACGGGCTCCTGAAGGAAAAACAGACCGCGACCCGTCACGTGGTCGAGCTCTCCTTCGGGATCCTCTCCGAGATCGATAGCCAGGTAAAAAGCGGGGCCCTGAGCCCCGAGGACGGCAGGAAGCTCGCCGCCAACCGGCTCGGCGCACTGCGCTACGGGGATAAGGACTACCTCTGGGTGAACGACCTCGCCCCGCGCATGGTGATGCACCCCTTCAAGCCGGAATTAAACGGCAAGGACCTCGCGGGGGTCAAGGATCCCGACGGGAAGTCGGTCTTCATCGAGTTCGCCCGGGTCTGCAAGGAAAAGGGGGCCGGTTTCGTGGAGTACCGCTGGCCCAAGCCTGGCGCGGAAAAACCGGTTCCCAAGGTCTCCTACGTGAAGCTCTTCGAGCCCTGGGGTTGGGTGGTGGGAAGCGGCATCTACGTGGACGACCTGTACCAGCAGATGTTCACCATAAAGATGATCCTTTTGGGTGGCGATATCGCCTTCGCGCTGTTCATCATCGCCTTCTCGGTAGTGGTGAGCCGCCAGGTGACCGTGCCGGTCAAGCAGATGGTGCAGATGGCCGACGACCTGGCCCACGGCGAGGGGGACCTCACCAAGCGACTGGGGCTCACCCACAAAGACGAGGTGGGCGAGGCGGCGCAACTGATCGACCAGTTCATCGCCAAGGTGCAGGACAGCGTGGCGCAGTCGGTGGAGAGCTCGCAGGAGACCGCGCTGGCGAGCCAGGAACTCTCGCACATCGTGGGGAACCTCACGGAGAACGTCCAGCGCCAGACCGAGATGATCGGCGAGAGCAACCGGCTCACCATGGACGTGGCGGGGAACCTGGACATCACCGAGGAGATGGCGGTATCCACCACCGAGACCATCGAGGCGACCCGCGCCACCTTGCAGCGCTTCGTGGAGGACCTGAACCGGGCCGGCGGGATCATCATCGGCGAGAGCGAGCAGCAGGCAGCACTCACCGCGCAAACCCAGGAGCTCGCCGCGCGCGCCGCGGACATCGGCCAGGTGCTCGAGATCATCGCCGACATCGCCGACCAGACGAACCTTTTGGCCTTGAACGCCTCGATCGAGGCGGCACGGGCCGGCGAGGCGGGGCGCGGTTTTGCCGTGGTGGCCGACGAGGTACGCGCCCTGGCGGCCAAGACCCAGAGCTCGCTCTCCCAGATCGACGCGGGGGTGCAGGCGGTGGTGAAGGGGGTGGACCTGGTCTGCGGCGCCAACGTGAAGAGCGCCGGACGGATGCGGGAGATCGCCGAGGAGACCCGGCGCCTGATCGTGAACGTGGGCGAGACCGACCAGCGGCTCGAGGGGGCGGTGAACATCGCCTCGGACCTGGTCAACAAGAGCACCTACATCGCCACCCGGACCAAGGAGCTCATCGAGCACCTGGGAGAGATCATCGTGCTCTCCGGTCAGAACAACCTGGTGGCCGGCGAGGTAGGGGGCGTCGCGGCGGGGCTTGCCGAGAAGTCCGAGCAGCTGCGCGGCGTACTCTCCCGCTTCAGGGTGTAGGGGCGAGTTCCCGCGCCAGGCGTCCCAGGGTCTCCACCCCGCGCTCGATGCGCTCGTCCCAGAGCGCCGAGCAGAGCCGGATGCAGTTTTGGTACTTGTCGGAGAGCGAGAAGATCGAACCGGGGGTGATGCCGATGCCGTGTTCCAGGGCGCGCTGGAACAGGCGCACCGAGTCGGTCCCCTCGGGCATCTCCACCCAGAGCATGAAGCTTCCCGCCGGCTGGGTCATCCGGGTGCCCGCCGGGAAGTGGCGCGCCACCGCGTCCGCCATGAGCGAGATGTTGCGCGCGTAGATCCGCCGGATGGCGCGCAGGTGGTGGTCGTAGCCGCCCGTGGCCAGGAACTCCGCCAAGGCAAGCTGGGGCGGCGACGAGGTCGCCAGGTTGGCCATCATCTTGAGCCGCTCCATCTCCCCCTGATACCTCCCCCCGATTGCCCACCCCACCCGGTACCCCGGGGCCAAGGTCTTGGAAAACGACGAGCAGTAGATGACGAGCCCCTGCCTGTCGAAGGCCTTGGCCGCCAGGGGGCGCTCCGCTCCGAAGGTCAGGTCGCCGTAGATGTCGTCCTCGATGAGCGGGATCTCGTGGCGCGCCAAGAGCTGCACCAGCTCGCGCTTGCGCGCCTCGGGCATCAGTCCCCCCAAGGGGTTGCTGAAGTTGGGGATCACCAGGCAGGCGCTCACCCGGTTGTGTTCGAGGGCGTACTCGAGCGCCTCGATGCTGATCCCCTCGCGCGGGGTGGCGGGGATCTCCAGTGCCTTGAGCCCCATGTCGGCGATGAGCTGCAGGAAGTTGAAGTAGAAGGGGGACTCCACGGCGATGGTGTCGCCGGGGCGGCAGGTGGCGCGCAGGGCGAGCTGCACCGCTTCGACGCACCCCGAGGTGATCAGCACCTGGTCCGGGCGCACACTGAAACCGGCGAGGATGGAGCGCTGGGCTATCTGGGTGCGCAGCCGCTCGCTCCCCGGCGGCATCATGTAGGAGACGCTCTGCGCACCGAAACGGCGGGTCACCTGGCTCATGATCCGGTTCAGCTTCTCCACCGGGAGGTGGCTTGGGTGCGGTACCGCGCTTCCCAAGGGGAGCAGCTCCCGGTTGGCCATGTTGCGGATCACCTGCTGGCAGAGTTCGCTGTAGGTGGCGGCTACCGGCACGCTCGGCTTCTGGGCGGTAAGGGGAGCCGCCGTGATCTCGGGGACCCGGGGCGCCACGTAGTAGCCGGACTGCGGGCGCGCCTGGATCACCCGGCGGTCCTCCAGGACGGCGTAGGCCTGCAGCACCGTGTTGATGCTCACGTTCATCTTGGAGCTCAACTGGCGCACCGAGGGGAGCCGGTCCCCCACCCGGTAGGTCCCCCCTTCGATGAGCGCCGCGATCTCGCCCCCCACCCGCTCGTAGAGCGGCCGTGCATCTGCCAGGTTCTCCACTGTCCCCTCCCTTGCGATCCCACCTCCGGATCATTAACGGCATGCTCATAGTAGCGCAGAGAGCCCGCCTCCCCCAGGCACAATCCTGCGTTTTTCAGACGGGCACAGTCATCCTAGGCGAGAACTGTCACGGTTACAAATCATTTTTGCTGTGTCTGTACACCAAAGTCCGCCGGCGCTACAGTAAGCCAACAACGTAGCGAGGAGGTGCCGACATGGAATGCGGCTTGGAACGAGGAGAACTGGTGCGGCTTTCGGGCGGGAGCTGCGGAACCGAGATTGCCTGCCGGACCGGGACGCTTTGGCTCACCCGGGGCGACGGCGTGGATTACCTGGTGCACCAAGGAAGCACCTTCCGGCTGGCGGCCGGGGAACAGGCCGTGGTCGAGGCGCTCGGGCGGGCCGAGTTTCGCCTGAGGGAGAGCGTCGGGGGGACCACCCCGATTACCTGGCGCAGCTCCCTGGTGCAGCAGTGCTGAGAGCGACCCATCCAGGGGGGTGCGGCCGAAGGTTTACGCGCCTGCACGAAACGGCGCACAATTTTATGACACGAAGGAGGATGCCATGAGAATTACCCAATACCAGGTGGATGCTTTTGCGACCCGGGTTTTCGAGGGAAACCCCGCTGCGGTCTGCCTTCTGGAGAGCTGGCCCGAAGATGGGCTTTTGCAGGCCATTGCCGCCGAGAACAACCTCTCGGAGACCGCCTTCGTGACAGGGGGCGGCGGGCGCTACCAGCTGCGCTGGTTCACCCCGGTCGCGGAGGTGCCGCTCTGCGGCCACGCGACGCTTGCCGCCGCGCACGTGCTCTTTCGCCATGCCGGCGCGGCTGAGCCGGCACTTCGTTTTGCGACCTTGAGCGGCGAGCTGCTGGTGAGCCGGGAGGGCGCGGGGTACCGGATGGACTTTCCGGCCCAAAAGGTCACCCCCTGTCCGCTCCCAGAGGCCCTGGTTGCGGGCCTGGGGAGAAGACCGCTGGAGCTGTACGCGGCCGAGGACTACCTGGCGGTATTTGATAGCGAGGAGGAGGTTCGTGCCGTCACCCCGAACTTCGAGCGACTGGGCGAACTCGGGCTACGCGGCGTTATCGTCACGGCACCCGGGAGGGAGCTCGACTTCGTGAGCCGGTTCTTCGCTCCGAAGCTGGGGATCCCGGAGGATCCCGTTACCGGATCGGCTCACTGTGCACTGGCGCCGTACTGGGCCAAACGGCTGGAAAAGGGGGTCCTTAAGGCAGCCCAGCTCTCCCGCCGCGGTGGCCGGATCGATTGCGAGGTGCAGGGGGACCGGGTAGTGATGGCCGGCATGGCCGTAACCTTCATGAAGGCAGAAATTGTCCTGGAAACTTGAGCGTCGCATCATGGCTACCCCATCCATTCCGGGTGCTTCGCGGTTGAGTCAAAGTGCCCGGTGGTCTTGAAAAGCTCGTATTCGCCTGAGCGGGCGAAGCGCTCGGTACGCGCCAAAAGCGCCACCTGCTGTTCCCGGGTAAGCGGCGTGAAACAGCGCACCGCCTCGATCGCCCGATCGAGGATCGCCAGGCTGTCGATGCCGGTCACCACGCTCCCCGGGTTTACCGTCATGGCGTAGTGCAGGCATTCGATGGCGCTCACCGCTTTCGACTGCAGGATGATGGCGTCGCCCAGGGGCTTCATGGAGAGGACGCCGATCCGTTCGGAGATGAGCCGCGGCAGCACCTGGTGCTGAAAGCTGCGGAAATGGGCATCCATCACGTTGAGCGGCATGAGCACCGCGTCGGGTTTGAAGTTGTGGGCCCGGGCCAGGTCCAGCATGTGCAGGTGGATGGCGGGGTCCTTGTGCCCGGTGAACCCGAGGTAGCGGGTCTTGCCGGCCTTTTGCGCCTCGAGCGCCGCCTGCACCGCACCGTCCGGGCCGAAGAAGCGGTCCGGGTCGTTCATGCGGATCACCTCGTGGAACATAAGGAGGTCGACGTGGTCGGTCTTCAGGCGCTTGAGCGACTCGTCGATCTGCTTCAGGGCCGCGTTGCGGGTCCGCCCGTCAAACTTGGTCATCAGGAAGACCTTGTCGCGGTAGCCGCCCTCAAGCGCCTTCCCCATGCGCTTCTCGCTCTCGCCGCCGTTGTAGTCCCACGAGTTGTCCAGGAAGGTGATGCCGCGGTCGATGGCCCCTTTCACGAGGGCGATGGACTCTTTTTCGTCGGGCTGCCGACCGATGTGGGCACCACCAAGGCCCAGTACGGACAGCTTTTCGCCGGTGCTCCCCAGGGGGCGGTAGAGCATCTCGCCGCGCTTTTCTGCCGGGGCCGCGCCCGCCAGTCGATCGAGATCCACCAACTGCTGTGCCAGTACCGCACCTGCCACCAGCGAGCTCTGTTTCAAGAATTCTCTCCTGTTCATGTGAGCCTCCTCGACAGCCCGGCTAGATAGGGGCCAGGTTGGTCCGGGCGTAGGTTCCGATCAACTCGGTCGTGGCCATGACGTGGCTTGCCATCGCCTCCTCCAACTCGCTGCGCCCTGCAGTCGGTGCGAGGTCGAGCTTGCAGTCCAGGGCGTAGAGCCTGAACAGGTAGCGGTGCGGAGCGGGGTCCTGGGGGCAGGGACCGAGATAGCCGTGTTTGCGCTGCACATTCACCCCCTGCTGCGCGCCGTGCGGTGCCGAGTGTTCCTTGATCTCGCCCAGCTCGGGGTTGATGTTCCAGACCACCCAGTGCACCGATCTCAGCGGCAAAACGTCCAGATCTTCCAGGAGCAGGGCGAGCGACCTGGTCCCCTTGGGAACGCCGTGGATCACCAGGTACGGGTTTATGTTGTCGCCATCGCAGGTGTATTTGGAGGGGATCTGGGTTCCGCTGTTGAAGGCGGGGCTGGTCAGTTTGAATTCCACGGGGCACCTCCTCGGGTCGTTACTGCCTTTTGGGCGGCCCTGGCGCGATTCGAGGGGGGGGCCGGAAAAGCACCATTAGATAATACTAATTTCACCTAGGGCGTCAAGCTGATTCTTCACTCCCCCGTCCGTGGCGTCGTGACCTCGCCCCCTGCACTCCAGCCTCCCCAAGTATCTGGCAAAGCCGTCCTAGCTGGCCACCTCTCCCCTTGCGGGAGCGGGCCAGGGTGCGCGGGAAGGCGCCACCTTAAAGCAGATGGCTGCTTCCCCCCGGTAAAATGACAATAAAAAAGCCCCCCTGAAATCAGGGAGGCTTTTTTTGTTGGACACCTTTAGACCTAGCGGCGTTCGATGATGACCCGCTCGCGGTAGGCCGGGCGGTGCATGCGGCCGTTGTAGTGCCCCCGGTCACGGTCGTAGCGACGATACTCCACGTCGCGGTAGTGCCGGATGCTGTCGATGCGGTAGCGCACGAAGACCGAAGGGTAGCTCCTGCGCTGCAGCGGCATCCAGGGACCGTTATAGTAGGGGCCGTGGTACCAGCGGCCGGCGTAGAAGTAGAAGAACTCGCTGCCGTTGTACATGAGATCGTAGGGAACGCCCACCGCCACGTACATCCCCAGGGGGGGCGAGTAGATGAACTGCGGCGCCTCGTTCACGTAGACCTCGGCCGGTGCCGGGTACACCTCGGGTTCGGGCGGTGGCGCCTGGATTATCTCGACCGGCGGCGGGGGCGGTGCGGGAGCGACCACGACCGGGGCCGGTGGCGGCGGTGGCGGCGCTGCGGCAACGGTATGGGTGACGGCGGGCCTGCTGCGGCCGGGTATCTGGTTACCGTAGGAGTACATGCACTGCAGGTAACTGTTGTCGTAGCGGCGCTGCGCCTCCCTGCCGTAGACCTGTCCCGACTCGGACCCCACCGCGGTTCCCAGCAACAGGCCGCTGGCGGCACCGATCAGGGCACCGGTTCCGGCGTGCCCGGAGGCCGAACCCAGGGCCGCACCGACGCCGGCGCCAACCGCGGTACCCGCGACGGCACCGGCGGCGACCTTCTGGTCCAGGGCCTCCTGGCTCGGTGCGCCGAGCTGTCGCTCCGCCCACTGGCGGCAGGTGGCGTCCTCTCTCTGGAAGGTCTCGAAGGATTTGCCGGGGGCCGGCAGCACGTTGACGCTCGGGCCGCCGGGGACCGTAACGCACCCCCCGAGGGCCAAGAGCAAGGAAAATGGCAGGATCTTGTAACCGAACCGCATGGTCGCCACACCTCCAATTATTAAGTTAAGCTATTGTTTCCACAAACCTTTTGACTGCAGACATTTTGTACCACTTCCCGGCACGCCCTGCAAGGGGAAACGGCCGGCCCTGCCCCCCGCCGGTCCGGCGCAAGGGGAATTGGGTCCTGGCGTAATAACGCACCAGGGGGAGGAAGGTTTACCTCCCCCTGTCCTTTGCGCCGACCGGTTACTCCTGCTCCATACCGTGGTCCCGGTGTTTGGCGCCCCACTTTGCCTTGAGCTCCTTGAGCTTCACCTGCTGTTCCGGGGTAAGTAGCGCCATCAGCTTCCTGACCGTCTGGGCGCGCTGCACCGCGAGATCGGACTGCAGGGCGGCAACCTTGGCGGACTGGGCCCGAACCGCCGCCTCATCGGCCGTGCCGGAATGGATCAGGTCGCGCAGCTGGTGTCTCTCCTGCTTGAGGCTTGCCATAAGCGGCTTCGCCTGGCTGCGGCTTGCATCCAGGACCTCTTTCGCCTGCGTTCTCTGGGCGGGGGACATCCCCAGCTTGTCCGCCAGGCGCTTCAGGAAGTGCTTGCCGTGCCGCGCCTCTTTCCCCTTCGGGCAGCCGTGCCCGTACTCCCCGGCGGCGCCCGGTGCCGCGCCGGTTTGTTCGGCCAGGGCCACATTGCCCAGTGCGGTGACCGATGCCAGCCCGGCAGCCACAACCAGTGCTCTGAGTGAACCTTTCATTTTTGTCTCCTTGGGTAGAGTTGGTTCCTGCGATGCAACCAACTCTACGGGAACAATGAGGAAAAAATGGGGAGGAAATGGGGAATCATCCGTCTAAAAACGATGCGGCCGCCAGGCGCGGTAATCCCGCCTGGCGGCCTGTTCTCTGCCCGAAGCTGTCGTCCGGCACGGCCCCTGAAGGGCCAAGCCGCACCATCTCAGTGGCGCTTGAGTTCCTCGAACTCCTGGGTCGGACAGCAGTAGTAGTCGTGGCTGCACCAGATCATCACCCGGTCCCCGGGTTCGGGGGGCTCGCAGCCGTCAATGGCGTACTGGTGGTTGTCGCACATAACGGTGCCGTCGGGCTGCACGGTTGCCAGGTATCGCCCGTAATAGAGCTGGGTAAGGGCCGGCGGAGAGATCTCCTTGAGCTCGGTGAGGTGGTAGACGTGCATGGTGTCCTCCCGCCGCGCGCGATGGGTGGCCGGTGAACCGGCGGGTGCGCGGCATCGAAACACCTCACAGCCAAGTTCGTGCCAGCGCTAACCCGCTTATTTCACGAGAATAGAGCGGTCCCCCTCCGGGTGAGCTGTGCAAAATTGGAACAACCGCAGTCCAGATTATGCTCTCTTACCCGGGGAACGGGGACGCCGGGGCTGGGAGCTGGCTAAAGGGGGGGGGGCGGGGATGGGATCAGCGGCGGGAATGGGGTCAGGCACGGCGGCCGAAAGCAGCGCCTGCTTCTGGGCCCGCTTGTCGCCGTACATGCGCTGGTCCGCGAGGCAGAGCGTCCCTTTGAGTTCGTGGCGGTTGTGGGCCACCGCATGCCCAAGGGCGACGGAGAGTACCGGCGCCTCCTTGCGGCCGCGGCGCCGGTTGTCCCGGCCGATGAAGTCGCGGATGCGCTCCAGGGACGCGGCGAGCGCCTCCTCCCCGGCCCCCGGCATGATCACCGCGAACTCGTCGCCGCCGATGCGCGCCACCACGTCGGCCTCGCGAAAGGCCCCCTTGAGGACCTCGGCACCGCGCTGGATCAAGCGGTCGCCGACCGGGTGTCCGTAGCGGTCGTTCACCTCTTTGAGGCCGTTGAGGTCCGCCACGATGATCCCGGCCGGGAAACAGCGTCCGGCCGCCACCCGGGCGAGTTCGGTATCGAAGTAGGAGCGGTTGTAGAGCCCGGTCAGGCTGTCGTGGGTACTCAGGTGCACCAGCGCGGCGCAGGCCTCCTGGAGGCTCTCCACCATGCTGTTGAAGGAGCTGGAGAACTCCCCGAAGAAGTCGATGCGCTGGCTTAGATCCCCTTGCGCTATCTGCTTGGTCTGCCAGGTGAGGTGGCGCAGGTTGGCGTTCAGGGCCTTGAGGCTGCCGGCCAGCATCCCCTTCAGCTGGCCGTGGTTGTTGGAGAAGTCGCCCCGGGCAATGTCCATGGCGAACTGGTAGCAGCCGGTCAGGTGGCCCGAGAGGGCGCGCAACTCGGCCGCGTACTGGCAATCGTCCGGAATCAGAGTGGGAATCCGCCCCTCGGCAAAGGCCACCAACAAAAGCCGGGTCCGCTCGTCCATGACCGCTCCTAGGGGGCGACCTGCGCGGAGAAGCGGCAGGTCCTGTCCCCGGTGCACCAGCAGTCGACTTCCTTCACCACGAACTTGCGCTCAGTGAAACTCTCCATGAGGGCCGCGATGAACCCCTCGTCGTAGGTACAGAACTCGTGATCCCGCATCGGAAGGCCCGAGCAGTCCAGGTCCTCCGACACCGTGACCACCAGCCGCCCTTGCGCGATATCCATCTCCTCGATGCGCAGGATCCCCATCTTGAGTTCCTTCAAGAGGTACTGCAGCTTGGCTACGAACTGGTTCTGGTCCTGCACCGGCCCCATCAGGTTCGCGTAGAAGTGCCGGCCGGCCAGATACCCCGCCTCGTAAAAGAGCCGGTCCGCCTCATCCGAGCCGTAGGTCCGCTCCAGCACATCCCGGAAGCAGAACTGCATCAACCGGTACACCTCCAGGCGGGTCTGCGGCCCCAGGTTGGGGCGCCCCAGTTCCAGGTCTCCCAAGAGGTCCCAGGAGAATTCGTACTTGCGTTCGTCATTCATCGGGTTTCTCCTCGATGTGCTCCCACCGTACACTCTTCGACGGTCGCAGCATAAACTTTAAGGCAAATGACATTAAGAATGACGAACCTTACAAGAACCTCCGTGTTACTGGCAATGGGCTGTAGATGTATGTCTTACATGCAAACACAGAGCGTACCAGAGTAAGTCTACCACCAAAATTTAACCTTGCCTGTTATAATGTTCCCACCAGATAATGAGTGTACTGGGAAATCCGTAAACAATATCTGGCCTTGACAATTTCAGACATTAGCCTCTTGACATAGAGTTCCTTTCCGACATATTTAGACAGGAAATATTATCATCAAGGACTGGTACCGAGACTGGCTACACCGGAAGTCGGGCAGTAAGTGCCCCCCACACACCCGGCCAGCTGCCGGCAGGTTTACGATGTTTTTTTTAATTCAGCTGTTATCACCAGCCACTCCAGGCACGGTGTACAGCGACAAAGGATGCTCGACGCTCGATGTCCAAACAAGGTCCCGCCCTGCCACCAACCGACCACGAACCGCTTCCCACCGACGAACTGCGCGAGCAGGTGATGCTCGAACAGCAGCTGCTCCTGGAGGCCCTGGAACGAAGTCAGGAGCGCGTCTTTGCCCGCAACCAGGAGCTGGTGGCCCGCCAGCGAGCCCTGGAAGAGGACATGCTGCGCCAGCTTACCGAGCGCCAGCTCACCGAGTCCAGGCTGGCCGCCTCGCGCCGTCAGCTTGCCAGTCTCGCGGCGGAATTGAACCTGTGCGACGAGCGCGCCCGGCGCCAGATCGCCCGCCAGTTGCACGACCAGGTGGTGCAGCGCCTCGCCTGTGGCAAGATCAAGCTCGACCTCGCCCTGCAAAAAAGGCAGCTCCCCGAGAGCCCGGCCCTCGCCGAGTTGCTCCAGATCCTCCAGGACTCCATGGCGGACCTCAGGGACCTAAGTTTCGAGCTGAGCCCGCCGATCCTCTACGAACTGGGACTGCAGGCCACCCTGGACGGGCTGGGGAGCCGGCTCGCCCGGGAGCACGGCTTCGCCTTCGAGCTCTTGGGGGCCCGCGACGAGCCGAACCTCGGTGAGGAGTTGAAGATCGTCCTGTACCAGATCGCCCGCGAGCTGCTCATCAACGTGGTGAAGCACGCCCGGGCCGCACGGGTGACGGTCGAACTGGAGCCGCAGGAGGACCGGGTGCGCCTGACGGTAACCGATGACGGCATCGGTTTTGACAGCGGTCGCAGCAGCATGGGTTTCGGCCTGAGCAGCGTGAGGCAGCGCCTGGTGCTTATGGGGGGAGAGCTCGCGATTCAGGCCGCTCCCGGCAAAGGGTGCCGCATCGAGCTGTCGCTGCCGACCGGAGCCGAAGAAACGGGAATGCCCTGGGGGGTACCATGAGTATTGAGATCATCATTGCCGACGACCACCTGATTCTGCGCGAAGGGCTCAAAGCGCTGCTCGCCTCGGAGAGCGACATCCGCGTGGTTGCCGAGGCGGACAACGGCGCCGAGGCCATCGACCTGGTACGCACCCTGCGCCCCCGGGTGCTGGTGGTGGATATCACCATGGAGGGGATGAACGGTCTCGAGGTGACCCGCCGGGTGAGCCAATCGTCCTCCGGGGTTTCCGTCATCATTCTCAGCATGCACGACGACAAGCACTACGTCGCCGAGGCGCTGCGCGCCGGCGCCAAGGGGTTCGTACTGAAAAGCGCGGCGTGTGCCGAACTGGTCGGTGCCATCCGGGCCGCCGCGGCCAACAAGCGCTACCTGAGCCCTTCTTTGTACGGCGTGCTGATCCCGTTGGTCGACACCCCCGCCCCCCCTGCGCTGTCGCGGCGCGAACAGCAGGTGCTGGTGGCGCTGGCCGAGGGGAAGTGCATCAAGGAGATCGCCTTCGCCCTCAACATCGGGACCAAGACGGTGGAGACCTACCGGCACAACCTGATGAAGAAGCTGAACCTCGCCAACCTGGCCGAACTCACCAAGTACGCGATCCGCAGCGGCCTGGTCTCCCTGAGCTGACCTCCAGCACCATTACCGGAGGCGGAAGCGACGGTTTCCCCGAGAATATCCCACCCCGATTCCTACCGCAGATTCAGACATCCATGGTATCAAGCAAGCTTTTGTAAGAACCGATAGGTTTCCTTGTGCGCAGCTCTTACGATTGGCGCACCACAAGGAGACACCATGAAAATTGCCGACTGGAAGCTGGGAACCAAGATCACCCTCTGTGTCGTACTGAGTATCCTGTTGCTGTTGGCCGTGAACCTGACCCTGACCGCCCGCGACGCCAGGGAGGTCCAGTACCAGGCCCTGGTGGACCGGGCGCGCACCGCGGTCATGCAGGCGGAGAGCACCCGCGAGTACGTGGCGGGGTTGCGCGGCCGGGCCATGTTCAACGACGAGCAGATGATCAGCGATCTCGCCAGCCGGGTGGCAAGCGAGAGCGACAAGCTGAAAGCGGTGCGGGAGACCAGCTACTACCGCAGCATCCCGATCATGGCGGCGCTCACCATCGGGTCCGAGAAGGCGCGCGAATCCGGTTTCCGGTTCCGGGTCCCCAAGGTCCAGGCGCGCAACCCGGAAAACGAGCCGGATGCGGTGGAACTCGCCATGCTCAAGAAGATGGAGGCCGGGAACCTCGCTGAACTGGTGTTCGAGGACAAGGCCAAGAACGTCCTGCGCTACATGCGCCCCATCAAGCTCACCAAGGACTGCATGCTCTGTCACGGCGGGGTGACGGACAGCCGCAACAGGGACGGCCTGGATCCCATCGGTGTCCGGATGGAGGGGTGGCGCGTGGGGGAGCAGCACGGTGCCTTCGAGCTCATTGCCGACCTCGCTCCCATCCAGCAGAAGATCCGCGCCCAGATACTGACCGCTGCCGCCCTCACCCTGGTACTCACCGCGTTCTGCGTAGCACTCATGCTGGTGGCCTTGCGGCGCATGATCGTGCGCCCGGCCGCCTCCATCCTGGGCGCCCTCAAGGACATCGCCGAAGGGGAAGGTGACCTGACCCGCCGGCTTGCCTGCGTGAACCAGGACGAGATCGGTGCCATCTCCTGCACCTTCAACGACTTCGTCGGCAAGCTGCAGCGCATCGTCGGGAAGGTCGCGGTCGATACCGAACAGGTCGCCTCGTCAGCCACCCTCCTGCATCAGACCGCGGGCCAGATGGCGCAGGGGACCGAGGAGGTGGCCGCACAGGCGGCGACCGTCGCCACGGCCGGCGAGGAGATGGCCGCGACCGCAGCCGATATCGCCCGCAACTGCCTGAGGGCCGCCGAGGAGGGGAGCAAGGCCAACGACGCGGCCCTGGCCGGTGCCGCCGTGGTGGAGAAGGCGGTGGCGACCATGGACCAGATCGCCGAGCGGGTCAAGGAGACCGCGCGCACCGTCTCGAGCCTGGGGGCGCGCTCGGAACAGATCGGGGAGATCATCAGCACCATCGAGGATATCGCCGACCAGACCAACCTTTTGGCCCTGAACGCGGCCATCGAGGCGGCACGTGCCGGCGACCAGGGTCGCGGTTTTGCCGTGGTGGCCGACGAGGTGCGGGCCTTGGCCGAGCGCACCAGCCGGGCCACCCGGGAGATCGGCGGCATGATCCACGCCATTCAGCAGGAGACCCAGCAGGCGGTGGCGGCGATGGAGGAGGGGGTGGCGCAGGTCGCCCAGGGGACCGAGGAGACCGGGCGCTCCGGCGATGCGCTGGGACATATCGTGGCGCAGATCGCCACGGTGACCGGACAGTTGCAGCAGATCGCCACGGCAGCCGAGCAGCAGACGGCGACCACGTCGGAGATCAGCAGCAACATCCACCAGATGACGGAGGTGGTCCAGGAGACGGCACGCGGTGCGCAGGCCTCGGCCCAGGCGGCGACGAAGCTGTCGTTTTTGGCCGAGGACCTGCAAAAGGCGGTGGGGAATTTCAAGCTGTAGGTTGAATCGGTGGGAGCGCTACCGGACCAGGGCGAGCACCAGGGCGGCGCCCGCAAAGACGATGGCAAATCCGGAGATCTTGGCAATGAGCGAGACCCGGGCGGTGAGCTGCTTGAGTTGCAAGGTGGTGCGCAGGAGGTCGGCCGAGAGGCGGGCGTTCTCCTCGGCGAGCGCGTGCAACTGATCGTCGAGGGATTTCTGGGCGGCCTCGCCGGCGCGGGTCCTCAGCTTGACCCGGTCCAGCACGTCGACCACGAGCGGGGCGTTTTGCACCACCTTGGACCACGGGATACGCGTGGCAGCCTGCCTCAGAACTCCCCATACCATTCCAATACCCACGTCACCCTCCGGAAACCTTGTCTTTGATCGGCAAACAGAGGCCTCTGAGTCAGTGCGAACTCAGGGGCCTTTGTGCGTCAGGCTCCAGTATGACATGAATGGTTGCTTATTCAACAACAGACTCTCTGAGAGTCAGCGCTGGTCAGTCTCCATCTTGTAGCCGAAGCCGCGCACTGTCTTGATTAACTCGCCGGCCTCACCCATCTTGGTGCGCAGTCTTGTTACGTGGGTGTCCACGGTGCGGGTGTCCTCGACGAAGTTGTAACCCCAGACATCCCGCAACAAGACGTCCCGGCTTTGCACCCGTCCCAGGCGCTTGACCAGGGTGTGCAGCAGTTTGAACTCGGTGGTGGTGAAACCGATCTCGACGCCGTTGATGGTCACCTGGTGGCGCTCGGTGTCGATGCTCAGCGGCCCCACCGTGATCACCGGCCCCTCGCTCGGCTCCCCGGCACTGCGGCGCAGCACCGCCTTCACCCGCAAGAGGAGCTCCCGGGTGGAAAACGGCTTCACCACGTAATCCTCGGCTCCCACCTCGAACCCCACCACCTTGTCGATCTCCTCCCCCTTGGCAGTCAGCATGATGACCGGGATGCGCTGGGTCGCTTCGCTCTTCTTCAGGAGCTTGCAGACCTCGGTCCCCAAAAGCCCCGGGAGCATCAGGTCGAGCAGGATCAGGTCCGGCAGGATGCTGCGCGCCGCCTCCAGTCCCTTGATGCCGTCGCAGGCAACCTCGGTGCGGTAACCCTCCTTCTCCAGGTGAAAGGCGAGCAGCTCGGCCAGATCCTGTTCGTCCTCTACTATCAATACCGTTTGCATGGGTCCCTCAGCTTGTGAATTTAGCCTCGCAGCCCTTCATACAACTGTTTTGTGAAGAAATCGTTACAGCGAGGTAAAAAGTGGCCGAACTTGCCGCGACCGGCGCGACGCACCCGGGCCGCCGCCCCGGCTCTTCAGGAAACCTTCAGCCACCCGTTACCGGATCGTAACAAAGCCCCGCTACCATGCCCTCACGTGCCGGACACGTTTCGGCCAAGGACAGCAACCGGTAAGGAGATCCCATGTTTTCAGCTGCAAGATTCGCCCGCATCGTCATCGTCGCCCTCATTCTCGTGGCCGCCGGCATCTGCCAGGCGCGCGCCGAGGTAACCCTCACCGGGGCCGGAGCAACCTTCCCCTACCCCCTGTACCAGAAGTGGTTCAAGGACTACGCCTCGCTCGACCCGGGTGTGAGCTTCAGCTACCAGGCGATCGGCAGCGGCGGCGGGATCAGGGAGATCCTCGCCGGCACGGTCGATTTCGGCGCGAGCGACAAATACCTCAGCGACGCAGAGCTGAAAAAGGCCCCGGGAACACTCCTGCACATCCCGACCGTCCTCGGCGCGGTGGCGGTTTCCTACCAGCTGCCGGGAGTGACCCGCACCCTCAAACTCACCCCGGACACCCTGGGGGCCATCTTCATGGGGACCATCAGCAGCTGGAACGACCCGCGCCTTTTGCGCGACAACCCGGAGCTCGCCCTCCCCGACCAGCCGATCGTGGTGGTGCACCGCTTGGACGCCAGCGGCACGACGAGCATCTTCACCGACTATCTGAGCCGGGTGAACGAGCTGTGGGGGGCAACCCTGGGAAGCGGCACCAGCATCTCCTGGCCGGTGGGAGTCGGCGCCAAGGGTAGCGGCGAGGTGGCTCAACAGATCAGGGCGACCCCCTACAGCATCGGCTACCTGGAGATCGCCTACGCTGTGGAAAACGAGCTCCCCACCGCGGCGCTGAAAAACCGCAGCGGCACCTTCGTCAAACCGACCATGCTCTCCACCCGGGCCGCGGCCGCGCACCTGAAGAAGATCCGGGGCGACCACCGGGTCTCGCTGGTAAACCAGGCGGGCAAGGACGTCTATCCCGTCGTCGGGCTCACCTGGCTCCTGGTGTACCAGCACCAAAAGGACGCCGCAAAAGGGAAAAAGCTGGTGGAGTTTTTGAACTGGGAGCTGAAAAAAGCGGAGAAGATGACCTCGACGCTCTACTACACGCCGCTCCCCAAGAACCTGGCCGACGAGGTGGCCAAGACCATCAGGAGCATCACCTGGTAAGCGCCACCGGGGTGAAGCGCACCGCCTGCCAGCGGGGGGCGTTTCACCCCGCTCCTTACTCCCCCATCCCACCCCGCCTTAGCCGCCTTCACAACCTCTCTTATTCAGTTACCCGATCTACCGCAACTGTACCTGGCCCACAGTTAGAAGTTATCAGGATTTTTGGGGTCAATCTTCACAGAGTTGTAACATTGGCGTGATAGAGTCTTTTCCAGGCGAGATGAGGTCTGATTCTGCGACCGACCACCATTAACAATAGCCAATTTTTACAGATTCAGAGAGCGCCGGTACTTACTCGGAACCCGGCGTCCCCTTTTGAGAGAGCCCCACGGAGGGAGGATCTTATGAACAACCGAAACCACGTACGTTACGGCTCAGAGCAACTGCCCGGCATCTACCGCAAAGTCACCCTGTCCTGGCAGGGTAGTGCCCTGGAGGGGAGCTACGCCGTCAACTACTCTGCCCAGGGGATCACGGTGGTGATCCCGGCCCCGGCGCATCCCCGCGAGATTCCTGTCGAAAGCGCTACGATTCGGGTGCAGTTGCCGGTCAACCAGAGATGGTTCAACGGCAGGTGCGTCCACTGCCACCGCGAGGCCGACGGTTCGCTCAGCATGGGGATCCACTTCGACGATCCCGGCGAGGGGGAGTACCTGCAGACCCTGCTGTTCAACGCGCTCAAGGTCCCTGAACACTCCTTCGTCAGCTACGAGTGGGAGGAACTGGTCGGCAAGCTGTGCAGCTCCGACGACCCCAAGTTGCAGCAACTGGGGATGCAGCACCTGGCCCAGTTGCGGGCCCGCCAGGGCGAACACCAGGCCGTGTAACTCCCCACCCCAGCCACCATGCTAAAAAGCCTCTTGACAAGCGCAACAGGTTCGGTCTAATAGCCCGAGCCGTTGCAGGAATAGTGAGGCCACGCTCCAGTCGCGCCCACCCTTCCGCCACACTCCCTGTAACTCCACCAGAGCCGGTACTCCCGGCTCTTTTCGCTCGGGCAGCAGGTCAGCCGTCAGGCTCGCCGCCAGGGACCAGGCCCAGGACGCCGTAGCTCGTCCCCAAAGCCCCGGGTGCCCCCGTAGCCTTTTCCCCGCCTCCGCCTGTTCGGAGCGCGCGCTTTTCGCCAGGAGAAGACCATGCCGTTTATCCGCATCGATATCGCCAGCAAGCTCACCAAGGACCAGAAGGCGCTCCTCTCCCAGAGGATGACCGACGCCATCGTGGAGATCGCCGGGGCGCCCCGGCAGGCGACCTACGTGATCATCAATGAACTGGAGCGCGACGACATCGCCCAGGCCGGGACCCTGCTCTCCGACCGGGGCTGACCGCCCCCTTGCGCGCCACAACCTGACCAGGAGGGACCGCACATGGACACGAGATTCCAAGCGTTGGTAGTGGAGAAGAACCAGGATCAGACGTTCCAGCGCAGCATCAAGGAGCGCGCCATCGACGACCTCCCCCCGGGGGAGCTCCTGGTGCGGGTGCGCTATTCCTCGCTCAACTACAAGGATGCCCTCTCGGCAACCGGGCACCCCGGTGTCACCCGCGGGTTTCCGCACACCCCGGGCATCGACGCAGCCGGGGAGGTGGTTTCCGCAAGCGACGGGAGTTTCGCTCCGGGAGCGCCGGTGATCGTCACCGGCTATGACCTGGGGATGGAGACCGACGGCGGCTACGCCCAGTACATCCGCATCCCCTCGGCCTGGGCGGTGCCGCTCCCCGAGGGGCTCACCCTGCGCGAGAGCATGGTGCTGGGAACCGCCGGCTTCACCGCGGCGCTCTCGGTCCTGAAGCTGGTCCAGGCGGGAGTGAGGCCCGACCAGGGTGACGTCCTGGTCACCGGGGCGACCGGCGGGGTGGGGAGCGTTGCGGTCTCCATCCTGGCGCGCGCCGGCTACCGGGTGGTGGCGGCCACCGGCAAGACCGCCGAGGAGTCCTTCCTCTACGACCTGGGTGCCACCGAGGTGCTCCCGCGTGAGCAGGTGACCGCGGGGGGCGAGCGGCCGCTCCTCAAGGAGCGCTGGGCCGGGGTGGTGGACGTGGCCGGTGGCCCGACCCTTGCCGCCGCACTGAAGGCGACCCGCTACGGCGGCTGCGTCACCTGCTGCGGAATGGTAGCCGCGCCCGAGCTGCCCCTCAACGTCTACCCGTTCATCCTGCGGGGGGTGAGCCTGCTCGGGATCGACTCGGTGCAGTGCCCGGCGCCGCTGCGCCGCGAGGTCTGGGGCAAACTGGCCGGGGAGTGGAAACCGCCCAAACTGGAAGAGCTGACCAGCGAGGTCGACCTGAACGACCTGGAGCGCGAGATCCAGGCGATCCTCAAGGGGGCGGTGCGCGGCCGCGTGGTGGTCAGGCTCCCCTGACGGCGACGCAAGAAGAACGCATCATTTATTAACGTGAAGGAGAACACGATGAAACAGTCCCTCGGGGCGAAGACCCTGCTCTTTCCCACGCCGGTCCTTTTGGTCGGCACCTACGACGCGAACGGCAAGCCGAACCTGATGAACGCCGCCTGGGGTGGCATCTGCAACTCGCAGCCCCCCAGCGTCGCGGTGTCGCTGCGCAAGGCCACCTATTCCTATGCCGCCATCATGGAGCGCCAGGCCTTCACCATCAACATCCCCGGCGAGGCGCAGATGCAGGCCGCGGACTACGTGGGGATCGTCTCCGGGCGCGACCAGGACAAGTTCGCCGCCACCGGCCTCACCCCGGTCAAGAGCGAGCTGGTCGACGCCCCCTACGCGGCCGAGATCCCCTTCGTGCTCGAGTGCCGGCTGGTGCACAGCTTCGAGCTCGGGCTGCACACCCAGTTCGTGGGGGAGATCGTCGACGTCAAGGCCGACGCCTCGGTGCTCGCCGCCGACGGGCTTCCCGACATCCTCAAGTTGAAGCCGATGCTCTTCGACACCGCCCACCGCGGCTACTACGGCGTCGGCGAGTACCTGGGGCAGGCCTTCTCGGTCGGGAAGAAGTAGGCGAGGCCACCCGCCTGGGAGAAATACGTGATTCCCGTACCTGTCAGATGGATATAAAAAAGGGGCGCCCAAACCCAACGCCCTTACTTAAAGTGTTGAAAAACTCGTAACGTAAGGTATACTCCCTCTAATCTTCGGGTTAGGGGGAGTATTTTTATGACTGAAGCTCAACAACCTGCCCAAATCACTCGCATTCCTCCTGCCTGCGGGTCCATCCAGGTCAACTTTTGCAAAAACCCGACTTGCCCCAACTTTGGCGTCCCAGCTAGTGAAAAGCCACAGTCACGTGGGAAGTACGTCAAGCCCGGTAACGACCGTTATAAGCTGACGGGAACTCCCCCGGCCATTGNTATTTTTATGACTGAAGCTCAACAACCTGCCCAAATCACTCGCATTCCTCCTGCCTGCGGGTCCATCCAGGTCAACTTTTGCAAAAACCCGACTTGCCCCAACTTTGGCGTCCCAGCTAGTGAAAAGCCACAGTCACGTGGGAAGTACGTCAAGCCCGGTAACGACCGTTATAAGCTGACGGGAACTCCCCCGGCCATTGTTTGCCTTTCTTGCGGCGAGCATATCCCTGTCAAATCGAACGTAGGCATTGCTGAAGAGCTGAACAGGCTCATGGCGCCGCTTGTTCCGTCGCCTCAACCGTCTTGCCGAACAGAGGGATGTCCCAACGTCGGGGTGCCGCCGACAGCTGCGCCAAGTCGGTACTGGTCTCACACAAAAACGAAAGCCGGCACACCCAGGTACCGTTGCAAAGCGTGCAAAAAGACGCTTACCCTTCGCGGGGCCCCGACCTTGCGGCAACGGAAGAGTCACCTGAACTCAGAGATCTTCAGGGCACTGACTCAAAAAATGCCTCTGAGTTGCGTCGCAGAGTTCTCACGTGTCTCCCCGAAGACGGTGTACCGCAAGATCGACTTCATCCACCGCCAGTGTCTTCTGTTCGCCTCCAACAGGGAGCGCCGACTCCCCTCGATGACCCTCGATCGCATGTACATCTGCGTTGACCGTATGGACCACATCATCAACTGGTCTAACCGTGCGGATAAACGCAACATCACCATCCAGGCCGTGGGGAGTGCCGACCTAAAGACAGGGTATGTGCTGGCGCTGCACGTGAACTACGACGATACGCTATCTAAGGACGAGATTGCGCTTGCCGCCATCGAATGCGCGGATCACGAAAAGCAGCCGCCTTTCAGGAGGTTTGCGCGACTGTGGCTCCCAGAGGAGTACGAGAAGGCAGTAACGGTGGCAAAAGGGGATATCCCCAGCACCAAAGGGATGACTAGCCTTGATGACTGGATAGAAACCGTCTACGCCGCTGCGGTCGCCCGGGGCGACATTGAGCAGCCAGACTCGCCGAGGAGCGAGTGGCAGCCACCCGGACGCGGCCTGCTGGTGCACGCAGAATACACGCTCTACGCACATTTCCTGTACCTCAAAAACCTTTTGGCTGGAGTGGGCAAGGTGAGGTTCTTCCTTGACCAGGAGTCGGGCATACGGGCAGCTTGCTTGTCGGCCTTCGCCGATCAGGTCCTCGCCAAGGACTGTGACGCGTTCTACGTCAGCATTAGCAAGGGCGTGACGAAGGAGCGCGCCCTTGCTCTCGTGGGCGAGAGCCAGCGCAGACTCAATGAGTACGTAGCCGAATGCGGTTACGAGGACCTCTACCTGCAGGAGCAGCGAAGACAGTACCTCAAGGACAAGATGCACACCTTGTGGAGCGCGAAGGGCAAGTGGGGCGATCGCTGGTTGGAGTACCCCTTCCCGAACATGGCCGAGCCTGAAAAGCGTGTCTGCTACCTGACCAGCCTCAAGAAGGACTGGTTCGATTACGAGGACGAGCATCTGGCCAATCTGCTGCTGAAGGCGACCCTGCACCCCATTGATCGGTTCTTCATGCAGACGCGTCGCAAGACCTCGATGCTGGAGCGTCCGATTACCTCTTCGTCCGTCAGTGGCCGCAAATGGTACGGTTACAGCGCCTACGACCCCGCCATGGCTGCAAAAACGCTCGAAATCTACAGGGTTTACTACAACTTCATCAAGAAAGGAGATGACGGAAAAACACCGGCGATACGGATGGGGTTGGCCAAGGGGCCTTGCAGTGTGGAAGATATCATCTACTACAGCCCAGAAGCGTAGTCAGGAGCCAGGGGGACGGAATGCGAGTGATAGTGATAGCAGTCGTAGTGTTGGCTTTGGTAGCTGCTGCGTTGCCATCAGTGGCCTTGGCGAAGGAGTGCACAAAGTTTGAGGCGTATGCGGCAGACTCGGTAACTGCTTACCTTGACTCGTGGAAGAACGTCCACCGTGCATTCACCGAGTTCGGCCATTGCGATGACGGCGGGATTGCAGAGGGATTTGACGAGGCCATATCAATACTTTGGGCTGAGCAGTGGCCTAAACTTCCACAAATGCTTAAATACAGTGAAAAAAGCAAAGACTTCAGGGCTTTTGTGTATAAGAGAATTTGGAGTGAAACCGTGCCGGAAGAGCGTTGGAGGAAGATCCTGAAGAAGGCACAGAAAGACTGTCCAAATGGCGGGGAAGGCTTTTGCCGGGAGATAATCCGGGCAGGCAAGTGACACCGGATACCCACCATTGGCGTAGCCCGAAGGCCTTGAAAGCTGAGTTCAAAATCCTTGGGAAGATATTTTCCGAAGAAAAACAAAAACTCCCACCTTCCTTAACATCAGGAATAGTGGGAGTTTTTGTTTCTTTACAGGGTCACCGTTTCAACACTTTAAGCAAGGGCGTTG
>NZ_BLXZ01000002.1 GCF_014193675.1 Geomonas limicola
GTTCAAAATCCTTGGGAAGATATTTTCCGAAGAAAAACAAAAACTCCCACCTTCCTTAACATCAGGAATAGTGGGAGTTTTTGTTTCTTTACAGGGTCACCGTTTCAACACTTTAAGCAAGGGCGTTGCCGTGGACTCCGCCCTTTTTTGTCTTACCGCTAGGCCGCTTACTTGTGCGGGTAGAAGATGTAGAGGGTAAGCGACAGGGCCGCCAGCACCCACATGCCGGCCTTGACCTCTTTCCCCTTGCCGGTCGCCACCTTCAAAAGCGGGTAGGTGAGCAGGCCGGAGGTCATCCCCACGCCGATGTTGTAGGTGAAGATCATCAGGGTGACCGTCAGGAAGGCCGGGATCAGTTCGGTGAAGTCGTCGAAGTTGACCCTGGTGATCGGCTGGATCATGAAGGAGCCGATGACGATGAGGGCGATCCCGTAGGCGTGTGCCGGAACGATGGTGAAGAGCGGTGCGAAGAAGAGCGAGAGCAGGAACAGCACGGCGACGACCAGGGCGGTGAAGCCGGTGCGGCCCCCTTCCTCGATCCCCGCAGCCGACTCGATGTAGGCGCCGGTGGTGGTGGTGCCGAGAAGCGGAGCGACGGTGGTGGCCAGCGCGTCGGCCATCATCGGCTTCTCGATCTCCGGCAGGTTGCCGCTCTCGTCCAGGAGGTCGGCACGCATGGAGAGGCCGATCAGGGTACCCACGGTATCGACGAAGGCCATGATGAAGATGATGAGAACGATCGGGAAGAACTTGACGTCAAGCGCCCCCTTGAGGTCGAGCTGCATCAGGATCGGGGTGACGTCCGGCGGCATGGAGACGAAGTGCTCCGGCATCGGGGTGACCTTGAAGAGGATGGAAAGGACGGTCGTGGTCACGATGCCAATCACGATGGCGCCTTTCACCCTCCAGGCCATGAGCACCACGACCATCAGGAAGCCGAAGATACCCAGCAGCACCGACGGCGAGGTGAAGTCGCCCAGCTTGACCGGTGCGCCCGGGACGCCCAGCACGACGAGGCCGACTTCGTTCAGGCCGATGAAGGTGAGGAACAGGCCGATGCCGACCGAGAAGCTGCACTTGAGCGAGAAGGGAATCGCCTCGGCCAGCCAGGAGCGGACCTTGAACACCGTCAGCAGGGTGAAGAGCACGCCGGCGATGAATACCGCGCCCAGCGCGACCTGCCACGTGTAACCCAGCATCTTCACCACGGTGAAGGCGATGAAGGCGTTTTCGCTCATGTAAGGTGCTATGGCGAAGGGACGCTTGGCGTAGAGCGCCATGATGATGGTGCCGAACGCCGCAGCCAGGATGGTCGCGGTGACCGAGGGCTCGCGCGGGATACCCGCCGCCTCCAGGATAGCCGGGTTCACGATGATGATGTAGGCCATCGTGAGGAAGGTGGTGATACCGGCGATGGTCTCCTGCCGGTAGCTCGTCTTGTGACGCGCAAACTCGAAAAAGTTCTGCATGCTGGCTCCGTCTCCTTGTATGTACACCCGGGCTCCGGGCGGTTGTGGCGGCGGCGAATCTAATGAAAAGTCGACTCTCACTTGTACCCCATTCAGGCACTAAAGGCAACCGCAAACACCAAACTAGTGTATACTCAGCCCAAACAAAACCAGCCATCCCGCCCCCGGCGCCGGCCCCTATAATGAATCGGTTCGGGTCCTACAAAACTCCGGGCTGGCCGGCCCGGAATTGGTCAGACAATCTTCGACGCCAGGATCGACCGCGTGGCCTAAAAAACAGGAAGCCTGACCTGGACCGAAACAGCGCAATTTCCCGATGAGGTTTCATGACTCCGCACTTTCTCCCCAACCTGGTAAACCGCGCCTTCGGCGACCCCGGCGTCTACCTCGACTTTCTCTTCGAACGCCGCGCCATCCTCTTCGACCTGGGCGACCTCGCACCGCTTGCCCCGCGCAAGCTGTTACGGATCAGCGATGTCTTAATCTCCCACACCCACATCGACCACTTCATCGGCTTCGACCTCTTGTTGCGGATCCTCTTGGGGCGCGAGAAATCCCTGCGCCTCTTTGGCCCCCCCGGGTTCCTGCACCAGGTGGAGAACCGGCTCGCCTCCTATAGCTGGAACCTTGTCGGGAGCTACCCCTGCGAGTTCCGGGTCGTCGCCCACGAGCTGCACCCCGACGGCCGGATAGTCGCCGCCGAGTTCAGCTCCCGGCGCGCCTTTGCCCGCGAGAATGACCGCGAGGGGCTCGTGCAGGACGGCCTCATCCTGGACGAGCCGAACTTCCAGCTGCGGGTCGCCTTTCTCGAGCACAGCCTCCCCTGCCTTGCCTTCGCATTCCAGGAGAAGCGCCACGTAAACTTCATGAAGAACCGTCTGGAGGAGTTGGGAGCGCCGGCGGGACCCTGGCTTTCCGAGGTGAAGGCCGCGGTCCTGCGCGACGAGCCGGACCAGACCCTGATCCGGGTGGCCCCGGGGGGAAAGGGGCTCCCCGAGGAGATGGTGTTCACCCTGGGGGAACTCAAGGAGCGGGTACTCGAGGTGGTGCCCGGCGAGAAGGTGGTTTACGTCACCGACACCGCCTACACCCCCGACAACTGCCGGCGCATCGTCCAGCTGGCCGCGGGTGCCGATTACCTCTTCATCGAGGCGACCTTCCTGGAGGCCGACCGCGCCCACCTGACCGCTCGCCAGGCAGGCGAACTCGCGCGCCGCGCCGGGGCCGCCCGGGTAATCCCCTTCCACTTCTCCCCCCGCTACCTGGGACGCGAGCACGAGCTGCGCGGCGAGGTGCTGGCGGCGTTCCAGGGAGAGCCGGCGGAGCGGTGATCGGCACAGGCACATAAAAAGGGCGCCGCCGGATCCCTTCCGACGACGCCCCTTGGTCTCGTTCCTGCCAATGAACCTGGTTATTCCACGGGAATCGCCACGTAGAGCAAGGACCTGCCACGCTGCAGCCGCACCTTCAGGTAGCTCCCCTTCTTGACCGCGGCCACGGCCTTGGTGTAATCCGCCAGGGTCAGGATGCGCACCCCGTTGATCTCGCGAATCAGGTCCCCTTGCTGCATCCCGGCGCGCTCGGCGAGGCTGTCGGTTTGCACATCGGTCACCACGACCCCCTTGTCGACCTGCAGCCTCATCTGCTGGGCCTTTTCCGGGGTAAGTTCCATGACCTTGAGGCCGAGCCGGTCGCCGTCCACCGTCCCCTCCTCGACGCTGTCACCTTCCTTGAGTTTCTCCACCACGACCGAGACGGTCTCCTGGCGGTTGTCGCGCTGCACCAGCACCGAGACCTTCTTGCCGACCGGGGTCACCGCCACGGTGCGCGGCAGTTCGGCCATCTCCCTGATGGGGTGCCCGTCGAACTCGAGGATGATGTCCCCTTCCTTGAGGCCGCTCTTCTCGGCAGGGCTGTTGGGGAGCACCTCGGCCACCAGGGCACCGCGCTCACCCTCGAGACCGAAGGACTTGGCGAGTTCCTGGGTCACCGGCTGCACCGAAACACCGAGCCAGGCGCGCACCACCTTGCCGGTCTCCTTGAGCTGCGGCAGGATCGCCTTGGCCATGTTGACCGGGATGGCGAAACCGATCCCCTGCCCGCTGGCCAGGATGGCGGTGTTGATGCCGATCACCTCGCCCTTCGTGTTGAAGAGCGGCCCACCCGAGTTCCCGGGGTTGATGGAGGCGTCGGTCTGGATGTAGTCGTCGTAGGGGCCGGAGCCGATCACCCGCCCCTGGGCACTCACGATCCCCGCGGTCACCGTCTGCCCCAGGCCGAAGGGGTTGCCGATCGCCATCACCCACTCGCCGACCTCGGTCTTGTCGCTGTCCCCCAAGGGAGCCACCGGGAGGTTCCCCTTGGCCTCGATCCGCACCAAGGCGATGTCGAGCTTCTCGTCGCGCCCCTTCACCTCCCCCTTGAACTCGCGGCCGTCCGAGAGCTTCACCTTGATCTCGTCGGCACCACTTACCACGTGGTTGTTGGTGATGAGGTAGCCGTCCTCGCTGATGATGAACCCGGAACCGAGGTTGCGCTGTTTCTGCGCGTGCTGGCGGGGTGCCTCGAAGAACTTCTCGAAGTACTCCTGGAACGGGTCGGTGCCCGGGTGGCGCTTTTGCGGCGCGATGTTCTTAGAGGTGGAGATGTTGACGACGGCGGGTTTCAACTTCTTGGCCAAAAGGGCGAAGTCGGGAAGTACGGCAGCGGCCTGGGCCATGCCGGAAAAGAGTGCACCGAACAGCAGGGTGAGAACCAGTGATTTTGCCAGAACTGCAACGCGCGTCTGCATGGTTACCTCCTGAGGAAAATGGTTCGCTAAACCTAATACTGCGCCTGCGGTTTGTCAAGAGTGGCAGGTGGCAACTACCGGTAACGACAGCCGAAACAGGGGAGCACGCCCCGCAGGCCCCGTACCGGCAGAGATCTGGAAAGAACGAAAAAAGGACGACCTCCCCGGCTGCCAAAAGCAGCGGGAAAAGTCGTCCGTTTTTTCAAGGTCCTTCGCGCAGGGCATGCCGCGTCGGGATTACTCTTCTTCTTTGAGGATGTAGCCCACGCCGCGCACGGTGTGGATCAGCTTCTTGTCGGCGTCGCGGTCGATCTTCTTACGCAGGTAGTTCACGTAGACGTCGATGATGTTGGTGAAGCTGTCGAAGGTGTAGTCCCAGACATGCTCCGCGATCATGGTACGGGTCAGCACCTGGTGCGGGTTACGCATGAAGTACTCGAGCAGGCCATACTCCTTGGCGGTGAGGTCGATCTCCTTGTCCTTGCGCCACACCTTGTGGGTTACCGGGTCGAGCCTCAGGTCGGCGAAGCGGATCTCGGCACCGCGGTCCAGCTCGCTTCTGCGCATCAGGGCCCGGACGCGGGCCAGCAGCTCGGCGAAGGCAAACGGCTTGGTCAGGTAGTCGTCGGAGCCCGAGTCGAGGCCTGCCACGATGTCCTCAACGGAATCCTTGGCGGTCAGCATCAGGATCGGTGTGACGTTTTTGCGCTCCCTCAACTCCTTCAGCACGGACAGGCCGTCCTTTTTCGGGAGCATCCAGTCAAGCACGATCAGGTCGAAGGCCTTCTCAAGCGCGAGCTTCAGTCCCTCCTCGCCGTCCGCCGCGGTGTGGACCTCGTACTGCTCCTCCTCAAGACCGCGCTTGATGAAGCTGGCAACCTTCTTCTCATCTTCAACCACCAGAATTCTCATGTTGTTTACCTCTCTCTCTTTTGAGTATTTCGAACGCTAATCGTGCCGTATCTCGCCATGGAGTCTGCTCAGGATCTCGGCGGCAGACTCCTCTACCGACTTGTTGGTTACGTCGATGACAATCCACTTGGGGTGGGCCCGGTAGTACCTGCGGCAGTGGGCCAGCTCTTCCTCGACCTCGCGGTAGTCCGCGTAGCTGCCGCGCGGGCTCTGCCTTAGGTTGCGCAGCCTGGCGCAGCGGATGTCCACCAGGCGCTGGGTCTCGATGATGAGACCTACCACCCGCTCCGGCTCCACCTCCTCCAGCTCGGGAGGGGGGTCGATCCCCTGTACCAGCGGGACGTTGGCCACCTTGTACCCCTTGTGGGCCAGGTACATGGAAAGCGGGGTCTTCGAGGAGCGGGAAACACCCACCAAGACGATATCGGCCTTGTGCAGGTTGCGCGGCTCCTGGCCGTCGTCCTGCTTCACGGTGAAGTCCACCGCCTCCATGCGCCGGTAGTACTCGGAGTTCATCTCGTACTGCAGACCCGGAAGCTTCTGGGGACGCGTTTCCAGGAACTCGGCCAGCTTGAACAAGAGCGGGGTGATCAGGTCGACCGCCTCCAGCTGCCTGGCCTCGGTCTCGTTGCGCACCAACTGGGCCAGTTCCGAATTCACCAGGGTATAGAAGATGATGCTCGGTTCCCCGGCATTCACCTCGTCCAGGGCGCGAATCACGTCGTCGCGGTTGCGGATCTGACCGGTGCGGTGCAGCCGGACATCCACATCCCTGAATTGGGTGAGCGCGGCGCGGGCGACCCGCTCAACCGTCTCTCCGGTCGCGTCGGATAGGAGATACACGTGATTCATCTATTCGTCCTGTCATTCCCGGCACTTGAGCGAAAAAAAGCGGGCTGCCCAGTCAAGCTCATTAGATATATACCATTTTTTTTCATTTTAGGCAAAACGAAAATTTAATGGGAAAAACCTCGGAATAAAATTCCCGAGCGCTGCCCATGAATTTTTTTCATTATAATTACACCCGCACTTTTTACGCTTGTCAAGGTTTTCATTGCTATGGCTTCTAATTTTCTGATAGGTTAGCCAAGAACGCACTAACAAAGGAGAAATAGCGCATCATGCATACAGATTGGGCTGAAATCGCCTGCGAGGTCCCCGCCGAGATGGTCGACATCCTGGCAGAATTCCTGGTGGAGCTGACCGGCAACGGCGTCGGTATCGAAAACCTGCACCTGGACACCTTCTCCCTCGACTCCCTCGAGGACACCCCGGTGAAGACCGTCAAGGGGTACCTCCCCCTGGACGACTCGCTGGAGGAGCTGCGCAGCCGGGTCGAGCGCTTCCTTGCCGAACGCGGGCCCGACTTCCCCGGCTTCGTCTATACCCCGCCGGTAGTCTCCGTGGTGCGCCACGAGGACTGGGCCAACAACTGGAAGGTGCACTTCAAGCCGGTCCGCCTGGGCGAACGCCTGGTGATCAAGCCTACCTGGGAGGAGTATGAGCCCGCGGCGGGTGACCTGGTGATCCAGATCGACCCCGGCATGGCCTTTGGTACCGGCGCCCACCCAACCACCCGCATGTGCCTGGAATCGCTGGAGCGCATCTGCTTCAACGTCTCGGGGGGCACCCTTTCCGGCGCGGTCCTCGACGTCGGGACCGGCTCGGGGGTCCTGAGCATCGCCGCGGCCCTCATGGGCAGCCCGCGCATCGTGGCCATCGACATCGATCCCGAGGCGGTCGAGGTAACCCGGGAGAACCTGGAATTAAACGGCGTGGCCGAGCGGGTCGAGGCCTCCACCACCGACCTCGCGGCGCTCACCGGAGAGTTCCAGGTGGTACTCGCCAACATCCTCGCCGAGGAACTGGTGCGGCTCTCCTCCCAGCTCACCGCGCGGGTCGCACCGGGTGGCTGGCTGATCCTCTCCGGCATCCTCACCGAGAAGGTCCCCATGGTGGTCGCCGGCTTCCCCGGGCTCACCCTGGTGGAATCCCCGGAAGAGGCGGAGTGGAGCTGCCTCACCTTCCGCAAGCCCTAGGCCATGCGCAGCTTCTTTCTGGGTGACAACCCCGTCGAGGGGGACCTGGCGACCATCTCGGGTGAACTCTACCGGCACATGGTGCGGGTGCTGCGCCTCAAGGCCGGCGCCGAGGTGCAGCTCACCGACCAGGCGGGCGCGCGTCTGGCCGGGGTAATCGAGGAGGTGGGGGCAAAGACCCTCAGCGTGCGCATCGACCGGCGCGAGAGCATCGACGAGCCTGAGGCGGGGCTCCAGGTGACCCTCTACCAGGGGCTTCCCAAGGGGGAGAAGTTCGACCTGATCCTGCAGAAGTGCACCGAACTTGGGGCGAGTGAAATCGTGGGGTTTGCCGCGGCACGTTCCGTGGTGAAGCTCACGGCCGAGCGGGGGGCGGGGCGGCTGGAGCGCTGCGAGCGGATCGTCGTCGAGGCAGCGCGCCAGTGCGGCCGGCGCCTGCCCCCCCGGGTGAAGCTGGGCGGGGAGCTCGACCGGGTGCTCAAGGAGAGCGGGCACCAGGTGAAGCTGCTCCTTTGGGAAGACGAGACGACCACGCGGCTCTCCCAGGTCTTTGCCGCGCACCCCGGCGCCCAGAGCGTCGCCGTGGTGGTCGGCCCCGAGGGGGGACTCACCCCCGAGGAGGTTGCCGCTGCCCGCAGGCACGGCTTCGTTCCGGTCTCCCTGGGGCGGCGCATCCTGCGCACCGAGACCGCCGGACTCGCTCTGCTGGCCATTTTACAGTTTCATTGGGGCGACATGGGTTGACGGGCCAAAAAACTAATGAACAAAACGACGAAAGGCGGGACACCTCTTCATGAGGGTCCCGCCTTTCATTATTGTTTTTCGGGTGTAGCGCCTAGACGAGCAGCCCGGCCAGCTCGTCGCCGAAGGCCTCGCGCTGCCAGCGCTTCAAAAGTGCGAGCTGCGGGGAGTCCGGCTCGGCCAGGGCCTCGAGGAGCGCGTTGTTGGCGACCAGGCCGACGCCGAGACCCAGTTGGGCCGCCTTCCCCTCGCGCCAGACCTTGAGCTTTTTCACCCGGTCCTCCTGGGAGCGGTCCAGCATGGGGCGGCGCCCGGGCTGGGACTGGGGGAGCTTGTCGGCCGGCAGCGCGAGGCCGCTGGCCACCGCCTGCAGGATACCGCGCCCCAGGCGCTCGATGAGCTTCGAGGACATGGTGTGGATCCCCACCAGTTCGAAGTTGGAGCGGGGCTGCTTCTCGGCCAGTTCGCGCAGGAGGTCGTTACTAAGGATCCGGAACGGGGGGACGTCGGCGCTCTTCGCCTTCTCGTCCCTGAAGCGCAAGAGCTCCTCGAGGACGGCGAGCTCGCGCGACTTCATCTTGTTGGCCCCCTTGAAGCGCAGGCACATAAGCTCCCCTTCGCGGGAGGCGTAGCGCACCTTGGCAACCAGCTCGGACTCCTCCTCGACCCAGGCCAGACGCCCCTTGGCGACGAGCTCCGCCTCGAGCTGGCGGTAGAGCTCGATCAGGAGCGAGGTGTCCTTCATGGCGTACTCCATCATCTCTGAGGAGAGCGGGCGCTTGCTCCAGTCCGCCTTCTGGTAGCGCTTGTCGAGCTCCACCCCGAAGCGCTTCTTCAGAAGCGCCGCAAGGCCGAACTCGCTCTCGCCCAGGAACTGGCTGGCGATCATGGTGTCGAAGAGGTTCACCACCTCGATGCCGAAATCGCGGTAGAGCGAGCGCATGTCGTAGTCGGCGCCGTGGAACACCTTCTTGATCTCGGGATTGGCGAAGATCGGGGCCAGGACCCTGACGTCCAGGGGCGCCAGCGGGTCGATGAGCCGGGTCTCCGAGGGGGAGGAAACCTGGATCAGGCAGACCTTCTCGGTGTAGTGGTGCAGGGAGTCTGCCTCCAGGTCGAACGCGAGAACGCTCTCCTTGGCGAGACGCTCCACCAGGAGGTTCAGGGTGTGCTGGTCGGTGACGAGATGTGCCGCCGTGGGGCTCTGTCCTTCAGTTTGTTTCAGCAAATGGGGCCGTCCGTTTCCGCATCGTACATGCTTTCGGTGAAGTATGGGGCAGGGGCCGGAAATCTGCGCCCGGCCCGGTTAGAACATTACAACCATTTCGATTCATCTTCAAGAAAAACTAACAAAGAAGGTGCAGTTCAGGCGCCGATCTCGGTGAGCGCCTCGACGGTAGCCGCCATTTCCTCGGGGGTGCCGATGCTGATGCGCAGCCCGTGGGAGAGCACCGGGTCGGTGAAGTGGCGCACCAGAATGCGGCGCTCGTAGAGGGCCTGGTAGACCCGGGTGCCGTCCCGGTCGGGCGGGGTGGCGAAGACGTAGTTCCCGGAGGAGGGGATCACCTGGTAGCCGAGCTTCACGAGCTCCGCCGTGAACCAGGCGCGGGTCTCGCGGATCTTCGCCACGCAGGCGCGGAAGTACTCCTGGTCCCTGAGTGCGGCGGTCGCGGCGGCCTGGGCCAGCCGGTCCAGGTTGTAGTGGTCGCGGATCTTGTTGAGCGCGGCGATCGTCTCGGGACGGGCGATGGCGAGCCCGAGCCGCATCCCGGCAAGCGAGTAGCTCTTCGAGAAGGTGCGGGTCACCACCACGTTGTCCAGGGAGCGCACCAGGTCGAGGGAGTCCTCGTCGGCGAAGTCGGCGTAGGCCTCGTCCACCACCAGCACCCCGGAAAGCCGCTCGGCCAGGTCGGCGATGTAGCGCTGCGAGTAACAAAAGCCGAGCGGGGCGTTCGGGTTGGTGAGGAAGAAGAGCTTTCCCTGGTAGTTCTCCGGGATCCCCTGCGGCTCGAAGTTCTCCGAGAGCCCGAAGGTGCGCACCTTGGCTCCCTGGATCTCGGCGAGCGTGCCGTAGTAGGAGTAGGAGGGGTGCACGTAGGCGATCTCTTCACCCTCGCCGGCGAAGGCGCGGATCAGGTTGTTCAGCACCTCGTCCGAGCCGTTGGCCATGATGATCCAGGAGGGGTCGAAGCCGTAGAGCCGGCCGGCCTCCTCGCGGGCGGCGCGGCTCGCGGCGTCCGGGTAGCGGCGCAGCCCCTCGCCCACCTCGGAGAGGATCGCCTCGATGACCCGCGGAGAGGGGGGGTACGGGTTCTCGTTGGTGTTCAGCTTGATGTAGCTGGCAACGTCGTCGGGCTGGTAGCCCGGCACGTAGCCGGCCATCTTCGCGATGTTGGGGCGCAGGGTCATGGGGTGCTCCTTTTCGTATCGGTTCGACCGGTCCGATCCGGCTGATCGGTCCGATGAAAAAAACTCGGCTGGCGGCTCTTGGCCGCGGCCACTAGTAGCGCTCCAGCACCTGGTACAGGGTGGTGCGCCGGACCGGGGTAAAGCCGGCGCCGCGGATCAGCTCGATCATCTCCTCGCGGGACATGCGGAACCGGCAGCCGGCTGCCGCCACCACGTTCTCCTCGAGCATGGTCCCCCCGAGGTCGTTGGCGCCGAAGAAGAGCGCCACCTGGGCGAGCTTCGCCCCCTGGGTGACCCAGCTCCCCTGGATGTTGGGGACGTTGTCGAGGACGATGCGCGAGAGCGAGAGCACCTTCAGGTACTCGACGCCGGTCGCGCTCTCCCCCCCCAGTTCGGTGTTGCCGGGCTGGTAGGTCCAGGGGATGAAGGCGGTGAAGCTCCCCCCCTCGGCCTGCAGGGCGCGCACCCGCATCAGGTGCTCGATGATGTCCTCGGGGCGCTCCTTTGAGCCGAACATCATGGTCGCCGTGGTGGACATGCCGAGCCGCGCGGCCTCGCGCATCACCTGGGCCCACCCCTGCCAGCCGATCTTCTTGGGCGAGATCTCCTGGCGCACGCTGTCCACCAGGATCTCGGCGCCGCCCCCCGGGACCGAGTCAAGGCCGGCGGCCTTCAGGCGGGCCAGCGCCTCGGGGATGCCCAGGCCGGATACCGCGGCGATGTGGGTCACCTCGGCGGGGGAAAGCGAGTGGTTCTGCACCCCGGGAAAGCGGGTCTTGATCTCCCTGAACAGCCCCTCGAAGTACTCGATGGTGAGCTCGGGGTGCAAGCCACCCTGCATGAGGAGCTGGGTCCCCCCCTGGTCCACCAGTTCCTGGATCTTCGCCAGGATGGTCGGGGTTTCGAGCAGGTACGCGTCGGCGGCGCCGTGGTCGCGGTAAAACGCGCAGAACTTGCACTTCGACTCGCAGACGTTGGTGTAGTTCACGTTGCGGTCGACGACGAAGCTCACCTCGGGCGCCGGGTGCAGCCGGCGCCGGATCGAGTCGGCGAGCCTCCCGACCGCCAGGAGCTCGGCCTCGGTCAGGAGCCAGAGCGCCTCTTTCTGAGAGAGCGCCGCACCTGCCGCAACTTTTTCCGTTATCTGATTCAGCATGCCCTTCCTTATCTCGTTACCGGGTCGTCTCCGCGTGCCCGCGGCCTAGTAGGCCTTCAGTTCGCGGTACAGGGTGTCGCGCTCCACGGGGACCCGGCCGGCCTTTTTGATCAGCGAGACGATCGCGTCGCGGCTCATAGTCTGCGGCGAGTCGGCGCCGGCGTCGTGGCCGATGCGCTCCTCGACCACCGTGCCGTCCAGGTCGTTCACCCCGAAGGCGAGCGCCACCTGGGCGATCTTCTCGCCGAGCATGACCCAGTAGGCCTTCACGTTGGCGAAGTTGTCCAGGTAGATGCGCGCGACGGCCAGGGTGCGCAGGTCGTCTACCCCGCTCGTGCCGCTCCCCACCTTGAGTTCCGAGTGTTCCGGCTGGAAGGCGAGCGGGATGAAGACCTGGAAGCCTCCCGTTCTGTCCTGCAGCTCGCGCAGCTGGCGCATGTGGTCCACGCGGTCGGCCACCGTCTCGAGGTGGCCGTAGAGCATGGTGGCGTTCGATTTCAACCCCGCCTGGTGCACCTCTTCCATGATGGAGAGCCAGTCGGCGCCGCTCAACTTCTCCGGGCAGAGCTGGTTGCGCACCTCCGGGGCGAAGATCTCCGCCCCGCCGCCGGGGAGCGAGCCGAGCCCCGCCTCCTTGAGCCGCTCCAGGGTCTCCGGGATGGAGGCTCCGGCCAGCTTCGCCAGGTAGGCGATCTCCACCGCGGTGAAGGCCTTCACGTGCAGGGTGGGCGACACCGAGCGGATCGTCTCAAGAAGCTCCAGGTAGAACTCGAAGGGGAGGTCCGGGTGCAGCCCCCCCACCACGTGGATCTCGGTGGCCCCCTGCAAGAGCGCCTCTTCGGCCTTGGCGCGCACCTCGTCGAGCGTCATCAGGTAGGCGCCCGGCTGGTCTGCGGTACGGTAGAAGGCGCAGAAACGGCAACGGTTCACACAGATGTTGGTGTGGTTGATGTGCCGGTTGACGTTGAAAAAGACCCGGCGGCCGTTTTTGCGCTCGTTGACCGCCTGGGCCAGCTCGCCCAGGGCGAGCAGGTCGGGGTGCGCGAAGAGTACCAGCGCCTCGGCCTCGTCGATGCGCGCTCCGGCGCGTACCTTGTCGGCTATGGTGGAGAATGTCGTCATCTCTTGCCTTTTGGCATCGGACCGATCGGCCGGATCAGTCACGGGTCGGTCCGATGAAAAATTAGTTGCCCCAGCGCCGGAAGAGCGCGTGTTCCACGCCTGCCGCGTCGAGCACCTTGCCGACCACGAAGTCGACCAGGTCCTCCAGGGTCTTGGGCCCCTGGTAGAACGCCGGCATCGCCGGCACGAGCCGCACCCCCAGGCGCGCCAGCTTCAGCATGTTCTCCAGGTGAATCGCGTTCAAGGGGGTCTCCCGGGGGACCAAAATCAGCGGTCGCCCCTCCTTGAGCATCACGTCCGCGGTGCGCTCCAAAAGGTTCCCCGAGACCCCCTGGGCGATGCGCGCCAGGGTCCCCATCGAGCAGGGGGCCACGATCATCTGGTCCGGCGCCGACGAGCCGCTGGCGATCGGGGCGCAGAAGTCGTTTTCGGCATAGTAGCTGAGCCGCTCCGGGTCCGCCTGGAGGTAGCGGCAGAGCTCGCCCTCGAGGTCGTCACACCCCTGCCAGTCCAGCCCGCACTCGGTTTTCAGCACGGCAAACCCGGCGGAAGTGATCACCAGGCTCACCCGCGCCCCGGAGCGCAAGAGCTCCCGGCAGAGCGTGAGCCCGTAGATCGAACCGGAGGCCCCGGTGATGCCGAGTGCCAGGTGCCGGGTGCTCACGCCGCCACCTTCAGGGTATCGAGCAGGGTCGCCAGGAAGATGGTCACGCTGATGTACCCGTTCATGTTGAAAAACGCCGCGTCGAGTTTCCCCAGGTCACCGCTGCGCAACAGCCAGTGCTCGTAGAGGAGCATCGCGCAGGCCGCCGCAAGCCCCGCCAGGAACCAGGGCCCCAGGCCCAGCACCAGGTAGAGTGCTCCCAGGAAACCGAGCGCCGTCAGGTGGAAAAGCCGCGCGGTCCAGAGCGAACCGGTAACCCCGAGCGCCGCGGGGATCGAGTGCAGCCCCGCCGCCCGGTCGAAGTCGAGGTCCTGCAGGGCGTAGAGGATGTCGAAGCCGGCGACCCAGAAGAGAACCCCGAGTCCCAAAAGCAGCGCCGGAAGTTCCACGGCGCCCCGGATGGCGATCCAGGCCCCGAGGGGCGCGCCGGCGAGACAGATGCCGAGCACCACGTGGGCGAGCGCCGTGAACCGCTTGCAGTAGGAGTAGAGCAGCAGGAAGGCGAGGGCCACCGGGGAGAGGTAGAGGCACAGGGGGTTCAGCATCCCGGCGGCAAGCAGCATGAGCGCCACGGAGAGCACGATGAAGACCCAGACCGCGGCACGGCTCAAGAGTCCCGCGGGGATGGCGCGGGTTGCGGTGCGCGGGTTCCTGGCGTCGATCTCGGCGTCGATCACCCGGTTGAGCCCCATGGCCGCGGTGCGTGCCCCCACCATGGCCAGAAGGATCCACCCCGCCTGGGCGGGACTGGGGAGGCCACGCGCCGCCAAAAGTGCGCCGGTGAAGGCGAAGGGGAGCGCGAAAATGGTGTGGGAAAACTTTATCATCTCCAGGAAGATGCGGATCCTGGCGTACAGTGTCATCTCTGCTCCTGCCTGACAGCTCATGGCTACCTTTCTTGGCGGCTTAGTCGCAAAAGCCGTATTCCTTCCAGCGGCGCGTCACCAGCGCCTCGACCGCGGCGTCCTTTTCCAGCCGCAGCTGCTCCTCGCCCCCCTCGCCGGGCCACTTCACCGTGGCGTCGACTCCGAGAAACTCCCCGTCCACCAGGAGGTCCCGGGAGAGCCGCACCTCGTTGAGCGCCCGCCAGAGCCCGTAGGAGAGAGAGAGCGGGGCCGCTTCGGCGTCGACCACCACCAACAGCCGGCTCGCCTTGAGCCAGCCCGTCTCGTGCAGTCGCTCGAGCACCCGGCGCCCCTGCCCTGCCGCACGCTTTTTTATGGAGACCACCGTGCAGCCGTGGAAGATCCCCTCCAGGGGCTGCCTTACGTCCACGATCTCCGGACAGAGGCGCCGGCTCAGCGGCAGCAAAAGCCGCTGCGCGGCGACTGCGAGCCAGCAGTCCTCCATGGGGGGCTTTCCCACCACGGTTGCCAGGCAGACCGGCTGCGCGCGGTGCGTGACGCAGGTCACCCTCAGGACCGGAACCTCGGCACCGGGGTGGTAGCTCCCGGTATGGTTGCCGAAGGGCCCCTCGCTGAGCAGCTCCCCCGGTTCGATCACCCCTTCGATCACCAGTTCGGCGTCGGCCGGAACCAGCAGATCGGAGCTCTTGCAGCGCACCAGCGGCACCGCCTCCCCCCTGAGATATCCTGCCAGGGAGAGCTCGTCCAGCCCCTGCGGCAGCGGAAGCGCAGCCGCCAGGGTGAGCACCGGGTCGCCGCCGACCGCAATCGCCACCGGCATCGGCCGCCCGGCAGCCTGGTACTTCTGGTAGTGGCCATGCCCGCCGCTCCCCGGCTTCCAGCGGATGCCGGCGCGGCAGGGGTCGAAGAGCCGGACCCGGTACATGCCGAGGTTGTCGGCCCCGGTCTCGGGGTCCCGGGTCACCACCAGGGGGAGCGTGATGAAGCGCCCGCCATCTTCGGGCCAGCTCTTGAGAAAGGGGAAAGAGAACAGGTCGGGCGGTTCTTGCAGCACCTCCTGGCAGGGGGCCTGGTGCACGAGGCACGGCGCCAGGGCCTCGCCGGGGTGATCCAGGAGCCGCTCCATGCGCGCGCTCAACTGGTCCAGGTGGTCCACACCGAGCGCCGCGGCCAGGCGTGCCGGGGCACCGAACAGGTTGGTCACCAGGGGAAACCGGCTCCCCTTGACCCGGCTGAACCAGAGCGCCTTGCCGCCGCCGGGCTCCTTGCTCTGCCGGTCGGCGATCTCCGCCACCTCCAGCTCCGGATCGACCTCCACTTCCACCCGGTGCAACTCCCCGAGGCCCTCCAAACTGGCCAGAAACGCGTGTACATCCCGATACGGCATGGGCACCCCGGAAAGATCCTTAACTGGGCATTTCTATCACTTCCGTCAGGTGAAGACAACGTTTTTCTGGGTGCGCGCCCCGCCGGCCCGCCACTGGCGCCGGGGGGCGCTGCGAGGCGGACTGGACCGACTGGCAGGCCCCCCTGGCGCACGAGAAATTCCCAGCGCCCAAGAAACTTAAAGTTAGCCAACATTACGTGCTATGGGCGGACCCCACGGCGGGGTGCAGGTACCACACAAAGCACAGCTCATGTGCAGGGGCTGAACATTAACCCTCTGAAAGGCGTATTCAAAATACCGCTTGGCAACGTCGTTTTTCGCTTTAAAACCGGTGACTTGCAAGCTTCATTGGCCCGACACTTTTTATGGCACCTTGCGTGTAATGGAAAGGCTATCGAACCTCAAGGGGGGTCACCAATGAAAACCAACCAGCAACAGCACACCCAGGGCCGACTCGGGATCAGCGCAGGAGCAGCAGTACTGCTCGTATCCCTGCTCATCGCCGGCTGCGGCGGCGGTGGCGGCACCCCCGGCGCGGTAAACGGCGTGGTCCCCAGCGTCACCCCCTTTACCGGCAACTCCTATAGCGTGACCACGGACAACTACGGCATGACGAATCCCAACTACCTGGCCGCCAGCACCTCGACCCTCGGCGTGGTCCTGCGCAGCGCGCTCGCCACCAGCATGAGCGACCCCGACTTCAAGACCGTCTCCCGCATCGACATTCCGGCGGGGGTCGCGGCACACGGCAGCTACTCGCTGGGAAGCGGCGGCTCCGGGACTCCGGCCTTCCCCGGCACGGTCTACTTCTTCAACGGCCACCAGTCTACCCTGTTGAGGACCGTTGGCGGCAGCATCAGCTTCAGCTCCTTCGGCGCGAACCCTGGCGACCGGGTCACCGGGTCCTTCAGCGCCGTGGTCGAAGACGGCTCCGACAGTGCGACCCCCAAGGCGACCTACACCATCGCCGCCAGCTTCGACTTCGTCAACGAGACCGCCGGCGCGGTGCTGCCGGCCCCGGCAGCGGCGAGTGCGGCAGCTCCCAGCTACGACGCCAAGTGCGCCGCCTGCCACGCCCTGGGGAGCTACGACTCCACGACCCAGGGTGCTTCTGACCTGGCGCTCAAGGGTGGTAAGCTCACTTCCCAGTTCGGCAGCGACCTTCCCGGACACCAGGGGGTGACCCTCAGCCAAGGCGAGCTGAGCGGGCTCAAGGTACTGTTGAACGCCTACTGATGCTTCCCGGGCGCTAACCTGCGGCACCTCCCCGGGTTAGCGCCCCCTCGCCTCACTCCCTGCCGGCCAGTTTCCCTCGCCAGCGCCAACACCTGCCATTTCCCGCCGTCCTCCCCCCGCAACACCGCTTCCAAAAGGCCGTCGCGCCGCCTGCCAGCCCCGGAAACACGGAACAATTCCTGCACTTTTCACCTCTCATTGGATTTTGGTACCTGCCGCGAATTCGCGGAAACCGCGAAGTCTGGCGTCTGCGGGTGCCGATGGGGGAGCAAATCGAGCGAAGCCACCCCTTTCATTGGAAAAATCCGGCTCGCTTGATCGGTTGATCGGATCGCCAGACAGGGCCTTTCGCTTAGCCTCTCATTGGCGAAATGGCCGCATTTGGTACCAAGAAGTGCCGTAAATTGTCACTCCAGGCTCCAGAGGATGCTCCTTTCATTAAAAGGCGCCGCCATGCAGCTCATGGGTGAAAAATAATTTGGGCCCGAAAACCTTCAAATGCTTGAAATTGTAAGTTTTTACCCCCAACCCGAGAACCGTTTCCCAAGGAGGCGAGCAGAACTCAGGATCCCACATAACGTCTAACTCCGATAAAGGCAAAACCGGAGCGATCCGGTGACGCAAAGCCACGGGTCCACCCCCTCTCACGGGCGGGGGATAGCCGGGTTACCGAAGAGAGGAGTCAGGCCCGAAAAGGGTTCCACTGGAGCCCTATGCACACGCCCGGACTCCGTCTTGCCCGGGCGTTTTTCGTGCCCGGCAGCCACACCAGCACCGTTGCAACCGTCACACTGTTATGGCCATTTTGGCACCCCACAAGGAGGAGACCCGATGCACCACACCAGACCCAGCCTCGGCAGGATCATCCGAGGCACCCCGTTGTGCCTTGCGGCACTGGTGGCCCTCGCAGCCGCCCCGCAGGCAGCCCAAGCGGCGCTCCCCGGCAGCGCCGGCAACACCATCGTCCGCAACACCATCACCGTCAACTACGCCGACGCCAAAGGTAACGCCCAGAGCGCGGTAAGTTCCACCGTGGACATCACCGTCACCACGGTGGCCGCCGCCCCGACCGTGCTCAGCTTCACCCCGTCCCCGGGAAGCACCGACGGCACCGGCGCCACCCAGGCCTACACGGTCCGGGTGCGCAGCAACTCCAACGGCCCCGGCGCCATCAGCTTCGCAAGCGCCGACGGCAGCTTCACCAACCTCGCGGCAGGGACGGCTCCCACGGTACCGGGCAACATCTTCCTGGGCGCCACGGTCATCGACCCCAGCGAGAGCAAGAAGGGGAGCGCCCAGACCGTCGCGGCCGGCGCCACCATCACCTTCGCCGTCCCCAACGACGGCGGCGTGCCGACCGCCAGCGCCACCACCGGCGGGGCCACCGGCGACGGCGTCATCAACGGCCTCGTGCTGAACGACGTCGTCTACGTAAGCGACGCGAACCAGGTCTTCTACGGCCCCTTCACGGTGAGCACGGTCAGCGACCCCGCCGTCGGCACCGGCACGAGCGCCGCACCCGCGAGCCTCACCCTTACCAACAGCTCCGGTGCCTCCATCACCTTCACCCCCGTGTACGGCTCGCAGATCGTCGAGGCGAAGGACGTCACCGTGACGGTGACCCAGGGTCAGATACCCCTCGCCACCGCGCAGAACGCGGCGAGCTGGGTGACCACGCTGAGCGCCACCATGGGAGGGTTGACCGGCACCGGTACCGTGACCACCAACGCCCATGCCGGCAAGATCAGCATCGTGAAGTACGTGCGTAACGCGACCAGCGCGGTCGCCGGTTCCGGCGCCTTCACCCCGCCGGTCTCTCTTAACGGCGCCACCAACACCTTCTACACCTCGGGCGTCTCGGCGAAGCCCGGCGACGTCCTCGAGTACCTGGCGGTCCTCACCGACGCGGGGACCGGCAGTTCCACCGCGGTCTACGCCACCGACGTGACCCCCACCTACTCCACCCTGGTCTCGGGCACCACCTACGGCGGCTCCACCGCAGGGCAGATCTTCGCCCACGCCCGTTTCGGCGCAACCGAGACGGACCTGAAGCGCGACAATACCGGGGGCGCCGCCAACGTCGCCTTCGGCTTGGCCACCGGCACCAGCGCCGGGAGCACCATGACCTTCTACCTGGGGACCGGCGCCAGCACCTCGGCCGGCGGCACCCTGACCACCGGCCAGGTCGCCTACCTGATCTACCAGGTGAAGGTCGACTAGCACCACGCGGGGGCGCACGTCCCGCCCCACAGCACGACCGGGGGCAGCTCGCCCCCCCAAAAAAGGAGATGGACATGAAGAAGACTGTACTCGGCAGCACCCTCTTATTGGCAGCGCTCCTGGTTCCCGTGGCCGCCTTCGCCAAACCGCAGGTCACCATCAGCGTGGCTGCGGAGAAGGAAGTGACCGTGGTGAACCAGGGGAAAAAGAGCGTGAAGCTGGTCCCGGCCACCAAGATCTCCCCCAACGAGGTGATCGTCTACACGGTGCACTACGCCAACAAGGGGGACGAGACCGCTACCAACGCGGTGATCGAGGACCCGATCCCCAAGGGGACCGTCTACCTGGCCGATGCTCACGTCAGCGGGACCCCGGAGCCTGAGTTCTCCATCGACCACGGCAAGAGCTACAACAAGGCCACCCTTCTGAGCTATGAGGTGAAGCTCCCCAGCGGCAAGATCGAGCGTCACCAGGCCACCAGTTCCGACTACACCAACATCCGCTGGATCATCAAGGAGATCCCCGCCGGCTCCAGCGGCAACCTGAAGTTCCGCGTCAAAGTGAAGTAACCGTCACGCAGTACTCCCGCCGGACCGGGGCAGCACCGGCTGGCGGGACTAGTCAGGCAGCGACGTGGTAAAGGCAATACCCGCAGCACTTTGCAATGTACCTTTGGCACTTACGTTCTAAAAAGGAGACAACCGTGAAAAGAATCCTCAACCTGTGTGCCGCCGGCGCACTGGCGCTCGTAGCACTGGCGCCGGGATCGGCCAGCGCGGCAGGCACCCCGGGATCCGCGGCCAACGCCAAGATCCTCAACGTGGTCACCGTAACCTACTACGACGCCACCGGGACCAACGTGCACCAGGCAGCAACCTCCACCAGCGTCCTGGTGGCCCTGAAGCCCGCACCGCTCACCGTCGCCGTGGTGAACCAGTTCCCCAACGCCGACTCCGGCTCCACCACCACCTCGCTCATCGCACTGACCGCCAACGCGAACGGCCAGGACACCTACAAGGCGACCTGGGGGAGCTCGACCCAGTTCCTGGTCACCCCGACCAGCATCACCGGCTCCATCCTAACCGACGTGACCGGCGGCAGCTCCACGAGCTACACCTCCGGCGCGGACCTCGCCCTGGGCGCCACCTCCATCGTCTCGGTGCAGGCCGCCGCAGGCGGCAGCCAGGTGATCAACATCCCTGCCGGCTCCTTGAACGGCATCGTCCCGGGGAGCATCGTGGTGATCAACGACATCTCCTACAAGGTGACCGCCACCAGCACCGGTACCCAGGCGGGCTACACCCAGACCGGGATCTCCACGAGCACCGGCAGCGCGACGGCAGAGGTGCTGGGAACCATCACCATCGCCGCCGACCCCAACGGCTCCAAGACCGCCCCGAACCTCTCGGGCTCCCTGGCCGGCACCATCGTGGGCGAGCGCAAGTACCTGCAGCTTGCCGACACCGCCGTGGTCTCCTCCAACACCAACAACGGCGTGGACACGGTCAGCATCTCGACCGACACCAAGGCCGGCGGCAATGCGACCGGCGCCGTCACCGACGTGGCGACCTTCTTCTTCGTCTCGGTCAGCATCGAGAAGACCGTCAGCAACGTGACCACCCTGGGGGCAACCGGCGGCAAGCCGGGCGACGTGCTGGAGTACACCGTGACCGTGCGCAACGCCTCTTCGGGTAACGCCGGCAAGGTCTCCATCGCCGACGCGGTCCCCGCCTACACCACCCTGGTTTCCGGCACCGGCGCCTACGGCTCCGGCGGCGGTACCGGCAGCGCCACCGAGAAGTTCGCCACCATAAGCGACGGCACCAACACGGTCGACATCACCCTGGCCCCGGGCGACAGCGAGTCCCAGAGCACCGTGGTCGGCTACGGCGGGACCCAGGCTAACGCCATCGTGGCGGGCACCCCGATCACCTTCTACCTCGGGAGCGGCTCGACCAACGCCCAGGGGGGGACGGTGGCAGCCGCCAAGACCTACACCATCAAGTACCAGGTGAAGATCAACTAGTACCCGGATCGCCCGAGACGCCTCCCGCCGGTACCCGCTGCGCCGGTGGGAGGCACCCGGCGATCTCGGCCTTCTGTGCACGCTGCCGTGCCCGGGGCCCACGCTGAAAAAGTACGCAGCACCGCACCACCCGCAGGACCGCAGGACCTTTTATTTATTTATTGCATTGCAGTACCAAAGGAGAGCTTATGAAACCGCTGAGAGCAGGGTTAACCCTGCTTTGCCTGGCGGCCCTTGGCCTGGCCACCCCCTCGGGGCGCGCCTTCGCCAACACGGCAGCCAACACCCAGATCGTCAACTCCGCGAAGCTTACCTACGCGGGGGGCTCCGCCGCGGCGACCGTCGTGGTCTCCGTCGCACTGGTCCCCTCGACCCCCAACGTCAGCATCACCTACGGTAACGCCGCCTACACCGGCCCGAACTCCCCGGCCATCGGCACCTCGGTGACCATCACCGCCACCGCCAACGGCCCGGCGAGCTACACGGTCACTCCGACCGTGGGAGCCACCTCCAACGTCGCCGCCGCAAGCCCCGCCTCGGTGAACGCACCGACCCCCAGCGTCACGGTCGGCGCCACCGTCACCACCGGCACCAGCGGCACCACCTTCGTCACCGTCCCCGCCGGCATCGCCTCGGGAAGCGGCAGCGCGGTGAACGGCATCGGCAGCTCCTCCACCATCATCTTCACGGTGAACGGGACTAGCTACACCCGCCAGGTGACCGGCACCACCGACAACGGCAACGGCACCTTCACCATCAGCTGGAGCACCCCGCTTCCGGCGGCCGACGTGCCGCAGGCCGGCGTCCTGGTCGCCGAGCAGAAGAGCGTCCCGGTGAACGTGTTGCCGGGTACCGTACTCGCCCCGGGAACCAACATCACCGTGATGGTCTCCGCCACCGTGAGCACGTCGGGTGCCGGCGACAAGGTGGTCACTACCGCCACCCCGAACACCTGGACCACCCCCTCCCCCAACGTCTCGCTCGTGAAGTACGTGCGCAACGTCACCACCGGCGTGGCGGGAACCGGGGTCTACAGCGCCACCATCAACACGAGGACCAGCAACTACTACACGGCCGGCGTGACCGGGAAACCGGGTGACGTCCTCGAGTACCTGATCGTCGCGAGCAACACCGGCTCGACCGACCTCAACTCGAGCGCCATCTCCGACCTGATCCCGACCGCCTACGTGAACCTGGTCACGGCCCCGGGCCCCTACGGCGGCAACGAGGTCTTCTACATCGACCCGACCAACACCGGCGTGAGCATCTCCGCCGCGGCGGTGGGCGCCAACCAGGCGAGCTGGGTCCCGGCGAGCAACCCGAACCTGGTGGTCAACGTCGGTACCGGTGCCAGCAACACGGCAACGGGGACGATCCCGGCCAACAAGAGCGTGACCATCGCCTACCAGGTCACCATCAAGTAGCCAGGCCACTCGCGTAGATGACCAACGCCACGTTTCAGCAGCTCTCCCGAAGGGTCCCCGGCTTCCACGCCGGGGAGCCCGAGGGGCGCCCGGTGCGCGTAGCTAACGCGCCGAGTGCCACGGCCCCCGTGCGCCGTGTAGGGAGAGCTGCGTCCGCGGCGGGACGCTTCATCCTGCTCCTCATGCTGGCGCTCGTCCTCTGCTGCGCAGCGGCTCCCCAGGCGGGGGCCGCGCTGCAGGGCGACCTGATCGTGAACCGGGCGAACCTCGAGGTGGAAGGGGTCACCCAGGCCACCAGCTCGGTCACGGTCTCCGTGGTCCTGCGCACCAGCTCCAGCATCGAGTTCCTCAAATACGCAGCGCCGCTTGCCGATGGGAGCCTGATCCCGGGGGCGGCGCTGGTGAACGTCGACACCACCTCCTACCGCACCGGGAGCTCGACTTTCGCGCCGTTTGCGGCACTCCCGGCACCGACCCCGCTGGGTGCCAGCCAGCCCCTGTCGCTGGCGAGCCCGCTGCCGCTCATGACCGCCACCGCCTACCACGCCGGCGAGCCGGTCTTCATCCGGGTCACCGACCTGGACCAGAACCTGGACCACAGCGTCCGCGAGACCATCACCACTACCATCGTCAACACGGCGACCGGCGAGACCGAGGTGCTCCGGCTCACCGAGACCGGCCCGGACACCGGGGTCTTCGTGGGGTATATCCCCTCCCGGGACGGCAGCGGCCTAAGCTCCACCGGCTCCTACAACGGCAGCATCCCGGTCACCCAAGGGAACCCGCTCACCGCGCGCTACGTGGACCAGGTGGACAGCTCCGACTCCTCCACCACCTCGGTCATCGTCGACCCCTTGGGTATCGTCTTCAACAGCTCCACCGGCGCCCCCATCGACGGAGCGACCGTAACCCTGTGGGACGTCGCTCACAACCGGGCCGCCAGCGTCTTCGGCGACAACGGGGTGAGCAGCTTCCCCTCCACCGTGGTCACCGGCTCGATCCCCAAGGACTCCACCGGCCGGGCCTACGCCTTCCCGCCGGGCGGCTTCCGCTTCCCCTTCATCGAGCCGGGTACCTACCAGCTGCGGGTCACCCCGCCCGCCGGTTACAGCGTCCCCTCGGCGGCAAGCGACGCAGCGCTGGTCCAGCTCTCCGGAGGCCCGTTCCTGATCACCACCGGCTCGCGCGGCGAGACCTTCACGGTGAACCCGGGGCCGGCCCTGAGGATCGACATCCCGGCCGACCCGGTCTCCGGGAAGCTCTGGCTGCAGAAGGCGGCCACCAAGTCTCAGGTCTCGGCGGGGGACTTCCTCCCCTACCAGATCAACATCCAGAACAACGACCAGACCCTGGCGGCGAACACCATCCTGGTGACCGACCACCTGCCGCTGGGCTTCCGCTACCGCAAGGGGTCCTCGAAACTGAACGGGCTCGCGCTCGCCGACCCGACCCTTTCCGTCGACGGACGCACCCTCGTGTTCGCGGTGGGCGACCTGGCCCCCAAAGCCACCGCGAGCCTCAGTTATGTGGTGGAGGTCTCCGCCGGCGCCAAGCTGGGGACCGCCGACAACACCGCGGTAGCGGTGAGCGCCGGGGTGAGCTCCAACACCGCGGTGGCCCAGGTCGAGGTCCGCTCCGACTTCCTTACCAGCCGCAGCCTGATCCTCGGCCGGGTCTACGCGGGAAGCTGCTCCGAGGACGCGAAGAGCGTAGACCAGGGGCTCGCCGGGGTACGCATCTTCCTCGAAGACGGCAGCTTCGTGGACACCGACAAGAAGGGGATGTTCCACTTCGAAGGGGTGACCCCGACCGCCCACGTGGTGCAGCTCGACCTCGACTCGCTCCCCGCCGGGTACGTGGCGGTCCCCTGCGAAGCGAACAGCCGCTTCGCAGGACGCGCCTACTCGCAGTTCGTGGAACCGCAGGGGGGGACCCTGTGGCGGGCAGACTTCCACGTCGCCAAAAAGAACGAACGTGCCGTGGCCGGTGAGCACCAGCCCCCCGCAGCGCTGGCTCCCGTCGAGGCAGCCGGTGGAGCCGACGGCGTCCAGGGTGCCGGCAGCGCCACCGAGACCGGTGATCACCCCGGGCCCCAGGGCGCCGCGCACTCTTCGCTCGGGAGCGTGCACCTCGACCTCTCCTCGAGCCTCAAGGACGCTGCCGTCGAGTACCTGGTGCGCATCTGGGGACCGGCTGGGAAGCTTAAAAACCGCCGTCTCACCCTCACCCTCCCGCCGGGAGCCAGCTACCTCGCCGGTTCGAGCGAGCTGGACGGGGTGAAGGGTGACGACCCTGCCGCAAACGGCCATGAACTGAGCTACGCGCTCGGGGACTCGAGCGAGGAGTGGGTGAAGCTCATCCGGCTGCGCGCCGAGCTGAAAGGCGCCGGGGCCGGCGACCTCCTGACCCGCGCCAAGCTCAGTTTCGAGAGCGCGGCGGGGAGCCAGACCACCCCCGATGCGGAGAACCTGCTGCGCCGGGTGAGCGAGGAGGGGCGCCGGGCAATTCCGGACCTGGTCCTGCACCCGCACTTCCCGACCTTCGGCGCCGAGCTGAGCGACGAGGACCGCGCCCGGCTCGACGAACTCGCCCTCTTGTTGTCGGTGCTCGACATCGACAAGATCACCGTCACCGGGCACACCGACAACGTGCGGATCGCGCCGAGGAGCCGGGAGATCTTCCGGGACAACAAGGCACTCTCGCTAGGGCGCGCCTCGAGCGTGGGACGCTACCTGATGCAGAAGCTGCACCTGCCCCCCGCGAAGCTGGAGCTCTTCGGCTTCGGCGAGAACCGCCCGGTCGCCTCGAACCAGAGTTCAGAAGGGCGCGCCGAGAACCGCCGGGTCGAGATCCGGGTCCAGGCGGGGCGCCTGTTCAAGAAGGAGCGCCTGGAACTCGCCAAGGAACACGGTTCCCAGGACCTGCCGCTCGCCAAGCCGCTCACGCCCCCCAAGGCGGAGCCGGCCCCCACCCCGGCACCGGCCCGCGCCGCTGCCGCCGAGGTGGTCCCGGAGAAGGAAGGCGCGGAAAGCGGTCCCAAGATCAAGGAGGAACCAGGGATCCTGAGCCCCGCCGCCGGGAGCGTCCTGATCCACCCGATCAATGGGGTCCGGGTCTGCCTGCCCGCAAGCCTCGCCCCGCGCCTGAAACTGGACGGCAGGGAGATCTCCGCCGAGCGCATCGGCTTCACCATGAAGGACCCGCAGACCGGCAAGGCGATGTACAGCTACATCGGCGTCGATTTCGGTGCGGCAGGCGAGCACACCCTGACCATCGAGGGGGTGGATCCCTTCGGCAACCCGCGTTTCACCCAGAGCGCCAAGCTGACCCGCTCCGGCGAGGTGGTGGGCTTGCGGCTCCTCGACAACCGCGGCAACGTGGCCGACGGCAAGACCCCGGTGCGCCTGAAGCTGGAACTTTTGGACGGCGCCGGGAACCGGATCCCCGCGGCGGCGGAGCTGGAGATCCTGGAAGGTGACCTGAAGCCCTACCGCGCCGAGGGGGAGAAGCTCGAGGCGAAGACCGGCAAGTACGAGAGGGTCCGGGTCGACGCGCAGGGAAATGCCCTGTTCCAGCCCGTCGCCAAGACCGGCCTGTACCGCCTGGTGCTCGGGATCAACGGGGTGAAGCTCGAGGCCGATACCTACCTGAAGCCGGTCATGCGCGACTGGATCCTGGTGGGGATCGCCGACGGGACCGTGGGGTACCACACCATCGCCGGGCACCTGGAGAACGCCAAAGGTGCCGGCATCGACGACAAGCTCTACGATGAGGAGCGCCTGGCCTTCTTCGCCAAGGGGACCGTTAAGGGAGAGTGGCTGATGACCGCCGCCTACGACTCCGCCAAGAGCCGCGGGGCCACCGGCAACGGCCTGTTCCAGACCATCGACCCGAACACCTACTACACCCTCTACGGCGACGCGAGCCAGCAGCAGTACGACGCGGCCAGTGCGAGAAAGCTCTACCTGAAGATCGAGCGTGACCAGTTCTACGCCCTGTTCGGCGACTTCGACACGGGCCTCACCGTGACCGAACTATCGCGCTACAGCCGGCGCTTAAACGGCGTGAAGACCGAATACAACGGCAGGAACTTCGAGCTTAACGCCTTCGGGAGCCAGACCGGGCAGTCCTACGTGAAGGACGAGGTCCAGGGCGACGGCACCTCGGGGCTCTACCACCTCTCCCGCAAAGGGATCGTGATCAACTCCGACAAGGTGCGGCTCGAGGTGCGCGACCGCTTCCGCTCCGAGGTGCTCATCTCGAGCCGGCAGCTCTCCCGCTTCACCGACTACTCGATCGACTACGACTCCGGCACGCTGCTCTTCAAGGAGCCGATCTACAGCCGCGACGACCAGTTCAACCCGATCTTCATCGTGGCCGAGTACGAGACCAACGACGCGAGCTCCAAGGCGATCACCGCGGGTGGGCGCGCCGGGGTGAAGCTCCTGAACGACCGGGTCAAGGCGGGGGTCAGCTTCGTCCACGAGGGACAGGTGAGCGGACGCGGCGACCTGATCGGCTTCGACAGCACCGTGAAGCTCACCCCGCAAACCACCGTGAAGGCTGAAGTGGCGCACACCGAGACCAACTTCGGCACCTCGACGAGCGCCAACGCCTACCTGGCCGAGCTGGCACAGCGCACCGGCAAGCTGGACTCCCGGGTCTACTACCGCGAGATCGAGACCGGCTTTGGCCTGGGGCAGCAGCAGGGGAGCGAGGTGGGGACCCGCAAGCTGGGGGTCGATGCCGGCTATAAGGTCACCGACACCGTCTCGGCGGCCGCCCAGGCGAACCGGCAGTACAACCTCTCCACCGGCGCCGTTGCGGAACTTGCCGAAGGGAAGCTGAACTACCAGGGGGCGAACCTGGGCGCCAGCGTCGGGTTGCGCCACGCCAGCGACCGACTGGGCGACGGCAGCACCCAGTCCTCGGACCAGCTGAGCCTGGGGACCTCCTACCTGGCCCTGGACAAGCGGCTCACCTTGCGGGCGAACCACGACCAGTCCATCGCCGGCAACAACAGCGCAAGCTACCCGACCCGCTCGACGCTCGGGGCCGAGTACAAGCTCACCGACCGGGCGAGCCTCTTCGCCCAGCAGGAGTTCACCGACGGCAACAACCAGCGCAGCAACTCGACCCGCGGCGGCGTGAAGCTTTCCCCCTGGGAGGGGAGCTCTTTGAACAGCTCGCTGGAGCGTAACCTCTCCGAGAGCTCCGACCGTGTCTTCGCCCTCTTCGGCCTGAAGCAGACCGTGAAGCTCAGTGAGCGTTGGAGCGTGGACGGCGGCCTGGACCGCAGCCAGACCCTGAAAAACGCCTACCGCTTCAACGTGAACACCCCGCCGGTCTCCGGCAGCACCGAGGACTTCACCGCGGTCTCCCTGGGGGCCGATTACAAGGAGACCCTCTGGACCTGGAACGGCCGGGTCGAGATGCGCACCGCGACCTCCCAGGACAAGTGGGGGGTGGTGAGCTCCGTCCTAGGCGAGCCGCGCGAGGGATGGGGCGCCTCGGCACGACTGCAGCTCTTCAACACCACCGGCTCCGGGCAGCGCACCCTGAACGGCGACCTGCGCTTCGGCCTGGTCTACCGTCCGCTCGCCACCCGCTGGATCATCCTGGACCGCCTGGACTTCCTGGTGGACCGTCAAAGCGGCGCCAGCAGTTCCACGGACAACCGCCGCGCCGTGAACAACCTGAGCCTCAACTACAAGCCGGGTCGCAAGCTGCAGGCCTCCCTGCAGTACGGCGCCAAGTACGTGCTGGAAAAGATCGACGGTGCCGACTACAGCGGCTTCACCGACCTGATCGGCTTCGAGGGTCGCTACGACCTCACCAGCAAGTGGGACCTGGGGGCCCGGGGCACCCTGTTGCACAGCTGGGGAACCCGCCAGCTGGCCAGCAGCGCCGGGCTTTCCGTTGGCTACAACCTGGTGGAGAACGCCTGGCTGAGCCTTGGCTACAACTTCACCGGGTTCACCGACAAGGACTTCTCCCAGGCCGACTACACCGCCCAGGGACCCTACCTCCGCTTCCGCTTCAAGTTCGACCAGAACTCGGTGAAGGACGCGGTGAAGTGGCTTAACCAGTAACGGGGAGCTCGCGGTAGCTGCATGGCCGGGCGGCTGGGAAGTGCCGCCACCTTATCTGCCTTATCTGCCTTATCGGTCCGACCAGGATCGGTCCCCTAACATAAGACTCTTTCGGAATTCCTGGGGAACAGCCGGGGGGTGAGTGAAGCCGCCATCGGCGATGATGTGGCACCTTCCCCCTCACCCTGTCCCTCTCCCGCAAGGGGAGAGGGGACCCGTTTGGCCTGCTTTCCCTGCTTTCCCTGCTTTCCCTGCTTTCCCTGCTTTCCCTGATTCACCTAATTCACCTAATTCACCTAATTCACTAGAATCACTAAAATCCTATGAAATCTCCGTGGCCCCTGGGATAACTGGATCCCCGCAAGCACCTAACAAAAGAGGGCCACCTTCATCCGAAGGTGGCCCTCTTTTTCGTCATGCAACGGCAGCCGCCAGATCGCCTTAGCGCAGCAGCACCTTGTAGTTGATGGTGAACCGGGCACCGCTTGGGTTCATGGTCCCGGTCATGGGGATCTTCCAGTTGGTCACCAGCCCGTCGTAGCCTGCCGGAGCCCCGCCCGCACCTGAGCTCGGCAGGTAGCTCCAGGTGGCCCCGCCATCCTTCGAGTAGACCGGCGTCCCGAGGGTGAGCCCCGAAGCCGGGGTTCCCTCGCTGAACTGGAAGAGAACCCCGGTGCCGTAGGCGTTGAGACTCCAGTAGGCGTAGGGACTCACGACATCGGTCAACACCACGCTGATCGCATAGCCTGAACTCGGGTTGCTGATCAGATCGCTGTAGGTGACCAACTGGCCTGGTGCCGCGACGCTCGGGGTCACCGTCTTGCTGACACAGAGCACCGGCGCTGGCGTTACGATGAGCGTAGCCGAGGCCGCACTCCCGGCCCCCGCGTTTCCGGTCGAGATCACCCCGGTGCTGTCCAGGTAGCTCCCGGCACTGGCACTGGTCACGTTAACAGTCACCGTGCAGCTGCCGTTGCCGGGGATGGTTGCTCCGGAAAGGGCAAGCAAGCTCCCGCCGTTTGCCGCGCTGACGCTGCCGCTTATGCAGGTGGTGGAGCCGGAAGCGGAGCTCGTGTTGGTCAGACCCGAGGGGTAGCTGTCGCTGAAACCGGCCCCGGTTATCGCGATGCTGTTCGGGTTACTGAGCGTCACCACGAGCTGCGCGGTGTTGCTGAGCAGGATCATCGCGGGGGTGAAGCTTAAGGAGGCGCTGGGTGCCTGCAGCACGTTCAGGGTCGCCGAGGCGGCGCTCCCGGTACCGGCATTGCCGGTCGTGATGGTCCCGGTGCTGTCCAGGTAGCTCCCTGCCGTGGCTGCGGTCACCGTGACGGTTACCGTGCAGCTCCCGTTGGCGGGGATACTGGCACCTGAGAGAGCGAGCGAGCTCCCGTTGTCCGGGGCGACCACCGTTCCGCCGCTGCAGGTGGTGCTTGCCCCGGCACTCGCCGCGTTCAACAGCCCGGCGGGGTAGCTGTCGGTGAAGGCCGCGCCGGTAATGGCCACGGAGTTCGTGTTCGCGAGGGTGACCTTGAGGACCGAGCTGCCGTTCACCCCGATCTGGTTCGGCGTGAAGGTCACCACGGCACTGGGCGAGGTCATGGGGGCCACGGTCAGTACGCCGCTCGCGGTCGCCGAGGTGACCGCGTTTGCGCTGGTAACCGTGCTGGTGGTGTTGGTGTAGGTCCCGATGCTGGGGGCGGAGACCCCGACCGAGATGGTGCAGCTGCCGCTTGCCGGGATGCTGGCAGCGGTAATAGAGAAGGAGAACCTGTTGGCGGCGATCACCGCGGTCCCGCCGCAGCCGTTACTGATGGTCGCCCCGGTGGCTACCACCATCTGCCCCGGGGAGGTGGGGAAGCTATCCGTGAAAGCCACTCCGGTGATTGCCGTGGTGCTCGGGTTGGTCAGCGTAATGCTGAGGGTCGTGGTCCCGTTCACCACCACCTGGTTGGGGGTAAAGCTCTTCTGCACCGTCGGGGCGGGGAGCAGCGTGGTGGTCAGGGTGGCGCTGGCGGCAGCGGCGCTCCCGGCATTGGAGGTCGTCAGCGTGCCGGTAGAGTCGAGGTAGCTTCCCGCCGTGGCGCTGGTGACCTTGACGGTCACAGTGCAGGAGCCGTTGGCGGGGATCGTGGCACCGGAGAGGGTGAGCAGGTCGTCGCCGTCGGCGGCGGTCAGCGTGGCGCCGCTGCAGGTGGTGCTCGCCGCGGCAGGAGTCACGTTCACCAGCCCGGCGGGGTAGTTGTCCGTGAAGGCGGCCCCGGTGATGGCGGTTGCGTTCGGGTTGGTCAGGGTCACCGTCAGGAGCGAGGGAGTATTAACCACCACGGAGCTCGGGGTAAAGCCCAAGGTGACGCTGGGGGCGCTGAGCACCACCAGGGTGGCACTCGCAGCCGCGGCGTTCTCGGCATTGCCGCTTACCAGCGTCCCGGTCGTGTTGAGGTAGCTTCCCGCGCTGGCGCTGGTCACGTTGACGGTGACCGTGCAGCTGCTGCTGGCCGGGATGCTGGCGCCGGAGAGGGTGAGCGAATTGCCGCCGTTGGCCGCCGTCGCCGTGCCCCCCGGGCAACTGGTCGTGGCTCCGGCCGCCGCGGCATTGACCAGCCCCGTGGGGTAGCTGTCGGTGAAGGAGACCCCGGTCACCGTGGTGGCGCTCGTGTTGGTGAGGGTAATGGTTTGCAGTGCGGTGGAGTTGACCGGGATCTGCGCCGGGCTGAAGGCCTTTGTCACCGTAGGGGCGCTAAGCCGCGTGGTAGTCAAGGTGGCACTGGCCGCCGCCGCGTTCCCCGCGTTCGTGGTTGCCACTGCCCCGGTGGAGTTCAGGTAGCTCCCGGCCGTCGAGGAGGTTACGTTGACCGTTACGGTGCAGGAGCCCCCCGCCGGGATGCTGGCCCCGGTGAGGGCGAGCGAGCTGCCGCCGTTGGTCGCGGTCACGGTCCCCCCGGTGCAACTGGTCGACGCGCCGGCACTCGCCGTGTTCACCAGCCCGGCGGGGTAGCTGTCCGTGAAGGAGACCCCGGTGATGGCGGTACTGGTGTTGGGGTTACTGAGCGTGATGCTCAACTGGGCGGTGCTGTTCACCAGCTCCGAGGCAGGCGAAAAGGCCATGGTCACCGTGGGAGGCGCCATGACGAGCAGGGTCCCGCTCGCGGCGGCCGCGCTCCCCGCGTTGCCGGTACTGACGGTCCCGGTGGCATCGGTGTAGTTGCCGGCGGCCGTCGGGGTGACGTTCACGGTAACGGTGCAGCTGCCGTTCGCCGGAATGGTGGCGCCGGCCAGGGCGAGGGAGTTGCCGCCGTTGGCCGCGGTCAACGTGCCGCCGCAGGTGGTGCTCCCCGAGGCGCTCGCCGCGTTAACCAGCCCCGCCGGGTAGCTGTCGGTGAAGGCGACCCCGGTGACCGCGACGGCGTTCGGGTTGGTAAGCGTCACGCTCAGTTGGGAGCTGCCCCCCAGGACGATGCTCGCCGGGGTGAAGGCGAGCGCCACCGTGGGTGGTTGCGGTCCGTTCAGGGAGGCGGTCGCCGCCTGGCCGGTTCCGGCATTGGTGCTGCTGATCGGCCCGGTGCTGTCGGTGAAGGCACCGGTTGCCGTGACCGTCACGTTCACCGTAACGGTGCAGGAACCGCCGGCGGGGATGGTCCCCCCGGAGATGGCGAGCGAGCTGCCGTTGTTGGCGGCGGTCACCGTACTGCCACAGGTGGTGGCAGCCGACGCCGAGGCGGTGTTCACCAAGTTCGCGGGATAGCTGTCCGTGAAGGCGGCCCCGGTAATGGCGACCGTGTTGGGGTTCGAGAGGGTCACCTTGAGCTGCGACACGCCGCCGATACCGATGCTGCTCGGAGTGAAGAGGAGCGCCGCGGTGGGCGGGGCCATGACGGCCAAGGTCGCCGAGGCCGCGGTTCCCGTCCCGGCGTTGCTGGTAGCCACCGGTCCGGTGGAGTTGGCGTAGACGCCGGCCGATGCCGAGGTGGTGGTGACGGTCACCGTGCAGCTGCCGTTCGCCGGGATGGTTGCCCCGGAAAGCGTGAGCGAGTTGCCGCCGCCGGCAGCTGCCACGGTACCGCCGGTACAGGTGGTACTCGCCGCGGCAGTCGCCGCGTTGACGAGCCCTGCCGTGTAGGTGTCCGTAAAGGTTGCGCCGGTGATGGCGCTGCTGTTCGGGTTGGTGAGGGTCACCTGGTAGACCCCCCCCACGCCGGGGAGCACGGTCGTCGGGGTATAGCTGGCGCTCACCGCGGGGGGCTGCAACACCGTGAGGGTGGCCGAGGCAGAGCTCCCGGTCCCGGCGTTGGCAGTAGTGACCGTCCCGGAGGGGTCGATGTAGCTCCCCGCGGCGGCCGAGGTGACGTTGACCGTGACGGTACAACTGCCGTTGGCCGGGATGGTGGCGCCGGAGAGCGCCAGCGAGTTCCCGCCGTCAGCCGCGGTGACCGTCCCGCCGGTACAGGTGGTGCTCTCCGAGGCGTTGGCCGTGTTCAAGAGGCCGGCGACGTAGGTATCGCTGAAGGCGGCGCCGGTGATGGGAGCCGCGTTGGGGTTCGTGATGGTAATGGTGGCGACCGAGGTACCGTTCACCCCGATCTGGCTTGGCGTAAAGGTCTTGGTGATGGTGGGCGGTGCCATGGCCACCAGCGTGCCGGACGCGGCGGCGCCGGTGCCGATGTTGGTCGTGGTGATCGACCCGGTGGAGTTGACGTAGGAGCCCGCCGTGTTGCTCGTGGTGTTGACGGTTACCGTACAACTCCCGTTGGCCGGGATGGTGCCGCCTGTCAGTTTGAGCGAGGTGCCGCTGTTGGCCGCGGTGACCGTGCCGCCGCAGGTGGTCGCCCGGGAGGCGGTGGCGGTATTCACCAAGTTGGTCGGGTAGCTGTCGGTAAAGGCGACCCCGGTCGCGGCGACGTTGTTCGGGTTGGTGAGGGTGACCGTGAGCACCGAGGTGCTGCCGCGCGGTACCGAGGCCGGCGTAAAGGTCTTGGTGGCCACCGGTGGCGCGTAGACCGTAATGGTGGAGCTCGCGCTGTCGTTGTTCGGATAGTAATCGATGACGGCACCGGGCTTCACGAGCGTCGCGGTGTTGGTGAGCTGTCCCCCCGGCGGTGCCGCGTTCACGGTCGCGTTCAGGGTGTAGAGTACCCCGCCGTTTCTGGGGAGGTTCGCGGTGCTGTTCAGGTTGCCGGTCCCCGAGGCGGCGCCGCAGCTGGTTCCGGCGGGCGAGCCGCTGAGGACCGAGCAGGTCCAGCTCCCGGGGGTGAGGTAGGAGGGCATGGTGTCCACCACCCCGACTCCGGTGGCCGTGATGGCATTGGGGCCGTAGTTGCGCACGTTCAGCTGGTACTGGAAGGTGCTCCCCACCAGCGCACTGGTGATCGCGGTGCTGGTGCCGGTAGTGACTGCGGTCTTGGTGACCCCGAGGTCGATGGAGGTGCTCTGGTTCTGGGTGGTGATCAGGAGGTTCCTGATCTCGTGGTAGTTGGTGCTTGCCCCGGTACTGGCGCCGAAGCCGACCTGCAGCTGCTGTGAAGCCGAGATGGCGGGGAGCGCCTGGTTGCTGATCATCTGCACCGGCGTCGTGTTGTAGCCGAACTGGATCCAGGCGCTCAACACCGGATTGGGAGCCGGCGAGATCGAGATGATTACCTTGCGGTAGTTGCTGCTGACCTGGTCCGGCCTCGTGGTGCCGTTGTACCAGAGCGATCCGTTGTTGGGAGAGGTCGCGATCCAGGGGTACGAGGTGCTTCCGCTGGTAGCCCCGGTGGCACCGCCGCCGAAGCCGGAGACCGAGCCGCGCACCGTCATGGTGTTGGGGGTCTGTCCCGGCCCCAGGTAGCGCCCTTCGGAACCCGAGGCGAAGTTGCCGAACTCGTCCACCCCGACGCCGATGTAGCCGCCGCTTATTCCCGGCACCGCAGGGTTCACCGTCGGGGGGAGCTTCTGGGCGTAGCCGAGAGAGCCGCCGAAGGCGCCGATGTTGAAGGCGGGGACTCCGGCGTCGAAGAGGAAGACCGAGTAACCGTCCGCACCGCTCCCGCCCCAGGTGGCGTAGTCGAACTGGACCAGAAGGCCTGCGGAGAGGTCGAAGGTCGTCGCGTTGTAGGCGTAGCCTGTCTGGTTGGTCGAGCTGTTGGTCAGGCGCAGCCAGCCGCTGCCGGCTGCGTCGTCACCGCCGGCAGTATTACCGGTGCCGGTGAGGCGCGCCGTGGTGGGGTTGCCGCCCAAAGTCCATCCTGCGGCATTACTGTCGGTCATCGGTGCGTTGATGATGATGTAGCCGTAGGCAGAGGCGGAGAAGGAGAACCACAGGGCGAGCGTGAGCAGCCAGGCAAAGAGCATCCTGCTGCGGAGTCGGTGCGTCATTTTGGCAAACGGAGCTGGATCCAACGACATTTCAGTACTCATAGAGCTTCGAAGCTTGCTGAAGGTGTGCATGTCGGTCCACACCAGGTAAAACGAGGTAGCCCATCGTTATGAATCAGCGGTGGTTCCGACACTACCTACGGAGTTAGCCCAAAACCTACAGCTTCTGCCTGAGCTGGGAATGAGGAGCCGTAAAGATATCAGGAAACTGACCGTGCTACAATCGAAAATTACTGTGACTCCGATAAGTTCCCCCGATAAAAGACACGAGGCACGAGGTACTGAAGCTGTCGGTTCCCCTTGGTCCCCTACTTCAGAAAAACGGGCAGTGACACTTCCCAAGAAACACCGCGCGCATGGAGGTACGCTTGTGACAGCTTTGCCGTGTTGCCGGAGGTCCCGGGAGGGAAAAAACAGAGGACCTTGCAACTAATGCTTGCAATCCGTTTCGAAACTTGCTATACGTGTCCATCTGGTTGACCCGCCAGATGTAGTATTCGCCGGAATGTAGCGCAGCCTGGTAGCGCACCTGCTTCGGGAGCAGGGGGTCGGAGGTTCGAATCCTCTCATTCCGACCATTTAAATCAAGAGGTTACGGCATATGCCGTAACCTCTTTTTCGTTTGTTTTCAACTGTTCTTCCTCTCGTTCTTCCTCTCTCCTTCGCGTACCCCCTCTTTTTTAGATCTCGAACACCCGCTTCGCTTAAGGCGCCTGCAAAAGCGCTATCCGTAGCCCTTGCCTGACTCTCACCTGTATTTCCTGTTGCAAAGTGTTCTCAAAAAGAGTACATACGTTCTCAAGATGAGAACATCACCTCAGACACAGACCAAAAAAACTGCCGGCCTCGCCGAGAGCCTGTTCGGAGAGTACCGCAGGCGGGTGCTGGCGTTGTTGCTGTTGAGGCCAGACGAGCGTTTCCATGTTCGCGAGATTTCCCGGCTGTCGTCGGTACCAGTAGGCCCGCTGCACCGGGAGCTGAAGATCTTGGCTAACGCTGGGATGGTTACCCGTTATACTTCAGGGAACCAGGTCCAGTACCAGGCCGAACGGGACTGCCCCATCTACCAGGAGTTGGTCGGCATTTTCCGCAAGACAAGCGGCCTGGCGGACGTCCTGCGCGCCGCGCTGGAGCCGCTCTCCAGCACGGTGGCCTCCGCATTCGTTTTCGGGTCGGTGGCCAAGGGAGAAGAGCGCATCGACAGCGATGTCGATGTCTTGGTGGTCGGATCGGCCTCGTTCACTGACGTGGTACTGGCTCTGGCCGAGAAGCAATCTCAGCTGGGCCGGGATATCAATCCGGTCGTCATGACCGAGGGGGAATTCTCCTCCAAGCTCGCCGCCGGCGAACACTTCGTCTCGCGCATCATGAACGAGCCAAAGATCTTTTTGATAGGTACCGAGAATGACCTTGGAAAACCTGAGAAACCTTGAAAAGCTGGGACAGCTGAAGAGCCACACCACCAGCCGGGAAGAGGTCACGCGGATGCTCGATGCTGCCAGGCGCAACATCGCCGATGCCGGGGTCGAGGCGATCAGCAACGAGACTCGATTCGACAGCGCCTACAAGGCGATCATGCAGCTTGCGCTCACCGCAATGATGGCCAACGGCTTTCGTCCGGACACCAAGAGACCGGGACATCACCAGACCGTGATCCAGTCCTTACCCAATACGATCGGGCTTTCCTCGGCGAGAATGGTGGTACTCGACGTGCTGCGCCGCAAGCGAAACAACGCTGACTATTTGGGTGACGACGTCGACGAAGGGGCCATGAAACAGTGCATTTCGGACGCGGCGGACCTGTTGCGAGATGTGACGGCGTGGCTCGCCGAACACCGGCCGGATCTGGTCTAGCCCTATCACCTCCCCGGCCTGCCGGGTTTGCCGACCGTCCGAGCACCTGTTTTTTGACTGGGCTCCGGGACGAGACTTTCCCCCTGAAGCCACTTTTCGAACCTATCTTGGTCCTTGGTCGAGGAGGTCTCCAGCCTCCTGGAGACCTTCCGCCCAAGGACCTCCTTTTCCTGGGCTTCCCTGATATCGTCCCCGAAAAAGCTCAATCGCATCATGCAACCTCCAACCAGCACCGTCCCCATTCCGATCAGCATCGCTATCCAGATGAAGCGCGAGTTCCAGGACATGCCCGCCAGTTCGGCCGTACATTTTCCAACCTGCTGTGCAGCCGCCGTGATCCCCTGATCAAGTGGCTGCAGCTTCGCCTCGATACCCTCTTTCACCACCTGCTCGAAGGCCGCCACCAGGTCATTCGGCAGATCCTTGTTCACGTAGGACTTGAACTGCCGGTAGAGCTTTTCGGTCTGTTCCTGCGCCTGCTGTGCGGAAGCCGAGGCCTGATCCGCCTGGTTGACGAGCGTCTCGAAGTAGTTTTTGCCCTCAGGTTCCTGCGCCGGTTTGCCGGCCGGCCTCGGCATTTCCACCCCACAGGCGCCCAGCAATTTCTCCCTGGGCGAGTCCTTTTCCTTACCCATGATCACCTCCCTCTGAGGCTCCTGATCACGGCGGCGATGCCGTCGGTGAGCGCATCCACCTGCTCGCGGGTCGAGAGCTGCGGGAAAAGCTCCGAGAGTTTTCGCACCAGCGCCTGGAGCTCCAGGGCGAGCTGGGCCTGGTGTTCCCTGAGCAGGAACATCTCTTCTTTAAGCTCCGCGAGCACCGCATCGTGGTCACCATCCGAGCTTTTCCTGGGACGAAAATTCTCCACGATGCAGCCCCGAATCAGGTCGGAAACCGTGACGTTCTCCCCGCTGTTCTGCCCCCTTTTCCGTGCCTCGGCCTGCAACTTTTTGCTCAGCTCTGCTGGCAACCTCACACTTGTTTTCCCCATCCCCCACCTCCCACCATACGGCCGACAACGGAGGACACCCGGTACCACACCGGTCTTACCGACGAATCCTGCAATCGTGCGGCCGAGACTGGCCGGTGCTATACACTTGTGCCACATGCTCCGGAAAACGTCCTCCACTGTAGGACGCGGAATTCTTGACGAACCGGCCCGTCTGACGGCCGGCGTAGCCCGCAGGGCTGCGTCTGGTGTGCAACGAGAAAAAGCTGCTGAGCCCAATGGCTCAGCCCGCTGTTACAGCTTCTAGAAAAAAAATGATCGCACCAGTGGAAAACTCAGCGCCTCAACTCCAACTCCTTCCCCATGTCAGGCAACCGCGGCTCCTTTGGTATGCTCATTTGCGGCTGGAGTACCGGTTTGAAAAGCTCGCGATACGGAACTGGAGTATGTGGTATGCCGATACTCTCCACGCTGAGCCGGGGCATCCCATCACCAGACTTGGCGAGCGACTTCCCCAGCGTGTCGATCTCCTTTCCCAGAACGGTGAGCGGCCGCTCCCTGAATAACTCCGCCCTCCCGAACGGGCCGAGCTCTCGGCTCTCCCGGACGACCTTGTCCAGGGTGCTCCCCTTAGTGTCCACCACTTCCACTTCGCGGGCGAGCCCCTCTTTCGAGGTGGTGAAGATGCGCGTGCCGAACTGGGCCCGGGTCACCGCCACGTTGAGCGCATTGTAGCTCGTGTGCCCATAGGCAATGTCTCCGGTGGCAGGGAGCGGCGTCTCCTTCCCAGGGCGCACCGGCGCGACCATGATGGAGTGCTCCACCGTGGCTCCTTGGCTCTTGTGGATGGTGACCGCGTAGGCGTGGTCCACCTGCCGGTAGCGGGCGAGATCGAGCTTGACCTTGCGTCCACCCAGGTCGAGAACTGCCCCCCCTTCCCCATCCAACTCCCGCAGTGTACCGAGGTCACCGTTATTGAGCTTCAAGCCCCGGTCGTTCTTGAGCGCTACCACCCGGTCCCCCACCGCGAAGTTCCGCTCCTCCTCCCTGAAGAGCGCCGTCTTCCCGACGAGCTCGGCCGCCGGGAACTCTCTCGTCACATGGCGCACGACCTCCCCACCTTTCCTGCCGGCACGGAAGGAATACTTCACTTGGACCGCGTTCCGTTCCCGGTCCAGGGCGACCACCCGGGCCTCCGTCCCGATCCGGGCCCCCCAGTTGGCGAGCTTGCCGTCCTCGCCCTGTGTCCCGGTGAAAACCAGGGTATCTCCCTCCCGGTACCCTTCGACGGTAACGCCCTGGTGCACCGGAGTGAGCACCGCGAAAGTTTTGCCGCGCTCGATCTCCCCGGCGGCTACCCGAGCCTCGCGCACTTCCCGGTTAAGCTCCGTTTTCTCCGCATTGGTGCCCGCCACCATGAGGACCGACTGCCGCTCGCCGGCCGCCGCCCGTTCCGGGTGGCGCGCGGGTTTCCGGCTCTCCTCCAGGTAATGCCTGACCGCTGCGCTCCTCAGCTCCGCGTGGTCCGGGATCTCGACGAGCTCCCCCCGTCCCTTAAGGCGGGACAGCGCCTCCCGCGCGTTCTCCGCGAGCGGCCGGTCCTCGCGGTTGAGTCCCCGCGCTATTTCCTTGAGCTCGGGGTCGCGCTGCCTCAGGATCTCGGTCAAATGGGCGTACTCGACCTTGCCGGCCTCGCCAAGTTCGCGAACCTGGGCCAGGAAGTTCCCCGCCGCAATCGGCTGCATCTGCTTGGTGTCCCCCAGAAGGTGGACCTTTACCTTGAGCCCATGTTCCTGAAACCTCCCCACCACATCCATGAGTTCATGAGCCTGGCGTGCCCCCACGAACCCGGCCTCGTCCAGCCGAAGGACCAGGGGGGCCTCTTTTAAAATGGGAATTTTCTCACCCGCGATGTCTAGTATTGCCCCTGCCGAGTTCGGCCTCTGCAGGTCAAATTTGGAAGCAGCACCAAGGAAACTGTCGAGAGTGAACCCGGGACGGCCGGTGGCGGCGCTCATCTCCCGGGCCGCCTTCCCGGTATAAGCCAGGTTGATGGTACAGGGTGCTCGCCCCGCCGGTTTCAGCACCTCCTCGTAGAAGCGCTCGATATACCCCAGCGTCCCGGTCTTTGCGGTCCCTGGATCCCCAACGGTAAGGGCGAAGGCGCTCTCCCCGGTCACCTCCTGGAGAACCTCCTTCCATTGTCCGGCCGTGAGCCGGACGCCCTCAGAGGCCAGGCGCTCCCGGTAGGCCTCTATCTCATGGGGCGGGACGCCACTCTCGTAGGGGGTGCGGGAAAGCGTTTTAACCCTCTCCAGATTCCCGGCCTCTAGGTCGCGCATCCCGGTGGTGGTGAAGAACTCCCGCCCCCGGCTATCGCTGCCGAGGCTCAATACTCCCGCCCGAGAGCCGATGGCCTCGTCCAGCTCCCTGACCCCGTACGCCGTTCCCGAGATCCGCACAGCCTGGTCCAGGAGGCGTTCCCGCCCGAAGACCGCCTCTTTCTCGGTAAGGTCCCGTGCCGCGAGCTCCACCATCTGCTCGGGGGCGGTTCGGGGTGCTAGTTCCGGGGAGAGGCCAATCTCACGCTCCAGCTCCTCCTTCACTTGAAGCGAACTGGTGCCGCAGGCCTCGAACCCCTTCTCGAAGATACGCTCCACGTCCTCCCTGCTTATGCTCCGCTTGGGATCCCGGGTCTCCAGGGCCGCCATCTCGTAGAGCCTGCCGTGCGGCACTCCGACGAAGCGCCCCTCCTCTCGCCAGTTGGCCACCTGCCCCTCGATCTCCACGCGCCGGCTGGAGAAGTAATCCACCAGCCGAGGATCGATCCCCTTCAGCTCGAAGAACATCTGAGAACGGTCGGTGATCCGGAAGGAGAATCCGCGCGCCTCAAGCTCCCGGGCGAGCTCCACCCGGTAGAGGAACCCCAGGTGCATCTTGTTCTGGTAGATCCCCTTGGGCTCGTTGGCCTTCCAGGCTCCCTCCGGTGTTTGGGTCAGGTTTGCAACAAAAAGGTGCGAATGAAGCTGGGGGTCGATATTACGCGAAGTGGCATGATCGAACTTGGCTGCTACCAGCGTTCCGGGAAAAAGCTCCCCGCGCTCTCGGAATAACGAGTGGTGCCGCTCCAACTGCCCTGCGATTGCGACCACTGCCGCGTCGTGCGCCTCCTTCACCGCGTCGACTCCGACCGCGTAGGCGATCGACACCGACTTGGGGGCCGAGAAGGTGCAATCGTTGCCGGCGCGGTGCCGCCCCCCTTCCACCCCGCCCGAGAGGTTGTAGGCGACGATCCGGTTCCCTTCCCGGTCCTCGCCCCGGCAGATCCTCCTGAAATCCTCCTCGCCGACCGCATCTACGAGCCCAAGCGCCCGGGCCCCCCCACCGCACCACCGGGAGTTCTGCCCGATCTCGGCCTCCCTTAGGTAGTAGTCCTCCCGGGAGAAGTACCCGCCGGCCTGGACGGCGGCCATGGCAGGAGACATAGACAGCATGGCGACCTCCCTGGCATCCTAGTGGATGATTAAAATAATTTGCAAATGCTAACACTTGTTTCACGAAATGCCAATAGGGCCCAAAACGTGCTCCGCCGTTGCACGCGGTCTCCGACATGTGACAATCAGACGAGTAAGCACATTTACATTGAATCCCGCTCACTTGGCGTGCTATGGTGCCGAAAATTAGGGGACTTGGGGGGATAAGCATGAAAACTAGGCTCGTTCTCAAACCGGTGCAGCGCGGTACCTAGCGCCTTGTCAGGCAGTACGGGGAGCGGCTCATATGCGTGCGCTTCCGTTACGACGAAAAACTGAGCCGGCGCCTGAAGACGGTCGAGCTGATAGTCGAAACCTGCCCCTGGGATCTGCCAGCCAAAGACTATTCACCTGACTCCCTGGTGTCCCTGTACATCGAGGCCGGCGAGCTGGAGAGGCGCTCCCAAGTGAAGGCAGCCGGCGGCAGATGGTGCCCGGAAGAAGGGCTTTGGTATGTGCGCTACGGGAACATTGCAGGTACCGCGCTGGAAAGGCATATACAGGTAGGGCTGTTTGGGTCGGAATTAACATGAGAAAAGCATCTGCCAGTAGATACTGATGCCGTATCCACTGTCAAATATCCTATATAGCCATAGATACTTGCATCTATGCATGGACATAATTACTTTGTGGATAATAAGATGTTGGGGAACCAGCAGAAGCACTTGGAGATGAACCATGCCAGACAGCTTAGTAAATGGACTCTTTGCGCTTTTGGGTGCTGCGATTGCTGGGCTAGTGGGATACGTCTCTGCAATAGGCGCTGCTGTAAGAAAAGAAAAAAATCAGGCGGTCATCGAGTTTCAATCCTCTTTTCAACCTACGCTGGCAAAGATTGACCCACATCTTGGACTTGGAATAAATGATTTTTCTTTTCCAGGCCAGACACTAGTAAAAATTCTTGAAGAGGACTTCCCTAGGCACGTAATGGCTTATCAGAAATTCCGGCAGTTTCTGCCTACGGAAAAGCAACTTGCTTTTGATGATGCCTGGAGTGAGTACTGCCACCATAAAAGTGACGACGGCAGGGTTTATGTGCATTTCAAGAAATATTTTAATCCTGCTACCTACGCAGACCATCTAAACGAACGTAATGTTGCCATTAGAAACCTTACTACCCTTTTGTCCTTTGCCGAACTAAATCATAAATCCCCATTTGAGTCCGGACTGTAGATGTTGGTGAGAGCGGGGGGGGGTAAGACAATGAGTCGTCCCAAGAATTAAAGAAAATGGCGTGCACCGTTGCGTGAAGGTTTCATTAGCTGAGGCCGAGCGAATTAGGGGGACGCCCTTGCGGTCCTGCGTAACTCCATAGCCATTTAAAAATTCAGTCTTTTCGGACAGACAAAATCCAGATGGAGAGGTATGGTCGAAATATCGAGATCCGCAGGACGGCAGGGGCGTCCCCCCAACTCCCTACGTCCCCTCGGCACCCGGCCGGAAGGTTGTCCAACTGAAGCCATTTTGAGAGGGCGTTGTGGGAAAAAACGAAAATAGAGACGACTTCACCCAGGCAACAATCAACATCCTAAGACGACGCGTCGCTGACCGTTGCTCAAACCCCGGATGTAGGGCGCCGACAAGCGGACCGTCGTCGGATTTGAAAAAGTCCCAAAATATTGGTATCGCGGCTCACATTTGTGCCGCAGCTCCAGGAGGCCCCCGTTACAGTGCGGTAATGACGGCAGATAAACGGGCAGATATCAACAACGCAATCTGGCTGTGCTCAAACTGCTCGATCATGATCGATCGTGACCCTGAGACGTTCAAAGTCGGAGTCTTGCAGAATTGGAAGACAGAGGCAGAGAAGCAAGCGCGCGAGGAACTCGGTAAACGTTTAGTCAGTTCCGATGTAGCCGCGGTAGAGATGTTGACGACGGCGCTTACTGGCTTCCCAAAGAGCTTTCTTCCTAAGGCCATAGAGAACGCGGCGTTGGCGTCTTCAGCTGCACTAGAAGCGCTTGATCCAAGATTCAAGGTGAAGGCTTCATATGCCGATGGACACACGACGTTTTCTTTAATGGCCCAAGAGAACTTAAATTTTGAACTTCAAGTTAAAGAGGATTACAAACAAGAGTTCGTGGAAAAATACCGACAGCTATTGAATCATGGCACCCCCATGGGGATATCGTCTGATGCAATAGCAATAGCCGGCTCAAAGCTGCTAGAGGAGATATTTTCACAGACAGAAAATGGGATCCTAGAGATTTCCTCACAACCGAAAAAGGCAGCGATTCAAAAGTTCTGGCTGGTGGGGCCGAATGCGGAAGTGCATATAGTCAATGACTTGTGCGGAGAGATAACATTCGGAAGGGAGTCCTTTTCTATTAGTGGTACCGCCTACGACGGTCTTCTCGAGGTAGTTAGTCGCCAAAAGCACAATCCACACGTTCCGGGTGCTAAGCTTACCATCACTGTCAATTTCAGGAATTGGGCCAACCAGCTACTAAGCGAACTCCCCAATTTTGATCAAATATACACACTTTTTACAAACCTAAGGACTGGGTGGACGTTCAACACGAGGGTTGAAATCGACGGAAAAGAAATGTTCGTAGGGAAAGGAGCGAAACTTCAGGACGAGGACAGCATAAGGACCATCTTCTATCTGCTAAGGTACATTTTCCTGGCAAGAGAGGTTATGCGGCACCTCGGTACTGAGATTCGGTTTGACCCTGATTACAACTATGATGAAAAGGTATTCGATTTACTGGCAGAAATTCACCGCATTACTTCCGTTGGTAGCGTGTGCAAGGTCAGTGAAGTGAACGGAAATGCGACCTGTGTATTGATTGCAGGTGAAGATGTTGATGCCCTAAAGGCCGTGCTGGCGGTTGCAAATCCTGAACCCATAAAGTTTACTAAAGGCCCCTTCAATGTTGACCTTTTTAACCAAAGTGTAGCTTTGCCAGGTCTTTCGTACACGTTGACCAAAGTAAGACCCCATGTAAATGAAGATATTAGCGACCTGAAACCCGGTCAAGAAGTGCCTATCGAATGGAAACCTGAAGAAGACTGCGAAATGGTCAGCATTTTACTGTGATTTCAACGTTTGGGAACTAGAGCCGGAGCAAGTGGGCAGTTGATGGAAGCTGGTGAGAGAAGGCGGCCCAACGAGGCCACAACAGCGGACGACACAAACCGCCGCCGCTGTGCTAGGTGTTGGCGCCCCAAATGACCACGATGGAGAGAGATATAACCTGTGAAAAAGAATGATCCGAAAATTTCTCCCTGGCTGAACCATTATTATATGTCCGCTATTGCACGGATTACAGCCCTATTAAGGGCGGTTTGGTATTTAAGTTTAACTGGAGACTTAAAATACTCATCATTTGGCTCTAAATATAAAAAATATTTTAGAACTTTAATAGCCGAGATTGAGCCCACCAATGTCATAAATTTTGGCATACTGTTTGACTCAGTCAATAATGAATTATTGCAGCGAGGTGAAATATCTTATGATGAAGTTTGCAATAATGAAGGCTTGATAAATGATATTTGTAAAAAGCTTGCAACTAAAACACTGGATGACTATCAAATAGATAATATTTTCGGAAGTTCAAATTTTAAAAATCTGAAATTGCTTATTGAAGATGGTATGTCTTATGACGATGTAATATCAATGTTGTATGATATCGAATTAGCTTTAGATATTGACGTAAAGTTTAAATATCACTCAAAGGAGGAATTTAAGGCGGAAAGAATTAAGGCATGCCAAGATGCATTTAGCGCATGGAAAAATAGATCTATATTACACACACCATCGCTGGTGAGTTCAGTCAAGACTATCAACCAAGAATATATAGCATGGCTAAAAAAACATCCTGATCAGCTACCGAATATATCATGGGAAGCATTTGAAAAACTTATTGCCGAAATTTTTAGTAGTTATGGATTCCAAGTTGATATCATAGCTAAACAAAGAGGAATGAGTGGTGATATTATAGCGATAAAAACTGATGAAGTAGGAGTAACGCGTAAGTATCTGATTGAATGTAAATGTTACAATGACACAAGACATATTGGAATAGCAATTGTCAATGAAGTGATAGGGGCGGCAATGCGCGCAAAAACCGACTACGCTATGCTTGTAACAACGAGTTCATTTACCAAAAATGTTTTTGATCGCACAAACGAGATTAAAAGCGTCAGATTAGAACTGAGAGAAGGTAGAGAAATTAAAGATTGGCTACTAAGCTACAAACAGAAGGACGATGGTGAACTCTGGTTACCAGTGGGGTGGGATATTTGATAGAGCTGAGATTGGCGTTGGGGGCCAAAGGGCACGGCATGAATGGGACGTAGGTAACAGGAGATTCAAATGAATTCAAATGTGGTTAGCCGCTTTGATGTTTGGGTGCAAAGAGTTAGTCACTTGTCGCAACTGGGGCTTCTTGTTTTGGCTGCATTTGGTTACATTTATACGGTACGGCCAATCTATACCAAATCATTACTTGAAGAAGAAATTGCAAAAAAGCAAATTGAAATGAAAGAAAAAGACCAAAAAATTGCCGAATCAAATAGGTTAATAGGTCTTAAACAATTGGAGCTGAAAAAAACTAGTGACCAAGCAAATTTGGCGTCACATCAACTTACATTTGCAAAAAACAGTTTAGATAAAGCAAGTCAGGAGCTAGCCGTGATTCAAAGACAGTTATATGATAGAAACAATGACCTCTACACAGCTAAAGTCGACCTAAATAAATCTAAATTGGCATCTGATAAATATTATTACCAGCTTAAAAGCAATGTTGTGAAACATGTATTGTGGAGGAATTCAAATTGCGCCCAGGAACCAATGGATTTTTACAATATTAAATTTTCTTATAACAAACTTGGCAGATGCATCAATGACATCTCCAGCAAAGCAGAGATACTAAACGAGCTTGAGCCTAAAGACAAGAAACGTTTCTTAATGTTAATTTCTGGTATAGATGAAACTACAGGCAGTAAAATAGATCAAATACAATCTGAATATGATAGTTTCTACAAAACTTACAAAAATAAAGAAAAAGAAAAATATAGCAAGTTATCGAGTTGGACACTAAGCGAAGAAGAAAAACGGAATATAATCCGGTCGTCAATAGATGAACATTTCAATATGAATAATAAGTTGAGTGAAAGATATCATGGAATCATTCAAGATGCGTTTAAGGAAATTGAGAGACAATTTTTAGAAAACTAATTCACTCTAACACTCGCAATAAAAAACCGTCGGTCTGGCTTAAGAGACAATAGGACCGGTTGCTGAGAGCTTGATAACTTTTGAGAATGAGACTCCAACCAAAGCGAGGACCCAGTTAAGCCGGGTCACGCTGCCGTTACCGCCTACGCTCATTTGAACACCAGATGTTCCGCTTCTGACCACCTTTCCCCCTCCCCCTACGTGAAAACCCTTAATAACAAACACTTAGTCATGGCACGTTCTCCGCAATAGGTTAGAAATTGCAAATCCAAAACATCTACCCTGCGGAGGTCAGCCATGAGCAAAATTGTGAGAAGGAAAGAAGTTTTGGCACTTATCGGTCTCAGCTATACCACCCAGTGGCGCCTTGAGAGGGCCGGCGACTTTCCGAAGAGGGTCAGGCTGGGTACCGGCTCAGTCGGCTGGCACCTGGATGAGGTCGAGGAGTGGTTGAAAGGCCGCGTGCGCATTTCAGAGTGATCTCATGCCTCACCAGATGGAGGCGTGGGAGACCTCCGGAACGGCAGCACCTTTACCTCCGTTCTGCCAGTGATGAGTGCTAGTAGTTTGCGCTCCCATGCCTCCATAGCCGTCTGTTTTTCGAGGTCGTAGCCGTGCCTGTTGTAAACCTTGATGATTCCCTTCTTCAGGTGGGACAGCACCGCATCGATGATTTCATCTGAAAAGCCCAGACTGGCTATCATGGTTGCCCCGGTCCTGCGCAGGTCGTGAGGAGTGAAGTGCGCGAGCTCCATTTTGCGCTCCTCTGGAACCGGCACCATCTTCGGTACATCCCCTGCCTTTGGGTCCTTTGCGGGTTTCTTGCGCTTGTACCCCTTTATGTTTCGTCGTACGGCATAGCCGACTGCCCGCTCCGTTATCGGCCCATTACCGGTCGGAGATGGGAATATGTACCCCTCATCGTCACCGATCAGTTCAAGTGCCAAATCGGTGAGGTAAATCCGCTGCGGTCTCGGGTGCTCTATCGTCACCCGGGTCCGCTTGGGGGTGAACTCCCACCAGCGGTCCTTGATCTGTGAGCGGTGCATGGTTATGACCTCCCCAGGGCGCTGGCAGGTCACCAATATCAGCTTGAGGGCGCGGACTACCTCCGGGCTGATGCCAGCCTTGTCCACGCTCTCCCAGAATATGCGAATTTCCCGCTCGTCCAGGGTCCGCTCCCGCGACGGGACCACAGGTAGTTCGTCGTACTTCTCGAACCCAACGCAGGGCGAGCTGCTGACGATCTCTCGTTTCATGGCGAACTTATACATGCGGCGGATGATCTTGAAGGTGTTCAGGGTGATCGCCGGGCCCCGCCGCTTCATCCCATCCAGGAGGTGCAACACATCCCGCCGGCTGATCTCCTGGGCCATGCGGTTCTTCCAGTGCGGCAGGACATCCTTTTCCAGTATCCTCTTGTCCTCGCCCCAACATTTTTTCTTTTCCCGGGCATACCCTAGGTACTCCTCGACCAGGGCGCCTACCGTGGGTTGGCGCCTGATCTCTTCCCGCTGGGACTTCTCCGCTTCCCGCTCCTTTTTCCTCTCCTCGAGGGGATCGCGGGGGCGTACCGGGTCATGGAGCATGGCATACGCCTGGACATGGGCTGCATGCGCCTCCGCCAACGTCTTCAGGGGGTAAGTCCCCAGATCCATCTCACGCCTGCGGCCGTCGTAGTCATAAATAAACAGAAACGTCTTGTGTCCGGAAGGAAGAACCCGAAGGGCGAAACCCTTCCCCCCCCGCACGACGTAACGCTTTTCCTGCGGTTTCAGCGAAGCGATGTACCGATCTGTAAACCTCATGTCCCGCGCCTCCTTCGGGAGGAAGAACGGCTTTCGTTCTTCCTCCGGTTCTTCCTCTCGGAGCCGTGCTAGGGTGAGACTTCTTGAAACCCCACAACACAGATGATATCGCTTTTGCCTTGTAGTAGCAAATACTTACATAAAAAAACAGCATCCAACAGAGGAGTATGAAATACCGTGAAAACGCTATAGTGATCGATTCGGGAGCAGGGGGTCGGAGGTTCGAATCCTCTCATTCCGACCATTTAAAGCAAAGGCCCTTGGAGAAATCCAAGGGCCTTTTTCGTTGTCGCTCCGATCCTCCTGTCCGAGGTCCGTCTTGCCACCATCACTTCGGTCCGGTCAGGCGAGGTCTATCCTGATGGATCTGACCATCCGGGAGCGGATGGCTTCGGCTACCTTTGCGGTAACGGTGTCGCCCTGTACCGTGCAAAGCGTCCCGTCCTGGTTTTCTATGGTCCAGGAAACCGGAGCGACGGCCGTAGCACCGAAGGTGTCGCGTCGGGCCGGATTCCGGTACGTCACGAGAATGCTGCCAAGGAACATGAAACTAAAGGTGTGGGCGGGAATCTCGACCTCCTGCCAGGCCCCTTTCCAAAACAGCCGGACCGTCCGTGGCGATTCCGTGAACATCCAGCCCGGGAGAGCCGGCCGGAAACGAAGCTGCAACCCCTCTGCATCATCCATGGCAAATGGCTGGCCGCCGACGGTCATAAGGAGCATCATCTGGATGAACTCGGCAGTTGCCCCACTTAACCGGGCCACAAAGCCGTTGCCGTGCAGCGAACGGTCGGGATTGGCACTGCTGACAATGAAGGATGAGTTCTCCAGTATGCTTCTGCCGTACACCGCTGGGTCGAAAAACGGCACGGCCACCTTTCTGAAGGCGGTGAAAAACTCGTCGTACAGCTCATTGCGCAGCAATTCCAGACAGTATTTGTATTCCATGTGCAGCCAGATAGATTCATTTTCGAACCAGCCGGGGGAAAAGACCCTGGCCCTTCCGATCTCCATCGGCTGACGGTCAAGCGGAGCGTTCACCTTGTACATGCCCAGCTTGCCGTCGTAAAGCGCGCTCTCCCCGATCCGTTGAACGAGGCTTCGAGCGGCTTGGTGCCCAGGCCTCGTCCGCAGGTAGTGCACCGGACCCTCCAGGAACAGGGGAAGGTGCATCTGCCTGAACGCGCGAGCCTTAAAGCAGGGCATCCCTTTGGAATTCCTTTTTGTGCTGCCGTCTTCGTGACACATGACGGAATACTCGGTGACCTCGTTCACGAAGTAGGTTGACAGGATCCCCTCTTCGCGGTTCCAGCCCTTGGCTATCCCCTGTTCCAGCTTTTCAAGACTGGCACCCAGAAAGTCCTGGAGCACGCCAACCGGAATCGCCACCTCCGCTCCCCCTACGCCGAGCCTCGTGGCGGCCCGGTAGGTTTCTTTGGCGGTCGTGGCGCGATCCCAGAAATCAAAGCAGGAAAGCTCCTCTTTGAGAAGTGCGTGGAGGGTACCGAGAAACGCGCCGAGCTCCTCATACACTATCACCTGCACGCCGTTTCGGTCTGAAGGTGCCAAAGCCTCCCTGAGAAAAAGGATGTTCCTCTTGATCTCGAGGGTCTCGTTGATACTCGAACCGAGGATCCCCGGCAGGCCGTTCAAGGCGTCGTACCAGTTCGGCTTGTCCGCCTCCATCTCCACGCCGACCCCTTCGGGGTCCAGGGACGCCATCTTGTTCACCACGAGCGAAAGGATCTTGCAGAGCAGCGTGGTACGGTAGATTTCCCCCTCCCCATGGGCCGCGCGAACCACCTTCGGGTTTTCCGTCCGGCTGGCGATCATCCTTTTTTTCTCGGCATCGGCCACCACGGCGTTGAGCTGCATGGCGTTACCATCCCACAGGACGTACTTGTCGTCCCGGGGCTGAACACGGTGGTCGTTGTCGTAAAAGGTGAAGACCCGTTTGTCGAAAAGCAGCTCCCGCGCCTCTTCCGGGTAGAGCGCAGCGTAGTTTTCCAGCAGATCCAGGTTGTAGGTCCAGTGATCGGTCCAGAACCCCTCTCCATGCTCCGTCTCGCTGATCTGCTCGCAGATGCCGATCAGGCTGCCGAGAAATGCCTCGGAGCTGCCACGAAGCGCAATGTCGTGGTGCTCAAGCCAGGACATCACTTCCCCCGGGGTAAAGGGACCGGCAAAAAACTCCCTGGCCGCGGCTGCCTGCTCCGTCCCGATCCAGGTGCCCAGGAGTGCGTCGAGTTGTACCGGTTTTTTCGACCGGAAGCGGACCTCCTTCAGCACCAGCGGGTTGAAGCCGTCGAGCTGGATCAGGTTGTAGAAACAGATGACGTTGGTGTCCCGGACGTCGGGGTTGAAAAACAGGTCGCTGCGACGGTTCTGGTTCACGTCGCGGTAATTGGCGTTACCCTGCGAGTAGTGGGAGGGTGACTGGCTGAAATGGTTGTAATCACGCTCCAGGTCGCCATGTTTGCGGGAGTACAGGTAGAAGGTGTGGCGCTCCCCCTCCCCTGGCAGGGTAACCGGAAAGCCGCCGCGCAGTCCGTTGTCCAGGTAGTTCTGCCGGGTGTAAAGGTCGAGGGCCGGCGAACTGCTGCAGATGAAGCTTTGCTGGGTGAGTTTCTCTATGAGCTCCCGGTCTGCGCCGGTCTTCGCGGTGGCGTAGGCCGGATCGGTGATGCGCGGCAGCATGGCGTTCAGCGCCTCCACCGATTCCGCGTGCCCCGTGATGGAGGTGTAGGTATAGGTCGCCCCGGGTGCGATAGTCGTGTCAAAGAGCCCCATGGCGCAGGGGAACCGGTTCTCGTAGATCTGCTCTGCCAGGATCTCCGCAGCCGAGTCGCTGAGGAACCGTTCGGGATAGCTGTAGTCGCCCTGGCTGCCGAAGATGCTGACCGGATCCACGACCGGCGTCACGATGCGGCTAAGACCGCCGGCCACCTCGAAACCGACGTAGAAGTTCCCCTGCCTGATCCTGACCACTTCGGGACGGTCGACCGGTTCCACCTTGCCGCGGAAAAGCGGTGCCCCGTTTTCGTGGTTGACCACCTCGACGAAAGCCTCCACGAGGCGGCGGGTCATCTTCAGGCTGTCGTTGTTGACCCCGTACGGGACGATCAGCGAAAGGCCGTCCAGTCCCTCCAGGGCACAGGGGCTCGCTCCGTTATTGGTGATGGTCAGGGTTCTGATGAGACCGGCGTAGCTGTCACCGGGCACGTTGCTGTAGGTGACGGCAAAGGTGAGCCCGAGCGTCTCGTTCACCTCTTCGAGGGTCAGGGACGATGCGGTGATGCTCATCTTCTGGGTGCAGGCGACCGGAGCTTCCCTGAACTGCTTCTGGAACGGCTCGTAATAGCTAAGCGGCGCGTCCTTAAGCTTCAAGAAGGTGCGGAACCCCTGCGTGGAGGCCAGCTGATAGGCACGGTTGGCCGGCAGGAACTCCATGATCGCGTGTTCCTTGTCCTGGATCCCCATGCTGCAGATGCACTGGCCGCGGTTGACGTAGAAGGTCCACATGGGAATGCCGTCGGCACCGGCTACGCCCGGGAAAAAGCTGGAAAACGGCTTGGCGGAATTGTAGTCGGTGATGACGAACTCACCGGTTTCGGTCAACTGATAGCCGACCGAACCCTTGCGCTGGGGACCTGCTTTTTGGGTGCTCGGCATGGCACAGGTCCTCATTATTTCAGCGTCCCCAAATTTGTTATCGCGTCAGGCGTCGGGTCATAGGCGTAGCCCCAGGTTGCCAGGTAGTTCAGGCCGTCGAACCGGGACTGGTTCACCGAGACCGTCGCGTCGGAGATCGTGTTCGGGAACAGGGACAAGAGTCCGTTTTCCCGGGGATCGTACATGCGCATCCCCGCCCAGTCCTTGAGCGGCACGGCGTAGGTCGGCGCTGCGGGGAGCCAGTCCGCCTTCCAGTAGGTAAGCGAAGTCAGGAAATTGTCCAGCAGGGAGCGGTAGGCCTTGATGGCCTGCAACCTGGCGTTCTCGCTTCTCCCTTCCGTGTAGAGCTGATGCAGGGCGGTCGCCACGTAGAACTGGTTCTCCCCGCTGGGGGATTTGGCCAGGGCCGTCGCCCAGAGGTAGTACCTCGCTTTTGCGGAGGGGGCGGCGTCGCTCAGTTCCCATTTCGACATTTCGGTCACCGACACGAGCCGGTAGGGGTTGTCGGGGTCACTTAGCTCGCAGGTCTCGGGATACACGCCGGCATCCTCGCAATAAAGGTTCAACTGGGTGTCGGTGGGAAGGGTGATGCTGTTGCTTATCGTGCCGCTGTCGCCCCCGCATCCGGGGATGCTTGCCAGTATCAGGGCGAAGACCGTACACGCTGCCAGGTTCCGGAACATGTGATAACCTCCGAAGGTAATGGGTCGCCTAGGATGATCAGCCATCATCAAAAGTCGTACGTCAGGTATGTCGAGACCTGATAGGAAAAGTCGTTCTTGCCGTTGTTGTAATCCGATACCGGCGAGTTCTGGTCGAAGGTCCGCAGGATGCCGTTGATCCCTATGCCTGCCGATTTGCCGAGCCGGAAAGGAAGGTAGTTTTCCGGCAGGTGGTAGATCTTGTACATGTAGTCAAGAGAGAACTGCCACGGGAAGGTGACGTTGAACTGCCGGTAGTAATCGTACGGTCCCCACTGGTCTTTCTTCACATAGCCGCTAATGACATGGCTGTCGAAGAGGTTCACATCGAATTCGGTGGAATAGTAGGTGCGGGACGGCCCGGCGGCGCCGGTGGACTGCTGGTGTCCGGCCTCCAGCCTGTTGGCGATCCGCACCCCGGCAGTGGGATTGAAGACCATCCGGCTCATGGCTTTCCAGACCTTGGCCTGCGACAGTCCGTTCGGGAACGCGGCGTTGACGCCCCCCTCCTTGTAGTAGTAGGTGAACGCATCGGTGGGCGTTGAGTAATCGGTGTAGTTGAACCCGAGGTTGTAGGCAAAAGTGGCGTCTTCGCGGTTTTTGAAATCCCAGTGGTAGAAGTCCGTTGCCGGAGTGGGGTCGTAGGTGAAGAAGAATTCCGCCGAGAGGGCCTTGCGGTTGTCGAGCACGGCGAAGGGGTCCGCATCGCGGTTGCGCGGGATCAGCCCGGGATAAAGGACGGTACCGCTGGTCGATGCGGGGATCAACGGGTTCGCGTCCCGCAGGTTGTCGCGCCAGAGCATCCGCGGCGCCAGCGTGTAGCTTTTGCCCAGGACCATCCTGAGGCCACCCTCGGCTTCGATCTTGTTGCCGTACCGCGAATAGGGGAGCAGGGTGTCGTACTCGACGAGGGGGTTCCCCCCGTCCGCGACCAGCCCGGCATAGCCGGCGCCGGCCCAGGCGAGGAACGACTCGGAAAACTTGTGGGTGACCTTCCCCTTCACGCCGAGGGTGTCCGCGAACCTGATCTTGTCGTAGTAGATGTCGCCGTTATCGCGACGACTGTACTGGTCGCCGATCTTTTCCGAACCGGCGGAGATGACACCGAGTTCCACGGTTGTGCTGGGCGATACCGCGGAGTTCACGTAGAAGGTGGTGGCGCGGGTCGCCTTCTCGATGGCGGCGCTGGTCGCCGACGTCGAAGCCGTGGCGATGTCTTCGGAGTGCAGGAACGCGTACCGGAAACGACCGCTGCCGAAGTTGTACTTGACCATGACCTTCGGGTTCGCCCCCCAGTACACCTCCGGACCCACAAGAACCTTAAGCCCTTCCAGTTCCTTTTTGCCGGCGAACTCCACGCCAAAGGGGGCCTTCGAGTCCCAGATGTCGATCCCCTTGATGTCCGTCGTTTCATTGAGCAGGCCGTAGAAGTCCCCCTCGTAGCCCCAGTGGTAGCGCGGGACATGGTAGAAGGCCGTGACGTCTGTGACAGGGGTCTTCAGGACGCTGTTGAAGTTGTACAGCTCGATGCTGTTGTTACTTCGAGTCTTGCCGTAGAATTCCTCCATGTCCCGGTGCGGCACGCTGTTTAGGTAGTTGACCGAGAAATTCCCCGCAAGGTTGCTCGACGGCTGGAATCCGAAATCGAGAAAGCCCATGATTCCGCTGGAATAGTGCTGCGCCTCCTTCCCTTTTTCCCGGAGCTCGTTGCCTTTGGCCCCGCTGACGAATTCGGCCCGAATGTTGCCGCCGGCGAGGAAAAACGCGCGCTCCTGGGCCTGGGCGAGCTTTAACGACCGGACGTCGTTCTCCAGCGCAAGGCGGGACAGGTCGACCCGCTCAAAGCTCTCGGTGAGGGAGGCGAGGTCCTGACGGTACGGGTCGACCTTGAAGATCTCCCGCAGGGCGTAGTAGGCCATCTTGGGGCGCGCTTCGGAGACCCCGTCCTCGTTGGGGCGCTCCAGGGACGTGATCCCGAACCACTCTTCGTTCATGTTGTTTTCGCCGGGCACATAGTCGAAGGCATACCCGCCGTTTGACCACGAGGCATTGGTGTCGTGCACGGTGAGGTTCTCGGTCTGCAGGTACTTCCACCACTCGTCCCGCCACTCGAACACACACCCCCCCACGGCGTTCCCCTCGGCGCCGTGGCCATGGCTTTTGCGGTAAATTTCCTGCCAGTTGGCTTTCAAAAGTTCCGCCTGCGCCGCCTGGTCCTCCCGGCCGGTCTTCGCGTTGAACCCGTCGCTGCCGAACTCGAGCAGCACAATCGGCCGGTCGAGCTTCGCCTTGGTGTCCTGCCAAAGGCCGGTAAAGCTTTTGCCGCGGTAGGAGTTGACGCCCAGCAGGTCTATCTCCTTGCACTGCTCGGCAATAAGGTCGAGGTACTGGATGTCGCCGTTGACGATGGTATAGAGGCGCTCGGGGTCGACTTTCTTGGCGTCGGCGATGATCTCGTTGAGCATGCTGTACAGGAACCGGGCCTTTGCCGCCTGCCGCTCCCCTACCGGGAGTTTCTCGATCTCGAAGCTGGTCGACCATTCAAGCCCGTAGTTGTTTTCATTGCCCAGGGCCATCATGAGCACGCCGGGGGTCCCTTTCAGCCTGGCGACCTGCTCGAGCACCTCCTTCTTTATGGCTGCGCGGGTGCGGGGGTCCGCATAGTCGGTCTGCGAGCGCCAGGTCCCGTCGACCTCGAACCCGTAGCGCCCCGCCAAGTGGTTCACGATGGTCATGATCCCGTGGGTGCGGTAGAGGTACTCGATCCATCGGGGCGGTATGTTGGAAAAGGTGCGGATCGTGTTGATGCCCGCACCCTTCATGAGCGTGCAGTCGTAGTCGAGCACCTTCCTGATCTCGTCGTCGCTCTTGGTCCAGAGGCTGTAGGCGTAGTTCTTGCCGATTGGGGTGTACCCCCAGACAACCCCCTTGACGAAATAGCTCTCGCCATTGACCAGGAGTTTCCAGCCGGCATTGTCCCGGTAGGTCCTGACGGTGGTTTGCTCGGCAGCGCCCTGCTGCGCGGCAAAAGCAGAAGAACACCCCAGCAGGAGCAGCGTCGCGATTAACAGCCACTTGAGACGGCAGATGCACTCCGATCCAAACATGATTCCCCCCTACGTGATAATGAACTGCATAACAGATGACGCGATGCTTCCTGGGTCCGGCGGGCGGTTTTGGGAAGATGAGGCAGGGCCGGCCGGAACCTCTCTGGGTGTCAAGGGCGCGACAAATCCCTCCCGTGTATTCCCGTGACCTGCGCTGCCGTGGTCACCGGTGACGACCTTGCATGGCTTTCGGCTTCAGGCAGCCCTGGCGCCAGTTCGGCAGGTCATGGTTTCGGTGAGGGGGGAGGCTGCTCACCCGCGGGACTTGGGCGCGGGGCGCACGACTCCCGTACGACCAGCCGGGCGGAAAGCGCCAGGTGCCGGTGCTCCGGCGCGCCACCGTCAATGAGGGAAACCAGGATCCTGATGGAATTGGCCGCCAGTTCGTTGATGGGGGCAGCAACCGTGGTCAGGGGGGGGTAGATCTGAGAGGCGACCGTGATGTCGTCGAACCCCACGATGCTGACGTCGCGCGGGACCTCGAGCCCCTTTTCGTGAACGGCCTTGACCGCACCGATGGCCATGGAGTCGTTGGCGCAGACAATGGCCGTGGGGGGGGAGCTGAGCGACAGCATGCTCTCCACTCCCCGCGCCCCGGACTCGTAGGAGTAATCCCCTTCGTAGATCAGGTCCCTGTCTTCGGCGATGCCGTAGTTGTTGAGCGAACTCAGGTACCCCTGCAGACGGTCCTTGCCCACGGCCGAATCGAGCAGCCCGGCGATGAAGCCGATCCTCACGTGCCCCAGGTTCCACAAATAGTTCATGGCATCGACGATGCCGTTGAAGTTGTCGATGATCACCGACGGCATCGACTTGTCCGCGGCACCGTTGCCTATGAGCACGATCGGAAAATGCTTTTTCAGTTCCAGCAGCTTGTATTCGAGGCGGGGGAAGCAGCTGATGACCAGCCCGTCGATCTTGTTGGCGGATTTCGTCGGTTCCAGGTCCCTGAAGTCGGAAAAGTAGATCAGGTTGTATCCCCGGTTCACCGCCTCCTTCTCGAGCGCCCTGAACACCAGGGAGAAGTAGGGGCTCGAGATGGAGTCCTGCACCCGGTCGTCGAGAAAGAAGCCGATGTTCCTGGTAGCCGGCTTCCCGGCGCCACCACCGCTGTTCACAAAGGTCCCTATGGTCGGCACCTTGTAGAGGACTCCGGCACTGACCAGGTTGTCTATTGCCTTACGAACGGTCATGTACGAGATGTCGTACATCCTCGCCAGTTCCCGTTCGCCCGGCAGCTGACCGGTGATCCGGCCGGAGCTGATCCCTTCTTGTATCCTGGTTTGAACCTGCAGGTATTTGGGGGGAGATTTCATCATGGTGTCGCACCTTTTCCCTGGAGGGGCGCCTAGTTCGCGCGCACCCGTCCATGCTATATAGCTTTTATACGCATCACCGGTGAACAGTCAAGACATATTTTAGTGTGGCACCTGTCCTCCTCCTCGCCACAAAGGGCGTAACATGCTGCATCGGCACATCTTTTAGTTCTTGACTTTTGATACTGTTTTGCTATATAGCATCGTCATGCCTGCGCCGAACCGCCGGGGCCGCTGCCGTAAAACGCGCCGGTTCGCGGCGGTGCTGTGGCGGCAGCGCGCCCACGCGCCGTTCCATCGATTTTCGTGTGAGGCAGCATACGAAATTAGGGGAGGTCCCTTCAATGAAAAAAGCCTTCGGAGAGCGGCGTATCGCGGCGAAATTTTTACTTCTTTTGATCCTCCTGGCCATTTTCGGCTGCGGTACCGGCCACGGGCCGACGAGCGTGGTCGACCCGACCACCGGTCGCCAGCTCTCGCTGCTGTGGTCTGACGAGTTTGACGGCGCGGCCCTGGACGCCAGCAAGTGGAATGTCGAGACGGGGTACGGCCCCGACCCCAACAGCCCGGGATGGGGCAACGACGAGTGGCAGCTCTATACCGGTTCCAGCGACAACATCAAGGTGGAGAACGGGCACCTTGCCATCACCGCGCGTGTTTCGGGCAGCGGCGGCAAGCGCGACGGCACCATCACCTCGGGGCGGATCAACACCAAGGGGAAATTCAACGTGAAGTACGGCGTCATCCAGGCCCGCATCAAGGTCCCCGGCGGTAAGGGGACCTGGCCCGCGTTCTGGATGCTCGGCGCCAACATCGATACGCTCCCCTGGCCCAAGTGCGGCGAAATCGACGTCATGGAAGTCACCAAGTACGATGCCGCCGACAAGACGACGCACGCCACCGTCCACTGGTACGACCAGACGCTGGTAAACGGCACGGAAAAGGGGTGGACCTACACCACTGGCAAGAAAACCTTCGCGGACTCTCTGAGCAACGACTACCACGTCTACGAGGTCGACTGGAACGCCGACCGGATCATCGGCAAGATTGACGGCGCCGTCTACTTCACAAGGCTGATCGATCCCGCCTCCATGGAAGAGTTCCTGCGCGACTTCTACCTCTTGTTCGACGTCGCCGTGGGGGGGAATCTCGCGGAAGCGCCCAACTCCAGCGGCACCTCCTGGCCCCAGACCATGTACGTCGACTGGGTCCGGGTCTACGGCACCCCCGCTCCCGCGACGACCGAGGCCGCCCTCTTTTCGGAAACGCGCAGCGCCTCGCAGATCCCCTACAGCAGCATCATCAACAGTGCGGACTGGAGCGGCGACAGCGCGATCCCCAACCCAAACAGCACGGCAGTCACCCCCAAGGAAGGGACCCGCGTACTCTCGGCCCAGTTCAAGAACGATCTCGGCAAAGGGTGGAACGGCATCTTCTTCAATCTCGGCTCCGCTGACGTGAGCGGATTCGGGTCGTACTTCTTCAGCCTCGATGCCTCGCAGTTTACGGACCTGCATGACCTCAAGATAGAGTTCACCGACAATACCGACCGCAAGGGGAGCGTGATGCTCTCCAGCCTGACCCCGACCGTTTCCGGCAACTGGTCCACCTACCAGGTACCCTTGAACTCCATCGCCCAGGCGGACCTGGCTCACCTCGTCTACTTAGGCTACGTCAACCCGGTCAATGCCTCCGGCCAGGCCGTAGCGGGCACCCTCTATCTCGACGACCTGTATTTCGGGGCCTGCACCCTGGCGCCGTCAGTGCAGTTCACCGCCACATCCTACGCCGCCAACGCAACGACGGGGACCATTACCGTCACCGACCGCTGCACCGGCGCCGCGACCCGGCCCGTACTCATCAGTAACGGGAGCGAATCGATCAGCGTGAACGTGACCCTCAATGCCTCCGGCTCCGGTTCGGCAACGGTGAACTTCGGGGCAACCAGTGACGCCACCGACACCATTGCCCTAAATAACGGCGCCACCCTGACCGCAAGCTACGGCTCCGGGGCAGCCACGGTCACCGGTACCGCCGCCGTCACGGCCGCTTCGGTATCCACACTGGTCGGAGACCGCGATCCCAAGGACGGGGCCGTGTACCTCTACGCCAGCAACCCGGCAACCGTCATCGACCTGATCGGCGGGGTCAACTACACCGTCAGGGACAACTGGAGCACGGGCTCCGTCTTCGACATGGCGTATGCCGACGCGACCCTTGGCTCCGTCATCGCCGTGACCCCCGGCAGCGGGTGGGGCATCAGCGCCGCCTGCCTCGCCTACACGGGCTTCCCGGCCGGGTTCGCAACGAGCTACTCCACCCTGCACTTCAAGTTCAAGGGGCACACCTCTGTCTCCGTGAAGTTCCCCGGGGCAACGACGGAAGAGGTCCAGCATCCGGTCAGCTCCGCGACGAGCCTTGGCAATGGCTGGTACCAGTTCGCCATCAACATCCCGGCGACCTACGGCACGGTGGCTACCACCACGGAAATGGGCATCTTCGTGTTCAACAGCGCGCCGTTTTACCTGACCGACCTGTACTTCGACTGACCGCGGGGCTGAACCACCCGATCCAGGAACACGCCGGCGGATGAGCGAGGGGTTGCCGGGGGGGGCAGGTAATGACACAGATCCGCCTATCTTTACTGCTGCTGTCCGCGGGGGTCCTGGGGCTGTTCCCGGCCGGCGCCCATGCCATGCACCGCCGGGCGCCGTCCCGGACCATGGAGATCATCTCCACCTCGGAGGGGGGCGGGGTCATGGCCCGGCAGCCCAATGTCGTCTTCCGGCGGGGGAGACCGGGCGGCACCACGATCACCGTCCGCCCTGAGAGCGTGAGGCAGACGGTCGACGGGATCGGCACCTCGTTCACCGAATCCTCCGCCTTCGTGCTGGCCCATCTCGACCGGGAGAGGCGCCGGGAGGTCATGAGGAGCATCTTCGGGGAGAAGGGGGCCAATTTCGCCCTGTCCCGCACCCACATCGGCGCCTGCGATTTTTCCGTCGAGGGGAAATACTCCTACGCCGAGGTCGCCGGGGACCGGAAACTGGAGAGCTTCAGCATCGCCCCCGACAAGGCCGGTTTCGCCAGGAGCGCCTACCCGGGGATCGTCGACGAAAGCTACGACCTGCTCCCCATGATAAAGGAGGCCCTGGCTGTCAAGGGTGCCCAGCGTGACCGCGAACTGAGGATAGTCGCCTCGGCCTGGACCGCCCCCCCCTGGATGAAGGATATCGGAGCGTGGTACATCCCCGGTTCCCCGGAAAACAACTGGCAGGGAACCGGCGGCTCGCTCAAGACGGAGCACCTGCCGACCTACGCCGACTACCTGGTCCGGTACCTCGACGCCTATAGGGCGGAGGGGGTCAGCATCTGGGGGCTCACCCCGGTCAACGAGCCGTACGGCAACAACGGGCAGTGGGAGAGCATGCACTTCACCCCCGAGACCCAGAACGACTTCGTGAAGAACCATCTCGGGCCGAAGCTCCATGCCGGCAACCATGCCGACGTGAAGCTCATGATTTACGACCACAACAGGGACGGCCTGGAAAAGTGGACCGACCTCATGTTCGCCGACCCGGCGACGGCTCGCTACCTATACGGCGCGGCCGTCCACTGGTACGAAAGCTCGTTCCGGGTCTTCGAGGAGGTGCTCGACGCCGTTGCCCGGAAATTCCCGAAGTTCGCCATCCTCCACACGGAAGGGTGCATCGACGACCTCGGGAAACCGGCACCGGGAGGGATTCTGGACCCGGTCCGCTACCGGGAGTCGGGGTGGTTCAACAATGACGGTTTCTGGTGGAATGCCAACGCGACGGACTGGGGGTACAGCGCTACCTGGGCGGGGGTCGTCAGGTCGGACCATCCCGTCTACACGCCGGTGCACCGCTATGCCCGCAACATCATTGTCAGCCTGAATCACGGGGTGCGCGGCTGGATCGACTGGAACATCGTCCTGGATAGCCGGGGGGGGCCAAACCACGTGGGGAACTATTGCGGCGCACCGATCATGATCGACACCGCAACCCGTCAGGTCTACTACACCCCCATTTTCCACGTGCTTTCCCAGTTCAGCAGGACCATCCGTCCCGGGGACACTGTCGTTCAGACCGAGCTCAATCCGGCGGGAGTGCGCTCCGATGCCCTCTACGCCTTGGCCACCCTGAACGGCGCCAACGTCCTGAGCGTTCAGCTCCTCAACACGACGAAACAGCCGGTCACCTACCATCTGCAGCTGGGCGATCGCTACGCGAAGATACGCACCGCGGCAAATTCGCTCCAGACGGTACGGGTCCGGTTATGACGGGAAGGAGGCAGCCATGACGCAGCACGACACGCTCCCGGAAGACATCGTCCCCATCGGGCAGAAGATCGCCTTCGGCGCGGGACACCTGGCCAACCAGCTGTTTCCGGCGGCGTTGGGCGTGTTCATGGTGGTGCTGGTCCTGTCGCTTAAGATGGATCCGCTGCTTGCCGGCCTGCTGTCGGCGCTTCCGCGCATACTCGACGCTCTCATCGACCCCGTGATGGGGTTCATCTCGGACCACACGAAGTCGCGCTGGGGGAGAAGAAAACCGTACATCCTGGTAGGGAGCATCATCTCCGGCACGACCTTCATGGTCATGTGGCAGCTGTATCCGGAAAATTCCGTTGCCTACAATTTCTGCTATTTCCTGATCCTGTCCCTGGTGTTTTATACCGGCTACACGATCTTCGCGGCCCCGCTCATCGGCCTTGGCTACGAGATGAGTCCCGACTACAACGAGCGCACCCGGCTGATGGCGGTTTCGCAATGGATGGGGCAGATAGCCTGGATGCTCGCCCCCTGGGCCTGGGTGCTCATCTACGACCCCGCCGTCTACAGCTCCGGTCCGGAGGGGGCGAGACGGCTCTCGGTGTGGGTGGGAGGGTTCTGCCTGGTCCTGGGGGTGCTGCCGGCCCTATTCTGCCGGGAACGCGCGCAGGATCAGGGCGAGGCACGGCTCTCGCTCAAGGACATTGCCGCCAGCACCAGGCAGTTCCTGCTGGGGATACGGCAGACCGCCACCTGCAGGCCGTTTCTGAAACTCTGCGGCGCAACCTTCCTCATTTTCAACGGGTTTCAGACCATAGCCCAGTTTGCCTTCTTCATCATCCTTTTCTACCTCTTCCGCGGGGACAAAACCGCCGCGGGGACCTGGCCCGCCTGGTTCGGCACCATGAGCGCCGTTGCCACCGCCTTCCTGGTCATTCCCATCGTCACCTACCTCTCCCAAAGGCTCGGCAAGAAAAACGCCTTCATCATCTCCACGGCGATCTCCTTTGCAGGGTACCTCCTGAAATGGTGGTGCTTTGACCCGGCCAACCCCTGGCTCATGTTCGTGCCGCTGCCGCTCATTTCGTTCAGCATCGGTGGGCTTTTTACCCTGATGATGTCAATGACCGCCGACGTGTGCGACCTCGACGAACTGGTACACGGCAGCCCCCGCCGCGAGGCGACGTTCGGCGCAGTCTACTGGTGGATGGTGAAACTCGGCACCGCATGTGCCGTCCTTTTAAGCGGAGCCATCCTGAAATGGGTCGGGTTTGATCAGAACCTGGCGGTTCAGTCGGCGACGACCATGACCAACCTGCGTCTGGCCGATATCTGCATACCGATATGCACGGGGGTCCTGGCGATAGCCGTTATCTGGAACTACGACATTACCGAGGCGAAGGCCCGGGAGATGAGGGAAAAGCTGAACGCGCGGCGCGCTGGCGAAGCAGTTCTGCTCGGCTCCGGAGGGGGTTAAGGCGCGATACGGGTGAGGGGCGTGAAGGTACCGTGCCTTGCTCGTGAGCTAAAGGTTTTACCGACAGCAAGGCGAGGGTGGGTGACGGGAGGAGGCCGTCCCGGTCTCCATGATGATTGTCTTGTTCCACAGGTGTCGGCTTTTTTTTGCCCAAAATACTGCTATATAGCAGCGGCACGCTTCGATGGTGCATGCTGGTGAGCCGTACGAGATGGACCACATCTACAGGAGGGTATTGCAATGAGGAAAAAGCTGTTTAACGTTTCACCGTTTCTGTCACTGGTCATGTTGCTTGTTTTGTCCGCCGCGATGTTGGCCGGGTGTGGGGGTGGCGGTTCCGGCAGCCCGGCACCGACCGCACCGACCGCAACGGCACCCGGTGCGCCGACGATCGGGACGGCCACGGTGGGCAATGCCCAGGCGACCGTCAGCTTCACTCCCCCGGTGAGCAATGGCGGCAGCGCCATCACCAGCTACACCGTGACGTCGACTCCGGGCGGCAAGACAGCCACCGGGTCGGCCAGTCCGCTCACCGTCACCGGCCTCACCAACGGGACCAGCTACACCTTTACCGTGACGGCCACCAATGCGGCCGGCACCAGCACGGCATCGGCCGCCTCGAATGCGGTGACACCGGTGGCGCCGTTTGCCGCCCTTACGGTGGTGCAGAACCAGACCGTATCCCAGGATTCCTATGACACGGCGAACTCTGTCGCCCTGCCGGGCAACAACCTCCAGGGGTCGTACGCTTTCGGTAGCATTGCACCCACCTGGTGGTGGGGTGGTGTCGGCACGGATTCCGCCTATGTCGGATACGGCGTCAACAAAAACGGCACCGGTGCCGGCCTTGGAGTGTACGTAGCTGGTGCCGGATCCAACACCTGGGACATCAACGGAGCTTCTTCCGTGGTCGTCGGACTGGGAACCAATGCGGAATGTGTCGGCATATGCAAGGCAACCCTGGTTCTCGTCTCCTCTAACCCCAGTTGCAAGGCGACCGCAAACAGCGGCATGACCATCACCGCAGGACCGGTCAATACCGGAAATAGCGTTGCCGCGCCCACAACGGCTACAACCTATACCAAGACCCTGACCGACGCCAACTGGACCGTAACCGGTTGCACGACCAACACCATGGCGGGTTTCCTTTCCCAACCTCTTAAGGAGGTGCACGCCCAGATGCTCCAGGCGGACATGCAGTTCACCACCAGCGGTGCCGATCCCCTCTACCCCAACGGTCTCAATCTGGGTGGCATCAAATTCCAGTGATAGAGGGGCGCCGGCCTGCAGCAAGCCGGATATGAATGCACGGCGTGCTGCATGATAGCGGGGCGGGAACGAAGCGGGATGAGCCTCCGCCGGTGAGGAAGTTGGTTCAACAAAGGCTTGATCCATGTGCGAGGCCCCTGAATTCGATCAGGGGCCTCGTCCAATTCGTCCTGCGCAGGGTGCGTCCTGTCGGGCGCAACGAACGAAAGATCTTGATACCCCTCAAGCGTCCGTGATCTTGTGTGCAAGGGTATTGGGCGCGATGACTTCGCAGGCAAGAAAAAGGAATTTCAGACACCCGGATTTTCATCTGCGCGCATCCATGACCTTCTCTGTTCGCTGCGGGAAAGAGCTCGAAATTCCTGCACCCGGCCAGGCGCTCGTTGATCCGGTGGCAAATGTCGCTGCATACCACCATGCTGTTCAGGTCCGGATTAGATTCGGTCCAGAAGTCGGCGGTAACATCGCGGGAGGTGACCAACCCGGAGGACCCTGTCGCTTTATGATCAGTAGGCCTTCTTCATGCCCTCTTCTAGCCGTCCCACCTGTGCTAAGCGTCCAACAGCTGTCGTATCTTTTTAAGTAGTTCTCTCGGCTGAACCGGTTTCATGACCAGCTCAACCCCCATTTCAGACATGCCCCGGCTCTCAATAAAGTCGGCTGTGTAGCCGCTGGAGAAAATCGCTTTTATCCCCGGCTTGACCCGCTCTATCTTTTCTAATGCCTCCCTGCCGTTCTGCTTGGGCATGATCATGTCCATTAAGACCAGGTCGATCCTATCCTGATTGGCCTGGAACTTCTCTACGGCGTCCTCGCCATCTTCTGCCAGGATCACTTCGTAGCCACTCCCTTCAAGAATCTTCGACACCAGCCGCCCTACTGCCGGATCGTCTTCTGCGACCAGGATGGTCTCGTCCCCCCCTTTTGGCGGCTCGGCTTCAACCATTTCGACACAGGAGCTGCCGTTTAATTCCTGAAGGGGTAGGTAGATCCGGAAGGTCGTGCCCCGGCCAGGCTCGCTGTAGACGTTGATGAAGCCGTTATGCTGCTTGATGATGCCGTATATGATCGCCATGCCGAGACCGGTGCCTTTGCCAACCTCCTTGGTGGTGAAAAACGGCTCGAAGATGTGCTGGATATGCTCCTTGAAGATACCGGCCCCTGTGTCCGAGACGGTAAGCAGGGCGTATCGGCCCAGGGGGACCTCGCTGTTGTGAAAATCCGCAAAAGAACTGTCCAAGATGACAAGCTCGCTTGTCACGGTGAGGACGCCGCCACCCGGCATGGCATCACGGGCGTTGGTGGCCAGGTTGATCAGTACCTGTTCCATCTGCCCCCGGTCGGCGACAATGGGGAGTTCCGTATCCTTGCTGGAGGTGTTGAGAATCACATCTTCGCCGATGATCCGGCCGAGGAACTTGTGGACATGCTGGATGATGTGGTTGAGGTTCTCTGGTTTCATCACCAGGGTCTGCTTGCGGCTGAATGCCAACAGGCCATGGGTGAGCTGAGCGGCCTTCTCCGCCGAGGCAGCGATCTCCTCGATGTTTCGTTTCTGCAGGTCGTTCAAACTGCCATCCATCATCAGAAGTGAGCTGTAACCTGAAATTACCGTCAGGATGTTGTTGAAGTCATGTGCCACCCCTCCGGCAAGCTGACCGACAGCTTCCATCTTCTGGGACTGGCGCAGCTGCTCCTCGAGGCGGCGACGATCGGTTATGTCCTGGAACGCACCGATGATTTTTGTGGTGACCCCATTCTCCCGGATCACCTTGCTGGTGGTAAAGACCCGAATCCGGCGCCCTTTGGCAGTCACCAGGTCCAGTTCGAGCTGAAAATCCTTACCCTCCTCAATGGCCTCTTTGACTGCCGCGCTGACGATGGGCAAGGATTCCGGCGCATAAAAGCCGATGGCTGTCTCTATGGTTGGAGAATACTCCTCGGGCGTCGTCTCGTGGATCAGGTAGGTCTCCTTGCTCCAGTAGAGCGACTTGTCGCCAAAGTCGATCTCCCAGCCGCCGATGTGGGCTATATGCTGCGATTCCTGCAGCATGTGGCTCAGGCGCAGGTTATCCTGTTCGGCCTGTTTCTGTTCCCTGATATCGCGGATGAACACGCAGAAGCTGTCCCGGTCCTTGAGGTAGGAGGTGCTCACTTCCACGTCGTAGATCACGCCGGATTTGTCGCGATGCCTGGTCTCGAAGCGCGTGTGGCCGGAATCGATGATCTTCTCCATCCTCTCCTTGACGACGAACGGGTCGTCATTGACGTCAAAGTCCGAGATGCAGCGGCCGAGGATCTCCTCAGCGGCATATCCCGACATCCGGCAGTAGGCGTCGTTCACGTCGAGGATCCTGGCGGAGCGATTGGTGATCCAGAACCCCTCCTTGGCGGTCTTGATGAAGGTGCGATATTCATCCTCGAAGCGTTTGCGCTCGGTGATATCGGTGGCGATCTCCAACCTGACCAGGCGGCCGTCGCTCCAGGGGATAGCCTGGTCCCTGCATTCGAACCAGCGGTTGTTCATGGTGTTGCGGAACTCCCACACCACCTGCTCCCCGGCGGTTCCGTCCGGCCTGACCAGCTTTTTATTGGTGCAGAAGGGGCACGGCCCCGCCTGGCCCGCCTGAAGTTCCTGCCAGCAGGTCTTACCGCTAATGTCGCCGAAGATATCCCGGCCGTAGCGGTTGATGAACAGGATCTCGTGGGTGTCGAAATCCGCCACGTACACCAGGGCATCGAGGGCATCCAGCACCGTCTGCATCTGCTGGAACAGGGTATGGCGGGCGGTGATGTCGTAGTTGACGCCGAGCATCCGGACCGGAGCCCCGCTGTCATCGCGCAGCACGGTGCCGTCGGCCTTGATGTGCAGGACCGTCCGGTCGGGCCGCAGGATACGAAAGACCGTATCCCACCCTTCCTCCCCCCGCAGCGCGGCTTGGCATTCGCTCCAGGCCCGCTCTCGATCCTCGGGATGGAGGCCGTTTTGCCAGGCCTCGATGCCGCCGGGGAAGGAGTCCGGGGTGTAGCCGTACAGCTCGATCATCCGGCGGTCCCAGACCATGGTGTTGTTGACCACGTCCCAGTCCCAGACACCCATTGCCGCAGAAGAGGTCGCCAGATGCAGTCGCTGTTCCGAGTAGTGCAACTCGCTGTTGAGGTCGGCTGTCTGCCTTTCCCGGGCGACAATGCACTCCGCCATACGTTCCAAGTCGCTTGCCAGCGAATTGAATTCCACTATGGGATCCGTCTGCGGCAATTTTGCCTGGTAGTTTCCTTCGGAGAAGGCACGAGCCAGGAATGCGATCTGCTCGAAACGGGACGAGAGTTTCAGGGACGACCTCACCGCCAGGAGCATACCGAGCAGGATTGCGATGATTCCCGATACTGTAACGGTCAACGTCATTGAGCTCAGGGAGGAAAATGCCGCCCGTTTGTCCTCAGCGACAAGGACATACCAACCATTTCTGGCGATAGGAATAATACTGCCCACCATATCAGTACTGTTGAGACTGAAATGTGAACTTAGAGGGATTTTTTCCAGCATCGCTCGTTGTACCAGCGGAATATTGCTCACGTTAAACTGCTGAGCAGTCATCGACTGGTGAGGGTCGGCGATGACCTGGCCTTTTTTGTCGAGAACCAGAACTATCTGACTGTGACGCAGATCGATTGTGTCGAGAAAGGTGGAGAGGAGATCGAGCGACATCTCGCCAATGACGATCTTTGTAGAGGAAGGATACGCAACGGCAACGGTGGACTTGCCACTTACCAGGGAAAGGAAGTTGTCCGACCAGATCTGTTTCTTTTGGGCCGCGGCTTCTTTAGCCAGGTTGTTTCTTGAAAGATCGATCCCGAGGAAATCCCTGATCTGTTCTCTGTCCGCTTTGGAAACCTGGACCGCCCTGACGATACCCTTCAAATCAAGCACATAGATAGCCTGCAGGGTGGCAGAAGCTTCCATGTTGGCATCTACCAAGTGTTGGATGTTGTGCCAACCCAAATTTTCGTCCATTGGGACGAGAGCTACATCAGCAAGGGTCGCAAAAGATGATTCCAGCTGCAGTTCTACCTGGGAAGCGATGGCTTTGGCGAGCTGCAGTTGTTCCTTCTCGATTTCGGAACGTTTTTCCGGTATCAGCCTGAATATGCTGAAGGTCAGGATGATCAAAACAGGGACAATGGCAATTACCAGTGCCTGAATAGTGAGAATATTTCGTATGGATCGTTTCATAAGGCTATTGAAGCGTAATGTATTTACCGTCTTTGATGACGGTTATATAGGTGTTCCGGGTGGCATCGCCGAATTTATCGATGGTTATCTGCTGTTGAACTCCGTTAAACGTGCCTTTGCCGATGATCGTCTCTTTAAGGGACCGACTGGCTGGCCTTGTGCGTAGAGCTTCCATAAGAACCAGAGCAGAGTCATAACCTGCCATACCGGCAAAACCCGGCTCCTTGCCGAAACGCTTTAGGTAAGCCGAACGGAACTCCTGGAATTTTTGCGAAGAATCCGAGCGGTTGAGAAACTGCGCGATGGTTATCCCCTCGACCCCACTGCCCCCTAGATCGATGAGCGCTTCGGTCGAGGCCCACTCTGACAGCACGATGGGTACCTTGGCGTCGTGCTTACGGATTTGCTGGCACAAGGTGCCTGCATCGACTGAATTGGCAAGGATTAAAACGAGGTCTGGTTTGAAGGAGAGGATTTCCGTGGCGTTATGTGCGAACCTGATATCAGCTTCGGATTTGAATTGAGAAACAGATACTACCTTGCCACCCAATTTTTCGAAGGTTGAGCGAAAGTCATTAAACCAGCTCTCCGTGTAGGATTTATTCCCGACATCGTAGATTGCGGACACTCTTCGTCTGCCCAGGTTGAATTGATATGCTGCGCTTTTCTCGGCATAGGTGGCGGTTGTCGACATCACCCGCAGGAAGTTGTCGTCCCGTCCCCCGAGGTCTTTCGTCGTAACCGTCGGACTTAACAAAATGGTTTGGGATGAGTTGACAACGGGAACCATTGCCATCGCCATGCTGCTCGTCATCGGCCCGATTACCGCTTCTATATTCTGGGCGACTAGTTCGGAGATGACCTTCTTCGCGGTATCGGGGTTTTGTTCGTCATTGCGGATAACGAGTTCTAGAGGCCTTCCGTTTATCCCCCCAGCGGCATTTCTTTGTTCAACGGCAAGCATCACGCCATTGCGGCCGCCAACACCAAGATCGGCTACTTTCCCGGTGAGCCCGGCAACAAAACCTATTTTTATTGGAGAGGAGTCTTTACAAGAAGAGAGTATCGCCATCACGGCAAGGACGGGAATGAGAGCTAAAGGTAGTTTGGCAATACGCACGATTTAGCCCCCCCTTTCTGATGTGCCATAAATCCTTGTGGCTAATGAGACAATGGAATTTACACAGATCACTGTTCTATTACAATTAGGTTATCCCCGTCGGAATTCCCTTACATGGCAACGAACTCCTTGGCACTCCATCCAGCCACGGCGTCTACCCTCTCAGCCCCCCTAGGGCGGGTGTCTCTTCAGCTAGGTGGCCAATCCCGATAAAAGCGCCAAGGTGCCGGGTACTCAACGCCCATCATGGCCCACTTTTGCCTTTGCCCCGTTTCGGCCAACGAGTAGGTCCCAACCTTTGAACCATGTCTTGGAGCTTCGGCGGTGGGCTTGGAGAGCCGCGGGCAAGATGCCTGCGAAATCCCAGCTAAACAGTGATGAACATATCGGCTGTCTCGGCATTAACTTTAGGTGAAATCGGATAGTTAGGACTTCGAGCGGCCAGCCTTTGCCTATCGCGGTCGTGGGAACGTTGCTGCTGCCTGTGCCAGCACGTAGTCACCATCGACCTCCTGAATAAGAAAATCGACGAAGGCCCTGTTTGCCGGCGACGGGAGCATCTTTCAGGCTATGGCAAAGTCCAAGAAGAGCGGGGGATCGCACGAAATGGTCGCTACGTCAGGGTCTTTCGCTACAGCTATTTTCAGAAGGGATCGCAGCTATACTGCAGTGTCTGCAAGAGTTTGCCCGAAGGGGCGCAGACCTGCGGGATCTGGTCGAGAAGGTAACCAGGTATGGCACCTACGGAATCTGGCCACTCCCATTGACACAAAGGGGGTACGGCACAGTGCCGTAACCCCCTTTCCCGCTTCCCACCCCGTCCCGGATAAGCTACTCCGGATCGATTCCGATCTCAACCGAATCGCCCCTCGTTGACCAGTTCGTGTTTCCCTTAAAACGGCAGGCTGCGCGCGACCGTTACCGCAAAAACCGCCTGTGCCCCAGCTTCCTCCAGCGCTTCCGCGCAGGCACGTAGGGTACTCCCGGTGGTGCAGACGTCATCCACCAACATGAGCCGCCTCCCCCTCAGCCGTTCCGGCTTGCCTAGCACAAACGCCCCTTTCACGTTGTTTTTTCGTTCTTCGGCATCGAGGCTGGTCTGCGGTTCGGTCCAGCGCTCCCGGCGCAGGCTCCCCACGTCCATGCGCAACTGCCAGCGTTTGGCCAGCACCTCGCCGATCAGTTGCGACTGGTTGAAGCCGCGCTGGCGCAGGCGCTTACGGTGCAAAGGTACCGGTATCACCAGTTCCGGCGCGACCTCCTCCCGAAACGGCTGCAGTGCCTGCGCCATGAGGATCCCGAGCGGGTCGCTCAGGTGCACCTTGTAGCCGTACTTGAACCGGTGAATAAGTTCCTGGACCGGACCGGCGTAGAGGGTGGCGGAGCGGCTGAGATGAGCGGGCGGATGTTTGAGGCAGGCGCCGCAGACATGGTTTCGGCCGTCTTCGGTCTTGAAGGGGGTGCCGCAGCTCGGACAGAGTGGGGTAACCAGGAAGGTGATGTTCTCGAGACATGCGGGGCAGATGAGGAGGTCACCCGCGTTGGGGATGAAGGTCTTGCAAGAGTGGCAAAGCGGCGGGAAGAGAAGATCCAGCAGAGGCCGAAGCAACATGGTGCCCTCCGGTTACTGCGTGGGTGCATGGTTCCAGGTCCAAGAGTCCCCACACCCCTTGCGGGAGGGGGCTAGGGGGTGGGGGAAGCTGCTACGGAGTGACGGGGTGGTGCTTTCCGCTTCCCCCTCACCCCGGCCCTCCCCCGCCAGGGGGGAGGGAGAGTTTGGAGAGAGTGGGCAACCGTCAGTGTTCCGCGTCACCCCGAGAAGTCTACAGCCCCATGTCCTCGTTGACCACCAGGACGCGGATGTCGGTGTTGCGCGGTTTCTTCTCGATGATGGTGGTCACCCGGCAGATGCGCTGCGGGGAGTCGCAGTTGGAGCAAAATCCGGTAGTGGCGCAGGGGGTGGCCAGGTTCAGCCGCTTGGTGTTGGGGGGGGCCGCATAGCTCTTGATCCTCTGGATCGCCTCTTCGACGCCGCCGTCCACCAGCTTGTTCCTCCCCACCACGACGATCACCTTCTTGGGCCCAAAGAACATGGATGCCACGCGGTTGCCGTTGCCGTCGATGTTCACCAGGACGCCGGAAAGGGTCACCGCATTGCTGCCGGTAAGGAACAGGTCGCAGGTGAGCTCGCGGCGGCAGATCTCCAGCTTTTCTTCGGGGGTGAGGCCCGGCAGACCGTGGTCCACGATCTCCTTCCCCATGCTCTTCAGCTTGTCGGCGAGCTTCAGTTCTGCCACCGAGAGCGAACCGCCGAAGCCGACAGTCTTCACATCGCCGACTTCGTTCAGGATGTAGTGGAACACTTCACCGCTGTCCTGGCAGAAGACCGCGGTGAAACCATTTTTGGCAAGTCCCGCCACCGCCTTCTCGCACTTCTTGGCAAAGGCCCAGTCGTTCAGTTCTTCCGTTTTGCTCATGCTTTCTCTCCGGGAGTAGGTGGTGGTTCAGCCGCGGTTAGCCCAGAATTCACGCTCGTAGGTCCAATAATCGCCCATGAATCCGACCAGTTGCTTCATCCGCTCCTTGAAGTCGTTGTGCGCCGCCATCTGGCCGGGAAACTCGCGCTTCTCGGCGATGCTGGTGCAAAGCTCGGCCCCCAGGATGCGGGCCTTGGCGAAGAGTTCCTCCTGGTTGGGGAACTGGCGCGGGCCGGCCCCGGGAGAGGCAACCGAGCCTACGGTGAGGGCGCCCAGCGCCGAGACGACGCGCTCCAGGTACTCGATAACCTCCTCGTCCCCTCCGCCACCGGAGGTTTCCACCAGGACCGCGTACTTCCCTTCCAGGGCAGTGCAGTGGATCAGGCCGTTCAGGCGGTCGATGAACGCCTTCATCTGGGCCGAGACGCTGAAGATGTAGTTGGGGGTGGCGAGGATGAAGCCGTCGGCGTTCATCAGCTTGGTGCGCACCTCGCTGAAGTCGTCCTTGATGGGGCAGTCGCCCACCTTGTGGCAGACGTCACAGGCGACGCAGGGGCCGACCTCGGTGCGGTCCAGGCAGACCACCTCGACCTCGGCGCCGGTCCCGGCGACGCCGGCCAGCACCTCGTCGAGCAGGCGGCCGGTAGTGCCGCGCATGCCGCGCGGACTGCCGTTGATGGCTATGATTTTCATGGGGTTCTCCTGTCAAGGGCGGCGCGTTTTCATCGCCCGTTCGACCCGAGGTATCTGACCCATCGGTTCGATCGGACCCGCGCCGCCACGGTAATGTTGTCAGCTGTTACTTCACGATGAGGCTCTTGCCGGTCATCTCCGGCGGCTGGGGGATCCCCAGCATCTCCAGCATGGTGGGCGCCAGGTCTGCCAGCACCCCTTTTCTCAGCTTCACGCTCTTGCGGCTCTCGTCCACCAGCACCAGGGGTGCCATGTCGCAGGTGTGCGCGGTGTGCGGGCCGCCGGTCGTGTCGTCCACCATCATCTCGGCATTGCCATGGTCGGCGGTGATGATGGTCGCACCACCAAGCTCAAGCACCCGGTCCACCAGCTTCCCGACGCACTGGTCCACCGCCTCGACGGCACGCACTGCGGCCGCCATGACACCGGTGTGCCCGACCATGTCGGCGTTGGCGAAGTTCAAAATGATGACGTCGTACTTGTCCTCGTCGAGCCGCTTCAAAAGCTCCTCGGTCACCAGGTAGGCGCTCATCTCGGGCTTCTGATCGTAGGTCGCAACCTCTTTCGGTGAGGGGATCAGGGCGCGGTCCTCACCGGCAAAGGGTGCCTCACGGCCGCCGTTGAAGAAGAAGGTGACGTGGGCGTACTTCTCGGTCTCGGCGATGCGCAGCTGGGTGAGCCCCGCCTTGGCGATCACCTCCGGGAAGATGTTGGTGAGCTCCTCCGGACCGAAGGCGACCGGCAGGTCGAAGGTCTCGTCGTAGCTGGTCATGCAGACGTAGCTGGAGAACTTCGGGAGCGCCGCACGCTCGAAGCCGCCAAAGGACCTTTCGGTGAGGCTGCGGGTGATCTCGCGGGCCCGGTCCGAGCGGAAATTGAAGAAGATGAAGCCGTCGCCGTCCTGCGCCTTACCGGTGTGCGCCCCTTCCGGGACGATCACGCTCGGCACCACGAACTCGTCGGAGACCCCTGCACGGTAGCTCTCACGCATGGCGGTCGCGGCGGACGGGTATGGTTTCCCCTCGCCCATGACGATGGCCCGGTAGGCCTGCTCTACGCGCTCCCAGCGGTTGTCGCGGTCCATCGCGTAGTAGCGCCCGATCACGGTGGCGATGCGCCCGAGGCCGATCTCGGCGATCTTCTCCTCGAGCCGGTCGATGTACTCGCCGCCACTTTGCGGCGGGGTGTCGCGCCCATCCATCAGGCAGTGCACCAGCACTTCCTTGATCCCCTGGCGCTTGGCCATCTCGATCAGGGCGTAGAGGTGGGTCTCGTGGGAGTGCACGCCGCCGTCGGAGAGCAGCCCCGCCAGGTGCAGCCGCCCGCTCCCTGCCTTCGCCTTTTTCATGCAGTCGACCAGAACCGGGTTCTCGAAGAACACACCGTCATGAATCGCCTTGGTGATCCGGGTAAGGTCCTGGTACACCACGCGGCCGGCCCCGATGTTGGTGTGACCCACCTCCGAGTTCCCCATCTGCCCGTCGGGAAGCCCCACCGACATCCCCGAGCCGTCGATCTCGCCCGAAGGGTAGTTCGCCATCAGCCGGTTCATGTTGGGGGTCTTCGCCTTGGCTACCGCGTTCGTCTCGGTTTCGGGGGCGATCCCCCAGCCGTCCAGGATCATCAAGAGCAGAGGCTTCTTTGGCATGTCACTCTCCTTGAATTTTTGAACGAAAAAAGGTGAAGAAAAACTTCACCTTAATCGTTTACTCGTGGTGGTACGGCTCGCCGTTCATGATGGTGAACCCCCGGTAGATCTGTTCCAGGAGAAACACCCGGACCATCTGGTGGGTCAGCGTCATTTTGGAGAGCGAAATGGCTTTGAAGGCCTGGCTGCGGAAGCTGTCGGTGAAGCCGAAGGCCCCGCCGATGGCGAATACCAGGTCCTGGGTCCCCTGGTCGCGCTGCTTGGTGAGAAAACCGGCCAACTCCGGAGAAGTCAGCTGATCGCCCCGCTCGTCCAGGACTATCAGCTTCGCTCCCTTGGGGAGCAGTTTCACGAGACGCTCACACTCGCGCTCCCGCATGACTGCTGCCTGGGCCCCTTTTTCCTCGCGGGCCTCCAGGATCTCCAGAGGGCAGTAACGCTTGATGCGGCCTGCATACTCCTCGATTCCCGTCTTGACCCACGCCTCCTGGGTCTTGCCGACCCAGAGGAGCTTGAGTCTCATCTCTCCTTATGCTCCCAGAGGAACTCCTCGGGGATCTCCAGCTGCGGAGCGCGCTCCCACAGTTCGTCCAGGTTGTAGTGGGCGCGCACCTCTTCCTGGAAGATGTGCACGATGATGTCACCGTAATCCATGACCACCCAGCGCCCTTCCTGCAGCCCTTCGGTGTCGATGGTCCGGTCGAAGGGTTTGAGCCCCATCTTCACGGAATCCGCGATTGCCTGTACCTGCTTGTCGGAACGGCCGCTGGCCAGAACCAGGTAGTCGGCGATGCTGGAGATCCTGCTGATATCGAGCACCTTCACGTTGAGGGCCTTCTTGTCGAGGGCGAAAGCGGCGCACTTGATGGCACGCTCCTCCGCCGGTATTACTACGTTATCTTCCATCCGTGTATAACCTTTGTCCTTTGATGTAATCTGCCACGGCTTCCGGGACCAAATACCTGATCGAGCGGCCGGTCCTGGCCAGTTGCCGTATGTGACTGGACGATATGTCCAGGAGTACTCCGTCCAGCGCGTAGACTGCATTTCCCGAGCTGTGACTGAGCTTTTTAGCCTGATGGTTATAGCAGAATTCCCCTGCTATAGCAACAGGGAGGGCCTGAGCCAAACTCTTGATAGTAGAGCCGGGACGCTGCATGCAGACAACGTTTGCCAGGGTAAAAATGCCCGCGTACTCGCGCCAGGTTCCGATGTCCGCAAACGAGTCTCCCCCCACGATGAAGTAGAGCTCGTCGTCGGGGTGTTCCTGCTTCAGCTGCCGCAAGGTGTCGATCGAGTAGGAGCGCCCGCCACGCACCCCCTCCATGTCCGAGACCGCGAAACCACTGTTATCCTGAATGGCCAGGCGCACCATCTCGTAGCGGTCCGTGAAGGAGAGCTGGCCGATGGTGGGCTTGTGCGGCGGCGTCGAGGCCGGGATGAAGAGCACCTGGTCCAGGGCGAAGCGGTCCCGCACCTCCTCGGCGATACGCAGGTGCGCCAGGTGGATCGGGTTGAAGGTCCCCCCGAGGATCCCTATCTTCATGGCGCTGCGACCTCCCTGCGCCGGGAGCTCTTGAACATCAGGCGCGCACCTGCCCTTCGCCGTAGACGATGAACTTGGTGGTGGTGAGGTCGGTGAGCCCCATCGGGCCGAACGAGTGCAGCTTGGTGGTCGAGATGCCGATCTCCGCCCCAAGCCCCAGCTGGTTCCCGTCCGAGAAGCGGGTCGAGGCGTTCACCATGACCACCCCCGAGTTCACCTCGCGGATGAAGCGTTGCGCGTTGCCGTAGTCCGAGGTGATGATCGACTCGGTGTGCAGCGAGCAGTACCTGTTGATGTGCTCGATGGCGGCGTCCATGTCGTCCACCACGCGGGCCGCCAGGATGAGCTCCAGGTACTCGGCGTACCAGTCCTCCTCGGTGGCGACGCCGGCCTGAGGCGCGTATTTCCGGAAGGTCTCGTCGCCGCGCAGTTCCACCTTTTCGGCGCTGAGCGCCTCGGCGATCATGGGGACGAAGCGCTCGGCGACGTCGCGGTGGATAAGGAGCGTCTCCAGGGCGTTGCAGACCCCGGGGCGCTGCACCTTGGCGTTCACGATGATCCGCTTGGCCATCTCGAAGTCGGCCGAGGCGTCCACGAAGATGTGGCAGACCCCCTTGTAGTGCTTGATCACCGGGATCTTCGAGTTCTGAACCACGAAGCGGATCAGCCCCTCGCCGCCGCGCGGGATGATGACGTCGATGTACTCCTCCTGCTTGAGCATCTCGGTCACCCCTTCGCGCTCGGTGAACGGGATGAGCGAGAGCGCCGCGGCCGGGATGTTCCGGTTGGCGAGCACCTTCTGCAGGATGGTGGCGATGGCCAGGTTCGAGTGGATCGCCTCGGAGCCGCCGCGCAACACCACCGCGTTGCCGCTTTTCAGGCAGAGGACCGCCGCGTCGGAGGTCACGTTGGGGCGCGACTCGTAGATGATGCCGATCACCCCCAGCGGGATGCGCATCTTGCCGACCATGAGGTCGTTGGGGCGCTTCCACATGCCGGTCACCTCGCCCACCGGGTCGGGGAGCGCCGCCACCTCGCGGATCGCGTCGGCCATCCCCTTGACGCGCGCCTCGTTCAGCATGAGCCGGTCCAGCATCGCCGAGGAGAGGCCGTTCTTCTCGCCGGCCTCCAGGTCCTTGCGGTTCTCCTCGACGATCTTGGGAGCGTTCTCGACGAGCGCCTGTGCCATGTCCAGGAGAAGTTCGTTTTTGGCGCCCGAAGAGAGCTTTGCCATGGCAAAAGAAGCCTGGCGTGCCGCACTGGCAATGCTTTTGATCTGTTCTGCTACGGTCATGGGAAACTCCTTCCGCGGGGAACCGCTTTAAGACGTAAAGCTTTCGCCTCTGAGTACGATGCGAAAGCCTATGAGTAGCACAGGTAGTGCCTTTAACAGTACCAGAATGGCTGAAGCTATAACAATACCAGATTGTCCCGGTGAATCACGTCGTCGCCGTAGCGGAAACCGAGGATCTGCTCGATCTCCGAGCTCTTGTGCCGGCTGATCTGTTCGATCTCGACGCTGGAATAATCCACCAGGCCGCGCGCGAACTCGACCCCCTCGGGATCCACGATCCTGACGCAGGCGCCGCGGGCGAAGCGCCCCTCGACCTTGGCGATGCCGGAGGGAAGCAGGCTTTTCCCGTGCTTCGCGAGCACCTCGCGGGCGCCGGCGTCCACCACGATGCTCCCGGCCGGCCGCAGGGTGTAGGCGATCCAGTGCTTGCGGCGGTTCAGGCTCTCGCCGGCGGGGAGGAACAGGGTCCCCACCAGCTCGCCGTCCATGACCCGGGTCAGGTTCCCCGGCACCTTGCCGGCAAAGACCACCGCGGCCACCCCCGACTTCATCGCCTTCTTGGCGGCGGCGAGCTTGGTGGCCATGCCGCCGGTCCCCACACTGGTGCCGCTGCCGCCGGCGCCGCGCTCCATGTCCCGGGTGATGCTGCGCACCTGGTGGATGAGCTGGGCGTCCGGGTTCGAGCGCGGGTCCGCCGTGTAGAGCCCGTCGATGTCGGTCATGATGAGTAAGAGCTGCGCCTCCACCAGGTTCGTCACCAGGGCGGAGAGGTTGTCGTTGTCACCGAATTTCAGCTCGTCCACCACGACGGTGTCGTTTTCGTTGATGACCGGGATGATGCCACAGGTTAAGAGGGTATCGAGGGTGCCACGGGCATTCTGGAAGCGGCGCCGGTTGGCCAGGTCGTCGCGGGTCAAAAGGATCTGCGCCACGTTGAGACCAAAACCCGAGAAAGCCTCCTCGTAGGAGCGCATCAGGCGCGACTGACCGACCGCGGCGGCCGCCTGCTTCTGCGGCAGGGTGCGCGGCCGGTCCGGCAGGCCCAGCACCGGGCGTCCGGCAGCCACCGCGCCGGAGGAGACGACAACCACCTCCATGCCGCGCTCTTTGAGCCCGGCGACCTCCGAGGCGAGCCCGGCGAGGAACGCCGGATCGATCCCGGTCCCCGCTCCAGTCAGTACGCCGGAGCCTATCTTCACGACAATCCGCTTTACCTTTTTGAGCAGTTCTTTACGCATCACACAGTGCACCGATCATGATAGTTTTTTAAAGGAGCCGATACTAGCACGTTTGTAAACATCTGGCAAACCCTAGCTTGTAAGCCGGGTTAAATGAATTGACAAACCACCGGTCGGCCTTTAGACTGAGCCCTCACATCGAGGTGACCTATTGCTGAACCAGAAACGCTGGAAAAAAACACTCTATAAGATCCTATCCCTGGACAGTCATCCCGGGCACATTTCCGCCGGATTCGCCGTCGGTGTTTTCATCAGCTTCACCCCGTTTTTCGGTCTGCACACCCCGATGGCCATCGCGGCCGCCTTCATCTTCCGCCTCAACAAGCTCACCTGCGTCACCGGCGCCTGGATCAATACCCCGCTCACCATCGTTCCCATATTGGGCATCAGCTACAAGCTCGGGCGCTTTTTGCGCGGGCGCCCGGTGAACGAACTGCCGCTTACCGGCGGTCTCGAGTGGCACAACCTGGAGAAGTACGCCAAGTCGCTCATCCTGGGGACCTCGGTACTCGGCTTCTTTGCCGCCATCATCGCCTACTTCGTCTGCTACTACCTGGTACTGCGCTTCCGCTCCCGCGACGCCGCCCAAAAGGAACTCGCCAAGGAGATGGAAGAGGTCGGCGAGGAACTCGAGTAGACGAAATTCTCCCTCTCGACCTCTGGGAGAGGGAACTCGATCGACCTTACCCAAAACGAAAAGCGCCGGCAGCTTCTTGGCTACCGGCGCTCTTTTTTGCCTTCAGTTCCCCTGACGCCCTAGCGCCCCAGAAACGGTGACAAGACCGTGTAGCTCAAGAAGCCGACGCCGGCGGAGGCTGGGATGGTGATGATCCAGGCGCCCACGATGCGGTAGGCTACCATCCAGTTCACCGCGGACATGCGCTTGGAAAGCCCCACCCCCAGGATGGAGGAGGTGATCACGTGGGTGGTCGAGGTGGGGAGCCCCATCGCCGAGGCACCCAGGATGACACCCGCCGAAGCGGTCTCGACGCAGAAACCGTGCACCGGCTGCAACTTCACGAAATCGTGCCCGACGGTCTTGATGATCCTCCAGCCGCCGGCCGCGGTACCGAGCGCCATGGCGACGGCGCAGGCAACCTTCACCCAGGTCGGCACCTCGAAGGTGTCGAGGGTCCCGTAGCTTACCAGCGCCATGGTGATGACCCCCATGGATTTCTGCGCGTCGGCGGTGCCGTGCGAGAAGGCCATGACCGCAGCGGAAAGGATCTGCAGCTTGCGGAACACCTTGTTGAGGGTGTAGGGGGCCTTGTTGCGGAAGGTCCACATCATGATGACCATGAACAGAAAGCCGAAGAAGGCGCCGACCACCGGGGAAACCAGCAGCACGGTAACGATCTTCTTAAGCCCCGCCCAGTGCAGGGCGCTCATCCCGGCGTGGGCCACCACCGAACCTGCCAGGCCGCCGATGATGGCGTGCGAGGAAGAGGAGGGGAGGCCGTAGTACCAGGTGATCAGGTTCCAGACGATGGCGCCGAGGACCCCGGCCAGCACCACCATCTGGGTGATGTTGTTGGCGTCGACGATCCCCTTGCCGATGGTGGCGGCAACCTTGGTGGAGATCATGGCCCCCAGGAAGTTGAGGCCGGCCGCCATGAAGATGGCGCTCCGCACGGTCAGGGCACGGGTCGAGACGCAGGTAGCGATGGCGTTGGCCGTGTCGTGGAATCCGTTGATGTAATCGAAGGCAAGCGCCGCGACGATCACGGCGACCAGCATCACGAGCATCGCATCAGGCATTTTTTACCACCACGCTTTCCAGGATGTTTGCCGCGTCCTCGCATTTGTCGGTCGCGGTCTCCAGCGTCTCGTAGATCTCTTTCCACTTGATGAGCTGGATCGGGTCCTTCTCCTCGTCGAACAGGCGGCTGATCGCCTCGCGGCTCACCCGGTCCGCCTCGTTCTCCAGGGCGTTCACCTCGATGCAGTAGGCGCTGATCGGCTCGAGCTTGCCGCCCAAAAGCGCCACGGTCTTGTCGATGGTCTGGCACCCTTTCAGGATCAGGAAGCCGAGTTCCTTGGATTCCGGGGTCGGTTTCTCGACGTTGTACATCACGATGCGCGCGGCACAGGCGTCGATCAGGTCGAGGATGTCGTCCAGCGCGGAAGACAGGCCGTAGATATCCTCGCGGTCGAACGGGGTGATGAAGCTCTTGTTCAGCTTCTTGATGATATCGTGGGTTATGGTGTCACCCTTGTGCTCGATGTCCTTGATCTTGCGCCGGCTCTCGGCGGGGTCGGTAAAGTTGTCCAGCATGTCCTTGAGAAGCTCAGCACCTACGACGATGTTGTGCGACATTTCACGGAACATCACGAAATACTGTTCATCTTTCGGAATCAGTCCAAACATGTATACTCCTCCACGTGGGCGGCCTCTGCCGGGCCAAGGTTACAAAACTGGCAAGATATACCACAACTGGAACAAAGATCACAGCATGAAATCACTAATAAGTCCTTATCTGCTGAATACATACCCCTTCCACCCTTGATTTATGTCCGAAATTCGCTTATGGTTGCGATATTTTGAGACGAAACAGGAGTTAAGTCAGCATGAATCCAGTGCACGCCGCAGTCTTGGGAACCGTCCAGGGGCTCACCGAAGTGCTCCCCATCAGCAGCTCGGCCCACCTGATCCTGATACCGGACTTTTTGAAGTGGCCCGAATCGGGGCTTACCTTCGACGTCGCACTGCACGTGGGGACCTTCCTGGCGCTGGTCCTCTACTTCTGGCGCGACTGCCTGGAACTTGTCGGCAACTTCTTCGCCGCCTTCCGCGGCGGGCTCACCACCCCCGCCCGCCGGCTCCCCTTCTACATCATCGCCGCCACCATCCCGGCCGCGCTGGTGGGAAAGACCCTGGAAGGGCCGATCGAGGAGTTCTTCCGCAAAAGCCCCACCACCATCGCCATCTTCCTGATCGCCTTCGGCCTCTTGCTGGCCTTTGCCGACACCACCGGCGCCAAGCGCTGGCGCATGGACCGCATGACGCTTAAGTTCGCGCTGGTGATCGGCATCGCCCAGTGCCTCGCGCTCATGCCGGGCGTCTCGCGCTCGGGGATCACCATCACCGCCGCGCTTCTCCTGGGCTTCCACCGCGACGCCGCGGCGCGCTTCTCCTTCCTCATCTCGCTTCCCATAGTGGCCGGAGCCGCCATCCTCAAGGTGGGGCACTTGGTGAAGGCGGGGATTCCCGCCGACGAGCGGCTGCCGCTGGCCATCGGGATCTCCACCTCGGCGGTCTTCGGCTTCATCAGCGTCGCCTTCCTGCTCAAGCTGGTGCAGCGCGACTCCCTCTACCCCTTCGTCTGGTACCGCCTGGTCGCCGGCTGTGCCGCCCTGGCCTTCGTCTTTCTCGGCGTCTAGGCTGGTCAACTCCGCTTCCTGAGGTATCATTCCCTTCGTTTGGCGTCCGCCAGGGGAGGTGACCCATGGGAAGCGGGATCAAGGATTGGCCGGAAAACGAGCGTCCCCGCGAGAAGCTGCTCCGCCTGGGGCCCGGCGCCCTGAGCGAGGCGGAGCTCCTCGCGCTCATCCTGGGGAGCGGCGACGCCGCCAGCAACCGCAGCGCGCTCGACCTGGGACGCGCCCTGTTGACCGAGTTCGGGGCGCTGCGCCGCCTGGCCGACGCCTCCTGCAGCGAGCTGCAGCGGGTCAAGGGGATCGGGCTCGCCAAGGCCACCAGCATCAAGGCTGCCCTCGAGCTCTCCAACCGCTGCAAGGCCCGCCCCCTCGAGAGCCTCACCAGCTACACCTCCCCCTTACAAGTCTTCGAACACCTCGACTACGAATTCCGGGACCGTCGCAAGGAGTACTTCATGGCGCTCCTTTTGGACGGCAAGAACCGGATCATCAGGCGCGCCCAGATCTCCGAGGGGTCGCTGAACCAGAGCCTGGTGCATCCGCGCGAGGTCTTCAACGTGGCGGTGCGCGAGTCTGCCGCCGCGCTCATCCTGTTGCACAACCACCCGACCGGCGATCCCACTCCGAGCCCCGAGGACCTGGAGGTGACCCGGCGCCTCTGCGAGGCGGGCGAGCTCATGGGGATCAAGGTCCTCGACCACATCATCATAGGTGACGGCAGTTTCTACAGCTTCACCGAACGCGGCATCATGTAGCCCACAGGAGGCACCATGCGCAAGGAACTGATCATCCCCAACGGGCAGGCGGAAAAAGCGTCACGCTGGCTGGACCTGGAAAATCTCGCCAAGGTCGAGCTCAGCTCAGAGGACCCGCTCCATCCCATCGAATCCGCCCTCCCCCCCGGCACAGGCGGCGGCTGGCTCGCCTCGCAGCTCGGGCCGCAGACCATCCGGATCGTCTTCGACACCCCGCAGTTCGTGCGCCAGGTCTACCTGGAGTTCAAAGAGGAAAAGCTGAGCCGCACCCAGGAGTTCCTCTTGCGCTGGTCGCCGGACCAGGGGCAGAGCTACCGCGAGATCGTGCGCCAGCAGTACAACTTCCACCCGCCGGGGACCGCCCTCGAGCGCGAGGAGTACCAGGTGAACCTCTCCGGAGTGACCGTGCTCGAACTGCAGCTGACTCCGGACCTGGGGGGAGCCGAGGTCCTGGCCTCGCTGGCGCGCCTGCTGGTCGCCTGACGCAGCACCCTTGGTTGCAGTCGCCACTACTGATCCGGCTTCCGGATCTCATATAATGCCCGAGGAGGAAAAAAGCCATGCCCGTCCAGCTCCGCATTTACACCATCACCCCCGGTAACCTGCAGCAGTTCGCCCGCGAATGGCAGGAAAAGATCCGACCGGTCCGCGAGAAGGTCGGCTTCAGCATCCCCGGTGCCTGGAGTGTCCCGGAAACCAACCAGTTTGTCTGGCTGATGGAGTACCCGGAAGCAGCTTCCTGGGAAGAGCGCGACCGTGCCTATTTCGACTCCGACGAGAGAAAAGCGATGGACCCCAACCCTGCCCGCCTGATAGCGAAGATGGAACAGTACTTCGTGGAACCGGCGGCGTGACGGAAAAACTGAGAGAAGCTTTTGACGCTCTGTCAAATCTTTGAAGGGAAACTGGCAGTATCGGAAGACGGGACAGCAGTTGCAGGCAAAAAAAGGCGCTCTTGCCGAATGGAGGATTCAGTAAGAGCGCAAAGGGGATCCTGCTGTTACGTCTGGAACCGGACAGGTTGTGTTCTCGGTCTATCGGTTACGGGAAGTACCCGAGAAGCTCCTGTCCTAGCCCTGGCTTCAACAGTACAAGTACGATGCCAAAAGGATATCGAGTCTGGCTGGTAGCAGAGAATAAGGCTGAAGCCCCTTCTTAGACGGCACAGGAAGGTGCCTGTTGGGATGGTAGAAACGGGACCAGTAAGGGAGGGGCGGCTCGGTTGCGGCGGGGCTAACTACGGTACCCGTAAGCTTTACCTGCCGGAGTTCAGGCAAAAAAAAGGCGCCGACCAAAAGAAGGAGAACTTCCGGTCGGCGCAAAATGTGGGGTGTTGCTGGTTACTGCTGTTGTACTTCGTTTGCTTTGGTCCAGACTGCTATGCTGATGTTCTTGTCGAGAAGTTCCCACAGCCTGCCCGGGTCTGGGAGAGCCGTCTCGGCGGTATTCGTTGTCATTGTCGTGGTGTTGTTTCGCTGCGCCCTGAAGGCTGCCAGCGAGAGCAAGGTGCCCTTTCTCATCTGCGACCTCGTGGTCTTGTCATCGACCCGCGGGCTCTAGCTCCCGTGCTCGATGATCTACTCTTTTACAAATGCAGTGCCAATTTTACAAAAAATAAAAAAGTGACGGATATTAGCTCGTTACGGCCCGTCACCCAGAGGCCCGAGGAAGCCCGAAAAGTGCAGATCCTGAACAGCTTCTGGGGAGAGTTCTCCTCGATGCGGCTGTGGAGCGGGATGGCAAGCTTTCAACACCAGTTCAACTCTTGCACACGCCGCCACCAACAGAAAAAGGCCACGGTTCGCACCGTGGCCTTTTTAGCGTCCTGCTTCGCTTTTTCTCGGGAAAGCTACTTCTGGACCCAGCGTCCGTTCTGCAGTTGCATCCACCAGCCGGGGTGGGCCGCCTCGCGCTTGGTGTCGGCGTAGGTGGCGGCAGCCTTGCCCATCACCTGGTCCAGGGCGGCCTTGCTCTCTTTCTGCTTGCTCAGCTTGACGATCGCCTTGGCCATGCTGGTGACCACGGTCTTCCTGCTCTGGTTTTCGGCTGCAACCAGGGCCTCGTCCTGCGCCGCCAGCTTTGCCTTGTCGCGCACGCTCACCAGCCCCTGGTTGGTGAGCCCGACTGCCCCACTGGCGAACAGGGCGTTCAACCTGGGGAGTCTGCGGTTCATCTCGTCGTAGGCCTTGAGGACCTCGGGCATGCTCGAGAGCTCCACCGCCAGGGCATCGGCATCCGCTTCGGCGGCAAACGCCTCCGACACCAGGGAGAACGAAGGGATCTCGTCGAAGAGCCGGCTCAGGGGTTTCTCCGGTTGTGCCTGCGGCCCCGGCGCCGGAGCGGCCGGGGGCTGCTCGCCGGCCGGAGTCCCCTTATCCCCGGAATTCTTCAGGAGCATCTCGTCCAGGGACTTGTACGCCTCCTTGGCGGCCTTCTCCGGGAAATAGACGTTCACGGTTATCACCGCGCAGGCAGCCAACAGTGAGCAGGCACCTGCCAGCAGGCACTTCAAAAGTCGTCGCTTCATGTGAACCTCCAGGTGACGGGTATGGTATGAGCAGCCTTGCGTGAAGGCCGTCGTAATCGTGGTAGTGGCGCCGAGCCAGCTCACAATATAGCACGCTTGGCCCTAATGGGAAGCCTCTCGTGCCGGCGGGATCACTCGCCCCACTTGAACTCCTGGGTCGGCGCCGCCTCGGGTGCCGCTTCCGGCGCGGCCGACGGAGCCGACGCCCCGGTGGCAGTTTTACCCCGGCTGGCAGCCTGCTTGATCGATTCGAGCAGGTGGTCCAGGGCGATCCGGTTCTGGGTCGGCGCGATGGAGACATTGAGATCCTTCACGCCGATGAAGTTGGTGTGCACGATCTTCAGGCTGTCGAAGGTGAGATAGCCCCCTTCCATGATCGCCTTGATCTCCGCCTCGTCGTAGCTGCGGTCCGAGCGGAAGAAGAAGCCGCTCAGCTTCTGCTTGGCGAGCCGCTGCAGGAACTCCTTGCTCACCAGCATCTTCTCCCCTTTCCCCTCGCGGGCCCAGAGCTCGGTGAACCCGGTGATGCCGGCCAGGCCGTGCGCACCGCCACTTACGCTGAAGACGCCGTCCACCCGCCCCGAGATGTACCCCTTAATCCCGGGGAAGATGCTACAGAGCTGGCGCAGGCTGAGGCCGTTGAGCAACAGGTCGCCGCGGTAGTTCACCCCGTCGTGCAGGGTGAGGTACCCCTTCCCGAGCAGCGCGCCTTCGTAGAGGGAGGAGCTGAGCGCCGAGATCTCGGTGGTGCCGTGGGTTGCGTTGAGGTGCATGGTGAGCGTTCCCAGCTCCAGCGGGCCGAAGCCGATTTTGCCGATCCGGACCACCTCGCCACGGCCGCTCTGGGTGCGCAGCTTTTCCAGGAGCTTCGCAAAGTTGTCCCGGCTGAACGCCAGGCTCTCCGGGGGCTTCCCTCCCGCCTTTCCGGAGAGATCGAGCGAGAACGGGAACCGGCCATCGATCCCGGCGACCACGAGTTTTTGCTGGGGAAGCTCGAAGCGCGCCCCCTTGAACTCGAGCGTCCCCTCGAGCAGCTGGCTCCCCTGCCCCAGGTCGAGCCGTCCCTGTGCCGCCAGCGCGCCGTCCAGGTTCGCCTCCTGGAGTGCCCGCGGCAAGAGGCTGATGAGCGGCTCGACCAGGCTGCTCGCGGCGACCTGGGCCAGGCTGAAGCTGAACCGCCCGGCGCGCTGCGGCGCGAAGGGACGGCTGAGGCTCCCCTGGATACCAAGGTTCACGCCGGGGCCGGGGATGATGCTCGCCTTGGTGACGGTAAGCTGATCCTTGGCCAGGTCTCCGCTCAGGTTCAGCGCAGCACCCGTTATGAGCGACTTTCCGGACCTGGTGAGGGCCACCTCGCGTGCCGTGCCGTCCAACCGGCAGGCGAAGCCGGGACCTTTCTGATAACTACCCACCAGGTGCAGGTCGACCTTCCCCGCCGCCGGGAGCACGGTTGCGTTCTTGGGAAGAAACGGGGCAACCGCCGCCAGCTCCCCGTCCTTGAGAGTGAGATCGAATCGGGTACCACTTCCCGGCGCGAAGGGATCTGCGCTAACCACCCCGGACAGGGCGCCACCGGCCAGTTTGCCTCCCAGGTCTGCCTTCCCGCCGGCCTTGGAAAAGCTGAGCTTCAGCACCGGGGCGGCAACCGGTTTCTGCTGCCAGGCAACTGTCGCGGCACTCAGTTCTCCGGCCCCCTCGAGCCAGCGCCCGCCGGCATCGGTCATGAGCCGGCCGCGCAGCGAGCCGGCGAGCGAGCCGATAGCCAGGTCCTTCGTAGTAAGCGAGGCGCCGTCGAACTGCGCGGCCAGGGGCGCCGGGCTCCCTTTCGCACCGACGCTCGGCAGGCTGGTACTCAGATGGGCGGCGGAGAACCGGGTGGTGCCGAGTTCCGCGCGGACCGCCTCGAGGTTCAGCTGGCGGTCGGCGAGCTTATAGGCGAACCGGGCCGAACCCCGTGTGGTGTCCCAGGCCGCGTCTTTTAGCTCGGCATCCCCCTCGGCGGCGAGATGACCTGCCGAGCGCTGCAGCTTCGCGGACAGGACGGCATTTTTCACCGCGAGGGCATTCTTGCCGCGCCTGCCGGAGAGGTCAGTGAGGTGCACGCCAAGCTTCGCCCGGAGGTGCTGCAGGTCGCGCCCGGATGCCTCGAGGTCGAGTGCGGCGGTACCGGAGCTTACGCTTATGTCGTACTTCTGCAACAGCGACGGGAAGTTGGCGAGCCGCGCCGCCGGCACCTTGAGTGACAGGTTCAGGGGCTCGGGGCGCGCAGGGTGGTAGGCCGCGTTCCCGGACAGGTCAGTCTTGAGAACCCGGGCGGAGAACCCGGAAGTCTCGGCGCTCAGCGGTTTCAACTGCGGCGAGAGCCGAACCTGCAGCGGAAGGTCCAGCGCTTCCACAACTGCCGGGCTCGCCCCGGATGCGGTCAAGCGCCCCTGGGTGAGGACCCCGTCGGCACTGCGGGAGAATTTCAGGTCGCCGGTAACCCCCGCGACGATAAGCCGGCCGGCACGCTCCAGCCTCCCCTTGCGCAGCTGCAGGCTCCCGGTGGCAGTGGTGAGTTCCTTGCCGCGGCCGGCCAGGTGCAGCGTGTCGCCGGAGAGCCTGCCTCCCACGACCAGACCGCGACGCGCTTTTTCGGGAACCAGCGCGCCCAGCGGTGCCAGGTCGACATCGCTGAAGCCGAGGTCGGCAGTAAAGGCGCGCTCTTTCTTGACGCCCCGCAGCGCGGCGCTCGCCGTGACCCGTACCAGACCGTCCAGCTCCAGTCGTGCCTTGTCGAGCCGGGCCGCATCGCGCTCCATGGCGTACCCGGCGGCGAATTCCAGACGTCCGGCCAGCGGCCGAGGTTTGCCGGCAACCCGGTAGCTCATGCCGGCGAAGCGCAACAGGCCCGAGGCGGAGAGTTCCTTGCGGTGCAGCCCCGCCTTTAGCTCGAGACTCCCGGTGCCACCCCGCAAAAGCTCCGGCACCTTGAGCTGCAAGAGTGCCGCGCTGCGCTCCAGGACCAGGTTCGGGGCAGCCAGGTGCAGGTCGGCCTCCGGTTCCGGACCGGGGCGCAGCTTCCCGGTGAGGACGAAGCGGTTGCGGCCCGAGTCTTCAAAGGAGAGGTCGAGGTCGGAGCTGCTGGACCCCTTGGTGGCGAGGTTGTACACCTTGAGGGAGATCCCGCTGAGCCCCTGGCCGTTGACGGAGAGCGCGCCAGAATCGAGGGTGAGTCGATCGATCCTGGTTTCGGCGGGGGAAGCTTTGCGTGCGGTGAGGATTTTCTGCAGCTGGCTGAAGTTCCAGGTCCCCTGGCTGTTCTGTTCCAGGTTCACCTTGAGCCCCTTCAGTTCGATGGACCGGTAGCGCTGCCGACCGGCGACGAGGTCGCTCCAGCTCGGCGCGACAGCCACTGAATCGGCCACGGCAAGGTTCCCCTTGGGAAAGCCGGGCGGGTTATCCAGCCTGAGGCCACGCAGGTAGAGCGTGCCGCCGGAGGTCTCCAGCTTTGCCACGACCAGGTTCTGGTGCAGATAGGACGAGGCGAGCCGGGAGAGGTGGCGGGCGGGAAGCGGCGTGGCCAGGTAGAGTCCCGCAGCCAGTACCAGCAGGAATAGCAGGCAAGCCACCACCAGCAAGGTGCGCCGCAGCAGCCCCCCCTTCATCGCCGTGTCCTTGGTTGTCTGATGCGCGGGTTCAGCCATGCGCGGGCATCCTCGACCGTGAATTTTACCAGCACCTTATTGTACTACAGGTCTTCCCATTGGTGCCGCGGCCTCTCGCCGCCCCGGAATCCGGAGCTATCGCGGCACAAGGAGAAAGGGCACCCGAAACGGGGTGCCCTTTGCGGTGAGGCGTACTGCAGAAGGGGTGTTACTCCGGCAGGGAGGGGAGTTCCAGGCCCGCCATGCGCTGCACCATGCGCACTACCTGGCAGCTGTAACCGAACTCGTTGTCGTACCAGACGTAGACCACGCAGCGGTTCTTCTGCACGATGGTGGCGAGCGAATCGACCACGCCGGCGTGGCGCGAGCCCACGAAGTCGCTGGAGACCACGTCCGGCGAGTTGGTGAAGTCGATCTGGTTCTGCAAAGGCGAGTCGAGCGAGGCGGCACGCAGCTCGCCGTTCAGCTCCTCGACGCTCGTCGCGGCACCCAGTTCGAGGTTCAGGATCGCCAGCGAGACGTTGGGGGTCGGGACCCGGATCGCGTTGCCGGTCAGCCTGCCGGTCAGCTCCGGGAGCACCTTGGCCACCGCCTTGGCGGCACCGGTCTCGGTGATCACCATGTTGAGCGGGGCGCTCCGTCCGCGGCGGTCGGCCTTGTGGTAGTTGTCGATCAGGTTCTGGTCGTTGGTGTAGGAGTGGCAGGTCTCCACGTGGCCGCTCACGATCCCGAAGCGGTCGTGGATCACCTTCAGGACCGGGACTATGGCGTTGGTGGTGCAGCTCGCCGCCGAGAAGATCTTCTCCTGGGTGACGATGAGCTCGTTGTTTACCCCGGACACCACGTTGGGGATATCCCCCTTCCCCGGAGCGGTCAAGAGCACCTGGGAGACCCCGGAGGCCTTCAGGTGGCGCCCCAACCCCTCGCGGTCGCGCCACTTGCCGGTGTTGTCGATGAGGATCGCGTTGTGGATGCCGTACTGGGTGTAGTCCACGTTCTCCGGCGCGTCGGCGTAGATGATCCGGATCATGTTGCCGTTGGCGATGATGGCGTTTTCTTCCTCGTCGATGGTGATGATCCCGTTGAAGGGGCCATGCACCGAGTCGCGACGCAGGAGGCTTGCCCGCTTCACCAGGTCGTCGGGTCCCCCCTTGCGCACCACCGCGGCGCGCAGTCTCAGCTTCTCGCCGCTGCCGGACTTCTCGATGAGGATGCGGGCCAACAGGCGCCCGATACGGCCAAAGCCGTAGAGCACGATGTCCTGCGGCTCGCTCAGAAGCGGGGTGCGGCCGGTATTGACGGCGGCCAGTTCCTGCCGCACGAAGCTGTCCAGGTCGAGCTGGCCCGCCTGCGCCTGGTAGCGCACGGTGAGCCTGCCGATATCGATGCGGGCCGGGGCCAGGTCCAGCTTGGCCAAGGCCTCCAGGACCGGGAAGGTTTCCAACACGGTGAGCTCGTCGTCCAGGATCAGACGGGCGAAGCGGTGCGCCTTCAGGATGTCGATGGTGGGGGTGTTGACCAGGGAGCGGCCGTACACGGTGGTGACCACGTTGTTGTCGCGGTACAGGTGGCCGATGATAGGGAGCATGCGCTCGGCATACTCTTCTTGTCCCTGCCATTCCTTCAGATAGACTTCTTGTTTCTCGGTGTTCATGGGCGATCCTTTCTGTTGAATTGCTCCAGCCAGGCATCGCTCTCACTGTCCCAGTAACTGAAAGCGAACCGTTAACACAGCACGTGTCTTGCTCTGGCACAGGGAGGAGAATCCACTGTCAAAGGGCGACAGGCGCGTATCGGCGAGGCTGAACTGAGTATACTACTGCATCTATTTCGCGTAAACAAACAGAAAAACCGTGACGCAGTGTGAAAGATTGCCCGACATCGTCCAGGTAGCGGCGGCGTTTCCCGTGGTTCATGCCGCACACTCGCGATTCAAGCGTCCCCCGCACCTTGCGAGCCTCGGGCTGTCGTGCTATTGTCACCTCGCTTTAAATCCCGCGAAGGATCCGCTTTCATGAAAACCATCGTGCTGCTCATCATGTCCAACGTCTTCATGACCTTTGCCTGGTACGCCCACCTGCGCAACCTGCGCGCCGCGCCGCTTTTGGTCGCCGTGCTGGCCAGCTGGGGGATCGCCTTTTTCGAGTACCTGCTGCAGGTCCCGGCGAACCGCGCCGGCTACGGTATCTTCACGCTGGCGCAGCTCAAGATCATCCAGGAGGTGATCACCCTTTCGGTGTTCGTCCCCTTCGCGGTCTTCTACATGGGGCAGCCGCTCAAGCTCGACTACCTGTGGGCCGCCTGCTGTCTGGGCGGAGCCGTCTTCTTCATCTTTCGCAGCTGACAGTAACTGTTTCTCTTGTACCTGCGGGAAAACTCTTTACTATTTCTCGTGTCAAAGGAGGGAACCTTATGAGTGACGACAAGCCCATCGGCGCCGGCAAGAGCAGTTTCGAACTCATCGACTTTCAGGCTCTTTTGGCCGAACTCCCGCTGACCGAGGACACCTGCCTCCTGGACCTGGCCTGCGGGGCGGGCGCCTACACCCTGGCCCTGGCGGAGCGCCTCGGGAAGGAGGCGGAGCTTTTTGCCTATGACCTGTGGGCCGAGGGGATCGAGCTACTGAACCGGGAGATCGAGACCCGGCAGATCAAGCAGGTCCAGGCGGGCGTCGCCGACGTGACCCAGTCGATCCCCTTGGAAGACGGCTGCGTCGACGTCTGCCTCATGGCCACGGTGCTGCACGACTTCATCGCCGTCAAGGCCGAGCGAGGGGTACTGGGCGAACTGGCCCGGGTGGTCAGGACCGGGGGGACGCTGGCGGTGGTCGAGTTCAAGGTGCTGGACGGCCCGCCGGGTCCGCCACGCGGGGTCCGCATCACGCCGGAAACGGTCCAGGAACTGGTCACGAGCTACGGGTTCCGGTGCACCGGCACCAAAGACCTCGGCCCCTACAACTACCTCTCGCTCTTCGAGAGGATCGCCTGACCGACCCAAGGAGTGTCCATGATCAGCGTCATTGCATCGATCCGCCTGCACGAGGGGGAGCGCGAGAGCTTCCTGCAGATCTTCAACGCCAACGTCCCCGAGGTGCGCCGCGAGGCCGGCTGCCTCGAATACTACCCCGCGGTCGACGTCGACTCCGGCATCCCGGTGCAGCGACTCGACCCCGACATGGTGACGATCATCGAGAAATGGCAGAGCCTCGAGGCGCTTAAGGCACACCTCGCCGCCCCGCACATGCTCGCCTACAAGGAAAACGTTGCATCCCTGGTCAAGGAGATCTCGCTCAAGGTGCTGACCGGCGCCGAAGGATGAACGAGCGTCTCCGGAGAGAACCATGAAAAAGAAGCCCGTCAAACCCGCCTCAAAAGGTGGGCTGCGCATCGTGGCCCTGTTCGAGGCGCTGAAAGGGGTACTCGTGTTGCTGGTGGGGTGCGGGCTTTTGACCTTCATCCACAAGGACCTGCACGATGCCGCCATGCACCTGGTCCGGGTGCTGCACCTGAACCCCGCCAAGCACTACCCGAGCATCTTCATCGACGCCGCCAACAAGGTGACTGACCTCCAGCTCTGGATGATCGCCCTGTCGGCACTGCTCTACGCGACGGTGCGCCTGGTCGAGGCCTACGGGCTCTGGCGCCAGATGCAATGGGCCGAGTGGTTCGGGCTCCTCTCCGGGGCGATGTACATCCCGCTGGAGATCTTCGAGGCCTCCCGGGAGTTCACCTGGCCGCGGGTCACCGTGCTCGTGGTGAACCTGGCGGTGGTCGGCTACCTGGGCGACGCGCTGCTGCGCTCGCGCAAGAGCCCCACGTTTTTGAAATGAAAGGAGCGACCATGCAGCACAAGATCGTGAAGAAACAGTACAACTCGAAGCTTTGCTTCATCTGCGGGCTGAAAAACGGCTCCGGGCTCAAGGCTTCGTTCTACGAGACCGAAAGTGGCGAACTCATCGCCACCTTCACCCCCAGCGAGGAACACCAGAGCTACCCCGGCCGGATGCACGGCGGCATCGCCTCGGCGATCCTCGACGAGACCATCGGTCGAGCCATCCTGGTGGGGCGTGAGGAGGAGATCTGGGGGATCACCATCGACCTGAGCCTGAGCTACAAGAAGCCGATTCCGCTGGGGGTCGAACTGAAGGTGGTCGGCCGGATCACCGAGGAGAACAGCCGTTTCTTCCACGGCACCGGCGAGATCGTGCTGCCAGGGGGCGAGGTGGCGGTGACGGGCAAGGGAAAATATCTGAAGGCACCCTTGGACAAGATCGCGGACTTCGACCGGGACGCCCAGGAGTGGGCCGTGGTGGCGAGCGACCGGGATCCCGAGGTCATTGAGATCTAAAGGCGTTTTGCCTCAGAGAGGCACAAAAGACACAAAGAGAACCTGGAGGGGGTCGGGCACCATTTAAACACCAGGTTCCCCACTCCAGCGTGGGGACGAGACCAGGCCTTCACGAAAAAACCCGGCTTCGCCTATCGACGGCTGCCGGGTATTTTTGCGTCTTTTGTGCCTTTTTACGGCGAAAGCCTTCGCCTTTAGCGGAGCCACTTCTCCAGTGCGATCAGTGAGCGCTCCAGTTCGGCCTTGCTGTGCGCCTCGACGGTGTAGGCGGCGTTCGGTGCGTAGCGCTCCATGAGACTGAAGTAGAGCTCGAAGTCGATGGCGCCTTCGCCCGGCGGCGCGTGGTCGTCGCGGGTGCCGGAGTTGTCGTGGATGTGCACCTCGGTGATCCGCTCTCCAAGTACCGCGAACCACTCCTCCATCCCCACCTGCTTGAACAGGTTCCAGTGCCCCACGTCGAAGCAGTGCCCAAGCTGCGGATCCCCCACCGCCTCGAAGAGCCGCCGGAGCATCTCCGGATCTTCGTCGAAGATGTTCTCCACCGCGATCTGGGTCCCGATCCGCCGCGCCCGCTCGAGCACCATCTGCCAGGCCGGCACGCTGTGGGTGAGCCACAGGTCGCTCGCCTCGCCGTAGCGCCAGCGGTCGAACCCCGGATGGAAGACCATCACCTCGGGACGCAGGATCTCGGCGGCGTCGAGCACCTGGTTGAAGCGGGTCAGCGTCGCCTCGCGCAGGTAGCGCTCGAAGGAGCCGGGATTGAGGTCCATGAAGGGGGCGTGGATGGTGCAACTCAGGCCGCCTCCCTGAAGCTTTTCTGCCACCCCCTCCAGTTCGCCCGGCTTGAGCCCCTCGAGCGCATCGGCAGAGAGGAAAATCTCGGGGTTCAGGCGGTTTTCCAGGAGGTAGGGGAGATGCCCGGCAAGCTGCGGGAAGGGGACGTGGACGAAGACGCGCTTACTCATGGGGCCTCTTGTGCTTCTTGATGGTTTCCTCGGCGCAGTTCGAGCAGCGCACCAGCTGGTCCAGCTTGGTGATGGCGGTCGGCTCGCCCAGGACGATCAGGGTGTCGCCGGACTCGATCCTGGTGTGCGACTCGGGGTTGAACCCCATCTTGCCGCTCTCCTTCTTGATGCCGACGATGATGACGCCGGTTTCCTTGCGAAAGCCGGAACTCGCCAGGCTCTCGCCGATGAAGCCGGAATGGTCGGGGATCACGATCTCCTCCATCTGCAGCTCCATGTGCTCGTGACCGGTCGCTATCTCGATGAAGTCGACCACCGTCGGGCGCAGGATCGCCTGGGCCATCCTGGAGCCGCCGATCAGGTAGGGAGAAACCACCTTGTTGGCGCCGGCGCGCTTCAACTTGATCTCGGACCCCTCCTCGCCGGAGCGGGCCAGGATGTAGAGGTCCGGGTTCAGCCCCCGCGCGGTCAGGGTGATGTAGACGTTCTCGGTGTCCGAGGTAACCACCGAGATGAGCCCCTTGGCGGTCTTGATCCCGGCCTTTAGCAGTGTGTCATCCGCGGTGGCGTCGCCGCGCAGGAACAGGTAGCCGTGGCCGTCGGTCTCCATCCGCTCGATGGCCTCGGCGTCCTTCTCCACCACCACGAAGGGGAGCGGTTTGGCCGCGAACTCCTTGCAGATGAGGGCTCCGATGCGGCCGAAACCGCAGATGATGTAGTGATCCTGCAATGCCGCAATCGCCTTTTCCACCTTTTTCCTCCCGATGATGCGATGGAACTGCCCCTCGAACATGATCTGGGCCAAGCTGCCGACGATGTAACCGATGACGCTCACCCCGAAGAAGATGAGCAGCATGGTGAAGACCTTGCCAGGTGCACTCAAGGGCTGCACCTCGCGGAAACCGACGGTCCCCAGCGTGATCACGGTCATGTAGAGGGCGTCCAGCATGTCCCATCCCTCGATCGCGATGTAGCCGAAGGTCCCGAAAGACAGCAGCAAGATCAGCACGCAGATGGATATTTTAAGATGTCGGACTGGATCCATGAATGCCCCCTGGCGCGACAAGATACCGTTGCAGAACCGAAATTTCAAGTCAATTGCGCGAAATAGCTTGAAACTCCGGGGAAGTTCTTGACAAATTATGGATACTGTATACAATACTCCGCGATCTTGGGGGGGCCAATGAAGAAGAATGTCGAGAAGCATTTAACCCTTAGGGAACGGATCCTGGAAACGATCCGCGACGCCATCATGACGGGTGCTTTGAAACCCGGGGAGAAGGTAGCGGAGCCGGAACTTGCTTCCCGATTCGGCATCAGCCGCACTCCGATCCGCGAGGCCTTCCGCCAGCTGGAATCGGAGGGGTACCTCACCGTGGTGCCGCGCAAGGGTGCCCTGGTCGCCTCGTTTTCTCCCAAGGATGTCGAGGAGTTCTACGCCATCAAGAGCATACTGGAAGGGTATGCGGCCCGCAAGGCATGCAGCCGGCTCAGTACCCGCGAGATAACCAAACTCGAGGGGATCAACGATAAGCTCCGCGAGATCGCAGCCGAAGGGGATGTGCGCCACTTCTTCAAGGTACACAACACCTTCCACGACACGTTCATAAAGGGCGCCGGCAACGAGAAGCTGCACGAGATGATCGGTGCGCTGTTGAAGAAGTTCCAGCGCCTCAGGCTCGCCTCGCTCAGCAAGCCCGGACGCATGCTGATCTCGGTCGAGGAGCACGAGAAGATCATCGAAGCCTTCCGCAACCGCGACGCGGTGCTGGCCGAGATGCTGGTCCAGAAAAATGCCGAGTTCGGCGGCAAGGTGCTCATCGAAGAGGAGCGCCTCCAACTGAACTCCAGCCACTATCCGGAGACCGACCTCTAAGCACCGTCCGCCGCCCCTGCCGCAGCCCCACCTTGCACCCCCTTGGCAGCAGCGCCCTGAAACCGGCAGCTGCCGCCTGGGCCGACGTCCCTTCTCCCGCACCGGGACGTGTCGGCCAAGGATCTCAACCGGTCCCTGTCGCACCCAAGCCCCCCCTTTTACGCCTGTGCCCCCTCCCGTTTTCCCGATCTTCACCTCCCAAAGCACCGTTGTTCTTGCCTCTCACCAGAGTTTGGGTTAAATTTGCCGCTGGAATTTTCTCATGGGAAAGGGAGGCGGCGTGCAGCAGCTCAAGATGATCCCCAAGGTGGACAAGGTCCTGGAATGGCCTGCGGTGCGTGCTCTTTTGGAGTGCCATCCCCGGCCCCTGGTGCTGAAGGCCCTGCGCGTCGTGCTCGATGAACTGCGGGCCGCCGCCCTCAAGGGGGCGCTGGCCCAGGACGCCTTCGGCGAAGCGGCGCTCGTTACGGCCCTTACCCGGGAACTTGAGAGACTCCAGGCGCCGAGCCTCAGGCGGGTGATCAACGGCTCCGGGATCGTGATCCACACGAACCTGGGGCGCTCGATCCTCCCCGAGCCCGCCCGCCAGGCCCTGAACAACATCGCCTTTTGCTATTCGAACCTCGAGTTCGACCTGGCCCTCGGGGAGCGCGGCAGCCGCTACAGCCACGTCGAGTCGCTGATCTGCGAGCTGACCGGCGCCGAGGCCGCCATCGTGGTGAACAACAACGCCGCCGCGGTACTCCTCGCCCTCACCGCGCTTGCCAACGGCCGCGAGGCGGTGGTGTCGCGCGGCGAGCTGGTGGAGATCGGCGGTTCCTTCCGGATCCCCGACGTCATGCGGCTTTCCGGCGTGACCTTGAAGGAGGTCGGCACCACCAACCGGACCCACCCGAAGGACTACCGCGGCGCGGTAACCCCCGAGACGGCACTTTTTCTCAAGGTACACTGCAGCAACTTCGCGGTCGTCGGTTTCACCGCCGAGGTGAGCGCGGCCGAACTGGTCGCCCTGGGCGCCGAGTGCGGCGTACCGGTGCTGGCGGACATGGGGAGCGGCAACCTGGTGGACTTCACCGGCAAACTCCCCTGCGAGGAGCCCACGGTGCAGGAGTTCGTGCGCGCCGGAGTGGACGTGATCACCTTCAGCGGCGACAAGCTGTTGGGTGGCCCGCAGGCCGGCATCATCGTAGGCAAGAAGTCCTTCATCGAACCGATGAAGAAGCATCAGCTTCTGCGCGCCCTGCGCATGGACAAGCTCACCCTCGCCTCGCTGGAGGCCACCCTGGCGCTGTACCGCGACGAACTCACGGCGCTGCGCGAGATCCCGACCCTGCGCATGCTCACCATCCCCTACCCCGAACTGGCCGAACGGGCCCGGCGCCTTATGCGCCAGCTGCGGCGCAGGATCCCCGCCGCGCTGAGCCTCACGCTCGTCGAGGGGTTCTCCCAGGCCGGCGGTGGCACGCTGCCGCTTTTGAACCTCCCCACCCTGCTCATCGAGGTGCGCCGCGAGGGGCTCTCCCCCAACGACATCGAGACCGCCCTGCGTGGTTTCCGCGTCCCGGTCATCGGCCGGATCTCCAAGGGTGGTTTCCTGCTCGACCCGCGCACCCTCCTGGAGAGCGATCTCGCCGACCTCGCCGCGGCACTCACCTCGCTTGCCTGAAGCTGGGGACCCCACGGCTGCACGAAGTTCTTGGATATTTGAGCGCGCCGCTGTATAATCGGCCCCTTATACCAGAGACACTTTCATGAGGCTTCCTGTGAAAAAGATCTACGCCCTGATACCTGCCGCGGGGATGGGAAAGCGGATGGGGGCGGGGCAGAACAAGCAGTACCTGCAACTCGCGGGAAGACCGATCCTGGCGCACACCCTCGAGGTGTTCCAGGAAGCCCCCTTCATCGACGGCATCTACCTGATCACCCCGGAGTCCGAGATCCCCTTCTGCCGCAGCGAGGTGGTGGAGCGCTACGGTTTTTCCAAGGTGCGCGCCGTGGTGCCGGGGGGTGCCGAGCGCCAGCACTCGGTCTACAACGGTCTGCGTGCCATCGAAGCGGCGGGACCCGACGACCTGGTGCTGATCCACGACGGGGTGCGCCCCTTCGTGACCCAGGCCATCCTCAAGGCCGCGGCCGACGCCGCCGAGAGCTTCGGCGGCTGCGTCGTGGCGGTGCCGGTGAAGGACACCGTGAAGGTGGCCCGCGACGGGATCGTCACCGCAACCCCGCCCCGTGAAGATCTCTGGCTCGCCCAGACGCCGCAGGCCTTCCGCTACAGCATGATCCGCGCGGCGCACGACGCGGCGGCCGCCCAGGGGTTCCTGGGGACCGACGACGCCTCGCTCTTCGAGCGCCAGGGATGGCCGCTGCACCTGGTTTCCGGCGACTACCGCAACATCAAGATCACCACGCCCGAGGACATGATCCTCGCCGAGGCGTTTTTAAACCATGCGCAGCACTGATATCAAGAAAGGGGGACTTCAATGAGGATTGGACACGGCTACGACGTACACCGGCTGGTTGCCGGCAGAAAGCTCATCCTGGGCGGCGTCGACGTCCCCTACACCAAGGGCCTTTTGGGGCACTCGGACGCCGACGTGCTCCTGCACGCACTCTCGGACGCCATCCTGGGCGCCATCGGCGAGGGTGACATCGGCAAGCACTTCCCGGACACCGACCCCGCCTACAAGGGGGCGGACAGCCTGAAGCTCTTGCGCCACGTGATGGCGCTCGCCGACGCCAAGGGGTACCGGATCGGCAACGTCGACGTCACCGTGGTGGCACAGCGCCCGAAGCTTGCCGGCTACATACCGCAGATGCGGGTGAACATCGCGCGCACCCTCTCCTGCGACGAGGAGCGTGTCAACGTGAAGGCGACGACCACCGAGGAGCTCGGCTTCGCCGGCCGCGGCGAGGGGATCGCTTCCTACGCGGTGGCACTTCTGGAAAACAAGCGCTAGCGGTTTGCCGCGGCAGACAGCGTAAGCGTATAACGAGAGCGGCAGCACCCGGCCGCAGCGACGTACCAGCGCAAGGCAGAGCAGCTTCCGCTTAACGAAAAGACCAACTACTCCAACGCGCCTCACTCATGAAGGCGCCCGGGATCGAGCTTATGACCACCGAAATCCAGACACCCGAAAAACCGACCAACTTCATCCGCAACATCATCAACGAGGACCTGAAAAACGGCAAGCACACCGGCATCGTGACCCGTTTCCCGCCCGAGCCCAACGGCTACCTGCACATCGGCCACGCCAAGTCGATCTGCCTCAACTTCGGCCTCGCGCTCGACTACCAGGGGCGCTGCCACCTGCGCTTCGACGACACGAACCCGGCCAAGGAGGAGATCGAGTACGAGGACTCCATCCGCGAGAACGTGAAGTGGCTCGGTTTCCAGTGGGGCGAGCACCTGCACTACGCCTCGGACTACTTCCAGGCCTTCTACGACCACGCGGTGACGCTCATCAAGAAGGAACTCGCCTTCGTGGACAACCTCTCCGCCGAGGAGATGCGTGCCTACCGCGGCAATCTCAACGAACCGGGCAAGGAGAGCCCCTGGCGCAACCGCCCCGTCGAGGAGAACCTGGACCTCTTCCAGCGCATGCGCGACGGCGAGTTCGCGGACGGCTCCAAGGTAGTGAGGCTCAAGATCGACATGGCCTCCCCCAACCTTAACCTGCGCGACCCGGTCATCTTCCGGATCAAGAAGGTGGAGCACCACCGGACCGGGGACACCTGGTGCATCTATCCCATGTACGACTACGCGCACTGCATCTCGGACTCCATCGAGGGGATCACCCACTCGATCTGTACGCTCGAGTTCGAAGACCATCGCCCGCTCTACGACTGGGTGCTGGACAAGCTGGAGGTCCCCTGCCACCCGCAGCAGATCGAGTTCGCCCGTCTGAACCTCTCCTATACCGTGATGAGCAAGCGCAAGCTCCTCGAGCTGGTGCAGGAGAAGCTGGTGGACGGCTGGGACGACCCGCGCATGCCGACCCTGGTGGGCCTCAGGCGCCGCGGCTTCACGCCGCAGTCGATCCGTGCCTTCTGCGAGACCATCGGCGTGGGAAAAAGCGACAGCTTCATCGACATGAGCATCCTCGAGGAAGCGGTGCGCGAGGACCTGAACCAGCGGGCGCCGCGCGCCATGGCGGTCTTAAAGCCGCTCAAGGTGGTGATCGACGGCTATCCCGAGGGGGACGGCGAGGAGTTCGAGGCTGCCAACCACCCGAACGATCCAACCCTCGGTACCCGTAAGGTTCCCTTCTCCAAGGTGATCTACATCGAGCGGGACGACTTTCAGGAGGAGCCGGAGAAGGGGTTCTTCCGCCTCGCCCCGGGACGCGAGGTGCGCCTGCGCTTTGCCTACATCGTGCGCTGCGAAGAGGTGGTGAAGGATGAAAGCGGCGAGGTGGTCGAGCTGCGCGTGAGCTACGACCCGGCTTCCCGCGGCGGCACCGCCCCCGACGGGCGCAAGATCAAGGGGACCATCCACTGGGTCTCCGCTAACCACGCGATGGACGCCGAGGTGCGCCTCTACGACCGGCTCTTCACCGTCCCGAACCCCGGTGGCAAGAACGAGGCGGACTACCGCGAGAACATCAATCCGAAGTCGATCGAGGTGCTCACCGGCTGCAAGCTGGAACCTTCCCTGGCCCAGGCCGGCGTCGACGACCGCTTCCAGTTCGAGCGCCTGGGCTACTTCTGCCCGGACTCTCGCGACTCGAAGCCAGAATCGCTGGTCTTCAACCGGACCGCGACCCTGCGCGACTCCTGGACCGAAAAGAAATAAAGCCTTACCACAGAGGCGCACTGAGAAACACAGGGGAAGACCTGAAAGTCGTGTTACTTTAGGTTTTCCTCTGTGTCCCTGCGTGTCCTCTGTGGTTCACGCTTTTACTGGATTCACGTTTTTACTGCACTAACCAAAGAGGAAATCCCCATGGCCCTTCGCGTCTATAACACCCTCTCCGGCAGCAAGGAGGAGTTCGTTCCGCTTACCCCCGGCAAGGTCGGCATGTACGTCTGCGGCGTCACCGTCTACGACAACTGCCACATCGGCCACGCCCGCGCCGGCGTGGTCTTCGACATGATCTACCGCTACCTGGGCGCCAAAGGGTTCGAGGTCAACTACGTCCGCAACTACACGGACATCGACGACAAGATCATCAACCGCGCCAACCGCGAAGGGGTCCCCTACAACGTGATCTCCGAGCGCTACATCCACGAGTTCGACGTGGACATGGCGCGGCTGTTCATGCTGCTCCCGACCCACCAGCCCAAGGCGACCGAGCACATCGGTGAGATAATCGGCCTCATCGAGCGGCTCATCGAGCGCGGCTTCGCCTACCAGGCCGGCAACGACGTGAACTTCTCCGTGGACAAGTACGAAAGCTACCTGAAGCTCTCCAAAAGGAACCTGGAGGACATGCAGGCCGGCGCCCGCATCGAGGTAGACGAGCGCAAACAGCACCCGATGGACTTCGCCCTCTGGAAGGGTTCCAAGCCGGGTGAGCCGTTCTGGGAGTCCCCCTGGGGACAGGGGCGCCCCGGGTGGCACATCGAGTGCTCCGCCATGAGCATGAAGTACCTGGGCGAGACCTTCGACATCCACGGCGGCGGCAAGGACCTGGTCTTTCCGCACCACGAAAACGAGATGGCGCAGACCGAGGCGGCCACCGGCAAGCCGTTCGTCAAGTACTGGATCCACAACGGCTTCGTGAACATCAACGCCGAGAAGATGTCCAAGTCGCTGGGGAACTTCTTCACCATCAAGGAAGTGCTCGAGCGCTACGACGCCGAGGTGCTGCGCTTCTTCCTGCTCTCCGCCCACTACCGCTCGCCCATCGACTTTTCGGACCAGAACCTCAACGACGCCGAAGCCGGTCTGGAGCGGATCTACAAGGCGCTGGCCGGGGTGGACGAGAGGCTTGCGGGAAGTGAGGACCCCTCACGCACCGAGGAGTGCGCCGAACTGGAGGAGAAGTGCCAGGCGCTCGCGGCCCGCTTCAGCGAGGCGATGGATGACGATTTCAACACCGCACTTGCCTTAGGCCATGTCTTCGACCTGGTGCGCGCCATCAACAAGTGCCTCCCCCACGCTCCGAAGGCGCTCCTGACCCAGGTGCAGGTCGAGGTGGCCAAGGTGGCGAAGGTGGTGGGGGTGCTCGATTCCAAGCCGGCCGAATTCCTGGAACGGATCAAGGCGCGCAAGACCGAGGGGATGGATATTCCGATCGAGGAGATCGAGCGTCTCATCGCCGAGCGTGCCGAGGCACGCAAGGCGAAGGATTTCAAGAAGAGCGATCAGATCAGGGACGAGCTCTTGGCGAAAAACATCGTCCTGCTGGACAGCGCCCAAGGGACCACCTGGCAGGTTAAGTAGGAATAGTCTGTCAATATGTTGTCGTTTCTGTCAGAAGCGTGGCAGGGAAGGCGTGTGCCGGGGGTGCGTTGGCCGGCACGTCCTGGATGACGGAAAGGGGGTGGCCCGGTTCTCAAACCGGCCGCCGCTTTCCGCTACCCTGTGCCAGACAGGTGGCGGCAAAAGGATACAAAAAAAGGCCGCTACGAGCGGCCGTTTTTTTGGTGTGTGGTGGGTTCAGGCGGCCCGTTAGGCCGCCTGTTTGTCCATCGCCCTCGACTTCACGAGCTCCATAGCTTCGCGCATGATGTCGGAGACGCTCTTCTTGGTGCTCAGCATGATCTGCTCAAGGGTCTCGCGCTCTGCGTCGCTGATCCTCATGGAAATGACGTTGTACCTCGGATTTTCTCTCATTCTGCCCATTTTGTTCACCCCTTAGGTTATGTGTGAAATGATGTGCTACACGCCCATAATATTGCTATATGCGTGCCAAGCACCCAAAATGGTTATGTGTCTACATAACTCTCTGTAATCCCACGCGATTTAAAAACAGCATTAATATTTTGTTATATTTCTCCGTATACAAAGTGCGCCACTTTTGGCACAGGCTTGCCAAATCTACCCAATTGTATCATTTTGACCTATCCGGGGCTGCCCTGTTCTGAAATTTACTCGTCGAACTCCTCCTCGCGGGCCCGAATGAACCTCCCTTTGAGCCCATGCTTGTCCAAAAGCCGGTAAAACGTGCGCCTGGGGATATTGGCAAGCTGTGCCGCTTTTGACACATTGCCTCCGGCGTCCGCTAAATAGCGTTGGATGAGCTTCTTCTCCACCCGCAGCACGTGGGGTTCCCGCTCCTTTTTAAAAGACCGCAGATCAATGGGTTCCTCCCCATCTTCGGCGTAGCTCTCGGCAAAAGAGAGCGGCAGGTTCCCCAGCTTTATCACGTCGTCGTGGGTCAAGACCGCCGCACGCTCGATGACGTTCTGCATCTCGCGGATGTTGCCCGGCCACGGGTACTTCACCATGGCGTTGACGGCACGCTCCTCGATCCCCTCGATGTTCTTGTTCAGCTTGTTGCGGGCCTTCTCCAGGAAGTGGTGTGCCAACTGGGGGATCGACTCCACGCGGCTTCTTAAGGGGGGCATCATGATGGAGAAGACGTTGAGCCGGTAGTAGAGATCCTCGCGGAACCACCCTTCGCGCACCCCGTCCTCGAGCGACTTGTTGGTGGCGGCGATCAGGCGCACATCGACGCGTTTGGCGACCGTGCCGCCTACCGGGCGCACCTCGCCCAGGTCCAGTACCCGCAAGAGTTCCCCCTGCAGCTTCGGGGTGATGTCGCCGATCTCGTCGAGGAAGATGGTGCCACCATCGGCCGCCTCGAAGAGACCCTTCTTGTCGGTGATCGCACCGGTGAACGACCCCTTCTTGTGGCCGAAGAGCTCGCTCTCCAGGAGCGAATCGGTGATGGTGGTGCAGTTCACCGTGACCAGCGGCTTGTCGTTGCGCTTCGAGTAGCGGTGGATGGCGCGCGCGGCGAGCTCCTTGCCGGTCCCCGATTCGCCGCGCACCAGCACCGTCGTAGGGGTCGGGCCGACCTGCTTGATCTGCTCGAGCACCTCGAGGGTCCTGCTGTCGCTCCCTACGATGAACTCGTCGCCGTACTCGCGGTCCAGCTCGCGCTTGGCCAGTTCGTACTTCTGGATCAGACGGCCGCGTTCCTCCTCGAGTTGCTGCAGGTTATGCGGCAGGCACATCTCCAGGTCGGCGAGCCCCTGGTAGACCGCCACCGCGTACTCGCGGCAGGTGCGGTAGCCACAGGTCCGGCAGTTGAGCTCGTCCTTCTGGGTGAACTTGTTGGTGGCCTGGAGGATCTTCTTGACATCGGCCCCCTTGGGGATGGGGAGCTTCGCATGCTTGCTCGAGAAGGTGCGTTGCAGCGACACCGGATTGGCATCCTGGTACTTGGGGGTGACCCGGTACGGGGTTTTCTTCCGGTAGTGGGAGATCACCAGGTTGCGCCGGGAGTACTCGGTGAGGTCGTCGTTGCGCCCCGGGCCGCCGATGCAGCCGTCGTAGCAAAAGCGCAGGTCGACCAGTTTCGGGCTGATCCGCCCGGCGGCAAGGTCTTTTACGATCCCCATGACGTTGACCTCACCCTCGGCGGTCACTACGTCGGTGTCCAGCGGATCCGCCTCGATGCCGAAGGCCTTGAAGGAACCCTGGGAGAGGGCGAATATGCGCCCCATGTTCGGCTCGCGGCCGTCAAACGGAACGTCGTCCAGCACACTGAGATCGATGGCCCGGGCCCGGAACATCGACTCGAGTTCCCGGTAGGTGAGCACCACGTCCACGGCCCCCTTGGTCTCCTCGGTCTGCACCTCGAACTTGCCGGCCATACAGGAGCTGATGTAGATCACCTTTACGTGGTTTCCCAGGACCTGCTTCACGAAGCGTCCCATGGCAAGCATGTGGGTGACTACCGGGACCAGGTTGTCGATCAGCTGCGGGTAGTGCCGCTCGACCAGGTCGACGACGGCCGGACAGTGCGACGAGATGAGCGGGAAGCTGGCCGAGCGGATCGCCTCGGCGTACTCGGGGCCGATGAGCTCGACGCCGCTCGCCCCTTCGTGCACCTCGGCAAATCCCAGCTGGTGCAGACCCGCCGCGAGCTGCCCCGGCGAGGCGTAGTGGAAAAATGCCGGGAACGAGCAGCCGAGCACCGCAACCACCGGAACCTCCGAGCCGAGCAGTTCCTCTGTCTTGGTGATGTTGTCGGCGATGACCTTGGCGTGCTGGGGGCAGGTGCTCAGACAGTTGCCGCAACCGATGCAGCGGTCGAAGATGATCTCGGTGTAGTTCTTCTCGACCTTGATCGCCTTGACCGGGCAGCTGCGCACGCATGAGTAGCACTTTCGGCACTGATCGGTGATGGTGACTATGGGGTACATGGCGCCTCGTGTAGGATTTTTGCGCCACTATAAACCATTCCCGAAAAGTGTGCAAGAAATGGCACAGCTCCTTGCAAAGGGAAACAGCCGATGCCATTTGGGGGGTGAACCAGGCTTGGGGTCCCAGGGCAGGAAACGCACTTTGGACAAAAAAAACCCTAGCGACTAGGAGGGCAAGTCAGCTAGGGGAAGGAGGATCCGACGATCCTCCGCAACTCTAAACTTTGATTTTATTATAGCCCCCACCCCCACACGCCGCAAGGTACTTATTTAGCGGCTTTTTTTCGTAGTCCCATGTCGGTATCGCGGCTACAGGGGCATAGGCTGCTGCACCGCCGAGAATTGCGCCTGCGCCCCGTGCTGTGCTATACCTCTGCTTAGTGGTGAATATACCGAGAAAGCGGCCTGGCTGCGGTCCTGCCGGTCCTCCTGGAGTCTCTTATGCGTACCTTTCGCGCCGCCGCGTGGCGGCTGCTGTTCATCGTAACCCTGGTCCTGGCCCCGTTGCTGGTCAAGGCGGCTGGGATCCCCAAACTGGCGGCCCCTCCGGTGGGCGAGCGCTGGTTCACCATCATCGTCGGCGGTGAGCGGGTCGGTTTCGCCCACCTGAGCATCGCCGAGGTACCCGACGGCTACCGGATCGACAGCGACGGCAGCGTCAAGATGCGGATCATGGCGGTTTCTCGCGAGGCCACCACCAAGGAGAGCTATCTGGTGGGACGGGATCTCGCCCTGCGCTCCTTCAGCGCCGAAAGCCGGATCGACGGCAGCCCTCTCTCGGTGCGCGGCGAACTGACCCCCAAGGGGATCAGGGTCATCACGGAATCAGGTGACGGCAAAAAGGAGCGCACCCTGAAAGCAAAGGGGCCGGTTTACCCCCCGCCGGTACTTAACTTCTACCCGCTCATCCAGGGAACCCCCACTGGCAAGACTCTTAAGCTCGCCATGCTGGACAGCGAGTCGGTAAAGGTGAAACAGGTAAAGGTCGAGGTGGTCGGCGTCGAGACCCTTCCCCCGCAGGGGACCTTGGTGCACCTGCGTAACGACCTGTATCCCGTGGTCGACAACGACATCTGGGTCGACCTGAAGGGGAACACTGTGAAAGAATCGGTACGCGACGACCTGGTGCTGACCATCGCAGAGCAAGAAACGACCGCCAAGGCAGCCTTGGCCGAGGCGGCTCTGGCCAAAGGCGACCTGGCCCTCGATTTCAGCCTGGTGAAGCTGAACCCGCCGCTGGAGCGCCCCACGCAGCTGAAAAAGCTGGTGCTCGACCTCACCGGAATCCCGGCCGGCTTTCCGCTTTTGCAGGGGAGCGGGCAACAGGTGAACCGTCTGGACGGCGGCACGGTCCGCTTCCTCCTCCCCAATCCGGCGCTCCAGGCAGCGTCTGCCGAGCCACCCGGGGCGGCCGACCTGGAACCGGGCCAACGCATCCCCAGCGACAACCCGAAGATCGCAGCCCTGAAAAACGAAATCCTCAGTTCCCAGAAGGATCCGGCCCAGGCCGTGCGGCTCCTGGTTCAGTGGGTCGCCCGCGAGATCAAGCCTGCCGTGACCGACAACCAGTCACCGGTCGAAACCCTCACCTCCCGGGCCGGCAACTGCCAGACCCACACCAGGCTCTACACCGCGCTGGCGAGGAGCGCCGGCATCCCGACCCGCTTCGTTTCCGGGTTGGTCTACGCCGACGGTAAGGGATTTCTCTACCACGCCTGGGCCGAGAGCTACCTGAACGGCACCTGGGTCCCCGTCGACCCGACCTTCGGCGAGGTTCCCGCCAACCTTACCCACCTGAAACTGGTGCAGGGCGACAGCAACGACGACCTGGCCCTCTTGGCAGGGGTGATCGGCAGGGTCAAGGCCAAGGTCGTGGAGCTGGCTTACTAGCCGGTTGGTATGGCAATAACGAGGTCCCGTCTTTCTGGCGGGACCTTTTTTTGCGTCCACGCCTTGGAAGAGTAAGCCCCTAGTTGAGGTGCAGCAGCGGATAGCGCTCCAACTCTTCCCGGGTCCACAGCGAAAGTCCCGCCCGCGGGCCGACCGTCTCCAGGGCGACGATGACGTCCGGATCTTCGAAGCTGATCTCACCCTCGTTGCCCGCCATCTGCAGCCCCTCGAGCAGGTAGGTGTCCAGAAAACGCTCCTCGTCCAGACTGGAGAGCTTTCCCTTGAAGCCACGCCGGTGCATGCGCAGATGGAAGCTGCGCCCCCCCAGTTCGGGAAGCCAGCGATTGACCGCGCGGCGCGCCTTCCCCTCGAAATCCGCCGCACTCTGGAAGGAAAAGGTTTCGAACACCGGCATGACCCGTGCCAGCGGAGCCAAGGCCTCGGGGTCACGCAGGGCCTCACGACGCAGCGTTTCCAGCAGCTGCCGGGGTTCCTCCTGGTGCATGAGCAGGATGTTGAAGTAGTCGGTGCGATCGACGTTGCCGTAGTGCTCCAGAAGCTTGCGCGCCGGATTGAACCCACCCTCGTTGACGGTGATCACCACGTTCCAGTCGTGCATCGCCTCCTCCTCCCAGCCAACGGCACAACCGCTGTCCGAAATTCCGGAATCACATTAACGGGCCCCAAGAAACTCGCAAAGTCTAACATGGCATCGAAAACTGTCAAAGCTGCCGAGACTTTTCTGGTTGGAAGACGGGCAAGTGCCAATGAATAAGCGGGATGTGGAGCTTTCGGGGGATAAACGAAGGAGAGGGAGTGGGGGAAGGTGTACGGGAGAGGAGACAGTTGGTGCGCGTTACCAGGGATTTCCGAAAGAAGGGGCGAGGGCCTGGAGAGGGGGCCCTAGCGTCCCATGGTCTCCACGATCTCGCGGCGGGCTTCACCGATGGTGAGCGGAATGCGGGAGAAGGGAACCCCCTCCTCGTGTTTCAGCTTGTAGATCAGTTCGGCTATGTGCGGCAGACGCAACTTCACCTGCTGCAGTTCTTCGGGGGCGGTGAAGACCTCTTCCGGGGTTCCGCCACGCACCAGGCGGCCGCGGCTTAGGATATGGAGCCGGTGCAGGAAGATGGGGACCAGGTCCACGCTGTGGGTGGCCATGACGATGGTAACACCCTGTTCGCGGTTGAGCCGGGTCAAGAGCTCCATCATCCGGTACTCGCCCATGGGATCGAGCCCCGCCGTCGGCTCGTCCAGCAAGAGGATCTCGTGCCCCATGGCGAGGAGCCCGGCGATGCAGACCCGCTTCTTCTGGCCGTAGCTCAGGTTGTGAATCCCCTTGCTGGCGAACTCTGCCATGTCGACGCTGGCCAGGGCCGCCAGTACCCGCTCGCGCACCTCCGGTTCGGCGCACCCCATGTTGCGCGGCCCGAACGCGGTGTCCTCGAAGACCGTGGTGGCAAAGAGCTGATCGTCGGGGTTTTGGAAGACCAGGCCCACCTTGCGGTAGATGTCGCGCGGGTGCAGGCGGGTCACGTTCTCACCGTCCAGGAGCACCTCGCCCCGGTACCCCTTGATGAGGCCGTCCATGATCTTGAGCAGGGTGGTTTTCCCCGAACCGTTGGAGCCGAGGATCCCGGTAAACTCGCCACGCGCCACCTCGAGGTGCAAGTCGGCGAGCGCAACGGTGCCGTCGGCGTAGGTGTACTGCTCGAGGTTGACGGAAATCCTGACCGGGTTCACGAAGGTTCCTTAAAGGGCGGCAGCGCGCGCCGTCAGATGAAGCGGATGAGCGCCAGGGAGCTCACGAAGATGAGCGAGCAAAAGACCTCGCGCGCCACGAAAGGCTTATGCAAGAGCATCGGCATCTGGCCGTCATAGCCGCGCTGTACCATGGCGGTGGTGACGCTCTGGCTGTTGTCGAAGGCCTTGATGACCAGCACGCCGGCAAGCGTGCCGAACGAGCTCAGGCCGCGCCGGTAGCCGACGTAGCCAAGCCGGTTGCGCTGGGCATGGTAGACCACCTGGGCGTCCTCCAGAAGCAGGAACAGGTAGCGCCAGGCGAAGAGTGCTACGTCGATGAGCGCCTGGGGGACCCGCAGCCAGGAGAGCGCCGCCATCAGTTCCGTGAAGGGGGTCGAGAAGCCGACCACGGCCAGGACAGTGACCCCGCCGGCGATCCGGCCGACGATCTGCAGCCCCTCCCACAGCCCGTCCCGGTGCCCCACCAGCTCGATGCCGGCGACGCGCCAGGTAAAGAGCGCGACGCTGCCGGCGCAGAAGAGCTTGAGCACCAGGACCGTGACGGCGATGAAGGCGGGTTCCGAGAAGCGCAACGCCAGGGTTTTCAGAGTAACTCCGAGGTTCAGGCAAAGGACCAGCGACACCACCGTCACCAGGAGAGGAAAGCCGATTCCCTGTGAGCTGATCACCAGCCCCAGAAGCGCGAACGCGCTCAACAGCTTGATCCGCGGATCGAGGCTGCTGACCCAGTGGGAAGGATCGAAGTTCTGTCGGCTGAGGTGATGGTGCATGGTAACGGTTCCTCGAGGTGGTACGGTCCCCAAGCAGCAGGCCGTCGGGCACAGTAGCAGAAGAGTGCGGCAAACTCAACCCTTGAGGCCACTTGCTCTCCAGCGACGGTCGGGGGCGAATCATCATCCCCCTCCCCGTCTCCCCGTCTTCCCGGCGCTACGCCTTTTTTTTCACCAGCTCGCGCCAGTAGTAACCGGCGGCAAAGCCTCCCAGGGCACCGGCCACCAGGAAGGCGAAGAGCAGCAGGTCGCCTGAGCCGGGATCGATAACCGGAGAAACGGCTTGGCGTCCGTGCTCCTTGGCGATTTTCTCCACCACCGCTTCGTCAACGCCGTTCCACGACTTCGGGGCGAGGTTTAAATGGCCCACCGCGAAATAAAAGGTCGGCAAGGTGACGAGGTGAACCAGCACCATCTTCCAGGCGCAATTCTTAACCATGATCGGGCACCTCCTGCTCGGTGATCACTTTCATCCTGACCAGGAGATCCGGACGTTTCTTGTACAAAAGCTGCACCATCCCGGCGGTGATCACCCCCTCCAGGATGCCGAGCGGCAGTTGGGTCGGGATGAACGCGATGACAACCTTGGTGAACAGTGGCAGGAACGGCGCGTTGCCCCGAATGCCGGCGGCAAGGATCAGCGAGGTGGTGGCATAGGTTCCCCAGTCGGCAAGTACGCCGGCCACGAAGCCGGCGACGCCGAGGCCCGCGCCCATGCGCCGCAGCGCCTTGAAGGCGAACCAGCCGAGAAACGAGCCGACCACTCCCATGGAGAAGACGTTGGCTCCCAGGGTGGAGAGACCGCCATGTGCCAGGAAGAGGGCCTGGATCAAGAGGGCCACCGCGGAGATGAGGACGCTTGCCAGGGGACCGACCAGGATGGCGGCGACCCCGGTGCCGCAGGGGTGCGAGCAGGTCCCGGCGGTCGGCACGGGAATCGGCATGCAGGAGATGATGAAGACGACCGCCGCCAGAAGCCCCACCAGCGGCTTGAGCGAGAGGTCGTCACGGCTGAGGGCGTTCAACTGCCGCACCCCCAGGGCCACAAAGGGAAGCACCAGGACGGACCAGAACACTGCCCAGTTGAAGGGGAGGATCCCCTCCGAGATGTGCATGGCGAAGGCCGGGGTGGCGGAACAGAGCGCGATGATCGTGAGGCAGGCAGTTCTGCCCATGTGAAGCCCCCGTACGAAGTTTTTCACAGTTTGTCGCCGCAGAGGTACCCGGCGAAGAGCTTTCCGGCGCCGCGCGAGGCGCAGAAGTCACCGCACATGGTACAGGTCTGCTCGTCCTCGGGGACGCGGCTCTTCCTGATGGCCGCGGCGTCCTCGGGGTAGAGGGCGAGCTCGAACTGGCGCTGCCAGTCAAGGTCACGGCGCGCCTTGCTCATCGCTTTGTCCCGTTCGCGCCCCTTTTCGGGGTACTTGTTCATGTCGCCGATGTAGGCGGCGATCTTCGCGGCCTTCACCCCGGTACGCACGTCCTCTTCATTGGGCAGCGCCAGGTGCTCGGCGGGGGTGATGTAGCAGATCAGGTCCGCACCAAAGCGGGAGGACTGCGCGGCACCGATCGCCGCGGTGATGTGGTCGAAGCCGGGCGCCACGTCGGTGGAGATCGGCCCCAGCATGTAGTACGGGGCGCCACCGCTCATCCGTTTCTGCAGCTTGATGTTCCCCTCGACCTCGTCGAGCGGCACGTGCCCCGGCCCTTCCACCAGCATCTGGCACCCCATCTCGCGCCCGATCTCGGCAAGTTCGCAGTTGATCAAGAGCTCCTGGATCTGGGCGCGGTCGCTCGAGTCGTGGATCGCACCGGCGCGCAGTCCGTTACCCAGCGAGAGCACCGTGTCGTAGCGCTTGAGGATCTCCACCACCCGGTCGAACTTCTCGTAGAGCGGGTTCTCGCGGTTGTTGGCGAGCATCCAGGCGGCCATGCTGACGCCCCCCTTGGAGACCAGGCCACCGTAGCGGTACCCCTGTTTCTTCAAGCGCTCCAGGGTGTAGAGGTTGATGCCGCAGTGCACGGCCATGAAGGACATGCCGTCGGCGCACTGGCGCTCGATCAGTTCAAAGAGGAGCTCCTCGTCGAGCTTGTTGGGGTCGCCGTAGCGCCGCGCCGCCTCGCAGAAGGCCTGGTAGAGCGGCACGTTCCCCACGGGAAGATCCACCGCGGCGATCACCTCGCGGCGCACCCGGTCCAGGTCGCCTCCCACCGAGAGTTCCATGAGGGTGTCCGCCCCCGACTCCTTGGCCGCCCGCGCCTTAGCCACCTCGGCCTGGTAATCGACGATGTCCGAGGAGGTGCCGATGGAGGCGTTCACCTTGGTGCGCAGCCCGGCGCCGATCCCTGCCACGCGGGGCTTGCTGATCCTGTTCCAGGGGATGACGATGCGCCCCAGTGCCACCTGTTCCCTGACGTACTCGCAGCTCACCCCTTCGTCGGCGGCCACCGCCGCCATCTGCGGGGTAACGATCCCCTCACGTGCCTGTTCCAGCTGTGTCTTCAAGAAGCTGCTCCTGTTTTAAATTCCCTGCAGTGCCGCAGAAAGTTGCCGGCGAGTTCGGGTGAACTGCCGAAGTGAAGATGGATATAGGAGGCAAGGCAGTTCCGGTGGCGAAATCCTTCCAGACCCAGCGGCTCGCCCTTGCGGCTCACCCGGTAAACCCGCTCGACCCCCTGCGGCATCGGCTCCATCTCGGAATAGTGGAATTCGTGTCCCCGTGCCCGGGCTCCCGCGGGTCCCAGGAAGGTGTCGCAGGCAAGCTCCACGTCGCGGTAGCCGAGTGCCTTCCGTTTCGGAAGCATCCGGGTCCCTACCGGGAAGATCCCCACCAGGGGGTGCGTTTCACCGGCAACCTCGACCCCGTTAGTGAGGTAGATGAAGCCGCCGCACTCCGCGTAGACAGGGAGTCCCGCCTCGATACCCTCGAAAAGCGCGGTCTTCAGCGCAGTGTTGGCGGCGAGCTTTTCGGCGAAGAGCTCCGGGTAGCCCCCCGGAAGGTACACCCCTGCCGTCCCCTCGGGGAGCCGCGCGTCGGCTAGCGGGGAAAAAAAGCAGATCTCGGCACCCGCCTCGGCAAGCAAGCGCAGGTTGTCGGGATAGCAGAAGCAAAAGGCGGCATCGCGGGCGACGGCGATCCGCAGCGCCCCTGCCGCGGCAGGGGTTACCGATGAGCTTGCCGCAGCAGGTGTCGCTGCCTCGGCCAATTCGAGGATCCCCTCCAGGTCCAGCCGCTTTTCCACGACCGCGCACAGGTGATCCAGAAACTCTTCCGAGAGCGGGTTCTCCTCCGCAGTGGTGAGCCCCAGGTGCCGCGATGGGATCGCCAGCCGGGGGTCCTTGGGGAGGCAGCCCAGCACCGCGACGTCCGGGCAGCTCGCCGCCAGCGCCTCGCGCAGGATTCGCTCGTGGTTGGAGCTGCCGACGTTGTTGAAGATGACCCCGGCGACCCGCAGGCTGGGATCGAAGCTGGCAAAGCCGTGCACCAGGGCCGCGGCGCTACGCGCCTGGCTGCGGGCGTCAACCACCAGCAGCACCGGGGCTCCGATCAGTTTGGCGACCTCCGCCGTGCTCCCCGCCTCCGATACCCCGTCGCTGCCGTCGAAAAGCCCCATCACCCCTTCCACGATGGCAAGGTCCGCCCCCGCGCTGTGCCGGGAGAAGGTGTCGCGAACGAAGTCGTGCCCGCACATCCAGCCGTCCAGGTTCACCGAGGGGCGCCCGGTCACCAACCGGTGGTAGCCCGGATCGATGAAGTCGGGGCCGACCTTGAAGGGTGCGACGGCCAGGCCGCGCCGGGTCAGGGCGTGCATGAGGCCCAGGGTCAGGGTGGTCTTCCCGGAGCCGCTGTGCGGAGCTGCGATGACGATCGTTTTCATGGGGACCTGGCGGCCTAGCCGTTTATGAGCTGGACGACGCGATTACCGTCGGCGTAGTAGTCGATGATGTTCAGGCTGCAGTACTTCTGGTCGATGGAGAACATCGAGGAGAGCGGCGCGCCGATGGCCTCGAGGAGGACGAGCCGGTTCACTCCGCCGTGTGCCACAACGAGGATCTCCTCGCCACGGTGCCGCTCGACCAGTTGCGAGAGGACCGGCAGCACGCGGCCAGCCAGATCGGTCAGGCTCTCGCCTCCCGGCGCCCGGAAATTCACCACGTCGGCCAGCCGGGCTGCCCACTCCTCGGGACGCTGCTTTTGCACCTCGCTGAGCGTCAGCCCTTCCCAGGCCCCGCAGTTCAGCTCGCGCAGCCCGGGGAGCGCCACCGGTGCCACCCCCAGGTGGGCCCCGAGGATCTCGCCGCCGCGCCTGGTGCGGGTCAGGTCGCTGGTGTAGAGGGCCGTGATGCGCCCGGGCTCCAGGCGCGGCTTGAGGCCGTGGTACTGCTCGACGCCGCGCGGGGTGAGGGGCACGTCGTAGTGGCCGTTGTAGCACTGCCGCTCGACTTCGCCGTGCCGGATCAGGTGGATACGGGTTTTCGGGGTCATCTGCACTCCTAGAGAAAGGCCTGCCAGCCGCGGTTGACGAGTGCCACCAGGACGATGAGGCTCAGGATTTCGTTCAGTTCGCTGGCGCAGCCAATCAGGTCGCCGGTCACCCCGCCCAGCCGGTTGTGGGCCCAGACCTTGAACCGCCAGGTGAAAAGGTAGAGTGCCAGGGTGCAGTACAGCCCGTTCATGCCCAGCAACAGGTAGGCGGCGACCAGGGTCATGGAGTAGGCAATCAGAAACTGCGGCAGTCCCGCACCGCCGATGAAGGCGGCGCCGAGTCCGTCTCTCCTCGCCCGGGTCGCCCCGACGGTCATCTGCACCTGTGCGAAGCGGGCCAAGAGCGGAAAGAACAGGAGCACCGAGCGCTTGGAGGGGGCCGGCACCGCCAGAAGTGCCTGGTACTTGAGCCCCAGGGCGAGCACGAGTCCGACCGCTCCCACCGCGCCGACCCGGGAGTCCTTCATCACCTCGAGAAAACGCTCCCGGGAGCCCCGGGCCGCCAGGCCGTCGCAGACGTCGGCAAGCCCGTCCAGGTGCAGGGCGCCGGTGACCCCGGCCAACAGGACGACCAGGATAAGGTCCACCAGGGCACGCGGCACAAGCGGCGAAAGCAGGCAATCGGCCCCGGCCAAAAGCGCCCCCAGGGCCAGCCCCACCAGCGGGAACAGGCTCATGGAACGCCCCAGGTCATCCTCCTCGCAACGCACCGTCAGGGGGAGCGGGATGATGGTGAGGAACTGGAAGGCGATCAGGAACAGTCGCATGTGGGTGCCCCTCCGGTCCGCAGACTACCCTTCCGAAACGCCGGCCTCGGCGAAGGTTGCCATTTCGTTGAGGATCTTGAGTCCCGCATCGATGAGCCCCATGGCGAGTGCCGCGCCGGTCCCCTCGCCCAGGCGGAACTTCAGGTCCAGAAGGGGGGTTGCGCCGATGCGCTCCAGCATCATCTGGTGGCCGATCTCGACCGAGGTGTGGGCGGCGAAGAGGTACTCGCGTACGCAGGGGTGCATCTCGCAGGCGATCAGGGCACCCGCGGTGGAGATGAAGCCGTCCACCACGACCGGCAGTCGGTTGGCCGCGGCGCCCAGCACCAGCCCCGCGATACCGGCGATCTCCAGCCCCCCCACCTTGGTGAGTACGTCGAGGGGATCGTTGGGATCCGGGCGGTTCAGCTCGAGCCCCGCCTCGATGACCTTGATCTTGTGCTCCAGTGCGCTGTCGTTGATGCCGGTGCCGCGGTGGGTCACCTCGCGCACCGAGCAACGGGAGAGCGCCGCGATGATCGCCGAGGAGGGGGAGGTGTTGCCGATCCCCATCTCGCCGGTGCCGACCATGGTGACCCCTTCTGCCTTCGCCTTGGCGGCGAGCTCGATACCGACCTCGAGCGCGGCCACGGCCTCCTCGCGGGTCATGGCGCTACCCTTGGCGAAGTTGCGGGTCCCCTTGGCGATCTTCTTGATGATGAGCCCCGGTGCCGGGTCGAAGTCGTAGTCGACCCCCACGTCCACCACCCGCACCTCGGCACCCGAGTGGCGCGCCAGCACGTTCACCCCGGCGCCGCCGCGCAGGAAGTTGAGCACCATCTGGGGGGTGACCTCCTTGGGGAACGCCGAGACACCTTCCTCGACGATGCCGTGGTCACCGGCGAAGGTGAAGATGACCTTCTTGCCCACCTGCGGGCTCAGGTTTCCGGTGATGGCGGCAAAGCGTCGCGCCACCTCTTCCAGGGTGCCCAGCGAGCCGAGCGGCTTGGTCTTGTTGTCGAGCTTCGCCTGGGCCTGGGCGAGAAGGGTTTCATCGACGGGGGAGATGGCGGCGAGGGTGCGGGTGAGCAGTTCCATGGGGGTTGGGGTCTCCTTTTTTCATCGGTTCGATCGGTCGGGTCGGGCCGATCAATTTTGGTTTGTCGGCAGTGCCAGCGCTATTTCAGCTTCAGCGGCAGCCCGGAAATGGTGACGTACACCTCATCCGCCGCGGCGGCCATGAGCTGGTTCGCCTCGCCGGCCAAGTCGCGGTAGGCGCGGGAGACCGGGTGTTCGGGGACGATCCCCATGCCGACCTCGCTGGTCACGATGACCAGCGGCGTCTGCCAGCCGGCGCAGCGCCCGGTGAACTCGCGCACCCGCTCGAGCGCCTCCGCGGCGCCGCCGGGGGAGCTGAACATCAGGTTGGCAAGCCACAGGGTCACGCAGTCGAGCAGGACCACGCTGTAGCTGCCGTCGACCCGGCTCAGCGTCTCGGCCACGGCGACCGGCTCCTCGACGGTCACCCACTCGCTGCCGCGCCGGCCGCGGTGCCTCTCGATACGTTCGGCCATCTCGGCGTCACCCGCCTGGCCGGTCGCCAGGTAGCCGCGCGGCCCGGGATAAGCTTCGGCCAGTTGCTCCGCGAAACGGCTCTTGCCGCTGCGCGTCCCCCCCGTCACCAGGGTCACCTTGGACATGAAAAAACCCCCCTTCCGACGGAAGGGGGGTCTGGTAAAAATCGTTAAACGGCACGATGTCAGCGAGAGCCCCTCTGCCACGGAGGTTGCGTTCTGCGGTCATCCGGGCAGGTTTCCTGACTTACGGGTCCACTTACTCACCGCGCCTTCCCGATACTCTCAGTGGCATTGTTGCGGCTTTCATCACCGTTCACAGTTGCGGGACAGCGAGGGATTTGCACCCTCTTCCCTTTTAACCCCTCTCGGGGCACCTGGACGAGCTTTTATTGTGACTGACCTTGTAACAGAGGGGTGAGTCAAAGTCAATCGCTAAGGCTTTGTGGAGTCCGCCGAAGGCTCCTCCTGAGCATCGGCACCCGGCTCGCCGACCGGCGGGAGCGCCGCCTGTGCCAGTACCATATCGATCCTTTTCCAAATACCCTCTTTACCTTCTTTGGAAAGTGCCGAAAAGTAGTTCAGGTCCTCTTTAACAAGCCCCATGCGCTGCATGATAATCGCGCTCTGCTTGGCACGCTCGTTCTTGGAGACCTTGTCGCACTTGGTCACCACGATGATGGGCGGGATGCTGAAGGCCCGCAACCACTCGAGCATCTGCAGGTCCTCGTCGACCGGGACCCGGCGGATGTCCAGGATCAGCACCACGCCTGCCAGGTTCTTGCGCGTGGAGAGGTAGGTCTCCATCATGGGACGCCAGTTGCGCTTCACATCCAGCGGCACCTTGGCGTAGCCGTAGCCGGGGAGGTCGACCAGCATGAAGTCCTGGTTTACCTGGAAGAAGTTGATGAGCTGGGTACGCCCGGGGGTCGAACTGGTACGCACCAGGTTCTTCCGGTTCACCAGCACGTTGATCAGGCTCGATTTCCCCACGTTGGAGCGCCCGGCAAAGGCGATCTCCGGCAGGTCGCCCTCCGGGTAGTGGGCGGGCTTGGTGCCACTTTTAATGAATTCAGTTGTTTTTACGATCACTCAGGGAACCTTCTCTTTAATTTTCGGCCAGTATAGCCCGCGGGCCCGGTCGGTTCAATCATTAAATCCCCTATTCGCAGGGGCAAACCGTGTGCTATAGTACAGGGCGTTCAACGCCGACTCACACTCAAGGATGATCCAGGTATGAACAAAGAACTCGAAAACGCCATCATGAGGGCTGCCGATCTGCCGACCATCCCGGTCGTGGCGATCAAGGTGATGCAGTTGATCGAAAGCGAGTCGGCGACCGCGGACGAGCTGGCCAAGATCGTGGCCTCGGACCCGGCGGTCGCCGCGCGGGTACTCAAGATCTCCAATTCGTCCTTCTACGGCTGCCAGCGCCAGATCCAGACCTTGTCCAGCGCCATCGTGGTGCTCGGCTTCAGCACCCTACGCAGCCTGGTGGTCGCCGCCTCGGTGAAGCAGGTCTACCGTCCCTACGGGCTCACCGAGAAGATGCTCTGGGAGCACTCCTTTGCCGCGGGACTCGCCGCCAGGATCATCGCCGGCCAGACCCGCGCCGTCAACGAGGAGGAGGCCTTCCTCGCCGGCCTGTTCCACGACATCGGCAAGATCATCATGAACACCCTGGACCGCAACAAGTTCCACGAGGTCATGCAGCACTGCTACAACGAGGGGAGATCCTTCCCGGAGGCCGAGAAGGGGGTGTTCGCCTTCGGCCATGACGAGGTGGGTGCCTACGTGGTCAAGAAGTGGAATATGCCGGATACCCTCTCGCTGGCGATCCTGCAGCACCACCGGATGGACTTCGGCATCGAGGATCCGCCGGGACTGGTTACCCTGACGGCGGTCGCCTCGCTGGCCGACCAGTTCTGCCTGAAACTGGGGATCGGGGCCCGCGCCCCCAAGGAGGACCTGGACATCGCCGGTTCCAAGGCCGGCCGCCTCTTGAGGCTCCCGGCAGACCGGATCAACGCCCTGCTGGAGACCTTCGGCACCGCCTTCGAGACCGATCGCGCACTCTTCATGAGCTGACCGCCCCGCCCAGCAGCAAGCGGTCGTCGAGGCCTGGTGCCTACTCCCGAACAGGCTCCGGGTCCGCATCCTTTTCGGAGGCGCTGCGCTGCCGGGCCTCGTCGGAGATGCTGACGCTGTCCCTGCCCCCCTTTTTTTCGGGCGGTTTTTCGCGCTTTCGCTGGCGCTCCTGCCCTCCCGCGTCCGGGTCGATGCGCAACTGCCCCGGAATCCTGTCGACGCTGTAGCTCATGCTCTCCTCCTTCGTGTGGCCAGGGGCCTGCACGGAAAAAAACGCCGTCCGGCATCATACCAGTTGACAGAACCCTATGGGAAGCTAATTAATAGTCTCGGCACGCACCCACCCGGGCCCGGGACATACGGCTTGTACAGCGGCAAACGCTGATGTATACTTGCCCACTTGGTGGGAATTCTCTCATAAAGTAGGATTACATCGTAATGAGACTGAATACCAAGCTGGTGATGATCATGCTCTCCATGCTGATCATCGCCATGTTGATCCTCTTCATCCTGAACCAGTTCAGCCAAAACGACCTGGTCCAGGAGATCCAGGAAAGTTCCACCGTGGTATCCAAGGCGATCCAGCTGAGCGTCGAAGATCTGACCTCCGAAACGGACGTAGAGTCCTCCCGCCTGAAGGAATATCTGCAGCAGGCACGCAACAAGGGCATCAGCCAGATCAACATCATCAACAACGAGGGCGAGATCATCAACTCGTCCGACCCGGAACAGGTCGGCAAAAAGCGCGAGATCAAGAAGCTGGAGAAGGGGCTCAAGGCCTCGCGGCGCGGCGTCGACTCCGGGACGCTCAAACCCTACGACCTGGTGGTACCGGTCATCGTGGGGGACGAGCAGCTCGGTTACGTGCAGGTCAACATCCTGCTGGACAACATCCGGGACATCCAGCACGCCAACTTCGTCAGGCGCCTGGTAGCGACCAGCCTGGTCTTCCTGTTCGGCATGTTCCTCACCATCTTCCTGGCGCGGCGCTACACCTCGCCGATCCATCGGCTGGCCACCGGGGTGAAGGACGTCTCCGAGGGGGACCTGAGCGTCACCTTCGACGTGGCAAGCGACGACGAGATCGGCGAGCTGGCCCAGAACTTAAACGAGATGGTGGAGAAGCTCAAGGAGCGCGAACTGCTGGAGAAACGGCTCTACGAGGCGGAGCACCTCTCGAAGGTGGGGCAGCTCGCGTCCGGCATCGCCCACGAGATCAGGAACCCGCTCAACTACATAAGCCTCGCCATCGACCACCTGAAGAGCGAGCTGTTACCGGCCTGCCAGGGGCGCGGCGCGGAACTCGAGTCGATCACCAACACCATCAAGGAAGAGGTGCGCAAGGCGAACTACATGGTGCTCAACTTCATGAACTACGGGCGCCCCCTGAAGCTTCGCCTGCAGACGGTGCACTACCCGGAACTTCTGGACAAGGCGATGACCATCCTGGAGGACAAGCTGAAGGAGGCGCGCGTGGAAGTGCGCCGGGAGATCCCGGAGGGGCTCCCCGCCATGCTGGTCGACCCCGAGCTGATGCGCAACTGCCTGTGCAACTTCATCACGAACGCCGCCCAGGCCATGCCCCAGGGTGGAGTCATCACCCTGGGCGCCGGGGTGGACCAGGAGGCCGAAGAGGTCCGGCTGAGCTTCAGCGACCAGGGGGTGGGGATCGAACCCCAGGACCTGGAGAAGGTGTTCCAGCCCTACTTCACCACCAAGGAGGCGGGGATCGGCCTCGGGCTCGCCATCACCGAGCGCATCATCAAGGAACACGGCGGGAGCCTCGAGGTGGAGAGCTGCCCGGGGTGCGGCACCACCTTCACCGTGCGCCTTCCCCTGCGCTAACACGATTTTCTCAACCGTAACCGTAACCTCAACCCGGTTTCAGATTGGAGCAGCAATGAGTGGCAGTATCCTGATAGTTGACGACGAAAAAGGGCAGCGCGACATCCTCTCCGCCATCCTGAGCAAGGAAGGGTACGAGATCGCCGCGGCTCCGGGCGGGCGCGAGGCGCTCGAGGAGTTGGAGCGGGGTGAGTTCGACCTCCTGCTCACCGACCTCAAGATGCAGGGGATGTCCGGGATGGAGCTCATGGAGCGGGTACTCGCCGACAACCCCGGTCAGTGCGTCATCATGATGACCGCCCACGGCACCATCGACTCGGCGAAGACCGCCATCAAGATGGGGGCCTTCGACTACCTGGAAAAACCGCTGGAGCGCGACGACCTGATCCTCACCCTGCAGCGCGCCTTCGAGAAGATCAACCTCCTCAAGGAAAACCGGGTGCTGCACAAGCGGCTCGCCGAGACGAAGATGCTCCCCAACATGATCGGCGAGCACCCCAAGATGATGGAGGTGGCCCGGATGATCAACAAGATCGCCCCCACCTCGACCACGGTGCTCATCTACGGCGAGTCCGGTACCGGCAAGGAGCTGGTGGCCCGCGCCATCCACGACGGCTCGCCGCGCCGCGACAAGGCCTTCTTCGCCATCAACTGCGCCGCGATTCCCGACTCCCTCATGGAGAGCGAGCTGTTCGGCCACGAAAAGGGCTCCTTCACCGGCGCCGGCACCCGCGAGATCGGCCTTTTCGAGGCCGCCGAGGGGGGCACCGTCTTTTTGGACGAGATCGGCGAGATGAACATCGCCATGCAGGCGAAGCTGTTGCGCGCCATCCAGGAAAAGGAGATCCGGCGCGTGGGGGGGAAGGTGAACATCCCGGTGGACGTGAGGATCATCTCGGCCACCAACAAGGACCTCGAGCAGGAGACCCGCAAGGGTGCCTTCCGCGAGGACCTCTTCTACCGCCTCAACGTGATCCGCATCACGCTCCCCCCCTTGCGGGAGCGGGGCAACGACATCCTCACCCTGGCCAATTTCTTCCTGAAGAAGTACAGCGAATCAAGCGGCATCACCCTGAAGGGGATCAGCAAGCCGGCTCTTAAGATCCTCCTCGAGTACAGCTGGCCCGGCAACGTGCGCCAGCTGGAATCGGTCATCGAGCGCGGCGTGCTCATGGCCGAGAGCGACTACATCCAACCCGAGGACCTGCCCGCCGAAGTGCACCACGAGGCGGAACCGGCGGGAAGCCTCCCCTTCGAGTTCCCCGTCGGGGGGATCTCCATCGACGAGCTGGAGCGGGACCTGATCATCAAGGCGATGCAGCGCGCCGACTGGGTGATCAGCAAGGCCGCGCCGCTTTTGGGCATGAGCTACAAAACACTACAGTACCGGCTGGAGAAATTCGGCATCGGCAAGCCGGAGTAAGCCGCCGGTTGAAAAGGAGTGCGTCATGAATCTCGCCAGGACGCTCCACCGATTCACCGTAGTTCCCTCCCTCCCCAAGGAGCTGGCAGGGCTGGCCCGCATCGCCTACAACCTCTGGTGGAGCTGGGACGCCGACGCCATCGGCCTCTTTCGACGGCTCGACCCCGAGCTCTGGCGGGTCACCCGCCACAACCCGCTGGAAATGCTGGGGAGCCTGCAGCAGGCCACCCTGGAGAGCCTCATGGCGGACGAAGGGTTCATGTCCCACCTGGCCCAGGTGGAAGAGAGCCTGGACGCCTACCTCACCGCGCGCACCTGGTACCAGCGCCACGGCAACCCCGGTGCGCGCATCGCCTACTTCTCCATGGAGTTCGGGCTCCACGAATCCCTCCCCATCTACTCCGGGGGGCTCGGCATCCTGGCCGGCGACCACCTGAAGTCGGCCAGCGACCTCGGGCTCCCGCTGGTCGGCGTCGGGCTCCTCTACCGCCAGGGGTACTTCCGCCAGTACCTGAACCTCGAGGGGTGGCAGCAGGAGATCTACCCGGAGAACGACTTCTACAACCTCCCCCTGCACCTGGAAAAGGACCCCTCCGGGCTGCCGCGGCTTTTGGAGCTGGACATCGCCGGGCGCGCCGTGAAGGTGCAGATCTGGCGGGTCCAGGTGGGGCGGGTGCGCCTCTACCTCCTCGACACCAACCTGGAGGTGAACCTCCCGGCAGACCGGGAGATCACCACCCGGCTCTACGGCGGCGACCAGGAGATGCGCATCAAGCAGGAGATCCTGCTGGGTATCGGCGGCATCCGGGCCCTGCGCTTCCTCGGGCTGGAACCCAACGTCTGCCACATGAACGAGGGGCACGCCGCCTTCCTCGCCCTGGAGCGCATCCGCACCCACATGGAGGAGGAGCGGCTCACCTTCCCCGAGGCGGTCGAGGCGGTGCGCGGCGGCAACATCTTCACCACCCACACCCCGGTCGAGGCGGGGATCGACCACTTCCCCCCCGACCTGCTGGAAAAGTACCTGGGGCACTACTACCGCGGACTCGGGCTCGCCCCGGAGGCCTTCCTCGCCCTCGGGATGCAGACCCCGGAGCGCGCGGGGGAGAGCTTCTGCATGGCGGTACTTGCCATGAAACTCTCCAACCACTCAAACGGCGTGAGCGAGCTGCACGGCGAGGTCTCCCGGAAGATGTGGGCGGACGTCTGGCCCGACCTCCCGGAGGAACAGCTGCCGCTCACCTCGATCACCAACGGGGTGCACCAGAACACCTGGCTCTCCGAGGAGATGGCGGCCCTCTTGGTGCGCTACCTGGGGACCCGCTGGATCGAGGAGCAGGGAGGCGAACAGATCTGGCACAAGGTGACCCGGATCCCCGACGCCGAACTCTGGCGCACCCACCGCCGCGGCACCGCCCGCCTGGTGGACTACGCGCGGCGTACCCTCAAGGGGCAGCTGCAGCAATTGGAGGCGAGCGCCAAGGACATCGCCAACACCAATGAGGTGCTCGATCCCGAGATCCTCACCATCGGCTTCGCGCGCCGCTTCGCCACCTACAAGCGCGGCACGCTTTTGTTGCACGACAAGGAGCGCCTGGCCGCCATCCTGAACCACCCCACCCGTCCGGTGCAGATCGTCTTCGCCGGCAAGGCGCACCCCGCCGACCACCAGGGGAAGGAGCTGATCCGGCAGATCGTGCAGCTCTCGCACCAGGAACGCTTCCGGCGTCGCATCGTCTTTCTCGAGGACTACGACATCTCGGTGGCGCGCCACCTGGTGCGCGGGGTCGACGTCTGGCTCAACACCCCTTTGAGGCCCCTGGAGGCGAGCGGCACCTCCGGCATGAAGGTCGCCTTCAACGGCGGGCTGAACCTGAGCATCCTGGACGGCTGGTGGTGCGAGGGGTACCGGGGGAACAACGGCTGGGCCATCGGGCGCGGCGAGGTGTACGACGATCTCGCCTACCAGAACGAGGTGGAGAGCCGGGCCATCTACGACCTTCTGGAGAAGGAGATCGTACCGCTTTTCTACCACCGGGACGTGGACGGCATCCCGCGCGGCTGGACCGCCTGCATGAAGAACTCGCTGCAGTCGCTCTGCCCGGTGTTCTCCACGGACCGGATGGTGCGCGAGTACACCCGGCGCTGCTACCTGCCGGCCTACGAACACTGGGAGCGCCTGAACCGGGACGACAAGCGGCTCGCGGTGGAGCTTGCCCACTGGAAGGAGAAGCTGCACACCCTGTGGGGGCAGCTCTCCATCGACGAGGTGCAGGCCGAGATCGACCGCGAGGTCACCGTGGGGGACCGGCTTCCCATCAAGGTGCGCATCAGCACCGGCCAGATCCCGCTTTCGGAGATCGCCGTGGAGGCCTATTTCGGGGTCCTGGATTCGCGGGGGAGCATCATGGGGGGGGAACTGGTGTCGCTGGAACCGGCAGGGAGCGCGGAGAGCTGGAGCGGGCACTTCGAGGGGGAACTCGAGTGCCGGTTCTGCGGGCGGCACGGCTTCATGCTGCGGATCATGCCGCGCCATCCCGAGCTCGGCCCGGTCTACGCGCCGGGGCTGGTGCTCTGGGGCTAGGTTTTTCTACATCTTTCCTTTCAGGCTGTACACATAGGCCAGGATTTCCGCGACCGCCGCGAAGAGCGACTCGGGGATCTCCTGGCCTTCTTCCACCTGGCCGTAGAGTTCGCGGGCCAGGAAGCGGTTCTCCACCAGGGTCACGTTGTTCTCCCGGGCTATGATCTTGATCTGCAGGGCCATCTGGTCCACCCCCTTGAACACCACGATCGGGGCGGCGTTCTTGGAGCGGTCGTACTTGAGCGCCACCGCGTAGTGGGTCGGGTTGGTGACCACGACGTCGGCGGTCGGGATGATCTGGCGCATGCGGCGCCGGGCCATCTGGAACTGCTTCTGCTTGATCTTCCCCTTGACCGCCGGGTCCCCTTCGGCGTTTTTGTTCTCGTCCTTCACCTCCTGCTTGGTCATCTTCAGGTTTTCCAGGAAGCGCCACTTCACGAAGGCCAGGTCGACCACCGCGAGGACGATCAACACCCCGCAGGTGTGCAGCACGATCTTGAAGGCAAGGTGGCCGATGAACTCCAGGATCCCGGGGAGGTCGCGGTCCACCAGGTAGATGATCCCCTCCATCTCCTCGGTCAGGATCTTGTACGCCATGTACCCCACGATCAAAAGTTTGACAAAGGACTTGGCCACCTCGAACAGGGAGTCCTTGTTGAAAAGCTTGCTGATCCCCTGCGCCGGGTTCAGCCGGGTGATGTCGAACTTGAGCTTCTCGGTGCTCAGCATCACCCCCCCCTGACTCATCTCCACCACGATCCCCGCCACCAACACGATCAGGACAAAGGGCCCCAGGATGAGGGCCAGGCAACCGAACTGCTTGATGAGGAGCGCGTGCACCCCGGTGTAGGTGAGGTCGGTGCGGGTGATTCCCGCGAAGATGTCGTGCATGTTGCTTTTCAGCGTCTTGAGGATGATGCCGGAGGTGGCGTAGAGCCCGATCATCGCCGAAATGAGCGAGATCGCCGAAGTCATCTCGCGGCTGCGCGGCACGCTCCCCTTGCTCTTGGCCTCGTGGACCTTCTTGCTTGTCGGTTTTTCTGTTTTGGAATGTTTGTCGTCTGACATGGCGGGCTAGGCGAGCAGCTTGAAGAGCACGCGCATCTGCCCGGTCATCGCCCCGAAGGCGACCTCGAGGACGCGCAGGAAGACCGGCAGGGAGATCCCCAGGATCACGAAGCCGATGCCGATGTTCAAGGGCATGCTCACCATGAAGACGTTCATGGCGGGGAAGCTGCGGGCCACGATCCCCAGGGCAACCGAGGTGGCCAGAAGCGCCACGGCCACCGGTGCGGCGAGCTTGAGGGCGATGACGAAGACCCCGGTGGATGCGTCCACCAGGAACTTGAGGAGCTCGGGACTCGTGTGCCAGGCGCCCACCGGGATCACCTGGTAGCTCTCCACGATGCCGCGGATGAAGAAGTGGTGCACCCCCAGGGAGAGGAAGATGAGCGTTGCCAGCGCCCCCTGGAACATCGCCATGGTCGGCACGTTGTTCTGGGTGGTCGGGTCGAAGAGCGTCGCCATGGAGAGGCCGATCTGGGCACCCACCTGCTGTCCGCAGAACTCCACGGCGGCAAACACGAACTGGGAGAGGAGCCCCAGGGTGAGCCCGATCAGGCTCTCCAGGATGACCAGGAGCGCCAGGGAGATGATGTCGCTGGGGAGGGTGGCGAGGTGCGGTTTCACGATGGGGAAGAGCAAAAGCGCCATGGCGAAGATGAGCGGTGCCTTGATGCGGTTCGGGACGATGCGGGCGCCGAACAGGGGGATCGCCGCGAAGAGCCCGGCCACCCTGGCGAGCACCAGGGCGAACGGGATCAGGTCGTCGAGCGCCTTGAGCGGCAGGGCGTCGAACACGCTAGTGCCTCATGTTCGCGATCATGCCGTAGACCTCGCGGGTGAAGTCGCTCATGTAGGTCATCATCCAGGGGAAAAAGATGACCATGGCGACCATGACGGCGGCGATTTTCGGTGCGAAGGCGAGCGTCGCCTCGTTGATCGAGGTGACCGCCTGGAAGATGGAGATCAAAAGACCGATCACCAGGGCGCAGATTAAAAGAGGCGCCGAAAGAAGCAGTACCGCCTCGAAGCTGCGGCGGCCGAGTTGTACGACCAGTTCGGGTGTCATGGGAACTCCTTGAACGCGGGAAAAAACGTTGAATCGTTGAGGTGCTGCGTCGGCAAAACGTCGTTGACGGGTGCGGAGACGCCGAGTCGGCGTACCCCGGGAAAAGGTCCCGCTCAACCACTCGACCCCTGTTACGCCGTTGCCCCGCCTCTATTACCCGAAGCTCTTCACCAGCGAGCCGATGATGAGGCTCCAGCCGTCCACCAGGACGAAGAGGAGGATCTTGAAGGGGAGCGAGATCATGACCGGCGGCAGCATCATCATACCCATCGACATGAGCACCGAGGCGACCACCATGTCCAGGACCAGGAACGGGATGTAGACCAGGAAGCCGATCTGGAAGGCGGTCTTCAGCTCGCTCACCACGTAGGCCGGGATGAGGGTCAGGGTCGGGATGTCGTCGGCGTTGCGCGGCCGGGGGAGCTTGGAGAGCGACAGAAACAGCGCCAGGTCCTTCTCCCGCACCTGGGAGAGCATGAACTTTCTGATCGGCGCCACGCCGCGCTTGATCGCCTCCTCCTGGCTGATGGTCTGGGCCTTGTAGGGCTGCAGCGCCTGGGTGTTCACCTGCTGCCAGACCGGGGCCATGATGAAAAAGGTGAGAAACAGGGAGAGCCCTACCACGATCTGGTTGGAGGGGGCCTGCTGGGTCCCCATGGCGCTCCTCAGGAAGGAGAGCACCACCACGATGCGGGTGAAGGAGGTGGTCATCATCAACAGGCTCGGCGCCAGCGAGATGACGGTCATCATGAAGAAGATCTGCAGCACCACGGCCACATCGCCCGGCTTGGAGACCTTCCCCATCCCGACGCTCACCGTGGGAATCGACAGCGGCTCGGCGCCGGCCGTTGCTGCAAGGGTCAGGGAGGCGAGGATAACCAGCAGCGCTCCCAGAAAGGCTTTAGTTCTCACGCGAAACCGCCACTCTTTTTTTGCAGGCTGAATTCCGGCACCCGGGGGGCGGCGGCCAGCTGCTTGATCTTGTTCATGAGGTTGGCCGGGATCAGGGTGGCGCAGCCGCGCTCGTCCACGATCTCGATCTCCTCGAGCATCTCCACCTGCTTCAAGAAGTTGATCCCCTCGCCGGTGTTGGAAAGCAGCAGGTACTCCCCCGCCACCTCCACCAGCATGAGCGACTTCTTGGGAGCCAGGTGCCGGGTCTCCACGACCCGGATGTAGCTGAAGGGGGTACCGCCGGCCTGGGGGAGCTTCAGGTAGCGCCCGGCCAGGTAGTAGAGGATCAGGATGATCCCGATGACCAGGACCAGCGAACCGACCATCCTGGCGAAGCTGCCGGCCAGATCGGCGCCGTCCGAGGCGAAGGCCCCCGCGGGGACCAGCACCAGCAAACCGCCTATCAGCACGCTCAATCTTCTCATAGCACCTTGTCCACCCTTTCGTTGGGGCTCACGATGTCGAGGAGCCGGATGCCGAACTTGTCGTTCACCACCACCGCCTCGCCGCGCGCCACCAGCTTCGAATTGACGAAGACGTCCAGCGGCTCACCGGCCAGCTTGGTAAGTTCCACCACCGACCCCTGGTTCAGTTGCAGGACGTCGCGCACCAGCATCTTGGTGCGCCCCAGCTCGACCGTGAGCTGCAGCGGGATGTCCATGATGAACTCGAGGTTCTTCATCTGCGGGGATTCTTTGGAATCTTCCAAGGCAAGTTTGTCGTTCACATTCAAGTATCACCCCCTATACGCAAGGGGCGGCTGATCTGCACCGCCTTGTTCCCCCCGCTAACACCTGCTATTCCCATGAATTTCTTGGTCCCGCCGATCTTGACCAGGAGGTCGTTGCGGTTGCTCCCTTCAAGCATGACGGTATCTCCGGGAGTCAGCTCCAGAAGTTCCTCCAGCGAGATGGTGGCGCTCCCCATTTCGACCGAGAGGTCGAGCGGCGCGTCGAGCAGCTCCTCGGAAAGCCGGTAGGACCAGAGCGGGTCCACGGCCATCATGTCGGTCTGCACGCCGCGCTTCAACTTGTCGCGGATCGGCTCGACCGTCAAGAACGGGATGGCCAGCGTCATGTTGCCGACCGTCTCCTCGATCTGGATCTTGAGCGCCATGGTGACCACCTGGTACTCGGGCGGCACGATGTTCACCAGGCGCGGGTTCATCTCCATGCGCAACAGGTTCATGGTGACCGGGCAGAGCGGCGCCCAGGCTTTCTCCAGGTCGGCCAGCACGTCCTTGACGATCTTCTCCACCAGGCGGAGCTCGATGGAGGTGAAGAGCCGGTTCATCCCGGCACCCGCCGCCACGCCGCTGCCGCCCAGGATCGAGTCGACGATGGTGAAGACCAGGGTCGAGTCGAAGGCGATGAGCGCCGCACCCTTCAAGGGTTCCATCTTGTAGATCGCCAGGCAGACCGGGGACGGGAGCACGCTCATGAAGTCACCGAACTTGAAGGGGCGCGCCTCTTCCTTCTTGATCTCCACCATGCGGCCCAGGCGGTTGGACAGGGTGACCCGGTTGAACCGGATGAAACCGTCGTAGACGATGTCCAGGTTCGGGATGACCCGGTGCGCCTCGATGTCCAGGAGGTCGAACTGTTCGGCCTGGGGTCCGCCCTTGGCAAGCTCCGCTTCGGGGTTCAGTGTCCCCTCGAAGACGGCCGCGACCAGGGCGTCGATCTCTTCCTTGGTGAGAAGTTTCTCCATCAGGGGGTCCCTTTACTGCACCACGAAGTCGGTGAAATATACCTTGCTGACCTTGTTGGCCCCGGCAATCCGGTTGGAGGCCGCGAGGATCTGCTCTCTCAGGGTGTTCTTGCCCTGCAGGTCCTGGATCTCCTGCATGGTCTTGGTGGTGAGCAGGATCAGGATCGCGTCCCTGAGCGGGGCGACCTTGGTGTCGAGCTCGGCCTTCACCTCGGGATTCACCATCTCGAACTCCACCTTGAGTTTGAGGTAGCGGATCTCCTGGCCGTCGTAGATGTTCACGATAAACGGCTCAAGCGCATAGCTGCTGGCGCTGGGTTTCCCTTCTTTCCCCTCGCCGTGGCCCCCTTCCGCCTTGGCCTCGCCATGTCCACCTTCGGCCTTGGCCTCGGCCTTGGCTTCCACCTTGGCCTCGCCGTGCGCGCCCTTCTTGTCGCCCTTGCTGCCGCCCATGAACATGGCGGCACCGCCCCCGATTACCAAAAGCGCTACCGCGGCGCCGATGATGATGAACAGTTTCTTCTTGTCCTTGGGTGGTGGGGCATCCTGGGTTTTTGCCTGTTCGGCCATACCGGGTTCTCCTTTGTGCTTGCCGCGTGATCGCGTATCGACTGACTCCCATTGCAACCTGGGTGCCAGTTCGGCCCGCAAGCGCCCCGAGAGTGCCGTGAACACTGCCGAATACTGCATCCCCCAGAGATACCGCCTGACTTTGCGCTGAACTTTTACCAACGGATAAGGGGCGATTTTGCCCTGCCAAGCGGCGGTGTTTTGAATTGCGGGTCAATGTTTTGACTAGGGCGCCGACATACCGGCAGAACCCGGGTGGGAGGCGATTCCCGCATCGCTTCGAACGGGAAGCTAAAGTTTCCCGGCGTAGCGCCGACCCGGGAAGTAGTGCCGGCAGCAGCGGGGGAGCTTCCCGATGCTGCGGTGCACCTGCCGGGCCCACGCGCCCGGTGCAGCTGCCGGGACGTCGTTCCCGGTCCGGCGTGCGGCGTGGGGAGGTCGCCTGACCCTGGAGCTCCCTGCCGGACGGTATTCGCGGCAGCTGTCGGGCGGCCCGGGCAAGCCATTCTCATTGGCAGGGCCCTTGCATGATGGTGCATCCTAGCAGGACCCGCCCGAAAGGGCAGGCGGTTCCCGGCGAAGCAGCTTCCCGGGACGGCTCACATCAACCTGGCCGGCAGGGCAACGCGCCCAAGGTCAGTGGAGGATTTTACATGGCTCTGCGTCTGGCTCTTTTTCTTGCACTGCTCACCGCCTTCGGGTGCGCCTCACGGGTCCCCGTGGCAGTGAACCATTCCCTGACCACCCAGAAAAAGGCCAAGGCGGCGCACCACTGGGACGTGCTGGCCGAGGACATCGCCCAGCAGACCAAGCTGGCCATTGCCGACCCGAAGAAGAACTTTCCGAAGAAGCCGATCTACATCCAGCCCGGCGGAAGCTCCAGCTTCGACACCGCCTTTAGAAACTTCCTGATCACCCGGATGGTGAACGACGGGGTGCCGGTGACCGCCGAGCCGCGCGAGGGGCTCGCCATCGGCTACGATACCCAGCTGGTGCGCCACGACAGCAGCCGCTACACCCACATCCCCGGCTCGCTCACCGCGCTGGCCGCCGGGGTCTGGGTGATCCGGGACCTGGCCGCCGGAGCCGCCGCCGATGCCGCGCCGGCCACCCTGGGGCTCACCGCCCTCGCCGATTACGCCCTGGGGCACTACGCCGGCGGGGCCACCCACACGGAACTCATCGTGACCACGACCATCCTGGACCAGTCCAGGTATATCTTCCGCAAGTCGGACATCTACTACCTCGAGGACGAGGACACCGGGCTCTTCAGCGGCGAAGCGCCGGCGCGCCAGGTGAAACAGCTGGGGGTGGTGGCACAATGAAACGCGTTCTTTTAGGACTCTTGCTGACGCTGTTATCCGGCTGCGCCGCGCTTTCCGGCTCGACCCAGCCCGACGGCGACGACTTCTTCATGCAGTCCAACTACCGGGCCGTGGACCAGATGCTGGCCCACATCCCCGCCTCGAAGGCGCTCAACAAGCAGCAGCCGATCATCGTGGCGTCCTTGGTCAACATCGACGACCTGTACAGCTCGCGGCTGGGGCGCACCCTGTCCGAGCAGCTCGCCACCCGGCTCACCCAGAGCGGCTACTCGGTGGTGGAGCTCAAGCTGCGCGACAGCATCTTCGTGAAACAGCTCCAGGGCGAGCTCTTGCTCTCCCGCGAGCTGAAGGACATCACCCGCAACCACAAGGCCCAGGCGGTCCTGGTGGGGACCTACTCCGAGGCAAACGGCCAGGTCTACCTCACCATCAAGCTGGTCAGCGTGGCAGACAACGTCGTCATCTCGGCGCAGGACTACCTGCTGCCGCTCAATTCCAGTGTCCGGTCGCTGCTGTGGGGCAGCGCCAAGCAGCCCTAGTCCGGCAATCCAGGAGAAGTCATGAGAAGCTCACAGTTAAGGTTGTTAGTGTCCTGTCTGTTGGTACCCGTTGCCGTATCGAGCGCCGCCGCGGCGGAAGTGGGCAGCGGTTACTTCTCCGTCAAGGGCGGATCTTTCCTCCCCAACGGCAAGAGCGGCTCCAACAGCCTGGCCAGCTTCGACACCGGCTACAACGGCGAGGTCGCCGTCGGCTACCGCGCCGAGAAATACGCGGCCATCGAGGTCGGTACCGGTATCTTCAGTTCGTCGAGTTCGGTATCCGACGACAACGCCTCCTCGAAGAAGACGCTCTACGGCATCCCGGTGACCGCGACCGCCAAGGCGATCCTCGACCTGGAGAAGCTGGACCTCTTCGCCGGGGCGGGGCTCGGCTACTACTTCGCCTTCATCAAGAACGACATCAGCTTCATAAACGGGCGTTCCCCGGTCAGCGAAAGCAGCCACGGCTCCGCGCTGGGCTACCACCTGACGGTCGGCGGTGACTACAAGGTTTCCGAGCATTTGCGGGTCGGTGCCGACTTCAAGTACTTCGTGGCCAAGCCCGAGTTCACCCTGACCAACGCCCAGGGGACCAAGGACACCGCGAAGATCGACGTGGGTGGCAGCACCATCAACCTGGGGCTCAAGTACTACTTCTGATTCGGGAATCTGACAAAAACGATTGAGGGGGATCCGCCTGCGGGTGGGTCCCCTTTTTTTGTTACCTCTCCCCTCTCCCGCAAGGGGAGAGGGACCCTCGTTGGCCGGCTTTCCCTGAGGTACGGGAGAGGAGGCTGCAGGCAAAGCAGTGGGGCCAGTGGCACTGCGTAACCCATGCACCTACCGGCGCACCGGGCGCATGATGATTCGCCCCTACGAACTGCACTATCGCAGGAACCAAATAAAAAGCTCCCTCGACTTCGCCGGGGGAGCTTTTTTGGTGTGTCAAAGTTTCGAGCCGCGTGTCGGCTCTCCGTCTCGGCCGACTAGGGGAGTACCGGCACCACGTTCGCCGTGGTGACCGTGAAGTCGTTGGTGCCGTCGAAGCCGGTCAGCTGGGTGTTGGAAACCAGGAAGTCGGTGGCCACCGGGTTGCTGCCGGGCTGGGCCACGTAGGTCACGGTGGCGAACTGCCCCAGCCCGAAGCCGGGCGAGCTGATCACCCCGAGTACCAAAACGCTCGGGTTGGTGTAGTTGACAGCCGGCGCCGCGGCGTGGCTTGCCACACCGGAGACCGTCACCAGGGCCTTCCCTAAGCTGTCGCGCTTGAGGGTCACCCCGGCCGGCAGGGTCAGCGTGGTCTGCAGCGAGGTGATCGGTGCGGTGGTGCTCCCCTGGGTGGTCAGGTACAGGGTGCCGGTGTAGTTACCGATCTGGGTGACCCCCTGCGGTGGGGTGGTCACACCGGTCTGGTTGCGGTTGGTGTCACCGAGGAAGTTGGTCACTGCAGTTTGGAAGTTGGTGATCGTAGTGGCGGAGAGCCGGTTGGTGGCTGCCAGGTCGCTGTACCAGGAGGTGAGCACCGACTCCACCGAACTGCTCGCAGCGAGTTTGGAGATCCCTGCCAGGGCCAGGGTGTAGTTTTTCTGGTCCTGGCTCGCGGCGTTCATGGCCACCACACCCGGCTCGACCGGCTGGGTCGCTACCACGTCGAACTGGAACAGGTTGGAGAGCAGGGCGTTGGCGCTCTGTACCGAGGCCGCGCTGAGGACCGTCCCGGTGAGCGCCTTGCGGGTGGCAAGCTCGGTGAGCGGGGTCACCGCGATGCTCAGGGCACCGCCGGCTCCGCTCACCACCTGGGCGGCTCGCAAGGGTGCCGCATCGCTGATGGTGGCATTGGCTCCGGTCGCCTCGTCGATGTAGCTCCCCGAGACCTCGACTACCACGACCCCGGAGTAGCTCCCCAGGTTGACGCTGTAGTAGCCGGTCGTGTCGGTGTGGGTCGCCGGCTTCAGGAGGATCTTGCCGTTCAGGTCGCCACCCGCCGCCGGGGCGTACACGGAAACCGTGCCTCCCTTGATGAGTCCCTTGGAGGCGTAGCCGCTGATGGTGGTGCCCGATTGGCTGGGGCCGGTGCCGACCGGGCCGGTGCTGCTGCCGCCGCCGGCGCAGCCGGCGAGGAGCAAAAGGACGTTTACTGCTGCCAGAAGGTATTTAGTCCGCATGGTATGCCACCTTTATCTCTGTATGGGTCGTTTCGTCACCAGGACACCAGTCCCACGACCTTGGAAAGGATGATGAGCGCATCGCTCGCGTCGAGTTTGCCGTCCGAGTACGGCTTGCCGGTTCTGAAGGGTGCCAGGTCGCCGTGGCGCACCTGATCGCTGTTCGGCGTCACCAGCCCGACCGCCATCTGCAGGCAGAGCATGGCATCGGTGAGATCCACCTTGCCGTCCAGGTTCACGTCGCCGTCCGGATCGGTGCTGAAGCTGAAGCTGTAGTTGCTCCCCAGGGTGTTGTGGGCGAAGTCGGCGATGGCGGTGCTGGCGGTCGCCGTGTAGGTGGTGGCGTAGGCGAGCGGCCCGGTCGGGGTGAGCGTCGCGGTCTTGGTCGCCGCGTCGTAGCTGACCTGGGCGGTCGCACCGTGGTCCAGGTAGAAGGTGCTCGCGTCCACGGTGGCCGCATCCACGTTCTTGCTGAAGGTCACCGTTACCCTGGTATTGGCGACGCTCAGCCGCTTGGTGCCGTCCACCGGCGAGGTCGCCGTTACGGTCGGGGGGATCAGGTCGATGGTCCAGCCCGCCGATTTCGCCGCGAGCTCCTGGTTCCCTGCCGCGTCGGTCGCCTGCACGGTGAAGACGTGGGCGCCGTTGCCGAGGCCGCTGTAGCTCTGGGTGCAGGTAGCCACCGGCACGCTGCCGCAGGCCGAGCAGGGGGCCGCGACGCCGTCCAGGGAGCAGATGAAGGTGGACGGTTCGTTGGCCGAGAAGGTGAAGCTGGAAAGCGGCAGGTTGGAAAGGACCGGCGGCTGGGCAGTGATGCTGGTCACCGGCGGCACGTTGTCGATGGTCACCGAACTGGTCGAGGCGATCGCCTGGGTGTTTCCGGCGTTGTCGGTCGCCACCGACTGCACGGTGTAGGTGCCGTCGGCGAGCGTGCCGCTCGTGTAGATCCAGCTCTTGGTCAGGCTGTTGTAGTTGGCAAGACCGCTGCTCGCCACCGCCCCCAGGCGGTCGGTGAGGGTCACCGTCACCTGCTGCAGCCCGGTTGCAGGTGCAGGATCGTCGGCCGTGCCGCGCAGGGTCGCCAGGTGCCCCATCAGGTAAGGGTTGGCGAGCGGGGTGATGGTGGAGACCGGCGGCACCGTGTCGATGGTGACGTTGCGGCTCACCACCTGGGAGACGTTCCCCACGATCGACCCGTCCAGGGCCGGTGCCACGTCGAGCACCCGGGCCTGGATGGTGTAGGCGCCGTCCGTGGGCAAGAGCCAGTTGTAGCTCCAGGCAGTGGTGCCGCTGGCATCGCTCCAGGTAAGGGTCGTCGGCGGGTTGGTGGCGCTGAACACCGCCACCTGCACCTTCTGCAGCGCGAGCCCGCCCGGCGCCGCCTGCGCGGTTCCGGTGATCACCCGGGGGCTCGAGCTCCCCACCAGGGCGGCGTTCAGTGGCGAGACCAGCTGCACGTCCGGGAGCGGGTTCGCCACGATGATGCTCGCCGTGGAGGGGTTCGCCTGCAGGTTGCCGGCGTTGTCGACCGCCTGAGCCTGGATGGTGTAGCTGCCGTTCACCGGGAGGCTCCAGAGGTAGCTCCAGCTGGACCAGGGGAGTGCCGGGTTCACGGCCGCATCCGCGGCGGCCCGGTAGCTGCCGCCGTTGATGGCGATGTTTACCGTCCCCACCCCGGAGATCGCGTCGGTCGCCGTGCCGGCGAAGTTGAAGCTGGTGCCGGTGAGCGGCGCGCCGGGCGCGGTGATGGTGGAGGAGGGCTTGTTGTTCTTGTCCACGATCCAGGTGTAGGTCTGGGTGGTGGGCGCCGTGGTCGCGGTGTTGCCGGCCGGGTCGGTCGCCTGGACCTTGAAGACGTGGCTGCCGTCTGCCAGGTTCGTGTAGCTGCGCGGGCTGGTACAGGGCGCACTCACCCCGTCGATCGTGCAGCTGAACGCCGAGTTGGCCTCGCTGGACGAGAAGGCGAAGTTGGCGTCGGAGGCCGTGGTGTAGAACGACGGCGTGCTGCTGATGCTGGTGACCGGCGGGGCGGTGTCGATGGTCCAGCCATAGCTCTTGGCGCTGGTCTCCAGGTTGCCGACGGGGTCGGTCGAGAGCACGCTGAAGTTGTGGCTGCCGTCGGCAAGGCCGGAGTAGGAAAACGGCGATACGCAGGAGAGCGTCAGCCCGTCCAGGGTGCACTGCGAGGTGGAGCCCGGCTTGTCCACGGTGAAGCTGAAGGTGCCGCTCGCGGAGTTGTCTAGGACCTTGGGCTTGGCGGCAATCGAGGTGACCGGCGGCACGTTGTCCACCGTGAGGTTCACCGTGGAGAGCACGCTCTGCACGATGCCGTTACTGTCGGTGGCGCGGGCCGAGACCACGTAGGGGCCGTTCAAAGGGAGCGGTGTTGCGGTCCAGCTATAGCTCCACTGGGTCCAGGAGTTGAGCGTGGCGTTCTTGGTGGCCAGGTTCCAGGTTGCGCCGCCGTCGGTGGAGATCTCCACCTTGGTCAGGTTGCTGCCGGTGCCGTCGGCGCCGGTGATCTGGTTCTTGTCGATGGCGGTACCGGAGATCGCGAGCGGGTTTCTCACCGTGCTCCCGGTGGTCGGGGTGACGATGCTGGCGACCGGCGGGAAGCCCCCCTTCCCCTGCAGGTAGCTGGTCACCGGCTGGTTCGGCGCATCCGAGGCGATGACCAGCGAGGCGGTCTTGGTCCCGGTGGTGGTCGGGATGAAGTTGACGCCGATGGTGCAGTAGTCGCCGGCCTCGATCACCGGGGTCGGCAGGTTGCACTGGCGGCTCCCCCCGGCGACCACGTGGTAGAGCCCCGCGTCGGTGCCGGCCAGGCTCATCGCGGAGACATTGAGCTGCAGGGTCCCGGTGTTCAAAAGGTTGAAGACCTGGATCTTGGTGTCGTTCACGTTGACGATGCCGAAGTCGACGGGGCTCGAGGCGCTCGGTGCCGACGGAGAGATCGCCGAGACCGGGCTCAGCTTCAGTCCGAAGATCTTCGAGCCGGCGGTCCCGGCGTAGACCTTCTTGGCGGCCGAGCTCGCGGCGAGCGAGGTCACCGTCTTGTCGGTGAGGCCGGTGTTCATGGCGGTCCAGACGTCGCCGGAGTTGGTGGAGAAGAAGACCCCGCCGCCGTTGGTGCCGGCAGTCAGGAAGCTGGGGTTACCCATCGCGAGCCCGAGCGCCTTCACGTTGGTGTTGGTGATGCCGCTACTTACCTGGAACCAGGTGGCGCCGTTGTCCGCCGAGCGGAATACCCCGCTCGGGGTCCCGACGTAGATGTTGCCGGCGTCCAGGACCAGGGCGTTCACCACCGTGCTGGTGAGGTTCGTGTTGATCTGGCTCCAGCTCCCGCCGTTGTCCGAGCGGTACACCCCGCCGCCGTTGGTGGCGGTAAAGAGCGAGACGCCGCGGAAGGCGAGGCCGGTCAGGTCGGTGTTGGAGGGCTGGCCACCGGCGTAGGCGCTCCAGGTGTCGGTGCCGGAGTTGTAGACGTAGATCCCTTCGGAGGTCGCCGCGTGCAGGGCGCCCCCCGCGCCGAGGCAGAGGGCGCGCACGTCGGTGTTGGGGAGGTTCGCGCTCAGGCTGGTCCAGGTGACGCCGTCGTCGACCGACTTGTAGACCCCGTTTCCGGAGGCCGCGTACACCGGGGTGCCGGTGGGGTCGAAGAGGAACGCGGTCGGGGTGCCGGGGTTTGCGCTGGTGACGGCGATCCAGGTGCTCGCGCTGTCGCTGGAGCGGTAGATCCCGCCGTTGGCCATCCCCCCCACGATGATGGTGTTGTCCGAAGGTTTGATGGCCAGCGAGCTCCCGGGTCTCAGTCCCGTGCCGAGTGCGGTCCAGGAGGAGCCCGACGCAGTGCTGCGGAAGGCCCCCAGGTCGGTGCCGGCGTAGAGGGTGGCGCGGGCCGTGGGGTTGTTCGCCAGGGCGTGCAGGACGGCAGGGACGCTGATCCCCGAAGTGACCGAGCTCCAGGCACCCCAGCTGCTCGAGGCATAGGACTGCTTGTAGAGGCCGTTGCCGGTCCCGGCGTAGGCGGTCCCCGGCGCTGCCGGGTTGTCCACCAGGATGATGTTCACTATGAGGTTGCCGAGCGAGCCGTTGTCGGCGGCCCAGGTGGCGCCCGCGTCGCTGCTGATGAAGACCCCGCCGCCGTTGGTCCCGGCGAAGATGGTCGGGCTCGACCCGGTGGCGCCGTAGGCCAGGCAGAGGACGTCCTGGTTGTTGAGGCCGGTGTTGACGGCGCCCCAGTGCGCGCCCGAGTCGGTAGTCTGGAAGATCCCCGCGTCGGTCGCCGCGTAGACGATGCTGGTCGAGACCGGGTCGATGAGGAGCCAGCGCACGTTCTGGCTGGTGAGCCCGGTGTTCACCTGGCTCCAGCTCCCGGCGCCGTCGCTACTCTTGAAGACACCGGCCGGGCCCGCCGCGTAGAGGGTGGTCGGGGTGAGGGGATCGATCGCCACGAAGCGCACGTTGGTGGTAGTGAGCCCGCTCGAGGCGTCCACCCAGGAGGCCGCGCCGTCGCTGGTCTTGAAGAGCCCGTCCCTGGTCGCGGCGTAGACCACCTTGGGATCGACCGGGTGCACGGCAAAGCCCTGGATCTGGCGGTTCTTCAGCCCGGCGTTGGCCGCAGTCCAGCCGGTCCCCCCCTCGTTCATGGTGTAGACCCCGCCGCCGTCGGTACCGTTGTACACGGTGGCAAGCGGTGTGGTCGGCGCCACTGCCAAGGTTTTGACAACCGCCTTGGAGGGGGCCGGGGTGGGTCCGCTCGAGCTCCAGTTGTTGTAGGTGATGGCGGCCTGGGCCGGTGCGGCACCGGCGAACCAGAGCGCCAGGGCCAACAGCGCGGCCCAGGGCAAACGCAACGAAAAGTTGTTTCGAAGTCTCATGACGCATCCTTGGCACAACGGGTAAAGACGGGTTTCCAGCCGGGCGCCACGCCCCTGCCGGGTGGCCGAAAGGTCGGCCCTGGCACCCTTGCGGTGCTGCTTCCCTTTTCGGCTTTTTTACCAAAAACATTTAGTAAATAATGCACTTGGAGCGTTTCGGGGACGTTTTTCACCCCCGCTGACGCGCATAAAAAAATCCGCCCCGACTCTGGAAGCCAAGGCGGATCTTTTAGTCCTGCAGACTCAAGGAGGCTACCGGATCAGCGACAGCACTTCCTGGGTCATCTGGTCCGTGGTGGTGATGGTCTTCGAGTTCGCGGAGTAGGCGCGCTGGGTGGTGATCATCTTCACGAACTCGCTGGCCAGGTCGACGTTGCTCCCCTCGAGCGAGTTGCTGAGTACCTTCTCGCTGGAGCCGTTGGGCTTGTTGCTGGCCAGCGTGAAGGCGCCGGTGGAGACGCCGGCTTTCGAGTTGGACTGGTACAGCGAGCTGCCGGCCTTGGTCAGGGCACCCGGGTCGGAGGCGGTCACCACGGCGAGGCGCTGCACGGTGGCGGCGTTGGCTGCGGTTACCGAGACGCCGGTGGAGCCGGAGGCGTTGTAGAAGTTCTGGGTGATGCCGTCGGCGCCCAGGTAGGTGATCAGGCCGTCCGGGTCGATCTTGGTGATCTTGCTGAAGGCCTTACCTTCTTCGGTCTGTACCGAGGCATAGGAGGTGGTCACGGCGGTCACCGCGGTGGTGGTGGCAGCCGGGATCGAGGTCCCCGCGGCACCGGCGGCACCCTGCAGCGCGGCGTAGGCGGCCGAGAGGGCGGCGTTCACCGCGTCGGCGTTGCCGCCGTTGGGGGAGGCCGCGAAGGTGGTGTTGGCCGCGATGGCGGCGTTGTTTGCCGCGGTGGCGGCGGTTACCAGGGCCTGGGCAGCGGTCTTGGCGGCGCCGGCCGACATGGCGGTTACCGCGGCCTGTGCCGTGGCGATGTCGGTGGTGATGGCGGTGGTGGCCGGGGTCACCACGGCGGCGGTGTTGAAGGCGACGGCGGCGGTGGTGATGCCGGACTGGTTGTCGGAGAACTTGATCGGGTTACCCGCGGTGTCGAGCACCTGGTAGCCGTCGGCGTTCACCAGGGTCAGGTTGTTGTCCACGTGGAAGGCACCGTTGCGGGAAAGGAACGCCGAGTCCTGGCTGGCCAGGGGCGACGGCGAGGTCGGTGACTTCAGGGCGAAGAAGCTGTTCCCCTGGATGCAGAGGTCGGTGACGTTTTCCGAGCTCTGCGAGGAGCCCTGGGTGAAGATGTTCTGTACCGCCTGCATCTGGACGCCGCGCCCCACCTGCGAGTTGGCGCCGGCGTTGCCGGAGAGCAGGTCGGAGAACAGCGAGCGGGACTCCTTGAAGCCGGTCGTGTTGACGTTGGAGATGTTGTTGCCGATCACGTTCATGGAATCGCCGTACGCAGTAAGACCGCTAACACCCGTATAAAGAGCAGAAGTAAGACTCATTTTAATGCCTCCTGTGTTGTAGTGGTTGGGACACCTCAGTCGGTCGGTGTCCGCCGGGCTTCCTTCAAGAGGGCCAGCCCAAAAAGTCGGTTCTAAGTTCTCTGTGCTACGTTCTGGTTCCAGGTTTCTCGTTGTGCGTTTCGGGTACTCGGTTACTTTTTCAAGCTGGTGTCGTCGGTTTTTCTCCGTGTGCTTGGTGGCTTTAGTGGCCAACCTGCCGTTAGAGCACTACCGCCGAGTCGATGTTGGTGAACACGTTGCCCTGCATTGCCTGGCGATCCATCGCGGTTACTACGGTGCGGTTTTTGACACTAACCACGAGCGCTGCATCTCCAAGCATGATCAGGGAATCCCTGCCGCCCTTCTGGGCCACGCTGTCTACTGCTCCTGCCAACTTCTTCAGATCGCTGTCGCTTAAGGTGATCCCCCGCGACTTGAGCCTCTCCTGTGCATGCTGGGAGAGTTTTACCGGCTGACCGGGGAGTTTCTGGTCCAGTACCTGGGCAAACGGTGTGCCGGATCCTGTCTGCTTCGCCCCCTGCGGTGTGGCCGGGTTGGGTCTGACCGGCGCCTGAATCGGTTGCGGGAACAGGATGCTGTTATCGATCATCTAGCCCCCTGTGCTCACCGCCGTTACGTCAGTGAGACTCAATTTTACGTTGCCGACGGAGAGGACCGGCGTCGCCCCGGACATGTCCACGCCGTCCACCTTCCCCTTGATCATCGGGGTGGTGGTTACCGTGTTCCCCTGAGCGTCCTTGGCGCTGACCGAGAAGCTGTAGGCGCCGGAGGAGAGCTGGCTCCCCAGGTTGTTGGTGCCGTCCCAGCTGACCGAACCGTCGCCGGCGCCCATGGCACCTGCGTTGATGGTCTTGATCACCGAACCGCTCCCGTTGAGGATGTTCACGGTGACCTGGTCTGCCGACTGCCCCAGGTTGAAGTTGACGGAACTCGGGCTCCCGGAGGTGAGGCTCACCTGGGACCCGGAGGCCTTGACCTCTTTCCCGATCAGGGAGACCGAGGCCATGGTCATGCTGTTGCCCCCCTGGTTCAGGAGGCTCGTCAGGTTCGAGTTGGTGTTGTAGGCCTGCTCGACCTGGGTTATCTGCGCCAGCTGGCTGATGAACTGGCTGGAATCCTGAGGATTCAGGGGATCCTGATTCTGCAGCTGGGTTACGAAGAGCTTGAGGAAGTCGTCCTTGTTCATCCCGGTCGCCTTCTTCATCGCTGCCGCGGCCGCGGTCGAGTCGGTGGCCGCGCTGCCGGTTACGTCGCTGATCATCGTGCTGCCTCCTTTAGGTTAGAACCTCACGTCGAGCAGGTTGTTGACCTCTTCGGTCACGTAATTCACCCGCGTGGTCTCCGCCTCGCCGCCGTAGCCGCCGGCACGTGCCGACTTGAACCAGGCGCGCTGCTGCTGCGCGTCGCCCTGTTGCTGCTGGAGCGGGGAGTTGAAGCCGCCCCCGGTGGAGACGTCGAACCCTTCCATGGTGAAGTTCTTGCTGGTCAAGGAATCCTTCAGGCTGTCCAGGTTGCTCATCAGGAGGTCCTTCACCATCTTGTTGTCGGCCTGCACCTCGACCCTGACCCGGTTGTCCTCCATGCGGACCTGGATCTTCAGCTCGCCCAGTTCGCCCGGGTTGAGCCTGATGCTGAGCTCGCCGTTCCCCTTGCCGTCGTGGGTCACCACGCCGTCCTTGATCTGGGACAGGATGCTCTCGTGCAGATCCTTCAGGTGGGTCGGTTTGGTCTCGGCTGCGACCTGGGCCTCGCCGGCGCTCTCGGGCTTCAGGGTGAAGCCGGCAAGCTGGGCCTGGGCGTTCTGGTTCACCTGAGCCTTCTGCTCAGCCTCTCCCTGCTGCTTGTTTTCGGCGAAGCCATCCTGGCCGGCCGGGGAGCCCTGGAATGCGGTGAAACGCGCCGCCGGGGCCGCGCTGCCGCTGACGCTCGCTTCCTGCACCGGGGCCTCCTGCTGGGTGGCGGTGCGTTCCGCCGCGCCGCGCAGTTCGGAGTAGGTGCCGTGGAAGGCCTGGGCTGCTCGTGCACTCTTCGGGTCGGCCGGAGTCGCCTTTTCGGCAGCCGAAGCCGCCTGCGGGACCACCTCCTGCACCGTGACCTGGGAAGAGCTGCTGCTCGTCTGCGCAGCGGCGCCTGCCTGCCTCTGCGAAGCCGTTGCCAATTGCGGCTCCTGTTCTGGAGCGCCGGTCTTGGCGGGAACTGTGGTGCCCGCGGGTTCCGCGTTCTGCGTCACCTCCGGGTGCACTTCGGGGCCGGCAGCGCGCAGGGCGTCGAGCGCCGTGCTGTCCGTTGCCGCCTGCTCTTTTACTACCGTGAGTTTCTCCGGCTCTCCGGCCTTGTTGACCGGTTGGGCCGTCTCGGCCACCGGGACTGCTGCCGGGACTGCTGCCGGGGCCACTGCCGCGGGGGGTGCCGGCTGAAGTGCCGGTGCCTCGTGGCTGCTTGCCAGGGTCGGCAGGACAAGCGCCGCCGCCTGGGTCTGCGTGGCGGAACCTTCCGCCGGGGCGTTTCCTTCCTGGTGAAGCGGTGCTGCCGCAGCTGCGGCAACTTCTGGTGCTGCTGCAGCCTTGGCTGTCGCCGACGGCGCGTCCGGTTGCGCCGCCGTTACCGGGGTGGCCGGCTGGGCCATTGCCGCCAGTAAGGCTTGTGCCATCTGCTGCTGCGCCGCCTGGGTGAGCGACGCCGGGTCCTGCCCAGTTGCCTGGTCCTGCTGGTCGGCAGCCGGCTCTACTGCCTGGTGCTCTGCTGCCTCTCCGGCTGCGGGAAGGGGTGCCGGCAGTACTGCTGCCGTCGGGTTAGCCGGGATCTGCTGCGGAACGGTTGCCGCGTCCTGCCGGTGCGCTTGGGCCGCCAAGCCGGTGCGCAGTGCAGCGCGCAGCGCCGCGTCCAGGCCGGCCGTGCCACCCTTGGCTGGCGTTGCCTCCCCCGCAAGGGCCCCCTCGAGTTCCTGCGCCAGGGCCTCGGTGCCGGAGAGGAGTGCTGCGGTTTGCTGCTCTTCCGCCGTTTTCTGGGAGTCCGCCGCCTGGGTGCCGCCGGCGTTCGCCGTGGTACCGTAGGCAGTGGCGAGCTTCAGGAGGATCCCCTTCGCCGCCGCATCCCCGCCCTGCGCGTCGGCCGTCTGGCCCGCATCGGCACGGTTTTGCTGGCTCCCCTGCAAAAGCTGCGCGAAGGAACCGGTCCCGTCCGCCGCTGCCGCAGCTCCCCCCTTCACCATCTGGGGTACTGCGGGTGCTACGTCTGGCATTACTACGTTTGCTATCATCTGCATGCTTTCTCACCTCCTCTTTTTCCGACATGGACTGCATAAACGCCGCGTCGAAGTTTTGACGCGAAACGGTGTGTAAAGGGGGGTACTGCAACTTCTTAGCCAGATTCCCCTGCTCCCCCTACTCCCTGCCGCGCAGGGTGAGGCGGGTCCACTCGAGGACCTTGGGCTGGGTGATGAACGGGATCAGCTTCACCACCGTCTTCTGGTCCATCTGGTTGAGCATCTCGATGAGCATCTTCTCGTCGAGCTTGTTCAAGAGCGTCCCCGCCTCGTCGGGCTTTAGGGACTTGTAGATCTTGATCATCTTCTTGTAGCGCTCGTCTTCCTGCTTCTTCTTGGCGACCAGCGCACCTTCCAGCCCCTTCTTGGCGGCGTTCAGCTCGGCGACCCGGGTGTCCAGGGTGGCGGAGAGCTTCTTGAGCGCCTCCTCCTTCGCCTTCAACTGGGCCTCCTTCTCGACAAGCTGCTGGCGCCGGGCCTCCAGGGCCTGGACCTCGCCGGCAGCCCCGCCGGCCGCGGCACCACGCTGCACCGCCTCGCTCGCGCCGGCCCGGAGCTCGAAAGGACCCGGTGCGAACCAGGTCAAAATCCCGGCGGCGGTCAAAAGGGTGAGCACGCTCTTTTTCACTGCTGGCCTCCCCTGCTCTGCACCGCGACCTCGTCCAAAAAGGCGCGCTCGCGGGTGAGCTGCTCCAGGCGCAGGTCCTTGAGCTTCTTCTCCTTGTAGACCTCGAGGGCCTTCTTCTCCTTGGCCGCCACCAAGAGCGCCTCGCGCCGCTCCTGCACCGCCTTCTCCAAAAGCGGCAGCGAGTCGCGGATCGCGTGGATCTCCTGGGTCTTGCGCATGGTGAAGTCGCCGTAGAGCTGCAGGTCCTTGGCCTCGATCCCCTCCGCCTGGCGCTCGCAGAACTCCTGCTCCAGGGCCTTCAGGGCGCTCTTCTCGCGGTTCAGCCGCTCGCGGGCGTTGTCGTGCTGCTGCCGGGCCTGCGCCAGCTCCAGCTGGTGCATCTTCTCCACTTCCTTGCGAAACTTGAGGACCTGCTCAAGCCGGAATTCGGGTTGTCCTGCCATACTGCCTCCCTCCTGGTACTATCGCCTGCTTCCCGGTGCCGTCAGCTCTGGTACCCTTCGAAGATCTCGGCCAGAGCGGCCAGCGATGTCTCGACGCTCACCGCGTCGGAGATGTCCTGCTTCATGAAGGCGATCATCTGGTCCATCTTGGCGATGGCGTAGTCGATCTTGGGGTTGCTCCCCGCCTTGTAGGCCCCGATGTTGATCATGTCCTCGGCCTGCCGGTAGGCCGCCAGGACCTCCTTGAACTGCCCGGCCAGCTTGCGGTGCTCCTGCGTCGTGACGTCGGACATCACGCGGCTTGCGCTGTTCAAGAGGTCGATGGGGGGGTAGATGTTGCGCGCCGCGAGCTCCCGGGAGAGGATGATGTGCCCGTCCAGGATGCTGCGCATGGCGTCCGAGATCGGCTCGTTGAAGTCGTCCCCCTCGACGAGAACCGTGTAGAGCCCGGTGATCGACCCCCCCGGGAAGTTGCCGGTGCGCTCCAAAAGCCTCGGGAGCGAGGCGAACACGCTCGGGGTGTACCCCTTGGTGGTGGGAGGCTCGCCGATCGCCAGCCCCACCTCGCGCATCGCCATGGCGAAGCGGGTGGCCGAGTCCATCATCAATAAGACCTTCTTCCCCTGGGCCTGGAAGTACTCCGCGATGGTGGTGGCGATGTAGGCGCCGCGCATCCTGACGAGCGGAGGCTGGTCCGAGGTGGCGACCACCACGACCGACTTGTCGAGACCTTCCTGCTGCAGGTCCTTCTCGATGAACTCCCTCAGCTCGCGGCCGCGCTCGCCGATGAGGGCGATCACGTTGACGTCGGCCTCGGTGTAGCGGGCGATCATGCCGAGGGTGGTCGATTTACCGACCCCGGAGCCCGCCATGATGCCGACGCGCTGCCCCTCGCCGCAGGTCAAAAGCCCGTTGATGGCCCGGATCCCGAGATCCAGCGACTTGCGGATCGGACGTCTGAGCATCGGGTTCACCGGCGCCGCGTAGATCGGGTACTCGTCGGCGATGGCGATCGGCCCCTTGCCGTCGATGGGGGCGCCCAGGCCGTCGATGACCCGGCCCAGAAGCTCCGGTCCCACCCCGAGTGCCGCCTTCTCGCGCCTCACCGAGATGAGGCTCCCAAGCCCCACCCCGCGCAATTCGCCCAGGGGCATGAGGAGCGTCTTGTTGTCGCGAAAGCCCACCACCTCGGCGGGTATCGGATCGGCCCCCTCGGAGTGCACCTCGCACAGGCTTCCCACCGCGGTCTCGGGGCAGAACCCCTCGATCACCAGGCCGACCACCTGGGTCACCTTGCCGTGGAAGCGGACCGGTTTCGCGTTTTGCACGATCGGGAGGTAGCGCGCCAGGTCAATCCCCACCATTACCTCCTGCGCGCCGGGTGCACTTCTCCTCGCACAGGCGGCGGTAGATCTCGTCCAGCTGGGCGGCAAGCCCCGCATCCAGGGTGCCGCGCCCGGTCTCCACCAGGCATCCCGCACCCGGGATGGCAGGGTCTTCCTTGAGGATCACCTTGCGCTTCTCCCCCGGGGCCACCGCGAACTCGGGGCGCCGGGCCACCATCTGGTAGTCGTCGGGGTTAAGGCGCACCACCATCTCGCCGCCGTCGGCCGCGGTTTCCACCGCGTGGTGCACCACCTGGGCCAGGATCCAGGGATCGCAGGCGAGCTCGCGCTGCATGATGGTCCGGGCGATCTGCACCGAAAGCTTCAAGAGGTCCTCTTCGGCCTCCTGCATGAGCCGGCTGCGCAGGGTGCCGGTCGCCAAAAGCGCCTGCCCCAGGGCCTCGCTCACCCGGGCGAACTGCTCGTCGGCCTGGCGCCTCCCCTCCTTGAGCCCCTCGGCGTGGGCCTGCTGGATGCGCCGCACCGCCTCCTCCTCGGGGATCGACGGGGGCGCCAGGTACTCCAGCGCCTCCTCGACCTCGGGCTGGGGCTCGGGCTCGCCCAGGCTCACCGGGCGGAACACGTCCGGCTCGGGGGTCGACACCTGCTCGCCCAGCGGGGCGAGGGTGAAGCTCTGCTGGGAGTCGAAGCTCCCCCTGAGGATCCTAGACGAGGACATCTTCCGCCCCGCGGCCCGCGATGACCACCTTCCCCTCTTCCTCCATCTTCCGGACGATCTTGATGATCTCGGACTGGGCCTTCTCCACGTCGGAGAGGCGCACCGGCCCCATGACCTCGAGGTCCTCCTTGATCATCTCCGCCGCGCGGCTCGAGATGTTGCGGAAGATCTTCTCCTTCACCTCGTCCGGCGAGGTCTTCATGGCGAGCGTCAGGGTGTCGTTGGACACCTCGCGCATGATCCCCTGGATCGCGCGGTCGTCGAGCTTGAAGATGTCCTCGAAGGTGAACAGGTGCTTCCTGATCACCTCGGCCAGAGGCGGGTTCATGGTGTCGAGCTTGTCGAGGATCTTCTTCTCGCGGCTTCTGTCCAGATGCGCGAACATGTCCACCACCTTCTCGACGCCGCCCACCTTGAAGCGCTGGATGCCGCCCAGGGCGGTCAGTTCCACCCGGATCACCTCGTCGATCTCGGCCAAGATGTCCGGCGAGACCTGGTCGACCTCGGCGATGCGGATCACCACCTCGGCCTGCAGCTCCTGCGGCAACAGGGAGATGATCTCGCTGGTCTGCTTGGGTTTCAATTTGGCAAGGATGACGGCGATGGTCTGGGGGTGTTCCTGGGAGAAGAAGTTCGCGATGGTGCGCGGGTCCATGGTGGAGAGGAGCTCCGTCATGTCCCCGATCCCCGAGGTGCGGATCTCGTTCAACAGGGTCTCGGCGCGCAAGGGGCCCAGCGCCTTCTCGAGGATCTTCTTGACGAACTCCTCGCCCTGCGAGAAGAAGCCGGTTTCGGGGTTGGTGATATCGGTGAACTCGGCGACAACATTGGAGATCTCTTCGCGCGAGACATGACCCAGCCGGGCCATGCTCTGGCTGATCTTCTTGATGTCGGTGTCCTCCATATGCCCGAATACCTTGGCCGTCGCCTCGGGGCCCAGGTAGAGAAGGAGTACAGCGGCTTTCTCCGCTCCAGTCATTGCAGCACCTCTAGTTCCGCGTGGTACGCGGGTGTGTCAAAAATTCGTCAGGGGAGCGTCGGGGCGCCGGAACTGACCTACTCTTTGTGGGTAAGCCAGTTCTGCAGGATCTGCGCGGCCTGATAGGGATCCTGCTTCACCTTGTCGACCAGCTCGAGCTGGGTGACCCGCATCGCCTCCTGCTCGCGCTTGGCTTCCTCGATCATCCGCACCGCCTCGGCATCCGGGACCGGCGTCAGACTGGTGGGGCGCACCTCGGCCTTGAGGATCTTCAGCAGCGGCCGGATCACGAACATGAGCAGCGCCAGGAACCCGGCGGCGATCAGGCCGTTCTTCAAAAGCGCCTGCAGGATCGGGGCATCCCACCACTTGGGACCCTCGGCGGGACCGTCGCCGGTCTCCTGGAAGGGGATGTTGGCCACGGTGACCTGGTCGCCGCGCTCGGCGTTGAAGCCGACGGCGCTCTTCACCAGGGCCTCGATCTTCTGCAGCTCTTCCGGGCTCCTCGGCTGGTACTTCGGCTTGGCATCGGGCTTGGCGCCCGGGGCGAGTTCGTACTTGCCGTCCACCAGGATGGCCACCGACACCTTGGAGAGGCTCCCCACCGGTTCGATGATGCGCGCGGTGGAGCGGCTCACCTCGTAGTTCAGGGTCTCGTCGCTCTTGGAGCCCCCCCCCTGGGTGCTGGTGTTGCCGGGGGCGTTCTGGCGGTTCAGGTTGGACTGCACCCCCGGCACGCCGCTGGCCGTGGTGGTGGTGCTCCCCTTCTCCTCGCTTCTCTGCTCGCTTCGGACCGCGGCGCTTTCCGGGTCGTAGCGCTCCTCGTACTTCTCGACCTGCTTGAAGTCGAAGGCCGCCGAGACGCGGGCCACCGACTTGCCGCTCCCCACCACCTTGTCGAGCAGGCTCTGCAGCTTCTCCTCTTCGGTCCTCTCGAAGGCGAGCTGGGTCTCCTGGCGGGCGCCGGAGAGCTTGGAGGTGGCGTCGCCGGTCGAGTTCTTGCTGAGCACCTTGCCGCGGCTGTCCATCACGGTCACGTGCTCCGGGTCCATCCCCTCGATGGAGGAGGCCACCAGGTGCACCACGCCGTTCACCTCACCCTCGCGCAGGGTGCGGTTGGAGCGCATCTTCAAGACCACCGAGGCGGTGGCCGGTTTTTCGGAGTCCTTGAACAGGGTCTTTTCGGGGAGCGCGAGGTGCACCCGGGCCGACTCGACCCCGGCGATCTGCGAGATGGTGCGGGAGAGTTCGCCCTGCAGGGCGCGCTGGTAGTTGAGCTTCTGCACGAACTCGGTCATGCCGAAGTTCTTGCGGTCGAAGATCTCGAAGCCGACGCCCCCCCCCTGGGGGAGCCCTTCGCTGGCGAGCGAGAGCCGCAGTTCGTGTACCTTGTCGGAGGGGACCAGGACCGCCTTGCCGTCGTCGGTGATCTGGTAGGGGACCTTCTGCTCCTTCAACTTTTTGACGATCTCCCCGGCATCCTCGCTGGTCAGGTTGGCGAAGAGGGGGCGGTAGTCGGTCTTGTTGGCCACGGTGATGAGCGCCGCGAAGGCAAGCAGCGACACCAGCGCCACCGCGCCCACGACGAGCCGCTTCCCGGTGCTCAGGGCAAGAACAGGTTCCAGTAGTTTTTTAAGGCCTTCCGGCATGGCTTCCCCGTCTCAAAATCGCGCCCCCCAAAGGGGCGTGCAGAGGCTTTTTGGGCGGTGTTACCCGCCCGCGACGCCCTTCACATCCGGTTAGACCGGCATCCTCATGATTTCCTGGTAGGCTTCCAGCGCCTTGTTGCGCACCTGGGTGAGCATCTGGAAGGAGACGCTGGCCTTTTCGACCGCCAGCATCACCTCGTGCAGCCCCTTGCTCTCGCCGGTGGCCAGCGACTGGATCGACTTGTCCGCGCCGTTTTGCAGGTCGTTTACCTTGCCGGCCATCTTGGAGAGGAGGTCACCGAACTCGTTGACCGGGTTCTGGGCTGCTTTTTCCTGGACCGGAAAGGCCTGGGACAGACCGCCAGAGATGCCTGAGATGGCAGTGATTTCCATGAGATGCTCCTTGAGAAACGGTTAGTTCGTTGGATGTCGGGCTGGCTAGCGACCCAGTTCCAGGGTCTTCAGCGCCATCGCCTTGGCGGCCTGGGCCGCGGTCACGTTGGCCTCGTAGCTGCGGGTCGCGGAGACCATGTCCGTCATCTCCTCAACCACGTTGATGTTGGGGTAGGCGACGTAGCCGGCGGCGTCGGCGTCCGGGTGGGACGGTTCGTACTGCAGGCGCGGCGGGTTCTGGTCCTCGCGGACCTGGCTGACCTCGACCTTCCTGGCCTGGCTGGCCTGGTTCAGGGCGGCACCGAAGGAGCCCTTCTGGGCCGCGGTCGCACTGAAGACCGCGTCCTTGCGCTTGTAGGGGCCACCTTCGGCCGTGCGGGTCGAGTTCACGTTGGCGAGGTTGCTGGAGATCAGGTTGATCCTGGTGCGCTCGGCGCTCAAAGCCGAGGCGCTGATGTCCATAGAAGAAAAGAAATCCATTTAGATGCTCCCCCTGATTGCCTGCTTCATCATCTCGAATTTCTTGGTCAGGAGCTGGACCGAGGCGTTGTACATGATCTGGTTCTCCGCCATCTTGCCCATCTCGCTTTCCAGCTCCACGCCGTTGCCGTCGGCACTCGGTGCCTTGTCCGGCACCTCGACCACCTGGCCGGTCACCACCTCGAGGCGCGCGCTCGCACCCTTGAGCGGGATGTGGCGCGGGTGGGTGGTCGCCGGTTTCCCACCTTTCTTGAGGGCGCTCTTCAGCTCGTCTTCGAACTTGAGGTCCGTGGGGGTGTAGTTGGGGGTCTCGGCGTTGGCCAGGTTGGCGGCGATCAGCCCCTGGCGCTTGACCCTGAGGTCCAGGGTCTTCCCGAGAAGATCGACCGTGGTCCCGAAAATTCCGTTGACGGGCATGCTGTTTCCTCCTTGCATGAGACTGCACAGCCAGCATCAGCAAAAGCCGTACCAGCGGGCGAAGCCCCGTAAATGGGCGCTTCCCGCCGGTCCGAGTCAGGTTTTTGACAGCTCAGGGGAGCTCCCCGGCGATTTTCAGACGCCAGGCGAGGTCGGCGAGCGACTCGGCGGCCAGTTTCCCCCAGGTGCCGCTGGGGTTCTTTTTGACGAGTTCGTCCCAGGTCCCCTTGGCCTCGCGGATCATCTTGAGCTGCAGGTAGATCTCCCCCATCTTGTAGCGCATCTGGTCGGCACTCTCGCCGCTGGCCACCTTGAGCCCCCCGCGGTAGGCGGCGAGCGCCTCCGGGTACTCCTTGAGGCTCGCGCACGCCCCTGCCAGGGTGAGGTAGCCGTCGGCCAAAAGCGGGCTCTTCTCGGGGGGGGCGGAGAGGAAGCGGGTGAGCGCCCTCTCGGCGCCCGGATGGTCCCCCGCGGCGGCGCACGCCTTGGCCAGGTAGTAGTTACTCTCCGAAAGCTGCGCCTGGCGCCCCTTCTGGTTCAGGAAGGAGAGCTCCGCGCTGACCCGTTTCAGGTCCCCCTGTTCGAAGGCGATGCGCCCCAAAAGCTCGTGCATGCGCTGGGTACGCGGGTCCTTGGGGAACCGGGTCAGGAACCCCTGGGCGCTCGACTGGGCCAGGGAAAGGTTCCCCAGGGCGAGGGCGTCCTCGACCAGGCGCGCCAGCATGAAGGGGGCGCTGCCGGCGGCCCAGCTGCGGTCCACCAGGTAGCCGAACAGGGTGAGCTCCTGGGCCAGCTGCCCGGCCTTGCGGCAGGCCTCGGCGACCCGGGGGGCGAACTCGGGGTCGGCCAGGCAGCGGGTCAGGTACTCCTTGTTCTCCAGGGCGAGCTGCACCAGGGCCTGGTCGCGGTGCCCGGCGTAGACCTCGCGGTACACCGGGAGCAAGAGCTCCTCGCGCATCTTCTTGACGATGGTGGAGAAGATGCCGCGCGGGTAGCGCCGCTGGTACTCGATCGAGGCGTCGAGCCCCGCCCGGGCCGGGCCGTAGAGCCCCTGCATCAGGGCGATCTTGAAGAGCGCCTCGTCGCGCAGGGTGAAGTCGCAGGGGGCGGCGTAGATCCGCTGGTACTTCTCCAGGAGTTCCTGGTAGCGGTCCCGGGAGATGCGGAACAGGTCGCGGTCCACGAGCTTCATGCGGGCCCGCTCGGCGGCGGGGGTGCCTGCGGCGTGGACCACCACCGAGCGGTAGATTTCCAGAGCGGCGCTCGTGTCGCCGTGGCGCGCGGTCAGGTCGGCCAGCCGGTTCATCAAGGGGCCGCTGTAGGCGGTGCCGGAAAAACGCTCGATGAGCCTTAAAAAGAGCGCCCGCCCCCCCTTGAAGTCGCCGTTTTTGGCCTTCAGGTCGGCGAGCGTCTGCAGCAGTTCCGGGGCCTGCTCGGGGTACTCGGGCCAGAGCGCCGCCGCGGCGTTGTAGGCCTTGAGCGCCTCGTCGTAGCGCTCCATCACGTAAAACGCCTGGGCGCTGCGGAACCCGGCCAGCGCCTTCAGCGCCGGGGCCTTGTTGGCGAAGTACCCGAAAAGCTCCAAGGCCTCGCTCCCCTGCTCCTTGTAGAGGGCCCCCTCGGCACGCTGGAACAGGTCCACCTCGTTGTCCGGGAGAAAGCGCTTCAGGGTCTTTATATCGGTGGGGACGAAGGGGAGCGCGGAGGGGGGGGCGGTGCCGAAGTCGCGCACGAACTGCTCGATGCCGGCGAGGATCGGCTCGCGTCCCGGGGCGATGTCGGCGCGGGGGGTGCGCTTCAGGGCCGGCCCCACGTCGAGGGAGAGCACGTTGGGGGTGATGAAATCGATGAGTTCCACCCCGGCGTTGGGCTGCCGGGTCGGCACGGTGACCTGGAGCCACCCCTCGCGCGAGGAACAGTAGATGCCGGAGACGTTGGCGTCGCCGTAGGAGCGCAGCTTCTTGAAGCTCGGGGCGTCGGCCTGGTGCACCTCGATGCGCACCCGGTTCACCCCGCGGTTCAGGGCGAAATCGGGCGGAGACTGGAAGACCAGGTTGATCCGGGTGTAGCCGTGGTGCGGCTGCACCTTGATGCGTAACAGCCGGTTCTTCTCCTGGGCCCCCGCCAGCGCAGGGGTGGCGCAGATGGCGAGGGTGACGAGGAGCCAGAGCTGCCGGCGCCAGCGAAGTGTGCGGAAGGAAGCGGTCATGAGGGGTGGTTAGGCAAAAGGCGTGCCCAACCCTTGAACAGCGTCTGGCGCCCCGTCGCGGCCCTGTCTCAGCGCTTTTCGGGGGCAAAGAGGCGCTTTGGGCCGGGTCCCCGACGGACCGGGCCCCCGCCCAGTCAAAAAAGCGTGCGCTACGAGATGTTTTTTTGACGGCCGGCGCAAGAGCGCCGCTCGGCGTCGCTGCGGTGTGTAGGCGCGGCGGCATGCTGGGGAAAAAGGGAGAGACGGGCGGGGGGAGCACTGCGGGGCGGCCGGGGTAGCCGCCCTAACTTGCCTTCAGGAACTGCTCGACCTTGGTGTTGAGCTCCTCGTGGTCCAGCGGGGGCATCAGGATCCCCTTGACGCCGGCCTTGAGCGCCTTCAATACCGCGTTGCGGGTCCACTGCGGCGCCATGAGGAGCACCACACCCCCCGAGCGCCCCACCAGGGGGACCACCCGGTTGCAGATGGAGAGGTCGCGGTCGGCGGTGTTTTTCAGGGACACCAGGGCGAGCTTTACGTCCCCCTGGGCTAAAAGCCCGTGCAGGTCCGCGTTGAGCGGGGCGTCGATCAGGTTGACCCCGTTCGGGTTCAGCTCGGCGACCAGCGAGTGGCGCCCCTCGTCGTCTCCCAGGACCAGGATGGCGGGGAGCTGGTGCGTTTCCTGGACCGGCGCGGCATCCTCGGCGGCGGAGCCGGCTGACTCGGCGGCGGCAGCTTCCTCCGCGGAAGGCTCGGGCTGCGGGTCGAAGAGGTTGGCGAGCTCGGGTGGGACCATGATGTCCAGCCGGTTCATCTCGTGACCCTGGACCTCCAGCGGCGCGCGGTACATGAGGTAGGGGGCGTCGGGAAGCGGCAGCTCGTCGGTCAGTTCGTCCATCCCCGGCACGTGCTTCACCGGGACCAGGAGCTTTAGGTGCACCTTGTCGGGGAGCATCGGCTGGAAGATCGAGTTGAAGGAGCCGATGATCTGGTTGGCGATCTCGCCGAAGGCGTCGACGTCGTCGGGTTCCTGGATGCAGAGCCGGCGTTTCTCGGCGACGCGCGGTCCCGGGATGCCGAGCAGGATGGAGCTCATCACGATGGCGTCGGACAGGGCGAAGACCAGGTAGAAGCGCCCGGGGTAGGCCTCGCGCGATTCCACCCCTACCACGTAGACCGGGTTCGCGTCGTCGTCGCCGAAGTAGGACCTGCGGTCGGTGTTGAGCATGTCCGACGCCCCCACCGTGAGGCTCTGCCCCAGGAGCATCGAGCTCTCTTCGCCCGCCTGCTTCATGGCGGCGTCCAACATCGCTTGTAGCTTTTCAAATGCCGGCATGGGTACCTTCTAGTTTTCCTTGTGCAGCTTGAGCCCGACCAGGAAACGCTCCGCCTCGTGGATAAAGGGGATGATCACGCAGTCACTGTCCGACATCGAATTCACGGTGTAATCCTCCCCGGCGATCACGGTCGGGATGGAGAGGTTGATGTCCAGCCCCCCCTTGGAGAGGATCTGCTTCACGTACCCCCCGAGCATGTTGGCGATCTCGCCCAGGGCGTCGTTCACATCGTCGTCCACCTCGTCCACCTCGAGGCCGAGCATGTTCGAGGTGACCTTGAGGGCCAGGGTCTTGGGACAGTGAATCGAGAGGATCCCCGTGTAGGTGCCGGCCAGCCCCACCATCCCGGTAACCGAGCAGTGAAAGGTGGTGACCGGCTCCTTGAGCGGGTAGGAGTCTTCCAGGGGCATCATCACCATGGTGTCGAACACCTCCTTGGTGGCGTCGATGACGTAGCTGGCCAGAGTCTCCTCGGTCAGCTGCGTCGCCTGGGCGATCTCCTGGTTCAGGGCCATCATAAGAGGCTCCCCAGCTTCTCGTTCAGCTGGTCCGGGGTAAACGGCTTCTTGATGCTGTCGTTCGCGCCGTTGTTCATGGCCTCCTTGAGGATGTCCTCGCCCCCCTCGGTGGTGATCATGACGATCGGGACGGTGACCCCTTTGGCGCGCACGCACTTGATGAACTCCAGGCCGTCCATGTTGGGCATGTTGATGTCCGACAGGATGAGGCTGATGCTCTTGCCTTCCATGGTACTGAGCCCCTCGATGCCGTCGCCGGCCTCGTAGATGTCGTCCACCGGCAGGCCGGCCTGGCGCAGGCTGCGGGAGATGATCTTTCTCATCGTCGAAGAATCGTCCACGATCAGTACGTTGCCCATGTTGTTGCTCCTCCTTGGTATGTGTTGGTAACTGGTTGTCTATGCGCCGACGGCGTTTTTTCAAAACTCCCGGGGCAGCGCTGCGCGCGGGCGGCTGCCCCAGCCGGGTCTGTCGTACGACTCACCGGGCCTCTTCGGCTCCGGGGAGTAAAACTTTAGTCATCAGTGGTGCGTAGCGCCGTCCAGCGGGAGGAAGACCGAGAAGCGGCTCCCCTTGCCCACCGTGCTCTCCACGTTGATGCTCCCGCCGTGGGCCTCCACGATCGCCTTGCTGATGGTGAGCCCCAGGCCGGTCCCCTTGAAGCCCTGGGCCACGCTGGAGCGGAAGTACTTGTTGAAGATGCGCGGCAGCTCGTCCGAGGGGATCCCGATGCCGGAGTCGCTCACCTCGACCAGGAGTGCCCCGTCCCTGAGCGCGGTCGTGAGGTGGATATTGCCGCGCCGCGGCGTGAACTTGACCGCGTTGCCGATGAGATTTGCAAATACCCGGCCTATCTGCTTGCCGTCCAGCTCGATCCAGGGGATATCCGGGTCGATCTCCTTGGAGAAGTGCGAGCCGTGCACCACCGCCTCGCGCTCGCCGTCGGTGCAGCAGCTCTCCAGCAGCGACCTCACGTTGCAGGGGTGCCGGTCGATCTGCAAGAGCCCCACCTCCAGGCGGTAGGCGTCCAGGACGTCCTCGATCATGGAGAGCATCTTCAGGGCGCTCTTGTCCATCTCGGTGATGAACAGGTTCAGCGCGGGGTCGATCTTCTCCCCGACTTCCCCCAAAAGCGCCTGGACGTACCCCATGATCACGGTGAGCGGGGATTTCAGGTCGTGGGTCATCATCGCCACGAACTCCTCGCGCTGGCAGCGTTCGCGTTTTTCGCTGGTGATGTCGCGCAGCTCGAAGATCTCGCCGCGGTACTCCCCGGACTCGAAGATGGGGGCCGCGCGAACCAGGATCACCGTCCCCTCGATGCTCACCTCCACCGGATGGTCGTGGCACTCCTCGCTGAGCACCCGGTAGATGTGGGTGCGCAAGGGGAGCATGTCGAGGCGCTTGCCGAGGAATTCCCCCGGCGCCACCTTGAGGATCTGCTCGGCCCGCCGGTTCAGGTAGGCCAGGGTCCCCGCGGCATCCAGGTGTACCACTCCCGACTCGATCTGTTCCAGGAGCATCTGCGCTCTCTGGTCTGCGTCCGCGTGCATTGCTCCCTCCCTGAAGCCGACGTGCTGCGTGTGCTGGTTACCTTATCGGAACCGGCGGGACGAGCTTGAGGGTCGTAACGCGTTTTTTAGCGAATACGTGACATTTTTTTCATGGAAGGTTTGGGCGTGGGAGGAAAGGGGTAGGAAGGGTGCCGTCAAGCCGGATGCTGGAGCGCGCCCCCCTCCCTTGACGGGAGGGGAGAGGGGGCGGGTGAAGCTGCCGGCCGCGATAAGGTGGCCGGTTACTTCTCGATGGGGTAGCCGTTGCGGTACCAGCCGACCAGGCCGTCCGAGATCTGGTAGACCTCGCGGTAGCCGCGCGAAACCAGGAGGTTCGCCGCCGAACTGGAGCGGGCACCGACCGAGCAGTACACCAGCAGCGGGCGGTCGCGCGGCAGCTCCTTGAGCCGCTGGGGGAGTTCGGAAAGCGGGATCAGCTTCGCCCCGCGCAGCCGGGCCATGCGGAACTCCTCCGGGGTCCGCACGTCGACGAGCAGCACCTTCTTGTCGCGGGCCAAAAGCTCCTTGGCCTGGGTAGAACTGATGTTTCTTGCCTCTGCGGCAAAGCCGCTCACCGTCACCAGCACGAGCAACGCCAGTACCAGTACGGTTTTCAGACCATGTGCCAATTTCATGACATCTACTCCTCGAATTCCAGGGTATAGCCGACGTGAGCGGGGCGGAACCCCGGGAACTCACGTGCCAGGCGGGCCGAAGCGGCAAAACCGGTGCAGTGCCCGGCGCAGAGCTTCTTAAGGCCGTACTTCTTCAGGGTGCGGATGGTCCCCTCCAGCTGGGACTCCGCGCAAAAGGCCAGGTGACAGCCGCCGACGATCCCGTAGACCTCGGAGACCCCGGTCTTTTTACGTGCCCACTCAACCGTGTTCACCACGCCGGCGTGGCAGCAGCCCAGCAGGAGCAAGAGTCCCTTGGCGGTGACGATGACCAGGGACTGGTCGTCGGGGACCTGGTCCGGGAAGCACCCCGCGGTGTCGCAGAAGAGCCCCGCATCGCCGCGCTCGAAGTCGGTGGAGCGGGGGACCTCGCCGGTCAGGAAGATCCCCGGTGCCACCGGGCGGAAGCTCTCCGCGTAGTGGAAACTCGCCCCCAGCCCGGCCAGGAACTCCTCGCTGTAGGGAACGCCGACCGAGCGAGCGCTCCCCTCGCGAACGGCGTAGCGCCGGGTGAAGATGCCGGGGTGGGCCTGCACCTTTTTGGGGCCGCAGCTCTGCAACAGCGGCCAGAGCCCGCCGGCGTGGTCGTGGTGCCCGTGGGAGAGGATCACCTGCCCCACCTCCCTCAGGTCCAGGTTCATGCGCTGGGCGTTGTGCAAGAGCGTCTGCCCCGCCCCGGTGTCGAAGAGGATCGACTCGCCGTCCTTCTCGACCAGCGCCGCGAAGCCGTGCTCCCCCAGGGTCCCCGAGAGCGGTCCCGCCGTGTTGTCGCAGAGGATCCTGATCCGACCGTTCACTTGCAGCAGCCCTGCTGCGGCTGCTTGGGCACCCCGAGCTTCTCCAGGATGGTCATCATCGGGCACCAGTTGGTGAAGCCCGACTGCAGGAGGTTCGCCCCGATGAAGGCGGTGAACCAGAGCCAGCGGGGATCAACGTAGTGGGCGAGGGCCAGGGAAATGAGCGTGAAACTTCCTGCGATCAGGCGCAGCCATCTGTCGACGTACATGGATTACCTCCCTTTTGCTACTTGGGCTCGAAGCCCTGGGCCAGCAGCAGTTCTGCCACCTTGCCTGCCGTGGTGGCGGTCAGGTTGACGCACCCTTTCTTGCCGTGCACCGTGAGGGTCTTGCAGCAGGTGGCGCCGTAGTTGTCCTTGAACCAGCCGTGCAGTTCGCGGGTCAGCGTGGCCGCGGTCTTCTTGTCGCCGGCCAGTACCAGGCCCAGGGCCATGGTCCCCCCCGAGACCGCCCCGCAGATGCAGCCGGCGCCCGAGCCGCCGCCAAAGCCTGCCGCCATCTGTACCACCTCTTCGGGGAGCTGCGGTGCGAAGGTCGCACGGACCGAGGCCAACACGGCCTCGGCGCAGTGCAGCTTGCCGGAGCGGTAGAAACCTTCCGCCTGGTCGGCCACCTGCGAGGCGACATCCGCCGCCAATTCTTTTTCAAGCGTCTCTTTTTTCATCCAGAACATCCAGCCTCCGTAGTTTTCTGTAGCAACGGTTCAACGGTGCTGCGTCACCCTGTCTGCGGGTCCAAGCGGTAGAGGGTAGCAGAATGGTCCCCGCAACCCAATGAAAATCCTCCCGGAGGGGGCCGGCAGCTCGTAGCCCGGTATGCGGGAGCCAACGCTCCTCCCGCCGGTCTACAGCGCCTTCGCCCGGTGCTTCTCCTTCCAGGACTCCACCATGAAGTAGAGGATCGGGATGGTGATCCTGGAGAGCGCGGTGGAGGCGATCTCGCCGCACATCATGGCGAGCGCGAGCCCCTGGAAGATCGGGTCGAAGAGGATCACGAAGCTCCCCACCACCACGGCCGCCGCGGTCAACAGCATCGGACGGAAGCGGACCGCGCCGGCGTCGATGATCGCCTCGTCGAGCGGCATCCCCTCGCGACGCCTCAACTCCGCAAAGTCGATGAGGATGATGGAGTTCCGCACGATGATGCCGGCCAGGGCGATGAAGCCGATCATGCTGGTGGCGGTGAAGAAGGCGCCCATGAGCGCGTGCCCCGGCAGGATGCCGATCAGGGTGAGCGGGATGGGGGCCATGATCACCAGCGGCGTGGTGAAGTCCTTGAACCAGGCCACCACCAGCACGTAGATGAGCACCATCACCGTGGCGAAGGCGGCGCCCAGGTCGCGGAACACCTCGTAGGTGATGTGCCACTCGCCGTCCCACTTGATCCCGGGGCGGGTCTCGTCCCAGGGCTGCGAGGCCGCCCGCTGCTCGATCCGGTAGCCGCCGGGGAGCGAGATCTTGTCGATCTCCTTCTGCATCTGGAGAATCGCGTAGACCGGCGCCTCGATCACCCCGGCCACGTCGCCGGTCACGTACACCACGCTCTTCAGGTTCTTGCGGTAGAGCGACTTCGCCTCCACCCCCGGTACCACCCGGACCAGTTCGGAGAGCGGCACATTCCCCTTGGCGCCGGGGACGTAGACCGAGGCAAGCGAGGAGAGGTCGTTGCGGGAGCCGGTGGGGAGCCTCAGGTTGATGAAGACCGGTTCTTTCTCGCCGGCCGCGTGCATGAGTCCCGCCGGTGCACCACCCACCGCGACCTGCAGGGTGTGCACCACGTCGGCCGCCGCCACCCCCGAGAGCGCCGCCTTCTCGCGGTCCACCTCGAAGCGGAAGCTCGGCTGGTCGTCTTCCTGGTACCAGTCGGCGTCGACGACACCGGCGGTATTCTTGAAGATATCCTTCACCTTGGCGGCGATGGCGACCCGGGTTTCCTGGTCCGGGCCGTACACCTCGGCCACCAGCGTGGAAAGCACCGGCGGTCCTGGCGGGATCTCGGCCACCTTGATGCGGGCACCGTAGCGGTCGGTGATCGCCTTCAGCTGCGGGCGGATCCGCTTGGCGATGTCGTGGGACTGCCCCTTGCGCTCGTCCTTGCCGACCAGGTTCACCTGGATCTCGGCGATGTTCGCACCCTTCCTGAGGTAGTAGTGGCGCACCAGGCCGTTGAAGTTGAAGGGGGAGCTGATCCCGACGTAGCTCTGGAAATCGGTCACCTCGGGGACCTTCCGGAGCGCATCGCCCAACTCGGCCACCATGCGGGCGTTCTCCTCCAGCGTGGTCCCCTCCGGCGCGTCCACGATGAGCTGCAGCTCGCTCTTGTTGTCGAAGGGGAGCATCTTCACGGTGACCGCCTTGAAGTAGATGAGCGAGCAGGAGGCCAGGAGCAGCACCACCACCAGCGTCAGGAAGCCGGCGCGCACCTTCTTTTTATGCAGGAGCGCCCCCATGACGCGCCGGTAGAAGCGGGTCACCCCGGATTCCTCCGGCTCCGCGTCGCTGCCGAAGTGGGACTCCCCCTTCATGAACCGGTAGGCGAAGTACGGGGTCACGATGAAGGCGATCAAGAGCGAGAAGACCATGGCCATGCTTGCGCCGACCGGGATCGGGCGCATGTAGGGTCCCATGAGCCCGCCGACGAACCCCATGGGGAGGATCGAGCCGATGACCGCCAGGGTCGCGAGCATGGTCGGGTTGCCGATCTCGTCGACGGCGCGGATCGCCGCTTCCAGCGGTTTCAGTCGCGTGGTGGTGAAGTAGCGGTGGATGTTCTCCACCACGACGATGGCGTCGTCCACCAGGATCCCGATGGAGAAGATGAGCGCGAACAGGGTGATCCGGTTCAGCGTGTAGCCGACCCGGTTGAAGATGAACATGGTGAGCGCCAGCGTCACGGGAATCGCGATGGCCGCGACGGCGCCGGCGCGCCACCCCATGAAGACGGCGATCAGGATGGTGACCGAGATGGCGGCCAGGAACATGTGGAACAAAAGCTCGTTGTTCTTGTCCTTGGCGGTTTCACCGTAGTTGCGGGTTACCGTCACCTGCATCTCGGACGGGATGATCTTCCCTTTCTGGAATTCCACCCGTTTCAGGAGGTCCTCGGCGACCCAGGTCGCGTTGGCCCCTTTTCTCTTGGCGATGGAAATGGTGACCGCCGGGTAGTCCCCGGAGCCGCCGCTAAGCCCCTTGTGCGAGGCGGCCGGCCCCAGCCCGAAGAAGACGTAGTCCTGCGGGTCCTGGATGCCGTCGGTCACGGTGGCGACGTCGGAGAGGTAAACCGGGCGGCCGTCTTTCACGCTCACCACCAGGCGCTGGGCGCTCGCCGCGTCAGAGAGGAAGTTTCCCGCGTTCAGCGTGTAGTCGCGGTTACCCGAGGAGAAATCCCCGGCGCGCCGGGCGACGTTCCCCTTTTCCAGGGCCGCGGAGACAGCGAGCGGGGAGAGGCCGTAGGCGGAGAGGCGCCCGGGATCGAGGCGCACCTTCAGTTCGCGGGAGAGCCCCCCCTTGATCTCGGTGGCGGCCACGTTGTCGGCTTTTGCGAGCTCGTCGCAGAGTTCGCGCGCCACCCGTCTCAGGGCGTGGTGGTCGTAGCGCTCGCTCCAGAGCGTCAGGGTGACGATGGGGACGTCGTCGATGGACTTCGGGACCACCAGCGGTTCCTGGGCCCCCGGCGGCAGCAGGGTCCGGTTGCTCATCACCTTGTTGTAGAGCTTGACGAGCGACTCCTCCATGTTCTCACCGACCAGGAAGCGGACCGTGACGATACCCATGCCGGGGCGGCTCGCGGAGTAGAGGTACTCCACCCCCTTGATCTCCCAGAGCTTCTTCTCGAACGGAGCGACCAGGCGCTGCTCGACCTCCTTAGGCGAGGAGCCCGGCATCGGGAGGTAGACGTCGATCATGGGGACCACGATCTGCGGTTCCTCCTCGCGCGGCGTGGCGAGCACCGAGAAGAGCCCCAGCAAGAGCGAGGCGCCCACGATGAGCGGGGTGAGCTTGGAATCTATGAAGGCGCGGGCGATGCGGCCCGCGAAGCCGAGCTTGTCCATGAAGTCTCCACAGGGATGAAGAGGATAAACCTTTTAAAACCAACAGGGATGAATGGGATACATGGGATAAAACCTGAGAACCGGGATGAAGGCAAAATCCTTTTAGCCTCACGGCAAAAGCAGTACAGCCTTTCCCTCTGCTCCAGATGTCGGCGAGCGCCCCACCGTCAAATTGTGCTCTCGTTTTTCATCCCATTAATCCCATTCATCCCTGTTGTTCCAAGTCCTTATCCCATTCATCCCGTTCATCCCTGTTGTCTTAAGTCTTTATCCCATTCATCCCTGCTCAGCTTATTCCAGGCGTGCCCCGTCGCTCACCTGTTCAGCGCCGGCGACCACGATGCGCTCGCCCGCGTTCAGCCCGGAGAGCACCTCGACCTTGCCACCGATCGTCTTACCCAGCTTCACCAACCTCAGCCGCGCAATTCCCCCCTGCCCCACCACCCAAACCGAGGTGAGTGCACCACGCTCCACCACGGCCTTGGCGGGAACCGCAATCCCCTGGCGGGAACCGGTCCTGAAGTAGGCCTTGCCGTAGGCCCCGGCACGCAACGCCTTGCCGGAAAGGTCGATCTTCACCAGGAAGGTGCGGCTCGCCGGGTCCACCAGCGGTACGATCTCGGAGACCCGGCCGGCAGCCGGCGCCCCCTCGAGGTCGAGGGTCACCTGGTCGCCGGGCTTCACCTTGCCCAAAAGCCCTTCGGCCGCGGCCACCTCCAGGCGGTAGCCGCCATCCCCCTCCACGGTGATGAGCGGCGTCCCCGGGAAAACGGTCTGCCCCGCCTCCACCGGCTTGGCCACCACGACACCGGCGATGGGCGAGGTCACCTTGCCGTACCCGGCAACCGTGCCGGCGGCGCGGGCGCTCTCGCGGGTCTGCCTGAGCCGCGCCTCGGCGCGCGCGAGCCCCTGCTGCGCCACCTCCTGCTCCATCTGGCGTTCCTCGAACTCCTGGCGGGTCAGCGCCTGCTCGGCGTAGAGCTTGCGGTAGCGCTCGAAGGTCGCCTCGGCGAGCCTCTTGCGGGAGCGCGCCTCGTCCACCCCGCGCTGCGCCTCCTCGACCGCGGCCTGGGCACCGGCCGCCGCCGCGCCGCTCTCCGCCGCCTCGATGGTTACCAGGACTTTCCCCTTGGGAACCCGCTCTCCCTCGCGCACCTGCACCGCGCTTACCGTCCCGGAAAGCCGGGCAGCCACCACGGCCGAATTGCGCGCCCGGACCGTCCCCACCGCTTCCTGCAGCTCGGGGATCTGCTCCTGCGCCAGCGCGGCAACCGTCGCCCCGCGCACCAGGACCGGGGCCTTTTGCTGCGCCGCCTCGGGATTGCTCTTGCTGCAGCCCAGGGCCGCCAGAAGGATAAGGGCCAGCGCTCCGCCCGTTGCCACTCTCATCGTAATACCTCCGTCACAAGTACCCCTGCCGCGTGGTAGAGCTGGGCCGCCGAACGGAGCTCGGCGTTCTCCACCTCCACCAGGTTGGCCCGCGACCGGTTCAGGGTCGCCTCGGCATCCATCAGTTCCACCATCGAGGAGAGCCCGCCGGCAAAACGCAGCGTCACCAGCCTGACCCCCTCCTGGGCCGCCTGGAGCGCAGCCCGCGCCGAAACGAGCTTGGCAGCCACCTCCTTGCGGCGCAGCCTCGCCTCGGTCACCTGGAGGGTCACCTCACGGCGCCGGTCCTCCAGGACCTCGGCTGCCGCCTGCCGGGAGAGTTCCGCCCTCCCCTTCTCATGGGAGCGGCGCGTGCCGTCGAAGAGGTCCCAGCGCAGGTTGACCCCGACGTTCCAGGAGTCGTGGTCGTAGCCAAGCGGCAGCTCCCGGTCGTTTACCTGGTAGCTCGCCGAGGCGTACACCGTCGGGAGGTAGGCGTTCTTCGCCTGGCGCACCGCAAGCTCCCCCTTCTGCACCGCCTGCTCGGCAACGGCCAGGTCGGGGCGCTGCTTCAGCGCAAGCTCCGCCAGGTCCGCGCGCTGGTCCGGATCGCTCAACTGCGGCAGCCCTGCGATGTCCAGCGCCTCACCTTCGGGCCCACCCAAAACCAGGTTCAGGCGCAGCCGTGAGAGCTGCAGCTCGTTGGTCGCGCTCACCTGCGCCTGCTCGGCCTCGGAAACCTCGGTCGCCGCCCGCAGCTGATCGGACTTGAGCCCGACCCCGTCGCGCTCCCGCACCTGGGCCAGGCGCAGATGCTCCCGGGCGTCGGCCAGCGCCTGGTCGGCGATGTCCCGGTAGGCGCCGGCCCGGCGCACCTCGAGGTAGGCGAGGTAAACCCGGAAGGTGACCTGCTCGCGGGCCTGCCGGAGCGCGGTCTGGGCCGTCTCGGCATCCTTCTCGGCGAGCTTCACGCCGGTCGACACGTTGAAATCGATAAGCGGCTGCTCCAGGCGGAGCAGGGTCCGGAAGTCGCCGCGCGGGCTCGGGTTGTTCAGCGCTCCCGCGGCGAAATCGCTGGCGGGATTGATGCGCCCTTCGTCGAGCTTCATCATGAAAACGCTTGAGGGGGTGGTGGAGAGGAGGGCGCCGCTTTCCAGCGAGACCCGGGGGAGGTAGCGGCTCTTGCTGCCGGCCACCCCTTCCCGAGCGGCCCCCTCTTCCAGGGCCGCCGCCTTCAGCAGGTGGTTGTTGGCCAGGGCCCGCTGCACCGCATCCTTGAGGGAGACGGTCTCGCCGAAAGCAGGGATCGCCGTAGCCCAGAGCAGGCAGGCGATCTGCAGTACTGCCTTGTTGTTCACTGAGATGCCTCCTGGTGGGATTGATCAAGGCGAAGTCGACATATATATGAATCCTTATATATATGCTGTAAGTGCAGTTGTCAAGGTTATTCCCGGTTTTTTAGGGCTCGGGTCGCCAGGGGGGAGGAAAGAGTGGGGCAGGAAGGCGCCAGCTGGCACTGACCGATGAGATCTGAGCTAGCGGGAGGCGGTGAGGAGTGGCCCTCTCAGGCAGGAGGATCCCGATCACCAGGATCCCCCCTGAGGGGGTTAGGGGGTGGGGGAAGCCGCCATGGTGAAATCAGCCGGTCATCTACGGGCGCTCCTCCCTTTCACAAGGGAGGAGCGCCTGGACGGCAGGGGGTCAGGGGAGGACGGCGATGGCGACCGGTCCGGCTGCGGTCTGGGCTCCGGCCACCAGGCCATTGTTCGAGGTGTTGAAGACCGTGACGGTGCTGCCGGAGTTGTTCACCACGTAGTACCGGCCGGTACTCGGTCGTACCGCTACCGCCATGGGGCCGCCGGAGACGGAGATGGTGCCCGCCGGGGTGTTGGTCGAGGTGTTGAGCACCGAGACGGTGTTGCTGCCGTTGTTGGCCACGTAGGCGCGGTTCGCGGCGCTGTCGATGGCGATACCTTGCGGGTTGCTGCCGGCGGAAATGGTGCCGGTCACGGTATTGGTCGAGGTGTTGATCACCAGGACGTTGTTCGAGTTGCTGCAGGTGACGTAGGCGAAGTTGCCGTTCAGGGCGATGTTATTCGGGCCGCTTGCCGACAGTGTGGTCGGTATGGTGGCGATCACCAGGTTGCTGCCGTTGATCACGCTCACCGTGTTGCTCCCGCTGTTGGCGACGTAGATCCGGGATCCCGAGGCGTTCGCCGCGACCCCTTCGGGGCTCGTCCCCACCGGGATGGTGGCGACCACGCTGTCGGTATCGGTGTTGATGACCGACAGGTTCCCCGAGAACTTGTTCGCCACGTAGGCCCGGCTGGTTGAAGGTGCGAGCGCGATACCCCAGGGAGCGTTGCGCACCGGGATCGTTTTGACCGTGGTATTGGTGGTGAGATCGACGACGGACACGGTGCCGCTGCCGCTGTTGGTGACGTACGCCTTGTTGGTGCTGGTGTTCAGCGCCACCCCCTGCGGCGCGGTACCGACCGTGATCGGGGTGCCCGTGATCTGGTTCGTGGAGGTATCGAGCACCTGCAGGGCATTCAAGCCGCTGCTGACCAGGTAGGCCTTGTCGGCAGGGGTTGTCGGGACCACCGTTTGCACGAGGACCGTTACCTTGGTGCTCAAGGTTCCGACGGTCGCGGTAATGGTCGCCGTGCCGTTGGCAACACCCAGCACCGTCCCCTTGGTTTCCGGGGCATTGCCCACCTGGGCGATCGAGGGGGTGCCCGAAACCCAGGTGGCTGAGCTGGTAAGGTCCTCGGTTGAGGAGTCGGAGAAGGTGCCGGTGAGGGTGAGCGGCGCGCTGGTACCGCGGGGAACGGTCGCCGGACTGGGCGTGATGGCCAGTGACCTCAGGGCCTTGACGCTGAGGGTCGTCTCGTCGGAAACCGAACCCAGGGTAGCCCGGACGAAGGTGGTGCCGGAACTGCCGATGCTCGCCAGGCCGCGCGGCCCGCTTACATTGTTGAAGCTGGCCGCCGAGGGGACCGACGACGTCCAGGTCGCCACGGCAGTGACATCCCGGTCGGCGTTGTTGTCGAAGGATCCGGTCGCGGTGAATTGCAGTGTGGTGCCTGAGACGGCGCTCGGGGTGACCGGGGTTACCGTGATGCTGCTCGGGCCTTGGACCGTCACGGCGGCAGGGGTGCTCAACACCCCGTTGTAGGAAGCGGTCACGCTCGCGCTTCCCCCGGCGGCAGCCGTCGCGCGCCCCCTGCTTCCGGCTACGTTGCTGATGCTCGCCACGGTACTTGGGGTGGAGCTCCAGGTTACCAGGGTGGTGAGATCCGGGGTATCGCCGTTGGAGAGGAGTCCGGTGGCGCTGAACTGCTGCTGGTCCCCTGACAGAGCCGTCCAGGTGGCCGGGGAGACGCTAATCGACTGCAGCGTGGCGACGGTCAGGCTGACCGGGCCGCCGGTGACCCCGCCGAAGCTGCCGCTGATCTGGGTAGGTCCCGCCCCCACTCCGGTTGCCATCCCCCCAGCGGCGATGGTGGCAACACCGGTGTTCGAGCTCTGCCAGCTGACCTGGCTGGTGAGGTTCTGGGTAGTGCCGTTGCCCAGGTGGCCGGTAGCGCTGAACTGCAGCCTGCTGCCGGCAACGAGGACGCCCGGGGTTACCGGGGTGATGTCGATCGACTGCAGCGGAGAAACGGTCAAGGTGACCGGGACAGAAGAGAGCGTGCCCAGACTTGCCGTGATGAGGCTTTGGCCAGCCGCCACCCCCGTCGCCAGACCCTGGTTCACGGTGGCAACACTGCTGGTGCCGGAACTCCAGTTTGCGGTACTGGTGACGTCGACCGCACTGCCGTCCGAATACTGGGCGCTGGCGTACAGCTGCAGCGTGGTTCCCGGCGCGAGGCTCGGTGCCGTGGGGAGAACGCTTACCGAAACCAGGGTTGCAGGATGGGACGAGCCCCCACCACAACCCGAGAGCAGAAACACCACGAGGAGCAGCGCGCGACAGAACGTGGACATGGTTCACTCCATGAGAGGCGGGTTAATTAGCTACAGGTAGTGGCAAAACAAGGGACGACCTTAAATACCGTTCATCGCCATCAGTGTCAAGGGATTAAGGAGGCGGGAAGCACATCCACAAGGGGAGGGGTAAAAAAGAGCCGGTCACTGTCGAAACAGGCCGGCTCCAGAGATACCTTCTTGGGCACGTTCGGGTCAGAACGTGGAACTTTTGTTGCCGTTAAGCGCAGCTGTTCAGCAGGTAGCGCCCCACCCAGTTCTTGGAAAACTGGAAGGCGGTCCTGCCGCAGCGCTTGGATTTGTCATGGGACCACTGGATGGCGTCGATCTCCAGGTCCTTGCTCCAGGGGATCTCGACCTTGCGTTTGCGCGCCTCGCGCTCGATGCACAGGCGTACCGCGTCCAGGTAGCGGTCCTGGCTGAAGACGTGGAAGGCAATCCAGAGGCCGAAGCGGTCCGAGAGGGAAACCTTCTCCTCCATCGCCTCGCTCTGCTGCAGCTCGCCGTTCACGAACTTGCCGCCGATCTTGTCGCTCTCGTACTCCGGGAGCAGGTGGCGACGGTTCGAAGTGACGTAGATGAGGACGTTTTCCGGAGCGGAGTAGACCGAGCCGTCCAGCGCGCTCTTCAGCATCTTGTAGCTCAGCTCGCCGATCTCGAAGGTAAGGTCGTCGCAGAGCAGGATGAACCGGTAGGGCTCGTTCTCCACGGCGCTGAAGATCTCGGAAAGGTAGATGAGGTCTTCCTTCTCCACCTGGATCACCCGGAGCCCTTCGGGAGCGAACTTGTTCAGCAGCGCCTTGACCAGCGAGGACTTCCCGGTGCCGCGCGAGCCCCAGAGCAGCGCGTTGTTGGCCGGCATCCCCTTCAGGAACTGGCGGGTGTTGCTGACCATGATCTCTTTTTGATTCTCGACGCCCAGAAGTTCTTCCAGTGTGGTGGTATCGGTGACCTTGACCGGCTCCAGGTATCCGGAGAACGAGTGACGACGCCAGTTGGCGGCATGGCAGGTGGACCAGTCCACCGGTTTCACGGCCTTGGGGAGCAGCATTTCGACGGAGCCGAGCACGCGCTCGAGCTGGGCGACCACTTCAGGCTTCAGATTTATCACTGGTTCTCCTTGTGCTGATAAAAAATAGCCCTTGTGTATACGTGTCAAGCCGCTGATTGTCAATAGGAAAGGCGGTGGCTAGGGGCTAGGGGCTAGGGGCTAGGGGCTAGGGGCTAGGGGCTAGGGGCTAGGGGCTAGGGGCTAGGGACTAGGGGCTGGGGCTGGGGCTGGGGCTGGGGCTGGGGCTGGGGACTGGGGACTGGGGACTGGGGACTGGGGACTGGGGACTGGGGGCTGGGGGCTGGGGGCTGGGGGCTGGGGGCTGGGGGCTGGGGGCGAATAATCATTCGCCCCTTGCCCCGAACCGCCGCGCAGCCACCCGTCGCCCGGACCGCAACCACTACGACAGCAACTTGGTTAGCAGGTCCGGATGGATGGCGAGCCCCAGCAATCCTGCAAAACCCATGAGGCCGCCGAACCCTGCAAACACCCAGGAGAGGTAGAGCAGCCCCGCGCTGTTGGTCAGCGAGGCGACGCCCAGCATCCCGAGGCAGATGGAGAGACAGGCATCGGAGAGGTCGAACTGGTCGTCACGGTAGTTCAGGTCGTCGTAGCTCTTCTCCAGGGCCTTGGCCTTCTTCATCAGCTCGGCCTCCTCCACCTGGTAGCGGGCGATGGTCTCCTGGTACTGCTTCTGCTGCGCCGCGAACTGGGCTTGCGCCTTTTCCGGCGCCAGCACCTTCAGGGCCTGCAGCTGGCTCAGCCCCAGCTCGGCCATGTGGTGCTTCAGTTTCTTGGACTGGTACTCGTTCCAGCGGTCCACCGAGTCCGACTTCGCCTGCAGCATCGCCTGGACGATGTTGTCGTCCTTGATCTTGGTGACTCCCATGAAGACCGACACCAGGGCCACCGTGATGGCGACCCAGCGGTTCAAGCGATTCTGGCCCTCGGCGACCTCCAGCCGTTCACGCAGTTCGTTCATCTGTGATTACCTCCTCGATCCGTATCTCAACTGTGCCCGGAAGGTAAGGCCTTGCGCGTTGTTTGTCAACAGGGCTGTCAGCCGTCCCTTCGAAGCTGCACGTTGGATTGACGTCGCTGCAGGAACGTCCCACGTGCCAAAGTTCGGGGTGAGGGGTGCGCAGGGGCGAATACTCATTTGCGCCCCTACCAGTCAGCGGCCGCTAGCCTGTCAGGCGGCGTGGGCCGGGCGCTGGAACACCGGCTCGAGGATGGCGTCGATCTCGGCCGCGTCCAGGGTCTCCCGCGAAACCAGCTCCTCGGTCAGGCGCTTGAGCGCTTCCATGTGGGTCAGCAAGAGGGTGCGCACCTCTGCGTAGCTGCCGGTGACGATGGCCCGGATCTCTGAGTCGATCTCCAGGGCGGTGTGCTCGCTGAAGTTGCGGGGGTGCCCCGGATTACCCGCGGCGACGGAGTCGTGGTTCCCGAAGGCAACCGGCCCGAAGGCGGTGGACATCCCCCAGTCGCAGACCATCTTCCGCGCGGTATCGGTGGCGCGCGCCAGGTCGTTGCCGGCGCCGGTGGTGGTCGTCTTGAAGATGAGTTCCTCGGCAGCGCGCCCACCCATCAGCACCTTCAGGTGCCCGTCCAGCATCTCCTTGGTGTAGCTGTAGATGTCCTCGGTCGGGATCTGCACGGTCACCCCGAGGGCCCGGCCGCGCGGGATGATGGAGACCTTGTGCACCGGGTCGCACCCCGGCACCAGCTTGGCGATCAGCACGTGCCCCGCCTCGTGGTAGGCCGTGGCCAGCTTGGACTCCTCGGAGAGCACCATCGACTTCTTCTCGGCCCCCATGAGCACCTTGTCCTTGGCGCAGTCGAAATCGTACATCTCCACCAGGTCCTTGCGCGAGCGCGCCGCCAGGATCGCCGCCTCGTTCACCACGTTGGCGAGGTCAGCCCCGGAGAAGCCGGGGGTGCCGCGGGCGATCACGCTCAGGTCCACCTCGGGGCTCAAGGGGACGTTCCTCACGTGCACCTTGAGGATCTCCTCGCGTCCCTTGATGTCCGGAGAGCCGACCACCACCTGCCGGTCAAAGCGCCCGGAGCGCAAGAGCGCCGGATCGAGCACCTCGGGACGGTTGGTCGCCGCCAGCACCACGATCCCGGAGTTGACCGCGAAGCCGTCCATCTCCACCAAGAGCTGGTTCAAGGTCTGGTCCCGCTCGTCGCTCGCCCCGCCGCTTGCGCCGTCGCGCTTGCGCCCCACCGCATCGATCTCGTCGATGAACAGGATGCAGGGGGCTGCCTTCTTGCCGCGGGCGAACAGGTCGCGAACCCGCGAGGCGCCCACCCCGACGTACATCTCGACGAACTCGGAGCCGGAGATGGAGAAAAACGGCACCCCGGCTTCACCTGCGACGGCACGCGCCAGAAGCGTCTTGCCGGTCCCCGGAGGTCCCACCAGAAGAACGCCGGTGGGCATCTTGCCCCCCAGGAGGGTGAAGCGCTCCGGGTCGCGCAGAAAGTCCACGGTCTCCTGCAACTCCTGCTTGGCCTCCTCGGCACCGGCCACGTCCTTGAAGCCGGTATCGGAATCGGCGCCGCTCACCAGCCGGGCCTTGCTGCGCCCGTACCCGGAATAGCGGCGCAGGATCAGCAGCACGCCGCAGGCCACCACCAGGATGATGCCGAGCTCGAGCCACTTCACCCCGGAAGCGGCCGGCTCCGCGCCGAAATCGATCCGCTTGGCGAGCATGGCACTGGCCAGTTCCGCGCCCGCCGGGAGCAGCAGCTGATAGCTGCTGCCATCCTTGGCACGGGCGGTGATCAGGTCACCGGCCAGGCGTACCCGGACGATGTTCCCCTTGTTCACGCGCTCCATGAACGCGGTATAGCTGATCTGCCGGCTCTGCGCGGCAACATGCTCTTTCCAGGCCTGGTAGCCGTACCAGCCGGCCCCCAGTGCGACCAGGACCACCATCAGGATGACCAAACGGATGTATTTTTTGTTGACCATGATTCCTCTAGACGAATTTTCGTCGGTGTTGAAATGAAACCCGAGCAATGCCAGGTAGGCGGATACGTCGCGATTATTTCTGTGCCGGTTTCGGGGTTTTGGGAGAGTACAGCTCGGTTAACCGGGGGGAGGTCGGGGCGTTGAATCCTTTATTTTCTACGCTATTGGCTCTTTTTTTGTACAGAAAATTCTTTTTAATCGGTGGCGCCCAAGGGAAAAGCAGCGGACCACGGCCGCGCGAAAAAAATAAAAGCCCGCACCTCGAAGCGTTGCTCGGAATGCGGGCCTTAAGGCGTCTGACGCCTTTTCACTCTGTGTAGACCGGCCACAGAAGCCGGGGGAGCAATTAATCGGTTTCCAGGTAGAGGCTCACCGTGAAGGACTCTTCTTCGGTCTCGAACTGCAGGGTCAGGGTGTCCGGCAGCGAGCAGACCGTCATCTCGTACTCGCCGCCGCTGATCACCGACGGGGTCGAGAGTTTCACCTCGTGGCCGTCCTTCACGAAGTGGTGCTTGAACGAACCGCCGATCATGTTGGCGATCTCGCCCAGCGCGTCGGCCATCTCCTCTTCGCACTCGTCCACTTCCATCCCCAGCATCTGGGCTGCGAAACGGAGGGCCTGCTTGCGCGAAGCGTTGATGGCGATCATGCCGTTATACCCGCCGGCGAAGCCGACCATGGCACTGACGCTGTCGTTGAAGTGGGTCTCGGTCTCCGCCTTTTTCGAGGAGAGCACCCCTCCGCCAACCATGGTGCTGAAGATCTCCAGCACATCGTTGTTGAGGTGACCGATGAGATCCTCTTCCGTGGTGTTCAGCTGTTTGAGTATTTTTTCACCGAGCATAATCTTGTTCTCCCCTATGTGATCTGCCTGTCGTGATCCGATTCTCTGCTAATGTTCAACAGTTCACGCAGGTTCATCTCCAGCTCCTGTGTTACTGTCACAAACTCAACCCCGACTCCCGGGGGCCGGTGCTCGCCCCAGCACTGGATGCGCCGCACCACGACGTCTACCTGCATCCCGAAATCCGGCAGGGTCACCTTGAGAAGGTCCCCCACCTGGTAGCGCTCCGGGTTCATGTCCGCTATGAAGGCGCCACCCCAGGAGATGTTGAGGGTGAAGCCCCGACGCTCGCCGATCGAGGTCGGCACACAGATGGGGCGACGCTTGTAGCGGCGCAGCCTGCGGGCCGGGGCACGGTCGCAGACATTGGTGACAAATGCCTTGAGGCTCTTTTCCTGCTGTGCCTCGCCGGGCATCGACATGGGGACCAGCAGCGGTCCCATGGCCCGCACCCTCAGTGCCGGAAAAAAGGCGGCCAGGGTGTAGGCGACGATCTTCTCTTCGGATTTCGCCTTGATCATCGCGGTGAGGTCCACCACCACCCCACGGCAGGGTTCCTCGAGGGCGATGGCCTCGGCCTGGCAGAAGCTGGCACACGGTTCGACGCGCGCCACGATTGCCGCCAGATTTTTTACCAGGACCGCACGGACATTGTCGTCGTACGAGATTGCCAGCAGCGGATGGTCCTGTACCGTGTCGTTCAGCGAATGCATCAGTCTCACGCTCATCCTTCAGCGGGTTCCGCCTGGCAGCGCCGCACTGCACGGCATGACCCAGGATAAGATCCCACAACTGAAGCATTCCTCGCTCGTTTTGCGAAACACCACCCTCGAAGCGGACCCCGCTCAGGTGAGGCAGTGCGAACTATCCCATGGATAACGGTATCGGCAGCTGTTTTGAAATCTTGACTTTTTTCACAAAAACATCGTCCCTGCCGCCACCGACCGCCGCACCACACCGGGAAACGGTGTCACCCGACGCCAGGAACCTGCTGAAATTTAATATTTTCACTCTGAAAAAATTGCCTCGCGAAAAAAAGGAGGGACGGGCACACTAGGGGGTATGAAAACGATAACGCTCGTATCCCTGTCCCTTTTTTGGTCGTTGGTTCTCGGCATCCCCGCCTGGGCCGCCCTGCCCCTCCCGGTTCCGGAGAAGCTCGTCTACGAGGTGCACTGGAGCGGCATCAAGGCCGGCTCAGCAGTCCAGGAGGTCACCCCGCACGACGGTGAACTGCACCTGGTCTACACGGTGCGCTCCTCGGGAATGGTCAACACCTTCTTCCCCATCGACGACCGCTCCGAATCCATCCTCACCCGCGGCAGCGGCGACGAGCAGTTTGGCATGCCGCGCCTTTTCAAGGAACGCATCAACGAGGGGAAGACCCACACCAACAAGGAGGCGCTCTTCGACGCCCAGCAGCTCAAGGTGGAGACCAAGGACTTCCTGAAGCACACCGAGAAGACCGACAGCATCACCCCCAAGACCTTCGACACCCTCTCCTGCATCTACTTCATCCGAAGCGCCGAGTTGGTGCCGGGCAAGCCCGTGCATATGGAGGTCTACGACCTGAAGCGGCTCTGGAACGCGGAGGTGCGCGTAATCAGGCATGAGGAACTGCGCACCCCGGTGGGAAAATTCAAGACCATCATGGTGCGCCCCATCCTCACTGCGGAAGGGCAGCAGCCGCGCACCGACTACATGACCGTCTGGCTCAGCGACGACAGCCGCCGCATCCCGGTGAAGCTCGTGGTGAAACTGAAGGTCGGCGAGTTCCGGGCCACCCTGACCGGCGGTAGTTACTGGCCCTGAAGGACTCCCCCTGAAACGACACAAGCGACCAGGAGCGCCCGCAGAAACCTGCATGATGAGCGCACCCGGCCGCCTGTAAAGCGCACCGCTGCCCGGCGGGACTCAGCGTCCACCAGGCTTTTTCCTGTCTTTGGGGTTATCGTCCTCCCCCCTCGGAAGGTTCCCGGTTATTCCCGGATGCTCCCCTCCTTTTCCCCGGTGTACCCTTCGGCCTGGTAGCCGTTCACCATGACGTCCAGGTGCCCGTCGTTGGGGCAGAAGATCAGGCCGTGGATCGGCACGTCGGGGGGGATCAGCGGGTTCGCGCGGATCTTGTTCACCACCTCGGTCACGTTTTCGGCGGGGCAGGCGAAGGCTCCGAGCCACTGGGCCAGGTCCGGCACCAGGGTCTCGATCGCGTCACGGGAGACGCCGCGGGCGATCATGTCACGCTTCAGCTGGTCCGGGTCGACGCCCGCCATGCCGCAGTCCTCGTGGCCGATCACGAAGATCTCTTCGACACCCAGCATGAAGATGGCGGCGACCAGGCTGCGGATCACCCCGCCGTGCAGCGGATCGATCAGGATGTTGCCGGCATTCTTGATCACCTTGGCGTCGCCGCGCTTGATCCCCATGGAGCGTTCCAGGAAGTCGACCAACCGGGTGTCCATGCAGGTGAAGATGGCGAGCTGTTTCTTGGGGTTCTTGGGGAGCGGCGGAAAGGCGCCGGGGTGGACGAAGGCGCGGTTTGCGGAAAGTACCGATTCGAGCAGACTCATGACGATTCCTTATGTCAGGTGGTGACCGGTGCCCCACAAGGCGGCACCGGAAAATTTCAGGCGCGGTGCTTGGCCCACAGGGCCCACACCCCGGCAGCCGAGAGCAGCGAGCCGCCGGTAAGGTTGAAAACGCGCTGCGAACCCTGGGAGGCGAGCAGGCGGCGCGCGGAGACGGCAAAGACGGTGTAGCAGGTCGCGTTCACGATGGCCAGGCCGACGAAGGTGAGCGCCAGGATCCAGAGCTGCTCCCCCGCCGCGGCGCCCGGATCGACGAACTGCGGCAGGAAGGCCACGAAGAACACGATCCCCTTGGGGTTGAGGGCCGTCACCAGGTAGGTGTTCAGGAACATCCGCCAGCGGGACTCGGAGGGGCGGGCAGCGCCGATCTCGGAGGCGCTGCAGCCGGCACGCAGCAGCTTGAATCCCAGGAAGAGCAGGTAGAGGCTACCCACTGTCTTGAGCACCGTGAACCAGAAGGCGGAGGTCGCCAGGAGTGCGCCCAGCCCGAGGATCGAGACGCACAGCGAGGTGGCGTCGCCAAGCGCAACCGCTGCGGTGAGCGGGAGCCGGGCGCTGCGCCCGTGGGCCAGTGCATAGCTCACCAGGGTGAGCACGGTAGGCCCCGGGATCACCAGCAAAATGGCGCTGGTGGCGACAAAGGCGAGCCAGACCTGGAAAGACATGGTGGCCTCCAGACGGTGGAGTAACCCTGCCGCGCAAACGGCCGGGGGTTCCACCTGATAGCACAGATTGTCTTTGTTGGGAACAGTTTTGGGGCGGATGGGGGGAACGGCTGGTGCTGCGGGCACGGGCGAGGCCGGCGTCCCGGGGTGCGGAACGCTACTTGGGGAGAACCGTTTTTTCTTCCACTTCGCTCATCCTGTCCAGCACCTTCTCGGGCTTCACGTCCTTGACGAGTTCCTGCAATTCCGGGTTGCGGGACTGCTCCAGGTTCATCCGCTCGGCGATGGCGGTCACCAGTTCGATCAGGCGGGTCACCTCGTGTTCGGCCAAGAGGCTCACGTGCAGGCCCAGTTCCGCCCGCCGGTCCGCGATCGCCTGCATCCGGTTCTGGCTGATGAGGATGAAGGTGGAGAGGAAGATCGCCTCGACCGAGGCCGCCATGGCCAGCACCACGAAACTCGGATCGAAACGCGGCACCCCGGGAAGCCACCCCAGGTTGATCACGATCCAGAGGCCGAACAACACGGCGTGTAGGTAGACGAAGGTCATGCTGCCGGTGAAGCCGGTGATGGCATCGGCGAGCCGCTCCTGCCACCCCTTGGCCCGTTCTTCCGCCTTCTTGCGGGCGAGCAGTGCCGCGATGTTGCGGTCCACCACGCTCGCCATCTCGGATTCACCTGCCGTTTTTGCCGTGCGGCTCTCCTCGGCGTCCATGGCTCTCTCCTGCTCAAGCGGTGCTAATGCGGCATGCCGACGCTGTGGATTTCCAGCACCAGGTCCTCGATGTGGCTGAAGGTTTCGGAGGTCGCACCCATCGGCTTGAAGATCTCCAGGGACCAGAGACCTCCCTGGGTGGAGCGGCCGATGGGGCTCGCGCCGAGCAACAGCGAGCTGCCGCAGAGGTCCGGGGTGCGCCCGGTGCGCCGGTTCTCCAGCCGCCCGACGAGGCAGGCGGGGCGCCCGGACTGGTCCGCCTCGATGCTGTGACCGCCGCGCTCGTAGACCGCCTCCTCGGGGACCCTGACCGTGAGCGACCAGGGGACGGTGCCCGCCTCGCCGACCAGGTAGGCGGAGATGCCGCTGATCCGGCAGTTGTCGTGCTCCCGGAACAGGTCGACCGGTACCTGCAGCTTGATGGCGTAGCTGTCCCGGGCGTGGCGCAACAGGGCCCAGGCGTTGCGGTTCAAAAGCGAGCGCACCGAAACCACCCGGACGAAACTCTCCTCGCGCAGCCGGCACATGGCCAGAACGTGCCGGGCCTCGCGGATCCAGAGCGCCAGGCTGGTCATGGAGGTCCCCAGGGACTCTGCTTCGGTGGGCAGGGGGCGGGACTTGGGCTCGTGGCCGTAGAAGAGCTTCAGCCCCAATTCGGCCACCACGCAGCGGTCGACCGCGGCCTCGTAGTCGTGGCAAAGGCGCCTGAGCACCAGGTCGCGCTGTTCGTTGAGCGCGAAGGGGCCGCCGGGTTCCGCGAGCTTCTTCTTGCGCTGCACCGCCTCGACCCGTACGTCGAGGCTGCTCTGGGGTGCCTGCTCGGCAGCGGGTTCTTCGAAATGCGCCGCCACCTCGCCCCCTTCCGCAGGCGGGGCGGCCTCGGGCTCTTCCGCGTCACCCGACGCCGCCTCGGCATGGGCCGCCTCGCGAGGTTCGACCGGCTCCCGCTCGAGGACCTCCTCGGCCGCACTGCGCTGGTACATGCCGAGTTTTTTCTCCTGGACCTCGAGATCGCTTTCCAGCTCGTGCCAGGCGTAGTCCAGCCTCGAGAAACGGGCCAGGTCGGCGAGCCCGCGCTCGATCAGCTGGTCTGCCTGTTCGAGCAGGGCCTCAACCTGCCAGGTGGGGAAGGTCCGGGCGAGCTTCTCCGCGTCGGGCCGGTAAAGGACGATGTTGCATGCCAGTTCGCTCACGGTGCCACCTCCTGTCGACGTCGGCTGGGCTGAATCAGCGGTTGCCCTTTTCCAGCGGCAGCCCGGCTCTTCGAGCCCCGGTTTCGAGCCACTGATAAGGGTAGCAAGCTCTGGGCAATCAACAAGAAACCGGGGGCAACAAATAACCTGAAGCTGGGGATATTCATTCGGTGTATTCCTTACCAGTCCCCAATCCCCAGCCTCTCATCCCCGCCTTTTCCTTTGACATTGGCGGCCGTCATGCTAGAAGAGGAAGGCCTGATTGTTCCATGTTAATCACTGTTCCCGGGGGACCTGAGACACATGCACCGACTGAGCACCTTGTTGATCCTCGCGCTTCTCTACCTGGTCAGCACCGGCGCGCCGTACTGCCTTGCGGCAAGCCCTGCAGCCACACCCTTTTACACCTTCAACCAGAGCCCGCTGGTGCAGATCTTCGGGCTCCCCGCCGCTGAGAGTGCCACCATCCAGAAACCGGGCAAGTTCTGGGGCCTTCTCAGCAGCGACGTCGCCAACAACTACACCTTTGCCGACGACGGTCGCGAGCGGATCCTGCTCGACGGCGAGAGCTACCGGACCACCTTTGCCGTGCGCTACGGTATCGCCGACCGGTTCGAGGTGGGCGCCGACCTCCCCCTGGTGGGCTACAGCGGCGGGGTCCTCGATGGCCTGATCGAAGGGTGGCACGACGTCTTCGGGCTGCCGCAGGGTGGCAGGAAGCAGGCCCCGCGCGACCGGCTCCTCTTCGACTACCAGCGCGACGGCCGGGACCGGCTGCACCTGGCGACGAGCAACTTCGGCCTGGGCGACCTGCGCTTAAGCGGTGCCTGGCAGCTCTACCAGGATACCGGTGCCACCTCCGGCCGCGCCGTCGCGCTCAGGACGAGCCTCAAGCTCCCCACCGGGAGCAGCGAGCGGCTGCGCGGCAGCGGCAGCACCGACCTCGCCCTCTGGCTCACCGGCTGCGACGATTACCTGGTCGGCCAGGGGCGCATGCACCTCGCGCTTTTCGGTGCCGCGGGGCTGCTCGCCCTCACTGACGCTGATGTGCTCCCCGACCGGCAGAACCACCTGGTCGGCTTCGGGTCCTTCGGCGCCGGCTGGTCGCCGCGGGACTGGATCGCCTTCAAGCTCCAGCTCTCCAGCCATTCTCCCTTCTACCGCAGCGAGCTGCGCGAGATGGGGTGGACCGCGCTGCAGTTCCTCTTCGGCGGGACACTCTCCTTCACCCCCCAGACCGCGCTCGACATCGGCTTCTCCGAGGACGTGCGGGTGAGCACCTCCCCGGACCTCGGGCTGCACCTGGGGCTGAGCCACCAGTTCTAGCGCCTGTCTCGCGGCTCCTGTGGGTCTTCTCAGGGGGAACTGCGATAAAACGACCTCAAGCTTTCGCGAGCGGCGCCGATGGGAAAATCGGGAGCGGCACGGCATGGTGCCGTTGCCGCGAACTACCCCATCAACCGGAGCCCCCCGAGCTCCGAGAGCGTCGAGGTGAAAGCAGGACATGGCCATTCTTTTGTGGGAGAAACGGTTTGAGCAAGGTATCCCGGAGTTCGACGGACACCACCGGCACCTGGTGGAGCTCCTGAACGAGGTGTACCGCAGTGCGATCGAGGCAGCCGGCCCGGAGACCCTGAAACGGGTGACCCAGGAACTCAGGGAGTACACCGAGTACCATTTTTCGGCCGAGGAGCGGGCCATGGTAGCCAGCGGCTATCCGGGGCTCGCGGAGCATCGCGAGGAACACCGCAAGTTCGAGGAGATGGCCACGGCCTTCTGGCACGAACTTGCCGCAGGCGGCGACATCTCGGTCGACCTGTTGTCCTTTCTCGGCAACTGGCTCTTCGACCACATCCTGATGGTCGATGCCGAGTTCTGCAGCACACTCCCCAAGGGGGAACAGAGCTGACAGCTGCGCGTAGTTGAGACAAAAAAAGGGGCTCCCGGTGGGGAGCCCCTTTTGCGTTTGCGCTGGCAGCTAGCGCTACAGCTTGAACTTGCCCACGATCTGGTGCAAGCCCCCCGCCAGCGTGGAGAGCCGGATCGCCGCCTGGGCGGATTCCTGCGCCCCCGCCGCCGTTTCCTGCACCACGGAAGTCACCTGCTGGATGTTTGCCGTGATCTCGCCGGTAGTCGCAGTCTGTTCCTCGGCTGCGGTGGCGATCTGGTTCACCTGCATGGTCACCTGGTTCACCTGTTCGAGTACGCTCGCCAGGGCCCCCTCCAGTTCGGCCGCCTCCTCGACGCCCCGCTCGGTGCCGCGCACCCCCTCCTCCATCGAGGTGATGGCGGACTGGGTCTCCTGCTGGATGGCCCGGATCATGTCGCCGATCTCGCGGGTCGCCTTGGTGGTGCGCTCGGCCAGGGCCCGTACCTCGTCGGCAACTACCGCGAAGCCGCGCCCCTGCTCGCCGGCCCGCGCCGCCTCGATGGCCGCGTTGAGTGCCAGGAGGTTCGTCTGGTCGGCGATGTCCTCGATGGTGGCGACGATGGCGCCGATCTGCTCGGAGCGCTCGCCCAGGGACGAGATGCCGCGGGCGTTGTTCTTGGTCAGTTCACCGCGTTCGCGAATGCCGTTCACGGTGCGTGTTACCACGCTGAAGCACTGCTGGGTGGTATCGGCGGCCACCTGGGCGCTGTCGGCCGCGTGGTGACAGCTGCGGGCGATGTCCGAGGCGGTGGCGGCCATCTCCTCGCTGGCGGTCGCGACGTTGGCGGTCTGTCCGGCCACCGCTTCGGCGCCCACCGAGATCCCGGTGGAGGTGGCGGTAAGCTGGCTCGCCTCGCCGGTCAAGGTGCGGGAGGCGCCGACGATCTGGGAGACGATCCCCTGCATGCTGCCGATGAACTTGTTGAGCTCGCGGGCCAGCTGGCCGATCTCGTCATTCCGCTCGCCTACCTCGATGCGCCGGGTCAGATCCCCCTCCCCTTCGGCAAGGTCGGTGATCCGCTCGCTTAAAAGCCCCAGCGGCTGGAGCAGGGTCCTGACGAAGAGGACCAGGATCACCACGCCGATCACCAGGGCGACGACGCCCAGGGTGGCCAGGGTCGCGGTCTGGGTGGCGACCGGGGCGAAGATCTCGGCCTTGGGAACGGCGACGCAGAGGTACCAGCCGGTCGCGGGAATCAGCGCGTAGGAGGTCACCTTCTTGTCGTTACCGACCTGGTACTCGAAGCTCCCCGAGGGGGCCGAGGCGAGCTTGCCGGGGAGGTCGGTCACACCGGTTGCCAGGTCCTGGAACTTCTTCTTGAGCACCAGGTTCTTGTCCGGGTGGATCAGGATCTTGCCGTCCTTGTCGATGATGTAGGCGTATCCCGATTCCCCCACCTTGACGTCGAGCACCTTCTTCACCACCTCGTCGAGCATGATGTCCGAACTCAAGACGCCGGCGAACTTACCCTGGTCGGTAATGGGAGCTATGAAGGAGATGATCGGCTTGCCGGTCTGGGCGTCGATGTACGGCTCGGTCTGGGAGACCTTCTGCTCCGCCTTGGCCTTCTCGTACCAGGGGCGCTTGCGGTGGTCCCAGTCCGCTGCCGGCACCCAGCCGTCCGACGAGATGAACAGGCCGTTCTCGTAGCCGGGGTACACCGTGGCGAAGCCGCCGGCCTCAGCCAGGATCTTTATCTCGTTGGTGATGTAGTCCCGGGGCTGGTCGGGGTACTTCGAGAGGTCCTTGGCACCTGCCTGGATGAGCCCCTGCTTGGCCAGCATCCAGGCGTTGACGCCGGCGGCGTTGTCCTTGGCCAGGGCGATCTGGGTGTCGTTCAGGATTTTCCCCATGATTTTGCGGGAGCTGGTGGCGGCGGTGACGATGAGGGCGGCGATAACCACCGCGAATACCAGGACAACTGTCAGATTTACCTTGGTTCTCAGTTTCATACGGCTCCTCGGGCTGTAGTAGATTGTTGCGGCACGGGCACATGACCGCGTCCAGGGACGGTTCAAAGATGCTATTTCGGCAAGGACACGAGAAACTTAAGAGCATACCTCGTCTCCTCAGGCGACGCTGTCACACCGCGTGCTCCGGTATGCCTCAGGAGCGCTTGGCCAGCTTCAGAGAGCGGGCGCCCGACGCGGAAGGATCGTCGTGCCGGCACCCACATCGTGAGTCCGGAAACGACAAAAGGCCCCCACGAACAGAGGGGACCTTTTGAGATCGGTGCGGCACGCGCAACGGGCGTCGCGCCTTAAGAATCGGCCTAGCGCTTGGCCATGAGCTTGCGCGCCTTCTTGGAGTGGGCGACCTTCTTGCTGCCGCCGCTTTTGCGCAGCGAGGTTTTGATCTTCTGGATGTCCTTGTTCATCTTGTCCATGTCACGCTCGATGCCCAGGACGTTCAGGCGCAACTCGGTGATCTGGATGGCCAGTTTCTCGTTGGTCGGCACCTCCTTGACCACCGGTGTCGGTTTGACCGGCTCGGGCTTAACGGGAGCCGGAGCGGCGACCGGAGGCGGAGCCGGGGTAGCCGCCACGACTACCGGAGCCGCAGCCCCGGTGACCTTGGGGGCCTCGGCGCTCAGCGCCCACCCACCGACGTAGCCGGCCAGATGGCCGTCGGGGGAAGAGACCTTGACCCAGCCACCGCCACAGGTTTCCGCGTTGACCCGGGCGTCCTTCTTGAGCACCGCGATGACCCGGGCCTTTTTGCTGGGGCTCTTGCGCAAACGGATCTCCGGCGCTTTCACCACGCACAGGGAGGTGTCGGCCAGAACGGGTACGGCAAGCGCGATCAGGGAAATTGCGGCCAGTAGTGTTGCGATGCTCCTTTTGCTCATGACATCTCCTTGTGCTTGAAGGTAAGAGACCTGGGGGTCCCAGTTGAAGGCAGCTCGAAGCCCCGGCAAGGGGCAGTTTCTCTACGTCGTCAGGCTCTCCGTTGCCAGCTAGTGCAAACGCCGGTAGGCCGACGCGGACATCCGGGCCGCCACCTTCAGCACCCGCTGTTGCTGCCTGAGTTCCTGGCGGTAGCGCTCCGCCTCGAAGCGCTGCATGATCTTGTTGTATTCCCCGAGGGTGAGCCGTTCGTGCTTGAGGTCTTCCGCCATCCCGTCGGCGACCTCCGAATACCGGCTGGCAACCGTGTGGAGCTTGGCGTACTCGACTCCTGAGATCTCGCGCAGCTCACCCGCATCTCCGTGCCTGGTACCCAGGTTGAAAACGATCAGGCTGATTGCAGCGACGACCATGGCAATAAGGCACGATTTCCTGTCCATCCCGAAAAACCCGTTGTTCCTGGTAAATGCGGACCCGCCTGCCGCGCGTCCGGTTCACGCCAATGTTTTGACAAACCAACGTCAAAAAAATCCTTGCATTTCCTGTCACTCGCAACCTTGGGCAGTCTGTTGTTACCGCACTGCCAAGTCACACAGTCAGCAAAATCCTTACACAAACTCAGGCGTTCAACCGAATAGTGCCTATGTCAGGAGCAATTCGGGGTCTGTGACAGTAAAGGGCAAAACTTCCTGGCCCTTTGCCAGAAAGACCGGACGCTGTGAGGTAAAGGCAATATGCATGCCACTAATTAAGGGCCGGCACATAGAGTGCTGCGTTCCCGCCTCAGTGCTGCCAGCCGCAGCTACTTCGCCTCCTTGGGCTGCACCTCGTTGAGCCACTTGCGCATGACGCTTTCCGGAGTCGCCGTTTTGCCACGGAACTCGTTGCGGGTATGCTCCATGATCACCCCGACCCGGTCCTCGAAGCGGGCCCAGTGCTGACGGATCTCCTCATTGTCCTGCTTGCGCTCGTCGGTGTCCCGGCCGTTGGCTTTCCAGCGGGTCTCGAAGACCTTGATCAGGCTCTCCTGTTCAGCCAGGAAGCCGTCCATGAGCGCCTTGTAGTCGTCCGAGAAGTGCAGGGATTGCTTGCGCAGGTGCTCCCCGAAAGAGCGCGAGGCCTCCTCGAAGGTGCGCAGGGCCTTCTCGGTGCGAAACGGTTCACCCTTGCCGGTGCTCTTCACGAACTCCTTGCCGTCGCGCACCAGGTCGATCAGCATCGCGTAGAGCTTTGCGAGTGTGTCGGACTTGCGCTCCTGCACCGCCATCTGCTCGCAGATACTCGCCCGGAAGCCGGCCAGCGCCTTGGCGGTCTCCTGGGCAAGCCGCTCCTGGAAACGCACCAGGGCCCGCTCGGTCAGCTGCCTGATGATGGTGTTGACCGAGTAGTTCACCACCACCGCCAGGAACAGCACGATGACGCAGCCGGCGATGCCGTAGTAGATGAGATCGGTTCCGTTCATTGCTTAGCTCCCTGAGCCCTTCCATTTCATTAAAAGACGACCTGCTAGTGATCGCCTATCGGAACCAAGCGGTGCTAACTTTAGTTTTCCTGCGAAAAACCGGGGTTTGTGCGAGTTGCTCTGTCAGGGGAATTCGCGAAGGGGGTGAGGTAGCGGAGTGTTACGTCGGGGTCATCATGGGAGGCAACGGAAAGCAGCGACAAAGCTCGGTCGGGACTCCGGGGACAACTCTCCCTCCCTTGACGGGAGGGGGCCGGGGGGTGGGTGAGGCTGCCATCGGCGATTACCTGGCAGCTCCCCCTTTCTGTGGTCCGTGCGCCCCTACTTGCTGGCCGGAGCGGGAGCGGTCGAGCTGCTCCCCTGGTCCGAGGGCGTCGGTTGCGCAGGCTTCTTCATCGACTTCTTGGACTTCTTGTGGTGTTTCGGCTTCTTGGCAGGAGCCTGGACCGGCTTGCTCGGGTCGTGCCCGGTCTCCATCTCGGAAACGGCTGCCGGCATGTCGCCGGCCGGCACGGCACCAGCGGTTGCCGCGAAGTTCAGTCCCACCAGAAGCGTCGCCATGCTCAAAAGTAATCGTTTCATATCCTCTTCCTCGTCAGGTGCCTGGTGCACTCTTGTCCAGCATAGCCCCGGAGCTTTTACCAAGTCCAGAAGATCACGACGAAATTCCCCCCATGAGAGCACGCCCCGCCCGATCCTGATGGGACGCTTTTCACCTGGCGGCCTGTGCAGATTTTGATCAGCTTGGTGCCTACGCTGCACAGACCTTCCGGCAGCCTGCCTCGACCTGCCAACGATTCGGCCAAGTTACCTTGGCACACCAATCGCACTTCAGCGCAGGCGCCCATCCGGGCAGCTGTTGCGCAACCGTCGGGAGTCTCCCGACCTTCCCCCCTTGGAGGAGATCATGAAGTTTATCCCCCACCTTAGGCGCCTGGCCGGTGCACTGCTCGTGGCCACCCTTGCCGCTACTCCCGTCCTGGCCAGCCAGGGATCGATGCACCGCCTGCATGATCACGTGCCGAGCAACGCACTCGCAAAGGCCAGGTGGCTCTCGAGGATGCCTGCTGCGAGCGAGGTTTCGCTGGTTTTCTCGCTCCCCTTGCGCAACCAGCAGGAGCTGGACCAGCTCCTCAAACATCTCTACGACCCCAACGACCCGCAGCACGGCAAGTACCTGACGCCCCAGGAGTTCACCGAGCGGTTTGCCCCCACCCAGGCCGACTACGACGCGGTCGCCGAGTATGCCCGCAGCATCGGGCTGCGCGTTACCGCCAGCCATGCGAACCGGCTCCTCCTGGATGTGGCAGGGCCTGCGGAAAAGGTGGAGGGGGGCTTCGGGCTGCAGCTGCACCACTACCAGGGTGCCGACGGCCGGAAGTTCTACGCCCCCGACCAGGACCCGGCGGTTCCCGAGGGGATTGCCGCGCGGGTGAACGGGGTGGTCGGGCTGGACAGCGCCACCTCCTGGCACGCCCACAGCAACTACCACGCGGCCGGCACCACCGCCATGGCCACCCCCTACCAGATCGGTAGCGGCCCGGGCGGCGGTCTCACCCCGAGCAACATCCGCAGCGCCTACAACCTCGCCAACGTCGCCGCCACCGGGAGCGGGCAGGTACTGGCCCTGTTCGAGCTGGACGGCTACAACCCCAGCGACGTCGCCTACTACGCGAAGTACTTCGGCCTCCCTGCAGTCCCGCTGCAAAACGTGCTGGTGGACGGTTTCTCCGGCGCACCAGGGACCGGGGCGTCTGAGGTTACGCTCGATATCGAGCTGCAGCTGGCCCTGGCTCCCGGGGTCAGCAAGATCCTGGTCTACGAGGGGCCCAACTCCAACAAGGGGGTGCTCGACACCTACAACCGGATCGCCACCGACAACCTCGCCAAGCAGATCAGCACCTCATGGGGTCTCAGCGAAGGGCAGAGCAGCCAGAGCGTGATCGCCAGCGAAAACGCCATTTTCCAGCAGATGGCAGCCCAGGGGCAGACCCTCTACGCCGCGGCCGGCGACAGCGGCGCCTACGACAACGGCAGCACCCTGAGTGTCGACGATCCCGCCTCGCAACCGTACGTGGTGGGGGTGGGGGGAACCCGGCTCGCCGTGGCCAGCGGCCAGAGCTACCTGCGCGAATCGGCCTGGAACACCAACAACACCGTGGCGGGCGGCGCGGGGGGCGGCGGCGTGAGCGCGCTCTGGAGCATCCCCTCCTGGCAGCAGGGGGTCCGCAACCTGGCCTCCTCGGTGATGCGCAACGTTCCGGATGTCGCGCTCAACGCGGACCAGGGGACCGGGTACTCCATCTACTTCCAGGGTGGCTGGTACATCTTCGGCGGCACGAGCTGCGCCTCGCCCTTGTGGGCCGCCTTCACGGCGCGGGTGAACCAGTTGCGCAGCGCCGCCGGTCAGGGCCCCCTGGGGTTCGCGAACCCGGTGCTCTACCAGTTGGCGGCCGGTTCGGGGTACCAGGGAAGCTTCCACGACGTCGCCGACAGCACCACCAACCTCTACTACCCCGCCATCACCGGCTACGACAACGCGACTGGCTGGGGCTCCTTCAACGGCGCTAACCTGTTGGCGGCGCTCGCCCCCACCACGACCGTCCCCAGCGCCCCGGCCCCCCCCGCCGCCCCGAGCGGCCTGAGCGCCGTCGCTGGCAATGCCACGGTCACCCTCGCCTGGGGCGCGGTCTCGGGAGCGACCAGCTACAGTGTCTACCGCGGCAGCGCGCCTGGCGCCGAGGGTACCACCCCGATCGCGACAGGACTGGGCATCACCGGCTACAGCGATACCAGGGTGAGCAACGGGACCAGGTACTACTACAAGGTCTCCGCCACTAACGGCGGCGGGACGTCCCCGCTCTCCAGCGAGGTTTCGGCAACGCCGAGCACCCCGGTTGTCCCTGCCCTTTCCATCACCTCGGGACCGACGGCAAGCACCGCCCCCAACACCGTGCTGATCCAGTGGAGCACCAACCTCGCCTCGAACGCGGTGCTGCGCATCGGCACCTCGGCGACCAACCTCAGCAACACCTTCTCGGCGAGTACCCTCAGCACGACCCACGCCTTCAAGCTCTCCGGGGTCGCCCGGCGCACCACCTACTACTACCAGGTCTCCTCGACCGCCGCGGGAGCTACGGTGAGCTCGCAGGTGAAATCGTTCGTCGGACAGTAAGGGCGCGACCGAGGGGCAAGCGGCCCGAGAAGCTTCTGCACCGTGAAGCAGAGAAGAACACAAAGGGGGGACCGGTCTCGGTCCCCCCTTTGCGCGTCGTCATTCCGAGGCCGGCCCGGAACTCCCACCTGACGCCCTGCACCAAACCCCTCCACCTGAGCACTACGGGAGAGCGCCCGCCCCCCTTTACAAACGAAGCCACTTCGGCCCACCATGAAGAAAAAACCAGCACTGTTCCGGTTAGCAGACGGGGGAAAGGAGATGGCAAGAAGACTATTTATCGCAGCCATAGAGAAGAACTCGGGCAAGACCACCACGAGCATCGGGCTCATGCACCTTGCCCTGAAGAAATACCGGCGCGTCGGCTACCTGAAGCCGTTCGGCGGGCAGACCGTCGAGTTTCACGGGCGGACCATCGACAAGGACGTGGCACTCATGGCCCAGGAGTTCGACCTGAGCTTCGACCTGAAGACCATGTCGCCGGTGGTGCTCAGTCACGAGATCACCCACCAGGTGGTGGACGGGGTAGTCGATCCCGAGGCATTAACGGAGCGCATCGTGAAGGCCCTGGCGCAGCTGGAGGAGCGCTGCGAGCTGGTGTTCATCGAGGGGTCCGGGCACCCGGGCGTCGGCTCCATCCTCAAGATCTCCAACGCGCGCATCGCGCACCTGCTCGAGGCGCCGGTGCTCCTGGTGACCGGTGGGGGCCTGGGCGACGTGGTGGACCGGCTCGCCCTGATCCAGGCCTTCTTCGACAAGGAAGCGGTCGACCTCAAGGCCATCCTGGTCAACAAGCTCTTTGCCGACAAGCGGGAGCGGACCCTGGACTACCTGCGCCGCGCGCTCGCGGGAGAGAGCTACCGGGTTCTGGGTGGCTTCGACTACCAGCGGATCCTGGCCAACCCGACCCTGCGCCGCATCTCCACCCTGCTCAACCTGCCGGTTCAGGGGAATTCCAACGAGCTGGACCGGATCATCTACCGCGTCCTGGTGGGTGCCGCCTCGACCCAGCGCTTCCTGGAACTCCTCACCGAGCCCTCGCTCATCATCGTCAACAGTAGCCGCAACGAACTCCTGGTCACCCTGGCGCACCTCTACCAGATCCCGGAGTACCACCGGCTCATCGTGGGGCTGGTGATCTCCGGCAGTGCCGAGGTGAACAGCATCAGCCGGCAGATCCTGGAACAGAGCCGGATCCCCTTCCTGCGCGCCCGTGGGGGCGTCTCGGCCGACCTGTACCAGACCATCAACAAGGACGTCAGCAAGACGGTTGCCGAGGACCGGGAAAAAATCGATCTGATCCGCTCCCTTGCCGATAAGACGCTGGATTTCGCTGCCATCGAGCAGCTCTTTTCGGTATAATGCCGGCGCCGAAACCTCGGCAGAAAGGAACCACATGTCAGAGCACAGTCCGCGCCACACGGCGGTGGTAGGGTGCCTGGTGCGCAACGCGGCGAACCAGGTGCTGTTGATCAAGCACTGCAAGAGAGGCTGGGAGATCCCGCAGGGGCGCGTGGAGGAAGGCGAGAACCTCATCGAGGCCTTGCGCCGCGAGGTGCTGGAGGAGGCCGGGGTGGAGATCGAGCCCGGAGCACTGGCCGCCGTCTGGTCCATGCTCTCCCCCCCCGCCGCGCTCATCTTCACCTTCCTGGGGCGCCACCTGTCGGGAGAGCTGAGCTGCAGCGACGACAGCGTGGATGCTGGGTGGTTTTCCGAGGAGCAGGCGCTCGACCAGGTGACCGGCGAGGTCATGCACGACCGGCTCAGGGTGCTCCTCGACTACCGCGACACCACGGTCTACCGGGCCTACACCACCCGCCCCTACCAGGTCCAGCTGGAAACCTCCCTGGCCCCCCGCTGACCCCTTGGTATGCCCCGGCCGGGCGGGTCTGTCACCCTGCCCGGCCGGCTGCCCCACTCATTGAGGCACCCGCCACTGAAAGCAGCGTCCCCCCGCGTTGACTTGCCCGAATCAGCATCTATAGTTTTGACCGAGTGCCGCAGACTGTGTGATCTCTCAGCGCCAGCCTGCCGGACCAGATCAATCAAGCGGAGGTCGCAATGACAATGAAAAATATCCTGATAGGGTGCTCGCTCGTCGCTCTGAGTAGCGCCAGCGCCTGGGCCGAGGGTTCCAGCCAGCGGGCCTGGGCCGAGATAAAGGATGCCTCGGGAAAAACCGTCGGCGCCGCGGTGCTGACCGAACAGCACGACGGCGTGCTGATCAACCTGAAGGTCTCCGGACTCAAACCCGGCGCGCACGCCTTCCACGTGCATGAAACCGGCGAGTGCACTGGTCCCGACTTCAAGTCGGCCGGGGGGCACTTCAACCCCTTCCACAAGCACCACGGCACGAAGAACCCGGAAGGGAAACACGCCGGCGACATGCCCAACCTCGAGGTGCAGCCCGACGGCAGCGCCAAGGCGTCCGTAGTGGCCGAGGGGACCACGCTGGCTCCGGGAGCAGCCTCGCTGCTCAAGCCGGGTGGCACCGCCCTGATCATCCACGCAAGCCCCGACGACAACGTAAGCGACCCGGCCGGCAACGCCGGCGCCCGGGTGGCCTGCGGTGTCATCCGCGCCAAGGCCGAATAGTCTGAAAAGACACCCCTGCCTCAAAAGAAAAGGGCCCGGAAATTCCGGGCCCTTTTCTCGTCTGTCATAACACTCGCTCTTATCTTTTCACCAGCTGCAAGACCGGCCGTTTTACCACAACCGGCTCTCTGCGCGTTACCGGCTCAGCGGTAGGCGGACCGTCCGTGCCAGTGGCCACCCGCACCAGTTCAGTGCACTCCTGCATCAGGTGGGCAAGTTCTCCGTTCTCGCCGAAGACCCTGGTGTAAAAGATGTTCTCCATGACATGCATCCTGCCCAGCGGTGTCTTGGCCCTGCGCAGTTGTGCATCGATATTCCACTGCATCTGCTGGAACTTGAGTGTCTGCTCCGGATTTCTGCCAATACAGGCATCTTGCAAAGCTTGCTCTGCCAGTTCCTCGAATCGCTGCGGATCTTTCTTGTACAGTTCACTCATCTCTTCGGGCGTATATGAACTCAATCCCGACTTGGAATCTGCTTTCACGGGGCACCTCCCGACCGTGATTCGCACCTATCTGGCGAATCGGTACAGCTTGTTATGAGGGGAGTATAACATTCGCCACATTTAAATAACAACCATTGTTTTGTTAGAGAGCTTCTCGTGAGCTTTTGTAAGTTGACTCACTCAGAAAATCCTGTTCGGCCTCGGTCCAATGAGAGAAACCGGTTTTGACTGCAGATCATCAGGCGGCACTCCGTGGCCAACCGCTGCACGATCTGCCGGTGCAGGGATCAAACAACCCGCGGGAGTGATTCCATCCGCCTTTTCCACTCTAGTTGGATCTATGAGTTTCCTGATCATATTAGTTTAATGACATTATTGGCGACGGATCCACTGTTATAATGAGCATTCCCCATCGTTGGTACTGGATATACTGCATAATTGTCTACCTGGAATAGATTGCTTGTTACGATACAAACTCCTATACTATGTGGGTAGCCAAGCTGTTATGGCGATTGGAGGTATCAACCATGAGGAACATCAAGAGGATGTTGTTAAGAACTCTTGCAATAGCTGCGTTTTCCGGTCTGACCATGGGTGGCAGCACTGCGCTGGCAACCATGGACACCGGGGCGGGCGGCCACGGCCACCCCGGTGTGACCGATGATTCGCGCGGTTCCGGAGGTGGGAGCATCAACCCCGGATCCGACAGCAACAACGACAACCCGAGCTCTCCGAGCTCGGACTACTACCAGGGAAACACCGCCCAGCCGGATTATTACCAGGGAAGCACCGACCAGTCCGGCTCCGGCTCGGCCACGGGCGGTTCCGTCGAAGACCAGGTGATCACCCACGACCGTGGCACCACGGTGAACGGGACCTTCTGGCCCGACTATTCCCACGAGGTTGGCCCGGGAGGTGCCGGCTACTGGTCGAAATAGCCCCGGCAGACTCGTCGAAACAAGTTGGGCGCCCGGTGGGCGCCCTTTCTTTTTGTCCGCTTTTGGGATTCCCCACCCTGGCTAGAAGAACCAGGTATCCGGAACAACCGGTACCGGGTAGAGCCTCGCCGACTCCGGCGCCTCTGGGTCGAGCCCGTTCAAGACCAGGAGAAAAGCGTCACGTGCCGAACTGCCTGCCAGCCGCCGGTCCAAGTCGATGGCAATCCCGCACAGCAGTTCCGGGTCGAGCGGCGCCGGGTAGCGCAGGCATTCCCGGCCGTAGGCCCACAAGAGGTCGTCGAACTGGTCCACCGGCAGCCCGGAGAGCTGCGCCACCAAGTCGTAGCCCGCGAGCGCGGCGGAGCGCAACTCCAAGAGGGCGGCCTCGGACAACAGGGCACCCGAGAGGATCGCGCCTTGGGTTGCAGCATCGGCGCCAACCAGGCCGCTACGCAGCGCCATGGTGTAGAGGACGTGGTCCAGCGGCACCTTCATCTGCTCCGGGTCGCGCACGGTGAGGAGCCCCCTTCTCCTCAGCAACTTCACCAGGAGAAAACTCTTCTTCTCCAGCGGGTCGGCATAGGCCTTAATCTCCGCGAGCCTGGCCAGGATCCCGCCCCCTGCGCTGCGCCTGAGACACCCCCCGGCCTCGCGGAACAGGTTGTCCAGGTCTCCCCCGTAGCGCTCGAGCAGCAGACCCGCGGCATCGCGCACCAGGTCCGCGCGCCGCGCCATCCCCACCGGCAACCATCCCTCAGCATTCCTGAAGATCGAGGCGAGTTCCTGCTCCGCTACCCCCACCAGGTACTGCGGGGTGAAGAGATCCGGAGCGCGCTTGGCAGCCTCTTTGGCCAGCGCGTACATGAGATCCGAGCCGTGCAGGAAGGTCCCGTGCAGTTCGGCCTGGTACCTCTCGGCACCATGGGTGTTGTGGTCGATGGCGGCCAGGAAGAAGATGAAGTGCCGCTCGCGGAAGGGGTCCTCCGGAAACGGGGTGAGCCCTGCGAAGTCGTCCGGCCGGTAGGTAAGCCTCGCGAGGGACGCGGCGACCGACCGGGCCCGACGCTCGTTTACCGTGAACTGTGCCATGTGATGCCCCCGTACTGGAGCGTGCTTCGGCGTTTCCGGCGCGACGCTCCATCGCCGCCAAGCTTGCCACACCACGACGCCTTGGCAACAGTTCGTGGTGCGGGTGCCTCAGTTTCAGCAGCGGCAGCCAGCTGAAAATGAGTTTCCCAGGCATTGTCCTACTCATGCTATCATTGTTTCAGCGGAGCGCTGCACAGTCACTGCTCCGATTGCTCATACTTGTCACGACAGCTGCCGCAGCACTCCGTTACTCAACGCTGCCGGGTCGATACAGGAACGAGGGTCAGCCATGCCAACCGGAAGGCCCCGACAAAGCTTCACGCAGCGCAGCATTGCTGCCCAATGGCACGAACTCCACCATCACTATCCCCGTAGCGCCAGCCTGCTTACTGTAGCCATCGTCCTGGCCCTCCTCGCCGACCTGTGCATCATCTTCCAGCAGTACCGGCTCAGTCACCAAGAAGCACAGCTCACCGTGGCCGCCGCCCGCGCCGAAGAGCAGCGCAGTGCCCTCGATGGGCAACGCGACACCGACCTGGCACAGGCCCGAGCTTTATTGCCGCGCCGGGACGCCATCGTGGCCAAGGAGCTGCACCTGAGCGTTGATCGTCGGCAGGGGGTCATGTACCTGATGCGCGACCGGGCCATCTTGCGCGAGATGCCGGTGTACCTTGGCCCGGAGCTGGCCGCGCGCCCCGACGACCCGGCTCCTGCGCTGAAGACCCGGCGGGTACAGCGCCTGATCGATACTTCCGGGCCGGTCGGCGTCGACTCCGCGCCACCGGCAACCGGCGCACCTGACGCGACCGGCGTCGAGCCGCTGGCCTTCCAGCTGAGTGGAGGGGTACTGCTGTACAGCCTGCCGGATACCGGCTTTTCCCAGGACACCCTCCCGCCCAGGGGGGTGCGCCTCGACCCCGGCGACCTGGCGTCAATGAAGGAGGCGTTACACCCCGGCCTGCGGGTGTACTTCTACTGACATGGAAGGATACGCACTGCGACAGCACCAGGTATTGACTTCACGCCCTGCGAGCTTTTGGCGTCTGGGGGGCGGCTGGTACCTCGCGCTCTTGCTGATCCTCGCCTGCTTCGGGGCCGCACTGTTCCTGGACACTGCCACCCTGGAGATCCGTCGCGACCTGGCACGCCTCGCACTCGGTGACCGGCTTGCCGAACTGGACGGAGCCCGGCGCGAGGCGGTGGTCGCGCGGCAGCTGCTGCGCGACGCGAACGTGCAACCCAACCAGGGTGCCTACCTGGTAGTCAGCATCACCGACCGGCGCATTTGGTACAAGGAGAGGGGGAGCGTCCTTTTCACGACCGGCATCGCCACCGGTTCCGGCAAGACCCTGGTCAAGGAGGAGGGTGACCGCTTCTGGAAGTTCGACACGCCGCGCGGCCGGCTCAGCGTCACCAGCAAGGAGCTGGATCCCTGGTGGGTCCCGCCCGACTGGTTCTACCTGGAGCATGCCCGCACGAAGCGCCTGGCGCTTTTGCACCTGTCACGCAGGAAACCCCTGGCGTTGGCTGATGGGTCGCTGTTGAAGGTGGAGGGTGCGGACGTGGTCCGCCGGTATCCGGATGGGGAGCGGGTGGTACTTCAGGCCTCGGAGGAGAAGGACATCGTGGTGAACGGCAAGCTGCTGGTTCCGCCCCTGGGCACCAACCAGCGGCGCTTCGACAAGGTACTGGGGAGCCATCGGCTGAACCTGGAGAGCGGCTACGCGCTGCACGGCACCAACCGCCCCGAGACGATCGGGCAGGCGGTGAGCCACGGCTGCGTGCGGCTCACCAACGAGGACATCGCCAAACTGTACCAGATGGTCCCGGTCGGCACGCCGGTTTTTCTCTACTAGAGCAGCCAACCGAGCCCGGGGAGGAACCAGTCATGTTCCGACTGACCTGCCGCAGGGGATTTCTGAAATCGTCGTTGTACTTCGCTTCCACGCTGTTCTGCGTCAAGCCGGCGCTCGCCAGGGTGTTCGACGGGCGCCCCAAGGCCCCGGAGGGGAAGCTGTCGCTGCACAACCTGCACAGCGACGAGCGGCTCACGGTCACCTTCCGCAACGAGCAGGGGATCTACGACTCGGAGGCGCTCAAGGCCCTGAACTGGGCGCTGCGCTGCCCGATCAGCAACGAGACCACCGAGATGGACCTCAGGGTCATCGAGTACCTGCACCGGCTGGACCTGGCCCTGGGGGGCGGCCGCGAGATCCAGATCATCTCCGGGTACCGCTCCCCCAGCTACAACCGCCAGCTGCGCAGCGCCTCGCACGGCGTGGCCCGCCACAGCTTCCATATGAAAGGTAAGGCGATCGATTTCGCGGTCGCCGGCATCGGACTGGACCTGCTCAAGCGCACCGCCCGCGCCAACGCCCCGGGTGGCGTCGGCTACTACCCCAAGGCCGGATTCGTGCACATCGATTCGGGTCCCTTCCGCAGCTGGTGAGCGCCCACCGTTACAGCTGCTTGCCTGCCGCGCCGCGTCCCTCGGAGGGGGCCTGCCGGTTGCAGAGCGCAGCGCGGTTCGGAAAAGCCTCACCCCTTGTCGGGGAGGCTATCGGCGAACGACCTGCCAACCGCCAGCCAATCGCCCAGGTTCGTTTCCACCTCCAGCGCCTCGCGTCCCACCATCACCCACCCCTTCATCTGCTTCCCGGTCACCTCGAAGGGACGGACCTCCCCCTGGACCAACTTTTGGTTGGCCAGCTCCGGTCCGGTACGCACGATCAGGTACTCCTGCCAGATGCCGAAGCACATCGTGCCGCGGGTCAGGTAGCAGAGCGCGCCGAACATCTCCCTTTTCTCTATGTCCGTCCAGGACTGGATCAGTCCGTCGATGCTGGTTTCCACCTCTTTGCTGTAGGTCATCGCCAACCTCCTTGTGCAGCTGCGCCGTCGGAACACAAAGGGCCGCCCATCAGCCTAAGATGGGCGGCCCGGGAAGGTCTGCTGCGTCTGGCGGGGCTCACCCCGCGATCTTCTTGACCCAGGCCGTATAACGGTCCATCCAGTCCTGGAGGAACTTCCGGGTCCCGTCGCTGGCGATGTTGCCCGAGGCGTCAAAGAACCCTTCTTTCACGAACAGGTACACCTCGGGCTGCCCCAGGGTCGGGACGTCGAGGTAGGCAAGGATGCTGCGCAGGTGCGTCTGGGCGACCGCGGTACCGATGGTGCCGATGGAGGCGCCGACGATGCCGGCGGGCTTGCCAGCCCAGGCGTTTTGTCCGTAGGGGCGCGAGGCGTTGTCCAGGGCGTTCTTCAGTACCCCCGGGATCGAGCGGTTGTACTCCGGGGTCGCGAAGAGCAGGGACTGCGCGGCCGCGAGCTCCGCCTTGAACCTCGTTACCTGCTCCGGCGGGTTGGGGTCGTTGTCCTGGTTGTAGAGGGGAAGATCACCGATCTCCAGGTACCTGAAGGTGAACTCCTTGGGGGCGAGTTGCTCGAGAGCACGGGCCAGCTTGCGGTTGATCGAGTCCTGGCGCAAGCTCCCCACTACTACGGCGACGGTATATTGAGTCATGGCAGATTCCTTTCTGGAAGTAATGGCTTAAATGATCTTTAAGCTGTACAACTTTACCCCCCCGGTCAAGTCCGGTCAAATGTCATAAGGGAAGTTTTTCCACCAGAAGAGGACTGCGCTCTACAAGTCGAGATCACTTTCTCAGTGCGGTGCGCCAGTGGTACAGTTTGCCTCGCAGCTCAGCCGCCAGATCCACCCAATGGCACGGTAACAGCTCGGTCAGGTGCTTGTGCATCCTCAGGCGCACGGCAAGTTTCCCCTTCAGATTCAAGGGGACGTAGTAGCGCGGCAGGGTCACCGGGACGAAGGCGTGGTTTCTCTTGAATTCGCCCAGTCCCCGGCGCCCCCAGGTACTGTAGGTCAGGTAGGGGACCTGTCGCTCCGAGCAGAGCTCCACCACCTTGGCGAGGAGCGCGTTGGAGGGGGCCTTATCCTTGTGACCCAGCCGGGCGATCAGCTTGACGATGTGGGACACCCCCTGGTCGTGCACCACCTTGGCAAAGCCGATCAGCTCCTCGCGGTGGAAGGCGCCGATAAAGTCGCTACGTTCCAGGAACCGGGCATGCTCCTGCCAGAGCGTATCCAGGCTCTGCCCGTGGTAGCTGAGCGGCTGCCCCTGGCGCAGGGGGTGCTCGTCGTAGAGCTCCTTGATCTGCCCCATGAGCGTACGGTCGAAGGGAACCAGGCGGAGTTCGACCTCGCACTTTTGGGCCTTGCGGATCCGGTTGCGCTCCTGGGTCTTGATCCGGTTCTCCCACCAGTCCCGGTAGCTGGTGAGCTGCAAAAGCGCCAGGGCCTCAGGCTCGTAGGGAAAGTCGAACCTGGGGGCGGTGTCGGTCACCCCCTTCTGGAGAAAACTGAAGAGATCCGCCACGATCCCCTGCAGCCTGAACTCCTCGAGAACCGGGTAGGGGTCTTCCACCCATTCGGGAAATTCCAGCCGGGCGATCCGGGGGAAGTGTCCGGTCACCCAAAGATGCCAATCGCTCAGGTGTGCGGTCATCGCGACTCCTCTTTCCGCGCTTACCGGGAGTGCCAGGCTCTTCCGGGAAACCATCCCGCCGGGGGCGGCGCCGGTCTCCCTCCCGGCCGGGGTCACTTGACGCGGAAGCCCTGCTCCTTCAGCAAGACAGCCAGGCGGTTCTCGTCGTAGCCGTCCATCCGCTTGTCGCCGACGATGAAGATCGGCACCCCTACCCCCTTGAGCGTCTGGAAATCCCGTTTCCCCTTCTCCGTCTTGAAGATGTCGTACTCCACGAAGGGTACCTGGTGCGCGGTCAGGTACTTTCTGGCCTGCGCACAGTAAGGACAGCCGGTCCTGGTATAGACCACGACCCTGCCGGGGCCCTCGTCTCGCTTGACCTGCGCCCCTCCCGAACAGCCATAGATGAAAAGTGCCGTCACCAGGATCAAGAACAGCCTGACATAGCCACGGCCATACCATCTTGCAGGGTTGCGATCTGCCATGAGTTCCCTCCCGTTACTGCTGTCCACGCTGCCCCAGTAGTGCCGCTCCTCCAACCACTGCCTGTCGCCGGCGCCCGGCTGAGCAAAGCCCCCCCATTTATGAGCCAGGCATAATGTTGCCACAGCAATCGAAGATGGCAAATGGCTCTATTCTCGGCGTGGCGAGGGGCTCCGGCAGGTGCTCGCCGGCAGGGGGCAACGACCTCCCACCTTCTCGCTCGGGACAGCCAGTGTCCGGGTAGCCAAGGCCAATGGCACGGTACGGCTTCTTGCCGGAAACGATATCTACCCGTAGTTGTTACCTTTTGAGACGCAGTCGTTGTTTCACAAGGACACAGCACGGGACAAAATGACCCATTGCAGAACGGGTCGTTTCCGGGCGCCCCTTGAAACCATTGGAGAAAATGAGCGGGGGATCATTGGCACCGATTATGCTGCCACAGCTGCACCGGCAGGTATCGGCAATCGTACACAGGAGGTGACCGCGATGATCAATTGTCAGGTGTTTCATCCCGAAACGGCACGTGGCGAAGAGCAGGTTTCCCTTAACTTCTGGGGCAACAAGCCCGCGGTACCACCGCTTACTACCGAAGCGGTAGTGTCGGTGGTCTACCTGGTGGACGACGAGGCGGTCTACCTGGGCGGCGCGAAGCTACCCAATTAACCGACTCCTCTCTCTGCTTGCTCGAGGCCAGCCCTGACGTCCGCAACGTCTTGGCTGGCCTTTTTTCGTCCTCAAGGTGGCAAAGTTGTCAAGCTGGCAATTGCGGCAAAGCTGACCCTATAATAAAGAAGCGCAAGCACGCTAACGGGAATCGGCGGGAGGGCTGAGCCGTCCGCCCGGCGGTTGTTCGACGGCCGCCACCCGGGGGAGGCAGAGTATGGCAAGAGAAGTCCTGAAAAACAAAGAGTTCGACCTGGTCAGCGTGATCTACAACGCATCGCAGGCCGTAGAAACCTGCAGCCAATACCTGCAGGACACCGAGGGCGACCAGGAGCTGGAACGCTTCTTCAACCAGGTCATCAACATCAACTCGGAACTGGTGCAGCAGGGCAGGCAACTTTTGAAAAAATGCATCGAGTGACCGAGCGGTCGCCGTGAGGACAACCTGAGACTGGCCATGAAAGGGCAGGCTGCTAACCCGGAAAGCAGACTGCCTTTTTTGCGTCCCGGGCGACGCGGTTGCCGCAGGGACCCGGCGGAAAAACCCGCGTCACTTTGAGATTTTTCTATCAAGAGGTGCCCGAGCTGCCGATAAGAGGACAAGGGAACCCGGTTCCCTGCGGCGTTCATCCCGTCCGGTGCGCCGCCACGACCTCATCAACCAGGAGAACATCCTTGGAAACGACGCAAACCTATTCAGTGCTGGTGGCCGACGACAACGTCCTCATCCGCAACATCGTCACCGACATGCTGCGCGGCATGGGGTTCGAGGTGCACGAGGCCGAAGACGGCCAGCAGGCCTTCGATCTCTACCGCTGCAACCACTTCCACATCGTGGTCACCGACTGGGTGATGCCCAACATGACCGGCCTGGAGCTGTGCAAGGCGATCCGCGGTGACAGCAGCAGCCGCGCCCACGCAGGCTATACCTATATCCTCATGCTCACCTCGCAGGACAGCAAGAACGACACCATCGCCGCCCTCGATGCGGGTGCCGACGAGTACCTGATCAAACCGGTGCACAAGCCGGAACTGCAGGCGCGCATCCGCACCGCCATGCGCATCATCCAGCTGGAGGCGATCCGGCAGTCCCACTTCGAGCAGGTCCAGAAGGCCTCGCTGGTGGACGTCTTGACCGGCGTGCACAACCGCAAATTCATGGAGGAGCGCCTCCCCCTCGAGGTCAAGCGGACCAACCGCTACCAGCGTCCCCTCTCCATCATGCTGATCGCCTTCAGGGACATCGACCGCTTCAGGAAGGAGAGCGGGATCTTCGTTACCGAGAAGATGCTGCAGGCGGTGGCGGCCATGCTGAGGGAATCGATCCGCGAGGAGGTCGACTGGGTGGCGCGTTGGAACGAGTACCAGTTCCTGGTGCTTTTGCCGGAGACCGACGTGAACAGCGCCGCCACCGTCGCCAAGCGGCTCAAGATCCGGATGAACCAGCTCACCGTTGAGGTCAACGAGGCGAGCTACAAGACGACCGCACTCTACGGGATCGTCGGTTTCACCGGCGACCAGGGGAAAAAGGAGCTCACCGTCGACCGGCTCATCGAGTTCGCCCAGCAGGCCCTCGAGAAGGCCGACCCGGAGACCCTGATCGGCGGGCTCAAGCTCGGCTGACCCCGCATCCACTCGAAATTCATAACTTTCCTGACGTTTACCCCTGTCGGTACGCTGCCCTATCGCGCTATAATAGATGCTGGCAGCAGGCTTGAGCCCTGCCAGCGTCACGGCTGCTCCGATCCAGGCACGAAAGACCGATGGAACGTAATCGCCCCACCTTAAAGACACTGCTCCTGTTTCTCGTTACCGGCTCCATCTGCGGTATTGCCTACCTCGACTACACCCTCGGCTTCGGCTTCAACCTGTTCCCGCTCTACCTGGTGCCCCTGGCGCTCATCGCCTGGTACCGGGGCCTGACCACGACACTCGTCACGGCAGCCTTGGCGGGATCGTTCATCATCTTCAAGTTCTTCTTCACCAAGGAACTCTACGCCCACCGTTTCTTCTGGTTCTGGGACGCCCTGGTTAAGTTCTCCCTGCTGTTCCTCTTCAGCTACGGTTTGTGGCGCCTGCGGCAGCTACTTATCCTGCAGCGTGAACAAAACGCCCAGCAGGTCACAGAGCTGAACCGCTCGCTTCAGCACCAGGTCGAGCAACTCACCGCAGCGAACCGCGAACTTGCCGAGGTGAGCTACACCATATCCCACGACCTGCGGGCTCCGCTGCGCCACATCGCCGGATTCGTCGAGCTGCTCAAGACGCACCACCCGGAGAACCTGGACCGGCAGGCGCAGCACTACCTGGAGGTGATCGGCGACGCCGCCCGGACCATGGGGAACCTGGTCGACGACCTCTTGGCCTTCACCCGCCTGGGAAGCAGCGAACTGGCCCGCAAAAACGTCGACCTGGCCCACCTGCTCCGCTCGGTGCTGCGCGAACTCGCGGAAACGACCCGGGAGCGGGAGATCGAATGGCAGATCGCTCACCTGCCGGTGGTGGTGGGGGATCCTGGGATGCTGCACCAGGTGCTCTACAACCTGGTCCACAACGCCCTCAAGTTCACCAGGCCGCGCAGGCCGGCACGGATCGAGATAGGGTGCCAGGAGCTTCCGGGGGAAAAGGTGATCTTCGTGCGGGACAACGGGGTGGGGTTCGACATGAGGTACCGGAACAAGCTGTTCGGCAGGTTCCAGCGACTGCACCCGGGGAGCGCGTTCGAAGGGACCGGGATGGGGCTCGCCAACGTGCAGCGCATCGTCGCCCGCCACGGCGGGCGGGTCTGGGCGGAAGGGGAACCGGACCAGGGCGCCACCTTCTGGTTCACGCTCCCCGGGTGACGGCGCCCGTTGGCTCCTTTAGGTGGGGGTCTGCTGCAGGCGGAAGGCGCCGGTTCCCTGCTGCAGGCGCTCCACCTGTTCGCTCAGCTCGTGGGCGCCGTTTTCCAGGAGGGTCGCGGCCTTCAGGCTGCGCTCGGCATCGCTGCTGATCTCGGCAACCGCCGCGGCGATGTAGCGGCTCCCCAGCGCCTGCTCCGCGCAGGCCCGCTCGATGCGCTGGGACATCGCGGTCACGTCGGTCATGGCCTGGGTGATGCAGTTTTCCACCTTGCTCTGCTCGCTGGTCGCCGACTGGAAGTGCGAGGCCAGGTCCTTCATGTCTTGGGCCGCCGCCATGATCGCCTCTTCGGCTGCCGCCTGCTCGCGAATGGATACCTCGATCCGCTCGGTCATCTCGGTGACCTGTTCCATGGCCTCCCTGATCTGCCCGGTCCCCTTGGCCTGTTCCTCGGTGGCGCTGGCGATCCCCCTCACGTGGCTGCGCGCGGTCACCACCCCCGCAACGATCTTCTCCAGCGCGGCGCTGGAACGCTGGGCCAAATCCTCCCCCGTCGCGATCTTGCCGTCAGCCTCCCGGATCGCCAGCACCGCACGCTCGGTCTCCTTCTGCACGTTCTTGATGAGCTCCGCGATCTCGTTGGTCGAGCTTGCCGTCTTGGCGGCCAGGGTCTTGATCTCTCCGGCAACCACCGCGAAGCCGCGACCGTGCACGCCGGCCTGCGAGGCTATGATGGCGGCGTTCAGGGCCAAGAGCGCGGTGCGCGAGGCGATGTCGTCGATGACCGAGGAGATCGCCCCGATCTCCCGGGTCCGGGCGGTGAGCGTCCCCACCACCTCGTTGGTGACCTGGGAGGACTCCTTGATCTCGTGCATCCCCTGGCGCATGGCGGACATCGCCTCGACCCCCTTCTGGGCGTCCTCCTCGACCTGGCCCGAGATCACCGCCGTCTGCAGTGCGTTCTCCTTCACGTTGCGGATGCTCGCCTCCATCTCCATGACCGACGAGGCGGTCGACAGGGAGGTGGTCACCAGGGCGCGGGTGTGATCGCCGATCTCGCGTGCGGCGGACGCGGTCTGCATGATGGAAGCGGTCACCTCCCCGATGAGCCCGGTGAGCCGCTCCGCGTTGGCCGCGATCTCCTCGCTGCTCGCCGTCATCTCGAGGAGCGCGGAGGAAGACTCCGAGGCCGAACGGGCCAGGTTTTCCGTTTCCGAGCCGACCTCCTTCGCCTTGGCGGCGATCTGCTCCACGTACGCCGAGGTCTCCTCCACCTTCCCCTGCTGGTGCTTGGCCACCGCCACCACGTGGACCGCTTCTTCGGACAGGCGCAGCGACATCCGCTGCAACTCCCCGGCGGTCCGGGTGACCCGGCTCACCATGCCGCACAGCCCGTCCACCATGACCTGGAGTGAGTTGAGGAGTTTCCCCGCCTCGTTCGACGCCCCGCTGGGGATCGCGACGCTCAGGTCGCCGCGGGCCACCGCCTGTGTCACGGAGACCGCGCTGCCGATAGGGGCCAACAGGCGCCGGGTCACCAGCACGGCACAGGCACAGGCAACCAGGGTGAGGGCGATGGCCAGCCCGATCGCCACCAGGCGGGTCCGCTCGAAGGAGCGCAGGAACTCCTCGGTCTTCACCCCGACGTAGATCGCGCCGATCACCTTGCCGCTGGCATCGCGCAGCGGATCGTAGGCGGTGAAGTAGGGAACGTTGAGAATGGGGGCGATACCGCGGTAGGAAGTCCCCTTGCCGAACACGGCGTCGTAGGCCGGGCCCTGCAGCCTGGTCCCCAGCGCCCGGCTGCCGTCGGCCTTGACCACGTTGGTGGCGACGCGCACGTCGTGCAGGAAGATGGTGGCGGTGCCGCCGCAGAGCTCGGCGACCTTGTCGGGGAGCTCGTTGTTGTCGTTGAGCGGGTAGTTGCCGGCTATCAGCCGGTTATCCACGATCCTGAGCTCCCCCTTTTGCTGCAGCAGTTCCCGGAACATGTTGATCCGGCTCTCCTGGGAGAGGGTCGCCACCCGCACCATCTCCTGGCGCATCTTCGCCATGCAGATGTAGGTGGTGACCGAGACGGCCGCCACGACGACGCCCACGGTAAGGAATGCTATTTTCTTGACGATGCTGGTTCCCACGGTTAATCCTCTTCTGAACTACGATAACTACCACATGGTGATCTTTAAGAAATCGTCGTGACTTTACTGAATAACATTAGATATTCTTTTGCAGTAACCCGGAAAAAGGCGTAAACATACAGTATATCAGGCGGTTATTATCATAATGCTTCAGAAAGAACAAGAAAAACATATATTGCGTATACGCAATAAAGAGAACCGGCAACCTGACGATACATGAAGAAACGCCAGACTCCCCCCGTTACCACGCTCGGCACGCTCGGCACGCGAGGAACAGCAGACCGGCCCCGCTGTTTTTCCCGGCGCTGCCGCCCCGAAGACCCGGCCGTACCGCACACCGCGAACCGGGCTTGCCGCCTCCTCCAAGGTGCTGATTGTTAATTAAAAACATGAAGCATAGAATCAATGGATACGGGGAGTTGGGGTGATCAAGCGGCAGTTCGGCCTCCCCTAACCCGCGCACCGGTACCGACCCAGGGCCGCTGCGGCAGGAGTGAACCGATGAAAACGATCCTTGCGGTAGAAGATTCGGACCTGGTCCTCAAGATGCTTTCTTCGCTGTTGAAGGCCAAGGGGTTCCAGGTGATCGAGGCGCACAACGCCCTCGAGGCCCTGAAGTCGCTGGATACCGGGCCGGTCGACCTGGTGATCACCGACCTGATCATGCCGGGGATGAGCGGCCTTGAGTTGACCAAGGAAATCAGGAAGCGCACGCCGCACGATATCCCGGTGCTGGTGCAGACGACGCTGTCCGACGCCAGGGTGAAACGGGCGGGACTCGAGGCGGGGGTTTCGGGGTGGATCCAGAAGCCGTTTCAGGCCGAGGAACTGGCGGCAGAGATCAGGCGCTTGATCGAGCCCTGAAGGGGGGCCGACCGGTGCGGCGTGTCGTCACAGCTCGATACGGAATTCGGCCCCCTCGCCCCGGTTGGCGACGCTGAGCCTCCCTCCCATGTTCTTTTCGATGATGGTCTTGCACATGAAGAGCCCGACGCCGGTACCCTTCTCCCCCTTGGTGGTGAAGTAGGGGGTGAAGATCTTGTCCAGGGCCTCTGCGGGGATTCCCCCCGCGTTATCGGTGACCGTGACCAGCGCCCGCCCGTCCTGCTCTGCCACGCGGACCACGATGCGCGGATCGGGCACCTGACGCTCGACCAGGACGTCGCGGGCGTTCGTCAGGATGTTGATCATCGCCTGGCAGAACTCGTTGGGGTAGCCCAAGACCTGCGGGGCTCCCTCCTCGACCACCTCGATGTGCACCGCCTTACCCTGCAGACTCCCCTCCATGAGCGACAGCGTCTTGCCGACCTCCTCGCGCACCTGGAAGAAGACCTTCTCCTTGTTGGGCCTGAAGAAGTTCCGGAAATCCTCGATGGTCTGCGACATGTGGCGGATCAGCGCCATCGCCTTGTCACTGTTCTGCCGCAGCTCGGCGGCCGCTTCGCCCTCGGCGGCGGCGATAAAGGGGACCGTCTGCACCAGTAACCCCAGGGCGTTCAGGGGCTGGCGCCACTGGTGCGCGATGTTGTTGATCATCTCCCCCATGGCGGCGAGCCGGCTCTGCTGGATCAGCAGGTGGTCTTTTTCCCTCAGCTCCCGGGTCCTCTCGGTCACCCTCCGGTCCAGTTCGACGTTTAGCTTCTGCAGCGCCTCCTGCGAGCGCCGCGACTCCTCCCAGGCGCGCGCCAGTTCCTCGTTTTGCGCCGCCAGCTCCTCGCGCTGGTCGCTCACCTCCCGGTAGGAAGCCTGCAGCTTCTCCTCGTTCTGCTTCAGCGCGAGCTCGGTCCGCCTGCGCAGTTCGACCTCCTCCTCGAGATTCCGGTTCGCCTGGCGCAGCTCCTTGAAAATGAGCAGGTAGGGGTCTTCGATCCCGTCGCGGATGATCGCACGGTAGATCATGAGGAACGAGAAGAGCTTGAAGTAGTGTCCGACCAGGTTCGAAATCCCGTAGTTGTCGATGTAGAAGGTGAAGGCGAGTTCGGAGACGATGGTACAGATGATGGATAAGCGCAAGAGCCGGTACACGGAGGTCGTGAAGCGCTGCCGGTTCTTGATCAACAGGACGAGGCTCGCCGCGAGCACCAGGCAGATGAGGTACTCGCTGTAGATCTTGAAGGGGGTGAGACCGACCCCCTCGACGAAGCAGACCGGGAAGATCTTCCAGTAGAAGATCGTGGCCAGCAGCAACGAGGTGACTACGGCATTGCCCAGGAAAAGGGTAGCCGTGGAGACCCGGCGCCCCTTGAGCAAGAGGGTGAAGCCGGCCAGCAGGGTGACGCTCTCCAGCAAGCGGGCGGCAATCCAGAGTTGGTTTGCGTAGTAGTCGTAATCGGTGAAGACCGGCATCCCCTTGTAGCTGATGGTGTGCATCAGGTCGAGGATACCGATGAACAGGTAGGAGATGCCGACCACCAGCAGGTAGGGGTTACTGATGTACCGCGCCGAGTTCCAGGTGAGGGTGAACACGCAGGCGGCGATCACCACGCTGAAAAGTTCGATGAGGGTATGGAAGAGGAGGTAGTTGACCTGGGAGGTGGCATACAGTCCCGCCACGATGAGCACCAGGATGGGCCAGTTAACGAAGCTGCCTGCAGTGTGACGATACGCGTCCTGGCTCACCTGGGGTGTGGTCTCCGGATAGATGCTGCGGCACGGATGCCGGTAGAGCGCTCACGGTGAGCAGACGCCGCAGCCTCGGGTTCCCCCGGCGCCGCTTGCCATACGGGTCCATCGAGTGCCGTGGTCTTGGACAGTATCTTCTTTTGAAGGGGCGATTACAACAATATTTTTAACAGGTTAAGGTCTACAGGCGGACGTGTACGAGCTTTTCCGACAGGGGACGCGTGCCCCCTGAGCGGGGCACGGCACCTCGAGGTGTGGGGAGGGGTACGCCCCGCCGGCTTTGGCGGCAAAGCGAGGCGGGTCTCTTTCCGGGTCGGCAGCGAGGCGGCCTACACCCTGAACTGGGCTACCAGTTGCTGCAGATGCTGGGCTTCCTGGGCCAGGGTCGAGGAAGCGGCGGCCGTCTCGGCGGCCCCCTGGGCCGTGGCAGCCACCACGTCGGTGATCTGGGACATGTTGGTACTGATCTCGCTGGTGGTCGCCGACTGTTCCTCGGCCGCGGTGGCGATCTGGTGAATCTGCTGGGTCACATCCGCTATCTGATCCAACATATTTACGAGCGCCTCTCCGGAACGCGACGAGGAGAGGGTCCCCTGCTCGACCTGGGCCACCCCCTGCGCCATGGCGGCCACCGCCCCGCGGGTCTCCAGCTGGATCGCCTTGATCATCTCGCCGATCTCGCGGGTCGCCTTGGTGGTCCGCTCGGCAAGTGCGCGCACCTCGTCGGCCACCACCGCGAAGCCCCGTCCCTGCTCTCCGGCCCGGGCCGCTTCGATGGCCGCGTTCAAGGCCAAGAGGTTGGTCTGGTCGGCGATGTCCTCGATGGTCCCCACGATGTTGCCGATCTGGTCCGAACGGGTTCCCAACTCCTCCACGGTCCGGGCCGCCGACTTCACCTGCTCGGAGATCGCCTGCATCCCGTAGATGGTTTCCTGGACCACCTCGGCCCCGGCCTGGGCCGACTCCTTGGCCCGGCCGGCCCTCTCGGCCGCGGTTTGGCAGCTGTTGGCGATGTCGCTGGAGGTCGCGAACATCTCCTCACCGGCGGTCGCCACGGTGCCGGTCTGCGAGGCAACCTCTTCCGCGCCGGTCGCGATCTGCACCGCGGTGGACTGCAACTGGTTCGACGAGGCGGCCACCTGCAGTGCGGTGTTGGTCACCTCGCTCATGATGCCGCGCAGCTTCACCATGGTGGCCTTGAGAGCGGTCATCAGCTGGCCCAACTCGTCGCTGGTGGTCACTTCCACCTCGGCCGTCAGGTCCCCCGAGGCGAAAGAGTTCACCGTGGCAACCAGCCTGCGCAGGGGGTTGGTGATGGAGCGCACGATGGTGAAGGCCATCAGGTAGGTGAGGCCGAGCGCGAAGACCGCGAGCAACATGTCGTAGAAGAGCACGTTGTTGCTCCCCGTCACCGAATCGCGCACCATCCCCTCCATCTCGTGGTTCATCTTGGCGGAGAACTCGGTAACCAGGGTTTCGGACTTGTGTGTCGCCTCCTTGTACTCGCCGATGGCCCGGTTGGCGTCCTGGGGGGTCGTGATCCGCCCTGCCTGGATCTCCTGGTAGACCTTGCCGAACCCCGCGGCATAGCCGTCGATCTGCCCGCTCACCGTCTTGAGCATTTCGAGGTGGCTGCGCGCGGCGGGATCGCTTGATGCGGAGAGGAGCTTGAGCGACCCTTCGTTGACCCGGCGCAGCTGCTCCAGGGATTCCTCCCATTTCTTCTTGTAGGACTCCACCTTCGCGGCGTCGCCGATGTTCAGGTAGAGGTCCTTTTCGTAGCGGCGCATCATGTTGATGCTGGCCCGTGCCACCTGCCCGTTCTCCGCGAGCGTCCCGTGGTTGTAGGCCAGGTCCTGGATGTAGAAGCGCAGCCTCGTGAACCCGTAGTAGTTCGCGCTGCAGATGGTGACGATGAAGAGCAACACCACGCTGAAGCCGATGGTGAGGCGCGTGCTGATTTTGATCTTGGAAAGCATGGATCCCCCTGGAGCTGCTGCCGCAGTAGTGGGCCGGAAAACATCCCGGACTTAGATACTTATCGGTTCCTCCCGCCGGGAGCTTGAGAGGCAAACGGGCACGGCATCAAAAAACCGGTCCCGCCTCGAACGCGGGTCGCAGCACCGGGGAAACGGGCGCCGGTCCGCTCCTGCCGCCCGTTTCCTGGCGGCCCGCATCCCGGCCACCTCGAGATTCGCCCGGGCGCAGATGCTCCCTGTTCCCCCCTCTTTTGTTTTGAATTTTCAAACCCTGTATAATAGGCACAGCGTGAGACCGCTACCCGCAGCTCTTCGGTTCCCGCAGACGGGAGCGGCAAGGAGGAAAACCATGTTGCACGTAAATCCCGCGGCAATCAGACTGTTACTCATCGGCAGCTTCATCGGTGTCGTCTCGGGGTGCGCCGTTACCACGAGGTCCACGGACGGGACCTCCGAGACGCTCCAGAACACCACCGACGCCTCGTCGGATTTCACCTCGAGCACCAGCCCGCGCGACGAGGCGCGTCACTCGGACCAGAAGGCGAAACAGTTCGCGAGCGCCAACCTGGACCGGATCAGGGAGGACGCAGCTCGGGGCGGTGGCGAGCACCTCGCGGCGTTCGCCTACCTTTTAGGGGTCAAGGAGGAGCGGCAGCCGGAATTCTTCCAGACCACCCGCCAGAACTTCTCTACCCTGTTCGCCTCGGAAAGGACGACGGATGACCTGGTGGCACAGCTCTCGGAGGAGGTTGCCAACCACCCGACCTGGCGCAGGTAACCGCGCTCACAGAGAAACCTGACCAATAACCCACACCGCGGCCGGTTGCTCACTATGTCCTCTCTCTTCTCGATCCTCATGCACGTTCCGGTCGCCTTCCCGGGCTGTCGACCGGCAGCCCGGCTGGCCCGCCGGCTCACCCGCTTTCTTTTCCCCCTGCTGCTGGCAGCCGGACTTGCCGCGCCCCCACCCTCTCAAGCCGCTGCCGACTACCTCGATCACCTGCTGGACGTGGCGGGAAAGCGCCGGCTGGCCGAGAGCCCCGAGTGGTGGGCCCTTCTGCACTACCAGCCGCGCCGGCTCGCCGGCGGGCTGCACAGCGAGATCGACGACCCCGCCTTCTTTCTCTCGGCCGACGGCAAGTTCGACCCGCGGGCCGAACTCGCCGCCACCCTCCGGGCCTTGTTCCAGGCCGACCCGCAGCACCCCGGGCTCGAGGCAGCCTGCCGCTACCCGGCGCGCTACCACTGGCTCAGCCGCGAACTCCAGTTCGACGCCGAAAAGCTCCCGCCGGCGGACTGCCGCCAGCTTAAGAACTGGCTTGGCGAACTCAACCCCGGAGGGCTCACCCTGGTCTTTCCCGCCGCCTACCTCAACAACCCGGCCTCCATGTTCGGCCACACCCTCTTGCGTATCGATCCCCCCGCCCGGATACTGAACGAGCCGCCGCTCCTTGCCTACACCATCAACTACGCCGCGGAGACCCGGGAGCAGCACGGCTTTGCCTACGCCGCCAAGGGGCTCTTCGGCGGGTACCGGGGGCGCTTCTCCATCGCCCCCTACTATGCCGTGGTGAAGGCGTATGGCGACATCGAGAACCGGGACATCTGGGAGTACCGACTCACCCTCAGCCCCGAGGAGCTCGCCCAGCTGCTCAGGCACGTCTGGGAGCTGCGCACAGCCTGGTTCGACTACTACTTCCTCGACGAGAACTGCTCGTACCAGCTCCTCTCGCTCATCGAGGTGGCCCGCCCCACGCTGCGGCTTACCGGGCGCTTCCACGGCTATACCATCCCTTCCGAGACGGTCCGGGTCCTCGCGCAGGAGGGGCTTGTCGGGGACATCCGCTTCCGGCCGGCGCGCAGCACGCAGCTTGCCGAGCGGCTGCACCTCCTCGCACCAGCCGACCAGGAACTCGCCCGCCGCCTGTCGCTGGGAGAGCTCCCCCCCGAGACGCCGGAGCTGGCAAAACTTCCCCCGCAGCAGCGGGCCCGGGTCGAGGAACTCGCCCTCGATTACGCCGCCTACCGCCAGTCGCACCGTTTCGGGGGGCGCGAGCCGGCAGCCGGCAACACCTCGCAGCTACTCCTGGCGCGCAGCCGCCTCGAGGTGCCCGACCAGACCCCCGTGGTCCGGCAACCGGAGATCTGGCCGGGGAGCGGCCATCCGCCGGCGCGGGTCCGGGTCGGCTACGGCAGCGAGGCCGGCGAGCGGTTCCTGGAGCTCGCCGGCGCTCCCGCCTATCACGACATCCTCGATCCGGAAGGTGGCTACACCCGCGGTGCCGCGGTGAACCTGCTTCAGGGGGCGCTGCGCTACTATCCGGAAAGAAGCGCCCTGGAGCTGGAGCGGTTCACGCTCATCGAGGTGAGATCGCTGTGCTCCTGGAACCGCTTTGTGCACCCGATCTCCTGGAACGCGGCACTGGGGGTCGAGCGCAGGCTGACGGCGTCCCGGCAGGGCGAACTCGTAGGGAACTTCCAGGCCGGCGTCGGCCTGAGCCACGAATTCGTTACCGGGACCACGCTCTACGGCTTTGCCGAGGCGAGCCTCGAGGCTGCCGACCGCTTTCGCGCCTGGCTCGCCCCCGGCATCGGGCCGCGCCTGGGCCTTTTGCAGGATGTCTCGGAACGCTGGCGCGCGGGGCTCTCTTTCAAGGAGAGCTTCTTTGCGCTGAACCAGGCGCGCAACGACTACCGGCTGGCCCTGGAAAACCGCCTCGCCCTGGGCCTCCAGGACGTACTCGCCCTGGAGCTTGCCGTGAAGCGCGAGTTCGGCTACCGCTTCGAGCTGCTGCAGCTCTCCTGGCAACACTACTTCTAGCCTGCTCCAGGCTGCACGTTCAGCCCCTGCCGCTTCCCGCCCCGCGCCCCTCCCGAAGGGGAGATCTCCCCTTAACCCTCGACGACCGCTCGGTCAGTCCCGCACCGATTCCCCTACGCCACCAGGGATCAGGTTCCTGACATTTCCTCACCAATGCTCTTACTTTTTTATTAACGTTCGGCCAGTATCCATCCGAAGAGGTAGCTGGTTGTAACAGATCTGTAACAAAAGGCGCTGCCCTTGGGAACTTCGCTGGGTCCACCGCCTTGTCTACCCGGATTGTCATGCGGATACCATCACAGCAAAGGGAGGGAGCAATGTTTGGGAACATGAAGATCGCGACGCGGGTGAGCCTGGCGTTCGGCGTACTGCTGGTGCTCTTGGCCGCGGTTGCAGCGACCGGATTCTTCGGGATGAGGAGCATCAACCAGGAGATCAGCCACGACCTGGACAGCGACGGGGTGATCGCCCAGCACGCCGGCCGGGCCCGCGCCAACATCCTGGGGCTCAGGCGCTACGAGAAGGACATCATCCTCAACATCGGCGCGCCGGACAAGCAAAAGGAGTACTTCGAGAAGTGGCAACAGGAGGAGCAGCACATCCAGGAACGCCTGAAGACCCTTGAAAAGGTCGCCGTCGATGCCAAGGACCGGGACCGGGTCAAGGCGCTCAAGGCCGAACTCGACATCTACCGCGCCGGCTTCCCCAAGGTGTACCAGGCGACCGTCGAGGGGAAGCTTAAATCTCCGGCCGATGCCAACAAGGCGATGGGGCAGTACAAGGAAGCGACCCACAAGATGGAAGCCCAGGCGGCGGACTTCGCGACCGACGGCTATGCCCGGCTCGACGCGGTGAAAGGGGTCGTCGACCATACCTTCAAGCGCGCCTCCTGGTTCATGGCGGGGCTGGTCGCCCTCATCCTGTGCATCGCCATCGGCACCGCCGTCTACCTCTCCCGCAAGATCGCCGGGATCCTCAGGTCGCTCATCCAGGAGGTCGAGCGGCTCACCGAGGCCGCAGTGGCCGGCCGGCTCGCCACCCGCGGCGCCGTCGACCAGATCGATCCCGAGTTCCGGGGGATCATCGTGGGGATGAACAGCACCTTGGACGCCATCATCGGCCCGCTCAACATGGCCGCCGAGTACGTGGACCGGATCTCCAAGGGCGACATCCCGCAGAAGATCACCGACAGCTACCAGGGGGACTTCAACGAGATGAAGACCAACCTGAACAGCGCCATCGACAACATAAACGCGCTCATCGAAGATGCCGACCTGCTGGTCGCCGCAGCCCTGGCAGGGAAGCTCGCCACCCGCGCCGACACCGGCCGGCACCAGGGGGACTACCGCAAGATCATCGCCGGGGTGAACGCCACGCTGGACGCGGTGATCGGCCCCCTGAACGTCGCCGCCGAGTACGTGGACCGCATCGCCAAGGGGGACGTCCCGCCCAAGATCACCGACAGCTACCAGGGTGACTTCAACGAGATCAAGCTGAACCTCAACAACGCCATCGACAACATAAACGCCCTCGTCGAGGACGCAAACCAGCTGGTGGACGCCGCACTCGCCGGGCGCCTCGCCACCCGCGCCGACGAAAACCGGCACCAGGGTGACTTCCGCAAGATCATCTCCGGGGTGAACCGGACCCTCGACGCGGTGACCGGCCCCCTGAACGTCGCCGCCGGCTACGTGGACCGCATCGCCAAGGGGGACATCCCCCCCAAGATCACCGAGGACTACCAGGGTGACTTCAACGAGATCAAGCTGAACCTCAACAACGCCATCGACAACATAAACGCCCTCATCGAGGACGCGAACCTCCTGGCCCAAGCCGCCCAGGAAGGGAGGCTCGAGGCCCGTGCCGACGCCCAGCGCCACCAGGGGGACTACCGCAGGATCGTCAGCGGGGTGAACCAGACGCTCGACGCGGTGATCGGCCCCTTGAACGTGGCGGCCGACTACGTGGCGCGCATCTCCAAGGGGGACCTGCCGGAGCCGATCCGCGAGGAGTACCGCGGCGACTTCAACGCCATCAAGAACAACCTGAACCTCCTGATCGAGTCGACCAACGCCATCGCCGATGCCGCCTGCCTGGTTGCCGAGGGTAACCTCTCGGTGAAGCTCGAGGCGCGCTCTTCGGGCGACCGGCTCATGCAGTCCCTCTCCGCCATGGTGCTCAAGCTGGGCGAGGTGGTAAACCAGGTGAAACTGGCGGCGGACAACGTGGCGGCGGGGAGCGAGCAGATGTCGGCAAGCGCCGGCGCCATGTCGCAGGGGGCCACCGAGCAGGCCGCCGCGGCCGAGGAGGCCTCCTCGTCCATGGAAGAGATGGCGGCCAACATCCGGCAGAGCGCCGACAACGCGCTGCAGACCGAGAAGATCGCCGTAAAGTCCGCCTCGGACGCCCAGGCCGGCGGCAAGGCGGTGGCCCAGACGGTCGGAGCCATGAAGGAGATCGCCGGCAAGATCTCGATCATCGAGGAGATCGCCCGGCAGACCAACCTCCTGGCGCTCAACGCGGCCATCGAGGCGGCCCGCGCCGGCGAGCACGGCAAGGGGTTCGCGGTGGTGGCAAGCGAGGTGAGAAAGCTCGCCGAGCGCTCCCAGAAGGCGGCCGCGGAGATCTCCCAGCTCTCCTCCTCGAGCGTCGAGGTGGCCGAGAAGGCAGGAGAGATGCTCTGCGCCATGCTCCCCGACATCCAGCGCACCGCCGAACTGGTGCAGGAGATCTCGGCGGCGACCAGGGAGCAGGACTGCGGTTCGGACCAGATCAACAAGGCGATCCAGCAGCTCGACCAGGTGATCCAGCAAAACGCCTCGGCAGCCGAACAGATGTCGGCGACCGCGGAGGAGCTCGCCTCGCAGTCCGAGCAGCTCCAGGCGACCATCAGCTTCTTCAACCTGAACGAGTCGGCGGCGCCCCCGGTTAAGCGCCACGCCCCTCCGACGACTCCCCGCGCAGCGAAGCCTGTGCCGCGCAGCGCGGCGAAGCTGACCAAGAACCACGGGGCGCGGCTGGAACTCAACGACTCCGACGAGGCATTCGAGAAGTTCTAGCCGGAAGCGGCCGGCCTCGTGCCGGCCGCCACCGGGTATCCCGCATAGCGCTACGAACGCACAAGGGCCAGCTCTTCCCCCCTGATCACCTGATCTGGAGGCAAGGGCTGGCCCTTTTAGTTCCTCTGTCGTTACCGTGCGCGGTACGCGCGCCACCATGCGCGCCGGCGGTTCACCGGCAATCCTTCCTACCCCTTCAGGTGGTTGGCCAGCCAGCGGGTCATGAAGGAGAGGATCTTTTCGGTACGGTCCTGGCCCCCTTTGAAGTAGTGATTCTGGATGCGCAGGATCTGCCGCTTCAGGTGTTCCGCCCCCCTGCGCTGGGCGGCCGGGACCTCGTAGCCGTTGCGGTCGAGCCAGCTCGCCTCGTAGCCGAGGTGAAAAGCGGCGAAGTCGATGAGCTCCAGAAGACTCAGGTTACTCTCGGGAGCCGCCGCATCTTCCTCATTTAGCCGATACGCCTCCTGTAACAGCTCGACCAGGCGCCGGTGCTGATTGTCGAGCTGGCTCATCGCCAGCAGGTACTCCTCTTTCCACTCAACGTGCTGCATGTTCCCTCCCCGCCTGGCCAGGTCCGGAGCCTGTCCCGCCAGTCGTTACCGCGGTTGACAATGCTGACGCTTACCTCATCGGCTGGAAGAAGCCGCTCATGCAGTTCTTTTTTTCCGGGTGCGGAGATCGCTCTGGCAGAGAGCCTCGATCCGTGGCACATCTCTCTCACAGCGTATTTCTCTTACAGAGTTTTGCTTGCCTTGCGTAAAATGCTACAATGTCGCGCAGGAGCCGCCATGAGCCTTAGATTGAGAACGTCCTTGTACTATGCCATCACCGTTGCCCTGGTTGCGTTCAGCTATTCTGCCTACCGATACCTGAGCTGGGTCTCTCATAGCGAACTCCCCACCTTCATCACCTTCTACCCCTGCGTGACCCTCGTTGCGGTCTTTTTCGGCATGGGGCCCGGCATCCTCGCTACCTGCCTCTCGGTAGCCATCACCGCCTTTTCCATCTACGCCCCCCCCGACTCCTTTGCAGTGAGCTCGCTACGCGAGGTGCTGTCCCTGGCGCTTTTTTCGGTGATCGGCCTGTGCATCAGCGGGCTCGCCGAGAGCCGCAGGCGCTTTGAAACGAGGCTTTTGAAACAGCAGGAGGAACTCGAGTCCCTGGTGGCGAGCCGTACCGGCGAACTGGCCCATAAAAATACCGAGCTGGAAGACGAAATCGCCCGGCATCGCAGCACCGAGGAGGAGCTCGTCCGCCTGAACGAGCATCTCGAGCAGCGGGTCCTGGAGCGGACAACGGAACTCGCCAGACACGTGGCGCGTCTCAGGGAGGAGGCCGAGGAGCGCCGGCTCGCCGAACTGGCGCTGCTTGCGAGCGAGGAGCGTTACCGGACCGTCGTGGAGGACCAGACCGAGCTGATCGCCCGCGCCTGTCCCGATGGCCGCCTCACCTTCGTCAACGAGGTGTACTGCCGTTTCTTCGGTTTGAGCGAGGCGGAAGTCCTCGGGACGCCGTGGCAGCCCCAGGTGTTCCCGGAAGACCTCCCCCAGCTCGAAGAGCGCCTGAAGCTCCTGTCAGCCGACAACCCGGTGGTCGTGGTGGAGAACCGGGTGTTCTCCGGTCGCGGAGAACTGCACTGGCTGCAGGCAGTGAACCGCGGGACCTTCGACACCCAGGGAAACCTGGTGGAGATCCAGGTGGTGGCACGCGACATCTGCGACCGAAAACAGGCCGAGGAGTCCCTGAGAAAGAGCGAGGAGCAGTTCCGGCAGATGGCGGAGACGGTCGAAGAGGTGTTCTGGCTCACCTCCCCCCGGGGCGAGCTCATCTACGTGAGCCCGGCCTTCGAGCGTATCTGGGGGCGCAGCAGCGTGGAGGTCTTCCAGGATCCCTTCCTGTGCCTGACCGCAACCCATGCCGATGACGTCCGCCAGCTCACCCGCTACCATGACGCGTTGCGCGCCGGGAAAGCCGCCACCCTCAAGTACCGCATCCTGCGCCCGGACGGCACGCTGCGCTGGATCAGCGACCGGGGTTACCCCAGAAAAGACCGGCGCGGGGAGGTCCAGTACATAGCCGGCGTCGCCTTCGACATCACCGCGCAAAAGGAATCCGAGGACCGGCTCAAGCGCTACGCACAGCGCCTGATCACCCTGGAAGAGCAGCTGCGCAAGGAGATCGCCGCCGAACTGCACGACGACGTGGGGCAGGAACTGACGGTGTTGAGCCTCAACCTGGGGCACATCGGCAAGCACCTCGCCGGGAGCACCGGGAAACGGCTGCAGCCGACGGTCGAAGAGTCCCGCAAACTGGTGCGCGCCATCCACGGCACGGTGCGCAATCTGATGGTCAACCTGCGCCCGGTACGGCTCGACGAGGACGGCCTGGTGCCGGTGCTCGGTGCCTATACCGAGCAGTACCGCAAGCGCACCGGCATCGAGGTCTCCTTCCAGGCAACCCCGGACTTCCCGCGCCTGGGGGCGGCGCGGGAGATCTCCCTGTTCCGGATCGCCCAGGAGGCGCTGCACAACGTGCTGAAACACGCCGGCGCCTCCCGGGTCAGCGTCCTCCTGGAATGCACGGATGGCACCGCCCGCCTCAGCATCAGCGACGACGGCAGGGGGATGGTGCTGTCAGGTACAGCTCCAGAAACCGCCGATTCCGGCTGGGGCCTCACCATCATGAGGGAGCGAGCCGAGCTGATCGGCGGCAGTTTCCGGATCCATTCCGAGCCCGGCGCCACCTCCCTCAGCGTGGAATTGGGCGGACTCTGAAGGATCCCTCCCCAGGCCCCGCAGTCGGCACCAACGACAACGGCCACCGGTTTCCCGGTGGCCGTTTTTCGTTCGGCTCAGCGTGCTGCGTCCAGCTAGCTCGCCAGCCGGAACTGCCCTACCAGCCGTTGCAGCTCCTCCGAGAGCCCGGCCAGGTGAGAGGCGGAGGTCACCGACTCCTGGGCCCCTTGGGAGGTCGTGCGGATCACTTCGGTGATCTGCTGCATGTTGCCGCTGATCTCGTTGGTGGTGGCCGTCTGTTCCTCGGCGGCGGTGGCGATCTGGCTGATCTGCAGCGTCACCGCGTTGATCTGGTCCAGGATGCTTTCCAGTGCCTCTCCGGAACGGGTGGCTTCGCCGGTACCGGACTCCACCTCGGCCACCCCTTCCTCCATGGCGGCAACCGCCTGCCGGGTATCGCTCTGGATCCCCTTGATCATGGTGTCGATCTCGCGGGTGGCCTTGGTGGTGCGTTCGGCCAGGGCCCGCACCTCGTCGGCGACGACCGCGAAGCCGCGCCCCTGTTCGCCGGCCCGGGCCGCCTCGATGGCCGCATTCAGGGCAAGCAGGTTGGTCTGGTCCGCGATCTCCTCGATGGTGCTGATGATGGTCCCGATCTGCTCGGACCGGGTCCCCAGGCTCGCCACCGTGTCGGAGGAGGCCCTCACGCGTTCCGCGATCCGCCCCATCACCTCCACGGTACTCTGCACCACCCGCGCCCCCTCCTGGGCCTTCAGGGAAGTCTCCCGGGCCCCCTCTGCCGCTCGCATGCAGCTGTGCGCGATGTCGCCCGAGGTCGCCGCCATCTCCTCGCCGGCGGTCGCCACGGTCATGGTCTGGGCCGCCGCTTCTTCCGCGCCGGTTGCCATCTGTTCCGCGGTGACCCGCATCTGGCGCGCCGCTGCCGCTACCTGCCCCGCGTTGTCCGCCGTAGAGCGCAGCGTCTCGTTGAGCCGGTTCACCATGTTCTGGCAGGCCCGCTGCATGACCCCGATCTCGTCCTCGCCGGTCACCGTCGGCCGCACGGTCAGGTCACCGCCGGCGATGGACTCGAGGATCTGTGCCGTCTCCCGAAGGGGTGCCAGGAACTTGCGGATCGCGGTTACGATGATCACCCCCAGCAGCACCGCGAAGATGAGCGAAGCTACCAGGATGAAGCGCTGGATGGTGTCGGCCGTGGCGTAGAGTTCGTCGTTGTAACCGCTGCAGGCAATCAGCCAGTCCCAGACGGGAATGGTCATGTAGATGGCGAACTTCTCCCGTTCCTTGTTGTCGCCGCTGTTTTTCCACCAGTAGGTGATGTAACCGTTCTTGGTGCGGGCCATCTCCTTGAAGAATTCCCGCCCTCGGGAGTCCTTGTAGTCGATCACGTTCTTGCCGACGTTGGACTTGTCGGGGTGCATCACGAACTCACCGTGTGCCTTCTGGTTGCCGACGTCCAGGACATAGGCGTAACCGGACTTGCCGACCTTGATGGAGGAGACCGTGCTTCTCAGCCTGTCGATGATGTCGTCGATGCTGGTGCCGATGAAGAGCACCCCGATCACGCTCCCACTCTGGTCGCGGACTGGCTGGTACTTGGTCATGTAGTAGCGCCCGAACAGCTTCGCCTTCCCGGTGAAGACCTCGCCCGCCCTGAGCTTCTCGTAGGCAGGATGTGCCTTGCCGAGGGCCGTCCCGATCGCGCGGCTGCCATCCTCCTTCTTGAGCGAGGTGGCGATCCGGATGAAGTCGTCACCCTGGCGCACGAAGACGGTGGCCACCGAGTTTTCGTTCTGCTCGCTGAACTGGTCCACCCGGGCGTTGTCCAGGTTCACCTGCACGCCGTTGAAACTCAAAAGCGGGGCGTCCAGGCTGCCGACCCGCACGCTGTGCCCCGGATCGACGGTAAAGGTACCCCGGTAATGCTGCAGCAGGTTGTTCATCTTGGCGTCGGCATCTCGCACGATCGACTTGTTGGCGATGGTCACCATCTCGGACAGCGAAGTCACCGTCCCGCTCAGTTGCCGAATGGTCTCCTCTTTCACATTGGCCCGGACCTTGTGGTTGGTGATCTGCCCCAGGAGCAGGAAACTGAACACCAGTATGGGCAGGATGATGATCAAAAGCTTGTTGCTGATGGAAAGAGAATGGAAAAACCGCATGCTGTGCCCCCCGAAGATTGTATACACTCAGGTTCCTGAGTATCTCATCGGCAGCTTCAGTGAGAACTTAACCCGGTGGTAGGACAAAATGCCATCTTCTTGCGTGACAACGGTTTTTTTCTAATAGTGTCCGTTCCTTGAAGCTGGCTCCAGCCTCGGAGCGCGTCCCTGCCGCGGCACCGCCAATCCCACCCTTGCCGCCGCGAAGATGAACGGCGGCACATACTACCGTCGAGCAGGCTGGTGGTTGTAGAGTAGGGGAGGAGGCACCCCTTTTCGTTAGCGCAGGTGATTCTGGGGCCTTTTGTCAGGTCAAACAGAGACTGGAGGCGGCGCTGCACGATCTCGGATTCAACTTCTGATTCTGCCGCTGCAGGACAGGGGATTGGAGCGTCGCCCGATCAGTCTCACGCGGCCGTCGGACTTCCTTACAAGTATTTGTTCTTCAGTCAAAGAGAGCCTTGACCGATATCAGAGAAAGCACCTCACGTCACTGTGGGATAACCAGGAGGGCTTTCCATGAAAATTACGACCAAGATGTTGCTGAGTCTGGCAGTCACCATCACGGGGCTGCTCGTCCTCTTCGCACTGTCAATGGCGACCATCGACAAGGTCAAGGTCAACGGTGCACTCTACCGGAACATCGCCAACGGCAAGGATCTGGCCGCCGATATCCTGCCGCCGCCCGAATATATCCTCGAGTCTTACCTCACCCTGCACCTCGTTTTCGACAGCAGCGACCCGGCGGAGCGGCAGAAGTTCCTCGACGACTTCAAGAAGCTCAAGAAGGATTTCGACGACTCGCACGAGCACTGGAAAAAGGACCTTGCCGAAGGGGAGATCAAGAAGGTCCTGATGCAGGACGTCTATACCCCCGCGGTCACCTTCTACGACATCGCGCTCAACCAGTACTTCCCGGCCCTGCTGGCCGGCGACAAGGCCAAGGCCGAGGGCCTCCTGGGCGGCCCCCTCAAAGAACACTATCTGAAGCACCGCCAGCAGGTCGACCGGCTGGTCCAGCTGGTGGACGCTTCCGGCAAGAAATCAGAGGCCGAGGCAGCCGCCACCCTGCACACGGCCAATGTCCTCATGTACCTGGTCACCTTCGCGATCCTCGTCATCGCCACGCTCTTGAGCCTCGCCATCTCCCGCGGCGTCACCCGTCCGCTGGCGCGCTGCGTGGGAATCGCCGACCGGCTCGCTACCGGCGACCTGACCGAAGAGATTACCGTGACCGGCAAGGACGAGACCGGACAGCTCTTGGGCGCCATGAAGAACATGATCGAGAACCTGCGTCACCTGGTGCACGGAACGGTCAATATCTCAACCGGCATCGCATCCGCCTCGGTCCAGCTCAACGCCACCGCCGAGCAGATCGCCACGGCCGCGGTCCAGGTGGCTGCCCAGACCGGCAACGTGGCGACTGCCAGTGAAGAGATGGCCGCAACGAGCGAGGACATCGCCCGCAACTGCGTCCGGGCTGCAGAGGCCTCCCGAACCGCGAGCACCATGGCGAGTGAGGGGGCCGAGGTCGTGCAGCAGACGGCTACCGGCATGACACTCATCTCCGAGCGGGTCAAGCGTACCGCCGAAGTGGTCGGCACCCTCGGGAGCCGCTCCGACCAGATCGGTGCCATCATCGGCACCATCGAGGACATCGCGGACCAGACCAACCTGCTCGCGCTCAACGCGGCAATCGAGGCCGCGCGCGCCGGCGAGCAGGGGCGCGGTTTTGCCGTGGTGGCCGACGAAGTACGGGCGCTCGCCGAGCGGACCACCCGGGCGACCCGGGAGATCGGGGAGATGATCCAGGCCATCCAGCGCGAAACGAAGGACGCGGTGCGTGCCATGGAGGAGGGGGTTCTGGAAGCCGAACGGGGCGCCGAAACCTCCCTGCGCTCCGGGGAAGCACTGGAGAAGATCCTCGCCCAGATCAACAACGTGACCGAGCAGATCAACCAGATCGCCACGGCCGCCGAAGAGCAGACCGCCACTACCGGCGAGATCACCTCGAACGTCCAGCAGGTTTCCGAGGTGGTGCAGGGGACCGCACGGGGCGCCCAGGAGACCTCGGTCGCGGCGCGCCAGCTCTCCCGGGAATCGAGCGAGCTCCAGGAACTGGTGGCCTCCTTCCGGCTCAGCTAGACGGCGACAGGTGGAGAGGCCGCCTCCGGCAGGCACCCTCTCCCCGCACCTTCCTTAGTACTTTTCCTTCGCTTCCGGCTTTGCGGCCGCAGCTCAAAAAAAGGAGTTACGACATCTGCCGTAACTCCTTTTTTCTGCTTTTTTGCCGGATCTGGAACGGTGCACCGATACCAGCCAGCTGCCCTTTTTCCTCGCCTACCTCAGCGAGAGACTCGTCGGGACGAGCGCCCCGAAGAGGCCGTCCTGTTCCGCGCCGGGGCCTGCCGCGAAGTAGAGGGTGTTGCTGGGGCCCGCGCTACCACCGTTGCCGAAACCGATCCCCCACAGGCCGTCGATGACGATCGGTTCGTCGTACTGGTCCCTCAAGAAGCCCCTGAACGTACCGGTCAGCGGATCGAACGCGGCAATCTTCCCGCTGCCGAAGTTCCCGACCAGCACGAGCCCACTGAAAGTGCCGAAATCGGCCGGAGCCTGGGCCACGCCCCAGGGGGAGTCGAGCCAGGTACCGTTTTGCAGGCTCATCACGAAGCTGCCGTCCGGATTGAAGACCTCGACAAACCCGTGCCCCTGTCCGGGGACGTCGTCCAGCCTGGTGGTCTGGTTCCTCAATGCGTAGCATACGTACAGCTTCCCGGCGACGTTGGTCACGTTGAACGGAGCGTAACCGGTCGGCGGTACGTTCTGGGTGGTGGGCACCGTAAAGGGGGCTCCGGTCGAGGTGGCGGGGAGCGTCACCGGTGCGAAGTTCGAATCGAAGACGTCGATCTTGCCGCCGCGGAAATCCGCCGCATAGAGCAGGTTGCGACCGGCAGTGCTCGCCAGGGCAAGCCCCTTGTAGACGGCACCGGCTCCGCTTACGAAGTTGTTCACCTTGAGGGTCGCGCTGGTCCCGGTGTCCCAGGCCGCGATGGTGCCATCCTCGGTCGCGAAGAGGAACTTGGCCGAGGTGGTGCTCACCCCCTGGGTGACGTTGAATCCCGAATAGTTGTTGAAGACGATCCCGGTAACCGGCGCCGGCGTGGTGCCGCCGCTCGCCGCGGGGACCGTCACTACGGTCTGGGCACCGCTGGGGAACTTCTTCCCGGCACCGTCGTACACCGTGGAGAGACCGGTGCCGTTGTCGTTCACCCACCACGGTCCGGTCGGCGAATGGGCGATCCCCCAGGCGTTCACCAGGTTGGTGTCGGTGTTCGGCGCCAGCCCCGGGATGTTGCTCGCCAGGTTGACCTGCTGGAAGAGCGCGTTACTCGCCTTGACGCTGCTGGCCAGCAGGACCCCGTTCCCCGAGGTGCCGATTACCGTCACCTTGGTACCGTTGGCTATGCCGGTGAGCGGCAGGAGCCCTGCATCGACCGGGGTCCCCTCGACCGTGAAGGTCCGCCCGGAGAGCCCCGTCACGTACCCTTCCAGCTGGAAGTTGTCGCCGGTCGGCGCCAGGTTCAAAAGCGCGGGGACCGATTGCACCAGCGTCGCCGAGAGGGTCGTGCTGGTCAGGGTCGGGATGGTGCCGGTCACCTTGACCACGCTGCCGGTCGTGGTACCCGGGGGGAGTGTCGCACCCGCGTAGTTCACCGTCAGGGCACCGATGGTGAAGGTGTTCGAGGCCGGGGCGCTGGTCAGGGTGCCGACGATGATAACCGGAGTCGTCGGTGTCCAGTTGGACTGCATGCGCTCCAGGTAGCTTGCGTGGACAGCTCCCCTGTTGTCGGTAAGCCCGCTGACCCGGACCATCTGGCCCGTCGCAAGATGGCCCGTGGTGCTGGTGGTGCCACCCGAGAAGTTGTTGAACACGGAGCTTGCCGGGTCGAGACGCACCTTCTGCCCCAGGATGGTGATGGAACTGGAGAGGTTGTTGAAGGCGCTGATGGGCCCCTTCAGATTGTTGGTCATGCGGATCTGGGTGGCCCTGCCGCGGATCGGGTCGCTGAGGGTCCCGACCACGGTCACCACCATGCCGGGCCTCAGTGTTGCGGGATCCGAGCTATCCTCCATGGTCACCGTCGCGCCGGTTGTGGAGAACTCGACGCCGTTTACGGTAATGGTGTTGCTGCTGACGCTGGTGATGACCCCCTTGCTGACGGGGTCCACCGTCGAGGCAGCGGCGGGGGGATTCGAGCTGCTGCTGCCACCACACCCTGCCAGCGAAAAAGTCAGCCCACATGCTGCGATCAACCAATAGAGTTTCAAGCGCATACCACACCTCCTTACTGTCAAGTTGCTTGTTAGTTGCCGAAGGCCAAACTGCCGCCGATCCTTTCACCTCCTCCCCGTTGCCGGCCTTTTTTCTCACTCCGCATGACGAGCCCTCCGCCTTCAAACTATTAAAAATTTCCAACCAAAACTCTACCATCAGGCGTCCGGGTGTCCACAACCGGGGTACGTCTTTCGTCGACCGGCTTGTCCCTTCAGGCGGGAACTCGTCCGGTGACCGGACGTGCTGCAGCGACACGCAGCTCGACGCGGAGGGGGGAAATAGGGAACGTTTGGAATTGAGGAGGGTGCTCCAGGAAGAGCAGAAGGGAGGGCATTGTTCGAAAGGATTGCCCCGAGTCTCAGGCCGCCTGCCGGACAACTCGCGTCCTCTTATTCGGGCAGCCGACAATGTCTGAGACCCCGTAACAATTACAGGGACCTTATTTACAATTGTATGGACCTTTTAGGAGCATTATGGCAAAGTTCACCACTTAGAATATTTAAACGATGTTACAAGGCTCTCGCCTGAACCCGCAGACATCGTGCGGAGTCTCTTATGTCTTCCCGTCGCGCCTATAAACGGTTTTTCCTGTCGGCTCTTGCCATTCTCTCCCTGCTGGCACTCGTCGTTGGCTCCTTCAACTATTTCATCGATCCCATGTGGTGCTTTAAACATGCGCATCGTCTCAACAGCGTCCAGATCGAGATCAACGATCGCCAGCAGAAGAGTAACTACTTCAAATTCAGGGGTGGGACCTACGACACCTTGATGATCGGCAACAGCAGGGTGCGGATGATCGGCCACCAGGAATTCGGTCCCCGCACCTTCAACTACGCCCTCTCCGGCATGATCGCCAAGGAGTACCTCCCCTACATCCGATACGCCAAAAAACTGAACGGCCAGGATTTTCGTCAGCTGGTCCTGGGACTCAGCTTCGAGGCGGCCAACGCCAAAATTCCCTACTACAGCGGCGAGCCCCCCTCCTACTACATCGAGTCCGTCGAAGACCCCTACTATCTCCCCAGCATGCTGTTCAACGGCGGCGTCTTCAAACGGGCGGTGGGAAACGTGAGGCACTCGCTGCGGCATGACCTGACCATGTACTTCGACCGGGACAACGTGCAGCGGGTGAACCGCAACCGCGTGCACTTCGACGAGCAGCTCAAGGTCGACCTGAACAACAAGTTCATGCACGAGGGGTTCCAGTATCTCGGGGAGTACCGCTCCATCCTCGAGTCTATCCGCAAGGAGAACCCCGCGACGAAGATCCTCGTGTTCACCCCGCCGGTCAGCAAGCAGCTCTTCTGCTCCATGGTGCAGCGCGGGCAACTTCCCGATTACGAGAAGTGGCTGAGGGACGTCGTCGAGGTCTTCGGAGAGGTGCAGCACTTCGACTACCTGAACAGCGTCACCCTCGACCCGCGCCGCTACTTCCTCGACGGGCAGCACATGTATCCGGAGACCGGAACCCTGGTTGCCCACAAGATCCTGGGCATCCCCGACCCTGCGCTCCCTCAGGACTTCGGGATACTGGTCACCAAGTCGAACCTGGACGCCACGCTGAAAACGATCGAAGCCACGGCTCAACTGTGCCGCTAGAGAGCTCGAGCTCGTGAACCAGCAAGGAGCATGATGGAAAACCTCATCGTCGACAATCAGTACAACATCGGTTTTCTCTGTACCGGGCGGCAGTGCCAGCTGGGACGGGGAGACCGGGTGGCTATGCGCTGGCTCTCGCCGTCTCTGGAGCGGCGCGATTACAGCTTTGCGGAGCTCGACCGGCTCACCTCCCGTTTCGCCAACGTGCTCCAGGGGCTGGGGGTCTCGGCGCAGGACGTCTTTTTCACCTACCTGCCCAAGATGCCGGAGCAGTTCGTCGCCTTCCTAGGCGCCCTGAAAGTGCAGGCGATCGCGGGAACCCTCTTCTCCAATTTCGGGGACGACGCTCTCCTGGACCGCCTGGGGGATTCCTGCGCGAAGGGGATCATCACCAAGAAAAGCTCCCTGAAGAAGCTCGCACGGATCAGGGACCGCCTGCCTCACCTGCGCTTCATCATCCTCGTCGACGTCGAGGAACACCTGAGCGCGGACACCCTGAGCTATTCCCGTCTCATGGCGGAGGGCTCGGAGCTCTTCACGGTGCCTGCGACCCCTCCGGAGACGCCATCGGTGCTGCACTACACCTCGGGCTCGACCGGAAAACCGAAGGGGGTCCTGCACGCGCACCGAAGCGTAGCCCTGCAGTCGCTCACCACCCAGAACGTGCTCGGGGTCACCCGCGACGACATCTTCTGGTGCACCGCCGACCAGGGGTGGGTTACCGGCACCTCCTACGGGATTATCGGGCCGTGGTGTCTGGGAATAACCCAGGTGCATTTCGGGGGAGGTTACGATCCCGGGACCTGGTTCGGCATCCTGCAGGAGCAGGGGGTCACCGTGTGGTACACCGCTCCCACCGCGCTGCGCATGCTGATGCGGGAGACCGACGATTTTTACGCGGGGTTCGATCTAGGGCGCCTGCGCCACATCTGCTCCGTTGGAGAGCCGCTCAATCCGGAGGCGATCCAGTGGGCGCGTCGAGCCCTGGGCAAGGAGGTCTACGACACCTGGTTCCAGACCGAAACCGGCGCCATCATGATCGCCAACCGGCCCGGCCTTGAGGTACGCCCCGGCTCCATGGGTGTTCCGGTTTCCGGCATCGGGGTCGCCATCCTCGCCGAGGACGGCAGTCCGCTTCCCGACGGTGCGGCGGGTAACCTCTGCCTCAGGGAGGGGTGGCCCTCCATGTTCAGCACCTACTTGAACAACAACGCCGCCTACGCCAGCAGGTTCCGCAACGGTTTCTACTATACCGGCGACACCGCCTACCGGGACCCCGACGGCTACTACTGGTTCTGCGGTCGCAACGACGACATCATCAACACCTCGGGGCACCTGATCAGCCCCTTCGAGATCGAGAGCTCGCTCCTCGAGGTCGCGGAGGTGGCCGAAGCCGGGGTGATCGGGGTGCCGGACGAGCTGGCCTACGAAAAGATCGTGGCGTTCGTCTCGTTGCACCGCCAGGCAAGCTATGACCCCCAACTGGAGCTGAAGATCCGGCTGTACGTAAGCAACCGGCTCTCGACCGTGGCCACCCCCGCAGAGATCATCTGCATCGACGCGATTCCCAAGAACAAGAGCGGCAAGATCATGCGGCGGGTCCTGAAGGCCCGCTACCTCGGCCTCGACGCCGGCGACCTTTCTACCGTGGAGGAATGACTATGGAAATACTTGCAGAACTCACCGAAATTTTTCGCGAGGTTTTCGACGACGACAGCATCGAACTTACCCGGCAAACCACCGCCAACGACATCGACGCCTGGGACTCGCTTTCCCACATGAACATGGTCATGGCGGTCGAGTTGCGCTTCAAGGTCCGCTTCGCCCTGGGAGAGCTCCCCGCGCTGCGTAACGTCGGCGACCTTGCCGACCTGGTAGCCAAGAAGCTGGCGCGCAAGTAAAGCCGACAGCACCCACGCTTTCACACAACCCGTAGGAGATGCCGCGGAGATGCTCTTCAATTCGTATCAGTTCTTGTTGCTGTTTTTACCGGTTACCCTGGTCGTCTATTTCTTTCTGAACCACAAGCGCCTGACCGCCGCGTCCAACGCCTGGCTGCTCTTTGCCTCGCTGGTTTTCTACAGCTGGTGGAACCCCGCCTACCTCTCCATCATCCTGGTCTCCATCCTGTTCAACTACACCATCGGGTACCTGCTCGCGGAACACGACTCGTTGAAGAAGCACCCCGTCTCGAAGAAGAGCATCTTTCTCTGCGGCCTCGCCGGCAATCTCGCCTTTCTCTGCTACTTCAAGTACATGGACTTTTTCCTGGGGAGCCTGAACGGCTTCTTCGGTACCGATCTGCCGCTTATGCATGTCGTGCTTCCCCTGGGAATCAGCTTTTTCACCATTACCCAGATCGCGTTCCTGGTCGACTGCTACGAGGGGCTGGTCGAAGACCGGAAGCTTTTGAGTTACTCCCTGTTCGTCACCTTTTTCCCCCACCTGCTCGCCGGCCCGATCCTGCACCACAAGGAGATGATGCCCCAGTTCGAGGCGACCCGGAACAAGGTGGTCAACTACCGGAACCTTTCGCATGGGCTCTTCCTGTTCCTCGTCGGCCTGTTCAAGAAGGTCATCATCGCCGATTCGCTGGTGAAGACGGTGAGCGCCGGCTTCGATGCGAGTAGCAGTCTCACCATGGTGGAAGCCTGGGTGGTAAGCCTCTCCTACATGCTGCAGCTCTATTTCGACTTCTCCGGGTATTCCGACATGGCACTGGGGGTCGGGCTCATGTTCAACATCGTGCTCCCGGTGAACTTCAACAGCCCCTACAAGGCCTGCAACATCATCGATTTCTGGCAGCGCTGGCACATGTCTCTCACCAGTTTCATCACCACCTACCTCTACGCCCCGATACTGCGCTCCTCTCGCAAGATCACCTTCGGGAAGTCGATGCTGGCGACCTTCGTCGCCATGTTCATTGCGGGGATCTGGCACGGTGCCGGCTGGACCTTCGTCATCTGGGGGGCCTGCCACGGCGCCGCGCTGGTCGTCAACCACCTCTTCAAACGCAAGAAGGTGAAACTCCCCAACCTGCTCGGCTGGTTTTTCACCTTCTGCTTTCTCAACGTAACCTTCGTGCTATTCAGGGCGAAAAACCTGGGGGATGCCTGGAAGGTGCTGAAGGGGATGGCAGGGTTAAACGGAGCCGTCCCCGCCGCCTTGACCAGCTTTTCCTTCTCGGATCTCGGCAGGGGGGCTTTCTGGAAGGCGCTTCTCTCGGGAGTTAACGGCAACGATGCCACCTTGTATATGCCACTCCTTTTCCTGGTGCTGGTCCTTGGCGCCAGGAACTCCGTGCAACTGGAGCGCGAGTTGAAGCCGACCGGCACGGCCCTGGCGTTCCTGACCGCCGTCGGCTTTTACGCCCTTATCAATCAGAACAAGGTGAGCGAGTTCCTGTATTTCCAGTTCTAGCCCCCGCACTGACCGTGGATCTCCCTGAGCGCAGCCCGGTTACCCGGTGCGTTCAAGGACTCACCGGGTCATTGATCTCGAGAACTAGCTCGCCATCACCCAGCTGGGTACGTCTCGCGTCACGCTGCCTAAATTCTTACAACAACTCATATTCCCAGCACTTGACTATGAGAGATGACCACGGTAATTTCTGCGTGGACACGCTTCACGTCAGGCAGCAGGCGCCCTCGGTAGTCCAGTGACTTCAGGCCCCGCGCGTGCGCCAGGTGTCGATGAACTGCGGCCTCACAAAACGAATCCTACCTGACGAGTTGTCGGTCGCATCGCGTTCTGCTGGACGTCGCTGCCAAGCCCACCACCGCGAGGGAATCTATGGCTTCAGACGACCGATTTGCTCCGCCGGACTTCCGGCTGCTTTTCGAAGGCTCCCCGCACCCTTATATGGTGCTCCTCCCCGACTCCCTTTTTACCATCGCCGCTGTCAACGACCGCTATCTCGAGGTGACCGGTACCCGGCGCGCTGCCATGGTTGGCCGCGGCCTGTTCCAGGTATTTCCGGATAACCCCGACGATCCCTCGGCCAATGGAGTCAGCGACCTGCGCAGCTCACTGGAGCGGGTGCTGCGCGACGGCGTGCAGGACACCATGGGGATCCAGAGGTACGATGTCCCTTGCGCCGAGGCCGAGGGGGGCTTCCGGGTGAAATACTGGAGCCCGGTCAACACGCCGATCCCCGGTCCGGACGGGACCACCGCCTATGTCCTGCACTACGCCGAGGACGTGACCGAGTTCATTCTGTCCCAGCAGCAAAAGTCCGGCGAGGCTCACCGACAACCGGGACAACCCGTGGTCGCCGAGGCCCCCACCGCCCGGATCGAGGCCGATATCCTGCTGCGCGCCAGCGAGGTCAAGGAGTCCAATCGGCGGCTCAAACTGGCGCTGGAGGAACTGGAACAGAAAAAGGCCGAACTCACTCGTTTGAACCAGAAACTCTACGAACTCGACCACAACAAAACCGTCTTCTTCGGCAACGTAAGCCACGAACTGCGCACCCCGCTCACCCTCACCCTGGGCCCCCTGGAAGAGACCCTTTCCCGCTGCCAAGACCGGCTCCCCCCGTCCGATTACCAGAACCTGACCATCGCCCACCGTAACGCCCTGCGGCTTCTCAAGCTGGTCAACACGCTGCTTGATTTTTCCCGCATCGAGGCCGGGCGCTTCGAGGCGACCTACCGCCCCTGCGATCTGGCCACCCTGACCCTTGAGCTGACCGGCGTCTTCCGTTCCGCCATCGAAAAGGGAGGACTCGAGCTGATCGTGGACTGTCAACCGCTCCCCGAGCCGGTCTATGTAGACCTGGGGATGTGGGAAAAGATCGTCTTGAACCTCTTGTCCAATGCCTTCAAGTTCACCCTGAAAGGGCAGATCTCGGTAACGCTCGTTTCTCGGGGCGCTGGTGCCGAGCTCACCGTCGCCGATACCGGGTGCGGCATTCCTCAAAAAGAGCTCGGCAATATCTTCAAACGCTTTCACCGCGTCGAGCAGACTAGTGGGCGTGCCCACGAGGGTACCGGCATCGGACTCGCGCTCGTCGACGAACTGGTGCGCCTGCAGGGCGGCGACATATCGGTTCAGAGCGAGGTCGGCCAGGGAACCAGCTTCACCGTCTCGCTTCCCTTTGGCACCCAGCACCTCCCCGCTGACCGCCTCGGGGCCGCGGCTGCCGGTCTCTCCAGTTCCCAGAGCGCCGATCCCTTTCTGGAAGAGGCTCTGCGCTGGTTACCGGAGCCAGAACAGGGGCTTGCGGAAGTCACCTCGGCACCCGCTGCCGGCCCCAAGCCGCACCTGCTGCTGGCCGACGACAACGCCGACATGCGCGATTATATTCGCAGGCTCTTGGGCACCTGGTGCGAGATACGCGCAGTGGCCGACGGCGAGGCCGCCTGGGAGGCGATCTGCCAGCAGCGCCCCGACCTCCTGCTGACCGACGTGATGATGCCCCGCCTGGACGGCTTCGGGCTCCTGGCCCGGCTACGCAGCGACCCGGCCACCAGCTTCATACCGGTCATCATGCTCTCGGCCCGTGCCGGCGAGGAATCCTGTGCCGAGGGGATAGAGGCTGGTGCGGACGACTACCTGGTCAAGCCATTCAGCGCCCGCGAGTTGGTCGCCCGGGTACGCACCAATCTTGAGATGGCCCGTTTGCGCGAGGTGTCGGCACGTGCGGCCGAGCACCTTCAGGCCAAGGAGCAGGCCAACGCCCGACTGGAGCAGTTGGTAGCCGAGCGGACCGACGAGTTGGAGGAACACCGGGCTGAACTGGAAATGCAGAACGAGGAGTTGCTCCAGACCTACTACGACCTGGAGTTGGAGACAGCCCAGCGGATTCAGGCTGTGGAACTGCTGCGGGAAAAGGAGAGGCTTTTATTGCAGCAAAGCAGGATGGCAGCCATGGGGGACATGCTTTTCAACATCGCCCACCAGTGGCGCCAGCCCCTCAACGTCCTGGGCCTGAACGTCCAGCAACTCGGCCTGCTCTACGAGGTCGGCGACCTGAACGAGGAGACGCTCCACCAGACCATCAAAAGGTGCCTGGAAATCCTCGGGCACCTCTCCCAAACGATTACCGACTTCACCTGTTTCTCCAAACCGGACAAGGACAAGAGCGTCTTCACCGTTGCCGATGCCGTCGCCAAGACGTTGTCCCTGGTCCGGGACAGCTTCGAAGAGCAGCGCATCGCCTTAACGGTCGAGATTTCCGGCGAGCCCACGATCCACGGCTACCCCAACGAGTTCTCCCAGGTGCTCTTGAACATCCTGATGAACGCCCTGGATGCCCTGCTGGATCGTGGCATCCGGGACGGCCGGGTACGTCTGCAGGCATCAAGCGCAGGCGGCAAAACCGTGTTGACCATCTCCGATAACGCCGGGTGGATCGAGCCCGAGATCCTGCCCAGGGTTTTCGATCCCTTTTTTACCACCAAGGCACAGGGCAAAGGGACCGGTATCGGCCTGTTCCTGGCCAAATCGGTCGTCGAGAAGAGCATGGGCGGCTGGCTTAGCGTGCGCAACACAGCAGAGGGTGCCGAATTTACCATCGAGGTGAGCAATGGAAACGAGTAACCGTGAATCAGGCTCCTTGAGCCTTCTCCTGGTAGAAGACGACGCCGAGGCGTGCACCCTGGTGGCAAGGGCGCTCTCCATGAAGTTCAGGCAGATCAGGCTCCTTACCGCAGAAAACGGCGCCCTTGGGCTCGAGCTGTACCAGGAGCATCGTCCCGACATCGTGCTGACCGACATCAAGATGCCCGTGATGGACGGCATCACTATGGCCGGCAAGATTCGGGAGTTGCACGACCATGCGGTAATCTGCGTGCTGTCGGCCTATTGCGACGCGCAGGAGTACCGTAAGCAGGCCGAGGGGCTCGACGTCTGCCATTTCCTGCCGAAACCTGTCGATTACTCAACCCTCTTCGCAGCCATCGATGACTGCATTGCAACGGTTGCCAAAAGGTGGTCCTAGCCGGCCCGGGCTAGCTTTTGATCACCTCCCGTTTCCGCTCCCACCCCTCCTCCTTTTGCAGGACCACGTTCCTGACGTCTCCCCGTCCCGGCTGATCGATCATTTCCCAAAGAAGACCTTCGTTTCCAGTTGCGCAGCACCTTTGGCCGCCTAAAATTAGTATCGGCCAATCCGGAGGCGCCTTTTGGTCAGCGGTCTGTCCCTTACCAGGGATGGTACCTCGAAGCTACCGGTGGCAACTCATCACGTGGAGGTCGCTATGGATCAGGAAGATAAAGAGGTCTGCGTCCTTAAGGAGTTGGAGATCTGCATGGAAGAACTTATGCGGGCACACCTACGCCACGAGAAGGAAGGCAACGAAGAGCGCTCCAGGATGGCCCTGGCCCAGATTTTTCTCTGCAACGAGATTCTCCAGCTCTACCAGCAAAACACGGACTGGGAGGACTTCACCGAACGCCTCGAAGACTATGCCTACACCGAAATGGACCGCTACCAGACAGCCCGCAGCAACGGCCAGAGGGGTTCAGCCCGGGTGATGCTGGCCCGGGTACGTTGCACCCGGCGACTTTTGACCCGGCTCAACAACCCTTCCCGGCAGGAAATCCACGCCAAAATGGGGTTCTTTCCATCCCGGTCTCTCTGCGAGACGGTGCTGAGCCAGGCGGATCTTCCCGACAAGTTCAAGGAAGCACATCAAAAGACGCAGCTTTACGAACATGTCGAAAAATTCCAGCAGGGTGAGGATATTCGCAGCATCAACCGTGAGCAAAAGCGCCTGGAGTACGAAGCGAGGCGGCTGCAACAGGAGGTTACCGAGAAGTCCCGCAACCTCCCTCCGGGAAACCAGGCCTACGAGCGCTTCGTCGAGGCTCAAGGCCACCTTTTCCCGGCCATCGAGCAGAACATCGCCGAACCGAAGTTGTGGCACAAATTTCGGGAATTTCTCTGTGAACTCATCGAGCGGAGCGAACTGCGCTACCGTGTGGCTCGAGAGCTCGACGACTACGAGGAGGCACTACAGGAGCTTGGTCGGATGCGCAGCGCGGGGTGGCTCTTGAGGCGGATCCGCGAACCTCTCCACCGGCGGGAGATCAACCGGCAGATAGGCCTGGCGCTGACAATTCATTGAGAAGCGTGGGAATCACTCGCTGACGCGATATGACACAAGGAAGGCCCTAAACCACGGGGATCTTTGGCTCTCCGGTGGCAACTTCCGAAAATCAAAGGCCCCAGGTGTTGCACCAGGGGCCTTTGTATTTTGCCAATGCCGTCGGGTACCAGTTCAGCGACGAAGCCGCGAACCAGGCCAGGGCCAGGCTCCAGTCTCGTCGACCAAAGCACATTCGGGCAGCTGACTAGAACTTTATCTGCACCCTTTTCTTCCCTCCCCCCTCGTCCTTGCACCAGAGCAGGGTCTTCTTGGCGCGCTGGCACCAGGCCTTCACGTCGTCTTCGAAGGTGGAGCAATCGGCCACCACCTCCAGGATGTCGCCGGGTTTCATCTTGCTGCTCATAACGGTGACCTTGAGCGTGGGTTGTGGGCATTTCATCCCGACACAGTCGAGTACTTGGGTTGCCATGGGCATCCTCCTTGTTCGGTCTTAGCCGATCGGTGGTAGTTGGCGCAGTCGCGCCGCAAATTCGCAGGTGATCCGGGAGAACTTCTCCCCCTCGGCTGCGGAGACGTAATCGAAGCAGAAGCGCACCGGATCGACGCCAAGCTGTACGACCAGCCGCTCCAGCAGCTCGGCACGGCACAGGGCCCGGAAGTTCCCCTCCTTGTAGTGGCAGTCGCCGGGATGGCAGGCCAGCACCATGACACCGTCGGCTCCCTGGCGCAGGGTCTCCAGCACCAGGGTCGGCTCGACCCGGCCGGAGCACATGACCCGCACCACCGAGAGCTCCGGCGGCACGGGGAGCGCGCTCCCTCCCGCTTTGTCGGCCCCGGCGTAGGAGCACCAGTTGCACAAAAACGCCACGATCTTCAGCTCGGCAGGTTCCCGGCAGCAGGAATCCCGCTGGACGGCGCATTCGCTCATGACAACACCCCCTTTATTTCGGCCCGCAGCATGTCACGGGTGAAGCCCAGACCGTCGATCGCCGCGCTGGGACAGCCGGCCACGCAGGTGCCGCAGCCCCGGCAGAGCAGGTCGTTCACGCGAGCCATGCGCGCCGCATCGTCCCACTCGATGGCGCGGTACGGGCAGAGTTTCAGACAGGTGCGGCAGCCGGCGCACGCCTCGGGCCGCACCGTGGCGACCTCGGGCTCGATGACCAGGTCGCGCCCGGGTACCAGTGCCGACAGGGCGAGACCGGCTGCAGCGGTGCCGGTGGCGAAGGCCTCGCGGACGTCACCTGGTCCCCGGCAGCTGCCGGCCAGGTAGACCCCGCGCAGCGGCGCTGCGCAGGATTCCGCAAGGGTGTGCAACTGCCCCAGGAAACCCGCACCGTCCCTGGGAAGCTCCAGTAGCTCCGCCACCTGCGCGGTCCCCGCGCCCGGAAGCACCGGGTTCAGGAAGACCACCATGTCGGCCGGCACCTCCGTCCCCTCCCCTGTCTTCAAGACCCGCCCCGCGGGACCCTCCTCCAGGCTCAGCGCGTCGAAGCGGCCGTAACGCACCACGGCGGCGTGATCGTTGTGGAGCTGGCGACCGGCCTCCAGTCCGGGGACCGACTGTTCCTTGATCAGGCGGGTCACCGTAAGCCCCTCGACCTTGGCGGCCGCCAGGTGGGCGAGCTTCAGAGCCTCGCGGCAGCAGACCCCGCTGCAGTACGGGGTGTGGCCTGCATCCAGCGAACCCGCGCACTGCACCAGGACCAGGGACACCGGGGCGCTGCCGTCCGCCTTGACCAGGTCCCCTCCGGTGGCCCCGTTAGTGGCGATGAGCCGCTCGAAGCTGTAGGCGCTCATAAGATCGCGCCCGGCAAACCCCGCGGGGAGCGTCGGGCGCTCCTCGGCACCGGTCGCGAGCACGATGGCCCCCACCTCGAGCTCCAGCTCGCGCTCCTGCGCCTCGAAATCGAGCGCACCTTCGACCGGGCATTCGGCGCTGCAGATCTCGCACGGCTCGCCCCGGAACTTGCGGCAGCTCGCGGTGTCCAGATGGGGCAGGTTGGGGAGCGCACCGGCAAAGGGGACCCCGATGGCGGCCAACTCTCCGGCCCGGTTCCAGCCGTTTTGCCGTCGCTCCGGACAGACCTCCTGGCAGATCATGCAGCCGATGCAGGCCTCGACATCGACGAAGCGTGGCTTTTGGCGCACCGAGAGGATCCAGTTGCCAAAGCTCCCCTTCACCGCGGTCACCTCGGAGAGGGTGAGCAGCGTCACCTGTTCGCTCTCCGGCCCGTGCAAAAGCTCGCCCATCACCGGCTCGAGCAGGCAGGGACCGCACTCGAGGTTCGGGAAGAGTTCGTCATAGCGCACCGGCAGCCCGCCGATCATCGGTTCCTTCTCGATGAGCACCACCTCGCGGCCGGCGCGGGCCAGGGTGAGCGCCGCCTGCATGCCGGCCGGTCCCGCTCCCACCACGGCGACCCTGGTGTGCACCGGAATGCTGCGCGCCGCCAGGGGACGGTGCCGGTTCACGCGCTCCAGGGCCCCCCGGATCAGGCGGGTCGCCTTCAGGGTCGCGGCTGCCGCGTCCTCGGTGACCCAGGCCCCCTGCTCGCGCACGTTCACCAGCTGCAAAAACCATGGGTTGATGCCGGCCCGCGACAGCAGTCCCCGGAAGGTGGCCTGGTGCTCGCGCGGCGAGCAGGCCGCCACCACCACGCGTTCCGCCTTAACTTCCTGAAGCCACCGGCATAGCCCGTCGAGCTCGTCGGAGCCGCAGGCCAGCTGGTCCTGGCGGAACAGGGGCCGACTGGGGTGGTCTGCCAAAAGGGTCTCAACCCGCGTCCAGTCGATCTTTTCGGAGATGATGCCGCTGCAGGCGCAGAGGATCACCGCGGTTCTCGGGTATCGCATCGTCATGCTCCCTCCAGAGTCCCCAGGGTCAGCCCCGGGTCAAGACAGTTCTCCACCAGTGCGCAGGCAGCCGGCAGCGCCGCGGCAACCTCGGGCGTCAGCTCTTCCCCGAAGCTCGCCACGTCGGCCGCCACCACCCCGAGCACCCGGATGGCGTCGTCCCCGGGAAGCTCCAGCCCCAGGGCTCTCCCCAGGGCGAGCGCTTCGGCCAGGGTGCAGTCGTGACTGCATGCCGCGTTGTGCGTCGCCTCCGCGATCCCGGAGAAGACCAGCTCGCCGGGGCGCCTGGCCCGGTCGATGAGCGCGTCCACGATCACCGCCTGCCGCTCGCCGGTCAGTTCCTCGAGGAGCAAAAGCCCTCCGGCGTGGGACTCGACGAGGCGCGCCCCGGTCCTGCCGCGCCGGGCCAGCTCGCGCACCACCCGCGGCCCCACCGCGTCGTCTTTCAAAAACGGCGATCCCAGTCCGATGACCACCATGTCAGTCCCTCACCAAATGGTCCAGCACCGCACCGTCGTCCAGTCGGCGCACCAGCAGCTCGAGCGGCGCCTTGCCGAGGGCATGGGTGGAGCAGGAGCAGCACGGGTCGTAGAGCCTAAAGGCCATCTCAACCCGGTTCAGGATCCCCTCGCTTACCTTCCCGCCGTGGATCAGTCCGCGGGCTGCCTTCATGATGGAAAGCGACATCGCGGCGTTGTTGTTGGTGGTCCCCACGATCATGTTCACCTTGGTAAGCAGGCCGCGCTCGTCGATATGGTAGTGGTGGGTGAGCGTGCCGCGCGGAGCCTCCACCGACCCGACCCCCGAGCCGGCCCGCGGCTCGACCGCCTGGCGTACCGCGGTGTCCAGGATGTCGGGGTGATCGAGGAGCTCCACCATCCGCTCCGAGGCGTACAGGAGCTCGATGAGGCGGGCCCAGTGCGTGGCCAGACGCTGGTGCACCGGCCGGTTGCGTCCGGCGGTACCGGCGCCCCGGGCGCCGAAGGCGTCGTAAAACCGCTCGAACTCGGCCTGTGCCAATGGGGTCGCGATGCGGTCGCAGGCGTTCAAGCGCGACAGCGGCGAGGAAAGGTAGACTCCCGAATCCTGGCCGTCGCGGAAGCCCTGCCACCCCGGGCGTTTCAGGTAGGGGAACTTGAGGTAGCTCCAGGGCTCGACCCGCTCCTCGAGGTGCTCCAGGTAATCCCCGGGTTGGTAGCGCACCAGCTCGGCACCCGTTGTGTCGACCACCCGGATTTCGCCGTCGTAGAGCTCGAGGGCGTTGCCCGGTCCGACGGTGCCCATGCTGTGGGTGGTGTGCAGGTAGAGGTCTCCCAGCACCAGGTCGCGGTAGGCGGGGTCGTTCATGACGAGCGTGTCGAAGAGCCCCAACGAAAGCTTCGCGAAGGCGACGTTGGCCCGGGCCCAGGTGCGGTAATCGGCCAGGCGCTCCGGGGGAACCGGCATGGCCCACCCTCCCGGCAGTCCGCCGCACAGGTGCACCCCTCTCCCCCCCAGCTCCTTGATGAGTTCGTGGTTGCGCTTGCGCGCGCCGATCACCTGGGCGCCCACATCGGTCCCGAACTTCCTGAGCACGCCGAGGATGTTGCGCTCGGCGGCCGGGGCGTCCGGGCCGATCAGGAAGTCGGGTCCCCCCAGGCAGTAGAAGTGGGTGGTGTGGTCCGCCACGAAGAAGGCGTGGTAGACCAGCTCGCGGATGCGCCGTGCCGCGGGGAGGCAGCTGACCCCGTAGGCGGCCTCGACTGCCTTGACCGCCGCCATGTGGTGCGCCTCGGGGCAGACCCCGCAGATGCGGTTGGTTATGTTGGGCATCTCCTCGGCCTGGCGGCCGACGCAGAAGGACTCGAAGCCGCGCAACTCGGGCACCTGGAAATAGGCGTTGGCTACCTCGCCGGCCTCGTCGAGGAAGATCTCGATCTTGCCGTGCCCTTCCAGGCGGGTGATGGGGTCGATACTGATCCTGGTCACTTGACCACCTCCTGGTCTCTTTCCCCGATCAGGCAATCCGACAGGGTGTAGCGGTAGAAGGTCCCGAGCGGGTCGGCAACCGCGGCTACCGTGGCCCGGCTGCGGGCCACCAGTTGGGCCTCTCCGGCGCCGTGGTCCACCGGAGCTGCGACCGCTCCCGAGAGGGCCGCAATTCCCGCGCCTCCCGCGTCGCCGTCCGGGTCCAGGGGACCGTAGCATCCCGAGCAGGGCATCTGTACTGCCGGGCAGAGCGCCCCGCATCCCCCCTTGGTCGCCATGCCGAGGCAGGGCACCCCCTGCTCGACCAGGCACCAGCCAGGTTCGGGGAGCGCCTCCGAGCTACGCACCAGGGCGGGGGCTGCCTGGTCGCGCTTTTCCCTCGTGCACTCGTCGCAGACCGCCCGGGTGGCCGAGCAACCCAGGACGGTGCCAGGGTCAGGCAGTGCCTCGCCCGAAGCCACCAGCCTCAAGACGGCCAGGATCCGTTCCGGTTCCGGCGGGCAGCCGGGCATCAGGTACTCCACCGGAACCGCGTCTTTCAGGGAAGGGATGCGGTCCAGGAATTCCGGGAGGGTAAGCTCCCCCTCAGGCACCTGGGAGAGGACCCGGGGGAACAGCCGGTCCGGGTTAACGGTACCGGGAGCTTCGAGGTACACGCGGGAAAGCAGCTCATCCCGGCTGCGCTGGTTGGCCAGTGCCGGTACCCCTCCGCTCACCGCGCAGGAGCCGAAGGCAACAAGGAGCTGGGACTTTTTGCGCAGCAGTCGCGCCATCTCCAGGTTCTCCTCGGTACGCAGGGAGCCGTTGAACAGCGTGAGCCGGATGGAGCCGTCCGGCATGGCCTCCAGGTCCTTTTTCTTGGTATCGAGGAAGCAGGGGCAGAAGACGAAGTCGAAATCGCGGTCCAGCTCGAGAATCGCTTCGTGCATGTTGGCCAGACTGATCTCACAGCCGCCACAGGCAGCGGCCCAGTACATGGCCAGTTTGGGTTTGTCGGTTGCCATGGTGGTGTCCCTCACTGGTGGAAGCGGGCCGCGAACTCGCGCAGCTCCTGGGCGGTGCGCAGCAACTCTTGCGCGGCGTCGGTTGTTTCGGTCGCTCCCCGCACCGTCTGCTGCACCATCTCGGTAATTCGGTGGATGCTGCCGTTGATCTCGCAGGTGGTGGCGCTCTGTTCTCCGGCCATGGTAGCGATCTGGTCCACCTGCCCTCCCAGCTCGCTTACCTTCATGAGTACCTCTTCGAGCGCCTTGCCAGACTGCAGCGAGAGCTCGGATCCGTGCTCGATCTCTTGAACCCCCTTTTCCATGACCGTCATCGCCTGGCGGGTACCGTTCTGGATCGCGGCGATCATGCCGCCGATCTCCCTGGTGGCCTGGGTGGTGCGGTCCGCCAGGGCGCGTACCTCGTCAGCGACCACCGCGAAGCCTCGCCCCTGGTCACCCGCCCGAGCCGCTTCGATTGCGGCGTTGAGCGCCAGCAGGTTCGTCTGGTCGGCGATATCCTCGATGGTCCCGAGGATGGCACCGATCTGTTCCGAGTTGTTCCCGAGCTGGTCCAGGGTGGCCGCGGCCCCCCGCACGCTCTCCCCGACCTGGTCCATCCCCGCGAGGCTCTGCAGCACCAGCTCGGTCCCTTCACAGGCGGTGAGGTTGGCATCTTCCGAGTTCGCCGCGGCTTGCTGGCAGTTCTCGGCTATGCTCTGCGAGGTGGCGGACATTTCCTCGCTGGCCGTCGCCACCGTGGCCACTTGCAAGGCGCAGCTCTCCGCGCATCCCGCGATCCGGATGGCCGTGGAGTGTAGTTGTTCTGCGGCTGCCGAAACAGCGTGGGCCGAGCCGCCTACCCTTTCCAGGAGCGTTCCCAGCGTTTGTGCCATCCTTCCCAGGCTCCGGGTAAGTGCGGCTAGTTCCCCCCCTGACCCCTCCGGGCTCGAGGGCAGTTCTAGACCGGCAAATTCGCCGTTGGCGAGTCCGTCGGCAAACTCCTGGATCAGCCGCAGGGGCTTATTGATCCAGATGTCCAGGAGCGAAGCCTGCACGCCCAGGATTACCAGCACCCCGAGAACGCTGGCACCCCAGAGCAATTTGCTCAACAGGGGGTAACCCTGGCAGATAATCGCCAGCGAAAATCCGACCGTCAACAACATGAGGAATACTGCCTGCACCAGAAGGATTCTTCCTCCTAAGGAAATGGTCCGAGAATGTGCCATGCAACCCTCCGAAAATGCATACTGTATACAATTATCCTTGGAGCGCTAAACGCCCTAGGAGTGCGATTTATAACGGAAACCTTGGCAGTCCTACACGCGGGGGGGGCCAAATTCCAGTGTAATGTCGCTACTTTGGAGAATCATCGTCCCGGAAAGGAGAAACTTTAGCAGGAATTTTTCATGGAACCCTGCGGAGTGCCACGGGAGGAATGTTGCGTAGAATTAAGCGCCAGGTGCAGAGAAGGTGGAGGGGAAAGAGCACCCATTTTATGGCGAGGGGATTACTTTTTCCGGAGCCGGCCAGGCTCTTGGTCCGCGCCAGCTAACACGGACTGGGAAAACTTAACCGAACGTCTCGAACTATGTTTATGCGGAATTGGACCGTTACCAGGAAGCCAGTAGCAACGGCGGAAAGGGGACAGCGCCTGGCAATGAGTCCTTCCCAGGGCCGTTGGGGCGAAATAATAGTCCGAACTGAGGGTGAGAGGGGGGAAACAAAAAGGCCCGCCGGCAACAGCCGGTGGGCCTTTTCTGATCCAACTTGGGCGCGCTTATTTGCCAGACGGCTTGTAGGTCTGGGCGAGGTAATCGACCAGGGATTTCTTTTCTTCCGGGTTCAGCTTGGCGCCGCGCTTCATCATGTTGGTAACGATGGCGTCCCACTGGGCCGGGGTACGCTTCAGGACTTTCACCTTGGAGGAAGGGTGGCAGACGGCGCACTTCGCCTCCAGGAGGGTGGGGCCGTTGCTGAACATGCCGGCAGAGGCGGTGGCTGCGCTGAGGGTTACGGCAAGAATGGTGACGGTGGTTTTAATCATGGTTGTTCCTCTTGGATGATGCGAGTAGTCGTAAGGTTGCACAAAGCGAATCCCCCCTGCCCCCCCTTTTCCAAAAGGGGGAACCTGAGCTCATCTGCAGCGGTTATCTGAATTTATGTTCGTTTTCCCGACGTCTACGTGCTCCGTGTCTGTGTGCGAATAGCAAAAGGCCCCTGTGCTTGCGCCAGGGGCCTTTCCTTGTCTCTATGCGCTCAGCTAAAGGCTTAGAACTGAACTGCCTTCTGTGCCAGTTCGAGGATGGTGCCCGGGACCACACCCATGACCAGGGTGGCGACCACGGTCACCAGCAGGCAGAGGGCGATCGGGGCGGTGACACCGGCCCACTCGAAGTCCTCCTGGGCGTCTTTCATGTACATGAAGACCATGACGCGCAGGTAGTAGTACACGGAGGCGGCAGAGTTCAGGACGCCGATGATGGCGAGCCCGGTGTAGCCACTCTTGATTGCTGCGGAGAAGAGGTAGAACTTCCCGATGAATCCCGCGGTCGGCGGCATGCCGGCCAGGGAGAACAGGAAGACGCTGAAGAGGACCGCAAGGACCGGCTTCTTGTAGCCCAGGCCGGCGAAGTCCTGCACGGTGCCGTTCTTCTCACCCTTCTTGCCGACCAGGACGATCACGGCGAAGGCGCCGATGTTCATGAAGGCGTAGGAAAGCATGTAGAAGAGGATGCCGGCGATGCCTTCGCGGTTGAGAGCGGTGAAACCTACCAGGGCGTAACCCGCATGGGCGATGGAGGAGTACGCCAGCATGCGCTTGATGTTGTCCTGGGAGAGGGCGATGATGTTGCCCACGGTCATGGTCAGCACCGCGAGGATCCAGAGGAGCTCGGTCAGGTTGTGACCCAGCATCGGGAAGGCGAAGATCATAACCCTGAGGAAGGCGGCGAAGCCTGCCGCTTTCGGACCGGCCGACATGAAGGCGGTCATCGGGGTCGGGGCGCCTTCGTAGACGTCCGGGGTCCACATGTGGAAGGGAGCCGCCGCGATCTTGAAGGAGAAACCGACAGCGATCAGGAGCATGCCGACCACGAAGATCGGGTTGGCGGCGATGGCGGGGGTCGCCATCACGTGGTTCTGGATCCCGGCCAGCTTGGTGGTGCCGGTGGCGCCGTAGGTGAGCGCCATGCCGTAGAGCAGGAAGCCGGTCGAGAAGGCGCCGAGCAGGAAGTACTTGAGACCCGCCTCGTTGCTCTTGATGTTTTCCCGGTTCCAGCCGGCCAGCACGTAGAGGCTGACCGAGAGGACCTCGAGGCCGAGGAAGATGACCATCAGGTCGGTGCCCGAGGCCATGAGCATCATCCCCACGGTGGAGAAGAGGATCAGGGGGTAGAGTTCACCCTGGTTGCAGTCCTCCTGGACCATGTAGCGGTCCGAGATCAGGATGGCGAGGCCAGCCGAGATCAGGAAGATCACCTTGAAGAAGATAGCGAAGTTGTCCTGCATCACCGCGCCGCCGAAACCCATCTGCGGAGCGCCCCAGCCACTGACCACGCTGGCGGCGGTCACGGCGAGACCGACGATGCTCAGCCACCCAAGGTAACCCTTGTCCTTGCCGGGGACAAATACGTTTACCAGCAGGAGCACCATGGCGACCACCGAGAGTATGCACTCGGGCATGATCGACGCTATGTTTACGGCCGGCATTGCAATTGTTTCCATCTATAATCCTCCGATCAGGCTAGTTCTAAACGGTTCGCTTTTGGCTACTTTGCTTCGGTTGCCGGTGCTGCGGGAATGGGCGGATGACCTGCCGGCAGACCCTGTGCCGGAGCGGCTTCAGCCGGTGCTGCAGGAGCGGCCTCCGGTGCTGCCGGGGCGGCAACCGGGGCTGCAGCCGGGGCGGCCACGGTGTTCTGGGCCACCATTTTCTTGCCGCTTGCCAGGACGATCATCTTGTCAAGCGAAGGAGCCATGGTGTCGATGAAGGGGCGCGGGTAGACACCCATGAAGAAGATCAGGAAGACCAGCGGCAGCATGATGGCGATCTCGCGGGCATTCAGGTCTTTCAGGTTCTGGTTCTTCGGGTTCTTCAATTCGCCGAACATCACCCTCTGGAACATCCAGAGCATGTAGACCGCGGAGAGGATGACGCCCGAGGTGGCGATGATGGCATAGACTTTCAGCGGGCCGTTGAAGGCGCCCAAGAGGACCAGGAACTCACCCACGAAGCCGTTGGTACCCGGCAGACCGATGGAGGAGAAGGTCACAATCATGAAGATGGTGGCGAAGATCGGCATCTGCTTCGCGAGACCGCCGAAGTCGGAGATCTGGCGGGTGTGACGCCGCTCGTAGATGAAGCCAACGATAAGGAACAATGCGCCGGTGGAAACGCCGTGGTTCAGCATCTGCAGCATGCCACCGGAGAGTCCCTGCTGGTTCAGGGCGAAGACGCCCAGCATGACGAAGCCCAGGTGGGCTACCGAGGAGTAGGCGACCAGTTTCTTGACGTCCTGCTGCACCATGGCGACCAGCGAGGCGTAGATGATGCCGATCACGGACAGGGTCGCGATGAGCGGGGTGAACTGGGCGGTGGCATCCGGGAAGAGCGGCATCGCGAAGCGGACGAAACCGTAGGTACCCATTTTCAGCAGGACGGCTGCCAGGATGACGGAGCCGGCGGTCGGTGCCTCGGTGTGGGCATCCGGCAACCAGGTGTGCAACGGGAACATCGGGACCTTGATGGCGAAGGCCAGTGCGAAGGCCAGGAACATCCAGGTCTGGGTTGCCGGGTCGAGGTGCAGATCCCAGAAGCGCAGGATCGAGAAGTCGCCCTGGCCCCCCTTGAAGTAGAGGGCGATGAGCGCGATCAGCATGAGCAGCGAGCCGACCATGGTGTAGATGAAGAACTTGACCGCCGCGTAGATGCGGTTCTTGCCGCCGAAGATACCGATCATGAAGTACATCGGGATCAGCATCACTTCCCAGTAGATGTAGAAGAGGAAGAGGTCGAGGGCCACGAAGGCGCCGATCATACCGACTTCGAGGAGCAGGAGCAGGATCATGTACTCCTTCACCTTCTCTTCAACCGCAGTCCAGGTGGAGAGGATGGCGATCGGCATGATGAAGGTGGTCAGGATCACGAGCCAGAGGCTGATACCGTCGATCCCCACGTGGTAGCTCATCTGGAACGGACCAGCGGCGATCCAGGGCACCTTCTCGAGGAACTGGAACCCGCCCACGTCAGTGCCTGCGGCGTTGTAGCCGGAGATCAGGGGCAGCGAGGCGAGGAAGTTCACCACCGACACCGCCAAGGCAACGGTACGGAGCACGCCGTGGCTGTTCTTGTTCACAAAGAGGAGGACGAGCGCCCCAATCAGCGGTGTGAAGGTTAATATGCTCAGTAACGGTAGCGTCTGGCTCATTTACTCTGCTCCTTTTACTTCAGGTCAAAATTGACTTTTATCTCTTTACCGTGCCGCTTCGGATGGTATCCCTGCCTGTACCCACTTCTTCAGCGCTGCCAGCCGGGGCTGAATCCCCCCCCCTGCCCCCCCTTTTCCAAAGTGGGGGAGCCGGCAGGAGTTTTTCGTTGTTGGGTTTAGGTTTTCCCTAGCCCCTCGTCCCCAGTCCCTAACCCCTGCTTTTAGCTGAACAGGTAGGCGGCCACGATCACCACCACGCCGAGGGTCATGGAGAAGGCGTAGTTGTGAACGAAGCCGGTCTGCACGTAGCGCAAGACGCCGGAGAAGCCCTTCACGACTGCGGCCACACCGTTCACGCACCCGTCGACCACGACCACGTCGAACCCTTTCCAGAGGAAGTTGCCCAGGGCCTTGCAGGGATTCACGAAGGCGAAGTCGTAGATCTCGTCCATGTACCACTTGTTGTAGACCGCGCGGTGCAGTGCCGGGAAGGCGTTGGTGAAGGCGGCCGGAATGGTCGGCTTCACGATGTAGAGTGCGGCAGCCAGGCCGATGCCTGCGAAGGCGATGACCACGGAGACGCCCATGAGGCCCCACTCCATGGCGACGCTGTGTGCTTCGCCGTGGCCACCGGCGTGCTTCATGTACTCGGTGGAGTAGGCAAAGACCGGCTCAAGGTAGTGCTCCCACATGTTGGGGATGCCGCCCAGGGTTTCGCCGATGACTTTGGGGATCCCGACATAGCCACCCACGATGGAGAGGCAGGCGAGGACGACCAGCGGCAGGGTGATGACCCAGGGAGACTCGTGCAGGTGGTGGAAGGCTTTCTCGGAGAGCCTGGTCTCGCCGAAGAAGGTCATGAAGACCAGGCGGAACATGTAGAAGGCGGTCAGGAACGCGGCGCAGGCGCCGAAGCCCCACAGGATGATGTTCATTTCACCGTGGTGCGGGTTAGAGAAGGCCTGCCAGAGGATCTCGTCCTTGGAGAAGAAGCCGGCCAGACCGGGGACACCGGCGATGGCCAGGGTCGCGATCAGGAAGGTCGCGAAGGTGATGGGCATCTTGGCCTTGAGGCCCCCCATGTTGCGCATGTCCTGCGGGTCCGCGTCGGAGTGCTCGTGGTGCAGGGCGTGGTGCATGGCGTGGATGACCGAGCCGGAACCAAGGAACAGGCAGGCCTTGAAGAAGGCGTGGGTCATCAGGTGGAAGATACCGGCGCCGAAGGCCCCGACACCCATGGCCAGGAACATGTACCCCAGCTGGGAGACCGTCGAGTACGCGAGGACGCGCTTGATGTCGTTCTGGGCGGTACCGATGGTCGCGGCGAAGAGCGCGGTGGCGGCGCCGACGCAGGCGACGACCAGGAGCGCGGTCGGCGATTTGATGAACATGAAGTTCATGCGGCCGATCATGTAGACACCGGCGGTGACCATGGTGGCCGCGTGGATGAGGGCGGAAACCGGGGTCGGACCTTCCATCGCGTCCGGGAGCCAGGTGTACAGCGGGATCTGGGCAGATTTACCGGTAGCGCCCAGGAAGAAGCAGAGGCAGATGACGGTGGTCACCCCGCCAACCGGCATCAGCTCGGCGTGGGAGGCGAGTTCCCGGAAGTTGATGGTCCAGATGTTGTGGGTGCCGCCCAGGTACCAGAACATGGTGAAGAGCCCCAGGAGGAAGCCGAAGTCCCCCACCCTGTTCATCACGAACGCCTTCTTGCCGGCATCGCCCGCGCTCTTCTTGTGGAAGTAGTAGCCGATCAGCAGGTAGGAGCAGAGGCCCACGCCTTCCCAGCCGACGAACATGAGGAGCAGGTTGTTGCCCGACACCAGGCAGAGCATCGAGAAGGTAAAGAGGTTCAGGTAGCAGAAGTAGCGGTAGAACCCTTCCTCACCGTGCATGTAGCCGATGGAGTAGAGATGGATGAGGAAACCAACCCCGGTGACCACCATGAGCATCACGCAGGAGAGCGGATCGATCAAGAAGCCGATGTCGGCCTTGAACTGTCCGGACTGGATCCAGGTGAAGATGGTCTTCTCGAAGTGCCGCTCTTCGCCCGGCAGGCTCAGCAGCTGCATCAGGATGCCACAGGCCACGAAGAACGAGCAGAGAACCGAGCCGGCTGCGATACCACCGATGACCGTTTCGTTCTTGATCTTCTTCCCGAACAGGCCGTTGATGACTGAACCGATGAGAGGGCACAGTGGGATCAACCATACTAAATCAAACATCCCTGACTCCTTTATTCTGAAGTTCTGATCTGAAAATGCGTAGGGTTCGAGCGACTCTTACAGCTTCATCATGTTGATGTCTTCGACGTCGATGGACTCGCGGTTCTTGTAGAAGGCGATCATCAGCGCAAGACCCACGGCCGCCTCGGCAGCCGCCACCGTCATGATGAAGAAGACGAAGACCTGGCCGTCGATGTTGCCCAGGTAGCGCGAGAAGGCCACCAGGGTCAGGTTGACCGCGTTCAGCATCATCTCGACGCACATGAAGATGACGATGGCGTTTCTCCGGGTCAGCACGCCGATGGTGCCGATGGAGAAGAGAATTGCCGAAAGTACCAGGTAGTTTTCTAAGGCTAGCATGTCAACACCCCTTCAAATGCGGTAGTTAGATTCTCTTTTTGGCCAGGATGACGGCACCGATGATCGCCACCAACAGCAGGATCGAGGTCACCTCGAAGGGCAAGAGGAAGTCGGTGAAGAGCGCCTTGCCGATGATCTCGATGTGCCCGGTCTTGGCGATCGACTGCGGGCTCATGCTCCCGGTGGCACCGGTCAGCGAACCCTTCAGGAGGAACCAGACGGTCAGGAACATGGAGAAGATCCCGATTGCCGAACCGGCCAGCACCGCGTGGGTGTTGGGCTTCACCGTCTCCGCCTTCACGTTCAAGAGCATGATGACGAAGATGATGAGGACCATGATGGCGCCGGCGTAGACGATCACCTGGGTCACCGCCATGAAGGGGGCATCCAGCATGACGTAGAAGGTCGCCAGGCAGAAGAAGGTCATCACCAGCGACAGGGCGCTGTTGATCGGGTTCTTGCAGGTGATCACCAGGAGACTGCAAATTACGGCTACCGCAGCCACGACGAAGAAGAAGATCGATTCCATTGCTGCTCCTTTATTTCTTTTCTAAGAGTCGCTCTTTGGTAAAGGTGAAGTCGCCCCTGGTGTAGTTGGCCAGTTCGAAGGTCTCGCTCATGCGGATTGCATCGACCGGGCAGGCCTCGACGCAGTAGCCGCAGAAGATGCAGCGCAGCATGTCGATCTCGTACTTGGCCGCGAACTTGTCGTGCTTGGCGTCCTCGCCCGCCTCGACCGTGATGCACTTGGCAGGGCAGACGGTGGGGCAGAGGTAGCAGGCCACGCACTTGGCGCGGTCGTGCGACACGTTCAGGACGTGCAGGCCGCGGAAGTTGGGCTTGATGGCCGGCCGCTCGGTCGGGTACTGCAGCGTGACCGGCTTTTTGAACATGTGGCTGAAAGTTATCTGAAGACCTTTTAAGAGCGGCATTATCATTGTGCGGTACCTCGCCTTAAAGTAAGTAGTGCGCTTATGAAGCTTCTTCTAGAACTGCGTGACTGCGATCCAGATGCCGGTTCCCACGATGTTCAGGAGGGTGATCGGCAGGAACACCTTCCAGCCCAGGTGCATGAGCTGGTCGTAGCGGTAACGCGGGTAGGTGGCGCGGATCCACATGCAGACGAAGATCAGGAAGTAGACCTTGGCCACGAACCAGAACCAGCCGGGGAGGAATGCCGGGCCGTGCCAGCCACCCAGGAACAGGGTGGTGGTGACCGCGCAGACCGTTACCATGTTGGCGTATTCAGCCATGAAGAACATCGCGTACTTCATGGAGGAGTACTCGGTGATGAAGCCGGAAACCAGCTCCGTCTCGGCCTCAGGAAGGTCGAACGGGGTACGGTTGATCTCGGCCAGGGAGCAGATGAAGAAGATCACGAAGGCGATCGGCTGCTTGAAGACGTACCAGGCGCCGTCGGCCTGGGCCGCCACGATCTGGTGCAGCGAGAGGGAACCTGAGAGCATGAAGACCGCGATGATCGCGAGGCCCGCGGAGAGCTCGTAGGAGATCATCTGTGCCGCGGAGCGCAAACCGCCCAAGAGCGAGTACTTGGAGTTGGAAGACCACCCCGCCAGGACCACCCCGTAGACACCCAGGGATGCCATGGCCAGGATGTAGAGGACGCCGACGTTGATGTCGAAGACCTGGGCGCCGGCCTGGTCGTAGTAGGCCGCGATCTGCAGCGGCACCTTGTAGCCGAACACCTCGATCGTGCCGCCGAAGGGGATGACGGCGAAGGAGATGAAGGCCGGGATGAGCGCCACCAGGGGGGCTAACAGGAAGGCGAACTTGCTCGCCTGGTCCGGAATGATCTCTTCCTTAAAGAAGAGCTTCACCCCGTCGGCGATCGGCTGCAGCAGGCCATGCCAGCCCGTCCGCATGGGTCCCAGGCGTACCTGCATGTGACCGATGATCTTCCTCTCCGCGTAAGTGGCGTAGGCCACGGTCAGCAGGACAAAGACAAAGGCTACGAGCACCTTGGCAACCATGGCTATATAGTACGCGACCGGCAGTCCTAAGATTAGCGTATCCATCTGATAGTCTTCCCCTCTAGTGTGAAATTAACGAACCAGGTTAAGGGTGGGGTTGAGGCCTGTCGAGCTCCTCAACCCTCCCGTTATTTCTATTTCCCCACGGTAACCCAGGTTACCGGCTTGCCGTCGGTGACCGCGTTGATGCTCCCCTCGCCGAAGTGGTAGGGGGCGAACACCACCCCCTGCGGCATCCGGTAGCCGACCTTGGCGGTGACACTCACCGACCCGGTCTCGCTCTTCACGGTGATGGCGTCGCCGTCCTCGATCTTCAGGACCTTGGCGTCGGCCGCGGAGAGCTCGGCGTAGGCGTTGGGGCAGACCAGCATCGGGCCCTCGCCGAAGCGGGACATGGTACCGGAGTGGTAGAGAGCGCTGCCGGTGACCAGTGCCAGCTTGCCGGCAACCGGTGCGCTGGCCGGTGCGGCGACCGGGACCAGTTTGGCGGAGGGAGCCACCGGGAGGAGTTTCCCTTCGTCGCCGAGCGCTGTCTGGGAAAGCCCTGCGTAGGCCGGGACGCTCGCCGCGATCTCGGCGAAGAGTTCGTTCTGGTTGGCGTACGTCTGGCCGCCCAGCGAGGCGTTCAGGGTGTTCAGGATGTCGAAGTCGCTCTTGGCGAGACCGACCGGCTTCACGGCCTGCTTCACCTGCTGGACTTTTCTCCCCACGCTGGTGAAGGTACCGGACTTCTCGGCGAAGGAGACCGCCGGGAGTACCACGTCGGCAAGCTGCGCCGTCTCGGTGAGGAAGAGGTCGGCCACTACCAGGAACTCCACCGCGTCGAGCGCCTTTTCGACCTTGGCGCGGTTCGGGTAGGAGACCACCGGGTTCTCGCCGGCCACGAACAGGGTCTTTACCTGGCCGCTCACGCAGGCGTCGATGATGGCGCTGCCGTTGAGGCCGCTCCCCTTCGGGTGGATCCCGAGGTCGGCAGCCCCTTGGCTGTTGTTCTTCTCACCCATGACCAGGAGGCCGGAGCCTTCCTTGCCGTACTTGCCGGTCAGGATGGCGAGGTTCGCGCAGGCTTGGGCAAGTGCCGCGTTGTGGCCGGGGTAACCCAGACCGATCGGGAGCAGGATGAGCGCCTTCTCGGCGGCAGCGTAATCCTTGGCGAGCTTGGTGATCTCGTCGGCGGAGACGCCGGTTGCTGCGGCCGCCTTCTCGACGCTCACCTCGGCGAGTGCCGCCTTCAGTTCAGCAAGCCCCGGAGCTGCGGCATCGGCCAGACCCGCGTCGACAATCACCTTGGCGAGCGCGTTCAGCAGCAGGATCTCGCTCCCCGGGGTGTGCACGGTAGTCTGGGCGCCCGGCAGTTTGCCGAGCTTGCCGCGCTTGTCGGAGACGATCCGGAGATCCACCCCTTTGCGCTTCACGCCCAGGTTGATCTCGAAGCCGATGACCGGGTGGGTCTCGTAGGCGTCGGTCTTGATCACCAGGAGGAGGTTGGTCTTCTGGACGTCCAGGATCTCGGAGGGGGAGGCCACGGTGCCGAAGGAGGCCTTGAGCCCTTCGGTAAGCGCCGCGTGGGCGAAGCCGGCCGAGTGGTCGATGTTGTCGCTTCCCAGGGTGCCGCGGAAGAGTTTCTCGAACAGGAAGAGCTCTTCGTTGGTCAGGTGGGCGGTGGAGAGCGCGGCGAGGGAAGCCGGGGCGGCCTTGGCGGCGGCGAGCCGCTCGGTCACCAGGGCAAGTGCCTCGTCCCAGCTCGACTCGACCAGCTTCCCGTTTTTACGGATGAGCGGGGTGGTGAGCCGCTTGTCAGAGTTGACGAACTGGTAGGCGAAGCGGCCGCGGTGGCAGAGCTGGCCGTTGTGGAACCCCTGGTCCTCGTCGTAGACGGTGGTTAAGACCTTGTTGTCCTTGCACCCCAGGGTGAGCTGGCAGCCGGTCCCGCAGTAGGAGCAGACCGTCTTCACCTTGGAGAGTGCCCACCAGCGCGCCTGGAACTTGAAGGGGCGCGAGATGAGTGCGCCGACCGGGCAGACCGAGACGCAGGAGCCGCAGAACTCGCAGTTCAGGGGGCCGTCGAACTCGGTGCCGATCTTCGCCTCGAGGCCGCGGTTGATGACCGAGTAGGCGCCGTAGCTTACGATTTCGTCGCAGATGCGCGCACACTTGCCGCAGAGGATGCAGCGGTTCATGTCGCGCTCGATGATCGGGTTGACGTAGTCGATCTCGTGGTTGAACTTCTCGTCCACGAACTGGTTGCAGTTGACCTTGTACTCGTAGGTGAGGTTCTGCAGGTCGCAGTCGCCCGCCGCATCGCACACCGGGCAGTCGATCGGGTGCTTGAGGAGCAGAAGTTCCAGCACCAGCTTCCTCGCCTTGATGATCTCGTCGTTGGAGGTCCGGACGATCATCCCCTCGGTGACCGGGGTGGTGCAGGCCGGGATCAGCCTCCCCTTCATCTGCTCCACCTCGACCAGGCACATGCGGCAGCCGCCGAACGGGTGCAGTTTCTTGTCATGGCACAGGATGGGGATCTTGATCCCCGCCGACTTGGCGGCGTCGTAAATGGTCGCGTCCTTGGGTACCGTTACCTGCTTGTTGTCTACTGTAAGATTTACCATCTCGACCTCAGTCTCCGTGGGAATCAGGAACCAGTTTTAACTTCTAAGTTCTCCGGCTGTTATTCAATGGCCATGAAGCGGCAGGCGTCGTAGCAGGACTTGCACTTGGTGCACTTCTCCTGCACCAGGGTCGCCACTTGCCCCTTCTCCCAGACGATGGCGTCGGACGGGCAGGCCTTGAGGCAGGCTCCGCACTTGACGCACTTCTCGGGGACCACTCTCCAGAGCAGGAGTTCCTTGCAGGAGTTGGAGGGGCAGCGCTTGTCGGTGATGTGCGCCTCATACTCGTGACGGAAGTACTTGACGGTGGAGAGAATCGGGTTGGGAGCCGTCTGTCCGAGGCCGCACAAGGAGGCCTTCTTGATGGTGGCACCCATGTCGAGCAGGGTGTCGATGTCCTTCATCTCGCCTCTCCCCTCGGTGATGCGCTCGAGGATGTCCAGCATGGCCTTCAGGCCCACACGGCAGGGGACGCACTTGCCGCAGGATTCCATACGGGTGAAGGTGAGGAAGAAGCGGGCCACGTCGACCATGCAGGTGGTCTCGTCCATGACGACCAGACCGCCCGACCCCATCATGGCGCCTGCCTTGATGAGCGAGTCGTAGTCGACCGGGGTGTCGAGCACCTCGGCCGGGATGCAGCCGCCGGAAGGACCACCGGCCTGGACCGCCTTGAACTTGCGGTTGTTGGCGATGCCGCCGCAGACCTGGTAGATAACGTCACGCACCGTCATACCGGCCGGAACCTCGACGAGACCGGTGTGCTTCACCTTGCCGGTGACCGCGAAGATCTTGGTCCCCTTGGTCGTCTCGGTGCCCAGCGATGCGTACCACTCGGACCCCTTGTTGATGATGTGGCGGACGTTTGCGAAGGTCTCAACGTTGTTGATGTTGGTCGGATGACCCCAGAGGCCCTTGACCGCCGGGAACGGCGGACGGGGACGCGGCATGCCGCGCTCGCCCTCGATGGAGGCCATGAGTGCCGTTTCCTCGCCGCAGACGAAGGCGCCGGCGCCCTTCTTGATCCTCATGTCGAAGTCGAAACCCCAACCCCTGATGTTCTTCCCCAGGTACCCCTTCTCGTAGCAGGTGTCGAGCGCCCTCTGGAGACGCTCGATGGCCAGCGGGTACTCGGCGCGTACGTAAACGTAACCGTGGGTGCAGCCGATGGCGTAGGCCGCGATCATCATCCCCTCGATGACGCAGTACGGGTCGCCTTCCAGGATGGAGCGGTCCATGAACGCGCCCGGGTCGCCCTCGTCGGCGTTGCAGATCAGGTACTTGTGGTGACCGGGAGAGGCCGCGCAGAAGCTCCACTTCATGCCGGTCGGGAAGCCCCCGCCCCCACGGCCACGCAGACCCGATTTCTTCACCTCGTCGATGACCTGCGCCGGGTTCATCTCCTTGACGCACTTCTCGATGGCCTTGAAGCCGTCCTCTTCGAGGAAGGCGTCAATCTTTTCGGGGTCGATCTGGCCACAACCGGTCATGACCACGCGCATCTGCTGATCGACGAAGGTGTTGTAGTAGGCCTTGGCCTTCTTCTTCTCGATCGGGGCCTGGGCGACGATGTGCTCCTTGAGGATGTTCTCCACATCCTCGGGCTGCACGAAGTCGTAGGTGATCCGGCCGAGTTCCGGGGTGATGATGTCGACCAGAACATCGTTGGCGCACAGGCCGCGGCAGCCGGTCTTGATCACGTCGCAGCGCTTGCCCACCTGGGCGTTGATGCCCAGCTCGGCGATCAGCTTGGTGAACTGGTTTTCCACCTGCTTCGCGCCGGCCGAGATGCCGCCGGTCCCCTGACAGATAAGAATCTTGATTTGGTCGCTTGCTTCACTCATGAAAGGTTCCCCTGCTGGTGAATTATCCGGTCTACTTCATCGGCCGCGCGTTGTAGGTGTTGATGATCTCATCGACCTTCTGTACGGTCATCTTCCCGAAGGTGTCGTCGTTGACCATGGCGAGCGGCGCCATGCCGCAGGCGCCCAGGCAGGCAACCTTCTCGAAGGTGTAGCGCAGGTCGGCAGTGGTCTCGGCGTGGCCGATCTTCAGCCTGTCGAAGAAGGTTTCCGTGATGCGCTCGGCACCCTGGACGTGGCAGGCGGTACCCACGCAGACCCTGATGATGAACCGGCCGCGCGGCTTCAGGTGGAACTGCGCGTAGAAGGTCAACACGCCATAGATCTGGGCCGGATAGGCGTTCAGCCTCTCGGCGACCAGGGCGATGGCCGGTTTGGGGACGTAGCCGTAGGCCTCCTGGATCCCCTGGAGGACCGGCATCAGGTTGCCGGGCAGCGTCAGGTATTTATCGATGACCTCGTTGGCTTCGGTGAGGTCGATTTCTTCTTCGGTCTGAAGCTCTTCTGCGGCTGGAGCGTTGGACATGTACCCCATCTCCTTTGATTCTTAGTGTCAGTTACCGGTCGATTTCACCAAGCACGATGTCGAGGGTTCCGATGATGGCCACCAGGTCCGGCAGCATGCTCCCCTTGGCCATCTTCTCGATGGCGCCCAGGTTCACGAATGAGGGGGGACGGATCCTCATGCGGCGCGGCTTGGTGCCGCCGTCGGAGACGATGTAGAAGCCGAGTTCGCCCTTGGGGGCCTCGACACCCTGGTACACCTCGCCCTCGGGGACGGGGAAGCCTTCCGAGGCGATCTTGAAGTGGTGGATCAGCCCTTCGATGGAGTTGTAGACGCTCTCCTTGGGCGGGTAGCAGACCTGCGGCGCGTCGGCCAGGATCGGGCCGGGCTTCAGCTTCTTCAGGGCCTGGGCGATGATCTTCACCGATTCGCGCATCTCGATAAGGCGCACCTTGTAGCGGTCGAAGGTGTCGCAGTTCTCGCCGACCGGCACCTTGAAGTCGTAGTTCTCGTAGCCGCAGTAGGGCTGGTCGCGACGCAGGTCGATGTCGACGCCGGAGCCCCTGAGGGCCGGGCCGGAGATGCCGTAGTCGATGGCGTCCTCGGCGGAGATCACGCCGTTACCCACGGTACGCTGCACCCAGATGGTGTTCTTGGTCAAAAGCCCTTCGTAGGTGTCGAAGTGACCCGGGAAGGTGTCCACGATCTCCTGGCACTTCGCCTCGAAGTCCTCGGGGAGGTCGCGGGACAGGCCGCCCACCCGGAAGAAGTTGGAGGTCATGCGGGCGCCCGAGATGTTCTCGTAGAGCTCCATGACCTTCTCTCGCTCGCGGAAGGCGTAGATGAAGACGGTCATGGCACCGATGTCCAGCGCGTGGCAGGCGATCCAGACCAGGTGGCTTTTGAGACGGGTCATCTCGTTCATGATGACGCGGGCGACCTGGGCGCGCTCCGGAACCTCGAGGGCCAGGAGCTTCTCGACGGCCAGGATGTAGCCCAGGTTGTTGCTCATCGGGGCCAGGTAGTCCAGGCGGTCGGTGAGCGGGATGGTCTGGTGGTAGGTCCTGTGCTCGGAGAGCTTCTCCACACCGCGGTGCAGGTAGCCGATGTGCGGGGTAATCTTCTGGATCACCTCGCCGTCCAGCTCGACGATGAGCCGCAAAACGCCGTGGGTACTGGGGTGCTGGGGCCCCATGTTCAGTGTCATTATCTCGGTGCTAGCCATTGATCGCCTCTATAAGTTCGGAGTTTGAAATCCTTGGGTTCACGAGTTAGGACAGGCGGCCCTTGTAGGGCTCGCGGTCCGGTCCCTGGAGGGGGTAGTCCTTCCTGAGCGGGTGCCCGACCCAGTCGTCGGTCATCAGGATGCGCACCATGTTGGGGTGGTTGTTGAACCGGATCCCCATCAGGTCGTAGACCTCGCGCTCGAGCCAGTCTGCGGTTTTCCAGAGTGCGCAGGCGCTGTCGATGGTGCAGTCGGACTCAGTGACCGGTGCCTTGATCCTGATCCGCTCCTTGTTGGGGATGGAGTAGAGGTGGTAGACCACCATGAAGCGGGGTTCCTGGCCCAGGTAGTCGACCGCGGTCACGTCGGTGAGGAAGTTGTAGCCCAGGTCCTGTTTCAGGCACTTGAGGACTTCCAGGATCTTTTCCTTTTTCACGACCACCGTCGTCTCGCCACGGAATTCCTTCGACTCGAGGACGGAGTCCGCGAAACGCTCTTGGAGCTTCACTACAGCGCGATTGTTTTCTGCCATATCAGCCATACCTTTCCCTTTGGTCGTAGTGGATTACGCAGCCGGCTCGAGTCTTTCACCCATACCGATGGAGGAACCGAAGGAGTTCTTCTCCTTCATGATCTTGTCCTGCAGCTTCATCAGGCCGTAGAGCAGCGCCTCGGGGCGCGGCGGGCAGCCCGGGATGTAGACGTCGACCGGGAGGGCCTCGTCGATCCCCTGTACTACCGAGTAGGTATCGAAGATGCCGCCGGAGCAGGCGCAGGCGCCCATGGCGACCACCCACTTCGGTTCGGGCATCTGCTCGTACACGGTCTGGATCACCGGAAGCATCTTCTTGGTGACCGTGCCGGCGATGATGATGCAGTCGGCCTGGCGCGGGGAGGCGCGGAAGATGATGCCGAAGCGGTCCAGGTCGTGCTTGGCGGCACCGGTCGCCATCATCTCGATGGCGCAGCAGGCCAGACCGAAGGTCATGGGCCAGATGGAGGACTTCCGGGCCCAGTTAACCAGACTGTCCAGGGAAGTCGTGATGATGTTATCGCCGAGCGGATTATCTACTCCCATTCCAGTGCTCCTTTTTTCCAAACGTATACGTAGCCTACGAAGAGGATGACGATGAAGATGCCCATCTCGATGAGGCCGAAGACGCCGAGCTTCTTGAAGAGCACGGCCCACGGATACATGAAGACGGCCTCGATGTCGAACAGGATGAAGAGCATCGCAATCAGGTAGAACTTCACGGAGAAGCGCTCGCGGGCGCTGCCCACCGGATCGCAGCCGCACTCGTACGGTTGGAGTTTGACCTTAGACGGTTTTTTCTGCCCGATGAGCGATGAGAAGATCACCGACCCCAGGCCGAACAAGACCGCTATGACTACCAGCACCAAGATTGGCAGATACGCACCAAGCATCCCTATCCTCCCGTACTCCTGCAGTGTTTTTTATTGCAACCGTTTCTAAATAGCGTATACTGCGTCGATTCTTGCCCTGCGTTTCCTCATTTTCCCGCCGATTTATCACCGACGAAAGCCCGACGCAAGTATACTGTATACAAAAAGCGCTTAAAAATTATTTCATTCCTCCCTCTTTGTCAAGCAGAAAATATTTCAGTTCTTTTGCGAACTTCTGCCGCTGTTGACCCCCAAAAATCGCAAAACGGCGTTACCATTTGCGCCAACTGTATACAGCTTTCCAAGCCGTTGTTTTTCGGTTCTGTTTTCAAGATCGTCGTTATCTCCGCCAGTTGTATCATGAATCGGACCTAATCGGCCTTATTGCGGCTTACACCGAGGTAGCGTGCATGAGGCGCTCGGAACGGCACGATCGGGACCGGTGCGGAGCGGTTCTCGACGGGTTTTCAGCACCGGCGCGCATATTCCTTGACATAAAGTGCGCTGCTATGCTACCAAAGCTACTGATAAACCAAACATAATTAGCGAGTTAGGAGTGTTCCCCCATGAAAAACAGCCGCTCGACCCAGCTTTTCCAGGAAGCCCTGAAGACTATCCCCGGTGGCGTGAACAGCCCGGTACGCGCCTTCAGATCCGTTGGTTCCGATCCGCTCTTCATCAAGAAGGCCGCGGGTTGCAAGATTTACGACGAGGACGGCAACGAGTTCATCGACTATGTAGGCTCCTGGGGTCCGGCGATCCTGGGGCACTGCCACCCGACCGTGGTGGCCGCGGTGAAGGCCGCCGTAGATAACGGCTGCAGCTTCGGCGCCCCGACCGAACTGGAGATCACCCTGGCCGAGATGGTCACCAAGGCGTACCCCTCCATCGAGATGGTGCGCATGGTGAGCTCCGGCACCGAGGCGACCATGAGCGCCATCCGGCTGGCCCGCGGCTACACCGGCCGCGACAAGATCCTCAAGTTCTCCGGCTGCTACCACGGTCACTCCGACTCCTTGCTGGTCAAGGCAGGCTCCGGCCTCGCCACCTTCGGCGTACCCGACTCCCCGGGCGTCCCCGCCGACTTCGCCAAGCACACCCTGACCGCCGTATATAACAGTGTGGAATCGGTACGTGAGCTGGTGACCGCCAACAAGGACCAGGTTGCCTGCGTCATCGTCGAGCCGATCGCCGGCAACATGGGAACCGTCCCCCCCAACCCCGGCTTCCTCGAGGGACTGCGCGAGCTGTGCACCCAGGAAGGGATCGTGCTGATCTTCGACGAGGTGATGTGCGGTTTCCGCGTGGCTTACGGCGGGGCGCAGGAGGTCTACGGCGTGAAGGCGGACCTGACCACCCTGGGCAAGATCATCGGCGGCGGCCTGCCGGTAGGGGCCTTCGGCGGCAAGAAGGAAATTATGAAGCACCTCTCCCCGGCAGGCGGCGTGTACCAGGCCGGCACCCTGTCCGGCAACCCCCTGGCCATGACCGCCGGCATCGAGACCCTGAAACTTCTGCAGGCTCCCGGCTTCTACCAGGATCTCGAAGAGAAGGCCAAGTTCGTGGCCGAAGGGATCGCCAAGGCCGCCAAGGACGCCGGTTACCCGATCTACTCCACCCGGGTGGGCTCCATGTTCTGCGCCTTCTTCTCGAAAGAGCCCGTCTACGACTGGGACAGCGCAGCGAAGTGCGACACCAAGGCCTTTGCCACCTACTTCCGCGGCATGCTCGAGGAAGGGATCTACCTCGCCTGCTCGCAGTTCGAAACTGCCTTCGTGGGCGCGGCCCACAGCCAGGCCGACCTGGAGAAGACCATCGCCGCAGCGGCAAAGTGCTTCAAGGCGCTGTAGGGGAACGGCAGGAACTAGGGATCAGGGACTAGGGATCAGGGACTAGGGATCAGGGGCTAAATTCCGGATACCATAAAGAACTGATCTGGTGACCTGACTAGGTATTGCGAAACAAAAGAAGGCGGAACTTCCTCGTGGAAGTTCCGCCTTCTTTGTAATACGTCCGTTAACTCCGGAAAGACTCCAATAGGGTCTCTCCCCTTGCGGGAGAGGGCTGGGGTGGGGGGGGGGGAAGGCGCCACCTCATCGCCGAGGGCAGCTTCACCCACCCCCGGGAATCCGCCTGACCGTCACTTCGCGCCCAGCACCGACGCGCGAGACCATCTAGACAATACAGATCCTCTTTTTGAGCCCAAGCATCTCGAAGGCAAGCTCCGCCTTGGCGACCACCCGCCGCAGGTCGAAAAGACCCGGCGCCAGGCGCCCCTTTTCGTCCTCCACCATCAAAAACGCGATACTGGTACCCTCCACCACCAAGGGCAGCAGCAATACCGGGCAGCCGGGCCGACCACCGATCTTCGCCTGGATCCGCTCTTCGGGGGCACGCTCGGACAGCATCCCCAGGTAGGGTTCCTTTTCGAACAGCACCTGCTTGATCAGGTCGGCCCGGTCGAGGTTCGCAAGCCACCCGCCGAACTGGCTTACGTTGGCCCCTTCCGCTACGGCCTGCACCCATTGCGCCGCGCCGCACTTGAGGCTGAAAAACCCGGCACGATCGAACTCTTCAGCGAGGTAGGACATGAGCACGGTGACCACCTCGACCTCGCCGGTTGCCGCGACGAACCTTCGGGAAAGCGCTTCCATTACCGCCTCGATCCCGTGCCGGCGCGCGCTCGCGGTTCCCCCGTCGATGACGGTCGGCCGCACAGAAAATCCCGCTCCCGCGCCGGAGCGCTCATCGTCACCCTCGACTTCAGCGGCATGAGCCCCCGTCCCACCGGCAAGCGATGCTGAGTTCCCACCCGCGGCGGTTGCCGAAGGCGAACCGGCGCAACCGGCCAGTGACGCGAGGGCTTTTCGGGCGGCCACCGTCCTGGCCCCCTCCGGCATGGGGATATAGCGCAGCGCACGTTTGATACCGTAGTAGTGTTCGAGGGCGACCGACAGGCGCAACTCCGGACAAACGCGGGGAACGATGACCAAACCGGTGGCAAAGCCCAGTTCTTCCACGGCGTGAAAATCAGCGGGGTCCGCCATGGCCACCATGAGTCTTCTCCCCTCCAGGGCCACCGGTACCACGCGAAAACGTTGCGCGAGTTCCGGAGAGAGGGCCTCAATTACCGCAGGGGGCACCGACTCGAGGCTCGACGCAGTGACGCACGGCACCCCGAGCTTCTGGTTCAAAAGGCGCCCCAGGTCCTCCTCGCTCACCAGCCCCATCTCCACCAGATTGGTACCGATCCGGCCGCCGTAGATCGACTGGGCGCTCAACGCCTCCTCGAGCTGAGTCGTGGTCAGGGCACCTTCCTGGAGCAACATTTCACCCAACCTTTCTGCCATGGGAACCTCCCCTTGCCGTTGCTGCGGCCCCTCATGTGAATCCCCGTTACCTGTTCCTCCCTCCTGCCGCTCCAGTACCGGATGTTCAGGCTTCGCCCCAAAAGCTGATGCCGATACACCGACCATTTAATTATCACCGCCTCATATTGTACTGGCCGTTGCGGGAGCCGCAATGAAACTTTGCAAAGAATTGCAACCATTGCCGTCAAGCTGCAGCAAGGCGCACAATGGTGGAGGGAACCCGCTCCATAACAGACTCACAGGGAGGCGGCAGAACCCGAGCCTTCGCCCCAGCGGTATACACTTTTTGCTCTAATGGTCGGAAATTGATTGACATTCGCACTGTTACCGTGCTATTTAGCCTAAGTTTCTGCCGTTGGGCGTATACAAGAAGAGCGAGGAGGTCTGATGGACGAGGAGAAGAAGAGCCTCCTGAAGACCCTCGGCATGGTCTCGACCATGGGGATCTCGTTCGCGGTGGCCATCGCGATCGGGGTCTGGATCGGGACCGAGTTGGACGCCTGGTTTTTGGGGAAACAGTGGCCGGGAGTGACCTGGCTGGCGAGTAAGCACGGGTTTTTCTTCATCTTTCTCTTTTTCGGCATTGCGGCCGGCTTCCGCAACATCTTCATCCTTGCGGGAAAAGAATTGCGCGATGACGGATCGGACCAAGATAAACGAGACTAACCTCTTCCCGAAGCTGGTCACGGGAAGTCTGCTCATGAGCGCTGTGTTAGCTGTACTCACGGCACTCTTGGTCTCGCTGAAGTTCGGCCTGTCGCTTCTGGCGGGCGGTCTCCTGGCAACGGCGAACTTCATCTGGCTGAGACGGGGATTGGAATCGGTCCTGGCGCTGACGCCGAGCCTGGCACCCAAGCTTGCCACGCTGCGCTTCATTTTGAGACTCGCCATCATGGCGGGCTTTTTGTACCTTTTGATCGTGGTCCTGGGCGCCGATATCTTCGGCATCCTCATCGGGCTCTCGATCCTGGTGATCAACATAATCCTATTTTCGATATACCTGTCGACCCGTAAAGGAGGCTAGCTGCAATGGTTCATCCCTATCTGTTCCTTCAGTTTTTCCGCGAGATTCTTCACCCGCTCGGTATTTCCGAAGGTGGTGCGGATGCCATCGTCTACACCTGGCTGATCATGCTCGGCCTGGTGCTGCTCTCCATCGTGGCCACCAAGCGCCTGCAGGCTGTTCCGACCGGCACCCAGAACTTCATGGAAGTCGTGGTGGGCGGCATCGAGAACATGCTGGTCGAGACCATGGGCGAGCACGGCAAACCGTTCTTCCCGCTGATCGCGACCCTGGCGCTGTTCATCCTGGTGTCCAACCTGATCGGTCTGGTCCCGGGCTTCTTCCCGCCGACCGCCAACATCAACACCACCGCGGCCTGCGCGGTCGTGGTCTTCGTGGCCACCCACGTCGTGGGTGTCAAGGAGCACGGCGCCGGTTACATCAAGCACTTCCTGGGACCCATCGCCTGGCTGGCTCCGATGATGTTCTTCATCGAGGTGATCGGCCACTTCAGCCGCGTCATTTCGCTCACCCTGCGTCTCTTCGGTAACATGAACGGCCACGAGCTGGTTCTGATCATCTTCTTCGGCCTGGCCCCGTTCCTGGTACCGCTGCCGATGATGCTGATGGGCGTCCTGGTCTCCTTCATCCAGGCCTTCGTCTTCATGCTGCTCGCGATGATCTACATCCAGGGCTCGCTGGAGCACGCGCACTAAGAGACCAGACTTAAAACTGTTTCCATTTTTTCATTCCTATACTATTTAGGAAATAAACCCCGCAGAAAAGGAGAAGTAAAGATGAGCTTTTTCACTATGTGCGTACTCGCAGCAGGCATCGGCATGGCACTCGGCACCGTGGGTACTGGCATCGGCCAGGGTCTGGCAGTTAAGAGCGCCGTTGAAGGCGTTTCCCGTAACCCGGGCGCTTCCGGCAAAATCCTGACCACCATGATGATCGGTCTGGCCATGATCGAGTCCCTCGCGATCTACGCCCTGGTTATCTGCCTGATCATCCTCTTCGCCAACCCCTACAAGGATCTGGCAGTGGAACTGGCAAAAACCGTTGCAAAGTAATTAGCAGCGCCTGTCGTCGAAAAAGGGGTGTGCCGCAAGGCACACCCCTTTTTTTGTTGCAGACGATCACCACGTTTTGCCACCCCCCTGCCGGGTGACCTTGCCGATACGAATCACTCTTGCAGATGATAGCGCCTGATGATCCTTTTCCGTTCAGTATTAATTGCGGTAAGCGCACCCTGAAATTCCGCCACGATTTCGTCATCGGTCCCTTTGTTGAAGGCGTAGTAAACGTTGGTCTCGCCTACGAAGGCAACAGGTGTGTATTTACCGACGAGAGAACCATCTCGCGCAATCTTGCTTTTAATCGAGGTCTCGGTGGTACACATCATGTCGATATGGTCCGCCTTGAGCATCCGCAGCAACTGCTCTAACGTGTTGACCTTGAAAACCGTGCGTTCAGTGAACCCCGCTTCCTTCAGCATCGTCTCGCAGATGTCCTTTCTCAGCACGCCGACTCTGAAATGCCTGGCTTCCTCGAGACTTTCTACCTTGAGACGCTTCTCGCTCAGAGAGAATAGATTGATCTTCGCGTAGTAGATCGGCCCGACCCATTTGAATAGCCCGAGACGCTCGGGTGTCTTCGCCATGGCGAACAACATATGGTTTGGTCGCTCCTGCACCATCAAGTATCCCCGCGCCCAGGGGAGCACCTGTATCGGTTGTTCGGAATACCCCATCTCCTTCCAGACCGCCCGCAGGATATCGACGGCGTACCCCTTCAACCGGCCGTTCTCAAGGTAATTTTCTGGCGGATAATCCTCGGTCATGTACACAATGTCCGTCGGCTGGACCGCATGGACTTGTAGTGGCACTAACGGGACTGCCAACGCGAGTATCAGGAACAGATAACGCATACTGCCTCCCTCCCCGTCAGTTTGTCAGTCGACGGATACAAAGAACTGGACCAGTACGTTCCCAAGGAGCGTTACGACAGCTCCCACGGTGGACCGGGATTGCTTCGGCCACATCACCGTGACACGCTCTGGCTCGTGTTTTGTATGCTATCCAGAAGCCTTACTAGGTCAATGTAAGTCTTTTCCCGTCAACATGATTATCGTACGTCAACGCAGCCCCCTTCCTTGACATTTACCAGGTGCTATGAAATAGTCCGGAATATGAACCTCTACGCAGATCTCCATACTCATACCATCGCCTCCGGCCACGCCTATTCGACCATCAACGAACTGGCCGCCGCAGCCGCTAAAAAAGGGCTCAAGGCGATCGCACTCACCGACCACGGCCCGGCACTCCCCGGGGGACCGCACGAGTACCATTTCCGGGCCATGCGTTTCGTGCCCCGGCACATAGACGGGGTGCGCATCCTGCGCGGGGTCGAGGCGAACATTCTCAACGAACGAGGGGACCTGGACCTGGCGGAAGAGGTGCTCGCCGAACTCGACTTCGTCATGGCCGGAATCCACGATGCCGTCGGCTTCTGCGGCCGCAGCCCGAAAGTCTACACCCGAGCTCTCCTTGCAGTCATGGAAAACCCGCTGGTTAAGTGCATCTCGCACCCCGGCAACCCTGAGTTCCCTTCACAGTATGAAGAAGTGGTACAGGCCGCGGTACGCACCGGCACCGCTCTGGAGATCAACAACTCGTCGGTGGGAGGGGTGAGCCGCAAGGGGAGCTGCCGGAACTGCCTGGAAGTGGCGAGACTCTGCGCCAGGTACGGCGCGCGGGTGCTGATCGGCTCGGACGCCCACATCGCCCAGGGGGTCGGCGTCTTCGACGATGCGATCAAGCTGGTGACGGAGGCGGGAATCCCGGAGGAACAGGTGCTGAACGCTTCGTGGGAGAGGTTGCTGGCGTTTTTGGGGGACGAGGGGTAAAAATCTAAAAGCCTCACCACAGCGGTGCCCAGAGTCACCCAGAGGAGAATCGAAACCATATCGGGTTTGGCTTTTCCTCTGTATGACTCTGCGTCCTCTGTGGTGAGGCTTTTTTGTCAGTTCTTCTTGCCGCCCAATGACCCCGCCAGCACGGCCAAGCCGGCAAACAGTAGCGGGATGCCACACAGGGCCAGCGGGCTCAGCCGCTCACCCAGGACGACGATACCCAGGAGGGCTGCGGTGAGCGGTTCGGCAAGGGAGAGGGTCACTGCGGTTGCGACGGGGACGCTGCGCAGGCCGCGGGCGAAGAGCCAATAGGAGAGCGCGGTAACGATCACGCCGAGGTAGAGCACCATGGCGATGCCACGCGGTGCCGCCATCCAGGCAAGGTCCGCGGTGAAAAGCAGCGGCGAGAGGATCAGCGCCCCGATGCAGAAGACCACCGCCATGACGGCGTCGGGTGTGCGTCCGGGCAGGAGCCCCTTGATCGCCATGGTGTAGCTCGCGTAACTCGTCCCGGCGCCGAGCGCCAGCAGCACACCGACCGGATCGATCGACAGTTTGCCACCACCACCCACCAGCAGTCCACACCCCGCCAGGGCGAAACAGGTCGCGACTACCCAACGACGCCCGGGGCGCTCACCCCGGAAGACAAATCCAAGCACCCCGGCGATCACCGGCGAACTGCCGATCCCCACCAGGGTCCCTACCGCGACACCGGTCCGCTGCACGGCCCAGAAGAAGCAGAGCTGGTAGGAGGCGACGCAGGCTCCGGCGAGCAGGGTGCCGAATACCGGCCAGCGCCCGGTGCCGAAACCGCCGCGCAGAAGAGTCAGGAGCAACAGCGCGCCGCCGCCCACCACCAGCCGCAGCGTACCGATGCTGGTCGGCGTGACACCGGCGGGCGCGAGCGCCTGGGTGGTCCCGGTCGTCCCCCAGAGGACCCCGGCGGCAACCACCAAGAGCGCACCCGCCGTCATGCTCGGTTCGGCAGGTTCCTTGGCTCTGTCGTTCTCAGCTGTGCTCACGGGTCGCGTGGAAGACCAGGTCCTTCCAATTCTCCATGGTATTGTCCAGACGCCACTGGCTCCCGGCCAGGTAGGCAAGGTTCCCTTCGCCGTCGGTGTAGAGGCTCATCGCCTCTTTCCTCTGGAACTCCTCCAACCGCTTCTTGTCGCCGGTTACCCAGCGGGCGGTGACGTAGGAGACCGGCTCGTACACCGACTGCACGCCGTACTCGTGCTCGAGGCGGTGCATGACCACGTCGAACTGCAGCATCCCGACGGCACCCACGATCCAGTCGGCTCCCATGAGCGGCCGGAAGACCTGGGTGGTCCCCTCCTCGGCGAGCTGCACCAGCCCTTTCTCCAGCGCCTTCGACTTCATCGGGTTCAGGATGCGTACCTTGCGGAAGTGCTCCGGCGCGAAATTCGGAATGCCGGTGTACTTCAGATCCTCACCCTGGGTGAAGGTATCGCCGATCTTGATGGTGCCGTGGTTGTGGATGCCGATGATGTCGCCGGCGTAGGCCTCGTCCACGTTGGTGCGGTCCTGAGCCATGAAAATGGTGGCGTTGGCTATCTGCACTTCGCGCCCCAGCCTCAGGTGCCTCACCTTCATACCGCGCACGAACTTGCCGGAGCAGATCCGGAAGAAGGCGATGCGGTCGCGGTGCGCCGGGTCCATGTTCGCCTGGATCTTGAAGGCGAAGCCGGTAAAGGCCTCCTCGTAGGGAGAAACGGTACGGGAGACCGTTTCCCGCGGCATGGGACCCGGGGCGTGCTGAACGAAGGAGTCCAGAAGCTGCTGCACACCGAAGGTGTTGATGGCGGAGCCGAAGAAGACCGGGGTCTGGCGCCCGGCCAGGTACTCCTCGAGATCGAAGGGATGGGCGGCACCCTCCAGAAGTTCCACGTCGTTGCGCAGCTCGCCAACCTGGCTCCCCAAGAGCTCGTCCAGGCGCGGGTCGTCGAGCCCCTTTACGGTGACCACCTCACCTACCCCGTGATCCGCTTCCGGATCGTAGAAGGTGATCTCCTTGGTGTAGAGGTGGTAGGTGCCACGGAAGCGTTTGCCCATGCCGATCGGCCAGGTCATGGGGGCGCACTGGATTTTCAGCGTGCTTTCGATATCATCCAACAGGTCGAGCGGCTCGCGCCCTTCCCGGTCCAGCTTGTTGATGAAGGTCATGATCGGCGTGTGGCGCAGCCGGCAGACTTCGAGGAGCTTCTTGGTCTGGCTTTCGACACCCTTTACCGAGTCGATCACCATGAGCACGGAGTCGACGGCGGTGAGGGTTCGGTAGGTGTCTTCGGAGAAGTCGTTATGGCCCGGGGTGTCGAGCAGGTTGACCTCGTAATCCCGGTAAGAGAACTTCATCACCGAGGAGGTTACCGAGATGCCACGCTGCTTTTCCATCTCCATCCAGTCACTGGTGGCATGACGGGCCGACTTGCGGGCCCGGACCTCGCCGGCCTGCTGGATCGCCCCACCGAAGAGGAGCAGTTTCTCGGTTATAGTGGTTTTACCGGCGTCCGGGTGGCTGATGATGGCAAAGGTGCGCCGCTTGGCGATTTCCTGCTCGTTGTACAACATGGACTGAAAACTCCTTAACAAAACGCTGGACAAAATAAAGGCGAAGAGGGTATCTTCGCCGGGTTGGCAAGTAAGTTGCTATATTTGCATGGATAAGTGTAAAAGGGCAATAAGTTTTTTTGGGTGACCAATGAATGATACCTACCAGAAAATCGAGTTAGCCAGCCCCGAGGCGGACGAGCAAGAGATCCTCTCCTGCCTGGCGGAAATTCGATCGGGGCGGCTGGCCAACGACCTGAAACTGGTCAACTACTACCGGGAAATCCCGGTCAGTTATTCCGCCGACGTGCTGACCGTGGAGGAGACCTCGGTAGAGTTCCTGGTGCACCAGATCCAGGCGGTAGTGATCTCGCTGGAGAAAGTGACTGTCCTGAAAAGCGACCACTTCAAGCGCCCGGTGATCGCGACGGTCAACTACGTCAATGTCGAGAAGTCGCGCATCGTGCTCTCCGGCTTCTCCTACGCCATGGTGCGGGCCGATCGCAGGATGTCGGTCCGGGTGGCGCTTACCGAGCTGATCCGGGTTACCTTCCGAACCGAGGAGAGCAGCGCCAGTGGCCGGCTGCTGGATATGTCGTTGACCGGCGTCTCCATCGGAGTTGACGGCGACCCCGGCCTCGAGCTCAGCGAACGCGGCGAGATCACCGTAGGCCTCCCCTCCGGAAGCATCTCCTTCCCCGCATCCCTGCTCAAGGTCGTCCCGATGACCAGCGGCACCCGGCTGGTGTTCGAGGTCGAACTCGATCGCGCCAGCGAGGTCGGCATCTCGCAGTTCATCTTCAAGCGCCAGGTCGAAATCATCAAGGAGCTCAAGGAGCACCCCGGGCTCAACCTCTAGCACCATGTTTTTCGACACCCACTGCCATCTCGATGACCCGAGCCTCTCCGCCGACCTTTCCGGCATCCTTGCCGGTGCCCGCGCAGCAGGCGTCACGGGTTTCCTGGTTCCGGGCGTACATCCTGCCAACTGGGCCAGGATCGCCGAACTCTCGAAACTCTCCTCCGCTATCCATCCCGCATTTGGCGTACATCCGATGCATGCCGACCTGGTGACCAGCGAAACCCTCGACGCCCTCGCTGCCTTTACCCCTCACGCCCGCGCCATCGGCGAAATCGGGCTCGATTACCAGCTTTCCTCTCCCTCCCGCGACTGTCAGCGTGAGGCATTCCGCGCCCAGGTGCGAGTTGCCGTTCAGGCAAAACTCCCGTTGCTGCTGCACTGCCGCAAGGCCTTCGGAGATCTGCTGGAGATTGCCCGGGAGGAGGGGATTGCCGAGGTTGGGGGCGTGATGCACGCCTTTTCCGGCAGCCCTGAGCTGGTTCGCGATTGTCTGCGGCTCAACCTGTACATCTCCCTCGCCGGCACGGTGACCTACCAGAACGCCGTGCGCCCGCCCGCGGTTGCACTGGCGGTACCGCTGGAGCACCTGCTCCTGGAAACGGACGCCCCGGACTTGGCGCCGGAACCGCACCGCGGTACGGTGAACCGGCCGGAATACCTCCTGGAGACCGCCCGGCGCGTGGCGGAACTGCGGGAAGTGTCTCTGGAAGAGCTGGCAGTGGCGACCAGCAACAATGCCCGGAAGCTCCTCCGGCTTTCCCACCCGTCCCCGTAGACCGCCCTGCCCCCCTCGTTCCTGAGTCATCCCCATCCAACTCCACCGTGCGGTGGTCCGCCTCCGGCTCCCCTGTTCCCTCTTCCCCTGTTCCCCGGTTCTGACCGCCATCCCAGCCCAGTCGGAGGCACCTTTTTTTACCTTCATGAGCTAAGTACTGCACCGGAGGCCAGCAGGTCAGGGGCCCTCTTCTCCACTAGCCGTACAGAATTACGGGCTTTTTCTCATAAACTGTTGACGTTTCAGCACCGCGAATTTTCCGTTAATACCCAGCCTTACCTATCTTAATTATTTGTGGTCGATTGACCGACGGGGGGCATTAGGTATAATTCACGCGAATGTCAGTTCAGCCAGCCGACGGAGGTGCAATCATGGTAAAGGAATACACCCTGCAGGAGGCGTTGAAGCTCGCGATCAAGACGGAAAAGGAGAGTATGGATTTCTACCGCAGGGCCGGCTCGATAACCAAGGACGAACGGTCCAAGAAGGTCTTCGATCTGCTGGCCAATGAGGAGGTCGCCCATCTCAAGGCCTTCTTCGAGCACTACCGGGGCAAGGATCTGGGTGACCTACCCACCCTGCTCAGCGGACCGATGGACAAGCTGTCGGCGACACATCAGGCGCTTGAGAAGGCGATCGCGGAGGACACCCACGAACAGAAGGCCTTGGAAATCGCCCTGCAGGAGGAGAAGGCCTGCGTGGAGCTCTACACTCTCATGCTGAAGGACATTGTGGATCCGCTGGTGCGTCGGGTCTTTGAAGCGGTTATCAAGGAGACCCAGGGGCACTACGACATGATCGAGGACGAGTACATGCGGGTTATGACCATGGTGGACCGCTCGGATCAGGACATCTACGTCAGGGAATAACGGCGGAGATGGTTTGTAAAATGAATATGGCCGGGGGCATAAGCGCCTCCGGCCATGTGTGTTTTTGGGTCTGCTGTCAGCTGGTCTATGTCCTACGTTGAAATCTAACCGGTGCCGTGGTCCCGGCCCTAACCTGAACCGCTGCTGTTTAATCCCTAGTCCCTGATCCCTAGCCCCTGATCCCTACTAGCCCCTTGTCCCTAGCCCCTGCCTCTCGCCCTGCCTCTACCCGACGTACTGAGAGTAGTACCCCTTCACCTTGGCAAGGTAGTCCCGCGTTTCGCGGGGGAGCGAGCTGAGGCCGCGCCGGTCCACGTTGCCCGGGCCCCAGTTGTAGGCGGCGAGTGCCTCGTCGACGTTGCCGTAGCGTTGCAGCATGTCCTTCAAGAACCTGGTGCCGGCCATCACGTTCTGCTCGGGATCGAAGGAATCGGTGACGCCGAGGCCCCGGGCGGTGGAGGGCATGAGCTGCATGAGCCCCTGGGCACCCGCGGAGGAGACGGCGCGCGGGTTGAAGTTGCTCTCCTGCTTGATGACGGCGCGGATCAACCCCGCATCGACGCCGTAGCGGCGCGAGGCCTTGTCGATGATCGCGGCAATGGAGGGGTTCGGACCGAGATCGGCGCTTTGCTGCGTCGATTCGCTGGAAAGCGGAGCGATGGCGTCGCCGTAGTCGCCGAAAACGTTGCCGGTGGCGCTGGCGCTACTGCCGGTGCCGTTCTCGCCTTTGGGAAGTTGTTCGAGGAATTTGTTGAGGAGCCCCTGGACTGCCTGGGACTGGGTGCTGGGAGGAGCGGCCTGTTCGCCGCCCAGGTTGAGCGCGGCGCTCAGCATCTTGAGGCGGAGGACTTCGGCCGCGGTGTTCGGAGTTACGGTTTCCTCTCCGGAGGGATTGCTCCGACCGGAGAGGATTTCTGCAAAGTTGGTTTGGGCGTTCGTGCTACCCGGCTCGCTCGTTTTCTTGGGAACTTCTGACCACTGCCCTGTCGCAACCGGATTAACCGACATAGCGCCCTACCTCGTCACGGGGAAAATTGTTCTCCATACACCAGCTTTTTCTTCTTCAACTTCTCGATCAGGGTGGTCCGCTTCAGGTTCAGGAGTTCTGCGGCCTCCTTCTTGTTGCCGCCGCTCTTCTCCAGAGCCTGTAGGATCAGCCTGTTCTCAAACTCTTCAACCGCACTGTTGAGGCAGAAGCCGTCCTCGGGGAGGGTCACCTGCTCGGTGCGAACCGGGCTCGACTTGCCGCCACGGTACTTCTCGGGAAGATCCGAGAGGGTCAGGGTCCCGGAACCCTTGATGATCACCAGGCGCTCGACCAGGTTCTCCAGCTCGCGGACGTTACCCGGCCACTCGTAGTTGGTCAGGATGTCCATCACCTGCTTGTCGAACCCCTGAACCTTGCGCTGCTTGGAGCGGTTGAACTTCTCCAGGAAACTGTTCAGCAAAAGGGCGATGTCGGCCTCGCGCTCGCGCAAGGGGGGAAGCACGATCGGGATTACCGAAAGCCGGTAGTAGAGGTCCTCGCGGAACTGCTTGGAGACCACCATCTGGTCCAGGTTCTGGTTGGTCGCCGCGATGATGCGCACGTCGACTTTTTTGCTGCGGGTAGCACCCACCGGCTCCAGCTCGCGGTTTTGCAGTACGCGCAAGAGCTTCACCTGCAGGTTCGCCTTCATGTCCCCGATCTCGTCCAGGAACAGGGTCCCCTTGTCTGCCATCTCGAAACGGCCGATACGGGTCGCCACGGCGCCGGTGAAGGAGCCCTTCACGTGACCGAAGAGCTCGCTCTCCAAGAGCTCGTCCGGGATGGCGGCACAGTTCACCGCCACGAAGTTCTTGCTGTTACGGTTGGAAAGGTCGTGGATGGCGCGGGCCACCAGTTCCTTGCCGGTCCCCGATTCCCCCTGGATCAGCACGGTGGAGTCGGAACTGGCCACTTTCTCGATCAACTCGAAGAGCGAGAGCATCTTTTCGCTCTCCCCGATGATGTTGTTCAAGAGGGCACGGTTCTTTATGCACGGTTTAGACCGAAAACTCTTGCTCTGCAGAACCTGGTGTTCGAGCCCGCGCTTTACGTGGGTTTCCAGTTCCTCGAGGTTGAAGGGTTTTTCCAGATAAAAAAACGCCCCTGCCTTCAGGAGATTGGCTGTCATCTCGTGGTTGGCAAAGGCGCTGTAGGCTATGGTCACGATCTCAGGACGGATCGACTTCAGCTGTTTGATGAACTCAAGGCCGTTGACCCGGGGCATCATGATGTCGGTGATCACCATCTGCACGTCGCTCAACTCGACCTTCTGCAGGGCATCCTGGCCGTCGAAGGCCTGGAAGACCTGGTACCCCTTGTAACTCAAAAAAGCCGCCACGAAGTCGCGGGTCTTTTTGTCGTCATCTGCAATAAGAATTCTCGGTGTTTCCATTGTTTCCCCGATTTCCGTTAAAGTTGCCCGGCATGAAACCGATACAAAACTGCAGCGCCCGCAAACTATAGCGGCTTCTTTCGGCAATGTCAATAAAATGACTTGCCCTCGGCACGGTTTATGTCAATTTTTTGCACTGCCGCGTGAATCACTCCCGTGAGGGTCGCCACCCGGCACCCGGAGGGGCTAACCCGGCGTTCCTGCGCGCGAAGCCTCCGCTAAAAAATTTTCTTCATATTTGCCAGTGGCATCCGAATAGGTAAGAACAGAGGGGACGCGGACGGCGATTCGCCCGACCCCCAGATCAGGAGCATACGGAGGGTCCATGCAAACGACCGCACTGAAGGTGAAAAGCGAAGAGTACGCAGGGGAACTGATCCAGCTGGTCAGCTTCAACCTGGAAAACGAGGAGTACGGGATCAACGTACTGATGGTGCGTGAGATCATCCGGATGCTCAACATAACCCGCGTACCCAATACCCCGCACTACGTGGAAGGGGTCATCAACCTGCGCGGCAAGGTGATCCCGATCATCTCGCTGCGGCGCAAGTTCGACCTCCCCGAGGCCGACTACGACAAGCGCACCCGCATCATGGTCATGGAGGTGGTCGGCGAGATGATGGGCTTCATCGTCGACGAGGTCTCCGAGGTGATCAGGATCTCGGAGAAGGAGATCCAGCCTCCCCCGCCGGTGGTCTCCAGCGGCATCGATCAGGAATGCATGGCCGGGGTGATCAACCAGGCCGAGCGCCTGTTGGTGCTTTTGGACCTGGAGCGCATGTTCACCGCAGACGAAAGAAGGATGTTCAGCAGCGTAGCGTAATTAGAGTTAGAGCCCACAACGGGGCCGCGACTTCCCCGACTTGGAGCAGACCATGCCGATAGATTGCGAAGATCAGGAACTTTTGGAAGGTTTTCTCGCCGAGACGACCGAGCTTCTCGAAAAACTTGACGACGACCTGGTGAGCCTGGAGAAGAGCCCGGAAGATGCCGAGCTCATGAACCGGATCTTCCGTTCCATCCACACCGTGAAGGGTGCCTCGAGCTTCCTCGGGTTCGACCTGTTGGTCAAGGTGACCCACAAGACCGAGGACGTCCTGAACCGCCTGAGAAAGGGCGAACTGGTGGTGACCCCGGAGATCATGGACGTGATCCTCGAGGCGGTCGACCTGGTAAAGACGCTGGTCGCCGACATCAAGGCCGGGGAGATCGTGGAGCGCGACATCGAGTCGACCATCGCGAAGCTGGTCCCGTTCCTGTCCATGAATGCGACGGAAGCCACCGTGCTCTCGGCCGCCCCGAAGGCCGAGGAGTCGGCTCCTGCCGCGTCTGCCCAGCCCGCAGCGGCGGCCCCGGCAGCCGCCCAGTCGGCGGTGCCCCAGGTTGCCCCCGCGGCCGCGAAGCTCAAGGAGCCCGTACCCCAGAAGGCGGCCCCGGCGGCCAAGGGGGAAGAGCTCGCCGACAACTCGACGGTGCGCGTCGACGTGAAGCGCCTGGACGACCTGATGAACCAGGTGGGCGAGCTGGTCCTGGAGCGCAACCGGATGATCCAGCTGCACTCCGACTACCAGAGCGGCCTCGACCCCAACGGTTTCTCCGACGACTTCGGCAAGCTCTCCAAGCGCCTCAACTTCGTCACCTCCGAATTGCAGATGCAGGTCCTCAAGATGAGGATGCTGCCGGTGGAGAAGGTCTTCAAGAAGTTCCCGCGCATCGTCCGGAACCTGGCGCGCGACCTCGGCAAGGAAGTCGACCTGCAGATCTTCGGCGAGGAGACCGAACTGGACCGCTCGGTCGTCGACGAGATCGGCGATCCGCTCATCCACCTGATCCGTAACGCCCTGGACCACGGGCTGGAGACCCCCGACGAGCGCGTCGCCGCCGGCAAACCGCGCATGGGTACCGTCATGCTCTCCGCGGCGCACGAGGGGAACCAGATCGTCATCAGCATCAAGGACAACGGCCGCGGCATCAACCCCGACAAGATCGCCCAAAAGGCGATGGACAAGGGGCTCATTACCGAGGAGCAGTTGGCCACCATGGGGAGCCGGGAGATCCTGGAGCTGATCTTCCTCCCCGGTTTCTCCACCAAGGAGCAGACCACCGACCTCTCCGGCCGCGGCGTCGGGATGGACGTGGTGCGCACCAACATCAGGAAACTAAACGGCATCATCGAGATCAAAAACGAACTGGGACACGGCAGCGAGTTCATCCTGAAGCTGCCGCTCACCCTTGCCATCATACAGTCGCTTCTGGTCGAGGTGGAGCGCGAGGTCTACTCCATCCCGCTCGCCTCGGTCATCGAGACCATGCGGGTCGACCAGAAGGAATTCCACATGATCGGCGGGCAGGAAGTGCTCAAGCTGCGCGACTCCGTGCTGCCGCTTTTGCGCCTGGGCCGGGTTTTCTCCTGTGCCGATGCCGGTAACGACCGTAGCACCTGCTACGTCGTCATCGTGGGCGTGGCCGAAAAGCGGGTGGGCCTCGTGGTCACCCGCCTCTTAGGACAGCAGGAAGTCGCTATCAAGTCGCTGGGCAAATTCCTCGCCAACCTCCCGGGTATCGGTGGTTCGACCATCATGGGTGACGGCAGGGTGGCACTCATCGTCGACCCGATGGGTCTCATCGGTGGAGGCGAAGGGACAGGAGTCAGGAAATCCGCAGCTGCCTGAGGGGACGATAATGGCATTTGAGAGCAAACCACTGGAAATAAAACCTGGATCTCAAAAGATTTCCGACAAGGACTTCGAGCAGCTCCGGGATTACATCTACAACGTCTGCGGCATCTATTTCCACAGCTCTAAAAAGTACTTCCTGGAAAGCCGTCTGGCGCGCCGGATGGAAGCGACCGGCAGCAAGACGCACATGGATTACTACCAGTACGTCCGCGGCGCGGCAACCGGCAGCGCCGAACTGAAGAAACTTTTGGACGAAATCACCACCAACGAAACCTGCTTCTTCCGTAACCTCCCCCAGCTCACCGCGCTGGAGAACAAGTTCCTCCCCGAGATCGTCGCGGTCAAGTCCAAGATCGGCTTCAAGAAGCTGCGCATCTGGAGCGCCGGTTCCTCCTCGGGGGAAGAGGCCTACACCATGGCCATGATCCTCCTGGAGAAGCGGGCCACGCTGTTAAAGGACTGGATCATCGAGATCGTGGGGACCGACATCAACGAGACGGTGATCGGCCAGGCCAAGGAAGGGATCTACAACAGCTACTCGGTGCGCAACACCCCGGACTTCTACCTGAAGAAGTACTTCAAGGAGGAGTCGCCCGGCCGCTTCGTGCTCTCCCCGGAGGTGAAGAAGCTGGCCAGCTTCAACCATTTGAACCTCTACGACGACAACAAGATGTTGTTCATGAAGAGCTTCGACTTCATCTTTTGCGCCAACGTGCTCATCTACTTCGACGCGGCCTCCAAGAGCAAGGTGGTGCAGCACTTCTACAACAATCTGCAGCCCTACGGCTACTTCTTCGTGGGCCAGTCCGAATCGCTGCACGGCGTCAACGACAAGTTCAAGACCGTACACTTTCCGGGCGGATTTTCTTACAACAAGTGAGGATGGGTATGGAAAAACAAGCCATGATGCAAGCGGCTCAGGAGATGGTGGAGAGCTTCGTCGATCTCCCCACCATACCGCAGGTGGCTACCAGGGTGATCGAGCTGTTGGACAAGCCGGGCGTCGAGCTGGACGAGGTCGCCGACATGATCCTGGCCGACCAGGTACTGGCGGCCCGCGTCATCAAAATGGTGAACTCCCCGCTTTACAAGCCCGCGCACGAAATCAAGTCGGTGAAACGCGCCCTGATCTACCTGGGCTTCCGCCACATCCGCGAACTCGCCTTCACCTGTTCCTTCGTGGACGTCTTCGAGGGACGCGACGGCATCCTCGACATCAAGAGCTTCTGGGAGCACTCCTTCGGCGTGGGTGTGGTGTCCAAGATCATCGCCCAGAGGGTGCGCTATCCGGACACCGAGAAGGCCTACCTGGTCGGGATCGTGCACGACATCGGCGAGGTGTTCCTGAGCTTCTACCGCCAGGAGACGTTCCGGCAGCTGCTCGATTCGGTGCAGGGCAAACCGTTCCGCCTGGTTCAAAAAGAGATCGAATTCCTGGGGACCTCGCACAACGAGGTGGGGCTCTGCATCGCCCGCAAGTGGAACTTCCCGGCCGACTACTGCGAGGTGATCGCGCTGCACCACGCCCCCGAGGAAGCTACGCTGGACCCGACGCTGTGCGCCATCGTCAACATCGCGGACCTGTTCTGCTCGGTCTGCCAGTTGGATTACGGCGGGCAGGCCTGGGTCTCCTTCAACCTGGCCGAGGAAAAGGCATGGTCCATCCTCAAGGCCTACGCACCCAACCTGGTCGACCTGGACGTGGAGCGCTTCTGCTATGAACTCGAGGACCGGGTCCCCGAGATCCAGGACATGGTCAAGTCGATCTTCCAGGGCATAGGAGGCTGACCGGTACCATGTTTACCAGCTCGCAGGGATCAAAACTGAGGGTACTCATCGTCGACGACTCCTCTTTCATGCGCATGGCGATCCGCGGGATCCTTTCCCGGGCGCCCGGCATCGAGGTAGTGGGGATCGCTTCGGACGGCATGGAGGGGGTGGAAAAGGCGCTCGCCCTGAAGCCCGACCTGATCACCATGGACGTCGAGATGCCGCGCATGGACGGCATCGCGGCCTTGAAGCAGATCATGGCCAAGCAGCCGACCCGGGTACTCATGGTCTCCACGCTGACCTGCGAGGGGGCCAGGGCAACCTTCGAGGCCCTCGATGCCGGCGCGATCGACTACGTCCCCAAGAACGTCACCGACTCGAAAGACGCCCAGCGCGCCTTCCAGGAGGCGCTGCTTTCCAAGGTGACCGAGGCCTCCAACTCGCGGGTGAAGCGGGTGCTGGGCATGCCGCGCCCCCCCATGGCACGCCCCCCCGAGGTGCGCCCCTCGCGCTTTTCCCGCAAGGTGAGCTGCGTCGGGATCGGCGCATCCACCGGCGGTCCGGTGGCGCTCCAGGAGGTGCTCTCCAGGGTGCCGGTCAACTTCCCGCACGGCATCGTGGTGGCGATCCACATGCCCAAGGCCTTCACCGGCCCGTATGCCGAGAGGCTCAACGCCAAGTGCTCGCTTTCCATCAAGGAAGGGGTCAACGGGGATATCGTGAAACCGGGACAGGTGCTGATCGCACCGGGGGGGCAGCACACCTCGCTGGTGAAGCAGGGGGCGAACATCGTGATGCGCGTCTCGCCCACCACCGATTACCCGCAGTACATCTACATCCCTTCGGTGGACCTGATGCTCACCTCGCTGGCCGATGCCTGCGGCGGTTCGATGCTGGGGGTTATCCTGACCGGGATGGGAAACGATGGTTTCAAGGGGATGCAGCACCTGAAGTCGAAGGGTGGGGTGACCCTGGTGCAGGACCAGGAGACCTCGACGATCTACGGGATGCCGCGGGCCTGCATCGATGGGAGGGTCGCCGATGTGGTGCTCCCCCTGGACCAGATCGGCTACGAGATCGGCAAGATCGGACACTAGCCGCTAGCGCCGCCCCTGGACCAGGAGCCCGCCGTCGCGGATGGTGACGGTGCAGGCGGAAAAACCTTCGCGTTTCAGTCGGAACAGTACGGCCGTAGCGGCCAGTGCATAGCAGCCGGGGATGAAGAGCTTGAGCTCTCCCCGGCTGTTTGTCATTGGGCCGATGCCGCCCCCCAGGGCCCTCGGCTCGACCTCGAGCAGCCCCTGGGCGTCGTAGCTTTCCCGCGCCGCCGCTTCCGCCCCGTAAGGTGGCTGGGCCCCAAGCTTCCTGGGGCGCAGCGCGAAGTAGATGAGCTCGACGGTACGCAACACGCGGTTCATAGCACCTCCTCAGTTCGTCCCGGCACCGCTCGCCTCGTGCGAGGGGCGCGGCTGACGGCTCCCCCAGTATACCCCGATCACCACCAGGCAGCCCCCCCAGATCTGGGCGGCTATGAGCCGCTCGTTCAATAACAGCGCCGCCAGCAGGGTCCCGAAGACCGGCACCAGGTTCACGAAGGCGGCGGCACGTGCCGTCCCGATCAGTTGCACCCCCTGGTACCACCAGACAAAGCCGACCACCGTCCCCAGAAGCGCCAGTTGCAGGATGGCGACCCACCCCATCAAGCTGAACTGGGGCAGCGGTCCACCAAGGGTCGCGTGCTCCACGAAGGCCGCAGGCACCAGGAGGACCGCGCCGAAAAAGGCCGCGTACGCGGTGGCCGCAAGCGGCGTGAATTTGGCGAGTACCATTTTGCCAAGTATCGAGTAGAGCGCCCAGCAAAGCGGTGCCCCCAGCATGATCAGGTCGCCGCGGTTGAAGGAGTGCTGCAGGATGACGTCCAGCGAGCCCCGGGCGATGACCAGGGTAACCCCGACCAGCGAGAGTAACAGCCCGGCCGCCTGGGTAGGGCGCACCTTCTCGCGCAGCCACAGGGCCGAGAGGACCGCGGTCAAGAGAGGGTTGATCGCCACGATGAGCGCGCCGTTACTGGCGGTGGTGAGCTTGAGGCCGGTGAAGAACACCGCGTTGTAGAGAAAAACGCCGGTAAGCCCCAGGCTGAAAAGCCCCAGGAATTGGCGCAGCGAGCGCGGCAGGGGGAAGCTCGTCCCGGCGCTGCGGGCCTGCCAGGCAGCCATCGGCACGAGCAGCAGGGCCGCGATAAGGAAACGTGAGCTGGCGGCAAAAAAAGGTGGCGCCTCCTTGACCGCAAAGCGTGCGGCGACGAAGGTGCCACCCCAGAAAAACGTGGTGAGCCAGAGCTTGAGATAGACGCGGTTGATACGAACCTCCTTCAATGCAGCTGTTTCAGTACTCAGTCAACGGTGAGCGACCTACCGCTTCCCGTTGTCAGTTGTCCATCGTCAATCGTCAATTAAATTACCTGCCTTCAGTTCCACCGAATCAGCTCCCGCTCCATATCCACCTGGTAGGGGTGTTTCGCCAGGAAGTCCATGCCGAGCAGGCCGTCGTGCAGCCCCTGGCTGCCACGGTAGGGAAGGACGTCCAGTTCGGGACCCGTCATGGTGAAAGGCCCCACGCTCAGTGAGTCGACGGGTGCCGCCCAGGCATGGACGAGCCTGCCGTCGGCGACCTCCGCCTGCGTCGCGCGCGCCGACTTCAGGTCGATCTTCAGTTTCCCCGCCACCCCTTCGTGGATCGAGCTGCGGGTCGCACCGGTATCGAGAACCAGTTCCACCCGGATGCTCTCGGCCCCGTGGCGAATGAGAACCGGCACCAGGATCTGGTTGTTGATGACCTGCACCCTGGTGAACTGGGCGTCTCCCCGCACCTGGCCGTGTTCTCCAAGCGAACCGGGTGCGGCTTCAGCCGGCGGTTTGGTCAATTTCAGGGTGATCGAAGGTGCCCCCCCTGTGCTAGTCGGCGGGAGCGGCGCCTGCGCCTGCGCCGGTGCAGGCAGGGCAGCGGGTCGAGGTACCGCGAGGGCCTCACGCCGCTCCGGCACATTCGGCAGCTCACCGGAACGGATCACCAAGCCCGCCAGCAGGGCCACCAGAAGAAAGCTCCCCACGGCAGCAACGCGACCCACCCGGAAGCTGCTCCGCTCGCTGGGGCGGCTGCACGCTGCCAGGAGCTGCTGGGCATAGACCTTCAGCTTCTTCTTGAGCAGCGGGTCTGGGCACCCTTCGGCTATCTCGGTCAGTACCGCCACGCCGCGGGTGTCCCTGGAGGCGCTTCTGATCATGGGGATGGCGATGAAACTCACCAGTTCCAGGACCGCAGCCTGCTTTTCTGCATACTCCGTGGTGTGCAGCGGCGGGCCGAGCTCGGTAAGGACCGTCCGGCTCATCTCGTAAAGCCCCGCCAGCAGGAGCTCCCCGCGCTCCTGCTCTCGGGGTACCTCGGACAGCTCGGCGGCCAGCTTCGCCTTCAGTACAGCACAACGTGCTTTCAGTTCCATCCCCACCTCCTCGCCCGGCTGCCGCGAAAGCAGCGGGCCCCGGAAAAGATGGGGAAAGTTTAACGCACAATGTTTCCGGCGTCGGGTTCCCTCACCAGCTTCTTCTCCTCATGTGTCATCCGCGATACCGTGCGCAGGACGTAGAGCATCGCTACCAGCGCGGCACCCCAGGTAACCACCAGGATCCCGCACCAGATGCCGTAGAGCCCCCAGCCGAGGAGGACGGCCAAGAGGTAGAAAACCGGCACCGGCAGGACAATCTGTCTCATGAGCCCGAGGATCAGCGGGAAAACCGGGCGTTTCAGCCCCTGGAGCACCGAGACGCTGGTGTAGAGGATCACGTAGGCAATGAAGACGAACACCTCGATGTGCAGGTAGTTGACGCCGATCTGCACCACCGCCGGATCCTTGGTGAAGAGTCGCATCAGGGGCCCGGCCCAGAGGAACACGCCTGCGGTCCCGAACGCCATCAGCACCACACCGGCTTTCAGTGCGGTCTGCACCGTTTCCAGCACCCGCTCCAGCCGGCGGGCGCCGAAGTTCTGCGCGACCAGGGCGAGGGTGGCGACGTTCATCCCCATGATCGGCATCAGGGCGATCTGCTCGATGCGGGTAGCGATGCCGTAGGCTGCCACCGCGTCGCGGCCGTAGCGCCCCACGAACCAGGTGATCACGAAGATCCCCAGTCCCACGGTGAGCATGTTGAGGCTGGAGGGGAAGCCCTGCTTGAAGAGCTCTAGGTAGGCGCGCCGCTCCGGCAGCAGCCCGTGCAGCGATCCCGTTAACAGGCCGGTACGCTTGGTGCGGCCGATGAGGTAGACATTGCCGAGGGCCTGGATCACCACGGTCGCCCAGGCGACCCCCGCCACGCCGAGTGCCGGCATGCCGAAGCCGCCGTAGAGAAACCACGGGTCGAGGACCAGGTTCAACAGGCACCCGGCCACCAGGAAATTGCGGAAACTCTTGGTATCTCCCGTTGCGTTGAGGATCGAGTTCAACACGAAGTTGACCAGGAAGAAAAGGCTCCCCATGAAGATGGCGTTGATGTAGCTCAGCGCCAGGTCGTGCACCTTCCCGGTGGCTCCCAACAGGGTGAAGAGCCAGGGGGCGAGCAAGAGCCCGGCCGCGGTCACCAGGGCGCCGTTGGCCAGTCCGAAGGAGATGGTCTGCACGGCGAGGTGGCCCGCCTCTTTCCGGTTATCGGCTCCCAGGGCATGGCCGATCAGGGCGGTGGCCCCGGTGGAGATCCCGGCACCCACGGCGATGATCAGGAAGAAGACCGGAAAGGACATGGAAAGCGCGGCGAGCGCCTCGGTCGAGACCTTCCCCCCATAGTAGGTATCCACCACGTTGAACATGGTGTTGAAGAAGTAGCCGATGCTGGTGGGAACCGCTATCTTGCGGATCAGCTTCGGAATGGGCTGGTTCAGGAGGTCGAACTGTTGGCTCATAGGTCGTGTGATTCTCGAGAGTGCTGGATGGACACCGGATTGGCGAAGGGAGGATGTTACCCCGGTTTGTCGGGCGGGGCAAGCCGGATTTGCCTCAGTACTTAAGGACCCTGCTCAGGAAGCTGGTCAACTCCGCGGTCTTTGGCTGGTTGAAGAGTTCGTCCGCGTGGCCGGTTTCCAGGATCCTGCCGCCGGAGAGGAACAGGCAGTGATCCGCCACCCGGCGCGCGAACCCCATGTTGTGGGTCACCAGGATGAGCTCGCGCCCCTCCGCTTTCAGCTCGGCGATCAGGTCGAGGACCTCGGCAGTCATTTCCGGATCGAGGGCCGAGGTGGGTTCGTCCAGCAGCAGGAAGCGCGGCTTGATGGCGATGGCACGCACGATGGCCACCCGCTGCTGCTGACCACCGGAGAGTTCCATGGGCATCTTGTGGGCATGCGCCTCCAGGTGGAAGCGCCGCAAAAGCTCGAGCGCATACGCGGTCGCCTCTGCCCGCGGCTGGCCGTGCGCCTGCACGAGCGGCAGGGTCACGTTCTCCAGCGCCGTCAGGTGGGGGAAGAGGTTGTAGGCCTGGAACACGGTCCCTATGCGGCGCCGGTAGCGGATCAGGTGCTCCTCGTGGCTGGGGAGCGGGTCGCCGTCGATGAGGACGCTCCCCTGGTCCAGGAGCTCAAGCCCGGCGAGCACGCGCAAGAGAGTCGACTTCCCCCCTCCGGAGGGGCCGATCAGCACCAGGGAGCGCGCCTCGGCCTCGAGCGTTATGCCATCCAGCGCCGTCTGGCCCTGGAAGCGCTTTACCAGGTTGGTCAGCTTAAGTTGCATAGCGGAACCTTCCCTCCAGGTAGCGGCTCAACAGCGATATCGGCAAGGTCAGTATCAGGTAACCGACGGCAAGCGGCAGGTAGCTCTCCATGGTGGAATAGGTGAAGGCGTTCACCTCCTGGGCGTTCAGAGTGAGTTCGCTCACCGCGATGATGGAAAGCAGCGAGGAGTCCTTGATGAGCGAGGCGAACTGGCCGGCCAAGGGGGGCAGGATCCGGCGCATCACCTGGGGGAAGATCACGAAGCGGTAGGTCTGGCCGCGGGTCAGGCCGATGGCGCGGGCCGATTCGAGCTGGGTATCGCCGACGCTTTCGATCCCCGCCCTGATGATCTCGCTGATGTAGGCGCCGGCGAAGAGCGCCAGGGTCAGCACCCCGACTGCATAGCGGTTACCGATACCGAAGGCGTCAGCAACTACGTAGAAAAAGACCAGGATCTGAACCAGGAGCGGCGTGCCGCGGATCAGCTCGACGTAGATCTTGCCGAGGTAGCGCACGACGAGCAAGGAGGAACGCTGGGCGAGCGCCGTGCAGAGACCGAAGAAGATGCTGGTGATGAGCGAGGCCGCGGAAATGGCCAGGGTCACCAGCCAACCGGTGAGGAATTTCTGCCGGTAACCATAGATGGCGCCCCAGTTCCAGCCGTACTGGAGGCGGTAGAAGGCGTAGCTGAAGATGGCGGCGAGGATGAGGACTGCCAGCAGCACGCCGATGATTCTTCCGTGCAGGGTAATCTCTTCCTTGTTGCCCCTGCGGCGTACGAAGAAGGCGGCTGTCCAGCGTGATTTCATGAAACCTCGGGTGGTCGCTTAGAACAGGGAGTGGAGCCGGTAGTGGCCTCGGCGACCTCCCCTTCCCCCGCAGGGTCAGGGGAGCAACAGCCTTGCACCTATAAGAAGAACGGGAACCCCAGCTGCTGGAAGGCGTCCTTCTCCTCCTTCAGGTAGCGGTCGCCGAGCTTGCCGAAACCGCCGCTCTTCCTGAACTCGAAAAGAAACCGGTTGACCTTTGCCTTAAGCTCGTCGTTCCCTTTACGGATGCCGACGGCCCAGGATTCGGTCTGGAAGGGCTTGAGTATCGGGCGGGTGGTATCCCGGTTTCTCTGAAAATTCTGGTAGGTCGACATCTGGTCGTAGATGAAGGCATCGGCCTTCCCTTGCACCACCTCGAGCACCGCGGCCGCTTCCTTGTCCAGTACCAGGACCTTTGCTTTCTTCAGGTTGTTACTTGCGTAGAGGTGACCGGTGGTCCCTTTCTTGACGGCGATGGTACGCCCCGGCTGATCGAAGTCGACGATGGTGCTGCCCCGGACATTTTTGCCGGCCAACAGACAGAGGCCCGTGGTGAGGTAGGGATCCGAGAAGTCGATGGATTTGGCGCGCTCAGGCGTCGCCGTCATCGAAGAGATGATCAGGTCGATCTTCCCCGTCTTCAGTGCAGGGATCAGCCCATCGAAGGCCATGTTCCTGATTTCCACCGGCCGCCCCAGCGCCTTGCCCAGCTCGTAGGCCAACTGTACGCTGACCCCGTCGGGCTTCCCCTTGGCATCGGTCATCTCGAATGGCGGGTACGCCAACTCCATACCCACCACCAGCGGTTTTCCAGCGGCGTGCACCGGTATCGAAACGGCTAACTGCAGGACCAGGACTAGAGTTAACAGGCCAATACACTTGATCCCTTTGAACAAGGTGCACCTCCACTGATAAAAGTTGCTGATACCTAATACACCCTGGGTCGGTTACTGTCAATGAAGGGACGCTTACTTGTGCTTGCGTGGTGCCACTGAGTCTGGAGCAGGCGGGAACAGTGTGGACAAGTAATCTTCTCGTACTGGATGAGTTCCATCGTGTGAGTGAATTTCCCCTCGCCCTCCGGGAGAGGGATGCGCACCCGCGCAATAGTATTCGGAGGGGCCACTGCCGGTTCGGCCACCCACAAACAAAAAAAGAGCGGCCTCAAGCCGCTCTTTTTCGTTCTTTATGCAAAATGTATCGGTTACAGCTTCGCCTTGCCGGCAACCTGAACCCTGATCAGGGCGCGCTCGAGAGCGGCCTCGTAGATGCGGAAGTTCTTGTCCTCCGGGGTGAGCCCTTTAAGCTCGGCCTCGGCGCGGCCCAGAGCGGCCTTGGCGCGCTCCAGATCGATTTCGTCCGCCTTCTCGGCGGTCTCGACCAGGACGGTAACCGTGTCGTTCTCTACTTCGAAGTAGCCCCAGTTGACCGCCATGTGGTACAGCGCACCGTCCTTTTTATAGGTCAGCTCGCCGATCTTCAGGGAGGTAAGGAAGGGAGCATGGCCCGGAAGCACGCCGAACTCGCCGAGTGCACCGTTTGCGGTGATCTCGTCGACTTCTTCCGAGAGGACCTTCTTGTAGGGAGTTACCAGTTCTACTTTCAGTTTTTCAGCCATATATAACCCTTCTTAGAGTCCTGCGCCGTCCCATGCGGGCCGGTCTTTACCGCAGAACCAATGGGATTGTGAAGGTCGAGGCAGGGCGAGCTGTCACTCGCCCCACCTATCGTTTGATTAGACAGCCAGCTTCTTGGCTTTATCGATGGCTTCCTCGATGGTGCCGACCATGTAGAAGGCCTGCTCGGGGAGGTCGTCGTGCTTGCCGGCGATGATTTCCTGGAAGCCCTTGATGGTGTCTTTCAGCTCGACGTACTTGCCCGGGGAGCCGGTGAAGGCCTCTGCCACGTGGAACGGCTGGGAGAGGAACTTCTGGATCTTACGGGCGCGGGCCACGACCAGCTTGTCTTCCTCGGAGAGCTCGTCCATACCGAGGATGGCGATGATGTCCTGGAGATCCTTGTACTTCTGGAGAACGTACTGGACCTGACGGGCCACACCGTAGTGCTCGTCGCCGATAACCTGCGGGTCGAGAATACGGGAGGTGGAGTCCAAGGGGTCCACTGCCGGGTAGATGCCGAGCTCGGCGATCTGACGGGAGAGAACGGTGGTGGCGTCCAAGTGGGCGAAGGCGGTAGCCGGAGCCGGGTCGGTCAAGTCGTCGGCCGGTACGTAGATCGCCTGGACCGAGGTGATGGAACCTTTCTTGGTCGAGGTGATGCGCTCCTGCAGCTCGCCCATCTCGGTTGCCAGGGTCGGCTGGTAACCTACCGCGGAAGGGATACGGCCCAGAAGTGCGGACACCTCGGAACCTGCCTGGGTGAAGCGGAAGATGTTGTCAACGAAGAGGAGCACGTCCTGGCCTTCCTCGTCACGGAAGTACTCGGCGATGGAGAGCGCGGAGAGTGCGACGCGGGCACGTGCCCCCGGCGGCTCGTTCATCTGGCCGTACACGAGAGCGGCCTTGTCGAGAACGCCCGACTCTTTCATCTCCATCCAGAGGTCGTTCCCTTCGCGGGTACGCTCACCCACGCCGGCGAAGACCGAGAAACCGCCGTGCTGCTTGGCGATGTTGTTGATGAGTTCCATGATGAGAACGGTCTTGCCTACGCCGGCGCCGCCGAACAGGCCGATCTTGCCGCCCCTGGCGTACGGTGCCAAGAGGTCGACGACCTTGATGCCGGTGGTGAACGCCTCGACCTTGGTGGACTGGTCCACGAAGAGCGGTGCGTCGCGGTGGATGCCGTACTCTTTCTCGGCGCCAACCGGACCCATCTCGTCAACCGGCTCGCCGATGACGTTCAGGATGCGGCCCAGGGTCTTCTTGCCGACCGGGACGGAGATCTGCTTGCCGGTATCGACGGCTTCCTGGCCGCGAACCAGACCATCGGTGGAGTCCATTGCGATGGTACGGACAGCGTTCTCGCCCAGGTGCTGGGCAACTTCCAGAACCAGGTTCAGCGGCTGATCGTCAATGGCCGGGTTGGTAACCCGGAGTGCCTGGTAGATCGGCGGGAGCTTGCCCGGCTCGAATTCGACGTCGATAACCGCGCCGATGACCTGCGAAATTTTTCCGATGTTCTGGCTCATGTAACCTCTTCCTCCTGCGGCCCTCGCGGACCACTATTTGTTATAAGTTTTAACCTTTAATGGATTCCGCACCGGAGATGATTTCCATCAGCTCCGTGGTGATGGCCGCCTGACGTGCCCGGTTGTAGATCAGGGTAAGTTTCCCGATCATCTCGGTCGCGTTCTTGGAGGCGGCGTCCATCGCCGTCATACGTGCGCCGTGCTCGGAGGCAACCGACTCGAGGAGCGCCTTGAACACCTGGACTTCGATGTGCTTGGGCAACAACTCGTCCAGAAGGGCCGCCTTGGAAGGCTCGTAGATGTACTCGACCCCCTGCTCCTCGTCGTCCTGGTTCTTCGGGGCGATGGGGAGGAGCTGCTCCAGGGTGATGTCCTGGGTCATGACGCTCTTGAAGGCGTTGTAGATGACGTAGACTTCGTCGTACTCCTCGGCCAGGTACCCCTCGATCAGTTCCTGGGCCACCAGGGCCGCGGTCTGGTAGGAGAGGGTCGAGAAGATGTTGCCGTGGTGCTTCCTGACCGTGTGACGGCTTCTCAGGAACTCGTACCCTTTGCGGCCGATGGTCATCAGCGAAAGCTCGCTGAACTCGCCCTTGCGCTCACGGATGAAGCGCTCGGCTGCCTTGGAGAGGTTGGCGTTGAAGCCGCCACAGAGACCGCGGTCCGAGGTGACCACCACCAGGAGGGCCCGCCGGCTCTCGCGCTGCACCATGAGGGGATTGGCATCCGCCTCCTGGCTTGCTGCCAGGCGCTCCAGCACCTCGGCCAGCTTCCCGGCGTACGGCCGCGCCGCTACTACGTTCTCCTGGGCGCGCCGCAGCTTGGCCGCCGAGACCATCTTCATGGCCTTGGTGATCTGGCGGGTATTTTTTACGGATACGATCCGTTTTTTAATGCTCTTAAGGTTCGCCATTTAGCTGTCCGTCCTTGGATTAGGCAGTAAATTCCTTCTTGAACTCCTCGAGGCCGGCGACGATCTGGGCTTTCAGGTCGTCGTCGATGGCCTTCTTGTCGCGCAGGGTGGCCAGAACGTCAGCCTTGCGGGAGTCGAAGAACGCGTAGAGTTCGGTCTCGTAACGGCCCAGGGACGCGACCGGGTAGTCGTCAACGTAGCCGTTGTTGGCTGCGAAGATGACCAGAACCTGCTTCTCGTTGGAGAGCGGACGGTACTGCGGCTGCTTCAGGATCTCAACCAGGCGTGCACCGCGGGCGAGCTGCATCTGGGTCGCCTTGTCCAGGTCGGAACCGAACTGGGCGAAGGCTGCCATCTCGCGGTACTGGGCGAGGGCCAGACGCAGGGTACCGGCAACCTGCTTCATCGACTTCATCTGGGCCGAGCCGCCGACGCGGGAAACCGAGAGGCCGACGTTGATGGCCGGGCGTACGCCGGAGTAGAACAGGTCGCTCTCCAGGTAGATCTGGCCGTCGGTGATGGAGATAACGTTGGTCGGGATGTAGGCCGACACGTCGCCCGCCTGGGTCTCAATGACCGGCAGAGCGGTGAGCGAACCGGCGCCGCACTCGTCGGACACCTTGCAGGCACGCTCCAGGAGACGGCTGTGCAGGTAGAAGACGTCGCCCGGGTAAGCTTCGCGCCCCGGCGGACGGCGGAGCAGCAGGGAGAGCTGGCGGTATGCGACGGCCTGCTTGGAGAGGTCATCGTAGATGATCAGGGCGTGCTGGCCCTTGTCGCGGAAGTACTCGCCCATGGTGACGCCGGTGTAGGGGGCGATGAACTGCAGCGGAGCCGGCTCGGAAGCCGTAGCCGCGACGACGATGGTGTAATCCATGGCGCCGTGCTCTTTCAGCTTGGAGACGACCTGGGCAACCGTGGAGCGCTTCTGGCCGATTGCGACGTAGATGCAGATCACGTCGCCGCCCTTCTGGTTGATGATGGTGTCGATGGCGACGGCGGTCTTGCCGGTCTGACGGTCGCCGATGATCAGCTCGCGCTGACCGCGCCCGATCGGAACCATGGAGTCGATCGCCTTCAGGCCGGTCTGCATCGGCTGGTGCACCGACTTACGCTTGACGATGCCGGGGGCCTTCACTTCGACCTTGCCGAAGGTGGAGGTATTGATGGCGCCCAGGCCGTCGATCGGCTCGCCGATCGCGTTGACCACGCGGCCCACCAGGGCGTCACCTACCGGGACCTCGACGATCCTGCCGGTCAGCTTGACCTGGTCGCCTTCCTTGATCTCGGAGAAGTCACCGAGGATCGCGGCACCGACGTTGTCTTCTTCCAGGTTGAGGACCATGCCGGTGATACCGCCCGGGAACTCGAGCAGCTCGCCTGCCATCGCCTTGTCAAGACCATGGATACGGGCAATACCGTCACCGATGGAGATAATGGTGCCGGTTTCGGCTACCTCTACCTCTTTGCCGTACCCCTTGATCTGCTTCTTGATAATCTCGCTGATTTCTTCCGCTTTGATTTCCATAGAACCGTCTCACCCCTTCTGTAATGTATCTTGAATTCTTGCTAACTGTGTCCTTACGCTTCCGTCAAAGACTTTGCCGCCGATCTTGGTGATAACACCGCCGATGAGCGAGGGATCCACTTCAACCTTGAGTTCCACCTTCTTGCCGGTCGACTTCGCGAGCGTCGCCTTGATCTCCTCGATCTGGGCGGCGTCCAGCGGCAGGCCGGAGGTGAGCGTCGGGCGGATCACGCCGGACAGCTCGTCGGCCATGGCGCCGTAGCTCTCTGCGATGAGCGGCAGCGCAACGAGGCGGCCGCGCTCCAAAAGGAGCATCAGCAGGTTGGATACGATCGGGGAGACCTGGGAGCGGCTAACCAGCTCCTTCATGATCTCGGTCTTGGACTCGATGCCGTAGGCGGGGTTGCTGAACACTTGGGCGAGTTCGCGGTTCTCGGTAAGAAGCGCGCTGAACCGGCCCAGGTCGGCGTTGTACTGGTCGACGGCCCCGGACTCGGAACCTATCTGCACCAGCGCCTTGGCGTAACGTTTGGCAATCGCGTTAATGCTCAATGTAGAGTCACCACCTTGGAGATATATTCGCCCACCAGCTTGTCCTGGTCGCCTTTTGCAATGTTCTTCACGATCTTCTGCTCGGCCAGCTCGACGGCCAGCTTGGCGGCCTCGGCGCGGAGCTCGTTTTTCGCCTTGAGCACTTCCTGCTCGGCGGCCACTTCGGCCTGGGCCACGATGCGGGCAGCTGCTGCGTTCGCCTCGGCGACGATGCGCTCCTTCTCCAGCTCACCCTCGCGCTTCATGTTGGCCGAGATCTGCTCGATCTCCTGGTTGGCGGCCTCGAGGCGGCCGTTGTACTCCTGGAACTTCTTTTCGGCGGCTTCCTTGGCGGCGACCGCTTCTTCCAGGGTGCGCTTGATGCCGGCGGAACGGGCGGCCAGGGTCCCTTTCAGGTCGGCCTTCTTGATGGCCCAGACAGCGAGGACCACCAGGGCGCCGAAGTCGACACAGCGCCAGATGAAGTCCTTCATCTGAGCGGCGCCATGCCCGCCTTCGTGTCCGCCAGCGGCGTGCTGGGCCTCTTCGGCGAAACCGAAGGCGGCCAGGCCGAGGACGATGCCGCAGACGCAGAGAGCGGTCAGGGCGGTGCGGGAGATACGAGTAATATGCATGCTTACAGACTCCTTCCGAGTACTTTTTCGCAGATATCGGCGGACAGGGCCTCGGCGCTCGCCTTCAGGGCAGCGCGGGCTTCCTCGGCTTCCTTGGCGACCTTGGCCTTGATGGAAGCGAGCTTCTCGGTCGACTCCTGACGGGCCTTCTCGAGGATGGCGGCCTCCTGAGCCTGCGCTTCCTTCTTAAGGACAGCGCGCTCGTCGGCGGCACCGGAGCGGATCTCGCGCAGGCGGGCCTCGTAGCTGGCCATTTTCTCCTGCACCTCGCGATCAACGGCAGCGCTCTTCTCTTTGGCGCCGGCGATCAGCGCGGCCCGGTCGGCAAGATGCTTCCTGATCGGCTTGTACAGGAAGACGTTCAGCAGCAGCACCAGGACCAGGAAGTTCACCAGCTGGAATACAAATGCGATGTCTAAATTGATCACCAATCCACCTCTTGTTGAACATTTTTAAAGCGCTTGCTTACCCGCACCAAATCTGCGGTGCGCAAAACAGGTGGTAACTACCACATAAATCCCTCAACTGTCAAGCGATTTATCCCTTTTGAAAGTAAAATTGTATACACGTATACCTTTCACGTGGTTAGCGGGCACTGATTAGCGGAAAGCAGATCAGCTGATTTCCTTGCCGGAAAGAGGGGAGGAAGGGGAAGGAAAAAGGGGCGCCGGAGCCCGTCGCTGCAGGCTCCGGCCTTGGGTGTGGCAAACCGTTTAGAGGTCGAGGATTTCGATGATGCGGGCCAGGTCCTTCTGGTCCGAGAAGCTGATCTCCAGCTTGCCGCCGCGTCCGGAGCGGCGCAGGGCGACCTTGGCGGCGAAGTGGCGCTGGATGCGGTCCAGAAGGTCGCGGTGGTCGGCGTCCTCGGCCTTGCGCGCCTTGGGGACGATCTTCGCCTTCTTCTTCTTGACCAGCGCCTCCGCCTCGCGCACCGAGAGGTGTTTCGAGACGATCTCGTCGCGGGCCGCCTTCTGCTCCTCGTGGTCCTCGAGGGTCAAGAGCGCCCGGGCATGTCCCATGGAGAGCCGGTCCTCGGCGATGTCCCGCTTTATCTCGGGGGGGAGCTTCAAAAGCCTCAAGGCGTTGGCGATGGTGGAGCGTTCCTTGCCAACCCTCTTGGCGAGCTCCTCCTGGGAGAGGTCGAAGCGCTCCAGAAGCGCGTGGTAGGCCTCGGCCTCCTCGACCGCGTTCAGGTCCTCGCGCTGGATGTTCTCGATGAGCGCCATCTCGAGCGCGGTGTCCTCGGAGACGTCCTGGATCACCACCGGGACCTCTCTCAGCCCCGCCTTTTGCGCTGCACGCCAGCGGCGCTCGCCGGCGATGATCTCGTAGTGGTCCTCGCGCCTTAACACGACGATCGGCTGGATGATCCCCTTCTCGCGGATCGAGGCGGCGAGTTCCTCCAGCTTCTCGTTCACGAAGGTCTTGCGCGGCTGCTCCTTGTTGGGCTTGATCTCCTCGATCGGGCAGGAGAAAAACTTCTTGCCAGCCTTGTCCTCCACCACCGGAAGCGGTGGCGGGATCAGTGCACCGATCCCCTTGCCCAGTCCCATCTTCTTAACCATGTGCCGCCTCCCGCGTAATCAGTTCCTTGGCCAGGTCCAGGTAGCTCGTGGCCCCCTTCGAGGTGATGTCGTAGAGGATGATCGGCTTGCCGTGCGAAGGCGCCTCGGAGAGCCGGACGTTCCTCGGGATCACCGTCTCGAAGGTCTCTTTCGGGAAGTGGGTGCGGATCTCCTCGCTCACCTGGTGCGAGAGGTTATTGCGGGCGTCGAACATGGTGAGCAGGATCCCCTCGATCTTCAGCGCGCTGTTGAGCCCCTGCTGGATGAGGCCGATGGTCTTGAGGATCTGGGAGAGCCCTTCCATGGCGTAGAACTCGCACTGCATCGGGATGAGGACCGAGTTGGCCGCAGTCATGGCGTTGATGGTCAAAAGGCTCAGAGAGGGCGGACAGTCGATGAAGATGTAATCGTAGGAGCCGTTCAACTTGCCCAGGATCTGCTTGAGCCGTTGCTCGCGCCCCTGCACGTCGGCCAGTTCCAGCTCGGCGCCCGCCAGGTCCGAGGTGGCCGGCAACAGGTGCAGGAACGGGATCTCCGTCTGCAACACGATCTTGTCAGGTGCCGTGTCCTCGATCAGCGCGTCGTAGATGCTCTCGGTTAGTGCCGACTTGTCGGTGCCGACGCCGGACCCCGCGTTCCCCTGCGGGTCCATGTCCACCAAGAGTACCCGGCGTTCCGCGACCGCCAGCGAAGCGGCGAGGTTCACCGCCGTCGTGGTCTTGCCGACGCCGCCTTTCTGGTTCGCCACACAGATGATTTTTGCCATATCTCTTCCCGCCCGAAATGGTTGGTGTCTTGGTTCAGATAAAAAAGGTTCCTGAAAAAGACATGAAAATTACCACAGCGACGCCGCTATGCAAAGCGTTTTTCTCGCCGCGAGCTGTAAGCTCCTTGACTTAGGTCAAGGCTTCCCGGCGCCGGCCGCGTTAGGGTGTAAGCTGTCCTGCGCTCGTCACCTGCCGATGCAGCACCAGAGCGCCGCAGACCAGAACCCGCAGTCCAAGGAGTCCGCATGAAAATCGTCGTAGCCAGCCTCGTTTTGCTCCTCGCCGCCCAGAGCGCCTTCGCCTTCCAGTGCAACGAATGCCACAGCAAGAACCCCGCAATGGTCAATATGCACCAGGCGCTACAGGGGCGCGACTGTTTTGCCTGCCATCGCATCGGTGAAAAGCTGATGGGGAAAGCCGTCCCCAAGGACAAGGCCGCCCAGATGCAGCGCCGGGTGACCGAAGCCATCTGCCTGGAGTGCCACAAGAAATAGAATTTCGCTGAAAGGCGATCTTTTGCTGGCACACGACCTCTCAACGCTCCCCCCTTTGGAATAGGGGGGCAAGAGGGGATTCGCTTTGCCGCCCGCGGCGTTCCGCATCTCTGCACGTTCGCTGCCCTTCCCGCCCCCCCTCCCCTTGCGGGAGGGGGCACGGGGGTGGGGGTGGCTGCCACAACGAGAAGCCGTCAGTACTGCCGAGCGCCGACCTCCCCCATTAAGAGCATCACCCTCCCCTTCCAACCAACCAAGCGCCTCCCGCCGCGCCCCCCTATCCCCTTAACTTCCCGTACTCCTTGCGCATCCCGACGCCTCCGGTATACTTGCCCTGGCTAATTAACCGCTGTTGGAGGGCGCATGACCAGCTTTGCCGATCTGCCGATTCGTCGGAAATTCAACATCCTGCTCTCCCTGTTGCTGCTGGTCCTCTTTCTCGCCTCCGCCCTCTTCACCTACCAGCGCCAAAAGAGCTTCGTGCTCCGTTTTGCCGTCGACAACGCCCGCAATTTCGCCCGCCAGCTCATCGAAACCCGCGATTACATGTCCTCGGTGGTCCGGGGCGAGCCGGAGCAGAACTACAACCTGGTGCCGCAGGTGGTGGCTACGCAGGTCGCCAAGCGGGTGACCCAGAACACCAAGTACTACCTGCGCCAGGTGTCGCTGCGCTACCGCAACCCGCTGAACAGGCCCGACGCCTACGAAGCGGAGCAGCTGAAAAATTTCTCAGGGCAGGCACGCCCTCGCGAGGTGTACGGGGTGCTCGACTCCGGCGGCAAAGAGGTCTTCCGCTACCTGCAGCCGATGATCGCGACCCAGTCCTGCCTGGAGTGCCACGGCACCTACGAGTCGGCGCCTCGTTTCGTGCAGCAACGCTTCCCGCCGGGGCACTACTCCTACAACTACAAGGTGGGCGAGCTGATCGGCGCCGTTTCGGTCACCATCCCCATGCAGGACCTCTACGCCGGACTCGGCGTCAATTTCCAGCTCGACCTGGCCACTCGCGGGGCGGTCTTCTTCCTGATCATCCTGATTACCGGGATGGTGCTGCGCCGCCAGATCGTCGACCCGGTCAAACAGCTCTCCGAGGAGATCACCACGGTCACCAGGACCGGCGACTTCCAGCACAAGCTCCCCCGACACGCCAACGACGAGATCGGCCAGACCTTCAGCGCCTACAATGACCTGATGGACGAGTTGGCACGCCGCACCCTGCAGTCCCGCGAGGCGGACGAGCGCTACCGGCTCTTCATCGAACTCTCCAACTCGGCGGTGGTCACCTTCATGCCAGACGGCAAGATCGTCATCGCCAACCAGAAGGCTGAAGCCCTCTTCGAGCGCTCGCGCCAGTCTCTTCTGGGTGAGCCCCTGTTCGCCTTTCTGGAAGACGACGCACAGTTCCGCAGGCTCCTGATGCCCGGGATGAAGGAGAAGGAGGAGGATGTGCCGGTCACCGTGCGCGGCAGCAAGGGTAAGCTCACCGAGGTGCTGGTTTCCGTGACCGCCTCGCGCACCGACCGGGAGCCCCTGTTCACCGCCATTTTGCGCGAGAAGGAGACCACGTGATCCCCGCTCCACTAGCACCGTCGAGGCTGTGATGCCGGCCGTACTGGTTCTCTCCAGCGGCGAGCGCCTGCTGCGCCTGGTTCGCCCCCTGGCGCAGCACAACCAACTGCGGCTCCATACTGCCGCGACCTTGGCCGAGGCACGCGAGGTAGTGGCGGATCAGCACCCGGAGTGGGTTGTAGCCGAAGTTACCAACCTGCCCGGCTACGGTGCTGCCGAGATCAGTGCCGCACTGTCCAGTCCGGCGAGTACCGTTGTCCTGTTTGTTTCAGGCCAGGAACTCGGCACGACGCCCCCCCCCCGCCACGGAGAGCTGCTGCTCGACCTCGCACGTTCCGATGCGGAACTGGTCAACGCCCTCACCTCGCTCATCTGTTCCGGATCGCCCCCCGAGCAACCGCAGACCACACCACCTCCCCCCTTGGCCCAGGCGCGGGCGCTCCTGTTCACGACCTCTGACCAGAAGGAGGAGCGCCCTCGACTCTGGGCGGCCCTTGCCATCGGAGGGGTCGTCGGGGTCGCCCTGCTGACGTGGACGCTCACGGGGAGGCGGGTACCTGAAGCCGTCCCACCTCGTCCCGTTCCCGTAGCGCAACCGGCTGCACCTCCCACTCCTTCTCCCGCGCCGACCCCGGCACCGCCTCCCGCACCACGACGCACACCGACTCCGGCACGGGCGCCGCGCCCAGCAGCATCCCACCCGCAGGTGAGCACTACCGAGCCGCGCGCCTCCTCAGCACCTGATGGTGCTGCTCCCCGGGTCATTGTCGTGAGGCCTCACGAAACGGTGCTGAGGATTCTCAAGCGGGATTTCGGGCTCGGCTACCACGAGGCCCTGGCGGTTTTGCCCGCGCTGCGGCGCCTCAACAAGGGGAAGGACCTGGACCGCCTGCAGCCCGGGCAGCGGCTGGAACTGCCGCTGGAACTGCCGCCGGGACTGCTTTCCGGAACAGCCCCCGAGGCACCTGCCCCGGCCGGCGGATCAGAATGACTTTGCTGCGGAAGATCCGGTGTGCTAGAGTGGTCCCCGAGAAACCAGAGATTGATCTAAGGGAGAAGAAGTAATGAGTAAAGAGCTGTACGTGGGACATCTGTCCTATGACGCGACAGAATGGGAGCTGGAGAGGCTGTTCTCCGTGTCGGGGCGGGTTACCTCGATTCACCTGATCACCGATCCGGTCACCGGCCAGTTTAAGGGGTGCGGCTACGTGAGGATGTCCACCGAGGCCGAGGCCAAAGACGCCATCCTCTCGTTGGACGGTGCGCGCTTTTTGGATAGTACCATCACCGTTTCCGAGGCTCGTCCCCAGAAGCAGGTGAACGCGGGTGGCTACAAAGGGAAATCACCCCGTCCGCCCCAGGCCGCCGGCGGCAGAGGCGGCGCGCCCAAGAGCAGTGCAGCGAAGCCCGGCGGTTTCAAGTCGGCCGGTGCCAAACCCGCAGTGAGCAAGCCGGCAGGTAGCAAGCCCGCAGGTGCCAAACCGGCAGGTGCCAAGCCCGCAGGAGCAAAGCCTGCAGGAAGTAAGACCGGCGGGTTCAAGACTCCCTCCACCACCGGCAATCCGCGCAGCGGGAAACGCTAAGAAGTCAAACTGCACACCGGCACATTTTGCCGTGTCGCAGCCAGCAGACCCCACACCCCTTCCCCTCTCCCAGAGGGCGAGGGGTTTTTTGTGCCCGTACCCCTCTTATCCTCCTAATGCCAGCTCTCCCTCGCCCCCCGGGAGAGGGCCGGGGTGAGGGGGCCGCCATCTCCGCCGCAGCCCCCCTCCACGCGTTGCCTGCACAATGCCGCGCCAGTCCCCAGTCCCCAGTCCCCAGTCCCTGCCTCACCCCCTCCTGCCTCACCCCCTCCTGCCTTTCCCCCTTCCCCCTTTCTAAGAACGCCGCTATACTACCCCTCATGATAACGCCCGAGATGATTGCCAATTTCCCCAAGACCCCCGGGGTCTACCTGATGCGCTCCGCGGACCAGACCGTGCTCTACGTCGGCAAGGCGCGCAACCTGAGGAGCCGCGTGCGCGCCTATGTGGGCCCCGACGACTCCCGGATCCACATCCGCTTCATGGTGCAGCAGGTGGTCTCGATCGAGTTCATCGTCACCGACACCGAGAAAGAGGCGCTGATCCTCGAGAACACGCTGATCAAGCAGCACCGCCCGAAGTACAACATCAACCTGCGTGACGACAAGACCTACTTCTCCCTGCGCATGGACATGAAGGAGTCCTTCCCCAAGCTCTCCATCGTGCGCAAGGTCCCCGCCGACGGCGCCCGCTACTTCGGCCCCTACGCCTCGGCAACCTCGGCGCGAGAAGTCCTGAAGCAGCTCTACAAGCTCTTCCCGCTTAGGCACTACCCGCTGGCGACCTGCATGGCCCGCAAACGCCCCTGCCTCTACTACCAGATCAAGCAGTGCTCCGCGCCGTGCTGCGGCAAGATCAGCGTCGAGGATTACGCGGCGCTCGCCGAAGGGGCGGCCCTCTTCCTGGAAGGGAAGAACAACGAGGTTGCCAGGATCTACAAGGCGCGCATGAACCAGGCCTCCGAGGAGATGCGCTACGAGGATGCGGCGCGCTACCGCGACCTCGTGAAGGCAATCGAGGTGACGGTCGAGCGTCAGAAGGTGGTGGCACGGGGCGCGGACAGCGACGTCTTCGGCATCCACCGGACCGGGGACGAACTGCAGGTCGTGCTCTTGCACATCCGCGGCGGCGCGCTCACCGGCAGCCGCAGCTTCTGCTTCGAGTGGGAACTGGAGACCGAGGAGGGACTCGCCTCCTTCCTCAACGAGTACTACGGGCAGGAGAATCCGATTCCGCCCCAGATCCTGCTCCCCCTCCCCATCCCCGAGCCGCAGGCCCTCGAAGAACTGCTCTCCGAGAAACTGGGCAAGAAGGTTGCCATTACCGCCCCGCAGCGCGGCGCCAAGCTCGAGATCGTCATGCTGGCCCAGAAAAACGCCCTGACCGCTGCACAGGAGCGGATCAAGAAGGCGGAGTCCGCCGAGGACCTCCTGGACGAACTCGCCGAGAGGTTGCACCTGGGGTGCCCGCCCAAGCGCATCGAGTGCTACGACATCTCCAACATCCAGGGGGAGATGGCGGTGGGGAGCCGGGTGGTCTTTGTGGATGGCAAGGCCGACAAGTCGCTGTACCGACGCTACCGGATCCGAGGCGTGTTGCAGTCCGACGACTTCGCCATGATGCGCGAGATGCTGTCGCGGCGCTTCAAGGCGGAAAGCACCGAGGACCGCCCCGACCTCATCGTGGTGGACGGCGGCATCGGCCAGTTGAACGTGTTGAGCGCGGTGCTGGAGGAGTTGGGGGTCGAGGGGGTCGAGGCGGCGGGTCTTGCCAAGAGCCGGGTGGAGCGGAGCATGGAGAGTGCTGAACTGCGGCGCAGCGACGAGCGCGTGTTCAGGCCCGGACGCAAAAACCCGATTGTCCTGAGGCAGAACTCCGCGCCGCTTCTGCTCTTGGCGCGCATCCGTGACGAGGCGCACCGTTTCGCGGTCACCTACCACAAGACCGTGCGCAGCAAGGTGTTCACCAGCTCCGAACTGGACCAGGCGCCCGGCATCGGGGCCAAGCGCAAGAAGGCGCTCTTAAGCCACTTCGGGAGCCTGAAGAAGGTGAAGGAAGCTTCGGTCGCTCAGCTTGCCGCCGTGCAGGGGATGACCGAGACGGCAGCACAGAAAGTCTGGGAGCATCTGCATCAAGCAAAGACCTGAACCCTGGCACGCGGAAGAGGCCGGAAACCAGACAAAAAAACCGGATAAACTACGGCACACAAAGCTCTAGGAAAGGAAAAGGCGATAAAACTCACCCGACATTCGGGTTGGTTTATCGCCTTATCTGCTTTTTTGCCTGGGTTTCCGGCAGTTTCCGCGTCCCGATTTGCTACTTCCCCTTCTTCAGGTCGAACAGGATCTGCTTGGCAATCGCCTTCAGGGTCTCGAAGACCCCCTCGCCGGTGGTGGCGCAGGCCTCGAAGTCGGGGACGTTGGTGGGGTTCAACTCGCGCCGCAACTCCTCGACGCTCACCACGTTGGGGAGGTCGCGCTTGTTGTACTGCACCACGTAGGGGATCTTGTCCAGATCGTACCCCTGCTCGGCCAGGTTGATGCGCAGGTTCTCGACGCTCTCGATGTTGGCGTCCATGCGCTCTTCCTGGGAATCGGCCACGAACACCACGCCGTCCACACCCTTCAGGATCAGCTTCCGGGAGGCATCGTAGAAGACCTGGCCCGGCACGGTGTAGAGATGGAAGCGGGTCTTGAAGCCGCGGATCTCGCCCAGGGCCAGCGGCAGGAAGTCGAAGAACAGGGTGCGCTCGGTTTCGGTCGCCAGGCTGATCATCTTCCCCTTCGCCTCGGGGGCAGTCTTCTGGTACACGAACTGCAGGTTGGTCGTCTTGCCGCACAGCCCCGGACCGTAGTAGACGATCTTGCAGTTGATCTCGCGGGAGGCGTAGTTGATGAAAGACATGCGACAGTACCTCTTAAAAGTTAGCTGAACAGGTTATCAATATCGTCGTCGGTGATCTCGGCAAACGGGAACTCGCTGTCGCCGCTCTTCTCCTTCTCCTCGCTCTTCTGCAGCAGCCTGCCGAAGATGGCGCTCAACTCCTCGGAGGCCTTCTTGACCCGCAGGCGCACCAGGCCCAACGAGGAACGGGTATCGAAGAGCACCACCAGGATCACCCTTCCGGCGACGATCGAGATGTGCAGATTGTCCTTCTCCCCCTCGTGGAACAGGATCGAGAACTCCTTCTCCCCGATCAACTTTGCCAGGCCGCCGGTCGCCGCGATGTTGCCAGCGGTGAGCGAGGCGAGCGAGGTGGTGTCGAAGCGCTCGGTTTCACCGCAACCGGTGATCAACTGACCGTTCTTGTCCACCAGGAAGATAACCTTCGCGTTTGCTTCCCTAAGGAGCTTCTCGATTACCGCATTTATCTGCTTGAATTCCTCGTCATACATAATCAACTGAGGATTCGACATGGATAACTCCTTAAGAGCGATGCTGAAATTTGACGCGAGCCCTATTCTATAACAGAACCACTACGGCTTTTCAACAACAGGTTTAAAGGGGCTGGTTAAGGTTCCGGCTGAGGTTGAGGAATCCCGAACCCTGCCCCAAGGGCGCCTGCCCCTGAAAACAAGATTGAGGTTAGGAAGCTGCTTCCTAACCTCAACCGGGACCTCAACCTGGTTTTCTAGACCCCCGCAATCCCCCGCGCCGCCTCGAGGAGCGCAGTCACCTTGGCCGGGTCGTTGGCCTCGGAGTAGAGCCTCAATACCGGTTCGGTGCCGGAGGGGCGGATTAGCAGCCAGGAACCGTCACCGAAGATGAACTTGAAACCGTCGCTGAAGTTGGTACTGGTGACCTGGTGGCCGGCGATGCTCTCGATGCCGCCGGCCGCCAGCGATTGCACCAGCTGCTGCTTGGCCTGGTTCTCGATAGGGAGGTCGATGCGCGAATAGTGGAAGTGGCCGATCTCGTCCATGGTCTCCTCCAACAGCGCCCGCAGCCCCTTGCCGCTCATCGCCATCGCCTCGAGGAGCAAAAGCCCCATGAGGATACCGTCGCGCTCCGGGATGTGCCCCTTCACCCCCAGGCCGCCGGACTCCTCGCCCCCCATCAGGATGTCGTGCTCGAGCATGAGCTCGCAGATGTGCTTGAAGCCGATCGGTGTCTCGAAGATCGGCAGGTCGAACTTGGTCGCCAGAAGGTCGATCATCCGGGTGGTGGAGACGGTCTTCACCACGCCGCCGCGCACCCCCTTGCGCTCATAGAGGTGCCTCAAGAGGACGGTGAAGATCCGGTGCGAGGAGAAGAACTCGCCGGTCTCGTCGACAGCGCCGATGCGGTCGGCGTCCCCGTCCAGCGCGAGCCCCACCTGGAACTTTCCGCCGGCCAGCAGGTCGCACAGCTCTCCCAGGTGCTCGGCGATCGGCTCGGGCGGGTGGCCGCCGAACGAAGGATTCTCGTGCCCGTGAATCTCGGCAATACCCGGAATCAGCAGGGGAAGAAACCCGCATCCCGCGCCGTACATGGGATCCACCACCGCCTTGATCCCCGCGTTACGGATCAGTTCCAGGTCGACGTAGCGGCCCAACTGGTCCAGGTAGGGCCTGGCCATGTCGAGGTACTGCACCATCCCGGACTGCACCCCTTCGGCGAGGCTGACCGCCTGCACCGGGCGCCCGGCGCCCTGGTTCTTGGCAACCAGCGCCTCCAGAGTCTTGGTGGTCACCGGGCGCGCCGAGCCGCCGAAGGACTCCTTCACCTTGAAGCCGTTGTAGCGCGGAGGATTGTGGCTTGCGGTGATCATGACACCCAGGCCCGCGCCACGCTCGAACACCGCCCAGGAAACGGCCGGGGTAGGTGCGTACCCATCGGAAAGCCAGACCCGGATGCCGTTGCCGGCGGCGATGCCGGCGACCTGCTCGGCAAACTCGCGGGAGAGGAAGCGACGGTCGTAGCCGATCACCAGCCCCAGATCGGCCAACTCTTCCTGGTGCATATAGTCCATGGTGGCCTGTGCCACCAACGAGAGGTTTTCAAAGGTAAAGGCATCGGCGATCACGCCGCGCCAGCCATCGGTACCGAATTGGATCTGCAACGCAAGCCTCCTGTGAGTTCGTTAATGGTGCGCCATTTTCCATGGCGTCGCTTGTTCTGTCAAATCTTTTGTTGGTCTCTCACTGTCCCGAGGGTTGACCGGGAATCTTACTTGGCATATACAATGAGAGTGTGCAAAACCACTTAGACAGGAGGATTTTAACATGCTGAAACGAGTTGTCTGCCTGCTGGTTCTGGGGCTCTGCCTGGCGGGAACTGCCTTTGCCGGTGAGAAGAATCCCGTACTGGTAATAGAGACCAGCCTGGGCAACATGAAGATCGAACTGTTCCAGAAGGAGGCCCCGATCTCGACGCAGAACTTCCTGGACTATGCAACGAGCGGTTTCTACAACGGCACGGTCTTCCACCGTGTCATCCCCGGCTTCATGATCCAGGGTGGCGGCCTGACGGCCAACATGATGCCCAAGGGCGCCAACAAGCCGCCGATCAAGAACGAGGCCGGTAACGGGCTGAAAAACGACCGGGGTACCCTTGCCATGGCACGCACCGGCGCTCCGGATTCCGCCACCTCGCAGTTCTTCATCAACGTGGTGAACAACAACGGCTTGAACCGCCCCAGCCCGGACGGCTTCGGCTACGCGGTCTTTGGCAAGGTGCTCGAGGGGATGGACGTGGCGGACAAGATCGTCAACACCCCGTCCGGCGTGAAGAACGGCTTCCCGAACGCGCCGCTCACCCCGGTAGTTATCAAGTCGGTCAAGCTGCTGAAGTAGCCGCTGTCAGGCCGGTACGGCAGGAAAACAGGGGGCGCTCCGCACGGGGCGCCTTTTTTATTACTGGGGCTTGCCGCGACGCTGCATCAGCAGCATCAGGTTCCCCAGGGTGAAGAAGAGCGCCCCCGCGAGTGCGGCCCAGGCGCCCGGTTCACGGTGCACCTCGATGAGCGCCACCGGCACCGGAACCAGTTCCACCTGCTTTAAGTAGATGCCGTACCCCTTGTGGAACAGGGGATGGTTCGGTTCCACGCCACTGGCGGCGCCGTTGCCGATGCGCATCCGGGCCTGGTAGGAGCTCAGCATCCCCATGGGACCGGCAACTCCGGAGATGTTCTCAACCAGGAGCCGCTCGCCGTCCGGAAAGCCGAGGGAGCCCCCTTCCGGGAGCTGGAACTGTTGCTTGAATCCACCGTAGGCCGAGAGGAGGTGCGCCAGGACGATGAACAGAAAGCCCAGGTGCATGAGCTGCGGGGCGAGGCTGCGCCCCTTGCGCAAGGCCTCGATGCTGCAGAGGATGGCGTTCAGGGTCAAGGGCGCCAGGAGCGCAAGGGCGATCCAGAGCCACCAGGAGAAGCCGACCGGGGCGCCCAGGAGCCAGGCGAAGAGCGGCATCTCGTTGAGCCCGCCCCCCTCGGCCGCCCCCTGCGAGAAAGAGCCCGCCGCAAGCGCAAGCATCACTCCGGTAATGAGCCAGAGTCCCAGGTTAAGGGAAATCAGCCGGAGATACAGTGTCTTTAGCACATACACCTCAAGTCAAAAGCGGGCACGCGGATGACGCGGAAACCACGGCAAAAAATCAGGATACGACATTAAACCCTGGATAGGGACGATTTGACTTCGTTGGTAAAAATCATCCTCTTGAATTCTGGTTTCTTGCCAAAGTTCAAGACGAAACCAAGCTCTTTTTCTGTCGCCTTCAGATAGTTGGTCAGCTGGGCAAGATGCTCGTTGCGAATACCCTCAGCTGCCTTGAGCTCCAGTATTATCGAATTTTCTACCAGTATGTCTGCTACGTAGTCGCCTACGATAATGCCCTCGTAGTACACAGGAATGCCGGTCTGCTGGTTCACTCGGAGCCCTTGCTTAGCCAGTTCATGACAGAGGGCATTCTCGTAGACTTTCTCCAGAAAACCGAATCCCAGGTTGTTGTACACACGGTAGAAGCACTTGAGGATTTGCTCGGTGACTTTTTCGTGTAGCATGGCAACCTCCCCCGACAGGAACGTTGCAACGATTCTACCCCGACTTTACCCGAAGATTTAGTCTTGGCCCGATCTGGCTTTTTTGCTTGGGTTTCCGTGTGATCCGCGTGCCCAGGTTCTAGCTAGAAACTATGCGAACTCCGCATGAAGATGCTTACCCCCAAATAGGTGAACAGCGTCACCACAAACCCGACGATCCCCAGCCAGGCGAAGCCCTTGTCCCAGCTGCTCCCCTTGGCCCGCAGGTGCAGAAAGAGCGAGTAGAAGAGCCAGAGGATCGAGGTCCAGAGTTCCTTGGGGGTCCAAAGCCAGTAGGTGCCCCAGGCGTAGTAGCCCCAGATGCCGCCGGAGACCATGGAGAGCGAGAAGAAACTGTACCCGGTGAGTGCGGCGCGGTACTGGAGGTCGAGCAGGCTGCGGCGCCCCTTCAGGAGGAAGGCTCCCCCCAAAAGCGCACCGACGCCGAAGAGTGCGTAGGCGAAAAAGGCGAGCGCCACGTGCAGCTCGAACCAGTAGGTGTCGAGCACCGGCGGCAAAGGCATGTTGAGGGTGGGAAAGGGGAGCGCCAATCCGGCGAAGAACGCGGCCAATGCGCCGCAGCTCCAGCGCAGGCCTTCCTCTTCGGCAAGTTCCCTGGTGAAGAGGAAGGGGAGAGCCATGAGCCCGATCGAGCAGGAAAAGAAGGCGAGGGTGTCCTGCGGCCCGATGAGAGGCAGGCGTCCCAGGCCGATGCCGCGGCTGGCCAGGTAGACCAGTTCAACCAGCACGGCAAGGGCGAAGATCGGTCGTTTGAAGGAACCGAACAGGTAGACCGGGATGGAGGCGATCAGGAGCCACTTCATGAACTGCCCTCAAAAACGAAAAGGCGGGCACACGGATATAACGGAAACCAGGGCAACGTACCAGGATAACAAACTGCTTTTTCTTTACGCCCTACCTGCCGTTCTGCCCGTGTTTCCGCCCTATTCCGTGTGCCGCTGTTGATGTCGCACTACTTGTAGCTCTTGCGCCGGAACAGGCCGGTTTTCAGCGAGCTGATCCGGTCCAGGAAGAGCAGGCCGTCCAGATGATCCATCTCGTGCTGGATGGCAACCGCCTCGAAGCCGCTGGCCAAGAACTCGCGCTGCGTCCCGTCGGGCTCGCTGAAGCGCACGGTGATCTCGGTGGCGCGTTCCACGTCGCCGGTGTAGTCCGGGACGCTCATGCACCCCTCGCGCATCACCGCGAGCCCGCTACGCTCCACGATCTCCGGGTTGATCATCAACAGGCGGCCGTGGTTGTTGTCCTTGCCGTGGCGGTTGTTGGAGACATCCACCACGCAGACCCGAAGGCAGACGCCGACCTGCGGCGCGGCAACGCCGACCGAGCCGGGCCCCGCCTCCATGGTGTCCACCAGGTCTTCCACCAGTTGCAGGATCTCGGCGTCGATCCGCTCCACGGTACGGCTCATCCGTTTCAGGATGGGATTGGGATAGAGAAGTATGCGTTGTACGGCCATAACTTAAAGCGAGACCGGTGTGATGAGGCGCACCGAGATCTCTACGCTCAGCTCCTTCTTCAGATTTTCCAGCAGCTGCGAGGCCTGCTCGACGCTCAGGTCCTGCGGCAGCGCCGCTTCCAGCATCAGCACGTAGACCGGCTCGGCGGGGCTGCCGATCAGCTTGGTGTTCAGGTCGGTGATGTTGACGCCGCGATCGGCAAGCTCGCGGGTGATGCGGTAGACGATGCCCGGCTTGTCGCTGCCGTACACCGAGACCAGGCAGAGCTCGCCGGTCGGTTCCTGGTAGCAGACCTCGTCGTCCTTCAGAGAGCGGACGAAGGCGGAGAGTCCCCCGCCGGCGGTCTTGGCCGCGAACTCCGCCTCCAGCTGCTTCTTGGAGAACGGCTTCTCGTGCGAGATGATGAGGATCATGGCGAACTCGCCCCCCAGCATGGTGCAGCTGGAATCCTCCACGTTGCAGCCGAGTTTGAAGAGCACCTCGGCGGTGTCGGCCACGATACCCGGGCGGTCCTTGCCAATGATGGTCACCGCGAAATGCGCAAGACCGGCTTTGCGACAAGCGTTCATGTTACCCCCTAAAAAAGAAAAACGTGTGGACGCGGATGACGCGGGAACCAGGGCAAAAAGACCGGATACGGCAAAAGCTTGTAGGGGTTACCCCCAGCCTGATTCCGGTCGTTTTGCCTGGGTTTCCGGCTTTTTCCGCGTGCCCGGTTTTGATCTAGATCTTGTTGATAAAGACTTCCCGCGGCTTGCTGGTGCCATCCGAGGGACCCACCACCCCTTCCTGCTCCATCTTCTCGATGATGCGGGCGGCGCGGTTGTAGCCGATTCTCAGCCGGCGCTGGATCATGGAAATCGAGGCCTGCTTGGTCTCGGCCACCAGGGCCAGCGCGTCGTCGTAGCGCTCGTCGACCTCTTCGTCGACCTCGCCCCCCTTCTCGTCGTTCGCCTTCATCTCCAGGATCGACTTCTCGTAGACCGGTTTCCCCTGCTTCTTCAGGAATTCGACCACGCGCCCCACCTCGGTATCCGAGACGAAGGCGCCGTGGGAGCGCAGCATCTTCGAGGTCCCCGGCGGCAGGAAGAGCATGTCGCCGGCACCCAACAGCGACTCGGCGCCGTTGCCGTCCAAAATGGTACGGGAGTCGATCTTCGAGGAGACCTGGAAGGAGATCCTGGCCGGGAAGTTCGCCTTGATGAGACCGGTGATGACGTCGACCGAGGGGCGCTGGGTGGCCAGGATCAGGTGGATCCCCGCGGCACGCGCCATCTGGGCCAGACGGGCGATCGATTCCTCGATCTCGCGACCGGCTACCATCATGAGGTCGGCCAGCTCGTCCACGATGACCACGATGTAGGGGAGATGGCCGTGCTCCAGTTCTTCTTCCTTGGCGAGGTAGGCCTGGATGGCCGCCTCGCGTGCCTCCATATCGTCCTCGGCCTCGCCGGCCTCCTCCACATCCTCGAGCTCGACGATCTCCTCGACCACCGCGACGCCGCGCGCCTTGTTCTCGGCAGCTTCCTTCTCGCGGCGCTCCAGCTCACGGTTGTAGGAGTCGATGTTCCTGACCCCCAGGTCGCTCATCATCCGGTAGCGGCGCCCCATCTCCTCGACGGCCCACTTAAGCGCAAGCGACGCCTTCTTGGGATCGGTCACCACGGGGAGCAGGAGGTGCGGGATCCCCTCGTACACCGAAAGCTCCAGCATCTTCGGGTCCACCATGATGATGCGCACGTCGGTGGGGGTCGAGGTGTACAAGAGCGACAGGATCATGGTGTTGATGGCGACCGACTTGCCCGAACCGGTGGCGCCGGCGACCAGGAGGTGCGGCATGCGCGCCAGGTCGGTGACCAGCGGGTTCCCGGCGATGTCCTTGCCAAGCGCCATGGGGAGCTTCATCTTCCCCTTGTGGAACTCCTCGGAGTTGAAGATCTCCTTCAGGGAGACCATCTCGCGCTCGCGGTTGGGAAGCTCGATACCCACCACCCCCTTGCCGGGGATCGGCGCCACGATGCGGATCGAGTGGGCCTGCAGCGCCATGGAGAGGTCGTCGGAGAGGTTCGCGATGCGGCTTACCTTGATGCCGGGGCCCGGCGAGAACTCGTACATGGTGATGACCGGCCCGGGGCAGATCTCCACCACCTCACCCTCGACCCCGAAGTCCTTGAGCTTCTTCTCCATGAGCCGCGCGTTCATGGTCAGGACCTCGCGGTCCTGCTTCTTGGCCTGCTCGGGAACCGGGTCCAGGAGTGACAAGGGAGGAGTGCGGTAGTTGCCGTCGGCCTTCAGGAACTCGAAGGCCTCCTGTACCGGAGCCGCCTTCTTCTCGTCCTTCTTCTTCTCTTTCTTGGCGACCGGTGCGGCCACCGGCGGCGGCACCGCGGCCGGGCGGATGATCGGGGGGGCCGAAGCCGGCTTCGGTTTCTCGACCGTGGGGTCCTTCTTCTCCAAAAGCTCGCGGTTCAATTCACGACGCTGCAGGTAGAGGCTCACCCGCTCCTTCACCGTGGTGATCCACCAGTTGGCGAACAGGATGAAGGAGAACCGGGAGAGCAGCATGGCGCTTGCCGCCAGCATGGGGAGCAGGATGAGCAGCGCGCCCACCTTGCCGAAGGCCCGCTGGAGCAACTCGGCGCTCTGGCGGCCCACAAAGCCGCCAGTCGGCACCTTCTGGCTCGCCAACTCGGTGAACTCGATGTTGAAGGCGAAAAGGCCGGCGAGGGACAGGAGCAGGAGTCCGAAACCTACCAGCTTGTAGGGGCGCCAGCGTACCGCGTCCTGGCTGATGGCCCGGTAGGCGAGGTAGATCAGGGTAGACGGCACCAGGTACGAGGCGAGGCCGAAGAGCTGCAGGAAGAAGTCGGCCAGCTGCGCCCCGAAGCGCCCCCCCAGGTTGTGGGTAGCCGCGGCAGTCGAGAAGCTGTTGAAGGAGAGGTCCTCGCCGTTGTACGAGATGAGGGCGACCGCGAGGAAGATGCCGGCAGCAGCCAGCGCCATCCCCTTCATCTCCTTGGTTACCTTCTCTTTTTTTTCTAGTTTCTCGTCTGTCATGGGTTCACGCTGTTGATCCGACCGGTCTGTCGGATCGGACTGATCGGTCCGATCACATCTCCAAAATAAGCGGCAGTATCACCGGCCGCCGTTCTATGGTCTTGTTGAAAAAGCGCCTGAGCACCCGGCGTACCTCGAGCTTCACCTCGTTCCAGTCGGCGAGCACCTCGGTGTTCACCAGCGCCAGGGTGTCCAGCACCACCTTTTTCGCCTCTTCCAGGTACTGCTGGCTCTCGTCTTCGAAGACGAAGCCGCGCGAGACGATGTCCGGGCCGTAGATGATGGCCCCGGTCACCTGGTTGATGCCGATGATGACCACCACCATGCCGTCTTCGGAGAGGTGCTTTCTGTCCTTCAACACCACGTTGCCGACGTCACCCACACCCTTGCCGTCCACGAAGACCCGGCCGGTCTCGACCTGGTCCACGATGGCCGCCTCGCCGTCCGAAAAGAGCACCACGTCGCCGTTTACCGCCAAAAGACAGCGCTCCTTGGGAAGCCCCACCTTCTGGGCCAGCTGGCTGTGCTTCACCAGGTGGCGGTACTCGCCGTGCACCGGCACGAAGTACCTGGGCCTGACCAGGTTGTGCAAAAGCTTCAGCTCTTCCTGGCTTGCGTGCCCGGAGACGTGCACCTCGGAGACCTTCTCGTGGATCACCTCGGCGCCACGCCGGTACAGGTGGTTCATCAGGTCCGAGATGGTCTTCTCGTTCCCCGGAATGAAGCGCGAGGAGAGGATCACGGTGTCCCCCTCCTCGAGCTTGATCTGCTTGTGGTCGTCCATCGCGATCCGGGTCAGCGAGCTCATCGGCTCCCCCTGGCTCCCGGTGGTGATCATGCAGACCTCTTCCTTGGGAAGCCGGGGGAGCTCCTTAAGATCGATCAGCAGATCCTCGGGGATGGTCAGGTAGCCGAGCTCCCGGGCGATCTGCACGTTGCCGATCATGGAGCGACCGTTTAAAAGCACCTTGCGGCCGCTCTTCTTGGCCGCCTCGACCACCTGCTGCACCCTTTGGATGTTGCTGGAGAAGGCCGCCACGATGATGCGCCCCGCGCAGCGCGGGAAGATCTCGTCGAAGGCGTCCCCCACGAGGCGCTCGGAGAGGGTGTACCCCTCGCGCTCCACGTTGGTGGAGTCGGCCATGAGCGCCAGGACCCCCTGTTCGCCGTAGCGCGAGAAGGTGGCCAGGTCGGTGAGTTCGCCGTCGACCGGGGTCTGGTCCAGCTTGAAGTCGCCGGTGTGGATCACCACCCCCTCGGGGGTGGTAAGCGCCAGCGCGCAGCCGTCCACGATGGAGTGCGAAACCCGGATGAACTCGACCTCGAAGGCGCCGATCTCGACCTTCTGGCGCGGCTTCACCACGCGCAGCTCGACCTTCTGGTCCAGTTCGTACTCCTTGAGCTTTTCCTTCAGGAAACCGAGGGTGAGCGCGGTACCGTAGATGGGGGGGGAGAGCTCGCGGAGCACGTAGGGAAGCGCTCCGATGTGGTCCTCGTGGCCGTGGGTCAAGAGGATGGCGCGCACCTTGTCGGCGCGCTCGGTGAGGTAGCTTATGTCCGGGATCACCACGTCGATGCCGAGCATGTACGGCTCGGGGAACATCAGGCCGCAGTCGACGATGACGATATCCTCGCCGTACTCGAAGACCGCCATGTTGAGCCCGATCTCGCCCAAGCCCCCCAGCGCTATGAACTTAAGGCCGGTGCTCTCGCTACTGACTGGTTCCACAGGGTATCCTTGTCGCTGTCATAACATTCCCTCAAAGGGAGGGGAAACCTGCGCCGATCCGGCCACCGAGCTGCTGCGGGCGCGAAAACGAGGCGAGTGCGGTGCTGCGGTGGTTCTTGCCGGGGCCGGCCGCTAGCGGGCGCCCGTCGGCTGCCCCTGCTTGACGAGCTGGGCGATCCGGGCGTCGCACTTCTTGATCCACTCCTCGCCCGGCTGGTAGAACCCGGAGAGCGCATAAAAGGAGCTCCGCAGCGAGCGGTAGGCGAGCAGTGCCCGGGTGGTGTCCCCGCGCCGCACGCAGGACTCGCCAAGATCCCAAAGCCGCTGCGCCGACTGGTCCACCGTCGGGCTGAACGGGGTGTACATGTGGATCGCCGACTCCCAGCCTGCCAGGGCGCCCACGAAATCGCCGGCGGCCATCGCCCGTTCTCCCTTGGAGAACTGGACATGCTGCCGGTAGAGCGTGTTCCCCCAGATGAGGACGATCGAGACCAGCGCGATGAACGCGGCATTGACCGCTATACTCTTGATCTTTTCCATGTATCCGTTTGCCTCGGCGTGCGGGAAAGCCCTCTAGCCTTTGAAAAAGTTCGGGACGCAGATGAGGAGCGCACCCACCAGGGCCGAAATAACGCCTGCCAGGACCGCGAGCGACGCCACGCTGTCCCAGGGGCTCTTCAGCCGATGTGCCGCCGGCAGTCCCCAGACGACCAGGACAAGTCCCGCCAGCACCATAGCTCCATACGCCACAACCATCTAGTGAACCTCCAGCTTGGCCGCAATCGCCTCGCGCACCCGCTCCATCAGCTCGCTCTCGGGAACCCCCTTGCTCTCGAGCGGCGCCGAGAAGCTCACGCTGATGGTACCCGGGTAGAGCTCCAGGCGGTTACGGGGGTTGCGCTCCCTGCTGCCGTTAATGGTAAAGGGGACGATGGGAACCCCGGCCTTGGCGGCCAGGAGGAAGGCGCCGCGCTTGAACGGCAGCAGCGAGCCGTCCATGGTGCGGGTCCCTTCCGGGAAGATCACCACGCTGGTACCCGAGGCGATGCGCTGGGCGGCCTGCGCCATGCTCTTCAGTGCCTTCCTGCCGTCGCTTCTGTCCAGCGCTATGTAACCGGCCCGACGCATGGCGGCTCCGAAGAGCGGCACCCTGAAGAGCTCTTCCTTGGCGATCCAGGAGAACATGCGCGGGATCGCCACGGTGAGCGAGTTGATATCGAAATTCCCCTGGTGATTCCCCATGTAGATCACCGGTCCGTCGGTCGGCACCAGTTCCTGTCCCGAGACCGCCACCTTGATCCCGGCGACCTTGAGGCTCCAGACCGACCAGAATTTGGCGCAGGCGTGGCCCGCCTTGCCGGTGGCGTCGAAGAGTCCTCCGATCACGGCAGCCAGAGAGCAGGAGAGCGTGAGGGGAATCCAGAAAAGGAGGTAGATCCGTGCACGCAACATCAGGCACTCCTTGCAGATAATCCCCGGTACGTTACTTTTTTTTACCGATGGAGTCAAACCAATTATCGCTTGCCAGGTTCCCGCGAATTCTATACACTTCGACAACCTCAACGAGCAAAAAATGTGAAATGCCAATTAAGTTTGTCACTGCCTGCTACGCAATTTCAGGCATTTACTGAGCCCCCGTTTGCCAAATAAGTTTGTCACTCTGCGCTACCCAGCAGGAGAGTGACAAACTTATTTGGCAACGACGTGCGGTGACAGACTTATTTGGCAAAACCTAACAATGATGGCAGAAGAAAGCCCCTCTGAGGTCTCGGTATCTCAGAGGGGCTTTTTATTATTTTTCACTACCACGTGATCAGGCGGCCCACTAATTCGAAACCCAGTGAAGTGGCTGTGATTTCATTCGCATGTGTTCGTGCTGAACGTGGTAAGGACGGAGGACGGCGACTGGAAGGCGAACGACCCCCTGACCATATATCAATACCAGAAGTCGCTGGGGCTTCTGTACCGTCAGGAGCTGGCGTACGAGCTCGGCCGGCGCAGCTTCGAGGTGAAAATACTTGACCGGTCCCTGATGTTTATCGAGTTAAAGGGGGTGTCGGCGGAGCTCCTCGAGTACTTCAGCCCCCGCCGGGCGGCTATCGAGGCACAGGTGGCAATCTGGAAGGAGGAGGGGAAGTTTGTCCTCGGTGCCCCACGCCCGGCTATATCCTGCTTTGCGGCCTCTATTTGGCGCTCTCTCATGGCTGCGCGTCCGGTTGTTTAGGCAAAAAAGGATCTCCCGTTGATGGCGGCGTTCATTTCACGAGAGACTTTAATCACCATATCCTTGCGATCTCTTAAGAGCTGTGCAGGTACTCCCGCAACCCGACGAAGCTTGTTGATGGAAATGGGCTCGCCTGCAGAGGCCATCTGCTTTACCGCCCAGGCGACCTGTCGCTGTAGAAATTGCTCGTACAATTCAGAACGCTTCTTCAAGACCTTATTCACTAGCGGGAACTTTTTCGGATTATTCCTGTACCTTGTCCACAAACCCGCCTTCTTAAGAACTGCGGTTTCCGTCGCCTGGACTGGTTTCACCCCCGGAGCCAACATGCGATCAAAGATACTTGAAACCTCTGCTGCTTTTTGTCGGTCAGTCCCCGCCCAGTCGACTCTCTCTTTGCGGGTCTTAATAGCAGCCACCCTCTTATCGGGAATTTGCCTGTAAAACCATTCCTTGTCTTTGGTGATTAAGGCATCATATACACCGGGAAGGGCTTTCATAACGTCGGACCGTGTCGCAGTTGGGCGAATAGCGAGATACTGCTCCAGCCGAGTACGGTTTCCCTGTTGCGTGCTCTGCTTACCGGCCTTTCGATAGCAGGCGTTAAGCCCCGGCTCATCTAGTTCGATCAGAGTCAGCGCCCATTCACTACAGCAGTATCTCTGCATGATGGCAGTCTTTTTAACCCCGCTCCGCAAGTCCTCCTTGATAGCGGCAATTTTTTCATCCCCAATCTTCTTCCTCGTCTGTGGGGAAAGCAAAACGCGCCAGTGATGGCGTCGGACTTCGTCAATTACCTTGTATACGGGAACGCCGATGCGTTTTGCTATTCCAGGTAGACCGCAGGTTCCTGCTTCCAATAACCGGAAAAGCTCTTCACTCCACGGTGGTCGTGGCAACTCCTCTGAAGTCGAGGGTAGCCGTAGCCCGACAGGAATATTAGCTGAGTTTTCCGTGGCCTCTTCAAATTCCTCCAGCGAGTCGTAGAGTGCTCCCAACACCAACAGGAACAGCACCGGCGAACTGCGTCGGTGGGCTTCAGATCCTTTCCGTAAGAGTCGGCGGACCCACGCCGCCGGTCGCCCCTCTGTCCAAACCGGTGCTCCCAGCCACTCAAGCACCTCACGTCCAAACCTATTTTCCATACCATTTGCGAGGCGGGTGGGATCAACTAAAGAACCCCGTCCCCAGCTCCGCTCCAGTGCAGCCTCCCTTAGAGCTTTCCTGATGTTATCGCAGGAGGTGCCAGAAGAGTTAACCATGAAGGCGGCCTGGCGTGCGAGCCATACGAGAGGCTCAGTCCTGACAGGCTGGTTCGTGGTACATGGAAGCGGGGAGGCCCCTTGAGAGCAGCAACACTTGCCGGGCATTCCCAACGCCATACCTTTTATGGGGTAGGAGCCACACTGGCTGCAGCCCAGTGCAAGGGTCGTTTCGTGTATCCAGCAGGCCGTTACGCCAGGTAACTGATGTTCCCGCTTAAACCACGCGAATCCCTCCATCTCCCTGTCTTCCTTTATACATGTAGGGCAGTACCGAGGATGAGGTGTCGATGCCTGGCAAGGACTCCGAGAAAGCCCCAACGACAACGAGAAGGGATGGGAGGTCATGGCATCCGCCAGTTTCCTCACCCATGCTTCACGCTCGCTCTGACGGTCAAAATAAGTGAAATACGGCAAGGGGGTATGGTCCCGCACTATGATTGTCGTGTCGCGCCAGGGGTGCCCCTGCGGTACCCTTGCTGCGATTTTTGGTAGATATCCTGGAAGCGCCGCCAGCAAAGGTGCGCAGCGACGCTGGCCTGTCAGTTCCTCCAATAAATGGCTCTCGTGGAGGGCTGTTCGTGCGCTACAGCGGCAAAGGACGGAGTAAACCGTCTCCCCCTTTGCTGGTTGCGGGAAAAATGGAAAGGGAACGCCATTGCCATCGCCTCTCATGCCTCTTGGCCTCCAAAAAATGGGGCAGGATTGCATGCATTTTGCAGCACGTCATGCAGTGTTTCGTCCGAAAGCTTCTTACCTTTACGAGACCTCCCCGTTTTCGAAACGCTCTTGCCAGGCCCCGGAAGACTCCCTGATAATTCCTCCTGCTTGCGGCATAGCTCAGCCTTAACACGGGCCAACGGGGTTAGCATCGGATCCTTCTTGAACTTAGCCATCGCGTCAAAATAAAGATCGTCATATAGCGAAAGCTCTTCCTCGTCTTTCCTACTGAGTATGTCAATGATCGGGTGCAACGGGCGGAAGCGGCTCTGATAAACCTCTTCAATCATGGCAGGGGTGATCGTCTCTTTCCCCTCCTCGAGGGCGGACGTCTGGGCAGTGACAAAGAGGTTCAACATTATGCCCGTTATCCCCTGGCTGCACTTGTACAGGACCTCTATTACATCGGAGGTCAGTTCCTGCGGTTTTCGCACCCACTGATGCCACCAGATGATCTCACAGAGGGACTGCCAGTCCTTATCTTCCGGACCTCCCGGCCGCTTCAACTCATGGAAGCCACCCTCTACAAGCCGGCGGGCAATGCTAGCTTCCTCCTTCAAGACAGCTGCCGCACGATAGGTCCCGACAAGAACTATCGGAATCCCGAGTTCTTCACGTAGGTTGAGAATGAGTGCCAGAAACTCATTTTTCCCGCCGGACAGCGCCAGTGAGATGTTCTGGAATTCATCGATGACGAGAGCGCCGACATGATGGTTGGCGACGATCTTCCTCAGCGCAGAGACGTAGTGGGTTCTGGTCATCGACTTGTCTTCGAACAGCCTCGCATACAACCTCATACCAAGCAACTCGTCGGTGCGATCACCGAAGCTCTTGCATACCGCCTTAGCACTGCATTGGTCCGGGACGTTTCTCATCATGTATAGGATCTGCGTTTCGTTGAAAGGAGTTCCGTTATAACATGAGTGCCTGATCACCGGACTTCCCATGGAACGCATGATCGCCCGGATCAGCGTGGACTTACCCATGCCGGAAAGTCCTGTCAAGAAGGAAATAGTCGCAGGCACCTGCGCAAGCTGCGTCTGGTGGCGGGGACTGACAATGTCAACTTCGTCTTGGGATGGCCTCTCACCGTGAAGAAGTTGCTGACCGTGAACGGTCGCTGGGTTGCGCCACCGATACCCGCTCAACACCTGCCCATAGATCCGGCGCTGTAGCTGAGTATGCTGATCGGTTGGGAACATAAAGTTCAATAAACGCGCTGGTAGCAGAGCCCTGTAATACGAGGGAAGATCGCGCTCGCTCTCATCGAATTCGGGTATCCGACCGAGGCTATGGATTGCTTCTACCACGGACGCGGCGGGAGGCGACAACGCCTCTACCAGCGGATTGCCCTGAAAATCCGTGATAGGAATCTCGTGATATACCGGATTGTTGTTGACTAGGCATGTCATTTTCCCCTCCTCCACATCTGTAGCGCAAGCTGACCTGTAGTTAGTTGCGACTTCCTTTCCTCTTCGGAGGTTTGAATCTGCTGGCCCAAGGCCGGCACCGTTGGTTGGGCCGGCACTTTCGCGCCAGGGGCCACAGTATGATCCCCTTTAGCGTCTGTTTCCTCAGGCCCTTTAACTGTCTTTTCGGGAACAGCCGTCGTGGCCCCAGCAGCAATCATCTTCCCCGCTTCAATTTCGAGCTGAGTGTTGCTCCTCATGTTGTTCTTGCGGCTTGCCCTCGAATGTCCTTTCCGATCCTCCTTTGCCTCCTCTTCGGCCTGCTTCACTATTGCCCTGATTTTGTGGTCTCTTTCACTGTTACGGTGCAGGCTTTCATCCTTCGCCTCCCGGCGAAGTCGTTTCACCTCATCTCGTAAGACTTCCAGTTCGTAGAAGCCAGTTTTTTTTCGTCTGACGGCCTCATTGTTATTGACCGCCTGAACCCATTCTTTTGACTTGGTATCAAAGAACCAGATGCAGTCAGCGGCGTGCTCGTCAAAGCGAACGTCAACGAGCAACCGCTTTTTTCCTGACTTAGGTTTGTATTTCCTCGCGTTCACCAATAGGGGAGAAAGGTACGTCTGCGTCTTGAAAAATAGTCCTTTGGGCGTCAGGGTCGCCACTCCCTTCGTCATCAGGTTTGCGTATACATCCTTCTCCTGAATCTTGCGGGTGAACCCGCAGTAATGTTCGAGCCCCCAGCGGTACAGACCGATATGAGTGATATCTGTCTCCCCCTCTTCGATCATCTCAGGCGGAACGTGGTCGACAGGGACAGGCTCGTGGTTCAGCCCCATGATGATGTCTACAATAATCCGCTCGAGCTCATCGATGGTTAAGGCGGCAGAATCCGTACCATCGCTCTCGCGCCGCTCGCGCACCTTTGGATGTCGTCCAGGGAGGCGGTGCAAATGGCCATGCTTAACATTTTTGATGGTGGACTCCACCTTCCCCTTTCTTTCGGGACACATCGGGGGCATGATTTCCACTACGATACCGATGTCCGGAACAAGCCCAGCTTTGTCACTAACGAATTCACCGCGGTCGGCTCCGAGGCGGCAACAAAGGTGGTGGCAGGGCCAGTCGGAGCTGGTATAATCCAGCCCCAACCGATCAAATACCTCCTGTTTGTCGGTAAAGCAGTTTTTGAGCGACTTGGCGGCAAGTGCCCAACTTGCATTCTGGAGAGAAAGGGCGTATCCAACGATTGCCCCCGACCAGATGTCGACGATGACATACAGGGTGGCGTTCTTTAGCACCTTGGAACGATTGTATCGAGAGACCAACCTGACCTGAAGCTTCGTCGCGTCAATCTCAAAGCGATGCCCAGGTCCCAAGACTTCATCGCGGCTCGATCCTCGAAACTCCCAGTCAGGACGCTTTTGCCGGATTCTGCGCGGGATTTTCGCCACGATCCCAAGTTTCGTTTTAACTTCTTCACATATAGTACGAAATTGGCGAAGAGTCGGTAACTTTTCAGGTGGAAGGAGGTTCTCCTTGATGGTCTTGCCTCGTTCGATGGTTGCTCCTCTCTTAAAAAATGCCTTCTTGGTTTCCATAAAGGCTTCTTCAAGCGTGCGGCTTCCCGGGATGAAGAACATCTTGGCGCCTTTTTCAAGCTGTTCCCGTACCTCCGGCAAAGAAACATGGCTGGCAGCCGTTGGGTTTCTCGGTACCCGCCCCCTCCTCTTTGAACCTGCCGTCTGCTTTTGTTTTCCGCAATTGGCATACTGCGGTGCGAGAGCAAGATCACTTTTGCCTCCCCAGAGATACTGGTAGAAGAGCCGACGTATCATCCGCGGCGAGACGCCACACTCCGTCGCTCGTTCCTTGAACATCCGCCCCCTACATTCCGAGTCGAAGAGGGCGTCGTCGGTCTCGAACAATGGCGCGATCATGTTCACAGCTTTTTCCTTGCTGTCTTTATCATCGTCGCTCAGCTCATCGGACGTTTGTGCTATTTTTAGCTCAAACTCCAGACCGCGAATGATTTCACCGGCTTCGATCGCGGCTGTTAGTTCAGAGAATGAGACAGAGAAAGGCGCGGTCAGCGGGTGATTGTCCAGTCGCATCAGATATGCATTTCCGTACGGATCGGCTCCAAGATACCGAACGATCCCCTGTATAGACGTGGATACGCCTGGTGCTGCTGCTAAAATCTCGTTTATGTCGAGCATCTCGCCTCTCTATACATTTCCTCGTTGAACCGGCAAATCGTGGTGCAGGACGTGAGAATTCAAGTTCACGTTCAACAGGCGCAACCATACAGCCCTTCCAAAAAGACAAAAGCAGTCATCTGTAGAGAGTCTGGTTCTTTTAGAGACACCCCTCAGTACACACAGGAGAGAGAGGTCACCTCGCCAAATGAGGTTGAATTCCATGAGGAAATTCTCCATCTTTGCATTCAAATGATCTTTTTCTGCAGCGGCTATGTGCATGCGAAGGTTGTTCAGGTTCTTGGCTCGCACTAAAGGGATTTCCCGCTCGGTGACGAGGCTCCATTGAATGTTCCGACGTTGCCAGTACACCTTTTCAATAAAGAGTTTTTCGTTCGTCCGTCGATTTTTCGGATTGGCCTGGTCGACTTTTGAAAAGGGCTTCACGCTAATCACTGACAAGCCCTCCTTTTTTTGCGTCACCACCAGATCGGATGTCATGACAATTGGTGTTTTGGTTCCTGGATACCTTGGGTGGCGAAGGCCAAAAGCCTCTGCTATTTCCTGCGTTTCCTCCCAGGGAAGCAAGGCGAATTGCTCACGGATGTCCTTAACGCCCCGCTCGTATTCCACCAAGACATGACAAGCGGACTCAAGATCTGAGAGATAATGGTGGGTTCTTCCGGTTATTAGCCCATTAAACATTGAAGAGCGGCCACGTGAGGGTACGTCCCTGACATAGAAAAACGGACGATAGAGCCTACCCGCACCCTGGCCGTATCCCTGACGCAACCAACGCAGAACGTCCTTTTCGGTCACATCCCTTCGCTTTTTCATGCTTTATCCCTTCCACTTGGTAAACCTACTGTTGACCTCTTGCTGAGCCAGCGGGCAGGTGGAGTTGCTTTACGCTCGCCCAAGGCCTGTCACTGACTCAGGGCCTGTCTTTAGACCTTCTGCTGTTCTTGGGACTTCGTACTCCGTCACGAGCAGCAAACGTAGCCATACCGCTTGAGCACAAGTTTCCCCCCGAGGGTGCTTGTTTGACCAGGGCTGAAATTGCATCTGTCGCGAGATTCGCCAATTGATGGAGCGCGCCGCTATTTCTCGTGCCAAAGTTCCAGAGGCGTGCGCGACCTGAGCCCCCTCGGGATCTGATGATATCTGTCGCAGATCCAGGTGTGGAGCAACTCACCTAGGAATCCATCGTTATCCCTGAGGCTGGGCCGACGTCTCCGCCACCTGTATTTCCCGTCAGAGACGCGCGGCGACCGATGATATTCCTGATGGTGTTGAAGGCCCGCTCTAAACCAGCCGCCTGCCACGGCGGCCCTACGGGGTGGTGACGCACGCCAATCTGTAACGTACGGGCAAATGTCACGAGGTTTTTGCTTCCGAGTCGTCTGTCAATGATGATCTCTTGCGGGATGCCGCTAGACGCTGGGTTTGAACAATGTGAGTTGGTCACTTGTGGAATCCGGCACACACCGTAGCCTGTACCGCTCATGATTAATAGGCTCAAAAAATTTGCAATCCAATCCGCAGAAATATTATCTTTCAATCAGATTGATTGTCAAATAATATTTTTGAACGGCTTTATTATTTTCCAATGGCGTTGCGTAATTAATAGTGGTACATTTGCAATGACTATCTGTCTAGGGGGGGGAGGGGAATATGTCTGCAGAAATAGGTTTAAGAATCAAGGTGCTTAGGGAGGCTTTGGGGATTAGTCAGCGTGGCCTAGCTGGAAAACTCGGAATTGCTCAGCCTACGCTCTCTCTTATGGAAGCGGGGAAGGGTTCTGTTGCTTTCTATATTCTGGCTGCTATTTCTTGCATTTTTGAGGTCAGGCTTGAGTGGCTTCAATTTGGTGATGGGGAAATCTTCAAATCTAAACAAACTATTGGAGTACCATTTTTTCCCACTATTCATTCTGCGGTACCACAATGTTATATAATGGTACCAGATTTTACCGAAATAAAACTGGATAATCTTAAAGCTTTTAAGTATGAAGTTGCTCCTATCAGCAGTATTGATACAATAGTGACCCCTATGTTTCCAGGAGATTACTTTTGTATCAGGCCATTTAACCATAATGAACCTAAGCAAGGGTTGCTTATGTGTGGACATTTTTGTGATTCTGACACATTACACCTTGGCACCTTTTTGAAGTCAGATGAAATAAGTCTCTATAATATTGAAGAAACTAGTCCTTTAGCTCCTCCTTATGACGGATTTGAGGTCCTTGGAAAGGTTATTTACATAATAAAGTGTGTGAGAAATTTTGGATAGCAGTCCATTGAAGCTGCACCATTTGGGGCATAACCTCCCTTAACGAAGGCCCGGGAGGACCAATCATAGGCACTTCTTAATTTAGGTTCAGATCGAGAGGAGAACAGTGGCAATAATAGTAGGTGATATACACGGAAATGTTGAGAAGGCGCAGGCGTTCCTTGATTATCGTCCTGAAGAGGAGCATATCGCCTTGGGCGATTATCTTGACTCCCCGCTGGAGCCGCTGGAACGTCAAGTGCAGGCCCTGCGACTCCTTATGGAAAGCCGTGCGGTGCTTTTGTGGGGGAACCACGATCTCCATTATTTGGTACCCCCACCGTTTCGCTGCAGTGGGTTTCAGTATAGGGAAACGGTGCTACAGGAGATTATTGATGCAAACTACAAGCGGTTCATAGCGGCCTACCCGGTTGATGGTTGGCTCTGTACCCATGCCGGATGCAGTGTAAAGCTGGCGAAAGGGCAATCGGTGACAACTATTGCGGCAAGGATTAATGACGAAATGGCCGCCTGGCTCCAACGTGGAGAGAGAAGCAACATATTCGACATCGGGATTGCCAGAGAGGGGGCGGCATCTCTTGGTGGGTGCTTTTGGTTCGATCTGAGAGAGGAACGGCTCTGGTTGGACTCTGGGACCAAGCAGATTTTCGGTCACACATCGCTTGATGCACCAGAAATGACGGAAACCCACGTCGCCCTGAACACCGAATGCAATCAGGAATCTGTTTTTTTATTCGACACTCAGGCGTGTGAAATCATCACTTTGCCGCTACCTGAGGGCCGTCGCAAATCACTGGAAGATGGCTGGAAGGTAAGGAGGGAATAATGTGCTGAAATTCCACAAAAAGTTTAATTTTCTGGACACTGTCAATCAAATTTGCCTGACAAAAGGCAAAAGGCCGCTCCCAGATCTGGGAGCGGCCTTTTGGTTTCAGCCGTGATTCAGCACGGAAGCCAAGTGTGAGGCACGACAAGTTGAACGTCCCGGCCCTCCCGAACACGCTTGAAGAATTGGACCGCGAGAAATCAGTGCTGCATGGTCAGGGACCGAAAGCAAGTAATCGCGTGAACACCCTAGGCGCTACCCCCTCACCCAGACAAGAAGTCCCTCAGAACTCAATCCTCAGGAGGTCGGGGCGGGGTTAAATTGAGATCGTAATGGGAAATAAGAGTCCCGTCCGTTGACACGCGAAAAGGATTGGCAGCACCTAAATAAGATTTATTGCTTCCGTCTTTTTTCGGTTTCTTTGCTTCTCTTCTCAATCTGTTCCCGCCAACCGTCCAACATCATAATGTCGGCCCACAACTCATCTGGCTCGGGTACGGCCACGCCTCCCGATTACCGCTGGGAGCGCGACATCCCGATCGACACCCGAGCCCTTGCTCCGGAGTGGAGAAAGGCGGTCTGCGCCGCCGAGGCACTTTCCGTGGTGACCAGCCAGCTGCCTCAGGTTGTATCCTACGTACTCCTCCATCACCAATCCCAACAAAAGGTTGGTATCCTCCGGGAAACTGTCGTAAAGACTGCTCGAATACGTCTTCCGGTTGCCGGAATCTGCCAGCTACATCCTGGCAGCGCTTCAGGACGACTCCGACATGGTTTTCTTCTCAGGTGCCCAAGCGGCTGCAGCCATGAATCTGACGGAGGTTCTTGATATCTACTTGAAGATGTTCCAAGGGGATTTGCCGGATGACTACAACAGTCGGTTATCAGCCGCCATAAACTGTCTGGGGAAGCTTGGTGATAAAAGGGCGGTTACCTTTTTGCAGCGATGTGCGGATTCTGCTTACTGGGGAACGAAAGTTGAGGCAGCCCAAGCGCTTCTTGCTCTTGGTGATGCCAGCGGGTGGGATCTCCTGGAGCAGGCGCTGGGTGACAGAGACCGCGATTGGGTCTATTACTGCAGGGCTGGCATCGCAAGGGCCGTCGCCGAGTCAGGGGATCCCAGGGCGGTAGACCTTTTGCTTAAAGTATTGGAAACTATAGATGTAGATTACGAATGTGATGCGCAACTTCTTGAGGCGTTGATCGAATGCCTAGCCGAGATCGGTGACCCTCGTTCCGAAGAGCCGATCAGGAAATGGCAGCACTACGAGTTTGAGGATCGCGATGGCCTGGTAGAAGAGGCGCTCACGAAGCTGGAAGGTAGAGATGTAGTACCGTCCCGGTGAGGCTAGTTCTGGCAACCATCGCATCAGATTCTGTATTTACGTCGGTTCTGCTGCAACTCCCGCAGCAGAATTTCTAAGCGTTTGAAACTATCCTGTAGGAAATGGGGGTGTATTCCGCTTCGTCTTGCCAGAACTACCAGCTTTTCCCAGAGCTTTTGGGCATCACCGGAAACGTTACCGTTGGCGATGGCCTCCAATTCAGTCATCTTGTTCTCGAGGTAGGAGATGTCCTGAATCATCTTCCGGTCAAGGAACGTACCTGTTGCCACGCTGACTGGATAGCGTGTCGAGAAAGCTTCCTGCAAATGTGCCTGCTTCTCGCGCCAGGCGAAAACCTTGCGCCTCATGGCGTCCACTGAGGTAGCAGCGCAGTCTCTCGCTGCGTTGCGTACCTGTATCGCGAGATCTCCGACCAGCAGTGAGCGCACAGAACCTGCCGCCTTGCGGCCCCAGTAAGCACCTACCACAGCTCCTGCACCTGAGAACACCACGCTGCCTGCCGGTCCGAACAGCAGAAGTCCTAACATGCCGCTCGTTACACTACCAACCTTTCCGACTGCAATACGTCCAGCAGTGTTTGAGAGAGCGTTGATAACTGCGCCGTTCAGGTCCGTGTGGTGGTTGACCAAGTCGCGCAACGAGGCAGCCGATGAGACTGCGAGCGAAATCCACGGGATTTCAAAATCTGCCAGTTCCCGAGCAGAGTGAAGCGACTGCTCTGTCAAATCCAGCACCTGGTCATGCTGGAGCATGGGGTCGACATAAACGTTGTTGAGGTGTCCTACCTGACCCGCCAGATCGGCATTTACTATAACCGGAATGTCATGGAATCGTTGCAGGTGTTCGTGGACACCGGCGGCAGTAGCTAGGTTCTTGATTTGGAAAGGAGCCCCGTCGACCAGTACATCCCACCCCTCTTGATTGGAGACCGAAGGGAAAACTACGTCATGCCCCTGCGCCTCCAGGTGGTGGGCAACTAGCCGCTCGGCCACGTAGCCCTGCATCTGGCTCACACTGCCGACTAACCGCTCGCTGGACAGATCGTCCAGGCGTTTTGCGAACAGGCTGAAATTAAATATGGAGTGTAGATCTTCAGATCGTGAAAAATCAACTCCTTCGACGACCGTGGGGTCAATCCTGACATAGTCGTATAGGAAGTCTCCGAAAGTGAGGCCTCCATACAAAACACCTTCCAGGCGCTCACCCTCATCACGTGCGAAATATGATCTCAAAGAGCCGCCTGAAGGTACCCTCAGACTGGCCCTCATGGCCTCATCAACATTCCCGGCAGTGAGGTACCCAGTGACTGCGGGGTTGGAGACGATATGTTTCATTGCAAGGCACCCATTCCCCATTGCAGCCGCTCCGCTTCGAAACATTTACCTGACGCTACTTCGAGTTCTTTCGTGCACTGCTTCAGCACGGCTCTTTGTTGTGAGGCAATCTCTTCCTGTGTCTTGGCCTCGTTTTTTAGCTGAACCAAGTCTTCGGTCGCTTCTTGTAGCTGACAGGCAATGTAATGAACGTCGGGATCGGCGGGCATGAATCCCTCTTCCCACAGGCTAGCTGCTTTCAATGCGATCTGCTTGCTGCTGTCCTTAATGCCGAGGGACGTTTCAAAACCATCCCATTTGTTGTTGATGGCACCGGCGATCTTTCCGAAAAAGGAGCTGCTTTGAGGCCTCGACTTGATCTCGACCTGTTCCTTAAGCAGAGTTAGAAGCTTTTCTCCCTGTGCCGAAAGCTCCATTCCCCATTTGCCGTCTCGAATTTTGTCCACTACCTCGGGAACCATTGCTCTGATTTTTTTAACCGTCTTCTCCCGATCGGTTGCCAGAGTGCTTTGCTTTTTCAAATTCTCATTGATGAGTGCCACGGTTGAGTCATAGGCTGACTGGGCGTTATCTACAGCCACCCTGGCGGCATTGCGAACCGCACGTTGTTCAAGCACTGTACTCCAGTCCCTAGCCCACGCCGCAACGGCCTTCTCTGTGCAGTCGTTATGCTTGTCTATCTCAGAGGTATGGAGCGAGGAGACTACCGATTGGGTGAGGACGAGGGGGACCAATCGCTCACGCATTTTCCTGTTCTCTTTGGAGATAAGCCAGAATGCGCCTCCCCCGATAAAAGCGATGAGAAAAAGAGGGTTAGACAGTACGGCAATTAAGGAACTCATCGAGGTATATGCCGCGAAAGGCAGAGAAAAACCGAGCAGATGCGTGATGCCCGCAAGTAGGGACGATGCTCCCATGTAGAAGGAAAATCCGCCGATGCCCACGGTGGCGGCGAAGGCGGTACCGAGGGCACCGCTTGTCAGGAGAGTTCGGAGTTTTTCGTCGCTCACCTCATGCAGGTTGAGTTCCTTCTGTAACGCCGCGCGCTGTCCGGCCGGAAGCTCGCTGATGAAGTCCCGGATCTTGGCCAGGAATTCCTCTTGTTTGTCGTGTGGCAGATCCGGGAACTTCTCCTGCATGATACCGAACATTTTCCCGGTTTGGAACACGACCAAATCGTGCAGGGAAGTGCCCTGGAAAGAAAGGTCGTGTTTCCGCATCAGAGCTAGGCCTGCTGTTATGATATCCTCGCAGTTGTCGCAGAAATCCCTCGGCGCCGTGTAATGGCGAGGGGGAATTTCACAAATCTGGTTGATTTGCGCGTACAGATTGAGACACAGTTGGTGTTGCTGCAGGGTTTCAAGCTGGGCTACCCGGCTTTCGAGCTTTCTCGCAAACTCACTGCCGGCTGCCTTTTTGTCCAGCCAGTCCGACATTCGCCCTTCCATTACAGCACCGACGGTAGCCTCTTCCAAAAGGGCAAGGATCGAGGACAGCGCTTGCGGTGTCATGGTCGCGAAGGCCTGGGCGAGATCTCCAGGTTCAGAAGACGACATAGGTCCTCACTTTCGATTTGATCTCTAAAATTAGGGGGCATTTAATACCTAAACAATAAGCAAAGCAACCGTTAATTGGCGGCAACGGGTGATAAACAGACAGGATCACAGATCATGATGATATGGCTGCTTTCACTTAGGGCTTCTTCGATTATCTGACCTTTCTGAAATAGTGCCGATAGTAGATTCCTGTGCCAGGAATCCCAAAGGCCAGGTAGTGCTTGCCGTTGGAGGAGATACCATACCGACAGCCAGGTATGCCGATGCTCCACCCCATGCCACTTCCGGTCCAGGTGGTACGCATCGGTCCGGTGCTAAAGATTTTCCGGAACAGTAATCCCTTCACATTCCCTCCTCTACGGCTGGTGCCGGTGTGTCGGCGCATCGGCCGGTGCAATTTCCGTTGCGGTGACCTGCGCGGAACGAAGGCGCCTGACTGCCGCGGTAAAGTCCTCCTGACTAAAACGCGTCCTCCCGCTCTTTCCAACGGCGAAGGCCGCATCGATGACGGCGTTTTTTATCTCGCGTCCGCAGAAGCCGGTGCATTCCTGTGACAAAGCGGCCAAGTCCACGTCGTCTGCGAGGGGTAACCTTGACGGCAGGTGCCGGCGCCAGATTTCCTGGCGGGCGTCCGCATCGGGGAGCCGGAAGCGAATGTGCCGCACACGGGTCTCAAAAGCAGGGTCGTAGTTTTCCACCAGGTTAGTGGCGAAGATCACTACCCCGCGGAATCGTTCCAGGCAGATCAGGATCTGGCTCCGCATGGAGTTGATCGCCTGTTCCGATCCTTGGGTGACGTTGGTGAGCCGGCGGGAAAGGAGGGAGTCGGCCTCGTCGATAAAGAGGACTGAGCCATCGCGCTGGGCTGCGTGAAAAAGCGCCTCCACGTTCTTCGGTCCGTCGCCGTGGTATTTGCTTTCGATCTGGGCATAACTTGCCACGATGATTCCCTTGCCCAGCGCAGCCGCGACGGCGTGGGCCGAAAGGGTTTTTCCGGTGCCGGGAGGGCCGTGAAAGTTTAGGGCGGAGCGCGGAAACGGTTCGATCTCCCTGAGCCCCCATGCGTCGAAAATGAGCGGCTCCAGCTCGATCAGGCGCACCGCGTTCTCAAGTTCTTCAAGTAACGGCTGGGGTGCAACCAACTGGTCCATACGCCATAGGGGAGCCACGCTCAGGTATCGCGCGGCTTTCTCCTCCAGGCTATCCTCATCGACGCCCTCATCTTGGGGCTCGGGATTTTCCCCCTCGGGAGAGTGGGGCCGTGAGCTGATCCTGAGGGATAGCTCCCGGTCGCCACTCGCCTGTCTCAGGTCGTTGCAGGCCCTTATGATGCGGCTGTTGAAGATCGCCGTTTCGGCGCGGTCCACCGACTCCGGAACTCCGTACACGAACAGATCGTTCATTTTCCCTCCTTTCGAATTAAAATTGCACCCTGATCCGGTCTTTGCCGGAGAAACGTCGCGTCAGTTCGCTGTCCAAGGTGCCGCACTCCCAGGCGGTTTTCTCGCGCAATTCCCCGCTTTGGCTGAATAGTCCCGTTACGACCCGGTAGTTGCCGTTTGCCAAGCGGGTCTGTACCAGGCTCCCAACATCCACTGAATCTACGCGCTTGGCAGCCAGCCAGTCCCTGACCGTTTCCCAGGCAAGCCGGGAAGTCGTGACGACGGTGTCGACCACCGAGTCCCAGTTTTCGCAGATCTTTCCCAATAGCCTGACTCCAAAGTAAATCGCTGCCATGGTAAATGGCTCCATGCTCCCCCCTGTCAGTTTGGAAACAACACCAGGTTCGTCCCCCTGTGGACCTCGGCCACCGTATCATCGATCCGGCCGGACGAAACGGTCTCGGTGTCGAGCACCTGGTGCGTCTTTTTGTTGAAGATTCCATAGACCGTTCTGTAGTCGCCGCTGGCGAGCCGCTCCTGAAGACTAAAGCCGACATTGTCGATGTCTCGCGCCTTGAGGCTGATCCGCGCCTGGAACCACCGACAGATCCGGTCCCAGTTGAGGCATACCAGCGAGATCACGCTTCCCGCAACGGCTCCGGTAAGCGCAGCCTTCAGCAGGCCAAATAGAAAATATTCGAAACCAGTCATAGCCGCACCTCCATCACGCAAAGTGGATCATGTCGTTATCGCCGAACAGCTCGTCCAGTTCCTCATCGAGACGGGAGATGAGCAGCTTCTTGCCGACCAATTGACCATCGGCTCCAAGAACGGGTTTACAGTCGGCGTCCAGGTAGAGCCAGATGAACAGGAAGCCGGTCGGGTCGGGTCTCTTTACCAGAACCCCCCGGGCATTTTCCACCGCCTGCGGCAAGTGGTGGAGGGCAATGCGTACAGCCTCCGGATAGGTCAACAGATCTATCCGGGGCACGTGCAGTTGTGTGTCAAGCTTTCTCAGAATCCTTCCGATGAGCGCCGGTTTTGCCGCAGCGAGGCAATGCCTGCCGGCACCCACCAAAAATGCCCGTAACAGTCTCATTCCCATGCTCCTTTCAATCTCTTAGTCATTTGTCAACGGTCACGTTTCTAGACTCGGGCCCGGATAAGCCAGCGCGATCCGGAGTCGGCGTAAAGATCCTCCTTCCGGTACACGGTCATCACCCGGCCATCCAGGGCGCAAACGACGTGTACTCCAGTGCATTCTGAGAGATCAACACCCCTTGACCGGTAGAAGGCGACTTCTCTTTGCCATACCACACGGGTCCTGGCATCGGGGGATTTCAGTATCCGTCCGTATTTCAGGACCAGCTCCGCCTGTTCCGGGCTGATACCGCGTGTTTTGAGACGCGCCCACGCGTGCCAGCTGAATCGGTGTTTCCCCCCATCGTTTTGAATATCTGCGGTCTGGGTGCTTGCGTAGGCGTTTGCGTAGGCGTTTGCGTAGGCGTTTGCCATGTTCCTTCCCCCTATTACTGTCGTGAGCTGCAGGCTCATTCATTGGCCAGATATAGAAGAAGACGGCGCCCCTCCGGATATTTTCAAAGCCAGCCCCAAAATTTTTTTACCGCTACCGCTTGGGGGTGGGCTTAAGTACCGAAAGCCAGGCTGTGGGGACGATGCAGCCGCAAGCGGACTCGCTGTAATCAACCACGGCACCCAACAGAGATTTTTCAGAAAATACGCATTTGGAGATGCAAATCCTTTGGGCCAGGTTGGTAATCGTGGTATAAACCCTGACGGTTTCCTATGGCAGAGGTGGATGATCCGGTGATCCGAGGCGGGTACGTCTTCAGCCATGTTCGTCTGCTCTATGCGTTGTGACGTATCTGTGATGTGGGGGGGGACTGGTATGAGCAGAAGCATCCGCAGGCTGCGCCTGGAGGAGATTGACCATTTCGACCCCTGCCAGTGGGGGGAGAGGTATCTGTTCCATGGCATGAAAAACGGGCAGATCCGCATCTTGACGGGCGGACAGTTTGCCGGAGGCGATCCTGAGGGCACCCATCCGGTTTTCATCCTGCACAAGATCGAGCACGACTGTTTCAAATTCTGTCCTTGCTCCAGCAAAAACTACAATTCCGGCATCGCAAGCTATATCCGCAGGAATTCGGTGACCCCTCCCTGTAAGCCTCCTACCGACCGGGACAGCTACCTCCTTCATTTCTACTCATTCAACATCTACCTATCCGACCGTGTCGTCGACCGCCTGCAACTGCGCGGGGTTGTTTCCGAAGAGGACATCGTCGGTACCCATCACAAGCGAGGAGGCTCCCTTTGAACTCCGGATTTGAAACGTGGGTTTCCAGCGCCGCGTGCCGGGAGCCACTGCGCCAGTGTGCGAAACAGGTGATTCGGCGAGCCAACGACCTTGCCCTTCAGCTCGACGATTCCAGCGACAACTCTGACGACTACCTGGAGAGCGTAACCGCGCTCCTTTGGCAGTTCGTCAAGGAGCACGCGGATTCGGTTGCTGAAAAGGCGGCAGCATTGCTCGCGGGGGGCGACGAGTCGTCCTTCATGGCCTACCTGACCCGGGCCTTTCTTTCAGATTGCGTGGACAAACGGCGCACCGACAGCCCCTTCCATGCCTATTACCGGCACATGCGGGCCGTCATCTCGCGGGAGGAACGTTTCCGTTACCTGCCGTGCGGTTTTGAGGGGTCGTACTACGCCTGCTCGACTGAGGAGAGCCTAGACCGCCTTCCTGAGCGTTGGTGCCAGGGCGATTTCTCCGGTTGGTCCAGGTCCTCCGTACCTTACCGCGACATCCACGGCAACTCGGGCATGCTCGCCTTGGCCCGGCACTTCTGGGACGAATCGCTGCGGCAGATCCTTGCCGAGTACCTGCTCCCGATCCGGGAACTGGTGCGGTTTGTCACCTTTTCCTACCCGATGCTGGTGACGGCCGTCGTCGATCACGGTGCCGATACTGAACGCAGCGAGGGAGCAACCTACGGAGTGGCGGATCACCTGCTGCCCCCGGAGCTGGTTGCCGAGGCGTGGAGTCGTCAATCTCGTGCCTTGGAGTTCGATGTGGTGGACACCCAGCTTGAATCCCTGGCTCGGGAGTGCGTCGCGGCATTGACCGGACGGCAGAAACTGGTTCTCGATCTGTATGACCAGGAGTTGACCCTCGAGGAGATCGCTCGCCGGCTGGACGAAAAGGGACCCAGCAATATTCACTATCACCTGAAGGCGGCCCGATCTGTGCTGAAACAGCGGTGGGGGCTTTGGGGACCGCCGGTCCTAAGGGAGTTCGCGGAGGTGGATGAGGAGGAGTTCTTCCTTTTTTACGAAACGGTAATTTCTTTTTGTAAAAGGGAATCGGAGGGCCGTAGCAAGTGAAAAGGACACTGACCATGAACCTCGACGATCTGAAGCTAAAACTTGCCTGGCAGGCAGCCTTCGAGCTCCGTACCTGCCCGGATCTGGCCCTGCTCCGCGTAGCGCAGGCGGACCGGCATCTGGAGCGGCATCTCGCCGTCTGTCCCTCCTGCAGGGAGACACGGGCCCTCCCCGAAGCTGAACTCGCGGCGTGGGGGGTGGTGCGGGAGCAGTTTCTTTCCCTTGCCGGAAAGGGTGCGGTCCCGGAAAAAACCGCCGGCCAGGTGTGGCTGCTCGACTCCTCCCTTGCGGGATGGACCGAGGATCATAGCTTCCTCAGGCCTCCCGCTGTGCTGCTGCTAGAGCGGACCCCGGTCGGCTCCGGCTGGCGGGTGGCGCAGATCTACTCCGACAGAGCCTTGATGTGGCACGGGGACGTGGCACTTTCCGAGCGCTTCGGCTTCGCACAAGCCTGGAACTGCTACACCATCAAGGAGAGCTTGCTGTCGAATTGCCTCGGAGTGGCCACGGAAGGGGAGTTGCGGGCGGTAGAAGCGGCGGCCGCGGTGGATCATGAACCTGCGCAACGGGATTCACCGATCGCCTTTTTCCGGCAGCTTGAGGTACAGGTCGGGGCGCAGATTTCCCTGCCAGCGGTTCTGGACTTGGCGGCGGAGTATGAAAGGCTTGCCCCACCGTCCCATTCCGAAATCTGCCAACGCATCTTCGGTTCGGTAGGTTTGGCTGTGCAGGCGCTCAAAGGGTGGGGGTGGAGCGTCCCGGAGGTGAGCCGACTCAAGGGCTTTGCCCCTTTCCACACACCAGAAGAGTCACTGGTCGAATCTCTTTTCGGTTTACTCGCTGCCGCCTCCCCACCCTCAGGGCAGGCTCCCATGTCCGCCGCGGGCACGGCGCACACTCTCCCCGTCAACCATGTGCGCAGCGCCCGGGAGCGGGCACTCGGCGTCGAGCCGCTCCTGGCCCGGATCAACCTGGAGCAGTGGCAGGGGGACGGCTACCTCGTCTCGGGCGACCTGGCCTCTCCTTTCGACCACGCCGTCCAGGTTCTCGCCTCGCTCCGGCGGGAGGACGGCACGCAGTTGGAGACCCGCTACCTGCTCAAGCCGGGAGCAGCGAACTTCCTGCTTTTCTTTGAGGGTGCTGAGGAGGGGGAAAGCTCCCTGGAGCGGGTGCAGATGCTACTGGTGAGCCATGAATAACTGGTCCCTTGCCGCGGTGGCCGAGTTCGTAACCGACGCCAACCTGGACCGGTACACCAGCGCCTGCCTTCCTGTTCCACACCCTGGCATCTGGCCAGAGGAGGGGCGATTTCCACAACTGGCGGAGTCCATCGAGCGGGCCCTTCCCGACCCCCGCAAGCGGACCTTCTACCAGACCCTTCTGGCCAGCTTCCTGATGGCTCCCGGCTCCTCGCCTGGGTGCCTGCTGGAATGGCTGAGTCAACGGATATCGATCGGCGAGCTGGCGGGGATTCCCTGTGGCGCACGGGAACTGGTCTCCTGGACGTGGCGCCGGGTCCCCATCGTGCTGGCAGGCTCCGTCCAAAATGATGTCGACCGCGTGAAGTATCTGCTGGTCGGCTGCTACGGTGGCGCAGCCCATCAGCTCTGTCCCGGATGGGCAGAGCGCATGCTCGACACGGACGCCCGCAAAGCACTTCAGGCAGCGGGGGCTCTGGCACGGAGCAGGAATCCGGGAAAGAACTTTTTTTTCTGGCCGCTGATCGATCCAATGAGTACGGCAACCATTCAAGGGCCGTCGCTGGGTTTGGCTGCCTATCTCGGAGCATTTTCGGCAGCCTGCGACCTCGAGGTTCCCAGCCTCCTGGTGACCGGCGCGCTGCATGAGGATGGCAGCATCGCCGAGGTAGATTCCCTGCAGCAAAAGTATGCCGCGGCCAAGAACTACCGCGGTTTTATCTACCCGGCCCTCACCGCCCTCGATGCTCTGGCTGCTTCCGGATGCGATGTGGTGGAAACGCTGCCGGTGAGCCGCCTGGTGGAAGCGGAGAGCCTCTGGGTATCTTATTCGCCAGGAAGTGGTAGAAAGATTGCCGATTTCGCGCTGCTCAGGGAGGATCCGATCAAGCTCTTGGCTGCCCTGCCCCATATCGATCCGGAACTGGTCTACAGCATCCAACGGGACGCCGAGGCACTCTCCCGCACCTTGGGCCGGAGTGCTGGGTCGGCCACTCAGGAGGAACTCGAGGCGCTGCTGCGCTTCCTGCGCGACATGGAATGCATCCTGGACCGGCCCAACTATGACAGGAGAAGAGCCGCTGCGGTCCTTGGTCTTTTCGACGTGGACATGGTGGAGCAGATGATCCCACATGCGCCGGGCGCAGCGTTCGAAATTGCGCTGCTCAAGACCAGACTCGCCAACCACCTGGGGGAGACAGGCACGCAAAGGCAGTGGCAGGATATCGCCGAGAGGTGCAGCCAGAGGATGCCTCTGCGCCACCGGCGCGAACGAAAGCTCCTTTATTTGGTAAACAGGCTCAACGGCGCGATGCACAACACCTTTTCCTTTGCAGACCCTATTCCCGCAGCGACCGCGGCGGAATTTGACGGGATCGTGGGGTTCTTTGAAACCCAGTTTCGAGATGAGCTGGCCCTTGAGGGGAAGGCTTTTGACTTCAACCTGGGGTGCTACTACGGGACGATGATGCAGCATTGGGCGTTTCGCGGCCCAGAAAACCTGCCGACGGTGGAGTCCTTCTCGACGAAAGCACGTGAAGCGTTCGGGAACGGATTCTTCCCGGAATACAGGGATCACTACCTGCGGCAGTACTGTTATCTGGCATACGCCTACCTCGATGCAGGGAAAGTGACAGAGGCGGAGGGTGCCCTTAATCGTTATCTTGAAACCGAAGACCTTTCCGACTTCCGGTTTGAAGAGGAAGGGAATCCCTACAAGCACGCCGTGCTGGGTCGCTTTCTAGCAGAGACTGGCCGAAATCTGCCGGCATATGTTGCGTGGGCACTGGAGAACCCGCACCTGAAGAGTCAGCACCCCTGGCAACTGTGGCTCTACAACATGGGGCATGTTGCGGATGATCCGCTGCACAAGGAGCATTATTGGAGGCGGTCGCTGGAAACCTGTCTCGAGCCGGCTGCGGGGGAAGTCATCAGGGCCATGGGCCTACTGCCGCTTGCGGCTCTGTGCGGCAACCGTTGCAGGGACAGGCGTTTCGTCGAGAGCGCTTCAGGAGCAGTACTGCAGGCGGTTGAGGGATTTCCCGCGCTGCGGAACCAATTGCGCAAGGTGTCGCACGATTGCCCGAGCCTTTTTGAGATGCTGGCACAGCTAAGCGGGAACCTGCCGGTCATGTTCCCCTTTTCGTACCGATAGTCCAGTCAGGACTTTTTATTATTATAGGAGGGACTATGGCAGGATACCAAGGCTTTGTCGCCACGACGTACCAACTGATCCGCAGCAAGTGGAGGGTTTTTCTTACCTCGTTTGTCTTATCCGCACTTCTTTCGACCGTCATTTTCATAAAAGTGAACTACGAGCCCTATTACCTGACCAAGGGGATTGAGTACGAACATGAAGCGAAGCAGCTCTGTAAGGTGGTACAAATCCTCTCGAAGTCTCTTGCCGGCCCAGGAGACCATGTTGCGGTCCTTAATGGGATAAATGGTGTTATCTCGCTCACCCATTCCTACGTCCAGATAGCCTTTGGGGATGACCTCAGCTTCGACAACGGAAAAAAACGCTCCGTGGATGCCGAGAGATCCATCGTCGCTTACAACCACTCTTTCAAGAGTGGTTTCGGAACGGTCAAGATCTCGACCCTCAGAAGCAACAAGCCCAAGCTCAAAGACCACCTCTACAGAGCATGGACTTGGTCGGCCGTGGAATTCGTGAAAGACCGGCAAGGGTACCTGCAGCACAAGTCCTATTTGAGGTCCACTTTCCTGTACATAACTCTGGCCGTCGTATGGACATTTGCGATCTTCATGCTCTCGCTCCTTAGATCGAAGTACGAGGAGAACATCTTTCTCAATTCACAGCTCGTCAAGGAAGGGTACTACCTGCGCAAGGAATACGACACCCTCAGCGAAGAGATCGAAGAACTCGTGGCGGGAGGGGTCGCAGGCGACAGCGACCTGATAGCGGACAAGCGGCAAAAACTGAAGGACCTCGAGGCGGAGCTCGGCAACATCCACGCCAAGACAAACATAAACATGATGAACGCCAAGATGGAGTATTTCGAGCCCAATTACGCCTACACCATCGAGGAAATCAGGGAAAAGCTCTGTATAAGCACCATCACGAATAACAGCGACATCAGTGTCATAAGCTACTCGGACCGGTATTTCCAGAGAGAGAGCCATGTGCGCTTCTTCATTGAGCTGCTGGGGCTGAAAAGGCTGAGGGCCGATCTCCTGAAATCCGTGAACATCTCCGTGCCGATCCTGAAGGGCCAGGACCGTGAGAAGAAGGAGGAGGAGATCAGAAGCAGGTTCGCGAAATACCTGCCGACCGTGTTGTTCGAAAAGCTTAAGATCGACGTCCATAACATCCACGATAAGGAATACCTCCATATGAGGGTCATGGACATCATCGGTGGCAGCGAGAAGTTGACCCTGACGCTCGACAAAGGGATGGATTCCCTTGAGCCGCACAAGGCTGACAATGACAAGTATGCAACGGCTACCAGAACCTACGCGGTGGTAGCGTACGGTAGTTAGAATCGATTTTATCCCGCAAACGGAGAAGAGACTTGCTTCAACACTGCATCGTCAAAACTAGCATCGCTTGTTATCTGGCCTTTGCCCTCATTTGTGCCGCTACTCTAGGGATAGCGGGGAATGGAAAGCTGATTGATGTTTACAGGAAGAAGTTTGAGGAGCAGAGAACGATTTCGGAGAGCTACTAATAAGGGTCTACGAGGAGCAGGTCGGCTGGAAATCTCCTGGGCACGAAGGACCCGGCAGGGGAGCGAAGTAGTGAGATGGAGCAAGGTGAAATCGGTTTTACGCTTGGAGATTTAGATGCATAGGCCCACCCACAGCACGAGCAGCCAGATACTGGCTGCCATAGGAAAGGGGAAGGAAAAGCTCCCTCTTGAATCTCCTGCTGCCAGGCGGCTTTTGAGTGACTGCAATGTGGCGCCCGGCCAGGTGCAGCGCATGAAAGACGGCACTCCGCTCATCAACTCATGGGTGACTGTTGTCGAGGGGAAGGCGGTCGCGTATTGCCATTCGGTGAAAACAAACGATGACAAGACTTATGTTCGTGACTTCCGAGGGGAAATCACAACTCTAAGCGGTGGAAGGGATGAGTTCATCGGTAATCTCCTGCAGCTATTTCTAGCGCAGGAGAGACGGCTGGGAGAGGACGCAGCTTTTTCCGGAACGGCATCGGTGCCTTCACCTTTTCAATCTTCGACTAGTGTATCTTCTGGCGCCGAGATGAGCCTCTTGGACAGGGTCATACAGATCCTCGCCGAACTCCCCAACACAAGGGCCGTCGACATTGCTAGCGAGCTGAGCCGGCGCAGCAACCATCATTACGACAAGACGACTGTCAACAAGCTTCTGTACGGTTCGTTAGGCCCCAAAGTCATTAAAGACAGCGACTTTCGCTGGAGACTGAGGGACGGTGTGACGGCCCCATCTGTCATGGCCAGGAAGGTCTCGATTTCACCACTTGGGGGCGCGGCGGCCAATGAAGTGGGAGACATAAGCTTTGATCAGCTGATGCGCTCCGATACGCCCTATAAGTTGGTGACCGATGAACTGTGGGATCGTTGGGTGGCCCTGCTCAAGTCGAGCGAGGTGAGGCTAAACGGAATGAGAGCGACAGCCGACAGGCTCGACCTGTACTGGCCCTCGTTCTTGGGCAAAAAGACCATTGCTGACTATCTCGATTTTACCCTTTATGACATTTGCGAAACCAAGGACCCGCGCCTCGGCAAGGTCATCTTCCTCTGCATCGCTGGCAAGGCCCTCGATCTCATTCTTAACTCAAGTTCGCGTTCACGGACGGATTCCCTGCCCATGAAACCCGGGTATATTTCGGACCTTTCCGAAAAAATTGCAGCAAGAAACTCCCAGCTTTCTGCTGACCGCACCTTTGGCGACCCAATAGACCGAACGACTGGTGCGGAAAATCCTGATGTGAGCTTCTACCGCTTGATGGAAGCGGAAACGCCGCATTGCATGGTGAGCGACGAGCAGTGGAATGCCTGGGTCGCCACTTTGGAAAAGAGCCCCGCTCGGCTGCAAAGGGTGAGGGTCGTCGCCGACAAACTCGATCTCTATTGGCCTCCCTTCTTTGCCACAAAGGTCATCTCGGATTATCTTCATTTCAAACTTGCGGATATCGCAGATATTAAAGAGCCACGCATCCAGAGGGTAGTGTTTCTGTGCCTCTGCAGGGAAGCGCTGGACCTTAACGGGCAGCAAGGCGCAAATGACATACAGGTAGAGGTAGGCTTAGAGGGCACTACAGCCGGAGATGAGGGCTGTGACACTGTGGCAGAATGTGAGCCGCTGGTGGAGGATCTTTCCCTTAATGCATTTCAGCCGAAATCGGCTCCTGCAGAGTTACTACCCCCGTCGACAGCACATGCGGCCAGCACTACTTCGGAAGCTTCAGAAGGACCAAGTGCTGCTGCGGTCGGTTGCGAAATAGAGGGACATCAGCCTTCCGTTTCTTTCGAAGACTGCGCCGTGGTGAACGATACCGGCAAATGTGCCACTCCTGTAGAGGGAGAGTCTCCAGTCGGGCTAGATCTAGCTGTCGTGGATCTTTTCGACGGGAACGAAAAACTCAGCACCCAAGAGAGCGCAAAATTGTTCGGCGATGGCGAAGAGGTGACTTCTAGCGACGCGACTTGGATACCGGCTAGTGGGAACGAACCGTCCGGCAAAAGCACTCCACCGGTGGCCCCCTCTGACATCAGGTCTTGGGAAGCGACGCCGTTGACGGAAGTTGAGGGCGGTGCTGCCGTGGTCATCGGCGAGGGAGCCGAGGACGGTGACGAAGATGTATCAGATGGCGCTGCCGGGGCCGTTGCCGCCCTCACTGTTCAAGGGTTCGATGAAGAGAGTGGAACCGGAAAAGATACTCCTTTCGACCAGATAAAGGCTGGCAGAGCGGGGGAGGAATCGGAGCGTGGTGAAACTTCAGCAGCCTCTGAGGAGAGTGTCGCCCTCGGCGTACCAGAAAGCGGTAAAGAAGGTACCCGGGAGGAGCCTGCTGACGTCAGCGATCTTGTAGCATCGAAACCATTCGACGGGCGTCAGTTCGCAGAGGCAGGGCTTCTCTTTCTGGAGCCAGATCCCCATCCAGGTGTTGCTGGCATCTCATGGCACCTGATTCCCTACCACAGCATATTGGAGCGCACCCCTCTAGAGTTGTTCAAAATTTCGGGGGAGAAAGAGCTGCAAGTGACTGCTTGGTTGGAAAAGTTACCGGCAGAAATGATCCCTAACATGTCTGGGCCAGCGCGGCTTCTGCTGGCGGGGCTCGATCTCCTTACGGTTGCATCATGCACCATCTCCTGGCTGCTGGCGCATTGCGGAGCCACGACCACCGAGGCCGCATTACAGGAGATATCACGCATAGTCGTAGAATGCGCCGGAGTGGAGGGACCTGGCGACGCCTTCTGGTCCGGCCCTTTTATCGATGAACAAGCACTTTTTTACCTCCTGGAAACTATGCCTGAGGGAGTGGTTGCCCTCTTCGATGAATTGAAATCACAATCACAAGTAACTGAAAACGCCATTATAACCATCTCCGAAAGTGCCATTCTTGACGGCGATTTCTCGGCAGGCTCACTTACAAGAGTTGCACGTTTTTATTCCTTGTCCTCGAAGTATCTTCTGGAGGCGCCCTCCTTTTTACGACATTCCCTGCACCCGGGGAATTTTCTTTCCTTGTCGGATCTTCTTCGGGCTTGGTCGGAAACGGTCCTCACCGAGGGGGAGGCGCTGGCAGAGACGCTGCGGTCAGGATGGGCCGATGCCGTTGCACCGATGAGGGGCGCCGATATTGCGCGCACTCTTGGGCTTAGCACACAAGGGGTTTCTCTCCGTTTGCAAAGATCAGTGGAGAAACTGTCCCGAAAAAGCTCTCTCGCGTTATTGCAGGAACTCTTCTTCGGGATGTTCAGTGAAACATGCAGACATGATGGAATCTGCACCGCCAATGAGTTGTTGCAAGGCCTTTCCTCTCGTTTTGGATGGACCGACCCTCCCCAAGAAAAGATCCTCTGTGATCTTTATAAACGTTTTGGAGGTAAAACCATTATTTTCGAAAATGGCTGGTCAGCGTTGCGGGATCGGTCGTTCTCTACGGGAAACCCTTGCATTGCTGAGCGGTGGCGGCAATTTGATGCGGACATACCATCCAATTCGAACGGGAAATTGCAACCTGAAGTAGAAGGTCCCGCCGAACTTCACGCCGAGGTCTTAGCATCACCTTCAGGTTCTAATGTCCCAGAGGATGCTCAATTTGCCCACGAGACTGAGACTGGAGTGCTGGAACCAGAGCGGGAGCTTGAGGAGCACACGGACGGTCTTTGTATCCACCCTAGTCATGCATTGTCTGCCTGGCATCTCGCGGAAGCGTTGCTCGCGCGTTGCGCTGAGCTTGGGTTGCGCGCCTCGAAGCATTCCTGGTCGATTGCGGAGCTCTGCCTTAACGATGCAGATTATCGGAGGCTTCGGGAATGGGGAGATTCAGCGGTTTTTTCGACCAGGCTCCTCCAGGAGCGGAAAAGGGTAGGGCTACTGACCTGCTCGGGACGAGAAGCAATCGCTCTCGTGTTCATCGCTTTCGCTGCGGAGGTCGCCAGAAGGGAAGCCTCGGAGGGGGAGATCTGGCCCGCCATATACAGGAGCCTTGGGGGCGGGGCCAGGGATTTTCTGATGATTCTTCAAGGCCTCAACAACCCATCTCCCCGGCCCTGGCTGAAAACGGAGCTGGAGCGAGTATTCCGCAGTTACGACCTGCGTCACGGCTTCGATAGTGCCGGGACCCATGCCTATGTGCGCAGCATCGCCCTGCAGTACGGCTTCACCCAAAAGAATCTGATGCGGATACCTTGGTGGCTTTGCGGACAACAGGTGCCAGTCGCGGTGGAGGAACTGACCGGTAAAGGACCGAACCGGTGCACCTCATTTGTCGAGCTGTGGAACGCCTTCAAGGAACTCCGTTGGAAGGGGATTTCCCGGCAAGAGTTTGCCTCTGCCGTGACAGGAAATCCCTGGTTGCCACCTGTCGGTCTTGAGACGGTGATACGGGCGGTGACTTCTCGGGCCCATTTGCTACGGCAGGGGGAAGACATGCTCCCCGGCGCTGCGCTGTCTGCGTCGTTGCTGGCTCCTCCCCGGCTTGCCATCGTGGACGGTCGGCCCTCTTACGAGGTGCACCTGGAAGAGGTGTGGCCTGAATCGTACCTGGAGCCCTCCTTTGTCCTAGCTTTCGGTTCGGACTACCGGATTGCCGCAACTCGACAACCGGACGGAGGCTATGCCCTTGCCGGCGGCCCCCTCCTCATCGATCCGGTTCGCCCAACCATCGATGTATCGGTCCTTTCAGGCGGAAATCCGGTGCTGGAGGAGCCCATACGGTATCCGCTGTGGAACGAAGAGGAGGAGTTCACCTTCTACGGCGCGAACGGCTATGCCATAGCCGAGGGGAAGATACAGGCGGAGAGGGGAGCACTGTTCCTGCTTTGTGCCGCAGACATAGAGCTCTCTGCACCGGCCGACCGACTGTATGCCCTTTTTGGCGGCAAGGCACACCTCCATCAGTTCCGAAAAGGGCTTCCCGCCGGCTTCTCCCTGAGCCTCGGCGGAGAACCATTCTGGTCGGTCCCGGAGGGTCAGGAAAACAAGCGGCGCGGTGGTGGGGCAGTCGTTGATAAGGTCCAGGGGGTTTCTCTCCCGGTCAATGCCGCCTGGGGTACCAAGGCGCGCATCCGTCTCAACAGGGTTCCCCAGGGGATGGAACCGAGACGCCTGCTCATTGGGGAGATGAGGCTCTTGGTGAGAGGTTCCGGAACGAGCATCGAGACGGAGCCCTTCCCGGTGCCTCCTGGTATCAAGGCTCTCCCTGCCCGCGGCGTACTGTTCGCCTTGGAGGGTGGCGAATTGCGGCGTATCACAGTCGAGATCGTCAGCACGTTTTCGGGAGTTGCACTGGAAACGGCGGGGGGGTGGATCACTCCGGATCCGCGCAGGATCCTCGACAAGGCAGATCTTCAGGCTCGACGCTTGCTCGCGATACCACACGAGTCGGAGGTCAAAGAGTGGGCCTATACGGAGGGGGAGCGTTTTCTCGGGCGTCCTTCCTCGGTGGGGGACCAGATCGGGCAAGAACTGGTGGGGCTCGGCGCTCCGCTTTGCCTCCGCAAGGGCCCCTATAATGCGACGGAGAAGCCGATCGAGATCTCGCGGGCAGTCATTGACAGCGGTGTGCTCGGCCCTGCCAGACGAATCGAGAGAGGGTGGTCGATAGCGCTACGTCAGGATTTGGATCTGTCGGATGATTTCCAGCTCCATGCCTGGTATCCGGAAGATTCACTGCCGGTTGTGATTGGGAGGCAGCACTGGACGCACGACCCGGAGACCAGATCTCTGCTGCTAAGAGCGACAGAAACGGTGAGCCCTGACGATCCGTGCTCCATTTCCCTTTCCTTCTTGGGAACCAGTGTCGGACGAACCTGGTGCGGCCACTTGGCCTTTCACGACTTGGCGAGGATCGTTTCCACGACTTCGAACTGGAGGGAAACGGCAGCCTGGCTTGCTTGGTGGCAGGCGCCGGTCCTGGCAGACGAGATCCGGGAGGCGGTGGGTGGCCGCGTCCGGACCAGGACGGCGGACACTCTGGCCGCCTGGGTGGGGCTCGTACCCAACCCGGAGATGCCTCATTGGATGAAGGACGTGACGCTCAAGATGAAGGTGGCCATTCGCCACTTCCTGCACGACGATCTCCCGGAGACGCACACCTGCGCCGAGACTCTGCTCGCCTTGGGGCTTCTCTCCGGTGATTGGTATGAGGACGACGACGAGGCCTGGGAGCGTCACGAGAACCTTCTTGAGATAAGCCCGGTACTCATGGCCCACTTGGTTAAAGTTGGCACGCACGACCTGTACGGCGCACGACCGGAGCGGGTAGCTGCTCTGCTGCAGAGGCTGCGCTGCAGGATCGCCGGCATCCCGGAGACCGACTCTGCGACAGCGACTGCTGACCTTGCCGAGGTCGAGAGGGGGCTTCTGCAAACTGGGGCGCGTGTGATGGGGGTTGACGATCAGTTCCTGACCCGTGCCGTCCTGGAGGAGTCCCGCAGAATACTAAGGGCGCAGGAGTGCCCGGTGCGCAACCTCAACTATTGTCTCGATATTCAACCGGTACGTGACTGGATCGCCCTGAGACTGCTGGCGTAATCGATGCGATCGCAGCATAAAGGACAAGGTAAATGACGACGGAATCGTTTCAGCTTGATGCACTGCAGACTGAAAGGGAACTCAGGAGAAGGCTGGTGGACCTCACCGAATCCAGCTGCTTTTTAAGGGACGAGCAGCTCATGGCGGCCTGCCGGAGACTCTGGTCTGGCGCCGAGAACGACGGTGGCTTGGTGGGGCAACTGTGGATCGAGGGGATCTTCCCGGCAAGCTCCTCCGGAAAGGCGGTCGGTGACCTAGCCGCCGAGGGGATCGTTTCCGGGGAACTGGTGCAGCAGCTGGCAGACTCCGGCGCCTTCCCGGTTGAGCGCCCGTTATATGCGCACCAATCCGAAAGTATCATGGCGGCAGCACCGGCGGCCGGGGCACGTCCAGGGGTGGTTGTGACCGCGGGTACAGGGGCTGGCAAGACGGAGGCCTTCCTGCTGCCGCTGCTCAATGACTTGTACCGCAATCCCGATCCCCGTAAAAGAGGGACCAAGGCGATCATCCTGTACCCGATGAACGCGCTGGTGAACGATCAGGTTGAGAGGTTGTACAGCTGGATGAAAGGGCAGAAGAAGATCACCCTCTTCCATCTTACCAGCGAGACACCGGAGAACCCCCGCCACGCGGACGAGATGGGGTACCCAAAGTACGAGGCCTGTCGCATCCGCACCCGCGAGGAGGCGAGAGCGAACCCGCCGGACATCCTGGTCACGAACTACTCGATGCTGGAGTACATGCTATGTCGCCCCCAGGACGCCCCCTTCTTCTCCCGGGAGCTCAGGACCTTCGTGCTAGATGAGGCACACCTCTACTCCGGCACGCTGGCCGCGGACATTGCGCTATTGCTGAGGAGGGTCTTTCTGCGCTGCGGGAAAAAAGCGGAGGAGGTGCTGACCCTGGCGACCTCGGCGACCCTGGGGGAGGGGGTGAAGCAGTTCGCAGCCGCCATCTTCTCCAAGGATCCGGAAACCATCGTACATATTGATGGCGCCGTCGATCGTCGCGATTTCCCCGAACTCGCGCCGGCTTCGGTTGGTGCACCGGTGACCGCCGCGGCCCTCGCTCCCTTGGCCGGCCGAAGTTTCACCGCCCAGACCGGGCTCGTCAAGGAGCCGGAGCTGGTGGATGAACTGTCCCGGGTGCTCGAAGGACTGGTATCCGGAGCCATCCTGAAAAGCTATGCCACGATTCCGGAGCCGGCGGTCTTTCTGTTCAAGGCTCTTGCCCATGCTCCCCTGGTCCAGAAATTGGAAGAACTGCTCTTCGCCAGCCGTAGCCATGGTGTTATCTCTCTGGCTGACTTGGCATCGAAGCTTTTCGGCGACCCGAGCGCATCCTCCCGGTCATCCCTCATCGCGCTGCTGCAACTATGCGCTAGGGCGCGGGAGGACATCCACTCCTTGCCGCTGATACCCCACAAAGTGCATCTCCTGTCCAGGGCCTCCGGGACTTTGAGCGCCTGCCTGAACAGCTCCTGTCCCTGTGGCGACGACTTGCGCCTTCCGGGCGGGGGAAGACTCGTTGCGGAGGTTGCCACCGTCTGTCCCGATTGCGGGTCAAGGATGCTTACCCTGGTCCGCTGCGACAACTGCGGCGAGTGGCACTTCGCGGGCATCTACAGCAGCAAAGACAATAGCTTCACTCCTCGATCGAGCTGGCGTCTTGCTGCGATGCCGGCAAACCTGTCGTACCGCTTTGCCGTACCCGCCCGGCGCTCAGAAACCGGTGCAGAGTTCCACTTCGACATCGTAACGGGGCGCTGCGAGGAGACCCCGGGTGCGGTCCGGCTGCGCACGGTCGATTCCTGCATCACATGCCGCGAACCGGCAAGCAGCCTACAGCCGATGGGCACGGGGGATGGCCTCGCCTTGCCGGTCTCGGTGGAGGCCGTGTTCGCGGAAATGCCGGTGTATCCCGAGGACAAGAGACACTGGCTTCCGGCACGGGGGCGCCGTCTCCTTATCTTCAGCGACAGCAGGAAAGAGGCTGCCCGCCTGGGTCCCCTTTTGACCGACCAGCACGAGCTGCAGATGATGCGCGCCGTCATCATGGAGACCTTGCAGTCGAGCGTGTCGGACGAGAGGTCGCGGCAGAGGCTCGATCGCGACATCGGAAGGCTTCTGGAGGATCTCAGTGACCCGGCCCTGAGCGATCTGGAGCGAGGGGACGTGCACCGGGAACTGGAAGAGAAGATCCGTCGGCGTGAGGCGCTTTTTTCCGGCGGTTCGCTCACGGACTGGATCCATCAGGTGAAGAGACATCAGGTCCTTATGGAGTACTTCTGCCGCCCCGGTGGTGTGAAACATCGCGCCGACACCTGGAGCCAGAAGGAGTGGGAGGCGAACCATGCCGAGGCGCTCAAGAGTGTGGACCGGACCCTGGTGCGGGAATTCGTCTCTCCGGGGTGGAATGGGATGACTCTGGAGGCGCTTGGCCTCGCGGAGGTGGTCTATCCCAACCTCGGTGGTATAAAGCCCCCCCCGGAATTGCTGGCACTCCTCCCCAGCTTCGCGCGTGAGCCTCTCGCCGCAGCCTGGCCCGATCTTCTTGCCACCCTGTGCGATACCATCCGCGCCGACGGCGCCATCACGGTTGACGACGGCGAAAAGGACTGGGAATGGCCCTACTTCCCTATTGGCCGGTGGATGAGCCAGTCCCAGCGCTTCGGGCGGGGCTATCTCCTTTCCTTTCGGGGGGTAGAGCGGGAGATCCGGGAAGCAAGGCGCAACCGGTACTGTCGGAACGTCCTGCGCGCAGCCGGGTGCTCGGCTGAGCAGGCCGCCGCGCTGCTGGATCTCTTTCTGGATGCACTCTTCCGCCAGTTGATGGAGCTGGCCGCAGACGAACGGGTCGAATGGCTCGAAAAGGCCCCCCGGCAGCAAAAGGACGGCGTGGTGGTGGATGCGGTACGGGTAAAATTTTTCCCCCTTGCGCTGCGCATTCCCCTGCAGCTTTATCGCTGCGCCTTGACCGGTGCGGTCTTCCCGAGGGCTGTTCTGGGATGTTGCATCCTCGCCGACACCCCCGGAACCCTTGTCGCCATCTCGCAGGAGGAATTGAAAAGCGATCCCTACTATGGCAGGGCATGGCGCATGTACTTGCAGGAAAAGGCCTTCCGGATGGGGCTGTGGGCTGAGGAGCACTCGGCCCAGCTAGACCATGCGGAGACAAGGCGACTTCAGGACCTTTTCAGCACAGGAGCACGCAATGTGCTGAGCGCCACGACGACCTTGGAGGTCGGCATCGATATCGGTGGGCTTTCCGGGGTGGTGCTTGCCAATGTTCCGCCCGGCAGGGCGAACTATCAGCAGCGCGGGGGGCGTGCCGGGAGGCGTTCCGACGGATCTTCCCTGGTCATGACCTACTGCAGGTCGACTGCCTATGACCAAAGCGTCTTCCACGATTTTTCCCACTTCTTCACTAAGACGCTCAGAAGGCCTACGGTACTCCTCCAGAGGGATCGTTTTGCCAAGCGACACCTGCACGCCTATCTTTTGGGCGAGTTTTACCGGCGCATCCAGCCGAAAGGACTTCAGGTGGGGGCGATGCAGGCGTTCGGAAAGATAGGGGAATTTTGTTCTGCTGCGATCATTCCCTACATCGAGCAAAAGGGGGTCCGGCGTAGCTATGAAATCGTAAAGGCCCTCCCTTACGCAGACAAGTTGATATGTGTCCATCCCTGGTGGCGCGAAGATGCCCGGCACCTCGCCGACCAGTTCGTCGCCTTCCTCAGGTACCTTGCCAAGGAGCCTGCGGAGGTCTATACGGAGGTGGCGACCCTTCTCGAAGCGACGCCGGGGCACAGGTGGCTGCAGTCGTGGCAGGAGACCATAGAGTCGGTTGTAAAGGATTTCCGCAGTGCCGTCGATCCTTGGATTGAAGATTATGAGAGTCTCCTTGCTGCTTGGAAGGAGGAGTCGGTACGTGATAACGGAGAGGTCCGTGCGCTTAACGCCATGTTCTTCCAGGCTAAGGCGCTACGCAACTCCACCGTCATCGAGGAGTTGGGCGGCCACCGCTTTCTGCCGAGGTACGGTTTCCCCATCGGGTTACAGTCTCTCACTCTTCCTGCAGGTAGAGGTCAGAAGGAGGCTATCTCGCTCCAGCGAGACGGGATCGTGGCGATAAGCGAATACGTCCCGGGATCCTCCCTGCTGGTCGGGGGACGAACCTACACCTCGCGCGGGATTCAGAAGTCATGGGCGCATCAGGAGTCGACGGTGGGCCGCCGGGGGTGGATGTATCAGTGCACCAGCGGACACGTGTTTCATCGCCCCTTGCTCGACCTCAAGATCTCCGGCTGTGCGGTCCCTGGATGTGCGGCGCCGCTTAACGGCCCGCCCCTGGAATTGCTGATTCCTCGTTTTGGCTATTCAACCGCATTATGGGACCCGCCGAGATGGAAATCCGATCCGGAGCGGATCGGAGCTACCGCTTTTTCGACGACGTCGTTCGCCCACTCCACGTCTGAAAACAAAAGCGACCCTGGATTTGGTGGGATTCCGGGAGCCTTCGCCGAGTTGTGCGAGGGAGGGGAGTTACTGGCCTACAACAGCGGGGAATACGGGCATGGCTTCGCCATTTGCACGCGTTGCGGGTACAGCGAGAGTGAGCGCAACGGTTCCGGGGAGGGAAGGGACAAGCTACCCAAACATTTCGCTACTCATTCTCCTTTGAGCGCCCAGAACCCTTCAGTTCAATGTTGGCGCGGAGTTGACGGTGCGCCGATCCTTAGGCACCAGCATCTTGCCGCCACGCACGGGACCGACCTTGTGCAGATCGATTTCGCACAGGTACCTCACGAGCGGTTGCGCAACACAAAAGCTGTTGTCAACACCATCGGTCATGCCCTGCGCCTGGCCGGAGCCGACTTGTTGGAGTCAGATCATCGGGAACTTGGGATGATCTGTGTTCCTGTTGGCCCCTCTGCCTACAGCGGGCTACAGATTTTTGACAATGCCGCCGGCGGGGCTGGGCATGTCGTTGAATTGATGAACGACTCCAAGGCATGGGTGGCTCGCGCGATGGAGGTGCTTTACCGCGACGAGGCGCACCATAAAAGTTGCGAAAAAGGGTGCTTGCGCTGCATCCTTACCGCATCGAGTCAATACGACTGGGAAACGGGGAATCTGGTCCGCCGTGAAGCATATGAGGTGCTCGAACAGTTGCTGAGCGGGAAGGTGATGGTCTCCTCCCCAGTTGTAGAAGTAGCCCCACTGGCAGGGGTCCCGCCACTCGAGTCGCGGCTGGCTCGGCTCCGGAAGAAAGGCACGTGAGGGCGGTGGCGGATTTTTAAGGCCAGAAGTTAGAATATCGAGGCGGTACTAACGATCGGTCAGATCATTGCAGGATGATTGATAATAAGGCCCCGTTTTTTGTCCTTGAAATACCTTTGAAGGGTCGTTTATGGCAAAATTGCAAACCGAAGTATCAAACGCTGAGCTTTTCATCGAGTTGGTCCGAAGGGCCTTGCCCAATGAATCCGCTCATGCGGCGCTCTGCAAAGTATGGGAGCAAACCTCCAGGGAGATGCTCAACGAGCTGACACTTGAATTATACGCCCGCCTAGTTTCCTCGTTCCACGTCAGCTACCGCCCTTCTTCCGCAGCCACTGTGACGCCCCTTAGGTCTGCCGATCCGGATACCTCGCCTCGAGCCGAGGCAATTCTCGAATGGATGCGGCTGGACAGCGAGCGCCAAAAAGCACACCACGATCTGCATGGGAGCAAGTACAGCTGGTTTCAATCATCCTGGCTTCTGGCCGACTTCCTGGAAGTGGCCTTCCCGCATGACCTTAACCCCGGAAAGGTGATCGCTGACTATCTCGATGACATTTTCCCCGATGCCCCTCTGGAGGAGCACCAGCATCTGGTGGGGGCAAATAAGCCGGGTGCCACCATCTATCACGGATCGCAGGTTCATGACCTGATCAGGGAGATAGGCAGAGCCGCACTCGGAAATGCCGCCCTTGAGTCCCGGCAGAAACAATGCCTCGCGGCAGTTATTGAGGGATTCCTCGACCCTCGCAGCCAGCTACTGCTGGAGGAGGGAATCTTTCTGGAGGAGGTTGTCGTTGCTGGCGTGCAGGCACCGGCAGGTGAATGACGTGGCAGCTTCCTGATAACGAAATTGTTGTGTTTTGACACTGCTATAGCAGAAGGGAAGAAGGTTCTCTGTTGTGCTATAGCAGTGTTGCTGCGACGTGTACTTTCGCGTTGGCTGAGGGGTATGAAGGGGGAGGAAGTAGATGAGCAGTCTCGATCCGCGTATTGAACAGGAAATGCGGCAGACACATGACAGACTTGTGAACGAGGGCGAGATGCTCTCAAAGGATATCCGGCAGGCGAGCTTTAATGCGTTCCGATCGAAGTTTGGTCCCGACCGTCTTCGTTCCCTGGATGGCAGGGAGCTTCTTCAGACCATGCACACCCATGGCAACAAAGACAGCTTGGTCTACTGGCTGGAATACAAAGATGATGAGGAGTTCGCTGGCCTGCATTTCGGAGGGATTTCCGGCGGTAGTGCTCATGCCTACGGTATCTTCCGTCGCCGTGGCACCGATCAATGGGTTAAGGGAAGTCCACGGAGCGAAGAGAATATATCTGAGGAAGATGCCATAGCAATCGCAAGAAAGCACCGTGATCAACTTGTGGCTGGATCGGAGTTGCTTTTGGCGCTGCCACATCTAGCGGGCGATGCGGAATACGTGGCACTTCAGAAGGCGATGGAGGAAAGGGCTCCGGACCTTGCGCGGCGGGCATGGGTCCACAAGTATTTCTTCGTGTTGTTCCCCGACAAGCTCGATGATTTCCATAACGAGGACTGGCAACGCTACTATTTGATGAAACTGCTGCAGGAACCACCACAGCAAGAAGGGCTTTATGTCACAGGGGGCCGATACGCGCGCCTCGCTGCAGAGCTAGGGTGGCCTGTCGATGAATTTTCCACCACTCTTAAGGGTGTCCACGGCAAACCAAAGCAGTGCTGGCGTGTCGGTACTCGTGTAGACGGAGAGTCTGCTTGGGAGGATATGAAAGCTGGCAATTACGTGGCAGTAGGCTGGAGCATGCTCGGCGATCTCTCCGAGTTCGCAAACAACGGGGACAAAAAGGAAAAGAAAAGCTCCCTAATCGGTATGTTGGAGTCGAACTATCCAGCTGATCCACGCAGGGTTTCGCGGGACGCGGGAGAACTCCTCAACTTCGTATCGGCGATATCGGAAGGTGACCTTGTGGTGGCTGGAGAAGGGGAAACGGTCCTTGCCATAGGTCGGATTGCCGGTGCGTACATATATGACAATAGTCCGCCAGTTAGGGCGCCTCATCGCCGTCCAGTGGAGTGGTTCTCTTTCGACCATTGGAAGTTGTTGGAAAAGGACGGGCCTCGAACTACCGTCTGGCTCTTAAGAAAGGCGCCAAACCTATTCGAGATTGAAAAAAAGAGCCAAGGACTACAGGTAACCATGCCTTCGTCCAAAGAGGCCGGTGTATCACTGGCGAAACTCCCGGGGGGATTCAAACACCGCTTAGATGAAATTTCGGGCCGTGTTCAAGGGATTCTTGAGCGGAAAGGGCAAGTCATACTTTACGGTCCACCCGGTACTGGCAAGACATATTGGGCACGACGGACCGCCCTGGATCTTGCCGCCATCGAATCCTTTGGTCAACTTTTCCAGAATCTTTCGGCTAAGGAAAAGGTGGTGGTGGCAGGGGACGAGACGGGACTTGGCTTGGTGAGATGTTGTACCTTCCATCCCGCCTACGGATACGAGGACTTTCTGGAGGGATATCGTCCGCAGTTGGGGGCATCCGGGCAGTTGGCGTTCCAGTTGCGGGATGGCATCTTCAAAAGAATTTGCGACGATGCGCGTAAGTCTCCAGAGAGAAAGTTTATTCTTCTCATCGACGAGATCAACCGTGGTGACATCCCGCGCATTTTCGGGGAACTGCTGACGCTTCTGGAATTGGACAAAAGGGGGATGTCGGTGATTCTGCCATCATCGGGAACTAGCTTCCACGTCCCGAAGAACGTCTACGTCCTTGGCACCATGAATACTGCTGACCGTTCGATCGCATTGTTGGATACTGCCCTTCGCCGCCGCTTCGGCTTCGTCGAACTGATGCCGGATTACAAGGTTTTGGACGGCGCCGTGGTGGGGGGCGCCACCCCGCTCCCAATCGGTCTCTGGCTAAGCGCTCTGAATGAGCGGATCCGGAACCATCTGGGACGTGATGCACGAAACCTCCAGGTAGGCCATGCCTATTTTCTCAGCAGTGACGGCAAACCTGTTACCGAATTATCCAAATTGGTTCGGATACTAGCTGACGATATCGTTCCTCTGTTGGAAGAGTATTGCTATGAGGATTATTCTGCATTAACGCAAATTCTTGGTGACAAGCTTGTGGATCCACAGCGTCAGCGTATCCGAGAGGAACTGTTTAAGCCGGAGCGGCTGGACGAGCTGGTAAAAGTGCTACTTGGCGAAGCTCCCGATATTGCCACTGCACCCGAAGCCACCTTGCCAGGGGAAACGTCGGAAGAGGTCGAAGATGAAGAAAGTGAGGATGGTGTATCTTGACTCGACCGTCTGTCACTCTTAGGGAATGGCAGACCCTGGGACCGGAGCAGGAAAGGGTTTTGGCTGGGCCCGTTTTCGGGGTGGAGGACAAGGACCGTGCGGTTGCCAGGCGACTGACGGAGTCCGGCAAGTTAGAAGTCCTCGAACTGGCACGAGGACTGGAACTGCGGGCGACGTCCTTCGTCGGCCGTTTCCGCCTGGGTACTATCGATGTCACCATTAACCCCAAATTGACCGGGGCTCCGCTTCTTCGTCTGCTGCGCTACGCCTACGGGCTGCGCCATCTTGATCTTTACGAGCCGGTGGGCTACACAGCAGAACAGTGGAATTTCCAGGATCTTATCATTCGCCAGTTGGCGACCGAGGTTGCCGAGATATTGGCCCGTGGTATTCATCGTGATTATATACCAGTGGCGGGTCATCTCGTTAGCCCACGCGGCCAAATAGACTTCAATCGTCACGTTCGCGATTTTCCGTGGACCACGGCAACACTGCCGTGCCGTTATCACCCCCGGATCGAAGACTGCGTGCTAAACCAGGCATTACTTGCTGGTCTTCAATACGCGGCCTCGCTTACCGCAGATACTGAATTACGTGGACAATTGAACCGTCTGAGGAAGGCGATCAGCTCCGATGTAACCGAGAAGCGTCTGGATCGCCAGCTCCTGGCCGGAGGAATGCGAGCCCTTGATCGGCGGACAACAGCGTATAAGTCGATCCTTCGTATCCTGAAGTTGCTGCTGGACTCTAATGGCATTGCCCTGGATGACGAAGAGGAACCGCTCACTCTGCCGGGATTCCTGTTCGACATGAACCGCTTCTTTCAGGCGCTACTGTCCCGTTTCCTTAGGGAGCATCTCCTGGATGGAGTGCTGCATGACGAGTATGCCCTCAGGACACTTTACAGCTATGCCCCCGAGAGTCCGCGTGGGAGAGGAGTACCCACGCCGCGGCCGGATTTTGTGGTCATGCGGGGGGGCATGATGACGGCGGTACTGGATGCCAAGTACCGGGACATTTGGCACCAAGGGCTGCCGCGCGAGATGCTATACCAGCTTTCCATTTATGCGCTCGGACGTACCGGTACTGATCGCACGTCTGTTATCCTGTATCCCTCTTTGGATGCTTGCCCGAAGGAGCAAGTTTTGTGCATCAATGACCTCATGCGAGGGGCCGTCCAGGGAAAGGTAGTGCTTCGCCCGGTGAATCTCCTGATGATGGAAAACTTAATCAGGCAGGGTAGGAGTGGGATGAAAGACCGGCTGGCTGTGGCCGAGTGGCTCGTTTATGGAGCCTAATCTCACTGTCATAACAGAAAGCACGAATAGGACAGTGCCTCTGTTTCGTTATGCTATAGAAGTGTAGATCTGACGAATCGGAAAGGAGAGCCGCACCAGTTTGGCGATCTGCCTCAACCGCCATTGGGGAACACCTTTTGCGGTTTTACTCCAGCTTACTCCTGGAGCGGCAGCCATCCGGCATCTGTGACCTTAGCTTTTTCTGACCTGCCGTTATCTCACCATTTCGCCCCTTCCCTACCTACTCACCTGCAAAATAGAAGGCTGCAACGCCTTTGGCATATGTCTCCGATCGAAAATTAACTTGAACAGAAAATGCTTTTAATTTAGGCTGCCCTAACTGAATTTTTCTTATTTCATTTCGCGCCTTGATCCACCCACATCGCAGGCTTACCCAAACGTGTGAGGCGACTGATGATCCTGACTGATAACGAGACAAAAGTCGATCTTCTCAACAATGAAGCTATAGCTGCGACGATCGTTAAACTCCTGCGAGATCGGCCGGATCAGCCAGTGACTGTCGGTGTCCATGGAGATTGGGGCGCTGGCAAATCGAGTGTCCTGGAGATGATCGAGGCCGGCTTCGAACCAGAAGAGAAGGTCCTGTGCCTAAAATTCAATGGCTGGCGCTTCCAGGGATTTGAAGACGCCAAGATCGCGCTCATCGAGGGTATCGTTACCGGCCTTATCGAAAAGCGTCCGATACTCACTAAAGCCGGTGAAGCTGTCAAGGATGTGTTTAGCAGGATCGACTGGCTCAAAGTGGCCAAGAAGGCTGGCGGACTTGCCTTCGCTGCCTTCACCGGGATCCCGACGCCAGGGCAGATTGAGACAGTCCTAGGTGCCTTAGATGGGTTTCTGGCGAATCCGGATAAGTTGGCCACCAAGGACAATGTCGAAGCAGCCATCAAAGGTGTCAAAGACCTGTTGAAGCCGAAGGGCGAAGGTGACTCAGTCAACGTCCCGGAAGAAATCAACGCCTTCCGAAAGGCGTTCGATGACCTCTTGGAAAAGGCTGGCATCGAGCAGCTTGTCGTTCTCATCGATGACCTTGATCGCTGCCTCCCTGACACCGCCATAGAGACTCTCGAAGCCGTGCGTCTTTTCGTTTTTACTTCCCGGACTGCTTTTGTTGTAGCTGCCGACGAGGCCATGATTGAATACGCAGTTCGCAAGCACTTCCCCGATCTGCCAGACACCACAGGGCCACAAACGTACGCGCGAAATTATCTCGAAAAGCTCATCCAGGTGCCCTTCCGCATCCCTGCTCTGGGGGATACCGAAACACGTATCTATGTCACTCTCCTTCTAGTGGGGGCCGAACTCGGCGAAAGAGATGAGGCCTTTAATGCCTTGATCGGTGTCGCCCGCGAACGCTTGAAACGACCCTGGACATCCGGTGCTCTTGATGCTGCGACCGTTAAAACTGCACTTCGTGGCAAGGCTCAGTACGCTAACAATGCTTTAACGCTTAGTGACCAGATTGGACCGATCTTAGCTAGCGGCACTAAAGGGAACCCCCGTCAGATCAAGCGCTTTCTCAACACCCTGGTCTTGCGGCAGGAAATGGCGGTCGCGCGCGGGTTCGGAGACGATGTCAAACTGCCGGTTCTCGCTAAGCTCATGCTAGCTGAGCGGTTCCTACCTCGCCTCTTCGACCAAATCGCCGCAGCTGCCGCCGTCGCACCGGATGGGAAATGTCCGGATGTGGCCGCACTCGAAGCGGCAGTTACCACAAAAGAAGAGGTGAAAGGCGAGGCCAATCCGGAAAAAGTCACTGACAAGGGCGCGGACACGGCAAAGAACAGGCCAAAAGCGGAGGCTGTTAAAACGGCTGATAGCATGCTTCTCACCGAGTGGCTTTCTTCGCCCACCATTAAGGCCTGGGCCGCCGTACCGACTGTGCTTGGCAATGCAGACCTTCGCCCATATCTCTTTGTTGCCAAGGATCGGAAAGATTACTTCGGTGCTGCCTCGGTGCTGGGACACTTGGCTGCCGTCGTCGAACAGCTATTCGGCGGTAAATTTGCGGTACAGGGGCTTGACGCCGATCTCAAACGCCTGGCTCCGCCGGAAGCTGCACAAGTCTTCGAAGCCGTGCGCGGCCGCATTGTTGGCGGGGGGAGCTTCGATACTGAGCCGTCTGGTGTGGCTGGTTTGGTGGTTCTGGTCAAAGCTCATCCGACATTGCAAGGCGATCTCGTCGACTTTCTTGAAACTCTACCATGCGATCGACTAGGCCCGTGGGCCTGCAAAGGATGGGAAGGTGTTCTTAAGGATGTCGATGCGTCTCAACGATTCGACCACCTTCTCGAGGTTTGGGGTAAGGAAGGCGGCACAATGCTGAAGACTGCGGCCGTAGGTGCACTTCACACGCGCCGGGGTGGCCGCTGATGGGTACCTCCAGCGCGTTCGGTGGTCAGGGCGGCAGAACCCCTCTCATTCCTAGTTGGCTTGGTGATGCTGGTGCGCCCCCGGTGGCACCGGATGGGGCACCCAATGGTGGTGACGAAATACCAAACGGCCCAGCGCAGGAACCTCCCGCGCCCGTCACACCTCCTGTACCGCCGACGCGACCGCCTATACCTCTCCTCGCCGATCCCGCCCGTTTCTCCGCGGCTCGCAACAATTTCTCGCGTTTTGCTGCTTCTGGCGGCAGGGACCGCAGAAACCTTGGTCGGGCAATGTCGCATTACGTCGGCTCCTCTTCGGGCGGAGCACGTGCGGCAGCTGTGCGGATGGGCTCGGCGCGTGGCGCAGGTAGCCGCCTCCTCGGTTTTCTGTCAGACGCGGTTGCACGTGGCGCCACCGAAGCCCTACGCTCACTCAATCTTGGGGCTCTTGCCGGCCGGCCTATCGAAGAGATCTTTCTTGGTATGTCGGACTATGTCTGCCCTGATGGCGGTTCTATAGATGAAGGGATCGCGCGTGAAGCGTTCATCGAAACGATCGCCGACCTTGCGGCCGCTGGCATAACAGAACTCGACGGGCTCTCTGCAGATCAAGTGCAAACCGTTTTTGAACTTTATGCGACCAATGCCATTGAGGCACGACTCTGTAATGACATTGGTATGAAGATAATTATCCTGCCGGCAGACAGCCGCGAAGCCGCAGGTGTGCAGGCGCAACTGAAAGATTTCATACTACGCGCAGTCTCTGATGCGCTTACCACTACCAGCACTGCAGTAGCCGCGCTCACACCCGATCGGGTGCTCCAATTCGTTGGAGGTGTCTATGAGCAGGCATTTGAAATATTGCGCACTATGGGAGAGGGAGAGGCGGAGGGCGAATGAGGCGACACGTCATCATAGGTCGATACGGTCCTGGCGACCGTAGCCGATTTCCACTTGGAGAGGGTGAGGCTGAAACCGGACTTGATCTTGTCGGCGGTGAGCGGTCCCTTGCTCATGGGGTAGGCCGTGCGCTGGATGATTTGGCGCGGTCTGGCGTCCATCCCTCTGAGGTTGGCGTCGATATCCTTGTCTTGGCCGCACATGTACACGCAGCCGACACCCGTATTTCGAGGGCCAGCGAATCCCAAGACGGGTGGACACGCGAAATCCGACTGATCGTCCCTGTTTCCGATCCAGAACGCTGGACAGCGGTCTCGCCGACCTTTGTTAGGATGCTAGATTTCCTCACTGGTGACCGCTGGACGCTCGCGTTTCGTGCTCGACCACGTCGCTTCGCCAGGATCACGCCGGCACGTCCAGCACGGCTCTTTGGTCCTCGTTTTGATTACCTCTCGCTTTTCTCCGGAGGCCTGGATAGTCTCGTTGGAATAATCGACGCCCTTGAAGGGGGCCGCACGCCTCTTCTAATCAGCCACGCTGGCGAAGGCGCAACTAGCGAGGCGCAATCCGCAATCTTTGACGCGTTGCGGACGCATTATCGGCGCCGTAGCTTCGAGCGCTTGCGCCTCTGGATGGCATTTCCGGATGGCTTTGTCCGAGGTTCGGCCGGAGAGAATACCACGCGTGGCAGATCTTTTCTTTTTTTCGCTTTAGGGGTTTTCGCCGGGAGTGGTCTCGGCACGCCGTTCACTCTGAACGTGCCTGAGAATGGTTTGATCGCCGTCAATGTTCCGCTTGATCCACTGCGCCTCGGCGCGCTGAGCACGCGTACGACCCACCCCTTCTACATCGCCCGCTGGAATGACGCGCTCGAAGGACTGGGCCTGAATGGCCACATCGAGAATCCCTATTGGGACAAGACCAAGGGCGAAATGGTGGCAGCATGCATCAACGGTACGCTGCTCCGCCGGCTCATTCCTTCCTCGCTTTCCTGCGCCTCTCCGACCAAAGGACGCTGGCAAGGCCTTGGCACTCAGCATTGTGGCTATTGCTTGCCGTGTATCATCAGGCGAGCGGCGATCCTTAACGGGCTTCGCCCCGACCCAGACCCTACCGTCTACACAGTAGATGATTTGACCGCACGTGTTCTAGACACGCGCCAAGCGGAGGGTGTTCAGATTCGGTCATTCCAGCTTGCGATTGATCGGCTGCACAGAAGACCAGGATTGGCGCCAATCCTCATCCACAAGCCGGGTCCTCTCTTTGATGAATCACCGGCTCGCCAGGCGGCGATTGCCGGCGTCTATCAACGTGGCCTTGAAGAGGTCGGCATGTTGTTGGCTGGCGTGAGGACGAGGCCAACGTGACTGACAGCGTTAAACCGATTGGAGTGGATTTTCACTGTCATCTTGATCTCTATCCCGATCATGAGGCTGCGGTCGCAAGGGCTGAAGCTGCGCGCGTTTACACGCTTTCCGTCACCACGACGCCGAAAGCATGGCCTCGCAATCATGAACTCACGCGCGGCACCCGTTATGTTCGCGCCGCGCTTGGGATGCATCCGCAGCTCGTCGCCGAGCGCATCGACGAGCTGCCGCTATGGGAACGTCATCTGCCTGAGACCCGCTATGTCGGTGAGGTTGGCCTTGATGCAGGTCCACGCTTTTATGAATCGATCGAGCTTCAGAAGCATGTCTTTCGTACGATTCTTGAAAGATGTAGCGAGGCTGGCGGGAAAATTCTCTCCATCCACAGCCTAAGGAGTGTTCCCGTAGTGCTCGATATGATTGAGCGGTATCTCCCGCGGAACCGTGGTGCCGTAGTGCTTCACTGGTTCACTGGAAGCAAAAGTGAAGCACGGCGAGCTGCCGCGCTGGGTTGTTATTTTTCACTCAATGCCGAAATGATTCGTTCAGACCGCGGCCGTGCTCTTATCGAGAGCCTGCCATTGGACCATATCCTCACTGAAACGGATGGCCCCTTTACTCATATCGACGAGCGACCTGCTGAACCACTTGACATACGGGTGACAACTGAAACACTCGCAAAAGTTCGGAATGTAACCGTTGATGAAATCGCTAAAGCTATTCTTGCCAACCTTCAAGCCCTGCTGCGCTGATGCTGGCGTCTGGATCGGGTCGATTCTCGGCTCTTGCCTGTAAAAACAGGTAACCCATCCGGAAATTTTGCAGCAAAGCTGAGCGTAGACAAGAAGCCTCGATACTCGCGCCAAGTGGTGTCAGACCAAGTGTCTGCAGTGATTGGAGAAAGAGTATGTCTCTTACCGAGCAGGAAAGGCTTGCGATAAAGGAAAATCTGTTTCCCGTGGCAGCGCTGTCGGTGCTCGACGATCCGCGATTCCCATGGCACCGGATCCACGGGGAAGCCACCGCCAAGGTACCACACTCCTCACAAGCACTCGCGGTCGATTTTTTCGGCACCGTCAAACAGCTCACAGAACCAGACAGGATATGGGACGCTATGGCCTCGCGCTGGGGGCTACCGTCAAAGGGGGGCTGGCAATTGTCTCTCGAGCGGTGCGTGCCCTTGGCAGCGCTAGGCGAGCCAACTCCTACCCAGGTTGACGCCACCGTAGAGAGCGAGACCGCCTTTATCGCGTTCGAGTGTAAATTTACTGAGCCAGATGGTGGTGGCTGCTCGCAAATCAAGCCGCTCAGTTCCCGATCCCCCAACCGGGGTAAGGTCCAGTGCTCCGGAAATTACAGCCTCCAAGAAAACCCTGTCAACGGCATCTGCTCACCCTGTGCGCTCACTGGCAAAGGGATCCGATATTGGGAAGTTGTTCCCCGCATCTTATCCATAGGTAGCGACGTGGATCACAGCCCCTGCCCCTTCAAGGGAGGATGGTTTCAATGGATGCGCAACCTGGCTGCTTGCAGCGCCATGACGGAATCCTCAAAGAAGCGCGGAGCCTTTGTGGTTCTTTATATGGATGGGCCGTTTCCTATGGCAAAGAGGATTAGGTCCTCAGAATGGCAAAAACTGATTTCGTTGACCGAAGGGCGGACTGTTCCTCTTATTACAGTCTCTTACCAGGAGATGCTCGTCATCGCCATGGAGGCAGCTGCGCCGTACGACACTCCTGTCCTTAAGCGCTTGGAGGACTGGATGCAACAGAAGGCGTTGAAAGTAAGCGCACAGAAGGGTGCGTCCTCTGCAACATGTTAGAGTAATGGCGGGAACGCTCCGACCTGTGTGAAGCGATCCGTCTACCTTGATTCTCCTTTTCTACTCGGCTTGGTGCCGTTGGTTGAGGGCGGAGTGGGGTGGCATGGTGTGGAGCGATGGTACTCTGCGGCGGCTAGCGCCTCCCGAAGATATTCCTTCACCCCAGTCTCGAAATCGCCGATAAACCCCGCCTATTGCAATGCGTCCACGGACCTGCTGTTCAATGGTCACTTGGCGGCCGTCGATCTCGGACAACCTCTCACATATCCGACGGCACTCAGCCTCGATATTCTCGTCACCCACTTTCGTCCCCTTCGGTAAGATGTATTCAAAGACTGCGATGGTAAAATACTTCATGACGCAACTTTGAAGAACCTCAGCCCTACCCTTGGGGGGCTCACCTATCACTGGGGCCCGGCACAAAATGGAAATGGAAAAGCGGTACCGACTTAACAGTCAGCACCGCTTTTATGTTTGACTAGCTGATGTTACGCCACGGCGTCTTTCAATGCCTTGCCAGCCTTGAATTTCGGGGCTTTGCTCGCTTTGAGTTGCATCGTCTCCCCAGTCTGGGGATTGCGACCTTGTCGCGCAGCGCGTTCAGTGACCTCAAAAGTGCCGAAGCCGGCAAAGGAGACCCTGTCGCCTGATTTCAGTGCTTCCGTAACCACTTCGAGAAAAGCATTAACCCCCTTTTCCGCATCGGTTTTCGTGCCCCCCGTCTGCTCTGCAATTCGTGCAACAAATTAGTTTTCGTCATCCTCTTCCTCCAGTTGATTGTTGATTGCCAGCGACAATTTAAAAGGCAAGTATGGTGCCAAGTTGACACTATCATAGCAAAAAGGAAGACAAGATTTTTTATGCTATAGCAGTGTCTACCTCAGGACGAGTGCCTCGTTTGTCTAATAGCTTGTGCTATGGGTCAAAGTTCGACGCCGATTCACAACTCTGTGGTGAGCGTAAAGGGAGGTGGCCTCCGAATTGCTTGAAGGAAGGCTCCTTGAATGATCGCTGGACGAAAGAGTAGGTGGCCTAAGAAATCGAGCAGGCAGAATACGTAGCACGACGAAATCGTTCACATTAACCCCATTTGTATTGCGTGGTGTGGTTCTTCATGTTATTTTCGCACGGCATTTCTACCCTTTTAGGCTTTGAGGCATGGTGGGCCCGCCAACTTTTTGCAGCGGTGACAAACTCTTTTGGGTAGTGACAAACTCTTTTGTCAAGTGACAAACTTAATTTGCTAGTGACAAACATATTTGACAATTCATAAAAAGGAGAACAACCAAGATGGCCAGTCTCAACAAGGTGATGCTGATCGGAAACCTGGGCAAAGACCCGGAGGTGCGCTACACCGCGGGAGGCACCGCCGTCGCCTCCTTCTCCCTCGCCACCTCCGAGAGAATGAAGAACAAAAACGGCGAGTGGGAAGAGAAGACCGAATGGCACAACATCACCCTCTGGTCGCGGCTTGCTGAAATAGCCGGCGAGTACCTCTCCAAGGGGAAAACCGTGTACATCGAGGGTCGCCTGCAGACCCGCAAGTGGCAGGACAAGGACGGCAAGGACCGCTACACCACCGAGATCGTCGGCGAGAAGATGCAGATGCTCTCCGGCCGCGGCGAGGGTGGTGCACCGGCGGGTGGCGGTCGTCCCCAGCGCCCCGCGTCCAACCAGTACGACCAGGGGTCGAGCTACGAAGAGCCGGTCTTCAACCCGGACGACGAGATCCCGTTCTAGCTACCCCCTTTTGGTTTTCGTCTATAAAAAACTCAAAACGGCCCTTTAAGCCCCGGTTTCCGGGGCTTTTTTTGTTTTTTACGACAGTATATTTAAGACTTGATAAACCTTTCAATTTATGGTACCCAGAAAAACGTATATTTAGGGGGGCCTTTTGTGAAGATCACGCATATCATAATGGAAACCGGTGAACGCCTGCCGATGCTGCTCCTTGACGATGGGGTGCCTGACTTTTGGGCGACTTTATTCGTTGGCAAGCGGCTCAGGAACCAAGCGCAAAACTCAATTGAGCGTGGCCTTAATGCTGTGAGGCACCTTCGAGGATGGGAGGAGTACCACGAACGTGATTTGTCTCAAGAGTTCAGAGACGGAAATTTTCTGTCGGAAATTGACGTCCTGTCTATAACCGAACATTGCGCGTACGAGGCTGAGGACTTTCAAAAATGGGCAGCCAAAAAGAAACAAGAGAGTAATAGGCCGCGTACCGCGTCAGTGGCCGGCTTATTGGCACTGAAAATCGAAAAGCCACTCAAAACCGTCCAATTTGACACGCAGTACAATCGGATCTCGACCATTGCTAAGTACCTAAAGTTTTTGGCGGAAACCGCTTCTCGCGTTCGACCTGACAAACGCGAGTCGAAAAATGAGATCGAGCGTATGTACAAGGATCTCTTGAGCAAACGTCCCAAGCCTAACAGTAGTAGAAATAGCCGTGGGAGGTATGCCCACATCCCTGCTACCGCGTACCGCCGTTTCAAAGAATTAGCGAGCCCTGATCACGTAGACAATCCGTTTCGCAAAGGAAAATCCGCAGAAAGAGGAGAGGCCAGAACAGCAGGAGAAGTAAGGAAACGGAACCATTTGCTGGTCGAGATTGCCTACGAACTGGGCCTGCGTGGAGGTGAAATCTTGGGGCTATGGGTGGAAGATATCCAATTCGGCCCTAAGCCTACCCTCTCTGTCGTGCGTCGTCATAACCATCCCTTGGACCCGCGTAAGAAACAGGCTGTGGCCAAGACTCAGGAGCGGACCTTACGCCTATCGCGGGAATTAGCATCAGCGCTTAATCACTACATCCTTAACGAGCGTGCCAAGCATCCTTTTGCCAATCGACATCCAATTTTGTTTGTGGTGGCACAGGCGCCGTGGAACGGGCGCCCCTTATCCGTTAAGAGCTTCGGTGAAGTTTTCGAATCGATAGCTCAGGTTGACCCCGATAACCTTGGAGATATTTCCCCTCATGGCCTTCGTCATGACCGTGCTTGCCGATTTGTGGATGACCTGCGTCTATTCAACCAAACTGCTAAGAAAAAGGATCGGATACCCGAAGAGGAGTTTGGGCAACTTCTTAAGGATTACTTCGGTTGGAAAGACCTGAAGTCTGCGGCTGTTTATCTTAAACGGCGAACCAAGGAGCGGCTCGATGAAGGGTTCAGGCAGTTTCAACGTGGCGCATTTGATCAGGGCGATCAAGGGGATGAGGAATGATTCAAACAGGTGAAATTCTGAATAATTTGAAGGGTAAAGCAAGTCCCAAACGCGAGATCCGTACTTCTAAATTAGGTTATCAGTTCCTGTTAGAAGATCCTAAATGGCAGTTGAACAACGGGACTGTAATCACTTGGTCGAACGTCCCTCAGATCCCAGGAAGCGAGAAACTCATTGCCGGTTATAGGAATACCCTCGCAAACTACGGTGAGCAGGTTTCCCCCAATCACACAAAAAATATGTTCGAAATGATGAACCGATTGATGCCTTTCTGCAACGCGGGAGCAGTTACGGTAAAAGCACTCAACGAGTGGCGCGATTCATTAGGGCATGAACGGTTATGGTACCTTGGGAACCTTCGCGGTTTTTTACTCCAATGGGCGGACTGGGGCTTTATCGGCATTGACCCCAAGGTTCCTGATTTTTTGGACTCACTGACTCTTCCCGGCAACGAAAAAGGGCGTGCCGTCAGAATCAGTTGCCCTCACACCGGCCCCTTTGTCCGGCAGGAATACCAGGCTCTCGGTCGGTGGCTTCAGTCTGCCTGGCGAAATGGAGAAATCTCCCTTCAGGACTGCTCACTTCTCCGCCTATTTATGGAAACCGGCCGTCGTCCAGCTGAGGTGGCGGCATTGCGAATTGGAGACTTGAGGGTAAAGAGCTTGGCATCTGGTGAATACGTCCCCTCAAAAGATAGTCATAGACTGGTTGTTACTCGTGCTAAAAGACGCGGCTATCACGCCTGGCGTGACTTGAGTACCGCGGATGAACTCCCCATTTCTGATGACCTCTTTGACCTCCTGCATAATTTAGGACAGGAGGTCATCCGAGCTGTTGAAGCCTGGTGGGGAGTGACGCTCCCGCCCGCCACGGCAAAAGAATTGCCGTTGTTTTGCGTAACAGTGAATCGGCTCAAAGAAATCGGCGGTCCAGAGGAGTTCCATGCTCTGGAGGCTCGAACACCCGATTGGTTCCACGAGCCAACCGGGAACCTGTATAGCCGAGTACACGCGATTGGCAAAGCCTGTAAAGCGGTCTCGGAGCGTACAAACGATTACATGCTCTTGTCCGCTTATCGCTTCCGTCGAACCCTTGGAACGGTCTTGGCCAAGCATGGTTATAACGCCTACGAGATCGCAGCCGCTCTGGGGCATGATGACACTCAGAACGTGCAGGTCTATACCGAAAATTCAGCGGAGGCCTTTGATCGCTATGAAGAGATTATGGAACCCGCATTCGAGCCACTCCTGAAGGCCTTCACCGGTGAAATCATTAGACCGAACCAGCCGGGTTCCGAACGCCAGCCGTTTGTGCATGTTTTGCCTGGTTACGATGCGAGGATCGAGTCAGGCAAGTGCGGGTCTCTCGCTCACTGCCATCGCAATTGGTACACCTGTTATACCTGCGTCAAGTTCAGGGCCTTCGTTGATGCTGACCATGGGCGTGCCTTGAAAGAGGTTGAGGCGGAGTATGAGCGTACAAAGGTTCAAGGATACGAGGACAGCATGCTTACGGGCCTGGAAGCCACTATGGAGGCAATCAAAGAAGTGATCAGGCTGTGCAAGAAGATGCGTCAGGAAGGTGCCCATGCCTAACGTAATCAACTTCACTGCCAAGGGGCACGAAAACCCGGACAAGAACCTTGCAGACTTTATCCACCACGCGATAACGGAACTCACCCTTTACGACTGGCACAAGGATAAGTGGACTACAACGAAAGGTGCGAAAGATGGCACTTTGGTCTTCGCAAAACTTGGTGCCACGGCCTACAAATGGGAACGATTCGACCAGCCGTTCATGGACTTCGCAAAGGCTTATATTCGTGAAGTTGAGACCTTAAACCAGGTTACGTCACGCGCACTTGACGTGATGGCTCTTCGGTATCTCTTTTACTCTCTTGAACAGGTAACTGGGACCTGCGATGTCACTCGTGTATCCGGTGAGGTGATCATCGAAGCGGCAAACCATATCGACATCCGCGAAGACAATAAAACCCGGCAATACCAAATCGGCGGTAAACTCGAAAAGATCTTTGACTTCCTGCGATCCACGGCCTTTATTTGTCCTGATCTCCCAGGCTTCGTCGCGAAGGAGCGCTGGAAAAAACAGGCTGACAAGGCCCAACGCACCGATGAAGAGGGCAAAAAGCACCGTGAGGAACGCCTGCCTTCTGATCACGTAATGAAGCAGTTCATCTATGCCTTCCGCCTTGCTGAAACTCCCATGGACCGGTACTGGGCAAGTGTCGGCATGCTACTCCTGTTCGCACCTAACCGCGGAGGGGAGTTCCATTTCCTCTCAATTAACTCCCTTGGCTGGGAGGAATATCAGGACGAAGACGGCGTAATAAAGAAGAAAATGTATCTTCGTTGGTTCAGCGAAAAGGGAGCTGACCACAACAAGAAATGGGTGTTCAGTTGGTTTGAAGAAGCTGTTCAACAGGCATTTGACATTTTGGTAGAGATCTCGGCACCAGCCCGTGACGCTGCCAGGTTTGCGTTCAACTACCCTGGCAAATACATGATCCACGAAGGTTGTGTCACCCCTGTTAATCACCCTCAGAATGTACCTCTTACAGATGTGGAATTAGCTAATGCAATCCACGCGACTTCACTCCTTAACCGTCGTGGATATACGATCAATGCGAGCGACCGAAAAACCTTCCCAGCCTATCTAAAGCCCTTTTTGGATTCAAACCCAAGCTACTCTCAATTGGCTGAGGCAACTCTTCCCCAGTACAAGTCTCGGGACTGGCCGAAGTTCCGCCATCAATGCAGTTTCCCGGTATGGGAAAATCTCCTACTTATGCGCGAAAATGAATTTCATGCTAATTTCCCGCCTAAACCGTTTAGTTGGAGGCTGCCTGATACTAACGAGATAAACCGACAGCTTGGCGGAAAGCAGTACGATACCAGAACCTACGCCCCAACTTTGTTTGAGCGCCTCAATCTCACTGACGAACACGGCGGGAAAATCGAGATTGAATCCCACGACCTGCGCCGTTGGCATAACACCCGGGCTATGCAAGAAGGAGCGACAGAACTACAGATCGCTTGGCACTCCGGGCGTAAAGATATGTCCCAAAACAGGGCATATGATTTGCGCACCCCAGAACAGATCGCGGAACGGTTATACGAAGTTACTGTCAGGCCCAAGCTCCAGATGGTAACCCGCGATGACATCCCGCTGCATGAACGGATCCAGATGAACCTCCCTGTTCACCGCAGTGACTTAATCAAAGAGGAGGTCGGGCACCAGACAGTCCACATCGGTGCGATGGGCGGGTGCGTTAAACACGTAACCGAACCGGATTGCCTAAAGGGTCGGCAGTGCCACGGTTGTAGTAAGCACATCATTGTCAAGGGAGTTCCTGGATGCCTCGACTACTTCATCGAGGAGGAGCGGCGTTTGCAGTTCCAGTGGGACGCGCTCCAGGACCACCGTGACGATCCGTACATGCAGCGTACAGTGATGAATGTCGGTATGGACCTTGGCTTTGTCCGCGGCAGACGTAGGATCCTCGAGAGCTCAAATGTGCCAGACGGAACTCCTATCCAAATTCCACGAGACTTTGATCCGAGTGAAATTCGCCTCGGACTCATGGAGCAGGGACTACAGCAGGCCTCCAAGCCTGAACCCGACGTAATGACCCTAGATATCGCTCTTTTGCTGCCAGGAGTGTTCAAAGATGCCTAAAAAAGTCATAACTACAGACACGCTGCCGGTGCTCCTGCATGCCCTCGATACCTGGATTGGCAAACTCACGTGGGAACTGTATACCAAGCGGATGATCACGCGGCTTGACGAGGAGTCTATTTCGGTTGTGACACTGAAAAGCCACCGACAGATAAGCGAAGCTTTTCGTCAGGCCAAAGAACGCCTGAAGGTTGAAAAGCACCAGGATATCAAACAGCACGGTGCCACCGCAGAAGTCCTCAAAAAGGAGAATGCAGCGCTCACGGCCAAGCTGGAACGCCTCGAAAAAATAAATGAACGGCTACAGCTTACCTTCAATAACCTGGTCAACAACCTCTACATGATCGGTAACCTGGATATGGAAGCGGTTGAGAAGGCTATGAGAACGCCTTTGGTTGACAGGTCAAACAAGGGGACGATCCATGGCAAAAAAAGGCAGTAATGGCATCCAAGAAGCTGAGGCTAATTATGAGTTAGTGAAAGGTTGGGTCAGCGAGCGCAATGCCCGCCGTGATTGGGACGAGTACGCTTACGCCGGCCGCATCAACAGAAGTGCTTTAGCTTCTGAGCTGGACATCGCAAAAAGCGTTATGACTCAGAATCCTAAGGTGAGAACACTCTTGGAAGGCCAGGACAAACTTTGGTTCGGATCAGATGCGTTGAGCCGTGACGCCGCTCAGGAGAGGGCCGAAAAGCGCTCTCAGGAGGTTTTTACCAATAACAACCAACTGATCAAGCGGATCGCCGAACTGGAGGTGGAGGTACGTGAGCTTCGCAAGGAAGTGGCGAAGCACCAGAGCCTTGAAGCTCTTGTCCTGGGTGGATTCCCGGGGCACCGTTTATGAACCAGGTCGCTCACCTCTTTACCATTGTCCAGATCGATTCCGTGAGGCGCTTTGGCTATGCCTTGGTCAGTGTCCTGAAACGAGACGGCAGCAGAGCCAAACGCGCAGCCCCCCTGGTCGTACGGTTCCCAGAAGAGGTGCGTGAACTGGCCGTGAAAGGATCTGTTTGGAGGGTGGCAGGTGATGAGCGCGTGGCCTCATTTACCATTGGAACCTACACCCGCTACGAAACTGTTATAGATGCGAAAGTGGCAGAGTTTGTGCGACCCTCAGGCCTTCTCTTGGCTCGATGGATCAATGCCAACGTACAGGGTATTGGCCCAGTTATCGCTAACCGCCTACTGCGCCAACGCAAGCTCGAAAAATGGGTTACTGAAGGAGACGTAAAATCTCTGTTGACGGTTGCCGGCATGACAGAGGAACGAGTTGATCGCCTCATCGAGTGTTGGCCGCAGCCCGGACTTTTTGAAACGATCGAATGGCTTCAAAAACTGAATCTTCCCGCGGGCCTAGCTGAGAAGTTAATCCGCATTTTCGGCGAGAAGACCATCCAGACCCTCGAAGATAACCCTTTTCTCCTCTTGTCTGTCGGAATTGGCTTCGAGCGAGTCATGAAACTGGCTGAACACCTTGGGATCCTTCGCAATGACGAGCGTGTACTCGGCGGGGCGGCAGTTCATGTCGGAGTGAGCTACTCGAATAGGACCGGTTCAACGGTGATCGAACCTGATCGCCTCAAAACCGAGGTGGAAAAGCTGGTTGGCTTTACCACCAAGATCCACCCTGGCGATCTGGCCATCCAGCAGGGATTTATGGCTAAGACACCAGATGGCTATCAGGTGTGGGGAACAGGCTTGATGGAAGCTTCAGTGGCTAAATTCATAGCAGATGCCCTCCATCGAGGGCCCGGGCAAGGTTCATTTCAGGCTGCCTGGGAGCGAACTGTCACACTTGAAGCCGCCTCGAAAGCCCTCTGTGAATATGAGGGCACGCTGCCATTCAAGCTGACGGAAGAGCAGAAACGGGCAGTTATCGGCGCTGTATGCGCCCCTGTTGCCGGCATATCTGGTGGGGCAGGTACTGGCAAGACCACCATCCTAAGGGCTATCATAGGGGTCTACAAGCGTCTTTCTTCCGGGTTGGCGTATTACCCCATCGCTCTCTCCGGCCGTGCAGCCCAGAGGATGACCAAAAGCATCAAGACGCCGGCCCAGACCATTGCGAAGCTGACTTATGACCATCTGGGCCCGGGGCGCCCTGATTTGCCCAACCATGTGCTCATCATCATAGACGAAGCCTCCATGGTGGACCTGCTCTCGTTCTATCGTTTGATTGGGCTACTGCCTGTAGCGACTCGAATTCTTTTCGTGGGCGATACCGGGCAATTGCCACCTGTCGGCCCGGGGTTGATCTTCCATTCTCTCGTTTCCTCAGGTGTCCCGTTCTTCGAATTGTCGCAGGTGAAGCGTCAATCGGAGGATAGCGGAATACACGCGTTTGCCTCGGCGGCAAGGGAATTTCGATGTAAGATGCCTGCCACCGCTAAACCAACGCTGGCTGCCTCGGCGGATTGCTGTTTCATGAATACCCCTCCGCTTGCCCAGCTTACCGAGTTTTGGAAGCAGGCAGGAGGAATCAGTTCCAGCATTATCCTGACCCCGGTTCGAAAGGGTGCCTGGGGGGTGGACGTCCTCAACCAGCACTTCCAAACGGTGTCTGGCAACGGCCGACTGGCGGTTCACTATGCAGATGCTGAGCGTGGTTGGATACCTTGGATAACCGCGTCGCAAAACAAGCTTCGAGTCGGTGATCCAGTCCTTGTCACCCGGAATCTCTATGATGAGCGAACAGACGTTCGTAACGGGGATCTGGGTGTAATCACGAAAGTTTATGACGCGCTCGGCTCTGACGATTCATTGGGAGTGGTTTTAGTTAACGACGTAGAGCTACCCCTTACCTTTGAGTTACTGTGCTGCCTGGAACTTGGTTACGCCATCACCATTCACAAGGCCCAAGGGTCTCAATGGCCGACCGTGTTTGCGGTGGTGCCAGAATATGCCGATCAAATGCTGGATGCCACTCTCATTTACACTGCGGCCACCCGTCCTACTGAGCGTTTGATCCTTGTGGGTAACCCTGTCACCCTGGCTAAAGGCATAAGGCGTGGAAACTCAGCTACGAAACGACTGGTTGGCGTTGAGCATCGCATTAGGTATGCGACGCAACTTGCTCAAAGGTCAATCTAAGAAAATCCGGTGATTGGAAGAAAGCTGTTGGAGGCCGTAGGGTTTGCACAGGGCGCAAACCGAGCGCGCCAAACTGGAGCGCACGGCGAGGCGAACCGCCCTGTGTAAAGCCTGGTTCCGGGCCATTGTGGAAGCTATCTTGACCTGGTGGGCTATTAGCCGCCTCCACAATCTCAACGATAAGATCTCTGATCTGCAAAAAACCGCCTTCATTGTCTTCCCGAGGATTTTACCGTTGTCCGGCCCTCCACTTTTGTGATAAATTACGGTCTGCATTGTTTTTAATTAAAAAACAGACAAAGGAAATAAACTGTGGCCCGACGTAACTGTTGGAGGGAGCTTGTGAAGTCGAGCACAGCAATAACCTTTTTAATCGTGTGCAATGTCACGTTGGGTTGCGCTGGATTTCCTACTAAGCAATTTGTACCTATGCCGGATGCTGATAATGACCCAAACAAAGCAGTTATTATAATAAACAGACCATATGCCGTTATGGCCGCATGGAGCAATCCAACTGTATTTGACAACGACAAGCCTATCGGCGAAATTAGCAATGGCGGTATGTTGAAGTGGAGCAGGTCGGAAGGTACTGTTAAGTTAGATATATGGCACGAGACAAGAGGCTCACACACATTTCCTAACTCTGAAATTCATGCAAAATTTGATGTTAAAAATAATTCTGTTTACAAGTTTAGTTATGGGTTTGGTGGGATTTTACAGCCATCGTCGTTGAAGCTCGAAGGGGACCAATCGAGCAAGCTTTATCTCACGTCAGTCCCTCCCGGAGCGGCAGTGTATGCGGGAACTGATTTAAACAATTTGAAGCTTACGGAAATAATTACACCCCACACTATTGAGTTTCAAGACCGGGTCACTATGTGGGCTCCTGAATGCTATAAGATGACTCTTCAAGGTTATAACGATTCACCAGTTGTTTGTAAGAGCAACTCGTTTGGAAATAGAGTAGTTTATCATAATTTTACTTGCCCAACCTGCCCTGAACCTCCTTTGTCAGAGCTACCGATTAGACAAAAAAATTCACCCAACGTACTAATTCCTCCAGCAATTCCCGAATAAGTATTAGAGGAAAGCATGTACAGATTGGCCAAAATAAATCTTTTTATATTAAGCGCTCTAGTTTTATTCATTGGCGGTTGTACAAATTATAGCATAAAACAAGGTGCAGCAGCGTATGCCCGCGGCGACTACGATGAAGCACGAAGCCAATGGATACCTCATGCAAAAGCGGGAAATCCCTATGCCCAATTCAACATTGGGATCATGTGGGAACAAGGCTTGGGAACAACACCACTAAATACAGAGCAGGCCATGCAATGGTATTTGTTGTCAGCCCGCCAAGGATATGCACCCGCAATGGTACGACTTGCTAATCTTCAACATGCACGTGGATACAATGATGCTGCATTATCTTGGTATGCTCTGGCAGCAAGATGGGGTAACCCTGATGCCTCTGCCAGCCTTAAATCCCTAGGGAAAGAAGTCCCCCCAGCAGATCTACTAGCCCAAAAACAATACCAAAAGGCAATTTCCGATCAAAACATTATTGATGCTGTAATTTTATCACTTGCCTATATAGTTGATACTTCACTCTACTATCAATATGCTCACGACTATCACCAACCCATTGCTATAAGCTACAAACCTACTGCTAAGGTTGACATTGGGTGTTCGTCTGATTTTGCTTGTGGAACTGGATACTCTTGCGTTAAGGAACCATTTAAAAGTTCTGGTGTTTGTATGAAATCAGTTAGCCCCCAGGGCCTACCCGCCTATAACACCCCCAGACCAGAGAGTATTTTTATCCCAACTCAAGGTCAATGCCGCTTCAATACGGATTGTCCAATTGGCTTCAGGTGTGATGATAAATACAAAACCTGTGTTAAATAAATCAAAGCACACCTATAACAATCCACCTTGGAGTTAATGTGAGACCCAATAAAGATGAAGAAACCAAACTTTCAGAGCGTCTGGCTCGGGAACTGCCACATGGCGTTAAATTTTTATGGGATTCACACACAGGAAGTCTGACCTTCAAAACATTCTGTGATGACAAACTCATTTTAACCATAGGATATGGGTATCCGGCATATCCTTTGAGCGAAGACGCAGAATTCCTCGTAAGGCGAGTGAAAACAATTCTCAAGGTTTAGAGGGTTAGAATATCTTCCAGATCAGGAACTAAACAAGATGCTGAAGGACAGTCGGCGGCAAAGGAATGCGGAGGCACCCAAAACCGACAGACAGGTGCAAAACAGCATTTCCATTTAGCATCCTCTCCCTCCGAAATTGACTTAAGCTTCTTTACCTTATGCAAGGTATTCGCTAAAATGCCGATTCTGGTATAAATGTAATTAGCCTTCTGGGAGCTGTTCAATCTGGGGTGCTGAAGGGACTTCAGTAGGATGGTTTCAGGCTCAAAAGTATATTTAAAACGCCAATTATGGCCCTGATCAATGTCTTTCCATATCTTTTTATGGCAAACGAATATAAAAATAATCCAAATAGCTTTCAAACTGCTTATTTTACTGCCAATTTAATTCATTCATTCACCCACCTTGAGCGATACTGGATAACAACCCTTCTAGTCCCCCCCCCTTACACGACCACGAAAACGGCGCAAACCTTTTAACAGGTCTGCGCCGTTTTATTTTACGCTCCACGCTCTCGGACCGGCGCCTGCAGGCACCCCCCTCAGCTCTCCGCCTCCAGGGCCCTTTTGAGCGCCGCCCGCAGCTGGTCGGTGTTGTAGGGCTTGCTGATCATCCCGGCGATATCCCCCGGGCCGAGGCGGGTTGCCACCTCGGCGTCCCCGAAGCCGCTGGCTATCAATACCGGCACCCTCGACCCGGCCCGCTTGAGCTCGAAGACCAGGTCCTCGCCGTCCATCTCGGGCATCCCCAGGTCGGAGAGCACCAGCCGGACCTCCCCGGCATGCTCCTGGTACAGCTCGAGCGCCGCCTTGCCGTGTTCCGCCTCCAGCACCCTGAACCCGATCTTCTCCAGAAGCGCCCTGGCGACATGCCGCACCTGGGACTCGTCCTCCACGAGGAGCACGGTGCCGCTCCCCTGCCAGTGGGGTTCCAGGCCTCCCTGGGCCGCCGGCCGCCCGCAGGCCTCGTCCGCCACCGGCAAAAAGATCCGGAAACTGGTGCCCCCCCCCATGGCGCTCTCCAGCTGCAGGGCCCCCTGGTGCGAGGTGATGATCCCGAGAACCGCGGACATCCCCAGGCCGCGCCCGGTGAACTTGGTGGTGTAGAAGGGCTCGAAGAGGCGGATCATGGTTTCCTCGTCCATCCCGCAGCCGGTGTCGGCGACCTCCAGGCGCAGGTACGCGCCGGGTGGAATGGCGCGCCCCAGGTGATCCTGCTCGCTCAGTCCCTCCCCGAATGCCACCCGGTCCAGCCGCACCCTGATCTCCCCCTGCTCGCCGCCGATCGCCTCGGAGGCGTTGATCAAGAGGTTCATGGCGATCTGGCGCAACTGGCTCGGGTCCCCCTGCACGATGGGGAGCTCGGGCGCCAGCTCCTGGCGGATCAGGATCTTGCGGCTGATGGTCTGGGTCAGCATCTGCACCATGTCGCGAACGAGCGCCGCGAAGTCGACCTCCTCGCAGACGAACTGGGACTTCCCGGCGTAGGCCAGCATCTGGCGGCAGAGCTCCGCCGCTCGCTCCGCGGCCCGCTCGATCTCGGCGATGCTCCGCTCGGTGCTGTGCGAACCAAGCCTGGCCAAGGAACAGTGCCCGATGATGATGGCGAGGATGTTGTTGAAGTCGTGGGCGATGCCGCCGGTCAGGACCCCCAGGCTCTCAAGGCGCTGCACGTGCTGCATCTGCTGCTCCCGGGTGCGCGTCTCCTCCTCGGCCCTCTTGCGCTCGGTGATGTCGGTGTGGGTGCCGCTCATGCGCAGCGGGGCGCCGTCTGCAGCGCGCTTCACGATGCGCGCCCGGTCCAGGATCCACTTGTAGCTGCCGTCCTTGGCAAGCATCCGGTACTCCACCTCGTAGCGCGGGATCCTGCCGGTCAGATGCGCGTCGATGGTGGTCCAGGCGCGCCCCTCGTCATCGGGGTGGATCAGGGTGGTCCACTGGTCCACGGTGAACTGAACCTCCTCGAGCGTGTAGCCGAGCATCTCGGCCCAGCGCTCGTTGCGCGCCACCTCCCCGGTCTCCATGTTCCAGTCCCAGAATCCCAGCTGGCTGCCGTCCAGGACGAAGCGCAGCTGCTCGTTGCTCTGGCGCAGCTGTTCCTCCATCTGCTTGCGCTCGGTGATGTCCTGGGTCGACCCGAAGAGCTTGACGACCCTGCCGTCGGCCCACTCGGCCTCCCCCTGCACCCGACCCCAGATACGCCTCCCCCTTGCCGTGACGATGGGGATCTCCAGGTCGAAGGGGGTTCCGCTGCCTATCAGTTCGAACGCCGCCGCTTCCACGACAGGCCGTGCTTCCGGGGCACAGAAGTTGAGGGAACTTTCCGGAGTCACCGGGGCGTCGGGAGCCAGGTCGTGGATCTGGCGCAGCATCTCGGACCAGTACAGGGCCCCCGTTGTCAGGTCCAGCTCCCAGCCGCCTACCAGGGCCATTTCCCCGGTGCGCTTCAAGAGCTGGCTGTAGCGGTGCACCTCCAGCTCCGCCTGTTTCAGATCGGTGATGTCGCGGGAGATCCCGAAGATGCCGGAAACCTTACCGTCCTTGTCGTAGATCGGCCCCTTGGTCGCCAGGTAGACCCGAGAGCGCCCCAGGGTGGTGATCTGCTCCACGGTGGTGGCCACCCGGTGCCCCTGCATGAACTCGATGTCGTTGGCCCGTAAGAGCTGCGCCTCCTCGGGGGGGAAGAAGCTGGCGTCGTCGTGCCCCAGTATCTCTCCGCGCTGCAGGTTGAAAAGCCGCACCACCTCGTCGTTGACCACGATGTAGCGTCCCTCGACGTCCTTGATGAACACCGCATCGGTCGTCCCGTTGATGATGGAGCGCATCAGGCTCCCCTGCTCGTCCAGTTCCCGGGTCTTGGCCCGGACCTGCCTGCGAAGCACGACGATGAAGACGATGCAGACCACCAGGCCGCCCGAGATACCGGAAAGGATCCAGATCGCCTCCCGGGAGAGCCCCCCCTCGGGCTTTCCGAACAGGTGCCCCAGTTCGTGGTTGTAGAGCGAGCCGGGATCGTTTTTCATGAGCTCGATGTCCCGGTTCAGGGCCTCGATGAGATCCGCGTTCTCCCCTTTGCCGACTGCAAATCCCAGCTTCACCGGGGAGAAGATGATCGGCGTCCGCTCCACCAGGTGGGCGTCCTCGTTGAGGATACCGGGGATGTTTGAGGTGACTCCGGCGTCGGCCCGTCCCGACTCCACCGCCTTGAACACCTCGCTCACCTGGTTCACTTCCAAAAGCTTCACCTTCAGCTGGAACTGGCGTGCCAGGTCGAGGAACCCTGCGGTATAGACGCTCCCCTTCAGGCCGCACACCGTCTTGCCTTCCAGATCCATGATGGTGTTGATGCGCGAGGCCTTGGACCGGTAGACGGCACCCCAGTCCAGGATCAGGAACTCCTTCGGGAAGTCGAGGAAGGAGGCGCGCTCCGGGGTGTAGCCGACGCAGATCAAGAGGTCGATCTCCTGGTGCCGCAGGCGGTCCAGCCCCTCCTGCCAGGTCCCCGGCAGGTACTGCATCTGCCACCCCTCCTGCTCGGCGATGCGGTCGAGCATCTTGACGAAGAAGCCCTGCGCTGAGCCGTCGGGCGCCGAGTAGATGAGCGGTTTGTAGTTGTAGACTGCAGCACGCACCAGCCGTTTGGCCTCGGCGTGCTGCGGGACGAACAGGGCCAGGCTCAGGACCAGCAGCACCAGGTAGCGCACGATTCGTTGTGAGATCAAAGCGATTCTCCTTACATCTTCTTGCAACAGCACACTGTACGGTAACACCACCCCGTTGCACAGCAAAATCTGCACAACATCGGCACCTTGTCTACTTTCCTGAGGGATCTGCCAGCCTGAGGTTATTAAGATTCGGCAACACCCCTTCCGCCTGAGGGCTTCCGGGGGAGCTCTCCCTTCCGGGGTTATCGGCAAAACCATCCGATTTCTGTAGCTTTTCCTGCTCGCCGAAGGCTGTTCCGGTGATAGAACGCCACTATCGGTTTGGCGATTTACAATCCCGGGGGAAATCTCCTAAGATAATAATGAATTACCGTGTTTCTGGCGCCCGGCAGGTGCGTCCTGCGGGGACGCGCAGCGGTGGCGCAAACGAGGATCAGCAGATGGCAAAAATACTCGAGTTCAAGAAGATAACCGCTCACCTGAAGGCCGAACTCCAGCATTTCCGGGAGAGCCGCCCGGAAACCGACGACGAGATCAGCCGCATCGTCAACGACCCCTCCTTGACTCCGGCACAGCGCCGCTGGTTGCTGGAAAACCTCCTGATGGACCTCGACGAAAAGCTCGAGGCGTACAAGCACGAGCTGGAACTTGCGGAAAAGCGGCTGGAGCGTGTCGTGAAGGCTTCAGAACGGCAGATCGAGGCGGCCTACGCCGAATACCTGGGCCGGATCGCCCGGCTTACCGAACAGGTGCACGACCTCACCAGGGAAAAGGGGCACAAGCGCGGGCGCTGAGGCGGGAGAGTGGGGGCGGCGTCCTCTCCATTTCCCGCGTGACCGAACCTGCCCCGCTGTGCTTTTTTTAAGTTTCACGCGCACTTCCTGTTTGCAGCACCGGACAATTGTGCTAGTAAAAGCCTGGGACTCTTCCCTTTGTGCCTGTCATGCTGTACCTAGGAGGCAGAGATGAAGACGCGCAAGAAGATCCTCGACTACGAGTACGAGGAAGTACTGGAGACCAAGTACCGCGAGCTGATCCGCGTCGGGTGTGCCGTGGCGGTCGGGTGCCCCACCTGACTCAAGAAGCACTTCGCGGTCGCGAAGGAAGCTGGAGCCAGCGAGGCGGAACTCAGGGAGGCGATCGCCTACGGCATCATCGCCCCCTCCGGCAGGGCCAAGAACTTCGCCCTGGGGATGCAGGAAGAGCTGGGTTGGTAAGGCAGGATTATCATACTTAGAGGATCTCGGGCTGCGCGGCGGGGTGAAGCTCGTCGGGACGCACCTCGTTTTTGAGAAAGGTTCTGTCACGTGAGAATGGGAATTCGGCCTGCGCGGATCAAGCGGGTCTCGATCCGGCGCAACGTCGCCGCCTTGTCGCTCCCCGTCCTGCTCTCCTCGCTGTTTCAGCGGCTGGTCTCCATTGTGGACATCTTCATGGTGGGGGGGCTCGGAGCCGCGGCGATCGCCGCTACCGGGCTGGGACAACTTCTCATCTTCGTGGTGATGACGGTGTTCTGGGGGCTCGCCACCGGAGCCACGGTGGTCATCGCCCACCTCTGGGGTGCCGGCCGGCGCAGCGAGGCGCGCCGCGCCGCCTTCGCATCGTGTCTTTTATGCGCCCTCCTCGCGGTGGCGGCGAGCCTCGCCGGGTACCACTACGGTGCCGACCTCGCGCGCTTTCTCGGGGCAAGTGACGAGGTGCGCGCCCACGCCAGCCGCTACATCGAGCTGGTCTTTCTCTACTTCGGCTGCACCGCAGGCCTCAACATCCTCTCGGCGATCATGCAGGGTACCGGCAACACCAGGACACCGATGCAGGGTGTCATCCTGGTCAACGTGCTGCACGTGGTGATCGCCTGGCCGCTCATCTACGGCCACCTGGGGCTCCCCAGGCTCGGCGTGGTGGGTGCCGCCTACGCCATCAACCTCTCCGAGGCCGCCGGCTTTCTCTACCTGCTCTTCGAGGCACTGCGCCGCAACTACCTGAGAATCGGCCCTCCCGACCTCGCCTTGTTGCGCAAGGTCTGGGACATCGGCTACCCGGTGGCGCTGGAGCGCATCGCCCAGCAGTCCGGCCAGCTCTTCTACTCCAAGTTCATCATCGGCTTCGGCACTACCGCCTACGCCGCGCACCAGATCGGACTCTCCATCGAGTCGCTCTCCTTCATGCCGGGGGCGGGGATGGGGATCGCCGCGGCTACCCTCATGGGGCAGGCCTTAGGGGCCCGCAAGATCCGGCGCGCCCGGATCAGCCACGTCGAGGCGCTGCGCCTGGCCCTCATGGTCATGGCCAGCATGGCGCTCGTCTTTCTCTTTTTCCCCCACCAGTTGATCGCACTCTTCACCAGCGACCCCGAGGTAATCGAGAAGGGGAGCGTGTTTCTGCGCCTGGTTGCCTTCGCCCAGGTGCCGCTCGCACTCTCCTTCGTCTACGCCGGCAGCCTGCGCGGCACCGGGGATACCCACTTCGTCTTCCTGGTGACCCTCTGTTCCATGTGGGGGATCCGGGTGCTCTTCTCCTGGATCGCCGCCTACCCCCTGAAACTCTCCCTCTACCTGGTCTGGAGCGTCTTCGTCCTGGACTGGTTCGTGCGGGCCGCCGCCTTCGCCTGGCGCTACCACCGGCGCGACCTGCACGGCGTGGTGCTCTGAAACATGGACCTGGTCTTTACCCCCAGCCTCGATTGCCGCGAGACCCGGCGCCGCCTGGAGCGTCTCCTGGTGCCGGGGCCACTCACCGACCCCGCGCTCCTGCGGCGCGTCGAGCGGTTGGCGGAACGCTTCGCGAGCTTTGCCGCCAGCTATCCGCTCCCCCTGTGGGCCCCCGGCCTGCAGATTACCGAGGAGATGCGCAGCTTGAGCGAGGCGCTCTTCCCGCTGGGCGAGGTGCGCCCGGTCACAGCCGCACTCTGCCGGGCCGGCTGCCGGTTCCCCCCGCTGTTCGAGGCAAGCTACCTGTACAGCTCGGCGAGCTGGTGCGATTTCCTGCACCGGTTCCAGCCCGGATGTACCTGCGCCGATCCCTCGCTCCTCCTGAGCCGGCTGGCCCGCGACGACCAGGCGAGGCTCGAGTTTCTCTTCGCCCTGTTCCTGCCGCGGCACTTCGGCGCGACCTTCGACCGCTATCCCGGCCAGGCCCGCTTCCTGACGCGCTGGCTTCGTGCCCAGCGTACCCGGCTTAGCGGACGCATCAGGGCCCTGGACAGCGCCTGCGGCAGCGGCGAGGGGACCTACGACCTGGCGCACTGCATCGTGGAGGCGGGCTACCCGAAGGCCCTCGTGCACGGCTCGACCCTCGAGCACCTGGAGCTCTTCGCCGCGGCACACGCCTGGTTCCCGCACGACGCCGAGCGCGGCGCCGCCTACCGGGAGCGGATCGCCCCCCTGGTCGCACCGACCAGTCCGGTTCGTTTCAGCTTTTACCGGGAGGAGGTGGGCTCTGCGGGGCGCGAGCGTTTCGATGTCGTCCTGTGCAACGGTCTTCTGGGGGGACCGCTCCTGCACGACGCCGGCGGGCTCGCCGCGGCCGTGGCCGCGCTTGCCGCACGCCTTACCCCGGGAGGGATCCTGCTGGCGGCGGACCGCTTCCATGCCGGCTGGCGGCTTCGGGTGCCGCCGGCAAGGCTTGAGGACCTTCTACGGGATCAGGGTCTTAAGGTACGGGAGATCGAGGAGGGGGTGGCGGGGGAGAAACCGCTTTGATGGGTCAGGGCTCTTTGTCCAGCACCGCGTCGACGACGGCATAACACCAGAGCACCATGAACCCCATGAGGACCCAGCGGGCGTAGGGGGCATCGACCTGGATCGCCGCGATCACCTTCTCCGCGTCGAGGCCGGTCCTCCCTGCCAGGAGGAATTTTCCGGCACTGCGCAGGGCGATGAAGAGCCCAGCCAGGATGAAGAGGTTGTCCAGCAACAGGAGCACCCCTCCCTTGACGCGGCGCCCGCGGTAGAGCTGTCCCAACCCGGGAAGTACCAGGGCCGACAGCGCGATACTCTTGATTCTCTGGTTCATCTGATACGCTCCTTCGGGCGGGAGAGGGAAATCTTGCCGTTTTGCTTGCCCAAGCCCCCGATTTTTGTTAGGTTATCACTCCATGGAACCGACATCTCGCATCAAGCGCCGCGAGGCGATCATCCCGCTGTTGAAGGACGCCAGCGTCGAGGTGCGCCAGACGGCCGCGCAGGCGCTGGAAACCCTGGAAGCGGCCCAGAGCCTCGACGAGCTCTTGACCCGCCTGAAGCAGGGGGACCGCGGCACCAAGATCGGCGCGATTTACGCCCTGGGACGCCTCGGGGGAGAGAAGGTGCTCCCCATCCTGCTCTACTGCGCCGCGCGCCCCGAGCAGGACATCACCTGTGCCGCCGTCAAGGTGCTCGGCGAGCTCGCCTACCCGCAGGCCCTGCCCCAGCTCGTGGAAAAGCTCCAGGACCCGGTGGTTGCGGTACGCGCGGCGGCCATCGAGGCGCTTTCGCACTACCGCGAGCCTGCGCTGGTCCCCAAGCTGCTCCCCTTCCTGGAGGAGCGCGACGGCCTTTTGGACGCCGAGGCGGCCCTCGCCCTCGGGCGCCTGGGTGACGCGCGCCTCGAGGAGCCGCTCTTGAAACTCCTCGCCTCCCCGCACGAGCGGACCCGCTGTGCCGCGGCCACCGCCCTCTCCCTGCTCCCCTGACCTAGAAACAGTCCGAGACGTCGATACCCTGCTGCAGGGGGTCGACCAGGTCCACGATCCGCGTGCCGCTATCCACGAGGCTCACCAGCTGCGGCTCGGCAAGCGGAGTCCCCGCACCGTCCCTGACCACCTTCACCACGGCCGCGCCCGCTGGATGGCTGCTCGGCGTGAAAACCACCGCGATCTCGTTTCCCTCCAGGCGTACCAGGCTCCCGACCGGGTAGCGGCCGACCAGGGCCAGGAAACGCTCCACGATCTCCCGGTCCAGGGCGCTCCCCGCCTGGCGCCGGATCTCCTGGACCGCCTGCATCGGCTGCAGCTGTTCCTGGTAGAGCCGCATGGTCGTGGCGGCATCGTAGCAGTCGGCGACCGCGACGATGCTGCTGATGAGACCGTACTCGCGCCCGCGCACCCAGTCGGGGTAGCCCGTGCGGTCGAACCGGACGTGGTGCGCGAGGACCGCCTCGGCTACCCGTTCAGGCACCCCCGGAAGCTCGGCGCTGATCATCGCGCCGTACTCCGGGTGACGCTGCATCTCCCGGTACTCCTCCCGGGTCAGCTTCCCCGGTTTCACCACGATATTGCGGTCGATGCGGGTTTTACCGATGTCGTGCAGGAAACCCGCGAGACCGATCTCCTCCACCTCGTCCTGGGGGAGCCCCATGCTCGCGGCGAGCGCCATGGCGAGCACGGCGACGTTCACGCTGTGGTGAAAGCTGTAGCTGTCGTAATCCTTGCTGAGCGAAAGCCCCAAGAGGGCGACCGGGTCGCGCCGGGCCGCAGCCGCCAGGTCGCGCGCGGACTCGAGCATCGCCCCGGTCTCCGGGATGCGCCCCGCCTCGGTCTCCAGGAAGATGACGCGGATTGCCGCGATCGCCTGGCTGTAGCGCTGGGCGAGACGATACCCCGTTGGCAATCCGATCTTATCCATCCCGATAGTCCCCCTCCGCAGCACAAAGCAGCGGCGCCCGCTCGCGCCGCACAGCCCCCGCGGCTAAGCCCACGTACCATGCAGAATTTTTCGCGCTGGCAAGTTTAGCGTAGGTCAGGAAAGCTTGTCAAACCCCAACTGCCGGGAGTTGACAGCACCTGGCAAAGAGCATACTATTCCGGTTTGCATAAACCGCTATTTGGCGGATCGGGGGCGCATGGCGAAGACAAAGGTGAAAACGGGCTACGTATGTGCCGACTGCGGCGCCAACTACCCGAAATGGCAGGGACACTGCACCGCCTGCGGCGCCTGGAACACGGTGAAGGAGGTCCGGCTGGGAGCCCCGACCCGGCGCGAGGGGTTTGCCGGCGCGAGCTCCACGGTGACGCTCCTGGCCGAGGTGGAACTCACCGAGCAGGCGCGTTTTACCAGCGGCTCTGAGGAGTTCGACCGCGTCCTTGGGGGCGGCTTCGTCCCGGGCTCGGTAATCCTGATCGGCGGCGACCCCGGTGCCGGCAAGAGCACCATCCTGCTGCAGACCATGTGTCACGCCGCCCGCTCCCGCGAGGTGCTCTACGTCTCGGGCGAGGAGTCGCTGCAGCAGATCGCGAGCCGCGCCCGGCGCCTCATGCTCCCCACCGACCGGGTGAAGATGCTCGCGGAAAGCTCGGTGGAGCGGGTGCTGGAGGCGGCCCAGGCCGAGCGCCCCGAGGTGGTGGTCATCGACTCGATCCAGGTGATGCAGTCGGCGGGGCTCGACGCCGCCCCGGGAGGGGTCTCCCAGGTGCGCGAGAGCGCAGCCACCCTCACCTGCTTTGCCAAGACCTCCGGGGTGGTGCTCATCATGGTGGGGCACGTCACCAAGGACCAGGCGCTTGCCGGCCCGATGACGCTGTCGCACATGGTGGACACCCAGATCATGCTCTCCTCCACCGAGGATGCCCGCTACCGGTTGATGCGCACCACCAAGAACCGCTTCGGCCCGGTGAACGAACTCGGGGTCTTCGCCATGACCGAGCGGGGACTCAAAGAGGTCAAGAACCCCTCGGCCATCTTCCTGTCGCGCACCGACACGGCCGCCCCGGGGAGCCTCATAAGCGTCCTGTGGGAAGGGACCCGGCCGCTGTTGGTGGAGATCCAGTCCCTGGTGGTCTCGGCGCAGTACGGCAGCCCGCGCCGTCTCGGGATCGGCCTTGACCAAAACCGCATCGCCATGATCCTCGCGGTCCTCACCAAGCACGGCGGGCTGGTGCTCGCCGACCAGGACGTCTTCGTGAACGTGGTGGGAGGGATTCGGGTGCTGGAGACCAGCGCCGACCTGGCAGTGGCGCTCGCGGTGGTCTCCAGCCTGCGCAACCAGGTGCTGCCGCAGGACCTCCTGGTCTTCGGCGAGATCGGGCTCTCCGGCGAGATCAGGCCGGTGTCCAACGGCGAGGCGCGGCTCAAGGAAGGGGTGAAGCACGGTTTCACCCGGGCCATCGTCCCCAAGGGTAACGCCCCCCGGCAGGGGGTGGCCGGGCTGGAGGTCGTCGGAGTCGCCGACCTCAACGAGGCCCTGGACGCCATCTAACGCAGGATACCTATCGACCGCCTTTTTGAGCAAACCGGGTCGACGTCAGACGATTTCCGTCAATCACCCTGAGGAAACCGCATATTTTACTTTACTAATGCGGAAAAATCCTCTTTAATAGCGAATTGATTCGAAAAAGGGACAGGTGTCATGACTCCGGAAAAACTCGAATATTTCAGAGGTATCCTGCAGGAAGAAAAACGGGCGCTTCTCGAAGAGGCCGGCAGAACCGTCTCCGAGATGACGTCCGACACCACCAACTTCCCCGATCCGACCGACCGGGCCACCCAGGAATCGGACCGCACCTTCGAACTGCGGATCCGGGATCGCGAGCGCAAGCTGATCAACAAGATCCAGGAGGCCCTGGGGCGCATCGAGTCCGGGACCTTCGGCGTCTGCGACGTATGCGAGGAAGACATAAGCGAGGCGCGCCTGAAGGCCCGCCCGGTCACCACCCTCTGCATCAACTGCAAGATGGAGCAGGAAAAAAGAGAGCGGATGCGTTAAGCACCCCCTCCCCTCGTTCCAACCATCTCCCCCTGGAGTAGGTATGGCCGTGCGACACGGACAAAACCTCCTGGAGGAAGCGTTGCGCGTTGCCCTGGCGACCAAGCGCTCCCATCCCGCACGGCTCACCTGCCTGCTCCGCCTGGTTGCCCAAACCTGCGGCCTCACCTCGGCCAGCCTTTTTCTCCCCGACTCCCAAAAAACTAACCTCACCCGGCGCTTTAGTTCCGACCTCGGACTCGACGGCACCTCGTGTCTGATCCCCTTTGGTTCCGGCCTGGCCGGTGCTGCCGCGCTCGGGCCCAGCCAGCAAAGCGCGTCGTACCAGGAGCTGCATCCCGAGGAGCGCGCCCTGGAGGGTGCCGAACTCCACCTGGCGCTTCCCGTAGTAAACGGCAGACAGCTGGCCGCGGTACTCACCCTCTCCGGTACGGCTCAGGCCCTCTCCCCCGAGCTTCCCGGCCGGCTGCGCCCCCTGTTGCCGCTTTTTTGCGGGGTGGTCGGCTCGCTCGAGGAGGCGGCGGCTGCCGAACGCGACCGGCGCAACCTGGCCCTGGTAAGCACGGTCGGCAAGTTGCACGGCTCTCCGCACTCCCCCGGCCAACTGCTCACCCGCTTCCTGCGACTGGTGACCGCGGCGGATCTCGCGGTCTGTGCGGTGGCCCGCCTGAACGCCGACGACCGGGGCAAGCCGCGCCTGTTCCGGGTCTGCCGCAGCGAGGCGCGCCTGTCGGTAGATGTGCTCCTGAACTGGGAACAGTCGCTCGCGCTACGGGTCCTCTCCAGCGAGGCCTCCTGCTCGGAAGAGCCCTCGCCGGGCGATGCGTTTGAACTCCACGCCTTCGCCACCCCGCTGGGCTCCAACGGCAAGACACTCGGGACCCTGTCCCTGTTCGGCCCGCGCGAGCTTTTGGCACCGGAGCAGACCGAGTTCCTGGAGACCCTGGCGCGCCTGGTGGCGAGCGCGCTGGCCGAGGCGGTCAGTTCCGAGCGGATCACGAGTTTCCTCAGGGAGAACGAGAAGAAGCTCAAGGAGCTCGCGCTGCTCTACCGGATGAGCAACACCATGCTCTCCACCATAAAGCTCAACAAGCTGATCCACCTGACCCTTACCGCGCTCACCGCCGCCCCCACCTCCCTTTTCGATCGGGCCATGCTCTTTTTGACCAACGAGCGCTCCGGGGTCCTGCAGGGGATGCTCGGGGTAACCAGCGAGTCCGCTCCGGCTCTCGCCTCGCCCCGCAACGGCGGCAACGACCTGATCTCCAGCCGTTGGGACATCTCCGAGGAAGCCATGGCCGCCCAGCGGGACTCGGAATTCAACCGCCAGGTCATGGGGAAGAGGCTCGAACTCGACGCCACCCGCAACATCGCCTCCCAGGCGGTGCTGGAGAGGCGTCTCATCTACGTACCCGGCGAGATCGACGGGGAGAACGACGAGCTGCACCCGGGCCACGGCACCGCCTACGCCGCCTCGCCGCTCATCGCCCACGGACAGGCCGTCGGTGCCGTCCTGGTGGACAACGCGCTGACCCGGGCCCCGATCACCCAGGAAGACCTCCGTTTTCTGCAGCTCTTCGCCAACCAGGCCGGCATGGCCATCGAGAATTCCATCCTCTACAACAAGGTCGAGGACGCCAACCGGCAGATCAGCGAGGCCCAGGAGAGCCTTCTGCAGAAGGAGCGCCTGGCTGCCATCGGCGAGATGGCCGCCGGCATCGCCCACGAACTCAAGGGGCCGCTGGTTTCCATCGGCGGGTTCGCCGCGCGCCTTACCCGCAAACTCGCACCCGAATCGAGCGAGTGGAGCTGCGCCGACCTCATCGTGCGCGAGGTGCTCCGGCTCGAGTCGGTGCTCTCCGAGATCCTGCACTACTCCAAGCGCCCCACCATCTGCTACACCTGCTGCAGCCTGGCCGATATCGTCAGGGAGTCCCTTGCCGTGGTGGCCCCCCAGATGGAGGAGAAGCAGATCGAGGTGACCACCCGTTTCTCGCGCAAAAAGCTCGCTTTGCAGGGGGACTGCCAGCAGCTGAAGCAGGTCTTCATAAACCTCTTGATCAACTCCCTCGACGCCATGGGGACCGGCGGCAAACTGGCCGTCGCGGTGGCCCCCGACCAGTTCGAGGGGAGAGAGGCCGTCGCGATACGCATCGCCGATACCGGCGGCGGCATCCCCGTCGAGGCCTTGGGAAACATCTTCACCCCCTTTTACACCACGAAGGAGAACGGGACCGGGTTGGGGCTTCCCATCGCGAACCGGATCATCACCAACCACGGCGGCAAGATCCAGCTCTTCAACAAGCCAGGTGTCGGCGCCGAGTTCAAGATCGTGATCCCGCTGGACGGGCATGCCTCGCCTTGAACCTCCCACAGCCTGCGGCAGGCACACTTCGGGTTGTGTCATTGCCGATGAGGTAGCTCCGTTACGAAGCGATCGCGACGTACCGGTCGACGGCTCGATCCTGATCTTCTCCACCCACACAAAAAGGGGTTAGCCTTTCGGGCTACCCCCTTTTCAAGTCCAGAATGAAACCTTACCGTTCAGGCTAGATGGCGATGACGAAGACGTAGGCGGACCAGGGGCCCGGGCCGTTGGGGCCGATGCAGCGGGCCCGCACCCCGTACCTGGTTCCCGGGGTTTTGCCGGTGAGCTCGAACTGGACACTGAGATGGATGCCGTCGCGCTGCCAGTTCTCCTCGACGCTGGGATCGCCGCTGGTGGTCTCCACCTCGGTCGCCCCGTTTCGGCACGGCTTGACCACCTTGCACACCAACCGCCCCCCGGTGAGTTGGGTAACGCTAAGGGCGGTCTCCCCGGTCGGGACACGTACTGCACTTTTCTTCTTGGGGACCCGAATCCGCAGACCCAGGCGCTGCAGGGCCTCCAGGTTACCCTTGGCAGCGAGCTCGCAGTGCCCGAGGACCGAGGCCAGGTCGTTTTTCACCACCCCGTGCAGCTGGTTTTTCTTCGCGATCATCAGGATGTCCCGATTCTGCGCCGCATGCGTGGTGGTCTCCAGCTCACTGGTGTTCTCCTCCAGTTGAGCCAGTGCTGTCACGTAGGACGGGAACGGCTCGGGGAAGTCCGGGTTTCCCTTCAATTTCGCGCATATCATCCGCGAGAGGTCAATGGTTTCAACTGCAGACAGGCGCCCCAGATTGATTTGAAGTTTCGATTGTACCATGCGCACCTCCTCGTAGTTGATTTCGGCTTACCAGCCTAGCATTCCCAACATGGCTGTCGAGGCGCCCAGATTGGTTTTTCTTTATCATTAAAGCTAATGGTCTCCAGATCCACCTCAGGCGGGAGCTTTGCTGACATTATTTTCCCTCTAGATCTTGTTTCATGTGCCCCAACATCTGCGAAAGCCACGCAGACCCCAGCAAGACGGCACCTGCTACCATGACCGCAAGAGCCTTGAAACGACGCACCTGGCTTGCGCCTCTTCGTGGTGTCTCTGCAGTGTTGCGAACGACCTCGCCGGGTTCTCCTCGTCGATTACCCGGCGTCCGGGGAGACCTGCTGCCGATCCGGCGGCGCCTGATTGCAGTCGCACGCCCGCATTGACGACGCTCCCCTGTTGCCAGGTCGCTGATTTCGTAGACATCCAGGCCGATACCCTTTTTGTTGCAGATCCTGCGGGCACTGCTTGCGATCAGAAGTGGTGCGATGCGCGAGCGGGGAGCCTTCTGCCGGAGAACCAGCAAAATTAGCATTTCGCCATCCCTTTGGTACGTGGTATACACGGGAAAACTCAAATCCGGGGTCCCCGGAAACTCGTCACGCCGTCTATAGCGGGTGATTTTGTACGCTCAACTGCACGACGACCAGGGATGAAGCGCACCACGGCCGGATCACTGCGGCACAAATTCAGGCATCGAGGTTTTATGACGCGAGATCAGGTTGCCACTCCCGCTACTGCGGAAACCCCGGCCCTGAGGGCCAGGAAGATAGCGCTGTCGGTTTTTGCCGCGACCTTCGTGGTGCAGAGCGTCAAGTTTCTCTTGTACCTAGCCGACGGTGAAATCTGGGGCCACCAGCTCCTTAACCTGCTGGGCTGGAAGCCCGGACTCCTCGACTTCGATGGCGCCTACGGACACCCCGGCACGACGCTGCTCGAGCTGGCCGCGCTGTTCCACTTTTTGGGTCTGCCCGACTACCCTTCCTTCGCCCTGGGCACCGCCCTCCTGGTCGCCGCTCTCACTGCAGCCTGTTCCGCCCTCTGTTTCCTGCTGCAGCCCAGGTCCTGGTGGTGGCTTGCCACCGCCTTCCTGCTCACCTTCAGCAGGTTCTACATCGATGCCACCCCGCCGGTAGCGGTTGTCATGCCCGGCGTAACACTCATGGCGCTGCTCTCCTGCTGGCTGTGGCTGCAGGAGAAAGCAGTTGCCCGATCGTTCGCGGCGCTACTCGGGACCCTGATCGGCATCCTTGCGGCAACCCGGCTCGATGTCTCGCTCTTCGTGGGAGGCCCGCTCTTCGTCCTCTTCTGCTACCGAGCCGGGAGAGGTGCCCTGCTTCCCGGACTGGCGGGGGGAGTGGCGGCCTTTTTTGCCGGCAACCCCTTCCTCTGGTTCATGCCGGTTCAACACCTCAAGGATCTCTACTGGAAATTCTCCTACCACTACGCCCACTACAAGGGAAGCGTCAGCCTGAGCGCCTTGGAGTGGAGCTTCGTCATGCCCCTTGCCGCCCTCGGGATGCTCTGGTTCCTCGTGCAGCTGCGCTCTCCCCGCAAGGAGGAGCCCCTGCCCCGCCCGGTCCTCCTCGGCTATCTCGCCCTGACGCTCCTCGCCGTAAGCCTCTTGGTCTCCTCCAAGTACCAGGCAGTGCGCTACCTCTACCCTTTCGTCACCTTTTGGGAGGTGCTGCTCGCCCGATTTGTCCTGGAGCTCACCCCCGATACCTGCACCTTCCCTCTTTCCGCAGCGCGCTTCGACAAGAAAACCGCATTGGCCCTGCTCGGCTTCATCATTCCCACCCAGGTGCTGGGCTATCTCTGGGTGTTCAAGTGGTTTGGCCCACGCCCCTGATACCCGCAGCATGACGATTACCACCCTACCGTAACGGTCCGCTTGACAATCCGGCGCGCCTCCCCACAATGAGTAGGTTCGCACCGCACCGGAGCGCCCATGGACCAGTTGCTGGCGGCCCGCGCCCTGATGGGCGTGTCGCTTGCCTTTCACATCGTCTACGCCACCATCGGTATCGGCCTGCCGCTTTTGCTCATGCTCGCCGAGGGGCTCGCACTCAGGACCCGTGACGACTCCTGGCACGACCTGGCCAGGCGCTGGATCCGCCCCGCCGGGGTACTCTTCGCCATCGGCGCGGTCTCCGGGACCATCCTCTCCTTCGAGCTGGGGCTTTTGTGGCCGCAGTTCATGGCCTTTTCCGGCCCGCTCATCGGCATCGCCTTTTCCATGGAAGGGTTCGCCTTCTTCACCGAGGCGATCTTCCTGGCGCTCTACATCTACGGCGAGCGCCGGCTCTCGCGCCGCGCCCTTTTCCTCTGCACCATACCCCTCACCCTGGCCTCGGCCATCTCGGCCGCCTTCGTCATCAGTGCGAACAGCTGGATGAACACGCCGACCGGCTTCACCTTGGTCGGCGGGGTGGTGCGGGACATCTCGCCGCTCGACGCCTTTTTCAACCCGGCCTGGCGCCACGAGGCGGTGCACGGCACGCTGGCCGCCTACGTCGCCACCGGTTTTGCGGTCGCCGGCCTCTACGCCGCGGCCCGACTCAGGGGCCCGGGGTTTGCCCACAGCGGGAAGGCGCTGCGCCTCTCCCTGGGGCTCAGCGCCTGCGTGCTGCCGCTCATGCTGCTCTCCGGGGACTGGGCGGCGAGCGCCGTAGCACAGCACCAGGAACCGAAATTGGCCGCGATGGAAGCCCACTTCCGGACCCAGGCCGCGGCACCGCTCGTGGTCGGGGGCTGGCCCGATCCGGCAACCGGCACGGTCTCCTGGGGCATCGCCATCCCGAACCTTTTGAGCATCCTGGCAAAAGACGACCCCAACGCGGTGGTAAAGGGGCTGGATGCCTTCCCTGCCGACCAGGTGCCCGACCCGCGCCTGGTGCACCCCTTCTTCGACCTGATGGTCGGCTCGTTCTTCATCCTGGCGCTCGCCCTGGCGCGGTTTTGGTGGCTTCACTGGCGCCGCCGGGGCGAGCCGCCAGGGCGTGGCACCCTCCTTTTCATCTCCCTCGCCGCCCCTTTTGGTCTCATCGCCCTGGAGAGCGGTTGGATGGTGACCGAGTTCGGGCGCCAGCCCTGGGTGGTCCAGGGGTACCTGCGCACCTCGCAGGGGATCACCCCGAACACCGGGCTCTTCCTGGTGTTTGTCACCTTTCTCCTGGTCTACCTAGCCCTCACCCTGGGGATTCTGCGGCTCCTGGTTCAGCCGCAGGGGAAGGAGAAGCGCCATGACTGAGCCCAGGCTTTGGTGCGAACTGGTGCTGGCCCTCGGTTTCGTCCTGTATGCCCTGTTCGGCGGGGCCGACTTCGGCGGCGGTATCTGGACCCTCTTCGCCTTCGGTCCGCGGGCCGAGGAACAGCGGGACGCCCTTTTCGACGCCATCGGGCCGGTCTGGGAGACCAACCATGTCTGGCTCATCTTCGTGGTGGTCACCCTGTTCACCGCCTTTCCGGGCGGCTTCGCGGAGATCTTCACGGCCCTCATGCCCCCGCTGGTGCTCGCCCTCATCGGTATCAACTTCCGCGGGGCGGCCTTCGCCTTCCGCCACTTCGGGCGCCAGACCCGGCGCGAACTGCCTCTGAGCGCCCAAGTCTTCGAGGTCGCCAGCGTCCTCACCCCCTTCACACTGGGGACGGCGGTCGCCGCGCTTGCCTCGGGGAGGATCACCCTGGTTAAGGGGAAGCCGGTGGTCGATCTCGCCGCCTGGCTCAACCCTTTCACCGTCGCTGGGGGGCTCACCGGGCTCGCCATCTGCGCCTACCTGGCCCCGGTTTACCTCGCCGTGCGGGTGTCCGGCCCCCTCAGGGAAGACTTCCGGAAGGCCGCTCTGTGGGCCGGCCTCGCCCTGGGAGCGCTCACCACCCTGGGCATTCCGGTCGCCTGGTACCAGGCACCGCTCTTCGCGCACCGGCTCCTTACCTCCTGGCCGATGGCCCTGGTGGCGCTTGCCGTGGCAAGCGGCGTCGGCACCCAGGTGCTGGTCTGGTACCGTCGTTACGGACCGGCCCAGGTTACCGCCGGCCTCACCGTGGCGGGCACCCTGGGTGGCTTCGCCGCGGCGCTCAGCCCGGATCTGCTCATCGGGCAGTTGAGCTTAACGGCGGCCGCCGCCCCCCGTGCCACGCTGGTCGCCTTCCTCGCCGTGCTCCCGGTTGGCGCACTCATCCTGGTCCCCTCGCTGGGCTACCTGTACTGGACCTTCCGGGGCGAGCCAAACCCTGAGATCCCGCCTGCCGGTAGCGAACCGTGATCTCCGCCTCGTCCTGTCAGACACATTATCGCTTTCTATTTTCCCTTGTACTCACAGGATTAAAATGGTAAATCTCTGTCTAAACCTTGCACACCATCTAGAACCTGCATTTCGGCCGCTGTCTCAGGGCCTCTCCCTGTGTCAATGCCAAGCCTCAGCACTCTCTTAACTTCTCTGCTCTGACGAAAGCTCCTTGAGGCTGGAGGGATTTATGGCATCGACTGTCCCGGAAACCACTCCCCATTCCCTGTTGCTTGTCGAAGACGACCCGGGAGAACAGCGCCTGCTTGCCACGGCACTCGCCTCCCGGTTTCCCGAGCTGAACCTGCACCTCGCCTCCGACGGGGCGGCAGCGCTGGAACTGTTCCGCAGTTTCCGGCCGGAGCTCGCCGTCATCGACATCAGCATGCCGCTTATGGACGGCATCGCCCTGTCCAAGGCGATCCTCTCCGACCGTCCCGGCACCAGCATCGTCATCGTGACCGGCAACAGCGCACCCGGCTATCTGCAGGAGTCGATCAGGCTCGGCATCAGACAGTACCTGCTGAAACCGCTCGTGCTGGACGCCCTGTTCGAGGCGGTAGCGGAGTGCCTGAAAAGGATCGAACTGGAGCGACAGGTCGAGAAGCAGCGGGAGTACCTGCGCAAGTTTTCCCGTGCCATCGACCAGGGACCCGCCATCGTGCTCTTCACCGACCTGGACGGCACCATCGAGTGCATCAACTCCCGCTACATGGAGCTCACCGGTTTTTCCGAGGAGGAGATCCTGGGGAAGCCGCTTGCGGTGATCGGCCTCGAGCACCCGGAGGAGCTGGCCGCGCTCTGGAAGGAGCTGGTCGGCGCGGGTGCCGACCTAGCCGCCGCCGGACCCGCATGCTGTACCGACCTCGAATGCCGCCTCCTGTGCAAGGACGGCCGCAGCATCCCCTGCCTGGTCTCGGCAGCCCCGGTGCGCGACGGGCGAGGTTGCTTCCAGGGTGCCAGCATCGTCCTGACCGACATCAGCACCCGGAAGTTGATCCAGGACCAGACCCTGCGGAGCCAGAAGCTCGAGTCCCTGGGGGTGCTGGCAGGAGGTATCGCCCACGACTTCAACAACGTGTTGACCGGTGTCCTGGGGAACATCAGCTTTGCCCAGACCCTGGCTCCGGCGGACCACCCGGTGCTGACCCCGCTCAAAGACGCCGAGGAGGCCTCGCTGCGCGCCGCAGAGCTGGCCCGCCAGTTGCTCACCTTCGCCAGGGGCGGCAAGCCTATCAAGAAGCGGGTGCTGGTGCGCCAGCTCCTGGAGGATTCGGTTGCGCTTGCCTTGAGCGGTTCGCGGGTGGTGGCGGCCGTAAGGCTCACCGAAGAGGTGGACGCCCTGGAAGCGGACCAGGGGCTCTTGACCCAGGCCTTCAGCAACATCCTGATCAATGCGGCCCAGGCCATGCCGGAGGGTGGAACGGTCGGTGTGGAAGGGCGCCGGTTGCGCCTGGGGCGCCGCAACACCCTCGGGGTCCCGGCAGGGAACTACCTGCGGATCAGCTTCAAGGATGAAGGGGTCGGCATCCCGGAGGCCCAGCAGCGCCGGATCTTCGACCCGTACTTCAGCACCAAGCCGGGCGCTTCGGGGCTGGGGCTCGCCTCGGCCTACACCATCATCGTCAACCACGGCGGGCACATCGACGTCCGTTCGCGCGCCGGAAAGGGCTCCACCATCATCTGCCATCTCCCCGCGAGCGATCCCCCCGCACCGGTTCTCAGGCCGCAGCCGGTCCCCGCCCCGGCACGCCCCAACCGCGGTGCGGTGCTCATCATGGACGACGAGCACATCGTCCGCAAGGTCGCCACCAAGATGCTGGAATCGCTGGGCTACCAGGTCACCGCCTGCTCGAGCGGCGAGCAGGCGATCCTGCGCTACCAGGAGGCACTAAAGGCCGGAGTCCCCTATCTCGCGGTACTGATGGACCTCACCATCCCGGCCGGGATGGGTGGCAAGGAGGCGGCGCGCGAAATTTTGAGCCTGGATCCCCAAGCGCGCCTGGTGGTCTCCAGTGGCTACTTCGACGATCCGGTAATGGCCGATTTCCCCTCCTTCGGGTTCTGCGCCGTGATGCCCAAGCCCTACAAACTGGCCGAGCTGGCCGCGCTGATGGGGCGGCTCACGACACAGACACCGGGTCCCTGACCCGGCTCGCGAAAAAGGGGGAGCTCATCTCGGAGCTCCCCCCTTTTTCGTGGTTCGTCGGGGCATTTCAGGAAAGCAGTCCAACTGGGTCCCCTCTCCCCCTGCGGGAGAGGGAGAGGGTGGCGTGGTGAGCGCTGGGGCGAACTCTGCCTTCGGGCTAAAGGCTGGCAGCCCAGTTCTTTAGGGCGTCCAGGTCCTTGATGAGCAGGGTGCGGCGGCTCACCTTTTCCAGGATGTCGCTCTTGATGAAGTCATTGATGATCTGGGAGATGGTCTGGCGGGTGGTCCCCACCAGGAGGGCCAGGTCTTCGGTGCTGACGCCGAGCTCCACGACAGAGCCGGCGGGGGTGCGGCGGCCGCGGTCCGCCTCAACTCCGACCAGGTACTCGACCAGGCGCCGGCGCACGTCCTTGAAGGCAAGGCTCTCGATGGTGGAGATGGAGTTCTTCAGGAGCTCTCCCAGGACCCGGACCGTGACCAGGGAGACCTCGGGGACGGCGAGAAGCTGCTGCTGCAGCCGGGTGGTGTTACAGATCAGGATCTCCGCCCCTTCCAGGGCCTGCACGAAGGCGCGGGTGTGGGTAGAGAAGAGGTCTCCCGCCTCCAGGAGCGCCAGGGTGAACTCCTTTTCCTCGTAGGCCAGGTAGACCCTGAGCCGCCCGCTCTTCACCACGAAGACCAGGTTGCGCTCCTCAAACGGGGAGTAGATGAGGGTCTTCTTCGGAAAACGCTTCAGGGTGAAGTCGCGGGGGAGGCTTCCCTCCCCCTCCGGGTCGAAGAGGCGCTGCAGGTCCTGCTCGGTTACTTTGATCTTTCCCGGCACTATCACTCCCTTGGTCACGGGCGTGAGGGCCCGGCCACTCTCAACAGAAACTGGCCGTCATTGTTGCAGTTGTCCCCCCGGCACGTCAACACCGTAAACGGATGGGCACGGCGTCGGGAAGGCGGGGATTCCCTCCGCCTGTTCAGTGGCCAAGCCGTTCGGCGAGGCGGTCCTTGAGCAGGCGCACCTCGTCGAGGGAAGTAGCCGCGGTGCTGCCGGGGGCGAGGTTCTCCCGGTCGGCGCGCCTGATCTCCTCGCTGAAGGAGAGATGCCCCAACAGGCGCCCCTCGCTGAAGGCGTCCTCGATGAGCCTGCGGTCGCCGGCGTCGCGCACCTTGCTCCCCACCACGAATACCTGCGCGATCCCCAGGTCGGCGGCCAGTTCCATGATCTGGTAGGCCGTCTGGATGCTGCGCTGGCCCGGTTCCACCACGACCACCAGGGCGTGCACCGACTCGGCGGTACGCCGTCCCAGGTGCTCGATCCCCGCCTCCATGTCCAGGATCACCACCTCGTCCTTTTCCAGCAGCAGCTGCCCCATCAGGCGTTTCACCAGGGTGCTCTCCGGACAGGCGCAACCGCTCCCCCCCTTTTCCAGGGTGCCCATCCAGAGGAAGCGGACCCCGTCGTGCTCCAGGCAGAACTTGGCGGGAAGGTCTGCCACTTTCGGGTTCAGCTTGAAGAGGGTCCCGTAGCCGCCGCTTGCCCCGGTGCGCTCCTCGGCAAGTTCCTTCATGCGCGCGATGGGCAGAAGCCCCAGGGACCTTTCCGGCGGGATCCCCAGCGAGGCAGCCAGGTTCGCATCGGGATCCGCGTCGACGGCGAGCACCCGGTTGCCATCCTCGGTGAAGACCCGCGCCAGGAGGCTCGCGAGGGTGGTCTTTCCCACCCCTCCCTTGCCGGTGATGGCCAGCTTCAGCCCCCTGCAAGGGTCGCTGTGCCGGTGGTCGTGGTGATGATGATGGTGCTCCCCGTCGTGGTCGTGCTGGTGATGATCATGGTTGTCGCACATGCTGTTCTCCTTGAAACGGGGGAGCAGGGTGTACCTCTCCCCCCTTGGTCGCCTAGATACCCAGCGCCCTGCGGCGCTCGTCGATGACCGCCAAAAGCTTGTCCGCCGCAGCCTCCGGGTTGGGCTCCACCAGGAAGTACCCTCCCAGGAGATCCTTCGCGGTCTCGGTAATCAGGCCGGTCACCGCCCGGGAGCCGGTGACCTGGGGCATGATCCCCAGGTGGGTCGGGATTCCCAGGGCAATGCTCCAGGTGCCGATGGCAACCGCCTTCTCGGACATCGCCTCGGGTGCGCTCGCCACGAGCGGGAGGGCATCGAGGTCGACGCCGATCTTGTTGGCCAGTGCCACCGCCACCTGCACGGCGCGGCTGTTGTCCACGCAGGATCCCATGTGCAATACCAGGGGGAGCGGTCCTCCCAACCCGGCAGCCTCGCCGATGGCAGTAAGTACCCCCTTCAGGGTGTCGCCGGCGTAGGAGAGCGTCGCCTCCTGGTTCATCAGGCCGTGCTTCGCGAAGGCGCCCGCGCCGCAGCCGGTGGCCAGGAGGAGCACGTTCTCGCTCGCGAGCTTTTTGGCCATGGTGACGAAGCTCGAGTCCTGCTTGGCGTTGGTCGAGTTGCAGCCGGCAAAAAGGGCGATGCCGCGGATGTTGCCGTTCACGATGTTGTCGAGAAGCGGCTTCAAGGGGTCCTCGGCATCGAGGAGCGCGAGCGCCTCCAGGATCGCCTCGGCGCCAAAGCCGACGATCGAGGTCTCCTTGAAGTCCGGTATCAGGACCCGCTGCGGGTTGCGCCGCTTGAAGGCCTCGATGGCAAGGGTGACGATCTGGCGGGCGTTCTCGGCACCGGTTTCCTCCTTGAAGCTCACGTGGCGGGTGCCGGCGATCTTGCAGTCGTCCATGGTGGTGACGATCTCGGTGTGGAAGCAGGAGCCTATCTCGGCTATCGAGGGCATGATGCACTGGACGTCCACCACCATGGCGTCCACCGCCCCGGTCAGAAGGGCCAGTTCCTGGGAGAGGTAGTTGGCGGCGAGCGGTATGCCGTGGCGTACCAGGACTTCGTTGCCGGTGCAGCAGACCCCGACCAGGTTGATGCCGGCCACCGCCCCGGCGCGGCGCGCCTCGTCCTCCATGGTGTGGGCGATCTCGCAGACCAGGTCGCTTAAAAGCGGGTTGTGCCCGTGTAGCGCGATGTTGACCGCGTCTTCCTTGAGCACCCCCAGGTTCGCGGCGGTGATCACCGGGCGCGGGGTGCCGAAGAGGACGTCGGAGAGCTCGGTGGCGAGCGCCATGCCGTTGAAGTCGGCGAGCGCCCCCTTCACACCGCCCAGGATCAGGTTCACCGGGTCGGCGTCGCAGCCGACGTTGGTACGGGCCATGATGCCCGTGACTACCGCATCGATGTTGTGCGGCAGCACCTCAAGCCCGGCCAGCTTGTCGAGCCGCTTCTCGGTGAGGCTCGCCTTGAGCCAGGTGCAGGGCTCGTGGTGGTCCTGGTTCTGGAAGTCGAAGAGGGTGGCAAGCGCCACGTCCCGGGCCACCTCGCGGGGTTCGCGACCTGCCTCCGGAATCCCGAGCCGGCCGGCGATGCGACGCAACTTCGCCTCGTCGCGGATCTGGTAGTCTTCGAGCTTTCCTTCGGCGACCCCGAGAAGGGCCAGGGCAACGTGGCGGCCGTGCTCGGAGTGCGCGGCGGCACCGGCGGCCATCATGCGGATCACGTTCCTGGCCACGATCACGTCGGCGGTGGCGCCGCAGATGCCGAGTTTGGGGCCGTCCCCGAAGGGGTCGATGCGGCAGGGGCCCTTCCAGCAGACGCGGCAGCAGATACCCAGCTGGCCGAAGCCGCACTGCGGCTGCATGGCCTTGTGGCGGTCCCAGACGGTGTCGATCTTTTCCTTCTTGGCGACCGGCAACAGGACGGAGGCGGACGGGTCAAGCGAGAGGTTCTGGTTCATGGTTTCACCTTCCTTAGGGCGAGATGTTTGTGGGTCTGGGCGAGTTCCGCGGCACGCGCTTCCATGAGCGACTGGCGCAACTCCTCGAGGTCGACGAGGCTCACCGCCTTGGTGGGGCAGGCCTCGACGCAGGCGGGGAGGTCGCGCCCGGTGTCGGCACACAGGTCGCACTTGCGCGCCACCCCGCCGTTACTGCGGCCGTCCGGGACCGTGTCGGCTTCGGCCTTTACCGTGATGGCGCCGAATGGGCAGACCATGATGCAGACCTTGCACCCGACGCAGTTCTTCTCGCGGATCACCACCCGCCCCGCCTCCTGGGCGATGGCTCCGGAAGGGCAGGCAAAGGCGCAGGGGGCGTCCTCGCACTGGCGGCACTGCACCGGCATGGTAACTCCGGCCGCGGCCACCACCCGGTTCCGGGGACGCAGGGTGAGCCCGGCGAGCGCCGCCTGGTGCAGCCCCTGGCCGCCATGGGCCAGGGCGCAGGCGAGCTCGCAACTGTGGCATCCCAGGCACCTTTCCGCGTCGGAAAATACGATGGCATTTTCACGCTGCAACTTGTTCATGACATGCTCCTTGTGAATCGTTAGTACTGCGAAACTGCTTTGTATTTTTATGACGCCCGGCAACGGCGCCGCGACCTGTAGGCGGCCGGTGTCAATTTCAGGAAGACCTGATCCCCCCTCCCTTGACGGGAGGGGCAGGGGGTGGGTGAAGCTGCCATATGCAATGATGTGGCGCCTTCCCCCTCACCCTGGCCCTCTCCCGCATGGGGAGAGGGGAAGTGGACGCCTTCCCTGAAAATCCCGGAAGCACCTTAGCAAAGGGGGGGACGCGAGTCCGCCAGCCGCGCTTCTTCAATAATGTCCTTGCCGGCCACCCCGATGCGGGCCCCCTCCCCCTAACGGTCCGTGCAGGAGATGCAGGGGTCGATCGAGTTCACGATGAGCGGGATCCTACTTACCGGCTCCCCCTTGAGCATCTCCCCCAGCGCAGCCCAGTTGGGATAGCTGGGAACCCGCCACTTAAGCCGCACCGGCAGGTCCGTCCCGTCCGTCTTCAGGTAGTAGATCAACTCGCCGCGCGGCGCCTCGGACTTGGCGATCACCTCGCCCGCCGGTACCTCCGGGAAGCTCGCGAGCGCCACCGGTCCGTTCGGGAGCTGGTCCAGGCACTGCTCGATGAGCGACACGGCCTGGCGCGCTTCGGCAAGTCGCACCAGGGCACGGGCGCGTACATCGCCGGCACCCTCAATGGCAACCTGGAAGCTCAGCCGGTCGTAGGCGCCGTAGGGGCTCTTTTTCCGGACGTCGTAGTCAATGCCGGCCGCACGGGCCACGGGACCTACCACGCCAAACTCATTCGCCTGTTCCCGGGTAAGCACCCCGACCCCTTCGGTGGCGGCACGCAGGACGGCTGCGTCCTCGAAGACCCGGTAGAGCTCCTCCAGGGGACTCTTGAGACGCTCCAGCTGGTTCTTCAGGTAGTCAATCGCACCGGCGTCGGGGTCGTAGCGCACCCCGCCGATGCAGTTGGCCGCCAGGTCCATCCGGTTACCGTAGATCGTCTCCTTGCTCTGCTGCACGATCTCGCGCAACTCCATCACCCGGCGAAAGAGCGTGTGCTCGCCGACGATATGGGCGACCACCGCACAGTTGAAGAGGTGCGAGGCGATGCGCTTGATCTCGTCGGCCACCGCCCGCAGGTACTCGGCCCGGGGGGGGATGACCATCCCCGCCAACTCCTCCAGCGCGGTGCAGAAGGTGCTCGGGTGGCTGTTGGAACAGAGCGAGCAGAGGCGCTCCAAGAGCGTGATGTTTTGGTAGAAGTTGCGCTTGAGCGTCAGGTGCTCCATGCCCCGGTGTACCTGGCCGGCCAGCACCTCGAGCCCGCAGACCCGGTCTCCCTCGGTCTGCACCCTGAAGTACATGGGTTCCTCGAGCCCCAGCTGCCGCGGACCGAGCGTAATGACGGTGCGGCTCATGAGGGATTCTCCTGCTGTGCTGCCTGCACCTGGCGCCAGAGCTTTTCGCCGCTGGCGCCGTTTATGAAGGTGGAGTACGGGATCAACCGCTCGAAGAGCGCGGGCTCGAGGGAGCGGTCCACGAAGAGCCGGCCCGGGTTGGGATGCCCGAGCACCTCGATGTCGTAGAGCTCGCGAAACTCGCGCTCCTGCCAGTCCGCGTTGCGGTAGACCGGGGTGAGCGACGGCACCCGGGCTCCCTGGAGGGGGAGCTCCAGGGTGAGCGTCAGGGTGGTGCCGTCCAGGTCGAAGTGGTAGGCGACCTCCCTGCCGGTCGCGTTCGGTGCGGCGGGGACCAGGGAGGCGCTCACCATGCTCAGGCGCGCCCCGAGCCCCGCCAGAGCCCGGGCCGCCGGGAGGACCTGCTCCGGCTCGCCGAGCCGGCACCAGCCGCTCGCCACCCCCTTGACATCCCGCCGCCAGGCGACCACCTGCCTTGCGCCGAGCGCGCCTGCCAGCACCAGTTCGACCCTTGCCTCTACTTCGTGCATCGCTGTAACCCTCCGATACTTCTCACCTGGCGGCACTCGCTGCACAGGGTCTGCAGCTGGGCGGTCTCCCTCGTCAGCGCCCGGTAGCCTTTCCTCATCAATTCCGGCACCACCGGGAGCATCGGGACGCCGCAGCAGCTGCAAGAGATACGTGGCACCACCCCCTGCTCCACCATCTGGTACTTCTGCGCCTGCGGGTGGGCTAGGTTCCACTCCCCGGTGGGGGTAAGTGCGCCGGTCGGGCAGTAGTGGCTGCACATGCCGCAGAAGAGACAGCTGTTGTGCCAGAGGGTGAAGGAAACGCCTGCCTCCTGTTCCTCGAACCGGATGGCGCCTCCCGCGCAGACGTGCTGGCACATGCGGCACCCCACGCAGGCCTCGGCACGGTAGCTCATCCTGCCACGCAGGTTCGCCGGCGCCGGGAAGCCTGCCGGCGCCAACTGCGGCCCCTCGCCCCCGCGCCAGAGGCGAGCCGCCTCGGCGATGCCGGCCACGATGGCCTCAGGCCGCGGCGGACAGCCGGGAATGTTGACGTCGGCCGCCAGGAACTCGTCGAGCGGGCCCAGCACCGCGTAGCTGTCGCGGAAGGCCCCGCCCGAGATGGGGCAGACCCCGATCAGCACCGTGATCTTCGGGTCGGGGACCTGGGCGTACTCGGCGAGGACCTTCCCCTTGCTGCGCACGGTAAGCGGTCCGGTGATCAGCACCAGGTCCGCCTGGGTGGGGTCCGCGGTGAAACTCAGCCCCAGGCGCTCCAGCCCAAAACGGGTGAGGGCCTCGGTGGCGGCGAGTTCCACGTCGCAGCCGTTGCAGGAGCCGGTATTGATCCGGTACAGGCGCAGCTTCGGGGCAGGTGGTACCTTGCAGGTGTGCATGGTTTAAGTCCGTCCTCATGGCGAGGCCTTCCAAAGAGGCGCCGCCGGTTTTTCTAGCTGGTTCGGACTATAGGGGAAAGGAAAAGGAAGTTCTGTCGGCTGGCCGACAGTTGGGCGTTTTTTGGGGAAGGAGCGCTGTGGGGTGGCATTTCCCTGTGGCACCCCCCTCACCCCGCCCATCTCCCGAGGGGAGAGGGAGGGTTGGTGGTAGTCCGCGTGTGGGGAAATGCCCGGGGTGAGCGTTGCCTCTGGCGCTGCAGCGTGTTGCAAAAAAAGAGGCCGCACCTGAATAGGTGCGGCCTCTGGTTCGATCTACGGTTGTAGGTCTCGTGCTACTTTCGGTGCCCTCGGAAGATGGCGACCAGGGCGACAACGGCCCAGATCACCGCGAAGGTCGTGATAAAGGTAGCATAGAGCATGGTTCCCTCCAGCTGGTTCTGCCAGGTTATTTCAGGTCGTGCATCATGAGTACGTGGATGGTCCGGGATCTTACGGGTTGGCCCCGCCCCCTACCACCTTGTAAAAACCCACCATGTTGTTCAGGCGCGCCAGCTCCACGCTGACCAGGCTCTGCTGCGAGTCGTAGAGCGAGCGCTGCGAGACCAGCACGTTCAGGTAGTTGTCGATCCCCCGATCGTAACGCGCCCGGGAAAGCCTGAGGCTCTCGCTGTTCGCGTTGGTGAGGGCGCGCTGCGCCGCCACCTGGTCCTCGATGGTGCCACGCTGCGCGAGCGCATCGGCCACCTCGCGGAAGGCGGTCTGGATCGCCTTCTCGTATTGGGCGACCACGATGTCGCGCTCCACCTCGCTCGCCTTCAGGTTCGCCTTGTTGAACCCGCCGTCGAAAATGGGGAGCGAGATCTGCGGGGCGAATTGCCAGGCCAGGGCTCCACCCTTGAAGAGACCGGAGAGGCTGTTGGAGCCGATCCCCACCGAGGTGGTGAGGGCGATGCGTGGGAAGAAGGCAGCCCGGGCGGCACCGATATTGGCGTTCGCCCCTTTGAGCTGTGCCTCGGCCTGCAGGATGTCGGGACGGTTCAAGAGGACGTCAGAGGGGAGCCCCGGGGTGAGGTCCTTGAGCCCCGTCATGGTCGCTGCCAGCTGCTGCGGCTTGAGCTCGTCCGGAACACTGGAGCCGACCACCAGGTTGAGCGCGTTCTCGTCCTGGGCGATCAGCGTGGTGTAGCGGGCGATGTCCACCCGCGCGGCCTCCACGCTGGTCTGGGCCTGGCTCAGGTCCAGCGCCGAGGCGACCCCGACGGCGAAGCGGCTTTTGGTGAGATCGTAGGATGACTGCTGGTTCGCCAGGGTCTCCCGGGCGATCCTCAGGCGCTCCCGGTCGGCGGCCAGGGTCAGGTAGCTGGTAGCCACCTGGGAGACCAGGCTGATCTGCACGGCGCGTCGTGCCTGCTGGGTTGCCAGGAACTCCTCCAGCGCCTGGTCCTTGAGGCTCCTGACCCGTCCGAACAGGTCGAGTTCATAGGAGGCGGCACCAAGCCCCGCCGTGTACTGGTGGCTGGTGCGGTGGCTGCCGGTGCTGGAGAAGTCCTTCGGGATCCCCTGGTAGTTCGCCTCGGCCGAGGCGTCGATCTGCGGGAACAGGTCGGCGCGCTGGATCTGGTACAGGGCCCGGGTCCGCTCGATGTTGAGGACGGCCACCCTCAGGTCGCGGTTGTTAGTGAGGGCGAGCTCGATTACCTTCCGTAACTGGGGGTCGACGAAGAACTCCTGCCAGGGGACCTCTGCCAACGGCCGTTGCTCCTTGGCGGCCGGCGGGTTCTGGTAGGCGGCCCCGGTCGGCCAGGCGGCCGGCACCGGCGCCTCGGGCCTACTGTATTTCGGGGCCATGGTCGAGCAGCCGCCCAGCACCAGGAGCGCCCCCACGGGGAGGACCAGGCCTCCCAGGATCTTTTTCATGACATTCATATGGTTTCCTCTCCAACAGTTTCAGGTACGGCTGCCGGCGCGTGCTTCTTCTTGGCGAACATGCGGGACACCAGCACGAAGAAGAACGGGATGAAAAGCAGGTCGATGAAGGTCGCCGACAACAGGCCGCCGGTCACCGCGGTGCCGATGGCGTTCTGGGCGCCGGCGCCGGCCCCCTTGGTGAGCGCGAGCGGCAGTGTGCCGAAGAAGAAGGCGAGCGAGGTCATGATGACCGGGCGGAGCCGGATCTTCACCGCCTGCCGGGTCGCCTCCATGAGCTCCAGCCCGTGGTGCAGCTGGTCCTTGATGAACTGGATGATCAGGATGGCGTTCTTGGTGGACAGGCCCACGGTGGTCAACAGGCCGATCTGCAGGTAGACGTCGTTGGGCAGCATCCTCAGTTTCACGGCGGTGACTGCACCCACCAGACCCAAGGGGAGCATCAAGAGGTTCACGAACGGGATGGTCCAGCTCTCGTAGAGGGCGGCCACGCTCAGGAACACCACCAAAAGCGAGATGGCGTAGAGGGCCGGGGCCTGGGCGCCGGCGTTGCGCTCCTCGTAGGAGAGGCCGGTCCACTCGTAGCCTATCCCTGCCGGCAGCTGGGCGGCCATCCTCTCCATCTCGGCCATGGCCTCGCCGGTACTCACCCCCGGTGCCGCGGCTCCCATCACCTCGACCGACGGGATGCCGTTGTAGCGCTCCAGGCGCGGCGAACCGTACTGCCAGCGCGCGGTGGCGAAGGCCGAGAAGGGGACCATCTCGCCGGACTTGTTGCGCACGTACCAGGAGTTGATGTCCTCGGGGAGCATGCGGAACTGGGCATCCCCCTGGATGTAGACCTTCTTGATGCGGCCGTTCTGGATGAAGTCGGTAACGTAGGTGGAGCCCCAGGCAGTGGAGAGAATGCTGTTCACGTCGTCCAGCGACACCCCCAGGGCGCCGGCGCGCACGTCATCCACGTCCAGCTTGAACTGCGGGGAGTCGTCCTGGCCGTTGGGGCGCACCGCCACCAGTTTCGGGTTCTTCATGGCCGCCCCCAAAAGCTGGTTCCTCGCTTCCATCAGTTTCGCATGCCCCAGCCCCCCGCGGTCCTGCAGCTGGAAGTCGAAGCCGTTCGCCTGGCCGAGTTCCACGACCGCAGGAGGTGCTATGGCAAAGGCCAGTCCGTCGCGGATCTTGGAGAACCCTTTCTGGGCGCGCGCCACGATCGCCTTGGCGCGCATGTCCGGGGTGGGCCTAAGCTTCCAGTCTTTCAGCTTCACGAAGCAAAAGCCCATGTTCTGGCCGCGCCCGGCGAAGCTGAAGCCTGAAATGGTAACCACCGATTCGACGGTGTTCTTCTCGTTCTTGTCGAAGTAGTCCTGGATCTGGCGCATCACCGCCATGGTCCGCTCCTGGCTCGCGCCGGCGGGGAGCTGCACCTGGCAGTAGAGGATCCCCTGGTCCTCGTCCGGGAGGAACGAGGTGGGGAGGTGCACGAAGAAGAAGGCCATCACGCCGACGATGGCGGCGTACACCGCGAGATAGCGACCGATCTGCCCGAAGGACTTGCCGACGATGTGCTCGTAGCGCTCGCGGCAAAAGTCAAAGACGCGGTTGAAGTAGCGGAAGAACCAGGCAAACCAGCCGTGTTCGCCGGGAAGGTGCCCTTTCTCGACCGGCTTCAAGAGCGTGGCGCACAGGGCCGGGGTGAGCGTCATCGCAACCAGCACCGAGAGGATCATCGCCGAGACGATGGTGATGGAGAACTGGCGGTAGATGACGCCGGTGGAGCCGCTGAAGAAGGCCATCGGCACGAAGACCGCGGTGAGCACGGTCACGATCCCCCAGAGCGCCCCGGTGATCTGCCCCATCGACTTGATGGTCGCCTCTCGGGGTGGCAGCCCCTCCTCGGTCATGATGCGTTCCACGTTTTCCACGACGACGATGGCATCGTCGACCAACAGGCCGATGACGATGACCAGGGCGAACATGGTGAGCGTATTGATCGAGAAGCCCGCCGCCGCCAGGACCCCGAAGGTCCCGAGGAGGACGACCGGCACCGCGATGGTCGGGATCAGGGTGGCACGGATGTTCTGCAGGAACACGAACATGATGATGAAGACCAGGACCACCGCCTCGAACAGGGTCTTCACCACCTCCTCGATGGAGATCTTGACGAACGGGGTGGTGTCGTAGGGGTAAACCACGCGCACGCCGTTCGGGAAGTATTTGGAGAGCTCGGCCATCTTGGCCTTGATGCGGTCCGCGGTCTGCAGGGCGTTGGCCCCCGAGGCGAGGCGGATCGCCATGCCGCCGATCGGCTTACCCTGGTAGAAGGACTGGATGTCGTAGTTCTCGGTCCCGACCTTCGAGGTCGCCACGTCCCTGAGCTTCACCGTCGAACCGTCCGGGTTGGTGCGCAGGATGATGTTGTCGAACTGCTCGGTGGTCTGCAACAGGGTGCGCGCCGTGATGGTGGCGTTCAGCTGCTGGCCCGGAAGGGCGGGGTTGCCGCCGAACTGCCCCGCCGAGACCTGGGCGTTCTGCGCCTGCAGGGCCGCGGTCACGTCGGCGGTGGAGAGGTGGTAGTTGTTCATCTTGGTCGGGTTGAGCCAGATGCGCATGGCGTTCTGGGAACCGAAGACCTGCAGCTCACCCACCCCCTCGAGCCGGCTCACGATGTCCTGGACGTTGGAGACCAGGTAGTCGGTAAGGGCGTTTCGGTCCATGGAGCCGTCGTCGGAGACCAGGCCGACGAAGATCAGGTAGTTACGGGTGGACTTCACCACCTGGACCCCCTGCTTCTGCACGATCTGCGGCAGAAGGGGCGTGGCGAGCTGCAGCTTGTTCTGCACCTGCACCTGGGCGATGTTCGGGTCGGTACCGGCCTTGAAGGTCAGGTTGATGGAGACCGCGCCCGCGGAGTCCGAGGTGGAGGACATGTAGATCAGGTTATCGATGCCGTTTAACTTCTGCTCGATGACCTGGGTGACGGTGTCCTGCACCGTCTGGGCGCTCGCACCCGGGTAGGTCGCGTTGATGGTGATCTGCGGCGGCGCGATGGCCGGGTACTGCGAGACCGGCAGCGACTTGATGGCCAAGAGGCCCACCAGCATGATCATGATCGCGATCACCCAGGCGAAGATCGGTCGATTTATGAAAAAACGGGGCATCGAGATTCTCCTTTATTTCTTTGCTGCTGCGGGCTGGGTGGCCGGTGCCGCGGCTGCGGCGGGTTGGGCCGCCCCGGCGGCGGGGGTGGCGGCTGCCGCGCTGAAGGGGACAGCCTTCACCGGGGTGCCCGGCTTGGCCTTCTGCAGCCCGTCCAGGATCACGCGGTCGCCTGCCTTGAGTCCCTCGCTCACCAGCCAGTTGTCCCCCACGGTCCGCACCACCTTGACGACGCGCGGCTCCACCTTCTCGCCGGCACCCACCGTCATCACGACGGCCTCGCCCTTGGGATTACGGTTCACGCCGCGCTGCGGCACCAGGATGGCGGCATCGTTCACCCCTTCCTCGATCTGGGCGCGCACGAACATCCCCGGCAGGAGGGCCTGCTTCGGGTTGGGGAACACGGCGCGCAGGGTGACCGACCCCGTGCTCTGGTCCACGGTCACCTCGGAGAACTTGAGGGTGCCGGTGAGCGGATAGGGGGTACCGTCTTCCAGGAGCAGCTTCACCCTGGCCTGGCCCGCCCCGTCCTTCTTCAGGATGCCGTTGGCCAGGTTCTGGCGCAGCCTCAAAAGGTCCGAGGTGGACTGGGTCACGTCCACGTACATCGAGCTGAGTCCCTGGATGATGGCGAGCGGTGTTGCCTGGCTCGCCGTCACCAGGGCGCCGTCGGTCACCGCCGAGCGCCCGATGCGCCCGGAGATCGGGGCGGTCACCTTGGTGTAGCCCAGGTTGATGCGGGCGACCTCCACGGCGGCCTTGGCGGCGGCGACATCGGCCTCGCTCTGCTTCAGCGAGGCGTGCACGTCGTCGTAATCCTGCTGGCTTACCGCCTTGATCTTCACCAGGTCGCGGTAGCGCTCCTCCTTCAGCTTCAGGGTACCCAGGGTCGCCTCGGCGCGGGCCTGCGAGGCCCGGGCGCTGTCGTAGGCGGCCTGGTAGGTGGCCGGGTCGATCTGGTAGAGCACCTGGCCGGCGGTTACGTCGGTCCCTTCGGTGAAGACACGCTTCTTGATGATGCCGTTGACCTGCGGGCGCACCTCGGCGCTCAGCTGCGGTGCGGTACGGCCGGAGAGTTCACTGGTGAGCGCCACGCGCTGCGGCTTGATCTCGAGCACTCCCACCTCGGGCGGGCCGGCGGGGCCGGGAGCTGCCGCAGTAGCCGGTTTCTTTTCACAACCCGTGACCAGCAAGCTGCCAGCGATGAGTCCCACAGTGCCAATGAGTTTTAAGCTCGTCCTTACTTGCATGCAACACCTCGTACTTCGTTGATTGAGGGGGCTCCGCGAGCGGTACCCCACGATTGAATGGTGTGAATCCTATCTCCTGATGCCGTCCCAGCACGCCGCCATGAGCTTGTCGATAAGCTCGTCCTCCAGAGCGACGAATCCCAGGATGTGGTCCCGCACCACGACCTTCAAGGGGCCGAAGGCCAGGGCGAACAGAATGGGCATCGGGAGGTCCTTGATGACCTGTTGGGCCACCCCCTCTTCCAAAAGGTCGCGGTAGATGTGGCAGTCCCCCGTTTTCCGCTGCAGGATGTCCCTCTTGAACTCGACCCCGTAGGGGGAGTTGTGGAACTGCTCGATGTAGCGGAAATGCAGCGGGTGCTTCACGAAATAGCGCGCGAGGGTGGTGAAGATATGGTGGAAGCGCTCCCTCAAAGGCTTGGCTTGCTGGTAGTCCTGCATGATCACAGCACCGATCTTGTCGTCGATCTCGTGGAACAGGTCAACGATGAGCGCGTCCTTGTTCTCGAAATAGCGGTAGATGGTCCCCGCGGCCACCCCGGCCCGCTCGGCGATCATCGCCATGGGCGCGCCGTGAAACCCCTGCTCCGCAATCAACTCGAGCGCGGCGCGGAAGATCTCCTCACGCTTGTCACAGCAGTTAGACATGTTTGCAGTACCCCCTTATACCCTTGAGTGAATGAACACTCGTTCAGTAGATTTTCAGCACTACGCCGTTTTCACTCCTTTGTCAACCCTGATATTCTTAGGAAAACTTGCAGGAGGGGGCAACGAGAGGCGTGTTGTCGGAAGAAAGAGCAGGCCCGAGAGCGAATGATCGTTCACTCCGATTGTGGGGCAGCGGTGCTATCGTGTTCGTCGATAGGGGAGGCAGGATTGCAGGGGAGACGGAAGCGGGCCGGGGGGTGTCGTCATGTTACGGGAAGATTCGTCAGTAGATGGCACAGCCCTCACCCCTACCCTCTCCCGGAGGGCGAGGGAGAGTTGGTCCCTCTTGATAGCTGGGAGGGTTCCCACGCCGGAGCGTGGGAATCAGGGTCGCAAAGAGGGGCTGTTAGCCCCTTCTGAGCACGCGCTTGTCGCCCATGCGGATGGTGAGCTTTTCCTGGTCGAAGAATTCCAAAAGCGGAATCATGAACTTGCGGGACAGGCCGGTAATATCCCGGAACTCGGGCGGGGTGATCTCCCCCTTTTCCTTGAGGTAGGCGGTGAGTTTTTCGCGCAGCTCCTGGAGGGCCCCGGGGGCATAGAAGATATCGCTCTTGATCTTGGCCGCCCTCCCCTCGCGCACCAGGAGGTTAGCGTGGTCGAGGAGCTGCTTTTCGGTGCAGCCGAGCTGATCGCAGAGCTCCTTCAGGGTCGGCGGCTCCAGCCAGGCCTTTTTGAGGAGCTCCTCGAGTTTCGCCTGGACACCGGCCTGGTCCACGGTGACGCCGATTTTGCGCCCGGGGAGCTTCACGATGTCGCGGTCGGACTGGGCTGAACCGTCCTTCTCCATGCTGGCCAGGAGCGGGCCGAAGAAGCGCGCGTCGCTTCTCTTGGGGATCCGGGATTTGAGCTCCTCCTTGCCGATCCCCTCCTGCATCGGGTTGTCATTGAGGTAGCTCGCCAGCTCGTCGGAGAGCTTCTGTTTCAGGGCGGCAAAGGCCTCTCTCCCCAGGAAGATGCGCGGTTCCTTCACCACCTGGAGCACCGCCCCGGAAGAGAGCAGCGGCCCGAGGGCGGCGTCGATCTTCTTGGCGGACATACCGGAGCGGTTCAGCAGTTCCTCGAGGGAGAGACCCGAGAAGAGCGAGGACTCCACCATGAGGCGGATTTTCTCCTGGTCGCTCCCCTCTTCGGCAGCCGTCAGGAGTTCGAGCGCCTCGGAGCTGCGCCTTCTGCGCCGCGGCGGCCCCGGGTCGAGCACCGTGCCGCCGCCCAGGGTGGCCTGGGGGGAGTAGGTGCGCACCACGAAGGGGTCGCCGGGCAACAGGAGCACCGGGTGGGCGAGCCTGAGCTGGGCGTAGCAGCTCTCGCCGGGCTTCAACAGGTCGCGGTCGAAGAGGATCACCTGCGCCGGCACCTCGTAGGTCGCCGAGTGCAGGCGCAGGGTGGCACGGTGCTTCAGGTCCTTGGGCGCCGAGGCGAGGTAGTCGAGACGGACGTCCACCGCCCTGGTCGGCCGGTAGAGCCCCTTCGGGACCACCACGTCGCCGCGCTGCACCTCGGTGTGATCCACCCCCTGCAGGTTCACCGCGAGCCGCTCGCCCGCGCCTCCGCGCTCCACCTTGGCGCCGAAGGACTGCACCCCGCGCACGCGGCACCCCTTTCCCGCCGGCAGCACCTCGACCTCGTCCCCCACGGCAATCGAGCCCGCGAGGAGGGTTCCCGTAACTACCGTGCCGAAGCCGGTCACGGTGAAGACCCGGTCCACCGGGAGGCGGAAGGGGGCATCCACCCGTTTCTGCTCGATGAGTCCCGCCTGCCGGGCAAGTTCTTCTTTGAGAGCCGGGATGCCGTCGCCGGTCCTCGAGGAGACCGCGACAATGGGGGCTTGTGCGAGAAAGCTTTCGGCGAGGTAGTCGCGCACCTCCTCGGTCACCAGGTCGAGCCAGTCCGGGTCTACCATGTCCTTCTTGGTCAGCACCACGATGCCGCGCTTAACGCCCAGGAGCGAACAGATCTCCAGGTGCTCGCGGGTCTGGGGCATGATCCCCTCGTCCGCCGCGATCACCAGGAGCACCAGGTCCATGCCCCCCACCCCGGCCACCATGGTGCGCACGAAGCGCTCGTGGCCGGGGACGTCGACGATGCCGAAGCGCAGGTCGCCGGAGAGTTCCAGGTGGGCGAAGCCGAGTTCAATGGTGATGCCGCGCGCCTTCTCTTCCTTGAGACGGTCGGTGTCGATGCCGGTAAGGACCTTGACCAGCGAGGTCTTGCCGTGGTCGATGTGGCCGGCGGTGCCGAGGATGAGGTGTTTCATGTAGTGGGGCTCCTAAAACTGGGTGGTACAAGGGACTTTATAGACGAAAAGGACACAAGGGACGAAAGGGCACCCCGGTTATATCCAAAAAACCGCATACAAGGCAACCCGTAATGTTCGCCCCCCTCTTCGAGGGCGCGGCAAGGGTTGCCGTAGCCAGGTGCTGGAGGTCATTCTTTGAACTGCAGCTGGTAAAGCCGGTAGTAGAGGCCTTTGGCGGCCATGAGTTCGGCGTGGGTCCCTTCTTCGGCTTTCTCACCCCGGTGAATCACCACGATCCGGTCCGCGTCGCGGATGGTGGAGAGCCGGTGCGCCACCACGAGCGTGGTACGCCCCTCCATGAGCCCCTCGAGCCCCTGCTGGATCAGCCGCTCGCTGGCCGGGTCGACGCTGGCCGTAGCCTCGTCCAGGACCAGGATCTCGGGGTCGAAGGCGACGGCCCGGGCAAAGGAGATCAGCTGACGCTCCCCTGCGGAGAAGTTCCCGCCCCGTTCGCGCACCTCCTCGTCGAACCCCTTGGGGAGCAGTTTGATGAAGCGGTCCGCCCCCACCACCGCAGCCGCGCGCTCCACGCGCTTGGCGGCCTCCGGATCTCCCAGGGAGATGTTGTAGGCGATAGTGCCGGTGAAGAGGTAGGGGTCCTGGAGCACCACGCCGATTCGGGAGCGCAGCGCCTGCAGGCTCATCTCCCGGATGTCGGTACCGTCGATACTGATGGAGCCGCAGTTGATCTCGTAGAGCCGCGACAAAAGCCGGGTGACGGTGGTTTTGCCGCCCCCCGTCTCGCCGACCAGGGCGACCTTCTCGCCGCTTTTCACCTCCAGCGAGAACCCCTTGAGCACGTAGTCCTCGTTGTGGTAGGCGAACCAGAGTTCCCTGAAGGAGATGCTCCCCGGGGTGCGCCTGCCGCTTGCCGCGGCAACCGGTGCCATTTGCGGGGGTGGGTCAAGCAACTGCGCCGGCTCCTGCTCCTCTTCCTTCTTGTCCAGAAGGCCGAAGATGCGCTCGAGCGACGCCATCGCCCCCTGCATCACCGAATACTTGGCGGAGAGGTCCCGGATCGGCGAGAAGAAACGCTCGATGTACTGTATGAAGGCGACCAGCGCGCCGAAGGAGAGGGTCCCCTTGACGATCTCGCCACCGCCGTACCAGATGATGAGCGCCACCGCAACCGAGGAGAGCGTTTCCACCACGGCGTAGAGTGCGGCGTCCCAGGTGATTACCGGTAGGTTGGCGTCGCGGTAGGACTCGTTCAAGCGCCGGAACTCGCGGGCCTCGTCGCGCTCCCGGTTGAAGAGCTGCACCACCATCATCCCCCCCAGGCTCTCGGCGAGAAAGGCGCTCAGGTTCCCCAGACGGGCCCTGACCTGCCGGAAGGCGACGCGCATCCAGTTGCGGAAGGTGAAGGCGACCCAGATCAGAAGCGGCAGCACCGAGAAGGTGACCAGGGAGAGCTTGACGTTCATCCAGAGCATGATCCCCACGATCCCGGCGAGGACCATGACGTCCCCCACGATGGTGACGATGCCCGCGGCGAACATCTCGCCCAGGACCTCGATATCGCTGGTGAGCCGCGAGACCAGGCTTCCCACCGGCGTCTGGTCGAAGAAGCGGGCCGACAGGCGCTGGATGTGGGAGAAGAGCTCGATGCGGATGTCGTACATCACCTTCTGCCCGACGTACTGCAGCAGGTAGACCTCGACGAAGGTGACCGCCGACTCGGCGAAGATGAGCCCCAGGAAACCGGCGGCCAAAAGGGGGAGTCCCTCGAGTTTCCCGGTGACGATGTGGTTGTCGATGGCGGTTTTCAGGAGCCAGGGCTGGGCGAGCTTGGTCACCGCCATGATCGGCAGCATGACCAGCACCACGCCAATCAGGCGCCGGTAGGGCGCGATGTACCGGACGAAGCGCCGCATAAGCTTCCGGTCGTACATCTTGCCGACTACTTCATCTTCGTAAATGCCGCCAAAGTGCATGGGTGTCCCGTTGGTCTTGCTGCCGAGCGCATCGCGCTCGGATCTATTACAGCTTCTCGATCTCCGCCTTCAGCTGCTCTTCGCGGTGGATGGCCGCGTAGCGGCCGCCCAGCGCCAGGAGCTCTTCGTGACTCCCCTGCTCCGCAATGGCACCTGCCTCCAGCACCAGGATCCGGTCACAGCCACGCAGCGGGGAGAGCCGGTGCGAGACGATGAGGACGCTACGCTCACCATAGTAGGCGGAAAGGGCACTGAGGATCTCTTCCTCGGTGTCGGCGTCGACGGCGGAGAGCGGATCGTCCAGTATCAGGATCCTGGGCTCCTTGATGAGGGCCCGGGCAATCGCCACACGCTGCTTCTGACCACCGGAAAGCGCCACGCCGCGCTCACCGACCAGGGTGTCGTAGCCGTCCGGGAACCGGGCGATGTCCCCGGCAAGGCCGGCGATCTGCGCCGCGCGCTCCACCTCCTGGCGGGTGGCATCGGGCTTTCCGTAGGCGATGTTGTCGCCGATGCTGCGGGAAAACAGAAAGCTCTCCTGGGGCACGAAACCGATCGCGGCACGCAGGGTAGCCAGCGGAATCCGGTTCAGCTCCACCCCGTCCAGGAAGATGTGCCCGTCGGGCACCGGGAACAGCCGCGGGATGAGCCGCACCAGGGTAGACTTGCCGCTCCCCACCACCCCCACGATACCGATCCGGGCCCCCTTGGGGATCTTCAGGTCGATGCCGCGCAGCATGGGAAGCTCGCCATAGGAAAACTCCAGGCTGCGGAACTCGATCTCACCCTCGATGACGGCATCCGCAGCCGGCTCCGCCGGGTCGGTCACTACCGGGTGAGCGTTGAGAATCTCCCCGAGCCGCGCCATGGAAGCCGCACCGCGCTGCAGCATGTTCAGGATCCAGCCGAACATGATGGTCGGCCAGACCAGCATGGCGAGGTAGCCGTTGAAGGCCACGAAACCGCCCAGGGTGAGCTCCCGGTGCACCACCATGTTGCCCCCGACGAAGAGGACCACCAGGGTACCCAGGGCTCCGGTCGCCGCCATGACCGGTAGCATCCAGCCGCGCAGCTTGGCGACGCCCATGCTGGCGTCCAGGTAGCTCCCGCAGACCTCGCGGAAGCTCGCCACCTCACCCTCTTCCCGACAGTAGGCCTTGACCACGGCTGCCGCGGAGACGTTTTCTTCGACGCTGCTGGTGAGCCGCGACAGGGCCTCCTGCATCTTCTTGGAGCGGCGGAACATGGAGGCGCTCATCTGCTTCACGATGTAGACCATGACCGGGAAGGGGGCGATGGCGCAGAGGGTGAGAAACGGCGAGATACGGGTCATCAGGAAGACGGCCGCGCTGTAGACGATGACGGTATTGAAGAGGCTTAAGACCCCGAAACCCAGGAGCATCCTCACGTTGGTGAGGTCGTTGGCCAGCCGGGAAAGGATGTCGCCGGTGCGCCAGGCGGAGAAGTAGGGACGATCCAGCGTCAAAAGCTGGTGGTAGAGGTCCTCGCGCAAGAGAAACTCGATGCGGCGCCCGGCGTTCAGCATGGTGGTGCGGGAGTAGACGCGCACCACCCCCTGGACGAGCGCGGCGGCCGCGATCAGGGCACCGTACTGCGCCGGGGTGAGCGAGCTGGGGGTGGCGTGCTGCAGCCCCTCGATGGCAAGCTTCATGAGCCAGGGGATGGCGAGCCCGCAGGCATTGGTGCCGACCAGGAGCAAAACGCCCAGGCAGTAGGCACCCCAGCAGGTCCGCATGTATGTGGAAAGACGGCTAAGTTGTGTGATAGCACGCACCTCGAGGGGGATTGGACCACCGTTACATGTATGCTATTTCGTCAGGCCTGTCAAAGCTTTTGCCAGTTCCGGCCAAGCCTCCTTTTTGTTTTAAAATGGCGTAAACCGGGCCTCAAGCACCCACCCGGCCAGCCCCCTTCCCGTCCACCCCGGCAACCTGTCATTCGAGCACAAATCATTCAAGATCAGCCACTTTGAAGGTAATGCTCTTCGAGGGGCGCTTTGTTTTAAAAAATCGAGGATTATCGGCATTTTTCGAACACTCGGAGAGCACCTGAAGGCCCTCATTTTGGCTGCAGGCGGCAAAAAACATTAACTTTCAGCTACTTCCCATGAAAAGTTATGCTTGCTTTTTTGTTTTAAAATGGCTTATATTCTGCCCGAAACCACCCCGTGCTCCCGAGCACCCTGCGCGAACCGGCAAACTAGAGCCAAAATAAAACGTCGTTCTCATCAAAGCGAGTTGTGTGCCAAGGATCTGTTGCTTTTTTGTTTTCAATGAGCGTATGATTTAGCCGCTTCATTATAGCTTTTGTACTCTAGCGCAGGCACCGGCGCCTGACCTCCCCTCCGCAAGCGCCAGCCTTTCGCCCTCAACGATTAACTCCCAATCGCGAGGTCTGCCCGTGAAAAACAAGTTGATGCACCTCTCCAACGAGACCATGAACGTCGGTTTCGTGAAGAAGGTGGAGGCCCTCTCCGGCACGTCGGTGCGCCGCTGCTTCCAGTGCGGCAAGTGCTCTGCGGGTTGCCCCATGACCGCATTTATGGAGCACCCGCCCAACCGCGTGGTTCGGCTCCTGCAACTGGGACAGGGCGCACGCGTTCTCGCCGGCCGCTCCATCTGGTACTGCGCCTCCTGCGAGACCTGCACCACCCGCTGCCCCAACAAGGTGAATCTCGCCGCCATCATGGATGCCTTGCGGAAACTCTCCTGGGACGCCGACGGTCCCTCCAAGGAGAGCTACGTGCAGCTCGCCAACCGCCTGTTCATCGAGAACATCCGCACCTACGGCCGCCAGTACGAGCTGAGGCTGGGCGCCGCCTTCAACATGAAGAGCGGCCAGTTCTTGAAGGACCTGATGCTGGGCCCCAAGCTTTTGTCGCGCGGCAAGATGAAACTCTTCCACCAAAAGAACAAGAACCTCCCCGAGATCGAGGCGATCTTCAACCGGATCGAGGAGATGCGTAAAAAAGGAGAGGCGCTGTGACCCCTGGCAAGAAGAACTTCCTGAATTACTCCTATTATCCCGGCTGCTCGCTGCACGCCTCCGGCCGGGAGTACGACATCTCCACCCAGGCGCTCTTCAAGGCGCTCAACCTGGGGCTCAAGGAGGTCCCGGACTGGTTTTGCTGCGGCGCGACCCCGGCCCACAACGTCGACGAACTCCTCTCGCTCTCCCTGTGCGCCAAGAACCTCTCCCTGGCAGACCAGGTGGAGGGTGACCTGGCGGTTGCCTGCGCGGCCTGCTTCTCGCGGCTGAAAACGACCCAGCACCACCTGAAAGAAGACGATACCAAGCGCCAGCAGGTGGAGACCGCCATTGCCGGCCCGGCGAGCCTCGGCAAGCCCGTGAAGCACATCCTGGAGATCCTGGCCCGCGACTTCGGCCTGGCCCGCCTCGAGGAGAGCGTGAAGAAGCCGCTGCTGGGGCTCAAGGTTGCCGCCTACTACGGCTGCCTGTTGACCCGGCCGCCCGAGGTCCCCGAACTGGACGACTGCGAGGATCCCAGCATCATGGAGGACATCCTGCGCGCCCTGGGGGCCGAACCGGTCAAGTGGAGCCACCGCATGGAGTGTTGCGGCGCGAACTTCACCCTGTCGCGCCCCGGCGTGGTGCTGAAGCTCTCCAATGCCATCCTGAAATCCGCCCAGGAAGCCGGTGCCGACTGCATCATGGTCGCCTGCCCCTTGTGCCACGGCAACCTGGACATCCGCCAGGAAAGCATCAACAAGTACGGCACCCCCGAGGGGTCGCTGATGGGGAACATCTTCGGCTCGGACTACATCCCCGGTTCCGAGGATGGCCCACGCCGCGAGATGCCGATCTTCTACGTGACCCAACTGGCCGCGCTGGCCATGGGGGTCCCCACCGACAAGCTCGGCCTGGAGAGTGTGATAGTCGACCCGCGGCCGCTTTTGAACGAGAAAGACCTTCTCTAACAAGGTCAAAGGCTTGGGACGCGGAACCATCCGGAAACAACGGCAAAAAAGCATGGTGAAACAAAGGGTTAACCTGTCTTTTATCGCTTTGGTTTCCGTGAGTATCCGCGGCCAAGGGTTTTAAGAGGAAACCTATGTCCAGAATCGGTGTTTTTGTGTGCCACTGCGGGGAGAACATCTCGCGCACGGTGGATGTGGAGCGGGTCGCCAAGGAAGCGGGCGATATCCCGGGGGTCGCGTTCTCCTGCGACTACAAGTACATGTGCTCCGACCCGGGTCAGAATCTGCTCAAGAAAGCGGTGGCCGACAATAACCTGGACGGCGTCCTGGTGGCGGCCTGCAGCCCGCGCATGCACGAGAAGACCTTCCGCAAGGCGGCCTCTGCCGCGGGGCTCAACCCCTACCTGTGCGAGATGGGGAACATCCGCGAGCACTGTTCCTGGGTGCACGAGGACCGCGAAGAAGCGACGGCCAAGGCCTCGGACATCGTGAAACTCATGGTGGAGCGGGTCAAGAAGGGGAAATCGCTCGCCCCGATCACCGTCCCGGTCACCAAGAAGGCGCTGGTCATCGGCGGCGGCATCGCCGGCATCCAGGCGGCGCTCGACATCGCCGACGCCGGACACCAGGTGGTCATGGTGGAGCGCGAGCCCTCGATCGGCGGGCACATGGCCCAGCTCTCCGAAACCTTCCCGACCCTGGACTGCTCGCAGTGCATCATGACCCCCAAGATGGTGGACGTCGCCAACCACCCGAACATCACCCTGTACACCTTTGCCGAGATCGAGAAGGTGGAGGGGTACATCGGCAACTTCCAGGTGACGGTGCGCAAGAAGGCGCGCTCGGTGGACGAGTCGAAGTGCACCGGCTGCGGCGTCTGCATGACCAAGTGCCCCAAGAAGAAGATCCCCAACGAGTTCGACCAGGGGCACGGGATGCGCACCGCGATCTACGTCCCCTTCCCCCAGGCGGTTCCCAACACCCCGGTCATTGACCGCCAGAACTGCACCATGTTTCAGTCCGGCAAGTGCGGGGTCTGCCAGAAGGTCTGCGGCCCGGGCGCGGTGGACTTCGAGCAGCAGGATACCCTGATCGTGGAGCCGGTGGGCGCCATCGTGGTCGCCACCGGGTTCAAGCTCTACTCCATCGAGCGCCAGCCCGAAGACAGCCCCATCCAGGGGTACGGCGAGTTCGGCTACGGCACCATACCCGACATCATCGACGGCATGACCTTCGAGCGGCTCGCCTCGGCCTCCGGACCGACCGGCGGCAAGATCCTGCGCCCCTCCGACGGCAAGGAGCCCAAGCAGGTGGTCTTCATCCAGTGCGTGGGGAGCCGCGCCCGCGAGAAGGGGATCTCCTACTGCTCCAAGGTCTGCTGCATGTACACCGCGAAGCACACCATGCTCTACCACCACAAGGTGCACGACGGCCAGGCCTACGTCTTCTACATGGACGCGCGCACCCCGGGCAAGGGGTACGACGAGTTCTGGCGCCGGGCCGTGGAGGAGGAAGAGGCGGTCTACATCAGGGGGATGGTCTCGCGCATGTACCAGCGCGGCGACAAGATCGTGGTGATGGGGAGCGACACCCTGGTCGGCGTGCAGGTCGAGATCGAGGCCGACCTGGTGGTCATGGCGACCGCGGTGCAGGCGCAGGACGGCGCCGACCTCCTGGCCCAGAAACTGGGGATCTCCTACGACAAGTACAACTTCTACTCCGAGGCGCACGCCAAGCTGAAACCGGTCGAGTGCGCCACCGCGGGGATCTACCTGGCCGGCGCCTGCCAGGGCCCCAAGGATATCCCGGATACCGTCTCGCAGGCCTCCGCCGCCGCGGCCAAGGTGATGACGCTTTTCGCCAAGGACCAGCTGGAGCGCGACCCGGTAGTGGCCAAGGTGAACGAGAAGTACTGCGTCGGTTGCCTGGCCTGCAAGAAGGTCTGCCCCTACGGCGCCGTTGAAGAGCGGGAAATCAGGGACCGCCAGGGGAACCTGGTGAAAGTGGTGGCAAGCGTGAACCCTGGGGTCTGCGGCGGCTGCGGCACCTGCCAGGCCACCTGCCCGTCGAAGTCGGTCGAGCTGGACGGCTACACCGACGAGCAGATCATGGCGATGATCGAGGCGTTATAAATCGACGGCGCGTGTCTGATCGGACCGATCGGTCGGATCAGTCGGATTTTTCCGACGGGACGCGCCGCACACTGAGGATTTCCAATGCACGCTGAAAAGCTCCAGCACGACTTTGAACCCAAGATAGTCGCCTTCGTCTGCACCTGGTGCACCTACGCCGGGGCGGACCTGGCCGGCACCAGCCGCATGCAGTACCCTGCCAACGTGAGGGTGCTGAAGTTCCCCTGCACCGGGCGCATCGACCCGGTCTTCATCCTGCGCGCCTTCCAGAAGGGGGCTGACGGGGTGCTGGTCTCGGGGTGCCACCCCGGCGACTGCCACTACATGGCCGGCAACTTCCACGCCCGGCGCCGCTTCGCCGCGTTCCGCGCGCTCCTGGGCTTCGTGGGGGTCGACCTGGAGCGGCTGCAGTTCTCCTGGGTCTCGGCGGCCGAAGGGGGGAAGTGGGTCGAGGTGGTCACCGAACTGACCGAAAAGGTGCGCGCCATGGGGCCCATGAAGGAGTTCAAGGCCCTGGAGGACGAAGAGCAGTGGTCGGGCGCGCTCAACACCCCCGAGCTGCGCGAGGCCTTCGAGAGCATCACCTGACGCTGTGCGAGATGAAATTTCCCGCGTTGTACGCCTTGTGGGCTGCGACGCCGAGGGTGCCGAGATATGAACGCTAAAGCTGAAAAGATCCGGGTCGCCAGCATCGACCCCTCCTACTACCAGGCGGTCACCGACGCGATACGCACCGAGGCGGTGAAACTGCTCTCCGAGGAGGCCGTGGTCGCCGTGGTCGGCTACCTGCCCGGGCGCCGTATCGGGACTGCCGTTCCCGGACTGGTGACCACCCCGGAACAGGCGCAGCAGCTCATCTTCTCGCCCGCCTGCGTCAACAACCTCTCGCTCTACCTCACCAAGGCGAAGAAGGGGGTTTTGAAAAAGGGGAAGGTGGCGATCATCGCCAAGGGGTGCGACCTGCGCGCGCTGGCAGGCCTCATGGGCGAATCGCAGGTGAAGAAGGAAGACATCTACACCATCGGCATCGCCTGCGCCGGTGTTTTCGGGGCCAACAGCGACAGGAAGGGGGGCCTCACCGAAGCGAGCATCGCCCGCAAGTGCCGCGAGTGCACCGTGCACCAGCCCGAGGGTGTTGACCTTTTGGTGGGAACGCTTCCGGAACTTCCCCAGCTGACGGCGCTGGAGGCCCAGGAGCTGGCGCGCCTCGAGGCGCTGACCCCGGAAGAGCGCTGGGCCTACTGGAAGGAGCAGTTCTCCAAGTGCATCCGCTGCCTGGCCTGCCGCCAGGTTTGCCCGTTTTGCTACTGCGAGCAGTGCCTGTGCGACAAGAACCGGCCCCAGGCGCTGGAGAGCTCGCCGCGGCCGGCCGGCAACACCGCCTGGCACATCGTACGCGCCATGCACCTCGCCGGTCGCTGCGGCGGCTGTGCCGAATGCGAGCGGGTCTGCCCGATGGATATCCCGCTCAACCTTTTGAACCGCCGCATGGCGATGGAACTCAAGGAGCTCTACGACTACGAGGCGAGCATGGTCCCCCAGGAAAAAGGGCCGCTCACCAGGTACCAGGAGGACGACGACCAGTCGTTCATCAAGTAAAAGGACACGAGACTGCCATGTCGCTACTGATTACCGAAACGAATCTGCGCTCGCTCGTCGACGCCCTGGTCAAGGGCGCCACGCTGGTGGTGGGGCCCAAGCACTCCGGCTCGGTCGTGCTCTACCAGCCGCTCGCCGCGGGGAGCGACCTGACGCTGGACGAGCTGCCCCGTCGCTCTGCCAAGGAGCTCTACTTCCCGGTTTGCGAGGACATCCTGACCTTCAAGCGGGAAAACGGCAAGCTGGAGGTCCGCGACATTGACCGTTCCCGCTTCCCCGAGACCGTGCTGATCGGCGCGCCCCCCTGCGATGCCGGATCCCCCTCGATCCTGGATGCGGTGTTCTCCTGGGACTACAACGACGAGTTCTTCCTGGAGCGGCGCAGAAAAAGCACCATCGTGGGGATCGCCTGCACCAAGGGTGATGACGCCTGTTTCTGTACCGCGGTAGGGCTCGCCCCGGACGCCAAGGCAGGGAGCGACCTGTTCCTGACCCCGCTGCTGGGAGGCTCCTTCCGCTGCGAACCGGTGACCGAAAAAGGCCAGGCGCTGATCGACAAGCACGCCGGGCTCTTCAGCGAGGGTGCCGCGGGCGAGCCGGTTGCTTTCGCCGACCAGTCGACGGGTAAGCTGGACCTGCCGAAGATCAAAGAGTGGTTGAACGGGCACTTCGAGGATCCGCTCTGGGAGAGCATTGCGGATATCTGTGTCGGGTGTGCCGCCTGCGCCTTCATCTGCCCGGCCTGCCACTGCTTCGACATCAACGACGAAGGGAACCCGGACAACGGCACCCGGCGCAAGCACTGGGACGCCTGCGGTTTCAGCAAGTTCACCAACCACGCCTCGGGCCACAACCCGCGCGACATCCAGAACAAGCGCTACCGCAACCGGATCATGCACAAGTTCAAGTACTACGACGACAAGTTCGGGAAAACCCTGTGCACCGGCTGCGGCAGATGCATCCGCGCCTGCCCGGTGGGGATCGACATCGCCGAGATTCTGGACACCATCAACAAGAAGGCCCAACAGGGATAAAACTAGCACCTGAACTAACAGGGATGAATGGGATTAACGGGATACCCCCAAACCTTGGGAGTTTGTCTTCATCCCCTTTATCCCATTCATCCCTGTTCTAAGAGCATTGTCTTTTCCCACTCATCCCTGTTAAAGGTTTATGCCATGTGCCAATCGAACAACATCTACCTGCCGCACCTTGCCACCATCGAAGCCATCGTCGACGAGACGCCGGACGTCCGCACGCTGCGCCTGGTTTTCCAGGACGAGGCGGTCCGCGAGAACTTCGCCTTCCGCGCCGGCCAGTTCGCTGAGTACTCGGCTTTCGGATCGGGCGAGTCGACTTTCTGCATCGCCTCGGCTCCGACCCGCAAGGGGTACATCGAGTGCTGCTTCCGCAGCGTGGGGCGGGTCACCGAGGCGCTGAGACGTCTCGAGGTCGGCGACACCATGGGGGTGCGCGGCCCCTACGGCAACTCGTTCCCCATCGAGCAGTTCTACGGGAAGAACCTGGTCTTCATCGCCGGGGGCATCGCGCTCCCCCCCTTGCGCACCGTGATCTGGAACTGCCTGGACCTGCGCGACAAGTTCGGCGACATCACCATCGTCTACGGGGCGCGCTCGGAGGCGGACCTGGTCTACAAGCGTGAACTGGCCGAGTGGCAGGAGCGCTCGGACGTGCGGCTGGTGAAGTGCGTGGATCCCGGCGGCAACGGCCCCGACTTCGACGGGAAGGTAGGCTTCGTCCCCACGGTCCTCGAAGAGGCGGCACCGTGCGCGGAGAACACCATCGCCCTGGTCTGCGGGCCCCCGATCATGATCAAGTTCACCCTGCCGGTGCTGGAACGCCTCGGCTTCGCCGACGACGCCATCTACACCACACTGGAAAACCGCATGAAGTGCGGCGTCGGCAAGTGTGGCCGCTGCAACGTGGGGAACGTGTACGTCTGCAAGGACGGCCCGGTTTTCACCGCGCGCGAAGTAAAGGCGATGTCACAGGAGTTCTAGGGGTCCCTGGTCAGCGACCAATAAAAAAAGCCACGCGAAAGCGTGGCTTTTTTTATTGCAGCGTCGGAAAGTCTATTTCCCATTACTACAACCTTCCGGGATCCCTCCCACTTTAACCTTGACACCTGCCCGACTTTGCGCGAACGTGCCTCCCTGTCCGCGGGAGAAACCTCCAGCCCATCATCTGTCCAGAGAGTCCCCGATGCCGTACCTGCTGCTCACCCTAAGCGCCTTTATCTGGTCCGGCAACTTCGTCCTGAGCCGGGCGATGAATGCCACCATTCCGCCCGCCGGGTTCGTCTTCTGGCGCTGGCTGGTGGCCATCTGCGTGCTCTGCCCCATCGTCCTCCCCCGCCTACGCAAGGAATGGCCGCTGGTACGGGCCAACCTGAAACTCGTCTGCATCTGCGGTTTCTTCGGCGTCACCCTCTTCAACTTCCTGATCTATACCGCGATGCACAGCACCACCGCGATCAACGCGGCGCTGGTGAACTCGGCCATCCCGGTCTTCATCCTCATGTTCGCCCGGCTGATCTTCGGCCAGACCGTGTCGCTGCGCCAGCACGCGGGCATCGCGCTCTCGCTCGCCGGGGTCGCCACCATCATCCTGCAGGGGGACCTGGCCCGGATCCGCACGCTGAGCTTCAATCGCGGGGATCTTTTGGTACTTTTGGCGGCGGTGGCCTGGGCGCTCTACTCGGTGGCACTGCGCCGCTATCCGCAGGGGCTCAACCCGTTCGTCTTCCTGTTCTCCATCTCGATAAGCGGGCTCCTTTTCCTGGTCCCGTTCTACGCCTTCGAGATCCACAGCGGCGCCCTGATGAGCACCAACACCCCTACCCTTTTAAGCATCGCCTACGTGGGGATCCTCGCCTCGGTCGTCGCCTTCACCACCTGGAATATCGGGCTGCGACGGGTGGGTGCCCACGTCGGCGGTCAGTTCATCCACCTGATGCCCGCCTTCAGCACCATGCTGGCCGTGGCCTTCCTGGGTGAGACCTTGCACCTCTTCCACATCGTGGGGATCGCACTCATCCTGACCGGCATCGTCTGCGCCACCTTCCGTGTCGCCAAGACCGCCTGATTTTCCAAAACACCCCTCCCACCTGCATTATCTTTTGCCAATTCTGCACCTCGTTTCAGCCGGTTAGCGTGCGCCTTCCGTTCGAGGATGCCGTATACTCTATTGCCGCGTTTTTTCGAGACTGGTATCCTATCGGCTGGTAACAGGAAGCATCGTCAAATCCTTCCCGGTCAACGCTGACCTTCGACAGTGCGGCTCCCGCAAGATCCCCCGCAACAGCGTCCTGAATGGAAACGGCCCAAGGATGCGCCTACCCCAGTTGGTTTATCACGAAGTGACCTCGATCCGAATACGACCCAGAGGAAGGTGACCCATGTTCGAAGTCTTGAGTAACGAAGTTCTCGCCGAGAACCTCCACAAGATGGTGGTGTCGGCACCACGCATAGCCAAGGCCCGCAAGGCCGGACAGTTCGTGATCGTCCGCCTGGCGCAGGGCGAGGAGCGCATCCCGCTCACCATCGGTGACGCCGATGCCGCCGCCGGGACCATCACGCTGTTCATCCAGGCCATCGGCGCCTCGACCCGCCGCATCGTGCAGACCCAGCCCGGCGGCTTCATTCGCGACGTCGCGGGCCCCTTGGGCAAGGAAACCCACATCACCAACTGGGGCCGGGTGGCCTGCATCGGCGGCGGCGTGGGGACTGCAGTACTCTTCCCGCTGGTGAAGGCGCTTCACGAGGCCGGTAACCAGATCACCACCATTATCGGCGGCCGCTCGGAGCGCTACATCATCCTGGAAAACGAGCTGACCCCGCTCTCCGAAGAGTTCCTGGTCACCACCGAAGACGGCAGCCGCGGCTTCAAGGGGTTCGTGACCGGTCCCCTCTCCGAGCTTTTGGCTGACCCGGAAAAGGCTCCCAAGGCTGTTTTCGCGGTAGGCCCGGTCCCCATGATGAAGGCGGTTGCCAATCTGACCCGTGAGAAGGGGATCGAGACCATCGTCAGCCTGAACCCGATCATGATCGACGGCACCGGCATGTGCGGCGGCTGCCGGGTGCAGATCGGCAACGAAACCAAGTTCGCCTGCGTGGACGGCCCGGAATTCGACGCGCACCTGGTCGATTTCGACGGTCTGAGCGACCGGCTCACCAGCTACCGCAAGGAAGAGGCCACCTGCCTCGCAGCGGAGTGCAAACTGGGCAGGGAGGAAGCCTAATGAGCAACAAGTTGACACCGAAAGAACGGTTGGCCATCGAGCGGGTCCACATGCCCGAGCTGCCGGCCGATGAACGGAGCAGGAATTTTGAGGAAGTGAACCTGGGGCTGAGCGGCGACCAGGCGATGGACGAGGCCAAGCGCTGCCTGCAGTGCAAGCATCGCCCCTGCGTGGCGGGGTGCCCGGTGGGTGTTTCGATCCCCGAGTTCCTGGATGCCCTGGCCAGCGACGATCTCCCCCGCTCGGTGCAGATCCTGCGCGGCGACAACGCGTTGCCGGCGGTCTGCGGCCGGGTCTGCCCGCAGGAGACCCAGTGCGAGGCGCTCTGCGTGCGCGGCATGAAGGGGGAGTCGGTGGGGATCGGCTACCTGGAGCGTTACGTGGCAGACTGGGCCATGAACCACCCGGACCGGCTGCTGGTTGACCAGCGCGCCCCTAAGACCGGCAAGAGCGTGGCCGTGGTCGGCTGCGGCCCGGCAGGGCTCACCGCTGCCGGCGAATTGGCCCAGAAAGGGCACGCAGTCACCATCTTCGAGGCACTGCACGACACCGGCGGGGTGCTGCGCTACGGGATTCCCGAGTTCCGGCTGCCCAAGGACATCATCGACCGCGAGGTGGCCCACCTCATCGACCTGGGCGTCAGCATCGAATGCAACGTGATCATCGGCAAAACGCTCACCATCGACGAGCTGCGCGAGGATTTCGACGCCGTCTTCGTGGCCAACGGTGCGGGGCTCCCGACCATGCTGGGGATTCCCGGCGAAAACCTGAAAGGTGTCTATGCCGCCAATGAATTCCTGACCCGCGTGAACCTCATGGAGGCCGGCAGGAAAGAGGATGCCGCGACGCCGATCATCAAGCGCAGCGAAGTCGCCGTAATCGGCGGCGGCAACACCGCCATGGACTGCGTGAGGACCGCCCGACGGCTCGGGGCGAAGCGCGCCATGATCGTGTACCGGCGCAGCGAAGCAGAGATGCCGGCCCGCGTCGAGGAGATCAAGCACGCCAAAGAGGAAGGGGTCGAATTCGTCATGCTGACCGCTCCGCTGGAGATCCTGGCGTCGGAGGACGGCTGGGTGCGTGCGCTCAAGTGCCAGAAGATGGAACTGGGACCCGCGGATGCCTCCGGGCGCCGCCGTCCGCAGCCCATCGAGGGTTCCGAGTTCGAGCTCTCCGCCGGCGTGGTCATCAATGCCGTCGGCACCAACGCCAACCCGCTGTTGACCGCCACCGCTCCGGACCTGGAGCTGAACAAGTGGGGGAATATCGTGGCGAAGGAGAACGGCGAGACCAGCATCCCCGGCGTCTTCGCCGGCGGCGACATCGTCAGGGGCGGCGCTACGGTCATCCTCGCCATGGGCGACGGGAAGAAGGCTGCTGCCGCTATTGATGAGTATTTGAAGACGAAGTAGGCTGGTTTTTCGGTTAAAGCATGAGAGGCCTGGGCTAACTGCCCAGGCCTCTTTTTTTGGCTTTTGCTTACCAGCGAAAAGCAAATCCCCCCTGTCCCCCCCTTTTTCAAAGTGGGGGACGTGATGGCAGCGTCAGTGCGTTGTGGCAACAGCAGCGCAGCTTTCCATTTTCTCGGCGTTTCTTGCTACTCCCGGGCTGCAGGCAGCGACTCTTCCGGGTCCAGCCAGTCGAGGAATGCCTGCAGGAGTTTGGTCGGCTTCGCTTGGCGGGTGAGCAGTCGCAGGCTGCGTTTGAGAGCGAGCGGTGACTCGATGCCTACCAGCCAGCCGTGCTCCAGCTCGCGCTGCACCGCGATCCGTGACAGGCACCCTACCCCTAACCCTTCCTCGGCCGCCTTCTTGATCGCCTCGGTGTGGCCCAGCTCCATGGCGATGGAAAAGCTGAGACCCCGCCTCGCCATGGCGGCCTCGAATATCTCACGAGTACCTGAACCTTTCTCCCGCATCAGCCAGTCCGCCTGCTCCAGTTGTTCCTGCGTGGCCTTCCCCGCCAGCGCCCACGGGTGGTTTCTCCCCACCACCACGACAAGTTCGTCCTGCCTCCAGGTGCAAGAGTTGAGCGAATCGTCATGCCCCGGCCCCTCGATGAGCCCCAGGTCGTACTCGCCGCTGACCACGGCGCTCTCTACCTGCTGGGCGTTTGCCACCTGGAGCAATACCTTGGCTCGCGGGTAGCGGGCGGCGAAACCGCCCACGACTGCGGGGAGCAGGTAGTTGCCGATGGTGGTGCTGGCCCCGACGCTCAACACGCCGACCGGCTCGCCCAGAGAGTCGTTGAGGAATTGATCGATCTGCTGGACCCGCTGGATGACGTCGCGCGCCTGGGGGAGGATCGCCCTACCCCGGTCGTTCAGGATCAAGCGCCTCCCCTGGCGCTCGAAAAGCGGCGCTCCCGCCAGGCGTTCCAACTCGGCAATGGCCATGCTCACCGCCGACTGGGTCAGCAACAGCTCGCTGCTCGCCTGGGTTACATGCCCGTAGCTCGCCACTTTCTCGAAGATCTCCAACTGTCTCAGGGTAAGGGTCACCGCCGCTCCTCATAAACAATGCTTATGTTATCCATGAATATTTCCAATTTTTATTTATATAGAAGCAGCTGTATTATGCAATCAGTTTCTTGAGTCGTGGAGGGGAAAATGCAACGACAGATAGCAAAGATCGCATTGTTGGCAGGATTGGCGGTGAGTGCAGTTCCGGGAACGAGCACTACGCTCGCCTTGGTCATGGGGGCAGCGGTAGGACTGGTGCTGGGAAATCCCTGGCCCCAGCGTTCCTCGCTGTGGAGCCGGAACCTGCTGCAGCTTTCGGTGGTCGGTCTCGGATTCGGCATGAGCATCAAAGAAGTGGTGCAGACCGGGCAGTCCTCGCTGGTTTTCAGCGTGGTCGGGATCAGCTTTACCCTGCTGACGGGCTTCCTGCTGGGTCACGTTCTCAAGGTTGGACCCAATACCTCGGCCCTTATTTCTGCGGGAACCGCCATCTGCGGCGGCAGCGCCATTGCAGCTCTTGCTCCGTCCCTGAAGGCGAAGGACGAAGAGACCGCCGTTGCGCTGGCCACCGTTTTCACCTTGAACTCGGTGGCGCTGCTGCTTTTCCCGATGATCGGCCACCTGTTGCAGCTGAACCAGGCGACCTTCGGGACCTGGGCCGGGCTTGCCATCCACGATACCAGCAGTGTAGTCGGGGCTGCTGCGGCCTTCGGCAGCCAGGCGCTCGCCACCGGGACCACGGTGAAACTGACCCGGGCCATCTGGATCACCCCGGTGGTACTGGCGGTCGCTGCGTTCAATGGAGCGGATCGGAAGCTGCACGTACCGCTGTTCATCATCGGGTTCGTACTGGCCGCGGCCCTGCGGACGCTGGTGCCCCAGTACGGGGAACTCTGGGCGGGACTGGCGGCAACCGCGCGGCAATGCCTGGTGGTGACGCTTTTCCTGGTCGGAGCTGGTTTGAGCAGGGAGGTGCTGGGAAAGGTTGGCGTGCGGCCCTTGGTGCAGGGTATCGTGCTCTGGGGGGTGGTGAGCGCGGCTACGCTTACGGCGCTGTTGCGGCTGGGTCTTGCCTGATTGGGTCCTCGCTCCGGAGCGGTGACCAGGAGAGCGCGAAATCGGGCCGGGAGAGCAAGTTGGGGGCCGAGGCGGGGAGCAGATCCTTTTCCGTCCGCTTCAGCCGTTTAATGGCTATTTCTCGCCTGCTCGCGCTACTTCGGTCGTGTCCTTCCTCCAGGTAGAGGAGTTCGACCGGCTCGCGGCCGCGAAAGTACTTGGCCCCCTTCCCCGTCGCATGCTCGCGCAACCGCCGCTCGATGTCGGTGGTGATGCCGGTGTAAAGGGTGCCGTCGCTGCACCGTATGAGGTAAACCAGCCAGTTCATTGAGCACTCAGAAGTTTGGTAATGAATTAAAGCTGCCTTCAACCGTGAAGTGGCGCATTCCCCCACCCTGACCCTCTCCCGCAAGGGGAGAGGGAACCTGGGACACTCAGGAAATGAAAAAAAAGGGCGGCCCTGGGGCCGCCCTTTTGGGCTTCATGCTTTGCGACTACTTCTGGCTGAGGCGGTGTACGCACTCGACCATGTAGATGGCGTTCTCGGGCGGGACGGTCGGCAGGATGCCGTGACCCAGGTTGAAGATGAGCCCCGGACGTCCGGCGTTCTCGTCGAGGACGCGCTTCACTTCACGCTCGATGATCTCTTTCGGAGCGAAGAGCACGGTCGGGTCGAGGTTCCCCTGGACGGCCATGTCGCCCAGGATGTCGCGGGCCTTGCCGAGGTTGATGTGCCAGTCGAGGCCCATCACGTCGCCGCCGGCCTCTTTGACGATGTCCAGCATGGTGCCGGCGCCCTTCACGAAGTGGATGACCGGAACGTTGGTGCGGTTCAGGCCGTTGATCAGGCGCTGGGTGTACGGCAGCACGTAACGCTCGTAGTCAGCCGGGGAGAGCATGCCGCCCCAGGTGTCGAAGATCTGGATCGCCTGCGCGCCGGCTGCGATCTGGGCGTTCAGGTACTCCATATCCATGGTGGTGATCTTCTCCATGAGGGCAGCGTAGATCTCCGGCTCGGCGTACATCATCTTCTTCAGTGCGGCGAAGTCCTTGGAACCTTTACCCTCGACCATGTAGCAGGCCAGGGTGAAGGGGGCGCCGCCGAAGCCGATGAGGGGCACCTTGGTGGCGAGCGCCTTGCGGAGCATCTTCACGGCGTCCAGCACGTAGGGGACGTCGGTCTCCATCTTCGGGATCTTGAGCGCCTCGACGTCGGCCATGGTGCGGATCGGCTTTTCGAAGACCGGCCCCGGGACGAAGTCGAGTTTCATGCCCATCGGCTCGATGGGGGTGAGGATGTCGGAGAAGAGGATCGCCGCGTCGACGCCCAGGATGTCCACCGGCTGTACGGTTACTTCGGTGGCCAGTTCCGGGGTCTTGCAGAGTTCGAGGAAGGTGCATTTGGAACGAACCCGCATGTAATCGGGGAGATAACGCCCTGCCTGACGCATCAGCCAGACCGGTACCACGTCAACCGGTTTCCCCCAACAGGCGTCCAAGAATCTTGTGTTCATCGAATATCCTCCTCACTGAGTGATTAATAAGACATGCGACCGATCATACCGATGTGACAGAGCGGACCGATCGGGTGATTCCAAACTTCAGCTCGCGGTTGGGCTTTTAACGAACCGCAACCTCAACATCAACCCGCTACTTGTTCCCCTCTTCGCGCTGGATGCGGATGGGGACGTAGTTGCAGAACGGTTCTTCTTCCATATAGTCGCCGTGCACCGCATCGGCACGGGCCCGGCAGCCGCCGCAGACGTTCAGGTACTCGCACTGGCCGCACTTCCCTTTGTAGCTCTTGAAGTCGCGCAGGTTCTGGAAGATCTCGGAGTTCTCCCAGAGCTCGCGGAACGGGGTCTGCTTCACGTTGCCGGCGGTGCGGTGGAAGTAGGAGCAGGGCTTCAGGTTCCCGTAGCAGTCGATGAGGCAGATGGTCTGGGCCGCGATGCACCCCTTGCCGCCTCCGGTGGAGAAGGTGAGCGAACGGCGCTCGAACTTGGTCCCCTCGGCCTTGGCCTTCTGCGGCACGATCCGGTAGTAGTGCGGCGCGCAGGTGGGACGCATCAGGATGTCGTCCTCCATCTTCTCCTGCTGGTAGTGCCAGTCGAGGATCTCCTCGTAGTCTTCCTTGGAGATCAGCTCGTTCATGATCTCCTCGCCACGGCCGGTCGGGACGATCATGAACATGTACCAGGCGGTGGCACCAAGCCCCTTCGCTACCTTGAAGGTGTTGGCGATGTCGTGCTGGTTACGCTTGGTGAAGGAGGAGTTGACCAGGAACTTCTGGCCGTGCTTCCTGAAGAGACCGGCGGCACGCACCACGCCCTCGAAGGAGCCCGGGCACTGCCGGAAGTTGTCGTGCACCTCGGCGGTCGAGCCGTCCAGGGAGAGCGACACCATCTTGATGTCGGCCTTCTTCATGTTCTCGCAGACTTCGTCGGTGACCAGCGCACCGTTGGTCGCCATGCACATCCTGAGGCCGAGCGAGGTGCCGTAGGCGGCCAGCTCGAAGATGTCGGGGCGCATGAGCGGCTCTCCGCCGGAGAGAACCACGACCGGCTTGGAGAACTCGGAGATCTCCTTCAGCAGGTTCTTCCCTTCTTCCGTGGTGAAATCACCCTCGGAGGAGGTCAGCTCGGACGAGCAGCGGCAGTGCACGCATTTGAGGTTGCAGCGCTGGGTGGTCTCCCAGGCGATCCATTTGGGTACGAACTCTTCAGCCATGATGTCTCCAATCTGACCTGGAAAGCGTTATGTGCGGTGGGAGGTTCATCGGCTTCGGGGGGGAACGGATATTCTCACCAAAAGTGACGTAAGCTCAGAAGCGACAGAACGCTTGGGTTACCGGGATCCCCTATGACGGCACTCCACGGTATCCAGGAGGAAAAAGGTTTGGGGAAACAGCCAAACTTTACTATGAAAGGGAAGTTAAACTCAAGAACAATCGCCTACTCTGCCATCTTGCGGTTAAAGGTATACACAGCAAGGATGAAGCAGATGCCGGCAGTGAGTACCAGGTTGATCAGATAGAGTGGCGGAACGGCTCCAAAAAGCAGGGCGCCCCGGGCTCCTTCGAAGACGGCAGTGGTGGGCAGCAGCCGGACTACGGGGAGGACGGCAGCGGGATAGGAGGTAAGCGGAAAGAAGATCCCGGCCATGAAGATGAGCGGTACGATGACCACCGACTGCACCCGTCCGATGTTCTCGGGCTTGTCGATGACGGTGCCGCAGATGGTTCCCAGGCAGGAGAAGGTCATGGAGGCGAGCGCCAGGCAGAGCAGGTAGGCCGGCAGGTGGCTGAAGTCGATGCGAAACGGCGTGAGCAGAAGGATCACCAGGAAGACGACGGATCCCTTGATGGCACCCTGGCTGAAACCGGAGAAGATCTTGCCGATGACGATGTCGTAGACCGTGACCGGCGTGACCCGGTACTCCTCGATGGTGCGCTGCACCCGGCGGTGGAACCACATGCTCCAGGAGCTCTCGTCAAAGGCGGCGTTTACCGCGGTCATGGAGATGAGGCCGGGAGCTATGAAGAGCGGGTACGGGATGCCGTCCACGTTGGAGATGTACCCCTTGAGCCCGAAGCCGAAGGCCAGGTACAGGGTGAGCGGGTAGGCGACCACCGAAACGAGCTCGGAGATGATGCCGCGCCTGAGCACCAGCATGTCCCTGCCCCAGATTGAGAAGGCTCCGCGCAGCATACACTCCCCGAAAAACAACTAACGTTCCAGGTTCTACGGCATTCCCCCTCCCCTTGCGGGCGGGGGAGAAACTCAATCACTCCCGCACCTTCTCGCCGGTGAGTGCGATGAAGACGTCCTCGAGGCTCGGCTCGAGGAGGCATATCTTGCGAATCTGGCGGCCCACCGGCGAGTCGATCAAGGGCTTCAAGGCGTCCTCGCCGGAGAGGGTGAGCCGGAAGGTCGCACCTTCCTGTTCGACCGAGCGCACGAAGGGGAGTTCCTCCAGGATTTCCCGGAAGCCGCTTGCGTCGCCGCGAAAGTCGACCTCGTAGGTGTGGGCGCGCGAGAAGGCGTCCTTCAACTGGGCCGCGCTGCCGTCGGCCAGGCTCTCGCCGTGGTCCATGATCATGATCCGGTCGCACAGGGCGTCGGCCTCGTCCATGTAGTGGGTGGTGAGAAAGACGGTCATGGTGTGGCGCAGGCGGCGGATGTGCTCCCAAAGGGCCCGGCGGGACTGCGGGTCGAGCCCGGTGGTCGGCTCGTCCAGGAAGAGGACCCGCGGCTCGTGCACCAGGGCGCGCGCCACCACCAGGCGCCGCTGCATGCCGCCCGAGAAGGTGTCGGGGAAGTCGTGCTGGCGCCCGGCGAGCCCCGTCATCTCGAGGAGTTCGTCGATGCGCGGGTTGTACTCGGCGGGCTTCATGCCGTGCAGCCGGCCGTGCAGGATCAGGTTCTCACGGGCGGTCAAGTAGCGGTCCAGGTTGTTTTCCTGGGGGACCACGCCGATGCGCCGCCTGACCTCCTTGCCGGCGCTGAGCACGCTGAACCCCTCGACTGTGGCGTCACCGGAACTGGGGCGCATCAGGGTGGTGAGGATCTTGATGAGGGTGGTTTTGCCGGCACCGTTGGGACCCAGGAGCCCGAACACCGTGCCGCGCTCGACCTCGAGCGAGAAACGGTCCACGGCCGTGAAACTGCCGTAGCTCTTGGTGATCTGGCTGAGGGTGACGGCTGAGGGCATGGGAAGCCTCTTTAAAGGCAGGGACTAGGGGCTAGGGACTGGGGACTTAAAGGCAGGGACTGGGGCTTAAAGGCAGGGACTAGGGACTAGGGCTTTAGACGAAGGAGCGAAAAGGGCCTCTTTGAGACTTCAGCTTCTTTCCCTGCTCCTGATCCCTACGCCCTAACCCCTGTTCTTCCCTAGTCCCTGATCCCTGATTCTCTCACTCCATCGGGAAGAGCAGCGAGAAGGTGCTCCCCTGCCCTTCCTTGCTCTCCACCCAGACCATGCCCTTGTGCACGTCCATGATGCCGTGCACGATGGAGAGCCCCAGGCCGGATCCCTTGGACATGAAGGCGGTGGCGCCGGAGCTGTGGTGACCGATGTCCCCTACCCCGTAAAACTTGTCGAAGATCCGCACCAGCTCCTCGTGCGGGATGCCGATACCGGAATCCTTCACCTGCAGGAGGTACCAGTGGCCGACCTGCTGCAGGTTCTTGGGGAAACCGTGGTAGAAGTGGCGCACCTTCTTGGCCAGCCCCCCCAGATCTTCCTGCCTGAGCGCCTTGCCGCTGAGCATGACGTCCCCGCCGTCGGGGGTGAACTTGATGGCGTTTTCCAGCAGGTTCTTCACCGCCAGGAGCGCAAACCCCTCGTCAACCGGCACCTCGGCCTCGTCCCCGGTGATGCGCACCGAGATGCGCCGCTCGGAAAGCGGCAAGGCAAAGAGGTCGTGAGCCTCCCGGCAGAGCCTGATCAGGCTCGCCGGCTTTTTCACCGGCAGGGTCCCCAGGGTCTCCAGGCGGGAAATCGAGAGGAGGTCCTCCACCAGCTTGCGCAGCTGCACCGTCCCCTCGTAGACCGAAACGAAGATGTTGTGCTGCTCGGGGGTCATCTGGATCCCGGAATACTTGAGCAGGAACTCGACCCCGCCCATGATCGAGGTGATCGGGGTCTTCAGCTCGTGCGAGGCGATCCCGATGAAGTTGTTCTTCACCGTGTTGAGCCGACCCAACTCCTCGTTGGCCCGCTTCACCTGCTGCAGGTTCTCCCGCAACTCCTCCTTGCTGCGGAAGAGTTCCTCCGCCTTTTCCTTCATCCGGTCGTAGAGGTTGTAGTTCTCGATGAGAACGGCGAGCTGGCCGGCGATGGAGCTCAACAGGAAGACGTCGCGCTCGCTGAAGGTGCGCTCCGAGCAGGTGCCGACGGTCATCACCCCCATGACCTCCGGACCGATCTTCAGCGGCACCGCGCACCAGGAGTGCACCCCCATGCCGACGGCTGCGGCTCTGGCCTTGGGCGGGAAGCGGTCGTCCGGCCGCTCGCCCCGGAAGGGCCGCCCGGTCTGCACCAGCTGGTTCCAGTTGGCGGCCTTGGGGATGACTTCGATCGCCTTTTCGAAGGCGGGTGAGATCCCGAGCGAGGCGCGGATCCTGAGCCGGGGCCCCTCGCAGAAGTGGATGCAGGAAAATTCCATCTGCAGCATGTTGTGCAGCTGGAACAGGAGATCGCCCATCACCTTGTCGAGCCCCTGGCCGTACTGGAGCCGGAAGGCGACGGCGTAGAGGGTGAGCAGCTCGCGGTCGCTGGTCCGTTTCTCCTCCTCGACCTGGCGGCGCTTGGTGATGTCCTTGATGATGAAGACGATACCGGCGCGGTCCACCCCTTCCGCGCCCTCGAAGCGCATCGGGTAGCTCGCCACGTTGAACCACCCCTTGAGGTTGGGGAAGGTGATGTCCTCGTCCACCTCGCTCTGCATGCTGTGCACGAAGCGGAAGACCTGCCCCTCGGGCTGGGCGTCTCCGAAGAAGACCTCGTCGATGCGCCGGCCGATGATCGCCTCGTAGCCGCCGGGGAAGTAGTTTTTCACCCGGCCGTTGCAGCGCGAGACGATGCCGTCGGCGTCGGTGATGACGATGAGGTCCGATACGGCGTCGAAGACCGCTTCCCACTCCGCCTTGCCCCGGCGCACCGCCTCCTGGGTCACCTTGTGGTGCCGGCGCACCTCGGCTTCGCGCAGCTCGCGCTCGACGGCGGGGATCAGGCGCGCCAGGTTCCCCTTCATCAGGTAGTCGTTGGCACCGGACTTCATGGCGGCGACCGCGAGGTCTTCGCCGATCTTTCCGGAGACGATGATGAACGGGATGTCCTGCCCCGACTGGTGCAAGACCTCCAGTGCGCCCGGGGCATCGAAGGAGGGCATCCGGTAGTCGGAGAGGATGATGTCCCACTTCTCATCCTGGAGTGCCTGGCGCAGGTCGACGGCGGTTTCTACCCGCTGCTTTCTGGCCAGCTGATAACCACCCCGGGCCAGCTCGCGCTCCAAGAGCAGGCTGTCCTCCAGGGAATCCTCCACCAGCAAGACTTTGAGTTCTTTCTTCATGTACTTCCTGTGGTTAGACGCTACGCCCTACAGCGTGAAATAGAAGGTGGCACCCTGCCCCGGTGCGCTCTCGGCCCAGATACGCCCCTCGTGGCGCCGCACGATGCGCTGGGCAATGGCGAGCCCCACCCCGCTCCCCTCGAACTCATCGACGCGGTGCAGACGGTGGAAAACAGAGAACAGCTTGTCGGCATAGGCCATGTCGAAACCGACGCCGTTGTCCTTGACGAAGTAGACGGTCTCCCCCTCATGGTCCTGGACGCCGAAGGCGATGCGGCTTTGGCGCTCCTTGGACGAGAACTTCCAGGCGTTGCCGATCAGGATCTCGAAGAGTTGCCGGGTCAGGCGCGGGTCTGCCTCGGCGCTCACCCCTTCGGCCACCTGGTACTCGATCTTGCGCCCGGGGTTGGCGACCTTGAACTCCAGCAGTATCACCTGGGCCAGGGTGCTCAGGTTCACCGGTTGGCGGGTGAGCTCCGCTCGCGAAACCCGGGAGAGCTGCTGCAGCGCGTCGATGAGCTGGGACATCTTCCCCACCGCCTGGCAGATCCGGGAGAGGTACTCGATCCCCTGCTCGTCTAGCTTTTCCTCGTAGTCGTCCAAAAGCGCCTTGCTGAAACCGTCGATGTGTCGCAGCGGCGCCCTCAGGTCGTGGGAGACTGAGTAGCTGAAGGTCTCCAGCTCGCGCTGCGCCGCCTCGAGTTGGGAAGCCAGCTGGCTCACCCGGTGCTCCAAAAGGGCGATGTGCCCCTGTTCCGCCGACTCGAAACCGAGCACCAGGAAGGCCCGCTCGCCCCGGAACACCACCGGGTGCCACAGGAGCTTCAGCTCGACGGGAGAGCCGTCCTTGCGAAGGTGCCGTGCCAGCGACATGCCGTCCGGGTTGGCGGCGGGGGTGGAGCGCTCCGGGTCGAGCGCCGGCAGCGACAGCTCCAGGAACTCGTCCCGCTGGTAGCCGAAGAGTTCAAGCGCAGCCTCGTTGGCAGCCAGGAGCTTCAGGCTCTCCCGATGGCAGACCCACATCGGCAGGGGGTTCGTCTCGAACATCGCGCGATAGCTCGCTTCTCCCTCTGGTGCCATGCCCCCTCCTTTGCCCTGCTTCATTCGAGGTTTTCGCGTGGGTGCAGCTGTCATGTTCCACCCTCATCGCCAGCTTCGGCCAAACCGCCTTGGCTGCCGCGCTGAACCTCTCCCGCCAGGCGCCTCACCGGGCCCTCGACTCTTCGCTGCCGTTGCCTGCTCCTTCGCCCCTCGCTCTGGACCCAAACGGTTCCCGCCGCCTTTGCGGCGACAACCTATGATCCCGTTCATGAGCCCCAGATACTGTAACCTAAAGCTCGCCGGTTGCAAATCCGGTAAGTTACGATTTTTTCGCGAAATGTTTCTGACTGTCACATTAAAATGCGACCGTACCAGCTACTCCTCGTCCTCGGGCAGGGCCGGCAGGAGAAGCGTGAAGAGGCTCCCCTCCCCCGCTTTGCTCTGGGCCCAGATGTAGCCGCCGTGGGCGTCCACCGCCTTGCGGCAGAAGGCGAGCCCGAGGCCGGTGCCGCGGGTCTTGCCCAGGCGCCGGTTCTTGGCCTGCACGAACCGGTCGAAGATGGTCCCGAGCGAGTCCTCCGGGATCCCCACCCCGGTGTCGCGCACCCGGATCCGCACGAAGCTCCCCTCTCCCGGCAGGTCCTTCCGGGCATAGGTCTGCTCCGGGATACCGGCGACCAGCGCAGCTACCTCCGGGACCAGGTCAGCGGCGACCTCGATCTCGCCCCCTTCCGGGGTGAACTTCACCGCGTTGGAGAGCAGGTTCCCCATGATGCGGGCAAAGGAGTTGCGGTCCAGGGAGACCTTGGGGAGCCCCTCGGCCAGGGTGCCGAAGAGCCGGATGCCGCCGCGCTGGGCCTGGGTCTGGAACTTGGAGGCCGCGCGGGTAACCAGGAGCGCCGGGTCCTCGTCCTTGAAGTTGAGCCGCATCTTGCCCGCCTCGAACTTGTGGATCCCCAGGAGGGTGTCGATCATCTCCACCATCTCCTCGCAGCTCTCCACCGCGGCGTCCAGGTACTCGCACTGCTCCTCGTTCACCGGGCCGAGCTTCGCCTCGCGCACCAGGTCGATGGAGCCGACCACGGCGGTGATCGGCGACTTGAGGTCGTGGGAGAGCATGGAGACGAAGTCCTCTTTTTCCTGCTCCAGCTCTTTTAATTTGGAGATGTCGCGGATGATCTCCACGCTCCCCACCAGCTCGCCGGCGGCGTTTCTCAGGGGGGCTGCGCTGGAGAGGACCGGGATGTCACGGGAGCCGGCCAGCATGGTGTAGGCGACGTCGAGGGAGGCCTCGCCGGTACGCAGCACCGTGCGGCTCGGGAGCTCCCCCGCGGGGACCTCGGCCTTCAGCACCTCTTCCGGGGTCTTGCCCAGCAGCTCCTCCCCCAGGATGGACTGCGCCTTGCGGTTCACCGTGATGATCTCGCCCCTGGTGTCCACCGCGAGCAGGAGATCGGCCATCCCCTGGAGCACGGCCTCCATCTTGCGGCGCTCCTCGTCCAGCTGTTGTGCCAGGCGCACCCGCTCCTTGCGGTCGCGGTCCTGCTGGATGGCGCGCTTCACCTTCTGCAGCATGTCGTCGGTGGAGAAGGGCTTGGAGATGTAGTCGAGGGCACCCTTGTGCAGCGTGTTGACCGCAATGTCCTCGCTGCCGTGCGCGGTCATCATCACCACCGGTGTCTGCTCGCCGCCGATCTTGCTCAGGACCTGCAGGCCGTCCATGCGGGGCATCTTGATGTCCAGCATGATGAGCGAGAAGCGCTCCTTGTCCAGCGCCTCGAGCGCTTCCACGCCGTCGCGCGCCCGCACCGTCTCGTACCCCGCGTCCTCGAGCTGCAGCTTGAGGATCAGCGCGATATCGGGCTCGTCGTCCACGATGAGAATCTTATCCTTTGCCATCTTCCTCTCCTATGACCGGTACGGTGAAACTGAAGGTATTGCCCTGCTCCTTGGCCGCGGTGTAGAAGATCCGCCCGTGGTGGCGCTCGACGATCTCCTTGCAGATGGCGAGGCCAAGCCCCGTCCCTTGCGACCTGCCGCGCTCGATACTCTCGATCTGCTGGAACTTCTTGAACAGCTTGTCGCGTTCCGAGGGGTGGATCGGGGTGCCCCGGTCCGCCACCGAGACTACTAGGTAATTGCCGTCCTGCTCCGCGCTCACCGTGACCACCCTCCCTTCGGGGGAGAACTTGACGGCGTTGGACAACAGGTTGGTGAGCACCTGGATCAACCGGTCGCTGTCGCCGTAGACCTGGGGCAGGTGCTCGCCGATGGTGTTCACGATGCTGATGTCCCGCCCCATGGCGTAGGACTTGATCTCCTCGATGGCGTAGACACTCACCTCGCCGATGGAGACCGGGCGGAAGTTGAAGATCATGCCGCCGGACTCGATGCCGGAGATGTCCAGGATCTCGCCGATCAGCCGGATCAGGCGCTGCGTGTTGCGGAAGCAGACCGTGAGGAGCTGGCGCTCGGTATCGGTAAGCCATTTCCCCCGGGTCAAAAGCAGCTGCAGGGACCCCTTCATCGAGGTGAGCGGGGTCTTCAGCTCGTGGGAGACCGTCGAGATGAACTCGGTCTTCATCCGGTCCACCTCCTGCTCCACCGTGACGTCGCGCACCGAGATGACGATGCCGGCGTAGTCCCCGGCCTCGTCGGTGAGCGTGCAGAGGTAGCAGGTCAGCCGCTTCCCCTCGACCTCGAGGTCCTCCTTGCTGCCGCTTGATCCGGTCTCCCGGTTCAGCTCGTGGATGCGCGGGACGAGGCTCTCGAACCCCCCCATGGTGCAGACCTGCTCGATGGTCTGCCCCACCACCTGGAAGGGGACCAGCTCGAAGAGGCGCTGGGCGGCCGGGTTGAAGAGGACCACCCGGTTGCTGCGGTCGGTCACCACCACCCCTTCCACCATGCTGGTCAGCACCGCCTCCAGGCGCCGCATCTCGGTTGCGAGGGCACCGGTGCGCTCCACCACCTTCTTCTCGAGCTGCTCGTTCAACTCCTGGAGGTCCTCGGTCTTCGCGTTGATGATGCGGTCGCGTTCCCTGAGCGCGTCGGCCATCGAGTTGAAGCAGCCGGCCAGGATGCCGACCTCGTCGTTGTACTTCCCCTCCACACGCTGTTCCAGGTCCCCGTCGGTGACGCGGCGCACCCCGGCGGCGAGCTGGCGCAGCGGCCCGGCGAGGGTCCGCGAGGCCATGAAGGCGAGCGCAAAGGAGAGGAGTATCCCCAGAAATGCCGAGGCGAGGATGTTCTGCAGGCTCTCGCGCCGGATCCGCTTGAAGCTCTCCTTGGAGACCGCTACCGACAGCGAACCGACAAACTCCCCCTTGCTGTTCAAAAGCGGCTCGATGGCCGTTTCGAATACCCGGTTGCCGATCTCGGCCTCGCCGCGGTACCCCTCGCCGCGCTGCAATAGGTCGATGATGCGTGGATCCAGCGCATTCTTCGTGGCGCTGTCGCGCGGCAGGCTGCTGGCGATCCGTTCCCCCTCCTGGGTGATGCTCACCTCGACGTCGCTGCCGAAGACCTGGCGCATCGGGGAGGGGAGACTGGGCTGCCGGTTCAGGATGTCGGCGGTGAAGATGCAGCCGAGGACGTCGCCGTGCGCCCCGAGGACCGGTACGGCCACCGCGACCGCGAGGGCCTCGCGTCCCTTTTCGGAGCAGTAGTCGCGGGCCCCGAACTGGCAGAGCAGGTCGGGGCTCAGGATCTCGGTAGCCACCACCGGGTGGCCGCTCGAGAGTGCCTGATCCACCAGCGCCGGCAGCCGCCCCAGGTCCCCCTGCACGGGACTGTTCAGCCGGGCCAGTACCCGCTTTTCCGGGTCCAGCACCACCATGTTTTCCAGGAAGGGGAGCACGCCGTGCCAGCGCTCCAGCCGCTCGGCCAGCCAGGCCGTGTCCCTTTCCCGCATCTTCCGCTGCAGGGTGTGGGAGACCGTCGACTGCATAAGCGAATACTTGACGATCTCGGAACGGTCGAAGTACTGGCTGCGGGCGAATTTCAGGTTCGCCTCGAGGCTCTTGTCGATTTCGCTGCGCACCGAGGCACTCAGCGTCTTCATGGTTGAGTAGAGCAGGGTGGAGTAGGAGACCAGCAGTATGGCTAGGATGGATAGGAGCAGCTTGGTCCGTATGCCGAAGCGTGGTTGCATGTACGTCCCTTTCAGGGACAGGTCGAGGGTGAGGGGGAGGGTGAGAAACACCCGCGAAGCGCCGGCACATCCCGGGGGCTTCGGGTTTTCCTTAACCTCAACCTCAACCTTTGACCTGCTTTTAGACCCCTTCGGCTTTCAGGTTCCGGGTCATCAGTTCCAGCACCGCCTGGCGGGCGGGCTTGTCCTGGTAGAGCATCTGGTACATCTGGTTGATGATGGGCATCTCCACCCCCATCTTCTGGGCCAGGTTATAGGCGGATTCGGTGGTCTTCACCCCTTCGGCGACCATGCGCATCTCGCCCAGGATCTCGGTGAGCTGGCGTCCCTGGCCGATCTGGATCCCGACGCTGCGGTTACGGGAGAGGTCGCCGGTGCAGGTGAGCACCAGGTCTCCCATGCCGGCGAGCCCCGCAAAGGTGCTGGCCTGCGCACCCATGGCGAGCCCCAGCCGGGTCATTTCGGCGAGCCCCCGGGTGATGAGGGCGGCGCGGGTGTTGTGGCCGAACCCAAGGCCGTCGGAGATCCCGGCCGCGATGGCGATCACGTTCTTGATGGCACCCCCAAGCTCCACACCGACCACGTCGTCGTTGCGGTAGACGCGGAAGAAGCTCGAGTTGAAGGCCTGCTGCACCCGGTGCGCCACCTCGAGAGAGGCCGCCGCGACGGTGACGGCGGTCGGCATCTCCTGGGCCACTTCGCGTGCGAAGCTCGGCCCCGAGAGGGCGGCAAAGCGGGCGAAGAGCTCGGGGGGGAGGATTTCGCGGTAGATCTCGGAGACCGTGCAGAGGGTATCGAGCTCGATCCCCTTGGAGGCGCTCACCAGGACGGCGTCGGGCGGCAGGTAGGGGAGGGAGCTCCCCATCACCCGGCGCACCAGCTGGGAGGGGACCACGCAGAGCACCATGGTGCAGCCGGTGTAGGCCTCCTCCAGGTCGTTGGTGAAGCGGAGGTTATCGGCGAGCCTGATCCCCGGCAGGTAGAGGTTGTTCTCGCGGTTTACCCGCATCTCCTGCACGAGCTCCGGTTCGTAGGCCCACAGCGTTACCGCGTGCCCTTTCTTGGCAAGAAGATCGGCCAGGGTGGTTCCCCAGCTCCCGGCACCTATGACGGCGATGATTTCTGACATGAATGCTCTCTTTTCCGACTGCGCTGGCGCAGGTGTCTGGTGTTGGTGTGGTCAGCCGCGTTCCGCGGCCATGAGGCTCCCGGAGTCGGCGCCGTCCAACGACTGGCCGGCGATCTCCATGCTCTCGAGGGCGAACCCGCGCAAAAAGGGGTGCAGGTGGTGCGGTAGCCGGTAATCCTCCAGGCTCTGGGCCAGGGCCACCACCTGGGAAACCAGGCTGTGCTCCCGTCCGCAACGGCGCATCAGGTCCGCACTTGCCAGGAGCCGCTCGCGGATCAGCTCGAGGTGAGGGGTGATGAGCTCGGTACAGAAGCGGGAGAGGATCTCGTCGTGATCCCCGCCCTGGCGGAGTTCCCCGGCATAGGAGCAGACCCGCTCCCCCTCGATGAACCAGCCGGCGAAGAAGGGATCGGCGAACAGTGTCAGGACGATCTCTTCCCCCTGGCGATAGCTCAGCCGCGGCTGGGGAGGGAAGGCGGGCCGGTAGGGGAGGGGGGTCAGGTCGACGCCGGCGAACATGCTGCGGCGCAGGTAGAAGTCGGCCGGGAGGTAGCAGAGATCGCCGCTGTGGTAGAGGGCGTCGCGCAACAGGTCGATGACGTGTTCCGGCGTGACCCGGTGCAGGTCGTCCTGGGCACCGAAGGCGTCAAGCTCGGCGTCGAACTGCTCTTCGGTGAGGCTGCCGCCCCCCCAGGCGGCCAAAAGGCCGCGCCGCTCGTGGACCTGCAGGTACAGGGCAGCCAGCCGCCCTTCGCCCACCCAACGCGCGATCATCAGCGAACGGTAGCCGTCTCCGTCGGGAGGCGTGGCGTAGCCGGCATGAAACGGGAGAAGGGGAGCGGGAGGCGGCTCGGCAATCCCCAGGAAACGGAGCCGGCGCAGCGAGCGCTCGGCAACCGGGAAGTTCTCCGGTTTTCCCTCCGTGAGGTAGAGGGAGAGCACCGCGGCCGCCATGGGGTCGCGCATCCCCCCCAGGGCCGCCAAGGCGGCGAGAACCATGGAGCGGTCCTCATGCCAGAGCATCGCCTCGAGCATGCGGGCCGCGCGCGGGTCCCCACCTTCGGCCAGCTCGCGTATCACCACCTGCTGGATCTCGGCGGGGCAGCCGAGAAACTCGTCGAGGAAGGTGACGATGCCGTCTTCACCCAGTTGCAGCGCTCCCTGGGTCACCCGTTGCAGGGGGCTCCCCCCGGAGGCGCCGAAGACCCTCTGGAACACCGGCGCCGTCAGGTCGACACCGTAGCCTTCCAGGATGATCTGCAGGGCGGCCTTGCCGTCGGCACCCAGATCGCGACGCTTCAGGGCGATCTGGATCAGCTGGTCCAGCCAGCTTTCCGTTTCGAAAAAGTCGAGGATATATGCGTATTTGGAGATGAGGTCGCCGGAGTTTTCGCGCCAGAGTTCGCGCACCAGGGGGCGCAGGGCGCGGCGGCCTGCCTTCTGGAACTTGCGGCCGATCTCCTCCATCTCGTGGATGGAGAGCCCCTCGTGGCGCACCCGCCCGATGAGGGCCAGGATGTCCCGGCGCTCCTGGAGCGAGGTATCTATCTCCGCACTTCGATGCATAGCAACCCTTTCACAGAAGGGATTCAAGTACCGCCGTCGGCGGCTGCTGCAGAGGGGGGTAGGGCAGGGTGGTTTACCTGCCCTGGCTTTCAGATTGCGTCCCCCTCCCTTGACGGGAGAGGGTAGGGGGGGCGAAGTCGGCTATGGCTTACCGTTGCCAAGCAGAGCTGTCACCTTCCCCCGCACCCCGACCCTCTCCCGGAAGGGGAGAGGGGGAGTGTGGTTAGCTTGCCGGAGAGGGGAGGGCGGGCTGGCGCCGTCCCCAAGAGCCGGAACTACTCGTCCGAACCCTCGTCGTCGCCGGTGTCGATGGCGTCTTCACCGAGCACGTCGATCTCGGCGACCAGGGAATCCTCGTCCTGATCGTCGTTTTCTTCCTTCTCGGCCAGGCGGGCCACGGCGACCACGCGCTCGTTCTCTTCCTTCACCATGAGGCGCACGCCCTGGGTGTTGCGGCCGATGATGGAGAAGCCGGCCACCGGGACCCTGAGGATCTTGCCCTGGTCGGTGATCAGCATCAGGTCGTTCTCGTCGGAGACGTGCTTGATGTCGACCACGCAGCCGTTACGCTCGGTGGTCTTTATGGTGATGACACCCTTGCCGCCGCGCGACTGGCAGCGGTACTCGCCGATCTCGGTCCTCTTGCCGTAGCCGTTCTCGGTCACGGTGAAGAGGGTGGAGTCGGACAGGTTGTCGTTCAGGATCGCCATGCCGATCACCAGGTCGTCGTCCTCGAGCGTCATGCCGCGCACGCCGCGCGAAACGCGACCCACGGTGCGGACGTCGTCTTCCTTGAAGCGGATCGACTTGCCGTTCTTGGTGGCCAAGAGGACGTCCTGGCGGCCGTCGGTGATGGCCACCGAGATGAGCTTGTCGCCGTCGTCCAGGTTCAGTGCGATGATGCCGCCCACCCTCGGGTGCGAGTACTCCATGATGTTGGTCTTTTTCACCACGCCGTTTCTGGTCGCCATCATGATGAACTTGTCCTCGACGAACTCCTTCACCGGGAGGATGGTGGTGATCTTCTCGCCGCTCGCCAGGTTCAGGAGGTTCACGATCGCCTTGCCGCGCGCAGCGCGGCCCGCCTCCGGAATCTCGTAGACCTTGAGCCAGTAGCACTTGCCGGCATCGGTGAAGAACATCAGGTAGTCCTTCGTGGAGGCGATGAACAGCTGTTCCACGAAATCCTCTTCCTTGGTCTTCATCCCGGTCTTCCCTTTGCCGCCGCGACGCTGGGCGCGGTACAGGGTGACGGCGTTACGCTTGATGTAGCCGGTGTGCGAGATGGTGACCACCATGTCTTCCTCGACGATGGTGTCCTCGAGCGAGATGTCGGCGGTCTGCATGACGATCTCGCTCCTGCGCTTGTCGCCGAAGCGGTCCTTCAGTTCGATGAGTTCGCCCACGATGATCTTCAGGATCTCGGCCTCGGAGGCGAGGATCTCCTTCAGGCGGGCGATGTACTTCATGATCTCGCGCAGTTCGTCGAGGATCTTCTCGCGCTCCAGACCGGTCAGGCGGTGCAGGCGCATGTCGAGGATGGCCTGGGCCTGGATCTCGGAGAGCCCGAAGCGCTCCATGAGCCCCAGTTTCGCCTCGGCCGGGGAGGCGCTCGCCTTGATGAGCGCGATCACCTCGTCCAGGTTGTCCAGGGCGATCTTCAGGCCTTCCAGGATGTGGGCCCTTTCCTCGGCCTTTCTCAGGTCGAAGATGGTCCTCTTGGTGATGATCTCTTTTCGGTGCTCGAGGAAGAGGTCGATGGTCTCCCTCAAGGTCAGGATGCGCGGCCGGTTGTTCACGATGGCCAGCATGATGATGCCGAAGGAGGACTGCATCTGGGTCTGCTTGTAGAGGTGGTTCAGGATGACGCCGGGGTTCTCGTCCTTTTTCAGCTCGATGACGACGCGCATCCCCTCGCGGTCCGACTCGTCCCTCAGGTCAGAGATCCCCTCGATCTTCTTCTCTTTGACGAGCTCGGCGATCTTCTCGACCAGCCTCGCCTTGTTGACCTGGTAGGGGATCTCGGTAACGACGATCGCCTGGCGCTCGGTCTTCTTGTGGGTCTCGATCTGCACCTTGGCGCGCATCTGCACGATGCCGCGGCCGGTCTTGTAGGCGCTCATGATCCCTTCGCGGCCGTAGATGTAGCCGCCGGTCGGGAAGTCCGGGCCCGGGATCAGCTCCACCAGCTCCTCGAAGGTGAGCTGCGGGTTCTCGACGATGGCGATGATGCCGTCGATCACCTCGGTGAGGTTGTGCGGCGGGATGTTGGTCGCCATGCCGACCGCGATACCTGCCGAGCCGTTCACCAGGAGGTTCGGGAACTTGGACGGGAGCACCAGCGGCTCTTTCAAGGAGTCGTCGTAGTTCGGTCCGAACGGGACGGTTTCCTTGTCGATGTCCGCCAAGAGCTCGTGGGCCAGGCGTTCCATCCTGATCTCGGTGTAACGCATGGCCGCCGGGGAGTCGCCGTCGATGGAGCCGAAGTTGCCCTGGCCGTCGACCAGCGGGTAGCGCAGCGAGAAGTCCTGGGCCATACGCACCAGGGTGTCGTAGACCGCGGTATCGCCGTGCGGGTGGTACTTACCGATGACGTCGCCGACCACGCGGGCCGATTTCTTGTACGGCTTGTTCCAGTCGTTGGACATGTCGTACATGGCGAACAGGCAGCGCCGGTGCACCGGTTTGAGGCCGTCGCGCACATCCGGGAGTGCGCGCCCCACGATGACCGACATCGCGTAGTCCATGTAGGACCGCTTCATCTCGTCTTCGATGTTGACCGAAACCTTGTTGAGCTGGTTTAGCATGTAAAACCCTCTTCGTCTTTATCGATCCCACGCGCAAGCGTGGGTCGCGAAATTTTTTCAGCAGCAGCCTTGGCTAGACGTCCAGATTCGTGACGTTCAGTGCGTTCTGCTCGATGAAGTTCCTGCGCGGCTCTACCTGGTCGCCCATGAGCACCGTGAAGATCTCCTCGGCGGCGACCGCGTCCTCGATCTTCACCTGCAGAAGCACCCGGTTATCCTGGTGCATGGTGGTCTCCCAGAGCTGCTCCGGGTTCATCTCCCCCAGACCTTTGTAGCGCTGGATGTAGAGGCCCTTCTTCGCGGTCTCCATGAAGAAGGAGAGCACCTCTTCCTGACGGTCGGTCTCCAAAAGGAGCTTGTCTTCGCTCTGCACCGAGGCCATACCGTCGCCGAATACCGAGCGGACCCGCTTGTAGCTCTCGAAGAGCATCCCGTAGTCGTAGGAACCGAGGATGCCGCAGATGCCGTGGTCCACGCGGACCCGGATGTTGCCGAAGCTGAACAGGATGCTCCCTTCCTGGACGTCGTAGTCGATATCCGGGAAGGTGGTCTTGAGCTTGGGAAGCTGCACCACCAGGTCCGAGAGCTCCTCGAAACCGTTCTTGATCCCGCACTTAAGCAGCATGCCGAGGAGCTGCTCGTGGATCCCCTTTTTCACCACCTTGTCGTAGAGCTCGTTGTGGTCGATGAGCTGGTTCAGGATCGGGATGATCTGCTTGCCGCGGTAGGAGCGCTCGTCGGAACCGGAGCCGAGTTTCAGGAGCATGTCCTCGGTACCTTCCTCGAGGAGGTAGGCCTGCAGGGCGGCTTCGTTTTTCAGGTACTGCTCCTTCTTGCCGCGCTTGATCTTGTACAACGGCGGCTGGGCGATGTACAGGTAGCCGCGCTCGATCAGTTCCATCATCTGGCGGAAGAAGAAGGTCAAAAGCAGGGTGAGGATGTGCGAGCCGTCGACGTCGGCGTCGGTCATCACGATGATGCGGTGGTAGCGCAGCTTCGCGATGTCGAAGTCATCCTTGCCGATCGAGGTGCCCAGAGCCGCGATGAGGGTGCGGATCTCCTGGGAGGCCAGCATCTTGTCGAAGCGCGCCTTCTCGACGTTGAGGATCTTACCCTTCAGGGGGAGGATCGCCTGGTACTTGCGGTCGCGCCCCTGCTTGGCGGAACCGCCTGCGGAGTCACCCTCGACCAGGAACAGTTCGCAGAGCGCCGGGTCCTTCTCCTGGCAGTCGGCGAGCTTGCCGGGGAGGGTACCCACCTCGAGCGCTCCCTTGCGGCGGGTCAGGTCGCGGGCCCTGCGGGCGGCCTCGCGGGCGCGGGCCGCGTCGATGGACTTCTCGAGGATCCGCTTGGCCATGCCCGGGTTTTCTTCCAGGTAGGTGGCCAGCTTCTCGTTCATCAGGGTCTCGACGTACCCCTTCACCTCCGAGTTACCCAGCTTGGTCTTGGTCTGCCCCTCGAACTGCGGCTGGGAGATCTTGACCGAGATGACCGCGGTGAGCCCTTCCCTCAGGTCGTCGCCCGATATCGCGACCTTCACGTTCTTCAACAGGTTGTTGTTGTTCGCGTAGTTGTTCATGGTGCGGGTGAGCGCAGCCTTGAAGCCGACCAGGTGGGTACCGCCTTCGTGGGTGTTGATGTTGTTGGCGAAGGAGAAGATCTTCTCGTCGTAGGAGTCGTTGTACTGCATGGCCACTTCGATGTCGCAGCCGCTCTTCTCGCCGCGGAAGTAGATGGGCTCCGGGTTTACCGCGTTGCGGTTGCGGTTCAGGTACTCGACGAAGGAACGAATCCCCCCCTCGTAGAAGAAGTCGTGCTCCTTCTCGGAGCGCTCGTCGTGGATCTTGATGCGCACGCCGGCGTTCAGGAAGGCGAGCTCGCGCAGACGCTGCGAGAGGACGTCGAAGGAGAACTCGGTGGTCTCGAAGATCTCGCCGTCGGGGAGGAAGGTGATCTTGGTGCCGCGGCTCTTGGTCTCGCCCACCACCTCGAGCGGTGCCGCCGGAACGCCCCGATCGTAGTGCTGCTTGTGGATCTTGCCGTCGCGACGGATCTCCAGGTCGAGCGTGACCGAAAGGGCGTTCACGACCGAGGAACCCACGCCGTGCAGACCGCCGGAGACCTTGTAGGCCGCGTTGTCGAACTTGCCGCCGGCATGGAGGACGGTAAGAACGACCTCCGCCGCCGATCTCCCTTCGCCGGGCATGATGTCAGTCGGGATGCCGCGGCCGTTGTCCTTTACGGTAACCGACCCGTCGAGGTGGATGGTGACTTCCACCAGGTCGCAGTGGCCGGCCAGCGCTTCGTCAATGGCGTTGTCCACCAGCTCGTAGACCAGGTGGTGCAGGCCTGCGGAGGCGGTGGAACCGATGTACATGGCGGGGCGCTTGCGCACCGCCTCAAGACCCTCGAGGATCTTGATCTTGTCTGCACCGTAATCGCTGCTTTCTTCTACGCTCATCTCTACCCCTAGTTGGTAATCTTTCCTGCACTGATTCTGAAGGCTGAGACCTGGTCGGTCGCACCCAGCGCCACGTTGTCCAGGGCAGTCGTGGTAATGAACACCTGCATCTGGCGTTTCTTCAAAAATTCCATGAGGTTCTCGTTGCGCTCCCGGTCGAGCTCGCTGGTCATGTCGTCCAGCAAAAGTACCGGCGGCGCCTCGAAGCACCTGGCGATGTACTCGATTTCGGCCATCTTGAGGGCCAACACGTAGCTTCTCTGCTGTCCCTGCGAGGCGAAGTGCCGGGCAGCGCGGCCGTTCAGGCCGAAGTGGAGATCGTCACGGTGCGGGCCGACCACCGTGGTGCAGCGCCGCCGCTCCTCGGCCTCGTGCGCCTTGAGGGCGTCCAGCAGGGCCTGACGGGGATCCTTCTCCCAGTTCTTCTGGTCCACCGCGTGCTGACGGTACTCGATCTGCACCGTTTCGTCGTTGCCCGAGATCTCCGAGTAGAAACGCTGCAGCAGCTTCTCGATCTCCCCGATCCAGGCGGAGCGCCGCTCCACTACCTGAACCGCCGCCTGGGCAAGTTGTTCGGTCCAGGTGTCGAGGCCGAAGGCCTCGCCGCTTTTCAGGAGCGCGTTGCGCTGTTTCAAAATCTTCACGTACGCGTGATACGCGGTCAGGTACCCGATATCGCAGGTAAAAACGGCACGGTCCAGGTAGCGTCGCCTGAGCTCCGGGCCCCCGCGTACCATGGCGATCTCCTCCGGGGTGAAGAGCACCACGTTCAGGTTTCCGAAGAAGTCGTCCACCCGGGTGGCCAGCTTGTCGTCTATCTTGGCCTTTTTCCCCTGTTTCTCGAGAAGCAGCGAGATCTCGCGCCGTACCCGGTCGCGCTCTACCGCACCTTTCACCAGGGCGAACTCGGAGCCGAAGGTGATCAGCTCGGAGTTCTTCGCCTGCTTGAAGGACTTCATCGTCGCCAGGAGGTAGATCGATTCCAGGAGGTTGGTTTTGCCCTGGCCGTTGTTGCCATAGAAAACGTTGAACTTGTCGCCGGGCGTCAGTTCGAGGTTCTTCAGGTTACGGAAGGACGCGAGTTTTAGCTTTATCAGTCTCATGAGGCAAACGGGCCAACGAAAAAGCCTCTCATAAGGAGCGGTTGTTTTTCAAGCCCTGTTTTGCTGCCCTCCCGTATACAGATCCCAAAAATCGCCTGGAAAGGGTGACGGTCCAGCGAGGTAACGCCTTGGCTACCCGGATTTTTTCCACCCTTTTTATGCAGCTTTAGCCGCGTCGTTTTTTGCGTCGCGGCTAAAAGTTTTTTGCAGCACCCAAGCTTTGGCTCCCCGGCCGGAGTCTACAGGCGCATCGGCATGATGACCGCCATGAAGTCGTTGTCCGCAAGCGGCTTCATGATAACCGGCGAGAGCTCGTCCTTGAACTTGAGCTCCACCTCCCGGTCCGCCATCACCGAGAGCACGTCGATCAGGTACTTGGCATTGAAGCGGGTGGAGATGTTGTTCCCCTCGTACTGCACCTCGATCTCCTCGCGCGCCTCGCCCAGTTCCGGGTTCGAGGAGGAGATCACGATGATCTCCGGGTTCACGTCGATCTTGATCCCCTTGAACTTCTCGGACGAGAGGATGGCCATCCTTTTCAGCGAGTGCAGGAACTTGTCGCGGCTTATCTGCACGTTGCGCTCGTTGTTCACCGGGATGACCTTGGTGTAGTCCGGAAATTCGCCGTCGATGAGGCGCATCACCACCACGCTGTTCCCTTTTTTGATCACCGCGGAGTTGTCCATGAAGCCGAGCATGATCTCGGCAGACTCCTCCTCGGCCATCTTTTTCAGTTCGAAGATCCCTTTCTTGGGGAAGATGACCCCTTTGGAGAGTTCGGCGGAGATGCTCCCCTCGATCACTTCCTGGGCGACCGAGAGCCGGTGACCATCGGTTGCCACCATGCGCAGCACGTTGGTGTCGTTCTCTTCGAAGGCTTTGATGAACACGCCGTTCAGGTTGTACTTGGTCTCGTCGTAACAGATGGCGTACGAGGTCTTCTCGATCATGTTGGCGAGGATCTCGTTTTTGAAGACGATGAAGCTCTCATCCTTGACCTTCGGGAAGTAGGGGAACTCCTCCGAGGAAAGGCCGACGATGTTGAAGCGCGCCTTGCCGCAGACGATCTCGACCCAGTCGTTCTCCTTGGTGGCGACGTGGATCTCCTCGTCCGGCATCTCCTTGACGATCTCGTAGAGCTTCTTGGCGGACACCGTGATCTTCCCTTCCTTGATCACCTTGGTGGGATAGGAACTCTTCATGCCGACCTCGAGGTCCGTCGCGGTGACGTAGAGAAGGTCGTTGTGCACTTCCAGCAGAGCATTGGAGAGGATGGGCATGGTGTTTCGTTTTTCCACGATCCCCTGGATTCTCTGGAGGGCCTTCAAAAATATCTCTTTGCTAATTTTGAATTCCATGGTCTCTCCCTGGAGGTTTTCTTCTTTTACTTATATTTTTTTATCTCTTCAGTAGTAGTAGATAGTTGCCTGTTGATAAGTTGATAAGAGGTCTTAGCCCCCGTTTTCCTGCAGCTTTTGGTCAGGAGAACCATGCGCACCTTGGGGGGTGCTTTGGTGGAGTTGTACACAGGCACACGCTCAATCCCCATTTCGGGGCAAGTTATGCACAGGTTTCCACGGCTACATGAACAACTTTTTCTTGATGTCTTCCACAGTCGCCTTCAGGTCCGGATCGCTGGCGAGCTGCTTCTCGATCTTGCGCACGGAATGGATGATCGTGGAGTGATCTTTCCCTCCGAACTTCTCGCCGATCTCGGGGAACGAGGACTTGGTGAGCTCGCGGCAGATGTAAATGGCGATCTGGCGCGGCACCACCAGGGTCTTGATCCGCTTGTCCGATTTAAGTTCCGACACCTTGATGCGGAAGTGCTCGGCCACCTGCTTCTGGATCATCTCGACCGAAATCTCCTTGGTCTTCTCGACGATGATGTCCTTCATCACCTCGCGGGCCATGGAGAGGGTGATCTCGTTGCCGGTCAGGCTCGCGAACGCTTCCAGGCGGATCAGCATCCCTTCCAGTTCGCGGATGTTCGAGGTAGCCCCTTCGGCGAGGAAGAGGGCGACGTCGTCCGGGAGGTTCACCTGGTGCTGGTCGGACTTCTTCTTGAGGATGGCGACCTTGGTCTCCACGTTGGGCGGCTGGATGTCTGCGATGAGACCCCACTCGAAGCGCGATCTCAGGCGCTCCTCGAGCCCCGGGATGTCCTTGGGGAACTTGTCCGAGGTGACCACGATCTGCTTGTGGGACTCGTAGAGGGCGTTGAAGGTGTGGAAAAACTCTTCCTGGGTCGCTTCTTTTCCGGCCATGAACTGGATGTCGTCGATGAGCAGGAGGTCCATCTTGCGGAACTTGTTGCGGAACTCGTCCATCTTCTTGTAGCGCAGCGAGTTGATCATCTCGTTCATGAACTTCTCTGACGAGTAGTAGCAGATCTTCGCCTTGGGGTTTTTGGCCAGGATCTGGTTTCCGATGGCGTTCACCAGGTGGGTCTTGCCCAGACCCACGCCGCCGTAGATGAAGAGCGGGTTGTAGTTGGTGGCCGGCTTGTTGGCGACCGCCTGGCTTGCCGCGTAGGCGAACTGGTTGCTCGCGCCGCAGACAAAAGACTCGAAGGTGTACTTGGGATTGAGGTTCGGGATGAACTCGGACTTCTTGTCCTTTTCCTTCTCTTTCTTCTCTTCCTTGGCCGGCTTCATTTCCGGCTCGGCAGCCGGCTCCGGTTTGGGCTCGACGATCTGGAACTCGATCTGGTAGGTTTTCGGGCTGACCGCAGAGATCGCCTCCCTGATCATGCCGAGGTACTTCTCGATGACGTACTTTTGGAAGAAAGAGCTGGGAACTTCGAGGATTATCGCTTCATCGGTGTTGCCGAGGAACTTGAGGGGTTCGATCCAGGTGCTGAAGGTTTGTCCCGTGAGTACTTTTTTCAGATTTGCCTGGGCTTCCAGCCAAATATTTTCCATGGAGAGAGGCCTTTTTGAGGGACGATTTTTGCACAGCTTTATCAACAAGTCATCGTGCTGATTTAGGCCGGAAAATTCAAGGGGTTACAAGGTTATGAACAAAATAAGTTGACACTAATTTTTTCGCAGCAGAAGACTAACAGAGCTACCCCTTTTTTGCAAGGCAAAAGTTGGCCGCGGAAAAACCTCTTGACACCCAAATTTCTTTATGTTTAAGTTCCATGCTTCCCTTTATATCTAAAGTCGCTAAAACCGCGCAAGGAGCAGATAAAGATGAAAAGAACCTTTCAGCCCAGCAACACCTCCCGTAAAAGAACCCACGGCTTTCTCGTCCGTATGTCCACCAAGAACGGCCGTCTCGTCATCAAGCGCAGAAGGGCTAAAGGCCGCAAGCGGTTGGCTGTCGGCATCGCAACCAAGTAGCACATAGTTTGTCCGGCTCAGCTTTTCCCAAGGCTGAAAGACTGCGCAGGCGCCCGGAGTTTACCCAGTTCAACTCGGGCGCCCACAAACTGCACACCCCGCATTTCCTCTTGCTGTTGAGGGACACTGCTCCGGCCGGTCCCCGCATCGGTTTCACGGTAAGCAAGAAGGTGGGCAACGCCGTGGTCAGAAACAGCATCAAGCGAAGGCTGCGCGAGTATTACCGGCAGAACAAGCAGCTCTTCCCACTGGCAGATATTAATATCGTCGCCAAAAAAGGGGCGGAAGTACTTGACTTTCACCACCTCTCATCCGAGCTCGCAGCCGCCTTCGGGCGGCTGCGCAACAGATATGCTAAATAGATTCCTGCGGGGCCTGGTTGTCTGTTATCAACGGTTCATCTCTCCGTTAAAGGCTCCCTCCTGCCGGTTTTACCCCACCTGTTCCCATTATTCCTTACAAGCTTTGGAAAAGTACGGCCCTGTCAAAGGTGTCTGGCTGACGGTTGCGCGCATCGCGCGTTGTCATCCCTGGCATCCGGGCGGATACGATCCGGTTAAATAGCGTCTTTCGGAGATACCATGGAAAAAAGAACCATCATAGCTATCGTGCTTTCTATTGGGGTGCTCTACGCCTACTCCTACCTGTTTCCCCCGGCAAAGCCGGCGCTGGCCCCCGGTACCTCCGCTAAACAGGCGCAGCTGAGCTCGGCAAAATCCGTTACCCCGGTCGTCAGCGCTCCGGCAGTCGCCACTGCAACGCCGGTTGCAACACCGGCCCCGGTGGCCGGGCAGCCTGCAGCTGCTCCGCGCGACATCACCGTCGATACCGACCTGTACAGCGCCGTGTTCTCCACCCAGGGTGCCGGCCTCAAGAAGCTGGTGCTGAAAAAGTACAAGGAGACCGCCGGTCCGCAGGGGAAGGACATCGTGCTCATCGACGAGAGCAATCCTACCCGCTTTGCGCTGCTCACCGACTCCCGCGAGCTTGGGATTGCTTCCAACGCCGTGTACCAGGTAACCGGTGAAAACCTGAAACTGACTGACGGGAACAAGGGAAGCGTCGAGTTCAGTACCGTAACTCCGCAGGGTGTTGAGCTGAAGAAGCGTTTCAGCTTCTCCGGTAACGCCTACCATATCGGACTTACCGAAGAGGTGAGGAACGTTGGCGCAGGCCGTGTTGACGGCAAGCTGCACATCCTTGAAAACGATCGGGTGGTTCCGCACAAGAGCGAGGGGCGCTACGAAGTCTACGGGCCGACGACCCTTACCGAAGGGAAAGTCGTCTCCGAAAAGCTTGATAACCTGCTGAAGGCTCCGGTTCAGCATGCCACCAATGTGACCTGGTCTGCCTTCGCCGACAAGTATTTCATGGGTGCCATCATTGCCGACAAGGGGAGTATCGCCACGGTGTCCCTGTCCCGTCCCGCAACCGACGTGGTGGTCCGCGACATCACCGCCCCTGCCGTCTCCCTGCAGCCCGGCCAGAGCGCCGCACTCAACTACTCGGTCTACTATGGACCGAAGGATCTCGATATCCTGAAAGCCCAGGGGAACCGGCTCGAGGACGTCATCGACTACGGCTGGTTCGGTCCGGTTGCCAAGCCGCTGGTCTACTCCCTCAAGTACCTTTACAGGTACACCGGCAACTACGGCATCGCCATTATCATCATCACCTTCATCCTGAAACTCATCTTCTTCCCGCTCACTCACAAGAGCTACAAGTCGATGAAAGAGATGCAGAAACTGCAGCCTAAGATGACGGAGTTGAAGGAGAAGTTTAAGAACGACCGCGATGCCCTCAACAAGGCGGTGATGGAGCTCTACAAGACCCACAAGGTTAACCCGATGGGCGGCTGCCTGCCGATGGTGGTGCAGATCCCGGTCTTCTTCGGTCTCTACCGCGCCCTCATGTACTCCATCGAGCTGCGTCATGCACCGTTCATGCTCTGGATCACCGACCTCTCTGCCAAGGATCCGTACTACGTGACCCCGATCATCATGGGCGCCACCATGTTCATCCAGCAGAAGATGACCCCGAGCAACATGGACCCGGTCCAGGCCAAGATGATGCTGATGCTCCCCATCGTCTTCACCTTCATGTTCCTGAACTTCCCGTCCGGCCTGGTTGTCTACTGGTTGGTGAACAACGTGCTCACCATCGCCCAGCAGATGTACATCAACAAGACGGTCCAGGATTAAGCACCGACAGGAATTACCATGTACGTTCGCGATACCATAGCGGCAATAAGCACTCCGGTAGGAGAGGGGGGGATCGGGATCATCAGGGTCAGCGGCCCCGCCTCCCAGCAGATTGCCCAGAACATCTTCAGAGCAAAAGGGAACGGTGGCCTAAAAAGCCACCGTTTTTCTTATGGCACGGTTGTCCATCCTGCGACAGGTGACGTCCTTGACGAGACCATGCTGGTCTACATGAAGGCGCCCAACTCCTATACCCGGGAGGATGTGGTCGAGATCCAGTGCCACGGCGGCACACTGGTGGTTTCCCGGATTCTTTCCCTGGTCATCGAGGCCGGTGCCCGGTTGGCCCAGCCGGGCGAGTTCACCAAGCGTGCCTTCCTGAACGGCAGGATCGACCTGGTCCAGGCAGAAGCCATCATGGACGTGATCTCCAGCCGTACCGAGGCCTCGCTCTCCCTGGCCCAGCATCAGCGCGAGGGACTCTTGTCCCAGCGGATCTCCGCCATCCGGGAGGCGATGCTCTACGCCCTGGCCTATGTCGAGGCACTCATCGACTTCCCCGAAGAGGATATCGACGTTGCTGTTGAGCGCGATGTGCAGGGGAGGGTGGCGCCAGCTCTCGCCGAGCTTCAGGGGTTGATCGACGGATTCGAGGAAGGGAAGGTGCTGCGCGATGGCGTCTCCGTCGTCCTTGCCGGTCGCCCCAACGTCGGGAAGTCGAGCCTGCTCAACACCCTTCTCAAAGAGAAGCGGGCCATCGTCACCGCGGTTCCCGGCACCACCCGTGATGTCATTGAGGAAGTGGTCAACCTCAACGGGCTGCCGGTGAAACTCCTCGATACTGCCGGGATCCGCCATTCGGAGGATCAGGTGGAACAGGAAGGGGTGCGTCTCTCTCTGGAGCGGATTCCCAGGGCCGATCTGGTTCTCTTTGTGGTTGATTCTTCTGCTCCCTTCACCGATGATGATCGGGTCATCCTTGATGCCATCGGCAGCAAGAGCTGCATCGTGGTGCGCAACAAGTCGGACCTTACCTCGCACTGCGAGCTCCCCGAAGGTGTTACGTCTCCCGTTGTTGCCATTTCGACCCTGACTGGTGAGGGCGTTCCCGAACTTCGTGCAGCCATTCACCGTACCTTTGTTCATGGTAAGGCCGTCGACAGCCGCGAGTATGTTGCCGTCTCCCATGCCCGACATCGCGATGCCCTGATCAAAGCCCAGCGCTCGCTGCAACGCTTCGTCGAAAACCTGGCGGCTGGTGTGAACATGGAACTGCTTCCCATCGATCTGAGGGACGCGCTCGATGCAGTAGGTGAGGTCACCGGTGCGACCACCGCTGACGATGTCCTCGACAGGATCTTTTCCAGCTTCTGTATTGGGAAGTGATTTTGTTTCACGTGAAACATTTTTGATTTCCTGCGTCTTTAAAGCAGCTTAGGTAGGCTAGGCAAGTTCCCTCTCCCTTCGGGAGGGGGGCAGTGTGCGTGCGGAGCTACAGAGTGAAAATGCCGACGCTGCCAGCACCCTCACCCCCGGGCCTCTCCCAGAGGGAGCGAGGTTACTTCAATCCCGGAAACGGCAGATAATTTGTTCCACGTGGAACAAATCCAAAAAAACCCGTAGTAGTGCCAGGTTAACAAGGCACGTGCAAATAAGCCGTTCGAGACCCGGACGGCAGCACCAATCAGACGTACATGGAGCATGGCTTGATAGTCTATGAAAAGAAATACGATGTGATCGTGGTAGGGGCGGGGCATGCCGGTTGCGAGGCGGCCTTGGCAGCTGCACGTATCGGGGTGTCGACCCTGCTGCTTACCATCAACCTCGACGCCATCGCCTTGATGTCCTGCAACCCGGCCATCGGCGGCCTGGCCAAGGGGCACCTGGTCAAGGAGATCGACGCCCTCGGCGGCGAGATGGGGCGTAACATCGATGCGACCGGTATCCAGTTCAGGGTGCTCAATACCCGTAAAGGTCCCGCGGTGCGCGCCTCGCGTGCCCAGGCTGACAAGCAGCAGTACCGCCTCCGGATGAAGACCGTCCTGGAACAGCAGGATAACCTTGATCTCAAACAGGTCGAAGTTACCGCGCTGCACCTGGATGGTGGCGCGGTTGTGGGCGTCGATACCCGTGGTGGCGTCCGCTTCCTGGGCAAAACCGTTATCCTCACCACCGGCACTTTCATGCGCGGCTTGATCCACATCGGTCTGGTGCATTACCCGGGCGGCAGGGCAGGGGACCTTCCTTCGGTCGGGCTCTCCGAGCGCCTGGTGGATTACGGTTTCGACGTAGGGAGACTGAAAACCGGCACTCCGGCACGCCTGGATGGCAGGACTATCGACTTCAACAAGCTGGAGCCGCAGTACGGTGACGAGCGCCCGGTGCCGTTTTCCTTCTCCACAGAAAAGATCGAGCAGCCGCAGGTTCCCTGTCACATTGCCTACACCAACGAAAAGAGCCACGAGATCATCCGCAGCGGTCTGGACCGCTCGCCGCTCTACGCCGGGATCATCGAAGGGATCGGCCCGCGCTACTGCCCGTCCATCGAAGACAAGGTGGTGCGCTTCCCGGACAAGGAGCGCCACCAGACCTTTATCGAGCCGGAAGGGCGCGACACGGTCGAGGTCTATCCGAGCGGCATGTCCACCTCGCTCCCCATCGATATCCAGTGGGCCTTTTACCGGTCGATCGAGGGGCTGGAGCGCGTTGAGATCATGCGTCCGGCCTACGCCATCGAGTACGACTACGTGAATCCGATCCAGCTGCACGCCTCGCTGGAGACCAAGCTGGTGCCCAACCTCTACCACGCCGGCCAGATCAACGGCACCTCGGGGTACGAGGAGGCTGCAGCGCAGGGGCTCATGGCGGGCATCAACGCTGCCCTGCGGGTGCAGGGGAAGGATCCGCTGGTGCTCGGGCGCCACGAGGCCTACATCGGCGTCATGATCGACGACCTGGTCACCCTGGGGACCAAGGAGCCGTACCGCATGTTCACCTCGCGCGCCGAGTACCGCCTGCTGTTGCGGGAAGATAATGCGGATCTGCGCCTGCGCGAGAAGGGGCACGAAGTCGGCCTGGTACCGGAGGAGACCTACAAAGGCTTCCTGGTCAAGAAGGAGTGCATCGAGAACGAACTGGTCAGGCTCTCCAAAGAGCGCCTGACCCCTTCCGCTGCCGGTGAAGAGCTGCTTGCGGAGTGGGACCTGGTGGGGATGCAGAACGCCATCAGCTACGAGCATTTGCTGCGCCGCCCGGATTTCACCTGTGAAGACCTCTCCAGGATCTACCCGGAGATCATGGAGCTCCCCGAGGCGGTGCGGGAACAGCTGGAAATCCAGATCAAGTACCAGGGCTACATCAACCGGCAGCTCGAGCAGGTCGAGCGCGCGGTCAAACTGGAGCATGCGAAAATCCCGGCGGACATGGATTACCTGTCGATTCCCGGGCTTTCGACCGAGGTGCGCGAGAAGCTGGACCGGTTCCGCCCGGATACCTTGGGCCAGGCGTCCCGCATCCCGGGTATCACCCCGGCAGGGATCACCATACTCTCCATCGCTCTGAAGGCGAGGGGGGCACGATGAACCAGCGCGCCAAAGATTTGCTGGTTTCCGGGGCCCGCGAGCTGGGGATCGAGCTTAACAAGGAGCAGCTGCAGCGCCTGGATCTCTTTGCGGAAGAGTTGAAAAAGTGGAACAAGAAGATCAACCTCACCGCCATAACTGATGACGACGGCATTGCCCAGAAGCATTTGGTCGATTCGCTGAGCCTTTTGAAGGTGGTTCGCGGTCCGGGCAAGTTGCTCGATATTGGTTCGGGCGGCGGTTTCCCCGGTATTCCGGTCCAGGTGGTGGCTCCGGATCTGGAGGTGGTGTCTGTCGATGCGGTGGTGAAAAAGATCAGCTTCCAGAAGCAGGCGGTGCGTCTGCTCAAGCTGACCAACTTCACCGCACTCCACGTGCGCGCCGAGACCCTTGCCGAGAGTTATCCGAAAACCTTTCATTGGATTGTCTCGCGCGCTTTTTCCGATCTTTCCTCATTTGTTTCAATGGCCATGCCTCTCATGAGAGATGACGGGCGCATCGTGGCCATGAAGGGGCGTAACGCCGCCGAAGAAATCGCCGAGGCGGAAACAGACCTCCAGGCCCTTGGTGTTGCCGTAGATAAAGTAGAACATTTTAATCTGCCGGGTACGGAAGAGGCGCGTGCGCTCATCGTGCTGCGAAAAGTGTTGTAAAGAAATTTAATGTGGGCTGAAACGAGCAAAATTACCCCTTACTGCGACTTTTACCTCTCATGAAGGTCGTGGGTTGTCTTGGTCGGGGAAGATAGGTTTAATTGGCAAAAACGGCAGCCTAATTTTTAGGCAAAACGCATCAGGATGTCCCCTGGGAAGGGGTGCGGATGGCCGGGTCGGTCTGACTTTCATTTCCTACCTGACCAATGAATATTTAGATTATTGGATACTTGATGTGAACCGGGAAATGTGAGTTCGTTCATCACGTAAGGGAGAGTTCCGGAATTTATCAGTCTACTTGTTTAGTAGTCTTTTCGGGCTGAGCGAGTAACCACGAGCATCCTCATTTTGGTTGACGCAGGAGGCGAGGGGAGGGCGGAATGACTCCGAAGACTACCTTCTCAAACTTCAGTTTCACGGTCGCAAACCTGAGAACTGGCGGAGCATTAATTTTGACTTTTGCCTCGGTTGTATGTTAGAAGTAAAAACTTTTTTTGTTTACGGTTGCTTTTTCACATAGATTCACAAGGGGGAAAAAGGGTCATGCATCATTTCCAGTACAAAAGTGACGAGCTGTTTGCGGAAGACGTTGCGATAAAGGACATCGTGGCGAAAGTTGGTAGTCCGGTCTACATCTACTCCCAGGCTACGCTGGAGCGTCACTTCAAGGCGATGGACAACGCGTTCGCCGCCACGCCGCACACCATCTGCTACTCGGTGAAGGCGAACTCGAACCTGGCCGTGCTGAAGACCTTCATCAACCTGGGCGGCGGCGTGGACATCGTCTCCGGTGGCGAGCTCTACCGCGCGCTGCAGGCCGGTGTCGATCCCAAGAAGGTGGTCTACTCCGGCGTGGGCAAGCGTGACGACGAGATCGCCTACGCGCTGGAGACCGGGATCCTCATGTTCAACGTGGAGTCCGAGATGGAACTGGACCGCCTGAATGAGGTTGCCGGGCGTCTGGGGAAAAAAGCCGGCATCGCCATCCGCGTTAACCCGGACGTTGACCCGGAAACCCACCCGTACATCACCACCGGCCTTAAAAAGGCCAAATTCGGTATTAATATCGAACGCGCCCTCGATCAGTACGGTCGCGCCAAGAATATGGCCAACATCGAGATCCTGGGGATCGACTGCCACATCGGCAGTCAGCTCACCAAGGTCTCGCCGTTTGTCGATGCAATCAAGAAGCTCAAGCGCCTCCTGACGGGGATGCAGGACATGGGTATCCAGGCGAAATATCTCGACCTGGGCGGTGGCTTGGGCATCCAGTACAACGATGAAGCTCCGCCGCTGCCGGCAGATTACGGCACCTCTATCCTCGCGGAGACCAAAGATCTCGGACTGCACCTGTTGTTCGAGCCGGGGAGGAACCTGGTGGGAAATGCCGGCATTCTGGTCGGTACCTGCCTCTACACTAAAAAGGGCGAGGAAAAGAATTTCGTCATCGTCGATGCCGGCATGAACGACCTGGCCCGCCCGGCCCTCTACGGCTCCTTCCACGGTGTCGCCCCGGTCAAAAAAGACCAGGACGGCAGCATCGTGGGCGATATCGTCGGTCCGATCTGCGAGTCCGGCGACTTCCTCGTGAAAGACCGCGAGTTCCCGAACTTCAAGCAGGGCGACCAGATCGCCTTCCTGTCCGCAGGCGCCTACGGCTTCACCATGAGCAGCAACTACAACAGCCGCCCCCGCGTGGCCGAGGTAATGGTGAAAGGCGACAAGTTCGAGGTGGTCCGCGAGCGCGAAAAGGTCGAGGACCTGGTGCGCGGCGAGCAGATCCCGAGCTTTCTGTAGAGGCTGAGGGGAGCCGACATCGGCAGCTGCCCAAACGTATTACCTACTGATACACAAGAGGCACCACAAGGAGGTAGCCCATGTTCCAAGGAAGCATCGTAGCCATCGTCACCCCGTTCATCAACGGCGCGGTGGACGAGGAAAAACTGCGGGAACTGGTGGAATTCCAGATCGAAAACGGGACGGACGCCATCGTGCCCTGCGGCACCACCGGCGAGTCCTCAACCCTTGATTACGAAGAGCACGACCGGGTCATCAAGATCGTGGTCGAGCAGGTTAACAAGCGCGTTCCAGTCATCGCCGGCACCGGCTCCAATTCGACCCGCGAGGCCATCGAGATCACCCAGCACGCCAAGGAGTTGGGAGCCGACGGTGCGCTCCTGGTCACCCCGTACTACAACAAGCCGTCGCAGGAAGGGCTCTACCAGCACTACATGGCGGTGGCCGACGCCGTCGCCCTGCCGCAGGTGCTCTACAACGTCCCGGGGCGCACCGGCGTGAACCTCCTGCCGGAAACCGTGGCGCGTCTCTCCAAGCACGCCAACATCGTTGCCATCAAAGAGGCCACCGGCTCGCTGCAGCAGGCCTCCGAGGTGCTCGCCCTGTGCGGCGACAACCTGACCGTGCTGTCGGGCGACGACTTCATCACGCTCCCCATGATGGCCTGTGGCGCCAAGGGGGTCATCTCGGTGACCGCCAACATCATGCCCAAGGAAGTGGCCGCACTGGTGGACGCCTTCAACGCGGGTAACCTGGCGGAGGCCAAGCGCCTGCACCTGTACCTCTTGAAGATCTCCAACGCCATGTTCATCGAGACCAACCCGGTCCCGGTGAAGACCGCGGTATCGCTCTTGGGCAAGTGCCGCGACGAGGTCCGCCTGCCGCTGGCTCCGCTGGTCGACGCCAACCGCGCCAAGCTGACCGCCATCATGAAGGAATACGGTCTCATCTAAGGAGTCGATATGATTAAGATAGCAGTTTGCGGCGCGGCCGGCCGCATGGGCGGGCGCATCATCGCCGCCATCAAGGAGACCGAGGGCGTGGAACTTTCCGGCGCCCTGGATCGCCCCGGCCACCCCATGGTGGGACAGGATGCCGGCTACAACGCCGGACTGGGAGCCATCGGCGTCCCCATCAGCGACGATCTGAACGCCGTCGTTGCCGGCTGCGACGTGCTCATCGACTTCACCACCCCGAAGGTATCGCTCAAAAACCTGGAAGTCTGCGCGCTGCACAAGAAATCCATCGTGATCGGCTCCACCGGGTTCACCCCCGAGGAGCGCGCCCTTGCAGCCGAACTCGCCCGCGAGATTCCGGCCGTGATCGCTCCCAACATGTCGGTGGGGGTCAACGTCTGCTTCAAGGTACTGGCCGACGTGGCCAAGATCCTGGGCGAGGACTTCGACGTGGAGATCGTCGAGGCGCACCACAAGATGAAGAAGGACTCCCCTTCCGGCACCGCCGTCCGCATGGGCGAGGTGGTGGCGAACGCGCTGGGACGCGACTACAACAAGGTCGCCAACTTCCACCGCGAGGGGATCTGCGGCGAGCGCACCCACGAAGAGATTGGCATGCAGACCATCCGCGGTGGCGACATCGTGGGCGAGCACACCGTGTACTTCATCGGCATGGGCGAGCGCGTCGAGCTCACCCACCGCGCCCACACCCGCGACATGTTCTCCCGCGGCAGCGTGCGCGCCGCCAAGTGGGTGGTAACCGCGAAACCCGGCGTCTGGGACATGCAGGACGTCCTGGGCCTCAAATAGTTGCCGACGGATCCTGAGACGCGTGGCGTCTGAGGGGATCCACGATTCCTCCGCAAACCTGAAATCGAATACTGTATTGATGTTAAAGGAGTGGCCACATGGCAAAAATTAACGATAACTACTTGAAATTGAAGGCCGGCTACCTGTTCCCGGAAATCGGGCGCCGGGTGCGCGGCTTCGCGGCGGCCCATCCGGAAGCCAAGGTGATCCGCCTGGGGATCGGCGACGTGACCCAGCCGCTCACCCCGACCATCCTGAAGGCGTTCCACGACGCCGTGGACGACCTGGCCCAGGCCAGCAGCTTCATGGGCTACGGCCCGGAGCAGGGCTACGATTTCCTCATCGAGGCGATCATCGAGAAGTCCTATAAGCCGCTGGGCGTTGAGCTGAAGAACACCGAGATGTTCATCTCCGACGGCTCCAAGTGCGACTGCGCCAACATCCTTGACATCTTCGCGCTGGACAATACCGTCGCCATCGGCGACCCGGTCTACCCGGTCTACAACGACACCAACGTGATGATCGGGCGCACCGGCGAGGCCGACGAGAAGGGGTACTACCAGGGACTCGTGTACCTCCCCTGCACCGAAGAGAACGGCTTCATGCCGGCATTCCCGAAGGAGCGGGTGGACATGATCTACCTCTGCTTCCCGAACAACCCGACGGGTGCTGTGGCCACCAAGGAGCAGCTCAAGGGGTGGGTGGACTACGCCCTCGCCAATGACTCGGTGATCCTCTTCGATGCGGCCTACGAGGCGTTCATCACCGATCCTTCGATTCCGCACTCCATTTACGAAATCGAAGGGGCCAAGAAGTGCGCCATCGAGTTCCGTTCCTTCTCCAAGACCGCCGGCTTCACCGGCGTGCGCTGCGGCCTGGTCGTGGTGCCCGAGGAGCTGGAAGGGACCACCTCCACCGGCGGGAAGTACAGCTTCAACAAGCTCTGGCTGCGTCGTCAGACCACCAAGTTCAACGGCGCCTCCTACCCGGTGCAGAAGGCCGCGGCTGCCGTCTACTCCGAAGCGGGGTGGAAGGAGACCAAGGAGAACATCGACTACTACATGGAGAACGCCCGCATCATCCGCGAAGGGCTCTCCGAAGCTGGTCTTACCGTGTACGGCGGCGTGAACGGCCCCTACATCTGGCTCAAGACCCCGGCCGGGCTTACCTCCTGGGACTTCTTCGACAAGCTGTTGAACGAGTGCAACGTGGTGGGCACCCCGGGAAGCGGCTTCGGCCCCTCCGGCGAAGGCTACTTCCGTCTCTCCGCCTTCGGTAACCGCGACAACGTCATCGAGGCAGTGGAGCGCATCAAGAAGAACCTGAAATAGGAACTGCGTAGGCAGTGAGGCACAAGGAAAGGGCGTCCCCAAGGGGGGCGCCCTTTTTGTTTGGTGCGGTTGTTAGGGTCAGCGGCGATCTGGAAACATCCGAATCCTAGCGTGCTATGAGCCGCATTATCTCGCGGTTGAAGGCCGGGAGGTCGTCAGGCTGCCGCGAGGTAACCAGTTGGCCATCGACCACCACCTCGCTGTCCTCGTACTGCGCTCCGGCCTCCTTGAGTTCCGGGGTGACAGACTGGTAGCAGGTGGCGCGCCTGCCGCGGATGAGCCCCGCCGATACCAGGATCTGTGGCCCGTGGCAGATGGCGGCTACCGGCTTGTTGTCGGCGAAGAAGGACCGGGCAATCTCCTGTACCGTCCGGTCGTCCCGGATGGCAGCCGGCGCCTTGCCGCCCGGGAGCAAGAGCATCCCGTATTCGCCGGGGACTACATCCTTGAACACCTTGTCCACCGGGACCTCGTAGCCATGTTTTCCCTTGATGGCCCCCGTGCTCAGGGAAGCAACTTCCACGGTAAAGCCAGCCTCCCGTAGACGGTACAGGGGAACCAGCAGTTCACTGTCTTCGAAATCGTTCGCGCTTAAGATAAGTACTTTCATGTGACCTCCATCTGGTGCAACGTGGTGCACCTGCCTTAAGGAGTAGCCAGCCGGCCCCCGTTAGACCAGCTGCCAATTCTTATCGTACCATACGACATTGCGTAGAGGTCTCTAGTCTTCTCCGAGCTCGGCCTGCACCCTGGTCAATATAGGGACCGGGTAGCTGGGTCCCGGCCGAAAATAAGGGTACCGGGGGCGCCTCGCATTTCCCTCGCAAAGCCGGGCAGTAAAAAAGCCGCCTCCTGTACCAGGGGCGGCTTTTTCGTCGCAAATCTTTGAAGTTTCAGCTACTTCAACACCTGAAATCCACCCTTGGCATCCCACCGGTAGCCTTTGCCGCTCCAGATCGCCTCGATGGTCTTCCAGTCCAGCCCGATCCCCTTCATGTCTTCGCAGAGATAGTAGGCCGGCATGATCTCGTCGTCGTCGATCCTGCCATCCCCGTTACTGTCGGCCCAGTGGTAGGCGCCGACCTGGATGCCGGTACTGCCGGCCACCGGCTCGGTACGGTTGGTTTCCCCTTCGTGGAGGACTACCTCGCCGCGCAACGTCCCGGATTTGCCGGACGGCAGGTTTGCGGGAAGCTGCACGGTGTACGAGACGGTCACCGGCCCCTGCCCGGCGGGCACCAGCCACTTCACAATGGAGCCGTCGTGGTCGACGGCGGCGTTCCCGGGCTGGGCGCTGACCAGGTGCCACCCCGACGGCAGGTGTTCCTTAAGGATGAAGCCGTTACTCTCCTCGGCGGTCCTGGTGATCTTGATCTGAACTGGAACCACCTCGCCGGGGGCGGCAAAATGCGGCGCCCAGCGCAGCGCCTTGGGAGCCCCGACCAAGAGCCGGCTGGCAACGAAGATCAGCAGCGCCAGAACGGGAATGAGGGCCAACAGCAAAAGGGTCCAACGCCGCGGTTTCGAGGTGTCGGGGCCCTCGGCGACCTCCGGGTCGGGCTCAGGTTCATCCTGGCGGAGAATCTCCTCGAGAGTCACCTCGAGAGCCCCCGCAAGCTTCTCGGCGTTGTCCCGCTTGATGCTCGGGTAGCGGTTGTTTTCCCAGCGCGAAATGGTGTCGGTGGTGACGCCGACCACGTTGGCTACGTAGAGCTGGGTCAGTTTCTTCCCCTCGCGCACCGTCCGGATGCGAGCGCCGTCGATGGCGACACTGGGAAGAGCACTTTTATCGATCTTTGGGGTGTCCTGCATCATGGAAGACCTTTCTTCCTGAAACTTCGGATGGTTATCGGGTGCCAGGCCAGGAATTCCGGGTACCCGGGTACCCGACATCGGGTCGCATTGCTATAGATGTCGATACCGGCCCGGGGTGCACCATGCTAATTTTTAACACAACTTCGGACCAAAAATCCAAACGCAAAGGAGAAGCACCCATGAAAAGAGCAATTGCAGCCGTAGCACTTACCCTGATGACCGCAACCATGGCACTGGCCGCCGACGTGATCACCCTGCCCGCCAAAAACGGCGACATCACCTTCAACCACAAGAAGCACCAGGAGAAGGTTGCCAACTGCAAAGCCTGCCACGAGAAGGCACCGGGCAAGATCGAGGGCTTCGGCAAGGACTGGGCGCACAAGACCTGCAAAGGGTGCCACGCCGACAAGGGCGCTGGCCCGACCAAGTGCTCCGAGTGCCACAAGAAGTAACGCCTGTCGCCTCCCGGCGTGTACAGGAAAAAGGCGGTCCCCTTTGGGGCCGCCTTTTGTCGTTGTCGAGAAGCTGAGAGGCTCTCCAGGAGGAGAAGTACCACAGGCCCATACCGAGACCAGGGGGAGGGTCAGAAAAGGGCTACAAGCCGGTCAAAATCGAGCCGCTCCTCCGCAAGTCTGCGCACCAGGTCGAGCTTTTCGGTGTCCTCGGGGGTGATCTTGGAGATATCCTCGGTGATGATCCGGTACAACTCGGCCGTCGAGTGCCGCTGGGTGCGCAGGTAGGGTATGTTGCTGCGGTCGAGGATCAGCTGGGTGATGGTGCTCACCGGTGCTATTCCCGGAATCACCAGCCCGCAGAGTTGGGAGCGGTACTCGGGCATCTGGTACAGGTTTGCCAGGGTGACCAGGAGCTCGTCCCGGCTGCTGGTCACCACGAGCAGGCTCGAGTCGCGCAGCATCTCGGTCACCCGCTGCGTCGAGGCGGCACCGATCTGCACGTGCTGGATGATCCGGCTTACCTCGCGGCGGTTGCCGTGCAGCGGCAGGTCGAGGAGGCGAGAGACCCGGCGCAGGGTAGGGTTGGCGAGTACCGGCTGGTAGTCGAATCCGCCGAAGACGCTGAAGGGCTGGTCGGCTAGGGCACGGGTCAGGTAGTCGAGGGTCGAGGCGCGCTTCTCGGCAAAGAGCTTGTTGGTCAACACGGCACGCACCTGGGCCCCTTCCAGCTGGAACAGCGCGATGTTCATGAAGATGGTGTCGATCACGTTCCCGACACCGCCGCCTGTCACCATGAGCACCGGCGCATCGAGCAGGCGGGCGATCCGCGCGTTGGAGAGCTTGAGCACCGAGCCGACCCCCGGGTGGCCGGATCCCTCGATGATGATGAAGTCGCACTTCTTCTCCAGCTCGGCGTAACTGGTAAGTATGCGCTCCTCGAGTTCCGCGCAGGATATCTCTCCATCGATCACCTTGCGGGTGGTGTCGGGATAGACCACCACCGGCGACATGTGGCGCAGGTCCTTGGTGAGGTCGAAGACCTGCGCGATGAGGGCGGCATCCTTGTCCATCGCGTGCCCGCGCAGGGTGGTCGGCTTGGGGCCGAGCGGCTTCATGAAGCCGACGCGGCCATACTTTTTCTGCGCCAGGTGCAAAAGGGAGACGCTCACCGTGGTCTTGCCGATGTTCTGTCCTGATGCCGCGACGAAGATTTTCTTGGCCATGGGCGGTGGTCCTCGGACACCCGTTACGCCAGGCGCACCGGGGATTGGGGTGTGTATACAAAATCCTGCTCATAATCGTACGGCGGCAGGCAGAAGTCAAGCGGGTTCGCGGGAGGGGAGAGCACCGTATCGGAAAAGGGGCTCCTCTTGTTTCAGTGCCCCCTTCTGCGGTACCATTACCTCATGAAACCGGAAAATATCCATGAACGCCTGGTCTACTATACCGAGGCGGAAGAACTGCTGAATCGCTGCACACACGGGCTGGGGGTGATCCTGAGCATCTTCGGGGTGAGCGCCCTGATCTCGCTTGCCGTGCAGGCCAACGACAGCTACCGCCTGGTGAGCAGCTGCATCTACGGTGGAGCATTGCTCACCTTCTACAGCATGTCCACCGCCTACCACAGCGTGCGCAAACCCTACCTGCGCTACATCTTCCGGATCCTGGACCATGCGAGCATCTATCTCATGATAGCAGGGAGTTATACCCCTTTCACCCTGGTCACCCTGCGCGGCCCCTGGGGGTGGTCCCTCTTCGGGGTGGTCTGGGGGCTCGGCACCGTGGGAGCCATCATGAAGATCTTCACCACCCACCGCATGCGCATCGTCGGGCCGCTGCTCTACATCGCCCTGGGGTGGAGCGTCCTCGTCGCCTTGAAACCACTTTCGGCCGCCATCGCGGCGAACGGGCTTATCCTGCTCTTCGCGGGTGGCGCCGCCTACACCGTTGGAGTCCTCTTCTACCTCTGGGAGCGGCTCCCCTACAACCACGCCATCTGGCACGTCTTCGTGCTGATCGGCAGTGCCTGCCATTTCGGAGCCATCTTCTACTACGTGACGCCGCGCAGTTGAGCTTGGTAATTCCGGCCACCTCACCGTAATCCCTCCCTCACGGAAAGAGTTCCTACAACCTCTGAGCACCGGGTGACAGTAAGACTACGACCTAGGCAAAGAAAAAAATTAAAATAAAAATTTTGCTAATCAAAAACTTCAAATTGTGCTATAGCTGTCTCTGCTGGGTTATCCTCGCCACAGTTTTTCCCTGATAGGGGGCCGTGGTGCGAGTTTGACAGTCCTCACCTTGATCATCCCACGTCCTTTACTGCGATTGCTTCTGGACCCAGTTCATAACGCGTAATTTTAAGAGAGATTGCAGGGGTGCCTACACCCGGGAGAATCAGCTTCGTCAGCGGCTCCGGGGACGAGAGGGAGAGCGCCATGGTTTGGGAAGCACGAGAGAAGAGTCCAAAGCTGGTTTTGCTGTTGACCCCGCTGCTGCCGGCGGGGGCGGCGCTGAGCCGCGTCATGTGCCACGGAGCCCTCGGTGCGATCAGTCCTTTTCTCACCTTCTATCCTGCGGTAGTGCTGGCGGCGCTCTTGGCAGGATTTCCCGGCGGCCTGATGGCGACCGCCCTCTCGGCGTGCCTTGCCTCCTACCAGTGGAGCGTTCCCCTGGGAGCCTCCTTCTCCGTGACCAGTGTGGACCGCCTGGAAACCGTGGTCTTTCTCGTCAGCGGCATCTTTCTCTCGGTACTGGTCGAGGTCATGCTGAGGGCGCGCGTGCGCGCGGAAAAGGCCGAGGTGCGTGCGCGGTGCGCGGCCGAGCGCGAGCAGGCGGCCCTGACCATCCAGCGCGAGCGCAACTTCCTGCGCCAGGTCATCGATGCCGCGCCGGGGAACATCTTCGTCCTGGACGCCTCGGGGCAGCTTTGTCTGGTGAACGAGGCCATGGCACGCTTCTACGGCACCTCGGTGAAGGAGATGGAAGGAAAATCGATCCACGAGTACCTCCAGGGGCCCAAGGAGGTGACGGACCGGTTGCAGGAAGAGAACCGCGCGGTGATAGCCGGCAGGATCCTCGGTTCGGAATTGAGCATTCCTGACGCCGGCGGCAGGGTGCACCACTTTGAGTCGGTGAAATCGCCGGTGTACGAGGACGACGGCAGCTGCGACAAACTCCTCGTGGTATCCAACGATGTGACCGAACGGCGCCAGGCCGAGCAGGCGCTGAAGCAGAACCAGGAGCTCCTCAATTCCATCATCTCCGGCACTCCGGATGCGATCTACGTAAAGGACACCGCCGGAAAGTACTTGCTGCTCAACGACGCCGCAGAGCGGATCATCGGCAAGAAGGCCGGACAGTTCCTGGGGCGCAGCGATCGCGAGCTGTTCCCGCGCCAGGAGGTGCCGGCGATCCTCAGGGAGAATCGGATCGGTCACGACCCGGCCGAGGTGGAACTCTTCGAGGACACCATGACCGACGCCCAAGGGAAACGGCGCACCTTCCTCACCACCCGGGGGCCCCTGTACGACCTGCAGGGGAACCTCACCGGAAGCTTCGGCATCGCCCGCGACATAACGGAGCAAAAACTGGCGGAAGAGGAATTCCACAAGTTAAACGAGGAACTGGACAATCGGGTGGCCGAGCGCACGGAGCAGCTCGAGCTGGCCGTGAAGGAGCAGGAGGCGTTCAGCTACTCGGTGTCCCACGACCTGAGAAGTCCGCTGCGTCATATCAACAGCTATGCGGCGATCCTCAGGGAAGAGCAGAGCGCCCAGATAAGCGACGAGGGGCGCGAGCTTCTGGACCGCATCTGCAAGGCGAGCAGCAAGATGGGAAACCTCATCGACGATCTTCTGGAACTCGCCCGTACCAGCCGTGCTCCGCTCAACGAGGAGCCGATCGACCTCTCGCGCATAGCCACCATCTCGAGCCTCATGCTGCGTCAGACCGACAAGGGGCGCCGGGTAGAGTTTCTCATCGCCGAAGGGATCCAGGTCCTGGGCGACAAGACGCTGATGCGCATCGTCATGGACAACCTGCTCAGTAACGCCTGGAAATACACGGTGCAGGAGAAGATCGCCCTCATCGAGGTGGGGATGGAGCTCATGGACGGCCAGGAGGTTTTTTACGTCAGCGACAACGGCACCGGATTCGACATGCAGTACAAGGACAAGCTGTTCGGGCCGTTCCAGCGCCTGCACGGCGCCGAATTCGAAGGAAACGGGATCGGCCTGGCTACGGTGAAGCGGGCCATCGAGCGCCACGGCGGGACCATCTGGGCGGAAGGGGAGGTGGGAAACGGCGCCACCTTCTACTTCACGCTGGGGAAGGAAGCGCTCTCCTACCCGCCGCAGCTCAGGCAGAACAGCGCGTTCAGTTAGGCTCCCCGGGCGTTCCGGGGGGTAATCATTCGCCCCTACAGGTCAAAAACGCCCAGACCGCTGTTCGGGTGAATCCCGCGGGTGTACAAAAAAAGGCGAAAGCTGAGAGCTTTCGCCTTTTTGCGTGTGCCGAAGGAGGGAGAGTCTACTTCACGTGGCACTCGCTGCACTTGGTGGGACCCTTGTTCTTGTCGGCGTGGCAACCCTTGCAGGTCTTGTGGGCCCAGTCCTTGCCCAACGCGGGAATCTTGCCCCCCTTCTCGTTTTCGTGGCAGGTGGTACAGGCCATCAAATCCTGGTGCTTTTTGTGCGGAAAGGTGACGTTGCCGTTTTTTGCAGGGAGCGTGACGACAGTGTTGTCGGCACCGAGGGCCAGACCGGATGAGAAGATGGACAGGGCGCAGGCCGCGAGAAGCCACTTTTTCATGATCGTTCTCCTTTATGAAATTGTATTAGAAAAGACCCAGACAATAGTACCGTGTTATTGCGGAAATGCAACGCCGTAAGAGGGAAATTCGACGCTCTTTCGTTGATTTGCCCCCCCGTGCGCAGGTGTTTCCCCCGTTGACGAGCGGCGCAATCCGCTTGACAAGTTGGCCGGATATAGCGGAAAGTAGCCCTGAACTCACCCCTCCGGAAACTGCACAACTGCACCTGCGAGACACGCTGCCACGTGAAACCTTCCCTGGAACTTTTCGACTCACCGCTCATCACCCTCTCCTTGGGCGAGTTCGCCATGCCGGTCCCCCGACGCGGCCACCTGGAGAACCTGGCCGGCTCCGGAGCCGCCTCCGAAGGGCTGGAGATCCACCAGCGTGTGCAGCGCCGGCGGGCCAAGGCCGACCCCGGCTACCGCTGCGAGGTCGCGGTGAGCCGGGAATTCACCGCTCAGCAGTACCGGTTCCTGGTCAAGGGGCGCCTGGACGGCATCTTCCCGGGCAATCCCCCGCACATCGAAGAGATCAAGACAACCTTCAACATCCACGAACTCGCACGTCGTCTCAACGCCGACCCCGAACACCCCTACTGCCTGCAGCTTAAAAGTTACGGCTATTTCCACTGGCTGGAACACGGCGTCATTCCCGAACTCTCCTTCCACCTGGTTTCCACCCGAAACGGCAAGAGCCAGGAGGTACGGGTCGAGCTGGACCTGGCAGCCTACGAACACTGGCTGGAGCGGCGCCTGGAGTCCCTGGTGCTGGAGGCGGTGCAGGCTGAGCGCTGCCTGGCCCGGCGCCGGAAACTAGCTGCTACCCTGGTGTTCCCGTTTGCCGCGGCGCGTCCCGGCCAGCGTGAGCTGATCGACTGCGTGGAGCAGGGGTTGGCCCAGAAAATGCCGCAACTGCTCCAGGCACCTACCGGGCTCGGCAAGACGGTCGGGGTGCTCTACCTGGTACTCAAGGAAGCGCTGGGGCGCGGACAGCAGGCCATCTACGTGACCCCGAAAAACAGCCAACACGGGGTTGCCGAGGATGCCGTGGAGCGCTTCCGGGGCGCCGGCGCTGCGCTTAAGTCCCTCACCATCACCGCCAAACACAAGATCTGTTTCAAGGACGAGCCGCTTTGTCACCCGGAACTCTGCGAGTTTGCCCGGGATTACTACGAAAAGCTGGAACGTGCGGGGCTCGTCGCCATCCTGGCCCGGAAGAAAAAACTCAAGTCCCGCCACTTCAGGGCGCTCGGCGAGGAGCACCAGGTCTGCCCCTTCGAATTGCAGCTCGCGGCACTCCCGGAGGCGGACCTGGTTATCTGCGACTACAACTACGTCTTCGCCCCGCGTTCCGCCTTGGGCCGGGTCACCGCGTTGAACGTCGGGCAGCGCGGCAAGCCGAGCCTGATCATCGACGAGGCGCACAACCTGCCGTCCCGGGCGATGGATTACTATTCCCCGCAGCTCTCGGCACAGCTCCTGGAGTCCTGGCGTGAAGGACTCGGTGCGCTGCCGCGCCCCTTCGGGAACAGGGGCGTGGAGCTTCTGGAAGGGTGCCTGGAGACCATCGCGCAATGCCGGGCAGGGGAGGGGAGCCGCGCGCGGGCGATCCAGCCGCCGGTGCGCGCCTTTGCCGACCAGGAGGCGCGCATCGCACAGGTGCTGTCGCGCTACCTGGAGTCCACCCTGGAGATCGGCCAGGGGGATCCGCTCCTGGCCCTGGCCCGCTCCTGGTCCGAGTTCACCGGGACCCTCGAACTGGTGCGGGACGCAGCCAACCAGGAATTCTCTACCACCTTTCATCCGGGCGCAGGGGGCATCCTCAAGATCACCTGCTGTGACGCGGGAGAGCTGTTGGCCGGCTGCTATGCCGGGTTCGAGCAGGTCATCGGGTTCTCCGCGACCCTGAAACCGTTCGACTACTACGCCCGCCTCTCCGGTCTCGACCCCGGAAAGGTGCTGACCGAGGAGTTCCAGAGCCCCTTTCCCCCGGAGCGGCGCAAGCTCTTGATCATCCCGCAGGTCTCCACCCGCTACAGCGAGCGCGAGCGCAACTACGGGAAGATCACCGATGCCCTCGAGCGGATGGTTGCCCTTAAACGGGGGAACTACTTCGCCTTTTTCCCGAGCTTCAGCTTCCTGGAGCGGGTTGCCCAACTGTTCCGGGCCCCGCAGGGGTTCCAGGTGCGCTCCCAGGAACGCAAGATGAGCGCTGCTCGCGTGGAGGCGCTTCTCGAGGAGCTGCGCGACCCCGGGGCCGCCACCGTGGTCTTCGCGGTTCAGGGGGGCTCCTTTTCGGAAGGGATCGACTACCAGGGGGACATGGCGATCGGCGCCTTCGTAGTCGGCCCTCCCTTACCCAACTACGACCTGGAGCGCGAGTTGATGCGGGAGTACTACCAGCGCCGCTTCGGCTTGGGCTTTGAGTATGCCTACGCCATTCCCGCCATGGCCAAGGCGGTGCAGGCCGCGGGACGGGTGATCCGCTCGGAGACGGACCGCGGCATTATCGTCCTGATGGACGGCCGCTTCCTGGAGCCCGGGTTCAGCTCGGCGATGCCGGTTGACTGGTATGAGGACCAGGCCAGCGAACTCGTTTCCGCAGGCATCCTCAAAGACATTGCCGACTTCTGGGACGGCTGCGCAGAAACAGGTGTCGTACCCGCAGGTCCCGAGCTGTCAGCCGTCTCTGAGGGCACCCCGCCCTAGTGCCGTTTCCCCCGGACCCCGCCGGCCTTACCACGTCACCCATCGAGGCAACCCGCCACGCCTCTCCGCCGCTCCAACATCCTGTCATGAATTAAAAATAATCCAATGATTGCTACAGCTTTTGCGAGTTTTGGCCGATAGCCCGAAGAGGATATTTCAAGGTATTAATTTATCGATCGGCAATTCCGAGACCGTCATGACCAAACTACCAAAGGACCCCGGACCCGTTCAGGGTGGCGGGGCCATCGCCCAGCTGCTGGTCCAGGAAGGGGTGATCGGCGAAGATCAACTGGGCTATGCGCTGCGGGTACGCTCGAAGCTGGTCTCCAACAAGACCCTGCTGGACGTGCTGCAGGAGCTGGGCTACGTGACGCCGGAGCAGGTGGCGGCCACCCTGCGCAGGAACAGCATCTCCATCAGGATCGGCGATTTCCTCATCGAGCTCGGGCATATTCGGGAGAGTGACCTGACCGCCGCGCTCAACCTCCAGAAGGAGGGGGTCGAGCGCAAGATGCTGGGGGACATCTTCGTCGAAAACGGCTTTATCGACGAGCGCAAGTTCATCGAGGTGCTCTCCTTCCAGCTCGGGTTTCCCGTCGAGGAGCTGGAGTTCCGCAAGCTGGACCGCAAGCTGCTCGCCAAGGCCCCGTTTTCCACCTACCGCGAGCTGCAGTTCCTGCCGATTGCCGTCGAAGAGGGCGCGGTCACCGTGGTGTTCGCCAACCCACTGGAGCAGGGCTCACGCAGTGCAGCAGAGGGGCTCTTCGGCCGCAACCTCAAGCCTGCCATCTCCAGCCGGAAGTCGCTTTTGGCGGCCATCGCCAACGCCGAGCGCAGTGCCGGGAACGAGGAGGTGGGGGCCGACGAGAGCACCGTGGTCGGGATGATCAACAAGCTCTTCGACGATGCCATCACCGAGGAGGTGAGCGACATCCACATCGAGCCGCTCAAGGACCGGCTCCGGATCCGTTTCCGCCACGACGGCATCATGATCCCGCATATCGAGCTGCCGCTCGAGATCGCTCCGCAGCTCACCTCGCGCATCAAGGTGATGGCGCAGGCCGACATCGCCGAGAGGCGCCGCCACCAGGACGGCCGCATCCTCTACGACAGCCGCCAGCACGGCTTCACGCTTGATCTCAGGGTCTCCTTCTTCATCACCATCTTCGGCGAGAAGATCGTCTTGCGGCTCTTGAGCAAGAAAAAGGCGATCCTGGAGATCGGCCAGATCGGCATGGCGCCCAACATGCTGGACCGCTTCATCGGCGAGGCGCTGGACACCCCGAGCGGGGTCATGATCATCACCGGGCCGACCGGCAGCGGCAAGACCTCGACGCTCTACGGCTGCCTGGGCTACCTGAACAACGTGAACACCAGCATCATCACGGCCGAGGAGCCGGTCGAGTACGTCATCGAAGGGGTCTCCCAGTGCTCGATCAACTCGAAGATCGGGGTGACCTTCGAGGAGACGCTGCGCCACATCGTGCGCCAGGACCCCGACATCATCGTCCTGGGGGAGATCCGCGACTCCTTTTCGGCGGAGACCGCCATCCAGGCGGCGCTCACCGGCCACAAGGTGCTCACCACCTTCCACACCGAGGACTCCATCGGGGGGCTCTTGCGCCTGATGAACATGCAGATCGAGGCGTTCTTGATCTCCTCCACGGTGGTCTCGGTGGTCGCCCAGCGTCTGTTGCGCCTGGTCTGCAACGACTGCGCGGAGCCCTACCTGCCGACCCCCATCGAGTACACCAAGCTGGGCTACACGGCAAAGGACCTGGGGAACGCGCGTTTCAGGATGGGCAGGGGGTGTAAGAAGTGCCGTTTTACCGGCTACCGGGGCAGGGTGGCGATTTTCGAGGTGCTGATCATGAACGAGGAGGTAAAGGAGGCCATCATGCAGCGCCGCTCCTCTTCCGAGATCCGGCGCCTGAGTATCGAGACCTCCGGGATGGTGTCGCTGTTCGAGGACGGGCTGGTGAAAGCGGCCAACGGCCTGGTTTCCATCCAGGAGGTGCTGCGCGATCTGCCGCGTATCGGCCGCCCCCGCCCGCTGGCTGAGTTGAAGAGGATTCTCGGGAGTTAGGCCGGTCGAGAGCCGGTTTTGAAGGATACCCACCCCAATGGCTGAAGAACGCTCCATAGTCGAACACATCAAGGACCAGCTCTCCAGCGGGATCACCAGTGTACCGGTGTTCCACGCGGTAGCTCTCAAGCTTCAGCAGGTGCTGGGGCGCCCCAATTTCCGCCTCGAAGAGGTGAACCGGCTGATCAGTGCCGATCCCGGGTTGGTGAGCCAGGTGCTGCGGGTCGCGAACTCCTCCTACTACGCGGGCCTCAGCAAGGTCGGCACCATGCACGAGGCGATCGTCCGGCTGGGCTCCCGGGAGGTGGCCAGCATCGCCATGCTGGCCACCCAGCAGGACCAGTACCGCTCCGACGACCCGCGCTTCAACGCCATGATGCAGATCCTCTGGAAGCACGCCTTTTGCTGTGCGGTGGGGAGCAAGTGGCTGGCGCAGCGTACCGGGTACGACATGCTGGTCCAGGAGGCCTTTCTCGCCGGCCTTTTGCACGACATCGGCAACCTGTTCCTGTTGAAGCTGATGGAGCAGATCGGCAAGGCGCAGCAGCTGCCGGGGGGGCTGAACCAGTCCATCATCAGCGAGGTGCTGGCCAGTATGCACGTCGAGCAGGGGTACCAGCTTTTGATGGCCTGGCACCTGCCGGAAGCGTACTGCACCGTGGTGGCAGGACACGAGGCGGAGCAGTGGGACCAGGGAAACCCCCTGCTGGCGATGGTCCGCCTGGCGGATCAAAGCTGCAAAAAACTGGGTATCGGCATGCACCGGGACCCGTCGCTGCACCTTTTCGGCAGTGCCGAGGCGCAGGTGCTGGGATTAAAGGAGATCGCCCTGGCCGAGCTGGAGATCGTGCTGGAGGACGCGCTGAAAAACCCGGTGTAGCGGGGAAGCTCAGGTTGCCGCGGGAGACGCGGGCATATTGGGCTCCACGCGACCTCAGGATGGAAAAAACCGTTACTACCAGTTCCGGTAGGGGGAGCTGACCAGGCTGGCGTTCGAGTAGCGCCCATCGTCGCTCACCTCGGGGCCGGCCCAGGAAGGGAGTTCCACCTGCTGGTCCTCGGAGTCGAGCTCGACCTCGGCCAGGACCAGCCCCTCGTTCTCACCGGAGAAGACATCGATCTCCCAGGTGAGCCCCGCGTGGGGCACCTCGTAGCGCACCTTCTCGATCAGGGGACGCAGGCAGAGCTTGAAGAGCTTCTCGGCGTCGGCGAGCGGGATCGGGTACTCGAATTCCGGCGCCGAAATCCCCTGCCGCTCACCTTTGATGGTGAGCACCCCCTGGGTCCCTTTCACGCGGACCCGGACCACGCGACCCCGCTCGGTGCTCAGGTACCCCTGCCGGTACGCGGTCCCCTGGTCTGCGGCGGCCCGCCAGGAATCGTCCTTTACCAGGAACTTCCGCTCGATCTCTTGTGCCATCTGGCACCTCCTATCCTGCACTGGTGATCAGCTAACTGTCTGTGATAAGATGTAAATGTAACAGGTGGCGTCAAATAGGACCTGCTTTATCTTTTTTGCTTGACGAGCAGCACCGGAAAAGGTAAAGTCCATCCAACGCCACCTTACGAAAGGAGATTACGCCGATGTGGACCGCTAGATTCCGTATTCGTCCTGTTTCGCACTGCAAGGAAGGTTGCAGTCTGTAGCCCGTCAAGTCACATTGACGGGCGGCGCAAGTGAACCCGAAGCCCCCGTACCACACGGGGGCTTTTTGCGTTTGGGGCACACGGGTTTTGACGCCGACGGAAGCGTTGGTATAGTAACGGGCGCCCCGGCGCTTAAGCCGGCGAGCCCGCCCTCAAGGAGGAGCACATGAAGATAGCACTGATAACCGGCGGCAGCCGCGGCCTGGGCCGCAACATCGCCCTGCATCTCGCCCAAAAGGGGGTCGACGTCATCCTCACCTACCACAGCCGGGAGGCCGAGGCGCAGGACACGGTGCGACAGATCGAGGGGGTCGGGTGCAAGGCGGTGGCCCTGCAGCTCGACGTGGCACAGCACGCGCTCTACCCCGCTTTCGCCGGGCAGGTCAAAAAAGTCCTGGCGGAGACCTGGCAGCGGGATGATTTCGACTACCTGGTCAACAACGCCGGTTTCGGCGTCTGGTCGCGGTTCATGGAGACCAGCGAGGAGCAGTTCGACCAGTTGGTGAACGTGCACCTGAAGGCCGCCTTTTTCCTCTCCCAGAAATTGCTGCCCATCATGAAAAACGGCGGCAGCATCGTGAACATCTCCTCGGGGCTGGCCCGCTTCTCACTCCCCGGCTACTCGGCTTACGGCTCTTTGAAGGCGGCCATGGACGCCCTGAGCCGCTACATGGCCGTGGAACTGGGCGAGCGGCAGATCACAGTGAACTCGCTTGCCCCCGGCGCCATCGAGACCGATTTCGGCGGTGGCGTGGTGCGTGACAACCCGGAAGTGAACGCCGGCATCGCGGCGCAGACCGCGCTGGGGAGGGTGGGGCTCCCGGACGACATCGGCGCGGCGGTTGCGGCCCTCTTGTCCGACGACTGCCGGTGGATCAACGGCCAGCGCATCGAGGCCTCGGGCGGCATCCATCTCTAGGCCCTAAGCAGCGTCGCAGAAACGTTCAGCCTTCCCCTCCACCTGGGATGTCTTTTGGTGGAAAGGAAGGCTGAACTGTTGGTACCGCGCAAGGCTTCCCGCGTTGCGCTAGGGCCTCAGCCGGGCCAGGTCCAGCACGGCGCCGGTTGCGGCGCGACAGACCTGCGCCGCGAAATCGAGGTTCAGGGTCTCCAGCGTGTCGCTCGGCTCGTGGTAGTGGGGACTGCGGAAATTGGTGGTATCGGTGAGCATGAGGGCCGGGTAGCCGCGATCCCAGAAGGGGGAATGGTCGGAGCGCCGGGTATCCGGGAACGGCTCTCCGTTGCCGGGGACCACCATCAACAGGTAGGGGAGCTCGATTCCGGGTGCCTGTGCCGCGGCAACGTAGGTCTCGGCGAGTTCACGCGAGCGCTCGTTGGCCACCACCGCGATGAAATCCCCCACCTCGGAGACCTGGACCGGCAATCCCGGGGGCGCCTGCTGCACCAGGCCGGGGCCCGCATAGCCGATCGATTCCAGCACCAGCACCCCCGCTATCTGCCACGCTTCGCCCACGGCCAGCTCGGCCAGCGCCTTACTCCCCATGAGCCCGGTTTCGCGGTTGCCGGTGATCTGGTTCTCCTCGAGGCAGACCGCGACGAACTGCAGGGTACGCTCAAAGCTCGCTCCGGCCAGCCGGCGGGCGATCTCCAGCAGGCCGGCCGTCCCCGAGGCGTTGTCGTCGGCACCGGGGGAGTTCGCCACGGTGTCGTAGTGCGCCACCACGAGGACCCGCTCCTCGGGACACCCGATCCCCGGCAAGGTAGCAACGATGTTGCGGAACATCCGGTCGTGGGCCGGGAAGAGCTGCTCGCTCACCTGGTACCCCAGGGCGGTAAGTTCACGGGCCGCGTAGTCGGCCGCCCGCTCCAGGGCCTCCGGTGCCGCCAACGGATGGCGCACCCCCTCGAGCGCCACGATGTGCCTGCCAATCCGCTCGCTCCACCCTTCGGGCGCGAGAATCCCCTGCGTCATGTACTCCCTCCTCGATACGCCCGAAATCGGGCCAGTAAATTACCAGATATAGTCCTTGGCGAGCTCCCGCTTGTCCTTGCCGAACAGCACGTGGAACACGCGCAGCTTCTTGAGCCGCACCGGGGAGAGGCTCCCCAGCGGCAGGTAGACGATCCGCTTGCCGATCCGCCCGGCGTACTGCTTCAGGTAGCTCCTGGGCGGGTGCGCCGCGACGTAGACCACGTCCTTTTCCAGCGAGTAGTCAAGCGCCGCCAGGAGGAGCACCTCGGCCTTGGTGAAGTCGCCCCGGTAGTCGGGATCGCTCCAGACGTCGTACAGGCGGCGCGGCGGGTAGCTGAGCAGGAATCCGCCGTACTCGCAGCGCGAGATCCCCGGGCCGACGATGTGGTCCGTCGGGGGGGTGGCGAAAAACGCCATGTCCGATTCCTGCTGGTGCTCGCCGAGCCAGGTCATGCAGTAGGGGAAGCGCTCGCCGCCGGCGTCCTCGTCGAAGACCACCACGATGCAGCCGATCCCGCCGCGCAGGCGCCGGTTCTCCCGGACGTAGATCTTCCCCTCGTGCAGGTTCCTGAGCGTCTCGCGCATGTCGATGCCGTCCAGCATCGAGGTGGAGAACGGCTCGCTGCGCCCCTGCTCTTCGCTTAACTGGACGACCCCCCTGCGCTTCAGGTCGCGCCCGTACTCCTCGATCGCCAGGTCTTCCGGGGGATAGGAGCAGATCGAGGGATCGTCGAACCCCTCCAGCCATTCGCCGGGGGCACGCTCCTTTTTCCTGTTCAGCATCTTCACCAGGGAGCGTCCCTTGGTGCGTTGCGGCTCCCTGGGGCGGAAGCGGATACGCCGGGTGGCGGACCAGAGGTCGGCGGCGGAGAGCCTCAGCGTCGGGAGGTCGCTCGACTCACGCTGCCAGGGGTAGTGCGCGGCCAACCGGAAGAAGGCATAGGCGAAGTTGTCGTCCAGGCAGCTGCGGGCCGCGGCAAGCATCTGGAACAGGTCGGGGAGCAGCCGGCGCGTCACCAGTGCGTAGTTGCGGGCAAAGCGGAAGAAGGCGCGCTTCTGCCAGTGCTGCACCCGGTCGCCGGTCTCCTGGCGGTAGTGGCGCGCGGACTCCAGGAAGAGCCGCAGCATGATCTTCTGCCGGTCGGGCAACTCCCCCTCGGGCCCCAGGCGCCGCGCGCTGCGCTGGACCGATTCGGCGAGCACCGTCTCCTCGCGGATCTTACGCTTGCCGCCGCTGAGGAGCTCGAAGGCGTGGAAGCTCTTGCGCAGCGAGGGGCCGCCCTGCGCCGGCTCCGGTGGCAGGGGGGTACGCCGCGTCTCGTAGAGCGCGCTCAGGAAGGGGTACTCGGCGAGCACCTCCTGGCAGCATTCCGGGTGCAGGTTGGCGACCTCCACCCCGGCGCGCCGGGCCCGCACCAGGGGCTGGGCCAGGGGGCTTGCGTAGAATCCGCGGATCCGCTCCAGGTGGGCCATACCGCAGATGAAGAGGATCCGGGAGTGCTCCCGGGAGAGCTGCTGGAGCCGGTAGGCCATGGCCTTTTCCCGGCGCAGGTCCTCAGCCGCCGGGGGGATCACCCGGTAGCTTGCGGCCACCTCGCGGTAGAAGGGCTCCAGCCCGATGCGCTGGACGGCGTAGGGGTCGGGGAGCGGCTCGTCGTGGGCCGGGTAGGCGTCCAGGTCCGCGTCGACCAGGAAGAGGGGGATGTTAAGCTCGAGCGCCAGGCGTGCCCCCTCCACCAGCGGATCGGCAGGCTCGACGATCAGGTAGACGCTCTGCTCCTGGGTGGGGTAGGAGAGTACCGAGATCTCGGGGAGGCGCCGCACGGCGCGCTGAAAGGGAGCCTCCAGGGTGCTGGGGAGTTCCAGGGCGATGCAGTCGGGCTTAAGCGCCTGAACCGCCTCGCGCACCAGGTGGGCGAACTCCATGCGGTAGTGCAGGACGGGGAGGGCGTGGACCGGCCCGAAGGTTTCCAGGTACAAGAGCTCGGGCATCACGCGCTCCGGATCACTTGAGATAGCGGAGCGCCTCGTCGCCCAGTATGCGGGAGACCGCCAGCGGCAGGAGTTCGCGCGGGTCCTTGAGGGTCGCAGTCATCATCTTCAATGCGTAGCGGGCGATGTTGATCCCGTCGCGCACCGAGTAGGGCTCGTCGGCGGCGTGGCCGCGCTGCAGGAACTCCACCACGTAGGAAAGGATCGCGCTGCTCGCGAAGGGGAGGTTCTCCTTCAGGATGGCGAGCTCCTCGTCGGCCTGCGGGAAGTCGATGTAGAGCTGGGGCTGCAGCCGGGAGTGGATGTACTCGGGGACCTCGAAGGTGGAGGAGTCCTCGTTCATGGTGACCACGATGCGGAAGTCGGGGTGCGCCTTCACCCGCAGGCCGGTGATGATCGATTCCACGTAGCGCCTGTCGTCGAGAAGCGGCGCGAGGGAGGCCCAGGCCTTCTCGCTCATCCGGTTCCCCTCGTCGAGGATGAGCACACCCCCCTGGAGCATGGCGGAGACCAGTGAGGAGGCGGCGTACTGGATGGCGCCGGTCGGGCCGATCACGGGGGTGATGATCAGGTCTTCGGGGCGGGTGTCCATGGTGGCCTGGAAGAGGTAGACCGGGCGCCCGAGTCGCTTTGCGGCCGCGTAGCCCAGGGTCGTCTTGCCGACCCCCGGTTTGCCGATCAGGCGCGGGTTGAAGGGGAGGTCGCGCTCGTCGATCACCATCCAGGCCGCCAGAAGCTGCCTGAGGATCTCCTCGTCGCCCACCCAGTTAAGCGGCAGCTCGATGGGGTTCGCCAGGGTGAGCGCGATGCCGTCTAAGGTGATGGTCTGCATAAAAGGTTCGCCTCTAGGTATTGAACTCGTGGTTGTACATCATGGAGAGCCGGGCCCGGTTCTCCAGGCAGCTCTGGCAGAGCTCTCCGGCGTCCTTCCAGAGCTCCTCGGCGAGCCACTCCCCCGCCTCGCCGTAGAGCGAGCGCGGTGCGTTCTCGTCGAATTCCGCCTTGCAGATGCTGCAGGTTTTCATGACGCGGCGTGGCGGCGCACCAGGTCGGCCAGGCATTCGAGGAACAAGGGCGAGGAGTTGAGCGACGGCGAGCGCACGAAGCGCTCGATCCCCAGGCTCTTGGCCTCCTCGGCGTACTGGATGTCGATCTCGTGCAGGGTCTCGATGTGGTCGGAGACGAAGGAGAGCGGCACCATGAGGATTTCTTTCTTCCCCTCGCCGGCCAGGCGCTTCAGGGTCGCCTCGGTGGAGGGCTCCAGCCACTTCACCGGGCTCGCCTTGGACTGGAAGCAGAGGTGGTGCGGGCTCGCGTCGCCCAGCTGTTCCATGACCAGGCGCACCGTGGTCTGGATGTGCTCCAGGTAGGGGTCCCCCTCGTCGATGAAGGACTGCGGCAGGGAGTGCGCCGAGAAAAGGATCTGGGCCTTGGCCGGATCCGGGAACTGGGCGAGCCCCTCGCGGACCTTCTCGGTGAGCGCCTGGATGTAGATGGGATGGTCGTAGAAGCGGTCGATAAAACTCACCTCGAAGCGGTGCCCCGCCTGCTTGAGCACCCGGTTCAGCTCGTTCAGACTCGAGCCGGTGGTGGCCTTCGAGTAGTGCGGGTAGAGCGACACCGCTACGATCTTCTGGATCCCCTCCTTCCTGATGGCGGCCAGTGCCTCCAGGGTCGAAGGGCGCGAGTAGCGCATCGCCACGAAGTAGCGGTAGTCGTCGCCCAAAAGCGCCTGGAGCCCCTGCCCCTGGGCGTCGGTCAGCTCGCGAATCGGGGACTTGCCGCCGATCTCGCGGTAGTGTTCCGCCACCTTGGGCGCGCGCTTCTTCACGATGCGCCGCGCGATGAAGGGCTGCAGGAAGGAGGGCCCGATTTTAATGATATCGCGGTCGGTGAACAGGTTCATAAGAAACGGTTCCACGGCGGCGATGGAGTCGGGGCCACCCATCTGCAGCAAAAGGAGTGCGGTTTTCTCGGACATGCGTACCTCGCGGGAAGTGGTATCGTCCGAATGTAGCAGAAAAATGCTGTGAGGAGAACAGGTTATTGAGGTGGTGCCGGCCGGCTGGTTCGCTGCGCTTGCAGGGAACCTGAGGATTGCGCGCGTTGCAATGTCTGCGCTCGCCGGTATCATTGGCAATCGTTAATACATTAATCGCTACCAGGAAAGGAGAAACCCATGGCCATCCCGACACCCCAGCAGCAAGCAACCCCAGCCGTACGCAAGCTGTCGCGCTACGGCTGGGTTCCGGACCTCCCCGACTTCCGGGACAAGATGTATGGCGCCGTACGCCCGATACCTGCCTCACTTCCCGGTTTCGTGGACCTCAGACCCCACCTATCCCCCATCGAGGACCAGGGGCAATTGGGGAGCTGCACCGCGAATGCCCTGGTGGGGGCGCTGGAATACCTGGAGCTGAAGGACAAGGTGCAACGCTTCGTGAACCTGAGCCGGCTCTTCGTCTACTACAACGAGCGGGTCATCGAGGGGAGCGTGAATTCCGATTCGGGGGCCATGCTGCGCGACGGGATCAAGACGCTCGCCAAGCAAGGGGTCTGCTCGGAGACCAACTGGCCCTACAGCATCGCCAACTTCACCAAGAAGCCCCCCAAGGGGTGCTACCAGGAGGCGCTCAACTACCAGATCCTCTCCTACGCCCGCCTCAACACCATCGACGAGATGCGCGCCACCCTGGCCGAAGGGTTCCCTTTCGTTTTCGGCTTCGCGGTGTACGAGAGTTTCGAATCACCGCAGGTAGCCAAGACCGGTGTGGTCAATCTCCCCGAGAAAGGCGAAAAGCAGCTGGGTGGCCACGCGGTACTGGCGGTCGGCTACGACGACGCCAACAAACGCTTTACCATCAGGAACTCCTGGGGTACCGGCTGGGGGATGAAGGGGTACTTCACGATCCCCTACGCCTACCTGCAGGACCGCAACCTGGCCGACGACTTCTGGACCATCCGGCGCGGCGAGCAGCTCTAACCGGACACCATCGCGCCCCCCACCCGAAAAAAAGTTCATCCCAGCTAAGGCGTGGGGTATTTCAGACATGGTAGGGGCGAATAATCATTCGCCCCTAGGTACCTTCCCCAAAAGTTTCCAAATAGGCAGCGAAAAGCCCCCCCTGCTTCGTGAGAAGGCAGGGGGGGCTTTTTTGTGTTGCAGCGCAGCTTGGGCAAGGGTGCCGCGTCAGGGGGCCTCGAGCCGCGCGGCCAGTTCCCGGGCCAAGGTGTGCTCGGGACGGGCCCCCTGTACGCTTGGGTACAGTTCCTGACGTTTGGCAGCCAGCTTGCCGGAGCCGGTGCGCTTCGCCTTGTGCTCGCCAGCGGAAGGGTCGGTGTGGGCAAAAAATCCGCAGGAGAGAATGATCGCAGCCATCACCACTTTTTCAGGCAGGTGTTTCATAGCAGTCCTCCACGCTTTACGCATTGACCGGATATCTTCGCAGGTTAGTTATGAGAAAACTTATTTGCGCATTCTAATTTATTTGTTGAAGAAGTCAAGACCGCAGCGAAAGATTTTGTACGTCACCTCGGGGAGACAGAAAAAAAAAGAGGGCCACCCCCAAGAGGAGGTGGCCCTCGCTGCTGCCGTACTGGCTTAAGAGGTCAGCTCAGCCTGAACTGGCGCACCAGTGCCTGCAGATCCTCGGCATAGCGGGCCAGGTTCGTGGCTGCAGCCGCCGAGTCCTGGGCACCGTTGGCGGTGGTGTGGATCACCTCGGTGATCTGCTGCATCTTCCCGTTGATTTCGCGCGTGGTGGCGGTCTGCTGCTCGGCGGCGGTGGCGATCTGGTTCACCTGCTGGAATACCGCGCTGATCTGGTCCTGGATCGCATCCAGGGCGTTCCCGGATCGGGCTGCCTGCTGGGTTCCCTGCTCAACCTCGCGCACCCCCTGTTCCATGGTGGCGACGGCCCGGCTGGTCTCCTCCTGGATCCCCTTGATGAGTGCGCTGATCTCCTGGGTGGCCTCGGAAGTCCGCTCGGCCAGCGAGCGTACCTCGTCCGCCACGACCGCGAAGCCGCGTCCGGTCTCGCCGGCCCGGGCCGCCTCGATGGCCGCGTTCAGGGCCAGGAGGTTCGTCTGGTCGGCGATCTCCTTGATGGTCCCCACGATGGTGCCGATCTGCTCGCCGCGGCTCCCCAGGCTGTCCACCGTGAGCGCCGAGGCCTTCACCTGCTCGCTGATGCGCCCCATCACGGTGACCGTCTCGAGGACCGCCTGGGCGCCGCAGCCGGCCACCTCGTTGGCCGACTGGGCGCTCGTCGAGGCCTGCTGGCAGCTCGTGGCGATCGCTTCGGAGGTGGCGGCCATCTGCTCGCTGGCGACGGCGACGGTCTCGGCCTGTCCTGCGGCGCTGCGCGAGCCGCCCGCCATCTCCTGCGAGGTGGCGGAGAGCTGCAGCGTTGCCGTGGCGACCTGGGCCGAGTTGTGTGCCACCTGCTGGATGATCTTGTTCAGCTTCCCCAGGAACAGGTTGAACCAGCGCGCCGCCTCGCCGAACTCGTCGCGTGCCGAGTCGTCCAGGCGTTTGGTGAGGTCACCTTCGCCCTGCGCGATGTCTTCGAGCATCCGGTTCATGGTGCGCATCGAGACGCTGACCCGGCGGATGGTGAGCCAGGAACTGACCAGCGAGATCAGGGCGACCGCGAGCGAGATCACCAGTATGAGCGAGGACAGGTAGCCAACCCGGGTGTTGATGTCGCTCACCATGCTCTCCTGGCGCGAGGCAGTCTCCTTCACCCGGCTTTCTCCGGACTGCACCTCCTTGAGCGTCACCGTTTTCACCGTCTGCACCGTCTTGGCGACCCGGTCGTTGTTCTCCAGGATCCGTTTCTGGGTCTCGATGATCCGCTCGATGGCGGTGCCTGCCTCGCCCAGGGCGCCAGCGGCGCTCCTGAGTTCCTGGCCGAGCCGGGGTTGCTGCAGGGAGCCTATGTCACGCTGCACAACGGAAAGGGAGCGGTTCAGCCGGGTGAGCACCCCCCTGATTTCGGCGACCGTCTTCTGGTAGCTCGGCACCGAATCCGAGAGCATCAGCACGCGTACCTTGCTGTCCAGCGACTTCATGTCGATGGTGATGCTGTTGGCGGCGGCGCTGATGCCGCCAACCCTCCCTTGGGTCCCCAGGGCGCTTTCCACCTCGCCTCTGTTCTTGTTGACCCGGTTTTCCATGGTGCTGATGATGGTGCTCAACTTGAAGTGGAGCTCGGTCAGGGTGTTGAGGATGGGGCGCTTTAACTCGTGAAACCGGGTATCGCTCCCCTTGCCGGAGAGGAGCTCCATCTTGAGCGCCACCAGGCCGTCGCCCGCCCGCACGAACTTGTCGTAGATCCCCGCAACGCTCCCCTTAACCTCGCGCACCCCGGGTTCATCGACCGGAAACCCCTGCATGGCCTGGTTCAGGTTCTTGATCTTCTGCTTGAGGGCGATCACCTCGGTCTTGGTCTTGGCGAGCTCCAGGTCGTCGACGGTGATCTGGATCTCGCGCAGGTTGAGCATCATCTCCTTCACGGTGTTGCTGGCAGCGAAGAGCTGGGAAGAGGATTTGACCGCGCCGGTCACCTTGCCGCGCCCCTGGCTGGTGAGCCCCTCCATCTCGCGTCGCATCCTCTCCAGGGACTGCTCGACTTGGCTGAGGGCCCCGTCCACCCGCCCGGTCTCCTGTTTGAAGAGGGCAATTCCGGCCAGGCGCCCCTCGACCGCCTTGAGCACCGTCTCGTGCAGTTCCTTGAAGCTGGCCAGGTCGACCCTGCCGCTGCCGGCATCGAGCCGGACGATCTCCTGGCTGGTCCGCTCGATGGCATCCCGCTGCTGGTCGATGGCGGTGGAGAGCCGCTTGACTTCCTGGGCATCGGCGGCAACGCCGAGTTGCAGCAGGTTGCCCGACAGCCCTTCGATCGCCTTCTGCAATTCGGTGGTCCGGATCTGCAGCGGGGTCGATTTTGCGGTAAGCGAGGCGATCCCGCTGCGGATGCTGCCGATCGCGTAGATGCTGAGGGCAACCACCAGCACGAGGCCGGCAATGGTGATGGCGGAGCTGACGACAAGCTTGGTTTTGATGGTCATTGCGTCACCGTGGTAAGCAGGCGCCGAAAGCGCCTGCCGGATAAGAGAGCGGCCTGGACTCGCCTGAGCCCCGGCCGGGGTTCGCGTCCGTGAGACGGCTTTGCCTACTTGAAGATCCCGCAGCAGATGATGATGTCCTCGACCTTCTCCACGTAGGTAGTCTTCTGCTCCATCTGCTTGGTCTTCGGGTTCTGGTACTTGTAGTCGACCCAGCCGCTCCCCTTGGTCATCGCCACCGTGACAAACTCCTTGCGGAACAGTTTGCCATTGGCATCAGGCACATCGGTCAGGTTTTGACCGATCAGGGCGGGGTTGGGGTGAGCCAGCATGGTGCCTGTCAGGTCGTAGGCGAAGATGTAGACCTCGCCCTCCTTGAACTGCCCCTTCGGGTTGCTGAACTCTTCGAGCGCCTTTTCCAGCCCCTGCTCCTTGTAGAATGCGGCCGCTTTCTTAACCAGGCGTATGGCTTGGTCAGGTGAGTCGGCGAGGCAGGGGGAGACACATGTCAGGGTGATCAAAGAGACCAGTACTGCAGCAATCAGCTTTCTCATAGGTGTTCTCCTTAGCGATGGTTGCCCCCTACTGTCAAAACAGCTGAGAGGCTGTGGTTATCGACGCCAGCCGGAACTTAGATGACGGGGAGGTAAGAGGCTGGAGAGGTTGGTGAAGGAAAATAAACTACAATGAAACCCGTTAGTGTATTCACTCCACGACAGCTCCTATCGGCAGTGCTAAACGACTGCTTTAGTTGAAACAGTGGACTGATCGCCAGGAAGGAAATATGTGCTCACGTTAAGGAGCTGGTAACGAAAAGAGCAGGGCCTGGTAGCGGAGCCGCCAGTTCGCGGGGTTGCGGGGGAACGGGGCGGGAAAAGTGCGGTGGCAGACCAAGATGCACTGAAAAAGGACTCAAGATGCCGGCGGGAACTCCGATAGCTAATGATAGAAATTCCTTGGGGCCTGTTGGTAGGGAAAAAGGTGTTCAAATGATGGACAGTTGCGAGCTTTCTATTATAATGAGTGACTTGTGCGAGTTCCTCTCATGACAATTCCAACCTCACGACACCGGCTGAAACGTATGGTGCGGCGCACCGGCCTCTTCCTGGTGCTGGCCGCCTGCTGGGCATCCCTGTGTGCCGCGGCACCGGCCACTTCCCAGCCCAGTCCCGACGGCGGCGAGACGGCGACCAAGGTGGGGCTCGACGAGCGCCTGGGTGCCCGGCTCCCTCTCGACCTGGTGTTCCGGGACGAAACGGGCAAAGAGGTCCGGCTGCGCGAGCTGATCACCGGGCCGACCATCGTCCTGCCGGTCTACTACGGCTGTTCCAACGTCTGCAACTACCTGCAGGGGGGGCTGGCGCGTGCGCTCCCCGAAGTGAAGCGCGAGCCGGGCAAGGAGTACCGGGTCATCTCGGTGAGTATCGACGAGACCGAGACCCCGGAGCTCGCCGCCCGCTACCAGCGTATGTACTTAAGCGCCCTCAGGGTCAACTTCCCGCCGGGGGGGTGGAAGTTTCTCACCGGCGACGCGCAGAACATCAAGAGATTCGCCGACGCGGCCGGGTACCGCTTCCAGCGTAAGGGACGGGACTTCCTGCACCCGGTGGCGAGCTTCGTGGTGGCAGGCGACGGCATGATCGTGCGCTACCTCTACGGCACGAATTTTCTCTCCAAGGACCTGACCCTCGCACTTTTAGAGGCGCGGGAAGGGAAGGTGGGGACCACCATCCGCAAGGTGGTGGACTACTGCTTCAGCTTCGATCCCAACAGTAAAAGCTACGAGTTCAACCTGCTGCGGGTGAGCGCCACGGTGGTGATCCTGTGCTGCGGCGGGTTCTTTTTATTCCTGGTGCTCACGGGCAGAAAAGGCAAACAACATCCTTTGGGGGACAAATGAGTTCGGCAGAAAGTAGGCAACCCATCGCGGCAGGGTTCTGGGGCGACACCGGCAAAACCGGCATAGGCTCCTGGATCTTCTCCACCGACCACAAGAGGATCGGACTGCTCTACCTCTACTCGGTGACCGGCTTCTTCCTGGTCGGCGTCATCCTGGGGCTGCTGATCCGGCTCGAGCTGATGGCGCCCGGCAAGACCATCGTGGACGCGCCGACCTACAACGCGCTCTTCACGGTGCACGGCGTGGTGATGATCTTCTTGTTCATCATCCCGGGGATCCCGGCCTCCTTCGGTAACCTGGTGATGCCGATCCAGATCGGCGCCCGCGACGTCGCCTTCCCGAGGCTCAACCTCTTCTCCTGGTGGCTCTACGCGATCGGGGCGGTGGTGGTGCTCACCTCGCTCTTCACCGGCGGCGGGGCCCCGGACACCGGCTGGACCTTCTACGTCCCCTTCTCGGCCAGAACCGGCACCAACGTGTCCCTCGCGGTCTTCGGGGTCTTCATCCTGGGCTTCTCCTCCATCCTCACCGGGGTGAACTTCGTGACCACCATCCACCGGCTGCGCGCCGAGGGGATGAGCTGGGGGCGGCTGCCGCTCTTCACCTGGTCGCTCTACGCGACGGCCTGGGTGCAGATCCTGGCCACCCCGATCATCGCCATCACGCTCGTCCTGGTGATCGCCGAGCGCGTCCTGGGCGCGGGGCTCTTCGATCCGGGGCGCGGCGGCGACCCCATCATGTTCCAGCACCTCTTCTGGATCTACTCGCACCCGGCGGTCTACATCATGATCCTCCCCGCCATGGGGGTCATCTCGGACATCATCCCGGTTTTCTCCCGAAAGCCGATCTTCGGCTACAAGATGATCGCCGCCTCCAGTATCGGCATCGCGGCGGCAGGCTCCCTGGTCTGGGGGCACCACATGTACACCTCCGGGATGAGCGACACCGCCATCATGGTCTTCTCGTTTCTCACCTTCATCGTGGCGATCCCGTCGGCCATCAAGGTCTTCAACTGGGTTTCCACGCTGTACAAGGGGTCCATCTCGCTCGAGGCGCCCATGCTCTTCGCGCTCTCCTTCGTGCTGCTCTTCTCCATCGGCGGGCTTTCCGGGCTGATCCTGGGCGCTGCGGCCACCGACATCCACGTGCACGACACCCATTTCGTGGTGGGGCACTTCCACTACGTGATGTTCGGCGGCACCGGTTTTGCCTTCTTCGCCGCCGCCCATTACTGGCTCCCCAAGTTCTTCGGGCGCCGCTACAAGGAAAAACCGGCCATCGTAGGGTGGGCGCTCATGTTCGTGGGCTTCAACATCCTCTACTGGACCATGCAGGTGCTGGGGATGCACGGGATGCCCCGGCGTTACTACGATTACCTCCCCGAGTTCGCGCCGTTGAACTTCGTGGCCACTGTCGGGAGCTGGATCCTGGCCGTGGGGCTCATCGTCATGCTGGTGAACCTGGTCAAGGGACTCAAAAGCGGCGAGCCGATCGGCGAAAACCCCTGGGGCGGGGCCACCCTGGAGTGGCAGATCGCCACCCCGCCCCCCACCGAGAACTTCGAGGAGGACCCGGTGGTGACGCGCGGACCTTATGACTTCAAGGGGGTCGTCAAGCCATGAGCCATGAGCACAAGGACAACGTCGGCGCCAAGCTGGGGATGTGGCTCTTCCTCTTCACGGAACTGCTCCTCTTCGGCGGGCTCTTCATCCTCTACTCGGTTTACCTGAGCCGCTACCCGCACGAATTCACCCTGGCCGGCAAGGAGTTGAACGTGGTGTTCGGCGCCACCAACACCGTGGTGCTCTTGACCTCGAGCCTCTTCGCCGCCATGGCGGTCACTTCGATCAAGCGCGGCGAGAAGAAGACCACCCTGTCGCTTCTGGTGGCGACGCTCGCCTGCGCCGCCACCTTCATGGTGATCAAGTACTTCGAGTGGACCGCCAAGTTCCACCACGGCATCTACCCGGGCTCGCCGAAACTGACCGCGGGCCCTCCGGGGGAGTCGGTCTTCTTCAGCCTGTACTACATCACCACAGGTCTGCACGGCATCCACGTGCTGATCGGCGGCGCGCTCTTGGCCTGGATCGGCAGCAAGGTGCAAAGCGGCCGGATCCACGCAGGCGACAACGTCACCCTGGAGAACGGCACCCTGTACTGGCACCTGGTTGACCTGGTCTGGATCTTCATCTTCCCGCTCTACTACCTGATTCTCTAGAAAGAGCTGCCGGCAAGAAACCGTGCGCCGAAAAAGCGGTACCAGTGCACGACGAGCACAACGAGAAACCTCAGGCAGTGGTCAAGGAGCATCCCTATGAGTCATGAAAGCGCAGAACACGCGGAACATATCGTAAGCTACAAAACCCTGGTGAGTGTCTGGGCCGCCCTGCTGGTCCTCACGGTGATTACCGTGGCCATCACCCGGGCGGAACTCGGGGCGCTTAAAGTCTGGGCGGCGCTGGCGGTCGCCTCGGTCAAGTCGGCGCTGGTGATCGCCGTCTTCATGCATATGAAGTACGAGGCGCGCCTGTTCCGCATCATCCTGCTCGTGGCATTGGTTACCCTGGCGATATTCATCGGGTTTACCTTCTTCGACGTACTCTACCGCTAAAGGGGCCACCGTGGAAAAGCATCTGATGACGACAACTGAAGCGATCGACCCGGTCTTCATGTTCATCCTGGGCTCCTGCCTGGTGCTGCTCATCGGCATCACCGTGGCGATGGTGGTCTTCGTGGTACGCTACCACCGAAGCCGTGCCCCGGAGCCGACCTCCCAGGTGGACGGCAGCCTCTGGCTCGAGGTGATCTGGACCGCCTTCCCGACCCTTTTGGTGCTGGCCATGTTCTACTACGGCTGGGCGAGCTACCTGACCCTGCGCAACGTGCCGCCCGGCGCCCTGCAGGTGACGGCGGTCGGGCGCATGTGGTCCTGGAACTTCCTGTACCAAAACGGCAAAAACAGCCCGAAACTCTACGTCCCGGTGGGGAAACCGGTCCAGGTGGCGCTCGAGTCCAAGGACGTGCTGCACGGCTTCTACGTGCCCGCCTTCCGCGTCAAGCGCGACGTGGTGCCGGGCATGAAGAACCACGTCTGGTTCGTGGCCTCGAAGCCCGGCTCCTACGACATCTTCTGCTCGCAGTACTGCGGCACGAGCCACGCTGCGATGATCGCCACCATCGAGGCGGTTCCTCCCGAACAGTTCGAGGCCTGGCTCAAGGAGACCAAGTCGACCGGCGCACAGCACCCGGCTTTGGCGCTTCTGGAGAAGCACGGCTGCCTGGGGTGCCACTCGCTGGACGGCTCGCAGAAGGTGGGACCGACCTTCCAGGGGATCTGGGGCAGGAAGACCGAGGTGAAGACCGCCGGCAAGGAGCACGAGATCATCGCCGACGAGGCCTACCTGAAGCGCTCCATCGTGGAGCCCAACGCCGACGTGGTGGAAAAGTACCCGCCGGTGATGCCGGCTTTCGCCGGAGTGCTCACCGAGGAGGAGATCAGGCTCATCATCGACTACTTCAAGACCGGCGGCCAAGCCGGCGCTGCCAAACTGGACGGCGCCAAGCTCGCCAAGGACAAGGGGTGCCTCGCCTGCCACTCGCTCGATGGCTCCAAGGGGGTCGGTCCCAGCTTCAGGGCGATCTTCGGCACCAAGGTGAAGGTGGTGCGTAACGGCAAGCCGGAGATGGTGACCATCGATGAGCCCTACCTGAAGGAGTCGATCCTGAAGCCTGCCGCTGCGGTGGTGGACGGCTACCAGCCGATCATGCCGGTGGAGGACGATCTCTCGCCGGACGAGGTGTCGGCGCTGGTGCAGTTCATCAAGGAGCTCAAGTGATAGGGACCCTGAGCCGACTGTTGCGGCTGCGGCTCGCCCTGATGAACGGGGTAGCCGCAGTGGGCGGCTCGCTGCTCTTTCCGGGGAGCGCGGAAACCGGGGAGCTCGTTGCCCTGGGGGGCGGCGTGGCGCTCTTGGCCGGTGCCGGGTCGGCGCTGAACCAGCTCCTGGAGCGCGACCTCGACGCGCTGATGCAGCGCACCCGGCTGCGGCCGCTCCCCACGGGCGAGCTCACGCCGCTTCTGGTCCTGCTCATGGGGCTTTGGTGCCTGGTGGCCGGCTCGCTCCTCCTTTTCGCGGCGGGCGGCGCGCTCGCAGCCCTTTTGGGGTGGGGGACGCTCGCCTGGTACCTGGCCGTCTACACCCCGCTCAAGCGACGTACCCCCTTCGCCCTCATGCTCGGCGCCCTGTGCGGCGCCGTCACTCCGGTTATCGGCTGGAGCGCTGCCGGCGGCAGCCTCAGCGATTTCCGGATCATCCTGCTTGCCGGTGTGCTCTACCTGTGGCAAATACCCCACTTCTGGCTCTTGCAGCGCCGCCACGCCGACGATTACCGGCGCGCCGGCTTCCCGCTCTTTGCCCCCCCGGCCAAAGCGAGCGGGGCGGCGCCCTTTTTCCAGCTCTGGGTGGTGGCCATGATCGCCAGTGCGCTGATGCTCCCCGCCTTCGGGGTGATCAGCCGTGCCGCAGCTCCCTGGTGTCTCGTCTTCTTTGCGCCGCTGCTGCTCGCAGGGTTCAGAAAGCTCGAGCCGGTGCTCTTTGCCAGCTTAAACCTTTTTCCCTTGGTGGTCACCGCGGCGCTCTACGCCGGCCGGTAAGGTTTTCCCTTCGAAAAATCTCCCGTTGCGGATAGAATGGTCCGACGCAGGTACCGGTAGCCTGCTGAACTACAGTAAAAAAGGAGCCTTGGATGGCCGATAAGGGACACGGCGCAACGCCGGTGAAGCACAAGCTTTGCAAACTGAGTAAGGACGGGAAGTTGGAAGAGGTCGAGGCACTTTCGGTGAAGCCGATCGTGTACTGCAACAAGTGTCGGGCGAAGTCCAACGATCCCGCGAGCCTGTGCAACCCTCGGACGCTCAAGGCTTGAGAGAGATAGCGTAAGAAGGTGAGCTGTAGGAGGCTTCTACAGCGGGAATCCATAGCTTCGACAGCAGCAACGCAAAAAGGCGGCCCCCAAAAGGGCCGCCTTTTCTGCTGGTACGTAGGTGCACTTAGTACCTGCGACTAACGCCGCGTCCCCTCTCCCCCTGCGGGAGAGGGACAGGGTGAGGGGGAAGCTGCCACCTCCTCAGAGCTTCCGGCTTCACCCACCCCCCGACCCTCTCCCGTCAAGGGAGGGGGAGGTCCCAGGGGCGCTTGCGAATGAGGGAGGTCATCTACCTGATCACCCCGAGTTCCTTCCCGACCGTGGTGAACACCTCGAGCCCGGTGTCCAGGTCCTCACGCGAGTGCGCGGCGCTGATCATGACGCGGATGCGCGCCTTTCCCTGCGGCACTGTGGGGAAGCCGATGGGCATCGCAAAAACGCCCGGGGTGGACTCGAAGAGCCGGCGCGAGAACTGCTGGGCGAGCGTGGCGTCTCCCAGCATGATCGGCGTGATCGGCGTGATGCTGGCCCCGGTATCGAAGCCAGCCTGGCGCATCCGCTCCTTGAAGTAGCGGGTGTTTTCCCAGAGCTTGTTGACCAGTTCGGTGCTCTCCTCCAGGATATCGACGGCGGCCAGGCAGGCGGCGGTGTCGGCGGCAGTGACCGCGCTGGAGAACAGGAAGGGGCGTGCCTTCTGGCGGATCCAGTCGACGACCAGCTTGCGACCGGCAATGACCCCTCCCATGACGCCGAAGGCCTTGGAGAGGGTGCCGATCTCGAGGTCGAACTTGCCGTTCAGGCCGAAGTGGTCCACGATGCCGCGCCCGCCGTGCCCCAGGACACCTTCACCGTGGGCGTCGTCCACCATGGTCATGATGCCGTGGCGCTCACAGAGTTCGAATATTTTGTCCAAGGGGGCCACGTCGCCGTCCATCGAGAAGACACCGTCGGTGATCAGGAGTGCGCGGCGGAACTTTCCGATGTTCTCCGTGATCACCCGCTCGGCGTCGGCCACGTCGCAGTGCTCGTAGACCATGATGGTGGCCGAGGAGAGCCGGCAGCCGTCGATGATGCTGGCGTGGTTCAGGCGGTCAGTGAAGATGACGTCGCCCTTGCCGACCATGGCGGGGATGGCGGCCTGGTTGGCGCAGAAGCCAGACTGGACGTAGAGCGCGTCTTCGACCCCCTTGAAGCTGGCCAGGCGCTCCTCCAGTTGGCGGTGCAGTTCCAGGGTCCCGGCGATGGAGCGTACTGCGGCCGGGCCAACACCCCAGACCCCGACCGCCTGTTGGGCCGAGGCCTTGAGGCGCGGGTGATTGGCGAGCCCCAGGTAGTTGTTGGTGCAAAAATTGAGGACCTTCTTGCCGTCCACGACCATCCAGGCTCCGCAGGCGGATCCGATGGTGCGGATGGCTGTGCGCAGCCCCTGCTTCTCGAGGGTCGCGAACTCTTCGGAAATCCAGGAAAATTTGTCAGCCATTGCGGCACTCCTTAAAAAAGCATGTTAGCCACGGAGCCACCAAGAACACGGAGAAATTCAAGTCATGCGCACCTAGCCTTTTCCCTAAAAGAAAAGGAAAACACCGCCATCTGTTCGGCCTGTCACGTTAACGGAAAAGGCCGAACAGAAGAGAGAAACGGTCGTTTTGTTTCAGCGCTGTGGCGTCAGTCTGCGCCATGCAAAAGATTTTCTCCGGGTGCTTGGTGGCTCCGTGCAAACCCGGTGGTTGCTTTAAACCCAGTTCAGGATGACCTTGCCGGAGTTCCCCGACGCCATCGCCTCGAATCCCTTCTCGAACTCCGTGTAGTGCATCCGGTGGGTGATGATCGGGTTCAGGTCCAGGCCGATCTTGATGAGCGACTGCATCAGGTACCAGGTCTCGTACATCTCCCGCCCGTAGATCCCCTTCACGGTCAGCATGTTGAAGATCACCTGGTTCCAGTCGATGGCGAGCTCCTGGTCCGGGATTCCCAGCATGGCGATCTTGCCGCCGTGGCACATGTTGGCCAGCATCTCCTTGAAGGCGGTGCCGTTACCGGACATCTCCAACCCCACGTCGAAGCCTTCCTTCATCCCCAGTTCCTTGCGCACGTCGGCAAGCGAGCGCTCTTTCACGTTGAGCGCCACGGTCGCCCCCATCTTTTTGGCGAGTTCCAGCCGGTAGGGGTTCAGGTCGGTGGTGACGATGTAGCGCGCTCCGGCGTGCCGGGCGATGGCGGTTGCCATGATGCCGATGGGACCGGCGCCGGTGATCAGCACGTCCTCCCCGAGCACGGGAAAGGCGAGGGTGGTGTGGGTCGCATTGCCGAACGGGTCGAAGATGCTCAGGATGTCCATCGGGATGCTGGGATCGGCATGCCAGACGTTGGTGACCGGGATGCAGATGTATTCGGCGAAGGCGCCGGTGCGATTTACGCCGACGCCGGTGGTGTCCTTGCAGAGGTGGCGCCGGCCGGCCAGGCAGTTGCGGCAGCGCCCACAGACGATGTGCCCTTCGCCGGAGACCACGTCGCCGATATTCAGGTCGTAGACGTTGCTGCCGATGGCGGCCACGGTCCCTACGAACTCGTGTCCCACCACCATGGGGACCGGGATGGTTTTCTGGGCCCAGGCGTTCCAGTCCCAGATGTGCAGGTCGGTACCGCAGATGGCGGTCTTGTGCACCTTTATGAGTACGTCGTTGATCCCGACCTCGGGAACCGGGACCTCGTCCAGCCACAATCCCGGTTTGGAATATTTCTTCACCAGTGCGTGCATGGTTTTCTGCATCAGATGGCGCTCCTTTGCGTCAGACAGTGATACTCATTAATATAGCAATCCAGGGGCATATGTAAACCGCGATCCGCGTATACCGGAAACCGTGAACCAACAGGGATGAATGGGATAAAGGGGATACCTCCCCAAAAGCCCGGCTATAATGAGAGGCAAACCGAACCACCGGAGGGGAGGGGGACTGGCCCCGCAGGTGCCTATCCCCCTAGCCGGAGGCTTTTCACCCTCGTGAGCTCGCCTACCTGGCCGAGCAACGACCGTGACCGTTCGTCCTGCTTCACATTAAATGGTGCCTGCCCCCTTTGACCTGTGACCCCTTTGACCTGCCCGTCCGCCCCATCCTCAGGTTTCCTCTGTGTTCCTCCGTGCGCCTCTGCGGTGAAAGCTTTTGGCCTGGCCGCGCAAATCCGCGAAATCTGCTATGATAAGACAGTCCGGATTTCACATGAGAAGGAGAAGGCGATGAGCGAATTGAAAAGCTGCCCGATGCCCGAGGGGCACAAGGCGCATATGTGCCAGTTGAAAGCCGAAGGGCGCATGGAGGAGATCGACCAGCATTCGGCCAAACCCAAGTTCGTCTGCAACAAGTGCGGCTCGAAGGCTGATGAGGAAGGTTACCTCTGCCAGCCCAGGCCACTGTAACGCCCACGACAACCGGGTAACAGGTACGGCACCGACCACACGGGCCGGAGCCCTGAGACCACGCGGGAAGACACCACCCGGAAGAGAAAGGACATGAGGTGATCCGGGTCCCGCACTCGACCTGAAACCTTCGAAATACAAGGGGCGGCCCCCGGGCCGCCCTTTACTGTTTCAAATTAGCCACACTGTCAAAATGTGCTAAACTTGCGGCACCATTACTCTACTAGTCAAGGAGACTTGCTCATGGACCTGCGCAAGACCCATACGACCATACTCAACGAAGGCGATCCGGAAGACAAAAGAGCGGAGATTCTCCAGTACTTCCACGCCACCTTCGACATAGACGAGAAGCTATATGAGACCCTGAAGGAGGATAGCACCTTCTACCTCAGAGCCGACCGGCTGCGCCATCCGCTCATCTTCTACTTCGGCCACACCGCTACCTTCTTCGTCAACAAGCTGATCATCGCCAAGGTGATCCATGAGCGCATCAACCCGCGCTTCGAGGCGATGTTCGCGGTCGGCGTGGACGAGATGTCCTGGGACGACCTGGACGCCACCCACTACGACTGGCCCACCCGTCAGCAGGTGAAGGAGTACCGCGACAAGGTGCGCCAGATGGTCGACGGCCTGATCCGCACCCTGCCGCTTACCCTCCCCATTACCTGGGAGAGCCCCTTCTGGGGGATCATGATGGGGATCGAGCACGAACGGATCCACCTGGAGACCTCCTCGGTGCTGATACGCCAGTTGCCCCTGGACCAGGTGCGCCCCATGGAGCTCTGGTCCATCTGCAAGGACGCCGGCGAGCCGCCCCAAAACGAGCTGGTCTACGTGCCGGGTGGCAAGGTGGTCCTGGGCAAGGACGCCAGCCACCCCCTCTACGGCTGGGACAACGAGTACGGCAGCCACGAAGCCGAGGTCGCCGGCTTTGCCGCCTCCAAGTACCTGGTCTCCAACCGGGAATTCCTCGCCTTCGTCGAGGATGGCGGTTATCGCGAAGAGAAGTGGTGGACCGAGGAGGGGTGGAACTGGCGCACCTTCAAGGGGGCGGAATTTCCGCTTTTCTGGCGGCGCCGGGAGAACGGCTGGGCCTTGCGCACCATGCTCGAGGAGGTCGATCTCCCCTGGAACTGGCCGGTCGAGGTGAACTACCTGGAGGCCAAGGCCTTCTGTAACTGGCTGGCCGCCAAGACCGGGAAGGCGATCCGGCTCCCCACCGAGGACGAGTGGAACCTGCTGCGCGACGCGGCCCACATCCCGGACCCGCCGGCCTGGAATAGCGCGCCGGGCAACCTCAACCTCGAGTACTGGTCCTCCTCCTGTCCGGTGGACCGCTTCGCCGTAGGGAACTTCTACGACGTGCTGGGCAACGTCTGGCAGTGGACCGAGACCGCCATCTACCCGTTTCACGGCTTTCAGGTGCATCCCTGGTACGACGATTTCTCGACGCCGACTTTCGACACCCGGCACAACCTCATCAAGGGTGGCTCCTGGATTTCCACCGGTAACGAGGCGACCCGCGAGGCTCGCTACGCCTTTAGGCGCCACTTCTTCCAGCACGCCGGCCTGCGCTACGTGGAGAGCACGGCAACGGTCGAGGTGCAGCAGGACCCCTACGAGACCGATGCCCTCACCGCTCAGTACTGCGACGCCCATTACGGCTCTGAGCACTTCGGGGTGCGCAACTTCCCGGCAACGCTCGCCAAGATCTGCCTGGAACTCTCCCAGGGGCGTCAGCGCGGCCACGCGCTGGATATCGGCTGCGCCGTGGGGCGCGGCAGCTTCGAATTGGCCCGCGGCTTCGACAAGGTGACGGGGCTCGACTTCTCGGCGCGCTTCTTCCACCTGGCGGCCCGCATGCAGGAGGGTGGCTACCTGCGCTACGCACTCCCCGAGGAGGGGGAGATCCTCTCCTTCCACGAGATCACCCTTGCCGACCTGGGGCTTGCGGAGCTGCGCGAGAAGGTGCAGTTCTTTCAGGCCGACGCCTGCAACCTGCCGGACAAGTTCACCGGCTACGACCTGGTGCTGGCCGCGAACCTGATCGATCGGCTCTACTCGCCGCGCCGCTTCCTCTCCATGATCCACGAGCGGATGAACCCGGGTGCCCTCTTGGTGATCGTCTCCCCCTACACCTGGCTGGAGAGCTTCACCAAGAAGGAGGAGTGGCTGGGCGGCTACCGTGCCGCCGGCGAGCCGGTCTACACCCTGGAAGGCTTGACCGAGGTGCTCGCGCCGCGCTTCTCCATGCTGGGCGAGCCGCGCGACGTGCCGTTCGTGATCCGCGAGACGCGCCGCAAGTTCCAGCACACCGTGGCCGAACTGACCGTATGGGAGCTCAAGTAATGGAGGAAACCTTCGACTTCGACGAGATCATCGACCGGCGCGGCACGTCCTGCGAGAAGTGGGACAAGTACCGGGGGCAGGACATCATCCCGCTCTGGGTGGCGGACATGGATTTCCGCTCTCCGCCGGCGGTCATCGAGGCCCTGCAGGAGCGGGTGAGCCACGGCATCTTCGGTTACACCCACGCGCCGGACAGTCTCTACGAGGCGGTGCTCACCTCGCTCAAGGAGGAGTACGGCTGGGAGGTGAAGCGCGAGTGGATCACCTGGCTCCCCGGTCTGGTCACCGGCCTCAACGTCGCCTGCCGCGCGGTGGGCGAACCCGGCGACGACGTCATCACCTTTACCCCGGTGTATCCGCCGTTTCTTTCGGCGCCGCCGCTCTCGGGCCGGCAGACCGTGAAGGTGCCGCTGGCCTGTCGTGACGGGCGCTGGGTACTCGACCTGGAGGCCCTGGAGGCAGCGCTCACCCCGCGCACCAGGCTAATGTTGCTCTGCAGCCCGCACAACCCGGTCGGCCGGCTCTGGAGCCGCGAGGAGCTGGCGAGCCTCGCCGCGTTTGCCGGGCACCACGATCTGGTCATCTGCAGCGACGAGATCCACGCGGGGCTCGTGCTGGAGGAGTCGCTGCGTCACCTCCCCATTGTGACGCTCGCGCCTGAGATCGACCGGCGCACCATCACGCTGTTGGCGCCCAGCAAGACCTTCAACGTCCCCGGGCTGGGGTGCTCCTTCGCCGTCATCTCCGACGATTCGCTGCGCCGCGCTTTTAGAAAGGCGATGGGGCGCGTGGTGCCGCACGTGAACCTGTTGGGCTTCACCGCCGCCGAGGCTTCTTACCGGCACGGCGAGCCCTGGCGGCGCGAGCTGGTCCGCTACCTGCGCGGCAACCGCGACCTGGTGGCCCGGGAGCTGGAGGCCATGGGGCTTGCCGTGGCACAGGTGGAGGCGACCTACCTCTCCTGGATCGATGTGCGGCATCTGGGGATGGACGACCCGGTGGGGTTTTTCGAGGAGGCGGGGGTTGGGCTTTCCTGCGGGGCAGACTTCGGCCTCCCCGGTTACCTGAGGCTCAACTTCGGCTGTCCCCGTTCGCTCCTGGTCGAGGCGCTCAGGCGGATGCGGGCGGCGCTGAACAGCCGGTCCGTCTAGCCTGGGACGTGGGGAGTTCTGCTGAGTTTCCGCTGCTCCTCCTCCCAGCCGACACACGCCAACTCGACGGTTCGGGGGATGGGGCGTGCTCCGGTGCCGTAGGCGCTGGCGGTACGGATCGTGATGCCGAGTTCACGGCTCACCGCAGCAAGCGAGAGCCCGTTTCGGATGCGCCAGACGGTGAAGCGCTCGGCCGGTCTGGGCACGTTGTTCCAGCAGGTCGGCAAACAGGGTGTCGGCTCCGATTTGAATATCGAAATCCGGCCACTCCGCTTCCCAGCCGAATTCACCCAGTGTTGCCTGGGTGAAGGCATCAGGTTCCCGTAGCGGCGCCAAGCCCGGAAGGGCGAACACCGATTAATATCTTTCGTCCCCGGGAGTTAACGCGTGACCTCCAAAAACAAATCCCCCAGAAATCTCGCCGAATCGGTCTGTGCCGAGCTCAGGAAGCGGCACGTCGCCTTTCCCGACGAGCGGATCATCGTCGACCTGTTTGAGACCACCTACTACTCGAGCCTGAGAACCGAGGAGTCCGAACCGGTCACCTTCCACCTGGTCTTCCTGGACCCGGCCCAGCCGGATCCCAAGCCCCCCAAAAACCCGGTGAAGGACCGCTGGAGCTTTATCCCCTTCGCCGAACCGATCGAGTTCTCCATCCTGAACGTGGTGAAGATCGCCAAGTCCTCCGGGCTCACTACCTCCTCGCTGGTGGTCTGGCCCGGCACCGAGGGGAAGCTCTTCATCTGGGGGCTGGTGGACCAGCAAAACCGCTTCCACAAGTTCCTGAACCGCAGCGCCGAGGTGGAGGCCGAGCGGCCGGGGCTCTTCCAGGTGAGCGTGGAGGGGATCGGCGTCATCGTGGTTTACTTGCGCTACGAGAAGGTCGCCGAACTGAGGGTGAACGAGCTGATCCGCAACTCCCTGGATGTCTTCGGCGAAAGCCCGATCCGCGATTTATTGGCGCCGGGCATTGCGGACCACATCGACTCCCTGCACGATAACCTCCCCGAGGACCTCCCCTGCAGCTGCTACAACGAGGAGATCCACGTGCAGCAGTGGCTCTCGGTGCTCTGCCGGATCCTCCTGCGGGTCCAGAAGCTGAAGCACGGCGGCGCTCTCCTGATCACCCCGGAACTCGCACGGCAGGGGCTGAACGTCAAGTACCGCATCGACTACGAGCGGCTGCAAGGCGCCCTGGCCACCAACGCGGTCCTCAAAAGCCGCTTCGACTGCATGGAGCTGAGTCTGCTCGAGCAGGACGAGTCGAAGGCGAGCGACATCCCCGCGTCGCGCTTTCTCCGGCTCCGGCGCCTGGAAAAGGAGCTCAGGTCCAGCAAGAACGAGATCGACGGCGTCATCTGGTTCATCGCCCTCTTGACCCGGGTGGACGGGCTGGTCCTCATGGACAGGAACCTCGCGGTGCGCGGCTACGGTGTCGAGATCACCACCTCGGCGGAGCCGGAGAACCTTTTCATTGCCGGCGATCGGCTGGGGAGCGAGGCGAAGCTGCGCCCGGCGGGCTACAACCACTTCGGCACCCGCCACCGCTCGATGATGCGCTACTGCTTCGAAAACCCGGGGAGTATCGGTTTCGCCATCTCGCAGGATGGCGAGGTGCGGGTGATCTCCAAGATCGGGGAGCGGCTCATCATGTGGGAAAACATCAAGCTCAAGTACTACAGTTACGTTTCCAAGAAAAAATGATAGGATCGCGTCCGGATTTCTAGTGAGGAGGAAACCTTATGAAGCGAGTGATGCTGACGGCTCTACTGGCACTGGCCGCATCCGGTTGCACTCGGCAGGCCTGGTACGAAGGTTTCAAGTCGCAACAGCGTCTGCAGTGCGAACACCTGACGCAGGACTACGAGCGCCAGCGCTGCCTCGAGCGGGTCAACGGCTTGACCTACGACCAGTATCAGCGGCAGACCGAGGCTCTGAAAGAGCGGCAGTGACTTGTCTGCCAGTCAATCGCGGTCCTCATCTGGTAGCCCACGATATCCCGCAGCCCCCTCCCTTTCCTTACCGTTGGTAACGACGCACTAGCAAATCACTCCAGCTTGTCGTAGAATGCCCGGCGCTGCCGGCCCCGCCCGGCTCGATCCCATCCCGGCCTCCCGCCGGAGAAGGAGACCCACGTGCCCGACGCTCCCCTCACCAAGGACGCTATTGCCACCCTCCCGCCGGTTCTGGGCCGCTGGCCCGGCTCCTGCTTTGTCTGCTCGCCCGGGCACCCGCACGGACTCGGGCTGCGCTTCCACCACACCGAGGATGGCGTGGCCTGCACCACCACGATTTCCACGCACTACTGCGGTTTCGACGGCATGGTGCACGGCGGGATCATCTCGACGCTCATGGACGAAACCGCCGCCTACGCCCTCTTTGCCCGCCACGGCAAGCTCGGGGTGACCCGCGAATTGACCACCCGCTTCCTGAAGCCGGTCCCCACCGCTGCCGAACTCACGGTGGTGGGGAGGGTGGCGAGCTACACGCCGCCGACGGCCGAGGTGACCATGGCGATCTACGACCAGGCGGGCGAGGTTTTGGCCGAGGCCAAGAGCTCCTGGTCCTTCCCGCGCCTGTCGCGCATCGCCGCTCTGGCCGGGGTGCCAGAGGAGGTCCTGCAGCAGTTTCTGGACGACTGCCAGAGGATCGAAGACCGGAAAGCCTAACACCTGCCATTGAATTCACTACCTTGGAGGCTCAACGATGAGTGACCTGCTGATACCGCGTACCCCCTCGGCGTACGACTACCAACTGTTGATCAAGAACCTGCTCTTCTGCCCGGCGGTGGACAACCCGGACCAGGAGATCGTCTACCGCGACCAGTACCGCGGCAGCTATCGCCAGCTGCGCGAAAGGGTGCGGCGCCTGGCGCGCCTGTTGACCGACCTGGGCGTCAAACCGGGGCAGACCGTGGCGGTCATGGACTGGGACAGCCACCGCTACCTCGAACTCTTCTTCGCGGTGCCGATGATCGGCGCGGTGCTGCACACCATCAACGTGCGCCTCTCCCCCGAGCAGATCCTCTACACCATCGACCACGCCGAGGACGACGTGCTCCTGGTGAACAGCGAGTTCCTCCCCATCCTGGACCAGATCCGCGGCAGGATCGACACGGTGCGCACCTACATCCTGATCTCCGACGAGGACGCCAGCGCCAAGAGCAGCATGGTGCCGTTCGTCGGGGAGTACGAGGAACTTCTCGCCAAGGCCGCCCCCGAGTTCGAATTCGCCGACTTCGACGAGAACATCCGCGCCACCACCTTCTACACCACCGGCACCACCGGTCTCCCCAAGGGGGTCTACTTCAGCCACCGCCAGCTGGTGTTGCACACCTTCGGCGTCCTCTCCATGCTGAGCACGGTCTCCGACCACGGCAGCTTCAGGCGCGACGACGTCTACATGCCGATCACCCCAATGTTCCACGTGCACGCCTGGGGGATGCCCTACGTGGCCACCATGCTGGGGGTAAAGCAGGTCTACCCGGGTCGCTACCTCCCGGAGGTCCTCCTGGAGCTCAAGGAGAAGGAGGGGGTGACCTTCTCGCACTGCGTACCGACCATCCTGCACATGATGCTGAAGCACCCGCACGCCGAGCGCATCGACCTCAAGGGGTGGAAGCTGATCATCGGCGGCGCCGCCATGTCGCGCAACCTCTGCGTGGATGCCCTGAAGCGCGGCATCGACGTCTTCACCGGTTACGGCATGTCCGAGACCTGCCCGATCCTCACCTTCTCGCAGCTCACCCCGGAGATGCTGGAACTCCCCCCCGAGGAGCAGGCCGCCATCCGCTGCAAGACCGGCCTCGCCATCCCGCTCGTCGACCTGCGGGTGGTGGATGCCGATCTCAAGGAAGTGCCGCGCGACGGCGTCACCACGGGCGAAGTGGTGGCCCGGGCTCCCTGGCTCACCCAGGGGTACCTGAAGGACCACAAGACTTCCGAGCGGCTCTGGGAAGGGGGCTACCTGCACACCGGGGACGTGGCGGTGCGCGACGAGCGCGGCTACCTGCGCATCACGGACCGCTCGAAGGACGTCATCAAGGTGGCGGGCGAGTGGGTCTCGTCGCTGGAGCTCGAGGACCTGATCGCGCACCACCCGTCGGTTGCCGAGGTGGCGGTGATCGGCCAGCCCGACGAGAAGTGGGGTGAGCGCCCGCTGGCCCTGGTGGTGCTGAAACCGACCGCCGCCGGCAAGTCGAGCGAGAAGGAGATCTCCCACTACATCCGCGAGACCGCGGACCGCGGCACCATCAGCAAGCAGGTGGTGCTCGCCAAGGTGAAGCTGGTGGAGGCGATCGACAAGACCTCGGTCGGCAAGATCAACAAGGTCGCCCTGCGCGAGAAGTACCTGTAGCCGCGCAGAACGTCGGATTCCGACAGTTGCCGGTACCGGACTCGACGCGCTTGAGCCTGGCAGTGCCGGAGAGCACCGGGTGCGCGTCAAGGTTATGCAATGTTTGCGCAATGGCGAGCGGGTTGGTAACATTGTGCCTGTTTCTCGGCAGCACGTAGGCGTACGACACTATCCCATCGAGAGTTACCCATAGGAGAGTACACATGGAAAAAAACGCGAAGATCTTCCTGGCCGGATCCAAGGGCCTGGTCGGCTCGGCGCTCAAGCGCTGCCTCACCCAGAGCGGCTATACCAACCTGATCACCCCGGAGATCGACGAGCTGGACCTTACCAACCAGCAGGCGGTCACCGATTTCTTCGCGGCGGAACGCCCCGAGTACGTGATCCTGGCCGCGGCCAAGGTGGGCGGGATCCACGCCAACAACACGTATCCCGCCGAGTTCATCTACCTCAACCTGGCGATCCAGAACAACGTGGTGCACAACGCCTGGAAGTACGGGGCCAAGCGCCTTTTGTTCCTGGGGTCTTCCTGCATCTACCCGAAACTCGCCCCGCAGCCGATGAAGGAGGAGCACCTGCTCACCGGGCTTCTCGAGCCGACCAACGAGCCCTACGCCCTGGCGAAGATCGCCGGTATCAAGATGTGCGAGTCCTATAACCGCCAGTACGGCACCAAGTTCATCGCCGTGATGCCGACCAACCTCTACGGCCCGGGCGACAACTTCCACCCGGAGAACAGCCACGTACTGCCGGCCCTGATCCGCCGCTTCCACGAGGCGAAGCTCGCCGCGGCCCCCGAGGTGGTGGTCTGGGGGAGCGGCACCCCGCGCCGCGAACTCCTCTACGTCGAGGACATGGCGCGCGGCTGCCTGCACCTCATGGAACTCTCCGACGAGCAGATCGCGCCGGAACTCTTGAGCTACCCCAAGCCCTGCTTCGTGAACCTGGGGACCGGGGAAGACGTCACCATCCGCGAGTTGGCCGAGACCGTGGCCCGGGTGGTGGGGTATCAGGGGAGGTTGGAGTTCGACGCCAGCAAGCCGGACGGCACGCCGCGCAAGCTCGAGGACGTAAGTCGCGCCCACACCCTGGGCTGGCGGCACACGATGAGCCTCGAAGACGGTATCGCGGCCACCTACCGCTGGTACCTGGAGAACCCCGAGTACAAGCGCTGACCATCGCGCTACAAAATATAAAAGCCGGACAAAAAACGAGCCCGGTGGAGAGATCCACCGGGCTCGTCTGCGTCTGGGGCTGTCCGCCCGCGCTGGGGCCGGAGTTACCCGAAGACGCGGTTTTCCTGCTCCTGCACCCGGATGAAGGTGGTGCGCTTGGTGAGCTCCTTGAGCGATGCCGCCCCCACGTAGGTGCAGGCCGAGCGGACGCCGCCCAGGATGTCGCGCACGGTGTCCTCGATCGGTCCGCGGTAGGGTACCTCGACGGTCTTCCCCTCCGAGGCACGGTAGGAGGCGACGCCGCCGGCGTGCTTGTCCATGGCGGTGGTCGAGCTCATCCCGTAGAAGAGCTTGAACTGCTGGCCGTTACGCTCCACGATCTGCCCGCCGCTCTCGTCGTGGCCGGCGAGCATCCCCCCCAGCATGACGAAGTCGGCGCCGCCGCCGAAGGCCTTCGCCACGTCACCGGCGCAGGTGCAGCCCCCGTCCGAGATGATGCGTCCGCCCAGGCCGTGGGCCGCGTCGGCGCACTCGATGACGGCGGAAAGCTGCGGGTAGCCGACCCCTGCCTTGACGCGGGTGGTGCAGACCGAACCCGGGCCGATACCGACCTTAACCGCGTCGGCGCCGGAGAGCAGCAACTCCTCGACCATCTCGCCGGTAACCACGTTCCCCGCGATGATGGTCTTGTCCTCGAAGCTGTCGCGCACCCTGCGCACGAACTCGACGAAGCTCTCGGCATAGCCGTTTGCCACGTCGATGCAGATGAACTTAAGCTTGGGGTGGCTTTTCATGATGGTGGTGAGCTTGTCGAAGTCGGCTTCGGAGGAGCCGGTGCTCACCATGATGTGCGAGTAAATGACCTCGTCCCTCCCTTCCAGGAACTCGGTCCACTGCGCCGGGGTGTAGTGCTTGTGCACCGCGGTCAGCATGGCGTGCTGGGCCAGCACGGCGGCAATCTCGAAGGTGCCGGTGGTGTCCATGTTGGCGGAGATGACCGGTACGCCGGTCCATTCGTGCTTACTGTGCAGGAACTTGAAGGTGCGCATCAGGTCGACCTGGGAGCGGCTCTTCAGGTTGGAACGCTTGGGGCGGATCAAAACGTCGGAGAAACCGAGCTTTACATCGTTGTCTACGAACATGTGTGCATCTCCTTCACGGCAGAGGTAGCGTAACATCCCGTCTCTCGACAGGCGGGATCGGAGATTAACTCCAATCCGGAGGTTGTACAAGGGTTAAATTGTTGAAAAGAGAATCTTTACCGCGTATACGGCCCTGTGCTAGAGTGCCCGCGGAGGTTCCCATGCTCGATAGCCGGACGCGCCGCCAGCGCTGGACCATCTTCGCCGTCCTGGCACTGATCTACATCCTCGTCTATTTCTACCGGGTCTCGCTGGCCGTCGTCGCCCGTGACGTCGCGCGCGAGCTGAACCTCTCCCCGGCCCAGCTCGGCTCGCTCTCCAGCATCCTCTTCTACGTCTACGCCGCCGCGCAGCTCCCCCTGGGGCCGATGATCGACCGCCTGGGCGGGAGGCTGGTGATCAGTGGCTGCGGCGTGCTTACCGCCCTGGGCGGCATACTCTTCGCCGAGGCTGGCAGCATGGGGGAGGCCATGTTGGCCCGCATCCTCCTGGGGCTGGGTACCTCGTGCGTACTCATGGCCACCTTCACCATCTTCAGCCACTGGTTTTCCAAGCGCGAGTTCGGCCGGGTTTCGGGACTGATGATCGCGGTCGGCAACCTGGGCAACCTGGGGGGAACGGCGCCCCTGGCTTTCGCGGTCTCTCTGGTGGGGTGGCGCAGCTCGTTTTTAGCGGTGGGGGTGCTGCAGGGGCTCTTGACGGTGCTGGTCTTTCTCATGGTGCGCGACCGGCCGCCCGAGCCGGTCCACGAGGAGGGGAAGACCGTCGAGCCCATGGGGCTGCTGGAGGCCTGGAAGCAGAGCTTCGGCAACCGCGACTTTCTCTATCTGGGCGCCCTGGCCTTCACCTGGTACGGCAACTATCTGGCCGTGCAGGGGCTTTGGGGCGGTCCCTACCTGATGGAGGTGCTCAAGCTGAGCCGGGACGGGGCCGGCCGCATGCTGATGTGCACCTCGCTCGGGTTCATCTGCGGCAGCCTGGTGATCGACAGCATCGCCCGTAAGCTGCTGCATTCCCACAAGTGGACCATGTGGAGCGGCCAGCTGCTGCTCCTTGTACTGATGACAGGTTTCCAGGGGTGGGCGGATACCCTTCCGGCGCCCCTTTTGGCGGCCCTCTTCTTCGCGCTGGGGCTGGCCGTCTCCAGCGGGACCGCCATCTACCCTATCGTGCGTTCCATGTTCCCGGTGCGCATGGTGGGGACCGCGCTCACCTCGCTCAACTTCTTTGTGCTCCTGGGGGCGGCCTCGACGCAGCAGGTCATGGGGGTGATCCTGAACAGCTTCGGCAAGCACACCCCGGGTGCCGTGGCCCAGGCTTTCCACGCGGCGTTCCTGTTCCCGGTAGCCGCCCAGGCCGTGGCGCTCGCGCTCTTCTTCTTCGCCAGGGACTACTACGAACACTAGTAACGGGAGGCGCTTTTCGGGGCTTTACAGCTCTCCGAGCACGGACTTGAAGTCCCCGAGCGTCTTGGCGCGCTTCAGGCGTTTGAGCTCCTGGTCGAGTTCCGGGTCCTCCACGTTGGAGACCACCCCTTTCACCTTGGCGAGCACCTGGGCGTCGCCGCAGAAAAGCTTGCCGTAGAGCGGCAACAGGCCGTCCAGGTAGCGGCGCAGCATGGTCCGGCGCTCGGCCAGATCCGGCTCCGCGCTCGCCCGGCCGCGCAGCCGCTCGAAGAGCATCGGCTCACCGATGCCGCCGCGCCCCAGCATGAGCCCGGCGGCCCCGGTCTCCTTCAGGATGCGCAGTCCCTGCTGCGCGCGGCGGATGTCGCCGTTGGCGATCACGGGGAGGCAGGTCTGCCGGACCACTTCCGCGGTGATTGCGTGGTCGGCAAAGCCGTTGTAGGCCTGGCGCACGGTGCGCGGGTGCAGCACCAGGAAGTCGACCCCGGAGCGCTCCAGAAGCGGCAAGAGGGAAAAGATCTGGCGCGGGTCGTCGTAGCCGGCGCGCAGCTTCACCGAAAAGGTCCCGGCGATGGTCTCGCGCAGGGCGGGGAGGATCTCCTCCAAAAGCTCGGGGCGCTTCAGCATCCCGCCGCCGGTCAGCCCGCTGGTCATGCGCCCGTAGGGGCACCCCATGTTCAGGTTCAGGTGCACCGCACCGGCGTCCTGGGCGACCTGGGCCGCCGAGACCAGCGCGTCGCGTCCGTGCCCGATCAGCTGCACCACCAGCGGCACGCCACCCTCGGCGGGGGCGATCTCGCGCAGGTCGCCGGGCATCAGGCGCTTTTTCGAGGAGACCGGGTTCACCCTCATGAACTCGGTCCAGACCACGTCGGGGCGCACCCAGGAGACGAAGAGCGAGCGCAGCGCGCGGTTGGTGAGCCCCTGCATCGGCGCCAGCATGAGTGGGGTCTCGCCGGGAGCCCAGGGGAGTCGTTGGCCGCCGGGCGCAGTGCTCCCGGTACGGGGATCGTTGTCGGTAACTGGTTTGGTCATGGTTCTTTAGAAGACGAAGCTGAAGGGGCGTTGAGGTGCGGGGAGGCGTCGGCCGCCTCCCCGGCTTCGTGCGTGGCTGATAGGCTGATGCCTAGAGGATTTCCAGCAGTTCGATTTCGTAGGTGATGTCTTCGCCGGCCAGCGGGTGGTTGGCGTCCACGGTGATGGTCTCTTCGGTCACTTCGACAACCACGACCTCGACCGGTTCGTCGTCATCACCGGTCAGTTCCAGCTCCATGCCGACTTCGGGAACGATGTCGCCGGTGAGCTGGGCGCGGCTGATGGCGAAGACCTCGTCCTCGTCGTACTCGCCGAAGGCGTCTTCGGCAGGGATGACCACGGTTTTCTTCTCGCCGGGAGCCATGCCGACCAGTGCTTCCTCGACCTGGGGGAAGAAGTCCTCGTTGCCGATGGTCAGCTCCATGGGGCCGGTCTCGCAACCGCACCCGTCGTCTTCGCAGGCGTCATCGTGGCAGCCGCAGGCGTCGTCCTCGCAGCAGCCCTCTTCCTTCAGGGTGCTGTCGAATACGGACCCGTCTTCGAGGGTGCCGGTGTAGTTGATGCGTACTTTGTCGCCTTGTTTTGCAGTTGCCATGTCGTCTCGTCCTTCTTAGTGGTGTAGTTATCTTGGTTCTCTTCGCTGAATGTACGTGCGAGCGAGCCGGTTAGTCCAGAAAAATCGTGCTGAGTGCCAAAAAACAGCCTTGGCAGACGCAAAACGCCCCGGAATGCGCCTGGCCTGAGAAATCCAGCATACCAGCTTGTCCTTTACAGTTGTCGCACCGTTGTGAAACAATGTCATGCGGTTAGCAAGGAGGCGGTTATGGAAAAGAAGATCAGCGCGGATGAGTGGACGGCCAGGTTTCGTGCCGTAGGTCTCGACGACGACGCCCAGGGACACTGGCACTCGCTCTTTGAACGCGAAAACCCCAGCGGACACCAGAGCTTCCTGGAGTGGCTGGGGCTCCCCGAAGAACGCATCGTCCAGCTCCGGGACCGTTCCTCGATCCGGTAGCTGCAGGCCTTCCCGGGTTTTCGCGGCGCTACCCGCCTCTGACGGGGGCGGCGCCGGTGTGCATCACCCGGGCGGCTACTGGCGCATCAGCTTCTTCGCCGCGAAGTTGTAGCACTGCAGGTAGCTCAGCACGGTGAGCACGAAGCTGAAGTACAGGACGCTCAGGACGATCGGGATACTGGGCGCCTGCAGGATGAACATCCCGAAAAAGAAGAAGACCGAGACCTTCACGATGTCTCCCATCCGCTTCTTCTTGGTATAGGCCTTGAGCTCCTCGCTGCTCAGGTTGCTGGTACTCATGGCCAGGTCGCGCTCGACCTCCTTGGACGCGAAGCGGTAGATCGGGTAGAAGAGCACCATCTGGATCACAAAGCTCGCTACTACCGCGTTCATGAACCTCCCCGGGATGCCGAGGGCCTGGAATTTGGCCTGGAACTGCACCGCCATGTAGACCAGCATGAGGATGAGGGCGCCCTGGGCCATGGCGAATATCTTGATGGTTTTGGCGATCTTCTGGTATCTTGTGGTGTCCGCCATCCTAGCTCCCTCCGGGTGGTTGTGGTGTGCCTCGTACTGCAGGCGGCGTCACCATAACAAATATAACGTTGGTATACAATAAAAAGACGCTCCGGTTTCGACCGGTTCGCTGCGCGGCGCTGATCTGATCCAAGCTAGCGCGTGTGGGCGAGGTTTCACCAGCCATTGCAAGAGGTTGTGCCTCGATGCTGCTGCGCCGTGGGGCCGCCCGAGCCGGTTTTGCATTGATCGACTGCAGCGAATCAGGTACCTTGATCGGGTTGCCTCGACGAAAGGCGGAATCCGATATGAAACAGACCCGCCTCGCCTACGCCGCGCTGGTCTGCGGCATCCTCTGCATAGGGTGTTCGGCGTTGTTCGTAAAAATTGCCGCGCTTCCCGGCACCGTCTCCGCGTTCTACCGGTTGGCGCTCGCAGCACCTCCGCTCCTGGTAGCCTGGGTGGTGGCCCGCAAGCCGCTGCCGGCGCGCCGGGACCTGGGGCTCATGTCAGCCGGCGGCGCGCTCTTCGCCGCGGACCTGGTCTTCTGGAACTCGGGGTTGCTGCTCACCTCGGCGGCGACCGCGACGCTGTTGGCCAACAACGCGCCGATCTGGGTTGGCCTCGGCGCGCTGTTCTTCTTCCGCGAGCGCCTGGCACCGCGCTTCTGGCTCGGCCTCGCCCTCTCGCTTGCCGGCATGACCCTCATCGTCGGCGCCGCGGGAATCCGGCAGCTGCAGTTCAACCAGGGCGACCTCCTGAGCATCGGCGCCAGCATGTTCTACGCGGCCTACCTGCTGACCACGCAGAAGGCGCGCGTGGCCAACGATACCCTCACCTTCATGACCGTGTCGGTAGTTGCCGGTGCGGCACTGCTGTGGGTGGTGAACCTCGGCCTCGGCCTGCCGCTTACCGGCTTCAGCGCCAGGACCTGGTGGGCCCTCACCGGCCTTGCGCTTCTCTCGCACCTGGTCGGCTGGCTTGCCATCAACTACGCGCTCGGGCACCTGAAGGCCTCGGCGGTCTCGGTCTCGCTGCTGGGCCAGGCCGTGGTGACGGCGCTCCTCTCTATCCCGATTCTGGGGGAGACTCTGGGATGGTCCCAGACAGTGGGTGGCCTCCTGGTGTTAAGCGGCATCTACCTGGTCAACAGCAGAAGGAAGTAAGGTAACGGCAACAAGAAGTACCCTGAACAAGCACCGATGAGCTGACCGCGCTTTTTTGCCTCCCGCGAGACGCTCTAGCCAAGCAGGCGCAACCACGTGAGCGCCTTTTTTTAAGGAACTACTCTAATGGAAGGAATCGTCAATCTCCCGCTGTTTCTGGTTTCCTGCGTGGCGCTCAACGTCATGCCCGGGCCGGATACCATCTATCTCGTAACCCGCAGCATCGCGCAGGGGCGCCGTGCCGGCCTGCTCTCCTCCTGGGGACTGTGCACCGGCGCGCTGGTGCACACCTTCGCGGCGGCGCTGGGGCTCTCCGCCGTCCTTTCCGCCTCGGCTCACGCCTTCAGCGCCGTGAAGTACGCCGGTGCCGGCTACCTCATCTACCTGGGCGTGAAGACCTTCTTTGATAAAAGCGGCCCGCTTTCGACCGAAAATGAGCCGGCGGCGCCAGCCAGCGGTTGCCGGATCTTCTTCCAGGGGATCCTGGTCGACCTGCTGAACCCGAAGGTCGCACTGTTCTTTCTCGCCTTTCTGCCGCAGTTCATCGACCACAAGGCACCCAACAAGTTCCTTACCTTCCTGCTCCTGGGGGTGATCCTGGTGCTCTTCTCGCTGGTCTGGGAGGGGATCCTGGTGCTGGGGAGCTCCCGGCTTTCCGGGTACTTCACCAGGAACGAGAACTCCGGACGCCGGGTGAACCGGGTCGCCGGGTCCATTTTCCTGGGACTCGGGGTGCGGATGGGGCTGATCTGAGGGAGAAGAGGTCGGTGGGGGAGACCGTTCAAGGCCGGTTAGTGCGGGGCCAGGGTCGAATCCAAATTAATGTCAACGGAGGGGCTTCATGGACGTCGTTCTCAACCCCACGGAGGTCCGGGTGCTCGGTTCGCTCATCGAGAAAGAGCTCACCACCCCGGAGTACTATCCACTCTCGCTCAACGCGCTGGTCAATGCCTGCAACCAGAAGTCGAACCGCGACCCGGTGACCGGTTTGTCCGAAGCCGAGGTGGTTCAGGCCCTCGATGCGCTCCGGTTCAAGCAGTACGCGCTCCTCTCCGGGGCCGGCGGCCGGGTGTCGAAATATCGACACGCCCTGGTGGAGAAGTTCCGCCTGTCCCCCGCCGAGCTCGCCATCATCTGCGAGCTCTTGGTGCGCGGGCCGCAGACCGTGGGGGAGCTGAGGACCCGTTGCGAGCGGATGCACCCCTTTGCCGACCTGGCCGAGGTGGAGGCGACCCTGGAAGAGCTCACGAACCGGACCCCCGCCTTCGTGACAAGGTTGCCGCGCCAGCCCGGTCGCAAGGAGTCCCGCTTCTGCCAGCTTTTCGCCGGCGAGCCGGACCTGGCTGCCCTCGAGGCTGCCGCCGAGGCGGGTGCGCGCGGCAAGAGCGCCGACGCAGGACAGCTGGAGAAACTCGAGGAAGAGGTGGCCACACTGCGCCAGGAGGTCGAGGAGCTGCGCCAGTTGCTCACCGAGTTTCGCAAAACCTTTGAATAGCATGAACGCAGGGAGGATGGAGTGAGCGAACACCCAACGTCGCGGCAGGAACTGGCCGCCAAGATCGATGTCACCGACTGGTTCAGCCTGCGCGCGCACCTGGAGCGCGGCGGGGTGATCCTGGTGGATCGCATGCTGGATCTCGCCGAAGTGGCTGTCGCGGTCGCGGGCGACGACGTGAAGCTTCTCGAGCGCTGGATCGCCACCGGCCTGGTGGGGAAACCGAGTGCCGAGCAGATGAAGAGCTGGGATGCCCAAGCGATGAAAATCTTTAACTGCCTGATCGTCTCGCCCTTCGTGCTCGCGCAAGAGGTGCCGGAAGAAAAGGGCTGACCAAGGAGGTCTCATGGGAGAGGAGAACCCCGAAGTTTCCTGTTCGCGCTGCAGTGCCGTGATCCAGAAAAGCGGCACCACCAACTGCTGGAGCGGCGATCCCGCACAGGCGCCCCCCAAGCCCGGCAACTGTCCGAGCACGAGCCACGCAGCCACGGTCGATGAGGCGATGGCGCTCATGAAGGGAGAGGGGGAGGACGCCCGCATCGCCTTCGTGGCTGCCCGCGTGGAAGGGCTCTGCTACCAGCGCATGCCGGGAAGCGACGCGGTGAACGCGCGCTGGACCCGGGTGGAAGACACCATCGCCTTCGCGAAGCTCATGGGGTACCAAAAGATCGGCATCGCGACCTGCATCGGGCTTCTGGACGAGTGCGAGCGGCTGAGTGCCATCCTGCGGGCGCAGGGGTTCACCCCCTTGAGCGTCTGCTGCAAGGCGGGGAGTATCGACAAGCTGGAGCTCGGGCTCAAGGAAGAGGACAAGGTACGTCCGGGGACCTTCGAACCGGCCTGCAACCCGATCGCCCAGGCGGAGATCTGCAACTCGCTTGGGACCGACATGAACGTGATCCTCGGGCTGTGCGTCGGGCACGACATGCTGTTCAACAAGCACTCCAAGGCACCGGTAACCACGCTGGTGGTCAAGGACCGGGTAACCGGCCACAACCCGATCGCGGTGCTCTACGGCCAGAACTTCTATTACAAGCGGCTCCAGAAGCAGCAGGTAGTGGAGTGAGTCTTCGGCCTCCACCGAGGTAACCGCACAGAACATCAGGCGAAAAGCCCGCCATCCACCCGGATGCGCGGGCTTTTTTGTTGCGCGGCGCGGCTGGCACCTGCACAATCGGTCGAGAAAATCACTTCAGAATCGCCGCCGACTGCCGATAGGACTGGTACCGTAGCAGGGCGGGGTACAGCGAGGTTCGGATCGGTCCAGAACAGCCGAGAGGGCAGAAAGGGCGGGCATTATGAAAGCTATCAGCGTGGTATGGAAAACCTTCCGTGGTCTATCGTTACTGGTGGTGCTCGCCGTCGTTTTTGCGGGAGCCGTGGCGGTTTCCTGCCTGTTGCGTCTGGTGCTCGGCAACGGCTTTGCCGATGTGGCCGGCAAGCTGCACCTCGGGTCCAACGGCTGGTCCTGATTCCCGGCGCCCCAGAGCTCTGGCGCCGCAGGAGGGGTGAGTAACCCGGGCTGCGGCGTTTTGACTCCTGGAGCTGCACTCACGTCAAAACTCTGACGTCGGGCCTCCTCGCGTCCGCGAACAACCGGCCCAGAGAGCCTTTCCTCCCACGGCGCAGTCCTCCTTTTCCCCGGAACCGACATTATAATTGTCCAACTGAGACGGGCCGGTAACCCGTCGCTATCCGCCGTGCCTCTGATCCGCCACGAAGCGGGATCTGCAGCGCAAGTCATTGACCTCACGTACTCTTACTGCCATACCCACGTCCCTTGCCATGCCGCCGGGAACTCCCGGACCTCACCCCCCAATCCTCTTTCCTGCAGAAAAAAACCGCTCTTTACCCCAGTTGGCTCCTCCGCGTCCCGATTCGTCGGCATGTGGTGTGCGAAATCCCCTCCGGCCGCCAAACCGACCGGCAAGAATGCCGAACCTTCTTAGAACAGGAGATCAGTATGGGAACCAGTGATATTTCATTGACCGCGGGGATGAGGACCAACCTCCTCAGCCTGCAGAACACCACGAGCCTGCTGAACAGGACCCAGCAGAGGCTCTCCTCGGGGAAGCAGGTGAACAGTGCCCTGGATAACCCGACCAACTATTTTGCCTCGCAGGCCGCGACGCAACGCGCCACGGATTTCGCCAGCCGCAAGGACGGCATGTCCGAGGCCGTGCAAACCGTCTCGGCGACCAACGCGGGCATTACCGCCATCACCGGTCTGATCCAGGCTGCCAAAGGTGTCGCGCAGTCCGCGCTGTCGACCTCGGACACCAACGTCCAGTCGAAACTCGCCGCCCAGTACGACACCATCCGCACCCAGATCGACCAGATGTCTTCCGACGCCAGCTACAAGGGGTTGAATCTCTTGAGTTCCAGCAACACCCTGACGGTGAACTTCAACGAGAACGCCTCGTCCTCGCTGAACGTCATCGGCTTCCTGGGCAACTCCTCGGGCCTGAGCCTCACCTCCGCGAGCGGTAACTGGCAGGCGACCTCGTCCATCACGACCGACGCCGCGAAGATGGACTCGGCGATCACCGCGCTGAGAACCAACAGCCAGACCCTGGCTGCCAACCTGAACATCATCACCACCCGCCAGGGCTTCACCGACAACATGATCAACACCCTGCAGACCGCTGCGGACAACCTGACGCTGGCGGACATGAACCAGGAAGGTGCCAACATGCTGATGCTGCAGACCCGTCAGCAGCTGGGTACCACCTCGCTCTCGATGTCGGCCCAGGCGGCACAGTCGGTCCTCAAACTCTTCTAGCAGTAAAGCTGTCGCCGAGGCGGGGAGTCCGGCCCCGCCGAAGCACTCTCACAGCTGAAGGCCCCACCTCGAGCTGGCGGTTTCCTCCGCGGCTCTTTCCAACGCGAAGGTCCTGGCACAACCGGGAGAAGATCAGGGAGCTGCTGCGGGAACGACAAGTTCCTTGCGATGAATGGCCCCCTGTGGTGTCAGGACGCTGGAAAAGAGGATGACCTGCGCCACCTGGAAGGGCGGGTAGGAGAGTTCGCGGTGCTGCTGCTCGAAGCGCGAGACGGCGCTGCCGTGGGACTCTTTGAGGCGGGCGAGGGTTAGGTGGGCTGAGAAGGGACGCTCTTCGGGGGGTATTCCGGCCTCCTGTACTGCCAGCTCGACGTTTAGTTGCAACTGGAACAGCTGCGGGGTCTCGACGATGCCGACCCAGAGTACCCGGGGTGGGCGCCGACCGGGCGGAAAGTGCCCGACGCCGCGCAGTTCCAGCGGAAAAGGTAGGAAGCTAAGGCTGGCGAGCACCTTCTTCAGCGCGGCGGATACCGGTGGATCGACGTCGCCGATAAAGCGCAGGGTGAGATGGTTCTGATCCGGCGGAACCCAGCGCGCGCCGGGAACTTCCCCCGTCAACTGGCTGAGGTCCTCCTTGATAGCGTGCGGAATGTCGATGGCAATGAAGAGTCTGGGCATGCGCAAGTACCCCACTGGCTGAGATTTTGGGCTGACGCAGCAACTTGCCTCAGAAAAAGGATTGACTAACGAACAAGGGAATGCTAGAAAGTTTAACTTTGGTAAATCGAATGTAAAGGCGCTACCCATGCTTGACGCGAGATACCTACGGGAAAATCTGGAGAGTGTAGAAGCGCGGCTGAAAACCAGGGGCGAAGGGGTCGACATTGCCCTGTTCAAGGAATTGGACGGGCGGCGACGCGAGCTCTTGCTGCAGAGCGAGACCCTCAAAGCACTGCGCAACAAGGTGACTGAGGAAATCGGTCGTCTCAAAGACAAAAGCCAGGGCCAGGAGCGCATGGCCGAGATGCGCGAGGTCTCCCAGAAGATCAAGGGGATCGACGAGTCGCTCAAGGTGGTGGAAGAGGAGCTGCAGACCTTCCTCCTGACCGTCCCCAACATCCCGAACGAGACCACACCGGTCGGTAAGTCGGAAGCAGACAACGTCGTGGTGCGCACCTGGGGCGAGCCGGCAGCGCTTGGCTTCGAGGCCAAACCGCACTGGGAGATCGGCGAGAGCCTGAATATCCTCGATTTCGAGCGCGGCGCGAAGATCACCGGAGCGCGTTTTACCCTGTACCGTGGTGCCGGCGCAAAGCTGGAGCGGGCCCTCATTAACTTCATGCTCGACCTGCACACCGACGAGCACAATTATATTGAAATGCTTCCTCCCTTTATGGTAAACAGGGAAAGCATGACCGGGACCGGTCAGTTGCCGAAGTTCGAGGAAGATCTCTTCCACATGGAGGGGGTCGATTTTTTTCTCATCCCTACGGCTGAAGTACCGGTTACCAACATCCACCGTGGTGAGATACTGAAGGGATCGGACCTGCCGATCAACTACTGTGCCTACACCCCCTGCTTCCGCAAGGAAGCCGGTTCCTACGGCAAGGATACCCGCGGCCTTATCAGGCAGCACCAGTTCAACAAGGTCGAGTTGGTCAAGTTCGCACACCCTGCGGACTCCTACAACCAGCTCCAGCAGCTGCTCGGCAACGCCGAGGAGGTGCTGCGCCGGCTCAAAATCCCCTATCGAGTGGTTGAGCTTTGCACCGGCGACATCGGCTTTTCGGCCGCCAAAACCTTCGATATCGAGGTCTGGTTGCCGGGGCAGCACTGCTATCGCGAGATCTCCTCGTGCAGCAACTTTGAAGACTTCCAGGCCCGTAGAGCGGGAATCCGCTTCAGGCAGGAAGAAAAGGCAAAGCCGGAATTTGTGCACACGCTGAACGGCTCAGGTCTCGCAGTCGGGAGAACCGTGGTGGCGGTGCTGGAGAACTACCAGCAAGCCGATGGTTCGGTGCTCATTCCCGAGGCGCTCAGACCGTATATGGGTGGGCTCGAGAGGATCAGCTGACGATTGGAGGAATGGCCGAGTGGTTGAAGGCGGCGGTCTTGAAAACCGTTGAACGAAAGTTCCGTGGGTTCGAATCCTACTTCCTCCGCCATTTAGAACGTTTTGCAGCACGCAGTACCGCAGTACGGTAGGGAAAACGGAGAGTTGGCCGAGTAGGTCGAAGGCGCTCGCCTGCTAAGCGAGTATACTGGCTAAAACCGGTATCGAGGGTTCGAATCCCTCACTCTCCGCCACTTTTTGCACCAGGAACCATCGGTGCAAGGGCAGGGCAGCTGTGGAGGTCTTTTTGACGCGATTGATGAAACTGCTGGTTTTATCTTTGGTCGCTACGGTTGCTATCGCAGGGTGTAACGAAAAAGAAAAGACGTCGTCAAAGGTAACAACGCAGCAACAGCCGGCACGTGCCTCCTCGGTGGTCGTACCGGACAGCGTGAAGGGGAAGTGGAAGGCGGTCAAGATAGCGGTCGCCGACAAGAACGCCAACCGGCAGAAGGTGTACGAACTGGAGCTGGGCAAGGATTTCAAGCTGCCCGATTCGGACATCACCCTTACCGTGGTCAACTTCCTCCCCAACTTCGTAATGGAAGGCACCACGCTCACCTCTATTTCCAACGAGCTGAAAAATCCGGCTGCCCAGCTGGTGATTAGCGAGGGGAAGAAGGAAATCTTCAAAGGGTGGCTGTTCACGCTGTACCCGACGACCCACGCCTTTCAGCACCCGCAGTTTGGTTTCACGCTGGTCGATTACGAACCGGCAAAATGATACAGCTTGCGCTCGTAGCTCAGCTGGATAGAGCAACGGACTACGAATCCGTAGGTCGGGAGTTCGAATCTCTCCGAGCGCGCCATCAAAAACGAGGGAAGCCTTAAGAGGTCACCTTCGAGGTTTCACGCAGTACAAAGTTTGCGCCCGTAGCTCAGCTGGATAGAGCACAAGACTACGAATCTTGGGGCCGGGCGTTCGAATCGCTCCGGGCGCGCCATAAAAATTAAGGGGTTACGTCATTGACGTAACCCCTTAATTTGTTTCTGGGTAACATATGGGTAACTTTACCGTAGCTTCTACAGGGGTTAAGGATGCCTCCGTCTAGTGATAATGCGTTTTCACATGTTGTATTCAGCGGGTGGGGGCGGGGTCTGAAATGGACCTTCGCCTCCTTCGCCGTAACCCCCATTCCCACCCGCCCGCAGGTCATTTCGAAAGTTATATACCAATAGCAAATGAACTTGGAAGACAAAAAGAGACTGACTCTGCTGAGTGCAGCGTGGGCTGCAAGAGAACCGGTCCATGTCTCCGACTGCAGGCGTCGGATGTCACGGCTTTATGCATTGTCGGCGAGTTAGCATAAATCGTGCCGAATCTGAATTTTTTTCTTGACAAAATCAAAGTTCCGTAGTATGATTCCAGTCAAATTGAGAGTCGCAACGAGGCCGTGGTGGCAACCAGGGCCTTTTTTGCGTCCTCTTCACTCTACAAATCTACCCCGAGGAGGGATCCGCATGGTGTAAGCGTCATGATCTCAACTTTATCGCAACAACAATGCCTTGCCTGACCGTTCTGTAGAATCCGGATTCCAGCAGGGTATTTTTGTATCTGCAGCTAACCTTAGCCTGGCAGAAATGCCAACGACGCCATGGGGGGCGAATATCGAATGAAGACACATACAACCAAGGAGGAACATGCGGCACAGGAGTAGAGGTATTACGGGGGTCAGCACTACAGGACACATCGACTACATGTCGTTCACACTACCAGACGATGCGTATCTGGAGTGTGAGGTCGAGCACCTCTTCGGCATTCCGTTTACGAAGTTTATCGAGGCTTCGTCCGGACGGAGCGGATACCGGAAGCGGTACGAGTACGGCAACATCGACGTTTTGACAGATGGTGGGAGTTCCGGCATGGGGCACAACATTACGCTGAAGGGCGCAGCTTGCCATAGGTACCAGCGGTGTCTCCGTGACATCGTTGAACACGTCTTCGCCATCGACGGGCATTTCACACGGTGCGATCTGGCAATAGACGACTTCCATGGGCTGCTCGACATGGAGGTCATCGGAGAAGCAATCACTGGCGGGTTGGTGACGGCGAACTTCAAGAAGGTCCGGGAATACAATGAGCGGGAGAGAACGACAGGGATGCTGACGGGCAGGGGTGCGTACTTCGGTTCACGGAAGAGTGAGGTCTTCATCCGCATCTATGACAAAGCTCTGGAGCAGAGGGTCGATCAGCACTGGGTTCGGGTCGAACTGGAGCTGAAAGGCAGCAGAGCAAATGCCGCCATGAAGCTGGTGCTGACCAAGGAGATCGGCACCGTAGCCCGTGGCATACTGAATAGCCGTCTGTCCTTCCGCGAAAAGAGCAAAGATGGCAACCGGTCCAGGTGGCCAGTTTCCGGGTGGTGGAAATCGTTCATTGCAAGCGTTGAGAAGTTGCAACTGGTGGCCGACAGCCGTGAAGGCGTCTCGCAAGAGAGTAGACTTGTGTCGTTTTTCCAAAACGCGGCTACGTTTGCCGAGCTGGTGGATAACTGCGGACCATGGGTCATTCTTCTCATGTACGATAACGGAAAGCGGAAGCTGGAGCGGCGGGGAGGCGTGAACCCGTGGGCAGCGTAGTGCCGTTTCGGATGATGAGGCAACGGGATGTTGCCGAAATGTTGGGTATGACGGAGTCGTGGGTGGAGCAAATCCGCCTACGAGGTGGCGGACCGGTCTACCACAAGATAGGCAAAAGCGTAAGGTATCGGATAGAAGATGTCTTGGCCTGGATTGACGGCCAAAAAAGGTGCAGTACTTCGCAATTTGCTTAATTATACAAGAAGCCCGGCCTCTCATAGAGGCCGGGCTTCTTGTATTTCTGCACATGCAACTAGTCTTAGAGGCTCTCTAGCCAGACAAGCCAATCATCGAAATGAGGACAATTTTGGCGCAGGGTATCTAAGCCTATCCTTCTCGTTATCGTAGGGCCATGCAGGGTTTTCTGATATCCGGGCACCAGATTAAGAATGCGTTTCGATGGTGCTGTTGAGGGTGAGTTATTGATCTCCTCCGGATTCTGATAGGCATTGCAAATACCCATGAACGTTGCCAGAATCTTGTGGTCGGCATGCAAGGCTCTGCACAATTCAGAGGGATTGGTGTATAGGAGGGCTTCAAATTCATGCAGCATAATAAATGGTTTAAAACGAGGACAATTTATAAACTGGGCGAGTGCTGTTTCGACATGGCATACCTTTATAAGAGGGGAGCCATTTGGCAGGCTATTCATCCCTGGGAAATCACTAGGCAGGCCGTAATAGTCAATGAAAGTGGTAACGAAAGCGTTTTGATCTTTGATGAGTTGCTTTAAGTCTTTAGCGACATTACTAAAGCCCGTGATTCCCCCCTTGAAATCAGCACCACATTTTACTCGCTTCGTCTTCGCCACTGTTGGAAAGAGAAATAGATTTTTTGAAGCAAAGTAAGGTCCCAGCACGTCTTTAACAAATCTCTCCTCAGTCTGTCCCTCTACAAGAACCAGCACCCTCTTCATTAGGGACGACCTCCCAGAAGGTTCTTTTCCCAAAGTTCGCCAAGGCTGTATTCTTCAATCCACGCCGACATGTTCTGGGATTTAAGGGGCCGGAAAACACTTTGGTTATCTTCCCGATCAACTATCCAAACGTCCTCAGGCTGCAACTGGTTTATGAGAGTTACTGACTGGGTACCAACAATAAGTTGAGTGCGCGTAGAGGCGTGGAGTAGTAGGCTGGAAAGTATCTGAATTGCTGCAGGGTGCAGCCCTAATTCAGGTTCGTCTATGAGAATCAACGATGGCAACGTTGGTTGAAGCAACAGCGTCGCTAAGCACATAAACCGCAACGTCCCATCGGAAAGTGCGGCAGGGCCGAAAACTGCTTCACTGCCGACTTCTTCCCATTCAAGCCGTATCTTTTCTTCGTTTAGGGCGGAGGGAACAAGGTGAAATCGTGAAAAGAAAGGAGCAACCTGTCGGATGGTATCTTCAATATTTTCAAAGTAGTCCGGTTCGCGCTGTTTAAGTTTGAAAAGGAAAGCAGCTAAATTTTCAGCGTTAGGTTTTAATGTGCGGTTATCGGAAACATCACCGTTTTGCTTTACTCCTGCAGAAGGACTTGTATCGTGGAAATGGTAGATACGGTAACTGTCCAATCTCTCCCTGACATATCTTACAACATAACTTTTAGCGTCACCGATTTTAGTTTCATCATGGCCAACCCAAGTGTTGTCAATATATGGACGAAGGTACTTAGAAGTATCCCAGTATAAAGTCTCTTCACGCTTAAATATAAACCTATCTTCATCGGTAGGTATAAGTTCAAATTGATAGATATTGGCGTCTTTGCCATTACGAAAGTCTATCTCTAAGGAAAGTACATCAGTTGTCTTTCTACCAAAATGAAGTATTGAGCTTGCGCCACCAGCTGTACCAGTATAGGTGCGTAAGTTCTTGCGAACCAATTGGTTTAAAAACTGAAATACGCTAATCAGGTTTGATTTCCCAGCTCCGTTTCCACCGATAAAAACATTCAACTGCCCAAATTCAAGGCGCTGGTCACGAATTGATTTGAATCCTTGAATATGAATGCTGTGGAGTGTTGTCATTGGGATGCTCTATGTAGAAAATGGTAGTATTTCAGAGGGTTAACTGCCACCGAACCGCCAGTGTTCGGATGAACAAGAATATATCAGCTAAAAATTTCATTGTACACGTTATTTCCGGAAGTCGTGCTTAGGCGCCAGACAATTTTGTAAAAATTAGGACTATACGGCCGCAGTTGATGGTTCACAAAGAGCAACTATATGATCGGTCACACGCTGCATCAGGGGGCGCAGCTTTTCTAACTGTTTGATAACATATCCTGCCGTGACATCATCGGATTTGACGGAGTGGTTCAGTAAGCGTTTCAACTCGTAGTACCCAACAATGCCATCAATAGCACTTGCATAGGTTCGGCGCATATCATGGACCGTGAACTTGATGCCTGTCAGTTCGGTCACTTTGGACATCTGCCTTCTTGGTTCGATTAGATGGCCAGTTTTTCCCGTGCCAGGGAAAACAAAATCATTCTCCCTAACTTCAGCTCGTTTTCGGAAGATTTCGGCAATATGGTCGCTCATAGGAAGGTAAAGAGGGTTCCCGTTTTTGGTTCTCAGAAGAACAAATTTACGATTCTCCATGTCAACGTCATCCCAGCGAAGGCAGGCGATCTCTCTTCTGCGGGCACCAGTAAACAATAGAAGATGCAGATAGTCACGAATAGTCAGATTCTCAAGTGTTCCTACCGCATAATACCATGCAGCGAGATCGGATTCCTCGACGAGGGTCTGGCGGCGGCTAACCGTAAACCACTGTCGGGTATTGGAAAGCCGCTTGACTGGGTTTACCGGTAGGGAATCATCCATGATCTCGTTGGCATGGTTGTATATGGCGCGAAAGGTTCGCATAGTATTGTTTGCAGCAGCTTCGCCAGAATCCTGCGCAATTTTTAGATGCCGTCGTGCCACCATGTCCTTTGTAATTTCGGCGATAGGAGTCTTCATCCAGTCCGAGAGGTAGAGGCGAAACAGGCGTTTGTAATTTTCAACCGTGCTTGGCTTTAGACTTGTGCGGGCAATGAAGTAGCTATCCAGCACATCAATAACTCGCATGCCGCGATCCCTTGCCTTTGCCTTCTCCTTGGCGATGTCTATTCCGTTGTTCATCTTAGCCAAAGCTTCGATTGCTTGCTTGCGAGCCTGTTCTGGCGTCAGAACCCCGTGCTTGCCGAGAGTCACTCTCAAAAGTTTCCCGCTGACCCGCTTCATCACGAAATAAACTTTCGAGGAGTGACTGACCCTGCAACCAAACCCACTGAGTTCGGAGTCAAAAAAATCTGCACGACCTGAAATAGGTGGAGTGAGTTTGTCTACTGCGGACTTAGTAAGCTTGATCTTGCTCATGTGCTCTCCGTCGTGAGGCGTATGGGTAACATATGGGTAACACATATCAAAAAACAAGTAAAGAGCTGGAGTGGTTTCATAGGCCTAAAAATGTAGTGAAATAAGGTACCATAGGGGATAATTGGGAGGGGTGGGGTAAAGGACTTGAAACTACGAATCTTGGGGCCGGGCGTTCGAATCGCTCCGGGCGCGCCATCAGAAAAAAGGACCTACGATCATTTCGTAGGTCCTTTTTTTATTACCCGAGCTGAACCTAGGCACGGTAGGTCGATCCGGTGCCTGCAGGGCCTTTCTGCCGCTGCGATCGAAACCCTGGGCGCCATCAGAGAGCCCCAAAATAAAAAGCGGCGGGTGCAAGCACCGCCGCTTTTCGATTATCCTGTTTGCCCTGTGCCCGCTGGGCGTGGTGACCCGTTACCGGTTTTTACGCCGTTTGGAGAGGACTGCCAGCCCGGCAAAGCCGCCGCCGAGCAGGAGCAGGGTGCCCGGCTCGGGAACCGGGGTAAAACCATTGGCGGCAGTGGTTTTCGGAGAGAACGGGTCGCCCTGGTACTGGGTAAAGGTATCGGCGTCGTAGATGGTCTTGGTGTCGGCAAGATAGGTGACCCAGTTGCCGTTGATCTTGACTTTGCCGTCCTTTTTCTGGATACCCGCGATGCTGTTGGTATCCATCCAGATGGTGGTGTCTTGCTCCTGAATTCCCTCAAGGCCGTTGTCGTCAGTATAGAAGGACCCGCCCTTCGCCTGCAGACCCGCGACGCCATTGTTGTCGGCTGCGGCGAAAATCCACTGGTTGTCGCCGATGTCACCGGTGTAGTTCACGGTAACGTCCATTGAGTAGAAGCCTCCCGGGTTAAAAGGAGGCGCGGTAAGGGCTGACCAGCCTGCTCCCACCTTGCCAAGATCGAGACCGTAATACGGTGTGGGGGAGTACGAGGCAAAGGTGCCGGTGTCGGCATACTCGAAGATGGAGCCGTTGAAGGTGATGTTGTTCCCCGCCTTAACGTCCGCTGTGGTAAGGACGTAGATGTCGGCGTTGGCATACTGGCTCCAGACATGCAATTGCGAGCCGCTCGCCCCGATGATGAAGCCGTCCTTTACTGTACTGCTGGAGTAGGAAGGTCCCCAGTAGGTCTGATAGGCGTCTTTTGCGTTAACGTAACCCGCATCCGTTCCTACCCCGAGACCCGGGACGGCGTATGCTTCCACCGCTCCCAATGAGCAGGCCAATACGGTAGCCAGAGCAGTTTTCTTAAGTAGACCTTTCATTTGTAACCTCGATTCTAGTGTGCCGGCGTATTGTGACACCATGTGTCATTCTTAAGGAGCAAGAAGAAAGCCAACAGGGTACACTGCGAAACTACTAAATCCCTTACCGTATCCTCTTCTCATACATTCAGGTAGTTAACTGAGACTGGGGCCAAGCAGAGACGGGAGTTTGGGTCGGTTCATTTCTTAGAAATACGCGACCCGGATTGCCGTCCATCTCAAAGTGTCGGCATCTTTTACAGTAACGTTCTCCGGTGTCGGTAAAGTTTACAGTGAACGCCTGGCGAAGATGACTAAGTGGTTTCGATAGAGTGTCCCTCGCTACGGATGATCAGGTAATTAGAGTGCGTTATAGGTAGCTGCCGCTCCGTGTGCGGCGTGTACGATATTCTCCACCTGGGCCCGGGCGACGGTCCGTTCTTTTCATAAGGAAGAGCCTGCGGACGGTAAGCTCCGCATCACTACGAACTAGAATATCGGCAACACCGATACGTGTGACCCTTTATATCAATCTTTTAAATTTGTTTTTCCCAAGGTCATAAGGTACCTTTTCCATTCTTTACTATTCCTTTTTTCAGGAGGGGACACATGGATGACGCGATCGGTAACGACAAGGGGATGAGTCGGCAAGAGTTCTTGAAGGGGATCGGACTGGGGCTTGGAGCCGCGGGGATGGTTTCCATGGCGGGAGGGCAGGCATTTGCAGCGGATGAGAAGGCCGACCGCTATGTCGTCGCCATCACCCACGGCGGCAGCGATCCCAACCGGGCCATCCTGGGCCTGCTCTGCGCCTTGACCGCCCTGGAAAAGGGCTTTGGCTCCGTACATGTCTGGATGACCCTGGACGGCGCCGATCTGGCCAACAAGACCAAGGCTGCCCGCATCGAGTCGCCGATCTTCAAAAAGTTCGGCAATGCCGAGGAATTGCTGAAGAAACTCAAGGAGAAGGGGGCGACCTTCGGCGTCTGTCCTCCTTGCGCGGAATACATGGGTGCCGTCGGGGGCGAAAAGTACGAATTTGTCGAAAAACAGGGCGCAGACTGGCTGATGAAGAACATAAAAGGTGCGGCGGTTGCCTGGATGTAAGGGAGGCCAACCAGCCAGTTGCGCAAAGGAGTCCTCGAATGGGGGCTCCGAGGGTGGCGGCGTGTACCGCCTGGTTCGCAAGATCGGCGATATCAACAAGGGGGTCATCGACAACACGGGATAGTGCCGCTGGCGCCCACTTGGTACAACCCTACCCAACAGTACGGGCCCCGGATCATCGGGGCCTTTTTCGTTGCCTCTTACGGGTATTGATTGGAGGGAAGGTTACTTGCCACAATCGCACACCCTTCTTTGACATCGCAGCAATTGAGTGTATATTAGCTTGGATTTAATTCTAATGAAGTAATGTAGCTTGACTCACTAATCTTCGTGGTTACCAGGGAGGTGGTAGGGATGTCGAAAACGGCCAACAACGTCTTGGTGCTGGTACTGCCAGCTATCGCGCTCCTTTTCCTGATCCAGATGGTCCCCTACGGCAAGAATCTGGTAAATCCGCCGGTGATCAACGAGCCGATCTGGGACAGCGCGGAGACGCGGGCACTTGCCAAGCGGGCCTGCTTCGATTGTCATAGCCACGAGACGGTGCGCCCGCGCTACTCGATGTTCGCACCGATATCCTGGTTGATCCAGTGGGATGTCGATCGGGGGCGCGATGAGTTGAACTTCTCGGATTGGCGAAACGGGGCGCGCGAGGCTGAGCGTGCCGACAAGATCCGTGGGGAGATCACCGGCGGGGAGATGCCGCCGCTCCCTTACCGCATGATACACCCGACTGCGCGGCTGACCGAGAGCGAAAGGCAGCTGCTCATCAAAGGGTTGAACAAAACCACCTCGGGCCGGTAAGCGGTATCTGCCTCACCGGCTCTCTGCTAAGGGCGATAACCGCTGCCTATGGCCGAGAAGGGGAGGGAAAGCTTAAGCTGCGGTACCTGCCTGGCGATGCAGGCGGTAAAGGTATTGCTGTTGGGGCCTGGGAAGGCCTTGTAGGTTTCGGGCCAGGGGTAGGAGCGGGCGGCCTTGTCGACCGCATCAATCATGTCATCCACATCTGCGCCGCGGTGTTCGACCAAAAGCCGCGGCTTCTCGCCAAACCAGTAGCGATCGGGGGCATCCTTCTCGATCCGCACCAGCGAAAGTCCGCTATACAACCTCCAGCCGATCACCTCGTACACCGTATAGTTTGATTCACCGGTATGTTTGGCCGCCACCCAGGTATGGATGGCGAACCAGCCGCGCCAGCCCCAGGTGGGAGCGCCGTACACCTGCAACACCGCCTCGCGGGTTACCTTGGGGTCCGGTGCGATACCGGCGGGCTCCCGACTCGCCGTGCGCCAGTCCTTGGCGGCGCAGCCCGAGATAAAAAGGATCAGAAATCCAAGAGCTAGTGGTCTCACGCGTCGTTCCTCCCAACAGTAGTGACCACTGATTATGCTACCGTTGCGGAAGACGAGTCAACTCTACGAAGCAGGGGATACCAGGGGTTGTGCGGGGGAAACCAGCTGGGGCTGCACCGTGGCGGTCTGGTCCACCCGGTCGGGAAACCGGCTGATCCGCAGCGAGTTGCCGAGTACGGTGAGGCTGGAAAGCACCATGGCGACTGCGGCGAGCAGCGGGTGCAGCGCACCGGCGACGGCGGCAGCGACGGCCAGGGTATTGTACAGGAAGCTCCAGCCAAGGTTTTGCCGAACGATGCGGCCGGTGGCCCGGCTCAGGTGAACCAGCCAGGGTACCTGATCGAGGCGGTCGGAGAGCATGACAACCTTCCCGGCCAGGCGGGCGAGATCGGTCCCCGAGCCGAAGGCGATGCCGACATCCGCGGCCGCCAAGGCAGGTGCGTCGTTGATGCCGTCACCCACCATGGCGACTACCCGCCCGGAAGCCGCTTCCTTAGCGAGCGCGGCGATCTTTTGATGCGGGGTGCAGGGCGCCTCGACGCGGGAAATCCCGAGTTCGGCAGCTGCCGCCGTGGCAGCGGGGGCCCGGTCCCCGGAAAGGAGCGCGACGGGGATGCCGAGGGTTTGCAGGCCGGCCAGGCAGGCGACCGCCTCGGGTCGCAGGGCATCCTGCAAAACCAGGCGTGCCACGAGAAGCGCATCGAAAGCAACGTCGACGACGCTGGCCGCGTCGGGGAGCGAAGCGTCGCCGGCCACTTCGGCACCAGGAACGAGAAAACCGGGACTCCCGACGGTGACCTGCTTCACGATCTGCTGATAGGTGGTGAGACCGCTCAAGCCGCAGCCCGGCACGACCTCGACGAAGCTTGCGACAGCGGGGGGAAGCTGACGCCCCCGCGCCTCCCGCACCAGGGCCCGGGCCAATAGGTGTTCGCTTGCCGTCTCCAACCCCGCTACCCTCGCCAGGATTTCCCCCTCGTCAACCTCTCCGGAAAGGACCCGCACCTCGCGCAGCACCGGCTGGCCGGTCGTCAGCGTCCCCGTTTTGTCGAAGAAAAACAGGTTCACCGCGGCAAGCCGCTCGAGGACCGCCCCGCCGCGCACCACGATGCCGGCTCGCGCGGCGCGGGCCATGGCAAGCGCGGTGGCGAGCGGGGTGGCGATCCCCACGGTGCAGGGGCAGGCGACCACCAGCACCGAAAGGGCACTCAGCAGGCCGCGGGAAGAGTATCCGGCGAGATGCCATCCGAAAAACGTGGCGAAGGCGATACCCAGGATGACGGGGGTGAACCAGCCGGCGCTGCGTTCGGCCAGCCGTTGTGCCCGGCTGGGCTGTGACCAGGCCTCCTGGATCAGGGAGACGATGCCGCGCAGCAAGAGATCGTCGCCGGTCCGCTCCGCCTGTACCAGCAGCGTTCCGATGCCGTTCACCGTGCCGGCGATGACCGAATCGCCGGGGCGGCAGACCCGCGGCAGGAATTCTCCGGTAAAGGCCGCCTCTTCGAGGGTGCTCATCCCTTCCATGATCCTGCCATCGACCGCGACCCGCTCACCCGGCCGGATCCGGATCAGGTCCCCGGGCTGGAGTTCTGCGATGGAGACTTCGCAAACCGAGGAGCAGGAGACCCGCAGGGCGCTGGTGGGAAGCAGGGAAAGCATGCCGGTGAGCAGATCCGAGGCCTTGGCCTTGGCGGTGGATTCCAGGAGCTTGCCCGCGGTCACCAGGACCGGGAGCATGGTGGCGGTGTCGAAGTACACCTCTCCGGAACCCTTAAGGGTAGTGAAGGCGCTCACGCCGTAGGCGCTCAAGGAGCCGAGGGCGATGAGGGCATCGAGGCTCATCCTGTGGCTGGCAAGTTCCCGCTGGGCGCCCGCCAGGAACGGGGGGAGCAGGACCGCAAGCGCCGGCGTAGCCAGGCAGAACAGGATCAGGCGAAAGGTGGGGACCAGGTGCGGCGCCACGCTGTCGGTGTAGAGCAGCAGCGAGACCATCATGACGTTCATTGCCAGAAGCGAGCCGAGGCCCAGGCGCAGCAGGTGCCCGTTCTGCTCCCCGCGCTCGGTGCCGATGATCCGGGCCACCAGCCTGCAGGCCGAACAGCAGTAGAGAGCGGCAGCGCCGCGGGCGAGCCGGGAGGGAACCGGCAGCCCGCAGTGAGCGCAGGTGGCGGTAAGCGTGCTAGTTGTTGGGTGCATGGGTATCCTTCTGGCAGCAGTCCGATACGGAAGCAGCCGGGGTGTGAGCCGTGGGGTGGGCGGTACAGCCGAACAGGTGATGAAAGAGGGCGCTGCCGCGCAGCAGCGTCACGATCCCCAAAAGTACCAAGAGGACCGCGCCGGCCTTGGGGCGCCACAGACGGCGCAGGGCGGGACCCTGGGCGAGGCTTCCCAGCACGACCAGCGGCAGCGAGGTGCCGAGCCCCAGCCCCGCGAAAGTCGCCATCCCGACGGCCACCGAGCCGGAATGCAGGGCATAGGCGAGGAAGGCGAGGACGATGGGGCAGGGGAGCAAGCCGGAACAGACCCCAAGCAGCAGCGCGCCGGTGGGGCCGGGGGTGACCAGAAAGCGCCCGGCGATGCTGCCGAGCACCTCGTACAGCAATCCGCCGCGGGGCTCAGCGCCCGGCTTGAGGCCGAGCAGGTGCAGGCCGGCAGCGAGGAACGCGGCTCCGGTCAGATACCCCAAAAGGCGCTGCAATAGGGAAAGCTCGGGGTGAAAGGCGACCAGGGAAAAGCCGGTGAAGCCGGCGGAGGCACCGAGGAACAGGTAGCTGAAGAGCTTGCCCACCAGCCAGCAGAGTGGTCGATAGTTCCGGTCCTGTTCGCTCCCGGAGAGCCGCAGCAGGAAAGGACCGCACATGCCGAGACAGTGGGCGAAACCGGCCAGGCCGCCGACCAGACCGGTCAGGAGGTGCTGTGACAATGTGCCGGTCATGGTCGGGTCAGGGAGCGTACCAGGAGTGCCAGGTACCAGCGATGTTCGGGCGGGACCACGCGCAGCAGCACGGGCTCGTGGCCGATGCCGGTCAGCATGGCGCGCAGCAGTTCGCCGTCGCGCAACGAGGCGGTGTGGGTGCTGCGCAGGTCTGCGGGGCGGGGGATGTAGCTCTGTCCGACCGGGCCGTCGCCGGTACCGGCATCGCCGTGACAGAAGACGCAGTAGTAGGTGTAGTAAACCCGGGCGCGGGACAGGTTATCCGCGGTTGCCGGCAGCGGGTTCGTGAGGCGTGCCGCCTCCGCAGCGGTGGGGAGCCGGTCTACCGGAAGAGCGGGCTGGGTGCCGGCAGGGATGCTCGGCAGGTTCATCTGGAACTCCCGGATGTGGTGTTGCGAGCGCATGCGGGGGCCCTCGTAGAGCACGAAGAACATGAGCCCGGCGACCAAGAGGGGGGGCACCAGCAGCAGGGGGATAAGCTTTTTCATCGCGCTGCTCCCCCGCCGGATTGCTGCGGATTGTCCGGCAGCGGTTGCGCCTCGGGAAGCCGCGGCAATTGGCGACGCGGGGCTGCCGGAACCCGCGGTTCCTCGGTCGAGAAGATCGATTCGGCAGGCGTATCGGGGAGCTGACCGAAATCCCACCGGCGCTCGACGTCGGGCACGATGCAGTAGACGAGCCAGCCGAAACCCATGATGGAGGCGCTGAACAGCAGGACGACCACCCAACTCCAGGGAGCCGGCATTTCGTGATCTTCGGCGTACCATTTCGATCCGGGCATCGGTTCACCTCACCAGTTGGGGGGCATCAGGGAGCGCAGGACCAGGGACGTGATGGTGTAGGCGGCGCTGGCCAGCGACACCAGGATGATGGTCCAGGGAACTATGGCGATAAAGGCGCGCAGGAAGGAGCCGACACCTTTGACCTGGATTCCCTCGGCCTTTTTCTCCTCTTCCTTCGGACGCCACATCGCGGAGTAGGTGAGGCAGAACAGGAGCATGAGCGCGGTCCCGGTCAGGAGCGTGGCGACGATCCACTGATTCTGCAGCACGTACAGGTTGAAGGTCATGATCCTGATCTCCCGGTTAACGCCTCTTCTTGCGGATCATCCGCAGCGGGGATGCCGCTCATCAGGGGGAGGTAGCGGGCGCGGTCCTGGTCGGTGAACTGGTTGCGGCGGATGGCCCAGAGAAAAAAGCTGGCGATGCAGATGAGCATCAGCACCAGAAAGCCAAGCCACATGAAGAGAAAGGTCGTTCCTTCCCAAGGACTGTCCATACCCGATCCTCCACGAAATCCTCGCAATACCGACACACGTCTCACTACTTTTCAGCTAAAGCGGTGGCTTTTCACCATCATTCCCCGCCTCCCACCAACTCTCCCTCGCCCTCCGGGAGGGGGAGGGGTGAGGGCGCTGCCATTCAGGAAAGGCCAAAGGGACGGGGTTCTCCGTGTTTCTATCACCTGGCGTGCACCGACTAAACCAGACAGTGGCTGGCCTCCCCCCCTACTTCCCCGTCCCCGCCCCTTCCTGTCCCGGTTGCGGGTAGCGGTTTTGCCACGGCTCTTCGTAGGAGGCATCGATGCCGCGCGGGTCGATGTTCGCGTCCGTGTACCCTACGAAGCTCACGCCCAGGTAGTTCGCGAGGTCCCAGATCTTCTCCGATTCCAGGTGTTTCTTGAAGTAGGGCATCCCGGTACCGGTGATGCCGTTCATGATCTGGTAGTAGAAGATCCCGCCGATGTAGCGGTTCTCCACCAGGTGCCGGCGCAGGGTGGTGAAATTGAGCGGCGGCGGGTTCATGTAGCGAAACGCGGGCCCTTTGCCGTCTCCGACCGGCCCGTGGCAGTTGATGCAGAACTCCTGGTAGATCCTTTTGCCGCGTTGCAGTGAGGCCTCGCTTGCCGGGTAGGGGTTGGGCATGCGGCGCCAGACCTCGGGCACCTGGCTGTGCAGCCACTCCACGTTGGCGTCGAGACCGGAGGCATAGGCCGCGGCGGCCGGCGTCTTCCAGTACCGCTGCCGCGCCACGCGTGCGTCGGCCGCCTTGAGCCCCAGGGCCTGGACGTAGGCGGTCAGTTGCCGGATCTCCACCGGGCCCAGGAACTCCCAGGACGGCATGAGCGAAATGGGGCTCGTGAAGCGGGGGTTGACGAAGTGCGCCAGGTGCCAGTCGTCCGGGTGTTCCCCCCCTTCTTGGGAGAGGTCCGGCCCGGTGCGCTCGCTCCCCAAGATGGCCGGTTCCTGACCGACGTAATCGCCGCTCTTGGCGATCCGCTCGGCGCCGATGTCCCAGTCGTTGATCCGGATGTAGAGCGAATGGCAGTAGCTGCAGCCGTTACGCACGTAGAGCCGGTGCCCCGCCTCTTCCTCGGCGGTCAGCGGCCGCCAGATCTCGGAGGGGGTCTCTTTCATGGTGAGCGAAGGGATTCCGACGATGATGAAGGCGGAGGCCCAAAAGACCAGGAGCGCACCGACGATGAGCAGGGCCGGGGTCATCTTCATGAGGCTTCCTCCGCCCGCAGCAGCTCGACCGGCTGCAGCTCACGTCCTTGGCGCAGGGTCAGGTAGAGGTTGTACAGGCCGATGAGCGAGCCGCCCAGGATGAAGATCCCGGAGGCGGCGCGGGAGATCATAAAGGGCGCGATCTCGGGGAGCACCCGGTAGACCGTCTCGCCGTTGTGCCAGGCGCTCCCCTGGATGAGGCCTGCGGTGGTGAGCACCAGGAAAAACGCCGTGAGCCCGAAGGTGATCAGGCCGAACTGCAGGTTGACCAGGCGCTGCGAGTAGATCTCGCGCCCGCTCACCAGCGGCAGGATGTGCCACATGGCCCCCAGCGCGATGTAGCCCCCAAAACCGAGCATGGCGATGTGGGCGTGCCCCACGGTCCAGTTGTTGAAGTGGGTCACCCGCTGCAGGTAGGGGAGCGACTGCAAGGGGCCCTGGATGCAGGTGATCAGGTACCAGACGATCCCTCCCATGACCAACCGCCCCGCCGGATCTCCCCAGACCCGTTGCCCTTCCTGGCGCGCCGTCAGCCAGAGGTTCAAAACCACGATGGAGACCGGGACGACCATGGCGATGGAATCCACCACCGAGACCGTCTTCAGCCAGTTGGGGATCGGGGACTGCAGCACGTGGTGCCCGCCGATGTGGGTGTAGAGGGCGACCAGGAACCAGAAGCCGGCCAGCGACAGGGTATGCGAATTGAGCGGCGTCCTGGTGATGCGCGGAATGACGAAGTAGGCGGCACCGGTCGCCAGGGGGGTGATCAAGAGGCCCGGGAGGTTGTGCCCCCAGAACCAGAGAAAGATCGAGTCGATGAGCCCCGGCATCGCGCCGGTCGAGGGGTGCCAGACCACGTTCGAGATCGGGTAGTTGCCGGCGGTCCAGAGAAAGGCGGCGACGAAGTACCAGACCGAGACGTAGAGCTGCTGCTCGGTGCGCTGCACGATGGTCATGACCAGGTTGTAGATCAGGAGCACCACCGCGAGCATGAGGGAGATGTCGGCGATCCAGATGTACTCGTTGTACTCGCGCCCCTGGGTGTAGGCGAAGGAAAACCCGAGCGGACCGCTGGCCACGGTGAGGTTCCAGAACAGAAAGCTGAGCCACCCCAGCGGCTCGGAGTAGAGCCGGGTGCGCAGGAGGGCCGGGAGGTAGTAGAGCCCGCAACCGGTCAGCATGGTGCCGGTGAAGCCGTAGAGCATGGTGTTGACGTGGATGGGGCGCTCGCGACCGAACACCAGGAAGGGGATGTTGGAGAAGAACTCCGGCGCGACCAGGTGGATCGCGGAAACCATCCCGTAGAGCGCCCCCACCACGAACCAGACGGCTCCGGCGATCAAGAAGGCGAGTGCGGCACTTTGCGGTTTTTTGACGAAGGCGAACATGCGCTCTCCAAAGGTGGGTCCAGGAACCAGGACTCCCGGTGCCGGCGACGCTGCTTCTGGCTACTTGGTGCAGACCACGCCGCGGGACGGGTCGTCGGACGAGCAGCTGTACTTGCTGCTGGGGGTCTCGGCGGTCCAGCTGAGCGAGGTGCCATTGCGGATCACGTCGGACACCTTGATCTGGTTGGGCGCCCAGCCTACGCCGATCGCCTCGGCGGACTGCTTTTGCAGGTTCCGCGTTGCGGCGCTGGTGCAGCCGAAAGCGACCGAAATGCCGAGCAGTGCTGCTGTGAACAGATGTCTTTTCATGTGCGGGCTCCTTCGCGAACCTCTCGTGCGGATCAACATGCGCTGCTTGGTGCGAGCTCGTTCTGCAACCTGTCCGACCGGAACCGACTCTCCCTCTCCCAGAGGGCGAGGGGTTCCGAACGGCGAGGTGTCGTCACCGGTGGCAGGTGAAACAGTCGTGGGTCGCCTTGTTCCTCTTGTGGCAGCCGATGCAGAAACCCATCTCGAACTTGTGCGCCGTCACCACCCGGTCCATCAGTTCTACGTCCCCGTGGCAGATGCTGCAGTCGATGCCGCGCCGGATGTGCATCGAGTGGTTGAAGTAGACGAACTCCGGGACCCAGTTGACCCGCTGCCAGACCACGGGCCGATTTTCCCGGTAGAGCTGGCGCAGCTTTTCGATGTAGGGAAAGGTCCTGATGATGCGCTGGTGACACAAAAGACAGGTCTCAAGCGGCGGAATCCCGGCCCGCGAGGAGCGCGCCACCTCGGTGTGGCACATGAGGCAGCTGATCCTTTTGGTGTGCGCGTGGACCCGGTGGCTGAACGGGATCGGTTGGCGCGGCCCGAGCCCCGCCGGGTAGGGGAGGTTGAAAAGCACCAGAACCGCCACCAGGGAGAGCAGAGCCACGCCGAGCGCCGCCAGGGTGGGCCAGAGGGGGCCGCGCTCCTTCCCTTTGTCCTCCGCACCTGCCTCGTGGCGCGCTTTCATGGTGCCTCTCCCGTCTGCTGCCCGGTCCTGCGGCGGTACTGCTGCATGCCGAGCCCGAGCATCCCCAGGAAACCGGCAGCGAGCGAAAGTTCGCTGATGCCGAGCCTCAGGCCGGCGTCGAAGGTCGGCGCCACGAGCCACCAGCGCTCGATCCACATCCCGATCAGCACCGCCAGGGAAATCCAGCCCAAGGCTGCGCGGCTCCGCTTGGCAGAGATCGTCAAGAGCAGCACCAGCGGCCCGAAGTAGACCAGCCCGACGAGGAAAAAGCTCACCCCCTGCCAGGGGCGGTAGTTCATGCGCGGCACCAGGAAGCGGACCTCGTGCGGCAGGTTCTCGTACCAGTAGGGGAGCAGGTGCGCGAACATGAGGTAGGTAGTCATCATGCTGAAGGCGATGATCAGCTTCCCCAGGTCCTGCAGCTGGTCCGGCGTCGCCTGGGGTTCCCGGGTGGCCAGCAAGGCCCAGCCGGTGATGGCAATGTAGAGCCCGGACATGAAGAAATAGCCGCCGGCCAGGTTACTGACCCAGTGCGGGTCGAGCGCCATGACCAGGTCAAAGCCGATCAGGGAGAAGACCAGGCAGTAGACGAGCAGCAGCACGGGAGCGAGCACGCGGCCCGCGGGGGTGCCGCGCTGGCGCAGGTACCAGAAGGCCAAGAGCCAGAAAAGGAACGTCGCCGCCAGGTCTCGGCCGAAGAGCAGGTTGTTGTCGAGCCAGGCTCCCTGGTGCAGCCGCACACCGTACCACGGTGCCCAGTCCGCGCTACCGACCCAGAGCAGCACCAGGGCTGCCAGGGAGGGGAGTGCGAAGCCGATCGCGGCAAAGGCGCAGCGCTCGAGCGTCAGGTGCCAGGTGCCGTTGCAGGACCTGACCAGCGCCGGCCAGACCACCAGGCCGCCGGAGAGCGAGCTGAAGAAGAGGAAGTTGACCAAAAGGGAGCGCCAGGCCCGGCCATGGTCGCCGGCCTGCAGCACCACGAGCCAGGCGAGCGACCCCCCTACCGCGAGCAGCAGCCAGACCAGGGTCCACCCTGAAAACCGTGCGCTTCCCGCGTTACTGGTGGACATGGATCTCCTCCGCGTCGGTCGGCTGCAAAAGTTCCCTGAGCCGGCTCACCTGCCCCGGCTCGCACCCCACCAGGAGCCCGAACTTGTCCCGGCTGAACCGGGGGTCGTAGTAGGGGAGCGTCGTGCGGCGGTACAGGCGTGCCAGGACGACGAGCCCGAAGAGGTTTGCCAGGCTGCCGAGCAGGATGGTCCCCTCGAAGGCGATCACGCAAAACGGGATGAACGAGATGGGCGGTTTCCCCCCCACGATGAGGTTATTGACGTTGGCGGTCCCTGCGGCGAGCCAGAATCCGCCGAGGAGGCCGGAGACCGCCCCGATGAGCGTGATCAGGCGCACCGGGCTCTTGGGTTGCTTGAGCACCGCGGGAAGTTTCTCCAGCTTCACCGGCGAGAAGGTCTCCATCTGCTGAAAACCGGCATCGCAGGCAACCTTGGCCGCTTCCACCAGTCGCCCCGCATTGGCGAAGACGGCGAGGACGGCCGGTTTGTCGGGATCCACGCTCACTTTCACCCGGGTGGCGCAGCAGCCGGTGGAGGTGATCTCCTCGTCGGCGACCTTCTCCTTCAACTCGCTCAAGGGGACCGTCGGAAGACCCTTGGTGAAACAGAAAAAGAAGAAGAAAAAGAACCCGAAGGAGCCCAGGGTGATGCTCGCCTCGACCCAGGTGGGCCAGTAACTTCCCCAATTATGCGGCAGGAAGTCGTGGGCGAGCGAGGTGAAGATGAGCATCAGGCGCTCGCTCCACATCCCGACGTTCACCAGAATGGAGATGATGAAGAGCGACACGATGGTGCGGCGCATCTTGGGGATGACGAAGAGCGCGGGAACCAGGACGTTGCAGACCACGCAGAGCCAGTAGAGCCAGGCGGCGGGTCCGCCGATGCGCCACTTGAAGAACTGCCATTCGAAGATGTCGCCCGAGTACCAGGAGATGAACGCCTCGACTCCGTAGGAGTAGCCGACGATCGTGCCGGTGAGGATGAGGGTCTTCGCCAGCATCTCGAAGTGGTACATCTTGATGAGCCGCTCCAGGTTCAGGAACTTGCGCATCGGGATGAGCAGCGTGAGCACCATGGCGAGCCCGGAGTGGATGGCGCCGGCCACGAAGTAGGGGGGGAAGATGGCGCTGTGCCAGCCGGGCAAGAGGCTCATGGCGAAGTCCCAGGAAACTACCGAGTGTACCGAGACCACGAGCGGGGTGGCGAGCGCGGCGAAGAAGAGATAGGAGCGTCCGTAGTGGTGCCACTGGCTGCCGGCCCCGGACCAGCCGAGGGAGAGCGCGCGATAGATCCGGGTCTTGACGTGTTCCGGTCCCAGTTCAGATTCGTAGCGGTCGCGGGCCGCCGCCAGGTCCGGGATCATCCCGACGCTCCAGAAGATGAGGCTTACCGTGAAGTAGGTGCCGACGGCGCAGACGTCCCAGACCAGGGGGCTCACGAAGTTGGGCCAGATCTCGCGCTGCGAAGGGTAGGGGATGATGTAGTAGAAGACCCAGAGTCGACCCAGGTGGATGAGCGGAAAGAGACCTGCGGTCATGACGGCGAAGATGGTCATGGCCTCAGCCGAGCGGGAGACCGCATCGCGCCAGTTGGCACGCAAAAGGTAAAGGATTGCCGAGATGAGGGTTCCCGAGTGGGCGATACCGACCCAGAAGACGAAGTTGGTGATGTAGACTGCCCAGCCGACCGGGCGGTTCAGGCCGGTGACCCCCATGCCGAGCTGGGTCTGGTAGGTCCAGCAGAGGGCGGCCCAGCCGATCAGGGCGCCTAAAAAGGCGAGCACGAAGTAGAAGGAGGCACGGGGCCTCCCCATCGCGTTGAGGACGTCGTCGTTGATGGCACGGTAACTGAGGTCGGACACCGCTCCCCCTTGAGAAAACTACAATCTCCTTTAGCTACCCTGCTCGCAGAGCGAGCGAAATCATGCAAGTTGTTGCTCTTTTGTTCATATCCCCTGAGGGGGAGGTTCATCCGACAATTTCGGGGGATCCCCTCCCCAAAAAAATCAGCGTTGCCGGCTCGCGCTACCCTTTGACGTCGTTCTCGATCCGGCGCAGGAAGGTGACCGCCGGCTTGGTGTTCAGGTCCTCCAACAGGTGGTAGCGGCGCGGGTCGAGACGGGTGAGCAGGGTGACCCGGGCATCGGGATCCAGGAGGTCGCCGAAGGTGAACACCCGGGCCGGGCAGGACTGGGCGCAGGCGGGCTGGATCTCGCCGTCCTTGAGCTTTCTCCCTTCGCGCTGCGCCTGGTACTCGGCGAGGCGTATGCGTTGCACGCAGAAGGTGCACTTCTCCATGACGCCGCGGCTGCGCACGGTGACCTCGGGGTTTAGCTGCAGATCGAGCGGGGCTTGCCAGCGGATGTTGACCCAGTTGAAGCGGCGCACCTTGTAGGGGCAGTTGTTCGAGCAGTAGCGGGTTCCGATGCAGCGGTTGTAGATCTGCGCGTTCAGCCCTTCCTCGTTGTGCATGGCGGCAAAAACCGGGCAGACCGGCTCGCAGGGGGCGGCATCGCAGTGCTGGCACAGCAAGGGGAGCCAGCTCACCCGCCCCGGCTGGTCCGACTTGCGGTACGGTGCGACGCGCAGCCAGGCCATCTCGCGCCCGTTGGCCACCCGTTTTCTGCCGACCACCGGGATGTTGTTCTCGGCGTAGCAGGCCACGGAGCAGGCGCCACACCCGATGCAGCGCTGCAGGTCGATCACCATGGCCCAGCGGTGCTGGGAGTACTCCCTTTTGGGGTACATGTCCTTGTCGGGACGGTATCCCTCGGGGAGCGGCATGATGAGCTGCTCCCCCTCGCCGGGCTGCATGGTCATAAGCTTGCTGAGCGGCACCCACTTCAGGATCTCCCGGTGCTCCTGATCCTGGCTGAGGGCGGTGGGAATCAGGGTTTCCGCCGAGGCGGAGGCGACCTTGCGGATCCGGCAGCTCCCGAAGAGCGAACCATCGGTACGCCCGCTGGTGAGGGCGAAGGCGTTGGCTCCGATACCGCGCGCATTGCGCCCCAGTGCCCAATGCCCCTGGCCCATCGCGAGCGCCACGGCAGCTTCGCTCACCTCGCCGGTCACGCGCACCGGCGCGCGCAGCTTTCCGGCCGCGCTGGTCAGTTCCACCAGGTCCCCCTGAGAGATCCCGAGCGCCGCAGCCTTTTTGGGATGCAGATCGATCCAGTTGCCCCAGACGTAGAAGGTAAGCGGGTCCGGCGCCTCCTGGAGCCAGCCGCGGTTGGCGACCCTGCCGTCATAGAGCATGATGGAAGACCACAAAACGAGTTCCGCCTGATCCAAAGCCTGGTTGCGGGGCTGCAGTGGTGCGAGGTTCGGCGCGGTCGTCCGGGCGCTTGGTGAGGCAGCCTGCCTCGGCGTGGCGGCACTCTTCCAGTCGCCGCCGGCCGCCAGGGCTGCGTCCCAGGCCTCCTGGCCAACGAGGGCACTGAAGCGCTCCCTGACCCAGGTGGCGAAGTTGGCGCCGCTGTTTCCCGAGCCTGCCCGGGAAAGGGGCCTCCCGGTGCGGCGGGCGAGCTCGAGGAAGATGTCGCCGGGCGAACGCGTGTCGTAGAGCCGGTTCAGGGTCGGCTGCAGCAGGCTGTGAATCCCGGGGCTCGGCTCGTAGTCGCCCCAGGCTTCCAGCGGGTAGTCGACCGGCAGGTACCAGTGCGCCAGTTCCGCGGTCTCGTCCAGCTGGGTACCGAGGTAGACCACCAGCCCGGCCTTGGCAAGCTGCGTCGACGCGCCGAACCTGCTGTAGGCCGGATTGGTGTCGTAGACGAAGAGTACGTCGTTGCGGTCGAGCGAAGCGAAGAAGGGTTCCAGCTCGGCTTCGCGCGCACTGGCCGAGAGTGCGTGCGGGCGCGCGAGGTCGACGGTCTGACCGATGCGCCCGGCCCCGTAGTTGAGGAGCGCGCCCAAATACGCGGTATCGGTGGCCAACTGCGAGGTGGCGGCCAATGGCCCGGCGAGGGCGACGCTGGCACGGGCGGTACAGAACTCACGGGTCAGGCGAACCAGGGTCTCCTGAGGTATCCAGGGGACCGGTCCCGCTACGGCAACCAAGGCGTCGATGGCCGGCCGGGCCCAGGAGATGTCCTGACGAGTCCACCCCTGGTCCAGCATGATCTTCAGCATGGTGGCCGCTACCACGCGCTCCCAGCCAGGCGGGACCTGCAGGTACTGGTCTGCGTTGGCGGCGGTCATGGACAGGCGCGGCCCCACGTACACCATCCGGCCCAGGCTGGTGCCGCCGCGGTAGGCGCGCCCGTCGGCGAACTCCCGGGCGAAGCAGACCGGCGAGATCCAGCTCTCCAGGAAGTCGGCGGCGAAACTTAGGATGAGGTTGCACTCCCCGAGGTGGTAGGTCGGGACTACCGGCCGGCCGAAGAGTTGCTGGTGGGCTTCCTTCACCGGTTCGTGGTTGAACGCCTCGTAAAAGAGCACCCGGTCGGAACGAAACGCCGCCGCAAAACCGTGCAGCACCTCGGCGAGCGAGCCGGTCTGCAGGCTGGAAAGCACCGAGACCCGGGCTCCTGCTGCGAGACGCGCGGCGATGGCGGCGAACGCGTCGTCCCAGCTGCGCTGCTGCTCCGGATGCCCCTTCTCGCGGTAGAGGACCCGCTGCATGCGGTCCGGGTCGTAGAGCCCCTGGAGCGACGACTGCCCGCGGGGGCAGAGCCCGCCGCGGTTCACCGGATGGTCCGGGTTTCCTTCCGCCTTGGTGACCCTACCGTCGCGATGCCAGACGTGCATCCCGCAGCCGGCCGGACACTCGCGGCAGGTGGTGGCATAGAGCTGCCAGCTGCCGGGGCGGACGTTCTCGAGCGGCGTCACATGCGGGATCAACTTGTTGACCATCTTGCGGGGAGGGTTGGTCGCAATGGCGATGCTGCTCCCCCCGGTAAGCCACAAGAAGGTGCGTCGGGAGATGTCGGGCATTGAGTTCCTCGACGAACTGAGCTGCGTAAATGACTGCAAGGATCATGAGAAAAGACCAATCTTGTTTTACCAAGAGGCACCTCATTGTCAAGGAGCGGGGTATGTTATGTCTCTCGAGCGGTTGACAACGCTGTGCCGTGGCCTAGACTACCAAGTAGATCCTCTGTAACTATTCGAAGATCTTGAATAAATAAGATGTTGCTTTGGCCGTGTCCACCGAGATGCCGCTTTAATTGATACGACCTTTTTTACAACAGCGGTTGAGGTATCCCAGAGCACAGCGTGAGAATCCAATGAAGCGTGGAAGGGTAGGGGACCGCTTGCTGAGAGCACGGTTTGCCAGGCGCAGAGGAGGGGAGTGATGAAGCTCGATGTGGATCAGTTCAGGGTTCGCGAAGGCGATCAGGTGACGCTGAAAAAACAGCCGACCAGGATCAAGCCGGTCTACGATTCGAAGCCGCACTACCAGGAGCTCCTTGAGGAGCACATCCTCAAGATGAGCAAGCTGCAGGGGCTGCTCTACGCCCACAACCGCTACGCCCTGCTCCTGATCTTCCAGGCGATGGACGCCGCCGGCAAGGACAGCGCCATAAAGCACGTGATGTCCGGGATCAACCCCCAGGGGTGCGAGGTGTACAGTTTCAAGCACCCCAGCACCGAGGAACTGGATCACGATTTTCTCTGGCGGACCACGCGCCAGCTGCCGCAGCGCGGGCGGATCGGCATCTTCAACCGCTCCTATTACGAAGAGGTGCTTATCGTCCGGGTACATCCGGAGATCCTCGCGGCAGAGAACCTTCCCGAAGAGGTGGAGGACGGCAAGAACATCTGGAACTATCGTTACCGGTCCATCAACGACTTCGAGCAGCACCTGTACCGAAACGGCACCAGGATCATCAAGTTCTTCCTGCACGTGTCGAAGGAGGAACAGCGCAAACGCTTCCTGGAGCGCATCGACAACCCGGAAAAGAACTGGAAGTTCGGCGAGGACGACATGAAGGAGCGGGCGCTGTGGAAGGAGTACCAGGCCGCCTACGAGAAGTGCCTGAATGCGACCAGCAGCAAACATGCCCCCTGGTACGTGGTGCCGGCCGACGACAAGAAGAACGCCCGCCTGATCATCTCGCAGGTCATCGTGGAGACGCTCAAGGGGCTGGACATGAAGTATCCCGAGGTCCCCGGGGAACAACGTAAAAAACTGCAGGAGATCCGGCAGAAGTTGGAGCAGGAAAAGGACTGAGCTGATACGAAAAAAAGCGGCCTAACGTGGCCGCTTTTCAGTTTTCACTCTATTCAGGTGGCCCTCCGGGGCATTCAACACCTCACATGGCTATCGGGTGATGTTGCGACCGATCGACAGCCCGACGATCAGCATGATCACGGCACAGGCAAGGAACAGGTAAAAGAGGATTTTGGCAATGCCCGCCGCCGCGGAAGCAACACCGGCAAAACCGAAAACTGCCGCAACGACTGAGACGATGAAGAATATCAGAGCCCATCTTAACATCACGACCACCTCCTACTCATTGCCGGAGAGACGCCGGCTCAGCAGCCGGTTTTAGCGGTAAGGCTGTCACTTCGACAGAGTCGCCCCTTAGGAACTCTTTTCTTTCAGTTCCATGGGCTGTTTGCAGCAGGTCGCATCGATTTCGCAGGCCTCGCTGCAGGTTTCCGACACACACTCCTTGGTCACTGTCAGTTCAACCTTGCAATCCTTGGTACCGCACACCAGGACGTCACCCTCATGAACTTTCATATCGAGCACCTCCGCTGCAAAATTAACTTACTGTAATAATTCGAGTATACCCTGTTACTTCGCTTTGAAGCAATAACCGGTGCCCGTGCGAGCTTTGCAGGCGGGCCAAAGCGGCCAGCCGGCTAGCGGTACGGTTTCAAGAGGTTGTCCAGGCAACGTTCCAGATCGATCCCCGGCCCCAGGACCTGCCGGAACAGATCGCCCCGCTCCGCAAGCCGCGCGGGAACAGTTTTAATCGTGAAACTGCCCGGGTTGAGGCCGATGCGCACCTCGTCCCAGGTCAGGGGTGTCGATACGGTAGCCCCCGGTCGGGGACGTACGCTGTAGGGTGCGGCCAAGGTCTGCCCTCCACGGTTTTGCAGATAATCCAGGTAGACCCGCTGTTGCCTCTTGCGCGGGTCACGCACCAGGCTGGTAAAGTCGGGAACCAGCTGGTGCGCAAGGGTCGCCACGACCTGGGCGAATTTGACGGCGGCGTCGTAATCGTAGCGGGCCCCCAGTGGGATGTAGATGTGGATGCCGGTGGCTCCGGAGGTCTTGGGATATCCCGGCGCTCCGGCCCGCTCCAGTACCTGGTGCACCGCCTGTGCGGCTTCTACGACGCGGTCGAAGGAGATGTCCTCCGGGTCGAGATCGATGACGAAGTAGTCGGGAGAGTCAAGCCTGTCGAGACGCGATAGCCAGGGATTGATCTCGATGCAGCCGAGGTTCGCCAGGTAGACCAGGGTGGCTTCCTCCTGACAGATGAAGTACTTGATAGTTTTCTGGTTCGACTCCGAAAAGATCTCCCTGGTCGGCATCCACTCCGGCGGAAGTTCACCCGCCTCCTTCTGAAAGAACCCCTTCTCGGCGATGCCGTTGGGAGTCCGGTACAGCGATTCCGGTCGATCCTTAAGGTACGGGAGCATCACCGGCGCCACCTGCCGGTAGTAGTCGATCAGGTCCCCCTTGGTGTACCCCTCGTCAGGCCAGAATATCTTGTCGAGGTTACTGAGCTTGAGCCGGCGCCCGCCGATGATCACCTCCAGGTTCTTGCCAGTTCCTGCAAGGCGTGGGGGCATGGCCGCGGCCTGGGGATCGGCCGGCCCAGCCGCCTCGGGGGGCGCTGCTGCAGAAACCTCCGTGTTCTCCGCCTCCGCTTCCGCCAGCTGGGTCGGTATCGGGAGCTCGCGCAGCACACTTTCCGGATCCTTGTCCTCCCTCAGCCCCAGGAAGATGGGGTGGCGCATCACTCCCTCGTCGGTCCACTCTGAGAAGGTCACCTCGCAGACCAGCCGGGGCGTTACCCAGGTGATCGGCATTTCCGCTTTCACCTTCCCGGCAAAGGGCGATTCCGGCTGCACCAGCTCTGAGAGCTTTGCGTGGATTTCCCGGAGCATCCGCTCGTCGAACCCGCCGCCGCTGAAGCCGATGTGCACGAGCTCGCCCCCCTGGAAGGCACCGAGCACCAGCGAGCCAAAGTAACCCCTGCCGCCGCGGGGCTGGGTGAACCCGCAGATGATGGCCTCCTGCTCGTGACGGATCTTGATCTTGAGCCAGTCACGGCTCCGTCTGCCACTCTGGTAGCTGCTGTCGGCGCGCTTGGCGACGATCCCCTCCAGGTTGTTCTGGCGGGCCAGCTCGAAGAAGTCCTTTCCGGTTTCTGAAATGTGGTCGCTGAAACGTAACTCAGGCAGGTCGGGGAGCAGGGCGCGCAGCTGTTCTTTGCGGGCCAGCAGGGGAAGCCCCCGCAGGTCGTGGCCGTCCCGATACAACAGGTCGAAGACGAAGTAGCAGAGCGGGCCCTGGCCGGTCCTCAGGTGGTTTTGAAGCAGCTGGAAGGAGGACCTCCCCTGCTCGTCCAGCGCCACGACCTCGCCGTCGAGCACCAGGTTCCCCGGCAGGCTCTCCAGCGCACGAACAATGGCGGTGAAGTTGCGGTTGAAGGAGAGGTTGTTGCGGGAATAGAGTTCGACGCGGCCGCTTTCGATCTGGGCGATGGCGCGATAGCCGTCCTGCTTGATCTCGAAGATCCAGCCAGGGTTGTCGAACGCTTCGTCGACCAGGGTGGCCAGCATCGGCTTGACGTCACGCGGCAGCGGATCCGAAGGAGGTTCAGGGAGAGTAGCCGAAGCGATCAGTACCTCGGCCTTCCCGGCATCGTCCAGGCGCAGGTCGCTCAGCACCGAGCGGTCGTCGAGGGTGACCTCCTCGGTCGTGGCCCAGGTATCCTTCTTCTTGATGAGCAGCCAGGTGTTCTCCTGCTCCGAGTGCATCTTGACCAGCGCAAACTCGCCATTCAGCTTGCGGCCGTGCAGCACGAACTTGAGATCACCCTTGGCAAGCCCTGCCCGCAGGACCCGTTCGCTCTCTTTCAGGTCGTTTACCCCGGGGGCCGCGTAGGTTCCCTCGTCCCAGACGATGACCTCGCCGGCGCCGTAGTTCCCCTTGGGAATGGTTCCTTCAAAACTGCGGTAATCGAAGGGGTGATCCTCGACCATCATGGCGAGGCGTTTCAGGGAGGGATCCAGCGAGGGGCCTTTGGGAACGGCCCAGCTTTTCAAGACGCCATCTAATTCCAGGCGAAGGTCGTAGTGCAGGTGCGAGGCGGCGTGCTTCTGGACGACGAACCTTAATCCTTGACCGGCATTGGGGAGTGAGGCGGCCGGTTCCGGGGTGCTGCTGAAGTCACGTTTTTTCTGATATTCCTCCAGCCCCATGGTGTGTGCTCCTGTGGCCAACCGCCCGGGGAGGATCCGACAAACGGCTGGGGCACTAAGGGCATTGTAGCATGACCATGGTTCCCGAAGACAAGACTCTGAAGAGGACGCCAGGTTGGTGCTTTGTTGACAACGCCGCGTGCTATCCTATGATTGTTAGCCGTTAACAAAGTCTTGCACAGCCAACATTGCCACGGTCGGCGTACTACCAAAAAAGGAGACCTGCTGTGAAAGTTCAAGAGATCAAGGAAATAGCTCAGAGGATGGGAATCACGGTACGCAAAGCCACCAAGACGGAGCTGGTTCGAACCATCCAGGCTCAGGAAGGAAACAGCCAGTGCTTCGATACCGGAATCGCCCGTGACTGCGGGCAGGAAAACTGCCTGTGGAGAGGGGACTGCAAGTAACGCTACAGGCTTTCTTCGGCGCCGGGATCAGGTCCGGGGGGACGACCTCTGCCTGGGCCGGCGCCAGGCTTCCGCCTCGATGAATACCTTTTTCACCTCCGGTACCCTCGCCTTTATTGCCCGCTCCAGCACGACCACCGTCCGTTCGATCTCCCCTGCCGGCACCTCGTCGGCAAAGTCCAGGCTGATGTTTGCCACGATATATTCCGGCCCCATGTGCAGGGTGAGCACTTCGTTCACATGCTCCACGTGCTCTCCGTGCGCCACCGTTTCACGGATCGCCTGCACGACCTCCCGCTGGGCAGCTTCTCCCACCAATAGCCCCTTGGTTTCCGAGGCAATGACGACAGCCGTCCCGCCCAAGATGAGGGCGATCACTACCGAGGCAGTGCCGTCGTAGACCGGGCTGCCGGTCCAACTGGTGAGGGCAATGCCAATGAGGGCCACCGAAAGCCCGAGTAGCGCGGCGGAATCCTCCAGCACCACCAGGAACATGGTGGGATCCTTCCCCTTGCGGATCGCCTTCAAGAACCCGTAGTGCGGCGGCTTCTCCCGGAGAAAAGCTCGCACCGAGATGACCCAGGACACCCCCTCAAAGAGCATCGAGGCCAGGATGATCAGGTAGCTGACCCCGGGGTCCTTGATCGGGTTGGGGTGCAACAGATGGGAAACCCCTTCGAAGAAGGAGAGGCCGGCTCCCAGCGAGAAGACCAGGATGGCGACCACGAAGCTCCAGAAGTAGATCTCCTTGCCGTGTCCGAAAGGAAACTCCTCGTCGGCAGGGAGTGCGGCGCGGTGCTGGCCGTGGAACATCAAGACCTGGTTCCCGGTATCCACCACAGAATGGATCCCCTCCGAGAGCAGTGCCGAACTTCCGGTCCGCCAGGCGGCCAAGAACTTGACGATGGCAATCATCAGGTTCGCAGCGAGCGCGGCCAGGATGATTTTTTTGGCAGAAGCTTTCATGGCGTCGGTACCCCCATGGAGGACCCGGCTGGCCCGGGGCCAGCAACCAGATAACACACACACTTTCCTTGTCAATGAGAATTCCTGGCCTCGTTGGCGGTCCTTCAGCCTGATAATTTAGGTATAACGTGCTGAAAATACGCCATACCATTGGGTGGGGTGTTTTTGTGCTGATCCATGCCAATTAGCTCTTATTAATTGACAAGAAATAATCGTTGAGTATGTTTGATAAGTCTTTTGAGCGGAAGGGCAGCCCGGCATCAGCCGGGTGCGGGGAGGAGCACGATGGAACCAACCACCTGGCAGTTCGACCTGGGAGCGACGGTACTCCCTGACGGTTCAGGAACCAGGTTCAGGGTATGGGCGCCCAAGGTGGACAGCGTGACGGTGCACGTGGTGTCGGGGAAGGCTGCGGGGACCTTCCCCATGCAGAAAGAGGAGCGCGGCTACTACTCGGTAACCATTCCGGGAGTGGGAGATGGCGACCGCTACGTCTTCAAGCCCGGCAACGGCGAACTGCGGCCCGATCCGGTATCGCGCTACCAACCGGCCGGTGTTGACGACGCCTCGCAGGTGGTCGACCCGAAGCTCTTCTGCTGGCAGGACGAAGGGTGGAGCGGCATCCCGCTCGAGCAGTACGTGATCTACGAGCTGCACGTCGGCACCTTCACCAGGGAAGGGACCTTCGCTGCAGTCATTCCGCACCTCGACTATCTGGTCGCCTTGGGAGTTACCGCGATCGAGATCATGCCGGTTTCCCAGTTCGGCGGGGACCGGGGTTGGGGGTACGACGGGGTCGGCCACTATGCGCCCCACAACACCTACGGCGGACCGGACGGGTTGAAACAGCTGATCAACGCCTGCCACCGCAAGGGGCTCGCCTTCATCCTCGACGTGGTCTACAACCACCTGGGCCCCGAGGGAAATCACATCGGCGACTTCGGCTACTACTTCACCGAGCGCTATCATACCCCCTGGGGGCGTGCCCTTAACTTCGACGGGGCGGGGAGCGATGCAGTCCGCGAATACTTCGTGGGCAACGCGCTCTACTGGCTCGACGAGTTCCACGTGGACGCCCTGCGCATGGACGCCGTGGACTGGATCCTGGACAACCGGGCCCAGCACTTTCTGCAGCAGATCGCCGAGGAGGTGCACCGCTACCGCGTCAAGCAGCAGCGCCAGATCTATCTGTTCGCCGAAAACGACACCAACGATATGCGGCTGATAAACCCCGTGCAGTTCGGGGGGTACGGACTCGACGCGCAGTGGTGCGACAACTTCCACCACGCCCTGCGGGCGCTACTCACCGGCGAGACTACCGGATATTACGAGGATTTCGGTCAGTTCTGCCACCTGGTCAAAGCCTACACGGAAGGCTACGTTTACACCGGTGAATACTCGCATTACCGGCAACGCGGTCACGGCGGCCCCGTTGGCGACCGTCCCACGTCGCAGCTCGTAGTGTTCTGCCAGAACCACGACCAGGTGGGCAACCGCAAGTGCGGGGACCGCTTGAGTGCTATCCAGACTCTGGACCGGCTGTTACTGGCTGCGGCGGTGGTGCACCTGTCTCCCTACCTTCCGCTCATCTTCATGGGGGAGGAGTACGCGGAACGGGCCCCCTTTCACTATTTCGTCGGCTTTACCAACGAGGAACTCCTGGCGGCGATCCGGCGCGGCAAGCATGAGGAACACGCCTCTGGTGTCTGCGAGGGGGAAATTCCCGACCCTGCGGCAGATGAGACTTTCCTCGAGAGCAAAATCGACGTGAGTCTGCCACGTGAAGGGGAGCAGGCGCTGGTTGCCGAGTTCTATAGGACCCTCTTGGGATTCCGGAAGAAGTTCAGCGCCTTTCGGGTCTTCGACCGAACCCGCATGGAGATCACCGGCCTCACCCAGCAGAAGATCCTGATCTTCCGGCGCGACGGCGACGCAGACTCTCTGCTCAGCATCTTCAGCTTCAGTAACCTGCAGGAAAAGATCACCCCCCAGGTGCCGCCCGGAACCTGGGACAAGATCCTCGATTCCTCGGCAGCCCACTGGCGTGGCCCCGGCGAAGCGGCCCCCCCGGCCCTCACGGTCACCGAGATCGGAACCACCTCCTCCCTCACGATCAACCCCTTCAGCGTGCTGGTCTACGCCAGCAAACGATAACGGAGGCAGCTATGGCACAGGAGCGCTACATCTGCGTGCATGGACACTTCTATCAACCCCCCCGGGAAAACCCCTGGCTGGAAGCAGTCGAGATCCAGGATTCAGCGGCACCCTACCATGACTGGAACGAGCGGATCACGGCAGAGTGTTACGCCTCGAACTCGGCCTCGCGGGTACTGGACGGCGAGGGGAGGGTGATGGATATCGTCAGTAACTACGCGAAGATGAGCTTCAACTTCGGCCCGACGGTGCTCTCCTGGATGGAGCACGGGGCTCCCGACGTCTACCAGGCGATTCTGGACGCCGACCGCCAGAGTCTCGAATGGCGCTCCGGTCATGGGGCCGCCATCGCCCAGGTCTACAACCACATCATCATGCCGCTTGCCAACCGCCGCGACAAGGTAACCTCGGTCACTTGGGGACTGAAGGATTTCGAATACCGCTTCAAGCGCAAGCCCGAGGCGATGTGGCTTGCCGAGACGGCGGTGGACCTCGAGTCACTGGAGATCATGGCGGAACAGGGGATGAAGTACGCCATCCTGGCCCCGCACCAGGCGGCCCGTTACCGCCGGATCGGTGATCCGGACTGGATCGAGGCTGCGGTCGACCCTTCGCGCCCCTACCGGTGCACGCTCCCCTCCGGGCGCAGCATCGACCTGTTCTTCTACGACGGACCGATCTCTCAGGCCATTGCCTTCCAGAACCTGCTCTCCTCGGGCGACGTGCTGGCAGACCGGCTCATGGGCGGCTTCTCTGACGACCGCGAGGGGCCGCAACTGATGCACATCGCGACCGACGGCGAGACCTACGGCCACCACCAGAAGTTCGGCGACATGGCGCTCGCCTCGGCGCTCGCCAAGATAGAGTCGAACGACATGGCCCGCATCACCAACTACGGCGAATTCCTCGAGCTGCACCCGCCCACCTGGGAGGCCGAGATCCACGAACGGACCTCCTGGAGCTGCGCCCACGGGGTAGAGCGTTGGAACAGCGACTGCGGGTGCAACTCGGGTGGGCACGGCGACTGGAACCAGCAGTGGCGCGCCCCCCTGCGCGCAGCACTCGACTGGCTGCGCGACCGCCTGGCGGTGGGCTTCGAGCAGAAAGGCGCCTCCTTCTTCAAGAACCCCTGGCAGGCCCGTGATGCCTATATCGAGGTGATCCTGGACCGCAGCATGGAAAACGCCGAGCGCTTCCTGGCGGCCCACTCCCTGCGCCCGCTGGACGCCGGTGAGAAGATCGCGGCCCTGAAGCTTTTGGAGATGCAGCGCCACGCTCTGCTCATGTACACGAGTTGCGGCTGGTTCTTCGACGAGCTCTCGGGGCTCGAGACGGTGCAGGTCATCGAGTACGCCTCGCGGGCCATCCAGCTTTCCCAGGGGATCGTCGAGCAGGGGGTGGAGGAGGCCTTCCTGAAGCGGCTGCAGACAGCCAAGTGCAACGTGAAGGAACATGAGGACGGGGCCTGGATCTACCGGAACTTCGTGCTCCCCACCCGCCTCGACCTGGTGAAGGTCGGCGCGCACTACGCCTTCAGTTCGCTCTTCGAGGAGTACGAGGAGCACGCCAACATCTTCTGCTACGCGGTCGGCAAGGAGGACTACCGCAGGATCATCACCGACGACGCCTCCATCGCCATGGGAAGGATCCACATCGCCTCGGAGATTACCGAGGAGTCGCAGACCATGACCTTCTGTGTGGTGCGCATCGGCAGCCACGATTTCAAAGGGGGTGTGTTGCCGGTAGGACAGGACCCGGAGGCCTATAACCGGATGAAAGAGGAGATGAGCACCGCCTTCGACAAGGGGCTCTACACCGAACTGATCCTCCTTATGGACAAACACTTCGGCACCCACAGCTACTCGCTCTCCAATCTGTTCTGGGACGAGCGGCGCAAGATCATCAACCTGATCGTCAAGGAGAACATGGCGCAGAGCCTGGAGAACTACGAGAGCCTCTACGAGCACGGCCGGCCGCTCATGGAGTTCATCCAGGATACCGGCATGCCCATGCCCAAGGTGTTCTTCGTGGCGGCGGAACCCGCCTTGAACGACCTCTTGAAGAACGCCCTCACCCAGGAGGTGGTCGACGAGGACGCGGTGCACAGGATCATCGACCAGATCAGGAAGTGGCAGGTCCAGATCGATGTCACCAACACCGAGTATTTCATCCGCGAGCACATGGAAGAGCTGACCCACACCATGGTGGAAGACCCGCACAACGTCGAGCTCATCGCGAAGATCGACAAGCTGATGGGGCTGATCCGCTCGGTGCCGCTCGATATCGTGCTCTGGAAGGTGCAAAACGACTACTACGTGCTCGCGAAGACCGTGTACCCGGAATACCTGAAACGTGAGCGCGACGGAGAGGCCGGGGCCGCCATCTGGCTCGAGGCCTTCAGGAAGCTGGGAGAAACCTTCCGCTTCAACCTCGGCGCCGTTCTGCCGGCCGAGTAGCGGGGAAGCCATGACACAGCACGCCTTGCCACAACCCCGGATACCATCCGCGACCTACCGGCTGCAGTTCAACGCCCAGTTCACCTTCGACCAGGCACGGGAGATCGTCGGCTACCTGCACGAACTGGGGATCAGCGACCTCTACGCCTCGTCGTATCTGCAGGCCAAGCCCGGGAGCATCCACGGCTACGACGTGGTGAACCAGACGCTTTTGAACCGCGAGGTAGGCGACGAGACGAGCTACCAGGCGCTCATGGACGAGCTCACGCGGCACGGCATGGGGCACATCCTCGATTTTGTCCCCAACCATATGTGCGTCGAGAGCGAAGAGAACCTCTGGTGGATGGACGTACTGGAGAACGGACCCAGTTCCCTTAACGCCCACTTCTTTGACATCGACTGGGCGCCGGTAAAAAAAGAGCTGACCGACAAGGTGCTCCTCCCGTTTCTCGGGGACCAGTACGGCAGGGTGCTGGAGCGTGGCGAGCTGAAACTGAGCTACCGCGAGGGAGCCTTCAGCATCGACTACTACGGGATGCACATTCCCATCGAGCCCAAGTCGACCTTGGAGGTCCTGTCGCTTAACCAGGAGCGCCTCCAGGAGCAGTTCTCCGGCGACGCTCCCCCCCTCTTGGAGTATTTCAGCATCGTCACCTCGCTGCAGCACCTCCCGGTATCGACCGAGCGGGATTTAGATCTCAAGGAGGAGCGCCACCGCGAGAAGGAGATCATCAAGAAGAGGCTGGACCGGCTCTGTCGCGAAGAGCCCAAGGTGGTCCGCCACCTCGAGGAGAGCATCGCCGTTTTCAACGGCACGGTGGGCGACCGGCACAGCTTCGACCTCCTGGACCGGCTGCTGCAGGACCAGTGCTACCGGCTCTCCTTCTGGCGCGTCGCCACCGAGGAGATCAACTACCGGCGCTTCTTCGACATCAACGCGCTGGCCGCCATCAGGATGGAGGATCCCGCGGTGTTCAACCAGACCCACCAGCTCCTGTTCCGGCTGATCCGGGAGGGGAAGGTGACCGGGGTGCGCATCGACCACGTGGACGGGCTTTACGATCCTTTGGGGTACCTGGAAAAACTGCAGGAGAGCTGTTTCAAGGAGCTGGCCGGGGCAGAGGCGGACTACCGGCGTACCGTGGAACTGGACCCGGGTTACCGTCCCTTCTACCTCGCTGTAGAAAAGATCCTGATGAAAGGGGAGCAGCTCCCCAAGGAGTGGCCGGTCTTCGGGAGTACCGGCTACGACTTTTTGAACCAGGTGAACGGCATCTTCGTGGACACCGAGCAGGGGAAGGCCTTCGAACGTCTCTACGACCATTTCCTGGGATACCACTCGGACTTCACCGAGCTCATGTACGAAAAGAAGAAGCTGGTCCTGCAGGTTTCCCTCTCCGGCGAGGCCAACATGCTGGGCCACCGGCTGAACACCATCTCGGAGCGCGACCGGCTCACCCGGGATTTCACGCTGAACAGCCTGGTGCGGGCCATCTCCGAGGTCATTGCCTGTTTCCCGGTGTACCGGACCTACGTGATCCCCGGAACGGTGCGGGAGCGCGACGTACAGTACATCGAGGCGGCGGTCGCCAAGGCGCAGCGCAAGAACCCGGCGATGAACGCCTCGATCTTCGAATTCTTGCGCGACGTCCTGCTGCTCAGGTTCCCGGAAACCGCCGACGAGACCGACCGCACCGCCTGGCTCGACTTCGCCATGCATTTCCAGCAGATCACCGGACCCGTGATGGCCAAGGGGCTCGAGGACACCACCTTCTACGTCTACAACCGGCTCGCCTCGCTGAACGAAGTGGGTGGCATGCCGGGGCGCTTTGGCACCACCCTGGAGGCGTTCCACGGACAGAGCATGGAGCGTCTGAAGAATTCTCCCCACGCCATGATCGCCACCGCGACCCACGATACCAAGCGCGGCGAGGACGTCAGGACGCGCATCGACGCCCTCTCCGAGATCCCGGAGGAATGGGGGGAGGCGCTCAAGCGCTGGAGCCGGTTAAACCGCGACAAGGAGATCCAGGTCGAAGGAATGCGGGTCCCCACCCATCACAAGGAGTACCTGCTCTACCAGACGCTTTTGGGAGCCTGGCCGCTGGGAGAGCTGGACCCGCAGCAGTACGAGACCTTCCTGGGGCGCATCCGCGAGTACATCATCAAGGCCTCCCGTGAGGCCAAGACCAACACGAGCTGGATCAGCCCCAACCAGCCCTACGAGGAGGCGCTCCTGCGCTTCGTGGACGCGATCCTCGCCCGCGGCGGCCCCAACGAGTTCCTGGACGACTTCATCCCGTTTCAGAAGCGGATCGCCCGCTTCGGACTGTTCAACTCGCTCTCCCAGGTCCTCCTGAAGATGGCGTCCCCCGGGTGCCCCGACTTCTACCAGGGGACGGAACTTTGGGACCTGACGCTGGTGGATCCCGACAACCGCCGCCCGGTGGACTACCAGGTGCGGCTCAAGGCCCTGGCCGGGCTGAAGGCGCGCGAGCGCGACCTGGGGCCCCGCGAGCTGGTACGCCAGCTGGTGGAGAGCCGCGAGAACGGCTGGATCAAGCTGTACACCATCTACCGGGTGCTCAACTTCCGCAAGGGCAACCGGGATACCTTCGAGTACGGGGACTATCTGCCGCTGGAGGCCCAGGGTGCCCGGTCCGGCAACGTCTGCGCCTTCCTGCGCCGCAGCGCCTCGAAGACGTTACTGGCAGCGGTCCCCAGGATGCTCGCCTCATTGGCGCCCGAGCCGGGGCAGCTGCCGCTTGGCGAGGTCTGGCTGGACAGCCTGCTGTTGCTTGACGGCGCGGCGGGGCGCTACCGCAACGTGATTACCGACGAGGAGCTGGAAACCGTGGAGCACGCCGGCCGGACTGCGCTCCCGCTGGCGCGCCTCTTCGCCACTGCGCCGGTGGCCTTGCTGGAAAAGAGGTAGGCGAGGAGAACGACGCGGGAAGGGCCGCCGGACCAGAGGCACACTCCCGCAGTGGGAGCGGGCGCTCCCGGCACCGCAATCGACGCTGGAAAACCGACCGAGGTACCCCATGGAAGGCAGAGAACGCGTGGTCATCGAGTCCATCACCCCGCAGATCGACTGCGGGCGTCACCCGGTGAAGCGGGTTGTCGGTGACGAGCTGGTGGTCGAGGCGGACATCTTCAGCGACGGCCACGACGAGGTCGCCGGGGTCCTGCTCTACCGGCACCAGCACGAGAAGGGCTGGCAGGAGGTTCCGCTGAGCCGCCTGGAGAACGACCGCTGGCAGGGGAGTTTCGCCCTCACGGAACTCGGCTCCTACCACTACACGATTTTGGGCTGGGTAGACCACTTCCTGACCTGGCAGAAGGATCTCAAGAAGCGGCACGCCGCAGGGCAGGACATCGCGGTGGACATCCTGATCGGGGTGCAGCACATCGAGAAGGCCGCGGAGCTCGCCTACTCGGAGCTGGCGGAGAAGTTGCGCGAGACGGCTCAAGCGCTGGCCCACGCCCCCAACCGCCAGCGCGCCGTCACCATAGGGCTGGACGCTCAGCTCGCCAGTACCATCAGCGGCTGCTGCGCACGCGACCTGGCCACCCGCTATCCTGATGAACTCTCGGTGACCGTGGACCGGGAGCGGGCGGTCTTCAGCAGCTGGTATGAGCTCTTTCCCCGTTCCTGCGGGAGGGGAGGGCGGCACGGCACCTTCAAGGACGTCCAGGCCCTGCTCCCGGAGCTTGCCGAACTCGGTTTCGACGTCCTCTACCTGCCGCCCATCCACCCCATCGGGATGACCAAGCGCAAGGGGAGGGCGAACGCGGTCAGCGCGGAACCGGGCGATCCCGGGAGCCCCTGGGCCATCGGTTCACCCGAGGGTGGCCACAAGGCGGTACACCCCGAGCTGGGGACCCTGGAGGAGTTCCGGGAGCTGGTGCGCGAGGCAGCGAAACAGGGGCTGGAGATCGCCCTCGATATCGCATTCCAATGCTCGCCGGATCACCCCTACCTGGCGGAGCACCCCGAGTGGTTCCTGTGGCGGCCGGACGGCACGGTGCAGTACGCGGAGAACCCGCCCAAGAAGTACCAGGACATCGTCCCCTTCAATTTCGAAACCGCCTCCTGGCGCGAACTCTGGGAGGAACTGAGAAGCGTGCTCTTCTTCTGGATCGACCAGGGGGTGCGCATCTTCCGGGTGGACAACCCGCACACCAAGCCCTTTCCGCTGTGGGAGTGGCTGATCCGCGAGGCGAAGCAGCGCTCGCCCGAGGTGCTCTTTCTCGCCGAGGCCTTCACCCGGCAAAAACTCATGTTCCGGCTGGCGAGGCTCGGCTTCGACCAGTCCTACACCTACTTCACCTGGCGCAACAGCAAGCAGGAGCTGATCGACTACCTGGAAGAACTCACCCGCGGCGAGGCCCGCGAGTTCCTGCGCCCCAACTTCTGGCCCAACACCCCGGACATCCTGAACCAGTACCTGCAGGTCGGCGGGCGCCCCGCCTTCATCGTCCGGCTGGTGCTCGCCGCCACCCTCTCCTCGAGCTACGGCATCTACGGCCCGGTCTACGAGCTCTGCCTGGCCGCTGCCGAGCCGGCGAGCGAAGAGTACCAGCACGCCGAGAAGTACCAGCTCCAGGAGTGGGACCGCGACGCGGCGGATAACATCAAGCCGGTCATCGCGGCCTTGAACCGGATACGCCGCGAGAACCCCGCCCTGCAACGCACCAACAACGTCACCTTCTACCCGGCCGAGGACGACGGGGTGATCTTCTACGGCAAGAGCACCCCGGACGGCTCCAACACGGTGCTCGGCCTCGTGAACCTGGACCCCTTCCACGCCAAACAGGTGCGCATCCAGGTCCCGCTCGAGGAACTGGGGATAAAGCCGGGGCAGTCCTACCTGGTGCAGGACCTCCTGAGCGGGGACCACTTCATCTGGCAGGGGGCCTGGAACAGCATCCTGCTTGACCCCGCCCAGACCCCGGCGCGCCTCTTCCGGATCCGGAGCTGGCTGCGCCGCGAGCGAGACTTCGACTACTACCTCTAAGAAAGGACGAGGACATGCCGACACGAGGCGAACGCAATCCTCTTTGGTTCAAAGACGCCATCATCTACGAGGTGCACGTCAGGAGCTTCTGCGACAGTAACGGCGACGGGATCGGCGACTTCCGGGGACTTTTGAGCAAGCTCCCCTACCTGCGCGACCTGGGTGTCACCGCGATCTGGGTGCTCCCCTTCTACCCCTCCCCCTTGCGGGACGACGGCTACGACATCGCGGACTACCGGGGCATCCATCCCGACTACGGCACGCTGCGGGACTTCCAGGATTTCCTGCGCGGCGCCCACCAGCTCGGCATGCGCGTCATCACCGAGCTCGTACTGAACCACACCTCGGACCAGCACCCCTGGTTCCAGAAGGCGCGCCACGCCAAACCCGGATCTCCCTGGCGCGACTTCTACGTCTGGAGCGACACCCCCGACAGGTACGCCGATGCCCGGATCATCTTCAAGGACTTCGAGACCTCCAACTGGTCGCGCGACCCGGTGGCCAAGTCCTACTTCTGGCACCGCTTCTACGCGCACCAGCCCGACCTCAACTTCGACAACCCCCGGGTGCACGACGCCCTGTTCCGGGTCATCGATTTCTGGCTCGGAATGGGGGTGGACGGGCTGAGGCTGGATGCGGTCCCCTACCTCTATGAGCGCGAGGGGACCAACTGCGAGAACCTCCCGGAGACCTACCAGTTCCTGAAGAAGCTGCGCGCCTACCTGGACCAGAAGTACCCGGACCGGATGCTTTTGGCTGAGGCGAACCAGTGGCCCGAAGACGCCGCTTCCTACTTCGGAGGCGGCGCGGCCTGTCACATGGCCTTCCACTTCCCGCTCATGCCGCGCATGTTCATGGCGGTCCAGATGGAAGATTCCTTCCCCATCATCAACATCCTGCAGCAGACCCCCACGATCACCCAGGAGTGCCAGTGGGCCCTCTTCCTGCGCAACCACGACGAGCTGACCCTGGAGATGGTTACCGACGAGGAGCGCGACTACATGTACCGGATCTACGCCCGCGACCCCCGCGCCCGGATCAACCTGGGGATCCGGCGCCGGCTCGCGCCGCTCATGGGGGACGACCGGCAGAAGATCGAGCTCATGAACGTGCTCCTCTTCACCTTGCCGGGGACCCCAATCATCTACTACGGCGACGAGATCGGCATGGGGGACAACTACTACCTGGGCGACCGCAACGGGGTGCGCACCCCGATGCAGTGGAGCGCGGACCGCAACGCCGGCTTCTCCCCCTGTAACCCGCAGGGGCTCTACCTGCCGGTGATCATCGACCCGGAGTACCACTACGAGGCGATCAACGTCGAGAACCAGGCCAAGAACCCCTCGTCGCTTCTGTGGTGGATGAAGCGGCTCATCGACCTCAGGAAGCGCTACAAGGCGTTCGGCTGGGGGAGTGTGGAGTTCATCACCCTGGACAACCCGAAGATCCTGGTCATGCTGCGCAAGTTCGAGGAGCAGACCATCCTGGTGCTGGTGAACCTGTCGCGCTCCTCCCAGTACGTCCAGATCAACCACCCGCGCTTCACCGGGATGTACCCGGAAGACATGCTGGGGCGCACCAAGTTTCCGGCCATCAAGGATGCCCCCTACGTGGTCATCGTCGGCCCCTACGGCTACCACTTGATGCTTTTGACCCAAGGGGAGGAGAAGGTCTCGGCGACGCCGCGGGAGTTGGCGGTGCGCGGCAGCTGGGAACAGGTCTTTAGCGGTGCAGCGCGGCGCCAGCTCGAACAGGGGATCCTTTCGGAGTATCTGAAGAAATGCCGCTGGTTCCAGGGGAAAAGCCGCATCATCACCCACGTGGTGATCGCGGAGCAGATCTCCTTCGAGCTGGATGGCTCAACCGCCCAGCTGACCGTCCTGGAGGTGACCTACAGCGAGGGGAGCGCCGAGAACTACCTGCTGCCGCTGCATTTTCTGCCGCTCGAGACAGGTGGCGACGCCCTTGTGGGCGGTTTCCCCTGGGCTGTGGTGACCACCCTGGAGGTCGACGGGAAGCCCGGGGTGCTCTACGACGCGCTCGCCAACGGACAGTTCCGTCAGCAGCTCCTGGCGCTGATAGCTCGGCGCAAGGCGCTGCGCACCGATAGCGGCAGACTCTACGGCCGTCCGTCCCCGGGATTTTCGGCACTCCTTGGAGAGCGGGCCCTGCCGCTCGCCTCGCTCATCGGCAAGGGGGAGCAGAGCAACTCAGCCGTCTTGTACGACGAGACCTTCTTCCTGAAGATCTACCGACGCATGGAAGAGGGGACGCATCCCGAGGTGGAGATCGGCAAGTTTCTGGGAAACCGCACCGACTTCGAACAGCTGGCGCCGATGGCGGGCCAGTTGGAGTACCACCGTGCCGGCAGGGAGCCGGTAACCCTCGCGCTCCTGCAGGGATTCGTGGCGAGCCAGGGGGACGCCTGGACCTTCACCCTCGGAGAGGTGACCCAGTTCCTGGACCGGGTACTGGCCCACCGGGACGAGGTCAAGACCCCGGCGCTGCCGGACGGGACCAACCCCCCGGCGGGCGAGACCGCCGGCCTTGCGCCGGAGCTTTTGGAACTGATGCGCGGCTTCTACGCCGAGATGGTCGGGGTACTCGGCAGGCGGACCGCGGAGTTCCATCTGGCGCTCGCCTCCCGCGGCGACGACCCGTCCTTTGCGCCAGAGCCGTTCGGCCTGCTCTACCAGCGCTCGGTATACCAGTCGATGCGCAGCCGGACCAAGAAGACCCTGGACCTCTTGCGCCGCAACGTGACCCGGCTCGCCAAGGAGCACCGCGCCGACGCCCTGGGCCTGCTCGATCACGAACAGGAGATCCTCGCGGTGTTGCACCGCTTTACCTCGGAAAAGTTCCTTGCCATGAAAACCCGCACCCATGGCGATTACCACCTGGGCCAGGTTCTCTACACCGGAAAGGACTTCGTCATCATTGATTTCGAGGGGGAACCGGTGAAGTCTTTGACGGAGCGCCGTCTCAAGCAGTCTCCGCTGCGCGACGTCGCCGGCATGATGCGCTCCTTCTTCTATGCCCCGTACGCGGTCCTGATGCAGCGCAGCCAGATCCGCGCCGAAGACATCCCGTACCTGATCCCCTGGGCCGAGACCTGGTACCGCTATAACGCCGGGATCTTCCTGGCCTCCTACCTGAAACAGGTGGAGGGGGCGGGACTCATCCCCAAGGACCCCGCGCAGGTCGACGTCATGCTGCAGACCTTCATGCTGGACAAGGCGGTGTACGAACTGGGGTACGAGCTCAACAACCGCCCGGACTGGGTCTCGATCCCGATCCGGGGGATCCTCGGGTTGCTTAATCTGGAAGGGGGCAAGCCCAAGGGGGAAGGCGCCGGAACGGCGGTGAAGGGGGACGGTTCAACGGAAGGGACCATGTGAGGCGGGTCGGCCGCCGGGAGGTAGATCATGAAAAAGCTGCTGCCACTGCTGCTGTTTGCCGCCGTGCTGTTCTCCGCCTTCCCGGCGTCCGCCGAGAAGAACCGCTACGCTACGGTCCTCGATGGACAGCAAGAAGTGCCGCCGGTGAAGACCCAGGCGACCGGGGACCTCAAACTGAACCTGTACGAGGGGGAGCTCAGTTTCGAGCTCACGGTTACCAATCTCACCAGCCCCGTCGCGGCCCACCTGTATCGAGGTAAGCGTGGCGAGAACGGGCCGCCGATAGCCGGACTGTTCGGCGGACCAGCCAAGGTCGGCGGGTTCAGCGGGGTTCTCGCCGAATGGACCATCACCGAGGAGAACCTGTTGGGAGAACTGCAGGGTAAGAAGGTCGCTGACTTGGTGCGTTTGATCCGCGCTGGCAAAACCTACATCAACATCATTACCGGTACCTTCCCCGACGGCGAAATAAGGGGGCAGATCAACAAGTAGGCTTTTCGATGCCACCAGAACATCACGCCGCTTCCGGTTCGGGAGCGGCGTTTTTTTTGCGTGGCGGATACTGTTCAGTGGGCAGTCCTCCCGCTGGTGTGCTGTGAGAACCTAGCGTGGTGCAGTTCTCTCGCGAATTTCAGGTACCGGTGCCACTACGGGGGCTACGGCTTCCCTTTCGATTCCCGCCTGCTTTTCCAAAAGCCCGACCACCAGGGCCGCTCTTTCGGTTGCTGTGTGTTTTCTCCCTCGACCTTCTCGCCCGGCTCCTTCCCCTCGTGGGAACTATGCTCGATGACCGCGTTCACCACGGCGCCGCCCAGTACGATGAAGCCGCTGATGTACATCCAGAGCAACAACACGATAACCGCGCCCAGGCTGCCGTAGGTCTTGTCGTAAGAGCTGAAATTATTGATGTAAAAGGAAAAGCCGAGGGAAATCAGGATCCAGAGCGGGATCACCACGACCGAACCGGGGGATATCCACTTCCAGTTCTGCTCCACGTCGGGGGTGAAGTAGTACACGGTGGCGACGGCCAGCGAGAGCAGAATGAGGATGACCGGTACCAGCAGGATGTCCCAGGCGATGCGGAAGGCCCGCCCGAAGTTGATCAGGTTGGCCACCAGGTCACCGATCTGGGTCCCGAACATGAGCAGGGCCAGCGAGAGCAGGAACAAAAATGACAAGGCAACCACCAGGAAAATGGCGGTGAGGCGCAGCTTCCAAAACGGCCTCCCTTCCTTAACCTCGTAGAGCTTGTTCATCGCGTCCATGATGGCAACCATGGCGTTAGAGGATGCCCACAGCGCCAGGAGCACCCCGATGGAGAGGAGCCCCTGCTTCTTGTTCATAAAAAGCGCACGGATATTGTCCTGGAGCAGGTCGAAGGCCTGGCTGGGGAGCACGCGCGCGGCGCTCTGCAGCACGTAATCGAGCAGGTGGGGGATAGGCAGATAACCTATGACGGTGGTGAGAAAGAGGAAAAAGGGGAAGATCGCAAAGAGGAAGTAGTAGGCCATTGCCGCGGCGTGTGCAGAGCAGTCCGCGTCGTTTATCTTCTGGTAAACGCGCTTGCCTAGTTCCAGATAGCTAGTCGACCCCAGCTTGAAGTACTTGCGAGGCGAGAACATACGTCTCCTCCCAAGGCTGCGGTACGGTGCCGTCGATTCCCTCGGCCCGGCCTAGTCCTTCCGATCAGGCGGCTTCTTTTTTCTTCTGCTTCAGGCTCTCCTTCAGCAGTTCCATCATGTCGATCACCTTGCCCGGCTGTGTCGGAGCGGCCGCCGGCTGCGGCTCCCTCCCCTGGGCCTTCTCTTCGATGACCCGCTTCAGGTCTTCCAGGTACTTGTCCTTGTACTTTGCGGGGTCGAATTTCGTGGTGAGCTGGTCGATGAGCGTGAGGGCGAGCGCCACTTCCTGCTCGCGCAGGTTCTCGGAGCCGGGCAGTTTCAGCTCGGCGGGGCTGCGGATCTCGTTTTGGAAGCGGATGTTGTTGAGCACCAGCAGGTCGTCGAGCGGCTTGATGACCGCGAGGCTTCCCCGGTTGCGCAGCACGAAGCTCGCGATTCCTACCCGCCCGGATCGTTTCAGCGCCTCGCGCAACAGCGCGTACGCCTTGGTCCCTGATTTGTCGGGTTCCAGGTAGTACGGCTTCTCAAAGTAGCGGGTATCGATCTCGCGCTCGTCCACAAAGTCCAGGATGTCGATCAGGTGGGTTTTCTCGACGCTGGCGCTCTCGAAGTCCTTGTCGGTAAGGACGATGTACTCGCCGTCGGTGTACTCGTACCCCTTTACGATTTCCTCGTAGGGGACCTCCTTGTTGTCCAGCTTGCAGACCCGCAGGTACTTGATCGGACACAGGTCGCCCTTGCGCAGCATGTCCAGGTCGAGGGTCCTGCTTTCCGATCCGCTGAACAACTTAACCGGTATGTTCACCAGCCCGAAGCTGATGGAACCGGACCACATGGCTCTCATGGTCGCTCCTCCTTCCCGGGGGCGCCGGCGCCGCGTGCCCCCTTGTTCACAGGATAGTGCTGATTCGGGTCTGCTGGCAACAGCTTCCCTTCCGGTTCCCGACGGCCGGAGAAGTGCCAGGTCCCGGTAGATCGGGAAGGTCACACTTGTCTGAGTTTCCCTTCCCCAAGTAGAGCAGATTCAACGGATTTCCGCATTGACAAACAGGTGCGAGGCCCTAAATTATGAGAGTGCGCCAATGTTTGGTGGTCCCGGAGACAGTATGGCGGAAGACAGAAAACAGGAAGAGAGCACCAGGCAAGAGAGTGGCGGGCCAGTCGGCTCGAAAGGTATCTGGACCAGGTTGCTTCCCGGATCGCGGCCCGTGCGCTGGATACTCGGGATACTGCTCGGTATCGCGCTGCTCCTCTACATCGTGTCGTTCTTCATCGACGAGCCGCTGCGCCGCATGACCGAGCGCAAGATCAACCGCGACCTCAAGGGGTACTCGGTGAAACTGCCCGGGCTGCATCTCGCGCTCATCGGCCTGTCCCTCACCCTCAAGGACCTCACCATCATCCAGCAGGCCCATCCGGATCCCCCCGTCGCCAAATTCCCCGTCCTGAAGGCGAGTGTGCACTGGCGGGAGATCCTCTCCGGGCGCCTGGTCGGCGAGCTGCAGTTGGACCGGCCAAGGCTGCATATCAACCTGCAGCAGCTGCGCAGCGAGGCGACCAGCAAGGTGAAACTGAAAGAGAGGGGCTGGCAGCAGGCCGTCGAGGATATCTACCCCCTCAAGATCAATACGGTCACCATCAACGACGCCAACATCACCTACATCGACCTTGACCCCAAAAGGCCGCTGACGCTCAGCCACCTGAACCTGGAGGCGAGCAATATCCGCAACATCCATCTGCCCGACAAGGTCTACCCGTCGTCCTTTCACCTGGAGACCGACATTTTCGGCACGGGGCATGGCGTCGTCGAGGGCAAAGCGAACTTCCTCGCCGAACCGATCCCCGGGGTCAAGGCTGGTTTCAAGTTGGAAAAGATCCCGATGAGCTACTTCAAGCCGATGCTGGCCCGCAGTAACCTTGCCATCGAGGGTGGTGTCCTGCATGCCTCGGGGGATACCGAGTACGCACCGAAAATCAAGAAGGCGCACCTCAAGGAGCTCACCATCAGCGGCATGAAGCTCGACTACATCCACTCTCCCGCCACGGCAGGAGCGGAAAAACGTCGCGCGGCGGTGGTCGGCAAAGGGGCCAAAGAGGTCAGCAACAAGCCGGGGGTCCTGATCAGCGCAGACGACATCAGCCTGAGCGGCTGCAACCTCGGGATAGTGAACCGGGAACCCGGCAAGACCTACCGGGTCTACCTCGCCGACACCACGTTTCACATCAGCAACTTCTCGAACCAGTTCGCGCAGGGACCGGCCCAGGCCCGGCTGGACGGGAAGTTCATGGGGCACGGGCCGACCCACGTCACCGGTGCCTTCCGAGCGGAGAAGCAGGGGCCCGATCTCGATCTCTACGTCAAGATCGACAACACCCAATTGACCTCGTTGAACGACCTCTTGCGCGCCTACGGCAACTTCGACGTGGCGGCCGGGACCTTCTCGCTGGTAACCGAGCTGCACGTCAGGAACAACGTGATCACCGGGTACCTTAAACCGTTTTTCAAGGACATGAAGGTCTACGACAAGCGCAAGGACAAGGAGAAAAGCCTGTTCCACAAGGTCTACGAGATGTTGATCGGGGGGGTGGCCAAGCTCCTGGAAAACCGGCCGCGCCAGCAGGTAGCCACCAAGGCGACCATCTCGGGGCCGCTGCAAAAACCCCACACCAGCACGTGGCAGATCATCGTCGAGCTGATCCGGAACGCCTTCTTCAAGGCGATACTGCCGCGCTTCGAGCAGGAGTACACCACAGCCGGAAAGCGGTGAGGATTGCCGCTTCGCGCCACAAGCCAACCCCATTGACAAAGTTTTGACAGAGGGAGAATATTAAAATTAGCCAATATGGTGTAGATTGCCTGAACTGACGGTGTGAGCACCGGGCTTACCGAGGGATCAGGCAGCTACCGGGGAGGAAGCCATGAGAACCATCTTGCTGATCATCGTCGTTTTACTACTGGTGGCCGCGCTGCCTACCTGGCCCTACAGCGCGAGCTGGGGGTACTATCCCAGCGGCGGTCTGGGCCTGGTTCTCCTGATCCTGCTCATTCTGGCCCTGATGGGGCGGGTTTAGCGACATGGCGCTAGCTCAGGGCAAGGGAGGGTGAAATGGCCAAATACGGTAAAAAAGCGCAAGAAAACGTGGAAGAGGCGATGCACAAGTTCAAGAAAGGCGAGCTGAAAAGCGGGGGGAGCGGAAAGAAGGTCACCAACCCGAAGCAGGCGGTGGCCATCGGGCTTTCCGAGGCTCGCGAAAAAGGGGCAAAGGTGCCGGAACCTGAGAAGAAGTGAGCATCCGGCCCAGAGCTAAAAAGGAGATAGATCATGGCAAAGAACATCGCAGTCTTCGGAATCTATCGGACCCGTCAGAACGTGGAAGAAGCGGTGCAGGCGCTGCAAAATGCGGATTTCCGCTCGACAGACATATCGGTTCTCTTCTCTGAGAACCTGGGAACCAAGGACTTCGCCCACGAGAAACATACCAAGATGCCTGAAGGCACCTCGGCGGGCGCCGGAACCGGTGCAGTGATCGGGGGAGCGCTCGGCTGGCTTACCGGTATCGGCGCGTTGGCGATTCCGGGCATCGGACCGTTCATCGCGGCCGGGCCGATCGTTTCCCTGTTGGCCGGTATCGGGGCTGGTAGCGTTGTTGGCGGTATCGCGGGGGCGTTGGTAGGTATGGGCATCCCCGAGTACGAAGCCAAGCGCTACGAGGGGAGGATCAAAGAAGGGGGTATCCTGCTCTCGGTCCACTGCGACAACGCAGACTGGAAGAAACGTGCAGTCGAGATCCTGAAACAGACCGGTGCCGGCGATGTGGGTACCGAGGGTGAGGCGAAGTCTGATTTCGCGGCCTCGGACAAACCCGGTCACCGGAATCTCACCTGATAGCACCAGGGACGACCCGCTCGTGGTGAGGAGGTCGTCCCTTCTGTGTGGGCAGACAGCTGGTGAGGCTCGACAGAGCGCCAATCGGAGGACCCTGATGGGGAACAGCCAAGGGAAAGACATAGCTGCACGGGAGCATGTCCCGGGAGAAGGCCTCGATCTGTTGTTGCGTAGCGACCATAGCAGGATCCGCCAGCTCTTCGACGAGATCGAAAAGACCGAACCGGCCGAGCTGGCGGAGCGCAAAGAGCTCTTTTTCACCCTGCAGGAAGAGCTGCTGGCGCACCTGGAAGCCGAGGAGCGTTTCTTCTACACCGCCCTCGAGCACAACGACGTGGCCCGCGCGAGGGTGCTGGTGGGCTACGAGGAACATCAGGTGGTCCGGCAGCTGATCGGTGCCTTCACGAGCCTCGCCGGAGACGATGCCCGCTGGTCGGCAAAGTTGTCGGTGCTCAAAAAGCTGATAACGCGTCACATGGAGGAGGAAGAGGAGGAGCTGTTTGCGCTGGGAAACGAGGTCTTCAGCCAGGAAGAGTTGCGGGGCATTGCCGGAAAGGTACAGGAAGTAAAACTGGCCCCGAAGAAATCGACACTAGCCAAGGAGGCTGGCTGAACAAGGATAGCGGCCCGAAGCGCGGCGGGCCGGCACGCGCGGCACGTGCATAGGTTGGCGCGGCCCTCTTACACAGGAGGTAGCCATGGACAGCAAAGGGAAACAGGGACAGAAAACGGGCCAAAGTGCAGGCCAAGGCAAACAACGCTCCGATTCGGAGCAGACCCGCAGCGGCGTCGGGATGGAACGGCAAAGCGAGCGGCAGCAGCCAAAGACCACTGAACAGCAAAAGCACAAAGAAGGTCAGTCGAAAAGCGGGAAGAAGTAGCTCCGGCGGCTAGCGGAAAGGGCCGCGCCTTTGGACGTGTTGCCGGTGCAGGTTCACCTGGATCGCTACATATGGTGAGAAGTGTCATGGCGGGTTCGGCAAATTGTCGAATCCGCCTTTTGTTGTTAGAGAACAGTGCCTGCAGCTTCCGACTGACCGCGCTGCGCACGGAATATCCGGATCTCATCCAACGTAGCAACTCCTGGCATGAATCTCAGTGCAGCTCAGAAATAGTGGTTCCACAGCAGGCTGACATCCTCGACGTGGTGCCGGTTCACGAACTGCCGCGAGTAGAGCAGGCTCAAGCTGTCGTTCTGGGCCAGCCGCAGGTTTTGATCCAGCGACAGCTTGATCCTGGTGCGTTGGTCCCCGAGCTCGAAGCTGAAGATCGAGGCGCTTAGGTGGAGTTTCCACCAGGGGGTGAGCTGTTCCAGCGCTCCGGCACTGACTCCGAGGCCAAGAGCGGCGTCTCCCCGCAACCCCGTGCCGAGGTTGACATCGACCTCTCCCAAGCCGTACCAGATTCCCCCGAACGGGGAGCCGCCGGCTACGCCCCCGCCGGTGTTGAGCCGGTAGATCAGATGGTCGGTACCATCGCGCAGCAGTTCGGTATCCCACCCCGTACTGACCTTCCAGGAGAGCGGCTTGAAAAAGAGGTCGCGCTCGGTAAGCGACAGGATGTCCACCAGGTGCAGGCTGCGCAGCCGCATCCCGTCGTCGGGGAGTCGGTAGTCGAGCGCGGTATCCAGGAACTTGATCTGTGCTCCCCTGATATACCCCTGGTCCGGGTCCATCAGGGTATGCAGCGCCAGCTGGAAGCCGAGCGCGGCATAGGGCTCACCGCGTCGTAATCCGGCACCCAGCGAAGCCCGGGAGCTCTGGTGACCCGACTCGGGGCGCGCCGGCTCCGGAATCCGGTAGAGCTCCTCGGGTGCGGCTCCCAGGGCGCTGCGCTGCGCCAACAGTTTCAGGTACTTCTGATTGAACTCCTCCTGGGAGAGTTCGCGACGGGCCAGCCGGACCTGGAGAAACTCGATGGCGGCGTCGTGGGCGGCAATCTGCTGCTTCTTGTCGAGCCTGCCGAGTTCGTCGGGGGAGGCTGCTCCATGGGCCAAGCGCCAGGAGGTTTGACGCCCGGCATCGTCCAAAAAGGAGCCGAGATGCCGGATACGGGTCCCTTGGGAGGGGCGGTAGCGGGGAAGCTCGAGAATCCCGCTGTGGAGAGCGATGTCGATGGTCTGGGTGGGGAGTACGAGGAGCCCGGTCCGCTTGGTCAGCTGCAGGCTGGGGCGAGCCGCCTCGATCAGGAAGAGCAGGTTGTACGAGCAGTTTTCGTCCAGAAAATAGTACGAGGAGGTGATGTTCTGCAGCTCCCAGAGGTGGTTCAGCATGGCCTTCACTTCGTCCGGGGAGAGATTGAGCGGGTACTCCCACATGTCCCGATGCTCCAGGTCGTTGTACTCCTTCACCTTCACGTAGTAGGGCATCAGCGAGTAGAGCCCTTTGTAGCCGCCGAAGATCCCCTTCCAGGCGTAGACGAAACCGTTGGTATCGGTGGTGACGGCGGCATAGTTGCCGGCATAGGAGATGAGGCTGCTCTTGCTGCTGCCGTCGATGCGGATCAGGGTGTGCCCGAACATCGAGGCGGGGCTGTTGATGTGACCGACCGGAAAGACCAGCACCGCGCTGCGCCCCTCGACGGCGGCCAGCGCCTTGTCGCGTTCGCTGCAGCGGTACTCGGGGAGCCGCGCAGGGTCAATGCCCAGCCGGGAGGTGAGCCAGGCAAAGCGCGCGGGAAACCGGCAGGCGAGATAGGCGCCGTCCCGGTCCGGGGTCTTAAACATCTGGGCTAAAGTGGCCAGAAGCTCCAGCTGCGGCTCACTGCGTCCTCCCGGGGCGAGGAAGAAGGCGGGGTCGTCGATGCGGCTCTTTATCCCCCCCTTCCAGGGGCGGGTGTAGTGCAGCAGCACCTCCCAGGTGCGCTCCGTGGCCAGCGACTGTTGGACCGCGCGCTGTTGCAGTTCGACGAGGTAGGGGTCCTCAGCCGGTTGAGCAGATGCCGGGACCGGGAAAACAAGGGAGACCAGAAAACCGAGTGTGGCGATGGATGCGAGCAGACGAGCCGGGCGGGAGAGGGTCATGGGTTCCTGGGAAAAGAACACAGCAAAGGCACCCCGGATCGCTCCGCGGTGCCTTTGCCGCTAAAGATGCCGAAAATTTATCAGTTGTTGAGCACGGTCAGCGTGTTGTCGATGACTTCAGCCACGACAACGTGCTCAGAGGTGAAGATGCTGCCGAAGTTGTTCTGCAGCTTCGAGTTGAAAGCGACACTCTGCGCCGGGGCGACACCCAGCAGCTCGCCGTAGGTGTCCAGGGTCTCGCCTTTGCCCATGGCGATGTCCTTGGCAAGGTTGTCCATGTTCGCCTGCACGAAATTGATCAGCTTGTCATTCGAGACGAACTTGCTCGGCTGTTGGCAGTTGGAGGTGCCGGAAGAGATGCCGAAGGTCTGGGACCCGGAGGTGCCGTTGGTGGTCGCCTGGAACGCCTGGAGCAGTATCGAGTTGTCTGCCCTATTTTCCCAGATCAAAGTTCCCAGGCCGCAACCGGTGTTGCGATGGGCATCCGCTGCGGCATAGGCTGCTCCGGAAAGTACGAGGGTCATCGCTACTGCTGATAGAACCTTTTTCATGGTAGTCCTCCCTGGTTGTGGTGGTACTGCATGAGGTACGTTGAGATTATCGGTACTGAGCTACCACAACGGGATGCTGGCTGTTACCGGTCTCCCGTTTGGTGACAATGATACCATCTTTGCTCTTGGCGGCAAAAAAATCGGTGCGTGCACCGTCGCCAGTGAGAACGCCGGTGGAATTGCCGGTCTTAAGGTCCCAATCCAGAGAGAGAGTATTCCGATAGCTGCTCCCTTCGAAGTAGCTGATCTGGTAGTTCACCCGGTCTCCTGACTTCCGGGCGTGCACCTGGTAGCTCCCGTCGCCCGAGGCGAACCGGAAGTCTTTCTCCCCCTGCGCCACCGGGTTTTTGCCACTCCAGAACTCGATGGTGTTGAAGAGCACGAAGTCCACCAGCGCGGAGACACCGTAGACCGGAACGATGATGAAGGCCCAGGTAACCAGGCTGCGCACGAACTTGTCCTGGACGCTACCGTTCAAGGCATAGACCTTCCTGGTGAGTGCCATCTTCCCGTAACACCCTTGCAGTGAAAGTCCTGCTATGGAAATAGCCAGAACCAATGCAGTGATCCTTTTCACAACGCACCTCCTTTTGTTGAAGGACCGTAGTCCTGTGAGTAGGGAGGGCCGGGATTGTGTCAGTGAATGCAGTTACCGGCCCTGACTACTGAGCATACCAGCCATGCATTGACTGGCAAGACCCTGCAAGATACTGACAGTATTGATAGTATTTAAAGAAGGGGCTTGAGGAAGCCGTGGAGAGCTCAATGTGCGGAGGGGAAAGGCCGGGGGGACATAAAAAAAGCCCCTGGACAGGGGCTTTTGTGGGAACCGAAGGTAAACGAGGTTACTCGCTCTTCTTCTCGTCGTCGGGACGGCCGGGCTTGATCTCGATCTCTTCCTTGCCGTTGGAGGCTTTTTTGAAGTTTCTGATGCTCTTGCCCAAGGCGCCGCCGATTTCGGGGAGCCGTCCGGCGCCGAATACCACGAGCACGATTACCAGGACGACGATGAGTTCCGGCATGCCGAATCCAAACATAGGGACTCCTCCGTTACAGGTTAAGTTGGCGTAGTATCGCATCGTACAGGTAAAAAATCAAGCTGTTGGGGGCTTCCTGTAGGATAAAAGCTTAATTATTAAAATCATTGCACTTTATTGGGAAACTTGTTATAGGCCTTTCATGACCAACGAACCAGGCACCCGACGAGGAGGGGCCCATGAACAAGATGATTTTACTGGTTGAGGACAATCCCGACGACGAGGCCCTGACACTGCGGGCGGTGCGCAAGCACATGCCGTACGGTATCGTGGTGGCCCGCGACGGAGCCGAGGCGCTGGATTTCCTGTTCGGTTCCGGACGCTTTGCCGACCGGGATACCTCGGTCTGCCCGCTGCTCGTGCTGCTCGATCTCAAGCTCCCCAAGGTGAACGGCCTCGAGGTGTTGCGCCGGATGCGCGACGATGTCCGGACCCGGATGATCCCCGTGGTGATTTTCACCTCCTCGACCGAGGAGCAGGACATCTCGGACAGCTACAACCTGGGTGCCAACAGCTACATCCGTAAACCCGTGGACTACAACCAGTTCTGTTCGGACATGAAGCAGGTGATGACCTACTGGCTCTCCGTGAACCAACTCCCGCCCCAGAGAAACTGCTGCGCCGACTGATCTCGCCCCTGTTGCAATCTTAAGCGTCGTGCTATTATCGGGCGCATGGAACGATTTGAACTGGTAAGTGACTTCAAGCCCAGGGGCGATCAGCCGCGGGCCATTCAGGAGCTCTCCGAAGGGGTGCTGCGCGGCGACCGGCACCAGGTGCTGCTCGGGGTCACCGGCTCGGGGAAGACCTTCACCACCGCGCAGGTGGTGGCCGCGGTGAACCGCCCGACCCTGGTGCTCGCCCCCAACAAGACCCTGGCCGCGCAGCTCTATGGCGAGTTCAAGGAACTCTTCCCCAACAACGCGGTCGAATACTTCGTCTCCTACTACGACTACTACCAGCCCGAGGCCTACCTCCCCTCCAGCGACACCTTCATCGAGAAGGACTCCTCGATCAACGACGAGATCGACAAGTTCCGTCACTCCGCCACCCGCAGCCTGTTGACCCGGCGCGACGTCATCATCGTCGCCTCGGTCTCCTGCATCTACGGCATCGGCTCGCCCGAGTCCTACCAGGAGATGCAGATCCGGATCCGCGAGGGTGACACCCTGGAGCGCGACGACCTGTTGAAGCACCTGGTGGGGATCCAGTACGAGAGAAACGACGTCGACTTCCACCGCGGCAGCTTCCGGGTGCGCGGCGACGTGGTGGAGATTTTCCCGGCGCACGACGACGAGCGCGCCTTGCGGGTCGAGTTCTTCGGCGACACCATCGACGCCATCAGCCAGATCGATCCCTTGCGGGGTGTGGTACTGGGCAAGCTCCCCCGCTTTTCCATCTTCCCCGCCTCGCACTACGTGGCAAGCCGCGCCACCCTCGAGCGCGCCGTGGAGCAGATCCGGGTGGAGCTCGAGGAACGGATCCGCTACTTCAAGAGCCAGAACCAGCTCATCGAGGCGCAGCGCATCGAGCAGCGCACCTTCTTCGACATCGAGATGATGGAGGAGATGGGCTTTTGCAACGGGATCGAGAACTATTCGCGCCACTTCGACGGCCGCCAGGCCGGTGAGCCACCGTACACCCTCATGGACTACTTCCCGTCCGACTTCCTTTTGGTCATCGACGAGTCGCACATCACGGTCTCCCAGGTGGGGGGGATGTACCGCGGCGACCGCAGCCGGAAGGAGACCCTGGTGAACTACGGCTTCAGGCTCCCCTCGGCGCTGGACAACCGGCCGCTCACCTTCCAGGAATTCTCCGTGAAGCAGCACCAGACCATCTACATCTCGGCGACCCCGGCGGAGTACGAGCTGCAGGCGGCCGGCGGCGTGGTGGTCGAGCAGGTGATCCGCCCGACCGGGCTCACCGACCCCGCTATCGAGGTGCGGCCGGCGGCCGGCCAGGTGGACGACCTGCTGCACGAGGCGCGGCTCACCGCCGAGCGCGGCGAGCGGGTGCTGGTCACCACGCTCACCAAGCGGATGGCCGAGGAACTCACCGATTACTACCGGGAGCTGGGGATCAGGGTGCGCTACCTGCACTCGGACATCGACACCTTCCAACGCATGCAGATCCTGCGCGACCTGCGCCTGGGGGAGTTCGACCTCCTGGTGGGGATCAACCTTTTGAGGGAAGGGCTCGACCTCCCGGAAGTTTCCCTGGTCGCGATCCTCGACGCCGACAAGGAGGGGTTCCTGCGCTCCACCCGCTCGCTGATCCAGACCTGCGGGCGCGCCGCGCGCAACGTGGGGGGGCGGGTCATCATGTACGCCGACAAGGTGACCGGCTCGATGCAGGAGACCATCGGGGAGACCGAGCGCCGGCGCGCCCTGCAGACCGCCTACAACGAAAAGCACGGCATCACCCCGGAGAGCGTGAAGCGAGTGATTACCAATACCCTGCAGGCCCCCGAGGAGCGGGATTGGGTGACGGTTCCAGTGGCCGAGGACGACCTCGAGGGGATCAAGCCCAAGGACCTCCCCAAGGTGATCAAGCGGCTGAAGAAGGAGATGTTGCAGGCCGCCAAGGAACAGGAGTTCGAGCGCGCGGCCCAACTGAGGGACCGGATCAAGAAACTGGAAACCGGGGCGCTCGCGCTGTAAATACCGGGCATTCCAGGGTGAACCAACACAAGTCCCTGAACCGGGAGAGCGGGCTTAGCTCGCGTGGCACAAAAAAACCGCGCTGCCTCGTAACTAAAAACGGGGTGGCGCGGTTTTTTGCGTTGCAGACGCGGGGGGACGGCTATTCGGCGGCGGGGGTGTCAGCCGGCTTTCTGCGCCTGCGCCGCCTGCGCCGTTTTTTCGGTTTTGCCTCGGCAGGCTCGCCGGAAGGGGACGTCGCAGCGGCCGCTTCCGGTGCCGCCTGCTCTTCGGCAAAACGCTGCCACCAGTCGGCCAGCGACCGCTTGGGCGGGTTCAGCTGCTCCAGGAAGCACAGGTAGGCAAGGGCGTCGGGAAAGACGTGGCGCCCCACCACGCCGCGGGCATTACGGCCCGGCGTCTTCTGGAAGCGCAGCTGGCAGGAGAGGATCTCGCGCACCGCGATGAGGACCCGGTTCGGGATGACAACGGTAGCCGAGAGCTCGCCGGCGAACTCCGCCAGTGCCGCATCGGTGGCCTGCTGAGGCGGGAAACCCTCTGCGCGGAAACCGGAGACCTTCTCTTCCAGGTATTCCCCGAACATGAGCGCGATGAGTAGCGGCGCCGAGACCGTGCCGCCCGCGCCGATGCGCTCGTCGATCCAATCCAGGGCCTTGCCGACACGCACGTGCGGGTAGCAGTCCGATTCCCGCGACAACCAGGCGTCGAAGTGCGGGAAGAGCGGCTCGAAGAGCCCGTAATGGCGCAGCATCTGATAGGTCCGCTCGCCGGCGCCCATCATGAGAAGCTTCAGCACCTCCTCGTAGAGGCGCGGCGGCGTCGCCTTGTTGATGGTGCCGCACAGTTCGCACATGGCTGCCTCAGTCTGCGACTCGATGTTGAAGCCGAGCATGGCCGCAAAACGTACCGCGCGGATCATGCGGACCGGGTCCTCGGTGAAGCGTACCAGGGGGTCGCCGATGGTCCTGATCAACCCGTGTTTCAGGTCTTCAATCCCACCCACGTGGTCGATGATCGAGAAGTCGACGATGTTGTAGAACAGGGCGTTCACCGTGAAGTCGCGGCGCACCGCGTCCTCCTCCGGCGTGCCGAAGATGTTGTCCCTGAGCACCATGCCGTCTTCGCTTTTCAGCATCCGGGGGCCGCTCAACAGGTGGCGTCCGTCGCGGCCGTGGCGGGTACCCAGATCGTCCAGGGCGGGATCGAGCGTGGCGTCACTGGGGGCTTCCGGGACGACGGACCGTTCCGGGAGCTCGTTTTCCACGGCGTCGGGAGCCTCCGCCGCGCTGCCGTCCGCGCCGGCCCTGAAGGTCGCCACCTCGATGATCTCGTCCTGGAAGTGCAGGTGCGCCAGCCGGAAGCGCCGGCCGATCAGGCGGCAGTTGCGGAACAGTTTCTTGAGCTGGGTCGGGGTTGCGTCGGTTGCGACGTCGAAGTCCTTGGGCTCGCGCCCCAAAAGCAGGTCGCGCACGCCGCCTCCCACCAGGTAGGCGGTATAACCGTGATCGCGCAGCTTGTAGAGAACCTTGACACCGTTGGGGCTGAGCAGAGAACGGGAAATGCTGTGCTCGGCGCGGGGTATGACCAGTTTGTTCCTTTTAGTGTTCATTCCTCACAAGTTAGCACAGTTCTGTAGCAAAGGCAAAGGTCTGAACCATGCTGCCGACGGGCTCTGTCTCAGAGGCAGGCAGTGCGGTACGTGAAACTGTTCGTGCTGAACGCTGGTGCTTCTAACAGTTGACGGTCATATCGATAACACGGTACAACGGTGCGCGGCAGTGAGAAAGCTGGAGCTGGGCTGTGGAAGAAAGGAGTCACCAGGTGTCGATACAATCCGTGAGAGAGCTGCTGATAAAGCACAAGGCTGCTGAAACGCTGGATGCCGTGCAGAAACAGGGATACCTGCGCCAGGATGCGGAGCACCAGCACAAGCCGCATCTCGACCAGCTGCGCACCATGGTTTCCCAGCTCGGTGCCCCGGAGCTTGCCGGCATTCTCGCGACGCTCTCGCCCGAAGACGCCGCGCTGGTCTGGGGGCTCGTACCGCACAAGATGGCCGATGCCGTGCTCGACGAGGTCGATGACCAGCTTAAGGAGGTGCTCGATCAGCAGCACCGCTCCTACAGCCTGAACGCCTTCGAACTGGCCGATGGCCGGCTCAAGCAGGTGGCGATCGGCTCTTCGCAGGACCTGAACCGGGTCAAGCCGATCTGGGTCGACCTGGTCGATCCCACCAGGACGGACCGGGAATGGATCGGTCACCACTTCGGCCTGGAGATCCCCGATCCGGACGACCTCACCGACCTGGAGGCGAGCGCCCGCTTCTACGTGGAGGAAAACGGTGAGATCCACCTGCACAGCGATTTCCTGCTGGATCGCGACGGGGACTCGCGCAACATACCGGTCGCCTTCATCCTGCACCGGGACATCCTCTTTTCGGTCCGCAGCGAGGAACTCCCGGTATTCCGTCTGCAGCGGCTTCGGGCGCGCACCCAGAAGGGGTACGTCACCGACGGTACGGACATGCTGCTGGACCTCTACGCGGCCGACGCCGAATACTCGGCGGATTCTCTGGAGGACTGTTACACGGCTCTCGGGGAGGTCGGCAAGCAGGTGCTCAACGAGACCATGACCGACGCCGAGGCCGCCCAGGCGCTGGCCGCCATTGCCGAGCAGGAGGACCTCAACGGCCGCATCCGCAGAAACGTCCTGGACACCCGGCGTGCCCTCACCTTCCTGGTGCGCCGCAAGCTCCTCTCGGCGTCGCAGCTCGAGGACGCCCAGCAGATCCTCCGGGACATCGAGTCCCTGGACGGGCATACCGCATTTCTCTTCGACAAGATCAACTTCCTGATGGACGCCGTCGTCGGTTTCGTGAACGTGAACCAGAACCGGGTGATCTACCGGCTCACCGTCCTGAGCGTGATCTTCATGCCGCTCAACGTCCTGGCCGGCATCGGCGGCATGTCCGAGTTTTCCATGATGACCAAGAACATCCCCTGGCCGGTCTCTTACGCCATCTTCACGCTCGCCATGTTCGTGGTCGCCTGGCTCACCTACGTCATTCTGAGGCTGTACGAGCAGCACGCCAGCCGCCGGAAACCGAGCTGAAGCGCTGCTGCGCGCTGTCTTGGCGCCGCCCGCCGTGATTCCTGTTTTCTGCTGCAACCCCTGCTTCCAGCTTATGAATCCTTTCTCAGTGTGTTCTCAGTGTTTCCTGCTCACTATTAGCTAAAGAACGACGAAGTTGTGCCGATGTAGTGACACAGACGGCTTTGCCGTTGACGTCATTCTTGGTGTTCTCTCACAGTCTGGTGATGTGAACCTTCCTTTCACGGGGAAACAACTATGAACTTTCTTCTCGACCTCTACCTGCACCTGCGCGTTCGCACAAGAATCGTGCTGCTTTGCTTTTGTTACAGCTTCTGCATCGTCATGGCGGTGATAGCCGGGCGCTACTTGTCGCTGTCACTGTGTGTGCTGTCGACCACGGTGTTCGTGCTGTTGGGCATCTTCTTCAGCAGTCTCTTGTTCTGGTCGGTGAACGATGCACTGAAGCGGATCATCGGGTCCCTCGAGACCATGATCCGGGGGGATCTCACCCAGCCGATCCAGGCGCTCCGCAACAACGAGATCAGTACCATCATTCGTGCGGTGGGCACCCTGCAGAGCACCATGCGGGATATCATCGGGCAGATCCTGCAGACCGCGGACCACGTCGCCTGTGCTTCGCGGCAGCTGAACCAGAATGCCAGCGAGATCGCGGCCGGTACCGATGACGTCGCCGTGAAGACCTCCACCGCGGCGGTGGCCAGCGAAGAGATGGCGGTTACCTCGGCGGAGATCGCCCGCAACTGCCAGAATGCCGCGGAGAGTTCCAACCGTGCCAGCGGCAGCGCCCGCGCGGGTGCCGACGTGGTGCGCGAGACCACCAGCGGCATGGAGCGGATCGCGACGCGGGTCAAGGACGCGGCGTGCACCGTGGAACAGCTCGGTGCGCGTTCGGACCAGATCGGCCAGATCGTCGGCACCATCGAGGACATCGCCGATCAGACCAACCTGTTGGCCCTGAACGCGGCGATCGAGGCGGCGCGGGCCGGTGAGCAGGGGCGCGGTTTTGCCGTGGTCGCCGACGAAGTGCGCGCCCTGGCGGAACGGACCACCAAGGCCACCCGCGAGATCGGCGAGATGATCCGCGCCATACAGAACGACACCAAGGGAGCGGTCAGCGCCATCGAGGACGGCGTCAGCGAAGTGGAACGGGGCGCGGAGCATTCCGTCGCTTCAGGACAGGCCCTGGAGGAGATCCTCGAGCAGGTCAACGAGGTTACCCGGCAGATAAGCCACATCGCGACCGCTGCCGAGCAGCAGACCTCTACCACCGGAGAGATCTCGGGTAACCTGCAGAGCATCACCCAGGTCTTCCAGCAGACTGCACGCGGCGTCTCGGAAACCGCATCGGCAGCGGGGACGCTGTCGCAGCAATCCGACGAACTCCTCAGGCTGGTCGGGAAGTTCCGGCTGTAAGGGGCTCATTGCCGGTTTGCAGGGGCAGTCGCAGCAGGCGGCTGCCCTTTTTTGGAGGCTGAAAAGATGCTTCCTTGACTTTTGTCATGACGCCCCTTGCCTCCTTTTGCTATGCTCGCCACCATGGACACCGCAAACAAAGCCAAAAAAGAAGCAAACGACATCAAGGTCCTGCAGGCCTTTATCGGAACCTACTGCCGTGGCAAACACGGCTCCGCCAAAGGGGAACTCTGCCCGGATTGCCGGGAGTTTCTGGCCTACGCGGAGCTCAAGCGGCGCAAGTGCCCCCTCGACCCGAAGCCGACCTGCAAGCACTGCCCGATCCACTGCTACTCCAAGGAACGGCGCGCCCTGATCCGCGAGGTGATGGGCTACTCCGGAAGGCGGCTCATGCTGCGCGGGCGCCTGGACCTGGTCTGGCACTACTTCTTCTAAACGAAACAACACGCTGTGCGGCTACCGTGCAGCCCCGGATACTTACTACCAAACGGGTCGCCCGGCGACCGGAAAGAGGACATGATGATTCGTAAAATCGTGCAGATCGACAAGGACAAGTGTGACGGCTGCGGCCTGTGTGTACCCTCCTGCGCCGAGGGCGCCATCAGGATCGTGGACGGCAAGGCGGAGATCGCCGCCGACAACCTGTGCGACGGGCTGGGCGCCTGCCTGGGCGAGTGCCCGCAGGACGCCATCACCATCATCGAGCGCGATGCGGATGACTTCGACGAAGTAGCCGTTGAAAAGCACCTGCAGGCCACCGGCATCGTCCCCAAGGCCCACGGTCATGGGCACGGGCACGGGCACGGGCATGGGCATGCCCATGGCGGTGGCGGCTGCCCTGGGTCGCGGGCGATGAGCTTCGCGCCGACCCCCGAGCAGCAGAACGCCGCCGGCAGCACGGTTTCCCGGCAGAGCCAGCTCGCCCAGTGGCCGGTGCAGCTGCACCTGGTCCCGACCACGGCACCGTACTTCCAGGGCGCGGATCTCCTCATCACTGCCGACTGCGTCCCCTTCGCCTACGCCGACTACCACCGCGACTTCCTGGCCGGCAAGGCCGTGGTGATCGGCTGCCCGAAGCTCGACGACAACAACGCCTACGTCACCAAGCTGACCGAACTGTTCCGGGTCTCCGACATCAAGAGCATCACCGTGCTGAAGATGGAAGTCCCCTGCTGCGGCGGGATCGCCATGGCCGCGCAGCGGGCACTTGCCGACTGCGGCAAGGAGATCCCCTTCAAGGTGGTAACTGTCAGCATTCGCGGGGAGATCGTCGGCTGAACCCGGTAGTGAGGACAAATCGGATGCTTTTTATCTTTTTTGATTGACAAGTGTCATAGCTACTGGTAGAGTTTGCCACGTTAGCTATCTCACACAGTTAAAAAGGAGACCGCACGTATGAGTCTTACTACCTTGGTTACCCAGGAAGCTCCCGATTTCACCGCACAGGCAGTCCTTCCCGACAACTCGTTTGCAGAAATTACTCTGTCGAAATACCGGGGCAAGTATGTCGTGCTGTTTTTCTACCCGCTCGACTTCACCTTTGTCTGCCCCTCTGAGATTCTTGCCTTCAACAAAAGAGTCGCTGAGTTCAAGGAAAAGAACTGCGAAGTCATAGGCATCTCGGTTGACTCGAGGTTCACGCATCTGGCGTGGAAAAATACTCCCGTCGACCAGGGCGGTATCGGCAACGTCCAGTATCCGCTGGTGGAAGACCTCACCAAAGACATCGCACGCTCGTACGGGATTCTGCTCCCGGGCGGCGTGGCGCTGCGCGGCCTGTTCCTGATCGACACCAAGGGGGTCGTGCGGCACACCGTCATCAACGACCTGCCGCTGGGCCGCAGCGTCGGCGAGGCACTGCGCATGCTCGACGCGCTGCAGTTCGTCGAGACCCACGGCGGCGAAGTCTGCCCGGCCAACTGGCAGGAGGGCGCCGAGTCCATGAAGCCGACCAAGGAAGGGGTTTCCCAGTACCTTGCCAAGCACGGCAAGTAGTGACCAGACAGTAAAAGGAGTGACGTAACAGCAGCACCCAGTACGAGCCTTGAGAGCGGCGGATTCTGAACGTGCTTTCTTCTTCTCCTTTTAGCAGGACAAAAAACGGCGCGATCCTCATGGGTTGGCGCCGTTTTTTGTGGGCGTCGCGCCGGTGTGCGAGGAAATCCCCCGCAATTCTGCCTGCTTGCCAAGGTCTGCCAATTATGTTAAAAGAACCAAGGCTCGGCCATCGCCGCCATCACAGGTGCTAAGGAGTAAAAATGCGTACTAAGGTGACTTTGTCGTCCTTGCTGTTGCTCGTGCTTCTTGCCAGTAGCACCTGTTTCGCCCTTGAAGAGGCCCAGCCCGAGGCGGTGACCGAGAAGATGGCCTTCAAGCTGGTGCGCGGGGTCGCGAACGTGACCACCTCGGTGGTGGAGATCCCCAAGCAGTCCTACCTGATGGTGCGCGACCGCGGCAACGTGGGGTACGTGGTGGGGCCGCTCAAGGGGATGGGAATGGCCTTTTACCGCCTCTTTGCCGGCCTTACCGAAACCATCTTCTTTGCCGTTCCGCAGCCCGGGTACTACGACCCGATGATCGCCCCGGAGTTCGTCTGGCAGGGGTGGGAGGAAAAGCGGGTCGAACCGCGCAAGGCAGCTGCGGGTGGGGCAGATAAAAAGGGAGAGTAATATGCGCGTCATACGCCCGGGAGGCCTTGCCGTCCTGATTGTCGCACTGTCCCTCGCGGTTTCCGGTCCGGCCCTGGCAGGAAGCCTCGGCAATACCCTCGACGACGCCTCGCCGCAACAGGTGGTGGACGGAATGGCGAACAAGCTGGTGCGCGGAGTGGCCAACATCGCCACCGGCTGGCTCGAGATCCCCAAGCAGATCTACATCACCTGGAAGGAAGAGGGGCCCGCCAAGGGGCTCACCGTCGGCCCCGTCAAGGGGATCGGCATGAGCTTGGTGCGCACCGGCGCCGGCGTCGGCGAGACGCTCACCTTCCCGGTCGCCTATCCCGGTTTTTACGACCCGTTCTTCGATCCGCCCTACGTCTGGCAAAAGGAGTAACGGCGAATCCCGAAACTGAAAAGGCCGGTCCCCTTGCGGGACCGGCCTTTTTTCGTGGTGCTTGGCGAGCGGACAACAAAAAAGGCCGCATCTTGCGATGCGGCCTTTCTCACTACCTGAAAGGAAGAATTACTTTGCAGCCGGAGCTTCTTCTTTCTTCTCTTCTTTCTTAGCTGCGTCTTTCTTAGCGGCTTTCTTAGCTTTCTTAGCTTTCTTAGCTTTCTTAGCCGGAGCTTTTTCTTCTTTCTTCTCAGCAGCCGGAGCAGCAGCCGGAGCAGCCGGGGTAGCGTCAGCAGCGAAAACAACGCCAGCGAAAGCAACAGCAACGAGAGCAGCAACTACGGAGGACAGAACTTTTTTCATGGTGTAACTCCTTGTAAAGTGATAGATGCCCAGTAATTAGCGAAGAGCGTGCCAGTTTCTCATTGGAAAGCTAAATCGCCTAAAAACGCCAGGATAGCGGTGGAGTCGCCGGAAAAGCCCGGTAAGCAATCGTCAGCTACTGCCCCATATGCTCCAGGGTGTACCGCAAATAAGGTATACGTTGTCGAGGCTCCAGGTCTCGCTGCAAGGATAATACCTTGCCAGTGACGAGGTAGATTTGCTACTATGTCCGGTCACAGCTGAACGGCTATTCTGGGGGATTTTTGCGCAATAACAGTCTTTTGTCGGTAGAAAAACCGGCCCGTTACCTGGGCGGGGAGATGGGAACCACTATCGGCAGGGTAGGTGGGCTCTCGTTCGTGCTCGCCTTTCCTGACGTTTATGAAGTAGGGATGAGCCACCTGGGGCTACAGGTGCTCTACGGTGTTCTGAAGGAAGTTCCCTGGATTGCGCCGGAGCGGGTGTACGCCCCCTGGCCGGACCGGGAGGCGCAGCTGCGCCAGGAGGGGATGGCACTCGCCACCCTGGAAAACGGCACGCCGCTCAAAGAGGCCGACATCCTCGGGTTCACGCTGCAGTACGAGCTCTCCTATACCAACATCCTGAACATGCTGGAGCTCTCCGGCATTCCGCTTGTGGCCGAGGAGCGCCCCGCGGGGTACCCGCTGGTCATCGCCGGTGGCCCCTGTGCCTACAATCCGGAACCGCTCGCCGAGTTCTTCGACGCCTTTTTGATCGGCGACGGCGAGGAGGCGGCTCTCGAGATCGCGGCCTGCGTGAGCGCCTGGAAAGAAGAAGGGCTCGACAAGGGTGCGCTTTTGGAGCGGCTTGCCAAGATCGAGGGGGTCTACGTCCCGAGCTTTTTCCGGGTGGAGTACGACCACGTCGGCCGGGTGAGCGCCATCGTGCCGCTCAAGCCCGAGTACACTTCGGTCAGGCGCCGCTTCGTCGCCGACCTGGAAAAGGCCCATTACCCGACCACCCCGGTGGTCCCCTTCTTGAAAACGGTGCACGACCGGGTCAGCGTCGAGATCTCGCGCGGCTGCACCCGCGGCTGCCGCTTCTGCCAGGCGGGTTACATCTACCGGCCGGTCCGCGAGCGCAGCCCGGAGCGGGTGCTCGAACTGGTCGAGGAGACCTTCCGCAACACGGGCTACGACGAGGTCTCGCTGCTCTCGCTCTCCACCGGCGACTACGGCTGCCTCACCCCGCTCATCAAGGGGCTCATGGACCGCTACGCCGCGCAGAAGAAGGCGGTGTCGCTGCCGTCCATGCGGGTGGGAAGCCTCTCGCCCGAGATGGCTGAAGAGGTGCGCCGGGTAAGAAAGACCGGTTTCACCCTGGCCCCCGAGGCGGGGAGCGAGCGGCTGAGGCGGGTGATCAACAAGGGGATCACCGAGGCGGCGCTGTTGGACAACGCCCGTGCCGTCTTCGGCGCCGGCTGGCGGGTGATCAAGCTCTACTACATGATAGGCCTTCCCACCGAAACCATGGACGACGTCCAGGGGATCGTGGAACTCTCCCGCGAGGTGAAGCGCCAGGGTAAGTTCGCCGGCACCGGCGGCGACGTCAACGTCTCGGTATCGAGCTTCGTTCCCAAGCCGCACACCCCGTTCCAGTGGGAGCCGCAGATTTCCGAAGCGGAGATCGTCGAGAAGCAGCATTTCCTCAAGGACGAGCTCAGGAAGAAGAAGCTGGTCCTCAAGTGGCAGGACGCCTCGCTTTCCATGCTGGAAGGGGTCTTCGCGCGTGGCGACCGCCGGCTCTCGCGACTCCTTGTCGAGGCGCACCGGCTGGGGTGCCGCTTCGACGGCTGGTGGGAGCATTACGACAAGCACAAGTGGAGCGAGGCCTTCCTGAAGGTCGGGATGGATCCGCGCTTCTACCACCGGCGCCGGGAACTGGACGAGGTGCTCCCCTGGGATCACATCGACTGCGGCGTTACCCGCGACTATCTCCTCAAGGAGTGCCAGGCGGCACTCGTCGAGGCGGCCACCCCGGACTGCCGCGGCGCGGCCTGCACCGGCTGCGGCGTCTGCGACTTCAAGGACCTCAAGCTGAGGCTCAATCCGGCGGTACCGTTTGAGACCTTCGCCGTCCAGACCGAGGAAGCTCCGGTCAGCGAGGACGCCAACCGCATCCGGGTGCGCTTCGAGAAGGTGGGGCGCATGCGCTGCCTGAGCCACCTCGAACAGCAGACCCTGTTCATCAGGGCCGTAGGGCGCGCGGGGATTCCGATCCGCTACTCGCAGGGGTTCCATCCCCACCCGAAGTTCTCCTTTGCCACGGCCCTGTCGGTCGGGGTGGAGTCGTACGCCGAGTACATGGACTTCGAGGTCGAGGCCGGCTACCACGCCCAGACCCTCAAGGAGGCGCTGAACGCAACCCTGCCCGAGGGGGTCCGGGTGCTCGAGGCGCAGGATATCCCGCTCCGGTCGCCGTCGCTTTCCGTGATCATGGAGCGGGTGCGCTACCGGGTCACCCTGCCGGCGCACCTGGCCGTCGGGCTCGACGAACTGGTCGAGCGCTTCCTGGCCCTCGAGTCCGCACCGCTTAAGCGCGAGAAGAAGGGCAAAGTGGTCGAATTCGACCTGCGCCACGAACTCTGCGAGTTGAAGGCCGATGGTGCCGCACTCGAGATGGTGGTGGGACGCGGCAAGCCCGCGGAGTACGCCGCCGCCATCCTGGGGGTGCCGGTCGAAGAGCTGCGCGAGGCGCGGCTGGAGAAGCTGGAAGTCCTTTTTGCCGAGGGCGCGGACCAGCTGCAGTAGCGCCCGGCGCCATCGCGGCTCCCCAAAACAGTTCATTTTTTAGCTTTTAAATTTTATATAGATTACGAGGGGTTAGTATGGGCAACGAGCTGGTGATCAACACCACGTCCCACGAGACCCGCATCGCGCTCATCGAGAACGGCACCATTGCGGAGCTGTACGTCGAGCGCAGCCGCGTCAAGGGGATCATCGGGAACATCTACAAGGGGAAGGTGGTGCGCGTGCTGCCGGGGATGCAGGCAGCCTTCGTGGACATCGGGCTGGAGAAGGCCGCCTTCCTGTACGTCGCCGACGTCTTCGACTCGATGGAGGAGTACGACACCTTCATCGACCCGGAGTCCGGCGAGGAGCCGGTGCCGCACCCGTTGCACCCGATCGAGGAGCTGCTCCAGGAGGGGCAGGAGCTCTTGGTGCAGATCTCCAAGGAGCCGATCGGCACCAAGGGGGCCCGCATCACCGCGCACATCTCGCTCCCCGGGCGCCACCTGGTCTACATGCCGACCGTGGACCACGTCGGCATCTCCCGGCGTATCGAGGACGAGGCCGAGCGCGAGCGCCTTAAAGAGATCGTGGACCGCATCAAGCCGGCAGGCGGCGGTTTCATCGTGCGCACCGTTTCCGAAGGGAAGAGCGAGGAGGACCTGATCGCCGACCTCAACTACCTCACCAAGCTCTGGGAAGAGGTGGCCAAGAAGAAGGACAAGGTGGGCGCGCCCAGCCTGATCCACTCCGACCTCGACGTGACCCAGAAGGTGGTGCGCGACATCCTCACCGAGTCCGTGGAGCGCATCGTGGTCGACTCGAAGCCCGAGTACGACAAGATCGTGCAGTTCATCACCACCTTCATGCCCAAGATGAAGTACTCCATCGAGCTCTACGACGAGGAGGAGCCGATCTTCGACCACTTCGGACTCGAGGTGGAGATCAGCCGGGCCCTCGGGCGCAAGGTCTGGCTCAAAAGCGGCGGCTACATCATCATCGAGCAGACCGAGGCGCTCACCGCCATCGACGTCAACACCGGGCGCTACGTTGGCAAGCACAACCTCGAGGACACCATCCTGAAGACCAACCTGGAGGCGGTGAAAGAGATCGCCTACCAGCTGCGGCTTCGGAACCTGGGCGGGATCATCATCATCGACTTCATCGACATGGAGAAGGAGGTGAACCGCGAGAAGGTCTACGGCGCGCTCGAGGAGGCCTTGAAGAGCGACAAGTCGAAGACCAACATCCTGAAGATCTCCGAGTTGGGGCTCGTGGAGATGACCCGGAAACGGGTGCGCGAGAGCCTGGGGCGCATGATGTGCGAGCCCTGTCCCTACTGCGAGGGGAGGGGGTACGTGAAGTCCAAGATCTCGGTCTGTCACGAGATCTTCCGCGAGCTGCGCCGCGAGATGCTCGACATCCGGGGCACCAAGGTGATGCTCACCGTGCACCCGGCGGTTGCCGACCTGCTCTACGACGAGGAGCGCCGCGGGCTTGAGGAGCTGGAGAAGAACTTTAAGAAGCGCATCACGGTGCGCGCCAAGCCGGGCTTTCACCAGGAGCAGTTCGAGGTCGCGGTCAGCTAGCATGTTTTGATCGGACCGATCCGTCCGATCCGACGATTAACAAATAAACGGCACCGGAGAAAAAGATGATTGGCACCCCGTTGAAACAAGGCGCGACGAAGATCATGCTGCTCGGCTCGGGCGAGCTTGGCAAGGAAGTGGTAATTGAGGCCCAGAGGCTGGGGGTCGAGGTGGTGGCGGTGGACCGCTACGCCAACGCACCGGCGATGCAGGTTGCCCACCGCAGCCACGTCATCGACATGCTGAACCGTGAGGAGCTGGACCGTGTCGTGCGCCTGGAGAAGCCGGACTTCCTGGTGCCAGAGATCGAGGCGATCAACACCGAGTTCCTTTTGGAGCTGGAGGCCGACGGCTTCACGGTGATCCCGACCGCCCGGGCCACCAACCTCACCATGAACCGGGAAGGGATCCGCCGGCTGGCTGCCGAGGAGCTGGGGCTCCCCACCGCGGCGTACCGTTTCGCCAGCAGCCTCGACGAGTTCCGCGTGGCAGTGGCCGCCATCGGGCTTCCCTGCGTGGTCAAGCCGATCATGAGCTCGTCGGGCAAGGGGCAGAGTGTCCTGCGCCAGGAGGCCGACCTGGAGCGCTCCTTCAACTACGCCATGGAGGGGGCGCGCGGCGCCTCGGACCGGGTCATCGTCGAGGAGTTCATCCCGTTCGACTACGAGATCACCCTGCTTACCGTGCGCAGCGTCAGCGGAACCAGCTTCTGCCCCCCCATCGGGCACCGCCAGATCGACGGCGACTACCACGAATCCTGGCAGCCGATGGCGATGCTGCCCGCGGTCTTGGACGAGGCGCGCCGCCAGGCCGAGGCGGTAACCAGTGCCCTTGGCGGGCGCGGCATCTTCGGCGTCGAGTTCTTCATCAAGGGGGACAAGGTCTGGTTCTCCGAGGTCTCGCCCCGTCCCCACGACACCGGGATGGTGACCCTCATCTCGCAGAACCTCTCGGAGTTCGAGCTGCACGTGCGGGCCATCCTGGGACTGCCGGTCCCGGAGGCCGAGAACCTGGCGCCGGCCGCTTCCCACGTGATCCTGGCCGAGGAGCCCGCGGCAGAGGTGGCCTTCGAAGGGGCAGCCGCGGCACTCACCGTGCCGGGGACCAAGCTGCGCCTCTTCGGCAAGCCCGATGCCCGGCGTAACCGCCGCATGGGTGTGGTGGTAGCCTTCGGCACCGACACCGACGAAGCGCGCAGCAAGGCGGAGCAGGCGGCGCACCAGGTGAAGATCAACAAGCTGGGGTAGGCGGATTTGGGAACGACCTCTCCCCCTCCCTTGACGGGAGAGGGGACCCGGCGGGCCCGTAGATCTCGGTACGACCTTTATCAATTGTGGTCCCAGGAGGAAATCATGGAATTTGCGGCAAAGCTGTCCGAAGTTCCCGATTGGGGGAAGAAGCTCGTCAAGGTGGCGGGGCAGGATGTCCTGCTGGTGAAAACCAAGGGGGCGGTGTACGCCTGCGAACCGGAGTGCCCGCACCAGTACGCTCCGCTTTCCGGGGCGCTTTTGAAGGAGGCGGGTAAAATTACCTGCCAGCGCCACGGCTACAAATTCGACCTGAAGACCGGCGCCTGCGATCCCTTCCCCGAGTACTCCCTCAAGGTCTACCCGGTGGAAGTCAGGGGCGAGGACATCTACGTCACGGTGGGATAGCCCCACTCTCTCAGGGCACGCTCGAGAGAAAAATTGCCTCTCACTGCAAAAAGCCTTGACTTCGCGATTCTTTCAGGATAACTTTTAGCGCTCTTTGTAAATTCAGGATAAAGGTGGTGAAGTTCATGTACGCAGTAGTTAAAACCGGAGGGAAGCAGTATAAAGTTTCCGAAGGCGACTTTCTGAAAGTCGAAAAACTGGAGGGTGCGGTAGGTGATACCGTCGAGTTCTCCGAAATCCTGATGGTTGGCGGCGATAAGGTTGTTATCGGAACACCTTTAGTGCCCAGCGCCTCTGTGGTCGGCAAGATTGTCGAGCAGGGCAAAGACAAGAAGATCCTCGTCTTCAAGTCCAAGCGCCGGAAGGACTCCAGGAAACTCAATGGGCACCGTCAACTCAGGACCATCCTCAAGATTGAGAAGATCAACGCCTAGGTAATATTAACAGGACGGCGCGGGAGCCCGCAGTTCCTTGCGGGGATAGCGGACTTACCGTCAGAAGGAGCAGAAAATGGCACACAAGAAAGGCGTCGGCAGTTCCAGGAACGGCCGCGACTCCGACGGCCAAAGGCTTGGCTGCAAGAAATTCGGCGGCGAGACGGTGAAAGCCGGCAACATCATCTACCGTCAGCACGGCACCAAGATCCACCCGGGCAACAACGTCGGCCTTGGCAAGGACTACACCCTGTTCGCCCTCATCGAAGGCGTGGTGAAGTTCGAGCGCATGGGCAAAGACCGCAAGAAGGTCTCCGTCTACCCGGCGAACTAAGCCGCTCAAAGCAACAAAAGCGTAAAAGCCCGGAGCCGCCATGGTCCGGGCTTTTGCCGTTTGCATCAGGGAAAAAACAATGAGTTTTATCGATGAAGTAAAGATACATGTGAAGTCCGGTGACGGCGGCGCGGGTTGCGTCTCGTTCCGGCGCGAGAAGTTCATTCCGCTGGGCGGACCCGACGGCGGCGACGGCGGCAAGGGGGGCGACGTGATCGTCAAGGTCTCGCCGCAGCTCTCGACGCTTCTGGACCTGCGTCAGCACCCGCACCAGAAGGCCGGGCGCGGCAGGAACGGCAAGGGGAAGGACCGCCACGGTGCCAACGGTGAGATACTGGAGATCCTGGTACCCCAGGGGACCGTGGTGAAGGACTCCGAGACCGACGAGATCCTCGCCGACCTGACCGAGCCGGATGCCACGGTGGTGCTTCTGAAAGGGGGGCGCGGCGGCCAGGGGAACACCCGGTTCAAGACCGCGACCCACAAGGCCCCCAAGTTCGCCCAGCCCGGGGAGCCCGGCGAGGAGAAGTGGATCCGCCTGGAGCTCAAGCTGATGGCCGATGTCGGCCTCCTGGGGATGCCGAGCGTCGGGAAGTCCTCGCTCATCACCAAGATCTCCGCGGCGCGTCCCAAGATCGCCGAGTACCACTTCACCACCTTGAAGCCGAACCTCGGGGTTGTGCAGTACAAGAACTACCGCAGCTTCGTGATGGCGGATATCCCGGGTCTTATCGAGGGAGCCAGCGAAGGGGCGGGGCTGGGGCACCGCTTCCTGAAGCACCTGGAGCGTACCGGGCAGCTTCTGCACCTGCTCGATCTCTCCTGGATGCCGGAGCGCGACCCGATCGCCGAGTACGAGGCAATCAACCGCGAGCTCGCGCTCTACAACCCGGAGCTTTCCGAAAAGCGCCAGACCGTGGTGATCAACAAGATCGACCTGCCGAACGTCAGGGAGAACCTCGCCCAAGTGCTCCCCTACTTCGAGGAGCGCGGCATCAAGGTCTTCCCGATCTCCGCGGCGACCGGCGAGGGGATCGCGGAGCTGCTGGACGACATCGCCCTGAACCTCTGGGGTGAGCCGGACGAAACCTGGTAACAACCGAATAGGCAGAACGCAAAAAGGGGAGCTGAATTTCAGCTCCCCTTTTTTATTTACGGTCAGACCAGGGTCAACTGTGTGAGAGGGCCGACTCGACGAGCCGCAGGAGCGGGGTCGGGAAGATCCCGATGACCACGATCGCGAGCGAGCTGCAGATGAGGGCGAACGATTCGGCGCGGCTGCAGGGTTTGGGGAGATGGGCCCCGACGGGTCGCATGTAGAGCTGCACCACCACTCTCAGGTAGAAGTAGGCGGAGATGGCGGCGAAAAGGATGCCGATGACGGCGAGGACGATTTCGCCGCCGCGTATGGCGGAGTAGAAAACGAAGAACTTGCCGATGAACCCGGCGGTGGGGGGGATCCCCGCCAGGGAGAGCATGGCGACGGCCAGCACGCCGCCGCGCAGCGGTGCACTGAAGCCGAGGCCGGCGAAATCCGCAATCGAGCTGCGCTCCCCGTTGGCGGAAAGCGAGGAGATCGCACCGAAGGCGGCCAGGTTCATCACGGTGTAGATCGCGCCGTAGAGGAGCACCGCGGAGTAGCCGTCCCGGGTGCCGGTGAGAAGCGCCAGCGTCAGGTACCCCATGTGGGCGATGGAGGAGTAGGCGAGCATCCGCTTCAGGTTGGTCTGGCGCAGCGCCGCCAGGTTGCCGAGCCCCATGGAAAGGAGCGACAACACGTAGAGTGGCAGGTGCAGCTCGGCCCGGGGCGGCGCGAAGGCGAGCAGCATGAGCAGGAAGGCTGCGCCGGCGAATTTAGAGGTGGTGGAGAGCAGGCCCGCCACCGGTGCCGGGGCGCCCTGGTAGACGTCCGGGGTCCAAAGGTGTGCCGGAACCAGGGAAAGCTTGAACGCGATGCCGATGATGACGAAGCCCCAGCCGGCCGCGAGGATCGAGTGGAAACCGGCCGGTGCGGTGAGGGCGCCCAGGGCGAGGGTGCCGGTGCCCGCGTAGATGAGCGCGAGCCCGAAGGCGGTGACCGCGGCGGCCACGGCCCCGACGAGCAGGTACTTGAGGCCGGCTTCGGCGGATTCGGCGCGTCCGAGGTCCATCGCGACCAGGACGTAGAAGGAGAAGGCGACCGCCTCGAGGGCCAGGAACAGGGTCAGCATGTTGGTGGCGCAGGGGAGCACACACAGGGCGAACAGGCAGAAAATGACCGTTGCAGGGTACTCCTCGCCGCGGATCTCGTGGCGCAGGTTGTAGCCGTGGGAGAGCAGCAGGCTGAGCGCAGCCGCCACACAGAATACCGGGATCAGGTAGCGGGCCAGCGGTGTGAAGGCGAGTCCCGGAAGGCCGGCGCTGTTGACCGGAGAGACGGCAGCGGCGCAGAACCCGGCGGCGAGTGCGGCGGCCGCACCTATCACGGTGACCACCCGCACGTGGCAGAACGGTCCCGCGAGGAGCACCAGCAGCGAGGCGACCCCTACGATGATTAACGGCAACAGTGAAATGGCATCGGAATACGTCATCTAGTTACTCCAAAAGCCTGACCGGGAGCGGTCTCGGCTCTAAGCCTTGGTCAAAAGCGCGATCGGCACCTTGATGAGGTCGAGGACTGGTGCGGGGTGCACGCCGAGGTAGACACCAATTACTGCCAGGGAGGCCAGGGTCGCGCTCTCACGCAGGCTGAGGTCGCTCAGGCTCACCGGCTGGCTCGGCGTACCGAACAGGATGTCCTGCACCAGGCGCACGGTGTAGACGAGGGTCAAAACGATCCCCAGGAAGGCCCCCAATGCCGCGCCGGGCGCTACCCGGAAGGTTCCCACCAACACCAGGAATTCCCCGACGAAGTTGTTCAGACCCGGCAGACCGGCCGAGGCCATGTTGAAGAACAGGAAGAAGAAGGCCAATACCGGCACCTTGCCCCACAACCCGCCGTAGTGTAGCGACTCGCGGTCCTCGGTCCGCTCGGCCAGCATCCCGACCATCACGAAAAGGGCACCCGTGGTGATGCCGTGGTTCACCATCTGCAACACGGCGCCGGACAGCGCCACGGGGCTCCAGGCCGCGATCCCCAGCGCGATGAACCCCATGTGGCTTACGCTCGAATACGCCACCAGCCGCTTCATGTCGGTCTGCGCGAAGGCAACCCAGGCACCGTAGACGATGCCGATCACGGCGCAGACGTAGATGACCGGGGTGAAGGCATGGGCGGCCTCGGGGAGCAGCGGGTAGGCGAACCGGATCAGGGCGTAGGCCGCGGTCTTGGCAAGGATCCCGGCGAGGACGACGGTTCCGGCTGACGGGGAATCGCAGTATGCGTCGGGAAGCCAGCCGTGCAGCGGGACCAGCGGGAACTTGACGCCGAGCGCCAAAAGGAACGCAGCGAAGAGCCAGAGCCCGGTGGTATAGGGAACCTGGGTGTGCACCAGTTCGGCAAGCGCGAAGCTGTAGCTGCCGGTCTGGGCGCCGTGCATGAGGTACAGAACGATGATCGCCACCAGCATGAGCAGTGACCCGATGAAGGTGTACAGGAAGAACTTCACCGCCGAGTACAGCTTGCGCCCGTTGCCCCAGATCCCGATCAGGAAGAACATGGGGATCAGCATCGCCTCCCAGAACAGGTAGAAGAGGAAGAGGTCGAGGCTTAAAAACACGCCGAGGATCCCGGTCTCGGTTGCCAGGAGCAGGGCGAAGTAGAGCGCCACCCGCTCCTTGACCTCCTGCCAGAAGAGCAGCATGGCAATCACGGTGATAAAGGCGGTGAGCAGGACCAAAACGAGGCTGATGCCGTCCATCCCCAGGGTATAGCGGATGCCGAAGCGCTCGATCCAGGGGAGATCCTGGTACAGGAAGTAACCGGTCGGTCCGGCGGCAGGGGCACTGCTGCCGAGCCAGGCGCCCAGCGCGAGTTCGGCCAGGCCGACCAGCAGGGCGAAAAACCGTGCGGTTGCCGGATTGCGCCACAAAAGGGCGACCGACAACCCCCCGACCAGCGGGAGGAAGAGCAGCAGTGTCAATATCGGGAAGTCAGGGTTCATGCCGTCTCATCCGGTAAGGCGCCAGGCGCCGGTTGATGCTGTTAGAGTGAACGCCAGGCCAGGTAGCCAAGGAGCAGCGCTCCCCCGGCGGCAAAGCTCAAGAGGTAGACCGCGACCTGACCGGTGGTCCAGCGCCCGAGCCAGCTTCCGGTGCTGCCGACGCCGTCGGCCAATCGGTCGATACCGCCGTTGATGACCCCTTCGTCGACCTGCTGCCAGAGCACCCGGGAGAGCGCCTGGTAGGGGCGGATCAACAGGGCCCGGTAGAGCGCGTCGAAGTACCAGCCGTTGAGCAGGAAGGCCACCAGGGGGGCGGGCTTCAAGAGCGATTCCTGCAGACGGTTGTCCCGTGCTGCGCCCCCGTAACGGACATGCGCTGCAAAGACGCCGGCGAGGGCCAGGGTCGCGGCAACCCCCTGCAGGGCAAGCTCCTCGGTGTGCGAGGCCTCCACGGGGTGCGCGCCGCTTAAGGGACCCAGGAAGGAGCCGAGGAAACCGCCACCCAGGTAACCAGGGAGGTCCAGGACACCGCCGAAGAGCCCGAGCAGGGCAAGCGGGATCAGGACGAGCTCCATGGGGAGCACGTCGCTCTGCTCGTGGTGCCCCTGCTGGTGCGCGTTGCTGCCGAAGAACACCAGGTAGACCATCCTGAAGCTGTAGAAGGCGGTGATGAGCGCGGTCAAAAGTCCCAGGAAGTAGAGGGCCTGGGTAAGCGCGGTCCCCTTCATCCAGAGCGCGGTGAGGATGCTGTCCTTGCTGAAGAAGCCGCCGGTGAGCGGCAGCCCGGCCAGGCAGGCGGCCCCGGCCAGGAAGCACCAGAAGGTGATCGGCAGGGTGCGGCGCAGCCCCCCCATCCTGAAGATGTCCTGCTCGTGGTGCATCGCGGTGATCACGCAGCCGGCCCCCAGGAAGAGCAGGGCCTTGAAGAAGGCGTGCACCAGGAGGTGGAAGGTGGCGGCGGTGATGGCGCCGGCGCCGACGCCGAGCATCATGTAGCCGATCTGGCTGATGGTTGAGAAGGCGAGCACCCGCTTCAGGTCGCGCTGCGCGAGCGCACAGCTCGCCCCGTAGAAGGCGGTAAGCCCCCCAACGATGGCGATGGCCGAGGTGGTCACGGTCGAGCTGCCGATCAGCGGGTACATGCGCGCCAGGAGGTAGACCCCGGCGGTCACCATGGTCGCGGCGTGGATCATGGCGGAGACCGGCGTGGGTCCGGCCATCGCGTCCGGAAGCCAGACCATGAGCGGCAACTGGGCGGACTTGCCGATGGCGCCTGCCAGCATGAGGAGCCCGAGCGCCGTCACGATGCCGGCCGGCAGCAGGAACCCCATGCCGTTTAACTGGGTGATGGACAGGGTGCCGAAGAGCTGGAACAGCCAGGCCAGCGCGACCATGAGGGCGGTATCGCCGATCCGGGTGGTGATGAAGGCCTTGCGACCGGCGTCCGCGTTCTCCTTCTCGGTGTACCAGAAGCCGATCAGGAGATAGGAGCAGAAACCGACCCCTTCCCAGCCGAGATAAAGGAGTACCAGGTTCTCGGCCAGGACCAGGCTGAGCATGGCGAAGACGAACAGGTTCAAGAGCGCGAAGAAGCGGGCGTAGTCGGCCTCGGCCGCCATGTAGAAGACCGAGTAGAGGTGGATCAGCCCGCAGACAAAGCAGATCATCAGGCAGAGCGACAGCGAGAGCGGGTCGAGGTAGAGCGACAGCGGAAGGGCCAGATCGAACGCCTGGAACCACTGGGCCACCACGACCTTTTCCGGCCCGTGGTAGGCAAGGGCCGCCAGCACGGCACAGACGAAGCTCCCCCAGACCGCGGCGCAGGCGAGCGACTCGGCCAGCCGGCGCGGCAGGTTCCTGCCGACCAGGGCGTTCAGCACTCCACCAAAGAGCGGGATGAGCAGCATAAGTGAAAGGTAGGTCGTCATAGCGTTTGGGTCCGATGCTGTCTAATGGGGCGAATCCCCGGGTTCAGTTGGCTGGGTGGGTCACCCTTTCATGCTGGTGAAGTCGTCGGTATCGACCGACTGCTTGCGCCGGTGCAGGTAGACCACCATGGCGAGCGCCAGGGAGACCTCGGAGGAGGTGAGCGCCATCAGCATGAGCGAGAAGATCTGCCCGTCGGCGGAACCCCACTGCGCCGAGCCCCCGACCAGGGTGAGCATCACGGCGTTCAGCATGATCTCGATGCCGATCAGCATCATGATGACGTTGGCGCGCCAGGCGATGGTGCAGGCAAGCCCCATGGCGAAGAGGATACCGGCCAGTATCAGCACGTGAAACAGCGGGATGCTCATCTGCGCCTCCCCAGGTAGATGGCTCCCACCAGTGCGAAGAGGAGCTGCAGGGAGACCAGCTCGACGGCGACCCCGTAGCGCGTAAAGAGGGCCTGGGAGAACTGGCGCACCGAGATGCCGCTGAAGGCGGCCAGAGGCTGCGCGTGGTGTTCCATGGCAAGGACAGCTACCGATGCGGCGGTCACCAGCACCAGCACGAGGGCCGGGATCCAGTCCACGAGCCGGGGCGACTTCATGCGTTCGGGATGTCCCAGGTCGAGCATCATGATGACGAACAGGAAGAGCACCATGATCGCGCCGGCGTAGATGATCACCTCGAAGGCCGCAACAAGCGGCGCACCCAGGAGGTAGAAGATCAGGGCCAGTGCGAAAAACGAGTTGACCAGGTACACGATGGCGCGCACGGCCTGGCGGGCGGTGATGGCAAAGCCGGTCCCGACCAGGGTGACCAACGCCAAAATGTAGAAGAGGGTCGCTTCCATGAGTCTCCTGCGTCAGGCTCCTAGGGGAGCAGGGTTCTAACGTCCACCGGCGGCTTCTCGCCGGGGTTGCCGCCGCGCGGGCTTACCACTCCGATCCCCGCGTGACGGTAGAAATTGTAGTTGGGATCCTTGCCGGTGCCGTCGATCAGCAGATCCTCTTTCTCGTAGACCCAGTCGATAACCTGGCGTTTGGACGGGATCATCTCGGGTGCCATCTGGATGGCCAGCGTCGGGCAGGCCTCGGCGCACAGGCCGCACAGGATGCAGCGCGCGAAGTTGATGCGGAACCAGGCGGCGTAGCGCCGGCCGTTCTCCCCCTCGGCGGCGGCCATGGAGATGCAGTCGACCGGGCAGGCGCCCGAGCAGAGGTAGCAGGCGACGCAGCGCTCGGCGCCGTCGGGGTCGCGGGTCAAGACGATGCTGCCGCGGAAGCGCTCCGGCATGGGGCGCTTCTCCTCCGGGAACTGCACGGTGGCAGGCTTGCGGAAGATGTGACGCAACGTGATCGAGAGACCGGTCAGGATTCCCGTGATGCCGGTCAGTGTTTCCTTTATGTCGCTCAGTATGCTCATCGGTTTCCTGCGCCCCTTGCAGGGCGCCGCGGTGCACAGCACGCGGCTGGTAGTGCTTCCGGAAGAGCCGGGGGATGGGGGGAACCCCATCCCCGCGGTGCGGAGGTCCGGATAAGGAGGTTGTGGCTCAAGAGCCGTCGGATCAGTGAGATTTCAGCGCCTTCACCAGGATCTGCAGCGATTCGGGGTGCTGGTTGTGTTCTGCGTACACCATGGCGGTACTGCCGGAGTTCGACATGGCCAGGGGATCAGCTCCGTGCCAGATGAGGGTCTGGATGGTCTGGTCGCAGCCGTAGTTCGCGGCGAGCATCAAGGGGGTGTGCCCGTCACGGTCGCGGGGATCCACCTCGGCGCCCCGGCTCAACAAAAGGTGCACCACGTCTGCCTTGCCGTTGGCCGCGGCGTAGTGCAGCGGCGTCTTTCCTTTTTCACTCTTGGCGTTCAGGTTCGCGCCACGGTGCAGCAGGTCTTCCACCTCTGCCACGTTTCCATCTCTGGCAGCAACCATGAGGGCAGTATGCCCATGACGGTCCGCCAGATCCACCTGCTGCATGAACCCCTCTCCATCTCCGATTTCAACGGTTGTTTTCATCGACAGATCCTCCTTTGGTGAGATTGCATGAGAACACGGCGCCTTATCGTAAAGCAAGCCACCAGCCGGTGGCGAGAATGTTAAGGAGCGCAAGCGGTGTCAGGATTTTCCAACCCAGGTGCATCAGTTGGTCGTAGCGAAGTCGGGGCAGCGTCCCCCTTACCCAGATGAAGAGGAATGCGATCACGAAAACCTTGAGGAAGAACCAGATGATCGGCGGCAAAAACGGCCCGCGCCACCCTCCTAAAAAGAAGAGCGAGGCGAGGGCGCTCAAGGCGATGATGTTGATGTACTCGCCCACGAAGAAGAGCCCGAAGCGCATGCCGGAGTACTCGGAATGGAACCCGGCGACCAGCTCCCCCTCGGCCTCGGGGAGATCGAACGGGATGCGCCGGCACTCGGCGAAGATACTCACCAGGAAGATCACGAAGGCCAGGGGCTGGTAGACGATGAAGGGCATGTCGGCCTGGGCGTTCACGATGTCGGAGAGCCGGAACGACTTGGCCAGCATCACCACCGGGACCAGCGAAAGCCCCATGGAAAGCTCGTAGGAGATCAGCTGGGAAAGCCCCCTGATGCTCCCCAGGAGCGCGTACTTCGAGTTGGAGGCCCACCCCCCCAGCGCGATGCCGTAGACCGCGATGGCGGAGAGCGCCAGGAAGAAGAGGACCCCCACGTCGAGGTCGGTGATCTGCAGCGTCACCTCGCGTCCGAAGAGGTGCAGCGGCGCCCCCAGCGGCACCACCGAGAAGGTGAGGATGGCCGGGATCGCCGCCATGGCCGGTGCCAGCGAGAAGAGGAGCCGGTCCGCGGCCTTGGGGATCATGTCCTCCTTGGTGAGCATCTTGATGACGTCCGCCAGGGGCTGCATGAGGCCGAAGGGGCCGACCCGGTTAGGGCCGATGCGGTCCTGCATCCAGGCGAGGATGCGTCGCTCCGCCAGCACCAGGTAGGCGGCAAAGGTGAGGATGATGGCGTAGAGCGCCACGATCTTCCCCAGCATGAGTGCTATGTCGACGGCGGTCCAGGTCATAAGGTATCCGGTTCCGAGCTCTTGAACAGGCTGAAGATCCGCTCTCCGCCCGCCTCCGGGTCAATGTCGCGCAGGGGTTGCCAGCTGCCGGTGAGCGGCTCCACGATCAGCTCGCCCCCCAGCTTTTCCAAGAGGCGCGCCATCGCCTTCCAGGCCTCGATCTCCTGACCGCCGGGGATCTCGCCGCGCGGGATGCGGGGGGGCTGGGGGGGCGGCGTCTTTGGTTGTCCGGGGGCCGGCTCGCCGTAGCGGGACTGGGCGTAGTACTTGGCGTCGAGCCCCTTGAGCGGGTACCCGGGGCGGAAGGCGCGCTCGAAGCGCTGGGCGCGTCCTTCGAAGTTGATGCTGGTCCCCGTCGACTCCATCCAGGTGGTGGTCGGGAGGAAGACGCCGGCCTTCTGGGAGAGTTCCGTCGCCTGCCAGTCGGCGCAGCCGAGTACGGTGATCCCCTTGAGGTTTGCCACGGGGAGGTCGCTTTCGAAGGCGACGATGCCGCGCACCTTCCTGGCGGCGAGGAGCTCGTCGAAGGGGCGCGCGCCGTGCTCGCGGGCCACCAGGGCAGCGCCGAAGCCGTTGGGGCCGGGCTGCAGCATCGCGAGGCGTGCCCCCGTGGCGGCAACGTCGCTCAGCTCCTCACGCGGGGTACGGGTGGCGTGGCAGACCACGATGGCCCGGGAGGCTTGTTCCAGTGGCACCTCGGCCAGGGTGGCGGCCTCGATGCAGTCGAAGGGGAGCTGCTGCCCGCTTAAAAGTGCCGGGTCAGCAATCCGGTACACCTTGGTGCCGCCGAGCCAGGCCTTGCGGATGAAAGGGGCGAGCATCGGTCCCTCGTTCATCAGGTCCACCGACAAGAGCACGATGCAGTCGGCGCTTGCCAGATCCGCTGGCGCCGCCACGTTCTCCCCGCTGAGGAGCTCGGTCGCGAGCTGGCTCCCCTTTGCCTCGGCGGGGTCACCATAAAAGCTGAGGCTCGCCGCGTCGAAGTTCGCCACCAGTTCCCCCAGCATGAGGCACCCCTCCAGGGAGAGCCGCGAGGAGCCGACAAAGGCGAGGCTTTCCGGCCCGTGCACCTCGACGAAGTCGTAGATGCGGGCGGCCAGGGCGTCGAGCGCGGCCTCGTAGTCGGTCGCTTCCCCGTCCACCCTGGGGGCGCGGGGCCGGGAGGGGTCGTTGATCCCCTTCTTGTCGAAGCGGGCGCGGTCGCAGATGAACCAGCTGTTCACCTGGTCGTTGCGCCGCCCCACGATCTTGATCACCTCGCGCTGGAAGACCTGCGGCGCCAGGTTGCAGCCGACCGAGCAGTGCTGGCAGACCGAGGGGGCGAACTGGTAGTCCCAGTAGCGCGCCCGGAAGCGCCCGGTCTTGTCGGTGAAGACGCCGGTCGGGCAGATGTCCACCAGGTTCCCCGAGAAGGGGGACTCGAGCGGCCCGTCCTCGAAGCGGCCGAAGTAGACCCGCCCCGCGCTCCCGGTCACGCCGAAGTCGGTCCCGCCGGCGTAGTCCTGGTAGAAGCGGACGCAGCGGTAGCACTGGATGCAGCGGTTCATCTCGTGGTAGATGTGCTCGCCCAGGTACTGGTTGCGGTGGGTGCGCTTGTCACCCTGGTAGCGGCGCCGGCTGTGCCCGCCGGCGATGGTGAAGTCCTGCAGCAGGCACTCGCCCCCCTCGTCGCAGACCGGGCAGTCGTGGGGATGGTTGATCATGAGCCACTCGATGACCAGGGCGCGCATCTTGAGGGCCTCGGGATCGGTGGTGGAGACCACCATGCCGTCCTGCGCCGGGAGCGAGCAGGACATCTGGATCCCCTTCACCGGGCCGTCCAGCATCTTCACGGCGCAGAGCCGGCAGGCGCTCGCCAGCGCCAGGGCGGGGTGGTAGCAGAAGTGCGGGATGGTGATCCCGACGCTGCGGGCCGCCTCGAGTACGGTGGTTCCCGGTGCCACCTCAACCGGTAAATTGTCGATGATCAGCTTCGGCATGTAGTTCCTTGCTTCGTTACTTGAACGGGCACTTGCGCTGGACGATGTGCTCGCGCAGCTCCGCCTCGAAGTGCCGCAACAGCCCGTCCAGCGGGGCCATGGCCCCCGGCGCCAGGGCGCAGAAGGTGTAGTTCAGGTACTTCACGTGCTCGCGCAGGATCTCGATGTCCCGCTCCTCGCCGGCACCCGCCTCGATGCGCGTCAGGACCTCCTTCACGAAGGGGAGCCCCTCGCGGCACGGGGTGCACCAGCCGCAGGATTCCCGGGCGAAGAAGGTGATCAGGTTCAAGGTGGCGGCCACCAGGCAGCACCCCTCCTCGAAGACGATGATGGCGCCGGAGCCCAGGCGCGAGCCGACCTTGGCGACGGTGTCGTAGTCCATCGGCACGTCGAGGTGCTCAGGCGTCAGGAACTGGGTCGAGGCGCCGCCGGGGATGCAGGCCTTGAACTTGGTGCCCGGCTTCATGCCGCCGCAGGGGCCGTCGATGATCTCGCGCAGCGTGGTGCCGGTGGGGAGTTCCACGCAGACGCGGTTCTTCACGGCGCCGCTGACGCAGAAGAGCTTCATGCCGGCCCCTTCCGCGTTGCGGGCGAGCCCCTTGAACCAGCCGGGACCCTTGGCGATGATGGCCGGGACGTTGGCGAGCGTCTCCACGTTGTTCACCACGGTCGGTCCGCCCCAGAGTCCCTTGGTGGCGGGGAAGGGGGGCTTGGAGCGCGGGTTGGGGCGCTTCCCCTCCAGGGCGTTGATGAGTGCGGTCTCCTCGCCGCAGATGTAGCGGCCGGCGGAGAGGTGCAGGTCGATGTCGACCGAGAACTCGCTGGCGAGGATCCGTTTCCCTAGAAGTCCCGCTTCCTTCGCCTCGATGAGCCCCTGGGCCAGGTTGTTGGCCGCCTTCTCGTAGCCGCGCCGGATGAAGATGAAGGCGTGGCGCACCCCCAGGGCGTAGCAGGCAAGGGTTACCCCCTCGATGAGGCTGTAGGGGTTGTGTTCCAGAAGGACCCGGTCCTTGTAGGTCCCCGGTTCCATCTCGTCGCAGTTGCAGATGAGCCAGCGCGGGCCGGGGAGGTCGCGCGGCACGAAGGACCACTTGCGGCCGGTGGAGAACCCGGCGCCGCCGCGGCCGCGCAGCCCGGAGTCGATGACCGCCTGCTGCACCTCGTTCGGCGTCATCTCCGAGATCGCCTTGCGCAGCGCGTTGAAGCCCCCCTCGTCGCAGTACTCCTTGAAGGTGACCACCCGGCCGGGCCGGTTATGTCTGAAAAGTACCTGTTCCATTGAGCCTTTCTATGCCTGTCCCTGGTGCTCCGGAGCCGCACTGCCGCTTAGGCGCTCGAGCTCCAGTGCCTGGTCGACCAGTTCGGGGGTGAGGTTGTCGTAGATGGTGGAACCGATCGAGATCAAGGGGCCGTCGCCGCAGCGCCCCATGCAGCAGCAGGGGACCAGGGTGAACTGGCCGTCGGCGGTGGTGCCCCCCACCTCGACGCCGAGCCGCGCCTTCAGGTGGTCCAGGATCTTCTCGTAGCCCGCGTTCCAGCAGGAGATCGAGTCGCAGATGTGGATCATCTTGTTCCCTACCGGGCGCCGGTAGATCATCTCGTAGAAGGTGGCCAGTTCCTCGACCTGCAGGCGCGACAGCCCGAGGATCTCGGCGGCCTCCCCGACGGCCTCGTCGGTGAGCCAGCCGTAGTGGAACTGCAGGTCCTTCATGACGTCGACCGCAGCCTCGCGCGCGCTGAAGGCGTGGGCGACGCGTGCTTCGAGGGTTTTTTTCAATTGCTCAGGGATCATGCCGTGCTGCACTCCGTTGTCTTCATTGTCTAGCGGTCCAGGTCCGAGAGGACGAAATCCAGCGAACCCAAAATGGCCAGGAAGTCCGCCACCATCCACCCCTTGCTCAACACGGGGAGGCTCTGGATGTGGGCGAAGGTCGGGGTCCTGATGCGCATCCGGTAGGGGATGTGGATCCCGTCGGAAACGGCGAAATAGCCTACCTCCCCCTTGGGCCCCTCGATCGGCGCGTAGCACTCCCCTTTGGGGGGCGACATGCCGCGGGTGGTGTTCACGAAATGGTGGATGAGCGACTCTATGTCGTTCAGGGTGTCGCGCTTTTGCGGCAGCGTGTAGCGGTAGTCCTCGGAGATCCAGCGTCCGGCCGGCATCCCGTCGGCCGCCTGGCGCACGATCCTGAGCGACTGGCGCATCTCCTCCATGCGCACCAGGTAGCGCGAGAAGCAGTCCCCGCCGCTGGCGGTGGCGACCTCGAAGTCGAAGCGCTGGTAGCCGCCGTAGGGCATCACCTTGCGCAGGTCCCAGGCGAGGCCGCAGGCGCGCAGGTTGGGTCCGGTGATCCCCCACTCGATGGCCTGGTCCACGGTGATCGCGGAAACCCCTTCCAGGCGGGCCCGGAAGATCGGGTTGCCGGTCAAGAGCCGCTCGTACTCGTCGATGCGCGGCGGCAGCCAGGCCAGCACGTCGTTCACCTTCTCGAGCCACCCCTCGGGGAGGTCGTCGGCCACGCCGCCGATCCGGAACCAGGCGGGGTGCATGCGCCCGCCGGTCACGCTCTCGATGACGCTGAAGATCTTTTCGCGGTCGGTGAAGGTGTAGAAAACCGGGGTCATGGCGCCGATGTCGGCGGCGAAGGTGCCCAGCCAGACCAGGTGGTTCGCGATGCGGAACAGCTCGCAGAGCATGACCCGGATGTACTGGGCGCGCTCGGGGATCTGGACGCCGCAGAGTTTTTCCACCGAGTTCAGGTAGGCCATGTTGTTCTGCACGCCGCCTAAGTAGTCGACCCGGTCGGTGTACGGGATGTACTGGTGCCAGTTCTGGCGCTCGCCGATCTTCTCGGCGCCCCGGTGGTGGTACCCCATCTCGGTGTGCAGGTCGACGATCTCCTCGCCGGAGAGCTTCAATACGAAGCGGACCACGCCGTGGGTTCCCGGGTGCTGCGGGCCGAGGTTCAAGAGGAGGGTCTCCTCGTCCACCCGCTCGAAGAGGTCGCTCGCCGGAACGACCAGCTGGCGGCGCGCATCCTCGACGGTGTAGGGGGGGAGCTCGGTGGCGCGCGAAGGGTGCTCCTTGCGCAGCGGGTGCCCCTGCCAGTCGGCCGGCATGAGGATGCGGGTCAGGTTCGGGTGGCCTGCAAAGCGCAGCCCGAACATGTCGTAGACCTCGCGCTCGTACCAGTTGGCCACCGGGAAGACCGGCGTGACAGTTGGGAGTTCCGGGTACTCACCCTCGAGCTCGGTCTTGACCCGGACCCTGCCCGGGACGTCGAACGAGGTCAGGTGGTAGTTGACGGTGAAATCCTTGTAGCAGGCGCGGTCGCGGCGGCAGGACTCGTCGACGCAGCCGATGTCCTCCAGGCGGCGGAAGGCCCCCTTGGGACGGTTCTTGAGGTGCGCCAGCAACTCGGGCACCAGCTGCGGCTCGACGCGCAGGGTCTGCATGTCGCGGGCCTCGGGATCGATGCGGACCCGGTCCCCGAAGCGCTCCTGCAGCTCGGCGCCGAGATCGTAGTCGGGGAATTCCAGCCTGGGCTGGGAGGGGCGCCAGATCTCGTCGGAGCGCGGTGCGGCGAAGTTGGGGTGCTGCATCGCGGTGCCGCGGATGGCGACCCCCTCCATCCCCGGTCCGCGGGTGTCGCGCGACTTGGTGAGGGTGTCGATGAGGATCGGGGCGCAGGTCCCCTGGGTCCCCCCTTGCATGCGCAGCACCGGGCGGGCCGGCCGCTCTTCGCTCCTGATCTTCTTCTGCAGGAGCATGAGCCCTTCCAGGAAGGATTCCGGGCGCGGCGGGCACCCCGGGATGTAGACATCCACCGGGAGGATCTGGTTTACCCCCTGGACCACCGAGTAGACGTCGTACATGCCGCCGGAGTTGGCGCAGCTCCCCATCGAGATGACCCACTTGGGCTCGGCCATCTGGTCGTAGAGCCTGAGGATGCTGGGGGCCATCTTCTTGAAGACGGTGCCGGCGATTACCATGAGATCGGCTTCGCGGGGGGTTCCGCGCAGCACCTCCGCGCCGAAGCGGGAGATGTCGTAGCGGGAGGTAAACGAGGTCATCATTTCGACGAAACAGCAGGAGAGGCCGAAGAACATCGGCCAGAGGGAGTTCGCTCTCCCCCAGTTGATCATGTCGTCGAGGGAGGCGAGCAGCACATTATCGGGTATTTTCTCGTCTTCCGTTTGGCTCAAAGCTGCTCCACGGGAAAATCAGGTTGAGGTTGATTGGTTGAGGTTGTGAAAGGGTGGTAACGGGTCGTACAGGTTCCTATCGGCTGGCGTTCACTCAACCTTAACTTTGGCTTCAACCTGTTTCTTCATCGCCGTGGGTCCCCAGTCGAGACCGCCCTTGATCCAGAGCCAGACGAGCCCCAGCAACAGGACCACGATGAAGATGGTGATGTGGATCATCCCCTGGATGCCCAGGAGGTCCCAGGCGGTGGCCCAGGTGTAGATGAAGGCACCCTCGACGTCGAAGACTATGAAGAAAATGGCGATGAGATAGAAGGGGACCTGCGAGGCGTGGCGGGCACTGCCGCTCGGGACGATACCGGATTCGTAGGGGATCCCTTTATCCGGGGAGTCCTTGCCGGAGCCCAGGTAGTAGGCTGCCGCGAGCAGGGCAAAGATGAGGGCCACCGCGATGAAGGTGTAGATGGCAAGCGGGAGAAACTCTACTTGCTGTGCGGTGACTGGCATGGTGAACCTTCCAATGAGAAAGTAGTCCGTCCGATACCCGTATAAATCTAGCGTAGAGGCTGGCGAAGTCAATTCGCGCGAACTGCAGCGGTTGAATTAATTTAACTTATAATGAACCTCGGTGATTTCGCGTAGCTCTTTAGGTCGCGAGAATCTTGTTTTTCAGAATCAGGATCTCGAAGGCGAGCGAGACCTTGCCCAGGAGTTTCAGCAGTTCGTGAGTCTCGCGGTCCAGCGGTTTCGACCCGCCTTCCACGTAGAGGATCGCCACCACCCGCCCCATCATGACCAGCGGGGCCAGGAACTGGTTCAGCGAGGGAGCCACGCCGAGTGCGGTGAGCATCGTGCTGTTGCAGGGGGTGAGCGGGAACGAGCCGAAGTAGTGGGTCTTACTCTCCACAACCGTGCGCAGCACGGAGGGTTCCTGGAGCGCGATGGAGAGCCTCTCGACCTCGGGGAGCGGCTTGCCACCCGCGTGGGCCACCCAGCCGTTCACCCGGTCTCCCTTGACCAGGAAGAGGGCGGCGCGGCTGTACTGGCGCCCCAGGTAGCCGACCACCACTTCGCCGATGCTCTGCCGGTCCGGCGCCTCGGTGAGCCCGCGCAGCAGACCCTCCAGGGAGAAATCCGGTTCCGCGGCGACCGGGGCCTGCCAGGAGGCGACCGCCGGGGTGAACGGCTCGGCACCGAGTCCCTCCAGGTCGGAAAAGGTTTCCACCTCTTCCAGTGGGGCGAGTTCAAAGATATCGATCTCTTCCGGCTCGGCCTGCGCTCGGGGGGCCGCTGCCGGTGCCGGCTGGGGTACCGCGGCGGCTTGGGCGGCAGGCGCTGCGGCCGGACTCGCCTGGGGGGTGAGGCGGTTGCGGGCCCGGCCCCCGCCGGCGACCGAGATGTAGCGCAACTCGCGCCGCACCCGGTAGTACTTCTCCAGGGCGCTCACGATGCGCAGCTCGGGTGCGATGTGCGGCACCACGATGTAGCCGGTGGCAAAGGAGATTTCGTCGATGGCGGCGAAGTCGAAGGGGTCGGCCATGGCCAGGGCGAGCTTGCGGTTGGTGAGGGAAAGCGGGATGACGCGGTACTTCTTGGCGACCTCGTCGGTGATCACCTGGATGACCTGCGGCGGGATCTCGAGGAACTGCTCCGGGCGGGCATAGGGGACGCCGGTCTTGCGCCCGAGGTACATGGCCAGTTCGTTTTCGTCCAGAAGCCCCATTTCGACCAAATTGGTGCCGAAACGGCCGCCGAAGATCGCCTGACCTTTCAGCGTCTCCTCGACATCAGCCGAGCTGAGCTTCCCTTCGCGAACCAGCAATTCTCCGAGCTTCACCGAATGACCTCCTGCGGCAGGTGCCCCGCAACCGGTGCCGGCATGATTACAGTTTCATAACAACGGCGTTAATTTAGAATTCCCTGAGACTGTTGTCAACAGCCAATTGGAGCTCCCACGAATATCTGCAAAACCTGACCCGCGGGGGTGTTTCCCGGGGGGCGTAGAGCGTCACCAAACCGGCGCCTCCCGACGGTTTTCAGCTCACCTCGGTGACCTCGAACTCCTTCAGGTCCCGCCCCTTCCCCAGTTCCACCGTCTCCCCCACGCTCTTGCCGATCAAGTCCCGCCCCAAGGGGGAGTTCGGGGTGATGACCAGCACCTCGCTCCCCTCCAGGTCGAGTTTCATCCCCCCTTCGGCTGGCCCTATGAAGACCGTGCGGGTCTCGCCGTCGTTCGCCTCCAGGGTCACCAGTGCGGTGAGCCGGATGGCGTCCTCCTCGGAGAACTGCTGGAGTGCCAGGTTGCGGTAGGCGTGCAGGGCGGACTTGATCTCCTGCGCCCGGTTCGCCTGCCCCTGTGCGAGGTAGGAAGCCTCCAGGCTCAGCGTGTCGTACTTGTTGTCGGGGATGTTTTCTTCGTGAATGGCCGCCTCGTGTGCGGCCTTGGCGGCTGCCGAGAAGAGCGCCAGGTCCGCGGCGAGACGGCTTATGATGAGACGATGGATCCTCTGCTTGCGTGTTGTTGCGATGGTGCACCTGCCTTGACTGTGTGAGTAATCCGCCCGGCGAGCGAGAGCGGGATAATATACCGATCCCGGCCCGAATGTCATCCTCCAATTCCACCGGTCGAGGCGACTGGGGCAGCTGTGCCTGGCGGCATTACGTAATACTTAGAGACTGCAAAACTTCCTGTAGATTTTCCCGTTGCAGGCATACAATGAGAGATGGGAGAACATCAAGAGAGGGCGCTGTGAGTGACGTTGACCCAAAGGAGGTTGGATATGCAAGGTTACGAATTGGTAAAGGCTATCGAGAACGAGAAGAAAACCCATGCCGACCGGATCTTCATCAAGTGGTGGCGTAACGAGGAGGACTTCATCGACTTCGACCTGGTGAGCCGATTTCTGGACAACCTGAACTATTCCAGCCAGATCTCCGGCTTCGAGCTGATCGACCAGGACGAGATGTGGAAGACGGTGGAGCGCCGCTCCAACGGCAAGGCCAAAAAGGTAGAGCGGGACGGCGAGTACAAGGTGCTCTGGACCCCGCCCAAGCATGGGGAGACCGAGATCACCTGCACCGAGTGCCCCTACACCCCCGATACCCTGCTGAAGATTCTCGACGCGGAGACCAACGACAACTTCATCGACTGATCCCGGCTCCGGGGTGACAGGGAGGGAAGCTTAGGGCAACTACGCTTGCCACACGAAAATGACGCAGACAAGATCGGCCCCTTCGGCATGTGCCAAAGGGGCCGGTTGTGTTTGGGCTCGGGGTGAACCGGGGTGAACCTACAGGCGTGGTAGCCGCACTACGGTGTGAAGGATCAGCGCCCCCGGGCGAGCATCTTGAAGAAGTCGAGCACCTTGTCCGGGTGTTCCGCGGCCTTGGGGATCTTGGGCCAGTGCTTGATGATCTGGCCGTCCGGAGCGATGACCACCGTGGAGCGGATGGTTCCCAGGGTGGTCTTGCCGTACTGGACCTTCTCGCCGTAGGCGCCGTAGGCCTTCATCACCGAGGCGTCCGGGTCGGAGAGGAGCAGCAGGGGGAGGTTGTACTGGCAGATGAACTTTTCGTGCGATTTCAAGCTGTCCTTGCTGACCCCCACCACGGCCCCGCCCAACTGCTCGAAGAGCGGCAGCAGTTTCCCGAAGCCGACCGCCTCGGCGGTGCAGCCGGGGGTGTTGTCCCGGGGATAAAAGTAGAGCACCAGGATCTTCCCGGCGAAATCCTTAAGCGAGTACTTCTTGCCGTCGCTCCCCTCCAGGGTGAAGTCCGGCGCAGCCTGCCCTTCCAAAAATGCCATGTTTCCCTCCAATAGTGATGTGCCTTACGCAATGATGTCGCATGATCGTTCGCTTCCACCCATTAGCATGGGAACGAGAGGTGAATAACCGTCCAAGACTGTGCGTTTAAGACCGGGGCGAATCATCATTCGCCCCTACGGGACCGCAAATCCCCCCAAGAAACTTTACGAAATGAGGGCCTCGCGTTCCCCCCCTTGGAAAAGGGGGGGCAGGGGGGATTCGCCTTTCAGTCCCCAAGTCTGCCGCTCCTTCATCTCATGAAGACAGCCGATGTGCGGGATTAACAATAGCAGACCGGTGGGCAAAGGCAAGCTATTGCCGCGGCTTAGCTTGCCTCGCCGCCCGTTTCGCGCTATGCTGCGCCCGCTTGACGAAGCCTTGTCCATGGATTGTCGGGGAGTGGGTGAGCTGCCAGCTGCGGAAATGGTGGCACCCTCCCCCTCACCCTGTCCCTCTCCCGCAAGGGGAGAGGGGACCGGTGCCGCGCAGTAACGGTGTCCGGGGCAAAGCATGACGTATGGGGGAACTGTGAGCGCAGTACCGGTGCATGAATTTTTGCTGCAGGGAAAACCGTGGTACCACTTCACCGGCGTGCTGCTGGTGATCACGCTTGCAGTCCTGCAGGCGCGGGTGGGGCGGGCGGGTGCCTTCTGGTTGATTCTCTGGGCGCTGCCGGGGACCGTGCTGCACGAACTGGCTCACCTGGTGGTGGCGCTTGTCACCGGTGGCCGTCCCGTCGGCTTCAGCATCGTGCCGCACCGGGAACCGGGGCGCGGCGGCTGGCGCCTGGGCTCGGTCACCATCAGCCGCCCCCACGCCATTTCAGCACTCCCTTCCGCCCTCGCGCCCCTCACCCTGAACCTGGTCGCCTACTACCTCTTTTGCAACTGGGGGCGCTGGTTCACCGCCGACTTCGGCCACACCCTCCTCATGTACGCCGCCATCTACCTGTTCAGCTACAGCTCGATCCCCTCGGGGCAGGACATCAAGGTCGCCCTCTCCAATCCGCTTGGTGTCGGCCTCTATACGATCGTCGCCGGCAGCGTCTGGCTGGTGCTGCGCTGAACCCGGCTTCTCCACCTTTTTTCATCACGCCATGCGGTATTTAAGGGGAGCTCACACCGCAGGTGACCTCACGTTCTCCCCGCATTGTATCTACTCCTCAAACACACTCTCTGCTTCCCAGACCCTCACTCTCAACCCTTCTTGGCACTGTATCTGGTGTCGCAAACTCCCCATTTCCACTACTCGCCACTTAGCCTGATTTAATTCTGTAACACGATTTTATATTTAAGAAACAGTGGCTTGTCTCCGATAGCACAAGCATTGCGTACCCTCCAATCTTGGCGCCACTTCCTGAAAGACATCCAATCCCTGCACAAATTTTCAATTCAATCAGTTTCTATAACGGTTTAGCTATGAACCAGAAGGCTCGTGTGACGGAGGAGTGTATGAAACAAGAAAGCGTGTTGTCCCGACTGTTCCTGGCATTGGTGGTAGTGTCAGTCGTTCTCGCAACGGCGGGGTGGGCCCAGGCCTGGAGCCTGAAAGGCTTCCCCGTAACGAACAACACCGGGAAAACCGGCCGGATGTACCTCTCGGTGCAGGACCAGTGGGGTAATCCCGTAGCCGGCAGGTCCGGCTTCGGTGCCTACAGTTCGGCCGCAAGCACGCCGGCGCTGCGCGGCATCCCCGCCGGTACCGGCTACACGACACGCGCCTTCATCGACACCCGGGGGACCGGCTTCCAGCACGCCAACGACCCGAGTTTCACGTTCGGACCGTATGCCCTGAGCGGGGACCAGGTGCAGCCGATCACCTTCAGCCAGCCGACTCCGGTTCCGGCCCAGGCTCCGGGACGCCCCAAGATCACCCCGCTCAACGGCGCGGCGATCGTCGAGTTCGACGCACCCCGCACTCCGGACAACCTCCCCATCGCCGACTCCTATAACATCTACTGGAGCACCGACGCCAATCCCGGCCCGGGGAACACGGTGGGTGGCGGCGAACTCCTGAACATAACGACCCGCGAGCCGAAGATCGTGGTCTACAACCTGACCAACGGCTCCACCCTCTACTTCGCGGTCAGCGCGGTGAACGGCGCGGGTTCCGCCACCTCCCAGGTCTCCGATGCGGTCGTCATCAACCCGACTCCGGGTCCTGGAGCGAGTACCGTCCAGCTCTCCGTGGACACCAGCAGCATCGCCAAGACTAGCCAGTCTGCGCTGCTCGTGGTGCTCTCCGACGAAGCCCACAAGCAGCTCTACCCGAACTACCTGAAGAACCCGGCAGACCTGCAGAGCGTGCAAATCGCGGGGGTCCCGGCCGGCACCTACAAGATCTACGCGATCCTCGACCTGGACGGCAGCGGGAACCTGGATGCGCCGGCCAACGTCTCCAACATCTCGGAAAACGACCGGCTGCAGCGCGGCATTCCCATCATGGTGGATGGTGTCAGTGCCGCAGTAAACGGCCCGACCCTGAAACTCGCCAGGCGCGGCGCCGGCGTGGCGGTGCGCACCGGCCACTCGCGGCAAAACGGCTACAACACCGCGGGGCTCGTCGACAACTACAACCTATCGTTTAGGGCCTCGCAGGCTGACAGGGCTCTCGCCAACGTAACCCTGAACGGCGGTCCCCAGGTAAACGGCCCGATCGACCTGGCGCTCAGCCCCAACCATGGCAACTCAGGGGATTACGAGCTGCAGCTGCCGGTCCAGGCCCGCCCCCAGGTAGGCGACAGCTACCAGCTGACCCTGTCCTACCTCGACGGGAGTGTCGAACAGCGCTCCGCCGCGGTCACCGGCATCATGGACGCCTTCACCACGCCGCTTTTCCCGGTCAACCAGACCGGCCCGGATAGCGTCGCGCCGCTGTTCGCCTGGAACAACCCGGGTAACCTCGCCGGGTTTTTAACCAGCAGCGTGTACAGCAACGGCTTCAACGCCGAGTTCCTGCAGATGTACTCCCTGACCGCGCCCTCCCAGGGGATCTCCTATCCAACCGGGATGAGCTCCCAGTGGAGCCAGAACCTGCAGGACCTGGACGGCAACTCCTCCTACACCTGGAACAGCTTCACCCCCAACGCGAGCGGTCCCCGCGTCTCCGGGTTCACCCCGCAGAATGGCGCGGCCGGCAGCACCCTGACCATCCTGGGCTCCGGTTTCGATGCCAACCCGGCCAACAACCAGGTCGCCATCGGCGGCATGCCGGCAACGGTGAGCGCGGCGACCACGAGCATGCTCACCGTGGCGGTCCCGGCCTCCAGCGGCATCGTCACGGTCAACGTGAACGGCATCACCGCGGGGAGCAGCACACCCTTTGCGGTCACGGTCCCCTATACCGTCACGCTCACCAACGGCGCAGACGGTACCTCGCCGCTTTCCGGCGCCGCCATGACCCTGCTGCAGAACCCGACCAGCAACACCCTGGCCGATACCAGCGGCAGCGCCACCCTGCAGGTTCCGGCGCGCCCCTACTTCTCACTTGCCTTCAATCTGGACAGCTACCTGCCGACCCACTCGGCGCTCACCAGCGTGACCGGCCCGGTCACTACCAGCTTCAACCTGTTCACCGCGACGGAACTGCAGGCCCGTGCCGTAGCCCCCTCGGCAGGCAAGGGGGTCATCGTCGCCAGGGTCCAGGACCTTTCCAGCAACGCAACCACGCTCCCCAACGTGGCAGGCGCCGTGGTCACCGCGACGAGCGTGCTCCATCCGGACACCAACTACGTCGTCAAGTACACCAACGGCAGCACAAAGGTCGCTCTCGATCCTGCCCTCGCAGCCCAGACCGCCTCGGACGGCCGTTTCTACGTGGTTGACGTCGAGGAAGGTGACATCGTCACGGTGAGCGCGACCAAGAACGGCATGTGGTTCCCCAGCCGTGTCTTCCTGACCCACGCCGGTACCGTGTTCAGCGGCAACCTGAAAGGTGCGCTAACCTCGACCGCCAGCGCGAACCCCAAGGGTGGCAGCTACAGCGTAGCGCAGAGCGTTACCCTGACGGCCACCGACAACGACAATATCTTCTACACCCTGGACGGCAGCGATCCGACCATCTCCGGGATGCTCTACAACGGGCCGATCACGGTGAACCCGAGCACGACGCTTAGGTTCGTGGCACGCAACAAGTACGTAGCCGGTGCCGTGGGGGCGGTGCAGAGCGAGTATTACGGCGCGGCCAGCAGCAACCCGCCGGCAACCGCCACGGGGACCTACAGCTTCGACTCTGCAACCAACACGCTCACCCTGAACTGGACCAGCACCAACTTCCCGTGCAACGGGCCGGTGCTGGGAACCGAGACCGAGACCGTCACCACGCTCACCGACACCACCATGACCTGGGGCGCCAGCAAGCCGATGACCTTCACCCGGAGCGCCGGCACCGGCATCGTCGGGAGCTGGAGCTACACGGACAGCTCCTCGCCCGCCCCGTTCCAGCTGACCCTCTCCGGGGACGGCCTGGTCTCCTATTCGGGCTACCCGGTCTGCAGCACCCCCGGCGGCGACACCCAGCCTCCTACCGTGCCGACCGGCGTGAGCGCGAGCCTCACCAGCACCAACCTGGTGAACCTGTTCTGGAATGCCTCCAGCGACAACGTGGGGGTGGTCCGCTACCAGATCTTCCGCAACGGCACCCTGGTCGGGCAGCCGACCGGCGCAGCCAACACCACCTGGCAGGACGGCGCGGTCACCCCGGGTAGCAACTACAACTACAGCGTCTCGGCCTGCGACGCCGCCAACAACTGCTCCATGTCCTCGCAGCCGGCGTACATCACCGTGCCGGGCACCGGCACCGGCACCGGCCAGTCCGCCAGCGCGAGCGGCAGCTACAGCTACGACTCCGCCAGCCGCGTGCTGAGCCTCACCTGGAACAGCTCCAGCTTCCCCTGCCAGGGGCCGAAGGTCGGGACCGAAACGCAGAACGTCGGCGTACTGAGCGCCACCAGCATGACCTGGAGCAGCCAGAGCTTCTCCTGGTTCCGCACCTCGGGCAGCGACGGCAGTGTCCTGGGCACCTGGGGGGCGAACGACCCGGCTACCGGCAATACCTACAGCGTCACCTTCAACAGCGACGGCACGGTGAGCGCAAACGGCACCATCTACTCCTGCGGCAACGCGACGACCGGCGCCTCGACCCAGGTGGTCAACAACACCGGGAACCCGATCTACCAGGTGCTGGTGGGTAACGTCCTCTTCAACCAGAACATCACCAGCTGCGGCAGCGGCTGTTCGACCCCCTTCTACCCGGTACCGGTGGGGAACAACCCGGTGGTGCTGCAGCAAAGTGCCGCCTCGGCAAACCTGACCCTCGGCAGCCTCGGCTACTTCGACGGCACCAAAAGCTACGCCGTCAACATCGTCAATGCCGCCGCTCCCTGTGCCGAACTGTGGCAGCGCGCCGACGTCGGGCAGACCTTCGCCGGCGACACGGCCAAGGTGAAGCTCGGCTCGACCTGCAGCGGCGGCGGGAGCACCCAGGCTCCGGCCACCCCGACCGGGCTGAATGCCATGCCGGAAGGGACCAGCCAGGTCTACCTGAGCTGGAATTACCCCGCGGACAGCTCGCTTATCGCCAACTACCGCGTCTATCGCTTCGAGCAGCTGGTCGGGCAGCCGAGCGGTGCCGAGAACTGGTGGACCGACACCGGGCTCACCCCGGGCGCCAGCTACAGCTACAGCGTGGCAGCCTGCGATGCCAACAACACCTGCTCGGCACCCTCCCTGCCGGTTCAGGTGACGCTCGCCCCGGCTCCCAAACCGCGGGTGTTCCCCCTGGACGGCGCGGCCTTCGTGACCCTGGACCAGAACAACAACACGGCCGCCAGCGTGGCACCCAGCAGCTACGACATCTACTGGAGCACGACCCCCTATCCGGGACCCAGCAACACCACCGGCGGCGGCCAGCTCCTCGGCATCCCGACCAAGAAACCGAAGGTGGTGGTCTACAACCTGACCAACGGTTCCACCCTGTACTTCGCGGTGGCTCCGAGCAACGCGGGCACCAGCACCGGGAACGCGACGGGATCGGTGGCCTACTCCGACCCGGTTACCATCAACCCGCCGCAGAGCGCGGCGAGCACGGTGCGGGTGACGGTGGACACGACCGGCATCGCCAAGAACGCCCCCTGGACCCCGCTCCTGGTGGCCCTTTCCGACGACAGCAGCAAGGCGATCTACGCGAACTACGTGAAGGTACCGACTGACCTGCAGAGCGTGGAAATCCCGGGGGTCGCTTCCGGGACCTACAAGATCTACACGGTGCTCGACCTGGACGGCAAGGGGAACGTGGACGCCCTGGCGAACCCGTCGAACACGGTGGAGCTCGACCGCAACCAGCGCCCGATCCCCATTACGGTGGACGGCGTGAGCGCGACCGTGAACGGACCGACCCTGAAGCTCGCCGTGAAGAACGCGGCCGTGGCGGTCGGCACGCGCCACGCGCGCCAGAGCGTGAGCGCCACGAGCAACGGCACCACGACGGGCACGGCAGTCCCCGCAAGCGTCCAGGACAGCTACAGCCTGCTCTTCCAGGCGGCCCGGATGAACAAGGAGCTGACCGGCGCGACCGTGGAGAGCGGTCCGCAGCTCGCAGGGGCGATGACGCTCTACCCGAGCTACGATTCCGACTCCCCGGGTCATTTCCAGATGCAGATGCAGGTGAGCCAGAGGCCCAAGGCCGGCGACAGCTACCGCTTCACGCTGAACTACGCCGACGGCTCCAGCGAAACGATGAACGCCGCGGTCACCGGGGTGCTGGACAGCTTCGCCACCCCGCTGTACCCGGTGCAGCAGACCGGACCGGACAGCCTGACCCCGACCTTCTCCTGGGCGAACCCCGGGAACATCGCGAGCTTCCTCAGCTCGGGGGTCTACCTGAACGGCTTCAACGCGGATTTCCTCACCATGTCGACCCTCTCGGTCCCCTACCAGGGGTACCAGTTGTACGGCAGCAGCATGCAGTGGCAGCAGAGCGTGCGCGACCTGGACGGTAACGAAGCCGTGAGCTTCGCCGAGTTCGCCCCCAGTGCGAGCGGCCCGCAGATCAGCGGCTTTTCGCCCAAGGGGGGCCCCGCGGGGACCACGGTCACCATCAGCGGCTCGGGCTTCGACGCGACCCCCGCCAACAACCGGGTCTCCTTCGGCGGCATGACGGCGCAGGTCCTTACCGCAAGCGCCGACACCCTCACGGTGAGCGCACCGGCCTCGAGCGGCATCGTCACGGTCGCCGTTTCCGGGATCAGCGCGGGGAGCAAGGACAACTTTGCGGCAACCGTCCCCTTCACCGCCAACCTGACCGACGGCGCCGACGGCACCACCGTGCTCAACGCCGCTACCTTCGCCCTGGCCGAGAACCCGCAGGTCAGCACCTCGACCGGCACGAGTGGCGCCTACACGCTCGGTGTACCGGCACGCCCCTACTTCTCCATGGTGTTCAGCCAGCAGGGGTACTACCCGACCTACTCGTCGCTCCTCAGCCTCTCCGGCAATAACACGAGCAACTACAGCCTCTACAACCAGGCAAGCCTCACCGCGCGCGGTATCACGCTGGCCGCCGGCAAGGGCGTCATCATGTCGCGGGTCCAGGACGGCAGCTCCAACGCGAGCTCGCCCCCCAACCTGGCCGGCGCGGTGGTCAGCGCCACGAGCCTCTTGCACCCGGACCAGCCGTATGTGGTGAAGTACACCAACGGCAGCACCAACGCGGCGCAGGACCCGGCCGCCTACGGACAGACCGCCTCGGACGGCCGCTACTACGTGGTGGACGTGGACGAGGGCGACTACGTGACGGTCACCGCCCACAAGGCCGGGATGTGGTTCCAGAACCGGGTCTTCGCGACCCACGGCGGCGCGGTGAGCTCCGGCTCCATCAAGGGGTACGCGCTCACCAGCGCCACGGCCACCCCGCCGGGCGGCGTCTACAGCACGGCGCAGAACGTAACCCTGGGTGCCACGGCAAACGACCTCATCTACTACACGACGGACGGCAGCGATCCGCTCCTGAACGGGACGCTCTACACGGTACCCCTCACGGTAACCCCCCCCACGGTCCTCAAGTTCGTGGCGCGCAACAAGTACCAGGGGCTCGCCGCCGGCCCGGTGCAGACCGCGGCCTACAGCACCGGCGCGCAAAGCGGCACGGCGAGCGGCACCTACACCTTCGATCCCGCCTCGGGGCAACTGGTACTGAACTGGACCGCGTCCAGCTTCAGCTGCAGCGGTCCCAAGCTGGGCCAGGAAGTCCAGACGGTGACCTCGCTCAGCGCCAGCACCATGACCTGGCTGGACGGCAGCCTGAGCTTCAGCCGCAGCGCCGGTACCCCGGGGAGCCTCCTGGGGACCTGGAACATCGTCGACCAGTGGACCAACAGCTACACGGCAACCTTCAACAGCGACAACTCGGTGAGCGTCACCGGCACCGTGTATTTCTGTGACGGCGGCAACACCGGCGGCGGCAGCACCGGTCCGGACACCCAGTCTCCTACGATCCCCGGCAACCTGTACGCCGTCCCCTCGGGGAACGGCCAGTTTACCTTCTCCTGGAACCCGGCCTCGGACAACGTCGGGGTCACCAGCTACAACGTGTTCCGTAACGGCAACCCCGCGGCCCAGCTGCCCGCCCCCGGCACCTCCTGGATCGACGCCGGCGTGACGGCGGGAACCGTCTACAGCTACAGCGTCAACGCCTGCGACGCGGCCGGGAACTGCTCCGCCCAGGCACCCGCCATCCAGGTGATCAGCTTCGGCAGCGTCGGCCAGCCCGGCACTGCCAGCGGCCAGTACAGCTACAACCCGACCACCGGCGTCCTCGACTGGACCTGGAGCCAGGTGAACTTCGTCTGCGACGGCCCGAAACCGGGTGCCGAGGTGAAGACCATCAGCTCGCTCACCGCCACCAGCATGGTCTGGGCGAGCGACTCGACCATGAGCTGGACCCGCCCAAGCGGCACGGCGGGCAGCATCCTGGGCACCTGGAACGGGCTGGACAGCTCGACGGGGAACAGCTTCCAGCTCACCTTCAACAGCGACGGGACCATGACCGGTACCGGAACGATCCTCTTCTGCTCGGGGTACAGCGGCGGCACCATCATGCTCCCCCAGAGCGTCACGCTCAGCGCACCGACCCAGGTGCTCTACGGTAGCCAGCCGGTCAGCGTGGCGACCAGCGCCAGTTCCGGGCTGCCGGTTAACCTCACCGTGTTGAGCGGTCCGGCTACGCTGAACGGGCAGCTGTTGAGCTTCACCGGCGCCGGCAGTGTGGTTCTGAAGGCAAGCCAGGCCGGCAACAGCAGCTACCTGGCCGCCCAGACGCAGCAGACCATCACGGTGGCCCCGCGCCCAATAACCGTCACTGCGGATGCCAAGACCAAGGTGTACGGTTCGGCCGATCCCCCCCTTACCTTCCAGGTGACCGCCGGCAGCCTGGTCGGAACCGATGCCTTCAACGGCAGCTTGGTACGCAGCGCCGGCGAGGCGGCAGGAAACTACCCGATCCAGCAGGGGAACCTCTCTGCCGGCCCCAACTACCAGCTCTCCTTCCAGGGGGCGCCCCTGGCGATCACGGCCAAACCGCTCGTCATCACGGCCAACAACGCGAGCCGTCCCTACGGTGCGGCCAACCCGGCGAACCCGGGCTTCACCGCGCCGGCCCTGGTGGCCGGCGACCAGATCGCCTCGCTGACCTACGGCTACGCGGCGAGCGCCACCCCCACCGCTGACGTGGGGACCACCCACGCCATCACCCCGAGTGCCGCGGTGTTCGCCGCCGGCAGCGCCGCCAACTACCAGATCAGCTACCAGGACGGCCTGCTCACCATCGCGGGGAGCGCCGCGCAGAGCGTAACCTTCAGCGCCCCGTCCAAGGCGACCTACGGGGACCTGCCGATCACCCTCGCGGCGAGTGCGAGTTCCGGCCTGCCGGTGAGCTTCACCCTGGTGAGCGGCCCGGCTACCCTGAACGGCTCGCAGTTGAGCTTCACCGGCGCGGGGAACGTGGTCTTGAAGGCGAGCCAGGGCGGCAACGCCAACTTCGCGGCCGCAGCCGACGTGCAGCAGACCGTGGCCGTCGCGGCGCGCCCCCTCCTGGTCAACGCCGATGCCAAGGCCAAGGTGTACGGCTCGCCGGACCCGGCACTCACCTTCCAGGTGACCGGCGGCCTGGTCGGCAGCGACGCCTTCACCGGCGGCCTCACCCGCAGCGCCGGGGAGGCGGTGGGGAGCTACCCGATCCTGCAGGGGAGCCTCTCCGCAGGCCCCAACTACCAGATCACCTACCAGGGCGCCGCCTTTGACGTCACGGCGCGGCCGCTCGTCATCACGGCAAACAACGCGACGAGGCCCTACGGCGCCCCCAACCCGGCGAACCCCGGGTTCAGTGCGCCCGCGCTGGTGGCCGGCGACCAGATCGCCGCGCTGACCTACAACTACGCGGGGAGCGCCACGGCGACCGCGGACGTGGGGACCACCCACGCCATCACCCCGAGCGCCGCCGTCTTTGGCGCCGGCAGCGCCGCCAACTACCAGATCAGCTACCGCAGCGGCACCCTGACCATCGCCGGCAAGGCCGAGCAGAGCATCAGCTTCGCTCCGCCTACCGCGAAGAAGTTCGGGGACGCCCCCTTCACCCTGAGCGCCCAGTCCTCCTCCGGGCTCCCGGTCAGCCTGAGCGTCCTGAACGGGCCGGCGACCCTGAGCGGCAACCTGCTCAGCATCAGCGGCGCGGGGAGCATCAGCCTTGCCGCCAACCAACCGGGCGACCTGAACTACAACCCGGCCCTCCCGGTGAACGCGGTCATCAACGTGGCCAAGGCGGACCAGGTGATCGTGAACCTCGCCCTGCAGCCCGCCTCGCTCAACGTGAGCGGCACCAGCGCCCTGAGTGCGACCGGCGGTCCCTCGGGGAGCCCGGTAACCTTCGTCAGCACGACGCCGGCGGTCTGCTCGGTGCAGGGGAATATGGTTCACGCCCTCGCGGCGGGGACCTGCACCGTGGTGGCCAGCCAGGAAGGGAACCTGAACTACAACGCGGCTCAGCCGTTGAGCCAGAGCCTCAGCGTCGGGGCGGGGGGGCAGCAGATCGGCACCCCGGTCTTCAACCCGACGGTGGTCAAGGTGAACGGCAGCACCCAGGTCGTTGCCCAGGGGGGCGCCTCGGGTAACCCGGTGACCTTCACCAGCGCGACTCCCACGGTCTGCTCGGTCGAGGGGAACACCGTGCACGGCCTGACCGCCGGCAGCTGCACCGTGGTGGCCAACCAGGCCGGCAACGCCGACTACCAGGCGGCCCCGCCGGTCTCGGCCGGCATCCCGGTGGGCAAGGCGACCCAGAGCATCGGCACCTTGAGCCTCGCACCGTCCACCCTCGGGGTAGGGGGGAGCGCCACCCTCACGGCGAGTGCCAGCTCCAGCCTCGCGGTTGGCTTCACCAGCACCACTCCGGGGGTTTGCCAGGTCTCCGGCAGCACCCTTAGCGCACTGGCGGCGGGGAACTGCTCCGTGGTTGCCAGCCAGTCGGGCGACGCCAACTACCTGGCGGCCGCCCCGGTGACCCAGCCCTTCACCATCGGCAAGGGGAGCCAGAGCATCGGCAGCATCAGCCTCGCCGGTACCCTGAAACTGAACGGTACGGCAACCCTCGTGGCGAGCGCGAGCTCCGGGCTGGGGGTCAGCTTCTTAAGCACGACACCCGACGTCTGCCAGGTCTCCGGCAGCACGCTCACGGCACTGGCTTCAGGAAACTGCAGCGTCGCCGCCGACCAGGTGGGAGACGCGAACTTCAACCCGGCGCCCCAGGTGACCCAGAGCTTCACGGTCGCCAAGGCGAGCCAGAACATCGGGACCATCGGCTTTGCCCCGGCGAGCCTCGCGGTGAACGGCACCAGCCAGCTCTTCGCCCAAGGGGGGGCTTCCGGTAACCCGGTCAGCTTCACGTCCCTCACCGGCGGGGTCTGCCAGGTCTCGGGGAGCACGGTTACCGCGCTTGCGGCCGGCAGCTGCACGGTCGCCGCCGATCAGGCCGGCAATGTCAACTACAACGCGGCGACCCAGGTTACCCAGGTGATCCAGGTGGCCCAGGCCGCCCAGGTCATCAACGCCCTCGGTTTCACCCCGAACCAGGTCCAGGTGGGGGGGACCACCCAACTGAGCGCGACCGGCGGCGCCTCCGGCAACCCGGTCAGCTTCAGCTCGCTCACCCCGGCGGTCTGCAGCGTCTCCGGCAGCACCCTGACCGTCGCTGCCGCCGGCAGCTGCACGGTTGCCGCGGACCAGGCAGGAAACGCGAACTACCTGGCCGCCACCCGGGTCACCTCGACCATCGTGGCCGGCAAGGCCGGTCAGAGCATCAGCGTCAGCACTCCGGCGCCGGCCACGGCCCCCTACAACGGGCAGTTCACCGTGGCGGCGACCGCCCCGGGCGGAAGCGTCAGCTACTCCTCGGGGAGCCCGGCCATCTGCAGCAACACCGGGGCCAGCTTCACCATGCTGAGCGGCGCCGGCACCTGCCTCGTGCTCTTCGACCAGGCCGGCGGCAGCGACTTCAACCCGGCACCCCAGGTGGCGGCCAGCGTCCAGGCGGTCAAGGCCGCCCAGACCATCAGCGTGACCACCCCGGCACCGGCCTCTTCCAGCTTCAACGGCCAGTTCACCGTGGCGGCCAGCGCCCCGGGGGGCGCGGTCAGCTACTCCTCGGGAAGCCCGGCGGTCTGCAGCAACACCGGGGCCACCTTCACCATGCTGGCCTCTACCGGCACCTGCCTGGTGCAGTACAGCCAGGCCGGCAGCGCGAACTACGCCGAGGCAAGCCAGGTAGTCTCCTCCACCACGCTCGGCAAGGCGGCTCAGACCATCGGCACGCTTTCCTTCACCCCGGCCACGCTCTCCTTCGGCACCTCGAGCCAGGCGAGCGCCCAGGCGAGCTCCGGCCTCACGGTGAGCTTCAGCTCGCTCACCCCGACGGTCTGCAGCGTCTCGGGTACCCAGGTCACCGGCCTCAAGGCGGGGACCTGCATCGTGGCCGCCGACCAGCCGGGTAACGCAAACTTCCAGCTGGCACCCCAGGCGACCCAGAACATCACCGTGGCGGCCCAGCTCCCCGGTGCGCCCGGGATCGGCAGTGCCCAGGCCGGCAACACCCAGGCCACGGTGAGCTTCCAGTCCCCCGCCTCCAACGGCGGCAGCCCGATCACCGGCTACACGGTGACCGCCCAGCCGGGCGACATCACTGCCCGCGGGGCCGCCAGCCCGCTCACGGTCTACGGTCTCACCAACGGCACGGCGTACAGCTTCACGGTAACCGCCAGCAACGCCGCGGGGACCGGCCCGGCCTCCCCCGCCTCCAACGCGGTCACCCCGGGGACCGTGCCGAATCCGCCCACCGCGGTCCAGGCCAGCGCCGGCAACGCCAGCGCCCAGGTAAGCTTCACCCCGCCGGTCGACAACGGCGGCAACACCATCGTCAAGTACAGCGTGCTCTCCACCCCGGGCGGCTTCACGGCCAGCGGGAGCCAGAGCCCGATCATCGTCACCGGGCTCACCAACGGCACCGCGTACAGCTTCACGGTGAGCGCCACCAACGCCATGGGGAGCAGTGCGCCGTCGGCCCCCTCCACCCCGGTGAAACCGGTCACGGTACCCGGCGCACCGACCGGCGTCGCCGCGACCGGCAACAACGCCAGCGCCACGGTGCGCTTCCTGGCCCCGGCGGACAACGGCGGCACCCCGGTGACCGGTTTCACGGTAACCTCCAACCCCGGTGGTGTGACGGCGAGCGGCACCCAGAGCCCGATCGCCGTCTCGGGCCTCACTAACGGCACCTCCTACAGCTTCACGGTGACCGCCCTGAACCTCGCGGGGAGTGGCTCCGCCTCGGCTCCTTCCAACGCGGTGGCCCCGTCGGCCAACGTACCGGGCCCCCCGGCCATCACCCAGGTGAGCGGCGCCAACGGGAGCGTCACGGTGAGCTTCTCCGTCCCCGTCTCGGACGGCGGCAGCCCGATCAGCGGCTACACGGTCACCTCCGCCCCGGGCAACCTGAGCGCAAGCGGTTCCGCGAGCCCCATCACGGTCACCGGGCTCATGAACGGCACCAGCTACAACTTCACGGTCACCGCCAGCAACGTGGCCGGAACCGGCGTCCCCTCGGCCCCCTCGGCCGCGGTGGTGCCGGCCACCGTCCCCGACCCGGTGACCGCGGTAACCGCAAGCGGCGGCAACGGGAGCGCCACGGTGAGCTTCCAGCCTCCGGCCTTCAGCGGCGGCAGCCCGGTCACCGGGTACCTGGTGACCGCAAGCCCCGGAAATATCACCAGGGAGGGGACCGCGAGCCCCATCGTGGTGACCGGGCTCACTAACGGCACCAGCTACAGCTTCACTGTCATCGCGCGCAACCTGAAGGGCGATGCCCCGGCCTCGCCCGCATCCAACAGCGTGACCCCGGACCTGGCACCCGGCGTGCCCGGCGCGGTGCAGGCCGTGGCCGGCAACGGGAGCGCCACGGTGAGCTTCCAGGCGCCGGTGGCCAACGGCGGCTCGGCCATCGCCGGCTACACGGTGACCTCGACCCCGGGCGGCCTCACGGCAAGCGGGGCCCAGAGCCCGATCACGGTCTCCGGCCTTGCAAACGGCACCGCGTACAGCTTCACGGTGACCGCAAACAACGCGACACGCAGCGGTGCCCCCTCGGCCCCCTCCAACAGCGTGACCCCGGCCACCGTGCCGGGCGCCCCGGTCGACGTGGTCGCCCAGGGGGGGAACGGGAGCGCCACGGTGAGCTTCGCTATCCCGGCAAGTAACGGCGGCTCGGCCATCACCGGCTACACGGTGACCGCGACCCCGGGCGGCGTCACGGCGAGCGGGACCCAGAGCCCGATCGTGGTGACCGGTCTTATAAACGGCACGGCGTACAGCTTCACGGTAACCGCGGCCAACGCCAAGGGGACCGGCAGCGCCTCGGCTCCCTCCAACAGCGTGACCCCGCTCGCCAACGTGCCGGGCGCCCCGGTGATCGGGGTGGCCAGCGCCGGCGCCGGCGAGGCCACGGTCAGCTTCACCCCGCCGGTGAACGACGGCGGGTCCGCGATACTCGACTACACGGTGACCTCCGCGCCGGGGAACCTGACGGCGACCGGCTCCGCGAGCCCGATCACCGTCTCCGGCCTCACCAACGGCGTGCGCTACAGCTTCACGGTGAGCGCCCGCAACGTGAGTGGTCCCGGTGCCGCCTCCGCCGCCAGCAACGGGGTGGTCCCCGACCTGGTGCCGGCAGCTCCGGCCATGGGGAGCGCCAGCGCCGACTACGGCATCGCGACGGTCAGCTTCTCGGCCCCGGCATCCAACGGCGGCACCCCCGTCCTGGGCTACACGGTAACCTCTACCCCGGGCGGCCTCAGCGCGAGCGGGACCCAAAGCCCGATCACGGTACGCGGCCTCACTAACGGCACCACGTACAGCTTCACGGTGCAGGCGGTGAACGCCAAGGGGGCCGGCGCCCCCTCGGCTGCCTCCAACACGGTGACCCCGGCGGACGCCACGGCCCCGGCCGTGTACCTCCTGGGGATCCCGGGGGCCCTCCAGGCCGCCGACAGCGCCAGCACGGTCTCCGTGCCGGTGCTGGCAATCCTCGCCCACGACAACGTGGGGATCACCGGCTACCAGGTGAGCACCAGCTCCGCCAAGCCGGCCGCCGGCGCCGCGGGATGGACCCCGACGGCTCCCGCGAGCCTGGATATCCCGGCCACCCCGGGGATCCACCAGCTCTACGCCTTTGCCAAGGACGCCGCGGGCAACGTCTCCGACGCGGCGGGCGCCCAGGTCATCCTGGTCCCGGTAGACACCACCCCGCCGGTCATCATCTCCGGACCGACGGTCACCCTGATCCGGGACAGCTTCGCGGTCATCGAGTGGCAGACCAGCGAGAGCGCCACCGGCGCCTTGAGCTTCGGCCAGTCCTTCCCGCTGACCGGGACGCAGACCGAGGGGAACTACGGCATCAACCACTCGCTCACGGTAAGCGGGCTCACAGCCGACACCACCTACTTCGCCAGCGTGACCGCCACCGACCTCTCCGGCAACGGCCCGAGCTTAAGCCGCGAGATATCCTTCCGCACCAGCCCGGCACCGGACACCCAGCCCCCCCTGGTGACCGAAGGGCCGGCGCTGATCGGGATCGGGCCGGACAGTGCCACCGTGGTCTGGCGCACCAACGAGCCCGCCCAGGGGAGCGTCTACTACGGCACCGCGACCACCCTCGGGTCCACCCAGCCCGAGTCCGGATTCGTCACCGGGCACAGCCTGAAGCTTTCCGGGCTGGAGCCGCAGACCGTCTACTACCTGAAGGTCTCGGCGAGCGATGTCCTGGGTAACGGCCCGCGCGAGAGCGCCCTGGTCAGCTTCAAGACCACGGCGGCTCCCGACCTGACCGCACCGGTGGTGGTGGAAGGGCCCATGGTGGTGAACATCTCCGACTCCGGCGCCACCGTGATCTGGAAGACCAACGAACCCTCCACCAGCGAGGTGACCACCGACACGGGTGGTACCAACTACGCCCTGGTGGCCGACGACACCCTGACCACCAGCCACACCGTCAACCTGACCGGGCTGGAGGCAACCACCCCGTACAACTACCGGATCGCCTCGAGCGACGGCTTCGGCAACACCATGCGCCAGGGGAACGCGAAGAGCTTCAGCACCCTGGCGGCACCCGACCTGACCCCGCCGGTCATTTTGGAAGGGCCGATGGCGCTCAACATCACCGAGCAGTCGGCGCTGATCAGCTGGGGGACCGACGAGCCCTCCGACGGCGTGGTCGAATACGGCACCTCGGAGGCCCTGGAGCAGGTGGCGAGCCGCACCCAGCTGGTGCGCGGCCACGCCATCGGGCTTACCGGGCTTAACGCCGGCACCCTCTACTACTACCGGGTGAGCTCGACCGACAGCTTCGGCAACGGCCCGACGCAAAGCCGGGTGGGAAGCTTCACCACCAACGCCTTCCCGGTCTTCAAGCAGCCGGTGATCACCAAGGCCCCCAGCGTCATCTACCGGACCGACACGACGCTGACCCTCTACTGGGAGACCGACGAGCCCTGCGACTCGGTGGTCCAGTACGGCGAGAACGACACCCTGACCGAACAGGTGGCGATCCCCGACCTGGTGACCCGCCACCAGGTGACCATCACCAACCTGAAGCTGAACACGGCGTACAAGGTGGTGGTCTCCTCGACCAACGCGAGCGGCCGGACCGTGACCGCGGACTCGGGAGAGCGGCGCGCCTACTACGCCCTGAACCTGGTGGGGATCTTGAGCGACGCGCTGGTTAACGTCTCCTCGAGCGACACCACCACGCTCTCCCAGGCTGACGTCACCGCACCGGCCATCACGGCGGGACCGGCGGTGAGCGGCATCAGCGACACCCAGGCGGTGATCACCTGGACCACGGACGAGATCTCCGACTCCCAGGTGAGCTACGGGGCAAGCGGCGGGGCGCTCGGCTTCTCGACCGGTTCCATCGAGCAGACCAGGAACCACGTGGTCGTGCTCACCAACCTGGCAGCCAACACCGCCTACGACCTCAAGGTGGGGTCCACCGACCCGAGCGGCAACGGACCGACGCTCGCTCCGGCGGGGGGCGGGGTGGTGACCTTCACGACCGCGGCCACCCCGGACCTGACGGCACCGGTGATCTCCAGCATCACCACCCCGGCCTTGACGGCAAGCCAGGTCACCGTGGAGTGGACGACCGACGAACCGGCCACCACCCAGGTGAAATACGGCCTAAGCCCCTCCGCCCTGAACGGCCAGGCGGCGGGGAACGGACTCTCGACCGACCACAGCCTCACGCTCGCCTTGCAGTCCGGCACCACCTACTTCCTCTCCGTGGTGGCGGCCGATGCAGCCGGGAATACCCGGGAGAGCGCGCCGATCAGCTTCACCATGCTCGGCGAGGCGGACACCACCGAACCGAGTACCACCCCCTCCCTCGGCAGCGGCAGCTACCAAGGGGCCCAGGACGTGGCGCTCACGGCGGACAAGCCGGCGAACATCTACTACACCACGGACGGCAGCGACCCCACGGTCGCCTCGCCGATCTACAACAGCCCGATCCGGGTGGCCACCAGCAAGCGGCTCGCCTACTTCGCCATCGACGGGTCGGGGAACCAGGAGGTAGCCAAGACCACCTTGCTGATCATCCAGTACCCGATCAGCACCGCGACCCCGGACGGCAACGGCAGCCTCTCCTGCCCTGCGCTGGCCAACTCCGGGGAGGCCGCGGTCTGCAGCGCCACCCCGAGCACCGGCTACCAGACCGCCTCGGTCACCGGCTGCGGGACCGGCAACCTGGTGGGTGACTCCTACACCACCGGGCTCATCGCCGCCGACTGCACGGTGACTGCGACCTTCGCCCTGAAGTCGTACCTGGTCACTCCGGCGACCGGCACCGGTTGGAACATCGTGCCGGCCACCGGCCAGAGCGTGAACCACGGCTCGAACACCAGCTTCACGGTGACCCCGCAGCCGGGGTACGGGATCCTCGAGGTGACCGGGTGCGGCGGCACCCTGACCGGCACGAGCTACCAGACCGGTGCGGTCACGGCAGCCTGCGCCGTCACCGTGAACGCAGTGAAACACAGCGGCGGTGGCGTGAACGGACAGCCGCCGACCGTTTCGGACGCCTACAAGGCACTGCAGTCGCTCTCCGGGCGGGTGCAGCTCACGGCGCAGGAGCAGATCGAGCTGGACGTGGCGCCGCTTGCCTCGAACGGCACCCCGACCGGTGACGGCAAGGTGGACGGTATCGACGTCATCCACATCCTCAGGCGCAGCATCGGCATCGGCACCTGGTAAGAAACCAACAGGAGGAAGCACACGTGAAGAACAACCTCATCCTCAAGATAGCCCTGGTCCTGGTGCTTCTGGTACTTGCCGCGTGCGGCGGCGGTGGCTCCTCGGCCCCGCCGGCGGGCAAGACCACGGCCACCGTGACCCTGAACCTCACCGGCTCCCTGCCGCAAAACGGCGCCATCGCCGGTGCCACCTGCACCCTGGTCCTGCCGGCCAACGTGACGCCGCAGCTCACCAATGGGCTGCCGACCGGCGTGGTAAGCCTCGCCGGCGTCATGGCCGGGAGCACCATTTCCCCGCTGGTGAGCTACACACCGGCGGGCCAGAACACCCCGGGGAGCCTCGACATCACCATCGCGAGCTCCGCACTCGCCGGGGTGACCCAGGTGGGGAACATCGCCACCGTCACCCTGCAGCTCGCCAACGGCGCCGAGCCGGCGGCGAACGCCTTCTCGGTCACCAACGACCAGGTGGCCGACGCCAACTTAGGCGGCACCGGCGTCATCAACGGCATGGGTGTGGGGATCGCCGGGGTGACCCTGCAGTAGCAGAGCGTAGCGGTAATGAAAAAGGGGAGCTCCCATTCGGGGCTCCCCTTTTTGTGCTTCCCGTGATGAGTCATCACGGTCCGAGTTGGAACCAGCTCAGGCAGATCGCGTGCTCCAGGTTTCCGATCCCCGGTACCACAAGCTCAGCTGAACCCGCTCCCCCACCGCTCATACCGCCAGCTTGAACTGGTGGACGATCCCCTGAAGTGACTCTGCCAACTGGGACAGGTCCGCAGAGGCGGTGGCGGTCTCCTGGGCACCCCTGGTGGTGTCGTCTACCACCGTCGTGATCTGAAGGATGTTGTTGTTGATCTCAGAGGTCGTGGCAGTCTGTTCTTCCACGGCCGTTGCGATCTGATGTATCTGCAGGGCTACTTCTTGTATCTTGGAGAGGATTTCTTCCAGGGCATCTTCGGAGCGTTGAGACGCAGCGGTTCCCTTCTCTACCTCGCCAACCCCCTCCGCCATGGCCGCCACGGCTTCCTTGGTCCCATTTTGTATCGCCTTGATCATGTCACCTGTTTCCCGGGTCGCCCGCGTCGTCCGTTCGGCGAGCGCACGGACCTCGCTTGCCACCACCGCAAAACCGCGCCCCTGGTCACCGGCCCGTGCGGCTTCAATGGCGGCATTGAGAGCCAGGAGGTTGGTCTGGTCGGCGATATCCTCGATCGTTCCGATGATGGTGCCGATCTCGGAGCTTTTTGCCCCGAGCTCTTCCACGGTCCTGGCGGCCTGCTGCACCTTGGTGGCGATTTTAGCCATACCGTCAATGGTTTGCCGGACGACATCGCCGCCGGATTGTGCAGAATCGCTGGCGTGGCTCGCACTCTCGGCGGCCCTTTGACAACTCTGGGTGATGTCTGCTCCGGTCGTGGCCATCTCTTCACTGGCTGTTGCCAAGGTACCCGTTTGGGAAGAGACCTCCTCTGCGCCGGCTGCTATTTGACCTGCGGTACTTTGCAACTGGTTGGCGGCAGTTGCGACTCGTTCGGAGGTGGTGGCTACCTGGGAGATGATGAGGGCGATTTTTTCCAGGAACTGGTTGAACCAGCTGGCCAGCTCCCCGAATTCGTCAGGACGGCTCGCATCGAGTTTCCTGGTAAGGTCTCCCTCTCCGCGGGCCATATCCTGCAACACCTCCATCTGCTTGCGCAGGGGCCCCAACACTGACTGGGTCGTGCTGATCGACAGCGAAATCGAGACCGCCAATCCGAGGAGACCCACCAGGAGACAGGTGATCCTCATGGTGGCCCGGACCTCGTCAAAGGCCTGGTCGGCGTCCTTGGCTTTCTTGTCGATGTACTTGCGGAGCAGGCCCATACTTTCCGCCATCGATTTAACCTGCTTGTCGATCGCGTCGTCGACCTCCCTGATCTCCTTGGTCACTTCCGGCGTCGCCTTTAAAAGCGGTAACATCTTGTTTTCATAGAGGCTCACCACCTCGTCCAGCCCCTTTTTCCCTTCTGCTACCAGCCGGCGTTCTTCCGGGCCTTCAGCGTGCGTTGACATGTTCTCAACGACGCTCTGGTAGGCCTCTTTCTTTGCCTTGGCCCACTCGCTGGCAGAGTTGTTCAAGTCTCGGTTGATTTCAGCGTCCGCAATCACCTGGTACAGCTTTGCTGCCATACCGGCGGCTTCAAGTGCGTCCTCGGCGTGAGCTGCGAGGACCGCTCCCTTGTCCTGCATGTTTCCCAGTTTCCCGGTACCCCAGTAGGCGCTCGCGATCAGTGCCGCCACCACCAGGACCGACGCCAAGGTATTAATCATCATCTTCGTTCTGATAGTCATTTCATTCACCTCGTGTTGAATTTGGAGGTAGAAACGGAGTCAGGTGAGGAGTGCTGCGTGCTCTCTGGACACACCTGCCGATTGCCTGCTTGGTTTGCTGCTGAAACATTTACATGATGTATGCCACCTGGATTATCCTTTTATTTCAAGCTATTACCGTGTGCTCCTCTGGGTCGCTGTGTCCTGGCGGAACAAGGTGTGCCACCAGGGCACAGAGCGCGAAACCGGCAATCAGGTAGTCGAGGCTAAACGAGGGGCGTTACGGGATGGGCGCTGGGGGGGCGGGAAACCGGCAGGGGCGCAGCTGGACAAGGGGGGCTACTGCCAGACGGAAAGTTGTGGACGCAAAAAAAGAGGAGGCCCGTAATGGCCTCCTCTTGGGAACCTGATACTTCTCTGAGACGTCAGCGACCTGCCGTAAGTCGCGCGAATTCCCTCTGGGAGCGGACGATGCAGTCCTCGATGGCCATGCCGGCGAAGTAGTTGCCGGTGACGAAGAGCTTCTGCCCGGCGATGGAGCGGTCCAGATCGGCGGTCAGCTGGTGGTGACCAAGGACGGGGGAGGGGAGGTTGCTCACCCGCTCGAAGGGCTGCTCCAGGTCCTCGACCCGCACCTTGAGCACCTTGGCGATCCGCTTCAGCTTCGCCTCGAGGGAGAGCCGCCCGACTTTGAAGTGGAAGCTGAAACCGCGCAGGGTGGGGTGCGCCACGGTGTCACGGGAAACGGCGGAGTAGAAGTCATCCTCGATGGGGATGATGCCGGCCAGAAGCGGGACGCTGAGTTTGCTCTTCTCGACGGCCACGCCAACCGACTCGATGGTCTCGGACTTGATCTGGGCCAAAAGGTCGGTGAGCTCGGGGGCGAAACCGCCGCACAGACGCGCTCCCTCGGAAGGGGGGAGGGCCAGGACCAGCTTGTCGCACGTAAAGCAGCGGCCGTCGGCAAGTTCCAGGGTGTAGCCGGCGTCGTCCTGGGCGATGCGCCGCACCTGGGCCCCGGTCGCCAGGGTAAGCCCGGACATCTTACCGAGCCTGTCGGTCACGCTGGAGAGGCCGGACTTGAAGGTGTAGCTCTTGATGATGTCTTTCCTGCGCGGCCGCTTGTTGAAGAGCATGTCCGCGGGGAAGTCGTTGGCCCGCTGGGAGAGCACCGCGTTGAAGGCGGGGGCGAACACCTTGCGGTAGTTGCCGCGCCCGACGATGCCGCCGTAGTAGGACTCGACGGACTCGCCCTCCTTCTTGGCGGTGAAGAGGTGCCATCCCGATAGGGCCAGCTCGAAAAAGGAGAGCTGCGAGGGGATCGACTTGATCTCGTCGCCCACCAGCATCTTGAAGCCGACCTTCTCGCGCGGCTGGAGGCTGTCCAGCATCCCGTGGCGCTCCAAAAGCCCGATCAACCCGCCATAGGAGTTGTAGCAGGTGTGGGCGCCCAGCTCCAGCCAGAACCCCTCAGCCGTGCCGGTGAACTGGTGCGAGTGGAAGCAACCCCCCACCCGTTCGCTCTTTTCGATGACGAGCGTCTTGAGACCGGCCTGAACCGCGTAACTGGCGAAGCTTAACCCGCTGATTCCTGCACCTATGACAATTACCTCGAATTGCTCCATGTGGCAGCTCCTGGTCGGCTAAGTATGAGTTAACAACGGGATATATAAGCTGCGACCACTCATGATGTCAAGCTTACAGTGGTTGACAAGGGCCCGGCAGGTGTTTACATTCAGGGGAGCTGAAGGTCACCGTATCCGGAAAGGAAGTAAAGCATGGCACAAAGGGATTACTACGAGGTACTGGGAGTCAAGAAGGGGGCCTCGATCGAGGAGCTGAAGAGGGCCTACCGCAAGCTCGCCGTCAAGTACCATCCCGATAAGAACCCGGGAGACAAGCAGGCCGAGGAGCGCTTCAAGGAGATCAACGAGGCGTACGCGGTACTCTCGGACCCGAAGAAGAAGGAGCAGTACGACCAGTTCGGTTCCACGAACTTCCACGAGCGCTTCTCGCAGGAGGACATCTTCCGCGGCTTCGACGTCGGCGATATGTTCAAGGACCAGGGGTTTGGTTCCGACGACATCTTCTCGCGCCTCTTCGGCGACGCCATGCGGCGCCAGCGCGGCGCCCGGCAGGGCGGCGGTCCCCGCCACGGCGGCATGGGTGGTATGGGCGGCATGGGGGTGAAGGGGGACGACTACAACATGGAGGTCAGCGTCACCTTCCGCGACGCCTACGACGGGGCCGAGAAGCGGATCGCCTACCTGCGCGACGGGGTGCGCGAGGAACTCTCGGTCAAGGTCCCGGCGGGGATCGAGGATGGCGCCAAACTGAGGGTGGCCGGGAAGGGGGGCGCCGGCAGGATGGGGGGTGCCGCAGGCGACATCTACCTCACCGTGAAGGTGGGGGCGGACCCGCACTTCCAGCGCGAGGGGGACGACATCGTGGCCCCTCTGGATGTGAAGTTTTCCGAGGCGGTGTTGGGGGGCGCGGTCGAGGTGCCGACCATGCAGGGGACCAAGCGTATCAAGATCCCGGCAGGCATCCAGTCGGGGACCAAGGTGCGCCTCAAGGGGCTCGGCTTCCACCCGATGGGGAAAAAGGAGCGCGGCGACATGTACGTGAGGATCGGCGTGCAGGTCCCGGAACGTCTCAGCGCCCGGCAGCGTGAACTGATGGAGGAACTGGCTAAAGAGGGGCTGTAGCGAGAGCGTCGCGGGATCCTTGGGTACGCGATAGCTGCGAACGAAAGAAAAAAAGGGGGCGAAGACTTTAAGGTCTTCGCCCCCTTTTGCGTTGTTTTATCTCCCTCTCCCATGGCGGTGGAGGGAGATGGAATCGAGCTCGGAAAGGTTGAAACAGCGCCCCTTCGGCCCCTTACTGCCTGATATCCACAGCCACCGAGGTGCGCAGGTCCTTCAGCCACTGGGTGAAACGCTCGTCGGCCTTCTTCTTGAAGAGGAGCTCCTCGATGTCGTTCTTCACCTCGGCCAGCGGCTTGGCCTGACCGAGCCCCTTCTCCTCCAGCTTGATGATGTGCAGACCGGCCTGGCTCATGACCAGGTTGCTCACCTCGCCGGGCTTCATGGCGGCGACGGTGTCGCCGATCTCGGCGAGCATGTCGGAACGCTTGAAGGTCCCCAGATCGCCACCGTCCTTGGCGGCCGCCGGGTCGTCGGAATACTTCTTGGCGAGCTCGACGAAATTCTTGCCGGCCTGCGCCTCCTTGAGCACCTCGTTGGCGTGGGCTTCAACCTTGGCCAGTTCGGCCGCCCCACCTTTCTTGTCCACCTTGAAGAAGATGTGCCGGGCCCGGAACTGCTCGATGGCGCCGTAGCGCGCCAGGTTCGCGTTGTAGTAGTCCTGGACCTCCTGATCGCCCACCTGGATCTTGGAGCGCACCTCCTGGCTCATCAGCCGCAGCCGCTCCAACTGCTCCCTCAACTGGCGCCGGTACTCGTCGAAGCTGAGCCCCTGGGCCGCCAGGGCCTGGACCAGCTGCTCCTGGGTCATGCGGTTTTGCTTCTTGACGTCCTCGATGGCTGCCTTCACCTCGTCGTCAAGCACCTTGACGTCCAACTCGCGCACCTTCTGGTCGATGAGTTTCTTGTCGATCAGCCGGTTCAGCGCGGCGGTCCTGAGTCCCATCTTCTCTGAGGCCGGGAGCTGTTGCTGTTCTTTCTGCAACTGCTGGTACTCCCGGTCCAGCTCGTGGGTGGTGATCAGCTCATCGTTGACGACGGCAGCGATGCTGTCGATGACCTGCGCGGGGGCCAGGGCGGGGGTGAGCGCCAGGGCGAGGGCGATGATGCCGGTGCGGATCTTTACCATGTCGTTCTCTCGTACTGCGGGTAAAAAGGCGGCCGGACACAGCGGCCCGGCCGCTACTTAAGTCGAAGGGAAGCTGCCGAGGAATTACTTCTTGGCCGGCTGGGCGGCCGGAGCTGCCTCGGTCTTGCCGGCGGCCGGCTCAGCCTTGGCCTCGTCGCCCCCCTTGGCCTTCAGACCTTTCAGGGCGTCTTCCTTGACGTTGATCTTGGCGCCCTTCTTGAGATCTTCCTTGATCTTCTTGAAGCTTGCCTGCTGTTTCTCGGGAGCGAGCGCCGCCTTGAGCTGATCCTTCACCTCGTCGAAGGTGCGGGTCCCTGCCGGGCGCTTGCCGGTCACCTTGATGATGTGGTAGCCGAACTTGGTCTGCACGATGCCGGAGGTGGTCCCTTCCTTGAGCGAGAAGGCGGCCTTCTCGAAGTCCGGCAGCATGGAACCCTTCCCGAACCAGCCCAGATCGCCACCTTTGGCTGCGGCGCCGTCGATGGAGTGCTTCTTGGCCAGCTCCTCGAAGTTACCGCCGGCCTTGAGCTGCTTCTCGATGTCCTTGGCCTCGGCCTCGGTCTTCACCAGGATGTGGCTCGCATGGATCTGCTCGCCGGTCTTGAACTTGTCGAGGTTCTTGTCGTAGAAGGCCTTCAGCTCGGAGTCGGGGATGTTGGCCGAGTCCTCGACCTTCTTCTTCAGGAACGCCTCGACGATGACGCGCTTTTTCAGGTCCTCGAGCTTGGCCGCTACCTCCGGGGACTTGTCGAGCCCTTCCTTCTGGGCCTCCTGCATGATCAGCTCACGCACCACCATGGTGTCGAGCATCTCCTTGCGCCCGTCCGGGGTCTCGGTCATCGGCTTGAGGTAGGGAGGAAGGTTCTCCTGCTCCTTGTAGAACTCCTTGTCGGTGATGGGGGTGCCGTTTACCTCGGCGAGCACCACGCCGCTTTTGTCTTCTTTTTTCGCCTCGCTGGTCGCCTGCTGCTTGCAGCCGGCAGCTGCCACGCTGAGGGCAAGGGCCAGAAAAATGGCTGATTTTTTGAAGTACACAGTGACTCCTTTTTAATAATTTAAGTATCTTCCAATCCTGGTGACGCTAGCATATCAGAATAGGCATTTCAAGAGATTTCTGGCTTCGCGCAGCACCCCGTCGAAGGAGGTGTCGCTGATCCGGGCGTAGAGCCGGTAGTCGGGAGTAAAGCGGAATTTTCCCTTCTCTTTGCGCAAAAGTCCCGTGATGGCGTCCGGCGAGACCGGTGTTCTTTCGTGGAAGGAGAGCACCAGGTCGTTGCCGGCCAGCTCGATCTCCTTGACCAGGAACCCCTTGAGGAGTACCCGCAGGCGCATTACCTCGAGGAGGTAGACGGCCGCCACCGGGAGCTGCCCGAAACGGTCCACCAGCTCGGCGCGGATGTCCTCGATCTCGGCCTCGTCGGCGGGCTGGGTGAGCTTCTTGTAGATGAGCAGGCGCTGGTTGGGGTCCCGGACGTACTCCTCGGGGATGAAGGCCGGCACCTTCAGCTTGATCTCCGGCTCGACCCGCTCGGGGAGCGCCTCCCCCTTCAGGGTGCGCACCGCCTCGTCCAGAAGCTCGGTGTAGAGCTCGAAGCCGACCGCGGCGATGTCGCCGGACTGGCGCGCCCCCAGAAGGTCGCCGGCGCCGCGGATCTCCATGTCGTGGGTGGCGATGCGGAAGCCGGCGCCGAGTTCGGTGATGTCCTGGATGATCTTCAGGCGTTCCCGGGCGTCGGAGGAGATGGCCCCCTCCCCGGGGATCAGCAGGTAGGCGTAGGCGCGGCTCTTGGAGCGCCCGACCCGGCCCCTGAGCTGGTAGAGCTGGGAGAGGCCGAAGGTGTCGGCGCGGTTCACGATGAGGGTGTTCGCGTTGGGGATGTCCAGGCCGCTTTCGATGATGGTGGTGCAGAGAAGCAGGTTCGCCTCGCCGTGCATGAAGGAGAGCATCACCTTCTCGAGCTCCTTCTCGGCCATCTGGCCGTGACCCACCACGATGCGCGCCTCGGGGACGATGCGCCTGAGCTCCTCGGCCATGGCGCCGATGCTCTGCACCCGGTTGTGCACGAAGAAGACCTGGCCACCGCGCCTCAGTTCCCGTAAGACCGCCTCGCGGATCAGCTCGTCCGAGGAGCGCGACACGAAGGTCTTGATGGCGAGCCTATCCACCGGCGGGGTGTCGATGATGGAGAGGTCCCGGATCCCCATGAGCGACATGTAGAGGGTGCGCGGGATCGGGGTCGCGGTGAGGGTGAGGATGTCCACCACGGCGCGGAACTGCTTGAGGCGCTCCTTGTGGGTCACCCCGAAGCGCTGCTCCTCGTCCACGATCAAAAGCCCCAGGTCCTTGAAGACCACGTCCTTTTGCAGCAGGCGATGGGTGCCGATGATGATGTCCACCTCGCCCCTCTTGACCGCCTCGAGGATCTGCTTCTGCTCCTGGGGGGTCCTAAAGCGCGAGATCATCTCCACCCGCACCGGGTAGTCCTTCACGCGGGCCGAAAAGCTCTCGTAGTGCTGCTGGGCGAGCACGGTGGTGGGGACCAGCACGGCCACCTGCTTGTTGTCCAGGGCCGCCTTGAAGGCGGCGCGCATGGCGACCTCGGTCTTGCCGTACCCCACGTCGCCGCAGACCAGCCGGTCCATGGGGCGCGGGCTCTCCATGTCGGCGATCACCTGGTCGATGGCGGCGGCCTGGTCCGGGGTCTCCTCGAAGGCGAAGGCCGCCTCGAACTCGTGGTACATCTCGTCGGCGGGGGAGTAGCGGTACCCCTCCATCACCTCGCGGGCCGCGTGGACCTTCAAAAGCTCCGCGGCCATCTCCTCGATCTCGCTCTTCGCCTTTGCCTTTGCCTTTTCCCAGCCGGCGCCACCCAGCTTGTCCAGGCGCGGCTCGACCCCCTCGGCCCCGACGTAGCGCTGCACCAGGTTGATGCGGTCCACCGGGAGGTAGAGCTTGTCTCCGCCGGCGTACTCGAGGAGCAGGAAGTCCCCCTCGAGACCGGTGAGGCTTAGGTGCTCGAGCCCCCGGTAGATGGCGACCCCGAAGTCGATGTGCACCATGTGGTCGCCGGGTTTCAGTTCGGCGAGCGAGGTGAGAAGCTGCTTCTTGCGGGCCTCGGAGAGGCCGCGGCGCTTGACGCGTTTGCCGAAGATCTCCTCCTCGGCGATGACCACGAGCTTGTCCGCCTCAAGACGGAAGCCGCGCGAGATCTCTCCGACCAGGATCTCCACGCGTCCTGGGGGGATCTGGGCCGCCTGCGGGAAACGGGACTCGGAGATCTCGATGGGGAGCCGGTAGTGGGAGAAGAGCTCGTAGAGACGGCGGGCCTGGCCGGCCTGGTGGCAGGGGACCAGCACGCGGTTCCCGGCGGCGATCCAGTGCACCATCCGGTCGGCCAGGGGTGCCAGTACGCGCTCCCCTTCGCCGCCCAGTTCCAGCTTCAGGTCGGCGTTGTCCTGGAACTCCAGGCGCAGCCGGGTGCCGGGAGCGTCGGAGAGGTCGAGCTGCGGCAGGTTCAGGCGCCGGCCGCCGGCCACCAGCTCCTCGAGCTTTTCCCGGGAAAGGTAGAGCTCGGCCGGGTCGCAGACGATGGCGTCGCGCAGCTCGGCTCGGGTGAAGGCGAGGGCCAGGTCCGCTTCGCAGCGCTCGGTCTCTGCCTCAAGGGCCGCGGGGTCGACCAATACCCGGACGGCGTCGGGTCCCAGGTAGTCGAAGACCGTCTCCAGCCCCGGGTGGAAGAGTGGCTGCAGGAAGTCGATCCCCGGCGGGTAGATGGCGTGTTGCAGCTGTTCCAGAAGCTCGCGGCGCCGGTCCGCCCCGATCCCCAGGTGGTCGCAGCGCCTCTTCAGGCGCGGGGCGAACTCCTTCAGGACCGCCTCGGAGAGGATCACCTCACGCGAGGGGACCAGCACCAGCTCCTCGATCGGTTCCAGCGAGCGCTGGGTCACCGGGTCGAAGCTGCGCATGGTCTCCACCTGGTCGCCGAAGAACTCGATGCGCACCGGGCGGGGGAGGTCGGGGGGGAAGATGTCCAGGATGCCGCCGCGCACCGAGAAGCTGCCGCGGTCCTCGACGATCGGGACGTGGGCGTACCCGAGCTGCACCAGTTTGGCCACCAAGGGCTCGCGCTCGAGCTCGGCCCCCACCACCAGGTACTGGCAGACCTCGCCCAGGACCTCCCGGGGGAGCACGCGCTGCAGGGCGCTCGCCAGCGGCAGGACCAGGACCTTGACCCGGCCGTCCAGAAGGGCGAGGAGCGCCTTCAAGCGCTCGCCGACGATCTCCTGGTGCGGCGAGGCCGCCTCGAAGGGGGTGATGTCCCAGCCCGGGAAGGGGAGGATCTCCTCGGGGCGCGCGGCGAAGTAGCAAAGCTCCTTCGTAAGCTCGTCGGCGGCGTCCTGGTCCGGCGTCAGCACCACGAGCGGCGTAGAGAGCCGGGAGGAAAGCCGCGACACCAGGTAGGCCGGGGCCGAGCCTTTCAGTCCGGTCAGGCTCAGGTTGGCGTCGCCCGGTTCGAGCTGTCGGATTATTTCGTTGAGGTAATCGGAGGTTGGCATGGTCCTGTGCTGGCTGGCTCGGCCCCGCCGGGGGCGGGGGGAAGGGTAAACAACATTGCTGGAGCATAGCAAAAACGGGGCCGATTATCCAGCGCAATGGGGGGTGGATCAGGTCGCCGTGAAAAAATTATTTTTATAAAGTAACCGGGGGGCGTGCCGAATAGATTTCCATACTGTGCAATGGCCTGCGGCTTCGTGCCGCTAAAGGATAGGGTGAGTTTGATGCGCAACGACGATACCATACAATCGGATGTCCTAAGCTACTTCACCTCCGAGTTTCGCGCTCTCGAGGAGCGCCTGAAATCGGGGGGGCTGGACGACTATCGCGAGAGGGTGCTGATGAGCCAGAAGATCAGCGAGGCGGTGCACCTGCTCTCCCCCTACGTGCGGAGCGACCCGCGCGCCCGGCACCTGGTGCGCACCGCCGAGAGCCTGAAGAAAAACCTCCTTTCGGTGCGCGAGATCATCGTGAAGCAGCTCTTGCAGCAAAAGGAGCAGCAGACCCTGCTGCAGGCCATCATCGCCCGCAAGAAGACCACGCGCCAGATGGATGGGCCGTGCTGAACAGCGCCGTCCCCCGGTACGCCAAGCCTTGGGGACGGCTGGTTCCCCCGGCTCATTTCCCCATCTCTTAAGAAATCACTTTACAATTACGACCGGCTATATTATAAACGTCCTTCTCGTGGAGAGATGTCCGAGTGGTTGAAGGAGCACGCCTGGAAAGCGTGTGTACGTTAATAGCGTACCGAGGGTTCGAATCCCTCTCTCTCCGCCATACTTAAATTATTTCCTTGCGGATAGACCTGATAGCTGGGTCCCGCGCAACGGAAGGTTATGAACTCCGTCAGGTCCGGAAGGAAGCAGCGGCAGTAACCGCCCCCGTGTGCCGCGGGGTAGCCCAGCTATCAGCTCTTTCCGCAATCCCCCTTTAGTCGTTCCCTCCCCCCGGCACCTAGTAACCGGCATTTTGCCGCGAGGTAGTCTTCTTGTCCTATCAGGTACTTGCGAGAAAGTGGCGGCCCCAGACCTTCACCGACCTGGTGGGGCAGGAGCACGTCAGCCAAACCCTGAAAAACGCCATCGACGGCGGCCGGGTGGCGCACGCCTTCCTGTTCACCGGGGCCCGCGGCGTCGGCAAGACCAGCTCCGCGCGCATTCTCGCCAAGGCGCTCAACTGCGAGGAGGGACTCTCGGTCGAGCCGTGCAACCACTGCTCGGCGTGCCTCGAGATCACCGAGGGGAACTCGGTCGACGTCTTCGAGATCGACGGCGCCTCCAACACCGGCGTCGACGACATCCGCGAACTACGCGACAACATCAAGTACCTCCCCTCGCGCTCGCGCTACAAGATCTTCATCATCGATGAAGTGCACATGCTCACCACCAACGCCTTCAACGCCCTGTTGAAGACGCTGGAAGAGCCCCCCGCCCACGTCAAGTTCATCTTCGCCACCACCGAACCGCACAAGGTCCCCATCACCATCCTGTCCCGCTGCCAGCGCTTCGACTTCAAGCGGATCGCGTTGCCGCGCATCGTCTCGAGGCTGCGCTACATCGTAGACCAGGAAGGGGTCTCGGTAAGCGATGAGGCGCTCACCATCGTGGCCCGCAAGGGGGATGGCAGCATGCGCGACTCGCTGACCACCCTGGACCAGGTGCTCGCCTTCTGCGGAGAGCAGGTCTCGGACGAGGAGGTTACCGCTCTTCTCGGGGTTGTGGACCGCCGCCTGATCCTGGACGCCGCGCGCGCCGTCTTCGAGCGCGACCTGCGCGGGGTGCTGGAACTGGTGGCCCGGGTGGACAGCTTCGGCTACAACATGCGCCAGTTCTGCCAGGAGCTCATCGACCTGTTCCGCGCGGTGGCGATCATCCAGGCGGTGGGGGATGCCCAGGGGCTTTTGGACCTCTCCGAGGCGGAACTCGCCGAACTGGCCGGCCTCGCCAAGACGCAGAACCCGGGCGAGTTGCAGCGCCACCTCACCCTGCTTCTGAAGGCGGAAGGGGAGATGGGGCAGGCAAGCTTCCCGCGGCTCGTGCTGGAGATGGCACTCATGAAGATGGCCACCCTGCGCCCGGCAGTACCGGTGCAGGAGCTTTTGCAGCGGATCGCGGCGCTGGAAGGGGGAGCTCCCCCGGCAGCGCGCCCGGCCCAGCTGGCAGCCGCCGAGCGTACCGCAGCGGCTCCCCGGCCCCAGGCACCCGTTGCCCAGGCTGCCCCGTCCGGTGCAGCACCCCGCCCGGCTGCCGCGCCGGCGCCTCAGGCCCCGCGTCCCGCGCCCCAGGCTGCTCCGGCCGGTCCCCCCGTGGGCTCCGGGGACCTCTGGGGGAGCCTGGTGCGCTTCATAAAGGGTAAGAAGCCGATGCTCGGCTCGCTTCTGGAGCAGGTCTACCCGGTCCGTGTGACCCCGCAGAGCCTGGAACTGGGCTGCCTGGCCGGCTCCTACGAGCTGATGCAGGTGCAGGACAACGCCAAGCAGGCCGAGCTGCGCGCCCTGGCCGGCGAGCACTTCGGCGGCAACCCCACCTTGAAGGTGGTGGCGCTGGATGCCGTCCCCAGTAACGCCGCCCCGAGCCTCTCGGAAAAAAAAAGCCTTGAAGACGCCGAACGGGCCGCAACCCTGAGGCGCGAGGCGGAAGAACACCCCCTGGTGACCGCCGCCGTCGAGCTCTTCGACGGCGAGATCGCCGAAGTAACCGAAATCAAGACAAAGCCCTGACGAAAGCCTCACGGCGCTCGTCGGGACAGGTCAGATACTCACGCGGAGGATACGATGTCTAAAGGTTTGGCGCAGATCATGAAGCAGGCTCAGATGATGCAGCAGAAGATGGGTAAACTGCAGGAAGAAGCGGCGGAGAAAACCGCCGAGGCGACCGCAGGCGGCGGTGCCGTAACAGTGGTTGTCAACGGGAAGAACCAGGTGCTCTCCCTGACCATCAAGAAAGAGGCGGTCGATCCGGAGGACGTCGAGATGCTGCAGGATCTCATCCTCAGCGCGGTGAACGAGGCACTGAAAAAAGTGCACCAGGCGATGAGCGAGGAGATGAGCAAGATCACCGGCGGCCTGAACATCCCGGGACTCTTCTAAGAAAAGACCTACAGTTAGGCGCGGATGCCGGCCGGGCGGGACGATCCTTCGATCGGAACATCCCGGACCGTCATCCGCGTTTTGCGTTCAATTTCTGGTGTTTTAATTAATTAACCGATTCTCGGTCAAAAAATTTTTTGGCCAAAATAATCAGTAAAAAAATGTTTTATCCGTGGTGGGAATATGCTACATTTTTCGAACTCGCTGACCCGGCTGGTAGGTGAACTCAAGAAATTACCAGGAGTTGGCGAGAAGAGCGCACTGCGACTGGCGTTTCACCTCCTGAAGCATCCCGACAACATCGACGCCCTGGCCGAGAGCCTCACCCTGGTGCGGGAGCGGGTCAGGTTCTGCTCGGTCTGCTTCGCCATCACCGAGGAGGACCCCTGCTGGATCTGCTCGGGAGAGCGCGACGCCAGCACCCTCTGCGTGGTGGAGGAGCCCCAGGACATCCTGGCCATCGAGAAGAGCCGGGCCTTCCGCGGGCGCTACCACGTGATGCAGGGAGCCCTTTCCCCCTTGAGCGGGGTAACCCCGGCGGAACTGAGGATCGCCGAGCTCATGAAGCGGCTGGAGGGGGGCGAGGTTCGCGAGGTGCTCATCGCCACCAACTTCAGCGTCGAGGGTGAGGCGACCGCACTTTTCTTGACAAAGCTCATCAAGCCGTTATCCATTAGAGTCACCCGGCTGGCCCACGGCATCCCCATCGGCAGCGACCTCGAATACGTAGATGCAGCAACGGTGCAGCGCGCCGTCGAAGGGCGCTCTGAATTGTGAACCGTAATCCACGGCGGAACCGACCCGGAAAACCGACCGCCGTTCAACCGCTTCATTAATCCTAGCCCTATTCTCACAGGAGGAAATCAATGTCCCGCAGAATGGTAACGATCGACGGTAATACTGCCGCAGCACACGTGGCGCACGCCACCAACGAGGTGATCGCCATCTACCCGATCACCCCTTCCTCCGTCATGGGGGAGATCTCGGACGAGAAGAGCGCCCGGGGCGAGAAGAACATCTGGGGAACCGTACCTTTCGTCTCGGAGCTGCAGTCCGAGGGTGGCGCCTCCGGCGCCGTGCACGGTGCGCTGCAGGCCGGTGCCCTTACCACGACCTTTACCGCAAGCCAGGGCTTGCTCCTCATGATCCCGAACATGTTCAAGATCGCCGGCGAATTGACCTCGACGGTGTTCCACATCTCGGCCCGCGCCATCTCGGCCGCAGCGCTGAACATCTTCGGCGACCACTCCGACGTCATGGCGGCCCGCTCCACCGGCTGGGGGATGCTCTGCTCCAACAACGTGCAGGAGGTCATGGACTTCGCCCTGATCGCCCAGGCTGCGACGCTTAGGGCCCGGGTTCCCTTCATGCACTTCTTCGACGGCTTCAGGACCTCCCACGAGGTACAGAAGGTCGAGGAGCTTACCTTCGACGACATGCGCGCCATGCTCACCGACGAGTTGGTGCAGGCGCACCGCGACCGCGCGCTCACCCCGGACCGCCCGGTGATGCGCGGCACCGCCCAGAACCCGGACGTCTACTTCCAGGGTCGCGAGACCGTGAACGCCTTCTACCCGAAGGCGATGACCATCGTCCAGGAGGAGATGGACAAGTTCGCCAAGGTGACCGGCCGCAGCTACAAGCTCGTCGAGTACGTGGGCGCCCCGGACGCGGAGCGCGTGGTCATCGTGATGGGGAGCGCCGCCGACACCTTCCAGGAGACCCTGGAGACCCTGAACAAGAACGGCGAGAAGGTCGGCCTCCTGAAAGTACGCTTGTTCCGTCCCTTCCCGGCGGAAATCCTGGCTGCCGCCATCCCGGCCACGGCCAGGAAGATCGCCGTACTGGACCGCACCAAGGAGCCGGGCTCCCTGGGCGAACCGCTCTACCTCGACGTGCGCACCGCCGTCGGCGAGGCGATGGCCGATGGCACGGTCTCTTTCCCGGGGTACCCGATCATCGTCGGCGGCCGCTTCGGCCTGGGATCCAAGGAGCTCACCCCGGGGATGGCCAAGGGGGTCTACGACAACCTGAAACTCGACAAGCCGAAGAACCACTTCGTGGTCGGTATCGTCGAGGACGTGACCAACTGCTCGCTCCCCTACGACGCCAAGTTCATGAACCCCTCCCCGGGCACCTACTCGGCGATGTTCTACGGCCTCGGTTCCGACGGCACCGTGGGCGCCAACAAGAACTCCATCAAGATCATCGGCGAGCACTCGGACAACAACGTCCAGGCCTACTTCGTGTACGACTCGAAGAAGGCGGGCAGCGTGACCACCTCGCACCTAAGGTTCGGCAAGGGGGAGATCCGCTCCCCGTACCTGATCGACCAGGCGGACTTCGTGGCCTGCCACAACTTCTCCTTCCTGGAGAAGTACGACATGCTGGAGCGCGCCAAGACGGGCGGCACCTTCCTGCTCTGCTCGCCGTTTGACAAGGACTCGGTCTGGGATTCCATGCCGGTCGAGGTGCAGAAAGAAATCATCGCCAAGAAGCTCAAGTTCTACGTGATCGACGCCATCAGGCTCGCCGAGGAACTGGGTCTGGGCGCCCGCATCAACGTGATCATGCAGACCGCCTTCTTCAAGATCTCCGGCATCATGGAGCTGCAGGTCGCCATCGACGCCATCAAGGACGCCATCAAGAAGTCCTACGGCAAGTCCGGCGAGAAGGTCGTCGAGATGAACAACAAGGCGGTGGATGCGGCGCTCGCCAACATCTTCGAGGTTAAGGTGCCGGCCCAGGCCAGCAGCAAGCTGAAGAAGCCGCCGGTCGTCGGTGCCCACGCCCCTGCCTTCGTCCAGGAGGTCACCGCCCCGATCATCGCCGGCTACGGCGACAACCTGCCGGTCTCCAAGATGCCGGCCGACGGCACCTTCCCGACCGCGACCTCGCAGTACGAGAAACGCAACATCGCCGTGGACATCCCGGTCTGGGACGAGGCGCTCTGCATCCAGTGCGGCATCTGCTCGTTCGTCTGCCCGCACGCCACCATCAGGATGAAGGTGTACGAGGGCGACAGCCTCAAGGGTGCGCCGGAGACCTTCAAGTCGGCCGACGCCCGCGGCAACGAGTTCAAGGGGATGAAGTGCACCGTGCAGGTCGCCCCGGAAGACTGCACCGGCTGCGGCGCCTGCGTCTACAACTGCCCGGCGAAGTCCAAGGAAGATCCCAAGCACAAGGCGATCAACATGAAGTTCCAGGCCCCGCTCAGGGCGACCGAGGCGGCCAACTACGACTTCTTCCTGCAGATCCCGGACACCGATCCGAAGCTCTACAAGCGCGACACCCTGAAGGGAAGCCAACTGATCACCCCGCTCTTCGAGTACTCGGGCGCCTGCGCCGGCTGCGGCGAGACCCCGTACTTAAAGCTCATGTCGCAGCTCTTCGGCGACCGCGCCATGATCGCCAACGCGACCGGCTGCACCTCGATCTACGGCGGCAACCTCCCGACCACCCCCTGGTCGCAGAATCAGGATGGCCGCGGCCCGGCCTGGTCCAACTCGCTCTTCGAGGACAACGCCGAGTTCGGCTTCGGCATGCGACTGGCCATCGACAAGTTCAACGAGGCGGCCCGCGAGCTGGTGACCCAGCTGATCGGCTGCTCCTGCAAGTCCTGCGATCCGGTCAAGCCGGTCATGCAGGAGATCCTCGCCGCCGACCAGAAGGACCAGGCGGGCGTCGAGGCGCAGCGCGGGCGCGTGGCGAAGCTGAAAGAGGCGCTGGCTGGCTGCAGTGAGCCGGCCGCCAAGAAGCTCCTCTCCATCGCCGACTACCTGGTGAAGAAGTCGGTCTGGTGCGTGGGCGGCGACGGCTGGGCCTACGACATCGGCTACGGCGGCCTGGACCACGTGATCGCCTCCGGCAAGAACGTGAACCTCCTGGTGCTCGACACCGAGGTGTACTCGAACACCGGCGGCCAAGCCTCCAAGGCTACCCCGATGGGGGCCGTGGCCCAGTTCGCCGCAGGCGGCAAGCCGCAGGCCAAGAAGGACCTGGCGATGATCGCCATGGCCTACGGCAACGTCTACGTGGCGCGCGTGGCGCTCTCCAACCCCGGCCAGGTGGTGAAGGCGTTCCTCGAGGCGGAAGCCTACGACGGACCGTCCCTGATCATCGCCTACAGCCACTGCATCGCCCACGGCATCGACATGGCGAGCGCCGTAGAGGAGGACCGCCGTGCGGTTGCCTCAGGTCACTGGCCGCTCTTGCGCTACAACCCGGAGCTGGCCGAGGCAGGGAAGAACCCGCTGCTGCTCGATTCCAAGGAGCCGACCATCACGCTCGAGGAGTACGCCTACGGCGAGAACCGCTACCGGGTGCTCAAGAAGAACAACCCGGAGGCCGCGGCGGCCCTCATGGCGCGCTCCAGCGAGCTCACCACCCGTCGCTTCGACCTCTACAAGCGGATGGCCGAGATGGAGTTCGGCAAATAGCTTGACACCATTAGGACGTAAAGCCTAAGATCTTAACAGTGGCGGGGAGATCGTCCCCGCCCGATTTTCAACCAGAAGTTAGTAAGGAGAATGCAGGAATGGCACAAGGCGTAGTGAAGTGGTTCAACGACAGCAAAGGTTTTGGTTTTATCGAACAGGACAACGGTGATGATGTCTTCGTGCATTTCTCCGCTATCCAGGGTGATGGGTTTAAGTCCCTGGCGGAAGGCGACCAGGTTTCCTTCGACGTTCAGAAGGGGCCGAAAGGTCTGCAGGCCGCAAACGTGGTGAAAATCTAGTAACTGACGACAACGGCTGACAAAAGCGAAAAAGCCCCGGAGAGATCCGGGGCTTTTTTCGTTGAGGCTGGCAGTGGGTGATCGATCCCGATTCCTCGGATCTGCCCCATGGGGTTACTCGATGCAGCTGCCGACCGAGCCGTTGCGGCAGACCGTCTTGTCGATCCAGAGAGCGCCGTCCATGCGGCTTCCGTCCAGGCGGGTGCCGCGCAGGCGGGCCTGGCTCAGGCTGGCGCCGCGCAGGTTGGCGCCGGTCAGGTCGGCGAGCTCCAGGTCGGTCTCGGCGAGGTCGGCACGCTCCAGGTTGGCCATGCGCAGGTTGACCCGGTTCAGCTTGGCACCGCTTAGGTCCATGCCGGTCAGGTTGAGCCCGGAGAGGTCCATGCCCGAGAGGTCCCGGGTGGTGCTCAGGATGCCGCGCACCTCGTTTTCGGAGAGTCGGCGGTTGTAGACCTTGGCCTGGGCCGGGTCGGTCTTTCCCTTGGCCTTATGCGCCCTGGCCTTCTTCTTTTTGGTTGCCGGCTTCTTCTTCGGCTCGGCGGGCTTGGCGGTGCCGTTCCCCTCGGCGGCAAGTGCAGCGAGCTTCGCCTCGGCGAGTGCCAGTTTACGGGACTGCACCTCGTTGCTCGGCTCGGCCTTCTCGGGCGCCGCCGCTGCAACAGCTGCCACGGCCGCGGGGGGCGCCGGTTCGGACGCGGCCAGGACGGCCGCGGGGAGAGCCAGGCTGAGGGCGATAAGTATGATCTGGTAACGGCGGTTCATGCGTCGCCTCCGGTAAATGGACATCAGGACTCTGCTGCACTGAACCTATCGGCTTCAGCTGAAAAAACTGTAGCGATTTCCTCGCCTGGCGTGAGGAAACCGGCCCTTTACGGAGAAAACCGGGAAAATGAGTGCACGATGTGCTATATTCTAATGTTACCTTCGGCCCACCTGGTTGGGTGGAAAATCTGGATGCGGGAGTACCATGGCAACGAACAAAATTATCATTAAGGGTGCCTGCGAGCACAACCTGAAGTGCATCGATGTGGAGATCCCCCGGGACCAGCTGGTAGTCATCACCGGTATCTCGGGATCGGGAAAATCAACGCTGGCCTTCGACACCATCTACGCGGAAGGGCAGCGCCGCTACGTCGAGTCGCTCTCGGCCTACGCCCGGCAGTTCCTGGAGCAGATGGAAAAACCGGACGTCGAGTCCATCGAGGGGCTCTCGCCTGCCATCTCCATCGAGCAGAAGACAACCAGCAAGAACCCCCGCTCGACGGTAGGGACCGTCACCGAAATCTACGACTACCTGCGCCTGTTGTTCGCGCGGGTCGGCAAGCCCTACTGCTACAGCTGCGGGAAGCTGATCTCCTCGCAGACCGTCTCGCAGATGGTGGACCAGGTGATGACCCTGCCGCAGGGGACCAAGCTGACGCTCCTGTCCCCGATCATCCGGGGGCGCAAGGGGGAGTACAAGAAGGAACTCGCCCAGTTACGCAAGGAAGGGTTCGTCCGGGTCATCGTGGACGGCACCACCCACGATCTCTCCGACGAGATCGAGATGGACAAAAAGAAGAAGCACGACATCGACATCGTGGTGGACCGCCTGGTGGTGAAGCCGGGGATCGAGAAGCGCCTGGCCGATTCGCTGGAGACCGCGCTGCACCACGCCGAGGGGATCGTCAAGCTGGGGGTGTCGGAAGACCAGGCCCTCGGCAACAAGGCGGAGACGCTCATCTTCTCCGAGTCCATGGCCTGCATCGACTGCGGCATCTCCTACCCGGAGATGACCCCGCGCATGTTTTCCTTCAACAACCCCTACGGCGCCTGCCCGGACTGCACGGGGCTTGGGACCCGCATGTACCTGGACGCCGACCTGGTGGTCCCGGATCCCGACCTCTCGATCCGGGAAGGGGCCATCGCCCCCTGGGAGAAACGCTTCTCGGGCTGGTACCAGCAGACCCTCGAGGCGCTCGCCAAGGCCTACGGTTTCTCGACCACGGTCCCCTACAACAAACTTCCCGAGAAGGCCAGGGAGGTGATCATGAACGGCTCGGGCGGCCGCCTGGTCGACTTCTGGTGGGAGGACGATTCCGGCAAGCGCCACAACTACCAGAAGGCCTTCGAGGGTGTGCTGAACAACCTGGAGCGCCGCTACCGCGAGAGCGAATCGGAGCAGGTGCGCGAGGAGCTGGAAAAGTACATGAACGTGATGCCCTGCCCGACCTGCCAGGGGGCGCGCCTCAAGAAGGAGGCGCTCTTCGTCAGGGTAGGGGGGCAGAACGTGCAGCAGGTGACCTCGCTCTCCATCAAGGACGCGCTCACCTTCTTCAACACCCTGTCGCTCTCCGAGAAGGAGGAGGACATCGCGCGCCGCATCCTGAAGGAGATCCGCGAGCGCCTGAACTTCCTGGTGAACGTGGGGCTCGACTACCTTTCGCTCGACCGCTCTTCGGGGACGCTCTCCGGCGGCGAGGGGCAGCGCATCCGGCTCGCCACCCAGATCGGCTCCTCGCTGGTCGGGGTCCTCTACATCCTGGACGAGCCCTCGATCGGCCTGCACCAGCGCGACAACGGGCGCCTCTTGCAGACGCTGCGCCACCTGCGTGACATCGGTAACACGGTGCTCGTTGTGGAGCACGACGAGGAGACCATCCAGGAGGCGGACTGGGTGATCGACATGGGGCCCGGTGCCGGGGTGCATGGCGGCGAAGTGGTGGCCCAGGGAACGCCGGCGGAGATCATGGCCAACCCGCGCTCGCTCACGGGGCGGTTCCTCTCGGGCGCGCTCTCCATTCCGATCCCCAAAAAACGGCGCAAGGGGCAGCGCTTCCTGACCATCGAGAAGGCGACCGAGAACAACCTGAAGGACGTCTCGGTGGACATCCCGCTGGGTGTCCTCACCTGCGTGACCGGCGTCTCGGGCTCGGGCAAATCAACGCTCGTCATCGACACGCTGTACCAGACCCTGAACCAGCACATCTACAAGAGCCGCGAGAAGGCCGGGGCGGTGAAGGCGATCAAGGGTCTCGAGGTGCTGGACAAGGTGATCAACATCGACCAGTCCCCCATCGGCAGGACGCCGCGCTCCAACCCGGCTACCTACACCGGCCTCTTCACCGAGATCCGGGACATCTTCGCCCAGCTCCCCGAGTCGAAGATGCGCGGCTACAAGCCGGGGCGCTACTCCTTCAACGTGAAGGGGGGGCGCTGCGAGGCCTGCTCGGGTGACGGCATCATCAAGATCGAGATGCACTTTTTGCCCGACGTCTTCGTACAGTGCGAGGTCTGCAAGGGGGCGCGCTACAACCGGGAGACCCTGGAGGTGCACTTCAAGGGTAAATCGATCGCCGAAGTGCTGGACATGACGGTCTCCCAGGCGCTCATGTTCCTGGAGCACATCCCGCGCATCAAGAGCAAGCTGAAGACCCTGGAGGACGTGGGGCTCGGCTACATCAGGCTCGGGCAGTCGGCGACCACCCTCTCCGGCGGCGAGGCGCAGCGCGTGAAGCTCGCCAAGGAGCTTTCCAAGAGGGCCACCGGGCGGACCATCTACATCCTGGACGAACCGACCACCGGCCTCCATTTCGCGGACATTGCCAAGCTTCTGGAGGTGCTGCACAAGCTGGTCGACGCCGGAAACACCATCGTGGTCATCGAGCACAACCTGGACGTGATCAAGACGGCGGACTGGATCGTGGACCTGGGACCGGAAGGGGGCGACCGCGGCGGCGAGATCATCGCCACCGGCACCCCGGAGCAGGTGGCACGGGTGGAGAGATCCTATACCGGGCAGTACTTGAAGAAGATGCTGAACCCGTAACCTTCGGTTGCCTAGCCAGGAGGTAGTGTCATGACAGAAAAGAACTGCAGTTGCGAGCCGGGTCGTCCCGGCAGTTGCCCCAGCTGTTTTGCGGAGCAGCTCATCGACTACTGGTGCGAGACCTGCCGGCTCTCGGTGCCGGACAAGCGCTGCCCGCACTGCGGGCTGAAGACCAAGAAAAAACGGCAGCAGGGCTAGCCCCTGACAAAACGGATCCAAGCGACCTCTGGGCCCGCCACTCACCTGCAGTGGCGGGCTCTTTTTGCTCCATTTCCCGGGTTCACCTCCGGTCGCCCGGCACTGGAGAGCCTGCCCCCGTCTTCCCCGCCCGTTACGCCAGGACCACCCGGAACCACCTCTCCTGTTCCCTCTGCGAATCTGCGTTATAATAAACCAGCTTTAATCTAACCTTTAACCGGGGCGCGGGACATGCGGCGTAACCTGCTACTGCAATTGACGGTGCTGGCTCTTCTGGTGCTCCAGGTCGGATGCAGCCGGCTGCTGCCCAGCGGCAAGGCGGTGGCCGAATCGCCCTGGACCAACTACTCCGACGCCAAGGGGGCCTTCGACAAGATAACCGTCGGCGAAACCACCGTGGAGGATCTGAAGGTGCTCGGCTTCGACGTGAAGAGCTCCCCCAACCTCAAGGTGCTCAACTACCTGGACATCGCGGCGACCGTGCAGGGGATCCCGCACGAGGAACTCGACCCCGGGTTGCAGGCCTGCCTCATGGCGCGCGACGACTGCCGCGCCTACGTTTTCGAGCCGAAGCGGACCTATACCAAGCGCATCGGCAATTTCTGGCTGGATATCGCGAGTTTCCGGCGGGTTACCCAGGAGACCGGCTGGCGCTTCAAGGCACTCATCGTCTTCGTGAACCACCACGTCGCCTACAAGCTCGCCAGCGGGGAACCGCAGATCGATCAACTGCAGGAACAGAACAACCCCCTGGGGCCGTTCCAACTCCCCTCCAACCTGATTTTCGGCATCATACCCTTCTGATTGACGTGCTCGAACAGTTCATTAGACAATAGGTCACTGGTTGACATAACCGGGGCTAGCTGCTATTTTGCGGCCTTTGTAAACATTTGTAATAAACGGCTCCCGAGGCATCGGCTGAGGAAGCAAGGGCAGGCACCATGGAATGGCAAGACGGCTACATCACCGAGGTCGAATACGTGCACGGGGTCTACCGCGAGCTGGGTCCCTCGGCCCTCAACTTCATCCTGCTGCTGCAAAGCCGCGATCCGGTGCCGCTCAAGGAAGGGTTCAGCTACCTGGACCTCGGTTGCGGTCAGGGTGAATCGGTAAACCTGTTCGCCGCCTGCCACCCAGAGGGGCAGTTCCACGCCGTGGACTTCAACGCGGCGCATATCGCAGGCGCGCGCAACGTGGCGCGCCAGGCGAGCATCCAGAACGTCACCTTCTGGGAGGCGAGCTTCGCCGACCTCCCCGAGCTGGACCTCCCCCAGTTCGACTTCATCGTGCTGCACGGCATCTACTCCTGGGTCGGGCCGGAGAACCGGCAGCGCATCGTCGACTTCCTGCGCACCCACCTCAAATCCGGCGGCGTGGTCTATGTAAGCTACAACAGCCTCCCGGGCTGGAGCAGCTACGCCCCGTTGCGCCAGCTGCTCTCAAGCTACGCCGACACCCAGCCGGGGAACCTGGAGGAGCGTGTCGAGCGCGCGCTCAGGTTTGCCCAGCGGCTCAAAAGTGCCGGAGCCTCCTTCTTCAGCACCAATTCAGCTGCCCGGGATTTCTTCGACTACATCTGCACCCTGCCGCGTAACTACGTGGTGCACGAATTCTTCAACCGGGACTGGTCCCTTTTCTACCATGCCGAGGTGGTACGCAACCTCGCCGCGGCCAAGCTGCACTTCGTCGGTTCGGCGAACCTCGCCGAGAACCAGGACATGCTCCGCTTCAGCGCCGAGCAGCAGCAGGTGCTGGGGGCGATCTCGGACCGGGTGATGCGCGAGACCGTGAAAGACTTCACGGTGGCGCCGCTGCTGCGCCGGGACATCTTCACCAAGGGGGGGCGGCGCATCCCGGCGGTGGAACAGCTGCGCCACGTGGGGGAGACCGGGTTCGCCCTGGTGGTGCCCCGGGCGAGGGTCGAGTACAAGGCAGCCTTCCCCATCGGTGAGGTGGCTCTCGAGCCCCTGTTGTACGACCCGATCCTCCTGGCGCTGGAAGAAAGGCCGCAGACCCTGGACCAGCTCCTGTCCCATCCGGAGGTCGAGTCCCTGGGCAAGACCCGGGTGATCGAGGCGCTCATGGTGCTCATGGCGGCGGACTACGTGATGACCGCGGTGGAACCGGCGCTCTACACCACCATGACCACGCGCCGGCTCAACAACGCGATCATCGAGCGGCACCTGGACAACCTGGAGAAAAAGACCCTCGCCTCGCCGGTCCTGCAAAGCGGCGTGAAGGTGGACTGGCTGGAGCGGCTGCTCCTGCTCTGCGAGATCCGCGGCACCGACGACCCGGCGGCCTTTATCTGGGGAGAGATGCGGCAGCGCGAACAACTGCTGAGCCGAGAAGGAGAGATCCTCACTACCGAAGAGGAGAACCTCGCCGAGCTGGCCCGGGTGATCGCGGTGTTTCGCGAGGAGAAGCTCCCGCTCTTGCGGCAACTCGGTGTTTTCTGAGGCGGAACCGGGCGTTGCCGTCGGGCGGCCAATGGTGGTATGGTAGCAAACGTAGCTAAGCCAAACGCGCAGGAGATACCCGCCCGATGCCGGAGAGCACCCATCCCTTTCAGACCCTGACCCCCAGCTTCATCATGGACGCCGTGGAGAGCCAGGGATACCGCTGCGACTGCCGCACCTCGGCCCTGAACAGCTACGAAAACCGCGTCTACCAGGTGGGGGTCGAGGACGGTCAACCGCTGATCGCCAAGTTCTACCGCCCTAGGCGCTGGAGCGACGCCCAGATCCTCGAAGAGCATGCCTTCTCCTTCGAGCTTGCCGAGCACGAGCTCCCCGTGGTGGCCCCCTGCCGCAACGAGGCAGGCGAGAGCCTGTTCCACTACGAGGGGTTCCGTTTCGCGCTCTACCCGCGCCAGGGGGGGCACGCCCCCGAGTTCGACAACGACGAGAACCTGGTGATCCTCGGTCGCATGCTGGGGCGCATCCACTCGATCGGTGCCCTGCGACCCTTCAAGGAGCGCCCAACCCTGGACTGCATGAGTTTCGGGCGGCGCAGCGTGCAGCTCATCAGTGCCGACTTCATCCCGGACGAGTACCGGGAGAGTTACCTGGCGGTGACCGAGCAGCTCCTGCAGGCGATCGACGAGATCTTCGCCGCCACCCCGGACGTCCGCGTCATCCGCGCCCACGGCGACTGTCATGCCGGCAACATCCTCTGGCGCGACGGTGCCCCGCACTTCGTGGACTTCGACGACGCCCGGACCGCTCCGGCCATCCAGGACCTCTGGATGATGCTCTCCGGCGAGCGGCCGCGCCAGCAGGCACAACTGGTCCAGCTCATCAAGGGATACCGCGAGTTCAACGACTTCCACTCCCGCGAGCTCTGGCTGGTAGAGGCTTTGCGCGCCCTGCGCATGCTGCACTACAGCGCCTGGCTCGCCAGCCGCTGGGAGGACCCCAGTTTTCCGCGCACCTTCCCCTGGTTCAACACGGTGCGCTACTGGGGGGAGCACATCCTGCAGCTGCGCGAGCAGTTGGCGCTCCTCGAGGAACCGCCCCTGGAGCTCCCCCGCGACCTGTGATCGAACCTTATGACAAAAAAAGGGCGCCTCTGCGGCGCCCTTTTTTGTGGGTTGTGTGATGTTAATCCCCCCGCCCTTGACGGGAGGGGGATAGGGGGTGGCGGGACTCCACGATCTTAGAGAAGATCCACCGCCCTGCTCCTTTTAGACCGCGGATATTCTAGTCCTGCGGGAACCCCGCGCAGTAGTGGCGCACCTCGTCCAGCAGTTCCCTTTTTTCCCGCTCCCCCAGAAACGACGCACTGAACCCGTTGTCGGCAAGCTGACGGATCTCGGCGAAGCTGAGCCCGAGAGCGCGCTGCACCGCGAGGAAGTTCTCGGTGAGGTAGCCGCCGAAGTAGGCGGGGTCGTCCGAGTTCACCGTGACGCAGAGCTCGCGATGCAAAAGCTCCTTCAGGTTGTGCCGGGCCATGGTGTCGAAGACGCGCAGCTTCACGTTGGAAAGGGGGCAGACGGTAAGCGGCACTTTCTCGGCGGCGAGCCGCTTTACCAGGCCTTCGTCCTCGAGACAGCGCACGCCGTGGTCGATGCGCCGTACCCTGAGGAGGTCCAGGGCCTCCCAGATGTAGGCGGGCGGCCCTTCTTCGCCCGCGTGCGCCACGGGGATAAGTCCTTCCTGGCGGGCCCTGGCAAACACCGCCTCGAACTTGGCCGGGGGGTGGCCGCTCTCCGAGGAGTCGAGCCCGACGCCAATGAGCCACTCGCGGTAGGGGAGCGCCTCTTCCAGGGTCGCCTGTGCGCTCTCGGCGCTTAGGTGGCGCAGGAAGCAGAGGATGAGCCCGGAGCTGATCCCCAGGCGCTCGCGGGCCTCCTCCTGCGCACGACGCAGCCCCGAGATAACCGTCTTGAAGGGGATGCCGCGCTCGGTGTGACCCTGGGGGTCGAAGAAGAGTTCGCAGTGGCGGATCCGGTCTGCGTGGGCGCGCTCGAAATAGGCCAGCGCCAGGTCGTAGAAGTCTTCCTCTTTGATAAGGACCTGCATCCCCTGGTAGTAGATGTCCAGGAAGGACTGCAGGTCGCTGAACTGGTAGGCGGCGCGCACCTCGTCGAGCGAGGCGAAGGGGAGGGTGATGCGGTTGCGCTCGGCCAGCCGGAACATGAGCTCCGGTTCGAGGGTCCCCTCGATGTGCAGGTGTAGCTCGGCTTTGGGAAGGTTGCGGATGAAGCTTTCAATCGGGCGGGTCATCGGTAGGCTCCGTGGGCGCTCGCTCCCGCGGAGAACTGCGGGTCGCTAACGTTTTTTTTCAAGTTCCAGGTCGAGGTGTTTCAACTGCTCGATGTTCTTGTTCAGGTCGTTGATGGTACGGTTCAGGTCCCCGACCTCGTGGCTGAGGGTCTGGTTGGTGATCCGGTAGGCGCGGTTTTGTCTCTTCAGTTCATCGGCAGTAGTGATCAATTCTACAAGAGGGGTGGCTTGGACGCTCCAGGGACTGGCAGGAAATTCCTTCTTCAGGCGCCTGAGCAGCTGGTGCCCCTGGGGTGAGGCCGGACGCTCGACGCTGGGTTTCAAGGACAACAGCGCCAGCCTAAAGAGCGCCTCGTCGGTAACGCCGGGGATGGCCGGGCCGCTCACGATAGACTCCAGGATCTTGCTGGCGCCGGCACTGTCCCCTTTCTCGAGGGAGGTCCGCGCCGAGGCGAGGCGGCGCCCTTCCGAGAAGCTCTGCAGGAAGCCGCTCCCTTTTTCGCCGGACCGCCCGGTAGCGCAGCCGGCGCACAGGGCGGCGGCCAGGATAAGGGTCAGGTGCTTTTTCATCATGCCTGCTTTCGTTTCCCGACGATCAGGTAGTTGCTGCCGGGAGTCTCCTTGGCCGAATCCTTGGCCTGGGCCGAGGCCCGGGCGATGTCGACCGCGGAGGAGTACTCGTCGCCGCCGCAGATGATGACGGCGATGGAGATGGTGGTGATGGGGAAGAAGCGGTGCACGCCGTAGCGGTCGCAGCCGTCTATGCCGCCGCGCGCCAGGTCCTCGGGTCCGAAGTGCCGGCGTACTTCCCTGTCAAAGTTGCGGATCACCGCCTCGCAGACCTCGGCGACCCGGTCGGTGGAGAGGACCATGACGAAGTCGTCGCCGCCGACGTGGCCGACGAAGCTCCCCGGGTCGCCTACTTCCTTCACGGTGGCGAGGATCAGGTCGCCGGTCACCCGCAAGAGCTCGCTCCCCTTGGCGTAGCCGTAGTGGTCGCTGAAGGGCTTGAAGTTGTCCAGGTCGGCGTAGCAGAAGGCGAAGTTGCCGCCGCTTTTCAGCCGCTGGTCCAGGACCCGCTCGATGGCGATGTTTCCGGGGAGCCGGGTGAGGGGGCTCGCGTCCAGGCTGTTTTGCTCGAGCACCTTGAGGCGCGCCGCCATCCTGGTGAAGTCGCGGGCCAGTTCGCTGATCTCGTCGCCCGGGGGGATCTGCGGGTCGTAGTCGAAGTCACCCTCGGCGATCCGGTGCGTGGCGCGCTGCAGCTTCCGGATCGCCCGGAAGGTGCGGTAGGTCACGAAGGGGGCGACCCCGATGGCGAGCAGGAACCCGGTGCAGGAGATGATGATGGTCCAGCGGATGGTCGATTCCTGCTGGTAGTTGGCGCTCTGCAGTTCGGCCTGCAAGAGGTCCTGGCGCTTGCCGTAGAAGGCATCAACGGCGTTCAGGAGCCGCACGGAAAGGGCCCTGAGTTCCCCCTCACGGTCACTTTCCCCGGAGAAAAGCCGGGCCGCGGCCAGGCGGAAGTCGGCGTAGAGCCGGTTCAGGGTCGCCGTGTCGCGCGAGGAGTCGAGGTCCTGGAGCACCCCCAGGTTTACCATGGTCTCCTTTTCGCGCTGGTGGAACAGTTCGACGAAGGTCGGGTCCTTGAGTATCTGGTACTTTCCCGCGTAGCTCTCCTGTGCCAGGAGCGAGGTGCGCAACTTGATCAGGGAACTGATCATGGGGAGATCTTTGTTGGCGATCCCCCGGGCGGTCTTGTTCAGAGCGTACAGGCTGAAGGAAGAGAACGCAAGGGCGGCCATGGTAAACAGTGCCATGGCTGCATAACCCACACTGATCTTTTGGATCAGAGAGAAGTTGGAGAAGCGGAAAGCCGATTTTAGCTTGGGGAGGATTTCCATAGCGAGAATATTAGGGGAGACTGAGGGATAAGTCAACGGATCAGTCAGTCCTTGTGCCAGTAAGCTTGCAGTTGTGCAAGTACCTGGTCGGCTTCCGATTCAGCGGTCGCTTCGCTGCAGTGGATGCAGAGGTGCGCCCAGTGCCGGTAGAGCGGCAGGCGTATGGCGAGCAGGGCCTCGAGGCTGCCGGCGTCCGTCAGGCCGATGATCCCGCGCGGGGCCTGTCCGGCGATATGTTCGCGAACCTCGGCAATCGGGGCGTCCAGGAAGACCACCGTCGAGAGGGAGGCCAGGCGCTGCATGCCGGCCTCGGAATAGATCGCGCTCCCCCCCGGGGCGATGACGCAGCAGTCGGGGAACTCGACATCGACCAGGGTCTCCTCCTCGATCTCCAGGAAGGCCGATTCGCCCACCCGGTCGATGAGCTGCTGCAGCAGAACTCCCCGGCGCGCCTCGATCACCTTGTCGGTGTCGAGGAACTGCCAGCCGAGCCGTTCGGCCACCAGGCGCCCGACCGCGCTTTTGCCGGAACCGGGCATACCGATCATGGTTACTCTGGACATGAAACCCTACCCTGAAATCTTGATCGCACCGGATCCCGCGCCAGGCGTTTTCCGGAGCTGAGAGCATACTGGCAGCCACTGCGTTAGCCAAGAAAAAAGCGTCGCGGTCAGTTTTTGTCATCTTTTTTCGGTCGGGGGGAGCTGCGAGGCGCCGGCGTCAGTACCAGGGGTACCCCTTGCGGCGTCGTCTGATCAGGTGCTCCACCAGGAAATAGGGACGGATGAAGATGATCCCCTTGCGCTTGAGGTCGCACAGGTCGAGCACGAAGTGAAACAGGCAGCCGGCCAAAAGGGGCCAGAGCTGCGGATGCCAGAAGAGTAACAGGGCCAACAGGAGGAAGAAGTCGATGGTGTGAAAGACGCAGAGACCTACGTAGGAGATGCTTCTCTCGAGCGGTATCAGTTCGGCGAAGTAGCGGAACATCCCCGGTACGCTGAAGTTCTTGCGGCGCTGGATGTAGAGGAAGTAGTGATCGACGTCGATCAGCACTCCGCCTGCGGCAAAGAGTGCGAGATCCTGTGCGCCAAGGACCGGGGCGAGGGCTGCGGCGGCAAGGCCGGTGAATGCCAGATGCTGGGTGAGGGTCATCGATGCTACCTGGAAAGAGAGCTGGACGGAACTCGGGGAACCGCCGGGCAACTGTACCAGCTTTCGAGCCTGGGCGCCAGTCCTGGCTAGCTCCCGCTGAAGAGCAGGGTCCCCTTCAGGAGGTCGCGCAGGTCGCTGTCGGCGCCGGCAGATTCCTTTTTGACCATGGCCTTGCGCTCCTTGAGGCTCAGGAAAGCGGCCAGGTGGCCCGCGGCGAGCTTGCGGCTGCCGGCGATGGAGACGGCGAGCCGGCAGAGGATCTGGGCGGGGATACCGTTGCGGTACCCTTCCACCAGCTTGCCGATCTCGTCACGGCGCTGCTCGTCGCTCCAGGTCTGGTAGACCTCGTCACCTATATTGTTGAGATTACTCAGATTGTTCAGCATGTTCCCTCCGCATCGTGGTGGTGACGGCGTGAGTTGGGTGGTGCACACACGACTTCGTGCGCCGGGCCGTCCCTGCTATTTCTTGTGCTGGTGGCTGAAGATGTGGTCCCGGCAGTACCCGTAGGTCCCTTTGCACTGGGGGCAGTAGCGGAAGTCCATCTCCGGGTGGGTCTTTTCGGTGATGCCGCAAACGCTGCAGCGGTGCACGGTTTCGCTGCGACGCGGAGCGAAGCCTGCGGCCTTCCTGGTCAGCTGTTTGCTGCCGTAGCGGGCGTTCACGGCGATGTCGCGGGCGAAGAAGATCAGGTAGTTGGCCAGGGCAGAGAGGACCATGACCCGGGTTGCCCAGTCCCCTGCGATCAGCTGCCAGGCGTAGCCCAGCCAGGTAAGCAGGGCAAGCCACTTGATCTTCACCGGGATGACGAAGAACAGCAGGATCTGGAACTCGGGGAAGAGCGTCGCAAAGGCCAGGAAGACCGACCCGGCGAGGAAGCCGTTGCTGATCGGGTACCCCGGCACCAGAAACGCGGCGGCAATGGTGATGAGGCAGCCCAAAAGGAGGTAGACGTTGTAACGGAACGCGCCCCAGTGCTCCTCGAGTGCCGAGCCAAGCATGTAGAAGAAATACCAGGCGATGAGGGTGAAGATCAGGCTCTGCCGGGGCGGGTCGAAGGGGAGCGTGAAGATGCGCCACCATTCTCCCTGCAGGAGCAACTCGGCGGAGAAGTAGGTAGCACCGCGCTCCAGCTTCCCCGTCAGGTACATGACGTAGAAAAGTGACTGGCCCGCGATGAGGTACAGGGTCAGGTTCGGAATGGCATAACGTCCGAATTTGCGTTCCAGGGAGTCCAGCATGTTCATAGCGGATCTGGCCCTCTCGGTCGTGCAGCCAGCAGGTCGGCCGCACCTGCTGCAGGGTAAAGGGAAAAGCGTCGCGTGGTGACGCGCGGGAGGTGACTGGAGCAGGATTTCCCGGTCTTGCCGGTGCTCGATGCGCTGACCATCCAGCTGTGCCAGGAGCCGGAGCCGACGGGGGCGACGGTTGCCGGAGCCCGGGTCGCGCACCTCGTTGACCGGGAAGAGAGGCTTGCTATCATACCAGCTGCACTCGGGACCCTTGCAGCTAGCCTGTATAGCAGTTTCTAAGAAAGGTGACAATGTAAATTACTCCAAGGGAAACCCTTCCAGGAACCCGAGTTTCCCGGGGAAACTGCCGCGGCGGCTCTCCTCCACTTCGTACGACGCTGGTTTCATGAATAGGCTTGTTTGAGAGGACCGAGAGGAGGTGGCGGCGCGGTCCACGGGGTTCTGCAAAATGTGCCCCGAGGTGTTGAATACTATTGATTCTTGCGCCCTGCTCCCCTAGAATGGGCCAATTCCCGAACTACCCTCCAAGGATCTCATGAAGCACGTTCTCCTCATCTCCGATACCCCCAGAGTGCAACAGGTCTTCGAGTCGCTCGAAGCACAGGGACTCCTGCAGCTTAAGACCGCGGTCACCCTGAACCAGGCCGACCAGGAGATCGCGGCGGCCGCGCCGCAGCTTGCCTTCGTGCAGGGGCGCATCTCGGGGTTCTCGCGCGACATCATCGTGCGGCACCTGAAGAAGGTGCTCCCCAAGGACGCCGCGCTCGTCCTCTTGGCAGGGAGCTTTGAGGAGATGGATCAGGCCTTTCAGCACCAGGAGACGTTCGTAGACGTGGCGCTGGAGGACCAGGCACTGGCAGACGTAGTACGCCAGGTGCTGGAGGGGAGTTACCAACCGCAGCGCCCCGTGCCGGCAAAACCCGCGGCGTCGGAGCCTGTCGAAACAGAACCTGCCGAAGCGAAACCTTCCGAAACCGAGCCTGTCGAAGCAGTGCCTGCCGAACCGGAGCCGGAGGCAGAACCGGAGCGGGACGAGCCGCAGGCCGAGGTCGTGCAGACCGGGGTGGAAACGCCCCAGGCGCCGCCTGCCGAGGCCGGGCCGGCCGCCGAGTCTGCCCCCGCCGAGCCGTCTGCCGAGGCTGCACCTCCTGAGCCGCAGGCTCCGCCGGAACCGGAATCGCTCGAGCAGCATCAGTTCGTCCCCCAGTTCGAACCGTTCAGCGAGTCCCACCCGGTTCAGCTCTCCGGGCAGTCGGCCGAGAAGACGGCCCAGCTTGCCTCGTTTGCAGCCCTGATGGATGAGGCGCAAAAGGAAGCTGCCGGGCCGGAAGGTTCCCTGAATATCGAGGAGCGCATCGTGCTGGGAGCCCACAAGAAGGCTCCGGAAGCCGCTGCCGCCCATTCCGAACGCCCGCAGCAGGAACACGGTGCGGGAGAACGCCTGATTGGTGAGCCGCTGGCTGATGCGCTGCGGCGTGCCAAGAAGGAGAAACGACCGCTCTGGATCCCGGTTGCCCTGGTGCTGGCGCTCATCCTGGTGCCGCTGTTCTCCTACCTGGCCGGCAAGAAGACAGCCCCGAAGGAGCCGGCGCTTGCGCCTTTGAGCTCCGCGCGTCCTGCCAAGGAAAAGAAGAAAACGGTCCCGGCAGCGCCGGCGGCACCCCGGGTTGCCGAAGCGCCGCTCGCGGCGCCCGCTGCCAAGCCACAGCCTGCCCCGGCTCCCAAGCTGCAGCCCGCCCCGCCGCAACCCGTTCCTGCGCCCGCGGCCGTCAAGGCGCAGCCGCAGGCCGTCGTGGCACCGCCTCCGGTCGCCGCTCCGACTGCTGGGACTGCTGCAAACGGCCAGAAGGCGTTGCCGGCACTCTTGGGCCAGACCAAGCCCGATCCCGAGTACGCCAAGAATCACCCCGGCTGGCAGCGCTTTGTGGGCACCAGCGCGGAGTACAAGGTCTTCAGGGAAGGAGAGCGCTACAAGGCGCTCCAGGTGCTGACCCTGCACGGCGAGACGCTTCCCGAGCCCCTTTTGACCCGGGCGCTCAAGGAGTTTGGCGGAACCGAGAAGTACCGCGTGGGGACGGGCGGTGTGAAAGGGAAGTATCTGGTTCAGCAGGGTGATGCAGGCGGCGGCGTCGCGCTCACCGTGTACCGGAATAAGAGCGATCGTAGCCTGAAGGCGTTCGTCATCTATTACCGTTAGCCCCCGGCAGCAGAGCAGCACCGATTTGAGGTATGGAATGACCAATGCACAACATGGCGGGGCCTTTTTGCTGGTGGCACTTTTGTCGCTTCCCTGTCACCTGTACGCCGCAGCCTCCCCCTTCGACATAGACGTGAAAGAGCTGGACCGCTCGGCGCCCAAGGCGTCAGCCCCGGCGGCGCAGCCCAAGGCAGCTTCCCCCTACGATATCGACCTGAAGGAACTGGACCGCTCCAGCACTCCCCCGCCCAAGCCGGAAAAGAAGGCCAAGAAGAAAGAAGCCCCGGCGCGTAGCGCCAAGCCGTCCCGCGGGCACCACGCCGTGAGCGGCGAGGGGGAGTACGTCCGCTACACGGTGAAGCCGGGTGACCACATTTTCAAGATCCTGGTCGCGCGCTTCGGCCTCTCCAACGAGGCCGCCGAAAAGCTGATCCCGGAGATCATCCGGATCAACGACGTCCCCGACATCAGAAGGCTCACCGTGGGGAGCACCCTCTTGATCCCGACCTCTGCGCACCAGGCACGCTCGGCACGCACGCACCGGCATCATGAGCCGGCCAGCAGTCCGGAGGCCGCGCAGGCACCCGTGCCGGCTCCCACTCCGCTGCCGAGTCTCCCCGCGGTCGCTGCGCCCCCGGTTTCGGCTGCGCCCGCGGCACCGCGCGAGCTGCCGCCTCCACCCGCTCCGGTAGCCAAGGCCCCGACTCCGGCCCCGGCCCCCACTGCGCCGTCGGCGGCAGTCTCCCCGGCAGCGCCGGCAGCCCAGCCTGCGCCGCCGGTCGCCAACACCTGGATCTGCTCGGTGCGCGACCGTGAGCCTGCCCGCATCGTGGACACCGTGCTGAATGCCCTGGCACTGCGCTGGAGCAAGAACCGCATCATCCAGTCCGCCGAAGGTGCCTCCAACGCCTACAGCATCAGGGTGGATCGTTACTTCGAGAAGAACGGCGCGCGCTACATCGTGAGTATTGGCGAGGAAGATCCCTACAGCTACACGCTGCTCAGGCTTCTGGAGGGTTCGGGCTACCGGGTGCTGATGATCGGCAAGGGGGATGACTTCCTGAGCATCGGCGAGAAGCTGTTGCGCCTGATCGGGCTGACGCCGGACTTCGGCAAGCACCTGATCCAGGGGGGGAAGGCGGAGACCGGCTTCCTGGTGCAGCAGGACGACCCGGAAGGGCGGCGGGTGCTGCTGACCAGCGACCCGGCAGACCCGACGGTGAAGTGGACCCTCCCCGCCGGCTGCGCGTCCCGCTAGGCCAAGGCGCCCAATCATACAAACAAAGAGACCGCAGTTCCCGGTTGGGGCTGCGGTCTCTTTTTTGCCTGCTACGTTTGCAGGTCAGGGCTCATCTGAAAAAAGGAAAGTCGGTGGAGAACGGTCCCCACTCCCCTTGCGGGGGAGGGATAGGGTGAGGGGGAAGGGGCCACTTCAGTGCAGCTGGCAGCTTCACCCACCCCCCGACCCCCTCCCGTCAAGGGAGGGGGGGGAGTAACCCTGAAACTTCAGCTGTTTTTACGGGGTCGGCGGGCGGTTCTCACCCTGGTGCCCCTCGGGCGCCGGATCGAAGGACATGAGCGGTTGGCTGCCGTTTAAACTCGGGAGCGTCCCCTGCAGCGCGGTCTCGGAGAGGCTGGGCGGCTCCTGGCCGGCGCCCTGGGGCTCGGCCGCACCGGCTGCCGGGGGGACCTGCACCACGAACTGTTCCTTCCCCTGCTGTGCGCCGGCGACCCAGTCGTCGACCTTGTTCTTGATGAGGGCCTCGAGCCGGTCCTTGATCGGCGCGTAGGAGGCCTCCTCGGGTACCGGCTTCACCTTCTGCAACTGCTCGAAGACCATCCTGGCATAATGGTCGCGCTTGTCGGGGGTCTGGCTGTTGTAGCAGCCGATCGCCTTCCAGTTGTAGCCGTACTTCTCGATGCACATGGAGAGGATCCAGGCGCCGGTTTTCGCGTTGACGCAGGCGTCCCCCAGCGAGTTCCAGCGCTCCTTCCCCAGGGTGGGAGCCCAGCTCGAGTTGATCTGCATGAGGCCGAAGTCGAAGGTGCCGTTCGTGTTGCGGTGCACTGAGCGGGGGTTGAAGTTCGATTCCACCTTGGCGATGGCGCGCAGGATCTGCGGGTTGATGCCGTACTGCGCTCCCGCTTCCTCGAAGCAGAAGGCACGTGCCTTGCCGGAAAAGGCAAGGAGCAGCGCGGCGATCAGGCAGAGCGTTCTGCGATTACCCATGAGGTACCTCGTAAGGATCCCTTCCCTCCGGATGCAGCGCGAGGGAAAGGGCTAATGATATCTGGTGCGCTCCCGATATAGTGTGGTACGGCGGGCCGTGCGGTTGGCAGGGGCGCGGGAACGTGTGAAAGGTCGCTGCGGGCGGAGCCGGAACTGTGCCGGCAACCTCGGGAATGATACCCGTTTCGAATTTTCCTGTCACCCCTTTTCGACCGTGCGTGCCGGGAGCCCCGGCCTCTAGCCCGCTCGGCGGCTGGAACTGGCAGAGGCAAACGGCCGGTTTGACAAGGATAAGGCACAGCGATAGCATGTCTCGTCTGGGACTGTGTCGCAACGCCATGCAGGTTGAGAGGACACAACGCAGATGCTCTCTGAGCGAGCTTCATCTGTCATAGCTTCTGGCGAAGAAGAACGCTGCTTCTCGGTACCGGGACTGAAACTCTGGTCGGTACTGTGCCTGGGCGCGCTGATCCTCTGTGCGACCGTGGTCGTGCAGGTGGAAGGGCGCCAGCGGTCAACTGCCGCGGGCGTTGTGGGGCGGCGAGCCGGGGCCGGTGAGACCCTCTCGGTTCACGCACCGGTCCCCGAACAGCGTCCCGGTGCGGTCGGTGCCGCGCAGTTCCAGCGCATCGAGGAGAAACGGGGGGAGATCTGTGCCGAGTACGGCTGCCGCAACTTCAACAACGACTCCCTGCGGGCGGGGCTGACGATCTCGACCCGGGAGCTGGTCCGCTACCTCCAGGGGTACGGCTATTTCCCGTCGGAGCTGGAGTCGCTCACCCAGTGGCAGAAGAAGGCGCTGGACGAGGCGTACCGCTACGCGGTGCAGAACCGGCAGAGCCAGCAGGATCTGAACCGGGCCGGAGCCGCCATCAAGGCGGAGTACCGCGCCAAGTACCGCTCCTTTCTCACCTCGCGCGGCTTCACCATCCTGCCGGGGAACACGCTCAGCGCGGACCTTCCTGGCATAGCGGGCCGTAACGTGAAGGAGTTGCGCCCCATGGCCCAGGCGCTCGGGGCGATCGCGGAGAAAAACGGCTACGATTCCTCCGAGGTTATCGGGGCGGCCCTGTCGCTGGTGCAGACCGCGTTCCGCTACGAGGCGGTCCCCATGGTGATCGACGGCCGGCAGACCGGCGGCATCTATCCGCCGCTGGAGGCGGTGGCCAAGGGGAAAGGGGACTGTGATACCAAGAGCGTGCTCCTGGCGGCCCTGCTCATGAACTGGAACAAGGTGAAGCTGGTCGGCATCGGGGTGCCGGACCACTACCTGATGGGGGTCCTGCGCAATCCGGGCAAGGGTGACGCCTACGTCGAGTACCAGGGGCTGCGCTACGTGCTGATGGAGCCCTCGGGGCCGGCCTGGCTCCCGCCCGGGATGGTGGGACCGACCACGACCGCCCTGCTCAACTCCGGCGCCGGCATGGCGGTGGAACCGTTTACCAACTGACAACTGGAGACCTCATGTTTTTCCTGCGCCTTCTGGTGAGCTTTTTCGAACTCGGCCTGATGATCGTCCTGTCCGGACTGATCATCTACGTCATCTACCGCGTGTTCATCAAGGCCAACCCGGAATTCGACATGGAAGAGGAGATCATCAAGGGGAACCCTGCGGTGGGGATCCTGGTCTCCGCCATCATGGTGTCGGCAGCGCTCATGCTGCGCAAGGGGGTGGGGGCGTCGGTCGGGATGTTCCGGCTCTCCATCTCGGCCCCCGCAGATGTCGCCTTCCCGCTTTGGCAGACCGCGCTCCTTACCCTGGGGCACCTGGTGATCACCCTGTTCTTCGCCATCTTCACCATTTCGTTGACTTTGCGGCTGTTCGGGAGGATGGTCAACAAGCTGAACCCGGCGCTGAGCCTGGGGGAGCAGGTACGCCAGGGGAACCTCGCAGTGGGGATCCTGCTCTCCGCCGTGGTGTTTATCGCCACCCTGTACGTCGGCGAAGGGGTGAGCGCGCTTACCAAGGCCCTCGTGCCGCAGCCGAGGATCGGCACCATCCAGATCATGGAATGACGCAGTCCTAGAAGGAGCAGCAGATGAAGATGAACCTGACCGACCTGGAAATCCGCGTGCTCGGCTGCCTGATGGAGAAAGAGCTGACCACCCCGGAGAACTACCCGCTGAGCCTTAACTCGCTCATGAGTGCCTGCAACCAGAAATCGAACCGCGACCCGGTGCTCTCGCTTAGCGAGCCCGAGGTGCAGAAGGTGCTGGAGGCTTTGGGGGCGCGGGGGCTCGCGCGGCTCACCACCACCGGCGGACGGGTGGCCAAGTACGTTCACTCGGCGGCTGACAAGCTCGGTCTGGCGGTGCCGGCACGGGCGATCCTGGCCGAGCTGATGCTGAGGGGGGCGCAGACCGCCGGCGAGCTGCGCAACCGCGCCGAGCGGATGGCACCCTTTGCCGACATCGAGGCGGTGGATGAGGTGCTCGGCGAGCTCATGCGCGCCGGTCCCCCCCTGGTGGTGCGGCTGCCGCGTCAGTCGGGGCGCAAGGAGGTGCGCTACGCCCAGGTGTTCGGCGGGATGCCGGAGCTCCCCGAGGAAGAGGAAGAAGAGGTTTCCGAACCCGCGCTTCCCTACAAGCTCCCCATGACCGGGCGGCTCCAGAAGCTGGAGAACGAGATCGCCGACCTGCGCGCCGAGACGGCGGAGCTGCGCAAAGAGGTGCAGGAATTTCTGGCGCAGTTTGGCTAGAAACGGTTGGTTCTACGCGAGCTACCAAGGAAATGGGCTTGCATCCGGAAAAACTTGCCATGGCGTCCGCTCTCCCCTTGCGGAGAGGGACAGGGTGAGGGGGAAGGCGCCACCTCAGCAGAGCTGCCAGCTTCACCCATCCCCTAACCCCCTCCCGTCAAGGGAGGGGGGACTACTTCTCGATCCTGCAAACAAAGAGAGCTCCTGGAATGACTCCGGGAGCTCTCTTTTATTTTGGGTGACTGAAAACCGGTAAAGCCGGCGCCGCCTCAACTGGTGAACATCAGCTTGCGCTCCAGGTCGGTGGAGTGGGACAGGCGCTTGGCCTCTTCCATGGTGATCAGGTCCTGCTCGTGCAGCTGGATCAGGTGCTGGTCGAGGGTCTGCATCTGGTACTGGCTGCGGCCGTTCTCCATGTGCCCCTCGATCTCGTCCAGACGCCCCTCGCGGATGCAGCTCTGGATGGTCGTGGTGGAACGCATGATCTCCAGGGCCGGCAAAATAAAATCGCCGGTCTTGTTCTTGATGAGCCGGATCGAGACGGTCGCCACCAGGATGTCGGCCAACCGGTGCCGCACGATCTCCTGGGCGTCGGGCGGGAAGTGCCCCACGATACGGTTGATGGTCGAGACCGCACCCTGGGTGTGCAGGGTGGAGAGCACCAGGTGACCGGTCTCGGCGGCCATGAGACATGACTCGATGGTCTGGGTGTCGCGCATCTCGCCCACCATGATGATGTCGGGGTCCATGCGCAGGGAAGCCTTCAGGGCGCTCGCGAAACTGTCGGTGTCGATCCCCACCTCGCGCTGGATGATGCAGCTTTTCATCGAGGAGAACAGGAACTCGATCGGGTCCTCGATGGTGATGCAGTTGTAGCTGAAGTTCTCGTTGATGTGGCGCAGCATCGAGGCGAGCGTGGTGGACTTGCCGTTGCCGGTAGGCCCGGTCACCAGGATGAGCCCGTTGGGGGCCTTCACGATATCACCCAGGACGCTTGGGAGTCTCAGCTCGTCGAAGGTGCCGATGTTGGCTGGAATCACGCGCATGATGATGCCGAAGTGGCCACGCTGCCTAAAGATGCTCACCCGGAAGCGCGCGCCGGTGGGGAGCGAGAAGGAGGTGTCGAACTCCTTCTGGTCCGGCTCCCAGCGCCGGTTGTTGTGCTCCAGGATGGTGTTGGCGATGAACTCGGTGTCGGCAGGGGTCAGGTTGGGGAGCTTGGACCGGATGATCTGTCCCTTGCCCCGGAAAAAGGGGGGGTTGTCCACCTCGAAATGTACGTCGGACACCTTCTTGTTGAAGGCAATCTCAAGAATCTGGACCAGTATCTTGGAATCCATGGCTGCCCCTTCAGGTTTAAGTGGTTACTTCTGTGCCACCCGCTTGCGGTAGAGCGCGTTGTCGATGACCAGGCTGGCGTGCAGGGCCAGCATCTCCAAAAGTTCCGGCTGGGGTGACCCGCCGGCCCGGCTGCCGAAATCGGCGTAGATGAGGGCGATGACCCGGCCGAAGCTCTGCACCGGCAGGAGCAGCACCTTCTGACTCGCCGGTGCGCCGATCACCGGGAAGAGGTTCTGGCTCAGCGCGGCGTCGGGGACGCCATAGTAGCTGGTGCGCTGGTCCAGCGTCTGCTGCACCAGCGAGTCCCCACCAAGGGGGAGGCGCAGCTTCAGCGAGCTTACCTGGCCCGGGGCGTCGAAGCCGATGCCGCGCTCGGCGATGAGCTCCGAGCGCACTGCAACCAGGGTGAGGGCCCGGTCGAAGAGGCCGCCGATCGCCTTCAAGAGCTGGAAGGTGACCTCGGAGGGCTCGCGCTGCTCGGAAAGCCCCACGAGCATCCCCTTGAACTGCTGCAGGAGCCCCTGCCCGGGCTGGCTCCCCAAGTCTTTCAGGTAGCGGCTCAGGGCGCGGGTGCACTCGATCGCGTCGTCGAGGAAGCTTTCCGGGCGCTCCTCGCGGCTTGCCCTGGGGAGCACGGTCTTGAGCCCGGCCTGCAGTGCCAGCGCGCCGAGTCGGAAGTCGCCGGGACAGCCAAGGACCACGATGGTGAGGTCCGGGTACTTCTGCCGCTTCTGGTGCACCAGGTCGAGGAGCTCCTCGCGCCCCTGTCGCCGGGTTCCCGGCTCGCCGGGATCAAGCAGCAAGAGGGGGGCCACGCCGCGCGACAACGACTGGTCGAGGATCGGGTCGAGACCGGCAGGATCGTTGGTCGCGATCCTGAAGAGCGGGCCGCAGGCGGCGGCAACGCACTCGCGCAGCACCTTGTCCGAGGTAAAGAGGATTACGCCGGTACCATCGGCGGGGAGCGCGGAGGCACCCAGCAGCGAGTCGAGGAACCTGAAAAACCGTTCCTGCTCCTCGGCCGGGACCCCGGTGAGCAACCCCTTCAGACGGGAGCGCGGGGTGTCGGGTTCCTGGTCGGAAAGCCCTGCAAAGGGGGTGGGGATGTGGCTATCCAGGAGGTCCAGTGCGTCGAGCCCCAGGTCCTCCGCGGAGAGGTCCGGCCCCTGCAACTCCTCGGTCTCCGGGAGGGTCGGGATCTTGCCGAAGATGAGCTCGGAGGAGAGGGTGCCGTCGCGCTTGCGCTCGTCGTAGATACGCAGGGCGTCCATCAGCACGTTCTGGGTGTTGAGCTGGATGTCCTTCTTCAGCTGTTCGGGGAAGTAGCGGTACTCGTCCGAGACGAAGGTCTTGGTGACGTCGAGGGAGAAGGTGCCGCGCACCCAGGTGAGCACCTCGACGATGGTCATCTCGATGAGGACTTCCAGCCCCTGGTAGGCGTCTTCGGTGCGGATGCGCCCCGCCTCGATCATGGTCTGGATGATCGGCTTGCGCGCTGCGCCGGCCCGCTGCTGTTCGTTCAGGGCCGCGGAGAGCTCTTCCGGGCTGATCATTCCCATGTCGATCAGGACTTGACCTATGCGCACACTGTTATTGACGTGGTTGGCACTGACAATGTAGCCGTCGTGGAAGACCAGCTGACTGTCACCCTTGGGGCCACGCAGGGTCAGCGTGCCCGATTTACCCGTGGCGTGCAGGAGCTGGATGACATCGACAATGGGGAGGTGTTCCAAATCGCCGTCGAATGACATGGGCTGAAAACCTTCTGGTAGTGTCGGGGAAAGCAGGATAGAGATGAGCGCAGGGATTCTAACATGCCGTAGCCGTTAAAGTAAACGCTAATCTGGGGTGGGATTCAGTCCTACAGCGGGTGCGCCAGGGCGCGGGGAGGGTCAGCCGTGGCAGGCGGAGACCTGCTCCAGCTGCGCCGCGGGGCGCGCGGCTGGGGGGGCGAGTTCGCCGGTGTGGCTGAGCCAGGAGAGCGCCAGGCCGAGCAGGTCCGCGACGCCGCCCATGGTGAGGTTCTGCTCGATGTAATAAGCGTTGCGCTCGATGAGAAAGCCGAGGAAATCCTCGCGCTCGAGCACCATGCGCTCCAGGGTCCTGCCGTCTTCCTGCACGGTCTTAAGTCCTTCGGGGCCGCAGCGGTGCAGCGCGGTGGTGTCCTCCACGGTCTGCATGAGCCGCCCGAGCATGGCGTAGGTGGCGGTACCGCGGTTGCCGCCGGAGGCGATCTCCTGGCGGAAGACGGGGAGGGCGTGCTCGAAGAGGGTGGTGAATCCGGAGAGTGCCTCGTGGCGCACCCCCCCTACCTTGTAGCGGCTGCGCGCCTTGCTGCCGTTGGTCGACTCGTACTCGCCGCGGGCGAAGAAACGCTTGGCGAGGAGGGCGATCTCCTGGCTCAAAAGCTTCTCGTCGAGGCTTGGAACCAGGGCGCTGGCGGCGAGCAGCATACCGCTTACGAAGATGTAGCCGCGATGGCAGTTGGTGCCGGTCAGGCGCAGCATGGCCCGCTCGGCCGCGGTTCCCAGGCGCACCTGGGCGGCCAGCGGCTCGCCGCCTGCCAGGGCGTCGGCCAGGTCGCCCAGGTAGCAGGAGACGATCTGCAGGGAGGCCTCCATGCGTGCCACGGAGAGGTCGGGGTGCGAGCCGCTGTCGTTTAAGTCGACGAGGCCCGGCTTGGGAGTCAGGTAGAGTTCCAGAAAGGCGCCGCGCACCAGGTCCTGGGCGAGCTTCCCCAGGTGGGCGGGTGCAGGATCGGTTGTGCAATAGGTAGTGTTAGAGTGCATCGATCACCGCGTGTGCGCGTGCCTGCAGTTGGGCGCCGTCGTGACGCCCGGCCCGGATGCAGGCAACTGCTGCCTCGCTACAGATAAGGCAGGTTCTGGGGGAAATGCCCAAGCCGGCGCGGTCCACGGGACGCCCGGAGGGGTCGTAGATGTCAAGGTCCAGGAGGCGGCCGGCGGGGTGCGCCGTTTCCACCTCGATGGCCTTGCGTTTCGCCGGTTCGGCCGCAAGCCCGACGCCGTACAGGGCGAAGGGGCCGAGCGCGTCGTCCTCCCGCGCGAGGAGTCGGGCCGGCAGCGCGGCCAGCAGGGCCTGCTCGCCCCACCGGAAGAGGCGCTCCGCCCGCGGCCCGGTCTTCCGGTCACCCGGCAGGTTGAGGCTCAGCATGAGGATGGCGGGGTACTCGCTGGGGAACCGGCGCTCGAGGAGTGCCTGGCGCCGGTCGCGTGCCGCCAGGAGGCTATTCCTTAACGCGTCGCACCACATCGATGATCGACCCGTCACGGTATTCGATAAGTGCCACGATTTCATCCTCAAAGTCAAGAGGTCGCGGCGTTCCGGTGATCCTGCAGGTCTCTTTTTGCAGGTCGTGGATCTCTTTTACCGGCAGTTTGCGCCGGATAAGCTCCTCTTTCAGCTCGGGATGCCGGTCGTGCACCGCGATGCCGCGCTCGGTCACCACCACCGAGATGGTTTCGCCGGGGGTGGTGATGGTGGTCACCTGGTCGCGCACGATGGGGAGCCTGCCGCGGATCGAGGGGGCCACGATGATGGAGAGCTTGGCGCCGGCCGCGGTGTCCGAGTGCCCGCCGGTGTTGTGCAGCAGGTAGCCGTTACTCTCGGTGTTCACGTTCACGTTGAAGTTGCAGTCCACCTCGGTGGCGCCCAGGATCACGCAGTCCAGCCGGTTCACCACCGCGCCTCGGTTGAAGGGGTTCGCGTAGAGGTCGGCGCTGATCTCCTGGTGCGCCTGGTTCACCCCGATGGAGCGCACCGCTTCGGTATCGAAGCACTGCACGTCCATGAGCGAGGAGAAAAGCCCCTCCTCGAGCATCCCGACGAAGTAGCCGGTGATGCCGCCGCAGCCGAAACTCCCCTTGATGTTGCCGCGGCGCATGGCGCTTCTCATCTTGTCCGCCACGGCAAGCGAGATGCCGCCCGAGCCGGTCTGGAAGGAGAAGCCGTCCTGCAAGAGCCCCGAGGCCTCGATGACCTGCGCGGCGTAGGAGGCGATCTGCAGGCCGACCGGGTCGGTGGTGATGCGGGTGGTGGTGGAGACGATCTTCGCCGGGTCGCCGAGCCTTTCGACCTGGACCACGAAGTCCACGAGCGTCTGCGGGATCACCACGGGGACCGCGGGGTAGGGGACCAGGTTGTCGGTTACGGCCACGACACAGGCCGCGTGCAGGGCGTCGCTCTGCGCGTACCCCAGGCTGCCGCAGGCCGAGGGGCCGAAGTAGCCGTTCAAGTTCCCGCAGGGGTCGCAGCAGGGGGCGGCGATGAAGGAGACGTCGATCTTCACCGACCCTTCCAGGATTGCCCGGGCCCGGCCGCCGTGGGAGCGCACGATGATGGGGACCTGGAGTTCCCCCTTGCTGGCGAGCTCGCCGATAAGCCCGTTCACGCCGCACTGGAAGCCGGCGATCACGCCGCTTTTGATGTGCGGGATGATCTCGGCGTGCACCGGGTGCACCGACGAGGATGCGATCCAGATGCCGCGGATCCCCAGCGCCGCGATCTCGTTCACTACCGCGTTCAACAGGTAGTCGCCGTTTCGCAGCGCGTGGTGCGTCGAGATGGTCATGCCGTCTTTAAGCCCGCTCGCCTCGATCGCTTCCCTGAGCGAGCCAACCAGCTTGCTGGTCCCCGGGTTCACCCGGGTGATGGGGCGCGGGGCGGCGAGGCCGGAGGGCTGGTTCGAGAAGGGGTCGCGGTAGGGGGTAAGCGTGCGTCCCGCGTAGCTTGCCGGGATCTCCCGCCCGAGGCTATTGAGCGCCATGGATGGCCTCCTCGTCGATCAGGGTGTCCACCATGCCGTGGGCGTAGGCGGTGCGCAGGACGCGCGCGGCGCGCTTCACGACCGGGGCGTCCACCATCTTCCCCTTCAGGGAGATGACGCCGGTACCCAGCGCACGGGCCCGCTGGATCGCCTCGATGACCTGCAGGGCGTAGTCGACCTCCTCCTTTTTCGGGGCGAAGACGTCGTGCACCACCTCGATCTGGCGCGGGTTGACCAGGCACTTCCCGGTGTAGCCGAGCCTCTTGGCGAGCTCGGTCTCGGCTTTCAGTCCTTCCATGTCGTTCACGTCGGCGAAGATGGTATCGATGGCCTGGATGCCGGCGGCCTTGGCGGCCCAGAGCACCCGGGTACGGGCGTTGAAGAGCTCCTCGCCCCCCTTGGTCCGCTCGATCTCCATACTGGCCGTGTAGTCCTCGGCGCCGAAGGCGAGCGCGAAGATGCGCTGCGAGCTGTTGGCGATCCCCACCGCGTTGATGATGGCGAGCGCGCTCTCCAGCGAGGGGAGCACCCGGAAACGGCCGATCTCGAGGTCCAGTTCCTCTTCGAACTCGGTCAAAAGGGTGTCGAGCCGCTCCACGATCTCCGGAGTGTCCGCCTTGGGGAGGCGGATGCCGTCGGGGAGCGCCGGGAGCACCACCTTCAGGTCCTCGTAGCCCCACTTGGAGTCGAGGGGGTTGATGCGCACCAAAAGTTCCTTGTTGCGCTCGGTGTAGTTCATCAGGAAGTGTTTCACCAGGTGGCGCGCCGCGTCCTTCTCGCTCATCGGGACGGCGTCTTCCAGGTCGATGATCACCGCGTCGCAGTTGAAGATCGGGATGTTCTGCAGCATGGAGGGCATGTTGCCCGGCACGTACAAAAGCGAGCGCCTCAGCTTGAAATCGCCCATTTAGGCACCCCCTTCGTCGATGTAGAGGGTGGGGATCCCCCCCATCTTGGAGACGTGGCGCTCGACCCCCTCGACGGAGAGCTCGGTAAGCACGATCTCGCAGGTGGCGAAGACCTGGGCGTCGTAGAGATGCCCCCCCACCACCTCGCCGGAGGACTTCGACATCATGATGTGGAAGTGGCAGTCCAAAAGGTCGTCCTCGCCGGGGACGATGTTCCCCTGCAGCCCGAGAAGCTCGAGCGGTCCCTCGATCTCGTGGATGGTGACCCGCGGGGCGGTGATCGGGAGCTTGGCGCCGGTCTTGATGCCGCGCAGCTTCACGTTCTTCACGCTCCCCAGCGCCGAGACGATCATGGCGTAGCGCACGTCGGCCAGGTGGGCGAACTGCAGAAGCCGGGTGGTCAGGTTCTCGCCCGGCGTGATCTTGATGATGAAGCGTCTCCCCTGGGAACACTCCTTGTACCAGAGCCCTTCCATGTTCACGTCTTACTCCTCCGCTGCCCGTAGAAGGGCGGTCTCCAGGCGAGCCTCGATGGCGTAGTCCAGGGCGCCGCGGTCGGTGATGCGCACCTCGCCTGATTCCACGTGGTGCCGCGCGAGCACCTCGTCGACCTTGGCCCGGATCAGCTCGCCGAACTGCTTCAAAACCGTCGACTCGATGGTCACCGTGAGGTGCTCCGCCGGCTCGAGAAATACCATCAGGTCGCTGGACTGCATGGTCCCGGCCTGCACCTTACGCGTGATTTTCATGCTGCCTCTCCTTTGGGGTCCCAGACCCGCCGCCCTTCGCGCGACAACAGGAAGTTGAGCGTGGTCTCCGGCACCAGGCTCGCGAGCTGCCGCGAGTCCCCCTCGGCCAGAAGCGCCCGGACCCGGGTTGCGCTGATCGGGGCGCTCCCCGCGTCCACCCGCTCGAGTTCGCTGACCTCGATGCCGTGCTCGGGGAGGATCCGCTGCATCGCCGCATTGTAGCTCGCGGTGGTGGGGGAGAGCGGCTCGCTTCCCACGAAGCGCCGGGTGATGTGGAAAAAGGGTGCGATGTGCTTGGCGAAGAGTAAGAGGTCGAGCTCCATCTGGAGGACACCGCCCGGATCGCCGTTCTTCAGAAAGTAGGTGGGGAAGGTGACGCTGGAGACCGCGTAGCTGGAGGTGTCCAGGAGGATCACGTTGGGGAGGTCAGCGGTTCCCTCGCGCACCATCCGGTGGCGGTAGTCGAAGGAGAACAGCGAGCGTTCCTCGCGCACCACGAAGAGGTAAAGCTTTTCGACCTGGGAGGCGGCCTCCTCGACCAGGTAACGATGCCCCAGGGTGAACGGGTTGCAGTTGGCGACGATGGCGCCGTTGGGCCCCGGGGTGACCAGCTGGCGGTGCCGGTTCAGGTAGCGCCCCAGGCCGTCGCCGTATTCCAGGAGCGCGCTCTTCGACGAGGCGGCCAGGAGGTGAAAGTTGAGGGCCTGGAAGCTGGTGACCTGGCCGGGCGAGGTGAAGATGAAGAAGGAGTCGAGCCCCTCCTGGTAGCCGCGTCCCACCAGGACGGTGACGATCTCGTCCAACAGGCTCCCCCCCTGCGCCTCGGGCGCCACCGCGAGCATCTTGAGGACCCGCCCTTCGCGTGCGCCCACCGCCTGCAGTCGGCCGGCCTGGAAGATACCTACCAGGTCGTCGAAAGGGGGCTCGAAGCTCAGGCCGCTGGCGTCGATAAGGTCGCAGGCCTGGCGCAGATCGTCTGTGGAAAGCAGCGAGGTAACCATGGCCACAATGTTATCATTATTCAAGAATATGGGTAATCATGTATACGGCGAGAGACGGGTTGAGGTTAAGGTTAATGCTGAGAACTACGAAGTTTTTGAGAGTAAAGTTAGAGGTGGTTCATTATGTTAGTGGTGGCCGGATGGGTTTCTTAAAAAGAAGAGGCCGAGGTGGGGGTGCAGTCTGCATCCTTTCCTCGGCCTCGCTTTCGTTTTTCCCCCCTCCCTTGACGGGAGGGGGGTTAGGGGGTGGGTGAAGCCGCCAGCCGGGTAGAGGTGCAACCTTCCCCCCCACCCTTCTTGTCTAGAACGCGAAGTTTAAGCTGACCTGGGCCTTCGCTTCGCTGGGGTAGGAGTGGTTATCGAATTTCGCGGTCCCCAAGCCGTAGGCGCCGTCGATGTCCAGGAAGAACCAGGGGATGCCGATGCTCAAGCCGGCGGTGACCGCACCGTCGGAGCCGGAGTCGGCGAGGTTGGTGTAGCCACCGGCGCGCAGCTTAAGGCAGCTGAAGGGGTGGAACTCGGCGCCGCCGCCCAGGTTCTGGCTCTTCATCCCGGGGATGATGGTCGAGTTGGAAAGGACATCGATGTCGCCGGTCAGCTCCAGCCAGGAGAGGGCGTCCCAGGAAACACCGGCACGCACCTGGCGTCCGACGCTGATCTTCTCGCCGTTTTTCGCCTTGAAGGACGGGGAGTTCAGGTTCTTGCCGACCAGGCCCACGGCGAAAGAGGGTACCGGCTTCCAGAGGGTGCCGAGGTCGATGCCGAAGGACGAGGAGTCGTGGAAGTTCTTCTTCCCTTCCTTGAAGAGGTCCGAGGAGGAGATGACCGATTTATTGGCGGCGTCGTAGATCTGCAGGTTCTCCTTCATGGTAACCATGCCGTTCAAGTATTTAAGGCTGGCACCCACGCCCAGCTTGCCCCACTTCCCTGCATCGAAGGCGTGGCCGTAGGATACCGGTACCTCGGTCAGCACGATGCCGCGGGTGGTGACGGTTTTCGAGGAGAGTGCGGCGTCGATGGTGCTCTGGGTGGAGCCGTTCACCGTGACGGGAACCGTGAGCTTGGTGCCGCCCGGGTCGGGGTTGGCTCCGACTTCGGCGGTGCCGTAGGCTCCGAAGCCGAAATGCTTGATCTGCACCCCGAGGGCCGCCCCACCGGTGACGTGGAAGTTGTCCTTGGTGTTGGTGTCGACCAGGGTGTTGAAGGCGTTAGCGAGCGCGTCGGCATTGGTCTGGTTCTGGGTGCCGTTCCAGGCGTCGTTTGCCTTCACCAGGTTGTCGAGATCTTCGGCAAGCTTGCCGTGGGTGTTGAGGCCCGCTCCCGCGGTGAGGGAGACCGTCACGGTCTTCGGGGCGAAGGCGAGGCCCGCCGGGTTCCAGTAGGGGGCCATGGCGCCGTAGGTGCGTGCGACGCCGGAACCGCCGACGCCGAGCGAACCGGCGCCCAGGGGCTGGAATTCAAGCGCGTGAGCCGTGGAGCCGATACCGAGGAGAATTGCCGCTACTGCTGCTGAACGTCTGATCATGTGCCACTCCTTGCAGGTTGGGATATCAAAGCAGTCCAAAGACAGGGATGCCGAACTCGGTATCGAGAACTCCCGCGACGGGCAAAATCTAATTAACGATCTGCCACTTCGGGTCGATGCGGGCCGAGTATACACAAAAATGTCGGGTTGGTGCAGCAAAACTTTAGGTTTTATGGGGACATGCAGAGTCTTTTAACTTCCCGCTCAGGAACCGGCAGGAGCGCCGGGCACATTAACCTTGAATTCGCGCGTGGATCTGGGATAATCTCCCCTTTGGCGCTTCGCGCCGGAACTGCGCGATTACGCTAGTCAAACGGGGGATACCGCTCGTGGAAATCTACAGGGCACAGCAACGCAGGCGTCCGCAACGCTCGGGCGCCAAGCTTTTCTTCACCATACTGGGCGCTGGTGCCTTACTCGCCCTGTTAGGCGGACTGGGCTACTTCTTCTACCTCCTGGGAGCGCTCCCCAAGGTCGACCGCCTGGCCGACTACCGCCCCCCCATCCTCTCGCAGGTCTTCGGGGAGGACGGCAGTCTGGTGGGCGAGTTCTACCTGGAGCGGCGCACCGTGGTGCCGGTGGACAAGATCCCGCGCCGGCTGATCCAGGCTTTCGTCTCGGCCGAGGACTCCAACTTCTACCAGCACAAGGGGATCGACTACCTGGGGATCGTGCGCGCCGCGGTGAAAAACGTGGTGTCGCTCCGGAAAAAAGAGGGTGCCTCGACCATCACCCAGCAGGTGGCCAAGTCGATGCTGCTCACCCCCGAGAAGAAGTTCTCACGAAAGATCAAGGAGGCGATCCTCGCCAAACGGATGGAGGAACGGCTCACCAAGGACGAGATCCTCTACATCTACCTGAACCAGATCTACCTGGGGGCCGGCGCCTACGGGGTGCAGCTCGCCTCGGAGACCTACTTCGGCAAGGAAGTGGACCAGCTGAACCTGGCCGAGATGGCCATGATGGCCGGGCTCCCCAAGGCGCCCAACACCTACTCGCCGATCAAGCACCTCGACAAGGCCAAGGAGCGCCAGGGGTACGTCCTGGAGCGCATGGTGAAAGAGGGGTACATCACCCAGGCCGAGGCCGACCACGCCAAGGCTACCCCTATCGAGATCCGTCCGCTCAAGAAGGTGAACGCCGACCAGTCGGCCTACTTCCTGGAGCAGGTGCGCCAGCAGCTCGAACAGAAGTACGGCGAGGAAAGGCTCTACAAGGATGGGCTCAAGATCTACACCACCATGAACGCCGAGATGCAGAAGGGGGCCTACGAGTCGGTGGTGAACGGGCTGAAGGCGCTGGACAAGCGCCAGGGGTTCCGCGGCGCGGCCCGGTACCTGGCTGAGAGCGAGGTGGATGCCTTCTGCAAGAAGATCGAAGACGGCATCGACTACCTCTCCCTGAAGCAGGGCTCCACCTACCAGGGGGTGGTGATCGCCGTGGACCCGGCCAAGCGCGAACTGACCGTCAGGGTCGGCGACCGGATCGGCTCCATCACCAAAAAGACCATGGATTGGGCCGGCAAGCTGGAGCTGGTGAACGCCTGGGGGAAACCGGAGGCCAAGCGGGCCATCGGCCTTGGGGCGGTGCTCGAGGTGCAGGTGAAGGAGCCGGACGTAAACCGCGCCGGTGCCCTCTTTAACCTGGACCAGGTGCCGGAGAGCCAGGCGGCGCTCATCGCACTCGACCCGTTGACCGGCGCGGTGCGTGCCATGGTCGGGGGGTACGACTTCAAGAAGAGCCAGTTCAACCGGGCCATGCAGGCCAAGCGCAACCCCGGTTCCGCCTTCAAGCCGATCATCTACGCGGCGGCCCTCGACAAGGGGCTCACCCCGGCGACGGTCATCGAGGACAGCCAGGTGGAGTACGACTCGGGTCAGGAGAAGGCCTGGAAACCGAAGAACTACGACAACGTCTACCGCGGACCGGTGACCATGCGCGAGGCGCTCACCGAGTCGATCAACGTGGTGAGCGTGAAGATCCTGGAGCAGATCGGGGTGCAGACCGCCATCGAGTACGCCAAGAAACTCGGGATCACCTCCCCCCTGGCGGCGAACCTCACCCTGGCCCTGGGCTCCTCGAGCCTCACCCCGCTCGAGCTCACCAGCGCCTACGCGGTCTTTGCCTCGGGGGGGTACCGCACCACCCCGTACTTCGTGACCAAGGTCCTGGACCGCGACGGCCGGGTGCTCGAGGAAGTGGCGCCGCCGCGCATCCCGGTCTTTACCCGGATGTCCAGCGCGGCCCCCGCGGCGGACGGTGCAGAGGGGGACGAGTCTGCCAAGCCGATCGAACTGAAACTGCCGGCACCGGCGCAGGAACCGGTCCCGGTGGGGGCCCAGGGGCTCTCCGCGGTGCCGGTCATCTCCCCCGAGACCTCCTACCTCATGACCAACCTCATGGAGAGCGTGGTAACCAGCGGCACCGGCAGCCGGGCGCGTGCCGTGGGGCGGCCGGTGGCGGGCAAGACCGGCACCACCAACGACATGAAGGACGCCTGGTTCGTGGGATACGTGCCGCAACTGGTGGCCGGCGTCTGGGTCGGCTACGACCAGGAACGCAGCCTCGGGGCGGGGGGGTCGGGCGGCCAGGCCGCCGCGCCGATCTGGACCGAGTTCATGCAGCGCGCGCTGGCGGGGATGCCGGTCAAGCCGTTCAGCGCACCCCAAAACGTGACCTTCGCGCTCATAGACCCGCGCACCGGGCGGCTTGCCAAGGAAGGAACGCCGGGCGCCATCCAGGAATGTTTCATAAGCGGCACCGAGCCGACCAGCTACAGCGAGGGACCGGCCCCGGCGCCCGAAGCGGCTCCGTAACTGTCCTACAAGGCGGGAACTGGCGGCACATCCTTGTAATTTCTTGCAGTTAGCGGCACAACGCGCTTCCCGGGCCCGGGGGGAAGCTTCCGCTGGAAGGCGGCCCGGGCGCAGCTGACGGCGCCAGAAAAGCTGCCAACCCCAAGAAAACCCTTGCAAATTGCCAGATTATGATTATAGTGACCTTAATTTAATCCATCCAAGGAGGGTGACATGACTAAAGCTGAACTCGTCGAAGCCGTAGCAAAATCCGCGAACATCCCCAAAAGCGCCGCCGAGAAGGCTGTGGGTGCCTTCATCGACAGCGTGAGCGACGCGCTGAAACAGGGTGACCGGGTGACGCTCGTTGGCTTCGGCAGCTTTGAGGTTTCCAGCCGTCAGGCCCGTACCGGCCGGAACCCGCAGACTGGCAAGGAGATCAACATCGCCGAAGCCAAGGTGCCCAAATTCCGCCCCGGCAAGGCGCTTAAGGATGCGGTAGCCAGCAAGAAGTAATCGGCGGGCGCCCTGGCGCCTCCGACCAGCTGTTCCGGTACCTACCAAAAAACCCCGCTCCGGCGGGGTTTTTTGTGGGGCCAGTTTCCGGGCCGGGAGACCTCCCAGCATAAAAAGCTTGCTTTTTGGAAACGAACTGTAGTAAGTGTGTTCGACTGACGGTCAGCAGTTCCATCGGGGAGTACCGACTCCCGTCCCATCGATCCAACCCCCTCGCATTCAATCCCCATGAGAAATGCGGCAGCAGCTTTGGTTGGCGACGATGTATGTGTTTGCCGGTCACTAGTTGCGCGTCGTAATCGAATCTTAGCGGCAAAATGGTTGCTGCGGCGTTTTTGCGCGCTCCGAATAATCTTTTCACCACCCGCCCGGAGTCTGGCGGGCCGCACTCGTTTCCGGGGGATGACGGATACGTTTGTGTGGTCCAGCTGTCGCCTGGCCAGAAGGAAACTCCATGTCGTTTGAAGCACTCAACCTCGCAGCACCCCTCGTAAAAGCTATCGCCGCCTGCGGCTACACCGCGCCGACCCCGATCCAGGCCGAGTCGATCCCGCTGGCACTTGCCGGCAAGGACCTGATCGGCAGCGCCCAGACCGGTACCGGCAAGACCGCCTCCTTCGTACTCCCGGCGCTGCAGCGCCTTTTGACCCCCTCGCAGAAGCCGGGCAAGGGGCCGCGCATCCTGGTGCTCACCCCGACCCGCGAATTGGCCACCCAGGTCACCGACGCGGTCAGGAGCTACGGCAAGTTCATGCGGGTGCGCTGCGGCTCGATCCTGGGCGGCATGCCCTACCGCGACCAGATGATGCTGCTCGCGCAGCCGGTCGACATCATCGTGGCCACCCCGGGGCGTCTCATCGACCACCTGGACCGCCGCTCGCTCAACTTCTCGCGCCTGGAGCTTCTGGTCCTGGACGAGGCGGACCGGATGCTCGACATGGGCTTCTCGGAGGACGTGGACCGCATCGCGGCCGCAGCTCCCGAAGACCGCCAGACCCTGCTCTTCACCGCCACCATGGACGACGCCATGGCGAAACTCGCCAAGAGGCTTTTGACGGACCCGGTTCGCATCGCCGTGGAGGCCAAGGAGCTGGCCCAGCCCAAGATCGAGCAGCGCCTGCACGTCACCGACGACATGCGCCACAAAAACCGCCTGCTGCAGCACCTGGTGAACGACGCGAGCGTCACCAAGGCGATCATCTTCTCGGCCACCAAGCGCGACGCCGATCAGCTGGCCGCAGAGCTCTACGCCCAGGGGCATGCCGCAGCCGCACTGCACGGTGACATGTCGCAGGGGGCCCGCAACCGGACCATCGTCAACATGCGCCGCGGCAAGGTGCGCCTGTTGGTGGCGACCGACGTGGCGGCCCGCGGCCTCGACGTCTCCGGGATCAGCCACGTGATCAACTTCGACCTCCCCAAGTTCGCCGAGGACTACGTGCACCGCATCGGCCGTACCGGCCGGGCCGGCGCGACCGGCGTCGCCATCTCCTTCTGCTCGACGAACGAGGTCGCCTACCTGGACCGCATCGAGCGCTACACCGGTAAGAGCCTGCCGCAGAGCGTGATCCCGGGTCTCGAGCCGAGCCGCCCTTTGAGGCGCGCAAGCGGCGCCCCCGGTGCCCGCAAGCCGCGTCCCGGCGCCCCCGGCAAGAAACCTTTCGCGGGTGGCAAACGTCCCTTCGGCCCCGGTAATGGCGCGAGCCGCCGCGATTCCCAGGTGCACGTAGAGTACCGGCGCGGCAGGGGCGGCGCCCCGAAGTAGCCGTTTTCCGGGTTGCTTTCACCCGATCTTTTTGATATCGTCAGCGCAGTGTTTACGGCATCCCTTGGCGACGAGGCCAGGGGATGCCGATTTTATACCTGGGATCTTGCACGATGGTCGCCGCCCCAGGTATTCACGGAGGGTATCAGCATGAGTGGAGCTGTTGAAATAGCGAAGGGCATCCATCTGGTGGGGGTAAAGGACCCGGGGCTTACCCTGTTCGACGACCTGTTCCCGACCGCCTTCGGGACCACCTACAACGCCTACCTGGTCCAGGGCGCTACCCATACCGCTCTCATCGACACGGTGAAGGGGAAACGCTTCGACGAGCTGATGGCCAACATCCGCTCCGTCATGGACCCCTCCAAGATCGATTATATCGTGGTGAACCATTCCGAGCCGGACCACTCGGGCTCGCTCGCCAAGCTGGTCAAGGAGTGCCCCCAGGCGACCGTGGTTTCCAGCCAGGCCGCCCGCACCTTCCTGGGTAACCAGATCCACACCCCGTTCGAATCCAAAATCGTGAAGGACCAGGACACCCTCGACCTCGGGGGACGCACCCTGCGCTTCATCGCCGCGCCGTTTCTGCACTGGCCGGACACCATGTTCACCCTCCTGGAAGGGGAGGGAGCCCTGTTCTCCTGTGACGCCTTCGGTTCGCACTACGCCGGCGAGGGGGCTTTTGCCGACGAGATGCCCGACTTCTCCGGCGAGACCCGCTTCTACTACGACTGCATCATGCGCCCCTTCAAGGACCGGATCCTCCAGGCGGTGGAGAAGCTCGACGGCATCGAGCTTTCCCTGGTTTGCCCGAGCCATGGCCCGGTGTACCGCAAGGACGTGCGCAAGCCGATCGAGCTGTACCGCAAGTGGTCGGTCCCCAAGGCAGGCGGCAAGCGTATCGCCATCTTCTACCTCTCCCCGCACGGCAACACCGAGAGCATGGCGGAGGCGGTAGCCCGCGGCGCCTCGCTCCCCGGCGTGGTGGTGACCCAGTGCCACATCAACCACGCCTCGGTGGCCGACATCCGCGACCTGATGGAGGAGTCCGACGCGCTGATCTTCGGCACCCCGACCATCAACCGCGACATCCCGAAACCGATGTGGGACGTGCTTGCCTACCTCTCGACCGTGAGCCTCAAGGGGAACATCGGCGGCATCTTCGGGAGCTACGGCTGGAGCGGCGAGGCCTGCCGCATGGCTGAGGACCGTCTCAAGGGGATGAACTTCAAGCTGCCGCACCCCTTCGTGCGCACCCCCTTCATGCCCAAGCCCGAGATGATGGCCGAGTGCGAGGCCCTGGGGCGCACCATCGCCGAAGAAGTGCTCAAGAAGTAGCCAAACCTCAATCCACCACGGATTCACGGAGTACACGGAGAAGGCAAAAACCTTAAAGCTTTTGGTTTTTCTCCGTGACCTCCGTGTCTCCGTGGCAGTTTTTCCCCGGCTTTACCCACAAAAAACTCTCCTATGACGACTACCGCAGCCCACATCGTCGAAGTCGCCATCCCGCTCCCCCTCGAAGGACACTTCCACTACCTGGTCCCCGAACCGCTGGTCCCCCGCGCCCTCCCCGGCACGCGCGTCCTGGTCCCCTTTGGCCGCCGCAAGCTGACCGGCTACCTTTTGGGGAGCGCTCCTGCCGCTGCCGGCGAGCTCAAGGAGATCCTCGACGTCCTGGACGAGGCGCCGCTTTTCACCCCCGATGAGCTCGAGTTCTACCGCTGGATCGCCAACTACTACCTGCACCCGTTGGGCGAGGTGATCAAGATGGCGCTTCCCGCCGGGATCAACCTGGTGAGCCGCTACCGCTGCGAAACGGCCGAGGACGGCACCCCGGTGATCCGGGAGTTCCTGGCCGGCGGCAGGAACGTGCGGCTCGAGCGCTTCTACGCGGCACTTCCCGACCCACCGGTCAAGCCGCGCGGCAAGGGGCTCGAGATCCTGGAATACCTCGAGTACCTGCGCGAGTCGGATGAGTCGGCCGAGGTCTCCGGTGCCGACCTGCGGGCCCGCTTCGGCCCCTGCACACCGCAGCTGAACCGACTGGTGGAACTGCGTGCCGTGCGCACCGCCGAGCACGAGGTCTACCGCGATCCCTTCAAAACCCAGATCTTCGGTAAAGACCAGGCGCTGGAGTTGAACGAGGAGCAAAAGGCGGCGCACGGCAGGATCGCCGAGGCGCTCCGGGCCGGCAGCTTCGCACCGTTTCTGCTGCACGGCGTGACCGGTTCCGGCAAGACCGAGGTTTACCTGCAGTCGATCGCCGTTGCGCTGGAATTGCAGCGCACCGCGCTCGTGCTGGTCCCCGAGATCGCGCTCACCCCGCAGCTGGTCGGCCGGTTCAAAAGGCGCTTCAGCTGCGGGATTGCGGTATTGCACTCGGGGCTTTCCGACGGCGAGCGCTACGACGAGTGGCGCCGCATCCGGCGCGGCGAGGCCCAGATCGTGATCGGAGCCCGCTCGGCGCTCTTCGCACCGCTCTCGGACATCGGCATCATCGTGGTGGACGAGGAGCACGAGGGGAGCTACAAGCAGTCCGAGGGGGTGCGCTACAACGCCCGGGACCTCGCCCTGGTGCGCGGCAAACAGGCCGGCGCCGCGGTGGTACTCGGCTCGGCGACCCCTCTCATCACCAGCTTCTACGCGGCGCGCCAGGGGCGCCTTGGCTACCTTAAGCTCCCGAACCGGGTGCGCGAGCTCCCCATGCCGGCGACCCAACTCCTGGACGTGCGCGGCAAGAAGGGCCTCACCTTCCTCCCCGAACTGGTGCAGGCCATCGAGGAGAACCTGGACGTCGGTGGGCAGACCCTGCTCTTCCTGAACCGGCGCGGCTTCGCAACCTACCTGGTCTGCGAGGACTGCGGCCACGTGATGCGTTGCCCAAACTGCGAGGTGACCCTTACCTACCACCGTGGCAAAGGGCGCCACATCTGCCACTACTGCGACTACTCCCTCCCGGCCCCCTCGGTCTGCCCCACCTGTAAGGGAAAGGAGATCACCCTCCTGGGGCGCGGCACCGAACGGGTCGAGGAGGAGGTCCAGGAGCGCTTTCCGCTGGCGCGGGTGGCCCGGATGGACCGCGATTCGACCAAGGGGAAAGGGGGGCACGCCCGGGTCCTGAAGGCCCTTGAAGACGGGTCCGTGGACATCCTGATCGGGACCCAGATGATCGCCAAGGGGCACGACTTTCCCGGCGTCACGCTGGTCGGGGTCATCTCGGCGGACGCTTCCCTGAACCTCCCGGACTTCCGCTCTTCCGAGCGCACCTTCCAGCTGGTGACCCAGGTGATGGGGCGAGCCGGGCGCGGCGACCGCCCGGGCCGGGTATTGGTGCAGACCCTAGCGCCCGAGCACTACGCCCTAAGCCACGCGGTGGCACATGACTACGAGGGGTTCTACGACCAGGAGATCGCCTTTCGCGAGGAGGTGGGCTATCCCCCCTTCGCGCACCTGGCCGCGCTCACCTTCTCCGGGATCGATTCCCGCCAGACCGAGCAGAGCGCCCAGGAGGCGGCCCGGCTCCTGCGCAAGATCAAGGGGGAGGTCCGGCTGCGGGTCGAGATACTCGGGCCGGTGACGGCTCCCCTGGGGAAGGTGCGCGGGCGCTACCGCTGGCAGATCCTCGTCAAGGGGCGCGAGCGCAGCGAGCTGCACCGGGTGCTGTTCCACCTGCGCGGCAGCTTCAGCCACCCCTCGACCATCCGGCTGGTGATCGACGTCGACCCGGTAGAGATGCTCTAAGAGGAAGATAGCCCCTGAGAAAAGAAAGCCCCTGGCCGCAGTCGCGGTGCAGGGGCTTTTTGTTAGGTGCTTGCGTGATTGCCAGGAAGGTCTTGAGCCATCTCCTGAAAAAGAAAACTCCTGCCGACGCTGGGTCGACAGGAGTTTCTTTTTGGTGCTGCGGGTCAGGCTGACCCGTGGTGTTCGCTTACCGGGTTAGTGCCCCGGGTTGATGAAGGCGTAGATCATCAGGATCAGCAGGGCGATACCGATGGACAGTGCGGTGAAGCCGAAGGTCTTCAGGCAGAAGTCGTAGGCAATGCCGCTGCTCCTGTTGGCACGGAACTTCTCGGTGATCCCTTCCTGCTCGTAACGAGCCCACTGGTCACCACGCTCCTCGATGAACTCGTGCTTGGACATCTGGCCGTTGAAGATGACGAAGTCCATCGGGAACTTCTCCGGACGCCCGTGGGTGTTGAAGAAGTGTACCGTGAAGATGAAGCCGGTGGCCAGGAGCGCCTCGTCAGAGTGGATGATGGTGGCCACGTTGAAGGCCCAGCCCGGCAGGAAGCTGCCGAAGAACTCGGGGAACCAGAGCATCAGGCCGGAGCCGCCGATGGCGAACATACCCCAGAAGACTGCGATGAAGTCGAATTTCTCCCAGTAGGTCCAGCGCTCGAAGGTCGGCTTGGGACCCTTGAAGAAGAACCAGCGCACCATCCCCACCACGTCGGTGATGTCGCGGAGGTTCGGGCAGAGGGAGTCAGGTCCGAAGAGCCTCTGGATGAAGTTGCCTTTGAGGTCCTGCCTGATGAACAGGAAGTGGATGCTCAGGCCCAGCGCCATGACGAAGTACACGAAGGTGATGCCGGCGCACATGCGGTGGATCAGCGCCGCGTTGGGAGCGCCGCCGTAGAGGCCCATGAGCACTTTAGCCCAGCCCTGGTCGGAGAACTTGAGCGGCAGGCCGGTCAGCGACAGGCCGAGGAAGCTGATGATGACCAACAGGTGCATGAACACGTGACGCGGCTGGAAGCGGCGGTACTGCTTGTGGCCGTCGGCTACCTGGTGCAGAACGTGACCTTCCTCGAGGGCAGCGGCCTTCTCGCGGTTCTCGACGAAGCCGCGGATCATCCAGAGCAGGGTGTGCAGCCAGAACACCGCGAAGGTACCGGTCAGCAGGCCGGTCATGGCGATGAAGGTGTAGTAGAGGATCGGGTAGTGCTCGCGGTCGTTATGCTCGCCATGGGCGTAGAACTTGGTGAACAGTACGGAGCCTTTCTTGTGGCAGGTGCCGCAGGTCTTCACCAGGTTGTTCGGGTTGACCGAGGAGTTGGGATCCTTGGAGGGGAGGATGCCGTGTGCGGTGTGGCAGTCGGCGCAACCGGCAACCTTCTCCGGGTAGCCCAGGCGGTAGTTCTTGCCGTGGTAGCTGGCGAGGTAGCTCTCGACGGCAACCTTGGAGATGTGGTTACGCTCGACCAGTTTTTCGTCGCCGTGGCAGCGCAGGCAGACCTTGGTGTGGAACTCGCGGTTGGCGTGCGAGGTCGGATCGCCGATCGCCTTGATGTCGTGCAGGTTGTGGCAGTCGTTGCAGGCTGCGGAGTCCTGGTTCCCGGCGAGTACCCCCTTACCGTGTACCGACTGGGCGAAACCACGCTCATCCTTGTGGCACTGGACGCACTTGGCGATGACGCGACGCTTGTCCTTGTTCCAGGAGGTGTGGGTGTGGATGTCGGTGTGGCAGTTGTAGCAGCCTACCCCTTTCTGGGTGTGGATGCTGCCGGCATGCTCGGCTGCCTCTTTCTTGTGGCAGCGTACGCACTGCACCTTGCCGACCTTGATCTCACCCTTCATGTGCTTGGCGAGTTCGATGATCTCGACGTGGCAGCTGGTGCACCCGTTTTTGCCATGGACCGAATTGGCCATGAGGGTTGCCGAGATCTTGTCTCCATGGCAGCCAAGGCAGGTGGCCGGGTCGATGGCCAAGCCTTGCTGGGCGGCGACCGGCCGCGCAAGCACAATGAGCAACAATAGAGGGAGGATACTTCTCAAAACACGGGCCATTGGTAATCTCCTGTAATTAAAAAAACGACGTTTTACAAAGCCGTATTCATGTGAGCTGCCCCTGAGACGGCGCCTAATGTATAACGGGCAGTCTCATAAATCAACACAAAATGTGCAAAGTAATAAGGTACATACAACAACGGTGGCTGGTTATTTGGCGGAATTAACCCGAGGTGGCCCAGTGAAATCGCCGAAATCGGATTTATCTTCATGAATAAAAGTAGGAGAATTGACAGGCAGATAGGAATGGATCGTGGGTAGCTGTAGGAGAACCGGGGCCGGTATCTGACGGAGGAAAACGAGTCGCGAAGGTATGCATCAGAAAAGATGGCGACTGCGGGAAGGCTCTTGACGCGCCAGGGGCAGGGCTTGGCAGAGTTGCCACGGGGTGGGGCGCCGCACCGCTCAGGTCGGAAGTGCCGAGAAGTGATGTCCTGAAAAGGGCAACCTATCGTAACATAACGATTCCTTCGCCGACCGCAAACTCGAGGAACGTCTGGGCGTCGCGCCAGGAGAGCCCGAGGCGTTTGGAAAGCTCTCCGGCGGGGCTCATGCCGTCCAGGGCGGCCAAAAGCTCGTAGTAGGCAGGATCGAGCGATTCGGTGCAGATCTCACCCTGCGCCGGGTAGATCACCGCACCGGAGGCCGCCGGCTTGAAGCAGGAGGCAAAGGGGGCGAGTTCGATATCGCCGGCTTCCAGGATATCGAGGATCTCGTACGAGAAGCGGCCCAAAAAGGCGGAAGGGGCGAGCGCCAGCGCCTGGCGCTTCAGGTCGAGCTTCTTGAGCTCTTTGGGGGTGAGCGGTGGGGGAGGTGCGGCAAGAAGCGCCTGAGCGTAGTAGTGGTGGTAGTCCACCAGGTCGAGGGCGAGCGGCAAGAGCTTCGCTTTCTTGCGCGCCGGGAAGAGCTCGCTCAGAAAGCCGCGTTGCAGCGGCCAGATCTCGTCTTCGGCAATCTCTTCTTCTCGTCCGGCGCGCGGGCCGAGGAAACGGGCGAATTCGGCGATGAGCTCCGCGGGGGCGAGCTTTACCGCCTGGCAGACAGCGTTGAACCAAGCGACCGCCTTGCCGCGGCTGTAGAAGACGTCACAGGCCGCGGCGAGGCGCCCGGCCTGGGCAAGCTCCTCAGGAGAGAAGCTCGGGGTAGCGGTCACGGTGTACGGGGGAGCGTCCAGGTGTTCGAGCCCGAGGCTCGCCGCCTTGGTGGAGAGGCGGGTCCCGGGGAGCACCGCGAGAGGGAAGATGTCCAGGTGGTTCGGGTAGAGCGACAGGGCGAAGTCGAGCGATTTCCGAAACAGGGAGATGCTGTCCCCGGGGAGCCCGAAGATGAGGTCGAAGCCGAAGATGGCGCCGGTCTGGTTCAAAAGCGCGACCCGGTGCACGAAGTCGTCCCGGTCGAAGCCGCGCCCCACGCCACGCAGTACGCCCGGGTCGGCGCTCTGCAAGCCGATCTGCAATGAGCAGGTGATCGAGGCGAAGAGTTCGGCCATCTCGGCGTCCAGGAACTCGCTGCGCACCTCGAAGTGGAAGTGCACCCCGGGCGCCAGCCGCCGGATCAGCCTGAGGATCTCCTTGGCCCGGGAGGGGATCTTGTTGAAGGTGGAGTCCAGCACGAAGACCTGGGGCACCTCGAGCTGGGCGAACAGGCGCAGTTCCGCCTCGATCCGCTCCAGCGAGACCCGGCGTACCCCGCCCCCCCCCTTGTGGTCGAAGCAGAAGGAACAGGCGAAGTCGCAGCCGCGCGAGAGTTGCCAGAGCGCCCCGCCGACCGGGGTCGGGTCGAGGATACCGGTCAGGTAGGGGGAGGGGATCTCTTCGGGATCGACGGAAAACGCCAGGGGACCGGGAGCCGCGCCGGGGAGTTGGATCCCGGGGATGCCGGAGAGTTCGCCCGTTTCACCCAGGGCGCGCAGCGCGGCCGCGAAGGGGGCCTCCCCCGCACCGCGTACCAGGAAGTCGAAGTGTCCCTGGTCCAGGAACTGCTCCCCGGCGGTACTTGGCTCCGGCCCTCCCGCACACAGGGTGAGGCCCGGCCGGGTGCCACGCAGCTCGCGGGCGAGGGCGAAGGCGTCCTCACGGTTCCAGACGTAGACCGAGAAGGCGACCAGGTCGGGGCGGTGTGCCAGGATCTCGGCGGCACCCGAGGCCGCATCGGCTCCGGCGAACAAGTTGACAATCTCGATTCGGTGCTGGTCCGGCTGGTCTTTTTCCAGGTGGGCCTGCAAGAAGGCGCACGCCAAGGGGACCGCTTGGGGAGACGGGTAGGGATGGATGGCTACCAGGACGATATTCATGAGCGGACCGGGCGAGCCTTCAGACGAGGCTTGCCTCCTTCCACGATGACCGCGAACTCGATGTCGCGGCAGCGGTACTTCTCCATGATGGCGGGTTTCTGACGCTCGATTGCGGCGGCGATCTTCTCCTGGGAGAGGTGCTCCACCGGGAGATTGCAGGCGGCACAGGCTGCCAGGTAGTCCTGGTAGATCTTGTCGACCGAAGCACCCGGGGAATGCTCGTGTTTCCTCGAGGCCTTTTCGGTCCCTTCCCGCTGGTGCAGCGACATCTTGAAGCGGTCCCGGTTGTACTTCCCCTCCTCGATGAGGCGGTTGATCCGGCTCCACTTCTGCCGGTGCACCGCGAGGCTGGCCACCAGCGAGTTGTACTTGAACTTGTACATCGAGTTGGTGATGTTCACGTTCTGGTAGTGCCGGCAGGTGCGCTCCACCGCCTCGAGCAACAATAGCGGCTCGCGCTTCTCGATCCCGCAGAAGTACTGCTCGTAGCGGATGATCAAGTCGCGCAGATCCTTCTCCAGTTGCGCTATGTCCTCGGGTAACGCCATGCCACTCCTCCACGAGCGACTATAACGGGAACTTATCGAGCTGTAAATCTTAAAAGTTAGGCGCGATGCGGGCTTGCAAAGGTTAAAGACCTTGACGCGATTCGCTAATGTTGTTAGAAATACGCAATCTAGCAATTGTACGTGGGTAAGGAGGAGAGATGGCAGCAATATCTGCAGTGGTGCTGGCAGCCGGAATGGGAACCAGGATGAAGTCCGGGCTGGTGAAGGTCATGCATCCGCTGGCCGGTCCTCCCATGATCGCCTGGCCGGTTGCCGCGGCGCTCGATGCCGGCGTGGACGCCTGTGTCCTGGTGGTTGGTCACCAGGGGGAGAAGGTGCGTAACTACTTTGCCGGCCGCGCCGAGATCGCTTTTGCGACCCAGGCCGAACAACTGGGGACCGGGCACGCCGTGGCCTGCGCGCTGCCGGAGCTTCCGGCGAGCAGCGACACCGTGCTGATCCTGTGCGGCGACACCCCGCTTTTGACCTCGGCCACCTTGAGCGCCATGCTGAGCGCCCATGCCCAAAGCGGCGCCGTGCTCACCGTGATGACCGCGAGCTTCGCTGACCCCTTCGGCTATGGCCGGATCGTCAAGGGGGCCGACGGCAAGGTCCTGAGGATCACCGAGCAGAAGGACGCCACTCCCGAGGAGCGCGCCATCCGCGAGGTGAACGCTGGCGTGTACTGCGTGGAGCGGGCCTTCCTGGAGCGGGCGGTGGCCGCGTTGGGCAACGACAACGCCCAGGGGGAATACTATCTGACCGACGTGGTGCGCCAGGCCGGGTCCGAGGGGCTCACCTGTCTGAGCTACCCGGTGCCCGATGCCGAGGAGATCACCGGCGTGAACGACCGGGTGCAGTTGGCCGAGGTGGCCCGCGTGTTGCGCAGTCGCATCAACCGCGAGCTGATGGTGGCCGGTGTCACCATGATCGATCCGCAGGCGGTCTACATCGACCGAGGCGTCGTTATCGGCCGCGATAGCGTTATCTACCCCGGGGTCACCATCACCGGTACCACGGTAATCGGCGAGCGCTGCGAGATCCAGCAGGGGGCCATCATCGAGTCGTCGCAGATCGGCGACGCCGTGGTGGTCAAGGCGGGGAGCGTTGTGGAAGAGGCCGTGGTGCATGAGGAAGTCTCCATCGGTCCCATGGCGCACCTGAGGCCGGGGAGCGAACTCTCGGCCCACGTGAAGATCGGCAACTTCGTGGAAACCAAGAAGGTCTTCATCGGCGAAGGGTCCAAGGCCTCGCACCTCACCTACCTGGGGGATGCCACCATCGGCCGCGACGTCAACATCGGCTGCGGTACCATCACCTGCAACTACGACGGCGTGCGCAAGCACCAGACCGTCATCGAGGACGAGGTTTTCGTGGGGAGCGACGTGCAGTTGGTGGCACCGGTCACCGTGGGACGCAACTCGCTGATCGCCGCCGGCACCACGGTCACCAAGAACGTGCCGCCCGACTCCCTGGCCCTGTCGCGGGTGCCGCAGGTGAACAAGGAAGGGTGGAAGCGGAAAAAGAAATAACCTAAACGGCTTAGCGCTCATCTTCCCCCGTCCCTCCCCCTTCAAGGGGGAGGGACGGGGGGGGGATGGGGGGCAGCTCCGTGCCAGTGTGTGCCCATCCCCACCCTCTCCTTGAAGGGGAGGGAGATGTTATGAGCGGAAGCTTGGCGTTCATCAAGTAACCTAATACCCATTCTATGTTCTAGGCTAAAACCTTAGATCGTAGTATGATGGCCCGTTCGCCTGCCGTACCATGGGCGAGGGAGACTGAAGAGGCCGCGTCTTTTACTAAGAACGTAGAACAAAGAATGTAGAACCAGATTGAGAGGTTTTTATGTGCGGAATCGTTGGATATACCGGGAGTCAGGAAGCCACGTCCATCATCGTTGAGGGACTGAGGAAGCTGGAGTACCGCGGCTACGACTCGGCCGGGATTTGCACCATCAGCAGCGGCAAGGCGGCCATCAGGCGCAGCGAGGGGAAACTCGCCAACCTGGAGCGGCTGCTTAAGGCCGAGCCGATCAAGGGGTCGGTCGGCATAGGGCACACCCGCTGGGCCACCCACGGGCGCCCCTCGGAGATCAACGCCCATCCGCACCAGGCCGGCAGCTTCGTGGTCGTGCACAACGGCATCATCGAGAACTACCTGCAGCTGCGTGACGAGTTGAAGGCGGCGGGGCACACCTTCAAGAGCGAGACCGACACCGAGGTGATCTCGCACCTCATCGAGGATCGGCGCCGGCGCACCGACAGCTTCGAGGCGGCGGTTCGCCTGGCCCTCTCCGAGGTACGCGGCGCCTACGCCCTGTGCATCCTCTCCGAGCAGGAGCCGGAGGTGATGATCGCGGCCAAGTATGGCGCGCCGATGGTGGTGGGTCTTGGGGAGGGCGAGTTCTTCGTCGCTTCCGACATCCCGGCCATCCTCGCCCACACCCGTTCCATGGTCTTCATGGAGGACGGCGAGATCGCGGTCTTCAAAAACGGCGCCGTGACCTTCTCCACCGTGGCCGGCGCCCTGTTGGAGAAGACGCCGCGCCACATCGACTGGTCGCCGCACATGGCGGAGAAGGGTGGCTACAAGCACTTCATGCTGAAGGAGATCTTCGAGCAGCCGCGCGCGGTGCGCGACACCCTGGCCGGACGCCTGCGCGAGGAAGAGGGAGACGTCTACCTCGAGGACCTGCACCTATCCGACGAGCAGCTGCAGGGGATCGACCGGGTCACCATCATCGCCTGCGGCACCTCGTGGCACGCTGCGCTCGTCGGCAAGTTCCTCATCGAGGAGCACTGCCGGGTCCCGGTCGAGGTCGATATCGCCTCCGAGTTCCGCTACCGTAATCCCGTAATCGACGAGAAGAGCCTGGTGATGCTCATCTCGCAGTCGGGCGAGACCGCGGATACCCTGGCAGCCATGCGTGAGGCGAAACGGCGCGGCGCCAAGTGCGTGGCCATCTGTAACGTGGTCGATTCCTCCATCGCCCGTGAGGCCGATGGCGTCGTCTACACCCATGCCGGGCCCGAGATCGGCGTCGCCTCCACCAAGGCCTTCGTCACCCAGCTGATTGCGCTCTATCTCTTCACCATTCGCCTCGGCCGTTCGCGCGGCATGATGACCGTCGATGCCGGCCGTGCCCTTATTGCGGCGGTGGTACGGGTCCCGGCGCTCATGGAAGAGGCGCTCAAGTTGAACGAGCAGGTCGAGAAGCTGGCGCGCAACTACCTGCAGGCCCGCGACTTCCTGTACCTCGGGCGCGGCATGAACTACCCGATCGCCCTGGAAGGGGCCTTGAAGCTGAAGGAGATCAGCTACATCCATGCCGAGGGATATCCCGCCGGCGAGATGAAGCACGGCCCCATCGCCCTCATCGACGAGCACATGCCGGTCGTTGTGCTGGTGCCGCAGGGGGCGAACTATGAGAAGGTCTTCTCCAACATGGAGGAGGTCATCGCCCGCGGCGGCCGTGTCATCGCCGTCTGTTCGCAGGGAGACAGCGAGGTGGCCTCCAAGGCGGAAGTGGCCTTGGAGATCCCGACCGACGGCGAGGAAGTGGCGCCGATCATCCTCTCCATCCCGATGCAGCTATTGGCCTACCACGTCGCCGTCCTCAAGGGGACCGACGTCGACCAGCCGAGGAATTTGGCCAAGAGCGTGACGGTGGAATAAGCAAAGATAGATAGGGTGTGCGAGTGTCTGGTAAAAATAAATTTTCCAACTGAAAAATAAAGTTTCCAACAGGAAAATAAAGTTCCCAACTAAAAAATAAAGTTCCCAGCTCGGCCTAAGGATGGATTCATCCCCTTAGGCCGTTTTTTTGGCTCTTCAGGGTTTTTCGTGGGTGACAGGGTAAAAATCGAGCCCGCCAAGCCGAAACCAGATCATTTTTTGAACCATTCCCCGTTTCGAAACCCATGGTCGTGCCTTTACGGGAGCGGCTGTTGTCCAAGAGACCAGGGCCGGCATGGAAAGCATAGCCAACTGGTAAGGGAAACCCCTGGCCCTTGAAAAAAACTGTCCAGGACCATGAATGAAAGGCCGATACCCGCGAAGGTCCGGCTGAACTAACCGCAAATAAAAACTTACCTTATTTGCTTTAACCGGTCTAAACGCAAATTACCTCAACCTATATTTGCGGATACAATCATGCGAAGACACCCCCTCCTCTGAGGACAGATTTAACTTTACCCACGGAAAACCCTGAAGAGCCTTTTTTTTACCCCTCCGGACTGACCTCCAGATAGACCTACCTTATCCTCAACCCATCTACCGCTGTCGGCAACAACCAGGATGGTGTGATTGCTCAGGCCTGGCCAAAATCAGAATTGTAACGAATTCATTCACGGGCTCTGCAAAACCCCTTGTGGGCTAGCAAGATACATGAGCCGTTCGGCTGCCATAATACCAGATTTGGTTTTAACGTACTGATATAATTGAAAAAAATATTGCTTCTGGCTGGACTTTTGATTCCTTGCCGGTACCATTTTTGGGGTTTCCCGGAATAGGGGTATCTTGGAACCTTTACCAGGAGCCTATCCGCAACCAGCGTTTAACCCGGCAAGATTCGGCTAAGGTTTATCTTTTGGCAGACGAAAGGTGATTAGATGGCGGAGTAGATGGCCTACTGGAGGCTTTTAATGGCAAGAAAAAAATCTTCAACAAATACGAAGATAAAAGAGGGAAGAGGACTAGGGCATGGAAAGGGGTACAAACCTTTCCTGCGGGTTGGTGATGTTCCCTCACTGGGGAAAAGTTCAAGGCCCAAAGGATGGAAAACCGAAAGAACGCATCAGCTTCTGTCCAGCCTTGAACTCAATTATTTCTATGTTCTTGAGTGGGCCCCTGGGGTCGTAGATGTCAGAGAGCAGTTTCCGCTACCACTGGAGGAAACGTTAGAAATTGCGAAGCGGCTGGGGATAAAGCACTCAGCTGACAACGCTACGGGGGAAAGTTTCATTATGACGACCGACTTCTTAGTGGATGAGGTCATAGATGGCAAAACCATTTTGAAAGCTCGCTCAATAAAGCCAGCAAGTGAGTTGGGCAGTAAACGGGTGTTGGAAAAACTGGAAATAGAGCGGACATACTGGGCTGACCGCGGTGTGGATTGGGGGCTCGTAACCGACCAGGATATCCCCATGGCACTTTCAAAGAATGTCGAGTGGGTACATGATTCGCTCTTACCGGAGGTCCCGGAGGACCTTTTATGCCAGATTGAAACGGCTCTATTTGCTGAGTTGGAAGAAAGAGCTGACATGCCGCTATCGAAATTGGCACTAAAGGTCGATCGCGACTTGGGGATGAAGCCGGGACTTGCTTTATCGGTGGTGCGCCACCTAATTGCCTCTCGGCAGTGGCTGGTAGATATGAACCAGTTGATTCTTACCGACAAGCCCCTTTCGGTAACCCGGAACTTCTCCGATATTGCTCTTGCTTAGAGGATGTCCATGCTAGCCGAGTGTGCTGTAATTGAATGGGTTGTGGAAGAAGAGAAGCGGACCTACATGGAACGCATCCTTTATGTCGACCGCCCGGCAGGCCAACTTGTAGTTATTGCTCTATGCGATGATGCTTTACCAATTTGGAAATGTCTTGAGGACGTCGCCGATGCCATTGCAGCAGGGCGCGCCTTTCGGAGAGCAGACCCCTATGCGTGGCACGCAGACCCGTTGCCGGAGTTTCTGGAAAAGCATGCTGAGCGCAGGGACAGGGGCTGGGAATTAATAAAAGACTTAGTTGGAAATGAACCGGGAATCTTTAACCCAGAAATTCGAGGAAAACTGATCCGGGAGGCGGTGGAAAGCCTCGAAACCGACAGAACAGAGCTCTACCGTCTCCTCAGGCGATACTGGATAAGGGGAAAAATTAAGAATGCCTTGCTCCCATCATATGATCGTTGTGGAGCTCCGGGCAAAACACGGACCCTCGTCCTTAGGGCAGACGGCTCCTTTGCTAAGCGAGGCAGACCATCCAAAATAAGCCGCCTGTATCCTGACCGCCCGGGAGTCAATGTTGACAATGGGATTGCAGCAATTTTCGATTGCGCAATCAAGCTTTACTACCACAAACAGAACTCCAGGAGTCTTAAAGACGCTTATGACCAAATGCTGGACAAACACTTCTCGGTGGGGATGGTCCAGAAAGACGGAATACAGGTACCCGTGCACTTGCCCCCTTGGGAGCAGCCGACCTATCCCCAGTTCAGATATTGGTATGAAAAGAAGCTTGACCTTCAGGAAGCGATCATAAAACGTCGAGGCCAGAAGCGCTTCAATCTTGAAAATCGGCCAATTTTAGGAAGTTCTACACAGATGGCCTTTGGGCCAGGGTCAATATTTCAAATTGATGCCACCATCGCTGACATCTATTTGGTAAGCACTCTTAACCGGAGTTGGATCATCGGTCGTCCGGTCGTGTATTTTGTTATGGACGTTTTTAGCCGCATGTGCGTGGGGCTATACGTTGGGTTGGAAGGCCCTAGTTGGGCAGGTGCCATGATGGCCATTGCCAACGCTACATGTGACAAGGTCGCCTATTGTGCAGAATATGGAATCCCAATTGCCGAGGAAGAATGGCCTTGCCATTATCTGCCGGCGAAGATTTTGGCAGATCGAGGGGAGCTTATAGGGCGTAATGCGGACAACCTACCGGATAACCTGGACATTACAGTTGAGAACTGCCCGCCATATCGTGGTGACCTTAAGGGAATAGTAGAGCAGCAGTTCCACCGAACTAAAGAGAAAAGCGTCGTTTGGCTACCAGGGGTAGTTCTTAAAGCGAAAGAACGTGGCACCAAGGATTACCGACTGGATGCCCAATTAGACCTTTATCAGTTCACTCAGGTTATGATCTACACCATTTTGGAGTACAACCGATTCCATTGGATGGACACATATGAAAAGGAACTGGACTTGATTCGAGATGATGTCCGACCGATTCCCCTTGAGTTGTGGGAGTGGGGAATTCAGAACAGAGTCGGTAAACTCAAAGAGCGGTCTCCTGAAGTCATCAAAGTCGGCTTAATGCCACAAGGAGAAGCCACGGTTACTGAGCGGGGCATCAGGTTCGAGGGGGTTTTTTATGATACGGAAAGAGCACTAAGGGAGCAATGGTACGTAAATGCAAGGTCCAATAAAACCTGGACAATACCGGTATCCTATGACCCGCGCCAGACGGATGTCATTTACTGGCGCTGTGGTGGAACCACAGTATTTGAACCATGCAACATAATTAAGCGTGATTCTAGATTCACGGGGTGTCGGGTGGAAGAGGTCCAACAATTTTTCGCCCTCGAAAAGTTAAAGGCTACCGAAAATCTTTCAAACGAACGCCAGGCCGGGGCTGAACTCCGGGCTAAGCGTGAGCAAATCGTCAAGGACGCGCAGGAAATGACGAGAAAGGATGTTCCCGCAGGACTAAGCAAGAAGGAGCGCCTCGACAAAGTCAAAAAGAATAGGGCGGACGAAAAACAACGGAACAGAAAGGCAGAAGCCTATGATCTCAGACCTCTGCGGGAGAAGAAGGGGCCCGCGACTGTCCATGTTCTCGATTCGGAGCAAATGACGGAAGCCGCCAATGACAACTTGCCGATGACTGCTGCGGAGAAAAGGAAGAGGAACCTTGAGTTCCTTGAACGGGACTAAGGAGAGGTGACGATGAATGACAACGGCAGGGCGCACGGCTTCGGCTTCGGTCGGAAAGTTGAGGCACAATACACTCCGAGTTCGGACCCGATGTACCGGCACAATTGCTATATAGAGGCACTGCCTCCTCCCCTCGAAACTGAAGAAGTCATCAAAAAAATGCAAAGGTTTCCAGGGTACGACGATAGCGAACGCCGTCTTCCACCGTTGGAACGCATCTATGCAGTCCAGAAGCTGAGTAATTGTATTGTTCCGCTACCGGACTATATAGAAATTGAAAAAAAGTTTTCGAGAATGCTTCTCAATGGGTACTTTGCGCGGAACCCACTGTCTGCCGAGTGGGTGAAGCAAATGCAGTCTGCCTTTCCCGGTATTGGCGAAGACGCTCTTGTGAGATCAAACGCTGCGGGGTTTGCCATTTACGGGACTAGCGGTGTAGGGAAAACCACCGTAATAGAGAGCATTTTGTCCTTATACCCCCAAGTCATAATCCACACGCAGTACAACGGGAATCCATTTGATCAACAACAAATAGTCTGGTTAAAGCTCGATTGTCCATTCGACGGCTCTCCGCGCGGGCTTTGTATAAACTTTTTTCAGGGAATCGATAGGGTCTTGGGAACAAGGTATACTGATAAGCTCCTGAGCAAGCGGGTCACTGCTGACTTATTACTCCCCAAAATGGCTGAGGTAGCTGGAGAGTGTGGTTTGGGAGTGTTGGTCTTGGACGAGGTCCAGCGGCTGAAGGGGGCTGGGGAAAAACTCTTGAGCTTCTTTGTCCAATTGACAAACGTGATTGGCGTTCCTGTCCTGATGTCTGGAACCTACAAAGCGATGAGCATGTTTAAAGATGAGGCCGCTGCGGCGAGGCGGGTAGCTGGGCAAGGCGATGTCGTAATGGACAATTTCGCCGACGATGAAGTTTGGCGGCATTTATTGAAAAAGCTGTGGCGGTACCAGTACACGGATATACCCACCCCTCTTTCAGACAAACTGATCAACGCTTTCCACGAACAATCTCAGGGCATTACAGATATTGCGGTTAAGTTGTATATGTTCGCACAGTGGCAGGTGATAGGCACCGGCGATGAGAAGATCACGCCAAAGCTGGTGGAGGTCGTTGCCAAAGAAAACCTGCATGCTATGGGACCGATTCTTCGCGCCCTGCGCACTCATGATTTCGAGGCCTTAAGTAAAATAGAAGATATACGGTCCCCGTGGGACATGGATCTCGTCCTTAAAAATGCCTGCCGACAAGCTCATCTCAGCGGGGCCATGGCAACTATCCGCAATGAAACGCTCGCGGAAAATTCTGATGCCGAGGTTGGGTCGCTACCTCATGAGAAGCTAGCCTTACAGCTGGTTCAGGCGGGATTTGATGGCGATATTGCGAGAATTGCCGCACGAAAGGCTTGTGATCGCTTTGCAGCACAGACTGACATGAAACGTGCGAGCGTGGAGGCTTTCCGACTGGCCCAAGAGGCGGATGACCTAAAGAAGGAAGCCCGGATTGCTCAAGAAATGAAAAAACCGGCCGGTAGGAAGAAAGCCCCCGTGGTTTCCCTTAGTGGAGACCTCCGTGAGATCGTAAAACATGCGGAGAAAGCAACCACTCCATACGAAGCGCTAAAAAATGCAGGCGTCATAAAATCTCCCTACGAGTTCTTCTCCAAAGGAGCAAACAATGATTCCGTTCTTTCCCAGGCCGCTTCCTGACGAATTGCTTTATGGAATCTGCGCGAGGTACCACCAAAAAAGTCGAAACGTGAGCATCAAGTCGACGGTTCAGGACTTATTCGGATCTACATCCGCTAGGGCTGTCCTCGACCTTCCCAATGGCATCGCAATTTTGAGTGGGCAGCTTCACGTGAAGACGCTGAATACCCCTGAACGGTTAATAGAAAGGCACACCCTGTTACCGTTATACAAACCTTTTCTGCCTCCAGAGCGCTATTTGAAGATTTTGGAATGGATGAAGGGCGCAGAAAACGGCCGAGGAATTCATCAAGCTATCGGAGCCATGGCTAGTGGCATACCGCTTCTTCGGCTGCTGCGGTGGTGCCCTCAATGTCTCCTTGAGGACAGTGAGAAGTGGGGAGTGCCTTACTGGCACCGAAGTCATCAGGTGATGGCAGTTTCCACCTGCCACCTGCATGGAGTTCCCCTTTGTGAGCAGAGGCCTTATGCGTTGGTAGAGCTGAACCAGCATTTCTTCCAGAGCCCTCCATCGCCATCAGTTTCCTCGATTAGGGAGGGTGCGGGACGCGCGGGAGGAACGCCGCACCAGTTCCGGCTGGCACAGGATGTTGCCTGGCTGCTCAGCAATCCGCATCTGCCGATACTCGGACTGGATAGCCTCCATGATCGGTACCTGTATTTTCTAAGGGAGAGAGGCTTAGCGTCATATTGGGGACGGGTGGCCCAGCAGGAGCTACGAGAGGCATTCGTTGCTTTCTATGGAGCCGACTTTCTCAGGGAGGCATTTTCCGATTTGGACCTTGGCAGTGAACAGACCTGGCTTAGTTCCCTAGTCCGAAAGCCTCGGAGGGCAGCGCATCCAGTGCGGCATCTGCTTCTCCTAAACTTCCTGGGCTTGCATCCTGAGGCATTCTTTGCCGGTGCCACGATCATAAAAGAAAAGCGACCTTTTGGCCACGGACCATGGCCTTGCCTCAACCCTGCCGCGGGTCACTATCTCCAACCCGTTGTTTGCGAGTGTAAAATAACAAAACATACCGAGAATGCCCTTCCAATCGGAACCTTCAAGTGCACATGCGGATTCGCTTACGCACGGACAGGGCCCGATTTGAAGAAGGAGGATAGGTTTTCTCTGGGACGAATTATCGCCTTCGGACCGGTTTGGGAGGCCGAGCTGCAACGACTTGTTACTGAAGGGGAGACTAGCTTGAGAGGGATCGCACGGCGGCTTGGTGTCGATCCAGCTACTGTCAAAAAGCACCTCTATATGAAGCGCGTCACGGCGAAAGAACTCACCAACCTCCCCGACGATCTCGTAAAGGCACGCCGACAGCGATGGCTCGATCTCTGTCGCCATCACCCCGAAGCAGGAAAAAAATTTATCCGGGCACTTGCTCCTGCTGATTATACCTGGCTGTATCGCCACGATAGAGAATGGCTTTTAGGTCTCCCCTGTATACCCCCACAAAAATTTCGAAGAGGAAGAGTAGATTGGGAAAATAGGGACGAGTGTATCTCGTCAGGGATTACGTCAGCTGTTAATCGGCTTAAGGAGCAGGAAGGAAGGCCGGTTCGCATCACCCTCTCGGCTGTCGGAAAAAAGCTTGGGATTCTGGCAATTGTCCAGAAGAAGCTGGAGAATCTGCCAAGGACGAGAGCTGCTCTTGGCAGCACCATCGAGACCGATATCGACTACGGGATCAGGCGAGTGCAATATGCGGTGCAGGCGATTAAACAAAGGGGGGACTCACTGGAGACCTGGAGGGTCGCCAGGAAGGCAGGACTCGGCTCGAATTACGATCAGGCAGTCGCACATGAAATAACCCGTTTGATAGAGGCCTAGCAGGTCGTTGAAAAACAAATTTCTAGCCCCCAGAGTCGCAAAAAAGGGGTCCTGTTACCACTCGTCAGCAATAGAACGCCTGTTAGAGCCCATTTTCGAGAGCCGAGCTTCTCGGCAGTACCACCTCTCAGGTGAATTTCAACGGCCTGCTAGAGGCTTCCCAGGTAGAGACATAGCTTTCCGAAGTCGCGGAGCAACAATGTTACCGTTTTTCCCACATCCATATCCAAACGAGTTGCTCTATAGCACGATTGCCAGGTACCACTTCCGGAGCAAAAATCCAAGCTATAGAGATACGGCCCAGGAATTACTGGGCTCTCCAACTGCGAGCGTTATCGCGCTGCTACCCAGCAACACGGTATTTCTGCACTCACAACTGCACCCGAATACCCTGCTGACCCCTGACAAACTGATATTCGAACACACTCTCTTTCCCCTGTACAAGCCTTTCATAGAGAAAGATCGAGCAGATTCGGCAATCCGGTATATGAAAAGGTCCTCCGTCGGCGATGGCAGGCCACTTACGGGCCTTCTGAGATATTCCCTTAGTGCCGGCCGCTCATTTAAGTACTGCCCCCAGTGCTTTGCCTCCGACACTAAAACTCACGGCGAGGCTTACTGGCATAGGGACCATCAGCACTTCGGTGTCCTTACCTGTTATAAGCATAATTCCCTACTCGTTGACACGGGATTCCCCTTGGCTCCCACTCAGCAAGAACGCATTTTGTATAGGCTTGATAAAGAGTACCCACGCCAAACTGCCCCACCCAACTTTACTCGCAAGGACATGAGGCATTTGGAGTTTATTGCGAAGTCGGTTCACTGGCTTATGCACAATCCTGCCCCCGATAATGCAATGGAAATCTTACACAGAAGGTATGAGCAGCTTCTTGTGGAAAGGAAGTTCGCGACTCAATCCGGATTGGTAGCCCACCGTCCCATCAGCAAGGCCTTTGACTCCTATTATGGCGAAAGGATTTTAGTCGCGATGTCAAGTTCCCTTCCGATGGCAACAGACAAAAACTGGCTGGTGAGGTTGTTTAGGAGACGGGAAAAAGTGACGGATCCCATCAGGCACATTCTGGCGATCCGATTCTTGCGTGAAGACATCCCGGGTATCTTTTCCGAGACCAAAGAACAAAATCTGCCTATACCTAGGCCGCCCCAGGGCGAAGATCACCTAAGACAGAGCCCTAAAGATGAAAACGCCCTTTCGTGCAAGTTCTGTCCCTTTACCATACCTAAGATATTCCGGAACAAGGCGGGAAAGGTAATAGGTCCGGATAGCGCACACCTTCGAATGTCAGAACATGTGGAAAAGAACCATCCTGAGGAGTACGAAAAACGGAGAAGATTTTGGGAAGGCTCCCCAGAGCCCTTATAGCAGATCGATGGGACACGGGGGCACCGCGTAATCCTTCACCAGAAGTACCTTCCCTTTGTCCCCCCGGGCATGAACATCCCACCAGAGTAGACCTGTGTGCCTACCGAATAATGGAGCGGCATCAGAAAAGACTTTGAAATGACCTCGGCAAGGTGAATTTTGGCGAGTCTGCTTGAGTCGCCATTCCTCTGGTGACTTCCATGAGTCCCGGGGAGCTTCAGTGTCAAGGTTTTGTAGGTGAAGAGCTCCTGCTTTCCCGCGTTCAACCGCTTCTTGTTCAGCTTCGGGGGTGGGGAGTTATATTCGGTTGCAACAGTTGATCCTCTCAGTCGAAATCAACCCAAGACGGGATACCGATTCTCACAAATTCGTTCCATTGCTCAATATGCTAAGCAGCCTGCACAGTTGTCCTGCGTATCCTCGATATATCGCGTAATGGCGGTGCACCAAAGAAGCGATTATATTCGCGGCTGAACTGCGAAGGACTCTCATAACCCACATTGAATGCAGCCGTCGCAGCATCCTGATTCTCTCCGAGCATCAGGCGCCTGGCTTCGTGCAGGCGCAACTGTTTCTGGAACTGCAACGGACTCAGGGCGGTCATGGACCGGAAGTGGTGATGAAAGGTGGAGGCGCTCATACGTGCCTGTGCGGCGAGATCCTCGATACGCAAGGGCCGTGTAAAGTTTTCCTTTAGCCAATCGATAGCGCGCGCTATCTGCTGACTCTGACTTCCGGTCGAGGCGATCTGGCGCAGGCGCGTGCCTTGATCTCCCACAAGTAAACGGTAAATAATCTCCCGTTGTATGTTCGGCGCCAGGATAGGAATATCCTCCTTTTCGTCGAGCAAATCGAGCAAGCGCTGAAAAGCGGCAAGTAGCGGCAGTGTGACCTCACCTATTGCCATACCGCGGGTTGATTGCTGTGAACGTGGTGCCGGAAGATTGCTGTCCGCCATCAGTTGAGAAACCTCGCGGTGATCAAACTTCAACCGGAGTCCAAGGTAGGGTCTGTCACGACTCGCTTCGATCACTTGCACCACTGTCGGAAGATGGACGGCAGTGATCAAGTAATGCAGCGGGTCGTACACATAGCTGTCCTCGCCCAGTTGCACGTGCTTGGCTCCCTGGGTGACCATGCAGATGCTCGGATCGTACAGCCCACTAATCGGTCCGGTCGGTTCCTCTCGCCGAAACAGTGACAAGCCCGGGATGGCGGTCGTGTGTTGCTCTCCTTTTTCGGTCCATCGGGCAATGCTCGCGTTCAACGTCTCAATAGCAGATTCCAACCTTTTATCCTCAACTACCTGTCCAACTCGTTCAATTTGCATATGCACCTCCTTTGCGCATACTAGCCACCCCCTCCTCGTATGGCAACTATTATCCGGTAAATCGCACTATCAGGCAATAAAATGGGAGGATTGGTCTATCCGCCATAATTGACTCTGGGGTAGTCTGCATCAATCATCAGGTCCTGGCGGAGAGGCTCGGTAACTTAGCCGCCTACGGGATTTGTTGCCATTCAAAAATAGGAGGACGCTATGTCTGATGACCCGAGCAGGTCCAATGCAGATCACAGTCCCGTCGTGCCTGGGCGCCGCAAATTTCTTATCACGGGATTAGGGGCGGCTGCTGCAACGCTGATGTCGTTTGCGGTTGCCGGCAAGCTGACCCAACCGGCAGGTGCGGCAGTCGGTAAAAAACAGGTGCAAGGAGCTGTTGTGACACCGATGCGTATCGGAGTCATCGGTGCAGGCTGGTTGGGGGGGACGGTTGGCCGGATCTTGGTACAGGCCGGACACGAGGTGCTCTTTTCTTCTCGACATCCAGCGGAACTTATACCCATGGCCCGTGAACTCGGGCCGCGCGCAACTGTTGGTACCCCGCTTCAGGCCGCTCAGTTCGGAACAGTCCTGATTTTCGCCGTGCCTTACGACGCGTTGCCTCAGCTAGGCCTGGAACTCAAGGAGGCGATGCGCGGCAAGGTCGTCCTTGACGCCTGCAACCCTGCCCCGGGAAGTGGGAGCGCTTTGGCGCGTGAGGCGGAGGCCAATGGTGTAGCCGAAACATCTGCCAAATATTTATCGGGTACTCGCCTGGTGCGCGCCTTCAGCGCCGTTGACGCCTCGGCGGTTGAAGCATCAGCGTCAGGTCCGGGTGGCAAACTTGGCGTTCCGATAGCAGGCAACGATGAAAAGGCAGTCCAGGTTGCGGCTCAGCTAGTGCGCGATACCGGCTGCGAGCCGGTCGTGGTAGGCAACGGGACCGAAGCTCGCAGCTTCCAGCGAGGTGGCCCAGGCTTCCGGGCAAACACTACCGCACCTAAACTCCGTCGCCTGCTCGGCCTGCCCGACAGGAGTTGACTATGACGACGGCAGTCCGTCCGATAACCAGGGCAGAGAAGGGGAGCCGATTCGCGCAAAAAATCCGCTGGATTATCGATGCTCGTTCTGCTGAAACGAGCGCGCTGGCATGGTCGTGGCTCTACGTCTTTGCGCTTTTTCTTGCCTATTACGTCCTGCGTCCTATTCGGGATCAGTTGGGAGTGGCGGGTGGTGTCCGTAATCTCCCCTGGCTCTTCACCGGCACGCTGCTGGCTATGCTCACAGTAAATCCCCTGTTCGCCTGTGCAGTACGGCGCTGGCCGCGTGAGCGCTTCATCGCAATCACCTACCGTTTCTTCATGCTGAATCTGCTTGTCTTCATGGGCCTTTTGGCGTTGGCCGCGCCAGAGCACCAGGTCTGGGTTGGGCGCGCGTTTTTCATTTGGGCATCGGTCTTCAATCTCTTTGTCGTCTCAGTCTTCTGGTCGGTCGTCGTGGATGTGTTCGATGCGGAGCAGGGTAAGCGGCTCTTCGGCTTTCTGGCCGCCGGCGCCACGCTCGGCGGCATCGCGGGATCGGGCCTGACCTCGTGCCTCGTCGCGAAACTGGGACAGAGCTGGCTGCTTATCACCTCCATCATCCTTTTGGAGGTAGCGGTCTTCGCTGCACGGCGCCTGTCAAGTGTCAGCGATACGTTCGAGCGACCGCTGCGGGAGGCTGATCCACACCAGCCGGTCGGGGGCAACATCTTCGCGGGGATGGTCCACACCGTCCGCTCCCCGTATCTGCTGGGGATTGCCTGCTTCATCCTGCTGTACACCATCACCTCTACCTTCCTCTATTTCCAGCAGGCGACCATCGCGGAGGCGGCTTTCCCGAATCAGGCAGCACGCACGGTCTTTTTCGCTGGTATCGACTTCTGGGTAAACGTGCTCACCCTGGTTTTTCAGGTCTTCCTGACGGGGCGACTTATGGGCCGCCTCGGCGTGCTCGCTACCCTGTGCGCCCTGCCTTTGTTCAGTGTAGCGGGGTTCGCTGCGTTGGCCGTCTCGCCCGCCGTCGGGGTGTTCGTATGTGTGCAGGTGGTGCGTCGGGTGAGCAACTTTGCGTTGGCCCGGCCGGCGCGCGAGGTTCTCTTCACCCGCCTGTCTCGCGAAGACCGGTATAAGGCAAAGAGCTTTATCGACACCGTGGTCTACCGCGGCGGGGATCAGGTGGCGAGCGTAGCGTATGCCGGGCTTGCTGAATTAGGGTTGAGCATGACGGCTATTGCTATCGTAGCCGTGCCGATCTCGACTGTTTGGTTAGGCTTGAGTGTCTGGCTTGGCCGAGGACAAGATGGTCAGGCGGACGAAGACCACGAGAAAGTCAATCGCGCTTTGATCAAGGAAACCACGGTGCAGGAATAACTCACATGAGCACTCCTAATCAACATCTAATCCGGCAATAAACTCACGCGAGGATTTCGGTGCTATACCTCTTTCGAAGTGGTCGCATGGGTGTTTAACCCTATAAATATGCATAGATATGCCAGAGTCGTGGTGCCGTCGCGTCGAACCCATGATTTTGCAGGCTTCCGCATGATTAGGCAAGAATAAAGCAGAATCGATCTACCTGTCATCGGCCATCGTGGCGTATCCTGAGACCATATCGTAGGGTAATTCAAAAGAGTTGAAGGGAGAAAGCAATGCAAAAACGCAAACTAGGAAAGGGCGGCCTAGAAGTATCCACGATTGGCATGGGCTGCATGAATTTAAGCTTCGGTACAGGAAAGGCAGCTGATGTCGCCGACGGTATTGAGGTTATCCGCGCCGGTTACGCTAAAGGCATTACTTTTTTCGACACGGCTGAGGCGTATGGCCCATTTACCAACGAAGAGCTGGTCGGCAAGGCACTTGAGCCGTTTCGCAAAGAAGTCATTATTGCCACAAAGTTCGGGATGATCTCGGAAGAAGGCGGGCTCAACAGCCGTCCCGATCATATCAAAAAAGTAGTGGAGTCGTCGCTGAAACGGTTGCGGACCGATTATATCGACCTGCTTTACCAACACCGGGTCGATCCCAACGTGCCGATAGAGGATGTTGCCGGAACGGTAAAAGAGTTGATCCAGGCAGGGAAAGTAAAATACTTCGGGCTTTCCGAAGCGGGAGCAGACACCATCCGCCGCGCCAATGCGGTTCTCCCAGTTGCCGCGGTGCAAAATCAGTACTCCATCTGGACGAGAGAGCCGGAAGAGACTGTGCTCCCCGTTTGTGAGGAGCTGGGAATAGGCTTTGTCCCCTGGGGGCCGCTTGGCACCGGCTTTCTGACAGGGACCATCACCCCGGATACAACCTTTGACTGCGCAACTGACCTTCGGGCCTCTTTTCCCCGCTTCAGCCGGGAGGCAATGAAAGCAAATATGCCCCTCGTTGAAATGCTGGCTGATGTTGCCCGCAGGAAAGGTGTTTCAACAGTGCAGATAGCTCTTAGCTGGTTGCTCGCGCAAAAGCCGTTCATCGTTCCCATTCCAGGAATGGATAAGCTGGAATACATCGAAGATAATATTAGTTCTGTTGATGTGTCGCTAACTTCTGACGATTTGCGGGAAATCGAAGAACGACTGGCCAACATCTCCATCCAAGGTGAAAGGTTGTCTAAAGAGCTGTTATCATTATCGGAATAATAAAAAGCGTTCTAAGGAGGACGTGATGGAAAAGCGGAAATTAGGAAATAGCGGACTGGAAGTCTCGGCCCTTGGGCTGGGGTGCATGAGCATGAGTTTCGGCTACGGCCCGGCAGGAGATAAGCAGGAGATGATCGCGCTTATTCGGGCGGCCGTTGAACAGGGGATCACGTTTTTCGACACCGCCGAGATCTATGGCCCGTTCACCAACGAGGAACTCGTGGGAGAAGCCCTCGCACCGTTTCGCGACCAGGTGGTCATCGCCACCAAGTTCGGATTCGATTGTGACAGCGGCAAGCCGGGCGAGTTGAACAGTCAGCCGGCGCACATCAAACAGGTCGTCGAGGCATCTCTTAAGCGGCTGAAGACAGACAGGATCGACTTGCTCTATCAGCATCGCGTCGATCCGAACGTCCCCATCGAAGACGTGGCCGGGACGGTGAAGGAGTTGATCCAACAGGGCAAGGTCAAGCACTTCGGGCTGTCCGAAGCCGGGGCGCAAACCATCCGTCGCGCGCACGCCGTCCAACCGGTGGCTGCGCTCCAGAGCGAATATTCACTCTGGTGGAGAGAGCCGGAAGCTGAAGTGCTGCCGACCTTGGAAGAACTCGGAATCGGGTTCGTGCCCTTCAGTCCATTGGGCAAGGGCTTTCTCACGGGAAAGATCAACGAGGAAACGAAGTTCGACAGCACCGATTTCCGCAATCAGGTACCGCGGTTCAGCGAGGAAAATCGCAAGGCGAACCAGGTCTTGGTCGATCTGATCGGACGCTTTGCGGAGCAGAAAAAAATTACCCCCGCACAAGTTGCGCTGGCTTGGCTACTGGCCCAAAAGCCATGGATCGTTCCGATTCCCGGCACTACTAAGCTGCATCGCTTGCGCGAGAACAACGGCTCCGTTTCGGTTCACCTTGCGCCGGAAGACCTGCGCGAACTTGAAAGCGCAGCATCAAAGATCACGGTTAAAGGTGCGCGTTATCCGGAAAGCCTTCAAAAACGGGTTGGGCGCTGAGTCCAGAGAACGCAAGCGTGCAGGCAAACCTGCTTTATCACGGAATAAAACCGCCAGAAACTGAAGATATAAAGGGAACACCATGAAAAAAAACGATCTTAGCACCAGCGTGATTTTTCCCGTTGGAGAAAAGTTGGTTAACCCGAATTTCAACGGAACCGTGTGGCTCAACATGCTGACCCCGTTTGGCTCGGCCCTTCCCATCGGGAATGTGACCTTCGAGCCGGGATGCCGCAACAGCTGGCACACGCATGCAGGTGGCCAGATCCTCCTGGTGACCGGCGGCAGAGGCTACTATCAGGAATGGGGTAAGCCGGCACAAGAACTTCACGCCGGAGATGTCGTCACCATTGGCGCCGACGTCAAGCATTGGCATGGCGCCGCTAAGGACAGCTGGTTTGTGCACCTCGCCATAGAGGTTCACCCAGAAAAAGGTCCGGCAACCTGGCTGGAACCGGTAGCCGATGATGATTACAACGCATTGAAATAGCAGGACAGTAAATAATGAACAAGAGAATAACAACAAGCAGCCTGAGGGGCTCGGATGACGGAGCTTTAATGCCGGCGGCTCCGGGGTGGCATGTTCTTGCCGTTCTCAGCCTGCTGATGGGGTTCGCCTCGATTTCCACCGATCTTTATCTCCCCGCCATGCCGGTGATGAGTCGTTCTCTGCACGCGAGCGAGGGCTTGGTCGAGTTGACGATCTCCGGCTACCTTATCGGCTTCAGTTTTGGGCAACTGCTGTGGGGGCCGATCAGTGACCGGTATGGCCGCCGCCCCTCAGTGGCAATCGGACTGGTGCTTTTCGTGATCGGCTCGGCTGGTTGTGCTCTTTCGGAAAGCGCACTGGTTATGATTGGTTGGCGTGTTGTGCAAGCTCTTGGTGCCTGCGCCAGTGTTGCCTTGTCACGCGCCATGGTGAGGGATCTTTACGAAGGGGTCCGTGCCGCTCAGATGTTGTCCATACTCATAACGGTGATGGCGGTCGCTCCGCTCGTCGGGCCGCTGGTGGGCGGGCAAATCGTAGCCCATGCCGGATGGCGGGCCATTTTCTGGACGCTGGTCGGCATCGGTATCGTGACCTTCGTTGCACTGTTCACAATTTCTGAAACCTTGCCTGCTGAGCGGCGCAACCACGAACCGCTGGGCGGAGCAATGGCCCGTTACGGCGAACTTTTACGTGACCGTCGAATTCTGGGCTATTTAGGGACGGGCGGCTTCTTCTATGCCGGCATGTTCGCTTACGTGGCGGGCACGCCATTCACCTATATCACCTATTACCATGTGCCAGAACAGCTTTACGGCCTGCTGTTCGGTCTCGGTATCGTCGGCATCATGGGTTCCAATATTCTGAACTCCTACTTGGTTCCGCGGTTCGGCTATGACCGGATGCTTCTGGCCGGCACGATCATCGCGGCGTTCTCGGCCGTCATGGTGGCGCTGTTCGCCCACTTCGGATGGGGCGGACTTTGGGGGTTGGTCGTTTCGTTGTTCGTGTTTGTTTCTGCGACCGGCTTCATCGTCGCCAACTCGATCACCGGTGCCTTAAACAACTTTCCGGGACGCGCCGGTGCCGTGTCCGCGCTCGTCGGTGCGGTTCAGTACGGTAGCGGCATAATCGGCTCCGGAATAGTTGGCATCTTCGCCAACGGGACGCCCTGGCCGATGGGCCTGGTGATTGCGTTATGCGGGATAGGAAGCTTGCTTTCCATGCGGCTGCTCTACCCGGTCACCGGGCGTGATGATGGAAGGTGCCTACCGGTGCCGCTTGAGGTCACGGAGCTGAACTGATGAGGCAAACCCTGTTCATTACCCTGGCGTTTGGAACTCTTATTCTTATGGCGACCACGATACTCACGAATAACAGCAGCGCTGCCGCCCATACCCGGTCGGCGCTGTCCCTGGAGTGCGAACAGAATCATCCCGTCAAGGTGACCAAAGGTGGCAAGCTTGAACATGCGCGCATCCTCTGGGACTTCTTTTTCAATAAACCGGCGTACACCCGCCCGACCGGGAAAATCCCGGTCCAGAGAGTGACTGGGGAGGAGTTGCAGAACGCGCCGAACGGCACGGTCTATCGCCTGGGACACTCGACCGTCCTGCTGAAACTCGACGATGCCTTCTGGCTCACCGACCCTATTTTTTCAGACCGGGCATCGCCTCTCCGATTTTTTGGCCCGGAACGGTTTCACGCGCCCCCGATCAGCATTGCCGAGCTTCCCCCGATCAAGGCGGTGATCATTTCACACGACCATTACGACCACCTGGACCACGATTCCATCATGCAGCTGGCAGGCAAGGTCGAGTGCTTCCTGACGCCCCTCGGCGTGGGGGATATTCTGACTAGCTGGGGGTTGCCCGCGGCTAAGGTGAGGCAACTCGACTGGTGGCAAGGTACGGATGTCGGTGGCGTCCGTTTGGTTGCGACACCCGCGCAACACTTTTCGGGCCGCGGATTCTTCGACAGGAATCGCACCCAGTGGGCGTCATGGGTCATCCTGGCCTCCGACCGGCGGCTCTTCTTCAGTGGAGACTCCGGCTACTTTGATGGCTTCCAAAAGATCGGCGCAGCCTACGGCCCCTTCGATCTGACCATGCTCGAGGCAGGGGCCTACGATGCCAACTGGCCGGCGGTGCACATGCAGCCGGAAGAGACCATCCAGGCGCACATTGATCTCAAGGGGCAAAGGCTGCTGCCAATCCACAACGGGACCTTCGATCTGTCGATGCACTCCTGGCACGACCCGTTCGACCGGGCCGTCGCATTGGGCGAGGCTCACCATATTCCGGTCTTGACTCCAAAGATGGGGGAACCGGTCAGCATGCTCAGCACCCAGCATAGTCAACAATGGTGGGGATCTGTGGACAGTATTACAGGACCCGAAGAGATACGTGGCGAGGGGCAGCCTGCTGCCGGGAGCATTTGATCTGCACAATGGCAAGAGGATGGTGAACCTTCATGATTCATGGCGGCTCGTAAGTACTGCTCGCACATGCGGCAGCATCAAGCAGCATGGCATCTATTTCATAAACAGTTCAGCACGGCGGCTTGGCCCACATGGAGTTGTGCGGTATCCCACATAATACTGAGGGCGAAAGAGTTAAGGCTGGTATCGAGGGAAAGAGAGACGCACAATGATCAATTCACCTGTGGACAATCGAGAATCTGACAAAAGCCACTATGGCTACGTGATCGTCCTCTGCATGGCTTTGATCATGGGGGTGAATGTCGGGCTGGTCATGAGTTCCGCCGGCATCTTCTACCAGCCAGTGAGCCGTGATCTGGGCGTCTCCGTTGGCAAGTTGGGGCTTTATATGTCCTTCAACTTTCTGAGCTCTTCCCTGATGCTGTCCATCGCGGGAAGGCTGATGGACAAGTACAGCGCAAGGATGCTGTTGACGCTCAGTTCAGCAGTTCTCGGGTTCACCGTCGGAGCCATGGGACTCTGCAATGCGGTGTGGCAGTTTTACATTGCCGGGAGCGTTATCGGTATCACCCTTTCCTTTCTGCTGTACCTAAGCTTTCCGACAATGATTAACCGCTGGTTCAAGAGTAGGGTCGGCTTTTTCATCGGCATTTGCAGCGCAGCTTCCGGTATTGGCGGTATTCTGTTCAATCCTATGGGGGGGTATCTCATCACGCATTATGGGTGGCGGTCTACCTATATGCTGTTCGGTGGGGTCATCCTTCTCTTGGTTACTCCGCTTATTGGGCTGCTGTTGCGCAATTATCCCGAGGATATTGGATTGCAGCCGCACGGGGCGAACATGCAACACGTTGCCGTCTCTGGCAGCGGAGTCGAATATTCCAACGCAATAAGAATGCCGGTCTTTTACGGACTGATCGTTTTCGCGTTTCTGATGATATCGATATCTACCCTGAACCTGTTCATTCCGAAATATGTTACGAGTCTTAACTATACATTGGAACAGGCATCATTCGCAGCCTCGGCGGTAATGGCTGGCGTCACCATCGGCAAGGTGGTCCTTGGAATGATTAATGACAAAAACAGCCTTCTGGGAGTCGCCGCAACGGTTGCTGGTGGTATCGCCGGACTTGCTTTGCTGCTAATCGGGCACGTCGGTATCTGGGCGGTCACAGCCGGTGGATTCCTATTCGGCTGGGCCTATGCCGGTGTGACGGTAGAGACTCCCATGCTGGTTCGCGCCGTCTTCGGGGATAAAGATTATGCCAAGATTTATTCCAATATTTCCATTGCGTTCGCCGTGGGAGGAGCCATCACGGCTGGGGGCTGGGGATTACTGGCAGATTTTACGTCGTTCAGGTTCATTCTGTCCCTTGGCGTCGTCTTCCTGACCATATCTGGGGGCATTGGTGTTCTGGCCCTGAAAGTCGCGAGAACGGAGACAGCCACCTGAGCCGATGGCGGGAAAAACATGTCCAGATTAACCCGTATAGAAAAGGACACAAGGAGGATTACAAATGAAAGACGTCATGATTTTGGTAGGTGCCGGGCAGATAGGCATGGCCATCGCCCGCAGAATGGGCTTCGGAATGAAGATCGTAGTCGGCGATTACAAGATGGAGAATGCTGAAGCTGTGGCCCAAATTATGACAAATGCAGGGTTCGAAGTGGTTCCCTTTGAGATGGACCTGTCGTCACGGGCCTCCATCCTGAACATGATTGCCGAGGCACAAAAACACGGCGAGATCTCCATGCTTATCAACTCGGCGGGGCTCTCCCCCAGCCAGGCTCCCGTTGAGGCAATCCTGAAGGTGGACCTTTATGGAACCGCCATCCTACTGGAGGAGGTAGGCAAGGTCATCAAGCGAGGCGGTGTCGGGGTTACGATCTCAAGCCAATCGGGGCACCGCATGCCTGCCCTCAGCGCCCAGATCGATGAACAGCTTGCAACGACACCCACCGAGGAGTTGCTCGCTCTCGATGTCCTGCAACCCGAAAACATTCAAAGCACCCTGCACGCCTATCAAATGTCGAAACGCTGCAACGTGAAACGTGTGATGGCAGAGGCCGTCAAATGGGGAGAGAGAGGCGCACGCATCAACTCGATCTCTCCAGGCATCGTGGTCACCCCGCTCGCCATTGATGAGTTCAACGGTCCTCGGGGCGATTTTTACAAAAATATGTTCGCTAATTGCCCGGCTGGTCGCCCCGGAACGGCCGATGAGATTGCCAATGTCGCCGAACTGCTCATGAGCCATCAGGGTGCCTTCATCACCGGTGCCGATTTTCTGGTCGACGGCGGTGCCACGGCATCCTTTTTTTATGGACCGCTGAAACCTAAAGAGTGACAGCCTTTGTCTGAAAACCACTCAAACGCGTCGGGAATTTACCGCTACGTGAGTTAAACAGCAGCCTATACAACTTCTGGAGAATTTTAAGAAGTCAAACAAGGAGAAAACATGAATTTCGAAGCCTATAATCCAACCCGCCTTGTCTTCGGGGCCGGTAGCCTTGCAAAACTTGGGGAGATAGCAAGCAAGTACGGCAAAAAAGCTCTGATCGTGACCGGTGGCAACAGCGTCAAGCGCAGCGGCGTGTTTGACCGTGCCATGGAAAGCCTGAAGGCTGCGGGTGTGTCGGCAGTCGAGTGTTCCGGTATCGAACCGAACCCTAGGATTACTTCGGTGAAACGGGGTGCGGACATCGCGCGCAAGGAGAACTGCGACGTGGTCATCGCCCTAGGCGGAGGCAGTGCCATGGACGCATCCAAGGTCATCGCGGCGGCAGCCCTTTATGACGGCGACCCCTGGAATCTGATCGCCCACGGACAGGAAAACTGGGCAATTCCGACACAGGCTCTGCCGGTCATCACGGTTCCGACCCTTGCGGCCACCGGCTCGGAAATGAACTGCGGAGCAGTCATCAGTAACGATGAAACGAAGGTGAAATCGTTTGTGTCGACCGAATGCCTCTTCCCTAAGGTCGCCCTGGTTGATCCGGAGTTGACGTTGACCGTGCCGAAGGATCAGACCGCCTACGGTGTCTGCGACATCATCACCCATGTGACCGAAGGATACTTCAACGGCGTTGACGGAACCCCCATCCAGGACCGGTTTGCCGAAGGCGTCATCATCAACGCCATTGAATGGGGTAAAAAAGCCGTGGCCGACGGCACCGACCTGGAAGCCCGCGCCCAGGTGCAGTGGGCCTCCATCGTCGCGCTGAACGGTTGGGTTCAGGCGGGTGTCCACATGGTTCCCCCGGTGCACATGATCGAGCACGCCCTTTCTGCCCACCACGACATCACGCACGGCGCCGGCCTGGCTATCGTCAACCCGGCCTGGATGCGTTTTGCCGCCAAATCCCGTCCCGAGCGTTTCGCCCAGTTTGCCCAAAGGGTGTTTGGCCTGACGCCCGACGGTAAGGACGACCTGACCTTAGCCATGGAGGGCATTAACGCTTACGTATTATTCCTGAAGGAAATCGGCTGTCCCACGACCCTGGCTGAGGTGGGTATCGGCGACGAGCTTTTCGAGCAGTACGCCAAGGATGCTGCGCTCGTGGTGCATGACGAAGAAGGGAACCTCTTGGGCCGTCCTCCGATGAACGAAAAGGACATTGTCGAAGTCCTGCGTACTGCACTATAAGGCAATCGCACGTGGGAGCTTCATACGGTAATACACAACCCATGTTCCCAAACTTCTAATCAGTGCCATGTTGAACTAAAGCTGGCGCGTTATCTTCGATTGTTCGACCTATCTATGCTGATCAACAGCGAAGACGGCCATTTGGCCGCCTTCGCTGAGTATGGTCCACCAGACAATGATATGGTCTGAGCTTCCAAAGGTAGTTCTCCCCGTAACTTCTCCCTCCCACCCCATGAACAAGTGTAAAGGTTGTCTTCACCCTCGCACTATTGAGCAAGAATTGCAGAGAATCGGTCTATCGCTCCGGATTTTTTTAAGTATAAAATCTGACTATCCAAGGTAGAGCTGGACAGGTGAAAGGAGAAAACGTGTATGAGCAAGACTTCAATCAACAAGCAAAATGCGAACGACAGCTTTAGCCTTGATCGCCGTGAATTCATTATGGCAGGACTGGCGGTGGCAGCTACCGCAATGCTCCCGCATATCGCCTTCAGTGCTCCATCGAAACCCAAGGCACTTGCCCGCCGCAAACTCGGATCGCTGGAAGTCTCGGCACTAGGATTGGGCTGCATGAGTATGAATAGCGGCAATTACAATCCGCCCAGGGACAAACGCGAAATGACTCGGCTCATTCATGCAGCCGTGGATCGAGGCATAACCTATTTTGATACGGCTGAGGTTTACGGCCCGTTCGTCAACGAAACACTGGTAGGAGAAGCGCTCGTTCCCTTCAAGGGTAAGGTGGTGATCGGCACTAAATTCGGCTGGGACATCGATTACCTGACGGGGCGACGCACAGGGGGCTTGAATAGCCGTCCGGAGCACATCAGGGCTGTCGTGGAGGCTTCTCTAAAACGCCTGCGGGTCGAAACGATCGATCTACTTTACCAGCACCGGGTCGATCCCAAAGTTCCTATCGAGGATGTCGCCGGCACCGTGAAAGGCCTCATAGCGGAAGGAAAGGTGAAGCATTTCGGCCTCTCCGAGCCGGGAATCCAGACACTGCGCCGTGCACATGCCGTCCAGCCGGTCACAGCTGTGCAAAACGAATACTCGCTACTGTGGCGAGGTCCGGAGAAAGAAGAGCTCGCCATATTCGAGGAGCTCGGAATCGGCTTGGTTGCCTGGAGCCCCCTTGGCGTTGGCTTTCTTACCGGCGCCATTGATGAAAAAACCAGATTTGATAAACCCGGTTACACGGACTATCGCCTGACCAATCCGCGCTTTACCCCTGAAGCGCTCAAGGCAAACATGCCCCTGATCGATCTGCTACGCGAATGGGCGCGGCGTAAGGAAGCCACCCCAGCACAGATCGCCCTTGCCTGGCTGCTGGCCCAAAAACCGTGGATCGTGCCCATACCGGGAACAACGAGCCTCCGGCATTTGGATGAGGACCTCGGAGCACTTGCAGTAAATTTCACACCGACAGAACTAGGCGAGCTCAATAATGCTGCTTCGAGAATTGTAGTGCACGGGGAACGGCTGCGTAAAGGGTTGCTGGAAATGTCGGGGCAAGAAGCCCCACTAAAGAACTAGAAGTTCTGCCGCGCTGATAGAACCTGTCTGAGTTGCCTTGCGGGCTAACTATACACGACATCACGGTCCCTGAGACTGACGAGGGGGTGATGATGAAGGATGAATTATTGATTGTTATGTTTGATTAACCTAAGCGCAAGGAATAAAGCAATTATGAGAAGCAGGGTCGAGGCAAAAACCGGTAACTGGAAAGTGTTAACCATTTACTTTTCTCACTCCGGCAACACGCGGGAATGCGCCAGCCAGATTCACGAGCGGCTGGGGGGCGATTTAGTCGAGATCGTTCCGGTAGACCCGTACCCTCAGGATTACGATAAGGTTGTGGACCAAGCGAAGCGGGAACTAATGACGGGATATAAACCCCTATTGATGACAAATATTGAGAACATAGAGTCCTATGACATCCTATTTGTAGGATCACCCAACTGGTGGAACTCGGTGGCTCCACCAATTATGACTTTTTTGAGCCAGTGTGATTTAACAGGAAAAGCGATCTTTCCATTTATTACCCACGAAGGAACCGGCTTGGGACAAAGCGCCGCGGATATTGCCAGACTTTGTCCAAACGCCACGATACTCGAAGGCTTGGCGGTTCGAGGAAAAGAAGCAAAAAGAGCACAATCCCAAATTTCAGATTGGTTGCGAAAACTCGGGATGTGAGAACCGTGGTGCGATACAGAGGCCGCATTGGGGACCCCTGTCGACATCACCACTCCGGTGAAACCAAGCTGGAGGAACGGCATGGCTCTGAGCATACTTGGGTTATGCCGCACAATTTAACGTCAAGGAGATACTTCATGACTAAAGTCTTGATCCTAGGCGCCAACGGTGAGATTGCCCGTGTGGCCACTACCCTGTTCCTGGAGCACCCGAATGTCCACCTGACTCTGTATCTGCGGCGAGCTCGGAGATTGCAGGGGCTTCCTGCGGACCGGGTGGACGTGATCGAGGGAGATGTGCTGGATAGAAAAGGGCTCGAGGCTGCCATGGTTGGTCAGGACGTTGTTTATGCCAACCTCGCCGGACCGTTGGAGCAGATGGCCCGGAACATAGTCGAGACCATGAAGGCCACTGGACTGAGTCGCTTGATTTTCATAAGTTCCATGGGCATCTACGACGAAGTCCCCGGCCAGCGGCATGGCAGCATCCTGGACCCGTACCGCAAGTCAGCAGCTGTCGTCGAGGCCTCGGACCTTGACTACACCATCCTGAGGCCCGCCTGGTTGAACGACAGGGAGGAGATCAGCTACGACACCACCGACAAGGGCACACCGTTTCAAGCCGCCGACCAATCGGTATCACGCAAGAGTGTTGCGGACCTGGTCGTAAAACTGGCCACGACGCCAGGGTTGGCGATGCGTCGAAGTCTAGGCGTTCACAAGGCGAGGTGAGGTTATCGACCAAGAGGAGGTCATTCCGTGAATGAACTTGGGAGTACCGTGCTGTCTGCATGGCAGAGCTTTTACGTCATCGTCGGATCCTCCGCAGCGGCGCTTATCGGCATGCAGTTTATTGTGGTGACACTGCTGGCCAACCAGCGTCGACCTCCTACAGAAGAGACGGTGAGCGCTTTTGGGACGCCGACTGTGGTGCATTTAGCCAGTGCCTTGCTGGTCTCCTCAATTATGAGCCTTCCCTGGCCGTCGCTCTTCCCTATGACGATCACGCTTGCACTGTGCGGCCTTAGCGGGGTTGGTTACGGCGTGGTCGTGATCCGCCGTGCTCGTCGCCAGACCTATTACCAACCGGAGCGAGCAGATTGGCTTTGGTATGCACTCTTCCCGTGTAGCACCTATGCCGCACTCATGGTGGCCGCACTGTTGCTGCGAGCCACCTGCTTGATCTCCCTGTTCGCAATCGCAGCTGCGGCGCTTGGCCTCTTGCTGATCGCGATTCACAACGCCTGGGATACGGTGACACACATCGTCGTCGTCAGGTTACACGAAGATGCGGGCGACCCTGAGTAACCCACCAATTACGGCTGCTAGAAGTCATAACCATCGTGCCAATGAGCATCACTTACAAAAAGAGGAAAATCATGAAAGCTATAGCTATTAACGGAAGTCCCAGGCTGGGTGGCAATACGGAAATCCTGCTCAAGAAAGTGCTCGAACAACTGGAAGCCGCTGGTTGGAGCACCGAGTATGTGCAGATAGGTGGAAAGTCGGTACGGGGTTGCCTTGCCTGTATGAAATGCGTCGAAAAGCAGAATGGACGGTGCATTATTGAGAACGATGTCGTCAACGATTGCCTGGAAAAGATGTACTCAGCCGATGCCATCATCCTGGGCTCCCCGACCTATTTCGCTGATGTAACCTCCGAACTAAAGGCTCTGATCGATCGAGCCGGTTTTGTCGCGCTGGCCAATGGCGGAGCGTTCAGTGGCAAGATCGGAGCCGCGGTCGTTGCCGTCCGGCGCGGTGGTGCAACCAATGTCTTCGACACCATCAATCATATGTTCCTCACGTCCTCTATGATTGTCCCGGGTTCCATATACTGGAACCTGGGCGTGGGGTGCGACAAAAGCGAGGTACTCGACGACGAGGAGGCTATGCGGAATATGAGCCATCTCGGGCAGACCATTGCATGGCTTGGAGCGGCAATCACCTCTGTAGATGCTACCACCCCCTTTCCTAAGCTCGCTGTGGAGTTGCATTAGCGCTAAAACTGCCTGATCGAGTGGTCTGGGCAGGATGCGGCCCACCGCGTAGACTAAAGTACACCCGATGGTGCCTTGGTCACTGTGAGCAAAACGACCTTTCTGCTGAGTGGTTGGAAGCGACTCGGGAGCCGCTTTAGTTGCGCGGCAAGTTATGTTCTGCCGCAGGGGATGCCCTCAAACGAAAATATCCCTTGACATGTTAGACCGATCAGTCTAATTGTTGGAGCAATGAAACGAGTACATAAAAAAGAAGATATCGTTAAGGTCGGGCTCGACATCGTACTAAGCAAAGGATTCAATGCTACCGGTGTTGAAGCCATCCTGAAAAAGGCAAACATCCCCAAGGGCTCGTTTTATAACTTCTTCTCCAGCAAAGAGGATTTTGCCCTGGAGATAATCGACCAATTCTTCGCGGATCGGGTGGAAATTCTCCAACCCATATTCAACTCTGAATCCCTGCCACCGTTGGCGCGCATAAAAAAAAGCTTTGAAACCATAATGTCGGTTTTTGAAGACAATGACTGCTCCAAGGGATGCTTGCTTGGCAACCTGGGTCTGGAAATGTCGGATCACTTTGAAAAGGTCCGGCAACGCCTTGAGCAATCACTGCAAAGCTGGACAACGGAGTTGTCAGGGCTGCTTCTTCGGGCACAAAAGGAACAGACCATCCCCGCGGATATGGATGTGGAAATGCTGGCGGAAAATCTGATCTCATCTTTCCAGGGGGCGCTGCTCCGATCTAAGGTCAAAAAGTCCACGGAACCGTTAAAAAATTTCATACATCTGTATTTCGATGTCTTTCTTTCCCGGAGAGAGGGGCAGTAAAAGTACATTTTTTGGACTTGAATTAAGTAGACCGGTCTAGGCCCGGGGCGGTGGAAAGAGTTAATGTGGGGTACTGCCTTGAATATGGGTTTTCGCGGCCGTACTCACGAAGCTGGACCTTGCGCCGGATTTCACCGTTAGAAAAATCCCTGCACCGGTTGTGGCCTTTGTGTAAGCGACTGCCCTGCCGGTGCATTGAACAATGAGGGTAAAACCGATGCGATGAAATGCTCCTGAACAGCCAGTGTGTCTGTCCGTCGCCTTCATTGGCGACCACTATTTGTGCGTTCCTTGCATCGCAGCGTGCCCAATCGTCAGAACCGTGATGAGTCCATATTTTTTTATCAGCTATTACGTAGACCGGTCTAGGTGTGTGCCGTCTGTGCATCAGAGGCGAATCGGATAACGACAAGATAACTGTGAGGAACGTATATGAAAACAGCCGTATCGAAGAAGTTAAGCAGCTTGCCAAGCAGGTATCGCATAGCACTCCTCATGGGATTATTGGTTGTTATTGCCTTCGGCGTTGTTTTTGGAAAAGAACAGAAACCACTGCCTGCTGATGCGGCCCATCCTCGTATGGTCCGCGCCTTTACGGTGGGGTCTGCCGGGAGTTACTCGATGGAATATACCGGAGTGATTCACGCTCGCACGGAAAGCGATCTCGGTTTTCGCGTGCCCGGCAAGATTATAGAGAAACTCGTCAAGGCAGGAGAACACGTCAAACGCGGACAGGCTCTGATGCAACTTGATCCAACAGACCTGCGTCTGGCCACAACAGCGGCCAGAGAGGCGGTCGAAGCGGCCCGGGCACAGAACAAACGCGCCCTCGCCGATGAACTGCGCCAACGTGGGCTCGTCGCTATGAAAGCGGTATCGGTACAGGAATACGAACAGGCCAAATCAGCAGCAGACGCAACAACCGCACAACTAAATTCGGCTATTGCGTACTCGAAACAACTGGAAAACCAGGCTAGCTACGCCGTTCTCCGGGCCGATGGAGATGGCATCGTCACAGAGACCCTTGCCGATGTCGGACAGGTCGTGGGTGCGGGCACTGTGGTGGTTCGCCTCGCTCAGGACGGTGCACGCGAAGCAGTGGTCAACCTTCCCGAGGGGAATGAGAAACTTGCAGGATCTATGGCCATCGCCTCCCTTTATGCCGATCCGGCTCAGAGCTTCACTGCTAGGCTGCGCGAATTATCCGCTATGGCCGACCCTCTCACCCGAACCTACCAGGCACGCTACACACTGGGTGGTGTCGGGGCAAGCGCTCCTCTCGGTGCCACAGTGACGATTCACCTGGATGGAGAGATCGCCCGTGGCACGATGCAGCAGTTCACGATTCCGGTAGGCGCACTGTATGACGGCGGCACCGGCACGAGTGTGTGGGTGATTAATTCCAATACCTCGACATTATCGCGACGACCGGTCGAGGTGGCGAAGCTCGGCAGTGAGACAGCGCTGGTGAGCAAGGGCCTCAGGCCGGGAGAGCAAATTCTCGCGCTCGGTGCTCACCTCGTCAAGGAAGGGGAAAAAGTAACTATCCTCTCCGTCCCGGCGAAGGAGCAGTAAACATGACCCACTTCAATCTATCCGCGTTCGCAGTCCGCGAACGCGCCATTACCCTGTTTTTGATTATTGCCGTCATGGCGGCCGGTGTATATGCCTTCCTGCACCTGGGACGTGCGGAAGACCCCAAGTTCACAGTGAAAACCATGACGGTAACAGCCCTGTGGCCTGGGGCCACCGCACGGGAAATGCAGGAGCAGGTGGCAGATCGGCTGGAGAAACGTCTCCAGGAGCTTGAGTATTACGACCGGGTGGAAACCGTCGCTTCCCCCGGAATGATCTTGATGAAACTCTATCTGAAAGACACTACGGCTCCCAAGGACGTTCCGGAGGAATTCTACCAGGCACGAAAAAAGCTGGGTGACGAAAAGATCCGTCTGCCGCAGGGCGTGATCGGCCCGATTCTGAACGACGAGTTTTCCGATGTGTATTTCTCCATGTACTCGCTGTCGGCAAAGGGGCTGCCCCACCGCCAGCTCGTGCTTGAGGCGGAAGCGCTTCGCCAGCGTTTTTCCCGGATAGACGGCGTGGAGAAAGTCACCATTCTTGGCGAGCAGGATCCGAAAATCTATGTCGAGATTTCCTATAAACGTCTGGCAACGCTTGGCGTAAAGGCGACCGATTTGTTTCGTGCCTTGCAAACCCAAAACGATGTGACTCCTTCAGGCTTTGTGGATACGGCTGGACCGCGTGTCTATCTGCGGCTCGACGGCGCCCTCAACGGAGTGGAAGCCGTCAAGGCGATTCCGGTGGCAAGCGGCGGAAAACTGCTGAAAATCGGCGATGTGGCCGAGGTGATCCGAGGGTATGAAGATCCGGCTTCAAAGCAGATACGTAACCAGGGAGAGCCTTCGCTCGTCCTGGCCCTGGTGATGAAAAAAGGCTTCAACGGTCTAACTCTGGGCAACCTGCTGAAAGCCGAAGAGACGGCAATTCGCAAGGAACTGCCCGTTGGTTTGACGCTGTCAAAGGTATCGGATCAGTCCCACGTCATTTCCGAGGCCATTGGCGAATTCATGCTCAAATTCGTGGTTGCCCTTGCCGTTGTCATTGTGGTGAGCCTGGCAACGATGGGGTTCCGGGTCGGAATCGTCGTGGCTGCCGCTGTGCCGCTTACCCTTGCCGCCGTGTTCGTCATCATGCTGATCACTGGCAGGGATTTTGACCGAATCACCCTGGGGGCGTTGATCATTTCGCTGGGACTGCTGGTGGACGACGCCATCATCGCCATTGAGATGATGGTGGTCAAAATGGAACAGGACTGGGATCGAATCGAGGCAGCGACCTTTGCCTGGATATCGACGGCCGGCCCCATGCTTTCCGGCACATTGGTTACCATAGTCGGCTTCCTGCCGGTCGGCTTTGCCAAATCAACGGCAGGCGAATATGCGGGCAACATATTCTGGGTAGTGGCATTCGCATTGATCACCTCGTGGTTTGTTGCCGTCATCTTTACCCCCTATCTGGGCGTCAAGCTCCTGCCCAATATCAAGCCGATTGCGGGAGGTCATGAAGCCATTTATAACACGCCGAACTACCGGCGGCTTCGCCATATGGTGCGGCTGGTGGTCGATCATAAATGGATCGCTGCCGGGGTTACCGTTGTGCTTTTTATGTTGTCCGTGGTCGGCATGGGGTTTGTTGAAAAACAGTTTTTCCCCAACTCGGATCGCCCGGAATTGACGGTCGACGTCAACCTTCCTCCGGGCAGCGCCTTTGCCGCCACCGATAAAACCGCGAAAAACATCGAAAAAGCGATTATGGCCGAGCCGGAGGCCAGCCTGGTCACCAGTTATATCGGCCAGGGTATGCCACGCTTCATATTGCCGACGAATCCGGAACTGCCCAACCCGGCCTATGCCCAGATCGTGGTGCTGACCCAAAGCTCGGCAGCGCGTGATGCGCTCAAGAAAAAGCTGCGCACGCGCGTTGACCAGGGTGCGTTTCCGGAAGCGCGGGTGAGAGTGAAACAGTTCGTGTTCGGCCCGCCCGTGCCTTTTCCGGTGCTCTTCCGCATCATGGGGCCGGACCCGAACGAACTGCGCCGGATTGCTCGTGAGGCAAAAGCTATCATGATGGGAAATCCGAACGTGCGTGATGTACATCTGGATTGGGGCGAGTTGACTCCGAGCCAGCGTCTGGTGCTTGACCAGGATCGTCTGCGCCTGCTCGGCCTTACGCCGCAGGAAACCGGGCTTCAATTACAGGCTATTTTAAACGGTGCGCCCACCACGCAGATGCGGGACGGTATCCGCTCGGTCGATGTCGTAGTTCGCGCTCCCGGTTCCGAACGCCACAGCCTGGAAAACCTGGCCAATGTTTCCCTGACAACCAGAGACGGGCGCGCGATCCCGTTGTCGCAACTGGCACATTTTGAATCCCGTATGGAAGATCCGCTACTGAAACGTTACAACCGCGAACCGTATATCTCTGTTCAGGCGGATGCTGTCGACGGAGTTCAACCACCGGATGTAACGGCCCAGATTCTTCCCAAGCTGGCAAAGCTGAAGGCATCCCTTCCCGTGGGATACCGCATAGAAACAGGTGGCTCCGTGGAAGAGAGCAAGAAGGCCGATACGGCGCTTGGCAAGCTTTTCCCTCTAATGGTGCTGCTTATGCTGGTAATCATCATGATTCAGGTGAGGTCGTTTGCGGCTATGTTTCTGGTGTTTGCCACGGCTCCGCTTGGCCTGGTGGGGGCTGTGCCGACCATGCTCCTATTCCATCAGCCGTTCGGCTTCAATGCAATTCTGGGATTGATCGGGCTGGCGGGCATCATTATGCGCAACACGCTGATTCTCGTCGATCAGATCAAGCAAGACCAGAAAGCGGGACTGGGCGATTACGATGCCATCGTGGAATCAACCGTACGCCGGGCTCGACCGGTCGTTCTGACCGCCGTGGCTGCCATGCTTGCCTTTATTCCGCTGACGTTTTCCAGCTTCTGGGGATCAATGGCCTATGTGCTGATCGGCGGAGTCGGGGTCGGTACGATTCTGACCCTGCTCTTCCTGCCGGCGCTCTACGCAATCTGTTTCAAAGTAAAGCATCCCCAAACCGGCGCAGAGGAAGGAGGACGTGCATGTTCCGTAGAACTGTAATCCTGAGCATCGTCATCGTCTGCCTGGCCGGTTGCAGCAGCATGGCACCCAACTACAGACGGCCCGAAGCGCCGGTGGCAGCCGCCTGGCCCACCGGCCCGGCCTACAAGAACAACACCTCGGTGTCCGGCAAAGCGGTTGCCACAGATCTGAAGTGGCGCAATTTTTTCGTCGGGCCGCAACTGCAAAAGCTGATCGGTCTCGCCTTGGCCAATAACCGTGACCTCCGCGTGGCTGCGCTGAACGTGGAAAAATCGCGAGCCCAGTTCCGGATACAGAGGGCCGATATGTTGCCGACTGTCGCTGCCGCCGGCAGTGGCGCGGTGCAGCGGCTCCCGGCGGCTGTATCCCCCAGCGGGCAAGACATGATTGCCCGTAACTACAACCTGAGCCTTGGGTTGAGCAGCTACGAGATCGATCTGTTCGGCCGCGTCCAGAGTCTGAAAGATCAGGCCCTGGAGCAGTATCTCGCCACCGAACAGGCGCGCAAGAGCGTTCAGATCAGCCTGGTAGCCGAGGTGGCCAACAACTATCTTGCCCTGGCCGCCGATAGGGAACGGCTGAAACTGGCTCTTGACACCCTTGAAAGTCAACAGGCTTCCTACCGGCTGGTCCAGAGCCGCTTTACCGCCGGAGCCTCGTCGGAACTGGACCTGCGGCAGGCCCAGACCGGCGTTGAAACAGCCAGGGTGGATGTAGCACGTTACACCACCCTGGTAGCCCAGGAGGAAAACTTGCTGACCCTGGTTGTTGGCGATCAGGTTCCGACTGAGCTCTTGCCCACCGGATTCGATGCTGTGGGAACTCTGCGGGAACTGGCGGCCGGAGTGCCGTCCGAGGTGCTCCAGCGTCGTCCGGATGTCATGCAGGCCGAACTGCTTTTGAAGGCTGCCAACGCCAACATCGGAGCGGCCCGGGCCGCCTTCTTTCCGCGTATCACCCTGAATACCAGCATTGGAACATCCAGCGATCAACTGACCGGACTGTTCTCGCCCGGCTCCCTTGCCTGGGGATTTGCCCCGCAGTTCACCCTGCCGATTTTCGATTACGGCAGGAACACGGCTGGCCTGACAGCGGCCGAGCTCGACCGGGATATTTATCTGACCCGTTATGAAAAGGTGATCCAGAACGCCTTTCGGGAAGTAGCCGACGCTCTGGCCCAAAACGGGACGGTGGGAGAACAGCTACAGGCGCAACAGTCGCTCACCGAAGCCACCTCCGAGAGCTACCGGCTGTCACGGGCACGCTATGACAGCGGCTACAGCAGCTATCTGAACGTACTGGATTCGCAGCGCTCGCTGTACGGCGCCCAGCTGGGGCTGATCAGCGTCGTCTTTGCACGGCTCGCCAATCAGATCACGCTCTACAAAGTGCTGGGTGGAGGAAGCGAGTAGAGTAGTAACTACAAATTCAGGGCGGTAACCACACGCGTCAGCTGCATTGATACGTTTTATCCAAAATAAACAAAAGGGCAGCAAATCCTTTAGAGCCGCAGTTTCACATCTTCTAGGTACAAAGGAGCTAAAATGAAGACTCTGTTCGATCCAATCACCATTGCCGGAATGAAGCTAAAAAACCGTATTGTCCGTTCCGCCACCTACGACGGTTTTTCCGACCAGCAAGGGCGCCCGACGGCGAGGCTCTACAAGGTTTACGAGGATCTTGCCAAAGGAGGAGTGGGAGCCATGATCACTGGCCTTACCTCGGTAAGCGACTCGGAACCGCTTGAGAGCGGCCAGATGTCCATCCGTGACGATTCTTTCATCCCCGATTATAGGATCATGACTAATGCGGTACACAAGCACGGAGCCGCAATCATCCTACAGCTCGCCTGCATAGGGTCCCAGAGCTACCACGACGCTGGGGAAAAACCGGTTTGGGGTCCCAGTGCCGTCGAAGACCTCGTCTTTAACAAGACGCCTCGGGAAATGGGCCGGGAAGAGATCGCCCGCATGCAGGCGGACTTCGCGATGGGGGCAAGCAGAGCAAAACAGGCCGGATTCGACGCGGTGCAACTCCACTTAGCTCACGGGTATCTGCTGAGCAGGTTCCTGACCCCCTACTACAATCGACGCAGCGACGAGTACGGCGGCTCCATAGAGAACAGGGGGCGTGCGATTTTTGAAACCTGCCGTGCAGTACGCGAGAAGGTGGGACCGTCGTTCCCGGTTCTGGTCAAGATCAACAGTGAAGACTTCATAGAGCAAGGGATGACCTTCGAGGAGTGCCGATTCATCTGCAAAGGACTTGTCACCCTGGGGATTGACGCCATCGAGGTTAGCGGAGGGTATGTGTCGTCACCGCCAAGCATGGGGCCGTGCCGAAAGGAAAATGAGTATTTTGGTGTGTATGCGGAGCAACTTGCCCTGGAACTCCCGATTCCGGTGATTGCGGTTGGGGGGAACCGCGACTTCGACGCCATGACCAGGATTGTCCGGGAAAGCGGGGTTTCGGCAGTTTCCCTGTCCCGACCGCTGATCCGCGAGCCCAACCTGGTTGAGCGCTGGAAGGGAGGGGACTACGGTCGTGCGCTGTGCATTTCCTGCAACAAATGCTTCAAGCCAAATGGGACTGCTTGCGTGTTTAACAGGGAATCTTAGCGGTGGCTCTACCCTGCACCGACGAATATCTCCGCAACCTGGCTGAACTCAGTACCGTCTGCGGAATGAGTCCCTGCCCACGGGAGAACTAAATGGATCAGATCAAAATTGGAGGAAATATCGAATTCGCTGTGGTGGAACAAACACCTGAGAAGGTTGTTGCCGAAATGCCCATTCAACCGGGCATTTTAAATCCCTATGGCTCGGTCTATGCGGGTGCAATCCTGTGGTTTGCGGATGTCACCGCCACAATATTGGTGTTGGGACCCTCACGTCCAACCGAGGGCATGGTCGGTTTTCCTCTTTGCATAACGCTGAACGCGAACTTTACCGGCAACCAGAAAGTCGGGACGATGCGGGCTGTCGCTACTTTTGTCAAGAGGAGCAAAAAGGTCAACGTCGTGCGCACTACCGTCTTAGGAAAAAGCGACCGGTTGATTGCCGATGTGATAACGAACCATGTGCCGGCATAGTCCACGGACAACTTTAAGTCGGGCATCCAGCATCGGCGATTGCTCGCGGTGTACGCGGCAGTTCAATCAGACAAATAAACTTTCAACCTCGAATGGACGGTGGAATTTGCACACGTTCCAAACACACCAAAAAGAAAGGACACATCATGCAACTGAACAACAACACGATATTTATCACAGGCGGCGCTTCCGGGATCGGTCGAAGTCTTGCCGAGGCATTCCACAAGCTGGGTAACAAAGTCATCATCGCGGGTCGCCGCAAGGCTTTGCTCGACGAGGTCACTGCGGCCAATCCCGGCATGGAGGCCCTAGAGCTGAATGTGGCCGATCCGGTCAGCATCCATGCCGTGGCTCAAGCCCTGATCGCTCGTTACCCGACTCTTAATGTGCTAGTCAACAATGCGGGTATCATGCCCTTTGACGACGCGGGGGGGCAAATTGACGAAACGGTTTCGCGACGCCTGATCGATACCAACCTGCTGGGGCCGATCTGGCTGGCTTCGGCGCTGATCGAACATCTAAAGCGACAGCCTCGCGCCACGATTATCTATAATACCTCGATCTTGGCCTATGTTCCGTTGGCTCCATCTGCGGTTTATTCCGCGACCAAGGCGGCCCTGCATTCCTATGCATTGTCTCAACGATTCATGCTGCGCGACACGAATGTGACCGTTCAGGAAATCGCACCACCCTGGGTGAACACTGATCTGATCAAAAAAAGTGACGATCCCCGCGCCATGCCGATCGATGTCTTCGTTGCCGAAACCATGCTGGGGTTGGCAACAGAAATTCCGGAAGTAATAGTAGATGCTGTCAGTATGTTGCGATCAAATCCCGGCCCTGGCGAACATGCGCTGATCAACAGCTTCAATGCGGACATGATTGCCAATCCGCCGCCCATGTAAGTCTGGCTATGAAAACAGGCTTCGATGGAAGCTAAGCTGAAACAAGGCAAAGGGAAGGGACGTGCCTTTAACTCGATGAATTTGAAATGGTGAATATTAGGTTGGGAAACCAACGGCAGCCGCTACGCTCGGGATACTAGCGTAGCGGCTGCCGTTGTCGTTAAGGGCTGGCTATGATCTACACCAGTCAACAAATCTGCGCCAGAGTCTCCGCAACAGTGACTCGGCCTCGATTTTTTGCGCCTTTTGCCAGTTTACTGCCGCGATGTAGGCATCCTTATCAGCTTTGTCCTTTGCTCTGACTCGCTCGATCTGGTGGTGCGAGAGCCGGCGTGCCCAAACCACTCGATCCTCTTTAATCCAGTAATGGGATTTACATGAAAAATTCCAATTCCCAATTGACGGAGTCAGAGAGATCAATTCTCCTGTCTTGACCTGACCGTCGGAAGTCTTTATCCTCACAAACTGCTACCGGTTCCTTGGGACAGAACCGGTTAGGCAGCATTCCCCTGATTTCAACTCACTCGTGGTGAAGCGGTATGCCTGATTATCGCCGGAATCATTACGTACCGCAGTGGTACCAAAAACGCTTCCTGTCAAAAGGACAGCGTTTTTTCTATTTGGACATGCGTCCAGACACGGTAGTGACTCCGACAGGGCATAGGTACCCACGAAATTCGCTGCATCAGTGGGGCCCGAATCTTTGTTTCTATCTCGATGATCTCTACACCACCCGCTTTGGGACCTTAGAATCAACCGAAATTGAGGAGAAGTTCTTTGGGAAAATAGATAATGCAGGGCGCAGTGCTGTAGAATATTTTTCCTCCTACAACCACGACAGCGTTAGCTATGAAGCCTTGAGGACCATGTTGCCGTACATGTCGGTGCAGAAACTGCGGACCCCAAAGGGGCTGCAATATCTTTCAGAGATTGTAAGACTTAATGACAAAAATCAAGTTTTGTTTGCGCTCCAGGAGTGGCAGCAGATGCATTGTGCTCTTTGGATGGAATGTGTGTGGGCAGTTGCAGATGCCTCCTCCTCCCCCACAAAATTTATAGTAACGGACCATCCGGTAACTGTTTACAATAAAGACTGCTTTCCTTTGTCAAAATGGTGTAAGGGGTGTCATGACCCTGCTATATGGCTTACTGCCACTCACACGCTGTTTCCTCTGGACTCTAATAAAATTTTGATCCTTACGAACCTGTCGTGGGTTCGCAATCCCTACGGAAACCCAGTCCTGAAGAGACCAAACCCTCAGCTTTTCAGGCCGGCAGTTTTCAATTACACTCAAATTCAGGTTGGCCGACAGCTGGCAGAGCAGGAGGTCATAGAAATCAATTATGTTCTAAAAAAACGTGCGTGGAGGTATATCGCTGCGGCAGATAAAGAGTGGCTGTACCCGGAGCGCCGTCTCAGGACACAACATTGGGATAGGCTCGGGGGAGGTTATCTTTTTATGCCAGATCCCCGAGAAGTAAGCTTTTCCTCAGAGATTCTTTTCGGTTATGATGATAAGCGTGTTCAGGCTTTCGATGCCTACGGCCGTCGGCCTTGGCAACAAGACTATGACAAGAAAGAGGATCATGATCGAGAATGGGAAACTGCTGAGGCGTTTAAAGGTGAGTTCGCTAGGCTATTCGGCCGGAAACACAGGGGTAGGAGTAACCGATTTGGTGATTTTTACCGCGGTTGTGGAGAAGATAGTCCTACAATGTTCGAGTCGTATTTAAAAGCAGAACATAGACATCAGAAACGACGGAAGAAAGGTTAACAAGGGGGCTCGTCCCCACAGGCGACGTAACCAAAAAAAGGTAATACAGAGGGATACTTCATTTTGAGTCAATCTCCTGAACTTGCGGGCGGCAGTGGCTTCACTTTTGAGGATAGGGTTTCCGCGAATTATCTCGCTGCCCTCCTCCAACAGGGGTTCGCGCCCGGTATTGCTGACCGAATCGTCTGCCGGGTCGCACTTCAACAGCGTGATGTTGGAGAGCCTCTTGACGATGTCATTGTTGATTTTAGCTCGACTCAGGGCGACCTCGCCCGCCTCAGTCTTCAGGTGAAGCGCGCGCTCACGATCAGTGCAGCCATAACCAACACAAATTTCCATGAAATCATCCGCGATTGCTGGCACACCCTCACCAAGGATAACTTCCGCAAGGGTGTTGATCGGTTCGGGGCAGCTGTTGGCGAGGTCGCAACAGATAAGGTGCGAGACCTTAGGACCCTCTGCGAACTCGCCAGATCAAGCACCACCTTAGCTGAATTCGAGGCACGATTTTCCCCAACCGGCAATGCCAGCGCCGCAGTTCGTCACATCAAGAATGATATTTCATCATTGATCCAGAAAGCCAAGGGATCAGCCTGTTCTGGCCTCCAGTTGATGGATTTTCTTGCCCACTTTGTTCTAATAGAATTCGACTTTCTTCACGAGGGGCAGATAGGCCTCCCACTCGCACTCAACACTCTAAGGTCATGTCTGCTGACTAGCGATCCCTCGCACCCCTCAGCTTTATGGGACCGACTCACGGCTCTTGTGCGTGAAGGTGCAGGGCGTTCAGCTGTTTTCGATCGCCCAAGTCTTGTTCGCATTCTTTCTCACTCATTCCGAGTCGCCGTGGGGCCCTCATTCCGAAAGGACTTGGAGCGCATTGAGGTATTCACGAAACAGTGGCTAGCTGACATCGAAGATGATGTTGGTGGCACTCGCCTAGAACGCCACGAGCTCAAACTTGAAACCGCCTCGAAGATGGATTCCTGTAGATGGGTACAGATCCGCGGGTTGCCCGGCAGTGGCAAATCTGTTCTTCTCCGGCGCTGTGTTGAGGCCGATCTGGCCCGAGGTCCTGTTCTTTTCTTGAAATCCGGTCGGCTAGACGGCACTGGATGGGCAAGCTTCGCTACAGCAAATGGACTTTCGAACGCTGCGCTACGAGACCTCCTTGTAGAAATAGCTGCTGCCGGCTCAAGGACGATATATATCGACGGCGTCGACAGAGTCGAAAAGCCTCATCAGGCTGTCGTTCTTGATATCGTTCGGACGGTAATAACTGACCCGCTTTTGGACAATATGCGGATTGTTGTTACCTTGCGTGACACCGGCATCGAACCACTACGAAATTGGCTGGGTAACGTGCTCGCTTCTGTCAGTATCGAGACTGTTGAGGTTGGACCCCTTAATGACGAGGAAAGTGAGATACTGGCGAAGGAACAGCCGCATTTGCGTCGCTTGCTGTTTGCAGCCAAACAGGTGCAGGAGATAGTTCGGCGTCCCTTCTTTGCCAAGATCCTAAACCAGAATTTTGGTTCACATGCTGGTGATGAGGGATTCCTACCGCAGTCAGAAGTAGACCTCCTCGAGAATTGGTGGAACAGAGGCGGTTATGACTCCACTGGGCAGTCCGCGTTGGAACGCCAGCGCTCCATCATCGAGTTGAGCTCAAAACGTGCCAGGCACTTCGAACGAGAACTCACCATCCGCGAACTGTCCACACCGACCGTAGCGGTGATTGACCAGCTTATCAGAGATGGCATTCTTCAATATGTGAGGGGGGGACATAGCCTTCGTTTTTCCCACGACATATTTTTTGAGTGGGCCTATTTCCATGCCCTATCAGATGCGGAAGACTGGTTGAGTGAGGTCCGTGCTTGCGGCGAACCGCCGGCCATTGCTAGATCCGTCGAGTTGCTTTCGCAATGGCAATTCAACCAGGGCCCGATCTGGACCGAGACGCTCGGTAAGTTCGACCAAGCTCTAATGCGGTCGCAATGGACGCGATCCTGGCTATTAGCCCCGCTTGCCGCACCTAGCTTCAGAACTGGTGAAATATTTTACTGGCCTGCGCTGGAGGCGAACGATCACTACTATTTAAAGAAACTGTTGGTCTGGTTCCAAGCTGAGCGGACTATGCCGAATCCTGTGATCTTAAAGGGTGACCTTCCTCAGGATGAACGTATCCGAGTGGCCGATTTCCTTGGCTGGCCTTCCGATTTTGAGTCATGGTCTAGGTTCATCTTCTTTCTTCTGACGCGCATCTCTGCGATTCCAATTACCCTCTACCCAGCTGTGTTGTCAATCTTTGAAGTTTGGCAAAATGCGCTTGCTGGGTCAAAGAATCCGATCTCCTCTGCACTTCTTGACCAAGTCTCCGCTTGGCTTGCAGAGGTTTCAGAGCAGAGTGCCTCTCGCCGCCCCTCTCCCATTCCCTCTAGGTGGGCGCCTCTCGGCCCTCAGTTAGGTGATTTTACGAGCTCATTGCTTAGACTGATTCTTCGGTCCGCTGAGGTGCGGCCGGATCTCACAGAGGCATACCTCAACCGCCTGATTAATATGATCGATTTGCGGCGTGAAAGGTTTGCAGAGGTGGTGACATTTTCACCGATTCTTGCGCGCTCCCATCCGATGTTGCTTGTTGAGTTGACTCTCAAACATATGCTGCGCGAGCTTCCTGAGGAGCAGAAGGCGCGAGAACTGAAGGAATACGAACAGGCTATCGAGCAACGAAACCGCGCTCAAGAGAAACCTCCGGGGGAGCGTACCCGTGAGGATGATCTGGCTTTAGATGGGTTATTCATCCCATTTGGAGTGGATTCATTCAATCGGTTTGAGTGGGAGAATCTGGCGATAGAAGACGATATCGGAGCATATTTCCCACCGTCACCACTTCGTGAGCCTTTCCACTCTCTGTTTACCTTAGCACCCGAGGAGGGCCTCCGGCTTCTTGCCGGTCTATGCAACCATGCCATGACCGCTTGGCAACAATTGTACAAGCTTGCATCTGAAGAAGCTACTCCTGCTCCAATTGAGATCCAGTTCCCCTGGGGCAAACAGCTTTTCTGGGGGAACAATCGCGAATACCTCTGGTGCCGCGGGATGTGGGCTCCGAAACCAATTGCCAGTGCTTTGCTCTCGCTAGAAGAATGGGCTTTTAGCGAGGTTGAACGTGGTCGCGAAATTGATGAGCTAATCCGTCAGATGCTGGCCGGAAATGAGTGCATCGCTGCTCTGGGGGCAGCTGCTGCTATAGCCATAGAATCTGAAGCAATGACCGAAGGGATATTTTCACTTGTTACATCTCAGCGTCTGCTATCAGCAGACCATGACCGTTGGCAGCACGACCTGACGGATAAAATGTCTGGACTCATAGGGTTTACTAACCCAGGAGATTGGCCTCATATTGAGGCAGTGAAGAGGATCAATGACCGTCAGTTTCGCCAGCGGGAACTGAACTCGGTTATATCGAGATTTTTCCTTCTCGGGGGTGATGAGTTCTCAACTCGTATCAAAGCCGCCATTTCTGCTTTGGCGAAGAAACCAGCCTTTGAGTTTGAGGAACAACGGCAGGATTCTGAGGCGGCGAAGGACCTTACCTGCCAGGCAGAGGAGTTGGCTGAGCTAATAGAAATACAAAATTATCAACGTGTAGAAACCAACGACCCTGAAAAGGTTGGCGTTGTGCATGTTAGCCCTAGTCGTTTGACGCCTGAACGTATTGCGCAAGCGGGGGAGGCTTACACCAAACTTCGTATAAACAGCCTTTGGGTTTGGGGCTCCAAATACTTCGAATCCGGTGCGTTGGCCGAAAGCTTCAGTCTTCAAGATGCCGTTGACTTTGCTAGGGATGTTGACACTCCAGAAATATTTGATGCAACTGAAAATGAAGCTGGGGACATTGATATGCACCGCGGTGCAGTTGCCGTCGTTGCCGCTGTTGCACTTAATTGCCCAAATGCTTTGACAAAGGCAGATCTCGCGTGGGCTCGTAGGACTGTCAATCGCGCGTTTACAGCGCCGGAGGTTCGGAGCATTTTCTGGTCCGTTCGCTCGGTCATTCCGTGGCACCATCTCATCTTTGTAGCAAGAGGGCTCGCGGCGGACATCGATAATGGTACTGCGGAGCCAGACTCCCCACGTAAATTACTTACCATAGTCGCTCATCCGCTGGAGGTAGTCTCTCTCGCAGCTTTGGAGGCTGCGCTGGGACTTCATGCTCGGGATCAAAAGATTGGCTGGTCTGCTTTGTACCTTGCCTTATCCCTATGTGTCCTGCCACCACGGTCCGAACCACGGGACATCTCCGAAGGTATTCACTCACCGGACAGAGTTCATTCGGCAGTTGAAGAAGCAATTGGCTTCTACGAGGAACCCGGAGACTGGATTGCTCTCCCTCTGCCCGCTCCCGCATGGATCAGGGTCCAGGGTAGGGATAAGGCGCACGAAACCAAGGATCGGAGCGAAGGGTCATTAAAACCGTCTGGTTTACCCGAAATTACCGAGGAACGATGGGCCGCTTCTCCAACACGTTGGTACGATCATTATGCGGCTGAGGTGATCAAGCAAATTCCAGTGAAAAGGTACCTTTCAGGCCCTGGTGGTTCCAAGCTCCTCGACTTCCTTGCTGGAGGACTAGAATGGACGATCTCTAAACTGTCTCCTCCCTCACAAAAAGGAAGGCGTGAGGACAGCGGAGACAAACTCTATGAATGGAAAAACGAATTGGGGAGAATTATCGGTAAGGCGGCAGGGCTGTGCCCTCTGCTTGAGGTCAAGGCCCGGTTTCTTGACCCCATTTTTGCCTTAAACGGTGACAAGTGTTGGGAGCTTCTCGCACCACTTGTTGACCTTTACATCCGCATGTACTTCTATGACGCGGAGGAGGTGCCACCAGACGGGGTAGAGCTGTTGATGCAGTGCCTCGACCGGTCCTTGGAAGCTCCCTCATTTCTGCCAGGAGACTATCGTAGTGGTGACTTCCATGGTTTTCATTTGCCTCGTCTGGTCAAGTCGTTAATGTTTGTGAGCGTGGAGCGGATCGCTCCAGGTGCAGCCCGCTATGCGAATGGGGACTGGAAGGAAATTGATCGAATTTTACCGGTCGTGGATCGTTACATTCGAGCTGTTGGCTGGGTTTCCACCATAATGTATCATTTCCTCACGCTCTGTGAGCGATCGAAGGAGGTCTATCCCGCTGCCCTATTTGCAGATCAGGTTCTGCACGTCATGGATGGTGGTGGACCGTCCTTGGTAGGCTGGCACAACTCGGTCCTCCCTGCACGGATTGCTTCCTTGGTTCAGTACCTCTCGGACCGAGAGACTCCAATGCCATTAGCCTTAGGTCAACAATTTCTCCGTATCCTAGACCTCCTCGTGGACATGGGCGACCGAAGGAGTGCTGCCCTCCAATGCAGTGAAACCTTCAGGCAGATCCAGATCGAAGCATAAACTGAATGGCAGAAAATGGTGCTGCCGGTGATAAGGAAATGCAATGGTGGCTCGAGCCATAGAGAAACACGGGTGCTGAGCGAACCGCTTCAGGCGTGACAGTAGTTGGATACTTTATTCTTTGCAATGCCTTGAAAAAATCAAATTACTGGCGCCGGATTGTTGATTATAAGCTGGTCAACGAGTGAAATTGCACGACTTAACGACATTTTACTATAGATTGGTTCTCTCTTGAATATAATAAAGTCAATAACTGTTAAATAAACTTCCCAACTATCACTGCGGTATTCCGGAGTGGATTCAATTTTCTTAGGCCCATGTTGCTACAGGTGGCACACGAGCTGTTTGAAGCCCCCGCCGACGATTGGGGCAGGAATGAACCATGGATACGACAGGAAACCTTTTATCACTGTTGGAACCAGGTGGCGTATATCGGCGATCCGACCTTGCGAGGGCAGTCAAGGGTGTGGATCGTGAGTTGATCAAGTTGGTGAATGCCAAGCGCCCAGAAAAGGTTGGCCGAGGACTTTACCATTTTCCAAGGCACTCGCGCTTTGGGAGTCTCCCCCCTGATCCGGAGAAGTTGGTGAAGGCTTTCCTTCGAGACAACCACTTCTTGGTAATCTCGCCAAATGACTTTAACTGCCTCGGCGTCGGGACAACTCAACTCTACAATTGCTTGTGGGTTTACAACCGGAAGCGTAGTGGTAGCTTTGAGATAGGTGGCCAGGTGTTTGTGCTCTTCAGAAAGCGCCATTTCCCGGACAAGGCTAGTGTGGAATTCCTACTTGTCACGCTAATTGACAATTTGAACAACCTCGCAGAGAATAGAGAAGACGTTAGATCAAAGGCGCTCGCAAGACTACAAGAGGAAAGATTGGCACAGGTTGAGACGGCGTCGCGAGAACCTCTAGGTAACGTCCCCAAGTCGAACTGATTTGTCAGCAAGCTCAGTGGCAACGGTATAGTTGGAAACTTTATTCTCTCTAATCTGTGGTGATGCGCAAATTCAGTAGGAAACATTATTTATTTTCGACCGAGGCCGAGTTTGCTTCAACTGCCTGAAATACAACGATAGCTTAGTTGGCAACTTTATTTTTCCCAGACAGCGAGGGGGGAGGGCTTCGGCTTCCCCCCTTTTTGTTTGATGCACGATTTGTTAAGAGCGATGTACAAGCTGTTGATCGCTATGCACGAGTTGTTGAGAGCGATGCACAAGCTGTTGATCGCGATGCACGAGTTTTCGAGAGCGATGTACAAGCCGTGGATCGTGATGCACGAGTTGTTGAGAGCGATGCACAAGCTGTTGATCGTGATGCACGGGTTTTCGAGAGCGATGCACAAGCCGTAGACCGCGATGCACGGGTTTTCGAGAGCGATGCACAAGCCGTAGATCGCGATGCATGAGTTTTCGAGAGCGATGTACACGCTGTTGATCGCGATGCACGAGTTGTGAAGAGCGATTTACAACTCGTAGACCGCGATGCACACGCTGTGAAGAGCGATGTACAACACGTAGACCGCGATGCACAAGCTGTGAAGAGCGATGTACAAGCTGTTGATCACGATGCACGAGTTGTGAAGATGGGCTGACAATCGTCAGCGTCGGGTACCTTGGGCGGGGAAACGGCTGCCTTGACCAAAGCGGTCCTTTTTCTTATAGTGGGGCGGTAAAAAGGTCCGGGGTTGGCTATGAAAGTGCTTCCCGGCCCTGGTACCATGAGCAGGTTTTTCTATATTCTTTCGTCGACCCGGGAGTCGTTGTGAACGTCGTTTTTGCTGAAATCCTCCACATGTTGCGCAGTATCCATAAGTCCCGGTACAAGAAGGAGAGCCCGGCGGGATTCTCCTCGGACAATGTGCAGGTCACCGGCCAGTCCTCCTCTGATCTGATCAAGGAGAAACTTCTCGCGGGCAAACCTGCGATGATCGCACGCTTCGGCTCCGGGGAGCTTACTGCGGCACTCGCCTACCATTTCGCGCAACTGCCGGAGCCCTGGACCCGCAAGGCGTGGCGTTACATCTGCCAGGAGTATCCGGAATTCTGGTGGGACAGGTGCCTGTCACGCGGACTCACCCGCAATGCTGGCTTCTTCCCTGCTGACGAAAAACTCTACGACCGTTTCGCTGCGCTGCTCATCGACGACATGCACTACGTCGACGTGCTTGGTTCCTGGTTGAGCGGCGAACGGGTCTTCGAGACACAACTCGCCTCTGCGGTAAAGATCGGCTTGGACGATCTCCAGCCCTATCGTCACGCCAATCCCTGGTCCGAGGCTCTGGCGGGAAAAACGGTGCTGGTCATTCACCCGTTTACCAAGAGCATCGCCGCACAGTACCAGAAACGCGAGCTCCTGTTCGACGACCCCCGCGTACTGCCGGAATTCGAGTTGAAAACCATCACTGCGGTGCAATCGATCGCCTTTAATACCAAGAGCCCCTTCGGGACCTGGTTCGATGCCCTCGACCATATGTCCGACCAGATGGCCCGGACCGAGTTCGACGTGGCCATCATCGGCTGCGGCGCTTACGGGTTCCCGCTGGCGGCCCGTGCCAAGCGTCTCGGCAAGCAGGCGGTTCACCTGGGCGGGGCCACGCAATTGCTCTTCGGGGTCAACGGTAAGCGTTGGGGGGACATCGGAAACCAGCACTGGGTGCGTCCTCTTCCGGAGGAACGCCCTCCCGGCTTCGAGACCATCGAAGGTGGCTGTTACTGGTGAGACGGGACTCCGTTCTCGGAAGGAAGCAGGACCCGATGCGGGCGATCCTCAGCGTCGAACTTGGTAGAAAAACAAAGGCCCTTGGCATTGCCAGGGGCCTTTTCTTATTGGTTTATCTGGGAATCTGGTTCGCGCAGATGCTTCTGCAGTGCGTCCCTCCCCCTTCAAGGGGGAGGACAGGAGGGGGAGGGGGGCAACTGCTTGCCAATGTTTGCCCCATCCCCACCCCGACCCTCCCCTTGAAGGGGAGGGGGCTTCTGAGGAGCGGACGGTTGGCGTTAATCTGGTCGGGAGTTCCGGGAGTGAAGACGTTATCCGGCCACTCGCCTTGCGCTAACGAACCAACGCCTTGTAGGTTACGGTGAAGTAGGGGTAGGGGGCGCTGCCGCCTGCCCAGGCATTCATGGTGCCGCTCATGGGAATCCGCCAGTTGGTGATGTTGGCGTCGTAGCCTGCGGGGGCTCCCCCTCCGCCGGAGACCGGAACGTAGCTCCAGGTGGCACCGTTGTCGCGCGAATAGGCCGGGGTCCCCAGGGTGAGCCCGGAGGGGGTGCTCCCCTCGATCATCTGGAAGGGGACGCCCGCCCCGTAGCTGTTCAACCCCAGGGCGAGGTACGGGCTCAGGGTGTCGGTCACCGTCACGCTGAGGGCGTTTCCGGCGCTGTTACTCATCAGGCTGGTGTAGGTGACCAGCTGCCCGGGCGCCACGTTGGGGCTGTCGGCACTCTTGGTGACCAGCAGCTTGGGCTCCAGCACGTCCTCGAAGCTGCAGACGAGGCTTACCCCCGCCTGGACCGCCGTCGCTGCAACGGTCAAGGTATCTCCGGCAAGGGTGCTCGTCACCGGTGCCCCGGCGGCATCGCGGCAGCTCGCGCCGTTGAGCCGCCAGCCGCTGGGGGTGGATTGCGCCAGTGCGGTAGCGGTGTTCAGTGCGGCAAGGACGAAGGACTGGGAAGCGGGGTTACTCGCACCGGTGTCCAGGGTAAAACTCCCTACCCCGTTGTTCCCCAGGTAGCCGAAGCTCCCGGTTCCCGATACGGTCTGCAGTTGGACCCTCAGAAGCGGCGGGGTGTTGGTGATCCAGCAGAGGTAGTTGTCGCCGATACCGGGGGTGAAGCTCTCACCGAGGGCGCTTGGGGAACTGGCCGGATAGCCGTTGTTGGTGCAGCTTAGCGTGGCGGCATAGACGTTGGCGGGCGTGGGCCCGGCGCTTTTGGTTTCCCCGAGGCTGTAGCTTGCCCCGGTGCCGGTGGCGGTGTAGCTGAGCCAGCCGGTGCCGCTGGTGACCTGGCTCCCGGTACCGGCGCTGCTGCTCGAGGCAATAACGCTGCCGCCGCTTATCAGCTGCACGGAGAACTGGTCGCTGTCCGAAACGCGCGCCCCGCCCAGGAGCTTACTGAGCGTGATGCTGGGGAGCTTGAGGTTCGCGAAGGTGCAGATCACGTTGTCCCCGGTGAAGGCCGCCTTGTTGATGGTGAGCACGACGTTAGTGCCGCTTGGCGCGAAGCTGTAGTTCGTCCCGGCAAGGGGACTGCCGCTCGAGGCGTAATTGCAGGAGCCCGAGCCGAAGAGCCACCCCGAGGTGATGGCCTGGGTGATGGAGGCCCCCTGGGCCGGGTTCACCACGTAACCCGGCGAGGCGACCGGGTCGTTGCCCGCCGACGAGGTGAGCACGAGGTTCGCGGGAAGCCCGTTGCTCCCCCCAAAGTAGCTGAAGCTCGCGTAGCCGCCGACGGTGTTGCTTACCAGCACGACCGCCTGCTGCGAGGTGAGGCTGTCAACCACCTGTGCCGTGACCGTCGGGTCGAAATCGGACTTGGCGGTGGTGGTCACCGTGTAGTTCTTGGACGCGGGCGAGGAGGCGAAGCTGTAGGTGACCGTGACGGTGATGCTGGCGCCGGCGGCCAGGGTGAAGCTCGCCCCGAGGTTCTTGGTGTCGGTGAAACTCGTCCCCTGGTAGCTGTAGGTCACCGTGGGGGTCGGGTTGTTGGATCCGGAGACGGTCGATGAGAGCGTGAAGTTGTCGGCGCCGTTCCCGGTGTTGGTCAGGGTATGGGTCGTGCTGTAGCTCGTCGCCGAGCTGAGGGTGAGGGTCTGTGCGGGAGCGATGCCGACCCCGGCGTACTGGGTGGTCCCACCCTTGCCCCCGCACCCGCCCATGTTGTCGTCCACCTGGGCCGGAAAGGAACCGGCGCCGGGCTGGGAATTGGTGCTCGCTACGTGGAAGGTGAAGGGGGTCCCGGGATTGGTGCCGAGCCCCAGGTCGGCCCAGGAGACCTTCCACTCCATCTCGGTCCCCGAGACGCTCCCCCACTGCCCGGTGTAGGTGGGGTGGCCCGAGGCGGGGAGGTTCACGATGGTCCCCGGCAGGTGATAGCCGTCGGCGTACCCGGAGCTGCAGCTCTGCCCCGCGCTCTTCCCGGTGGTGCAGACCATGGGGTCACCGCCGGCGTAGTAGGCCTGGTAGGTCCCCAGGTAGACCCCGACGGTGCGGTTACTCCCTTGCCAGGAAACCACCACCACCGGCTCGCCGGTCTCCATGAGCCCGTCGTTGTTGGTGTCGGCGTAGTAGATGAAGTTGTCGGTATTGGAGTCCGAGGCGTAGCGCTGCGTATAGGCGTACACGTAGTTGGAGTCGAAGGTGTAGGTGAACTGCATCAGGTCGCGGCCGGTGGACTGGATGGGGGCGTCCAGGTCGCTCAGCGCGGAGCTGGGGTAGCCGTCGCAGATGTTGTTGTTGGGGTTGGCGGTGATGCTTGACCAGTCGCTCATGGTGCCGTCGATGGTGATGGGCGCCGTGCCGGGGAACCAGTTGGTCATCTTGCCGGTACCGCAGACGCAGGCGGCCTGTACCGCGCCGGCAACAAATAGCACGAGCAGCAGGGCGACTGCCGCGAGTGCGGACCAGCGGCGGGCGCTGCGGTATTCCTTCCTCGCGGTGCGGTGCGACGTCATTGCGGATCAGTCCCCTTGTGAGCTGGCGTAGGTTGCGGGTTCCCGGGTGGCAGGGCTCTTGGGGCGCCCGGGCGGGCGCAGGCCTTAGTACCACGAGATGTCCCCGCAGGCAACCTGCCGAAACCCTTAGCAGTCGGTAAAGATTCTCAAGGATGGGGTGGGGGGAGCCGGGCTGCCGGCTGGGCTCCCGGGGGAGGGGCGCTACCCTTGGTGAGCCAGCGCCTGGCGGACCGCTTCGAGGAGCGAGCCGATACTGTAGGGTTTGCGCAGGAAGACCTGGGGCCACTGGAGATGCTCCCCGCACATGACCTGGCTTTGATCGTAGCCGCTGGTCAGGATGGCGGGAAGCTCCGGGTCCAGCTTGCGCAGGGCGGCGAGCGTGGACCAGCCGTCCTGTCCCGGCATGGTAAGGTCGCTTAAAAGCAGGCGAACGGCACCCTGGTGTTGCCGGTACAGATCCAACGCCTCGGCCCCGTCTTTTGCTTCCAGCACCTGGTACCCCGAGATGCTCAGCATGGCACTGGTGGTCTTGCGGACGGACGGTTCGTCTTCCACCAGAAGCACCGTCCCCCCCTGCGGCAGCTGCGGGAGAGTTCGCACGCTTCGCTCGGCAGGGTGTTCGGCACCCTCGAGCAGCGGCAGGTAGACCCGGAAGGTGCTCCCTTTTCCATGCTCGCTGTCGACGGTCACCGCGCCGCGGTGGGCCCGCACCACCCCGAGCACGATGGGGAGCCCCAGCCCCCGCCCGGTGAACTTGCTGGAGAAGAAGGGGTCGAAGAGTTCGCCGATATCCGTTTCGCTGATGCCGCAGCCGGCGTCGGCGACCTCGAGGGCGCAGTAGTTGGCGCCCGGCTCGGGCTCCCAGTCGAGCGGAAAGCGGTTCAGGGTCCCCACCTGGGTGGCCTGGACCGTTTTCAGGCGCAGCCGGACCACACCAGCAACACCACCGAGCGCCTCCCAGGCGTTGGTCACCAGGCTCGCCAAGAGCTGCTGCAGCTGCTGCTCGCTGCCGTTTAACCAGAGCGTGCTGGTCTCCTGTTCCAGGACCAGATCCACCATGGGTGGCAGCCCGTTTTTCAGCGCCGCCGCGCTACGCCGGCAGAGCTCGGCCAGGTCCAGTTTCTCGTGCCGGCCCGGTGCCTGCCCCAGGTAGGTGAGCATCAGGGTGCTGACCTCGGCGGCACGCGAGGCGGCCTTGAGTGCCTCGCCGAGATTGTCGGCGGGGGGAACGCCGGAGGGGAGGCTCAGGAGGGCGAGCTCGAGGTTACCCAAGACCGCACCCAGGAGGTTGTTGAACTTGTGCGCGATGGCCCCCGCCATCCGTCCCAGGCTTTGTGCCTTGTGGGCCAGCTGGAGCCGTTTTTCCAGGTCGCGGCGTGCCTCCTCGGACCGGACCCGCTCGGTGATGTCGTGGAGGATGGTGTGCAAAAGCGTGCGGCCACGCACCCGGATCGAAGTCGAGTAGATCTCGACGTTGCGCAGTTCCCCGTCGGCCAGCCGGTGCCGGAACAGGAAGTGGCTCTCCACTCCGGCCGCCGCGCGGGCCAATTCCTCCCGGACGCTCGCCTGGGGCAGGTCGTTGATCTGGTCGATGCGCAGTGAGGTGAGTGTGTCTGAGGGGAAGCCGTAGAAGGCGACGGCTGCCTCGTTGGCAGCCATGATCTCCCCGGTAGCCGGGTCGATGAGGAGCTGGATGGCGCTGCTTTTCTGGAACAGGTCGTGGTAGGTCTGCTCGCTTTCCTTGAGCGCCTCCTCGTTCACCATGAGACGGTGTGATACGGCGAGCAGGTGCTCCAGGTTGAGCGCGTTGTTGAGCACCACGGCGCAGACCACCACGGTCTCCCGGGCCACCTGCAGGTACTGTTCGAGGTGGTCCGGCAGGGCGATCCGGTCCACGCAGATCACCCCGAGGAGGCACCCTTCCCATTGCACCCGGAGGAGGAACCCGGCACCCGAGGGAAGCGGCGCAGCAGACTCCTTAAGCGCCAGGGCCGCTTCCTTGATCCGCGGCTCCTGCGCCGCATCCCCCGAACCAAGGCGCACAACCTCGCCGGCGCTCCCGTCGCTGATCGGCATCCAGGCCACCTCGGCCGCCGCGAACATCATCTGGTAGAGCTGCAGGACCTCGCGCAGCACCGCCTCCTTGCCGGTGGCCTGCACGATCAGCTTGAGCAGGTCGAGCACCATGGCGTAGTCCGCGTTGCAGCGCCGGGCCAGTTCCAGGCGCCCCCCGAGCGTGGCCTCGCGCCGCTCGGCGCGCCAGGCGAACACCAGCGCCTGGCAGCGCAGCGCAAGCTGGTCCAGCCCCAGCCAGACGGTCTGGTGCGGCAGCCTTACCCGCTCCGCGAAGGCCGCGAGCTCACGGTCGGCGTCGGGGAGGACCCCGGTGTCGAGGTGCACGATCCCGGCAACCGACTCGCCGAACATCTCTGCTGCGGTGTCGCCGTCAAGCCCCTGCTCGGCGAGGCGCGCGCGCCAGTGGGTGAGCCATCCGGAACTCACCAGGTACTGCCCCTGCTGCTGGTAGCGGGTCACGGCGAAGTCGCCGGCCAGGGGAGCGAGGCAGTGGGGCTGCCGGGTGACCCGGCACCCGGCCAGGTGAGGGGGGGGCTTGCCGAGCTGCTCGAGGCAGCAGCTCCCTAGGATCTCGATCCGGTCCAGCTCGAGCGTCTCGGGCAGCAGACGGCCGAGATCTTCCCAGGTGAGCGGCGGGCGGCCGCAGCGGGCGGGGTAGCGGACAAAGACCACTTCGGCCGGGTCGAATCCGCGTGCCACCTGCTCCAGTTCCGGTGCCAACCAGGCGCAGGCGACGATGGCGAGGCGTCGGTCAGGCATCGGGCAGGACCTCCGGGGCGATCGGGTAGCGCCCCCAGCGCCGTACCGTCTCCGAGATCGCCTCCAACACCCGGTCCGGCACCTGCCAGGGGATTTCGCCGTGGTTGTCCGACAGGATGAACCCGCCGCCCGGCGCGCCGGCGCTCAGGGCCCGGCGTACCTCGCCGGCCGCCTGCTCCGGTGACCAGCCGCACATCTCGAGGCCGTTCAGGTTGCCGAGGATGGCGAGCCTGCCACTGAAGGACTTCTTGAGTGCGGACAAGTCCTCCCGGGAGCTCACCCCGAGGGCCGCGGTGCCGGTACCGGCTACTTCGTCGAGGATGCTCCCCAAGCGGCCGGAGGCCAGGTGGGTGGCGGTCGGCCCCTGGATGCGGGAAAGGGTGGCGCGGGCGACGGCCCCGCCCAGGCGCGGGTAGTCGCTGGCGGGGGTCATTTCCGGGGAGGAGAGGGGGTCAAAATAGCAGATGGCCGTGGCACCCGCGGCAAGCTGGGCGTTGGCCCAGGCCACGCAGAACTCGGTATTGAGGCGCATCAGCTCGCAGAACAGTTCCGGCTCCCGGTAGATGAGCTCCAGGTAGCGCTCGAAACCCAGTTGCAGGACCGGCAGGGAGAATGGCGACATCACCGTGCCGATGATGGGGACCTCGCCCTTGGCTCGTGCCTTTAACCCGGCCAGCACTTCGAGGACTTTCTTGAGCCCGGGGGCTTCGGTGATGCGCGGCACCTCGAGGTGCGGGATCTTCCGGATATCGGTGATGCAGGGTGCCAAAGCGTTGGGGGGGCCGTCGTCGCGGAAGGCGGTCTCGCCACCCCAGGCCTCCGACTCGAGCGCGGCGTAGAGAAAACCGTAGAGGCAGTCGTGGCCGTAGCGCTTCCTGAGCCTCAGTTGCCCCTCGACCACCAGCTCCGGGGTGCTGTAGTACTCCCGGATGCCGATGCCGAGCTCGCGGGCGCCGTGCATGGTGAGGAGCAGAAAAAAGGGGACACGGTCCGGCTCGCGGTGTCCCAGGGTGCAGAGCACCCGCTCGAGAGGGGTCATCTCGTTCATGAGGGCTCCGCGATGAGCCGACGCAAGAGGGGGATCACGCCGGCGGCTGTGGTGCTGGTGGCGTCTGCCCCGACCTCGCGCCACAGGTTGGGGTGGAGCCGGAAGGGTGCCCCCCCGACAACGAGCCGGGTCCCCGGCATATCGCGGTCCAGGCGCACCCGCAGTTCGCGCACCCGCAGTGCGGCAGGGTACATGAGGGTCGAGATCAGGAGGATCTCGATGCCATCGCGGCGGGCCCGCTGTACCAGGTCGTCGACGCCGATGAGCCCGTAATCGGTAAGCCGGAAGCCGCTGGCGCGCACCACGGAACTCACGATCCGCTTGCCCAAGGGGTGGAAGTCGTCGAGGACGGCGATGGCGAGGGCGGGGTGGCTGGTAACGGGGAGATCTTGGGGCGGAAGGATGTCGTCGAGGAGGTCTTCGGCGATTCGCCCGCTCATGTAGACCTGGGACAGGGCCAATTCGCCCCGCTCCCAGCGGTCGCCGATCCGCTCCAGTGCCGCGGCGAGCACGGTTTCGGAGAAGGCCAGGGGTTCGAGCGCACCGTGCTGGAAACAGGCCCGGGCGGCGTTACGGTCCAGTTCCAGAAGGGCCGTGGTGAGCCGGTCGGTGAGCTCTTCGGTTTCGAGGGAACGCGGTTGCATGGCACCTCGCAGTGGCACGGGCTCTAAAACGTGCGGATGCTTTCAAAAGCTTAAGGGAGGCGGTTTGGTTACAGCATATACTCCTTTCGCCATGCTTTGTCCAGCGCCAATCGACCGTGGCAGCTCAGGGAAATATCCCCTAGGTCCGGACGGTTACCGCCTGTCGGATTGGAGGAGGATTGCTACGACCAAGAAAACGTGCGGCTGTAGGATCAGGCTTACCGTCGGCCCAGTCGGATGCCGAGCCTGGGGGCGGGAGGGTCAAGGTGAGGAGGGGAGAGGGGAGAGAAATGCAACAGGCCCGAGTGCGCGCTGGCACCCGGGCCTTGAGGAAAAAGGCACTGCTGTCGGGGAAAACGAGGTGCGCCGTCAGGCGAGTGCGGTCGGAATCAGGCCCCTTCGCCGGCCAACAGGATGTAGCCCATGTTGTGGCGGGCACGCAGCGGCAGGGTGGTCCCGGGATCGGCCTTCTGCACCTTGGTGCGCAGCCTCGAGATCAGCACCTCGATGCGGGCATTTGACGAGATCTCGTCGGGCTGCCCCAGGGCGGCGAAGATCTGCTGGCGCGACACGTTCTGCCCCAGGTGCGCGAACAGGAGTTCCAGGAGGATGCACTCCTGGGCGGTCAGCGACACGGTCACCCCGTTGGGGGTCTGCAGGCTCGAGGTCTGGGCGCTGAAGCTCCAGGGGGTTCCGACCGGCGGGGCCAGGCGCTTGCCGAGGTTCTTGATGGCAGCGGCGAGTTCGGCGATCTCCACCGGCTTTACGAAGTAGTAGTCAGCGCCGCTCTCCAGACCCAGGATGCGCTCTTCGGTCATGCTGCGTCCCGTGAGGATGATGATCCCCAGGGTCGGGTTGTCCCGCATGCGTGCCGCGATCTCCAGGCCACCCTCCCTGGGGAGTCCCAGGTCGAGCAGGATGATGTGCGCCGGCCGCTCGGCAAGGGCCGCATTGAGTTCGGCTCCGTCGCCGACCCCGCGCAAATCAAAACCAAAGTACGACAGTCCTTTCATGAGGTGGTCGCGCAGTTCCAGGTCGTCTTCGACAATGACAATTGACAACGAGTTCTCAAGCTTCATGGGGATGTCCGCTCCAGTCGTTAGTTGCTCTTGCTCCTGAGGAAAACGGTAATAATATACGTCATTTCGCCTACCAGCTATAATAAAAAATACTTACAGTTCCTAAATCGGTTTCCGGGGGCTCCAGGTCGAAAGAAAGTGTAAGTCTCCACAACTTTACTCTGTAAGGAAATAATTGCAATACCCAAAATAATGCGACCCCGCCGCTTAAAAAAACTCCGGAAGAGTTGAGGGAAAAACCCAGAAAATTCGGAAACTTCCCTCAGAGTACGCCGTGTTGGCACATGAAAAGTGTCCCTCGGTGCCACTCCAGCTGGCGGCGTGTCGTCGGAAAAATCTCACAAATCTGGGGGGATAGCATGGGCGCCGTGGCTCGACGGCGGGAGGGGCTCCCTCCCCTCGATAACGGGGGACCCGCTGCGACGCGGACCCCAAATGTACTCCGGGCCTTGCCCTACCCGCCAAAGGTTGTTATGTTTTCTGGCTGGAATGGCATGGAAGCCTGACAAGGAGGGTACCCGTTGGAACCGACGATTCTACTGGTCGATGATGTGCGACTATTCCTGGAGATGCAGAAAGAGTTTCTGGCAAGTGCGGCAGTACGCGTGGAGACGGCCCGCAACGGTCGCGAGGCGTTGGAGTGCATCGGCAAAAAACGCCCGGACCTGGTGTTCATGGATATCGAGATGCCCGAGATGGACGGCATCGAGTGCTGTCGTACCATCAAGAACGACCCGGGTCTGGCGAACCTCCCGGTGGTGATGATCACCGCCAAGGGGGATGCGGCGAGCCAGCAGCGCTGCCGCGACGTCGGCTGCGACGATTTCCTGACCAAGCCCTTGAGCCGTGCCATGTTCCTGGAGACCGCGGGGCGCTTTCTGAGCGGCCTGGAGCGGCGGACCAAGCGCAGCACCGTCTCTCTCCCCGTCACGGTCCGCGCCGGCGGCAGCGAGATCGCCGGCTGGGTGCTCAACCTGAGTGCCGGCGGTGCGTTCGTCGCCGCCCCCTGCCTGGCGGAGGTGGGGCGCAGTGTCCAGCTCTGCTTCCAGCTGCCGGGAGGGACGCTTCAGGAGTGCCGGGCCAAGGTCGTCTGGACCCAGCCGGCACAAGGTGCCTCTGCGGGGTTCGGGGTCTCCTTCCTGCTGCTGTCGGACCAGACCCGGAGTGCCCTGGAACAGTACCTGAAGAGCGGGATCTACGAGGCCTAGGGGACCGGGACGCTCCGGAAACGCTCTACCGCCTCCGGGATCCCCGCCTCGGTGATGTTGCCGAAGGCGAGCCGCAGGTAGGGCTCGAGCCCCGGACCGAAGACCTCGCCCGGCAAGAGCAGCATGGCGTACTCCTGCGCCAGGCGCCGGGCCACCGCCCGCCCCGATTCCCCTGTGAAGGGGTGCCGCACCCAGCCGAAGAAGGGACCGCTCGCCACCAGGGTGAACGGGTTCCCCGGCCGGGAGCATTCCGCCACGAAGACCTCGTGCCGGCGCTCCATGGTCACCCGGTTTCCCGCCACCCAATCCCCCAGATTTTCCATCCCGAAGCGCACCGCATGCTGGGTCAGCCGTGGCTGGCAGACCGCCATGGTGTCCTGCGCCTTGAGCGCGTGTCCTATGAACTCCTCGGAGGCGACCAGCATCCCGGCCCGGTAGCCGGTGAGGGCGAAGGTCTTGCCGAACGAGGTGATCTGGACGAAGTGGTCCATCCAGCGCGGTTTCTCGAACAGGGCGTGGGGGCGCACCCCGCCGGTCAGGAAGCTGTGGTAGGTTTCGTCCAGGATGAGGGCGATGCCGTGGCGGGCCGCCAGGTCGTAGAGCCGCTCCACCATTTCCGGGGGGAGCACGGCGCCGGTCGGGTTACTGGGGGTGACCAACAGGATGGCGCGGGTGCGCGGGCCGATCAGGGAGGCGATCCGGTCCGGGTCGGGGAGTCCGCGGCGGGACTCGTCGAAGGGGGCGAAGACGCAGCGGATCCCCAGCATGGCAAGCGCCATGGGGTGGTCGAAGTAGGCGGGGAGCTGCACGATCACCTCGTCGCCGGCGCGGCACAGGGTGACCATGGCGAGCCAGAAGGCCTGGCTCGCACCGACGCTGAGCAGGATCTGGCGCGGGTTGAGCTGCGCCCCGTACTGGAGACGGTAGCCGGCGCAGATCGCCTCGCGCACCTCGACGAGCCCCTCGTCCGGGGTGTAGCGCGAGGTGAGCGGGTCCTCCACAAGGTGGGCGAGGTGCCGGACCAGGGCGGGGGCGGGGGGGTAATCGGGCACTGCCTGGCAGAGGTCGATGAGCGGCAGTTCGGGGTCGGCGGCGGCGAGCCACCCCCGCACCTCGGAGATGGGGGGCGGGTGCACCCCGCGGATCAGCTCGGAGATGGGAAACTGCATGTTCTCACCCCTGACCCGCCTCTTTCGAAGGGAGGTGCTGCTCGAAGAGTTTCTTGTCGTTGCAGCAGCGGTAGGCTTCCTCGGGCGCGACCTTCTTGGTCTTCAAAAGGTCCAGGATGTGCTGGTCCATGAGCTGCATGCCGTCTCTTCGGGCAGTCTGCATGATCGAGGGGATCTGGAAGGTCTTCCCTTCGCGGATCAGGTTGCCGATGGCCGGGGTCCCGACCATGATCTCCAGGGCGGCCACGCGTCCCTTGCCGTCGGACGACTTCAGGAGCTGCTGGCAGATCACCCCCTTGAGCGCCTCGGAGAGGACGGCGCGCACCTGCTCCTGGGCGTCCTTGGGGAAGACGTCCACGATGCGGTCCACGGTCTTCGCCGCGGAGGCGGTGTGCAGGGTCCCGAAGACCAGGTGACCGGTCTCGGCGGCGCTCATGGCGAGGTGGATGGTCTCCAGGTCGCGCATCTCGCCCACCAGGATGACGTCCGGGTCCTCGCGCAACGCGGCCCTGAGCGCCGTGGCGAAGCTGTCCGAGTGCTCCCCGATCTGGCGCTGGTTGAACAGCGACATCTTGTTCTCGTGGATGAACTCGAGCGGGTCCTCCAGGGTGATGATGTGCTCAGAGCGGGTCGAGTTGATCAGGTCGATCATGGCGGCAAGGGTGGTGGACTTGCCGGAGCCGGTCGGACCGGTGACCAGCACGAGTCCCTTCTTGAGCCCGGTGAGGTTGCGCACCGCGTCGGGGAGCCCGAGGTCGTCGGCCGAGAGGATCTTGCTCGGAATGATCCTGAACACCGCCGCGATACCCCGGTGCTGCATCATGAGGTTACCGCGGAAGCGGGCGAGTCCCGGGACCGAGTAGGCGAAGTCGAGGTCGTGGTGCTCCTCGAACTCCTCGCGCTGCGCCTGGGTGAGGATCTCGAACAGGATCGCCTTGAGTTCCTCGTGCCCCAGCGCCTTGAAGTTCTGCCGTTCCATCTCGCCGCGCAGGCGGAAGATCGGCGGAGCCCCGGTGGAGAGGTGCAGGTCCGAGGCCCCCTTGTCGCTCATCAGCTTGAACAGCGCATCAATTCGTGCCATTGCTGGTCTCCGTCATAGAAGGATCGAGGCGACGTACTCACCCGGGGAGATCTCGCCGCGCTCCAAGAGCTGGGCCCCCTCCTCGGTGATGCCGCGATACCCGTTGTCTTTCATGTAGCTTATGATGTCGGCACTCTTGCGGATGGTCTCGAAAATCTCGAGAAACGCCGCGTCGAAGCGGATCACGTCCACCAGGTAGCGCCTGCCGCTGTACCCGGTGAAGTCGCACTCGGGGCAGCCGTGCGGGCGGTAGTAGTCCCCCCGGTGCGGCGGCAGCCTGAGGGCGGCGAGTTCCTCGGCGGTCGGCTGGTAGCGCTCCTTGCAGCTCGGGCAGAGCAGCTGCACCCCCTTGCAGGAGAGCACCCCCTTGAGCTGGCTGGGGACCAGGAAGTTCTTCTGGTGCAGGTAGAGGAGCTGCTTGAGCACCCCCCCCTTGCTGCCGTGGGCGAGCCCCGCCAGGACCTTCTTGCCGCGCAACACCGCCTTGCTGGCCGAGATGAAGGCGGCGGTCTCGCTGGCGTCGTCCAGCACCAGGAGGTCGGGGTCGTGCTCGAGCAGCGCGGCGACGGTGCCTGCCACGCCGTCCGTGGCACCGGAGCCGGCCGGGATGCGCGGAAAGACCTTCTTGCCCCGCCCCAGCCGCTCGCCTACCAAGAGTACCGATTTGCCGCCGGTATCGCAGCTGTCCAGCACCAAGTCGATGAGCCGGCAGCGCTCCTCCGGGTCGCGCTGGGCGATCAGGAGCAGCCCGTCGGGTGCCTGCACCAGCTCTTCGAGGTCGCGGAACTTGGAGGGGGAGAGCTGCAGGTCGGCAAGCACCTCCAGGCGCGGCGCCGAGAGCTGCAGCTTGAGGGTCACGTAGTCGCCGCCGTCACCCCCCAGGAGCAGCGCCTGGAAGGGGATCCGTTTCCCCTGCCAGAGGAAGCTCAAAAGCCCCGAGCAGGCAAGCCCCGGCTCCCCGGGGAGCTTGGCGAGCTTGCGGATGCGCTGGGTGAGGTTCGCGTAGTAGGTAAGTTCGAGCCGCCCCACTTCGTTGGTCTGCCCGGCGTTGCGCGCCACCAGGAGCACCCGGTCGCCCAGGGGCTGCAGGGAGAGGCTGGCGTATTTCTGCTGCACGATGCGCAGCAGGAGGTGGTTCAAAAGGAGCGCGCAGCTCAGGTCGGCGTTGATCGCCTCGATGACCTTGGCCGGGAACAGGGCCGAGCTGAAACCCAGGTCGGAGCCCCCCTGGTCCGGCCCGTAGGCGAGCTCCTGCATCTCGCGGATCTCGCGGATCAGTCCCACCGAGATGCCGATCTGGCAGCCGGTCACGCGGCCCAGCGCCTCGATGGCTTCCTGGTTCAGGGGATCGGCCATGGCGACCGAGAGTTCGTTGCCGGAGAGGAAGACCGGGAAGAGCTGGTAGCGCCTGGCGAGCGCGGCGGGGACCCGTTCGACCGCGGCGGCGTCCAGGTTGTCCTTCCTGAGGCGGACGTAGGGGATGTTCAACTGGTGGGCCAGCGCCCAGTCGATATCCTCCTGGGTCACCACCCCTTGGCGGACCAGGGCTTCGCCGACACGGCAGCCGGAAACCTTCTGTTCCTCGAGCGCAGCCTTGAGCTCCTGTTCCGTGATGATCTGCGATTTGAAGAGGACGGCCCCAATGGAGCCTTCCTTGACGAGCCCGTTCATAGCCACACCTCCAGGGATAGTCAGACGGACGGCAAAGAGGAAATGTACCCGAAAAAGGAAGTGTCGACAACCTTTACTTTGACAGCCGCTTCATGGTAGTTTACCGCGATTGACAGTTGACAATGGACAATTGACAATGCTTTAACCTGGCGTCCTCATCGGTTGATCTGAGGGCGTCTCGTATTTTCGATCATCGAATTAGTCACTCAGTATAAGCGACGTCCTGTGCCGGTTCAGAGCACGGAGAATCAGCCTCAACCTGCACGACCGATCCCCTGCACCCACTCTTCTCCCCCGCAGTCGGCACGCAGCTTGTTTTTCATCGTCAATTGTCCATTGCCAATGGTCAATTGCTTCTCAAAGTCTATGTGTCACTTGAGTTATAGGAGAACGCATGCAACGTAAAGCCATCGCCCTTTTGTCCGGGGGGCTCGATTCTACCCTCGCCGTCAAGGTGCTCCTCGACCAGGGGATCGCCGTCGAGGCGCTCAACTTCACCTCCCCGTTTTGCACCTGCACCGGCAAGAACGCCGGCTGCAAGTCCGAGGCGGTCCGGGTGGCCGAGGAGTTCAAGATCCCCATCAAGGTGATGCACAAGGGGGTCGAGTACCTGGAGATCCTGAGAAACCCCAAGCACGGCTACGGCAAGGGGATGAACCCTTGCATCGACTGCCGCATCTACCTTTTGCAGAAGGCCAAGGAGTACATGCAGGAGGTGGGGGCCGACTTCGTGTTCACCGGCGAGGTGCTTGGGCAGCGCCCCATGAGCCAGCGCCGCGACACCCTGAGGGTGATCGAGCGGGAAAGCGGCCTGGAAGGGTACCTGTTGCGGCCGCTCTCCGCCAAACACTTCAACCCCACCATCCCGGAGCAGGAGGGTTGGGTGGACCGCGAGAAGCTCCTGGCGATCCAGGGGCGCTCCCGCAAGGACCAGATGGAGCTGGCGGCCGAACTCGACGTGAAGAACTACCCCTGCCCGGCGGGTGGCTGCCTGCTCACCGACCTCTGCTTCGTGGGTAAGGTGCGCGACGTCTTCGATCACTCCGACGAGCTGAACCTGAGGGACTTCCGGCTCCTCAAGGTGGGGCGCCACTTCCGCATCGGTAACCGGACCAAGGTGCTCGTCGGGAGAAACGAGGCGGAAAACGGCCTCCTGGAGAGCCAAGTGCAGTCTGGCGAGGCGACCCTGCGCTGGGCCGACGGTCCGAGCCCGCTGGCGGCGCTCATGGGCGAGACCAGCGACGAGCTGCTGGCCCTGGCCGGCCAGGTGCTGTTGCGCTACACCAAGGCGCCGGCGGGCGAGGCGGCCGAGCTCGAGCTGAAGGTGGCCGGCGAGGAGCGCCGCATCAGCGTGGTCAACGCCCTCGATGAGGCGGCCGTGGAGAAGCTGAGGCTGTAAACCGAAAACCGTTCACCGCAAAGACGCAAAGTACGCAAAGAAAAAAGAAACGGCTGTAAAAAGGCACAAACAGCACAAAAGAAAACCTCTGAGACGGTTCGGCCCCTTTTCGTTAGCGCAAAAGACCGGACAGCTCCCGGAGGTTTTTTTGTGCCCGTGATGAGGGCAGTCTTCCGCTCGCAAAAACTCCTTCTCCCCCTTGAAGGGGGAGGGACGCACTGGCGCGAGATCAGGAAGTAATGCCGTTCACGACCAGTGCGGCCTCTTGCGTTAACGCAGCAGGCCGAACCGGTTGAGAGTTATTTTGTGCCTGTTGTGCCTTTTTGCGGCCCAGACGCCTTCAGGTTTTTGTCCTTCAGGTTGCTTCGCGCCCTTCGCGTCTTTGCGGTGAAATAAGGTTTTACGCGGCATCCAGCACGTCGTGCACCCGGTTCAGGAGGTCGGCCGGGGCGAGCGGCTTGGAGATGAAGTTGAAGTCCTTGGTGAACATCCCCTGCGAACGGATGTAGTCCTCGGAATAGCCGCTCATGAACAGGACCCGCACCCGGGGATCCAGCATCCTGATCTCCCGGTACAGGTCGAGCCCCCCCTTCCCGGGCATGATCACGTCCACTAACAGCAGGCTCACCTCGCCGCTGTGCCGGGAGAAGCGCCTCAGCGCCTCCTCGGAATCCCCCGCCTCGAGCACCTGGTACTGCTCGCTGCGCAACACCTCGCCTATGATGGCCCGCACCTCGGGATTGTCCTCCACCAACAGCACCGTCTTGCCGCCGCCGCTCTTCCGGGGGGCCGCCTGCACCAGGCGCGGCACCACCGGCTGGGTCAGCGGCAGGTAGATCCGGAAGTTGCTCCCTTTCCCCGGCGCGCTCTCCACCTCGATGAACCCCTTGTGCTGCTCGACGATGCCGTGCACGATGGAAAGCCCGAGCCCCGGCCGCCCCCCCAGCCCGTGGGTGGTGAAAAACGGCTCGAAGATCCGCTCCCGGGTGGCCTGGTCGAGCCCGATGCCGTTGTCGGCGACGCTCAAGAGGGCAAAGCGGCCCCGCCGGCCGAAGCCGTGCAGCCGGACGAACTCGGCGTCCACCTGGACCTCCTCGGTCCTGATGCTGAGGGTTCCCCCGCCGGGCATGGCGTCCCGGGCGTTCACCGCAAGGTTCATGAGCACCTGTTCCAGGTGTGCGGTGTCGGCGAAGAGCCTGAGCGGCTCGGGATTGAGGGTGGTGCTGACCGTGATTCCTTCGCCGAGCACCCGGCTTAGCAGCCGGTCCACCCGCTGCACGATGTCGTTGAGGTTCAGGTGGTTTGGGTGCATCGCCTGGTTCTTGCTGTAGGCGAGCAGCCCTCGGGTCAACACGGCCGCCTTCTCCGCAGAGGCCACCACCTGCGCCGAGAACTTGGCGTTCAGGTCCCCCGAGCCGCTGTTCATCTGGATCAGGTTCGCGTAGCCGATGATGGCGGTGAGGATGTTGTTGAAGTCGTGCGCCACGCCCCCGGTCAGGGTACCGAGCGACTCCATCTTCTGGGCGTGCCGCAGTGCCTCCTCCAGCGCCTGCCGCTCGGTGACGTCCTCCTTCAGGGCGATGAAGTGGCTGATCACCCCCCGGTCGTCGTGAACCGGTGCCACCATGGCCTGCTCGCGGTAGAGCTCCCCGTTTTTCTTCTTGTTCTGGAATTCCCCGCGCCACTCCCGCCCCGCGCTCACCGCTTCCCAGAGCTCCTGGTAGAGCTCGTCCGGCGTGTTGCCGGACTTGAGCAGCCGCGGGTTCTGCCCCACCGCTTCGGCACTGGAATAGCCGGTCACCTCGACGAACTTGTGGTTCACGTACTCGATGGTCCCCGCCGTGTCGGTGATGATCACCATGCTGGGGCTCTGTTCCACGGCAAGTGACAGGGTGCGCAGTTGGTCCTCCGACTGCTTGCGCGCCGTGATGTCCTCCACGGTCTGGATCGCCGCGATCACCTCGCCGCTGCTGTTTTTCACCGGTGCCGAGCTGAAGAGGAGGTAGCCGTCCAGCCCGTAGCAGTTGCGCCCCCACCCTTCGCCGTGCATCCCGCCGGGGATCAACGTGGAGCGGAACCAGAGCGGGTTGTAGCGGTTGTCCGCTTCGCGGTAGTCGGCATCCAGCACCAGGTCCGCCTGGGTAGGGTTCTCCTCGAGGTAGAACCCGGCCCACTGGCGCCGGGTACCGATCACCTGGTCGGCGGCAAGCCCGGTCAGCTCTTCGCAGGCGCGGTTCCAGATGATCACCTCGTGCTGCTGGTTCAGCACGAAGGCCGGAACCGCGAGGTTCTGCACCAGGTTCTCGGAGAACTCCTTCTGCTCGGCCAACAGGGTTTCCATCTGCTTGCGGTCCGTTATGTCCAGCAGGGTCCCGACCACCCCGGCCAGCACACCCTCGGAGCTCAGGAAGGAGGCCTTGTAGAAGATCACGTCGCGGCTCGCCCCGTCGGCGTGCACGATCTGGTTCTCGTACTGCTGCACGCCGCCGTTGAGCTGCAGTTCGCGGTCGGCGCGGTAGTAGATCTGGGCTATCTCGGGGGGGAATATCTCGAACACCGATTTGCCGATCAGTGCCGCGCGATCGCGCCCCAGGTAGTTTTCATAGGCGCGGTTCACGCCGAGGTAGTGGCCGGCCAAGTCGCGGTAGAAGATGGGGACCGGAAGGGAATCGAGGATGGCGTTCAACTGGTGCTGGTCGACCCGCACCCTGGCGAGCTCGGCCTGCTGTGCGCGGACCGCAGCGACCAGGCGTCCCAGCTCGTCGGAGGGAAGGGGAGTCTCTACAGCGGCGCCGGGGGGAAGATCGGCCAGCAGGGGGGTAAGCGGAGCGGTGAGCCAGCGACTCGTGAGGTAGCCGCATACCAGGGTCGCCCCCCACCCCAGGGCAAGCAGCGCCGGGAAAAGGAGCGAGCCGCGGTAGCACATGGAGAGGCAGCCGGCTCCCGCGAGCAGGAGTGCGCTCAGGACCGCCCACAGGAGGGTAAGTCTTCCAGCCAAGGTCCGCATCAGCATGGCCACCTCCGGGTTCCGAAGCGGCGCGCGAGCGAGGGGTTCCGGGGAAGGGTCACGGCGGCTCCCTTCAGCTTGCGAGCTCTTCCTGCTGCGAGGCAAAGATCTCTTCGAAATCCGACGCGGCCTTCAGGAAGCTCTCGAGGATACAGGGGTCGAAATGTTCCGGCAGCGTACGACCGTCCCCCTTGGTGATGATCTCCACGGTGCGCTCGTGGGTAAACGCCGGCTTGTAGACCCGGACGCTGCGCAGCGCGTCGTACTGGTCGGCCAGCATGACGATGCGCCCCTCGAGCGGGGTCTCGACCCTCTTGGTGCCGTGCGGATATCCGCTGCCGTCCCAGCGTTCGTGGTGGGTCAGGGCGATGGATGCGGCGAGCTGCAGCACCTTGTGGCTCGACCCGGACAGGATGCGCCCGCCGATCAGGGTGTGGCTTTTCATGATGTCGAACTCGCCTGGGGTGAGCGGGCCCGCCTTGAGCAGGATGGCGTCCGCGATGCCGATCTTGCCGACGTCGTGCATGGCGGCGGCGAGGCCGATGGTCTCCACGAAGTCCGGCGGCATGTGCATGATCTCGGAGATGCGCCGGGCGTAGAGCCCGATGCGGGAGATGTGCTTGCCGGTGTCCTCGTCGCGCAACTCGGCGGCGGCGGTGAGCCTCTCGATGGTCTCGCGGCTCATGGCGCGCATCTGCTCCAGCGCGGCACCGAGTTCGCGGGTGCGCAACTCGACGGTGCGTTCCAGCTCATTCTTGTAGTTTTTCTCGATGAGGACCAGCCGCTTGTAGTTGATCCCCTTCTCGACGGCGTGGATCAGGTAGGGGGGCTTGAACGGCTTGATGATGAAGTCGAAGGCACCCTTCTTGATCGCCGACACCGCCATCTCCAGCTCGGCGTAGGCGGTCATCAGGATCACCGGGATGTCCCGGTCGCATTCGTGGATCTTCTCGAGGAGTTCGATGCCGGTAATACGCGGCATGTTGACGTCGGTAAGGACGACGTCAGGGGGGGAGTTCCGCAGTTCGGCCAGGGCGTCGAACCCGTTCGAGAAGGGGCGCACCTCGAAGCCGCTCACCGTGAGCAGCATCGCCACGCTCTCCAGGACGTACGGATCGTCATCGACGACGATGACCAGCCCTGATGCAGTTGTTTCCATAGGGTACTCTCCCAGCAAGCCCGGTTGTTGTCTCAGTCACTGTTTCGGCAGGACCGATCGGAAACTTGAGGGAGAGTTTGTTAGGTAGATCTAAGGGTTAGCCCCTGTCGGAGGGGGGGTAGCCGGCGTAGGAGCACCCCCGGCGGCGGGTGTTTCGGAACCCTTAGGGGATTCGGAGGGTGAGGTTGTCGGAGCAGCATTCTCCGCCGGGGCCGGAGCCTCGGCAGGAGCCTCGCCGGGAGCCGTGCCCGGGGCAATGCGTGCGCTGCTCAGGTTGTTGAGTACCGCGGCCTGCTGGATGCTCTGGTCCACCTTCTTCTGCAGGCGCCCGACGTTGGGCATCTCGGCCAGGGCCGCCTGGTACTCGCCCTGGCTCAGCACCCCTTTGTTGGCCAAGAGCCGCAGGATCATGTTGGAGCGCTGCAGCACCCGGTCCAGGTTCTTGTACGGGTTGTAGGCGACGCGCGGGCCGGGGAGCATGGCAGCCAGAAAGGCGCACTCGCGCGGGGTGAGCGCGGAGGGGTGCTTGCCGAAGTAGTAGCGGGAGCCGTGGCCGATGCCGTAGACCATGGGGCCCAGTTCGATGACGTTCAGGTAGAGCTCGATGATGCGCCCCTTGGAGAGTTCCTGCTCCATGCGCTTGGCGAGGTAGACCTCCTTCACCTTGCGGGTGAGCGTCTTCTCGCGGGAGAGGTAGAGGTTCTTGGCCACCTGCTGCGTGATGGTGGAGGCGCCACGGGCCAGGCTCTTCTTCTCCAGGTCGTACTTGATGGCGTTCTTGATCGCCTTGACGTCGATCCCCTCGTGCTTGTAGAAGCTCGCGTCCTCGGCGAGGATCACCGCCCACTTCATCTCCGAGGGGATGCTGGCCGACGGGGTCCAGTTGCGGTTGGCCGGTCCCACCACGAAGGGGTGGTAGTCCCCCTGCCAGTCCTTGACCTGGATGGTGACGTTGGTCTTGCGGTTTTTCAGCTCGGCCACCGGGGGGAGCAGGTAGAGCGACACGGCGACGTAGGCCAGGTAGACGACGAGCGCCAGGGCGCCCCAGAGGAGGTACTTTTTCACGTGGTTACCCTTTCGTGTGAGTTGGCGCACGCTTTGGGCGCGCAGCCGGTGGTGCATGCTATCGGATCGCTTTCCGACCCGATTCGACTAATCCGACCGTTGAGATGCCTGGCCTTTAACCCCGACTAAGTGCCGCTACCCTTTGCCGGTCCCGGTCCCCATGGCCGCCATCTGGGCCGCCATGACCAGGGCGGCCTTCATGCTCTGCGCCGACGCCTTGCCGGTGCCGGCCAGGTCGTAGGCGGTGCCGTGATCCACCGAGGTGCGGATGATGGGCAGCCCCAGGGTCACGTTGACCCCGTCGTCGAAATGCAGCAACTTCAGGGGGATGAGTCCCTGGTCGTGGTACATGCAGACCACCGCGTCGTAGCCGCCCGAGACGGCGAAGTGGAACAGGGTGTCGGCGGACAAGGGGCCCACCGCGTCGATCCCCTCGGCACGGGCCTCGGCGATGGCCGGGGCGATCACCGTGCGCTCCTCGTCTCCGAAGAGACCCCCCTCGCCGCAGTGCGGGTTGAGGGCGAGCACGGCCAGCCGCGGGGTTGGGCAGAAGTAGCGCGCCAGGGCGCGGTCGGTGATGCGGATGGTCTCGAGTACCCGCTCGCGCGTGACCAGCGCCGGGACCTGCGCCAGGGCCTCGTGGATGGTGACCAGGGTTACCCTCAGCCGCTCGCCGGCCAGCATCATGACCACCTGGTCGGTGCCGGTGAGCTGCGCCAGGAGCTCGGTATGACCCGGAAAGTGGTGGCCGGCGCGGTTCAGCACCTCCTTGTTGATCGGTGCGGTGGCCATGGCCTTGGCTTCGCCGGAGAGGCAGAGCTGCGCGGCCTCGCAGATGTAGCGGTAGGCGGCGTCGCCGCCGGCGGCGCTGGGGGTGCCGAAGGCCATATCCTCAGGGGCGAGCCGGGTCAGTTCGCGCAGGTAGATGACGCCGGGCTCGCGCCTGAGCGGTCCGGTCTCCTGCACCGTTTCGAGTGAAAGCGGCAGCTTGGTGATGGCAAGGGCGCGTTCCAGGGCGCCGCGGTCCCCCAGCACCAGCGGGCGGCAGAGCCGGTTCAGTTCCGGGTCGGCGAGCGTCTGCACGATGATTTCCGGCCCGACCCCGCTTGGGTCCCCCATGGTGACGGCGATCAGAGGTTTTTCCATGTCAGCTCCACGAAAACTATGTTTCCCCGAAGGTTTGGGTCCCCTCTCCCCTTGCGGGAGAGGGTCAGGGTGAGGGGGAAGGTGCCATGTTGGTACAGTTGCAGTTTCACCCGCCACCGATCCGCCCCGTCAAGGGAGGGGCCTGGGATCAACCACGAAAAAAGGGGCCTCGAGGCCCCTTCCAAAGAGATACACGCGTACTTGGTAGGTGACGGTCCGACTGCCGGCAGGCACTGCACCATATCAAATCCCGCAGCTTCAAACAAGCCCGCTGCCAGCGACAGCAAAAGCGGTGGCGAAATCTCTTGCCACCCAACCACCAGCGCCCCAAGTGGCAGGAGCCGAAAAGTCCGAAAACCGCCGGCTCATTGTCAATCGTCAATCGTCAATTGTCTTGCCAATTGCTTCACTACAGCGGCAAGAGCGCGCGGTGTTCCTTGCCGGTTTCCCGTTCGCGCCACTGCAGCCTGAGTTCCCGGGCGCTCTTCGCCTCGCCGGGGAAGAAGAGGAAACCGTTGGCCAGGTGCTGATCCGGGATGGTCTTCCCTTCCAGCCCCTTTTCCCGCAGGTCCTGGGAGATCCGGTACTGGCGCTCCCGCGTGCTTCCTTCCGAGGTCCCGCCAATGACGGCTCCGCCAGCCGCACCCACCGCGGCGCCCTTGCCAAGGTAGGTGGCCACGTTTTGCCCCGAGACGATCCCCAGCGCGGTGGCGAGGATCCCCCCCGCTGCGGCCCCGATGAGCGCTCCCTTGCCGGTGCTCTTGCCAAAGAAGGAGGCGAACTGGGTGGACTGCTCCAACCGGTCGAAGGCTACCGTGTTGGGGACTACCGGCCAGTAGTTGCCGGCGGCATCCACCAGGAAGGTCTGGCTGGTGCTGATCTCAAGCTCATAGCCGCTCTTGTTGTCCAAGACGAGTTGCACCGGCAAAAGCCCGGCGCCCCTGATGTCAAAGCCGAAGGCGTGCTTGGCGTTCTTCTTGTCGGCATAGGCCTCGCCACCCACGGCGACGCCGGCTATCTCGCAGTGGTTCGCGTATCCCTCGGGCGGGCGGAACGGCTGGTACTGGCTCTTGTACGAGGTGCATCCGGAAAGCGCGATCAGGAGAACCAACAACGACGCTACCTGTTTCATGGCAACCTCCACAAAAGTCAGGTTCTACGTTTTGAGTTCTACGTTCCAGGTTGCAAGTCCAACTCTTCAGTTCAGGTTCCGGTCCAGGTTCCAGGGGTTCACGTAAAACCTGGAGCGCAGAACCTAGGACCGGTTTCACGACCCGCTTTACTATACCCGCTTTCTAGCCCCTCTCAAGGCCGGCGAAGCGCACCAGGAGCTTCTTGTAGCCGATGGCGAACTGCACGATGACCTTCTGGCTGTCCCCTTCTCCCTCGATCTTCCTGATCACTCCGGCACCGAACTGCGGGTGGCGCACCCGCATCCCCAGGCGCACCCCCTCGCCCTCGTCCTCGGGGACCTGGCGCACCTCGTTGAACTCGGGCTCCAGCTCCTCCTCGAAGATCGAGGCGAGGTTGTGGACCGGCTGGGCGTAGCTTGGCTGGCTCGCCGCCGGTACTTCGGGACGCTGGTACTCCTCCTCGTCGGCATGGTACCCCCCCACGGGCTGGAAACCGCCGCGCTGGCCGTACGCCGAGCCGTAGCCGCTGCCGTAGCCGCCGCTCAGACCCGAGCCGTAGCCGCTCCCCTGCGCCGGGACCCCGAAGAGATCCCCGGTATCGAGCAACTCCGCCGGGATGTCCCGGATGAAGCGCGCCGGCGGGTTCGCCTGCTCCTGCCCGAAGATGTGGCGCCTCTTCACGTTCAGGAGGAAGAGGCGCTCCTTGGCGCGGGTCATCCCGACGTAGCAGAGGCGGCGCTCCTCCTCCATCTGCACCGGGTCCTCCAGGGCACGCACGTGCGGGAAGAGTCGCTCCTCCATGCCGATTATGAAGACCACCGGGAACTCGAGCCCCTTCGCGGAGTGCAGGGTCATCAGGGTCACCGAGGACTTCTTGGCCTCACCCTCTTCCTCGAGGTCCGAGACCAGCGCGACCTGCTCCAGGAAAGCGGCCACACCCTTCTCCCCCTCGCCCCCTTCGAAGACCTGCATGGCGGTGACGAGCTCCTGGAGGTTGGCCAGGCGGTCCTGGGCCTCCTCGGTCTTCGCCTCCCTCAGGCGCAAGAGGTACCCCGAGTCCTGCATCACCGCCGCGGCCAGCTCGGCCAAGGGGAGCGTGTCGGCGAGCCCCCGGTAGCGGCGCAGCTCCTCCACGAAGGACTTCACCTTGCCGCGTGCCCCCGTGGCAAGGAAGGTCCCCTCCACCGACTCCAGCATGGCGCGGTAGAAGGAGAGACCCTTCTCGTGGGCGAGATCCGAGATGCGCTGCACCGTGGCGTTGCCGATGCCGCGCGGCGGGGTGTTGATGATCCGCTTCAGCGCCACGTCGTCGGAGGGGTTGTCGAGCACCTTCAGGTAGGCGAGGATGTCCTTTACCTCGAGGCGGGCGTAGAAGCGCACCCCCCCCACCATGTGGTAGGCGATCCCCGAGGAGACCAGGGCGTCCTCGATGACGCGGGACTGGGCGTTGGTGCGGTAGAAGACCGCGACCCCATTCAGCGCGCCGCCGCGCGAGAGGTAGCGCTCGGTCTCGCGGCAGACCAGCCGGGCCTCCTCCCACTCGTTGGGGAGGGTGCGGTAGACGATGCTCTCGCCGGCCGCGTTGTCGGTCCAGAGCTTCTTGGGCTTGCGCCCGCGGTTTTTCTCCACCACGCTCCAGGCCGCCTCGAGGATCTTCTTCGAGGAGCGGTAGTTCTGCTCGAGCTTCACCACCTTGACGTTGGGGAAGTCCTTCTCGAACTCGAGGATGTTGCGGATGTCGGCCCCGCGCCAGCCGTAGATGGACTGGTCGTCGTCCCCGACCACGCAGAGGTTCTGGCGCTCTCCGGCCAGGAGCCGGATCAGCTGGTACTGCACGGGGTTCGTGTCCTGGTACTCGTCCACCAGAAGGTAGCGGTAGCGCTCGCGGTACTTCTCCAAGACGTCCGGGTGCTCGGTGAAAAGCCGCACGGTGACCAGCAAGAGGTCCCCGAAATCAAGCGCGTTACAGCGCTTGAGGCGCTCCTGGTACAGGGTGTAGACCCGGGCCAGGGTGGCCTCCCAGGGGGTGCCGGTGGAGACCTCGTCGGGGGTGAGCCCGGCGTTTTTGAACTCGTCGATGGCGCTGGAGAGGCTCTTCACCGGGTAGCGCTTCTCGTCCAGGTTGAGCGTGGCGGCGCACTCCTTCAAGAGCCGTTCGCAGTCCTTGTCGTCGTAGATGGCGAACTTGCGGTCGTACCCCAGGTGGTGGATATCCTGACGCAAAAAGCGCGCGCACGAGGAGTGGAAGGTCGAGATGAAGGGGAGCTCGCCGCTTCCCAGGACCTGCTCCACACGCTCGCGCATCTCGCCGGCCGCCTTGTTGGTGAAGGTGACCGCCAGGATCTGCCAGGCCGGGATGCCCCGCTCGCGGATCAGGTAGGCGATACGGTGAACGATGACGCGGGTCTTGCCGGAACCGGCACCGGCCAGGACCAGCAGGGGGCCGTCGCTGTGCAGCACCGCTTCTTTTTGGGGTGGATTGAGGTTGTGGAGCAGATTCATGGGATCCTTCGAAAGGCGTTGGGTTCCGGAAATGCGGCCCCCTTTTATACCACCTCGACAACTCCAGGTCAAAAGGAAGCTGGGCGCTCCGGCGCTACCGGCCCCGCAGCGCTGGGGGCGCGGATACTTGCCGGTAACCTTGCCCGGTTTGCTGCCCCGCCGGGAGTCGCTAGCGCCCCGGTTAACGGGGACAACGATAGCTATGGCAAGTATTTTTCGATCCCGATGTTTATTTTAGTTTAAGCACTTCACGTTTTCTGCTATTACACAAGAATAATTCCTACATGATACGAACCGGCCAGGCGCTTGCAGGAGAACTCCCCATGAGCGGCACGAAACAGCCCCAACCCGAACCGCAGTCCCCCACCCACATCGTCGGCATCGGCGCTTCCGCCGGGGGGCTGAGCGCGCTGGAACAGTTTTTCGATCACATGCCCTCCGACACCGGGATGGCCTTCGTGGTGATCCAGCATCTCTCGCCCGACTTCAAGAGCCTGATGGACGACCTCCTGGCGCGCCACACCACCATGCCGATCCACCGGGTCACCAACGGCATCGAGCTGCAGGCCAACAGCATCTACCTCATCCCCCCCCGCACCACCATGACGGTCAGCAAGGACAAGCTCTACCTGACCGAGAAACACCTCGCCGGTCACGGCGAACTCCCCATCGACATCTTCTTCAACTCGCTCGCCGACGACGCGGGTGCCCGGGCCATCGCCATCGTGTTGTCGGGTACCGGTTCCGACGGTTCGCGCGGCATCCTCGCCGTGGACAAAAACGGCGGCCTGGTCATCGTACAGGCACCCGAGTCCGCCCAGTTCGACGGGATGCCGCGCAGCGCCCTGTCGACCGGGGTCTGCGACTTCATCCTGGCGCCCGAGCGGATGCCGCGGGTCCTGTGCGAGTACGCGGTGAGCCCGCTTACGGTGCGCACCCGGATGGAGCACACCCTGGAGGTCTTCGAGGACGAGGGGGAGTACGCCAGCATCTTCGCCCTGCTCAGGCGCAGCTACAAGCTTGACTTCTCCAAGTACAAGGCGTCCACCGTCGGGCGGCGCATCCGGCGCCGGATGGACTTCCGCCAGATCCCCGAGGTCGAGGACTATGCCTCCATCGTCTCCGGCGACCCGAACGAATTGGAACTGCTCTACAAGGACCTGCTGATCGGGGTCACCGAGTTCTTCCGGGACCAGCAGGCCTTCGAGTACCTCGAGGTCGACGTGGTGCCCCGGCTCTTCGCCGAGGCGCAGCCGGGCGAGGACCTGCGGGTCTGGTCGGCGGCGTGCGCCACCGGCGAGGAGGCCTACTCGCTCGCCATCCTCTTGGCCGAAATGGCCGAGAAATCCGAGTTCCTGGGGAAGATCACCGTCTTTGCCACCGACGTGCACAAAAGCTCCCTCGACTTCGCCTCGCAGGGGGTCTACGACCGGACCCGGCTCGGCAACGTAAGTCCCGAGCGGCTCAAGAAGTACTTCAAGAAGGAGGGGAGCGACCTGTTCCGGGTCTCCTCGGACCTGCGCAAGATGGTGGTGTTCGCCCCCCACAACCTCTTGAGCGATCCCCCCTTCACGAGGCTCGACCTGGTCTGCTGCCGCAACCTGCTCATCTACTTCCAGCCCGACGTCCAGGAGCGGGTGATCTCGCTGTTCCATTTCTCCCTCAAGAAGGGGGGGGTGCTCTTCCTGGGGAGCAGCGAGGGGCTCGGCCCCTTCGGCAGCGAATTCGAGGTGGTGGCGAGCCAGCAGAAGATCTTCCGGAAGATCCGTGACCTGAAGCTCTCGCTCAACCTGGACTCCAACCGGATGGAGCGCCGCGAGTCGAACATACCGGTAACCGTGATCCCGGTCGGCAGCGGCGGCCGCTCGGTACCGGTGGACCGGCAGCTGCTTTCGGACTACGACACCCTGCTGCGCCGCCACATCCCGCCGGGGGTCCTGATCGACGAGCGGCGCCACATCATCCACTACTTCGGGAACGTGGCCGAGTACCTGAAGATGCCGGAGGGGCGAGCCGAGAACAACATCCTGGCGCTCGCCGAGGACAACCTGCATCTCGCCCTCACCACCTCGCTGCAGCGCGCCGAGACCTCGCGCCAACTGGTGGTGACCCGCAACGTGCGGATCAGAAGGGGCGAAAACGAGTTCCTCATCGACCTCTACGTGGCCCCGATCCACGACGAGAAATCGCACACCTCGCACCACCACGTCTACTTCGAGCGGGTACGCCCCCTGGAACACCTCCCGGCCGCCGAGCTCGAAGAGCACCAGGGGTCCAGCTTCGACGCCGAGAAGGACCTGCGCCAGCACCTGGCCGACCTGGAGGCCGAGCTGCAGTCCACCAGGGAGAACCTGCAGACCACCGTGGAGGAACTGCAGACCAGCAACGAGGAGTTGCAGGCGACCAACGAGGAGCTCCTCGCCTCCAACGAGGAGCTGCAGAGCACCAACGAAGAGCTGCACTCGGTGAACGAGGAGCTCTACTCGGTCAACTCCGAGTTCGAGCGCAAAAACTTCGAGCTGAAGCAGCTCAATAACGACCACGAGAACCTGCTGACCAGCACCGACATCGGCACCGTCTTCTTGGACCGGCAGCTCAGGATCCGCAAGTACAACCCGGCGATCGCCTCCTTTTTCAAGCTGTTGCCGCAGGACATCGGGCGCCCCATCGACCACATCGCCTACCACCTCTCGCAGCAGGAGGAGATGCTGGCCGACATCAACCGGGTGCTCAGCAACGGAGAGCCGATCGCCTCCGAGGAGCGGACCCGCGACGACACCTGGCTGTTGCGCAAGATCATGCCCTTCAGGACCGAGGCCGGCCAGGTGGAGGGGGTGGTGATCACCTTCACCGACATCTCCAGCGTGAAGGTCGCCGAACTGAAGGTGCTCAAGCTGAACGACGAGCTGGAACAGAAGGTCCAGGAGCGCACCCGCGAGCTTCAGCAGGAGATCGAGGAGCGGCTCAAGGTCGAAGGCCAGCTGGTGGAGGCGCGCGACTACTACCTGAACATCCTCGCCGAGGCGCCGGCGCTCATCTGGCGCGCCAACACCGCTGCCGAGTGCGACTGGTTCAACAACACCTGGCTCGCCTTCACCGGCCGGACCCTCGACCAGGAGCGGGGCAACGGCTGGGCGGAGGGGGTGCACCCCGAGGACCTGGAGCGCTGCGTCGGTATCTGGATGGGCGCCTTTGGCGAGCGGGAGCCCTTCGAGATGGAGTACCGGCTGCGTCACCACGACGGCGAGTACCGCTGGATCCTGGACATCGGCAGGCCGCTCGACGCTCTGGACGGCAGCTTCGCCGGCTACATCGGCTACTGCTTCGACATCACGGACCGCAAGCGGGTCGAGCTCGAGCTGGTTCAGGCGCGCGAGGCGGCCGAGGCGGCCAACCGGGCCAAGAGCGATTTCCTGGCGAACATGAGCCACGAGATCCGCACCCCGATGAACAGCATCATGGGGTTGAGCCAACTCATGGCCTACACCGAACTCTCCCCCGAGCAGCTGGAGTACCTGGAGGGGATCCGCAGTTCCTCGGAGAACCTCCTGTCGCTCATCAACGACATCCTCGACCTCTCCAAGGTGGAGGCGGGGAAGGTCGAGCTCGAGGCGCGCTGCTTCAGCCTGAGCCGCTGCATCGACGAGGTCCTCAAGACCCAGACGACGATCGCGAAGGAGAAGGGGCTGGAGCTCAGCTCCTCGATCGACCCGGCCGTTCCGGACGCGCTGATCGGCGACCAGTTGCGCCTCAAGCAGGTCCTTTTGAACATCGTGGGGAATGCGGTCAAGTTCACCGTCATCGGGAGCGTTCGGGTCTCCGCCACGCTGGACCGGCAGGTGGACGACCTCATCTACCTGAAGCTCTCGATCACCGATACCGGGATCGGTATCGAGCCCGATGCCGTCGGGCGCATCTTCGCTCCCTTCGGCCAGGAAGACACCTCGACCACCCGCAAGTACGGTGGCACCGGGCTCGGGCTCTCCATCAGCCTCAAGTTCGTGGAGCTGATGGGGGGCACCATCTGGTGCGAGAGCCGCAAGGACGAGGGGAGCACCTTCCACCTGCTGATCCCCTTCTTCCTCGGCGAGCCGCAGGAGAAACAGGCCTCGGTACCCCAGCGGGAGCCGGCTCCCCAGGTGTCGCGGGAGAATTACCATATCCTGCTGGCCGACGACCAGGAGATGAACCGCACCGTGATGTGCAAGCTGCTCGCGCGTTTCGGCCATACCCTGGAGACCGCGGAAAACGGCGGGGATGCCCTGGAGAAGTGGGAGAGGGGGCGCTACGACGTGATCCTGATGGATGTGGAGATGCCGGGGATCGACGGGACCGAGGCGACCAGGCGTATCCGGGAGGCCGAGCTGCAGGGAAACCAGCGCACGCCGATCATCGCGCTCACCGCGCATGCCTTGAAGGACCAGCGCGAGAAGCTGCTCGGTCACGGCTATGACGGCTACGTGGCAAAGCCGGTCGATCTGCGGGAACTTCTGGAAGAGATCCGGCGTTGCCGCGAAGAGGCCGCCGGGTGGAGTGCCCCGGGGGAGTAAGCTGAGGGGGCTGGCTCCGGCAGGTGCCTGTCCCCCTCCTCAGGCTGTAAAAGTACACGTATCGCTCAGAAAGCTTAAAAAAAAGGGGAATGCCGGTCTGGTGTCGGCATTCCCCTTATTGCATTTCAAGAGGTCGTATCTTCGTATAAGGTCTTACTCTGCGGCGGCTACCGGCAGCAGGTTGTCGTCTTCCTCGAGTTCTTCGGCCTCCTCGGCGCCGGCCTCGGCCAGGCCGCCTTCCCACTTGGCGACCACGGCGGTCGCGATGGAGTTGCCGATCACGTTGGTCGCGGTGCGCCCCATGTCGAGGAACTGGTCGATCCCCATGATGAGCAGCAGGCCCGCCTCGGGGAGGTTGAACATGGGAAGCGTTGCGGCGACCACGACGAGCGAGGCGCGGGCCACGCCGGCCATCCCCTTGCTGGTGATCATGAGGACCAGGAGGATGGTGATCTGCTTGGAGATGGAGAGCTCGATGTTGAAGGCCTGGGCCACGAAGATGATGGCGAAGGCCTGGTAGATCATGGAGCCGTCCAGGTTGAAGGAGTAGCCAAGCGGCAGCACGAAGCCGGAGATCTTGTCGGAGACGCCGAACTTCTTCAGCTGTTCCAGGGTCTTGGGATAGGCAGCCTCGGAGCTCGCGGTGGAGAAGGCGAGCAGCATTGGCTCCTGGATCAGCTTCAAGAGGCCGAAGAGACGGCCGCGCAGCACCACGAACCCGCCGATGAAGAGCACGGTCCAGAGGGCGGCGAGCGCCACGTAGAAGCCGGTGATGAACTTGCCGTAGGTCACCAGGACCCCCAGGCCCTGCACGGTGATCACCGAGGCGATGGCGGCGAAGACCCCCACCGGGGCGAACCACATCACGTAGTCGGTAACGCGCAGCATGACGTGCCCCAACTCGTCCACGAACTTGAGGATGGTCTTGGCGGCCTTGCCGTCTTTCAGGGAGCCGACCGCGAAGCCGAAGAACACCGAGAACACCAGGATCTGCAGGATCTCGTTCTGCGCCATGGCGTCGAAGAAGCTCTTGGGGAAGACGTGGGTGATGAAGTCCTTCAGGTTCAGGGAAGAGGTCTTCAGGTTGGTGGCGGCACCGGCTGCCGGCAGGGTCAGGTTCATGGCGTGGCCCGGCTGCAGCACGTCGACGAAGAGCATGCCGATGAACAGCGAGGCGAGCGAGGCGCAGATGAACCAGGCCATGGCCTTGAGGCCGATGCGGCCGACGGCCTTGGAATCGCCCATGCCGGCGATGCCCGCAACCAGCGTGGCGAAGACCAGCGGGCCGATGATCATCTTGATGAGTCTCAGGAAGATGTCGGTGAGGATCGAGAAGTAGCCGGCGATCTCCTTGGCGGCGTCGGCATTGGGGGCGCTGACGTTGCAGGCATAGCCAACCCCGATACCGAGCAGCATCCCGGCCATGATACACAGTGTGAGCTTGTTCGTTTTCATCAGTGATCCTCTCCTTCTTCTCCTTGGGGTGACATAAAAGGGGCCGGTTGATGGCACGTGACCGGCAGGGCGATGTCGGCTTTATTGCAGATGACCCCGCTGCATCAGCAAGCAGGGTGCCAAGCGGCGCTGTGGTAACTAAGTAATTGTAAGGACGCAGGAAGCGGGATTTCGGGCCGCAGGTAAAGCCCGCAAAGGGGTATAACCTGGAGGCGCAAAAGGAAGGGGTTGAGGCGTAAAGGGTAGCGGAATCAAATGGTTGGGGTGGAAATCCGGAAGTTATAGAGGTCGGGCGGGTTATAAGAGTTCGGGGGGCGGTTTTAGGGGGCGACCGAGTTGGAGCGCTGGGCAGGTTGGGTGTCGAACTAAGGTTCCCCCCTTTGCCAAAGGGGGGAACCTGGGAAGCTCTTTGCTGGCTAAAGGTCGTGCTTCCGGGGAGTTCTCATCACTCCGCATCCTCCCGGGTCCCCAACTTCTTCAGCCTCTTGCTCAAGGCGGGCTGGGAGACGCCGATCAGGCGGGCGGCGATGGACTGGTTGCCGCCGGCACGCTGCAGGGCCTCCAGCACCAGGAGGTCGATGATCTCGTGCAGCGGGGGGAGCGGCTCGCTCGGCACGAAGACCCCGGCACCGGCGGGACTCACCCGCTCGGGTGGGCGGAACCCCTGCTTGTCCATGGCGCGCTTGAAACTGTCCATGGAAAGCATCCGGCTTTCGTGCAGGGTCATGGCGTCGTAAACCATGGAACGCAGCTCGCGCACGTTGCCGGGAAACGGGTAGTTCGCCAACAGTACCGGGAGCTCCTTGGGAACGGTCGGCTTCTTCTTCCCCAGCTCATTGGCCGCCTGCTCCAGGAAGTGCTCGAGGAGTACCGGGATGTCGGCGGGGCGCTCCCGCAAGGGGGGGATGTGGACGTGGTGGGCGCAGAGCCGGTAGTAGAGGTCCCTGCGGAACTGCCCGCCGGCCTGCTTGCCGGCCAGGTCCCGGTGGGTCGCCACCACCACGCGGGCGTTCATCCTTTTGGGGAGATCGCTTCCCAGCGGAAAGTACTCCCCTTCCTGCAACAGGCGCAGCAACTTAACCTGGGAGGGGATGGAGAGGTCGCCGATCTCGTCGAGAAAGAGCGTCCCGTCGGCGGCGAGTTCGATCATGCCGCGCCGGGGGAGGTCGGCGCCGGTGAAGGCGCCGCGGGTGTGCCCGAACAGGGTGTCGCTGAAGACGTTGTCGTCGAGTCCCGCCACGTTGATGGAGACCAGCTTCTCGCGGTGCCGGCTCAGGCGGTGGATGGTACGCGCCACCAACTCCTTCCCCACGCCGCTCTCCCCGGTGATCAGTACCGGCTGGCTGCTCTTGGACACCGCCTCGATGTAGCGGAAGATGGAGCGCATGGCCGGATCGACGGTCACGATGTCGGCGAAGACCTCCGGGTGGTCCAGGCGGTCCGAGAGGAAACGCGACTGGATCTCCCGGTTCTCGCGCTGCAGCTCGATCATCCGGATGGCCCGCTGCACCCCCTGCACCAGCCGCTCCTCCTCCACCGTCTTCACGAAGAAGTCGAAGCCGCCGCGCTTCATGCACTCCACCGCAGTCTCCACCTGGTTCAGCCCCGAAATGATGATCACCGGGATTTCCGGAAACTGCTCGACGATGTGGCTCAGGAGCTCCTCGCCGGAGAGGTTGGGCATGTTCAGGTCGAGGAGCACCAGGCCGATTTCGCCGCGCTCCAGGATCCCCATCACCTGGCGGCTGTCGCTGCAGCGCATCACGTTGCTGATGCCCCCCGAGAGACCGAGCGTCATGCTGAGGCTTCTGAGCCAGGCCTCCTCGTCGTCGACCAGCAGCACTCCAAAGGATGGGTAGAGGTTCTCGATCATCTAATCAGGCTCCTTGTGCCGGCAGCGCCACCAGGACGGTGGTGCCCACGCCGGGTTCCGAGCGGAATTCCAGCCGCCCCTGGTGATCTTTCACGATCCCCGCCGAGACGGAGAGCCCCAGGCCGGTCCCCCCCGCGTCACGCTTGGTGGTGAAGAAGGGGTCGGTCAGGTGCGAGAGGTGCTCGCGGGGGATTCCCACCCCCTCGTCGCGCACCGTAACCTGCACCTCGTCGCCGCGCGGCCCCAGGGCGGTGGTCACCTCGATCCCCTTCTCCGGGTCCGGCAGGGCCTGGCAGGCGTTGATGATCAGGTTCACCACCACCTGCTCGATGCGCTGGGCGTTCCCCTTGAGAAGCGGCAGCTCCGGCGCGCAGTTCAGTTCGAAGCGGCGCGTCGCCTTCTTGATCGAGTTCTCCACCAGGCGCACCGAGGCGGCGACCACCTGGTTCAGGTCGACCGACTCGTCCAGCGCCGAATCGTCCTTGCGCGCAAAATCCTTCAGGTCGTCCACGATCCGCTTGATGCGGCGCGCCCCGTCGTGCATCTCGTCGAACATGCGGGGCGCCTCCTCGCGCAGCTGCGAGTAGCGCAGGCCGCCCACCATGAAGTCGCCGGACTCCTGGAAGCGGTCCTCGAGGCTCTCCTGGGCCACCTGGAAGGTTTTCTTCAGGACCGGGAGGTTGAAGAGGATGAGGCCGGTCGGGTTGTTGATCTCGTGGGCCACCCCGGAGACCAGGATCCCCAGCGAGGCCATCTTGTCGGCCTGGATCAGCTGCTGCTGGCGGTTTTGCAGCTCGGCGGTGTGCTGGGCAATCCGCTTTTGCAGGGTGCGCGACCAGACCACGGTGACCACCAGGATGAGGAGGAGCGGCACCACCACGATGGCTGCGTACTTCGCGAGTTTCTTGAAGGGGAGCGGCTGCGGGTCGAGGACGCCCAGCCACTTGTCATAGATCTTCTGGTAACGCCCGGTGTTCTTCAGGATGGCGAGCCCCTCGCTGAAGCGCGAGATCATCTCGACGTTCCCCTTTTTCACCGCGTAGCCGTAGTAGCCGGAGCCGAAGGGGCCACCCACGGGGACGATGTTGGAGAGCCCCAGCTCCTTGCCCAGGTAGAGCCCCGGGAGGTTCCCGACCAGCGCATAGTCGTGCTGTCCCGAGGCGAGCAGGCGCAGCGCGGCCGCGTGGGTGTCGACCAGGACGAGCTTCGCCCCGATCCGGTGCGCCACGAGGTAGTCGTGCATGCTCCCCCCCTTTTGCACGATCACCTCCTTGCCGCGCAGCTCCTCGAGATTTGCGACGGGAGCGGCGCCACGCCTTGCGAAGACCGAGGTGTTGACGATGTTGTGCGGCGGCGAGAAGTCGAAATCCCTGGAGCGGGCTTCCGAGTAGGTGAGCCCCTGCAGGACGTCCACGCTCCCGTCCAGCAGCCCGCGCCGGGCGTCGTTCCAGTTGCCCAGGCGAAACTCGACCTTGAACCCCATCACCTCGGCAATGGCCTGGGAGAGCTCGACGTTGAAACCGCTCGGTTTGCCGTTTTTATCGAGGAACTCGTAGGGGGGGAAGTTCTGATCGCCGCCGATGATCACCTCTTTGCGGGGGGGACCGGCAGCGCTCTCGGCAGCATGCGTCCCCGCAGGGAGAACCGCGCACAGCGCAACGAGGGCGAAGAGGCTCCCCAGGGCGCGGCGGGTGCAGCACGTAAGGAGGCGGGAAAGCTGGTATCGGGGAGGCAACATCAACATATCTCGTGTGGGTACGACGTGTACCAACGGCACTGTTGGCATCGCAAGGATACTCCAGGACTCTCTCAATGGTCAAGAAACCTGCTTCTCTGTCTGGTGACCAGGACAAGCTGTTGCGGGGAGCCGGACAGGCAGAGACGGTCAGTAATTTAAATATTATTCGCAACTAATTTTTAGCCGTGACTGTTGTGCGCCGGCCAGATACAGTCTGCTGCCGCGGCAACCCGCATAAATTTTCACATGTGAATTATTTCCCCTGTTCCTGCAACTATCTGCAGCTTAAGGGAAAATGCGATAGTTCAGTGCCAGCGGGTAACTATTTTCACGTAGGGGAATGCGGAAAAAACTATCAGGTATTTCCTACTTCGTGTAATATCAGTGCTTTAACAATCTGCATGTTTGGGCATGCTTTTTGGTAAGCAACCTGGTGGTCGGCGAGAAATCAACAGGTTCGCTGCCCGCAGGTCGAAAAATGGCTGCCGGACTGCTCCTGACGTGGTGAAGAGAGAATCCATGCTCGTGATGGCTGCGCGAAAACAGAAATGGCAATGGTCGACGCTGTGGTCTCGTTGGGAGAGCAAAAGCGTTACCACCCACGATCTTGCCGGACTGCTGGTGAGGGTCATGGTCCCCCTGCTCCTGCCGGCCCTGGTGCCGTTTTTGCTCACCTCGGAAGGGGCGCTCAGCGAATGGGCCACCCAGACCGCCCTGTTCTGGATCGCCCCCCTCGCCAGCCTTGCCTGCTGTCTGCTCTGCTGTTGGATCAAACCGCTGAGCCGGCACTTCGTGGGGAAGCTTTGCACCGGCATCGTCTCGGTTCTGGTCGGCCTGGCGATCGCCTATGCCTCGGTCGGCTACTTCGACCTCGCCAATGCGCTGACCGGCAGCTACCGGCCGGTGTACGTATCGGGGCCGGTGATTGGAAAGACGGATGCGTCGGCAGCGCTGGTGCCGCGGCGCTACCTCCACGTGGTGTACGAGGGGCGCGAGGTGAACCTGCACGTTCCTCCCACCGCGTACCGCTCCTTCAGCCTGGGGCAGCGTTACGGTCAGACCATGTACCCTGGCGGCTTCGGTTACTTCTACCGCTGGAATTTCGGCTCGCATTCGGCGGAAACTGCCCCGGCAGGGTCCGGCGGGTAGCCAGGCCCCTGCTTGCCGGTGGGCGGAGTCTCCGAGGTCCCCGCTTCGGTGTTTGCTCCTCTACGGTTTACGAATCAAAAAAGCGCCCCCGATTGCGACAACGCCCTTACTTAAAGTGTTGAAAAACTCGTAACGTAAGGTATACTCCCTCTAATCTTCGGGTTAGGGGGAGTATTTTTATGACTGAAGCTCAACAACCTGCCCAAATCACTCGCATTCCTCCTGCCTGCGGGTCCATC
>NZ_BLXZ01000003.1:0-745000 GCF_014193675.1 Geomonas limicola
CTGCGGCGTGTGCCGAGCGCCCCCACTGCTGACGCACCGCGAGGTTTGCGCTGCTGTCGGCATGGCAGTTCGAGCAGTTGGAACGCGAGGTCACGTAGGAGGCCGGGTAGCCGGCGGCCGTCATGTTGTTGAAGTGCGCTGAGGTAGCCCCTGCCGCACTCCCTGCGGTACTGTGCGGGTTATGGCAGGCGATGCAGGGATTGGCGCCTATGGCAAACGGGTGGTTGGCGACGTTGCCGCTGGCATCACGATGGCAGCCGTTGCAGACGTTGTCGATCACATCGGGATTGTGAACTCCCTGGGTATGGCACGAGGAACAGGTCAGGCTGTTGGCACTATGCGGCGAAGCGGCAAAGTCGCTTCCGATGCTAGCGCTGTGGCAGCTCAGGCAGAAATTGCCACCGCCGCGCGTATAGAGAAAGGTCGATTCGTTCACGGTCCCGTTGGTCAGCATGCCGGGATGGCCGCCAGAATCGGCTCCCACATGACACTTGCCGCACATCACCAACTGGGCCCGGTGGGTGGAACTGGACCACTTGGCGAACACGTTGGTGCTGGTGCCGATCCCGATGCCCTGGTGACAGTTCTGGCACTGGTTGCGCGCCGCGGCAGCCGGATCATTGGTGACGATGACGGTGGTGGTGGCAACCGACCCTCCGGTCACGGTCAACCGGAAATTGTAGGTACCGACCAGGGTGGGAGTGAAACTGACGCTGGTGCCGGAGGTGTTGTCCGCCAGCACCTTGGTACCCGGATACCCGGGGCCCGTAGTCTGGGTCCAGGTCCAGGACGTGATCGCACCTGTGCTGGCGGAGCCGTTCAAGGTCACCAGGGTACCGGGAAGCACGGTCTGCGGGGCCCCGGTGACGGCCACAGGGGGGCCGGCAAAGGTCCCGGAAAGAGCCACATTCGAGGTAAAGGCATAGGTGGTCGGGAAGGTCACGGTGACCGCCACGTTTGGCGGTGCCGGCAAAGACGTGCTGACGGTCGTGCCGGCCGGCACACCGCCGATGCTGGCGACGTTCCACCCGGAGATTGGCGTGAAGGTGAACTTGATGGCCGAAGAAGGCTTCTGCCCATAGTAGATATTGCTGAGGCTGGTGGGAGTTACCGATCCTCCGTAACCCGCACTTGCCGTAATGCTCATCAGGTTCGCCACGAAAGTGGCATACACGGTTTGCTGGGCCATCCCTTGTACGTACGCCGTGGCTGGACTGGGAGGGTAACTGGTGCTCACGCCGTTCACCGTGAGGTCTCTGATGCTATACCCGGTGTTGGCGCTCACCGTGACCGGCAACACGGCGTGCGTGGTGTAGGACTTGAAGAGCGACCCGGCCGTTGAGGTCTGGTTCACCATGTTCCGCGAGTTGATGGTTCCGCCGGCGCTCTTGGCCCAGGTGTTCAGGAACCAGGATGCAGCACTTGCCGTCGCAGGAAAGATGATGATCATCAGCAAGACAATAATTTTTTTCGTCATACCAGCTCCTCCGCCCTCGATAACCCAACAGTAGGTAAAGTAATCGTTCTCGACGTAAGTGGCTCTGCCCCGATCTCAAACCTCTTAAGCTACTGGCACCCATCGCACGTCGGCTCGCAGCCCCCCCGCGCACTCAGAGTGCATCAACTGATACTGCTACAAAAAACTATCATTACAAGATTTAACCCAATTTTATACAATTAACCTGAATTTATTTTTTCCATGCAAAGACATTGAGTTACCCGAATAGGCAGATGTGTGACACAACATGACGGGGCACCAAGTCGCCGCTATTCCGCGGACAACAACGCGAATTGGCAGACAGAGTTCTTTCCCAGCGGGGTGATCCAGGAATCAGGATCATACTGATACATTATTATTTTTTTCTAAAGAGGGAGCAGCTGACACTGGAAGAAAAATTCTGTGAACTGTTGGATGTGTGTTTTATAATAAGTTTACTAGAAATATTGGGTGGGTAAAGACTGCGTCAACGACCATCGATTACGCAGTGCGTGCTGAGGGGGAGAGGCAACCAAAATCAGGGAATTGGCAAAGTGGGGCGAGACACCTGGATCGGAAGGCGGACATGCAGTACAGCGCTCAGCAGTTGCAGGCTCAACAACGCAAAAAAGCCCCGGATTACTCCGGGGCTTTTTTAGCGCATCTGCGAAAAATGTCGTTTAGGCAGTTTTTACGTTCGCAGCCTGAAGACCTTTGGGTCCCTTGACAACGTCGAACGTCACTTTATCACCTTCAACGAGAGATTTGAACCCATCACCGAGGATCGCGGAGAAATGGCAGAAAACGTCCTCGCCACTTTCCTGCTCCAAAAAGCCAAATCCCTTGCTGTCGTTAAACCATTTAACCGTACCGTTTACCATGCTTTCTTTCTCCAATGGGTGCTGCTTGATATTATCCGATAATTCAGATTCCCCACCGTAACAGCTTCACTCTGGCAATACAAGCTAATTATTTAAAGCTGGTACTTTATTTTCACCAGGGAGAGTATATTTTTAAGCATTACCCCGTGGCAAACATGGCCTAAAAACTGGATATACCAAGTCTAGTTAGTCACTTATGAGCTCAAAGCAAGTATCGGATGGCATCCTGAATTCAGCAGGCTTGCTTTTAATTACAGGAAGGCGCATTGTGCGGCAAATTATTTTCAGAAGATTTCCTAGGTCCACCAGCTCATGTGCTTAACGGATCAGTAGGCGTACCTCGAGGGGGCGAATCATGGCAAAGGTTAACTATAAATTTCAGAAGCGCCAAAAGGAACTGGATCGCCAGAAAAAGAAAGAGGAGAAGCTCTTGCGGAAACAGGAAGGCAAGGACCAGCCGGAGGCTGAAGCTGCGGAAACTGCCATGGCCGGAGCTGACGGGGAGTAACACTCCAATGATGGCGAGGACGCATCCAGGGAAACTGACACCAATTGGAGCCAGCCCCCCGCACCGCAAAGAAAACGCCCGAAGGGAAGCCAGTTATTTAAACAGGAACCCCCTGAGAAAATCCATGGTGAAGTTCACCCCGGCAAAGGCCCCCAGGGCGCCGAAGAGATTGAGGGCGATGGTGAGGGGAGTCCGGCGTACTTTCCAGGCCAACGGCAGCAGGGTGAACGACATCAACGCGTAGAGAACCAGGGTAAGCGCGATCGCACGCAGGTCCAGGTTACTGGCAACACTCACCTTGTCCACTAGCGTGAGAAAGAGGGCGATACCCAGCGCATGCAGCAACATCCCCTTGAGACCGCTACGGGTGCCGGTAATGAAGGCAACGACCCACACTGCGGCCTTCACGATCATCAGAAAAAATATCATCATGGCTGGACTCCTGCGGCCTTCCCTGCAGGCCGTTGCCGGCTGCTAGGCCTTCTTCACGAATTCCGATTTGAGCTGCATCGCGCCGATGCCGTCGATCTTGCAGTCGATGTTGTGATCGCCGTCGATGAGCCGGATGTTTCTCACCTTGGTCCCCACCTTCACCACCAAAGACGACCCTTTTATCTTCAGATCCTTCACCACGGTTACCGCATCCCCATCGTTTAACAGCACACCATAGGCGTCACGCACGACGAGGCCGGCCTCTTCGGTTTCGGCCACGGCATGGATCGGCCATTCGTGGGCGCACTCGGGGCAAACGTACATGCTGCCGTCTTCATAGGTGTACTCGGAACTACAGGCGGGGCATTTGGGCATGGTACTGTTTCTCCTGGAAATGATATGGCTGGTGCTGAAAAGCAAAAAGCCACTCAGCCTTGAGGCCAAGCGGCGCGGGAACGAAGGACCGTGTACCCGAAATCACTCCCACAGCAAAAGCGTGGTGGTTGGTCTACCACGGTCCTGCATACCGTGTCAACCTTCTCACCGTATAGTCTTGAGTAGGATCCCTCGCGTGGTGGGGGTTACAGGGCTAAGCTAACCAGGTGCTCGTAATCCTGCAGTACGGGGAGCCAGAAAAAAGGCGAGATTGCCGTTATCTTCACAATGTCGACGATTGTCCCCAGAAGTGACCTGATTTTTTCATCACTGCTCTTCTCCTGCTTGATGGCTACCGTCATTTTTCGAAAATGGTTGAATCCCTCGATGCAGTGCCCATGCAGAAGCCCCTTATCCAGATACTCCTTGACCAGTGCCTTAGAAACAAAGGCAACCCCCTGCCCTGCCAGCACCGACTCTATCGTGAACTTCAGATCATCGCAGACAATGGCCCCCTTGAAATCGCTCAACTGCAGGGAGCACTTGCGCAGGTTTTCGGAAAGCATGTCGCGGCAACTGCACCCTTCAACGCGAGTGATGATCCTATTGTCCAATAACCAGGATAGAGGGGAGTTATATTGTGCAAGGTCCGGGTTTGCCTTGCTGATAAAAATCATCTCGTCATCAGGAAGTTCAAAGGTTTTCAAACCGGCAAAGTCAAGATTGCCATTGTGCTCGATCACCGTGATATCGAACAGTCCCCCTTTCAATCCATCAAGCAACGCTTTGGGATGCTGAACCAGGATTTTGAAATTGGCTCCGTCCGAATGGGAAAGCAGAAAGGTATTCATGATTTTCGACATGTGACTCACGGCAAATGCCACTGTCGAGCCAATGGACAGCTTGCGCACCGTTCCCGGATTGGCAACATCCTGGATCAGATCGTCTTCAAGTTGAACGATCCGCTCCGCTTTTTTCAGGAAGCGCAGCCCCATATCGGTTGGAATGAGTTCTGTCCCCGAGCGGTCGATCAGGCGGCAGCCGAAATTGTCTTCCAGGAACTTGACCCGATGAGAAACCGCCGACTGCGTGACGTTAAGGGAGGTTGCTGCTTTCGAAAAGCTCTTCTCCCGCAACACGGCAATGATGGTCCTTAGATACTCGATGTCCATAGTTACACTCTCTCCTACCGTATTTCCTAAGATTCTCCCGCCCTAACTTCTGGAAGCTGAAAAGAAATCCCCAGAACTTCTCGAAGCTATGAACAACTTTAATAGGTCTATGAAGGTATTCGATAAAGAAAATGCCGTTTCAGGCCTTTTCGCGCCAAGGGTTCCGCCAATCCGCGCGCTGCTGAAAACAGTAGTGTTAACAGCCCGGTTCAGACGGGGCAACAAGGACATTGGCACTGGAAGTGTAATGTTAGCATCGACGATCGCGCTTAGAAAGCAATTAATAGTGACATGAGCAAAATTCATACCCCCCGGGTCCGCTTTTCCAGACCGACGGCGCATACCAGATACAAACACGGTTACCAGTGCCCACCGGGCGCTGGATTGCAGGTAAAACCCAAAAAGGAGGAAGGACAGATGAAGAGTTCGCAGAAGACCATGCTGACGGCTCTGTCGGTAGGCGCCTTCGCTCTTGTCGCGGCCGCAGGAGCGGACCTGGCAAAAGCGTCGACCTACCACAAGACCAATTCAGCAGGGGCGGTGACCCTGAAGGACCGGACCGGGAACCCCATTCCCGTCGGCAGCGTCACGCCGTACAGTCCGGAAAAGACCTGTGGCACCTGCCACGACACCAACCTGATCACCCAGGGGTACCATTTCCAGCAGGGGAAAGGTTTATCCAACAGTGACATCAGGGTCTCGGACACCTACAATGCCGCGAAGCCTTGGCTTCTTTCAGACGGCATGTATGGCAAGTGGTGACCGCCGTCTTCGGACTCGAGCCAGTTGGCTCGAAAGAGCAATACCAGCAGCACCCAGATGGACAAGACTTCCTATTTCTTTACCGCCAACTGCGGCGCCTGCCACCCCGGTGGTGCAGCAACGCAATTCGACCGCAACGGCAACCTGTATTTCAATAGAAGCACCAACCTCTTCGGGTATCTCAACGGTGTTGCAGCACTGACTGATCCGGCCGCCAAACTGGACGGCGACTACGGCTTCATCAACCCGACCAGCGGCGTGCCTGGAACAGCAAATTGGAGCAAGACCGGCGTCATGGAGCCGGACTGCCTGCTGTGCCACATGAACAAGTACGACACGACCACCAAGTCCGTCGTCGATGCGGCCAAGAACTATGTCATCTTTAACAACAACGACATGGGTGCGAGCTGGCACAAGCGTGCCGCCACGGCACGGGGAATCGCGGTGGCAGGGGTTGCCAACTTCGAGGTCGCCCCGACTCTCGGCGCGGGGTGGGGACAGGTAACCTACGCCACCAACGTGGCTGACGGCACCCCTCCGCAGGCAACGGCAGTCTCGATCAACTACGGTCTCGGCACCACCGCTGGCACCCTGGTCACTGACAGCAGCAATAACTATGTGATCCCGAACGGTATCATAGGGGCAGCCGGCAACAACAACTGCCGCGGCTGCCACACCTCGCCGGACGGCAAGAAGTCGGGACGCACCACGCTTGCCTCCACCGACGTTCACAATGCCCTGACCTGCACCCGCTGCCACGTCACTCCGAACACCGGAGCGACTGACTCGCTGGGACAGGCGATGGGGAACACCCACCAGATCGGCAAGGGTAACATCACCATCGGTGCGGTCCGCAATGACCTGGATAACACCGTGAAGAGCTGCGAAAACTGCCATATCCAGGGTGGTGACGCAGTAGCACCGAACCCGGCAGCGGCACACCTCAACAAGGTGCCAGGCTCTCACCTGAACTTCATGAACTGCCAGGTCTGCCATATCCGCTTCATCAGCGCCGGAAGCACGACCGCCCCCACTATTCCGGAGCAGGTGATCGAGATGACGTCCAACGGGACCCAGAACATCTCGAAACTGAACGCCTACCTCGGGACCGACCCCCTTGACCCAACTCAGAACCTGCAGGAGCTGGTCGGCCAGCCCTTCCGCTGGTACCCCGGTCTCAGGTGGTGGGATAACAAGGTGACCACGGTGAAGCCGCTCTACACCGCCTGGTTTGGCGAGTGGATCAGTGGCGAGGGTAATGCTGCCGTGATCAAGCCGATCGCCCTTCGTCTGGCTCGCAAGGGGATGACGGATCAGTACGCTCAGAACGTCGCCCGGTTGGCTTCGCTCCCGCTGACCCCCGGCACCAAAGTCACCAGCGGCGCTCCGATCCTCTACAAAAAGGACGAGATCAAGGCCGCCCTGGTGCGCATGAGTACCGTTACCGACTCGGCGAATCCCTCCAATGACAAGATCGCCACACGTCCGGTCCTGGTACGTGCAGACAAGGTCTACTTCCTGAACGCAGCGAACGAGGTGGAGTATTTCGAGAGCACGGTTGCCGAAAGCCACGACTTCGCGGTCAACCACAACGTGGTTGCCAAGCGCGATCCGGTTAATCCGGCAATCAAACCCGGTCCCTACGGTGCCGGTGGCTGCACCGACTGCCACGGAAACAATTCTGCCTTCTTCCATGGCGTCCAACTTTCCGAACCCGCCCAGTATGATTACCTGGACGAGGCAGGGACGGTTCCCAATCCGAACGCTGGCAAACCCGAGTACAAACCGCACTACAAAACCATGGGCTACAGCGAGTTCAGGGCGAAACAGCTCACCGCTGACATCGTCCCGGCAATGGCGCGCACCCTGGGACAAGGGAGCGTCTTGGTCAGCCAGGGTACCAGCAGCTGCAGCACTACAGGCAGCAACGAGTGTGTGGTCGCTGCGGTTCCCGCCTCCGAGGTAACCTTCACCGCAACTCCGGCAACGGGTCAGTCCTTTATCAAATGGACCGGATGCACCCCCTCGGACACCGATCCGCTGTCCTGCGTAGCGAATGTCGGCACCCCGGCATCGGGAGCAGAAAATCCTGGTATCGTGGTCACGGCAGCCTTCACCGAGCCAGCAGCGCCCACTCCGCCGCCGGCTGTCACTACCTACCAGTTGAGTGCCTCGTCGGTCACCGTCGGTGGCACCAATGGTGGCACTCTCGGTGTCACCTCGCTGGAAGTTGCATCGGGAAGCGACTATTTCATCAGTGTGCGTCCTGCCGCCGGTTACACCGTAACGGCTGCTACCGTGGACGGCTCGGATGTCCTGGGCGTGGTCCGGGCAAACGGCGGGTACCCGTTTACCAACATAAGCGCAGCCCACAGCTTTGTGGTGACCTTCACCGCAGACCAGGCGTACACCCTCACCGTGGGGGCTACCACGAACGGTACGGTTACCCCCGGCACGCAGTCGATTGTAAAAGGCAAAAGCACCACCTTCTACTTCACCCCGGCAGCCGGATATGCCATCCAGGATGTCAAAGTCGACGGCAGCTCTGTGGGAACTCCGAGCTTCTTCACCTTCGCTGACGTTGCGACCAACCACAGCCTCGACGTTACCTTCGGCAATGCGGTCACCTTGACCGGCTCCGTTACCAACGGCAGCCTCAAGGTTAATACGGTGCCGGTATCTGGTACGGCCTCGATTGCCGCTGGTACCAAACCCCAGATCGATGTGGTGCCCAACGCCCACTACAAGCTGTACCGTCTGACAGTTGGCGGTATAAACGTTACCGCCAGTGCGATCAAGAACGCCGACGGTTCCTACACCTATACGCCGGCAACTGCCATCAATGCCAATACCACCGTAAGCGCCAACTGCACCATGATGTACTGGGCCCTTACGGGAACTGCAGGAGCCAACGGCAAGGTGGGTGTCAGTTCCACCCAGGTTGCCGACGGCGGGAGCTACTTCGTCAACGTAACTCCGAACAGCGGGTACAAGATTGCTTCGGTGACCGACAACGGGGTCGATGTGACCAGCCTTGTTGCCAATGGCGGGTACAAGGTACTCGACATGACCTCCAACCGTGAAATTGCGGCGACGTTTGTAGCAAAATAGCAACAAAGGCCTCCGGGAAATTCCCCAGGAGGCCTTTGTTCGTCCCGTTGCGTTACATTTCGGTTTGAATCAAGCGCATGGTACTACTTACGGGAAAAGTTCAGCAAGATCTGCAAAACGCAAAAAAGGCACCCGCGAAATCGGGTGCCTTTATATTTGTTTGGTTGCGGGGATAGGATTTGAACCTATGACCTTCGGGTTATGAGCCCGACGAGCTACCAGACTGCTCCACCCCGCGTCATCAAGTGGTCCACAACATATACAGGAAGCATCCCATTACGTCAACTTAAAAGTTGTCGAGGCTATCCTTTTTTTCGAGAGCACCGAAAATTCAGCTGGCCATCAGAAGACCTTACTATTCAAGCGCACAACCTATCCCGGGAGGTGGACTTTCGGCCCAGGTTATTTTCAGGTCCAACCGCATGCCGGAATATCGAACCCGTTTACCTTTTACCTAAACCATACACGGTCTGGCCAAAACTGTCCCTGCTTTCTCCAAACCGCAGGCGGTTTTGCCGCGGCGCACACGGTTCTCGGAAAACCATCACTGCAGTGACAAAAGCAGCAACGGTTTCACATAAACGCAACCGGCTTGCCCCAAAAAAGCGCTGCTTTTCCAAAACTGCATGCGATTTCCCCGCCGCGTATGCGGTTTGGGGAAAACCATCGCTGGAGTTGCAAATGCAGCAGCAGTTTCACCAAAACAACACTCGGTTTGCCCAAAACCGTCGCTGCGTTTCCAAAACCGCATGCCGCATCAGCTAAGTTGCTGCTGGTGCCGGGAATTCGCGTGCGGGTCTGGGTGAGCACTACGGCGTGGAAAGATGGCTTCAAATGAGTCGATGGGGGAGATTGCGGACCTTGAAAAACGGAATGGCTGAGGCTCTTGTAAAACGAAAGCAGGCGGTCGGGTGCTCGCCCTCCGCCTGCAGTGATGCAGTTGATATGGCGGTGCAGGAATCAGAGCAGGATGATATTGACGGGAGTACACCAGCGACCGGCCCGGCCGTCCTCGTGGTACCGTCCCCGTACATAGATCCTCTTGGTCGGTTCCCCTCCCCTGATCTCAGCGCGTGACTTGTTGAAGGTTCCGTCGCCGATACCCTTCCAAGAATCCTCGACGTCGGGGGTTTCCGTACACTGGAGCTCTACCACGGCTCCGTTTTTCGCCTTTTTTACCACGATCGTATAGCCACCGGAGACATTCTCGAGGTGTTTGAGTGACAACTCGGGGACCAGGTCCAAGAGGTTCACCTTCACCTTGATACTGTGCTGGGTTTTGAAGTCGTAGCCGGCGTTGTGAAGGATGCTGGCGTCGTTTCGGTACTCCGAAACCCTGACGACGTGGTCGGCGTTAAAATCGAGTGCCTGCACCACCTGGGGCACCAACCGGTCCAGCTCAGCGTTGTTACCGCTGTTTCGTGCGTTTTCCAGATTTACGGCATACTCCCTGAGCCGCGTCGACGGCGACACGTACTCCGATAACGGACCTTGAAACGCTACATGTCCTTCTGCCTTCTCGGCAAAGTGGTTGACGCTGAAAATGAGATCGTTCACCCCTTGGTCGTGATAGCTACGCTCGAATGGATCTTTGTTATGTGGCATCCTCCCCTCCCTGAACCCTGTCGTTTAATGCATTGGCAAATCTTAACAATACTGCAGCAGCTGTCAAATACACGAAGAGTGAACGGTGCAGGACGTTACGACAGTGGAAGGACGGATGAGAAAGGAGAAGGGGACCGGCGCTCTGCGCGCTGGTCCCCTTCGTTTGGAACGTGAATCTGAGAGCTTCGCTTACCGCTTGGAGCCGTAGAGCCGCTGACGCACAACTTCGAAGAGCAGGATACCGCCGGCGACGGAGGCGTTGAGAGAATTGACGCCTCCCTGCATCGGGATGGAAACAACCTCGTCGCACCCCTTGCGCACCAGGGGCCGGATGCCGCCCCCCTCCCCTCCTATGACAAGGGCAACGGGGCCGGTCAGGTTCTGCTGGTAGAGGTTGTGACGCGCGGAACCGTCGGCTCCGTAGATCCAGAAGCCGGCTCCCTTCAGATCTTCCAGTGCCTTGGCAATGTTGACGACCTGTGCCACGGCAACGGTCTCGGTGGCGCCGGCGGAGGCTTTTTCGGCTGAGGGAGTAACGCCGGCTGCTCGGTCCTTTGGGATCACCACGGCGTGTGCGCCGGCGCAGGCGGCGCTGCGGATCAGGGCACCCAGGTTGTGGGGATCCTGCACGCTGTCGAGGACCAGGATGAGCCCCTCGTTGTTCCCCTTGAGCGAATCCAGCACGTCGTCGAAGTCGGCGTAGGGGAACGGCTCGGCCTTTACGGCGATCCCCTGGTGGTGCTCGGTGCCACAGAGACGGTTCAAGTCGCCCTTCTCCCGCTGGCGCACCGGTACCTGGCGCTCGGCGGCGAGCTTCAGGACCTTCTCGAGACGCTTGTCGGCACTGGAGCCGGCGAGGAAGAGTTCGAAGATCTGCCGTGAGCCGCGCAGGGCCTCCATAACCGGATTGAGACCGTAGATGATTTCTTCTTTATGGTTCATAAAAATCCTAACGTAAAACCGGCACGCGTATCATACGGAAACCATTACAAAACAGCCGAATTGAACGCTCTTATCTGCTGTTTTGCCCTGGTTTCCGTCACATCCGCGTGCCGGTTTTGATTGTGGGTTACCCCGCGACGATCTCGTCGACGATGAGCTTGGCGGCTTCGGCCGGGTTTTCGGCGTCGCCGATGGGGCGGCCGATCACCAGGTAACTGGCTCCTGCCTTGACGGCATCGGCCGGGGTCATGATGCGCTTTTGATCGTTGGCCGCCGCAAAGCTCGGGCGTACACCGGGAGTGACGATGAGGAAGTCGTCACCGCAGGCCTCGCGGATCAGGCCGACTTCCTGCGGCGAGGCAACGACGCCGTCCACGCCGGCCTGCTTGGCGAGTTTTGCCAAACGCACCACCATATCCGGCACGCTGTGGTTAATGCCGATGGCGCGCAGGGTCTCCTCGTTGGAGGAGGTGAGCACGGTGATGGCGAGAACCTTGGGACGCGGGGTGCAGCCGCCGCTGAACTGCTTGTCCAGTGCTTCCATGGTGGTGGACATCATTTCGAGTCCGCCGAGGGCATGCAGGTCGACGAGCTGTACGCCGAGGTTCGCGGCTTCCAGCACCGCCTTCGACACGGTGTTCGGGATGTCGTGGTACTTGAGGTCGAGGAAGACCTCGCCGCCAAACTTCTGGATCATGCGCACCGCAGCAGGGCCGCAGGCGGTGTAGAGCTGCTTGCCGATCTTGAACATCCCGACGTGCTCGGAAAGGGTCTCGGCCCAGAACTGGACGTCGGTGAACTCGCTGACGTCCATGGCGAAAATGATCTTCTTGATAGCTTCTTCTCTGGTCATGGTGAATCCTTTATTTTTGCCACGGAGGTACTGAGATAACGGAGAAAACTAAAGGCTTTTGGAGTTATCCCTCAAGTCTTTTGCCGTCTCGTGTGCTCCAGGTTTCCGTGGCTATTTCAGTTTTATACCGTAAGCGCAGCCTTCACGGTTGCCTTCACCTTTTCGAGGGCCTCGGCGATGGGGATGATCTCCACCTCGCCGGTCTTGCGGTCTTTCAGCTCGACCTTCCCGTCGACCAGGTTCTTGGCACCCACCACGATGCGCAGCGGGATACCGATCAGGTCGGCGTCCTTGAACTTGAAGCCCGGCCGCTCGTCACGGTCGTCGATCAAGACCTCGATGCCGGCCTGGAGCAGGTCCTGGTAGATCTTCTCGGCGGCCTCTTTCACCTCGTCTTCCTTGGCGGAGAGCGCCGAGACGATGACCTGGAACGGCGCAATGGGGATCGGGAAGATGATGCCGTTCTCGTCGTGGTTCTGCTCGATGCAGGCGGCCACGGTGCGGCCGATGCCGATGCCGTAGCACCCCATGAAGATGATCTGCTCCTTGCCGTCAGCATCGAGGAAGCTCGCGTTCAAGGCCTTGGAGTACTTGGTCCCCAGCTTGAAGACGTGGCCGACCTCGATGCCGCGCCAGATCTCCAGCTTGCCCGAGTCGCAGCGCGGGCAGGGATCGCCAGCAATGACGTTGCGGATGTCGACGAAGCCCTCGACCTTCACGTCGCGCTCCAGGTTCACGTTCTTGAGGTGCGCGTCCTTCTCGTTGGCGCCCACCACGAAGTTGTGCATCCCCTTGAGCGAGAGGTCGGCCACCACCTTCACCTTGCCCGGCAGATTCACCGGACCGGCGTAACCGGTGGGGGCGCCGGTCACCTTGAAGACCACCTCGTCGGTGGCCATTTCCAGCTCGGTGCACCCCAGGTGGTTCTTCAGCTTGATCTCGTTCAAGTCGTAGTCGCCACGCAGGAGCGCCACGACCGGCTCGGTGTCGGCCATGAGCACCAGGGTCTTCACCACTTGGGTGGTCGCAACGCTCAGGAAGTTGGCGATCTCCTCCACGCTCTTCTGCCCCGGGGTGACCACCTTCTCCAGGGGACGCGGGTCGGCGTGGTCGGCGCTTGCCGCCAGGCGGGTCTGGGCCTTCTCCATGTTGGCCGCGTACTCGCAGGCCGAGCAGGAAACGATGGCGTCCTCGCCGGAGTCGGCAAGCACCATGAACTCGTGGGAGTAGTTGCCGCCAATGGTGCCGGTATCGGCCTCGACCGCGCGGAACCTAAGGCCGCAACGTTCGAAAATGCGGCGGTAGGCCTGGTACATCTTCTGGTAGGAGACGTCGGCCCCGGCCTCGTTGACATCGAAGGAGTAGGCGTCCTTCATGATGAACTCGCGGCCGCGCATAAGTCCGAAGCGCGGGCGGATCTCGTCGCGGAACTTGCCTTGGATCTGGTACAGGTTGAGCGGCATCTGGCGGTAGCTGCGGATCTCCTTGCGAACCAGGTCGGTGATCACCTCTTCGTGGGTGGGGCCCATGCAGAACTCGGCGTCCTTACGGTCCTTGAACCGGAGAAGTTCCTTGCCATAGAACTCCCAGCGGCCGGACTCCTTCCAGAGTTCTGCCGGCTGTACCGCGGGCATCAGCATCTCGATGGCGCCCGCCCTGTTCATCTCCTCCCGGACGATCTGTTCCACCTTGCGGATGGAACGCAGCCCCAGCGGCAGGTAGTTGTAGATGCCGGCGGCGAGCTTACGGATCATGCCGGCACGCAGCATGAGCTTGTGGGAGATGACCTCGGCGTCGGAGGGTGTCTCCTTGACGGTCGGGATGAAGTACTGGGAGTAGCGCATGGTGATTAAACCTCTCGAAGTTAAAGTCAAAAGCGGGGACGCGGATGACACGGAAACCAGAGCAAAAAAGCAGGTACGTCAACACCAGGAATTCAGCTTTTGGTTTTTCGTATTATCCGTCTGCTTTGCCTTGGTTTCCGTAAAATCCGTGTACCAAGGGTTAGTTTTTTTCGGTAGCAGCCTTTTGCACTTCCTCGACCAGGGCGTCGGCGAGCTCCGCCGCCGGGACCTTGCGCACGATCTCGCCGTGCTTGAAGAGGAGCCCCTCCCCCTTGCCGCCGGCGATGCCGAAGTCGGCTTCGCGGGCCTCGCCCGGACCGTTCACGGCACACCCCATGACGGCAACGGTAAACTTGGCGTCGAGGTCGGCCAGACGCCGTTCGACTTCCTCGGCTACCGGAATGAGATCGATCTGGCAACGGCCACAGGTAGGACAGGAGACGAAGTTGATGCCGCGGCTCCTCAGCCCCAAGGCTTTGAGGATGTCATAGGCGACCCGCACCTCGTCGACCGGATCGCCGGTCAGGGAGACGCGCATGGTATCGCCGATCCCCTGGTGCAGCAGGATGCCCAGGCCGACGGAGGACTTGACGGCCCCGGTGAGGGTGGTGCCTGCTTCGGTCACGCCGATGTGCAGGGGGTAGTCGATGGCTTCGGAAAGCAGGCGGTAGGCTTCGAGGGTGCGCACCACGTCGGACACCTTGATGGATACCTTGATTTCCTGGTAACCCAGGTCCTCGAGGATGCGCACGTGACCGAGCGCCGACTCGACCATGGCTTCCGGCGTCGGGTGGCCGTACTTGACCAGGAGCTCCTTCTCGAGCGAGCCACCGTTCACACCGATGCGGATCGGGATGCTCCGCTCGCTGGCCGCCTTGACAACCTCGGCGACTTTCCAGCGCTCCCCGATGTTGCCGGGGTTGAGCCTGAGACCGTCCACCCCCGACTCGAGAGCCTTAAGAGCGAGCTTGTAGTCGAAGTGGATGTCCGCGATGAGCGGCAGGGCGGTCTGAGCCTTGATGGCAGCCAGTGCCTCGGCGGCCTCGGCATCGGGAACCGCGCAGCGTACGATCTCGCAACCGGCAATGGCCAGACGGCTGATCTGATCGACGGTCGCAGCGACGTCGCGAGTATCGGTGGAACACATGGACTGGACGACGACAGGAGCACCGCCGCCGATCAGCACGTTGCCTACTTTTATCTGCCTGGTTAATTTTCTCATAGCGGGACATAGTAGCTAAATCAGTCCCGAAAAGCAAGAATCATCACCCTTTTGCCCGGGCTGACAGAAACGGTCCAACCGGCAATTCGTCTATTGACAGGAGTCGGGTTTCCATCTAAGTAAGAAGGATGAAAAATAAAAGCATTTCCTCAAAAGTAGATCCTGCACAACGCCCCAGAAAGAGAAAGGACGCCGAGTTCAAACCTTTCTGGCAATCGGACGAGCCTAAACAATCCCCTGTAAAAGCCAAGTCGGAGAAGGCGCGCCCCAGTGCGCCGCAGGCTCCGGCCAAGGGTAAACCTGCCGTGCCCGCTTCGGATGCCGCACCGGCAGCACGTTCGGCAGCGTCTACCGAGAGAGTCCCCAAGCGGGATGCGTCCCAGCGCCCGGCGAAAAACGGGCCGAAGCCCACACGGCCGGAAAGAACGGCACGGCCGGCAGCCCCGGCTGACGCCGGCCGGGAGACAACCTTCAAGAAGGCCGCGACACCACATACAGCGACACCTCAGGGTGAAGCACGGCAGCAAGGTTCGAAAGCACCTGCGAGAAGCTCGGCACCGGAGCAGAAGCAGGGTCGCCCGAAACGCAACGACAGCCCCAGCCACTTCATCGAGCCGGCTCCCCAGCACGGCCTGCACAAGCCTCGCCATCCGCACGGGGCCGAGCAGCTCGGCAAGCTGCACTCCGGGAAGATCATCGAGGTTTCCATCGCCTCGACCAGCAACGACGGCTTCGGCGTGGCGCAGTACGAGGGGAGCCGCGTACTGGTGGCGGGTGGGATCCCGGGAGAGCAGTTGCTGGTGAAGATCACCTATGTCGGGCGCCGGGAATCCTTCGGCAACATCATGAGGTGCGTCAAAAGCTCTCCCGAGCGGGAGACCGCGCCGGCCTGCCAGATGGGGAAGTGCTGCGACAGCTGCGGGCTGATGCAGTTGCGCTACCCGGCACAACTTTCCTGGAAGAAGGACCTGGTGACCCGCGAACTGCGCGCCTACCAGTCGCTTGCCGAGGTGAAGATCCACGACACCATCGGATCGCCCAAAGAACTCAACTATCGCAATTCCGCGAAGCTCGTGGTGGCCGGCAAGCACTCGGATCCGGTGATCGGCATCTACCGGCGCAACACGCACGACGTCCTTGAGATCGCCGACTGCCCGCTGCACCACCCGCTGATCAACAAGGTGGTTAAAGTGGTGAAGGCCGGGATCAAGAAGGGGAAGGTTCCCATCTACAACCCGAAGAGCGAGATGGGGCTCTTGCGCTACCTGGTGGTGCGCGTCGCCGAACCCAGCGACAAGGTGATGGTAGTTTTCGTCACCAGCGAGCAAGGGTACAACGAAATGCACCACCTGGCGAAGCACGTTCAGCAGGCGATCCCCGAGGTCGTGGTGGTGGCGCAAAATATCAACAACTCGACCGGCAACGTGATCTTCGGCCAGAAGGAGCGCTTCATCACCAAGGCACAGACGCTCTACGCCAAGCTGGGAAACAAGACCTTCTCGCTGTCGCCGCACTCCTTCTTCCAGGTGAACAGTGGGGCCGCGCAGATCATCTACGAGAAGGTGCGCGAATTCGCGAAGCTCACCGGCACTGAGCGGGTGCTCGATGTCTACTGCGGTATCGGCGGGATCTCCTTGTTCCTTGCCGACAAGGCCGACGAGGTGGTCGGGATCGAGTTTGTGGATAGTGCCGTCGCGGACGCCATGCAGAATGCAGCCCTCAACGGCATCGATAACTGCGACTTCGAGGCGGGGGATGCGGCGAAGATCATCGAAGAGATCGGCCACGAGGGTGGCGCACACCTCATCGTGCTGAATCCGCCGCGCAAGGGGTGTGAGGAGAAGGTGCTCAAAAGCGTGGCGGGGATCAAGCCGCAGCGCATCATCTACGTCTCCTGCTCTCCGGAAACCCTGGCGCGCGACCTGGACATCCTGTCGCGCCTGGGATACCGGACCCTCGAGGTACAGCCGGTAGACATGTTCCCGCAAACCGTGCATGTGGAGGACGTCGCACTACTGGAAAGGATCTAACCAGGGTTTTGAGGTTGCCATGGACGCCATAATCCACCAGCTCAAAACCCTCTTCCCCCCTCACCTGCACTCCCACCTTTTCCTGGTGGGGGGCATGGTGCGGGACATCCTGCTTGGCATCCCCTGCCAGGACGTGGATCTCACCGCCGCCGTCCCCGCCGAAGAACTTACCGCACTGGGCTTTCGCCTGGTGGAATCGAAAAGCACCCCGAACATCTACTTCCGTTATTTTCACGATCTGGGCAAGGTGGAGATCACCTGGCTCCCTTCTCTTACCGCCCAGGACGATGACTTGGTGAAGCGCGACTTTACGGTAAACGCCCTGGCCATGCCCCTGGACGGTTCTCTGTACGACCCTCTGGGGGGACGTGCCGACCTGGAACACCGGGTGCTGCGCACCTGTTCCCCGACAAGCCTCGCTGACGACCCGCTGCGCATCTTCCGCGCCCTGCGCTTTGAGTGCGAGGGGTGGCGCCTCGACGCAGCGGCGGAAGAGACCATTCGGGGCCGGGACTGGGGGGGCGACCTGGAGTTCATTCCGATCGAACGTTTCAGCCAGGAGATGTTGAAGGCACTGGCGAAGCCGGATCCCAGCCGCTTCTTCCGCAGGATGGTAGAGCTCAAGGTCGGCAGGAACCTGCTTCCCGAGATCTTCGACATGACGAGCGTCCCAGCCGGTCCGCTGGAGCACCATCCGGAGGGGGACCTCTTCACGCACTCCTTGCAGACCCTCGAGCGGATGGCCGCACTGACCGGCGATCCCACGTCGCGCTTCTGTGCCCTCTTTCACGACCTGGGCAAGCTCGCCACGCCGCCTGAGTTTTACCCGAAACACCACGGGCACGACCGCACCGGCGCCGAGCGCGCCCTCCCCTTTTGCCGCAGGCTCAGGCTGCCGGTCGCCCTGCAGCGGGCGTTGCAGTCCGTGTGCAAACTGCACAATACTGCCAACCGCTGGCAGGAACTTCGGGACTCGACCAAGATCCAGCTGGCGCTCGACGCTCTGAAGGGGGGGACTAAGGAGATGCTTCCTCTGGTGGTGCGGGCGGATTTTGCTGAAGAGCTTTCGGGGTGGGATCAGGTGTTACAGGTGGCGGCGATGAATTCGGCGCAGTTGGGGATCGATCCACAGGAGTTCGCGGGTGAGCCGGAGAAGCTGCAACAGGTGATCATGCAGCACAGGGTGGAAAGGCTGCGGAAAGGTTAGTTGTACAGGATCAGTCGGCTATCGCAGATATGGCGCCCCCTCTCCCAGAGGCCAAGAGGTCGAACCCGAAGTACCAGTCCCCCCCAGTCCCTGCCTTCCCGCTAGCCCCTAATTCCTAATTCCTAATTCCTAATTCCAAATCCCTAATCCCTAGTCCCTAGCCCCTTGCCCCTTGCCTCTCCCCCCTTGCCTCTCCCCCCTGCCTCTTCCGCTTCAACCCGATCTTGGGTACCGAGCTGTCGTAGATCATCTCGAACATGTGCTCTATTTTGAAAAAGGTCGCCAGCACCTCGGGATCGAAGTGGGCCTGGGGGTTGATGCGCTCATCCCCTTTCCGGAAAACTTCGAGCGCCTGTTCGTGGGTCATCGGCTTCTTGTAGCTGCGTTTGCTGCGCAGGGCGTCGTAGACGTCCGCTACCTTCACGATCCTTCCTGCAACCGGTATCCGCTGCCCCCTGAGCCTTTTGGGATACCCGGTGCCGTCCCAGTTTTCGTGATGTGACCAGGCTATCTCGCGAGCTACCTTGAGCCGGGGAGAATTCCCCAGGATTTCGGCACCGTAGGCCGGGTGCTGCCGCATGAGCTGCGCCTCGCGGGGCGAAAGGGGCCCCTGCTTGAGGAGGATCGCATTGGGGATCTTGATCTTGCCGACATCGTGCATCTGGGCCGAAAGAGACATGTCCTCGACGAAGGCGGCGTTGAATCCCATGTTGGCGGCGAGCGCACCGGCATACCGGTTTACCCGCACGATATGCCGGCCGGTATCCTCTTCGGCGGCCTCGCAGGCGCGGGCCAGGGCCTCAATCGTGTAGCCGAAGGCAGATTCAGTCTCACGCATCTGGTCGGAGACGGTGACCAGGGAGCCGATGACGACCGAGGCAGAGCGGAGCACGTCGGCGTCGTACTCGGTGGCGTTGCCGGGATAGTTGAAAGCGACGATGATGGCGGGAGCGTCACCGCTGATGCGGCAGGTGACGAAGTTGAGAATGGGGCCCTCCATGGCGTGCACCACCTCGGGGTGGAAAAAGCCCTGGAACTCTTCGATAGATCCGGAGATCTTGCGCCAGTTCACGGCAACTGCCTCGTGGGCCCTTTCGGAGTTGGTGAGCGAGATGGCGTAACTGCTCCCCGGGTCGACCGTGATCTGGTCGGATCCCTCGATGAGCTGTCCGTAGCGCAGGTGGTAGACCCGGCCACGGTAGCAGGCGCAGTCGGCATACTCGGTTGCGAGAAAGATACCGGAAGGCCCCCGCCGCCCGTTCCCGCCCAGGAGTTTCCCGAGTACCTCCTGGTACAGTTCGTCGCTGGTGAAGATGCGCCGGGAAAAGCCGCGCAAGGTCTCATCGGTCAACTGGATCAGGTCGAGGGTCTGGCTGAGGGCCATGTTGCAGCGTTCCAGGAGCATTGGGCAGGTTCCTCAGTGATACGTGGAAGTTAGGCAGGAAGTAGTTACCCCCTTTATAGCCGATCGACGAGAAAAGCACAACACCGCCCTGCCCTTTACACCGCAGTATGCCCTTAGGCCCCAGCACCTGACCCGAATCTGCGTGAGCGCAGTCGAGATTGCAGCAAACCGCAAAAGCCCGGGCGAATGATTATTCGTCCCTACAACTGATGCGGCGGGAAGAGCCGGGTGCCGGACGAGTCAACATGACGAATACCGCGTTGTCCAGGAACGCAAAACGGCCCGACGCAGGGCGCCGGGCCGTTTCTGTTTGTGCTGGTACCGCCAGGCTTACGCCTGTGCTGCAGTGGCCTTGTCGAAGCCCATGTTGAAGGCTTTCTTGTTCAGCTCCAGGAAAGCCTCCGGCACGCGGGCCAGAACTGCCTTCTCGGCGCTCTCCTTGGTAACTACGCCGGTAAGGGCCACCATGGCGCCCAGCGCAACGATGTTTGCCACGATTTCGCGGCCGACTTCGTTTTTGGCAGTGTTGATGATCGGGAACGCGACGGTCTTGAAGTTCCCCGGGGGAACGTTCTTGACGAGGTCGGAGTCGATCAGCAGTACCCCGCCTTCCTTCAGGTCATGGGAGTACTTGTCGGCCGCTTCCTGAGTCAGCGCCAGGAGCGCATCCACTACGGTCGCCTTCGGGTAGTCGATGAAGTCGTCGGAGACGATGACTTCCGACTTGGAAGCGCCACCGCGCGCCTCAGGGCCGTAGCTCTGGGACTGCACGGCCTGCTTGCCGTCGTAGATCGAGGCGGCTTCGGCCATGATGACGCCCGCAAGGATGAGACCCTGCCCGCCAGCCCCGGAAAATCTGATTTCATATCTTTGAGACATATCTGATCTTCTCCTTTATGGTTACTTTTGGGCCCGCTCGATGACTTTGGCGTACTCTGCGGTGTAGTGCGGACGCTCTTCCTTGTACAGAACGCCGGTGATGACCTTGCCTTCGAGCTGCTCGGCGCTCATCTTCTCGGCGGCCTTGATGGGAACGGCGATCTCCTTCAGGCGGTTCATCATCTCGATGACGGACTTGAACTTGTTGCGGCGACCGTAGGTGGTCGGGCAGTCGTCCAGGATCTCGACGACCGAGAAGCCTTTGTGCTGGATGGCTTCCACGATCAGCTTGTCGATCTGGGTCGCGTGGTAGGCGGTGCCGCGGGCCACGAAGGTGGCGCCGGCGCCGATGGCGAGCTTGGCCACGTCGAAAGCCGGATCAGGGTTGCCGTACGGGGTGGTGGAGGCCTTGGCACCGGTCGGGGTGCAGGGGGAGAACTGGCCGCCGGTCATCCCGTAGATGTTGTTGTTCATGATGATGTAGGTCATGTCGATGTTGCGGCGGCAGGCGTGGATGAAGTGGTTGCCGCCGATCGCGGTACCGTCGCCGTCGCCACCCACCAGGATGACGTTCATTTCGGGTTTGGCCATCTTGACGCCGGTCGCGAAGGCGGCCGCGCGGCCGTGGGCCGTGTGCAGGGTGCAGCAGTCCATGTAGCCGGGCAGACGCGAGGCGCAGCCGATGCCGGACACGATGGCGGTCTCTTCTTTCTTGAGACCCAGGGTGTCGATGGCGCGGATCATACCCTTCATGACGATGCCGTGGCCGCAGCCCGGGCACCAGATGTGCGGCAGCTTCCCGGGACGGATGTACTTATCGTAATCAAAAGACATGTTACTTGACCTCCTTGATCTTTTCGAGGATCTGCCCCGGATTGATCGGCTCACCATCGACGCGGAAGATACCGACGACCTCGGTCTTGCCTTCGGCGCAACGCTTCACTTCGCCGGTGCACATGCCAAGGTTCATCTCCGGGGTGATGATGCGCTTCACCTTGCCGGCCAGGGCCGCAATCTGCTTGTCGGGGAAGGGCCAGAAGGTCTTGATGCGGAACAGGCCTGCCTTGATCCCCTGCTTGCGCGCCTCGTTGACGGCAAAGCGGGCGGAACGGGAGGTGGAGCCGAAGGCGACGACGGCTACCTCGGCGTCGGCCAGCTCGTACTCTTCGAACTGGACGATGTCATCCACGTTGGCGTCGACCTTACGGATCTGGCGCTCTTCTTCGGCCTGCACCCAGGCTGCCTTGGTGGTCGGGAAGCCGTCCTGCCCCTTGTTGAGGCCGGTGACGTGGAACTTGTAGCCGGAGCCGAAGGCGGCCAAGGGCGGCACGTCGCCGAAGCTGGTGTCGTACGGCTTGTACTCGGCCGGACCCACGCTCGGTGCGGTGCGGTTCACGACTTCCAGCTCGCCCGGCTCGGGGAACACGATGCGCTCGCGCATGTGGGCCACGATCTCGTCGGGCATCACCATAACCGGCATGCGGTACTTCTCGGCCAGGTTGAAGGCGCGTACGGTCTCTTCGAAGAGTTCCTGCACGGAAGCCGGGGTGAGGCAGATGGCAGCGTGGTCACCGTGGGTGCCCCACTTGGCGCACATCACGTCGGACTGCGACGGGCCGGTCGGCATGCCGGTGGACGGGCCGCCCCTCATCACGTTGACGATGACGCAGGGGGTCTCGGCGATGCAGGCGTAACCGATCAGCTCCTGCTTAAGCGAAAGGCCGGGGCCGGAGGTCGCGGTCAGTACCTTGGCACCGGTCAGCGACGCGCCGATAACGGACGCCATGGCGCCGATCTCGTCTTCCATCTGGATAAATTTTCCGCCTATTTTCGGCAGCTCGTTGGACATCACCTCGGCTACCTCGGTAGACGGGGTGATGGGATAACCGCCGAAGAAGGTGCAGCCGGCGTACAGTGCACCTTGCGCGGCAGCTTCGTTCCCCTGAAGGAATGCAACTTTTTTAGCCACTTTCGTACCTCCTAAAGATGATTAAGCTGAAACTTTGATTGCGAAGTCAGGGCATCTCAGTTCGCACTGCATGCACTTGATGCAAGCTTCCAGGTTCTTGACGCTGGCTACGAAGCCCTTCATCTCCAGAACCTTGGTCGGGCAGAATTCCACACAGATGTGGCACCCTTTGCAGTACTTCTCGATGATCTCGATTGTAGGCAGTTTTTTCTCCATCCACGTAGCTCCTTTGGCGTAAATGCCCTTTCAGGCTGGCAAATGCTGTGTTTGTAGCACATCCTGTATACAAAATGCAAGTAAATGTGCCTTAACATGCGACTTTTGCTGCATTTTGTCGTAAAAAAAGGGGTAAGGAGGGGAGCCTCCTTACCCCGGTAAAGCACGGTCAAACCGTTATTTCATGGAGCCGACCAGTTCCTTTACGGCTGCCACGGACTTGTCCATCATGGCCTGCTCTTCTGCGTCGAGTTTGAACTCGAGGATCTTCTCTACGCCGCCGGCACCCAGAACGCAGGGAACGCCAACGTAGTAGCCGGAAACGCCGAACTCGCCCTGCAGGAAGGCGCAGGTCGGAAGCACGCGCTTGGAGTCCTTCAGGATCGACTCGGCCATCGCGATGGCGGAGGAAGCCGGGGAGTAGAAGGCAGAGCCGGTCTTCAGCAGGGCAACCACTTCGCCGCCTGCACCGCGGGTGCGCTTGACCATGGCAGCCATAACTTCCTGTGCCTTCTCTTTGCTCTTGTACTTGTTCTCGAGGAGTTCCATGACCGGGATGCCGTTAACCGAGGCGTAACGCACCAGCGGCACCATGTCGTCGCCGTGGCCGCCCAGGGTCATGGCGTTGACGTCCTTGACGGAGACGCCCAGTTCCCAGGCGATGAAGGCCTGGAAGCGAGCGGAGTCGAGTACGCCTGCCTGGCCGATGACGCGGTTGTAGGGGAAGCCGGTGACCTTCTGGCACAGGGTGACCATGGCGTCCAGCGGGTTGGAGATGACGATAACGAAGGCGTTGGGGGCGTTGGCCTTGATCCCTTCGGCGACGCTGGTCATGATCTTGGAGTTAACCTCGATCAGGTCGTCGCGGCTCATGCCCGGTTTGCGCGGCAGACCGGCGGTTACGATGACCACGTCGGAGCCGGCGATGTCTTCGTAGCTGTTGGTGCCTTTCAGGCAGACGTCGTAACCGTCGACCGGGGCGGCCTCGGCGATGTCGAGCATCTTCCCCTGCGGCAGGCCTTCCACGATGTCGAACAATACCACGTCACCCAGTTCACGCAGAGCGCAGAGCTGAGCCAAAACGCCGCCAATCTGTCCACCACCGATAAGTGCGATCTTCTTACGTGCCATGTTTTCATCCTCCGTTTAAGAATTGGGTTTTGTCTTCCAGTGCATCAAAAAGCGTGAACTTTCGGGTCTGACCGGGTTATGCAGTAAACCCCGCAGGAACCTTGGCTCCTGCGGGGATCGAGTACTAGTTGATGGAGTTGATGATGGCGTTTAGGGTCGCGCTGGGACGCATGGCCGCTTCGGTCTTGGCATCGTCCGGGTGGTAGTAACCGCCCATGTCGACCGGTTTGCCCTGGGCGCCGATCAGCTCGGCGTTGATCTTCTCCTCGTTTTTCTGCAGCTCGGCAGCGACCTTGGCGAACTTGGCAGCCAGCTCCTTGTCCTTGGTCTGGGCGGCAACCGCCTCGGCCCAGTACATGGCGAGGTAGAAGTGGGAACCGCGGTTGTCGATCTGGCCCACCTTACGTGCCGGGTTCTTGTTCTGGTCCAGGAACTTGGTGTTGGCCTGGTCCAGGGTGTCGGCAAGAAGCTGCGCCTTCTCGTTTTTGAAGGTGGCGGCCAGGTGCTCGAGCGAGACGGCCAGGGCCAGGAACTCGCCCAGGGAGTCCCAGCGCAGGTAGCCTTCCTGCTGGAACTGCTGCACGTGCTTGGGAGCGGAGCCGCCCGCGCCGGTCTCGAAGAGGCCGCCGCCGGCCAAAAGCGGCACGATGGAGAGCATCTTCGCCGAGGTGCCCAGCTCGAGGATGGGGAACAGGTCGGTCAGGTAATCCCTCAGCGCGTTGCCGGTGCAGGTGATGGTGTCCTGGCCGGCCTTGGCGCGCTTGCAGGCGAAGAGCATCGCGTCGACCGGTTTCATAATCTGGATGTCGAGGCCGGTGGTGTCGTGGTTCTTCAGGTACTTCTCGACCTTCTTGATCATCTCGGCGTCGTGGGCGCGGTTCTTGTCCAGCCAGAAGATGGCCGGTGCGCCGGTGGCGCGGGCGCGGCTTACTGCCAGCTTGACCCAGTCCTGGATCGGCAGATCTTTGGCCTGGCAGCCGCGGTAGATGTCGCCTTCTTCAACCTGGTGCTCGAACAGGGTCTTGCCGGAGGCGTCAACCACGCGCACCGTGCCGTCGGCCGGCACCTTGAAGGTCTTGTCGTGGGAGCCGTACTCTTCAGCCTTCTGCGCCATGAGGCCCACGTTGGAGGTAGCACCCATGGTGGTGGGGTCGAACTGGCCGTTTGCCTTGCAGAAGTCGATGGCCACCTGGTACCACTCGGAGTAGCTGGTGTCGGGGATGACGCACTTCACGTCGTGCAGCTTGCCGTCCGGGCCCCACATCCCGCCGGAGTCGCGCACCACGACCGGCATGGAGGCGTCGATGATGATGTCGTTACTGGCGTGCAGGTTGGTGATCCCTTTGTCGGAGTCGACCATGGCCAGCTTCGGGCGCTTGGCGTAGACCGCCTGGATGTCGGCTTCGATCTCGGCCTTCTTCTCAGCAGGGAGCTTGTCCAGCTTCTTGTAGAGATCGCCCAGGCCGAGGTCCGCGTTGACGCCCAGCTCCTTGAAGGTGGCAGCGTGCTTGGTGAAGACGTCCTCGAAGAACACGGTGACGAAGTGGCCGAACATGATGGGGTCGGAGATCTTCATCATGGTCGCCTTGAGGTGCACGGAGAACAGCACGTCCTGCTTCTTGGCGTCCTCGATCTGCTCGGCGATGAATTTACGCAGCGCCTTGGCGCTCATGAACGTGCCGTCGAACACCTCGCCTGCCTGCAGGGCGAGCTTTTCCTTGAGTACCTGCACCTTGCCGTCCTTACCGACGAACTCGATGTTCACGGTGGTGGCGTTCTCGATGGTGGTGGACTTCTCGTGGTGGAAGAAGTCGCCGGCGGTCATGTGCGAGACGTGGGTCTTGCAATCCGATTTCCAGGCGCCCATCTTGTGCGGGTGCTTCTTGGCGTATTCCTTGACCGCCTTGGCGACGCGGCGGTCGGAGTTCCCTTCGCGCAGCACCGGGTTGACGGCGGAACCGAGCACCTTGGCGAAGCGGGCGGCCAGGGCCTTCTCTTCGTCGGTCTTGGGGTCTTCCGGGTACTCGGGGATGTCGTAACCCTGGCTTTTGAGTTCGGCGATGGCGGCTTTGAGCTGCGGGATCGAGGCGGAGACGTTCGGAAGCTTGATGATGTTGGCTTCCAGTTTCTGGGTCAGCTCACCCAGGTAGGAGAGCTCGTCGGCAATCTTCTGCTCCGGAGTCAGTTTCTCGGGGAAGTTTGCGATGATACGACCAGCGAGGGAGATGTCCCTGGTTTCCACTTCGACACCGGCTGCCTTGGTGAAGGCGTTAACGATGGGGAGCAGCGAGTAAGTAGCCAGCGCGGGCGCTTCATCAATCTTGGTCCAGACGATCTTTGACGTAGTCATTCTTCTCTCCTTGGCTTTTTTTGTTCCGAATCCTACGATCCTTCATGAGAGGACATCCGAGCTCAGCTGTCAGCGCCGTCGATGAGGCCTGCGCACCGGGGATCTTCCCTTCACGTAAACACAAAACGTCGCTCCAATTTGGGCCCCCGCGCCTTTCGGCGGGGCCGGAACCGGTGCAACTCATTAACGCAAGGATTATAGCAAGTTAGCAGAAAAATCCGAGCCTGCAAATTTTGTATACAGTATACAAATCAGTTTTCAGTGTCAAGCTAAAATCTTGGCGTTAACTTATGCGGGGAACAAAATGAGGGGGGTGTGATGGGCAGGCCTGGTGAAGCGGGGATAATGACCTGTTTTTGAAAGACTTTGATGAGAGCAAGCGGCGCGTAACGGGTCCCTGGGAGACGGGGCTGCCGCGGAGCCATCGGGACGCCTTTTTCAGCCGGTAGCGCGCCCTCCCCTGCCCCCTCACCCGAGGGGCTGCAGGGCTCTACGAAGCGGCGGGGTGGAAGGGCCGAAACCAGAAAGCCGAGGTGCAGAGTGCGATTTTATCCCGACCTCAACCTCGACCTTTCTTTAGTGCAGCGGCTTTTCCTGGGCAAAGCGACGCGCCTCGTAGATGTCGTCGCGGCTCAAGTTACGCGGGATGCGCAGCACCTGCCCCGGCCAGATGTGTTTCGGGTCGCTGATCTGGTCCCGGTTGGCGCGGTACAGTAGCGGCCAGAGGTTACGGTCGCCGTACACCTCGGCCTGAGCCGCGATAAGCGGCAGCGATTCGCCGCGGCGCACCGTGTAGGTGGAGACCAGAACCCGCTCGCGCTGCGACTTCACCTTGCGGCGCTCCGCCTCGGCGGCTTCCTTTCTGGCCAGCGCCTCGGCCTCCGCCTTGGCCTCGGCCTCGGCACGGGCCTTGGCGAGGCGTTCCTCTTCTTCCCGGGCCCGCCTGGCGAGCTCGGCCTTCTTCTCTTCGTCGATGCGGCGCTGCTCCGCCTCGCGGCGGGCCAGTTCGGCTCCCACCTCGCGCTCCAGGACGATCCCCTTCTGGATGGTCAAGAGGAAGTAGCGGTCCGCCTCCTGGTACTCCTCTTCAAGGATCAGGGCCTCGCCGCGATCGAAAGCCTCGGCGGTGCTCTTCATCTCGGCAGGATAGAGCCCGGCCGCCCCTTCCCGCTTGATGCGGTCCAGGACGACCAGGGCTTCGCTGTGATAGCGCGGCGGCTGGGTGGCGCAGGCACACAGGGATGCCAGCAATACCGGCAGTATGAGGTAGTACCGGGCCCTCACAAGGCGCATCCGCTACTTCTGTGCCAGACGGATGCCGAGCTCGCGCAACTGCAGGGTGTCGACCGACGAGGGGGCCTCGGACATCAGGCAGGCGCCCTTCTGGGTCTTGGGGAAAGCGATGACGTCGCGGATCGAATCGGAACCGGTCAGGAGCATCATGAGGCGGTCCATACCGAAGGCGATGCCGCCGTGCGGCGGGGTGCCGAACTCCAGGGCGTCCAGGAGGAAGCCGAACTTGGAGCGTGCGCTCTCCTCGGAAAGCCCGAGCATCTTGAACATGAGCGACTGCACCTCTTCCTGGTGGATCCTGATGGAACCGCCGCCGATCTCGTTGCCGTTCAGGACCAGGTCGTAGGCCTTGGCGCGGCAGCGGCCCGGATCGCTCTCCACGAACGGGAGGTCCTCATCCATGGGGGCGGTGAAGGGGTGGTGCACGGCGCACCAGCGGTTGCTCTCCTCGTCCCACTCAAGAAGCGGGAAGTCGGTGATCCAGACGAAGCGGTACTCGTCGCGGTTGTAGAGCTCCATCTTGGCGCCCAGGAGGTTTCTCAGCTTGCCGAGCGCATCGTTGACCACCTTCGGCTTGTCGGCCACGAAGAGGAGCAGGTCCCCCTCTTCCGCGCCGAAGGCCTTGTCCATGGTGGCAATCTCTTCCGGGGTGAAGAACTTGGCGATCGGGGACTGCCAGCCGTCCGCGGTGACCTTCACGTAGGCAAGGCCCTTGGCGCCGTAGATCTTGGTGAACTCGGTGAAGTCGTCGATGTCCTTGCGGGAGAAGGAACCGCCGCCTTTCACGTTCATCCCCTTGACGATGCCGCCGGAGGCAGCCACGTCGGCGAAGACCTTGAAGCCGGAGTTTTTCACGATGTCGGTGAGCTTCACCAGCTCGAGACCGAAACGGAGGTCCGGGTTGTCAACGCCGAAGCGGTCCATCGCCTCCTGGTAGGTCATGCGCTGGATCGGGAGCTGCACCTGGGCGCCCTTCGCCTCGGAGAAGATCTTCGCCATGAGCCCTTCCATGACGGTGATGATGTCTTCGCGGTCGATGAAGGACATCTCGCAGTCGATCTGGGTGAACTCGGGCTGGCGGTCGGCGCGCAGGTCCTCGTCGCGGAAGCAGCGCACGATCTGGAAGTAACGATCGAAGCCGGAGACCATGAGAATCTGCTTGAAGATCTGCGGGGACTGCGGCAGCGCGTAAAACTCACCCTTGGAGATGCGCGAGGGGACCAGGAAGTCGCGGGCACCTTCCGGGGTGCTTTTGGTCAGAAAGGGGGTCTCCAGCTCGAGGAAACCGTTATCGGTCAGGTAGGAGCGGGTAAGCTGGGCCACTTTCGAGCGCAGGATCAGGTTGTGCTGCAGGGTACCGGTCCTCAGATCCAGGTAGCGGTACTTGAGGCGGATGTTCTCGTTCACGTCGACGAAGCCGTCCAGGGTGAAGGGGAGAGCCTTGGAGGGGTTCAAAAGTTTGCACTCGCTGACCAGGATTTCCACCTCGCCGGTCTTCATCTTCGGGTTGATGGTCCCCTCGGGGCGGGCGGCCACGGTCCCCTTGATGGCGAGCACGTACTCGCTGCGGGCGCTTTCCGCCTTGGCGTGGGCCTCGGGGGAGCGCTCCGGGTCGAAGACGATCTGGGCGACGCCGTCCCTGTCACGCAGGTCGACGAAGATGAGACCACCGTGGTCGCGCCGTTTGGATACCCAGCCCATGAGGACAACTTCCTGTCCAATCTGACTGCTCCTCAGTTCGCCACAGTAACTGGTGCGCTTCCAATCTCCCAGAAAATCTATCATTACAAAACCCTCCTTGGTTTTATCTGCAGGAAATCGGGTAACTATACCCAAAAAGCCCCCCCGCATCAACCAAAACCTTGCTGACTGGATGGGAGGGTGCTTTGTGTCAATGAGAAAGGCCCGACACGGTAGCGTCGGGCCTTTCTGGGAGTAGGAAAGAAATTACTGAAAGCGTGTAGTGCTGGCGCCAGAGAGAGCCACGGCCGCCATACAGAGTTGCGGGTAACCACGAGGGGCACGGCCCGTGACTACCGGCTGCAGCGCTGCGGGCCAGATTCAGGACTCGTTGCCGCGCATGGAGACGTAGGCACTGCAGCGCTTCTGGGCGAAGGTGAGGTGTTCCATCATCGCGGTGCGGGCACCTTCGGGGTTGCGCACCAGGATCATCTCGTAGATGCGCCGGTGGTGTTCGTAGAGCAGGCGCTGGTCCTCTTCGGTGAGGTAGACCGCACGCCAGACGTCGCGCTGGAATTCCTGCATGGCGTCGAAGATGCTCTGCATCATGTGGGACCAGACCACGTTGTGGGTGGCGCGGGCGACCACCATGTGAAAGTGGGCGTCCAGGTCCTCGGATTGCTTGAGTCCCTCGAGGTTTGCTGCCATCCCTTCCACGATGGCCTTCAGGCGCCGGATATCCTCGGGGAGGGCCCGGGTGGCCGCGTACCAAGCGGTCCAGGATTCCATCCCCTGGCGCACCTCGATGACGTCGAGGGCCCGGTCGCCGTCGATGCGGATCAGCTTGGAAAGCGGTATCCCGGCGGAGGTCTCCACCAGGGAGCGCACCACGGTGCCGCCCCCCTGGTAGCTCTCCACCAACCCCGACGAGGCCAGGGAGTTGATCGCCTCGCGCACCGACGGGCGGGACACCCCGAACATCTCGGCGAGTTCCCGCTCGGGGGGGAGTTTCTCGCCCGGGTTGAACTCGCCGGCCAGGATCGAGGTACGGATCTGCTCGGCGATCTGGGTGGAAACCTTCTTCGGTTTTATCGGTTTGAATATCATAAGCGCCACGGATACTACATTAATGGAAGCAAAGCAACGCTTTTTTGCTCCCCCGTTTACGTTATCCAGAACAGCCTTGGGCGCCGTGACTGAACCGGTTTCACCCTTTAGCGTTCATGCTCATCTGCAGCAGCTCGGTTACGTGGATCACCTTCACCTGCGGCAGTTGCTCGGCCATGGCTTTTTTGAGCTGCAGGAGGCAGCCGGGGTTACCGGTGACCAGGTAATCGGCGCCGGTTTTCTCGACATTGGCGAGCTTGCGCGCCAGGACGCGGTCCGACATCTCGGGCTTCTCGATGTTGTAGGTACCGGCCGAACCGCAGCAGGCATCAGCCTCGGGGAGCTCCCGGAAGTCGATCCCCGGGATCAGGTTGATGAGCGCACGCGGCTGGCTGCGGATCCCCTGGCAGTGCGCGATGTGGCAGGGGTCGTGGTAGGTCACCTTGAGGTTAAGCGGCTTGAGCTTCTCCTTGAGGGCGGCGCTCTCGCTGGCCAGGATCTCGGAGATGTCGCGCACCTTCGAGCTGAAGGCGGTCGCCTTCTCCTCGCCGTCCAGGTGATGGCCGTACTTCTTGAGCTCCGCACCGCAGCCGCCGCAGTCAGTCACGATGAAGTCGTAGGCTGCGCTCTCGAAGAGGTCGGTGTTGAAGCGGGCCGCCTGTTTCACCCCCTCGAAGTCGTGTCCCAGCATGTTGGGGGCGCCGCAGCACTTCTGGTCCTTGGGGGTCACCACCTTGTAGCCCAGGCTGGAGAGGAGCTCTACCGTGGCGAGGCTCGCCTCGGAGAAGATGAGGCTCATGACGCACCCGAGGAAGAAACCCACCGTCCCCTTCTCGGTCCCCTGGGCCGGGGTCACCTCGTCGATGGTCTTGCGCAGCGGCGCATCGGGGAGCGTGGGCAGCAGGCTCTCCATGCGCCCCAGGGCGGCCGGGAACATCTTCATGAGCCCCAGCGAGCGCACCAGCTTCTGCAGGCCGGAGAGCTGGTAGAGACGCAGCGGCGCGGTGGCGGCCTCCAGGCGGTCAGGGTGCGGCACCAGCTGGCGCAGGATGGCGTTTTCGATGATGGAGAGCCCCTGCCCCGACTTCTTCTCACAGCGGAACTCGGCCACCAGCTCGCCGGCGTTCACCCCGCAGGGGCAGGCCGAGGCGCAGGCCTGGCAGTCCAGGCAGAGCGAGACGTACTCGAGGAACTGCTCGGTGTCGACGAGTTCCCCCTCCTGGAACTTGCGCACCAGGGCCACGCGGCCGCGCGGCGAAGCGGTTTCCAGGAAGGTCTCCTTGTAGGTCGGGCAGTGCGGCAGGCACATGCCGCAGCGCATGCAGTTGATCAGTTTTACGTAGTCCATAAAAACCTCGAATTGGCCGCTGAGGCACGGAGATCGCGGAGTACCCCCTAAAGGTCAACCACTAGGCCTTTGCCGTTCCCACAGGTCCCAGCCGTTGCCTTTCTCCGTGTACTCCGTGTCTCGGTGGCAAAAATAGCCTGGTTAGAAGATCTTCCCCGGATTCAGGATGCCCTTGGGGTCGAAGGCCCCCTTGATACCGCGCATGACCTTGATGCCGGACTCGCCTACCAGTTTGGGGAGGTACTTCTTCTTGGCCACCCCGACCCCGTGCTCGCCGGTGATGGTGCCCCCCATGGCGATGGTGGCGTCGAAGATCTCGCCGAAGGCGGCATGGGCGCGCTTGATCTCGTCCTGGTCGCGTTCGTCGGTGAGGCAGGTCGGGTGCAGGTTGCCGTCGCCGGCGTGCCCGAAGGTGCCGATGGTCAGGTTGTACTTCTTGGCGGTCTCCTGGATCAGCTTCACCATGGGGGCAATGCAGCTCCTCGGCACGGTGGCATCCTCGAGGATGGTGGTCGGCTTCACCCGGGCCAGCGCGGAGAGCGCCACGCGGCGCGCGGTGGCGAGCTTCAGGGCCTCGTCGGCGCTCGCGGCGGTCTGGAAGAAGGAGCAGTTGTGCCGCTCGCAGATCTGGCGGATCCCTTCGGCATCCTCCTCGACCTGGGCCGGATGACCGTCCACCTCGATGAGCAAGACGGCGTCCACGTCGAGCGGCAGCCCCACGTGGGCGTAGTCCTCGACGCACTTGATGGTGACCCGGTCCAGGAACTCGAGCGTCGCCGGGATGATGCGCGCCGCGATGATGTGCGACACGGTGAGTGCCGCCATCTCGAGCTGCGGGAAGTGCACCAGCATGGTCTTCTTGGTCTTGGGCTTGGGGATCAGCTTCACGGTGATCTCGCCGAAGATCCCGAGGGTCCCTTCGCTCGAGACCAGGAGCTGGTTCAGGTTGTAGCCGGCCACGTCCTTCACCACCTTGCCGCCGGTCTTCAGGAGCTCGCCGTTGGCAAGGACCGTCTTAAGCCCCATCACGTAGTCGTCGGTCACCCCGTACTTGAGCCCACGCAGACCGCCGGAGTTCTCGGCGACGTTCCCCCCCATGGTGGAGATGTTCATCGAGCCGGGGTCGGGCGGGTAGAAGAGCCCCTTGGCCTCCACCTCGCGGTGCAACGCGCTGGTCACCACCCCGGTCTCCACCGTGGCGGTCAGGTTCTCCTCGTCGATCTCCAGGATCCGGTTCATCCGGCTGGTCTGCAGGATGACCCCGGCGTCGAAGGAGATGGAACCACCGGAAAGGTTGGTCCCCGAACCGCGCGGGGTGACCCGGACGCCGGCGTCGTGGGCGAGCGCCATGATGCGCGAGATCTCTTCCAGGTTTCCCGGGAGCACCACTACCCCGGGTTTGCTCTCCAGCTCGGGAGTCGAATCGTAGCCGTAGCAGGCGAGTGATTCCTTGTCGGTCAAGGTATAGCTTTCGCCAACGATGTCGCTCAGCGCCTTGATGAAGGTCTTTTCCATGGTCGGTATCCTTTTGTCGTGCAGTCGTTAGTAATCACAACAAGAAAGCTTCGTTTTTTTACCTCGGCCAGGCGGTCTGCAGCCAGTGCAGCGGTCACCAGAACCGGGGAAACAGGGGTCACGGGAGCAGCAGCGGCAGATAGTAGGGGGCGATGAGCGCGGTGAAGACGGCCGCGAGTGCCATGGCTACCCCACCCATGGCCCCGGCAGTCTCCCCCTCGATGAGCGCGACCGCTGTCCCCTGCCCGTGCGACACGGTCCCCAGGGCAAGCCCGCGCGCCACCGGGTCCTTGACCCGCACGGCGGTGAGCAGCACGGGGCCCAGGATGGAGCCGATCATCCCGGTGGCCACCACGAAGGCCGCGGTGAGTGCCGGCTCGCCACCGGAGAGCCGCGAGATCTCCACCGCAATGGGGACTGTCACCGATTTGGGGCCCAGCGAAATCAGGATGCTGCGGGCGAAACCGGCCAACCGCCCCGCCCAGAGCACCGCCGCGATGGTGGCGAGCGAACCGCAGAGGACCCCGGCCAAAACGGGAAGTGCCTGGTTCTTCAGCACCCGGCGGTTGTTGTAGAGCGGCAATGCCAGTGCCACGGTCGCCGGTCCCAGGAGGAAGGTCATCGTCTCCTTGGCCGGTTGGTAATCGGCCAGGGTGCCGCCGGTCGCCTGGAGCACCGCGATGATCATGAGGGTGCTCAGGAAAACGGGGTTCAAAAGCGGCTGGCGAAAGCGCAGGAAGAGCGCCCGGGTCGCCAGATAGCACCCGAGGGTGAGGACCAGGCAGGCGGCGAAGACGACGAGTTTCATCGTGGCGACCTCCCGTTCAGCGCCTGCACCGCCAGACCGGTCACCAGGACGCCGACCGCGGCGGCCACCACCAGGATGGTGAGAAGCGCCGCCCCGCTCTGGCGCACCAGGGGGCCAAAGGCCATGAGCCCCACGGAGATCGGGATGAAGAAAAAGGCGAAGTGCTTGAGCAGGAAACCGCCGGCAACCTCGATGTGGGCGGGTTTGACGATGCCGGTTAAAAGCAGCAGGAACATGAGGAGCATCCCCGCGACGTTACCCGGCAAGGCGACGTGCAGCGCCTGGACCAGGAAGGTCCCCAGCCTGAATACCAGCCAAAGCAGTGCGCTTTGCCAGACTATGGCGAACAGGGTCTTGAGCATGTCGGGTCCTGGCGCGGGGCGGGGCGCGGGAAATTACGGAAAAAGCCTCCCCGGCTGGTCACCGGGGAGGCAGCGCGTACTCATACTACGGAGATCAGGGGACCATCCAGGGGAAGACGTAGGCCTGCAGGGCTACGATGATCCCCATGAGGGTGGTCAGGAAGAGCGCGTGCTTCAAGGTGAAACGGAACAGGTTCCCTTCCTCGCCGACCAGGCCGGTGGCGGCGCAGGCGACGGCGATGGACTGCGGCGAGAGCATCTTGCCCATGACACCACCGGAGGTGTTGGCCGCACCGGTCAGAAGCGGGTTCAGGCCCAACTGCTCGGCGGTTACCTTCTGCAGGCCGCCGAAGAGCACGTTCGAGGAGGTGTCGGAGCCGGTCAGGAAGACGCCGAGCATCCCCAGGAAGGGAGAGAGGAACGGGAAAAGCGCGCCGGTCTTGGTGAATGCCATGCCCATCGAGGTGGTCATCCCCGAGGCGTTCATCACGAAGGCGAGGCCGACGACCGATGCCACGGTGATCGCCGGGAAGCGCATGTCGTAGAGGGTTTTGCCGAGTACCTGGAAGAAGGCGCCCACACCGACGCCGCAGATAAGGGCCGAGATGATGGCGGCGATCAGGATGGCAGTACCGGCGGCGGACATGAAGTTAAAGGTGAACTTGGCGGCAACCTTGGCCGGGATCTGCCCGCCGACCGCCTTGTCGAGCGCCTTGAAGCGGGTCTTTTCCACCGCGTTGGAGGCAACCAGTTCCTTCTCCAGCTTCTGCAGTTCCTTGTTCTTCTTGTCGACCGAGTCAAAGGCGGCTATGCGCTCGGGGGTCAAGACCGGTGCGCCTGCCGGCAGGGCCTGCTCGACCGCCAGGAGCTTGTCCTCGAGGACCACCAGGTCGTTGAGTCCCGTGGCAAGCGCTGCCTGCTTGGGATCGGCCGCGGAAAGCTGTCCCGCCTGCTTGAGGATTTCGGCCTTGGCCGCGGCGATCTTCTTGATGCCGTCCTCGGGCTTGGAGACGCTCTTCGCGATGGCGCTATCGAGGCCGGAGACCGGGATCACGATCTTGCTCTTGTCCAACTCGGTTTTAAGCGACGGAATGCCCCAGATGAGCACCATGATGGTGAGCACCAGGTAGGGAGCCCAGGCGCGGAACACCTCGCCACCCGAGTAGTTGTGGGTCTCTTTCCCCTTGGCTTCCGGCTCGTGGTCGAAGGTCCAGATGGTGGGGGGCTGCCAGAACTTGAGCAGGATGACCAGGGCGGCCAGGGTCAAAAGCGATGCGGTGACGTCGGGGAGGTAGGGGCCCAGGTAGCTCGCGGTCCCCCACTGGGCGAAGGCGAAGGTGACGCCGCAGACGATGATGGCCGGCAGCACCTCGAGGGTCTTTTTCAGGCCGACCATGATGAAGATGACGTAGAACGGGATGATGACCGAGACGAAGGGGAGCTGGCGTCCCACCATGGTGGAAAGCTTCATGAGTCCCGCGTCGTCGTACCCCATGACCCCCGCCAGTGCCACGACCGGGATCCCGATGGCGCCAAAGGCGACCGGGGCGGTGTTGGCGATGAGGCAGATGGCCGCGGCGTAGAAGGGACGGAACCCGAGGCCTACCAGGGTGGCACCCGCGATGGCTACCGGGGTACCGAAACCCGCAGCCCCTTCGATGAACGCGCCGAAGCAGAAGGCGATGAGGAGCGCCTGCAGGCGGCGGTCACTGGTAAGACCGGCAAGCGAGGCCCTGATGATCTCGAACTGCCCGCCCTTCACGGTGATGTTGTAGAGGAGGATCGTGGTGACCACGATGTAGAAGACCGGGAAGAGGCCGAAGGCTGCGCCGTGCAGGGTGGCGAGGCCCGCCAGTTTCACCGGCATCTGCCAGACGAACACGGCGATGGCGATGGCGGAGGCAACTGCGAGAGGGCCCGCCTTGTGCGCCTTCATCTTGAAGACGGCAAGACAGACAAAGATGACAACCAGAGGGATGGCGGCGATGAGCGCCGAGATCCCAAGACTTCCCGCTACCGGGGTGTAGCTCTGAATCCATGGCATGACAGTTCTCTCCTTTGTTTGTGCTGCGGTTTATATAATAGCGGTTGAGGCAGTATGCGCGTCGTTGCTATCTACGAGGGAAAACGCCGGGCTTTCTAGGTGTTTCCCGGGTATCATCGATGCCTCCAAACCGCTTGGGCCAGCAGGAGAGCCAGTCAATCAAACCAGGTTATGCGGGACTGGTAAGACCAATTGCCATAATTTTAAAACACTGTCAAGTTTTTTTGTCAACAATCCGAAAACGTCTTTACTTATGGGATATTATCCCTTAGGATGCAGTTGTCATTTGGTCATATCATTTTCGTGCCCCCGTCGGCACCTGCCGTTCCGGAATCCCCGGGAACCCTGCAGCACCGCCAATCTCTAAAACGGTTTTTCCGGCAGACCAAACCAAGAACAGGAGGCGTCAGATCATGTTCGAAGCTTTCAAGACCCGTGCTGAGGGGGTCGGTGCCGAAGTGCACCGGGTGGCGACCCGCGAGGAGGCGCTGCTTTTTATCCGGTGGTTCCTGGAAACGGAGCGGATAAACGAGTCCCCCGGCAGTGGTGCGCTCTGGGCGAAATCGGCGTTGCTCGACGGGGTTCCGGAGTCGGAGATCCCCCGTCACCCGGGCCTCAGTCATGACGTGAGCCGCGATCGTGCCGCCCAGGCGAAGCTGGGGATCAGCGAGGCGCAGTGGGGGGTGGCGGACACCGGTTCCCTGGTGCTCGACCAGGGTGCACCCGAGCAGCGCCTGGTCTCCTCATTGCCCACCATCCACCTCGCCCTGCTCCCCACCGGCAACATCCTGGCCGGCAAGACCCAGGTGTTCGCGAAGATGAACCCCGCCACCAGCAAGTACATCGCCTTCATCACCGGCCCCAGCCGCACCGCCGACATCGAGCGGGTGCTGACCATCGGGGTGCACGGTCCGGAGCGGCTGGTGATCGTCTGCATCGACGACGTGGAGGGGGGAACCCGATGAATAAAGAGTTCAAGGCGAAGATAGACCGGGCCGTCAACAACGCGAACCTTACCGGGGCGCTCGGCAAGTTCTCCGAGGCGTACAAGGTGAACCGGGCCAAGGCTTACGAGGGGATCGACTTCGAGGAACTGCGTGGCCGGGTGGCCTGCATCAAGTCTGAGGCGGCAGCCGACCTCGACGGGCTTGCCGAGGAGTTCCGGAAAAATGCCGAGGCCCTGGGCGCCAAGGTGTTCCGGACCAGCGACCCGCACCAGGTGAAGGAGTACATCCTGAAGGTCGCCCAGGAAGCGGGGGTCAAGACGGTGGTGAAGTCGAAGTCGATGGCCACCGAGGAGATCCACCTGAACCCCTACCTGGTCAAAAACGGCATCTCGGTTGCCGAGACCGACCTCGGGGAGTGGATCATCCAGCTCGCCGGCCAGACCCCGTCGCACATGGTGATGCCGGCCATCCACCTGACCAAGGAGGAGGTCGCCGAACTCTTCTCCAAGGAGGTCGAGGAGCGGCTCGCCGCCGACATCCCGCGCCTGGTCAAGGTGGCGCGCAACGAGCTGCGCCCCAAGTTCCTGGCAGCCGACATGGGGATCTCGGGGGGGAACATCGCCGTCGCCGAGACCGGCAGCATCGTCCTGGTCACCAACGAGGGGAACGCCCGTCTGGTGACCACCCTCCCCCGCATCCACGTCGCGGTGATCGGGGTGGAAAAGCTGATAAAGGAGTTCGCCGGCGTGGCGCCGATCCTGGAAGCACTCCCCCGAAGCGCCACCGCGCAGCTCTTGACCAGCTACGTCTCGATCATCTCCGGCCCGACCCAGAACGACGACGGCTCCCCGAAGGAGCTGCACATCGTCCTCATGGACAACCGGCGCTCCGAGATGGCACGCGACCCCAAGTTCAAGCAGGCCCTGCAGTGCATCCGCTGCGGCTCCTGCCTCAACGTCTGCCCAATCTTCCGGTTGGTGGGGGGCCACGTCTTCGGCGACATCTACACCGGCGGCATCGGCACCATCCTGACCGCCTGGTTCGACGAGCTTAAAAAGTCCGAGGATATCCAGGGGCTCTGCATCCAGTGCGGCAACTGCACCCAGGTCTGCCCGGGGAAGATCGACATCCCGGAGCTTATCCTGGAGATCCGGCGCCGGCTGGTCCTGGAAAAGGGGCAGCCTTTGCTGCAGAAGGCGATCTTCTCGGTGGTGAACAACCGCCGCATGTTCCACGGCATGCTGCGCGCGGCGTCACTCGCCGGGAAGCCCTTCAGCTCGGGGAAGTTCATCAGGCACCTGCCGCTGTTCCTCGCCGAACTCACCGACGGGCGCAGCCTGCCGGCCATCGCCGACAAGCCGTTCAGGGACCAGTTCCGGGATTTGAAACAACCGGTCTGTGCCGAGAAGGCGGTCTTTTACGCCGGCTGCCTCATGGACTTCGCCTATCCGGAGATGGGGGTGGCACTTATCAAGCTGCTCAACAAGGCGGGAATCGAGGTCATCTTCCCCGATGAGCAGACCTGCTGCGGCGCGCCGGCGCTCTACAACGGGGCCTACGAGGTCGCCGCGCAAAACGCCGCGGACAACATCACGGCGCTTCTGGCCGCCGAGGCGAGCTACGTCGTCTCAGCCTGCCCCACCTGCACCGTGGCGCTGGCCCATGATTTCCAGAAGACCCTGGAGAGCGTCGGGCGGACCGAGTGGCTCCCCAAGGCAAAGGAACTGGCGGCGAAGACGGTGGATCTTTCCACCCTGGTGAAGCGGCTGGTGGATGCGGGGCGGCTGAGCTTCAAGGAAGGGGAACAGCTGGGGGCGGTGACCTACCACGACTCCTGCCACCTCAAGCGTACGCTCAAGGTCTTCGACGAGCCGCGCGAGCTGCTCGAGAAGGCGGGGTACCAGGTGACCGAGATGTTCGAGTGCGACATGTGCTGCGGCATGGGGGGATCCTACTCCATCAAGCTGCCGGAGATCTCGGCGCCCATCCTGCAGCGCAAGCTCCAGAACATCAAGGATACTGGGGCGCCGGTGGTGGCCATGGACTGCCCGGGGTGCGTCATGCAGATCAGGGGGGGGATGGACCAGGACGGCGCCCAGGTACGGGTGCAGCACTCGGTCGAGCTGCTGGTGGACCGGATCAAGGGGTAGCCGGGGCAGCGACGCTGGCTCCATTTGGCGTGACAACCAGGACCAGAAACATGAAAAGCCGCTCGAATGAGCGGCTTTTTCATTGCAATCGCGGCGCTTCCGGTTTCCTTTCCGCGACTCCTTGGGCTCCGGTAGGAGGGCACCCGGTTGCCGGTGTGCTCACGGCTGCCTTGCCGCTCCTACCTGGTGGATCCCTACCTGATCCCTAGTTGTGGTGTACCTCTTTCGGTGCGGCGACCAGGGCTTTGAGCGCCCCGACTACCAGCAGAGCTGCCGGAACCATCTGCCCTACCAGGATGACTGCCCCGAATCCGAGGAAAGCCCACATGAGGATTCCGGGTTCGTCTGCTGCGCCGTTGGCCGCGAAGGCCGGGGTCGTTGCCAGTGCTGCGATGATGGTGGTGATAGCTGTTCTCATGACGTCCTCCTCGTTATCCTTCGTTCCCCTTGGTGGCTCTGGGTTCATACTCTGTGGCCAGGATCTTCCGGCCGGTTTGCGCGTCGCTAGTTTTCTTTTACATCCTTGGGTGCGCGTACCACCCCTTTGAACATCCCGATCAGGAGCATTACCGCCGGAACTGCCTGTCCTACCAGGATGACTGCCCCGAATCCGAGGAAGGCCCACATGAGGATTCCGGGTTCGTCTGCTGCGCCGTTGGCCGCGAAGGCCGGGGTCGTTGCCAGTGCTGCGATGATGGTGGTGATAGCTGTTCTCATGACGTCCTCCTCGTTATCCTTCGTTCCCCTTGGTGGCTCAGGGTTCATCCTCTGTGGCCAGGATCTTCCGGCCGGTTGCGGCTGCTAGTTCTCTTTGACTTCCTTGGTTGCGTGTACCAGCCCCTTGACCATCCCGACCAGGAGCATTGCCGCCGGAACTGCCTGTCCTACCAGGATCACTGCCCCGAATCCGAGGAAGGCCCACATGAGGAGTCCGGGTTCTTCTGCTGCGCCGTTAGCTGCGAATGCGGGGGCCGCCGTTGCCAATGTTGCGATGATGGTGTTGATAGCGGTTCTCATGACATCCTCCTTTTTGAGCTTTTTTCTTCCCTCTTGCCCTTCTATTAGCAGCGAACGTGCCAAACCTCAAAAAAAAGTTACAATCTGCACTATCTACCTAAATTAACTGGTTTTTTATTTTTACTACGATTGGCAGGCGAACACCGGTTTTCCCTGCTCCAGTATCGGCGCACCATACACTTCGGGCAGGCAGAAACCCGCGATAGTGTGGGCTTGAGGCATAAGCCACTAATATTATTGAGATATACCCCTCGAAAGCACCTGTATAGCGGTGGTATACGCCCGGGCGCCAGCTGTTTTTTTCAGAAAACAAGTCCTGCGGGAGAGGATCAGACCAGGGTGAGGCCGAAGAGGGCAAGCCCTTCACGGGCCAGCAGGAGCGCGAAGACCAGCAGCAGGAGCGCGAGACCGCGCATGAGGTAGTGGTACACCTGGCCGGCCAGGAACCGGCGCGACTTACCGACCAGGAGCGCCAGGGTCATCTTTGCACCGATCAGGCACCCGAAGAAACCCAGGACAAAGGCGACGGCGGCCCAGGGTCGCCCGGCATTGAACCCCTTGAGGATGGTGGGGGCACCGACACTGAACCAGAAGAGGTAGGGATGGGGACTCAGCACGTTGACCAGCATGCCACGGCCGAGCGACTTGGGCGCCGCCCCTTCCAGGCTGGGCTCTTTGAGGCCGCAGCGAAAGGTCTCCAGCGCCATGAACAGCAGGTAGAGTGCCCCCAGTATCGATACAACACCAAGCAGCTGCTGGTAGCCGGCCAACTGTTGCACGAGCAAGGTGGCGACGACGATGAGCGGCAGATCGGTCAGCAGCGGTGCCAGGGCGACCTTGCACCCTTCCTTGATGCCGTGCTGCAGGGTCTGGGTCAATACCAGGGCGAAGAGCGGGCCGGGTGAAAAGCCTGCAGAGAGGCCAAGCAGGGCGCCTGCGCTGAGAAAGGTGATCACCTTGGATACCATCCGGAAAAGTAGGATTGCCACGCGGGGAGGCGAACGGATACTACGGAGTCCCTGGGGGAATTGCAACAAGAATGCGGGGAAACCGGGGGGCCCACCCTCCCCTGCCCTCTCCCGGTAACCGAGAGAAGGCAGGTCGGAGCCGGCGACCATTGCGTCACTTGGCCTTGATCATCTCCACCTCGATGATGAGGTGCACCTCTTCGCCGACGGCGACACCCCCCGTCTCGAGCGCCTTGTTCCAGGCCAGGCCGAAATCCTTACGGTTGATGCTACCCGTTGCGGAGGCACCGCGGCGGAAGTTGCCCCAAGGGTCCTTGGACTCGGCTGAGGGCCCTTCCACGTCGAGAACTACCGGACGGGTCACGCCGTGCAGGGTGAGGTTTCCGCTCACCTTGAGGCCGCTGCCGCTTTTGGCGACCTTGGTGGAGACGAAGGTCATGGTGGGATATTTGCCGACATCGAAAAAGTCGGGGCTGCGCAGGTGATTGTCACGCTTGGCCACACCGGTGTCGATCGACGAGGTATCGATGCTGACGTTGACCGTCGACTTGCTGAGGTCCTGGTCATCGATAAACACGGTCCCCTGCACCTTGCCGAAGCTCCCCTTGACGTTGGAGACCATCAGGTGACGTACCTTGAAACCGGTATAGGAGTGCTCGGGGTCGATGTTGTAGGTGGCAGCCTGTGCCAGGACCGGCAGGGTAAGCAGAGCGAGCGCGGCCAACGTGCTGATGATTCTGTTCATGACATCCTCCTTGTTTCCCGATCAAAGCCTCGGGGCGCGCCATTGCGCGCGGCTTGGTTGACATATCATTTTCCCATCGCTGTTCCAGTCCCCGGTCCCGGGAAGGCGTACCGGCGGCTTCGGAAAGGAACGGGATTATCTTGGCAAATAATACCATAGCGATCCTGTTTGTCCAATTAAGCAAACCCGCCGCAGGATTCCCTCCCCATTTAAGGGAAGTGGGAACCCCCAAAAAAAGGCGCCCCGAGAGGCGCCTGGTACTGCAGGGAAGTTGTCGCACTCCTAGCCGTTCGGCTTCAGGATGACCTTGGTGTACTCGGCCCCCTCGCCGGTCCCGCGCTGGACGAACTTCTGGTATGCCTCCGGACCGTGCTCAAGTCTCAGGCGGTGGCTGACCAGCTTGCCCGGATGGATCCGATCCTGGATGATCGCGTCACGCAACAGGGCGTTGTAACGCTTCACCGGAGCCTGGCCGGTTTCCACCTTGATCCCCTTGGCCCACAGGGCGCCCAGCGGGATGTTGAAGATCCCCTGCTGTGCTTTTTGATCCGCGCCGCCCGGATCCTCCGAAAAGTAGACGCCGATGATCCCGATCGAGCCGGTGGCATCGACGAGCTGCACCAGGTCCTCGATCACCTGGATCGGTTTCTCGCTGTCCGGGTCGCTGCGGTCCAGGGCCTGGTAGCCGACGGCATCGATCCCGCAGAGGACGCCGGCCATCTTTTCCTCGCCGGGGCGGTAGGACTCCTGGATGGCCCGGTTCTCCTTCCGGGCGTTCAGGATGAACTGGACCGGATCGACCTTGGAGAAGTCGACGGGAATGGCCTCGAGTTCGGCTATCTTGTTGAGGCGCACCTCCGAGCGGTCCACCACGTAGACCTCGGCCGCCCCCAGCAGAAACGCCGAGAGCGTTGCCATGTAGCCGACCGGGCCGGCGCCGAAGATGGCCACCGAGGAGCCGGGACCGACATCGGCCATGATGCAGGAATGGTAGCCGGTGGGGAGCACGTCGGAGAGCATGATGAAATCGTCCTCCCAGCGATCCCCCGGGGTGCCCGGCAACTTCAGGGCGTTGCAGTCGGCGAACGGCACGCGGACCAGTTCCGCCTGCCCCCCGCGGTACGGCCCCAGGTCGGCGTAGCCGTACCCGCCGCCCGGCAGTTTGGGGTTGGTGCTCAGGCAGGCGTTGAAATAGCCGCGGCAGCAGTTGAAACAGGTTCCGCAGGCGATGTTGAAGGGAAGCGATACCCGGTCCCCCTCCTTGAGCAACTGGACACCGCTCCCCACCTTCTCGACCACCCCCATGAACTCGTGCCCGAAAACCATGCCGGGCTGGGCCGAGGTGCGCCCCTGGTACATATGCAAGTCACTGCCGCAGATGGCGGCGGAGCTGACCCTGACGATGATGTCGTTGTCCTGCTCGAGCACCGGGTCGGGCACCTCACGCACCTCCATGCGGCCTACCTCCGCAAAAACGAGAGCTTTCATGCTTCCTCCTCTACACCCTGTACGGGTTCGGCAGCATCCGCGCCGCGAAGGTCAAGTCGCGGCGCAGGCTGCGTTACCACCGGTCGCTGCTCGAGCCGGTGCCGGTCGGCTGGCTTTGGTCCGACCCCGTCGACCCGGTTCTCCCCGAGCCTAACGAGCCACCACTTCCCGAGCCACTTGAGCCACCACTCCCCTGGTACTGGTTGTGGTCACTTTTGTTCTGGTTGTAGTCGCTGCCGCTTTTGTCCTGCGAGCCGCTGCCGCTGCCCCAGTTGCTGTCACGGTTCTGGTCCGTACTGGTCGCCCCGCCGCTGCCGGAGCCTTGGCTGGTGCCGGAATGGGACCCTTTCTTTTTGTTTTTATGCTTGTAGTGGGAGCCGGAATCGCTGGAACCCGAGCTGGAACCTGAAGTGGTGCTCCCCCCCGCGCCGGAGCCGGAGCCGCTGTTTTGAATGGACTCGGAAGAACCTTGATATCCGAAGCCCCCTGCCCCGTTGTCCATTCCTGAGTCGGCCCGCGCCGCGCCGTAGGTTCCCGTCGTCAATGCTGCAAATGCCGCCACTGCCACGGCCTTCAACAAGGTAGTTCTGATGGAGCGCATAGTTTGAATCTCCTTTGGTTGTTTAATTGTGAATTTCACCACAGGACAATTGTAGGGAATCAGGCTCCCCGGCAGCAACAACAATTAACTATTTTTTAGCTCATGATAATGACGGTACCAGGTACATACATTAGGGTTTTCACCAGGTACACCAGTTTTGCGACTACCGGCTGACTAAAAGCGGGGGTGCGGCACGAGATACAGGCAACTCCCAGGAGGGCGGGAATAGCGGGAGGCCGTGCACTACCGGGAAAGGGGAGGACGCTCCCCAGCTGCCAGGGGAGCGGTCAGCCCAGGCTGACCTAGACGGCTGCACCGAAAGCCTGCGCTTCCGGCACGGCCGATGCGGGACGGGTTCCTTGACAAGCAGGGGCACTCTGTTAGACATTGTTAACTTATTTTGGGGACAACTTCAGGTGGCGGGGAGGCAGCGATGACCCAGTACGACGACGCGATCAAGACCGAGCTGCAGGGGAAGGCTTGCTACGAAAACCTGGCATCCCAGACCCGGGTCACCCGACTTAAGGGTCTCTTCCTGGGGCTGGCGGCCGAGGAAGACCGGCATATCGAGGCGTTCAGGGCCCTGAAAGCGCGGAGAGACTACCGGATGCCGGAGTCGCAGCTCTTGGATCAGGCAAAGGCGATCTTTAGGGAGTTGCTGGCGAACCGTGAGGAGTGGGGGGAGCTGCGCGAGGACCTGGAGGGCTACCGGTTTGTCATGAAGATCGAGGCGGAGAGTGTGCGAACCTACGAGGAGCTGGGCAGGCGCGAGGAGCATCCGGGGAGAGCCGAGCTCTACCGGCGCATCATCGAGGAGGAGAAAAACCACTTCAACATCATGGAAAACGTGTTCGAGTTCGTGCTGCGGCCCCGCTCAAACCTTGCCTGGCGCGAGTTGCAGGCGAGGTAGTCCGGACAGGACAAAGCGAGGGCCCCCTGAAACGGGAGCCCTTCGACTGAAAGTATAAGGCGGAGTCAACTCTGGGTTGCCCTGCGTTCCAACCCTTGGTAGGAGGCAGCAGGGCGTGCCTTGCGAATCGGGTCGACGCCGATCTGGACCCACCCCGAGCTGCGCCTGAACTTTGCGATTGCTCCCGAGGCGATCAAGGTCTCCAGCATGAAGTCTTTCACGAAGTCATACCTATCGTCCGTGTAGTTCACCTGTATCAGCATTTGCCCCCCTCCCCTATTACACGCCTCTCACCTTGTAAGCATTTTCAGTACCAGAACTGCAACTAGGTGACATATCGAAGATGAAGACCATTCGGACCGACAAAGGTGCCTAAAAAGTGATAAGAATCCTGACAGTTTAGCGCTCCGAATGTAAAGAACTCCGTCACTCCCCGGAGCTATTTGCCCACCCGTACGAAACCGGTGCGGCCAGCCGCAAAGGGCCGTTCGTTGCGGCCCTTTGCGGTTCTGCTGTCATTTTGAGCGCACTGCCGGAGACTACTCCCCGAAGTAGGTGTAGGACTGCAGGGTGCGGTCCAAGAGCTCCAGGAAGTGGCTGCTCTCCTCGATGGAGACCTTCTGCAGCGAAACGTCGGTCTCCAGGTTGTTGCGCACCCGCTTCAGGATCTCGCTCGCGTCGTACTGCACGTACTTGAGGCTCTCCCAGGTGGCATCGCCGGTGATCACGGTGTCGATCTTGTAGTTGGTCTTCTTGTTGAAGGTGATGTGCACGGCGTTCGTGTCGCCGAACAGGTTGTGCATGTCGCCCAGGATCTCCTGGTAGGCGCCGATCAGGAAGAAGCCGATGTAGTAGTCCTCCCCCACGTCGATCTTGTGCAAGGGCAGCGCCTTGGTCCTGCCGTTCTCCCCCACGAAACTGGTGATCTCGCCATCGGAATCGCAGGTGATGTCGGCGATCGAGGTGAGGACGTCCGGCTTCTCGTCGAGCCGCTGGATGGGGACGATCGGGAAGAGCTGGTCGATCGCCCAGGAGTCGGGAATCGACTGGAACAGCGAGAAGTTGGTGAAGTAGGTCTGCCGAAGCGAGAGCTGGAAGTTCTGCAGCTCGTCCGGAATCGGCTTCAGCTTCTCGACGATCGAGTTGATCTTGCGGATGATCTTCGAGTAGACCCACTCGGCGTGGGCGCGCTCGTTCATGTTCAGGTAGCCCAGGTTGAAGAGGCTCACCGACTCCTGGATCAGCTGGATGGTGTCGTGGTAGTCCTCCCTCAGGCTGTGCCGGTCGATGGACTTGTAGATGTCCACCAGTTTCCGGACCGTCGGCGAGAGCTTCGCGTTGTCGGCCAGGATGTGCTCGAAGTCCGGCATGAGCGTCTGGGTGTTGTTGTTGAGGACGTTGGTCACCAGCACCGAGTAGTGGGCGACGGTGGCGCGGCCGGACTCGGAGATGATGTTCGGGCAGGGGACCCCGGCCTCGTCGCAGATGTTCTTCACCTGGTAGATGACGTCGTTCGCGTACTCCTCGAGTGAGTAGTTGACGCTGGAGAAGTAGCTCGACTTGGAGCCGTCGTAGTCGACCCCCAGCCCGCCGCCGATGTCCAGGTACTCGAGGTTTACACCCAACCGGCGCATCTCGACGTAGATGCGCGCCCCCTCGATGAGGGCGTTTTTGATCTTGTCGATCTTGGTGATCTGGCTCCCGACGTGGAAGTGCAAAAGCTTCACGCAGTCCACCAGGCCGTTTTGCTTGAGCGACTCGATGGCGGCCATGATCTCGGAGATGCGCAGGCCGAACTTGGCGTCCTCGCCCCCCGAGGTGGACCACTTGCCGATCCCCTTGGAGGAGAGTTTCACCCGGATCCCCAGCTTCGGAATGATCCCGGTGCGCTTGGAAACCTCGATGATTCGCTCCAGTTCAAAGAGTTTCTCGACCACGATGGTGATGTCGTACCCCACGCGGGTCGCGTAGAGCACGGTCTCGATGAACTCGGTGTCCTTGTAGCCGTTGCAGATAATGGGGAGCTTGTTCCCCGCGGACATGGAGATGGCCGCTACCAGCTCGGGCTTGGAGCCGACTTCGAGTCCTAGGCCGTGCTTCTTGCCGAAGTTGGCGATCGCCTCGACCACCTGGCGTTGCTGGTTCACCTTGATCGGGTAGAAGGTCTGGTACTTGGCCGGGTAGTTGTTCTCGTGGATGGCGTTTTTGAAGACGCGGCTGATCGACGCGATGCGCCCCTCGAGGATGTTCATGAACCTCAGGAGGATGGGGGGCTTGATCTTTCTCTTGATCAGGTCGTCCACCAGGACCTTGAGGTCGATGGAGTACTTCGAGTTGGGCGTGGGGTGTACGCAGACGTTCCCCTTCTTATTAATGGAGAAGAGGTCAGCGCCCCAGTTGCCGATGTTGTAGACCTTGGCGGAATCGTTAATGGACCATTTGGGCATAGTTCAGTTCACCAGTGTTCAGATGTGAGATAACCGCTCGTTGTTACGGCTAGGAGAGTCGGTTCTTGAAGTCCTCGTAGCCGAAGCTGCGCACGACTTTAAGCTCGCCGGTCTCGGGTTCATAGGTACAGATATGCGGCAACTGGATGCCGTTGAAGGTGGTGGTCTTCACCATGGTGTAGTGCGACATGTCCAGGAAGCAGAGCTTGTCGCCTACCTGAAGCGGCTTCTCGAAGGACCAGTCGCCGATCACGTCGCCGGCCAGACAGGAAGGGCCGCCCAGACGGTAGCTGTGCGGCTGCTCGCCCGCGTCGAAGCCCCCCACGATTTCCGGACGGTAAGGCATCTCCAGGATGTCCGGCATGTGGCAGGTCGCCGAGACGTCCAGGATGGCCAGATCCATCTGGTTGTGGGTGAGATCGAGCACCTCGGAGACCAGCACGCCGGTACCGATGGCGATCGCCTCGCCGGGCTCCAGGTAGACCTCCAGGTCGTACTTCTCCCGGTAGTACTTCACAAGCTCAACCAATGCGTCGATGTCGTACCCCTCGCGGGTGATGTGGTGCCCCCCCCCGAGGTTCAGCCACTTCATCTTGGGCAGGAACTCGCCGAACTTCTCCTCGAAGACGCGCGAGGTGCGCTCCAGCGGATCGAAGAGCTGCTCGCAAAGGGTGTGGAAGTGGAGCCCCTCCACCCCTTCAAGGCTCTTCCCTTCGAACTCGGCACGCCTGATCCCCAGGCGCGACTTGGGGGCCGCAGGATCGTAGATCTCGGTGTGCCCTTCGGAGTGCTCAGGATTCACCCTGAGACCGATGGAGACGCGCCCCGCTTCCTTTTCCCACAGGGGGCGGAAGCGCTCCAGCTGGTTAAAGGAGTTGAAGACCAGGTGGTTCGAGGTCTTGAGGAGCTCGACGATGTCGCCCTCCTTGAAGGCCGCCGAGAAGCTGTGCACCTCGCCGCCGAACTCCTCGCGCCCCAGGCGCGCCTCCCAGGGCGAGCTGGCGCAGATCCCCTTCAGGGTCTGCGCGATGAGCGGGAAGACGCTCCACATGGAAAACGCCTTCAGCGCCAAAAGGATCTTGGCGCCGCTTCTTTGCTGCACCTGGTCCAGGATGGCCAGGTTGTGGCGCAGCCGCCCCAGGTCGACCACGAAGGCCGGCGAGGGAGCGAGCTGCGTCATCTCTTCGACATGCCAGCGGGTCACGTAAGCTCCAGCCAGTCGCCGCCGTCGACGACCTCAAACGGGAGCCCCATGGTGGAGAGGGTCTCCAGGAACGGCTCCGGATCGAACTGCTCCATGTTCCAGACGCCCGGCTTGTGCCACTTTCCGGTCAGCATCATCACCGCACCCACCACGGCGGGCACGCCGGTGGTGTAGCTGATCGCCTGGGATTTCACTTCTTTATAGCAGGCCTCGTGGTCGCAGATGTTGTAGATGTAGACCTGCTTCTTCTTGCCGTCCTTGAGCCCCTTGGCAACCACGCCGATGCAGGTGCGACCCTTGGTCAAGGGCCCGAGGCTCCCGGGATCCGGCAGTACGGCTTTGAGGAACTGCAGCGGCACGATCTTCTGGCCGTTGTACTCCACCTCGTCGATGCGGGTCATGCCGACATTCTGCAGGACCTCGAGGTGTTTCAGGTAGTTGTCCGAGAAGGTCATCCAGAACTGGGCCTTCTTGATGGTCGGGATGTGCTTCACGAGGCTCTCCATCTCCTCGTGGTACATCCGGTAGATGTTCATCGGGCCGATCCCTTCCGGGAAGTCGAAGCTCCTCTTGGTGGCGAGCGCACCGGTCTCCACCCACTGACCGTTCTCCCAGTGACGGCAGGCAGCGGTCACCTCGCGGATGTTGATCTCCGGGTTGAAGTTCGTGGCGAAGGGCTGGCCGTGGTTGCCGGCGTTCGCGTCGATGATGTCGATCTCCTGCACCTCGTCCAGGTACTTCTTGGCGGCAAGTGCAGTGAAGACGTTGGTGACGCCCGGGTCGAAGCCGCTCCCCAGAAGTGCCATGAGACCCGCCTCCTTGAAGCGCTCCTCGTAGGCCCACTGCCAGCTGTACTCGAACTTGGCGGTGTCGAGCGGCTCGTAGTTCGCGGTGTCCAGGTAGTCCACGCCGGTTGCCAGGCAGGCGTCCATGATGGTGAGGTCCTGGTAGGGGAGCGCCACGTTGATGACCAGCTGGGGCTTCTCGGCCTTGATCAGCTCGATCAGCTCGGGGACGTTATCGGCATCGACCTGGGCGGTCTTTACCGGAAAATCGGGGATCTGCTCCGCGATGGCGCGGCACTTTGCTTCAGTGCGCGAGGCAAGCGTAATCTCGGTGATCACACCCTTGGCCATGGCACACTTGTGGGTCACTACTCCGCCGACACCGCCGGCCCCGATGATCAATACTTTGCTCATTCCCTTAACTCTCCTGTTGACTAGTAATAAAACGTGGGCGGCGTCACGACCCAGAGGATCTGCGCCGCACCCTTACCGATGTTCTTCACCGTGTGCGTGCGGTCCGAGGTAAAGTAGAAGCACTCCCCCTTCTCGACCGTGTAGAGCTTGTCGTCCAACTTCAACTGCACCTTTCCCGAGATGACGTAGCCGAACTCCTCACCCTCGTGGATGGGCTGCTCGTCCATCTCCCCGCCGGGCTCCAGGGTCACCAGCACCGGATCCATGTCGCGGTTCTGGGCACCGGGGACCAGGAGCTCGACCTTGACCGAATCGCCGTCGTCGGTTGCCTGCACCCGGGCCTCTTTGCCGTACACGCACTCCTGGTCCGGCTCCTCGCTGAAGAACTCCTGCATGCTGATGCCGAAGACGTCGATGATGTCCTTCAGCGTCGCGATGGAGGGCGACGTGGCGTCGTTTTCCAGCTGGGATATGAACCCCTTGGTCAGGTCGGCGCGACTTGCGAGCTCCTCCTGAGTGAGCGAGTTAGCCATCCTGAGCCGTTTCAGCCTCTCACCGATTTTCAAACAGACCCCCGAGTTTAGTAACAGTAAACAAGTTGTATTTTCGCAATCTAGCATTTCCCCCAATTTTGTCAACGAAAAGTTTAGTAATGGTATACTTTCTGTTTATTGTTAATTGCGGTTCATCTTTTTGCCGGTGACTTCGTATTGCATTTCAGGATGTTAAACAGGTACCATAAAAGGCGATGCAGGAAACGATACTGTAAACAGCATCCACCCTGCGAGCCTCGAAACAGAGTTTCGAGAGGACCCGACAGCACTGTTGCGGCGCGCGCGATTTGGACCTAATTTGCGCGTGATTTGGTACTGAGCTTTTTCACAAAAAGAGGCGGGTCCAACCAGGTTGAAGCCTCGTTGAATCCGCCTTAAATGCCCTACACCATTGATAATGATTATCGTTATACTTTGCCTTTTTCTAGCCCTTTTGAAAGGCGATCCCGCTGAGGCTTTCGACATTGACCATCAGCAAGGTTTTTCGACTCTGAACTGGTACAGCTACGCCATTAGGCCCACGTCTTTATGACCATCTCACGGCTCTTATTGCTTTTCCCTCCTCCGCCCACCGTGTAGCTGATCTCCACCTCCCTCGTATCAAAGCCGGCGAAGACTTCCTTCATGACCGGATGGTTGTTGATGGTGAGGATGGCCTTGCCTTTCATGGTCCGCATCAGCTCGGCCATCCGCTGGTACTGCTCGATGCCGAAGGGGACGCCGTAGCCCTCGACCTTCCAGTAGGGCGGATCGAGAAAGAACAGGGTGCCTGGACGGTCGTACTTACCTATGCATTTTTCCCAGTCAAGGTTCTCGATGTAGCAGCGGGCCAGCCGCATGTGGGCTTGGCTCAGATCTTCCTCGATCCTGGTCAGGTTGAGTCGGGGCGGGCTGGCGGTCGCGGTGCCGAAGGTGCGCCGGGCAACCTTGCCGCCGAAGGCCATCTTCTGCAGGTAGAAGAACCTCGCGGCCCGCTGGATCTCGGTCAAGGTGGTAGGCGGCGTATCGGTCATCCACTCGAACATCTGCCGGGAGACCAGCGCCCACTTGTACTGCCGGATGAACTCCTCCAGGTGGTGCTGCAGCACCCGGTAGAGCGCTACCAACTCACTGCTGAAATCGTTGAGCACCTCGACCTTCGAAGGCTCCTTCAGAAAGAACAGCGCCGCGCCACCGCAAAACGGTTCGCAGTAGCAGGTATGTTTCGGGAACATCGGAAGAATCTCTTTGGCAAGCCTGCGCTTGCCGCCGATCCAGGGTATTACGGGTTGAAACATCGTGAGCCACTCCTTGTATTTTCGGGGTTGGATGTGGTAGGCTCCCCCCGCTCTGATCAGGGTGAGAAGCCTCGGTCTGGCTCACAGGGCACATCTGTGGGTTGGATGGCTGGGCCGTGCTCCAACACGGCCCGGTCGCTTCTCTTAATCAGTACTCTTAGTTGTCGACGAACACTTCAGCGGTCACTGTCATTGCACCATAAGCGCCAAGCGGAGTACCACGCTTGTTGTAGACGGTCACAGTCACGGTATCGTTAGCGGTCACGTTAGCGGATACAAGCACGCCTGCCGGCAGCTGGTAACCAGCGTTAGCTATAGCAACACCTTCCCCAGGAACTGCGCCAGTCACGGTTACGGTCGTCGATGCAAAAGCACCATCGGCGAGCGCGCCCCAGTCCTTCGTAGTAGTACCCACGAGATGCTTTTTTAAGTAAGCCCCTGCCCCGCCAAAACGAACCCCGAATTTGTCGATGGCAAAAATCTCGGAGACAGTACCCGAATAGTTTACGTAGTACTTCACCCCGCCGTTGATGCCATAGGCCTGGGCAAACAGCTTGGTTGTGGCGGCGGAGCCACACGACCACCCGGCAGGATCGAATGCCTTGCCGGACAGGCTGACTATCGTGCTGGAAACCGAGTCGGCGATAACTCCATACGGAGAGGTGTACAGCGGAGACGTGGGGAACGGATTCCTGATGTCGAAATTCCCGTCTCTGAGATAGATATGCTTGTTCCCGGAACCGGCATTGTCGAAATGAGGATTCAGAATTGTCATAGCCTCTATCACTGACGAATCCAAGCTTGTAGCTACCAGCTGGTAATAGCCGGACCCGGATCTGCCATTGTTGTTAGCCTCAAGCCACGGATTGATCATGCTGAAATTAATCAGCTCAGAGCTGAGCGCCTTTTCGACTAAAACCCCCTCCTTGCCGTTCAGCTCGAATATGTCGTTGGTGCTGCTGATACTGTCACCGCCTTTTACGATGAGCCCCTGTTCTACGTTCATGTCGAACCGGTTAGCGTCGAAAGAGGTTGTGGTATTCAGCAGCGGAGTCCTTTCTACGATTGCCCCCACCTGGTTTTGAAAAAACTCGTTTTTGTGGATTTTGCTGCCAGCAGAAAGAACAACCGAAAGTCCCGAAGTCGTGAATTTCTGGATGAAGTTGTTTTCTATCAAAGCATTGCCTGTCTTCAAGGTGCCGGTGGCACTGCCAAGTTTTATACCGACGTGCCCGAGGTTATTCCCGTCCAGGGTGAGGTTCCTAACCACTACGCCTTGGGTAGTGGTCCCCGATCCGTCGTTGATATCGATGGCCGCCCCGCTCCCGGAATAGATTATCCTGCTGCCGCTCGCGTTGTACATCTCATTGGCGCGCCCGTTCCCCTCCAGGATCATGGTGCCAAGCAGGGTGATGCTGCTGGTCCCGATATCGTAGTTGCCAATGGGCACACTGATCTTACCGTAGCCTTGAGCCTTCATCATGTTGACTGCTTTCAGTAAAGCGGCTCCTCGCGCGGCGTCTGACGAGTCCCCCCACCACTGGGGGTACGCAGAAGTCAGGCCGGTGACCGTCCCGGCCCCTCCAAAAATCTGGTAGGACCCGGCGTCCACTGACGAACTGACGAAGGAAAGTTGTTTCCCTGTAGCAACGTCGATGCGCCCGCCGAAGACGACATGAATACGGCGGCCGGAGACGGTTTTGTTATTTATCGGCATGACAGTACTCACCGTCACGGTCTTACCGGAGGTGAGCGGAGAGGCGAGGCAGGTCGACAGGTTCTTGAAGCCGGAAGCGTCAACGCCCCACGGGCCGCTGGTTGAAGTGGGCGCTGCGTGAACAGGTAGCGCGAAAAGCAACAAGAAAAACAGGGCCGATAATGCTTTCATCATAATTTACTCTCCTAAATGGTCTGCCAGTTGGTGCCGTCTTTAACGATCTCGCAGCGGTCTCCGGGCGCGAGGGTCAGGACCAAATCGCCGTCGATGGTTTTAGCATCGCTGGCATCTATCTCAGCTGTGCCTTGTCCGATGTTCTTGACCTTGAACCTCTTCAAAGCACCGACCGTTGCATAGGCGGGGATGTGGTAGCGCACGGTTATCCCTTCCGCCGGATTGGCAAAAAGTATCCCATGCGTCTCATCCAGCGCGGCCTCAACGTCGGAAGTCAGAATGCTCCCACCCCTGCTGATAACCTCCTCCTGTAAGGCGTTGAGCCATACGGCTGTCACCTTGGTCCCTTTTTGCCCCGCAGCCGAATTTCCTTCATGGAAAAGCCCGTCAACTGAATCTATCCTTTCCATCTAGCCCCCTTATGCCTCTATCAGCTCAACAAACGTGTCGGCCGGTTTAAGGTCCTCGAAAATTTGCCGCATGGTGTCGGCAAAGGAATAGCTCAGATACTCACCGGCAGCACCTTCTCCTGCACGAAACACGTTGGCCCCACCCTCAGAGTAGTAGACCCGCCAGCACCAGTCGGACCCGTCATCTCCTACCTCATCACCCGCCCCGCTCCAGCCGACCATGAACGGGTGCAGCTCCTCGATGACGACGTCATATCCCAGAGCGGCCCCAAGCTGGATGAAGTAGTTGCGGTCCAGCCGGCCAAGCTCGCTCATCTTTTGTTTGACACGCGCCTTCCGCATCTGCAGCGAGTCGTCAAAGAAAGGTGCCGTGCCGTAGTTGCGCTCCCACGACTCCAGCAGCTCATAGGCGCCATCGGGAAACTGCTCGGTCAGCAGGATCTCGGCACGGTCGCCTGCTCGGTCCATAAGCGCGCCTTCAGTTGCGATATCCAGCTCATGGGTCGCCCCTAGGTCAACCGGGATCAACAGCTTGAGAGCGTCCTTATGTGACATTGATGGCTCCGGGCCGGATGGTCTGCATGGTCGCCGGGACTACGTTTACTGCCGGACTGGCCACAACGTAGTCCTCTGCTCCGTTGAGAATAGCGATGTTGCCAAGCTGGCTGCGATACAGCGGCTGACCAGGTGCAAATCCGCTGAGGTAGCTCGCGACATCAAGGGCGGCCTGAACCGCGTTATAGTTCGGCCCCGATCCTGTCATGATCACGTCCTGGGGCAGGATCTCCGGCGCCAAAACGCGCAGGTATTTGGCGGTTACCGGCCGCTGGTCCTCGACGTAGGCGCGGACCTCGGCAATGAGATCAGCGCTCGGTACTTCGCTCCCGGTCGAGATATCAGCCACAATCACCAAGTCGACCGAGCCGGGGCCTTGTGCCAGCGGGATGCAGTAGGCCGACTTTACGTTGGTGATCGACAGCGCCCACTTGACGTAGTCGTACTTGTTGCCACCCGCTGGCGGTCTACGGATGTAGTCAAGGAGCCGGGCAAGGAGATCGGCGTCGCTTTCACCGGTCCTACGGTTGATGCCGCGCACCCAGGCGTGATGCTCCAAGGCCTCGACGTCGGCGGTATCCGGGAAGGCCTGACGGGCAATCCACCCCTGGTACTTGTAGAGGCCCCAGAGCGAGGAGGCGAGAGCCGCACTCCTGATGAAAATCAGCGAGCCTTTCGAGGAATCGGCCTCCGGGAACTGGTTTTTGAAGTCCGTTAAAATGGCGTTGAACAGCTCGTCAAATGTCTTCTCGAAAGGGTTCACACCACCTCCATGAATTTTTCAAAGGTGACGGTTCTTCCGTCTGCCTGGGTTGCTAGGACCAGCATCTTCAACCGGTTCAAGTCCTGGCTACGATCCCGCTCGGTCGAGACCTCGATGGTTTTTGCCCGGCCGTTATCAATGATCCACTGCAGCGCCTGCTCGCAGTCGCCCTTGACCAGGCGTGCTGTTGCCTCGGTGTTCTTCAGGCGCCCCCGGTCTTTCAAGCCGAAGGACGGATCCAACCACCAGCTGCCCTGCTTGATCGACAGGCTCAGGTAGATGTTGTTGAAGATGTCCCGGCTCTTGTCGAAGGTCATGTCGGCAGTGCCGCTCTTCATTGCGATGGCGAAATCCATTACATCTCCTGGTTCGGCGGGTCGGTCATACCGCCACCGGTACCGTGCTCTACATGGTCGTGCTCGTTGAAAACGCCGCGCATCTCCTGCATGGTCCCGTTCGGATCGGCGACCGAGGTTGCGGAAGAAAGAGCGCCCGCCACCTGAGCCGCCCCGGCTACAGTAAGATCTCCGGTCAGCTCCAGGAGCGGCGTATCCATGGTCACCTTGGTGCTGGCTACCACGGTCAGCTGCGGGGTGGTAATGGTGGCGCTGGTTGACGCGAAAATCTCGGCCTCCTTGCAGCTCGCGATCAGCTTCTCGGTCGCCACCACCTCGATGATGCCTTCCCGCTTCAAATGAACCTTTTGCCCCTGGTCGTCGTAGATGGCGAGTTCTCCCTCCTCCAGGCCGATCCGGTAGCGGCGGTCGTCGGAGGCGATGGCAATGAAGTGGTTCCCCTGCCGGATGAAGATGACCTCGGAGCCAGCAAGAGGCCGGCTGGTGAACCCGTAGTGCTGAAACAGTTCGCGGTTGTCGATGGCACCGTCACCCCAGACCGACGCGGACACGCGCTGAATCACACCCTGCATCACACTCTTGACTATGCCCCGGATCATACGGCCACCAGGCCCGGCGGGCCGAGCTTCAGCAGAGTCGTGGACCCTTGCTTGCTGCGCTTGAAGGTCCGACCAAACAGCAGGTAAATACCGTCCTTGTCGAGGCGTTCATCTTTTACCCTGACCAGCTCGTTAATCTTGAAGTTCTGGCCGTTCTGGCTGTGGCCCGACGCCGTGTACGAGAGCTGGAAACCTTCGTGCCGCTGCTTCTCCATTAGCAAGCGAGCGTGCAGGTTGGGCGTCTGGCTGTCGTTGTTGATCTTGGTGACAAACGGCTTGTAGAAGGGAAAGTCCGCATCGACGACCGGCTTTGATCTGACGTTCACCTTGCCCGCATCTAGTCCCATGTCGTCATGCCCTTGGACCTGACTCACCACCGTGATCTTCGAGTAGCGCCGAGAAATGTCGTCCACCTCATCACCGGACTCGACGTTGTTCCCCTGGCCGTCGATCCTGTTGGTGATGGTGAAGGCCGGCTCGCCCTTGGCCTTCGGCCTGCCAAATACCAGCGTGCCATCCGGCATGGAAAAGAGCATGAGCCCACGGCTGGCAGCATAGATGGAGAGCACCTCAAAAACGGTCATCCCCGGCTCGATCATGGAGAGCTTCTGCGGCGTATCCAGGAAGGCGGTAAGCGGGTTGTCGGCGGTCTTTTTCTTCCCCTTGAGCTTGCCGACCACGTTCTCCTGGTAGACGATCTGCTTTCGGCTGATGTATGGCACCGTCGCCAGAAGCATCTTGGCGAGCTGCTTGACCGTCTTGCCTTGCACCGTGATGAACTTCTCGGCGTAGCTGTCCACTACCAGCCCCATGAGGTCGCGGCCTTCGACTACCAGGGTGCTCCCGTCTTTGGTCCATCCCTTGCGGGTGACGTCGACGACCCCGGTCAGCTCCAGGACGCCATTCACGTACAGCTCGCAACGGTCGCCGCGTGTAATCCGGGTTTCCGGCTTGGCCAGCTCTAGGGTGAACTTGTCGGCGGCCTGGTAGAGATCCGCCTCGACCTCGTAGGAGAGAAAGTTCTCGATGCGCCGGCCGGCTATCTGCAGGGCGACCTGGTCAGACATAAATCTGGATCTCCCCCGAGGTGAAGCTAGGGTTTTTGATGCCCTCGTTGATGCTCAGCAGCCGGTCGGACATGTTGTAGGGCAACCCGTACTTGAGGCAGACCAGGTGCAGCGGCATGGTATTGTCCAGGACGATGGTGACGATCCGGTCGCGCTCCAGCTTCACGGTGTTGACGTGCTCCAGGAGGCTTCGCGCCATCGTTTTCAGGCTCTGCATACCCCTCGCCTGATCCACCGCTTCCTGGATCAGCTCGCGGGTATCGGCCAGCGACGACTCCAACTCGCGCACGTTAAGCACCGGCTCAGTTGCGGCGGACCCGACATAGCGGCCGTTGGTGTCAAAGCTCGTCACCTTTTCCGAGCGCCGAACCTGCTGGCGCTTGCGCTCATCGGCGTTGTAGACGTAGGCGGCTTCCAGAGACATGCGCTGGGCGCAGGCAATCTGGAGGTGCTTGATGAAGATGGCGCGGGCCTTCTCTCCCTGCTTGGATCTACTGCTGGAGAACAGCTTGAACTTGTTGATCAGGTTCTTGAACGCGAGTTTCAGGCTGTTCATGAACCGGGCGGGAAAGTTCTTGATCGCCTGGTAGGCCTGCGCTACGGCCTCCACCACTCGGGCAATGACACCGACCACCCGGCCGGGGAGGTTGACCGCGTAATTCACCGTCGCTACCACCGAGCTGGCGGTCTGAATCACCTCGCCCGCAATGCCGGTTGCCAAGCCGATGTACCCGTCGATCTCCCTAGCCATCTCGCGGGCCGCCGCTGTAGCGCCCTTCACCTGCTCCAAAATGGTCAGGTTCGGGTCGAGGTCCATGGTGACGTCCAGTTCGCCGGCAAAGTCCTCGGCCGCTTCGTTTTGCTGCTCATCCTGACCGTCGAGGAAAGCCTCCTCGGTGGCAGCTTCCACGTCCTCATACTCGATGTCTTCGATGGTGCCGCGCAGGTTTTCGACAAAGGAGATGTCGACCTCCGCCATCATCTCGCGGTCATCGTGCCGGACCGTCACCCGCTCGGCCATGCCGTTCATGCTGCCGTACACCGGATGCACCAGTTCGGAGAGCACCTGGTTGGCAAGATGGTTGACCAGCTTCACATGGTCGGCATAGGTCTGGTGGTCGCCGTGATCCCAGAAGTAACAGCGGATATTGACAGTCCTGGCTTTCTGGCCCATGTCCTCCAGGAGCGCACCGTCCTTGTTGGGTATCTCGTGCTTGGCGACTGCCTTCTCAAAGGTGTCGTCGAGGGTTTCGATCTCAAGGGCAATGCCGTCAAGTTGTGCCGGATAGAGCTCTTGCATTACATCCCCTCGGTAGTCATCAGGGCATCCCAGAGGCTGCCACGGTTGAGGGCCTTGACGTCGGTCCTGGTGTTCATGCTGTTGACCCTGGTGATGGCGCGGCCCAGCTCGTCGAAATGGACGTCGATCTTGATGTCATTCTTCACGCCGCTCTTACCGCCCCCGATCCCCATCACCTCGTACTCTCTTGAGCCCCGGCCAAAGGTTTGGCTGCCCCAGCCGTTTTCCCTGCTGCTGTCACTGATCAGCTTGGAGATGAAGGGCGCCGCTACCACCGCCGTGGGAACCGAATAAACGGCAAGCGGACCGAGATACTTACCTACACCTGCGCCTACTCCAGGTGCCCCGGCCGGCAACTGCGGAGCGCCGCCGGGTAGTCCTCCCGCAGGCCAGTTGGTGACAAAGACAGGGGCGACTCCGGCGGCGGCTTCAAGAGCCTTTCCTTCAGCGACACCAATGGCAGTACTGCTGCCCTTAGCCAAGAGCCTGCCTGCTACGGCACCGATTGCCTTGCTGCCGTAGCGCGCCGTCAGAAACGTGCCCAGGGCGAGTGCGCCGCCGCCGATTGCCATGTCCTTCCCTGTCAGCTCCAGGCCGCCATTGGCCTTCTTGTCCATGCTGAACTTGATGAAGTCGGCGATGACTTCGTTGATCGGCTGGACGAACCCATCAGACGCCTCCCTGAGGGCCGCCTTGAGACGGCCAGTCTGATCCACTGCGTTGCTGATGGCGGAGGGGAGATCGTTCTGCAGGGTGCCGCCGGCAGCGCCGATCTGCCTGGTGAAGTCGCGGATCTTGGAGAGCGCATCGCCGGAGAGCAGCGTCTTCATCCCCTTGATGGTGTCGAGGTCGGCCTTGCCAAAGGCCTGTTGGATGAAGATCGCACGGGCCTTGTCGGTCTTGAGCTTGTCCCACTTCTTCTTGATGTCCTGCAGCACATCGACCGCATCGCGCCGGGCGCCCTTGGCGTCAAAGAATTTAACGCCGGTGCCCTTCTGAGCCTCGGCCATGTAGCGCAGGTTGGTGAACAGCCGCAAAGTGGAGTCAGCCAGAGTAGCCAGGCGCTCAGGCTGACGCTCCACCATGGAAAGCCCTTCGATAAAGGCGAGGGTCTTGTCATAGCCCATTCCGGCGGAAGCGGCGTTTACGCCCACCCTTGCGAAGATATCGCTCAGGTTTTCCAGCTCGGCGTTGCCAAGCCGGCCGGCGACCGTCATTTTATCCAATTGCGCCAGCGCCTTGCCCGGCTTCTCAAGGTCGATGTTGAAGGCGGTTGCACCAACGGTAAGCCCGCCGGCTAGGGTCCTGCCCTGTGCTCCGGTAACCGCGGACGCTATGTTGATGCCCTTGGTCGACTCCAGCGCGGCCTTCCAGGACTGACCCGACTGAATCAAGGAATCGAAGCCATCCTTGAGCCCTTCGACCTGCTGGCCAGTCTCCTTGCTCATGGCAAAGAACTCCTTGCGAAGTCCCTTGACCATTTGCTGACCTTCCCCTGCCGTCTGCCCAACCTGCGTGAGCCCCTTGTCGAGCCGGGCCGACTGGGAGAGCTGCTGCATGGCGCCAATGGAGAGCCCGATACCCGCGACCTTGCCCTGGACAGAGCCCATGGCGCCACGCAACGAGTCAAACTCGCGCTTGGCCCCGGAGGTGAAGCGGCTCACGGCATTGCCCGAGTCGCTCATCTCGCGCTTCAAGCCGCTGGCGTTGGCCAGTATTTGCAGGAACAGCTTCATGTCAGCCATGCATCACCTATTAAGGACCTTCTGCTTCTTGGGCTTTTTGGGGTTCACGATCTCATCGAACGCGACCAGGAGCGCTTCGCCTTCGCGCTCGGGCATGTCCACGGCGTCCCACCAGGGGACGCCGAGTTTAAGCAGGGCTACCAGGGTCTTTCGATGCGGCTTGTGCCGCGTCTCGAAAGGCCTGCCGCCTCTTCTCCAGGGTGACCTCGGCGAGGATCAGCTCGTCGGAGTCCGGCCCGGAAAGGTCGAGGACCTGTTCCGGCGTGAGCTTGTCAAGCCCCTTGACCTTCAGGCGCTTGGCATAGAGGCATGCGTCGTAGTAGGCGTTGTCATCCATCAGCTTGCGGTCGATGGTCGGATCGTTGCTGACTTCCAGGGTGGTACGGAAGGTTTTCTCCACCAGGGTGAAATCGCAGTGGCAGACACCGTCCACGATGATCCCTTCCGGGAATTTGCCGGCCTGCTCCATTGGCTAGTTCCTCCCCGTTGCCATCAGCTCGATTTCCCTGACAGCTTCGTTGTCGCCGTCGAATTTAGCACCGCCGATCTTAAGCGTGGAGACGCCGGTATAGACGGTCATGCGTCCGCTCGGGTACTCCAGGATAAGGGTGCCGTTTTTGATCCCCCTGAAGTCACGCTCCTCGCCGTCATCCCCGTCCGGGATCACGTAGGTGAGTTTCACCCCGTACTCAGGCGGAACCGCCATTGCCTCACTGCCGTGCATGAGCTTTATGCGTTTCGCCAGCTCCTCGTCGCTCTCCTCGATCGCTTTAAAGCGGGTCTCTTCCTCACCGTCTATGACCAATCTGACTCTGGATACAGCCATTGTTTAAACCTCCGTTAAATGCGTGTTAAAGCAGCAGGTCGATCCTGCCGGCGAAGACGTGCAGCCCGTTGACCACATCGGTCGGGATCTTCGCGTTAACCCGGTTCGGGTCCTGGTCGTCGCGCTCTACGATCAGGCCGGCTGCGTTGTCCGCTACAGCTTCCACGATTTCCAGCTGCTCCAGCTTCTGCAGCACGTCGAGCAGTTCAACACGAACCCTGGGCGGCGTCTTCACGGAGAGCTTGGTGCGCGGGAAGCGCAAGGCAATTCGCTCGATACAGGCCTTCCTGACGTAGTCCAGGGTCCTGATAGTGGTGACATCCAGGAGGCTGATGTCGGAGCTGCCTGCCACGTTGTGCAGATAGGTGGTGATGGCGCGCACGATCTGCACCCGCTCGCCGGGGCCGACTTCCAGGGGGGCCACTCCGTTAGCAAGGCAGCTCTCCTGCTCGGTCCTGGAGAGGCGCTGCTCGACCGGAGGCGCGGCGATCCCGGTCAGCTCCAGGGTGTTGAGCGGACGGGCGGGATCTTCTTCGGAGGCGAGCACTGCCGCATAGGCGGCGGATATCTCGTAGCTCGGGCTCTTGGTGCCGCGAAGGTAGGCCCCGACGATCCGGCCGGAGTCGACGGCGGTGGCCAGCGTGGTCGCGGTGGCAAGAGCGGTGTCGATGGCATAGACGCCAACCCCCGGCCGCTGCTCCATCGGGCCGGAGACCAGGGCGAGGTGGTCGCGTAGGGTGATCAGGTCGGCCTGCGCGTTGTAGGGCGTGGCGATGATGTGGTACTGCTCGGGCACTACCTTTGCGAGAGCGGTGGCGAGCGTCGGGTCGACGGTGCCGCCGGCCATGGCGACGACCGTGGCGGTGGTCCCTTTTGCGGTGACCTCGGCGCTGACGTCGATCTGGTTGGCGATGGTCCCCTTGTTGCGAGCCGTCAGGGTCACCACTGCTCCGACGACTCCGGCGGTCACCGGAAAATCGGGGTACTTGCCGATCTCGGCGTTGAGTGCGGTGGCCACGGTCGCGGCCGCATCCTGGTTGGCGATGGCAATCTCGACGTAGCGGTTCCCGATGTAGAGCTTTAGCGAGCCGGCAGCGGTCGCGGCGTTGGCGATGGTGATCGTGCTGGTGGCAGCAGCACCGGCGCCATCGTCCAGGGCGCACACAGTCAGATCGAGGTAAGGGTTCGCCTTAATGGCTGCCCTTACCATGAGGTGCGCCATGGAACCGGCCCCGAAATAAAGAGCCGCATCGGCGTCCGAGAATACGGTGGTCGGTACAAGCGCAGCCACCGTGCCGGCGGCCAGACGTTGGGCCACGATCAGCATGCGCTGTTTGTTGGCCGGCAGGGTGCGAACCGCGAGAGAGGTGTTGAACTCCATGTAGCGGCCCGGCTTCCTGATGCTGCTGGGGATGCTGTCAAAGAAGATGTTTTTGGATGCCATTACTGGTCACCTCCGGTTTTCTTGGAAAGCTTTGCCGGGACCAGGGAGCCGTCGTCCACCAGCCGATGGTAGTAGGCGGTGTCGGGTACCTCTACCGCCTCGGTTTCGGTGATGTAGGTCTTCGGGTTGTCTTCCCTCGGGCATTGCGTGCCCGGCGCTGATTTGACGATCATGCGTCACACCTCCAGGTGAATTGTGTCGCTGGCGTCGGCGATGCTGTCGCCGGGCTTGAGCAGGTATGAAAGCCCGACGGTGATGAGGTCGGTGACCGCCTCCTCGTCGAGTGCTTTTATGGTGAATGAGGTGCCGAACTCGATCAGGTACTCGATGACCCCGGCTGCGTACTTCTCCTCGGTGGTGACGTCCCGAAACCGCTTGGGTACCAGGGGCTGAATCTTCAAACCGAAGGTCTTCAGGACCAGCAGCTGAATGACTGCCGCGACAATCGGGTTGATCCCCTTGCGCCGCGCCTCCTCGTTGGTCATATTCTTGAACTTCACCAGGACCGAGACCGTTACATCTTGGCGCCATTCGCGCTGGGCGACCTCTTTAAAGGTCCCCTCCAGGACAGCGACTGCCACCGCGTTGGCGGTGAGCAGCTGCTTGGCATCCTTCTGGACGCCACCGGTCTTGAGCGCGGCGATCCGCGTGGTGATCTCGTTGAGGACGGCCTCCTCGAGCGCGGTAATCATCTAGAGCCCCTTCATCTTGTCGCGGCCAAAGAGGCGACCGCTGCTGGTCACCATTGGGCTTTGCTGCTTCTGGACCGGCGCGGAGTCGGCCACCTCGCCAAGCTTGACAGTACCTCTAGAGATGTTCTCCAGGAGCCGGCTGGAGTTCTTCTGGTTGGTGGCCCGGACCTCGGGCATGGTCTCAACCCGGCGGGCGTAGAGGTTGTAGATGGCCAGATCGGCGGAGACCTTCTTGATGACCGCCGGAACCACCGCAAACGGCACGGAGTACTTCACGCTGCAGTAGCCGTCGATCTCGCTGTCTGCCCCGGCAATGGCCTCGCTGATGAAGCCGGCGGCCTCTTCTGCGGCGGCGGTCAAGGCCGGGTCCTGGTCCGGGTCGGGCTGAGCGGTGCCGGCCATGGCCGCGACGATCATCTCCATGGTGATGCCGACCTGGTTGTCATCGGTCAGCTGGAGGATGGCCTCGCCGGGGATCTGCTTTTTGATGTCGTCGAGCGTGCAGTACATGGTGACCTCTCAAATGAGGGCGGCCGCTCGGGCCGCCCCTCTTACCTCTGATCAATGGCTTCTGTTATTCCGGAGCCAGTTCCTTCCGACGTTTTTCTGCTGCGGCTATGACACCAGCGCGTTCGTCGTCCTTAGCCAGCTCGTCGACCTCTTCGATGGACCCTGCTGCCTTGATTTTTTCTGCCGTATCCTTGGCGTTCATCGGGTAGGTTTTGCCTCCTCCGCCCTGGCCGCCGCCCAGCCCGCTCTCACCTTCGATCACCTGGACCATGAGCATCGGCTCGGCCTGCAGGATCTCCAGCTCCTTCCTGGTGAAGCGGTCATCGGGGTAATCGGTGGCACCGGCCGGGTGTGCTACTCCGCACCGGCGGAAGCCGTCCTGTACTGCACTGATCCTGATCATGTTCTACTCCTTGTCCGAGAAGATGAATCCGGGGCACGGATCACGTGCCCCTGGATGTTAGGCGACGCTGCCGTCGCTGCCGTAGGCCAGCTGCCAGAAGCCGTACCCGCCGGCCGCGCGCGCCTCAGCTCCGAACTTGAACTTCTTCTTGGAGAAGACATCGTCGGCCTGCGGATCGATCTGCTGCACGAAGACGGGCTTCTTGCGCTCCTGGTAGATGAACGGCCTGACCGGCTTGCTGGTGTCGAGCAGGAACCAGGCGTTGTCGTCGGTCAGACGCGGCTCGCAGACCACGGTGATGGTACCCTTGTAGGGGTTGGGCTTGCCGTCTTCGAGGCGGTCGTTCATGGCGAGGACGTTAGCGACATCGCTCAGAGCCGGCGGGACCAGCAAAACGGTCGGGATCGTGTTCAGCGGTCGCCCTTCGTCGTCCGTGAATTTCATCATGGCGATGCGGCCGGCGCCGAGGGACGCAATGGCGGCCGCCTGGGTGGCGGCGGAGAGCTTCTTGGTCCCTTTGTTGGAAACGCTCTGCACGATGCCGTTCTTGTCGGTAACCGGGTGGTCAGTGTCGATGAAGTACTGACCGTCGTAGCACTTGTTGGTGAAAGCGCCGTTGATCAGGTCGGCGACGATCTCGTCGGGGAGCTGCTTAGCGGAGAAGCCGGCCCCCTGAGCCTGGGGAGCGTAGATGCCGAGTTCGTCGTCTTCGATGTCGTTGCGGTCGACCTCAACGGTGGCCTCCCAGTCATCGTTGGTCACCGTGTAGTTGAAGGCGGCCAGGGCCTTGGCGGTCTTCTCCCCTACCCACTTCCGCATGCGGGGGAAGTTGGCGAGCCACTTGTAGTCGTTGGTCTTGCTGGTGCTGGGCACCAACATGGCCACCTTTTCCCAGAAGGTAGGCGCGGCCTCGAAGGCCTTGTTGAAGGTGGCCTTCAGGTTGGTGAAGATGTTCTGCAGAGCTGCCGAGTTGACGATCATGCCGGCGACCCCGATGAACGGCAGGCCCTTTCCGGTTTCTGCGGTTGCGGCGTGGACGGCATGTGCCGGGGCCAGCAGCACGGCCAGGGCGAAGAGCCCGACCAGGGTGAAGAAGGTGATAGCTTTCTGCTTCATTGTGCCCTCCTGAAAGGCAGTAGGTTGGGAGTTGCGGTTACTGGACCCAGACACCGTCGTTGTCGATTCCGACTACCTTGCCAGCGGCGGACTGGGTGTTGCCGCCCGCGTTGGATTTGGAGACGGTTTCGTCATCGACGATGTAGCAGGTCTTGCCCATCTCGGCCTGGGTCACGGCGTCGCCCGCGCTGTTCTTCCACTTGAACGCCTTGCCGCGACGTACCGTAATGGTCTTGGCCCCGTCGGCCCCGCCGGTGTTGTCCACGAACTCCTCGGCCCGGCCGAGGTAGGTGAGCGTGGTGGCGGTGGCACCTTTGGTGGCATAGCCGGTCGCGTTAGCCGCCACGATCCCGCCGGCATAGATCTTGGCGTTGGCCGCTACCGGGACGCTGATGATTTCGCCGTCGCGGTGCGGGGTGTTTCTGTCCTGGGTTAATGCCATGTGAAGCCTCCTTGAAACTGGGTTGAAGAGTTAGGCGCCGTACTTCTTGAGGTCCTCGGCGCTGTTGCCGAACATGTCAGCGATCTTCTGCTGCTCGGCGTTGAGGGCGGTCTGCTTGCTGTCGACCTCCTTGCTGTCCAAGTCCGTGGCTCCGGCGATCACGGGGGCGGCTGCGACGAAGGTCTTGAAGCGGTCCAAGCCCCCTTCCTGCTTGCACTGGGCAACGTGGTAGTCCTTAGTGGCCGGGGTGATTTTGCCGGCTGCGAGGGCTGCGTCGATCTCGGTGTTGATCGCCGTTTCCAGCTGGCCGGCTTTGATGGCCTGGAGGTCGGACTCGGCAGTAGTGGCGCGGTTCAGGGCGGTGTCGTAGTCCGCGCGCGGCACGAACTTGTCAAGCGACGGCTGTTCGTGGTTCATGGCACAGCACTTTTTGCAAGCTGCTATGATCTGCGCGGCAGTGGAATCCTCGGGGATGCCACAGATCCTGCAGAGTTCCTTCATCTGTTCAGCGTTCATTGCCACCTCCAGTGTGGGTTCTTCGTTGTTGAGCGCGCTCAAAAACAGGTTGGGTTGATTGGTCAGGCCGCAAGAAGTCAGCCGGAAGATGCGGCGGCTATCGATCTCGAAACGGAACACCGGAGAGATGTAACGGTATTCGCGGGAGGTGATGGATGCGGCACCTTTTACAGTCCACTCCACACGGCCCCAAATAGCTCCGTCACGGATCTCCATTTCTTTTATCCACCCTGCTGCCGGTGCCTCGTCGCCGCAGGGTGCCTTGATCTCGCTGGCGTGCTCCCAATCAATAGGGAGGTCTTTCCCTTCGGTCGCAAAAGATGCCAGGATCATGTCAGGGCGGTCATTGATCCAGGTGCGACCGTCACGCCCGGTGATGATCTGTCCGGCAGGTATCAGCTCGATCCATTCCGGCGCGCCGCCACCGTCCGCCGGCTGAAGCTCAAAGTTGAGCGAGCTGCGTTCGCCGACCTGCTCCCCACAAAGAGCCAGGGCAAGCCGAATACCGAGGCTTTGCTCGTCATCTACCACCAAGATTTTCATGTTTCCTCCGCTGTGCGTATTCGCACAGTAACCCCTACGGCCAATGCTGTCGTTTGCGGCCTCGCCAAAAACATCAGAGCCGTGATTTGCAACCGCGTTAAAACAGCCTTTAAAAACCGCTACAGCGGGTCCAACAACTCCGAGCCGGACCATGGTCCCCCTAGACCGACTACAGGGCAAATTTGGACGCCTCAGCAATAGACCCGTCACTTCTCCAAAAAGTCCCTGGTGATACCCAGGATCTCGACCCGGTCGGCGGCTGAAAATCCGAGGATCTCGCGAGCCGGCAGCTTGGGGTTGCGGTTGTGCGGCTTCACCTCTGACCAGACCGGAAACTTGAGGGGCTTCTTGAAGACCACCTTCACCAGGCGCTTGTGAGCGGGGACCGCGATGTCCTTGTCGATACCGAACTGGTGGGCGGCGCCGTAGATCTTGTTGGTGCCGACCTTCAACCCGTTGTTCTGTACGGCATAGATGAAGCTGTCGCGCAGACCGGAACTCTCGGTCAGGATCTTGGTGTGTTTCTTCTGCTTCTTGGTCGACTCCTTGAGAGCCGCCCACTTCTTGCCGGCCGGGTCCTCCTCCTTGGTGAAGCGGTCCTGGGTGGATTCGACTTCGTATTCACCGATGTTCTTCAGACAGGGGTGCAGATTGTCGGACTTCTTCTTCAGGCGCTGCAGCTCGCGCTGGATGTCGCGGTCGTCGATCCTATCGATGACAGTGAAGGTGCCGGCCATTACAGTCCCGCCTCGGCCCGTACCATTGCCTGCAGCTCCGGCGGCACCCCCGCGATCATCACCTTCATGATCTTCTCGCGGTCCTGCGCGGGGGCGCGGCCGGGGGTGTAGTCCCAGCCGGGATCTATGCCGTTGGGGATGGTCTGCACCTCTCCGGTTTTCTTGTTCACCCACTCGTAGGTGCCGTCATCGGGGGCCTGGCCGACGGTCAAACCCTTGCGGGCCAGGTCGCGGTCACTCAGCGCGACGATGCGGCACTTGCAGCCCCAGCCGTTGGGGGTGAAATGGGTCAGCCACCAAGGATCATCAGCCGGCAGGACCGTGCCACTCCAGGCTAGGTGCGGCGGCCGGGGCCGGATGCTGTCGCCGTGCTGGTAGAGCCAGTTGGGGCGGTAGGCCAGTACGTCGGGATCGGTCATCTGCTGAAACCGGCCGGCCTGGTAGGCGGTCCTGATGTTGGTGGAGTAGATGACCTCGCTTCTCCAGCCGCGCGACCCCTTGTAGCTCCACCCGTACTGGGAGACGATGCGGTCGAAGTCCTTTCTGAACGCCTCCAGGGTGGTGCCCTCGGTGATGGCCCTGTCGATGGCCGCCTGGAAGTCAGTCAGCATCTCGGCCTTGGTGGCGCCTGCGATCATGAAACCGAAGTCGTGATCCTGCTGCAGCAGATCGTTCCAGCGCTCGGTCGGGATCTTCACCTTGGAGCGGAAGAAGGCGATGGCCTCCTCGAAGGGCAGGCTGCCGTATTCGGCGGTGCTAGTTGCCATCGGCCACCTCGGCCCGGCCGGCAAGGTTCGCGGAGGTGAGCGCCTGCATCATGAGGTTACCCAGGGTGGCCGAGTCCATTTTCGGGAACAGGTCGAAGAGCTGGTCGCGCGCTTCCTGGAGAGAGCCGGCGGTCATGATCAGCTCACGCACCTTGTCGATCATGGCATCCATGGCCGCGCCGGCTTCCTGGGACATGCGAGCGGCGAAGACGTCGGCGGCGTCCGGCTGATCGGCTCCGGCCTGGTTGAGGGCGGTGGCGCAGTTGGGGCAGCTGTGGCCCTGGTGGTTCACCCCCGTGGCCGGGGTGGGCTTTTGCATACCCAGAAGATCCTCGGGCTTGGCGTTGGCCGCCGGATCGGGAAGGTTGAGGCGGTCGCGCACTACGCTCTGCTCGACCCGGAGTCCCAGGGGGACCAGCTCTTTCAGTGCGTCGGTCAGTGCCTTGATGTCCTCGGGCTTCTTGATGTAGAGGGTGAGCGTCGGGTAGCTCTGCTGCGGTCCGAAGTTCAGGTCTACAAACGGGCGGACCAGCTGCAGGTTGAGCGTCTCGGCCAGCTGCTCGGCGTCGGACTTGGTGATGTCGGAGCGCACTTCGTCATGGACCTTGGCCTGTGCCTGGGAGCTGCCGTCGTCTGCGGTCATGGTCTGGCCAAGGACCGCCTTGCTGGTCTGACGGTCGATCCACTCGGCGAGGTTCAGGAAGATCTTGTCTCCCCCGGTTACCTGGGCGTTCTTCTCAAACTCGACCTTCAGCGAATCCGGGAGTACTGCGGCTGCGTCGCTCCCCAGGTTGGCAACCGCGGACTTGAGGATGTCGATGTCGGAGTCGCTGGCCGTGGAGTTGTAGCGGCCGATGCGGATCGGGAGACCGCAAATCTCGATGAAGGCCAGCCAGTCCTTGAAGGTGTACATCTTGCCCATGTAGCTCCAGGCCACCAAGCGGGCCAAGCCGCCACGGATCGGGATGCCGCTCTTCAGCCTGGGGTAATGGACGATGAACTTGTAGGGGGGCAGCGCAAGGCCGTCCACCAGGTCTGCTTCGTCCCGGAGACGCAGCTCGGTCTGGCTCACCCGGTCGAACTGGAAGAAGCGGGGGTCGCGCCAGATGTACCCCTTGGGGAACCACTGCCTGGCGCTTTTATCCCAGTCGATCTCGATGGCAGAGTAGCCTTTGCCCAGAGCGTCCAGGGCGTTCTCCAGCATCCCCTTGAAGCCCCCCTTCTTCACCATCTCCCTGACGGCGTCGGCGATCTCCACGTCCTTTGCCGAGTCGCTGGCCGCCTCGATCTGGACCGGGAGCTTCTTGACGGCGCGCTTCCTGGTGCCTATCACCGAAGCGTAATGCGGCTCCTTTTCCTCCATCTCCTCAGCCAGGGTGAGGTAGTCGTGGGCGTCGCCCTCGGCGGCGCGCTGCAGCAGGCTCGCCATGCGCTCGGGGGTGACACCGGAGGCGATGGTGTTGGTGAACAGGGTCCGAATGCCGGTGAGCGCCGGGGCCGCAAATTCGCGGGTGAGATCCTGCTTTTTAATGGGCCTGTTGTAGGCGTCGTAAAGGGTGACATCTGCCATTACCATGCTCCTTTGGTGCGCCCGAACCCGGCGGTCTGCTTGATCAACCGGGGGAGGTCTTTGGTGGTTGCGGGGGTGATGCGGTGGCAGGCGTACTCGCCCGCCTCGATCCGGGTAGCGGAAATGGCCAAGGCAAGCGCAACTGCCGCATCGCCATGCCGCATGTTGCCGTCTTTCCCTTCGGTGCGCCCCTCCGGGACCTTGGCGATACCCTTGGTCATTTTGACCGCACGGTAATCGTCCATGTGGTCCGCGTCCTGGGGTACCTCAATGGTTCCGTCCTCAAAGAAGCTCTTGAAGCGCGGCATTTCGTCTCGGTACCAGCTTTCCGACAGCATGATCGCCTCGACCCTTTCGCCGTATTTCTGGACGGTGACCTCGGCCAGATACTGGCCGTTGCCGCGCGCATCCATCTTGACTCCGGCGAGTCGCGGCAGCCGGTCCAGGATGTAGAAGAGGATCAGCTCCTGCTCCTTGAACGGGACGTTCTTGAGTTCCAGGACGAACGGGGCTCGGTAGCGAAGGCTTTGCAGTTCGGCCAGCGGAAACATGACGGTGAGGTCGCCGCTGCGGGCAAAGTCTTCGCCGAGATAGTGGGCGCGCTTCGAGTCGAGCTTTATGAGGAGCGGCTCCAGGTTCTCCTTGCACCAGTCGCGCGCCTCGGCCTGACGGATGTGATCCGGCAAGGTGGCAAACTTGTTGTCGCAGCCCCAGCGCAGCACCGGGATATCTGTCCGCATGCAGCGTTCTACGATCCCCCTGGGAAGATAGGTCCCGCTCCCCTGGGACGGTATGACGTCGAGTTCTTCGTCTGCCGCCGTGCCGTAGAACTTGTAGACCGACCCGATCCACTTGCTCTCCTCCTCAGCATCCCATGCTCTCCCCAACCGAAGGCAGACGCGCTGGTACAGCCCCTGGTCTACTGCGGAACGGAAGTCGATCCGGTGAACGCTTCCGGCTCGCTTGCCGGCGCGGATCTCCTGGATCAGCTCGTTGAAGTCGTTGCCTTCGCCGTTGTGGGTCGAGATGACCCTGACCATTCCGCCCCAGATGAGAAGCGCAAGGGCAGCCTTGAGCAGCTCGCCGAGCTGCTCGTGGAAGGCGGCTTCGTCGATGACAACGACGCCTTGCTTACCGCGTAGGTTGGCCGGCCTGGAGGAGAGCGCTACGATGCGGTGGCCGGAGTCTGGAAAGCGGATGGTGAATGTCTTGATGTGCTTGTCTTCTTCACCCTCGCCCCAGATCCCCTCTTCCATCTCGCAGGCGGCGTAGTTGAACGCCTTGGCCCACATGGCACAAGCCTCGATGTACTCGATGCCCATGTCCTGGTTGTAGCCGATGTAGTAGACGTTCTGTCCGCCGGCTGCCTTCTCAGCGGCAGCGATCAGGACGTTGTCAGCGGCCTCCGCCCAGGTGAGACCAGTACGGCGGCTCTTCTCCACGATCTTCAGCTGCGACTTGTCGGCGATCCACTCTTGCTGGTAGGGGAGCAGCACCGGCGGTGCAGAATAGTCCGTGGTGGACGGTATGACTGCGGCGATCTGGCTCAAGCGGCCACCCCAAGAATCATGTTGCGAAGTTCGTTGACGCGCTCGACCGACATGCCGCCCTTCTTAGCGATCTTGGCAGCAGCGTCGGCGGCGCGCTCACGCTCCTGCTTTCGGATCTCCTCCTGCAGCTTCAGGTTCAGATTGGCTGCCTGCTCGGTTCGCGTAAGGATCAGGGCGATGTTGCTAATCTGCTTGATCAGCTTGGGCATCTCCTCAGCATCTACGAGGCTGGTTCGGATCTGGTCCATTACGTCGTAGACCATGGACTGGACCGACTCATTGAGGATCTGGCCCATGGCGCTCTGACTGGCGGCGTCTCCGGTCATCTGGCGGGTGATCTCTCTGGCCCGCTGCACCCGGCGCCCCACGTCTTCCATGCTGGCCAGTTGCCCCTTGCGGAAATCGGCCCGCGCTTCGTCCCACTCGCTACCGGCGCGTTTCTTCCATTCGCGCAGGCTGTTTTCGGAGACCTCCAGCACGGGCGAGATCTGCGGGATCTCCATCCCCTCGGCATAGAGGGAGATAGCGCGCGGCTCTAAATCGGACCGCTTACCCATGGAGGTCTCCGGGGGCCGGACGTTTGACTCCGGGGACCGTCAGGATGCCGGTGGCCGCCTCGGCGCCGCGCTGGGTGACGGTGACAATGTAGGTCCCGCTGTCCTGGACTTTGTACTTGACCAGGTCCTGCTCCTCCAGCCACGTCACTGCCGTCTTGACTTGGTCGCGCGAGCTGCGGCAGCCGAACTCGTTGCAGATGGTGGTCAGAATGGAGTCGTTGCAGCTCGGCCCGATCTTCGGGTTCTCCAGGGCGCGCAGGATGATGAGCCGGCGGTGTTCGGTAAGGGTGTCGGAAAAGGGCATCACTTCCTCTCCTTGAGTAGAAATTCGTTGATCATGTCGTTTGACCTGGTGAGACCTTTGACGGCCCCGGTCAGCTCCCGGATATCGCCGTGCAGCTCGTCGAAGCGGGCAAAGAGCTTGACGTCATTCTCTTCCATCCTGCCGTGGTTGCCGCAAACGGGCGCGGTCCCGACCTTGGCCTCAACCTTCACGAGGTCGGTCTCCACTTTAGATATGCGGTCCTCAGTTTCCTTGACGCGGCTACCGGTCACCTTCTCCTTATCCAACCTGGTGACCTGGTCCTCGATCTCCTTAAAGCGCCCGCTGGTCACCTTGTCTTTATCCTTGCGCATCAGGTAGATGGTCAGGCAGACGTTGTAGATGAACTGGAAAATTGAGAATGCGAACATCCAGGGTTGTAGGTTTCCGATCACAAAGCTCTCCAGTTCTCATGTAGTGCCTGGCAGCCGATACAGCGGCGGCAACCGGGGTTGACGGCGCGGCGGGCCTTGGGTATCTCCTCGCCGTAGTCTACGCAGTCGGTGCCGGTGTAGTTGGCCGGCTCCCGACTGCGCTGGTTCAAGTCCAGGGCAAAAGCCTGGAAGTCTTCGTTGAGGGTTTGAACCCGGTCCATTTCATCGCCCACTGCGGCACTCCTCCAGCCCTTTCATCAACAGCTCGTTGTCCTGGTAGAGGCGGTCCAGCTCGGCTTTCGGGATGCTCACTTTCTCTCCGCCGTCAACGACCACGAAGCGCCGCGAGCACCCGGTCGTGCTGATCAGCGTGGCGAGCACTGAGAGCAGCAGAATCTCCCTTGCCAAGCGCCTCGCGGTAGTCCTGGATATTCTTTTCATGGTCGGCTCCCTTCTGCTGCCCCTGCCACCCCTTGACGCCTTCGACAATCAGCGGCAAGAGGTAGGCGAGGAGCGACAGAATCGCAGTGATGGTTGCGGAGGTCACTAGGCGGCCGGTGCAGATTCGGGTTCGGGCACGGCCGGGATCGCCAAGGCGGCCGTGGGCATCGGGTACCGCTCGATGGCCGTGTCACCGCTGGCGCCGAGACCGGGGATCTGTGCCAGCAGAGCGTGGACCATGCTTTCCGCCTGCTCCCTGGTAACCGAGGGCATGACGGAGAGGATGTGGTTGACGGCAACGCTCAGCTTGTCCTGACCGGAGAGAACCGCCCTGGAGCCGGCGTACTTCGCGGCCAACTCCTCGGCCTTGGTGATACCCTGGTAGGCGAGCTGCTCTACGATGTTGTTCTTCTGGGTCAGGGCTTCGACCTTGTACTTCTGACCGAGCCGGTTCAGGAAGATGCTCACTGCTCCCATGAACAGCGCCGTGATGATCGGGAACACCGACTGCTGCAGGAAGGTCGTGAAGACGTTCCCGGACGAAACGGCCGCCGGTGCGTGTGCAGGCAGCAGATCGGCGGCAAAGAGGGGAGTACAGGCAGCGACCACTAAGGCAACCAGGGTGAGACAGGCCAGCATCAGTTTCTTCATTTCAAGCTCCTTGTCTGGGGTTAACGGGCCGGCAGCACGTCAAAATGAGCGTCGATGCTGGCTCCGGTGTAAATGGACGTGTTGCCGTCCTGGTAGTCTGTATGGCCGAGGGTCGCCTTCAGGTTGTATCCGGTGAGGCGACCGCCGCATCCGGCGAGGGAAATGAGGGTTACTGCAAGCAAGAACGGTCTCATTACCCGGCCGCCTCCATGGCCTTTTTGAGCTGGGCCACCTCACCATCGTCCAGGCGACCGTCGCGGGCAGCGGCTCTGACCAGGGCGATGATCTCAGGCGGCTGGCCGTCGCGCTCAAGCCAGGAGCTGAGGAACTGGATCTGGCTGGGGTTCTTGTGCGCCACGTCCAGACGGTAGGCTCCGGCGATGTCCTCAGCCCGGCGGAGCAGCTCGACGGACGGGGTCGCGTTGATGCCAGCGACGGTCTTGGGACCTATGGCGCCGTCGGGTGTGACCTTGGCGGCAAGCTGCATCCACATCACGCCACGCCCGCCACCGTTGACGATGTGGTTATAGAGCCAGGTCGCCACGGCCTGGTCCTTGACCTGGTTCAGCAGGTTGGCGGTCCATAAATTACGGAAGTAGAAATCCCCCACCTGGTCTTGGAGGGAGGCATCACTGGACAGCTTTCTGTTGAGCAGCTTGACCCAGAGTGCATATCCGGCTGAGCCATATACGGGCATGGGGCCAACGGCGGCCTTAGCCTGGTCGACCTGAATCCATCCGAGCCAGTGGCCCCAAAAGTTGCGGGTGATTCCCTTGTAGGTCTCACCGCCAAGATCGGATGGGTTATTGGCGTAGCCACCTTCATCGCTCATGGTTGCCCGATGCGCTGGCAGAAATTCGGCCATGTGTCACCTCGTAGTTAGGGGAGCACCCTGTTGGGATTTCGGATGAGAGGGACCGCCCAGGAAAGGAGAAGAACCTGGGCGGTCGATCAGATTGGCTGCATGACAAGGGGGAATTTACAGGAATTTGGGCGGGTGGTCGTTTGCGGTTCAGCCAAAAGAAAAGCCCCTAAACCGTGAGGAGTAGGGGCTTTTTGGCAATCAACTGTGCCTTGTATCGCATTCAGGCAGCAGGTGTCAAAGGGTTTTTAAAAGCCGGGCAAAACCGGCTGTTCTTGGCGGTCCCTTTTACCCTGGACCCGCTTGACTATGTCGTAGATCTGGCGCTGGGAAAGCCTGAAGGTCGAGATGACACCGTCGATGTCAGCAAGGCCCCCAAAGGCTCGCCAGACGTGCGCGTCTCGGATGGCGCGGTCGACCTCTTTGCCAGAGGGAATGTAGATGGTGGTCCGGGTCCATTCCGCTTCGACAGTGACCGCGATGAGGCTAGCGACCTCGCAGATACCGCGCCGGCCCTGTTCGATCCACATGGCGCGGCTGCCGGAAAGGATGACCCAGGCAGCGGCGCGGAGTTCGCGCCCGCGCAGCGAGCCGACCGGATCTGCCGAGACTTCAACCAGGGTGCCGCTTTGGTCCCCGTCTACCTCACCCCTCAGCATCCCCCACCACTTGCGGGTAAGGGTGCGGGCACCCCAGTTGCGCCTGATCCACTCGGTGACATGCACGGCAATCGCGGCATCGGTGGAGGTGACTTCGTCTCCGCTGATGGCGTCCAGGATCTTGTCATGTATGTCCCGGAGGGTCTCCGGGTAATGGTCGATGATCAGCATGCTTTCCCCCAGTTCTGAACCAGGTCGTTTAACATTGCTTTAACGCGCTCTACACTCTGCTGGTGCTGCTCTGCTGTCGGCTCCGGTGCGGGCAGCTTTGCCCGTTCCGGCCGGGCCGGCATGCGGTCCATTACTTCGACCGGCGCCGGCCACTCCCGAACGCGGGGGAAGGTCTGCGCGAAGCCTTCCTGGATACGCGGAGCGTCAATCGCTTCGATGCTGGACCGGCCGAGTCGGTGCATGAAGGCTCGCACCCAGATATCGGCGGTCAGCTCTATCATGTCCTCGGCGGGGGTGTTCTTGAGCCTCAGCGAGAGGAGCGCCTGCAGGCCATGGGCTATCTCAGCTTTGATCCAATCAGCCACGCTTCCAGTTCTCCAGGCGGCCGATGGCGCTGGCCGTTTTGGACCGGGCCGCCGGGCGCGCGCCGCTATCATCGGAAGTGACCAGGGCGGAGGTAGAAGCCGAGGCGGTCGGCGTGCTGCCCAGCACCTTCTTGAGATAGTTGTGGTTCTTCAGGGCGGTGCCCTGGCCCTGCTCCCGCTTGGTGCGCATGGCTTCGACGGTCTCGGCCATGGCCGCCTCCAGCTGCGCCGGATCGGCGGAGAGCTGGAGGGCTTCCTTGGCCAGCTTCAGGGCGCGCTCGAAGCTCAAGGCACGCTTCTCGGACCGGAACAGGGTCAGGTAGGAAAGCAGGCTGGGCGGCATAGTGCCGCGCATGCCGAGCAGCTCGCGGGCGGCGGCGTCCTGGGTCAGGGCTTCGATGCTGTATTGGGCGTGGCAACAGGGGCAGTGCAGGATCATAGGGTATCCGCCATCTTGAGATACGCGGAGACGATGAACGCGGTGGCATAGCCACCGAAGAACTGATCTTCAACTGACCAATTCCATCCGACTAATGTCTGGCCTAAGACGCAAAGAGCAACCGCCCCTGCGGTTGTCAAAAAGAATTTCATACTTACCTCCCCAGCCATTTCTTCATGGCTTCAATGACCTTTGAAGCCTTTTTTACTTCGAGCCATTCGAGCCGGGCCACTCCCGACATGCGCTTCACGTAGGCGAGCAGCGCCGACTCGGCAGGGTTCTTTACCTTGCCTGTCTCGTGCAGCTGGAACCAGAGGTAGCGGATCAGCTTAGACTGCTCGTCGTCGGCAAGCTTGGTCGCGGTCTTGGCCCGTCGCGCCGGCTTCCTCTTCTCCCAGACGCCCATGGCCACGGCTTTCTCTTCCAGGTCCTTTATCAACTCGTCAGCCTTGGGGGTAGAGAGCTTGGTGGAGCTTTTGACCTTGAAGGGAGGATCGGCCAGAAGCTTCCGGTACTCGGTCTCTTCCATCCCCATGGCGCCCTTGAGCGCGTGGATCTTCTTAATTTGGGCGGGGGTTGCCATAGTAGCTCCTTAGGCTGCTAGCTTCTCTTGCTTGTTAAGCATCAGCTCCTCATAGCGTTCACGTATGCTTTGAGGCGAGGTATAGCTCACGTTGAGCCCTAAAGCCTTTGCTACAGCTACGCGAACCTCTCCAATCATCGAGGCTTCTTCCCACGTCGGAACAGCCGTCGGCCACCCCGCAACATAGAGAAGATGCTTTTCTAACCGTGCCTCTGCCTGAACGCGGATTGCTGCAGCCTCCTTCGCCTTGGCGAGCCGGTCCTTCTGGTCCTGGGTGAGCAGCTGGGGTGCGACGTCCGCAAGCCAGCGGTTTCCCTGGTAGGCAAATGTGCTGGTGATTTCGAGCTCCACCATGCGGCGGTAGGTGTCCTGGTTGTCGCTGCAACTGGCGGCGCCGACCAGGTCCTCCAGACCAGCCATGAAGCAGAAGCTGCAGCTCACTCGGCTGCAGCCGTATTCGGTGTATGCCTCGTGGAGTGGTTCATTCTTCCTGGTGAGGTAGTCGTACACGTCCTCGGTCGGCCACTCAATGATCGGGTTCCAGTTCCAGCCGGCGGTTCCTTTAGTCTTTGCCAGCAGCTTTGGCTGCGCCTGCATGCATGGCATCTTTGCCCGCTGGGCGCTCTCCGCGTGCCGTATCCCGGTGACGCTGAGTATCTCCTGGCCGGGGTAGCGGCGTTTTAGCTCCGCGCAAATGATGTCAGTCTTAAGCTCGCTGGTGCAGAACCTCATGGCCGGCGTGCTCCAGGGGAGGATTACCTTGACGCAAGCCATGGTTTCGTACCGCTTGACGTTGTTCTTCCAGCGGGTCTCCCAGCGGTCCATGAGGTCGCCGGCTGCGCGCCGTACCACCACTAGCTCCCATCCCATCCTAGCGGCAAGCTTCTCGCAGACCGGGAGACTGTCCTGCCACTCGACCACTCCGAGGTCGCTGTGGATCAGCAGTCTCGATCCGGTGTGCCCAATCTCGTTGAGGTACTCGTCGAGCCTGAGGGCAACCGCACTGGAATCCTTCCCGCCAGAAACCCCGATGGCAACCGGGGCGCCTGCGAAAAGTAAGGCCCTTATTTGTGGAGGTGCAGTCACCTGAAATCTCTCCACCTTTATGCTTACCCGCATTCTTTACCCCACATCTTCTTGAGCTGGTAGGCGAGCTTGCCGAGGGCGACCAGCGTCTCAGCGCGAGCTGCTTGCTTGGAGACTCCAAGGCATGCGCCGATCTCCTCATAGGTGCAGTTCGTATCCAGATGCCTCGACAGCTCCTGCCCCATTTTGAGGTAGACCAACCATGTCGGTTTCAGAGCCATGATTACCCCCTGGCCAGCTTGGCGGTGATTGCCTGCATGACCCACCTGTCCTTTTTGACCAGCAGTTCGACGGCCACCTCGCACACGCCGGGGATGCGGCGGGTGCCGCGCTCCCAGTCCTGGTAGGTGCGGTAGGGAGTCCTCAGTTGCTGGGCCATCTCGGCTTGGTTCAGACCCAGCTGGCGGCGGCTGGCTTTAAGCTGTTCTGGTGTCATTTCGTGTACTCTCTTTGCTGTTTTTGTACGCAATGCGTATAAAACGCGGCTTTCAGTTGCGCGGCCTGCGGATGGTGAGGCACCACAGACAAATGATCAGGAACACGAGTAAGTCTTGTCCGTTGCTCATGCTGCGCTCCTTTCCCCGCTGGCTTGCGAGGTACTTACCTGGTGCAGATACACGGCGAATACGGCCACGATCTGGAGCATGACAACGGGCATCGGCCAGCTCGGAGTTTCGTGGGGCATCACCTTTGCCTCCCAGGCGAGCCAGTTGGCGCACTTGCCACCGGCGGCCATGATGGCGAACTGGCGAGCCGGCTTGAGCGGCTCGATGTGCTCCGGGTGGCGGCACCACTCCTCCAGCCCCAGAAAGCCGTGGTACTTGCACTCGCTATGACAGGGCATCGTCGTTCCTCGGCTGCCGCTGGTTGGCCCGGCGCACGTCGATGAGGAGGGCATGGAGGTCGCGGCGCAGCTCGCGGCTTCTTTCCAGATCCCGGTCGATACGCCGGAAGAACGCGCTTTCCTGCGGCTCCAACTGGCTCAGCTTTGCGTCCATATCCATTCTCCTCGTTGGCTGCATCATCAGACCTGGAGCGCCACCTCCAGATGACGATCATCTTGCCGGTGTCGGCAAAATGATCGTTTCGCTAAGGTATCGGAATGAGCTGGAACCCAAACCGCTTGATACTGCTCTCATGAGCCCACCTATTGGGGGGGGGCGATCATGATTATTGGATCGCTCGATCCGTCCTTGAAGGTGTGGGGGATGACCTCCCCCACCGTGATTCCGCATTCCGACAGTGGGCAGCACGGGCGGCCGTGCTTGTCAGTTATCCGTACTTTCATGGCTTTACTCCCCCTTCTCTTAGAGTGATGCGATGTCGAGCGGGATCGGCAGGTAGGCACCGACCTCGTTGCGCTGGTAGAGCCGCACGTACTCCTTGGAACCAACGACCGTGATCGCGTCGCTGATGGCGGTCATGGCACGGCGCCACTGCTCGTTGTCGATGCTGTAGCGGCGCAGGGAGAGGATGCGGCCGACGTTGACCTGTCCCTGGGAGTCGACCGCAAAGGCGGCATTTACAATGGTCTTCAGCTCGGAGCCAGAGTTCTCGGTCCACACCGTGAGGCATTCGCTGATCAAGGCTTTAGCCGCTTGCAGCTCCGGCCCGAAGGTGATGGCGTCGCTGATGGCCACGAGGAGCTTGTACTTACCGTCGAAGGTAAACAGCGTGACGTTGCCCTTCATGCCGTTCTTCTTGCCCTTCTTGACGTGGTACTTCTCCGCGATCAGATCGAGGAGCGCGTTGAAGTCCGCGAAGAGCTGCTCCTTGAACTCCCGCATCTGCTGTTGCAGCGCGAGCCACTCGGCAGCTGCGCCGGAGACAAACTGGTCTATGACCAGGTCCGACTCCCGGATGGTTTTGACGGGCACCAGCGCGCCCTTGGCGTTCTCTCTGAATCCTTCAGGTATCTGCGTTGCTTCGATCATGCTCTTGCTCCTTGTCTCTGTTGGTGATCGCCGAGGCTTGTGGCCCTGACTTCCAGGTGAACTTCAAACCGTCTCTTGCAATCCGGGCAGTCGTAGTAGTCGTGATCGGGCTGCCCGAACTTGCGGCAAGCCCACTGGGGGCCGGTGCCAGCCACTTCTCCGCGCTTGTTGATCCCCTCCATCTAGCCCTCCCCTCTCGCCAGAGGCGAACCGGTCAGGCGTTGCTGTGTCATGCTCCGAGCCATGCGCAGAGCACTTGCCACGGTCCGGTGGTCGCTCAGGCGCTGCTCAACGTTCCCGATCTGCTGCTGCTTCAGCCGCTTGAAAAGCCGTTTAATCGATCTGTAAACGCTCATTGCTTTTCCTCACATGCTCTGCAGGCCGTCCAGAGCGCGACCCTGGCCGGGTTGACGGTGATGAAGGGGAGCCGCCGGTTGGCGGCGCACTTCCCCAGGGTGATCTTGCCGAGGCAGGGACAATCGACGATGGTGCTGCCGAACACTTCCTCCACCCGCGTGAGCAGGTTGAAGAGGTCGCCCTTGTAGGTGCCCTTCAGGGCCTGGTTGATGGCAGAGGGGGAGTACTTCAGCCGGCGCGCCACCTCGGCCTGCCCGAGATCTGCGCAGCGGGAGCGCAGCAGCTCCATGCGGTCAGGCTGCGTCATGGTTCACCTCCAGGCTCACGTTAGGGACGGTGGTTTCGACGGCTGCGGCGGCGGGGGATTTGGGGGTGGTCGTGGGTACCATGGTCAGCTGTCTCTCTCTCTCTTTCTGTCTGTCTCTCTTTGTCTCTTTCTTCGAGCAGGCTTTGCTGCTAAATGGGCGGTTGCAGTGGGCACAAAGGGTGGGGAGGCTGGGGCTGTCTACGGCCTGGAAGTACTCGGGGCGACCCTTTCGCAGGGTGCGGCCCGCGTAACCGTGGGTTTCCAGCTCGCGCAGTAGGGCTCGCGCCTTCCTGGTGGAGAGTTCTCTGACGACTCCGAGCAACTCGGAGACGGTTGCTTTTCTCATTATTAAGAGGCTGCGCCAGACATTTCGGCGCAGCGCGTCATTCACCGTTTGCTCACTCTTTTGAAACATTGGCCCCCCTAACTACTCTGATTGCAGGTGTCTCTGTGTTTCTGTCTCTCTACGCCGGACTAGGCCCGCTTCTTCTTGCTGAAGGTGGGCTGGTCGAAGTAGAGCGGGCGGTCACCCCACTCCGATGCGCTGATGTGGTCGCGGCCGTTGGCCTTGGCGAACTTCTCGATCTTGTCGAGGCCGATCTTGATGCGGCCCACGTTGCCCACGGTCTGGGTGTGCAGGTACTCGATGAGATCCGGGGCGATCTTCACCTCGCAGCACTCGCTGGCGACCAGAGCGGTATCGTCCAGGTCGAGCCCGCGGAACTCGATCCACTGGGTCAGGCGCCGGGCGAAGCGGCCGTTCTCCTGCAGCCGGCGGGCGATGTCCTCCATGCCGACCAGGATGACCGGACAACCGCTGATGTCGTAGATGTCGCGCAGGCTGTCCATGATGTCGAACTGCTTGATGCAGTAGTCCGCCTCGTCGACGATGATCGGGCGGGGCTCGGGGGTCGGCTCGCCGGAGGTCCCCTTGGTGAGCTTGGTGACGATGTACTCGACCATGTCGGTGCGGCGGCACTTGCGCTCCCCGCCCAGGTAACGGCAGAGGTCGCCCAGGATGGAGGTGACCGTGGAGCAGCCGAGCGCCCGGATGTACACGGCGTCGTAGTCGTTGGCCAGCAGCGTCAGGGCGGTGGTTTTACCGACTCCCGGAGGCCCCCAGACTACCCCTTGGCCCTCCACGCCTTTGGAGCGGTTGAGCAAATCGTAGATACCCTGGTCGAACCTGCGGACGTCTTTGGTCTTTACCGTTACGTGTTTCATCTGATATATTTCCTCCCTCATTGAATTCCCCATTAAGGGGTAGTTAAAGCCGCCCGGTGATCGCAACACCGAGCGGCTTTTCTTATTGCTCGGTCTCGGTCTTTACCTGGTCTGCCGGGTCCTTCAGGCAGTATTCGTCGTCCTTGAACAGCCCCAGTTTCTTCTTGGTCTTGTCCCAGTACTCGTAGTCCTCTTTCCACTGCAGCTGGTAAGCGGTGGCATCTCCGGCTTTGATCCGATCCAGGATCATGAAGTAGACGTCGAGCGGGTTGGAAACGTCGCGCAGCTTGCGGGACTCGGCGAGGTCCACCACCTTCTGGCGTCGCATCTCCTCGCCGGCTAGCAGCTCGATGGGCAGCTCGTGGTGCGTCGCCGCGACCTCGATGGTGTCGCGCTGTGCCTCGGCCCTTACCATTTCCAGCTTGCGCTCCAGGTTGCTGCCGCGCCTGTTCTCGCGGTCCATGATGGCCTTCTCGACTACGGACACCGGCTGCGCGTGGCGCTTGTTCCCGTTCCACTTGGCGACACAGATCGGGCGCTCTTCCAGGTCGAGCACCCAGACGTTTTCAGCGTTGTGGATGTCGTAGGCCGCGATCATCTCTTGGCCGTGCCAGCGGCAGAGTTCGTAGGCGTGGTAGGTGTTGCCGTGCAGGGTGAACCGCTCGCGCTTCACGGTGATCCGCTCGTGAGGCATGAAGAGGTGCTCCAGCATGTCGCCCTCGTAGACTGTCGGTTTCCAGCCATCCGATACCGCCTGAGCCCATGCCTCGAACGGGGTCATGTGGCGGCGGACCGGCTTGCCGTCAGGCTCACCCGGAGGGGGCGCGGTGATCTTGGCCAGGGCGCTGTGCGGGGTATTGTTGTAGCGGATGACCCAGTCCTCCAGGTAGGCGAGGAACTCGCGCCAGGAGAGCAGCAGCTCGGAGGTTTTCTCGACCTGGCCGAGTTGGCCGGCGGTGGTCGCCTTTTTCAGATCCTTCTCCAGCTTCAGGTAGACCCGCTTCCTGACGATGCGGTCCATGTCCTTGCCGGTGTAGGTCGGCAGGTCCTTCGCGGCCCTGATCCAGATGGACTGGTTGCTACGCTCGATGCCGCCATGGCCCTGGGGGTTTCCGCCCTTCTCCGGCGGCAGGAAGGTGGTGCCGATGCGGCCGATGATCCCGAAGCACTCGTCGCTGTTCACCTTGGCCATGTTGCCGGCGCCACGGTCCGGCTCCAGGATCGCGAGGACGCCGCCCCAGGGCTTCGACTCGTTGACGGTGCAGGCATGGCGGAATGCGTCTGCGACGGTGCGCCAGCTTTCCGCAAGGCCCGCTGACCAGCCAACCAGCACCTTGGTGGTGAGGCAGATGACGCCGCATACTTCGGGGTGGAAGTGGGCGCCGGTCGTCGGGTGTGCGACGTAGGCCTTGAAGCTGTGGCCGTCGATCTGTCCGATGGTCATGGGCGGATACTCGGAGGAGTCGCGGTCGGCATAGCCCATGAGGCTCTTGTACTCGGCACCGGTCATGCGGCCCTTCTCCAGGTAGATGGCGGGGATCTTCTTCATCAGGCGGGCGATCTGGTCGTAAGACGGGATCTCAAGCCCGGCGGGGGAGCGGCGTTTCATGCTGCGTAGGGCCTCGGCGGCGCTCGGCTTGGACGGCCTGCGGTATTCGTCCAGGAAGTACGGAAGCCAGCCAGGTATGCCAGGGGCGAGGCACACAAAATTGGCGCGCCCGTTGTAGTCACGGACCCAGTCGGCTAAAGTTCTTTGGGGAAGTTTCTCCACTGTTTTAGGTGCCAGGGCGACCGGGTTCTTGCCGGACTCGACCCAGGCGCCCCACCACTTTTTCATGCCACCGAAGGACAGGCTGCGCCCCTCGCTTTTGCGGGCATTGGCACGCTCGGCTTGTTTCAGGGCTGCAGGCGGAAGCGTACCGGCCTTGGCCTCGTCGGCGACGCGCTGGATGGCCTCGTTGACGCCGTAACCGGTGGCAACAGCCCGCTCGATGAGCCGCATGAAAAACACGCGGGCATCCATGGCTTCGCGCTGGAACCGCTTCAGTTCGGTGACCGCTGGTGTCGCGGTTTTTTCAGCCACGACGGGAAGGGTCTGGGCCGTGATGGCCGGGAGCTGGCAGACTGCGTCAACATGCGCTTCGATCATGCCGCCCTGGAGGTGATCGCGGGTTGTCTTCGGCAGGCACGAAAGCGGGTAGACCCGGCCGCCACCCTTACCGGGGCGCTTTTCAGAAGGCCAGCCTTCTTTTCTCGCCCGATAATTGACCGCCTGTTCGGTGCCCGGCAGGCCCGGAAGGCCTGCAAGTTCTTTCGCTGTATAGTGTTGTGGGTGGTCCATCTGTGCCCCCTAAGGGTCCATTAAAAGTGGTGCAATCAAGCGCGATTATTGATACATTACGCCCGGTATCGCTCCGGCCAGATGTCCTCTGGCGGGAGCCCGATCTTCTCGGCAATGGCAAGCTCCATTCGCCTGGAGGGCTTATCAAGAGCCTTACGCACAGCTTGCCGGCTGACCTCGGGTTTTTGCTCCCGCGCTATGGTGGCGAAAGAGCTTCCGACAAGTTCAAGTTGACCTTTGATCCAGACCCGACGTTCCTCGGGTTTTTTTGGCACGCGTTTGGTTGTCATGACAACCCTTATAAACCTCGTTCGAGTGCCTGTCAACACCCAAATGCGTTTTTCGAGTTAGGGCTCGGAACCCATTTGGGGTTTAACTTAAAAAACTCTGTAAATTCAATGAATTGATGTGATCTCGAAAACTGGAGGTTTGTTTTCAACTTGTTTTTCAAGTTTGGAGGGGAAGTTGAAAACACGAATGAGTGCTATGACGATAGGTGAGCGGTTAAAATCTGTGCGGGGGGAAACGTCCCAGGATGAGGCGGCGAAGCTACTGGGAGTCCATAAGAACACCCTGGGTAAGTATGAGCGTGGGGAGCGCGTTCCTGATGCGGAGTTCCTGGTAGTGATGCTTGAGACGTTTCCTGAGATAGATCCGGCCTGGTTGCTGACTGGGGAAGGAGCCAAGTTGCGGGAGAAGACCGGCTACCGGTCGGCTGAAGGCGTTTCTTTGAAAAGCGTAGCGATCCAGAAGGAGGGCTTGGGGCCAGATGAGTATGTGAAGGTTGCCCGTTATGACGTGCATGCTAGCGCGGGTGCCGGCGCCCTGGTGGCCAACGAGCAGATTGTGGACTACATCCAGTTCAAGCCAGATTGGATCAAGACGGCTCTGGGTGCCTCGGCTAAGAACCTTGCTTTAATCAGCGTTAAAGGCGACTCGATGGAGCCGACGCTCTCGGATGGCGACATCGTGATGGTGGACACCTCGGATAAGCAGTTCGAGGCGAACGCCATCTATGTGCTGCAGAACTGGGGATCGCTTCTGGTGAAGAGGATACAGCGGAAAATAGACGGGACCGTGGTGATCAAGTCGGATAACCAGGCCTACGAGCCGGAGACGGTCCGGGGAGACCTGGTGGAGCAGCTGCACGTCGTCGGTCGGGTAGTCTGGTACGGGAGGAGAGGATGAGGACAGCTCTAGTTTTATGCGCGATAATGCTTTGTTCTTCAACTGTTTTAGCAGCTCCAACCAAGAAAGAGGCGGCGGCTTTTGTCCGGGATGTGGAGAATACGGTGAAGGCGAGCAAGAAGATCCTGGCGACCAGGACACCGGAGACGATCCGCGAGCAGAATGAGGCATACAAGCGGCTTGCTGCCAAGGGCGAGGCGCTGTTCACTCAGGCCGGGGCGTGCTCGTTTGCGGCCAACTCTGCAGCGGCGATGTGGTCCAGCATGGAGCAGTACTCCCGGCGACCCGATCCGCTTGGACAGAAGCTGAATCAGCGGCGGCAACAGGACTACAGCGACAACATGGAGCTGTGCAAACAGAGCCTGCAGGCGTTTAAATAGCCAGTCCCAAATCACGCGCAAATAATCGGCGGATGTTCGACCAGGCTAAAAACAGGTGCAAATTTACTTGAATAACTCTTTCCTACCTTTTCCCCAATTTTCGCCCAAGATTTCCACAAGTTCCACAATTCGACCTTCAATCTTTCTAGTACCATAGCTCTAGCTTGGTGACAGCACGCGACAGCTGCTGTTACCAGAGGAACCGGTGATGCGAGAGGTACTCTTTTTAGTAAAACACGCGCCGGGGGGGTTCCAGGCCATCAGCCTGCAGGAATCCATCGTCACCCAGGGCGAAACCCTCGACGAACTGGAAGCGAACATCCGCGATGCGCTGCGGCTCCATTTCAAACCGGGCAAGGCCCCGGAGAGCATCCGGTTTCACTTCGTCGACGATACATTTCTGGCGCTTTGACAAGGTGTCCTAACGACGCCGAACCACGACTCCATGACCGAGGCGTTCCTGCCTGGACCGCCCAGGGTCGCACGACCCGTTGAGTCTGCTGATATCTCGAGGAGGGAAACTGACTGGAGATATCAAGCAGACGGTCGAGGTTGCTTCCCCTTCCCGCTCCACGCTCACCACAGCACGACGTTGCCTGATCAGCTATTCGTTTGAAGGCAAGCGCGCCCGTCGTCCTTACTATCTGGGGGATCAGTGCCTGAAGCGTTGAGCCTGCTGCTCTTTTGTGATACAAAGTGGAGATCGCAACTATAAGGAAGGAACTGGATATGAAACTTCTGGACGGAAAGAAATGCGCGGAGTACCTGGTGGCCGATATCGCCCAGCAGGTGAAGCGCTACATCGATGCGGGGCACCGAAAACCGCACATGACCATCATCCTGGTCGGCGAGCATGCCCCGAGCGAGTCGTACGTTAAATCGAAGATCACCTCCTGCGCGCTCTCCGGTTTTGAAAGCAACCTGATCCGGCTTCCCGCCAGCATCAGTGAAAAGGAGATCCTGGCGCTGATCCAGGAGATCAACGAGGACCGCTCCACCGATGGTCTCATCGTCCAGCTGCCGCTCCCCAAGCACATCAATCCCCAGCTGGTGATCAACGCCATCGACCCGGCCAAGGACATCGACGGTTTCCACCCGACCAACTTCGGCCGGATGGCCCTAGGGCAGAAGGCCTTCCGCCCCGCCACCGCCTACGGCATCTGCAAGCTGTTGCAGTACTACCAGGTGCAGGTGGCCGGCAAGCACTGCGTGGTCATCGGCCGCTCCAACATCGTGGGAAAACCGATCTCCATCATGCTCTCCAACGACTTCGAGATCGGCAACGCGACCGTCACCCTCACCCACATCGAGACCCCGCGCGAGCTTTTGCTCGACGAGACCCGGCGCGCCGACATCGTCATCGTCGCCGTGGGGATCCCCGGCTTCGTCACCCCGGACATGGTGAAGGACGGCGTGACCCTCATCGACGTCGGCATCAACCGGCTGGAGAGCGGCAAGCTCGTGGGCGACGTCGAGTTCGACGCGGTGGCACCCAAGTGCGAGTGGATCACCCCGGTCCCCGGAGGCGTCGGGCGCATGACCGTGGCGGCGCTCATGATCAACACCCTGTACGCCTACCAGAACAACTTCAACCTGGCCTGATCCGGCGCGACTGACGCGCAGGGAGGCTACGGATAACAAAAGAGGAGGCGCCGGCTCGACCGGCACCTCCTCTTTTTCGTTTAACGGCGCACCAGGCGCCTGACCTGGTCCAGCTCGAGCAGGCAGTATTGGCAACAACAAATATATATAACTTAATTCAAAAGATATTGCGTTGCTCATGTGCATTTGCTAGGTTATCGGAACTTAACTAAAAGGTAAGGCTGAAAAGAAATTTCACTCAGCCTAATACCCGGTTTTTCTCGTCTCGGTACTGGTATTTTACTGTAATGGATGGCTACTGGAGGATGAGGTGGCATTGCCGATGCGTACCAGGATGTCCAAGTGTTGTGGAGTGCTGTGGCTGTTCTGCTTCCTGCCGGCTTCGCTCGCCGCGGCACAGGATGTGGTCAAGGTGGGCGGGACCGGCGCAAGCCTGGGCACCATGAAACTCGTAGCGGCCAGCTTCGAGAAGAAGCATCCGGAGATCCGAATCCAGGTATTTCCGAGCCTCGGCAGTAGCGGTGCCCTCCTGGCGCTCTCCCAAGGGGCCCTGGACATCGCGCTCACCGCGCGTCCTCCAAATTCCGGGGAGCGCTCCGACGGCCTGGTCGCCCTTGAGTACGCCCGCACCCCCTTCGTCTTCATCACCCACCGCGGGGTGAGCCTGGAGGGGATCACCCCAGCCGAACTGGAACAGATCTACCTGGGCAAACAGGAGAAATGGCCGGACGGCAAGCCGATCCGCCTGGTGCTCCGGCCGGAGACCGACATCGCCTCCCGGCAGGTGAGCTCGCTTTCCGCCGCAGTCGAGCCGGCCCTGCGCAGTGCGCGCCTGAACCGGGCCTCGACGATCGCGGTCACCGACCAGGACTGCGCCGATGCGGTCGCCACCATCCCGGGGGCACTCGGTACGGCGACCCTCACCCAGATCATCACCGAAAAGCAACCCGTCAAGCTGCTCAAGTACTCCGGAGTTCCCCCTACCCTCGACAACCTGAACGCCGGCCGCTACCCCCTTTTTACCACCTTGTACCTGGCCACTCACCCCACGCCACGCCCACCAGTTCGACTCTTCCAGGAATTCGTTCTCTCCGTTGCCGGGCGCCGCATCCTGGCCACGAGCGGAAACCTGCTCCCCCGTTCCGGCCATGATAAATAAAATCAACCGCAACCTGGAGCGGGCCCGGCACACCTACCTCGGGATCGGCCTCACGGTGTCGATCCTGGTTGCCGTGATTCTCCCCGGCGGGTACTTCGCCATCTCCTACACCCACATGCGCGCGGAACTGGAGACCGAGGCCGAGATCAACGCGACCATCATCTCGGGAGTGGTGAACACGAACCCGGAACTGTGGCGCTTCGAGCAGACCCGTCTGCACGAGCTGCTGTCGCGGCGGCCCCGTTTCGGCCACGCCGAGACCCGGAGGATCCTCGACGGCCGGCACCGGGTGGTCGCCGAGAGCGTGAACCAGCTCGCCCCACCGGTGATGACCCGGTCCTGCGATCTCTACGAGGGGAGGCTGCCGATCGGACGGGTGGAGATCAGCCGGTCGCTGTTTCCCACCCTGGTCGCCACCGCACTGGTGGCCCTGGCGGGGCTCTCGTTCGGCGCGCTCCTCTTCTTCCTGCTCTGGGAGCTCGCCTTCCGGCGCGTGGTGCTGGCCGAGCGCCAGCGTCGGGAGTTTCTCGAGAAGGTGCTGGAGAACGGTCCGCACGCGGTCCTGGTGCTGGAGCCCGACGGCAGCATCGCCGCCGGCAACGCCCACAGTTCGGCCCTGAGCGGCTGGTCCCACGACGAACTCATCGGGCGCCCTTTCATCTGGTTTTTCCAAGGGCGCGATGCACGACGGGTGCGCGCGCAGCTTAAGGAGGTGACCGGCGCGGCGCTGGCGGTGGCCAACTTCGAGACGAAGCTCACCACCCGCGGCGGCAGCGAGCTCTACGTGAACTGCGCCATCACCCCGTTTGTCGTGGAAGGCCAGGTCCTCAACCTCCTGGTCTCCATCGAGGACGTGACCAGCCAGGTGAGCGCCCAGGAGGAGCTGCGCCTGTTCGCCGAAGACCTCACCCAGCAGATCATCGAGCGCAAGGAGATGGAGGAGGCCCTGCGCCAGAGCGAGGCCCGCTTTCGGAACCTTTTGCAGGACGTGGCGAAGGTGGCGGTGCGGGGCTACGCTGCCGACGGCACCACCCAGTACTGGAACCGGGCCGCGGAGGAACTCTACGGGTTCCCAGCAGCGGAGGCGCTCGGCAGGAGCCTCTTCGACCTGGTCCCGGAGGAGTGCACCAGGGAGACCGCGGCGGCACTCTCGAGGATCCGGCAGTCGGGTGAGCCCCTGCCGGCCGGCGAGTTCACCCTGGTGCGCCGCGACGGCACCCCGGTAGCGGTGTTCTCCAGCCAGGTAAGCGTCCGTCTCCCGGGCAGGCCCCTGGAGATCTTCTTCATCGACATCGACCTGACCGAACGCAAGAAAAACGAAGAGGAAAAGGCCAGGCTCGAGGCGCGCCTCAGGCAGGGACAGAAGATGGAGTTCATCGGTCGGCTGGCGGGGGGAGTGGCGCACGACTTCAACAACATGCTCACCGTGATCCAGGGGTTCGCGAACATGGCCCTGGTACGACTGGAACCCGGCGAACCGTTCTACAGCAACTTCCAGGAGATCTTCAACGCCGCCCGGCGCTCGGCCGACCTGACCCGGCAGCTGCTCGCCTTTGCCCGCAAGCAGGCCATCGAGCCGCGGATCCTGGACCTGAACACCACGGTGGCCGGCATGATCAACATGCTCAAGCGGCTGATCGGTGAAGATATCCGGCTCGACTGGCAGCCGGAGGCCGGACTCTGGCCGGTGAAGGTGGACCCCTCACAGGTGGACCAGATCCTCGCGAACCTCTGCGTCAACGCCCGCGACGCCATCGAGTCGACCGGCACCATCACGGTCAAGACCGGTAACCGTTCGCTTGGCACCGACTACTTTTCCGGCCTCGCCTGGTGCACCCCCGGGGAGTACGTCCGCCTGGCGGTCTCCGACGACGGGCACGGCATCGATCCCGAGTTGATCCCCCACATCTTCGAGCCGTTTTTCACCACCAAGGAGGTCGGCAAGGGAACCGGTCTGGGGCTTGCCACGGTCTACGGCATCGTGAAGCAGAACAACGGCTTCATCAACGTCGAGAGCAGTCCGGAGCACGGCACCAGCTTCGAGATCTTTATCCCCCGCTACGCCGGGAACCTCGCCACCACCAGCCAGTCCGAAACGGCCGGCCGGCCGCGCTGCGGCACCGAGACGATCCTGGTAGTGGAGGACGAGCCGACCATCCTGGAGATGACCCGACAGATGCTGGTCAGCCTCGATTACCGGGTACTGCCGGCGGAGTCGCCGCGCCAGGCCCTGGCGCTCGCACGGGAGCACCAGGGCGAGTTCCAGTTGCTGCTCACCGACGTGATCATGCCCGAAATGAACGGCAAGGAACTCGCCCAGCAGTTAAGCGCGCTCGTCCCGGGCCTCAAGCACCTGTTCATGTCGGGGTACGCGACAAGCGTCATCGAGGCACACGGCGTGCTGGAGCCCGGGATCCGCTTCCTGCAGAAACCCTTTTCGCTCGGCGAACTGGCGGGCAAGGTGCGCGAGGTGCTCGATGCAGGTTAAAAGGGGGACGCTTCAGACGTCGAGAAACGAGAGGGTAAGTGCGGCGAGGTCGACTACCAGGAAGCGGTCCAGCAGGCGAGGATTACCGGCGAGGCAGCGAAAGAGCTCCCCCGCCATGAGTCCCGCCAGGACGAAGACGCTCTCCGGCGCGACGGGGATCGCTCCGACCGGTTGGCGGCAACCGGCGCAGATCTCCTCGAAGGGTTGCGAAGAGCCGGTCAGGAGCGTGAGGAGCTGTCCCTGGCCCCCCTCCACGCCGCCGTGCAGGAAGTAGCACCGCGCGGGGAGCGCCCGGTACAGTGCGAAGCGGCTCGCGAAGTTGTCGAGGCAGTCAACGGCGGCGACGATTCCCCCAGGGGCCTGGAAGCCGTCCTCAATCCAGCCCGGATCGATCTCGATCGTTACCGAGGAGTCGATGGCGAGCAGCCTTTCCCGGGCCACCTCGACCTTCACCCGCCCCAGGTCGCACTCCGCGTAGAGACTCTGCCGCTGCAGGTCGCTGAGCGCCACCGTCCCCTGGTCGACCAGGTAAAGCTGCCCCACCCCGGCCCGAACCAGGATCTGGCTCAGGGTCGCCCCCAGCCCCCCCACCCCGGCTACCAGCACGGCGGCCCGGGCCAGCCGTTCCTGCCCTGCCTCACCCCACAACGGGAGCTGCCGTGCGTAGCGTTCGGTATCCAGGTTCTGCACGGTTACCCTCCGGCGCCCGGAGGAAAGAGCGCCACCACGTCCCCCGCCTGGATCGGGGTCTGCAGCCCCTCAAGGTGCAGGACGTTGCGGCGGTTCACCAGGATGATGGTCCCCACCCAAAGTTCCCCCTCCGGCGTCAGGAGTTTGTGCGTTACCGGTTGCGCCAGTGCCGCCTGGAACTTCTCCAGGAGCGAGCCGACCGTCTCGCCGGGGGCGCAGCGGACCTCCAGTGACTCCAGACCGTTCAGCATGAGCCGCAACAGCCCGAAGATCTGGACCCGTACCTGAAACGCTTCAGCCGAGGTACTGCTGGATGGCAGCATGGCGCCCCTCCCCCTCGAGCATGCGCCGGCTGGGAAGCCGCATCCGGCCGAGGATCATCTGGTAGTAGACGCCCGCATCGTTGGTCTCCCCGATGAGGCTCGCCCCGATCAGTCTCCCCTGTTCGTCCAGAAATGCCTTCCGGTAACGCCCGGAGAAACGGCTGCCCCAGGAAACCGTCTGCGCCGCGTCGTCCTGGCAGTAACCGAGGACCGCCACCTCCAGCCCGAAGACCTCGGTGGTGTTGTTCTTGAGGCTCCCCCGGTAGGCACAGGAGAGTCCCAGCATGTTGAGCGCCGCGTGCTCCCCCTGTTCCACCGCGGTGATCCAGTTCCCCTGGACCGTCGGCTCGCCGGTCACCAGGTCCTTGCCTTCGGCCACGTCCCCTGCGGCATAGACGTCGGGATGCGAGGTGCGACAAAAGTCGTCGATGCGTACGCCGTCTACGCAGGAAAGCCCCGCCGCCTGGGCGAGATCCGTGTTCGGGCGCACCCCTTTTCCCACCACCAGAAGGTCGCTTGGGATGGTGATCCCCGAGGCAAGCCGCAGTTCCAGGCGCTCCCCCTCATTGATCTCTACCACGTCGTCGCGCTTGTGTAGCTGCACCCCGGCCCGGGCGAAATGTTCCTCGAGGAGCAGGGCCGACTCGGCATCCATGAGACGACTGAAAACCCGGTCGCTCCCCACCAGCAGGTGACGCTCCACACCCGGGGCCAGGTGCGAGAGCACCGGTACGCTCACCAGCCCCGCGCCCAGGGCCGTGACGCAGCGCGCCGAAGCCGAGAGGGCGCGCATGCGGTCCGCGTCGGCCAGGTGGCGCAAGGTGCAGACGCGTTCGGTGGCGCCTTTCAGGGGGCGCGCCTCGCCGCCGGTGGCGAGCAACAGTTTCCCGAAGCCGATCTCCCGGCCATCGGTCAGGCGGACCTTGTGCCGCTCCGGGTCGAGGGATGCTGCGGTCGCGCCGAGCAGGGGTGTCACCCCCATCTCGCCGTAGAAGCTCTCCTCGACGATGAACAGGTTATCCCTGGAGGTTTTTCCCCCCACGAAGTAGGGGGTCAGTACCCGCGAGTAGGCCGGCCGCGGCTCGCGGTCGATGAGGGCAAGGGAAACCCGGCGGTCCAGACGCCGCAGGGTACGGATCGCCTGCAGGCCTGCCGCCGAGTTACCGATGATGACGATGTCGAAGTGCTGCATGCAGGCTCCTGAGAATGACGGTTCACACCTGAAAAACTGGTTCTTCCTGGCGTTTGTGAATCATCCCCCCTCCCTTGATGGGAGGGGGTTGGGTGGGTGAAGCCGCCATCGGCAACGAGGTTGGCACCTTCCCCCTTACCCTGTCCTTCTGACCCGGTAGGACAGCATCTCGTGATTACCGGAGAACCAAAAAAAGTGCGGGGCTTCGGGAGTCACGGCGCGCAGTGCCGCCCTGGCGAGTCCCGAAGCCCCTCTTGTCCACCGCCGGGGCCCTAGCTGGTAACCCCCAGCGACTTCAGTTTCTGCTCGGTCGGGATCCCCTTCTCGTCCCAGCCGCGCGCGCTGTAGTACTGTGGCAGCAACTCGCCGAGGTGGGCGACCGCCCCCTTCATCGGTCCGTCCGGCAGCGGCTCTTCTAAAAGCCGCTTGGGGAGGGTATCCTGGCTGGGATCGATCCCCGCCTTCAGGTTGTAGACCCGCTCCATGTTCCAGACCCGCTCGCCGACCTCCATCAGCGCCGCTTCATCTGCGGTCTTCCCGGTCGCCGCGCTGAACAGTTTGCCGACCTGCGGGACGCCGATGCCGAAGGTGGTGAAGAGGCAGACCCCCGCGGAATCGACCAGCGCCGTCGCGTCCTGGAACCCCTTGGCCCAGGCCGCCTTACCCTCTATGGCCTGCGGGTCGAGCTTCTCGGGCACCCCCAGGATCTCGGGGGAGACCAGGTAGCCGCGCACGTGGCAGGCGCCGCGGTTCGAGGTGGCGTACTCGAGCCCCATCCCCTGGATGCCGCGACCGTCGTAGGCCGGGAACTCGAGCTTCTTCACGCTCATGGAGAACTCGGGAGCACCGTAGCTTTCGGCGAGCCGGTAGGAGCCCAGGGCGATCTTCTTGCCGAACCCCTCCCCCTTCCCTGCCTGCTCGATGAGGCGCACCATCGCGTCGCCGTCGCCGAACTTGAGGGGCATCCCGGCCTCGGCCTCGCTGATCAGGCCACGCTCGAAGAGTTCCATGGCACAGGCGACCGTGGACCCCGCCGTGATGGTGTCCATGCCGTACTCGTTGCACAGGTAGTTGGCCTGGGTGATGGCCGCGAGATCCGAGACGCCGCAGGCAGCCCCCAGCGCCCAGAGCGACTCGTACTCCGGCCCCTCGCCGCTCCCCGACCAGCGCGGGTCCGAGAGCTGGGTGACCCGCCCGCAGCCGATGATGCACCCCATGCAGCTCTTGTTGCGCTTCAGGTAGGTCTGGGCCAGCCGCTCTCCCGAGATATCCTCGGCATGATCGAAGGTTCCGGACTGCGAGTTGCGGGTCGGGAGCGCACCGCTTTGGTTGATGATGTTCACCAGGACCGCGGTCCCCAGCGCGGGAAGCCCCTGGCTGGTTACCGGATGGGTGCGCAACATCCGGTAGCATTCGCGAGCCGCCTCGCGGAAACCGGCCGGGTCGGCCACCCCGACGCCACCGGTACCCCGCACCGCGACGGCCTTCAGGTTCTTGCTCCCCATGACCATGCCGACACCGCTGCGCCCGGCGGCGCGGTGCTTGTCGTTCACGATGCAGGCGTAGTGCACCTGGTTCTCCCCGGCCGGCCCGATGAGCGCCACCTTGGCGTCGCCGTGGAACTCGTTGCGGATCAGGTCCTCCGCTTCGCTCGTCGATTTACCCCAGAGGTGGTTCGCCCCGGCGAGTTCCACCTTGTCGTTGTAGATCCTCAGGTACATCGGCTTGGGCGCCTTCCCCTCGAAGATGATCAGGTCGAACCCGGCGTACTTGAGCTCGCTCGGGAAATAGCCGCCGGAGTTCGAACAGGCCACGGTGCCGGTGAGCGGCGACTTGGTCACCACCATGTAGCGGCCGTTGGCCGCCCCGTACGTGCCGGTGAGCGGACCGGTGGCGAAGATCAGCTTGTTTTCCGGGCTTAAGGGGTCGACCTGGGGGTCGGTCTCTTCGCACAAGTACTTGGTTGCCAGGCCGCGCCCACCCACGTAATCCCTGGCCCACTCCTCATTGAGCGGTTCGACCTGGCAGCTTTGTGTGGTGAGGTTCACCCGCAGAATCTTTCCGTTCCATCCGTAGCCCATATCACACCTCCCCTTGGCCGGCCTTCATGGTCCGCACGAATTTGAGCACCTTCTCCCTGAGCGGCGTGTCCTCCTCGGAGAACTTGAGGCAGCCGGTGGGGCAGAAGGCGACGCACTCCGGGAAGTCGTCGCCGCACAGGTTGCACTTGTCGGCCTTCCCCTTAAGAGGAGCGTACTTGATCATCCCGAAGGGGCAGGCCGATACACAGGTGCGGCACCCCACGCATTTGAGCTCATCCACGGAAACCGTGCCGGTCTGGGCGTGCTTGGAGATCGCCCCTTTCGGGCACGCCTTCAGGCACCAGGGGTCGTCGCACTGCATACAGGTCACCGTGATGAACTGCGCCTCCTCCAGGAAGACTTCGTTGATGATCCGGGACCTGCTGGGTGCGAACTCTCCGGTGTTCTTGAATGAGCAGGAGAGTTCGCAGGACTTGCAGCCGACACATTTCGACGGCTCGATGCGGATGAGCTTTTGCATGTAGACCTCCTTGGCACGTTGACATGGCACAGAGAACAACTCAGACTGCAAAAAACATTGGCAAAGTATAATCCGCAGTCAGTACCTGGCAAGTTTTGTCATGAAAGAAAATATCTGAGGCGAGTGTGAGAGAATGACAAGAAAGCGATTGACAGCAAGCAAGATGCTTGATCCTGCCCAGTTCCAGAAACGGTGGCGCATCAGGTAATACCGGCTGTTGCTGAGGGTGCCTTTGAAACTCTTTCAGAACAAAGTATATTTTAGGTAGCCCGCCCCCGATAGGCGCGGAAGGGCGGAGAGCGGCTCCTCCAGCTGCCAGCCTCGTCTGGCACCTTTACTGAAAGCAGGTGATTCTTATGCAGCTTGCACTTTATTTAGAACATGGTGAGAAATTTGCCCGGGCAGCGTCGAAGCTTCTGCCCCAGATCCCGATCAACGTGGACTCTCTGCTGCTTGACTGCTACATCGAGGTGTTGCCGGTGGCCGCGATGCACAACGGCGGACCAGATCATCTGCCGGGGATCGAGTTCCCCTATCCCGAGGTACGGGTGGTATTCAAACTGAAGGAACATCCCTTGGTGGTAGCAGTCTACGACATCGATTTCTTCGTGGCCGACGCCATGGTGAGCCTGGTGAGCTGGGCCCAGGGACACACCCACGTCGAGGTGAACCACCGTCCTGCACAACTGGAACGGGCCATTGCCAGCAAGGAGAACGGTCTGCTGGAACTGGTCGGCTGCAGTCACAAGACGCTCATCGAACGGCTTTCCCAGGCTTTTCTCGAGCTAAGAAAGGACTACCTCAAGGCCTTGGAAGAAGAAGGCTGCCTCCCGGTCCCCCGCCATCCCTGATCGTCCCGATCCCCCGGTGCCGGAGTCTCCTTATCCGGCACCGGGATAGCGTCCTCACCCTCCCGTCGTTGCCCATTGCCTCAGACCAAAGATTCACCGCTGCGCCCCGCACCCTGTCTCGGCCCGCCGCCCGGCAGGCCGCCGAGTCGCAGCTGAAAGCCCCGATTTCCCGACCTTTTCCTCCTAGCCAGGTCGAGCGGGCGTGGAGTGCAGCGAAGACGCAGGCCCACCCTTGACAGCACAAAAATGATGATTACATTCCGCTCAGAAGTCAGCTCACGAAAGGAGGTAATCCACATGGCAAGCTGGGGATTTTTCAACGAATTGGACAATCTGAGAAGGGAGATGGACGAGGCTTTTCGAGGCGTCGGGATGGTCAGGCCGTTGGCCACCACCTTTTTGTCGCCCAGTTCCGGGAGGCGTTTCCCGCTGGTCAACCTGAGCGAAGATGAAGGGCAGATCTGCCTCGATGCCTTGCTTCCGGGAGTAGATCCCAGGGAACTGCAGCTCTCCTTGCTGCGCGAGACCATCACCATCGCCGGTGCCCGCAAGTCGCCTGTTGACGTGAAGGGGGTCGTGCACCGCAACGAACTGGGTTCCGGTCGGTTCAGCCGGACCATCGACCTCCCCACCGAAATCGACCCGGACCGTACCACTGCGGAGTACCGCGACGGCGTCCTGCGGATCACCATGCGCAAAGCCGAACACGTGATGCCGCGCCGGATCGACGTGAAGGTGGCCTAAACGGCCGGTAACAGACCACGGAGCACACAGGAGGAACCGAACATGACAACCAACAGCCTTTCCCACGATATCAATCAGCACGGCAGCAAAGAAGAAACCCGGGCACCGGAGCGTTTCCTGCGTCCGGCGGTAAGCATCGTCGAGGACGAGAGCGGGCTCCTGCTGACCGCCGACCTCCCCGGTGCCAACAAGGATGCCCTCGACATCAACGTAGACAAGGGGATCCTCACCATCAAGGCGGAGGTGTCGCGGCAGTTGCCGGGCCGTCCCATCTACAGCGAGTTCGAGTGGGCCCCGTACTTCCGCCAGTTCCAGATGCCTGACGTCATCGACCAGGCCAAGGTGCGGGCGGAACTCAATAACGGCGTACTCACCCTGCACCTCCCCAAGGCCGAGGCGGCCAAACCACGCAAGATCGAAGTGCAGGTGGTCAGCTAAACGCTTCCCGTTCCGACCATTCCCTCGAGCACCCTGCCGGTTTTGGGACCGGCGGGGTGCCAAGGGACGCGCCAGTCGCCCCCCAGTGCGCGGGTATCGCCTCTAGCGGGAGGGCACCACCGCATCGAAACTCTGCATCCTCTCCTCTCCCTTCTCGTCCCCTCCGTCAGATCCACGGTACTTGTAGGTGAAGCGCAGCGTGCTCCCCGGGGCTACCTGTACCGGCAGTTGTACGCTGAAAGAAGCGACCTCCCCCTGTCTCACCTCGTGCGGCAGGTAGCTTACCGAGCGGGCCTCCGCCTTGCCACTCGGCCCCAGCGCCGCCACCCATACCTCTCCGTCATCCAGGTACTGGTAGCGCAGGCTTCTCACCATCCCGTCCACCAGGGTCTGCGACCCGACGTTGCGTACCTGGTAGGCGATGTCGACGTCAAACTGCCGGTAGTGCAGCGGGTACTGCGCCATCTGGTAGCGCCCTCCCGCCTCGCGGTTGCTGACGCACCCGGCCAAAAGTACCACCACGAGCACCACAACCCTGGTTATCCCGCCCATAGTGACCTCCTGTTACTTCCTGTCTTTTAGCTCCCTGCTTCATTGTACGCGCCGGCGTTGCCGCTGACAACTCATCCATCTCGGGCGAAAACAAGGGGCTGAATCATCTAAAGACGGCCGACCTTTTGACTTGTGAGCTTACCTGGGCCGGGCGTACAATCAAATAAGCATGAATCTCACCTAGTTAGTCACCGAGGTTACTTTAAAACGCTGCAATGATCGTGCAGGAGGGTCATCTGGAAGTATCGTAGAAGTATCGGAGTTCTACTAACTAAGACCGGGTCATAAGTTAAAGCTCACGACAATGAGACTAGAGTACGGATTGCACGCGCATATACAGATAACTGACCTCGAAATCCTGCGCCGGAGAGTTTTCTTGCACCTCACCGCCGACGATGATGTGCTCTTGAACCGCTGCAGGGGGTTCATCGAAGCGGAACTGGAGCAGATCATCACGGAGTACCTTGCGGCCCAGGCGCGCTTCGAGGAAATGGCGGATTACCTGAAGGACGACGCGGTGCTCCGACGCCTGCGCAGCGCCGAACGACGCTACGTGCTCGGCCTTTTCTGCGGTCACACCGGCCACAGTTACGTAACCAACCGGCTGCGCATCGGGCTGGTGCACCGGCGGGTCGGGATCGCCCCACAGCTCTACCTTGCGGCGGTGAAGACCCTGAAGGACATCATCTACCGGGTCTTCGAGCGCCACATCGCCGACCACGAGCGGCTCGACCGCACGGCCCGCGCCCTGGAGAAGCTCATCTACTTCGACATCACCTTGGTCTTCGACAGCTACCTGCGCAGCCTGTTGGGGGAAATCGAGCAGGCACGCACGAGCGCCGAGAGCTATGCGCTGAGCCTGGAGCTGCAGGTGGCGGAGCGGACCGAGCAGTTGGAGGAGAAGGTGATCCAGCTGGAGCGCGCGCTGGCCGCGGTGAAACGTCTGGAAGGTGTGATTCCTATCTGCGGAGTCTGCAAGAAGATCAGAAACGATAAGGAGAGCTGGCAGCAACTGGAGCAGTACATCTCCGAGCATTCCCAGGCGCTGTTCAGCCACGGGCTCTGTCCGGAGTGCTATCAGCGGCAGATGCGCGCCCTGGAGGGGCTCAGCGAGGACGACGAGGAGAGTAAAACCTGAGAGATCGACGGGCGCCGTTCAGGACGAACGGCGCTGGTTCCGGCTCTGCACCAGATTCCCTTCGGCGGCGGGGGACCAGGGGAAATCGGAGAGGTGCTCGGCCAGGTCTTCCTTGAGGTACCGGTTCACCCGGTTGACGAGCAGGACCGAGCAGATCGCGATGGGGAGCGTGTAGATGAAGACGCCGGTGAGCCCCATCAGCTTCTCCCCTATGTAGAAGGTGACCGCCAGGTTGAAGGCAATCACGCAGAGGTAGAGAAAGGGGGCGTAGAACGAGCGGTAGGGAGCTTTTGCGACCCCGGCCGGTTTTTCCGGTTCCTTGACGAAACGGTCGATGAGCTGCAGGGCCGCGACCAACAGGGCACTCACCAGCCACCACCCGAGGTAGTTGGAAAGCGGCACGCCGAAGTGGGTGCCGACCTCGCGGTATCCGTAGATCTGCCCCAGGAACCAGCGCCTCCCCTGCAAGGCGACGGGATCGGTGACGATGTCCAGGAACACCTGGAAGAGCGACCCGAGGAGGAGGACCGAGAAGGAGCGGCGCAAGCGGTGGGTTTCCAGGGAGACCAGGTCGCGGCGGATCCGCTTCAGGGGAGAGATGACCAGCAGTGCCGTGCCGTAGCTGCAGTAGGTGAGGAACACGTAGGAGAGCGAGTCAAAAAACGGCACACCGGCGATCCAGAGTTCGTCGTTACGGGTGGTGTCGATGTAGTAGTACCAGCCGTAGGGGAAGCCGTTGTTGATCGAGGAGACTTCCGAAGCGAAGGCGATCAGGTAGCCCGCCACCGTAAACCAGATGGTCTTGCGCCAGCCTAGGTGCAGCACCGCCGCCACCAGGTAGCTGGCGAAGAAGGCGAAGACGTAGGGGCGCATGGTGACGGTGCCGACCAGGATGTGCAGGATGTCGTGCATTGCGAACCTTTAACAGGGATAACGGGATAAACAGGATAAAACCTAAAAGAACAGGGATGAATGGGATAAAAGGGATAAAGACTGGTTTTCCATCCCATTAATCCCATTCATCCCTGTTTGATCGGGGTTATCCTCTTACTCCCTGTCTAGAAGAGCGTACCGATAATGGAGCCCAACACCGAGATCGGGCCGGTGTCGCCCAGGCCCTCCATGGCGCGCTCCGCCTTTTTCAGGGTCGCCGTGGTGTCGCGGTACAGGTTGTCCTCGTTGATCAGCTTGCCGATGGTCCCCTGACCGGAGTTCACCTTGCGCGCGATCTCGCCGATGTCCTTGGAGGCGTCGTTCAGCCGGTTGTACATGGTGTCGTCGTTCACCAGCTTGCCGATGGTCCCCTCGCCGCGGTTGATCTTCGCGGTGATCTCGTTCACGTTCTTCATCCCGGCGTTGAGATCCTTCACCCCGGTCTTGAGGTCGGCCACCACCGCGGTGGCGTCCTTGTAGAAGGCGTCGTCGTTCACCAGCTTGCCGATGGTCCCCTCGCCTCTCTGGATCTTCGCGGTCACCGCGTTCAGGTTCGCCATGGTGGCGCTGGTGTCGCTGTAGAGCTTCTTGTCGTTGAGCAGCAGGGCCAGCGACCCGTCGCCGCGGTCAAGCTTCGCCGTGATGCTGTTCAGGTTGGCCACCGTCCCCTTCAGGTTCCCGCGGTTTTCCTCCAGCATCGCCGAAATCTTCTTGAGCACGTCGTCCTGGTTCTTGTTCAGGCTGGTGATGAACGCCTTGGCGTCCTTGGTCAGGTCGCTTACGTTGTCGACGATGATGTCGATGTTGGCAACGTCCTTGCCGGTCACCGTACTCCCCGGCTGCAAAAGCGGCGCGCTCGGGGTGCCGAAGGAGAGCCCCAGGAACTGGCCGCCCAACAGGTTGGTGAGCCTGAGCCCCGCCACGGTGTCGGTATGGACCTGGGTCCCCGGTTTCACCTCGAAATCGATCTGGATCTTGTCCGAGAGGATCGATATCTTGGTGATGCGACCGACGTCGACACCGGCCAGGCGCACCGGATCACCGACCTTAAGACCGGTGATGCTGGTCAGGAAGGTCTTGTAGGGTACGTTCTTCTCAAAGGGATTCCACTTCTCCCCCACCTCGAGCAGGATGCCGAGTACGATCAGGCCAATCAAAAAAAACATGCCGACTTTTTTCTCTACCGAGAGAGCCATGGGCAGTAACCTCCGGAAATACACGAGACACGCGGGTGCCTCACTACAAGAAGCGGTACGGGCTACATGAGGAGCCTGGTCAGGATGTAGTCAGCGACCAGGATCAACATGAAGGAGAGGACCACGGAACGGGTGGTGGATTCGCCGATCCCCCGGGCACCGCCCGAGGTGCTGAAGCCGACGTAACAGGCAACCAGCGCGACCAGCGAACCGAAAACGACCGCCTTGGTGAGACCGATGCCGATCTCCTTGATTTTAAGGGCGGCGGTCAGGCTGTCGTAATAGGTGGAGTACGAGACGAAGATCTGCGGGTGCAGGTTGCTGATGAGCGCCCCGCCGATGATCCCGATGCAGTCCGAATAGATGACCAGGGCCGGAACACAGATCAGGCAGCCGATGAAACGCGGCATGGCGAGGTAGCGCACCGGGTCGATGTCGAGGGTGCGCAGCGCGTCGATCTCCTCGTACACCGTCATGACCCCGAGCTCCGCGGTCATCGCCGAACCAACGCGGCCGGCAACCAGGAAGCTCGTCATGACCGGCCCCAGTTCGCGCACCATGGAGTGCCCGACGATGGCGCCGATGATGTTCTGGCCGCCGTACTTGTTGAGCTCCACGCCGGTCTGCAGGGCGAGCACCATTCCGACGAAAAAGGACATCACCGAGGCGACGGGAAGGGTGTCGGCACCGATAATGGCCATCTGGGTCAGGATGCTCGGCACGTTGCGATGTGCCTCCCTGAAGTAGTAGAAGATTCTCCCCTGCAGGATGACCATTTCGCCCAGCACCTGGTTGAAATAGAGGATCCTCTTGCCGATGCGTCCTACGAATTCTGTCACGTCCCCCCCCATTTCAGGCCGAAGGGGAGCCAGAAGAGGCTGAGCTCATGCTCGTCGCCCTCGTGCTTCAGGCTCACCAATCCTTTAAGCAGTTTCAGGTCCCGCGCCTTGGTGGTGCGGCGGTAGGAGATCAGCGGGAACAGCTCGTAGGCGAGTTCCGGTCCGCGACGCTCCTCCCAGAACAGGTTCCAGAGGATCGAGGTGGCGGAGTTGCCGCTTTCGTCCCAGTGCCGCTGGTAAAGGCGCCACAGGGGAGCCCAGTTTTCCTCGATCCCCTCCTTGTCCAGGATCGATTCGACCGGTGCCGGGAAGGAGAAGCCCGATACCCCCTCGGGACTCTTGGTGTAGAGAAACAGCGGCCACATGGCGGTACGCCGTCGGGTGCTGCCGTCCTTGGGCCACATTTCACGGTTGTCCCGGAACAGGAAGTAGAGCACCCGGTCCTGGTCCTGGTTGAAGATGTCCGAGTGCATCTGCTCGCGTTTGAACAGAGGCCACAGGTACCAGGTCTTCTCGGCGCCCGGACGCTCGTCGTGCGCGTAGAGCGGCAGGAAGCTGTTGGCGTTTCGCTTTTCGCCGCGCACCGTGGTGATGAAAGGCCAGAAGTAATCGACTTCCTTGTACTGCTTGTCCCGGTCCTCAGTGTACCCGAAGAACGGCCACAGGTAAGTGCGCGAGGTTTTCTTGGGCGAATCGGTCCGGGAGTAGATCGGGAACAGGGTCGCCTTGTCGGTCGGGTTGTCGGTGTTCATCCCGGTCGTCTCGCTGGTGTAGAAGGGCCAGAGCACGAAGCGCTTCCGGTACACCCCCTCCTTGTGCGACTGCCCGTAGAGCGGGAACACCTCGAAGCCGGTCTCGTTCTCGCCGCTCGTGGTGGAGAAGATCGGATAGAGGTAGTGCTTCGTCGTGGTGCCGCGATTCACTGTGGAACCGTAGAGCGGGAACATGACCATGTGGTACTCGTCACGCCAGAACCGGTCGTAGATGTCACCGTAAAACGGGATGAAGGCCCGATACTTGCCGCGTTTGGGAGACTCCCCGGCTACGTAGAACGGCAAAAGCGTCGTGGTGCCGTTTTGCTTGTCCCCCTCCTCCTTGCGGAAGTTGGAGACCTGGAACAGCCGCATCACCTCGTAGGTATCGGAGTCGGGCGTGTTCTCGTGAAAGGCGGCCGGGTACAGGAAATAGGTGGAGTGCGCGGTCCCCTTGCTGCGGTCCTTGCGATAAAAAAGCGGTCGGAATGCGGTATCCCGGTCCTCCCCCTTGTTCTGGAACTTGAAGATCGGGCCGAGCAGCGAGAGGTTACTGTACCCCTCCGCCGGGCTGGTCCGGTAATCCACCAGCGGCCAGAGGGTGAAGATGGTCCCCTGGCCCTGTGGGCTGGCCTGGGCAGTCTGCACCGGTTGAGCCGGTTGAGCCGGTTGAGCCGGTTGAGCCGGTTGAGCCGCGCTGGAGTCCTGAGCTGCCAGCGCCGGTTGAATCAGGGCGCAGAGGGTAATCAGAACAGCTATATGTGTCGTAATACGGGACATGACTCTCTGGGCAACGGTTCGTGGTGCGAAATAACTAGCGATACTAACTGCTGCTATTAGGGGTAGTCAATCAAATAATGCCGCCTGGCGGTATTCGCTAACCCCTTAATGACCGCAGCTCGATTGCCGGCCCAGGTTGCACGGCAGCGCTCCTGGATGGGGAAAAGAAAAGGCAGGGGACCTCTCGGTCCCCTGCCCCGTTACAACGAACAGCGCCAAGGCTCTTCGGCAGTCTGCCCAGAGTCTCGAGCTGCCCAGGCGGTGTGGCATCCTGGAATCAGTACTTGGTATCGGCGTAGTCGACCCAGCCGCCGGCCAGCACCAGCGCCTTGTCGAAGGGGGAGATTTCGAAGGAAACACTCTCCTCACGCCCGCCCCCCTTGATGGTAAGGCGCTGCCCCTCCACATCGATGGCGATGGAGGCATCGGCGACGTCGGCGTAGCCGAACAGCTTGTCGATCTGCCCTGCCGGGAGCTCGATGGCTGCCATGCCGCAGTTGAACATGTTCTGGCGGAAGATCCGGGCGAAGGACTCGGCGATGACGGCGGTGATGCCGTTCACCTCGAATACCCAGGGTGCGTGCTCGCGCGAGGAGCCGCAACCGAAGTTGGCGCGGGCTACCACGACGCCAGCGGAGCGGGTCTTCTCAGCTTTGGGATCGAAGCCCGGAAGTTTGAGGTCCTCCAGCAGGTAGGGCTTCAGGTCTTCCTTGGTGATCTCGGTGAGGTATTTCGCCGGGATGATCTCATCGGTGTTTATGTCGCTGCGGTCCAGAAAAAGTGCCGGGCCACCAAAAGTTTTCATAGTAATCTCCTTTTAGAATCAATGAACGATTGACAATGGACAATTGACAATTGAAGTCAAAGGCCTTGCTTCCATCCGGTATCAATCGTTCTGTCGTTAGGTTCGCACGAAGTCAATCGGCAAAGCAGTTGGAACCGAGGTTTTAATCGTCAATTGTCAACCGTCAATCGTCAATTGCCTTACAGGTACTTCCTCGGGTCTGCGAGCTTTCCTTCGATGGCCGAGGCCGCGGCAGTCGCCGGGGAGAGCAGGTGGACCATGCCCCCCTTGCCCATGCGCCCCATGAAGTTGCGGTTGGTGGTCGAGGCGCAGACTTCGCCTTCGGCCAGGACGCCGTTACTCATGCCGAGGCAGGCACCGCAGGTCGGGTTGGTGACGCAGAAACCTGCGGACATGAAGATCTCGATGAGCCCCTCGGCGTTGGCCTGCTGGTAGATATGCGGAGTGGCCGGCGACAGGATAGCACGCACGGTCGGGGCAATCTTCTTACCCTTCAGCACCTGGGCTGCGATGCGCAGGTCCTCGAGGCGGCCGTTGGTGCAGGAGCCGAGGTAGACCTGGTCGACAGGAGCGCCGGCCATCTCGGAGATCGGCTTCACCTGGTCCGGTTTGTAGCCGAAGGTGCAGAGCGGCTCAAGGTTTGAGAGGTCGAGGTCGATAACTTTGTCATACTCGGCATCCGCATCGGAAGCCCACACGCCGTACTCGGCCAGCGCCGCTTCCTTGGACGCGAAGTTTTCCGAGATAAAGGGCCAGAGGTACTCGACCGTGACCATGTCCGGTGCACAGATCCCGGAGGTGCCGCCCGCCTCGATGGCCATGTTGCACAGGGTCATGCGGGACTCCATGCTCATCTGGCCCACGATCGGGCCGCCGAACTCGATGACGCGGTCGGTGGCGCCGTTCACGCCGAGGTTGCCGATCACGTGCAGGATGGCGTCCTTGGCGAAGACCCCTTTGGGGAGGGTACCGTTCAGGTTCACCCGGATGGTTTTCGGCTCGCGGAAGGCGCAGACGCCCTTCAGGATGCCGACTTCGAGGTCGGTGGTCCCCACGCCAGCAGCGAAGGCCCCAAAGGCGCCGTGGGTGCAGGTGTGGGAGTCGCCCATGATTACGGTGTTGCCCGGACGGATGAAGCCCTTTTCGGGGAAGATCGCATGGCAGACGCCGTTGGCACCGATATCAAAGAAGTCCTTAATGTCGTGGCGGCGGGCCCAGTCGCGCAGCATCTTCGCCTGGGTGGCGGTCTTGGAGTCCTTGCTCGGGGTAACGTGGTCGATAACGGCTTTTATCTTGGTCGGATCGAAGACCCGATCCTTGCCGCGCGCCATCAGGTCGGCGATGGCGATCGGGGTGGTGATTTCGTGGCACATCACCACGTCTATTTTCAGTACCTTGGTCCCGGCAAACGGCTCATCGACCAGATGCGCGGCGAATATCTTCTGAGCAGTTGTCATACCCATAAGTAAAAGCTTCCTTTTATGTAAGTGGGATGGTTTTCTCTAGCGGTCACAATAAACCAAATAAGTGCCACAAATCAAACTAATCTTTGTTCAATTATATTAAACATTTGCCTGTGATAACAACCATGCTATAATCAGCCGACTCGACAACCGAAGGGAGCCCTAAATGCAACTGCGCTTTACCAGAACCAACGGAGAAGTAGACGACCTGATCGATGAGCTCCTTGAGAAAGCAGGTGATATTCACCACCCCCACCTGGTGCGGGAGATGATCCTCTCGGCCCTGAAGGCCGGGCAGGACACCGACTACCTCGCGGACCTGAAGCTGCTGAGCAACACCATGAAGGAGATGCGCTACACCACCTTGGTGTTTGCACCCTACCGCAACAAGAAGAAAGTCACCATCTTCGGCTCCGCGCGCACCATGTCCGACGAGCCGATGTACATCAAGTGCGCGCAGTTCGCCAAGCTCCTGTCCGACCACGGCTACATGATCATTACCGGCGGTGGCGGCGGCATCATGCAGGCCGGCAACGAGGGGGCCGGCAGCGAATCGTCTTTCGCGGCCAACATCCGGCTCCCCTTCGAGCAGAGCGCGAACTCGGTCATGCTGAAGAATCCCCGGCTCATCACCTACAAGTACTTCTTCAACCGCAAGGTGGCCTTCGTGAAGGAGGCCGATGCGATCGCCGTGTTCCCGGGTGGCTTCGGCACCCTCGATGAGGCAATGGAAGTCTTCACCCTGATCCAGACCGGGAAGACCTCTCCCAAGCCGCTGGTACTGGTGGACGACGAGGAGGGATACTGGGAGCATTGGTTCCGGTTTTTGAAGGAGCGTCTCCTGGTAGGCGGGTTCATCTCGCCGGAAGACTTCTCGCTCTTCACCATCACCAAGAGTTACGAGGAGGCGGTGCAGGTCATCGAAGAGTTTTACACCGTGTACCACTCGATCCGGTTCGTGAACGGCGACCTGGTGATCCGGTTGACCAAGGAGCTTGCACCGGAACAGATCGAGATGCTGGAAAACGAATTCCCCGAACTGCGCATGCCGGGAAGTCACATTCAGGCGGTGGCGGCACGTCCGGAGGAGGCCGACGAACCGGACCTGGTCGATCTGCCGAGAATAGCATTCCGTTTCCACCACCAGCATTACGGGCTACTCATCGCCTTTATCCGGCGGCTGAATACCTTCTAAACCCCCGAAGGTAGCGTAAAAACGGAAATGCAAGAAAAAAATTGTTTTTTAAATATTTTCTTGACAAGGTTATTATACCCTGTTAATTTTTACGCCAGCAGCTAGTTTCGGAAGTTTGTAGCGACGAAAAGCCAGAGAGAAGTCCCGCTTCCTTTGAGCCCTTTCATGCCGAAGAACTCTCCGGAAATTGCAGCAGAAACGTAGATCCGGCAGAGTACCGGAGGTCTGAAAAAGGAGGCAGGACAATGGCACAGGGCAAGGTTAAATGGTTCAACGACGCTAAAGGTTTCGGTTTCATCGAGCAGGAGAACGGCGAGGACGTATTCGTGCACTTCTCCGCAATCACCGGGGAAGGCTTCAAGTCCCTGGCCGAAGGCGAGTCGGTCTCCTTCGATGTGACCAACGGCCCGAAAGGTCTGCAGGCTGCTAACGTCAAGAAACTCGGCTAATCGAGCAACGACGCAGACAGCACAACAAAAAGGCCCCGCCGGAATCGGCGGGGCCTTTTTTTATGTGTTTGCTACGACAATTTCGGATCACGCGACAGGTGTTACTTTTAGAGTGAATATCCTTCTGGTTGAAGGATGTCACCTTTTCTGAAAAAGTTTCCACTTCCAGGCAAATGTTGTCACCTTTCTAAGGAAACAGCTCACTTCCCGAAATCTACATTCCCGATAAATGAGACACGATTAGTGTGCTAGCTTTCGGAAGCCTGTCTACGCAGCAATCGTAGTTGCTGTGCCACAAAGGCAGCAAGGCAACCGATCAACAGAGCGAGAGTCAGCATACCGTGTTCGACAGCAAACACGATCGGGGTGAGCAGAAGCCGGGTTATCAAGCGCAGCGTTTCATGACGGGCGATGAAGTTCGCGATCGGCGGGCTCACCTTGTAGTAGCAGGCCACGAAAAGGCGGCCGGGTGCGTTGGTCAACAGGTAGTGATCGCGGAATTCACGCAGCAGAGCCACCTTCGGGTGCAGGTAGCTTCCGTAAGCGGCGGTCGCGATGAAGCAGCCACCTCCTCCGCCGCCGGAAGTTGCAGCGGGGGTAACGGGAATGGGATCCTGAGCCGGAATAGCGAGAGCGTTGGCATCCAGCAAGCTACCATCCAGCGTGGTGGCACCGTCGGCCGGGAAGGTAAGTGCCACAGGTGCCTGCATGTTGCCGTTACCATTGTTGCAAACCAGCAGATAGACGGTCGCATCGGACGTGAACGCAGGGACTACTATGGACTGGGTACCCGCGTTGTACGGAATTTCCTGAGTCCCCAACGTGCTTACCTTGAAGGCCGTAACTGCCAACGACGAGGAGAGACCGGGGAAGGTAAGGGTGAGATCCTGCCCGTCGGCTGAGGATGGCAGGTACTTGTAATAGGCAAAGGTATAGGGCGTAGTCAGCACATTGATGGGGGCAACAATGCTGCCGTGTGCCGTAAAGGTTCGCACCTGGGGAACTGACACCGACGGGATGAGGCTAACTTCCCCTACGTGCGAGGACCAATCTTTCAGGAAAATTTTCTTCGCAAACCCGAAAAAATTGTTGCCGAGATTCTGGTTCAGCACCTGGTCGAGTACCGGCAAGGCTGCAATGTCGCTATGGTTGGATGGTGCCGCTACCGTCCCCAGCTGTTCCCAGAAAGACCGCACCACGGTCCGACTGCCGTGCAATTCGGCAAGATACCGGTTAAATATCCAGCGACCGTACGGGGAAAGATCGTTATTGAGCGGCTGATTGAGCGCAATGGTGTTGGTATCGGGAAGATAACTCACCAGGTAGCTGTAGAGCTGGTTGACCGAATCGTAGACCTCATCTTCCATCCAGGTGGAGGTCATCTCCGCATAATAGGGATCGAAATAGTAGTTGTAGCCGAACTGAATTGCGTGGTGGAATTCATGTGCCGCAGTCACCCTGAGGCTTTGCAGCGGGGTAAAGCTGCCGTATACCGGATCGGTAAAGCCATTGTCGATGGTGATGTAGGTCGGCACCGACTTCACCGGCAGCGGCGGAAATGAGGGGGAATAATAGTCCGAAGTGAACCCGTAGGCACTCTGCGAGGCAAGACTCTGAAGATATACGTGGTAGGTAGTCCCCGGAGGCGGCTGGTAGCCCATCTTGGTCACTTCGACGGAGTAGACGTATTCGAAGACCCCCGCAACCGTTTCCACCCAGTCCGGGACATTGTTGCCGTTGGCGTCGGTGAGGTTGGGTTTATCGGCACCGGTGGTCGCGTAGTGGATGGTAAAGTGTCCGTTCACCGGCACGCAGACCCTCTCGCCGGCGAGGACTGGTGGGGCCGCCATCACTTTTGCCAGGACCTTTTGAGTGGCCGGCTCAAGCTGGGCCCAGTCCCTGACGGCAGCATGCCTGACCATGGTAAGAGATCTATCCGCAAAGGGGACCGCGTTTTTGGCGACCACCCCTGTCGCGGCAGAACCGGCACCAGCGTACCCTGGAGCCAACCGCGCCAAATAGTAATCGTCAAGAGTCCCCGCAGCTGCAAACGCCGGCAGGAGCAGCACCAACAGTGTGAAAATCTGCCCGGTTATCGTTTTCACTCTCACTAATCCACCATCCTTTTGCCAACGCGTAATGAAATCATGGTGGTGACGCCCTCTGCGACGTTCACCTCGACATCTCCCCGACTGCCGGCCACCTGGTAGGTTCCTGCCGGCAGCACCGCCTGGAAAAAACCCTGTTCATCGGTCTGCGTACTCAAGACGAGTCGACTGCCCGAGCGAATCTCGACGGGTAACTGCGGATACAAAAGCGACCTTGGCCGCCCGGTCTTCAACTTCCCTCCCAATACCTCGGTGAAGCAGACCCCTACGATCGCCCCCATGCCATTGGGCAAAGGGACTTCCACCGGATCTCCCTTGGTTTGGACGACCGGGCGCATCCCAGTTTTGAGTGCGACGCTGGGAGATTGATCTCCTGACCTGCCGGGGACGAAATCTTTGCCGTCAAAGTGAAGGAATTTCCACTGCCCGGGCCGTCGTGCGGCTGCGTTCGCCGTCAAACAAATGACGGCCACCAAGGTTATGGTCAAAAATATCCGAAAGACAGAGGGCATGGCCGACTCCCGAGCGATACTTCTGCTACTGCGACGGGAAGCTATCAGCCCGAATCTGCATGACAGGCATCCTGTCACAGCAAGACGGGCAGCTTTAGGCAACTGGATATGAGCAATGAATGTGCCGAGAGTGAGACACAGATGGCAGAGACAGTATGGCGTAGCATCGCACAGGGAGAGGTGCAATAAAAGTAAAAAAATGTAAAAGGGGAGCCGGACGGGCTCCCCTTTTATCAGCTACCGGATATCTCGGCTAGAGCGGCTCGATGTCGCGCTCGGAGGCGAAGAACAGACGGTTCAGGGCATCGATATAAGCCTTTGCGGAGGCCTCGATGATATCGGTGGAGGAACCGCGGCCGATCACCACCCGCTCACCCTGCCCTATACGCACGGTAACCTCGCCCAAGGCATCGGTACCACCGGTCACCGAGCCGACGTTGTACTGTACCAGCCGGGCATCGCTCTTGGAGAGCTTCTTGATCGCCTTCAGGGTCGCGTCGACCGGGCCATCCCCCAGCTCCGCAGTGCGCACCTGCTCGCCGTCGATCTCCATCTGCACCGTCGCCGTTGCAACCGCGAAAGAACCGCAGGTAACGGTAATATGGGAGAGCTTGAACTTCTCGTTGACGCGCATCACCTCGTCGGCAACGATGGCGTCCAGATCCTCGTCGAAGACCTCTTTTTTCAGGTCGGCGAGCGCCTTGAAACGCTCGAACGCCTTGTTCAGGTTGTCGTCGTCCAAGTCGTGCCCCAACTCCTCGAGACGCTTCTTGAAGGCGTGACGGCCAGAGTGCTTGCCGAGAACGAGCGCGCTCGCCTTGAGGCCTACCGACTCGGGAGTCATGATCTCGTAGGTCGACTTGTCCATCAGCATGCCGTGCTGGTGGATCCCCGCCTCGTGGGCGAAGGCGTTGGCGCCGACGATGGCCTTGTTGGGCTGCACCACGATGCCGGTCACGCTGGTCAAAAGACGGCTTGCCGGGGTGAGTTGCTCGGTGATCACGTTTGTCTTGAAGGGGAGGATATCGCCACGGGTCCTGATGGCCATGACGAACTCCTCGAGCGAGCAGTTGCCGGCGCGCTCGCCGATGCCGTTGATGGTGCACTCCACCTGGCCGGCGCCCGCCTGCACGGCGGCGATCGAGTTGGCGACCGAGAGGCCCAGGTCATTGTGGCAGTGCACCGAGAGGATCGCCTTGTCGATGTTGGGGACGTTGTCCTTCAGGTACTTGATGATGTTGAAATACTCGAAGGGAATGGTGTAGCCCACGGTGTCGGGGATGTTCACCACCTTGGCGCCGGCATCGATGACCGCGCCCACCACCTCCGCCAGGAACTTCAGTTCGGTGCGCACGGCGTCCTCACAGGAGAACTCCACGTTCGGGGTGTAGCCGCAGGCCCTCTTCACCCCTTTGACCGCGGCCTCGAGCACCTGGGCCGGGGTCATCTTCAGCTTGTACTTCATGTGGATATCGGAGGTGGCGATGAAGGTGTGGATGCGTCCACGCTCCTCGGCGTACTGCAGCGCCTCCCAACCCCGGTCGATGTCCTTGAATCCCGCACGGCACAGGCCGGCAATTTCCGGCCCCTTGATGGTCTGCGCGATCTTTTTGACCGCCTCGAAATCACCCTCGGAGGCGATCGGAAAACCGGCTTCGATGACGTCCACATTGAGCTTCTGCAGCTGACGGGCGAGGCGAAGTTTCTCCTCGATGTTCATGCTGGCACCGGGGGACTGCTCCCCGTCTCTGAGTGTGGTGTCGAAGATCTTGATCGTTCTCGGTTCCGTTGTTGTCACGTCTCTACCCCCTGTTGATGGTTGACCATCCAGATGTTCATGTGAGTGCGGCATCTGGGAAATTAATTATTACAGAGATCCGGGAAAATACCAGTGATGGAGCCAGTTTACTGCACAATTAGCAGCTGCCCCGCGCACATAAAAAAAGCCTCCGCCCCAGCAAGGGGCGAAGGCTTTGGAAGCTTCCGCGGTACCACCCTTATTCATCCGCCCGACGACGGACCTCGTTGTGCCCTTTACGCGGGCTGACGTCCGCAGCTACCTCCAGCCCTCCCGCATGCCCAAGGACACCGGTGGAACAGTTCTCGCTGCGGCGGCTCAAAGGCGAGTTCACCTTGCTTCCCCACCGGTTTGCACCACCCACCGGCTCTCTGTAGAGGAAGGAGAAGGCTACTACTCCTCGTCACTGCCTTTCAATTTCGGGGAATCATAAGAAAAACCCCCGACGGGTGTCAAGGGGTTTTTCGGTGCGGCTGTTTTATTTTGATGCAGCAAAACTTTGGTGCAGCGAACAAGAACCCCCGTCTTTTACTCCCCCTCTCTTGACGGGAAGGGGGCAGGGGGTGGGTGAAGCTGCCATCTGCGCATCGGTGGCTCTTCCCCCTCACCTGTCCCTCTCCCGCAAGGGGAGAGGGGACGTAGTATCAACGGGTAGGAGGATTGCAGAGGTTACGGCTGTTTGCGCAGGTCCTCGTGCCCCTTGTGCAGCGCCTTCTCCAGCCTGCGGCGGCGCGGCCAGGTCATCAGGAACCCGATCGGGCCGGAGGCGATGTAGCAGATGAAGATGGTGAACAGCATGATCACCGGCTCGGCGGCGATGACGATCAGCAAGAGCACCGCGAGGACCAGGAAGGCAAAGGGCTGCCGCTTGATGAGGCTCGGGTCCTTGAACGAGTTGTAGCGCACGTTGGAAACCATGAGCAGTGCCAGGAAGTAGATCAACACCAGGATGGCGACCCGGTTATAGGAGCTCGGCCACCCCATATGGTAAAAGAGGAGCACGGTCGCCGAGACCATGCTGGCCGAGGCAGGGGTGGGGAGTCCCACGAAGCGCCGGCTCTCCACGGTCTCGACCTGGACGTTGAAGCGCGCGAGCCTGAGTGCCGCGCAGACCAGGAGCAGGAAACCGGCCAGCCACCCTAGCCGCCCGAACGGTTTCAGCGCCCAGCAGTACATGAGCAGTCCCGGAGCGGCACCGAAGGAGACCACGTCGGCCAACGAGTCGAACTCGACGCCAAACTTGCTGGCGGTGCCGGTAAGCCGCGCCACCTTGCCGTCCAGGCCATCGAAGATCGAGGAGGCCAGGATCCAGAGGGCAGCGGTCCGGTAGTCGCCGTTCACCGTAGAGACCATGCAGTAAAAGCCCGCGAACAGGCTTCCCGCGGTAAACAGGTTGGGAAGGATGTAGATCCCCTTGCGCATCCCCTCCCGTTCGATTTTCACTTTGTCTTCGCTCACGGCAGTAGCCCCAGGACGGTCTCTCCGGCAACCGTTTTCTCGCCCATGGCAACCTTGACCTTGGTGCCGAGCGGCAGGTAGACATCGAGTCGGGAACCGAAACGAATGAGACCGTAACGGCGCCCCCGGGTCAGCAGGTCGCCGACCTTGGCATAGCAGACGATGCGGCGCGCGATGAGACCTGCCACCTGGACGACCACCAGTTTCTGGCCGGGGCTCGTCTCAAGCACCAGCCCCTGCTGCTCGTTCTCGAACGTGGCCCGCTCGTCGCGCACATCGTAGAATTTACCCTTGGTATAAAAGCTGTCCAGCACCCGCCCGGTTACCGGCGCGCGGTTCACGTGGACGTTGAACACGGACATGAAGATGCTCACCTTCTCCATTTCGGTCTGGGTGTGCGGCTCGACGACCTTACCGGAGAAGATCACGACCCCGTCCGCCGGTGCGATGACCCCCTGCTCCAGATTCGGGGTAGCACGCTCCGGGTTTCTGAAGAAGAACACGATGAAGGCGGAAAGGAGGCAGAAAAAACCAGCGGCTGCGAAGAAACCGGCGTGCAGCTTAACCCCGAGCAGTGCGAAAAGGACGGTGAGCGCCAGGGCTCCGAAAATGAACGGGTACCCCTCGGCAGCGATCGGGGTATTGGTATTGCGCATCTAGTTACCTCATAAACGGTGATGAGAGCGTGAAGCTCGGGCAGTCGTGCGGCAAAGGGCGCGACTGCTAACAGGGTACTGCACGGGAATGGAAGGCGGCAGGGCTGCCAGGTGCGGGTCTTGCGGCGTAAACAAAAAGGCCGTTGCCGGGCCCCCCGCACTTCAAACGCGGAGTATAGCCCGAAAACGGCCTCTCATGCAATCTTTGATTTGTTTTGCTTCGTTATCCCTTCCAGCCCCGGGCGCCGCGCCCGATCACCACCGGACCGGTGCTCACCAACTCCTTAAGTCCGAGCGGGCGCAGGAGTTCCACCATGGCCGCGACCTTCGCCGGCGCCCCGGTCGCCTCCAGGGTGTAGGACTTCGGCGTAACGTCGATGACCTTGGCCCGGAAGATGTCGGCGATGCGCAGTACCTCGGCGCGGCTTTCGTCCTCGGCGGAGACCTTGACCAGAACCATTTCGCGTTCGATGGCGTTTTCCGGTTCGAAGTCGATGACCTTGATGACGTCGATCAGCTTGTTGAGCTGCTTGGTGATCTGCTCGATAATCTGCTCATCCCCGCGGGTCACCAGCGTGATGCGCGAGAGTGATTCATCGTTGGTGGGAGCAACCGTAAGCGAGTCGATATTGAAGCCGCGCCCGGAAAAAAGGCCCACCACGCGGGACAGCACGCCGAATTCGTTTTCCACGAGGACTGCAATGGTATGTCTCATAAACCCTCCAAATTCAATTGACAATTGACAATGGACAATTGACAACGAGGTTCGATGATCTCAATGGACAATTAACGATAGACAATTGACAAAGAGACTCAAATTTTATCAGTACCGCATGCGAGTTGCGGCAGTGGATGGCCCAAGGCAAGAAACGGTCAATCGACTAAGAGACAAGGTTTTCATCGTCAATCGTCAACGGTCCATTGTCAATTGCTTAGGTAAGTACCATCTCGGTGAGCGACGCCCCTGCCGGAACCATCGGGAGCACCTTCTCTTCCCGGGCCACCTTGAACTCCATGAGTACCGGTCCCTCGATTTCGAAGGCCTTCTTGATGACAGCATCTACCTCGTCGACCTTGCTGGCCTGCAGACCTACCGCACCGAACGCCTCGGCGAGCTTGATGAAGTCGATGGGGAGCTCCATGCAGGTCGACGAGTAGCGCTTGTCGAAGAAGAGCTCCTGCCACTGGCGCACCATCCCCAGGAAATTGTTGTTGAGGATGACAATCTTCACGTTGAGCCGGTTCTGGACCAGGGTGGCCAGCTCCTGCATGTTCATCTGGAAGCCGCCGTCGCCACAGACCGCCAGCACCTGGCGCTCGGGGAAGGCCGCCTGGGCCCCCATGGCCGCGGGAAGGCCGAAGCCCATGGTGCCGAGGCCGCCGGAGGAGAGCAGGGTCCGGGGACGGGTGAACTGGAAGAACTGTGCGACCCACATCTGGTGCTGGCCCACGTCGGTGGCCAGGATGGCGTCGGGGGCGGAGAGCGCACGCAGGCGCTGGATGACGTACTGCGGCTTGATCGTCGAGCCGGTCTGCTTGTAGGTGACCGGATGTTTCGACTTCCACTCGTTGATCTGCTCGATCCAGGGGGCGAGGTTCTGTTTCAGGGTCTCGACCTCTGCCTTGTGCTTGTCCACGGTCTTGAGCATGCGGATCAGCACCTCGCGCACGTCCCCGACGATGGGGAGGTCGACGCGCACGTTCTTCTTGATCGAGGTCGGATCGACGTCGATGTGGATGATCTTCGCATGCGGTGCGAAGGCCGCGATCTTGCCGGTGACCCGGTCGTCGAAGCGGGCCGCCACCGCAATCAGGAGATCGCAGTTGGAGACCGCCATGTTGGCGCAGTAGTGACCGTGCATGCCGAGCATCCCCAGCGACAGGTCGTCGTCCTCGGGGAAGGAGCCCAGGCCGTTCAGGGTCATGGTGACCGGGATGCCGAGCTGGTGCGCGAGCTTGGTCAGCTCATCCGCCGCATTACCGAGGATCACGCCGCCACCTACGTAGATGACCGCCTTCTTGGTCTGCAGCATCACGTCGACCGCCTTCTCGATCTGCTTGGGGTGCCCCTCGACGGTCGGCTTGTAGCCGCGGATCTCCACGCTCTCCGGATACGCGAACTCGGTCTGGGCGATCTGCACGTCCTTGGGGAGATCGACCAGCACCGGGCCGGGACGGCCGGTACGGGCGATGTAGAAGGCCTTCTTCATGATGAGCGCCAGGTCCTTGACGTCCTTCACCAGGAAGTTGTGCTTGGTGCAGGGGCGGGTGATGCCGATGATGTCGGCTTCCTGGAAGGCGTCGTTGCCGATCAGCGCGGTCGGGACCTGCCCGGTGATGATCACCATCGGGATCGAGTCCATGTAGGCCGTGGCGATGGCCGTGATGGTATTGGTAGCCCCCGGTCCCGAGGTGGCGATGGCGACGCCGACCTTGCCGGTGGCTCGCGCGTAGCCGTCGGCGGCATGGACGCCGGCCTGCTCGTGGCGGGGCAGAATATGTTTGATCTCCTTGAAGGAGAAGAGCTCGTCATACAGGTTGATGACGGTACCTCCGGGATACCCGAAGATGGTGTCAACACCCTCCCGTTTCAAACATTCCAGCAAAATTCGTGCGCCGTTCAACTTCATAAACCCTCCTCAAGAAAAACCGTGAATGTCCCCTTCTGTAAAGGGGCACGTTGTCACCCCTTGGTAAAGGGGCATCATGCTCCCCCCTCGGTAAGGGAGGAGTGCCAAGTGTTCCGACCTTCGGTTTAACCTCTACTGCTGCCTTTGCTGCTACTCCGCCGTGGTGATCGCGCCGGTGTGGGCCGAGGTGACGACCTTGGCGTAACGGGCGAGCCACCCCTTCTTGATTTTGGGTTCCGGAGCTACCCAGCGGCTGCGCCGTTCAGCCAGCACCTCGTCGCTCACCATGAGTTTCAGGGAGCGCGCCGGGATATCCAGCACGATCGCGTCGCCGTCCTCGACCAGTGCGATCGGACCACCCACCGCGGCTTCCGGAGAGATGTGCCCGATGCAGGGGCCACGGGTACCGCCGGAGAAACGGCCGTCGGTGATGAGCGCCACCGAGTCACCGAGGCCAAGCCCCATGAGTGCCGCCGTGGGGGCGAGCATCTCGCGCATCCCCGGCCCCCCCTTGGGACCTTCGTAGCGGATCACCACCACGTCGCCGCTCTTCACCACGCCACCCATCATTGCTGCCATGGCCTTCTCTTCCGAGTCGAAGCAGCGGGCGGTACCGGTAAATTTCATCATGGCATCGGAGACGCCGGACTGCTTGACCACGGCACCCTTGGGGGCGATGTTGCCGAAAAGGACGGCGATGCCACCCTCCTTCTTCACCGGTTTGTCGAGCGGGCGGATCACCTCGTCATCCACCCCGGCCAGCGAGGCGGCGAGCTGATGCGTAGTGAGACCGAAGACGGTCGGGCAGTCGTGGATCTTGTCCCCCAGCTGTTTCATGACACCGGCGACACCGCCGGCAGCGTCGAGATCCTCCATGAAGTGCTCGCCCGCCGGGTTCATCGAGGCGATCTGCGGGGTCTGCTTGGAGAGGATGTCGAAGGTTTCCAGCGGCAGCTCCACCTCGGCCTCGCGGGCGATGGCCAGAAGGTGCAGCACGGTATTGGACGAGCCACCCAGGGCGAGGTCGACGCGGATGGCGTTCTCGAAGGCCTCGCGGGTCAGGATGGAGCGCGGGGTGATGTTCTGGTGCACCATGTCGACGATGCGCTCACCGGAGGCGAAGGCGATGCGGCGCTTTAAGGCCGAGACTGCCAGCGCGGTGCCGCAGCGCGGCAGGCTCATCCCCATGGTCTCGGTGAGGATGGCCATGGTGTTGGCAGTGAAGAGCCCCTGGCAGGAACCCATGCCCGGGCAGGCGTTTTCTTCGCAGCGGGCCAACTCCTTGTCGTCGATGACGCCGGCCTTGTAGCGGGCCATCGCCTCGAAGGTGTCGGTGACGAAGGAGTACTTGCGCCCGGCGTCCCCGCGGCCGCTCATCATCGGACCAGCGGTGACCACGATGCAGGGGATGTCGAGGCGTGCCGCCGCCATCAGCATGCCCGGGGTGATCTTGTCGCAGTTGGTCAAGAGTACCAGGCCGTCCAACCGGTGCGCCTCGGCAACCGATTCCACCATGTCCGCGATGAGTTCGCGGGTCGGCAGCGAGTAGTGCATCCCCTTGTGCCCCATGGAGATGCCGTCGCAGACCCCGGGGATTCCGAAGAAGAAGGAGTAACCGCCACCGGTGTGCACCCCTTTCTCGATGAACCGCTCCAGGTCGCGCATGCCGACATGGCCGGGGATGAGGTCGGTGAAGCTGGTGGCGATGCCGATGAACGGCTTGCCCATCTCGCTCTGGGGCAGGCCGGTTCCTTTGAGAAGCGCGCGGTGCGGAGTGCGCTCAAGTCCTTGGGTGATAGTATCGCTGCGCATAAAACCCCTCGTAAGGCCGGCTCACCTTCTGTTTGAAGTGGATAAACCGGCAGTTGGTCTGGTTGAAAAAACGCTGTATTTCAGCGTGGTTAAATTAGTATGAAGGGACAACATAATACATTAAGTGTGAGGTGTCAACAGGCGATAAAACGCCGTTAACACAATAAGGGAGTAAAAAGATAAATTTGGGTGTTTTTAGGCAGGAGGGGACTGGCTCCGTCAGGTTCCTGTCCCCTTTTCTCGTTGAGAGCTTTAGGCTGCTTCCCTGCGGCGCTTGGCGATTTCGGCTTCGGAGGCGCGCAGGTAGCGGGGGTTCAGCAGGGGAAGCGGTATGAAGTTTTCAGCCAGTGCATCATTGAGGGCCAGGGTGGCCCCGGCAGCGGCGCGCGGCAGGTGGCAGTGCCAGGCGGGGAAGATGGCAAGCTCGCCGAGGGTAGCCTCGATCAGTTCACGGTAGCGCAGGGCGCCCTCCCCCAGGAAAACGGTGGGGGCTTCGATGCTGGCGAGAAAATCCTTGGGGGGCAGGACTGCATCGTCCCTCAGCGGCTGGGCGAGGTCGGTCACCCGGTAGAGACCCGCGTAGACCTCCTGTTTCCTCGCATCGAACAGGGGTGCCACCTGGCAGGCGCAGTGCGGCAGGTTCATGGCGAGCATGGCAAGCGACGAGAAGCCGAGCGTCGGTTTGCCAGTAGCGAGCGCAAGTCCCTTGACCATGGCGATGCCGACCCGGACTCCGGTAAAGGAACCGGGACCGAGCGAGGTGGCAAAGGCATCCAGGTCATCGGGGGTAAGCCCGGCGGCGGCCAGGAGTTTGTCGATTGCGTCCGGCAGGCGCCCGGAACTGCTGCGGTCCTCGCCAAGGATGCTCTCGCCGAGCAAGGTCGCACCGTTACTTAAGGCTACCGAGGAACAGTTGCTGGAGGTATCTATGGTGAGGATCTTCAAGGGGAACCTTTGCTCGAGATTGGTGACTCGGTTCAGCTTTTCCGACTGATTCCAACTCCCCCTCGCCCTCCGGGAGAGGGGTTCCACGTCCCGGTTAAGGAGCAGACGGCAATCTCAGGGAGTCAGAGTCCGTACACTTTACGCCTTGCTCATGATCATGCGGGCGATGTCGTTGTAGAAGGCGAGGGTCATCAGGCTGATCAGGAGCACGAGACCCACCTGCTGCGCCACTTCGCGGGCCTTTTTGCTGACCGGGCGGCCGATGATGAGCTCGATGATGAAAAATGCCAGGTGACCGCCGTCCAGAACCGGCACCGGCAAGAGGTTCAAGACACCGAGGTTGATGGACAAAAGTGCCACGAAGGCGAGGAAGTTGATCCCCCCCGCGGCCGCCTGCTGGCCTGCCATCTTCACGATCATGATCGGCCCGCCGATGGTGTCGAGCGGAATGGCACGCTCCACCAGCCTCACCAGCGAGAGCACGGTGAGCTTGATCACGTTCCAGCACTGGGCAGTCCCCTTCTGGATCGCCTCGAGCGGCGGGAAGTGATCGATGACCGTGTCACCGGCCGAAACCACGCCGACGATGGGCTGGGTCACCGTCTCGCCCAAGAGGTTCTTCGCGGTACGGCTCTCCGGCACCATGGTGAACGTCTTGGCCTCCTGGCCGCGCTTCACCTGGAGTTCCAGCGGTGCAAGCTTCCCTTCGGCGATGATCTTGGCGAACTCGTCCCAGCGGTTGACGGCTTTGCCGTTTACCGCGGTGATCAGGTCACCCGCCAGGAGACCTGCTTTGGCCGCCGGTTTTCCCGGCATCACTTCACCGACCTTGGTGGTGACCGCAGGGACTCCCATCAGGTAGATGACGATGAAGATCAAAAGCGCGAAGAGGAGGTTGAACACCGGCCCCGCCGCAACGATGGCGATTCTCTGCAGGGGCGACTTCTCGGCGAAGGACTGCTTGAGTTGCTCCTCGGAGACCTCGGCGTCCTCCCCCTCCCCCACCATTTTTACGTAGCCCCCCAGCGGAAGTGCGGAGAGCAGGTACTCGGTCTCGCCCACCTTCTTGCCGATGATCTTGGGGCCGAAACCAAGGGAAAATTTCTCCACTCCCACGCCGCAGCTCTTGGCGAGCAGAAAGTGCCCCAGTTCGTGAATGAATATCAGCACCCCAAGGGCGATGATCGCAAAGATGATACTCATAAGGTTTCCCTCTCAGATGACGCGATGCCTAGGATGCGCCGGTGTGGGAAAAGCGATATAAAGTTGGCTCTCGTTACCTGCTTACTGTGCACTATCTCCAGGACCAATTCAATCCTTTTAGCTACGGCTGCGGCACGCCCAGAACTTCGCGCGCGGTGCGGCGTCCCCAGAGGTCGGCCTCGAGGACCTCCTCGATGGAGTTGAGCGCGTGCGGGGTGTGCAGGTTCATGACCTTCTCGATCGACTCGGCGATGGCCATGAAACCGATGCGTCCCCCCAGGAAGGCGTCGACGGCGATCTCGTTGGCCGCGTTCATGACGGCCGGCATGCTCTCGCCGGACTCGGACGCCTGGTAGGCGAGCCTCAGTGCCGGGAAGCGGTCCAGGTCGGGGTTGAAGAAGGTAAGCCCGGAAAGCGTGGTGAGGTCGAGCGGCTTCACGCCGGACGGGATGCGCGCCGGGTAGGTGAGCGCGTAGGCGATGGGCCCCTTCATATCGGGAACTCCGAGCTGCGCCATCACGCTGCCGTCCACGTACTCCACCATCGAGTGGATGATGCTCTGCGGATGCACGTTGACGTCGATCCGGGAGACCGGGATGTCGAAGAGCCAGCGGGCCTCGATGACCTCGAGCCCCTTGTTCATCATGGTGGCAGAGTCGACGGTGATCTTGCGTCCCATGCTCCAGTTCGGGTGGTTGAGAGCGTCGGTCACCGTGGCGTTGGCCAGGCGGTCGCGGGACCAGTTCAGAAACGGCCCGCCCGAGGCGGTCAGGATCACGCGGGAGATGTCCTGGTCGCGGTGTCCCACCATGGACTGGAACACGGCACAGTGCTCGCTGTCCACCGGGTAGAGCTTGACACCCTTCTCGCGCACCATGTTCATGACCAGGTGGCCGGCAGTTACCAGGGTTTCCTTGTTGGCGAGCGCCACATCCTTGCCTGCCATGATGGCTGCCGCGGTCGGCACCAGGCCGGCGGCGCCCACGATGGCGGCCACCACCATAGTGGTTTCGGCGGCGGTTGCAGCGGCGATCATGCCAGCGACGCCGTGCAGGATCTCCGGCTTCTTGCCGGTGAGCATCTTCTTGAGGGTGCGCGCCTTGTGCTCGTTGAGCACCGAGACGACCTCGGGGGAGTACTTCTCGATCTGCTCCTTGAGGAGTTCCATGTTGGAGCCGGCGGTCAGCGCGACCACCTTGAACATGTCGGGCTGCGCCGAGACGACGTCGAGCGTGCTGACGCCGATGGAGCCGGTGGAGCCGAGAATGGTGAGTTTTTTCATAGTACCCTCTTGGACGTTCAAACCGGTGCCCCCGCCTGAAGCAGAGTCCGGTCAATCGCAGGTGTGTGTTACAACTTCTACGGCTCTCCCGCCCCCTTGGCGGGGGTGGGGGGGCTTAAGCGACGGCAGCTTCGCCTAGCGCAGCAGGAAATAGGCGTAGTAAAACGCGGCCGGGCCGGCGAAGAGGATGCTGTCCAACCGGTCCAGTATACCGCCGTGCCCCGGGAAGATGACGCCGGAATCCTTCACGCCACAGCTTCTCTTGATGAGCGACTCGAAGAGATCGCCCAACTGTCCCAGCACTCCCAGTACCAGGGCCGTCGCCACGCAGTCGACAGGGGTAAGCTCCGGGAAGAAGATCGCCTTGGCCACGAAGGCACCGGCGACGCTCCCGGCCAACCCGCCCAGGGATCCTTCCACACTTTTTTTGGGGCTGACCGCCGGGTAGAGCTTGGTCTTGCCGAAAGAGCTCCCCACGTAGTACGCGGCGGAATCGCCGGTCATCACGATCACCATGATCAGGAAGAGCCAGGGGATGCCGTGCGGCAGCATGCGGATCAGGATGAGGTGGGAAAGCAAAAGCGGCACGTAGAGGAACCCCATGAGAACCAGGGCACTGTCGGCCGCGGCCTGCGGGATCTCCTTCAGCCTGAACAGGGCGATGAGCGCAAACCCCAGGACAAGGGCGGTGAAGGTCATGAGTGGAACGATGGGGCTGCCGGAGAAGACCGTGAAGACCGAGCAGGCTCCCGCCAGGGCGGCGACGCGCCCCTCCCCCCTGCGGGTCGGAAGCGTCATCCGGTAGAACTCGTCCAGGCCGGCGAGCGCAATCAGAAAGATCAACAGGGAAAACTGGAACGCCGTGGCCTTCAGGGTGAACAGGATGACCAGCGGCAGCAGTATGGCGGCGGTGATTAGTCGTTGGATAGCGCACTCCTTGACGTGCGGGGGATCCCGACGCAAACGGGTTTAGTCGACGTCTTCCTTGCGCAGCTGATCGCTGGTCTTGCCGAAACGGCGCTCGCGGGCCTGGTAGGCACGGAAGGCACGGGCCAGTTCGTCGCGATCGAAGTCGGGCCAGTTCACCTCGGTGAAGTAGAGTTCGGCATAGGCCAGTTGCCAGAGCAGGAAGTTGCTGATGCGCATCTCGCCGCTGCTTCTGATCAAGAGGTCGGGATCCGGGATCCCGGCGGTGAAGAGCCGCCCGGAGAAGATCTGTTCGTCGATTGCTTCGGGGTCCAGGTGGCCGGCCGCCGCGTCGAGAGCCAGGCGCCGGGCGGCGGAGACGATCTCCTGGCGTCCGCCGTAGGAGAGCGCCAGGGTGAGCAGCATCCCGGTGTTCCGGGAGGTCTTCTCGATGGCAGCCTCGATCTCGCGGTTGATGTCCTCGGGTAGGTCGGCGCGGTTGCCGATCACGTTGAAGCGGATGTTGTTCTGCATCATGCGGGCGATCTCGGCGCGGATGTACTGCTTCAAAAGCGCCATGAGCGCCTTCACCTCCGCCTTGGGACGCAGCCAGTTCTCCGCCGAGAACGCGAACAGGGTAAGGTAGCGGATACCCAGCCGGGAGCATTCCTCGACGATCACCCGGACCGTTTCCACCCCCTTCTGGTGTCCGACGATCCGGCGCAGCATGCGGCTTTTGGCCCAGCGCCCGTTGCCGTCCATGATGACGGCCAGGTGCACCGGGAGGTTCTCCGGCTTTAACGTATCCATACCCACCCTAGAAACAAAAAATCCCCAACGCTGGGGGTTTACGCAAAAAGTGGTGCTGCGGCAACCGGTTAAACGGGCGGGGGAACCAGGGGGCACCCCGCCCGTTCTGCGGTTAGATCTCCATGACCTCTTTTTCCTTGTGCTGCTGTACCTCGTCCACCTTGGCCACGTGGGCGTTGGTGGAATCCTGCACGTCTTTCTCGGCGCGCTTCAGCTCGTCCTCGGAAATCGCCTTGTCCTTCTCGAGCTTCTTCAGCTTGTCGATGGCGTCGCGGCGGATGTTCCTGAGGGCCACCTTGGCCTCCTCGGCGTCGCGCTTCATCTGCTTCACGATGTCCTTGCGGCGCTCCTCGGTGAGGGGCGGCAGGGACAGACGGATCACCTTGCCGTCGTTGGCCGGGGTGAGCCCGAGGTTCGAGTTGAGGATGGCCTTCTCGATGACCTGGATCATCTTGGGTTCCCAGGGCTGGATGGTGATGGTGCGCGGCTCCGGGACCGAGAGGGTGGCCACCTGGCTTACCGGCGACGGGGTGCCGTAGAAGTCGACGCGCACGTCGTCCAACAGGCTTGAGTTGGCGCGGCCGGTACGTACCCGCTGGTATTCCTTCCTGAGAGCGTCGATGGTCTTGTCCATGTGGACATTCATGTCGGCGATAACGTCCTTGATCATGCTTATGCTCCTTTTACGAGGGTACCGATCGACTCGCCGCAGACGACGCGGCAGACGTTGCCGTCGGTCGTCACATCGAAGACGATGATCGGAAGACTGTTGTCCATGCAGAGCGAGATGGCAGTGGCGTCCATGACCTGAAGCCCCTTTTTCAGGACGTCGATATAGTCGAGGGTCTGGTACTTGGTGGCGCTGGCATCCTTGGCCGGGTCGGCGGAGTAGACACCGTCCACCTTGGTCCCCTTGAGGATCACGTCGGCACCGATCTCCATGGCCCTGAGGCTCGCGGCGGTGTCGGTGGTGAAGTAGGGGTTGCCGGTGCCGGCACCGAAGATGACCACCCTGCCCTTTTCCAGGTGACGGATGGCGCGGCGGCGGATGTAGGGTTCGGCCACCTCGGCCATCCCCAGGGCCGACTGCACCCGGGTATCCACGCCGACCTTCTCGAGGGCGTCCTGCATGGCGAGCGAGTTGATCATGGTGGCGAGCATCCCCATGTAATCGGCGCTGGCACGGTCCATCCCCTTCGAGGAGGCAGCCAGGCCGCGGAAGATGTTGCCGCCGCCGATCACCAGCGAGAGCTGTACGCCGAGTTCCACGACGCGTTTCACCTCGCGGGCGATGGTCGTGATGGTTTTCGGGTCGATGCCGTAGCCCTGATCGCCCCCCAGCGCCTCGCCGGAGAGTTTCAGGAGCACTCTTTTGTAATAGGGTTCTGCCATCGTGTTCACCTGAGAATGCTGCTGTTGTGAGACGGCTCTATGTCCTACGTTCTACGTTACAACCGCGCGGACGACTGTTTTAACGTAGAACCTAGAACGTAGAACGTAGAACCTGATGTGGGGGGGCAAAAAAAAGAGCCGCCCATTTTCATGGCCGGCTCTGTGGGTTGCGTTACACGCCGGCCGCCGCGGCGACCTCTGCCGCGAAGTCGCTTTCCTTCTTGGCCAAGCCCTCGCCGAGCACGAAGCGTGCGAAACGCCGGATGCTCATGTTCTCGCCGATGTTGGAGATGGTCTCGTTGAGCAGGGTCTGGACAGTCTTGTCCGGGTCCTTCACATAGTTCTGCTCCATGAGGCAGATGTCTGCGTAGAACTTGTTGATCTGCCCCTCGATGATCTTCTCGACGATGGCGTCGGGCTTGCCGCTCTCTTTCGCCTTGGCGCGGTAGATGTCCTTCTCGCGCTCGAGGAGCTCGGCCGGAACTTCTTCACGACGTACGAACTGCGGCGCGGCAGCAGCGATGTGCATGCCGATGTCCTTCACGAAGGCCTGGAAGTTTTCGTTCTTGGCCACGAAGTCGGTTTCGCAGTTCACTTCCACCAGGACGCCGATCTTGCCGCCGGCGTGGATGTAGGAGCCGACCAGACCTTCGGTAGCAGCACGGCCGGCCTTCTTGGAAGCGGCGGCGAGCCCTTTCTTGCGCAGGTAGTCGATCGCCTTCTCGTGGTCGCCAGCGGTCTCGGTGAGGGCCTTTTTGCAGTCCATGAGGCCGGCGCCGGTTACTTTCCTCAGTTCGTTTACCATTGCAGCGGTGATGCTCATCAGTATCCTCCGTCCGAAACTCCCTCCGCCCGGAGACGGGGGAGCTCGAAGTTAGTTATTTAGCTGTTCAAAGGGTTCCGACAGGGACGAGTCCTTAGGCCTCGCCGGCGGTCTCTTCCACGACCTCTTCGGCCACGGCGGTGAACTCTTCCTCGGCACCGGTCTGCAGGCGAGCCTGACGGGCCTGAACGCCTTCCAGAACCGCGTCGGCCATTTTGCCGGTCAAAAGGCGGATGGCGCGGATCGCGTCGTCGTTGCCCGGGATGACGTAGTTGATGTCGTCCGGATCGCAGTTGGTGTCGACGATGGCGACAACCGGGATACCCAGTTTCTTCGCTTCGCTGACGGCGATCTCTTCGTTTTTCGGGTCAACTACGAACAGGACGCCCGGCAGTTTGCCCATCCCCTTGATGCCGCCCAGGGTCTTCTCAAGCTTCTCGCGCTCTTTGCCGAGTTTGAGCTGCTCTTTCTTGGTGTAAGCCTCGATGGTGCCGTCGGCGATCATGGCATCCAGACGCTTGAGGCGATCGATGCTCTGCTTTACGGTGGAGAAGTTGGTCAGCATGCCGCCCAGCCAACGCTCGTTCACGTAGTACTGGTTGCAACGCTGTGCCTCTTCGGCCACGGAATCCTGAGCTTGCTTCTTGGTACCGACGAACAGGACGGTCTCGCCAGCCTGGGCGGAGTCGGCCACGAAGCTGTAAGCGCCTTTGAACAGACGCACGGTCTTCTGCAGGTCGATGATGTAGATACCGTTACGTGCGCCGAAGATGTACGGCTTCATTTTCGGGTTCCATCTCTTGGTCTGGTGACCGAAATGGACACCCGCTTCCAGCAGTTCTTTCATGGTGATGTTCGACATTTCTTTCTCCTTTGGTTTTCCCTCCGCCACCCAGACTGCCGGAACCCGCATTGCGGGCACCACCGGCTAGGAAGAGATGGCGTGCGAATTTTAAACAGCGAACTTATATAGCACAGGATACCGGGGTTGGCAAGGGCATTTTGGACAAGCGGACTTCCTATCTCTGCGTGGAGGGCTCAACAGGAATGCCTGATTCGGGCCCCCTCTCCCCCTGCGGGAGAGCTTTCCATGTGAGCTCTACCCCGGAAGCGCCGGCGTCTTCGAGCGTTCCTCGGCGAGGCGCCAGAAGGCCTGGACGCTTGGGCGCTGCAGGGTGCGCTTGCTGGTGCACAGGCCGACCACGTACGGCTCCAGACGGGGCGCCTGGGAGAGGACCGCCACCTCGTCGCGAAACGGGCTCTTCTCGAGTACCAGTTCCGGCACGATCCCCACACCGCATCCCAAGCGGACCATGGCGATGATCGCCTCGTTGCCGGAGACCTCGGAGGTGATATTGGGGGTGATGCGCTGCTCCTTGAGCCAGATATCCAGGCGCTGCCGGGAGAGCCCCGTTTGGGGGAGCACCAGGGGGGCACGGGCCAGGTTGAGGCGCCCCTCGCACAGCCAGTCCGAGGTTAAAACCTGGCGTTTGAGGGCGATGAAGACCAGCGGGATGGTAACGATGGGGAGAAACTCGATGCGCGAGCGCTGCCGGTCGGGGAGTGCCGCCACCGCGAGATCGATCTCTCCGCTTTGCACCTGGGCCACGGCCTGCTCGGCTGCCCCGGTCCTTAGTTCCAGCTGCACCTCGGGGAACCTGTCCCGGTAGGATTCCAGAAGCTGCGGCAACAGGCTGTACACCGCGGTGATCGAGGCATAGATGGAGAGCGTGCCGGCCACCGACTGCTCGCTCTTGCTGGCGGCACGGAAGGTCTGCCACTCCTGCAGCGCGAGCCGGGCATAGGCCCGGAAGCGTTCGCCGGCAGCCGAAAGGGTGACGGTGCGGTTGTCGCGCAGGAACAACGGCTGTTCCACCTCCTCTTCCAGGCGCTGGATGGTGCGGGTGAGCGCCGAGGGGCTCAGGTTGCAGGCCTGGCTCGCCCGCCCGAAGTGGCGCAGCTCGGCCACGGTGAGAAAGATTTCCATTTCGCGGATGTCCATGGGTGACTCTCCTGAAGCTAGGTAGGGAACTGGCAATTCTTATGCGCTGCCGGCACAACGTGGACAGGAAGGTGTCTTCACCGCAAATGCAGGGGAACAGGCACCTGGCGGAGCCAGTCCCCTCAAGAAGACTCCCCACTCTTGCGTATCACGCAACACAATATGCACAATAATTCAATTTACGCAACGAACAAATTAGTATACATTCGCCTGCACTGAAACTACCAGCAACCATCACCACCTACATAAAGAGGAGATCAGCAATGGGTCAGAACTATTTCAACACGCTGCCGCTGCGCCGCCAGCTGCAGGAGCTGGGTACCTGCCGTTTCATGGATGCCTCCGAGTTCGCCAACGGCTGCGACTACGTGAAGGGCAAGAAGATCGTCATCGTCGGGTGTGGCGCCCAGGGGCTCAACCAGGGGCTCAACATGCGCGACTCCGGCCTGGACATCTCCTACACCCTGCGCGACGAGGCGATTGCCCAGAAACGCCAGTCCTACCAGAACGTCGTGAACAACGGCTTCAAGGTGGGGACCTACGCTGAAATGCTCCCCACTGCCGACATCGTCATGAACCTCACCCCGGACAAGCAGCACAGCGCCGTGGTGGCGAGCGTCATCCCCTTCATGAAAGAAGGCGCCGTGTTCACCTACGCCCACGGCTTCAACATCGTCGAGGAAGGCACCCAGATCCGCAAGGACCTCACCGTCATCATGGTGGCCCCGAAGTGCCCGGGTACCGAGGTGCGCGAGGAGTACAAGCGCGGCTTCGGCGTACCGACCCTGATCGCCGTGCACGGGGAGAACGACCCGAAGTGTGATGGCCTGGAGATCGCCAAGGCTCTCGCCTCCGCCCAGGGTGGCGACCGCGCCGGTGTGCTGGAATCCTCCTTCATCGCCGAGGTGAAATCGGACCTGATGGGCGAGCAGACCATCCTGTGCGGCATGCTGCAGGCCGGCGCACTTCTGTGCTTCGACAAGATGGTGCAAAACGGCATCGGCGCCCCCTACGCCGTCAAGCTCATCCAGTTCGGCTGGGAGACCATCACTGAGGCGCTGAAGCACGGTGGCATCACCAACATGATGGACCGCCTCTCCAACCCGGCTAAGCTGGTCGCCTACAAGCTGGCGGAAGAGCTCAAAGAGATCATGCGCCCCCTGTTCTGGAAACACATGGACGACATCATGAGCGGCGAATTCTCCCGCACCATGATGGAGGACTGGGCGAACAACGACGTGAAACTGCTGACCTGGCGCGAGGAGACCGGCAAGACCGCCTTCGAGCAGACCGAGGCAGCCGGCGAGATCTCCGAGCAGGAGTACTTCGACAAGGCGATCATCATGGTCGCCATGGTGAAGGCCGGCGTGGAGCTCGCCTTCGAGACCATGGTGGAATCCGGCATCGAGCCGGAGAGCGCCTACTACGAGTCGCTGCACGAGACCCCGCTCATCGCCAACACCATCGCACGCAAGAAACTCTACGAGATGAACCGGGTCATCTCCGACACCGCCGAGTACGGCTGCTACCTGTTCGCCCACGCCTGCGTGCCGCTCTTGAAGGACTTCATGGCCAAGGTCGGCACCGACGTGATCGGCAAAGGGCTCGACCTTGCCGACAACAGCGTGGACAACACCCTCCTGGTGGCGGTGAATGCCGACATCCGCAGCCATCTCGTCGAGGAAGTGGGTCAGGAACTGCGCGCCGCCATGAAAGGTATGAAGCGCATCGTCTAGTGACCGGGCAGACTCTGCGGCGGTAACGCCGACTCACGGGGAGTGACGGGAATCTCACTGCAGACTTGAGAGAGCCGCTTTTCCCGGCACTGCCGGCCGTACCGGAAGGACCAGAACGACAGAAGGGCCAAGTCGATTGACTTGGCCCTTTTTTTTACAGGCAGCGTTATTGCCAGTTGTTTTCGAAGTTGTAAAATTCTGTAAATCAGTACCTCGCACTTCACATAGCACCCCAACCTGTGTCAGTACCCCCGTTGGGGCCTGTGAGTGAGGATCGATCGACATAGATTAGGTTTTACACCCAGACACTTATATCCAGTTCAATGATTCAGGAGTAGCAAGCCATGACGGCTCCCTCTCCAGCAAGGAGTGTTTAAAAGGCAACACCACAGCAGAGGCACCTAGGTTTACCTCTACACGCCGTGCTGCCCACCCCTTACGGGCGCACCAGCCGGAACGCCCACAGCCGCCGCCATCGGACACCGGGCGGCGGCACCCGGGCGTGGAAGCTGCTCCTCTCACGAGGAGAACCACGATGAGAACGAGAACGTTTCAGCTGGGACTCATGCTCGCCATGCTGCTGATCGAGGTAACGACAGCCCGGGCGAGTGTCCTGGTCCCGCAAACCGCAGTTCCGGGGGCCTGCATCCCCCAATTCGCCGTCTCGCTGCCGGTCTTCGGCCCAGCGGGGAGCCAGCCCCGGGTCAATACCAGGCAGCATCCCCTGGTCACCATCGAGATGAAGGAAACCAGGCAGCAGATCCTGCCGACCGACGCGTCCGCCTATCCCGCGAGCTATTTCGACAGTATCAACCAGGTACCAGCCCCCTGCCCTGCAGTAAACATCCAGGAAACCCAGATCTGGGCCTACGAGACGACGGACTCGCTCACCGGGAAACTGCTGGGTCCGGCACGCTGGCCCGCGGTCACCCTGGACTCGACCCGCTCGAATCCGACCATGGTCCAGTACGTGAACAACCTTCCTCCCTTCAACTACTCAAACCAGAGCGGCACGAGCTTCGTGGACGGCCTGGTCCAGGGTCTGATCACCATCGACCAGACCAACCTCTGGGCTGACCCGCTCGCCATGGCCTGCCATTCCCGGATTCCGCCGGTCAACTGCGTGCAGAACCCCGACGACGCCTGCTGCCGGCCGTTCGTGGGCCCGGCGCCGACCGTACCGCACCTGCACGGTGCCGAGGTGCCACCCGGCTTTGACGGCGGCCCCACCGCCTGGTTCACCCCCGACGGCCGCAAGGGGCCGGAGTTCAAGACCCTGGGACGCCCCGGGCCCGGCAAGGCGGTCTACCTCTACAACAACAGCCAGGAGCCCGGCACCCTCTGGTTCCACGATCACAACCTGGGCGCCACCCGCGGCGGGGTCTACAGCAGCCTGGCGGGGTTCTACCTGTTGCGCGACTCTGCCAAGGAACCCAAGCGGCTCCCCGGCGACGCCTACGAGATCGAGATGGTCTTCCAGGACCGCCAGTTCGACACCAACAGCCAGGTCTTCTTCCCGGACGGCAGCGGCAGCGACGTCGCCACCAGCAACCTGAACGGCCCCCCCACCAACCCCGACGTCCACCCGTTCTGGATCCCCGAGTTCATCGGAGACGTCTCTATCGTGAACGGCGCCCCCTGGCCGGTCCTCAAGGTGGAACCGCGCCGCTACCGTTTCCGCCTCTTAAACGGCGCCAACGCCCGGGTCTACCGGCTCAGTTTCGGTGCTCCGACCTACCAGATCGTGGCCGACGCCGCCTACCTCGACGCACCGGTTGCCGTAAGCCAGGTCTTCATCGCGCCGGGGGAACGCGCCGACATCATCGTCGATTTCAGCAAGTTCGCCGGCAAGACCATCACCGTCTCCAACGATGCCCCCGTCCCCTTCCCGGACGGTCTCTACCCCGTGCCGCACCCGGGCCTCGACCTGAACGGGAACCCGGTCACCCTGCCGGCGGACCAGCCCCAGATGGCGAGCATCATGCGGTTCGTGGTAGCCAGAAGCTGCGTTGCCAAGGACACCAGCTGCGACCCGGCGCAGGGGCAGTGCCAGCGCCCCACACCGGTCCTCAAGCTGACTGACGGTAACGGCGGCATCGCCCGCGGCGTCAAGGTCGACAAGGTACGTCAGCTCATCCTCAAGGAGCATGGCGGAGCGGGAGGCCCGATCGAGGTGCTGCTCAACAACACCAATTTCGACGGGATGATCCTGAACCAGATGTCGCCGAACCTTCCCGCCGACGGCATCAGCGAGGCGCCGAGGGTAGGCTCCATCGAGATGTGGGAGATCATCAACCTGACCGCCGACGCGCACCCGATCCACACGCACCTGGTGCAGTTCGAGATCATGAACCGTGAATCCTTCGACATGGACGGGACCATGGGATCCGGCATCCCGGGAGGCTACATCGGCTACGACGACGGGGTCTCCCCGCGCATCCCCGGTGCCTGGCCGAAGGCCTACTCGCCGGTGGTCAATTCGCCGCTTTGCTTCAACGTCGATCCCAACCCGGCGGACGACCCCTTCAACCCGTGCCCCGGCTTCGGGCCGCCGCTCCCCTACAACAACAACGGCCGGACCACGACGGTCAACGGGAACAAGGTAGCCGTGGTTGGCGGTAACCCTGACGTCGCGCCCTACCTGTTGCACGACGCGACCCCGCCGCCAGCCGAGGAGGCAGGTCTCAAGGACACCGCGAAGTCGATTCCGGGACAGGTGATGCGTGTCCTGATGCGTTTTGCTCCCACCGGGGTGCCGCTCACACCGAACAAGTCGCTGGCCGGGGTGAACCTGTACCCCTTCGATCCCACCCAGGGGCAGTACGTCTGGCACTGCCACATCCTGGACCATGAAGACAACGACATGATGCGTCCCTACAAGGTCGTCAAGTAGGGGCCCTCCGCAGCAGGAAGTCAGAGTCGGGGAGGCGGCAGGCGCTGCCTCCCCCTTTTTTTGTGCCCCCTCTTCACTTCTTGACGACAGGTCCGCAAAAGAAGTACAAATGACGACGTCTGAGAGCTCAACAAGGGGGAAAGCTTGCGATTCCTCCGCCCCCTATCGGGTATTTTCTCAACCTCAACCTTAACCTCGACCTCTCTTTTTCGGAGCCAGCATGACCTCACCCAGCGAGCAGCAGGGGACCGTCCTCATCGTGGAAGACGACCGCAATACCGCGGCGCTGGTGGCGGCCTACCTGGGGAAGGAGGGGTTTGCGACCGTGCAGGTGCACGACGGCGCCGAGGCGGTCGCCGCCGCCCGGGCCGCAGAGCCGGTCTTCGTGATCCTCGACGTCATGCTCCCCAACCTGGACGGCTGGGAGATCTGCCGTCAGCTGCGCGAGGACTCCGACGTGCCGATCCTCATGCTCACCGCTCGCGAGGAGGAGGGGGACCGGGTGTCGGGGCTTGCCATGGGTGCCGACGACTACGTGGTAAAGCCCTTCAGCCCCCGTGAGCTGGTGGAGCGGGTCAAGGCGATCCTGCGCCGCAGCCAGCGCCCCGCACCGCGTCCCGCGCGGGTTTTGAGCTGGATCGGCCTCGAGCTCGATGCAGAGAAGCGCAAGGTCGCCTGCAACGGCCGCCCCATCACCCTCACCTCTTCCGAGTTCAAGATCCTGCAGGCCCTTTTGACCGCGCCGGGACGCGCCTTCTCCCGCGAGGAACTCCTCCAGCACTGCTACCCCGGCGGCGAGGTGGTCATCGACCGGGTCATCGACGTCCATGTGGGGAAGCTGCGCCAAAAGATCGAGGATGACCCGGCGCACCCGCGCTACATCCAGACCGTACGCGGTCACGGCTACCGGTTACGCGATGAAAACGACCAGTAAGGACGCCATGAAGACTCCCGAAGGGAAGCAGCTGCGCCAGCGCCTGCTCTGGAAGCTGCTCTTCAGCCACATCATACCGCTGGTCGCCATCACCGTGGTGGTGGTCTGGCTGAAGGTCGACCGGCTGGCCACCGACTACTACCGCGAGCTGTTGTCGGTCCACAAGGTCTCCCCCCTCGAGGCCCACCGCGCGTTTCTGGACGGAATCCACCACTACCTGATCTGGGGCACCGTGATCGCCCTCTGCCTCTCGGCACTGCTGAGCTACGCCCTGATCACCTGGACCTTGCGGCCGCTTCTGCAGATGTCGGCGCTCACCCGCCAGGTGGCCGGCGGCAACTACTCGGAGCGCGTCCCGGTGGCCTCGCGCTACGAGGGGGGACAACTCGCCACGGCGTTCAACGAGATGGCCGACAAGCTCGAGGGGATCGAACAGCTCAGAAAGAACATGGTCGCCGACATCTCGCACGAACTGCGCACGCCGCTCACCAACCTGCGCGGCTACCTCGAGGCCCTGAGCGATGCGGTGATCCCGCCCACGCCGGAGACCTTCCGGATGCTGGAGCAGGAGGTGCTGCGCCTGGTGCACCTGGTCGAAGACCTGCAGCAGCTCGCCAAGGCCGAGGCGGCCCGCTCCTTTCTCGACTGCCGGGAGATCTCCCTCAACCAGCTGCTCGGGCAGATCATGGACCTCTACCGCCCCAACTTCCAGGAGAAGGAGCTCGAGGTGCACTGGGATCTCGACCCCGGCAGCGACCGGGTAACGGGGGACCCCGAGAAACTCCTGCAGGCGATCCGCAACCTTGCCGACAACGCCTGGAAGTACACGCCGGCAGGTGGCCGGGTAACCATCAGCACCCGGGTGGCCGAGGGGGAGATCAGGACCGTCTTCAGCAACACCGGCGCCGGCATCGCGGAGCAGGACCTCCCCGTTCTTTTCGAGCGTTTCTTCCGCGCCGACCGCTCCCGCTCCCGCGACGCCGGGGGGGCCGGCATCGGCCTTTCCATCGTCAAGGAACTCATCGAAGCGCACGGCGGCCAGGTGGGAGCCGAAAGCGACGGCAACGAGACCCGCATCTGGTTCAGCCTCCCCCTCTAACTTCTCGCCCTACCACCTTTTCCCCGCAGGTTCTTTACCAAAACTTTACAAGCGCACCTCGAGCTTCTGCGCTATCCTTTCTCCCGCACCCGCTCATTGGAACCAAGCCTTTTGCATTTTCATTGAAAAGGCGGGTTTTGCAGCGGGGCGAGGTGAGTCGTCGACTCACGCCGGCACCGGTTTCGGCAGCTGCCTCACGGTGCGGTACACCACTTCCAGGGGAGAACCACGAATGAGCAAGATACTTTTTGTCACGGCACCCTATCACTGCTGGGGGGTCCAGGTCGTCGGCAACTGGCCGCCGCTGCACATGGCCTACCTCGCCGGCGTGGCCCTGGAGACGGGGCATGAGGCACGGATCTACGATGCCATGAACAAGAACAAGTCGTTCGATGACATCCGGGAAGAGATCGTGCGTTACCAGCCGGACTTCGTGATGACGCTCGACTACCTGCCGGTGACCGGTGCCATCAGCACCGCGACCATCCCCGACTCCCTGAAGATCCTCGACATCGCCAAGGAGATCAACCCCGCCATCACGACCCTTTTGGGCGGGCCGCACCCGACCTTCATGTACCGGGAGATCTTCGAACCGGCCGAGAGCAACGTCGACTACATCCTGGTCGGGGAGATGGAGCGCACCCTCCAGCAACTCCTCACCGCTCTTCCCGAGGGGACGGCCGCCATGAAGCAGACCAAGGGGATCGCCTTCAAGCAGGAGGGCGAGGTCAAGGTGAACCCCAAGCAGCCCCACATCGAGAACCTGGACGAGCTGAAGCCGGCCTGGCACCTTCTGGACTGGAAGGATTACCAGTACCAGGTGGAACCCTGCGGCACCATGGCCTCCATCCTCACCTCGCGCGGCTGCGACATGCAGTGTGCCTTCTGCAGCCAGCGCATGTTCTGGAACGAGGACTGGCGCTGCCGCAAGCCGGAGCCCGTCGTCGAAGAGATGAAGATGCTGATCGATACCTACGGCGTCAAGTTCTTCACCCTGATCGACGCCTACCCGACCAAGCACCGCGCCCGCTGGGAGAAGTTCCTCGACCTGGTGATCGAGGCGAACCTGGGCGTGCACCTCCTGATCGAGACCCGCGTCGAGGACATCATCCGCGACGAGGACATCCTGCACAAGTACCGCGAGGCCGGGATCATCCACATCTACATCGGTGCCGAGAGCGCCGACAAGGACACCCTGAACAGCCTGAACAAGGGGACCAGCTTCGAGCAGAACAAGCAGGCGCTCGATCTCTGCCGCGAGGCAGGCATCATCACCGAGGCCTCCTTCATGATCGGCTTCCCCAACGAGACCTGGGACTCCATCGAGAACACCATCGCCTCCGCCAAGTACCTGAACCCGGACATCGCCGTGTTCCCGGTGGTGACCCCGATGCCCTTCACCCCGATCCACGCCGAGATGAAGGACCGCATCCGGGTCTGGGACTACTCCCAGTACAACCTGGTGACCCCGATCGTCGAGCCTTACGAGATGACCATGGACGAGATCACCCAGGCACTCGGGACCTGCTACATGCGCTTCTACGGCAACAAGATGCAGGAGATCATCGACCTCGATGAAGGGTTCAAGCGCAGGTACATGCTGTCGGCCTTCATGCTGATGATGAAGGACCACGGCAACAAGTTCGACTTCGCCGGTTCCGGGATGCCGACCCATTTCAGCTTCGACGGCTCCGACGACCACCCGATGCTCGCCAAGATGAAGGAGATGGGGAAGATGGCGGGGAAAAAGTGCAGGGAACACTAGAGGCAATGGACAATTGACGATGGACGATTGACCATTTTTTTCGGTCGAGGCTGGTATCTGCCACGACAGGGTTGCCCTGCTGATAACAGACCGTTCTGAAGAAAAAAGCCGGATCAGGAGCGCTCAGCGCAGCTTGATCCGGCTTTTCCTTTTCGTATAAAAAGGCGCCCCGAAAGGCGCCTTTTCCGTGTTCGTTCGAGCTACTCCGGGTTCAGCCGATCCGGCCGGCCAGCTGCTCCTCACCGCCGGCCTGGGACTGGCGTGCCACCTGGGCGACCTGGCACTCCTCGAGGAGCGAGGCGATCAGGTGCGCGGAGGGTTTTATCACCTCCTCGTCGGTCCAGTACGACCCATGGTTTGCCGGGTTCCAGGCGGTGAGCAGGTTTCCGGCACTCACCTCGATGTCCTCGGATACCGTTTCCGAGTAGATCATGCTGAGCGGCTTGAGCGGCCAGGCGAGGACGTCGTCGGCATCGTAGAAGTTGAGCCACTTGGCCCTTTTGCGCAGGTTCTGGGGAAGTCCCGCCGGCGGAAAGTCGATGCAGGCGACAGGGTCGTGGGCCAGGGTGAAGAGCGGGATGCTGCTTCCCAAGGTGACCAGCCCCGCGAGTGTCTCCATCCGCTCGAAGGGGGAGCCGCCGAAACGCTCGGGGTCCTTGCCATGCTGACGGTCCCAGATGTAGTCGGAGATGAACACCGAACCGAGCGAATGGGCCAGTACCACCAGCGGCCTGTCCTCCCCCCCCAGCTTGCTCTTGAGCGCAAGGAGCGCCTGGTGCACCAGGGTGTGGATCCTGGCATACACGTTGTTGCGACTGCACTGTCCCTGCTGGTAGGCGGTCGTGTTCCCGAAGCCGTTGATGAAGAACTTGCGCAGCTTGGTCCAGTTCAGGTCGTTGCGGGCCGACAGGTCGACCCAGAGCTGATTTTCCCGCGGCGAGAGTACCGGTGCCCAGAACACCACCTCCCAGGCGACATCGTCCCGGTCGTAGCCCCGGCCGGAAAGCCGCTCGCGCAGATGGTGGATCGCGTCGTGTGCATAATCGTCCTGGGTGTCTCCCATGCCATGGATGAAAAGTACGCCGAGTTTCTTGTTCATAACATCCCCCTCTGCCCCGATTCCTGCCCGGTGAGACTTAATAGTTTTATGTATTCTAATGTGCCTGTACAATATACCGTGCAGTGCCTGCTCTGCAAGTTACAGCGCTCCCGTTTCCCTGAACCAGGTCAGTCTCCTCCCGAAACAAAAAGAGCGCCGCCTGCCCTTAATGGCAAACGCCGCTCTCTTTGTCGTGTCACTGTTTCAGTGAGGTTTCCGGGACGGCACCGTGGTACACAGCGTCACACCAGACCCCGGCGGACCCTAGCCGCGTACCGCCACCTCGCTCAAGAACCTCAGCATGAGTGGGGTAGGCTCCCCGGTGAGGGTCACGTACTCCTCTATGGCTCGGCCCAGCAGGAAGACCGCCTCGTGCCGGGCGTCCATGTGGATGACCGTCTCAGCTTCGAAGCGGGAAGGCTTCTCCAGTCCGTCCCTCTTTTTGGTGGCAGGGCGCAGGATCTCGAAGAGCGAGGCCACCTTTTCCGCCAGTCCCAGCTGCCCCTTCTTGAGCTCGTTCAGCTGTACCAGGATCTCTTCCGCAGCGCCGGCCAGGGTAATCGCCGAGAACAGGTCGCCTTTGGCGAAAAACAGTTCCAGCGCCGTTTCGATCTGCCCCTGCGCGATCTCCTGCTTGGAATACTTTCTGATGTCCATAGTTCCTCCGCTGCCTGCCCCGAATCGGGATTGCAGTGCGGCAATGGTAACAAAAAAAGGGTCGAATCCCAAAGGAGACGACCCTTTTTAACTGCTCGAAAACCGGCTGTTAGGCCTTGGTCACCACAACCTTCAGGTTGGCGGTGACTTCCGGGTGGAGCTTCACGGCAGCGGTGTACTCGCCCAGCTGCTTGATCGGCTCGGCCAGCACGATGCGCTTACGGTCAATTTCAACGCCCTGGGCCTTGAGCTGCTCGGCCAGTTCCATGTTGGTGACGGCACCGAACAGCTTGTCGTCAGCACCGGACTGGTGGGCAAGGGTCAGGGTGATAGCTTCGATCTTGGTTGCAACAGCCTTGGCTGCCTCGAGAACGCGGTTTTTCTTGTACTCCAGGTGCTTCTTGGCGTGAGCCAGAGCCTTGGCGTTCTTCTCGGTAGCCTCGATGGCGAACCCTTTGGGGAGCAGGTAGTTCCTGGCGTAGCCCGGAGCAACCTTGACGACGTCACCGATGTGGCCCAGATTCTCGACGTTTTCCTGCAGAATAACCTTCATGAAATGCCTCCTAGCCTGATTGATTTACAGGTTTTGCGGGTTTTTTGGGGTCCTGAAATCACCCCAGAGATCGAAAATGCCCAGCACCGCCACCGCCAGCGCCATGAGGGGCTGGAAGATCAGGAGCAGGACGACGAACATACGGATAAAGACCGGAGCCTTGTAGCTGGCGAACAGGTGGCTCAGCACTGCGCACCCCTGCACAAGGTAGAGGGTGCTGAGAACGATCAGCACGTTGAGCGACGCCAGGTGGACCTGGCTCTGCTCGATAAGCATCGCGAAACCGGCCACGATCAAAAGCCAGACAAGCGGCTCCGGATTTTTGTACTTCCTGAAGTTTCCCAGGTAGACCGGCACCCGGTTGCGTGCCGCCACCTTTGAGACCAGCACCAGGTTCGCCATGGCGATCATGCCGAGCGCCACGGTGACCAGCGCAGGATAGATCGTCACGATCAGCGTCCCGGCCTGGTGCATCGATTCGTTGAGCGCCTTGAGTTCCTGCCCCGCCACCCCCGCCTTCTCGTACATCTTGGCGGTCTGGCTGATGCTCGCTTCCACGCCCCGGACCACCTTGGCATGCAGGTCGGCACCGGTGAGGTAGCCGTACAGCCCGGCGGTAATGGCGATGCAGCCCAGGTTGATGGCGACTGCGTAGACGATGGAGCGGGCGCCCCCCTTGATCCGGATCAGGAACTCGGAGAGTGCCACGGCCAGGATGCCGGCCTGCAGCAGGTAGATCACCGTCGAGGCCGGGTCGGCAACCACGGTGAGGAGCAGCGCGCTGGCGATCACGATCGAGAGACCGACCCAGCGCCCCTGCTTCAGCGCATAGTAGATCCCGGGGGCGGCAGCGAAGCAGCCGGGGATCAGGCCGATGACAGGGATCAGCAGAAACGCAAGAAAGAGCGCCGCCGAAGCGACGCTCCCCTTGATGACGTCAAGAATCCGCCCCTGCAACACAGGGTTGCCAGCGAGCGACACAGATTAAGCGGTTGCGTGGCTGCCCGCGATGGGGAGCAGCGCGATGTTCCTGGCGCGCTTGATCGCCTCGGTAATCTCCCTCTGGTGCTTGGAGCAGTTACCCGAGATGCGGCGCGGAATGATCTTGCCGCGCTCGGAAACGAAGTAACGAAGCGTGCGGGGATCTTTGTAATCGATGGACACCTGCTTGTCTGCGCAGAAGCGGCAGACTTTGCGGCGCTGGAACGGACGTTTTTTGCGGGGGCCGCTGGTCGGCCTGCCCTGGGGTGCTCTTTCGTCAGCCATTGCTTATCCCTCCGTAGTAGTTTCGGCCGGAGCCTCGGTCACTTCTGCGGTCGCCTCTACGGCTTCCTCGGTCCCTTCCTCGGCAGCTTTCACCGGAGCGGCGGCCGGAGCCACGACTTCAGTTTCCAGCTTGACGCTCTGGTAACGGATGACCTTGTCGTCCAGACGCAGACGGCGCTCCAGTTCGGCGATCAGTGCGGAGTCGCCGTCGAAGCGGAGGTAGAAGTAACGGCCACGGGGGTTCTTGTTGATCGGGTAAGCCAGTTTCCTGACGCCCCAGTCCTCGAGCCTCTTGAAATCGCCGTTCATGCTGGCGATGATGTCCTGAACCTTGGTGGAGAGCCCTTTCAGCTCTTCGTCACCGAGGTCCGGCTGGACGATGTAGATCGTCTCGTACATCCTCATGGTAATGCCTCCTCACGGTTATTGAGCCCCGGGTCCGGCCCGGAGCAAGGAGATACGGCAGGCTATGCCGTTCTGGTGGAACAACGTTCTTTACTACAGATGATGTCGCTTGACAAGAAAAAACCGAGTCAGCGGCGAAAAAGACCTACAAAAGGGCGTTACAGGCGGTTAGCGGGAGAATTGGCGTTGACAAAGCTGCCGGTCCCCTCACCCCGGCCCTCACCCCGGCCCTCTCCCGGAGGGCGAGGGAGGATCGGAATCCCCAGTCCCCAGTCCCCAGTCCCCAGTCCCCAGTCCCCAGTCCCCAGTCCCTAGCCCCTACCACCTGCCTCTACACATTGAACCTGAAGTGCATCACGTCGCCGTCCTGCACTACGTATTCCTTACCTTCCAGGCGCATCAGCCCCTTTTCCTTGGCACCCGACTCGCCGCCTGCGGCGATGTAGTCCTCGTAGGCGATCACCTCGGCACGGATGAAACCCTTCTCGAAGTCGGAGTGGATCACCCCGGCCGCACCGGGGGCCTTGGTCCCCTTGGTGATGGTCCAGGCACGCACTTCCTTGACCCCCGCGGTGAAGTAGGTGATGAGACCCAAAAGCTCGTAGCCGGAGCGGATCAGGCGATCGAGCCCGGACTCGGCGAGTCCCATCTCCTCAAGGAAGACCTGCTTCTCCTCGCCCTCGAGTTCGGAGATCTCGGCTTCGATGGAGCCGCAGATGAAGACCACGCCGTTACCTTCGCGGGCAGCCAGCTGGCGCACTTCTTCGACGTAGGGGTGCTTGCCGTCCAGGTCGTCTTCGGCCACGTTGGCGACGTAGAGCACCGGCTTTGCCGTCATCAGGTGCATGTCGCGCAGAATCAGCCGCTCGTCCTCGTTCTCGGCCAGGTCGCGGGGCGAGAGCCCCTTCTCCAGGGTCGACTTCACCTTGAGGCAGAACTCAACATCTTCCTTGGCCTTCTTGTCGCCGCTTCTGGCCTGCTTCTCGGTACGCTGCAACCGTTTCTCGACGGTATCGAGGTCGGCCAGAGCCAACTCGGTCTGGATCACCTCGATGTCGCGCACCGGGGAGACGCTGCCGTTTACGTGCACCACGTTCTCGTTCTCGAAGCAGCGCACCACGTGCAGGATGGCGTCCACCGAGCGGATGTGCCCCAGGAACTTGTTGCCCAACCCCTCGCCCTGGCTGGCACCCTTCACCAGCCCCGCGATGTCCAGGAACTCGATGGTGGTGGGGAGGATGCGCTCCGGATGCACGATCTCGGCAAGTTTATCCATGCGCGGGTCCGGCACCGAGACGATCCCCACGTTGGGGTCGATGGTGCAGAACGGGTAGTTGGCCGACTCGGCACCAGCCGAGGTGAGCGCGTTGAAGATGGTGGACTTGCCGACGTTGGGCAGACCGACGATGCCGCAGTTGAAACCCATGTTTGACCTCAATTGACAATTGACAATGGACAATTGGCAATGTGTGAAACTCCAATCGCTAAAGGTAAATGCAACGGAGCTATGTAAAAGGTAGAGTAGCGTCCCCCAAAGATACTGTCGCAATCCTCATAGACAGTACATTTGGCTTTTCATTGTCAATTGTCAATCGTCAATCGTCAATTGAGCTTTTTATTATGATGAATGCTCATCGCCTTGGGCAGCCCCTCCTTGAGGAGCATTTCCATGGAGTCGATCACCCCGTCCAGCACGTTCAAAAGCCCGTCCATCTCCTCCTTGTGGAAGTTGGACAGGACGTAGTTGGAGACGTCGCCGTGCACCGGCCGACCGATCCCCATGCGCACCCGCAGGTACTCCTTGCTCCCCAGCTCCTGGTCGATGGACCTAAGGCCGTTGTGCCCGCCGTGACCGCCGCCCAGCTTGAGCCGCACGCTCCCGTACGGGATATCGAGATCATCGTGAATGACAATGAGATCGGCAGGGGTGAGCTTGTAGAAGCGGAGCGCCTCGGCGACCGAGCGTCCGGAGAGGTTCATGAAGGTCTGCGGCTTGAGGAGGATCACGCGCTCCCCCGCCCAGTTCCCGTCACCAGAAAGCCCGGAAAAGGCTTTCTTGGTGACGGAGATACCGGCCTGGCGGGAAAGACGGTCTAAAACCATGAAACCCGCGTTGTGGCGGGTCCATGAGTACTGTGGCCCGGGGTTCCCGAGCCCTACGATAAGTTTTGCCGCCATGAGCTACCTGACTAGACCGCTGCTTCCTCGCCCTCGCCACCTTTGCGGCCCAGGATGCTGACCACCGGCGCCTTCGGGTCGTTGAGGATGACGGTACCAACCGGAGCAACCACGTCGGATACGTGCAGGGTATGGCCGACGAGCAGCTCGGTCACATCGACCTTGATGGCCTCGGGGATGTGCACCGGCAGGCACTCGACTTCCACTTCGTGCAGGGCGAAATCGAGGAAACCGCCGGCTTTCACGCCTGCGGAGGTACCGGTGAGACGCAGCTGAACGTGAACCTTCACCTTGTCGGCCAGGTTGACCTTGTGCAGGTCGACGTGACGCGGGGTCCCTTTGAGGGAGTCGACCAGCAGGTCGGCGACGATGACGTTGGCGCCGTTCAGCTCGCCTGCGCCATTGACGGTCAGGATGTGGTTGCGGCCGCCAACGCCGGCGATGGCTTCGGAAAGCTCCCTCTGGTTCAGCGAAACTGCAACGGGCTCGATCCCCTTGCCGTAGACAACGGCCGGAACGCGGCCGGCAGCCCTCAGGCGGCGGCTGATCCCTTTGCCGGTTTGCTCTCTCAGTTCAACGTTCAGTACCTGCTTACTCATACATCCTCCGATGTCAACTTTGATAGGTGCGATTCACTATGTCAATGAAGCTTGTCGCTAAATAGATGGGTTATACGAACAGCGAACTGACCGACTCATCCTCGTGGATGCGGCGGATCGCCTCACCCAGAAGCTCGGCCACCGACAGCACCCGGATCTTCTCGGTCGCCGCGGCCTTGTCGCCCAGCGGGATGGTGTCGGTGATGACCACCTTCTCGATGACCGAGTTGTTGATCCTTTCGATGGCCGGACCGGAGAGCACGCCGTGGGTGGCGCAGGCGTACACGTTGGCCGCACCGTGGTCCTTGAGGGCCTGGGCAGCCTGGGTCAGGGTCCCGGCGGTGTCGATCATGTCGTCCAGGATGATCGCGGACTTCCCTTTCACGTCACCGATGAGGTGCATCACCTCGGCCACGTTCGGGCCGGAGCGGCGCTTGTCGATCACGGCCAGGGAGCAGCCGAGACGCTTGGCGAAGGCGCGGGCGCGCTCGGTACCGCCGGCATCCGGGGTGACCATGACCAGGTTCTCGAGGCTGTCGGCGAAGCGGGTTTTCAGGTGGGCCAACAGGACCGGTGCGGCGTAGAGGTTGTCCACCGGGATGTTGAAGAAGCCCTGGATCTGGCCGGCGTGCAGATCGACGGTCACCACGCGGTCGGCGCCGGCGGTGGTGATCAGGTCGGCGACCAGCTTCGAAGTGATCGGGGTACGCGGCGCAGCCTTGCGATCCTGGCGGGCGTAGCCGTAATAGGGGATGACGGCGGTGATGGTGGCTGCCGAAGCGCGCTTCAACGCGTCGATCATGATGAGCAGTTCCATCAGGTGGTTGTTGGTCGGCGCACAGGTTGCCTGCACCACGTAGATGTCGCGGCCACGCACATTCTCGCCGATTTCCACCATGATCTCGCCATCGGAGAAGGTCTTAACCTTTGCCTTACCGAGAGGAACCTGCAGAAAGTCGCAGATCTTTTCTGCCAGAACCGGATTGGAATTGCCACTGAACACTCTGATCTTATTTTCCATTACCTTCCGGCCCTCTTTTCTTCTCGTGTAATTGCATGGGAATGCCTCGCGGCGCCTGTCCTTGAGGCAGACGCCGGACCCTCGAAACGCTACTTAATACAATAGTTGGGGTGTGAAGTCAACCGTAAAAGCAGCTGCCGCGGGCTGAAGCCGACCGGCGGGCGAACCCGAGCACCGGTAAAAGTGCTTCAGTTTCTCCGGCGCGCTGACGATGAGAGACTGTGCGGTCTACTAGCGCACCAATCGGAGGCCAACCATGCAGCACCGAAGATACCAACGGGTGAAATTTGCAGCACCTGGTGAGCTGCAGCACCAGGGGGTCAGGTACCGGATCCGGCTGGAGAATATCTCCATGCGTGGCGCCCTGATCAGTTCAAACGAATGCATCATGATCCCCGAAAATGACTGCGCCACCCTCGCCATCGAACTGGAAAACGAAGATGCCGTCCTGACCGTGGAGGTCCGGGTGGTGCACTCGTTCTTCTCCATGGTCGGTGTCGAATTCGTGCAGGTCGGAGAACTCGCCGAGCAACTGCTGTTCCGACTGCTCACCCGCATCACGAGCGAGCCCGAACGGCTCGAGCAGGAATGGCAGAACCTGCACGAGCAGCCGGTGGGCCACCCGTAGCCAGCTGTCCATCCCCGCCCCCACCGGCCACTTGACCCGTGGCAAATCCACGATACCCTCTAGCAATTCCAGGTCCCACCGCACCACCGATATCCGGGCAGTTGCACCGTTTACCTCAGTAGAAAATCTATTTTCAGAACCAGCGGCTGTTCAGCCAGAAATACTGTATAATCAACTGACACTGCATGTAAGAAGCTCTCGCACTTTTCAGTCTCAGTAGCTACGGTGTACTGGCACAGGCCCCTCATACCGAAGAACCTCCGCCAGATCGACACGTTGCGCATCCACACCGGGAGAATCGGGCTATAACATTAAAATCCTTGAAAACTTTGCAATATGAGATTACATTTAGCCTCCGATAGTGCAGAACCTGAAACACGGGTCACCGCTACTGACACTACCAGCAAGGGGGAGTAGAACTATGAAGAAGAAATATTTTTGCCCGATCTGTGGAAACAGTGAACTGACCAACATGTTCATCACCACCCCCAAGGGAAAAAACATTTCTCTGCACCTCTCTTCGCAAGCCGCCATACGAAAGGCTTCCGGCCAAGTCTGCTGCATTGTCTGCCAGCAGACCTGGAACGTGACCGACTTCCAAAAAGCCCGCCAGGAACAAGCGACCGGCACCTCTCTCTGACCGTTTTGCCGCATCTCCCCCGATGCGCCAGGCGCCCCGGCACACTCCCAGTGCCGCCTGAAACGATAGGCGCCTTGACCAGGAGCAAACATTCAGAAACCTCTATAGATTATTCACGACCGCTTTGCTAGAATGAGAGGGTAGAAATAAGGTTGCCAACGGAGGTACCAGTATGGACACCAATCTCTGCCCGAAGTGCCACGGCAAAGGAAAAATCCTGACCAAATCCCGTCAGACCGGTTACGAGGAAATGGAAGTTCCCTGCAGCATGTGCAAGGGCTCGGGACGCAAATAAGGCCGCACAGGCATGACAACATAGGCTAAACGCGAAAAACAAAACCCCTGTCATCGGACAGGGGTTTTTTGTTGCCTGAGCGCCGGTTCGACGGGAAGTTTTAGAGCGTCAGCACAAAGAGCGCCGTCACCAGGGTCACCAGCAGGCGGTGGCAGAAAAGGCCCCGGCGACTCAACCCTTCCTGCTGCTGCAGGCGTCCCAGCTCGACCCAGGAGATGCGCCAACCGATCAGGATGAGCGGATAGATGAAAAGCCGCAGGGTCCCCAAGTCCGGGGTAAGGCGCGCGGCGTCGAGGACTCCGTCCAGGCCGATTACGGCGAGGGTTAAGGGGACCAGCCGGGCGCCCCCCTCCACCAGCGGGCGGAAGTAGATCAGGAAGAGCCCGATGGCAGCCAGCGGCAGGTAGGTGATCCCGCTGCCGGTGAAGACCTGCTGCCAGCGGTTTTTCCCGGTGCCGGCCGAGGCGACGAGGGCCAGTCCCGCGACGACCGTCAGGGTGGCCAGGGCGTAGAGATACTCACGGACGCCCCACAGGGTGTGCGGAAAGTACTCCGGCTGGCGCCCGGCGAAGATCGGGGTAAGTTTGGCCGCCAGCACCACGCCGACGAGCGTCACCGAGAAGAGCGCCTCGGCGAAGCCGCGCTTGGCCTTGGCGCGGATCCCCCAGGCGGGGTGACGCAGGTCGAGCTGCATGGAGTGGTGCGGGCAGTTGCGCACGCAGTCCAGGCAGAGGATACAGTGGTCTGAGGTGTCCAGGGCCGACGGGTGCAGCCCCATGGGGCACCCCTTCTCCTTGATGCAGTCGTCGACCCGGCAGCGCGAGTGGCAGACGTTGTGGTTACTGTGCATCTCAAGGATCGAGATGCGCGACACCAGTCCCACGATGCGCCCCAAGGGACAGAGGAACTTGCACCAGCCGCGCCGCCCGATGATAAGGTCGGCCAGCACCGTCGCCGCCAGCATGGCGGAAAGCAGCAGCCCGGTGGCGAAGGCTCGGGTGAACATCCCGGTCCCCTGCTCCAGCAGGAGGATGAGCACCAGTCCGGCGAAGCTCAGCGCCGGCCCCCAGCGTTTGAGCCAGCGGCTCGGCTCGTGCACCACCCGGGTCTTCACCCCGAGGTACTCGCCGATTGCCTCCATCGGGCAGTAGCTGCACCAGCCACGCGCCAGCAAGAAGGCGGTGAAAAGGAGCGCCGGCCATCCCAGGGTCCAGGCGGCCAGGTTCGCCGGGTTGTCCAGGGGAGGCCCCAGAAAGAGGTAGACGATGACCAGGAGGAACAAGGGCACCGTGGTCCAGCGCAGCTTGCGCGGGTACTCACCCTTGCGGGCCACCTGCTCGAGGCCGGCCACGGAGAGCAGGTTGAAGCGCCCCCCGCCGAAGAGCTGCCCCTGCAGCGAGATGTGCTCGGGGAGGATCACCTCGTCGTCGCAGACCACCACGGCCCGGCTCACGACCTGGTAGAGTTCGGTGCCGTTCAAGGGCCAGTCGTGGTCCACCAGGAGGTTCATGGCATCCTGGGAGAAGCGGCGCACCTTCTTGTGGTGCTTGGCGTTGAGGGTCTTCAAAAGACCGCGCGCCACCACGGGGATGTCCTTCTTGCGCTCCCGCAAGGGGATCATGTTGAGCGTCTCGCTGCTTAGGCGCTGGTAGAACGGGGCAAGGAACTTACCAACCTCAACCAGCGGCTCCAGGGGCTTGCCGCTGGTGGCGATGATACGGACCTCCGAGCTTCTCAGCCGCGACTCGCCCCGGCGGCTGAACTGGCCGGTTTCCATGTACTCGACCAGCGCCTGTTGCACCTCGGGGGCCAGGCAGTCCACGTTGCGCAGGATGATGTCGCCCCCCGCCGCAAGCTCCAGCATGCCGCGGCGCACCCGGCGGCTGCGTTCGTTCTCCTCCGACACCGTGCCGAACAGCGCGGCATCCTGGGCGAGCGCCAGGTGCCCCGCCTCGGGGACCGGGCTTGCCGATCCGCTCTCCTGCCCCAGGAGCGGCGGCGGAGCGGCGCAGTCTAGAAAGAGCACCGGGCAGGGGATCTCGCTGTGGTAGTGGATGAGGCGCGCGGCCAGGTCTTTCCAGGTTCCCGGCTCCCCCTGGATCAAGACGTGACTGCGGATCGCGCCCAGCCGCTCGAGGCGCTGGTTCAGGGTGCGCACCCAGGGCGAGCTGCCGGGGAAGGTACCGAACTCCGGCAACAGCTGCCAGCCGATGATGTTGGTGATCACCTCGCGGTGCTCGTTCTCCTCGCGCTGGTGGCGGTGCGCCCAGCTCCCCAGCTGGCCGGCGAAGATCCGGCTGATGTTGGCGTAGAGCTTGGGGATCTCGCGCAAGAGCTCCTCGAAATCGGGCCGGGTGAGCCGGGCCGCGCGCACCGCGGAGATGGCCCGCACGTCCGCCGAGCGCCGCTCGTCGGTCAAGATGGCGCGCTCGCCGATCACGCTCCCCGGGCCAAGCTCCGTAAGGTTCAGTACCTGCCCGCCCCCCGGGTTGAGCTCGACCCTTACCCGCCCTTCCAGGATCACGAAGAGTTCCTGGGCCGGCTGGTTGCGGGCGAGCATCACCACACCCGAGCCGAACTCGCAGACCTCCAGGCTCCGGGCTACCCGGGCCAGCTCCTCCGCGTCGAACCCGTTGAAAAGCCTGATTCCCGCTATCTGATCGCAACTAAGCTGCACGTTCACGTAACTCCCTTTATCAGCAACCCTGCCGCCACGGCGGAGTTCCCGGATCCCGGAAACGTCCCTGCAGAAGAAACCCGCCAGGGCAAGCACTTGGATGGTAACGCATATCGTCCGGGAGGTCCAAGGTGTATACCGATGCCGGATCTCGAGCCGTACCGGGCTTGAGCACCAACCGGCTGAGAACCGGGTCCGGTACACATAAAAAAAAGTGCTCCAGTCACAGCGAGAGCTAAACTCCGAAAATCACAGGCAGCGAGATTGGCAAAAACTCATATTTCTCACATTTCCAGACAGCAGGCAAAACTACCTGACACTTTCTTTGTTGAAATTTTTTCATAATATTTTACAATCCTCCCCTACGCAGTGACTGATAGTGAAACAGCGCATCGTCCTGACTGAAAAGCAACCCACCGCCCCAAACGGTGTCAGACCCGATACCTGGGCAGGGCCATCCTCACCCTCAGCACCGACTCACCAAAGGAGACGCAGCATGTTTGGCCAGGACAATGTCGAAAAAAACACCATCGCCATGGTGCTCGCCGGCGGTAAAGGAGAGCAGCTCTGGCCGCTCACCATGAGGCGCGCCCAGCCGAGCGTGACCTTCGCCGGCAAGTACAAGCTGATCGACTTCGTGCTCTCCAACCTGTTCAACTCGGGGATCAGGAAGGTCTACATCCTCACCCAGTACCGTGCCTTCTCGCTCAACAAGCACATCCGCGAGTCCTGGGGCAAGTGGACCGGGCTGGGCGAGTTCTTCGTGGCGATCTCCCCGGAGACCAGCAGCGAGAGCGAGAAGTGGTTCAAGGGGACCGCGGACGCCATCCTGCAGTACCTGCGCTTCGTGGAATCGTCCAACGCGGACTACGTGGCGATCTTCGGGGCCGACCACATCTACCGCATGGACGTGAGCCAGATGATCAACCAGCACCGCCAAAACCGCGCCGACCTCACCATCGCGGCGATCGAGGTGCCGGCCAGCGAGGCGCGCCGTTTCGGGGTACTCGCGATGGACGACGAGGGGCGGGTACGCTCTTTCGAGGAGAAACCGGAGTGCCCCGAGGCGATCTCCGGCTGCGAGACCTGCCTCGTCTCCATGGGGAACTACATCTTCTCCACCCAAAAGCTCATCGAGGTGCTCCAGGAAGGGAAGAAGCGCCACGAGAACCTGGACTTCGGGCGACACGTGATCCCCATGATGCTGGAGTCCCGTGACCGGGTCTTCGCCTACGATTTCAAGAACAACGTGATCCCCGGCTTCAAGAGCGAGGAGCGCGGCTACTGGAAAGACGTGGGGACGCTGGACGCCTACTACCACGCCAACATGGACCTGATCAAATGCACCCCGCAGCTCGACCTGTACAACTACAAGTGGCCGATCCTCACCAACCAGGGGAACCTCCCCCCGGCGAAGACGGTGACCGACGGCGAGGGGAACGCGGGGGTGAACCTGGAGTCGCACGTAAGCGGGGGGTGCGTGACCAACGGCGCCACGGTGTGCCGCTCCATCCTGGGTCCCTCCTGCCGGGTCAGGAGCAACAGCCTCGTGGAAGACTCGATCCTTTTCGAAAATGTCCAGGTGGGGCGCCAGGTGAAGATCAAGAAGGCGATCATCGACCGCGGCGTGGTGATTCCGGACCGCACCGTAATCGGCTACGACCGGGAGGAGGATGAGCGCCGCGGCTACACGGTGACCGATTCCGGCATCGTGGTGGTACCGCGGAAGGACTAGAAAACAGTGGACAGTTCCGGCCCGTCGGGTTTAAGCTCGGCGGGCCTTTTCATTTTTTAATGCTGAGCGGAGGGAACGTGAGGATTCTGGTAAGACTGGCAGCGCTACTGGCAGTATGCGTCGCTTTGGGTGCCTGCGCGACCGAGCAGGGGATGGTACGCAGCCCGGCCGCAGACTACCGGTATATCTATAAGGATTTCGACCTGCGCTACGCCTGGCGCCTGGCCCCGGTTGCCGAGGGGGTCAAGGTGGAAGGGCTCATAAAAAACGTGCGGGGGCAGCGCATGGAGAACCTCGAGGTGCGGGTGGCGCTTTTGGATAAGAACCACAAAGTGCTGGGGGAAGCACTCGCCCACCCCCTGCCCCAGCCCATCGACAGCGACGACTTCCGCAGTTTCGAGCTGCACCTCCCGAAGGCCCAGGAACCGGGCTTGATGCTGCGCTTCATCGTCAACTACGTCGTCTCGTCCAGCCAGGGGAGTTACTCCTGGACCAGCAACTTCACGGTTGACGCCGCCACCGGTCAGCGGCTCGGGGTGCAAAAGAGCAAGGACCTCGACTGGTAACAGGGATGAACGGGATGAACCCCCTAAGCAACAGGGATTAATGGGATTAAGGGGATAAAGGCCCCCCCTGGTTCTGCACCATTCACTGAACCGCCACAGCCGTACAAAAGGGAGCGCTCCTGACCTAAGGACGCTCCCTTTTCTTATTCCTCGCCACAGATCCCCCCCTCTCCTCCCCCGCAGCGGGCATGGTCCCGCCGGCAGCACGTACCTGCAAGCGAAGGTTCTTCAGGTTTTCCAGGGAAAGCCGCCCCATCAGGGCCCCTCTCCCCCTGCGGGAGAGGGACAGGGTAAGGAGACAGGCGCCAGCTCACCGCATTTGGCAGCTTCACCCATCCCCTGCCCCCTCCCGTCAAGGGGGGGACGCGATTCCCCCTAAGTTCCCGGATATACGGAAAAAGGCCGTCCCTCCACACGGAAGGACGGCCATCGCATTAAACGAAGAGGCGTTGCGCCTGAGAATCTACTTGCTGGCCGCCTTGAAGGCCTCCATCACCTTGCGGACCTTCGCGGAGGGCTCGCCCACGGTGATGAAACCAAGCGGACGCTCGAGCTTTTTGGTGCTCAGTACCACGACCTTCCCTGCATCGACGAACCCGGAACCCAGCCCGCCAATGCCGCTCGGGTCGAGGGCCACCTTGTCGTTGACGTCTTTCACGTAATCCACCGCCTTGGCGCCGGCCGCATACTCGGCGTTGGCCAGCACGGTCTGCTTGATCAGGCCACGGGTCGCGCTCGCCTTGGCATCGGTGTACACGGTGATCGGGAGGTCCTTACCCCCCACTTCCTTCCAGTTCACGATCTTGCCGGTGTGGATCTCCTTGATCTGCTCCCAGGTAAGCTTGGTCACCGGGTTCGAGGGGTGCACGATGAACACCACCTCGGACTTCGAGATCACCTGCAGCTTCAGGTCGGGCAGCGGCTTCTTGAGACCGGCGGATTTGGCTGCCGCCACCGTTGCATCCAGCGAGGCCGAGGCCATGGCGGCGTCGCACGTGCCGTCGATCAGGTCGATGAGTCCCTTGCCGGCATTGCTCCTGTCGACGATGAGCTTCAGCCCGGTCGCCTTTTCCACTGCGGCCTTGTGCGGAGCCACCAGGTCGGTGACCACGCTGGCCGCCCCGTTCAACTTCACGTCCTCTGCCAGGGCTCCCTGGGCTTGGCCAAGGAGCAGCGCCGCTCCCAACGCGAGTCCCGAGACCCGGATTGCCTTGTTCATGTGAGTCCTCCTGTTCAGGCTATGAGAGCCTGGGAAATTGGTGCAGTGTACCTAGAGTTTGCGGTGGCACTGGTCGCAGTCGTTGAAGACCTTGACACCGTCGTGGCAGGTAAAGCAGGCCACCTTTTGGCTGTGATTATCCATGGTGATGAGCGCCTCTTTCTTGGTGGCGAAGATGGCGCTGTGGCAATCGTTGCAGACCAGCCCCTTGGAGGCGTGCAACCTGCCGTCGAAGATCACCTTCCCCTGCCCCGCGCCTCCGTAGAGCAGTGCCTTGTCACTGGTCGCTCCGGCCACTCCGGCAAGAAGGGCCAGCCCTGCCAGCACCAGGCTTACGGTCGATAGTTTCATGTTCTCTCCATCCCCAGCAAAGCGGCGGGAGCGCAGCCGGTTAGGCCTGCCCCGCCGCCTCAGGGGTACGTGGTAGTGGTCCCTAGGCGATGATGCTCCGGCTCACCTTCTTGACGTCGGCGGTACCGGTCAGGATCATGGCCACCAGGAGCTCCTCGTGCATCTTCTTGAGGGTCATGGCGACACCCTCGGCTCCCCCCCCCACCGAGCCGCGCAGCAGCGGGCGCCCCACCAGCACGGCGTCGGCACCCAGGGCGAGCATCTTCAGGACGTCGGCACCGTAGCGCACCCCGCCGTCGACGAAGATCACCAGGCGCCCCTTCACCTTGTCGGCAATCTCCGGGAGCACCTGCGCGGTGCCCGGGGTGTGGTCCAACACGCGACCACCGTGGTTGGAGACCACGATGCCGGCAGCACCCACCTCGACGGCCGCCAGGGCCTCCTCGGGGGTCATGATCCCCTTGATGATGAAGGGGAGCTTGGTGGACTTGGCGATCTCGCGGAGCTGCTTCAGGCTCTTGGGCTCCACGGTTTTGCCCGGCAGGGCACGGTTGGCGCGGCCGGCCGAGTCGATGTCGATGGCGAAGAAGGGGGCGCCGGTCCGCTCGATCAGGCGGATGCGCTCGATGATCTCGGCCTGGGTGCGCGGCTTGATCTGCGCCGCCGCCTGCCCGCGGTACTTGGCCACCGTCTTCAGGCGGGTCTCGTACACGGAGAGCGGGTCACCGATGCCGTCGGCCGCGAAGCCGATGGTGCCGACGCTCGCGCAGCCGCCGATGATCCCCTCGGCGTACTCCTCCTCGCTCACCTTCCCCCCCAGCCCCATGTTGTAGGTCACCCCGCCGGTGATCCCGGAGAGGATCGGCATCGAGAGCTTGGCGCCGAACAGGGTCAGGGTGGTGTCGGGCTTTTTCACCTCGTGGAAGGTCTTCATCTTCAGATCGTACTTGGCGAGCGCCTCCAGGTTGTTGCGGAAGGCCTTGCCGGAGTCGAGCCCCCCCATGCCCGGGACCTCGCCGGAACAGGCGACGCCGTTACACTCCGGGCAGACCCGGCAGCGCGGGTACATCTTCTCGCGGCAGCTCTTCAGCACGTCGGAGAGTTTCTTGGTGCTGCCACCCGCCGCGGCAGCCGAGGCGGCCTTGGCCTCCTTCTTCGCCTCCTCGGCTGCCTGCGCCTCGCGGCGCCCCACCGCCTGAACGGCGAGCACGCTGGCGCCTACCACGGCGGCGGTTTTCATGAAATTACGGCGGCTAAACCCGGCCCCTTCCTGCTCGACCGCTTCGATGAATTCTTCAGACATTGGTTTCTCCTCCTGCAGTTTGGTAACCGGGCACGCGTCACGCACCAGGCTCAGCCCTGGGAAGTGCGACACGCCGGTGTCTCTTCGGTAGTTTGGGTATAGCCCGTATCGTGCGGCAGGGGAAGGAACTGGCGGCGAATGGTGTGAATCGGGGGATGAATGGCAGAAATCGGGATTGAATGGCAGGGTGTCGCAATGAGGGAAGCTGGAGTCGCCGGTGGAGGAAACTCAGCGCAAGTCTTACTCGCGCGCTCCAGGCGGGATTGCGGCCGGCGTGGCTTTAGGTCGGTAGCGGCACAAACCGGGAACGCTGGAGCGTCATCTGAGAATTTCTCAACGCGAAAGCGTGGGAATGGGTACGGGGAAAACCGGGGAGAACCGCCGCAGCACTCAGGCGGGCTAGTTACTGAGAATCAGGCGCTGTTTGAGGTCTTTGGCATGGTAGCGGCTCACCAGCACCTCGCTTTTTTGCCGATCGTTCAGGACCAGTTTGCAGCTGCCGTTGAACCAGGGGATGATCTCGATGATCCGGCTCAGGTTCACCAGGGAGTTGCGGTGCACCCGGGCAAAGGAGTAGGGCTCCAGGATCGCCTCCAGCGTGGTGAGGGTGCTCTTCGCAAAGAAGACGCCGTTGGCGGTGTGCACCTCGGCCTCCCCTTCCAGCGCCCTGATGAAAACGATCTGCTCCGGGGCGACCGGGATGAGCTTGTCCCCCTGGTGCACCAGGACCCGCTTCACCTCACCCTTGTCGGCGCCCAATGGGGGCTCGGACGCCTCGGGGACCGGCAGCCCCCCCCTGCGCAACCGCAACAGCTCGGCCGCCTTGCGCACCGCGCGCGCCACCCGATCTTCGGTGAACGGTTTCAGGAGGTAGTCGAGCGCCTCCACGTTGAAGGCCTGCACCGCGAACTCCTCGAAGGCCGTGGCGAACACGATGAGCGGCGGCTCGGGGAGCGCCCGGATGATCTCGGCCAGCTCGATCCCGTTCAAACCCGGCATCTGGATGTCCAGGAAGATGAGCTGGGGGCGGGTCTCCCGGATCCCCTGCAACCCTTGCGAGGGGGTCCCGGCCTCGCCCAGGATGGTCACCTCGCCCAACTCCTCCAGGAGAAAGCGCAGCTCGCGCCGGGTGGGTGCCTCGTCGTCGATCAGGTAGGTCGTGATGCTCATGCCGCCACCGGTACCGAGAAGCTCACCGTGGTACCGCCCCCCGGCGTGCTCTCGATGGTCAGGGCCCGGTCCTTGCCGTAGAGCGTGGTGAGCCGTCCATTTACGTTTTTAAGCGCGAGCCCGAGCCCGGCGGAGGGGATCCGGGCACCGTCGGAAAGCAGGGCCGCCAGGCGCTCCGGCGGGATCCCCACCCCGTCGTCCTCGACGCTGATCAAAAGCTCGTCCGCCTCGCGCCGGGCCGCGATCCGGATCACCCCGCCCCCTTCCCGCGGCAGGATGCCGTGGCGCACCCCGTTTTCCACCAGGGGCTGCAGGATGAGCGAGGGCACCTTGCAGGTGAGCGCCGGCTCGTCGATCTGGTACACGATGGAGAGCCTCTCCTCGAAGCGTGCCTTCTCGATGGCGAGGTAGGCCTCGCAGTGCTCCAGCTCGAGCGACAGGGGGACCTGGGCTGCCGTGGGGCTTATGTTCTTGCGGAAGAACTCGGCGAGCTTCACCAAAAGTCCCGAGGCGGTGCGCGGGTCGGTGCGGGTGTAGCTTATGATGGTCGAGATGGCGTTGAACAGAAAGTGCGGGTTGATCTGGGCCTGCAGCGCCTTGATCTCCGCCTCGGCCACCAGTTTGCGCTGCAGCTCGATCTCGCCCAGTTCCAGCTGGTTTGAAAAAAGGTGAGAGAGCCCATGGGCGAGTTCCAGGTCGAGCCGGCTCATGGCGTGCTCGCGCACCCGGTAGAGCACCATCACCGAGTTCCCTTTCTCTCCCACGATGAGCGGCACGGCGATGGCGCTGCGCAGCCGGCTCTCCCGGGTAGGGTAGCCGACCTCGTCGATGTCGCGGGCCGTCACGACCGCGCCGCTCTCCAGCGCCCGGCGCACCACCAGCGGGGCGCTGACGTCGCCGGAGCGGTGCCGCTCGCCGTCGACCCCCTCGTGGGCCAAGAGCCCCTGGTCACCGAAAAAGGCCACGGCATCGAGCCCGGTCAGCTCCCGGATGATGCACGCCGCGGCGCCGGCGGATTCCGCGGTGAGACCGTGGCGCAGGAAGGGGAGCGTCCGGAAAGCGATGTTGAGCGTGGTCTGGGCCTGCTGCGCCATGGCACGGTCCTGGTCGCGCACCACCGAGGCGATCACCTCCATGAGCACCGCCACACCGAAGGCGTTGGCCAAAATGCTGGGGAGCCCGATGGTCTGCACCACGTACTGTCCCGCCTCGGGAGGGTGCGCCAGAAAGAGGATCAGCACCATCTTGAGCGACTCGGCGAGCATCCCGAGCCCGAAGGCGATGAGCGAATCGAAGCTGCGGCACTTTACGCTGCGGTAGACGAGCCCGGCCAGGAGCCCGCTCAACGGGGTGGCGATGGCACAGGAGAGCGAGGTCACCCCGCCCAGGTCGTAGAAGTAGCGGTGCCACCCGGCGATGAGCCCCGCGGCGAGCCCTACCAGGGGACCGCCCAGGATGCCGCCGATCACCACGGGGACCGTGCGCAGGTTGGCGATGGCACCGTGCATGGGAAAACCGCAGTAGGTGGCGAAGATACCGGCCACACCGAAGAACACCGCGTGCCCCACCTTCTCGCGCAGCGTGGCGCGCCCGGTCAGCAGGCGCCGAAACGGCTCGAAGCGGAGCATGAGGAAAAAGAGCACCGCCAAGAACCCGAGGCGTTCCAGGAGATCGACGGCAAGTCCGATGGTTTCGTTCATGACAGGTACCGTGAGGCGGGTGGGAGATCGGGGAATGCCGGGAAACAGGCCGGACGCTGACGAGGCCCGACTATACACCTAATGAAGAACTACGTCAAACCGCACCCTCGCATTCTTGGGCAACCTGGTACACAACGAGCTCTTCACGCCACTGAAGTAGGCCGCACGACTCTTGGTCTGAATTCCATTTCCCGTCGACAGATATTCTCAGCAGCGCAGCTACCACTGTCACAGGCATGAGGGGTTTTCCCTTACTGCACAATGAACGCGGTTTTCCTTCTCTACCAGCAGGTTATCCGGACCCAAATACTCCTAAAGTTTTTGACAACGTCGTCGATACGACTACAAGTTCCACTGCTTTTGTCGGACCAAACCGGTGCAACTTCCTCGAGGAACTCCGAAAACAGTTGGTTCCATTACACGCAGGTCATGCGTAGCAGCGAGGTAAACATGAAAAATCTCAGCATCGGTACACGTCTTTTCGCAGGGTTCACCTTAATTTCCCTCATCTTGGTGATCGTGATTGCCACCGGCGTCAAGAGCCTCTCCAACAGCTCCGATCAACTTGACAACGTGAACCGGGTCAGCGATCTCAGCTCCGCTGCCGCAAGCGTGATGCTGGGGGTCCGCGAGGTGAACGAGTCACTCAAGTCGCTGTTTCTGGCTGAGACGCAGGCCGACCGGGACCAGCTCGCCAGCCGCGTCGAGAAGAGCCGCGCCCGTTACCGGGAGTCGCTGGCCTTGCTGCAGAAGAAAACCAAGACCCCGGAAGGGAAGCGGCTGCTGGGTGAGCTGCTCGCCTCCCTCAAAACCGCAGTCGAGGTCAACGACCGCATCAAGGCCGCGGCCGACGCCGGCGACCCCATGAAGTACCGAGAAATCATGAAAGCCGAAGGGGAACCTGCCGAGCAGAAATGCAGCGATGCGGCGAACGCGCTCATGCAATATTTCTCCAAGCGCGTGGACCTGAGGGTGAAAGAGGCCAAGGATGCCGGCCAGAGTGCCTCCGTGTTCATGATCGGCTTCGGTTTGGTAGCCCTCATTCTCAGTCTGGTTATCTCGCTCACCATAGTCCGCGGGATTCGGAAACCGCTCAACGAATTGCTCGATTCCATAACGGCTATCGCGGGAGGTGACCTGACCCGCCGGGTCGGCTACCAGAGCAAAGACGAGTTGGGGCAACTAAGCGAGCACTTCAACGCGTTCGCCGCCAAGCTGCAGCAGATCATGGTGCAGTTGGGTGGTGAAGCCTGCCGGGTCGCCTCGGCCTCCACCGAACTCAGGAGCACGGCGCACCAGATGGCGGCAGGAACCGAAGAGGTGGTAGCCCAGGCCGGAACGGTGGCAACCGCCGGCGAGGAAATGGCGGCGACCTCCAGCGACATCGCCCAGAACTGCCACCTGGCTGCCGAAGGGGCCCAGCGTGCCAACCAGGCTGCCGTGGAAGGCTCGGGCGTCGTGCAGGCGACGGTCAGGGTCATGGGGCTCATCGCCGAACGGGTGCAGGGCGCGGCCCAGACCGTGGAATCGCTTGGTTCCCGTTCCGACCAGATCGGCGCCATCGTCGGGACCATCGAGGACATCGCCGACCAGACCAACCTTCTCGCCCTTAACGCGGCCATCGAGGCAGCGCGCGCCGGCGAGCAGGGACGCGGCTTTGCCGTGGTGGCCGACGAGGTGCGGGCCCTGGCCGAGCGCACCACCCGGGCCACCAAGGAGATCTCCGAGATGATCCGCACCATCCAGCTGGAGACCAGGAGCGCGGTCTCCGCGATGGAGGAAGGAAACCGCGAGGTGGAGCGCGGCACCCAGGAAGCCGCCCGTTCCGGCCAGGCCCTGGAGGACATCCTCGAGCAGATCAACGCGGTTACCCTGCAGGCCCAGCAGATAGCGACCGCCGCCGAGCAGCAGACCGCCACCACCAGCGAGATCAGCAGCAACATGATGCAGATCACCGACATCGTGCAGCGTGCGGCGCAGGGAGCGGGAGAAACCGCCCAGGCCGCACAGGGGTTGTCCGTCATGTCCGAGGAGCTCCAGGGGATCGTGAGCCAGTTCAAGGTCGCCTGATCCAGTTTTCCTTCCACGTCAAAAAGCCGCGGCGCCCGAAGTATCCGGTGTCCGCGGCTTTTTGCTGCCCCCATGTTTTTCCCGACAACTGCCCCTACCCTTTTCCCGACGCTCCTGCCATGGTAGGCCGGTAGCGCCAGCCGCCCGGAGAGGATTTCCGGTCCTCAGCAGGTCCCGGAGCAGGCGCTAGAGCGATCATTCTCGGTCGGGATCGCGGGTGATCCGGACCAAGCCCATACCAACAGGAGAAAAGGAGAGATCAATGACGATTCCGGAGACCTTGCAGGAGATCATGAAGCAGGACGGCGTGGTGGCCATCGCCACCTTGGGAAGCGAGGGGCCGCACCTGGTGAACACCTGGAACAGCTACCTGCGGGTGAGCGAGGGGAAACTTCTGATCCCGGCGGGGTACCTGCACAAGACCGAGGCGAACGTGGCCCACAACCCCGAGGTGCTGATCACCCTGGGAAGCAGCAAGGTGAAGGGGTTGCACGGCCCGGGAGCCGGTTTCCTCATCAAGGGTAAGGCCGAGTTCCTTTTCTCGGGTCCCGAGTTCGACCTCCTGAAGGAGAAGTTCTCCTGGCTTAGGGCCGCCCTCGTCGTCACCCCGACCGAGATCACCCAGACCTGGTAGGGCTACTTCTCGTCAAGACGCACCACCGCATCCCCGCGTAGCTCGACGATCACCGGTTCGCCCCGCTGGTCGTCGAGGGGGTGCACCGCGTAGAGCGCCACCGGCTGTTCCTTTCCCTTGACCGCGACCCGCTCCAGCCCCTGAAACGCCACCCCTTTGAAAGCACCATCCGAGACAGCCCGACGCAGTTCCGCGACGGTGTACTCCGTCACCAGGATCGGCTCGCCGTAGCGACGGGTGAGGCTCTCGACCCGCGCCCCCAGGTTCACCTGGTCCCCGATCACCGTGTAATCCATCTTCTTCCCCTCGGCACCGATGTTGCCGACGATGGCCTCGCCGGTATTGATGCCGATGCCGGCCTCGAGCGGCACCCTCCCCGCCTCACGCCACCTGTGCCCCAACTCCTCGAGCCGTGCCTGCATCTCCAGGGCGCAGCGCACCGCGCGCTCGGCGTGGTCCTCCTGGCGGTGGGGCGCCCCCCAAAAGGCCACGATGGCGTCCCCGATGAACTTGTCGAGAATCCCCTCCCAGCGCAGCACGATCTCGGTCATCTCCCCTAAGTACTCGTTGAGGATGGCCACCACCTCTTCCGGCGAGTGCCGCTCCGCATAACTCGTAAATCCCTTCACGTCCGAGAAGAGCACCGTGATCTCGCGCCGCTCCCCACCCAGACGCGCGAGTCCCGGATTGCGGATCATCTCGTCCACCAGGCGCTCGGTGACGTAGCTCGAGAACATGGCACGGATCTGCCGGGCCTGCCGTTCCTCGAAGAAGAGCCGGGACACTCCGGCCGCGGTGACGATGACTGCCAGGTTCCCGACTGGTGCCACCAGGTTGATCCAGGTGTTGCGCTCGATGAGGAGGTACTGGGCAAAGAGAAAGTACCCCGCGGTAAAAAGCACCCCGAGCGCCACCCCCGGTTGGGCCTTCAGCCTGGGGAGGGCCAGCATGAGCGCCAGCCCGCTCACCAGGATCATGGCAAGCTCCACGACCCCCGGGCTTTTGGCCAGGAAGTCGTTCTCCAGGAGGTTTTGCACCACCGTGGCGTTTTTCTCCACACCGGTGCAGTTGGCGGAGAGCGGGGTCACCTTCTGGTCGAAGGTGGCAAGCGCCGAGGTCCCTACCAGCACGATGCGGTCTTTCACGGTTTCCGGAGCCTGCCGCCCACTGATGAGGTCGGCGGCGCTTATAACCGGGAAGCTGGCTTCGGGGCCACGGTAGTTGATGAGCACCCGGCCGCTCAGGTCCGTTTTCAGGAAGCGCTCCCCGAGCTTTATGCCGGAGCCGCCGTAGAGTACCGCCTGGTTCGCAGGTATCCCGGCAGCTATCCTGGCGAGCTGCAGGGCAAACGATGGGTAGCAGTCGTCACCAAAGCGCAGGTAGAGGAGATCCCAGCGCAGGACGCCATCCAGGTCGGGGATACTCACCACGTGCCCAAGCGTGGCCGTACGGGGAATCTCGCCGACCGGCAGGCTCACCTGATCCGCGGCAACAGCCCAGCGTTTCCAGGCAATCCCGGGGACACTCTTCACCTCGGCAAAGGCGGCGTCCCACAGGGCGTCGGGCGGGGTTGGGGCGGCGTCGGCCGTGCCGCTGTCGCTCCCCCCTGCTGCGGCGGGTACCCGGAAAGCCGTCCCCTGCACCACGTTCCCCGCACGCTTTAAGGCTCCGGCAAGTGCCGCGTCGCTTTGCGGGTTCTCCGGCTCCGAGTAGAGCAGGTCGATCCCGATCGCCTTCGGTTTTCCGGCCGCGATCCGGTCGATGAGCCGCGCCTGCAGCTGGCGCGACCAGGGCCAGCGCCCCAGTTCAGCGATACTGCGGTCGTCGATGGTTACGATGACGATCCTGGGGGAGACCGGAGGAGGCCTGAAGAGCTGCCGCAGGTGCAGGCGCAGGTCGTAGGTCTTCGCCTCCAGGTGGTCGCGGATAATGGGCGGGTCGTAGACCTGCACGAGCAGCGAGGCTGCCAGCGACAGGGAAGCGATCAGGTAAAACGGGAGATGTTTCTTCATGGAGGCATTCCGCCCGGGAAGAGCGGCTACCTGCCGCTGCTACCGGTTACCAGGTACTGGTTGTTGCCGATATAGGTGAGATCAACCGTGGACCACTGCTCGCCGGTCAGGGCAGCGGAGGGGAGCGGAGTATTCACCAGCGATGCCGTCGAGGTGTAGAGATAGCCGCCTGTTTGCCCCGCCACGATCGTCAAGCCGTCGGCACTGGAGGCGAGCGTGTTCCACATGGTTGTGCTGTAGGCCCGGGCAGTCCAGGTGACACCGCCATCGTCCGAGAAGTAGATATTGCTGCCGTTAGCTGCCGCCAGCTTCATCCCGTCACTCGACGAGATCAACGAGGTCCAGTTGCGCACCAGGCCGTGGCTGACCCAGGTGACGCCGGAATCGGACGAGGTGTACACGTCACCGGCATTCACGACGGCAACAAGCCGGGTCCCATCTGCCGAGGAGGCAACCTTCATCCAGTAACGGGCAGACTCTCGCGGCGTCCAGGTCGCACCGGAATCGGTCGAGGTGTAGATATTTCCCCCGAACACGACCGCCGCGAGTTTGACGCCGTCGGCCGAGGACGCCACCCCTCTCCAGTTCCGGATGATGTCGCGCTGGGTCCAGGTGGCACCGTAATCGCTCGAGGTGGTCAGGGTGCCATCGATGGCAGAAGCAACCAGCTTGCTCCCATCCGACGAGGCGGCAAGGTTATTGATCGAAGTGGCTCCAATGGACGTCCAGGTGGCGCCGAAATCCCCGGAGATAAATACCCATCCTCCTGCCGCGACGATTCTGCTGCCGTCGCTTGAACATGCCACCGTCACCGCTTGTGCCGAGCGTTGCAGCCAGGAAGCTCCGCCGTCGCTCGAGGTATAAATGGTTCCGCTTGCGGAGACCACCAACTTCCTGCCGTCACTGGAAGAGGCGACGGAAGACCAGTTGCTGCTCGTCAGGTGGTTTACCCAAGCCAGTCCGCGCTGCAGCGTTCCGGCGCCGAGCGTCACGATGCTCTGGCCGCTTCCGGCGTTGACCTGCCATCCCCCGGTACCGTTGCCGACCACGCTGAAACGGTCGCCGAGGGAGGGAGAGGCTGGCAGGGTGATCACGGTCCGGTTGGTGGCGTCGGTGGCGACTAAGCCTACGTTTGGTTGTGCCAGTTGGACGACCCCCGAGACGCTCGCCCAGGCGAGCCCGGGCCCCGGCGGCCCGGCAGGCCCTTGAGGCCCAGTCACCCCTTGAGGGCCCGCCACACCTTGCTGTCCCTGAACCCCTTGGGCACCCTGCGGGCCTGCAGGGCCCTGGGCTCCGGCGGGACCGGTCGGGCCGACCAGCGCGACTCCGGTACCCCAGGCGCTGTTGGTCTTGGGACCGAACAGGGTGTAGTTCGTCAGGTTGAGGTAGAAATCCCCGTCACTACCGATGGCCGGCAGGGGAGCGCCACTGCCGTTGAGAATCGACTTACCGTCGGCTCCGGCAGCGCCGGTCGTAGCCGAGGCGAGGGGGGCGCAGTTCCAGGTCGAGGTGGATGCTTGATATTTGAGGATCTCCCCGTCGGCACAAGCCTGTCCCAGTTGATCAGCAACCCTTGCCCGGAACGCAGTGGGCACCGAGGCAAGCGGCAGGCGCGGGGTCATCTCCGGGTCGCTCCCCACCGCGACACCCAGGTAGTAACCGGTATCAAAGGGAAGCGTCAGGGGGGTGACGGCACCAAGTTGCACGCTGTAGACCCCGTTTTGCACCGACTCCTGGCTGTGGAACTCGCTCCAAAGCGGGGTACCGCCGGTTGGCGATCCGTAGAGAGCGAAGGTCATCGGGACCGTGGCATGTACCGGGTCACCCGCAGAGGTGGTCAGGTAGCCCTGGTAGGCAAGAGTACCCGGAAAGGCCGCCCAGGCCGATAACGTAAGGATGCAACTGAGAAACAGCGCGACAGCACCGACGATGAACTTCATGCATGTCCTCCTGGTCCCACCCGGGGGCGAAACCGGCTAGTGAGGGATACCTATGGTGATGTTGACCCGGGTCGGCTGCTTTATCGGCAGGGTCTGTACCGGCGGCGCAAAACCGGTTCCCGCACTGCTCGTGCCGCTTACGGCGGGGAGCGCTGGAGTCCCCGTGCTCCCCGTGTTTCCCGTATTTTCTTGAGTCTCGGCACTCGCACTTTTGGCCGAGCCGCCGTCGCTGCTCGAGCTGGAAGCGGAACCGGAACCGCTGGATTCGCCGCTGGCAGCGGACGACGAAGTGGCGCGCCTGGCTTTCTCAAGCTCCGCAGGGGGAGCCGGGACTGCGGGAGGCGGCACCTGCCCAGCCTTTACCACCACCATGGTCCCCGGGGTAAGGAGCGTGGTCCCGCGCACCGAGCTCACGACGTTGTTCACCTCCACCTTCCCTTCCAGGCAGATGATGCGCGAGTAGCTCTCGTTTTTAACCTTCCCGACGTCGAAGAAGATCACCGTGCCGCGTGCCGCCGCCACCGCGGTCGGGGTGCGCACCTCGAACTTGGTCTTTCCCACCACCGAGCGAAGCTTGCCGTCTAAAAGGTTGTAGATGGAGCGCCCCTGTTTCCCCTGGCCGTCGATGAATTCCTGCACCACCAGTGTCGAGTTCTCGCTCAAGGTCAAGACGCTGTCATCGATGAAGAGGAGTTTGGCGCGGCTGCCGGCCGCAGTTTTTACCGTGTCGCTGGCAAAGAGTTCCCCCTTCACCTTGGCCGGCACCTGCCCTCCTGCGCGACCGATACTGGCAGCCCCCTTGATGGCGACCACCTTCCCCACCGACGGTTGACCGGCGAGCGTGAGGGGAACTCCCCAAAAAAGCAATAGCGCACTCAGCACCACGATCCGGATCTTCTTTGCCACCATCTAGAACCTCGCGCTGGCCAGCACGCTGGTGATGCCGCGCGTGTAGGCAAAATCGGTGATGTTGGAGTGGTTCCAGCTCAGCACCTGGGACAGGGAAAGGCTGTAGCGCTCCCAGAGGCTGCGCGAGACGGAGAGCGACACCGTGTACTGGGTGTCGTCACGCCTCACGCCGTAGGAGGGGTCGCTTTCCCAGTAGCCGCGCCAGTAGACCTCGCCGGAGAGATCGCCGGAGATCCCCCAGGGGAGCTGGCGCCGGCACCCCGCCAGGAACCGGTTTCCGGAGTAGCCCAGGGCAGCGTTTTGGGTCAGGTCCAGGTCGTGGCTGTAGAGAAGCCACAGCGTGGTGGTGTCCCCCAACGGCAGCACCTGGGAGAGCCCGAAGAGGTGGTTGTCGCCGTTACGCTCCACGTTGTTCGTGAAGGCTGCGCTGTTCCAGTAGCTCTTGGTGCTGTAGTGGTAATCGAGCGTGGTCACGCCGAAGTTCTCGCTCTGGTAGCTGAGCGAGGGGCTCGCGCTCTGGGTGTAGTTGTAGGCCGAACCACCCAAAAGGAGATATTCCAGCCCGTAGTTCCCCTTGACCCTGAGCCTGGGTGCCAGGAACCGGCTCACCGAGAGTTCCAGGAGATTTTGGGTGACGTCGAAGTTTCCCAGGGTGGCGTGCAGGTTCTGGTACAGCGAGTAGTCGGCGTTTACCTCCCAGCTCGCGTCTTTAAGCGGGGTGAAGCTCCCCTTCAGGCTCACCAGGGCGCTGAAGTCGCCGCGGTGCGAGTAGCCCGCGGGCAGCGGCTGCGAGCCGTTGCTGAGGATCACGTTGCTGTCGTACTGGAAGCCCGTCAGCACGGAAAGGTCCCACGGTTTCCCCTTGCCGCGCTCTTCGATCCGCTTCAGGTAGTCCCGGGCCTGGGCCCCCAGACTGCTGGTCGGCGAGAGCTCGATCACCTGCTCGAAGTAGTCCCCGGCTTCCGCCAGTACCTCTTTCTGGTAGTAGTGCAGCCCCAGCTCGAAGTTGACACCGGGATGATCCGGATACTCCCTGAGGGCGACCTTCAAAAGCCGCTCGGCCTCCTTGCCGCCACTGGTCCGGTTCAATGCCACGCCGAGGTAGTAGGCAGCCCGCGCGTCAGCCGGGTCCTCTTCCACTGCGCCGCGCAGGATCGTGGTCGCCAACGCATAGTTCTGGCGCTCCACCAGGGCAATCCCCGTCTGCAGCTCCGGTGAGGCCGAAGCGTGGGCCGGAAGGCTCTGCCAGAGCAGGCAGATTAGCGCAAGCGCCGCAAGGCGGAGCAGTCCGGGGACCAGGTGAGTGGTGAGGTAGTTGGCCGTCATGCCCTGCCGTCCTTCTCTGGGATCATTTGATCTCCACGCTCAGCGTCGGGTTGCTGATGGTGGTCTCCTGGTAGTTGCTGATGCCGGCCACGGCGAAGTCGCTCACCGTAAAGTCGCCGGCAGCCGGGAAGTAGCCGGGGGTGATGTCGAGCTGCACCGCGAGGTACTCCAGTGCGCCGAACCCCTGGGCGTTCACCACCACGAAGCTCAGGCTGCCGCGCGCCGTGGGAGTAGGAGCCAGGTAGTGCACCTGCTGGAATACCAGCGTCGGGTCCGCGGCCCCGACCAGTTGCACCACGTTGGCCGCCGGCAGCCCGGTCGCCGGGTCAAGGGCCACGGTCACGCCATAGGGGAGCCCCAGGGTGATCCTGATGGCGCCCAGCACCTCGCCGCCGGGAAGCAGTCCCGCAGTCTGCACCTTGGTGACCGCCTTCGCGGTCGCAGCGTTGGATCCCGCGGAGCCGCCACCGCCGCACCCCGGCAGGATCAGGCAGCAGAGCAGCGCGGCGCATAAGGCAAGGTTTCGGTACATCGAAGCTCCTCCCATGGCCTTACCAGGAGACCAGGTGCACGACCCGGCGCAGGATGAGCAGCACGTCCCCGAGATCGACCTTGCCGTCGGGATCGGGCCGGCCGTTTCTCAAGGGGGCCACGTCGGCGTGGAACCGCTGGCTTGGTGTGAGTACCAGATCACCGACCGCGGCCTTCAGCACGATGAGGACATCGCCCAGTTGGGGGACGCCGCTCGTGTTGGAAGGATCGATGACCCCGTTTCGCCCGTCCAGCGCGGCCTGAGCTGGTGAGGCCTGAGATGAGGTGAAACTTGGGCTCGACAGTGCAGTCACGGGGGTGGGCAACGCAACGAGCGCCCCTTGGCCTGTGTACCCCGGAGAGGTGCCAGGAGAGAGGCCGCCACCGGTTACTCCGTCCCGCTGGATCAGATAACTGGAACTGGTCATCGTGGCGCCAACCTGCGGGGAGGCCAAACCTATCAAAGCCATAACCAATGCAGTCACTATTATCTTGATCATGTCGCCCCCCTTCGGCCCCAGCGCGGCATACCGGCTCACCCGTTTTGCTGCAGGATGCGGCGCCACTTGAGGTGCAGGTGGCGTCCCAGGGTGTTGCTGGTCTGGCGCAGCCGGGCGCACATCTGACGGGCAAGCTGCAAGAGGAGATTCCCCCATAAAACCGGGTAGTCCTGCTGCAGTGAGTGGAAGTTGCTGCGCGTCATCACGAATAGCGTCGTATCCTCCGCGGCATAGGCATAGGCGGAGCGGGGCGCCCCGTCGATGAGCGCCATCTCGCCGATGCTGCTTCCCTTGCCAAGCGTGGAGATCGGTTCCCCCGCCATTTCACGCTCGGCGGTGAAGATCTGCACCACCCCCTCGTGGATCAGGCACATGAAAGACTCGTCATCGTCCTTGCGGAAGATGATGGTCCCTTTGACGCCCTGGTAGGGGGTAAGGTAGTCGGCAAGTATGGCGAGGTCGTCCGGTACCACCCCAAGCACCTCGGACCAGTTGTTCTCTTTGAGAGACGCAATTTTCTGTTCCTTATTCAGACGGAGCCGCTCAAAGCGCTCAGTGAAAGGCTGCGGTTTCTGGGTCATCGCTCAAGCCTCCTGCTCTTAGAACTTTCATCGTACTGCACTACCTGTCCCTATCGGTAAGCTGGCAGAACCACTTGAATAAAGTTTTCTAAGTTTTATCTCGTTATGAGGTAGATCACGACCCCAGAGAGTGTAGGAAAGCATGAGATTACGCGGGGAACGCCAGAGCGCGGGGGGGGAAATGACAACCGGCTTTTATGATCAAGTTTTAGGAGAGTGTTCCGAAGAGAGAGGGGCGGGGTTAAATGAGGCCGGTGCAGGTTGCCCGGTCAGATGGAGTTACCATGAAACTGCAGGTCCTCGGCTGTTCCGGTGCCGAGCAACCGGGTCATCACCTGACCTCCTTTCTGCTCGACAACACCCTGCTGCTCGATGCCGGGACGGTGAGTGCCGTTCTGGGCGAGGGGGAGCAGCGCGCGGTTCGCGAAATCCTGGTGACCCACACCCACCTCGATCACATCTGCGGTATCCCGCTCCTGGCCGACAACCTCATCGGCTCGGGTGGGCAGGTGGTGGTAACCAGTACCCGGGAAATCCTGGCTTCCATCTCCGCCCATCTGCTCAATGGGATGATCTGGCCCGATTTCACCCGGATCCCCAGCGCCGAGGCGGCAGTGTTGCGCTATCGCGAGATCGAGCCCGGGATCCCCTTCGAGTCCGGCCCCTTCTCGATCGTCGCCTGCCCGGTAAACCACAGTGTACCGGCCGTTGCCTACCGGGTCTCCCGCGGCGGCGCCACCCTGCTCTACACCGGGGACACCGGCCCGACCGAAGCGGTCTGGAAACTGGCGGGTGAGCTCTCGGCACTCATCGTGGAGGTCTCCTTCCCCTCGGACCAGGAGGAACTCGCGCTTCTTACCGGCCATCTCACCCCGCGTCTGCTCGCGGGCGAACTTGCCAAGCTGGATCGGTTGCCGCCGCGCATCCTCATAACCCACCTGAAGCCTTCCCACCACGACCAGATCAAGGCAGAACTCGACGCCCTGGGTATTCCCGGCCTCCAGCTCCTGAAAGACGGAGATCAATTGACAATTGACGATTAGTAAAAGACAACGCGGCGAGGAAAAATAGTGAAGGATCCTCCCCCGTCGCCCGATTTTTCAGTGGCGCTCAGTGAGGCAAAGGAGCTTAACCGGGGATCAGCTGGGAGGCTGCTCGGCCTGCTCCTTGATGATCCCCATGTTCACGTAGATGGGGCGCACCACGGCGCGCAGGGCGGGGAGCCGGTGCGCGAAGAGGAGACCTGCGGCGAGGCAGCAGGCGGCCCCGACGAGCAGGGTCTTGCTGGGGCCGACGATCCCGGCCATGGTACCCGCTCCGAAGCTGCCGAAGGGGGCCATCCCGAGAAAGGCCATGGTGAAGAAACTCATCACCCTCCCCCGCTTGTCCTCCTCGATGATGGTCTGCAGGATGGTGTTGCTCCCCGCCACCACGCGCACCGCGCCGAAGCCGGTAGCGACCAGTGCGGCGAGCGAGACGGTGAGGTTCGTGGAGAGGGCGAAGCCGGCAATCCCCAGCGCCATGGTGACGGTGGCCAGCGCGATGGAGCGCCCCAGCCCGAGGACGCTCTTTCTCGAGGCGAGGGTCATGGTACCGATGAGCGCCCCCAGCCCTGCTGCCGTCATCAGGAACCCGAAGGTGTGGGCGCCCCCCTTCAGGACCTCCTTGGCGAAGACCGGCACCAGCACCGTGTAGGGCATCCCGGTCAGGCTTATCAGCGACACCAGGAGGAGGATCGAGCGGATCGGGGTGAAGTCGAAGGCGTAGCGCAGCCCCTCCTTCAGTTCCTGCACCACCCGACGCCGCTCCTTCCCCAGGTGCGGGCTCGGTCCCAGTTTCATGGCGGCAAGTGCCAGGAGGACGGCGAGGTAGCTGACCGCGTTCAGTACGAAGCAGACCCCCTCTCCCGCCGAGGCGACCAAAAGCCCCGCAACCGACGGCCCGATGAGCCGCGCCCCCTGTACCATCGAGGAGTTGAGGGCGATGGCGTTGCCGAGGTCCTCCCTATCCTCGATGATCTCCACCACGAAGGACTGCCGGATCGGCACGTCGAAGGCGTTCACCACCCCGAGTACCAGGCTCAGGGCCACGAGGTGCCAGACCTGGATGGTCCCGGAGAAGACCGCAGCGGCGAGCGCCACCGCCTGCAGCATGGCGAGCGCCTGGGTCATGATCAGGAGCGTGCGCCGGTTCCAGCGGTCGGCGAGCACACCGGCGACCGGCGAGAAGACGAAGGTCGGGATCTGGCTGGCGAAGCCGACCACCCCCAGGAGGAAGGCGGAGCCGGTCAGCCGGTACACGAGCCAGCTCATGGCGACCTGCTGCATCCAGGTCCCCACCAGCGACACGCTCTGCCCCGCCATGAAGAGCCGGTAGTTGCGCAAACGCAGCGCCCGCAAGAGGATGGACCGCGAGCTCTTTTCCGCATGAGGCTCAGCCATGGCGATCACCGGAACTTGTTTTTTGCATTACCACTCCCCCACCTTCAAATGCGCCACCCATAGCATTGCACATCATACCCATGATACCCCGACCGGGGAACAATCATTCCTAAAAATTCTCCCTCTATCCGTCTCTTCGGTCACCCACGTGCACGGCCCGGGAACAGGCCCGGTTGCGGCCGCACTGTTTTCCAGTACCATGCGGGGCTGATCTGTGCTACCAATGAGAAGCTAACCCTGGCTTCCACAGCCCCACGGAAGCCCCCCAACCACCTGGTCCCGTTAAGAAGTGAGTTCCATGTCCAACCACATCCCGCGCCTGCTCAAACTGGCAGGCCCCATGATCCTTTCCACCTCGGCCATAAGCCTCATGCAGATCATCGACGCCATCGTCCTGGCGCGCTACTCGCGCGAGGCGGTGGCCGCCATCGGCCCTTCCGGCCTGGCCGTCATCCTCTTCCAGGGCTTTCTCTTTGGCACCGCGGGCTACGCCGGCACGTTCGTCGCCCACAGCCACGGCCGCGGCGACGCGGCTGGTGTGCGCAGCTCCGCCTGGCTCGGCATCCACACCGCGCTCATCTCCGGAGTGCTCGCCCTCCTGGTCGCCTGGCCCCTCGCCCAGCTCTTTTTCCTGGCCGGGCACGAGCCCCAGGTGGCCCGCGACGAGTGCAGCTACTTCCTGATCTGCCTTGCCGGCTCCCTCTTCCCGGTGCTCGGGTCGGCGCTCGCCGGCTGGCTTTCCGGTATCGGGCGACCGGTCCTGGTCACCGCGGTCACCTTCTTCTCGTTTATCATCAATGCCGTGCTTGCCTGGGGGCTGGTGCTGGGCGTCTGGGGACTGCCCCGCCTGGGGATCGCCGGCGCCGCGCTGGCCACGGTAATCGCCCAGGGGGTCGCGGCCATTCTCTATGTCCTGTTGTTTTCCCGGTCCGGCGGCCTCGGCGACCAGGTTGCCGCCCGTTTCCGCTGGGCCGAGCTGAAGAACTTCCTGAAGCTCGCCATGCCGATGGGGTTGCGCATCAGCGGCGAGCTTGCCGCCTGGACCCTGTTCCTCGTGGTGATCGGGAGGCTGGGGACCGTCCCCCTGGCCGCCTCGAGCCTCGCCTTCAGGATCAACGGCATGGCCTTCTTCCCGGCGCTCGGTCTCGGCCAGGCCGCCGGGATCCTGGTGGGGCATGCCCGGGGCGCCGGGAACGACCACGAGGTGCCCGGCATCACCTGGCAGTCCCTTGCGGTCTGCGAACTCTGGATGCTCGTCATGTCGCTCCTCTTCGTCCTCTGTCCCGGCCCCCTCATGTCGTTCTTCGTGGGGCACGGCCCGGAGAGCGCCGAGGTCGTGGCAACCGGGATCATGCTCCTCAAGTTCGTGGCCTTTTACTGTCTCTTCGACGCCGCCAACGTCACCATCGGCTGCGTGCTCGCCTCGGCGGGGGACACCCACTGGATCGCCCGGAGCTTCTTCGTCTGCGGTCTCGGTTTCCTGGTCCTTTTGGGGCTCATCGACCGCTTCAGCCCGAGCCTCGTCGCCGAGTGGACCTTGGGCACCAGCTTCGTCTTCCTGACTGCGCTCTTGTGGTTTCTGCGTTTCAAGGGCGAGCGCTGGAAAGAGATCAAGGTGCTGCACGAGGCAGGCGAAGCGCTGTAGCCAGGAGCGCGCCTCTAGGTCCCCCTTCGGAAAGGTTCTCCTGGGGATTTCCGGGAAAACTCAGGGCGCACAAGGCGGGCAGCAGCAGGCACTCCTCTCCGGCCAAAGGCGGTCGAATGAGGTCCCCTCTCCCCTTGCGGGAGAGGGACAGGGTGAGGGGGAAGGTCACGGGAGGGGGGGATGCAGTCTTCCGCGAAATTCCCAGATGAACCTCTGAAAATGGTGGGACAAGAGGGATTCGCCTTTGTTGTCCTTCCGAGTCCCAGCAAACCCACAAAAAAGCACCGGTCGCTGACGGGCCACATGCTTCGCCCGATAGCGCCGGTGCCTTTGTTGGCCCGTCCTTTTACGGCTTACCCCTGCAGTTTCTCGAACTCCTTGTACAGCGAGTTCTCCTCGTTTCTCTGCCTCTTGGTGATCGTCGAGTAGAGCTTGCCGAAGGCCTTGGCGAACTCGATGTCGATCGGGGCGTCGTGCGCCGCGTACCTGTTGAAGAAGGAGATCACGTCCTTCGTGATGAGGTCCATGTCCTTGGCATAGAAGTCCACCGTCCGTTTCAGGGTCGGGTCCTTTTCCGCTGCGCGGTTCAGCGCCGGATAGAGTTGGTTGTCTTCCTTCTTCAGGTGCGCCAGCAGGCTCGCCTGCGCCGCCAGGAGGATCTGGTGCGTCTCCTTATGCGAAATGCCCGGGTCTTTCGCCCTGGTCAGCATCTTTTCCATCTCAACGTGGTCCCGTTTCAGTTCATCGATCAGTCGTGCCATCGTCCTGCCCTCCCGAAGCTTTCATGTTCAACCGTCGTGGTTGTCCTGCCTGATTAAGACTATAGGACGGATCGCGGGAGCCCCCCTTGATGCAGGTCAAGAAAGCCGTTCTTCTTAGGCAGTCAACGGCAGGTCTGCCGGGTCGACGGTGCCCGGCAAGTCGATACAACGAGACCCCGGTAGCCGTTACGCTGCCGGGGTCTCCTGAGCCGTTCCCCCAAGATTGGGCGGAGGGCCTCTTTTTAAGTTCCAGTAATTCCAGGGAAGCTGCCCAGCCAGGTCCCCTCTCCCCTTGCGGGAGAGGGACAGGGTGAGGGGGAAGGCGCCACCTCACGACCGATGGCAGCTCCACCTGCCTGGGAGTACTCCCCCGAATTCCTTGATGAACCTCAGCAGAGGGGGCTTCGCCTCACCTGGGACGTGATCACTTGGCGATGATGAAATCGTAGATCCCCACCCCCTGGGTCAGCAGGTACTCTGCCGGCTCCTGGTGCAGGTTCAGGACCCGGTGCACCACCGGCGACTTCACCTGGGCGGTCTCCCCCGGCTCCAGGACCACGACGTGGTACGGGTCGCGCGTCTCGACCTGCAGCGCCCCCTTCAGGCAGACGAAGAAGTCGTTCACCTCGCTGTGGTGGTGCCATTCCGTGGATGCTCCGGCCTCGAGTTCCATTACCCTGACACAGACGTCCTTCGACTTGATGATCTCCCGCTTTGCCACAAAACACCTCCATTGCACACATGCTCGTTAACGACGTACTCATGGTATCGCCACCTTCTCTGAGAACTTGAGTACCCGTAGGACAACTTCCTGCTAAACCTCAGTGTTAGGCAGAACCGTCCCGCCGGTTCAGGTTTCCTCTGTGTTCCTCTGTGCGCCTTTGTGGTCAAGGCTTCTAAGGGGCAAAAGGACCTGCCCAAAGAGGCAGGTCCTTTCTCTTACGGCAGCAACTCAGCTACCTGCCGCGGTAATAGCGCCGTCCCCCCTGATCGGTGAGGATGAAGCCGGTCAAGGCGCCGGCGGCACCGCCGACTACCGCGCCGACGGCAGGGCTGCCGCCGGACACCGCTCCCAGGAACGCCCCGCCGGCGGCACCGATGGCGCCTCCGCTCAAGGTTCCCTGTTGTTGTCGATTCATCCCGACGCACCCCAAGGTGAGCAAAAGCGTCAGGACGATTGCGAAATATCTCAGCACGTTCATAGTGGCCTCCTTACCCGGCCCGAGCCAGAAACGCTAGGGACCGGTCGAGCTGGCAAAGGGGCGATCCGCAATGCCGGCTTTCAGGTTCGGCCGCACCAGTTGGGCCCAGATGACGCCCAGCACCGGGAGATCGCCGTCCTCGGGGTGGTCGCGGTAGAAGCCGTCCACCCTCTGGATGATGGTGTCCATGGACACCCCCTTCAGGCCTTCGGCAAGTTTAGCCGTGAATCCCACCCTCTTGAGTTCGGGATGTTTCTGAATCACGTTTTCCTCGATTGTCACGACGTGGCCGATGCCCCAGATGAACGCTACCTTGGCATCGGGCTGCAACACCTGCCATTGGGCTCCAGTCAGAACCGGCATTTCTTGAAGTGTCTTGCCCGTATCATTCTGGATCGGCAGATCGGCAGCAAAGACAGAACCCGCGCCCACCAAGCTCACCACAAGCGCCAGTGCGAAGCAGTGACGGACGACATTTTTGATACCTGTCTTCATGCCCTCACCTCCTTCATAGAGTGTTGGGTCCTCAGTCTGTCATTATAACAAAGTGAGCCAGCAAAGAGGAAAACTTCGGCCGCAGAGTCAGTCGGAAACTGACCTGATCCAGGGAAAGGGCGGAAAAAGGATGGAGTTTTCTTACCAGCCGAGGGCGAGCTTGAGGCCCAGCACCCCGCCCAGGAGGATGAACATCGGCCGCACGATGCGGTGCCCCTGTTTCCGGCCGATGCGCGAGCCGAGGTAGGCCCCCAGCACCGAGCCCAGCGTGGAGGGGATCATGAGCGAAGCGTTGCCAAGGCCCGCCGCGGAGTAGATGCAGACGGCGAAGCTGTTCCAGAAGAAGGCGAGGACGTAGTAGCACCCCAGGGCGTTCATGAGGGGAAGGCCGCGGGTCTTGGTGAGCACCAGCGAGGTGAAAAGGCCGTTGCCCGAGCCGAAGAACGCCTCGTAGACCCCAAGCGGCAGGGCAAGGAGCGCCGTTAAGCCGCGGGAAAGCGACGGGGGGGTCTCTTTTTGCCCGAGCGCGGGGTTCACCGCCACGAGGACCGCGAGACCCAGGATGATGAGACCGATCACCCGCTTGAGGCCCGAGGGGTCGGCGCCGCGCACGAGGAGCGTGCCGCCGTAGGCGCCGGCCAGACCGCACAGGACCATGAGGCCGACGAGTTTCCAGTCGACGCTGCGCCCCTTGAGGTAGTTGCGGGCGGCGAGGAGCGTCCAGGCGGCGCCATTTAACTGGTTCGAGGCGATGGCGACCGGCAGCGGGAAACCGAAGGAGAGCCAGACCGGCGTGGTGAGCATGGACGCTCCCGCCCCGCTCATCGCGCTTAACAGCGAGGCGAGAAAGGAGACGGCAAAGATGAGGGAGAAGTGGTTAAGAGAGTCGATAGGGAGGCCTTCTTTGAAAACGGAACATCTAATTCACCGCAAAGACGCAAAGGGCGCGAAGAAACCTTCTGCCACAAAAAGGCACAAAAGTCACAAAAGAAAAAATACCTTTCAAACCGGTTCGGCCCTGACCGTTGACGCAGCAGGCCGGACAGGGTACTAGCCGTCAGGTTTCTTAGCGTCTTTGCGTCTTTGCGGTAAAAAGGATTTTGACTCTTTTGTGTCTTTTGTGCCTCGTTATGGCTATTTGGCCTTTGCCTCGAGCAGTTCGGCGATCATGCTGCGGCACTGGAAGAAGTTGATCGGCTTGGGGAGGTAGCGGTCCATCCCCGCCTCCAGGCAGCGCTGCTCGTCCTCCTTAAGGGTGTGTGCCGTCATCGCGATGATCGGGATGTGCCCCCCCTGCTCGGCCTCCTCCCGCCGGATCGCCGCGGTCGCCTCGAAGCCGTCCATCCCCGGCATCTGCACGTCCATGAGGATCACATCGAAGCCCCCCTTCCGCCACAGCCCGAGCGCCTGTATCCCGTTGCCGGCAAGCTCCGACTGGTAGCCCGACATGCGCAGGAGCTTCTGCAGCATCGCGCAGATGATCGGGTCGTCCTCGACCACCAAGATCCGCGCCTTAACTGTCTGGCCGCCCGGCAGCGCGTCGAGGGGACCCGGCTCTCCGGCAGGCTCCCCGTCGGCCGCCGCAGCCGCCGCAGCCGCAATCTCGAAGGGTATGCTGCAGAAGAAGGTACTCCCCTCTCCTACCCGGCTCTCGCAGCCGATCTTCCCCCCCATGCGGCCCACGATCTCCTTGCTGATGGCAAGCCCGAGCCCCATGCCACCGTAGCGGCGGGTATGCGAGTCGTCCAGCTGGCTGAACTCCATGAAGAGCAGGTCCCGCTTCCCCTCCGGAATGCCGATACCGGTGTCCGTTACCCTGAAAAGAATCTCCTGGCGGCCGTCGGGAAGCCGCGCGCCGCAGCTTGCCGCGAGGACCACGCTCCCCTTTTCGGTGAACTTGAGAGCATTGCCGGCCAGGTTGGTGAGCACCTGGCTCAGGCGCACCTGGTCCCCGAGCAGCGTCTCCGGCAGTGTGTCCGCGAGTTCCAGGCGCAGTTCGAGCCCCTTGCTGCGCGCCACCGGCAACAGCAGGTGGAGGGTGTGCTCCAGGCAACCGCGCACCGAGAAGGGGTACCGGTCGATGGAGAGCTTGCCGGACTCGATCTTGGTGAGATCCAGGATGTCGTTCAGGATGCGCAGCAGGGACTTGGCCGAATTCTGGGCCATCGCCAGCTGCTCGCGCTGCTCGTCTTCCAGCTTCCCCAAAAGGACCAGGTCGAGCATCCCCAAAACCCCGGTCATCGGCGTCCTCAGCTCGTGGCTCATATTGGCCAGGAACCGGCTCTTGGCCCGGGTGGCAGCTTCGGCGGCCAGCTTCGCCTCGTGCAGCTGCGCCTCCCGGTCGCGTTGTTCGGTGATGTCCGTGTTGCTGCCGAACCAGCGGGTCACCTTCCCCTGCGCGTCGCGCACCGGCAGGATGCGGGTCAGGAAGGGGCGGAAGACACCGTCGGCGCCGCGCAGCGGGAAGACCATGTCGAAGGTCTCCCCGCTGGCGATGGACTCCTGCCAGCGCGTCATGACCTCGGGGAGGGCCTGCGGATCGTGCACCGACTGCCACCCCCACCCCGCCATCTGCTCGGGGGTGGTGCCGGTGTATTCGTACCAGCGCTTGTTGTACCAGAAGATCCAGCCGTCGCCGTTGGCCATCCAGCAAAGCTGCGGGATCGCGTCGGCCAAGGTGCGGAACAGCTCCTCGCTCTCTTTGAGCGCCGCTTCCCCTTTCTTGCGCTCGGTTATGTCGTGCATCATGACCATAATGGCCGGCTCGCCGTGGTCCTCGATGCGCAGGGCCGCCACCTCCACCTCGCGCACCTCCCCGCTGAGCCGCCGGATCCGGTTCTCGTTGGGCTCGATGCTCCCCTCGCGCAAGAGACGCTCGATCCGCTCCTGCATCACCGCGTGACCGTCGGGGTGCACGAAGTCGAAGGGAGAGCGCCCCAGCACCTGGTCCGCATCCACGGCGCCAAAGAGGGTGAGCGCTGCCGGGTTTGCGTACGCGATGTTCCCTTGGTGGTTGATGAAAATGGCGACCTGCACGGAATCCACGACGGTGCGGAAACGCGCCTCGCTCTCCTCCAGGTTCTTCTGGCTCTGTACCTGGCGTGCCTGGGCAGTCGCGGCGGTTGGGGAGGGTTTGGAAGCAGGTGACATGAACGGGCAACCTCGTGATCGGGATCTCGGAGCAGCTACGCCGGATGGAGCCTGAGCGCCCCCGTGCGGCAGGGCGGGTTCGGAACTGGGCAAAGCTTTAGCACATTACCGAAAAATGACCAACGGGAAACGAACCGGTTCTCCAAGAAGACCGGAAATACTGGATCTATTGAAGGAATTTACCTACACCACCCTGACCTTAGCCCGTGATCCAACCGGGAGACACTGTCCGTAGCCCCTCCCCCTTATGAAGAGCCGGCTACCTTGGCACAAAGCTTTGCAGGAGGTGAATCACTAGCACACCCTTCGCGATTTTTAATTTACACTCTGTAAATATTAACATATAGTCACACGCAAAAACGCCGATACGGTTATGAACGTCTCAGGCAGGGAGTGCTGTAGGCGGAAAATGGTAGGACAGGGTTTCCTCCGCAGTTCAACCAGGTCTTGGCAAAGAACGGGAAAACAGGAATGATAAAGGTTTACTCTCCCAAGGATGAGCTGGAACTTTCATTGATCCGGGGCCTTTTGGACTCCGAAGGGATCCAGTACTGCGTCTTCAACGATCATTTCGGATCGATGCGCGTGGGTCCCCAGATAGACTTACTCAATAAGAAAACCATCATGGTGGCACTCGAGGACCTCGAGAAAACCAGGCAGGTCATTGCCGATGTCGTGGAGCGTGCCGCCGCAACCGAGGAAACGGCTCGACAGTACTCGGGGATCCAGAAAATCCGGATGGTTATTGAGGCGCTGTTCTTCGGCTGGTTCATGCCGGAAAGGAAACAGCGCAAATAGCTTCACCATCCCGAAGACCTGCACCCAGGGTGGCGCAAGGAACGGTGACATAAGGGAGTGACCTGACGTGCCGACACGGCCCGAGAACCCGATCGACACCTACTTACGCGGGATGCCGCCGGAAAAGCGAGCGGTACTCGAAGCCCTTCGGGAGCGGATCCGCACCCTCGTCCCGGGTGCCGAAGAGACCATAAGCTACGGCATACCCGCCTTCCGCGTCGAGGGGAAGGTCGTTATCGGGTTCAGGGCGAACCGGAACGACTATGCGATCTACCCCTTCAGCGGCGGCGCGGCAGAACGCTTCCCCGAGGAATTGAGGGGACGCACCGTCACGTCGGGCTCCATCCACTTCACTCCCGACATGCCGATCCCGGATGACCTGCTGCGGCGCCTCGTCGCATGGCGGCTGCAGGCGAACCGCGAGGCCGCCGGCCGCTGAACCGTACAGGAGAACAGATGCCCCATTTCACCCTGGTCTGCCCCGTCTGTAACTTCTCCAAAGAGCTCGACGTCACCACCCTGCCGCCCGAGGGGACCAAGGTCACCTGCCCGGCCTGCCGCTCGGTCTTCCCCTTGCAGCGGGAAGAACCACCCGCCGACCCGGCAACTATCGCAGCTATCCCCCCCGCTACGGATGACGCAGCAGCTGCACCGGCCGCGCCGCGGACGCCGGTTCCCGAGAAACGGCGCACCCTCACCTTCAGCTTCACCGGCAACGCGCGGGAATACTTCGGCATCTGGATCGTCAACACACTGCTGCGCATCGTCACGCTGGGGCTCTACTCCCCGTGGGCCAAGGTCCGCAAGCGCCGCTACTTCTACGGCAACTCGCTCCTCGATGGGGCCCCCTTCGACTTCCTTGCCGACCCGTGGGCCATCCTCAAGGGGTGGTTGATCGCCGGCCTGTTTTTCGGCGCCTACTCCCTGGCCTCCCGGGCCAACGTCATCGCCGCCCTGGCCTTCATGCTCCTCTTCTTCGCCATCTTTCCCTGGGTCGTGGTCCGCTCCCGCATCTTCAACCTGAGGAATACCACCCACCGCAACATCCACTTCGGGTTCAATCCGGACTACCGGGAGGCCTACCGGGTCTTTCTCTGGTGGCAGCTCCTGGTGCCGTTCACCGGGGGGGTGCTCATGCCCTACGTCATCTTCCGCCAAAAGCGCTTCCTGGTGGAAAACAGCCGCTACGGCACCACCCCCTTCCGCTTTCACGCCACGGCCGGAGAGTTCTTCCGCATCTTCCTCCCCCTGCTCATCCTGATTCCGCTCAGCATCGGCGCCGGCGTCGCGGTCGCGGTCTTCTTCAAGGGGGACAAGCTTGCCGGCGCGCTCCCCGTGCTGATCTTCGCGCTCATCTACCCGATCACCGCGCTCTACGTGCAGACCGCCTTCACCAACCTCACCTGGAACTCGACCAGTCTCGGCAAGCACCGCTTCAGCTGCAGCCTCCGGGTGCGTGACCTCGCCTGGATCTACCTCTCCAATGCGGGCGCGGTCCTGTGCAGCCTGGGTCTCCTGGCTCCCTGGGCCGCCGTCCGTACCCTCCGCTACCGCCTCAGGCACCTCACGGCATCCGGCGTGGGCGGGTTCGACGCCATCATCGCGGCGTCGGAACCGCAGGTTGGTGCCGCGGCGGAGGAGCTGGGCGACCTGCTCGGCTTCGACCTCGGCATATGAGCGATTCCTGCACCGCAACCTGGTACGACGGCCGCACCTCCCGGGGACGCGAGGTGACGGTGCGCCTGGCCGGCGCGACCCTCGTCGTTACCGGAGAGCAGCTGAGCGCGAGCTATCCCCTGGCCGAGGTCCGTATCGCCCCGCCCCTGGGGAGGACGCTGCGCGCCCTGCACTTTCCCGACGGTGCCTCTGCCGAGACCGGCGCTGCCCCCTTTCTCGATGAACTGCTGCGCAGACAGGGGAAAACCCCGCTGCTGCGACAGCTGCACCGCTGGGAGATGAGCCCGCGCCGGGCCCTCATCGCCCTGGCTGCCACCATACTCATCATCTTCTGTTTCGTGCGCTTTGCGGTTCCGCTTCTGGCGCAAAAGGTCGCCTTCGCCCTTCCCGCCACAACCGAGGCGCTCATCGGGCGGCAGACCCTGGAGATCCTGGACAGATCGGTCATGCAGCCGAGCAAACTTCCCCGGCAACGCAAGCAGGAACTGACCGCCATCTTCCGCACCGTGATCGCGAGTAACCCGGAGCGGCAGGGGTGGCGCCTCGAATTCAGGGACTCCAAGGGGCTCGGCGCCAACGCCTTCGCCCTCCCCTCCGGGATCGTCATCGTCACCGACGCCATGGCAGAGCTTGCCGAAAACGACGAGGAGATTGCCGGCGTACTGGCTCACGAGGCCGGACACCTGGCCCGCCGGCACGCGCTGCGCCACGTGCTGCAGAACTCAGCCACCGTCCTCATCGTGGCCGGCCTCACCGGGGATATCGCCTCGGCGAGTTCGCTTGCCGCGACGCTACCGACCGCGCTCATCGACGCCAAGTACTCGCGAGACTTCGAGCGCGAAGCCGATGCCGCAGCCATCGGTTACCTGAAGCAAAAACGGATTCCGGTGCGGCGCTATGCCGAGATCCTCGCGCGCCTCGATGCGGAGCACCACAACGAGCGGGATGCCGCCCCGCGCCTGGGGGAGATGTTCGACAACCACCCGATGATGCTGGAAAGGGTGAAAGACGTGCTGGCCGCCGAATAGGCGCATGGCGCGGTACAGGGAGGGATGGGCATGAAGGCTTTGTTGCGCACGGGGGTGCTGCTTCTTGCGGTCTGGCTGGAGCTGTCGGGGGTGTCCTTTGCCAAGGAGGTATTCCTGCGCGACGGCAGCGTCCTTGAGTGCGAGTCGTTCTGGCGGCGCCAGGGACAGATCGTCGTGAAGGTGAACCGGGACGTGATGCTGGAGTTCGCCCCGGGAGAGGTCGATCTCCGCAAGACCTTTCCGGCCCGGGCAAAGGCCAAGGGGGTGAAACACAAGCGCCCCGCCGTGAAGCAGACCGTCTCTGCAGCGGCTGCGACTTCCGCACCCGGAAGCGTCCCGCCGGCCGCGCCGGCCGCCTCTAAGCCCCCCGTGGCAGCTCCACCAGCCGCGCAGCCGGCCGCGCCCGCGGTTGCCCCAGCCGTTCCGGCAGTGCATAAGGAGGTTCAGCCCGAGCCAGCCGCGGCTGCACCGGAGCAGGGTCCGCTCCAAAAGGCCGAGTTCGAGCGACGCGCCAAGGAAAACACCGAGCGGATGGCGGAGGCGATCAAGAAAAAGGATCCGGAGCTGATCAAGAAGGCCATGGCGGCCCAACAGGAGCTGGTGCACCAGCAAAGAGCGGTGAAAACTGCGGGGCTCAAGATGGTGCAGGGGGACGCGGCTCCCCAACCGCCACGGTACCAGTACCTGGTTCTGCTGGCCGTATGTTGCCTGGTGACCCTAGTCTCCGTGTGGGTCGTCTTCGGCAAGGCCGGCGAGGCCGGCTGGAAATGCCTGGTGCCCTTTTACAACTTCTACATCATGATGCGGATATCGGGCAAACCCGGCTGGTGGTTCATCCTGCTCCTGATCCCCGTGATCGGCCTGGCTATCAATCTTTTGGCGATGCTGGCGCTGGCGGAGAAGTTCGACAGGAGTCCCGCCTTCGGAGTGGGACTCCTGCTGCTCCCCATGATCTTTTTCCCCCTGCTGGCCTTTGGCGGTTCCCAGTACCGGGACGCCGTCCCGCCACCGGACATGAACTTTACCTTTGCGGAAGAGCCGTAAGGCGGCTCCCCCCTGGCCGGGTCCTCCACGGTCAAGGTTCATCCGGGAATGCCGGGAAGCGCGGACCTGGTTACTATCAACCACCGGGGGGGATTTGCCTTGTGGGTAGTGCTTCGGAGGAGGTAGTCGATGTGCAGGAACATAAAGACCCTTTTCAACTTCGACCCGCCCGCTACGGAGGAGGAGATCCGTGCGGCGGCGCTGCAGTATGTGCGGAAGATCAGCGGGTTCAGCGCACCTTCAGCCGCCAACCAGGCCGAGTTCGAGCGTGCGATCGAAGAGGTTCACCAGGCATCCTCGCGACTGCTCCGCTCCCTGGTGACAAGCGCCCCGCCCAAGGACCGTGCCACCGAGGCCGCCAAGGCGCATGCCCGGGCAGAGCGCCGCTTCCCCGCCACTTGATCTGGAGCAGCAACCTGAAATTGCCATGACCTCAGCAGCTTCGCAGGTCTTCCCCGCCAGGGACGGCCGTAACCGGTGCCACCGACAAGGGCGTAAACGTGAAGTTGTGGATTTGCAAAAGTCAGTTACTGGGGAGGATTACATGAGATATCTGCCGATCATGACTCTGTTCACTTTTTTGCTCGCCCTAGCTGGTTGTGGAAGTGGGGATAGAAGCGGACAACCCGGTTATGCCGCCAAAATAGTAGACATGAGTCTAACTCCTGATGTACTGCCAGCTTCGAGTCCGGCCAAGATTGCCCCCCGCCTGGCATTTTTGAACGCGACGTCTTCGACGTCTCAAGATTTCTCCAGTGGAAATATCAAATATACCGTGGGAAGGCTTGGGTTACATGTCCAGGTACGCAACGATTCACCAAAGCCCGCCAGCTTTGTCTATATGGGATTTTGGGATCCGGCCGGTTATCCCTACCCTGCCGACTCTACAACCGATCAACATGGACTGATCAAATTTAGCGGGACCCTCGAAGCTGCCCAACCAGGAGAGACCATCACCATAGATCCGGAATTTGCTTTGGGCAGCGGGCACCTGCAGTACCCTCAATTGCTAGGCAACCATGCCGTGTCGCTGTGGGTTTTCGCAGCACCTCCCAACTGGGAACAGGATTATGGGCCGTATTTTTGGCTGGGGACCATTCAGAGGATGCAGGATTTCATCGCAGCGCACACTCCTTTGGCGCGTGGCACGACCCACTTTACCCTGGTTCAACCCAACTATACTGACCTCGGAGACGGCACCACTAAGGATGAAGTAACCGGACTCATCTGGCAGAACCGGGATGATGGTATCAAGAGAACCTGGCAAGAAGCCGTTTCCTACTGTTCGTCCTTGTCCCAGGCTGGGGCTGTTTGGCGGTTACCAACAGTGACGGAACTGTTGACGCTCGTTGATACCTCTTTTTTCAATTATCCTCATCCATCGATAGACACCTACTATTTTCCCGACACGCAGCCTTCCCAGTACTGGTCATTGAGCATGCTTCCGGGCACACCTTGGGCTGCTTTCACCGGTCATTTTGACTTTGACACACTCTATGGTGAAGGAGCAGGTTTCGATTTAACTTCTCGTTTGTTCTATGTGCGCTGCGTGCAGTAAGCCAATTCAATTGCATTCACGAAACCGGCCGAACCAGTACCTAAAAATGACGAATCCAGTGAAAGGCGTCAACGATGAAGAGAAAAAGTGAAAATGCCACATTACTAAAGGAGTGGAGCATGAGAGTTTTACCTCAGTTTATTGCATTGTTGTTTTTGGCAGTTTTAGTGCAATTGACTGGATGTGCAGGACGCCCATTGCATATCAGTTCGACAACCAGCATTTTAACGAGTGGACAGAACCTAACAAAAGGGCTAAAAGTTCAGACAAATAAATTCGGACTACAAGATGATATTGTGTTTTTTGTCTATGTAAAATGGGATGAACCTACACAAAAATTTGGTGCGCACAATGTTACGTTCAGTTGGTACAAAGATGACATGTTGGTTTCTACAACTACAAAACCTATAATCTTCAACACCACTCCGACTGAGATTTGGTCCAAGCGTGCTGCATCAGCCCTGGGTGCAGGGCACTATAAGGTAGCAATTGCAGTTGAGGGAAATGTTGTCGGATCTACCGAGCTTGACATCAAATGATTCCAAGGGATGCCTCTTCGCGGGACCTAATGAGCAGTCTATTGTTCACCTAATGCCATATAAAGTAGGAATCAAATGGGGCTACCGAGGAATACCGATGACGAGATGCGTGATCATGTTATTAGTAACAGCGTCACTGCTGGGATGCGCACAAGAAGTGCCACTGAACAAGAGGAACCAAGAATTTGCAATTAGAGACATTGAGCTTGATCGGCAAAAATACACTACTTTTGCCGGAACTAAAGAACGTGAAGCAGTTGATCAGCAGATTAAAGACCACAACATAGACCACAGCAAATTTCACCTTATAGATGAAATCAACCTGGGGCCGACACCAGCAGCTCCGGCAGTGCAAAACGATGGGGCTGCCCGAATCAAGAAAATTAACGACTTGATCGACCAACAACTACACAGAACCCAATAATAGAAGATGGCTCGCTTACCGCAAAATCACGAATCGAACCAGAGAGATCCCCTTCGGACAGGTAAAATACCTGGTTCCGCCCACCCTGCCCTTCCAGTTCCACGTGACAGCCAACGGCTACGTCCCTATAATGACGTCCACGGCAACCTACTATACCCGCCCACCGGAGGCACTTCATGAAGCACGGGCTTACCGAAGCGGAAGCCAGGGAGCGGCGCCGGCTGGCGCGACAGGTCTCCTCGGCGCTGCTTGGCCCTATTGCCGGCAAGATGCCCTACTCGAGCATCGAATCGCTGGAAAAACTCTCCTACCGCCCCGAATTGGCGAAACACATCCTCGACATCCTCCCGATGTTGCCGGCGGAACTGGTACGCCACCTGGTGCCTGCCGGCTATCCCCCCTTCATCCGCAGCGAGGCTGTCTTCGAGCGCCGCAACCTGTACCTGCTCAAGGACGTGGTGGTGTCGCCACAGTCGGGCATGGTCTGGCTGGAGAACAAGATTGCCGAGGAGAGCGTCGGCTCGCTGCGCCGCATCATGGACTGGGGGGAACTACTCCACGAACCGCTGCTGCCGGTGACGGAGCTGCCGCTTGAGGACCCGGTGCTGGTCTGCCATCCGGCAAGCTACTTCCACTGGCTCATGGAGGTGCTCCCCGGCGTACTGCTGGCCCTGGCGAGCTTTCCGGGGCTGAAAATCCTCACTCCCGAGCAGTGCCCGAACTACCTCACGCAGGGTCTCATTGCCACCCTGGGTCCCCAGATCGAGGAACGGGTCATTACCTGCCCCGGCCCGGTTCGCGTCGAGCAACTCGTGCTGCCGCAGTACCCGTTAAAATCAGAGTTCGTCCACCCGAAGGTGCTGGAGATGCTGCGTAGCGAAGTAAGGGATAAACTTACCGGTGCAGGTACACCTCAAGCGGGAGGCAAGACCGGGGAGGTCTTCTACATCTCGAGGCGCAAGGGGAAAAAGCGCAGGTTGGCGGGAGAAGATCGCCTGGAGGAGCGGCTCAACGCGCGGGGTGTCACCGTGCTGCACTGCGAGGAAATGACCTTACCGGAACAGGTGCGCACCTTCCAGCGGGCCAGGATGGTAATCGGCACCCACGGGGCAGGCCTGAGCAACCTCGTTTGGTGCGAGTCCCCCTGCAGGGTCGTGGAGATCTTTCCCCATAACTACATCCTCGACTGCTTCGCCTGGCTCAGCTTCAGCCTCGGCTTCGACTACCACCACGTCATCTGCCAAAACGGCCACGAGCTGGATGAAGCCGCAGTCGCGGCGACCTTGAAGCTTTTGGAACGCCCCTAGCCCGCCGGCACCAGGAGAGCCGTCCGGGTCTCCATCCCCCCCACCCGGTAAGTCCACCGGTGATCCTTCATTTCCCCTCTCAAACGCTCCTCGAACCATTTCGTTTCTTCTGCAGGCTTTGGGTGCCGTACCTGTTGCAGCGCCAGCGGCAAACCCGAGGTTCCACAGACAATTGATTAAGATCAACGCGGTAACCGCAGGCTCACCACAGAGGAAACGATTGATCTGACTTCGGTTCGTACTGTTGTCTCGAATCAGCGGTAATATGAGGAACACACAACTTCTCTTTGTGGTGCGATTTCTCTGTTGCTATGGGCCACTAATTAAGTTAAAGCTAACACACCTGTTTTGCGGTAGTCGCGAGGCACGTGGCGAAACTCATCAAGCTGTCATAACAGAGTGAAGATGCTGCCTGTATCAGGCTTCAGGGAAACACTCAACCCGTAGGGGGCGACATATGACACAGTTTCAAAACACAAATGTGGTACCGACCGGTATTCCGGGTCTTGACGAGACCCTTCGGGGAGGGTTGAGGGCGGGCAAGATGTACCTCGTCTCCGGCGCTCCCGGTACGGGAAAAACGACCTTTTCCTTGCAGTTCATGGCCGGAGGCATCGGCAAGGGTGAGCGGTGCCTCTACATTTCCGTTACCGGCGGAGACAGCGATGTCGCCGATATGGCGGAAGCCTCCGGCATCTTCCTCGACCCCGCGCTTTTCACCGCGTATGCCGTCGAGATCTCGGACGAAGTGATGGAGGGGCCCGAGCAGAGGGTCTTCCACTCTGCCGAGATGGAGCCCTCGGGAGCGATGAAAGACCTGCTCGCTGAGGTTCAGCGGGTGAAACCCCAGCGTCTCGTCATCGATTCCCTCTCGGACCTGCGGCTGCTCTCCGAGGACCTGGTAAGTTTTCGTCGTTTTATCCTCGCCATCCGCCGGGAGTTCCGCAATGACGAATGCACGGTGCTGCTCACCAACAACATAGGGCAGAGCGAACTCGACACTCACATGGAGACCATCTGCCATGGGGTCATACGTCTGGAGCAGGCGGCCGTTGGCTACGGCCCGGTACGCCGCAGACTGCTGGTTCTGAAGATGAGGGGGAAGAACTATCGGAGCGGTTGGCACGACTTCACCATCGGCAGCGAGGGAATCAGGATATTCCCCACCCTGACCGTCGACCCGCTGCGCTCGCAGAAGTCCCAAAGAGAGGTGCTCCCCACGGGAAATGCACAACTGGACCTTCTTTTCGGAGGAGGAATCGACCGCGGCACTACGACTGCGATCGTAGGTGCTTCCGGTACCGGCAAGACGACCATGGCGAACCTGTGCCTCAATACCGGGGCCCAAAGGGGCGAGTCTGCGGTGGTGTATCTCTTCGAGGAGACCGAGGATTCCTTCAAGGAACGGGCCTCGGGACTGGGGATGCCGATTGACGACTTCGTCGAGCAGGGCCTCATCACGCTGCACCAGATCGATGTGGCGGAGTTCTCCTCGGGAGAATTCTGCGGCATGCTGCTCAAGGAGGTGGAGGAGCTTGGTGCCACCACCATCGTCATAGACACGCTGAGCGGCTACGTCCAGGCCATGGCCGACGAGCGATCGGTCTACACCCAGCTGCACCAGCTTTTGATGTACCTGGCACACAAAAAGGTCACCACGTTCCTCATCATGGAACAGCACGGCGTGTTCGGCAGCGAAAGGGGTGAGATCGGCAACATGAGTTACCTTGCCGACTCCATTTTGCTCTTACGTTACTTCGAGCACAAGGGAGAGATCAGGAGGGCCATTTCCGTGCTGAAACGGCGCAGGGGACCGCACGAGCTCACCATCAGGGAATTCTCCCTGTCCGACAAGGGGATCGACATTGGCAAGCCTCTGACAAAGATGCAAGGGGTCCTGACGGGAGTACCGACGCTTGAAAACTAGCAGCGGAGAGCTCTGCGCCGACGAGAGGGTGATCGTACTCCTTAAGCAGAGACGGGATGCCGCCTCCATTCCCAAGGTCCTGGGGGAAGTAGGCGTACACGCGCTTTTGTGCGCCACTCTGGAAGAAGTTTGCGCCGAGGTGGCAAAGGGAATAGGAGCGCTGATCATCGGAGATGACCTCATCTCCCACTCCTCGATTGGCTGTCTGCGCGATACCCTGGCCCGCCAGCCCGCCTGGTCGGAGCTCCCCATCATGGTGCTTTTGCGCCCCGGCCCGGAGAGCAGCAGATTGCAGAACACCCTGCTGCTGCCCGGGGATGTGACCCTGATCGAGCGTCCTGTGCGGGTGAACACCCTTGTGGCGCATGTTCAGGCCGCGTTGCGCGGCAGACGTCGACAGTATCTGGTGCGAGACCAGATGCTGGAACTCGAGCGCTCCGAGAGACGCTACCGCACCCTCTTCAATTCCATCGACGAGGCTTTTTGCATCATCGAGGTGATTTCCGACAAGGACGGCAAGGCGCTCGACTACCGGTTCCTCGAGACGAACCCGGCTTTCGTTAAGCACACGGGACTGTCGCAGGCCCAAGGAAAGGCCATGCGCCAACTCGTCCCGGAGCACGAGGAGTTCTGGTTCGAGACCTACGGCGCGATTGTCCGGACCGGCGAGCCGGTCCGTTTCTACAACCGGGCGCGACAACTGGACCGCTGGCTCGACGTCTATGCCTTTCGTTATGGAGAACCGCAGGAATGCCAGGTGGCAGTTCTCTTCAGGGACATCACCGAACGAAGAGAGGCCGAAGAGGCACTGCGCCGATCGGAAAAAAAGTTCGCGACCATCTTCCATTGCGCCCCCGCGCTGGTCGCCATAACGACGCTGAAAGAGGGACGCATCGCCGATATCAACGACACCGCGCTCGGATTCTTGGGGTATCGGCGCGAAGAGGTGGTAGGCCGGACGACGCTCCAGATAGGTCTGTGGGAAAGTACCCAGGAGCGGGAGCGGATGGTACAGGCCATCGAGGACCGGGGACGGATCCACGATCTGGAGGTGAGCTTCAGGGGAAAGACGGGGGAAAGCTACACCGGTCTATTTTCCGGCGAGTTCATCGACATCGACCAAGACAGGTACCTGCTGTCAATGGTCAAGGACATAACCGAGCGCAAGCGTTCTGAACTGGAGATCGAGCGGCTCAACACCGACCTGGCGGCGCAGGTCGAGGAGCTGAAGGAGGCGAACCTGGAGTTGGAGGCCTTCAACCGGATGGTTTCCCATGACCTGAGGCAGCCGTTGAATTCCATAGGGCTTTCCATCCAGACTGTGGAGATTATCTGCAGCGACAAGCTCGACGAGGAATGCCAGAGGTACCTCCAGTCCATCTTCAAGAAGATCCTGGTGATGAACCAGCTCATCGACACGCTGCTTAGGTTCTCCGGGTCGACACGGGTCGAACTGCGGCGAGGACCGGTCGACGTCAGCGAACTGGCACGGGGCGTCGCGGCGGAGGTAAGAGAAAACGAAACCGAGGCACGCCGCGCCCGGTTCGACATCGCGGAGGGGCTGACGGCAAACGCGGATAAAAGCCTTTTGAAGACCGTTTTGCAGAACCTCATTGGCAATGCCTGGAAATACACGAGCATGCGCGACGAGGCGATCATTGAGGTCGGCGCAAGGGAGTTGGAGGGACAACCGGCATTCTACGTCCGGGACAATGGAAAGGGTTTCGACATGGAGGATGCCGAGGAGATCTTTGCTCCATTCAAACGGCTCCCCGGGGCTGACGGCTTCAAGGGGTTCGGGGTCGGCCTGGCCACGGTAGAACGGATCATCCGGCGCCATGGGGGGCGGGTATGGGCAGAAGCCCAAACGGACCGGGGGGCAACCTTCTATTTCACCCTGCCGGTGCAGGGTGGTGGCGAGGTGCGTTGAGGGCGGGATCAGCTGGGGGGCAGGCAGCGTAACGAGGTAAGAGCCATGAGCACAGCCGCATCACCTGACACCAAGACCACCGACGGCGCGACGGTGGTTATCACTCACCGGTTACGCGCGAACAAACAAGGTGAATATGAGCGCTGGCTCGAGGAGATCGCTCCACTCTGCCAAGCCTCGACGGGGCACCTGGACTGGAACATCGTGCGCCCCATCTCCGGTCTTACCGACACCTATACGGTCATCATCCGGTTCGACACCGAAGCGAACTTGCGGAACTGGATGGAATCTCCGACCCGTGCCCGCCTGATTGAACAGGTCCGCCCCCTGTTCGTGACCGACGACGATTTTTTTATCAGCAGCGGTTTGGATTTCTGGTTTACGCCCGCGGGGGCGAAGGCCAAGATTCCCGTGCGGTGGAAACAGTACCTGGTCACCTGGTCGGCGATCTACCCGCTTGCGCTCTTGATACCCATGGTGGTCAACCCACTGCTGCATCGCCTCGGGATCGGAGACAACCGTTTTCTGGCGACCTTCGTAGTAACCGGCGTCGTTGTCTTCCTGATGGTGTACCTGGTCATGCCTCGCTACACGAGGCTGGTCCAGCGCTGGCTCTTTTCGAGGCCGGGTGAATGACAGGCGTAGCTGAAGGGGGCCGGAAGTCCGATAGAGGCGAGAGCAGACGCGCGCCTTCCGCTGCTGAGGCGAACGTCGTCTGATATGGAGAGAAAAAACAGTTGGTGCTGACGTACCAAGGGCCCACAGCAGGATGCTGTGAGCCCTTTTTTCATTGGGTATCGGTCGGGCGTGCTACAAGCTCGCAGTACGGCATCAGTTAACCATCCTGATTTTCAGCCTGAGCAGCAGTAGCGTTGTGTGCTTCAATTTCCGCTTTATTCCTGGGGTGGGTCCTTCCTTCCTTGGCGGTGTCGAACCCCGAGACCAGCAGGATGTCAGGATTGGTAACCGCAACCATCTCCAGGAGGGACGCTATCTGTTCCAGGTAAATGACCAGTTGCGCCTGAAGCATCTCGCGCTCCGCAATGACGATCCTGCTGCCGTGCATCGATTCGTGAAAAACGTAATCGTGCTTGTCGGCCGCCGCAAAAAACGCGATTAGGAGTGCCAGATTCCCACCCCAGACCGAGTCGGGGATCCTGGCCTTGTCAGCCAAGGCTGTCCTCACCCTGCTGATAAACTGGTGGAACTTGGTCGGCGCCAAGTGTCGATAGTTTCGCATTATCCGATAGACTTGATTCGCCACGGTACCTCCTTCTTCGCTTAGGGATGGTGGTCAAGGACCAGTTTTAAATTTGCTTTTTCTAATTATTTACAAGAATACCGATTTATGCAGGCAGCGCAAGCGCCTGCTTTATTTTTTAAAGGCATGACCTCTCCTCTGGAAAGCGCCTCGATGCTCCCCCAAGATAACTCCCCTCCCCGCCGTCCCTCCCACCCCGCACTGCGGTCAATGCCGTGTGAACCGCGATATACGTCGTGTGAACCGCGATATACGTCGTGTGAATCGCGATATACGTCGTATGAATCGCGATATACGTCGTGTGAACCGAGATATACGCCGTGTGAACTGCGATCTACACCATGTGAACCGCGATATACTCCGTGTGAATCGCGATATACACCATGTGAACCGCGATATACGCCGTGTGAATCGCGATATACGTCGTATGAACCGCGATGTACGTCGTATGAACCGCTATATACGTCGTGTGAACCACGACCAACAAGTCGTTAGTCTCGCAACAGGCTGATTTCCCTAAGACCGCACCACACACTCGCCACAGCAGCCCCCCGCCCTACCCCGCGGGTTGCCGCCAGGAAAGCAAAGTACTACCATGGTAGTTGCGGAGGTGGTTATATGGACAATACGACACTTATTATCATTGCAGTTCTCATCGTGGCCGTTCTGGTAGGAGTCGGAGTGTACTTCGCGCTCCGGCAGCGTCGCAGCGAAGGGCTGCGCAGGCGCTTCGGCCCTGAGTACGATCGGGCAGTGGATGAAACCGGCAACCGCGAAAAAGCCGAAACGGTATTGGAACAGCGCAGAAGACGCATCGAACGCCTGAACATCCGTCCGCTTACCCGCAGGGACTCGGCACGGTACAGCGACGAGTGGCACGCTATCCAGACACGCTTCGTCGATGATCCGGCAGGCGCGATTACCGAGGCTGACCGGTTGGTGGGTGAGGTAATGTCTGCGCGTGGTTACCCGGTGACCGATTTCAACCAACGAACGGCGGATATCTCGGTGGACCACCCCCGGGTGGTGGAGAACTACCGGGCGGCCCACGCAATCGCACAGCGTCATGCCCAGGGGCAGGCCAACACTGAGGACCTGCGCCAGGCGATGATCCATTACCGTGCCCTGTTCATGGACCTGATCGGTGATTCACCCACGACCCACATGCCGCACGCTGCCTGAATTCGACAGCGTGGCGGATTGGCGCTGGTCTAAGACCAAGGAGAATCCATCTATGATCGACTTTGACGAAAGAGAGAGAAGTGAAACCGGAGGACTGAGCACGGCGGACCTGGCCACTGCGGGTAAACGTCCTAAAGAAGAGATACAGAATGTCCCGGTCGTGGCGGCGAATGCAGGGAGCGAGGATCGCGACGAGAACGAGCCCCTCTTGTCCCTGGACGAGGCGGCGAGCCTGAGGCGCAAGTGGGACGAGGTCCAGGGAGGGTTTGTCGACGAGCCGCGGCGCTCCGTGCAGCAGGCCGATGCGCTGGTGGCGGCGGAGATGAAGCGGTTGGCCGAGATGTTCGCCGACGAGCGGGCCAAGCTCGAGGCCCAGTGGGACCGGGGCGACAGCGTCTCGACCGAAGACCTGAGGGTGGCGCTGCGGCGCTACCGCACCTTCTTCAACCGGCTCTTGTCCATCTGATGCGCAAACAATACTGGCGTACCACTATGAAAAGCCTCCACCCCGGAGGCTTTTTTTGTACTGGACAGGACGTTCTTCCTGCCCCGCCTCCTGATCTGTTGGGAGGCGGTTACTGCAGATCGTCCCCCCGATGTCGCCGGGTGTTTTAGAATCCTGGATGGATCTGAACATCAGTGTGCAGGTTCCGAACATTCCTGACAAAACCGCAGAGGCTAACATACCGTAGGCATTGAACTTACGTGTGGCACGGTTTTGGCTGACACGATGGCATCGGTACTAAACTCAAAGGAGGGATATTATGATCATCGGAACCTTACTCTTTGTCTTGGTGGTAATGTCTGCCGTAGCTATCACTTGCCAGGCCCTTGCCTTCAGCAAAACGGAAAACAAACGCTAGACCATCGCTCCCTTGCCTGATTACTCCTGCCCCCTTGGACCTAAGGGGGCAGAGTCATCAGGGCCAATCCGCCATCCCAAGGGCCACCTCCCCTCTCCCAGACATCCAGCTATTCCTGGATTCTCGGGGCGCCCTCCCGCGTTTTTTTTCAACCGGCTTCTTGCCCATCTGAGCAAAACAGCGCTCAAGTACTCAATAAGGAAAAGCCTCCGTTACGGAGGCTTTATTTTTTTAATAGATGCCTGGAGGAGGCCCTCCCCTCTTTAACACTCGCCAGCACCGGAGGGCTTTTCGGTAAACGAGGCCGTTTCGAATACCGCGGCAAAGCCCCTGGTCGCCTGCCCCCATTGGGCGAAGGCGGCCTCGGCGGGGAAATTTATTGTATTTTTATATTGAATATGCTTTAACAGTTCCGCCTTTCAAATGGAGCGGTGGCAGTACCGGTTTGGCAAGGTGCACGATGATCCTGTGGGGTTCCCGGCTGGCGGCCCCCATTATTCTCACGACGCAGGCCCCCATGACGACACCCAATACGACCAATCCCCAACTACTCCTCGAAATAGCACAGCTCAAAGAACGACTGCACCACCTGGAGGCGCAGGTTCACTGCGGCGACACCTCGAACAGGGACCCTTTCCGCGACCTGGCACAGGCGGCAGCGCAGGTTATCTGGGAAACCGACGCATCGGGCGTTGCACTGGATGATGCGGCGAGTTGGCGAGCCTATACAGGACAGACACTGGAGGAGCTCCTCGATAATGGCTGGGTCCAGGCCGTTCACCCCGAGGATCGGACAGAACTGCAGTTGCGCTGGCAAGAGGCCCTGGCCACGGGGAACACCTTCAACGCCGAGTACCGCCTGGCTAACGCACAAGGGGTCTGGCGCTGGACCAATGTCATCGCGGTACCCCTTCTCGACGCCAGCGGTTGTGCCGTGAAATGGACCGGCATAAACCTCGACATTCACGAGCGCAAGCAGGCAGAATTGGCGGTGCGTGCCAACGAGGAAGGGTTGCGCCTGGCACTATCGGGCGGCGGGCTGTGGATGTGGGACTGGCACTTCTCCGATGACAACGTAATCTGGAGCGACGAACTCTACCGCATGCTGGGGTATGCCGAGGGAGAGGTCGAGGCGGGAATTGCAGCCTGGGAGGAGCGGGTGCACCCCGAAGACCGGGAGCAGGCAGCCTCGGCCCTGCGCCTCGCCATGGACGAGTCGAATGAGTACGAGATTGCCTTCCGGGTGCTTTGGCCCGACGGCACGGTGCGTTGGCTGGAGGGGAAGGGACGCATCGATCGAGACGAGCAGGGCGTTGCGCTGCGCTGTTACGGCATCATGCACGACCTTACCTCTCAGCACCGGGAAGAGGAGCTGCAGCAGAGCGACGAGCGGCTGCGTGCGCTCTTGGACTTCGTCCCCTCCCTGGTGTTTCTCAAGGATCCGGAAGGCCGCTACGTCTACCTCAACGAGACCTATCAGAAACATTTTCTCAAGGGACGCCCCTGGATCGGCCAGACCGACTTCGACTTCTGGGACCGGCAGACTGCCGAGATCTTCCGGGCTAACGACGCGGAGGTACTGCGCACCAACCGGGCCAACCAGTTCATGGAGGACTCCCGGGACCAGGACGGAACCAGGCGATGTTGGCTCTGCTACAAGTTCCCCCTGACCGACTCGAAGGGGAACCTTTTCCTGGGCGGCGTCGGCATCGACGTTACCGAACGGGCCCTGGCCCAGGAGGCGGTGCAACGCAGCGAAGACCGCTTCCAGTTGGCGTCCCGCGCCGGCCGCATCATGGTCTACGACCTTGACGTCGGCTCGGGAAGGGTCGCTGCAAGGCATGGCCTGAACGAACTGCTCGGGTTCGAACCGTCCGAGGCAGAAGCGACCCTCTCGTGGTGGGACGGGCGCATCCACCCCGACGACCTGCCGGCATGCCACGCGGCCTTCGGAAGGCTTAAGACCGGTTCGCACGACCACGTGCTGTGCTACCGCGTCAGGCACAAGGACGGCAGGACACTCTGGGTCGAGGACCATGCGACCGCATTTTACACCGACGCGGGAGGGCTCCGGAGGGTCATCGGTAGCGTGCGGGATATCACCGACCACAAGCATACCGAAGAGGCCTTGCGCGAGAGCAATGCACAGCTCAAGCATAGCGAGGAGCGCTTCCGGGCACTGGCTCTGGCCACTTCCGACTCGATTTTCCGGATGAGCCCCGACTGGAAGGAGATGTTCTACCTCCAGGGACACAAGTTCCTGGCCGACACGGAGGTTGCGACCAGCGATTGGCTCGAAAGGTACATCTTTGCCGCAGACCGGCCCTTGGTCACCGCAGCCATCGAGGAGGCCATCCGCACCAAGGGGATGTTCGAGCAGGAGCACCGGGTCCGCCGGGCCGATGGCGGCACGGGGTGGACCCTCTCACGGGCCATTCCCATGCTGGATTCCCAAGGCGAAATTGTCGAGTGGTTCGGAGCGGCCAAGAACATCACCGATCGCAAGCTGGCCGAGGAGCGCGAACAGAGGTCGTATGAGCGGCTGGTTACCCTCATGAATGCGCTACCCGTCGGGGTGAGTTTCTCAGACGACGAAACCTGCCGGAACATCACCGGTAACCCCACGTTCCTGCAGCAGTTCGGCATCGGCGCCCAGGATAACATCTCCGCGTCGGCAGCCAACGAGGATGCGCCGGGTCGGCAGATGAGCTACCTGCTCGACGGGCGTCCGCTCACCCCCGCAGAACTCCCCCTGCAGCGCGCGGTGGCCGAAAACCGCAACATTCCCCCGATGGAATTCGAGGTGGTCCCCGCGGGAGGGAAGCCGTGGGTCGCCTCGGCCTCGGCCGCACCGGTGCGCGACCAGGACGGCAAGGTCGTCTGCGGCGTCGCCGTGACCGTGGACATCACCGACCGGGTGAACGCGGAAAGGGCCCTGATTACCCTCAATGCGGATCTGGAACGGCGGGTCCAGGAGCGCACCAGCCAGTTGGCGGCGACCAACAAGGAGCTGGAATCGTTCTCCTATTCGGTAACCCACGAACTGGGAGCCCCGCTGCGCAGCATGAACTGCTTCAGCTCCATCCTTCTGGAAGATTATCGCGACAGACTCGATGACGAAGGGAGAGGCTACCTCGGGAGGATAGCCGCAGCGGCCAACCGGATGGGAGCCCTCATCGAGGACCTCCTGACCCTTTCCCGCGTGACGCGCCGCCCCTTGAGCCGGCAGACCGTGAACCTGAGCATCCTGGCGCAGGAAATACTGCTGGGACTGGTTGCCCAGGATCCCGAACGGCAGGTCGAGTTGGACGTTGTTCCGGGGGTCGAGGGGGAGTGGGATCCTGCCATGGTCAAGCTCATCCTGCAGAACCTGTTGAGCAATGCCTGGAAGTACACCGGCGGCACAACCGGTGCGAAGATCCAGTTCGGCGGCTACCGCAAAGGGGCAGGCAGGGTATTCTACGTACGGGACAACGGCATAGGGTTCGACATGACCTACGCGTCGAAGATATTTCTTCCCTTCGAGCGGCTGCACCGCGGAGAGTTCGAGGGGACCGGGATAGGGCTTGCCACCGTGCAGCGCGTGATCGACCTGCACGGCGGCCGGATCTGGACCGAGGCCCGGCTGGGCGAGGGAGCCACCTTCTTCTTCACCGACCAGGGGAGCGCGGAGGAGGTCCCGGGAGTCGGCGCGTAGTTCGGCATCCCCTATTCGGTCGTTACCGTGCGAAGGGGGTAAGCGGCACCTAATGCACGACCTTCCTTAAGACTCAAGAATCCAAGGCATTAAAGAAAACGCGCGTAGGATACCACAATCATTGCAATTTTCCCTAAAGAGAGTTGGGAGGGTTTCCGATAGGGGATGGAGAACGCTTGCTTTGAGAAGCACAGTGAAGCCTTTCGAGCAGTCAATCCCATACCACGGAGGAACGAGCATGAAAAGAGCGATGACGGTAGTATTGGCACTCACGATGTTTGCGGCGATGCCGGCTTTTGCAGCGATGGACCATGAAGGGAGCCATCACGACCCGCAGAACATTCAGTGCCAGAAGGAATGCGACCTGCTTTTGAAAGACTGCACCAAAGAGGCCGATTCCCTCCAGAAAGAGATCAAGAAGCTGAAGGCATCCATCAAGAAAGACGGTGCCGACCAGGCCAAGCTGGACCAGGTCAAAGCTTTAAAAGCTAAACTCGACGAGGCAAAAGCTCTTCTTAAGGAACTGCAGAAGCCGGGTAAATAGACCAGCTCCCACCTTACCTGGTGGAGAACTCTCAAAAACAGAAAGGCCCAGGCTATCTTGCCCGGGCCTTTTTGTTTCTTAAAAATTCGCAGGTCTTGAAAAATCACTTTTCAAGACCAGACACCTCAGAGAGGCACCAGGTTAGGTTTGTGAGACGGATTCCTGATTCAAGGCTGGTTCCTCAAAGCTGATCCGACCGATCTTGCCAGCCCGCAACTCACGCAGGAACGCTTCGGAAGCCCGATTCAGATCTATCTCTCCGCCTGCGATCAGGCAGCCCAGGCTGCTACCAATTTCCTCGATCAAGGCCGACGGCGATTCCGGCAGTTCTACCAGTTTGTAACGGCTCTTGGTCAGTTCGGGATAGCGCCGCATCAGGTACTCGGCGGCGAATAAGGCAACCATGTGGTAATCCAGGGCATTGGCACCGATGGCCCCGCTGGCGGCAAGCCGATAGGCTCCTTCTTGGTCGTCCATGTCGGGCCACAGCACGCCCGGGGTGTCGGACAGAACGATGCCGTCGAGTTCGATCCGCTGGTTCACGGTGGTAATGGCCGGCTTGTCCCCGACCTTTGCCAGGCTCTTGCCGGCCAGGGTGTTGATCAAGGTGGATTTCCCCACGTTGGGAATGCCGACCACCATGACACGTACCGGAAAGCCGGGCCTGCCGCTTTTCGGCGACAGCTGTTTGCAGAGTTTGATCAGCTTTTTGGCCTCGAGCTGTTTTTTGGCCGAGATCGCCAGGGCGCTCACGCCGGACTCGCCTTTAAACTGCTTGAGCCAAGCAGCGGTGACGGCCGGATCGGCCAAGTCAGGTTTATTGAGGACCTTGACCCACGGCTTGGTGCGACGCAGTGCCTGTAGCTGGTGATTGGAACTTGACAAGGGGAGGCGTGCGTCGAGGACCTCGATGACGACGTCAACCTTTTTGATCAGGTCCGCAATCGATTCCAGCGCCTTGCTCATATGTCCGGGATACCATCGGATCGTCATACGTATTAGCTATCCTTTCGGTGCGTTTATGAAACGCGTTTTTTCGAGTGGAGTTCTTTATAGCACACTTATCCCCTCAAGGGGACTCTTGTGTGCAATAGCCCAACTCCCAACAGCCTACGGCGGAGAATTCTCAAAACAACAATAAGGCCCAGGCGTTCTCGCCCGGGCCTTATTTGTTCTTGAAGTCACCCTCACTAATGGCAGTGCTAGTGGGCCGCTCATAAGCTCATAAGATTCTCTAGACAAACCATTTCACTAGTGAACGCGCCCCCATTCCCCCCTCTTATTCTTCTGTGGTCGAAGACTCAGCGAAGCTGCGCGAAATGGTCTGGGTCGTCCATCATGTTCGCAATATAGATGTTCGCAGCATCATACCCCACGGGACCGTGCTCAACCCATCCAGATTTTTTCTCCCAATTTTTCGTCGCAAATGCGAGTTGCTCTTTTGTCTGTGCGTCATACAGATAGCTGGTTATGAACTCCCCATCAGAGGCGGGGTCCTGTACGGTCAACTCGGCATAGCAGCGATTGGTCCTCGAATCATAGTGAGTAACCACATCCTGGGAGAGATCTGCCCCGATTTTGTTATCCCTCATGATGAGCTCGCCCAACTTGGCACACTCGGATCGTAAGCGAAACACCTCAGATGCTGACGGCGGCTGATGATCTGCTCTATTGGCAGGAGGCTCGTCTTTTTTGGGTGCGCAGCTCATCAGCATGAGCATTGCTATTACAGCAATGAGGCGGGTCATTCTAAAACCTCCGAGAACAGTCCTTCAACGGTTCACTCTTCTGCGTCTTCCACAACTCGAAACTCGCGCCCCAAAGCTGATACATGTGGCGGCAACCGGGCGCGCTCATTTTACCTCCTTGGGATTATCATATTAATGGAAGGAAATCATTCAGGATTAACATGAAGGGAAACGCTAACTATCCCGGTGTTTTTACCTGCACATTACCTACCACCCAATGGGACGTTGCACATAATCGCCTCCATTCCCTTTGTTTTCCGTTATTCACAGCGGGAATCGGTCTGGATTGCAGGGGCGCGGGTTGGCCGTGAGCTAACAAAGGGAGGCAACGGGTACCGAAAACTGAACACTATGTCGCTGTATTTTTTGGGGTTGATTATTTTTCCGGTGGTAGGCAGACTGGTCTGCCCGTTTCGAGGCGGGATGCCTGATGGCACAGGCGATTTTCAACGAGGTATGGCAGGTATGTTCAGCGCTATCATGTGCATGATGTTATCGATGGTCTCAATAACCACCGGGGCCTCGCTGGCAAAGAGTATTTTCCCCATCATCGGCTCCCAGTTGACGACTGCCCTGCGGCTGGGCCTGGCAGCAGTGGTGCTTTCCATTCTCTTTCGTTCCTGGCAGCACCACCCCTCCCGGGAGGAACTGAAGCGCATCCTTCCGTATGGTGCTGCGCTCGCCGGCATGAACCTGCTCTTTTATCTTTCCATCGCCCGGATTCCCCTGGGCATCGCCTTGGCCTTGGAATTCACGGGACCCCTGGCCGTTGCCCTGTACGGGACGCGCCAGCGTCAGGACTTGCTGTGGGTGCTCTTCGCGGTTACGGGCGTCGCCTTGCTGCTCCCCATAACGGACCTGTCCGCCCCTCTGGATCCGCTGGGGCTTATCTTGGCCCTCGCTGCGGGAGTGTTCTGGGGAATCTACATTCTGGCGGGGCGGCGCCTGGCACTTATCGGGCAGGAAACCGGTATGCGGGGCGGAATCATGGTGGCGTGGGGGATGCTCACCGCGGCGCTGGTCGTAGCCCCCGTGGGCTTGATCACCAGCACCGCGGTGCACATGAATGCCCGTCTCTGGATGCAGGCCTTCGGTGTTGGCGTGCTCTCCAGTGCAGTTCCCTACTCGCTGGAAATGGTCGCCCTGAAGCAGCTCCCCACCAGGATATTCGGGATTCTTACCAGTCTCGAGCCGGTCGTCGGTGCCCTTTCCGGCTTTATCTTCCTCTCGGAACGTCTCTCCTGGATGCAGGCTCTCGCCATCGCCCTAATCGTGATAGCCTCGGCAGGAAGCACCTATGTCGAAAGCCGCCGCAAGCATGTCGAGGCGATGGCGTTGCCGTGAGGGCTCCCTGGAAGCAAATCCCCTCCGTCCCCCCTTCGCAAAGGGGGGAACGCTGCGAGTGGTATTGAGGCACCGTTAGGCCAGTACCTTATCAAGGATCTCTGCCGCACTTTTAACGTAACCAGGGCACCGGGAAGTGAAATATCCCTTTCCAGCTGCCTTTCTGACACCTTCAGGGGTACCCATATCGGCCTCGAGCAACTCCGAGCATCCGATATGCTTGTGACGGGCCTTGAACTCTTTGACCAACTCGGCTACTCGCTTGAAAGTCTCCGCATCGGCCGCCGAATCACTATCCACCGTCTTGCCATACTTCATACCTATGACCATCAAGGCACCAGTCACCGCACCGCATTCTGATCCCATCCCCATACCACCAGCAAAAGCTGCAGCAACCTTGCGTGCCTGAGTAACACTCATCCCCAGAGACGGAGCATAGGTCTCCAAGATAGCCTGAGAACAGTTCATCGACTTAAGGAACTGATTCTTGGCGTGCTCAGGTTTGTTGGCTGGATTGCTATCACTTGCCTCTACTATCTTGGTTATGCCGCCAGTAGCCAGAGTGACACCGGCTGCCATGGAGAGCTTCAACAAATCACGTCTGCCCAGACCATCCATCATACCAATACCTCCTATTGGAAATTTCGCTAACCCTACCCTTTGTCAGCCACCTTGTCTACTGGTGTTCTAGCTCGCGTCAACAATTACCAGGCTCGTTGGCGAAATGCCCCTCTTTCCCCCTCGCTACGCTCAATAGCTTCCGACGGTGATCGGCGCCTCGTTGTCGATGGACCGCAGCCGTGCCCGGTACGCCTCCAGCAGGTCCTCACGTTCTTGGTCGCTGACGTGCGCGACGGCGTAGGCCACCTGGGGAGCCAACACGGAGAAGCCGACGAACTCAAACATGCCGCGCTGAATCGGCCGCAGCACACCGTTCATGTCGCCGTTGAAGCCGCCGGGCTGGTACGCCTCGACAGGGCCACCCGTGGTGAGGGTCAACATGGCGCGTTTCCCCCGCATCATCCCGGTCTCGTAGAAGCGCCCGTTGCCATAGAAGCGCCCCATGGCGAAAACCCTGTCATACCATCCCTTGAGGATCGCCGGCACGCTGAACCACCAGAGCGGAAAGTGCCAGATCATCAGGTCGCACTGCTCGACCTTGGCCATCTCGGCCGCCAGGTCGGGGGCAAAGGTCCCGTGTTCGACAGCATGAATCTCCTCGGCCTGGGGCTTGAAGTAGTCCGGGTCCTTGACGGAGGAAAAGTTGTGGCGATCGGAAACCGGTTGAAAGCTCAAACTGTAGAGATCCGAGGTTGTCACGGTATGACCGCTCTCGGTAAGAGTTGCGATAGCAGACTGGTAGAGGGAGGAGCAAAAGCTCTTTGTTTCGGGATGTGCATTGACGACCAGGATGTTCATGGTGCCTCCGACGCAGCTGATAATAACCAACAAGAAGCCGCATTCTACGTGTTGGTCCTACAAAGTAAAGTACGCACAAAAAAGTACCGTAGTTCCGTTTTGGGTACTTAGGGGTCGGTAGCGGCACGCAGAGCCGGGTCGGGCCTGGACAGCTAAAAGGATTTCCGGTTGTGTTCCTCTCTTACTCTGTGTCCTCTGTGGTCAATGCTTTTTGGGTTTAAAGCGTGGAGTCACACTCAAGCCTTCAGGCTTCTTGGCGTCCTGCGCGCCTTTGCAGTCAGCAGCCTTTTCGTTATTGTCAAACTCTTCGCCTATGTTACAGTGGCACCGACGAAACCTTCTCACCGACCAACCAAGGGAGCGCCTGCCATGCAGATCTACACCGCATCCTATCTGCTGCCGATTGCCTCGCCCCCCATTGCCGGCGGCGGCATCGCCGTGGAAAACGGCCGCATCGTCGCGGTCGGCCCGGCAGCCGAACTCCCGGTACCCAGCGGCGCCAAGGTGGTCGACCTTCCCGGCTGCGCCATCCTCCCCGGACTGGTGAACGCGCACACCCACCTGGAGCTCACCCACTTCCCGGCCTGGAAGGTGCGCAAGAACCTCGACTACCTCCCCAAGACCTACGTCGAGTGGATCAGCCAGGTGGTCAAGATCCGGCGCGTGCTTACTCCGGAGGAAGTGGAGCAGTCGGTACGCGAGGGGTTGCGCCTGTGCATCGAGTCCGGCACCACCGCCGTCGGCGAGATACTCAGCGACTTTTCACTCGCCCACCTCTACGAGGCCTCGCCGCTCACCGGCAGGCTCTTTTTAGAGGGGCTCGGGCAGGACCCGGTGCAGGGCGAGGCACTTCTGAAGCGGCTCATGGCCTCCCTGCAGGCTCTCAAGGGGAACTTCCTCCCGGGGATCTCCCCGCACACGCCGCACACCGTCTCGCAGGCACTCATGCTGGAGTTGAACCGGCTGTCACAGTGGCTCGACATCCCCAAGGCGATTCACCTCTCCGAGTCGAGGGAAGAGGTCTCCTTCATGTTCGACAGCACCGGCCCCATCGCCGAGGTTATGTACCAGATGGCGCACTGGGACGAGTACCTCCCGGCCCCGCGCAAGGCTACCTCGACGAGCTACCTGGAGGAACTCGGGGTGCTCGATCGCAAGACACTGGCGATTCATGCCGTGCACGTGACCCCTGCCGATGTGGCGGTTCTCAAGGAGCGCGGCGTGACGGTGGTGCTCTGTCCGCGCAGTAACGACCGCCTCAACGTGGGTAAGGCCCCCTACCGCCTCTTGAAGAGTTCCGGTCTGCCGCTCGCCCTGGGCACCGACTCCCTGGCAAGCAACGACTCGCTCTCCTTGTGGGACGAGATCCACTTCCTGAGGGAGAGCGACCCCGACACCTTCAGCCCCGCAGAACTCATCGCCATGGCGACCCAGGGGAGCGCCCGCGCCCTCGGGCTCGAGGGGCAACTGGGCACCCTGGAGGCCGGCAAGCGCGGCGACTTCCTGGTATTCTCCGGTCTCGAGGGGGCAGGAGCCGATGCCGCGGCCGCGGTCCTCGAGCGGGGGCGTCTCGAGCAGGTCTACCTGGCCGGGCGTTCCACGCCGCGTCCGCTTACCCCACCTTTTTAGTCCTGTTAATTTGAGGTCTGATCTGGTAGTATCAATTGACTATGGGTGAGAAGCTGATTTGCAATAACAAGAAGGCCTTCCACGACTACTTCATCGAAGAGCGTTACGAGGCCGGTATGGTGCTGCAGGGGACCGAGGTAAAGTCCCTGCGTGGCGGCAAGGCGAATCTCAACGATTCCTTTGCCATCGTCAAGAACGGCGAGGCCTACCTGCACAACCTGCACATCAGCCCCTACGACTTCGGCAACCGTCAGAACCACGATCCTGACCGGATGCGCAAGTTGTTGCTGCACAAGAAAGAGATCCTGAAACTCTTCTCCAAGATACGGGAGCAAGGGTACACGCTGATACCGCTCAGGATCTACTTCAAGGACGGCAAGGTAAAGGCAGAGCTCGGGTTGGCCAAGGGGAAGAAGAACTACGACAAGCGCGAGACCCTGAAGCAGAACGACATGAAGCGCGATGTCCAGGTGGCTCTCAAAGAGCGTGGGCGTCAGAACAGGGATAGAGAGTAACAGTTTATTGGGGGTGTAAAGGTTTCGACGGGGGTAAGAAGCAAAGGTTGCATGCCGAGGTCCGGTTGGCTCGTTAAACAAACCGGGGCGATTTAGACGCCGATAACTACGAATACGCCTTAGCAGCTTAATAACCTGCTAACGTTCTACCTCGCTTCTCCCACGAGTGGGGATAGAACGTCATTCAGTGGGATAGTTCTTGAGAGTGTCCGCGGCTCAAGGGCGAAATCTAGCGGGACCGCCTCTCTTGAATCCCGGCCTGTGGAGTCCTGAGAAGTTAAATTAAATACAGGTATAAGCATGTAGACGCCTTTCGTGTACGACTTTCGGACGTGGGTTCGACTCCCACCACCTCCACCAATTTTCATGTAACATGCTGAAAGCAAGGCAATAAAAGCCTCTGTGTTGACGGTGATCCGCTAGGGTGATCCGCTCCGCAGGGGCTTTTATGATTCATACCGACTCCTACCTCTATCTCTCCCGTCACAATATCTACTATTTTCGTGCTATAGTGCCGGAGGTCGTTGGCCAGGGTCTCCAAAAGCGGGAGTATCGCCGCTCCATGCAGACAAGGGACCTCCGCTTTGCGAGAACGATAGCGAGGGCATTACGCGTGTGCTTCGAGAGAAATCTTGAAGCGGTGAGAGCATCTATGATCACTTGGGAAGAGCTAAGGAAGGTGCTGGATACCCAGCTAGATCAACTCTTGAGGCAGGAGCGGGAAAAACTGAGGGCGAAAGGGCCTTATCCCATGGCTGCCGATGACGTCTGGAAACGTAATGTGATCCCAAACTACCGAAAGGCTATCCACGACATTTCTTTCTGCGGCGATAGCGCTTATTCTGGAAAGATACCTGAGTTTGCGAGGAATTTAGCGGAGGGCATCCTGCAGGGTACCGGCATCGAATTAGACAGGTCCAGCGAGATGTTCGTGCGTTTCTGTGAAGGAACGGTCCGCATGTACCTGGAGTTCACGAAGCAGCGGCAGGTTCTCAATGATGAGGCGCGGTCGTTCCGTTCTGGCATTCAATCGGTGGCAACGTACCTTCCCCCTGTTGCCGTTGATGGTAGCAGAGGTTTGCTTCTTTCTGAGGTGGTGGAGAAGTACTGCAACGAGATGGTCGCGGGAAATAATTGGCAACCCAAGACAGAGTCAGAAATGAGGGCCATCTACAGGGTTCTGCTCGGCATCATCCACAATATGCCTATCGCCCAGGTTGACCATGCAGCATCGTCACTCTTCAAAGAAACCTTGCTGAAATTGCCGTCCAACATGACTAAGAAGCCGCTTTACAGGGACAAGCCGATTCAGGGCGTCGTGAAAATGCAGATACCAAAGGAGGACCGACTCTCTATTGCTAAGGTAAATGCTTACCTTAGCCGAGTTTCCTCCCTGTTCCATTGGGCCATTAAAAATGGTCATACGACGACTAACCCTTTTCATGGGTTGAAGATTAAAGAGAAGGTTGCCGATTACGAAAAGCGCGATCCATTTGCACTCGCTGACCTCCAGGCGCTTTTTTCCACTCCTGAATATCAAACTCAAAAGCCAAAGCACCCCTATCAGTACTGGTTGCCGCTGATGGGTTTGTTCACGGGCGCGCGGATTGAAGAGCTATGCCAACTCCATCTGGACGATATCCGTCATGAGGGGGAGTTATGGGTCATCGACATAAATGCCAAAGGTGATAAGAAGTTAAAGACTCTGTCGAGCTGCCGCGTTATCCCCATGCACCCCCGTCTTGTAGATTTCGGCCTTTTGGAGTACGCGAAATCGCTCAGGAAGAAAGGGCACATTCGGTTGTTCCCCGAGCTAAAGAAGCGGCGGGACGGTTATTCTCAAGACGCTAGTAGGTGGTTCACCCGCTATCGTATGCGCTGTGGGGTTACAGGCGAGCGCAAGACCTTCCACAGCTTTCGCCACACTGTCATCAATCACCTCAAACAGCGTGGAGAGGTTAAGGAAAAGATTGCTGCTATTTGCGGGCACAAAGACGAATCAATAACGACAGGACTGTATGGGAAACCTTATGAACCAGCTGCACTAGTCTCTGTGATTGAGGCTCTGGATTTTAAAGTTGCTGTCACAACGTGGAAGGTGTAAGGTAGGTTTGCGTACATTCTTATTGATTGTTGCTTACTTCCCCCAGCCTAAAAGAGATTATTCCTTCATAACGTCTCAACCCTCCTACTAATAGCAGGTTGTTAAACCTAAAGAGACTAAAAGAGTACACACGGATGGTAGTATATCTAAAGAAAGATGATAAAATTCATTACCTCTCAGGGCATGTAGTCCCACAGGTCGGAAATCTGTTCGTGGACATGCTTACCATGACCCTGGATATTCCTGAGGAAGACCATGCAAAGACCATGGCGGGATTTCAAAAGACTAAAGAATCAGGGGATGGCAAGCCATTTTCAAAAACAGCCTACAGTCACAACCTGAAGCTTTCCTCCGAAAATGAGGCTGATATCCTCATCCATTGCAAGCCGACGATTGCAAAACAGACCGGGAACAAATACCGGTTTTTCCGAATCGAATTCAATCCCTCCAAGGCAAACCTCGACAATCTGAAGAAAAACATCGACCTCATCCTCCCTGGTGGCTATGCAAAACTTATGAAGGACGGGATTGTCACCCGCATCGACCTTGCTGTTGATGCTCTGTACCTAGACGCCACCGACATAGTCGCAAGTCACCCTAAGATCAAGGTCGAAAAGCATTACGCGCATAACGGAGTCATTGAGACAAAGTACCTTGGGGCGCCCAGCAGCAGCAAGCAAATTGTCCTATATGACAAGCTAGCCGAGATCAAGCACCGTAACAGCAAAAAAGGTAAAGCCTTTAAAATACCTGTCCCAGGGGAAAAGATTTTTCGGATTGAGCACCGATTCTTCAAGTTGGGCTGCACTTTAAAGGATGTTGCCTCCCTGCCAAATCCCTTCACCGACCTGACGTTGATAGCCTATCCAGGGTCAAAATCTACTAAAAGTCAAGACCCCTTATGGACCCTGTTTTTGAGCGCCTGCCGATTTGAGGGGGTGCCGACTGCCCTGAACCATCTCAATGCGGAACGCCAGGAGGAGTTTAAAAAACGATTGGACACGGAAGGGCGATCCGATTGGTGGAAGCCGGAGGCAGTTTGGCAAGGCCTCCCGTTAGCGATTAACAAAATTATCAGCGTCAAAGGATACCTTCCATCGCTTCCCTCGCTAAAATCATGACCACATTCGATTGCAATTAATTGCAATCCCCTCGCGGCCTCCCTGGGCCGGCCAGCTCCTTCTTGTCCTCCGTTCGCCGCCCGCAGCATCGAGACCCTATCATCGACCTTGCAAAGTCTCGCTGGATATCCTAGGAATTAGGGAGATGAACGAGCGGAATCTGAGGGAGGTGTGGTAGTGAAACAGGCGCTGACGATAGAGAAAGTCTTTAAGCTTGCGGAAGAGCAAGGGCTTAAACCCAGGAAATGGGGTGGGAGACAATTGCTGCCTTATGGCCGTTTTCGTCATGAGGACAGAGTGAGGAAGCTGCAAGCATGCCAGCTGGCTGTCATTATGCAGCTCATTCCACCACCGTCACAGCTTTCATGCGATATTTGCGGGAGAACAGCAGAAGAGGCCACGGTAAGTTATCACTCTGAAGATTACAGTAGCATGACTCAGTACCCTTTGTGTAAGAGCTGTCATACAATTCTGCACATGCGTTTTCGTAGTCTTAAGGCGTGGTCGGCCCTATTGTTAAAACATGAATGTAGCGGGAAATGGTTTGCCCCACTTCGAACAAAGTAACTTTAAGTGAGGCTTGGATGCGCGTATATATGAAATATATTTACTTCAAACAAGTTTTACGCTTTTAAAAATGTGCAGCAACAATACATGTAACTTGCTGAACTTAAGGGCTAATTTCCCCTGTTGCATGTTTTATATAAAAAATTTTCGGCAACGGATAAAAATGTGTCAATATTTCATGCCATCACACAGCCTTGCTTGACATAAGATGCAGATTTATCTGATGTATATTCCGACGATTTTGATCAGGGTATTGCTTGATTAAGGCTGAATGAGGTAGAGTCATTTCAAAAATTCCTGGACTCGATCCTAATTTTAGTGAGGTGTCTGCTGGCACAAGAAGGGAAGCGAATATTCTTCATTTGGCAAAACCTTAAAGGGCAAAATGAAGACTAGTGAAATGGCAGCTGTTGCCTCTACAAATCTTTCCACTGAGCCTTCCAAATTTTGCCTGTGGGGCTCTCTCTGCCTTCATCCTATACCTTATCAAAAAAGATCATAATGGCACGAACTATGTTCCCCTCCGAATTTATTTGACAAAACTTAGGCTTCGGATAGTATAGGCGTGCTTTCATGTTGACTTTGGAGGCAATGTCCCATTGATAAAATGGAATTTCTCTCACAAGCGAGCACTGATGGTTGTTTCTGGGGGATGACCTTATGTATACTATTTGCAATCACTGCCAAAAGCCCATTGAATCCAACGCGAAGTTTTGCCAGCATTGTGGGAAGGCAAATTCGAGAAATTCAACGCTTAAAGAATGCGGAGGGTGTAAGGGGCTGGTCTCGTCTGAGGCCATCTTTTGCCATAACTGCGGGAAAGATCTAGCCGAGCTTAAAGATGAACAAGCGCATCCATTCATTTGTAAAAAATGCGGTAGTGAAAATGTAACAAGGCTATCGATTGCTCACGCACAAGGCCTCCAAAATCTGACACTATCAACGACAGGTGGGGGAATTGGAATCGGGAGCAACGGTGTTGGAATAGGAATAGGAAGTGCGGAAACTAGAGGAAGCGCACAGACCTTGCTGTCTGAAAAAGTGTCCCCCCCTATAAAGAGCGATTTACCGTATAAGCTATTCGGCACTACCGCAATCCTTATTGTAATGGCATGTTTTGGCTATAGTTCTGGAGATGGTGACCACACGGTAGCGCACCTGATGGTGATGAATGCCATCTTTCTCTTTATTTGTGGCTTAGTCATTAATCATCAAAATAAAAAGCTTGAACCAGAGATCTTTAAATGGGGATTCAAATTCATTTGCCTGAAGTGTGGTGAAATATCGTTGTTAGAACATGAGTATCAAAAGGCAGTCAACAGTAGTGAGTGTAATCCTCTTATAAAAGATCATCGGCAACGCTTCTAGCTTGTAGGACTGCCTCGCAAGGTTCACTCGTGAACCAGAAGATTTTATGCAGTATCAAGATTAGACTTCGCTCCTGCTAGCTCTCTCCGCTACTCTCCTGAAGCGTGACCAACAACAATTCGAACACGCCCCAGCCTTCTCCATTGCAATTAACTGCAAAAGTAAAAGTACTTGTTTTAACAGTGAAATAATATATAAATACAGGTAACGACCATTCACTGTTTTTATACACGGAGGTAATCCACCATGGCCTATGGGAGATTCATCGGGTATGTCAGAGTTTCAACCGACAGGCAAGGGAAAAGCGGCCTTGGAATTGAAGCGCAACGTAATGCCATTTCTGATTACCTCAGCGGTGGGAAGTGGGAGCTTATTTCAGAGTACACCGAAATAGAGAGCGGGAAACGCAGTGACAGACAGGAACTTCAAAAAGCTTTCAAACACTGTCAGATGACAGGGGCAACCCTTATCATTGCCAAACTAGATCGCCTTTCCCGCGACGCTCACTTCATAGGATCTGTCATGAAATCTGGAATAGAGTTCGTCGCCTGTGACATACCTGAGGCTAATAAATTCACCATCCATATTTTCGCAGCCATGGCTGAGCATGAGCGAGAGATGATTAGCCAGCGCACCAAAGCAGCCTTGCAAGCCGCCAAAGCCCGTGGGACGGCGCTTGGGAATCCTGACAACTTAAATGGAGAAGCAGCGGTAAAAGGCAGAGCCCTTGGAGTCCAAGCGCGGCAAACCAAAGCGAATGCCTTCTCAAAAGCGGTAGCCCCTTTAATTGAGGAACTTGCTCAGCAAGGTATGAGTCTGAATGGGATAGCGAGGGAATTCAATGCCAGGAATATTCTGACGGCAAGAGGAAAGGTGGGGGCCTGGACACCAACAGCCGTACGAAATGCCTTAGGGAGGGTTGCATCACTAGGACCCAGCCGTAGGAGTTGAATTGTTGCACCATTTGTGTTTAACATGTCGTGATCTGTGGCGAAAAAACCTGCCATATCTAAATGTTCCTAAAGGCATTATAACTCTATGCAGATCTCTATAGCTTGGTGGAATACTAGTTTATCGCCATTAGGTGAGCAGAGGGCTACCGATGAGCAAAAAAAGATTGCCCTAGATGTGGTTCGCTATCTGACATGCGACTTAAACGTTGATTGTCTTGCTCTGGGGGAAGTCACTCTGCAGGATTTGAACTTTTTCTTAAACACACTAAACCTCACAAATTATGCAGCATATGATGGAACGGTTAAAGAGGGCCGACTTCAATTTGATACTGGCGCTCTCTACCGAACGGATAGTCTTCATCTCGTGAACAACAAAACCCTTATTCCTTCAAAAAACGGGCATTCTTTCAAACTGGCCAACAGGCTAGACTTTATCGTGACAGACCTGAACATTTACCTGCACCTATTTATCTCTCATTGGCCAAGCCGTCTAGCCTGTGATAAAAACAATCCTGACCGTCATTTCCTGGGGATGAAACTTCGTGAGGCAGTCCAAGCTGTCAATGAGGAATCTGGGCTGACTGCTTACACGGTTCTTCTAGGCGATTATAATGATGAGCCCTTTGATTCGTCTCTTGCTGAACATCTACTGGCTGTAAGAGATAGGCGCCTCGTCAGAAAAAGACCAGAACTTTTGTACAATCCTTTCTGGAGGCACCTCGGGGAACCACAACCGTATGTGAAGGATTGTGATACCCAAAGCTGTGGTGGCAGTTGCTTCCACAAAGGTGGAACTGAAACACAATGGAGAACCTTTGACCAGATCATCTTCTCTTCACCTTTTTTAGGAGGGTATGGGATTCATCTAAATGAAAAATTTTCCCATATACTTCGATTAGAGTCTTTCCTTCCCCATGTTTTAAAAACAACTGAAATTTTTGATCATTTTCCAGTAATAAGCGTTATAGAAACGGAGGGTTAAAATGGCTGATTACATTTCTGCTTTACACAATGGGCTTTACGCTGCTGAAGCTGCTGAAATTGCTAATAAGGAAATTGATTCAATTTTTGAAGACTGCAATCAACAGTTAAGTAAAGCTAGCCATGGTAAAATTTTTATAGAACGACGTAAGTTTGTCGAGACAGATAATAATACTCCGCTCGATTTTTTAATACCGGCCAATCCATTTAAGATACCCCAAAAAACATTAACTTATTGGGCAATTTCAGCTCAAAACCCATTGGTTCCTGATTGTAAACCAAAACAATTGTGTAAATGGTCCCAACATCCTGCTGGTTACCCCGCGGTTATTTCTTACGGCAAAGTTGAGCATTCATGTGCTGACAAAGAATCTCTTGAAGCAGCTTTGGTGACATTACTTCAGAATGTGGATGTCGGTAAGATATTTTTGACCTTAATGGCTATGGAGCTCCCCCCTGAAGAGGGAGACTGAGCGACAGGGACAAAACCTGCCTGCATTAAAGAGTAACTGAACATCTGGCGTTCTTATAGTCTCGCTTCCACCAAGGACTTCACTGATTATATCAGGCGCACAGAAGAACTGATCCCGATGTGCCATTTGGGTGATCCGTTCGGCACCGGTACACTTTTATTTCTTACGTTATTTCAGCATGTTGCTAGTGGTGGGCGAGGGGGTACGTTTCCCACCACCTCCACCAACCAGCAAAGGCTCCGGTTGGCGCATCGCGCCGGCCGGAGCCTTTGTCGTTTCGGTCATGAATGTCCATTTGTCGAACCTGACCCCACCGGTTTCTCCAGGTGGGGCCGACCAAGGACAGGAAGACGAGCGAAATTGTGGTGGATAATTCGTTGCCGTTTTGAGGAGAGAGGGCACCCGAAGACCTCCTCAACTGGTCCTCAGGTGCCTGAGTGCATCCATTCCCCAAGTATCTACTTTCGAATGCTTCCGAGGTAACCAATGTATTCTTTGGACTTTTCTGCACAGTCTAGTACATAACGATTATTCCTAATGGTAGACCCCGCAGCTGAACAACGCTTTTGTATTTCGAAGAAAATCCCATAATATAATTTTGATTCGTCGGGAGTCCATTCTCCTTTCCATTTATCAAAGACGTTAAAGAGACCGAGTGCTGCACGATAAGGATAATACCGCTCCTCACTCTTCATTTGCGCAAGAATAATTGTCCGTGCCTTCAGCACCAGTTGCATTGCGTTACTTTTTGATGTTTCTAAAAGTGCTTTTTCGAAAAGAAATCTTGCATAATGGTTATCTATCTGAAAGCAATCGTAGCCTTCAATCGCATTCGCTAGGCTGTATGCATCAGCAAAGTAGCGCTCAGCTCTATCCAGTTGCGAAAGCGTTAGGGAGGCAATACCATATTGAAGCCAAAATTGAGGATCTCTTCTTGTTGTAGTAAGATTTTTAATGCTTTCATAGAAAAGCACAGTAGATTGCAGCCTTTGCCGTTTTGGGAGGATCATGGCGATATGTTTAAAGCGCATCAAGTCTTTTAGTATTACTCTAAATTCCTTAGTGGCTCGCCTATCATCTGCTTCCTTGGCCATTTGCACTACTGTCTGAACAAGGAACTTTGGCTCAAAGAGCGTGTGTAACAAATGAAGACCCAAAACCGGAGAACGTGCCTGGACGAGATCCATGTTAAAATCAACTACTGATTTGAGTCCGGTGTTTGCCTTTATGTAAGACCATTTGATATTCTTCCCCCCGAGCAACTCCTGAATTAGATATGGGGAAGCATTGTAATTCATAACTTCAAGAACAAACAGGGCTATAAGTATCCTTTGTATTTCATCTGAATGAGAGTTAGAGGTGATTATTTCACGGTATTTTTCAGTTATATTCTTAGATTCGAATGCATCAACTAATAATGACGGCAATTCACCAGCACATTTGGTCTTTATGTATCTGTATTTCTGACGATAAGGCCACGATAACTTCTGCCCCCAAAGGCCGTACTTGTCAAATAAGGCAGAAATAGCCTCAATCTCCTTATCATCCAACTTTGTGCAATCCACCTCGGTGTAGGCATGTTTCAGTTGTGCAGAAACGTCAACGGCAAAAATCTCATGAACGTCAGTTCGGCTGGTAAGCAGTAAGGTAACATTGTCAAGATTGGCCTCTGATATCCATCTGACCAGTTTCATATGGCGGAAGTATGACTCTATGACAAGAAGTATATTTCCTCCACCCCTTATTACTTCTTCGACCTCTGCAAGTGATTCGGACGACTCTGAACGCAAAACAAATACTTTCCATCCCGCGCCAAAAGCTTGTGCTGCTGCCACTTCTGAGATGAAAGATTTTCCACAGCCTAAAGGGCTATGGAGTATGACGTGCTTTTTTTGGTTTAAGATGCTTTCGGTGACACTCTCTAAGGGGGTTCTACTCAAAACGTAGTTAGAAGACTGTGAACTGGTAAGTTGTCCCCGAATACTGCTGGACAGAATGCCTTCCGTTACGAAGGCAATAACTTCATCATCATTAGGTAGGGCACCAGCACTTATTGGTTCCACTTCGTCCCAACAACTCAAAAGCAGCGGTGCCTCCATTGGGACGTACGTGGCAGACACCTCCTGTACAAGGCGTGCAAACTCATCAACTCCTATGCGGTGGACATCGCCGAAATCGGCTAATTCGTCAGCTTCGAGGTCGTTATCTTCGGTAGGAGGAGCTACAACAAAGACCGCCTTGGACGTAACGTTTTCCGCTAGCAGCACCCTTGCTATATCAAGATCATAAAGAGAGTAACCAATAAATAGCACTACTGCTGCATTCCGCACATCACTTCTAAAATGAAAAGCCCATCCAGACTCTTCGAATGAATCAGCTGCATAACTCGCCGATGTGAGCTTAAAGCTGTTAAATAGTTCATCCTTAGTTAAGGTATTTATAGCTCCATTGATGTGTACAATGAGGTCACGGGATGCAACTAGTCCATCAGGCTGATCCTTTGCTGTAACAGCCTTAATCGGCTTACCAATTGCTGCTCGGGCCTGCTCAAAGACAGAGTCATAATTAGTTGTATAAATACGACGCCAATTTATGCCAGCCAAGACTTTGTGAGTCTCTGTGATTTTCGTTACTGTATAGGTATTCTTTAGTAATTTCACCAACTCATCGGGTGTACGCTTCCGTATAAATACTGTTGCTGCTCGGTCTAAATCAGCCTGCCCACGCATACCAGCAGCTGCTATCAACTCTTTTGCTAGATCATTGCCTGCAGGTATCCGTGAATGAAGAAGGTTTGCTGCACCATAAGAAAAACCTGCACCAGTGAACAATACCCCCCGTCCATCGAGCATGTATCTGATGGCATCCTCAATTTGCATAAAGTCCTCATTTATTTAAAGATGGAAGTTATTCTCAGCGAAAGCTGGCTACATTAGAGTCTATGGGAAGGAATAAGTCACAGCAAATCACCTTGTACGTGACTAAGGAAAACCATCCGAGAGACATTGATCCTCAACGCCAACTGCATTCTCCCAATAATTCTCCCTTTAACATACTCAAAGGAGATTTAAACATACCATCTAATTAGTTTATTGTAAAGTCACACATATCCCACTGAGGCATTTGTATACCGGATTCCCTGTATGTTGAACGTAAAGCGACTAAGTTCTTTTACTCCTGGGCATGGCAGCTTGATTGTTCCTTGGGCCTTGAGCCCGTCACAGAGCTTAAAGCATCATGCCCTTCCTTCGCAGCCCGAACGGTTGCCTGGGCTTAAAGCCCGCATCTTCGCAAGAATGGGACGGAGAGAAGATGGGATTAAATGAGCAAGTTGTTGCTGGTGTTGACGTAAGTAAAGAGAGCCTTGATGTTTGTGTGCTCCCTCTGGGGCATGTTCGGCGATTCCCCAACAATGAAGCTGGTTGTACCGAGCTTGCCGAGGTCCTTTCGAAGCAGACCCCATCGCGGGTCGTTTTCGAATCAACAGGCGGTCTCGAAATGCTCGCCGTCGGAATTCTCTCCGACGCAGCTCTGCCGGTAGTCATCGTGAACCCTAGGCAGATAAGAGACTTCGCCAAAGCATGTGGCCTTCTGGCGAAAACGGATACCCTTGATGCTAAGATCATCGCGTTATTCGGCCAGAAGATAGAGCCGGAGATCCGTCCACTTAAAGACGAGTTTGCTCAAGAGCTCTCTGCATTTGTGGCTCGACGACGACAACTGGTCGAAATGCTGACGGCTGAGAAGAACCGCCTCACAGCGGCTCCCAAAGCTGTTCGCTCTGGGATCGCCGTTCATATCGAATGGCTGGAACGCCAGATATCCGATGTTGATAACGATATCTCCGGTTTTATCCAGTCATCGCCGACCTAGGAAGGCAAAGCAGCAAATCCTGACCAGCATGAAAGGGATCGGTTCGGTCACCGTTGCGACTCTTCTCGCGGCGCTACCTGAGCTTGGTACTGTCTCACGCCATGAAGTCGCAGCATTCGCCGGTTTGTGCCCCTATAACAGAGATAGTGGGAGGCACAAAGGCCAACGAAGGATCTGGGGAGGCCGTGCTGCTCACTCTACATGGCAACGCTTGCCGCCACACGATTCAACCCAGCGATCAAATCCGGATGGGTTCGATTGTTCGACTCCCACACCTCCACCAAACCCCAAAACAGCAAAGCCCGGGTCAATGCCCGGGCTTTGCTGTGTCTGTAGGTGTCCTCTAGGAGCCAAACAAAGGTCTGCAGGTGAGTGGGTGAAGCTGCCATCTGCGATGAGGAGGCACCTTCCCCCTCACCCTATCCCTCTCCCGCAAGGGGAGAGGGGACTAATGCCAGGCTTTCTCAGAAACCTTGGAGGAACCTTCTTTTTACAGGTTCTCGTTAGTTCTTCCAGTGCACGCTCTTCAGTTTCCCCTGGCCGGGCTCTTCCTTCCTGGTCGGCAGCATGCGGTTCTTCTCGTCGACGAAGACGAGCTTGGGCTCGTGGGCCTGGGCCTCTGCCTCGGACATGTTCACGAAGCTCGCGATGATGACCAGGTCCTGGGGTGCCACCAGGCGCGCCGCGGCGCCGTTCAGGCAAATGACCCCCGAACCACGCTCACCCTCGATGGCGTAGGTCTCGAGCCGGCTGCCGTTGTTCACGTCCCAGACGCAGACCGCCTCGTAGGGTATGATGTTGGCCGCCTCCATCAGGTCGAGGTCGATGGTGATGCTCCCCTCGTAGTGCAGGTCGGCCCCGGTGATTGTCGCGCGGTGAATCTTGCTCTTCAGCATCTTTCTTTCCATCTTCTATTCCTCCCCAAGAATGCAGTTGTCGATGAGTCGTACCGTGCCGACCCGCACCGCCAGTGCGAGTAACGTCCTGTGGTCGGCGGTTTGTAAGGGAGCCAGGGTATCCGGATCCCGAAATTCCAGGTAATCAAGCGTTGCCGCCCTCTCCTTTTCGATGACCTCGAGCGCGACCCGCCTTAGTTGGGCGACGGAGGTCTCCCCCTTGGCGAAGGCGGCACGGGCGGCCTTGATGGAACGGGACAGGCAGAGCGCACTCTCGCGCTCAGGTTCGCTCAGCCGCGCGTTGCGGGAGCTCAATGCCAGGCCGTCGGCCTCGCGCACGATGGGCATCCCGACGATCTCCAGGTCCATGTTGAAGTCCTGCACCATGCGCCGGATCACGGCGAGCTGCTGGAAATCCTTCTTCCCGAAGATGGCGACGGTGGGTGCCACGATGTTGAAGAGTTTGGCGACCACGGTGGTGACGCCGCGGAAATGCCCGGGGCGGCTCGCGCCGCAGAGTTCCAGGGTGATCTCCTCGACGTTCAGGTAGCTCTGGTAGCCTGCCGGGTACATGTCGGCCGCAGTCGGGGCGAAGATCACATCCACCCCTGCGGCCTCGGCCACCCGCTTGTCGCGCTCGAGATCACGGGGGTAGCTGTCCAGGTCCTCGTTGACGCCGAACTGGGTCGGGTTCACGAAGATGCTTACCACGACGATCGCTGCGCGCTTCCTGGCCTCGCGCATCAGCGAGGCGTGCCCCTCGTGCAGGTACCCCATGGTGGGGACCAGGGCGATCTCGCCGCGGTGCTGCCGGGCGAACTCTTGCATCTTTGCTACGGTATCTATGAGAATCATGAGAACGAGTGTTTCTCCTCGGGAAAAGTACCTGCTTTGACCTCGGCGATGTAGCTCGCCACGGCCCCGGAGATCACCGGGCCCAGGTCGGCGTAACGCTTGACGAACTTGGGCGAGTACTTGCTGCACAAGCCCAGGATGTCGTGCAGGACAAGCACCTGGCCGTCGCAGTGCGGCCCGGCCCCGATGCCGATGGTCGGGATGCTGAGCTCGGCGCTGATGCGCTGGGCGAGCTTCATCGGTATCCCCTCGAGCACCACCGAGAAGGCGCCGGCCTTCTCCACGGCGAGGGCGTCCTGAAAGATCCGGTCGGCCTGCTCCTCACCCTTCCCCTGCACCTTGAAGCCCCCCATGCGGTGCAAGGACTGCGGGGTGAGCCCGATGTGGGCCATGACCGGGATGTCCATGTCGCAGATGGCGGAGATGGTGTCGGCCACGTGGGCGCCCCCCTCCAGCTTCACCGCGGCGGCACCGCCGTCCTTCACGAGCCGGCCGGCGTTCAGCCGCGCGCTCGCCAGGTCGATCTGGTAGGAGAGGTAGGGGAGATCGGCCACCACGAACGCCTTGGGGCGCGCCCGCATCACCGCGCGGGTATGGTAGATCATCTCCTCCATGGTGACCGGCAGGGTGTTGTCGTAGCCGGCGACCACGACGCCGACCGAGTCCCCCACGAGGATCATGTCGATGCCGCAGCCGTCCATGATAAGGGCGGTCGGGTAGTCGTAACAGGTAAGGACGCTGATCCGTTCCCCGGCGGCCTTCATCTTCTGGAAGTCGAGAACGGTCTTCTGCTTCTGCATGGTTGGCTGCTCCAGCTTTCGTGATGTAGGGGGGAGCGCCTGGGGGCCTCCCAACCCGCCTCCTAAGCCCGCGCATGCCTCACTGCGCCGGCCGGAGTGCCCGCTACGGGGCTTTCGGTATACAACAAAAAAAAACGCCTTCACGAGGAAGACGTCATTGACTGAGGGCGAGCGCGCACCTGCGGTGCACACACACGATTCATCAGCTATCGCTTCCCGTACCGGTTCATTATGAATCCAGGCGGTATGTCGTGATTTTCTCGTGTTTCTTTTTGCGGCTCCACTTAAGGTATAGCGGGCCAAAACACGGTTAGAAACCTACCACAAAGTTTGGGGACAAGTCCACTATTTTTTAAAACACGAATGCTCAACTGGTAGAAGCAAATCCCCCCTGTCCCCCCTTTTTCAAAGTGGGGAACCCGAGGGCAGCGGCAGCGCTTCGTGGAAAGCATCGCGGCAATGGGACAGAGGGGCTGTGAATGGTCCTCGGAAATATCACCTCGGACCAAGGTACTTACCCCTAAAATTCAAGCGGCGCAGCTGGCGTCACGTTCTCCTCTTTGCGAAGGGGAGGCAGAAGGGAATTGACCCAGGTGCGGAGGGGGACGGGCACCTGCGGAACCAGTCTTCTAAGCCACTCATTGCCCCAAAGAAAGACCCCCTTCCGCTTGCTGCGAAAGGGGGACGTTTGCTGCCGATATCCATTGCGGCGCTATTCGGCGCTCGCCCTGATGCACTCCAGTTCCTGTACCACGAGACCGCTCTCCTCCTGGCGCTTCTCCATGCCGTCGAAGATGGCATCGGCCATCTTGGTGACCGACTCGACGGCTGCCCGGATGTCGGCGCCATCCACGGTCTGCCGCCCTGCGGCGTCTGCCATGTCGTGACTCATCGCCTTCACATCCTCGAGGGAGCGCGCCACGCTCTTGGTCGCCGTCGCCTGCTCCTTGGACGACTTGAAGATCTGCATGGTCATGGAGCTCACGGTCTCGATGGACTGGCTCACCGACTGCACGGCCCGCGACTGTTCCTCGGAGGCGAGCTTGATCTGCCGGGTCATCTCCAGCGCTTCCCGGGCACTCTCGAGGATGCTCTCCAGGGACGCGCTGGTCAGCGTGCCGAGCTTCACCCCTTTACGCACCAGCTCTTTGGTGGCCATGATGTTGTCGGCGGCGATGCGCGACTCGGTCATGATCTCGTCGATGATGCCGGTGATCTCGCCGGTGGAGAGCCCGGTCTGCAGCGAGAGGTTGCGGATCTCGTCGGCCACCACGCCGAAGCTCTTGCCGTACTCCCCGGCCTGCGCCGCGATGATGGAGGCGTTCAGCGCCAACAGGTTGGTGCGCTTGGTGATGTCGTTGATGACCGAGACGAACCCCTCGATGCGGCCGCTGTTGGCACCCAGGCGCTTGATCCCCTCGAAGGAGAGCTCGACAGAGCGCTGGATGTCGTCCAGGGACTGCTCGGTCTCGCGCACCACCTCGCGGCTCTGCTCGGCGTGTTCTTTCACCCGGGAGGAGAGACCGTGGGAGAGCGAGGTGTTGCGCTCCACCTGCCTCAGCGTGGAGGCGATCTCCTCCATGGCGGAGACCGACTTGTACACCGAGTCGGAAAGGGCATCCATGTTGCCGGTGATCTGGTCGGTGGCGATGGAGATCTGGCCGGCGGCGACCGAGGCGCAATCGACCGATTCCATCACGCCGTGGGCGGTGGAGTCGATCTTCTGCGAGCCGTTGGCCAGCGAGTCGGCGGAGCTCTTCAGCCGGTAGAGGTTGCGGGAGTAGGCGTCGCGGTTTTTCAGAAGCTCGGTGAAGGTCTTGCCCAGCTCCAGGGTCAGCTGATCGATGGAGGCCAAAAGACTGATGCGCAGGAAGGCGGCGGCCGCCTGATCCGCGAAGAGCCGGATGGTGTCGACGTCGGTGTCGTTGAGGGCGCGGTGGCTCTTCTTGTTGTCCAGTCCGAAGACCCCGATGGTCTCGCCCTTGAGGACGATGGGGCAGAGGATGAAGCAGGAGGAGCGCAACGGCTCGATCATGTCGAAGGGGGCCTGCAACAGGTAATCGGCGGGGTAGTCGCCGATGTTCTCGATGAAGTGGACCTGCTGGTCACGGAAGCACTTGTAGACTACGCCGGAACGGGCGTCCAGCGGGATGGTGGTCTCGTGACTCACCACGGTGTCGTTGCCGGCCGAGGCCGCGAAGTACAGCTCGGTTTTCTCCGGGTTGGCCATGAGAACGTTGACCCGCTCGTAGGCCAGGACCTCGTGCAGCCCCTCGACGCACAGGGCGAGGACGTCGTCCTTGCGGATGCTCTTCTGGATTTTCGAGCCGATCTTGTGGAAGTTCTTGATGTTGTTGTCGAGCACCTTGTAGCGGTTCTCGAAGAGTTTCTTCTGGGCGTTCACCTCGTGCACCAGGGCGTCGAGCTCTTGCCCCCTCTTGTGCAATTCGTCGGCGGCGCCGCCGATGAAGTAGCCCAGGATGGCAAGTACGCACGCGGTGCCGAAGCCCATGTAGGCGTAGAGCGCAAGCCCCTGGGCGCTCTGGGTCATCTCGGTGAAGATCTGGGAAAGAAGTGGGAGCGAAGGGTCGGCGAAGAGGGCCAGGCGCAGCACGTTCCAGCCGACGGGAGCCAGGATGCCGAGGAAGAAACCGATCAGCGCGTAAAGCTGACTCCGGTTGGCCCCGACCATTGGTTTTCTCATAACAGTGCCACCTCGTTCACCTTGTAGACGCGGCCGACGGCCGACAGGGGAATTTTTTGCAGTCTAAGGCAGCGGCTGGGCGAAGTCAACTGTATCTTTAACGTCCCAGCATTATGCCGAGTTCCTCGGCGTGGCGCACCAGGGCACCATCCGGATCGATGAGTTTCAGGTGTCGTACCGCGTCCTCGATGGGGGCGGCGCCGATCTGGCGCCCCTTGAGACAGACCATCTGTCCGAAGCTTCCCGCCTCGATGAGTTCCACGGCCTGGACCCCGAAGCGCGAGGAGAGGCAGCGGTCGAAGGTGGAGGGGGAACCGCCGCGCTGCAGGTGTCCGAGCACCGTGACCCGGACATCCATCTCGAGCACCCCGCCCAGTTCGTGGGAGATCTTCTCCCCTACCCCGCCGAGCCGCTCCACTACCGATTTGCCGCCGGCGGCCTCCTTGACCACCCGGCTCCCCCCCTTGGGATAGGCCCCTTCGGCGGCCACGATGACGCTGAAGCGCCCGCCGCGCCTGCCGCGCTCCACGATGGCCTGGGCCACCCGCTCGATGTCGTAGGGGATCTCGGGGATGAGGATCACGTCGGCACCGCCGGCGATGCCGGCCTCGAGTGCGATCCACCCCGCGTAGCGTCCCATCACCTCGAGCACCATGACCCGGTGGTGGCTCTCGGCGGTGGAGTGCAGCTTGTCGAGCGCGTCGGTGGCGGTTTCCAGCGCCGTATTGAAGCCGAAGGTGACGTCGGTCTCCAACAGGTCGTTGTCGATGGTCTTCGGGACGCCGACGATGGGGACGCCGCGCTTCATGAGTTCGAGGGCGATCTTCAGGGTGCCGTCGCCCCCCACCACGACCAGGGCCGAGATCCCCAGGAGTTCGATGCGCGAGACCACCTCGTCCGAGACGTCCACCAGTTCGATCTTCCCCTCGCGCATGATGGGAAAGGAGAAGGGGTTGCCGCGGTTGGTGGTGCCGAGGATGGTGCCGCCGCGCGGCAGAATGCCTCGGACGTCTTCCAGCGAGAGCAGGCGGCACTTCTCCTGGTGCAGGAAGCCGTCGAAGCCGTCCTCGATGCCGACCACGTCCCAGTCGCGCCGCACCGCGGCACGCACCACGCCGCGGATCACGCCGTTTAATCCGGGGCAGTCGCCGCCACCGGTGAGGATGCCGATTCTCTTCTTGTTCATAGATCTCCTTAAGGCAGGGACTAGGGATTGGGGGCTAGGGACTAGAAACTAATCGTTTTTTCGGAGAGCCTGGACCAGCTCCCCGGTTCCTGATCCCTGATCCCCGATCCCCGATCCCCGATCCCCGATCCCCAGTCCCCGATCCCCAGTCCCTGCCTCTACCCCCTGCCTCTACCCATGCTCCGCGACTACCTCGAGGGCCTCGATGATGGTGGAGGGCTCCAGGCGGTTTCTTGGATCGCTGTCGGCATAGGAGAGCAGGATGCGCCGGTCGGCACCGATCAGGAAGGTCCCCGGTATGGGAAGCTCCCAGGAAGCGTCACCGTTGTAGGCGGGGAGGTCGGTCCCCAGCGAGGTGTAGATGGGACGGATGGCCTCGGGGACCTGGTAGACCAGGCCGAACTGCCGGGCCACCTGGTTGCCGGCGTCGCTTAACACCTCGTACATCAGGAAGTTCTTCAGGAGGGTGGCCTGCGACTTGTCGGGGCTCTGCGGCGAGATGGCCAGCAGGGTTGCACCCAGCCTCATGATCTCGGGGAGGATCTTCTGGTAGGCACGCAGCTGCAGACTGCAGTAGGGGCACCAGATGCCGCGGTAGAAGGTAACCAGCACCGGACCGCCCCTGAGGGCCTGCTCCAGGTTGATCGGCCTGCCCACCGCGTTGGGGAGGGTGAAATCGGGAGCCTGGACACCGGCCTTGAGGACCCGCTCGGCGATGCCGGAAAGGGCAAGTTCCCGGGCCGCGTCTTCCAGCTGTTGGGACTGTTCGGGGGGCAGAGGCGGCAGGGACCGCTCCAGTTCCTCGATCTGCGTTCTGAGTTCCGGTTCCATTACAGCCCCTCCCTGGCAGAACTTTTTTCGCCACCAGTTTACGCAATTCATCGAAAACGTCAATCAGTCTATACATTTTAAGGTTTTTCGAGAAATTGGACAATGAGCGATCTTTTGATCCAGATCATAACGAATCGCGGCCAGGCGCAGTAAGCTCACCACATCGAAGGAAGCGCACACGGCCCTTCCGGAGACGAAAAAGAGACAACAGCGAAGAAACAAGGATTTTTGACCCAGGTCATAAACAAATAGCGACGGACTCGGTATCTTGGGATCATCGAAGGACGACGGAGGAGACAGAGATGGAATTCAAAAACGGCTTAGGCGAAACGGCAATACAGGACGTGATGGCGAAGTACCCGCAGATCGGAGAGATCCTGAACCGCTACGAGATCGGCTGCGTTACCTGCAAGGTCGGCATCTGCCTCTTAAAGGACGTCGTCTCGATCCACGGTCTCTCCCCCGAGCAGGAAAAAGCAGTCGAACAGGAAATCAACCAGTACCTGGACAGCAACAACTAATCGATCCGGTTTCTCACCACTTTCAAACACCAACATACTAGACTAAACAAGGAGATTCATCATGGCACATTCGGCATGCGGTTGCCCCGGTAGCGCAGCAAGGATCATCGAGAGAAACGAAACGGTAGAGACCTCCTCCACCGAGAAGGCAGCAAGCGAGCTGCGTCAGTGGCCGGTACAGCTGCACCTGGTCCCCCCCACCGCCCCCTGGTTCCAGGACAGCGACATCCTGATCGCCGCCGATTGCGTGGCCTTCGCGCTGGGGAGCTTCCACAGCGACCTCTTGAAAGGGAAGGCTGTGGCCATCGCCTGCCCGAAACTGGACGACACCGCACCGTACGTCGAGAAGCTCGCCACCATCTTCCGGGTCAACAACGTGAAGAGCGTCACCGTGGCGATCATGGAAGTCCCCTGCTGCCGCGGTCTGGACATGATGGTGCGGCAGGCTCTGCAGCTCTCCGGCAAGGAGATCGCACTGGAGACCGCCGTCATCGGCATCAACGGGGAAAGAAGGAGCTAGGGATATGAAGCGGGACATCACCCAGAGGCTGAAAGACGAGCACCAGTTGATCCTCAGGATGCTGGCGCTCTTGGAAAAGAATGCGCGGCTCACCGAGGCAGGTACCTTCACGGATTACCAGTTCTACCTGGACGGGGTTGATTTCATCAGGAACTACGCGGACCGTTTCCACCATGCCAAGGAGGAGGATGTCCTGTTCGAGGCGCTGGTAGCCAACGGCATGCCGCGGGCCAACAGCCCGGTGGCCGCCATGTTGATGGAGCACGACCTGGGTCGCTCCTATGTGAAAGCCATGGAAGAGGCGGCCGGCAAGGCGCTCAAGGGGGAGACCGACCAAAACGACGCCATCGTCGCCAACGCCCGGGGCTACCTGGAGCTTCTGAGGGAGCACATCTCCAAGGAAGACGAGATCCTCTACCCCCTGGCGGAGCGGGTCTTGCCGGAATCGGTACGCGACGGCATCGCAGAAGCGTATCAGCGCGCCGAAGCCGCCGCGCAGGAGGGGCTCGAGGAGCACTACCGCACCGTGGTGGAGAAGTACGAGAAGGGGTAACGGGCTAAAACCAGGTCAAAACCTTTAGACGCGGATTGAGCGGAAGGTGCGGCGGATGTCACGGATGAAGAAAAAGGCCTAAACCTGAGAGGTACTTCAAAAACGAAAGCCGACCCGCTACGCGGCCGGATGACAGAGAAAACAAAAAAGACCTTGGGTCCATTCCCAAGGTCTTTTTTTTGTTCATCAGTCACATCCGCTAGTTTCCGCGCAATCCGTGTGCTGACTTTTCGGTTTTAGGTCAGGTTGTCCTCGATCCTGATGAAGGTGCTCTTCTCGCGGATCACGTCGAAGCCGTCGATCTCGGCCAGAGCCTTGCGGATGTCGGCCTCGCGGGCCTCGTGGGTCATGATGACGATGGGGACGATGTCGCTGCTGCGCGCGCTCTGCACCATGGATGCGATGCTGATGCCGCTCGCCCCCAGGGCCCCCGCGATGCGGGCCAGCACTCCCGGACGGTCCACGGCCTGGAAGCGGATGTAGTACTTGGTGACGACGTCGCCAATGGGCTTGATGGGGTACTCGGTCACCATCTGGTCCAGGAAGCCAAGGGGCGCACAGCGGCGCGAGATGCCGGCCTCCATGTTGCGCCCCAGGTCCATCACGTCGCCAATGACGGCGCTCGCCGTGGCATCGCGACCGGCGCCGCGGCCGTAGAACATGACCGGCCCCACGAAGTCGCCGGTGAGCCGGATGGCGTTGAAGACGCCGTGCACGTCGGCCAGCGGGTAGTCGATGGGGATCATGGTCGGATGCACGCGCGCCTCGATCTGCTCGCCGTCGCGCTTGCCGATGGCCAGAAGCTTGATCCGGTAGCCGAAGCTCTTGGCGAAGTTGACGTCCTCGGCGGAGATGGAGGTGATCCCCTCGGAGTAGATGTCCTTGAGGTTCACCCGGGTCCCGAAGCAGAGCGACAGGAGCAGGCAGAGCTTGTGCGCGGTGTCTACCCCTTCGATGTCGAAGGTGGGATCGGCCTCGGCATACCCCATCTGCTGCGCGCTCTTCAGCACCTCGGCAAAATCGGCCCCTTCCTGGGTCATCCGGGTCAGGATGTAGTTGCAGGTGCCGTTCACGATGCCGAGCACGGTCGAGAAGCGGTTCGCCGCCAGGTTCCCCTTGATGGCGGAGAGCACCGGGATGCCGCCGCCCACCGCGGCCTCGAAAAGGATCTCGACCCCCTGGGCACGTGCCGCGGCGTAGATCTCGTCGCCGTGCACGGCGAGCAGGGCCTTGTTGGCGGTGACCACGTGCTTGCCGTGCGCGATCGCCTTCAGGACGAAGCTGCGCGCCGGCTCGTAGCCGCCGATCAGCTCGACGACCACGGCGATCTCGGGATCGGCCAGGATCTCGTCCGCGTTCTTGGTGAGATGGATCCCGGTCACGTCGACACCGCGGTCGGTGCTGATGTCGAGGTCGGCCAGCGCCTTCAGGGTGATGCGGGCACCGGTCTTCTCCTCGATGAGGGAGGCGTTCTCCTTCAAAAGCTTCACGACACCGGCACCGATGGTGCCAAATCCCAACAGGCCTACCTTGATCTCTTTCATATTCCCTCGCAATCTGATGTCAGAGGTGCTGCACGGAACCGCCGGCCGCGTCACCGGAAAATGGCGGACTTGCGACGGTCACCGCTAGGAAGCTCGCGTCGGCTACTCCTTGCCGGTCACCCCGGCGGCGATTTCGTCCAGGATGCCGTTCACGAAAGCCGCGGAGTCCTCGGCGCCGAACTTCTTGGCCACCTCGATCGCCTCGTTCATGGTGACGTTTTTCGGGATATCAGGGCGGAACAACAGTTCGAACACCGCAAGGCGCAGGATGTTCAGGTCGACGCGTGCCATGCGCGACATGCTCCAGTGCTTGGACTTGGCGGCGATCTGCTCGTCGATGGCGTCGATGTTCTCGACCACGCCGCTCACCAGTTCGGAGGCGAAGGCAAACGCCTTGGAGTGGACCTCCAGGGTCGGCTCGTCGCCTTCCGCGAAGCTCTCGATGATCCTCTTCAGGGTGGCAGTGGCATCCTGGGGGACCAGGTCTTTCGAGTAAAGCGCCTGCAGCGCCAGTTCCCGACCTTCTCTACGTGCACTCAACTTAGTCAATCTCCTTAAACAGGTTAACCGTCTCGATGATGGTCATTGCCGCATCGAAACCTTTGTTGCCGGCCTTGGTGCCGGCGCGCTCGATCGCCTGCTCGATGGTGTCGGTGGTGAGCACCCCGAAGGCGACCGGGATGCCGGTGGCCAGCGATACGTGGGCGATCCCCTTGGAAACCTCGGAGGCGACGTAATCGAAATGGGGGGTGGAGCCGCGGATCACGGCGCCCAGGCAGATGAGGGCGTCGTACTTGCCGCTTTGTGCCATCTTCTGTGCGGCGAGCGGGATCTCGAAGGCACCCGGCACGCGGGCCACGGTGATCTGGCTGTCGTCCGCGCCGTGGCGGACCAGGGCGTCGAGGGCCCCTTCCAGGAGGCGCTCGCCGATGAAGCTGTTGAAGCGGCCCACGATGATGCCGACCTTGATCCCTTCGGCCGTCAGTTTTCCCTCGATGAATTTAGGCATGTCTCACTCCAGTAGTAAGAATAAAAAAACGGGTTAGCCACGGAGCCACCAAGGTCACGGAGGAAAAACAGGGACCGCACAGGGTACGGCATCTACCTGAAAGGGTACGGCACGAAACCTTTGATACCCTTTGCAGTTCTCGGTGTGCTTGGTGGCTCCGTGGCAAAAACGGTGCTTAGATGTTTTCCAAAAGGTGGCCGAGCTTGTCGCGCTTGGTCTTCAGGTACTTGGCGTTACTCTTGGACGGCGCGATCTCGATGGGCACCCGCTCGACGATGTTGATGCCGTATCCCTGCAGGCCGACCAGTTTCTTCGGGTTGTTGGTCATCAGGCGGATCTTCTTGACCCCCAGGTTCACCAGGATCTGTGCGCCGATGCCGTAATCGCGCAGGTCGGCCTTGAAGCCCAGGGCCAGGTTCGCCTCGACGGTGTCCTTACCCTGGTCCTGCAGCGCGTAGGCCTTGAGCTTGTTGGTAAGGCCGATGCCGCGCCCTTCCTGACGCATGTAGAGGATGATGCCGGCACCTGCCTTCTCGATCTGCTCCATGGCGGCGTGCAGCTGGTCGGCGCAGTCGCAGCGCACGCTGCCGAAGACGTCGCCGGTCAGGCACTCGGAGTGCACCCGGACCAGCACCGGTTCGTCGCCGCGGATGTCGCCCTTCACCAGGGCCAGGTGCTCCAGCTTGTCGATGTCGTTCTCGAAGGCGACGGCGCGGAAATCGCCGTAGGCGCTGGGGAGTGCGACCTCGACGGAGCGGCGCACCAGGGACTCGTGCTTCAGGCGGTAGGCCACCAGGTCGGCGATGGTGCAGACCTTGAGGCCGTGCTCCTTGGCGAACTTCTTCAGTTCCGGCATGCGGGCCATGGTGCCGTCTTCGTTCATGATCTCGCAGATCACGCCGGAGGGCTCGAGCCCTGCAAGGCGCGCCAGGTCGACGGACCCTTCCGTCTGGCCGGAACGCACCAGCACCCCGCCGTTTTTGGCGCGCAGCGGGAAGATGTGCCCGGGGCGGGCCAGGTCGGACGCGGTGGCGTTGGGGGCCACGGCGGTGAGTATGGTATGGGCGCGGTCTGCCGCGGAGATACCGGTGGTGACGCCGCGCTTGGCCTCGATGGAGACGGTGAAGGCGGTGCCGAAGGACGAGGTGTTGCTCTGCACCATGGGGGGGAGGTCGAGGCGGTCGCAGCGCTCGGCGGTCATGGTCAGGCAGATCAGGCCGCGGCCGAAGCGGGCCATGAAGTTGATGGCTTCCGGCGTCACGCACTGCGCCGCCATGGTGAGGTCGCCCTCGTTTTCGCGGTCCTCGTCGTCCACCAGGATGACCATCCTGCCGGCCCTGATCTCCTCGATGGCTTCTTCAATACTTGCTACTGACATGTAAATCCCTCGCAATCGGTGACGCTAAATGGCCACAATCTCACAGAAATCCGTTTTTGGCAAGCAGTTCGAATGAAATGCCGCCCTGCTTCTGATCCCGACCCGCCAAGAGCCTTTCCAGGTAGCGGCAGATCAGATCGGTCTCGATGTTCACCTGGTCGCCGACCCTTTTCTGGAGCAGCGTGGTCTGGGCCGCGGTGTGGGGGATGATGTTCACGCTGAAGCTGTCGGCTCCGGCCTGGTTCACGGTGAGGCTGATCCCGTCGATGGCCACCGAGCCCTTGGGAGCTATGTACTTGGCGAACTCCACCGGCACCCGGAAGGTGAAGACGAGGTTGCCGGAGTGCTCGCGCCTGTCGACGATGCTCGCCACGCAGTCCACGTGGCCGGAGACCAGGTGGCCGTCGAGGCGGTCCGAGAGCCGCATGGCCCGCTCCAGGTTGAGCGGCGCGCCCGGTTTCAGGTTCTTGAAGCCGGTGCATTCGATGGTCTCCGGGGAGATGTCGAAGGTGAGCGTGCCCCCCCCCTTGCGCACCACGGTGAGGCAGGCGCCGTTCACCGCGACCGAGGCCCCGATGGGAATCTCGTCGGCGGGGAGCACGGTTTTCACCGTCAGGCTTCCGGAGGCGCCGCGTTTCTCGATGCCGACCAGTTCGCCGACTGTTTCAATGAGACCTGTGAACACGTGAAACCCCTAAAGGCGGGGACTAGGGACGAGGGGCTGGGGACTGGAAAAGTCCTTGCCGCACCTTCGCTCCTGCCTGCCAACAAATTTAGCTGCCGCTGAATAACTACCAGTTACAAGGCGAGGGGCTCCCTCCCCAGGTCCCGGGTTTGTTGCCTTTCCCCTAGTCCCTAATCCCTAATCCCTAATCCCTAATCCCTAATCCCTAGTCCCTAATCCCCTAGTCCCTGCCTCTCACCACCGGGATTCCGGTTACCACGAGGTCGTTACCGCTGCGGGCGACCTTCATCTCTTCCAGGTGCAGGACGTCGGCCATCTTGAGCACTCCCTGACCGGCGAAGAGTCCCATGCCGACGCCGCCCACGAGCTTCGGGGCGAAGAAGATCATGAGGCGGTCGACGAGGCCCGCCCTGAGCGCCGCTCCGGCCAGGTGACTGCCCCCTTCCAGCAGGATGGACTGGATCCCCATCGCGCCCAACTGCTCGAAAAGGTCCTCGAGGTCCACCCGCCCCTCCCTGGCGCCACAGGCAACTACCTCGCCACCATGCGCGGCAACCGCGGCGATCTTCGCGGTGTCGCCGCAGCAGGTCGCCACCAGGGTCTTCGCGGCGGAGTGTGCATTGAAAACGGCGGCATGCAGCGGCAGGCGCAGACCGGAATCGACCACGATGCGGATGGGATCCTTGCCGCCGGGGACCCGGCAGGTGAGCTGCGGGTCGTCTTTGATGACGGTCCCCACGCCGACCATGATGGCGTCCAGTTGGCCGCGCAGCCGGTGCACCAGGCGCCTCGAGGCGTCGCCGGTTATCCAGCGCGAGTCGCCGGTGGCGGTGGCGCTCTTGCCGTCCAGGGTAAGCGCGCTCTTCAGGATCACGTAGGGGCGCCGGGTCTGGATCCACTTGATGAAGGGGAGGTTCAGCTCGCGCGCCTCGGCTTCCAGGAGCCCGACCTCCACCTCGATCCCCGCCTCGCGCAGGATCTCGATCCCCTTCCCCGCGACGAGCGGGTTCGGGTCGACCATCGCCACGAAGACGCGGGCGACACCCGCCGCTACCAGGGCGCGGGCGCAGGGGGGAGTCTTGCCGAAGTGGGCACAGGGTTCCAGCGTCACGTAGACGTCGGAGCCGGCGGCCCGCTCGCCCGCATCGTTGAGGGCGTGCACCTCGGCGTGCGGCGTACCCGCCTTCTTGTGCCAGCCGCGTCCGGCCACGACACCGTCGCGCACGATGACGCACCCGACCGCCGGGTTCGGTGCGGTCTTCCCCACCCCCCGCCGTGCCAGTGCCAGCGCCTGGCGCATCATCTTCATATTGAAAGCGGACATGAAACCTCAGCAGCAGGGATTAGGGGCTGGGGGCTAGGGACGAGGAAACGGCTCAATGTCCGAAGCCGCAGGTACCGGCCTTCTCCGGGGCAAAACATCGGCGCGTTGCGGCCCCCTCACCCCTACCCTCTCCCGGACGGCGAGGGAGGAGAAAACCTCCAGGGCGCTCCAGGTGGATTCTTTGGGCCCAGTCCCTGCTCTTGTCCTCAGTCCCCGGTCCCCGCCGTTACTTTTTCAAAAGATCCTGCAGCTCGCTCATGAACTCGTTGATATCCTTGAAGGAGCGGTACACCGAGGCGAAGCGGACGTAGGCCACCTGGTCGATGCCGTGCAGGTCGTTCATCACCCACTCGCCGAGCGTGGTGGTGGGGACCTCTTTCTCGCCGCTCTCCTGCATGCGGATCTCGAGCCGGTCCACCAGCTTCTCGATGGTCTCCACGGAGACCGGACGCTTCTCGCAGGCCTTCTGGACGCCGGCCACCAGCTTCATCCGGTCGAAGGGCTCGCGCCGCCCGTCCCGCTTGGTCACCAGGGGGAGCACTTCCTCGACCCGCTCGTGGGTGGTGAAACGCTTGCCGCAGGACTCGCACTCGCGCCGGCGACGGATGGTGGCACCACCCTTGTCGGGACGGGAGTCGACCACCTTGGAATCGGCAAAACCGCAGAAGGGGCACTTCATTTCGCGGTCTCCTTTTCCGGCACTTCCAGCTTCTCCACGATGACGCCCGACTCGCGGATCATCTCTTCTGCCAACTGGTCCGGGTAGCCGGCGAGGTACACCACCCGCTTGATCCCGGCGTTGATGACCATCTTCGAGCAGATGATGCAGGGCATGGTGTTGCAGTAGAGGGTCGCCCCCTCGATCACGGTACCGTGCTTGGCGGCCTGGATGATGGCGTTTTGCTCGGCGTGCAGGCCGCGGCACAGCTCGTGACGCTCCCCGGACGGGATGTTGAGCTTTTCCCTCAGGCAGCCGATGTCCAGGCAGTGCGAGGTCCCGGCGGGCGAGCCGTTGTAGCCGGTCGCCAGGATGTTCTTGTCCTTGACGATAACCGCGCCCACCTGGCGTCTGAGACAGGTGGAACGCTTGGCCACCAGGCGGGTTATTTCGATGAAGTACTCATCCCAGCTGGGACGCGACATAGCGCACCTCTCACGTGAAATTCGGTCAGGATAGCTGATTACGCAAGCCCGGTCAAGCGGCGTCACACTCTCGGCAGAAACCGGATTACTCACGGTTTCCGCACTCCACCTTTTCCGGGATCCCCTGATAGTGCAGGGTTCCCTCACTGTGCCAGTGAGGCAGGTTCGCTGAGACAATGAGACGGAATTGTCCTTCGCCAGGTACCAGGCCGTGGCCGGGAAAGGCTGAGCCGCCGCCCCGAGCCCCGCTCCCCTTGGTCGGGACCCCGCTCGCCGTGAAAGTGCTTGTCCGCTTGGCCCAAAGAGTGTAAAAAGGACCTCTTTTTCGCCCAAGGAGAGTACCCAAATGCACGCAAGCGATTCACCGCAACTGTTTGAAATCATCGTAGAAGAGAGCGCCCTGCCGCGTGCGGGCGTCCTTGCCACCATAGCCCTTTTGAACGAGGGGGGGACCGTCCCCTTCATCGCCCGCTACCGCAAGGAACAGACCGGCGAACTGGACGAGGTGCAGATCCGCGAGATCGAGGACCTGCTCGCCTACCACCGCGAACTGGCCGAGCGCAAGGTCACGGTGCTGAAAAGCATCGAGGAGCAGGGTAAGCTCACCCCGGAGCTTGCCGCCCGTATCGCGACCTGCCGCAAGAAGACCGAGCTCGAGGATCTCTACCTCCCCTACAAGCCCAAGCGGCGCACCAAGGCGACCATCGCCCGCGAGCGCGGCCTTGAGCCCCTGGCGGACCTCGTCGCCGCACAGGAGCTGAAAACCGGGAGCGCCGAGGAGGCCGCCCTCCCCTTCGTGAACGCGGAGCTTGGGGTACCGGATGCGGCAGCCGCACTGGAAGGGGCCTCGCACATCCTCGCCGAGCGGCTGAGCGAAGACGCCGATGTGCGCGCTCTGGTCCGTGCGCTGACCCGCGAGCAGGGAATCTTCTCCTCGTCGCTCATCTCCGAAGGGGCCGACCGCGAAGGGAAGTATCAGATGTACTACGAGTACTCCGAGCCGATGAAGAGCGTGGTCTCCCACCGCATGCTCGCCATGCGGCGCGGCGAGAAGGAGGAGGTGCTCAGGCTGGTGCTCCTTGCGCCGGAGCAGGAGATCCTGGAGCGGCTCACCTTCCGGCTCGTCAAGGGTGAGAGCATCTTCAAGGGGGTCCTGGAGGGGGTCGCGGTGGATGCCTACAAGCGGCTCATCTCCCCTTCCATCGAGGTGGAGCTGAGGCTCGAGGCGAAGACCCGCGCCGACGAGGCGGCCATCGCCGTCTTCGCCCAGAACCTGAGAAACCTGCTGCTGCTCCCGCCCGCGGGCGGCCGCCGCGTCCTGGGGATCGACCCGGGGCTGAGGACCGGCTGCAAGGTAGCCGCCCTGGACGAGACCGGGCGCTTCCTGGAGCACGCCACCATCTACCCCCACACCGGGGGCGCGAAGGTCGCCGAGGCGGCCCGCGAGCTGGTGCGCCTGGTCGAGAAGCACGACTGCCGCCTGCTCGCCATCGGCAACGGCACCGGCGGGCGCGAGACCGAGATCTTCGTGCGCGAGTCCTTGAGAAACGCGGGTGTCAGGGCCGAGGCCGTCATGGTCAACGAGGCCGGCGCCAGCATCTACTCCGCCTCGGAGATCGCCCGCGAGGAGTTCCCCGAGCTCGATCTCACCATCCGCGGCGCCATCTCCATCGGACGCCGCTTGCAGGATCCCCTCGCCGAACTGGTGAAGATCGACCCCAAGAGTATCGGGGTGGGACAGTACCAGCACGACGTGAACCAGGTGCTCCTGAAAAAGGCGCTCGACGCGGTGGTGGAATCCTGCGTGAACTACGTCGGGGTGGATCTCAACTCGGCGTCCTGGGCGCTGCTCTCCTACGTCGCGGGGATCTCGGAGAACCAGGGGCGCGCCATCGTGCAGTACCGCAACGAGAACGGCGCCTTCGCAAACCGCCAGGCACTTTTGAAGGTACCGCGCTTCGGTCCCAAGGCCTTCGAGCAGGCGGCGGGCTTTCTGAGGATTCGCGGCGGCGACAACCCGCTGGACAACAGCGCGGTGCACCCGGAGAACTACGAGCTGGTGGGTCGTATGGCGGCGGACCTGGGGAAGAGCCTGGCCGAGCTGGCGGCCGAGCCGGCGCTGGCGGCGGGGATCCGGATCGAGCGCTACGTGACCGAGACGGTGGGGCTTCCCACCCTGCGCGACATCCTGGCCGAGCTGAAAAAACCGGGACGCGACCCGCGCGACAAGTTCCAGAGCGCGAGCTTCCGGGAGGACGTCACCACCATCGCCGATCTGAAAGAGGGGATGATCCTGCAGGGGGTGGTAACCAACGTGGCGGCCTTCGGCGCCTTCGTGGACATCGGGGTGCACCAGGACGGACTGGTCCACATAAGCCAGCTCTCACAGCGCTACGCGAAGGACCCCAACGAGGTGGTCAAGGTGGGCGAGATCGTGAAGGTGAAGGTGCTCTCGGCGGACCCGGAGAGAAAGCGGATCTCGCTCTCCATCAAGCAGGCCGAACCGGAACGCACCGGCAAGGGGGGGCAGGCACCGGCACCGGCACCGGAGCGCCGCAACACCAAGCCGAAGGCCGAGGAGTCACTCAGCTGGGAGAAGGCGGGCTTCCGGGTGAAAAAGAAAAACTGAAAAACCTGTAACAGGGATACAACGGATGAAGGGGATGCAGAACCGATGCGGGTTCACCATCCCCTTCTTGTTTGATCACCGCAGGTTGAGGTTCTGCTAGCAGCCGCAGCGCAGCAGCTTACGGCCGGTCTTGAAGACCACCTCGACCTTACCGGACTGGCAGGAAACCACCACGCCAATCCCAAAGCTTGGGTGCGCCATCAAGGTGTTCGCCTTGAACTTCCCCTCCATGCTGTAGGGACCTGCGAGATCCGGGTCGAGCGGGCGGATCATCTCTTCCCAGATCGACTCGTCGGACTGGGCCGGCACCTTCGCCCTGCTGCGCGGAGCGGCGCCGGTAGTCGAGGTCCTGGCGCTGGCAGCCTTGGTAGCAGCCACCTTGGGTTCCTTGGCCTCCTTGGCGGGGCGGTGGTTGTGCTCGCTGCCGCAGGTATTGCACTTCACCCGTACGACCTGTCCCGCCACCATGGCGATGATGGTGTGATTCAAAAGCGCCTTGCAGCGCGTGCACTGTGAGTCGACAATATCTCCTACCGTTTTTACTCGTAGCATCCTGGTCCTCCCTGACCTCTTTTCAAACAAAAAGGGCTTAACCCTGGTGGCTAAACCCTTTACATCCCTAGCTGAGACCGGTGCCAATCTGGCCATTCCGGTTCTGGTAGTATCGTCTGGTTGAGCGTTCGAAATCTGTCGTCAAGCTGTTCGTGAAATATAGGTGATTTTGTCAGAACTTGCAAGGGAAAAAGCGGTCAAAGCCCTCCCGGATAGCCGTGCCACCAACGGGCAAGATCCTTTAATTGCTGGCGTTTATCGCTTCGGAAGGCAATCTGGGGGAGCTGGTACTCAAGCGCTCTCGGAGCGCAGAGCACGTGTGACAAGCACGGCGACACCGCGTTCGACCAGTACGCCGAGCACGGCGCCGGCCAGCACGTCGGAGAGGAAATGGTAATCGGTGGCGACGAGGGCGCCGCCCAAAAGGACACCCACCGCGGTGCAGCCGGCCCGCCACCTCGGGTAGCAGCGCACCACGGCTGCAAGCAGAGCGCCCAGGACGACCATATGCCCCGAGGGGAAGCCTTGGCACTCCAGGCTCGGATGAAACCAGTGAAAGCCGTACAGTCCCGGCTCCTGGAGCCAGTCCCGGGTGTTCACCCTGCCAAAGACCATCTTGGCGAGGGCCTTTACCAGGTAGGCGGCGGGGGCAAGCGAAATGTTCAACAGTACCAGGCGACTGAGGGGTTCATCAAGGCGCCATTTGTGACGCATCCGGTAACAAAACAAGGAGAGTACGGAGGTCGCGATGACGACCTGCAGCAGGAGGTCGGGAAGGTCGGAGGTGAGCCGGGACCAGGGACCCGGGGTGTAGAGGTTGTCGCGTACCCACAGGGCAAGCGGCACGTCGAGCCATCTCACGCTGAGCAGCACCAGCAGGGCGGCCAGCAGCACGCGGACCAGCCCGGCCAGCCAGGGGGTGGCAACGCCGGCAGGGTTCATGGTTCTCCTTGTGGTCGATTGGTTCCAGCGCGTGAACCTACCACAAGAACGCTGCAATATGAAGCCCCTATCTCTGTCCGTGATCGAGATCAGTGGCCAGTCTTGCAGCACTCGAGGCAGTTACGCAAGGTACAGACACCGCAGGCGTGCTGCATGACGACCGGGATGCCACGCGCCTTGGCCGCCTGCAGGGCCTCGTTGCGCGCCTGGTGCGAGACCTTGTTGGTGAAGATGACCACCGCGTCCGCCTTTTTGAGCTTCACGGCGAAGTTCGCCGGAGCGGTATTGTAGACATCCAGGGTGATGCCGGCCGCAGCCGCTGCCTCCTGGTAGTGTTTTTCCAGCCGATCCATCCCGCCGACGAGTGCGATGCACATAGCCCCTCCCGATTATTTCGAAAGGGCGTCCGCCCCCTCGAGGAAAATGACATCTTTTTTCATTCACGCGGCGCAGGAAAAGAGCTCACCCGCCAGACCAGCACCACCTGCGCTGCGCAGGCACTCCAGCGGCGAGCAGCCGGCCGCCAGGCGCTGCGACATCAGGCAGCGGCACTCCCGGTGCAGCCGGGCAAGGCTCAGACTCTGGCTCGGCTCGCCGAAGATTTTCCAGGGGCCCTGGCAGGTGAAGCTCAGCCGCGCCCAGCCCAGAAAGCCGACCACGTCCTTGAGCGGGTAGCCGAGGAAAACCCCGATCTCGTGCGGGAAACCTTCCCCCGCCACCCGGCGGGTTAATTCCTGCAGCACGGCTTCCCGGTCGGAGCAGTGTGGATAGCCGACCTTGCCAAGGATCACCGCGACGCTCTTCTTGGCGAGCAGCTCATCCAGCGCCTCGGGACGGTAGAGCAGGAGCAGGATAGAGCTGTCGCGGTCGGCAAGTTCCCGCACCGCGAGACCGCTCTCGGCCATGAGTGCTGCTCCGTGCTCCTTCCAGAGCTGGTAGGGATTCCTGCCGCAGCTGCGGCGCCGGTTGGCGATGCTCACCAGGTTTGCCGGCTTGGCCCCCTGCAGCACTTCGGCAACCTCGAGTACCAGAAAGGAGGCGAGACAGTCGCGGTCGTCGGGGAACTGTGCCGAGAGCACCTGCCACCCGGGGCGAGCCTCCTGGAAAGGAGGTAATGCGGTGCTCCTGGTCAGTAAACCACCATCCCCTTGCCGGTCGAGCCTTGCCATCTGTGCCTCCTCTAGTAGTGCTGACTGTCACAACCTGCCAAAAGATCGTGCCTTTGCCAGCATCATTGCTGCGATATTGAAAAGCGAAATCATTTATAGGGGAAAGGCCGTTTCTTGTCAAGAAAAAGTTCTGGGAGCTTCGGTTGAAGTCTCAAGGCCGGTACGACGGTTTCCAGGAAGGAGTCAGCTGAGTCAGAGCGATGCGGGGGTGGTGACAGATAGGGAGCAGGCTGGAATCAGCAGGGGCGTCTGAATGAGAGTGGGACCCGGGTGCAGACACAGGAGTGCCTGGCCGCGCAGCAAAAGCACGACGGCAGGCAGCATGGCAATAGAGACTGGGGAGAGCGACGAGTCCCCGTACGGCAAGGTTGTCGCTGTTCGGGCTAGCTGGCCAGCTTGAACCGGTTCACCATCTGCTGCAGTTCGCGGGAGGAGCGGGACAACTCCACCGCGGCATGCTCCGTTTGGTGGGCGCCGGCCGCGGCCACCTGGATCACCTGCGAGATGTTGCGCATGCTGCCGGTTATGCCGGAGGTGGTCTGGGACTGCTGCTGTGCCGCGGCGGCCACCTGCCCCACGTAGTTGAGCAGCGGCTCGATGTGACCCTTGATGACGTTCATCGCCTCGCTGGAATGCTGGACATCGACGGCACCGTTACGCACGCTGCTGGCGCTCTGCTCCATCGAGTTCACCACGTTTTTCACATCGCCCTGCAGTGCACCGATGATGCTCTGGATCTCGCGGGTGGAGCGCGAGGTCCTCTCCGCCAGGTTACGCACCTCGTCGGCCACCACCGCAAAACCGCGCCCCTGCTCTCCGGCACGCGCCGCCTCGATCGCTGCATTGAGCGCCAAAAGGTTGGTCTGGTCGGCGATATCCTCGATGGCGACCACGATGTCGCCGATGCGCTCCGAGTTGGTCCCCAACGCCTTGACCGCCTCCATGGTGCCGATCACCATCTGTTCGATCTCACCCATGATGGAGCGCATCTTGTCGATCGTTTCGGCACCGCTGCGTGTTGCGGTACTGGTCTTTTGGGCGCTGTTGGACATCTCCTGGCAGTTCTCGGCGATCGTGCAACTGATCGATGCCATGTCGTCGACCGAGGTGGTGACCACTCCCGACTGCACCGATGCATCCTCGGTACCCGCCACGATCTGCGTCGAGGTTGCACTGAGCTGACCGGAGGACTCCTCGAGGTGGTCGGCGGTGCTCTTGATGCCCGAGATGATGCTGCGCATGGCATCCTGCAGCTCGGCCATGGCGCTGATCATCTTGCTGAACTCGTTCTTTCTGAGGGCCGAGATGTTCTGGCTGAGGTCGCCGCGTGCCATGGCCTGCAGGTAGGCGATGGCACGCTGGATGGGGCGATTGATGGACCAGATGTTGACCCAGCCGAACACGCCGCCCAAGACGATGAAGAGCAGCATGGAACCGTACTTGATCAGGTTGGAATCGGACTGCGCGGTGAATGCCATGGCGACAATGCACAGGCTGTAACAGACACACAGGGTCCCGAGACGGGCCTTTATGGTGAAATTAAGGTAGTAGTTCCACAGTGATGCCATGGTTTGCGTCTCTCCTTGTCCAATGGTTTTCAGCCCAGGGAGGGAGCAGCTCAGCTAACTACCCGTTCATGCGCCGAAACCACGCCCAGTGTTTACACAATGGTTCGGAGCATGGACGGAAAACTTGAGCCCCGCGGAAAAAAAACTGGTCATTTTTGAGACATGCAGTGCTAACAGGAAGCCCTCGGCAGGGAAGACGTAACCGGTCAGGCGTTTTTGATACCGTACGGTAATTAGAGGTCTCGACAAAGGCAGGTGGATACGGTGAGGATCGCCAAGGAAAAGATGAGCAGTTGCAGTCCGCCGGCACGACCGAGGGGTTCAGCCACCTGCCGGTTACCGCGGAAAACGCCGCCCAGCAGCGGGGCAGCTCCGGCATGGAAAACGCTCCGGCAACCTGGCCCGAAAGCCCTCCACCAGCAAGCGGGACGGCAGGAAGTGCCCCCCATTCCGTGCCGTACCAAGCCCCCGCCGCGTTAGCGCCCGGGGGCTTGGTTTTTCCTGACATCAATGGTTCGCGCAAAAAGAAAGGCCCGTCGCTGACAGCGACGGGCCTTTCCCAAGAAATAACTGGCGTTCAATTACGGGACACTTTCACCTGATCCGTCGGTAGATAACATCGAGGTTTTTGGCACGCGACGCTTCATTCACGTTGCCATCCCCCTGGCATCTCCTTTTCAGGCGGTTGCGCCGCCTGGCGGATACGGTGGTAATCGCGGTGGATTGGTCTCTTGAACGCCAATTACCAACCCCGATACTCTCGGCTTGTGAGATTGATGCTTCCTGCTGTGTAGCTGACCTGAAGTTCCAGGAAGGTTTCGCCGGTGACCCTTTTTCAAGGGGTTCATGCTGTGCCTGAACCTGAAACAGCTGAGTCAGTGCTTAGCAGGTCGTGACTACCTCAAGAGCTCCAGCCGTGTCTCGGGATTGATTTCAAAGATCTCTCCGACTTGATTTAATTGTACTCCTGCCATTTTTACCAAGTCAACAAAGAAAATGGTGCCCTGTTTACTCCAGGAGGGCTGGCAAAGCAACGGCTCCGCTACCTCCGGATGAACGCACCGTACTTGCCGTCCGCCTGCACGATGTGGTCGAGGAGCCATCTCCTGAGAAAGGCGATGATCTCCAAGGCGAGGTGCTCCTTCTCCGTTCGGTAAAGGTGGTTGAACTCGACGATTTTGAAGATGAACTGTTTGTGCTGCAGAACGTGTTCGTCATAGGCTGGATACTCCACCTGCAGCATCCAGCTCTCCTCGAGCGTGAAGTGATAGTCGGCATACTCGGTAAGGTTACTGACCGCGTCCCTGAGCAGCGCGTCGTCATCCTTATGGGTCGCGTACTTGTCATAGAGTTCGTTGAGCAGCCCCACCAGGTGCTGGTGATGCAGGTCGAACTGTTCAACCCCAAGCTGATATTTCGGCTCCCACTCAACAAACGTCATGCCACCTCCTCGAGGCCAAGCCAGGCTGTCTGCTGCAGAGCCGCTCACCGTACCACGCCATTTAAGTATCCCTCCCACCGGCACCGTCGGCATCCGGCCGACGCACTATAGAGCAAGCAGGCAGCAAAGGCAATGACGGACCCAAAAAAAGAGCCTAACACGTGGTTAGGCTCCGCACTCCTCTTTCCTACCAATGGATCATCGGTCTGTAGCTTGCTAGCGGCCACCACCGCCTGCACCGCCACCAGCACCTCCGGTCCCGCCGGCACCACCAGTTCCGGTACCCATCGAGCCACCTGTGCCGGTCCCCATCGACCCGCCGGTCCCCATGGAGCCGCCAGTGCCCGTTCCTGTCGAACCACCAGTATCCATGGAGCCACCGGTACCGGTACCCGTCGAACCGCCGGTACCCATCGAGCCGCCGGTGCCGGTACCCATCGAACCGCCAGTATCCATGGATCCGCCGGTGCCGGTACCCGTTGAACCACCAGTACCCATAGAGCCGCCTGTTCCGGTACCCGTTGTGTCGCCACTGCCGGTGCCCATAGAGCCGCCGGTACCTGTGCCGTAGGACCCGCTACCCGTGCCGGTGCCTGAATCCAGCGAACCTCCCGTGCCAGTGCCATAGGAGCCGGTTCCGGTGTCGAGAGAGCCGCCACTTCCGGTGCCCATTGAGCCGCCCGTTCCAGTTCCAGCCCCAGTCCCCGTACCCATTGAACCAGTCCCCATCGAGCCGCCGGTCCCCATAGACCTATCAGTACCCATAGTGCCCCTGGTGCCCGTAGAGCCACCGGTGCCAGTGCCAGTGCCTGTGCTGCCGGTGCCCATGGTTCCGGTTCCGGTTCCGGTGCCGGTGCCATAGCTGGATCCGGATCCAGTGCCCATCCGGCTCCCGGATCCGCTACCCGTGCTCGTGGTCCCGCCAGCTCCGGTGCCTGTTGTGGTACCCGCGGTACCAGTGTCATAGCTCGGTCCGGTCACGGTAAAGTCGCGATCAGTCGTGGTCCAGGCGCCGGTCCGGTACGGATCGGTATTGCTGGCCGCGTAACCCATGCCGGTGAACAAGGCCATTGCGCCGATCATGGCTACTGTTGTTAACAGCATTTTTCTGATGCTTTTCATGTCGTGCCTCCTCGTAAAGCTTGTGGGCAGCTGTTAGTGTAAAAAATCCGCGATGCAGCGACCCGCAGATCTCACCTACTGATTTTATTCTAGGCCTTATTGTTTTTGCAAACAATGGATTTATCGAGTATTAAACGCCACGCTTAATGATACGTAGAGGATATAATCATAATTAAAGGTGAACTATAACTGTGTTAACCTCGAGGTAAAGCGCCACGCAACACTGCAGGTAGCACCTTAGTTCATAGAAATTTTCAGATAGTGCTTCTAGTACATGGTACAAAATGAATACCATCCAGAAACAACAGGAGTATGTACTATATATGCAGCTGGGAATAGAAGCTAAGTACGGCAATATTGGGTGAGGAAGGATGGGGGGTGAGAAACAAAAAAAGCTCCAACCTTCAAAAGGTGGAGCCTTACAGAGCATGATTGGTGCGAGAGAGGGGACTTGAACCCCTATACCTTGCGGTGCCAGATCCTAAGTCTGGTGCGTCTGCCAATTCCGCCACTCTCGCTTGCGGCACAAACAGAAAACCCCGCTTGCACGGGGTTCTATTATTTGGGGTGGCTAGTGGGATTCGAACCCACGTATGAACGAGTCACAGTCGTTTGTGTTAACCGCTTCACCATAGCCACCATATTCAATTTTGGCACGCCTGAGAGGGTTCGAACCTCTGACCTACGGCTTAGAAGGCCGTTGCTCTATCCAACTGAGCTACAGGCGCAGAGTGCTTGAGTGGTCGGGGTGAGAGGATTCGAACCTCCGGCCCCCTGCTCCCAAGGCAGGTGCGCTAGCCAGGCTGCGCTACACCCCGTTCAAGAACCAACCTTATAGCACAGGGCATTTCGGGGTGCAAGCTTTTTCATCGCTCCTGCCATTAAAGTCAGCCAACCGCTCTCAGGAAAACCGGGAGCATCGAGGACGCGTACCCAGCACCGGCCCCATAAGGCTGCCCACTCCAACCTAGTTGCAGCGTCTTCTTGGCAGAAGCCCGCCCCCTACCCTTGTGCTGCCTCGCCATTGTCGGCAAGCGCTACTTTGAGGAGCTGCATGGCCCGGCCACGGTGGCTGATACGGTTCTTGATTTCCAGCGGCAGCTCGGAGAAGGTCTGGCCGTACTCCGGCACCAGGAACAGCGGGTCGTAGCCGAAACCGCCGCTGCCGCGCGGCGCCTCCAGGATCACCCCGGCAAGCGAGCCGTCGAAGGTCCGGCAGGTCCCGTCGGGAAGGCACAGGGCGATTACGCAGTGGAAGGCGGCGCCGCGTTTTTCGGCGGGAACACCGGCCAGTTCCTCCAGCAAGAGCGCGTTATTTGCCGCGTCGCCCGCACCCTCGCCGGCAAACCGGGCGGAGTAGACGCCGGGACGACCATCGAGGTACTCGACGCTGAGGCCCGAGTCGTCCGCCAATACCGGCAACCCGGTGAACTGGGCGGCGGAGCGCGCTTTTTTCAGGGCGTTTTCCTCGAACGTCGCACCGTCCTCGACAACGTCGGGAAAACCGGGGAAGTCAGCGGGGGAAAGCACGTCCTCCACCACCCCCTTCAAGAGTTCGGCGAACTCCCGGAGCTTCCCCTTGTTGCCGGATGCCACCAGGAGCTGCTTCATGCCTTGAGTGCCTCCCGCTGGATCTCAAAGAGCCGGGCAAGCCCCTCGATGGCGTGGCTGCGCATGGTGTCCATCTGCTCCAGGGTGAACGGCTCCGCTTCTGCAGTCCCCTGCACCTCGACAAAGCGCATCGAGGAGGTCATCACGAAGTTCATGTCAACTTCGGCACCCGAATCTTCCGGGTAGTCCAGGTCCAGAAACGGGGTCCCCTCGACGATGCCGACACTCACTGCCGCCACCGCCTCGCGCAGCGGGTTCGCGGCCAGTTCGCCGTTGTCCACCAGGGTCTGCAGTGCATCGGCCAGCGCGACGTAGGCACCGGTGATGGAGGCGGTGCGGGTGCCGCCGTCGGCCTGGATCACGTCACAGTCGATGAGGATGGAGCGCTCGCCGAGCATTTCCAGGTCGACTACGGCGCGCAGCGAGCGCCCGATCAGGCGCTGGATCTCGTGGGTGCGCCCGGAGAGCTTCCCCTTGGAGGATTCGCGCTGGTTCCTGGTGTGGGTGGCACGCGGCAGCATGCAGTACTCCGCCGTTACCCAACCGCTCCCCTTCCCCTTCAAAAAAGAGGGGACCCTGGTCTCGACGGTGGCATTGCAGATGACCTTGGTGTCGCCGAATTCGACGAGCACCGAGCCTTCGGCGTGCTTCAGATAGTTCCTGGTGATTTTTACCGGCCGTAAGGCGTTGGCCGCGCGGCCGTCTCTGCGCATCATAGGTAAAACCTTTCCTTTCCTGGTGCAGGCCGCATCTTGGGCAGCCGTGTTGGTGGTGGTAGAGGGCGGACGCAGGGCGCGCCCGCCGGGACTGGAGAAAAAGTGGGAGTAGTGCACGGATGACCGCGGCGCTGCCGGGTCCGCCTCTGAGGAAGCGAGCTTGACGCAGCTACCTCATCGACTGGGGCTTGGCACCCAGCACCGGGGAGAACAGCACCCGGCCGCGTCCGTTGTTGTCGAAGACCTTGGGCTGGCCGCCCCCCCACCAGTTGGCCGGCGCCCGGAACTCGTCCAGACCGCTGTGGTAGAGGTCGAAACCGGCGTTTTCGTAGATGGCGTTGTCCCAGGCTGCGGCCGCCCCGTCGGTGACGATGACCCCGTTGTTGCCGTTGCCGAAGATCTGGTTCCCCACCACCTTCACCCGCGAGGCGGAGAGCGACAGCCCGAACTCGCGATTCTTCATGAGCTTCGCGCCGAGGATGCTCCCCTCGCAGCCGAGCAGGGTGACGCCGCTACCGTTACCGGCGACCTGCCCCCCCTGGAACTTGATGCGGCAGCCGTCGGCGGCGAAACCGGCGGAGCGGTTGCCGGACAGGGTAGCGTCGGCCAGGTAGAGCGAGCTGTGCAGCGCGTTGATCCCCTGGCGATTGCCGCTCAGTACCACGCCGCGCAGGGTGGCCTCGCTCTCGGAAAGGCGTACCGCGGTATCACAATCGGTCGCCCCGCCACCCTCCATGGTGACCAGCGCGTCCTGGAACCGGAAACCGGTCTGGGACCGTGCGGCCTTGACCCCTTTCAGGATGACCGTCGAGTAGAGCGCCTCGAGGCCCGATTCAGCCCCCTCGATGCGGCAGTTCTCCAGGATGTTCTTTTTCTCGCTTCCCAAAAGAAGGATCCCCTGCCAGTCGGCGGCCTGCGGCTCGGCCAGCGCACTGCCGAAGAGGACCGGCGTTTCCCGGGTACCGGAGACGATGAGCCGCCCCTGGACCACGAGCTGCGCCGCCTGGCTTCCGTTGCGCCGGAAGCGCACCACCGCGCCCGGCTCCACGGTGAGCGTCGCCTGGGGGGCGATCACCAGCACACCGTCCACCAGCACCTCGCCGCGCCAGGTGGTGTCCTCGCTCACTACACGGCTGCCGTAGACGGTCTGCGGCCGGAAGGCGAGCTCGGCCCGTGCGGGAGCCTCGACGGCCGCGGCAGGTGCCGACGCAGCCGAGGCGACACCGACAGGAAGTCCGGCACCGAAGGCGGACGCAGCGAAAAGGTGAGCTGCCACAAGCAGCCCGAGGGTGGCAATCGGGAATGGTTTTATCATAGTGAGGGAATTTGCAGGCTTTCCTGGTGGTACACCTTATTCTTGCCGCAGCGCTTGGCCTGGTACAAGAGCGAGTCCACGATATTGAAGAGTTCGTCCATTTTGTCGGCGTTTTCCGGGTAACTCGCCACGCCGATACTTACGGTCACCCCGCGCCCGCGGGAGCCTGCCAGCTTGTTGGCTGTACCGGCCTGCACCGCGGCGCGCAGGCGCTCGGCGGCCAGGATCGCCTTCTCCAGGCGGGTCTCCGGAAGGAGCACGATGAACTCCTCGCCACCGTAGCGGAAGGCAACGTCCACGCCGCGGATGGTTTCCAGGATCACCGCCCCCATGACGGTCAGGAGCTCGTCGCCGACCGCGTGCCCGAAGCTGTCGTTGAAGGACTTGAAATCGTCCACGTCCATCATGATGATGGAGAACGGCTTGTGGTAGCGCCGGGCGCGCCCCATCTCCTGCTTGAAGAACTGTTTGAAGTAGCGGTGGTTGTGCAACCCGGTCAGCGAATCGGTGATCGCCATCAACTTGGTGCGCTTGTGCAGCGTGGCGTTGTGGATCGCCATGGCGGCAAAGGATGCCAGGATGGAGAGGAGGTTCAGCTTGTCCCGGTCGAACTGGCGCGGCTCGAAATCGTCCAGGTAGAGGATCCCCATGATCCGGCTCTGGAACACGAGCGGCACGCAGACCAGCGAGCGGATCCCCTCGTTGAGGGCGATGGGATTTTTGAAAAAGCTGATCTTTGCGGTGTCCTCGATAAAGGAGATCTCGCCGGCCTTCAGCACCTGGTCCGTGAGCCCCCCCGACGCCACAGTCCAGCGCTCCTTCTTGATGAAGTCGGCGGTGAGACCTGAGTGGGCGTGCAGGGTCAGTTCCTGACGTTCCTCGTTGTAGAGGGCGACGCTGCCAGCCGGGGTCGAGGCGAGCCCCATGGCGCTGGTGAGGATGGCCTGCAGCACGGTGTCCAGGTCCAACGTCGAAACGACCGCCTTGGCAACCTCGATCAGGTCTTTGAGCGCCTTTACCTGGGACTCGAGCTCTTCGGTTTTGCTGTCATCACACTCGGCCATTGGCCACTCCGGTTCCGGGGAAGTTAAGCTGTTATTTTTAGCACAGGCGGCCCCCAAATGTAAATGGCCAAGGCGTAAGCCTACTTGCGACAAAACAAATTTCCGCGGGCTGAAATTTTAATGTTTAAACTCTTGACTCGGCCATACATCTTGTGGTTTATTCCCACCGCTTCCACTAAATGTGGTATGAACGACCCGAACATGTTAGGCATGTTATTTTATCCAAGGAGATCGGAAAGTTATGAAGAAATCAGTCGACAATGGGACCATTCCGGGGCTTTCGAAGAACGCTTTGACGGTACTTGAGAAGCGCTACCTGAAGCGCGACACCTCGGGCAAGACCCTGGAAACCCCCGCGGATATGTTCCGGCGCGTTGCGGCAGCCATCGCCGCGGCGGATGCCACGTTCGACAAGAAGGCCGATCTCAACGCCCTCACCGACAAGTTCTACAACCTGATGACCTCCTTCGAGTTCCTCCCCAACTCGCCGACCCTGATGAACGCCGGTCGCGAACTGGGCCAGCTCTCCGCCTGCTTCGTGTTGCCGGTAGGCGACTCCATGGAGGAGATCTTCGAGTCCGTCAAGAACACCGCGCTGATCCACAAGTCCGGCGGCGGCACCGGCTTCTCCTTCTCGCGTCTTAGACCCGCCAACGACGTGGTCATGTCCACCACCGGCATCTCCAGCGGTCCGCTCTCCTTCATGAGGGTGTTCGACATCGCCACCGAGACCATCAAGCAGGGCGGCACCCGCCGCGGCGCCAACATGGCGATCCTGCGCGTGGACCATCCGGACATCATGGACTTCATCATGTGCAAGAACGACCAGCGCCAGTTGAACAACTTCAACATCTCGGTCGGCATCACGGAAGAGTTCATGAAGGCGGTCGACGCTGACCGCGACTACACCCTGATCAACCCGCGCGACAAGAAGCCGGCCGGCACCCTGAACGCCCGCAAGGTGTTCAGCCGCATCGTGAAGCAGGCCTGGGAAAACGGCGAGCCGGGGATCATCTTCCTGGACCGCCTGAACAAGGACAACCCGACCCCGCACATCGGTGAGATCGAGTCCACCAACCCCTGCGGCGAGCAGCCGCTGCTCCCGTACGAGTCCTGCAACCTGGGCTCCATCAACCTCGGCAAGATGGTGACCCACGGCCGGGTCAACTGGGACAAGTTGAAGGAAGTGGTGCACGCCGCCGTGCACTTCCTCGACAACGTCATCGAGGTGAACAACTACCCGCTCGACGAGATCGACAAGATGACCCGCTCCAACCGCAAGATCGGCCTGGGCGTCATGGGCTGGGCGGACATGCTCATCATGCTGGGGATCGCCTACAACTCCGACGAGGCGGTTACCCTGGGCGAGCAGGTGATGAAGTTCATCAACGACGAAGGTCACGCGGCCTCCCGCGCGCTGGCCAAGACCCGCGGCGCGTTCCCCAACTTCAAGGGGTCGATCTACGACCGTCCGGGTGCTGAGCCGATCCGCAATGCGACCGTGACCACCATCGCCCCGACCGGCACCATCTCTATCATCGCCAACGCCTCTTCCGGCGTCGAGCCGCTCTTCGCGGTTTCCTTCGTGCGCCAGGTAATGGACAAGAACATCCTGGTCGAAGTGAACCCGCTCTTCGAGAAGCTCGCCAAAGCAGACGGGTTCTACTCCGAGGCGCTCATGCAGAAGATTGCCGAGCACGGCACCGTGCACGGGATCAACGACATTCCGGAGCAGGTACGCGACATCTTCGTGACCGCACACGACATCACCCCGGAAGAGCACATCACCATGCAGGCCGCCTTCCAGCGCCACACCGACAACGCGGTGTCGAAGACGGTGAACTTCCCGAATACCGCGACCGTCGAGGACGTGGAGAAGGTCTACCGGCTCGCCTACCAGACCAACTGCAAGGGTGTCACCATCTACCGCGACGGTTCCCGCGACGAGCAGGTTCTCTCGGTAGGGAAGAAGGAAGAGGCACCGGCAGCGGTTCCGGCCCCGGCCCACGAGGAGAAGCGCACCGTGAAGCGCGAGCGTCCCAAGGCGCTCAAGGGGTGGACCTACCAGATGCAGACCGGCTGCGGCCCGCTCTACATCACCATCAACGAGGACGCCACCGGGCTCTTCGAGGTCTTCACCACCATGGGCAAGGCGGGTGGTTGCGCCGCCAGCCAGTGCGAGGCGATCGGCCGTATGGTCTCCCTGGCCTGGAGAAGCGGCATCCAGGGCCGCAGCGTCGTGAAGCAGCTCCTCGGCATCTCCTGTCACTCGCCGTCCGGCTTCGGCGACAACAAGGTACTCTCCTGCGCCGACGCGGTAGCGAAGGCGATCCAGTCCCACCTGGCCCTCACCGGCCACGCCGACATCGTCGAGGTCCCGGTGTTCGACAAGGGCGCCTGCCCCGAGTGCGGCGGTGTCGTGGAGCACGAGGGCGGCTGCGCCGTCTGCCGCGTCTGCGGCTACTCCGAGTGCGCCTAGTTCGGCGCCGGGGTACCGGCAGCCTGGTAACACAAGAAAGCCCCGGGGGAATCTCCTCCGGGGCTTTCTTACGTCGCTCTGCCGACTGCGGTCTCCTGGTTCACCGGCATTTGCGGCAGCTCTCTATTTGGGCGAGTCACCGCCCGCGCTTCGCCCCAGCGTTTTTCCGTACTAGAACCTTTACTCATCCCGATAGGCTGGTACCTGTAGATAGATACCTTTGCGTGGGTCAGCTCGTCAGATGGAGCCGACACGGTCAGCAGCAGTACGATCCCGAGCTGACACAAAAGCTGCAGATGAGGCACAGCGGACAGCCCCACCACTCATAGAGCTTTCGCAGGTTGTCGTCACTGTCAGGCAGCCAACCCGTCTCCCTTTCCACCTGACAGCTCAAGCGCCAACTCCTTTCCTCACGGTCATTTTTTGATATACTGAAGCTATCCGATCTTCTCCCTGCGGTGTACGGGCTCTGCCCGAAAAAGGAGATAGCCATGAACGTTTTCGACTGTGCCATAAAGATAGAAGAGGAAGCCAGGCAGTACTACGAAACCATCGGCTCACAGAGCCGCGATCCCGAGATGAAGCACCTGTTCTCCATGTTGGCAGCATCCGAGGAGGAGTTCCGCGACCAGCTTATGAAAATGAAAGCAGCCCTGCCGCCGGAACAGGCCAAGGCCGACGGGATGGACGGTGCGGTCTGCTCGTTCCGCCCGCTGCTCACCGAGCGCGAGTTGCTGGAGGTCGTGAAAGACGACCATGACCTGTACCAGCTCTCCATGCGCGAGGCGGAGGAAGAGATCAAATTCTACGAGGAACTCGCCGCCAAGACCAAAGATCCTGCCACGCGTAACTGTCTCACGATGCTCGCCGAGGAGGAGCGCCGACACCTGCAGGTGGTGGAAAACATCTATGAGTTTGTCGAAGCCCCCAAGACCTTCCTCGCCTGGGGTGAGTTCAGCAACCTGAAAGATCTCTGAGAGGGAATTTCAGGCATGAAAAAAGCCCGCGCTGCGGGCTTTTTTTTTAGGGCAAGGTTTGAAAAGATTGAACGAGGCGTCACAGATAAATGGGAACCGACTATAGATCTGAAGCTTACGACCTTGATCCAGTGTCCGGCGTCTTACTTATAAAACAACCCACATGAGCCTCATCCCATTCATCCCATTTATCCCTGTTGGTTTCATTCCAGCATCCCGTCCATCCCTGTCTCGGTCCGTGCCGCATCGTCGGCGCTGTCGGGATCGCATTCCGGGCGCAGGTATCTTTCCAGTTCGTCGAAGAGGCGATCGGTAGTCAGCTTGAGCGCCGCTACCTGGTCCAGCGACGCCGGCCCTCCCTGCGTCGCCGAGAGGTGCAGACGGTCCACCATCCCCTTCATTTCGCGAAGCATGTTGTAGGTGTTCCTCAGCATGAGGTACGAGCTTTCGCTCAACTCCTCCACCCGTTCGATACGCAGCGTCGCTGTCATGTTCCCCTCCCCTGCTCTCGGGCTAGCGCCAGTGGATGCAGTTAACCGGGCAGCTGTCGATCGCCTCCTGGACGCTTGCCTCGTCAGCCCCTTCCTGGTCGTACGCCTCGGACACACCTGCGTCGTTGAGGCGGAACACTCCGGGAACCAGGCTTTCGCACAGCCCGCACCCTATGCAGACATCCTGATCGACATATACTTCGCGTGCCATAACTCCTCCTGTTGCTGATGTCATTTAAAATGTGCACTGCTGACGCCGCCTGTCGTTGAGCAGGCGCCGCCGGGCCAGAAACTGGACCGGCAGGCTGCTGGCTTGTCCTGAGGGGCGGAGCCGGCGACGCTCAATAGCATACCGTAGCAAAGGGAAAAGTCGACAATACTCCTAAGGGAGCCGGGAAAGAGGCGAGCGACGAAGAAGGGGGCGGGACCGATGGGTGGATCCAAGGTTACCGGGGGGTGAAGGTCATGCAGTCGGGATGTGACTCATGTTTGCCGATGGTAACGCTGGGGGCGGTGCATTCGAGGGAACTGTTGAGCTTGCAGGATTCTACCTTGCAGGCGCCGATGCCACCCTGGACATCGACGATCCCTGCCTGCTGGTTGGTGTGCACATAGGTATCGCAGCTCGGGCAGGGGTCGCTGGGGCCGCCCACGGTGATCGCCAGCGTGTGGCAGGCGTTGTGTTTGTTGTACGCGCAGTCCGTTACCTCGCACGAGGTGATTCTTACCATCTGTTTCTCCATAGCATTCTCCTTTGCCCTGCCCCCTTCTCGCTTAGGATTTTTTAACAGTTCCTAACCGATAGTCAAGCAGGTAAGAGAAACGGATGGTGCAGCACCCCCTAGCCGGGCTGCAGCGAAGCCGAACTGCTCCTTGCGGGACGCACCCGTCAACCGCAGCTGCCGCCACCCAACCCCGGGATTTTTTTCTCGCGCAGCCACTCGTTGATGATCCCGGTGGCACAACCGACCCCGGAGTCGACGGAGATCGCATCGACCGGACAGTTGCCGGCGCAGGCACCACACTCCATGCAGGCGTCCCGGTCGCCGATGCAGGCGCGTCTGGCCTCGAGCACGAATACCTGGTGCGGACAAACCTCGAGGCAACGGCCGCAGCCGATGCAGCGTCCCTGGTCCAGCTCCAGCGTGGCGACGTTGGACAGGTAGCGAAAGCCTTTCATTTCCCTTGCCTCCTTACTTGACCAGGGTTCCCACCAGAGCCAGGCACAGGCTCGCCACCAGCGCGCCCCCCAGGACCGGCAGGCTGAGCCGCATCTCCTTTTTCACCCCGGAACGCGAGGTGTAGGTGGTGCAGCCGGTGAAATTGAGGGTGTAAAAGGAACTCACTGCGGGAAAGGCGAGGAAGGAGGCAAGCTGCACCGGCCAACTCCAGAGCGCTCCGCCGGCCACGGCATAGAAAACCGCACTGAAGGCAAGACCGGCCAGGGCCCCTTTGACCGCGAAGCTGCGCCCGGGGATGAAGGGAAGCAGGACCGGGCCCAGTGCGATGCCGGTAAACACCGCTCCCAGGTACCCCAGGAGCGCTGTCAGCGCGGCGCTCGAGCCGGCAAGGATCAGCGCCGCCAGGTAGAGCCCGCCTCCCAGCACCAGAAGCGTCTTCAGCACCAGGACGATCTCCACCGGTACCAGCACCAGGCGCTCATACATGGTGAAGCTGAGTTCGCGCATCGCCGGAGTGGTTCGCTCGCCGTTATCCAGGTATTCCGGAAGGTCCTCGGCGCGGATAGTTGCGTAGCGGACCGAGAACCCGGTCTGTTTCAGCACCTCGTGGGCGGCAATGCCCGGCGCCCCGAGGATCGGCAGCGTAACACGCCGGTGCGTCACCACCTTGGCGAGCCCGCTCTCGGCAACCCGGCGCACCAGTTCCCCGGTTCCGAAGGTCCCCTTCCCCGCCGCACACCAGACGTTGATCCCGAAGGTCTCCAGCACCAGGAGCCAGACATTTCTTCCGGCAAGTACCCGGCGCACCAGGTCGTAGGTCATCTTGTAGTTCGCGGTCACCAGCACCGGCGCCTCCGGGGTCGGTGTACCGATAGCGTACAGACCGGGGGGCACCAGGAAATCCATCCGGTTGATCCCCCAGCGTGCCTTGCAGGCGCCCAGGTGGTCGGACATGGCGAGCTGACTCGTTATCCTCGGCACCCGCCCGGCCGGCGTTTCCAGCCAGCTTTCAAACCCCGGCACCTTCTCGTCGATAGTTCCGCCCCCGGCGGACGTGCGGGGACCTCAGCAAGGTGGCGCATCCGGATCGCTACTCGGGGCGCAGCCGCCCGTCGTCTCCTTCGGCTTGGCCATTTCGATCTTCTTGAACTGCCGCATCTTTACCGGCTTTTCCATCGGGTTCTCCTTGCCCAAAGGGATCGCCGGCAGATGCCGCACGCTCCCCTCCCTCATCTCATTTTTTCAGCGCGTTCACATTCTTAAGGTGAACGGGCTGCCGGGTTCAGCGCGGTGCGGCCAGCACAGCCGCACCTTCCCGGGGAAGTTTTTTCAGTCGCTCCAGGTCCGCGCGGGCCGCTTCGGTGGCAGGGAGGAAATTGCGCAGCACCGGGACAAGGAACTGCTGAATCGCCCCCAACGAACGGTTGATCGAGTAGTGGATCCAGACCCCCTCGCGACGGTCCTTGAGCCAGCCGGCATTCTTCAGGATGGCCAGCTGCCTCGAAACCGTCGACTGCGGTAACTGCAGCACCGCCACCAGGTAGCAAACGCAGAGTTCATCCTCTTCGAGAAGCAGGGCGAGAATACGCAGCCGGGTTACGTCGTCCAAGGATTGGAAGAGAAGTGCCATGTTTTCCATGGCGGGGACTATATCCATAAATGTGGATATAGTCAAGGGAAAGAGCAGGTGGGAATTCCGACCGGCCAAAGGATACCAAGCTTGCAGCAGCCGGATTATGAACGAACGCAGTGTTCGAGTGAGATAAAACCGTGCCCCCAGGAATACGAATACATCCGCAAAAACAAAAAGAGGCGGCCTCCCGGCCGCCTCTTTCATTCTGATATCGTTCGTGAATCAATCGCCCCCGTCACACGAGGAATAAAAGTCGTCGTTGTCCAGGCGATGTACCTTCATCAGGTTGGTGGTGCCAGGGCTCGAGAGTGGGCTTCCCATGGTGATGACCACGACGTCCCCCTTCTTGAGCGGGCCACTTGTCAGTACCGTCTTTTCCACCGAGCGGATCTGGGCCTCGGTGTTCCCCTCGATGACGACCAGAAGCGAGTGCACCCCCGCGTAGAGCGCGAGTCGGTTGGCTACCTTGGCAAAGGGGGTTACCGCGTAGATCGGGGATGCGGGTCGGTACTTGGAGACCAGTTGTGCCGTGCTCCCGGTCTGGGTAAAGGCGAGGATCGCTTCCGCCCTGACCCCCTCGGCGACCCGGCAGGCCGCCTGACCGATCACCTCGGCCAGACAGGGGAGCCCGTCCTTTTCGGGGATCGGGTAGAACACCTGGGTCTTCAACTGCGGGTCTCCCTCGACGTCGCGCGCCACCTGGACCATCATGGTGACCGCTTCGACCGGGTACTTGCCGGACGCGGTCTCCGCGGAGAGCATGATCGCATCGGTGCCATCCAGGATGGCGTTTGCCACGTCGGAGACCTCGGCCCTGGTGGGACGCGGGTTCTGTATCATGCTCTCCAGCATCTGGGTCGCGGTGATTACCGGCTTCCCCGCGGCGTTGCAACTGCGGATGATCCCCTTCTGGATCAGGGGGACCTTCTCGGGGCTGAGCTCCACCCCCAGGTCGCCGCGCGCAACCATGATGCCGTCCGAGACTGCGAGAATCGCGTCGAAGTTCTCTACCGCCTCCGGCTTTTCGATCTTGGCGATCACCCTGAGTTCGGACTGGTGCGCCTTGAGGATGTCCTTCAGCTCCTGGACGTCCGAGGCCTGGCGCACGAAGGAGAGCGCCACGTACTCGAGCTCCTCGCGGATGCAGAACTCCAGGTCCTCGCGATCCTTTTCGGTGAGGGCCGGCGCCGAGACGTTCGCGCCGGGAAGGTTGATCCCCTTGCGGTCCTTGAGGATTCCACCACTCACCACGGTGCAGTGCACGTCCTCGCCCTCGACGCCCACCACGCGCAACTCCATGAGCCCGTCGTCCAGAAGGATGCGGTCCCCCGGAACCACGTCGCCCGGCAGACCGTGGTAGATGGTGGGGATCAGGTTGCCGCTCCCCATGATGTCGCGGGTGGTGATGATCACCTCGCTCCCCTGGACCAGTTCGAGCGCGCCCCCCTCCATCTTGCCGGTGCGGATCTTGGGCCCCTGCAGGTCCCCCAGGATGGCGACGGCGCATTCGTTTCGTTGCGACAGTTCGCGGATGGTGCGGATGATGGCAGACTTGGCAGCCTGCTCACCGTGAGAGAAGTTCAAGCGGAAGACATCGACGCCCGTCTGCATCAGCGCATTGAGGCGTTCCTCGGAATCGCAGGCGGGGCCTACGGTGGCGACAATCTTGGTACGACGCAGCATACAGGTAGCTCCTTCATGGTGTAGTCAGAGCGTGATCCCACGCTCCATCCGGCGCCCCTCGGATAGACTGGAGCGCGGCAAAACCGGCGGGTCGGGCCAAAGGGACCCTTTTCATCCCATCGGATAGGTTAAGGGTTACACGAGAAAGACGAAATATACAATCCTTTTTGGACTCATGAAGGAAGATGTAACGCAAGGGTAACCTGCAGCGGCAGGCTGGGGAGAGCGGCAGGATTTCGCGTGGTGGCCCCGTCAGATCCCCTAAGATCCGTTGAATCCGCCTTCCCGTTTTTTTCTGGAGATGTTCACTGTACCGCGGGGCAGAAGGAAGCGAAAAACTGGGCAAAACAAAGAGGGCCACCGAAAAATCAGGTGGCCCGCTTACGGCTTTAACCGTAGATCCTGGAACGTGGAATTTGGAAACCGCCTCTTGCCTATTCGGACTGGGCCGGCTTATCCATTTCGGCAACCTCATTTTTTAAGAGCTTCAGCACCTCTTCCCAAGGGGTGATCGCCCCCCCCTGCTCCTTGACGAAACGGCCGGCATCTTCGGAGCGGGCAAAGGACCACTTACCCGGCGAGGTCATCACGCCGCGCTCCCGGCCCCCTACTACCCAAACGGCACTCTTGGCCTCGACAAGTTCCTTGCTGTAGAAGTCCGCGACCCTGAGCGAGGCCTGTTTCTTCCCCGACTTGAGGATATCCTCCACCGCGCAGTGCACGCTGCAGGTGGCGGCCTCACTGCCGTCGGCGTAGCGGACCAGCGCGCGGCTGTGGGCGAAAAACACCCGATCCATGCCGCAGCGCACGCAGTCGACCGTCTTGTCCACCCCTTCCAGGGCAAAGGCGGAACCAATCAGCGTCAGGACGAAAATCAGCAGCATTGCGATGCGTTTCACGTTGTCATCCTCCTAGTTCTCGAAGGCGCGGCCGTCGCGCATCTCGATGCGCCGCCCCGCCAACCGGGCCAGTTCCGGGTTGTGGGTCACCATGACAATGGTAAGCCCCGAGCTGCGGTTCAAATCGGTGAGCACTTCGCCGATCTCGCCCGCCCTTTTGGTGTCCAGGTTCCCGGTCGGCTCGTCCGCCAAAAGGATCTCCGGACGGTTCACCAGGGCGCGCGCTATGGCCACCCGCTGCATCTCGCCACCGGAGATCTGCCCGGGAAGGTGGTTCATGCGGTGCTCCATGCCGAGCATCTTCAGCAGCCGCTCCACTTCCTCCTCGGCGCCGGGCTTCCGGAAAAAGGCGAGGGGCAGCGCCACGTTCTCCAGGACGGTCAGGGTCGGGATCAGGTAAAAGTTCTGGAAGATGTAGCCGAACACCTCGCGGCGCACCCGGGTCAGTTCCTTCTCGCCCAGCTTCTGCCCGTGACCGAAGACCGTTTTCCCCGCCAGTTCCAGCTCTCCGGAGCTCGGGTTGTCCAGGCACCCCAACAGGTTGATGAGGGTGGTCTTGCCGCTTCCCGAGGAACCCATGAAGGAGACGAACTCCCCCTTGGTGATGGAAAGCGAAACGCCGTCCAGCGCCTGAATCTCTTCGCTGCCGCGCCGGTAGACCCGTGTCAGATCCCGCGCCTGTAAAGACAAGCAGTTCGTCGCCATATCATTCCCCCCGGATCGATTCGAGCGGCCGGATACGCCCCGCCTTCCAGGCCGGGTAGAGTCCGCTCAAAAGTCCCACCACCACGATGATCGCCAGGGTCAGCAAGGACAGTTTCAGGTCGATGGCCACCAGCCCCCCCTTGGGCGCATAGGGGAGGATGCTGCGCGCCAAGAGGTCGGTGACCCGCGAGAAGATAACGGCGAGAAAGATCCCCGCCACCCCGCCCAGGCCGCACAGGATGAGCGTCTCGGTCCAGACCAGCCGGAACACGTCCCCCGGCATGGCCCCCATGGTCTTCAGGATGCCGATCTCCTGGCGGCGCTCCAGGACCGACATGAGCACCGTGTTGATCACCCCCACCATGGCGATTAAAAGCGCCACCACCGCGATGGAGAAGACCATGACCCGCGCCGTCGCAATGAGCTTCATGATGGTCTGCTTCACCTGGCTGAAACTCACCACCTGCACGTCCTTCAACTGGTAGAGCTTGTTCTCCAGTGAGGTGATGTCCGCGTCTTTTTTCACCTTGATCCCGATGGTGGTGATCTGGTCCACCTGGGAGATTTTCTGCAGCGTTTTCAAGGGGACGAAGATGGTGCCGTCGTCCTGGCTGCCGGTTCGTTCCAGAATCCCCACCACCTTGAGCTTCACGTTCTTCTCGGGAACGATGGTTTCGTCCCCCACCTCGCGCTGTTCGAGTTCAGCCGCCTCGTACCCCATCACCACCTCGTCGGCGGTGTTGTCCTTGAACCACCCCCCCTTTTTGAAGCGGAAAAAGGGTTTCATGGCCGGATAGCTGTGAGCGTCCACCCCGTAGAAACCGGCGATGCCGCCGCTCTCCCCCTTGTTCGGGTCGAAAAAGGCCTGCATCAGGATAGGGGTCACCTTGTCCACCTCGGGCTCCTTGGTGATCTGGTTCACCATGGACTGGTCCATGTAGCGCAGCCCCTTGCCACCCTGGAGCATCATGGTGGCCGCCTCGTAGGGGCACCCCTTGGCCATCACCATGAGCTGGTAGCCCATGTTCTCGATGTCGCGGTTCAGCGCCGTTTCGTAGCCCCGGTTGAAACCGAACAGGCTCACCAGCACCCAGGTCGAGAGCATGATCCCGATCAGGGTCAAAACGCTTCTCACCTTCTTGCGCAACAGGTTCTTGTAGGCGATCTGGAAGGGTGTGATCATCATGGCTTGGCGCGCTCCGCCGCGAAAACGAACTCATCCATGAGCACCAGGTTCTTCTTCAGCCCGCGCAGGATGCCGTAGTAGTCGGTCTCCAGCTCCGGCGAGGGATTGGGAACTTCGGCGACCCTGCCGGTCCCCTTGCCGCGCACCGGGTCGTAGTGATCGAAGTCCTTCAGGGTCACCCCCTCGAATTTCCTGGCGAACTTGGCCTCGCGGAACTTGCTCGCCGAGGCGCCGGTGATCTTCTGGAGGTAGAAGGTTTTCACCTTGCCGGTGAGATCCTGCGCGATGAACACCTGGATGCCACCGAACTGCCCCTTCTGGTTCACCCCGTGGATATAACCCACCTTTTTCTTGTCCTTGTAGATCTCGTAGAGCGTGTAGGGGACGTCGACCGGCGCGTAGAGAGCGATGCTCTGGGCGCCCAGGCGGTTTTCGATCTTTTTGAGGAGCGCCGGTCCGCCAAGCTTCTGGATGGAGACGTAGACGGTCTTGAAGCTGGTCGATTCCGGGAAGAGCCGGGGGACGTCGCGATCCGGGTTGTTCAGATCGCAACCGACAGCAGCCAGGGCCGAGGTGGTGAAAAGCGCCAGCAACAGAACCGGCAGGAGAATTTTAGTAAGTACGAAACGCATCGATTACCTCAAAATGAATCGGTCAGCCAGCGCAGGGAACCGCCCCCCCCTTACTGCGCGCTCCAGCCGGTCTGCTTCACCAGTTCCGGGTTGGTCCCCGGGCCGAGCTGAACCACGTAGCACCCCTTCGAGGCGTAGCGCTGGCCGGTGCCGAAGCTGAGCCGCCCGAAGAGCGGGTGCGGTTGGTCGGTCATCATCCCGGCGACGTCCAGAAGGTTGTCCCGGTAGTAGTTCCCCTTGAGATCCATGAGCAAAAGCGAGAGAAGCTGGGTGACGGCGTTGGTTTGGGCGATCACCTGCTGGGTCTCGGAGCGAACCGGGACCTCCCCCTTGCGCATGGCCTGCTTGGTGTCCTCGGGGATGAGGGTCCGTCCCATAACCGGTTTGGGGAGCGGCATGAATATATAGGGGTAGGTCAAGTAGGTAAAGCCGCGCACCGGCTCGGGGAGGGTCCAGAGGCTCTCACCCAGGTAGCGCCCGGAAAGAACCAGGGCCTCGGGGCGCAACTTTTCCTTGAAGAGCGCCAGGGCAGGAAGCGCGGAGGCGTCGTCCCAGACCAAGAGGCGCACGGCCCGTCCCCCCTCCCCTGCTTTCTCCATCGCCGACTGCAGGGCCTTGGCTTCCAACTTCTCTCCGGCGGGCAGGGATACTGTCACCGGTGCTATTTGCCCCAGTTCCTGCCAGGCATGACGGAACCCGGCGGCGAGTGCCTTCCCCTGCGGGCTCTCGCGCACGATCTCGACCAGCGCCGTCTCGTTCACCTGTTTCTGGGCCAGAAAGTGCGCCGCGCTCTCCCCTTCCTGGTAGAACCCCTTGGACTGGTACAGCGTGTACCAGTCATTTTCCGAAAGTACCGGAAGGTCGGTCGCCGGGAAGATGCTCGGGATCCCGTTTTGCTCGCAGAACTGGTGGATCGGCTGCCAGGACCCGTTCACCGCCCCTCCAACCATGGCGAAAACGGGATCGTTGCGGTAGTACTCCTCGAGCTGGGCCCGCCAGGTATCCGGGGAACCGCGCAACACCCAGCGCGCCAGCGAGAGCGACTTGGTCACCAGCTCGCGCGAAGGGAGCATGTTCTCGGCCATCAAGCGCGATTTCGAGCCGCTGCGCGGGTTGCCGAACCCCTTTATCTGTCCGTTTTTCAGGTTGACGAAGAAGGTCAGCGTGGTGAACAGCGCATCGCGCTTGGCGGGAGGGAGGTCATCGGAGACCACGGTGGCGATCCGGATCCGGTCCTCGCTGATGCCCGGGGAGAACTCGACCGAGAGGGACTTCAGGTAGGCCACCAGAAGCTTCAGATCTTTTTCCTCGAACTGGTACTGCGGCATGCTCGCGCTGAGCTGCCGGCCGTTGGGATCCTTACCGTGGCGCAGCGCCTCGATGAGGGCCGCCTCGGTATAGGCGGGCCTCAAGGGCGGCTCGGCCCCCTCGTTCAAGACGATCCCCTTGTAGGTGCGCGGCAGCGGCTTGAAGAGTTTTTCGCCGTTGATGGCAGGGACGTAGACCCCTTCGTCGAAGGCGCCCAGTCCACTGCGCAGGTGACAACTCGCGCAGGTAAAGGTGAGCCCCGGCGCCGCCGGCTCGCCGTGCAGGTTCACCCGCAGACGCTCGCCGGAGGGGAGGATCCCCTCGCGGTAGATCCGCTCGCCCAGCTTGAGCTCTTCCTTGGTGGCGGCATGGGCCGGGAAAGCCGGACCGAGAACGCAAAGAAAAAGGGGAATGGCCAGCGCAGCCCGAGAAAACAGGGAGCTAAGACGCGCCTTCAATCGGTGCCAGGTGGATCGGGTCATGGGTGGTGGTCTCCTTCTGGCGCATCGGGCGCCGGCTCTAAAACCGCCCGCTACAGGTCGAAGAGGTAGCAGCCGCGCAGCACAGTCTTGCCGTCTTTCAGGAACACGAAGCTCACCTCCCAGTCGCCCGGCATCACCAGGCGTACCGGCAGCAGGTAGACCCCCTTGTTGGACAGGGCGAAGTTCTGGTCCCCGGCCGCGTGAGCGCCACGCATCGAGGGCATGTCGGCGTCGCCTTTCACGGTGAACGAGGTGTCACGGACACCCTCGCGGGTGAAGATCTCGACCCGCATCACCGCGTTACCCAACTTGGGTGCCTTGGCAAAGCCGTAGGTGAAATAGTGTCGGGGGCCCAGGGGGATCTTCTCTCCCGGCTTGGGGAGCACCTGGTAGTCGCGCTTGACGAGGGAGGGGTTGGCGGCCGGGGCCGCGGTGGGGTAAACCTCACAAACAGCAAGCGCCAGTATCAGCGCCGCAAGCAATACTCTCATGGTTAGCACTCCCTGTCATAGCTACACGACTCATGGCTGCATCGAACTCATAGAGACTGATGGGAAAGATTTCATCAATCAATCAGGTCGTGTTTATACAGCAAATCATATGAGTGTCAAGCCGAATTCCCGCACAAAGAGGGAGACAATCTTCGTCGCAAAGGAAAAACAAAGATAACGCCGCAGGCTACTGCAGCGGCGTCGGGTTCATGTTGCGCTGCATCTTCAAGGTCCTGATCTGCTGCTTCATGTCCTGGCGCGAGGTCTGGTAGTTCGGCTTGGTAGCGACCGGTTGGTCCGCCGTGCGTTGCTGGTCGGAGTTACCATCCTTGCCCTGGCTGGAGCCGGAACTGTTGTCGTGGTTCGCCGGAGCATTCTGGCCGGCCTGCCCCAACTGGGCAAGTTCACGTTCGTACGCTTCGATCTGCTGTTTTTTCTGTGCTGCAAGCGCCTGGGCGGCCGCACCTTCAGGCCCCTCCTGGGCCGCAACCAGTTCGGTCTGCACCAGCTCGCCCCTCAGTCGCTCGATTTCCGCGGCAAGCCAGGCCGAGCGGCGCGGCGCATCGCGGCGAACCGGTGCGCTAACGCCCGCCTTGTCGGCAGCTGCACCCCCCTCGGGCGTTCCGGTGTACTCCACCACGATACCGCTGTCGCTCTCCACGATCGTGGGTGTTTCCGCCCGGGCGATAACCGCCATGATGACTACTGCGCCGATTGCCGTGATCATACTGATGGTACTCATGACATCCCTCCTGCCGTACCCGGCGCCCCGGTTCCCCGGTTACACCGAACTCCGGGCGAAGACAGCGGTCCATCGCCCTTTTTCTCAACGTGTTACCCAGGATTTGCCACAAAAGGCCGAATCCGTGGTCAGCGTGCCTCTGCCGGTCCTGCCAGTCACCGCAATACAGGTTGCGTGCCATGCGGCGCTGCCGCCCGCTATCTACCTTTTTTTGCACGGATTGGCAAGAGATACCACGGGAAGAAACTAATGGGAAGGGTGCTCCAAATTTACCCCGAGGGAAACGGTAAAGGGCTAGAGCTTTGGAATAGCGAGAGTTTTTCAGATTAACCGAAGGTACCAGCTGTTTCAATGAGACAGCCCTCCCCTTCTGTGTGCCCGTGGGGGACCGGCTCGGCTCCATAAAATGGTACGAGGCTGGAACCGGCCCGTGGATTTCTGCGGGCAAGGCACAAACTGCTGGAAACAATGAAAACCGCCGTAAAGATCCGGCTACGGCAGGGTTCCGCCGAGTTCGGACCAGCGAAAGCAATCGAAGGTGTGGTCGTTCACCATCCCGACCGCCTGCATGAAGGCGTAGCAGATAGTCCCCCCCACGAAGTTGAAGCCGCGCCGCTTCAGGTCGCGGCTCAGTGCATCCGAGGTGGCGGTTGTGGCTGGAACCTCGCTGAGACTGCGCCAGGCGTTTTGCCGTGGAGTGCCGTCGACGAAGCGCCAGAGGTAGGCGTCGAAGGAGCCGAATTCGTCCTGCACGGCGAGGAAGGAGCGGGCGTTGGAAATGGCGGAGGCAAGTTTCAGCCGGTTTCGCACCAAGCCGGAGTCGGCGAGCAGTCGGGCGAGGTCCGCCTCGCCGAACCGGGCCACCTGCTGCGGATCGAAGCCGGCAAAGGCGGTGCGGTAGGCGGCCCGTTTTCTGAGGATGGTTATCCAGGAGAGCCCGGCTTGGGCGCCTTCCAGGATCAGGAACTCGAAGAGGAGCCGGTCGTCGTGCACCGGCCCCCCCCATTCGAGATCGTGGTAATTCTGGTAGAGGGGGTCGCTGCCGGCCCACGCGCAGCGCTGTCTCGGAATTTCAGTCACGTCCCGCTCCTACACGAAAAAGTTGTTCTCAGCAAACGTTCCCGCCGCTAATCGCGGCGCCTCTCCTCGCGTTCAGCGCGCTTCTCCTCCCGGCGCTGTTCCTTTTCGTAGCGTTTTTCCTCGCGGCGCTGCTCCTTCTCGCGGAAGTGCTCTTCCTTGCGCTGCTCGTGCGCGTCCCGGCGCTGCTCGCGCCACTCTTCCTTCGCCGAACGGAAGTGGCGGCCGCGGTAGTGGTCGCGGTCCCTGCGGTACACCTCGTACTCGCGGGCGCGGAACTCACGGATCCGCTCCAGGCGGTGCCGGCGCAGTCCCGGCGGCAGTTCGCGGTAGCGGGTCGTCACCCAGGGGCCGCGACTGCTCGGCGCGCGCAACCAGCGCCCGTCGCGGTACAGGAAGTAGTTGTTGTTGACGAAAAAGAGATCGTAGGGGACGCCGACGGCAACGTAGAAACCGAGCGCGCCGGGGTAGACGAACTGGATGTCGTCATTGACCTCGATGAACTGCACCGGCGGCTGAGCCGGGACGTAAACCGTTGCCGGGGCCGGAGGCGGTACATAAACCGGAGCCGGCGGCGGCACGTAAACCGGCTGGGGCGGTGGAGTCACCACCACGGTCCGCGGCGGCTCACCCAGATTGATGTTGACGTTCACACCGGCGAAGGCGGCCTGCGCCCCGCACAAAAGCAGGACCGTACCCTGCAGGAGAACCTTTTTCTTGCTAGTCACGCTGAAACCTCCTTGGGAGCCTCCCCTGCGGCAAAAAAAAAGGGTTGCCGATATCGGGAGAGATATTTCGGCAACCCGGCTGTCTCGAAGAGACCCTTTAGGCTTTCCGTCCCACCCTCGCGGATGGTTTAGTATTATCGTGTATCTACTCGGCTTTGGCGCCGAATTGTCTTTCCCGGCATCGGCAACCCAACAACCGGGGAGGCATGTGTTGATCTTTTACTCTAACCGGACCAAAAAAGTCAAATATAAAAGGCAGGCTCCAGAAGAGCTCTCAGGACCTGGGGAGCAAGAAGAAGAAGGTGGCTCCCTCGCCCGGCCGCCCCTCGGCCCAGACCTTCCCACCGTGCTTGGTGATCACCTGCTCCACGATGGCAAGCCCCACCCCCGTCCCCTCGAAGTCCTCCGAGGTGTGCAGCCTTTGAAAGACGCCGAAGATCGTGTCGGCGTATTTCATCTCGAAACCGATGCCGTTGTCGCGCACGAAATAGACCAGCGCCTGCTCCTGGACCTGGCACCCCACCTCCACGACCGGATGCCCGGCATTCCCGGAGAACTTGGCCGCGTTTCCCAGCAGGTTTTCCAGGACTTGGGCGATCATGGCGCGATCGCCGCGCGCCGTGGGGAGTACGGCGATCTTGAATTCGGTCTGGCCGCCGATACCGTTACCCTGCAGCTTATCCACGCTCTCGCGGGCAAGGGCAGTCATGTCGATCACCTGCAGCGAAAGTTGCAGGCGGCTGTTCTTGGTGAAATTGAGCAGGTCGTCGATGAGGGCTCCCATGCTCACGGTGCGCCGCAGGATGGAGCCGAGCAGCCGTTGTCCCTCCTCATCGAGCCGTGCACCGTAATCCTCCAAGAGCATCGAGGCAAAACTGTTGATGCTGCGCAGCGGCGAGCGCAGGTCGTGCGACACCGAATAGGAGAACGTCTGCAGGTCCCTGATGGTGGCCTGCAACTCTGCGGTGCGCACTTCGACGCGCCGCTCCAGGGTGGAGTTCAGTTCCTTGATCTCCAGTTCGGCGCGGGTGCGCTCGGCAATCTCCGCCTCAAGCGAATAGGTGCGCTCCCGTACCAGCCACTCCAACTGTTCCCGGTAGCGATCCAATTCCTCTTCGGCCAGCTTGCGCTTGGTCATGTCGATCGCGGCGAGGAGACAGGTGTGTCCTGCAGAATCCGCCAACGCCTCGAGCTTCACGAAGAGCGGCAGGTCCCCCTCGGCCATGCGCTGCAGTCCGATCTCGAGTTCCTGTTTCTCCGTCGTGTCCCTCGTCTTCAGCAAGAACGCCTCGAACGCGTGCCGGTCGAGGTGGTTCACGAGGCCCGGAAAACTGCGGCCAATGAGTGCGGCGCGTTCCGTCCCGAGCAGTGTGGCCCCCGCCAGGTTGACGGCCAACACCGTTCCGGAGAAGTCGAGGGTAAAGTAGCCGACCGGCGCGAGATCGTAGAGTTCCGTGTACTGTTTCAGGAGCTGTTCCATGTCCTGCCGGGCCTGGCGCAGCTCCTGGTTTTGCTGTTCGAGCTCGATCTGGTGCAGTTCGAGGGTGCTCACCAGGGGGATGAGGTCCCGGAGCTGGTGTACCGTCTTGCGTCCTGTGACGGTCATTTTCTCCTGTGGCTCTTTTTGCTGCATCCAGATCCTCCGTTGCTGCACTGGGGAGAAAGTTCACTGAGTCAGCCAGGCGCTTGTGACACTTTGGTATCCACAGTTTCGCAGCGAGATGGTGTCAGACCCGATGCCGTTACCTCTTGTGAGCCATGAGCTCAACCGCTATGACTGGGTTCCGGAAGCTAGAGTCAATCATAGGGTATCATGTGAAAAGGAGCCTGCAGTCCAATTCTAAATTTTTTCACACATTCCTACAGTAACGCAGCGCAGCATCTTAGGTTGACTCAGCCAGGGGCGCTTTGAGAGAATCAGGATATGGACATCTTGGCGAACATAGCGGAACGGAAGATCCAGGAGGCGATGGCGCGCGGCGAGTTCGATAATCTCCCCGGGCGGGGCAAGCCCTTGGTTCAGGAAGATCTTTCCGGGGTTCCCGAAGAGCTGCGCATGGCATACAAGGTGTTGAGGAATGCCGGTTGCGTGCCGCCCGAGGTCGAGCTGGTAAACGAGGTGCAGTCGCTCAGGCGACTTCTGCTCAACCTCGATGACGGCGAGGAGCGTCGCAACAAGCTCCGCGAGTTGAACTTCAAGCTGATGAAACTCGAAATTGCCCTGAAGCGCCCGGTTCGTCTTGACCTTTTCCCACTGTACCAGGAGAAACTGGTGGAAAGGGATAAGTAGCAATTCAGCAAGCAGCAGTTCCCGCCCCAGATCTTGTCTTCCCGAGTCCCGGCCCCACTGTTGGCCACTCGTCCAGTTCCCTGCGCGTGCCACTAGTGCCTACGGTAACGATGCCGTTTACCGCTGGTTCCTCACCCATCACCACGATTGACGAGCCCTAAAACAGAAAAGGCCGTACCCAATGAGGATACGGCCCGTTAAACTGTTTCAGGTGCACGCTTGGAAGAGTCGTGAAGGGATCCTTGTTAACCGTCGTGTCGGAGGCCCTTCTCCGGATGGGTGCCCGGTGCCCAAGCATCATCCTTCGACTGCCGTTCTGCTGTTCTCCGTCAATCGTGAATCGTCAATTGTCCAATGTCCTTTATTTAGGTTCCACCGTGGTCGTCGTGGTCGTCTCCTTCTTCACCACCTTCTTGGCGTGGTGTTTTTTGTGATGTTTTTTGTGGTGTTTCTTGGTCGTTTTTACCTGTCCGGTGTCTTTAGTCGTGGTCGTGGTCGTCGTGCCCGGTTCGGTAGTGGTCGTGGTAGTCTCGGCAATTGCAACCGACGCAAATAAGGCCGCGATGAGCCCCGCCACCAGAGATGCAAGAATGCGCTTCATATCCGACCTCCTTCTTTTTTTCTGTGACCATATTAGCACTTTCCAACCATAGAATAAACAACGAGCAGCTGGTCCGCATCCAACCACCCGGAATTTTCCGCCACCCAACCCGGAAATGCGTAGCGGCCTCTGCTCCTTTGTCGATTGCCTTTCCCTTTCTCATGGGTAAAATTAGCCAAATCCAATTTTTCACCACGGTAGCAGATCAGGGTGAGGAGGGCACGATGAATGAGGAAACCGTCTATTCTCAGCAATTCATCCAGTCACTGATGGAGAACATGGCGTGGGGGCTTATTCAGCTCGCCACGGACGACGAGGGAAACCAGCAGATCATGACCCGCAAGGCAGACGACCTCATGTACCTGCGGATCATAAACAGCAAAAGAGAAGTCGTCTTTCAGGTATCTGGCGAAAATATCGATGCATTGGGTAGCCAGATGGTATTGGCCTGCCTGCACAAGATCAGCATTGAGAAACTGAGACAACTGCACAAGACCCCTCTACGACGCCCTCTGCAGGCAGTCTAGCCACAGGTAATGGAAGGGATATAAAAAGGAGGGGACCACGATGAGCCAGGACAAGAACATGGACCAATTTTTCGAGGCAATGGCGTTGCAATTGGTGCAGATTGCTACCGACAATTTTGAAGAAAAAGATATCCTCCTGCACAAGCAGGGAGATCTCGCCCACCTGGAGTTTCGGGCAATGGACGGGGAAGTTCTGCTGAAAGTTGTCGGCAGGGACAGCAAGGAAGTGGCGGCCCAGTTACTGTTGGCCTGTTTTCACAACCTGAGCATCGAGCATCTGGGCGCCATCCACCTAAGGCCCCTCAACAACAGCCTGCAGTCCCAGGGAAAGAAATAGCCATCCTCCCGGTTCGCGCCCCGGGAAACCGGCGGATCGGGAGGAGCCGCAGCGCAGATCGCCGCACCCGCCCGGCTTCATACATCAAAACGAGAATAACCGCTGAAAGAACCTCTTCACCTGTCCTGTGAAACTCTTGTCGACTTTCCTCTGCATCCCGGAGATATCTACCGATTCCGCAAGGGCACGCCGATATTCCCCCTCGCTCAGCACTCCACGCTGCTTCAAAAGAAAGAGGATCTGGTTCGAGCGTTTCAGTACCCGGTCCATGTGCCGGTACGGGTTGTAGGCCTTCTGCGGCCCCGGGAGCATGGCCGCCAGAAACGAACACTCCCTCGGCGTAAGCGCTTGGGCCGGCTTGTCGAAATAGTAGCGCGCGCCGTGCCCCACTCCGTAGACCATCGGTCCCAACTCCACGATATTCAGGTAGAGCTCCAGGATCCGTCCCTTGGTGAGTTCCTGTTCCATACGTTTCGCGAGATAGAGCTCCTCGATCTTGCGGGTGAGCGTCTTCTTGCGCGACAGGAAAAGGTTCTTTGCCGTCTGCTGCGTGATCGTCGAGGCACCACGAGCGAAACGCTTCTTCTCCAGGTCGTAGCGGATCGCCTCCTTGATTGCCTTAACATCCACCCCGCGGTGCTCATAAAAATTGGCGTCCTCTGCCACGATCACAGACCACTCCATCTCCACGGGAATGCGTTCGGCGGACACCCAGCGTGGATTGTCCGGTCCGACGACAAACGGGTGCAGTTTCCCCTTCCAGTCCCTCACCTCGATAGTCAGGCTGACAGACCGGTCTGCGAGGCTAGCCACCGACGGCAGCCGATAAATACTGATCCCGATCCACCCAGCGTAGAGCAGCACAAGGAGAGCGATCAACGCTGCAAGCAATTTAAGTATTCTCAAATTAATTTACCCACTAAAAACAATCAGTTTTTGAGTATCAGAGATTCGCCGTACTGACTCAGATCATGACAGAAGCATATATCTGAAACAAAACATTTCCACCCCTACCAATGAAAGACCTTGTAAAGTCCCAGCACAAAAGCAGGTTCGTGTAGCCCCTTCCAGGCATAACCATTTTTTAATTTACAAACAATTAAACATGAAATATATTCCGCACCAGAAACTGTGCTTGTAAGACAATATCCACCAACAGATCATAAGACTATAAAGTACATAGATAGAGAATTACAGCGGTGTGGCTATAAGTTTTTTACTGATCGGGTTAAAGACCGACATTCTCTCAGCCGGAGTCCCGCATTGTTTCTGCTGCGTGGAAACGAGCAGGATGTGCGGTCGATTGTGGATTGTACCAAGGCAAGGCCGAGCTATAGAACTGGCTGCAGATTCAGATCCCTGGTGCACCGTTGCACCGGCACCAAGCATCCTGCTGCAACCGGTGTTGTCTTGATTCGCTGGACCAAAATACCTTTCAATTTGCAAGCCCTGCCGATCGGGAGGAAACGTGGACGAAGATGTTGTGAATTTGCTGTTGCAGGTTGCCGTGGAAGGTTTTTGGGACTGGAACCTGGAAACCGATCTTGCCTACTTAAGCCCCCGGTTTTGCGAGTTGACCGGTTATCAATCTGATGAAACCGTTTTCAACAGCGCGTTCTTTGCCAGCATCATCCACCCTGAAGATCGGGAAAGCGTGTTAACCAAACTCCGGGAGAATCTGAAGAGTAGCCAAGATGAATCGACCCTAGAATATCGGATGATCTCAAAAGATAGCGGCTTGCGCTGGATTGAAGGCAGAGGAGTCATCGTAAAGCGGGATGAACGGGGGAAACCGCTGCGGATAATCGGCACTATCGTCGACATCTCGCACAAAAAACAGGCCGAAAAGGATTTGCAGGAGGCAAAGCAACTTTACGAGACCCTCTTCCGCCTCAGCCCGGAAATTCTGACTCTTACCTCTGAAGATGGACGCTACCTCGCTGTCAACTCTGCCCACGACGTCGCCACCGGGTATTGCTCTGAAGAACTGCTGGGACGTTCCTGGGCCCAAACGGGTATTTGGCCCGATGCAAACCAACGGCGGCAAACTATTGAAATGCTGGACAGTGCGGGAATCGTGCACAACGCGGAGGTGACCTTTTGCCGTAAGTCGGGGGAGAGCTTTCCTGCCCTGCTTTCCATGGCACGCGTGGATATCGGTGGCAAACCATGCGTGGTCTCCGTGGTGCGGGACATCACCGCACGCAAGCAGATGGAGCAACAACTGAGAACCAGCGAAGAGTGGTTCCGCAGCATCATGGCACTTTCTCCGGATGTCATCAGCTTACTCGACGAACATGGTGTTCTGGTCTACAACTCCCCCGCCGCCTTTGCCATCCACGGCTACGTCGAAGAACTCGAAGGAAGAAATACCTTCGAGCTCATTCACCCGGATGACCGCGCGGCGGTTGGCGCAGCTTTCGAAACTCTCATCAATAATCCTGCCGAGTTCACTCCCGTTCAATACCGTTACCTCAACAAGGATGGCAGCTACGTCTGGATGGAGGCGACCGGAAGCAACCAACTCAGAAATCCACTCATCAAAGGTATTGTGGCAATCTCGAGAGACATCTCCGAAAGAAAAGAGATCGAGGAACAGCGCCTTAAATTGGAACGTCACCTGCTCCAGGCCCAAAAGCTGGAAAGTCTCGGCATCCTGGCCGGTGGCATAGCTCACGACTTCAACAACATCCTCACCGGCATCATGGGAAACATCTCCTTTGCCAAACTGTACATGGATCCCTCGGAAAAGGCCCAGGAACTTCTTGATCGGGCTGAAAAGGCAACCCAGCGAGCTGCCGACTTGTCACGGCAGTTGGTGGTCTTTGCCAAGGGGGGAAAGCCCGTGAAACGCGTGATGTCGTTGCAACGGGCGGTGGGCGACGCCCTGGCGTTGACGCTGACCGGAACCAGCGTCAAAGGGGTGACCGAAATCGAGGAGGAGCTTTTCGCGGTAGAGGCCGACGAGGGACAGATCAGCCAGGCTCTGCACAACATCATCATCAACGCCGTGCATGCGATGCCAGGAGGCGGGAGATTGGTAGTACAGGGAGAGAACGTCACACTCAAATCTCCCAACGTCACTGGCTTGGCGGCGGGGTCCTATGTCAAGCTATGTTTCATCGATGAAGGTTGTGGCATTTCCCCGGACGATCAGGAAAGGATCTTCGACCCCTACTTCACCACGAAGGCAAAAAGGTCCGGGTTGGGGCTTGCGTCCAGCTATGCGATCGTGACCAATCATGGGGGACATATCACGGTCAGCTCAACCCCTGGAGCAGGATCTACCTTTACGTTGTACCTTTCCGCATTGCCACGAACATTTTCAGAGGGTGAAGAGCGCCCCAACGGTAGCTTCGGGTGCGGCAGGGAACTCAACGTTCTCGTGATGGACGACGAGGAGGTGGTACGGGATCTGGTCAGGATTGCCCTGGAACACTCAGGCCACAAAGTGGAGACCTGCAACGACGGCGAGGAGGCTATCTCCATCTATGCCGCAGCTATGGAAGCGGGCAACCGGTTCGACGTAGTTATCATGGATCTGACGGTTCCCGGTGGCATGGGAGGATCCGAGGGTGCACGCCATATACTATCCATCGATCCCGAAGCCAAGTTGATTGTCTCGAGCGGCTACTCCGAGGACCCGGTCATCTCGAACTACTCGGTATACGGATTCTGTGCAGCAATCGAAAAGCCTTACAAGGCGGATGAACTGGCAAGCCGGTTGGAGCGGGTGCTCGTTTCGCCCAGGTAGGAACTTAAAACTGCACGTTGCGCTATTCTTTCAGACCGCTACCTGGGGTTCGATTCGTTTCGCACGCGATGAAATCGTTTTATGTGCGTTGGTTTTGTTAAACGCCGAGATGAAATCGTTTCGTCCGAGTTTGTTTTGTTTCGCGCGAGATGAAAACGTTTCGCGTGAGTTGGTTTTGCTAAACGACGAGATGAAATCGTTTCGTCCGAGTTCGTTTCGTTTCGCGCGAGATGAAAACGTTTCACGCGAGTTGGTTTTGCTAAACGCCAAGATGAAATCGTTTCGTCCGAGTTCGTTTCGTTTCGCGCGAGTTGGTTTTGCTAAACGCCGAGATGAAATCGTTTCGTCCGAGTTCGTTTCGTTTCGCGCAAGATGAAAACGTTTCGCGCGAGTTGGTTTCGCTAAACTCCGGGATGAAATCGTTTCGTCCAAGTTTGTTTCGTTTCGCGCGAGATGAAAACGCTTCAAGTTACGTTTGACCGGAGAGGAAGGATTCGCTGAGGCGCTTGCTACGCGGGAGATGAAAGAAGCGGTTGGTGGTTGGAAAGAAAAGGCCTGTCGTTGTTAACGACAGGCCTTTTGCTGTTATACGATGACCAGGCTTACCACTTGTGACCAGGGGCCGGGACCGTCAGGCCCGTCCGATCTGATCCTGAAGAAGTACTCGTTGGCGGACTCCAGGTTGTTGAGGATGATATTGCCACACTCTCGATAGTGGCCCCCCGGTGTGCACCAGCTCTCCTCGGAGGCGGGGTGCCCCTTGCAGATTTGCAGGTGGTAAGGCCCGCCCATTTTAACATGTTTGCCCGCGAGGATCGCGGTACCAGATTCGACACCAAGCCGTGTCTTTTTGTGCTTGGCAGTTAGAACTACCGGCACGGACGTCGGAGCGATCCGGTAACTGGAGCGCGCGGTCTTGAGCTCCTTGAGCGGCAAGCCGGTATTCTGTAACAGCGACGGATCCTGCTTCTCGATGGCCCTCATCACCACGTAGTTGATGATCAAAAGGATATCGAGCTCCGCCCGCGCCCTGACCTGGTCGCGCTGGGCCTTCATGTCCCGGTCCCCGCGGTCTGCGCCCACTCCGAACTCTTTAAGTTTTACCAGGTGATTGCGCAGAATGAGGTAGTTGGGAACGTAAGACTCCCAGTTGTCCCGGAAGAAGGAGTGAACCTCCAGGGCATCGGAGGCGGTGGTGAGGACCATGTGCAATTCCGGATAGGTCAGCCTGCGGAGGTTCGGATCGAAGATATCGTACTGCTCTGGTATTGGCATCGGATCACCTCTCGACAGCGGCATAGATTGGCTGTTGCTAATCTTACGACAGCTTTCGTACGTTGCAAGTGCCGCTCGTTTTTTTGCCAACCTTTTTCTCCGTCCTACGATCTCGACAGGGATGCATCAATCCGCTTCGAGGCCGAAACGACGAGTGGGCGTCCCCTCCGGGGACGCCCACTCACCTATGCTGCCTGTCTGGAGGCAATGTTTTTCTGAAGGAAGGAACTACGGTGCCAACTCTGCCAGAATCTCCTTGAGGTGGTCGACATGAGACTGCAGGTGATATTCCCCCAATGCTGCGATCAGGCCGTCCAGGGTCGGGTGGTCACCCAAAGGAGAATCTTTCAGCTTCGGGATGTACGCGGTACGTCCCAACTGCTCGTCGGAAAGCTCCGTTGCAAACCTCGCGATCCCCTGGTACTCCTGCTCACATTCCCGCACCAGTTGGGCGAAACTTGTGTTCGCTCGGGCCTCGGTGAAGAAGGGATCTTCGGTCCTGAGGTCAATGGTCGGGGTATCTGCGGTAAGGAAGGGTGTGAGTATCGGCAGGTGGCCGGTCCCCTCCGGCCCGCAGAGATGCGAAAGGATCTCCTTGGGTGACCACCGCCCCGAAGGGGCACGAGATGCGGTGGCTTCGTCGATTCCGTTGCAGACGTCTTTCAGGTTGGCTATTTTTTGCAGGATCACCTGCGCTAGCTGTTTGCCACGTGGACTGGCCATGGTGGATCTCCTTTTCCCTCTAACTAAATACAGGTACTGGGTTAAAGAATATCACTTTGCCCGCAATCCGCGAAATTCCGGTGCTCGCCTTCACCTCGCCAGTTGCCGTCCCCCTTCTTCGCACCAACCGCAGCGTGTGCCGTGTGTCTTGAAAGTCCCCCTCCGCTTTACTCCTTGGCAGTAACCTTGACGGTCCCCTTTTCCAGGTGCAGGTTTCCCTTCAGCTCCAAGCGGTAGACCTTGCCCGTTTTCCATTCCTTGTCGAAGCCGAAACGGCTCCCGCCCTGCCCCTTCCCGCGGCTGGCGTCTATGAAGAGCTCGCCACCGATATAGCGCAGGGTCAAGGTGCCAGATTCTGCACCGGCCTTGGCAACGAGTTCCCGGGTCTCCCCTTCCTTGAGGCGCAGCACCGCCTTCTCGACCGGCTGGTTTTTGCCGCGGACCTTCAACTCGCCCGAGAGCAGCACGACCTCCACACTGCGGGGCGCCCGCTCGGCCAGCACCGGCGGCGGTTGACGGGGGGCGGGAGGCTCGTGACGCGGTTTCTCCCGCTCGATCACTATCGGCGGCCGCGGCGCCTCCTTCTCACGCACGATCACCACCTGGGGCGCCGGTTCACGCTCCCTTATGACGACCGGAACATCCTCCCTGACGATGACAAACCTGGGGCGTTCCCTTTCGTAGCGCGTGGAGCGGTCGTGCACCTCGACGAAGACATCGACCCCCTGTAACGCAAGCGGTCCGGAAGTGCCGGTGTCCGCGTAGAGCAGCCCTTTCCCCCAGCGGCGCTCATACTCAAAGCGCACCCCCTCGATGATCAGCGCGCCCCCTGAGTAGCTCGCCGTCAGTTCCACCGCTCTTCCCTGGTAATCGGCAACCGGGATCTTGACGGTTTCGCTATCGGCAATGGTAAAGGTGAGCGGCTGGTAGTGGTGATGGCGATCACCGATCCTGATGCGGCCACCCTGTAGGCGTACCCGGATCAGTTCTCCGTACGCCCCCCTCCCCTGGTGCAGTGCTTCGATGCGTTCCTGCCGTTCCCGCTCCCGTGCCGCCTGCCGCGCGCGTTCTTGCTCCCGTTCCAGGGCCTGGCGTCGCGCGCGCTCCTCCGCGGCGCGCCGCTGTTCTTGCTGTTCACGTTCATAGGTCCGCATGGCCTGGATACGTTCGGGCTCGCTCATCCGGTCCCAGCTTTCCTGAGGAACGCCGTACAGGTAGGGGGTGCAGGCAGCAATAAGAAGTAGGACCAGAAACAGACAGGCTTTGCGCGTGAACATGGGGGACTCCTGTGAGAAAAGCGTTTTCCGCACCATCCGACTTCACTCTTTCGGCGCTTTCAGAATTATCCGACAGCAGGCGCCGAAACTTTAGCGAAAATGCTTATGGCAGAAGCAGATAGTGGACGTCGAGAGATTGAAGGCCGGCACTGGCCTCTGGGCATGTCGAGACTACCTGAGCGCATACCAGCAGACAAGAAGAAGCCGTCGTGCAGCGGAAGGCCGGGATACGCACGGTCAGGGCAATAGTGACGGCTCGTGTGGAAATAGACGGCCTGTCTGCAGCGTTGCATTTGTTATAATCCGAAGGAGAGGCACCTGAGGCAGTTTCTGTTAGCAGTTTATCTTACGGGAGGATGTCATGGTGAAGCCAGCGAAAAACACCATTTGCATTTGGTACGATGGCACTGCCGAGGAGGCAGCGCGGTTTTATGCGGAGACCTTTCCCGATTCATCGGTCGACGCGGTGCACCGTGCACCGGGAGACTTTCCCTCAGGAAAGGAGGGGGTCGTATTGATCGTCGAATTTACCGTGATGGGCATTCCCTGCATCGGACTCAACGGAGGTCCGGAGATCAAACACAGTGAGGCCTTTTCCTTCCAGGTCGCAACGACCGACCAGGAGGAAACCGATCGTTACTGGAACGCGATCGTCGGCAATGGCGGCCAGGAAAACGCTTGCGGATGGTGCAGGGACAAATGGGGGGTGTTCTGGCAGATCACTCCGGTCGCGCTGACCGAAGCGGTCACCGATCCCGATCGCGCGGCCGCCAAGCGGGCCTTCGAGGCGATGCTGCAGATGACCAAGATAGATATAGCGGCAATAGAGGCAGCACAGCGCGGCTGATGACGCCAGGGATGTCCACCAAAACCAAAGGCCTGTCGTTCATTCACGACAGGCCTTTTAGCGTTCGTGACCAGCTCAGATCTTCCGCCAAAAGCGTCCCTCCGTGTTGATCCCATCCCCCTCCTGTCCTCCCCCTTGAAGGGGGAGGGACGCGTGCCACCAGTGTTTGCCCCATCCCCACCCCGACCCTCCCCTTGAAGGGAAGGGAGAGCGGAAGGTTGCGTTAATCAGGTAGCGTATGAGATGACGAGGTGATGGGCCACACAGGTTATGGCAATGGTCCCGCCAGTCCTATTTAGAGGGATTATAGTCCGTCGGCCTTGCTGACGGCACAACAAGGTGTTGATATTCCGGCGGGGACCGGCTATCTTCCAGTTTTGTTTTTTCCTGATGAGCACCAACCTTCCGCGGAGCTGGCGGAATTGGTTCACATCAGGCCCGATTTTCAGAAATGCGATTTTGAAAAGGACCAGGAAACGTGACCAAGAACGACGCCCTCTACGCTGCGCCCCTGCAGGAAATCATCGATTTCCAGTTCGACGAACGGGTCGTTGCCGTTTTTCCCGACATGATACAGCGCTCGGTTCCCGGGTACGGGATGATCATTGCCAATATCGGCATCCTCGCCGCGAAGTACGCCCAGGCTAATTCGCACTGCTACGATCTCGGCTGTTCCCTCGGGGCCGTGAGCCTCGCCATGCGCCAGCGCATCAGTCAGCCGGGCTGCGACATCATCGCCGTCGACAACTCCCCTGCCATGATCGAGCGCGGCCGGGAACTCCTGGCCCGTGATACCTCCTCACGTGTTCCCGTGACCATGATCTGTGCCGACCTAAAAGAGGTGACGGTCGAGAACGCCTCGGTGGTGGTCCTCAACTTCACCCTGCAGTTCATTCCGCCGGCGCAGCGTTTGGAGTTGATCCGGTCGATCTACGCGGGTCTCAGGCCGGGCGGCATCCTGGTACTGTCCGAGAAGATCGCCTTCGCGGACCCCGCGCAGCAGCAGGTCCTTATGGAGCTGCACCACGATTTCAAGCGGGCCAACGGCTACAGCGATCTCGAGATCAGCCAGAAACGAACCGCACTGGAGAACGTGATGATCCCCGAGACCCTGGCATGTCACCAGGAGCGGCTGCAGGAGGCCGGTTTCTCGGCCTCCTACCTCTGGTTCCAGTGCTTCAATTTCGCCTCGCTGGTCGCACTCAAATGACCTATTTCGATTCCCTTTACCCGCATTTGGCAGAGCTCGGCCAGGAGGCCTGGGCCGAGCAGTTGCGGGCGGTCCTGCCGGAGAGGCTGGCTGAACGACTGGGCGCGGTTGAGTCGCTACCCGAGCTGAAGCCGTCCGTCATCGAGCTTGCCGACTCCGTTACTATCGGCTCCAGCTACGATCTGGGTGAAAGCACCCGGGACGGCTTGATCGCCCAACTCCAGGGTTTCCACCCCTGGCGCAAAGGTCCCTACCGTTTTTTCGGTGTCGAAATCGACACCGAGTGGCGCTCGGACTGGAAGTGGGAGCGCGTAGTGCCGCACATCCAGCCGCTCACCGGTCGCCGGGTCCTCGACGTCGGCTGCGGCAACGGCTATCACGGCTGGCGCATGCGCGGCGCGGGTGCGGCGTTCGTATTGGGGATCGAGCCCTTCCTGTTGTCGGTACAGCAGTTCCTGGTGATGCAGCACTACCTGCGTGACCCGCGGCACCACGTCATCCCGGTCGGCATCGAGGAGGTGCCCCAAGATATGGCCTGTTTCGACAGCGTCTTCTCGATGGGGGTTCTCTATCACCGTCGTTCGCCCCTCGACCACCTGTTCCAGCTCAAGGGGTGCCTGCGCCCGGGTGGGGAGCTGATTTTGGAGACACTGATCGTGGAGGGGGACCGGGATACCGTCTTCGTGCCGCAGGGGCGCTACGCCAAGATGCGCAACGTCTGGTTCCTCCCCTCGATCGCCGCGTTGACCCTGTGGCTCGAGCGCTGCGGTTTCACCGACGTCGCCTGTGTCGACACCAACCGTACCAGCTGCCAGGAGCAGCGCTCGACCGAGTGGATGCGCTTCGAGTCGCTGCCGGATTTTCTGGATTCGCGAGATGCGGGGAAGACCATCGAGGGGCACCCTGCGCCGGTGCGGGCGATATTTACCGCGACGCGACCGTAGGAAAAGCGAATTTAGCCACGGAGCCACCAAGAACACGGAGAGAAAACCTGCAGACGCAGCTCGCCACAGCACAGAAGTGGCGTCTCCTGTGAACAACAAAAAACTTCCCAACGTGTTCGGCCCTCTATCGTTAACACATGAGGCCGAACCGGTTACCAGGGTTTCACTCGCCGTTCAGGTTGTCCGCACCAAAGTACCACCCTACGTTATTTCTCCGTGCCCTTGGTGGCTCCGTGGCTGACTGATTTTTGATTTTTTTTGGTGTTTGCAAAAAAGAACAGGGAAGGAGGTCTACATGCGCTATATCAATACCGACAGGATCCTGGCCGCTCAATTGACTACGCCGGCGGAGAACCCTCTTCTGGGGGACGACACACGACTGGTCGATGCCTGGTTCGACGGCACAGGGGTGCACAAGCAGCTTTTCAAGAAGGTGACGAAGCTCGAGCAGGAAACGCTCGCCCGGGACCTGGAGAAGAAAGGGTTCATCCGCGCCGGAAACCTTCTCTTCAACCCGCGTGCGGTGCTTTTCGCGGAAATGGAACACGAGATCGTGGGGGGCGTCGTCACGATTGGCTACCAGGGTAACGGCAACCCGGTAGAACTGAAGATCGACAGCATGGCATTCAAAGCGCTCTGCTCGCAACTCACCGCGGCGCAGGACTGACGGGACCGACCGGCGCCGGACCGGCTTTGCCCGGCAGGGCCTTTTGGTAAAACTGCACCAGGGCCTTCCGGTAGGGGGAGTCGGCCTCGGCGAAAGCGCCAGCATGCGTCCCGCCGGGCACCTGCCAGAGTTCCTTGGGCTCGCGGGCCTTCTCGTAGAGTTTCAGCCCCTCGGAGATCGGGACGATGTTGTCCTGGGTCTCATAGATGAGCAGTAATGGTACGGGGGAAATGGCGGCCACTGCGTCGAGCGCACTGTAGCTGTCGCCGATCAGCAGGTAGGAAAGCGGCCAGCGCAGCAGGGAGAGTACAGGGATCTGGGCCATCTTCTCCCTGACGATGCTGCGGTAGGAAGCAAAGGCGGACTCGACGGCCACCGCCTGCACCCGGGGAGTCCCGGTCCCCCCAAGCGCCGCGATGGCGTTGGTTCCCCCCAGACTCTGCCCCAGGACCACCAGCCGCTCCCGGTCCACGTCGTTTCTGCCAGCCACGTAGCGCAGCGCCGCCTGGGCATCCTCGAAAAGCCCTGCGCGATCAGGAGCACCGGCAGACTTCCCGTAGCCTCGATAGTCGAAAACGAACAGGTTGAAACCGGCCCGCGGCAGCCAGTAGACGTAGCTGAAGTGGGCCGTCATGTTCTGGGCATTGCCGTGAAAGTGGATCACCGTCCCCTGCGGCACGCCAACGGCGGGGATGAACCAGCCCGAAAGCTTGGTGCCATCGGAACTGGGAAAGGTCACCTCTTCGTAGGGGAGCCCGACCTTCTCGGGGGTATGGTACACGTTGCGGCCCGGGTAGTAGAAGAATCTCCCGAGACACCCCTGACAGCAAAGCAAGGTGACAATCGACACGATGCGCACACACCACCTGTACATGAAGCACTCCTCGATCGGCACATCCGGTCCGAAAGGTAACTGTCGGCTGCAATAATAGCCCCAGCCTGCCCTGGAGTCCACCGGACGCGCACTCTGGGGCAGATTCAGGCCCTCTCTTTCGGCCCCGATACATTATTTCCCCCCAACCTGAAGAAGCCTTCCCTCCGCACTGGTCTTACCAATTATTTTTTATAAAACAGAGTGCCGACGATTCTGACCGGCTAACCATCCGCGAGAGCTGCCGATCCCCCCGAGCGAGCGCTTTTTCCAGGCGCCCAGCAAAACACCGTTAGCCTCACGTCCCTCCCGTCAGCGGCGTACCACGCCGTAAACATTGACGATTTACCCTAAAGGAATCAGGTATTTCTCCGAAGGGCTTTCCTGACATGTAATACCTGCACCTATAGATATGGAAACAGGAGGAAACGGTGAAAAATTGGACCATCGGTAAACGGTTGAGCGGGGTATTTGCGGTAACGATCACCCTGTTTGTAGCGAGCATCGTGTACACGTCGTTCGAGTTCAGCAAGATCCAGAAAAGCAGCAAACATATCTCGGATGCCAACCTGCCCAAGATCACCCTGATTACCAACGCGGCCAATGCCATCCAGACGATAACCCGCACCGTGGCCCTCTATGCGGCCATCCAGGATCCCGAGTTCCGCAAGACCGCCCGTGCCACGATCGACAGCGAGCGCATGGTGTACCGCGACGCCATGAAGAAGCTGGAAGACACCCCGGTTGCCGACACTCCGGCCGGCAAGAAGTACAAGGAGCAACTGGTCGCCTTCAAGGATGCCATCAAGGAGTGCTCGGCGCTCAACAACAACGTGATCGAGGCTGCAACCTCGGGGCACCAGGAGGAAACGGTCCGGGCTCTCAAGGCTGCGGCACCAAGCCTGGTGCGGGTCAACGAGGCCTCCTCATCGCTTCTGAAGTCGCAACAGGACGCCGTTTCCGGCCGCATCAAGAACGACATCGTCGGCGCGCTGGGCGAGGCGCAGACCGCCCTTTCGGTGATCAGCCTGCTCGTGGTGGCGATCTCCGCCCTCTCCGCCTGGCTCTTGATCCGCAGCATCATGAAACCGGTCAACGCGCTGGCGGTGGTTTCCACCCGGCTCACCACCGGAAGCCAGGAGCTTTCCGCGAACGCGCAGACCATGTCCCAGGGTGCCAGCGAGCAGGCGGCTGCCGCCGAGGAGGCCTCCTCGAGCATGGAACAGATGAGCGCCAACATCCGGCAGAATGCCGACAACGCGGCCCAGACCGAGAAGATCGCCATCAAGTCGGCCGAGGCAGCCAAGGAAGGGGGCAAGGCGGTCGAGGAGACGGTCGGCGCCATGAAGGAGATCGCCTCCAAGATCAACATCATCGAGGAGATCGCCCGACAGACCAACCTTTTGGCCCTGAACGCGGCTATCGAGGCGGCCCGCGCCGGTGAGCACGGCAAGGGGTTTGCAGTGGTGGCAAGCGAGGTGAGGAAGCTTGCGGAGCGCAGCCAGCGCGCAGCCGGCGAGATCTCGGAGCTCTCCGCCAACAGCGTGAACGTTGCGGTGCGGGCGGGCGAACTGCTCTCCAGGATCGTCCCGGACATCCAGAGAACCGCCGAACTGGTCCAGGAGATCAGCATCTCGAGCCGCGAACAAGACTCCGGCGCCGGGCAGATCAACAAGGCGATCCAGCAGCTGGACCAGGTGATCCAGCAAAACGCCAGCGCAGCGGAAGAGATGTCCTCGACCGCCGAGGAGCTGGCCGGCCAGGCGGTGCAGATGCAAAGCGCCATCACCTTCTTCAAGGCAAGCTCCGATGACGCCGGTTACCTGGCACCGCAGGCGCAGGTGAGACGCAGCGCGGCACGGCCGGCAGCCGCACCCAAGAGGGTCGCGGCCCCCATCGCGAACCGCCACCAGGGTGTCGAGCTGGAGATGGACGAGAAGTTCGAGAGGTTCTAGACAGGGGGAGGCAGGTCCCGAAGTTCCTCTTCCAGCCCCAAGGCCACCCGACGATCCACGGCGATCTGCACACAAAACGGCACCCGGTACTCACCGGGTGCCGTTTGTCGTAAGGTGCCGGGAGCACCCTCGCCGGTCCTCTCCCCTCCTCTCCCCTCCTCTCCCCTCCTCTCCCCTCCCCTCCCCGGGTTTCACGAGGGAGGCTGTTCCTGCGCCTCGGGCGGTTCGCCGGCGTCTTCTCCCCCCTGGTATCCGAAGAAAATCTGTTTATGCAGCGCCTCGGCCCAGTCGGGGTTTTCCGTTTCCCTGCCGTTGGTCGGCGTCTGAGCCTGCTCCCACTCCAGCACCTGGTTGCGGTCTTTTCCGATGTCCCGGAGGGTGAGGGTCAGGGTCTCCTTGTTGTAGTCGCAGATGTACCAGCTGCGCGCCGGCCTGGTACCGAACACGGAACTTAACGGGAAGGGGTGGGATATCTCGTTGGTGGTGTAGTTGTAGAGAGCGGCCTTCTTCCCTAGCCGAAGCATCAAGGTGTTGGTCTCGGGACTCAGCGCGATTTTGCTGTGGTATTCGGCAAAGAAATAGCAGCACGGCGAGTTGGGATAGGTTACCCGGTTTTCGTACCCGATGAGGTCGGCCCTCTTCAAGATGGCGCGGTCGAAGTAGTAGAAATGCCCCTTCGCCCTATCGACTTCCCAAACGTCCTTCGGAGACAGGTCGAGGCTGTACTCCGGTGTCAGGTTCTTCACGCAGAATTTCATGAGGTCCTCGCTACCGATGATGAACTTGTCCGGATAGCAGGAAGTCCGCACCATTTCGATCCGTTTCTTGTTACCTACTCTCACGGTGGCGGCCTGGCTTCTATTCCCCAGCTTCTTGCGCACCACTCTTCCCGGACCGGTATCGTCGACGTCCCAGATGACGACGTAGTAGTCGGTGCTCCGTTCGGAGGATAAGAAGACGTAGACCGGGAAGTCGTCTCCGCTTTCGCAGAATTCCCTGATGTCGACACAGGCGGTGAAGGCACTTTTCTCGTCACTGAGCACCGCCCGCCATTTATGCACGGGATTCTTCGGGTCGCTTAACAGGAAGGTATCGTCCGACGGAAGCGCGTCGTAGAGGTAGAGCTCCTTCAGATGCGGCGAGACGTACCTCCCGGCCTGCAGCTTTTCGAGATCGACGACCACGAGGACATCGTCTTGTTCGCGCAGCAGGATATGGCGGTCGGTCGAGCCGATCCAATACAGGGGAGGATTGTTGAAGAAGTCGGGTTGGAGCGTCTCGGAGAACTCGAGCCGCAGGGGGGTGCGTGCTATGGCAAGGTCTGCGGCGATCTCCGCATCGAAACCGTCGAAGACCTCGTTATGGGTTGGCAGCGCCGCTCTCACCATGGCGGCCCTGTCGTGCATGCCTGATCTGACGAAGTACTGGTAGGCCTCGAGGAGTTCCTCTTCCTTGTCCACGGGTATCAACTCCGCAATGCGCGCCTCCAGTTTCCGGCCGATTTCCACGCGCTCCTCCAGGGGAAGGTGGATCATCGCCTTGCGGGCCGCACTGGCAAAAGCCTGGGCCTGGCTCAGCGTGGTACCTTCCCGGTTTGCCGCAACGAGGATCCCCTCGACCTCTTCCCGGGCGCGGGCCTGCTCCCAGGCAAGAGCCCGGTCGTAGACCTCGTGAAACTCGCGAAACTTTTCGAAGTAGTGCTTCACCCGTTCCAGCAGGTCGAGGCATCCCGCGGGCTGGCCCGCTTTGAACGAGCTTATGGCTAACACCAGATCCAGCCAGGCCTGGCGGGCATTCTTTTCCGGAAGCCTCTGCAGCCGGCGGTTTCCCAGCAAGAAACCGAGATAGGGGGAGAGGGAACGGGCTTCCCTGCACAACGCGTCCAGGTCCGTGTGGCTCTGCAGCCACCAGGCGATCTCGAAGGCCTCCGGCCAGCGGGCCTCGATTACCAGGGCACGCAACTGCTCGAGGCGGCTTTGTGCCCGTGCCTTTTTCTGGTTTTCACGCTCCCGTGCGATGGAGGCGGCGATGGTCGCCTCATGGGGGCGGTCGCGGACCAGCAGTTTTTCCAGGAGCTCCAGCCGCGCCTCGCACCCTTCGGTCTGCGCGAGACGCTCCCACAGGATGGCAACTTCGGCGGCTTCCCGGTCTGCAGAGATCCCGGCTACGATTTCGCGCGCCCGCGGGTCGTTCGGGGAGAGCTGCAGGACCTGGCGCGCCAAAGCCTCGGCCTCGGCCAGGTCGGCGCCTTGCAGCGCGGTGTAGGCCTGCTCGAGCAGCGGAGCCACCTGCGCCTGCAAGGCCGCTTCGACTTCCCGCTTCAACCCTTCCAGCCCCCCCGCATACCCTTCGGTCTCCTCGGCCGCCAGCAACAGCTTGTAGGCCAGGGCCATGTTGGCATCCCTGCGTGCGATGTCGGCATAGGCGACCAGGGACTCCTTGTCGAGTTCCTTGCGGTGCAGCTCGTCAAAAATCGCCCGGGCCTCGGGGAAGGCGCCGCTCAGGTAGTAGGCCCGTGCCAGGAGCGCCCGCAGCCTCGCGTCGCGCAAAAACTGGTGCTGCTGAGCGAGCACCAGGGCGACCGCCTGCCGGTAGGCCCCCATCTCCTCAACCAGGGCACGGACGGCCCTCTCGAGAGTGGGGATGTCGTCGCGGTCCGAGATACCGATGCTGCACAAGGCCTCCTCCGCAGCCGCGAATTCGTAGTCGGCAAGAAACTCCTGCGCCCGCTTCAAAAGCTCACGGGGAGTCTGTCCCAGGTCGGGAGCCTCCTTCCTGGTCTTGCGGTTTTTTTTCGCGGGGAGCTGCTCGGCAGCTTCGGTTTCGCAACCGGCCTGGTCGAGTGCCCTTAAGGAAAGGGCCGCCAGTGGGGCGTGGCAGGCATCGATGGAAGGGAGGGCCGCATGCTTGATGAGGACGATCTCGGCGTTGAGGGGATGGGGGACCAGCCGGAAGGTTTGTCCGTAGTGTTCCAGCAAGAGGTTCTGCAGTCGCGACTTGATCTCGTACCCCCTGAGGCGCTGCGCCTCGGAGAGGCAGGCCGTGGTCGGGTTGACCTTCTTGATCAGGGAGATGAGGTCGAGTGAAGAAGGGATGAGCGAGGAGTCCAGCGTTTTCAGGGCGTCTTGCACAGCGGCTTGCCAGCTCATAGCAGCGTCTCCTTTGCCTGATAAATTTGGAAATTTTAATATCATATCGGGCCGTGTCAAAGAGGATGCGTTGAACCGGGGGAGAGAAGGCAGGTACCTTTTGCAGGGGAGGAAAACCTGGGGAAAAAACGGGACTCGGAACAGGCGGAAAGCCCCGGCCGAACCGGGTCCGGGACCGTTGCTGCGGGAAGACTCACCGGTCGTCAAAGGGAGCGCTCGGCAGCCGAAAAGATCCCCCGCGGGAAGACAAACACCGGTAAAGGCCTGGTTTTACGAACTGGCGATGTTGTGACGAGGGTCACCAACGGTTCCCGGGCGCCTGTGCTACCGTCGCTGCAACGAAAACGAAAACGGAATACCGATAGACGACAATACTAAAACTTCCGCGAGGAAGTGACGGAAAGCCTAAGGGTCTCACCGAGACAGCCGGGTCGCCGAAATATCACAACTGCTGATATCAGGCCCCGGTTTTTTTGCGTCCGCAGTACGGACCACGGAGCCGAACAGCACCGAAAAAGGAGAGTCCATGAGGGAACAGGAATCAGCCTCCCCGGCCAACAGGCATCGGAAGAGAGGCACTACCGGGCAGCTTGCTGCACCAGCCCGACGACCGTAACCGTCACACACGCAAGGAGGCTACAAGAGTTTATGATGCAAAAAAGCTATGTACATCGAATCAACCGACCCGCGCGAATAGCGTGCCTCGTGCTTTTCATCGCTACCCTGATAACGGCACAGCTGCTCCTGAACGGAGTCACCGCGCACGCGGCCCAGGCCACCATGTCCTGGTCCGCTCCGACCACCTATTCCGACGGCAGCGCTCTTTCCGGCCTGAAAGGGTACAAGCTCTACACCGGCACGGCCAGCGGAAGTTATTCCAACCCGGTAGATGTCGGCAACGCCAACTCCTACACCATGACCGGCCTGAACGACGGCGCCACCTACTATTTCGCCGTCACCGCCTACGATAGCCTGGGTAACACAAGCGGCTACTCTAACGAGATCAAACTCACCACTCCGGCAACAGCGGGAAGCGGCGGGAGCGCCTCGGCCTACACCGTGACCGCCTCGGCGGGGAGCGGCGGCAGCATCACCCCCTCCGGGGCGACCGTGGTCTCCAGCGGTGCGAGCCAGGCCTACACCGTCACCCCTGCCACCGGCTACTACATCTCCAGCGTCACGGTCGACGGGACCCAGGTCGCCGCGAACATCGCCGGCGGAGCCCCGTACAGCTACAGCTTCACGAACGTGAGCGCCTCCCACACCATCGCGGCCAGCTTCGCGGTCCGCTCCTACCACATCGTGGCGAGCGCAGGGAGTAACGGTACGGTCTCCCCCGCAGACACCTGGGCTGTCTACAACACCTCGCAAACCATCAGCATCACCCCGGCCAGCGGCTACCAGGTGGCCGACGTGACCGTGGACGGGAAATCGGTAGGTCCCGTCACCTCCTACACCTTCAATAACCTGGCCGCCGACCACACGGTAGCGGCGACCTTCGGCAACCAAGGCTACACCATCACGGCTTCGGCCGGGGCTAACGGCTCCATCACCCCCACCGGTACCGCTACCGTCAGCGCGGGGAGCACCCCGACCTACACCGTCACTCCGGCTACCGGCTACTACGTGGCGAGCGTCACGGTTGACGGCACGGCAGTGGTTTCCAACATCCCCGGCGGCGCAGGGTACAGCTACACCTTCACGAGCGTCGCAGCATCCCACACCCTCTCCGCCAGCTTCGCGATGCGCTCCTACCACGTGGTGGCGACCGCGGGGACCGGTGGTTCGGTCACCCCGCCGGACAGCTGGGTAGCCTACAACACCTCCCAGACCATCGGCATCACCCCGGCGAGCGGCTACCAGGTGGCCGACGTCGCGGTGGACGGGAAGTCGGTTGGTGCCGTCACCTCCTATACCTTCAACAACCTGAGCGCGGACCACACTGTCGCGGCGACCTTCGCCGCCGGCTACAGCATCACTGCCTCGGCAGGCGCCAACGGCACCATCACCCCGACCGGGACCAGCGCGGTCACCGCCGGCAGCAGCAAGACCTACACCATCACCCCGAACACCGGTTACTACCTGCAGAGCGTGGTGGTCGACGGCACGACGGTGGCCTCCAACGTCCCCGGCGGTGCAGCCTACAGCTACACCTTCAATAACCTGAGCGGCAGCCACACCATCTCGGCAACCTTCGACGTGCGCTACTACAACATCGCGACCACGGCAGGGACCGGCGGGAGCATCACGGCGGGGAGCTGGGCCCTCTACAACACCTCACCGGTAATCACCATCACACCGGCAAGCGGCAAGAAGATCGCCTCCGTCACGGTGGACGGCGTCTCCGTCGGGGCGCTCTCCAGCTACACCTTCAGTAACGTGAGCGCCGACCACGCCATTTCGGCCACCTTCATGTAATCCACCCGGCGACCGGCTCCCGGCGGTTTCGACCGAAGGCACCCTGAAGGGCGCGCCGCAGGAAGCCCAATCATCGACAGGCACGCCGCGTGCCTTGCACGAGCAGCACGAGCCGGCATCCGGGACCGTCGTGTCCCGGTGCCGGCCCCGCACGGGCTGCACACAAAACTGTGCACAAAACATTTAACGGAACAGGAGATACTAGATGTCTGTAAAGAAACCTACTCGAATGCGTCAGGTCACCATCCTGGGCATGCTGGCCGCTCTTTTGATGTGCTCCTCGAGCTGGGCTGCAACCTACTACGTTGACCCCAACGGCAACGACACCTCCGGCAACGGCAGCTCGACTTCCCCCTGGAAGACGCTCTCCACCGCCTGCTCGAAAGTGACCAGCGCCGGTAACACCATCTACCTCAACGCCGGTACCTATACCGACAACAACCGCTGCAACCTGGCGCTGGGTGTCAACATCCAGGGTGCCGGCAAGAGCTCGGTTACCATCAAGACCGCCTACAACGGCGGCTGGGGCACCGGCTACATCTTCCGCCAGACCTCGCCGAGTTCCCCGGTGGTGCACGGCAACAACGAGATCAGCGGCTTCACCCTGGACGGCAGCAGCAAGACCCTCTCTGCGGGTATCTTCATCCGCGGCACCGACCAGATCAACATCCACGACATCAAGTTCCAGTCGATCAACAACAACGCCATCTGGCTCGAGGGGTACTACGACTGGTCCAACAACACCATGGTCGAGCCGCCGGCCTACGGCCTCAACGACATCATCCACGACGTGGAGACCAACGACACGACCACCTCGGCGAACAACGGTCCGGGTGAGCGCATGGGCGCCATCAACATCGGCGGCATGGGCAACGCCCAGCTCTACAACCTGACCATCAACGAGAACATCCCCGGCAGGGGTACCGGGGTGAAGTCGGTTCCCGGCTGGTTGAAGAACTTCAAGGCCTACAACTGGACCGTGAAGACCGACGTCACCGACACCAACGCCTTCGTCTTCGAGATGTACAACTTCCTGGGCGATTCCGAGATCTACGCCTCGACCTACTACCACACCCTGTCGCTTAACGGCGGACCGCAGAGCCTCTCCGCGGGGAGCACCTGGAACCTGAAGATCCACGACACGGTCACCGACCTGACCAACGTGAACCTGCCGGGGGTGGTGGGGCACGAGCTGTCGCACAACTACTTAGATTTCTACAACAACTACATGGCGGGGATTCAGGGGAGGGCCGCCGGTCTTTGGAGCACCAACTACACGACCGGTTCCGGCGTGACGCACTGGAGGTTCCGCAACAACGTGGTCTACAACTGTGGCGACGGCCTGCACATCGTCCGCGGCAGCAACTCGTACGTGGAGATCTACAACAACACCTTCGATACCATTACGGCCAAACCCTGGGGTGGCAGCGGCATTGATGCAGCGGCCTTCTCGGGTTCGCTGTCGGGTACCAAGATCCAGAACAACCTGATCATGAACACTGCGGCTGCCCCGATCAGCATCGGCGGGTCGATGAGCAACACCCTCGTGGACCACAACTGGTTCTACAACACCGGTAACGGCAACACGGTCGCCAACTCGAGCTCCAGCACCACCCAGACCAACAACACCAAGGGTGTGGCTCCCCAGCTCGCCGGTTCCGGCGTCAGGCCGGACCCCTACTACCGCAGCGCAAGCGGCACCGGCAACCTGGTCGACGCCGGCATCAACGTGGGGCTCCCCTACTCCGGCAATGCGCCGGACATCGGCAGCTTCGAAGGGAAGCGCCTGTCCGCACCGGTTCTTAGTCTCAACTAGTCCGCACGCTACTTACAAAAAAACTCCCCCAGGCGTTGTCCTGGGGGAGTTTTTTTTGTGCGCTAAAGCCGGGCACACCTCAGCGGAGCACCGCCTGATACACCTTGTGCAGGGTTCCGGTTATCTGCTCCCAGTCGTAGTTCTTTTCCACCAGTTTGCGTGCCTGCCCCGACTGCCTGAGCCAGGCCTCTTCGTTTTCCAAAAGGTGCACCACCTTCTCGGCGAACTCTTCCGGAGCGTCGGCGATCAGGATATTTTCCCCATCGGTCACCTCGAGTCCTTCGCAGCCTACGGAGGTGGAGACCACGGGCGTTCCGGTGGACATTGCCTCGATGATCTTGAGCCTGGTCCCTCCGCCGGAACGCAGGGGAATCACCGCCACCTGCGCCTGTTGGTAGTAGGTCCTCAGGTCCTCCACCCGCCCCGTCACCAGCACCTCCCCGCGACCGGAAAGTTCCCTGACCTCAGGGGGAGGATCGCAGCCGACCACCAGGAACCCCAGCTCCGGAAACCTCTTCTTGATGAGCGGGTAGATCTCGCGGTGGAAGTAGAGCACCGCGTCGGCATTGGGGCCGTAATCCATGAGCCCCACGAAGATGAGGTTAAGCTGCCGCCCGGTCCGGGGAAGGGGGGAAAACATCCGGGCGTCGACCCCGTTGGGGATCACCGAGACGTCGAGCCCCGGGCACATCAGGCGCAAAAGCACCCGGTCCAACTCGGACACCACCAACGACTTGTCGAAGCTGCGGGCGATCTTGGACTCCCACCTGAGCATCGGAACCCACTCGAAAAGGCATTCCAGCTTCTTGATCAGCCGCTGCTCCAGCTGGTAGATCCGGTAGTACTGCACGCAGGCGATGTTGTGAAAGGAGAGGACCGTCTTGCAGCTGAGTTCCTTCGACAGGTATTTCACGTTGTACGCCATGTAGGAGTGTTCGAACTGGATGATGTCGAACCTGTCGCGTTCGGAGATCTGCTTCAGTGCCTCCCGCAGTTCGGGAGCCTCGGCGTACTTGAGCATGAACGGGAGCCCCCTGAAGAAGTTGCAGAGGACGCCGGGGAGTTGGTAGAGGATGGGGCGCCTTTCGGTATGGATCAGGTTAATGGCGCTGCAGTAGCGTGCCATGGCGGGATTTGCCACGTCGTCGCTGCAGTCGGCGAGGCTGATCAGGTGGACCTCGTTATCCAGGGAGAGGTACTTGATGAGGTTGAAGATCCGTATCTTCGCGCCGCTGTCGGGCGGGTAGGGAAACGATGGGGTGACGATGAGTATCTTCATGTCGACTCCTTTGCAGAACGTGATCCGGCTCCACGCGTGGGGACAGCAGGCGCCTCATCCTTTCACCAGGTGCTCGCGGCGGCCCCGGTATCCGGTGAGCCAGTGCCAGTACCCCGCGGACATGCAGTTGACCAGGCGGAATTCCCCCTTGGCCAGCAACCGGAGTACTTCAGACAGATCGGCGGCGAACCGGCTGAACCAACGGGCCTTGCTGCCGTTTCTGCTCATGAAATACAGTCTGTTGCGGGTCATGTAGTAGATCCAGGCGCCGGCAAGTTTTCTGGTCGACACCGATTCCTTGTGCCAGACCACGGAGCCCGGCGTGTAGAGCAGCCGGTACCCTTGCCGCTTGGCCCTCAGGCACCACTCGCTCTCCTCGAAATAGAGAAAGTACCCCTCATCCATGGTTCCGATCTTCTCGATGACCTCCCGCTTGACCAAAAGGCTGCATCCGGTGACGTACCCGGTGTCGGTCACCGCGTCGAACTGCCCCAGGTCCGGTACTCCCAGGCCCACGTGACCGGTTTCCCCCCGGTCTGCCTGCACCCACCCGCCGGCGAACCAGATCAGCTTGGGATCGGCGTAGCTCAAGATCTTCGATCCGAGGATGCCGGCCTCTCGCTCCGTTTCCGCGACCCTGACCAGTTCGGACAGCGCTTCGGGGTGGACGGTGGTGTCGTTGTTCAGAAGCCAGACGTAGTCGGCACCGCGCTCCAGGGCGTAGCGGATTCCCACGTTGTTTCCCCCGGCGTACCCCAGGTTGCTGCCGGTCTGGAGCACCGGGAGGTCGGGATAGCGTTGCCGCAGGAGATCTTCGGAACCGTCACTCGAGGCGTTGTCCACCACGACGATTTGTGCGGAGCGGTAGGTGAGGGCCCGGCAGGATTCGAGGCATTCCAGGGTATCCTGGATACCGTTCCAGTTGAGCAGGATGATATAGACCGTTTTTGCTTCCGGGTTTGCCACGGCGCCCATGAGTCCCCCACCCTATTCAGGTGACCTGCTCCCCGGCCGGAGCCGGCAACGCGGCCTCCGGCGCTGCCTGCACGCCACGATGCATGAGTATCGTTTCCGACAGCCCGATCAGGATGGCAAGGACCACGATGGAGTGCCATTCCAGGAATAGCGGGATCACCAGGGCCATCGGCAGGGCCGCCACTCCCATCAGCAGGGCCCCCACTGCAATCGACCTGAGGTAGGGGTCCGGCTCGTTCCTGGCGCTTTTAAAAGCCCTGACAAGGAAGGTCAGGTAAAAAAGGAAGAACACCAGGCACCCCGGCAGCCCGAAGTCCAGCACCAGCCAGAGATAGACGTTGTGGACGTAGTAGGTGATCTCGTCATCCGGGCCGTAGAGCTTGGGGCGGTAGTCCTGGCCCAGGCCGATCCCCAGCAACGGGTGTTCCCTGATCTCCTTGAGCGCGTAACTGTTCTCTATCTGGCGGTCGTTGAGCGAGTTGGTCTGCACCAGCTCCTTTCCGGCGAAGAGGGTGAGGAAGCGTCCCGACATCGCGGTGAGGGTGCTCTGGAACTTGCCGCCGGCTCCCCAGCCCCCTGCGGCCAAAAGCGCGAAGAGGAGCATTCCCAGCATGACGAACTTCGCCAGGCGGAGACGCTGCTCGGGACGCGCCACCACGAAATAGAGCGTGATGACCAGCGCTAAGGCAAGGAGGTAGGTCCGCACGTAGGTAAGCAGCACCCCCGCCCCCAAAAGTGCCAGCAGGTACAGGTAGCGGGAGCGCAGCGACAGGGCGGAGCGCAGGTTGGTAAGTAAGGCGATGACCGTGAGGAGGCAGGCAAACAGCAGGGTCTGTCCCGGTGGCTGGAGACGCATGGCGTCCACTTCCGCCTCCATGACGTCGACCCGGTACTGCTTTCCCGGGATGAGCTGGACGGAATCCCCCATCACCAGCTGAACCAGCATGGCAACAACGACCAGGGCGGCGACCAGGAAAAGGGCGTTTACCAGGAACCTGATCTGCTGCTTGGTACACACCAGGTTGGTAATCATGAAATAGATAAGGTAGTAGCTCACCACCCGGAACAGCCGCAGCACCGTGTTCAGGTCCATCCCCAAGAGGACGATCGACAGCAGCGCCGTGCAGACGGCATAGCCTATGAAAAGGAGGAGCAGCCAGCTGACCGGGCTGGAAGCGGTGGGTTGGGAGTCCCGGGTGGAGAGGTGCCTCCAAAACGACAGCGCCAGAAGCACGAAAACCAGGATGTCCGTGACGTTGAGGCTGCCGGGCCCCAGCGGGACGAGGGGAAGCTTATAGACGTCGACGACGCTTGCGATGATGACAACAATGGCGATGATGCTCAACTCTGGTTTTTTGAGGGTCAGCCACACCGTGAACAGTGCGCCGAGGAGGGCGACGATGTAGAGCAGGGACATCTTGAGGATGACAAAACCGAAGGCAAGCCCGCCTGCCAGGCAGAGAAGGACCGCGGCGAGGGTTGTTGGACTCCTGCGCGCACCGAGGATCATCACGCACTCCCGGTTTTGTCACCGGCACCGTGACCTCGAGATACCACCATGTGCAACCCCGCGTCGCTCATTTCTCACACCCTCGAAACCTAGGACATCTGGCGTGGCAATTTCAGCACTGGTTAAGATTATATTGGTTTTTTTTAACGTCAACTAGGCCAACCTGACCATCGCCTTGCTTGTGGCTCGTTCTGGGCGGTCTTTTTTCGGGGTAATCATCCGGGGAGTGGTGTCGCTGGAACAGCAAGGTGATTGGAACCGGGTGAAGGAGACGGCGAAGAGTGCCATCTTCGCCGGGAAGAGAAACTCGTGGTGACTTCGTGATCCCGGGAACCTGACGGTAGCGCGGGAAGGCCAGGAAAGCGGTGGCAGTGCCGCCACCCCGCAAAAAAGCCCTGTGGCTAGCAGGGCTTTAGCACGACGTTCAGGGAGGCGGCGGGAGCTGCTACTGAAACCTCTCCTTGAGAAACTCCATCCCTTTTTGCAGCCAACCACCCCCTTCGGGCACCTTTCCATCGGGGGTCATCTGGTCGACGAAATCGGGAAGGTGTTGCGAGAGGTGGGTTGCCGCCTCGTCTTCGGAGATACCCGACCGGCCGGCAAGGTCTCTGACCCGGTCCTCACCCAATCCCTGTTTCACCTCTTCCGGCGAAATGGGCTGGTTCTCCCCCGGGCTCACCCACGAGGAAACCTTGTCGCCGAGTCCTCTTTGCTGAAAGAGACTGACCAATCCCTGGAGGCCGCCGGCACTCTGACCGGAAAACATCTCTATGACCCCGCTCAGCAACGACCCGCCTTTCGATTGCGTCCCCTGCCCCTGCAGCGTTCCCAGTTTTTCCTTGAACTCATCCATGATTCCCATAGCTGACTCCTTACCGGGAACCCGACCGGATTCCGAACGGATCCCGCGGTTTCCAGGTGGCGGCCTGCCGTCTCAGGTACCATACCAGAAACGGCAATCCTGCCACGTTTCCAGTATAGTAGGGCCCACGATGGAGAGTCAAATGAAGGGGGAGGAATCAGGGGCTGGGGGCTGGGGCAATCAAGGCTGGAGTACTCTGATTAAGTGGCGCTGCGTTTCGGGAAGTACGCTTGGTAAAAATGAAAAAGGCACCGCGGTCGAAACCGGGTGCCTTCTTGCTATTGGTTGCGGGGATAGGATTTGAACCTATGACCTTCGGGTTATGAGCCCGACGAGCTACCAGACTGCTCCACCCCGCGTCATTGACTCAACACTTGTAGCACAGCCTCGCCAATGAAGTCAACCTCTTGTTCCGCCTGGCGCGGTATACGCGTGGAACCCGGCTCACCGGGGGACGGATTCGGGGGAGATATCATGGAGATAGCTGATGGCGACAGAAACTATCCGAGGTCCGGTATTTTTGGCCCACGCGAAGCGATCAACTTCCCTCCCCCGCCACCTTCCGCCAAGGGGGGGCTCCTGCGCCACGAAAAAAGGCGACCGCACCCCAAACCGGTGCGGCCGCCAAACCATTTCCCGGAGATGAGAAAGGATACGCTCGTTACGGGAAGTTGATGTCGACCTGGGTGGTGAAGGTGTTGTTACCGGCCAGGGCCTTCTTGGTGTAGACGTCGTAGCCGAAGATCACGGAAACGTTCTTGGCAAAGTTCCAGGAGGCACCGAAGTTAACCGCACCATTGGCGTTGTTGCCGCCCATGTAGTCAACGGCCAACCAGAGCTTGTCGGAGATCTCGCTCATGGTGCGGTCCCAGGAGAGCAGCGCACCGTCGTTCTCCGGCTTCAAGGTGCTGAAATCGCTAACCAACGCGCGCTTGCTGCCGCGGTAGTACCCGGCGGAGAGCCTGCCGACCACCGGAAGTGTCTTGGCTACCAGGCCGTACACGATGTTCTGGCCGGAGACGACCCCGGGAGCCGTGCTGCTGTTCAGGGTGGGTCCGATGTTGTACATGCCGACCGCGAAGGCCGGGGAGAACTTGAAGAGGGACTCCTCGGGAGTGCCGATTTTGAAGTTACCACTGAGCGGATGGTTGTCGTTGGGCTCGTTGGCGGTGACCAGGTAGTCGAAACCGATCTCGGCCTGGATCTTCTCGTAGGGGAGAATGCCCACGGTCGGGCCGATATCCATAGTGTGCGCGTCCCGGGTGGCGCTGGCGGTCGGTGCCGACTTCGGCACGCCGGAGGCACGGAAATAGTTGTCGATGTTGAGGTGGAAGACTCCGAAAGGCTGGACGTCGGTGGACGGGATCCAGATCTGCGTCGAAGGGGTCGCAGAAGCGATACCGGAGGTTGCTGCAGTCAGCGCCATTGCCAGCATGAGAATCTTGGAAATTCGTTTCATCGTTTACTCCTTTGTAAGTTTGGTGAAAAACAGGGACTAGGGACTGGGGACCAGCGGCTGGGGAAATGCTCAAAGGCCCGCACTGGCCCGGTTTCCTTCGGGTGACCGCACTGTCATGACAACGACTAAAAATCCTCCCTTCGCAGGTAGTGAAAAGCAGTGGCTTGGTGGACAGGGACGTAACTCCCTCCGGGTTCCCTAACCGACCAGGCTGTCGCTCTGATAAAAAACAAAAAGGCGCCTCTCACCAGGTGGTGAAAGGCGCCTTTGCCTTGTCTCAATGCAACCAGGCACTACATTGTGCCCGGTAACCTCCATCATTAAAGCAGAAGCTGTGCCATAACTCATATTTCCCCTAACCAGTTGAAACTCTTTCACGTCAGGAATAGGCCCCGAGGTTAGGCGTTTCTGCCACGACGAAATTACAGGCAGCCAAGCTTAATTAATGTGCAGTACGGGGAGGAGATTCTGCCGGCCAGGTTCTGCACCGACGAACATTAGTTACCGCTTACCATGGTTCTTTTTGTTTGTCTCCGGGGCGCGGACAGGCTACCTTGGGCCGCACCAGTCAAGAACTGGCATCACCGGCTTGGGAGAGCTTTTGTGGTCACAACCTTCATCGAGATCTTTCTGCTCGGGATCGGCGCCGGCATCATGGGGTCGATGCTCGGGCTGGGCGGCGGCATCATCATCGTCCCGGCCCTTACCCTTTTATTCGGCATGTCGATGCGTACCGCGGTGGCGGCCTCGACAGTCTCCATCATCGCCACCTCGACGGGCGCCGCGGTTGCCTACCTGCGCGACCGGCTCACCAATACGCGCGTGGCGATCTGGCTCGAGATGGGGACCGCGATGGGTGCACTGGGCGGGGCACTCATCGCAGGGGTGATCAACCAGCGGGTGCTCTACATCCTGTTCGGGGTGCTCCTGGGCTACTCGACCTACAACATGTTCAAGGCACGCAAGCAGGAGCTGCCGACGGGAATCGTCCCGGATGCCCTGTCGCAAAAACTCCGCCTGGCGGGCTCCTACTACGACAAGGCGCTGGGCCACCGGGTGGACTACCAGGTGACCCGCACCGTGCCGGGCCTCATCATCATGATCTTCTCCGGAGCGGCGGCGGGGCTTTTGGGAATCGGGGCGGGGATCTTCAAGGTACCGGCCATGGACCAGGTGATGGGGATGCCGTTCAAGGCTTCGACGGCAACCTCGAACTTCATGATCGGCGTGACGGCGGCCTCGGGGGCGGTGGTCTATTTCGCGCGCGGCGACGTGCAACCGCTGGTGGCGGGTCCCATCGTCCTGGGCGTGCTTCTCGGGGCCATTATCGGGGCAAAGCTCATGGTACGCTTGCGGGCGAACCTGATCCGCCTCTGCTTCATCCCGCTCATAGCCTACACGGCAGTTACCATGATCTACCGGGGGGTGAAATGGTGGTGAACGAGAACTCGGTGGAAACCAGGCACGATGCGATCGAGCTGGTGCTGGCGCGGCTTTTACGGCTGGGATCCCTGGTCGCGGCGGCGCTTTTGGCGGTGGGGTTGGCAGCGATGGTCGCAGGGCTGAGCGTAATCGCGCCGAAACTGATCACCGCGGGTCTCCTGGTACTCCTGGGGACACCCATTTTAAGGGTGGTCACCGCGGCAGTCATCTTCATCAGGGAGCGCGACTGGTACTTCGCCTTTTTCTGCGCGGTGGTCTTGGTAGCCTTGGCCACGGGAATTGTGCTCGGGCGGGTGGGTTGATAACCGACTTATAAATCATACGCGGAGGGCGCGCGGATTGTGCGGGTCGGCGCGGATACCTCCGCATCCCTTGGTATAAGGCGAGAAGCTATGAGGGATGTTCCTGGTCCGCGGGGGTTTTCTTTTTGGCCTGCTCCATCCGCTCGCGGGCCTGGCGCTCGAGCTTCTTGCGCTGCGGTCCGCTCACGAAGTTGTGCTCCAACACGATGATCAAAAATAGTCCGGCGGCTAAAATTGCACCGACTCCCAAAATCTGTAACCAGAACATTCCCTTCTCCCTTCCTCTTTGAAGTACCTCAGCTGATAACGAAACCGCCCTGTTCCCGACGGATGAACCCTTCGCGCTCGAGACGCTCGAGATTGCCGGCCAGCGACTCGGCTTGATCGGGGAGCGCGTGCGCCAGTTCGTTGTGCGTGATCCCCGGCGAGGCCAGGATATTGCGCAGGATGAGGCTGCGCCGCTCCCGGTTGGAACCCCGAAACGGCGACTGGCGCACGTGGTGGGCGCTCTGCCGGCCCGGATTCACCCGGGTCCGCTTCAACATGGCGCCGTAATCCATGAGTGCGTAGTACCACTCCCGCGCCCTGTCCCTCAGCAGGGTCGCCTCGACCAGGGGGAGCAGATCGCGGTCGTGCACCGACTCGGCACCGGGGAAAAAGTGCAGGATGAACACCGAGCGGATGTTGGTCTCGATGAAGGGACTGGGGATCCCAAAGGCAAAGGCGGCCACGGCCCGGGCGGTGTAGGGGCCGATACCGGGGAGCGACTCGAGTTGGGCGATGTCGGCCGGGAGCTTCCCGTCCAGGCGCTCGACGACGGCCTGCGCGCAGTTTTTCAAGGCCAGGGCGCGACGGTTGTAGCCGAGTCCCTGCCAGACCGACAGCACCAGGGAGAGCTCAGCCGCGGCCAGGGCCTCAAGCGTGGGGAACTGGGCGAGGAACTCCCGGTACTTCTCCTTGACCCGGTCCACCTGGGTCTGTTGCAGCATGATCTCGGACACCAGGATCGCGTAGGGGTCGCGGGTCTCACGCCAGGGGAGCGTACGCCCCTGCGTGGCGAAGAAGTCGAGCACCACCTCGCGAAAGGCGGCGATTTCCGCGGCATCGGGAGCCAGGGGGGCCGCGGGATTACCGGCGCGTATCTCGCTCTTTCGGCGGCTCATCTTCAGTGGTAGGTCCGGTAGAAAACGGCGGCGGTCATCAGGAAGGTGAGTACGGTGATCCCCCGGCGCACCTTGTCCTGGGGAAGTTTCCTGGTGTAGTGGGCACCGAAGTAGCCCCCCACTACCGCTGAGGCCATCATGACGAGCGCCTGGGGCCACCAGACCTTGCCCGCGATGACGAAGCAGACCACGGCGGTGGCGTTCATCGAGCCGACCAAAAGCGTCTTCGCCGCGTTCATGGCGTTGATGTTGGCGGTGAAGAAGAGACTCCAGACGGCAAGGGTCATGATGCCGACCGCGCCGCCGAAATAGCCGCCGTAGATGGCGAGCACGAACTGCCCGAGCAACAGCGCCGCCGGCCCGATATGCACTACGCGCCGCAGGGCCGCCCCTGCCTGGCGCCCGAAGGTGAAGGCCAGGGTTCCGAAAAGTAGCAGCCAGGGGAAGATACGGTCGAAGGTGGTGACCGGTGTGAAGAGGAGCAACAGCGCCCCGGCCAGTCCGCCCAGTACGCTCGCGATCCAGAGCGCCCGGATCGAGACCCCTTCGAAGGGGACGAAATCGTGCCGGTAGGCCCAGGCACCCGCGAAACTCCCGGGGAACAGGGCGACCGTCGAGGAGGCGTTGGCGATGACCGAAGGGACCCCGGCGAACACCAGGACCGGGAGTGTGACGAAGGAGCCGCCGCCGGCAGCGGAGTTCATTACCCCGGCGAGCAGGCCCGCGAAAAAGATCAGCAAGGGATGTTCCATGCGGCCTACTGTGCCCCAAGCCGCCCCCCTTGTCAATAATGAGAAGCGCCCGGGGGCCGTTCGTTAGCGGCGGGCGATCAGGGTGGCGCCGGCAAAGAGGAGCAGGCACCCGAGGAAGCGCTTGAGGTCGAAGGGGACGTGGCGCAGGCCGAAGGCACCGTAGTGGTCGAGGAGCACCCCGGTGGTGAGTTGGGCGGCGATCACCACCGACATGGCGGCGGCGGTACCGACGCGCGGCACCACGAAGATGGTCATGGTGACGAAGAAGGCACCGAAGGCCCCGCCGGTCCACTCCCACCAGGTGGCGCCGGCGGCGGCTTTCAGGTTCCCCTTGCCGGCGCCAAGGACTACCGCCATCAAGACGAGGGTCCCCACCGCGAACGAGATGCAGGAACTCTCGAGAGCCCCGACCTTCTGTGCCAGCCGGGCGTTTATCGAGGGCTGCACGGCAATGGCAATGCCACCGCAAAACATCACTGCCAAAAGAACAAGGTTGGTCATGTAGTTACTCCTTGGGGCGCACAGGACTAAAGGGTGAACGGAAAACGTGGTACTCGACCTGGACGACAAAGATAGCAGGGACACCTAATGCTCGCAAGAGTGTGACCGGTCTGCCAAAGAGAGGTTCCCCCTTCAGATCCAGTGAACGCACTTTCCGTGCGGGTGGGAAAGGAAGTCGAGACTGTCGCACCTGCACCCGAATCCTCCCTTTGACAGTGGCAGGATCGGCAATATCCAGGTACACTAGCGAACTGCCACAATCTGACGGCGGTTTCGCGCACGGGGACACTGAGTGCCCCGGGCAGGGACGCTATTTTCGGGCCCGCCCATAAACTACAGGAGGAACCAGATGATGAAGAGCAGGAACCTGACAGGCACGTTGGCAATCGTCGTGGCACTTTTGGCAGCATCAGTTGGATTGGTCTTCGCATCCGGCAGTGCCGGCGTCGGCGCAGATGAGGCGCTGCAACAGCTCATGGACGGCAACAAGCGGTTTGTGGAGGCCAAGATGAACTCCACGTCCATGTGCGACGCCACAGCCCGCGGCAAGCTGGCCAAATCGCAACACCCCTATGCCATCATCCTTTCCTGCTCCGACTCCCGGGTTCCGCCCGAACTGATCTTCGATCAGACCCTTGGGGAAATCTTCGTGATCAGGGTCGCGGGTAACGTGGCCGATCCCGTTGTGCTGGGGAGCATCGAGTACGCCGCTGAGCACCTGGGTTCTCGCCTCATCATGGTGCTGGGCCACGAGCGCTGCGGCGCAGTCACCGCGACGGTCAACGCCAAGGGAAAACCGGAAGGGAACATCGGTGCCATCGTTAAAGCGATCGAGCCCGCGGCCAAGGAGGCCAAGAAGATCGCCAAGGGCAAACCCGCCGAAGAAGTCGTGGAGTGCGCGGTAGACGTCAACGCGAAGCTCGTGGCAGCAAGCCTGACCAAACGCTCGAAAGTGCTCGCCGAAGAGCTGAAGGCCGGCAAGGTCAAAGTGGTAGCGGCCAAGTATGACCTGGACGACGGGACCGTGGCGTTACTGAAGTAGCCGGCTAAAGGGTACCGAGGGGACACCTTGAGTCCCGCACACCGTGACCATCATGAAAAAGACCAAGAGGGCAAGGCTGTCACCCGCTTGGTCTTTTTTTGCCATTATTTAAGCTGCGCTCAGCTGAGAGCCAAAGCCCTGCCACAACAGCCAATTGTCAATTGTCCATCGTCAATTGTTCATCGAAGTTATTGTGCCGCAGCTTGCCGTAATCGAGCTGGGAGGCCGCGACCGGACTGCGCTTCTCGGCCGGGTGCCCCACCGCGATGATGCAGGCCACCTTGAGCCCCTCGGGAACGCCCAGCACCTGGCGCACCTGCTCCTCGGCGCTGGAAGCGGCGTCGTGACGACGCTCGCGGATCTGGATCCAGCAGCTCCCCAGCCCCAGGGACTGGGCCACCATCTGGACCAGGATCGCGGCGATGGAGCAGTCCTCGACCCAGACGTCGCAGCGTGCCGGGTCGGCAAGAACCACGATCCCCAGCGGTGCCCCCCTCAGGAAGGCCGAACCGTGCTCCTTGGCGCGCGAGAGCCTCTCCAACTGGTCCGGGTCGTCCACCACCACGAAGGACCAGGGCTTCAGGTTGCGGGAGGTGGGGGCCCGCAGCAGCGTCTCGGCCAAAAGGGCCACCTGCTCGGGGCTTACCGGTTCCTTGGTGAATGACCTGATACTGCGACGTGCACGCACGATTTCGATCATCGCGAATCTCCTTTGGCTAAAAATGGCACCGTGCCGCTTCCCTAAAGGTTGCGCCGCTGTGCCTTGAAAATGAGCTGTTCCGGAACCTCGTCCATGTGCTCTTCGCCCAGGGCGAGCAGTTCGCTTTCCAGACGGCCGGCGGCTACCCTGAGCCCGGTCACGTCCACACCCTCGAAGACCGAAGCGACCCGGCTCAACAGGCCGCACCCGCCACGCAACAGGATGAGCGCACCCTTGAAGTTGCCGTTACGCCAATGATACAGGGCGACGGCCAGTTGAAGAAACCCCTGGTAAAAATCACGCAGCTCTCCGCTCGCCCCCACCCAGAGTTCCTCGAGTGTTTCGTGACACAGAAACCAGTCCCGTCGGTTGAATTCCTCGATGGCACGATCCAGTTCCCGATCCGCATTTTCCGGGTTTTCTGCCATGTTCCCCCTTCCCGCTTCCCGCTCTGACCGTCTAATGACAACGCTTTATCGCGGCAACTCGCCATTTGACCAAATCAAAAAAAGGTTCACAAGTCAACTGGAATTGACAAAGAACCGCTCCTGTCAGGGTTTTGCACTGTATACGGAAAGTTGGCGAAGATTGTGCAAACTCATTGGCAACAACGGATACTGGCAAAGAGAGGCCGAAAGTTGCGCTATGAGGAGAAGAAGGAGTTCCTGCTTCTGTCTCCTGCGGATTTATGTCGTGTCACGGGTGATTACCCAGAGTTCTTTGTTTCTATGAATGCAATGCTATCTTATGCCGTACCTGTCATGCCATGTAATGTTATTTTTTAATGGAGTGTATGCAGCTGTTATGTGATCTATGATGTCATGCGATGTAATGAGGAGGGACTGTACCACAACTGAAGAGGAGTACCCGGGGAGGCTGCCTGGCACCCTTCCCCCGCATTCCCGGATCGCGAGACGGTCCTGGTTGGTGGTAAAAAAGGCTGAACGCAGCGTTGCGTGTCAGCCTTTTGTTTTGCCCGGGCCGGAACCTTCCGGGGTTACTTGACCAGCACCGGGTGCAGGGCGGGCAACAGCTGCAGGTTCTTGCTGCCACACCCCACGCAGGAGATGCGGTCGAGATAGAGGCCGCTCTCGCCCGCGGCACAGGCAACTGCCGAGGTCTCGCGCGGCGTGTCCTGCTGCTGGCACCCCACCGGTCCGCTGGTACAGATCCGGGTGATGCGCACCAGGGAGTACTGGGTCACCGGGTGGGTTTCGAAGGTGGCGCCGGAACTCGCCGTGGTGCAGTCCACCACCGGGGCGAGCACCCACCAGCCGACCAGCCGGCCGTTTTTGTCGTACTCCTTGTTGGAGCGGTCGAACTTCGCGTTGTACATCATCGCCTGGAGATCGCGCAGGATGCTGTCCGAGCCGAGGGCGGTGTAGATGGAACGCCCGCAGACCTCCTGGCCGGGCCCCTCGCCGCAGATCAAGTCGCTCATGGTGTTGGTGACCGTGACCGGGTGCAAGAGCGAGGTGAACAGGTAGCGGTTGTTCACCTGGGGTTGCCCCGGGCTCCAGGAGGCGCGCTCCATGTGGCGCTCCTTGACCGCGCAGACCTCGGGATAGACGCAGCCGGGATCGCAGTCCACGCTGCACAGGGCCAGGTTGGCGCGGGTACGCGGCGCGATCGAGGCGATGGCGACCGGGGTGGAGCCGAAGTTTTCGGTGCCGGTAATCTTGGCGAGGAAGTCGCCCAGGGAGCCCAGGCCGACCGAGCTGCTCTCGGCGGTCCGCCGGGTGCGCACCTGCATGGCGTTAACCGGTGTGCCGCCGGGGGTGTAACTCTGGCTGCTGACGTTCCAGAAACCGACCGTCACGTCGTTGTCGGCACTCAAGGCGTTGCCGTTGTTGTTGGCAAGGCCCACCAGGGCCACCGAGGTGTGCTTGCCGGAGACGGCCTCGACCGCCACGCTGCGCGCCTGCGCCTGCACCGGGTCCGCGAGCGCTGCGCCGATCTGCCGGGGATTCTGCTGCACCTGGGTCAGTATCCGGTTCTTGAGGGACTGGGTCCCGGCAAGCGCTGCAGTTTCGGCGGCACTTTGCAGATCCTCCTCGCTCACATAGAGGTAGCCGATGTCGATGGCAAGCCCCGTGAGAACCAGAAAGACGATCAGCATGATGGTGACGTAAGTAGTATCCATGGCTACTCCTGTGTGGCCGTGACTGGTGGAACATTCTTACACTAATACTAAAAAAAGGGCCATGCACAATTTGCATGACCCTTTTATTGCGTAACCACGAAGACCAGAGACAGTTGAGCGGTTCAAAAGGATCCGGAGGTTCTTTCGGAGGTGGAAAAGAATCCCTCCGACTCCTGAAGTGCCCGGCCGGCACCGCCTCCGTGGTCGAGGCTGTCAGCCAAGGCTTAGGCGGAGACCTTCTCCACTGCCAGTTCGCCGGCAGGCACGGTAGCTTCCGCAGTAACCGCCTTCTTCTCGCGGAGGAAGAAGGTGAGGATGACGCCGGAGGCCAGCAGGGTGCCCGAGAGGATGAAGGACTTGTTGAGGCCGCCCGGCTGTGCGTTCAGCATCTCGGAGACGCGACCCATCACGAAGCCGCCCACGCCCCAGGCGCTGAAGAGCACGCCGTAGTTGAGGCCGTAGTTCTTGAAGCCCCAGTAGTCCTTGGCAAACGAGGGGAACAGGGTCAGGTTGGAGCCGTAGTTGAAGCCGATCAGCGAGGCGAGCAGGACCAGGAGGGAAGCGCTCTCGGAGCCGACCACCGGGATGGCGGCGAACATCAGGATGGCCTGGAAGGCGAGCATGATGGTCAGGGTGGCGCGACGGCCGATCTTGTCGGAGAGCACGCCGGCGACGACACGTCCCGAGGCGTTGCCGACCGCCATGATGGCGACCGCGACGAAGGCCATATTGCCCATGGAGTGCTTGGCGAGGCCGGCTACCGAACCGATCACCATGAGGCCCGCACCGGCGCCGATGAAGAAGGTTACCCACAGCAGGTAGAACTTGGGCGAACGGAGCATCTCGCCTACGTTGGCGTCGTACACCGACTTCTTGGCCGGAACGGGCTTGCCGTCGTCTTTAACGGCCGGCTCGGCGGGTACGAAGCCCTTGGGCGGGTTGGCCAGCGCGAAGGAGAGGCCGCAGACGATGACCGCGAAGCCGACGGCGAGGATCAGCATGGATTTCTGGATGCCGTAGATGCCGAGCAGGTAGCTGGAGAGCGGTGCGATGTAGACCGGGGCCAGACCGAAGCCGGCTACCACGATGCCGGCGATGAGGCCGGTTTTCTTGGAGGAGAACCACTTGAGTGCCGGCGGGGTGGCAGCCGAGTAGCCGAAACCGAAACCGGAACCTGCCAAGAGGCCGAATCCGAGGACCCAGGCGGCGTAGCTGTTGGAGAAGGACATCAGGGTGAAGCCTGCCCCGACCAGGACCCCGCCGATGAGGGCGGTGCGCGCCGGGCCGATCTTGTCCTGGCACTTGCCCGCGACGATCATCGAGAAGGCGAAGGCGAGGCAGCAGAGTGCGTACGGATCGTTCACCGAGGACATGCTCCACTGGAAGGCGTCGGGACCGCCTGCCTTGATAGAGGCCTGGATAGCGCCTTTGAAAATGCTCCAGGCATACAACACCCCGAGCGCCAGGTTGATGCCGGTACCAGCGATGACTACCTGCCAGCCCTTGTTAGATGACGTAGACATGTTGTTTATACCTCCGGTGTGTGATTGTGACACGATGCCCAAGAGGTTAGCAACATGCATACCAATGTTTTAAATTTTTGTTTTCAGGATTTATTCGCGGAGTTTCGCCCAGTTAGCAGGGTGGCATTTTTTGCCTGGCGGGGAGCGGCAACCCTGGTTTTTTGCAGTTGGGCAAAAAGGTTTGAGGCGGCGGGGGGCGCAGCGTCCGAGGGATAGCGCGTAATTTCAGCGCGTTGCGCAAGATTAAACCGCCATAAGGGTCATTTTGCAAAAATGCGAAAGCTCCGAAGGCCTTTTGCAAATCTGAAAAAGCTGCCACCACCATCCATGGGGAGGATCGGCTCTAGCGATATTAGCAATTGATATATCGCGTGCCGTTTAGTATCTTACGCGGCGAAACAAGCCCCTGAGCGCCCCATTTCCCAGGGCTGGCGGGTGCTGCTGCAGCCCGCCCGGACGCTCACCCCGAGGTCGCCGCCATGCCACACTACGCCATTACCCGACACGTTGACCGCTCGACGGGGCTTTTCATCCTCATGCTGCTGGCGATCTTCGCCACCGAGCTGGCCGTCAACGAGCTGTTGAACACCCTATTGGGCGAACTGGACACCCTGCAGACCGGTTTCGTCGACGCCGGGCTCCTGGTCGTCTTCTTCGCCCCCCCCTTGTGGGTGCTCTGCCGGAAGTACTTCGCCGAGGAGTTCACCACCCAGGGCCGCAACTTCACCATCCACCTCACCCTGGTGCTCGTCGGGATCTTCCTCATCGAGATCCTGGTCACCGTGCTGCTCCCCCGGATGATGCCCACCTCGGACCACCAGGCGCTCGACCTGGCCGACGCCTGCCTCTCCACGCTCCTGAGCGCTCCGCCGCTTTGGTGGCTTTTGTTCCGCAAGTCGCAGCCGCGCCGCATGCCGCTCACCGACCTCCTGGTGATCCCGTTGCGCCTGTACGTCTTATTGCTGGTGCTGATCTTCCTGGTCGACCTGGTACAGGCCCTGGTCTTCTCGCGCAGCTTCGGTCTGTCCGACTCCTGCGCGCGCATCGTGGACTCCTTCCTGAACACCGTGGTGATCGCCCCCCTGCTCTGGCTCTTCGTGATCCGCCCGCTGCAGAAGGTGGCCCAGTCGGACCGGGTCCGGGCGAGCGCCATCCACGACCAGGTGAACGACGCGATCGTCATGCTCGACGCCAAAGGCGGCATCCTCTCCTTCAACCCTGCCGCCGAGCGGATCTTCGGCTGCGGCGCTGCGGCCCTGACCGGGACCCCGGCGGCGGCGCTCTTCACCGACGGCGCGGCGGGACTCGCCTCGCTCCTCGAGGCGGCCGACACCCAGCAAAGGGCCCCGGAATACCGGGAGATCTCCGGCAGGCGCTGCAACGGCACGCCGATCACCCTGGAGGTCTCCATCAGCAGCAGCAAGCTCTCCGGCGGCGGCTATCTCCTCATCATGCGCGACATAAGCGACCGCAAGAAGGCGCAGCAGATACTGCTCGAATCGCTCTCGCTGCAGCGCGCCACCCTGGAGTCGACCGCGGACGGCATCCTGGCGGTGGACCTCTCCTACCGGGTGCGCACCTTCAACGACAACTTCCTGAAGCTCTGGCAGCTGCCGCGCGCACTGGTGGCCGACGGCGACCGCGAGGCCCTTTTGGCCCGGCTCTTCGCCCAGCTCAAGGAACCCGTGGACTTCCAAGCGCAGTTGGAGGAGCTCTACAGCCGTCCCGAGCAGTCCGCCAACCGCGACCTCTGGCTCAAGGACGGCCGGGTCTTGGAGTGTTCCTCGCACCCGCAGATCCTGGACCAGCGCGTGGTGGGGCGGGTCTGGAGTTTCAGGGACGTGAGCGAGAAGAAAATGGCCGAGGAGGAACTCAGGAAAAGCGAGGAGCTCTTCAGGCAGGTCTTCGACCAGACCGAGGACGCCATCATCTTCTTCGCCTGCGGCAGCTGCCGGGTCCTCGATCTGAACCACAAGGCGGAGCGGGTCTTCGGCTTCAGCAAGGAGGAACTGATCACCCAGGGGCTGGAGGCGATCTGCCGCCCCGACGATTTCCCGATGTTCTGCGGCACCATCATCGGTACCAACACCGAACGGTCCTCGCTCCTTGACAACGTGGTCTGCCGGCGCAAGGGGGGCTCGGAGATCATCGTCACCATGCGCGGCAAGATCCTCACGCTCAGGGGGTCGCAGGTGGTCTACTGCACCTTCAGGGACGTGACCGAGCGCATCCGCATGGAGCGCGAGGCGCGCAACATCCAGTCCAAGCTGATCCAGGCGAACAAGATGACTTCGCTCGGGCTTTTGGTCTCCGGGGTGGCCCACGAGATCAACAACCCGAACAACTACATCATGGCCAACGCACGGGTCTTGTCGCGCGCCTGGCAGGACGCCCTCAAATTTCTACGGGAATACCATCGGGAAAACGGCGAGTTTCTCCTGGGAGGGATCCCCTTCTCGGAACTGGACGCCCATTCAGGCGAACTCTTCGAGGGGATCATCGACGGCACCTTGCGGATCGATGCCATCATCAACAACCTGAAGGGGTTCGCGCGCCAGGAGCGCAACGTCCAGGAGGTGGAGGTGGACCTGAACAAGGTGGCCACCTCGGCGGTGACCCTTTTGCACCACGAGCTGGTGAAGTTCACCAGCAACTTCCACGTGGACCTGGCGGGCCAACTCCCCAAGGTGAAGGGGAACGTGCAGCAGTTGGGACAGGTCATCATCAACCTGTTGACCAACGCCTGCCACGCCCTGCCGGAGAAGAGCCGGGGGATCTGGCTTTCTACCGGTTACGACGAGGCGCGCGGCGAGGTGACCATCACGGTACGCGACGAGGGGTGCGGCATCACCCGTGACGACGGGAGCCGGATCATGGAACCGTTCTTCACCACCAAGCTGGACACCGGCGGCACCGGGCTGGGGCTGTCGATCTGCTGCTCGATCGTGAAGGACCACCTGGGGAGGCTCGAGTACCTGTCGGAGCCGGGGAGCGGCACGACCTTCACGGTGCGGCTGCCGGCCCAGGGGTAAGGTCCCCGGCCGGCCCCGCTTCAGCAGAATAGGACGTTGCCGCGGCGTTCGGGACCGCGGTAGGTTCTCCCTCCCATGCCGCGCACCCGACCGGCGCCCAGCTGCACGATTTCCCCGTCGCTGCGCCAAAACGAGACGATCGCCGCCTTCTGAATGAGTTCCTGCAGCTCCTCCGCCCGCACAAATCCCCTGCGCTGATCGGCAAACACCACGGCAATCTTCATAGCCTCCTCCTTGGACATCGGCTTAAAAAATAATTAGAGGATTCTAGCATTCTCTCAAGAATTGGCAACGCCTCCACGAGATTTCGCGCTACAGGCACAGTGACTGTCGCTCCCACTGTCGGCGCTGCGCTACAGACAGTAAAAATCCTCGGGTTTGCCCGAGCTCTGGCACAGCTTACCCGGAGTCCGGCGCGACCCCCTAAAAGCTTCAGGGAGCGCGGTTTAGTGACAGAGAAGGTCTGGCTCGAACGCCAACGCGTAGTGGCCGCCACACTGTGAGGAAACCGGATCTTTCCTCACTTCATGCACAATTTTTTCACAATGCCGTGCTAGGATCTGGATAACGCTGGGGTGATGAGCATTTGGGCTTGACGCCGCCTCGAATTGAGCCAAAAATAGATCCGGAATGATCCTGAAAGGTTGGGGCAGGTCCTGGACCTGGCTCCCCGCACGAACGGGAGGTAGTTTATGAAGAAAACAGCCGCATTACTGTTGACCGTGGCGGTCCTTGTGCTCGGGTTCAGCGTACCGGGGGAAGCCCATGTCCGGGGCAGCATCTGGATCGGCCCGGCCTGGGGACCGGGGTGGTACGGGTCTCCCTACTACGGTTACCCCTATCCCTACTACCCGCCGTCTCCGCCCGTGGTGATCCAGCAGCAGCCGCAGGAGTACATCTACCAGCAGACCCCGGCTCCGCAGTCGGACCAGAAGTACTGGTACTACTGCAGCGAATCCAAGGCCTACTATCCCTATGTGAAGAGCTGCCCGGGCGGCTGGAAGAAGGTGGTGCCGCAGACCACTCCCCCGAAGCCTGAGGGAGCTCCCGAGGACGACAGCGACACGGAGGAATAACGTCATGAGGAAAACAACCCGAAAAGCGCTGGTTGCGGTAAGCCTGGGGGCCCTCTTCATCTCGGGGTGCGCCACCATGCCGAGCGGACCGAGTGTCATGGTGCTGCCGACTCCCGGCAAGCCGTTCGAGGTGTTCATGCAGGAAGACGCCGAGTGCCGCATGTGGGCCGAGCAGCGCCTGGGGATCAGCCCCCAGGAGCAGCACGACCAGAGCGTGGCGCAGGGTGCCGTCGTGGGGACCGTGCTGGGTGCCGGGGTCGGGGCCATGCTCGGCGCGGCCTCGGGTAACGCGGGTGCCGGTGCCGCCATCGGGGCCGGCAGCGGTCTTTTGCTGGGGAGCGTAAGCGGTGCCGACTCCGGGCAGGCCTACGGCTACCAGGCCCAGCGCCGCTACGACAACAGCTACCTGCAGTGCATGTACGCCAAGGGGAACCAGGTCCCCGGCACCGTGCGCAGGGAGTACCGGCAGCGCCGGGTGGCGACCCCGCCTCCCCCGCCGCCCGCCTACGACAGCGTGCCGCCGGACTACGTCGAGCCCGGCTACTGAAAGGTACCGGCCACACTAAACCCCTCCGTCACCTGGCGGAGGGGTTTGTCGTTGTAGGGACCGCGTTGTCCTTTGCTGCGCGGTTTACTACAATGAGGAGTGGCAACAACGAGGAGAACAACCATGCGAAGAGGCATCCTGCGACTGGGCGTCGCAATGATCATGGCAGTACTTGTGGGGGCCTGCGCCACGGCGAACTACCCGGATGTGAGCCGTCAGCGCATGGCGAGCCTTCCCGAACACTATACCCAGTTCGACCTACAGCTCGCCTGGTCCACCCGTAGCGTCGCTGACCACACCGTCGTCGAGGGGATCGTCCGCAACGTCCGCTGGGCCCACCTGTACGACCTGGAGATCTGGGTGGCGATCCTGGGTCCGGACGGCAAGGAGGCGGCGCGCTCGGTGAGCTACGTGATCCCCCGCCAACTGGACCAGGACCGGGCGGCCCCCTTCAGCGTGCAGCTCTCCAGACCCGCCCCTGCCGGGAGCAAGCTGCGCTTCACCTACCGGTACCGCGGCAGCGACGGTGGCGACGAGTTCCGCGAAAGCGGCGCCGGCGGCATGCTCTGGGTGCAGTCTTTCGAAGCAACCGTCCCCTGACGCCCTCCCCCCGGGCTGGCAGCGGCCCTTTTCCCAGGACCGCTGCCGGTTCCCCTCGCCCGCCGCACCGGGACAAGGTGCCGGGCCCGATTTGGCCTTGCCGCAACCGCCACGACGGCAACCGCACAAAACCCGACCTGCTCAACGCCAATCTTCGCTCGCAACATCCCCCTCCCCTTCAAGGGGAGGGTCGGGGTGGGGATGGGCTAACACCGGCACCTCCTGTCCCCCCCCTGGAAGGGGGTGCGACGCACGGGCGAAAGGTCAGCGCTCGATCAGGAAACCCGAAAGCCCACGACACAACGTCAAACAGCCTCAAGGCGACTCAGCGCGGGGACGAAGCTCTCAAAGCCTGCACCGGTGTGGTCGTCGGCAGTCTCTTGATGTCGGACTCAGTCTTAAAAATATCATCCTGTGACACCGGGTTCGTGGTGCCAGCTGACAGAGAGCGCCTCAATTGATGTGCTCAAAAAACTTCTTCAAGCTGGAGTTGTGATAAACTAGACGCTATGACAGGAGAATTCGGAGCATATCAGCAAGGGGTCGAGAGCCTCACCAGCATGACGGTGGAGGACGAAGTTCTCCAGGGGCTTGCCGTACTGCTGAAGAAGTCGCTGCACGCGCGCTGGGCGGCGGCGTACTTCCGGGACCAGGAGCGCACCGGCTTCGATCCCGTGCGCAGCTGCGGCCTCTCCGCGCGCCAGCTGGAACTGGTACACCAGCTCCCGGTCCCGGCCCAGAAGATCCCGGTCCTCAAGAACCTGCTCATCAAGAGAAAGCACCTGATGATCTCGGAGCACAGCGTGCTGCCGCTTTTGCCGGCCGAACTGCGCCAACTTTTGCACGGCTACGCCCTGGTGGCGGTGCCGATGCTGGTGCGCAACCAGGTGGAAGGGGTGGCCTTCGTGGCCAGGCGTGCCGCCGATCCCCCGTTTTCCGGCAACGACATCGAGCTCATCAAGCTCATGGTTTCCCACGCCGCCTTGATGGCAAGCCACATCAGCCTGTTCAACGACTCACTCGAGATGTCGGTGACCATGGCACGGCGCTCGGACGTGATCTTCGCCCTGGACGAGATCAACAAGTCGATCTCCTCGTCACTGAGTCACGACCAGATTCTGGAAACCGCGGTGGAGCGGATCGGCTGGATCATCCGCTCCAACTTCATAAGCGTCCTGGTCCAGGTGAAGGGGTCCCTGATCGTGCAGGTGAGCCGGGGGAGCGGCATGCGGATACCCGAGAGTTTCCAGCCGGGAAATCGCCTCTTGGGGCGCAGCGTGGCGGAGGCCGCCTTCCAAAGCGGAGAGAACCAGGAGGCAAGCGCGCTTGCGGACGTTTCGGGGCTGGGTCCCGCCGACCTCGCCCTAAGCCAGGCGGGCCTCAGGTCGCTCGTGGCCATCCCCCTGCTCAGCAAGGCGACCACCAAGGGGGTGCTGCTTTTGGGGCGCAGCGAGGCAGACAGGTTCAGCGCCGAGGACATCTTCGCCATCGAGAAGATCGCCGCCCAGGTGGCGGTGGCACTGGAAAACGCGAAGCTCTACGAGGAACTGCGCGAGCTCTTCATCAGCACGGTGGCGAGCCTCACCAACGCCATCGACGCCAAGAGCCCCTGGACCTGGGGGCACTCGGAGCGGGTCATGCACCTGTCGGTCGCCCTGGCCCACGAGCTGAAACTGGACGAAGCACTCACCGAGCGGGTGCGCCTGGGGGCGCTGTTGCACGACATCGGCAAGATCGGGGTGATCGACTCCCTGCTGGATATCAAGGCGCCGCTTTCCGACATGGAGTTCGTGCCGATGCGGCTGCACCCCGAGGTCGGGGTGGCGATCCTGGAGCCGATCGAGCGGCTGCGCGAGGTACTCCCCGGCATCCTGCACCACCACGAGTGGTTCGACGGCACCGGCTATCCCCGGGGGCTCAAGGGGGAAGAGATCCCGCTGGAATCCCGGGTGATCGCGGTGGCCGACGCCTTCGACGCGATGATTTCCAACCGCCCCTACCGCGGCGCCACCCAAAGCTCGGAGGCGCTCGCCGAGCTGCGCGCCCACGCCGGGACCCAGTTCGATCCGCGGGTGGTCGAGGCGCTGGAGCGCTACAACCGCAAGCTGGAGCAGGAACGCCTGACGGGCCACGAGTGAGCCTTTCCCTGTCTCCCTCCCCCAAGTCCCCCCCGCCCCTTTGTCTTGACGCTTGAGAATCTATATAATGAGAGCAGGATTTCCGACAGCTCTCCGGAGATTCCGGGACTGCCGGTTTCGAGGAAACGGTGGGCACTATGGCAAAATCGGACGACTACAAGAAGAGAGGGGTGGAGAGTGCGGCAACCCGGCTCCCAGTGACCGCCGACCAGTTCCTGCAGATGGTGGAGCAGGTCAAGGACTACGCCATCTTCATCATGGACCCCAAGGGGTACATCCTCTCCTGGAACGCAGGTGCGGAGCGGATCAAGGGGTACCACCCCTCGGAAATCATCGGCCGGCACTTCTCCATCTTCTACACCAAGGACGACGTCAAGAGCGGCCTCCCCCAGCGCGAACTGGAGATCGCGCGCTCCGTGGGGAGCATGTCCCAGGAGGGGTGGCGGCTGCGCAAGGACGGCAGTCGTTTCTGGGCGGCCGTCACCATCACCGCGCTGCACGACAAGGACGGGGTGCTGGTGGGCTTTGGCAAGCTGACCCGGGACGCTACCGAGCGGCGCAGCGCCGACGAGGCCCTGGTGAAAAGCCGCAACATGTTCGAGCGGCTCTTTGAAAGCGCACCCGACGCGGTGGTGGTGATCGACAGCCATGGCATGATCCGCAAGGTGAACCAGCAGACCGAGGCGCTTTTTGGCTACATACGCGAGGAGATGATCGGCAAGCGGGTCGAGATGCTCATGCCGGAGCGCTACCATAAGCGGCACCGGCAGCACCGGAAGAACTACTTCGCCGACCCGCGAGCCCGCAAGATGGGGATCGGGCTCGAGCTCTACGGCAAAAGCAGCGACGGGCGGGAGATCCCGGTCGACATCATGCTGAACCCGATCGACACCCCCGAGGGGATCTGGGCCTTCGCCGTGATCCGCGACATCACGGCCCAAAAACAAAGCGACGCGAAAATCGCCGAGCTGAACGAGGCGCTACGCCGGCAGGTGGATGCGCTGGCCGCCACCAACCGGGAGCTGGAGGCCTTCAGCTACTCGGTCTCCCACGACCTGCGCGCGCCCTTGCGGCACATCATCGGCTTCGTGGACCTCTTGAACTCGCGGGACATCAGCGGCCTGGACGACAAGAGCAAGCACTACCTGCAGGTGATCACCCAGGCGGCCCAGCGCATGGGGAACCTGATCGACGACCTGCTCTCCTTCTCGCGCATGGGGCGCGCCGACCTGATGAAGATACAGGTGGACTTCGACAAGCTGGTGCGCGACATTGTGAGGGAACTTACCGAGGACGCCCGGGACCGCTCGATCCAGTGGGAGATCGCCCAACTTCCCACCGTGGTCGGCGACGCCGCGATGCTGCGCCAGGTGATGGTGAACCTGCTCGCCAACGCCATGAAGTTCACCCGACCGCGGGAGCGGGCCCGCATCGAGGTGGGGTGGGAGGAGCGCCTCACGGAGGTTTTGTTCTTCGTGAAAGACAACGGGGTGGGCTTCGACATCAGGTACGTGAACAAGCTGTTCAGCCTGTTCCAGCGCCTGCACTCCAACGAGGAGTTCGAGGGGACCGGGGTGGGGCTGGCCAACGTGCAGCGCATCATCCTGCGCCACGGCGGCCGGGTCTGGGCCGAGGGGTCGCTGGAGGGGGGAGCCACCTTCTGGTTCTCGCTCCCCAAAGAGGGTCATTAACGTGGAAAAGCCGGCAGTCCCCAAGGGGCGCCGGCTTTTTACTGCCGGGGAAGTGACGGGGAGGCAGGGTCCCGATGAGCGCTGCCCCGCCCCCGGACACCCCGAAGACGACGATCAGCATCCCCCCTCCCCTTCCCGTCCTTGTGGCTCCCAGCGCAGCGTGAGGATGCTCGCCGCCTCCAGGCAGCACCAGCGATGCTGGATTCCGGCACCCCAGACGACGAAGTCTCCCTGCCGGGCAAGGAGCACGCGGCGCACCTGGTCGGGCGGGAATGCGGGCGAGCCGCAGAACTCCACCTCGAAGATCCCGTGGGAAACCAGGATCGACAGGGTGCGCCCGACGCTCTCCGGCTTGGGTCCGCTCAGCTCCCCCGAGGGGTGGTCGTACCACTTGAGGCAGAGCCCGGTCAGGCTCTGCCCGCGCGGCACGAAGAGGAGTTCGGAATTCTCGCGGCACCAGTCGCTGAACCCGAGGAACCAGCCGGTGCCGCGGGTCTCCGTGTCGTGGGTATTGCCGATGGCGATTTCCAGATCCATGGCCATGCCTCCTTCAGTGATACCCCGGCAGAACCGATACGATTGGAGCTGCGAGGCAGTTTCAAGAGCCACCCCGGCAAGTTGTACAACAAGCCGACCAACATGCAAACCCCAGGCTAAAACCGAACATTTCCAGGTCGGGGAGGCCCACCTTGGTGCCCTCGCCAACCCGTCCGGCCAAAACCCCACTATAGCGATAGACAAAAGAGAATTTTTTCTTGACTGATTTTGTGCGAATCTATATCTTATAAAAACTCAAACCGGGATAAGGTACACACGTGGCACCGGAGCGGTGCCACACGCCGAAGGACCAGGGAGCAGGAGCCAGATGAAGATCGACCAGCACAAAGTGAAGGAACTCCTCTCCCGGGAGCAACGCGGCGCGGCGGCGGACGAATTGCGACGCGAGGCGAACGTCTTCTTCGTCGGCGGCAACCTCCCCGAGCGCGAGACCCTGGAGACCCTCTTCGAGAGCCACTACCAGGAGAACGCCTCGCTGTTCCACCTCTCTTTCGGGGAACCGGACGATTTCGGCAGCGGTGCTAACCTGGCCCGCCTGATCAAGAAGAACTTCAACGCCCACCTCCTGGGACGCCTGGATTACCCGGCTACCGCAGCGGTTCTCGAGCGGGCGTACGTGGCCGGGGTGGACATCCTGGACCTCCCCCTGGGCCCCGGAGCGCTAGAACAGGTGGACGCGCGACTGAGCGCCCTGGAGCAGGCCCGCGCCATTTTCCCGCGCTGGGCAGTTGCCTCGACCCTGGTGGCCGGCGCCGAGCCCACCACGCTGACCCGCAAAAAGATCGACCTCCTGCTGGAGCGGGAGGTGATCCCGCTGCTGACCCTCGATCGGAGCGCCGCAATCACCCCCGAGGAGAGCAGCGAGCTCTTCCACTACCTCACTGTGGCCTGGCGTCGCAGCAAGGCGCTCTTGAAGCCGCTCTTGCCACTGATCTACCTCACCTCGCCGCTCGCGCCCGCCTCTGCGCGCACCGGCCTGCGTGGCTTCATCGACCTCATCGAAGGACGGCGCCTGCTGGCCACCTCGGACCTGCGCCGGGTACTGCGGGTGAAGGAAGTCGAGGAATCCTTCGCCTCCTCCGGCCTCTAACCTCCTCAACCGCAAAGGCCCCGCATGGACAAGAACCAGCTCCTCGAAAAACCGCTCAAGATCGACAACCGCCCGATGTGGCTCATCCTCCTGGACAAGACCGCCCGCTACCAGGTAATGGCCGCCGTGGTGCTGGTGACCGCGTTCTTGCTGCGCCTGGAGCCGCCGGCCGATCTCTCGGTCAGCGGGTACCGCTCGCTGGTCCTCTTCGGTGCCACCATCTTCTTCTGGATTTCCGGGATGCTCCCGATCGCGGTCACCGCGCTGCTTTCCATGGTGTTCCTGCCGCTTCTGGGGATCATGGACGCCAAGAAGACCTACTCGATGTTCGGCAACGAGGCGGTCTTCTTCATCCTGGGGGCCTTCATCCTGGCGGCGGCCTTGACCGGCACCGGGATCTCGGCGCGCCTGGCCCGTGCCATGCTGGCCAAATTCGGCAGGACCCCGACCCGGCTCGCCCTCACCGTCTTCCTGTTATCCGCGTTTCTCTCCTTCATCATGAGCGAGCACGCCGTGGCAGCCATGCTCTTTCCGGTAGTCGCCGAGATCAGCACCGCGCTCGGCCTGGAAAAGGGGAAGAGCAACTTCGGCAAGCTCCTCTTCATGTCGCTTGCCTGGGGCTGCATCATCGGCGGCATCGCCACCTTCCTGGGGGGAGCGCGTGCACCTTTGGCCGCCGGGCTCCTGAAAGAGTCGACCGGGCAGCACTTTTCCTTCATCGAGTGGACCACCGCCTCGTGCATGATCGTCCTGCCGCTGCTGGTGATCGCGTTTTTGCTGCTGGTCAGGTTTTTCCCGGCGGACCTGGAGAGCGTCGAGGTGGGGCTCAAGTTCCTGAACCGCAAGCGCCTGGAAACCGGCAAGATGAGCTACGACGAGATGCTGACCGCCCTGGTCATGGTGGCGACCATCGTCAGCTGGATCGCCTTCGGCGAGAAGGCGGGACTTGCCGCCATCGCCATCCTGGGCGCCGGGGCACTCTTCACCTTCAAGGTGGTCTCCTGGCAGAAGATCGAGGAGTACGTCAACTGGGGGGTGATCCTCATGTACGGCGGGACCATCGCGCTCGCCTCGGCACTGGAGAAGACCGGCGCGGCGGTATGGGTGGTCAAGAAAGGGCTGGGGACGCTGCACCACTCCCCGCTGGCGATCATCGCGGTCATCTCGTTAGTGGCCATCGTGCTCACCGAGTGCATCAGCCACGCCGCCGTGGTGGCGATCCTCATGCCGGTCGGCATGGGGCTTTGCCAGACCACCGGGCTCGATCCCAAGGTGATGACCCTCTCCATCGCCCTCCCCGCGGGCCTTGCCTACTGCCTCCCGATGGGGACGCCGGCGACCGCCATCGCCTATGCCTCGGGCTATTTGAAGAGCCGGGACATCATCGTCTCGGGTGTCACGGTCATGGCGGTATCCTGGCTTTTGTTCATGGCCTCGGTGCTCTTCGTCTGGCCGCTCCTCGGACTGAGCATCTAGCTGCGTGGGGGTCCGGGCCTACCAGGGACGGCCCGGGACCCTACCGTTTCAGGGGACCACTCTTTGGCTCTTGGCCCCCTGCCCTTTCCTGCCCTTTCCTGCCCTTACCCGAACAATCCGGTATCTCCCGGAAATTCCTCTCCGCCAGCACGAACGGCGCCCGCAAAAACCGCCCCCTTTTTTGCCAGCACCCTGCTAAGGCAAAAATAATGGTAGCTCGGCAACTTACCCCTCAAGTGTTCCCCTTCAGCACCGATATACTCCTACAACCAAATTCCCCATTCACCGATTCCGTATTCCGTGGCAGGAGGCACGTTCCTTCCTCGAGGTGCGGTGCGCGGGGGGGCGGGGAAGCTATTCGATTCAATGAAAAGGAGTAGGTCATGACGTGGTTCAACAACCTGAAAATCGGCGGTAAAATCGTCCTGGTCGTCGCGGGCGTCTTGGTGCTTTCCATCGTCCAGGGGGTGATCTCCCTGAACCAGCTCTCCAAGGTGAACGGCTCGACCCTGGAAATGGCCCAGCAGCGCCTCCCCAGCGTGCGCTCCATCGGCCGGATCCAGACCCTGGTAGGCGACTTCCGACGCGCCGAGTTCCAGCACCTGCTCTCCGACACCGATCAGGACATGGAAAAGTATGAAAAGCGCATGGTGAAGACCATCGAGGACATCAAGAAGCTCACCGCGGAGCACGAGAAGCGGATCGGCAATGGGGAGGAGAAGGCGCTCTTCAACGAGTTCAACGCCAACTTCGCCTCGTTTCTGACCGAGCATGAGAAGCTGGTACAGCTCTCGCGCGCCGACAAGAAAAAGGCGCTCACCGCGTTGCGCGGCGACTCCTACAAGTTCTACCTGGCAGCCTCGGCCGCCCTGGAGAAGGAGGTGGCGCTGAACGACAAGCTCGCCGACGGCTCCTTCCGGAGCTCACAGGCCACCTTCACGGCCTCGCGCAGCACCATCGTGGCAGTAATCGTAGCGGCAGTGCTGATGGGCGCACTCCTGTCGCTTTTGGTGGCGCGGGTCATCAACCGGTCGCTCAGGAAAGGGGTCGAAGTGGCGGACCGTCTGGCCCAGGGCGACCTGGAGGTGCAGATAGGGGAGACCTACCGGGACGAGACCGGGCAGTTACTCGCGTCCATGGCAAGCATGGTGCAGAGCATTCAGGCCCTGGCAGCCGACGCTACCAGCCTATCCCACGCCGCCATGGAAGGGGAACTCGCGACCCGTGCCGACGCCAGCCGCCACAAGGGGGCCTACCGCAGCATCGTGGAAGGGGTGAACGGCACCCTCGACGCGGTGATCGGCCCCTTGAACGTGGCGGCCGAATACGTCGACCGCATCGCCAAGGGAGACGTCCCGCAGAAGATCACCGACGAGTACCGCGGCGACTTCAACGAGATCAAACAGAACCTGAACAACTGCATCGACAACGTGAACGCACTGATCGCCGACGCGAACCACCTGGCCGGCGCCGCGGCACGAGGCGAGCTGGCTACCCGGGCCGACGCGACCCGGCACCAGGGCGATTTCCGCAAGATCATCGAAGGGGTGAACGGCACCCTCGATGCGGTGATCGGGCCCTTGAACGTCGCAGCCGACTACGTGGAGCGTATCTCCAAGGGGGACATGCCGGAAGAGATCAAGGACGAGTACCGGGGCGACTTCAACGCCATCAAGAACAACCTGAACACGCTGATCCAGGCCACCCGGAACATCACCAGTGCCGCCCAGGAAGTGGCGCGCGGCAACCTGACCGTGCAGCTAACCGAGCGCTCGCAGCATGACGAGTTGATGCGCTCGCTCTCCAGCATGGTCGCCAAACTCTGCGAAGTGGTGAACGACGTGAAGAGTTCGTCCGACAACGTCGCCAACGGGTCCTCCCAGATGTCGGCGAGCTCCGAAGAGCTCTCCCAGGGGGCCAGCGAGCAGGCGGCCGCCGCCGAGGAGGCCAGTGCCGCCATGGAGGAGATGTCGGCAAACATCAGGCAGAACGCTGACAATGCGCTGCAGACCGAGAAGATCGCCGTGAAGTCGGCGCAGGACGCCCAGGAGAGCGGCAAGGCAGTGCTGCAGACGGTGAACGCGATGAAAGAGATCGCGGGCAAGATCTCGATCATCGAGGAGATCGCCCGGCAGACCAACCTCCTGGCGCTCAACGCGGCCATCGAGGCGGCGCGCGCCGGCGAACACGGCAAGGGGTTCGCGGTGGTGGCAAGCGAGGTGCGCAAGCTCGCCGAGCGCTCCCAGCGGGCCGCGGCCGAGATCTCGCAGCTCTCCTGCTCGAGCGTGGAAGTCGCCGAGATGGCGGGCGCCATGCTGACCCGGATGCTTCCGGACATCCAGCGCACCGCCGAACTGGTCCAGGAGATCTCCGCAGCATCCCGCGAGCAGGACACCGGCGCAGAGCAGATCAACAAGGCGATCCAGCAGCTCGACATGGTAATCCAGCAAAACGCGGCGGCGGCCGAGGAGATGTCCTCAACCGCCGAGGAACTCGCTTCGCAGTCCGAGCAGTTGCAGGATGTGATCTCTTTCTTTGACCTGGGGGTGGAGCGCGGCGCGAACAAGCCGGCACGGCAGCCCGCCAAGCCCGAGCGGCAGGTCCAGAAAAAGGCGCCCCGGCTGACCCGCGCTGCCCACAAGGGGGCTGAGCTGCACCTGAACCAGAACGATGAGGCGTTCGAAAGCTTCTAAACGGCGTTCAGGGGAGGCTGCGAAGGTCGCCTGCCGTTCTCACCAGCACTGTTGTCAGGGTGATAAAAAGGCCCACTGCCATAATCGACAGTGGGCCTTTTTGTTTGATCAGCTCGGAGTGCCGGGCCTTGGAGTGGGACTTGACTGGCCTAGAAGCGGTAGCCAACGCCCACGGACACCAGGTTCGGGTTCACATCGAGCTTGTACTTCGTGCCGGCCACCCTGATCTTGGTGTCGATGTTGACGTACTTGTAGTCGACGTTGAAGTAGAGGTTGTCCTTGATCTTGATGTCGGCGCCTGCCTGGGCGACCCACCCTATCGTGTTGTCGATGCTGAAGTCGCCGACACCGTTGAAATTGGACTTGAACGGGAAGGTGGCATTGACACCAACGCCGGCGTAGGGGCTGACCAGTTTGCCCGCCAGCGGGTGGTACTTCACGGTGAGGGTCGGCGGGAGCAGCCAGGTGGAGCCGACGAACTGACCGGAGGCCTTGATGTCGTGCCGGGTCACCGCGGCCATCAACTCGGTCGAGATGTTCTTGGTGAAGAAGTATTCGAAGTCGATCGCCGGAACTATGTCCTCGCTCACCTTCAGGTCGAGGGCGTTGAGCCTGCTGTCAAAGGACTCAGCGGGGAGTACAAACGTGCCTCTGACGCGCACACCGAACTTGTAATCCTCGGCACTCGCCAAAGATGCTACCGCCATGATAAGAACCGCCACTAACGCAAATACTTTACCGATTTTCTGCATCTCTATTTCCTCCTGTCAAAGAATATGGGGTATTCCCCGGATAACACAACATTGTGTAAACACAGGCGGAGATGCTAGTTAGCTTATGAATACATAAAAGTCAACAACTAATGCTTTATAATCGTTAACAGCAAAGTCCGTCGCCACATACAGTTCACGTATACACTATATCAGTATTTTGTATACACTATTAGAACATTCTTTCATAATTAGTACATTACAAAGCAAATCGTCATCTCCTGAGACATTCATCGTGGTTACCGGTTGCCTGGCACGGAAAGATTATTTTTGATTTATGAGCTGGTCACCCCACTCTCACCAGCGGGGAGGGTGCAGGTCGGCTGGAAAACGTGGAGGGGGTAAGGAACGGTGAGTCCTGGCGATGTGAAGCGGGTTTGGCGGAGAAAATCAGGAATTGAGGAGGAAGTCGCGAAGTTCAGGGTACCGGGGCAGCGCCGTGCGACCGCCCAGCGCGCGCGTGTTCAGCGCGGCAACGGTGCTGGCGCACTCAAGAGATCTTTTGAAGTCAAAGCCGCGAAGTATGCCGAACAGGAAGCCGCCGTGGAAGGCGTCGCCGGCCCCGGTGCTGTCGATGGCATGCACCGAAGTAAAGGCAGGTTGGTGAAGGGAGGTTCCGGCGGCGTCCCAGCCCCAGCTCCCTTCCTTGCCGGCGGTGATAACCACGGTTTGCGCGCCCTGCTCCCGAAGCCGTGCGGCAGCTTCCGTCTGGTCCCCGGTTCCGGCAAAGGAGCAGGCAAACTCGCGGGCCACCACGCAGAGATCGCTCAGTCCCACCAGTTCCCTGAGTTCCTCGCGATAGCGGTGCGCTCCGCCGTCGAAGGAGACCAGGACGCCCTGCTCCCGGGCGAAGCGCGCAGCAGCCAGGCTCGCCTCGAGGTGCCTGCCGTTCAGGTGGAGGATCTTGGCCGCGGCGATGACCGGGAAATCGATCTCGTTGGGAGAGAGTTCGCCGGCGTCGCCGGGGGAGTAGACGATGGTGCGGGCCCCGTCGCGGCGGCGCGCCAGGATGGAAGCGATGGAGGAGGTACTTCCCGGCACCACGCGCAGCTGGTCCGTCGCCACCCCTTCCCTTGCTAACTCCTCGAGGATCAGCCTGCCGCGCCAGTCGTCCCCCAGCTTGTCGAGCAGTGCCGCACGGCAGCCCAGCCTTACCAGGGTGACCAGCGCCGTCGCCACCGGGCCGCCTCCCTGCAAGAGCGAGGTTTCTGCGCGCTGCACCATTTCGTCACCGGGGAGTTCGTCGACCAGCATGAGGAGGTCGAGGGTACTCACCCCGATGCCGACCACGTCAAGGCTCTGGCCGGTTGGGGGCGCCTCGGCGTCTGGCGTGTTGGCGACGGGGGAAGTCATGTGCGGGCGGAGAGGATCAGTTTCACGCCGAGCAGGGACATGACGGCACCGGCCGAGCGGTCGATCCAGGCCTTGAAACGCAGGTAGGCGGCGCGCGGCTGGCTGGAGGAAAGCACCAGTGCGACCAGGGTGTACCAGCCCGCCTCGATAAGAAAGATGACGAGGACCGTGCTGATCGCAAGCGATACCGTGAAGTTCGGCGGCAGGAAGGCGGCAAAGACGCTGGCGTAGATGATGGCGGCCTTGGGGTTGCTGAGCTGGGTTCCGGCGGCGAGCAGGAAGGAGCGGCGGGCATCGCTCTCGGTGGTCCCTGCAGGATCCGTCACCGAGAGGGGTACCTGAGCGCCTCGCCAGATGCGGTAGCCGAGGTAGATGAGGTAGAGGCCGCCCAGGATCTTGAGGGCGAGAAAGAGGCTCGGGACCGCGGCGAAGACCGCCTGCAGTCCGGCCAGCGCGGCGATGGCGAAGGAGACGCCGCCCAGCCCCATGCCGAGCGCAGCGGCAAGCCCCGCCGAGCGCGAGGAAGCGACCGCGGTACGGGCAACCATGAGAAAGCTCGGTCCGGGGCTCATGGCGCCCACGGCGATGGAACCGGCTATGCCTACCAAGGGAAGTAATTCGTGCACAAATGCTCCTTATGCAGTTCTGCCGGGGTAAGGCGCCGCAACACTGGCACGCTCAGCATGCTGATCAGGATCGAACTGGGAGGTTGGTCCAGCTTCGGGAAGCCAGGAGGTCCACCGAAGAGCCCTCGCCCCCCGGGAGAGGGCGGCCGAAGGCCAGGTGAGGGGGTTGCCACGGAGTTAAGACGTTGCGAATGGCGGAGGTCTCCGGAGCTGCCGGCCCCCTCCCCCCCCTCTCCCAAAGGGAGAGGGGAGCACTGGGCTCCCAGTCCCAGTCCCAGTCCCAGTCCCAGTCCCAGTCCCCAGTCCCCAGCCTCTAGCCTCTCCCCCCTGCCTCCCCCGGCAGCCTGTCCATAAGCCTCAGCAGGCCGTCCAGGATCGTGGCGGGGTGCGGGGGGCAGCCGGGGATGTAGAGATCCACCGGAAGCATCCCCTGCACGCCGTCGTGGGCGTCGGGGGAGCCGATGAAGGGGCCGCCGTTGATGGCGCAGGCGCCGCAGGCGACCACGATCTTGGGTGCGGGGATCGCCTCGTAGGTGAGCAGGAGCGCCTCGCGCATGTTTTCGGTAACCGGGCCGGTGACCCAGAGGCCGTCGGCATGGCGCGGGCTGGCCACGAACTGGATCCCGAAGCGCCCGATGTCCCAGCCGATGGTGGAAAGCACGTTGGTGTCGGCCTCGCAGCCGTTGCACCCCCCGGCGACCACCGAGCGGAACTTGAGCGAGCGCCCGAACAGCTTCAGCATCTTCGCTTCGAGGGCTTGGGCCAGGCGATACTCCTCCCCTTCCCTCGCCACCAGATCCTCGCGCCGATTGGCAGCCAGCCGGTAGTCGGTGCCGTAGGAGATACCGCCGCTCGGGCAGGCCTTCTGGCACTCGGTGCAAAAGAGGCACTTGCCGAGGTCCACCGATAGTTGCGGCGTGCAGCTGATGGCCCCGGTGGGGCAGACCTCCCGACAGAGCTGGCAATCGGCGGCGCAAGCGGAGTGTTCCAGTTGGGGAAAGCCGCGGAAGCGCTCGGGAATCGCCATCGGTTCCTGCGGATAACGCATGGTGCGATGCCCCTGCTTCATGCGGGCGAGAATGGCCTTGATCATGACTACTCCTTACACAACACCGTTCACCACAAAGGACATCGAGGGGCACAGAGGAAAAGGCAAAAAAACCGATCTTGTTTTTTCCTTGTGTTCCTCTGTGTGCCTCTGTGGTTGATGCTTTGCTTTCACCAATGGCGAAAGCACATTTTACAGATCGAACCCGCAGTACGACAGGTTGAAGCTCTTGTTGTTGAGCGGGAAGTCGGAGATCTGCCCGCCGCGCAGCGCCATGGCAAGCCCCGGCCAGTTGTGGAACGACGGGTCGCAGATCTTGTAGCGCTCGAAACGCCCGCGCCCGTCGGTCAAAGCCACGTGGCAGATCTCGCCGCGCCACCCCTCGGTAAGTGCCACCGCCAACCGGTCTGCCCCGAGATTCCCCACCGGGTTGGCAAGACCACCGCCCGGCAGCTGGCGCAGCTGCTCCTCGACGAAATCGATGGACCTCTGGATCTCCAGCCAGCGCACCAGGGTGCGCGCATAGACGTCGCCCGCGCGTGCCGTGACCACCGGGATCTGGGTCATGCTGTAGATCCCGTAGGGGTGATCGCGGCGGATGTCCCGGTTCAGTCCGCTCGCCCTTGCCGCAGGCCCCACCAGTCCCAGTTCCCGCGCGGTCTCCTTGGAGACCACCCCGGTCCCCTCCAGGCGCGCCAGCACCGACGGGGTTTCCCAAAGGAGATCCACGGCGTTACTGAGCTCGTCACGCGCCACCATAAGCCGGCGGCGCAGCTTCTCGACGAGAACCGCGTCGAGGTCGAAGTTGACGCCCCCCGGCGTCACCAGCCCACGCCCGAAGCGGCTGCCGCAGATCTCTGCGGTGAGGTTGAGGAAATCGCCGCGGATGCGCCCGCAGTAGGAGGCGGTGGGGAGATAGCCAACGTCGCCGGCGATGGCTCCCAGGTCTCCGGTGTGGTTCGCCAGGCGCTCCAGCTCGGCGCCGATGCCGCGCAGGTCGTGGGCGCGCGCCGGGACGCGGGTGCCGGCGAGCGCCTCCAGGCACATCGCGTAGGCGAGCCCGTGCCCGACCGTCGTGTCCCCCGCCACGGTCTCCATCTGGCGTAAGGTGACCGGGTAGGGGCCGCCCAGCACCAGTTTCTCGACGCCACGGTGCTGGTAGCCCAGGGAGATCTCCAGGTGCATGACCTCCTCGCCCAGGCACTGGAAGCGGAAGTGCCCCGGTTCGATGATGCCGGCATGCACGGGTCCTACCGCCACCTCGTGTACCTCGCTCCCCTCGACCCGATAGAAGTCCATGATCCCGATCTTCCCCGGCCCCGTGGGACAGAAACCCGGGAGTGTCGCCAGGGGCGGCGCGAAACGGACCGGTTTCATCCAGGGATGCCCCTCGAAGAGGACGCCGTACTGCTCGGCCATCTCGCGCTCGTAAAGGTGCAACTGCGGCGCGTAGGGGACGAGCGAGGTGAAGGCGCCGTCGCTCAGCCTGGTGTGCAGGACGCCGAGCGTGGCCTCGGCCTTCAGGGAGAGCACGCAGTAAAGGGCAAGCCCGTCTCTCTCGGGGAGCGCGAAGTAGGAGACGACGCGCCAGCCGTGATCCAGGGAGGAGAGGATCTCCTCCAGGAAGTGGTCATCGTGCAGTACCGGGATCTCGCTTCTTTCCAGCGCAGCGCCGTTTTGCAAACGTGTCAGCCTGTTCATCTGCCACCCTCCAGAAGGCCCGCCGCCTGGTGCAAGAGCTCCTGCAGCGATTCCGGCAGCCACAACCCCAGCATGAGGACCAGCGCCATGAGAACCAGCGGCGGCCAGACCGTCGGGGCGGTGTCGCGGTAGGGGGTCCGCTCCAGGTCATCGGGGACCTTGCCCAACACCACCGGGATCACCGTCGAGGCCATGCCGATGAAGATCATCGCCAGAAAGAGCAGGAAGAGCGCTCCGGTCCAGTAGTTCTGCTGCACGAAGGCGGAGCTTACGATGGTGAACTCGCTCACGAAGGGGCCAAAGGGTGGCGATCCGGTAATCGCCAGGAAGGCCGCCAGGAAGAGCGCGCCGGACCAGGGGGTGCGCCTCAGGGCGCCGCGCACGAACTGGGTGCTCTTCGAGTTGTAGGCCCGGTGGATGTTGCCGCAGGAAAGAAAGAGCACCCCCTTGGTGAAGGCGTTGTTCAGCATGTGCAAAAGCGCCCCGAAGAGCGCCCCCTTCCCAAGCCCCAACGCCACGGCGATGATCCCCACGTGCTCGACGCTCGAGTAGGCGAGCATCCTCTTGAAGTCGCTCTGCCGTGCCATGAAGACTGCCGCGAAGGCCATGGAAACCAGCCCCATGCCGAGCAGCACCTCCTGGAAGAGCACCGCCTCGGTGGAGGCGACGGCGACCTGGTAGACCCGCAAGAGCGCCAGCAGGGCGCAGTTCACCAGCCCGCCGGCCAGGAGCGCCCCGACCAGCCCCGGGGCCTCGCCATAGGCATCCGGCTTCCAGGTATGGAGCGGCGCGAGCCCCATCTTGGAGCCGAAGCCAACCAACAGGAAGATGAAGGCGGCGTGGCGCCAGCCGGCATGGAGGTCCGCCGCGGTGTCGATGAGCGTTCCTAAAAGGAGCGTCACCTCCTGCTTGGCCACGATGGTGGAGTAGGCGAGGAAGAAGAGGCCCAGGAGCGCGATGGCGATCCCCACCGAGCAGATGAGGAGGTACTTCCAGGTCGCCTCGATGGAGCGGGCGTTGCGGTTGAAGTAGATGAGCGGCGCCATGGTGATGGTGGTCATCTCCAGGGCGATCCACAAAAGGCCCAGGTGCTGGGAGACCGCCACCAGGGTCATCGCGGAGAGACAGACCAAAAGCGAGACGCAGAGCACCCGGTTGGGGCGCTTGCGCCTGAGCTTCAGGTAGCCCACCGCGTAGTTCGCGCAGATGAAGAAGAGGACGCTGTTGCAGATGAGGCTCAACTTTCCCAGCGGATCGAGGAAGATCCAGCGGTCCGGCGACGGGGGGGGCGTCTGGAGCAGGAGCGTCACGGTGAGGGCCAGGTGCAGGACGGCGATCACCGGAAGCACCAGGGGACGCCGGCGGTTGTCCGGGATGAGCCAGGCGACCAGGGCGCCCGCAAGCGGCAGGAGCACGAAGATCCAGATCAGGTACATCTCATTCCTCCCGCAGCGTACTCAGGCGCGAGGTGTCCAGTGAGGAGAACTCGCGGCTTATGTGGTTGATGACGATCCCCATGACGAAGACCCCAACCAGCAGGTCCAGGAGCGCCCCCGCCTCGACCATGACCGGCATCGCCTCCGCAAGCAAGAGCCCGAAGATGAAGATGCCGTTTTCCATGACCAGGTAGCCGATCACCTGGCTGATCGCCTTGCGCCGCCCCATGAGCACCAAAAAGCCGCACATGAGCGTTGCCAGCGAGGCGGGGACGAAGAGGAGCCCTTCGTGCTCGGGGGCCAGGGGGAGCCGCGCCGCGAAGATGAAGGCGAGCGCGGTGAAGAGTGCCCCCAATACCAGCGACGGGATGTAGCCGATGAAAGGCTCGAACTCGCGCTGGATGTCGGCCTTGTGGATGGCGCGCACGATGAGGATCGGGATCGCCGCCCCCTTCACCAGGATGATGCCGGCGACGATGGCCACCAGGTGCCAGGAGAAGGGGTGCACCAGCGCGGGGAGTACGCCGAGCACCACCCCCTGCAGCGCCACGGCACGCACCGAGAAGGCGAGCCGGCTGGTGCCGAGCACGGCGAAATTGAGCAAGAGGCAGAGGACCAGGAGTTGATCGGCCAGGGCAGTCATCGGGTCACCTCACCACCAGAACCAGGGAAAAGGCGGTCAGGATCAACGCCGCCACCAAAAGCTGCGGCACCCTGATGAGCCTCAGGCGCGCCATTACCGACTCGACCACCCCCACCGCGATGCTCAAGGCAAGCATCCCGACCACAAAGACCAGCCAGTCGGCGAGGCTCGAGCCGGTGCTGAAGGGGAGCGCCACGTTCACGAAGAGCGCCCCCAGGAGGAAGAGCTTTAAGGCGGCGCCGTAGAGGATGCAGCCGAAATAGGGACCGGAGTGGTCCAGGACCATCACCTCGTGGATCATGGTGAGCTCGAGGTGGGTGTTCGGGTCGTCAAAGGGGATGCGGCTGTTCTCGGCCAACAGCACGACGAAGAGCCCGGTCAGCATGAGGATGAGCGCCGCACCGGTGCCGAGCCAGACCGAGAGGTCCAGGTGGTTCAGCATCGGGGTGAGCGACAGGGTGCCGGAAAGCCGGGTCAGGGTGATCAGGGCGAAGAACAGGGTCGGCTCGGCGAGGCAGGCGAAGCTCACTTCGCGGGCGGCCCCCATCCCCTCGAAGCTCGAGCCGGTATCCAGGGCGGCGATGGTGGTGAAGAAGCGTCCCAGGGCGAAGAGGTAGGCGAAGAGCACCAGGTCGCCGTCGAAGGAGATCGGGGCGGCATGCCTGCCGAGCGGGATCAGGAGTCCCGCGCAGAGCGTGGCGGCCAGGGTCACCGCGGGTCCCGCGCGGAAGATCCAGCTGGTGGTGTCGCTTAAAACCACCCCCTTCCTGAAGAGCCGGGCCAGGTCGTAGTAGGGCTGCAGGAACGGGGCCCCTACCCTTCCGGCGAAGGCGGCCTTGGTCTTGCCGATCACCCCGAGCAACAAGGGGGGCAAGCCGAGCGCAAGCGCGATATGTACCAGGATGTCGATCATCTCGTTCTCCGAAGTCAACGAAGTCCTATTCAGATACTACTGCTGTAAGCGAGCCGGACCTCGGCCCCTCAGCCTCAGTCCCTAGCCCCTGCCTCCCTCACCTCACCCAGAGCATCAGCACCAGCAAGGTGACAAAGATGTAGATGATGTACAGGTGCACCTCGCCGTGCTGCACCCTTCTTAAGTACCGGAAGGCAATCCCCACCAGCCCCAGCACCGGGAGGATGATCCGCTCGAGCAGGGTCTCCTCGGGAAGGTACCCGGCCCGCGCCGCACCGGGCAGCAGACCTACAGGGGCCGGGGCGTTAACCCGGGTACGCACCAGGCCTGAGCTGAAGCTCCCGAACAGGAGGCCGAACGAGCTTCCGGTGTACTCCATGCGTGAGGTGGGCGCCAGGTAGCCACACCCCCAGGTCGGGCCGCTTGCCGTTCCCGAGGTGACCTGACGCCGACGCAACAGCCAGAAAAGCCCCAGCGCCAGGGCCAGCACGGCGCTTCCGGCACCGGCAAACCAGAGGAGGTTGAAAGGGAGCCCGGCAAAGCCCGCGGCCTGCGGCACGACCGTGGACAGGACCGGCTGTACCAGGGCGAGGAACAGGCCCGGACAGAGTCCGCCCACCAGGCAGAGCCCTCCCAGGACCGCCATGGGAACCAGCATGAAAGCCGGAGCCTCATGCCCGTGAGCCGCCGCTTCGCTACGCGGCGCACCGAGGTAGGTGATACCGAAGAGCTTTACAAAGGAGACGGCAGCGATCCCGCCGACGAGCGCGAGGGCCGGCACGCCAAGGGCCAGGTAGGGCTGCGGGGCGCGGGCCTCACCGAGGAAACCGAGGTAGAGCAGGAACTCGCTGGCAAAACCGTTGAAGGGGGGGAGACCGCAGATGGCGACAGCCCCCAAAAGGGAGAGGAGCGCGGTTACCGGCAGGCGCTTTCCCAAGCCCCCCATGAGGTCCAGTTCGCGGGTTCCGGTAGCGTGCAGCACGCTTCCGGCACAGAAAAAGAGCAGCGGCTTGAAGAGGCTGTGGTTCAACAGGTGGAACAGGGCGCCGGCAAGCCCCAGGTAGGCAAGCCGCGGGTTCCCCGTGGTCTGGCCGATCAGGGCCATGCCGATCCCCGCAGCGACCAGACCCAGGTTCTCGATGCTCGAATAAGCCAAGAGCCGCTTCAGGTCCTTCTGGACCGCAGCAATGGCGATGCCGAGGAGCGCCGAGACCAGCCCCAGCGCCAGGATGAGCGCTCCCCACCAAAGCGGCCGCTCGCCGAAGAAGGAGAGCACCCGCAAAAGGCCGTAGATCCCCATCTTGAGCATCACCCCGGAAAGCAGTGCCGAGACGTGGCTCGGCGCGTTGGCATGTGCAGCGGGGAGCCAGATGTGCAGCGGCATGAGACCCGCCTTCGAGCCGAAGCCGATAAGGGCGGCAAGAAAGACCACGGTGGCCGCGGTGCCGGTCAGGGCGAGCGACCCGGTCTCGGGAAACAGGAAGCTTCCGGTCGTCACCCTCAGTTCGGAAAAGAGCACGAAGAGACCGGCCACCCCGACATGGCTCGCCACCAGGTACACGGTGGCCGCGCCGCGCACCTCGGCGGATTCGTGTTCGGGCAACAGCAGGAAAAATCCCGAAAGGGCCATTACCTCCCAGGCCATGAGCAGCAGCGGTCCGCTGTGCGCCAGCACCACCAGCGCCATCGAGGCGCTCAAAAGACCGTAGAAGAAGGTGAGTGCCGGACCGGTCGAGGGGTGTTTAAGGTGGGGCCAGTAACCGAGGGCGTACAGGGAGCCGAGCGGGAAGACCAGGAAGATCGGGATCAGGAACAACAGGGAGAGCGGGTCGAAGGATAGTTCGGTAGGGCCGAAGGGGAGACCCCAGTTGAGGAGATAGCGGGAGGTTGTGCCGGCAAAGAGCAGTGAGATCAGGGCCGGGAGAGCCAGGGCCGAGGCGGCGACAGCGCAGAGGCTCGCCAGCTTCTGTCCCGATTCCCCCGGCCGCAAGAGCAAACCGGGGACTCCGGAGAGTGCGGCCAGGAACACCGCGCCCAGTACCGCGAGGGATGGGTCGTGCAGCAACATGTCAAACATCAAGTGGCCTTTCTTTTCGAGCAGTTCCCGCCCTGCGGGACGGGAACTGTTAGTAATAACACAATCTGCAGCCAATGAAAATAAGCAAAGCCTGCAGGAAATTCCCTACACGAGCGCGCCGGCCCGGGTCAGCGCGTAGTGAGCACGTACAGCACGACCAGCGTCAGGAAGGTGTAGACGATGTACAGGTTCAGCTTGCCGTGCTGCAGGTGGCGCACCAGGGCGCTCTTCTCGTAGAGGTACTCCAGAAGCGGCAGGAAGACGCGTTCCAGCGCGGTCTCCGGGAGGTGGCTGCGATACGCCGCCGGTCCCGGAAAACTTCCGGTCGGCTCGACCTTGTGCACCTCGGGGCGCAGCACAGTGCTGAACCATCCCACCAGGAGCGACCCGAAAGAACTGGCGCTGTACTGCATGCGCGGCGTGGGCTGCAGGTAGCCGCACCCCCAGGTGCGCGAGACGGTGGTGGGGATCCTGGCGCTGCGCCGGCGCAACCAGAGGGCGACCGCCGCGCAGAGCACCACGAGCAGCATGGCAACGAGGCTGATCCGGACAAAGGGGAGCAGCGAAACGAGCGCCTGCGGCTCGCCTCCCCCGCGGTACGAGATAAGGACATTTTCCAGCGGCCGGGCCACGCACAAGGGGAGCACCCCGATCAGCACGCAGACCAGCGCCAAGAGCGCCTGGGACGCCAGCATGCTGCCGGGAGGCTCGCCAGCGCAGAGGTGCTCGGGACTCCTCGGCTCCCCCAGGAACACCACCCCGTACACCTTGACGAAACAGGCGACCGCCAGCCCGCCGATCAGGGCGAGTACCGGCACGGCCAGCACCGGGAGCGCGCCCAAAAGACCGGGGGAGCTCTGGAGCGAGGCAAAGCCGGCGAGGTAGATCATGAGCTCGCTCACGAAGCCGTTCAACGGCGGAAGCCCGCAGATCGCGAGGGCTCCGGTCAGGAAAAACAGCCCGGTCAGCGGGAGGCGCCGCCCTGCCCCGCCCAGGACCTCGATCTCCCGGGTACCCGCAGCCTGGATCACGGCGCCGGCCCCCAAGAAAAGCAGGGCCTTGAAGGTCGCGTGGTTCAGCACGTGCAGAAGCGCGCCGGCAAGCCCCAGGGTCACCAGGACCGGAGCCGAAAGGCTCTGCCCCAGGAGCGCGCACCCCAGGCCGATCATGATGATCCCGATGTTCTCGATGCTGTGGTAGGCGAGCAGCCGCTTCAAGTCGTGCTGCCCGATCGCGAAGGCAACCCCGACCACGCCCGATACGGCGCCGAGGACGAGGACGGTGCAGCCCCACCAGGGAGGCGGCGCCACGAAGCAGGAGAAGATGCGCACCATGCCGTAGATGCCCATCTTGAGCACCACCCCAGAGAGGACGGCCGAGATGTGGCTCGGGGCGTTGGCGTGGGCCGAGGGGAGCCAGACGTGCAACGGCATGACCCCGGCCTTGAGTCCGAAGCCGATCAGGGCGCAGATGAAGATGGCCATCGCCAGCCCACCCTGCGCCGGCAGGGTTCCCGGCGCCGGGAAGAGGTAGCTGCCGGTCAGCGAGGCGATCAGCGAGACCATGGCGAAAAGGACCAGGACACCCAGGTGGGCTGTGACCAGGTACAGGATGCCGGCGTCGCGCACCTCCGGCTTCTCGTCCTCGGTGCAGAGGGCAAACCAGGCGGCAAGTGCCATGATTTCCCAGACCACCAAAAAGAGCACCAGGTGGCGCACCAGCAACAGCGTGGTGAGCGAGGCGGCCAGAAGCCCCAGGAAGAAGGTGACCCGGGGGGCGCTGTCCGGGTTCTGTGCCGCGGGCCAGTAGCCCAGCGCGAACAGGGCGCTCGCCCCGGTGACCAGGAAGACCGGGAGCAAAAACCAGGCGGAGAGTGCATCGATACCGAGGCTGCCGGGGCCGAAGGGGAGTCCGGAGACAAGGGCGAAGCTGAGCGGGACCGGCGCGGTGAGGGCCCAGAGCGCCCCGGCGCTTCCGGCGCAGGAGCCGGCGAGCATCAGGAACGCCGACAGGCGCTGTGCGGAGTTGGAACCACGGGAGAAGAGCAGCGGCAGCCCAGAGGCTCCCTGGCAGGCGACGGCAAGGCAAAACAGCACGAAGCAGTTGATCGCCAGGCCGCCCGTCGCCATGTCAGCTCCGGATCCCGCGTTCGAAGCGTCGCGCCGCTTCCAGGACCCCGTCGGGGTCGCACTGGTTCAGTACCGTCTCGTGGAACTGCGGATCGTGCAGTGCGTAGGCAAGCCGGGAGAGCAGGTGCAGATGCACCTTCACGGTGGGACTGGTGAGCAGGAACAGGATGTGTACCGGCTGGCCGTCCAGTGCCGCGAAATCGATCGGGTTGGCAAGGTAGCAGAGGGTGATGGTCGGGGCGGGACGGTTCTGTAAGAGGATCGGGTTACGCACGTGCGGGATGGCAATCCCCCCGCCGATCGCCGTGGTTCCCAGCGCTTCCCGAGCCAGGAGTACCTGGAGCAGGAAATCCGGGTCCATCTGGGGAGGCAGCTTCAGGAGGTTCACCACGCTGCGCAACACGCTCAGCTTGTCGTCTCCGGGGACCCCGCAGTGGATGCCGCCGGCCTCGAGCGCTTCGCTCAGCGTCGGATAGTGCAGGTCGTGCTCGGCCGCCTCGAAGAGCTCGGGCGGCATGGTGATGCCGTGCTCGGTGGCCCACTCCAACAGGTCGATGCGGTTGATCCGGTAGCTCCCGCGCACCAGGGTGGCAGCGAGATTCTCCTTCTTGATCCACTTAAGGACGGTGTTTTCGTCTATTTTGAGAAGTGCAGCCACTTCCGAGGCTTTCAGCAGCATCTTACAGGCTCCTGTTAGTGGGCTACCATTTGTATAACATCGTTAGAACAAAGAAACAAGCGCCTCCTCAGATAACCGGAAACTTTCTGTATCTTCCATGACCTATTCGTTTTAGTCCAGCCAGCACCCGGTGGCAGCAACCTTGCAGCGCCCACTGTTGCGGCACAAAAAAGGCGCCCCCGGTACCAGGGGCGCCGTACCTGCCGGTAGGCGGGAGAGGCTAGCCGACATGCGAGCGTCGCGGCGGCAGGTAACGCTCCCTGGGCAACTGGTGGGCGATCAGGCTGCGCAGCCTGAGCTTGGTGTCCTGGTCCAGGTGTACAAAGCGGACGCAGGCCATTCCGTAGCCCAGGTGCACCAGGCGCGTCGAAAAACGCAACGAGGTGTTGTTGCCGTCACGGTACAGGGCCAGCGAGCAGCGCTCTCCGGGGGACATGGCGGGCTCGAATCCCTCCAGGGAAACCAGGGCTCCGGCAAGGGAGATATTTTCCAGCCGGGCACGGTAGAGCTCCTCCCGATATACCAGCAGTCCCTCTGCGTCCATCGCGACGCGGGGGAATCTTCTTTTTTCCAGCACGGGTCGAGGCATGGTGAACTCCCGTCAGCTTTCCCGGCGCCAGGCAACCTGCACGAGCTCCAATGAAAGCCGACTATCCAAGGTTTTCCCATTGAAATCGGCAGCGCGCACCGGAACTTTAGGGAAAATACCGACAGGGGGAGGGTGACCAGGTAAAAGAAGCAGGTAGCGCGACCACACGTTTGGCGAGAGCACGAAAAAAGCCCCCGGAGAGATCCTCCGGGGGCTTTGCTGGTTCAGCTTGTATCTTTGCTACTTCTTGTGAGCCTCACCGCCCGGGACGTCCTGGCCGCCGGCCGAGTGGCAGTCCGAGCAGTTGGTCTTCATGATCTCGTCGCCGATGTCAACCGGGTGCACGAAGTCTCTGGGCATGGTCTTGACCCCCTCGGGGATGTTCTCCTGCTTCTGGCTCAACACGGTGTGGCACAGGTTGCAGTCCTTGGAGATGATGCGCCCTTCGGCGTTCTTGTGCTTGCCGTCGTGGCAGCGGAAGCAACCCGGGGTGTAGAAGTGGCCGATGTTGTTCGGATAGGTGTTCCAGGAGACCTTCATCTGCGGGAAGAAGTTCCTGCCGTAGATGTCCTGGATCTCGGTGACCGCCTTGGCGATCTCCTTGGCCTTGGCCTGCGCCACCTGCGGGTAGTTCTTCTGGTAGTACGCCGGGATCTCCTTGGCGATGGTGGCCTTGGCCTCCTCGGTCGTCTTGTACGGTCTGGTCAGCACCTCGACCGCCACCTTCTTCATGTAGGGGAGCGACTGGTCGATGTGACCGGAGACGAAGTTCTCGTCCATCTCGACGCCCGGGGCGCGGTAGATGTGGGTCGGACGGTTGTGGCAGTCGGTGCAGTCCATTTCACGCTTGACGGCCTTGTCGATCTCGGCCTTGGTGAGCGGCTTCTCGGTGTCCATGAACTCGGTGATCTTGCCGTCTTTCCCCTCGACGCGGATGTAGGGGATGTTCATGCGCTTCTTGTCGGTGGAGATATAGGTAACCTTCTGGCCGATGTGCCAGTGGATGCCCTTGGAGTGGGCACTCTTCGGGGTGCCGCCGATGTTGATCAGCATGTTGATCTCGCGCGGCGAGTTCTGCTCGTTGGGCGCGTAGTGGTAGAACACCTTCTGGCGGCCGGCGTAGAACTTCTCGGGCCAGTGGCAGTGCTCGCAGGTGTCGCGCGCCGGGCGCAGGTTGTCGATCGGGGTCTCGATGGTCTCCGGGTAGGTGTGGAAGGCGACCGCGTAGAGCTGGCGCATACCGGAGATCTTCGCCTTGACGTACCAGGCGGCACCGGGGCCCACGTGGCACTCGACGCACTTCACTTTCGCGTGCGGAGAGTTGGCCCAGGCGGTGTGCTCCGGAGACATGACCACGTGGCAGAGCTCACCGCAGAAGGTCGTGGACTCGGTGAACTCGAACCCTTTGAGCGAGGCGACCGAGACGAGCAGCACGAACCCGATGCTGGCAATCACGAAAAAGACGAACAGGTGTCGTTTGTGCGGGTCGTTGAAGTCGACCCGGGGGAACGGGGGAATGTTCTGCTCTGCCTCTTTCCGCTTCCTCTGGCGCACCAGATACGCCCCCAGCGGGACCAGCAACAGACCCACGATGAGCATCCCGGGGAACAGGAAGTAGGTCATCAGACCGAGGTAGGGTTTCTCCACTCCAGTGATCCCCTCATAGGACAGAAAGCCTATGATGAGACCTGCTGCTGTTACTGCCAGGACCATGCCCGCAAGGCTGATCATGTTCCAGGCGTAGCCAGCGTACTTTCTCAGTGCCATGTCTTCTCCTTCAAAACGTGTGTATGATGCTAAAAAAATCGCAGTAATTTACTATTTGTAAACACTTTTGTCAAAGGAAAGAACGTTAAAATTTCTTTCCACCTGATAAAACAGAAATTGCCGGAAAATTAGTGCAATACCTTCAGTTTGCTGTTGTAAAAAACGACCATTGTGCTATTTTTAAACCGCCGTTATATTAAAGTAGCTGGCATGACCTGCCGATAGCAGAAAAAACGCCTGAAGGCGAGGAGGCTGACTATGAAGAGTCATGTTTGGCGACCGCTCTACGTGGTACTGGCGGTCATCGCGACGGTGCTGGTGGTGCGTAAGGTCCTGGTTCCGCCGGACTTCGGCATCGGCAGTCGCGGCTACATGTACGGCTGGCACCGCCCCAGTAACGAGGCGGAGTGGCAAAAGGTCACGGTTAAATACCGGACCTCGGAGTACTGCAAGACCTGCCACGCCGATAAGTACCAGGAAATAAAAACCTCCCCCCACGCCAGCATCAGCTGCGAGAACTGTCACGGCCCCGGCCTCAGGCATCCCGACGACCCCAGGGCGCTCAACATCGACCGTTCACGCGAACTCTGCGCCCGCTGCCACTTCCGGCTGGAGTACCCCACCAGCGGACGGGGCAAGATTCGCGGCATCGATCCCAAGACCCACAACCCCGGCCTCGACTGCGTCACCTGCCACTGGCCCCACGACCCGCGCAAGCAGGGGCATACCCCTGCCAAGACGGCCGCGACACCGCCATCTCAAAACACCGTCTCAAAAACGAGCAACCCGTGCGAGAGGAGGGGCCATGATATCGCGTAGAGACTTCTGCAAAAAATCACTCCTGGTAGCGGGGGGGCTCACTATCCCCCTCTCGGCGCTGGAGCTCTTCAATCCCGCGCGGCTCGAGGCCGAGAAAACCGACGGCAAGAAGCTGCGCTGGGTATTTCTGGTGGACACCCACAAGTGCGTCGGCTGCGGCTTCTGCGTCAAGGCCTGCAAGACCGAGAACGAGGTCCCCTACGACGCCAACGTGACCCGCACCTGGATCGAGCGCTACGTGATCACCAAGGACGGCAAGACGCACATCGACTCCCCCAAGGGGGGGCGCGACGGCTTCGAGGACTCCCGGATCGACGTGGGCGAGGGGACGTTCGAAGAGATCAAGAACGAGGAGATCAACAAGGCGTTCTTCGTTCCCAAACTGTGCAACCAGTGCGACAACCCCCCCTGCGTCCAGGTCTGCCCGGTGGGTGCCACCTACCAGACCAAGGACGGCGTGGTGCTGGTGGATCGCAGCTGGTGCATCGGCTGCGGCTACTGCGTCATGGGGTGCCCCTACGGGGTGCGCTTCTTCCACCCGGTGCACCACGTGGCCGAGAAGTGCAACTTCTGCTACCACCGGATCTCCCAGGGGATGCAGACCGCCTGCGTGGACGCCTGCCCCTTCGGAGCGCGCCGCATCGGCAACATCCGTGATCCCAACGACCCGGTCACCAAGGTGATCATGACCGAGCGGGTAAACGTCCTCAAAGAGGAGTACGGCACCACGCCGCAGGTCTTCTATCTGGGACTCACCAAGGAGGTGAAATAGCCATGGTGCACGGAGAAGCCTGGACCCTCAAGGAGTTTTTCACCTACCCCAACGAGTACATCTACTGGACCATCCAGATCGTCATGTACCCCTTCATGACCGGCCTGGTGGCGGGAGCCTTCGTGCTCTCCTCGCTCTACCACGTCTTCGGCGTCACGCAGCTCAAAGGGATCGCCCGCTTCTCGCTGGTGTTCTCCTTCGCGCTCCTGCCGGTCGCCATGCTCCCCTTGATGCTGCACCTGCAGCAGCCGCAGCGCGGCATCGAGGTGATGATGACGCCGCACTTCACCAGCGCCATCGCGGCCTTCGGCATCGTCTTCTCCACCTACGGGATGATCGTCGCCTCGGAGCTTTGGTTCGTGTACCGCAAGCATTTCGTGGAAAACGCGCTCAAGCTGCGCGAGATCGACGACCGTAACCTCTCCGAGCACCTGTGGCACCTGCTCTACACGGTGCTCTCCCTGGGGACCACCGACATAAGCCACGAGGCGCTGGAGGCCGACGAGCGGGCGGTGAAAAAGCTCGCGGCGGCGGGGATCCCGGTTGCCTGCTTCCTGCACGGCTACGCCGGTTTCATCTTCGGCTCGGTGAAGGCGAACGCCCTCTGGATGACGCCGCTTATGCCGGTGATCTTCATCTGTTCGGCGGTCGTTTCGGGGATCGCCCTGTGCATCCTGACCTACATCATCACCATGGAGATCAGGAAGTTCCTGGCCCAGCGCCGGCACCGCGAGCATCCGGAGCTCCCGAGTCCGGACGAGCTCAAAAGCGCCGAGCTGCACGTGGTGACCATGACCACCAAGTACCTGGTGATGTTCCTGGTGGCGGCGATCACCCTCGAGCTTTTGGACCTGATCTTCCGGGGCTACACGGCGATGAAGTCCTGGGACATCTTGCGGAGCGTCATCTACGAGCGCGACTTCGTGAACATCTTCGTGATCCAGTACGGCCTGGGGAACCTGCTCCCCTTCATCATCTTCCTCACCCCCGGCCTCACCATCCGGCGCGCCCTGGCAGGGACTTCGCTCGTGCTCCTCGGGGTCTTCATGATGCGCTGGAACGTGGTCATCGGCGGCCAGGCCTTCTCATCCTCCCTCTCCGGGTTCATGCACTACGTGCTCCCCGTCTGGCCCGACAGCATGGAGACCTACAAGGAGGGGCTCATGGGGGCCCTGACTGTCGCGATAGTGCCGTTTTGCCTCTTCTACCTCCTCAACAAGGTGATGCCCGTTTTCAAAGACACCCACTAACACTTCCCGAAATACTCCGACCGCACCGTTGACCATCACCGAGCGGAAGAGGCAGACTGCCTCTTCCGCCTCGCACGCCATCCGGAGGGCGTACTTCCGGAACTGGAGGTGAGTCTTGGCCAGGGACCCTGAGCAGGCTGCGCGGATCGAACAGTTGGGCAGCGAGCTGAGCGCGCTGAGCGCGCGGGTGGCACAGCTTGAGCTGCTTCTATCAGCTTCAGGACAGGGTGTGCCGACGCCAGCTGCGGCAGCGGAGCCTGCACCGGCCTGGCGCAGCTACCCCGACCAGGCGGACGAGGACGTTTCGGAGGAGATCCTGGACTGGGCCGGCAAGGCACACCTGCTGACCCGGGTCTCCACCCTCTGTTTTTTGCTGGTGCTGGCGCTCGTCTTGCGTACCCTCACCGACAACCGGATGATCGACACGCTTCTGGGCTCGGTGCTCGGCATGGGTTACGCGGCGGCGCTCATGGCCATCGGGGCCTGGCGCTACCACGTGAAGAGCCCGCTTGCGCCGATCTTCGCGGCGTCGGGGGCGATCCTCATGAGCACCATCGTGGTGGAGACCCACAGCCGCTTCGCCTCGCTCCCCCTGGTCCCCGCCTACCTCACGCTCATCGCCACCGGCGGGGCGATGGCCTGGGTAAGCTACCGCTACCAGCGCTTCCTTCCCATCTCGCTGGGCACCCTCGGGATGTGCCTGGCCGGAGCTGCCATCGACTACCCGCACCCCTTCTTCCCCTACCTCTCGCTGGTCCTCTTTGCCGCCAACATCCTGGGCTACTTCGCGGCGCAGCTTAAAAGCTGCTCCTGGCTGCGCTGGATCGTGCTGGCGGTGACCCTGGCCATGCTGCAGCTCTGGACGGTGCGCCTCGGCATGCTCCAGGTGAACCACCAGACCGTGCCGGCTGACCTCGCGGCGGGCTGGATCCTCCCGACCCTGGCGGCCTTCGCCCTGCTCTTCCTGCTGCTCGCCTTGACGGGGATCCTGCTTCCCGGCCCCGGGCGGGTCTCCCGCTTCAACCTCGCCCTCCCCACCCTGAACACGGTCTGGCTCTTCGCCGCGGCAGGCTACCTGGTGCACTCCTCCGGCGGCAACACCCGGGTCTTGGGGCAGGTCGGCACGGTGCTGGCCCTCGGTCTACTGGGCCTCAGCGTCTGGCTTGCCGGCAGGCGCGAGAAGGGGGCACCCGGCAGTAGCGCCTTCGCCCTGGCCGGAGCGGCCCTGGCGGCCCTTGCCCTCCCCTTCGCCTTCGGAAAATTCACGCTTTCCCTGCCGGCCCTCTCGGTGATCGCCTTCTCCCTGGCCTTCATGTCCCGGGAGTGGCAAAACGGTGGCATCCGTGCCTGCGCGTACCTGATCCAGATCTACGCCTCGCTGGCGCTGGCCATCTACCTACAGCTGCATGGAGACGCCGCCGGCGACGTGGTCAACACTGTTCCGGCCGGGTTGATCGCACTCATCGCGCTATACCAGTACCAGTGGTGCCGGCAGTGGCCTCCGCCCTCCTCGTCAGTCTTTGAACGTTTCGATGCCGGGGATCTCAGCGCCGTCTCCCTGCTGCTCTGCGCACTCGCCAGTGCCTTTTTCATGGCCAAGGCCGGTATCTTCCAGCTGATCGCCATGGCGGTGCCCGCAGCAGAATTTTCCAATACCTTTGGCTGCAGCCAGTCGATCATCATCAACGGCTCGGCTGCCCTGCTGATGGGCTTCGCCTATCTCAAGCGCAACAAGGAGCTGCGCAACGTGGCGGTGCTGGTGACCCTGATCGGCGCCGTGAAGGTGTTTGTCTATGACCTTTTCGGAGCCCACGGCGTGCCGCTGGTAGCAAGCGTCTTCACCTTTGGCCTTGCCGCGGCCCTCGAGTCGGTGGCGCTGGGGCGCTGGCAGAAGCACCGGGAAACCCCTGCCGCACTACCCTCCGACAGCGCCGCGCGCCCGGCCGCCTGAAGCGGTAAAAGGAGTTCGGCACAAAGAGCACACACGTCCCCCCTCCCTTGACGGGAGGAGGCCGGGGGGGTGGGTGAAGCTGCCAGCTCCACCTCAGTGGCACCGTGCCCCTCAACCTGCCCCTCTCCCGCCAGGGGAGAGGGACTCACCACCTCTGCCGAAGCACAAAAAAAGGCCCCCGCCGCTAAGGCTGGGGGCCTTTTTTCTTATGTGTTCCTTGGGTGTCGTACCTACCGAGCCGCACCCGCAGACCGCGCCTCGCGGGAGTTACGAGCTGTACCCGAACTCCTTGAGCATCCGGCTGTTCTCGCTCCACTCGCCGCTTACCCGCACGAAGAGCTCCAGAAACACCTTGGTGTCCAAAAGCCGCTCGATCTCCTGGCGCGACTGCATCCCGATGCGTTTGAGCATGTCTCCGCGTTTACCGATGATGATCCCCTTCTGCGAGTCGCGCTCCACGTTCACCGTCGCCTGGATCGCCACCAGGCCGTCCGGCCGCTCCTTAAAGCTGTCCACCACCACGGCAACCGAATAGGGTACCTCGTCCCGGGTCATCCGGAAGATCTTCTCGCGGATGATCTCGGCGACGATGAAGCGCTCGGGGAGATCGGTCAGGATGTCGTCGGGGAAGTAGCAGGGCCCCTCCGGGAGCAGGCCGTGCACTAGTTGCACCACCTGCTCGACACCGTCGCCGGTCTGCGCGGAGATGGGGATGATCTCCTTGAAGGGGTAGACGTCGCCGTAGGCCAGGAGGCGCTCCAACAGGTCCGACTTGGGGAACAGGTCGATCTTGTTCAAAACCAGGATGACCGGGGCGTCGACACCCGCGAGGACCTCCTTGATCATCCCGGTTTCCTTGGTCGGATCGGCCGCGCCGTCCACCAGGTAGAGGATGACGTCGACCCCCTGTACCGCCGACAACGCTTCCTCGACCATGAACTTGTTGAGCCGGGACTTGGCGCGGTGGATGCCAGGGGTGTCGATGAAGACGATCTGGCCGCCGGGGACGTTGTGGATCCCCTGGATGCGGTTCCTGGTGGTCTGCGGTTTATCCGAGGTGATGACGATTTTCTCGCCCAGGATCTTGTTCAACATGGTCGACTTGCCGACGTTGGGGCGGCCGACGATCGCTACGAAACCTGAGCGGAATGCTGCTTCTGACATGGGTATTCTCCTGAAATCTTCTACTTGCTTGCTAGGTCTCACCATACGGGAAAAGCACGGCGAAGAAAAGTCCTCTTTATACGCCGCGCCCGACATGGCAATGCCCGACGTTCACGAAGGCCGGCGCCGCAGGGGTCTCCCCACCCGGCTCCCAATCGGCGAGGCTCCCGAGGCGCACCCCCTTGGGCCCGTCCAGGGCGATCACCTCTCGGTCCAGGGCTGCGTCTTCGGTCACCTTGAGGATCCGAACCGCGAAGAGTTCGGTCAGCCGCTCCAGGTTGCGTCGCCTTTGTCCCACCAGGTCCGAGATCCGTCCGGGAGTGCATCGGAAACTCACCTCGCTCCCCGGCGCGGTTTCTTCCAGCAAGCTGGCCATGAGGTCGCAGCAGAGCTCTGACTCGACCAATTGACCGAAGGCGGGGTGAAACGGGCCGGCGAGGATCGTGCCGGGGGTTTCCAGTTCTTCCGTGGGCTGCAGGCCGAGGCGAACCACCGGAACACCCGCCCGCCGCGCCAGTTTAAGCAGTTCCTTGCACCAGGCCACCGCCTCATCCAGGGGAAGCGGCCGGTAACTCCCCCGCCGATAGAGTTCGGCAAGCTCGGTCCCTTCGACCACCAACGTCGGGTAGATTCTCAAGAAGGAGGGTGCAAACTGCAGCACCCGCTTCAGGGAGGTAAGCGAGTTCTCCAGGGTGTCGCCGGGAAGACCCGGCATGAGCTGTACGCCGACCCGGAAACCGCGTCCCTTGAGGGTCGCCAGTGCCTGCTCGCTGTCTTGGGAGGCATGCCCGCGCCCCGACAGCTGGAGCACCTCGTCGTTCATCGACTGAACTCCAAGTTCCACGGTGCCAACGCCCATGCGCTCTAACAAGGATACTGCAGCGTGATCGACAGCGTCTGGCCTGGTGGAAATCCGGAGCGAGGAAACCGTGCCGGCAGCGAGATACGGCTGCAGCGTACCGAGGAGTTGGACTTGCTGTTCCTGTGCAAGCGCGGTGAAGCTGCCACCGTAAAAGGCGACCTCGAGTTGGCGGCCGGGTGCGCTGGCTCGAAAGGCCTCGATCTTTTCCTGGATGGCCTGGGTGTCGGGGAGAGCTGCGCGGCTGCCGGAGATCTTTTCCTGGTCGCAGAAGACACAGCGGTGCGGGCAGCCCAGGTGGGAAATGAAGAACGGTACGACAACCGGCCTCAAGGAGTCCCCTCGAGACGTTGCCAGGCGACCTTCGCTGCGGCCTGTTCCGCTTCCTTTTTGCTGCGTCCCTCACCCTCGCCCATCAGCTGGTCGCCCAGGAAGAGCTCGACGGTGAAGCGCCGGTCGTGGTCGGGGCCACTCACCAGCTTCAGCTGGTAGCGCGGCAGGACGCCGCGCTCCAGGCGGGCGCGCTCCTGCAGTGCCGTCTTGAAATCGCGTCCGGCAAGGCCGTCGCCACCCAGTAGCAGCTCGCCGAACTGCTGGCGCACCACCTGCCGCACCGCCTCGATGCCGCCGTCCAGGTACACCGCGGCCAGAAGCGCCTCGTAGGCATCGGCCAAGAGCGAGCGTTTCTCGCGTCCCCCGCCCTTCTCCTCGCCGCGCCCCAGGCGCAGTGCCGCCCCCAAGTCGAGGGTGACGGCCAGGCGGGCCAAGCTCACCTCTTCCACCAGCGAGGCCCGGATCCGGGTGAGTTCCCCCTCGCGGCTGCCGGGAAACTGCACCAGGAGCATCTCGGAGAGCAGGAAATCGAGCACCGCGTCGCCGAAGAACTCCAGGCGCTGGTTATCCCTGCCGCCCCCCGCCTCGTTGACGTAGGTCCGGTGGGTCAAGGCCTCTTCCAGGAGTTCCTGGTTCGCGAAGCTGTAGCCGAGTGCGCTCTCGACCCGCTGCAGTCTCTCGTTGTCGCTTTCCATGGCGGCATCATCCTCTTTTCAAAGTTGCCACACTATAGCCAAAGCGTCCCGGCATGGCAATAGGCACCGGTTTTATTCAGTCGTATGCCGGACCTATACACTGTCTTGACGTCCAGAAACCGAGCTACTTCAAGCATTTGGCGGCGGCCGAGACAGTGAGCCCGGCCACAGTGACAGTCCCCATGTATTGCTGCACCATACTGAAGAGTTTCCCCATCGTGGACAGTAACGGGATCGTCCTGCCAACCTGCCTGAATTGCTACCCTTTTTCACCAGCAGGAAGGCCCGCGACCACTGGCATGCATCCTGCTAATCCATGGATGAACGACTGCAATGGCGCTGCGAAGGAGGAAGTCATGAAAAACGCGTTTACCACCATCCTGACACTGGCAGCCCTGGCCACCACGGCACTTACCGTCAACGGCGGCGCCCTGTGGGCCGAGCGGGGTATCCTCCCCGCAGCCGCCCTGGTAGCCTTGGCGGCAGTCCTCGCGGGTCAGACCATACCGGCCCTCCTGTTGCTCCTGGGTGCGGGAGACAAAGAGATCAATCGCCCCAACGCTGCGGCGAGGTAATCCGGCAACCGCCACCAGCCACCTCGGACGTCGTCGATGCAACTACGAAAAAGCTCCCGCGCCTGCAGGCGGCCTGGAGCTTTTACCTGCACGCGCTGCAGGTCCTTAACGCCAACGGCGCGAGGCAGCAGGAACCGGTAAGAGGCCGAGACCTTGGGAAGGCCAGGGCGTGGCACGTGACCGGATTGCTGAACCGAAGGCCGCTACTCTCAAGAACTTCCCTTTGCTCTATCAAGAAGCCCCCTCCCAAGAAGCAGTGCCTGTTGTGCAACACTTTAACCAAGTTCACTGTGTCCAATACCGGTATCCGAAACATCACCAACTGTGTTTTTTTGCATTGCCGCTGATGACATCTGTCAGTGCCACCCATTGCATTGACAATCGCATATAATTACTTTAAATTAATTCACCAACACAAACTTTTATAAGTACGGTACACCTGCCTCAGAGGAGAGATCAGTCATGCGGTTTCGCTCGTCCAGTAGCACCCTGCCTGATTCCTATCGGGCCGGCTTTGAGATCGGGGGGGCGTTCACTCCTGATCCTCCAGAAGTCCTCCTGGTCTTTTCCTCCATCGCAACTGACGTCGACTTCGCTGACTTCTTCACCGGTCTCTACGACGCGCTGGGGACCCGGGACCTGATCGTGTTCGGGGCAACCGGGGACGGAATCTACGAAACGTCCCTGGTCGCGCACCACGGGGTCTGCGCCCTCGGGATCTGGTCCGATGCGGCGCTCTCCTGGAGCGTGGCGCTCGAGCCCGAAGTCGGCTCCGACTCGCGGGGCAGCGCCCGCCGCTGTGCCGCTGCGGCCCTGGCCCGGTTGCCCGGCGAGCCTTCCTGGTGTTTCGTGGTGGCAGACGGCGTCACGGCCGACGGGACCGAACTGGTTAACGGCCTCAGGGAGTTGCTCCGGATACCGTTTGTAGGCGGCTTGGCGGGGGACGACCGCAAGTTTGAGCACAGCTTAATCCTGGTGAACGGCGAGGTACGGCAGGACTGCGTGGCCCTGCTGCTGGCCAGCGGCCCGCTCCCGTTCCACGCCTGTACCGTGAGCGGATTCGCCCCGCTGGGGGTCCCAGGGGTGGTGCAGCAGTCCCAGGGACAGATGGTGCAGCGCATCAGCGGCAGGACCCCGCTTGCCTTCATCAAGGACCAGATCGGCAAGCCGCTGGCCGACGTGGACTACGGCATCATCGCCCTCGCCGTCAATTCCGGCGATGCCGAGGGGCACTTTTACTGCCGGACCTCGTGTCGCTTCAATACCCTTACCGAGTCGCTCACCCTGTTCGGCAGCATTCCGGAAGGGGCGACGGTAACGGTCAGCACGGCCGACAGTAAACAGCTGCTCTCTGCGGCCTCCTCCTGTCTTAAGATCACGGCCACCGCCGGGTTCACCCCGCGCGCCGCCCTGGTGATCAGTTGTGCAGGGCGCAAATGGCAGCTCAAGAGCACCGGCGAGGAAGAGGTTCGGCTGATCCGGGAGGTGCTCGGTCCAGAGGTGCCGCTCATCGGGTTCCCCTCCTTTGGAGAGATCGGTCCCTTTTTCCTGGAGTCCAACACCAGCTATTCGGGCCCCTTCTTTCACAACGCATCCCTCGTCATCTGTCTTTTGGGAGGCTGACCGTGGAGAACCGTTTCCTGTCACTCGTGCCTGAGCCCCCCAGTGGCTTCCGGTACCTGGAACGACTGAGCTCTCGGGACGTCAGACGCTTCCCGGTCGCACTCTGGGCACCGGACCGGGAGAGCGCAGAGGCGGCCTTGGCACCTTTCGGCGCCGGAGTCGCCGCCATCACGGTCAGCTCAGCCTGTCACCCCTCCTGGCAGCGGTGCGGCACCCTGCGCTTCCATCTCGAGGTAACTGCCGAGCAGTGCGCGACGCTCACCCAGCAACTGGTACCCCAGCTCGATCTTTTGCAGCAACTGCGCGACAGTGAGGACTTACGGGCGGTTCAGGAAATGGACCTGGTGCGGGCCTGGGAGGACAAGGCACGGGACCGCAAGATTTTCGAGGCCACCAAGGAGCACCTCTTTAGCGAACTCACCGAGCGTTTGCGGGTGGAAGAGGAACTGCTCGCCATCAGGAACCGGCTGGCCGCCACGCTGGACGCCCTGCCCGACATGCTGTTCGAGGTGGGGCTGGACGGCTGCATCTACGACTTCCACACACCGCAGCGGGAGCTGCTGGCCGCCCCGCCCGAGGCGTTCCTGAACCGGAAACTGACCGAGGTACTGCCCCACGATGCGGCGCAGATTTGCCTGGCCGCCCTGCAGGAGGCAGAACGCAAGGGGGCCTCCTTCGGGAAGCAGTACCAGCTGCTGCTGCAGGGTGCCAAGCTCTGGTTCGAGCTCTCAGTTGCGCGCAAGGCCGACCGGACGGCGCAGCAGTCACGCTTCATCGTGCTGGCCCGGGACATCACCGACCGTAAGCAGCACGAAGAGGAGTACCTGAAGATCCAGAAGCTGGAATCACTGGGCCTCCTGGCCGGCGGCATCGCCCACGATTTCAACAACCTGCTGACCGGCATCATCGGCAACCTCTCCTTTGCCCAGGCCCTTATCGAGGAAGAGCACCCGGCTCAGCGCCCGGTGTCCCAGGCCGAGAAGGCATCGCTGCGCGCCACCGAACTCTCGCGACAGCTGCTCACCTTCGCCCGTGGCGGCCTCCCCATGAAAAAACGCTGTTCGGCGCAGCAGCTGCTGCGGGAGACCGTCTCGCTCGCCCTCTTAGGTTCCAACGTAAAAGGGGTGGTACGCATCGCGGAGCGGCTCGACGATCTCTATGCGGACGAGGGGCAGATCAGCCAGGTCTGCAACAACCTGATCATCAACGCCAGGCAGGCCATGGCAAGCGGCGGGACACTCACCGTCGAGGCGGACAACGAGCGCCTGGGGCCGGAGAACCCCTACGGGCTCCCCCCCGGCGGCTACGTCCGGGTGAGCTTCGCGGACCAGGGGTGCGGCATCGCCGAGGGGGACCTGATCAGGATCTTCGATCCCTACTTCACCACCAAGGCCACGGGGACCGGCCTGGGCCTCGCCTCGGCGCACTCCATCGTAACCAGGCACGGAGGCCACATCGGGGTGACCTCCACCCCGGGAGATGGGGCCACCTTCGTGGTCCGTCTCCCCTCCGCCGGCGCCCCCTGCCAGGAGGCCGCCTCCGTGGCGGCGAACTACGTCGGAGAAGACTTGCCGGGAGCAGCGCTGCTCATCATGGACGACGAGGAGATGATCCGCGAACTGGCCCGGGAGATGCTGCAGTACCTGGGCTACCAGGTCACCGCCTGCGAAGACGGCGCCCAGGCCATTGCCCGCTACCGGGCCGCTTTGGAGGCGGGGACTCATTTTGCAGCGGTAATCATGGACCTGACCATACCGGGAGGCATGGGGGGGAGGGAGGCTGCCGAGCAGATCCTGGCGCTGGACCCCAACGCCCGGCTCATTGTGTCGAGCGGCTACTCGACCGACCCGGTCATGTCGGATTTTCACACCTACGGCTTCTGCGCCGCCATCAAAAAGCCGTACAGCATGCAAGCCCTGCGGGAGGAACTCAGCCGGGTATTATGCTCCGGGCAGATTACGGCGAGCTAGGCAAGTCCCTGAAACAAAGCAGGTGAGGTCTACTGCGAGGGTGAGGTGAAACTGCGCGGGAGGACCCCGTCCCCCTCCCCTCGGGGCCACCGAAACTGCCGGACGGCTCCGAGGTTGGCGAGGATACCGGGAAGTGGTAGGGGAGATTCGCTACGCCTTAAAGACTAGTTGCCGCCGCGCCCCGCCTTCTCCGGAGCACCCTGGCGCTGTGCTGCGCGCCCGGTGGCGAGCTTGATGCGGAAGATCGGCAGCAATTGCCCGATGACGATGGCGGCGCAGAAACCAAGGAACAGCCAGACAGCAAAATTGTTGCCGTCCTGGGCGGTGTTCACCGACGAGAAGGAGAGGTAGTTGGTGGCCAGCATCAAGACGACCAGACCGACCATCCAGGGAAGCAGTTGCACCAGCTGCGGGCGAACCTTCTCGTGATGCACCGCAGCGGGAAGCAGGCAGTGGCCGCGGTTGCGCCTGGCGTCGGCGGCCTGTTTCTCGAAGGCACAGGCGACCGCCTGTCCCAGCTCGGCAGCTTCACGCTCCGAAGCAGGCTTCAGCGCGTGGTAGAAGATCCCTTCCTGGCGCACCTTACGCTCCTGATCCAGGCTCACCTCGTCGCAGACCATGATGATCTGCAACTGCCGGTTGCACTTTTTAAGGAGCCGAACCAGTTCCGGCGACGGGACCTCACTGCCGAAGGCGCTTCCCAGCAGGAGAACCGGTGCCCGGCGTTCGTGAACGCTGCGCAGAACTTGATCCGCGGAGGCGGTAGCCTCGACCCGGTACCCTGCCCTTCTGAAGAACACCGCGATAGTTCCGCAGTAGTCCAAATCCCTGTCAGCGATGATGATAGTTTTCTCGTCCATAACCCACCTCGACCACTTCTCTTTCTGGCGAGCCTAAAACCTAGTGAGCCTGCCCCGCTGCATCGTTTGCACTTTTCTTGAAAACCATGCCGTAGATGCCTTTGAACATGGCGCCCAGCAACATGAGCCCGGGTACGACCTGCAGGACGATCACCGCACCAATAAAGAGGATGAAAAGTCTTGCGCCGGAACCGCCCGCCTCGGAGACCTCGGCAACACCTGAAATTGCGAGGGCGCCCGCTACGACAACTGCCACGATGAACCAGCTTGCGATTTTACCGGCTGCTTTGCTCGATTTCGCTTTCATGGTTTCCCTCCCTGACGCTCTATTTGGATGCTTTCTCGTGCTCTTGACCTTGAGTTAGCATCAACCGTGCCCATTTTCGCACCTACCGCTCAACATGCCGTTTTAACACACGTTTCAGTCCGGCAGACGTAACAGCCGCGGGGAGGATTTCCCCATAAAAGTATGTTTTCCCAATACACCTTGGTGCTGCAGCTCCTGCCGCCTTCAGCCACGCATACTCTAACATAATGGAATAACAGCATAAATTACCGAACAGGCGACTGTATAGGCCCCATGTACGCTCGGCGGAGACCTGCATATGAAATCTGAAACCGCAAATGCAAAGGGAATTATTCAAATACTGTCAGAGGCTGGGCAGTTTTTAGGACTTCGGCGCAGGGCCCTGAATAGGGACCAGTATCCGGCCAATATAAATCCCTAAGAGGGTTGTATTGCCGCCACACAAAGCTATGATTTACCAAGAGATTGCCATAGCGTTGCCAGTGTGGCTGGCCCACTATGAGTGACATGATCATTGTCAATTGATTATCTGCAGGGAGAGCACTCTGAAGGCCTTGTGCAGACCCGGGAGTGGCATCTCTCTGCCCCTGTGACACCCCCTCAAGCTGGTGTTCCAGCCTGGGTTCAAAGATCAGGGTGTAAAGGAGAAACATCATGCTTAGTACCTATCGAGTTCTCAATCTTCCGATCGCACTGGCGCTTGTCGGAGCCCTTTCCGGCTGCGCCCACTACGAAGTCAACAATGGGCACGGCAACGTTCCCGGTTACTACATTCATTCCGAGATGCAGGAGGCCGACCGCGCGGTTGCGGCGGCCCGCCAAGCCGGCAAGGATCAAAGTTGCCCCGCCGATTTCAAGGCTGCCGAGGCTGCAAAAGACAAGGCCTACGACGTCTACCGTGCCTGCCACACCGAGGAAGGGATAGCCCTGGCCAAAGAGGCAACGGCCAAGGCCAACGCGCTGTGTCCCCCGCAGCCTGCCAAGGCAACCCAGGCCCCCCCGGCGCAACCTGCGCCACCCGCCGCAGCAGTCGCAGAGGCGCCGCTTGAACCGGTCCCCGCGACGGAGCCGACTCCCGACCGATTCAAGTACTGCGTGTCGCTCAACATGGAGTTCGATATCGGTAGCGCCGAAGTCCGCCCGCAGTACCGCGATGAAATAGCCAAGGTCGGAGATTTCATGAAGAAGTACCCGACCACCACCGCAGTCATCGAAGGGTACACTGACGAGGTTGGCTCGGACGAGGTCAACATGCAGCTTTCCCAGCAGCGCGCCAAAAATGTCGTCAAGTACCTGGAGGACAACTTCGGCATAGATCCCTCCCGGCTTTCTGCCAAAGGATACGGAAAAAGCAGGCCCATCGCCGCCAACTCCAATGACACCGGGCGCCAGAAGAACCGCCGCATCGATGCCGTCATCGACTGCGCTTTCGACGTCCAGGAAGTCGCTGCTCCGCCGGACCGGCTCTGCATCGCCCTCAACGTGGAGTTCGCCACGGACAGCGCCGAGATCAGGCCCCGCTACTATGAGCGCATCGACAAGGTGGGCGAGTACCTGCGGAAGTACCCGACGACCACCGCGGTCATCGAGGGGCACACTGACAGCACGGGCGATCTCGAGCACAACATGCAACTGTCCCGTCAGCGCGCTCAGAGCGTCGTGCACTACCTGACGACGAAGTTTGGCATCGAGGGTGACCGGCTCTCCGCCAAGGGGTATGGACCGACGCGGCGCATCGCCTACGACAACAGCGCTGAAGGGCGCCAGAAAAACCGCAGGATCAACGCCATCATCGACTGCGTGCTCAAATGAGAACCGCGCCGTCATCGGTCCGCTAACGGCAGGCGCACTCTTACACAAGAGTGCGCCTGCTTTTGCTGTCACGCGACTGATGACTACCAATCGACAGGCACGCCTTCCCCCGTTTCGGGGTGCCCGCCTCGAACTCATGGGTGGGAGTGGTACCCCGCTGGTTACCCGGCGTCTGTCGCTCCTCCTCACCCCCTCAGGGCACCGCCCCGCCACCTCCCGCACACCCCCGGCAAGCTCAGTCCTGACGCGGGCTGGGGCCCATTAAAATGTTGCATATTTACCCCCCCTCCCCTATAATTCAGTGATTTTATAAAAAGGTTAGAACGAAGGCATCGGCATGTTCATTACATTTGAAGGCGTGGAAGGGTGCGGCAAGACGACCCAACTGAGACTCTTGAAGGAACGCCTTCAGGGAGCGGGACACCGGGTGACGGCGACCCGTGAACCGGGTGGCTGCCCGATTGCCGACCAGATGCGCGCCATCCTGCTGGACGCCCAGAACAGCGCCATCACCCCTCTTGCCGAGTTGCTGCTCTACGCGGCGGCGCGTGCCCAGCACGTTCAGGAGGTGATCGTTCCGGCGCTCGAGCGCGGCGAGGTCGTCTTGTGCGACCGCTTTACCGACGCTACCCTGGCCTACCAGGGGTACGGCAGGGAACTGGCCCTGGCGACCATCGAACAGCTGAACCAGCTGGCAACCGGCGGGCTGGAACCGAGGCTCACCCTGCTCATCGACTGCCCCGTGGAAACCGGGCTTTCCCGTGCCAGGGCACGCATCGAGGCCGCTACCGGTGCCCGCGAAGAACGGTTCGAACTGGAAAGCATCCTCTTTCACGAACGGGTGCGCCAGGGGTACCTGGGACGCGCCGCAGCCGCGCCGGAGCGCTTCCTCATCATCGACGGCTCGGGCGACGTCGCGGCCACCGAGCAGCGGGTGCTGACCGCCCTGGCCGGCAAGGTACCGGAGCTGGGCGCGGCGTTTTCTGCGGCACAGCAGGCGAAACCCTAATGCCCTTTGCAGAGATCATCGGCCAAGACCGCGCCATCGGCGTGCTGCGCCGCTCCATCGCCATGCAGCGGGTGGCGCATGCCTACCTTTTCTCCGGCATCGAGGGGTGCGGCAAGCGCAAGACGGCGCTCGCCTTCGTACAGGCGGTGTTCTGCGGACGGGACGAAGCCTGCGGCAGCTGTTCCTCCTGCCGGAAAATCGCCAGCGGACAGCATCCCGACCTGCACATCCTGGAGCCGGACGGCGCGTTTATCAAGATCGACCAGGTGCGTGAGCTGCAAAAGGAGCTCTCCTACCGGCCTTTCGAGGCACCCAAGAAAGCCTGCATCATCGACGGCGCCGACAAGCTGAACGCCTCGTCGGGAAATGCCCTGTTGAAAACGCTGGAGGAACCGCCGGGAAACGCGCTGATGATCCTGATCGCCCCGGAGCGCTCCGCCGTGCTGCAGACCATCCAGTCCCGCTGCCAGTCCCTGGCCTTCCAACCGCTGTCGGCCGGGCTCATCGAAGAGCGACTGGTGCGCGACGGGTTTGCCGGCGAGGCGGCGCGTGTTGCGGCGACCTTGTGCGGCGGCAGCCTGAGCCGTGGCCTGGAAATCGCCGCCGACGGGGTCCTCGCAGGGCGGGCTGCTTTTCTGACCCGGATCACCTCGCTGTCGCTCAAAGACGTGGGAGCGCTCTTCGCGGCGGCCGAGGAATTTGCCGCCGACAAGGAGGGCCTGCCGGAACTCCTGGAATTGCTGCTCTCCTTTCTGCGCGACATCCTGATCTACCGCAGCACCCCCGAGTCGCTCGTCAACAGCGACCTCACCCCGCTGGTGGCCCAGGAAGCGGCACGGCGCAGCGACAGCCAGGTCATGGAACTCATCGAACAGCTGATGGCGATGCGCCGCATGTTTGTTCGCAATGTGAACGCGAGACTGGCACTGGAAGTATTCTTCATGCGCTTTTGCACCCTGCGCCTGACCTAGGCCCTGACCAGGGCCTGATAAGCCGCCCCCTACCCGGCGTCGAGTGGGGGACGGCGCAACGCCGGAATCGGCGCCAGCAGCGCGCTAACCTCGGGGCCTTCCCGAAAGCGCGGTACACGACACTACGACCACGGATCGAGGCTCCACGAACCTCCCCCTCTTGAGATCCGTTTCAGCAATCGGAGGAATGTTTGGCAAGAATCGTACGGATACAATTCAGCACCGCCGGTAAACTCTACGACTTCACGGTCGGCAAAGTTGAACCGAAGCCCGGCGACAAGGTCATCGTCGAAACCGAGCGTGGCAAAAGCATAGGCCAGGTAGTCGCCGGCCCCATCGAGGTGGACGACTCGCTCCTGCCGGAGGGAACCAAGCCGGTACAGCGCATGGCCGAGCAGTCCGACCTGGCCATCCAGGCCGCGAACTCGCTCAAAGAGCGCGAGGCCCACAAGTTCTGCCTGAACCGCATCAAAGAGCGCGGCATGGATATGAAGCTCGTCAAGGTGGAGTACCTCTTTGACGGGAGCAAGGCAATTTTCTACTTCACCGCCGACGGCCGCGTCGACTTCCGCGAACTGGTGAAGGACCTGGCCCACGCCTTCCACACCAGGATCGAGATGCGCCAGATCGGCGTGCGCGACGAGTCCAAGATGGTGGGCGGCATCGGCATCTGCGGCAGGGAGCTTTGCTGCTCGTCCTACCTGCGCGAGTTCGAACCGGTCTCGGTCAAGATGGCCAAGGAACAGAGCCTGGCGCTCAACCCGAGCAAGATCTCGGGGCAGTGCGGACGACTCTTGTGCTGCCTCTCCTACGAATTCGAGACCTACTGCAGCCTCAGGAAGGGGCTCCCCAAGTGTGGCAAGCGGGTGCAGTGCGGTTGCGTGGACGGTGAGGTGGTCAAGGTGAACGTCTTGGCCGGTACCGTGACGCTGAAGCAGGGCGACGACAGCCTTGTGCAGTTAAACGGTGACCAGATCGCTCCGGAGAACATCAGCGACCGGATCAAAAAACCCCAGGGGCAGCCCGGCGACAAGGGGAAGGGACAGCAGGGCCAAGCCCAGGGCCAGGGGCAGAAAAAGCCGCGTCGTGACCGCCCCCAGGACGTCAAGGAAAGAAAAAAGGAGAAACCACAATGAAACCCGCGTTCTACGTCACCACCCCCATCTACTACGTAAACGACGTCCCGCACATAGGCCACGCCTACACGACGCTCGCGGCCGACGTCCTGGCCCGTTACAAGCGGCTCAAGGGGTTTGACGTCTTCTTTTTGACCGGCACCGACGAACACGGGCAGAAAGTGGAGAAGGCGGCCTACGCCGCAGGCGAGACCCCGCTCGAGCTGGCCGACCGCGTCATGAAGCGCTTCCAGGCCCTGTGGGAGAAGCTGGAGATCTCCAACAACGACTTCATCCGCACCACCCAGGAGCGCCACAAGAAAGGGGTCAGCGAGCTCTTTCAGCGGGTGATGGACAAGGGTGACATCTACCTGGGCGAGTACGAGGACTGGTACTGCACCCCGTGCGAGACCTTCTGGACCGAGACCCAGCTCATCGACTTCAAGTGCCCGGACTGCAACCGCCCCACCGAGAAGCTCAAGGAGGAGTCCTACTTCTTCAGGATGAGCAAGTACCAGGAGCAGCTCCTGGCGCACATCGAGGCGAACCCGGAGTTTATCCAGCCCAAAAGCCGCAGAAACGAGATCCTCGCCTTCGTTAAAGAGGGGTTGAGGGATCTCTCGGTCTCCCGCACCACCTTCCAGTGGGGGATCCCGGTTCCCGGCAACGACAAGCACGTGGTCTACGTCTGGTTCGACGCGCTCACCAACTACATCACCGCGCTCGGCTACCCGGACGAAGCGGGGGACTTCGGCAAGTACTGGCCCTGCGACGTGCACCTGATCGGCAAGGACATCCTGCGCTTCCACACCGTCTACTGGCCGACCTTCCTGATGGCGGCCGGCCTCCCCATCCCGAAGCGGGTCTTCGCCCACGGCTGGTGGACCGTCGAGGGGCAGAAGATGTCCAAGAGCCTGCAGAACGTGGTCGAGCCGAACATGCTGATCGACAAGTACGGAGTCGATGCGGTGCGCTACTTCCTGTTGCGCGAGGTCCCCTTCGGTCTCGACGGCGACTTCTCGCACCAGGCGCTGATCCACCGCATCAACTCGGACCTGGCGAACGACCTGGGGAACCTCCTGAACCGCTCCACGGCGATGCTCGGCAAGTACTTCGGCGGCGTGCTGCAGGCGCCGGGGGAAGAGACCGAACTGGACAAGAACTACCGCGAGAAGACCGTGGCCATGCTGACGCAGGTCGAGACCTACATCGACGACCTCGCCTTCAGCCGTGCGCTGCAGGCCATCTGGGAGGTCATCTCGGCCGGCAACAAGTACATCGACGAGACCTCCCCCTGGACGCTTGCCAAGGATCCGGCCCAGAAGGAGCGGCTGGGAACCGTCATGTACTACATGCTCGAGTCGCAGAGGGTCGTTTACCTCCTGCTCTCCGCCTTCATGCCGAAGACCGCCGAGAAGGGGCTGAGCTACCTGGGGTGGAGCCAGGTGGACGACGCGGCCCTTGCCTGGGGCGGCCTCAAACCCGGCAGCACCATCGCGAAGGCCGAGGCACTCTTCCCGCGCATCGAGGAGAAGGCCGAGTAACCTACAGTTCAAACGTGGCAACGAAAAAGGGGACGCTCGCAGGAGCGTCCCCTTTTTTTGGTAGTCCGATAGGTGGGAATAGGATGATGCTAGGCCAACAGTGTTGCGGGCGGCCTTGAGTTCCCCCCTTTTTCAAAGTGGGGGACGTGAGGTCACCAGCAAGGTAAGAAATCACCGGCAGTGTAGATAGAACCTCGGCTGTCCCTACCGCCTCCTCAGCTCCCGCCAGGAAGCGGCCTCAACTCTCCGGGCGCCAGCATGAAGAAGAAGCGGAACCCGCAGTACTTGTAGAACTCCGAGAAGAGGAGCTTGAAGCTGCCGCCGTGGATCCACCAGTCTTCCTTGAGGTTGCGGGAGTCGACCGGGTGGGGATAGATGGCGATGTCCTTGGGGAGCGCGTTTCGGAAGATGAGCGTGGCGCGCTTCATGTGGTAGCGCGAGGTGATGAGCGAGATCGAGGTCACCTGGTGCCGGGTGATCAGCCCACGGGCATAGATGGCGTTCTCCAGGGTATTGCGGGAGACGTTCTCAAGGTAGACCTGGTCGGACCGGGTGCCGCGGTAGAGTTCACCCTTCTTGACCAGCGGATCCACCCCGATGAGGAACAGCAACCGCCCCTGCCCCTCCTTGTACATCTTGATACCCTCTTCAACGCGGCCGCGCCCGCCGGCAAGCACCACGATGGCGTCGGTGTGCACGTCGCGGGGGGTAACCGAGAAGGTTTTATAGACGAAATCGACGAACAGCACGCTCAAAACGAGCAGCGCCACGATGAACAGCGAGAAGAGACCTTTTATCAAACCCATGATTGCACCGTTGAATCCATCGCCACCGGTATTTTTTGCTTGCACCTGATGGCTTCATCTGCTATAAGTGACGACTTCAGTAACCACCGGAGGGTAGAAAGAAATGTCCAGAATATGCGAAATTTGCGGTAAGGGCCCTAGCTTCGGGAATAACGTCAGCCACGCTAACAACAAAACCAGCAAAATCTGGCGCCCGAATCTGCAGAAGATCAAGGCCGTGAGGAACGGTACCGTCAGGAGCATCAAGGTCTGCACCCGCTGCATCCGCTCCGGACACGTAACCAAAGCCCTCTAGGATCCGACCCTCTGCAAAGAATCTAAAGCCGCTCGCGCCTCAAGGCGCAGCGGCTTTATTTTTGTCCAGGCCGGTTTGCCCAAGAGCCTAGCGGCAGAGGGCGGTCACCTCGATCTCTACCAGCGCGGCGCGCGGCAGCCCTTTGACCTCGACGGTGACCCGTGCCGGCGGGTTTTCCGGGAAGAAGCGCCCGTAGATCGCGTTCACGGTGGCAAAGTCCCCCATGTTGGCCAGGTAGATGACGCTTTTCACCACGTCGCCATACCCCAGCCCCGCAGCCTCCAGAAGTGCCCCGATGTTCTTCATGACCAGCTCGGTCTCCGCACTCACTCCACCGCCACACATCTCGCCGGTCGCCGGATCGAGCGCGATGGCACCGGAAAGAAACAGGAAGCCGCCCGCCTTCACCCCCTGCGAATAGGGTCCGATCGCCCTGGGGGCCTGTTCCGTGCTGATGATCTCCTTGCTCATGGTTCCTCCTCTAGGTAATGCGGGTTCCGGACCCGTGAGATTATCGATGTACGACATCTTCTTGTAGCTATTACCAGCTTCCTGCGACACTCGCACCGACCCGCCCTAGCTTTTCAGCCGTTCCACCTTCAAGACGCCGCGCACCTTGTTGATCGAGGCGAAGACCCGCTTCAGGTGGTCCAGGTCGGTCACGTCCACCTCGAAGAGGTTCTCGCCGCGCTTGTCCATGGTGCTCTGGATGGAGGCGCTGGAGATGTTCGCCTCGCTGTTGGTGATGGCCGTGGCGATGTTGGCCAGGATCCCCTTCTCGTCGTTGCAGATGACCCGGATCTTGACCGGCAGGGCACTCTTCCTGCCGCGGTTCCAGGCTACCTCGATGCGGCGCTCCGGCTCGAGGGCCGCTGCGAAGGGACAGTCGGCGGTATGTACCGTGACGCCGCGGCCGCGGGTGATGAAGCCGGTGATCTCGTCGCCGGGGAGCGGGTTGCAGCACTTGCCGAAGCGGACCAGGACATCCTCCACGCCGTCGATCTCGATCGCGCTGGAGGACTTCCCCTTCAGCTTGTCGATCACCTTGCCGATGCGCGTTTCCTTGCGTTCCTGGGCCGCCTCCAGCTTGTCGGCCGGCACCAGTTTGCCGAGGATCTGGCTCACCGAGAGCTTGCCGTAGCCCACCGAGGCCATCAGGTCGTCCTCGGCCTGGAAGCCGAACTCGACGGCGACCCGCTTCATCTCCCCCGTTTTCTGCAGCTTGGCATAGTTAAGCGAGTAGCGGCGGAACTCCTTCTCGCAGATCTCGCGTCCCAGCTGGATGCTCTTTAAACGTTCCTCGGTCTTCACCCAGGCCCGGATCTTGTTGCGCGCCCGGGAGCTCTTGACGATCTTCAGCCAGTCCTTCGAGGGGGTGTGGTGCGGCGAGGTGATCACCTCGACGATGTCGCCGGTCTTCAGCTCGTACTTCAAGGGGACCAGCTTGCCATTCACCTTGGCGCCCACGCAGCGGTGTCCCACGTCGGTGTGCACCGAGTAGGCGAAGTCGATCGGGGTCGACCCCTTCGGGAACCCCTTCACGTCCCCTTTCGGGGTGAAGATGAAGACGTCCTCGGGGAAGAGCTCGACGCGCACCGTGTCCATGAACTCCTTGGAGTCGGCAAGTTCCTGCTGCCACTCCAGAAGTTGCCTCAACCAGGTGAAGCGCTTCACTTCCTTCTCGTCGTACCCCTTCCCTTCCTTGTACTTCCAGTGTGCCGCGATCCCCGCCTCGGCAACCCGGTGCATCTCCGAGGTGCGGATCTGCACCTCCATGCGCTCGCCCAGGGGACCTATCACCGTAGTGTGCAGGGACTGGTACATGTTCCCTTTGGGCATGGCGATGTAGTCCTTGAAACGCCCGGGGATCGGCTTCCAGGTGGAGTGGATGATCCCCAGCACCTCGTAGCACTCGCGCACGTCTTCGACGGTGACCCGGATGGCGATCAGGTCGTAGATCTCGTCGATGTCCACGTTGCGGCTCTCCATCTTGCGGTAGATGGAGTACAGGTGCTTGGAACGCCCGGAGACCTCCCCCTTGATGCCGTGCTCGGAGAGCTGGTTCTTGATGATCTCCTTGACGCTCGCCACGTAGGTTTCGCGCTCCTGCTTCTTCTTGGCCACCTTGCCGGCCAGATCGTAGTAGAGCTGCGGCTCCAGGTAGCGGAAGGAGAGGTCCTCGAGTTCACCCTTCACCCAGGAGATCCCCAGCCGGTTGGCGATCGGGGCATAGATGTCCAGGGTTTCGCGGGCGATGGCGCGCTGCTTTGCCTCGGGCTGGTACTGCAGGGTGCGCATGTTGTGCAGACGGTCGGCGAGTTTCACCAGGATGACCCGGATGTCGTTCGCCATGGCCAGGAGCATCTTGCGGAAGTTCTCGGCCTGGCTCTCTTCCTTGGTCTTGAAGTGGATCTTGCCGATCTTGGTGACGCCGTCCACCAGGCGCGCCACCTCGGCGCCGAACATCTCCGCCAGTTCCTGGTGCGTGGTGAGGGTGTCCTCGACGGTATCGTGCAAAAGCCCGGTGACCACGGCCGGGATGTCCAGGCGCAGGTCTGCCAGGATACCCGCCACCTCCATCGGGTGGATCAGGTACGGCTCTCCGGAGAGCCTGGTCTGCCCCTGGTGCACCTTGGCGCAGAAGACGTAGGCCTTTCTGATCAGATCGAGATCGGCACCCGGGTTGTAGGAGGCTACCTTTTCAAGTATGTCGTTGAGTCGTATCATCGAATCTGGACTTCCTCGATATGCAAAGGGGCCAACGGCGGGACCTTTCCCCTCAAAGCCGTCAGCCCCTTAAGTCGAGCGCAACAAAAAGGGGAGACCCGCTCCCCCTTTCTCAGTTAACGACCTTTCTTGCCGATTTCACAGCCGATCTTGCCGGCGGCGATCTCCCTCAGGGAAACCACCACGTTCTTGTTGGCACCGCGGTTGTCGATGAGCGGGCGGGCGCCCTTGAACAGCTGCTTGACCCTCTTGCTGGCCAGCATGACGAGGAGAAAGCGGTTATCCACTTTTTCCAGACAATCTTCTACGGTAACCCTTGCCATAGTAACACCTCTTTGTCGTGGTATCGTGTCGTTTTTTCTAGATATTGAACTGCGCCGACAGCCCCTGGATGACCCTGAAGGACCGGCACTGTTCGGCGACCAGTACGCTTTTCAGCTGTTCCAGCGCCACGGGGAACTCGTCGTTTACGATGATGTAGTCGTACCAGCGCGATTCCTTGATCTCGCCCGCGGCATTCTGGATGCGGCGCTCGATCACCTCTTCGGTATCGGAGGAGCGACCGTTCAGGCGCCGCCTGAGCTCTGCGATGGAGGGGGGCAGGATGAAGATGTAAACGCCTCCGTCGAAGCGTCCCTTCAGCTGCTGGGCTCCCTGGCAGTCGATGTCCAGGATCAGGTCGATCCCCTGGGAGCGGCATTCCTTGAGGGTGGCGAGCGATGTGCCGTAGAGGTTGCCGTGAACTTCGGCCCACTCTGCGAATTCCCCGGCCTGAACCATCCGGGAGAACTCCTCCTTACCCACAAAAAAATAATCACGACCGTGCACCTCACCGGCTCTGGGGGCGCGCGTCGTGTAGCTGACAGAATGCCGCAACTCCGGGAATTTGTCAATAATTTCCTTGCAGAGCGTGGTCTTGCCGGCACCGGAGGGGGCCGAGATGACAAAGAGCACTCCTTCGCGTTTCATGGTTCCCTCCGTTTCGGTCTACTCGACGTTTTGCACCTGTTCGCGGATCTTCTCGAGTTCGCCCTTAAGCTCCACCACGCTGGCGGCGATCTCGGCGTCGTTGGCCTTGGAGCCGATGGTGTTCACCTCGCGGTTGATCTCCTGCAGGAGGAAGTCGAGCTTGCGCCCCACGGGCTCGCTGCGCTCGAGGGTCTCGTCGAACTGGCGCAGGTGGCTTTCCAGGCGCACCAGCTCCTCGGTGATGTCACACTTATCGGCCAACAGCGCCACTTCCAGAGCGACCCGCTCCTCGGGGAGCGCGCTCTCCTGGGTGAGCACCTGGATCCTCTCCTTAAGCTTCGCCGCGTACTCCGCCACCACCGACGGGGCGCGCTTTTCCACCCGGCCGATCAGCTCGGCGAGCGTCTCGCGGCGCTTTCTGAAGTCGGCGCGCAGGCTCTCCCCCTCGAAGCTGCGCATCTGGTCCACCCGGGCAAGACCCGCCTCGAGTGCCTCGACGAGCTCCGCCGGGATCTCCTCGAGCGACGCCTCGGCCTCGGCACTTACCGTGATGACGTCGCGCTGCGAGGCGATGAGGGCAAGATCCACCTCCTGATCGAGCCCCAGGGCCTCGCGGATGCTGGAGAGGGCGCGGTAATAGCCGCGCGCCAGCGGCAGGTTCGCGGTGGGAACGCCGGCCTGTGCGGCCGACTCCAGCTGGATGAAGACGTCGATCTTGCCGCGGTTCAGCTTCTCGGCAACCCGTTTCTTGATCTCGTTTTCAAACGGCATCAGGGCGCGCGGCAGCTTCACCGAGATCTCGCCGTAGCGGTGGTTCACGCAGCGCAACTCCACGACGAGGCGCCCCCCCGCATAGGCCGCCTCACCCTTACCGTATCCCGTCATGCTCTTGATCATCAGGTCCTCCGGGGCGAGTGCCCCCTAGCGTTTAGCCTCAAAGAGTTTCTTCTCCCAGCGCCAGGCATCTTCGACGATGGTGGTGAGATCCGCGTAACGCGGCGTCCAGTCCAAAAGGGTGCGGATACGGTCCGCGCCGGCCACCAGGTTGGGCGGGTCGCCGGGGCGGCGCGGCCCTTCCACGACCTGGAAATCCACCCCGCTCACCTTCTTCACCACCTCGATCACCTCGCGGACGCTGCTCCCCTTGCCGTACCCCACGTTGATGGTGCTGGAATCGCCCCCCCGGGACAGGTAGTCGAGCGCCCTCAGGTGCGCCGAGGCCAGGTCCTCGATATGGATGTAGTCGCGGATACCGGTGCCGTCGGGGGTGTCGTAGTCGGTACCGAAGATGGAGACCGAGTCGCGCATCCCGAGCGCCGCCTGGCAGCAGACCTTGATGAGGTGGGTGGCGTCCGGGGTGCGCTGCCCCATGCGGGCCTTGGGATCGGCGCCGGCCACGTTGAAGTAGCGCAACGCGACGTAGGAAAAGCCGTGGGCAAAGGCGGCGTCGCGCAGCATCCACTCGCTCATCAGCTTCGAGGTGCCGTAGGGGTTGATGGGCACGGTCGGCGTCGCCTCCGAGGCCTCGCCCCCTTCCGGGATGCCGTAGACTGCGGCGGTCGAGGAGAAGATGAAGCGCTTCACCTGGTGCTCGACGCAGGCCTCAAGGAGGTTCAGGGTGTTGCGGGTGTTGTTGCCGTAGTACTTAAGCGGCAGGTGCACCGATTCGGGGGCCACGATCGCCGCGGCGAAGTGAAGGACGCTTTTGCAGCCGGTCTCCTTGAGCACCCGGCCCAGCCGCTCCCGGTCCGCGAGGTCGCCGACGATCAACCGCTCCCCGTGTATCAGCGCATCGGCCGAACCGGTGGAAAGGTTGTCGTACACCACAACCTCATGCCCTGCCTCGGAAAGCTGCCGCACCACGTGACTGCCAATGTAACCGGCACCTCCGGTCACCAGTATTGCTCCCATCGGGTCCTCCTCGTTCAGTGGCATGCGCGGTAAAACGAAACAAGGGCCTAGCCTTTGGACTAAACCCTCGCGTCTGGCAGCTCCTACCGGTAGCGGTTCCCGATCCGGAAACCCAAGCCGTGCCGGCTGGCAGCTGCAAACCGCCCCGTCGTGCAGGATCAGACATCCCGCAGGACAAGTATTAGTTCGACATATATAGCACTTGGACCCGCACCATGCAACATCAAATCTGTAGTGAGACAGGGGTACGCCGGGTTGAGACGCAGCACGATGAGCGAACGAGAACCGGAGTGTGGAACACAAACCGCGTGACGATTCAGTTCCCGATGCGGCTGTCCTTGCTCCAGGCTATGCGCAACTCATAGGGGAGGCAGCGGTTGATATTGAGTACTTCTGCGGCGAGGACCTGACTGTGATAACGGACGGAGAATTCTTCCAGACGGGTTTTCAGCTTGAACAGAACGTCGAAGCTTTGGTGGCGTAGATATTCCCGATGCAGAGCCATGATCTCGTCGAAGACCCGCTGGGTCTCCGTTTCGCTGGCGAGGTCGGGTTCCCCCGTCATTTCCAGGGCTTCTGGAGCACTCCCAAAACAGCGACTGCGGGCCTCCTCGATGAACGAGTCGAGCGTCTCAGGATCGATATGGTACTTGCCGCTGCCAATCCCCAAGATATGCTTCTGCATTTCCCACCCCACGAATCATAACAATTGAAGTATTCAAAGTAAAATGCGGCACGCCAGAGTCTGGAAAAAGGCGTTACTCTCGGAAGTTCCGAAACGTCTGACGTTGGATGACTGCAGCCCAGCATGTGTACTTACCCGCGGCCCCAGTTCTGACAGTGGGTTCTCGTACTGAGACAGTCTCCGCGCCGTACACAAAGACATATCGGTGAACGGCGTTGCAGACTTTAATAATTATTGTTGTTTTTGGCGGGCCAGGTAGTTTCGGACGAGAAAGGCCGGGTCCCGGCGGGACGGCGGCCTTAAAGGAAGGTTGCAGGGCTGATGAGGGGGAGGGCCGGGAGCGGGGCGGAAAGCTTTCGGCGGGCGCAGGGGCTTGACACCTGGCCGGACAATGGTTACAATTCGTTAATCAAAATTTTCTGGAGGAATAGTGCAGTGAGCAAGGTAAATCCATTCGACTTGGCCTACGAACAATACCAACTCCTCAAAGCGAAACTCACCTCGACCGGAGATCCCAGGGAAAAAAACCAGATCTTCAAAAGACTCCTCAATCTGCTGGCAGTGATGGAGTTCCTTACCTCTCTTAACAAGGTCCCCTGAAAGACGAAGGGCAACACAGCGGTCCCCGAGACAGCCTGCACCTGCAGGCTATTTTTTTGCCGCGTCCAGGTCGAGGCTACTCAGCAACTCCCGGAGTGCAGTGAGGGTGTAGGGCTTTTGCATGAATCCCGCCAGACGCTGCCCGGGGAACTTGCCGGTAACTTCCTGCTCGGTGAAACCGCTCGAGAGTACCACCCGCACGCCGGGGTCCAGCCGGACGAGCTCCCGGAAGGCCTCCTCACCGTTCAGGTTCGGCATGGTGAGGTCCATGAGCACCAGGGAGATCTCTTCCCCGTGAGCCTGGTAGCAGCTAAGCGCTTCCTCCCCGTCGGCCGCACAGATCACGGTAAAGCCCAGTTCGTGCAGCAGTTCCCGTCCCACCTCACGCACCGTTTTCTCGTCGTCCACCAAAAGCACCGTCCCGCTGCCGCGCCAGGTCGGCGAGACCTCGGCCTTTGCCTGTTCGCAGGCGCTCTGCCGGCTGGCCGGAAGGTAGATCCGGAACAAGGTCCCCCTCCCCGGCTCGCTTTTCACCGCGATGGCACCCCGGTGGCCGCGCACGATGCCGAGGATGGCCGCCATCCCCAACCCTCGCCCGGTGAACTTGGTGGTGAAAAAGGGCTCGAAGATCCGCGCGAGCGTCTCGGGATCCATGCCGCACCCGGTGTCGTGTACCTCGAGGAAGTCGTAGAGGCCCGGCGGCAGGTCGTCGTTGAGCCAGGTACCGGCCAGGAGACTGCGGTCGCACTCGAGGCAGCCGGTTGCGATGGTGATCACCCCGTTGTGCTCTTCGATCGCTTCGGAGGCGTTGATGGCGAGATTCATCACGATCTGGCGCAACTGGGTGGCGTCCGCCACCAGGCAGGGGATCCCCTCGTCGAGCTCGAAACGCAGGGTCACCTTCTTGCTCAGGGAGACCTCGAGCATCGCGGTCATGTCCCTGATCAGCCGGTTCAGGTCGACGGCCTGCAGTACGAAGTGCCCCTTCCCCGAATAGGCGAGCATCTGGCGGGCCAGGTCGGCTGCCTCGTCGGAGGCGCGTTCGATCTGCTCCAGGTGATACTGTGCCGGGGAGTCGGGAGGGAGCCGGTGCAGGGCGAGGCTTGCATTCCCCATGATGGCCAAGAGGATGTTGTTGAAGTCGTGCGCGATCCCCCCCGCCAGCACCCCCAGGCTCTCCAGTTTCTGCACGTGCAGCATCTGCTGCTCCATCCTCAAGCGCTTTTCCTCCGCGCTTTTAAGCTCGCTCAAGTCGGTCACCGTGCCGACCATGGTGACCAGGTCTCCCCCGCCGCTCACCACGCGCCGGGCCGTCAGGTACCCCCAAAACAGCGAGCCGTCGGCGCGACGGTAGTGGCGCTCGGTGCTCAGGCATTCGGTGGCACCGGTGAAGAGCCGGTCGAGATGCTCCGCGGCAAGCTCCATCTGGTCCGCGCCGACCAGGGTGAGATAGTCGCTCCCCAGGAGCTGTTCCGGGGGAAGGCCCAGCATCTCCGCCATGCGCGGGTTGGCGAAGCGCACCACCCCCTGGTCGTCCAGTTGGATGATCCCCGCCTGGGTCACCTCGAAAAGTACCCGTAGGGTCCGCTCGCTCTCCTTGAGCGCCTCCGCCGCCTGCTGTTGCTCGAGCCTCGCGCGGTGCAGGTCTTCCTCCACCAGCTTGCGCTCGGTGACGTCGCGAATACTGCTCAGACAGGCCGGAAAGCCCCGGTACGCGATGATGCGTGCCGTCACCTCGACGAGGCGGCGCTCGCCGTTTTTCAGCCGGTGTTCCGATTCGAAGACGGCACTGCCGGCAGCGAAGATCTGTTCCAGCCTCGTGAGCACCGGGACCTCGCGGTTACTGCTCAAGTCGGCGAGGTTCAACTCGAGCAGTTCCTCACGACTCGAGCCGTACCAGCGCCAGGCAGTCTCGTTGGCGTCGAGGATCTTCCCACCGCGGTCCAGGACCAGCACCGAATCGCTCACGCTGTTCAAAAGCTCGGCCCGAATGGCAAGCTCCTGCTCGTGGAGCTTCTGCATCGTGATGTCCCGGTTGGAAATCCGGCGCCCCTGGTAGCTCCCGTTCAGAAAAACCGGCCTGCAGGCGTGATGGATCCAGCGCTGCGTACCGTCGCGCGCGACGATCCGGAACTCGTGGGCACCCGCACACCCCTCCGGTTGCAGCCGGCTTTGCCGAACATGCCGTTCATAGGCCTCCCGGTCCTCGGGGTGCACCAGCCGAACCAGGAGTTCCGGGTCCTCCAGAAAGGAACCGGGGGGATAGCCGGTATGGTCCGCACAGGAAGGGGAAACGTACCTGAGTCCACCCAAGGAGTCGGTCCAGTACTCCCAGTCCTGGGTCCAATCGCAGATGGTCCGAAACTTCTCCTCGCTGGCCCGCAGTTCCTCCTCGTAGCGGCTCCGTTTCCGGAAGCCGGCGGCGATCCCGACGCTCCCGGCGAGCCAGAGTGCCAGGTAGCCGGTTACCAGGTTGTTGCGGGTCTGGGCCTCGGAGGCGAGGTAGGGGGCGAGGGGGATGGCGATGGTGATCCCGCCGCGCACGTCGCCGGTACGGTACCCCTGGACCCCGTGGCAGGAGAGACAGGGCGGCAGGGTGGTGAAGCGTGAGATGTAACGCAGGTAGGGCTGGCCGTTGATGCGGGAGAGCTGGGTTCGCTCGGTCGCCCCCTCGTGGATGAAGGCGTCCAGTGCCACCCGCTCCCAGTCGTCGGGGGCGTTGGCCGGGTTGAGCGGCCGGTCGCTGACCAGCTTGCTGATCACCGGGGTGGCGGAAGAGTGCCGGATTGCCTCGAACACCATGCGGGTCATGTAGGCGGGGTTGACCAGGGTGAGCTGCTGGCCGTCCTCGGTGCGCAGGTCGCGGCGGGGCGTCGTCAGGTAGGGGTTGGGGGCGACCTTGTCGGCCGGCGCATACACCCCGCCCAGCCGGGCCGCCCACCCGCGGTAGAACTGGTTCAAGAGAAAGTAGTTACGCGCCTCGCTCTCGGCCTCTTTCAGGGTGTCCCGGTGGTGGTAGTAGAGTGTCGTCAGGGTGAGCGCCACCATGAAGGCGGTCCAGGCGGCGACGTAGCCGATCCCGTAGCGGGTCAGCGAAGCGGCACATTTCCTGATGCGGGATATTTTCCCGGCCCGGGAGGCCGGTGGAGAAATGGACAACTGAGCACCTCGATTCCGTGGAGAGGATCGCCTGTGACATACCACGTATCGGGCTGCAAGTGAAAATATTTTAGATTTTTGTGGTGAAGATCAGTAAAGGCTGGCGCACAGGGAGGCCCATCGCTCGGTGCCGGGGGAACCGGGCACCCGGCGAGCGCCAGCCAGGATCAGCGGGAGTGCAGCCGTTGTTGACCGCCTCCCTTATCCGGTTAATACATTAACAAATCCTTACTATAGCAATGACGCCAGGATCAGCAACTGCCCCGCCCCCGAAACTGGCGGCCTCACCCCTTTTTTTTCCGGCCAAGGCTGTTAACATTACCTGGTTGAATGAATTTAATCACATTAAATACCAGGTACTGTTACTAGTTAATGAAACTCCCACCGCGTTTTCCCCGACCAGGAGCCTCCAGACCATGCACGAATCCATCGTCGTCTTCTCGCACCTGCGCTGGGACTTCGTCTATCAGCGCCCCCAACACCTCCTGGCCCGCATGGCCAAATGCCGACCGATCATCTTCATCGAAGAGCCGATCCACCGCGAAACGAGCCACGCCGAATTCGAGCTGAGCCGGCCGGAGCCGGGAGTCCTGGTCTGCAAGCCGGTCACCCCCAGTTCGCAGGCCGGCTTTCATGACGACCAGATCCCCTGGATCGCGCAGCTGCTGCAGGAACTATTGGCAAATGAGGGGATCAGTCGCTACCTCGCCTGGTTCTACACCCCGATGGCGCTGCCGCTGTTGCGTCACTTGAAGCCGCAGCTGGTGGTCTACGACTGCATGGACGAACTCTCCGGGTTCCTCAAGGCCCCGCGGCAAATCACCCAGCGCGAGGCCGCCCTCCTGAAGACGGCCCACCTGGTGTTCACCGGCGGCCGGAGCCTCTACGAGGCGAAGAAAGGGTTGCACCCCGCCGTGCACTGTTTCCCCAGCAGTGTCGATGCCGCGCACTTCGCCCGGGCTCTGGATCCGAGCCTGGACCACCCGCTGCAGCGCCCCCTGCCCCGCCCCCGTCTGGGGTTCTATGGCGTCCTGGACGAGCGGCTCGACCTCGCGCTGGTGCACGCCCTGGCCACCACGCACCCGGCCTGGCAGATCGTCCTGGTGGGCCCGGTGGTCAAGATCGCCCCGGAGACGCTCCCCAAGGCCCCCAACATCCACTACTACGGGAAAAAGGAGTACGCCGAACTCCCCGCCTTTCTCTCCGGCTGGGACGTCTGCATCCTCCCCTTTGCGCTCAACGAGGCGACCCGTTTCATAAGCCCCACCAAGACCCTCGAATACATGGCTGCCGAAAAACCGGTGGTGAGCACCCCGATCGCCGACGTGGTACGCCCCTACAGTGATGTCGTCTTCATCGGCCGTACCATCGCCGAGTTCATCAAGGAGTGCGAGCAGGCGCTCAGGCAGGACGACGAGCAGAAGCGTCGCATGGTGGCCGGCATGCGCCGCATCCTCGCCAGTACCTCCTGGGACAGCACCGTGGAGGCGATGAACACCCTGATACGGGAAGCGCTTGACAAAAAAACCACCCGGCAGCGTTGACGATAAGTACCCACCAAAGAACCAGAAAAAGCCCCGTTCGGGGCTTTTTTCGTTGCCAGGGTTCGGCGATTTGCCCAGTCGTGGGCGCTACGGAAAACAGGGGAGCGCCGCGTCCCTGAAGTAGCGCAAGAGCGCGTCCTCCAGGTCGGGGAGCGCGGCGCCGCGTACACTGACAAGCGGGACGAACGCGGGACGCGGCGCAGGGAACTGGAAGCTTGCCGCGAGCTGGGGGAGGATCCCTTCCGGGTCGAGTCCTGCCAGGGCCGCGACCCGGCGGGCGAAGTCGGCCCAGCTCACCGTCCCCCGGTTGGACAGGTGCCAGATGCCCCGTTCCCGGTCCAGCAGCAGGTCGAGACTCGCACTCACCAGGTCGGGGACGTAGGTGGGGGAGACGTAGAGATCGCTTGCCGCAGCGACTGGCTGTCCGCGACGCAGCTCGCGCAGCGTGGCCGTGACGAAGTTGTAGTCGTCCCAGGGGCCGAAAAAGGCGCTGGTCCTTACCACCAGCGCCTTAGGGTGGAGTGCGAGCACCCGTCGTTCCGCCTCCGCCTTGCTGTGACCGTAGGTGTTAAGGGGCGCCACGGGGTCATCTTCGTGGTAGGGGGATCCCTTCTCGCCGTTGAACACCATATCCGAAGAGAAGGTGAGCAGCGCCACCCCACGCCTATCGCACTCCGCCGCCAAAAGCGCGGGGCCGGCAGTGTTCTCGCGGTAGCAGTTCTCCTGGTCCGACTCGGCCTGGTCGATACGCACGAACCCCGCGCCGTTCACCACGGCCCAGGGGCGGAAGCGGTCCAGGGCCTCGGCAACCGACTCGGGAGAGGCGATGTCCAGCTCCTGGCGGCACAGCAGCCGGTAGTGGATGCCGCGCTGCTGGCAGAGCCGGGCGAAAGCCTGTCCCAGGGTTCCGGTCTTGCCGGTGATCAGGACCCCGCAGGCTGCCGCAGCGTCGAAGTGGCGCGGCAGCCACCCGGCGGGGCGGCACTCGGGGAGAAAGCGCTCCGGGCGGCGCCACCATCCCGGCGCGGCGAGGCAGGGATCGCTGAGCCTGCCGGTCAGCACGAGCTCCCGCAAGGCGGCACCGATGGCGGTGCGGCGCGGCCGGGGCCCCCGGATGTCGAAGGCCCCCGGCTCGTAGAAGCCGGCCTGCCGGGTGAACAGCGAATTCCAGTCGAACGAGCCGAGCAGGGCCCAGCTGGTCACCGCCTCGAGCGCCACCCCCCGGCGCCGCAGGGTTATTGCGGCCTGCCATGCCTCGTTAAGCCAGCGCAGCTGTTCCTCGCGGCTCGAGCCCAGGTGCACCTCGGTGATGGCCAGCGTCCTGCCGTAGCGCGCCCATACCTCGCCCAGGTGTTCCTCGTGCCCCACGATCCCCTCGGGCCGGACCCGGACCGCCTCCACGTCGGCGTAGCGGTCCCGGCCGTTGCCCCCCCTCAGCCACTCCGGGTAGCGCTCCAGGCGGTGATCCAGGAACCGGTCGCTGGTCAGGTAGTAGTTCACCCCGATGACGTCAGGGGGACAGGGGTACTCGCAGAGTTCGTTCAGCTCCGCCGGGGTCGCGCCGTGCAGTTCCAGCCACCACCTGAGCGGGTGCTGCTGGGTCACCCTGCCGCAGAGCAGGTCATAGCTGAGCCAGCGCCGGTAGTTTTCGAATTCGGCCTGGTAACCAAGGCGCCCGGTGGCGAAGGTGCGGCCCAGGTCCTCCGTGGTGACCAGCCTGGCCTGCGGGTTCACCAGGCGGATCGCGCGCATGGCGCGGGCTATGGCGCGACACTGCACGAGCAGGGCACGCACGAAGCTCAGGTCGTCTGTGGCGTGGGGGTACCAGTGTCCGTAGAGGGCGCTGAAACGGGCGGTGGTGAGCGGTTCGTTGATGGGGGTGTAGGCGGAGATCCAGGGGTAACGGCGGGCTACCTGGGCGGCGAAGCGGGCGAGTTTTCCGGGGAAACCGGCATCGAGCAGGCTCGTGTAGCACGGGCCGCTGCCGTGGTGCAGCAGTCCCGCGATCGGTTCGATCCCCAGCTCCCTGAGCCTTGTCAGGCGTTCATCGCACCAGGACCAGTCGGTCTCGTCCGCGGCGCGCGGCGCCACCAACTCCCAGAGTACCGGGTAGCGCAGTGTCTTGATCCCGAGCCCCGCGATGAGATCGAGATCTCCCGGGCGGGAGAGATGGCCGCTTAAGGCCAGCTGGTTTTGGTAGCTGTCCCGCACGCGGTTCACGGTGCATTCTATGCCGCCCCACAATGCGGGGAATTCGGGCAAGTTGCTGCGGGCTTCCATGACCACCTCGCGGAAACTACCGGCGGGGAACCAGCAGGGTCCCCAGTTGCCCCTTCTCGCGGTACCGGGCCAGTACCAGCTCGCCCAGTTCCGCCCCCCTCCCCTCCCGGACCAGCGCGACACAGGCGCCGCCGAAGCCGGCTCCGGTGAGCCGGGCGCCGAATACCTCCTGCTCCCCCTGCAGCAGCTGCACCAGAAGGTTCAGCGGGGGAATGGAAACCTCGAAGTCGTCCCTCAGGCTTCTGTGCGAGAAGTTCATCAGCTCGCCGAAGCGCCGCGCGTCCACCCCCTGAGCCGCCTCGAGGACGCGCAGGTTCTCGGTGACCACGTGTCGGGCGCGCCTTTCGAGTTCTTCGGGGAGTGCCGCCAGTTGGGCCGGATCCTGAACGTCCCTGAGCGCCGGCACCCCGAGGAGCCGGGCGGCCTCCTCGCACTGGCGGCGCCGCTCGTTGTAGCCGCTCTCCTCGAGCCGGCGCGGCACGCCGCTGTCCAAAACCAGCAGCTCGGCCCCTTGGGGGAGCGGCAAGAGCCTGCGCTCCAGGGTCCGGGTATCGAGAAAGAGCATGTGGTGCTCGTCGGCGAGGCTTGAGGCCATCTGGTCCATGATCCCGCAGTTGACCCCCGCGTACTCGATCTCCGCTTTTTGGGCCAACTGGGCTACCCGCACGTCGTCCAACTCCAGCCGGAAGAGTTCGCGCAGTGCACGCAGTACGGCCACCTCGAGCGCCGCCGAACTGGAGAGCCCGGACCCCATGGGGACCTGGGAGTCTACCTTCATGAGCACCGGCGGGATCCCGGCACCGCCGTCGCGCAAAAGACGCAGGCAGCCGTGCAGGTAGGCGGCGAAACCGGGAGGGACCGCCCCGGCCGGCTCGCAGTCGACCCGCTGCCCCAGGTCCTCGGCGACGAAATGATCCAGGCGGTCGGGGCTCACCGCGATCTCCACCCGGGTCGTTTGCGGGATGGCACAGGGGAGTACGAAACCGTCGTTGTAGTCGGTATGCTCGCCGAGCAGGTTCACCCGTCCCGGGGCCTGGGCGACGGCCTGCGGGGTGACGCCGAAGAGTTCCAGAAAGGATCGAGGCATGGGACGCAGCTCCATGGCCTAGCGTTCCAGCACCTGGGGCCGGGGGGTGCCGGCCACCGGCGCCGTGGGCCAGGCGGGGTCGAGGGTGAGGTTTTCCAGGCCGCTCTCGGTGATGAGGAGGGTGTCCTCGACCTTGGCACCGACGAGGCTCGGGTTCCAGGCCACCGCGCTGCCGACGGCGAGGGTCGCGCAGCTGTCGGGGGTGGCGATCACCTCGCGGGAGAGGTAGCCGGTGCTCCCCCCCTGGTGGTGTTCCCGGATCGCCTCGGGGTGCCCGAGCGCCGCGTACCCCTTGGCGAGTTCCCCGTACACGGTGCGCAGCCGGGTGCCGGGGCGCGAGAGCTCGAGGGCGCGCGCCTCCACCTGCTGGACCAGGCGGTGCCGCTCCAGGCTCGCCGCCGGGAGTGCCCCGAAGCTTACGAAGCGGGTGAGGTTCGCCCAGAGCCCGAAGCCCCGGGCACAGAAGACCAGCATCGCCTGGCGTCCCAGGGGGGCGCTGGTCGGCATCGGGTGGCGGTAGAGCTCGAGGCGCCGCTCGCCGGCCGCCATGACCAGCCCCGGTTCGAGCCCCCGCCGCAAAAGCGCCTGTGCCCCCGCCCCCGCCAGATCCAGTTCGCTCCACTCGGGGCGCGCCAGGTTCAGGACCTCGGTCATGGCGAGCGCCGCCTGGCGCCCCACCTCCCGGTAACGCTCCTGCTCCACCGGCAAGAGGCTCCACCTGGCATGCAGCAGTTCCTCGGGGAGCGGGTCCTCTCCCGGCACCGGCCGGTCCGAAAAGACCCGGCACCCCTGGGTCAGCTCGCGCACCAGCGCCTCGCGCGCCTCGTGGTAGGCCCACGGTATCGGGCGGACCGGGAACCCCACCGGGAGCTCCTCGTCCATAAGGCGCGCCGCCTCGATCTCGTCGGTGACCACGCAGGCCCCCTGGGGGGTCACCAGCACCTCGGCGATTCCCGTCTCCGCGGTCAGCAGCACCGCGCTGGAGCCGCCGGCAGTGATCCAGGCAAACCAGTCGATGCCGCGCAGGCGCGCCGTCCCCCCCTCGCCGATAGCCCGCTGCACGCAGCTGACCTTGTCCTGAACCTCCTGGTGCCGCGAGGGCCCGCTCATAGGGTCACCGCCACGGCCCGCAATTCCTCGGCCTTTTGTTCGGGAAGGGCGTCGTTCGCGAACATCCCGGCGGCGAGCTCGGTCCCCGCCAGGTACTTCAGGCGGTCACTCGAGCGGTACGGGGGGAAGAACTCGGCGTGCAGGTGCGACTCGGGGTGCGGTTGACCGTCCACCGGCCCCTGGTACCAGGCCATCAGGTAGGGGAAAGGACGCTGCCAGAGCCCGTCGTACTTGAGCAGGGTGGTCTTGAGAGCCCGGGCCAGGTCGGCACGCACCGGCGGGGTGAGCGCCCGGAAATCAGGCACCGCCTTGATGGGGGCGAGCCAGACCTCGTAGGGGTAGCGGGCCCAGGCGGGGACGAAGGAGACGGCGTGCTCGCCGCGATAGATGACCCGCGTGTCGGCCGCGAGTTCCGCGGCGATCAGGGTCTCCAGGAGCGGTTTCCCCTTCTTCTCGAGATGGCTCTTCTCCTGGTGGTTCATGCGCTTGGGGACCGGGGGGATGAACGGGTAGGCGTAGATCTGGCCGTGCGGGTGGTGCAGGGTGACCCCCACCTCCACCCCCTTGTTCTCGAAGGGGAGCACGTACTTGATCCGCGGGTCCTGGGCCAGCACCGCGGTGCGGCTCCCCCAGACCTCCATGAGGAGTTCCAGGTGATCGAGCGGCAGCCCAGCCAGCGAAGCCGCGGGATCCTTGGCGAAGACCACCACCTCGCACTTCCCCAGTCCCGGCATGGTCTCGACGATGTTCTTCGGGGCGTCGTGCGCCAGGGGACTCAGCGAGGGAAACCGGTTGTCGAAGACCGCCACCTCGTAGTTCCCCTGGGGGAGCTCGGTCGGGTTCTCGGGATCAGTGGTGACCGCCAGCGGGTTGTACTCGGGCGGCGGCATGAAGGTGCGCCCCTGGCGGTAGCTTGCATAGGCGATCCACTCGCCGCGCAGGGGGTGCCAGCGCAGGTGCGGGTTTGCCTCCAGCGGTTCCCGGTTCGGGCTCGGTACCGGGCCTGCCACCTCGATGGGGCGCCGGCCGTACAGGGTCAGGCTGCGCCCGTCGGGTTTGGTCAACTCTTGCCGGTAGAGCATACGACCTCCGGGTCCCGGCCGGCAAAAGCCGGCGGGAGAAGGCTAAGCATCCGTTGTCGTGGGGATTATCCATCGTGGATCAGACACTCTCCCAGGAGAGGGCCCCCTGGGCCCGGGTACCGCGCACCGCCTCCGCGATCTTCTCCAGCGGGATCTTGGGTGTGCGGTCGGCGAAGAGCAGGCCGTTGGCCTCCTGGAAGGTGTCGGCGAACTGGGTGTAGCAGAAGCCGCTGAACATGGCGGTGGTGCGTGCCACCTCGATGAGGGTGAGCACCACCCGCTCGAACTCCTCGATGTCGTCGTGGCGCACGTAGCCCCAGGCGCTGTGGTGCAGCTCGTCCACCGGTCGCACGTAGGCCACCCCGCCGAATTCGGTGAGCATGATCGGCTGGCCGCGGTGCGGGAAACCGTCCAGGGTGAGGATGCGGCCGCCGGGGCGCCGCCGGTCGAAGAGTTCTTCCGGCTTCACCTGGGGACCGTAGCGCTCGCGCAGGGTCTGCGGGTTATGGTCGTAGTCGTGGATGCCGATGATGTCGGTTGCCGAGCTCTCCCAGCCGTCGTTGCCGATCACCGGCCGGGAGGGGTCCAGGGTCTTCGAGAGGTGGTAGAAGGCATGCACGGCGTCGCGGTGCGGCTGGCTCGCGGTCAGGTCGGGGACCCCCCAGGACTCGTTGAAGGGGACCCAGACGATGATGCAGGGGTGGCTGTAGTCGCGCTCGATGGCCTGGATCCACTCGCGCATCAGCCGCTTGATCGAGCGGGTGGTGAAGCGGTAGGCGCTCGGCATCTCGGACCAGACCACCAGCCCCAGGGTGTCGGCCCAGTAAAGGTAGCGGGGGTCCTCGAGCTTTTGGTGTTTGCGCACGCCGTTGAACCCCATGGCCTTGACCAGTTCCACGTCGCGCCTAAGAGCCTCGTCCGAGGGTGCGGTCATCAGCGAGTCGTGCCAGTACCCCTGGTCCAGGACCAGGCGCAGCGGGTAGAGCCGGCCGTTTAACAGGAAACGGTCTCGATGCACCTTCACCGAGCGCAGCGCGGTGTAGGAGAGAAATTCGTCCAGCACCTGCCCCCCCTGGGTGAGCTTCACCTGGGCATGGATCAGACGGGGATGCTCGGGGGACCAGAGCAGGTCGTTTCGGTAGTCCTCGATTCCCGGATCGGCGAGCGCCAGCCGGCGGTGCATCTGGTCCCCGATCAACCGGTAGCGGTCCTCGACCAGGAGCTGGTCCGCCGTGGTGAGCTTCACGTAGAGCTCCATGTCCTCGGCGATCTCCCCCTCGATGAGCGCCTCGAAACCGACCTCCCAGCGCTCCAGGTGCGGGGTCCAGCGCACCCTCTTCACGTAGGTCCTCGGGACCGTCTCGACCCAGACCGTCTGCCAGATGCCCGTGGTACGGTGGTACCAGATCGAGTGCGGCTCGAGGGACCAGTCCTGCTTGCCGCGCGGTTTTTCCAGGTCCTCGGGATCGTCCTCCACCTGCACCGTGATGCGCTGGTTTCCGGAGGGATCGAGGGCATGGGTGATGTCGATGAAGAAGGGGGTGAAGCCGCCGCTGTGCCGGGCCACGTGGATGTCGTTGACCCAGACCAGTGCGTGGTAATCCACCGCTCCAAAGTGCAGCAGCACCCGTCCCGCCTCGGGAATCTGGTACTGGAACTCCCTGCTGTACCAGCATTCCCGGTGAAAGGTGGTGTCTTCGATGCCGCTTAGTTTGCTCTCGGGTACGAAGGGGACCTCGATGGTCAGCGGCCACTCCTTGATGTCTGCCGGCACCCGGTAGCCCTTGCCGTCGGCAAAGGTGAACCGCCACGGACCGTTCAGGGAGAACCAGTTGGAACGCTGCAACTGTGGACGCGGGTAGTTCATGTGCGAGGCCCTCGGCGTTAATTTTTATAATTATAGGATGCTAACATGCGTCTCATAATTTTCAACCGATCCCCTGAAGCCAGACCAGCCGCCATTCAAGCAGCGCCGGGCGAGCGGGGAGTTGTCTCTTTATTAGTGAGAAGACAAAACGCGAACGTTTTTTCCGGTTGCCGCTCAGCAGGCTCCCCGAAAAAAGGGCAGCCTGCGCTGCCCTGAAGTCCTGACTATCACCGACACCTGAAAGCGCCACCCTCATCGAGTTACTTCTTCCTGCGCAGCTCGGGCACCGGGTGTTCCCCGGCAAGCTCGAAACGGTAGTCCTGGCCATTCTTTTTCCGGTTCTGCTTGATGACCTCTTCGCTGGGGGCTCCCTTGTCGTTCAACAGGTGCTGGACCTGCTGGTAACGCTCGTTCTCGGGAAGCTGGTCCGGCGGGCCGATCTCGGTCCCCACCGCGGTGTACTCGACCTGCGTCGCCAGGATGCCGCGCACGTACTCCACCTGTGAGGCGAACTTAAGCGGTGCGGGGAAGGTCTCCGGCACCACCTCCGCGACGTCTACCCCAAGCTTCTCGGCCACCTTGCCGAGCTGCTGCAGGTGGGTGAGCTCCATCCCCAGGTGCAGTTCCCAGATCGGCTTGACGTGGCGGTCCTGCTCCTCCTGCAGGAAGGACCAGTAGAGCCAGGCCTCGTTGTACTCGTGCAGCAGGGCGTTCTCGATCCAGGGGGTGTCCGGATCCATCAGGGCGCCGTACTGGGTCACGTGCTGTTCCTCGATCATCGCGATCTCCTGGTAGAGCCCGCGCCCCAGCTGGTCCTCGAGGATGTTCCCCAGGTTCATGTAGAAGTTCATGGTCTGCTGCTCGCCCGCCACCAGGGTGAGGATGTAGAGCTTGGTGAGCGGGTCCGCCATCATCCGGTCGCAGGGCTCGCGCACGTCGTCGAAGGGGTGCCGGTGCTCCTTCACGGTCGGCCGCCCCGGGGTGATCTCGGTGTACTTCCCGACCAGCTTTTCCGCCTTGATCCCCTGGGTCAGCTCCAGGAGGTTCGCGTAGCGGTACAGGTGGTCGAAGTCCTCCAAAAGGCCGAAGTCGAAGACCTGCTTCACGTAGGGATCCGGCACGTTGGCCGCAAGAAACGCCGTCAGGTCGACGGCCACCTGCTCGTAGCCGATGGTGGTCTCGATGGGGGACTGGTCCCCCGGGCAGAGCCAGTTGATGGTCTTTTGTTGCTGCTGTTCCACCCGCCGGGTGAGCGCCAGCTGCTTCTTCAGCTCGAGGTCGGCCAGGTTGCGGGAGAACTGGTGCGAGAAGAGCGCCCCCTCCACCTCGATGCCGTTCATCAGGATGATCCGGGCCTTGGTGTAGGGGTGGGTATCCCCCTTGTTGAACGGCTTCACGTTCAGCTCGGACCAGTTTCTCAGCTGCTTGTCTACCGGGACACCCCGCTCCTTGAAGGGATTAAAGCTCATGAGAACCTCCTTGCCTGGTTAAGATTCGCTAATTCTATGTCGCCATCACACCCCCGTCAATCGCTCCTACAGAAGTTTGCTCCCAGCGTTCCTCATTGACAGGCATCAACGATTAGGTATCTTTAACATTTCAAAACAACCAGGAATGTTTACCGGGGAAAAACACCAGCAAAGCCGGGTCTGTTTGGTGGTTTCCAAACAGCAGGAAAACCAAGCGACAGGGGGAAGGCTCATGAGCGGCAAAATGAAAACAATGGACGGCAACACCGCAACGGCCTACGTCGCGTACGCCATGAGCGAGACGGCAGCCATCTACCCGATCACCCCCTCTTCCACCATGGGCGAGGTGGCAGACGAGTGGGCCGCGCAGGGGCGCCAGAACATCTTCGGGCAGAACCTTCTGATCCGCGAGATGCAGTCCGAGGCAGGTGCCGCAGGGTCGGTGCACGGCTCCTTGGTGGCCGGTGCGCTCACCACGACCTTCACCGCCTCCCAGGGCCTTCTCCTCATGCTCCCCAACATGTACAAGATCGCCGGTGAACTGCTCCCCGGCGTCTTCCACGTCTCGGCCCGCGCGCTTGCCACCCACGCGCTCTCCATCTTCGGTGACCACCAGGACGTCATGGCGGCCCGCGCCACCGGGTTTGCCCTTTTATGTTCCTCGTCGGTGCAGGAGTGCATGGACCTCGCGCTGGTCGCGCACCTGGCCGCGCTGGAGGGGAGCCTCCCCTTCCTGCACTTCTTCGACGGGTTCCGGACCTCCCACGAGGTGCAGAAGATCGAGGCGATCGAGTACGAGGAGATGGCCCGTCTGTTAAACCGCGACAAGCTCGCAGCCTTCCGGAGGAAGGCGATGAACCCGGAGCACCCGGAACTGCGCGGCACCGCCCAGAACCCGGATATCTATTTTCAGGGGCGCGAGCGCTCCAACCCCTACTACCTCGCCCTGCCGGAGATCGTCACCCGCTGCATGGACCAGGTGGGCAGCCTCACCGGCCGGCGCTACCGGCTCTTCGACTACGTGGGCGACCCGCAGGCCGAAGCGGTGATCATCACCATGGGCTCCGCCTGCGAGACCATCGAGGAGGTGGTGACCCACTTCAACGCCCGCGGCGAGAAGCTCGGGCTCGTCAAGGTACGGCTCTACCGCCCCTTCGACAGCACGGCCCTCTTTGCAGCACTCCCCGCCTCGGCCAAAAAGGTCACGGTGCTGGACCGCACCAAGGAGCCCGGCTCGCTCGCCGAGCCGCTCTACCTCGACGTCTGCACCGCCTTCCTGGAGCGCGGCGGCACGCTCCCCGAGCTCTTTGCCGGGCGCTACGGGCTGGGTTCCAAGGAGTTCAGGCCGGTGCACGTGAAGAGCATCTTCGACAACATGAACGGCTCCCCGGGCCTGAAGCACTTTACGGTGGGTATCGAGGACGACGTCACCAACCTCTCCCTCCCCGCCGCAGCGACCATCTCCACCACCCCCGAGGGGACCATCCAGTGCCGCTTCTGGGGGATGGGCGCCGACGGCACCGTGGGGGCCAACAAGGCGGCCATCAAGATCATCGGCGACAACACCGACCTCTTCGTGCAGGCCTATTTCGCCTACGATTCCAAGAAATCGGGGGGGATCACCGTTTCGCACCTGCGCTTCGGCAAGAGCCCGATCAAGTCCACCTACCTCGTGGACAGCGCCGACTTCATCTCCTGCCAGCAGTCGGCCTACGTCGAGGTCTACGACGTGCTCGAGGGGATCAAGGAGGGAGGAACCTTCCTCTTGAACTCCCCCTGGAGCAGCACAGCGGCCCTCGAGGAGCATCTCCCGGCCAGCATGCGGCGCACCATTGCCGAGAAGAAAATCCGTTTCTACAACGTGGATGCCATCGCCATTGCGGCCCAGGCCGGCCTGGGCGGCCGCATCAACATGATCATGCAGACCGCCTTCTTCAAACTCTCGGGGGTACTCCCCTTCGATCAGGCGGTAGAGCTCTTGAAGGATTCCATCCGCAAGGAGTACGGCCGCAAGGGGGAGCAGGTGGTCGAGATGAACCTGAAGACGGTGGATCTCGCCGTGGAGAGCCTGGTGGCCATCGACTACCCCGACTCCTGGCGTGCGGCCGATGACCAGCGCGGGCTGAACTTCCGGCTGCACCAGCAGATGCCCGCCTACATGGCTGAGACCATCTTCCCCATCCTGCGCCAGAAGGGGGACACCCTGCCGGTCTCCTCCTTCGCCCCCGACGGCGTCTTCCCGGTTTCCACCGCACGCTGGGAGAAGCGCGGCGTCGCCATCAACGTTCCGGAGTGGATCAAGGAGAACTGCATCCAGTGCAACCAGTGCTCCTTCATCTGCCCCCACGCCACCATCCGCCCCTTCCTGGCCAGCGCTGAGGAGCTCACCGGCGCGCCGTCAAGCTTCGAGACCCTCGCCGCGACCGGCCGCGAGGTGAAGGGGCACCGTTTCCGGATCCAGGTCTATCCCCTGGACTGCATGGGGTGCGGCAACTGCGCCGACATCTGCCCGGCGAAGCAGTCGGCCCTGGTGATGAAGCCGATCGAGACCCAGGCGAAGCTCCAGGAGGAAAACCGGGCCTTTGCGGAGGCCCTCTCCCCCAAGGGGCACCTCGCCAAGCGCACCACGGTGATCGGGAGCCAGTTCCAGCAGCCGCTCCTCGAGTTCTCCGGCGCCTGCTCCGGCTGCGGCGAGACCCCCTACGCCCGGCTCGCCACCCAGCTCTTCGGCGAGCACATGATGATCGCCAACGCCACCGGCTGCTCCTCGATCTGGGGTGCCTCGGCGCCGGTCAGCCCCTACTGCACCAACCACGAGGGGCACGGCCCTGCCTGGAACAACTCGCTCTTCGAGGACGCCGCCGAGTTTGGCTACGGCTACCACATGGCCTTCGCCCAGCGCCGCGCCAAGCTCGCCGAGCAGGTACGCGAACTCCTCGCCGGGGAGGTTACCGGGGAGCTCGCCAACGCGCTTGGTGCCTGGCTTGAGGAGATGAACCATCCCGAGCAGTCCCGGCGCCTGGCGCGCGAGCTGAAGCCGCTCCTTGAGAAGGTCGCCGGGGACGGGCGCTTCCGGGAGCTGGCCGAGGCGGCCGACCTCTTCGCCAAGAAGTCGATCTGGATCTACGGCGGCGACGGCTGGGCCTACGACATCGGCTTCGGCGGCCTGGACCACGTGCTTGCCATGGGCGAGGATGTCAACATGCTGGTCATGGACACCGAACTCTACTCCAACACCGGCGGGCAGTGTTCCAAGGCGACCCAGTTGGGGGCAATGGCCCGTTTTGCCGCGGCCGGCAAAAAGACCGCCAAGAAGGACCTGGGGCGCATGGCCATGAGCTACGGCTACGTCTACGTTGCCTCGGTGGCCATCGGCGCCGACAAGAACCAGACCCTGAAGGCGCTCGCCGAGGCGGAGGCCTACCCCGGGCCGTCGCTCGTCATTGCCTATTCCACCTGCATCAACCAGGGGCTCCGGAAGGGGATGGGGAAATCGATCGAGGAGTCACTTCTGGCGGTGCGCTCCGGTTACTGGCCGCTCTACCGCTACAACCCGCTCCTGCGCAGGGAAGGGAAAAACCCGTTCATCCTGGAGTCCAAGGAGCCCGACGGCACGCTGCAAAGCTTCCTCTCCGGCGAGGTGCGCTACGCGGCACTCGCCCAGTCGCACCCGGAGGCAGCCCGAGAGTACCGGCTCAAGCTGGAGGAGGAGGTGAACGAGCGTTTCCGGATCCTCAGGGACATGGCGGACTGGCAGCCGAGCAAGGGGGACGTCCCGAAGGGGGGCGGGCGCAGCCACGAGCACGTCCCGGCCGAGGGGGGGGCCGCCGAAGAACCGGCACCGGTCTGCATCAGCGCGACCAGCGACGCCCGCTACAGCCGCCCCACCATGCCGGAGGACGTCTGCGACGACGGGCGCTCCGGCATCGACAAGAAGCTCGACGAGTAACCAAGGCGCCCCTCTAAGCGCACTCGCCGCGGCTCGGCAGACCACCCGTCACTGCCAGGTAAGGCAGTGGTTCATGTCCCGGAGAATCCCCCCTCCCCTTGCGGGAGGGGGTTAGGGGGTGGGGGAACCTGCCACAGAGAAAACCGCCAGTTACCTCCGCCACCCGCCCGCCTGGAAGACACCAACCAAACGGCAGTACCCTGCAGCTGGAGCGATCCATGAGCACTTTCGACATCGTCGTCATCGGAGCCGGCATCTCCGGAGCCACCCTGGCCGAACGCTACGCCACCCTGGGCAAGAAGGTGCTGGTACTGGAGAAACGCGATCACATCGGAGGGAACTGCTACGACTACTACAACGAGGCGGGGATCCTGGTTTCCAAGTACGGGGCGCACCTCTTCCACACCAACTACGAGGACGTCTGGCGCTACGTGAACCGCTTCTCGCACTGGTATCCCCACGTGCACCGCGTACTGGCGCGGGTGGACGGCCTCCTGGTTCCGATCCCGGTCAACATCGTCACGGTGAACCGGATCTTCAAGCTGAACATCCAGTCCCAGGAGGCGATGCAGGCCTTTTTGGACCGGGTCCAGGTGAAGAACCCGCAGCCCAGAAACGGCGAGGAGGCCGCGCTGGCCCGGGTGGGGCACGAACTTTACGAGAAGATGTTCAAGCACTACACCAAGAAGCAGTGGGACAAGTACCCCCACGAGCTGGACGCCTCGGTGCTGCAGCGCATCCCGGTACGCAGCAACTTCGACGACCGCTACTTCGAGGACACCTACCAGGCGCTCCCGCTCAACGGCTACACCCGGCTCTTCGCCGCCATGCTGGATCACCCGAACATCACGGTGAGGCTCAACACCGACTACTTCGAAGTGAAGGAGACCCCCGAGGTGCGGGAGTGTCAAAAACTCTTCTACGCCGGCCCCATCGACCGCTTCTTCGACTACCGCTACAGTCTCGACTGCAAGCTGCAGTGGCGCTCCATCCGCTTCGAGTGGCAGACCCTCGACCAGGAGTACTTCCAGGAGAACTCCGTGGTGAACTACCCCGACCCCACCGACGGCGATTTCACCCGCGTCGTCGAGTACAAGCACTTCACCAAGCGCCGCAATCCCAGGACCACCATCTCCCGCGAATACACCACCGACGAGGGGGACCCCTACTACCCGGTCCCCAACCCGCAGAACGAGGCGATCTGCCAGCGCTACCGGGAGGAGGCGGACAAGCTTAGGAACATCTACTTCGTGGGGCGGCTCGCCAACTACAAGTACTTCAACATGGACCAGGCCTTCAAAAACGCCCTCGACCTCTTCACCAGCCTCGAGGGCCCCGCCGCACCAGAGATCACCTAGCCCTCTGGGGGTACGTCTCCCAAGTAACAAAACCTCAATGACGGCAAGGCGCCGTCTCATGACAAAGCGTACCGGCCGAGACCTCACGTCCCCCTTTTCCAAAGGGGGGAGCGTAGGGGCACTGGTGCAGACTAAAGATCTCCCCCCGGAATTGCCGAACCGACAAAAGAAAAGGCCCTTGGCGATGATGCCAAAGACCTTCCCTCTTTCCAGCTAGTTTAAGGGTGTGAGACCGAACCCGTTTCACAAGTTCATGTTCGTATTCCTGATGTTCCGCAAGGTATCCGTGGCGACTGTCTTGGATTTTCCCCTGTGGTCCTCGCCTTTCCTCTGTGTGACTCTGTGGTCACGCTTCGCCGTTAAAAAACAAGCTGCGCGGATCACCTTGACCACTTGGCAACCGCTAGACCGGAGCCACCGCGAGGGCGGTCCCCTCTTCGTCCCACTGGTAACCGCAGATCGGGCAGATCCCGGTACCGGTCCCGAAGTAGTCCTCGCCGCACTTGGGGCAGGTGAGGTTTGGTTGCGGACCGCACATGCTGCAGCTGTCCCCGCCCTGCAAATCGTGTCCACACCAAAGACAGGTAGTTCGTTTCATCTCGTCCCCCCGGTAAGCGATTCCTTGTACCTTACCCCATCTCGACCGCAGCAGGAATAACTTTAAAATTCTGCGCAGCGACTCCCACCATGATTTCCCTACCTGTCCCGAATCTTTGGCACCCGCTCCAGCGTGGCCGTGCTATGATCCACCCAAGGCGCGCGCTCCGGACCGGCTCCGCCCGAGCGCCTTGAATGCGGGCACACGAGGAGAAGCCATGATCGAAAAAGTGGTGTCAGGTGGTCAGACCGGGGTGGACCGGGCGGGGCTGGATGCGGCAAAGGCGGCGGGACTCCCCATCGGCGGTTATTGCCCGAAAGGGCGCTTGGCCGAGGACGGCACGGTGCCCGAGTGCTACCCGCTCATCGAACTGGACAGCGAGCGCTACGCCAGCCGCACCGAGAAGAACGTGGTCGAGTCGGACGGCACCCTGGTGCTCAACTGGGGGGAGTTGACCGACGGCACCAAGGCAACCGTGCAGTTCGCCCGGGAACACGGAAGACCGCACCTGATCCTGCAACTGGACCAGGAGCCCGATCTCGACATCTGCCGCACCTGGATTGAGGAAAACCGGCTGAGTACCTTGAACATAGCGGGCCCCCGCGAAAGCAAATGCCCCGGCATCTATGGCAAGGCGTTTGCGCTGCTCCGGCGGCTCTTCGACTAGCGCGCGAGCCAAGAAACCATACCCCGACTAACCACCCCCTACTCCATTCCCCCCAGCACCGTCGCATAAAATCTGTTTTTCCATATCACCTCTAAAGTCCTGGATGCCTTGTCCGATGAGGCCCGAAGAGCAGGCGCACTTCGTCGCTCCCTCGTGCACCTGCCACGACTCCCCATACGCCAGCGTCGACGCCCCCTGCGTCTTACCATTTCAGGAGACCCGCATGAGAACCACCTTCAGCATCAGATTCAAAGTACTCGCTGGAACCGCCATCCTGGTGACCCTGCTCGCCGTGATCCTTACGCTGCAGGGACGCAGCGCCATCCGCAATCTCGCCCACAGTGGCGGCGACACCCTCAGGGACAAAAGCGTGGAGTCCCGCAAGCAGGAGCTCAAAAGCGAGGTGGATATCGCCCTGGGCATCATCAACGCGGTGTACCAGGAGGCACAGGCCACGGGCGGCGACATGGCCCAGGCCCAGCAAAAGGCCCTGAGCCTGTTACGCCCGGTCCGCTTCTTCAATAACAAAAGCGGCTACTTCATGGTGCACGCCCTCTCCGGGGACCATGCCACGGCCGTGATGATCCCGGTCAAGCCCGAGCTGGAAGGGAAGGACATCACCGAGCTCAAGGACAAGAAGAACAAGCTCTTCGTCCAGGAGTTCATGAAGGCCGCCCGCGCCGGCGGCGGCTGGGTCGAGTACAGCTTCCCGAAGACCCCGGACGGCCAGCCGCTTCCCAAGACCACCTACATCGGCCACTTCGCCCCCTGGGACTGGGAGGTCGGCACCGGGGTCTACACCGACGATGTGGAGTCCGAGGTGGCAGCCATGAAAGCCGTCGAGCTGGGGAAGGCCGACGGGCAATTCTTCCGGATGCTCGGGGTCTCCGTGGTGGCCCTGGTGCTCATCGTCACCTCCCTGGGGTACCTGGTCAGCAAGGCACTCAAGCCGCTTAAGAGCATCGGGGACCTGGCCAGCGAGCTGGCCGCAGGAGAAGGCGACCTGACCCGGCGTCTCCCCGAAGGGACCGAGGACGAGGTCGGCACCCTGTCGCGCGCCTTCAACCGGTTCATCGACAAGATCCAGCACATCATGCTCGAGGTGGTCGAGGAAAGCCGCCAGGTGAGCCGTTCCAGCGAGCAGCTCACCCGCACCTCGGACGGCATCGCCGTCGACTTCGATCACCTGGCAACCAAGTCCTCCTCGGTTGCCACCGCGAGTGAGCAGATGGCGGCCACCACCAACGACATCGCCGCCAACTGCATGAATGCCGCCGAAGGGGCGCAGTTGGCCAGCCGCAAGGCGAGTACCGGGCAGTCCCTCCTCGACAATACCCTCGCCTCCATGCAGCGGCTGGCCCAGCAGGTGACCGAGTCGGCCCGGACCGTCGAGGGGCTGGGGGCCCGCTCCGACCAGATCGGGGCCATTGTCAGCACCATCGAGGACATCGCCGACCAGACCAACCTGCTGGCCCTCAACGCGGCGATCGAGGCGGCCCGCGCCGGCGAGCAGGGGCGCGGCTTTGCGGTCGTGGCGGACGAGGTCCGGGCGCTTGCCGAGCGTACCGCCAAGGCGACCCGCGAGATCGGCGAGATGATCAAGGGGATCCAGACCCAGACCAAGCTGGCGGTCGGGGTGATGGAGGCGGGAGTGCGCGAGGTGGAGACCAGCTCCGGCGAGGCCGAGCGCAGCGGCACCGCGCTCAAGGAGATCCTCGAGCAGGTGGATCGGGTCACCGGCCAGGTGAACCAGATCGCGACCGCCGCCGAGGAGCAGAGTGCGGCCACCGGCGAGATCGCCGGCAACGTGCAACAGGTGAACGAGGTATTGCAGCAAAGTGCCGGGCTCTTGAGGAACTCCTCCGCGATGGCCGTATCCATGAAAGAGCGCTCCGACGCGCTGAACCGCGTCATCAGCCGGTTCAAGTTAGCCTGAGTCGGGCTTCACTGCAAAACGGGGCCAGGTGCTCCCCCCAAAAACAGACGCGGATGCCCCGGCCTACCTGAGCCGTTGCATCCGCGTTGTTTTTTTCTGCTGGTGATCGGACCATCCGTCCGGTCAACCCTGACCAGCGTCAGCGTTCCCCGGACCCGGCACCGTCCCGCGCGCCGAACCACCCCTTGCGCTCTTCTTCCGCGATCCTCTCGGCCAGGTAGTCCCACAAAGCCGGGCACCCCGCCTTGATCGGGGGGCCGATCCGGCCGATCACCCGCTCGTAGTCGATCCCGTTTTCGCGCCAGCTCTGGCCGTGGTTGGCCAGGTTCAAAAGCGGCGGCATGGCCCGGTCCACCGCGTTGGCAAAGATCGCCTCGGCCGTGGTGCCCGCCTCGAACTCCTGCCAGAGTTCCAAAAAGTGCGCCCCCGTTTCCTCGGGGAGCATCCCGAAGATGCGCCGGGCGGCGGCCAGCTCGGCGGCCTTGCGCTCCTCCCAGCCATCCTGCACGAAGACCATGGTGTCGCCGGTATCGATCTCCCCGATATCGTGCACCAGGAGCATCCCCACCACGCGGTTGATATCCACCGGGGCCTGGGCGAAACGTTCCAGGGAGAGGGCCAGCATGGCGATCTGCCAGCTGTGCTCGGCGGAGTTCTCGTAGCGCTCGAGACCCAGCGGTCGGTTCTTGCGGGTCACCCCCTTCAGTTTGTCCAACTCGAGGATGAAGGTGACGATCTGGGAAAGCGGGGTGGTATCTCGTGTCATGGCGACGGGGTCCTTTCGCGGGTTTCGATGGGGCAGAACTGCCGGCCCCGACCATAGCACAGCTTCCCCCGCAAGACAAACCCCGCTACTTTCCTGCCGCGTCGACCCGGGGGCCGATCCGCTCCAGCGGGATGCGCTTAAACCCGAGCTTGAACGCCGGCGATCCCTTCTTCAGCTGGAAATTGCCGGCCCGCCGGTCCACGAACCCGGGGTCCCGGTTCTCCAGGTTGTCCGCCAGGTGCACCATCTCGCGGGTGACCCCCTCCTTCAGCTCGACCAGCCCCCCCCCGACGCTTATGTTGCGCACGAAGCGGTTCCCCTCCGGCCGTGCCGGGTCCTTCTCGTAGAGGCGCGGCAGCTGGGGGTAGCGCGTACTGTAGGGGGGCTCCCGGTAGCGGACCGCGGCCAGCCGCGCGGTGAGCGTCGTGTCGGTGCCGTCGAAATACTTGCGGTACCAGCTGGTGCCCCGGGCGTCGAAGAAGGAGGGTTCCCGGCAGTCGATGAAGATGTTGTTCTCGATCTGGTTGTCCCGTCCCCCCCCCACCTGGAGGGCGCGGCCGGCCCGGTACACCAGGTTCCCGAACACCGTGGTGCCGCTGGCGAAGTCGTCCAGGTAGATCGCCTGCACGTCCCCCAGGTTCAGGTCGTGAAAGTAGTTGAAGCGCAGCACGTTGCCGCGCTCGGAGTAGTCGCGCCCCATGTAGAAGGCCCCGGCGTCGCTGGTCTCCAGGCAGACGTGGTGGATCTCGTTGTATTCCACCAGGTGGTCGTTGCCGTGCAGGAGGATCGCCGTGTGCGGGGCGTCGTAGATGAGGTTGTGGGCCACCCGGTTCCCTACCCCGTAGAGGTCGATCCCGGGGGTGTAGGTTCGCACCCAGCGGCCGATGTCGTGGATCCGGTTGTCGAGGGCGTAGTTCCCCCCAGCGGTCAGGGTCTGGCGGTCGCCACCGGAGAGGAAGATCCCCCCCTCCCCGCAGTGGCTGATCTCGCTCTTCTCCACGCCGTTGTGGCTCCCCCCCTCGATGCGCACCCCGGTGTTCCCGGCGTTACGCACCGTGAGCCGGGAACACCGGGTGTTGCTGCCGCCGTTTACCACCACCGCGCTGCCGCGGCAGCACTCGATGGTGAACCCTTCGAAATTCAGGTGCGAGACCCGGAACAGCGAGACCACCGTGGTAAGCAGCGAGACCGAGGCCTCCTGGTTCCCCTTGGCTGCCGGAGGCCAGAAGTAGATAAGCCCCTTTTTGCGGTCCAGGTACCACTCCCCCTGCTCGTCCAGCTCTTCCAAAAGGTTCAGGGCCCGGTAGCGCGCCTTTTTCTGGTAGCCGAAGTCGTGCGGTTCCCGCAGCACCAGTTCGTGACTCTCGGGCTTGATGTTGAGCACCCGGACGTAGCCGTCGGCCCAGTCCCAGGCCCAGTAGCCGTGCAGCCAGAGGTCCTCCGCGTCGAGCCAGCGCCGGGGACGGTCCCCCTCGTAGCCTATGCGCGTCGCTCCCAGGGCGCCGCTTGCCGCCGCCACGCGGGCCCAGTCCTGGTTCGGCCAGCGCGCGAGCTGCATCGGCCGGCCGTCGTAGAAGAGCTCAAGGCCGGCGGGGATGTTCGCCCTGCCGAAACCGCGCGGCTTCATTTCCCCGAAGTCGCGAATCCCGAGCGCCCTCAGATCGGCCTGGAGCACCTTCCCCCGGGCCTGCGCGGGGAGCCGGTCCCGCGTGGCGGGATCGACGACCGGCGTGAATCCGGGGATCTCGCGTCCCCCGGTGAGTCGGACCTTTTCGTTGTGGTAGGGGCGATAGTTGACGGGCGCTCCCGGGGAGCCGGAATCAACCTCCGAGAGCTCGAAGGTGCGGGCCAGGTGATAGGTGCCGCCGCGCACCAGCACCTGGACCGGTCCGGCCAGCGTCCCGGTGCGCCGGGCTTCCCGGATGGCATCCCGGGCCCCTTCCAGGGTCTGGAAGGGACGCTCCAGGGTCCCGGGCGCCCGGTCGTCGCCGCCGGGTGCCACGAAGAAATCGGCAGGACCCGCTGCAGCAAACTGCGGCAGCAGGGTGAACCAGATCAAGGCGAGGATGGTGATGGGTCGTACAGGGAACATCGCTGCACCTCCTTACTCAGGGTCGTAGAAAATCCAGTGTGGAATTCTACAACCAAAGAAAGATTAGGCCAGCCTCATCTCCAATTCCCACCGCTATCCCGAAAGCTGCCACGCAGAGGAGGTCTCCTCCCCACGCGCCGAGGCCGTCCCGCGCCCCTAGCCCGGCTCCACCGCGAGCGCCACCATGAACCAGTCTTCGTCGGAGTCGAAGAGGAGCGTCGTCACCTCCGGCTTGCGGGTCATGTGGATTACGTACTTGGTTCCGGAGACGACCGAAGGGGTCGCGAGCCTGACGTCCAGGCTGTTCGCGGAGAGGTACGGTTTGAAGGCCCCCGCGAGGATGTTGGCAAGTTCCCCCAGGGCGTCCTCCACCTCCTCCTCGCTCGGCTCCACGCTGACCAGGAGCTGGGCGGCGATACTCTCGGCGAGCGGCCGCGAGGCATGCAGGCTCACCACCCCGTTGTAGGTTCCGGCAAAGCCGACCAGCGCGCTCAGGCAGTCGGTGAAGTTGGAGGCGGGGTCGATGGACAAGGGGAGGTGCAGCAGGTGATCCATGCCGACAAAGGAGGTGAAGACCCGCTTCACCTCGTGGATCAGGGATTTTTCCAGGGCGGGTCCGGTAGTTTTTAGTCTGGTGAGCAGATCGGCACTGAATGTCATGATTCCCTCCTTGGTGCATTGTGCGGCTGTATCCGGCGGGAACACCTGCGCCGGTATTCCGCTGCGGGTACCAAGGAGATTACAGGATATGTGCCAAGGACCGTAACCACGGTGCGACGGGGAGTTACCCGGACCGCCTCAAAACGGGGTGTTCCCGGTGGGGACACCGTGTTTCCCCCGGGGACAGGGGAGCGTGTCCGGGGAGTGCAAAGGACTTGGGTGCGGCACGGCTTGGTGGTATAGTCACCTGCGGCAACCACACCTCACTTCCCGGAGCAGCACATGGTAGCGATCATCGGTGCCGGAGCCTTGGGCGCCATCTACGGTTCTCTTCTCTTTCAGGCCGACCCCACCTCGGTCTACTTCATTGCCGACGGCGAGCGCGGCCAGCGGCTGGCACGCGACGGCGTCCAGGTCAACGGCGACCGGTTCGTCATCCCGGTACGCACCCCGGAAGAGGCGACCCCGGTCGACCTGGTCATCGTCGCGGTGAAGTACCACCAGCTTGACGAGGCCTGCGCCGCGCTCGTCAGGGCGGTCGGCCCGGACACGGCGATCCTGTCGGTGATGAACGGCATCGACAGCGAGGAGCGGCTGGCCGCGGTGTTCGGCGCGGAAAAGCTCCTCTACGGACTCTCCCTGGGGATCGATGCGGTGCGCGTCGGCAACGCCGTCAGCTATCGAAACCAGGGACGCATCCTCTTCGGCGAAAAGCGCAACGAGGTGCCAAGCGAACGGGTGCGCCGGGTCGCGGCCCTCTTCGATAAGGCCGGCATCGCCCACGTCACCCCCGTCGACATGATCCGCAGTCTCTGGTTCAAGTACATGATCAACGTCGGGGTGAACCAGGTCTCGGCTCTTCTGGGGCTGAGCTACGGCAGGATGCGCGAGGACCGGGCGGCGCGCGACCTCATGGAGGGAGCCATGCGCGAGGTGATCGACCTGGCCAAGTCCCTTCAGGTTGACCTGGCGCCGGCGGACATCCAGGAGTTCTACCGGGTGCTCGACACCCTCGACCCGGACGGCAAGACCTCCCTGCTGCAGGACGTCGAGGCGGGGCGCAAGACCGAGGTGGAGATGCTGGCGGGGACCGTGCTGGCCTTAGGAGAGCGCCACGGCGTGGCCACGCCGGTAAACCGCCGGCTCTTCGACGAGATCAGGCGGCTCGAGGCAGGCTTCACGCCGTGACGGGATGGCTGTGCGAACTCAGGGGCGGGTCCAGGTCGTGGTCCGGCCGAAGAGGGTAAGCCCCAGGTAGCCGCGGATCTTCAGCTTCACCGGCGTCGCCAGGGTCATCCTGCAGGAGTAGGTCTTTCCCGAGTCGGGATCGTAGATCTCCCCGTGTTCCCAGCTGGTCCCCCCGCTGTAGCTGAACCCCTGCATGATCTTCAGACCGAGCAAGGGGCGCCCCTTCAGCTTCGGGTCCGGGTTCTCCCGGTCCACCCGGGGCTGTCCCGCCATCCCCTGGGGATCGTCCGGCGGGTACACCGGGCGCCCGAGCCAGGAGAGCTTGCCGCAGTACTTCCCGTCGCAGTGGTAGATCTCGATCTGGGCCCGGCCGTCCTCGTTCTTCCAGGCCCCCAGGATGTCGTCCCCCGCGCCGTATGCCGAGGCGGCAAGGCCCAGCACCAGCGGCCACAGCACCAGTACCCGCACCAAAAACCTTTTCATGACTCCCTCCCGTTGCGACGTCCGTCCCTCCCCGCGCCGCGGTGTTCCGTGTTATTTCGATAACAGCGTGACGAGTTCCGGAACCGCCTGCCGGGCCACGACGGTCACCAGGCCACGCAGCGTCTCGTCGAAGACCTTCGAGTCGCCGCGCATCGATTCTGCTGACGAGTTTCCTTGATAGGTGAGCGTCTTAACCAGCGTTCCTCCCTTGAAGACCGCGATCTTCACCTGGAGCGAGCCGTTCACCTGCCGTTTCACCAGGTGGTCCTCCCCTTCCAGCTTCACCTCGATGCGGGTGAAATCGATCCCGCGGGGGGCGCCGGCGGGGAGCCTGGTTGCCAGGTTCACCCGGTAGCCTGCCTGCTCGAGCTCCCTGATGAGTGCCTCCGCCACCATTTCCTTGGGGTTGCGGTCGGTGAGCAGCTTCCCCTGCACCTCGCCGTCCGCGTCGCGCAACTGCCCCAGGATCCAGGCGACCTGCCCTTCCTGGGGAGCCGAGTCGGCGGAGACCACCGCGTAGACCTCGCCACTTCCTCCCAACGCCCCCACCACCGGCTGGTAGTCGAGCCGCACCGTACGGTCCTGCCCGGCGCATCCCGACAAGAGCGACACCACGACCAGCGCCGCCAGGGCCAGCCGAGTCCATGTACCCCCGTTTACCTGCTTTTTCATATCCACCTCCCGTCCCAAGTTCCCCTAAGTGTTCCCTCGAACAGCATCTTCCCCGGATCCCCGCCACCACGCATGAGTGGTGGTGTGCCGTTCCCTTCCAGCCGTTACTCCATGATCTCCCTGCCTCCGTGGCAGAAATGTTTCTGTGCGACGCCCAAAAGGGTGCCACAGGATTGCGGACTGGCAACCGCCCCCAAAGGGAGCATTCGCATCCTGTTGATGCTGTGGTATAAGAAGCAGGAATTGCCAGGGTGTGAACTGAGAGCTCTCGTCGCACCCGAAGTCCAGTAGTTCTAGGAGAACATGATGAAGACGTTGCTTGCCCTGCTCCTTTTCGTCGTCTGCAGCCTTGACGGTACTGCCAGTGCCCAGGATGTCGGCAACTGGTCGATCGATACCAAGTCCACCGAATATCTCTACGCCGCTACCGTCAATGACAGCGGCGGGCTCCTGGGGGAGTTCTGCTTTCTCAAGGACAACAGCTGTGCCTGGCTTCTCGGCATGGCCACCGCCTGCAACCAGGGTGCCTCCTACCCGGTCCTCGCCAACTCGGACGCCGGGGCGATCCAGTTGCAGGTCTACTGCGACGGCCAGCTGGAAAACGGCTTGTTCCGCTACGTCTTCACTGAGTTCGCCGCCATCGACGACCTCGTCAAGAAGAGCAGCAAGATCGGCTTCGCCGTCCCGCTGCAGTCGGACCAGTTCAGGGTGGTGCGCTTTCTGACCAAGGGAGCGGTGCCGGCGCTCACCATCATGCGGGGGGCGGCGGAGCGCAAGTCCGGCAGCGATGCGACAAGCGACCAGGAACTCTGACACGCCGACCAGGAGGCCGACCATGAAAGCTACCCTACCAAGACTCACGGCACTCGTCGCCCTTGCCGTCACCCTTTCCGGCTGCGCCAGCACCCCCGCGAGAACGCCGGTTTTCTCCCCCCTGACCGAGGTGGCCCGCAGCGAGCGCCAGTGGACCGGCATCGCCATGACCCGCGACGGACGCCTCTTCGTGAACTACCCGCGCTGGTCCGACCAGGTTCCCTTCTCGGTCGGCGAGCTGCAGCCCGACGGCAGCGTGCTCCCCTACCCCGACCCCGAAATGAACCGCTGGGAGCCGGGGCTCGACCCGGCGACCCACCTGGTCTGCGTGCAGAGCGTGGTGGTCGACGAGTGGGGTTTTCTCTGGATCCTCGACCCGGCAAACCCGAAGTTCCAAGGGGTGGTCCCCGGCGGCCCGAAGCTCCTCAAGGTAGATCCGGGGAGCGGGCGGGTGCTCCAGACCATCCGTTACGCGGCGCCGGTCATCGATGGCAACAGCTACCTCAACGACGTGCGGATCGATCCGGTGCGCCGGGTCGCCTACCTCACCGATTCCGGCAGCGGCGCCCTGGTGGTCACCGACCTCGTCAGCGGCGTGAGCCGGCGCCTACTGGCCAGCGATCCTTCCACCCATTCGGAGCGGGTGACGCTGGTTATCGAGGGGCGCCCCTGGCGCAGGCCGGACGGCTCGCTCCCCAGCGTGCATGCCGACGGCATCGCGCTCGACTCCAAGGGCGAGTACCTCTACTACCAGGCGCTCACCGGACGCACCCTGTACCGGATCCCGACCAGCAGCCTGCGCGACCCGCAGCTCAGTGCAGCCGAGCTCTCCGCCAAGGTCGAGCGGGTCGGCGATACCGGTGCCGCCGACGGGCTCTGGTTCGGCAGCGACGGCAGGCTCTACCTCTCCGCCATCGAGGAGAACGCGGTGAAGGTGTTCGTGCCCGGTCAAAAGCCCGAGATCGTGGTGCAGAGTCCCGAGCTCGACTGGCCGGACAGCTTCGCCCAGGGCCCCGACGGGAGCATCTTCGTCACCGCCTCCCAGATCAACCGCGGCCCCAACCCCGGCACCCCCTACCGGATCTTCCGGTTCCGCCCAAACCGTTAAAAGCCGGATGAGCGGGTAGCACACTTCGAGACATTGATGTAGGTACTCCCGTTAACGATCGCCAGGGGTCCCCTCTCCCCTTGCGGGAGAGGGACAGGGTGAGGGGGAAGGAGCCACTGCACTACAGATGGCATCTCCCTCGAGGATCCCCCCAGTTTTTTCGGAGGTGCCGCTGCCCCCGAAGCCCCAAGCCACCCGCAAAAAAAGGAGTTCGCCGGACGACCGGCGAACTCCTTTTCTTTTTCACAGCCAGGCAGTGTCTTAATCGTGCTTGCCGTGGTGCTTGCCGCGCCCTTCTCCTTCATGCTTGCCGTGGTGCTTCGGCCCGTGCCCCTTTCCTTTGTGGTAGCCGCGGTCCCGCTCCAGGTAGACGATCCTCCCCCCTTCACGGTAGCAGGGACGCCCTCCGACGTAGACCACCTGGACCCCGGCGGGGGCCGGCAGGTAGCCGTTGATGTTGACACTGACCGCGGTGCTGGCAAAGGCGCTGCCGGCGCTTAACAGCAAAGCTGCGACCGCCACCAGGCGGCCTGCTCGATGGTTCATACAACCTCCTTGAGAACCGGGAAAACCCCGGCCCAGTTGCCGGTCCAGGCGCACGCTGCCGCCTCCCGGGAAAACGATATGGATGTTCCTGCCCCGCCACCACCCTGCCGGTGGACCCGGCGACTACCTCGGGTCTCCCTGCCGCGCAGGGACTCCACGACCGGCGGCGCTCGGTGACGCTACGACCTCCTTGCCTCCTTTCTGGCCACAAAAAAGCCGGGGCCAAGATATCGGTTAGATATTTCGGCGACCCGGCTGTCTCGGTGAGACCCTGTAGGCTTTCCGTCCCATCCTCGCGGATGGTTTAGTAGTATCGTTTATCCCACGCGTGTTGTACTGGCGTCTAGATACCGTCCCCACGCCCCTCCTGTCAAGCAAAAAGCCTCCCGTTACCCCAATCTCCGCTGCTGCGTCAACCTGAGTCCCCTCGTCGTCACCGGTTGTCTCCCTTCCTGCAACGGCCTCCCCCTCCCCCACCGGACACCCTGTACCCCTGCAACACAGCCGATGTACCGGAAAGGAACAGTCTCCCGATACTGCTCCGCCGAACCCTCCGATTTTACGCCATTTCCCGATGGCACGGAGTTCGCTATGCCTGGAGTGGGGATCCTCACCCTCCGGCCACGCCTGGTGCACTTCCAGCGCCGGCCGCCCCCGACCGGAGCCCCGCGCCAACCAGGAGAGCATTCCATGAACTGGCACCACCATAAATTTCACCTCCTGACCTGCCTTGTGAGCGTCATGGTACTGTGGTCCTCGATCCTGTTCCAGTACGACTACGACCGGCGCCAGGCGGTCGGCACCGCCGAGCGGACCGTCTCCAACCTCTCCAAGGCCTTCGAGGAGAACATCCTCGGTACGGTGCGCCACCTGGACGAGCTCTTGATCACCCTGCGCTCGGACTACCCGCAGCACAAGGAACAGATCCCGGCGCTGCTCACCTCCTACAACCGGCACTCCTCGAACCAGCTCATCATCCAGCTCACCATCGTCGATGCCCGGGGGATGGTGGTCTACAGCAACCTCGAGGTACCGCGCACGCCGATCGACCTGAGCGACCGGGAACACATCAGGGTCCAGCTCGACAACCCCGCCGACTTCCTGTTCATCAGCAAGCCGGTCAAGGGGCGCGTCTCCGGCAAGTGGAGCATCCAGTTCACCCGCAAGCTTCAGGGTGCGGACGGGACCCTGCTCGGCGTGGCGGTCCTGTCGGTGGATCCCGGCTATTTCACCCGGTTCTACCGGTCCATCGACGTGGGGCGTAACGGGGTGATCACCCTGGTGGGTCTGGACGGGGTGATCCGGGCCCGCTCCGACAGCGGCGCCACGGCGGGAAGCCGGCTCGGCAAGAGCATCGACCCGCACAGCACCATCCTCGACCTCAGCGCCCCGCCCACCGGTATCTTCCACGCAGCCAGCTTCCAGGACGGCGTTGAGCGCATCGTCTCGTACCGGCGCCTCCAGGGGTATCCCCTGGCCGTGGCAGTCGCCACCTCCGAGCAGGAGGCGCTTCAGGTCTTCTACTCGCACCGCAGCGTGCTTCTTCTCTTCGGGCTTATGGTGACCGTGGCCCTGGTCCTCATCCTGCGCCTGGTCGTCGCCCTGGATACCCGCCAGCAGGGGCACGCCCTGGGACTCGAGGCACTCAACCGGGAACTCACCACGAGGACCCGGGAAGCCGAGGCCGCCAGCCGGGCGAAGAGCGAGTTTCTGGCCAACATGAGCCACGAGATCCGTACCCCGATGAACGGCGTCCTGGGGATGACCGACCTGATGCTGGATACCGAGCTCAACGAGGAGCAGCGCTACTTCGGGCGCTCCATCAAGGAGTCGGCCCAGAACCTTTTGGCGATCATCAACGACATCCTCGACTTCTCCAAGGTCGAGGCGGGCAAAATGGAGCTGGAGCAGGTTCCCTGCGCGCTGCGCGACCTGGTGGGGCACGCGCTGCAGTCCCTGGCGCTCCGGGCCACCGAGAAGCACCTCGAACTGGTCTACCAGGTGGCACCCGATGTGCCGGGCTCCGTGCTCGCCGACCCCACGCGCCTGAGGCAGCTCCTCATCAACCTGGTGGGGAACGCCATAAAGTTCAGCGAGGAGGGGGAGGTCGTGGTCCGGGTCGGGCTGGTCCGCCGGGAAGACGGCCGCGAGCAGGTACTGGTCGAGGTGCAGGACCGGGGAATAGGGATCGCGCCGGAAAAGCTTGACAAGATCTTCGGCGCCTTCGAGCAGGCCGACGCCTCCACCACCAAACAGTTCGGCGGCACCGGACTCGGGCTCGCCATCTGCAGCCGGCTGGTTCAGCTCATGGGGGGTGAGATCGGGGTCGACAGCGCACCCGGCACAGGGAGCCGCTTCTTCTTCAGCTTCCCGCTCTTGGGAGGTTCCGCCCCCCTCGATGCGGCGCACCCCACCGAACTGGCAGGGTATCGCCACGCACTGGTGGTCGACGACCGCGCCGCGAACCGGGAACTGGTCAAAAGCATCGTCGAGGGGTGGGGGGTGCCGGCAGTCTGTGTCGAGAGCGCCGCAGAGGCACTGCTCTACCTGGAGCAGCACGCTAGCGGCGCGAACCCGGTCGACCTCATGCTCTGCGACGAGAGCCTCCCCGACATGGGGGGGGCCGCGCTGGTCGAGATGCTGCGCAAGCGGGAGAGCTACCGGGAATTGCCGGTACTCCTGCTGATTCCCCCAGGGCAGCGTGCCACGACCGGACGTTACCGGAAGCTGCGCGTCGGGGTAACCAACAAGCCGGTACTGGCCGACGACCTTTTGGAGGCGCTGCGCACCCTCCAGGCGCCCTTCCGGGGGGCCCGGCGCTCCCTTGTCCTGGCCGACCGGCCGGTGTCCGGTTCCCAGCGGTTCGACATTTTGCTGGTCGACGACGTCGAGATCAACCGGGAGCTTGCCGGGACCATCCTGCGCAAACTCGGCCACCAGGTCACCCTGGCCGGCTGCGGCGAGGAGGCCATCCAACAACTGGCCGCGCGGCCTTTCGACATCGTTTTCATGGACGTGCAGATGCCGGGGATCGACGGGCTGGAGGCGACCCGGCGCATCCGCCAGAGCGCCGGCATCGGACGGGTCCCCATCGTCGCCATGACCGCCTACGCGATGCAGGGGGATCGCGAGAGGTGCCTGGAGGCGGGGATGGACGATTACGTGAGTAAGCCCGTGTGTCGCGACGATATCCAGGCAGTCCTGGGCCGCCTGTTCCCCGCGAACCGGGGCCAGGTTACGGCTGAAACGACCCTGCCCGACGCAGCGGGGACCGTCTACGACGTGCAGGGGTTCCTGGAGCGCTTGGGAGAGGACGCCAGCATGGTCGAGCGTTTTCTCGAGATGTTCTTCCGGTCGGCCGAGAGCAACCTTGTGCACCTGAAGGACGCGGTGGCGCAGGGGGATCAGGACGGCGTCCGCATCTACGCCCACACCATCAAGGGAAGCGCCCTCAACATCGGTGCCGTGCGGCTTGCCTCCCTCTCCGGCTCCCTGGAGACCGCGGCCGAGGAGGGGAACCTCAAGGGAGCACGCGCCCAGCTTGCCGGGATCCTGGAGAGCTACCGCGAGTTCGCCGCGCTGCACGACCGGGTCGCCGGCCAACCGGGCGAGGGTCCCCATCGCGAAGTGACCCTTGCCTCGGGGCTCGCAGCCGCTCCCGGAAAGCAGGTGAACCTTGGAGCTTTGCGGGGCTAGAGTCCCCGCCGGCGGAGGTTATCAACAAGGCTGTTGCCCAATTGCCCGTCCCTGGGGTATAACCATCTGCAAAATTTCTGAAGGCGGGACGACATGGGGAAAGCAACAAAGGGTTCCGGCGGCGGGGCGATGAACCCGCTGGAAATAGAGATCGCCATCGCGGCACTCCACTCCACCGGGGACTTCCAGGTATTGCGCAGGCTCGACCTGGAGCGCGAGTCCCGTTTCACCCGTGCCTCCCGGCAGGGGAAGGTGGCCATCTGCCTCGACACCGAGACTACCGGCATCAACCACTGCCAGGACAAGGTGATCGAACTCGGCATGGTGGCCTTCGAGTACCTCCCCGAGACCGGCGAGATCACCCGGGTCCTTGGCCGCTACAACGGCTTCGAGGATCCCGGCTTCCCGCTCCCCGACGAGATCAAGGAGATCACCGGGATCACCGACGATATGGTTGCCGGCCAGCGTTTCGACGACCTCGAGGTTCAGAACCTTGTCGCCTCCGCCAGCCTGGTCATCGCCCACAACGCCGCCTTCGACCGCAAGTTCGTCGAGACCCGTTTCCCGGTATTCCGCGACACCCCCTGGGCCTGCACCGTCTCCCAGATCGACTGGAAATCCGAGCGGATCTCCTCGCGTACCCTCGACTACCTCCTCTTCAAGATCTGCGGTCTCACCATCCACGCCCACCGGGCCCTCGACGACGCCGAGGGGGTCCTGGGACTCCTGCTCGGCCGCCTGCCGGTGACCGACGCCCCCATCTTCAAGGCCCTGCTCGACAGCGCCCAGCAGACCACCTCCCGGTTGAGCGCCGTCGGTGCCCCCTTCGACAAGAAGGACCTCCTGAAGGACCGCGGCTACCGTTGGAGCGACGGCACCCAGGGTACCGCCAAGGCGTGGTGGCGCGACGTCCCTTTCCACGAGGAGCGCCAGGAGCTCGAGTACCTGGCCCGCGAGATCTATCCTCGCGGCAACGCCGACGCCGTGCAAATAAAGCGCATCGACGCCTTAACCCGTTTTTCGGTAAGGGAGTAAGGCAGGGGTGGCTGGGGACTGGGGGCTGGGGACTAGGAGCTAGGGACCAAGGACCAAAGTCTCGCGGGCGCGCCACAGCCCATCGGTTTCCCTTTCGTCCTTTCCGTCCCTTGTGTACTTCGGCAGCTCGGCACAGGCACTCTAAGGAATAACGAAATCCCGCCAGCTCTTGCTTAATGAGCGCTAGGCGGTAAGCTCTCTTCCAAATCCTTTTCCAGGGGTACCGGATGAAGAAAAAAGCCTACTGCCCTGCCTGCGGAAACCGCGAGCTGACCAAACTGTTCATCACCACCAACCGGGGCAAGGCGCTTTCGCTGCTGCTCACCTCCCAGTCCGACCTTCGCAAGTCGTCCGGCGACGTTTGCTGCATCCAGTGCCAGCACGTCTGGAGGATCACCCACCTTCACAAGGAGTAGCGCCGCTCGCCAGCTCCGCTACACCCTCCCCGCAGAGCCCAGCACCGCCTCGTTCTTGTGCCGGACCAGCCTGGCGAACTCGGCCCGTGCCTCGCCCAGGTACTTCCTCGGGTCGAACTCCTGGGGGTTTTTGGCCAGGTGTTCGCGAATCTTCGCGGTGAAGGCGAGTCGGCCGTCCGAGTCGATATTGATCTTGCAGACCGCACTCGCCGCGGCCCGGCGCAGCTGCTCCTCGGGTATCCCCACCGCGTTGTCCATCTTGCCGCCAAAGCTGTTGATCATCTCCACGTACTCCTGCACCACGCTCGAGGCGCCGTGCAAGACGATCGGGAAGCCCGGGATACGCCGCTCGCACTCTTCCAGGATGTCGAAGCGCAGCGGCGGGACTTCCTCGCCGGGAGCCAGGTGAAACTTGTAGGCGCCATGACTGGTGCCGATCGAGATGGCCAGCGAGTCGACGCCGGTCTTCTTGATGAAATCCTCCACCTGATCCGGGTTAGTGTAGGTGGAGTGTTCCGCCGAGACCTCGTCCTCGATCCCCGCCAGCACCCCGAGTTCCCCCTCCACCGTGACCTCGAAGCGGTGCGCGAACTCCACCACCTTCCTGGTGAGCGCGACGTTCTCCTCGTAGGGGAGGTGCGAGCCGTCCACCATCACCGACGAGAAGCCGCTCTCGATGCAGGCGACGCAGAGCTCGTACGAGTCGCCATGGTCCAGGTGCAAAGCGACCGGGATCTGGGATCCTTTTTCCCGGATCATCTGCACCGCGCCCTTAACCATGTGGCGCAGCAGCGTTTCGTGTGCGTAGCTGCGGGCCCCCTTCGAGACCTGCAGGATAACCGGCGACCCCGTATCGGCGCAGGCACCGAGGATCGCCTGGAGCTGTTCCATATCGCTGAAGTTATAGGCGGGAATTGCGTACTTGCCGGCCATCGCCTTGGCGAACATCTCCCGGGTGTTGACCAGCCCGAGTTCCTTGTAGTGCACCATCTCACCAGCCATGCTACCCTCCCCTTGTATCTTTCGATGTGCGGAAAAGCATAAGGATAGATCACAATTAACAATTGACAATGGACAATTGACGATGAGCGATTCGCACTAAGAAACGTCGGTAGACATTGGACAATTGACCGTGGACGATTGCCAATGAGGAACGGAACAGGACGGGGCAGAACCGTGATGGTAACCTAGCAGAATTCCCCAGCATCTCGTAGGGCCTCACCAATAACATCAGGATGCTCGGTATGCTCCAGCTCCAAAGGCAGTTCTTTCAGGTATGCTTTCTCCGTGGCAGATTTGGGAGAGTGACCGCAGCGTGGTAAAATCAGGTGGTGCCGTTTTGAGGAATGGAACGAGCAGAAACAGAAGAGCGAGGGAGTGAGTCGTGCGCAAGATCAGTTACAGCACCAACATCCGGGCGCGTTTGGAGACGGTGTGGAACCTCATGGTGGACCGGATCGAGCATACTCCCCTGCCCGGGATAAAAGAGGTGCGTGTCACCGAGCGGGGTGACGGCTACCTGGTCCGCGAGGTGCGGGCGCGCTGGTTGATGATCCAGGAGCGGGTGTTCGTCGACCAGGGGAAGCACGAGATCACCTTCAAGATGGAGGAGCACCCGCTTTTCAGCGGCAGTGCCGTCATGCGCGCGGTAGCCCTCGCCCGGCAGAGTCCCGTCGCCCCGGTCCAGCTCACCATGGAAGTGAACTGGGTACCGAAGAACGAGGAAGCCGAGCGTACCATTCTGACGACCATGCCCTCAGAGATTCAGCAGGAAGTGCTGGGAATCAAGGAAGAGGCGGAGGCAATGGACAATTGACAATGGACAATTGACAATGAAAACCACAGAGGCAATTGACAGTTGACAATGGACGATTGACAATGAAGCCGCAGAGGCAATTGACCGTTGACAATGGACAATTGACGATGAGAATCACTGAGGCAATCGTATAGAAGCTGAAACGTAATTGGTTTCCTGATAAACTCAATCTTCCGCTCGCAAAACTCCCCCTCCCCTTCAAGGGGAGGGTCGGGGTGGGGATGGGTAAAGACTGGCGCGGATTCAAAACAAATGGACGCACTGGCTGAAGATAGTGCTCATCAGGATGGGTTTTAACCGTCAATCATCAATCGTCAATTGTCCATTGTTCTTGATCGTCAATTGTCTCATTCTTAACGCCAATCTTCCGCTCGCAAAACTCTCCCTCCCCTTCAAGGGGAGGGTCGGGGTGGGGATGGGTAAACACTGGCACGGATTCAAACAAAGGGACGCACTGGCTGAAGATAGTGCTCATCAGGATGGGTTTTAACCGTCAACCGTCAATCGTCAATTGTCCATTGTTCTTGATCGTCAATCGTCAATTGTCTCATTCTTAACGCCAATCTTCCGCTCGCAAAGCTCTCCCTCCCCTTCAAGGGGAGGGTCGGGGTGGGGATGGGTAAACACTGGCACGGATTCAAAACAAATGGACGCACTGGCTGAAGATAGTGCTCATCAGGATGGGTTTTAACCGTCAATCGTCAATCGTCAATTGTAAATTGTTCCAATTGTCCATTGATTTCGTCCACTGGAGAATAACATGACCAAGCAAAGACATGCCGAGAAAGAGGTACCGAGGACACCGGAGCAGCTGACCGAGGCCGACCTGAAAGAGATCGATGCCGCACTCTTGGAGAATGCCTCCGTGAACTGGAGCAAGGTCTCCCGGATCGTCCTTGCCACCATGATCGAGCGGGGCGACGGCGTGACCGGTCTCCCCACCACCTTCTACACCGAAAGGGTCGTGGGCCTGGTACAGGCAGGCTCTCTCGAGGCCCGTGGCGACCTCACCGACATGCACCTGAGCGAGGTCCGCAGGACAGCGAGCACGAAGTAACCAGGCACTATCGCGTCCCTCGCCTTTTCCCTGTGAACCTCGCGTTCCCTCCGTGTCCTTCGTGGTGAGGCTCTTCGAGGCCTTAGCGCCACTGCATGATCGGGACGCTGGAGATGCTGTGTTTGGGTGAGCCGTTCACCAGCTTGTCGGTGAACGCGAGGTAGACCAGGACGTTTCGCTTGCGATCCAGGAAGCGCACCACGTGCAGTTTCTTGAAGAGCACGGAGCGCGATTTCGAGAAGACCTCCTCCCCCTCCTTCAGGTTTCCGGGCAGCGTGATCGGTCCGATCTGCCGGCAGGCGATAGAGGCTTCCGAGCGTTCCTCGACCAGCCCCAGCGCCCCCTTGATCCCCCCCTTGGTCGGATAGCTCACGTGGCAGGTGACGCCCGGCACCTGCGGGTCGTCGAAGGCCTCGATGACGATCTTCGAGTTCGGCCCCGTCATGATGAACTCCGTGCTCACCTCACCGACCTTTTCCGCAAAAGCCGGTGCCGCACCCAAAAGAAGAGCCAGCCCCGCCAGCACAACCTGCATCGAAAATTTCATACAACCTCCCAAGTGGAATAAGCGATACTCCGAGGACGCCCTCACGCAGTCGGACCAGCAGTGAGCCCTGTGCGGAATAAAAAGATACCCGAACAAAGCCTCCCCGTCATCATCAGATTGCTCCGCGGCTGTCTCCGACGGTTCGATCCTTTACTGCGCCCAGAGAATGCATTAAGCAGTTTAGCCTTTCCCGGTTTGCCTTTCCTCTTCGTTCCTCTCTGTCCTCCGTGGTGAAGCTTTTTGTTTTTGAGGTTGTTTCTACTTTGCGGTGCACCTCCCATTCATGGTATCTGTTAGCGAAATCCCGATGCCCAAGGAGAGCACCGTGTCCCTGCGCAGCCTTCGCGTCCTCAGCGCCGTCGCCAGCAAAGGCACCTTCGCCGCCGCGGCAGACCAGCTGGGCCTCACCCAGTCCGCCATCAGCCTGCAGATCAAGAACCTGGAAGACGAACTAGGCGTGCAGCTCTTCGAAAGGACCGGCCGCAGCCCCCGGCTCAACATGAACGGGCGCTACGCGGTGGAACGCGTACAGGAGATCCTCCGGATCTACGACGAGATGAAGGCGAGGCTCTCACCGTCCGACGGAGTCCGCGGCGTACTCACCCTGGGGGTCGTCCCCACCGTCATCACCGGCTCCCTTCCCCCCGCCCTGGGGCGACTGCGCGCCCGTTACCAGGAGATGCACGTCAAACTTGTCTCCGGTCTCTCCATCGAACTGGTCCGCCAGGTCGAGGAGGGAGATCTCGATGCGGCCCTGACGACCGAGCCCCCCTACCTGGTCCCCGCGCACTACGAGTGGATCCCCTACGACGAGGAACCCTTCTACGTCGTTGCTCCCAAGGGAGTCGGCACCCACAACGTCACCGAACTCTTCGAACGCTTCCCCTTCGTGCGCTTCGACAAGCTGGCCTGGGCGGGCGCCATCGTGGACCGCGAGTTGCTCGCCCGGCAGATCGAGCCCCGCGAGGTGATGGAATTCGACTCCCTCGAAGCGGCCCTCGCCCTCGTCGCGGAAGGGCTCGGCATCGCCGTGGTGCCGCTCAGCACAGCGCGCTACACCCGGGTGGCGGACCACTTCACCCTCACCCCGTTCGGGTCCCCCCAGTTGACCCGCCGCATGGGGATGTACCAGAAGCGGCAGCACCCGCGCCTGGCCCTCACCGGAGCGATCCTGGACGAGCTGCGCCAGCCCCACCCTTGAGCAAAACTCACGCTTAGTAAAAGTATTATCAACTTTTTCTCAAAGCGATCTCGTGGTAACCTCGGCGCATTCCTGAAATGTGGAGAGGTGTACCCATGATGGTCATCGTAAATGCCCTCACGCCGGTCCTGGCGTTGATACTCCTAGGTTTCCTCATCAAGCGCAGCGAGTTCGTCCCGAGCAGCTTCTGGCCTTCCGCCGAAAAGCTGACCTACTATCTGCTGATGCCGGCGACCCTCATCCACAGCCTGGCCGGCAAAGAGATCGGTGCGTCCCCCTGGTTCAACATTCTGCTCACGGTGTGGGGCGCGGCACTGGCGAGCGTGGTGTTTGTCGGGCTTGGTTGGCTTACCCACCGGCGCATGGGGGGCCCCGTCTTCACCTCGCTCTTTCAGGGCGGAGTCCGCTTCAACACCTTCGTCGCCCTGGCACTTGCCGAGAACCTGTTCGGCAAGGAAGGGCTCTTCCTCGCCTCGCTGGGAGCCGGGTTCATGATCATGATCGTGAACGTGCTCACCGTTACCGCCTTCTCCGTTGCCGTCGGCAGCGGTGGGCTCGATGTCAGGCGCGTGGCGCGCGACCTGTTCCGGAACCCGCTGATCTGGGGGTGTGTGCTGGGGATCGGGCTGAACGTTTCCGGGCTGAAACTGCCGGCCCCGCTCGATGGGTCGCTGGTTCTTTTGGGAAAGGCAGCCTTCCCCGTTGGGTTGTTGGCGGTGGGGGCTGCGTACCAGGCGGGAAACATCGCGCGGCATTGGCAGCCGATTGCGGCGAGTTGTGGGATCCAGTTCGTGTGCAAGCCCGTGGTGGCCTGGTGGTTGGCAACGGCGACCGGGTTATCCGGGATTGCCGCCGGAGTGGCCGTACTCATCTTCAGCGTGCCGACCGCGCCGACCGCCTACATCCTGTCCCGGCAGATGGGAGGTGACCACGACAGCATGGCCGTCATCATCACCGTGCAGACCTGTCTATCCTTCCTGACCCTCCCCCTCACCCTCTGGCTCCTGAGCTGAGGCGAGCCCGATCAGCCACGGAGCCACCAAGAGCAAGGAGATCCTCAGTCCCCCGGATAAAGAAGGAAGCTTCGGTGCCTGGACCTGTAACAAGAATTGGTCTTTCCCCGCAGTTGCCTTTCCTCTGTGCTCCTCAGTGTCCTCTATGGTGAAAAAGGTTTGGGTTCGCGAATTGAATTGTGCAGGAAATGTGAAAATAATAGTTGTAAGATTTAATCTAACGACGTTATAATGTAAACAATATCCGTCCCCCGTATCGTCGTAATACCGACTACACCTCTCGATACCTGGGCGAGCGGGTAAAAAAAAACAGCCACCTTCATCTACCCCATTTACAACGAGGTAATCATGCTGACTGTCTTCATCGCTCTGATCGTAGTAGCTGTCATCGTAGCTGCAATTCAGTTTGCTTGCATGCCGTCCAGCAAGGGTAAAAACAAAGAGCACTGAGATACGAAAAATGCCGCTTCTGGACGCGAAGCGGCATTATTTTTCAGCACGTTGCCAAGGACCCTCCCCGGAAAATCCTCAAGGTAGAGCCCCTCAAACCTAACGATCGATGTTCCCCGATTCGGCGTGCTCCGTTTCCTCCGACTCTTCGCGGCCAGCCGCCGCATCCAAGCCGCGTGGGCGGAGTAGAGCCCGAGCCCCTTCGCCCAGCAGTCCCGCCTCCGGGGCAGACACCAAACGCTCTAACCCCGTTCTATTGAAGATGTCTTTCCAGCTGCGATGATCGCCTCAAGGACCCCCGGGAACCGGGCTTCCAGGTCCTCCGAGCGCAGGTAGTTCATCAGTTCGTTCCCCTCACGCCTGCTGGCGACCACCCCCGATTCCCGCAGTACCCTGAAGTGGTGCGACAGCGTGGACTTCGGCATCGGAATGTCGAAGGCCCCGCAGGCCACCTCCCCTGCCCTGGCGATTTTCAGGACGATCTCCATCCGGACCGGGTCGCTCAGCGCGTGGAGCACCTTGGGCAACGAGATCTCCTCCGCTACCGGCTGTTGAATCTCCGTTTTACAGACCATCTACCGCCCCTCACTCAGGATTCCGGGTATTTGGGGAGCATGGGACCACCTCCAAGCGCGCCGCAGGAGCCAGGACGTCCCCTCCTTTGCGAAGGGGGGACAGGGGGGATTCGCCTTGTTCAGCTCAGCTGCCACCCCGTCATTCCCACGCCATCCTCATTTTTGCCCATCATATAGAAACACTCTTGACAGCGCAAGACGGTTCGATTATTTTCGAACAACTTGTTCGAGATTTATCGAACAACATAGCCGCCCTTCAAGGGCAGATCGGCATGGGGAAACCAAGTGTCGCAGGAGGAGAACAAGAGATGAACGTCATAGGAATCAACGGCAGTCCGCGTCAGCAGTGGAACACGGGAACCCTGGTGGCCAAGGCCCTCGAAGGGGCCGCAGCACAGGGGGCAACCACCGAGTTGGTGCACCTGTACGAGCAGGATTTCAAGGGGTGCAAGAGTTGCTTCGCCTGCAAGGCCCGCGGCGGGAAGAGTTATGGCAAGTGCGTGCTGAACGACGATCTGGCGCCGGTGCTGGAGAAGATAGCCGCGGCCGATGCCCTCGTCATCGGTTCCCCCATCTACTTCGGTTCCGTGACCGGTGAGACCCGCAGCTTTCTGGAGCGCCTGTTGTTTCCCTACCTCACCTACACCGTCCCCTACGGCACCCTTTTCGACCGCAAGATGAAGGTCGGCTTCATCTACACCATGAATGTACCCGAAGAAATAAGTGTCCAGTACGGCTACGAGAACCTCTTCGCGGCCAACGAGCGTTACGCGAAGCTGCTGCTTGGCGATGCCGAATCCATGTACGCCTTCGACACCTGCCAGGTAGACGATTACTCCAAGGTAGTGATCGAGAGCTTCGATCCGGTGCACAAGGGTAAGCGTCGCACCGAGCAGCTCCCCCTCGAGTGCCAGAAAGCCTTCGACCTGGGCCGCCGGCTCGCAGGAGCCGAAGCCTAGTAGTGTAGCTGAAAAAGAGACATAGCCACCTTAGGTATCTTTCGTTGATCTACCTAAGGTGGCTTGTGATATCGTGCCATTGCCCCGCCTGGAAATTCCTCATACGCTCCATCTGGCTCCAGTTCTCCGCCCCCCCTTCTTTGTGTATAATGGTTTCGGTACAGGACATGATCGTCCCAAGGAAGAAGGCGACGGGAATTATGGAGGATTACAGGTGAAGATTACTGCATACATAGAACGAGACGTGGAAACCGGTCTCTACGTCGGCACCGTCCCAGGGATTCCCGGGGCCCATACCCAAGCGGAGACCCTGGAGGAATTGCAGCGTAACCTGAGAGAAGTGGTTGAGCTCTGCCTCGAGGAGATGGACGAGGAAAGCAGGGCACTGATTCCAGAATTTATCGGCGTTCAGCAACTTCAGGTCCGTACGTGACGAAGCTCCCACTTGTGGACGCGCTTGAACTGGAGCGGGTATTGCTCATCCTCGGGTTCAAGAAGGTCCGTCAAAAGGGCAGTCATGTTTTTTACCGCCATCCCGATGGAAGGACCACCACCATCCCACATCATCGGGGAAGGGTAATCTCCAGGCCGCTGCTGAGAGAGATACTTCGGGAAGTAGAACTTACCATAGAAGAATACCTCGAAACCCTCAAAGGCTAACTCACAGCAATCACCGTTAACGTCGCCCCCCTAAGGTCCCCGAAAAGACGATCCCACCTCCCAAGTCCTGCAGAGATCATCCCCCACTCCTCATTTACCACTTTACCCCTCTATCGATTACTGGGTATAGTTTCCTCATCTCCAATAGGGGCAGCTGAGGGGGGAGTTATGGGCAAGAGCAGACTGGAAGCCTTCAGTGACGGGGTGCTGGCGATCATCATCACCATCATGGTGCTGGAAATGAAGGTCCCCATCGGGACCGACCTTGCGGCCCTGAAGCCGATCCTCCCCGTGTTTTTGAGCTACCTGCTCAGCTTCGTGTACATCGGCATCTACTGGAACAACCACCATCACATGTTGCACACGGTGCGTCAGGTGACCGGCACCATCCTGTGGGCCAACCTGCATCTTTTGTTCTGGCTATCGCTTTTCCCCTTTGTCACCGGCTGGGTCGGCCACAACCACCTGGCGCCCGCCCCGATGGCCCTCTACGGCGTGGTGCTGCTCCTGGCGGCCCTTGCCTACTTCCAGTTGCAGCGGGCGATCATCAGGAGCCAGGGTACCGATTCGTTGCTAGCCAAAGCCGTGGGGCGCGACGTCAAGGGGAAGCTATCGTCGATCCTCTACGCCTCGGCGGTACTGCTTGCCTACCTGAGCCCGTGGTGCTCCGCAGCCCTCTACATCATCGTGGCCCTCATGTGGCTCATCCCCGACCGGCGCATAGAAAAGGTGCTGATGACCGGCGAACGGGCCTGATCTCAAAGTTGTCGCCTGACAGGTCAATCGGCTTAAAGGTTCAGGCTTTATCCCCTCCCCCCTCAATCTTTCATCCCTGTTAGTGTTTAAAGCCTTATCCCCTCAATCCCCTTCATCCCTGTTGTCCAGGTTTTATCCCCTCAATCCCCTTCATCCCTGTTCAGATTAGGTTTTCAGACTAGAACAGGCCTGGAGGTCTCCCCCCAAGCCTGTTCCCTGTCCGTCATTACTTGCTCGTTATGAGCAGAGCGGCACTTCCCATCTCCTTCTCGTCGCCAGCTACCGGTGCTCCGAAGCGGTCCGTCGTGTATCTCAGTTTGGCCTTGACCGTGTACAAGCCCGGTGCCACTGCCGGGTCCCAGTTCAGCAGGCGTTCTTCGCCGGCCCGAACCGGCGGTTCATGGCTCCCCTGGGCGTCGGCGCGCGTCTGCGCATACCCCTCGTACCCCGAGAGCTTCTTGTCCGCTTCCAGGAACGCCTTGTCATCGGGACGGGCACTGAAGTTCGGCGCAAAGAGCCACTCTTTACGCGCCCGGCTCACCCCCTGCCGGTCCAGCACCTCGACCGAGAGGTACACGCCGCGGGCATTGGGACCGGTCGGGACCGAGTGACCGGCTCCGATGTTGGTCACGCTGAAGGATAGCTGCGCTTTATCCGTATCACGCTGGATGATGGAGAGGCCCAGCGAGCCGGTCAGCCGCTGGCTGGAGTGGCCGCCGGTCCAGAGATGCCGCGCGACAGCGACGGGAGCACCATCCGTGTCTTCGGCGACCTTGCGCAGGGTGCGCGGCATGTGGCAATCCTGGCACTGCTGCGCACCGAGCCCCGGCTTGTTGAAGTCCTCGCGCCACTCCAGGAAGGTCTGGTACTGCCCCCCCACGATCCTCTTGTCCGTGGTGTCGACGTGACAGTGGGCGCAGACGGCAGAGCTCTGCAGGGCGGGCTCCACGACAGATGCGTGAGGCGCGTTCTTCGAGCTGCGGACGCCCCGCACCTTCCCCTCGGGCGTCAGGTGACAGGTGGCGCAGGTAATCGAGATTTCGCCCGCATTGCTCACGTTGGGGAGCTGCTTCCCCAGGTCGTCCTTCCCGGGGATGTTGAAGGTGCCGGCGAAATGGCAGGCGCGGCACCACTCGACATCCCCCCCGGAGGCAAGCGGCGTGAACTTGGAGGTGGCATGGGCTGTCGCTGCAGAAGAGACCGTCGCGGGTATGGCGTGGTTGGCGGAGTGGGTATCGCTCCCAACGCCGAAGGCGTATTCGCGATAGAGCGTCTGGTGACACTCGCCGCAGGTCTCCGAAGGGGTTGCAGCACCCTTGGGAAAGCTGACCGATTCAGCAAAAGCGATGGATGCCATTGTCGTAAGGATGGTGAACACCGTGCCCAGGAGCGTGATACGTCTTTTCATTGTTACCCTCTCGATGTTTGTGTGATTTCCCGGCTGCGCGTTTGCCGGACTGACATCAGTGAGGGGAGCATAAGCTGACTGTGCAACCATTCACAGTCGCAGTTTTCGTTTTTTTTATGGTGGCAGATTTGATTGTGTGCGAGTATGCAGAAACGGCTGGCGAGTTTCGTTGGCAGGCGGAGCGATCTTCACCAAGAGACGACCGGGGGCACCATGTTCATCCTGAATAGCAGCGATCCTGTGCCGTTGTACAAACAGCTCTACCACCAGATCAGGGAGCACATCCTGACCGGCAAGCTCCCTGCCGAGAGCCGGCTCCCGTCCGTGAGGCAGCTGGCCAGCGAGCTTTCCGCCAGTGCCAACACCGTTGACGGCGCCTACCAGGAGCTTTACGCGGAGGGGTACATCTACAGCAGGCCGCGCAGCGGCTACTTCGTTTCGTCACTGGACCAGGAGGTGGCGCCGCGCCCCGCACCCCGCAAGCTGGGTAAAAGCGACTTTCTGCCGGCTCCCCCCGCCCGCTTTACCTACGACTTCCACCCTGCCCGCCTCGATCCGGAAAGTTTCCCCGCCGAACTCTGGCGCAAGTGCCTGACCGAGGGGCTGCGTTATAACGGCCGCGAGTTTACCCACTACGGCGAGCTCCAGGGGGACTGGGGGCTGCGCTGCTCCATTCAAAGCTACCTGGAGAAATCGCGCGGCGTGGTGTGCGACCCCGAGCAGGTCGTGGTCTGTTGCGGGCTGCACCAATCCCTGGAAATTGCCGCGCAACTTCTGAAAGACGACCATCGCGTGGTGGCAGTCGAGAACCCCGGCTACCACCTGCCACGTGACGTCTTTGCCAACCATGGCTTTAGCATCCTACCGGTCCCCGTCGGGCAGAGCGGGATAGACCTGAACCAGCTCAAGGCCGGCAACGCCGACATCGTCTACGTGACCCCCTCGCACCAGTTGCCGCTGGGGTACGTGATGCCGGTGGCGAACCGGCTGGGCTTGATCGAGTGGGCGGAATCCGGGGGGAGGTACCTCATCGAGGACGACTACGACAGCGAGCTCCGCTACCAGGGGAACCCGATACCGTCCCTGCAGGGGCTGCGTCCGACCGGCAACATCATCTACTCGGGGACCTTCTCCAAGATCCTCTCTCCGGCCCTGCGCCTGAGTTACCTGGTACTCCCCTACTCGCTTCTGGGCGCCTACCGCCAGCGCTACAGCAGCTACAACTGTTCCGTGTCGCTGGTCGAGCAACGAGCCATGGCAAGTTTCATGGAGCAGGGGCACTGGGAGCGGCATATCCGGCGCATGCGCACCGTCTACAAGAAAAAGCACGACACCCTGTTGCGTGCTGTGGAGGCGAGTTTCGGCAAACGGGCCGTGGTAATCGGCCAGGGTGCCGGGCTCCACGTGGTCATCCAGTTGCCCGAGACCACTAAAAGCGAAGCGGAGATCCTGGACAAGGGGCGGCAAAAGGGGATCGGGCTGATTCCCTTTTCCGACTTCCACGTCACCGGGAAAGCCGGGAGAGTCACCCTGGTATTAGGTTTTGGTGGGTTTAAAGGTAGTGAGATCGAGCAAGGCATCGCCCTGCTCTCCCAGATCTGCTAAAGGCAATTGACGATTGACGGTTGACGATACACCCGTTCAGTTTTGTCTTTCCCCTGCGTTCCTCTGTGCACCTCTGTGGTGAGGCTCTTGTTCTTGCCTTGAACTAAGGTTTCACCTGGTTCACAAATCTCCCCTGGTATTTGGCCGAGCCGATGCAACGCTCGAAAACGAACTGGCAGATCCGCGTTCCCGGATAGAGCGCCAGCGGTCCGCGTCCCAGGTTCACGATTTCCAGCACCTGCTGGTTCGAGATACCCGGTTGCATGAACCCCGCCGTCACGTGGATGGCCAGGCCGAACCGGGCGAAGCGGCTGCGCCCCTCCAGCCATCCCGCAACCCCCTCCGAAAGCGTGATGCGTTCCCTGGTGATTCCCAGGATCATCTCGCACGGGGCGATGGTAATGAACTCCCCCTCGGCCAGCGAAACCAGTTCCGTGACATCGGCAAAATCCGAGTCGTTGTGCACGTGGTAGATCCCGGCCTCTTTTTTGAAGACCCGGAAGTCGCTCCCCAGCGTAAGATCCACCGATCCCGGGCCGATCTGGGACTCCTCCAGCGGATCGATGCTGATTTCCCCGCGGCTGATTGCCGCCCGTATTTCCTCGCCGACCAAAATCGACATAGCTCCCCCTTCCTTCCGACACCTGCAGGACGACGTCTTGATCCCTTTCCTGGTCTTATCGGCAAGGCTCAGGTGAACGGAAGTGCTGAAAGCCTATCCTAGCATTTTTCCGTGTCGACTTATTATCTGCAGTGCGTCCCGGGAACAGGTGCCCACCGCGAAGGTGTTCCGGAGCTTCCCGGACGCATGAAAAGGTTGTTCCCCGCCAGCAAAGGCCGCCCAGCGTCCCCCCTTTGCGAAGGGGGGACAGGGGGATTTGCCTCTCCAGCCTGCGCCGGATGGCCCAGCTACAGCTTGAACTGGCCCACCATCTGTTCCAGTTCTTCGGCGTTTCGTCTCAGCTGTGCGGCGACGGTCGCCGACTCGTGGGCGCCGGATGCCGTGTCCTGGACCACGCGTGAGATCTGCTGCATGTTGCTGGAGATCTCCCCGGTGGTGGCGTTTTGCTCTTCGGCCGCCGTGGCCACCTGCTGGATCAGGCCGGCCACCTCGCTGATCTGGCTCAGGATCTCCTCGAGGGCCGCCCCCGACCTGGCCGCCTCCTGCGTCCCAATCTCAACCTGCTGCACCCCCTCTTCCATGGCCGTCACCGCTTCCCGGGTTTCCCGCTGGATCGCCTTGATCATCTCGCCGATTTCGCGGGTCGCCCTGGTGGTGCGCTCCGCGAGCGCCCTCACTTCGTCTGCCACAACGGCGAAGCCGCGCCCCTGCTCGCCTGCCCGGGCCGCCTCGATGGCGGCGTTGAGCGCAAGGAGGTTGGTCTGGTCGGCGATGTCCTCGATCGTCTCCACGATGGCTCCGATCTGGTCCGAGCGCGCGCCGAGATTGGTCACGGTCTGGGCCGATCCCTTGACCCGTTCGGCGATCTGCCCCATGACGACAACCGTCCGCTCCACGACACCCGCCCCCTGCTGCGCCGACCGGCTCGAGCGCTGGGCGCCGTCCGCGGCGTTGTGACAGTTGATGGCGATGTCGTTGGAGGTGGCCGACATCTCTTCCCCGGCGGTTGCCACGGTGCCGGCCTGCCCCGCCACCTCCTCTGCGCCGGCCGCTATCTGTTCCGCGGCGCTGGCCAGTTGCTGCGATGCGGAGGAAACCTGTCCCGAGGTCTGGGCCATCCGCATGACGATGCCGCGCAGCTTCTCCAGGAAGACGTTGAAGTACCTGCAGATCTCTGCGAACTCGTCCTTGCGGGATTCGTCGAGCCGCTTGGTGAGGTCCCCTTCCCCTTCGGCTATGTCCATGATCATCAGGCGCAGGGCATCCACCGGTTTCATGATTGCCTTGAAAAGCCAGCCCGCCAACCCGGCTTGCAGCAGGAGCCCGACCACCCCGATGATCAGCCCCCGGACCATGACACTCTGGATGGTTTGGTCAAAGAGTTCGTCGGATTCCTTCATCTCCTTTTGCATGGACACGACCACCTTGTCCATGGCCGACTCGACCTTGGAGACCTCGCTATCGATGAGGCCGTGCAGCTGGTGAATTTCCGGCGTGAGATCATTGGTGGTTTTGAGGGCCGGCAGCAGTTTGTTCTCGAAGAGGTTGACCATCTCCTTGCTGGCGCCGACCGCGATCGCTACCTGTTTCTTTTCTTCCGGGGTATCCGCTACCTTGACCGCGAGGTCGAAGATTTTGAAGACCTCCGTTTTCCGCTCACTCCACTCCTTCTGAGTTTCAGCCAGTTTGCGCTCCATAATCGCGTCCGCGATGATGTGGTACAGCGCCATCCCGCCCATGGAGGCTTCCTTCATGTCCACGCACTCCTGGGAGCGCTTGGCCCCGAGGTCCTGCATAGCGGCGAGATTTTTCAGGCTGGTGTAGTTGACGGTGACGATAGCCGCCAGGGTAAAAAAGGTGATGAGGACGTTGACGATGACTTTCGATTTGATGGTTGCCATGGGTTCTCCATTTGCCTCGGTGCTCTGCTGGTGATTGTAGGGTTAGCAAGCAGTGTGACGTATCACAGACAAAGTTTCCTGCCTTTACGTAAACGTTAGTCCTACAGGTCATTTCGGCAGAGTTGGTAGAGAACTTGATAAAAATCACCATACATTTGCTAAAATCACTGAGCTTAATATCAAGAAGAACCTTCTGCCGGCGTAAGAAATTTCTTTCACTCGCTCACGAAACCTTTCCAAAAGGCCTTGCGCATCAAGATGGCACAAATGGGTCTTAACTTGTTACCTTGCAGGTTCTTGAATAAGCAGGATGAATGAGGGGGGCAAGCGACTGCAAATGCGAAGCAAAACTGGGTTCAGGCCCCAGTGTCCTCCGGAGATAAAACTAAAAGCCCGTGCGTTCTCGGCACGGGCTTTTGCATTCATGTCCAGGAGCTACACCAGTAATCCCGGGAATATTGGATCGTTCCACGAGAGGCAGCGGGATAATTGAAGACGTGCGGGCAAACGATTCTCGAAATTAGTCAAAGTTGCAATATTGCAAGGTAGGAGATTGCTCAAAATGTAAAAAGTGGAGTTTTGCCACCTCGGAGGCCGCCTTTCACTCAACAAGCTCCGAACGAGAAACTTATGGTCTTTAGCGAGGGCTGCCCCTTTGCCTTTACTACAAAGGTAAAGATTCCAGACATGGTGTGATGCAACCGTTTTCTTGGCGTGGGCCGGTAATTATGGGCAAAGGAATTAAAGGCTGTTTCAAGTGCCGAAACCTCAGTTGCATCTTTGACATACGTCTCCAGTGCCTGCAACCGTCTTGGGCTTTCTGTCTGATCTCTATAACACCACTTAGGAGTCGTCTCGTCACTTTTGAAGTGATTGGTATGGTTAAATGCTTCTCCGGGTTGCAGCTCGATCTTCGTCAGGTCAACCCTATTTTTTCCGTTCTGCACCTCACATGGTCGGACTTCGAGTGAATACACCCCCTTGGAGGTAATAAAAGCGTGGTGGTTTGGCAAACTACATGGGTGCTTCCTATACAGGTCGGCAACAGCTTTCGGCGTACTTTGTTCCAACAAAAGTCGCGAAAAAACAGTTTTGGGTACTCGCTGATGTCCACTATCAAAAATTTCTCTATCACAGCCAATAGAGTTACCTTGAATTGCGAATCCCTTGTTACATCCAGCAGCGCTGCCGAGGAGTTGGAAAGGGTGGGAAATGGAGAAAAATTTTAATATTGAATTGTCCTTCTCTAAACTCACATTCGCCGCCAGCAGTGGCACCGGTGAAAGATATTCATCCGAGTGGACCATGATATACCCAGCGTGATCTCGTAAGACAGTCGTGGAACAAGCATAATTCGACCAAGTTTCATCGCTTTCGCCCAGACAACATGCGAACAACCCGCCAAGGGTAGCCTTAAATCCTATTTCAGTGTCGTTCACTCCTTCCAACATCCCCGCGATTTCATCCCAAATACCGGGAAATTCATCTTTAAGAAGGTGCTGTTTCGCCGAGTCTTTTCGGTCGTTCCTTTCATCGGTCAGCCAGCTTTTGTAATCACGGTACAGAGCCGCATGACGTTTGTCATTGCTATCACGCAGATGTGTGAAGTAATTTCCCCAGAAATGCCCAACCTCTTTTCCAACACCGTAGCTATCACCCTCAATGCTGATCACTCCAGACATATTCCCCCCTGCTATAGAAGATAATCACTATAAGTAGTGCTGAGAGCCATGATTGTCACCGTTACACTTGGCCTTGATGTCTCCACCAGCTGAATACCAACAATAACCCCTATTTCTTCACCGACTTTGTCATAGAGAATTTGCGAAGTGGTATCGAATTTATCCATTGTCAGCAGAGTGTCAGCCCCGGCAAGATATGCAATTACCCCACTGGCGCTCGAAATATCGCTCCCTTGATCCGCAAGAAGACCTTGCACGATTAATGTTGCACCTGCGATGCTGACTTGTTCCGATGCTACTCCAACGGCCAGCCTGCCGATTGCTCCAGACTTCAAAGTGTCTACGACATTGTCGTAATCAATGCCGATGAGACCTTTATGGGTAAGAATATTTGTCAAAGTAGCAACCAGGTGCGTTAAAGCATATTCTGTCCCCTCATCCCGACTCTCGAGTGACGGGGTTACACTTGCCAAGTCACCACCAAGTGACCTGTAGGAAACTGGCCACAACGAGGTGACGAAGGGCAACAGACTGGCTTTTCCCTGATTATCAGGAACCACTCCGAGGATCGGGACTTCAGTGTCTCGTACTGATCCAGCTACCTGCCTGAAAACTACCTCACACAGCGGGTCGTCAAATCCAGAGACAATGAACAAAAAGTCGCAGGTTCGCACCGCAGCAAGGACAGTTTCCATCTCCGCAAGTCGACCTGATCGCTTATTGAACCAGATCTCGTGACAAGAAAGGTCGCATTGGGTCTTGGAGAGCTTCTGCACCGTCCGCGCCCCCAATGGGCCGATTCCGACCACAGCCAGCCTCGCTACCTCTTCATCAGCAATATTCTGTTTCCAGACTCTTCCGTAACTGCGCGTATAAAGCTCCCCGAGAAGTTCCGTCTCCAACTGAGAATTTTGTGCGGTCACCATTCCCATTGCTGAATTCCTCCCCAAAGAGGCGGTGTGAGGGTGAAGTCCTGTCGCGCAGGGACACCGACAGACATATAAGGACCTACTACTTGGGAGTCTCAAAGAATAGCAACATTCGCCAAAGCTCCAGATATTTTAATTCATATCGGACCGAGACAGTTTATCTTTAAGAACACGCACCAAGAACTTGCGCCGAATGTGTAGGAAATTAACCTATCGGTTCTGACATATTTCCGGTGGGGCTCCCTGTATTTCCTTAAACACTTTGACTTTTAATTGTGCCTATCCTAATCTATCCACTTCTTCATGAGGATTGATTCCCAAAGGAAAGGTGGAACCAGGACGTGGAGAGCTACTACACCTACTTCTCCAAGCTCAACCGCGCACCAGGCCCTATGTGGGGCGAGGCGACCAGGCGGCGGGCACCGCATAAGCCTATCCTGCTACTTGCCGTCCTCGACCTGGTGCACCGCGGCGTCATCACCTCCCCTTTCATCTCCATTTCCGGCGACCTGGTCGAGCTTAACGAGCTCTTCAACCTTTACTGGCAGCGCGTGGTGCCGATCGGCCAAACCAGCAGCATCGCCTTCCCCTTCTCACGCCTCGATCGGGAACCATTCTGGGAACTTGTTCCCGTACCCGGCAAATCAATCACTCCTGCCGTCATCAACAACACCTCAGCCGTTTCCTACCTGCGGAAATATGCACTTGGCGCCAAGCTCGATGACGATCTCTTTGCTGTGATGAGTACCGAGACCGGCCGCGAGTCGCTGCGCGAAGCATTGCTGCAATCTTGCTTCAGCCCTCTCGCCCAGGTGCTGCTGCGCGAGCAGTCATGCATCAACCGGGAGGCCTTCGACTACGGGAACCTTCTCGAGAGGCAGGCTCATCAACAAGTAGTCGAGGATCCGCCATCGGAAGACGCATTTCGCCCTGCAGCGAGGAGCCAGGGGTTCCGGCGCTCGATCATCAGGGCCTACGATCATCGCTGTGCACTCTGCGGCGTTCGTATCATCACACCAGACCAACAGACCGCGGTCGATGCCGCACACATCGTGCCATGGAGCCAAACCAAGAACGACGACATTCGAAACGGCATGGCCCTTTGCAAGCTCTGCCATTGGGCCTTCGACAGGGGAATGATCGGCGTGAGCAGCGATTACAGCGTTATTACCTCCCGTCACATTGCGGCCAATTCAAACGTCCCCGGACTTCTAACAACACTAGCGGGTCGCGGTATCATCCCGCCAGCAGATAATGACCTGTGGCCAGCACAGAACTATCTTGTCGAGCATCGGAAGGCATGGAGACTGTAAACCATTCGAGGACCAGAGTTTGATCATATTGCCTCTCGACGTTCGCTGATGGAAACCTCAGTCCCCCCCAGCAATCTACTATTTGTGACTCGCGAAGAAATAGCACGTAAAGTTTCAAAGTGTACCGTTACGAGCCGAATGTGACAAAGAGCGTGAAGCGCCATGCCGGTTCGGCTATAAATTACTCTCAGGAGAAGAGATGATTATTAAAAAAGCCGACAACCGCGATACCGATGTCCTGGAGTTGAAGCGGCTTCTGGAATGTCAATTATCGGCGAAACAGCGGTTCCTCATAGAACGAGAGATTAAGTGTATTGGTTCCGGTATCCGAGGAGAGGAAAGTTCTGCCTATTACATTAACTTCCGCTATCATGACAGCCAGAACTGGGCAATAATCCACGACTTGCGTCTGGAGCATAATGGCTTTGCAGCTCAAATTGATCACGTACTTATCAATCGATGCCTTGATATCTATGTTCTGGAGTCGAAAAACTATTACTACGGCATCAAAATTTCTCCAGAAGGTGAATTTAGTGTTTGGAACGGCAAGGCGTACGTCGGGATTGAATCTCCAATCGAACAAAATAAACGGCACATTAGTCTGTTAGATAAAGCCATCGTTCAACGGGGACTTCTGCCAACTAGGCTCGGACTGACCATGCCTGCGGCCTACCATAACTACGTCCTGGTTGCACCGAATTCCCGGATTGATCGTCCCTCTGCTGCCAAAACGGATTTCAGCAGTGTCATCAAAGCCGATGCACTGGTGGATGCCATAGGGAAGCGAGTCGATGCAATGGGGGTCGTGGGTACCCTTGCAACTGCAGCTAAGATGGTGTCTTCAGAAACCCTGGAGTCCTTTGCTCGATCCCTCATTAGGTTACATCGCCCTTCCAAATATAAATATGCCGAAAAGTTTGGAGTGACGCTCCCCGAGGCTAAAACCGAAGTCACCAAAGAGCCGGCACCTTCTCGGGGCGGTAACGATGTCAATATAGTAACCTGTGAAACATGCGGGACCGAAGTGGAAAGTAAGGTTGTCAACTTCTGCAAAATGAATAAGGCAAAATTTGCCGGAAAAACACTTTGTCAGATCTGCCAACGAAAGCCCTTACCAGTCGAGCAGTCGGAGATTATTGAACTGACCGATTCATTGGCGTCCGAAGAAGCGGGGACTAGAACTTGTAATAATTGTGGAGCTCCGGTGGACAGAAAGGTTGCGTACTTTTGTCGAATTAACAACAAACGCTTCAAAGGGGAAATCCTTTGCCGGTCGTGCCAAACTACCCAGATCAGGTAAAGGAGAGATATTGGAAGGCTATGGAAATATGAGGACTTAGGATCTGATCCTATCATTTCTAAGAGAAGCCAGCTGGCTGCTCCAGCGGCCGGTTTCCGGAGCGGGTTTAGATGGATATAGGCCACCAGTTCGAGCAGATAGCTATCTTGATCCACCAGAAATGCTTTGTAATATCCTCGGAACAGATACCCAACTCTGTTTTCGACAGTTGATCCAACGGTATAAAGCCGGGCACAGATGGTGCCAGCTCCCTAATTTCCCTGGCGGATATTACTCCGTTTTCTGGTGAGGTAGGTCGTTAAGATGTAAAAAATGGAGCTTTGACCCCTTCCCAAAACAGGCAAACTACCTAATTAGGCGGATTTTTAAATACTGCAAGCGTCCTCTTACACCGAACAAGATTTTTCCCGAGAATTCATATCCTATTGATTGCCTCCACCTCCCAGCTTCATTTTGCTTTAACCGCCCGCCCAATACTCTCAACAACCTTTGTCATAAGAAGTATCTCGCTGGTGAACTTGCAGTTGATGTCTCTCCCGCAGAAGACCATTTTGCTGAATTCAAAGCACCAATGTTCATGTAAGAATTTATCTGTCAGCACCTTGCCAGCTTGTTAATATTTACTATTGAACATTTTCTTGTTATTACTGGCGCGTTGCAATCATTTGAGTGCAAGAGTGGGGGGATGTCGTGGACGTGACGTTTGACCTTCTTAAAGCCGCAATGGATGAGTTTGACGCAAGCCAGAGGAAGCTAAAAGAGTGGGACGGATGGACAGAGAATAAGAATTTCAAGTTTGCCATCCTACATGCCGGCCGGATCTACCCGGTCAAGCAAATAGTTTCAATGGCCACAGGCCAGCCAAAATCTGACTTCTCCGGTGGTCTCCAGGCTAACACAGCTGTTACCAAATCAGGTCTGAAGGTAGTTTCCTTAAGAGAGTCCTCTTGGACCATAAAATCGGCCGACGATGCCGTAAAAGTCCTCGACAAATCAGCTTTTACACAGGGTACGGGTATTCCGATTGAGATAAGGCCATTCTTTATGGCACATGACCCTCAGCCAGGTGAACACCTACCTGTTGAAATGGTTTTCAATGGCGCGAAATACGAAGCATATATCGCCATAGAGAGCAGCCCTACCCATAGGACCCGCCTATTCTGGCAAAAAGACTTTGTAAAAGCCCTAGCCTCCGCGTTCCCTTCCCATTTCGCAATGGCTCAAAATAGTTCGGACCTCAGCAACCTTCCATCTGCAGAAATGCAACTCACACGGTTGGATGGTTTTCAGCGATACATGGTGACCCTTCGAGAAGGAGGACCTCTTGGTGCAGAATGGACAGATGAGGAAATGACTGCTGCAGTGCGGGCATACCTTGCCATGAGGGAGCAAGAATACATGGGTGCACCCTACCGCAAAGCTGACTTCAACCGGAAGCTACGTGAGGGTGCTCTTGCGCGAAGGTCAAAAGCCTCGGTCGAATACCGCATGCAAAACATCTCAGCAGTGCTCAAGGAGATCTGCGAACCCACGATAAAAGGATATCTTCCTGCCAAGAACATCGGCATCCAGGCTAAGGAAAAGGTATTGGCTATCCTAGAGCAACTGGGGCACTACTCGCCAGAAGACTACAAGCCCGACTTCGATGAAAAAACTGTCGACGAACGAGTTAAAAAGCTACTCAAAAAGGGGATAAGTGGAGTACCAAAGGGGCAGGAAAAGCCTCAGCAATCGGTTAAATCAAGCACAACGTACGCTCGAGATCCTTCCGTAAAAGCGTGGATCCTTAAGAATTCAGGGGGGATTTGCGAAGGCTGTTTAAGTCCAGCGCCGTTTAAAGGTGATAACGGGCCCTACCTTGAAGTTCATCACATGGTGAACCTTGCCCAAGGTGGTCCAGACACAATTAAGAACACCGTCGCACTGTGCCCCAATTGTCACCGCAGATGCCACATTTCAATAGAGAAGGAAGCATTCGTTTTTGAGATTTATAGTAAGGTTCCTCGTTTGTCTAAGGCACCTCTTGATCAAAGTAAATAGGGTAGGATGAACAAAGGCACTGGTATAAGGGCAAAGGGCTGTGAAGGCAATAACCTTACCATCGGAGGCTTTCATGTGTCAGGCTATTATTAGTATTGTGTCCCCAGAAAAGCACCCAGATCAAAGAGGAAATCAGGAAAGCGGACGAGAAACGCCGGAAACTTCTGGCCCAGCAACGCGAGTTGGAGGCCGAAGCGTTTTCGGCCATCGGCAAGCTGATCGTGGAGCGCCCGGAGTTGCTGACGGCCGCTGGCATCGAGGCCGTTAAGGAGCTTTACCCGGATCTTGCCGAACCGGCAGCACCCGCCACCCCGGAAATCCGGGAACCGGAAAATCCGATCTTCAAAGATGGCGCCGAATCGGCGTTTGTAAGCTAATCCATACTACGGGACTAGGCCGGAAATCTGCCCCCCCACGCCCTTAAACTTCTCCACAAAAGCAACGATTTTCTGGAACACGCTCTGCTTTTTAGTCAGGTAGTGCGGATTAAGCGGGCTCATTTTGGGTAGAATGGCATTGAGCTCGGTGCCATTTTCACTGGCAAATTCCCGTTTGAGTGACGTTGTGATAAATCTTCTGGCCGCCTCTGCATTGAGACTTTCGCTACTGATTAGCTCTTGCGCCTCTCGCTGTTGTTCCGCTTGGGCAAAGGTGAAGAAGGCTTCGATCACATTGGCCTTGTCTCCAAGCCGATCAAGGTCGGTTTGATTAATAAAATCAACCACCAAGCTTTCTTTAGCACGGTTGCCAAGGCTGGCGCGAATCACCCGGCGCACGTCTTCAACAAGTGCCGCTTTATCCTTGACCTTTTTGTTTTTTTCAAAAATCAGTTCAAGAATGTAGTCCAGGTTGATCTCTTGTGACTTAAGCAGGTCAACCTCAAAGACCACATCATCCCAGTCAATGGTCGATTTTTCTTTAACATCGGCAGAATTTTCCCGACGCAGCCAATCGCGAATATCGTTATAGGTTGAACGGTAATCCTGAATTTGGCGTTCTGCAGGCATCTGAATCGCCTGTAAAGCTTTCAGGTCATCATCGCTTACATAATGCCTGGCCTTGAATGCGTCAATCGCTTGCGGGTCACTGGTATCAATGCTTTGCAAGGCTTTAAGGCTGGCAAATTCATCGTAGTTTTGCAGCACGTTTTCAATGCGCAAATACTCGCCGAATAATTTTGCGAAGGCCTTTTTATCGGATTCTTTAACAATCTCTTCAGGGTTGGGGAAACGCTGCTGTAATTCCTTTACCACCTCCTGATAACCGCGTCGGGCTTCTCCGGTGACCAGATCGGTAAAGCCTTCCATATATTCCTTGTAACTCTTCTCCAGCACCACGTTTTTGGTGTTTTTATCGCCAAACAGGGAAATGGCATCAACCGTGGCCTGTTCCAAATCCCGGAAAGTGACGATATTGCCAAAGGTTTTGGTGGCATTGTAAATTCGGTTGGTGCGCGAATAGGCCTGCATCAAGCCGTGGTAACGCAGGTTTTTGTCGACAAACAGGGTGTTCAGCATGGGGGCGTCAAAGCCTGTGAGAAACATACCCACTACGATCAACAGATCAACTTCCTGATTCTTAACGCGCAACGCAAGATCGCGGTAGTAGTTCTGGAAACCATTGCCATCCACACCGAAATTTGTTTTAAACAGCCCGTTATAGTCAGCAATTGCTGCGCTTAAAAACTCTTTGGCGCTGCTCTCCATTGCGGAGAGTTCAAAGCTCTCGTCCACAATTTCCCCAGCCGCCCCTTGTTCTTCATTGGCCGCAAACGAGAAGATGGTAGCGGCTTTTAAAGGTTTGTCGCTTTCTTTATGCAAGAGCTTGAACGACTCGTAATACAGCTTGGCCGCATCCACACTGCTTACGGCAAACATGGCATTAAAGCCTTTGGCGCCAGCCTGCAGGCGATGGGTTTTCTGCCGGAAGTTATGCAGAATGTACTGGGAAATTTCCCGAATTCGTTCGGGATGCAGCAGGGCTTCCTTGTTTTCTGCCGCGCTGAGCTTTTTCTCATCCTGCTCGGTTTCAATGGCCTTAAACTGTGGGCGCACATCATTGTAGTCAACCTTGAACTTGAGCACCTTTTCATCGCGAATGGCATCGGTAATGACATAGGAATGCAGTTCACGGCCAAACACGCTGGCGGTGGTCTCTGCGCCAAGAGCGTTCTGCGGAAATATCGGGGTGCCGGTAAATCCGAACTGACAGAATTTCTTGAATTTCTTCTTCAGGTTCTTTTGGGCTTCACCAAACTGCGAGCGGTGGCACTCATCAAAGATAAAAACTACCTGCTTGCCGTAGATAGGCAGGTCGGTTTCGCCTTTCATCAGGTTGTTCAGCTTCTGGATGGTGGTGACAATGATCTTGTTGTCATCTTTATCCAGGTTGCGCTTAAGGCCCGCGGTACTTTCCGAGCCATTCACGCTATCAGGCGAAAAGCGCTGGTATTCCTTCATGGTCTGGTAATCCAGATCCTTGCGATCCACCACAAAAAACACTTTATCGATAAAGTCCAGCTCAGTGGCCAACCGTGCCGCTTTAAAACTGGTCAACGTCTTACCGGAACCCGTGGTGTGCCAGACATACCCGCCACTTTCGGTGTTGCTCCAGTTTTTGGCTTGCCATGTGCTTTTTATTTTCCACAAAATGCGCTCAGTGGCGGCAATCTGGTACGGCCGCATCACCAGCAGCGTATTGTTCACATCAAATACCGAATAATGCAGCAGCACGTTGAGCAGGGTATTCTTCTGGAAGAACGTGGCGGTAAAATCCTTCAAATCCTTGATCAGGCTGTTGTCGGCCTTCGCCCAGTTCATGGTGAAATCAAAGCTGTTCTTGTTGCGCTGGGTGGTGTTAGCAAAATAACGGCTGTCAGTGCCGTTGGAAATCACAAACACCTGCAAATATTTATACAGCGATTGCTCACTGTTGAAGCTCTCCTTGCTGTAACGATGCACCTGATTAAACGCCTCACGGATCGCCACGCCGCGCTTTTTCAGTTCAACCTGCACGAGGGGTAAACCATTCACCAAGATTGTGACGTCGTAGCGGTTGCTGTGCGAGCCCGCTTGCTCAAATTGCTTGATAACCTGCACCTTGTTGCGGGCAATATTTTTCTTGTCCAGCAGGTAGATGTTCTGAATATGCCCGTCATCAAAGACAAAATCGTGGATATAGTCATCATGGATCTTGCGGGTCTTATCGATGATGCTATCGCTGGGTCTATCCAGCCAGGTCTCAACAAATCGCAACCATTCACCGCCTGAAAACTGAACATTATTCAGGGCTTGCAACTGCTCGCGCACATTGGCAAGCAGCTTGTCCGGTGCGTTTAAGTTGGGTACAAATTCATACCCCTGGTTTTGCAGATCCTGGATAAATTCCCGCTCCAGATCGTACTCACTCTGGTAGGAATCGCAGACCTGCCAAGCTTTGGTGTATTTATCGAGGACTATAAAGTTATTGGATTCAGCAATGGGCGTATATTCTGTCATGCGTTACCCTTACGTTCTGTTTCTAGCTTTGGGTCTGCTGAAAGCGATACATTGTGTTAATTTCATTGACCAGGTAGCGCAAGACACGCTTGTCATCTTCCGTGAGATCGGCCACCTCTTCGCCTGCATGTTTCGAATGGCTGGAGATATTAATAATCCGGGCCTCATACGGATTGGGTTTGCCATCATCGGTTTTTGGCAACAAATCGCCCCACTTCTTATAGCCCAGAAAAGTTGAAGTTTTTTCTAGAATATTTCTCAAAAAGTTGAAGTGATATTTACTCAGGTGACCACTTTCAATGGCCTTTTCGAGCTCTGACTTCAAATAAAGATGATATGAGAATGGTGAGTCGTTTGGTTGGCTAATTAGCTGATATGTGCCGTCATCGAGCCTTGTCATCCGATGCCTATCAAAAAATTTCTTTTTGTAGATACCGTCGTCACTATTAAGTTCATTGTATAGAACATTATAGAAAAGCGGATTGTGGGTAGTGATTATGAACTTGACCTCTGATTCATTCAACTTGATAAGTTGAGCCAAATCAACAGCGAGCTCAATCAAATGGTTATCATCTAATGAGCTTACTGGATCGTCTATAAAAACATATTCCAAATTATTAAAGACATTGGTTGATCTGTCATTGATTTCTGGAATATTTAACTCTTCGATCATTTGATCAATCAATGAATGGAATACACTCCAAATAAAATTGCTTTCTTCCCCTTTTGAAATCTTAACATTAGGTTCTTGTTGGTCGTTTCCACGCTCGAATGAAAAGCTGACTTCCGAATAATCCGTGCTAAAATGTGGCGTTAATTTTTCATTGGTGTAGTGTTGAAAAGTGGTAGTAATGTTCTGATCCTGGCCTTGTTCATCAAACACCCATTTGGTGAACGAGTTGGGTTGAATTATTAATTTCGGCTCGGAGTCCAGCTTCAAGTCGTTGTTCCAATAAAACAAATCTTCTGTAAACGCACTGTAATACAGGATTTTCTTTTGTGCCAATTCTGAATGTGTCTCTTCAGTGTCAGTTTTAGGGGCAATCAATTCTTTGAATTCCCGCGAAAGTCGTGTTTTACCCACACCATTAAAGGCATAGATCAGTTGCACCTTTTTGTTGGCATCTTTTAGCTGCTGGGCTATTTCCGTAAGCGTTTTGCTCATGTTATGCCGTCACTTCTTCTGGCCTGGGAAAGCTCAACAGCAAATCACGGTAATACTCATATTGCTTCTCGCGTAATGCAATCTCGCGGGGCAAGCCTTCGCTGATGGAGTTGGTCAAGGCGTCGAATTTGTCGAGGATAGCTGCCATTTGCTCTTGCTCTTTCAAAGGCGGGAATGGGACTTTCAAGCTTTTTAAAAGGCCGCCCGTCACCAACGGCTGACCACCGCCTACCGCGTACTGATTCAAATTCATGTGCGTCAGCTGATGAAATGCGAAACGCATATTCCACGAATTAATCGGACGAATTACGAGCGTGTTATCAGATACGTCAAAGTCACCAGACACAGCGTTAACTAGCCCGGCATTAGCACCGACGCGAGCAACAAGAAGTACATCACCGGTGTACGCTGCTTCGTTAGTAAAGCCAATTAATCCCGTTGAACCGTAAACCGGAATAGCACCATCGGCAGATCGAGCCTTATTACGCCCAGATGCGATGCTCGTTGTAATTTCCCCCAACGTCTTCCACTCCACTCCTCCTTCTGCAAAACTCAACAACTGATCGCGATAGTAGTTGTATTGTTTTTTGCGAGTGGTCAGCTCGGTGGTCAGCTCGGTGGTCAGCTCGGTAGTCAGCTCTGTAAAGGCATCCAGAATGCGGACGATTTCAGCTTGGATGGCCAGCGATTTTTTAGGGTTTTCTGGGGATGGGATGGGGAGGGGAATCTTTAGCATTTCCCCTTTTGTCAATTTCGCCCTATCCTTGTTTGGTAGGTATGGAATGAAATCAACAATACGCAAATAATGATACAGGAACCTACTGTTCAGCCCCTGCTTTCCACGCACAACATGCACGTGATTATTTGCCCAGAATTTCCCCGTTGCATATTGAATAGAATAATGTTCCAGGCTTGATGAGCCATCCTCTGCGATTAGTACATATTCGCCGTCATGGGTATAGCCATCCACATAATCCTGGATATTGTTTGCGCCGTAATATGGCGTTTTCCCGGAAACTCGTAGCGAAGCTTTTACTGGCCTCCTTGCGGTATTCGCTACTTCGATAAAGCTTTCATCGCCCAGTACCGTCCACTCCACCGCAGCACCAGCCAGCAACTTCTTCATAAAACTCATGCTGCTCATGCCTCAAGCCCCTCGCCTTCAATCTCCGCCACGATGGTTTCAATCTCGGTCCGCAGCTTGTCAATCCTGGCAACAGTGGTTTTCAGCTCGGCATTGAGCTTGGCAATATCCACCACTTCGCGGTTGTCTTTGGCTTCGACGTAGCTGCTGACCGACAGGTTGTAATCATTCGCGGCAATATCTTCAAAAGCCACCGATTTGGCAAAGTGTTCAATATTCGCCTTGCTGTCGAACACCCGCATGATTTGTTCGATGTGCGTGTCGGTGAGGACGTTGTTATTAGTCTCTTTTTTAAACAAGCCGCTAGCATCGATAAACTGGGTGGTGGTGTCGGTTTTATGCTTGGAGAGCACCAGGATATTGACGGCAATGGTGGTGCCAAAAAATAGGTTGGGCGCGAGAGAGATGACCGTTTCGACGTAGTTGATATCAACCAGATACTGGCGTATTTTCTGCTCTGCGCCGCCACGGTAAAAAATGCCGGGGAAACAGACAATGGCTGCCCGTCCTTTGCCGGAGAGATAGCTGAGAGCATGCAGCACAAAGGCAAAGTCGGCTTTGGATTTGGGCGCCAGTACGCCAGCCGGGGCAAAGCGTTCATCGTTAATCAGGGTCGGGTCGTCTGAGCCGATCCACTTCACCGAATAGGGCGGGTTGGAGACAATGGCATCAAAGGGTTTTTCGCCACCAAAATGCGGGTCGATCAGTGTATTGCCCAGCTGGATGTTGAACTTATCGTAATTGATGTTGTGCAAGAACATGTTCATCCGCGCCAGGTTGTAGGTGGTGTGGTTAATCTCCTGGCCGAAAAAACCGTCTTCTATTATGTGGGTGTCAAAATGCTTTCTTGCTTGCAACAGCAGCGAACCGGAACCACAGGCGGGGTCATAAATTTTATTGACGCTGGTCTGCTTATGCATGGCGAGCTGGGCAATCAGCCTGGACACGTGTTGCGGGGTGAAGAACTCGCCACCGGATTTACCGGCATTGGCGGCATAGTTTGAGATGAGGAATTCGTAGGCATCGCCAAACAGGTCGATGTGGCTGCTGTCAAAATCACCAAAGTCCAGCCCTTCCACCCCTTTGAGCACGGCTGCCAGGCGGCTGTTTTTGTCTGCCACGGTGTTGCCAAGGCGGTTGCTGGTGGTGTCAAAATCGGCAAACAACCCTTTAATATCGCGCTCTGACGGGTAGCCGTTGGCGGATGCTTCGATGGCGGCAAAGATGGCGGCGAGGTCGGTATTCAGGCTGTCGTTGGTGTTGGCACCTTTGGCGATGGTGGCAAACAGCTGGCTGGGGTAGATAAAATAGCCTTTGGTTTTGATGGCGTCGTCTTTGATTTCGGGAGTGATGACACCATCGGGGAGCTCCGCATAGTTGATGCTGTCGTCACCGCCTTCGATGTAGCTGGCAAAGTTTTCGCTGATAAAGCGATAAAACAGGGTGCCGAGTACGTATTGCTTGAAATCCCAGCCATCAACTGCGCCACGCACATCGTTGGCAATTTGCCATATCTGGCGCTGCAGTGCGGCGCGTTGTTGGGTACTTGTCATAGGGTTGTTCCTTTATTTTAAATACGCGAAACTCTGAAGTGCGGCGTTTGCAAGTGAATCTACGGGAAGCCATATTACTGCCCGCGTCACTTCAACGACCAATTGTTTATCACAATAGACAAGCAAGTTCAATGAAAGGTGACTTCCAGTCCTTCGGCCAGAGAATTCCCGTCGAGCCCCGAGATAAATCACCACCAGAGGATGAGTTGGAACTTTGAGAATGCCGAACACAAAAGTGGTAAACAAAGTGGTAGGCGAACAAAAAAAGCACTTACGACATCTCGTAAGTGCTTGAAGTTCTTGGAGCGGGATACGGGATTCGAACCCGCGACCTTCAGCTTGGGAAGCTGAGGTTTAATAAAACCAACATGTGTCGTTGTAACAGTCCTGCCTCGGGGGTGCACCAGGTCAGTCCGGTAATAACGGAGCCTTGAATTGAAAAGGGACCCTTTCCGTTGGCCGCAAGCACCTATTTAGTAAAGACCAGTAAATCTTTGCCACCGCCATAGAAATTCTTCTTGCCACTCAACGCAAATCCTTGTCATCTGGCTTAATAATCGGTTTTTTTGTCATTGCGCCATCTTCACCTTTGCAGTAGTTTTGCCGCATGAGTAGACGCACTCTCCTTCAAACGTCCCAACGCCCTCCCAGACTCATAGTCATGGCTGCCTATGATAATGCAGAGGTCCTGGATATTACCGGCCCATTGGATGTGTTTGCCCTTGCCAACGCCGTCCATCGCGAACACGGCGGACATGGTGCTCTGTATCGTGTGGAGATAGCCGCCAGAGGCAAGGACACCATCGTCGTCACCTCTTCGGGTATGCGACTGGTGGCGGATGCGGGTTGGGGGGAGAGTGCCGATATCGATACGCTGCTGGTTCCTGGTGGGCCGGCGGCGGACGATGCTCCGGCTGAACTGGTGGAGTATCTGCGCCTTGCTGCACCTCTCGTGCGACGCATCGGTTCGGTTTGTACGGGGGCTTTCGTGCTGGCGCGGGCTGGTCTTCTCGATGACCGACGCGCCACGACGCACTGGCGAGAAGCGGAACTGCTGCGGCAACGCTATCCGCAGATTGAGGTGAACGAGGACGCTATCTACACGAAAGACGGCTCGGTGTACACCTCGGCCGGCGTCAGCGCCGGGATCGATCTTGCCCTGGCGATGGTGGAGGAGGACCACGGACGAAAACTGGCGCTTGAGGTTGCTCGACTCATGGTGCTCTACGCCAAGCGGCCGGGGGGACAGTCGCAGTTCAGCACCTCGCTGCTCTCGCAGTTCCGCGAAGGGGGACCGCTCTCCCCTACCCTGCAGTGGATCCAGGAGAATTACCGGGAGCGCCTCGACAACGAGACGCTCGCGGCACACGCGGCCATGAGCCTGCGCAACTTCTCGCGGGTCTTCAAACGCGAGGTGGGCGTGACACCCGCACAGTTTATCGAACGAGTACGGCTTGATGCGGCGGCTACGCTGCTTGAAGATACCAGCCTGTCCATGGAATCCATCGCCCGGGAGTGCGGCTTCCAATCAGGAGAACACTTCAGGCTTAGCTTTACTCGGCGATTCTCAATTTCTCCTAGTCATTACCGACAGAGGTTCTGCTGACTGTCGTGGCCTTGGTTGAATTGACAATTGACGATTGACAACGCGGAGTCAATTGATGATGGACGGTTGACAATTGACAATGGAACCTAAAAACGGATGTTAATAGTTAAGTCTAAAAGGAGATTCTAGTGAAACAACTTGTATATAGAGGCGTGTTTGTTTGCTCTATCGCCATGGCGCTGCTTGTTGCTGCCCTGCCGGCTTTTGCTGGGGGGAACAAGTCTAATGCTAACTTGGTGCTGCCGGTTGAGGAGCAAACTACTCAGCCCCACTCACAGAAGACGATCGGGGTGCTGCTCTTTCCGGGGTTCGAGATGCTGGACGCTTATGGGCCTATGGAGATGTGGGGTAATCTGAAACATGCTCCGGCGGCTACCTGGGGCGGCGAAGACAAGAAGGTCGGCATCCGGCTCGTCACCATCGCCGATCAACGCGGCGAGGTGGCATCGAACCAGGGGCCGAAGACTATGGCGGATTACGGCTTCGAGGACGCTCCGCAGCTCGATTACTTGCTGGTACCGGGCGGATTGGGTGTCATTCCCCTTCTGCAGGACAAGGCGACGGTGAACTGGATCCGGACGCGGGCCGCCAAGGCGGAACTGGTCATGTCGGTCTGCAACGGTGCGTCGCTTCTGGCCGCGGCTGGTGTGCTGGATGAGCGGCCGGCGACGACGAACAAGATGTTCTGGAAACACTCGACGGACCCGGGACCGAAGGTCAAGTGGGTGAAGAAGGCGCGCTGGGTCGATGATGGTAACGTCGTCACTTCCTCGGGGATCTCGGCAGGGATGGACATGACGCTCGCGGTGATCGGAAAACTGTACGGGAAGGACATGGCGGCGTGGTTGGAGCTCTTGACGGAGTACGATGCTCACAGGGACCCGAGCTGGGATCCGTTCGCGGTCAAGGCTGGATTGGTCAGGGATTGATGGGATAAAGGCCTTTATTTAGAACAGGGATAAATGGGATAAACGGGATAAAGGCTAAACCCCAACTCTCAACACTCGAGTTCGACCGATAAAGGCTTTTTTCAACAGGGATACATGGGATGAACGCGGATAAAGGCTAGACCCAACTATTATCACTAAAGATGTTCGGCCTCTTGTACTTGTGCACCACGACCAATCCGCTAGTAAAGGAGCCTGGGCCGGAAACGGACAGGCTCCTTTTTTTGCCTTACTTGAAACCCGGGTGATCAGGAACTGGAAAAAGGAGAACCCATCCGTGATTACGCTAATCGCTCTGCCCATTTCGTAATTGCACGGATGATCAACTTAATCTCCTCACCGATTTCGTTATTGGCACCTTGAATACCGAAATTTCGACCGCAATTAAGATAATCGCCCGCCTCATTTCGTCAATTGCACTGACGACAACTTTAATCACCTCACCGAATTCGATATTGGTACCTGGAATATCGAAATTGCGGCAGGGATTAAGCTAGTTGCTCCGCCCATTTCGTTAATTGCACTGACGATTACCGTAATCATCTCACCGATTTCGTTGTTGGTACCTGAAATAATGAAATCGCGGCCGCAATTAAGCGAATTGCCTGACCCATTTCTTTAATTGCACTGATGATTAGCCTAATCACCTCAACTATTTCGTTATCGGTACCTGGAATAATGGAATTGCCGCCGTGATTAAGCTAATCCGTCAGCCCACTTCTTTAATCTCAATTACGATCACCTTAATCACCTCATCGATTTCGTTATTTGCACCTGCAACATCGAAATCGCGGCAGCGATTGAGCAAATCGCCCAGCCCATTTCGTTAATGGCACTGACGATTACCGTAATCAACCCGCCGATTCCACTATCGGCAAAGGGTAGATAGAAATTCCAACCGCGAGGTCGCCAGTTGCCGCTCCCATTATCGCTCCGACGACAACGAAAGCCGGCTGGGTGTATCTCTAACTCACCTGTTCATCTTCGTTCTCAAGCGGAAGATGCTTCTCATCTCACGATCATGTTGTTTTTGTTTTGGTAACTTGAGTTGTTCAGAAGGGGAAACTGCCACTTCGTGGAGCACAAATGCGATGGCAAGGAGGGGAGACGAGAAAAGAAAGTGGCGACACCGCTGGATGCCGCCACTTCTGTCGTTTAGGTCTTTGCAAGATGAGAAACTAGATCACCATGATCTTGATGATGTTCGACCAAGGACCAAAACCGCCGGGCCCAAGGCAACGAATCCTGAAATAGTAGACCTTCCCGGGCTCCAGCCCGTCGAGCCTGATGTTACGGGTGGTGACGAAGGTTCCGGTTGCATGCCAGTCGGCATCGTTGTTCGGATCTCCCATGCACATCTCCAGATCATAGTGCGCCGCGGCAACTACCCTCGCAACCATAAAGAGGAGCGATCCGCTTACCGGACCATGCTTGACCGAGAACCGCTCGGGTGCCCCCGTGGGACCGAAGGAGGAGCGGGCATTCCGTTTCTTCTGCTCCTTCTTCTTGAGACCGAGCCCCTCGAGGTAGCGCTGGTCCTTGTGCCGCGCCGCCCGGATCTCGGCGAAGTTCACGAAGATCCTGATGTTGACGATGCACTCCTGGATGAACTGCTCCAGGTAGGCGCGCTTGGCCGTATCCTTGGTGGCCGCCTCGACCTGAGCCTGCTGCAACAGCTGACTTAGTTCGGTGAAGCGCGGGCCATTGGGTACGCCATCCATGAACGGGTCCTGGTACCTCTCGTGCTGGGAAATATGGCTACCCATCGTCGCGAGAAGCACGATCAGGTCGTTGACGGGCATCCCCTTTAGGCTCGTTACGTCAACCTGTCCGAAGTAGGTGTCTTGCATACGCCCTCTCTGTAAATTAGTAGTTTCAAATCTTGAAACAGAGATTAACAGAGGAGATTTCGGGCGTCAAGCGGGAGACACAAAAATAATCAGGGTAAACCCGTAGGGATAAACGGGGATAAAGGCTTAGAACCAACAGGGATGAACGGGATGAAGGGGATAACCCACCTGCTACCTTACAGAGGCTTGGCGGATTTTTTGGTTATCTCTTGAAAGGAGTGCTGGGTGCTTGCCCAGTCAACGACGTCCACCTTGAAAGGGAGTACCGATTCGTCGAAATCCTGCTCCAACAAGGCACGCTGGCGCAGGGTGAGTGGCACCTCCCCCATGTCACCTCGAAGAAACAGATGGCCACAAAAGCACAAAGATCACCTAAAAACCCTACCCACTGGTTCGGCCTGAAGCGTTAAACGCCCAAGGCCGAACCAGTTTTATATATGTTGATTTCTTCGCGTCTTGGCGTCTTCTCGGTGAGTGCCTGTGATTTTTCTGTGCCGTTTCGTCGCAGAGAACTCTGCATGCAAAAAAGGGCCATGCTTAACGCATGGCCCTTTTTCTTTTAGTTGCTGCGGTTCCGTGGTGCCCGGAGCCGGGGTCGAACCGGCACGGCCTTGCGACCGAGGGATTTTAAGTCCCTTGCGTCTACCAATTCCGCCATCCGGGCCCTGGCCGGTACCCGACTCTAGAGGTTGTTCACCCGCTCGCGCAGATCCTTCCCGGTCTTGAAGAACGGGGTCTTCTTGCTCGGGATGCTGACGATCTCACCGCTCTTCGGATTGCGCGCCTCACGGGGCTCGCGATCACGGATGGTGAAGCTGCCGAAGCCGCGAATCTCGACCTTGTCACCGGCGGTGAGCGCCTCGCTCATCGCATCGAAGACCAGCGAGACAACTGCCTCGGAATCCTTGCGGGTCAGGGAATTGCGCACTTCCACCAGCTTGTCAATCAGTTCGCTTTTAGTCATTGTTACACCTCAGTTGTTGGCTATTAAATTACACCTGTCGCGAAGTGACGGGTCCTACTCTTCGTTCTTCTTGCTGAGCTTCTCCTTCAGCAGGTCGCCGAACGAGGAGGTTGCCTCACCGGTGGAACCCATGTAGGAAGCGAACTCGGCCTTGTCGATCGCGGTCTGCAGACTCTTGATGGACAGGGCGATCTTCTTGTCGACCACGTCGACGGAAAGCACCACGGCCTCGAGCTCGTCACCCACGTTGGCGAAGTCTTTCGGGCTTGCCACCTTCTCCTGGGACAGCTCGGAGACGTGTACCAGACCCTCGATCCCTTCCTCGATCTCGAGGAACACGCCGAAGTCGGTCACACTGGTGACGCGGCCGTTGACGCGGGAACCCGGACGGTACTTCCTGGGGATCTCTTCCCAGGGATCGGCAGCCAGCTGCTTGATGCCCAGGGAGAGGCGCTCGTTCTCGACGTCGATGTTGAGAACCACAGCCTGTACGGTCTGACCCTTGCTGAACATCTCGCCCGGGTGCTTGACGCGACGGGTCCAGGAGATGTCGGAGACGTGGACCAGGCCGTCGATGCCGTCCTCGATGCCGATGAAGACGCCGAAGTCGGTGATGTTCTTGATCTGCCCTTCGATCTTGGTGCCGACCGGGTAACGGTCGCCGATCACGGTCCAGGGGTTCACCTCGGTCTGCTTGAGGCCCAGGGAGATCCTGCGGTTGCCCGGATCGACACCCAGGATGACTGCCTCGACGTCCTCGCCGGTCTTCAGGATCTCGGACGGGTGACGCACGCGACGGGTCCAGGACATCTCGGAGACGTGCACCAGGCCTTCGATGCCGTCCTCAAGCGAGATGAATGCGCCGTAGTCGGTGAGGCTCACTACCTTGCCGCTGACGCGCTCACCCTCGTGGTAACGGTCGTTCACGTTGAGCCAGGGATCGGGCACGGTCTGCTTGAGGCCCAGGGAGATCTTCCCTTTCTCGCGGTCGAACTTGAGCACCATCACCTTCAGGGTGTCACCCACCTTGACCATCTCGGAGGGGTGCCCCAGACGGCCCCAGCTCATGTCGGTCACGTGCAGGAGGCCGTCAACGCCGCCCAGGTCGACGAACGCGCCGTACTCGGCGATGTTCTTCACCTGGCCGGAGACGATATCACCCTCTTTCAGGGTGGCCAGGGTCTCGGTGCGGGCCTTGTCGCGCTCTGCCTCGAGCAGCACGCGGCGGGAAAGTACCAGGTTGCCCCGCTTGCGGTTCATCTTGAGGATCTGGAACTGGAAGGTCTGGCCCACGAAACGGTCCATGTTGCCGCCGGGACGCAGGTCCACCTGGGATGCCGGGAGGAACGCCTCGACGCCGACGTCGACGGTCATGCCGCCCTTCACCTTGCCGGTGATCTTCCCTTCGATGATGCCACCCTCGCCGGCTGCGGCGATGGTTTCCCAGGCAACCTGGGAATCGGCCTTCTTCTTGGAGAGGACCATGTGGCCGCGGATGTTCTCGCCGCGCTCGAAGTACACGTTCACTTCGTCGCCCACTTTCACGGTCAGATCGCCACTCTCGTCGAGGAACTCACCGATGCGGATGCACCCCTCGGACTTGTAGCCGACGTCAACCAGCACCACATCCTGCTCGATCTGGACCACCACACCCTTGACGACTTCGCCGCTCTGCGGCTGCCTCAGGCTGTCCTGGAAAAGGTCAGCAAACTCGCCGCCCATTTCGGACTGATCCATCTCCTCGTCATTATCGTGTAACCGCCTGATCGGCATATCTTTTTTCTTGAACGTCTTTTTTTCGTCTTCCATCGAAGCCTGTACCCCCTGGGAAAATTCTCTATAAAATCGAGCTAATTTAGCACATCCGTGGAAAATATCAACCTATTTTCTCTCTGTCAATCTCCGCGATGCGGTCCAACACCTCGTCGATGAGCCACTTGGGGGTGGATGCGCCGGCGGTGACGCCGACCTTTTCCACCCCGACAAACCAGCTGGAATCGAGCTGGCTGGCGGTCTCGATGTGGTGGGTGCGCGGCAGGAGTTCGCTGCAGACCTCGGCGAGCCGTTTGGTGTTGGCGGAGTTGAAGCCGCCGATCACGATCATGCAGTCGACCTTGCTGGCGAGCGCCTTCGCCTCTTCCTGGCGCACCGCGGTGGCGTCGCAGATGGTGTGGTAGACCCGGATCTCGCCACCCTTGGCGAGGCAGGCGTACACCACGTCTTTCAGGTTCTCGAAGGACTGGGTGGTCTGGGCGACCACGCCGATCTTCGCCATGCGCGGCAGCTTGGCGGCCTCTTCGCCGCTCCCCACCACGTAGACCCTGCCGGTTGCGTAGGAGACGATCCCCTGAACCTCCGGGTGGTCGGCGTCGCCTACCACGACCACGTCGTAGCCGGCCAGGGAGAGGCTCTCCACGTGTTCCTGGGCCTTCTTGACGAAGGGGCAGGTAGCGTCGACGATCTCGAGGTTCTTCGAGACCGCCGCTTCGAGTTCTTCGGCGGCAACGCCGTGCGAGCGGATGATGATGGTGCCGGAGTCCGCGTCGTTGACGTCCCCCAGGACCTTCACCCCCATCTCCTCGAGGCGCTGTACCACCTGCGGGGAGTGGATGATGGGGCCCAAGGTGTAGGTTTCACCCTTCTTGTCGGCCGCCTCGAAGGCGAGGTGCGTGGCGCGCTTGACGCCGAAGCAGAACCCCGCCTGTTTAGCCAAAATGACTTCCATGTTGCTCCTTTTGAAACTAAAAATCTGTAAAACCAACAGCTAGAAGCTTTAAAACCAAAACGGCTAAAAGCTTTCACCGCAAAGACGCGAAGACGCTAAGAAACCAGAAGACAAAATCAAAAAACGAACCTTCGGAAACCGGTTCGGCCTTTATCGTTTGCGCTGTAGGCCGGACAGATTGAAAAGGGTTGTACGCTTCCTTTGCGTTCTTTGCGTCTTTGCGGTGAAAAGGTTCTTGGTTCTTACGCCGCGACACGCTCCTTCACGGTCTTTTCCATGAAGGCGAGTACCTCGTCGATGGTCATCGCGGTGGAGTCCACGGGCACGGCATCCTCGGCCCTTTTCAAGGGGGCGTGCTCGCGGCTTTCGTCCTGCCGATCGCGACAGACCACCTTCTCGATGGTCTCCTCGAGGCTCACCGCTTCGCCGCGCGCCACGAGCTCGAGATAGCGGCGCCGGCCGCGCTCCTCGGCGCTCGCCGTGAGGAAGAACTTCACCTCGGCGTCGGGAAAGACCACGGTGCCGATGTCGCGCCCCTCGAGGATCACGCCACCCTTCACCCCCATCTTCCTCTGCATCTGCAGGAGCGCCTCGCGCACGGGCTTGCGCGCCGAGATGCAGGAGGTCAAAAGCCCCACCTCTTCGGTGCGGATCTCCCGGGAGACGTCCTCGCCGTTCACCAGGACCCGGTAGGCCTCCCCTTCCCGCTCGAACTCGATCTCGATACCGCGGCAAAGCTCCGCCAGGCGCGCATCGTCGTCGCAGGCGATCCCCGCCCGCTGCGACATGAGGGCGACGGCCCGGAACATGGCGCCGGTGTCGATGTGCAGGTAGCCGAGACGCTTGGCCAACAACTTGGTTATGCTGCTCTTTCCGGCCCCCGACGGTCCGTCGATGGCCACGATCACTCCGTTTGTTCTCTGCGCGCTCAACGTACCGCCACCTCCGTGAGGAGGTTAAGGAAACCGGGGAACGAGGTGGCGATGCACTCGGTATCGTCCACGGTGGTGCTGCCGCTGGCGGCAAGCCCGGCCACCAGCATGCTCATGGCGATACGGTGGTCGCCGAAGCTCTCGGCCTCGCAGCCGGCGAGTTTCCCGGCACCGGTGATCTCCATGCCGTCCGGGGTCTCGACGATCCCGACCCCTGCCTTGCGCAGGTTCTTCGCCATGGCGGCGATGCGGTCGGTCTCCTTGACGCGCAGCTCGGCCGCGTCTTTCACGCGCGTGGTCCCCTCGGCAAGTGCCGCGGCCACGCAGATGACCGGGAACTCGTCGATGGCGCGCGGCACCACCTCACCCGAGATCTCGATCGCCTTCAGCTTCGAGTGGCGCACCCTCAGGTCCGCCACCGGCTCGCCGGACTGCTCGCGCTCGTTCTCCAGCGTGATGTCGCCCCCCATCCCCTTCAGGATGTCGAGGATGCCGGTACGGGTCGGGTTGACGCCCACATTACGGATAACCAGTTCCGAGCCCGGGACGATGAGTGCCGCCACCATGAAGAAGGCGGCCGAGGAGATGTCCGCGGGGACCGCGATGTCGGCAGCCGTGAGTTCCACGCCGCCGGTCAGGCGCACCCCACCTTCGAAGCTCTCGATGTGGGCGCCGAAGTGGCGCAGCATCCGCTCCGAGTGGTCACGCGAGAGGTGCGGCTCGTAGATGGTGGTGGTCCCCTCGGCGTAGAGGCCGGCCAGCATGAGGGCCGACTTCACCTGGGCGGAGGAGACCGGCGAGGTGTACTCGATCCCGGTGAGTTTCCCCCCCTGGATGGCGAGCGGTGCCTTCTCGCCGCCGTCGCGGCCGAGGATGCGGGCCCCCATCCGGGTGAGCGGACCGACCACGCGCTTCATGGGGCGGGCGCGCAGGTACTTGTCGCCGGTCAAGACCGAGAAGAAGCCCTGTCCTGCCAAGAGGCCGGTCAGAAGGCGCATCGAGGTCCCCGAGTTGCCGCAGTCGAGGACGTCAGAGGGCTCCGAGAGGCCGTTGATCCCCTTGCCGTGGATGGTGATGGTCGAGCCGTCATCGTCGATCTGGATCCCCATGGCGCGGAAGGCCTCGAGCGTTGCGAGGGCGTCCTCGCCGCGCAGGAAGCCGGTCACCTTGGTGGTGCCGGTGGCCAGGGAGCCGAACATGATGGAGCGGTGCGATATGGATTTGTCGCCCGGTACGGTGATGTCGCCCTGTACCGTCTTGGCGCATTGCACGGTGAAACTTTGCATGAGGCCTCCGACAAACCTTCAATAATTTACTGCAACACCCGGATACCAGGCGAAGATCAAAACCTTTTGGACGCGGATTTTACGGATTTGGCAAAATCACGCGAATACGACGGATAAACCTAAAGACTTGAAGGGTAAGACCAAAAGGCTGATTTACTCGTGAAAATCCGCAGCTACTTCCGTACCATCCGCGTCTAAGCCTTTTCCGATCAAAACCTTTGGACGCGGATTTTACGGATTGGCAAGAATCACGCGAATTCGACGGATAAACCTAAAGGCTTGAGGGTAAACCAAAAGGCTGATTTACTCGTGTAAATCCGCAGCTACTTCCGTACCATCCGCGTCTAAAGCCTTTTCCGATCAAAACCTTTGGACGCGGATTTTACGGATTTTGCAAAATCACGCGAATACCACGGATAAACCTAAAGACTTGGGGGTAAAACCAAAAGTCTGATTTACCCGTGAAAATCCGCAGCTACTTCCGTACCATCCGCGTCTAAGCCTTTTCCGATCAAAACCTTTTGGACGCGGATTTTACGGATTGGCAAAATCACGCGAATACGACGGATAAACCTAAGACTTGAGGGTAAAACCAAAAGGCTGATTTACTCAGTAAGGCTGATTTACTCGTGTAAATCCGCAGCTACTTCCGTACCATCCGCGTCTAAAGCCTTTTCGCTTGTTTTCGCTGCTAAAGAATCGCGTCCCGTTTCTGCTTGGAGTTCAGGAAGAACGCCTCGAGCGCCTGCGCGTCGCCGGCCTCCACCAGACTTCTCAGCTTCGCCAGGTACCCCGCGAAGAAATCCATGGTCTCCAGGATCGCCTCACGGTTGGTAAGGGCGATGTCCCGCCACATGACGGGGTCGGAACTCGCGATCCGCGTGAAGTCCCGGAACCCCCCGGCAGTGAAGGCCAAAAGGTCCCCGCCGAAACGGTCGTAGCCGTCGACGGCGTTCACCAGGGAGTAGGCGACCATGTGCGGCAGGTGGCTGATCGCCGCGAGCATCCGATCGTGCTGCACGGGATCCATGAGCGGCACGCGGCACCCCGCCCGGCGCCACATCTCGACGACCTTCTCAAGTGCCGCAGGATCGGTCTTCTCGGTGGGGGTCACGATGCTGCGCTTCCCCTGGTACAGGGTCGCGAAGGAGGCCTGCACGCCGGAGTGCTCGGTACCGGAGATGGGATGCCCCCCCACGAAGTGCACCCCCTCGGGCATGAGGTTCTCACAGGCGGCGACCACGAACTCCTTCACGCTCCCGCCATCGGTGACGATGGTGCCGGGCTTTAAAACCGGTGCGATCTCGGCAACCACGGTCGGGATGGAGCAGACCGGGGTGGAGACGAAGACGACGTCGGCACCCTGCACCCCCTCGCGAGGGTCGACCACGTAGCGGTCCAGGACTCCGAGCTCGACGCCGCGCCTGAGGTTCTCCTCGTCGCGGTCGATGCCGACGATCTCGCCGACGGCGTGCGCCTCGCGCAGGGCGCGCGCCAGCGAACCGCCGATGAGGCCGACACCGATGACGGCGAGCCTCTCTATCAACACGCCCCCTTTCGGCATCAGGAACGGGCCCTGGGGTAGGATCCGAGCACCTTGACGAACTGGCAGCAGTCGCCCAATTCCCTGACCGCTTCGGCAACCGACGGGTCGCCGATGTGTCCGGAGAGGTCGAGGAAGAAGATGTACTCCCAGGCCTTCTTCTTCAAGGGGCGCGACTCGATCTTGGAGAGGTTGATGTTGCGCTTGGCGAAGGGCTCCAGCATGCGGTGCAGGATCCCCGGTTCGTCGCGCACCAGGAACATGAGCGAGGTCTTGTCGTCGCCGGAGGGGTCGGCCATCTTGCGCCCGATCACCAGGAACCGGGTGAAGTTGTTCACCTGGTCCTCGATGCGCGCCTTCACCACCTTCAGGTTGTAGATGGAGGCGGCGTACTCGCTGGCGATGGCGGCGGCGTTGTAGTCCTCGGCCACGATCTGGGCGGCGAGCGTCGTGGAGGCGACGTCGACCAGGGGGACGTTGGGGAGGTTTTCGGCGAGCCACTTGCGGCACTGGGCCAGGGGCTGCGGGTGCGAGTAGACCTTCTTGATGTCCTCGAAACGCCCGGTGCGCGACAAAAGGAAGTGCGAGACCTCGAGGAGCACCTCGGCGTCGACCTTGAGCTCGCTCTCCATGAACATGTCGAGGGTGTGGGTCACCATCCCCTCGGTGGTGTTCTCAACCGGAACCACGCCGTAGTAGGCCTCCCCCTTCTCCACTGCCTCGAAGACGGCGGGAATCGAGCGCTCCGGCGAGAGCTCGGCGGAAAGGCCGAACTGCTGCATGGCTGCCAGGTGACTGAAGGTGGCCTTGGGGCCCAGGAAGGCGACCCGCATCGGGTGTTCGAGGGAGAGCGAAGCCGAGATGATCTCGCGGAACACGCCGCGCACCGCATCCGAGGGGAAGGGACCCGGGTTCGCCGCGGTGAGGCGCTCGTAGATCTCCCGTTCGCGACTCGGGACGTGAAAGTCGCTCTTGGCTACAGTCTTCAGGGCCCCCACCTGCATCACCAGCGCGGCACGCTGGTTGAGGAGCTCGAGGATGCGGTCGTCGACCGCGTCTATTTCCTGGCGGAGATGTGCGAGCGTCTGCTTTTTCTGCAAGGTTCGGTTACCTTCTAGGCGGGGGTAGTGAGAGCTAGCGAAGCGTCCATGTATAAGACACTACGGCGAAAGTTGCAACGTTTTTTTGGTTAAGAGGCGGCTAAACCGGGTCTGTCACGGAGCCACGGAGGATGTGAAAAGCAGGGACTGGGGGCTAGGGACTAGGGACTGGATTCATCCTGATCGGCCCTCCACGTTACCGCCTCAGGCCGAACCAGGTTCAAAGGTTTTTTCACGCCGTTGCTTTTCCTCTGTGTTCCCCTGTGTCCTCTGTGGTGAAAGCTCGTTTTCTCCGTCCGAATCCTCCTTTCCCCCCCTTTTCAAAAGTGGGGAACGCGTGGCCAGCCGCAACGCCTCTGGCAAGGACCTCAAAGCCTCGAAAAGTTCCGGCGATTTGTCTCTAGCCCCTAGCCCCTGATCCCTAGCCCCTGCCTCTTAGCCCCCAGTCCCCAGTTCCCAGTCCCTGCCTTTCAAGTCCCTAGTCCCCAGTTCCCAGTCCCTGCCTTTCAAGTCCCTAGTCCCCAGTCCCCAGTCCCTGCCGTTAGTACACTTCCGCGTGTGCCTCGGGATTCATGGGATTGGTGCGCACGGCGAGCGAGTAGAGGTAGGGATAGTCCCTCTTCAGGTGCCACATGTAGGAGACCCACTGCACCAAGAGGTGGGTGTGGGCCCTTTTCATATCGCCGGAGAGGTGATCGAGGTCGCTTTCGGGAAGCCCTACCAGACTGCGCCGGGCCTGGAGCTCCTCGATCAAGTGGAAGACGGCCCACAAGAGGTCGGTGAAGGCGTCGTGCTCCAAAAGGTTCGGGTTCTCCATGAGGGCGAGCATGGTCCCCTTCTTCTCGAGCAGGAAGTCCTTGAGCCGGGCCAGGTCGCCGCGCCGCGAGTCGAGCCGGATGTCCTGCGCCTTGAGAAACTGGAGGGCCTCCTGGAAGTTCTGGTCCTTCCACTGCGGGGTGGGACGCAGGTGCAGGGAGATCTGGTGGCCGTCGGGGAAGAAGTCGAGGAAGTCGCGCAAAAGCTGGGTCCCGACCTCGGAGAAGAAGATGCCGATCACCATGTTGAGCTTCTTCATCATCGCCTCGCGTTCGCGGTTTTTGATGACCCGCTCGAGCATCAGCGTAACGAAGAGGACGTAGACCGGGAGGAAGGCGACGTTGGACATGAAGCCGAAGCCGATCTCGCCCAGGCGGCCGAAGGCGTAGTAGTCGGCGAGGTAGAGTACCAGGGAGACCAGGAGCAGGGACCAGACGATCTTGTCTTTGGGGATGCGAAACTTCAAAGGGCCCTCCGGGATTAAAGTACAGGGGCGACAGGGTAGCACAAAACGCCGCAAAACGAAAAGCACTCACCGAAAAAGCAAGAGCAAAGCCTTCACCGCAAAGACGCAAAGAACGCAAAGGAACCTTTAAAAGCCTTAGTAACCTGTCCGGCCGGTATCATGAGCGGGAAAGGCCGAACCAGCTGGCTTTGAAATGTTTTCAGCCTTCTTTGCGTTCTTTGCGTCTTCGCGGTGAGAGGGGTTCGAGGTTTCCGGGTTTTCGGGGTTACCCGATGTGGCGCAGGCCGGCCGCTACCTTGATGGTCGCTCCGCGCCAGGTGGGGAAGATGCCGGAGACTACCCCGACGAGCAGCGCCGCCAGGATCTCCAGGGTGATGGTCTCCCGGGAGACACTGAAGTACGGGAAGTACTGGGCCAACTGGGTCTCGATCCAGAGGGCGGCCGGGAAGGTGCAAACGGCACCCAACACGCCGCCGAACAGCGAAATCGCCACGGACTCGCCGAAGATCAAAAACCCCAGGTGCCCCGCCTTGAACCCCAGGGTCTTCAGGGTCGCGTACTCGGCGGTCCGCTCGCGCGCGGTCATCGCCATGGTGTTGGCCGCCACCACCATGATGATGGCGATCACCATGTAGGAGACGATCTGGATCGCCACCATGATCGCCTCGGTCATGGAGACGAAGCTCATGTGGAAGGCCTTCTCGGTCTCGGTCAGGGTCTCCGCGAGGGAGTTCTTGAAGATCCCGTCGATGGTGAGGGCGACGTCGGGGGCAAGCTCGGGCTTTTTCACCCCGACCATGTAGAACCCGACCTGGTCGGCCCGCCGCGCCACGGTCTTTTTCAGGGTCTCGTTCAGGTAGTCCCAGTGAAAGAGCAGGATGCGCTCCTCGGTGGTCTTCTCGGCGCCGCGGTAGATGCCGCGCACCACCATCTCCCAGTTGCCGGGGTAGATGGTCCCCTTCAGGGTGATGATATCCCCCACCTTCCAGCCGTAGGTCTTGGCGAGCTTGTTCCCGACGATGCACCCCTTGCGGTCCATCAGGAAGTCGTTGCGCTCCTTCGCCGAGAGCCGGAACTCGGGGTAGAGTTCGAGGTAGCTCGCGGGCTGCACGGCGTAGTTGGCGAAGAAGTGCTTCTCGTCGATGTAGATGCCGCCGAACCAGTTGCCGTAGGAGACCGAGGTTACCCCCGGGACGCCGCGGATGCGGTCGAGGTAGGAGACCGGGAGCGGGAAGATGAGCGAGATGGAGTTACGGGTGACCAGGCGGGTGGCCGAGGCGTGCTCGGCGCCGGAGTACCAAAGCCCAACGAGGGTGCGCAAGAGTCCGAAGGCAAGGACCGCAACCGCAACACCGACCACGGTGAGGATCGAGCGGAGCTTGTGCCGGAACATGTTGCGCACTATGAACTTGAGCATGAACATGAAAAATCCTGTTGAGCCGTCAGCTTTCCCGCAGGGCCGTGACGATGCTCAGCCTGGCGGCCCTGACTGCGGGGAGCATGCCGCCTATGAAACCCATCACCAGGGAGAAGGCCAGCGACTTCCAGAAGATCCCGAAGGTGAGGGTGAAGGAGAAGGCAAGCTCGGAGAAGGACGCCCAGTTCATGGTGGAGATGGTGATCAACTGCAAAAAGGACGCGGCCACCACTCCCAACACCCCGCCACAGAGCCCCAACAACAAGGCCTCGATCAGAAACGCCCCCAGGATGCTCGCCCGCTGGAACCCCAAGGCCCGCAAGGTCCCAATCTCCCCTACCCGGTTCGCCACCGCCGCGTACATGGTGATGGTCGCCCCGATCACGGCCCCTATGGAAAAGACGACGGTCAAAACCATCCCGAGGATGCGCAGGAAGTTCGCCATCGCCTCGGACTGGTCCAGGTAGTAGCGGGTCTCGCGCTTCGCCTCGACGGTGAGCCGGGGATCGCTCTCGATGCGGGCCTTGAAGGGGTCGAACCGGCCGGGGTCCTTCATCCGGAACAACACGGACGAGTAGACCTGGCGCCTAAAGGCCTGCATCATCTGGTCGCAGTCGCCCCAGATCTCGGAGGAGAACCCGGTACTCCCCGCATCGAAGATCCCCACCACCCGCCAGTCGCGCATCCCGAAACGCAGGGTCTCGCCCAGCCCGCACCCCTTAAAGCGCCGCGCGATGCTCTCGCCGGCAATTACCTCGGCGGAACCGGGACGCGGCAGCCGCCCTACCTTGAGATGCACCGCGGGCCTAAGCGCGAGCGACGCGGCGGCGATGCCGCGGATCACCACGTTGGCCGGCTTGTCGGTGCCGCGCTTTTTCAGGTTGATGAGTACCACGAGCTCCTTCGCCAAAAGCTCGTTGCCGTCGGCACCGATCGCCACCTCGGGCTGGCTCTCGATGAGCGCCGCCTGGTCGCGCTCCACCCCGCTTTGCACCTCGGAGTTGGAGGCCTTCCTGATGATCACCACGTTGTCGGCGGAACCGGTCTGCACCAGGGTCTGCTGCAGCCCTTCGGCGAGCATCAGGGTGGCCGCAAAGACGAAGACCACGAGCCCCATGCCGCTTGCGGTGAGGACGGTGGTGAGCCGCCGGGTCCAGAGGTTACGCAGGCTGTAGGAGTAGGGGATCCCCATGGGTCAGCTCTCGCTCAGTTCGCCCTTCTCGAGGTGGCGGATCAGGTGGGCCTTCTCGGCGGCGCGCGGGTCGTGGGTCACCATGATGATGGTCTTGCCGAGCTCGTGCACCAGGCGGTCCATGAGCCTCAGGATCTCCTCCGCGGAGGCGCGGTCCAGGTCGCCGGTCGGCTCGTCGGCCACCAGGATCTCGGGATCGGTCACCACGGCGCGCGCGATGGCGACGCGCTGCTGCTGCCCGCCGGAGAGCTGGGAGGGGTAGTGGTCCATCCGGTCGGCGAGACCTACCACGGAGAGAACCGCCTCCACGTGCTCGCGGCGCTCGCGCCGGGAGAGCGAGGTCAATAACAGGGGGAGCTCAACGTTCTCGAAGGCGGTCAGGACGGGAATGAGGTTGTAGAACTGGAAGATGAAGCCGACGGAGTGGGCCCGCCAGCGGGCGAGCTCGTTTTCGGAGAGGCCGGTGATCTCGACCCCGGCTACCTTGATGGAGCCGGAGTCGGCGGAGTCAATGCCGGCGATCAGGTTCAGGAGGGTGCTCTTGCCCGATCCCGACGGCCCCATAAGCGCCACGAACTCGCCGCGGGCGATGTCGAAGCTGATGCCGGTCAAAACCGGCAGGACCTGGTTGCCGCGCCGGTAGCTCTTGGAGAGGTTGCGTATGGAGACGATGGCGTCGGGGCGCTCGCTCATCACTTCTCCTGGGTCTTGATGCGGGAGCGGTCCTTGAGCTTTTCGAGCGGCTTCAGCACGATGCGCTCGCCCCCCTTGAGCCCTTGGGTCACCTGCACGAGATCCCCCACCTTCCCCCCCAGGGTGACCGGGGTCTCCGCGACCTCATCCCCCTTCACCAGGAAGACCACCTTTTTCCCGCCGCGCTCTACGACGGCGGAGGGCTGGATGGCCAGGAGGGGCTTGTTCTCGCCGGGGGCCACCGGGCGCTCCAGGAAGGCGACCTTCGCGCTCATCTCGGGAAGGATCCGGGGATCCCGGTCCAGAAAGCGCACCTTGACGAGCACGCTCCCCTTGCTGCGGTCGGCGGTGGGGACGATGGTGTGCAGCTCCCCCCTGAAGCGGGTATCGGAAAGGGCGTCCAGGAGGATCTCGCAGGGCTGCCCCATCTTCACCCGCGCGATGTTCGCCTCGGAGACGTCGGCCTCGACCTCGAGGGAGCCCATGTCGGCAAGGGTTACCACGGCGGCCTTGGCGTTGGCCGCGGCGGCCAGGGGCGAGACGATGTCGCCCACGTCGGCGTTCTTGGTGAGCACCACGCCGTCGAAGGGGGCGCGGATCAGGGTGTAGTCGAGCGAGGCCTCGGCGCCGGCGAGGGCGGCCTGGGCGGCACGGATGTTGTCGCGGGCCCCGGCGCTGGCGGCGACGGCACGGTCGTAGCGTGCCATGGCGGAGTCGTAGTCGGATTGGGAGATGATCCCCTGGTTGATGAGTTCCTTGTTGCGGGAGAGGTTGCGGGCGGCGTCCTTCTCCTCGACCCGGGCCTGCTCGAGGAGGGTGCGGGCGTTGGCGAGCGAGGCCTGGGCCTGGTCCTTGGTGGCCGTGACGTCACGGTTCTCCAGGCGGGCCAGGGGCTGGCCGGCGCGCACCACGCTCCCCTCCTCGACACCGAGCCACTCGAGCCGGCCGGTCGCCTTCGAGGAGACCGCCGCCTTGCGCTGGGCCACCACGTACCCGCTGGCGTTTAAAAGGGAGAAGGTCTGGGACGGGTAGACCAGCGAAACGGTGGCGATCTCGACCTGCACCGGGCGGTTCACCAGCACCCGCCATCCCACGAGCACTACCAGGAGGAGGGCTCCGGCAATCAGGAGCCAAAAGCGCCGTCCCTTGCCGCGGCCGGCGGGGGAGGTGTAGCGCTCCTTGTCGATGGTGAGCTTGTTCAGGTCATCTTGAGCCATAGGTCGCACTCCGCGTGAAATTCTAGATTTCTTATCATAAAACAGCACACCCGAAAACCTGAAACACGTTCAGCCACGGAGTCACCAAGAACACGGAGAATAACCCTGCAGTTCGGAGCAAGCTACCACATCGGCGACCAACAAAGGTAAAACCTTTCCTGATGCTCGCTGGTCTGCCGCAAGTGCGTCCCTTCCCCCTTCAGGCCCATCCCCACCCCGACCCTCCCCTTGAAGGGGAGGGGGAGTTTTTGCGAGCGGAAGATTGACGTAATCTGGAAATCTATCCCAACTGGTACGGCCTTCCACGCGAACGCCCGAGGCCGAACCCCAAAATGATTATGCTCGGCCTTCAGCTAAAAGGAACCGCAGCTCAGGGAAACCGCCTTTCTCCGTGTCCTTCGTGGCTCCGTGGCTAGTAACGGTTCTACGTTACAGCTCCTCTACCAGCAGTTCGGTTACCTCAACGTCGGGACGCTCGACGAGGAGCCAGCGTTCGAGTTCCTGCAACTGGCTCCGGGCGTGGCTCGCACTCTGGGAGAGGGTCACGAAGGCGAGTTCGGCATCCTCGGGCTGGTCGTTCAGCCCCGCCTCGCTGCAGGCGACGTTGAACCGGTTGCGCGCCCGGGACAGGACGCTCTTCACGATGGAACGCTTCTCCTTCAAGGTCCGGCTGGTCAAACGCAAACGCAACATGAGCATGACGACGTGCATAGGTAACCCCTGATCAAGGTTAAGGCTAAGGCTAAGAAAAACCGTTCACCGCAAAGACGCAAAGTACGCGAAGGAACCCAAAAGGTGTCTTTCACAAAAAGGCACATAGGACACAACAATAAAACCAAGTTCTCAGGCTGGTACGGCCTTTCCCGTTTACGGAAGTGACCGAACCAGTTTATTAAATATCGCCTTGGAAGGGGCTCCCCATCCGGACTGACCGGTACTTCGGGATGTTTCTTCGCGTCCTTTGCGTCTTTGCGGTAAGATGCTTTTGGCTTTTTGTGCCTTTGTGCCTTTTCGTGGCAAAAGGCCTTTCGGGTTCTACCTTACTCCCGCGGTCCACCTTTTCTCAACCCCTCACTATGTACCGCATTCTCACGTTGTCAGCCAGACGCAATTTCGCTACACTGCGGGCTTCTCGAAAAGGAGCCTGCCGTGACGATCCCACGCCTGTCCCTGTTCTGTCTTCTCCTTGCCCTTGCTACGCTTACCGGCTGTGCCGCGACGCTACACACCTCGCAGCTCCCCGCGGGTTTCTCGGTGCGGCCGCTTGCCAAGATCGATGCCGGCAGCAACTGGGCGGTTGCCCCCAACGGCACCATCGCCGCGGTGCAGGAGAAGGCACTCGTCCTGGTGGTGGGGTCCGACCCGAAGTCGAACATCCCGGTGGCGACCACGCCCCCCCTGGCACTCGCCTTCTCGCCGAAGGGAGACCGGCTGGCCGCTGGCTTCGCCGAGGGCACCCAGAGCTCGCTGCGCAGCTACGACCTGGGTGGAAGACTCCTCGCTGAGACCAAGGTTCCCGGCCGGGTGACGGCCATTGCCTGGCGCAACGAGACGGAACTCGTGGCGACCTCGCTCTTCGTGAAACGCCTGAGTTCCGGCGCGGAACTCTCCTCCTTTCTGTGCCGCTGGGACCTGAAGGAGGCACCGGCCTCGACGCTCATCTTCAATGTGGTGCTGGAGTCCAAACTCGGCCAGCAGCCCGAGGCGGACCTGGCACGCACGCTCAACTTCGCCCTCTCCCCCTACGGTGACGAGATCGCCTACACCACGCTCAAGGACTCGCCGTTGTTACCCCCCTACCAGCGGGTCGCGCTGCGCCACCTGGAAAGTAGCGCCGAGCGGGTGGTCGCGGAAGTGCCGCTCTTTTCGGGTGGCCCCGCCTACCTGCCGGACGGCAACTACCTCCTGGTCGGGACCACGGGGATCATGACCCGCAAGCTGAAGCTTCCCGAGGGGGGCGAGGTCGACGCCTGGACCAGCCCCGGCGACCGGATCGCGGTCTCCCCTTCCGGTAACTACCTCCTTTTGGACCACCGGATCTACCAGGGGAACCAGGAACTCTTCACCCTGCCGCGCAAGGCGTGGGGGAGCTTCCTCCCGGACGGTAGCGGGATCGTGGTGGCGGACGGGGGAAATCTCTTCCTGGTCTCGGGGCTGAACGACCAACCGCGCCCCGCGCCCCCCAGGGAGCTCGAGCGCATCCTGCAGCTGCGCAGGCAGCTCATGCAGGGGACGATCGGCGACGCGGAGTACAAGGCCCGGCTCAAGAAGCTGCGCCAACCCTGAAGGCTTTCGCTAGGGGGAAGCAAAGGACACCAAGGACCACAGAGGAAACCAACCGTCCCTAGTCCCCAGTCCCTCGCCTTTACCTCTCCCTTTTTGCTTGCCCGCACCTTGTAAAAGGTGTATCCATGCTGTCCCGCAATTTCACACGTACTACCGAAGGAGAAACACCGATGGGCATTCTTGCCAACACCGTCAGCGTCTGCCATTTCCAGGTCCAGGGGGAACTCCCCAAGCGCGAAGAACTCTACGCCTGGGCCTGTACCCAACTCGCCGGTCACCGCTTCACCCCGATCGACCAGGGAACCGAAGAGTTCTCGATCGGCTGGGTCCACCTGGACGACCCGAGGCTTGCCGAATTCGACTCCCCCACCGCCTGCTGGCGTGAAAACTTCCTGACCTTCACCCTGCGCCGCGACCGCCGCGCCGTACCGTCCGCGGTCCTGAAGGCGCACCTGGAACGCGCCAAGGAACAGTTCCTGGCCGAGAACCCGAGCTTCACCAAGGTCCCCAAGCAAAAACGCGAGGACCTGAAGGAAGCGGTACGTGCCATGCTCCTATCCCAGACGCTCCCGACTCCCTCGACCTACGACGTGGTCTGGGACACCACCACCGGGATGGTCACCTTCAGCTCGCTGTCGCCCAAGGTAATCGAGATGTTCGAGGACCTGTTCAAGAAGACCTTCGAGGGGCTGCGCCTGTCGGCCTTCCACCCCTACGCCCGCGCCGAAAAGGTGCTGGACGAGGGGAACCGCGTGCTCTTGAAGCAGGCCAACAAGGCAAGCGGCGACAGCTACCTGGAACTCATCAAGGAGAACCAGTGGCTGGGGACCGACTTCCTGCTCTGGCTCATGTACCAGACCATGAACGAGGCCTCGGAATACCGGGTGAACCAGCCGGGGATCCTCGTGGAGAACGAGCAGTTCGTGGGATACCTGGATGACCGGGTCATCCTCTTGGGGGCGGGCGACAACGGCGCGCAGAAGATCACCGTGGCCGGGCCGCAGGACCGCTTCAACGAGGTGCGCAGCGCGCTTTTGAACAACAAGCAGATCACCGAGGCGACGCTGCACCTGGAGACGGGGGACGACCACTGGAAGATGACCCTGAAAGGGGAGCTGTTCCACTTCGCCTCGCTCAAGTCGCCGGCAGTGAAGATCGAGAAGGACAACACCACCGATCCGGACCTGGAGCGCGAAGCGGTGTTCTTCGAGCGGATGGTTGTTCTGGAGAAGGGGACCCAGCTCTTCGACTCGCTGTTCGCGGAGTTCCTGAAGCTGAGGCTCGGTGCGGGCTGGGGCGAGCAGGAGGCGGCGATCACCGGCTGGCTCAACATCTGCCCGAGCTGCCACGCCGCACTGGCCAAGTAAATCCTAGCCACAAAACGGCTCAAAAGCACAAAAAAGACCTTCCGGTAACCAGCACAAACAGTGCGGCACCCGGAAGGTCTTTTTTTTTAACCAAAAAACTTATGCGCCACGGAGCCACCAAGCACACGGAGCAAGGCTCGACGCGGTTGAGCTACCCGCCTATCGCCGACGGGCAACAAGAACCGTCATGACCGGTTCGGCCTGGCACGTTCACGGTAAAGGCCGAACCCGTTTAAAAGGTTTACCTGCCGTTGTTTTTCCTCTGCGTACCCCTGTGTCCTCTGTGGTTACAAGCTTTTAGCCTTCGATTTTTTACTGGATGTTGTGACCATTGATCCTGAAGTTTTTCTCCGTGTCCTTGGTGGCTCCGTGGCGAAACCCGGTTTTTTATAAAGCCCCGGTGATCAGGCCGCCGCCCAAGACTTCGTCGTCGCGGTAAAAGACCACGGACTGTCCCGGGGTCACGGACTTCTGGGGCTCGGCGAAACGCACCTCGCCCTCGCCCCCCGGCAGCAGGGTCACCACGCAGTCGAAGGGGTGCTGACGGTAGCGGATCTTGCACGCAGCGCGCACCTCGTCCCCCTCGGGCGGCACGATCCAGTTGAGCTCCGCGACCCTGAGCCCGGGGGCGAAGAGCCCCTCGACCTCGCCGACGGTGACCCGGTTTTTTTGAGGGTCGATCCCCACCACGTAGAGCGGCTCTTTCCAGGCGATGCCCAGGCCGCGCCGCTGCCCGATGGTGTAGCGGTGGGTCCCGCTGTGCCGACCCAGGACCGCGCCGCTTAGGTGCACGATCTCGCCGGGGCCACTCAGGCGCTCGGGCTCCTTTTCCAGGAAGGCGACGTAGTCGTCGTTGGGGATGAAGCAGATCTCCTGGCTGTCGCTCTTCTGGGCTACCGGCAACCCGTAAGCCGCGGCGCGCCGGCGCACCTCGTCCTTGGACTCGACCTCGCCCAGGGGAAACACCACGCGGCTTAGCTGCTCCTGGGTCAGGGTGTAGAGGAAGTAGGACTGGTCCTTGGCCAGGAAGGCCGCCTTCTTCAGGTGCCACAAGCCGTCCTCACCCGCCACGTTGCGCACGTAGTGTCCGGTCGCGAGATAATCGGCCCCGAGCTCCCGTGCCTTTTCCAGCAGCAGCCCGAACTTCACGTACTTGTTGCAGCGCACGCAGGGGTTGGGGGTCTCCCCGCCGAAGTAGCGGGACCTGAACTCCTCCATGATGAGCCGGGCGAACTCCTCCTCGAAGTGCACCTGGTGGAAGGGGATCCCCAGGTAGTCGGCGACGAGCTCCGCGTCCCCCTTGGTCCCCGGCACCTCGCCGGGGCGCTCGAAAAGCTTCATGTTGATCCCGACCACCTCGGCCCCCTGCTCCTTCAAGAGGGCAGCCACCGTGGAGGAATCGACACCGCCGCTCATGGCGACGGCTATTTTCTTGCCGTGATAATTGTGCATGCCTTGCAGCTCCTGCCGTTTGTGATGAAGCACCATAGTTGACCGATTCTACCGGTAAGTGCAACTGTTAATTTCGGGCAAATCCCCCCTGTCCCCCCTTCGCAAAGGGAAGACCGCGAGGGCGACAGTTTGCAGAGGTTCAGCCCGGGGTGCTCCCAGGACAGCGGAAACGGTAGCGACGCAGCACTGCCGTCTGCCACACGTCCTCCCCTTTGCGAAGGGGGGAACGCGAGGTCGGCCTTTCGCCAAGGTGGAGGCGGATGCGGCGCGGCGGTTTCCAAACGGCGGCTTATGCTGTATTCTCATGGGAACCTGCGGCCGTTCACGCTGCGCACCCTGGTTTCCCTGGAGGCCCCCCATGGCGCTCTCGCTTACCATACGACGGCTTTTGACCACGCAGCCCACCGACCTGCCGGTGTTCCACCCGATCGCGGTGAAGCTGCAGCAGCTGCTCGCCTCGCCCGACTACAAGATCGACGAGGTGATCGGACTCGCCAACGAGGACCAGTCGCTGGCCGGGCAGATCCTGAAGCTCGCCAACTCGACGGTGTACATCGGCCGGGTGCGCACCGAGACCATCAAGGATGCCGTGATCCGCCTGGGCGCGCACCAGGTCTCCAACCTCGCGATGGCCGCCTCGCAGGCGAGCCTGCACACCTCGGAGAACGCGGTCCTGAACAGGTTCATGCAGTCCCTGTGGCTGCACAGCCACTCCTGCGCGGTCGGTTCGCGCTTCCTGGCACGTACCGCGGGGTACCCGCAACTGGCGGACCAGGCCTACATGGCGGGACTGCTGCACGACGTGGGAAAGCTCTACCTTTTGAAGGCGCTGGAGCGGCTGAACAAGGTGGGGGTGGCGCAGGCGGCGCTGGAGCCGGAACTGCTGCTGGAGATCTTCCACGAGCTGCACGTGGAGCAGGGGTGCCGGCTCATGGAGCACTGGAACATGCCGAAGATCTACTACAACGCGGTGGCGAACCACCACGACATGAACTTCGACACCACCGACGTGGTGCTCACCGTGGTGCGCCTGGTGAACGCAAGCTGCAAGGCGAAGGGGATCGGGCTGGAGCACCAGCCGGAGCTGGACGTGCAGGCGCTGCCGGAGGCGGCGCTATTGCAGTTGCACCAGGACGAGCTGGACGATCTTTTCGAACTCCTGGAGGAGACCCAGGAGCTGGTGGTGTAGGTTTTCAGGCCGCGGGCTGGGCCAGGACGCTTTGCTGATACTCCGCGATGATGGGGAAATCGGCTTCGGCCCAGTCGAGCTCGTGCAGGGTCGCCGGGGGGAGCCAGGTGATGGCGGTGTGTTCGTAGAGGACGATCTCGCCGGCGGTGATGCTGCAGACGAACGGATAGAGCGTAACGGTCAGGTTCTCATAGCTGTGGGTGGCCGGGGTGAGCGGGCGCCCCACGGCGATCTCCACCCCCATCTCCTCGATCAACTCCCGCCTCAGGCACTCCTCGAGTTCTTCCCCAGGTTCCAGTTTCCCCCCCGGAAATTCCCACTTAAGCGGCAGGTTGGCTGAGGCCTTGCGCAGGGCGGAAAGCACCAGTCCGTCACGCTCGATGATGGCACAGGCTACGTGGACGTGTCGTTTTGCGGATGCGGTTTCGTTGGACATGGCGACAACTATAGCATCTGCCGAGGGAAGGACAAAAATCTTTTCTCACCACAGAGGACACAGAGGGGCACAGAGGAAAAACAACAGCGAGGAAAACACTCCAAAGAGTCAGCCACTTCGGCTAAGGCGAAGGCACCAGGAAGTTCCCCTTCTAAGGCTTTTGGTCTTACCCTGTGTGCCTCGCTTTTCCCTCTGTGCGCCTCTGTGTTAGTGCTTCGTTTTTTTCAGGAGAGGTTCTTCTTGAAACGGGCTATGGCGAGGGTGAGGATGACGACGCCGATGATGCTCAAGGCCAACAGCTGGGGCCAGAGGATCTCCAGCCCCACTCCCTTCTGGAAGATGGACCGGATGATCACCAGGAAAAAGCGCATCGGGTTCAGGTAGGTGAGCCACTGCACCGGCTCGGGCATGCTCTCGATGGGAAAGGCAAACCCGGAAAGGAGCATCGCCGGGAAAATCACGAAGAAGGCGCTCATCATCGCCTGCTGCTGGGTCCGACTGATGGTGGAGATGAGCAGACCGATCCCCAGGGAACTCATCAGGAAGACGGCGGTGGAACCGAAGAGGAGCATAAGGCTCCCGCGCAACGGCACCTCGAACCAGAAAACGGCCACCAGGGAGACCAGCGCCACGTTGATGAAGCCGATCAACACGAAGGGGACGGTCTTCCCCAGGATGAACTCTCCCTTGCCGATGGGGGTCACGATCACCTGCTCGATGGTCCCGATCTCCTTCTCGCGCACCACGGCCATGCTGGAGAGGAGCATGGTGATGATGAAGACGATGTTGGTGATGACGGCGGGAACGAAGTAGTTGCGGCTCTCCAGGTTCTCGTTGTACCAGGCGCGGCTCGCCAGCTCGACGCCGTGCACCGGTAGCGACCGCCCGGCGGCACGCTGCACGGCGGCCAGCTGGAGCTGGCTTCCGTACCCGTTCGCGATGCGCACCGCATAGTTGAGGACGATCCCCGCGGTGTTCGAGTCGGTGCCGTCCAGGATGAGCTGGACGGTGGCGCCGCGGCCACCGATAAGCCCTGCCCCGAAGCCGTGGTTCATGCGCAAAAGGGCCTTCACCTCGCCGCGGTCGATGAGCTCGCGCGCCCGCGCCTCGTCGCTTACCCGTTCGGTAAGCTCGAAGTAGCCGGATTGAAGGAAGCGGTCGGCGAGCTCGCGGCTCTGGCTGGAGTTGTCCAGGTCGTAGATGGCGGTGGCCACGTGGCGCACGTCGGTGTTGACCGCATAGCCGAAGATGATGGTCTGCACCGCCGGGATGATGAACACCACAAAGCGCATGCGCGGGTCGCGCAACACCTGGATGAACTCCTTGATCAGCATGGCCTTGAGACGCTCGTACAAAAGGTACCTCGGTGCTAGCTGGGACGGTTGAGGACTTCATGGATCAAAGGGACGCAAAGGGACCCAAGCCCCCCTCCCCTAGACGATCTTCTTTTTGAACTTCAGGTGCGACAGGGCCAGGATCAGGACGGCGAAACCGGCCAGGAACAGGGTCTCGCCGTACAGGTGCCCAAGCCCCAACCCCTTGAGGTAGATCCCCCGCAATAACACCACGAAGTAGCGCGCCGTGACGATGTGGGTGAAGACCTGGATCGGATAGGGCATGTTCGCTATGGGGAAAACGAAGCCGGACAGCAGGAAGGCCGGGAGCATGGTGGCCACCAGGGCGATCTGGCTCGCCAGGAACTGGCTCTTGGTGACGATGCTGATCAGCATCCCAAGCGATAGCGCACCGACCATGAAGATGGAGGAACTCGCGAAGACGAGCCAGAGCTCGCCGCGCATCGGGATGTGGAAGACGAACTCGGCCACCAACACCGAGAGGACCAGGTCGAACATCCCGATGGCGAAGTAGGGGATCAGCTTCCCCAGGATCAGCTCGCCGCCGGTCACCGGGGTGGCGATCAGCTGCTCCATGGTCCCCACCTCCCACTCGCGGGCGAAGGTGAGCGAGGTCAAAAGGGCCGCAATCACCATCATCACGATGGCAATGAGCCCGGGGAAGATGTAGTTGCGCGACTCCATGTCGGTGTTGAACCAGACCCGCGGCTCGACCTTGAGCAGGGCGCCGCTGACCGGAAGCCCCAGGCGGCTCGCGGCTGCCACGGTCACCTGCTGGCTGTACCCACCCACCACCGCCTCGGCGTACCCCAGGGCGAAGGAGGCGACGTTGGAGTCGGAGCCGTCCAGAATCGCCTGCACCGCGACGGCACGCCCGGCGGCCACCTTGCCCGCGAAATCGACGGGGATCACCAGGGCGATCTCGGCCCGGCGCGAGGCGATGGAACGCTCCACCTCGCGGTAGTCGGACACCGCCGGGAGCATGGTGAAGTAGCGCGAAGCCTTGAAGGCGTCCACCAGGGTGCGGCTTTGCGGCGTGGCGCTCTGGTCCCAGACCACCAAGGGCACCCGGTCCACGTCGAGGGTGAGCGCGTAGCCGAAGAGAAAGAGCATGAGCACCGGGATGGCGATGCCGATCCCCAGGCTCCTCCAGTCGCGCAGCACGTGGAGGAACTCCTTGTGCGCTATGGCGCGGACGCGCTTGAGCTTCACGGGGCCACCTTGAGGCCGGCCGGGACCCTCAGGGGGAACTCGACCCGGAAGATGGAACCGCCGCCCGGGCGGGGTTCGGCCCAGATCTTACCCCCCAGGAGCTCGGTGATGCGCCGGGCGATCCCGAGGCCGAGCCCCAACCCCGGGAAGGGGCGGGTCACCGAACCGTCGGACTGGGTGAAGTCGAGGAAGATGCGCTCGAGGTCCTCGGGGGCGATGCCGACACCGGTGTCGAGGACCGAGAAGCAGAGCTGCTGCTCGGGATTTCCCTCCCGGCACGCCACCTCGAGGGCCACCTCCCCCTTTTGGGTGAACTTGAGGGCGTTGCCGAGCACCATGGTAAGGAGCCGGCGCAAAAGCCCCTGGTCCGATTCGATGGCCGCGGGGAGTCCCGGTTCCAGGGTGAGCCGCAGGTCGAGCCCCTTCCCCGCCGCCACCGGCTCCAGCTCCCCCAGCACCGCGTCAAGAAACGGCTTCAGGGTGAAGGGGACGCTCTCCACGTTGGTCCCCTCCCCTTCCAGGCGGCTCGTCTCGATCAGGTCCTCGATGATCCCCAAAAGCTTGAGTGCCGCCTTCTGCACCAGGGAGAGGTACTTGCGCTTGTCGTCGTCCTCCTCGGAGGTGAGCACCAGGTCGGTCATCCCCAGGATCGGGGTGAGCGGGGTGCGCAGCTCGTGGCTGATGGCGCGCAGGAACTCCTTCTTGGCCCGGTCGGCGGCGCTGGAGAGGGACTCCAGGAGGTCGCGGTAGCGTTTGAGCTCGAGGTGGTTTCTGACCCGGGCCCTCACGATGTGCGGCGAGATCGGCTTGGTGACGTAGTCGATGGCGCCGAGCTCCAGGCCGCGGATCTCGTCCTCCTCCTGGCACATGGCGGTCACGAAGATGATCGGGATGTCCCGGGTCGCGGGGTCCCCCTTCAGGACGGCACAGAGCTGGTAGCCGTCCATCCCGGGCATCATGACGTCCAAAAGGATCAGGTCCGGCTTGTCGGCACGGATCAGCTCGAGCGCCTCGGCGCCGCTGGTGGCGAAGACCATCTCGTAGTCGTCCCCAAGGCTCTCGCTCAAGAGCTCGATGTTGGTGGGGTTGTCGTCGACGATCATCACGGTCTGGCGCTTCATAGCCGCTCCCTCCCCGGCAGTGCCAGGGATGTGATCCTGCTGGTGAGGCGTGCCAGGAGGGTGCGCGCCTTCTTGAAATCAAGCTTGTCCATGCAGCTCTCCATCTCCCGTAGCTCGTCCTTGAACTCTCCCGGCAGCCCGTCGCGCAGCTTGGCGAACTGGCGCTTGGCGTTGAGGCTGTTCTTGGACAAAAGCCGCTCCAGCTCGGCGAGTTCGGCAGCCAGGCGTTCCTGCGCGAGGCTCGAGCCGGTAGCCGGCGCCGGGACCGGTTCCGCGGGGAGCGTCCGAAGCGCCGCGAGAAACGGCTCGAGCACCCCGGCCAGGGCTTCGAGGGGCGCCGCCGTCTCCTCCTGGCCCGCGATGGCGCGCTCCAGTTCGAGGGCTGCCGCGTGCACCGCGGTGGCCGAGAGGTTCCCCGCCACCCCCTTGAGGGTGTGGCTCAGGCGCCGGGCCGACTCCGCTTCGCCGCGCGCCAGGGCCCCCTTCAGCGCCTCGAGTACCCCGGAAAAGTCCCTCTCGAACTCCTTGAGGAGCTTCACCAGGAGGGAGCGGTTGCCGCCGAGCCGCTTGAGCGCCTGGGCCGGATCGAAACCGGGGAGCTGGGCCAGCGGCTCGGTGCCGTGGGGGGGTGCCGCCGGGGCACTGGGGACCTCCGGTTCCTCGGCGTCCTCTTCCTGGGCCAGCGCCCTCACGATGGCGTCCAGAAGGAGGGAGTTGCGGGCCGGCAGCGGGAGCACCACGGCGATCCCCAGTTCCGCCGCGCGCTCGCGCACCTCTTCGGCGTTCTCGAGCGCCACGGTGACCAGGATGGGGGGACGCCGGGACTGCCAGGCCGCCACCTCGCGGCAGAGGAGCTCGATCCCCTCCATCCCGGCCGTGGCGTGGCTCAGTACCACGAGGTCGACCGGCTGAGCCCCGGGAAGTGCTGCCCGCTCCAGCGCGGTGCGCGCCTGGGCGGTGGTTCCGGCAAGCTCGACCGCGAAGGGGAGCCCGTTGACCACCTGGGTCAGCCGCTCGCGCGGGAACGGCTCGGACTCGAGGGCCAGGATCTTCAGGTTGCGCAGCTTGGGATCCTCGCCGGCCGCCGGGGACTCGGCCGCCTCGAGGAGTCCCAGGTTGACGGTGAAGGAGAAGCAGCTCCCGGTCCCTGGGACGCTCTCCACGCCAAGCCCCCCTCCCATGAGCTCCACCAGGTGGCTCGAGATGGAGAGGCCGAGGCCGGTGCCGCCGTAGCGGCGGGTGGTGGAGGAGTCCGCCTGGGTGAAGGGGGTGAAGATCTTCTCCAGCTGCTCGGGGGTGAGCCCCACCCCGGTGTCCTGGACCGAGAAGCGCACCGCCACCGATGCGTCCTGCCACCCGGTGGCACGGACCTCCACCAGCACCTCCCCCTTCTCGGTGAACTTCACCGCGTTGGCGATCAGGTTGTTGAGCACCTGGGCGAGGCGCAGGGGGTCGCCGGTCAGGCGCGCGGGGAGTTCCGGGGCGACCCGGACCCGGAACTTGATCCCCTTCTCCTGGGCCTTGGGGCCCATCATGTCCGAGACCGTCTTCAGCACCTGGTGCAGGTTGAACTCGGTCCACTCGAGCTCCACGCGCCCCGCCTCGATCTTGGAGAAGTCGAGGATGTCGTTGATGATCTCCAAAAGGTTCCGGCTCGAGGAGCAGATCTTCTCGAGGTAGTCGCGCTGCTTGGGGGTGAGCTCGGTCTTGAGCGCCAGGTGCCCAAGCCCCAGGACCGCGTTCATCGGGGTGCGGATCTCGTGGCTCATGTTGGCCAGGAGCTGGCTCATGGCGCGGCTGGAGGCCTGCACCAGGTCGCGCTCCTGCCTGAGAGCCTCGGCCTCGCGCTTGGCGGTCATGTCCTCGATCATGGCCGCGAAGTAGCGCGGCTCGCCGGCCCGGTTGCGCACGAGGGACATGGAGAAGTTGACCCAGACCGGGGTGCCGTCCTTCTTCAGGTGCCGAAGCTCCATGGAGTAGCTGTCGATCTCGCGGTTTAAGAGGCGCTCGACGTTGTCGTGCTCGGGGGCTACGTCCTCGGGGTGGATGATCTCGTCGAGCACCCGGCCCAGAAGTTCCTCCTGGGGGTACCCGAGGATCTCGCAGAAGCGGCGGTTGATCCGGATCAGCCCACCCTTGAGGGAGAGGTGGCAGATGCCGACCGCGGCCTGCTCGAAGGTGTTGCGGAAGCGCTCCTCGCTCTCCTTCAACTGCTCCTCGGCCCTCTTGCGCGAGGTGATGTCGGTGAGGATCCCCAGGAGGCCGTAGCTGCGCCCCGCCTCGTCCTTGAGCGGGATGAGCGCCTTGCTGACCCAGGAGCTGTCCCGCTCGCGCTGTTCGTCGCGCTCCTCGGGGATCCCGGCGGCCAGCACCCGGGCGTCGTCCTCGAGCCTTTTACGGGCCAGTTGGGGGGGGAAGAGGTCGTAGTCGGTCCTGCCGAAGACCTGGGCCGGCTCCAGCCCCAGGTCGCGGGCGAAGCTCGAGTTGCAGGAGAGGTAGACCGAGTTCAGGTCCTTCAGGAAGATGCGCTGGGGGAGGTTCTCGATGAGCCCCCGGTAGCGCTTCTCGAAGAAGAGGGCGTCTTCGGCCTCCTCGCGCCCGGTGACGTCCTGCACCACGCCGATCAGGCGCTGCGGGTCGCCGCCGGCGTCGCGCAAAAGCGCCCCTGAGTGGGCGACCAGGCGCCGCGCGCCGTCGGAAGGGATGAGCGCATGCTGCACCGCGAAACGGTCGGTGCCGGAGAGGGCGCGGGTGACGGCGCTGGAGAGGATCTCGCGCTCCTTTTCCGGCAAGAGCTCGAGGAGGGCCGGGAAGCTCTCCGGGAGCGTAGTACCACCCCCCAGGATGCGGCTCGCCTGGGGGGAGATGCGCAGCCGGCCGCCGGGGAGCTCCCACTCCCAGCTCCCCACCCCGCAGAGCTCCTCGATGCTCTTGAGGCGCCGCCCCCCACTTTGGGCGAGCGCTTCACGCAGGCTAAGCTCGCGGGAAAACCACCAGGAGGCCGCCGCACCGGCCGCGAGAATCCAGAGCGAGACCGCCAGCGGCTGGTGCGGGAAGAGCCACGGTGCCAGTGCCGCCGTGCCGGCAAGGGCAAGCGAGCGGGCGACGGACCAGCGCCAGGGGCGGTAGGTTGTGGTTGTTGCCGTTTCGGGCATCGGGTCACCAGCGCAAGAGCGTAAGGGTAAGAAGCCGTAAGGGCGCGCTCGGCGCCCCCTCAAACGTATCGGTCTCACAGCGGAAAACTGAACCGGCACCTTTCAGCCGGTGCGGGCCTCCATGAAGGAGACGAAGAGGTCCTCGAGCGACGGGGCGATCCTCTCCAGGTGGACCTCCAGGTCGGGAAGCGCCTCCCTGAGGGCCGGGATGAGCGTCTCGGCCCGGTCCACGGTGAGGTGCAGGCCGGCACCGAAGAGGGTCGCCTGGCGCACCCCGGGGAGCGCCTCCACCCGCTTGAGCACCTCGAAGGGGCGCTCGCACTCAAGTGCCACGATCTCCCCCGGAAAGCCCTTTTTCAGCTCCGCCGGGCTCCCCAGGGCGATCAGTTCGCCGCCGAAGATGAAGCCGAGCCGGTCGCAGCACTCGGCCTCCTCGAGGTAGTGGGTGGTGACGAAGATGGTGACCCCGGCGCCGGCCAGGCGGTAGATGAGCTCCCAGAAGCTGCGCCGGGAGACCGGGTCCACCCCGGAGGTCGGTTCGTCGAGAAAGACGATGGGGGGCTCGTGCAGGATGGCGCACCCCAGGGCAAGGCGCTGCTTCCAGCCGCCGGAGAGGGTAGCGGTGCGGGCGCCGCGCCTGTCGGCGAGCCCGGCCATCTCGATGACCCACTCCTTGCGTTCGCGCTTCTTCGCCCCGGGAATCCTATAGATGCCGCTGTAGAAGTCGATGTTCTCCTCGACGGTCAGGTCCTCGTAGAGGGAGAACTTCTGGCTCATGTACCCGATCTGTTTCTTGATCTGCTCGGACTGGCTCGCGATGTCGAAGCCGGCCACGCTTCCGGATCCCGAAGTGGGGGGGAGGATGCCGCAGAGCATGCGGATGGTGGTGGACTTCCCGGCGCCGTTGGGGCCCAGGAAGCCGAAGATCTCGCCCCGGGTCACCTCGAGGCTCACCCGGTTTACCGCGGTGAAGTCGCCGAAGCGGCGGGTGAGTTCGCGCAGCACGACGGCCGGGGGGAGGGGCGGTGCGGTTGCGGCGGCCTGGGGTTGTGGTTCGGGCATGGGTGGGCTCTTTCGAGAAGAATTGACGATTGATGATTGACGATTGACGATTGACGGTTATACCCGCCGGTACTCGGCTGATAGAGGGCGGCGCTTCAGCCCTGCTCGCGCAACAGGGAGACCAGGAGGTCTTCCAGGGTCGGCTGCACGGGGCGCACGGCGACCTCGAGTCCCTGGGCCTCGAGCACCGAGCGGGCCCTGGCTTCGGCCTCCTGCGGGTCCGGGGCGAAGAGGTGCAGGCGCTCCCCGAAGAGGACCACCGAGCCGCCGGGGAAGGCGCCGCTCAAGGCACGCACGGCGTGGCGGGGATCCGCGGTGGCGAGTTCCAGCACCCCCCCCTTCAGTATGCCGCGCAGGTTTTTAGGCGTGTCGCAGGCCAAGAGCCTGCCGCGGTGCATGAGACCCACCCGCCCGCAGCGCTCGGCCTCGTCGAGGTAGGCGGTGGCCACGAAGACGGTGACCCCTTCGGCCAAAAGCCCGTAGAGGATGCGCCAGAAATCGCGCCGGGAGACCGGATCCACCCCGTTGGTCGGCTCGTCCAGGAAGAGGACCCGGGGGCGGTGCACCAGGGCGCAGGCCAGGCCCAGCTTCTGCTTCATGCCGCCGGAGAGCTTGCCGGCGGGGCGGTCTTTAAAGGGGGTGAGCTTTCCGAACTCGAGGAGCTCCGCGATGCGCGCCTCGCGCCCCCGGCGCGGGATCATCTGGATGTCCGCGTAGAAGCGGAGGTTCTCCTGGACGGTGAGGTCCGGGTAGAGCCCGAAGCGCTGGCTCATGTAGCCGAGCTGCGAGCGCACCCCTTCGCCGGCCCGGCGCATGTCCTCCCCCAGCACGAAGACCTCGCCGGCCGTGGGGTCCATGATCCCGGTGAGCATGCGCAGCGTGGTGCTCTTCCCCGCGCCGTCGGAGCCGACCAGACCGAAGAGCTCGCCCGCGGGGATGGCAAGGCTCAGCTCGTCGACGGCGGCGAGCTCGCCGAAGCGCTTGGAAAGCTTCTCGGTGCGGATCGCGGGGGTCTCAGGCACGAGAGTCCCCCGCCGGTCGCGCTGCGCAGTGCTGCCGGGTCACCGGGGCGCCCCCGTCTGGATCTCGGCATCGGCGGGCATCCCGGGCTTCAGCTCGAGCCCGGGGTTTGCCAGGGTGACCTTTATCCGGTAGACGAGCTTCACCCGCTCCTTCTCGGTCTGCACGCTCTTCGGGGTGAACTCCGCTTCGCTGGAGATGAAGCTCACCTTGCCGGGGTAGAACTTCCCGGGATGGCTGTCGGTTGAGACCCGCACCGCCTGGCCGAGCTTCACCCGGCCCAGCTGGTTTTCCGGGATGTACCCCTTGAGCCAGCACTGGGAGGTGTCCCCCAGGGTGACGACCGGGGTCCCCGCCGCCACCTGCTCGCCCGGCTCGATGGACTTGGAGAGGACCACCCCGGCAATCGGTGCGCGCAGGGTCGCCCAGTCCACGCGCTCCTGGGCACTCGCCACCCGGGCGCGGGCTGCCGCGACCCGGGCCTGGGCCTGGTCGATCTGCTCGCGGCGCGCCCCCTTGCGCACCAGGGCGAGCGCCTCGCGTCGTTCCCGGACGCTGGCCGCCGCCGCAGCGCTGGCCGCCTGGGCCGCGTCGAGCTCGCGCTTGGGGATCACTTCCTTGGTAAAGAGCGCCTGGTCGCGCTGGTAGTCGGTGGCAAGCCGGTGCGCCTCGGCCTCGGCACGCGCCAAGAGCGCCTCGCCCTGCGCCACCTCCTCGCGCCGGGAACCCGCCTTCAATTCGGCAAGCGCCGCGGCAGCCGCGCCCTCTTCCCCCCGGGCCGCCTCGAGGGCCTGGGAGAGTTCCGCGGCGTCGAGCCTCGCGACCAGGTCACCCTGGCGCACCAGGGCCCCCTCGTCCACCAGGCGCTGGGTCACCCGCCCCGGGACCTGGAAACTCACCTGCACCTCGGTCAGTTCGATGTTGCCGGAGATGCGCAGCACCCCCTCAGGCGTGCGTGCTCCCCCCTGACGCAGATAGACGATTGCGGCGACTGCGACCGCGACCAGGACTCCCCCAACCACTGCTTTTTTCACGGCGACCTCCATTTTCCTCACTCTTATAGCACCAGTTCGGCATTTTTGGAACGCTCTATGCTCTTTAATATGGGCATGCGCCACCAGGCAGCATCATGCCGCAGCGTAAGGGAGGGAACTTATGAGGAAAACGGTCCTGTGCATACACGACGAAGGGCTCCTCGGGAGCCTAAAAAAGAGGCTGACGGAGCAGGGATGTGCTGAAATAATAGTCCCCGCCAGCCTCGAGGAGCTCTCCGTCCAGGCCTTGGCGAGTCATCCCGAGGCGATCGTGCTGGAGTACCCGGCAAGCGAGCCGGCGACCGGGACCACCGTGAAGAGGCTTTGGGACCAGCTGGGGGTCCCGATCGTGCTCCTGGCCGAGAGCAGCGAGATCGAGGCGGTGGAGCGCTGGGGCGAGGGGGTGCTCTCCACCATCCTCACCAAGCCGGTGCGCGAGGACGAACTGATGGCGGCTCTCAGGCTCTCGGTCGCCGCGGCGCGCCGCGTCGAAGAGCTCAAGGGGGAGATCAGCTCCCTCAAGGAGAGCATCGAGACCCGCAAGGTGGTCGAGAAGGCCAAGGGGCGCCTCATGGAGCGCGACCGGCTCAGCGAGGCGGAGGCCTTCCGCCGGATGCAGCGGCTCGCCATGGACCGCCGGATCTCCATGCGCCAGCTGGCCGAGGCGATCCTCCTGACCGACCGGATCGGCGGTTGAAGCGGGGTGACCGGAAAATAAGCAGTTGACAGAAGGGAGACGAGTCCTTATATTTCCAAGCATGTAGAGGGGAGTAGCTATCGGCTTTCAGGAGCCGACCCGCAGTTCGTCAGGACGGCCGATGAGGCCCGGACCGCGGGGCATGACGAGAGTCAACGCAAGCAAGACCTTTACCCAGCGCGAAAAGCGCCCGGGTGAAGGTCTTTTTTATTTGCCGCGGGCGATCTAGAATCACCTTAGGAGGTATCACATGAACCGCTTCAAGACCACCTTGCTTCTTACCTCGCTCACCCTGCTCATGGTTGCCATGGGGAGTGCCCTGGGCGGCCGCGGGGGGATGTACCTCGCCTTCGTGATGGCCCTCGGGATGAACGTCTTTTCCTACTGGTTCTCGGACAAGATCGTCCTGAACATGTACGGGGCGCAGGAGATCGGGGAACAGGACCACCCTGCGTTTTACGGGATGATCCGGCGCCTGGCGATCCAGGCCCAGCTCCCGATGCCCAAGGTCTACATCATCCCCTCCGAGAGCCCCAACGCCTTCGCCACCGGCCGTAACCCGGAACATGCCGCGGTGGCAGCCACCGAGGGGATCCTGCGCATCCTGACCCCGGAAGAGCTCGAGGGGGTCATGGCGCACGAACTGGGGCACGTCATGAACCGGGACATCCTCATCTCCACCATCGCCGCGACCATCGCGGGGGCGATCTCGATGCTCGGCAACATGCTGCAGTGGGCCGCCATCTTCGGCAACCGCAGCTCGGACGACGAGGAAGGGGGCGGGCTTTTGGGCGGGCTCGCCATGGCCATCATCGCACCGATCGCCGCGATGCTGATCCAGCTTGCGGTCTCCCGTTCCCGCGAGTTCCTGGCCGACGAGACCGGGGCCCGGATCTGCGGCCGCCCGCTCGCCCTGGCGAACGCCCTGAGAAAGCTGCACAGCGCCTCGCAGCTGCTCCCGATGCAGGAGGCACGGCCGGCCACGGCGCACCTTTTCATCGTGAACCCGCTCACGGCAGGGGGGCTCATGCAGCTCTTCTCGACCCATCCCCCGATGGAGGAGCGTATCGCGCGCCTCGAGCAGATGGCCCGCTGACCCGGGACCGAAGGGAGCACGCCGGTGTCTGCACAAGAGACGATGTGGCTGGTCTTCGCCCTGGTGATCGGGGTGATGTTCCTGGCCGACCTCTGGCTTTTCAGCCGTAACAGCCACGAGATCCGCTTTCGGGAGGCGCTTCTCTGGACGCTGGTCTGGGTGGGGCTCGCGCTCGCCTTCAACGGCGGCATCTGGTACGTACTGGGGCACGACAAGGCCCTGGAGTTCCTGGCAGGCTACCTGATCGAGGAGTCGCTCTCGGTCGACAACCTGTTCGTCTTCATCATGATCTTCGCCTTTTTCAAGGTCTCGCGGACGCAGCAGCCCAAGATCCTCAAGTGGGGGATCATCGGGGCGCTGGTATTGCGGGGGATCTTCATCGTGGTGGGGATCGGCCTCATGGAGCGCTTCCACTGGATGATCTACCTCTTCGGGGTGGTGCTGCTCTACACCGGGGTGAAGATGGCAGTGAAGCCCGACGAGCAGGTGGAACCGGAGCACAGCCTCCCGGTGCGGCTGCTGCGCCGGGTGATGCCGATCACCCGCAGGCAGCACGGCGACCGGTTCTTCGTGAAGCGGCGCGGCGTGTGGGCGGCGACGCCGCTCTTGCTCACCCTGGTCGTGGTGGAAACAAGCGACCTGATCTTCGCCATCGACTCGATCCCCGCGGTGCTTGCGGTGACCCGCGACCCGTTCATCGTGTACAGCTCGAACGTCTTCGCCATCATGGGGCTGCGCTCCTTGTACTACCTGCTGGCCCACGTCATGGAGATGTTCCGGTACCTGAAGTTCGGGGTCTCGCTGATCCTCGCCTTCGTGGGTGCCAAGATGCTCTTGACCGACCTGGTGGAGATCCCGCTGGCCGCCTCGCTGGGGGTGATCGTCGGGACGCTGGCGCTGACCATCGCGGTCTCAGTGTGGAAAGGCAGGGAGTGAGGGGCAGGGGCTAGGGACGGGAGAGGCAGGGACTGGGGACTGGGGACTGGGGACTGGGGACTGCAGAGGCAAAGGCGGGGGTTGGGGGCTGGCGGATAGCACTTTGGCCTTATTTCGAAGAGCCAGGCGGGTCTTAATAGGAGAAAGAAGCACGGGTTTGAACGGGAAACCGTTTATTCATCAGTTTCTACGTGAAACGGGCAGCTGACCTGGGGGTCGGCTGCCCGTTTTTGCGTCTTCTCACGCCGCACGCCTGGAACCTTACTCGACCAGGGGGTCGGGTTCCTTCTTGGCGATCTTTACCTGGGAGATGGCGGTACGGGTCACCTCGACGCAGGTAAGGGTGAAACCGGCGAGCTCGATGCTCTCGCCCTGCTCGGGGAAGCGCCCCAGACGGTCCAGGATGAGCCCGGCCAGGGTGTCGAAGGGGAGGTCGTCGCCCAACTCGATCTCCAGGAGGTCTTCCAGGTCGGATACGGAGATGAGCGCATCGACCAGGTAACTCCCGTCCGCCAGCACCTGCACGGTGCTCGGCTCACCCACGTCGTGCTCGTCCTCGATCTCGCCGACCAGCTCCTCGAGGAGGTCCTCGGTGGTGACGATCCCGGAGATCCCGCCGTACTCGTCGACCACGAACGCCATGTGCACCCGGGTCTTCTGCATCTCCTTCAGGAGCTCGCTCACCTTCTTCCCCTCGGGGACGAAGAAGGGGGGACGCACGATGGAACGGATGTCGAAGTCGGGCTCGCGCACCATGCGCCCCAAGAGGTCCTTGCCGTGGATGAACCCGACGGTCTCCTCGATGCTCCCGAGGTAGACCGGGTAGCGCGAGTACATGTTGTCGAGCACCCCGTTCAGGATCTCCTCCTTGGGGAGGCTGAGGTCGAAGGCGACTATCCGGGTCCTCGGGACCATCACCTCGCGCACGGCGGTGTGGGTGAAATCGAAGATGTTGTCGATGAAGGTGTGCTCGGTCTCGGAGAAGATGCCGCTTTCATGCCCTTCGGCCACGATGTGCTGCACTTCCTCGCGGGTCATGAAGGCCCGCCCCTCCCCCTTGATGCGCAGGAGGGTGAGTACCGCCTTGCTGGAGTAGGTAAGGAGTGCCACCAGGACGGCGGCAACCCGCGCCAGGAAGTTCAGCACCGGGGCGACCCTGAGCGACAGGGTGTCGGCGTACTGCAGCCCCAGGGTCTTGGGGACCAGTTCCCCCACGATGAGCAAAAGGTAGGAGATGGTGGCGACCACGGCGGAGAGCGAGAGCGGTTCGGCGACGTTGCGGATCACGGCGAACCGGGATTGCTGCAAAAGCGGCCGCAGGTAATCGACGGCGATGACGCCACCCACCGCGGAAGCGGTGGAGCCGACCACGGTCATGCCGATCTGCACGATGGCGAGCAGGCGATGGGGGTCCTTCTGCAGCCCGTCGACGAGGAGGGCGCGGTAATCCCCCTGGTTCACCAACTGGGCGATCCTGCTTTTTCTGACAGAGATGATGGCGAATTCGGAACAGGCGAAGAAGCCGTTGACGATGATGAGGATGCAGACCAGCAGCAGCTCGAGGAAAACGGTATCCAACTCTCCTCCCGGGAAGGGTGTCATGACAGTTGCGGCGCCGGGGCTCCGGCGTCCACGCCGGCTGGAAACCGGGTGATTTTACGGCTTTTCATTTTCACCGGTAAATTATTTTCTGTCAAACCTTTTATGGGCTCGACAGCCCGCCGGGGCGGCGGGGTGCCACCGGCGCTCACCTGCCGATCTTGAAGGAGAGCAGGAAGCGCTCGCCGTCGCACTCGAAGGGGAGCACCAGGGTCCCGGCCTCGGAGATGCTCTCCAGGTGGTAGTCGCCACCGTAGATCACCGTGGGGGTGGAGAGGTTGAGGTCGCTCCCCTTGGGGGAGAAGATGTGTTTCACGTCCCCCCCGACCATGTTGGCCATCTCGCCCAGGGCGTCGTTGACGTCGTCGTCGATCTCGGCGACCTCCATGCCGAGCATGTTCGAGGCGACCTTCAGGGCGAGCGCCTTGGGACAGTGCAGCGCCAGGAGACCGGTGTAACTCCCGGCGAGCCCGACCATGCTGGTGAGGGTCTCATGAAAGCTGGTGACCGGCTCGGTCAGGGGGAACTGGTCGACCACCTCGAGCATCACCATGGTGGAGAAGACCCCCTTAGTGATCTCCGCAATTTTCAAGCGAACCTCGTCTTCGCTCAGGTTCACCGCGCCCAAGACTTCCGCATCCAACCCCATCTGCAAGCCTCCTCGAAGTTAATGAACTGTAGTCTACCCAGTTTTCCGGGAAAAAAAAGGCGGCGGGGAAAAAAAGCGCGCGGCGCTTGGGAGGGAATCCTGAAAACGAATCCCCCCTGTCCCCCCTTTTGCAAAGGGGGGGACGCGTCATCCGTCGGCGGCGCTCGGGCTCAGCTTACCGGGTACTCGCCGCGGGCGAGGGAGAGGCAGAAGGAGCCGATGTGGGAGAGCTCGCGCTGCAAGAGATCCTCGACCCGATCGACCACCTCGGCGAGCTGACGCCCCCGGGCCAGCATGAGCTGGGCGTTGGCCATGAGCGGCCGGTCCACCGGATCACCGATCTGGCTCAGCAGAAGCACGTAGGCCCCGGTTACCCCCTCCACCTTGTGACAGATCTCCCGGGCCAGCCGGTGCGCCAGGATGTTGTAGATCTTCCCGACGTGGCTCATCGGGTTTTTCCCCGCGGCAGCCTCGGTGCCGATGGGGCGCCCGATCGGGATGAGCCCGTTCACCCGGTTGCCACGACCGACCTGACCCGAGTCGCCGTCCTCTGCGGAGGTCCCCAGAAGCGAGAGGTAGACGCCGCCCAGTCCCCTCCCCTGCTGGTCCAGGGTGTTGAAGTGCAGGGTGACCCGGCCGAAGCCGCCGCGCTCGGCCATGAAGCGGTACATCTCGGCGCGGATCAGCTCCTTGCGGGCGAAGTATGCGGCCTCCGAACCGATGCGCCCGGCCAGGAGCGGCATGGCCACGGTGAGGTCGAGTTCGTCGCGAAAGCGCAGCCCCATCACCTTGACGTCCTCTCCGGTCTCGGGGAAGCGCTCCTTGAAGGCGCCGGAGTTGAGTTCCCGTTCGAGGGCGAGCACGGCCTGCTCGGTGGGGCTCAAGGGAAAGTAGCCGACTGCCGCGGAGGTGTCGTTGGCGCCGCGCACCGCACCGGGACGCGCGAAGATGTCGGTGAGCTCCTGGGACCCCGGCGCGAGCTTGAAACGAAGCCTCAGGTGCCGCTCCGGGTCGACGCCGCGCAGGTGCTGGCGAAACCAGTCCCGTGCCGCCTTTTGCGCGATCTGCTCCACCGGGATGTTCTTCCCCTGGTAGGAAAAGGTGGCCCGGTCCCCGATGGTGAGCTCCATCGGCTCGAGCACCTCGCCGCCGCCAAACCCCTTCTGGACCCGGCCCGCCGCCAGGAGCCCCTTGTCGATGTTGTGGTGCAGGATGGTGCCGAACTCCTTGAGGTAGGCCTGGGAGAGCGCGACGGAGATGGCCTCCATGACGCTGTCGCAGATCTGGTCCGGGTGCCCCGCCCCCTTGCGCTCCACCATCTCCACGCTCTGCTCGGTCACCTTGCTGCCGGTGTGCTGTTCCACGAGAATCATGGACGCCTCCTTGTGCCGCAGCTCGACTCCCTCGCCTACTCGGAGGAGCCCTTGAACAGTGTAACCGTCTCTAAGCGGAGATCAATGAAAAGCGCGGTCTGGCCGCGACCATGAGGAGAGCTGCGGGACAGCGGAGAGGGGGCGGGAGGAGGCTCGTGGCAGCGGTTACCGGAAGGATCAGTAGCGGCGCACCAGGAAGCCGCCGCGCGCCAGGCGGGACTGCAGCCAGAGGCCGAGCCAGAGCTTTATGAGCCTGCGGGTCGCCGGGATGAGGAAGAAGATGCCGATGAAGTCGGTGAAGAAACCGGGGGTGGTAAGGAGGAGCCCCCCCACCAGGATGAGGGCGCCGTCCAGCAGCTGAGCGGCGGGGAGCCGCCCCTGGGCCAGTTCGCCGCGCACCTGGCTCAGGATGCGAAAGCCCTGGCTGCGCACCAGGAAGGCGCCTGAAAGGCTGACGGCCAGGAGGATCGCGACGGTGGGGAGCCCGCCGAGGACGGAGCCTACCTTGATGATGAGGTAGATCTCGAGGACCGGGACGATGAGAAAGAGAAGGAAGAGTTTGAACACGGGTGCCTACTTCTTGATGTCGATGCCGTAGGACTTGATCTTGCGGTGCAGGTTGCTCCGCTCGAGCTCGATCGCCTCGGCGGTCCGGGAAACGTTCCAGTCGTGCTCCTCGAGCTTCTGGATGATGAACTCCTTCTCGAACTCCTCGCGCGCCTCCCGAAGCGAAGAGAGTTCCAGCACCGAGTCGAGGCGCCCGCCGCCCGCCTCGCGCCCACCCGGTTCGCCGCGGAAGTAGTCGGGGAGGTGGTTCACGGTGATGGTGCCGCCGGAGGTCATGATCACCAGGCGCTCCACGATGTTCTTGAGCTCGCGCACGTTCCCCGGCCAGTCGTAGCGCCTCAGGGCCTCCATGGCGTCCGGGACGATGCGCTTTAATTCGCGCCCCTCGCGGTTGCAGTAGGCGTTCAGGAAGTACTCCGCCAAAAGCGGGATGTCGTCGCGGCGCTCCCGGAGCGCCGGGACCTTGAAGGGGACCACGTTGAGCCGGTAGTAGAGGTCCTCGCGGAAGGCGCCGTTTCTGATCTCCTCCTCGAGGTGCTTGTTGGTGGCGGCCACCACCCGGACGTCGACCTCGAGGGTCCTGGTACCGCCGACCCGCTCGAACTTCTTCTCCTGCAGGATGCGCAGCACCTTGGCCTGGGTCTTCAGCGACATGTCGCCGATCTCGTCCAGAAAGAGCGTCCCGCCGTCGGCCAGGTCGAACTTACCCTTCTTCTGGGAGACCGCGCCGGTGAAGGCGCCGCGCTCGTGGCCGAAGAGCTCGCTCTCGATGAGCTCCTCGGGGATCGCCGCGCAGTTGATCTCGATGAAGGGCTTGTCCCGGCGCTGGCTTAAGTAGTGCACCGAGCGGGCCACCAGCTCCTTCCCCGTGCCGTTCTCGCCGGTGATGAGGACCGAGGCGTTGGTGGGGGCGACCATCTCGATCTGCTCCTTGAGCCGCTGCATCGCCGCCGAGCTGCCGATCATCTCGTGGCTTTTCAGCACCATGCCGCGCAGGGAGGCGTTCTCCTCCTTGAGCCGGGTCATGGCGAGCGCGTTCTCGACGGTGACCACCACCTTCTCCAGGGAGAGCGGTTTCTCGATGAAGTCGTAGGCCCCGAGCTTGGTGGACTTGACCGCGGTCTCGATGGTGCCGTGGCCGCTCATCATGATGACGTTCAGTTCGGGGTGCTGCTCCTTCAACTGCTTCAGGGTCTCCAGGCCGTCCATGCGCGGCATCCAGATGTCCAGGAGCACGAGCCCCGGGAGCTCCCGCTTGCACAGGGCGAGCGCCTCGAAGCCGTCGGCCGCGCAGACGGTGCGGTACCCCTCGTCCTCCAGGATCCCCGCGAGCGAGGAGCGGATCCCTTCTTCGTCGTCAACGATGAGTATGGTGTCGGTCATGGTGGTCGGTCCCTGCAATCCCGGATCTAGGCGCAAAGGCCGACTTCCCGCGCCAGTTCGCGCCAGGCCGGGAAGGAGCGCTCGATCATCCCCTGGTCCACGCAGTAGGCGATGCGGAAGTAGCCGGGGGCACCGAAGCCGGCGCCGGGCACCAAAAGGATGCGGTGTTTCTGGGCGAGTTTCACGAACTCGACGTCATCGGCAAGGGGGGACTTCGGGAAGAAGTAGAAGGCGCCGTCGGGTTTCACCATCTCGAAGCCCAACCCGGTCAAGGCATCGTAGAGCAGGTCGCGTTTTTTCTGGTAGAGCGCGATGTCCACCGAGACATGCTGCAGGTCGGCCACCAGGCGCTGCATGAGCGCCGGCGCGTTGACGAAGCCGAGCACCCGGTTGGAGAAGACCGTCCCCTCCATGAACTGCTCCACGTTGTTCATGCGCGGGTTGGCCGCCAGGTAGCCGATGCGCTCGCCGGGGAGCGCCAGGTCCTTGGAGTGCGAGGTGACGATGACCGAGTTCTTCACGTAGCGGAAGATGTTGGGGACGCTGCGGCCGTCGTAGGTGATGCGGGCGTAGGGCTCGTCGGAGATCACGCAGATCTGGCGCCCGAACTCGGCCTCCTTGGCGCTCACCAGTTCGCCCAGGCGGGCCAGGGCCTCGGCCGGGTAGATGACGCCGGTCGGGTTGTTGGGGGAGCAGATGATGATGGCGCGGGTCTTCTCGGTGATGGCGGCGCCGATGGCGTCCACGTCGAGCTGGAAGGTGTCGCGGTTGGTCCAGACCACCACCGGCTGGCCGCCGTGGTTGTCGATGTAGAAGCGGTACTCGACGAAGTAGGGGGCGAGCAGGATCACCTCGTCGTCCGGGTTCAGGATGGTCTTCAAGACCACGTTGAGGGCGCCGCCGGCGCCGCAGGTCATCACCACGTGGTCCCCCTTCACCGGGAGGTCGGAGGCGCTCGACAAAAGGCGCGCCACGGCGTTGCGGGTCTCGAGGTAGCCGGCGTTGTTCATGTAGCGGTGCATCCCCGGCAAGGGGGCCTGGGCGAGTTTCAGGAACTCGCCGTGGAACTGCTGGGGCGGCTCGACATCGGGGTTACCCAGGGTGAAGTCGTAGACCTGGTCGGCACCGAACTGCTGGCGCAGCCGCTCCCCTTCCTCGAACATCTTCCTGATCCACGATGAATTGGCGATGAAACCGGCTATCTTACGGGCAACGGCCATGTCGGGCGCACTCCTTGGCTTGGTTTTTCAAGTTTTTTAGCACACTTTGGGGCGGCGGGGCAAGGCGTAAAGGGACCGGGGAAAGGAAAGGCGAGCGAGGCGCTACGTGGTTACCTCGTTTGAGTGGTGAGGTGGCAAGGGGGTGGCTGACTGCTGGAGAAGGCGTTGGAAGACGAATCCCCCCTGTCCCCCCTTTTGCAAAGGGGGGGACGTCCGGGCTCTTTTAACGGCTCAAGAATCACCTTTTCCCGATTCAGCGCAGAACCGTTCCTCCTGCTCTGGTCCGGATCACGCAAAAAAGGGATCGACAGCTGTGCCGATCCCTTTTCTTCCAGGCTTTCCTGCAACGACTCAGCGGCAGTACCGCCGTGCGCCGCCGTGTCGCACTACTTGCCGCAGCACTTCTTGTACTTCTGGCCGCTGCCGCAGCTGCAGGGGTCGTTGCGACCGATCTTCGGGCCGCGCGCTACCGGCTGCTGCCCTACCGACTTGCCGTCGGTGAAGTACCAGCGGCCGGCGTCCTTCTTGAACGCTGCCAGTTCGTGGTGAACCTTCTCTTCACCCTGCTCGGTGTAGCGGGCCACGAACTCGACTTCGCCCTTGAGGTCCTCGGGGCCGCCATTTTTGGTTGCCACGATCTCCAGCCCATGCCACTGGGCGCTTTCGGCCCACTCCTTGGTACCGTCGTGATCGTACCCCTCGCGGTGCTGGGGGTGGGTGGTCTTGAATATGTAGTCGGTCTCGACCTTCACGTAGGCCGAATAGCGCGACCGCATCAGCGCCTCGGCCGTCTCGACCGGGCGCACCCCCTTGATGGCGGGCTCACAGCACTCGGCATAGGCCCGGCCGGTTCCACAGGGACACAACTCCATCTCTACTTCCTCCTTCGTCTCAAACGTTGAATCGCGTGCCTCGCGGCAGCATCAGCTCTCGTAGTCGGCAGCGGTGACCTGGGAGCAGACGCTCCGCATGTAGGCCGCCACCTCGTTGGCGTGGTAAGGGTGTACCTGGTAGGCCTGCAGGTCCTCCAGGGAATCGAACTTGGTGACCAGGGCGATGTCGGCGGAGCGCTCGCTGTGGATGAGATCGAGCCCCACCTCCAGGTGGCGCAGCATCTCGACCTTCCCCTGCATGCTCAAAAGCCGGGTCTGGGCTGCCTGGACCGCCTCGGGGGTACGCTCCTTGAGTTTGAAAAGTACGATGTGTGTAATCATCTGCCCGCTCCTCGCTTGGGTGGTGTCAAATCGTCAGCCACCTTAATACATCGGCGCCCGCCATCCTGTCAACGACGGCGGACGGGCCGATAGAGAAAAAACCTCGAATAAAACCTTGCATGCCACCGGCAATGCTGCTATAAGGCCAACAGGATCATTATTGTCCTGTTTACTCTTTTAGGTGAGCGCTGCCTGGAACACGAGTCATTCCCCTTCGGTGTACCTGACCACCGGTCAAGCTCCAGCTCTTAAGGGAAGTTTCACCACGTCACCCGTCCGGTCGACCGAGCCCCCCCGATTCACGAGGTGTCTCCCGGCAACGCTACGGAGGGGTACGGCACATAAAAATTGAGGAGGTCACTTTGCAATTGAGATTAATGTGTATAATGGTATGGGCTTGTTTAATGTGTGCCGGACCTGTACAGGCAGCGCCGACGGTGTTGTTCGATGCCGGGCACGGCGAGCGTTTCGTCCCGGGGCAAAACGGCCCGCTGCAGCTCTCCGGGTTGGCCGAGATCCTCACCGCTTCCGGATGCAAGGTGGGGACCCTGAGCGAGCCGATCAGCGACGCGAGCCTTGCCGGGGCCGACGCACTGATCATCTCGGGGGCCTTCCAGCCCCTTGCCCAAAACGAGATCCCGGCCCTGATCCGCTTCATGCAGCGCGGCGGGCGGGTCTCCATCATGCTGCACATCGCCCCTCCTTTGGGGCAACTTCTGGAGAACTTCGGCATTACCTTCACCAACGGGGTGATCGAGGAGCAGGAAAACCTCATCGAGAACCAGCCCCACGACTTCCGGGTCACCCGGATGCAGGAGCACCCGGTGTTCCAGGGGATCAAGAGTTTCAACCTGTACGGGGTCTGGGGGCTGAAGAGCCTGGACCCGCGTTCCCGGGACGTCGCGTCGACCAGCCCGCGCGCCTGGATCGACCTGCGCCGCAACAAGGTACGTACCGACGACGAGACCATGGCGTTTGCGGTGGCCTGCGCCGGGGAGGTCGGCACCGGGGGCTTCCTGGTCTTCGGCGACGACGCGATCTTCCAGAACAAGTTTCTCAACCAGGACAACCGGGCGCTGGCCCAGAACCTTGCGTCCTGGCTCAAAAACGGGAAGCCCCCTCAGGGCCCCGGCATTTCCATCTAAATTTAGGCAGCACGACAATTTCAAGGAGGTAGTAAAGATGGCTCAGGCTTTGGAAATCTACAAGTGCGAGAGTTGCGGCAACATCGTCGAGGTGTTTCATGCGGGTCCGGGCGAACTGGTCTGCTGCGGCAGCGCGATGAAACTGATGGTCGCCAACACGGTCGACGCGGCAAAAGAGAAGCACGTGCCGGTGATCGAGAAGGGCAACGGCACCATCACCGTGAAGGTCGGTTCGGTGGCGCACCCCATGGAGAGCGCCCACTTCATCGAGTGGATCGAACTGATCGCCGACGGCAAGGTCTACCGCGCCCAGCTCGCTCCGGGACAGGCCCCGGAAGCCACCTTCGCGATCACCGCGGACAAGGTGACTGCCCGCGAGTACTGCAACCTGCACGGTCAGTGGTCCGCCGAAGCCTAGGCCGGACGTTCAAACGAGAAAAGGGGGATGGCAAATTATTGCCATCCCCCTTTTTTTTGGTTCATCACACTCCCCCCTTCCTTGACGGGAGGGGCCCGGGGGTGGGTAAAGCTGCCATCCACGATGCAGTGGCACCTTCCCCCTCACCCTGTCCCTCTCCCGCAGGGGGAGAGGGGACCCTAGGACAACGACAGCCTGCGCTGAACGTTCTGTCGTGTTCTGCGCTCGCAGCCGGTGCGGGCTAGCGGGTACCGCCGCGACGGGCCGGGTGGCTCGGCGGACGCTGCGAGGTGCGGGTGCCGGCGCCGACCGCGTGCTTGCCGGCGGGCGGCTGGTTGGCCGGACGTGAGCCGCTGCGCTCGCCAGTGGCTGCCGGCTGCCCTGCGGGACGGGTGCCCGGGGTAGCGGTAGCGCCGCGTTTTTCCTGGCCCCGCGGCGGGGATCCGGCCGGACGTGCGCCGTGTGCCGCGCCCCCCTGGCCGCCGGCAGCGGCCGGCGAGGCCGGTTTCTCACGACGGCGCTGCGGCTCGCGCGGCGGACGGGCGAACTCGGCATCCTTCTTGGGAGCCGGCACGGTGTAGTCGAAACCTTCCATGCGGCGCCGCTCGATCGGGGAGCCGAGGACGCGCTCGATGCTGCGCACCATGACGGCATCCTCGGTGGTCACCATGGTGAAGGCGTCGCCGGTCCGGGCGGCCCGGCCGGTGCGGCCGATGCGGTGCGTGTACGCCTCGGCGGTGTCGGGGATGTCGTAGTTGATGACGTGCGAGACCTGGGAGACGTCGATGCCGCGCGCGGCGATGTCGGTGGCGACCAGGATCTGGAAGGTGCCGTCGCGGAAACCATCGAGGGCTGCCTGGCGCCGGTTCTGGGAGAGGTTCCCCTGCAAGGAGGCGGCGCGGTAGCCGCTTTTCTCCAGCTGCTCCCCTACCCTCTTGGCGCGGTGCTTGGTCTTGGTGAAGACCAGCACGCTCTCGGTGTCGCTGTGGCGCAACAGCTCGAGCAGAAGCGGCGTCTTCAGGTGCTGGGGAACCGGGTAGAGCGCATGTGAGACGGTGGCGGCCGGGGCGGTCCGGCTTACCTGCACGGTCACCGGCTGGTGCAGGATCTCCTGGGCCAGCTTGCGGATGTCGTCCGGCATGGTCGCCGAGAACATCAGGGTCTGGCGCTTGGCGGGAAGCGCCCTGAGGATGCGCCGCACGTCGGGGAGAAAGCCCATGTCGAACATCTGGTCCGCCTCGTCGAGGACCAGCGCCTCGACCCCGGTGAGGTCCACGGTCCCCTGGGAGATATGATCCAGGAGGCGGCCCGGGCAGGCGACCACGATCTCCACCCCTTCCTTTAGTTTCTTGATCTGCGGGTTGATGTTGACCCCGCCGTAGACGGTGATGCTCCTCAAGCGGGTGAAGCGCCCCATGGCGTTGAGGGCGTCGTTGATCTGCTCGGCGAGTTCCCGGGTCGGGGCGAGCACCAGGGCGCGCAGCTTGCCGCGCGGACCGGGCACCAGCCGGGTTAACAGCGGCAGCCCGAACGCGGCGGTCTTGCCGGTGCCGGTCTGGGCGAGACCCATGACGTCGCGCCCCTCGAGGACCGGGGGAATGGCGTCCCGCTGGATGGGGGTCGGGTTACGGTAGCCGAGCGCCTCGACGCCGGCCTGAATCTGGGGATGCAAGTTAAACTGTTGGAAATCCACATGTACTCCTGTTTTTTACGTTTCCGACCACAAAAAAACCCCAAGAGGCCTCCAAGGCCCGAGGGGTCTGTTTGACGGTCAGCAGGCCAAACCTTACCACAACGGGACATTCGAGGCGAGCAATTTGTCGGCAGTTAGCGAATTTACCCGACAGGTGCTGCCGGCAGGGAAAGACGGCGTATACCCGAACGCTCCCCCGGGTGGGCGATTCCCGTTGACACGGGACAAGCTACTCCATTACTATTTCGCGAACCTTTCTGACAGGGAGAGTAGGCCGCGATGCACCTGAGAAGACTGACTGCGTTACTCATGATCTGCGTCTACCTGATCCTCCCCCTGGAGAGCTTCGCCGGCCACGGTGCCCCCGGCAGCCTGGCCGCCCCGGACGCCACCGGGGTCACCATTGCCTCCAACTACCACCCCTTCCAGGACCAGGTGGTAAGCTCCCCCTTCGAGGGGGCCGGCGACAGCCACTGCCCCTGCTCCGACCGGCACGATACCGAGGGGTGCGATTCCAGCTGTTCCTGCTGCTCCTGCTGCAGCTATCACGCACCACTCCCCCTTCCTCTTGCCTGGCCCGCCGGCAACGCCGAGCGCAGCTGCCGGCTGAGTGACCCCTTCCAGTTCCTCCCCGAGGTCTACCTCCCGATTTTCGTTCCCCCGCAAAACTGCGCCTAAGGGGCGCCTGCGCCTTGGCGCCCCGCGATTCACTCCCTTAAAACCTCCGCCCCTCGTGCGCCGACAGGCACTCGACGTACGTTTTTTCCACCCGTGCGACGTCAACGGGACCGCTCGCCAGTTGCGGGCCCCGCTTGCCCTCGCCGGCAGAACCAAGGAGTAGAACGTGAACAACGAACGCACCCTCTCCCAGGCCACCTGGGACTTTTTCTGCTCGCTTAAGCTCGCGATGGCACTTTTGCTGTCGCTGGCCGTCACCTCGATCATCGGCACGGTGATCCCCCAGGGGAACCTGGCACCCCAGTACCTGGAGAGCATCGGCCAGACCAAGTTCCGGCTCTACCAGGCCCTGGGTTTTTTCGACATGTACCACTCCTGGTGGTTCGTCCTGCTCTTGGCGGCACTCTCGGTGAACCTCTTTGCCTGCTCGCTCAAGAGGCTGCCGCAGATCTGGAAGGTGATGAGCAACCCGACGCTCACCCTCGACGAGGGGCTCAAGAAAAGCCTTAGCACCCTGGCTACCCTAAAGGTGCCAGGTTCCGCCGCTGCGCTCAAGGAGCAGGTCGCCGCGCTCCTCTCCGCCCAGTTCGCCGCCCCGCGCATCACCGAGAAGGACGGCAGCTTCCACCTCTACGCCGAAAAGACCCCCTGGTGCCGGCTGGCGGTCTACGTGGTGCACCTAAGCATCCTGGTGATCTTCGCCGGCGCCATGGTCGGCTCGCTCTTCGGCTTCAAGGGGTACGTCACCATCCCCGAAGGGGAGAGCGCGACGAGTATCGTCCTGCGCAACAACAAGCCCCACGACCTGGGCTTCGCGGTGAGCTGCGACAAGTTCTCGGTCTCCTTCTACGACACCGGGGCCCCCAAGGAGTTCAAGAGCATCCTCAGCGTGAGCGAGAACGGCCGGCCGGTACCGGGCTTCCAGAAGGTGCCGATCATCGTCAACGACCCGCTCACCTATAACGGGATCACCTTCTACCAGTCGAGCTACGGCAAGGTGGGGCAGCACAGCTTCACGGTGAGCAGCCCCGACGGGGGGAATGCGGTCCGCCTGGAGATCCCCAGCGACGGCGCGGCGCAACTCCCCGACGGGAGCGAGGTGCACGTCCTCGAGTCGACCCAGGAGGTGGGGCAGTTCAAGCCGGGGCTGAGCGGGCCGGCGGCACTCCTGGAGATGCACACCCCCTCGGGGCAGTCCCTGCGCACCCTGGTCTACGCGAACTACCCCGAGCTGAACCGGCAGGCCGCCCGAAGCGCCGGGCACCCCCTCTTCGGCTACCTGGGGGGCAACGAGAAGATGTACACCGGGTTGCAGGTGAACCACGACCCGGGGGTGGGGATCGTCTGGCTGGGGTGCCTGCTCATGATCGTCGGGGTCTACGTCGCCTTCTTCATGTCGCACCGCAGGGTCTGGGTGGAGGTCAAAGACGGCGAGATCGTGGTTGCCGGAAGCGCCAACAAAAACCCGGCCGGGTTCGAACTTCGCTTCAACCGGCTGGTTAAGCAGATCGAGGGTGAACTCGCACCCGGGGAGGGCAAATGACCAGCTCACTGTTATTCAACGTCACCACCATCGCCTACCTCGCTTCCATGCTGGCCTTCTTCGCCTATCTCGCGAGCCGGGTGGAGAAGCTCGGGCTCCTGGGAAGCCTCACCGCGCTGACCGGTCTCATCCTGCAGACCGGGGCCATCGGCCTGCGCTGGCGCGAATCCTACCAGATGGGGGTGGGACACGCCCCCCTCTCCAACCTGTACGAGTCGGTGGTCTTTTTTTCCTGGACCATCGTGCTCATCTACCTGCTTTTGGACCTGCGCTACCGCTACCGGGTGATCGGGGCCTTCGTGATGCCCTTCGCCCTTTTGGGGATGACCTGGGCCCAGCTCGCCCTGCAAAGCGGCATCGAGCCGCTGGTGCCGGCCCTGCAGAGCAACTGGCTCTTGTACCACGTGGTCACCTGCTTTTTGGGGTACGCGGCGTTCGCGGTGGCCTGCGGCATCTCGATCATGTACCTGGTGCGCGATGCGGCCGGGGCGGCACCGGCCGGCGGCGTATTGGCGAGCTTCCCGCCGGTGAAGGTGCTCGACGACCTCAACTACCGCGCCATCATGGTGGGCTTTCCGCTCCTCACCCTGGGGATCGTGACCGGGGCGGCCTGGGCCAACTACGCCTGGGGAACCTACTGGAGCTGGGATCCCAAGGAGACCTGGTCCCTCATCGTCTGGTTCGTCTACGCCGCGTTCCTGCACGCCCGCATCACCCGCGGCTGGGTGGGGCGGCGCGCCGCCTGGCTCTCGGTGATCGGCTTCGCCGCCACCATCTTCTGCTACCTCGGGGTGAACCTCTTCCTCTCCGGCCTGCACAGCTACGGGCGCTGACCCTGAAGGTTCCAGCCTCGACGGCAGCGGCCCCTAAGCCGCTGCCGTTTTTTTGTCCGCGGCAGGCCGTGCGCTACCCGCCAGGCACCCGGAAACTAGCAGCGAAATAAGGATGAATTATGAAAAATCGGGTAAATATTCAGTAAATCCGCACCATGCCGTAGCGATCTCGACGTGGCTGTGCTACAAAAGGGGCAGATTAATGTGAGGGTGCCCCAACAACGCACCGGCTACTTACGGGTGAGCCATGAAACTGATGATCAAATACCGGCTCTTTCTGGCCATGCTGGCCGCCACCGGCGCGGTGGTGCTCTGCATGTTCCTCATCATGCAGTGGAGCATCGGCCGCGGCTTCCTGGCCTACGTGAACACCATCGAGAAGGAGCGGGTCGACAGGCTCGCCCAGGTGCTGGAGCAGTCCTACGCGACCAAGGGGAGCTGGGACTTCCTGCGCGACGACCCGGGGCAGTGGTTCAGCCTCATCGATTCCACCCTGCCGCGCGAGCTGATCGGTGCGGAGCCCCCGGAGCGCCGGGAACGCCGGATGGCCCGCCGGGCCCAGATCCTCAAGGAGCGGGGGTTCACGAGCCTCACCAGCCAGCAGCCCCCACCGCATGCGCCGCACCGCTTCGAGTCGCGGGTGGTCCTTCTGGACGCTTCCTACCGCAGGGTGGCCGGCCCCGCCAGTATCCCGGAGCGGGTGACCCTGAAGAAGCTGAGTAACGACGACACGGTGGTGGGCTACCTGGGGCTGTTGCCGCGGCTGAGGCTCACCGAGCGCCACCAGCTGGTCTTCGTGCAGCAACAGCAGCTCGCCATGGCGCTCATCGCCGGGGTGATGCTGCTCGTCTCGGCGGCCATTTCGCTGCCGCTGGCCAACCGCCTGGTGCACCCGATCAAGAAACTCGCCGCCTCGCTGCACCGCCTCGCCTCGGGGGCCTTCGAGACCCGGGTGACCGTGGGGCCCTTGGACGAGCTGGGGCAACTGGCCCGCGACTTCAACACCCTGGCGCTCTCCCTGGAGAAGAACGAGCAGGCGCGCCGGCTCTGGGTGGCCGACATCTCGCACGAACTGCGTACCCCGCTCTCGATCCTGCGCGGCGAGATCGAGGCGATCCAGGACGGGGTGCGCGAGGCGGGGCCCGAGTCCATGCGCTCGCTGCACAGCGAGGTGCTCAGGCTCTCCCGCCTGGTGGACGACCTCTACCAGCTCTCCCTGTGCGACATCGGCGCCCTAAGCTACCGCAAGAGCGACCAGGACCTGGTCCCGCTTCTGGACGACTCGGTCGGCTCCTTCGTCAGCGAGTTCGAGCAGAAGGGGATCACCCTCACGGCCGAGCTCCCGAGCGCGCGCCCCTGCCGCATCTTCGCCGACCCGATCCGGTTGCAGCAGCTCTTCGACAACCTTTTGGACAACTCCCTCAAGTACACCGACCCCGGCGGGAAGCTGGTGGTCCGGCTGGAGTGCCACACCGACCGGGCGCTCGTCACCCTGTCCGACTCCGCACCCGGAGTCACCCCCCAGGAGCTCGAGCGCCTCTTCGACCGGCTCTACCGGGTGGAGAGTTCGCGCAACCGTGCCCTGGGGGGCGCCGGCCTCGGGCTCGCCATCTGCAAGAGCATCGTCGAGGCTCACGAGGGGACCATCGACGCACTCCCCTCCCCTCTCGGGGGGATCCTGATCCGCATCGAACTACCGATTACCGGGAGCAGACCATGAACCAGCACATTCTGATCGTCGAGGATGAAGAGAAACTCGCCTCCCTCCTGGGGGACTACCTGAAGCAGGCTGGGTTCGAGTCGAGCCGGCTCGAGGACGGGCTCGCGGTGCTCCCCTTCGTGCGCCAGCGCATGCCCGACCTGATCCTGCTCGACCTGATGCTCCCCGGGCGCGACGGCCTGGAGATCTGCAAGGAGATCCGCGGCTTCTCCGAGGTCCCCATCATCATGATCACCGCGCGCGTCGAGGAGATCGACCGCCTTTTGGGGCTGGAACTGGGGGCCGACGACTACATCTGCAAGCCGTTCAGCCCGCGCGAGGTGGTGGCCCGGGTCAAGTCGGTCCTGCGCCGCACCGGCGAGCACCAGGCTCCGGTCACGGGGGGGCTCTCCCTCGACCCGGAGCGCTACCAGGCGCTCTTGCACGGCCAGGACCTGGAACTCACCGCGGTGGAGTTCAAGCTTTTGCACTTTCTTTTTCAAAACCCCGGGCGCATCTACTCGCGCACCCAGCTCATGGATCGCATCTACTCGGACCAGCGCATCGTAAGCGACCGGACCATCGACAGCCACATCAAGAAGCTGCGCAAGAAACTCTCCGCAGTGGCACCGGACCAGGAGCTGATCCACTCGATCTACGGGGTGGGCTACAAGTTCGAGGCCCCCTAGAGCACCCGACGGCACGGGTTCGACACCCTCTCGGCCCGGTGCACCCGATCCCTTTAACGCAGCACACACGGTCACAGCGGCGCCCCCCAACGCCCCGGTGACCGTCTTTTTTTCTCCTGCGCTCGGGGTCTCCCCGCCGTACTCGCAAAATTCTCCCCGCATCCGTATATCTCCTAAAGTCTTCGGACAATCAACCGATTGTGGTAGGAAAGGTACCTACAAATGGCTCAGCCATCGGCACCCTTTTGGTTCAGCATTTACGGCCGGCACCCGGGATGACCAGAGAGTTGCCCTGCCGAGTCCCAGATCAGGCAAGGAGTTCGAGATGCTGAAGCAGCAGAAACCGGCCCCGGACCGTAAGGGTCCCCCGCAGGCGACCCGGCAGTTGATCCGGGCCAAAGCGGCACCGACCCCGGGCGAGATAGCCCTCCTGCACCGCCAGGCGGTGCACTGCGAGTTGCAGGCAGAGGAGACGGTTGAGGACCAGGAACTGGAACGATTCTAGGCGACGGGGCGGGCCCCGAAAGGAGAGCAGAGATGGCAGAGCAAAGTGGCGTGGAAGCCGGGCAGTACCTTACCTTCACCCTGGACAGCGAGACCTTTGCCTTGGACATCCACAAGGTCCGCGAGGTGCTGGACCTGACCGAGGTCACCAAGGTACCCCAGACCCCGGCGTTCATGCGCGGGGTGATCAACCTGCGCGGCAACGTGGTGCCGGTACTGGACCTGAGGCTCAAGTTCGGGTTGCCGGTGACCCCGCAGACCGTGCATACCTGCATCATCATCGTCGAGGTGACCCTTGCGGGGGAGACCCTGGTATTGGGGGCGATGGCCGACTCGGTCCAGGAGGTGCTCAATCTCGAACCGGATCAGATCCAGCCCCCGCCCCGTATCGGCACCGGTCTCAACCTCGACTTCATTCGCGGCATGGGGAGGCGCGGGGACGACTTCGTCATGATCCTCGATGTGGACGCGGTGTTCTCTTCCGGGGAACTGGAATGTACGTACGGTGAGATGACAGAAGCAGCCTGAACGGCTGACAGAGGCACGGCACGGAAAGAACCTGCCAAACCGGGAACCGTGGTGGAAAGTTGAACCGTCGTGGTGGTCTTCCCCATTTGAGTTGTCTGTGAGAGTTTGCGCCTTTTTTTGTCTTAAGTTTCCCACACGGGCTGTCGATGAATGACAAAGAAGTTGCTGTTCATTCAACACGGTTCAACCATCGACAGGAGGGTGTACCATGCTCAAGAACATGAAGATCGCCACCAGGCTCGCGCTGGCCAACGGCGTCCTGCTGCTCATCATGGCGGGACTCATCTGGGTCAGCATCGCCAACATGGCCCAGATCGAGGCGAACCTCGACCGGATCGTCACCGTCAACAACGTCCGGATCGAGTTGAGTAACGACATGGCCGACTGCATCCGCGAGGTCTCCATCAACCTGCGCAACATCCTCCTGGACCGTAATGTGGAGAAGCGCCAGGAGTACCAGAAGCGGATCGGGGAGTGGCGCGAGAAATACAGCGAAGCGGCCAAAAAGGTGACCGAGCTCACCGGCAAGGACGACACCAAGGGGCACGAGCTGCTGGCCAAGGTGGGCGCGGCCGGGGAGAAGGCACGGCCGCTCAACACCAAGGTGATGGACCTCGCACTTGCCGGCAAGGATGTCGAAGGGATCGACCTGATGAACAAGGAGGCGCGCCCGGCGGTTCGCGCCTGGCTCACCAACATCGACGAGCTGGGAGAGCACTGCAGGGCACGCAACAAGCTGCGCTACGAACAGGCCCAGGAGGCCTACCACAGCGCACGTAACCTGATGTTCGCACTCGGCGCCCTGGCCTTCGTGCTCGCCGGCACCATCACCTTCCTCCTGGCACGTTCCATCACCCGCCCGCTTGCCCAGGCGGTCGAGGTTGCGGACAGGCTCTCGCAGGGGGACCTCACCATGGAGGTCAAGGCGCAGAGCACCGACGAGACCGGCCAGCTCCTCGCGTCGATGGGCTCCATGCTGGAGCGTCTGAGGGAGATCGTCGCCGAGGTGAGCTCCGCGGCGGACAACGTGGCCTCCGGGGCGAGCGAGCTCTCGGCGAGCGCGGAAACCATGTCGCAGGGGGCCAGCGAGCAGGCGGCCGCCGCCGAGGAGGCCTCCTCCTCCATGGAGGAGATGTCCTCCAACATCAGGCAGAACGCGGACAACGCCCTGCAGACCGAGAAGATCGCGGTGAAGTCCTCGACCGACGCCCAGGAGGGGGGACAGGCGGTAGCGCATACCGTGGACGCCATGAAGGAGATCGCCACCAAGATCAACATCATCGAGGAGATCGCCCGGCAGACCAACCTCCTCGCGCTGAACGCGGCCATCGAGGCGGCCCGGGCCGGTGAGCACGGCAAGGGGTTCGCGGTGGTGGCAAGCGAAGTGAGAAAGCTGGCCGAGCGGAGCCAGCAGGCGGCGGCAGGCATCCTGGAGCTCTCCTCGAACTCGGTGCAGATCGCCGAAAAGGCCGGGACCATGCTCTCCACCATGGTGCCGGACATCCAGAAGACCGCCGAGCTGGTGCAGGAGATCAGCGCCTCGAGCCGCGAGCAGGACACCGGCGCCGAGCAGATCAACAAGGCCATGCAGCAGCTCGACCAGGTAATCCAGCAAAACGCCTCGGCAGCCGAGGAGATGTCCTCGACCGCGGAAGAGCTCTCGAGCCAGGCGGAGCAGCTCCAGGCGAGTATCGGCTTCTTCAACACGGGTGACGGCAACCGCCGCCAGGCCACCCGCCGCCCCGCCAAGAGCGCCGCGCCGGTGAAGCGGAGCGCCTCCTTGACGAAACCGGCGCACGCGACCAAGGTCACCCGCTCCGCGGGGTTCGATGTCGAGCTGGATGAGACGGCGCACGACCTGCAGGACGATGCCTTCATGAAGTACTAGCGGTAACCGTTTCCCTCAACAACAAAGCCGGGGTGGCGCTTTAAAGCGCCACCCCGGCTTTGTTATTCTTCAGAGATTTCGGTTACTGTCCTGCCCGGGTTCCCCCCTTTTCCAAGGGGGAACGTTGGGCTGCCAGCAGTGGTTGAGAGCAACCATATGCGCGCTTTCTGGAATTACCGGATGAACCTTTGAGAGGGGAACAGGGGGGGATTTGTTTAGGGGTGTTGATGGCCAAAGGGGCCGCCCCTCGGGCATCGCTCCCTATCCTTCTAGAGGAGCTGCACCTCGCTCACCCGCACGATGAGGAGCGCCTGGCGGAAGATCACGGTGAGCTGCTGGCGGTAGCCCTGCCACCAGTCGCGGTCCAGGGTGTCGGTCATCACCTCGTAGATCACGATGTCGTCATGCACCGTGGTCTCCCGGGTCTCCTTCCAGAGGCCGCGCGCCGGGGAGCGCATGTAGGTGGTGATGCCGCCGAAACGCTCCGAGAGTTCGTCGCGCACCCGCAAAAAGAGTTCCTGCCCGAACGGCTTTCCCTCGTTGTCGTAGAGCGGCAACAGGATCTGGATCAGGTGCATGGTGTGGGCTCCCTTAAGGTATGAGGTCCGCTGCGGACCGCAAAAAGGGGCGCACCTGAACGGCACGCCCCGCGTTTTCTCCAGCACCCCCGGTTACGGGGCCTCGCGCACGTCCAGGATCTCGCGCACGTGCAGGCGCATCACCTCGACGAGCTTGTCTTTCGCGACCCCCTGCACCTTGAAGGTGTTCACCCAGGTACCGTCCGCCGCTCCCTGCACCTCGGAAAAGCCCAGGCCGACGATGTCGCCCCCAACCTCGTAGATGGCGCTGGTGATCTCGGCCAGGGTCCCCTTGGCACCGGAGGTGGCCACGGTGATGCGCACCCCGGGACGGCGCCCCCCGAGAAGCTGCAGGAGGGTCTTGAAGAGGTCCGACTCGGAGATGATCCCCACCAGCTCGCTGCCGCGCAACACCGGGAGACCGCCGATCCGGCTGTCGGCCATGACGCGGGCCGCCTCCTCGAGGGGGGTGTCCTCCTGGACCATGATCACCTCACGGGTCATGATCTTTTCCACGGTGAGCTTGGCCAAAAGTTCGTGGATCTCCCAGATGGCGAGCGTGGTGGCGGGAGACGGCGAGGCCAGAAGCAGGTCGCGATCGGACACGATCCCGATCACCCCCCCCTGGGCGTCCACCACCGGCAGGCGCCGGATCTTCCGTTCACTCATCAGGCGCAGCGCATCGGTTACCGACACCTCCGGCGTGATGGTAACGGGGTTCAACGTCATTCTGTCTCGGACAAGCATAGCAACCTCCTTTGGTTTGCTTACGTAACTGGATCGGGTGCTTGGCACCGGTACCGTTCATGCCACATCAAAAAGTCGCGAGATAAAGGTCTGTTGTTGGAACTATGCCATCCGATTCTGACACTGTCCACACCAAATACAGTATAACAGATGTCGGAAAAGGAACAACGGTGAACTAGAAGCATTCACGTATACAGCTAGTGTTGGTGCACCGCTGTCTTTGTTCAGGGAGCATAGCTGCCGACACCGTGCAGGTAGTCCACCAGTTCCTGGTCCATCTGCCTGAAATGGCGGTGCAGCCATTCGCACATAAGGTTCAGCGACTCCACGATGAGGGTGGTGCTGGTCCCGTCTTTGAGGTAGCGCGCTTCCAGTTCCGTCACCTGGGCGTAGAAGGCCTGGTGCTCCGCCCGGTGCGCGGCATAGCCGGGGTAGCCGCTGTCGAGCTGCAGCTTTTCCTCGTCGCGGAAGTGCCGGCGCACGTAGCGCTTGAGAAACCAGAAGAGCTTGCTGATCTCTTCGGCCATGCGCTGTTCGCGGCAGGCCAGCAGGAGATCCGCCACCTTGTTCAGGAGGTCGCGGTGCTGGTTGTCCACCTCCTCGTTGCCGGTGGCCATCCAGTCGTGCCACGCGGTCATACGCGGGGGGGACTTAAGCTCCGTGGCATCGTGGGGTCGGGGGATACTGGAGTCAGACATGGTTTCTCAGGGCAAGCTCGGTGGGATGGGGACTCAGGTAGAGTTGGCCTCTCAGGTACTGGTCGTTGAACTTGAGGCAGTAGTGCTTGAGCATGGTGACCGGGACGACCTGGGGGACCAGGTGGTCGTGGTACTGGCGGATCAAATCGAGGAGTTCTTCCTTCTCCTCGCGGCTCAACCCGGCCTTGAAGTACCCCATGATGTGCATGAGCACGTTGGTGTGTTTCTTCACGGTGGCGATGAGCGCCAGGGCCATCATGAGGAGCTCCTCGTAGCGCTGGAAGAGTTCCACCTTCTTGAGCTGCTTGCCGTTTCCGACCAGGGCCCCCAGTTCGCGGTAGATGGTCGGGCTGTGCGCCATGACCAAGAGCTTGTGCGCGGTGTGGAACTTGACCAGGTCCCCCAGGTCCGGTTCCCCGGCCAGGAAGGCCTTCCAGCGCGCGTAGGTGAAGACCCGCTCGATGAAGTTCTCGCGCAGCACCGGGTCGCACAGGCGCCCCTCCTCCTCGACCGGCAGGAAGGGGAACTGGCGCACCACCTCGGCGGCGAACAGGCCGCGGCCGTTTTTGGCCGGCATGCCGTTGTTGTAGACCTTGACCCGGTGCAGCCCGGAGCTCGGGGAGTTCTTCTTGAAGATGAAGCCGCAGAGTCCTGCGTCCTTGAGCGCCGCCACCCGCTCGCGGCAGAAGGCGTGCATCTGCCCGGTCTTGTCCTGGCGGCTCTTCACGGTGACCAGGCGGGGGTTCGCCGGGTCACCCTCCAGACGCATCGCCTCGCGGGGGACCGGCATGCCGCATTCCACCTCGGGACAGACCGGCACGAACTGGAAGAACCTTCCCAGGGTCCCGGTTATGTAGTGATCGTGGCGGTGCCCGCCGTCGTAGCGAACCTTCTCTCCCAAAAGACAGGAACTGATCCCCACGGTAATCGGGTCATTCATGCTGTAATTGCTCCGGGTTAGCTGAAAAATAAACCTCACTCCTGCGAGGTTTTCATTATGCCAGAATGCGCCAGCCGCGCAATGGCTAATTAGAGAAAATGACGTCGGCAGATCAACTATCGGGAAGCGGCCGGCCGGCTGTCGGAAGTCCCCGTGGTCAGCGCACCACGCTGAAGTAGCGCCCCTCCGGGTGGTGGAAGACCAGGGCCGAGACACTCGCCTCGGGGTCCATCATGTACCCTTCGGTGAGTGCCACCCCGATCCGGGAGGGGTCGAGGAGCGCGAAGAGCTTCTCCTGGTCGGCGAGTTCCGGACAGGCCGGGTAGCCGAAGGAGACCCGGATCCCCTGGTAGTCGGCGTTGAGGATCCCCTTCATGGTGAGCGACGGGTCGTCGACGATCCCCCAGGCGTCGCGCAGCCGCCGGTGCAGCCACTCGGCGGTCGCCTCGGCAAGCTCCAGAGCCAGGGCCTGCAACAGGTGGCACTCGAGGTACTCGCCGGCCTGTTTGAGCCGTTCGGACTCCTGGCGCACGCCCAGCCCGCAGGTAACCGTGAAGAGCGCCACGTTGTCGAGCTCTCCCGAGCTTTTGGGACGGGCGAAGTCGGCCAGGCAGAGCCGCTCGCCGCCGGCCTGGCGCGGGAAGCTGAAGCGCATGATCTCGGCGCCGGACCCCTCCGGGTCGTAGAGGATCAGGTCGTCCCCCTCGCCCGAGGCGGGGTAGAACCGGTAGAGCGCCTGGGGGCGGACCAGCCCGTTCTGTTCTATCTTCTCGAGCATCCGGTTTACCTGGCCGTGCAGCTTGACTGCCTTCTCGTCCCCCGCGGCCAGGAGCTTGTCCGGCACGCCGATGAGCCCCAGGTGCTTGCTGTAGAGCATCTGGCGGTTCAGGTAGGGGAGGATGCGCCCGAGCGGGATGTCCCGCAGGATGTGGGTCTCGAAGTCCGGCGGGGACAGGATGGGGGCGTCGGCGCGTACCGCGGAGCGGGCCGGCACCTCCCCCGCAGCCTCCTGGGTGGCACGCTGCGGGGCAGGTCCCCCCGCTTCCTGCTGGCGCCGGGAGAGTTCGGCAAGCAGCTCGCCGCGCCGGGAGGGGTCGCTCAGCTGGTTCACGAGATCGAGCCCGTTCATGGCGTCCTTCGCGTAGAGCACCGGCCCCCCGTACTCGGCGGCGATCCGGGTGTCGGCGAACTTCTTGGAGAGTGCGGCCCCCCCCACGAGCAGCGGGATGTCGATCCCCGCGGCCTTCAGGTCGGCGGCGCTGACCGCCATCTGCTGGGCGCTCTTCACCAGGAGCCCGGAGAGCCCCAGGTAGTCGGGCTTCTCGCGCCGGCAGGCCTCGATGAGCACCTCGGGGGGGACCTTGATCCCCAGGTTCACCACCTCGAACCCGTTGTTGGAGAGGATGATCTCCACCAGGTTCTTGCCGATGTCGTGCACGTCCCCCTTCACCGTGGCGAGCAAGAGCTTCGCCTTCGCGTGGCTCTCGCTCTTCTCCATGAAGGATTCCAGGTAGGCGACCGCCGCCTTCATCGCCTCGGCGCTCTGCAGCACCTCGGCCACGATGAGCTGGTTGTCGTTGAAGAGCCTTCCCACTTCGGCCATGCCGGCCATGAGCGGCCCGTTGATGATGTCGAGCGGCCGGTCGCCGCGCTCGAGCGCCGCCTTCAGGTCGTCGGTGAGCCCTGCCTTGGTGCCGTCGACGATGTAGCGCGGCAGCCGCTCGTCCAGGGGGAGTTCGGCGGCCGGCGCCCGCTCCACCGGCGCCCGGTCCCGAAAGGCTGCGGCGAAGGCGGCCACCGGGTCCGCGCCGCGCCAGAAGATGAGGTCCTCGGCGAGGCGGCGCTCCTCCTCGGGGATCGCGGCGTAGCGCTCGAGCTTCTCGGTGTTGACTATCGCGTAGGTGAGCCCGGCCTTGACGCAGTGGTAGAGAAAGACCGCGTTCAGGACCTCGCGGCCGGCGGCGGGGAGGCCGAAGGAGACGTTGGAGATCCCGAGGATGGTGGCGCACTGCGGGAAGGCCTCGGCTATCAGGCGCACCCCCTCGATGGTCTGCTCGGCGGAGCCGATGTAGTTCTCGTCGCCGGTCCCCACGGGAAAGACCAGCGGGTCGAAGATGAGGTCCTCGGGGCGCAGCCCGTACTCGCCGGTCAAAAGGTCGAAGGAGCGGCGCGCCACCTCGAGCTTGCGCTCGGCCGTGAGCGCCATGCCGTGCTGCGGGTCGTCGTCGATGCAGCCGACCACCACGGCGCCCCCGAAACGCCGCAAGAGCGGGGTCACCTGCTGGAAGCGGACCTCGCCGTCCTCCAGGTTGATGGAGTTCACCAGGCATTTCCCCTGCAGCCTCTTCAGGGCGAGCTCGAGGACCGCCGCGTCGGTCGAGTCGATCATGATGGGGACCCGCACCTTGTTGGGGAGGTAGTCGAGGATGCGGCTTAGGTCGGCGGCCTCGTCGCGGTCCGGGTTGGCCACGCAGACGTCGATCACCTGGGCCCCCCCCTTCACCTGGGCCCGGGCTATCTCGCTCCCCTCCTCGAAGCTCTCGGCGATGACCAGGTTCTTGAAGCGCCGCGAGCCGATCACGTTGGTGCGCTCCCCGACCAGGACCGGGCGCAGCTCGTCCTCGACGAAGAGCGCCTCGGTGCCGGAGACCACCCGGCGCCGGGAGGAGACCGGGATGCGCGGCGCTTTCCCCTGGACCATCTCGGCGATCGCCCTGATGTGCGCGGGAGTGGTGCCGCAGCACCCCCCGACCAGGTTGAGCCAGCCGGCGTCGACGAAGCGGGCGAGCTTGCCGGCAAGTGAAGCGGGGGTTTCGGCGTAGTGGCCGTTCTCGTCGGGAAGTCCGGCGTTGGGGTAGACCGAGACCGCGCAGCTGGCAAGTGCCGCGAGGCTTCTCAGGTGGTCGGTCATGAACTCGGGGCCGGTGGCGCAGTTAAGTCCCACGCTTAAAAGTCCCAGGTGGTCCTCCAGGTGGGAGATGCTCGCGTAGAGCGCCTCGATGCTCTGGCCGGCCAGCATGCTGCCGGTCGGCTCGATGGTGCCCGAGATCATGAGCGGCACCCGGCACCCCGCCTTCTCGAAGGCGCGCGCGATGCCGTCGGCGGCGGCTTTCAGGTTCGAGGTGTCCTGGGCGGTCTCCAGCAACAGGAGGTCGACCCCGCCGGCCAAAAGCCCCAGCGCCTGTCCCTCGAAGGCGTGGGAGAGTTCCTCGAAGGTAACCCCGCCGGTCACCGAGATGCTGCGGGTGGTGGGCCCCATGGAGCCGGCCACGAAGCGCGGGCGCTCGGCGCTGGTGAAGGCGGCACAGGCCTTGCGGGCGAGTTCCGCGGCAGTGCGGTTCAGTTCGAAGGCCTTGTCGGCGATGCCGTACTCGGCCAGCACGATGCTGGTGCCGCCGAAGCTGTTGGTCTCGATGATGTCGGCGCCGGCCTCCAGGTAGGAGCGGTGGATCTCCTCGATGACGTCGGGGCGGGTCAGCACCAGCATTTCGTTGCACCCTTCGTAGGCGGCGCCGCCGAAGTCCTCGGCGGTCAGGTGGCGCTCCTGCAGTTGGGTGCCCATGGCACCGTCGATGACCAGAATACGGCGGGCGAGTTCGGCGCTGATGGGGTGGGTCATGGGTTACTCCGTTAGCGGCACCGGTTCGGTGCTCGGTTCAGGCGAACTTCGTTCATTAGTTTGGCTTCCCAAGGGGAAGCTGCTCGGGGGGCCGGCGGCGCCACCTCAGGCGGCGCCAACCTCAGGCAGGTACTAAAAAGTATCGGCAGGAATTTCGGCCTCATGAATTTTGCCACTTGGCAAGGCGCCTGGCAATCTGCCGCAAACATTTATTTTCACGTGCGGTTGGTGCGGAGAGTCGACGGTGGCACAAGGGCGCGAGTTGTGGCACTATGTGGCTCCACATTTTTTCTTGACCCGACTACAGCTTCACACTGTAGGCTCGGTTTCAGTCACGGCCATGACGACACAGAAAACGACCCAAAGGAGATTTGACGATGGAAAAGAAAGTGACGGTCGAGGAGTGGGTAGCACGGTTTCGGGCCATCGGGCTTGACGACGCGGCAATGGAGAAGTGGCACCGCCTCTTCGAGCAGCAAAACCCGGAAGGGCACCAGAGCTTCCTTGCCTGGCTGGGACTGCCGGAGGCGCGCATCGCCGAGGTACGCACCAAGTTCAAGTAACCGGTAAGACCACGGGGTCTCCGGTTTCCGGACCGGAGGCCCCTTCCCCAGGGAGACCCCATGTACCAGATCACGCAGCTGGCGCGGCAGTTCGGCCTGTCGCGCAGCACGCTCCTCTACTACGACCGGATCGGGCTCTTGTCCCCTTCCCTGCGCTCCTGCGCCAACTACCGCAGCTATTCGGAGGCGGACCGGGAGCGCCTGGAGACCATCTGTTCGCTTAAGCAGGCCGGCCTGGACATCGCCGGCATCCGGGCGCTCCTCGAACAGGCCCCCACCGGCACGGCGACCGTTTTGCAGCGCCGCCTGCACCAGATCGCGGCCGAGATCCACGCACTGCAGACCAAGCAGCGCCTCCTGGCGGGGATGCTGCGGCTCTCGGGAGAGGGGGGGCCGAAATCGGCGGTGGACAAGGAGATGTTCGTGGAGATGCTGAGGGCCTCCGGGATGGACGACGAGGCGATGCACCAGCTGCACATCGAGTTCGAGCGCCGCGCGCCCCAGGCGCACCACAACTTCCTGCTCTCGTTGGGGATCGCCGAGCCGGAGGTGCAGAGGATCCGCGCCTGGTCGCAGGGGAAGATCGGGGACTAGGGACTGGGGACTGGGGACTGGGGACTGGGGACTGGGGACTGGGGACTGGGGACTGGGGACTGGGGACTGGGGACTGGGGACTGGGGACTGGGGGCTGGGGACTAGGGACTGGGGACTGGGGACTAAGGGCTGGGAATCTGGCACCACTCTGGAACGCTCGAGGGGACAGGCAGTTGGGGAAGCAGTCCCCTTGTTTCAGGCGAAGAAGAGGGCGTAACAGGTGAGGTAGCTGAGCTGGCAGGCGGCCACCACCCAGCCGTTTTTCAGCATGGAGCGCATGTCCTCGGAACCGGCGAAGCCGAGAGAGCTCACCATGTTGGCGCCGGGGAAGACGAAGTTGTTCACCCGGGTCGCCACCACGAGCGCCACCGACCAGGCGAGCATCGAAACGCCGTAGCGCGACAAAAGCGGCATGAACATCTCGTTCAACAGCTTCAGGGTCGCCACGGTCGCCCCCGAAATGCCGAAGGCACCCAGGAACCCGCCGGTCACCACGATGGCCGAGCGCCCCCCGATCTCCATGCCGGGCTTCAAAAGCGTTCCCAGGGCGGCGAAGCCCCCGGCCTTCTCCACGAAGCCGATGAAGGGGTCGAGCAGCAAAAAAAGCAGGAAGAGCCCGACGTTGCCGGCCATCCCCTGAACGATGAGGCGCAGGACCTCGTCCAGGCTCAAGCCCCCGGTAAGTCCGGTGACGAAGGAGAGCCCCAGCATGATGACGATGACGAAGGAGGTCGGGGCGTGGAAGACGATCCCCCAGATGGCGGCTGCGAGGAAACAGAGGGTGAAGACCGTGGTGGCGCGCCGTGAGGCGGGGGTCGGTTCGAAGCGCTCCAGGTCCTCGGGGAGCCGGTAGGCCTCGGTGGCCTGGGTGCGCCGCTGGATGCGCTGCACCATGAACCAGGTGGCGCTGAAGGTGATGAGGGCGACCGGACCGGAGACGTAGAGGAGCATCTCGCCGTAGCCCAGCTTGGTGAGCCCCAAAAGGGTGATGACCGGCGGGGTGAAGGGGCCCAGGATGAGCGCCTCCTCCCCTACCGCCTGGAAGATGACGGCGACCGTGGAGCGGGAGAGTCCCACCGCGGCCGCAATGGGGACGACGATCGGGGCGATGATGGCGTTGCCGCCGGCCATGGTCCCGAGAAGCCCCACCATGACGAGGCAGGCGGTCATGATGCCGAGGAGCGCCTTTTTCTGGCTGTCGATCCCGATGCCGTGGATGATCCGGTGCACGATGGTGTGCGAGACGCCGGTCGCCGCCAGAACCTCACCCAGCCCCCGCCCCAGCATGATGATGAGCCCCACCATGGCGAGGAACGACCCCATCGCCGAGGCGAGCGCCTGCCCGAAGGAGAGCAGGGTCTGGTGGCTTAAAAGCGCCCCCAGCACCACGCCGAGCACCGTTGCGGTCAAGACCTCCACGCCGCGAAACACCAGCACCACGTAGACCAACAGCGGCAAAAGCCCCGCCAGCCCCCAGATAAGCGAGCTCGATTCAACATGCATGGGGAGCACTCCTCGACACCAGTACCCGGTCAGTTGGCCGGCACAAGCTTCAGCGCCGCCAGCTGCTGCTCCAGGCGCGCGATCTCTTCCTCGTCCCGGGTCACTTCCTCGAGTTTCTTGTAGTAGGCTGCCCGGTAGGGCGCCGGGTTGCTCAACGGGGTTTTGGTGACGTAGGGGTTGTCCTCGACGGTCACCTTCCCCTTGGCCCGTTTCTTTTCGTACTCCTTGATCTCGGCCGCAGTCGGGGTGCGCCCCTTGGCTACCAGCCAGCGATGGCGCAGCTTGGCGAGCTCGGCCTGCTTGGCGGGGAGCGCATCCTTGAGCGTCTTAAGCTCGAGGGCGAGCGCTTCGGAGCGGCTGGAGGAACGTGCCGCGGTCCCCTTAGCGGCCGGTTCGGCGGCGGTCTTGCCACCCTCGGTCGCGCAGTGCGCGGCGGAAGCTGCGGCTGCCACCCAGATGAGGGCGGCCAGGATTGCGCTGGCGAATTTCTTGTTCATGGTCCTCCTCCCGCGCGTGGTGCTCCCCCGGGTCAGGCCGGGAGCAGTCCGTCGACGAGTTCCAGGATGGCTTGGTCGCGGTTCAGGGTGTAGAGGTGCACGCCGGGCGCACCGGCAGCCAACAGTCCCTCGGCCTGGTGCCGGGCGTGGGCGATCCCCAGTTTCTGCACGGCAGCCGCCCCCCCTGCCCGATCCGCCTCCTCGAGCCTGGCCAGGAACTCGGGGGGGATGCTCGCGCCGCACAAGGAGACGATGCGCCGGATCACCTTGAGGCTCACCACCGGAAGGATCCCCGGGATGATCGGCTTTTCCACCCCAAGGGCGCGGGCGCGGGCCACGAAATCGAAGTAACTCTGGTTGTCGAAGAAGAGCTGGGTGATCACGAAGTCCCCCCCGAGTTCCAGCTTCTTCTGCAGGCAGGCGAGGTCATGCTCGGGGCTCAGCGCCTCGGGATGGGTCTCGGGATAGCCGGCGACACCGATCCCCATCTCGGGATGGGCCTCGCGGATGAAGGAAGCCAGGTCCGAGGCGTGCGACAGCGTGCGGCAGACCGAGACCTCCGGGCCGGCATCCTGGGGGAGGTCACCCCGCAGCGCCAGGACGTTGTAGACCTCCGCGCTCGCCAGCTCGTCCAGGAACTGCCGCAGCGCGGCGTGGTTCGCCCCGATGCAGGTCAGGTGCGCCATGCTCTCCAGGCCGTGTTCGCGCTTCAGGCGGGTCACGATCTCCAGGGTGTCCCCCTGGCTGCTCCCCCCCGCGCCGTAGGTCACCGAGGCGAAGAGCGGGTTCAGCCGGGTCAGGCGCTCGGCGACCTTGAAAAAGTTGGGCCACTCGTTTTTCTCTTTGGGGGGAAAGAACTCCAGGGAGAGAAACTGCTTCCCCTGGTTCATCTGGTCGACGATTTTCATGGATGCTCCGGATCCCACTCCGGTTCTTGCCGAAAAGCGGGTGATGATTGGCGAGTGGCAGATTGCCACATTGCTCGAGATAAATACAAGGTTTTTTAACGCATTCCCGGCAGGAAAAGGCGGTTTGGAAGCACCAGGTTGCCACGGAGGTAACAGGCTGTTTTCTCCATGGCAGCTTCGCCACCCCCTACCCCCCTCCCGCAAGGGGCGGGGGACTCGCGGGCTTGAACTGTTCCAGCCGGGTGGCGCGGGATCCGTACACGCATCGGCTCCGGGGGGAATTTCTTGACTGCGGGAGCCTGAGAGAACTAACGCGGCCGGTGGGCGGGGCGTACCGAGGACCCCAGGCGGGGCTAACTGCGTATGACGCCGAAAAAAACGTTGCCGCACCGGCTTTATTAATGCTATACATACTTGCTTACGCGACCACGGGTCCACCCTGTGGTCGTTTCATTTTGCCCAAAGAGAGAAACCACCATGATTACTGCAACAAACGTCACCCTGTCCTACGGAAAGAGGGTCCTCTTCAAGGACGTCAACATAAAGTTCACCCCCGGCAACTGCTACGGCCTGATCGGGGCCAACGGCGCCGGGAAATCCACCTTCCTGAAGATCCTCTCCGGCGAGATCGAAGCGGACAAGGGTGAGATCAGCGTCGGCAAGGGGCGCATCGCGGTCCTCAAGCAGGACCAGTTCGCCTACGACGAGCACACCGTACTGAACACCGTGATCATGGGGCACAAGAAACTCTACGAGGTGATGGCCGAGCGCGAGGCGATCTACTCGAAGCCCGAGTTCTCCGAGGAGGACGGCATCCGCTCCGCAGAGCTCGAATCTGACTTCGCCGAGATGAACGGTTATGAAGCAGAGAGCGAGGCGGCGGTACTGTTGAACGGCCTGGGGATCCCCGAGGAGCTGCGCGGCAAGCTCATGAAGGAACTGGAAGGTGGCGAGAAGGTGCGCGTGCTTTTGGCCCAGGCGCTTTTCGGCAACCCGGACGTACTCCTCTTGGACGAGCCGACCAACCACCTGGATCTCAAATCCATCTCCTGGCTCGAGGAATTCCTGTTCCGCTTCCAGAACACCGTGATCGTGGTTTCCCACGACCGTCACTTCCTGAACCAGGTCTGCACCCATATCGCAGACATCGACTTCAGCCGGATCCAGGTCTACGTCGGCAACTACGACTTCTGGTACCAGGCGAGCCAGCTGAACCTGAAGCAGCGCCAGGACGACGCCAAGAAGACCTCGGACAAGGCCGAGGAGCTGAAGGCGTTCATCCAGCGCTTCAGCTCGAACGCCTCGAAGGCCAAGCAGGCCACCTCCAGGAAGAAGCTCCTCGAGAAACTCACCGTGGAGGACATGCCGGTTTCCTCGCGCAAGTACCCCTGGGTGGTGTTCAAGCCCGAGCGCCCCTGCGGTGACATCATCCTCGAGGTGAAGGGGCTCTCGAAGAGCGTGGACGGCGTCGAGATGTTCAAGGACTTCGACCTCATGGTGAGAAAGGGGGACAAGATCGCCTTCGTGGGGGCCAACTCCCTCGCCAAATCCATCTTCTTCCAAATCCTGGCCGGCGAGATCGAGCCGGACGCCGGTACCTTCCGCTGGGGCCAGACCATCACCAACGCCTACTTCCCGAAGGAGAACGGCGAGTACTTCAAGGGGGACTACAACCTCATCGAGTGGCTGTTGCAGTACTCCCCCCCCACCGAAGGGGAGAGCTTCGCGCGCGGCTTTTTGGGACGCATGCTCTTCTCCGGCGAGGAAGCCACCAAGAAGACCAGCGTGCTCTCCGGGGGCGAGCGGGTGCGCTGCATGCTGTCGCGCATGATGCTGACCGGCGCGAACGCCATCATCCTGGACGAGCCGACCAACCACCTCGACCTCGAGTCGATCACCGCCTTGAACAACGGACTCATCTCCTACACCGAGGTGGTGCTCTTCGCCTCCCACGACCACGAGTTCGTCTCCACCGTGGCGAACCGGATCGTCGAGTTCACCCCGGGCGGCGGTTACCTCGACCGGACCATGCAGTTCGACGACTACCTGGAGAGCGCCGAGGTCAATGCGGCCCGCGACCAGCTCTGTAACGGTCACGCGGAGCTCAGCCTGTAAGAGACACCGCAATATCGAAGACACGAAAAAAGGGTTCCTCACGGGGAACCCTTTTTTCGTCTTCCGGCTGGGTCATTGAAGGTCTGCCACGGAGACACGGAGCACGCGGAGAAAAGCAATCCTTTTTACGGCAAGACCTCGTATTCTGGACGTTCTCCGTGACTCCGTGGCAGATTCCTCGTTTACCTGCCAAGCCTTTCCAAGGCCAGTTGTGCGGCGTGGTAGCCGCACATGCCGTGCACGCCGCCGCCGGGAGGGGTCGAGGAAGAACAGAGGAAGATGCGGCTGTCCGAGGTGGCATACGGGTGCGGTCCGATAATGGGACGCGCCAGGATCTGGTTCAGGTCCTGGACACCGCCGTTGATATCGCCACCGATGCAGTTCGCGTTGTAACGCTCGAAGCCGGCACAGTCGCGCACCGAGCGCGCCAGGATCAGCTCCCGGAACCCCGGGGCGAAACGCTCGACCTGGCGTTCGATCCGCTCGGTCATGTCCACGGTCGAGCCGTTGGGGACATGGCAGTAGGCCCAGCCGGTCTGTTTTCCCTCGGGAGCCCGTGACGGATCGAACAGGCTCTGCTGGGCAAGCAGCACGAAGGGGCGCTCGGGATGGCTCCCCTGCCAGACCTCCTTCTCGCCCGCCGCGATCTCCTCCAGAGTCCCGCCCAGGTGCACGGTCGCCGCCCGGCGACACTCTTCCGCACGCCAGGGAATCGGTCCGGAGAGCGCCCAATCCATCTTGAAGACACCCGGACCGTAACGGTAGGACTCGAGCTGCTGTCGGTAGCCCGGCGTGAAGCGGGACCCGGCTATCGTGAGAGCCTGACGCGGTGTTACATTGAGGAACATCAGCTCTTTACCGGAAGTAGCGTTCAGTGATCGAACAGCCTCACCGGTGACGATCTTCCCTCCCAACGACTCCAGGTACCCGGCCAAGGCCATGGTAATCTGCTGCGCTCCCCCTTTGGGAAACGGCCAGCCGTTGAGATGCCCGAGCACCCCGAGGATGAGACCGAAGGCTGCCGAACCGGCACGGTCCAGGGAGAGAATGGAGTGTGCGGCGAGCCCGGCAAAGAGCGCCTTGGCCCGACTCTTTTGGAACCGGTTTTCGGCAAGTCCTGTGGCAGATCTCAGTCCGTGGATACCGAAGCCGGCCATGAGCAGCGGATGGGTGGGGAAATGCATGGGTGCCAGGAGCTCGGGGGCCAAAAGCTCCCACTCTTCCAGGAGCGGCCCGAAAAGCTGTTGGTAGGCGCCGCGATCTCCGGCATCGAGGGTCTCGACGGTTTTCAGGATCTCCTTGTGCAGGAGGACGGCCGTTCCGTCATCGAAGGGGTGGGCGAGCGCGGCGTCGGGGTAGATCCAGCTAAGCCCGAACCGGGACAGCGGGAGTTCTCTGAAGCAGGGGGAGGCTTCGGCAAGGGGGTGGATGGCGGAACAGGCGTCGTGCCGGAAACCGGGGAGCGTGAGTTCGAGGGTCCGGGTGGCTCCGCCGACAGTTTCGCCGGCTTCCCGCACCGTCACCGGGAAACCGTGTCGCGCCATGGTGACAGCGGCAGCAAGCCCGTTTGGTCCCGATCCGATCACCAGTACTTCCGGTTTCCCAGCGCTGGCAGCCATCCTGTCCTCCGGTTCAGCAGGCGGTAGTAGCGACGGCAGCCGGTTCGAGGCAGCTCCCTCGGCCGGTCGCCGTCTCTTATTTTACCGTCAAGAAGTTCCGGACGCCGGTGAAAACTATCTGGGCGGCGAGTGCTGCAACGAAGAGGCCCGTCAGCTTGCTGAGGATGGTGATCCCCTTCTTCCCCACCAGGTGCTCGATGAAGGAGGCGCACACCAGCAGTGCCCCGACACAAAGGACAGCAGCTGCCAGCGCGGCACAGCCAACAAAGATCTGCCAGTTCTGCTGCACCTCTGCCCCCATGACCAGCAGGGCACCGGTAGTTCCCGGACCGACCGTCACGGGGATCGCCAAGGGGACCACCGAGATGGCCTCCCGTTTCTCGCTGGGGGGAGCGCTGTCGTCGCCGTGCACCATGTGCACCGCCGAGAGGAAGAGGAGGCTGCCCGCGCCGATGCGGAAGGAGTCCAGCGTGATCCCGAACAGGGAGAACAAGGTATTGCCGAAGGAGTAAAGCACGAAGCAGGTTACGAGCACCGCGAGAGTCACCCGGATCGCAGTACTGCGGCGCTGTGCGGCGGTGAGTTCCGGCGTCATGGCCAGGAAGGTGGACAGGACGAAAAACGGCGTAAGCAGGAAGAAGAACCTGACCATGATGGTGAAGAAGTAGTTCGTGTAATCGTTCATCGTGAAGCGCTCTCTCCTTTGAGACGGGGAACCTTATACGCAGAAGAGCACAGAGTAGCACAGAGGAAAAGCTTTGACTACCGGCGTCGGCGCTGTGTCAGGTGCGTTCATACCATGATCACCTAGCCGACCCCTGGAGTCTTTCCTCTGACTGCCTCTGTGCCCCTTGTGTGGTTACTGTTAACTGCGTAAAGCAAAAGGCCGGAACAGAGATTCTTCGATTCTGGAGAGACCTACTCCCCTCTCCCTTGACGGAGGGGGCTAGGGGATGGGTGAAGCTGCCAGCAGCAATGAAGTGGCACCTTCCCCCTCACCCTGCCCCTCTCCCGCAAGGAGAGAGGGGACCCGACGTTTGCCTTTCCCTGTGTTCCTCGCCTTTTCCTCTGTGGACCTCTGTGTTGAGGCTTTTGTCTTACGCGGTCTTCAAGACGATCTTCCCGAAGTGCTTGTCCGCTTCCATCATGCCGTGAGCGGCGGCCACCTCTTCTATCGGGAACACCTTCTCGATGATCGGCACGATGCTGCGGTCGGCGAACTTCGGGATGGCGCGCCGCACGAACTCGGCGACGATCTCCCCCTTCTCGGAGACCGGACGGGAGCGCAGCACGCTGCCGATGATCGACTGGCGCTTGACCATCATAAGCGCAAGGTTAAGCTCCGCCTTGATGCCGGAGATGACGCCGATGCTGACGAGCTTCCCTTTATACCCCAGCGAGTTCATGTTGGGAGCGAGGTACTTGGCGCCCACGTGATCCAGGATCACGTCGACACCCTTCTTGTTGGTGAACTCCTTCACCACTTCCGAGAAATCCGGGGTCTCTTTGAAGTTGATCACCAGGTCGGCACCCAGCGCTTTCACCCGGTCCATTTTCTCGGGCGAGGCGGTGACGATCAGTTTTGCGTTGGGGGTGAGGGCTTTGCAGAGTTGGATGGCGGCGGTGTTCACCCCGCCTCCCCCGCCGTGCAGAATGGCCGTCTGGCCGTCCTGGAGCCCGCCGATCATGAAGACGTTGAGAAACGCGGTGATGTACGACTCGCAGACGCAGGCAGCTTCCTCGAAGCTCATCGACTCGGGGATGCGCATCAGGTGGTTCGCGTAGGCAACGGCGTACTCGGCATAACCGCCACCGCCGACCAGGGACATGACGCGGTCGCCCACCTGCCAGCCGGTGACACCAGGGCCAAGCGCTTCAACGGTGCCCGCCACCTCGAGACCGAGGATCTCGGAGTCGCCCGGCGGGGGGGGATACTTCCCTTCGCGCTGCACCAGGTCGGGGCGGTTGATGGAAGTGGCGTGCACCCGCACCAAAACCTCGTTCTCCTTGGGCACCGGTTTCTCCGCCTCACCGCACTTCAGCACCTCGATACCGCCAAACCCTTCCATCAGCACAGCTTTCATTGATATCGCCTCCTGGGATTAAATGGTCACATCAGCCGGTTCGCGCGCACACGATACCGTATACGGCGAACACTATCTCAAAATGGCCGATCAAGGGCAACGAAATTCTGCAGTTGGGTCAGGCTCAGCGGAATTTAATGGCGACGCCGCGGGCGGTCATCTCGCTGGACGGGAACAGGATGTAACTCTCGCGTTCACCCTTGATCTCGGGGTAGATCACGGCATCGGCTCCCATCTTGGCAGCCTCCTGGCGCAGGGCCTGGTAGCCCCACTCGTAGTCGGATGCCTTCAGATCGTTGGGGGCGCCATAGCGCTCACGCTGGACCGTGATCACCCCCATTTTGTCATAGGGACGCTGTACTTCCTCCTGGGACAGGACGGGCGGCAGGTTGTCGGCGGCCTTGCGGCCGGTAGTGGCGCAACCGTTGCTGAATGAGAGAACACTCAACAGCATCAACAAAAATCCAACACATTGTAACAGCTTGCAACACTGAGTCATAAATTCTCCCGTTCGGCTAAAAGCCTGTAGCTCCTGAATCCGTAACAGTTTAACCGTCATTTTCTCACTTTACAACTGTCTTTTGGCCATGTTATTATTCGACGTTTTCAATTTAACTGATGGAAAGGAAGTTCTCATGTCAGGTCATAATAAATGGAGTACCATCAAGCACAAAAAAGGTGCCGCTGACGCCAAGCGCGGCAAGGTTTTCACCAAGATCATCAAAGAGATCACCGTTGCCGCCAAGCTGGGCGGCGGGGACCCGGACGGCAACCCGCGCCTCAGGACGGCCATCGATAAAGCCAAGGCCGAGAACATGCCGAAGGACAACGTCGAGCGCGCCATCAAGAAGGGCGTCGGCGGCATGGAAGGCGTCAACTACGAGGAGACCACCTACGAAGGGTACGGTCCGGGCGGCACCGCCGTGCTCGTGGAGGTGATGACCGACAACCGTAACCGCACCGTTTCCGATGTGCGCAGCATCTTCTCCAAGTGCAACGGCAACATGGGCGAGTCCGGCTGCGTCTCCTGGCTCTTCGACAAGAAAGGGCTCCTGGTGTTCCCGAAATCGACCGACTTCGACAAACTGTTCGAGGCCGCCATCGAGGCGGGCGCCGACGACGTGGCCGACGAAGATGAGCAGTACGAGGTGCTCACCGACCCGACCGCTTTCCACGAGGTGAAGACCGCCCTCGAGGCCGCCGGGTTCAAGCCGGAGAACTCCGAAATCACCATGATCCCGCAGACCATGGTGAAGCTCGACGGCAAGAACGCCGAGAACATGCTGAAGCTCATGGACCGTCTGGAAGACAATGACGATGTCCAGAACGTCTATGCAAACTTCGACATCTCCGCTGAGGATATGGAGAAGATGATGTAACCCTTCCCTACCGGGACGGCTACTTCCACGAGACGCGGCAGAGCGGAATACACCGTCTGCCGCGTTTTTTATTTCTTCGGCTGGGGGAAGCAGAAACATAAACCCCTCTCACCGCAACGACGCAAAGACCGCAAAGAACTTCAATGGCAAGCCTATTAAACTACTCGGCCCTGCTACGTTAACGAAAAGGGCCGGACGAGGAACGTTCTAGTTCGATCTTGTGGTTTCTCTGCTTTTTGAGTTACCGGTTTTCTTCGCGTTCTTTGCGTCTTTGCGGTGCAAGGTTTTCGAGGACCTGCTACTTCTGCTACAACCGCTCTGTCATATCTGTTATACTCCGCGCGCAGATTCACCCTTGTCGACTGTTGCGTAAAGGAAGGCCTCGCATGATCATCCTGGGCATAGATCCTGGCTCCCGCAAAACCGGCTACGGCCTCATTTCCAAAGAAGGCAACCGCCTGATCCACATCGACAACGGCGCCATCTTCACCTCAAGCGCGAAGGACTTCCCCCAGCGCCTGCAGCAGATCTATTTCGGCCTCTGCGGGATCATCGAGGAGTACCAACCGACCGCCGTGGCGGTGGAGAACGTTTTCGTCGCCAAGAACGTGCAGAGTGCCCTGAAGCTTGGGCAGGCGCGCGGCGCAGCCATTGTTGCTGCAGTCTGCGGCGGCCTCTCGGTATTCGAGTACAGCGCCTCCCAGGTAAAGCAGGCAGTGGTCGGCACCGGACGCGCGGAAAAACTGCAGGTCCAGCAGATGATCAAGGTCCTGTTGAACCTGCCGGAGATCGCCCAGGAAGACGCCTCGGACGCCCTCGCCGTCGCCGTGTGTCATGCGAACTCAGCAGGAATGAACAACCTGGTGCGACTGGCGAGGTAACAAGCGCTGCCACCACCCCGGCATTTTAAGATTTCAACCTTCCCCTTGGGACGAGGCACCACATGATTGCACTGCTCACCGGCAAGATCGCTCTCAAAGCACCGGATTACATCATCCTCGACGTGAACGGCGTCGGGTACCGGGTACAGATCCCCTTCTCCACCTACTACGCGCTCCCCGCCGAGGGAAGTGCCATCTCGCTGCAGATCTACACCTCGGTGAAAGAGGACGCCATCAACCTGTACGGCTTCCGCACCCAGCAGGAGAAGGAACTCTTCCAGCTCCTGATCGGCGTCTCCGGCGTAGGTCCCAAGCTCGCCAATGCGATTCTCTCCAACAGCGAGCCGGGCGAACTGGCCGAGTCGCTGCTGCGCGGCGACCTGGTACGGCTCTCGTCGATCCCCGGGATCGGCAAGAAGACCGCCGAGCGGCTCATCCTGGAGTTGAAGGAGAAGGTGAAGAAGCTGGGGATGGCACAGGGGACGGCTCACGAAGCGGCGCCGGTGGCGGCCAGGCAGGAGATCAAGGACGACGTGCTCTCCGCACTCATCAACCTGGGCTACAAGGAAGCGGTGGTGCAGAAGGCGCTCAACGAGCTGCGCCTCGCGGAAGACGCCACGGTTGAGTCGGTGCTCAAACAGGCGCTTAAGGTGCTCATGAAGTAAAGGCCCCTTCTCTTGACCTTTGAGGGTATCTGTTATACCTTGGCTCGTCTGCCCGGTCAGGCAAGTCGCTGCAGTTTGGAGAGTTATGACCCGCGCCATCAGTGCTGAGAAAACCGAAGACGATTACCTCGAATCGACGCTGCGCCCGCGCGCGCTCGACGAGTACGTGGGGCAGGAAAAGGCCAAGGGGAATCTGGCGCTGTTCATCGATGCCGCCCGCGGCCGGGGCGAATCCCTGGATCACGTGCTGCTCTACGGTCCTCCGGGTCTCGGCAAGACGACGCTCGCCAACATCATCGCCTGCGAGATGGGAGTGAACATCAAGTCGACCTCGGGTCCGGTCATCGAGCGCCCCGGAGACCTCGCTGCCATCCTCACCAACCTGGAACCGCACGACGTCCTGTTCATCGACGAGATCCACCGGCTCTCCCATGTCGTCGAAGAGATCCTCTATCCCGCGATGGAGGACTTCCAGCTCGACATCATCATCGGCCAGGGGCCGAGCGCCCGCACCATCAAGATCGATCTCCCCAAGTTCACCCTGGTGGGAGCCACCACCCGCGCGGGGCTACTCTCCTCGCCGCTCAGGGACCGCTTCGGGGTCATCTCGCGTCTCGAGTTCTATACCCACGAAGAGCTCGCCTTTATCGTCACCCGCTCGGCCCGCATCTTTAACATGAGCATCGAGCCCGAGGGTGCCATGGAGCTCGCCCGCAGAAGCCGGGGAACACCCAGGATCGCAAACCGCCTGCTGCGCCGGGTGCGCGACTTCGCCCAGGTGCGCGCCACTGGCGTCATCACCAAGGAGGTGGCGGACCAGGCGCTCGAGCTCCTGGAAATCGACCAGATGGGGTTCGACACCATGGACCGGATGATCCTTTTGACCATCATCGACAAGTTTGGTGGCGGCCCGGTAGGTTTGGAGACCATCGCCGCAGCGATCAGCGAAGAGAGCGACACCATCGAGGACGTCTACGAGCCCTTCCTGATCCAGAACGGCTTCCTGAACCGCACCCCACGCGGCCGCGTAGCCACCCCAGCCGCGTACCAGCACTTCGGCCGGGTAGCTCCGACGCCACCGCAAGGCAAACTGTTTTAAAGGCAATTGATAATTGACAATGTCTATCCTCGCAGGGCTTAGGCTTCTTCGGTAGCCACCATCGGGGTCAAAGCTTAAACACAATAGACAGTTTTCCAACGCACAGTGCTGTGCGAACTGCAAGTAATCGTTGTCCATTGTCCATTGTTTCTCCTGCTTTTCATCGTCAATTGTCCATTGTCAATCGTCCATCGGGTTCCTATGCAGCTTATCTTCGATTTCCCCGTCACACCCCGATTCAGTTTTGACAACTTCGTGATGTGCGGCGGCAACAAGACGGCCTACCAATTCGCGCGCAAACTTGCGTCCGAAGACGGCACCGAGAACCTGCTCTACGTCTACGGCCCGGAGGGGTCAGGCAAAACCCATCTATTGACAGCTCTTGCCAACGCGATAGGTGGCAAATACCTTTCCCTGCGGGATGCCGAGGCGCTCAAACTCGGTGGTCTCTCCCCGGAGACGCCGAGGCGACTTACCGCCTTCTTCGCCGACGCCCCTGCCCTCATTCTCGATGACCTGCACCTGTTGCCCAACGACCAGGATCTGCGGGTCGAGCTCTGGGAACTGTTCAACACCTTTTATACTTCGGGGAAAAAGATAGCGATGGCCGGGCTCGTGGCGCCCAAGGAGTTGCCGCACCTGGACGGACACCTGACCAGCCGGCTCTTGTGGGGATTGGTTGCGCGCATGGACGTCTCGGACGACGACTCGCGCCGCATGATTTTGAAGAAGTTGGCGGGAGACCGGCAGATGGCGCTACCCGACGAGGTGATCGACCAGATTCTGTTACGGGTACGCCGGGATATCCCTTCCCTGGTCTACGCACTGGAGACGATCAACCGTTATTCGATCTCGACAAAGAGGAAGGTCGGGGTGAAACTAGCCAAGGAGAGTATCGACTCGCTTGAGGGGTAAGGAGTGCAGACATACCCCCTCCCCCCACAGCGGATGCGGAGTACAGGAGAGATGGCCATCACGGTATTCGTGGTGGCCATCTTATTTTGGGGGGATCCGCGGCCTTTTAAGGGCCTGGAACTCGCAAGAAAGAGGTTACTGGCGGCACCAAGTAACGTACTTTCCCGCTGAAACAATTTACCTTCCGCAGCTTATAGGCTATCGGTCGCTGGTGATAGGCTATAAGTCGCTGGTGATAGGCTATCAGGTCCTGGTGATAGGCTATCATCTACAGGTTATAGCCTATCTGTCGCAGGCAATAGGCTATCATTTACGGGTTATAGCCTATCTGTCGCAAGCAATAGGCTATAACTTACAGGTTATAGCCTATCCGTCACAAGCAATAGGCTATCTGGCAAGGCTTATAGCCTAAATATTGCTGATCACAGGGTTTATGGTGCGGCTCATAGGTTATCTAACGCTGACGGCAGCCCTGGTATCCGGCACAAACAGCCGTCTACCTCACCTGCCACGTTACCTTTTGCCGCTGGATTTGGATCCGTTGCCCATTACGCACCCTTCTTAAGCTCCAGTTCCTCCCACCGGGCGTAGCTCGTGGCAAGCTCGCCCTCGAGGCGACTGTAGTTCGCCGATATGGCCGCTATCCCGCCGTCAACCGCCGCATAACAGCTCGGATCCGCCAGTTGCTGCTCTACCTCGGCAAACTCCTGCTCCAGCACACCGATGCTAACCTCGAGCTTCTCAAGCTCGATCCGCTCCGCGTAGGTGAGACCCTTCTTCGCCTTCTCCGGCCGCGCCGCCGGGGCGTCCTTCTTCTCCACGCGCTGGGCAGCAACCGCTGCTACCCGGTTTTCTTCCTTGCGCTCGCGGTAGTTGGTGTAGTTCCCCTCGTAGAAGATGACACCCCCCTCCCCTTCGAAGGCGAGCACCCCCGTCGCCACCTTGTCCAGGAAGAAGCGGTCGTGGGTCACCATGAGCACGCAACCCGGGAAGTTGGCCAGGGAGGCGTCCAACAGCTGCAGGGTCGGAATATCGAGATCGTTGGTGGGCTCGTCGAGAACCAGCAGGTTGGCATCCTGCAGCATGAGGCGCGCCAGGATGAGTCGGCTCTTCTCTCCCCCGGAGAGGCTGCCTATCGGGCGCCGCCGATCCTCGGGTGCGAAGAGGAATTCCTCAAGGTAGCCGATCTTGTGCCGCTTCTCGCCGTTACTGGTAGTGACGTAATCGCCCTCACCGAAGAAGTCATAGACGGTCTGGTCCGGGTCGATCACCTCGCGCAGCTGGTCGAAGTAGGAGATCTTGGTCTTCTTGCCAACCACCACCTTCCCCGAGTCAGGCTCCTCCTGCCCCATGATCATCCGGATCAGGGTGGTCTTGCCGCAGCCGTTGGGTCCGATCACGCCGACCCGGTCGCCGCGCTTCATCCCGAAGCTCACCCCTTTGAGGAGTGTGCGGTCGCCGTACCCTTTGGTCACCTTGTCCAGCTCAAGGATAGTGCCGCCCAGCCCCTCCTCGGTGTTGAAACCGATCCTGAGTTCCTTGCGCACCGGGCCGGAAACGGCCTCCTCCAGGTCGTAAAAGCGGTCGATACGCGCCTTCTGCTTGGTGGTGCGCGCCGCCGGGCCGCGCCGCATCCAGTCGGTCTCGGTGCGCAAAAGGTTGAGCAGGCGCGAGCGGGTGGTCGCCTCGCTCATCAGGCGTTCCTCGCGCTGTACGAGGTACTGCGAGTAGCCGCCCTGGTAGGAAATGATGGCACCGCGCTCCAGCTCGAGCATTCTCGTCACCACCTGGTCCAGGAAGTAACGGTCATGGGTGATCAGCATGACGGCACCAGGATACCCTTTCAGGTGTTCCTGCAGCCACTGGGTGGTGTCCGCGTCCAGGTGGTTGGTCGGCTCGTCGAGGAGCAGCAGGTCCGGCGCCTGCAAAAGGAGCCGCGCCAGCGCCACGCGGCGCTTGGTACCGCCGGAAAGGGTACCGATCTTCTGGTGCGGGTCCGGGAGTTGCAGGTGGGTCATCATCTCGGCCACCCGGTGATCGGTGTTCCAGCCGCCGTGGTGCTCGATCCAGACCGAGAGCTCACCCTGGCGCACCAGCAGTCGGTCCAGGTCCGCCGGGTTCCGCGCCATCTTGTCCGAGATCTCGTTGAACTCGGCCATGGCGTTTCTGATCTTCACGAGACCGCTCTCTATCTCCGCGGCAACCGTCGAGGACTCGTCGAGGATAGGGTCCTGGCTCAGGTAACCGACCTGCGCGCCGCGCTTCATGGCGATCGAGCCGCCGTCCGAGTCCTCCACGCCGGCGAGAATGGTAAGGAGCGTCGATTTGCCGGCACCGTTGGCGCCGATCAATCCCACCCTCTCGTCGTCGCCCACGGCGAAGATCACCTTGTCGAGGATCACCTTGGATCCGAAGCTCTTGCTCAGCCCGACTACATCAACAACATTCATTGCAACTCCTATAATGAGCAGGCAAGACCCGAGCCCGGAAGAACAAAGGCGCTGACGTCCCTAGTCCCCAGTCCCTAGCCCCAGCCTTTACTCCCTGCCTCTAAAAAGATTCCCCAGACCCTTGAGAAGATTCCCGGGGCGGTACTGTGGCGGGACGGCGTAGGTACCGGTGCGGTTCACCGGGATGTTGCGCTGTCCGACCGGCGTCTCAAGTTCGAGCCCGGCGGAAAGGGCGTAGGGGATATGGTCGGGATCGGGGATTCGCTTGAGGATCTCGATGAGCTCGTTGTAGCCGATCTTCACCGGTATGCGCAGGCCGGTCTCGCTGTTGGCGGCGAAACGGACCTCGTCGCGCGCCCCCCCTTTGGCCAGCGGGAGCGCCATGACCTTGAGATCGTAGCTGTAGCCGAGCAACCGCACATCGAAAGAGTTGGGATTGTTGACCGTGAGGTAGAGCTCCATGCCGAGCCCGGCAGGATCCAACGACACTACGTTGAGGTCACGCACCGCGACCTGGGGTTCCTTCACAAACAAGGTGCACCCGGAAAGCAGGAGCACCAGGACAACCAGCCGTACCGCTTTTTTCACACCATATCTCCTTGCACAAAAAAAAGGGGGCGGATTCCGCCCCCGGAACCCGCCCACTATACCACAACCCATCGATGCGAAAAAGACTATCCGTGGCTTGCCGCCTGGACCAGGAGCCCGCGCTCCTGGAAGCCTTTTTCCAGTTCGCGCAGGATCTCGGCCCTGAAACGCTTGCGGAGCTTGTCGTAGGCTGCCGCAGCCGGGCCGGTACCGCAGTAGTAACGCTTGGCTTTGGACAGGTTGCCGCCCGCCATGGTGAGCTTCTCTTTGAGCTCCCGCACCGCGGCATCGGCGCATTTCTCGTCGTCCCTCATCTCCGAGGGGTGGAACCCGTGGCTCCTGGCCCGCTCGGGCATCAGCTGCCACACCCCCAAGGCCCCCCTGGGGGACACCGCGCGGGAGGAGAGCCGGTGGCCACCGGTCTCCGCAAGTGCAATCTCCGCCAGGTCGAGCGGCGTCAAGGTGGTCCCGATGGTCTTCTTGAAGCAGAGTTCTGCGAGCCACTGGGCCCGCTCCGGCGTGGTGCGCCGGGCAAAGGTGGCCGAAATGGCCGGGATCTGTTTTCTCCTTACTTCGACAGCGTCGTCATCCTGGAAAGGTTGTACCTGCACCGGTTGCCGTGCAGGTCCTGTTGCGTTCGATTTCTCTTCCGATTCCCGGGCTATAAGATCCCGGTCCCACGGCGACAGTCCAGGCTGAAGCGGGGCCTGGGTCTGCTGCATGTGGGACTGGTCGCACGATGTGCTTAAAAACAGCACCGCGACCAGCGATACGATTGTTCTTTTCATAGATGGTTAGTTTGAATGGCTTTGCCGGCTTTCAGGGGGTCAGCTCCTTACTGTCGGTACAAGCCCGCGCCAATCATCTCCTTCTTTTAATTAAATCCCCTCATATGTAAATGGCCAGAGGCCTATAGTGTAGTCAATACCGACAACATTGCAAGCGTCAAATTAAATTTGTATAACTTTTCGGACAAAAAAAGAGGACCGACGCTGGGCCCCCTTCCCTTGAGCACAGAATTTTAACAGGTTACAGCTGCACCCCCATGACGTCAGCGACGGTGTGGATGTCCTTGTCTCCTCTGCCGGAAAGGCAGACCACGATGCTCTTGTCGCGGGAGAGCGTGGGGGCAAGCCGCATGGCGTGCGCCACGGCGTGGGAGGACTCGAGGGCCGGGATGATCCCTTCTTCGCGGGTCAGCGCCTGGAAGGCATCCAGGGCCTCGGCGTCGGTTACCGACACGTAGCTGGCGCGGCCGCTCTCTTTCAGGTAGGCGTGCTCGGGTCCCACGCCGGGATAGTCGAGTCCGGCGGAGATGGAGTGGGCATGCGCTATCTGGCCGAAGGCGTCCTGCAGGAGGAAGGTCTTGTTGCCGTGCAGTACGCCGACGCTGCCGGCGCACAAGGGGGCTGCGTGCTTGCCGGACTCGATGCCGTAGCCGGCCGCTTCGACTCCGATCATTTGCACCGAGGCGTCATCCCGGAACGCGTGAAAGAGGCCGATGGCGTTGCTGCCGCCGCCGACCGCGGCGACCAGGTAGTCCGGCAGGCGCCCTTCGGCAGCGAGGTGCTGTTCCCGGGCCTCGTCGCCGATGATCGCCTGGAAGTCGCGTACCATCACCGGGTAGGGGTGCGGACCCGCCACGGTGCCGATGATGTAGAAGGTATCGGCGACGTTGGTGACCCACTGGCGCATCGCCTCGTTCATGGCGTCCTTCAAGGTCGCGGTGCCGGAGCTGACCGGGACGACCGTGGCACCCAGGAGTTTCATGCGGAACACGTTGAGGGACTGGCGGCGGATATCCTCCTCCCCCATGTACACCTCGCACTGCATCCCGAAGAGGGCCGCTACCGTGGCCGTCGCTACGCCGTGCTGGCCGGCGCCGGTCTCGGCGATTACCTTGTGCTTACCCATCCGCTTGGCCAAGAGCGCCTGGCCGATGGTGTTGTTCACCTTGTGCGCGCCGGTATGGTTCAGGTCCTCGCGCTTGAGATAGATCTTTGCGCCCCCCAGCTTTTCGCTGAGCTTGGCCGCCAGGTACAGGGGGTTCGGCCGCCCCACGTACTGACGCAGGTAGTAGGCGAACTCCTCCTGGAATTCCTTATCGTTACGGTAGTGCTGGTAGGCCTGCTCGAGTTCGAGCAAGGCCGGCATCAACGTTTCCGAGACGTATCTGCCGCCAAATCTACCGAAATGTCCATGACTGTCAGGCAGGTCCAAAATTGCCTCCGAGTGTTAAAGAAGTGCGTACCATAGCACTAATTATTTAAAATTGCAAGCTTACACAACCAAACCCGCTTTTAAACCAGCATAATCACAGGGGTTTACAGGATTTTATTTTGCGTTACTTGAAGCTTTGAGCTAATAATATGGGACAGATTGAGTAGCATTTTTTCTATAATGAGAAACACCGTCTACAAATAGATTAACGCCGTAAGGAGTGTTAAGAAATGTCCTGTACTGTCCCATTTAACATAGTCCTGGTTGAGCCGGAAATCCCGCCTAACACCGGCAACATAGCCCGCCTGTGCGGCGCCACCGGTACCGTGTTGCACCTGGTCGGCAAACTTGGTTTTTCCACCGATGACCGCTACCTGAAGCGGGCCGGCCTGGACTACTGGAGCGAGGTGGACATCCGCTACTGGCCCGACCTCCCTGCCCTGGAGAAATCCTTTCCCGGTGGGCGCTTCGTCTACACCAGCAAGAAGGCGCCGTTAAGCTACGTCGAGTTCGGTTTCCGGCCCGGGGATTTCATCGTGTTCGGCAAGGAGACCAAGGGGTTGCCGGAGGAGCTCATCGAGGCGAGCCCGGAGCGTTCGGTGCGCATCCCGATCTTTGGCAAGGTGCGCAGCCTGAACCTGTCGACCGCGGCAGGGATCGTCCTGTACGAGGCCTTGCGGCAGACCGGGGCGTTGGAGGGGGAATAGCGGGCAGAAGGACGGTTTCTATGAGACGGCCAGGATTTCAGCGTAAGTGCGGGATTCTGGGATCGGCTGTTTATCTTCCATGAGCCCCTGGATGTGGAATGTCAGGGTCTCTCGCATATACTGCTTCGGCCTTCGGCCGCCTCTCCCATCGGGAGGGGATGGATGAATGATTATTCGCCCCTACCACGTCAAAACGCCTAGACCGATGGTGGCGTCTACAGCCGGTTCTGCTTCCCGGAGTTCCCGAGTTAACAAAACAAAATGGGCGAGAGGTTTCCCTCTCGCCCATTCATTGTTCTTGCTTGCTGCTTCGTCTGTTACTTGAAGAGCGCCTTCTGGTACTCGCGGTTCAGTTTCGCGATGAACTTGACCGAGATCCCTTTCGGGCAGGCGGCCTGGCACTCGTAATGGTTCGAGCAGTTGCCGAAGCCGTTCTCCTGCATGGCGTCGACCATGGCGCAGACGCGCTCGGCAGCCTCTGCTTTCCCCTGGGGGAGCACGGCCAACTGGGCCACCTTGGCCGAGGTGTAGAGCATGGCACTGCCGTTGGGGCAGGCCGCCACGCAGGCGCCGCAGCCGATGCACTCGGCGGCGTCCATGGCGTAATCCGCATCCGGCTTGGGCACCAGGATCGCGTTGCCGTCGGGCACGCCACCGGTGTGGCAGGAGGTGTAGCCGCCGGCCTGGGTGATGCGCTCGAGGGCGTTACGGTCCACGATCAGGTCCTTGATGATCGGGAACGCCTTGGCCCTCCAGGGCTCGATGTAGATGGCGTCGCCGTCCTTGAAGGTCCTCATGTGCAGCTGGCAGGCGGTGGTGCGCACCTGGCCGCCGTGCGGCACGCCGTTGATGACCGAGGAGCACATGCCGCAGATACCTTCGCGGCAGTCGTGGTCGAAGGCGATCGGGTCTTTGCCCGCCTTGATCAGGTCCTCGTTTACTTCGTCCAGCATCTCCAGGAAGGACTGGTCGGGGCTTACGTTCTTAGCCTCGTACTGCTCCAGCTTGCCCGGTGCATTCGGGCCGGCCTGGCGCCAGACGTGCAGGGTGATGGTCATGGTATTGGAGGTATGTGCACTCATTATTTGTAGCTCCTTACCGCCAGATGAACGTTCTCGAACGTCAACGGCTCCTTGTGCAGTTCAGGTTCGTTGCCGACCCCTTTGAACTCCCAGGCGGCGGCATAGCAGTAATCCTCGTCGTTACGCCTCGCCTCGCCGTCCGGCATCTGGTGCTCGACGCGGAAGTGGCCGCCGCAGGACTCGTTGCGGTGCAGGGCGTCCTTGCTCATCAGCTCGGCGAACTCGAGGAAGTCGGCGACGCGGCCGGCGTTCTCCAGCTGCTGGTTCAGCTCCTCGCCCTTGCCGGTGACCTTGACGTTCTTCCAGAATTCTTCCCTGAGGACCGGGATCTTCTTGAGGGCGTCCTTCAGGCTCTCTTCGCTTCTGGCCATACCGACGTTTTCCCACATGATCTTGCCCAGCTCGCGGTGGAACTCGGAGACGGTCTTCTTGCCGTTGATGGAGAGGAACTTGTTGGTCTGCGCCTTGATGTCCTCGATGGACTTCTTGCACTCGGGGTTGTCGGCCTTGACCGCGCCCGGCTTGGTCTTCGCGAGGTAGTTCGCGATGGTGTAGGGGATCACGAAGTAGCCGTCGGCCAGGCCCTGCATGAGGGCGGAAGCACCCAGGCGGTTCGCGCCGTGCACCGAGAAGTTCGCCTCGCCCAGGACGAAGAGGCCCGGGACGTTGCTCTCGCAGTTGTAGTCGACCCACAGACCACCCATGGAGTAGTGCGGAGCCGGGTACATGCGCATCGGCACCTTGTAGGCGTTCTCGTCGGTGATCTTCTCGTACATCTCGAAGAGGTTGCCGTAGCGCGCGCGGATGGTGTCCTCGCCCAGACGCTTGATGGAGTCGGCGAAGTCGAGGTTGACACCGCGACCGCCCGGTCCCACGCCGCGCCCTTCGTCGCACTGCTCCTTGGCGGCACGCGAGGCGATGTCACGCGGGGCCAGGTTGCCGAAGGAGGGGTACTTCCTTTCCAAGTAGTAGTCGCGGTCCTCTTCCGGGATCTCGTTGGGGGGACGGTTGTCGCCCTTCTTCTTGGGCGCCCAGCAGCGGCCGTCGTTACGAAGCGACTCGGACATGAGGGTCAGTTTGGACTGGTGCTCGCCGGACTGCGGGATGCAGGTCGGGTGGATCTGGGTGTAGCAGGGGTTCGCGAAGAAGGCACCCTTTTTGTGGGCGCGCCAGGTCGCGGTGACCGAGCACCCCATGGCGTTGGTGGAGAGGTAGAACACGTTCACGTAGCCGCCGGTGGCCAGGACCACCGCGTCACCCACGTGGGTGCGGATCTCGCCGGTGACCAGGTCGCGCACGGTGATCCCCTTGGCCTCGCCGTCCACCACCACGAGATCAAGCATCTCGGTGCGCTGGAAGAGCTTCACGCTGCCGGCTTTCACCTGGCGGGAGAGCGCGGAGTAGGCGCCCAAGAGGAGCTGCTGCCCCGTCTGGCCGCGGGCGTAGAAGGTACGGGAGACCTGGGCGCCGCCGAAGGAGCGGTTGTCCAGGTAACCTGCGTAGTCGCGGGCGAAGGGAACGCCCTGGGCCACGCACTGGTCGATGATGTTGTTGGACACCTGGGCCAGACGCCACACGTCGGCCTCACGGGCGCGGAAGTCGCCACCCTTGATGGTGTCGTAGAAGAGACGGTAGATGCTGTCGCCGTCGTTGGGGTAGTTCTTCGCCGCGTTGATGCCGCCCTGCGCCGCGATGGAGTGGGCGCGGCGGGCGCTGTCCTGGTAGCAGAAAGCCTCCACGTTGTAGCCGAGCTCGCCCAAGGAAGCTGCGGCGGCGCCACCGGCCAGGCCGGTACCGACGACGAGGATCTTGTACTTACGCTTGTTTGCGGGGTTAACCAGCTTCAGGTCGAAGCGGTGCCGGTCCCACGAGGTCTGAATCGGTCCTTTCGGACATTTTCCGTCGAGTATCACTTGAACCCCCTAAAGTTTCAATAAGCCAACCAGGATCGTGGCAGGAATGGAGATGTAGGCAAGCATCAGGAAAGCGGAGATCACTTTGCCGGCGGTGCCGTAAACGGGAATGGTCTTATCGTTGTTCCAGCCCATGGTCTGCAGGAAGCTCGGGATGCCGTGGGAGAGGTGCAGGAACAGCATGACCATGGCCAGGGCGTAGACCACGACGATCCCGGCGTTGGAGAAGCTGGTCACCACCATCTTGAACACGTCGACCACGGCCTGGTTGGAGGTCCAAGCCACATCGGGGGTCATCTTCGCGGTGAACTGCAGCAGGTGGTACACGATGAAAGCTGCCAGAAGAAGGCCGGTCCAGATCATGTTCTCGGAGGCGAAGCTCGCCTTCAGCTGGCGCTTCACGGCGTAGTTGGTCGGGTTGGCGGCCTTGTTCTCCAGGGTCAGCAGGACGCCGTAGCAGATGTGCGTCCCCACGATGGCCAGCATGATGGCGCGGAAGACCCAGACGACCGGCGGCATGCTGTGCAGGTGCTCGGCGTAGGCGTTGATCCACCCGAAGTAGATGGTGGAGTTACCGGCCAGGTGAATGAGGACGAAGATGATCAGGAGCTGGCCTGAAATCGACATCAGGAGCTTTCTTCCCACGGTGCTGTTGAATATTCGCATGTTTGTTTTCCCTTTGCCTTTATCGAGAATCTGTTGGTGAGAATCTGTCTTCGGTGGAACCGTGTTTTTGCTCATAGAGGCCAGGTATCTGGCTCACGGTGTCCGTTTCATAGGGATGGGGGTGCCCGCCATGGGCTCAATGCCTGCATTTCGTCTCTCCTTCTCTGTAAGTGATATAAATCCCTGCAAGCTGGATTGAGAAAAAATGAGGTATTTCAGCGCGCATATTAAATGCCGCTAGGACAAAATGCAACAATTTTTTGTATACGGTATACAATTAATATAATCGCCCGGATAAACCGCCCGCCGCTCCACGAACGCCGTTATGGAAATCCGCCGGCTGGTTCATGTTGCATTTTGGGCCCCGCTCTGCTAAGTAAGTTACTGTTTGACTCCCAAAATACGCGTAACAACGGAAGGTTCATGATTTTCAAACTGCTGCACAAGGATAGCACCAGCCAGGCACGCCGCGGCACGGTCACCACCGCGCACGGCGTCATCCAGACCCCCATCTTCATGCCGGTGGGAACCCATGCCGCCATGAAGGCGATGACCCCGGCACAGGTCAAGGAGACCGGCGCCCAGATCATCCTCTCCAACACCTACCACCTGCACCTGCACCCCGGCGAGGCCCTGGTGCAAAAGGCCGGCGGCCTGCACAAGTTCATGGGGTGGGACGGCCCGATCCTCACCGATTCCGGCGGTTTCCAGGTCTTTTCGCTCCCCAACAAGCGGATCACCGAGGAAGGCGCCTTCTTCCGCCACGAGGACACCGGCGAAGAGGTCTTCCTGGACCCTGCCAAGGCGATCGCCATCCAGGAGGCCCTGGGCGCCGACATCATCATGAACTTCGACGAGTGCATTCCGTATCCCTGCGACAAGGGGTACGCCCAGCGCTCCACCGAGAAGACCATCCGCTGGGCCAAGCAGTGCAAGGAGGCCCATTCGAAAAAGGACCAGTACCTGTTCGGCATCGTGCAGGGGAGCGTCTTCGAGGACCTGCGCAAGCACTGCGCCCAGGAACTGGTGAAGATGGACTTCCCGGGCTACGCGGTGGGCGGGGTCTCGGTGGGCGAGGGGCTCGAGCTCCTGAAGCAGGTGGTGGGGTACACGACCCCCTACCTCCCCGAGGACAAGCCGCGCTACCTCATGGGGGTGGGGCTTCCCGAGGACATCCTGGAGAGCGTGGAGCGCGGCATCGACATGTTCGACTGCGTGATCCCGACCCGCTACGCCCGAAGCGCCACGCTCTTCACCAACCGCGGCCGCATCCGCCTCACCAACAAGAACTACCGGCGCGACTTCTACCCGGTGGAGCCCAACTGCAGCTGCTACACCTGCAGAAACTTCACCCGCGCCTACCTGCACCACCTGTTCTCGGCAAACGAGGTGCTCTCGGCGATCCTCGCCAGCATCCACAACGTGCAGTTCTACCTCGACCTGATGGCCAAGGTGCGCCAGGCGATCGAGGAAGACCGCTACGCGAGCTTCAAGACCGAGTTCCTGGCCGGGTACCTGAAACAGTAGCGACGGCGTTGCCGCCCCCGCCCGCGCGGGGCGCGGCGACTCCTCTATCGACCCGCCCTACGGCCCGCTTCGGCGCGGCAACCAGATCATCCAGGCAACCGGAGGATCCCATGCGAGACAAACTAACAGTCGCAGTGTTCATCGTGATGCTCGCCCTTGCGGGCGGCTGCAGCAAGGGAAAGAGCGATCCGGTTAGCGCCGAGCCGCACACCCTGAAGCCCGGCACCAAGTGGACCGGCGAGGCGATCTTCATCGAGCGCTGCCGCGACTGCCACCGGGTGCACGACAAGGGGGGGGTGGTGGGCCCCGACCTCTCCAGTGTGGGGAGTACGCGCAGCCGCGACTTCCTCGAGCGGGTCGTCAAGGACCCTTCCAAGGCCTACCCCGGCACCGTGATGCCCCCCTACGATTCGCTCCCCGCCGACCAGCTGAAGCTTCTGGCGGACTACCTGGAGGCCCTCAAGTAACCCACGCAAGAAAGGAAGCACCATGACTGCGAGCGAACAGGGCCGTTTCGACCGGCTGATGGATATCATGCGCAAGCTGCGCGCGCCGGGGGGATGCCCCTGGGACGCCGAGCAGACCCACGGGTCACTCAAGCGCTACCTCCTCGAGGAGGCCTACGAGGTGATCGAGACCATCGATGCCGCCGACGACGCGCACCTCAAGGAGGAACTTGGGGACCTCTTGCTGCAGCCGGTGTTCCACGCGGCGATTGCCGAGGAACGCGGCGCCTTCACCATGGACGAGGTGCTCGACGCCATCAACGACAAGCTGGTGCGCCGCCACCCCCATGTCTTCGGCGAAGAGGTCATCGAGTCGAGCGAGGCGCAGGTGGCCAACTGGGAAAAGATCAAGAAAGGGGAGAAGGGAGGCGAGAGGAAGACGGCGCTCTCCGGGATCCCGCCGGCACTCCCCGCGCTCATGCAGGCGCAGAAGATCACCGAGAAGGCGGCACGGGTGGGTTTCGACTGGGAACACACCGACCAGGTGTTCGCCAAGGTCATGGAAGAGTTGCACGAGTTCGAGGAGGCGATGCTCTCCGGCAACCAGGAGGAGATGGAGTCCGAGCTTGGGGACCTGCTCTTCGCCATCGTGAACCTGGGGCGTTTCCTCTCCATCGATCCGGAAGAGGCGCTCAGGAAGACCATCCGGCGCTTCACCAGCCGCTTCGGGTACGTGGAAAAGACCCTGCACGAACGGGGGACCACCCTGCAGGCCTCTACGCTGGCCGAGATGGACGCACTCTGGGACGAGGCCAAGAAGCTGGAAAAGCCCTGATGCTGCTAATGTTCGGGACGCCCCCCAAGTTATCCACAGCATCTGTGGGAAACTTGTGGGAAACTGTGTTAACAACGAGAGAAAACCGCGCGTTTTAAACTGTTTCTACATTCTGCCCACTTTTTACCCACGCCAGATAACCTCGCAATTCAGGCTACTTAGCAAAGATCAGGGTGTGATGCGGTTTGAGCAGCGCGCAAAATTTGACAACTTTAATTTATCTGTGAAAAACAGTGGAAAAACTGTTCATAAGCCACGGTTGAGGGTATGCGCCGGAGAGCTTGAAGATTAGAAAACCAGCCCGCCTCAGTTCAAGTTCTCCTTGAAGGTTTCCCTCCTCCCCCCTCTCCTCTCACCCCTTTGTTTTCAGCAGCTTTCTTTTCAGCATGCCGGTCACGTCGCGTGCCTCGTCGCAGGCCAAGAGATGCGAGACGACCAGGAAGATGACGATGCCGACCGTCACCGCGCTCCCCAGCACCGCCCCCTTCATCAGCTTACCGCCGACCCGCGACCAGTCGCCGAACTTGAGGATCAGGTAGACCACCGCGGCCATCGGGACCGAGGCGACCAGCCCCTTAAGCCCGGAGACGGCGATGGCGCGGCCGCCGAAGGGGCCGATCTTCTTGCGCAAGAGGCACAATAACAGCGCCATGTTCCCGAGCGCCGAGAGCGAGGAGGCGAGAGCCAGCCCGCCGTGTTTGAGCGGTCCCATCAGGGCGAGGCTGAAGGCGAGGTTCAGGAGGAAGGCGACGAAGGCCACGACAACCGGGGTCTTGGTGTCCTTGAGCGCGTAGAAGGCAGGCACCAGGACGCGGACCAGGGCCACGAAGGTAAGCCCCAGCGAGTAGTAGAGGAGCGCCACCCCGCAGTTGACCGCCTTGGCGTAGTCGAAGGCCCCCCCCATGAAGAGGAGCGAGAAGATCGGTGTGGCGCAGAACATGAGCCCTGCCATGGCGGGGACGGTGATGAACAGGGTGAGCCGCACCCCGTAGTTGAGTGACTCCTTGAGCGCGTCCAGGTCGCCGCTGGCAGCCTGGCGGCTCATCGAGGGGAGTACGGCCTGGGCCACCGCGACGGTGAAGATCCCCTGGGGGAACTCGAAGAGCCGCTGGGCGTAGTAGAGGTAGGAAACGCTCCCTTCGGGGAGTTTCGAGGCGAGGATGGCGCCGACCGCGATGTTCAGGTAGTAGACCCCGACGCCGAAGATGGAGGGGCCCATGAGGAGCGCGATCCGTTTCAGGGCCGGGTGGTCGAAGGAGAAGTTCGGGCGCAGCGGGAACCCCTTCCGGTAGAGTACCGGCAGTTGCAGGACGAGCTGCAGAAAACCGCCGATCAGCACACCAACCGCGAGCGACACGATGGGGACCTCGAAGCGGCTGTGCAGAAAGAGCGCGCTGAGGATCATGGAGAGGTTGAGGAACACGGTCGAGATGGCCGGGGTGAAGAAGTGGCGCACCGTGTTCAGGATCCCCATGCACAGGGCAACCAGGCTCACGAAGAAGATGTAGGGGAACATGAGCCGGTTCAAAAAGATGGTGATGGAGGTCTTTTCGGGGTTGCCGGCGAACCCCGGGAACATGAGGTGCACCAGCTGCGGCGACAGCACGATGCCGATGGCGGTGATGGCGGCCATCACGATGGTGAGCACCGTGAAGCAGACGTTGGCTAGAGCGCGCGTCTCCTCCTCTCCCTTGTTGGTGTACCACTCCGAGAAGGTCGGAACGAAGGCGGCGGTGAGCGCCCCTTCGGCGAAGAAGCGGCGCAGCATGTTGGGGATCTGGAACGCGGCGAAGAAGGCGTCGGTGGCGAGGCCGGCGCCGAACAGGCGTGAGACCACCATGTCGCGCAGCATCCCCATGATGCGCGAGAGCATGGTGGCAGCGCCCAGGACGCTGGCGGCGCGGGCTATGTTTCTCTTTTCAGACATCGGTACCTCTCGTCAGGTTTCAACAAGTGGAGGAATTTAGCACAAAGAATGGGAAATGGATAATTTTTTCCGGGTGCCGCTCCGTGGTCGCCCTTCATGCTCTACGTGACGGAATTCGCCAACTCCACCATCTAAAAGATCCGTTGCCCCCCGGGATGACGGGGTCCAGCGCTGCCGGGGCCTTGGTCCTGCAGAAGCCTCTGGCGGACAAAAAGGCCCCCGGCATCAGCCGGGGGCCTTTTTGTGTTGTTTCAAAGCGCAGGCAAAACCGTCCGGCGCGATAGGGGGGGGAGGAGAAAGCGCGGCAACCCGGAGCGTTTACCGGCTGCCTGCCTGCTCGTCGAAGCGCCTGAAGTACTCCCGCCGGCAGAAGTTTTCCACCTCCACCAGGGCGGCGAAGGCCTCAGCGAAACCGTCCCTGCCGATGGAGAAGACCCCGTGGCCGTAGACGATGGCGCTGCCGGTCGTGCCGATCACCGGCGGCACCCGTTTCGCGAGCCCGCCGGCGCCAATCTCCCCGGCCACTACCGGGGTGCCGCCCAAGAGGCGCACGTGGGGACAATCCTTCCAGCAGTCCTTGATGACACACTCCCCCTTGGTCTCGCAGAGCATGCTCATCACCACGGAAAACTTGGGGTGCCCGTGCAGGATCACCCGTGCGCCGGTCTCCTCGAACACCTTGCGGTGCGCCAGAAGTTCGCTGGAGGCGGTGATGCCGGTGGTGGACGAGTTGTCGGTGGGGACCGGGTCGATGCAGCCGGCCAGTTCGTCGAGGCTTGCAGCAGTCTGGGAGATGTAGATGAGCTCCCCGGCGCGTGCCGAGATGTTGCCGAAGAAGCTGTCCACCAACCCGCGCTCGACCGTGTAGCGCCCCACCCTCTCTATTTCGGCGAGGATCGCCTCTTTCTCCCCGGCAAGCGGAGTCCTGAATTCGAGCCCCTCTGCGGAAACCGGGCGCAGCCACTCGGTGCGGAAGGCGTGAAACGCCTCGGCCTCCCCCGGCAGCAGGAAGCCCTGCGCCAGGACATCCTGCAGGTACTTCACGAAGGTGGAGTGGAAGACGGAAGAGTAGTTGATGAAGGCCTGTTCGACGGTAATGGCCCCCACCGCCACGATCCCCATCCCTTCGACGATCACCCCCTTGCGGTTTCCCAGAAGTCGGGCGATCTCGGGGGCCGGATCGTCCCCCAGGTCCTTTTTGCGCAGGAACGGGATGTCGTGCAGGAAGGTGCGCGTCTCGGTGTCCTGCGGGACGATGGCGTCCTCGTCGGCCGCAGCGCGCGCCACCAGGAAGTCGGCGAAGGGGAGTGCCGGGCGGGCAGCCACCAGCGCCAGGGCGTTCAGGCGCGTGAGGGTGGCGCCGGCCAGGGCGGCCAGCTCCGGTGCTCCGGAGCTTAACAGAACGTCGTCCTGCGCGGCAAAGGCGATGGCGTCGGGACGCGCGGAACGGTCGGCGACGAGTTTGGCGGTGTACTTTTCGATCTGGTCTTTCATGTGCTGGGCGGCCCGTTTACAGCTTCATGTTGGTTTCTAAAAATGGGGTGGCAGGTTCCACGGGATGGTTCATGAAGGCGTTGTACTGGTCCAGGAACTCGAGCACGCGGTCGCCGTCCACCTCGCCGTCCACCAGAAACGGGTTGTGCCGGTTGGCGGTGATATGCCGCGCGTCCTCCCGCAGCTCCGCCGAGGCGGCGAGCGCCTTGAGTTCAGCGCGATCGACATCATTTATGGCCATGGTGATACTTCCTCTCCAACTCGTTGAAAAGCTCCAGCATCTCGAAGATCTCGAAGTACTCCCGGACGATCTCCCAGTTCATGCTCCGGTCACGCACGGCCATGAGCATCTCGATGTCGTTGCGGTCCACCGGCTCGCGGCGCGGGTCGTTTACCAGCGCCTGCAACTTGAGCCCGATCAGGTCCTCGGGCTGCAGGACCGCAAGGGTGATGCCGTTGCCGAAGAGCACCTTGTGCTCCACCCGCTCGAGCATCTTCAGCGAGGCCTTGCGGAAGGCGTGCAGGAAAGCGAGTTTTCCAAACACCAAGTGCGGCGAGAGAAACTGCGAGACGTTCTCCGAGCGATGGCGCAGCTCGTAGCCCAGCTCCGACATGACCGCATCGATTGTGTGGAGATCCTCCCGCCTCACCAGGAAATCCAGGTCGACGCTGCCACGATGCACCCCCCACAGCCCCAGCGCGAAACCGCCGATCAGGCCGTAGTCGATCCCTTCCCGTTCGAAGGCTGCCACCAGCTTCCTGACTGTCGCCTTGAAGTCCACTGACACCTCGCCTTTCAGAAAAAGGGCGCAGGGCCGGTTCCCCGTATCCTAGGGAAGCCGCTGCAAGAAATCCTCATCGTCGAAGCACCCTCGCTCGTTGAGGCCGCGGATGCGGTAGTACTTCCCGAGTTCCTCGTCGAAGCGCGTACGGTCCAGGGGCGGGATGTCGATCCCCTCCCCCGCCGACCCCGGCTCGCTGAAGAAGCGCTCCGGAAGCGTATCCTCGTCCAGGTCGAAGCCGTTCGCGCAGTTGTAGAAACGCTCGGTGAGGTAGATGCGCTCGCCGATGGCCTTGAGCGACTCCGGCCCGTACTCGACGCCGGTCACCGCCGAGAGGAGCTCGCCGTACTCCTCGAGCGTCGCCCCGAAGAAGGCGAACTTGCAGGCGACCAGCGAGTCCACCGCGGCGTTCACGTCCTCGGCGATCTTGATGATGCGGGCCTTGCCCGAGAAGGAGAAGCGGTCGGTGGGGACCGGCTTTCTCAGGATCTCGTGGGAGATCGGGTAGGCGCGCAGGTGGCAGCCACCCCGGTTCGAGGTGACGTAGGCGAGCGCCATGCCGTAGGCTCCGCGCGGGTCGTAGGCGGGAAGCTCCAGGGATTTGACACTCATGGAGAGCCCGGGCTTCCCCAACTCTTCGGCGGCACGCCGGGAACCGAGGCTCAAAAGTGCCCCCGTGCCGCGCCGGTAGGAGATATGGGCCAACAGCTCGGCGACTTCCCCCGTACTCGGGAAGTGCCCCCTCGCCTCGCCAAACGCCGAAAGCGTGGCGGCGGCCGAGATGGTGTCCAGTCCGAACTCGTTACACAGGGTGTTGGCGCGCACGATGGCGTGCAGGTCGGAGATCCCGTTCAGCGCGCCGAAGTGGTTCACCGTCTCGTACTCGGGGAGCGCCACGCCGTCGCGGCTTGCCTTCTTGCACTGGATAGGGCAGCCGTAGCAGCCGTCCTTCTTGGCACCGCACTCCCGGCGGATGGCCGGCCCGGAATAGTTTTCCGAGTCGTCGAAGTAGGTGGCGCTGAAGTTCTCGGTGGGGGCCATGCGGCGTTGCGCCATCAGGTCCACGAGCGCCGGCGTGCCGTACTCGGAAATCCCCAGCTCCCCGAAGATCACCGGCGAGGCGCGGAACAGGCGCATCACGTCGCCGCGGGCGGCTTCGAAGCGCTCGCGGTCGGCAACCTGCGTGGTGCCGGTCCCCTGCACCACGACCGCCTTCACGAGCTTCGCGCCCATTACCGCACCCAGGCCGCCGCGCCCGATCGAATTCCCCTCCCCCATCATGATGTTGGCGAAGAGGACTCCGTTCTCCCCGGCGGGACCGATGGCCGCGACCGAGCCGCGCTCCTTGAGGGCAGCCACGGTCTCCCCGATTTTCTTTCCCCACAACTCCCGCGCCGGCAACAGTTCGGCGTGGTCGTCGTTAATGGCGAGGACGACCGGCTCGGCACTTTTCCCGGTGATGAAAATCGCATCGAGCCCCGCGGCCTTCATGCGCCAGGGGAAACGCCCGCCGGCGGAGCAGTCGTAGATGGTGCCGGTAAGAGGCGAGCGGGAGACGGCGGCCAGACGGGCCGCGGTGGGGGAAGCGGTGCCGCAGAGCGGGCCGACCGCGAAAATGAGCGGCATTTCGGGATCGAAGGGATCGAGCTTGAAGTAGTCCCGCATCAGCCGGACCCCGAGCCCGCGCCCGCCCAGGTACGCCTCGAGCAACTCGGTGGGGATCTCCCGCCGTTCCAGGACCCCGCGGGTCAGATCCACATGCAGTAATTTTCCGGTCCAGCCGTACATAGGAGCTATCCTTCCGAGACGCGTGGTCTCGAGACGGTTCGGTTCAGGTGAGGTGCCACGCCGGGGCGACCGACGGGCACGGCACGCCGGCCAGTGTAGCAATTTTTGTCAAAGATTGCGAGGCTCGCGTCGGGGGAACCTCACGAACCTTGAAGAAGCGAAGACAGGGGAGATTCGCTCCTCTCCTCAACCCTGAGGCCGGATGCAAAGCGGCCTCGCCTGGTGACCGCGGGGTCCCAAAGGCGAGGCCGTCTTTCTTTTTGGGCAGTTGAAAACTTTGGGGTTACAGGTACTCAGTCTTCCCCCGCCGCTCCAGTTCCTCGACAACCTTCTTCACGTCCTGGGCGGCCTCCTTGGCGCAGACCAGGAGCGCATCCGGAGTGTCCACCACCACGAGGTCCTTGACCCCGACCAGCGCCACCAGCTTTCCGCCGGCATAGGCCAGGCACCCCTCGGAATTGACGGAGACCGATCCCGGAGCCTCGATGACCACGTGGTTCTCCTGGTCCGCCTCCATCACCTCGGGGAGTGCGCTCCAGGAACCCACGTCGCTCCAGCCGAAGGAAGCAGGGATCACCTGCACGTTGGTCGCCTTCTCCATCACGCCGAAGTCGATCGATTCCCCCTTGATGCCGGCATAGATCTCGGTGATCTGTGGTTTCAGGTCGGAGATCTCCCAGAGGTCCTGGTGGAAGGTGAGCTTGGCAAGCGCCTGGGAGAGTTCCGGCATGAGGGCGGCGACCTGGTCCAGGATGGTGCAGGCGCCCCAGACGAACATGCCGCTGTTCCAGTAGAAGCGGCCGGTCGCCAGGAACTCCAGGGCCCGCTCCAGGGGGGGTTTTTCCACGAAGCGCGCCACCTTGGCCGGCTCTTCCCCCCTGTTCTCGGTCGCCTCGATGTAACCGTAACCGGTCTCGGGACGGGTGGGGGCGATCCCCAGGGTCACCAGCGCGCACTCTTGCGCCACCGCCTTCGCCTTCACCAGGGTGGCCCGGAAGCGTTCCTCGTCGACGATGTAGTGGTCGGCCGGAAGTACCGCCATGATGCCGTCCGGATCGAAGCGCGCGATGATGGAGGCCGCAAGCCCGATGGCGGGGGCGGTGTTTCTTCCCACCGGTTCCTCGATCACGTCCACCGGTACGCCGGCGATGTAGTCGAGCTGGCGCCGGGTCTCGGCCGCCTGCAGGGCGTTGGTGACCACCATGACCCGTTTGGGCTTCAGCGGGAGGACCCGCTCGACGGTACGCTGCAGCATCGACTTGCCGCCGAACACCGACATGAGCTGCTTCGGGGTGCTCTTCCGGGAAAGGGGCCAGAACCTGGTGCCGGATCCTCCGGCGAGAATGACGATGTACATGGTGCCTCCTGCAACAGGGATCACAGAATCGATAGCTGTACCGGGGGTGGCATGGAAAAGGCGGATTCAGGCGGATAGTGGTATCCGCGGAAAATCCGCCCGGTCCGTGCGGTGTTCCGGCGCCCAGAGCGCGTCAGCCGCACCCTGGTACCTCTTGGTTAGACGATCTTGTCGACGTCGATCTCGACGCGGTGGTAGTCGTCCTGGAAACGCACGATATCGTCCTCGCCCAGGTACTCGCCGCTTTGCACCTCGATGATCACCAGCGGGATCACGCCGGGGTTTTCCAGGCGGTGGTTGGTGCCGATCGGGATGAAGGTCGATTCGTTCACGTTGACGATCTTCACCTGCTCGCCGCAGGTCACCTTGGCGGTCCCGGACACCACGATCCAGTGTTCGCTCCTGTGGTGGTGCATCTGCAGCGACAGGCGCTGGCCGGGCATCACCTCGATGCGCTTGATCTTGTAGCCGTTATGTTCATCGAGTACCGTGTAGGTCCCCCAGGGACGCTCTCCGCGTTCCATGTCTCCTCCCAGGTGTTCGCTTAGTGTGGTTGTCTCAGCTCGAGGTAGCGCTTCAGTGCGTCCTGCCAGGGCTGCGGGGTGAAGCCGGTGTCGGCTGCCAGCTTGCCGCAGTCCAGCGTGGAGTAGAGCGGCCGGGTAGCCGGGCGCCCCAGCTGTTCGGTGGTCATCGGCGCCACCTCGACCTTGAGGCCGGCCAGCCGGAAGATCTCCAGGGCGAAGCCGTTCCAGGAGGTGAAGCCCGCGTTGGCGGCGTGGTAGGTGCCGCGGCAGTCCTTGTCGATGAGCGCCTTGATGGCCAGGGCGAGGTCGCGGGTCCAGGTGGGAGAGCCGACCTGGTCGTCCACCACGGTAAGTTCGCTGCGCTCGGTGGCCAGCTTCAGCATGGTCTCCACGAAGTTCTTGCCGGCGTGCCCGTAGAGCCACTGGGTGCGCACGATCAGGTGGTTCGGGTTGAAGCAGGTGTTCATCTCGCCGGCATATTTCGATTCCCCGTAGATGCTCAAGGGAGCCGGGGCGTCGTCCTCCTGGTACGGGGAGCCCTTCCTGCCGTCGAAGACGTAGTCGGTGCTGACCTGCACGAGCTTCGCGTCGATCTCCTTCGAGATCATCGCCAGGTGCGCCACCCCCTCGCCGTTTACCTGCATGGCGAGTTCCGTGTTGCCCTCGCAGCCGTCCACGTCGGTATAGGCGGCGGCGTTCACCACCACGCGGGGTTTCAGGGTCGTGAGCACCCGCTGCACGGAGACCAGGTCGGTGATGTCGATCTCGTCCAGGTCCACGCCGCGTGCCGCGCTCCCCAAAAGGGTCATCAGTTCCTGTCCGAGCATCCCCTTGTTGCCAACAACCAGTATCATGTATCCCCCCGGGGCCGGCGGTGCCGGTCAAGGCCGTGCCGCACCCGAATAAATGTAACGTCTAATTTTCTTTTTGCCACAGAGTGGGGACCGGCTGCGCAACTGCCTGTCCACGTGGACCTTCCTCTCCCCTCAAACCAGCCTTCGGGATCCGTAACAACCGTATATCAGCTTGCCACGAAGCACGACAGGTACATCACGGTCCCCCCCTTTGCGAAGGGGGGACAGGGGGATTTTATCCATGTTGCCACCGAATCCAGGTTTGCCGCGGCGGTCAAATCCCCCTAAATCCCCCTTCGCACAGGGGGACTTACCGCGCGTGCCTGCCTACGGAAAGCGCTCTTTTGCTCTTGTTGCTACCGGTTACCGTACTGGGCCTGGTAGTACTCGCGGTAGGCGCCGGAGGCGACCTCGGCGACCCATCCCTGGTTGGCCAGGTACCAGTCGATGGTCTCGGCGATGCCGCGCTCGAAGGTGTAGCTCGGTTCCCACCCCAGCTCGCGCTTGAGCTTCGCGGCGTCGATGGCGTAGCGCCGGTCGTGCCCCGGGCGGTCCTTCACGAATTTGATCAGCTGACGGCTCTCGCCGGGAAAGCGCCCCAGCCGCTCGTCCATCAGGTCGCAGACCAGCTTCACGATGTCGATGTTCTTCCACTCGTTGTTGCCGCCGATGTTGAAGACCTCACCCGGGGTGCCGTGCTTCAGTACCCGCTCGATGGCGGCGGAGTGGTCCTTGACGTGCAGCCAGTCGCGCACGTTGAGGCCGTCGCCGTAGACCGGCAGCGGCTGGCGCTGCAGGATGTTGTGGATCATGAGCGGGATGAGCTTCTCCGGGAAGTGGTACGGCCCGTAGTTGTTGGAGCAGCGGGTATTGAGCGTCGCAAGCCGGAAGGTCTCGAAGTAGGCGCGCACCAACAGGTCGGCGCCGGCCTTCGATGCCGAGTAGGGGGAGTTGGGCGCCAGCGGGGTCTCCTCGGTGAAGTAGCCCACCGGACCGAGGCTCCCGTAGACCTCGTCCGTGGAGACCTGCAGGAAGCGGAAGTCCGGGAGCTTTTCGGCGTGCTTGCGGCTTGCCTCGAGGAGCGTCTGGGTCCCCAGGACGTTGGTTCTCACGAAGATCTCGGGGCCCGTGATGGAGCGGTCCACGTGCGACTCGGCGGCGAAGTGCACCACCGCGTCGATGCGTTCTTCCTCGAGCAGGGTAGCGACCAGCGGAGCGTCGCAGATGTCCCCCCGTACGAACCGGTAGTCCGGGTTGTCCTGGACCGCGGTGAGGTTCTTCAGGTTTCCAGCGTAGGTGAGGATGTCGAGGTTCACCACCCGGCAGCCCGGGTTGCCGGCCAGGAAGTGGTGGATGAAGTTGGAACCGATGAACCCGGCCCCTCCGGTGACCAGCACCGAGGCGGGAGTAAAGGTAACAGACATGGAACCTCCGTAGTAGGAAAACCGCGGTGAGCCTATCTTTGATACACCGCGGAGCGCAGCACTGTCAACTTGTTATCCCGGCGCTAAAAGGCCCGGATCGGCACCAGTCCGCCCACACCCGACAGGGTGAAATTGACGGTAAAGGCCTTGTTGTCGGGGCGGTTGGTATAGGTGCCGACGATCCCCCAGCACTGGCGCTTGTACTCGAGCGAGTAGCGCGACTCCAGGAAATCCCCCTTGTCGAAGGAGTAGCGACCGAGCACGCTCGCCGAAACCTGGCTGGTCAGCGGGAGCGTGAAGCGCCCCTCCAGGTAGCTCAGCTCGCTGCGCGAGTAGCGGTAGCCGAAGGCCGCCAGCCTGGGGTTGCTCCCCTCCCCGTCCCGCAGCTCAACAGCGAGGTTAGCAGTGGAGATATCGTTGTCAACGGCATTGTAGCGGCCGTCACCCGAGACGGTAAGCTGGCGGGTCGGCAGGTACTTCCCCTCGATCATCAGGTCGTTCAGGCGGTGTCCCAGGTCGGCCTGGTCCAGGTTGAGCAGGTTCAAACGCTGCCCGGTGAACCAGTACCCCTGGGAGAGTTTCAGGTAGAGGATATCGCGGTACTCGCTCCCCCCCCCTTCCTTCACGGTCTTCTCGGTCAGAAGGTTACTCACCGACCAGACGAGCGAGCTGTGTCCGGGGATCTGGTCCAGCCGGTCGAAGGGGGTGAAGCCCAGGCCGTGCGGCTCCTGGAGGTAGCTGTACTCGAGCCCCGGGATCACCAGGTGCCGGTAACGCCCGTCGTAGACCCGTGCCAGGGGGAGCGAGAGCGTGGAGCCCGCCTCGGCCTGGCCCGCCTGCTGCAGCGCGCCCGGGGCATCGGCGCCGTAGAGGTTGTAGAACTGCTGCCGGTAGCCACCATACACGGAGAGGTCGAAAAGCTGCGCCGGCTTCTGGTAGAGCGTGAGCCGCGGCGACAGGGTAAGCCGCTGCCCGGTGATCCCCTCGATGCGCTGGAAGTTGATCAGGCTGGAATCCATGGCGAAGTAGAGCGGGCCGGCAAGCCGGTTCCCCGCAGCGGTGAAGTTTAGCGCCGGGAGATTCTGCAGCGTCGCGTTGTTGTTGGCGGAGACCAGGTCCTCGACGTAGCGGAACTCGCCGCTTAAGGCGTAGCGCTCCCAGCGCTTGTCGAAGGAGATGTTGGACTGCAGGAGCTGGCGGTTGTAGTCGCCGGTATCCTCGCTGAAATCGCGGTAGTAGGAGCGGTCGGTGATCAGGTGGATGTCCGAGACGAGGGTGATGCTCGGGGTGAGCAGCTCCAGGTGGCGCTGGTTCAACTCGCCGCGGAAACGCTCGGCGTCGGTGTCGTAGAGGCCGAACCCCTGCAGGGATCCCTCGCTGCCGCCGCGACGCAGGTAGCGGTAATCCCACCCGACCCCGACGCCGCGCGAGCTCTCGACGTCGAAGTCGAAGGTCACTTCCTGGCTCGGAGTAGGCGCCCAGTAGTAGGGCTGGACGTAGTAGAACCCCTTCTTGGTGGAGTGGCCGATGCGCGGGATCAGGAGGCCGGACTGGCGTTCCTTGTTGACCGGGAAGAGCAGGTAGGGGGTGTAGAGCACCGGGACCTTGCCGACGTAGAAGACCGCGTCGCGGGCGGTTGCGAAGTCGTCCAGGGTGACCTTCAGGTCGCGGGCCTCGAAGTGCCAGCTGGGGAGGTCGCCGTCGCAGGTGGTGAAACTGCCGCGCTCGACGCGGTAGTCCTCCTCGCCGGTCTTCTGCACGCGCTCACCGCGCATCCGGAAGTTGGAGCTCTTCACGAAGAGTTCGCCGTTTAAGAGCTCCCCGGTCTCTGTCTTCAGGTTGAGCGAGATCCGGTCCCCCTTCAGGGTATCGGAGGCCTTCTGCAGAAAGATATTCCCCTCGGCCAGGGCATCGCCGGTCAGCCGGTGGTAGATGACGCTGTCGGCCAGGAGCGAAACGCCGGCGCGCTCCATGCGCACCCGCCCCGACGCCTGGTAGCTGTCGGTGGGGACATCGATCTTCAGGGTGTCCGCCTCGAGGCTCACCCCGGTGTCCAAGGCCGCCTGCGCCAGTTGGGGGGCGGCCACCAGGTATGCGAGAAGCCCGAGGGCTCGTGCAGCTTTCAAAGATGCTCCGTGGGACGCGTAAATAATTACCTGCAGCAGCCACCGGCAGAACCGGCAGACCAAAGAGTATCAGCAAAACAACCGGCACTCAAAAAAAGTCGCGGCCAGGAAGCGAGGTTCAGCCCCTGAACAGCTGGAAGTCCCGGGAGAGCAGGATGCCGCGCGCCTCCCCGACGGTGAAGAGCGAGCCGCAGACCAGGACCAGGTCCTCGGGCCCGGCGGCTCCCCGTGCCAGCTCGATGCCGCGCCGGACCGAGCCGGCCGACTCGACCGGTACCCCGAACGTGGCGCAGCAGGCGGCCAGCGCCTCGGCGGAAAGCGCCCGTTCCAGGTCGGGAGCCACGGTGAAGACCCGCTCCGCGAGCGGCACCAGGGGTCCCAGGATCCCCGAGAGTTCCTTGTCCCCCATCACCCCGATGACCAGGAAGAGCCGTTCATGCGCGATCCCCGCCAGCGCCTCGGCGAGGGCGCGGGCACCCGCCGGGTTGTGCGCGCCGTCCAGGATGAGCCGCGGCGGACCGGCGAAGAGCTCCAGGCGCCCCGGCCAGCGAGCCTCGCCCACCGCAGCGGGATAGAGCTCCGGCGCGACCGGGAAACCGGCCTGCGCCAAAACCTCGACCGCGGCGAGCGCGCAGGCGATGTTCCCCTGCTGGTAGGCGCCGAAGAGCCCGGGACGCAGGCCGTCCAGGTTCGTCCCGAGGCCGCGGTAGCTCAGGGTCTCCCCCTGCCACGAGGCGTCGAACTGTTCGCCCAGCCGGTAGAGCGGGGCACCCAGGAGGGTCGCCTGTGCCTCGATCACCCGCGCCGCCTCGGGCGGCTGCTGCGCGCAGACGATGGGGCGCCCCGGCTTGCAGATCCCCACCTTTTCCCGGGCGATCTCGGCGCAGGTCGGCCCGAGGTAATCGGTGTGGTCCAGGGAGATCGGGGTGACGATGGTCAGGAGGCCGTCGAAGGCGTTGGTGGCGTCGAGCCGCCCCCCCATCCCCGCCTCGAATACCGCGAGTTCCACGCCGGCCTCGGCAAAGTGCAGGGCCGCCAGCGCGGTCACGATCTCGAAGAAGGTGGTTTCCGGAGGGGCCGCCGCCAGCACCCGTTCGGCAAGGCTCACCACGTCCTCCTCGGCGATCTCCACGCCATCGACCCGGATACGCTCGGTGAAGGAGATGAGATGGGGGGAGGTGAAGAGCCCGGCACGGTACCCTCCCGCGCTCACGAGGGTGCTCAGTTGGGATGCGGTGGAACCCTTGCCGTTGGTCCCCACCACGTGGAGCGCCGCGAAGGCGTGCTGCGGGTTGCCCAGAGCCTCAAGCAGGAGTGAGATGCGTTCCAACCCCGGTTTGATGCCGAAGCGGCCCAGGGCGAAGATGTGCGTGAGGGTTTCTGCGTAGGTCATGACTGGCCGGGATTATAGGGAAAGCGCAGGCAAAAGTCCACCGATTACCCAGCTGCGTCGCGTCGACGCCCGTTACGAGTCCCCCCTCCCTCGACGGGAGGGGGCTAGGGGGTGGGTGAAGCTGCCAGCTGCGCTGAGGTGCCCCTTTCCCCCTCCCCCTGACCCTCTCCCGCAAGGGGAGAGGGGACCCACCGCAAAACCTACTCCCCTACCAGTGCTCCGGCCAGGCGAGCTTCAGCCCCAGCCCCATGAGGACGCACCCCGCCAGCTGCCCCACCCGTGCGCCTCCCCTGGCGCTGCGGTTCAAAAAGCGGCCGATCTCCCCGGCGCACAGGGCCACCACGCCGAACCCGAACAGGGTGAGGACGACGAAGCTGGTGCCCAGGATGAGCATCTGCAGCGCCGCCTGTCCACGGTTGAAGTCGATGAACTGCGGGAAGAAGGCCAGGAAGAAGAGCGCCACCTTGGGGTTCATGATGTTGGCGAGGATGCTCTGCCTGAAGATGATCCGGCAGGCGAGGCTCCCGGCGCTCCCCTCGGGGACGAAGGCGGCACCGGAGCGCACAAGCTTGATGCCGATGTAGAAGAGGTAGGCCGCGCCGGCGTATCTCACGCAGGCAAAGGCGGTAGCCGAGGATTTGATGAGGGCGGAGAGCCCCACCACGGCAAAGAAGGTGTGGGCGAAGTTACCCAGGGCGAACCCCGCCGCCGCGGCAAGCGCCGCACGTCGCCCCTGCGCGATGCCGCGGGTCATCACGTAGATGATGTCCGGGCCGGGGGTGAAGATGAGCAGCAGGGATGCCGCCGAAAATAGAGCGAGCTGGCTTAGGGAGACCATGACGAACCCTCCTGAAAAGAAAAGGCGCCCTCCAGCCGTGCTGCTGGACGGGCGCCTGGTGGCTTTCCGTTTACTGTCGTTACATCCTTGGATGCTAGTTGCGGTAGAGCATCTTCAGGATGCTGGAGAGCTGCGCCTTCATCTTGCTGCGCTCCACGATGACGTCCACCATGCCGTGATCCAGGAGGTACTCGGCGCGCTGGAACCCCTCGGGGAGTTTCTGGCGGATGGTCTGCTCGATGACGCGCGGACCGGCAAAGCCGATGAGCGCCTTGGGCTCGGACATGTTGATGTCACCCAGCATCGCGAAGCTCGCGGTGACGCCGCCGGTAGTCGGGTCGGTAAGGATCGAGACGAAGGGAAGCCCCTCCTCGGCAAGCTTGGCAAGCGCCGCGGAGGTCTTGGCCATCTGCATGAGCGACAGGATGCTCTCCTGCATGCGCGCGCCGCCCGAGGCGGAGACGATGATCACCGGGGTGCGCTTCTCGAGCGCCCGCTCGATGGAACGGGTGATCTTCTCGCCGACCACGCTCCCCATGGAGCCCCCCATGAAGGAGAAGTCGAAGACGCTGATCTCGACGGGAGTCCCGTCGATCTGGCCGGAGCCGCAGATTATGGCGTCCTTGGAGCCCCCCTTGGCGACCGCGGCGTCGATGCGGCTTTGGTAGCTCTTGGTGTCCTTGAAGTCGAGGCAATCCACCGAAACCAGCCCGGCGTCGAACTCGGTGAAGGTCCCGGCGTCCAGGAGGAGCTCGATGCGCTTTCTCGCCGAGATCCGGTAGTGGTGGTTGCACTTGGGGCAGACGTTGAGGTTGCTCTCGATGTCCTTGGTGAGGATGGTCTCGTTGCAGCTCACGCACTTCGACCAGAGCCCTTCCGGCACCTTTACCTTGGGGTTGGCCCCCTTCCCGATCGGCGGATTGTCCCTCTTAAACCAAGCCATAGCATACCTCGTCAGGGGGCCCTCCCCCCGTATAGTTCGTTAGTGTAAACTGCGGCAGATACTTAACAGATCACCACAGCGATGTCAATCAAAACGGTAGGCAACCCAACGTAAAGTCACGGGATTACAGCGAGCTACCCGATCAGGCCCCGAGCACCCCTTTTTTGAGGGAGGCGACGAAACCGGAGAGTTCGCTCAAAAGCTGCGCCCCCTGGAAGCGCTCGAAGTACTTCACCAGCGCGCTCCCCACCACGACCCCGTCCGCCACGCTCGCCACCTGGGCCGCCTGCTCGGGGGTGGAGATGCCGAAGCCGACCACCATGGGGAGCTCGAGTTCGCTGCGCACGCTCGCCACCCGCTCCGCAAGGCTGTCGGCCACCTGGCTGCGGGCACCGGTCACGCCGGCCACCGAGACGTAGTAGATGAAGCCGCGCCCCAGTCGCGAGACGGTTTCCACGCGCGAGGGGTCCGAGGTCGGGGTCAAGAGGAAGATGACGTCGAGCCCGCATTGATCGGTCGCCACCTGCAGTTCGGCAGCCTCCTCGGGGGGGAGGTCCACCACCAGGAGGCCGTCCACGCCGGCCTTGGCCGCGTCGGCCGCGAAGCGCTCGGCGCCGTAGGCGAAGATCGGGTTGAAGTACCCCATGAGCACGATGGGGATCTGGGTGCGGGTCCTCAGGCGCGCCACCATCTCGAGGATGGCCGGGAGCGTGGTCCCCGCGGCGAGCGCGCGCTCCGAGGAGAGCTGGATGGTCGGGCCGTCCGCCATCGGGTCCGAGAACGGGACGCCTAACTCGATCAGGTCGCAGCCGGCGCGCTCCAGCTCCAGCACCACCTCTTCCGTGGTGGCGAGGTCCGGGTCACCGGCGGTGACGAAGGTGACCAGCGCCTTCTCGCCGCGCCCTTTAAGTTCGGCAAACTTTGTCTCGATCCTGCTCATGGTTCCACTCCTTTAACGCCGGCTCATGCTGCTGCGAAGTGACGATTAGTAGCACAGCCGGCCGATAAAAACAACAAGGGGCGAACATCATTCGCCCCCGCTGGTTCCTGCAGATTGGCGGAAGCCGCCCCTAGATCTTGAAGGCTTCCATCTCTTTTTTCAGCATGTCGGTCTGGCGGAACAGCTTGTAGACCGCCTCGTCCATGACCCGGGTCGCCTCGAGGTTCGCGTCGGTTGCCGACTGGATGTCCTCGACCGAGGAGACGATCTGCTCGGAGCCGCGGCTCTGCTCGTCGCAGGCGCGCTTTATGTGGCGGATCATCTCGGTAATGCTCTCGGTGGACTGGGCGATCAGGTTCCCCACCTTGTTCTGCTCGCGGGTCGAGGAGAGCACCTGCGAGGTGAGCCCCTTCATGTTCTCGACCGCCGCCATGATGAGCTCGCTCCCCTGCCCCTGCTCGCGGGTCGCTTTGGCGATCTGGGCCACCATCTCGGAGACCTGCTCCATCGCCTCGCGGATCATCTGGCTCCCCTTGGCCTGCTCCACGGTGGTGCGGGCGATCTCGGTCACCTGGGCGGTCGCCTCGGTAACCCCGATCACGATCTTGGTGAGCGCCTCGCCGGACTTCTGGGAGAGCAACTCGCCGTCGGCGATGGAACGCTCGGCCTGGTTGATGGCGTCCACGGCGCGGCGGGTCTCCTCCTGGACGCCGCGGATCACCTGGGAGATCTCGCGGGTCGAGCTGGAGGTGCGCTCGGAGAGTTCCTTGATCTCGTCGGCCACCACGGCGAAACCCTTGCCGTGCTCGCCGGCCTGGGCCGCGATGATGGCCGCGTTCAGTGCCAAGAGGTTCGTCTGCTCGGCCACCTCGTCGATGACCGAGAGGATCTCGCCGATGTCGCCGGCGCGCTCGGAGAGGGTGGTGACCACCTCGGAGGTGATCCGGGAGGCGCGTTTGATCTCCTGCATGCCGCCGATCACCGCCTCTACCGCCTCGCGGCCGGTCTCGGCATCGACGCGCACCGCCTTGGAAATCGAGGCGGTTTCGTTGGCGTTTCTTTCCACCTGCTTGATGGAGCTGTCCATCTCCATGACCGAGGAGGCGGTCGCCGTGGCCACTTCCATGAGGCTCACCACGCCGTTACCCACCTGCTTGATGGAGCTTCCCATCTCGACGATCGAGGAACTCACCTCGCCCACCGAGAGGGCCAGGTTTTCCATGTTCTGCACCACCTCCTCCACGCTCGAGGCCATCTCGAGGATCGAGGAGGAGCTTTCCGAGGCGGAGACGGAGAGGGAGTCGACCCCCTGGGCCACCCCCTTCACCGAGGTGTTGATCTGCACGATAGCGGCCGAGGTCTTGGAGACGCTGTCGGCCTGGGTCTTCGCGGAGCCCACCACCGAGTGGGAGGCCTTGGCCATGGTATCCGAGATACCGGCCAACTCGCTCGAGGAACGCGACACCTTGCCGATCATCCCCGAGAGCTTGCTGACCATCTCGTTGAAGTCGCGCGCCAGCTGCCCCAGCTCGTCGTCGGTGTCGAGCACGATGGTGGCGGTCAGGTCACCTTCGGCGCCGCGGTTCACCGCCTGGGCCATGACCCGGATGCGGCTTACGATGTTGCGGGTGATGAGAAGGCCAAGGGTGATGGCGACCGCGATGGAGATCAGGATGACCACCACGAAGGTGATGCCGGCGGAACGCTGGATCTGGGTCACCTGGGCGTTGGCCGCGTTCATCTGGTTCCCCACCTCGACCAGGATGTCGTCGAGATCCGCCTTGGCCTTGTCGTTGGCCTCGGTGATGGCGTCGTTGGCGATCTTGTGCAGCTGCTCGTCGGCCAGCGCGTCTTTGGCGGCCTGCCCCAGCGAGTTGGGCGGCACCCCCTTCATCAGCTGCTCCTTGCGGGCGATCAGCTGGTCGGCCACCTTCTCGAACTCGTTCCAGCTCACCAGGAACTGCCGGGTGCGCTTCTCGATGACGCTCCCCTTCACCGCGGGGCGCACGCCGAGCTTCTTGTTGCCGTCCAGGATAGTCTGGGCCTGGGAGAGCAGCAGGTCGCGCTTCATCCGGTAGTCTTCCACGTACTCTTCCATCTTGTCCGGTTCGGAGCGGACCAGGGCGGCCTGCATGAGGCTTACGTGGCAGTACTTCTGGGTCACCCCCATGAGCAGCACGAGTTTCTGCTGCTTGGAGAGCTGTTCCAGGATGCTTTGGATCTCGCCGCCCACCCGCTTCATGTTCAGCGCGCCGAAGAAGCCGGTGAAGGCAACCAACAGCGCCATGATCAGGAAGGAGACCAGAAGTCGGGTACGCAGCTTGATGTTCTTCATCACAATCAGCGCTCCGCTTCAGACAGCAGGTAGTTGAGCAGGTCGACGGAGGCCTTCACCTCGGGCTTCGACATGTTGGAATCGGGCTTTCTCAGCATCTTCACGCCGTAGGCCTTGGTGGCGTTGCGGTCGAAGGGCTGGCCGGAGATCGGGGCGACGCCGGTCTGCACCGCGACGATGGTCCGCTCCAGGGTGTGGCACTTCACGCATTTCACGCGCACGATCTCGTAGTTCGCCTTCATCTGCGGCGGGAAGCTGGCAGGATCGAGGCGCATGTTGTCCCCTTTCCCGATGACCTTCAGCCCGGCGTGGGCCGCAGTTGCCGACAGGGAAACCAGGAACAGGGTAAACAGGAGCTTTTTCATCTGGGTGAATCCTCCTTGATAAGGCGGGTGCTGCTGTTGGTTGTGTATAACCTCCGGAACGCCGAAGCGGTCCGGTTGTCGTCGGAAACTCTTCCCGGGGCCTGGGGTGCGCCCTAGAAGCTGATGGCCAGCGAGGCGAGCGTCAGGCGCTGAATGCCGCTGGGGCCGTCGGTGAAGGTGTACTGCAGGGACACCTTGGTGTTCTGCAACGGTGCGTAGGCCAGCGCCGGGATGTAGCGGCGGGTGTTGCCGTTTAGGTCCTTCTGGTACTCGTAGCGGAACAGGGTGATCAGGTTCACCGGAGCGCCGAACATGTACTCTCCCTCGACCGCGTAGGCTTTCGAGTCTATCGGCGTGGGCGCGCTGGAGCTGAAGGTGGGATTGTCGTCGTGCCCGAAGGCGCCGCTCCCCTTGAGGTGGAAGCGCTTGTAGAGCAGGTCTGCCTCGGCGCCGGCGCGGTAGAAATCGTTCTTGAACTGCGCGATGCCACGGTCGTTGTACTTGCCGTTGCTCCCGGCGTAGCCGAAGCCGCCCAGGGTAAGCGTGAGGTAGTCCCAGACGCTGTCGTTTTCCAGGTCGAGTTCGGGCTCGTGCCCCAGGAGGTCGGTACCCCCCAGCTTCACCGAGATGTGGCCGTAGCCGTCCTTGTTCTTCTGGCCGTTGCGGTCCACCACCCCGCCCGCCACGAAGACCCGGTTCCCCAGTACCGCGTTCACCTCGAGGGCGTCCTCGGGAGCGTCCAGCGAGAACGGTGTGGAACCCTGCGAGAAGGAGGAACCCACCGTGTAGGCGGTCGAGGCGTACGAGGGGGTCAGGATAACGCGGTTGCTCTTTTTCCACAAGGAGAGTTTCGGCTCCATGCGGCCGATGCGGAAGTTGACCGGGGAGCCGAAGGCGTGGCGCCAGATCGCGTACATCTCGTAGATATCGGGGCTGTTGTTGGGAGGGGTGTTGGCGTTACTTGCCGGACCGGTGCTGGCGGAGGCGCTGGTCTGGGCCCCCTGGGAGTAGAGGTTGTAGGTAAGGAAAAACCCGGCGACGTCCCGGAAGGCCCCGCCGGCCTGCAGCCTGAGCGAGCGGGTGGAGAGGTCAACCTTGTTGCCGTCGAAGGCGTCGTTGTTATAGGCGACATCCAGGGTGCCGGTGAAGGAGACCGGCAACAGCTCCGGAAGCCCGGAAAGCCAGAGCCCCTCGACCTTCCCCTCTTTTTGCTCCGCCGGTGTCGCGGCCGCACCAGGTTTGCCCGGGTAGACGTAGCCGTTTTTCAGGAAGGCGTCGCCAAACTCGTTCAATTCGGGGTAGATGGTGTGGCAGGTGGAGCACTCGGTTTTGTACTGCCGGCTGAACGCCGGGATGGCGTGAGCCCCTTCGGGAACCACGAACTGAATGAGGGTAAGGGCCAACAGCGGCAAAGCGAGAACGACGGAGCTTTTCCTCGAGGACATTAAGATCTCCTGGCAGCGCAGAAATCACAAAAGAACATTATGTCACGCTCATAAACAAATCATTATCAAAGACAGAGGCACAGGCAATGATGACAGAGATCCAAAAGCGGATACGGTTTAATACAATATTGACGATGTGAAGTCAACTTAACAAAACAATGAGAGATAGGAATCTGGTATACGGAGTGAATCAACGCTCATTTTTTCTACATTTTTTCTCACGGAAATGCTATAAAGAGCCGCAAAATATCCGGAGGGCCGTGTCATGCGACTTGTGAGTCTTGTTTTTGGTGCAATTTCCCTTGCCCTGTTGGCCGGTTGCGGTGCTGGCGGCAACTCCGGTTCTGCGGAAACCGTGAGCAAGGCCGCCGCCTCTGCGACCTGCATGGACATCAAGTGCCACGGCGGAGCGGTCTCGCCGGGTACCGGCGCCCTGATCGCCGACGAGTGGCGCGCCTCCGCCCACAACCTCAACAACGGCGCCGGGTGTGCCGACTGTCACGAGCCCCCCTCCAACCATCCCAAGGATTCCTGCAGCGTCTGCCACGGCGGCGGCACCGGAGAGGTCACCAAGAATCCGGACAGTTCCGGAAAGTGCCTCAAGTGCCACGGCACGGCCCACCCCACCGACATCATGATGGTGAAAGCGCCCCAGCATTTCGGCTACTCGAGCGCCACCGTGAAGGGACAGGCGGTGCGGGCCTCGTTTGTGAACGGGCGCTACGCGGGCAACTGCCGGGCCTGCCACAACCCGCACCTGAACACCGTCACCCCGCAGCACCAGGCCTGGGCAGCTTCCCAGCACGGCAACCCCCGGGGCGTCGCCTGGACCAACTACGATTTCACCATCGCCAGCCGGGCCCTCTGCAGCCGCTGCCACACCTCCACCGGCTACGTAGCCTTTGTGACCAGCAACTTCACCGTCCCCACGACCGCCGCGGGTACCGGCGACGGCTCGCGCCAGCTTCTGGCCTGCGACGCCTGTCACGCAAGCTACGACTTCAAGAACAGCACCCGCAAGGTGCCCGCCTTCACCGCCCCGTACAAGGGGTATGACGGCAGCGCCTTGGCCGGGTTCCCCAACGTCGGCGAGACCAACCTCTGCATCCCCTGTCACTCCGGGCGCGAGAGCGGCCATTCGCTCGACGCGATCGCCGATTTCAGCAATGCCGGCTTCGTGAACCCGCACTACCTCGCTGCGGCAGGGCTCATGTACATGCAGGGGGGCTTCACCGGCTTCACTTCCGCCAGCGCGGTGATCGGTTCCTCGACCTACGGCAAGTCGCTCTCCCCGGACAGCGTCTCGACGCCGGGCGGGATGGTCGGCGGCACCACGAGCACCCACCGTAACCTCGGCACCACCCGGATCAACAACGACTCCCACAAACCGTCCTTCTTCGTGCCGGGTGTCGCGGACAGTAACGGCCCCTGCGTCACCTGCCACCTCAACGTCAGCGGTGTCACGGTTCGTGCGGCAAACGGCCACAGCCTGAAGATCGACGACAATGCCTACAACCAGCTCTGCACCAACTGCCACCCGTCCGAGAACACCGTCCCCCTTAGCGCGGCGAACTTCCGGAGCGTGTTCCTCGAGCCGCAGGCCGAGGCCTTCGACTCGACCCTGGCCCTGGCCGTCTACCTGCTGAAAACAAACTACAACATCGAGTACGACCCGGCCCTCTACCCGTACTTCTTCGTCGGGGGGCAGGCACACAGCTCGACCAGCGCCGTGAAGGACTGGACCATCGCCGGCACCCGTAACGGCAAGAAACTGATGGGTGCCTGCTTCAACATCCAGCTGTTGAGCAAGGATCCGGCAGCCTTCGCCCACGCCCGCAGCTACTCGCGGCGCCTGCTCTACGACTCCATCGACTTCATCGACGACGGCATCATGAACCGCTCCTCCGGCGACACCGCCCAGACCGTGAGCGGTGCGGGGAGCGCGCTGACCAACCCGGTCTACGGAAAATTCACCAAGGGAGCCAAGGCCTACGACAGCGTGTTCGACTCCACCACCAACGGCATCAGCAAGTACGTCATCAGCACCATCGCGAGCGGCACCAGCGAGGCGATGCTCTACCTGGTGGGGTGGAGCCGTAGCGCCACCGACGCCGACCCGGCAATAGCGGCTGCCAAGTGCGGCGCCTGGAACACCCCCGAGCGCCCCTAGGCTGGCGGCAAACCGCAAAACCTGGTACACTCGGCACGTCTTCGAGTAATCCGACCACAGAGCCCCGCCCGCCCTGGCGCGGGGCTCCCTTTTTCAACCACCAGAGAACCGTCCATGAAACTACTCTTGCACATCTGTTGTGGGCCGTGCGCCGTTTACCCGGTGAAGGAACTGCGTTCCGGCGGGATCGAGGTGACCGGTTTTTTCTTCAACCACAACATCCACCCCTACACCGAGTACAAGCTGCGCCGCGACGCGGTGAAGAGCTATGCCGAGATGGTGGAGCTCAAGGTGATCTACCGTGACGAGTATCGGCTCGAGGAGTTCCTGGAAAACGTGGCGGGTCAGCCGGCGGCGCGCTGCGGTTACTGCTACCGCTCCCGGCTCGAGGAGACCGCGAAGAGTGCTGCGGAACTCGGCTTCCCGCACTTTTCCTCAACGCTACTCTACAGCAGGTATCAGAACCAGGAGCTGATCCGGGCCTACGGTGAGGAATTGGGTGAGCGCTACGGCGTGAAGTTCTACCACGACGATTTCCGGCGCGGCTGGCAGGAAGGGATCGACCTCTCCAAGGATATGGGTCTCTACCGTCAGAAGTACTGCGGTTGCATCTACAGCGAGAAGGACCGCTACGCCAAGAAGAAAAAGGGATCGTAGCGAAGCGCCCGGTCAACGACAAACGGCAAAAACATTTCACCGCAAAGACGCAAAAAACGCAAAGGAACACCTGGAACGACAACCGCACAACTGGTTCGGCCTCACACGTTAACGCCAGAGGCCGGCAAGAGAAAAGAAGTTGCCTTCTTAGCGTCCTTTGCGTCTTTGCGGCGATCAGTAGTTTTTGCTCTTTTTTTTGCGCCTTTTGGCGAGGTACCCTTAGATGCCCTCCCTGGGGAAGTCCCTCATAGTCATAGGGCTGGTGATCGCCGCCGTTGGCGTCCTGTTCAATTTCGCCGGAAAGCTCCCCTGGCTTGGCCGGTTGCCCGGCGACATCTACATCAAGCGGGAGAACTTCACCTTCTACTTCCCACTCGCCACCAGCATCATCGTCTCCGTAGTCCTCTCCTTCATCCTCTGGCTGTTCCGCAAATAGATCCTGCAGAGAAATAAAAAAGGGGACAGACCTCCCAAAGGTGCCCGTCCCCTTTCTGTGTATTGCTACTAGGTTTAACCTGATCCGCCTCCCTCGAGATGCGTATACCACGAAGCACCGCAATTGACCTCACGTCCCCCCTTTGCGAAGGGGGGACAGGGGGGATTTGCCTTCCCCTGCCTCAAGATCCGCCCTTCCCTACGACTCCACCTCCACGATCTTCCCCCCCTTGGAAAGCTGGAAGAGGTGCCCGCGCCAGATAACCCGGCTCCCGAAGAGCGACAGGAACCAGACCCCGAAAGAGAGCGCGTCGCGCAGCGGCAAAAGCCACAGCCAGCGCGGCAAAAGGAGATCCTTCAGAAAGCCCCGACTGTAGGTGAGGCAGACCGCCGAGCGCACCAGGTAGAGGAGCGCCGCAGCCCCCCACCCCGCCGCCGAGCAGCCGGAAACCACGAGTGCCAGGAGCGCTCCCGGAAAGGGGAGGGTTATTCCCGAGGCGAGGTAGCCGCCGGGGCGCGAGACCCGCATGGTGCGTCCCCAGCGCAGCTGGCGCACCAGCACCTCCTTGACACTCTCGCTCCCCTTCATGATGCTCTCGACACAGTAGCGGGTAAGCTCCAGACGGTAGCCGGCACGGAACGTCATGTTGCCCAGCTGGTAGTCGTCGGCAAGGTAGTCGACCAGCGCCTCGAAGCCGCCGATCTTCTCCAGTGCCTCGCGGCGCACCGCCATCGACGCCCCCAGCGCGAAGCTGAGCCCCTCCAGCTTGAGCGCCGCCATTACGTTCGGGACCATCTCGCAGGAAAAGCCGAGCGCCTCGATGGCGCAGCCGACGCCGCGCGCGCCCGAGGTGCGGTAGAGCGAGGTGACCAGCCCGACCCCGGGATCGGCAAAGGGAGCCAGCACCTCGCGCAGGTAACTCGGTGTGACCCGGATGTCGCTGTCGCAGACGATGAGGAACGGGTGTTTCGCCCGGGTATGAGCGTGCATCAGGTTACAGACCTTGTAGTTCGCTCCGTGAACGCGGGGATCGATGACCAGCTCGATGTCGCGCTCCGGGAAAGTCTCCTGGACCCGCTTGAGCACCGGGATTACCGGGTCGCTATCCGAGGCGACCGCGAAGACGATCTGGTAGTTTGGGTAGTCCTGTCGGCAGAACGAGGCGAAGTTTTCGAAGCTCTCCCCGTCCATCCCCTTCACCGGTTTGAGGATACTGACCGGCGGGGTGAAGTCGGGAAGCTTCGTGCGCTCGGTGAAGAAACTGCGCCCGCAAAAAAGCGTGATAGCCGAATACGCCAGCGCCGGTGCGGTTATGAGAAATGGCAGAATATGCTTGAACATCGGATCCTTTGTACAGACTGCAATCAGCGCACCTTTTCCACGAAAACCAGATACGGTGCTACCGGGGGGCGGTTCAGTTGGCGGCAGGTCCAGACGTTGAACTCTCTCGGCGACAAACCCGCCGCCCAGGATTCCACCGCACCCGCCTCTTCGGGACCACCTTCATGCCCGGTATAGAGCGCCACGGTCAGAATGCCGCCCGGCTTCAGGAGCCCGGCCGCCTGCTCCAGTGCCGCCACGCTCTTCTCGGCAACGGTGACCAGCGCCGCATCCCCACCGGGAAGATACCCCAGGTTGAACACCGCCGCGGCAAGCTCCCCGCAAACCAGCTCACCCAGGCGCTCGTGCCCGGTCTCAACCAACCGGACCCGCCCGGACAGCCCGTGGCGCTCAAGCAACTCAGCGGTCGCCGCAATCGCCCGCGGCTGCACGTCCAAGGCCCAGACCTCGCCCCCCTCCCCTACCAGCTCCGCCAGGAAAAGCGTGTCCTGGCCGTTGCCGCAGGTGGCGTCCAGCACCCGGTCACCCTCGCGCACCCGCTCCCGCAGGTAGAAATGCGCCAGCGGCACGGCGCCGCGCAGGCTCTCGGGCCTTCCCATGCTACTTCTTTCCGGCCAGGGTGAGGACCGCCGGCAAGGTCACCATGAAGGCGATCTGGCAGGCGACCATCCCGAGCGACATCACCGCGCCGATGCTGAAGACCCCCTGGTGGTGCGCCACCATGAGCGCGCCGAAACTCGCCATGATGGTGAGGGTGTTCAAAAGTACGCCCACACCGGTACTGCTCATCACCACCGAGGCGGCACTCCCCTCCTCGCGGCGGAAGCGGTTGATGATGTAGATCCCCGAATCGACCGCGATCCCCAAAACCAGCGGCATCACGATGATGTTCGCCGAGTTGAAGCTGATCCCGAAGAGGTACATCCCGGAAACCATGAAGAGTACACCCACCACCAGCGGCACCAGCCCGATCAGGGTGAACTTGATGCTGCGGAAGGTGACCAGGAGGATCCCGACGATCGCCGCAAAGGCGTAGATGAAGGCCATCCGGTAGGCGTCGCGCATGATGGTCATCGACTCGTAGACCATGACGGGCTCGCCGGTCGCATGCGGGTCCACGCTGCGCACCTGGTCCAGGTAGTTTTTCAGCGGCTTCAGGTCGAAGATCTCGCCCTTGGGCGCCACCTGCAGCATGAACTTCCCGGTCTTCCCCACGAAGCGCGCCCGCAGCTCGGGCGGGATGTCGGCGTCGGAGATCGGGGAGGCGTTCAGGCTCTCCTTCAAGAGCCCGATCTTGTCCGGGAGGTCGCGGAACATCCCCCCCTGGAAGTCGGAGAGCATCCCCACCGCGTTTTTGTCCTTCTCCTTCTCGAGCCCCGCGAAGAACTTGTCCAGGATGGCGAGGAAGTTCCCCACCGGCTTCGCCTCGGGACGCTTTTCCGCCTCGAGCTTCTCCTTCAACTTCAGGGTCGAGTTGCGGAAGTTCTCGAACACGGTGGGAAGCTCCATGAGCGAGAGTTCTTCCTCGTATTTTCCCGGGTTGATGCCGGAGAGTTCCTGCCGGATCGCCGCCAGCTCGGCGAGCTTCTCTTTCTGGTGGTCCGGCACGAAGCTGTCGATGCTCACCACGTGATCCACCGCGGGAAGGGCCTCCAGCGCCTTGGTCTTCGCCGCCACCTCCTCGCGGGTGTTGGCCGTGACCGCCGCGAAGTAGCCCGCGTTTTCCTTGCTGCGCATGAGCTTGTAGGCGTAGGTGACCGACTCGAGCCCCTTCGCCTGCAGGTTCATCAGGTTGTAATCGAAGGCGATGTGCGAAAGGGGATAGAGTGAGGCCAGGCAGCCAAGCGCGGTGAGCACGATGACCGCCTTCGGGTGCCCGAAGATCGGGTTCAAGATCCCGCCGTCGGCCGGTTTGAGCGGCTTTAGCTGCTTCGGCTTCCGGAAGCGCGCCAGGAGGACCAGCATGGCGGGGAGCACGGTGAAGGTGATCGCGACGCAGATGGCGACGCCCCCCGCGGCGATGATCCCCAGTTCCGCAATGCCGCGGAAATCGGTGAAGACGAAGGTGAGAAACGCCGCGGCAACGGTGGCCGCCGCCATGACGATCGCCCAGACGTTGCGGTTCACGCCGGTGCCGATCGCCTCCAGCTCGGGGGCTCCCAGGCGCAGTTCCTCCTGGTAGCGCAAGACCACCTGGATTCCGTACTCGATGCCGATGCCGATCAGCATGATGGCGAAGACCATGGAGAGGATGTTCAGGTGGCCGACCGCCAAGGTCGCAAAACCGAACGAGAGCGAGATCGCCACGAGCAGGGACACCATGGCCGCGATCACGTTGAGGACACCCCTGAAGGCCAACAGCAGCAGCACCACGGTGAGCGCCAGCGAGACGGCCGTCGCGAGCGAGATGTCCTTCTGGCTGGTTGCCATCTCCTCGTTTTCCAGAACCGGCGAACCGGTGAGTCCCGCCTTCACCCCCTTGAACTCGGGGAGCGCTTTCAGCTTGGTGATCTCGGCGCGCACCTTGGCGATCGCCGCGACCGCCGGTACGAAACCGGTACTGTTTCTGACCGGCAGCACGGTGAGGATCTGCTGCTGCCCCGCCTTGGCGAAGGAAGAATTGGAGTTCATGAACACGCTTTCCAGCGAGGGGGGCGCCCCCTTGCCGCCGCCGAACGTCGTGAAACCGGCACCCAGCTTGTCCAGCATGAACACCAGCCCCGGCAACTCGTCCTGTTTCCCGGCCACGTAGCCGTCCATCCGCTTGGTGAGATGGGTGAACAGGGTGGAGACCTTGGGTTCGGCGGAGAGCTCCTTCAGTACCGGTGCGGCGAGACTCAGGTTACGGTGCAGCTCCTTCAGTTCGTCGAGCGACATGAACATGAGGCCGTTTTTCTGGAAGAAGGGGAGCGCAAACGGGTAGAAGACGTCGGCGAAGACCTTCTTGTCCTGGGCCAGTTCCTGGTAGAGCCGGCTCCCGAAGGCACCGGCGCGCTCGGCGTCCTGACTCTCGATGACCACCACGATGTCTTCCATGTCGCCGAACTCGGCGCGCCAGGTCTTGAAATCGCGGTTGAACTGGGTGTTCTTGGGCATCAGGTCGTCGCGCCCGGTGAGAAACTCCATGCGCTCGGCGGTGAACCAAAGGGAAAGCCCGGAGAGGATCAGGGCGATGACGAGGACGAGCCAGGGGTGGCCGGAGGCGAGCGAAAACAAAAGGCCGCGCTTTTGCGGAGTCGTATTCATAGGAGGTCTCATGGTCGGTTTCATTTTTGTCAGGCGAACCTATCACACCGGGTCCCGAGAAATCAAGGAAAGTGCAGCAAACCTTGATTTTAATTAGCAAAATTCCGAATTATCGACAAAAAGGGGTGTACCTTTCTCTTAAAATATGGTATGTCTCACAGCTTGTAACAAACAGCATAATGGTTACACTCAGCTAATCTGCAATGATCAAAGGAGTTTGTGGTGACCTCCCCCTATAAGTACCCCATATCGCACGCACTGACTTCATTTAACGGTAACACTGCCGAAACGGAGCAGCCGGCCAGCCAGCAGCAGGGTGGCAAAGTGCATCACCTGCCGGCGTCCATCTGGAAGAGCAAACAGGGAAAATCCAAAAGCCCCCTCGACGTTGCCATTGAGGCGAGCCGCGACTTCTTCTTCAGAGAGCAGCTCCCCAAGGGGTACTGGTGGGCTGAGCTAGAATCGAACGTCACTATTACTGCCGAGTACGTGATGCTGTTCCACTTCCTGGGAATGGTGGATCACGAAAAGCAGCGCAAGATGGCAAACTACCTCCTCTCCAAGCAGACCGAGGACGGTTCCTGGACCATCTACTTCGGCGGCCCCGGTGACATCTCCACCACCGTCGAGGCCTATTTCGCCCTGAAACTCGCCGGTTACCCGGCGGAGCACCCGGCCATGGAGAAGGCGCGCGCCTTCATCCTCGAGCAGGGCGGCATCATCAAGACCCGCGTATTCACCAAGATCTTCCTGGCGCTCTTCGGCGAGTTCGCCTGGTTCGGCGTGCCCTCCATGCCGGTGGAGCTCACCCTGCTCCCCAACTGGGCCTACCTGAACATGTACGAGTTCTCCAGCTGGGCCCGCGCCACCATCATCCCGCTCTCCATCGTCATGGAAAAGCGCCCGGTGAAGAAGCTCCCGCCGGCCTCCCGGATCCAGGAACTCTACTTGCGGCCGCCGCGCCCCATCGACCACACCTTCACCAAGGAAGACGGCATCCTCACCTGGAAGAACTTCTTCATCGGCGTGGACCACATGCTCAAGGTGTACGAGTCGAGCCCTATCCGTCCCTTCAAGAACAAGGCGCTGGCCGCCGCGGAACAGTGGGTCCTCGAGCACCAGGAGCACACCGGTGACTGGGGCGGCATCCAGCCCGCCATGCTGAACGCCATCCTGGCGCTCAACGTCCGTGGCTACGCGAACGACCACCCGGTCATGGTGAAAGGGATGGAGGCACTCGCCAACTTCTGCATCGAGACCGAGGACGAGTTGGTGCTGCAGTCCTGCATCTCGCCGGTCTGGGATACCGCGCTGGCGTTGAAGGCGCTGGTCGACTCCGGCGTTCCTGCCGACCACCCGGCCCTCGTGAAAGGCGCCCAGTGGCTCCTGGACAAGGAAGTGCGCAAGCCCGGCGACTGGAAGATCAAGGCGCCGAACCTGGAGCCCGGCGGCTGGGCCTTCGAGTTTTTAAACGACTGGTACCCCGACGTGGACGACTCCGGGTTCGTGATGATCGCGCTCAAGGGGATCCAGGTCAAAGACAGAAAGTCGATGAACGGCGCCATCAAGCGCGGCATCGACTGGTGCCTGGGGATGCAGAGCAAAAACGGCGGCTGGGGCGCCTTCGACAAGGACAACACCAAGTACCTGTTGAACAAGATCCCCTTTGCCGACCTCGAGGCGAACATCGATCCGCCGACCGCCGACCTCACCGGGCGCATGCTCGAACTGATGGGGACCTTCGGCTACCCGCTCGAATTCCCGGCGGCCACCCGCGCCATCGAGTTCCTGAAGAAGAACCAGGAGCCCGAGGGTCCCTGGTGGGGACGCTGGGGGGTCAACTACCTCTACGGTACCTGGAGCGTTCTGTGCGGCCTCTCCGCCATCGGCGAGGACCTGGAGCAGCCCTACATCAAGAAGGCGGTGAACTGGATCAAGTCGCGCCAGAACATCGACGGCGGCTGGGGCGAGACCTGCGAGTCCTACCACGACCGCACCCTCATGGGGATGGGCGAGAGCACCCCGTCGCAGACCGGTTGGGCCCTTTTGGCCCTGATGGCTGCCGGCGAAGCCAATTCGTCCACCGTGGCGCGCGGCATTCAGTACCTGCTCAGCACCCAGAAACTGGACGGCACCTGGGACGAGACCCAGTACACCGGCACCGGTTTCCCGAAGTACTTCATGATCAAGTACCACATCTACCGCAACTGCTTCCCGCTCATGGCCCTGGGGACCTACCGCGCGCAGACCGGCGTTGCGAACTGACGCGGGAACGGGGATGAAGGCTTTTGTTACCGGCGCCACCGGTTTTCTGGGGGCGAGCATCGCCCGCGAGCTTTTAAAGGACGGCTGCGAGGTGCGCGTGTTGGCCCGGCCGGGTTCGGACCGCCGCAACCTGGAAGGGCTCGACGTCGAGCTATGGGAAGGGGACTTAAGCGACCGGGGCGCCCTGGGTCGCGGCCTGGCCGGCTGCCAGACCCTGTTCCACGCCGCCGCCGACTACCGGCTCTGGACCAGGAACCCCGCCTCGATGTACGAGGCGAACGTGGGGGGGACCCGCAACATCCTCGGTGCGGCACTCGATGCCGGGGTGGAGAAGGTGGTCTACACGAGCAGCGTCGGCACCCTGGGAAATCCCGGTGACGGCCGTCCCGGCGACGAGACCACCCCCGTCAGCTTCGCCGACATGGTGGGGGACTACAAGAAGAGCAAATTTCTGGCCGAGCGTGCCGCCGAGGAGTTCCTGTCCAAGGGGCTTCCCCTGGTGATCGTGAACCCCTCGACCCCCGTGGGTCCCCGGGACATCAAGCCGACGCCGACCGGAAAGATCATCGTCGACTTTTTAAACCGCAAGATGCCCGCCTATCTTGATAGCGGCCTGAACATCCTCGATGTCGAGGACTGCGCCCGCGGTCATATCCTGGCGGCGCAAAAAGGGAAAGTCGGCGAGAAGTACATCCTGGGGAACCAGAACCTGACCCTTGCCGAGATTTTCCAGCTCCTCTCCGAGGTGACCGGGCTCAAGGCGCCCAGGGTCAAGCTCCCCTACCGCCCCATCCTCTGGGCGGCGTATCTGAACCAGGGGATCTCGGCGTTAACCGGCAAGGAGCCGCTCATTCCGCTTGCCGGGGTGCAGATGGCGGCCAAGTTCATGTTCTTTGATTCCGCAAAGGCCGTGCGCGACCTGGGGCTCCCCCAGCGCCCGGTAAAGGAGTCGCTGGAGCGCGCCGTAGCCTGGTTTCGCAGCCACGGCTACGCGAAGTAAGCCAACAGCGAGGCGACGTAGCACCTGTGTTTCCATTGGCGCCAATCTCCGTTCTCAAAAGCTCCCCCTCCCCTTGAAGGGGGAGGGACGCAGCGGCGGAAGATCCGCACAATCAGGTTCAGTCTTAACCTGGAACATAATAAGTGGCATGTAGAACCTGTTTTTTGTTAACGCCAATCTCCGCTCGCAAAAGCTCCCCCTCCCCTGCAAGGGGAGGGGCGGGGTGGGGATGGGGCACACTGTCTCTCGACTACCCAACCGAAGCATCCTTCGTCTTCGGTTTTCAACCTAAAGTCAGTTTTGGTAGTACGTCCCGGCTGCCCTCTACAATGGTGTAGAACGCATGCCGGGCGGAAACAACACCAAGAGCGGTTTTAGTTTTTTACGTAGACCTGTAACGTAGAACCTAGAACTGCTTCCCGGTGTTGCGGGGTTCTCGAAAGGAGATCCATGTACAAATATCTCAGCAAAATCAACCAACCAGGCGACCTGAAGAAGCTGACCGAAGAGGAGCTCTCCACACTGGCCGACGAGGTCCGCGCCTTTTTGCTGGAGACCGTCACCAAGACCGGCGGGCACCTCGCCTCCAACCTGGGGTGCGTCGAGCTGACCATCGCGCTGCACTACTGCTTTGATTCCCCCAAGGACAAGATCATCTGGGACGTCGGCCACCAGGCCTACACCCACAAGATCCTCACCGGGCGGCGTGACAAGTTCCACACGCAGCGCTGCTACAAAGGGATCAGCGGCTTCCCGAAACGCTCGGAAAGCCAGCACGACGCCTTCGGCGCCGGCCACTCCTCCACCTCCATCTCGGCCGGCCTCGGCATGGCCGTGGCGCACAGCCTCGCCAAGGACTCCGCCCGCGCCATCGCGGTGATCGGGGACGGCTCGCTCACCGGCGGCATGGCCTTCGAGGCGCTGAACCAGGCGGGGCACCTGAGAAAGAACCTGATCGTCGTCCTGAACGACAACGAGATGTCCATCTCGAAGAACGTGGGCGCCCTCTCCTCCTTCATCTCCCGCAAGATGACCGGCGGCTACTACCGCAGCCTGAAAAAGGAGATGGAAGGGGTCCTGGCGGGCATCCCGGCCATCGGCAGCAACATCCTGAGCTTCGCGAAAAAGGCCGAGAACTCCCTCAAGGGGTTCCTCACCCCCGGCACCCTGTTCGAGGCCCTGGGCTTCGAGTACGTCGGTCCCATCCCGGGGCACGACATCCCCAACCTGCTGAGCGTTCTGGAGAACGTGAAGAACATGGAGGGGCCGATCCTCTTGCACGTGATGACCAAGAAGGGGAAAGGGTACGAACCGGCCGAGCTGACACCGGACAAGTTCCACGGGATCGCACCGGTGAAGCCCGCGGGCGCACCGTCCAAGCCGGCACCGCCGTCCTACACCGCCGTTTTCGGCGACACCCTGGTGAAACTGGGGGCGGAAGATCCCAAGGTCGTGGCGATCACCGCGGCGATGCCCGACGGTACCGGCCTCACCCCGTTCGCCAAGCGTTTCCCGGAGCGGTTCTTCGACGTGGGGATTGCCGAGCAGCATGGCCTCACCTTCGCAGCCGGCCTGGCCGCCGAGGGGTTCCGTCCCGTGGCCGCCATCTACTCCACCTTCACCCAGCGCGCCTACGACCAGGTGTTTCACGACATCTGCCTGCAGAAGCTGCCGGTTGTCCTGGCGCTCGACCGTGCCGGCCTCGTGGGTGACGACGGCCCGACGCACCACGGCGCCTTCGACATCTCGTACCTGCGCCATCTTCCCGAGCTGACCGTGATGGCACCCAAGGACGAGAACGAGCTGCAGCACATGGTGAAGACCGCGGTTTACCACGACCGCCCCATCGCCCTGCGCTACCCGCGCGGCGCCGGCTACGGCGTGACCCTCGATCAGGAGCTGAAGGCGATCGAGATCGGCAAGGGCGAACTTTTGGAAAACGGCAGCGACGTCTCCATCGTGGCGCTCGGTTCCACCGTCTACCCGGCCCTCGAGGCCGCCGACCTGCTGCGCGAGCGCGGCATCTCGGCATCGGTGGTCAACGCCCGCTTCGTCAAGCCCCTGGACCGCGAGTTGATCCTCGCCGAGGCGGCCAAGACCGGCGTCCTGGTCACCGTCGAGGAAAACGCCCTGATGGGCGGCTTCGGCTCCGCGGTGCTCGAGCTCCTCTCCGACGAGGGGCTCACCGAAGTGCGTGTGAAGCGGATCGGCATCCCCGATGCGTTCATCGAGCAGGGGAGCCAGGCGCAGCTGCGCGCCGATCTCGGGCTTGACGGCGCCGGAATCGCCGCCACCTGCGAGGCGTTTTTGAGCGCCGGCAAGGTTGCCCAGCCGCAGCTTTCGCGGGTGAAGTAGCCGAGGAGTTTAGCAACAACCACCACGGGACAGGCAAAGGGAGGGGCCGTACCCTTTGACTTGTCCCGTTTTTCTGTGTCACAATGCCGAGCAAATTTCTGCAGTAACTCAAGGGGATGGATCTTAACATGCGTTTTCCCATGCGACTCAACTACGATTTGACCAAGTACATCGTCTCAAACAAGCTGAACAAGGTGGAGAAGTACCCGCTGGTGCTTATGCTGGAGCCTACCCACCTGTGCAACCTCGCCTGTTCGGGGTGCGGCAGGATCCGGGAGTATGCCGACACCATCCAGGACATGCTGACCCTGCAGCAGTGCCTCGACTCCGTCGACGAGTGTCCGGCACCGGTCGTCACCATCACCGGTGGCGAGCCGTTTCTCTATCCGCACATCTATGAGCTGATCGATGCAGTCCTGGAGCGCGGCAAGCACATCTACCTGTGCACCAACGCCCTGCTGCTTGAGAAAGCGCTCGACCACATGAAGCCGCATCCCAACTTCATCCTCAACATTCACATGGACGGCATGGAGGAGACCCACGACCGGATTCTCGAGCGCAAGGGAACCTTCAAGATCGCCATCGAGGCCATCAAGAAGGCAAAGCGTCTCGGTTTCAGGATCTGCACCAACACCACCATCTTCAAGGAGACCGACCTGGTCGAGATCGAGATGCTCTTCTCGCACCTGCGTGATCTGGGTGTGGATGGTTTCCTGGTGGCGCCCGGTTTCGGTTACGAGGCCGTCGGCGAGAAGCTCTTCCTCGAGCGTCGCGAGATCCAGAAGAAGTTCGAGCAGGTCTACGAGATGAGCAAGCGTTTCTGCTTCTACTCGACCCCCATGTACCTGAGGTTCCTGAAGGGCGAGAAGCAGCTCGAGTGCACCCCGTGGGGCAACCCGACCCGCAACACCCGTGGTTGGAAGGCCCCCTGCTACCTGATCACCGACGCCCATTATCCGACCTTCAAGGAGATGATGGAGAAGACCGAGTGGGAGAAGTACGGAGTCGGCAAAGACTCGCGTTGCGCCCAGTGCATGATGCACTGCGGATTCGAGCCCTCCGTCGTCGCCGAAATCGGCAAGAGCTGGAAAGACATGTGGGAAATGTTCCTCTGGAACATGACCTAGGCTGTAGCAGCCACCTTTTGCACGCAGAAAAGCCCGCTGGTCTTCGGACCAGCGGGCTTTGTTTTTGCGGGCGGGAAAAGGGACAAAAAGGACGCCCGCGCCCCCTGCCACCCCATTGTCCCTTCCATCCTCCGCAGCTTTTCCTTTCGCGACTCCCGTTCACCGCTTTTCCTTCAGCGACTCATCCATACCAGTAGCTGTACCGTCACAATAATCATTCTCAAAAAGCCAACGGTTTTTGTAGACTTTTGTCCTACGGAAAATATTCATTGTTCATTAGCGACATTGGATTTATAAAGCGTCAATAACTAGTAGCATCGTGTTTTGCACAACTGCAATCATAGCTCAACAACTACTTACTATCTTTTGTTTTATAATTTTAGCCATGTTGACAGTCAGTATAACAATGACAATCCTCAAAGCCTGAAAACTCATGAAGTGAGAGGCAGATAAGACAGGACTCGGCACCTATTGCTCATGCCAATTTCACAAAATCCTTAGGCCACCTCAGGCTGTTGCGTATCAGGGACAAAAATAGAAGCCCCGGAAGTTACGCTGCCAGGTCGCTGGAGCTGCAGGGAAACACGAGCCCCTTCGACCTTACTTTCACCCAGGAGGTAGTTATGAAAAGGATGCTTTGGGGAGTGTTGGCATTGTGTCTCGGATTCATGTTTACCGGCTGCGGCGGTTCAGGCGGGGGTGTGACCACCCAAGGCCCGCAAACGGGGGTCTTCCAAGACAGCGCGACGCAGGGATTGCAGTACTACGGTTCCGACGGTGTCAGGAAAACAACCGGAACCGGGGGAACCTTCCAGTACATCCCGGGAAGCCCCGTCACCTTTGCGATCGGCCCCATCGTGCTCGGCTCCCTCAGCGGCAAGGCTATCGTGACGCCTCTTGATCTCATACCGGGCTCCAATGATCCGACCAACGCAAACTATGCGAGCCTAAGACAAAAGGCCCTCAACATCACGCGCTTCCTGATGACCCTCGACAACGACGGCAACCCATCAAACGGCATCATCATCTCCCCCACCATCTTGACCAATGCTGCGAACCTTACGCAGGTCGATTTCGGGTCGGCAACCTTCGACGCTGACATCGCCACCGTCATGAGCACGCTCATCCCCACCGGTACTCCGGCATTTGTTCCCAGCGTCGTAGCAGCAAGCCACATGGACCAGTCGCTTTTCGCACTGTATAGCGGAACCTACAAGGGAAGCTACGTTACCAGCTTCGGGGACAAAGGGACCTTCACCCTGACCATCGGATCCGACGGCGTGTTCACCGACTGCTCCTATCAAAACATCAGCAACAGCGACAGCGGCACCTTCTCCGGCTCGATAACCGCAAACGGGCTGATAACCCTTCAGGCGGACATCGACAGCGGCACGGGCAATCTGAACCTGGGAACCGGGACATTTGCAGCGACCATCAATCAGACCGGGGGAAGCGGGTGGGTGAAATTCTCGGGCACCATGGTTACCCCAACGGTTAGCGTGATCGTCTTCCCAAGCAGTGGCACCCTGGCGGTAAGCACCACACAGCAGTTCAGCGCCCAGGTGACCGGTTCGGCCAATACGGGTATCATCTGGAGTGTTTCGGAAGGCGCCGCAGGCGGCACCATCACCAATAGCGGGCTTTACAGCGCCCCGGCTGCCGTCGGTACCTATCATGTCGTCGCCACCAGTGTGGCCAATCCCGCGAAAAGCACCACCATCACGGTGACAGTGGTAACCTTAGCCAACCTACAGACCTAGTTTTCCAAAGCTGAAAGGGAGGGACTCTCAGGCAAGCGACCTTTGATTCCCTGACGCACCTACTGTTTCACCCAAAGGGCCCACGCAAACAAATTGCGCGGGCCCTTTTCCTTGGGTGGCAACCAAGGTTTGCCTCCGGGGGATAAGCAATTCGCTAGCCAGGGATAGGTGCAAAAGGTCAATCCTTTCATATTCTTACAGCCCTCAATTTTTATAACGGCCTGCCGATGAGGGGTCTGCGAGGGGGGAAGAAATGGAAAAGATTGTCTGGAGTGATCGTTTTTCGCTGGGGTTGTCGGAGATCGACAAGCACCACCGGTTCCTGATCGAGCTTCTGGGTAAGACCCACGATGGATTTATGAAACGGGAGTCGGATCTTGGAGGGACGCTGAAGGAACTCACCGATTATGCTGAGTACCATTTCAAACAGGAAGAGATGTGGATGCTCGAAGGGCTCTATCCGGATATCGAGACCCACAAGAATGAGCACAAACGGTTTGCTGCCATGCTGTCAGAGTTGCAGCAACCGAGCGAGGCGGTTAACTACCTCACCATGAAAACCATCCACTTTCTCGAGCAGTGGATCGCCAACCACATCCTCAACGCGGATGCGGCTTTGGGACGCTACCTTTCGGAAAGCTGGCAGAAGATGGGTACCAGAACACACTGAGGAAAGCTCCCCGGCGAGCGGGGACCGGGGGCGGTGCGCCCTGCCCCGCTACCTCGGCTTGCGCGGCCCCGGCGCCGAGTAGCGACCGAGCTTCGCATCCAGCTCGTCGATCCACCCCGCCCGCGACTCAGGAAAGGCATCGGCATACGGCACGTACGGTTTGATGTCGAGTACCGGGGTGCCGTCCAGAAGGTCCACGCCACGCAGCGTGAGCGTCCTCCCCTCCACCTGCACCAGTTCGACGGCAGAGAGCCCGATGGAGTTCGGGCGATGCGGCGAGCGGGTCGCGAGCACGCCGCGCTGCGGCCCGCCCCGCGGCGGCTTCACGGTGCTCTTCCACCCTTCGCTCAGGTGAAAGGCGAAGATGAGCCAGAGCCTTTGAAACCCCTCCAGATCCTTCAGCACCTTCTCGTCGAGCCACTCCTCCAGTTCCAGGGTTGCCACGGCCTGTTCGCCGCGTTCGGTGCCTTCGACGACGGTCGCTTGATGCGGCGCATCGATGCGGCGCGCGTACGGTGAGCGCAGGATGCCGATGGGGCGATAGGTAAGTGTAAGATCTTCAGTCATATCGGGTGCTGGAGTTTTGCCGGGAGAGGGAGTATCAGGTCTGGCCATTGATACCATGGCGCACACCCAAGGGACAAGTCCAATTACCGGCAGCGGCCTTCCGGGAAGGTTTGGTTACGGTCCCTGTCAGGGGGCCTGCATCTCGACCATGATGGTGGTGCCGGCCCCCGGTTCGGTCTGGACCCGCAAACTGCCGCCAGCCAACGCGGCGCGCTGCCTCATGATGGTGATCCCCCACCCGGTACCGGCGGGTTGCCGGCTGGCACGCTCGGCGTGGAAACCGTGGCCGTCGTCCTTTATGGAGAGCTGCAGCAGAGCGCCCGTGCGCCCCAGGGAAATGGTAACGCTGGTGGCTGCGGCATGCTTGAGGACGTTGGTGAGCGCCTCCTGGGTGATCCGGAACAGGGCAAGCTCCGCCTGTGCTGCAAGCCGGGGCAGCACCGGACTCAACTCCAGGCTGAGGGCGAGGCCCGTTCGTTTCGCGAAGCGGTTCGCATAGTCGGAAATCGCCCCCACCAGGCCGAACTCTTCCAGGGGCAACGGGTGCAACTCTACCATCAGGTTCCTGACCGAACGGTTTATCTGCTTGGTCAGGCGCCGGGAATCCTCGAGAGCCGACAGGACTTTTTCGCTGGTCCGCTTGGGGAGGTTTTTGCTGAGGTGCCCCAGGTTGAACCCCAGAGCCGAAAGTTCCTGGGCGATGTCGTCGTGCAGTTCGATGGACACCTTTTTCCGCAACTCTTCTTCGAGCACTATCAGGCGCTGCGCGTACCCTTTCAGGACCTGCTCGCTTTGCTTACGCTCCGTCACATCCTGCACCGTGCCGGAAAGCCGCACCGGTTCCCCGTTGTCATCCAGCGTGGGACGTCCCAGGTTGCAGAGCCAGCGTTCCTGTCCGTCGGGACGGAAGATGCGGAACTCGTCGCTATACTCGCTCCTCTCGCTCAGGGCCCTGTCCACCTGAGCAATGACGCGGGGAAGATCTTCGGGATGGACCAGTTTTGCGAAGGAGTCGAAGCGGCCGTCGAACTCCTGGAAGCCGACCAGGGCAAAGGTTTCCGGAGACCAGGTGACGGCACCGGTTTGCAGGTCCCAATCCCACAGTCCCATTTTCGAGGCGGAAAGGGCTACCCGAAGCCGCCAGTCCGAGATCGGCGAGAGTGCCCTGTTCAACCTGGGTTCATTGTTACGGTTCAAACCAAACACCTCCGCGTGCGGTACGCAGCCAGGCCCACCTCCACGCTACCCGCGGTACGATTCTTGTCCAGCAAACCCGTCACGGGAAGTGGATGAGTCAAATAGGGCTCTGCAGATTGACCATGGTGTCGCCCAAAAAAGAGGGCATGAGAAACTGACCCGTTATGCCCACAACCGAGCCTCCGGCGGCATAATCCAACTTTCTCATTAGCTTGTCAAATCAATACGTAAGGGAAGGGAGAAATGTGGGGCAATGGTGTGGGGACCCTGCGTTTTCTACGTCTGGGAAGTGGGGAAGATTTCTCTGGATTGAGCCCACCCTCCTGGTGCGAGAAATGACGCGTGAGTGAATAGTTCGCTTCGTGCCGGGAGGATCACCCTTTTCGCGCCGTGCGCCAGACAGTCGCAGCAGCTACGCACAAAGCCGCAACCATGGCGAGACCTCCCGCCACGAAGCAGATGCGGCCCAGGGTGTGATCCCAGGAGAGCATGCCGAGGCGGCCGAGCATGACCTCCCAGTCGTGGTAATCCTCCACCTCGCTCCCCGTGACACCTCCCAAGAGCATCAGTTGTCCGGCACGGGCATCGTCCACGTACGGGGCGACATCCGCAAGGCTTTCTCCGAACCACCAGAGACCGATGGCCGCAGCGAAAGGGTCCCGGCGCCTGAGAAACGATACGGCCACCGCCGCGGGGACCACTAGCTGCATCAAGGTGCCGCCGGCGACCTGCAGGAACCTGCCGAAAGGCGAGAACAGGACGTGTCCGGCCTCGTGGAAGGGGAGGATTACCAGGTGGAGGAAACTTTCTCCCAGGTAGTTGGAGGCGATGGGATGAGAGAGGAGGCGAAACGTGTAGTAGGCCAGCAGCGCCAGGAACGCTCCCCGGACGTAGCCGACCAGGGAACCGGGAGGGTCTTGGGCAATCGAGACGGGGGCGGACGGGTCGGCCGGAGCAGGTTCAGACCGGCGCGGCCGCATTTTGGCGAAAACCACTCCGCACCCGGGGCAACTTTCCTCACCCTCCCGACGTGCCGCGCCACACTTGGGGCAGACCTGCTGAACCTTTGCTCCTGACATGCACCACCTCGGCATCCTGTCCCGGCTTTTCTTTCCGAACCGCCATCCGCCTGCTACCCCGGCGGCCTGCAGTCCCTGGACACCAATACCACATTTTAAGACTCACCTGGCAGCAACTTTCCACACGCGAACATCCACCTTGGCTCGACGGGGCTTCCGGGCGTCTTTGGAAAAGCGTTGCAGAGAAACCTGGCGGCGTGCTTGAATTATCAGTAGTAACAGGTGGAACTACGTTTGCTTGAGTGAGGAGGGAACCAACGGAGGTGCCGCATGGCCGACTTCAATCCCTCAGAATTCAAGCGTGCGCTGGCAGAAGCACGGGAACAGCAGCACGATCAGTCGAAACAGGTACATACCCTCTCGTCACAGCGCAAACCGAGCCCGCCCAACCGCGAGATCGCACAACTGCTGCGCCGCTTCGCCAAACAGGCGGACCTGGACCTGGAGAGCGTCGACAGGATGCTGGCGCAGCAGCAGGACGAGATGCGGCGCAGCTTTCAAGCCGAGAAAGTCGAAGCCGCGGCCGGTGCAACCGCGCGCCGGGCTGCTTTCAACCGGGCAATTGCCGAGCGGGAACAGGCCATAGCCTACCTGGCAAACCATCCGCAGGAGGCCGCGGTCGGTCTCTCCTCCCTGCTCTCCCTCACCAAACCGTTCCTGATCTGGGAATGGCCGCTGGACATCTCGCTGGTCAGTTCGCATATCGAGCCCCTGAACAGTTCTGCCCGGATCAAGCTCGATGTGCCGGTCTACTCCTTCGACAACGATTCGGGGGTCGATCAGCGCGAGTTCAGTTTCTACTTCCTGTGGCAGAACCCCAGCGACTTCATAGCAGTGGTGAACTGCTTCTCGGTACTCTCGCTCAACGGCGCGTGCGAGCTGTACGCCAACTCCGGCATCACCTCCGGAGACACCACCTCGCTCTCCATCGATGCCTATCTCTTTCCGATCGCCTATTGGCTGCCGCTCGCGCCCGGCGGCAACATACGGCAGTTGCGCATGGGCGGCGATCCGCAGCAGCACCAGTCAGTGCTCTCCGAGCTCACCGCAACAGGAGGGGCCATATTCGGCGACGCGGGTACCGCGAGCAAGCTGTTCCCGTCCATCTCGGTCGGCATGAGTTATGGGACCTACGGTGGTCTCAGTATTCCGGCCCGAGCCACGGCTCTTTTCGAGGTGAACCTGACCATGAGCTACAGCTGGAGCGGCAACACCTTGCCCGACGAGATCATCGCCGATTTCGCAGACGAAGGGCACCACTACAACGTCGAATGCCCGATAGTAGTTCTGCAGTTCCTGACGGCACCGCCCATGGCGGCCTAGCGGTCACCTGCCGGACCTTCAGTCTCCAGCGGGTCACACTACGTTGTGGAGAGTGCAGCCCTTGAACTTTTGTGTAGCAGAGAGGGTGGTCAAGGAAGTCATATCTTCTTGCTGCGCTGACCGCGCTTCTGATGATGGTGAGCTGACTCTAGGTCCTTGCCAAGAGGAGTTGGGGACCTCCATCCCCTTGTATGCCATTGTCAGAAGCGCATCATCGCGCAGACGTCCCCACCTGTTTTTCTGGGAGCTGACAGTCCCAATCTCCCCTTAAAGATGGTGCCACGGTAATCCGGTGGTGCCTTCGAGACTTCACCCCCTCTCATACAGATTCTCACCACCATTGCAACAGAACGCAAAATTCGTTTCGGCGTGTCTCGGCATATCCTCCCCATGACAGAGTGAAATCATCTGATCTTAGGTATGCCCCCCTGCGTTCATCTGACAAGCTTTAAAACGCGTTTATGAGCTCCTGCGCTTGTTAGAACCTGTAAGATTTTCCGTCAGCGGCTGTCGGAGACCTTTACGTTTTTCGTTATGAGATACGTGCCGCGAACAGCCCCAACCCACACATTTCAACCGTATACAGAGGTGGCATCGCTTTTGCTGACACTAAGCCAATTAATCCTTTTTAGGGGAGGTTACTATGGAGTCACACAAGAAATTGATGTCAGCTTTGGCGCTTGCCGTTATGGTTGGTGCCACACAGGTTCCTAGCGCAGAGGCACTGACGGTGAGTACCACAAACGATGCCAACGTCTTGGCCTCAAACATCCTCGGTTCGGGCATCACTCTGGTTGGCAGCGCCAGCTACTCTGGGGGGTCGACCGCCTCAGGGACCTTCACCAATGGCGGAAACATCGGAATGGCCAGCGGCATCCTGCTTACCTCCGGGAGCGCTGCGCTCGCTCAAGGGCCTAACAACGTTGGCAACGCCGGACTCTCCAACGGAGCCCCCGGTTACACGCCGCTCAACGCGTTGATCCCCGGGTATTCCACCTACAATGCCTCCGTGCTCTCATTCAACTTCACCACTAAAGGAGGGGACCTCTTCTTCAACTACGTCTTCGGTTCTGAAGAGTACAACGAGTGGGTCGGCTCACCTTATAACGACGTCTTTGCCTTCTTCTTGGACGGAAAGAACATAGCCCTGATACCCGGCACGTCCACTCCCGTCAGCATCAATAACGTCAACAATGGCAAGAACTCGGCCTACTTCAGGGACAACACCAACGGTGCTTTCAATACCCAGTATGACGGCTTGACCACTGTGCTCACTGCAACCGCTCTGGCCCTCGCCGAGGGACAGCATCATATCGACATCGCCATCGCTGATACCAGCGACACCTACTGGGATTCCGGCGTTTTCATCCAGGCGGGCACCTTCTCCGACACCCCAACTCCGACGGTTCCTGAACCTTCCACCTTCGTCTTGCTGGGCTTGGGTCTGGCCGGCGTTGGCCTGGCCCGGCGGAGAAGCAAAAAGTAAAAAATCACGGAGAGAGAATCAGTCCGTCATCGTGGCAGCTTCAATGGGTCATGCCCGAGAACGGATCGACTCCCTGTAGGGCCTAGCACAAGGCCTCCTCCCAGGATACCCGGGAAGAAAAAGGCCCCCACGCCGAAAGGTGTGGGGGCCTTTATTTTCAGGGCATGAGGGGAAGTAGCGGTCCGGTTGCCAGGTCTTGAAAAAATATGTTTCTCTGATGTCACAACCTTATAATTCAAGACCGGGCACCCGCCTGTGCAGCCCATGTCCTGGTGTGAAGCAGAGGGTGGTCGAGGAGGTGTTCAGGTCCGGGCCTTTGATCTCATTGTGCCTGCGGCGAGCAGGCCAAGTCCCGGGGCGAGCATGGCGAGCGTACCGGGCTCCAGGGCCGGGTACCAGTTGGGGATCGTAGCTGAAATTATCGATGAACGTCGGAGAGTAAGAGAAATTTCTTGGTGACGCGCAGGGGGATGCTGCGATAGGTAACCTAGCACCCCTCACCCCATCAGCGCTCCTGAATCAGACCTCCTGGGTCAACTCGGCAATGGCCTGCCTGAGCACGCTCACCGTGTACGGCTTTTGGATGAACCCAACCGGGCCTCCACCCACGAGCTTTTGGGTCACCTCCTGCTCGTTGAAGCCGCTGGACATGAGGATCTTCGCCTCAGGGGCCATTTTTTTCAGCTCACGGAAGCACTCTACGCCATCCATACGTGGCATGGTCAGGTCGAGGATGACGCAGGCGATGTCAGCCGTGTTCCGGAACACCTCGAGCGCTTCCCCGCCGTCATGGGCGGTGAGTACGGAAAAACCCAGCTCCTTAAGTATCTCCGTGCCGACAGTCAGCACCGCTTCCTCGTCGTCCACCAGCAGGACAGTCCCCTCCCCCTGCCACTCCTCCTGCCCCGGCCTCGCGTCGACGCTTCGATCCGGCCGCCTCGATGCGGGGAACAGGATCCTGAAGGTGGTGCCGCGGCCCGGCTCGCTGGAGACCTTGATGCTCCCCTTGTGCCCTCTCACGATACCGAGTACGGCGGCCATCCCCAATCCGCGACCGGTGAACTTGGTGGTGAAGAAGGGATCGAAGACCCGGCTCAGGGTTTCCTGGTCCATGCCGCACCCGTTATCGGTGACCTCGAGATATACGTACAGCCCCGCGGGTGCCGGATCGCTCGGCCAGGCGCCGGCCAGGTAGCCCTCGGCGCACTCCAGGGAGCCGGTCGACACGGAGATGATCCCGTCCCCCTCGCCGAGGGCCTCGGAGGCGTTGATGACCAGGTTCATAATGACCTGGCGAACCTGCGTGACGTCGGCCTCGATGGGGGGCAGGTGCTCCTGCCGGTTGAAGCGGAGCGCCGCCTTCTTCGAGATGGAGACCTTCAGCATATGCAGCATCTCCTCGAGCACCCGGCCCAGGTCGATGCTTTCCACGAGAAATTTCCCCTTGCCCGAATAGGCCAGCATCTGCCGAGCCAGGTCGGCGGCCCGCAGCGCCGACTGTTCGATGCGCCGCAGGTTCTCCGCAACCGGCGACTCCTTGGCGATGCGCATGAGGGCGAGGTCGGCGTTGCCGAGGATGGCCATCAGGATGTTGTTAAAATCGTGGGCGATCCCCCCGGCCAGCACGCCGAGGCTCTCCAGCTTCTGGGCGTGGAGCAGTTGCCGCCCCAGCTCCTGCTGTTTTGCCTCCAGGGCTTTGCGGTCCGAGATGTCCTCGTGGGTGCCGCACATGCGCAGCGGCGCACCATCCGGCCCGTATTCCACGATCATGGCCCTGTCGCGGATCCAGATCCACTGGCCATCCTTGCAGCGCATGCGGTATTCGGCGGCGTGCAGCGGGGTCTTGCCGGCCAGGTGGTCGTTGATGGAACGCCACACCTCCGCGCGGTCCTCGGGGTGGATCAGGGTGTCCCAGTTTTCCACGGTGAACCGGATCTCTTCCATGGTGTAGCCGAGCATTGCCGCCCAGCGCTCGTTGCGCTTGACTTCCCCCGTCGCGATGTTCCAGTCCCACAGGCCGAGCTGGCTGCCGCGCAGCACCATGGCCAGCTGGTTTTCGCTCTGCCTGAGCGCATCTTCGGCCTGCTTGCGCTGCGAGACATCGGAGATGACGCCGATGAGCCCCTGTTCCTGGCCATGGAGATCGTAAAAGCGCCTGCCGACCAGGTGCCCCCAGAACACGCTGCCGTCCTTGCGCCAGTAGAACCGTTCCAGATCCACCGACGGGATCGCGCTCCTGAGCAGTGCCACCATCTTTTGCCGTCCGATTTCCCGTTCGGAAGGGTGGATCAGCTCGACGTAGGTACTCCCCGTCAATTCCCCGCTGCTGCAGCCGAACATGTCCGCCATCTGCCGGTTGGCGTGCAGGATCCGCCCCTGGAGGTCCACCTGGAAGATGGCCACGCTCGCCGTGTCCATGATCTGTTGCAGCATCGCCTTGTGTTCGGCGATCTCCTGGTTGGCCTTTTGGTTGGAGCGCCACTGGCGCAGCATCAGCCAGGCCCCGGCCAGGGTCATGGCGAGAAAAACCGCCATGCCCAGGGACAGCGCCAGGACTTCGGTATGCCATACTGCGAGGTAGTCCTGCGTCGCCAGCCCGACAAAGACCTTGAGTGGACGCGGCAAGGCCAGCGTGCGGAAGGAGAAGGTCCGTTCCAGACCGTCGGAGGTGCTCTTGGCGGTATAGGTCCCGACGCCTTTCCCCGCCTCCACCAGGGCCTTTAGGCGCGGCGACAGGATTTTCATCCCTACCCCGTGCTCCTTGCCGGGAAGCTCCGGGTAGCGGGCGATGAGGCTCAGGTCGTCGTCGTGCAACGCGATGATGCCGTGGGGGCCTACGTTGATGTTGGAGAACGACTTGGTGAGGTAGTCGAGACCGACGCCGGCATACACCAGCCCGGCAAAGGAGCCATCGGGGTGGCTGATGCGACGGGCCAGCACCACCATCCATTTCCCCGAGATCCCCCCCACCAGCGGCTTGGAGATTACCAGTCCGGCGCCGGGATGGTCCCGCAGGTAGCGGAAGTAATCTCGCTGGGCCAGGCTTGAGGTGGTGACCGGGGTTACCGGCGCCCCGTAGACGGCTCGCCCGGAGGCGTCGGTGGCCCTCAACGCCGTCAGTCCGGAAATGCGGGAGTGTTCCTGCATCAGCAGGTTGTCGAAATACCCCTTGTCGATAGCCCCCCTGGAGAGCTCACGTTGTGCGGCATTGACCATTGCCTGCAGCACCGTGTCGATACGGGCGACGGTACCGGAAAGGTTCTCGTCGAGCACCTGGGCCAGGTTCTGCGCGGTCACCGCCGCCCGCTCCTCGTAGCGCGCCCTGCTCTGCTGCAGGGAGAACCAGATTATGGCGGCTACCACCAGGTTGAGCAGCAAGACCCCGCCAAAAAGCTGCCTGACGAATGGGCTCTTCATGGGACCACCTCCCGGTCGCCTGGGTGACTACTCCGTTGCGTGGAGGCTTCATTCATGGCAGCATTCCTTGAAGCCCTCATATGCGATCTCCGCCCAACCGTTCAAAACGGTTTCACTTTCCAGGCATCCCACTATTTTGGATTCTTGGAGCGTCCCCCTCCTTCTCCCCCCGGGGCGTCCAATCGCGGCTGTCTCGGCTCCGTTACCCCTAATCCGTGGTCTTCACTCACCTCCAGACAACTTATACAACGTACTGACCTCCCATTGCATCCCTCTTTTTCTTCCTCTGTTCGATCACTTCTTTTGGGGCAGCGGTTTGCCGAGGTAGATGAGCACCTCGAGTCCCTCGCCCGAAGCGCTGCCATTGGACAACATGGCGTAGACCACCTCCGGGGTGAGCTGAACGAGTTGGCGGGGCTCCAGGCTCCAGCCGAAAACTTCATCCAGCGTATGCGAGGGCAACCGGAAATCGATTATCGGTTTACCGCCCTTCCCGATGACCGCGATCCGGTCCGATAAGCCGGTAACTGAACCGTTGGAAAGCTCAAGCTCGTTCCTGATCCAGGCAAAGATGTGGTCACCCCAGTACGGCTTGATGTAGTCCAGGTAGCCATTCTCCTCACCCTCTCGTCCGAAATTTGAGCTGAAGTTTATGGCTCCATCCCGGTCCATGATCGCGGTGACTCCCTCGGAGACACCGCAACAGCCGCCCTGCCAGTAGGAAATCACGGCTCCAATGTCCTTGTTGTAGAAGAGGTTGCCAGCAACCGAGGTGAAGTTCTTGAGCTCCTTGCCATCGGTATCGAACACTTTCATTCCGACGGCATCCGTGACACCTGACACCTGATGTTCAGTGCGCCAGGCCTGCACGAAAACCAGGGGGAGGTCGTCGAACATCCCTGCCCGCTCGAAATCGGTGAAGAGCTTCACGTTGTCCTTGTCCTTCATCACCTTGTGGGACAGCTTCACACTTTTACCCGTGCTCAAAAAGGTGAGCCCTCCCTTGGCAACGGAGACAGGTCCCCTTTCCCCGCTGATTTCTTTTAGCGCCACCCCAGGATTGGAGAGCATCGTCAAAAGGGTGCGCGTCTTGCTCGACTTTACGAATTCCAGCCTGTTGAGCAGGAAGGCGTTCTCCTTTTCGACCTTGGTGAGCCGTGATTCGGAATAACCGGGGTCTTCTTGGTACCAGGGAAAACTCCGGAACCAGGAGTCGAGGTTGGCAGACTTGAATTTCATGCCATGGCGGGCATAGATCTCGTTTTTCAAAAGCCCTATTTGCCGGTGGTCGAGCAAGGCGGCCTCCCACAGGAACAGGGGCTTATCGAGCCGTTCTCGCAGATTTGAAAAAAGGGCCTCCTTTTCGGCAGCGGTCGCGACTGGCAGGGGGACAAATGAGGGTTGTGTCGTTTGGTTCGCCACATAACTCTCGCGAGCGTAGTTGGCCATTTCGGCACGAGCCTCGTAGACGGTGGCTGCAGTGCACTCGGCATAGCTGAAGAGGAGCAGAAAGCATAAAAACGAGCGTATTCCGTACCGAGTCCCCAACTGGATTCCTCCTTTTTCTAAGGGCGTAGAGGGTTCACCCCGGGTTCCGGTGACAGGCCCCGTGGGGGATGTCAGCACCTGGTGGTATCCCCAGACGATTACAGAATGACAGGGGCGCCCCTTGATGGTCCCTTATTTACGACCGACTGTCTCTCAGTCTTTCATCCACGAGGTCGGCAAGCCTCAGATTTTGGTGGGGGTCGGTTTCGTCACGCAGGCCCTCGACAACTCCCAGCCTGTCCACCTCAGACTTGTTCTGGCTCATTTTCCATTTGCCTTCAATATGCCGAATCGGAATTTCGATGCCGACGATAGCTTTCAACTGGGCGTCGAGGTAGTCTGTTGCGGCATCACCAAGTGACCAGGGGTGTGGCCTTTTTCCTTCGTGGCTGGCAACAAGGTGCTCAAGCATCCCATGCAGCCATGCAGGGTCCTGGATGACGGTCGGGGTGCCCCGGACTTCGACGGCACAATAATTCCAGGTCGGAACCTGCCGATGCGTTTGTGCCTTGCTGGGATACCAGGACGGCGTAACGTAGCCGTTTTCACCCTGAAACATCACCAGGCAATCACTCTCCCCATCCACCTCCTGCCAGTGTGGATTTGCCCTGGACAGGTGGGCACGCAAGACACCAAACTCACCTTCGTCCGGAAAGAGCGCAAACGGCAAGGGGCTCGCCTGAAGGCCGCTAGCACCGTGGGTAACCAGGAGGCCAAACGGGTTATCTCGAATGAGCGCATGTAGCCGTTCAATACGCTCTTCACTAAAATGATTCGGTATAAACAAGGTAGCTCCCCCTCAGCGGTTCATGGAATTAAATCCGGTATTTCACCTTGGGCACGCCACCATTCTTGAATTCTTGGGGGGCCCCTTGTCCAACCCCAGAGGGCGACGCTCCACCAGGATTACGACTCTCTAGCCGAATACCGATGCGGTTCGTCAAAGAAGGTGATATCGGCGTACCCGGCATAGATTTTCCCCGAGTGCTTCATCCCAGCCGGAATGTAGTAGCGGTCGCCCTTGGTATAGGAGTGGGTAGTGCCCCCGATATTCAGCTCGATGCGCCCTTCCAGCACAAACCCGACCTGCGCGGCATGCGAGTGTTCCGGCAGATCCACGTCGTGTTCGAACTGCATGAAAAGAGTCTGGTGCGAGTTGGCTTGAGAGAGGTAAGCCGTCACCCCCTCCAGGGGAATGTCGGCCTCAGGCAGTTGGGTGATGGGAGGCGGAAAAATTGTCTTCATCTTGAGGTTCCTGTACCTTGTGCGGAGAAAGGTGGAACTGCATTCCTAGGGGACTCAACAGTTATCTCATGGAGCATAGCATCTACAGGGGCGTCCCCTTAACACCTCTTCTCAGCGCTGCCTCAGCAGTGACTTTATCAAGGCATCGATCTCTTCGAGGACCTCGTCCGGCAACTGGTCGACATGCACGATCCTGCTCACCAAGTCAGCCTGAACGAAGTCGGGCAGCATCTTCATAATCTCGCTTGAGTGCTCTTTTTGCAGCCTGGCCAGCACAACAGCAATGGTCTGCGGCTGTTCTCGCAGCAGATTCTTGGCAACGGCACGATAGTCCATTTCGATAGTTCCCCTTACGTCTCTCTGATGCTCCGGCAACTGGTGGCTGGCCCCCACTAACCGTCCTACTCCTCGTCGGCGTCGAGGATGTGGCCTTGCTTGATTTCTTCGGGACCGGCCTCCCGGATGGCGGTGACGGTGCAACTGAAAACGATGGATAAACCCGCCAGAGGGTGATTGCCGTCCAGCACCACCTTTTCATCATCGATATCGGTGACCCGGTAGAGAATGAACTCCTCGTCGTCAGCACCTTCCGCGGCGCCTTCAACTTGGCTGCCGACTTCGAGGTCCTCGGGAAATTCCTCGCGAGGCTCCACTTGGACCAGGCTGGCGTCGTATTCTCCGAATGCTTCGGCAGGCAGCAGCTTGACCTGGACGGAATCGTTCACTTTCTTACCCTGCAGGGCTTCCTCAATCTTGGGGAAGATATCTTCATAACCGCCATGCAGATAGCAGAGGGGCTCCAGCCCTTCATCGACCAAGACACCATCGGAATCGGTGACAGTGTAATCAAGAGTTACCACCGTATTCTTTTTTACCTCTGAGACCATATACTCTTCTCCTTCAGTTTGGATCAAGATATAAAGTTTTCCGCAGCTTTTACGGGGACACAATACCTATTATTTCACAACACATTATCTATTATTGTTACGGCAGTCCCCACGGATGCATCTGGTCATTCACTTTCTTTGGTGGATGCTACACGTCCCACTGTCGCATTGATGTCGTTTGGGCAGATAAGGCCTAACCTGGGCAAACAACCAGTAGCCAATGCGGGCCAACCAGTTTACCAGCGGCAACTGGATGACGCGCCCCATGACACCATACAAGGTCGAGGCTGGAAATGCCTGCCAGATTGCCCAGAACGAATCGACCCCTTGAAAAACCTGTCCATCACGATCGATGGCATGCATGCTACGCATGAAATCACCGAACGAGATGTGATAGGGAGCCGGGTCGAAGTCAGGGCTACTGATGTCAATCGCCACCAGCTTTTCACCGTGATCCTTCCGCAGGTAGTGTCCGATTTCGGTGGCGCAGACGATACACGCGCCATCGTAGAAGACCTTCAGGGGGAAACATGGCGCTCTCATGCGGCCACGATCCACAGGCCTTGCTGCAGAGACAGATCGTTCAGGTCCATGATGGTCAACTCCTGGTAACGGGTATCAGTACAAGTATGCAAAGCCCAAGCAGGAAAAGAAGAGTTGCCGAAGCTAGGGTGCGGCTCAGAGGGACACCCCTGTAATACTGTAATTCCTAGCCAACGACGGCCCTAGGGTCCTATCGCTTCAAACTGCAGACATCTCGAAAACAATTACAGGATTACAGGGGCGTCCCCTTATTCTTTCCAACAGAGTCTGATGGAAGTTGATAGTGTCCTCGTCCTTTGCCCATACCTTCAGTGATGTTATTCAGGCTCAAAGGGGGACTTATGATTTAGCTCGGCAAAAGACAACAGGATTGTGATGTTTCTGATAGCATCATTACGTTCGCTTAGATGGTCTGCGTAGGTAGCAGGATTAAAATATTTCCTGAGATGCACATAAATCTTGCCATCGTCACTTTTATGGTGGCAATACTCACTCCATGCAAGGTCAAAGGCAAGTTTCTTTTCTTTAGGAAGAAACTGTCGATATTTTTGATAAGCCAATACGTGCCGAGGAAAGTCCTCCTCAAGAATTTTTACCAGTGTATCGCCAGGGAAGGAATAATCGTTAATTCCGAGTCCAAGATGTGGGTCGATTTTTGCCAGAGTAGGTTGAAAAGAGAGTTGAAACTCGATGACCGCCTGGTTTTTTTCTTTTCTTACTGCAGCACCTATTGCAGAAGCGTATCCCACTAGCCCGGCAATCGCAGCGCCCAAAAGCGCAAATAGTCCGTTTACTAAATTGTCTGGCACGGTCATCTCCACATACTTCTATTGGATTATCCGGTGGCTTCTCGGGGAAATAAAACCTATTATTCACAACACATTATCTATTTTGCCTCCGCCGCACATATGTCACAAATTAATTGGTATTGTGTCCCACGAAATCACCTCCGGAATTCTCCCTCACCATTGTGATAGCCTGACAATCACATCTAGCAGGTGGCCTCAAAAGGCTCGCTTAGATACATGGTACCTATCTTGTCACGATACGCCCCTCTTATTTTTATGCGTCCCGAGTAACCAGCTTTATTAAGGCCAGAGGTTAATTCTGCCACAGTAATTAAAACGCTGCACCCTTCCCCTGGTTCTAGGCGGCATGGAAATATTGAGTCAGAATGAAAATATCCTCCTGGAAAAACCATGGTACGTCGGTCAGGAAGTTGTATGAAAGGGCTATCGACTGTCACAGAAAGCAAGCCTTTGTTCGCAGCCGACACGGAGAAGACATCAACTATCTGACCATCCCCCATCGGCACCAACGCTCCACAAAAAGATACTCCTATATCGGGTGCTTGCGATTTACGGAGCAACTTCAACTGTTCATTGGTGAGAGATGTGAGTTGATGGGCTCTAAGGGCATACCAAGATGTAACCAGAACCAAGACCACTGTCGATATAGCTTGTATTGCAGCAGAATTGGTATTTAGCCATTGCATCGCCATCCGATTCTCCTTTCGCTCAAGGGCATGAGTATACCGTCGATGAGGCGCTTGGGGCTTTTCAGGGGGATGTCCTATAAGGGCCCAAGGGGGACGCTCTTAAGAATATAAGTTTCTCTGTAACAGATCTTTCAGCTGCAGCCCTCTTTCAGCAGCAAGCCGCTCACCTCGCTCGAGAGCTTGCGTAACTGCTGGCTGGCTGATACCTAAAAACTTCGCCATCGATACCCCCGTTAGTCCAATCTCTCGAATCGCCCAGTAACATAACAGGCTCCGGGCCTGAACTTGTTTTGGATGTTTGCCGACTGCACAGACCTCACCTTCAGCAATTGCCAGTACGCTGGCAACAATAGATATAAGCTTTTCAAGAGTTACGTCTTCCCGGTGATACCAGGTTTTTCTTTCCAAATCCTCTTCCGAGGCCTGCAGCGCCGAATCCACGAAATCGGCATCACCGAGGATTCGCTCATCGCTATTGAGGAATATCCCAGCTTCTCTGGCAGCGTGTAACTCACGCCAGCCTCCTGCACTCCTTAGCAACCCACCTCCAGTTAGATCTGGTCGATGACCCTTTGATATACCATCAAGCACGAAAGCCTCATACGCAGCCATGCTTTCCCTCAAACTGCCTCCGAACCTATTAAGAACCTGATCTCTTGCCATCCAGGAGTCTAAATCCTTATGACGGCCAAGGAGGCAACTGTGTCCACAATAGCGATAGTCCCGCAGATCTTCGAATGAGGCGACGATACCAGCCCGAAGAGGATTCAGATGGATGTATCGCACTAATTCCAGTAGGTACGTCTCTTCCTGGCAAAGGATCGACTTGTAGCGATTTTGAAACAAGTGGCCATGGCGCCTATGGCGCAAGTTGAATGCCGTCGCGTAGCCCGTGAGAAGCTTTTGCATCAGCTGCGAAATAGGTATGAGTCCCGTTTCAAGCAGCAGATGGAAATGATTAGGAATCAAAGCCCACGCAAAACAGCGAGTGGACGTGATGGTCGTGATCTCCACCAACCGCGAAAGAAAGTTATTCCTGTCTTGGTCATCATGAAAAATGTCGCCACGTTCAATGCCACGGCAAATAATGTGGTGCAACGCCCCAGGGATGTCGATCCGTGCCTGCCTTGGCATATCCCCTCCATCAGTGAGAGAAACTTATAATCTTAAGTGCGTCCCCCTGCCTCCCCCCGGCCGCCGCCAGGTAAGTGCACTATCCTCAATACATTGTGCCATTCGTTTTTCATTCGTGGTCCTTCAGCCAACGCCGGCGTGACCGGCGGAGCGCTCGGCTCCCTTCAGCTACTCCCCGCTCTCACCGTCCGCGGAGTCCGGTCCTCGCCGTTGTTGGCGTCTGCCGTTCCTCAACTTCCTTGGTTGGTCTCGGCCTTCCATCAACTTCCATCATCTGGATCGTCCCTCACCGGCTTTCATGTACTTCCTTAAGCCCAATGCACTAAATCAGTCGAGCCTTTCTGCCAATAAATGCCCCTCTCTCTACATTGCCAGCCAAATCACCAATACGGCCTCTTTACTTTCCTTAAAAGTCATTTGTTTAGTGTCACACGCCATACCAAGAAACCTGCCACTACACTGACTATCAACCCTACTATAACCACCCAAAATACATTTTGTATCAACTTCCGACGTTTCTCATAGTTCTGCCTCATTTTCCCAAAAATAAATTCATTAGATGGAAAGATTATTGATAATGTTTTTTCTGGAATTTTGCCAATAGAAATCATGGCAAGTGCAAATGGAATAATGATAGGCCAGAATTGAGACCATCTATTAAATGTTCTGGACTGACTGTCACTTATTAGGAAATTTAGCTTAGCATGAATGTCAGATGATTTTAATATGTTGGTCACAACTGTAGGATTGCTAGCTGGCATATCTTGCCCTAAATTAAAAGCAAACCACACTAAAGACCCAGACATCGCTATAAAGAAGATAAACTGGTCTAACCATTCCGGTGGCCGCCATCCAACTGATAATTCATTAACAACGTATTCTCGAATGTCGCTGTATAGCAAAAAAACAGTGTCTCTATCTTCACCTGTTATATTAAGCCTTGTGCCATTTTTTGAGAACTCTAGTTCAAAATCGATTACACCTTTTTCTTTGACAACAATGTCAAGCATCGAAATCTTACGCCAATCATTGTTATCCTCAGAGATAACGTCGTCAATAAGGCTGGTTGTGTATGAATAGGAATCTCCCCTGTAAACATTAAAAGCACACGTTAGCGGTGGCTCAAGTTTGGCGAGACGGGCCGTTATGATTTCATAGATTTTCCGCAGCCGTCCTTCGTCTAAAATAAATCCTTTTTTAAACTCATGTTCAACGAAAGCTCCCATACCCCCCCCATAATTGAAAATATAAATCCTGTTTATGGCACTAAAACTGGCAATCGCCTCTTGCCCACAAGTTATTATGCATAAGAAAAAGCATCTACTATTATATGTCTGCATCTAATATTAGATGTTTGTTTATAATATTAGATGCTTTTCTGGCATCTAATATTGGATGCTTTTTCGAAGTGCGGCTACCGGATTTTGCCGGAGAGCCGCTACGCATTTGTTTGGGAGGCATTTACTTGCACACCGAGGTCCCCCCCAACCAGCCAAGGCACCCAAAGGGAACGTGATACGAAACTCAATTCCGTTCTCCTTCTGACACTGTCAACTGATCCCGCTCTATGTCAGGGCGGGCCCAGGGGGACGCTCTTAAGAATATAAGTTTCTCTCTAACAGGTCTTTCAGCTGCAGCCCTCTTTCGACAGCAAGCCGCTCACCTCGCTGGGGAGCTTGCGTAACTGCTGGCTGGCAGATACCCAACCGCGAAAGAAAGTTATTCCGGCCTTGGTCATCATTGAAAATGTCGCCACGTTCAATGCCACGGCAAATAATGTGGTGCAACGCCCCAGGGATGTCGATTCATGCCTGCCTTGGCATATCCCCCCCATCAGTGAGAGAAACTTATAATTTTAAGTGCGCCCCCTGCCTGGATTATCGCAGCCATTTTTTTGGTTTTTAAGCAAAGACCACTCATCCGCTTTACATGGATTAGCAAAAAATATGCAATTACCTATACAAAGAAGCAGGACAGCGAAATTTGGTAAATTTCTTGTCTAACGGCGTGTCTCTATGCATTTAACTCCTCGATGTCGCACATCTGTCACAAAGTAATGGGCATTGTGTCCCCGGAATTCCGGCACAATTACGGGGAAGATGCATTACCACCCGTTTTTTCTTTTGTATTGTCGATGGCACCTTTTGACAAGAGCAGTTTTATAACTTCAGAGTTACCTGCTTGAGATGCGAACGTTAGCGCTGAAAATCCTTTCTCATCTTTTGCGTTTACATCGGCTCCATTTTCCAATAAAAGCTTTACAACTTCAACATTCCCCTCACTGATATTTAGCCCCGCCATCATCAATGCATTACCACCCGCTTTTTCTTTAGCATTGACCATGGCACCTTTTTGCAAGAGTAGTTTCACAACTTCAGAGTTACCTGCTTGAGACGCGAACATTAACGCTGACCACCCATTATTATCTTTTGCGTTTACATCAGCTCCTTTTTCCAATAGAAGCTTCGTTACTGCAACATTCCCTTCACTAATATTTAGGCCAGCCAGCATCAATGCAGTATCACCTGATTTTTCTTTAGCATTGACCATGGCGCCTTTTGCCAAGAGTAGCTTTACAACTTCAGTGTTCCCTTTTCGAGATGCTTGCATTAGTGCTGACCATCGATTTTTATCTTTTGCGTTTACATCGGCTCCTTTTTCCAATAAAAGTTTTACAACTTCAATATTCCCCTCACTACTGTGGAGTGCAGCTCCCATCAATGAATCCATCCCATCTTTATCTTTAGCATTGACGATGGCCCCTTTTGATATAAGAAATTTAGCTGTTTCGACTTGACCTGTATAGGCTGCACCCATTAAAGGCGTAGCCCCTCCTTTATCCTTCCAGTTGACACTTAAATTCTTCTTCAAAAACTTCTTCACGGCTTCTAAATCGCCCCGCGCAGAGGCTTCATTCGACTTATTTTTAACTTTGAATGAGTTTGTGCCGCCATTCATTTTCACGAGAGTAGCTTTACTTTTCTCTGGCTTGATAGATGTAGAAATCCGTTGCAACATCAACGTATCTTTTTTTATCTTAAATCTATATTCGAAAGACTCTTTGTCTGAAATTGTGAAATTAACCCTATCCCCTGAAATCGAATACTTATTGAAAACCGTAATTTTGTCATTATTGTAAATTACGACAAGCTGGTAGCTTCCGTTATTTTGTAATTTCAAGAAAGCACCTGGATTAAATAAGGCTTCTTTTGAAGCAGATTTGACCTCCCAATCACCCAATAGTATTGGCGGGGTTTCGCTCATTTCCTCTTGCTCATCATGTTTCGGTTTTTCCTCCGCATACCCCATGGTGCTAAAGGCAAAAATCAAAACGGCGATCAGATAAATGGCTAGCTTGAAATTCATGCTCTGATTCCTTTTTTGTGTACAACTCATTATTGATCAGATCACGCCAAAAAGTAATTATGCAGAACAAACTGCATCTAATATTGCATGCTTTTCAAATGCGATCTACCCGGTCTCGCCGGAGATTTCGCCACACATTTGCCTGGGGATCATTACCCGCGGCCTTTCTGCAAGTTTACCAGCTAGCCTAGAACACCTAAGGAGGGCTTTGATACGCAAACTTAACTTCCTGCTCCTTTTGACACTGTCAACTCATCCCGCTCTATGTCAGACGACTTCCGCACTAATCCTCCGGAACACTCCCATATCCAGTGGCGAATATATGTCAACACTTATGTTATGTAAATTAAAAATATTGTAGATTTTATACATGTCTGTTCCTAAGATTGCTTCTTCATCTGTCTGTCACCATGGAGGTGTCGTCCCCCACGATTTGCGCTCCACCCCTTCTTCTCCGGCGCTTGCCGGGCTGATCAAAAAAAATTTGCAGCACCCACTTGCCAACCATTTTCGGCGTGTCATACTTCGCTACCATTAAGTTTTGCTAATTTCAAAGGAGGTAGGTATGACACCTAAACTGATGGGGTTCTCGGGGTTGAGCCACGTCGAGTTTTTGGCGAAAGGCGAATATATCCTGATGAACATTGAAACGCACCGTCTCGCCCAAGGTGATGCGCACCCACCCTTTGTCAACAAGGGAGAAGTGACCGAGGCATTCTGCCTCTTCCGCGACCTGCAACACGCCTCGAACAACAAGGATGTAGTGACCATGGCGAAGCGGGATCAGGCCCGCAAGGTCGCAGAGGAGAAGCTCGAAAACTTCGGGAACTATATGCTCATGAAGGCAAACGGGGATGTGACACAGATGCTGGGGAGCGGCTATGATGTAGTTCCGCCGCGGGCACCCAAGAAACCCATCTCGGTGAACGAGATCCTCCTTGCCCCCATCACTCTGTCCGCCAGACACCTCATCGTCAACGGCCAGCCGGCACCCAGGAAAATTGTCCTAAAATGGACCTCGATCCACGGAGCTAGCGCCTACCAGGTGCAAATGACCGAAGATCCCTCCGCCGAGGCGAACTGGACGACGATCATGCACACCAGCCATTGCCGGGAAGAAGTGGAAGGAGAGTCCGCCAAGCGTTGTTACTTCAGGGTTCGGGTGCTCTCCGGCCAAAGCTTCGGTCCGTGGTCCGAACCGGTAAATATCCTCTTCCTCTAAATCACCGACAGTTCCACGCCGGCTTCCCCTTCGAAAGGGAAGCCGGCTTTTTTTATCCATCCTCCCTGGAGCGTCTCTGCTCAGCACAAGATAAATAAACCTCCGCCCCCGTTCCCACAGAAACGGCAACGCCCCCGCCTCTCTGATTCCTCACCACGTTCCCCAAGGTACGCGCGGTAACAGCAAAATCCTTGCGTGGCGAAGCCCCCCCCTCCCCCGACCAGGGCACAAACCTATCGCACTCGAGGTTAAAAAGTAACACTTCCGGCACTGTTTTCTGAAACAGCAATGGGTTGGTCTCTTTCTCAGGAATAATCATTTATAAAAGATAGTTGAGGGAAGCTCCACATGGTGATATCGTAAACGCCATTCACTCAGAGCGGGTTGCGGTCTCACTGTTTGCGCTTTTTTGCCGAAACTCTATCTATAACTAAGCAATCTGCCTCAACCTTCCTTGATACCCAGAAAAGATTTACAAAGCTCTAATCTCTTTAAAACAAGACTTGCCAGGATTATACATACCTTCCAAATGCGCTGTATCGTAGTTTCACTGTCAAAGTCAGGCAGCAGCTTTATGCAGATACCAGGTTCCTATCCCATTACAGAGGGTTCTGCCCCCTGAAATTCTCTGAAGATTGTTACAGAAAGGGACGACCATGAATCTAACAGAGCTAAGCGACCGGCTGTTTTCGGCAATGATCGAGGCGGACCGCCCCGGTGCCTCAAACATCGTGGAAGAGGCGCTGTCGGGGGGTATCTCCCCGCGCGCCGTCATAGCCGACGTCCTCGACCCCGCCATCGTCAGGTTGGGCAAGCTGTGGGAAGAACAAGCGATGTCGCTGGCCCAGAATTTCGTGGCCTCAAAAATTGCCGAGGATACCCTCTTGCGCTGCGTCCCGGTGAGAAAGGACCGGGAATCCGGAAAGGGTTCGGTGGTGATCGGGAACATAGAGGATGATTTTCACAGCCTCGGCAGACGGGCCGTGAGCCTTTTTCTGGAGGCCGCAGGATGGGACGTCCATGACCTGGGCAACGACGTCCCGGCTGAGCAGTTCGTCGAAAAGGCTCTTGAGGTAGATGCCTGCGTCATCGCGGTCTCCGCCATGATGCAGACCACCGCCCTGAACATCCGCAAGGTCCGGGAGCTCCTCGACGCAAACGACCTGAAGGGCTCCATCAAGCTCGCGGTCGGTGGGGCCGTTTTCAACTGGCGCCCGGAACTGGTGGCCGAGGTGGGTGGCGACGGCACCGCGTCCAACGCAATCGGTGCGGACGAATTGTGTCAAAGGCTCCGGACCGAGACAGGCAGGGCGGTGCAGCCATGAATGCCTACCAGAGAGTGATGGGTACCCTGCTCGGCCAGCCGGTCGATCGCGTGCCGGCTTTTGCGGTATTGGGGGCCTATGGCGCCCGCCTTACCGGACTCGACCTGCGCACCTTGTACACCGACGCAACGGCGTACGTCTCGGGCCAACAGGCGGTGTACAACCAGTTCGGTTTCGACCTGGTCATCACCCCGTTCGTCTACACCGCCATAAGCGAGGCATTCGGCGGTGAGACTGCCTGGAGCATCAACCAGCCCCCCAACATGAAACGGCCCGGGTGGCCGTCGGCGGCCCGGGCGCTCCACGCGGAACTCCCCGTCCCCCAGACGACCGCATGCCTGGCAACCGTCCTGGAGGCGACCGGCAGGCTCGCGGACCTCTACAAGCAGCAGGTCCCGATCGTCGCGGTGCTGCCCGGTCCGGGGATCCTCCCCTCGCTGGTGATCGGCCTGGAACAGTGGATGGAGACCGTGCTCTTCGAACCGGAGTTGGCCCGCAGGCTCTCCGACCACCTGACCCCGTTCTTCGTCACCTGGGCAAATGCCCTACTGGCTGCAGGGGCCGACTGCCTGGTAATCACCGAGGGCATGGCATCTGCCGAGATAGCGCCTCGCGATCTCTTCGCAGAGCGTTTCCTTCCCCTGCTCACCACGACCTTTGCCCAGATCGATGGGCCTAAGGTGCTGCACCACACGGGGGGAAGGATCAATCACGTGCTCGACCTGGTGACCGGGCTGCCGGGGCTCGTCGCGCTGGCGATCGGCTCGAAAGACTCACTGGCCGAGGCAAGATCGATCGTGGGCCCCGACCTGAACCTCATCGGGAACCTGGACAACCTCTCTTTCCCCTCGGCTAGCGTGGAACATATCTACCGTGCCTCCCGTGACTGCCTCCGCGAGGCTGCGGGAGGGGGGCACTTCATACTGGCTAATTCCGGTGCAGATATCCCGCTGTCCACCTCGCCAGAAAACCTGCACGCCATGCACCGGGCCGTAGCAGACGCCGTCAGGGAAGCGTCGTGAAGGCCGGCACGCTCTGGCTCAGTTGCGGGGTCCTGCGCCCCGAGTTGGAGGAGCTGCTGCGCACCTCCAGGATCGACGGCACCTTGCTCTGTTTGGACTCGATGCTGCACATGGAGCCGACCAAGCTGGAGCAGGCGCTCACGACGACCCTGGAACGCCTGTCAAAGAGAGCGGCGACCGTCGTGCTCGTCTACGGGGATTGCGCGGCCCACCTGCTCGACATCGTCAAGAGATTCAAGGTCGTCAGAATACCTTTCATCAACTGTGCGCAACTGCTGGTCGGACGAGAACGGTACCGCCAACTGATGCGCGAGGGGGCCTTCCTGGTGCTCCCCGAATGGGCCCCCAAGTGGGAGCAGATCATTAAAAACGAGCTGGGGTTGGACAGGGGGGTGGCCCACGACCTGATGAGCGAACACCGGGGGGTGCTGGTCTACCTCGACACCGGCATCGTCGAGGTACCCTTAGAGCTGCTCCGCGAGTTTTCGGCATACACCGGACTGACGTGGCGGGTCGAGCCGATATCTTTGGACCTCATGCTGGAGAGCCTGCTCGCGGCACAGTCCGAACCTCTCCAGGCGCATCCCGCAAAGGAGCGGGCATGAACGATATCCCGAGCAGACTCTCCGCACAGTTGATGGCCGTCGACATCATATCCGAGCTGCTGGTGTCCTCCGCGCCCCACACCCTCGGAGAACAGTTCACCGCCCAGTTGCGCGAACTTACCGGGGCGAGAACTGCGATCCTCGTCGTCCACGATGCGTCGACGGGCCGTAACGAGATCCTTTCGGTAAGCCCGGAACGCCGTTCGGGCATCATCGCGGCCGACGAGGTGACCGCGCTGTGTGCCGCGGCAACGCAGCGCAGCCACCCTCTGGTCGTAGCAGAGCTTCCCGACGATCACCCGTCCAAGTCAGCCCTGTTGCACAACGGCGTCACCGACGTCGCCCCCTACCCACTTATCGTCGGCTGCGAAGCGGTCGGCACCTTGCTCCTGTTGAACCTCCCCGGCCTCGATCGCATCGAGGAAACCGACGATATCATCCACCTGCTTGCCCCCCCCATCGCCCTGGCCCTCAAGAATTCCCTCGCATTTCGTCAGATCGAGCGGCAGGCAAACGAGTTGGAGCACCAGGTCGAAGTCAGGACCGCACAGCTGATGCAGAAAAACGCCGAGTTGCAGCGGCTGGAAAACCTGCACAGGGCCATCGTCCTGTCGGCGATGGAGGGATTCTGCCTCGTCGACGCCACGTTGAAGATCGTCGATGTGAACGAGGCCTACTGTACGATGAGCGGTTATCTGCGTGGGGAGCTGATCGGAACCCAGATAGCCCAGCTCGACGCCATCGATTCCCCGGACGATGTGGCAGCTCGTGCGCGCAGGCTGATGGAGACCGGCTCGGACAGGTTCGAGTCACAGCACCGCCGCAAAGACGGCAGCCTTTTCCCCGTCGAGGTGAGCGTAAGCTGTGTGCCCGTCGAGGATCTGCTGCTCTCGGTGTTCATAAGGGATATATCCGACCGAAAGCTGGCGGAAGAGGCGCTGCGCCGCAGCGAGGAACAACTCCGGCAATCCCAGAAAATGGAGGCCATCGGTCAGCTTGCCGGAGGTGTGGCACATGATTTCAACAATATCCTCCAGGTGATCGAGGGATACTGTTCCCTTCTCCAGGTCGACCGTTTGCTGACCCAGGAGCAGCGGCAAAAGATCGACCAGATCGCCACCTCGGCCGATAAGGCCGCCCAGCTCACGCGCGGCCTGCTGACCTTCAGCCGGAAGCAGGCCCTGCTGATGAAACATGAGGATCTCAACGACATCGTAAAGCATGTCCACCAACTCCTGGTGCGGGTCATCGGCGAGGACATCAACCTTACCGTGTCCTGCTGCGCTGCGAAACTCCCCATCGTGGCCGATCGGGGGCAGATGGAGCAGGTACTCATCAACCTTGCCACCAACGCCCGTGATGCGATGTCGGGCGGCGGTGTTTTCACCGTCCAAAGCGAGCGGATCATCCTGGAGGACTCATTTTCCGGCACCCACGGGTACGACATTCCCCCCGGCGCATATGCCCGACTGACGGTATCCGATACCGGATGCGGCATCAAGAAGGAGCATCTGGAGCGTGTTTTCGAACCCTTTTTCACCACCAAGCAGGTGGGTAAAGGGACCGGGCTCGGGATGGCAATAACCTACGGCATCATCAAGCAGCACAACGGCCTCATTACCGTGTACAGCGAGCAAGGGCAAGGGACCATCTTCCGGATCTATCTCCCGATTGACGAAATGGCCGTGCAGCCTGTCGTCAAGAAGGAAGTGGCGCAGCCGGTGGGTGGCCAAGAAACCATACTGGTCGCCGAGGATGATCCTTTTGTCCGGTCTCTGGTGTCGAGTGTTCTGACGAGCTACGGGTACCAGACCATCCTTGCGGCAGACGGTCAGGAGGCCATTGAGAGATACCAGGAGAACCAGGGGGAGATCTCGCTGATTCTTATGGACGTGATCATGCCCAACAAGAACGGCCGGGAGGCCTTCGAGGAAATCCAACGGATCAGGCCGGGCGCGAAGGCACTTTTCACCAGTGGTTACACCGCGGACTTCATTCAGAAGAGAGGAGTCTCCGAGGAGGGGATCGAATTGATCATGAAGCCGGTGCAGCCGATGGATCTGCTGAGGAAGGTACGAGAGATGCTGGACGGATAACCGAGTCCTGCTTGCATCTGCCTATTTGGTTCCTTCATTCACTTCACGCCCACCGCGTTTATCGGTGCAGCCCCTCATTGGCCCGGCAGCCTGCCGGGTTCCTGGTCCCTGCCAACATCTGCCGAAACGGCGGAGCGTTCTATTACCTTAGGCTCTTATCAACTCCCAGTAGAAGCCGATAGCAGTTCTCCCGAGCAGATAGCGGTTTCCTAAAGCGGATAGCTATTTCAGCGAGCCCATAGCAATTTCCGTGAGTTGATAACTATTCCGGCTAGCCGTTACTATTTCCGAAAGCCGATAACCCCATTTCTGCAAGCCGACAACTATTCCTGCTAGCCGATAACTATTCCCGAGAACCGGCAGCTATTTCCGCGAGTCGATAACTATTCCCGAGAGCCAATAGCTATACCTTCGGGCCGATAACTATTTCTGTTCGCCAGCAACTATTTCTGTTCGCCAGCAACTATTTCTGTTCGCCAGCAACTATTTCTGGGAGCCGATAACCATTTCTGCAGGCCGATGACTATTTTTGAGAGCCGATAACTGTTTCCGCGAGCCGACACCTTTTTCTACAGGCGGATAACTATTTCCGCACGCGGGGTAGCTACTTCCTCAAGCCGATGACTTTTTTTACCAACGGAGAACTATTTCCACGAGCGACAAGACAGATTCCCGTGGTGAACATCAGATTCCTCCTCCCAATCCCCTATTCCCTGCTTCAGCACATAGAAAAGCCCGCGGAGTCGAAGCTGCGCGGGCTCTGTTGTTCATGATTGCCTACCGCTTGGTCGGATTAGGTCCGCGTCAGCGGGTCTACCGTAAGGCCTGCCTCCTGGTGGTGTGTCGGGATCTGCTGTACCAAGTCGGCACCACGCACCACTCTCAGTAGCGCGATGACCAAGACGATTGCCATGACCACGATGATGAAGATGAAAGTTGCACGATTCTCGGTCGGAGCATTAACCCCGCGTGGTCCGCTGCCCGGTTGATCTTTGTGGCCGATATCGTCAGTTGCGTCCCTCTCTCCTTTCCTGTGCTCGAACAAGTGTGCCATACCGCCTCCTCCCGCCAGCCGGTCAATCGTCCTGCGGCCGACGGATTCGGGTCCTCCGGTTTGTATGAAGCTCCTACCTAAATTGTGGGACGCCTATTGTTCAGGTGCAAGAGAAAAGGCAGGGACTGGGGGCTGGTCGGGAGAATGGTGGCGGGCTGGTGCCGGCTTTTTGTTGGTTAATTCTGCAGTGGTGGAGATGGCAGCCCCCTCACCCCCTCCCCTCTCCCAGGGGGCGAGGGGGGCTCATTGTCCATCGTCAATTGGGCCTCACCCGGTATTTCTTAAACCCGAGGCAATGCCGTTGATAGTTGCCGCCAGCACGAAGTCGATGTCGCCGTCACCCTGGCCGGCTCGTCTGCGCCGCAGGAGCTCGATCTGGATCAGGCTGAGCGGGTCGACGTAGGGGTTTCTGAGCTTGATGGACCGGGCCAACGCCGGGGTCTGCTCTAACAGGGCCTGCTGGCCGGTGATCTGCAGGATGTGACGCCGGGAGCGCTGGAACTCCTCGACGACCATCCCGAAAACGCGCTCCCTCAAGGCCTGGTCGCTCACCAGCTCGGCATAGAGACTCGCCAGGGGGAGATCGACCTTGGTGAGCGCCAACTCCACGTTGCGGATCAGGTCGTTGAAGATGGGGACCTTCACGAGCATCTCCTGTAAAATCCGCAGGCCGTCGGGCTCCTCTGCCAGGAATCGCTCGACGGCCCAGCCAACACCGAACCAGGCCGGAATCACGTGCCGGCTCTGCATCCAGCCAAAACCCCAGGGAATCGCCCGCAACTCGCTCAGCTCGCGGCTCCCCCCACGCTTGGCGGGCCGGGAACCGATCTTCGCAAGATCGAACTCCAAAAGCGGGGTCGCCTGCTCCAGGTAGGGCATGATGTCGGGGTTCTCGGCGATGTGCTCGCGGTAATAGCCGTAGGAAGCCTCGGAAAGCCGCTCGAGGGTCGCCTCCCAGGGGAGTTCGGCGGGCGGCTGCAGCTGCGGGGCGAGTACCCGCGAGGTGAGGCTTGCCGCCACCATGAGCTCAAGGTTGCGCTCGGCGAGGATGGCGTCGGAATACTTCCAGTTGATGACCTCACCCTGCTCGGTGAGCCGCACGGCGCCGCTGAACCCTTCGGGGGGCTGCGCGGTTATGGCGCGGTAGGTCGGTCCGCCGCCGCGCCCCACGGTGCCGCCGCGCCCGTGGAAAAGCCGCAGGGTGACGCCACACTCGACTGCCACCTGCTGCAGGGCGCGGTGCGCCTTGTAGATCTCCCAGGTGCTGGTCAGCATGCCGCCGTCCTTGTTGGAATCGGAGTAGCCGAGCATCACCTCCTGGCGCCGTCCCCAGGAGTCGAGGTAGCGCGCGTAGTCGGGGCTCTGCCAGAGTTCCCGGCAGATCTGAGGCGCGTTGTGCAAATCGTTGATCGATTCGAAAAGCGGTACCGGCATAACACCCGGATCGCGCCCGTCGGCGCTCGCCGCGACCTGAACACCACAGAGTTCCATGAGCCAGATAAGCGAGGCTACGTCGTTTCCGGACTCGGAGCCGCTGATCACGTAGCTCGTGATCGCCTCGGGGGGATAGCTCCGTTTGAGCTCGGCCAGGGTGCGCAGGGTGTCGAGCAACGTGATGGTCTCGGGCGCCGCCCCGGCACCCTCCCCTGCCCCAGCTAAACCGAGGTCCTTACCGTGCGCGAGATCCTCGACTGCCCGGGTGTGTACCTTGGCGTGCTGCCGGATGTCCAGGGTATGCAGGTGGAACCCGAAGGTGTCGACCTGGCGCAACAGCGGATCGAGGTAGTGATAGGCCATCCGGTCGCCGCCGCGCTCGGCGAGACTTTGACGCACCAGCTTCAGATCGGCGGCGAAGGCGGCCGCGTCGGGATACCCCTCGGGATCGTGCGGGCCCAGCCGGGTAGCCTGCAGCCGGTGCAGCACCAGGGCCAGGAAACGCCGGTACTGCTCGCACTCCGGGTAGCCCGCAATTTTGGGGGCGAGCGCCGGATACTCGCGACAGTAGCGCTCGGTCGCTTCGGAAACTTCGGGTGCGAAGGCGACCCGGCAGCTGGACATGGTGAGCAGTTCGCGCAATTCATCGATCTGGGCGAGGTAGTAGGAGAGGATGGTTTCGCGCGCCAGGCGCAGCGCCTCGCCGGTGGTCTGGGTGGTGACAAAGGGGTTGCCGTCCCGGTCGCCGCCGGTCCAGGAGCCGAAGCGGATCACGGTGGGGAGCTCGGTGGCGCTCAGGTCCAGGTCGTACACCTCCCGGAAGGCGTCGGCCAGGTCCTGGTAGAAATGCGGCAGGGGCTGGATCAGCGAACCCGGGTAGTGGTTCAGGCTCATCCGGATCTCGTCGTGCACGGTGGGCTTGGTGCGGCGCACCTCGTCGGTCTGCCAGAGGGCGGTGATCTCGGTGAGGATCTCCCCCTGCCCGTGGGCCGCGGCGTGCGGGGTAAGCGGGAGCCGGTCCAGCTCCTCGAGAATCCGGGCAATGCGCCGGCGCTTGTAGAGTACCACCCGGCGCGCGACCTCGGTCGGATGCGCGGTAAAGACGGGAACCACCTCGACGTGCCCGAGCTGCTGCAGCGCCTCTTCCCCGGTAAGTCCCGCCTCGCGCAGGCGGCGCAGCGTGCCGCGCAGGGAGCCGGGCTTGTCGTGGTCTTCGGTACTGAGGCGCGCGGCGGTGAGCCGACGCTTGCGGTGGTTCGTCTCCGCCAGGTTGGTCAGTTCGAAGTAGGTCCCAAAGGCCTTGACGATGTGGTAGGCGTCGGCCACGGACATGCCGCGCACCAGCGCGACCATGCGCTCGATGATCCGGCGCCCTTCTTCGCTGGCGCCGGCCTCGACATCGCCGTCGTAGAGCTGGCGCAGCCGGATCGCCAGGTGGCGCAGCTCTTCTTCCGCTTCGTAGACCGCGACACCCGCCTGTTCGCGGATCACGGTGCCAAGGAGCATCCCCAGCGAGCGCACGTCGTGCTTGAGCGGGCGATCCTTGAGCGTGGGATCGCTGCCGGTCAGCTCATCGAGCCGCGCGCGCTGGTCCCGGACTACCCAGTACAGTTCCCGATCGCTCATACTCCCCTCCTTGATCCTCGGTGTTCGAAGCTGCCAGCACCCGGCTTCTCCGCATGTGCGAGGAGGACCGGGGGCTTCCCATTAAAAGGGACGATCCAAGGATAACTGGTCCTGGCGGATAGGCAATGAGGGTGGTGATGGAGACAGGTCGGTAGATCTGGAGCGATTAAGGCAAATCCCCCCTGTCCCCCCTTTTTCAAAGGGGGAGGAACGTGAGGCCGCCTGCAAGCGCTGGGAACGGACCCTCTTGAGGCTTCCCCAGAACCTCTATAAAAGGAGAGGACGCGGGGCCGACAGCGATCGCGGGACAGGGACCTTATCCTCGAGCCGGTACTTATCAGCACATTGCACTGGACAAGAAACCAATTTGAACGTATGTTCTGACGTCTAACTATCAATAATTACTGGATGGAATCGGGCCTGACGTTCCCGGAACGTCTCGGGCCCGTCACGCGCCGGCTTTAACCTCTAAAGGGAGTTTTGCTTTCAGCCGAAACGGATAGTGGAGCAAATCACCCTTATGAGACAGGTGACATGGAACAGGTTCCCGAACTCCGACAGAAAAAAGACGCCCTGGCTTCGCGCCGCTTCCTGATGCGGCTCATGACCGGGGTGCTGGTCGTCCTGGTCTCCGTGACCGGGCTGGCCGTGCTGTCCCTGTACCGCAGCAAACAGCAGTACGACAGCCGGATCGCGGTACAGACCCAGAACCTGGCCCAGTCGCTCAACTTAAGCCTCACCGGGATCCTGGACAAGGCGAGCGTCGCCATCTTCGCCGTCAAAAAGGAACTGGAGCAGCAGGCCCAGACCGGCGGCGTCAACCCGGAACGGATCCACAACTACCTCGCCGAGCACAAGGCACGCCTCCCCGAGGTGGACGGGCTCAGGGTCGCCGATGCCCAAGGCTTCATCCGCTACGCCGACCACAGCACCGACCTCCCCCGCATCAACCTGAGCCACCGCGACTACTTCAAGGAACTGCGCGACAATCCGCAACGCAGGGTCGTCATCGGCAAGCCGGTCCTTGGCATGCTCTCCAAGAAGTGGCAGGTCTTGATCGCCACCCGGGTGGACAACCCGGACGGCAGCTTCGCCGGCATCGCCTACGCGGCAATCTCCCTCGATTACCTCTCCCGCCTCTTCGCCACGCTGGACCTGGGACACGACGGGGTGATCAACCTGCGCGACCGGGACCTCCACGTGGTGGTGCGCTACCCGGACATTTCCGGCAACCCGACGGTTGGGAGCAAGCTGGTATCGCGCGAGCTGAAGGCCCTGGTCGGCGCGGGTCGCAACAAGGGGACCTACCAAAGCAAGGGGAGTGTCGACCCGATAGAGCGCGTGATCTCCTTCCAGAAGCTCCCCGACTACCCTCTGTACATCGCCGCCGGCCTCTCGATCAGCGAGAACCTGGCCCCCTGGTACCAGGAGGTCAAGGGGACCCTGGCGCTGTGCCTTCTCTTGAGCGCCATCCTCTCCTTGAGCGCCCTTTTGCGCTACCGCAAATACCAGCAGGAGAAGCTGGGGGAGCGCCGGCTGAGCGAGTACCAGGAACAGCTCGAGGAGACGGTACAGCTGAGAACGAGCGAGCTGGAGCTGCGCAACCGGCAGCTTGCCGACGAGATCGGGCTGCGCAAACAGGCCGAGGCGGAACTGGAAAAGGCGGCGGTCATCATGCAGAAGATGTCGGACGTGGTGCTCTGGGTGTCGGCGGACGGAAAGATCCTCTACGCCAACGACGCGGCCTCCAAGCTGCACGGCTACAGCGGCGAGAACCTGCGCCGCATGACGGTGCTCGACCTCAACCCGAATTTCGATGCAGCCTCGTGGCAAAGCCACTGGGAGGATCTCAAGCGCGAGGGGACCCTGACCATCGAGACGCTGAACCGCAGCCTCAGCGGCCGGGAGTTCCCCGTGGAGGTGACCGCGAACTACCTGTGCCTGGACGGCGCCGAGTTCAACTGTGCCATCATCCGGGACATCACCGAGCGCCGGGAGGCCGAGGGTGAGAAGCAGCTCCTCATGCAGCAGCTCTTCCAGGCCCAGAAGATCGAATCGGTGGGGCGGCTGGCCGGCGGGATCGCCCACGACTTCAACAACCTGCTCACCCCGATCCTGGGGTATGCCGAACTCCTCAAGATGGACCTGCCACCCGAGGGGAACCACTACCGCCGGGTCGACCTGATCACCCAGGCCGGCGACAAGGCGAAGGTGCTCATCAAGCAGCTCCTCGGGTTCGGACGCCAGCAGGTCCTGGACATGAAGCTGGTGGACGTAAACGAGGTGGTGCGCGACTTCTACGAGATTCTGCGCCGGACCATCAGGGAGAGCATCGACATCCGGCTCTCCCTGTGCCAGGAGTCCCTCGGGGTGCGCGCCGATGTGAACCAGCTGGAGCAGATCGTCATGAACCTCGCGGTGAACGCCCAGGACGCCATCGGGGACAGGGGGGCGATCCGTATCGAGACGGCCCGGATTGTGGTGGACCAGGAGTACGCCCGCCAGCACGCCGAGGCAAGTCCGGGGGAATACCTGATGCTCGCGGTGATCGACAACGGCAGCGGCATGAGCGAGGAGATCCGCTCGCACATCTTCGAGCCGTTTTTCACCACCAAGGGGATCGGCAAGGGGACCGGGCTGGGACTGGCCACCATCTACGGGCTGGTCAAGCAGCACAACGGCCACATCTCGGTCGAGAGCGAGCCGGGGCGCGGCACCGTCTTCAAGGTCTTTTTACCGGTGACCGGCGAGGCCCGGGAGGCGGCAGTACCGGTACCGGAGCGCCTGCCGCGGCAACGGGCGCGCGAGGCGCGGCTTTTACTGGTGGAGGACAGCGAGGTGGTGCGGGACATGGTGGCGGATCTCATGGTGAGTTCCGGCTACCGGCCGCTGGTCGCTGCAACGCCGATGCAGGCCTTGCGGCTCGCGCACCAGCACGACATCGACCTGATGGTGACCGACGTGGTGATGCCCGACATGAGCGGGCCGGAACTGTACCGGGAGCTCGTGAAGATCCGACCCGAGGCGAAGGTGCTCTACATGTCCGGGTACACCTTCGACGTGGAGGTGGAGGGGCGCGACCTGGACGAGGGGATCCACTTCCTGCAGAAGCCCTTCGCGGTGAACGACCTCACCGACAAGATCGATACCATCCTGGGGTAGGTGCCGGCTGCGGCCCAATCCAACAAAAAGGGGGACTGCCATGCGGCAGCCCCCTTTTTGTTGGAGCCCTGCACCCGGAAGACCCGGGCCGCGCCCCCCTTAGGGGAGGACGACCTGCAGCGACGCGGTGACGCCGGATACCGGCTGCAGGAACAGGTCGGAGGCGTTCAGTTCGGTCAGCAAGAAGTCGTCGGCAACGGGACGGGCTCCCGTGGCCAGATTGCAGGTCACCGTCGCGAACTCCCCGTTGCCAAAGCCCGCTGCAAGATTGCTGCTCACCACGATGGCGATGGTGGCCCTGGCAGCGCCGGACGCGGGGACGTAGACGGACGGTCCCACCGTCCCCGGTACCGCTATTCCGGATACCGCCACCACCCCGTTGGCGACCCCGGTCTCGCTGGCCGTCACGCTTACCCCGGCGGGGAGCGTCACCTTGACGGCTGCCCCCGCCAACGGGACCGCAGCCCCCGCGAGGCTTATCCGCAGTACCGCCTTGGCAGAAGGGGTGCTATCCGTCGCGACGCCACCAGAATCGCCGCAACCGGCCATGCTTAAAACAAGCGGAATCAACGCGAGTACACCAAAGAACAGACGTTTCATGGGTAGTCTCCTTGCCACGCGTGTCAAAGGCTGAACATCCTGCGCAGGATGCCGATCACGTCGAAGATATCGATCTTGCCGTCACCCTTGGAAAGCCCGGTTGCGGGGTCCAGCGGGGCGATGTCCCCGGTGTCCAGGTCGGCGTCGGTCGCCGTGAGGGCACCGGTCACGATGCGCACGGCCTTGAGGGCGTCGACAAGCGTCGGAATGCTCCCTTCCGTGGCAAGTATGCCGTTACGCAGCGGTGCCCGGAAAGGGACCTCGGTCCAAGCGCCCCAGGCCTTGCCGTCGAAGAGCCGGACGCGCAGGTAATAGACGGTGCCGGGGACCAGGAGCTCCCCGTTGTAGCGCACCACGCTACTCGCACCGGTGAAGGTGATTGGGCTCCACATGATGTTGCCGGTGGCAGCGGCGCCGGTCCAGACCTGGACGTCGAAGGCGGTCTGGGCGTCCTGGGTCGGGCTGTAGTAGCTCCAGCGGATGTTCCCCCCCAGCGAGGAGAGCCCGCCGGCGGGGATGCTGGGTGGCACGTGATCGGGGAGGCCGGACCACTTGAATTCGGTCCAGCGGTTGCGCTCGCCGGAGCCGAAGTAGAGGGCCTGGCTGTCGACGGCTGCGACCAGATCTTTGATGTCGCTACCGCCTCTCATGTCGATGGCCGTGGCGAGCACACCGGTGATGCTATCGACCGTCATGCCGACGTAGTCGATATAGGCCGACTCGTAGCGGTAGTCCTGCCAGATGCGCACCTTGAACTCGCCGCTGGGGTCGGGGAGATAGGAGGAGAGGTCGAAGACCTTGGTTTCCATATTGGACGAGCTGGTGGAAGTAAAGGAAACCGCGTCACGCTGGACCCAGGTGGTGCCGTTCCAGGTATAGATGAAGAAGGTGTCGCCATGGGGGATGTAGTACCCTTCGCTCACCAGGAGGAAATCCCGCGCCTGGCCATCGGCAAGCGGAGGGGCCGTGAAGGAGGCGCCGAAGGCGTTGCCGCTCCCCATCTGCACGGACTGGCCGTCGGCGGCGTTGAGGACCTCCCGTACGTCCCGGCCGCCGTAGCTCGCCGCAGCGAGGTTCAGCTCGGTCACGCCAAAGGGAGGCTGTGCCCCCGGCGACAGGGCCACCAGGTCGACCTCGTGGAACTTTACGTCGTGGGAGATGGAACTCAGACGCATCTTGAAGGGCTGCGGCGGGTCGGGGAGGTACCGGGTGACATCGAAGGCCCCCACGGACCAGTCGAAGCGCGGGTTGAGCCGGCCGATCTCCTGCCAGGAACCGGCGGGACCGGCAACCTGGAGCAGCACGGCGGGGGGCTCGGTGTAGGGGACGGCATCCCCCTCGCCCCGGATGAACCCCTTGATGCGCAGGACCACCCGGGCTCCACCGGCAGGATCGACGGCCGGGAAGCTCACATCGAGGTAGTCCCCGCCATAGGCTTGGTATCCGGCATTGTTCGCAGTCGCCACCAATCCCCGGACCTCGCCGCCCACCTTGTTCAATGCCGAAAGGGGTGCGAGGAGAGCCGCCGGCTTGTAGGCGGCAAGGGTGCCGTGGCTGTCCGGGGCCACCGCCACGTCCGGGGCATGATCGATGGTCTTGAGGGCGAGGTAGTCGGTCCAGGAGTCCTCCGCCTCAAGCTCGCGCACCTCGATCCGGTACTGCCCATCTTGCGGGACGAGCGGTTTCTGGAGCAGGTAGAAGTCGCGCTGCTTCCCTGCCACGCCGCGGGCCACCGAGTAGATGTCGTTGTCCTGAACGAAACGGGTGCCGTCCCAGGTGAAGGCCCAGGGGCAAGAGGCATAGTCGGCAGGGTCCTCCCAAGCCCGCAGGGTGAGGGTCTTGGAGGGGGTCGGGAGGTCGACGATGGTAATAGCCACGTCGTCGAGATAGAACCCCACGTCCGCGGCGTCGCTCGCCATGAAGCAGTAAAAGCGCAGGTTGACGGTCTGCCCCGCGAACTCCGAGATGTCCAGGTCGTAGCGCTGCCAGCCTCCGGCCATCTTCTCCAGGAGATGTGCCAGTTTTTTCCAGGTCTGCTTGTTGTCGCTGGAAATGTAGATGTCGCCGTAGCCTGCGTTGCTGGCCATGACGGCGACTTCGATGTAGGCGTGGAAGCTCAGCCTGGCGACCTGTCCGGCGGCCAGAGTGGGGATGGTGATGGCGGGAGAAACGACGTTGCCGGTACCCGAGGTGATGGCACTCAGGCTGGTGCCCCAGCACTTCTGACCGCCGTTACAGGCCGCGGGCCCTTCCGGTTTTGCCGCGGTGTTGGGGGCTCCGTACTGCCAGAACCCCTCGTCGGCCTGGTATTGGCCGTTGTCCTGTTCGAACCCGGTCGCGTAGATGACCCGCTCGGCGGCGAGGCCCTGGGTGGGCAAGATGGCGAAACACGTAAGGAGAGTCAAAAGTATCCGGTAGAGAAGAGGTCGTTTTGCGAACATAACTCAGCTCCTTTCTGCGGTTTTGAAAGCATCCTCGATGGTGTGCCGACCTGTTGTCGTGCGAAGCTACTCGATCCACCTCCTTTTTCTTCAGAAAAGACGTGCTGGCCCTTTCCCGTATCGCTATCGTTTCTGCTGCGGAAATCTTCGGGCGTGCAAAAATGCGCCTTTCCCGGCACCGAACGGGCGCGCCTTTTTTAAGGCGGGGAGAGCGGTACGGGTAACCTCAAAGACAACGCAGGGTAGCGGGATATAAGGAGATGTGACGCAAGTTACATGCCTTAGGGGATGTTGTTGATTGCAGGGAGATTAGCGGTGGGCGCATGCCAGAAACTGTAAGATCTTCCGACATCACCTGTAAGATTAATCGACACTACTTGTAGTGCCAGGGACGAGTGTAGGGGAAGGGGGCTGCCGGGAAGGGCCCGAGCCGGAGCCCACTGTCAGCAAAAGGGAGCTAAGGGACGAGCCTACTTACAGGAGGTATTCGCAGTAGACCTGGTCGAGCTCGCGGCGCCAGGCGGCGGCCGGGTTGGCTAGGTCGCGGCCGTGCTTTTCGGCGAGCAGTACGAACTCGAGCCTGGGCTCGATCTCTCCGAGCACGTCGACCACCAGCGCCGGGAGCAGCGGGCGACCTTCCTGGGCCTCTTCGGTACCTAGTTCGAACAAAAGCCTGGTGAGCCGGGGATCGTCCGGCGTAAGTTCGATGGTCCTGATGCGCTCGACCAGGGCGGCGCAGGTGATGAGCTCCTTGGCCCGGGCAGTTTCCACCAGCACCCTTCTCGCCTCGGACTTTGCCGCGTCCCAGACCCCGAGTTTGAACCCGTAGTTTCCCAGCATGACGTGTCTCCGTGTTCTTGGTTGAAAGCCGGGGCTTAGGGTATGATGTTCTTGGTGTTTTTGCAAGAGGGCATGAAGGACCAAAGCGACGAACAGGACAATGAAGACAACAATTGACGATGGACAATTGACAATTGACGATGGGCACGGCCCCAGCCCAGCCCAGCCCAGCCCCCAGTCCCCAGTCCCCAGTCCCCAGTCCCCAGTCCCCAGTCCCCAGTCCCCAGTCCCTAGTCCCTAGTCCCTGCCTTTAGCCCCTGCCTCATCCCCCGATTTTCCTTTCCCGTTTCCTGCCCGATGGGCTACAATCCGCGCCATGAAAATCGTCTTCGCCACCCTGCACGCCAAGTACGTGCACGCCTCGCTCGCCCTCCCCTATCTCGCCGCCACGGTGGCCGACCTCGAGGGGATCGAGTCGCAGATCCTGGAACTTACCGTGAACGAGCAACCGGACCAGCTCCTGGCCCGACTCTTCGCCACCAACGCCGACGCACTCTTCTTCTCGTGCTACATCTGGAACACCGAACTCACCCTGAAGCTCGCCAGCGACCTGAAACAGCTCGCCCCCCACTCCCGCATCGTCCTGGGGGGACCTGAGGTCTCTTTCGGCTCCTTCGAACTGATGGTCCGCAACCCCTCAATCGACTGCATCGTGCGCGGCGAAGGGGAACTCACCTGCCGGGAGCTGGTGAGCGCCTGGCGCGCTGGCACCCCGCTCGAGGAGCTGGCCGGCATCTGCTACCGCGAGGGGGACGAGGTGATCGCCAACCCGGAACGCTCGCCTATTTCCGACCTGGACAGCATCCCCTCGCCCTTCGCCGCCGGGCTCGTCGACCTCGAAAAGCCGCTGACCTACTACGAGACCTCGCGCGGCTGCCCCTTTTCCTGCGCCTTCTGCCTCTCCTCGGTGGAGCGCGGGGTGCGCTCCTTCTCCGCCCAACGGATCGAGCGGGACCTCGAGACGCTGATCGCCGCGGGGGCCCGCACCGTGAAGCTGGTAGACCGCACCTTCAACTACGACGCCCGGCGCGCCGACCGGATCTGGCGCTTCATCCTCGACAAGAACTGCCAGGCGACCTTCCACTTCGAGATCGCCGCGGAGCTCTTGACCGACGAGAACCTGGCGCTTTTGGCCCAGGTGCCGCCGGGACAGTTCCGCTTCGAGATCGGGGTGCAGTCGGCAGGAGAGGCGACGCTCGCCCAGGTGGAGCGGCAGATGAGCCTCGAGAAGCTGAACGAGCGGGTGTCCCGGCTGATCCGGGAGACCGAGGTCACCGTGCACCTCGACCTGGTGGCCGGACTTCCCGGGGAAGGGTTTCCCGGTTTTCTCGATTCGCTGCAGGGGCTCTTCGACCTTGCCCCGAACCACATCCAGGTGGAGCCGCTCAAGGTCCTCAAAGGAACCGCCATGCGCGGCATCGCCCGCCGCGAGGGGTACGCCTACGCGGAGGCGGCGCCCTACAAGATACTCACCACCCCGTGGCTCGACTTCTGGGAGGTCCGGCGCATCGAGACGGTGAGCCGGCTGGTGGAGCTCTTCTACAACTCCGGCCGCTTTGTCGCGAGCCTCGCGGTCCTGACGGAAAAGGCCCCCCTGTCGCGGGTGTTCGCCGAGGTGGCCGTCTGGTTCGAGGAGCGGGGACTGGTGGGGCAGCTCTCCCTGGCGCTCCTTTTCGAAAAGCTCTGGGAGTTTGCCGGGGAACGGCTGGCGGGGGAGGAGCGGGAACGCCTGCAGGACGCGCTCTGCTTCGATTACTGCCTGGTGGGGTATCCGGGAGGGGCGCGCCCTGCATTTTTCACGGCGCAGGAGGAAGCGGTCCAGGCGGGGGCGCCGGCAAAGCTCCCGAAGGGTGGGAAGGACGAGCGGGTACGCTACTATCGGCGCCGCTTTGCCCGGGACTACCGGCAGACGCCCTGGCAGGAGGGGGAGCTGGTGATCAGCTTCCTGTACCGCTCGGCACCGGGGGCGGGGCTCAGGGTGGAAGTGGGCGGGGACGCGTAAAACCGGCACGCGGATGACGCGGAAACCCGGGCAAAAAGGCAGGATTCAAACTGGGGGGAGAATCCCTTAAGCCGTTAGTTTTATCCGGTTTGTTTGCTTTGGTTTCCGCGTCATCCGTGTCCAGACGTTTTTTTAGGGTACCGAGGAGCTGCCACGCTTGCCAACGGGCCAAGGCCCTGAATACTTTATTGGCGATTTCCAACCTGTAAAAAAACAGGGACGGGTGGCCATGGAGTACTTCACGGCGACAAGCCTGCGCCGGGGCAGGATCTACCTGGACGGGAACTACCTCGGGGAAAACCGGGAGGGGGAGCTGCCACGCGTCTTTTGCTGCCCTCCCGGCCTGCACGACATCTGCTTCGAATTCCTGAACCACGGCGCCTGGCACCGCCACACCAGACGCCTGAGAATCGCCGGAACTACCCGGATCCTCCCGCTGGACATCCCCTTCATCTGCGCACTCTAGCCCGCTACCTCGCCTCCAGGATCGCTACCAGGAACGCCCAAAAGGTGCCGACGCTGTCGATGTAGATCTTCTCGTCGGGCGAATGCACCGCCTCGAGGGTGGGACCGAAGGAGATCATGTCCAGCCCTGGGACGCGCTCACCCAGGATGCCGCACTCAAGCCCCGCATGCACCGCCTTCACCTTGAGCTCGCGGTTGAAAACCTCTCGATAGCAGCGCTGGGCCGTCTTGAGGATCGGCGAGTCGAGGTTCGGCTTCCAACCGGGATAACCGTCGCTTTGCAGCACCTGGGCCCCACCCAGGGTGAGGAGCGCCGCGACGCCCTGGGCCACCTCCTCCAACCGCGAACCGACGGAACTGCGCTGGCTGGTCACCAGGGTGATCTCGCTGGCCGCGGTCTGCACCACGGAGACGTTACTCGAGGTCTCCACCAGCCCCGGGATGTCGGCACTCATGCGGATGACGCCGCTGGGAAGCGCCGCGATGCTCCGGCAGATGCGCTCCTGGTCCTCGATGCTCAAAACGCTGCCGGCCTGCGAAGGATCGGCGAGGATCAGCGTTACGGCGAGTTCGGGATCGACCGGCTGCAGCTCGGCCCTCAACTCCGCCTCGAAACCCGCCACCAGTGCCTGGGCCTCTTCGACGCGCGCCTTGGGGAGGTAGACAAGCCCCCGGCACTCGCGCGGGATGGCGTTACGCATCTTCCCGCCGTCCAGCGCCGAGAGGCGGGCACCCAACCCAGCCAGGCGCAGCACCACCCGGTTCAGGGTCTTGATGGCGTTACCCAGCCCCTTGTCGATGTCGAGCCCCGAATGCCCCCCCTTGAGCCCTTTCACCGCGAGCACCGCGGCCACGCTCTGCTCCGGCGCCTCCTCGAGCCTGGGGTGCCAGCTGCCGACCGTGTCCCTGCCGCCGGCACACCCGACGTAGACGGCCCCCTCCTCCTCGGAATCGAGGTTCAAAAGGATCCGGCTCTTGACCATGCCCGGGGTGAGGTTGAGCGCCCCGGTGAGCCCGATCTCCTCCTCCACCGTGAAGAGAAACTCGAGCGGGCCGTGCTTCAGGTTACCATCTGCCAGGACCGCGAGACTCGCGGCCACCCCGACGCCGTTGTCGGCACCCAGCGTGGTGCCGTTCGCCATGAGGACCGGACCGGAGCGAACCAGCTCGATGGGGTCCTGGAAGAAGTCGTGCACCTTGTCCTGGTTCTTCTCGCAGACCATGTCGAGGTGGGACTGCAGGCAGATGCCGGGCACCGCCTCCCGTCCGGGGGTCGCCGGCTTTCTCACCAGCACGTTGCCGCAGGCATCCATCTCCGCCTCGAGACCGAACTCTTCGGCTACCTGAAGGACGAAGCGCGCGGCCTGCTGTTCGTGCCGGGAGGGGCGCGGAATCCGCGACAGGGCGGCAAAGTAGTGCCAAAAAAGCTCGGGCTGCAATCCTTCGATGGCGTGGGACATGGGACTCTCCTGTAGATTTCGGGTACACGGCAACCGCCCCGTCTCGCGGTGCAGCAAGGGGTGAAGAGCTGCGGGGCGGCGGATGTGGCTCTAAAAGATACACTAAGAGCCGCACGAAGAAAAGCCCGCTCAGCTCCCTGTGGCACGTCAAACTAAACACTTGTCATCCGTGTGCCGAAGAGGTATGAAGATGCATCTTTTCCGACACCCGCGAGACGTTACGTTGAATTCAACCTCTGACAACCACGATGCCCGTCCATCCCGGCACTCCCGGCCGTTACGCAGCGTCCGCTCCGCGACTTTCGCTGCGCTGCTGGTCGCCCTTTTGTTCAGCGGCACGTCGATGTGGCTCTTTGAGAGCAAGCGCATCCAGAACCAGCGCCAGTCGGTCGCCGAGCTCACCCGCCAAGTCTCCTACGAAATCCAGGAACAGCTGAACCGCTCCCTTTCGGCAACCTACGCCCTTGCCGCCGTGATCCGCCAGGAAAACGGCGATCTCATAAACTTCCAGCAGCTCGCCCGGGAGATGCTGCAGCTCTACCCCGGGGTGAGCACGCTCATGATCGCACCGGGCGGGGTGATCTCGCAGGCGGTGCCGCTTAAAGGAAACGAGCGGGCGATCGGCCACAACATCCTCACCGACCCGCGGCGCAACAAGGAGGCGCTGCTCGCCCTGCATACCCGCCGGCTCACCCTGGCCGGACCGTTCCTGCTGGTCCAGGGGGGCGAGGCGGTGGTGGGGAGGCTGCCGGTCTACCTGACCGACCCGCGCGGCGAGCAGGTGTTCTGGGGGTTCAGCATCGCGCTGATCCGGATCCCGGTCTTTTTGAAGGAGGTCGGCGTCAAGCGGATCGCCGGCAACGACTGCAACTTCGAGATCTCGCGCCTGGACCCCGACCGGGGGCACCGGGTCGCCTTCTTCACGGCGGGAGCGCCGCTGTCCAACCCCATCAACCAGAAGATCGAGATCCCCAACGGGGAGTGGACCCTGTCGGTGGAGCCGGTCGGGGGGTGGTACCAGCCCCGGGTGATCGCGGTGGAGGTCGCGCTGGTGCTGTTGTTCAGCGCCCTGGTGGCGCTCGCGGTACACCGGCTGGCCCAGCAGCCGCTGCTCATGCAGCAGATGGTGGATGAGCGGACCCGCGAACTCTCCGAAGCGAACCTGGCCCTGAAGGCGGAGGTCAAGGATCGCGAACTGGCCCAGGAGGCCCTGGTCGCCTCGGAGCACAAGCTGCGCGCGATCTGCGCCGCGCTCACCGATGCCATCCTGATCGTCAACGCGGAGGGGCGCTACCTGGAGATCGCCAGCACCAGCTCCGGACGGCTCTACCGCCCCGCCTCCATGGTCGGCAAGACCGTCCACGACATCTTCCCCCGGGAAAAGGCCGATTTTTTCCTCAGCACCATCGGCGAGGCGCTCGGCACCGGCAGGACCGTTTCGGTTGACTACTCGCTGGTGCTCGACGGGGAAGAGGTCTGGTTCGCGGCCAACGTGTCGCCGTTTGCCGCGGACACCGTGGTCTGGGCGGCCCAGGACATAACCGAACGCAAGGTGGCCGAGGCCGAGCAACAAAGGCTGGAACAGCAGCTGTTGCACGCCCAGAAGCTGGAGAGCCTGGGAGTCCTGGCCGGCGGGATCGCCCACGACTTCAACAACATCCTGATGGCCATCATCGGCAACGCGGACCTCGCCCTGATGCGGCTGGGTGAAAACTCGCCGGTGGTGAAGAACCTGCAGCAGATCGAGCAGGCGGCGGCGCGTGCCGCGGACCTGACCCGGCAGATGCTGGCCTATTCGGGACGCGGCAAGTTCGTGGTCGAGGCGGTGGATCTGAACCGCCTGCTGACCGAGATGCTGCACCTGCTGGAAGTCTCCATCTCGAAGAAGGCACGACTGCGCCTGGAACTGGCCACGAACCTCCCCCCGATAGAGGTGGACGTGACCCAACTGCACCAGGTGGTGATGAACCTGGTGATCAACGCCTCGGAGGCAATCGGTGACCAAAGCGGCGAGATCGCCGTGAAGACCGGCATACTCCCTGCCGAGCACCCCTCCTTCAAGGAAGGGTGGTTTGCCGAGAACCTGGTACCCGGCCCCTACGTGCTGCTCGAGGTGAGCGACACCGGCTGCGGCATGGACGCGGAGACCTTGTCCCGGATCTTCGACCCCTTCTTCACCACCAAGTTCACCGGGCGCGGCCTGGGGATGGCGGCGGTGTTGGGGATCGTGCGCGGGCACCACGGCGCCATCAAGGTGCTGAGCGAGCCCGGCCAGGGGAGCGTCTTCAGGGTAGTGCTGCCGGCCAGCGTAAAGCTGGTCTCGGGAGACGGCCTGGAGCTGGGGGACCAGGCCTGGTGCGGCGAGGGAAGGGTGCTCCTGGTGGACGACGAGCAGACGGTGCGCGAGGTGGCGAGCGAGATGCTGGAAGAGTTGGGATTTTGCCCGATATTGGCCACGGATGGCCGGGAGGCCCTGGAGCGCTTCGGCTCGGAACCGGGGCTGCGCTGCGTGATTTTGGATCTGACCATGCCCCAGATGAGCGGGGAGGAGTGTTTCCAGGAGTTGCGCCGGCTCGACCCGGCGGTGCCGGTCTTTCTCTCCAGCGGCTACAGCGAACAGGAGATCGCCCCCCGGTTCTCGGGGTGCGGCCTGGCGGGTTTCATCCAGAAGCCCTACTCCCTGACGGCACTCAGGGAGCAGCTTAAGAAGCTGGGGTAACGGGGCAGGCGGGTAACGTTCGAGAGAAGATTTTTGCCACGGCGACACGGAGAGAGCAAATCCCCCCTGTCCCCCTTCGCAAAGGGGGGGACCTGAGGTGGGCTGCAACTCTTCGTGGCAACAGGTTGGCGGTTTAGGACGTGGCCAACCTGGAACCGAAAACTGGAACGTAGCGCTTAGAACTGGATCCCGTGGTTCACTTTGGCCTCGAGGAGGTGATGGACAGGATGGTCACCACGAGGTCGCCCGCCGGGCGGCGGATGGTTACCTCGTCGTCCACTTTTTTACCCATGAGTGCCTTCCCCACCGGGGAATCCACGCTGATCCGGCCGGCGTTCACGTCGAACTCGTCCGGCCCCACCAACTGGTAGCAACGCTCCTCCCCTTCCTCGTCTTCATAGCTCACCCAGCAGCCAAAGCTCACCGTGGTCGGGTTGAGCGGCGGATAGACCACCTTGAGCACCTTCAGCCGGTCCCCGAGATGCTTCAACTCCCGATCGATCTCCCTCAAACGTTTCTTGGAATAGATGTACTCAGCGTTCTCGGATCGGTCCCCTTCGGCGGCCGCATCGGCCATATTCTTCACCATATGCGGGCGCTCCTTCTCCCACAGATGGTCGTAGCGCTCCTGGAGGCGTCTGCGCCCCTCGGCGCTGATCATGTTGGTCATGGTTCCATCCCTTTCTAGGTGCTGCGTTTTTCGTTCCTGGTTCTACGTTTGAGGCTGCGGGTTCGGGCCGTCTCTCTCTAAAGGCCGGGCCCCTGGCGTCGCGGCAAAACGCTTGAAACGAAAGACGCGCGAGCACCGGCGTTACACCGACTCACGCGTCTTTTGATGAGGCCCAGGTTACGGCAACGATGCGGGGCTACGCCCCAGATTGCGTTACTGCAGTGAGGGGGGTTCCTCCGGTTGGAGCGGAACGGCCGGCACTTGGGGAGCGGCAGGCGCGGCCGGGACCGCAGGGGCCGCGGGAGAAGCTGGTTCCTCGGGAGCGGCAGGAGCTGCAGGAGCACCGGTGACGAGCGGAGCCATCGACGGCTCGGCCGGTGTCGCCTCCGAGGGGAGCGCAGCGTGCTCCGGCTCCTCTTCCTGCTCGCCCCGGTCCTGGCAGATCTCATCCTGGGCCAGTTCAAGCACCGATTCGGGGGGCACCGGTTCGAAGGCCGGCTCGCGCTCGGGAACGACCTTGCTGACTTCCCGGCGGTTCTTGTCGAACAGGATGGTTCCCCGGACCCGGTAGCTGGAGACAGCGCAGTCCAGCTCGTAGCTGGTGAACATGTAGGAGACGTTATTCTGGTTGTACTCCCTGCGGAAGTAGTCACGGTCCTTGGCGACCGACTTGACCCAGAAGATATAGACGTTGTCCGGCAAGGCGATGATGGACTTCTCATCGAGGTAGTACTTGAGTTCCTGATCCTCGGCGAAGTTGCTCCAGCGCTCGGCGCCCTGACTGACGCCGCACCAGAAAACAAGCAGCAGCGCTGCGAGTGCTATCCTGGCTGCCATGGTTCCCTCCGAACCTACGGGATTGACGACTGACTCACACCGGCACGACGCCGCCATATTAGACCAGTTTCTCCGACGATGCAACGGTTGGCAGGTGGAAACGAACCTTCGGGTTGCCGTGGCACTCATTCAGAGGACGTTACTGGTCCTCGTGCCGGTACTGCTTGATGGAGCGCTCGTAGGTTTTCTTGATTTCGTTGGGGTTGCCCGCCTCGTGGAAATTGATCAGGTAGCGGACCAGGTAGAAGGTGACGATGAGCACCAGCAGCGACCAGAGGACCCGGTTCAGGATCTGCTGCCGGGTAAGCGGCTCGGGGGCCGGCTGTTCGTCGGAGATCTCGTGAACCCGCATCTCGGCAAGCCTGCGCAGGTGGGCTATCTGGGTCACCGAGATGTGCCGGAAAATGAGGTCGCGGTCCCGCTCGTCCAGCAACAGGAAGCGCACCCCGGTGGGATAGTAGGCGACGCCGTCTTTTTGGCAGGGGGGCATCACGTGCACCACCTCGACCACCGCCTGCACCCGGCGCAGCGGTCGCAGGGGGAGCTGCAATTCCAGACAGACCAGGCGCTCAGGTGCGAGCGGCCGGGGGAGCCGCAGCAGCACCCCGCCGCCGCCCAGGTTGATCTCGGACCAGGGGAGATTCTGCCACTCGAGTTCCAGGTGGGGGCGGTAACGTGCCTGGTGGGCGGCGATCACCACCTGATCGTACCCCTGGAACTTCATGTGCTCCAGGTCCCGGCGCTGCTTCCAGTCGTTCTCGATCTCTTCGCGGTCCACCACCGGCAGCAGCGCGTACTTGATGCGCAGGTTGAGTTCGAGGCGGAAGAACTGGCGCCGCTCCCGCAGGGTGAACGTTCCGAAGAGCTGGACCTTGAGGATCCGCCCCCCCTGGCGCTCGACCACGATACCCGAACAGGTGTAGACCTCCTTCTTCACCCAGACGCTGACGTCCAGGATGAAGCCGAGGTCGATGCGCACGTTGGCGGGCAGGACGTCGCGCGAGATCTGCACCCAGAGGTCGTCTTCGTGCCCCTCCTGGACGATCGCCCAGTCCCGGAACACGCCGCCGCCGGAGAGCGGGATGCCGATCTCGATACGCATGCCGCTGCGCAAATACTCTCGGTATGCGGAGTAGTGGTCTTCTTGCATCGTCCCCTTTTTTAGCTCCCTGGCCCTCTAATTTGCTAACACATTAAACTGCAAACGGCACGTTTTGCAAGGCTTGCGGAAAAATTCCCGGTGTTAACTGCAGGTTACCGGCCCCTGCTTGCTTGACAACGGCGCCTGCCATGTTATGAAAGAGACGTTTATTAACGTCAGCAGCAGAAGGGAGAGGTATGAAAAAAGTAGCGTTGGCAGCAGTTCTGGCCGTGGCATGCGCAGCAGCCCAGGCCTATGCCGTTCCGGCAAGCAAGAGCGTGGAGTGGAACACCTCGATGGGGAAGGTGGTCTTCAAGGGTAAGGACCATGCCGGCGAGGGGATCAAGTGCTCCGAGTGCCACCCGAAGATCTTCCCGATGAAACACCCGGGTGCGGCGATGAAGATGGCAGACATCAACGCCGGCAAGTACTGCGGTGAGTGCCACAACGGCAAGCGGGCCTTCAAACCGGCCGGCAACTGCGCCAAGTGCCACAAGAAGTAACCTAGAAGTTGAAGATCAAGCCGATCGCGGCTGCTCCAAGTATCACGGCCATGGGTGCCAGGGTCGTGAACTGGAGCACCGCGAACCCGGCGACAAGCAGGATGAAGTCCCGCGGCTGGGAGAGCGAGGTTTTCCCGAGGTTGAAGGCCGCCGCGAAGACGAGCCCCACCACCGCCGGGAGCACCCCGTCCAAAAGGTCCTTCATGGTGTCGATGCTCCGAAACCTCTCGTAGCGGCTGGAGAGAAAGAGCATGAGCGCGGTGCAGGGGAGAAAGATGCAGACCGTGGCGACGAGTGCGCCCGCAAAGCCGGCGCACTTGAACCCCGCGAAGGTGGCCAGCATGGCAAGCGGTCCCGGGGTAAGCTGGGAAAGCGCCACCCCGTCCAGGAATTCCCTCAGGGTCAGCCAGTGAAGTTCATCCACCATGATCCGGTGCAGCAGCGGGATCAGTACGTAGCCTCCCCCCACGAAGACCACCCCTATCTTGAGAAAGAGCCAGGCCAGTTTTAAAAGCGCCGTCACGAGCGCCTCCTTCCCGAGCGCCACCCCTTGAAGAGTCCCCAGCACCCCGCCGCCAAAAGCACACTCAAGGCCCCCAGGTGAAAAAACGCCGCGGCTGCGAAGGCCCCGAGCATCAGCAGCGCGTTTTCCAGGGTGCGTCCCCGGTGGCGCATCATGCCGATCCCGGCGACCAGGATGAGCGCGATGACCACGGGGTTGGAGCCCGCCAGGGCGGCGTTGAGCTGCGGCAGGTGGTGGAAGCGGAAGTACAAAAACCCGAGCAGGCTCACCAGCAGAAATGAAGGAGCGATGAAACAGGTGGCGGCGACGATCCCGCCCGGGACGCCGCGCAGGTAGTAGCCGACGAAGGTGGTGATGTTGAGGGAGAAGGGACCGAGGATCTGTCCGAAGGCGATGCCGTGCAGGAACTCGTCGTGCTCGATCCAGCGTTTTTCCTGTACGCAGCGACGCTCCACGAGGGCGACGATGGCCATGCCGCCGCCGAAACCGGTGGCCCCGATCAGGAAGAAGGTGGCGGCGAGTTCCGCGAGGGAAACCTTGGGCGTGACGGGTTCGGTGCTCATGCCGGCTTTATACAGGAGGCGGGGGCCGGGAGCAAGGAGAAACGGCAAAGATTTCTGTTGCCCAAAGGGGGCAAAACCACTAAATATGAGGGGGCCTTGGAGCGCTGCGGGAAGCAGGGGCACCGGCTCATGACCTCGGCCAAATCCCCTCTGGTTCGCGCTTAGCATTAGGCTCATCGGGGGGATTGCCGGAAAGCTCGCCTCACCTGCCAGGTCGCTTGCCACATAAGCCGCTTCGTGAGGCCGCTACCTTGGCTGTTGAGTCTTTGGCTTAGCAGTTGCGCCTCTGGCTGGGCTGTTTTCAGCGTGGAAAGAACTTAGAACGTGGAACTTGGTATCTAGCCTTAAACCTGTTTTTCAGGAGAACGATATGAGCGTCACCAAACGAAGCGTCTGCCCGTTCGACTGCCCCGACACCTGCGGCCTCCTGGTCGAGGTAGATAACGGCAAGGCCGTGAAGGTCGCCGGCGACCCGGAACACCCCTTCACACGCGGCACGCTCTGCCCCAAGATGCTGCACTACGAAAAAAGCGTGCACTCGCCTTCGAGGCTCACCCGCCCGCTCAAGCGCAGCGGCGCCAAGGGGAGCGGGGAGTTCACCCCGATCTCCTGGGACGAGGCTATCGCGGAGATCGCGGAGCGCTGGCGCGGCATCGCCGCGCGCTACGGTGCACAGGCCATCCTCCCCTACTCCTACGCCGGGACCATGGGGGTGGTGCAGCGCAACGCCGGGCACCCCTTCTTCCACCGGCTAGGCGCCTCCCGGCTGGACCGGACCATCTGCTCGCCCGCCAAGGGGGCCGGCTGGCAGGCGGTGATGGGTCGCACCCCGACGCCGCACCCGGACACGGCCGGCGCAAGCGACCTCCTCATCCTGTGGGGGATCAACGCCGCCGCCACCAGCATCCACTTCCTGCACGCGGTGAAACAGGTGAAGAAAAACGGCGGCCGGGTGCTGCTCATCGACACCTACCGGACCCCTACCGCCTCGAGCGCCGATCAGACCTACCTGGTGCGCCCGGGGAGCGACGGCGCTCTGGCCCTCGGGATCATGCACATCCTCTCCCGCGAGAACCTGGTGGACCGCGCCTTCCTGGAACGGGAAGTCCAGGGGTATCCGGAACTCGAGCGCGAGGTGCTGCCGCGCCATACTCCCGAGGAGACGGCGCGGCTCACCGGCCTGGAGATCGCCCAGATCGAGGAACTGGCGCTCAGCTTCGGCCGGGCCCGCGCCCCGTTCATCCGGCTGGGAAGCGGCCTGTCCCGCTACGGCAACGGCGCCATGACGGTGCGCACCATCTCCTGCCTGCCGGCAGTGGTGGGGGCCTGGGGGAAGCAAGGGGGGGGGATGTTCCCGGATACCTCGACCGGCGCCGCCTTCGCCCTGGCGGAGTTGACCCACGAGGATTTCCAGCGCGAGCCGACCCGGCTTATCAACATGAACCGGCTGGGACACGCCCTGACCGAGCTTGACGACCCGCCGGTCATGAGCCTCTACGTCTACCACTCCAATCCGGCGGCGGTGACCCCGGACCAGAACGCGGTTCTCAGGGGGCTCTCCCGCGAAGACCTCTTCACCGTGGTGCACGAGCGCTTCCTGACCGACACGGCGCGCTACGCGGACCTGGTGCTGCCGGCCACCTCGTCCCTGGAGCACAGCGACATCTACCGCGCCTACGGCACCTACTGCATCCAGCGCGCCCAGGCAGCGGTCCCCCCGGTGGGGGAGAGCCGCTCCAACTGGGAGGTGTTCTCCCAACTCGCCGCAGCGCTCGGCTTTAAGGAGCCGATCTTCAAGGAGACGGCAGACCAGGTGATCGACCGGCTCCTGGCACTCCCTTCACCGCTGCGCCAGGGGATCGACGCGGCGGCGCTTGCCGAGGGGCGCGCGGTAGAGCTTACCGTGGACCGCAGCGGCGGCTGGCTCACCGACTCGGGGAAGATCGAGATACTTTCCCCGCAGCTCACCCACCCGCTCCCCGTCTACCTGCCAAGCCATGAAGAAGCGGGAAGGCTCCCCTTCCGGCTCATGACGGCGCCCAACCCCTATGCGCTGAACGCCACCTTCTACGAGCAGGAGGAACTGCGCCGCAAGCAGGGGGGGATGCAGCTCAAGATGAACCCGGCGGACGCCCGGGCCCGCGCCCTTTCCCACGGCGACGCCGTGGTCGCCTGTAACGAACTGGGCGAGGTCGAGTTCCACCTCGAGGTTACCGACCAGGTCCCGTCGGGGGTGGTGGTCGCCGAGGGGGTCTGGTGGATCGAGTACGCGCCGGGGAAACGCTCGGTGAACGCGCTCACCTCCCAGCGCCTGACCGACGACGGCGGTGGGAGCACCTTTTACGACAACCGGGTCGAGGTGCGGCCCGCCTGACGCTGCCAGATTTAGCTCATGTTTTTGCTTGACAGGCCGAAGAGAGAGGAACCGATCGGTAATTTAAGCAAAGGCGAGGGCACTTATGGAAGCCAATAACAAGATCCTTCTGGAAAGCGGCACCAACGAGCTTGAGATCGTGGAGTTCCGGATCGACGAGCGCGACAGCAAAGGGAACGTGATTCCTTGCTTCTTCGGCGTCAACGTGGCGAAGGTGCGGGAAATCATCCGGCTGCCGAACCTGCGCAAGGTGGTGAACGCCAACTCCGCCATCAGCGGCATGATCAAGCTGCGCGACCAGGTCATCACGCTCATCGACCTCTCGCAGGCTCTCAACAAGGATACCGACGGCATCGCCGCGGACCGGGTGATCGTCCTCGAGTTCAACCGGATCATCGTCGGGATCCTGGTGCACTCGGTTTCCCGGATCTACCGGATCTCCTGGGAGAACGTGGAGCCGCCGGTACGCGCCATCCACGACGCCAACATAACCGGCGTGGTGAAGATGGAAGACCGGATCATCCTGATCCTCGACTTCGAGAAGATCATAGGCGAGCTCTCCTCCGCGGAGGCGCTGCACGCCCCGACCCAGGAGCTCATGCTGGCCCACTCCCCGGTGAACCGCGGCGAGAAGACCATCCTGGTCGCCGACGATTCGAATTTCATCCGCCACACCATCTGCGGCTCGCTGCGCGAGGCGGGTTACCAGGTGCTGGAAGCGGAAAACGGCGAGGAGGCCTGGGACAAGGTGAGCGCGCTGCTGACCCAGTGCCGGGACCAGGGAACCGGGATCCAGAGCCTGCTCAACCTGATCATCACCGACATCGAGATGCCGCGCATGGACGGGCTGCACCTGACCTCCCTGGTGCGCAAGGAGTCGATGCTGGACCAGATCCCGGTGGTGATCTTCTCATCGCTGGCGAGCGAGGACAACAAGATGAAGTGGAAAAACCTCGGCGCGAGCGACATTCTGACGAAACCCGACCTCCCCAACCTGGTCGAGAAGGCGGATAACCTTGTCCTTTGAGCAGCACCCTGAGCTTTCGGTGATCGTGCCGGTTCTCAACGAATCGGCCGCACTCCTCCCCTTCCTTACCGGCCTGGCCCGCCAGGAGCAGATCCGCTTCGAGGTGATCCTCTCGGACGGCGGGTCCCGGGACGGCAGCGTGGAGCTCGCCGAAAGCTTCAAGGAGCAGCTCCCTTTCCCGCTCAGCGTGCTTGCCGGCCCACGGGGCCGCGCCGGCCAGTTGAACCGCGGGGCCGCGCTGGCCCGGGCCCCGCAGCTACTCTTTCTGCACTGCGACTGCGAGCTCCCCGACCCCCTCGCGCTGCGTAACGCCCTGGACGCCCTCGCCAGGGAAGCAGCGCGCGGGGACCGGGTGGCCGGTCGTTTCCGACTCGAGTTCGACTTTCCCGGCCCCATCCCCCTCCCCTACCGCTACTATGGAGCCAAGGCAACCCTGGACCGCCCCGGATGCACCCACGGCGACCAGGGTTTTCTCATGTCTGCGGCACTGTTTCGGGAGTGCGGCCCTTTCGACGAGACCCTCCCCATCATGGAGGACACCTTCCTGGCCGAGCGGCTGCGCCGTACCGGGCGCTGGCTGCTCTTCCCCGCCACCCTGAAAACCTCCCCGCGCCGCTTCCTGAGCGAGGGGCTGTTGCCCCGCCAGACCCTGAACGCCATGATCAGCAACCTGGCGGCCATCGGGCGGCTGGATCTCATCGAGGAGCTCAAGGGGTGCTACCGGAGCCAGCACGCCGCGACCCGGCTGGAACTCGCCCCCTTTTACCACACCATACGGCTGTGGATCGACCGGCTCCCCCAGGAGGAGCGCCGGGAGTTCTGGCTGGCGACCGGGAATTTCGTGCGGCAAAGCGCCTGGCAGATCCCGTTTTTCTGCGACGTGCTGCTCGCAAGCGCCCTGCCGGGAACCGGGGGGAGCTTCCTTAGGCTGCACGACCGCTTCCTGGCGCGCCTTCTGGACTGCCGGCTCGCCGACCGCCTGGCGGCCCGACTGGTGCGGATCTGGTTCTGGGCGGTCTGCCGAAACCTGGCGCGGCAGACGCAAAACGGCCGGTGAAACCGAACGGGAACTCGGCGGCACCGGCCGTGACAATTTTAAGGATTTAAAGGACTAAGGACTTAAAGGACCTGAAGGGACGCCAGGGACCTAAAAAGGGCCGGGCGACTGGGCGATAACTTCAGTGACGCTCCCCGGTTTCTCTCATGATCTCGTCCACCACCACTTTCAGGGTCTCGCGCAACTCCTCGTCGAGATCCAGGAACTCGAGGCCCACCCCCGGCGGCAACCCCGGGTTGACCCGGTTACCCTCCTCGTTGACCCAGGCGATGCGGGCGCGCAACTCGCGCAACACCAGCTTCGACTCGGGGAGGTAGAACGCCACCTTGATGAGCTGCTCGGCACGCAGCGGCTCGTGGCTCGCCAAAAAGACCCCGCCGTCGCTGATGTCCATCACGTTCCCCCCCACGGCACTCCCCCCCACCACGAACAGGGCCGGCAACTGGCAGGGAACCCGCACCTCCCGCCGGTCCACCGCATCGGTGTAGCGGCGCGCCTTCTCCAGGAACTCACGGCGGTCGATCGGCTTGGTGATGAAGTCGTCGCAACCGACCTGGGCCGCCCGCTCGCGGTCCCCCTCCCGCCCCGCAGTGGTCACCATGATGACCGGAATGGTGCTCAAAAAGGGATCCGCCTTGAGCTGGCTACAGCACTCGCAACCATCCATGACCGGCATGTTCATGTCCATAAAGATCAGGTCAGGGGGATCCTTGCGGACCATCTCCAGCGCCTGGGCACCGTTGAGCGCAATCAGCACCTCGACGTGCGAGAGCTTCAGGAAGCTCTTCTCCAACTCCAGCACCAGCTTCGTGTCGTCCACCAGCAGTATCTTAGGTTTGGCCACGCTCCGCTCCCTTTGCACAAAGTTGTTGCTGCATTAAATATCAATCGCCGCAGAGGTCATTAATCTCTCAGGACGCAGGGTTTGTCAAGCCTGCAGGTGAACTCCGCTATCGGACCTGGACGGGGCGGGCCGCGATCAGCAGATCACCCGCACGAATGCGCCGAGGGAGCGCAGGGTAAGCGGCGCAGCGCCGAAGTAGTCGCCGTCCAGCTGGACCGGCTTGTCCCCGGTGACCGCCAGCTCGTCGGCCGCAAAGCAGGTGACCGCGCGCCCCAGGATCGGGCGTTTGCAACCGAGCTTCAGGGCGAGCTTCAGGTAATTGAGCGGGCCACCCTGGATGCAGAGGACCTGGAAACCGGGGCTGAAGAGGTCCGCCTCGGGGGCGAGCAGGAAGTCCCCACCGTAGCGCGCCGCGTTGCAGACGATGACCGAGTGGCAGATCACGCTGCGCCCCGCGCCGCTCACCTGCAGGGTGCCGCGCTCCCAGCCCGCCACGACGCGCAGTGCCGAGAGGAGGTAAGCCCCCTTCCCGAGAAGCCGCTTCTCGGCAAGGCGCACTCCGCGCACCACCTGGCCGTCCACCCCCACTCCGGCCATCAAGAGAAAGCGGCGTTTCACCCCGGCGCACTCAAGTTCCCCCACCGAGATCGGCCGCGCCACGCCGCGCCCGATCCGTTCCAGGGCGTCCTCAAGCGAGCGGATCTCAAGTTCCCGCGCCAGCACGTTTGCGGTCCCCAGCGGAAGCACCCCGAGGGTCGCCACCCCGGGGACCAGGCCGTTCAAGACCCCGTTCAGGGTGCCGTCACCCCCCATCACCAGGATAAGCGGCGCAGCCTCCTCGGCGCAGATCCGCGCGGCGAAACGGGCGGGGTCGTCGGCAGAGCCGGTTTCCAGCAATTCGGGGGCGAAACCACGTGCGCGCAGCGCGGCAAGGGCCTGATCGAGGGAGGCTTTGGAGAAGCTCCCGGAGGTGGGGTTCACGACGACATGGCAGCGTTGCGGCATCTGGGCATCCGGTCGGAAAGGGGCGCGCGAGGCGCCCCGGGCTGTGGTTCGGCAGGTTTCGAGGAGTGGAGTTTAAAACAGATGAGGAGTTTGGGAAAGCTCTTTTTGGCGGCCCGCGCTCCTGCGCGAGGCGCGGGTGGCGCGGGCCCCGGCGAGGGTGGTCGGCGGGGGTGGAGGTTACCCCTCCCCGCCCCTCCTGGCAGGTTCCTTCTCGTCTGGTTTGGCGAAGCTGCGCAGCCGCTCCACCATGCTCTTCAGCCGCTCGTTCACCAGGAAGTTCACGCTCCCCTCGGGATAGCTGCCGTCGGGGCCGGGTGCGCCGGCCGGCACCCCGGTCAGCACCTCGATCCCCTGGTCCACGGTCTCCGCGCTCCAGACGTGGAACTCGCCGGCCTGGATCGCCTGCACCACCTCGTCGCTCAGCATGAGGTTGCGCTCGTTCAATTTCGGGATCAGCACCCCCTGGTCGCCGGTGAGCCCCTTCGCCTTGCAGACCGCGAAGAACCCCTCGACCTTGTAGTTCACCCCGCCGATGGGCTGGATCTGGCCGTGCTGGTTCACGCTGCCGGTGACGGCGATCCCCTGGCGCACCGGGAGCCCGGAGAGCGCCGAGAGGAGCCCGTAGAGCTCGGCCGAGGAGGCGCTGTCCCCCTCGATCCCCTCGTAGGACTGCTCGAAGCAGAGCGAGGCCGAGAAGGAGAGCGGCTTATCCTGGGCGAACTTCCCCCCCAGGTAGCCGGTTAAAATCAGCACCCCCTTGTCGTGGATCGGCCCGGAGAGCTTCACCTCGCGCTCGATGTTCACCATCCCGGCGCGCCCCAGGGTGACCCGCACGGTGAGCCGCGAGGGGCGGCCAAAGGTGTAGTCGGCAAGCGTCATCACCGACAGGCCGTTGATCTGCCCGACCACGCTCCCCTCGGTGTCGCAGAGGATGGTGCCGTCGGTCAGGAACTCCTGCAGGCGCTGCTCGAGCCGGTTCGAGCGGTGCGCCTTCTCTTCGAGCGCCTTTTTCACCCAGGTGCGGTCCACCAGCTGGGCGCCGCCGTTGGTCGCCCAGTAGCTCGCCTCGCGCAACAGGTCCGAGAGCTCCATGAACTGCGCGGAGAGCCGCTCCTGGTCCTCGACCAGCCGCGCCGCGTGCTCGAGGACCGCCGCCACGCCGCTGGGGTCGAAGTGCAAGAGCCCCTCCTTGCGACAGTGGCTCGCCACGAACAGGGCGTAGTCCTGCATGAGCTGCGGGGTCCTCTTGATGTTGGCGTCGAAATCGGCCTTCACCTTGAAGAACTTGCGGTAATCCGGCTCGAGGTAGAAGAGCAGGTAGTAGATCATGTACGAGCCGATCATGATGATCTTGGCGTGCAGCGGGATCGGTTCGGGCTTGAGCGACACCACGGTCATGAAGCGGTACTGCTCAAGGACGTCCTCGATGCGGATCTCGGAGTTGCGGATGGCGCGTTTCAGGGACTCCCAGGCAAAGGGGTTGATGAGCACCTCGCGGGCGTCCACGATGAGGTAGCCGCCATTGGCGCGATGCAGCGCCCCCGGCTTGATCAGGGTGAAGTTGGTGGTGGCCACGCCACCTACCTGCATGATGTTCTCGATGCGGCCGAACAGGTTGTTGTAGGTGGGATTGGTCTCGGAGACGATGGGGGCGCCGCGGTCGGGATCGTTCTCGACCAGGACGTTCACCTGGTAGCGCTCGAAGGTCGGCTCCTGCCTGGGGAGCTTGAGCCCCGGGATCTGCGGGGGAGGTGCCTGGGGCTTGAAGTCCTCGAGGTTCTCGAGGAGGTCCTCCTGCACACTCTCCAGGTAGGCGAGCACCTTCTGGAAACCGGCGTACTTCTCCTTGAGCGGGTTTAGGTGGTGCCCCACCGCGGAGAGCCCGAGCTCGCGGTCCAACTGGGCCAGGGCATCCCGGAGCGCCTTCTCGTTCTCGCGCACCTGGCGCAGCACGTCGTTCAGTTTCTCGGTAAGCTCGCGCCCCAGGTTGTCGATCCGCTCGCGCTCCTCGGGCTCCAGGGAATCGTACTCCTCCTGGGTGAAGTTGCGTCCCTCGCGCTGCGGGACGATGACCAGCCCCGAGACGGTGCGCTGCAGGGCGAACCCCTGCTCCACGGCCTCCTTCTCGAGATCGGCGAACATCTCGCCGTTTTTTTCCTGGAAGGTCTCGACGATGGCAACCCGGTTGGTCTCGTACTCCTTGCTCTCCAGGGCGGTCGGGATGTTCACCCTGACGTAGTCCAAGAGCTCGCGCAGGTCGGCGGCGAGCTCCGCCCCCTTTCCGGCCGGCAGAGAGAGGGCAAGCGGAGAGTCGGGGTTGATGAAGTTGTGCACGTAGCACCAGTCGCTGGGGGGAGACTCCTCCCTCGCCTTGCGCTTGAGCAGGTTGCAGATGGTGGAGCTGCGGCCGGTGCCGGATTCGCCAGCCAGGAAGAGGTTGAACCCGTTGTTGGTCATCCCCAGGCCGAACTCGATGGCGGCCAGCGCGCGCTCCTGGCCGATGCTCCCTTCGAGGTTGGTGAACTCTTCGGTGGAGGTGAAGCTGAACTGCCCGGGATCGCATACCCAGCGCAGTCTCTCGACAGGAACCAGACGATCTGATGCAGACATGCGGGCCTCCTTAGTGCAATCGGGGTGAGGTCGTGGCAAAGCTCAGCAGCGCGGCAGCCGCCGCTCCAGGTGGCGCGGGAAGAGCTCCCCCACCAGGTCCTGCACCTGGTCGAGGCGGAGCGTCGTGCCCCGCTCGCGGGAGAGCGAGGTGATACTGCAGCCGGGCATGCCGCAGGGATTGATCCGGTCGAAGGCCGAGGTGTCGGCGTCGACGTTGAGACAAAAGCCGTGCATGGAGACCCAGCGCCTGACCCCAACCCCGATGGAAGCGATCTTGCCGCGTTCGGTCCAGACGCCGGTCCTGCCGGGGACCGGGAAGCTTTCGACGCCGAATTCGGCGCAGAGCTCGACCAGGAACTCCTCCAGAAAGCGCAGGTAGCGGTGCAGGTCCCTGCCGCGGCAGGCGAGATCGAGCATGGGATAGCCGACCAGTTGCCCCGGACCGTGATAGGTGACGTCGCCGCCGCGGTTCACCCGGAGCGCCTCGACGCCCGGGTCGAGCACGTTGCCGAGATCGCCGCCGGTCCCCACCGTGTAGACCGGTGCGTGTTCCAGGAGAAGCAGGGTTTCCGCCCCCGCATCCCGGACCTGGGCGACACACTGCTCTTGGATGTCCAGGGCCTCGGCGTAGCCGATCAGCCCGAGATTTCTCATGATCATGCTTGGGTCCTGCCTTTGATGGGAAAAAGTGTCGCACCGCACGGGAAATAAACGGGGGGACACGGAGTTTCGCGGGAGCGCCCGGCAACCGGCGGGCGAGCGGCACAACAGGTAAGGTAATTCTAACACATCGACATGAAAAGGGGATTCGGGACGGCAAAAAAATGGTGCGTTGCCTGCCCCGGATCCCCTTTAGTGGATCCTGCGTCACCCGTGTGGACGCCTACATGTTCATCTTTGTCTCTTCATTCATGAAGAGGTGTCAGAGCTAGCCGTGGATCGCCCGTTTTTCCACATCGAGGGCCGCCTCCTTGAGCGCCTCCGAGAGGGTGGGATGGGCGTGCACGGTGAGCATGATGTCCTCGGCGCTGCCGCCGAAACTCATCACGGTGACCGCTTCGGCTATCATGTCCGAGGCGCGCGGGCCGAAGATGTGGATGCCGAGCACCCGGCCCCCTTCAGCTTCGGCGATCACCTTCACGAACCCTTCGGTCTCGTCCATGCACTTGGCGCGGCCGTTCCCCATGAAGTTGAACTTGCCGACCCGGTAGGCGATCCCTTCTTCCTTCAAGGCCTCTTCGGTCTTCCCCACCGAGGCGGCCTCGGGCCAGGTGTAGCAGACCCCGGGGATGCAACCGTAGTCGACGAGGCTCGGTTCGCCGTGCATCCGCTCCAGGCAGACCGCCCCCTCCTCCATCGCCTTGTGGGCCAGCATCGGCCCGAAGATCAGGTCGCCGATGGCGTAGATGCCGGGGACGTTGGTCTGGTAGTTCTCGTCCACCAGGATCTTGCCCCGCTCCAGCTTGACGCCGAGCTCCTCGAGGCCGAGCCCTGCCGAGAGCGGCCGGCGCCCGACCGCCACCAGCACCCGGTCGCAGACCACCTCCTGGGTGCCTCCCTCGACCTCGACCCGCGCCGCCAGCCGCCCGTCGCGCTCCTCCACGCCGGCCACCTTGGCCCCCAGCAGGAAACTCATCCCCTGCTTCTTGAGGGAGCGCAAAAGGGCATCGGCCACCTGGCCGTCGCTTCCCGGGACCAGGCGCGGCAGCATCTCGGCCACGGTCACCTTGGCCCCGAGGCGAAGCCAGACCGAGCCGAGCTCCAGCCCGATGTAGCCGCCCCCCACCACCAGGAGGTGCTCCGGCACCTCGGGGAAACTCAAGGCCTCACGGGCGCTCCCTACCCGGTTGCCGTCGAACTTGAGGGTGGGAAGTTCGACCGCCTCGCTGCCGGTGGCCACCAGTACCTTGGCGGCCTTGAGCAGCGCCGGCTTGTCCCCCTGGACCTCGACCTGGTGCAGGCCGTCGGCTCCGGGTTTGAGCAGCTTCGCGACGCCCGAGTAGCTCGCGATCTTGTTCTTCTTGAACAGATAGGCGATGCCGTCGGTCAGTTTCTTTACCACATCGTCCTTGCGGGCCATGAGCGTCGCCAGGTTGAGTTTCGGCTCGGGGATCTCGATGCCGTGGGCGGCAAAGCGGTGTCCGGCCAGGTGGAACAGCTCGCTCGAGTCGAGGAGCGCCTTCGAGGGGATGCACCCCTCGTTGAGGCAGACCCCGCCCATGGTGGCGCGTTTTTCGACCACGGCCACCTTCATGCCCAGCTGGGCGCCTCGTATCGCTGCCACGTAACCGCCGGGCCCCGCCCCGATTACGATGATGTCAAAGGTCTCTTCTGCCATGCCGTTCTCCTTATCTTGTGCTCGGGGAGCAGCCCCCCCTCCCGTCAAGGGAGGGGGACCGTCGTTGTCTTTCAAATTGCTGCCCCAGGTGAGAATCGGGAAGAATCCCCGCCTGCCTCGCGCTTACCCCTAAAGCAGCATCTCCTCGGGTTGCTCGATGAACTCCTTGACCTTTTTCAGGAAGCCGACCGCCCCCTTGCCGTCCACGATGCGGTGGTCGTAGGAAAGCGCCAGGTTCATCATGGGACGGATCACGATCTGTCCGTCACGCACCACGGCGCGCTCCTGGATGGAGTGCATGCCGAGCACCCCGCTTTGCGGCGGGTTGAGGATGGGCGTGGAAAGGAGCGAGCCGTAGATGCCGCCGTTGGAGATGGTGAAGGTCCCCCCCTCCAGGTCGGCAAGGGCCAGGGTGTTGTTGCGCACCTTCTCGGCGAACCCTGCGATGGCGCGCTCGACCTCGGCAAGGCCCATGGTCTCGGCGCCGCGCAGGACCGGCACGACCAGCCCCTTCTCGCCCCCTACCGCCACACCGATGTCGCAGAAGTTGTGGTAGACGATGTCCTCACCCTCGATGCTCGCGTTCACCTCGGGGAACTCGGCGAGCGCCAGGCAGCAGGCCCGTACGAAGATCGACATGAACCCCAACTTCACCTGGTAGCGTTTCTGGAAGTACTCGCCGAACTTCTGGCGCAGCGCGAGCACCTCGCTCATGTCCGCCTCGTTGAAGGTGGTGAGCATGGCGGTATTCTGGCGCACCGACACCAGGCGCTGGGCAATCTTCTTGCGGATCGGGCTCATCGGCTTGCGCACGATGCGTTCCCCGACCTCCGCACTCTTTTGGGGCGGCGCCGGGGCAGGCTGCACTGGCGCCGCAGCGGGAGCCGCCGGCGGGGCCGGCTGGGCAGGCTGCGCCGCTGCAGCGGGCTGGGCCGCCTGGACCGGCGCCGGGCGCGCTGCCAGGAGGTCCTCATTGGTAAGCCGGCCACCGCGACCGGTCCCTTTCACCTCCTTGGGCTCGACTCCCATCTCGCGGGCGAGCTTGCGTCCCGAGGGTGACATGGGGGGCTCCTGGCCCGGAGCCGCCGGCGCTTCGGGTTCTGCCGGCGTTTTCTCGGCCGATGCCGACAGGGCGGGCTTTTCCGCACCCGCCGCTTCCAGGGTGCCGATGACCGTGCCGATCTTGACCGTCTCCCCCTCCGGGACCGTGATCTTCAGGATCCCCTCCCCTTCGGCTACCACCTCGAGGGTCACCTTGTCGGTCTCGATCTCGAAGAGCGGCTCATCACGCGAAACGCGCTCGCCAGACTTTTTCAGCCACTTGGCGATGAGCGCCTCGAACACGGACTCGCCTACTGCCGGCACCTTTATTTCCATATGCTCCCCCTACCCTCTGATGTGATCGTAGCTGCTGCGCAATATACCTGTTCCTGAGTAACCCCAAGCTTCCGCTCGTAAAATGCTCCCTCCCCTTCAAGGGGAGGGGCGGGGATGGGTCAAACAGTGGCACGGAGTTGATCCCCATCCCCCTCCCGTCCTCCCCCTTGAAGGGGGAGGGACGCACTGGCGGAAAGATCGACGCTTATCAGGTAATTTTTTTTGGTTCTGCTCTCGACGGGAGCCGCTGGTCCGGTCTGGTGTTTTGAAAGTGCTCCGGAGGCGGGTGCCGATTTCCGTAGAAACGGGAGTCCCCTCTCCCGCCAGGGGAGAAGGGACTCTGGTTCCTCGTCTCCTATGCTCCCTGCCCGACAACCACGTAAGGCAAGTTCCCCAGGCGGTTCGGCGTCCTGCTAGGGAAGCTGCAGCGCCTCGGTCACGATGCGGTGCTGCTCCACCCGGTCCAGGCGGTGCGAACCCGAGGCGGGTGCGGCGGCGTCGGGACGCCCCACGTACTCCGGTTCCTGCCCCAAGAACTCGGCCAACTGGTTGCGCAACGAGCGCCAGGCCCCCATGTTGCGCGGTTCCTCCTGGACCCACCGGAAGCGGGTGCCGGAGGGATAGCGGCCCAGGGCTTCCTTCAACTGGTCCGCGGCCAGCGGGTAGAGCTGCTCCACCCGGATGAGCGCGATCCCCTTGGTCTGCTCTTTCTGGATCCGCTCCAAAAGGTCGTAGTAGATCTTGCCGGTGCAGATCAGCACCTGGCGCACCTCCTCGCCGGCGGAATCGGCGATCACCTCCCGGAAGCCGCCGGAAGCGAGATCGCTTAAGCTGGAGACGCAGAGCGGGTGGCGCAAGAGGCTCTTCGGGGTGAAGAGCACCAGGGGCTTGCGGAACTTCTGCAGCATCTGGCGCCGGAGGACGTGGAAGAGCTGGGCCGGGGTGCTCGGGTAGACGATCTGCAGGTTGTCGCCGGCCGCCTGGGCCAGGAAGCGCTCGATGCGGGCGCTGGAATGCTCGGCCCCCTGCCCCTCGTAGCCGTGCGGCAGCATGAGCACGAGCCCGCTGCAGCGCTCCCACTTGGCCTCACCGCCGGAGACAAACTGGTCCAGGATCACCTGGGCGCCGTTCACGAAGTCGCCGTACTGGGCCTCCCAGATGGTGAGCGCCTCCGGGGCCTCCAGCGAATAGCCGTACTCGAAGCCGAGCACCGAGAATTCGGCGAGCATGCTGTCGTAGGCACGAAACCATGCGCCGTTTTTGGCGACGGTCTCAAGCGGCAGGTACTCCTTGCCGTCCAACTGGTCGCGCAAGACTGCGTGACGGTGGCTGAAGGTGCCGCGGCGGACGTCCTGCCCCGAGATGCGCACCGGAAAACCCTGGTCGAGAATCGTTGCGAAGGCGAGCGTCTCCACGTTGCCCCAGTCCAGCGCCCCGCTGTTCAACACCGCCTCGCGGCGCTTGCCCAAAAGTGCCGCCACCTTCGGGTGCGGCGTGAATCCGTCCGGGAGCAGGCTCAGCTTGCCGGAGAGCTCCTGCAGGGTGGCCGGGGCCACCGCGGTCGCCACCGGCTCCTTGACCGGACCCGGTTTGCGCCCGGTCCAGCGGGCCAGAAACGCAGACTCCATCGGTACCGGGCCGCGCTCGCTCGCCCCCTGGATTTCGGAGAGCACCTGATCCTCGAGCGCCTTCAGCTCTTCGACATTGAACCCCTCGTCCTCGAGCTCGGCCTGGTAGATGGCGTGCAGCTGCGGGCGCAGCTTGATCCGCTCGTACATGAGCGGCTGGGTGAAGTAGGGCTCGTCCCCCTCGTTGTGGCCGTGCCGGCGGTAGCAGATGATCTCGACCACCACGTCCTTGCGGTAGGCGTCGCGGTAGGCAAGGGCGAGTTCGGTCGCGTGCAGGACTGCCTCGGGGTCGTCGCCGTAGACGTGGAACACCGGTACCCGCACCATCTTGGCCACGTCGGTGGCGTAGAGGCTGGAACGTGCGTCTTTGGGGGCCGTGGTGAAGCCGATCTGGTTGTTGACCACGATGTGCAGCGTGCCGCCGGTGCGGTACCCCTCGAGCTGCGAGAGGTTGAGCGTCTCGGCCACCACCCCCTGCCCGGCGAAGGCGGCGTCGCCGTGGATCAGGACCGGAAGTACCCGCGCCTCCCCCTCGCTCCCCATCCGGTCCTGCTTGGCCCGGACTTTCCCCTCTACGACGGGGTCGATCGCCTCGAGGTGGCTCGGGTTCGCCGCCATCGAGAGGTGGATGGCGCGCCCGTCGATGCTGAGGTCCGAGGAGAACCCCTTGTGGTACTTGACGTCCCCCTCGCCCACCACACCGTACTCGGCGTTGTCGGCGAACTCGGCAAACATGTTTTCCATCGGCATCCCGAAGATGTTCACCAGGACGTTCAGGCGCCCGCGGTGCGGCATGCCGAGCACGATGTCGGTCATCCCGAGCTTCGCTGCCGTACGCACGGCAAGGTCGAGCATCGGGATCAGCACGTCGCCCCCCTCCAGGGAAAACCTGGTTTGGCCGGGGAACTTCTTCTGCAGCTGCCGCTCGAAAAGTGCCGCTTCCTTCAGCTTTCTCAGGGTGCGCAGCCGATCCGCGGCCTGATAGGTGCCGCGATTACTGGTGGGTTCCATCCGGTCGATCAACCACTGCCGTTCTACCGGATCCTGGATGTGCATGAATTCGACCCCGATGGAACCGCAATAGGTCGAGCGCAGCACCTGCAGGATCTCCTTCAGGGTGGCCGTTTGTTTCATGAAGCGCCGGGTGTGGAAGGTCTTATCGAGATCGGAGATTTCGAGGTCGAAGGCCGACAGGGCCAAGAGTGGGTGATCGATCTGACAGGGAGAGAGGGGATCGGTGCAGGCGAGCAGGTGCCCGATGTCCCGGTAGCGGTAGATGAGCGACTGTACCGCGGAGTGTTTCAGGGCGTCGCCGGTGACTAACTCCGCGTGAACAGGAGCCTCGGTTCCAGCGCCACCCAAATCGAATCCGGTGAAGAACGCGCGCCACTCCTCGGAGAGGTTTTCCGGTTGCTGTTTCCAAAGCTTGTACTGATTCTCAATCCAGAGGGGGCTCACATTGTCCAGCAGACCCATTCGCACGCTCCTTTTTTCATGAATGTGGGAAGTGTAGCAGACGGGTAGAAGCTTTCAACTCCTTGAGCTTTTCGGATAACGCCGTACTAAAACGCGCTCCAGGGTGATCATCCCGCCGTCCATCATCTCTTCGGCACGGGGGAGCACCTGCTCAAGGCGTTCTTTCGTGTCGACGACCTCGAGCACCATGGGGAGCTCGCTGGAGAGGCGCAAGAGGCGGTCGGTGTGGTAGGTGTGGTGGGCGCCGAAGCCGGCAACACCGCGCAAAACGGTGGCTCCGGCGAACCCTTCGCTACGGAAGAGCTCCACGAGCGCCTCGTAGAGCGGGAGGTGACCGTGACGGTCGTTCTCGCCGATGTAGATCCTGAGCAGCGCCTGTTCTTCGAGGGTGTCGTTCTGATCCATGCCGCGTTCGCTCCCGGCGCGCCGGCTTAAAAGCCGCCTGCCGCGCCACAATTATTTTTGGTCCATGGGTTTTTCGGGAAAAGCGCCATTCACAGGGCCCGGGCCACGACGATGCCGAGCCAGGTACAGGCCAGGCAGGCGACGACGCTGGACAGGATATTGCCAAAGGCGTTGAGCACAGCCCCTTCCTCGATGAGCCGGAAGGTTTCGAAACTGAAGGTGGAAAAGGTGGTGAGCCCGCCCAGGAAACCGATGGTGAGCGCGGTGCGCAGGGTCGGCGAGATCAGCACGCTGCGGATCGAGAACTCCATGATGAGTCCAATGAGGAAGGCGCCGATCACGTTGACGACGAAGGTGCCGTAGGGGAAGGCCCGGCCGCAGAGGTCGTAGACCCAGCCGGAGAGGAAATAGCGGGCGAGGCAGCCGAGTGCGCCGAAGAAGGCTATGGAAAGGATCTGCTCCATATTGAGCGCGTGCTCCGCGGGGTCTAGAAGGTCCAGCCGAGGTTGAGGCCGATCAGGTCGGAGGTGGATTCGGGCTGCAAAAAGCCCTTCTTGAGCGGGGAGGCGCCGAAGCGGAACCCCTCGTAGCTGACCGTTACCCTGAGGCCTCCGTAGCGCAGGCCAGCTTGGGCGAAGGGACTCCAGAGCCCTTCGGGGCTGAAGGTGGTGGGACCGACACTCTTCAGCTTGACGTAGTTACTGGCGTAAAACGGGTAGGTGGCGCCCGCCTCGCCGGTGACCTGGAACTTCGGGCCGACCTGGCAGCTCCCGCGCCCCCCCAGTTTCAGGTAGCCGGTCTGCCAGTACTCTGTGTAGCCCTGGGAAGGCTGGCCATTGGCCGAGGTGGCGTCCTGCAACCCCCTGAACCACCAGCGGTAGCCGAGCGAGGTGAACGGCTCCAGCGTCCAGCCCCCTGCGTCGTGACGCCACCCCGCCCCGATTTCGTGCCGGGTACCGACGTAGCTCACCTCGGTCTTGACCGGGATCTGTTCCTGAGTCTCCCCGTCGTAGTCGACGTACCCCCCGAACACCTCGTGCCGCGACTCGATCATCAGGGAGTTCGGCGCCTGCCGGTACACCGGCAGGGCGAGGTCGAGCCCACCGGCGAAGAGCGGGCCGGTCTCCTTGAGAAGCCGCCGCGCCGCGTGGTACTCGCGCCAGGTGAAGTACTGCGCGGAGAGGTACGGAGTGATTTCCGGACCCGCCGCGCAGGCGGTCTCGAGCGTGCCGGCCAACAAGAGGAATGCGATGCCGATTCTAAGAAACAAGCCGGTCTGACCCCTCACTACGGGTTTTCTTCTTTCTTCTTGCGCGGTGCCCGCGGCTTCTTCGCCTTGGGCTCCCCGGCGCTACTCTCGGCTGCCGGCTCCTGGGGAGCCGCTGCGGCAGCCTTGGTCCTGGCGGGGCGCTTCTTGGCTGCGGGAGCCTCGGCAGGCGCCGGGGCCGCTTCGGCAGCCGGAGCAGCCGGCGCCGCTACGCCCTGGGGTGCGTCCTGGGACTTTTGAGTTTTGGGTGCCTTGGCCGCCTTGGGAGCCTTCGCCTTTTTGGCGGGCTCCGCTTTGGGCTCTTCGGAGCCGGCAGCCGCACCAGCGGTGGGAGCCGGAGCCTCGGAGGCCGCCGCATCCTGTGCCGCCTTTTGGGCCTTGCCCTTCTGCGCGCCGCCACGCTTCTTCGCGGCGGGGGCCGCAGCTGCCGGTTCGCCGGCTTCGACTGCCGGTGCCGGCTGGGAAGCAGCCGGAGCAGCCTCGGCAGCGGGTTCCGCTGCACCTTTTGCCGTGCGGCGCGGGCGTGCAGGCTTGGCGGGAGCTGCCTCGGCCGGGGCCAGTGCAGGCTGCACCGTTTCCGGCTGGGCGGGAGCCTCGGCCGGCGCAGCAGCGGCGCTGCCGGAAGCCTCGCCGACCGCTTTCTTCTTGCGGCGCGGGCGCTTCTTGGCCTTCCCTTCTCCAGAGTCGTGGGCGGCTTCCTCACCAGCGGCGGGTACCGTCTCGGCCGGTGCGGCGGATTCCGCTAGAGCTCCGTGCTCCGGGAGGGCCGCGCCATCGTGGGCCGCATCGTGCCCTTTGCCCCGCCGTCTCTTGCGGCGCCGCTTCTTCTTCGCTTCGGGGTGTGCCTCGCCGAGAGCGCTCTCGTGCAGTTCCGTCTCGGAGCCCTCGCCGGCAGGCTCGGCGGGCTCGGCAGCCGAAACGGCTTCAGCGGCTGCCAGCGCGAGTTCGCTTTCGACGGTCACCTCGCCGGTCGACGGAGTGGACTCTGCCGCCCCCCCTTTGCGCTTGCGCTTGCGACGACGCTTCTTCTTGTGCTCTTCGTGCTCGCCTTCGAGCGAGGTCAGCACCTCGAGCTCCTCTGCGGCCCCTTCGGGAGCAGCCAGGGTCTCCTCAAGAGCCGGCGGTGTCTCCAGCGAGCTTTCGAGGACGGCCTCGGGCTCGGCCGGTGCCTTCCCTTTTTTCTTCTTCTTTTTGCGGCCGTCGCCGGCCTCGGCCTGGACGGCCTCTTCCTTGGCGGCACGCGGCATGGCCCTCTCGGGAAGCTCCTCCTGCGGGAGCTTCTCGCGCTTGACGAGCTCGAGCTCCATCTGGTTCAGGAGGTAGGACGGCTTCCCTTTCACCGTCACCTCGATGTCGTAATCGCTCTCGATCTGGGAGAGCTCATGGCGTTTGCGGTTCAAGAGGTAGTAGGCGACCTCCAGCGGCAGGCTGCCGATCACCTCGCCGATGGTCCCCTTGGCGGCGGCCGCGTGCACCTTGCGCAGGAAGGAGAGCGCCATCGCCTCGACCGACTTCACCTTGCCGCGCCCGTCGCAGTGCGGACACTCGAGGGTACTGGCCTGGTTCAGGGTCTGGCGGATGCGCTGGCGGGACATCTCCAGAAGGCCGAACTCGGAGATCCGGGAGACGTTCACCCTGGCCTTGTCGGCCTTGAGGGCGCTCTTGAGGGTTTTCTCGACCTCGGCGTTGTGCTTTCTATCCCGCATGTCGATGAAGTCGATGACGATGAGACCGCCCAGGTCGCGCAGCCTGAGCTGGCGCGCGGCCTCTTCGGCGGCTTCCAGGTTGGTCTTGAAGGCGGTGTCCTCGACCCCTTTCTCGCCGGTGGACTTCCCGGAGTTGACGTCGATGGAAACGAGGGCTTCGGTGGGCTCGATGAAGATGGAGCCGCCGGACTTGAGCGGCACCTTTTTTTCGTAGATCAGGTCGATCTGCTCCTCGAGCTGGTAGCGGGAGAAGATCGGGCGTTTCTCCTGGTGCATCTTGACCAGTTTCTCGAATTTCGGGTCGATCTCCTTCAGGCAGTCACGGACGTCCTTGAAGACCTCCTTGCTGTCCACCAGGACCTCGTCGATGTCGGCGGAGAAGTAGTCGCGGATGGTGCGGATGATGAGCGCGGACTCCTGGTAGATCATCCCGGCCCCCTTCATGGCGGCCCCCTTCTCGCGGACCCCTTCGTAGAGGGCGATCAGGTTATCCAGGTCCTTTTGCAGTTCGTCGCGGGTGCGCCCCATCGCCTCGGTACGGATGATGTAGCCATACCCCTCGGGGATGGTCATCTCGGCGATGATCTCCTTGAGCTTCTTGCGCTCCCCCTCCCCCTCCACCTTGCGGGAGATGCCGGCCGAGTCGCTTCCCGGCATGAGCACCATGTAGCGCCCCGGCAGCGAGATGTAGGTGGTCAGAGCCGAACCCTTGTTGTCGCGCTCCCCTTTCTCGACCTGCAGCACCAGTTCCTGGCCGCGGCGCAGCACTTCCTGGATGCGCGGGCGGCGGTGCTGGTCCTCGGGGATGTCCTCGCGCCACTTCCAGTTCTCCGGGTGCAGCTCGCCCATCTGCAAAAAGCCGAGCTTCTTGAGCCCGACATCCACGAAGGCCGCTTGCAGCCCCGGTTCCACGCGAACCACGACACCTTTGTAGATGTTGCCGCGGATCTGTTCATTGCCGGCGATCTCGATATCCAGATCGACCAGGCGTCCGTCCTCCACGATCGCTACCCTGGCCTCTTCGGCGTGCAGCGCGTTGATGAGCATCTTTCTCGACATATGTCTCTTCTTCCTTTCCTTTGGCGGCCGCCCGCGCCGCGAAGAGGTACTCATTCGCGCGCCCCGGCCCCGAGATGGTATTTCCTGACCAGCTTCGGTTTGCTGCACGGGATCTCGTCCTCATGAAGAGGCCGGACTCCCCGCCCCGGCCCCGGCTCTCGTTTTCGAGAGGGTGCCTGGGAGCAAAACCTGCGAGCCAGTCAGTCAATTCGTGGTGCCGGCGGTCCCGATGAACCGCCGGGTGCTTCTATATGCAGCCCCTACCCAGGGGTTGTCATAGCTAATGAAAACCGAGTGATTATAACAGAGTTTATCTCGGTAGCACATAAAAAAGAACAGGTTACGCAGAGCAGCGTACCATTTGGACCGAAAGGTTGCCACTTTCATTGGTGCACCCCCAGGAAGGGACGCAGAGTTATCTCGTCATTTCAGCATCTTAGCAGGCGACACTGGAAAGGCGTTTCGAGGCGGCGGTACGACGCCACAAAGACACGGAGGGTACGGAGAGAGGATAAAAAAACGGTTCCGACTCCATAGAAGCGATAGGCTCTCGAGGCTTAGAATCATCCTACCCACAAGGCAAATCCCCCCAGTCCCCTCCTTTTTCAACGTGGGGAACCAAGTAGCACGTTTGCTGACTGAAGATACCCCTTCCCGGATAAAGGGTCCAGGGCCCGACACGTTTTCCCGTGCAACCGACCGGCTGTTCTAATTATGATTTTGTACCGTGGGGCTTTTATGGTATTTTGCCGGCGTTCGGCTGCTACGAGGAAAGCCCATGCACGACATAAGGATCGATACCACGCCGCTTAACCCGATCTACCTGGAGATGGGTGCCGCAGTGCAGGACGCACAGCGGCTCGAGCTCTCCATCTCCTGCATCGTTACCCTGCTCATCGAACTGGGGGGCGGGACCCTGAGCGAGCGCGAGTTTAACGGCTACATGGAGAACCTGGGGGCCCAGACGCTGGGGCGGCTCATCGAGGAGATCAAGCTGAAGGTGGGCTTCACCGACGAGGCGGTCGACACCCTGCGCAGGGCCCTCAAGGCGCGCAACTTCCTGGTGCACCGGTTCTACAACGACCGTTCCGACCTGCTCTTCAACCAGCCGGGCCGGGAGCGGGCACTCGGGGAGATCCGTCAGAAACGCCGGCAGATCAACGACGCGAAGACCATGCTCGACCCGGTGCTGAACGACCTGGTCCGCCTGAAGGGGATCGACGTCGACCAGTTCCGCTTCCACGCGATGAGCCGGTTCGAACACTAAAGGAGCACCATGACAGCAGCCCCCCAGTGTCACCCGCGCCGGAAAATGGCAGCACTCCTCAGCGCCGCACTCCTGGCCCTCCCCCAGAGTTCCTGGGCCATCCAGGTGCGCGAGTTCCAGAACGTCGGCGCCGTGGCACACGTGATCCAGCTCTCGGTCGCGCCGGTCTTCCTGCTTACCGCCATCGGCACCATGCTGAGCGTGATGACCAGCCGCCTGGGGCGGATCATCGACAGGGCCCGGGTACTGGAGGGGAAACTGGAGAACGCACCCGACCACTCGGTGCCGCACCTGCACGCCTACCTCGCCACCCTCTCCCGGCGCGCCGACCTGATCGGGCGAGCCATCACCCTGTGCACCAGCACCGCCGTGGTGGTCTGCACGGTGATCGCGCTCTTGTTCGTCGGCGACTTCCTGCGCTACGACATGTCGCTTCCCGTGGCGCTCATGTTTATCCTGGGGATGATCCTGTTTGTCCTGGGTCTCTTGAATTTCCTGCGCGAGATCTTCATCGCCAAGGCGAGCCTCAAGATCGGCCCGGGGACCCTGCGCCACGGCGCCAACGGAGGCGCCTAACGCCCCTGCCACCCCGAGGAGGTGTTTTATGCAGCACCCCGCAGCCGGCAGTCTCCCCGTCTTCGACAGCCACTTCCACATCGTCGACCGCCGTTTCCCCCTGGTAGCCAACCAGGGGTACCTCCCCGACGACTTCACCTGCAACGACTACCGTGCGCGCACAACCGGCCTCAACCTCGTGGGTGGCGCCATCGTCTCCGGCTCCTTCCAGGCGCTGGACCAGAGCTACCTGCTGGACGCCCTGGCCACCTTGGGTCCCGCCTTTGTCGGCGTCACCCAGCTGCCGGCTTCGGTGAGCGACGAGGAGCTTTTGCACCTGGACCGGGCGGGAGTGCGGGCGGTACGTTTCAACGTGAAGCGCGGCGGGTCGGAGGGGGTGGAGCACCTGGAGCGGATGGCCTTCAGGGTCCACGAACTGGTCGGGTGGCACGTGGAACTCTACATCGATTCCCGCGAACTGGACGACCTGGCGACGACCCTCACCGGGCTGCCGTCGGTAAGCATCGACCACCTGGGGCTCTCCCGGGAGGGGTTCCCTACCCTGCTGAAGCTCGCAGAACTGGGGGTGCGGGTCAAGGCGACCGGGTTCGGCCGGGTGGATTTCGAGGTAAAAACGGCCCTGCGAGAACTTGCCGCGGCGAACCCGGCGGCGCTCATGTTCGGCACCGACCTCCCCTCGACCCGGGCACCGCGCCCCTACCAGGACCGGAATCTCGACACCGTGATCGAGGCGCTGGGAGAGGATCTGGCCCAAAAGGCCCTGGCGCTCAACGCGCTCGACTTTTACCGTCCGCGACTGCGCCGCGGCTGAGTCTTTTCCCGCTGCACCGGCACCGGTCCAGGCCCATGCCGGTGTCGCGCAGGCGCTACCCAAGGCCAGGCAGGGTCGGCAGCGAGGCGCCACCCCGCCGCTCGCACCCCCGTTACCCATCCCCCGAGCCGGCCGCCAGTTCCAGGAGCTCATCGGCGAGCTGAGGCCCCTTCGCCTCCTCCTCGTGCTTGAAGAAGACAAAGACCTCACTCCAGCCGACCGACCGGATCCTCTCCAGCCACCCCTTCAACTGCACCGCGTCGTAGTCGGCTCGCCTGAGCCTCAGGTAACCCCAGGGGGCGCTCGCCAAGAGCGGCACCTCGAAATCGGTCTCGCCGTCTGCGACGCAGAGCGCAATCCCCTTGTCCCGCAACAGCGCGTAGACCTCCTCGTCGAGCCAGGAGCGGTGCCTGAACTCGAAGGCGACCCGGAAGTAGTTGAGGGGGACACTGCGCAGGAAGCCGCGCAGCAAGGGGAGATCCCTGGCGAAGTCGGGGGGGAGCTGGAAGAGCACCGGCCCCAGGCGCTCCCGGAGCACGCCGGCCACACCGAGGAAATAGGAGACCGCCTCCTCGGTTTCGCGCAGTCGCTGCCAGTGGGTGATGCGCTGCGGCGCCTTCAGTGCGAAACGAAAGGAGGCGGGGACCTGGGCCGCCCACCCCTCCAGGAGCTCCGGCTTGGGCATCCGGTGGAAGGTGTTGTTGATTTCAACCGTGGCGAAGCGCTCCCCGTAGTACTTCAGCATCTGCTTTTCCGGCAGGTCCTGCGGGTAGAAGGCCCCTTTCCACTGGGTATAGGAAAAACCGCTGGTGCCGACGTAGAGGTTCATGGCGTACCTCCGGCTGTTTCCCGGCGACCTCGCAGCCTGCTCTCTGTGGTGAGCAGCCGGCATTCCGCAATGGCCTACCGGGAAAGAGATTGTAAGAAAAACCACCACATTTACTAAAGTATATGCTCAATCAACCGATACGGTAATGGCAATTATCTGCAGCGCTGGTGTCACGACGCCGGGATCCACCAGCGAGGGAAGCACTCAGAGCCCTCGGGATCCTGAATCAGCCGGCAAGAACACCGCTTCATCCAGATTTCCGCAAAGCGAGAAACAGACCATGGGTACACGACACACATTCTGGTCCCTGGTTGCGGCCCTCATCCTGGCGGCGCTACTGGCGATCGCCCCGGGGGACGCCGCAGCCGCCTCTCCGGCAGGGCGCAAGCCGGTCGTACTGATTCTCAACTCGTACAACATCGGCTACGACTGGTCCGACGACGAGTTCGCCGGGGTCCAGAAGGTCCTGGGAAACTCCCCCCTGCACCCTACCATCCTCATCGAGTACCTCGATTCCAAGCGCTTCCCCGGCAAGACCCACTTCTCCCGCGAGGCCGATCTCCTGGCGGCCAAGTTCCGCAACGACCTGAAGCCGGACGTCATCCTGGCCATGGACAACGCGGCGCTCGAGTTCGCCACCAGGTACCGTCCGGCCATCTTCCCCGGCAAGAGCATCGTGTTCTGCGGGGTGAACGACTACGCCCCTGCCATGATCGCCGGGGAGAAAGGGATCACCGGCATCGCCGAAAACCACGACGTCACGGGGACGCTGGAGCTTGCCCTGCGCCAGTTCCCGGGGACCCGCGAGGTCCTGGCGGTGCACGACTATACCGACACCGGTCTCGCCATGCGCAACGAGATCCTCAAGGCTGCCCAGCGTTTTCCGAGCCTCAAGGTGATTTCGGCCCCGGAGCAGACCATTGAGCAGCTGCAGGAGCAACTCGGGAAACTGCGCGAGGGGCAACTCGTGGTGCTGCTCTCCTACGGCGCGGAGAAGTCAGGACGGATCTTCACCCTGGGCGAGGCGGCGGAGCTGGTGACCAAGGCGGCACGGGTCCCGGTCTTCGCAACGCACGCACCGCACCTGGGACACGGGGTGGTCGGCGGCATGATGATGGAGGGGCGGGCCCAGGGCGAGGTTGCGGCGCGGCTTGCCGAAGCGGTGCTGAAGGGAAAGCGGCCCGAACAGTACCCGGTCTTCACCGGGAAGATGTCGGCCCCCATGTTCGACTACCTCCAGCTGGAGCGGTTCGGACTCAACACCAAGAAGCAGGAGCTGCCGCCGGGGAGCAAGGTGATCAACACCCCCAGGTCGTTCTACCGGGTCAACAAGGCGCTGGTCTGGTCGAGCCTCGCCCTGATCGGGCTCCTGACCCTCGCCCTGGTCGCGGTGACCATCAACGCCCGGCGCCAGCTGGCGATCCGGGCCCTCGAGGAGGCGAACCACGCCTACCGGCACCTGCTGGACAGCGTGGCGGACGGCATCTACATCTTCGACTTCGAGGGGACGGTCATCGAGGCCAACAGCGCGGCGCTGCACTACAGCGGCTTCTCGCGGCAGCAGCTCATCGGCCGAAGTATCGCCGATGTGGTGTCTCCCGAGTTGACCCGCCTGGTGCCCGAACGCCTGGAGCAGATCGTCACCCGCGGCTATGCCCTGTACGAATCGTGCCACGTAAGCCAGGACGGCCAGGAGATCCCGGTCGAGATCAATGCCCAGGTCGCCAAGTTCAGGGGCGAGCCGTGCATCATCAGCATCACCCGCGACATCACGATGCGCAAGCAGACCGAGCAGGAACTGCGCGTCCAGGCGGTCACCCTGGAGGGGGAGATCGCCGAGCGCCAGCAGGTCGAGGAGCAGCTGCGCCAGGAGCGCGACAACGTACGCTCCCTCTTCGACGCCGCCCCGGTCGGCATGATGCTGGTCGATCCGGAGTTCCAGGTGGTCGATACGAACTCGGCACTCACCCGCCTGATCGGCACCCCGGTGGAGCAGATCCTGGGACTGCAACCGGGGGTGGCCCTGGATTGCCGCCGGGTGGAGAGCGGCGGAAACTGCGGCCGCGCCGCGGACTGCTCGGCCTGCCGGCTGCGCAACTGCATCTCCGCCGCGCTGACCCGGGGGTCCGGCACCCAGGGAATCGAGGTGCAGCACATGCTCCTCAAGGGACACCCCTTCGAGCAGCTCTGGCTGCGCTTCAGCGTGGAGCCGGTCTCCTTCGACGGCAAGCGGCACGCGCTCGTCGCCATCGACGACGTAAGCCGCCAGCGCATCATGGAGGAGCAGATCCTCTCGGAAAAGGAGCGACTGGCGGTGACCCTGGCCTCGCTCGGCGAGGGGGTGATCACCACCGACCCCGAGGGAGCCATTACCCTCATGAACCGGGCGGCACAGCAGCTGACCGGCTGGGACAGCGCGCAGGCACTCGGCAAGCCGCTCGTCACGGTGGTCCGGTTGCTGCGCAAGGCAAGCCGGGTCCCGATCGAGGGGCTGGAGCGGGTTGCCGAGCAGGAACTGGTGCTCGAGGCCGGCGGGCACGTGCTCCTGGTAACCGGCAACGGGCGCGAGTTGCACGTCACCGGGAGCATCGCGCCGATGCGCGACCTGGAGCAGCGCACCATCGGCCAGGTCCTGGTGCTGCGCGACATGACCGAGAAGCACGAGCTGGAAAACGAGCTGTTCCAGGCGAGGAAGCTGGAGTCCCTGGGGGTGCTGGCGGGGGGATTGGCCCACGACCTCAACAACCTTTTGACCGCCATCATCGGCAACATCTCCATCGCCGAGGTGAAGGCGCGCGGCAACACCGAGCTGCAGCCCTTTTTGTCCCGCGCCCTCAAGGCTTCCGAGCGCACCGGCGACCTCACCCACCAGCTTTTGACCTTCGCCAAGGGGGGCGCCCCGGTCAAGAAGGTCACCTCGCTGCAGCACATCGTGAAAGATTCCGCCGAGTTCGCCCTGCGCGGCTCCAACATCCGCTGCGAGTACGAGATCCCCGAGCAGCTCTACCCGGTGGCGGTCGACGTGGGGCAGATGAGCCAGGTGATCAACAACCTGGTGATCAACGCCAAGCAGGCCATGCCGGAGGGGGGGATTCTGACCATCAGCATGGAGAACCTGTCGCTCTACAGCATGGGGGGGGGGCGCCCGGGGCGCTACGTCCGGGTGCAGGTGCGGGACCAGGGGGTCGGGATCCCGGCCGAGCACCTGGAGCGCATCTTCGACCCCTACTTCACCACCAAGAAGACCGGCAACGGCCTGGGGCTCGCCTCGGTGCACGCCATCATCGCCAAGCACGACGGTGCGCTGAAGGTGGAGTCGACCGTGGGTGTCGGCACGGCCTTCTCCTTTGTCCTTCCCGCGAACCTCGGCGGGACCGAGGTCGCCGAACCAGTCGATGAGGGGGCCTTCCGGGACAGCGGGCGGGTGCTGGTGATGGACGACGACCCGACCATCATCGAGACCCTCGGAGAGATGCTGCGACTCATCGGCTACGAGGTGGTGACCTGTGAAGACGGGCGCAGCGCGATCCGGTTGTTCCGGGAGGCGGCGGCCCAGGGGGATCCCTTCAAGCTGGCCCTGATGGATCTGACCATTCCGGGGGGACTGGGAGGAGAACAGGCGACCCGCGAGCTGATCCGGGATTTCCCGGAGGCGAAGATCGTGGTGGCAAGCGGCTACAGCGATTCGGCGGTGATGGCGGACTACGCAGCACACGGCTTCTGCGCCGCCATTGCCAAACCCTACACGATTAGCGTGGTGTCGGAGGTGCTGCGTAACCTGAACCTGCCGGCGGCGGCGTGACGACTACTGCTCAGTAGCGATAGTCTCGCTGCTGTTGGCGTTCCGGCGGGAACCCGGCGGTTCCCGCGGCGTTTCAGGGGGCGTAGTGGGCGAAGGCACGGCGCACCTTGCCGTCCGGGCCGAAGTGGAAGACCTCGGCACTCAGGCGCCCGCGCGCGCCGCGGTAGTAGAGGGTGATCGAGTCGATGCCGATCAAGAGCTCGAGCAGCTCGAAGCTCAGGTCCGGGATGAGCTCGAGCGCGCGGCCCCAGTAGGCCCCCACCGCATCCTTGCCGGTCAGCCGCCCGCTGGGCTCCCCGGCGATCTGGCAGATGACCGGAGAGTTCATCTCGAAGTCGTCGCTGTAATGGCTGAGTATCCGGGCCAGATCATGGCTGTTCCAGGCCGCCAGCCACTCCTCGGCGAAACGTCGGGCAAATGCTGCGTCGATCATTCTCCCCCCTCAGAAGCCTCCCCGACAGCTGAAAGCGTCATCTCACTCCTTCGCCAGCACCTCATCCAGGATCTGATCCAGTATCCCCAGACAGACCGCGATCTCGTCGATGGTCACGTTCAGGGCTGGCATGAAGCGGAGCACCTCGGGACGTGCGGCGTTCACGATCAGGCCCCGTTCCCGGGCCAGCTCGGCGATGGCCTCGGCCTTGGGCTGCGGCAGGACCAGGGCGAGCAACAGCCCGGCGCCACGCACCTCGCCCAGGTGGTGCTTGCGGGAGAGCTGCATGAGTCCGTAACGCAAGGTCTCGCCCAGCTCACCGACCCGTTCCAGAAACCCCGGCCGCAAGAGTTCCTCGAGGACCGCGCAGCCGACCGCCGCCATGAGCGGGTTGCCGTTGTAGGTCCCCCCCTGGTCGCCCGGCTCGAAGCAGCAGACCTCCTCCTTGGCAAGGAGCGCCGCGAGCGGCACGCCGGCGCCGATCCCTTTCCCCAAGGTCATGATGTCGGGCTCGATCCCGGCCTGCTGGTAGGCAAAGAGCGTCCCGGTACGCCCCATGCCGGTCTGCACCTCGTCGCAGATCAGGAGGATCCCCTTGTCCCGGGTGAGGCGCCTGAGGGCCTGGAGGTACTCGCGGCTCGCCGGGATCACCCCCGCCTCACCCTGGACCGGCTCCAGCATGACCGCCACGGTCTCGGAGCCGATGCTCCCCACCACCGCGTCCAGGTCGTTCAGCGGGACCTTGATGAAGCCCGGCACCTTCGGCTCGAAGAGCGCTTCCCAGTGCGGTTTCCCGGAGGCCGACATGGTGGCCAGGGTGCGACCGTGGAAGCCGTTGACCATGGTGATGATCTGGTAGGCGCCGTTTCGGTGCACGGTGCCCCACTTGCGGGCCAGCTTGATAGCCCCCTCGTTGGCCTCGGCACCGCTGCTGGCGAAGAAGACACGCTGAAAGCAGCTGTGCGCCACCAGCTGGTTGGCAAGGCGCAGCGCCTGGTCGTTGTAGAAGGCAGGGCTCGGGCTGATGAGCCGGCTCGCCTGGTTACTGAGCGCCTCCACCACGATGCGGGGGCTGTGCCCCAGGCAGTTCACGGCCCACCCCTGGATGAAGTCCAAGTAGCGCTTCCCTTCGTGGTCGGTGAGCCAGGAACCGCTGCCGTGCACCATGACACTGGCAGGACGCTTGGTGATGTTCATCAACGCCTGGTAGGCAGATTCTTCGAGCACGGTGGCCTCCTCCAACTAGCCGGGATCAGTATGAGTCAGCGCTAAATCTGCCCTCCCCGCCGGGAAATGTCAAGACACCAGAGGGTGACACTTCCTTGCACGCCTCTGCGGCCCGCCGGGTAGCTACCCCCGGCGCGTGGTACACGGGACCCGGCACGGGGAGGTTCGGAGGCCGACGCGAGCCTGCAATGGGGCCACGGGAGAAAACCGGGCCGAGACACTGTCTAGTAAATTGGTAGAGTTAATATTTTTATCTTGACAGTTCCAGCGACTCAGGTTATAAACGCGACACACTTAGCACCATCCAAGACGGCTGACCAGAAAACTGGAGGCCAGGCAGAGAGCGAACCGGCTCCGCCTGGCCTCTTTTTTTTCGCGCAGCATTGCCACAACCAGACCAGACACGCTGACCAGACACCTGGAGGCCAAGAGCGGCGACCCGCCCACTTGGCCTTTTTTGTTGGCAGATCAGGAACCGGCTTTGACCCGGAACCCAAACCACCCAAGGAGGTAGCAATGAAGAAACTGTCCCGTCTCCTGTGGGCGGCGACCACCGTCGTCTCCCTCGCCCTGTCCGGTTGCGGCAGTACCAGCGCCGGGCCCACCAACTCACCGGCCGCCAGCAGCAAGGTCACCATCAACGGCTCGCTCGAGCCCGGCGCCGCCAAATCGACCGCGAAGGCCGCCGCAGGCGCCGCCGGGAGCATCGGCACGGTCACCGCCATCGACGCGGCCACCGGCGCGGTACTGAGCGCCACCCCCGCGAGCATCGTCCCGGACTTAAGCGGCACGGGCGGCAGTTTCAGCGGGCTGAGCTTCACCCCCCCCAGCAGCCAGGCCGGGGTGATCCTCAAGGCGACGCTCAGCAACGGCAAGGTCTACCGGGCCCTGATCGCCAGCCAGCTCGCCGCGGCGAGCACGGTGAACGCCAGCGTCGGCCCCAACTCGGACGCCATCGTCACCGCGGTCTCCGGTGCCTTGAACGTCACCGGGGTGCTGGGTGACAATGGGGTCAAGGTACCGAGCGGCACCAAGCTTGCCGACGTGGCGAGCGCGGTGACCAGCGTCTCGAGCGCGCTGTTGCCCAAGCTCGAGACCGGCTACGTGATCGACACCGGCGGTAACGGCTCGGCAGTCCCCGGCGTGACGCTCCTCGACCGGGTGGCGCAGGCGATCGTCAAGACGGTCCGCTTCACCAACCAGGTCGGCACCAGGATCGGCCACTTCGCCAACGTGACCGCCGACGGCTCGGAGCTCTGGCTTTGCAGCGGCCAGGGGGGTGCCAGCGGCTCGATGAACGTCTACGACACCGCGGCCTTCAAAAACTACAGCACGCTCAACGACAGCAACCAGGCGAGTTTCATCAAGCACTCCTTTCCCAAGGGTTGCGGGGTGCAGAACGTGCAGTCGCCGGACGGCCGCTACCTTTTCGCCTCGGTGGACCAGGCACCCAAAGGGGTGAACGTCTTCGACGTGAAGAACCACGCCTATCTCGGCACCATCACCAACGGCAACACGGCACCGCACGTAGGGGCCATCTCCGCCGACGGCACCAAGTACTACACGACCACGGCCGGCTCCTCCCACGCGGTGGGCTACGACATCTCCGGGCTCCCCGCCAAGGTCCCCGGCGACGCCGACAAGGTCCTGGACGTCAACCTGGGCTACGGCAGTCTGCACGCGGTGCGACTGCACCCCAACGGCAAGTACCTCTTCGTGGGGAACAACACCTGGCCGGTCCCCTCGCCGCTCCCCTCCACCATCACGGCGGCCACCTCCGGCACCAACGTGATCGACATCGCCACCCAGAAGATCATCGCCACCATACCGGGGCGTCCGCACAACTACGCGATCTCCCCGGACGGCAAGTACCTCCTGGTCACCGAGCTCTCCTCGCCGGATTGCGAAGTCTCGCTGCCGGGCGACCCGGGGAACCGGCTGCAGTTCATCGACATCTCGACCCTGGCGAGCGCGACACCCGACGCGTCCAAGATCAAGGATATCTACCACTTCGACACCCCAGGTTACGGCGGCAGCCACGCCAGCTGGGATCCGACCACCGGCGTTTTGTACTACTCGGTGTACGACACCAATAACCAGGGGTGGCTCTTCCTGCTCGACACCGCCAACCTGGCAGCTGCCACCCCGAGCGTGACCCAGCTGGGGAGCAAGCAGAAGATCGGCTGGGCGCCGCACGGCGTGCTGTTCCCGGGCATAAATGGCGACTGATGAACACCGCCGCCTCCGGGACGGAGAAACCAGGTCCCGGAGGCGGCAACCAAGATGAACGGACGTACGACGAGGAGGACGAGACTATGAGAACGACTCTGGAAAAGGTATGGGGCGCCCTGCTCCTGGCGACGGTGCTGGCAATTGCCGGGTGTGGCAGTGGGGGAACCGGGGGAGCGGCCGCCTCGGCGCCGGCCGCGACGCAGCTGGCGGCGCCCTCCGCCCTGGCCGCCACCGGCGGGATCAACAAGGTAACCCTCAGCTGGGACCAGGTAGTGGGCGCCGACTACTACAACATCTACTGGTCGACCAACCCGGGGGTCACCAAAACCAGCGGGCAGAAGATTACCACGGCAACGAGCCCCTACCTGCAGACCGGCATCACCGTGAGCCAGACCTACTACTACATCGTCACGGCGGTGAACGACGCCGGGGAGAGCGCGCCCTCCAGCCAGGCCGCGACGGTTGTCGCCACCGACGGTGCCGGGCTCTACCAGAACTATTGTGCCAATTGCCACGGTCCGATCGCCACCACGAGCATCAAGGAAGGGACGCCGGACAACATACGGGCCGCCATCGCGGCCGACCGCGGTGGCATGGGGTGGCTCTCCTCGTTTCTCTCCTCCCAGCAGATCGACCTGATCGCGCAACAGTTGCCGTGTCATTAGGCGCCAGAGTGTGGTAAAACGGTGCGGCTGGGGAGTGGCCTGCCTCCCGCGGCGCACCTGACACCACCAGCCAGAAAAACCAAAGACACCGTGGCCTTGAGAGATCTGACAACCTGCAGCTCCCCACCGCTCGACACGAAACTGGTGCGGTGGGGAGTGCCGAGCCTTATGCTTCTTGCCGCGGGGTCGCTCGCACTCAGGCCCGAACTGCGTCTCGCCATCCCGGAACTGGTCGGCGTAACGGCGGCCATGGTGCTTCTGCTCTGTTTTGCCCTGTACCGGGGCGACCACGGCGGTATCGGGTGGTCGCCCCGCTTCATCATCGGCGTCGCGCTCCTGCTGCGGCTCATGTTCCTCGCCGCTCCGCCCCAGCTCTCCGACGACCTCTACCGCTACCTTTGGGACGGCAACAACACCCTGAGGGGGATCAACCCGTACCTGGCAGCTCCGGCCCACGTGACGCCGCCCGCCTCGCTCCAGCCCCTGCACGCGCTCATCAACCATCCCGAGTACGTCACCATCTACCCCCCCACGGCGCAGCTCATCTTCGCCGGCGGTGCCGCACTGGGCGGGCTCACGGGTCTCAAGGCGCTCCTGGTCCTCTTCGACCTCGCGCTCTGCGGCCTGCTCGTCCTCCTCATGCGCCAGCTCGCCCTCCCCGCCTGGCCGGTGGTGCTCTACGCCTGGAACCCGCTGCCGGTCCTGGAAATAGCCGGATCGGGTCACGTCGACGGCGCGGGGCTCACCCTCCTGGCCGGGGCGCTGCTCCTTACCCTGCGGGGGGTGCAGCGTGACGGTGAGGCGCCACGGCGCTGGCTACCATTTTGCGCGGGACTCCTCTGCGCCGTGGCCTGCCTGGTGAAGCTCTTCCCGCTCCCCCTCACCCCGGTTTTGTTCCTCGTCACTCCGCGACCGCGCCGCCTGCAGTTTTCGCTGGGGTGGGTGGTCGGCCTGGCGGCGCTCGTGCTCCCCTTCTGGCCCGAACTGTCGCACATCACGCAGAGCCTCGACGCCTACGCCCGCAGCTGGGAGTTCGCCGGGTTCGCCTTCAACACGCTGCGCGCCGCGACCGGCTCGGGGAACACGGCACGCCTCATCCTCTCCTTAAGCTTTGCGTGCTGCGTGATCTTCTTTCTGGTGAAGCTGGCCCGGGAGCTGGAGAAGGCCGGCCCCGTCGAGCGGGGACGGGCCGCGCTCCGGGCCTGTTACCGGATCTCCCTGGCACTCCTGCTGCTCACCCCGACGCTGCAACCCTGGTACGCGCTGAACCTCGCGGCCCTGCTTCCAATGGCCGGGGGACCGGCGGGGCTGGTCTTCTGCTGGACGGTGCTGCTCACCTACCGGGTGCAGATTCCGTACTTCTTGTTGGGGAAATGGCTCGAGAGCGGGCCGGTAACCGCGGCGGTCTTCCTGGCACCGGCACTGGCCTGGCTGCTGGCAAGGATGCTAGGAGGCAGGGCGACCCGCCCCAGCTGAGAAAAGGGACTCCGCCAGGTCCTTCATAAGCACCAGGGCAAAGCCAAAGGGGAAGAGCAGGAAGAGCGGAACGGCGAGCCAGGTCTCGCGCTCCCAGGCAAAGGCAAGCGGGAGCAGGGAGTATCCCAGGAGCACGAAGTTCATGAGAATGTAGGGGAGATTTTTCTGGCGGTAGAGAAAGGCGAGACCCGGCAGGTGCTCGCGCCCCTGCACGCCGAACTTGGGGGTGCGCTCGAAGGTGCCCCCCTTTTGGAACGCCCCCTTGAGGACCGAGAGCGCGATGCTCGGGGCAAGCCCGATGGTGAGCGCCGGCAGGAGCAGCACGTCGCGCAACCGGTTGGAGCCGGTTTTCAGGCTATAGCAAAGGAAGTAGCCCATGATGGCACCGCTGGTGGCGAGGAACAGGGGGAGATCCAGGCGCAGCATCTGGTGCAGCCCGATCCCCACCCGCCAGGTGATCGCCGGGTACAGGGTCAGCATGACCACCAGCCCCATAAGCCAGTAGATGTTGGCCATGAGGTGCGCGAGCGCCTCCAGCTTCACGGCAAGCGGCAGGCGCTCGCGCAACAGCCGCGGCAGGATCTTCCGGGCGGTCTGAATCGACCCCTTGGCCCAGCGCTGCTGCTGGCTGCGCAACGCCGCCATGGTGACGGGGAGTTCGGAGGGGACCTGGCACTCCTCACGGTACACGAAGCGCCAGCCGGCCAGTTGCGCGCGGTAGCTCAGGTCGAGGTCCTCGGTCACCGTGTCGGCATGCCAGCCACCGGCCGACGCGATGGCGCCACGGCGCCAGACCCCGGCGGTACCGTTGAAGTTGAAGAAGAGTCCGCGCAGGTAGCGCACCCGGTGCTCGATGCTGAAGTGCGGACCGAGCAAAAGCGCCTGGATCCCGGTGAACCAGGAGTACTCCGCGTTGCAGAAGCCCCAGCGGGTCTGCACCATGCCGACCTTGGGGTCGCCAAACCAGGGGACGGTCTTTTCCAGGAAATCTGCCGGCGGAATGAAATCGGCATCGAAGACCGCGACCAGCTCCCCCTTGGCCAGGGTCAGCCCGTGCGCCAGCGCCCCCGCCTTGAACCCCTCACGTCCCTCCCGCCGCACCACCGTCAGATCCACACCCTGCGCCCGCCACCAGGCCGCCCGCTCGTCAACCAGTTCGCGGGTGTCGTCATCGGAATCGTCCAGCACCTGGATCTCCAGGCGCCCGGCCGGCCAGCCAAGCTGCGCCGCGGCATCGAGCAGCCGAGCCGCCACGAAGCGCTCGTTGTAGAGCGGCAGCTGCACGGTGACCAGCGGGAAGTTCTCCGGCGCCGAGCCCGAGCTCCCCTCACCCGAGGGCGGCGGGAGCTCGGGCTCGGAGTCGCCAGCATACAGGCAGCGCAGCAGCCAGAGCCGGTGCAGTCCGTAGAGGGAAAGCCCGGCGAGGGCGGCGAAGTGGAGCGCGGTGAGGATGGGGAGCAGGATGGACATGAGAACCAATGGATAATTGACGATTGACGATTGACAATGACGGCTGAAAGCCTTGGGACGGTGGGGCGGCTACGGTTCTTCGGGCTCGGGGCAGTCACAGGGGACACCCAGGGGCTTTTCCTCGAAGAGGTAGCGGCCCGGATGCCAGGCGCGCAGCGCCGCGGGGCCGCCGACGGTGCCGGAGACATCCTCGCCAGACACCAGCCAGAATTTCCTGGTCCAGTCGCGCCAGGTCCCGGTTAATTCGATCCGCCCCTGGCTGTCGCTCACCCCTCGCGCCACGACCTGCCCGGCGGGCGGCTCCTCTTCGATGCGCACCAGCGCATAGGCCGCGCGCGGCTGCAACCCGGCCGCACTGAGGGTGAAGGTGCCACGGGACTCGCGGTAGACCAGCTTCCCGCTGGCCCCTCCCCTGACGACCTGCCAGGTGGCCGGATCCTTGGCGAAGAGGAGCAGCTTCTTCTTGCCCGTTCCGGTTGCCCCCCTCCCCGCTCCCTCGCCGGGCGCCGCGGCGTTTCCCGGCGTCCCCATTCCCAGGACAAGCAGGAGCACTAAAAGGCTCCAGAGCGGCCGCATCTCGAGAGATTTCAGCATCGCCACGGCTTTTGCTACTGGGCCCGTTTTTCCCAGGCCGCCCAGCTCCCCTTGTAGTTGCGCGCCTCCGGCAGACCCGAGAGCTGGTGCACGGTCCAGGCGTAGGCCGAACGGACACCCCCCAGGCAGTAGTAGGCGACCGGCTTGGTGGGATCGACGCCGTGCTTCGCCAGGAGCTTCTTCAGTTCGGCCGGCGGCAGCGGGTGGCGGTCCTTGCCGGTGTAGAAATCCTCCCAGGGGATGTGCACGGCACCGGGAATGCGCCCCTTGAACCATTCGAAGGTGGAACGGACGTCCACCAGTTGCACGCCGGTTTTACGCTGCACCTCCTCGGTGGCGATCAGGTACTGGGGCTTGGGATCGGCCTGGTAGTGGGCCTTGCGGGCCGGCTGCCTCTCGCTTCCCTTCACCAGTGCAAAGCCGCTGGCGCTCCAGGCCTGGATGCCGCCGCTCAAAAGCCGGATCGGCCCCTTGTGCCCCAGCCAGGAGAAGAGCCAGGCGTCGTACCCTTCGCTCCCCCAGCTCTTGTCAGCGTCACCGTAGATGACCAGCGGGGTTTTCTCGTCGATCCCCAGCCCGGAGAGCGCCTGGGCAAGTTCCTGGGGCGGGAAGCTGCTGTACTTCACCCCTTTGGCGTCGGTGCGGGTGTAGCTCTCCCAGTAGAACGGGATCGCCCCCGGGAGGTGCCCGGCCTCCCATTCCGCCTTCGGGCGGGCATCGAGCACCAGCCACTTGCCGGCACTTCCCTTAAGTGTTACGGGGTCGATGAGCCCCAGGTCGGCTGCAGCGCAGCTGAGCGAGGTGACCAGGATGAGCGCGGCGGCTCCCAGAAGCCGGCGGGCAGAGGTGCGGACGGAGTGCGGCATCAGGCGTGATAGGAATTTCTGCATGGCAGGTCGCTCCTGTTGATTGTTGTCTCTCGTGTCATTAGCTTTCCTGATGAGTGCTGCTCTTCCGCCAGTGCGTCCCCTCCCCTTTTAGAACGGAGACCAGGAGGTGGTGGATAGGGATCAGCTCCGCGCCGGGTTTGCCCATCCCCATCCCGACCCTCCCCTTGAAGGTGAGGGGGAATTTTTGCAAACGGAAGATTGTCGCTAATCAGGTTACCTTTTGCATTTCTGCTTCGATGGCAGCGCCCGGCAGACCGGACAGCAGTTCCCGGCCGATCACCCAGAGGATGGTGCTTCCCGCCTTCACGGTCCCGGAGAGGGTCCGGCTGATCTTGGAGACGCCGGCCGCCCGCCGGAAGTAGGGAACCCGCAACTCCTGGACGCGCAGCCCGACCTTGAGCGCCCGGACCTGCATCTCGACGGTCCACCCGAAGGCCTGGTCGCTCATGTCGAGCCGCTTCAGGGCCGGCCAGCTGAGGACCCGCATCGGCCCGAGGTCGTGGAAGCGATGCCTCCAAAATAGACGGATTAGCCCGGTCGCCAGCCAGTGGCCGAAACGCTGCTGGAAACTGAGCGCCGCCGCCGTCACCGGGATGCGCCATCCTAATACCATGTCCTGTTCCCCCGCTGCAACCGGAGCGATCAGCTCGGCCAGACGCGGCACGTCATCGGAACCGTCGCCGTCCACGAATGCGACCAGGTCCGGCGGCTCTTCCTCGAGTGCGGCAAGACCTGCCAGGCACGCCCTCCCATAGCCCGGGATCGGCTCCCGGATCACCCGGGCACCGAACCGTGCGGCAACCGCGGCCGTCCCGTCGCTGGAGCCGTTATCCACCACCAGGACCCGGGTGATCTCCCTGGGTACCTTGGCGAGCACGAGCGGCAGGCTCAACTCCTCGTTGCGCGCCGGGATGATAAGGGCGATGTCGAGGGGGGCGGGCATCAGTCGGTCACCGGCTCCGGCTCGCGGCGTGCCTTCACCCGGCGGTAGAGGACCGGAGCGAGCGAGACGATGGCCACAAGGAGGATCCCCAGCAAGGTCGTGGGAGAGACGTTCCCCCCGATCAGCCCCAGAAGCGAACTGGAGAAGACGATGAAGGCGATGCAAGCCGGCAGCATGCAGACAAAACTCACCACCAGGTAGTGGAGAAAAGGAACCTTGGTGAGCCCGAAGGCGTAGTTCAGGAGGTTGAAGGGGAAGGCCGGGACCAGTCGCGTGAAGGCGACCACCTTCCAGCCGTGCCGCTCGACCTCCCGGTCCAGGCGCTGCCAGCGCGACCCGGTCAGCTTGGCGGCGACCCAGTCGCGCGCGACGTAGCGGGCCACCAGGAAGGCGAGCGAAGCGCCGATGGTCGCGCCGCTGATGGCGTAGACCACCCCCCAGACCGGACCGAAGAGGACCCCTCCGGCGATCGTTATGGGAAGCCCCGGGAGAAACAGCACCGGCGCGAGGGCGTAGAGGAGCACGTACGCGGCGGGAGCCAGCGCACCGTAGGAGCCGATCACCGCCCGCAACTGGTCCTGCTGCAGGTACCGGCCCGCCCCCGAAAGCTGCACGGCCACCACCAGGGCGACTAAGGCTACCGCCAGGACGAGCGGTTTGCGGCGCGTGTTATTTTTCACGGCAGCCGGCGTTACGGCGTCCCTTTCTCGTGTCACGGCAAAACCCTCCTTGGCAAGATAGCTCCTTTTCAGGCGCAAGCGGTTCAGGTAGGTGAAGGGCGCCTTGGCTCCCAGCCGTTTCCCTGCCAGCGCCTGCTCCGGGGTGAAGATGACGTCGACCAGGTGGCTCGTCGGGGTGTGGTTCCCCAGCGCCTGGGTGCAGCCGGCACAGTAGGTGACGATGCGCCTGCCGCCGGCCTCCTCTTTGCGCAGCTCCCCCCAGGAATTGGCGAGTTCGGGATCGAGGAGGTTGACCGCGCCCCCCTGGCCGCAGCAGAGCGTGCGCCGGCCCGAATGCCGCATCTCTGCGACGTTCACCCCCTGGCGTGCGAGCAGGGTACGTACCGCCTGGTGCACCGGCGTCGAGGAACGGAGTACGCACGGGTCGTGGACGGTCACCGTTGCCGCAGCCGGACGCGGTGTGAGATCCGACTCCGCCAGGGCCTCCCATACCGTGCGCACTTTTAACCCGCTGCCGAACTTCTCGAACATCGCCTGGCAATTGGGGCAGGCAACCAGCACCTCCCGTACGCCGAGATCCACCAGCCACTGGTTCATCTCCGCGAAACGGGTAGCGACGTACTCGGCCCGCCCCAGGCTGTGGGAAGGTTTGAGGCAGCAGTCGAAGACGATGCCGACGGCGGGATCGCTCTTCTGGAGTTCGTCGAACACCCGCTGTACACCCGCGGGCCGGGTGCCGGAGAGCGAGCAGCCCGGGAAAAAGACGCTGCGGCATCCGTCCGGGAGCCGGTACAGCGTGAAGCGGCGCGAGGTGCCGAGCCGCTCGTAGTTCAAAAGCGGTTTATGTTGCGGGAAGTTCCCCTCGCCCCGCTGCACCGCGCCCCGGCGCAGTTCCAGGAAGAACCCCTCGAGGTCCAGCCCCTTCGGGCAGACCGCGGAGCAGAGCCCGCACAGGCTGCACTGGAACCCCTTGGCCAGAGCCTCGGAGGTCACCGGGGTGCAGGCGCGGGCAATGGCGCCGGGGGTGCCGTGCCGTTTCAGGAAGGCGCACCCTTTGACGCAGGCGCCACAGTCGTTGCAGCCGGAGAGGATGTCGTTCACGCGCCGTTCAAGATCCCGGGTGATGTTGGTAGATGTTGCCATTGTTAATTCGCTTCCTTGAACTGGTTCTTACGGCGCCTTGAAGTACAGCGCAGCGGTGTAGGTAGCGCCGGCGGCGGTGTTCTGGCCGTAGAGCGCCGGGACGTAGGCGAGCTCGATCCCCCAGTTGGAGGCAACCTTGTACCCTACCGCCAGGTCCAGCTTGCCCAGGTCGAAGTTGTTGGTGGCGGTCGGGTTGCCGTTCGCGTCGAGCCTCTTGCCGTTGTTGAGGCTGGTGATCCCGTCCAGCTTGGCGCGGGTGTAGAACTTGGCACCGAGGTCAGCCCCCACCTCGACGAGGTAGCGCAGCTCGTCGGAGGGATCCTGGTCCCGCCAGCGGTAGCCAAACTCCACGTTGGCATAGCCGGGGAGCACCGGGTAGAGCGACAGGCCGTAGAGGAACCTCAATTCGACGTCCGCCTGGTCGTTACCCAAGGGGAGCGGATCGTTCTTGCTGTAGGCACCGGGAATCTTCACCAGAAGCTGGCTCGAGAAGATCCCCTTGTCGGAGTCGAGGATCTTGTAGCGCGCCCCCAGGTCCACGTCGCCCAGGCCGTTCCCCTTGGAGAGGGTCGAGTTGTCCTCGTTTCTCAGCCACTTGTAGGTGAGCGAGTTGATCGCCGTGAGGCGGTCGGTGATGCCGTACTCCAGGTAGTTGGTGATGTTGTTGTCCGAGAAGCGCCCGTCGTTGGCCATCTCGTTGCGGCCGCCGAACCGGTTGAACTCCTGGTGCGCGTAGTAGTAGTTGTAGGAGATCTTTTCGTAGTAGCCGTTTTTCGGTGCGGTCCAGGCCCCCGCCAGAGCGGTCGCAGCAGTTGCAGCACTCAGCAGAAGCGTTACCAAGAAGCGAAGCAGAATGTGGTTCATAGAGGTCCCTTCCTCACATTGAAAATGGCAGGGCGCCATGCGCGGCGCCCTGCGGTACATCATGACGATTCCCTGCGGCCGGACCTGCCGGCTAGAGACCGCCGGTCAGGAAGGGCCGCCCGGAGGGGACCTGGCGCCAGCCGTCGGTGCTCCCCGGGATGAGCGGATCCTTCAGATAGCTCGGATCCTCGATGTAGGTGGTACTCCAACCGGACCAGCCGTCGGAGTAGTTGCGGATGTTGCTGTAGCCCATCAGGTAGGCATAGAAGAAGGCCAGGCTCGAGCGGTAACCGCCACCGCAGTAGAAGATGGCCTCCTTGTCCAGCTTGGTCGGGTCCACGGTGGAGGCGATCCCCAGCGAGCTCCAGAGGGACTTCACCTCCTCATAGCTGCGCAGGGTGCCGTCGGCATCGCGGTAGATGAGCGAGCTGTCGTCAGCGTTGTAAGCCCAGAGCGCGTTCGGGATGCGCCCCTTGTTCACCAGGTAGCCGTAGCCGCTCATGATCCCCGCGTACTCGCCGCCGGAGCGCACGTCAACCAGCTGGGTCGTGCCGGTGGCGGCGTAGTTCGCCTCCGCGTACGGCGTGGTCGCGATGAAGGACGGATCGGTACTGCCGGTGTAGCTGGTCGCTACCGGGAGGTTGACCGTGGTCTCGACCGGGTAGCCGGCAGCCTTCCACTGGGTCATGTCACCGTTCATGAAGCGAACATCGGTTACCCCCGCGTACTTCAGGATCCACCAGAGCCGGGCGGCGAAGATGCTGCTGTCCGAGTAGACCACGACGGTGGTATCCGGGGTGATCCCCATGCTCCCCACGGCGGCCTTCAGATCGCTGTCCGGCAAAAGGAACCAGCGCGGGAAGCCGTTCTCGTAGACATCCGAGTTGGAGTGGATGGCTCCCGGGATGTGCCCCACCAGGTAAGCGTTGTCCGCCCACCCCTGCGCCATGTCGTTGAAGCTCCCCCACTGGGTCTCGAAGATCAGGTACTTGTGGTTACGGTCGTAGCCGTACTGCGGCGGTGCCGCGCTGGTGCTCCCCGGCTTGTGGTAGTCGATGAGGGCCTTGACCCACCCCGGGTAGACCGCCGTCGCGTAGTTGGGTGCCTTCTCCATCGGGTACGAGGTGTTGTCGGCCCAGTCCCAGATCGAGGCATCGTAGTTGGAACAGCGGGTATAGCCCATCAGGCGCAACAGGAAGTAGGCATACCCGGAGCGGATCCCCGCGGTGCAGTGTGCGGTGACTTCCTTGTCCGGCGTGATGCCACGCGATTCCAGGAGGCTCTTGAGCGCCGAGTAGCCAAGCGTGGTCTTGTCGGAGTTGTAGAACCAGCCATAGGGGATGTTCACCGCTTTCGGGATATGGCCGCCGCGGGTCTCGCCGTAGAGCTGCCAGCCCAGGTACTCCTCGTCGGTACGGGTATCGATGACGGCGAAGTCGCGGTCAAAGAGCCGGGTGGCGATGTGGGCCGAATCGCTCTTGGCGGCTGCGTTCACTTGCGGGGTGAAGGTGGCCGCCGGCAAGGTCACGGCAGTGGTCTGCACGCTGCGGTTCTCGGCGCTCCAGCGGTTCCAGCCACCGTTCAGGATATGGGCGTCCTGGCACCCCAGGTACTCCAGCATCCAGAACACGCGCCCGGCAGATCCCCACGACGCGGTGGTGTCGTCGTAGACCACGATTTTCCTGTCGCGGGAGATGCCGGCCGCTCCCAAGAGCCCCGCCACCACCGAGCTGTCTTTGAGCCCGCTCCCCTTGGTCCAGAAGGCGCTGTGCTGCAGATTGATGGCACCCGGAATGTGGCCCGCGGCATAGGCCGCTGCCGACCGGGCGTCTATGATCACCAGGTTCGTGCCCAGACTTTGCTGCAGCGATTCCCCGGTCACCAGCAGGCCGGCATTGGGGAACTCGGCAGATGCCGCTACCAGGCGCGCCTCCTGTGACTGTCCTGTCTTGTCGGTAACCGTACTGCCACATCCCGCCAGCACTGTAATACTCATAGCGAGCACCAGCATCACACATCGAAACATTACACTTCTCATCGAACCGCTCCTCTCACTCAGATAATCCCCATGGGGAAGGTGCTCAAGCACTCTGCAGATCCAGTAATGGGCAGAAGGCCGCGGCAATGTAGCAAGAGTTGCCAAGAGAAGTCCAATGGATTAAATCGATATTACCGATGCAACTGATTCATTTTTTAAATATTCCATTTTCAAAGAGCTGCTCCCGCGCCAGCTTTCCCACCGGAGGAACACGTCATGAGACGAAAAAAGGCCAGATGCAACCGTTGCGTCGGTTGCATCTGGCCTCCAGTTTTTCTGGTCAGCCTGCGGGGTAAATCAACACTACTCTATCTAATCGATAGGTAAATCTATACCAGACAGTGGTCGGTTGGGTCAAGGCATTTTTTCTACCTGTCACCCGGTAAGCCGGATACTCTCAGCTGCCTCTTTAGTCAGTTGCTTGCCGAACCAGTCGAAGGCCGTGCCGTAGTGGATGTCATGAGCGCCGTCGAAGATCTCGAAGAAGAAGTGATCTGCTCCCCGCTCCTCCAGCGCCTGTGCCAGTTTCCAGCTGTGGCGGTACGAGACGACGTCGTCGTGGCGGCCGTGGTGCACCGAAAGGTTCACCCGCGCCAGGGCATCCAGGTAGCTCAGTGGCGAGCGCTCGCGGTACCTGCCGGCGAGGTCTTCCGAGTCGCCCGGGATTCCGCCACAGCAGGCCGCAACGTGTTCCGCGTACTCGGGGTTCTCCTCGCGCCAGGCGGCCAGATCGGTGATCGGGACCCAGGCACTCACCCCCCTCCAGAAGGTGGGGCTCGTCGCAGCGGTCAAGAGCGCCATATGCCCGCCGCCACTGCCGCCCAGGAGAAACCGTGCGTTCTCCTGCAGCGCAAAGCGGCTGGAAACCTGTTGGATCGCGTCGTAGATGTCGGTGATGGCAAGCGCAGAGCCGGCAGCCTCGGTGGCACGCGGGTTGGAACTCAAGTTCGGGCCGCGGAACTCGGGGAGCAGCAGGGCCCAGCCTCGTTCCCGACAGCGCGGCAGCATCCCCTCCACCTGGTTGAACCGGTCGTAGCTCCAGGTGTGCAGCCCCACGACGAGGGGGACCGGATCCGAACCGACGGGATGGAACCACAGCGCCGGCTCCTTCGCACCGTCCACCGACGAGCGCACCAGGATCTCTTCCATTACGGCACCTGCTGTCATGCTTCGCTCCTGCCTCTTTTCAAATTGCGGCGCCGTCGCGTACCAGACCGCACTCCAGTTCTTCGGTAATCTCGCTCCACTTCTGCAGCCAACCGGCGAACGCCGCCGGAGGAAACGGTAACGGTGCCGCCGGTGCGAGTCCCTGTGACACCAGCCGGGCCAGCTTTCGGTAGACGCTACTTAAATGGGACTCCGGTGCCGATTCGATGACCGACTGTTTTAGATACTCCCCGGCCGACACCATGAGCGAGCGCGGAATGGAGGCAAAGGCGCGGGTGCCGGTCTGGCGCAGGAAGTCATCAACGATCGACTCGAAGAAGGGCCCCGAGATGTTGTTGGCGACGATCCCGCCGTAACGCAGCCCCCCCTCTGCTTCCGCAGTGAAGAACTCCAGAAAGTTGTTCAGTGTGGTGAGTGCTCCGAAGTCGGCCGAGACCACCACGATGACCCGCGCCGCCTCCCCCTCGGTACGCAGGAAAGGGAGTACCTCCGCGGGTTCGCCGGCAATGTCGTGCACCACGAACTCCGGATTGTGGCGGGCCAGCAGCTCCAACCGGCAGAGGGCACCGAAATCGGGAGTGGCATCGTTGTCCGCTGCGCTACCGCACTCGATGCAGAGGATGTCCCGGTAGCCCTGAGCGCACTCAAGTCGTGCGGCGTGGCAGGCCGCCTCTGCCGGGTAGCCGCACCCGGTCTCGAGCACGCCGTCGCCGCGCAGCAGCACCGACGAGATGCGGCGGCGGTCGTAACCCAGGTGTGCCACCCGGTACCCCTGCTCGGCAAGGGCCGCGCTCAGATTCACGGCCGTGGTGGAGACGCCGGCCCCGCTTTTACCGGTGATGATGAGATGTTCTGCTGCCATAGCTGATCCCTGCCCGTTTCAGCCGTAATTGTTGGCATGTTGCTCGAGTGGTCAGAGCACCGGCGGCGTGCGGGAAAACGATGCATCCCTTGGTCAGCCGGCGCTCAGGCCACACCTTTACCTTCCTCCATCATAGCGACCTTCACGCAGGCAAGGCAATTCCTGAGCGCGCAAACTCCGCAGTTGTGGCACTGCAGGACCGGGATGTTCCGCGAATGGGCCGCGTCCATCACCTGCAGGCGGGCGCGGTGCGAGACCTTTCCGGTGGAGAGCACCACCGCCTCGCTGTGCCCCAGCTTCGCCTGCAGGTCGGTCTCGGACCGGTTGAAGATGCGCAGCTCCACGCCCAGTTTCGCTGCCTCCTCGCGATAGTGCGTCTGCAGCCTGTCGATGCCGCCTACCAGTGCGATGCGCATGACCAGTCCTCCTTTGCAACTTAACAGCGGCCACTGAGCCGCACCGCAACCGATGTCTCTATATTCCGCTTCCGTCGCGGTGCTCGCTTTTGAACCTGAACTTCTCGTTACGTTCGATCTGGATGACCCGGCCGTCCTGGACCACCAGGGTCACGGTGCCGAAGCGGATGCTGCGCAGCGCATCGCGCAGAGCGCGCTCCACCTCGGCTGTCAGTCTCCCCGCGGGTATGGTTGGCGAATCGGCCATGCTCCACCTCGTTTACGAATTACCGGCTCGGTCTAGCGCGCGCTGTAGATCTGGTCGAACACGCCGCCGTCGGAGAAGTGGGTCTTCTGCGCCTTGCGCCAGCCGCCAAAGGTATCGTCGATGGTCACCAGTTTCACCTTGGGGAACTGCTTGGCGTACTTGGCAGCCACCTTCTTGTCGCGGGGCCGGTAGTAGTTCTTGGCGGCAATTTCCTGTCCCTCCGGGGAGTAGAGGTACTTCAGGTACTCCTCGGCGACCTTGCGGGTCCCCTTCTTGTCGACCACCTTGTCCACCACGGAGACCGGTGGCTCGGCCAGGATGCTGAGCGAAGGGACCACGATCTCGAACTTGTCACGTCCCAGTTCGTTCACCGCCAGGAAGGCCTCGTTTTCCCAGGCCAGCAGGACATCCCCCTGACCGCGCTGCACGAAGGTGGTGGTGGCGCCGCGGGCTCCCGAGTCGAGTACCGGCACGTTCTTGAACAGCTTGGCGATGAAGGCCTTGGCGCTCGCGTCACTGCCCCCTTTCTGCTTCAGCGCGTAGGCCCAGGCGGCCAGGTAGTTCCAGCGGGCCCCGCCGGAGGTCTTCGGGTTCGGGGTGATCACCGCAACACCCGGCTTCACCAGATCGTTCCAATCCTTGATGTGCTTGGGATTTCCCTTGCGGACCAAAAAGACGATGGTCGAGGTATAGGGCGAGCTGTTGTGCGGCAGCCGCTTCTGCCAGTTTTCGGGGATCAGCTTCGCCTTGTCGTGGATCTCGTCGATGTCGTAGGCGAGTGCCAGGGTAACCACATCGGCGTCAAGGCCGTCGATGACCGAACGGGCCTGTTTTCCGGAACCGCCGTGCGACTGCTTGAACGTAACATCCTGGCCGGACTGCTGCTTCCATTTCTTGGCAAAGGCCTTGTTGTACTCCTGGTAGAGCTCACGGGTCGGGTCATAGGAGACGTTGAGGAACTCCTGTCCGAATGCCGAGAGCGGCAGCAGGGAACCGATCAGGAACAGGGCGGCGGGTACCAGGCGACGATTGATGATCATGTGCGACCTCCAGATTTAGATATTTAGCCTATGGATTTAATAGACTATTAAGGCAAAAAAAGATGCCAGCAATCAGATGCAGAAATTAAGAACGCCCTTCTGTGTTTCCTCGGCCTTGTCGATCTCCTCAAGGACGTCGGCGAGGGTGGTGCCGTCGAGGATCTTCGCCATGGCCTCGCGTACGTCCTTCATGACGATGCGGATGCCACAGGTCTCCTCGCTGCCGCACTCGGTACATTTGGCGTAGGAGGTTTCGCTGACGCAGGGAACCGGCGCCAGGGGGCCTTCCATGATCCGGATGGCCTGTCCGAAGGTGATCAGCTTGGGGCTGCGCGCCAGGTAGTAGCCGCCCCCTTTACCCTTCTTGCTCTGCAGGATGCCGTTATTCTTCAGGGCGAGCAAGATCGCCTCGAGAAACTTCTTGGGGATGTTCTCTTCCTGCGCAAGATCGGCGATCAGGATCGGTCCCTGGTCGTACCTCCGCGCGAGGTAGATGAGGGCTTTCAGCCCGTATTTGGTCTTTTTGGATAACATATATTTATCCCATCAAGTAGGTAGATTGTCTTTTATCCCACTCTGGAAGAACTGTCAATATTTTTTTATCGCCCGGGAAGATCGAGGGGACCGGGGACAGCTCCGCCAGGTGCCTGTTCCCCTCCAACCTGGGCTCCTGCCAGCCTTTTCTGAGATCACCGGAACCGCCCACTCCAGGGAACTATCCCGCTTCACGCGCCCCTGCGAGAAGGTGCCGCCGGCTGCCGAACGTGCAGCTCCCTGTTGTCGAGAGCGCAACAAAAAACCCGGCTGGTGGGCCGGGTCTGTTGGGTTTCTGGTTATTTCTAACTCGGCCTACTGGCCGGAGAGGTGCATCATACTGTCGGCACGGTAGAGGGCCGCATCGGCGGAGGAGGTGGAGTTCGGGTACTTCTGGAGGAAATCGGAGAAGAGCTCCATGGCTTTCTGGTACTCGCCGGTCAGGTAGGCCTGTTTCGCCTGCCGATAGCTTTCCAGTTCCTCCGGTGCGCTGCGCGACACCTGCTTTTCGGCAGCCGCGGCCTGTTTCTTCGCGGCAGACTTGGTAGGAGTCGGCTTTGCCGGTACCTTCGGCTGTACCTTCCCCGCCTGTTTTGCCTTGGCTTTGGCAATCGGCTTGGGCTGCGCAGCTTCCGGCACGGCTTCGGGTGCCTTTACCTCCGGAGCGGGTTGTTCAGGCTGGGCCGCCTTCTCGGGTTGTGCCTTTTCTACCGGGGCAGCCTGCTTCTTTGCTCCCCTTTTGCCGTGCTTAGTCTTGACCGCCTTAGCCGGTTTCTCTTCGGTGGCTTCCTTTGCGGCCTCGGCACCCTTCTCCGGCGGGACCGGAATACGGATGGTGTGCCCGGAATAGATCAGGTCGGGATTCTTGATGCTGTTGAAGACCAGCAGTTCGGGATACCAGGTCCCTTTGCCCAAGTACTTCTTGGAGAGGCCGGAAAGCGTATCGCCACGCTTGATGATGATACTCCTGACCAGCACCCCCTCGTCCGGGCCGGCCGGCAACTGCTCGGAACCGGCGGGTTTCGGCGTGTAGAGAAGGAACTCTTCGGCGCCGCAGACGACCGGCGTCGCAAGCGTCGCGATCAGGCAGGGGAGTGTCAGGAGAGTCGCCTTGTTCATGCTAGTACCTGTTTCCGAGTTGATCCTGGTAGTTTAGCAGGTTCTTCATCTGCATGTTGGTGCCCACCGCAATGCCCGGTTTGACACGGTATGAGACCTTGATGCTGCGTTTCTCGCCGGCGCCCAGCTCCTCAAAACGCCAGGAGTACACGCCGTTGTCGGACTTGGTGAAGGCGGGATCCGCTGCGACCAGTTCCAACTGCGACGGGATGATGCTCTGCAGGGTGACCTGCTTGGCCATGTTGGAACCGCGGTTCACGCAGTTGAGCTCGAGGGAGGATACCTCACCGGGCTTGAGCCTGCCACCCTTGCCGGCCATGGCAAGTTCGAGGATCGGTCGCGAGTAGGTGAGCTGCAGGTGCACGCCCGCGGTCTTCTCGGCCACGTTCTCGGATTCAAAGGTAACCGAGACCGGAGCGATGGCGCCGTCGTTAGCGCTTGCCGGGGTGCTGATCTCGAGCACCACGTAGGCTTCTTCCTTGGGAGAGAGCGGACCTACGTGGTTGATGATCGGCTCGTTGAACTGGCGCTTGCCGTCGCGGTTCAGGTCGTCGAAGAAGCTGTAGCTGGCGCTGCTCGGGATGTTGGCCTTGATGGTAAACAGCTCGCGCAGGTTGCCGGTATTGGTCACGATGAGCGGAATGGAGACCACCTGGCCGGGGATAACTACCAGCTTGTCGGCGGTGGTGCGGGCGGCAACGCCGCTTACCCGCTGAACCACGCTGGTGCTGGAGACGAAGGATTCCTTCTTGTCCAGGTCGTTGTTGATGACGTCGGCACGCAGGAACAGCTCCTGCTCGGCCAGCGCCTCGTCCTTCAGCTGGAAGGTGACGTTGAAATCGTTGCTCTCGCCGGAACGCAGCCGGAGGCCGTCCAGCACCAGCGAGGCCTTGGTCTCCTGTTTGAAGCCCTGGGGCAGCTCGCCGACCGGCTCGTACTGCGGCGGGTAGTTCAGCCGCACGGTCACGCCGCGCGCGGCAGCGGTACCGACGTTGAGCAGCGAGATCCGGTAGGCGATCCGCTCACCCGGCAGCAGCTTGGCCTTGTCGGTCTTGACCACTGCACGCAGCAGCGGAGCCGAGGAGACCAGCGCGATTTCCTTGGACTGCGAGGTGTCGTTGGAGTAGTTGGAGATCACCTTGATCGGGTAGACATTGCGCTGCCCGTCGATGTTGCCACGCGGGATGGAGCCGACGGCAAGCACGCGGTACTTGGAACCGACGCCCAGGACGGGGGTGTTGGCGATCGCGGTCTCCGGGTTCTTGGCCGGAGCGAAGTGGAAGTCGAACTCGGGCGGGAAGCCCGACTCCAGCGTGAAGCTGTCGTTGCCGTTGCCGGTGTTGACGATGTCGAAGGGGATCACGAAACGCTTGCCAGCTTCCTCGGTTTCCGCCGCGGCGCCCAGCTGAAGATCGACGTCGGCGTACTGTGCCACTTCCAGGTTGTACACCTGGGCGATCTCACCCTGCGGAGCGATGTTAACCGGTTTCTGCAGGGCCGGGTACTCGATCCCCATCTGGTGCAGCTTCGCGGTGGCGCTGGAAGCGGCTGCGGTACCGGGGTAACGGTCGATGACATCCTTGTAGGCAGCAATCGCCTTGTCACGTAGATCGGCAGGAACGGAAGCTCTTTCTGCCTTGGCGGCAGCAGCCTTTTCAGCAGCAGCCTTTTCAGCGGCAGCCTTCTGCTCAGCAGCCTTCTTAGCCGCGGCAGCCCTTTCTGCAGCAGCCCTCTCGGCAGCCGCTCTTTCTTCAGCAGCTTTCTTCTCGGCAGCAGCCTTTTCAGCGGCGGCTTTCTCAGCGGCAGCTTTCTCAGCGGCGGCTTTCTCAGCGGCAGCTTTCTCAGCGGCGGCTTTCTCAGCGGCAGCTTTCTCAGCGGCGGCTTTCTCAGCGGCAGCTTTCTCAGCAGCGACCTTCTCAGCAGCGGCTTTCTCAGCAGCGGCTTTCTCAGCGGCAGCTTTCTCAGCGGCAGCCTTCTCGGCAGCTACTTTCTCTGCCGCTACTTTTTCCGCAGCAGCGCGTTCGGCGGCAGCACGTTCGACTGCAGCCTTCTCAGCGGCGGCTTTTTCGGCGGCGGCTTTCAGTGCAGCGGCCTTCTCCGCAGCAGCACGCTCGGCAGCGGCACGCTCAGCAGCAGCACGTTCAGCGGCGATGCGATCTGCTTCCGCTTTCAAGGCAGCTGCCTTTTCCGCAGCGGCGCGCTCGGCAGCCGCTTTCTCGCCAGCAATACGGTCGGCTTCAGCCTTGGCGGCTGCAGCCCTTTCAGCTGCGGCCTTCTCTGCCGCGGCTTTTTCGGCGGCGGCCATTTCGGCTGCAGCCTTGTCGGCCCGGGCTTTCTCGGCAGCAGCACGCTCTTCGGCAGCGCGCTCGGCAGCAATCTTTTCAGACGCAATCTTCTCTGCGGCAGTGCGTTCCGCCGCGGCCTGCTCAGCAGCGACCTTCTCGGCAGCGGCACGTCGGGCAGCAACCCTTTCGGCGGCAGTCATCCCTGCGGCTGTCGTTTCGGCAGCGGCTTTCTCTGCAGCCGCCTTATCGGTAACAGGGGCCTTGGCAGCGGGCTCATCGGTCAGCTCGTTTTTCTGATAGCGCTCGGCCAGCGTCATCAGCCCTTCTTCAACCGTCGCCTTCAGCGGGCTCTCGGGGTACTCGCGCAGGAACTGGGCCATGTACTTGCCCGCCTCACGCTGGTTGCCGGCCTTGAAGTTGGCGCGAGCCAGCCAGAAGATCGCCATGTCCTTGAGCGGCGTATCCGGGTACTTCTTGAGCAGGGTCGACATGTTGTCGATCGCCGCATTGAAGTCTTTGCGCTGGTAGGCGTTGAAACCGGAAATGAAGATCTGCGAATCCTCTGAATCCAGAGAAAACGCAGGCGCAGGCAGGAGAACCGCAATAAGGAGAAAAACAGCTAGGATTCTCAGGACCGAGGCACGGAAAACTTTATAAAAATGCACGTGTTGAACCTTTCGGAGCTGATTTAGATGAAAAATGGCCGAACGTGTCGGAAAGTAACATCTTAGACAACTCTTGTCAACGCAGAATGGCACCGGTTTAATAGGCGCGAGTACCGGAATCACGGCAGGTTGCGCCGATTTGAAACAGCCCCGCGCATTGTTTGAGTATCGCGTAAACAAAGCCAGTTACAGTGCGGCTTGCCACACTCTGTAGTCATCCCCCGTCTGCTGAATCAGGTTTTGCAGCCTTGCCGCAGCAAAGATTTTAGACTATTATTCCAGCTTTATCGGTCCCACCATGACTTCTCCGTTTCTCATCCAATTGAACGGATCTTTGAACTAGAGAGTGAAGGGGAAATTGCCCGTTCATTGTGTTACGGTACTTGCCGATCTACTGCCAGATAGCGCACGGGGTGCCAAAGATGAAACCAACAGAGCGCCGCACCCGCCTTTATACTGCGTCTGTCGTTATCCTGGTCCTTGGTCTTACCTGCTCTGTGCTGATCGCCCTTTCCGCATCCGACGTGGCACCTGACGCCACGTTGGGGAATCCACTCGAGGAGTCGAAGGGTTATCGACGCAGCCTCGAGATGTACGGCGGCCGAGCGAACCTGCTGGCGGCCCAGTTCATGGAGTGGTTCGCCGCCCTTTGGCAGGGCAAGGCGCTCGGCATTACCCTGGGCTGGCTCACCTTGGCTGTGGCCCTCATCGTGGCCCTCATTGCTTATCATCTCCCCGACGATTCCGAGTGAACCTGTGACCCGACTGATACTTCTTGGTGTACTTTCCGCATTTTTCTTCAGCAGCACCTTCGTCCTGAACCGGGCCATGAGCCTGCAGGGCGGCAGTTGGGTCTGGACCGCGAGCCTGCGCTACTTCTACATGCTGATCCTGCTTGCCGGGTGGTTGGTGCTGGCCGGCCGCACCCGGGTCTTGAGGGGGGTCATCGCGGCCTTCTGCAGGAACTGGTGCTTCTGGACCGTAGCCGGCGGCATCGGCTTCGGCGCCTTCTACGCGCTCCTGAGCTTCAGCGCCTCATTTGCCCCGGGCTGGGTGGTCGCCACCACCTGGCAGTCCACCATCCTGGCAACACCGGTGGTGCTTCTTCTGTTCGGCAAAAAGGTCCCCCGGCGCGGGATCTTCTTCACCTTGCTGATATTCCTGGGCATCGTGCTGGTGACCGTCGAGCAGGCGACCTCGGCATCGCTCAAAGAGGTACTGCTCGGAGTTCTTCCGGTACTGGGGGCCGCCTTCGCCTACCCTATCGGGAACCAGTTGCTCTGGGAGGCGCGTCACGGCAGCAACCCTTGGTTGCCGCGCATCCAGGATCCGGTCCTCGACGACAGCCTGGGGCGGGTGCTCATCATGGTGCTGGGGTCGCTCCCCTGGTGGGTTTTGCTGATCCTGGTCACCCAGCCGGTACCGCCCAGCGCCGGGCAGTTGGTGAACACGGCAATCGTGGCGGTCTTCTCCGGCGTCATCGCCACCTCGCTGTTTTTCAAGGCCCGCCACCTGGCGAAGACCCCCTTCGAGCTGTCGGCGGTGGATGCCACCCAGTCGACCGAGGTGCTCTTTTCACTGCTGGGAGAGATCGTCTTCCTGCACGGCTCTCTCCCCGGGGTGGCCGGTTCGGCGGGAATCCTGCTATCGGTGGTCGGCCTCGCGCTGTACGTCCGTTCTCAGGCGGTTGGGGAAGGCTAGGGGCTAGGGGCTAGGGGCTAGGGGCTAGGGAATGGTAACTTGGAAACGTAGAACGTAGAACGTAGAACATAGGACTTATATCTCTGGAGGCAACCATGACTATCAAGGAAGGTTGGCGCGGCAGGTTTTTCGAGGATTTCCAGGAAGGCGACGTCTACCCGCACCCGCTGGGGCGCACCATCACCACCACCGACAACATCTGGTTCACCCTGCTCACCCAGAACACCGCCCCCATCCACTTCGACCACCACTACTCGGCACAGACGGAGTTCGGCAAACCGCTGGTCGATTCCACCCTCACCCTGGCCCTGGTTACCGGCCAGAGCGTCACCGACATTTCCCAAAACGTCTTCGCCAACCTGGGCTGGGACGAAGTGACTCTCCCCAACCCGCTCTTCGAAGGCGACACGCTCTACTCTCAGTCCGAGGTGCTTTCCAAGCGCGAGTCGAAGTCGCGCCCCAACATCGGCATTGTGACGGTCAAGACTTCCGGCTTCAAACAGGATGGCACCGTGGTGATCACCTTCAAGCGCACCCTCATGGTTTACAAGAAAGGCCACGAACCGAAGATCGCGCGTCTGCAGCCCAAGGTGCCGGAAGCGATCGTGCCGCCGGAGGCAGGGTAACCGGCTGCATTGACAGCGCCGGGACCGTTCGGGTACCATCGGCGACGCGGTTCAGCTTTGGATGTTGATCACCCTGGGTGACCGATCTACCTTACGATGAGAGAAGTGGAGGGCTGAGAATGAGCAGCAAGCCGAGCAGAGCAGCAACCTGGGAGTTGGTGCAGGAATACCTTCCCAGCGAACAGATGAGAAAACACTCCCTGGCCGTCGAGGCCGTGATGCGCTACTTTGCCCGCAAGGCTGGCGAGGATGAGGAGATGTGGGGCGTCGTGGGACTGGCGCACGACATCGACTACGAGCGCTACCCCGAGGAGCACTGCCACCGCGCCCCGGAAATCCTCAAGCAGGCCGGGTGGCCCGAGGAGTACATCCGCGCCGTAGTCTCCCACGGTTGGGGGATCTGCACCGACGTGGAACCGCTGAGCCGCCTGGAGAAGACCCTCTACACCATCGACGAGTTGACCGGTTTGGTGGCAGCTGCGGCGCTGGTACGCCCTTCGAAGAGCATCCTCGACATCCCGGTGAAGAGCGTCACCAAGAAGTGGAAGGACAAGGCGTTTGCCGCGGGTGCGGACCGCTCGGTCATCGAAAAAGGGGCCACCATGCTGGGGATCGAACTGAACGAACTGATCGGCGACACTATCGAGGGGATGCGTAGCGAGGCCGAAGCGATTGGCCTCAAGGGAAACCTGTAACAGACCGATGAGCGGAGTGACGGAACATCCTGGAACTCCGCTCTTTCCCTACAGCACAAGGGGACAGGCACCTGGCGGAGCCAGTCCCCGGTGGGGCACCAGGAGGTTTACCATGTCGTTTCGCTCGCGGGGACCGCGCACCGTCCCCCTGAAAAGCGCTGAAGAAGTCGATGCCATCGTTCGCAAGATACGGGACGATCAGACCCGCCCGGAAAACTACCGGGAACGTTCGCTCAAACTGCACGGCTGGATCTGCGCCAAGTGCGGCCGGGAGTTCGAACTGTCCAACCTGCACCTTTTGACCGTGCACCACAAAGACGGCAACCACAACTACAATCCACCCGACGGCAGTAACTGGGAAAACCTCTGCGTCTACTGTCACGACGACGAACACAGCCGCACCATCCTGGCTGACTACCTGGCCGGGAAAGACAAGAAAAGCTAGCCGCACCAGCGGCGCACGAAGGTGGTTATGTCAGAAGCAGACCTGCTCCTCCCCAAGGTGATCCTCGACTCTCTCAATGACGGACTCTACGTCTGCGACACCGACCGCAAGATCGTCTACTGGAGCAAGTCGGCGGAGCGGCTCACCGGTTGGAGCGCGGCCGACGTGGTGGGCCGGCGCTGCATGGACAACATCCTGAACCACATCGACATCGACGGGCGCCACCTGTGCGGCGAGGAACTCTGCCCCTTGCGGCGCTGCATGGTCACCGACCGCCCCAGCGCCTCCCCCGCCATCATCTTCGGGCAGATGAAGTCTGGCGACCGGCTCCCCATGGCAGTCACCGTCGCCCCGCTGCACGACGAAAACGGCACCGTGATCGGCGGCGTCGAGACTTTCCGCGATTTCTCCGAATCCTATGCGAACCTGGAGCGTGCCAAGCAGATCCAGACCCTCTCGCTCGAGCACGACCTCCCCGCGGATGCCCGCATCGCCTTCTCGTCCTTCTACCTGCCGCACGACCTGATCGGCGGCGATTTCTTCGCCATCCGCCAACTCGACTGCGACCACTACGGCTTTATACTGGCCGACGTCATGGGGCATGGTGTCGCCGCAGCGCTGCACACCATGGAGCTGAGCTCCCTGTGGAACCGGCACTGCCGCACCCTCGTGCGTCCCGCCCAGTTCGCCCAACTGCTGAACCGGGACCTCTGCAAGTTCGTGCGCGACGAATCCTTTGCCACCGCGCTGTGCGGCGTGATCGACGCCTCCCGGCGCACGGTGCGCATCGCCTCGGCGGGCGGTCCGACGCTGGTGGTGGTTCACCCGGACGGCAGCGCCGACCAGTTGAGCGCCGACGGGCTCCCCTTCGGGCTGATCGCCCAGGCATCCTACGAGGAGCGCGAGATTTGCTGCTCGGCGGAAGACGCCCTGCTCATGTTCACCGATGGCGCCGTCGAGGTCGCCGATCCCCGAGGCAACCTGCTGGGGATCGAGGGGCTCCTGGGACAGCTCGGCAATCTCGGTTACCCGCAGGCCGACATCCGGATCGAGGCGCTGCAGGAGGCGCTGCTCACCTACTCCAACGGCATCCGCCTGGAAGACGACCTGACCCTCCTCGAAGTGCGCTTCCGGTAGCTCCTGCGTTGCAAAAATTGACAACGCAGCACCTCTCCACCTACAATGCCCCGTTGGACCCGATCACTAACATAGCGCCCGGCCTTTCGCTCCACGCGACCACGCCGCGCGACTCCCCATAGCAAGGAATCTCCTCCGCATGCTGCACCTGAAGAAACTCTCCAAGGATTTCGCGGGAAAACCGCTCTTCACCGACCTCAACTGGCACCTCAAGAAGGGCGAACGCGTCGGTCTGGTCGGCGAAAACGGCGCCGGCAAGTCGACGCTCATGCGCATCATCGCCGGTGAGGTGGAAAGCTCCAGCGGCGAGATCCAGCTCACCCGCGGCGGCACCGTGGGCTACCTGCCGCAGGACGGCATCGTCGCCAAGGGGTTGCCGCTTTTTGCCGAGGTGATGACGGCGCTCAGCGAACTGCAGGCGATCGAGCGCGAGATTGCCGAACTCACGGCGCGCCTGGAGCGCGAGCCGCACGACGCCCCGGGACACGAGCAGCTTCTGGACCGTTTCGGCGCGCTACAGGAAGAGTTCCGCCTCAAAGGTGGCTACGCCATGGAGAGCGAGGTGGGGAACGTGCTCACCGGTCTCGGCTTCTCCCCCGCGGATTGGGAAAAGGAGTGCGGCGAATTCTCCGGCGGCTGGCAGATGCGCATCGCGCTCGCCAAGCTGCTTCTGAAAAAACCCAACGTCCTTTTGCTGGACGAGCCGACCAACCACCTGGATATCGAGGCCCGCAACTGGCTGGAAGGGTACCTGCAGGGCTACCCCTTCTCGGTCATGCTGGTCTCCCACGACCGCTTCTTCCTGGACCAGGTCTGCTCCCGCATCGCCGAGGTCTGGAACCACGACATCAGCGACTACCACTGCAACTACAGCCGCTATCTGGTATTGCGTGAGGAGCGGGTCTCGGCCCTGCGCGAGGCCAAGAAACGCCAGGACGAGGAGATCGAGAAGATCGAGGACTTCATCTCGCGCTTCCGCTACAAGACCGACAAGGCGGCCCTGGTGCAGTCGCGCATCAAGCAGCTGGAGAAGATCGAACGGATCATCCTGCCGCCGGAGCGCAAGCGGATCCGCTTCAGTTTCCCGACGCCCCCCAAAAGCGGGAAGACGGTGATGGAGCTTGCCGGGGTGCACAAGGCCTACGGCAGCAACGTGGTGTTAAACGGCATCGACCTCACCATCGAAAACGGCGAGCGGGTGGCCCTGGTGGGGCACAACGGCGCCGGCAAGTCTACCCTCATGCGCATCCTGGCCGGCGGCTCGGTGAATGCGGGGAAGGTCACCCTGGGGCACAACGTCATCTTCGACTACTTCGCCCAGGACCAGGCCCAGGAACTGGACGGCAGCCGCAGCGCGTACGAGGAGCTCTACGCCGACGCCCCCTTCGAGATGGTGCCGCAACTGCGCGACATCCTGGGCGCCTTCCTCTTCTCGGGGGACGACATCAACAAAAAGGTCGCGGTGCTCTCGGGTGGGGAGCGCAACCGGCTGGCACTGGCGAAGATCCTTTTGCGCCGCTCGAACCTTTTGCTCATGGACGAACCGACCAACCACCTCGACCTCTTCAGCAAGGAAGTACTCCTGGAGGCGCTGCGCAACTTCCCGGGAACCGTGGTCTTCGTCTCGCACGACCGTCACTTCATCGACGGCCTGGCCACCCGGGTGGTCGAGGTGGGGGGCGGCAAGCTGGAGAGCTTCCACGGCGACTACGAGTACTACCTGGAGAAGAGCGCCCAGCGCGATGCCGGGCTCGGCAGCCAGGGATCGGCTCCGGCCAGGGAGCAGGTGCTGGCCAAGGAAGCGGCGGCCGGTCGCCAGCTGAACCAGGAGCCGGTTTCCAAGGAAGAGCGCCAGCGGCTGCGCGAGGAGGAAAAGCAGCGCCAAAAGGAGGAGCGCGCCCGCGAGCGCGTGATGGCCGACCTGGAGAGCCGTATCGCGCAGCGCGAGGCTGAGCTGGCTACCCTGGAAGATGAGATGGCCGCTCCGGATTTCTTCAAGGACGTGGAAGCCTCGCGTCTGGCGGGAGAACGCCATGCAGCGCTCAGCGCCGAGATAGCCAAGCTCTACGAGGACTGGGAAACCACCTAGCCGGTCGCGGCCGTGCCGCTTGCGGCCCGGCCTTCCCCTACGCAGACCCTCGTTGGAGTCCTCGTACCGGAGGAACCCACTTACCGGAGCGGGTTCTCCCCCGCTCCACCAGTTGCCGGTCCATTGTCACCTCGTGCCAATGAGACTGTCCGGCACCTTCCGACTCACCCTTTCCTCCCCTCCGGGCGTTCCCAAAAAACCCAACATTTCCTAGCCCCTTCGCGGCTTCCAGCCAGCAATTCCAGCGGTTTCATCGTGTTGACAGCTTGCGGGTCTAATGTACTCTATAGGTGGCAATTCAGCCCCCCTCCCGAGGTATGACGCCCCATGACTGAAAACATCACGATCAACATGCCAGAAATCGTCCCTCTCTATCCGCTGCGTGAGATCATTGCTTTCCCCTACATGGTGTTCACCATCTTCCTGAAGCCCGAGGAAATGGCCCCTTTCGAAGAGGCCGTTTTGTTCAATAACCTGGTTGCCCTGGTGAAACTGAAACAGGAGCCGCAGGGTGAGTTGTTCTCGGCGCTGCACGAGATAGGTACCCTCTGTAAGGTGATGCAGATCAGCAAACTTCCGCAGGGGGGGATCAAGGTAACGCTCGAAGGTGTGGTCCGGGTACGGGTGCTCGCCATCGTGCAGCAGACCCCGGTGGCGCTCTCCCGCCTGGAGCCGGTGCGCGAGTTCGCCGAGAAGTCGATGGTTTCGGAGGCGCTGGTCGGCTCGCTGAACGCCCTTCTGAAGATCGCCCTCTCCTACGGCCGGCCGCTTCCCGACGACGTCATGAAGATGATCGACTTCATCGACAACCCGGCGCGCCTCTCCGACCTGGTCGCTCTCTACCTGAACCTTCCCATCGACGAACTGCAGAAACTCCTGGAGACCACCGATCCCCTGGAGCGGCTCAAGAAGGTCTACATGCATCTCACCAACGAGGTGCAGCGGCTGCAGATCAAGGGCGAGGTGCAGGCCGAGGTCACCAAGAAGGTCGGCAAGAGCCAGAAGGAATTCCTGCTGCGCGAGCAGATGAAGCAGATCCAGGAGGAACTCGGCGAGGACGACAGCCGCCAGGGCGAGGCCAACGACCTCAGGAGCAAGGTGGAAAACGCCAAGATGCCCGAGGAGGTCTACAAGATCGCGCTGAAGGAGCTGAAGCGCCTGGAGCGGATCAACCCGGCCTCTCCCGAGTACACCGTCTCACGCACCTACCTCGACTACCTGACCGCCATCCCCTGGCAGGTGAGCACCCCGGACAACAAGGACATCAACCAGGCGGAGAAGGTCCTGAACGAGGACCACTACGACCTGAAGAAGGTGAAAGAGCGCATCCTCGAGTACCTGGCGGTGCGCACCCTGAAAGAGAAGATGAAGGGCCCGATCCTCTGCTTCGTCGGTCCTCCGGGGGTCGGCAAGACCAGTCTCGGCAAGTCGATCGCCCGCACCCTGGGGCGCAAGTTCATTCGCGTCTCCCTGGGCGGCATGCGCGACGAGGCCGAGATCCGCGGGCACCGGCGCACCTACATCGGGGCGCTGCCCGGCCGGATCATCCAGGAGATCAACCGCGCCGGTTCCAACAACCCGGTGTTCATGCTGGACGAAGTCGACAAGATCGGCGCGGACTTCCGCGGCGACCCGGCCAGCGCACTTTTAGAGGTGCTCGACCCGGAGCAGAACTTCTCCTTCACCGACCACTACCTGGATGTGCCGTTCGATCTCACCAACGTGATGTTCATCACCACGGCTAACCAGCTCGATCCGATCCCCGCCCCCTTGAGGGACCGCATGGAGGTCATCTCGCTCTCGGGTTACACCGACGAGGAGAAACTGAACATCGCCCAGACCTACCTGGTGGCGCGCGAGATCGAGGAAAACGGCCTTGCCACCATGCCCCCCACCTTCACCGACGATGCCATCTTCCGGGTCACTCACGACTACACCCGCGAGGCCGGTGTCCGCAACCTGCAGCGCAACATCGCCTCGATCTGCCGCAAGATCGCCAAGGAAGTGGCGCAGGGGAAAAAGGCACGCAAGGTGGTAAACCCGGAGGACGTTGCGGAACTCTTGGGACCGCCCAAGTTCTTCGACGAGGTGGCTTCCGAAAAAGACCGCGTCGGCGTCGCCACCGGGCTCGCCTGGACCGAGAGCGGCGGCGACATCATCTTCGTCGAGGCGACCAAGATGAGCGGCAAGGGGGACCTGATCCTCACCGGTTCGCTGGGCGACGTCATGAAGGAATCGGCACGCGCCGCGGTCTCCTTCGTGCAGGCGAACTGCGAGGAGCTGGGGATCGAGCGCAAGGAGTTCGACAACACGACCATCCACATCCACGTCCCCGCGGGGAGCATTCCCAAGGACGGCCCGTCGGCCGGGATCACCATGGCCACCACCATCGTCTCGCTCTTCTCGGGACGCGCCGCCCGCCGCGACGTCGCCATGACCGGGGAGATGAGCCTCACCGGCCGCGTGCTCGCCATCGGCGGCCTGAAGGAGAAGGTACTGGCCGCCCGGCGCGCCGGGGTCACCAAGGTGCTCGCGCCGGCCAAGAACCAGAAGGACCTGGATGACATCCCGGAGAACGTGAAGCAGGAACTGCAATTTATTTTCGTCGACGACGTCCGCGAGGTGTTGGAGCACGCCCTCAAGTAGACCCAAGGGCTCCGCGCCCGGAAAGGCTTTCCCCCGATATGTCGGCCAGCGTTGCACAAGACCAGCTAAGGCAGTTCTTCCCGTTTCCGGGAGAGCTGCCTCGGCTGTGCCGGTACGCCTGGCACCCTTCCGAAAGTAGCAATCCATGACAGTCTCACCCACTTCTTCAGCCAGAGATAGCAGGATCCCGTTAGCTGAACCGCGCTCGCCGTTGCGCGTCCTCGTTGGAGGTATCATGGGGATGATGCTTGCCATGGGGATCAGCCGCTTCGCCTTCACCCCTATCCTTCCCCTCATGCAGCGCGACCTCGGCATGAGCCACAGCCAGGCCGGCGCGCTCGCCTCGCTCAACTTCGTCGGCTATCTCGCAGGGGCGCTCATCTGTGCCATCTGGCCCAAACTGCTGCGCAACACCGCGGTCAACCTCACCGCGCTGATCTCCAGCATCGGCACCACACTGCTCATGGCCTACACGACCTCGCCGGTTTTTTGGGGAGCGCTGAGACTGTGGGCGGGACTTGCCAGCGCGATACTCTTCGTGGTCATCGCGGTCGAGGTCACCGAGACGCTCTTGCGCAGCCAGCACGGCCGCTGGAGCAGCGCACTTTACGGCGGCGTCGGCCTGGGAATCGCCTTGAGCGGTCTCACCGTGCCGCTCTTCGACCACCTGGGGGGCTGGCGTGGCGCCTGGCTCGGCATGGGGGCGCTTTCGGTGGCACTCGCCGGAATGGGTGTGACGATTGCCGGCAAGCGTGAGGCCTTCGTCGATACCCCCGACGCCCTCCCCTCGCAGGGAGCCGGTTTCAGGCTCCTGGCACGTCTCATCTTCGTCTACTTCCTGGAAGGGCTCGGCTACATCGTAAGCGCCACCTTCCTCGTTACCATGATCGCCAACACTCCAGGCCTGACTGCATTTGCCCCCTGGAGCTGGGTCGCCGTTGGCCTGGCCGCCGCTCCCTCGACCATCGTCTGGCAGCGCGTTGCGGGGCGCATCGGGGTCCGCCCGGCACTCACCCTCGCCTACCTGATACAGGCAGGGGGAATCATGTTGAGTGTCGGGGCAAGCGAGACCTGGCGCGCCTGCCTTGCCGCGGTCATCTTCGGCGGAACCTTCCTCGGCATCGTTGCTTTGGTCATGGCCGAAGGAGGGCGCCGCGCAGGCCCCCAGGGGCGCCGGGCCGCAGCCCTGCTCACTGCCGCCTTCGGGTCCGGCCAGGTCATCGGCCCCTCGATCGCCGGGTTCCTGGCGGATCGCCTGGGCGGCTTCGCCCTCCCTCTGTTCCTGGCTGCCGGAGCCGTTGTCTGCGCCGGGCTGCTGGTCGCCACTGACCGACGCTTTAAAAGCCCCGCGCCTTGAACAACCGGTGCAACTGCGGTCCCAGCCCATACGGCGACAGCAGAAGCCCGTCGCAAAGCGAACCCGCGGAGCAGGCAGGCGAGATTCTGAGATCGGTGTCGGGGAGAGGTGTTCGGGGGCGAAGTCGGCGAGATTAATGAATGCGGAGTTAAGATCCTGGGCAGTGCGTTTTTTGTTCTTCCGGAATTCCGTGACACGATCTCCCCCTCCCTTGACGGGAGGGGGCCGGGGGGTAGGTGAAGCTGCCAGCTGCGCTGAGGTGGCACATTCCCCCTCACCCTGACCCTCTCCCGCCAGGGGAGAGGGGACCATGCCCACTACGTTTCCGAAAATTTCAGGATGGACTTGTTACGGAAGCGGGTTTTTACCGGCGGAGCAGAGGCGCGCCAGGCGCAGGAAGGCTTCGAAGAGTTGGCCGGCTCGCTCGTCGTCCGAGACGTTCACCACCACGGTCCTGATCTTGAGCTCCTCGCCACCTTGCTGGTAGCGCACCGGCTTGTCGAAATAGAGCATGACGAACGAGGTGTAATCGTGCCCGAAGCGGGACTCTGCGGGATCGAGGGAGGAAAAGTCCAGATCGCGGTAGGTTATGTCGTACAAGCCACCTGAGGGATAGGTGCCGAGCACGTTGTAGGTCAGGGTACAACCGTCGGCTCTCACGTACCGGTAGCTCTCCTTGCGCGGCTCAGAGGTGCCACCGGCCATGGCACGCTCGAGATAGCGCGCCGTTTCCTCCAGAGTCGGAGCCGGTTGCGCAAAGGCAACCGAGGAGCCGAAGAGCTGCACCATCAACACCACCAGAAATATCTTTCTCAACATCGTCCCCCTCACCATGAGACCACGCACCGACCTTCCTGCCGAAAATAGGCGTTAGTCAATCGCGCCCTCCGATCCCCCAAGCCAGAACCTGACCACCATCAGGCGTAGCACTGACTGGATCTTATAAAACAGATTCTGGAAAAAAACAGCCATGCCGGCAGCATTTTTGTCATAGTCCCGGCGCCGGACTACCTGCAAAGCCATTAGCCAGGGCCAATATTCTCAATTTGCCACGCTTTGACAGAAGGCCTGAATGGTAATTAATCCACGAGTTTCCACATTGCAATGGCTACGTCTTGGTGCTATCTTTTTTTGCGCGTTATCTATTTTTTATACCAGACTCAGAGGCCGTCATGAAAATACTTCACCGCATAGTTGTCGTGCTCGCACTTTCCTTGAGTGCCGCCACCGCGTTTGCCCAGGGGCTCGAAGACAAGGTGCACGAGTACACCCTGAAAAACGGCATGAAGCTCCTCATGGTGCCGCGTCACACCTCCCCTACCGTGGCCGCCTGGATTCGCTTCAAGGTGGGGAGCGTGGATGAGCGTAGCGACGAGCGCGGCTTGGCGCACCTTCTGGAGCACATGCTCTTCAAGGGGACCAAGACGCTCGGCACCACCAACTACCAGGCAGAAAAGCCGCTGTTGGACCAGATCGAGGCGACCGCCCAGAAGCTGATGGCGGAAAACCTGAAACGCGACAAGGCTCACCCGAAAGAAGTGGCAAGGCTCACCGCGGAGTTGAACCGTCTCGAGAAAGAGGCTGAGAAGTACGTGGTCAAAGAGGAGTTCGCCGACCTGTACGCCAAAAACGGCGGTTCGGGCTACAACGCCTTCACCAGCAAGGACGGCACCACCTACATCATCAACCTGCCCGCCAACAAGATGGAGCTCTGGGCGTCCATCGAGTCGGACCGCATGCAGAACGCGGTGCTGCGGGAGTTCTACACCGAGATGAAGGTGGTGAAGGAAGAGAGGCGCCGCTCCTACGACGCGGAACCCGAAGGAAAACTCTGGGAGACCTTCCTCGCCGACGCCTTCAACGCGCACCCCAACGGGCAGCCGACCATCGGCTGGATGTCGGACATCGACAACCTGACCCGCACCAAGGCAGAGCGCTTCCTGCACAAGTACTACGCCCCGAACAACGCCATCATGGCTATCGTGGGGGACATCGATCCCCAGAAGACCATCGCGCTCGTCGAGAAGTACTTCGGCAAGATCGGGCCGGGCGAACCGGTGCCTCCGGTCGCCGTGGAAGAACCGGTACAGCAGGGTGAAAAGCGGACCGAGGTTGTAGGCGACGCCGAGCCGGAACTGATGATCGGCTACCACAAGCCGACCCTCCCCGCACCGGACGACTACGTCTTCGACGTCATCGACATGCTGCTCACCAACGGCCGCACCTCCAGGCTCTACAAGACGCTCGTGCAGGAGAAGAAGCTCGCCACGTCGGTCTCCTCGTTCTCCGCCCCGGGGAGCCGCTACCCCAATCTCTTCATCATCAACGCGACGCCGCGCGCGCCGCACACGGTTGCCGAGGTGGAGAACGCCATCTACCAGGAGCTGGAGCGCCTGAAGACCGAGCCGATGACCGAGCGTGAGCTGCAGCAGATCCTGAACCACCTGGAGTTCGAGGAGTCGCGCCAGATGGCCTCCAACGGCGGCCTGGCCCGCAACCTCACCGAGTACGAAGCGGTGGCCGGGACCTGGCGCTACCTCATCGAACACCGCCAGAAGGTCGCCAAGATTACGGCAGCAGACGTGATGCGGGTTGCCAAGCAGTACTTCACCCGCGAAAACCGCAACGTCGGGTTCATCACCAAGAAGGAAGCGGCAGCGGCGCCTGTCTCCGCCTCCGCACATTAGCACCGACTTCACTCTTCGAGAGGTTACGCCGTATGAAACGAATCAAAAGGCTCTTAGTGATAAGCTGGTCGCTGCTCCTCATGGCCGGCGTGGTCTCGGCGCAGGGTGCCCAGGCCAAGAAGGCCGCACCCGCCGCGACCAAGCCCGCTGCCGCGCAGCAGCTTGCCGACCCGCGCACCCTGACCTTCCCGCCGCTTAACTTCCAGATCCCCAAGACCGAGCGGGTCCAGCTGAAAAACGGCATGGTGGTCTACCTTTTGGAAGACCACGAACTCCCCATCGTCAACCTGACTGCCTACGTCAACGCCGGGAGCATCTACGAGCCGGCCGACAGGGTGGGACTCGCCGCGATGACCGGAGCGGTGATGCGCAGCGGCGGCACCCTCTCCACCCCGCCTGACCGGCTGGACAGCGAGCTCGAGTTCATGGCCTCGTCCATCGAGTCGAGCATCAACACCGACCACGCCAGCGTCTCGCTCTCGACGCTGACCCGGAACCTGGAGCGCACCCTGGAACTCTTCGGGCAGGTGATCACCCAGCCGGCCTTCGACCCGTCCCGCGTCGAGCTGGCCCGCCTGCAAAGCGTCGAAGGGGTGCGGCGTATGAACGACGACCCGAAATCGATCGCCAACCGGGAGCTGGGCCGCGCCATCTATCCGAACAGCCCCTTGAGCAGCATCCCGACCATCGCGTCGGTAAGTTCGGTGACCCGGCAGGAGATGCTTGACTTCCACAAGCGCTACTTCTACCCGGCCAACACGATGATCGCGGTCTCCGGCGATTTCGACCGCGCGAAGCTCCTGGCCAGCCTGGAGCGGCTCTTCGCCGGCTGGCAGAACCAGCCCAAGATCTTCCCCGAGGTGCCGGCACCCAAGGACGATCCCACCCCGGCCGTGTTGTTCGTGCAGAAGGACGTGAACCAGTCGGTAATCCGCATGGGGCACCTGGGGATCGACAAGAACAACCCGGACCTCTACGCCCTCAAGGTGATGGATTTCATCCTGGGCGGCGGCTTCACCTCGCGGCTCACCCAGGAGATCCGCTCCAACCAGGGGCTCGCCTACAACGTGGACAGCTACTTCGAGACCGGGCGCCGCTTCCGCGCCCCCTTCGTCGCCGAGACGGAGACCAAATCGGAGACCACGGTCAAGGCGACCACCCTGATGCGCTCGATCATTGCCGGGATGACCCAGTCCGAGGTCTCGGACCGCGAGCTCAAGCTCGCCAAGGACGCCATCATCAACTCGTTCATCTTCGGTTTTGCCCGCTCCGACGCGGTGGTGAACCAGCGGACCCGCCTCGAGTTCTACGGCTACCCGGAAGGGTACCTGGAGAACTACCGGGACAACATCGCCAAGGTGACCAAGGCAGACGTACTGCGGGTCGCCAAAAAGTACCTGCACCCCGACGCCATGAAGCTCGTGGTGGTCGGCGACGCCAAGAAATTCGACCAGCCGCTCTCGGTCTTCGGGACCGTGCAGAACATCACGCTGAACAACAACTAACAGGAGGGATACGATGGCAACCTGGAAATGCAGCAGCTGCGGTTTCACCAAGGAAGGAAGATGCAAACCCCAGAAGTGCCCCCAGTGCCAGGAGAAGGGGAACTTCGAGAAAACCGAGTAGGCCTTCTCTGGTCCCACGTTCGGGACCTGTGCTGGACACGAAAAAGACCTCTCACCGACGGTGGGAGGTCTTTTTTTGTTGGAGCTCCGCGTAATCCTCAAGTCCCCTCTCCCGCAAGGGGAGAGGGGACCGTCTAGTATAGTTCATCGTGCGTTGGAGTTGTTCCAGGCTTAGCTGCGAGGACGGATCGTACTATTCCCCGGAGAAGACCGGCGGGCGCTTTTCCAGGAAGGCCGTGATCCCCTCGCCATAATCCTTGCTGTCGTACACGGTGCGGCGCAACCCCTGGATGCGCTCGAAGGTGAGCGGGCTCAACGGATGGGCGCTCGCCAGGAGCCGGATCTGCTCCTTGATGACGCCGATACTGAGCGGGCTGTTGCGGGTGATCTTGGCGGCCATCTCGTAGGTGAAGTCCTCGAGGCTCTCCACGTCCACCAGGTGGTTCAAAAGCCCCGCCTTGGCAGCCTGTTCGGCCGAGAGCGGTTCGGCGGTGAAGAACATCTCCTTGGCGATGTTCACCCCCATGATGTTGATGAAGTGCAGGATCCCCGAAACGTTGTAGGGGACGCCGATCTTCGCCGGGGTCATGCAGAACGAGGAGCTCTGGCAGCCGATCAGGATATCGCAGGAGAGCGCCAGGTCGCAGGCGCCGCCCCAGACGCTCCCCTCGAGCATGGCGATGACCGGGATGGGGAGGCTCTGGATCGAACGCAAGATGGTGACCAGGGGATCGTTGTAGGCGAGCGGGTCGCGGCCGGGCATGGGGAGTTCGTGGACGTCGTGGCCGGCGGACCAGACCTTGGACCCCTTCAGGGCCCTGAGGATCAGCACCCGCATCTTTCCCTTCTGCAGGGCGGCGATGGCCTGGATCATCTCGGAGATGGCGGCGCTGCTCAATACGTTGCGGTGCGTGGGATTGTTGAAGGTGATGGTGCCGATGTTGTCCTGCAACTGGGTGGTGATGAGTGCCATCTGGAAGGTTCTCCTTGGTTGACGAAGTGAAGCTCGGGAACAACGCTCCGGTGTCAACGTATCGGCGGGAATCGCCTCAAGTGTAGTTGTATTTCCGACGGCACAGGCAACCCATCCGGGCCGTTGAGCGGACGGCCTCTTTCTTGGGCCGCCACAAAGTGTACCAGATATTCTCCGACAGGCTCTTCCGGGCCGCTTCAACCTGAAACTGCGGCGCCGATCAGGGCCGTTACCAGGGGGAGCTTACGATGATGTGCACCAGGATGATCTTCCCGATGGTGGCGACCGGGTAGACCGAGGCGTACCCCTGGTCCGGGAAGTCGTTGCCGGTCTGATCCTTGGCGTAGCCCAGGACCGCTATCTGGGTGTGCATGCCGGCGATCATCCCCGAGAGGTAGCTCATCGGGATCTTCATGAACCGGTAGCCGATGAAGAGCACGGTAAGAGAGGCGAAGAAGGTGATGGCGGCACCGGCCAGGAAGATGGAGAGCCCGCCGCCGCGGCTCAAGGTCTGGAAGAAGGTGTAACCGGCCCGGGTGCCGATGCTCGCCAGAAAGAGGGTGAGCCCGATCTGGCGTACCGTCATGTTGACGCTGTAGGGGAGCGTCCAGACCATCCCCCCCATGCGGCCGTAGGTACCAAGGATCAGTGCCACGATGAGCGGACCGCCGGCAAAACCGAGCTTCAGGGTGCCGCCGCCCGGGAAGGGGAACGGGATGAGCCCCACGCAAAGCCCCAGCACCAGGCCGAAGCTGAAGGTCATGATGTCGACCTCGCTCACCTTGCGGTAGGAGTTGCCGAAGAAGGCGCAGACCTCCTCCATGTGGTCCCGGTGGGCCAGGACGCGCACCAGGTCGCCCAGCTCCAGCACCATCTCGGCACGCGGCTGGTAGGCGTCGTCGCCGCGCCTTACCTCGGTCACCACCTCGCCGAAGCGCTCCCTCAGGTTCAATTGCCCGATGGTCCGCCCCACCACGGTCGGGTTCGAGACGAAGATGCGCCGGTACTCGTACTCGGTGCGGTCGATGCGGATATCGCGGCGCCGCTCGCCGAACGCCTTGGCCACCAGGGCCAGATCCTCCGGGTCCCCCACCGCCATAACCAGGTCGCCGTCGGCGAGCTTGGTGTGCGGGGTCGCCATGAAGAACTCGTCGCCGCGCTTGATGCGGCCAAAGAGCACCTTCCAGTTGTGCAGCGCGCCCAACTCCGCCACCGTGGAGCCCGGAGGGTCGAGCTGGTGGATCTTGAAGGTGCAGGTGACGTTCTTGCTGGTGTCGTCTTCGTGGCCGCGCAGGCTGGCGGCCTCGGCCTGGTAATCCACCTTCCAGATCCTTTGGGCCAGCATGATGGCGAGCACCACGCCGATCACCCCGATCGGGTAGGTGACCGAGAAGCCTACCACCGGTTCGGCCAGAAGCCGGTCCAGTTGCTCGGTCAGAGCGGTCTGCTTGATGGTGTCGAGGACCGCCGCCAGGGCCGGCGAGGTGGTGAGGCTGCCGGCAAACATCCCGGCCGCCACTCCCGCACTGAGCCCCAGGCTCTTCTTGAGCACCAGGCAGAGGATCCCGGCGCAGAGCAGCGCGCAGGCGATGAGCATGTTGTTGCGCATCCCGTCGCGCCTAAGCGAGGCCACGAAGGCCGGCCCTGCCGCCAGGCCGACCGTGTAGACGAACAGGGCCTGGCCCAGCACGTAGACGATCTCCGGCGACTTGAGGTCCGGATGCAGCGAGCCGACCGCGATACCCACGAAGAGCACCGCTCCCACACCGAGGCTCATGCCGAAGACCTTCACGCGACCCAAGGGATACCCAACCGCGGCGACCAGAAACAGGAGCAGCAGAGGATTCTCTATGAGCGTCTGTACCATGGCTTCTCCACTTTGCTCTTACTGCAGGGAATGGGGGGCTGAACCTCCGCACCGGCAGCTTGAGACAAACAAGATAAGCCGGGTTGAGACATTAGCCAAAATTAATCCACGGCCAAGTATAGCAAGGCGACTTGAACAAGCAACGAAAACGGTGGGATTGATTAGCGGATCTCTTAAACGGAGACACTAAGACGGCCAGGCCTCAGCGCAGGCGCGGTACCACAAAAAAGGAGCGCTGTGCAGGAGTGGACTTGTCGAAACAGTGGCGGGCGGCGACGGGGGGCTACCAGGTAGTACCGGGGGATGGAAAAAAAAGACGGGGTGGAATGGTCCACCCCGTCGGGGTTTGTGATACTGCCTGCTACTCGGGCTGGGAGGTGTCGAAGCTTCTCAGCAGGTGCTCCAGACGGTAGCCGGCCTGCTCGGCGCTCCTGAGCACCTGCGCGCAGTTACGCTGCACTGCGGCCAGGGGTTGCGGTACCCCACCCGCACCGTACGGGGCGAGGCGCGACAACCAGGTGAACACCAGTTCCAGGCGCTCCTTGTTGAGCCACTCGACACCGCCGCTTTCGTGCAGTTGCAGGAAGTCGGCCGCCGCCTGGTCGGCGAAGAATCCGGTCAGGCTCACCAGCGCCCCCTTCTCCTCGAAGTCGTTCAGGAGGGATGCGTGGCGCAACAGCACCCGCAGGAGATCTCCCCAGGCCCAAGGCTGCAGGGTTTCCCCGGCTTCCTCCGCGTCGGGCAGCAGCGCGAAGGCCTCCACCACGGGACGTGCCAGACCGAAGTGATCGTAAAGCGGTGCCGACTCGACCTCGGTCAGTTCGCCGATGCGGTGCAGGGCCAGGAAGGCGCAGAGCAGCAGGTGGTTTCGCGGATCGACGGTCAACTCGGGGGCCGGCGCCTTGAGGGCCTGGTTCATCTCGGCGCCGAAGGTGACCAAAAGCGAGCGCAGTGAGCTCTCCTTGGCCTGGGGCGCGAGTGTCTTGTAGAAGGCCGCCACCAGCGGCTCCAAAAGTGGCACCATCATGAGCGCCTCGGCGTCAGGTTCGTCGGCCGCTGCGATGATCTTGGCAAGCAGCGCCCGCAGGGCGTCGTTGGCCGCGGCCCAGCGCACCTGCTTCACCTCTTCCTCCAGGCTCTCCACGGGGGCTCCGTTCAACTTGTAGCAGAGGCTCCCCCAGGTGCCGAAGTCGTCGTCCCAGATCTCCTTGAAATCGAGGAAAGCGTGGTACTCGTAGCCGGACAGTTCGACGAAGAGCCCCTGTTCGCAGAGCTCGCGGCCGTTTCTCAGGTAGCAAAGCCCGGTGGCGTAGTCCCGGAAAGAGTAGTAGTGCCGCCCGTCACCGTTGAATTCGAGCGCCTCGCCCAGGCTGCGCTGCACCAGCGCCGCACTGCCGTCGCCGCTTTTCCGGGTGGCCGCACAGGAATAGCGGATCCACCCCGCCGTGTTGGCGTAGCGGTTGTGGAACAGGATGAGGCCGCGCTCGTTGCCGTAGCGGTTCGAGTAGGCGAAGACGTTCTCGTCGACGGCAGATCCGGCGTAGAAGTCGTAGAGCACGAAGTTCTCGCTCCCCGAGAAGATGTGGCGCCGGCGCATGAGCGGGAAGATGTTCGCCTCGTGGCGGGCCACCAGCGCCTGGTCCACCGGCTCGTCCCACAGGGCGCGCTTGTACTCCATGCCGTACTTCTCGTGGAAACCCTCGACCTGGCCGTGGCCGATCATGGGGAGCCCGGGCATGGTCACCAGGAGCACCGTGGCGCCGAAGTACTTCCCTTCCTTGCCGAACTGCTCGACGGCGGTCCGCTCGTCGGGGTTGTTCATGAAGTTGACGAAGCGCTTCAGGATCTCGGGCTCGAATTCCAGGACGTTTTTCAGGGTCTGGCGGTACTTGGCGTTCTCCTCCATCTTCAGCATGTTCATGAAGGCGGAGTTGTAGACCCGGTGCATCCCGAGGGTGCGCACAAAGTACCCTTCCATGAGCCAGAAGGCCTCGGCGAGCAAAAGGGTGTCCGGCGCCTCCACCGCCACCCTATCCACCACCTCGCGCCAGAACTCGTTGGGGAAGACGGCGTCGAAGGAGGGGCGGTCCATGCCGTGTTCGGCGCGCGAGGGGACCCCGGAGCCGTGCCCCGGCAGCGGGTACCAGAGGCGCTGGTAGTGCTTTTTCGCGAGGGTCATGGCGGCGTCGAAGCGGATGATGGGGAACTGGCGCGCCACGTGGAGGATGGTCTGGATCACCGCCTCACGCACCTCGGGGATCAGGTAGTTGAGCTGGGCGGTGTCGTTCCAGGGGGTCGAGGTGCCGTCATTGCCGTGGTAGATGTAGCGCACCCGGCCGGAGTGCCTGTCGACGTGCTTGAAGACCACGGCGGCGTCCCGGCGGTCCCAGTAACCGTCCTCGATGAAGAGCCCGATACGGCCGTCGAAGGAGAGGTCCGGGCCGTTGAACTGGTAGTTGGGGTACGGCGGGTAGTCGAGCTGGACGAACCAGTCCGGGTGTTCCAGGGTCCACTTGGAAAAGAGGCCGGTGTGGTTGGGGACCATGTCGCTCGCCAGCCGGATGCCGCGCGCGGCGCAGCGCTGCCGCAGGTTGTCGAGCGCCCATTCGCCCCCGAGGTCCTGCGCGATCACGTAGTCGAAGAGCGAGTAGGCCGAGGAGATCGCCTCGTGGTTACCCATGATGTGCTTGACGCGCTGCGAGGAGGGGGAGCGTTCCCAGATGCCGATCAGCCAGAGCCCGGTGAACCCCCAGCGCGCCAGCTTGTCCAGCTCGGCGTCCGGGATCTGGTCCAGGGTGCGGATGTCGCGGCCGTAGCTGCGGGAGAGCTGCCCGAGCCAGACGTAGACCATCTTGGCGATCATCACCACGTTGGCCATCCAGTCGGCGTCCTGGGAGAAGCGTTCGTACTCCGGGTACTCGTCTCCACCGGCGCGCTTGAGCCACCCCTTGCCGAAGAGGACCTTCGCCTCGCCGGCGCCGTGCCCCTGGGCAAAGGAGCGCTCCTCCTGGGCCACGATGTCCATGGCGGTAATGAGTTCGGTGAGGAGTTCACCGGGGAGGATGCCGGCCCAGTGTTCCTTGATGTAGGCGATCTGCCCGGCAAGCGAGGTGGGTGCGGCCCTCAAGGGGGCGCGCAGCAGCTCGGGGAGCGGCACGTTGAGCGGCTGGAACCCGGGGCCCTGCGCCAGGCGCGCGTCGAGTTTCCCGGAAACCGCCGGGTACGGCGAGGTGGCGGCCAGTTCCACGGTGTCGAAGATTTGGCGCAGCCCGTCCAGGGCGCGGTTCTCGTCGCCCAGGCGCAACAGGAAGAGCTCGGCGGCAAGCCCCGAGCGGCGGGAAAGCGCGGCATCGTCTCCGGAGAGGTACCCCTGCGGGGTCTGCCTCCCCTTAACCATCTCCTGGGAGGGGAACAGTTCGGTGAGACGGCCCAGCGCCTGGGCGGCCTCGCCGCGGTACTCGGGGTAGCCCGCCTGGGCCATGGCCGAGTTGAACACCCCGGGCTGCTGCCGGCAGTACTCGGCCACCAGGAACCGGTACACCTTGTTGAACACCGAGTAGAGATGCAAGAGCCCCGGCGGGACGGCGGGCTCCCCGGCGACGAGCTGCCGGTTCAGTTGGGCCGCCAGGCGCCGGGCGTAGATGATGCCCGGAGCGCTCCCCAGCTGCTCCAGCAGGGTGCGCAGCTCGACGCGCTCGCCACACCGGGCGGAAATGGGGATATCGAAAGGGAAATAATCGGAATTAATCAGCCGTTGCTTCATGAAGACACCTCTCGGGAGTTGGCGCTGGCTTAGGCGCACTGCTTGATGGCGGGCACCAGTCGGCAATAATACATGGTATTTTTCCGGCTGTCTCTAAAAAAATTGTTATTAACATGTTAGAATTTTCCCCGCTTTTAGCCTCCCTGCTTCGGCATTTACCCTTGACATCATTTGAGATTTGACCTAAAGCTAGCGAAAGCGTCTTGCTAAAGCACCGTTTTTAAACAGGGTACTCCCATCGCACTCTCTGCCTTCACACGTCTTTACCGTAAGCTCCGCCGGCGGCGCCGCGCCACCCTCCTCGTCCTTATCATCCTCATTATGATCCCCCTGGGGCGCTTCTACCTGTTCATCCAGGCCCCCGCCGGAAACGGCAAGAAGGTGGAGATCGTCGAGCTTGCCAAGGGGAGTTCGCTGCGCAGCTTCGCCGGCGTTCTCGAGTCCCGGGGCATCGTCTCCAGCGCCCGGCTGTTCGCGCTCTACGCCCGGGTCAGGGGGGGAGACGCGCGCATCAAGGCGGGTTACTACCAGTTCAGCGACGGCATGCGCCCCTCCCAGATCCTGGACAAGATGCTGGCCGGCGACGTCTACCAGCGCGTCTTCGCCCTCCCCCCGGGCTACTCGATGTACCAGGTGGCCGAGATCCTGGAGAAGCACGCCATCTTCCGCAAGGAGGCGTTTCTGGAGGCCTGCCGCGACCGGGCCCTGCTGGACCAGTTGGGTATCGCCGCGCCGAGCGTCGAGGGATACCTCTTCCCGGGAAGCTACAACATCCTCCCCGGGCGCACCGAGCGCGAGGTGGTGCGCGAGATGGTGGAGCGCCAGCTCAAGGTGCTGAAAGGCTACCAGGCACGGGCCGAGAAGGCCGGTCTGCCTCTGGCAAAGCTGCTCACCCTGGCCTCCATGGTCGAAAAAGAGGCGATCCGCGCCGAGGAGAAGCCGACGATTGCCGCCGTGTTCCAAAACCGCCTCAGGCTGAGGATGCGCCTGCAGAGCGACCCCACGGCCCTGTACGGGATCCGTGCCTTCGCCGGCAAGGTCTCGCGCCAGGACATCCTCAAGCCGACCCCCTACAATACCTACCTCATCCCCGGGCTGCCGCCGGGCCCCATCGGCAATCCCGCGAGCGACACCCTCGAGGCGGTGCTGAACCACCCCACGGTCCCCTACCTCTACTTCGTGGCGCGCGGCGACGGCAGCCACCAGTTCAGCAGCGACCTTACCGCCCACAACGCGGCGGTGCGCAAGTTTCTCAGGTCCAGCAGCACCGTCAGCGCAGAGGCGCCCTGATGACAGCCCGGATCCTGCTCGCAGAGGATAACCAGCGGCTCAGGGAGATGCTGCAGACCTTCCTCGCGTCCCAGGGGCACCAGGTGGTGGCGGCACCGGACGGGCACAGCGCCCTGGCGGCCCTGGAGCGCGGCGGGATCGACCTGGTCCTCCTGGACCTCAAGCTCCCCGGGATAGGCGGCGTGGAGATCCTGAAAAAGCTGCGTACCACCCCCGGCTTGAGCGCGCTCCCCGTCGTGGTGATGACCGGCGTCTACCGTGGAGCGGGTTACGCCGCCGCGGCCGAGAAGCTCGGCGTGAAGGCCTACCTGGAGAAGCCCTTTTCCCGCGAGGCCTTCCTGGAAGCGGTCCGCTCGTGCCTTCCGGAGCAGCCCGCCGAACCTGAACTGGCCGACCTCCTGGTGGAGTTGCACAACAGCCGCGCTACCGGCACCCTGGAACTTGCCGACGCCACCCGGATCACCCTGGTCCAGGGCGAGCCGCTCTCCTTCGTCTCCCGCGAGTTCTTCAACTACCTGGTAGCCACCGGTCATCTGGGTGCCGCGGACCGGGAGAAGTTCCTCCCCGACGGGGCGCCCCGTCTGACGCTCATCGAGGCCGGACTGATAAGCTACGAGGAGTTGGCGGAGCAGTCCCGCCTCTTCCTCAGCAAGCGGCTCAGCGATGCGCTCGAGGCGGGACAGAAGGCGCGCTTCACCAAGGGGTTCAAGCCCCCCGAGCTGCCGCTTTGCCCCGTTTCCCTCCCCCGGCTGCTCTACCAGGCCTCCCGTTCCAGCGCGTCACGTTTTTCGAGCGCTGACTACCTGGCACGCCTCGGCCAGCTGTTCCCGGCGAAGACGTCACACTACTTCCGGCGCAGCAACCTGCTCACCCTGGGGCGCGACGACATCGACCTCCTGGAGCTGCTCTCCTCAGGGCGCCGGGTCGAGGAGATCGTCGCGGCCTGCGCCGACCGCAACGCCGCCGCCTCGTTTCTCAACTTCCTGGTGCGCCTCGGGATGCTCGACCTGCACACCGTCCCTGTCGCCGACCAGGGACCCGACTTCCCACAGAAGCGGCTCTTCAACCGCCCGATCGAAGAGGTGCGCGAGGCCGATGCGGCACCGTTGAGCTTCGAGGACCTGGTAGATGAGGTCTCCGGCTCGGTGGAACTGGTGGTGGGCGAGGAAGGGATGGCCGCGCCGCTCTCCTCGCACGAGATCGACTTCGAGCAGGAAGTACAACGCGACTTCGCCGCAATCCAGGACAAGAACTACTACGAGATCTTCGGGCTCACCCAGGGGGCTTTCAGCTTCAACGCCCTCAAGGAGGCCTACTTCTCGAAGACCCGGCAGTACTCGGCCGAGAAGTTCATGGAACTCTCGGGAGCCACCCTGTCGCGGGCCCAGGACGTCCTGTCGCACTACGCCAACGCCTACAACACCCTCTCAAACGTGGTGGCCAAGGAGCGCTACGACGAGATCCTGAACGCGAACAGCGTGGGGGTCGGCGGGCAGCGCGACGACGAGCTGCAGGCACGGATCCAGTTCCAGTCGGGCAAGGTGTTCATCGACATGGAGGACTACCCCAACGCCGAGCGCGCCCTGCAGGACGCCTACACCCTCGATCCCCAGGACGCCCCGACCTGCGCGTTTTTGGCCTGGGCCATCTACAAGAACCCCGCGAACGCCGGCTCCCGCGCGAGCCTGGACAAGTGCCGCATGCTCCTTTCCAAGAGCCTGCAGATGGGGCGCTGCGCCGAGGCCTTCTCGTTCCGCGGCTGGATGCTCCTGGACGAGGGGCGCGACGGGCTCGCCGAGTCCGAGTTCCAGAAGGCCCTCAGGTTGAGCAACCGCGAGCGCCTGGCCCAGGCGGGAATGCGGCTCATCAACGAGCGTCGCGAAGCCGAGAAGAAAGGGCTCTTCAAGCGGATCTTCGGCTAGCCCCTCCTCAGTTCATCTTCCTCTCATCTTCCTCTCGACTTATCTTCTAATCTCCCTCATTCCTCTCATTCCTCTCATTCCTCTCATTCCCTCGCGCTCCCTCGTGTCCTCATCCCCCACCGATCCTCCAAACATTTCCCCTCACCTTTCCGAGGTCTTGCTTGCTCCCCAACGTCTCACATGATCTAGCCAAGTAGCCATTTGAGTCCGTTATGCGTCGATCGGCCAAACTCTCGTCCCCCCTTTGTGGAGGGGAGGACGTAAGGCCACAGTAGTGGCGTGGAGCTACCATCTCTACGCTTCCCGAAATTTCCCAAAGAGCCTTTACCAAGGGAGGATGTGAAGTCATCATCCCTGCCCTGCGATTCGATTATTTTGTTTTATTTAAAATCTATTAAAGTTTCTCCCGATGAGTCCCGATACCTAGAACTATGGCAAGCGGCGGCTCGCCGTCTCGGTAATATCAGCCACTTGGAAACCATCAGCCGGTGCGACTCCCGTGTCGCCCCAGCCAACACATTAATAGGAGGCACCTATGAAGACGATCATCGCGCTCGTTACCCTGCTGGCCATGGGAGCCGGCACCGGACTCGCGGCGGAGCCCACTGGGGAGGTCATCAGGATCGGCATGGTGAACGACCAGAGCGGCCCGAACAAGGGAGCCGGCAAATCCATGAAGGTCGGCGTGCATGCCTACTTCAAAGCGGTCAACGAGAAAGGTGGCGTGAACGGCAGGAAGATCGAACTGGTTAATGCCAACGACCAGTACGTGCCGGACAAGACGGTGGACGGCCTATTGAAGCTGATCGACGAGCAGAAGATCTTCGCCGTGGTCGGAACCATCGGCACCTCCAACGGTGTCTCCATCCTCCCCATCGTCAAGGAGTACAAACTCCCCTTCGTGGCACCGCGCTCCGGCGCCGCCAACTTCCGCGCCCCGGTAATCCGCGAGGTGATCAACATCCGCGCCAGCCACCAGGAAGAGTTGGACAAACTGGTCGATCTCCTGGTGAAGGATGGGGGAGCCAAGCGTTTCGCCATCTTCTACCAGAACGACACCTTCGGCACCGACGTCCTCAACTGCACCGAGAATGCGCTGAAGCGGCATAACCTGACCCTGGTGGCCAAGGGGGCCTTCGAGCGCGGGACGCAAGCGGTCACCGCGGCCTTGGCCTCCATCATCGCGGCAAAGCCGGACGCCATCATCCTGGGCTCGATCTACGGACCCGGGGCCGAGTTCGCCAAGGCGGCCCGCAAGGAGGGGCTCAAGAGCTACCTCGCCACGGGCTCTTTCGCCGGCGGGTCGAACCTGGTCCAGGCTGCCGGGGAGGCCGCCGAAGGGCTCCTCATGTCCCAGGTGGTGCCCCACCTCGAGGACCTGAGTCTCCCGGTCACCAAGGAGTGCAAGGAGGCGATCGAGAAGAACCCGGAAGACGTCAGTTTCAACGCGGTGACCCTGGAGGGGTGCCTGACCGCCAAGTCGATGGTGCTCGCGCTGGAAAAAGCCGGGACTCCGCCCACCCGCGAAGGGTTCCTCAAGGCCTACGAGGCGATGAAGGACGTCGACCTGGGTGGCATCAAGCTGAACTTCTCGCCCGATAACCACCAGGGGCAGAGTAACGTCTACCTGGAGATCGTCCAGGGTGGCAAGCTGGTCCCCTTCAAGTCCTTCAAGAACTAACTGCAGGAGAGGCACATGACCGTCAAAAGCAAGCTGCTCAGCAACGTCGCCTTGACCATCATCGGCATCGCCATCATCGCCGGCATCGGATTGTTCTCCATCGGCAAGGTGCGCTCGAGCATCGAGATCCTGACCGGGAAATCGACACCGCTGCACCTGAAGATGCTGGAGCTGCAGCAGACCGTCGAGAAGGTCTCGGCCGATTTCATGCGCCTGGAGATGACGACCGAACCGGCCGAGGTGGCGAAGCTCTCCGAGGCCATCACCGGCCGCATCCGGCGCATGGAGGCCCTGAACGAGGAGATCCGCGAGAGTGGTGCGGAGTCCTCGGGGGTGGACACCGCGGTACTGCGGGGGATCGAGAAGACGGTGGTCCAGGTCGCCTCGCAGCGGTTGAAGGACATGGCGCTCTTTCGCGGCGAGATCGCCACGGTGAACAGCGAGCTGACGCGGGCCGAGGCCGGGGTAAGCGAGATGCGCAAGAGCATAAGCCAGTTGGGGACCTCCGCCCTGGGTGCCATCAACTCCTCCCAGGCGGCCAACCTGCAGGTGAACTCGAGCATCAAGAAGCTGCTCACCCTGCAAAGCCGGCTCAAGGACATCAGCATCATCCTGAGCGACCTGGAACTCATCAAGAACAAGTTCAAGATCGGCCCCTTGCGGGAGCGCCTGAAGAACGCCATCGAACTCACCCGCAGCATCGAGGTGGAAAACGGCGACAACCCGGCCATCAAGGAAGTGAAGGGGGTGGCACTCGACCTCTTGAACAGGATCGGCGCCGACGACGGGGGACTCATCGCCCTCAGGCTGGAGATCCTGAGCACCCCGGAGAAGGCCGAGACGGAGCAGTACGCCGCCAAGATCCAGGAGATCGTACGCCCCCTCGAGGAGAACAGCCGCAAGATCTTCAACACCATCGACACCCTGGAGCTGCAGATCGTCAAGGACCGCAACAACGTGGTGGCCTCGCTCGGCTTCCAGAACGCCGCCTCCGCGGTCATGGAGGCGGGGTCGGCAATCAGCGTCGACGTGAAGGAGCTCAACTCGGGGGTGCGCCAGATCATGTTGAGCGCGGGCGAGGCGGAGGTCGGTAAGATCACGGGGACTCTCACCCAGACCAAGAAGCGCATCGACGGCAACATCGCCCTGGCGCGCAAGCTGTTGCAGCAGTCCGGGCAGACCGCGCTCGCCAACAACATCGGCCAGGTCTCGGGCATCATCACGCACGCCGCCGCCTCCATCGGGCGGATCGAGGCGACCAAGCTGAGCGTCATCAAGAGTAACCTCGCCATGCAGAAGGCGCTCGACTCGGCGCGGGGGATCTCGCGCGAACAGGCCCTGAAGAGCGAGGAGCAGGTGAAGAACATCGGCGAGAACCAGCAGCAGATCCTCGCCGGGGTGCGCCAGGCCGTGCGGAGCGCCACCACCCTCTCATTCGTGATGATCGGCATGTCGCTGCTGGTCGCCCTGGTCTCGCTGGTGATCAGCCTGCGCATCATCGCCTCGATCACGAAGCCCTTGGCCCACGCGATGGTGGCGACCCGGGAGATCGCCCAGGGGGACCTCACCAGGCGGATCGCGTCCGCGGGCAACGACGAGATCGGTGCCATCTGCACCAGCATCAACAACATCGTGGTGCACTTCCACGAAGTCATCTCGCGGGTGGTGGAGAATACCCGCCAGGTCGCCTCCGCCTCGACTCAGCTCTCGCTCGCCGCGGAGCAGATGGCCACGGGGGCCGCCCGGGTGGCCGGCCAGGCGGACACGGTGGCGACCGCCAGCGAAGAGATGGCAGCCACTTCCAACGAAATCGCCCAGAACTGTACCTCGGCGGCGGCAAGTTCGCAGCAGGCAAACCAGGCGGCGGCCTCCGGGGCCGAGGTGGTCAAGGGGACGGTACGCGGCATGAACCAGATTGCGGAGAACGTCCGGGAATCGGCAGCCAGCATCGGCAGCCTGGGTGCCAAGTCCGAGCAGATCGGCGGGATCGTGCGCACCATCAACGACATCGCCGACCAGACCAACCTCCTTGCCCTGAACGCCGCCATCGAGGCGGCCCGGGCCGGCGAGCACGGGCGCGGCTTCGCCGTGGTGGCCGACGAGGTGCGCGCCCTGGCGCAGCGCACCGCCAGCGCCACCAAGGAGATCGGCGAGCTGATCAAGGCTGTCCAGTCGGAGACCCGGGAGGCGATCAAGGTCATGGAGGCGGGGGTGCGCGAGGTGGAGCTGGGAAGTGCCGAAGCGGAGAAGTCGGGAGGTGCCCTCGAGGAAATCCTGCAGCAGATCGGGAGCCTCACCATGCAGGTGAACCAGATCGCCACGGCGGCCGAGGAGCAGACCGCCACCACCGGGGAGATCACCGGCAACATCCAGACCATAAGCGAGGTAGTCCAGGATGCCGCGGCAAGCGCCCAGGAATCGGCGTCCTCGGCGCTCAAGCTCGCGCAACTCGCCGACGAGCAAGAAAAGCTGGTCGGACAGTTCAGGCTCTCCTAGCTCCGCGCCCCCTGCCGGCAACCGGAGCACAACCAGTGCCGCACCCTCATCGGTGCGGCATTTTCTTTCGTAAGTTTCTTTTAAACACCTGCCGCCTACCGTATAGCATTGCCATACACCCCCCCTCCCCTGCCGTATACCTTTAAAGCCGCACCCAGAGCGGATCTAGCTGGTTTTCTTCCCACATGAAAAAACTTTCCGGCGAAATGGCTGTATAGAGCTTCTATACATGAACCCGGAAAACGACCGCTATTCATGGTCACACGGCCATCAAAATAACGCCGATAGGACAGCGGGTTATGAGAAATCACTCAAGAAGACGCGAATCGGGCACGGCTGATGCTACTACCAGGTTGACCGGCCGTTTTATGCACAATAACCCCAAGAGAATCAGCTGGATCGGTTTCACAGACGACGCTTTAGCGATTCCAAAATCATAGGCCTGGGAGGGAGACATCATGAGATTCGGATCAGCCATCATCGTCCTGACAGCACTGGCAGCAAGCGTCACGGTAGCAGCCGCACTGGAACTCAAGGAAGTGACCTACAACACCCCCGGCGCGGGGAAGGTACTCTTCAGCCACAAGCAGCACATGAACATGAAGTCGGACAAGCTCGGCAAGGTGAGCTGCAAATCGTGCCACGACAACGGCAAAACGAGCAGTAACGTGCGCTACTCGATGGCGGACATGGAGAAGGGGAAATCCTGCGGCAAGTGCCACGACGGGAATGTCGCCTTCAGCATCAACAAGTGCACCGCCTGCCACAAGGTGAAGGAGATCACCTACCAGGTGAAGCAGACCGGCACCGTCCGCTTCAGCCACGCCAAGCACCTCAAGGACCAGCAGTGCGAGGCCTGCCACCCGAAACTCTTCGTCACCGGCCCGAACCGGACCTTCACCATGGCCGAGATGGAGAAAGGGAAATCCTGCGGTGCCTGCCACAACGGCAGCAAGGCGTTTGCCCTCGCTAACTGCGGCGGCTGCCACCCCACCAAGGAGATCGTCTTCAACGTGAAACAGACCGGCCCGACCCGCTTCAGCCACAAGACGCACCAGCAGCAGTACGACTGCAGCGCCTGCCACTCGAAGCTCTACCCGATCGGCCCGCGCAAAACGGTCACCATGGCTGCCATGAAGAAGGGAAAATCCTGCGGTGCCTGCCACAACGGCAAGGAGGCCTTTGCGGTCACCAGTTGCGGCAAGTGCCACCCCGTGAAAGACATCAACTTCAAGCTGGCCGGGATCGCCAACGTGAAGTTCAGCCACACCGCACACCTGGAGAAGTACAGCTGCACCTCCTGCCACACCCGGACCTTCCCGCTGAAATCTGGCAACAAGCCGGTCAGCATGGCAGAGATGCGCAAGGCAAAATCCTGCGGAGCCTGCCATGACGGCAGCACCGCCTTCACGGTGCGCGGCAACTGCGACAGCTGCCACGTCCACGGCTGAGCCGGAACCGGAACGGGCAGGACGTGAGCATCCCCGAAGGGGGAAAGGAGAGCGCCATGAAAGCCGAAACGGAAACCAAGAAATCCAAAACAGGAAAGATCGCCACGCTGGGAATCGTCGCGGTAGTGCTGGCCGGAGCGGTTGCCATATCAGGAATCGCAGACGTCTCGGGAGGCCTCACCTCCAAGCTGTTCATCTTCTTCCTGGGTGCGGTGATCGTTTTGCAGATCGTCCCCTGCATGATGCTCTTCGGGGCAATGGCGAAGGGGGTGGCGAGCCTGTTCCACAAGAAGGAAAAGGTGGCGGCATCGGGCAAGAAGTAACCGGAGAACCTTAAAGGGGCGTTGGATTCGAGGTGAGGCATGGGCGAGCGAGAGATCATCATAGCCGACACGGACGCCAAATTCCGCAGGCGCATGGCCGACTTCTTCAAGGAAGAAGGTTTCAAGGTCGGCACCGCCGCCAGCGCGGACGAGGTACTGGCACGGGTCATGGAAAACCGGGTGGCGGTCCTTTTGCTGGGAAGCAACTTCGGCGACCGGATCTCCACATCGGAACTCATCCACCTGTTGAAGAAATGCAACCGTCACCTGCACATCATCATGGTATCGGAGGAACTCAGCCTGAGCCAGGCCCGCCAGGTGCGCCAGGAGGGGATCTTCTACCACGCCCTGAAACCGTCCAGCTCCGCCGACACGGGCGAATTGTGGCAGGCCGTCGCCTGCGCTTTCGAAAAACACCGCGTGAGCGTGCTCGCCGACCCGCACAGCTCGCAGCGCAACCAGGCAGGCCCGGGAGCGGGGCGGAGCCTGCCAGTGAAGCTTATGAGCTGCCTGCTGCTTGCGACTCTCATGGGAGCAAGCTATTATTTCCTTGCTGCTCCGAGTGTCGCCTCTTCGGGGAACTGGACCACGCTCCTGTTTCTCGGTTTCTGCGCCCTGATTATCGTCGGGCAATTGCTGCCGATCTTTCGCATTAAGCTGCCGGCCCGGCTCTTTGCCGGGCGGAAAGCATCGCAAAGTTCGCCTCGAGGCGGAAAGTGATCCCCGCCTTGCGGCCCAAGTTTGGAATTCATTTCAAAGGAGGCAACCAGTGAAAGCAGCGACGAAACACACCATGTACCGGTTTCTCATGACCGTGGCGCTCGCCGGGGCCCTGTGCACTCCCGCACTCGCCGAACCGGACGGCCCGGGGTACTCGTTCGGTGACACCACGGGCAAGAACGAGGCCTGCCTGACCTGCCATGCCGATGGTCAAAAGGTGAAGGGACCCTCCCTCATCAACCCCGCCCAGTTCGGCCACACCACCCACGCCAAGATCGGCTGCCCGTCCTGCCACGAGGGTGTCGCCCCGACCCACCCCACTGACGGTGTCCGGACGCCACGGGCCAACTGCCAGCAGTGCCACGGCGAGGTGAACAGCGAGTACGCCTCGAGCATCCATGCCGGCAAGACCTCCTGCTCCGGCTGCCATAACCCGCACAAGGTCGAGTCGCCGCGCGAGATCTCCGGGATGGAGATCAACCAGATGTGCGGCGGTTGCCACGACAAGTTCAAGATGTCGGCGAAGCACGGCGAGTGGCTCCCCCAGGCGGACCTGCACCTCTACATGCTCCCCTGCATCACCTGCCACACCGGCTCGAAGAACTACTTCATCAGCATGTACGTGGTGAGCACCAAGAACCAGGGGAATCTGGGCAAACCGGAAGTGGCGAGCTACCAGGAACTCAAGGAGCTGACGGGGGGACGTGACATCCTGACCCTGATCGACAGCAACCATGACAACTACATCTCGATCTCGGAGCTGAGAAACTTCAACCTGGATCGCGACCACAAATCCCTGAGGCTCCAGGGGATGCTCACCCCTGAGACGGTTTCGCACCGTTTCGAGATCCTCGACGACCGGCGCAACTGCACCTTCTGCCACGGCTCCGGGCCTACGGTGATGCAGACCAGCTACCTGTCCATCCCCGAGGTCAACGGTACCTACCGCAGGGTCCAGGTCGAGAAAGGGGCGGTCCTTGATGCCCTGTACGGCACCCCCGACTTCTACCTGATGGGCTCCAACAAGAACAACATGCTCAGTTGGATCGGTCTCGCCGTCGTCTGCGGCGGCCTGATCATGCCGGTTTGTCACGGATTCCTGCGCTTTCTGACGCGCAAAAACAGAACGAGAAAGGAGCACTAGTCATGAGCGCCAAGAAAATGGTCTACCTCCAGCCGATCCCGATCCGCATCTGGCACTGGGTTAACGCCCTGGGTATCGTCACCCTGATCATCAGTGGCGCGCAGATCCGCTTCCCGGAAGCCATCACCATCCTGGGCAGCTACAAGACCGCGATCCAGGTGCACAACGTGGCAGGGCTGATCGTCGCCGTCTTCCTCGCCTGGTGGCTCGTCTACTACAAGATGGTGCGCAACAGCCTGGACGACATCTACATCCCGAACGAGGAAGACATCAAGCACGGCATCGTGCGGCAACTGCTCTACTACTGCTTCTGGTACTTCGTGGGTCGCCCGAGCCCCTTCCACGCCATGCCGGACTCCAAGTTCAACCCGATGCAGAAAGCTGCCTACCTGGTGGTGATGTTCATGCTGGTGCCGCTCGTGGTCCTCACCGGGATCCTGCTCATGAACGTGACCCCGTTGCGCGTGCTCATCCTTATGTCGGGTGGCATCAAGATCATCGACACCCTGCACTTCCTGGTGGCCTGCTCGCTGTTCGCCTTCCTGTTCACCCACGTCTACCTGGCAACCCTGGGCGCCACTCCGCTTGCCTACTTCAAGCCGATGATCTTCGGATGGGAGGAAGTTGAGGACCACGACGAGGAGCACCACGAGGAACAGCACAAGGAAGCGCAGCCGCAGACAGCGTTCCGCCCGGTGCGCCACTACCCGGAACATCCGGTACACCCGCAGAACTGACGCAGCGAAACGTTTCGTCGCACCGGCCGCACCCGGTTCCGCAGAGGACCGAGTGCGGTCGCCTCCTGCCTTACATCCGCCGGCCACTGATTTCAGTGGCCGTTTTTTTGTTTCAACACGGCCGGGCGAAAGCCGGGAAATACGCGACGCGGGTTCCGTAAAGCAGAACTGGTGCCCCCCTGTCTCCTCTTTATGAAGGTTCATCCAGGCATGCCGGGTGAGGGATGCGTAGGGGCGAATAACCATTCGCCCGGCGCGCCAGCAGGCGTACCACCTGACACAACTTCGGCCCTCGGCCGCCTCTCCCACCGGAGAGGTTGGGCGAATGATTATGCGCCCCTACAGGTCAGAGACACACATGCCGTAGCTGGCAATTCAAATTGCCGGCTGCACCTCCGGAAATCCCGGAAGACCTTTGCAATGGGGGGGCGAGAGTTCGGCTGCCACGTTTTGCCGAAAAGACCTCAGGGCTTCACGATGTAGTAGGAACACTTCGCAAAGGGGGTATGTTTAGGGGAATGTGGGACGTTCGGGGAGCGGCGAGATGTTCAGTTAGGCGAGATGTGCGGATAGGCGGAAAATCACTGCGGCCGAGGCTCGCTGCAACAGAGAGGTTCCTGCGCGCGGGGTCGCCTTGGAGGTGGTTACCTGAAAGGGGGAGAAGGGTTATCTCTCGAAGTAGTCCTTGACGGAAATCCCGAGTTTTTTCAGCATGGTCTGGAAGTTGGGGCGCAGCATGCCGGTGTCCTCGGCGGCCCGGGAGATGTTCCAGTTGTTACGCTTGAGGGCGCTCATCACGAAGGCCTTCTCGACGTTTTCCACCGAGCGGTCCCGGATCTGGCGCTTCATCTCCTTCAAGGCCTCGGCATTCTGCGGGACATACCCCTCGAACTCCTGTGCCGACGCCTCGGCGGCTTCGCCAAGTTCCAGGTTCTCCTTCTGGATGATATCGGCCTCGGCGAGCACGACGGCGCGCTCGATGATATTGACCAGTTCGCGCACGTTACCGGGGAAGGAGTAGTTCTCCAAAAACTGCATGGCGTCGGGCGCGACACCGCGCAGGTTCTCCTTGCCGGTTTCCGCGATGAACTTGGCGATGAAGTGGTGGATGAGCTGCGGGATGTCCCCCTTGCGCTCCCTCAAAGGTGGGAGGTCCAGCGGGATGATGTTGAGGCGGAAGAAGAGGTCCTCGCGGAATTTCCCCTCGGACACCATGGTCTTCAGGTTCCGGTTCGAGGCCGCCACCAGGCGGATGTTGAAGGAGACCGGCTGGGTGCCGCCGATCGGGGTGACATGGCGCTCCTGCAGGACCCGCAAAAGCTTCGCCTGGGTGCCGAGGCTTATGTTGGAGACCTCGTCGAGGAAGAGCGTTCCGCCGTCGGCGACCATGAGCAGGCCCATCTTGGTCTGCATGGCACCGGTGAAAGAACCTTTGACGTGGCCGAACAGCTCGCTCTCGAGGAGGTTCTCGGCAAGTGCGGTGCAGTCGACCGCCACGAAGGGCTGGTCGCGACGCGAGGAGTGCTTGTGGATGGCACGGGCGGCGACTTCCTTACCGGTGCCGCTTTCGCCGGTGATGAGAACGGTGCTGTCGGTGGCTGCCACCTGGATGATGCGACGGTAAACCTTCTGCATCTCCCGGCTTTCACCGATGAACTGGTCGAAGCCGTGGTGGCAGTCAAGCTCCTTTTTTACGAGGATTTCCTCCGTGGTAACCGGGCGCTGTTCCAGGGCGCGCTGCACCTTTTCCAGGATCTGGCTCGGTTCGAAGGGCTTGACGATGTAGTCTGCTGCACCGTTTTTCATGGCCTCCACCGCGGTTTCCACGGTGGCAAAGCCGGTGATCATGATCACCGGGGCCTCGGGTTGCAGCGCCTTTACCGCGCTCAGTACCTCGAAGCCGCTCATGCCGGGCATCTTCAGGTCGGTTATGATGAGGTCGTAGTTCTTCTGCTGGAGCATCTCGATGGCAAGATGACCGTTACTGGCAGTGTCGACCGTAAAGGAAGCCCCTTCAAGAGTGCGGGTTAGACCAATTCTGATCACCGGTTCATCATCCACCACAAGAACGTTCATAACCCCACCTTTTTTCACAGGTTATTCCACTCTATCCGGTTCCTGATCAGGCCTATGACAGCGCTGAAAAGCTGCCGACCTGTACTGCTATTTGTTGATTATCAATAACACCACTGTCAATAAGATGTCAACAAAAAGACATGAAGATCTATTTATACCAAGCCCCAGTAAAAGATTACGTAGTGTAAACAAAATACTTAATACAGAAGATGTTGTGACAGTGCGGCACGCAATTCGAAGTTTCCAGGTGTATGGGGTGCCGATACACCATGTGACACCAGGAGAACCCCTGATTTGACAGGCGAAATTCTACCATGCCCGGTCCAGTTATGCACGCCTGCATGTCAGAAATGTATGTAATCGATATACAGCTGACGATCTTTCCTGACAGAAAAGGGTGCTTGTCCCGCGTAAAACCGCGAATTTGGGCACCTGTCGAGCTTGGCACCCAAAATGCAATTAATGGGTACGCACCAAACCCGACACCGGCCCCGCACCAGCCGAGCCAAGGGAACCGAATCCGCCACGATGGGAGAGTGTGCCATGTTCGACAAGATTGCAGGAAGAGCCCTGATACCTGTGGGAATCGTCGTCACCGGTTTTTTGGTGGTCTGCTTCGTGTTGCTGTACGCGGCGATCAAGAACGTGGTGATCCGCGACTCGATCGGACACGCCAACAACCTGGCCGGCATCGTCCTCAAGTCCACCCGGTACGCCATGCTCAAGTCAGACCGGGAGTTGAGCGCGAACATCGTGCAGAACATCAGCCAGCAAAAGGGTGTCGAGCACGTACGCATCTTCAGCAAGTCCGGCAGGGTGGCCTTTTCCTCGAACCCCTCCGAGGTGAACCGCCTGGTCAACAAGCAGGCTGAAGGCTGCATCCTGTGCCATGCCAAGAAAGAGCCGATCACCTCGCTGGGACCGATGGAGAAGGCGCGTACCTTCAAGAACAGCGCGGGCGAGCAGGTACTCGCCATCACCACCCCTATCTACAACGACCCCGAGTGCTCCAACGCCGCCTGCCACTTCCACCCTGCAACCCAGCGGGTGCTGGGTACCCTCGACATCGGGCTCTCCCAGGAGGCCACCTTCGCCTCGCTTTCATCCATCCGCGGACAGATGGTGGTGTTCTCTTTGCTCACCTTGATCCTGACGACCACCGGAGTCATTGCTCTTTTGAAGATGATCGTTCTGGATCCGATGCGAAAGCTGCAGGAATATACCGAGCGTTGTGTCAGTAACTCAGCAATTTCGCATCCTCGGAACCTTCCCTATGAGCTTGACAGGATTGCCAAATCTTACTACTTTATCAAAAATAAGCTGGACCAGGCTCAGCAGGAAGCTCTTAAGAAAGGCTCCGATCTGCAGCAGCCAGGCCACTAATGGCGCGTCCCAACGTAGAAAACATCGAGTGCCCCATGGAGCAGTACGCTCATCAAGAACCGCCCAGCGCGGACGATACGGCCGGCGAGATCCGGGCCACCTTGCGTCAGGGACTCCTCGACGACATCAAGGGGCTCAGACGGTTCTCCAACAGGGGGCTGTGGGCACTCTCGCTGTTCCTCATGGTGAGCACCCTCGCCTGGCGGAACTTCCCGTTCTTGCCACGTCCCCAGCAGTTCGTGCAGGCGATGGGACCTGCTCCGGGCTCGCAGCTCATCAGTATGGTGCTGATCATCTACACCTTTTCCGCCATCGTCTTGAGCCTGTGCCGGATGATGGCCAACCTGCGCCACCGCAGCAGTTTCTGCCACGTCGGCTACCTGAGCGTCTTCTACTTCTTCTACTACCTGAGTGAAGGTCTCGCGGACAACTACTGGGCAGTTTTCGGTGCCGGCTTCACCATCCTCTGCATGGAGAGCTACCGCATCTGGACCTGGTGCAACGACAACATCCAGAAAAAGAACGAGCAACTCGCCTACCTGGAGCGTAACGGCCGACTACCGCTGGACGATTCCTACCTGGAGACCTGAACCGGTCTCGGCACCCTCACCGCGTGACAAAAAAAGGGGAACCCTCCAGCAGGGTTCCCCTTTTTGATTGTTGTAGCGAACGTCCCCTCCCGCAGGGGAAGAGTGACCTATCGCTTCGTCCTGCAGGCTTCCAGGACGAAGCGTTCGAACAGGGCGTCTTCCAACCCACCGGACTTGAAGGCCAGGTCCAGCTCCAGCATCCCTTCGAAAATCTTCAGAAGCTCACCCACCCGGTAGTTGCGCGCCTGCTGCAGCACCTTGTTCAGGAAGTACGGGTTGATGCCGGCGGCCTTGCCGATTTCCGAGTTGGGCATCTTGCGGTCCAACAGTTCGCGCACCTGCCAGAGCTGCCGGTAGTGGCGCGCCACCCCACCCAGGATGCGCAGCGGCGCCTCCCCGTCGTCCAGAAGCGTGGTCAAAAGGCGCAGCGCCCGGGCGGTGTCCCGGGAACCGAGAGCGTCGGTGAACTCGAAGACGCTCTCCACCTTGGTATCGGAGACGATCGCCTTCACGTCCTCGACGCCGATCTGCTCCTTCTTCCCGCAGAAAAGGCAGAGCTTCTCGATCTGGGAAACCAGCTCCTGCAGGTTGTTTCCTACCAGGTAGGCCAGGAGTTCCGCCGCCTGGGAGTCGATCTTCTTCCCCGCGGCGCGCACCTCGTCGCGCACGTAGGGCCCCAGCTGGTTCTCGTAGGGCTTCTTGAACTCCACGAACTCGCCGCGCTTCTTGAACTCGGCGAAGAACTTCTTGCGGCCATCCACCTTGTCCGCCTGCAGGATGAGACAGGTGGAGGGGGAGGCGTCCTGCAGGTAGGGGAGCAGGATCTCCTGGGCGGCGGCGGGGAGCTCGCCCCCCTTTTTCACCAGCACCACGCGGCGGTCGGCGAACATGGGGAGCGTCTGGGCGGCGGAGAAGATCTCCTCCCCCTTGCACTCGTTGCCGTAGAAGAGGTTCAGGTTGAAATCGCGAAAGCCCGGGTCCACGGTGCGGTCCAGGAGTTTCTTCACGGCGCGCTCCACGAGGCAGGGCTCGTCCCCGCACAAAAGGTACAGGGGAGCGATCATTCCCTTCTCCAGCGCTCTGTCAAACTCTTCCGGTTTCATTGATGAGGTTCTCGTTCGGTTCGCATGGCACAGGCACCACGCCGACCGGCACCCAGCGCCGGCCAAAATGAAAAGGCCGCCCAGCTCTTAGGTGAATTGGGCGGCGCAGGACGTTTCATTATCTGTTTCAAAACCGGTCGCCGGCCTTTTGCCAGATGTCCTCGGCGAGCCGGCGGCAGACCTTGGCGGCGGCCGCCTCCTCGGAGTTGCGCTGCAGGGCGAGGTTCAGGTTGACGGGATAGGTCTGCGACTCGACGAGTTCCCCTTTCCAGACCACCTTCTGGGTCACGCGGTCGCGCAGCACCGCCTCCACGGAGATGTCGAGCCGGTACTCGCGGATCTGGTCCTGGGCGTTGTAGGAAACCGCACTGCTCCCGTAGCTCAGCACCGTCCCGGTCAGCTCGAGCGTGGCGCTCGGCCCGGTGACCACGCGCCCCCCGGTGCGCAGCGCCAGCTCGTCCACCAGGCTGCGCGCCAGCACCCCCTCGACCCCGGCCTGGTAGCTCCGGTTGGCGAAGACCACCACGTCGACGCCCTGGTTCGCGAAGAGCGGCTCGTCGTGCAGCACCGCACGGTAGCCGCAGCCGCCCATAAGGGCGGCAAGCAGCAGGATCCCGACGAGCAACGGGAGGGTCAGGCGTGTGCGGGAGACAAGGCGCATCGGCTAGGCGACCACGATGTTGACCAGCTTGCCGGGGACGTAGATCACCTTCTTCACGCTCTTCCCTTCCAGGAAGACCTGGATCTTGTCGTCGGCGAGCGCCGCCTGTTTCACGGTCTCCTCCTGGACGTCCGGGGCGACCAGGAGCTTGCTCCTCAGCTTCCCGTTCACCTGGATAACCACGGTGATCTCGTCGTCCACGACCGCCTCGGCATCGTAGCTCGGCCAGCCGGCCTTTTCCACCGACCCGGTGTAGCCGAGTTCAGCCCAGAGCTCCTCGGTAAAGTGCGGCACGAACGGGGCCAGGAGGCGCACTACCGACTCCACCCCCTCGCGCACCACGCCGACGCTTTCCGGGGCGCTCTTCCCTTCGAAGCCCTGCAGGGTGTTGACCAGCTCCATGACCGCGGCGATGGCGGTGTTGAAGTGGAAGCGGCCGTCGATGTCCTCGGTCACCTTCTTGATGGTCTTGTGCACTGCGCGGCGCAGGTTCTTGGCCTCCGCGGAGAGGGTCGCCAGGTCGGCCGGCGCGGCGCTCTTCACGGCCGGCAGCACGTCGAACACCAGGCGCCAGACGCGGTTCAAGAAGCGGTAGCTGCCGTCGACACCCTGGTCGCTCCAGTCGAGGTCCTTTTCCGGGGGAGCGGCGAAGAGCGAGAAGAGGCGCGCGGTGTCGGCTCCGTAGCGCTCAATGAGGGCGTTCGGGTCGACCACGTTCCCCTTGGACTTGCTCATCTTGGCGCCGTCCTTGATCACCATCCCCTGGGTCAAGAGGTTGGAGAACGGCTCGTCCACGTTGCAGTAGCCCAGGTCGCGGAGCACCTTGGTGAAGAAGCGGGCGTACAAAAGGTGCAACACGGCGTGCTCGATGCCGCCGATGTACTGGTCCACCGGCATCCAGTACTCCACCTTCTCGCGGTTCAGGGGACCACCCTGGTACTTGGGCGAGCAGTAGCGCAGGAAATACCAGGAGGACTGCACGAAGGTGTCCATGGTGTCGGTTTCGCGCCGGGCCGCCTCGCCGCACTGCGGGCAGGTGCAGTTCACGAAGGACGGCACCTGGGCGAGCGGGTTCCCCCCTTCGCCGGTGAAGGCCGCGTCCATCGGGAGCACCACCGGGAGGTCCTTTTCCGGAACCTGGACCACGCCGCACAGCTCGCAGTTGATCACCGGAATCGGGTTCCCCCAGTAACGCTGGCGCGAGATGCCCCAGTCGCGCAGGCGGAAGTTCACGGTCTTCTTGCCGATCCCCTCCCCTTCCAGGTAGTCGGCGATTCTTTCTTTGGCCTCGGTGTTCGAGATGCCGTCGAAGCTCCCCGAGTTGACCATGATCCCCTCGCCGGTGAAGGCCTCGGTCATGGTTGCCGGATCCAGGGTCTCCCCTTCGGGGTTGATCACCACCTTAAGCGGCAGGCCGTACTTGCTGGCGAACTCGAAGTCGCGCTGGTCGTGGGTCGGCACCGCCATGACCGCGCCGGTACCGTAGTCCATCAGGACGAAGTTGGCGAGGTAGATGGGCATCTTCTCTTTGGTGACCGGATTGATGCAGTAGGAGCCGGTGAAGACCCCCTCCTTCTCCAGGTCGTCGGAGCCGCGCTTGATGCGGTCGGTCTTCTTCACCTTGTCGATGAAGGCCTCGACCTGGGCGCGCTGCGCCTCGGTGGTGAGCTCCGCCGCCATGGGGTGCTCGGCGGCGAGCGACATGAAGGTGGCGCCGAACAGGGTGTCCTGGCGGGTGGTGAAAACCTTCACCTTGGAGCGGCCGTTCTCCAGCGGGAACTCGATCTCGCACCCCACCGAGCGCCCGATCCAGTTGCGCTGCATGGTGAGGACGCGCTCGGGCCAGCCGCCGGCGAGCCTGTAGGTGTCGTCGAGCAGTTCCTGGGCATAGGCGGTGATCCGGAAGGACCACTGCTCCAGCTCCTTTTGCTGCACGATGCTGTCGCAGCGCCAGCAGGCGCCGTCCTCGACCTGCTCGTTGGCGAGCACGGTCTCGCACTTGGGGCACCAGTTGACCGGGGAGACCTTCTTGTAGGCGAGCCCCTTTTTGTACATCTCCAGGAAGATCTGCTGCTCCCACTTGTAGTAGTCGAGGTCGCAGGTGGCAAGCTCGCGCTCCCAGTCGTAGGAGAGCCCCAGGCGCTTCAACTGCCCGCGCATGTAGGCGATGTTGTCGTAGGTCCAGTGGGCCGGATGGCTCTTGTTCTGGATGGCGGCGTTCTCGGCGGGCATCCCGAAGGCGTCCCACCCCATCGGGTGCAGCACGTTGAAGCCCTGCATCCTCTTGAAGCGGGCGATCACGTCACCGATGGAGTAGTTGCGCACGTGCCCCATGTGGATCTTCCCCGAGGGATAGGGGAACATCTCCAGGAGGTAGTACTTCTTCTGCGCGGGATCCTCGGTGGCGCGGAAACTCTCATTTTCCGCCCAGAACGACTGCCACTTATCCTCAACAACCTTGGGGCTGTACTTCTCTTCCATGAAAACACCTCCGTGATATGAAAAACAGGTTGAGGTCGAGGTTGAGGTTGAGAAAGCTCTCCCCCCACACCGCGGCCCCAACCGCTGTGCTAGAAACAGGTCAAGGTTAAGCCGGGAAGACAGCATACCCCAAGCTTAACCTCAACCGCAATCCCTACCTGTGCCGCCCGGGTCCGTCGTGCTAGACGATCCGCAAAAGCCCCTTGGCCACCTCGAGAATCTTGGTGGGCTGGATCGGCTTGGTGATGTAATCGTTGGCCCCCAGGGTCAGCGCCCGCTCGCGGTCTTCCTGAGCCCCTTCCGTGGTGATCACCACGATCGGGATGTTCTTGTAGTTGGCGTCGTTGCGCACCAGACTCACCAGCTTCAAGCCGTCCATGATCGGCATGTTGATGTCGGTGAGGATGAGGTCAAAACGCTCCGCGGAGAGTTTTTTCAATCCGTCGACACCGTCGTTCGCCTCCACGATCCTGACACCCCTGATCCTTTTCAGGGCAAAGGCGATGAGCTGCCTCATGGTCGGCGAGTCCTCGACTATCAATACATTGTATTCAGACATCTGTCCGCTATCCCCCCTGGCGTTACTGCATATGGCAGTGCCCGCTTATTTCGTCAAAAGGTCGATGAAACCCTGGATGGTTGAGAGCTTGCGCTCGGAGTCGCTGTAGAGCCGGGAACTGAAGATGGCGGTGGCGGCGTGGCCGGCCAACAGCGTGAAGAGCTCGTAGTCCACCGGAGCGAATTCCTTTTTCTGCACCAGGAGCTTGTAGATGGCGAGGACGCCGATCACGTGCTCCTTGATCTTCAAGGGGATGCAGACCATCGGGCTTAAGAAGTCGCGCTGATAGTCGTCCACGTCGGAGACGAAGTGGTTCTCGCCGGACTGGGCGACCTGCCCGATCACCCCCTTACCGAGCCGCACCACCGGGATCTGCTCGCGCTCCACCCCTTCGGTCGCCACCGCCTGCAGCTCGTCGCTCTTCTCGTCCAGAAGCAGGATGGCGAACTCCTCGGCACCGATCAGGTTGATGATGATCTCGGTGATGATCTGGAGCACCTCGCAGAAGTCCAGCGTCGAGTGCAGCTGGTAACTCGCGATGTAGAGGTTGGCGAGGTTGTTGTTCTCGTCCTCGATCTCCAGGTAGCGCGCGGCGAAGTCATGGTTCTCCTCCTCGACCTGGCGGATCCGGTCCAGGATCTCCTGTTTCTCCGCCTCCAGGTCCGCGATGCGCTCGGAGAGCCGCCGCACCTCCTGGGCGGGAGGGTCGCCCCCACCCGGGCTCGGGGTCTTTTCCAGCTCCAGGAGCCGGTAGCGCAGCCGCTCGTTCTCCCGCATGAGGTCCTGGGTGAACTCGGCCCCCTTCTTGAAGACCTGCAGAAACTCCTCGCCCCTGCTCGTCAACCGATCATCGTCCTTTTGCATATGCTCTCCCAAAAATCAGGTTTAAGACCAAACTCTTGTACCTTCTTAGTTGACGGCCGTTACCCGAACCGCGGCATGAGGCCGCAGCGGTACACGATCTCCCGCACCATGGCGTCGATGGGGACCACCCGGTCCACCTGCCCCGTGGCGACCGCCTCGCGCGGCATGCCGTAGACCACGGCGGTCTCCTCGCTCTCGGCGATCACCTGCGCCCCCAGGCGCTTGGCCTGACGCACGCCCTGGGCGCCGTCGTTGCCCATCCCGGTCAGCACCACGGCCAGCATCCGTTTCCGGTAGATCTCGGAGAGGCTCGCGAACATGGCGTCCACCGAGGGGACGTAGCGGTACTTCGGCTCCGGTTCGACCACCCGGGCCACGACCTTGCCGCCGCTCTCCACGAAGAGGAGGTTCTTGCCACCCGGCGCCAGGAGGGCGCGCCCCGGCAAAACCTCGTCGCCGTCTTTCGCCTCGCGCACCTCGAACCCGGTCAGGCGGTTCAGCCTTTCGGCAAAGGTGGTGGTAAACCCGGGGGGCATGTGCTGCGCGATGGCGACCGCGAAGGGGAGCGGCTCGGGAAAGGCGGAGAAGATGCGCTGCAGCGCCGGAGGACCGCCGGTGGAGGAGCCGATGGCGACCAGGTCGAGCGTCGCCGGGCTCTGCGCCGCGGGGGTAGTGGGTAGTTCCACCACCGCCTGCGCTACCGGCTCGGAGCGCCGCTGCACGCGGGCCATGTTCAGCTTGAAGACACCCTGGACCTTCTCGTGCAGGTCCTTCTGGATCTTCAGGAGCTCGTCGGAGATCACCGTGGTCGGCTTGGCGATGAAGTCCACCGCCCCCAGTTCCAGCGCCTTGAAGACCTTCTCGTCGCCGGAGGTGGAGCTGATCACGATGGTGGGGACCGGCGTCGAGGCCATCAGGATGCGCAGCATGGTGAAGCCGTCCATGCGCGGCATCTCGAGGTCCAGGGTGACCAGGTCCGGGGTGAGATCGATCACCCGGCGGATCCCCTCCTCGCCGTTGGTGGCGTACCCCACCACCTGCACCCCGGGAAGCTCCTCGAGCATCTTCGTTATGGCGCGCCGGTTGTAGGCCGAATCGTCGACCACCACTACCCGTATCGTTTTCATTATGCAGCCCTCCCGAAGCTGGGGGCCGGCTTTTGATAGACCATGTCGTTTTTCAGGTGTCTCAGGGCAAACGCCGTGGAGAGGTTCATGAGCGACTCGGAGTGTCCCAGGAGCAGGAACCCGCCGTCTCTGAGCGTGTTGTAGAAAGAGTCGATGACCCGCTTCTTGGAAGCCTGGTCGAAATAGATGATCACGTTACGGCAGAAGATCAGGTCCATCTTCCCCAAAAGCGCCAGCCGGTTCGCGTCGAACAGGTTCATGTGGCTGATGGAGACCAGTTCACGCACCTCGTCGCAGATCCGGTACCCCTCCTGGGTCTCGGTGAAGAAGCGTTTCTGGTACTTCTCGTCGGTGCAGCGGAACGAGGACTTGCCGTAGACCCCCTTGCGGGCGTGCTGCACCACCCGCTGGCTGATGTCGGACCCGACGATCTCCACGCGCCAGCCGGGAAAAAGCCCCTGTTCCAGGATCAGCATGGCGATGGTGTAGGGTTCCTCACCGGTGGAGCAGCCGGCGCTCCAGATGCGCAGGGTCCGCTCGCGCTCCTTCAGGGTCTTCAGCTCGGGGAGGATCTCGTCGGTGAACGCCTTCAACTGGAACGACTCCCGGAAGAAGTAGGTCTCGTTGGTGGTGAGGATGTCCATGATGTCGGACAGCTCCTCGTCCTTGCTGCGATCGTACTTCAGGAACTGGTAGTAGTCCCGGAAACCGGCCAGGTTGTGCAAGGTGAGCCTTCTCGCCAGGCGCTTGTCCAACAGGTACTTGCTGTCCTGGTCGAAAAACAGCCCGCAATGGCTGTAGATCAGGTCCCGGATCAGGCGGAACTCCTCCTCGGAGAGCTGCAGGTCTGGATCGATACTGAACATTTAGCCCAACCTGCCCAGGAGACCGGAGATCTCCCCCCTGACCAGCGGGTCCGTTTCCTGCGAAAGTGCCGTTTCGAGCCGCGAAAGTGCCGCCGTCCCGAGCGCCTCGGCGAGGGCGCGCGCGAAGCAGCGCCGGACCCCCCAGTGCGGGTGCCCGAGCAGGGGGTCGCAGTGCCGCTCGATCCAGCCGTTGCCGGTGCCGCAGAGGATGCCGATGGCGGCCTGCACCACCTCCTCGTCGCTGTTCGCGAGGGCCGCCTCGACGGGAGCCAGGTCCGCGCCCTCCCCCAGCGCCGCCACGGTACCCAGGCCGGCGATGAGGACCGGGCCGCGGGCGTCGGCGATGAGCGCCACCACGCCGGGAAGCGCCCGGGGGTCGCCCAGCGCGGCCAGCCCCTTGAGCGCCGCCGTCTGCACCCAGGGGTCGGCGTCGTTCAGCGCGAGTAAGAGCGGCTCCACGGCATCAGTCCCGCCCACCTCGCCCAGCGCCTGGGCGGCGGCGACCCGCACCTGCGGGGATTCGTCCACCAGCGCCATCACCAGGCTTCCGACAGACTGCGGCTGGCCGCAACGCGCCAGGGAGGTGACCGCCGCGGTCCGCACGCCGGCGTCCTCGTCCTTCACCATAAGCCCCAGCCGCTCACTGTCCGACAGGCTCGCCAGCAACAGCGCCGCGTCGCGCCGGCGCTCGGGGCGCCCGGACTGGGAGAGATCGCTGCACAGGCGGGTCAGTTCCTCAGGCTCGCGGCTGCTCAGGCGCCTGAGCGCCTCGAGGGCCGCCTCGGCCACCTCGTGGGCGGGGTCACCGAGCAGCGAAGCGATGCGCCGTGCCGCCCCCTTCGGGGCGAGTTTGGCGAGAGCCAGGGCACAGGCGCTTCTCAACTGGGGGGCATCGTCCTCGAGGCCCTCCCGTACCAGGTCGACTGCCTCGACAAGACCCAGCTCGCCGGCCACCTGTGCGATGAAGGCCTGTTCCTGGGCGTGCGCCTCGGGGTAACGCTCCAGGAGCGTGGCGAGAGCCGACTCCCCCACGCCGCGGAAGGCCTGCAGGCAGGCGGCACGATGCCGTTCCTGGCGGGCCACCGCAAGAAGCCCCGGGACGGCGCGCTCCTCGCCCATGATGCCGACCACCCTGACCACCGCATCGAGCACGACGGGGTCGGTGCCGTCGAGCGAGGCGAGCAGTCCCGCCACCTGGGTCGAGCCCTTGAGTTCCTTCAAGGGGCGGTCGATGAGCTCTTGCGCCTCTGCACCACCCAGCCTCACCCTGAGTCGCATCAGGGCGACCACGGCGGCCTCGCGGGCATTTTTCACCGGTTCGCCGAGCCCCTTCAGGAGCAGCGGTGCACAGGCCGGCTCGCCCAAAAGGCCCAGACAGTCATAGACGGCCCGCCGCAACAGGCTCTCCCCGAGAAGCGGGGTAAGCACCTCGAGCGGTACCGGTACCCCGATCTTCCCCAGGGCATCCAGCACGGTGAACTTGAGCCAGAGGTCCCCCCCTTCCAGGACCTTCAAAAGCGGGGGGTGCGCCTGCGCGTCGCCGATCTTCCCCAGGTTCTCGGCCGCGGCCACCCGTACGTTGGGGTCCGGGTCGTCCAGCGCGGAAACCAAGAGCGGCAGGCAACTGCTCGAGCCGATGCTCCCCAGGATGTCGATCACGAACTTCCTCAGGTCGTGGTCCGGGTCGCTCAGGTGGCCGCACAACGGCGCCACCGCCCGGGTCCCCAGGCGCTCCAGGAGCTCGACCGCCGAGGCGCGCAGGCCGGCGTTGTCGGCCGAGCGCAGGAGGTCGATGATCCCCTCGACGGTCTCGGCCTTCAGGGGCTGCGCCGCCAGGAGCGTGGCCACGGCGTCCTTGCGGACCCGCCAGCTGCCGTCCCCCATGGCGCAGAACAACAGCGGCATGGCCGCCTCGAGCGGCTGGTGCGCCAGGCCGATCACGGCACGGCGCCGGGCCTCCTCGTCGGGTTCGCGGAGTTGCTTTGAGATTTCTTCCAGGCTCGTCAGCAGGGGCGCTCTCCTTATTACAGGTTCAGTTCCGCACGTTTCTTGGCTATGAGCTCTTCGAAGGCTTCCTTGAGGTACGCGCTCTTCTCGCGCACCGACTCCGCCACCCGCTGCCGGTAGAGCTGTTCACCCTCGCGGATGTCCTCTGCCAAAAGCTCGTAGAAGTTCCCTTCCCGCACCCCCTGCTCGACCTTGGCCTGGCTGTACAGCGCGATGTCGGAAACGATGATGCGGGCCAGGCGCCGCGCCTTGAGCTGGGCCTCGGAGAGTTCGGCCGTGGCCGCCGGCTCGACCGCGCTGCCGGTCCCTTCCGCCTCGGCCTGGCGGATCTCGCCGCGGCTTTCTTCCTGCCGGGCCAGTTCGCTCGCCGACGGGGCGCTCGGCTGCGCGCTGCTGCCGGAGACCAGCCGGTAGATCATGGGAACCAGCGAGTCCGGGATGTGGTGCTTCTCGAGGTAGTCGTCGGCGCCGTAGAGCGAGTTGGGGGAGCGCTTGTAGCGGGTCTTGTCGTAGATGGAGGCGATCAGGACCACCTTCATGCCGGAGAGCTCCGGGTTCTGCCGGACCCGCTCCACCACCTCGAAACCGAACATGGTCGGGAGCGCCACGTCGAGCAACAGCACCTGGGGTTTCTCGCGCTCCACGGTCTCCAGCGCCACCTTGCCGTCGGTGCAGACGAAGAGTTCGAAGGGCTCGTTCACCAGGATCTTGCGGACCGCCTCGCAGAAGGCGGCACTTTCATTGGCGAGAACCACCCTGATGGCGCCGGAAACCGGCGTCGCGGGTGCGGGGGAGGCAACCGGCGGGCGCGGTACGATCGGCGCCTGCACCGGTGCGGCCGGTACCACCGGGACTGCCGGGGCGGCGGGTGCTACCGGGGCTGCCGCCGGCCGGGGTGCTGCAACGGGCGGCACGGTCGGGGCCGCGGCGGGCGCCTGGCGGGATACCAGGCGGAATACGGCACGGCAGTTGGAACAGCGCAGCTTCTGGTCGCTGACGGCGTGGGCCTCGTCGATCTGGAATTGTTTCTTGCAGTTGGGACAGGCTATCAGCATGCGGCGCTCTTTTTGTTGGGTGTGGTTGGGCCGGCGTCGGGGTCAAGGATGCCCAGTTCCGCCTTTTCCTGGAAGCTGAGCAGCGAATCGATGTTGAGCAAGAGGACCGGGACCTCCTCGACCAGGGCGAGGCCGATCAGGTACTCGCTCCCGACGGCACGCACGCCGCGTGGCGGCGGCTTCAGGTCGCGCAGCTGGATGGTGATCATCTCGGTCACCTCGTCCACCACGAGCCCCAGCTGCTGCCCGGAGATGGAGAGGATCAAAAGGCGCGCGGTCTCGGGGTGCTCGCAGGGGGGGAGCCCGAAGCGCTTTCTCAGGTCCACCACCGGGATCACGCTGCCGCGCAGGTTGATGACCCCCTCCACGAAGGGGAGCGCGCGCGGCAAGGGGGCCAGCTTCGGGAGCCGGATGATCTCCTTGATGCGCATGATGTCGACGGCGTAGAGCCCGTCGGCCATCCTGAGGCAGGCCACCTGGATCTCCTGGAGCTGCTCCTTGTTGACTTCCCCGACGACGTCGGTCCCGATGGTTTTCCTTCGCACGATCCCTCACCCCGCAGCTGCTCATCCCCGCGCCCCCGACCGGAATCCCGGCCAGGCACGCGGAACCTTGTAAATCTTCCGAAGACCCCGCCTGGCGCCCTAGCCGACGAGCCCTTCGATCACCTCGAGGACCTTCACCGACTTGAAGGGCTTGGTGATGTAGGCGTCGGCGCCCGCCACCTTGCCGCGCTCCAGGTCGACGCTGCTCTTCTTGGCGGTCAGCATGATCACCGGCAGCGACCGGGTCGCCGGGTTTTCTTTGATGGCCCGGCAGATTTCGAACCCGTCGCTGTCCGGCAGCATCACGTCAAGGACCACCACGTCCGGACGGTCCTTCTCGATCGCCTCCAGCGCGCTCTTGCCGTCGCGCACCCCGGTCACCGTGTACCCCTTCGAGGTGAACAGGATGCTTTCCAGCTTGAGGAGGCTCTCCTCGTCCTCGACCACCAGGATCTTGTTCTTTTTCATACGCCCCCCGGCTCGTTCTAGTTAGGTCCAGATCTCGTTACGTCTCAAAGGAGGCCTACGTCCAACACCTTCTCCATGTCGAGCAGGATCAGCATCCGCCCCGACACCCGGCCGATCCCCTGCACAAAGTCGCGGTCGATCCCCTCGAGCACCACCGGCGCGGCCTCCACCGACTCCTCGGCGATGCGCACCACCTGCACCACCTGGTCCACCAGGATGCCGCAGAAGCCTCCCAGCCGCTTCACCACGATGATCCGCTCGCGCTCGGAATGCTCCCCGGCGGGGAGCCCCAGTCTCAGGCGCATGTCGAAGATCGGGATGATGATGCCGCGCAGCGAGAGGATCCCCCGCACGAACTCCGGCACCCGGGGCACCTCGGTCACCTCGCGCGGCTTGATGATCTCCTTGATGTCCATGATGCTGATGGCGTACTCCTCGCTCGCCACCTTGAAGCAGAGGAGTTCCAGGGTCTCCTCGGCCACCTCGTTCTCGAGGAACTCGTCCTCCTCCTGGGCGGTCTCGCGCCCCTTGAGGATCAGGGCCGCCGGGTCGAAGCCCACCGGTTCCGGCGCCTCCTCAGCGGGGGAGAGCTGCTGCGGCAGCTCGGGATAGGAGAGGCCGGGGTAGCTGAGCGTCACCGGCTCCTGCCACTCCTCGGGCGCCCCCAGGTCGTCCAGAAGCTCCGCCTCCTCTGCCACCGGCGCCAGGGCGGGGCGTACCGGCTCCAACTCCGGTGCAGGGGGGGAGAGCAAGGGCTCGGCGACAGGTTCCTGCTCCGGCTCGGCGCGGTGTAGTTCCCACTCGGGGGGAGCCTGCCAGACCGGCGGCTCGGGGAAGTCCTCCTCGAAGGCCGGGGGCTGGACCGGGGCCGCCGGGATGCTCTCCAGGGCCGGATCCAGCGGCGAGCCTGCCACCGCCTGCCAGAGCGCCTCGAGCCCCACCGCGCCTTCGCGGGGTGCGGGCTGGGACTGTGCCGCGGCAGCCTGGGCTTTTCTTCTGATGTCGGCGAGATTCATGCCTATTCCACCTTTTAAGCCGCGAACGGCTAGTTCACAAGTTCCGCCGCGCACTCCGCGACGATGGTCGCGTCGATGAGGGCTGCGTCACGGCCGAAGCCGACCAGAAGCGCGTTGGTGGCCACCGCGTTGATACGCCGGGGGACCCCGCCGGAAAGCTGGAAGATGCACTGCACCGCGTCCGGCGTGAAGAGCCCCGCCTCGCCTCCCGCGGCGATCACCCGGAAGTCGAGGTACTCGAGGGTCTCCTCGAGCGACAGGGGGCTTAGGTGGAAGCTGAGCGAGATGCGCTGGCGAAACGGCTCGTAGACTGGGGAGGCCAGCATGGCGCGCAGTTCCGGCTGCCCCATGATGACGATGCTCAAAAGGTTCCGGTCGTCCAGCTGGAAGTTGGTCAAAAGCCTCAGCTCGTCGAAGAGTTCGCGGTCCGGAATGAGCTGCGCCTCGTCGATCACCACCACCGGGATGCGCCCCTCGCCGTGCATCCGGTAGAGGGCGCCGGTGATCTCGTTCAGGAGCTCGTCCTTGCGCAGCGACGGCGTGCCGACCTCGAGCCCCGAGGCGATCACCCGCAGCAACTCGTCGGCGCTCAGGCGCGGGTTGAAGACGAACAGGAAGTGATAGCGCGAGCCGGCCCGGTCCATCAGCGCCCGGGAGAGCGTGGTCTTGCCGCAGCCGATGTCGCCGGTCAAAAGGGCGATCTCGCTCTCCTCGATGGCGTACTCGAGCCGGGCCAGTGCCTCGCGGTGCCCGGAACTCATGAAGAGAAAACGCGGGTCCGGCGTCTTGCTGAACGGCTTTTCCTTGAGGCCGTAGAACGCCTTGTACATCAGGCCGCACTCCCCCGGGTTGCCTCGCTGATCAGGCTCCCCACGTCGAGCACCAGGATGGTGCGCTGGTCCCCCAGGTCGGCCGCGCCCGAGATGCCCCGGAAGGTCTCGAAGGTCTCGCCGATCGACTTGATCACGATGTCCTGCTGGCCCAGAAGGTCGTCCACCACGATCCCCAGGCGTTTTTCGGCGACACCTACCACCACGACGTAGAAGTTGTCGGGGGTCACCCTCTCGCCGGAGAGCTGGAACAGGTCGGCCAGGCGCAACAAGGGGAGCGTGGTCTCGCGCAGCTGGATCACTTCCTTGCGCTCCACGGTCCTGATCTCGCTCTTGTCCACCAGGATGCTCTCCAGGACCGAGGTGATGGGGAGCGCGTAGGTGCGCCCGGCGGTGGAGATGATGAGCGCCTTGATGATGGCGAGCGTAATGGGGAGGGTGATGGTGACCGTGGTGCCGTTACCCGGGCGGCTCTCCAGGTCGATGAGGCCGGAGAGCGCCGCGATGTTGGTGCGCACCACGTCCATGCCGACGCCGCGCCCCGAGATCTCGCTCACCTCCTGGGTGGTGGAGAAGCCGGGGAGGAAGATGAACTCGAGTGCCTCGCGGTCCGAGACCTCCTCGCCCGCCCCCAGGACGCCGAGCTCGCGCGCCTTCTGCTTGACCCGGGCCACGTTGATGCCGCCGCCGTCGTCCTGCACCTGGATCACCACGTGGTTCCCCTTCTGGAAGGAGGAGAGGATGATGGTCCCCTTCTCGTCCTTGCCGGCGGCCAGGCGCCGCTCGGGGGACTCGATGCCGTGGTCGATGGAGTTTCTCACGATGTGCATGACCGGGTCGGAGATGTCCTCGATGATCAGCTTGTCGAGTTCGGTGTCGCTGCCGAAGAGCTTCAGGTCGACCTTCTTCCCCTGCTCGCGGGAGATCTTGCGGACGATGCGGGACATCTTCTCGAAGAGCTGCCCCACCGGGATCATGCGGATCTCCATGACCCCTTTCTGCAGCTCGGCGAGCTTCTTCTCGAGCCCCTTGGCCGCCTTGGCGAGTTCGATGGAAGGGGCCAAAAGGCCGTCGCGGCGCATGCGGATGGCGACGTCGGAGATCATCGAGTGGGAGAGCACCAGTTCGCCCACGATGTTCATCAGCTGGTCGAGCTTGCCGATGTCGACGCGGACCGTGCGGCTCATGCTCTTCGCGGTGACGGTCCCGGCGTCGCTGCCGAGCGTGGGGTGGATCTCCTCCTCTGCGCTGGCCGGCAGCGAGGGTTCGGCAGCGGAGGCCGGGGCGCGGCGGGCCGGATCGTGCTGCGTACTGGCCGGGGCCGGGCGCTTGGTCTCGCCCCCCAGCCGGGTCACCGTCAGGTGCTCGCGCTCGATGAGCGCGCTCAGTTCCGCGGTCGCCATGTCGGTGCCGAAGAGGATCTCGAAGTCGATGCCGGCCTCGAGGCCGCCCGAGGCGGAGGGGAGCGTGGAGATCACCTCGCCCACCTGTTTGAGCTGTTCGGTCAGTTCCATGAGCTCGGAGTCGAAGCTCACCAACAGGAGCGAGACCTGGATCGAGTAGACCTTGCGCCCCTTCTTGACGTTCTCCAGCAAGCGGTGTTCCTCGTACTCGGTCATCGAGTTCAGGACCCGCTCCGGGAGGTTCAGCTGGGCGAGCGGCGAGGCCTTCTGGGCGTCGGGCTTTTTGGTCAGGCAGTCGCTGATCCGCTGTTTCAAGACGGAGAGGTCGACCGGTTCGCGGCTGCTCTCGCCGGCGTTGCGCACCAGGACCCCGAGGAGGTCGAGCGCCTCGAAGAGCGCGCTTACCACCGTCTGGCTCAGTTCCACCTTGCCGAGCCTGAGGGCGTCCAGAAGGTTTTCCAGGTGGTGTCCCAGGTCGGCGATCTCGGTGAAGCCGAACATGCCGGCGAGCCCTTTCAGGGAGTGCGCCGCGCGGAACACCGAGTTTACCAGGTCGGGGTTGCAGTCGCCGCCGTCCGCGCAGTCGGAAAGAGCCACCAGGTCCAGGCTCAGCTGGTCCAGGATCTCCTCGGCCTCGGCCAGGAAGTCCTTAACCGCCTTGCCTATGTTCTCTTCAACGCTCATAGTCTCTCTTTAGAAGATCTTCTATGTCCTACGCTCCAGGCTAAACCCTGGTCTTCACTCGGGTCTCGTTATACTCTTCCGGCCGGTCCAGGCCGGAGCCCACCTCTCCCCTCACCCCGCCGGGAGCGAGGCAGGGAGGCCTTGGTCCGTTACGCCAGGTACTGGCAGATGAGCTGCTGCAGCTTCTGCGGGTCGAAGGGTTTCACCAGGTACTCGTTGGCCCCCAGGGCAAGCCCCTTCTCCAGGTCCTTGTCGCCGCTTTCGGTGGACACGATGAACAGCGGGATCTGCTGGTAGTTGGGGTTGTTGCGCACGTAGCTGATCAACTCGAGACCGTTTATGTCGGGCATGTTGATGTCGGTGATGATCAGGTCCACCTGCTCGCGCGGCAAAAGGCGCAGCGCCTCAAAGCCGCTGGCCGCCTCCACGATGGTGAAGCGTTCCAGTGCGTCGATGGTGGAGACCAGCATCGAGCGCATGGTATTGGAATCTTCCGCTATCAGTATCCTCTTCACGTTACCTGCCCTCCCGCCCCTGTTCTTGCAGCCTGCGCTGCAACAGGGCCTTTTCCATGGCTATGCCGGCCTGGCTCAGGAAGATCTCCAGTGAGTCGGTGTCGCCGATCGGTTTTTCTTCGGGGAGGTTGTCGCCGTACAACAGCGCCACCACCTTCCCCTCGCTGACAATCGGCCCCACGAAGACTTCCGCGGGACGGGTGTCGCCCAACTGGCCGAGAAACATCTGGCTCCAGCGGGAGGCATCGGGCTCTCCCTTCAAGGGGAACCGGGTCTCCAGGACCGGAGAGAAGAGCGAGACATCCTCGCGGGGAATCCGGATGCTCCGGATCCTCATGTCGGCACTGCCGTCCTGGTCTTCGATGCCGAACTGCCCCAGCCCCTCGATGACGTCCTTTTTCACCAAGAGCACCACCGCCCGGTTCATGAACTCGGCGGCAAAGCGCAGTACCAACAGGATGATCTCGCCCCCCAGCGCCGGGTTGTTGAGCTCCTCGAGCATGCCGCGCAGCTGCGAGATGCCGGTACTCTGCTGCAACGGGGGGGCGGCGAGCGCCGGCTCCTCCCCCAGTTCCAGGCGCAACTCGTCGCCGATGTTCACCCGGTTCAAGGTGATGCCGCCGCCGTCCGCCTCGACCCGGGACAGGCCGGACAACAGCGTCGGGGCGAAGGCGGGGATGCCGTCCTCCAGGTCCCCCTTGAGCGGTTTCATGAGCACCGGGATCCCCAGGGAACGCGACTTTCTCTGGGCGTCCTCGTTGCGGAAGTCGCTCAAGGCCAGAAGCGGCAGGTCGGGGAAGTTGTTGCGCAACAGCTCCAAGAGCTCGAGCCCCCCCAGGATGCCGGTGCCGTCCATGCGCGGCATGACCAGGTCCACCACCACGCTCGGGCGCACCCCGTCGCGGAACAGGCAGTCCACCCGGATCAGGGCGTCCTCGGAGCGCTCGATCGCCTCCACGCGGTAGCCGTGCTTCTCGAGCAACTCGGCAAGGGCCGCGAGGGTCGCCGGGTCGTCGTCCACCAGGACCAGCGGGCGCCCCGGGCGGTCGGCAGCGGGGGGCGGCTCGGGTGCGGCGGCGGGTTGGGGAACGGGGGTGATCGTCTCAAAAGCGGGGACGGCAGGCGCGCCATCCTGCAGCAGGTCGAAGGCGAGGTCCAGGGAGGGTTCGACCTCGGGGGAGGGGGCGGGTTCGTCGATGAGCTCGCCCCGGTGCCGCTTCTCGTCGATGATGCGCGACCCTTCCATGGCGAGGTACTGCGGGTTGAGGCCCTGGTGCAGCATGAACTGCACCGGGTCGAGCTTGGTGGCGTCGCCGGAGGCGATCTCCTGCAGCTCGAACTCGAAGGTCCCCTCGGCCCAGGCAAAAAGGGAGTAGACCACGCTCTCGATCTGCTCCCGGACCACCGTCTCGATCGCCTCGGCGCTTACCCCGAAACGCTCGATCATGATGGTGCCCAAAAGCTGGCGGTACCCCTCGTCGGCCTGGATGCTCAGCGCGCGTTTCAGGATGGTGAGGTCGATGACCCCTTTCTGGATCAGGACCTCCCCCAGGTTCTGCTGGAAGGATGAGGAACTCGCCCGCACCACCTGCCCGTTTTGAAAAACGATGCGTGCTTCCCGCCCACGGCTCTCCAGCGAGAGCACGCCGGACCGTCTGCTCAGACTGACGATCTGCAGGATCTCACCCAAGCCGAGGTCTTCAAGATTTCCAACGAGACTCATGGTTGCGGTTCTCTCATGTGGGAAATGGGCGCAGAATTCCGGCCATACTAAACCATCGTATGAGCCAAGTAAAGAATGATTTAGCCTTGTTTCTTGTCGCGTCCGCGGAAGATCAACTTCATCGGAGTACCGTTAAAACCAAAAGCTTCTCTGAATCTGTTCATAAGGTACCGCTCATAGGAAAAGTAAATTCCCTCGGGACGATTGGTAAAGATGACAAAGGAAGGGGGCTTGGTGCCCACCTGAGTTGCGAAATAGAATTTAACTCTTTTCCCCTGATCGAGCGGTGCGTGGTTTTCTTCGGTCGCTTGCGAGAAGACCCGGTTCAGATCGGCCGTGGAAACGCGCTTGGAGAACTGCTCCATGACCAGGTCCACTTCCTGGATGATCTTGCCGGTACGCTGCCCGGAGAGTGCGGAGACGAACAGGATGGGGGCGAAGGGGAGGTACTTGAAGTTGCGCCGGATCTCCTCGACGAACTTCCCCATGGAGCTGTTGTCCTTGGCGAGGGTGTCCCACTTGTTCACCACGAAGATGCAGCCGCGACCCGCCTCGTAGGCGTAGCCGGCGATCTTCGAGTCCTGCTCGGTGACCCCGTCCTCAGCGGAAAGGACGATGAGTACCACGTCGGCGCGCTCGATGCTCCTGAGCGCATCCATGACGCTGTACTTCTCCACCTTCTCGACGGTCTTCCCCTTGCGCCGGATGCCGGCGGTGTCGATGAGCAGGTAGGGCTTTTGGTTGCACATGAAGCGGGTGTCCACCGCGTCGCGGGTGGTCCCGGCGGTGGGGTTCGCCACCACGCGCTCGTAGCCCAGGAGCCGGTTCACCAGGGTCGATTTCCCCACGTTGGGGCGCCCGACCACCGCGATGCGGGTGATCTCCTCCTCGACCTGGTGGCCGCTCTCCTTGGGGAGGGCCTCGACGACATCGTCCATCAGGTCGCCCACGCCGCGGTTGTGCTCGGCGGAGATGGTGTAGATATGGTCGATCCCCAGGGCGTAGAAGTCGCCGGCCGCAGCCTCCTGGCGGTCGCCGTCCACCTTGTTGATGATGAAGAAGATCGGCTTTTCGACGCGGCGCAGCATCTGCACCACGTCCTGGTCGGCGGGGGTCAGGCCGTCGCGGGCATCCATCACGAAGAGGATCAGGTCCGCCTCGTCCATGGCGAAACGGGACTGCTCGCGCATCTGCTGCAAGAGGCGGTCGTTGGTCTCGGGCTCGAACCCGCCGGTGTCGACCAGGATGAAGGGGACATCGAACCGGTTTACTTCCGCGTAGTTGCGGTCGCGGGTCACACCGGGCATATCGTCGACCATCGCCTTGCGGCGCCCGACCAGCCTGTTGAAGAGGGTGGACTTCCCGACGTTGGGACGCCCGACGATGGCAATAATTGGTTTCATGTAGTTCCAGCGGGAAAATGCAAATTCAAGTTTCTTGGATAAGACAGCATTTTCTTCTTTCTAAGGTATTTGACTGCCGACCGGTATGTGTAACATTTTGCGAGATATTACGCAAGTAATCCCCGCTTTTGCCGGGACCTTACCTCCCCGGGGGAAATGCCCGGGGAGCGCAACGCGGCGCAGCGCTCCGCCTTGCCCCAGGCACACCCCCACAGCGCGTGCCGCGTGCCGGGGATACGATAATTGACATCTCCCATCCCATCTGCTAGGTTTAGCGCTCGCCCAAGCGAGCCCAAAGCCCGCCCAGAGCGCTTCGGCCCACAGCTCCCCACCCCGTTCCGCCCTAAGCTGCCCCGGACCAATCTCACCGAAAACGGAGCCAGTAGAATGCACAAGAAGCTCTATATCCCCGGACCCATCGAAGTGAGCCCCGAAATCCTCAAAGCCATGGCGGCGCCCATGATCGGACACCGCATGCCGGAATACGCGCGCCTGCACCAGGGGGTCACCGACAAGCTCAAGAAGCTCATGAGCACCCAGGACCGGGTCTTTCTCTCCACCTCCAGCGCCTTCGGTGCCATGGAGGGTGCCGTCAGGAACCTGGTCGGCAAGCGCTGCGCCAACTTCTGCAACGGCGCCTTCTCGGACAAGTGGCACGGCGTGACCACCTCCTGCGGCAAGGAAGCCGACGCCATCAAGGTTCCCTGGGGCCAGCCGATCACCGCGGAACTGGTGGACCAGACCCTGGCGACCGGCAAGTACGATGCGATCACCCTGATCCACAACGAGACCTCGACCGGCGTCATGTCCCCGCTTACCGAGATCGCCCAGGTACTCAAGAAGTACCCCGACGTGGTCTCCATCGTGGACACCGTCTCCTCGATGAGCGCGCTCGACATCCCGCTTGCCGAGCTGGGGATCGACTGCTGCGTCTTCGGGGTCCAGAAGGCCTTCGCACTGCCGCCGGGACTCGCGGTCTTCACCGCCTCCGAACGCGCCCTGGCACGCGCCAAGAGCGTCCCCAACCGCGGTTACTATTTCGACTTCCTGGAGTTCGCCGCGGCCGACGAGAAGCACAACACCCCCTCCACCCCGTGCATCTCGCTCATCTACGCCATGGACGCGCAGCTGGACCGCATCTTCGTCGAGGGGCTCGAGGCGCGATTCGCCCGACACCGGGAGATGGCGCAGTACCTGCGCGGCTGGGTGAAGGAACAGGGCTTCGGCTTCTTCGCCGAGGAACCCTACCGCTCGCTCACCCTCACCTGCGCCACCAACGACCGCAACGTCGACCTGGCGGCGCTCAAGAAGGGACTCGGCGAGCGCGGCTACGCCTTCGACGACGGCTACGGCAAACTGAAAGGGCAGACCTTCCGCATCGCGCACATGGGCGACATGCAGATCGGGGATCTCAAGGAGATCACCGCACAGATCGAGGAACTGCTGAAATAAACCAGGTCACGGTGAGGTTGAGGTCGAGAGGCCTCAACCTCTTCGCATTTATATGGGGGTGGCTGCGGCCGCCCGCAGCGGGCAAAAGAAAAGGGACGGAAGTGATAACCTCCGTCCCTTTTCAACCGCAACCTCAACCTGCTTCACCTGCCCTACTCCGGCTCGAAGGCGTCCTTGCCCGCGCCGCAGACCGGGCAGACCCAGTCGTCCGGCAGGTCGGCGAAGGCCGTCCCCGGCGGGATCCCGTTGTCGGGGTCGCCGACGCTCGGATCATAGACGTATTGGCAGATGGTGCAGATATAAGGCTCCATTTCGGTATCCTCCTTGCGCTGTCCAGCAGCAGGTGCGTTGGCCGAGCGGCGCTGCCGGCTCGGGTGGAATAAAAAATCATCCCCGTTTTCCGTATACTGACAGTTTGAAACCCGGGTTCACTGACAAAGCTAAACGGTCCCTGACACTCTGTTTTTTCGGCAATTCGGGCACAAGTCTAGCAGACAGAGACGACGTGTCAATGAGCGCAGCCCCCGTAATTTAGACTTGATTTTAAAACCTGTTGTGTTACTTTGTCATAATTAAAATTTTTGGCTCAGGAGGGGAACGGCAGACGCTCAATGACAGAAACCGGTGTACGAGTTCTGAGATAACGTGGCGTAGTAGCAGAAAAACCACCTCGCCATGCCAGCACCCTGCACAGGCACATCCGAGCATATCGTCAAAGCGGCCGAGAGCTCCGGCCATCACTCCCGCCAATGACGATCCATCCAATCCCACATCCAGTGTCACAACGTTCACAGCTTCACCTAAGAGTACCGCACACGAAAACCATGTAGCCGGAGACAGCGTTTCCGGTTGAGACACAGCGCGCCCAACGACGGCTGAAGCCTTAGCCCGCCAGTAGCACCTGCCGATCTTCCGGACAACCTCCTTCTCCCTACCGACTGCACCTGCCGACAGCCACACCCCGGTCGCCCCTCGCGGCCGCCGGGGCGGAATCCGTCCGGCAGCTGTTTTTTTGCCGCCCAACGACGGCCGCGGCACCCGGACATCGCGACACCTGTGAGCTTCCTGAAGCACTTCGAAGTTACAGCTTGTAATAGATACTTTGAGTCCTAACAACACAAGGAGGGAATGAGCATGAGTTACGAGGTGAAGAACCAACAGCTGCTGGACTGGGTCAAGGAAGTGGCCGAGCTTTGCCAGCCCAAAGACATCTACTGGTGCGACGGCTCCGAAGAGGAGTACGACAGGCTGTGCGGCGAGCTGGTTGCAGCCGGCACCTTCCGGAAGCTTAACCCCGAGAAGCGCCCGAACAGCTACCTGGCCTGGTCCGATCCCGGCGACGTGGCCCGTGTCGAGGACCGTACCTTCATCTGCAGCCTGGCCAAGCAGGACGCCGGCCCGACCAACAACTGGGTGAACCCCAAGGAGATGAAGAAGACCCTGACCGGCCTGTTCAAAGGGTGCATGAAGGGGCGCACCATGTACGTGATCCCCTTCTCCATGGGTCCCTTGGGTTCCAACATCGCCAAGATCGGCGTTGAAATCTCCGACTCCGCCTACGTTGCGGTCAACATGAAAATCATGACCCGCATGGGCAAGAAGGTGATCGACGTCCTGGGTGATTCCGGCGAGTTCGTTCCCTGCCTGCACTCGGTGGGCGCGCCGCTCGAGCCGGGCCAGAAGGACGTCTCCTGGCCCTGCAACAAAGAGAAGTACATCGTGCACTTCCCCGAGGAACGCTCCATCTGGTCCTTCGGCTCGGGCTACGGCGGCAACGCCCTTCTGGGCAAGAAGTGCCTCGCGCTCAGGATCGCCTCCAAACTCGCCAAGGACGAGGGGTGGCTCGCCGAGCACATGCTGATCCTCGGGATCGAGAACCCCGAAGGCGAGAAGACCTACATCGGCGCCGCCTTCCCGAGCGCCTGCGGCAAGACCAACCTCGCCATGCTGGTACCCCCCAAGCACTTCCAGGAGAGCGGTTGGAAAGTCTCCACCGTAGGTGACGACATCGCCTGGATCAAGCCGGGTCCGGACGGCCAGCTCTACGCCATCAACCCGGAAGCGGGCTTCTTCGGCGTGGCGCCGGGCACCTCCTTCAAATCCAACCCCAACGCCATGCACTCCTGCGCCAAGAACTCCATCTTCACCAACGTGGCGCTCACCGAAGACGGCGACGTCTGGTGGGAAGGGATGGACTGGACCCCGGAGAAGTGCACCGACTGGCAGGGCAACGCGTGGACCAAGGGTTGCGGCCGTAACGCCGCCCACCCGAACTCCCGCTTCACCTCGCCGGCCAGCCAGTGCCCCTCTATCGACCCCGAGTGGGAGAACCCCAAAGGGGTGCCGATGCGCGCCTTCGTGTTCGGCGGCCGCCGCAACAACGTGATCCCGCTGGTCTACCAGGCCTTTAACTGGAGCTACGGCGTCTACCTCGCTGCCACCATGGGCTCGGAGACCACCGCGGCAGCCGTGGGCGCCGTGGGCAACGTGCGCCGCGACCCGTTCGCGATGCTGCCGTTCACCGGCTACCACATGGCCGACTACTTCAACCACTGGCTGCAGATCGGGCGCACCACCCCCAACCCGCCGCGCCTCTTCTCCGTCAACTGGTTCCGCAAGGACGCGGACGGCAAGTTCCTCTGGCCGGGCTTCGGCGAGAACATGCGCATCCTGAAGTGGATCGTGGAAAGGGCCCAGGGCAAGAGCGCGGGAGCAGCGGTCGAGAGCCCGCTGGGCTGGATGCCGCGCTACGAGGCGCTGGACTGGGAAGGCCTGGACGGCGTGGGCCGCGATCAGTTCAAGGAGCTCATGTCCATCGACCGCGACACCTGGAAGGAGGAGATCCTCTCCCACGAGGAGCTCTTCGTGAAGATGTACGACAGGCTCCCCAAGGAGTTCCTGCACATCCGCGAGCTGATCCTCTCCGGCCTGTGGCGCTCCCCGGAGCACTGGGAGCAGTTCACCCCGGAAGACGAGGAAGGCTACAACGACTAGTCGCAACAAGCTAGCAGCAAAAAAGGGCCCCGGTGTTCGCACCGGGGCCCTTTTGCGTTCCTAGGGGGCATCCCGCGGATGAGGGTGGGCAGGGGCGCTTAGCCATTCGCCCGGTGCGCCGGCAGGCGCGTAGGAAACCCAGATCCTGCCGGACGCCTGCTTCGGCCTCGGCCGCCCCGGCTGGGGACTGGGGGGATTTTGGGCCAGCACAGAAAAGGGAAGGTGAAATAAACACTCCCGTCTCCCCGGGCCGGTTGCGACACTGCGGGGCAACTGCTATCATTTGAATCAATGAAACTCTTACGTGAGGTGTGATCATGAAAGCTCTACACTCAGAGATCTGCGACACCACGGAACGCAAAGAGCAAAGGGTGAAGGTGAGAAACCGCAACTCCGGCGAGACCGGGCTTTCCTACGGCTGCACCATCGAAGGAGACACGGTGCAGGTGGAACTGCCGGACGGTTCGCTGGACAGCTGGCCCGAAGACGACTGTGAAATAATCGAGCAATAACGCCACACACCTGAAAACCGACTGACTGAGTCATAAAGGGGGCCCGATCGAGAGATCGGCCCTCTTTTTTTGTGCCAGCGCGCGAACCTCTCACACTTCCCGCTTGACAATAATTCATTTTTAGTAAAACAATGTTCTCAACTTCCCAACCGAGCATCCCCCACCCTGCCCTACCGCGCCAACCACCATCTTTGCCGACTCGGCAGAGATTTAGCACACTGCACGCCAAAGGAGGAGTCACCGATGGGAGACTCGACAAGGGAGACATCAACCGGTGCGGTAGAACATGTTTTTAGCGTATCAGAACTACTCGAAGAGAAGGGGGTGTCACGGCGGGACTTCATGAAGTTCTGCACCACGCTCTCGGCAGCCCTGGCGCTGCCGGCGGGTTTCGCACCACGCATCGCCCAGGCGCTCGACGAGGTGAAGCGCCCCACCCTGGTCTGGCTGGAGTTCCAGGACTGCGCCGGCGACACCGAGGCGCTTTTGCGCGCGGCCAACCCGACTGTCGCCGAGCTGATCCTGGACATCCTCTCGGTCGACTACCACGAGACGGTGATGGCGGCCGCCGGGTTTCAGGCCGAGGAGGCGCTCGCCAAGGTGGTGCGCGAGCAGAAAGGGAAGTACATAGCCATCGTGGAGGGTTCCATCCCCATGAAGGATGCCGGGGTCTACTGTTGCATCGCCGGGCGCAGCGCAGTGGACATCGCCCGCGAGGTCTGCGGCAACGCGCTCGCCACCGTGGCGGTCGGCACCTGCGCCTCCTACGGCGGGCTTCCTGCCGCCCGCCCGAACCCAACCGGCGCGGTCGGGGTAAGCCAGGCAGTCCCCGGGGCCAAGGTGGTGAACCTCCCGGGGTGCCCCTTGAACGCCGACAACCTGACCGCCACCGTGGTGCACTACCTGGTCTTCAACAAGCTGCCGGCAACCGATGCGCTCGGGCGCCCGCTCTTCGCCTACGGCAAGAGGATCCACGACAACTGCGAACGGCGCGCCCACTTCGACGCCGGCCAGTACGTGGAGAGCTGGGGGGACCCCGCCCACGCCAAGGGGCACTGCCTGTACAAGATGGGGTGCAAGGGGCCCGAGACCTACCACAACTGCCCGACGCAAAAGTTCAACGAGAAGACCTCCTGGCCGGTCGCCTCCGGGCACGGCTGCTGCGGCTGTTCCCAACCCCAGTTCTGGGACACCATGACACCCATCTACCACCGGCTCCCCAACGTTCCCGGCTTCGGCATTGAATCGAGCGCCGACAAGATCGGCATGGGGATAGCGGCGGGGACTGCCGTGGCCTTCGGGGCGCACGGCGTGGTGAGCGCGTTCAGAAAGGGCGACAGCGGCGAAGGCGCCAAGGAGGACCGCTAGATGAGCAAAATCGTCATTGACCCGATCACCAGGATCGAAGGGCACCTGCGCATCGAGGCAGCCCTGGACGGCAACACGGTTTCCGACGCCTGGAGCAGTTCCACCATGTTCCGCGGCGTGGAGACCATCCTCAAGGGGCGCGATCCGCGTGACGCCTGGTACTTCACCCAGCGTTTCTGCGGCGTCTGCACCACCGTGCACTCGATCGCCTCGGTACGCGCGGTGGAGAACGCCCTCAACATCAAGGTCCCGCCCAACGCCGAGTTGATCCGCAACATCATCATCGGCATCCAGAACGTGCAGGACCACGTGATCCATTTCTACCATCTGCACGCCCTGGACTGGGTCGATATCACCTCGGGGCTCAAGGCCGATCCGGTGAAGACCGCGGCACTGGCCGCCAGCATCTCCGAGTGGCCCCTGAACAGCCCGACCTACTTCAAGGAGGTGCAGGACAAGGTGAAAGCCTTCGTCGCCAAGGGGAGGCTCGGCCCCTTCGCCAACGCCTACTGGGGGCACCCCGCCTACAAGCTCCCCCCCGAGGCGAACCTGCTCGCCACCGCGCACTACCTCGAGGCCCTCGAGTGGCAAAAGGACATCATCCGGATCCACGCCATCCTGGGGAGCAAGAACCCGCACCCGCAGACCTTCCTGGTGGGCGGCATGTCGATCCCCATCGACCCGGATTCCCAGAACGCGCTCAACGCCGACAAGCTCATCGAGATCCGCCGGCTCTTGGCCCGCTCCAAGGAGTTCGTCGAGAAGGTCTACATCCCGGACCTGTTGGCGGTCGCCTCCTTCTATAAGGAGTGGGCGGCGATCGGCGCCGGGGTCGGCAACTACCTGAGCTACGGGGAGTACCCGGATCCGGTGAGCGGCAAGCAGTGGCTCCCCGCCGGGACGATCATCGGCAAGGAGCTCGGGCAGGTGCACCCGGTGAGCCACGAAAAAATCGCCGAGTATGTGGACCACTCCTGGTACCAGTACCAAGGGGGAGCCGGCCGGGGCCTGCACCCCTGGGAGGGGGAGACCGATCAGCGCTATACCGGGCCGATGCCCCCTTACCAGCACCTGGACACCGACCACAAGTACTCCTGGGTGAAGGCGCCGCGCTACCAGGAGCTCCCGATGGAGGTGGGCCCGCTGGCCCGGCTGCTGGTCGCGTATGCCTCCGGACAGAAGCAGGTGCAGGATGCGGTGAACGGGACCCTGAAGAAGCTGGGGGTAGGACCGGAGGCGCTCTTCTCGACCCTCGGCCGGACCGCCGCACGCGGCATCGACTGCCTGCTGGTCGCCGAGGCGCTCCCCACCTGGCTCGACCAGTTGGTGGACAACATCGGCAAGGGGGACCTGCGGGCGCATGCCGGAGAGAAGTGGGATCCGGCCAACTGGCCGGCACAAGCGGCCGGCTACGGCTGGCACGAGGCGCCACGCGGCGCGCTGGGGCACTGGATCAAGATCAAGGACGGCAAGATCGAGAACTACCAGGCGGTGGTCCCCTCGACCTGGAACGCGTCGCCGCGTGACGCCAAGGGACAGCGCGGGCCCTACGAGGCGGCCCTGATCGGCACCCCGCTCGCCGATCCCGCCAAGCCGCTGGAGATCCTGAGGACCATCCACTCCTTCGACCCCTGCCTCGCCTGTGCGGTCCACGTGCTCGACCACACCGGCAACGAGCTGGTTCGGGTCAAGGTGCTCTAGGAGGTGCGCCATGGCAAACCTGTACGAGAAATACGTCTGGGAAGTGCCGGTCCGGGTGACCCACTGGGTGAACGTGATCTGCATCGCCCTCTTGAGCTGCACCGGGCTCCTGATCGGCAATCCGAAACTTTTCACCCTGTCCACCTCGGACTACCTGATGGGCTGGATCCGCTTCGTCCACTTCGTGGCGGCCTACACCTTTACCGTCAGCGTGGTAAGCCGCCTTTACTGGTCGCTGATCGGCAACCGTTACGCCTCGTGGCGCGAGTTTCTCCCCTTTTCAAGCGCCGAAGGGCGCCGCGGGATGCTCGACACCTTGCGCTACTACACCTTCATTAGCCGCAAGGCGCCGCACGTGGTGGGGCACAATTCCCTCGCCGGCACCGCCTACTTCGTGGTATTTCTGCTCTACCTGACCATGATCGTCACCGGGTTCACCCTGTACTCGGAGCACGCCCCCCTGGGGGCAACGCACAAGCTGTTTGGCTGGCTCATGGTGATCTTCACCAACCAGGGGCTGCGCCTCACCCACCACCTGACCATGTGGTTTCTGATTGCGTTTGCCATCCACCACGTCTACAGCGCCTGGCTCATGGACGTGAAGGAGAAAGGGGGCGTCATGTCCAGCATCTTCAGCGGCTACAAGGCCGTGCGCAAAGAGGGGTAGATGGAAATTCTGGTGCTGGGGATCGGCAACCTGGTGATGAGCGACGACGGCATCGGCGTCCGGGTGGTGCAGTCGCTTGCCGAGCGCTACCGGTTTCCCGAGCAGGTTACCGTCTTGGACGGCGGGACGCTGGGGCTCGACCTGTTGCCCCAGATCGGCCAAGCCCGGCGGCTTGTTATCGTGGATGCGGTGGACACCGCTCAAGCCCCCGGGACGCTAGTTCGGCTCACCGGAGAAGATATCCCGCTGGCGCTCGAGACCAAGCTTTCGCCGCACCAGATGGGGCTCAAGGACCTGCTGACGGTCGCCTCGCTGGTGGGAGAGGTGCCGCAGGAGACCGTCCTTCTGGGTGTCCAGCCGCAATCGGTGGAGATGGCACTCGAGTTGACACCGCCAGTCCGGGCACAGCTCGAACCTCTGGTGGGCCGGGTGCTGGACGAACTGGCCTCCTGGGGGGTACATCCCGAACCGGCGTCCGAGTCCACGAAGTAGGCAAGCCCTGCAGATACGTTTCCCCCTCCTGCCGCTCCAGGCCGTCCCGATCCGGACGGCCTTTTTTTTGCCCGGCTCCCCTCTTGCCCCAAAAAGAGCAGACTATTCTACGCTGCCTGTGGAGTATCTTACGCCAGCAGGTTCCCCCAGCTCCGCACGTTTTATCAAAACCACCGAAATGACAACACATCTTGGCTTGGCACGGGACGTGATAAGTATCACATCATACGACGAGGCGGTTGCCACCACGCGATGGATTCAATCGCCGCCCAGACAAAACGACTCCCAAGGAGGCACCAAGACATGAAAAAAGCACTCACCGCACTTATGGCCATCGCCCTTTTCTCCGCAGTACCCGCGCTGGCAATGGAGCACACCGGCGAGCACGCCGCCCAGCACGATATGAGCAACATGGACTGCGCCAAGGAGTGCGACATGCTGCTCAAGAACTGCGCGCAGGACGTCGACACTCTGCAGTACAAGATCAAGAAGCTCCAGGCCGCCCTGAAACAGGAAGGTGCCGACCAGGCGCAACTCGACCGGGTAAAGGCGCTCAAGTTGAAACTGGAGGAGGCCCAGGCAACCTTGAGGGCGCTGGAAAAACCGGGCCACTGACCGTAGCCTCTCCCGCCCACAGCACAGGCCACCTAACGGGTGGCCTGTGCTGGCTCCCCCCTCCCCGAGTTTCCGTTCTGCCAATCCTCCCCCCCGGCACATCACCGCACCAGACAAAATGCCTTGACAACCTGACTGGCTGGCTGTATTTATCAATCCAATCAGGAACCATTCCTGATTAGGGAGGCCGCCATTAACGGTCCAGCCATCAAACAATCCATGCTCGAAGGGCTCAGGAAAAGCGGTTGCAAGCTGACACCCCAGCGACGCAGCATCATCGAGATCATCACCAGGGATCGCAGCCACCCCTCCGCGCTCGACATCTACCAAGCCTGCCGTGAGGAACATCCGAACATCAGCCTCTCCACCGTCTATGCAACGCTCGCAGTCCTTAAACGGTTGCGGCTGGTGAAGGAACTCGAGTTCGAAGGGGTGGACAACCGCTATGACCGCGACACCGACGACCACCTGAACCTCATCTGCACCCGCTGCGGCAAGATAGAGGACTTCTCGGACAGCTCGCTGGTCCCGCCGAACGTGGTAGAGCAGCACACCGGCTTCAAGGTGCACGACATACGCTTCGAGTACTACGGTCTCTGCAGCAACTGCAGCAGTTAACGCCCCACCGTTTCCGCCAGATCACTTTTTCGCGGTCGTAATCGTTTACCTTCGGCAGAGGGGACGGGCTCCACGAGGTGCCTGCCCCCTTAGCGTACGCGCTTACTACCTTAAAGCCCCAAGGGGAAAGGCATTTGGCGGAGGAAGTCCCCCTGTTCGGACGAACGGCGACAACGTATGTAATAGCCTGTTGAGTTGCACACCCGAGCCCCTGGTCCAAAAGGGATGGAAAGTTCTGCGTGCTATGAACTCACTCGGCAAAATTGGGGATTCAGTTGTCGGGAAGGGATGTCGATAAGAGGGCGAGGTTTCAGCTGCTGCAGTCATGACACTGTTAACACCAGGTGGATCACCCACCCATTTCCAAGGAGGTAGTAACTAGATGGCAACCAAAGAAAATCTCGCAGGTGCCTTTGCCGGCGAAAGCCAGGCCAACCGCAAGTATCTCGCATTCGCCAAGCAGGCAGAAAAAGACGGCTACCCCCAGGTCGCCAAACTTTTCCGCGCCGCGGCCCACGCCGAGACCGTTCATGCCCACGCCCACCTGCGCGCCATGGGCGGCATCAACAGCACCCTTGAAAACCTCAAGACTGCCGTTGCCGGCGAAGGGTTCGAATTCGAGACCATGTACCCGCCCTACCTCGCAGAGGCCCAGCAGGAAGGGAACAAACCGGCCGAAATCTCCTTCCGCAACGCGCTTGCCGTCGAGAAGGTGCACTACGACCTCTACAACGCGGCCCTTGAAGCAGTTCAGGGTGGCGGAGACCTGGCCAACCGTCCGGTCTACGTCTGCGAGATCTGCGGTCACACCGTGTACGACCAGGCGCAGGACAAGTGCGAGGTCTGCGGCGCGGTGAAGGATCGTTTCACCCTGATCGACTAGTCCGACTCTCTCGACTGCGCGGCCTGCGCCGCGGAATCCTCTCGAGTTACCACAAACAAAAACGGCGCCTGTAAAAGGGCGCCGTTCTTGTTTGCAACCGTCGCTGACTCAGCTGAGGTCGCCATTGCCTATGAGCAAGCTATGCAGTTCATTGATCCGGGAAACCGCAAGATCTCCTCGAGCTACATCAGTGAGATAGATTTCGCTCGTCTTGGCGAAGCGGTGACGGATGCGGACGGTATAGGACTTGAAAATCCAGCTGGAAAAATTGGCGTAGTAGACGGCCCCTTCGAGGTCGCGCCACTTCACCCCATAGCCTCCCCGGTTCCAGGGGAGGAAGCCGTAACTGACCCAGACTCCCGCACTGTCGTAGTACAGGTAGATGCTTTGCAAGGCCCGTACGCTGGACATCATGTGCACGGTGATGCCCAGGATAAACAAAGCCGCCAGATGTTGGGAAATAAGGGTGAGCACCGGCGCGACAAACAGGATGACCAGCAACGAAACAACAAACAGGGGCAGGTAGGCGGTCCAGGACTTTTTACCGATGATCTCGTAATCGGGTGAGGCAACGGTCGCTTGGATTTCCTGTGCCATGGCATCCCTCCTTTGAAGAACTGGCGTTTAAAAACATTAACAGCAGCACATCAAAATCCATGCCAGGCGCAACCGATCTGAATTAGAGCAATCCAAGAAATAGGGCGCCACTGCTTTGTTCACGAGCTGCGCACCAGGTGGTAAGTCGAAAGACCCCGCGAGGTAGCCTCTCTCATTGGGCGGGGACAAAAAAAGGCCGACACCCATGCGAGTGTCGGCCTTTTTCGATCTCCGGGAAGAGGAGAACTCTCCCGCATTTTTCTAGATGATCTTGTTGAGCGAGTACAAATTCCCCACCTTTTTACCCATTAGTACCCTTTAGCACACCTGTATATTTCTATTTAAATTTCGGGCACTTAAAGTTGACACCCCCCACCCCGACCTGCTACGATCTCATCAGGCTTAAGCAGGTTTTTTGGTTTTCTTCTTACTTATATCCTGCTTTTTGCGGCTTGAACAAAATGGTCCTGCTTAGCCGCGGAGGCGTTATGAATCACAGGATATCGTTCACCAAGAGGAACCTCGATCAGATCCCCTTTACCACCAAGGGGCAGGTCAGCTACTGGGACATCACCAACCCGGGTTTCGGCCTGGTGGTCGGGATCAGAACCAAGACGTTCGTGGTACAGGTAGACGTCAAGGATCCCAGCAGGCCCACGGGCTACCGAACGGTCAGGCACACCTTGGGGCGCTACGGAGAGATAACCCTGGAGGAGGCCCGCAAGCAGCTCCTCGGGCGCCAGGAAGAAGTCCACGGCAAGGTGGTGTTCATCCCCGGGAAGCGATTGGAACTCAAGACCAACGTGTTCCTCGTTGGCTCCGACATCACCCTCCACGACATGCTCCTGGCCTACTACACCGAGAAGCGCACCAAGACCGGCCACGACTACAAGCGCTCCACCGTCGATGGGGCCAACGCGATCATATTGAGGCTTTTCCCGACCTGGCTTCCCCTCACCCTACCGGAGATCGCCAACCTGAAGCCGGACACCATCATAAACCGCTACAAGCAGGTGGAGAACTCCTCTGGAGCCTTCGCGGCCCGCAACGCCTTCACCATCCTGAAGTCCATCGTCGGGTACGCCACCGTCAAGTATCCGGCAGTGTTCGACCGGAATCCCTTTGCTGTCCTCACCATGCCAGGCATGAACATCATGAAGCGGATCAACGCCCGCTCCGAGTGCCTGCAAGGAGGCGACTTCCAGCAGTTCTACCAGAGGATCCAGAGCTTCCACCCGGCAATCTTCGACTGCCTGCTCATCTGTCTGTACCACGGTTTGCGGCGCGCGGAGGCCGAAGGCCTGCGCTGGCAATACGTGAACCTGGAGAAACGAGAGATGCGGATCCCCGACACCAAGAACCGCCAGGCGCTCCACGTCCCCCTCTCCCAGCAGACCTGGGAGATCCTGAACCGCCGCAAGGAGCTCGCCGACGGCTGGAATCCTTACGTATTCCCCACGGTCCGGGACGACATTGGCAAGACCGGTCATGTGCAGTTATCACCCGCAACCCTCAGGGATCGCACCGGCCTGGAGATCACCGTGCACGCCCTGCGCCGCACCTTCATCACCATCGGTCGGCGGCTCAAGCTCCATGCCGACACCGATAAACTCACCAATCACATCGACTCGACAGTAGCAGGTAAATATTACGATGCCACCGGGGTGGACGACCTGAGGGAAGCCCTGCAGATGATAGACAACGAAATCGAGCGGATGATGCTGGAGGGGGTGGGGGCGAAGGTGGTACCACTGCCAAGCAGGAGAAACACATAGATTGGATGCGGTCTACGCCCGAAGGGGATTTTCCATGGTTTCCCCCGCCGCTTGGTTGGCTCTCGATCCTTTGTCTGATCTTGTCCTTCCGCTATCTTTGCCATCGGCTTAAGCCTCTACTTTTACTTACATCCGAACCCTTAGAACGTTTGATTAACCAACCCCGTCAGCTCCTTCGAGGAGGCGAAGGGACCATTTCCCGTCTGGAGCAACCTCTATCTCGTCACCATCATCAGTAACCACAAGCCAAGGGTGACCGACCTCTGTTGAAGACAAAGCAACAACAGAATTTCCTTCACCTTTGACTAAGCCTCTTATGCAAATCTGATCATTCTGGAGTTCGATCCGTTTTCCAGTGTAAACCTCAAGGTCACCATTCTTGGGATAAATCTTCATTGAAGTTCCTCGTGTTGCTGTCTTCCCCTCCCCCCCACCTGCTAGCGATGGCAAAATCGCCAACGGGTGCCTTAACCAAATGCAGAAGTCACGCCATAGCCTCTCTTTTTGTACTCGTCCATCATATACTTTAAAAAAGCCAAGTTGATTTCAGCCCCACAGATAGGAGCTAGCTGTTGTCCAGTTTTTGTAAGCACGACCCTACCGATTTCAAAACTATTATTTGATTCTGACAAAAGTTTAAAGACAATTGGTATACCAAAATACGATAGATTAATATTCTGTGGAAGATTATTAAGTGAAAAGGTTTGGATATTGTCAAACTTTATCAGTCCGAGTGAATCCAAATGATTTAAGCTAGAAAATGTAATACCCTGTTCTGTATAGATTGTAGAATTAGTATCAAGAATAATTGGAAAAGTGTCTCCACCAGCAATGGCAAAAGAACATAATTTTGAAAATAAGTGTGCATCAGTTTTTTCAAGTATTGAGACAAGTTCCAATGTTCTTTTGGAGTAACTCCCTGGTCTATTAGCCTCTCCAGCCAATAGCCGGGACCATAAACTTTGCATCTCAGAGCCAGAGACGTCTTTACACTTATCAAAAAAGTGAGCAATCCAGTCGTCATCTATATCTTGTGGATTCGCATCTTCTTTTAAATCTGCAGTCGCATTTCCTGTTATATTTTCTATGTTTTCTTGTCGTTTCCCCTCTTGGGTGAGGACCCTTACAAGAGCACGTCGCTGAATGTCAGACACCTCAACCTCAGCAAGTGCTTTAATTTTTCCTGCTTCAGCTTCAGCTTGAGCGATTCGCTTAATTTGGGTTGGCTGATATAAACATCCAATCGCGTTTGATATTTTTTCAATCAAAACTGTAGCTGGCTTAGAAATATCTCCCAAATTGATCAGCGAATTAGCATCGCTCATGCGTTGACCTCCTTTTTCTCGGTGCCGGCGTAACCACCCAGCATTTAACGATTTAGTTTCCTAGCTTTCAATGGTCACGGAAATTGCGCCCATTGGCGTCAAAAGTTTATCTACTCTATTGACAGATCTTCATCACCCAGTGCCCCCCTCGATCCCTCGTGGGCCATCAGGCCTTAATTATCCCAGGTCCTGCCTAAGTCGACGGTACTCCATTTTGATGAGGCATTATTTCTAAGACTGTGCTCAAGTGCGTTTAGCCCAAGCACTACACGAGTTTTTTGCTGGTTTTCTGGTGATGGCCCACGACCACTTTCATTGGACCAAGAAATCCAAGTATCAAAATATGGCCGATCTCGGTCCTCAGTAATATCGGGCCTCAACCGGATTATTTCAGCAGTAGACGGATTTCGCGTTATGGATGCTTGGATCGGAATTTTTCTATTAATTCCTTCAAGAAATTCCTTGGGAGCTAGAGTGTTTCCAGAGTTCGCACCGGTATTGAGAACTTCCGCTAATTCAGAATAAAACCCTGCAAAATATGGTTTTATCCAATAGCCTCGCTCAACTTGAAAAATGAAAAACTTTGGATTACTCCCGCGTGAGGTTAAAGAGAGTGTGTAGTTGGGTCTATCCCGTGTAGAGAACAGGCAGTCAAAACTAACACCGCCAGATGAGAGCTGGAATTGTTGAATCTCGCAGTTAATCCGCCTCATGCTTTGGTGCAACTGTTCAAGAGATGTCATTTTCATTTTGTCTGAACTCTCATTTTTGTGGTTTTAATATAGTCCCTCTTTATCGTCAGGTCGAGAAACCTGACCAAGCCCCATCCAGGTTAAACATGTTGAACCCTTGTTCGGTAGAAACCCATAGCTGAGTCCAGACGCCGTCAAAATCATATTCGAGCAAAACGTCATCAGTAGCCTTAACAGTAAAGTATTTAGGATTTCCTTCGAGATCATAAACTAGAGACACTATTTCATCCGCTGGAACAGTAAAGCTGGTGACATTGCCTTCTAAATCAAAAATGTACATACCGGGAATATTTGTCACCTTAAAAGGATTCACAGTAGAATTTCTAAAAGGATTCACGGTGCTATTTTTGAACGGGTTGAGTGTACAGTTCTTGTGAGGGTTAATGGTACTGTTCTTGAATGGATTTATCTGAGAGTTTTTGTGCGGATTTATCATACTGTTTTTGGCTGGGTTTAATATTGAGTTCTTCAATGGGTTAATGACGGAGTTCTTGGCAGGATTTATCATGGAGTTTTTAAAGGGATTGACCAGCGAATTACTGTATGGATTTCGCAATGCCGAAATCTTCATGATTGCTCCTCCTGCCAAAAAAAGTTAGCCGCAAACACCTCAAGGAAAAGCAGATGGAGTTCTGGTACTAGATGGCTATTCCGCTTCTGAATCTATATCGTTTTGCATCGTTGCCTTGGGTTACCGGCTCGCTCCCTTATAGCACATTAACGCTTAGCCCCCTATAATTTTAATGTAATTTCCAGCATCCTTTAGGATGATCACTCCACGGATTCTTGCGAAGCTCCGAAAACACAATTGTCCCACCGGCTTCCATATTTGCCCTACAGCAGGCGATCTCGCGGGAACCCATAGGACAACCTTATCCTAAAGTATCCCAATTTAAATGTGATACCGGTCAGCCGAGATCCGCGGGTGAACTACCTACGCCATGCACCACCACGGCGTCCATCTCTGTTTTCTCCTGGACCTTCTCCATTCCTCCGGAGCGACCTTCAGATCGTCACTGCCCCCGGTTAATATCCCCTCTGCAGCAAGCTCAACTCTTGTACCCCCTCGCGACACCCACTATGCAGCATTATCATTCTCCAACCAACCAAATACACAGCCGAGTGGCCCCGGCCTGCGGCGGGCACTACAGCGAAATGCCAAAGGGATCAACAGCTGCCCGACCTAGCGCGCTTCCCTATGAAGCCCGCTACCGGAACCTGCAACCGGTAAAGGAGGTAATCATGACACGGCAGACCAAAAGCAGCATCGACGAGGTTCATATCCTGTGGATCTCGGAGGGGATGAGCTGCGACGGCGATTCGGTCTCGGTCACCACAGTGGCGCTTCCCTCCATCGAGCAGACTGTACTCGGGCTGGTCCTGGGTCTTCCCAAGGTTCGCCTAGGTGCTCTCCAAGGACTACGGTGGACGACTTCGTGACCCCGTTTCACTAGGCGGCACACGGCGAGCTGTTACCGTAGCCCCCATCAAGCTCAATGACTGGATCGGCCGCCTCAGGCCCGGCGCGCTCGCCGTGGTGACCGCCGGCACCTGCTCCACCTACGGCGGCATTCACGCCATGGAAGGTAATGCGACGGGCTGCATGGGACTTGCCGATTACCTGGGGTGAGACTTCAGCAGCGGCTCAGAGATTCAGATCATCAACGTGCCAGGGTGCCTGCAAATCATCTCCTCCCTGATCGCTCATCGGACTGGGCCGGAGTCCTCCCAGCTCTGGCTTCGATGGGAGCGAGAGCCACTTCCGCCCCTGAGGAAAGGAGGGCGGTACTTTTGTGGGGGCACCGTTCCCAAACGTAAGGCCGCCGACGACAGTGCCTTAGTTGAGATGCATCACCTGACCGGTTTGGAACGAGGTACCTTCCGAACCGAAGAATATTTAGCAGCGGGCGATCTCCTCCGGTGTGTGTGCCCTGGGAACTGTATTGGTTTATGCGAGTTAGCCGAGTGAGGTCTGGTAGGCTAGAGCAGTCAAAGGCGGACTTCGCTACGCTACGTTCCAATTTCATCCACACCAGACGCAGCCTCGCGGGCTACCCACATGGTTCAAGTGGTTGGAATCACAGAAAAGCATGTAGTACAAATGTATAACACCAGAGCCGCTGCTCCTGTAGCAACTATCCGATTTTACACCGAAAAAGTAGTGAACATTTGTTATACACCTTGACGCGTCCGGCCCGGGAGGCTCGCGTATGAAAAAGATGCTCTTCAACTTTCGACTACCCCCGAAATTGCAGGCCGTGTACTGGCCTTTGCAAGGGGACGCAAGAGCACCTGCAACGAGGTAAATAGCCGAGGCAACTCGATGCACTGGACCGTGAAAATAAGGCCCGCACCCTACAGGAACGGGTGACATTTCTGAAAAAAATCTTGCGGGAACTTCACCTTGGTGATGACCTTGGGCGAAAAAATGGAGGAGCAATTCAACGAGCCGAGCACCAACGAGATCGAACGGATCAGGAGCCTTTTCAACTCTTGGAGAACAAATTAGACGGGCACGACGATGCCGAAGCTCCATGGCACCCCACAATTAGAAACGGAATACGCGAAAGTCACGGTGGCAGGTGAAACACCCGCCGTTTTTATTTTCGATGCGTAAGGACGGTCAACGCCAAGGGATGCGGGGAAGAAATTGGCTCTGTTTCTGCCAGGGAATCAGGTAACGAGGACGCGCGCCTGCCGCATCCTCTGCTCGGCTACCTTGGCGATCTTGGCCACGATGCCGGTATCCGGACCGGCGCTTTCAAAGGCGTCAGCCAGGGGACTGATCTCCGTGGAGACCCGGTCGCACAGTTCAAGAAGCTGCGCCCGAACGACGCGTTTTCCGATGCCCGCCTCGGAGGCAAAGCTCTGGAAGTGAGTGGGCGCCAAGTAGCGAGGATCCTTCTGCCCCCCCAGCTTCATCGCGAACCTGTTGTTGAGTCCCGGGTAGACGGCGGTGCTCAAGAGGTCGTAGAACGGGGCCAGCCTGACGGTCCCCGCACCGTAGAGGAGGGAGAGGTTCTTGGCATGGGCGTCGGCATTTCCGATCAGGAAATTGAACAGCGCCCACTTAAGAAGGTTGAGCGCATCGAGAGTCGGCTCGGCGCTCCACACCTCAATCAGGCGGAAGCAATCCGCGAAGCCGGGGCCGCCTTCCTGCTCGTATTTCATCTCGGGGAGCACCCCCAACGCCTGGCAAAAGTCCTCCTGGTGCAGCCGCTCGATGCCGCCGGAGGAAAGCCGGATACGGTCATAGCGCTCAACCAGGTAGACCGGCTGGCCGGCAACCTCCAGCGCCTGAGCCTTCGGAACCGGAAGGCCGACCCGCTCGGCGAGGTTCATACAGAACGCCTCATTCACCACCGTATTTTCTAGCCGCTCGATGGGGGTTTTCAGGATGTGGGAGGACGGGGCGCCCCCCTCGGGCACGAAGAAATTGCCTCCCTCCACGTAGAGCGGGAGCTTGTTCTGGGCACCGGCCAGAGAGAGCCGGACCCCCTCTTCGCCGGCCAGAAGTGGATGGCTCGGCAGGTCCGCGAGATCTCGGGAAAGCTCCTCGGGAGAGATGGGCCGGTAGTGCCCCAAGGTCTCCGGAAGCTCCCCCGGTTTCAGCAGGGAGACGGCACCGGCGCAGTCCCCGCCGATCGCTTCCAGGAGGCCGAACACGTTCTCCATGGAGAGGCCGAGCTGTCGCGCCACCTGGCGGCGCACCTCCCCTTCCGGCAGCAGGTTGGCGAAAAAGGCCCGCGCTGCGGTATCGTCGAAGGGCTCCTCGCGCAGGGGCAAAAGGCGCGAAAGCGGCAGGGCCCCTGCGAGGTTCCGGTACGCCTCGGCGTACCGGAAGCCGAGCCGGGCGCCCTCACGATTCAGTTCGCCCACCAGCCGTCCGTTCCAATGGACCTGGAGAATTTCCGGCATCTAGTGCTCCTTCAATGGATCAGCGGATCTCGGGAAGACGTAGAGTTCCAGCCCCAGTTTTTTCAGGACCTGCAGGGCCTTGCCCAGCTCGGCGGTCTCCTTCCCGTTCTCCAGCTGGGAGAGGAACTTGGTGCCGACGCCGGTCATTCCCGCTGCCACCTCCTGCCTGAGCCCGATCTCCTTCCGCTTCAGCCGGATCACGCGGCCTAGCTGCTCCACGCTGGCGATCCTGCCGTAACCGCCATCCTTCCCCGTATCGTCGTTAGTCGCTCCCACCACACCCTCCATTTATCCGTACGAACAAACTATGCAGATTCAACCCAAACTGTCAACCATTATTACCGTACGAACATATTTCAACCCGATGGAGACACCTTAGCAAGAATATTTCCGTACGCACATAAACCGTGGGCACGAAGGTACCATTTCTGGACAGGCAGTGTCCTTTTCCTGACCTGCCGGCCAAGGTCTACGGGAAAACCATTAACAATTTCAAACACAGAACTTTGGCACATCCCCCGCAAGGGCGCGGGTAGCGGGTAGCGTTGCCAGGCAGCGCGATACAACGTGGTAAAGGGAGGCTCTTATGCCGAGACTCATGACGGAAAAGGAAACGGCGGTCATGGTGGGGATGTCGGTACACTGGCTGCGCAGGAAGCGCTGGGAGGGGGGCGGGATCCCCTTTGTCAAGATGAGCACAAAGGGGGCGGTGCGGTATTCCGAAGAGACGGTGCAGCAGTACATCGAGACGCATTTTCGGATCAGCACGAGCGACACCGGAGGGAGACGCCTTCTACAACCTGGTGCTGGAGAACCCGAACGGCACTAATTGGGTCCGCATAAAAACGGCTACAGTACAAAAAAAAAGTCCGGCACATCACCACGCGATGGCCGGACTTTTAGAATGATTTTATTCTTTTATCGTCGAAAATCTCTGCTTTTATATCCTGCTTTGACCTTTTCCTAATATTAAAAACCTATATTTTCGAATAGTTAGATCAGATAATCTTGTTGAGCGAGTACTCCACAATCCCCTCGGCACCGAGCTTCAGCAGTTCCGGGACGATGCGGCGCACTTCCTTTTCGGGCATGATGCTTTCGATGGAGACCCAGTCCGAGTTGTGCAGGTGTGCCACGGTCGGGTGGTTCAGACTGGGGATGATCTCCGTGATGGCGGCAACGCGATCACCGGGGGCGTTCATCTTGAGGCCTACCATCCCCTCGGCACGCAGCGCCGACTGCAGCAGGGTGGCAATCTGCTCGATCTTCGTACGTCTCCAGGGATCGGCCCAGGCCGCCTTGTTGACGATCATCACCGGCACCGACTCCATCAGCTCGCACACGATGCGCAGCCCGTTGGCCTTGATGGTTGATCCGGTCTCAGTCACCTCGACGATTGCGTCGCAAAGCCCCTCCACCACCTTCGCCTCGGTGGCACCCCAGGAGAACTCGACGTTGACCGGGATGTTGCGCTCGGCGAAGTAGCGCTTGGTAAATCCGACCAGCTCGGTGGAGATTGTCGCGCCACTCAGGTCTTCGGGCCCCTGCACCTTGGAGTCGCCGTTTACCACCAGCACCCAGCGGGCCGGACGGCGCGAAACCTTCGAGTACACCATCTCGCACAACTCGAAGACATCCGACTCGTTCTCCCGCACCCAGTCGCGACCGGCGATGCCGACGTCGATGGTGCCGCGCTCCACGTACTTCGCCATCTCCTGAGGGCGCATTAGGGAGCACTTGATCTCGTCATCGTCGATGGTCGGAAAGTAGCTGCGTGACGAGATGCCAATCTGCCACCCCGCCTTCTTGAAAAGCTCTACGGTTGCTGTTTCCAGACTTCCTTTCGGGATACCCAGTTTCAGTACGTTTTCCATAGAAACTCCTAAAATCGAATGCCACAGAGACACGGAGCACCCGGAAAAAACCGTCGAGAGAGGAAAACCGCAAGGCGGCATCAGCTCGCGGTTGCCCGCTTTGTTCTCTCCGTGACCTCCGTGCCTCCGTGGCTAATCGGGATTATTTTTTGTAGACCTGCGCGGGATCGAAGAGCGGGTTGGAGTGCTCGACCCAGGTGCCGTTTTCGTACTTCACGTAGAAGCAGCTCCGGTTGCCGGTGTGGCAGGCGGCGGGGCCGTTCTGCTTCACCTTGATGACCACGGTGTCCGCGTCGCAGTCGGTGAGCACCTCGACCACGTCCTGGGTGTTGCCGGACTCTTCGCCCTTCATCCAGTACTTGTTTCTGGTACGGCTGAAGAACCAGGTCTTGCCGGACTCCAGGGTGAGGTTCAGGGTCTTCTCGTCCATGAATGCCACCATCAGTACTTCGCCACTCTCGGCGTCCTGGATAACCGCCGGGATCAATCCGCCCATCTTTTCAAAGTCGATCTTGATCATGTTTCCCCAGTCCTTGCACTGCCGTATTCACAAAAAAGTTATTCCTCATACAACGCCCCTGCCCCAACTGTCAACTGTTTATGGAGTTCGGCCACCGGCATTTGAACTGCCGGAAATTACATATGGGGCCATCGAACCGGAGCGCAACGTCGTGCCGGAAGAGTCGGCAAAAGAAAAGGGCGAACCTAAGGCTCGCCCTTTTCCACGTCTTATGCTCGTTCAGGTCGGCTCGCGAAGCGTCGGCCGACACGAGACCCTACTCCTCCGACAACAGGGTACGGTCGTTCTCGAAACTCTTGTGGCGCAGTTCGTGGAACTTCTGGATCAGCTTCTCCACGGTAAGCGCCTTTTTGGCCTCGCCCTCGATATCGAAGATGATCTCGCCCTTGTCCATCATGAGCAGGCGGTTGCCGAACTCGATGGCGTGACTCATGTTGTGGGTGATCATCATGGAGGTCAGCTTCTGCTCCTTGATGAACTTGTTGGTGAGCTCCAGGATGATCTCGGCGTTCTTCGGGTCGAGCGCGGCCGTGTGCTCGTCCAAAAGGATCAGGGCCGGCTTCGAGAGCACCATCATCAAAAGGGTGATCGCCTGGCGCTGCCCTCCGGAGAACATCACCAGGTTCTCCTTCATCCGGTCCTCGAGCCCCATGCGCAGCTGCACCAGTTCGGTCTTGAAGTACTCACGCATCCTGTTGTTCAGGCTGCGCTTGAGCCACTTGAAGCCCTTTTTGTAGGTGATCATCATGTTGTCTTCCAGACTCATGTTGCTCGCCGTGCCGAGCGTGGGGTTCTGGAAGATGCGGCCGATGTACTGGGCGCGCTTGTACTCCGGGTCGCGGGTCACGTTGCGGTCATTCACCAGGATCTCGCCGCGGCTGGGGAGGTAGGTGCCGGCGATGGTGTTGAACAGCGTCGACTTGCCCGCGCCGTTGCTGCCGATGATGGTGATGAAGTCGCCTTCCTTAACCTTCAGGTTGATATTGGAAAGCGCCTGGTTCTCGTTGACCGTCCCCTGGTTGAAGACGATGGAAACGTTCTTGAGTTCTATCATTTTGCAGCCACCGCCTTAATTCCGATTTTCTTGAGCTTGGTGAACTGGGTCAGGATCAACAGGCAGATGATCAGGATCCCCTTGATCAGGTTCAGGTCGCTCGGGGTCATGTGGATCACGTAGCCGTAGTAGCGGCCAAGGTACATGACGGCGTAGAACAGGATGGAGCCGGCCAGGGCGCAGAAGGTAAGCACCCCGATGCGGTTGCTCTTCATCACCAGGAACTCGCCGATCATCACCGAGGCCAGGCCCGAGACGATGATCCCCTGCCCGAGACCGACATCGGCGAAGCCCAGGTACTGGGCGGCGAAGGCGCCGGAGAGGGCCACCAGACCGTTGGAGAGGCCGACGCCGACGGTCTTCAGGGTGCGGGGATCGACCCCCTGCGAGATCACCATCTGCTCGTTGTTCCCCATCGCCCCCATGGTAAGTCCCAGGTCGGTCCTGAAGAAGAGGTCCAGCAGCACCTTGACGGCCAGGGCCACCACGAGGAAGAACACCAGCAGGATGTAGTCGTCCGGCACGATGCCGGTGAGCTTGTCGGTGACCTGGGTGAGCAGGGTCTCGTGCTTCAGGATCGGCACGTTGGCCCGGTTGCCCAGGATGCGGATATTGACCGAGTAGAGCATGGTCATGGTGAGAATACCGGCCAGCAGGTTGGGCACCTTCAGGTGGTTGTGAATCACGGCGGTGATCATCCCGGCGACCACGCCGCCGGTAAAGGCGACCAGAAGCGCGAGCCAGCCGTTCATCCCCATGAGCAGGCACTGCACCATGAGGGCCGCACCCAGGGGGAAAGAGCCATCAACCGTCAGATCGGGGAAATCAAGGATACGGAAGGAGATGAAGACGCCGAGGACCATAATGCCGTAGATAAGACCTTCTACGAAAATTCCTTCTATCATAGCGAAACCGTTTACCCTTTTGTCTTAAAATAACTACGGCCCGGCAACCCAAGAGGGCTGCCGGGCGTTAACGTACGTCCGGGGTGATACCTGGAAGCGACTGGATACCCAGGGTACCCGATGCGCCAGTGGCAGGAGTTACTTCGCCTGCTTCTTGGTCAGCTTGCCGTTTTCCTTCACGGTGTTGGCGTCCTTCACCAAGCCGGCGGGAACCTTGATCCCCAGCTTCTTGGCGACGTCCAGGTTGACCATCAGGTCCACGTCGGAAGCCTTGGTCATGAAGCGGGTCGGGATCTGCTCGGGTTTCTTCCCTTTGAGGATCTCGATGACCAGCTTTCCGGTAGCGCGGCCCATCTTGTAGTAGTCGAAGCCCCAGGCGGCGAGGACGTCGTAGGTTTCCGAGGAGCTCGGATCGGCGGACATCACGGGGACCTTGTGCTTCGTGGCAACATCGGTCACGGCGCTCAGGGCGGAGACCACGGTGTTGTCAGTGGAGATGTAGATCGCATCGACGCGGCGGATGATCGACTCGGTTGCCTGTTTCACTTCGGCCGACTTGGTGACGGTGGCCTCGACGAACTCGATGTTCATCTCCTTGCAGACCTGCTTCACGATATTCGCCAGCACCACCGCATTCTCTTCGGAGCTGGTGTAGATATGGCCCAGACGCTTGATCTTCTTCATCTTCATCAACAGCTCGATCTGCTGCTTGACCGGGGTCATGTCGGAAACACCGGTGACGTTCTTGTCACCTTTTTTCAGGGAGGTCACCAGGCCGGCCTTGACCGGGTCGGTTACCGCAGAGAAGACGATGGGGGTGTTCTTCAGGGTATTGACCAGCGCCTGGGCGGTCGGAGTGGCAACACCAACGGCCAGGGTCACCTTCTCGGACTGGAACTTGTTGGCGATGGAGGCGGCGGCGTTCATATCGCCGTTGGCGTTCTGGACGTCGAAGGTCGCGTTGACCTTGGCGGCTGCCAGCTCATCCTGCACACCTTTCACCACCGCGTCCAGAGCCGGGTGCGAAACGATCTTGGAAATACCGATCACCACCTTGCCCTGGGGAGCGGCCGCAAAAACAGTTGCAGCACACATCAGGGAAACCGCGAGGAAGCTCAACACCATGCTCAATCTCTTACTCACCAGACACCTCCTGAATTCAATTAAATTTTTCCTGCCAGCGCTACTATACAGCATTCCATAGAGTCAGCCGAGGCGTGAGCATACCATCCGAAACAAGATCCAGTCAATGGTCATTATTGTGCAAGTAGGAACAATGCTTTGATAATTTCCAAAGGTTCGCACCCCTCGTCAGAGAACCACCACAACGAGAGCCGGAAACATAACCCCAGCTAATTACACTGACCCAATATTCAGCTTTTGCGGTGAGGCGCACCGCTGGCGCACCGTGAGCCCTCGGACGGGTAAAAAAGATCCCCCTCTTTTGTTGACAGCACACCGGCAAAAAGGTTAAAGTACCGAAAGCCTGAACCTTTAGCGGGTGAACCGGTGCAAAAATGGCAGCCCGCACCTCATCGGCGGCGCTCACGGGCGCTCCTCCCTGGCTGACCCGGTTGTTCGCAACAAACCTTACCAGTCGTCAAACATCAGAAGATGGCCAAGGTCATAAACCAGACAGCCCCGCGGCAGTTCTGCAGTCAAGCGGCGCGTGCTGCGCTGACGTCCTTGGTCATCCCTTTACTTAAGGAGTCTACGTGAAGTATCTGCACACTACCCCCAGGGCCCTGGCCCTCCTGCTCTGCTCACTGCTTGCCATGCCGCTCGCCCTCTCCGGGTGTAAAGACGCCAAGCCGACAGCCAAACCCGCTTCGGCAGAGACCCTGAAACAGCCCATTTCCAGCAGCGCCCAACAGGCTCCCCAGTCACTGGCAGGGCAGGCTCCCGCGGGCTCCGTGCCGGCTCCGGCTCCCGGGCAGCAGGCAGCGCCCCCCGCAACCGCACCGAACGTTCCCGCAACAGCGACCGCTCCTGCAGCCCCTGCTGCTGCAGCAACCTTCAACCAGGCAAGTAGCGCCGGGAAAAAATCCAAGAAGAATGGGGCCAAGGGTGGCGCAGCGCAGGCGGCCCCCGCCAGGAAGTACCTCGCGGGCGAGGACCCGGACTTCGCAGCGCGCAAGGGGTGGCCGGTGAAGGCTCCTGCCACGCTGCCTGGCTCCATCCTCCCCCAGAAAAGGATCGTGGCCTACTACGGGAACCCCCTCTCCAAGCGGATGGGCGCCCTGGGTGAGTTCCCCAAGGACGAGATGCTGCAAAAACTCAAACGTGAAGTGGCCAATTGGCAGAAGGCCGATCCGTCCCACCCGGTACAACCGGCGTTGCACCTTATCGCCGTGGTCGCCCAGGGCGAACCGGGGAAGGCAGGCCTCTACCGGATGGTGATGCCCGACGAGGTCATCAACAAGGTTTACGGCTGGGCCAAGGAGTCCGGTGCCATCCTGTTCATCGACATCCAGACCGGCCACGACAACATCCGGGCGCTGCTGCCGCGCTTCGAGTGGCTCCTGAAAAACCCCGATGTGCATCTCGGCATCGACCCCGAGTTCAACCTGATCTCGAGCAAGAAACGCCCCGGGACCAAGATCGGCACCTATGACGCCACCGACATCAACTACGCCTCGGGATATCTCCGGGACCTGGTGAAGAAGTACAACCTCCCGCCGAAGGTCTTCATCGTGCACCGCTTCACCCGTAACGGCGTGACCAACTCCAAAAACATCGTGCTGCGCCCCGAGGTGCAGATCGTCATGAACATGGACGGCTGGGGCGCCCCCTGGCTCAAGCGCGATTCGTACAAAGACTACGTCGTGTCCGAGCCGGTCGAATACACCGGGTTCAAGCTGTTCTACCACAACGACACCAAGAAGGGGGATCCGCTGCTCACCCCTGCGGACGTGCTGAAGCTCAACCCGAAACCGCTCTACATCCAGTACCAGTAACAGGCGAAGTCTCTCAGGAGGCCACCAATAAAGACGCCCGTCGGAACCTCCGGCGGGCGTCTTTGTCTTTGCGTACCTTGAGACCAAGGGTCAGCTCAGTTCGAAGGTGAACTCCACCTCGTCGGCGTCACCCCCCTCGTAACGCCGCTCCGCAAAGGTAAGCGTCCCCTTGTAATCGACGAGGATTGCGGTCGAGGAGCGTGTACCGTAACGCTCGCTGGCAATGAACATCGGCGCCAGCAGGCGTTCCCATTCCAGGCCGACACCGGTCTCGGGCAGGTCCTCGTCCGGAGCCGGCGTCCGGTCGTGCAGCAGGTCCAGAAGTGCCTCTGGAGCCACGTTCTCCTGCTGCAACAGGCCCCGCAGTGCGCTCTTGCCCCGCACGACCTTGGGCCACGGCGTGTCCCAGAGCCGGTTACTCAGGCCGTGGAATCCCGGCTCGACCCGGACCACCTCTCCGCTTCGGTTCGAGTAGCAGCTCAGGGCATCGGGGGTGCCGAAGATCAGGTTGAACCCGTGGTAGCTCCCCCCCTCCCTTCTGAGCCGCTCCAGGTATGCCTGGGGATCCGGTGTGCCGTTGAGGAAGTCGCTGACCAGATCGCCCCGGGAGGGGGCCGTCGGGTCCGGCTGGTGCGGTTCCCGGTAGTTGGTGAGGGCAGCAATGCGCCCGTCACGGTTCACACCGAGCCAGGTCCCACCACGCAAGAGGTCGCGCCCGGCCAGCAAGTCGGGGGATTCCTCCCAAAACCCTGCCTGCCGGGTGGGACGCTCGTAGAACTCGTCGCGATTTGCCGCAATGATCAAGGGGTAACGAGGGTGCTGCCGGTAGGCCATCAAAATGAGACACATAGTTTCCCCACAAAAAAAGCCGGCCCCCGCGGGCCGACCTTGTCGTTGTAGCTGCTGTCAATTCTGCTGCACCGCTTCAAAAACGAATGTGCAACGAAACGCTAGCCGTTTGCAATGAGTTTCACCAGGTGCTCCTGCGCTTCGCTGAGCCCCTCGAACCTCACTCCCAAACCAGGAATCGAACGCGACTGCCCCCACTCCAAGTACCAGCGCACCGAGGCTCGGATCGGCTCATGATCCGGGTATTCGACAAAGCGCAGCCAGACTGTCTCACCTTGGGCGAAATCGTGGGTGCTGTGCAGAAATGCGCCCCCCAGGGAAATGTTCAGGGTGAAGGTCTTGAGGGTGTTCTCGTCGGCGAAGCGGCCGTCCGGGGAAAGCAGCACGTTAAGATTGTAGTTCTTTCGGTTGTACCGCCGCAAGGGCCTGGCGGGGAACGGAATGCACCGGCTCTGGACGAAGAACTTCAGTGCCGAGGCGGTGTCAGGTGAGAAGGCCTGCTCCAGGGGGCTCAGGTTGATCTTCTTTTTCTTGTTCTCCCACTTCACCCTGAGGACCGGGTACAAGTTGAAACACTCGTAGGCGACGACCTTTTCCTCTTTAGAGCTGCGTACCAGGGTCAGTATGTCGACCAGCAGACCGTTATAGGAGTTATCGGTGGCGAGTTCCGCCATTTCAGTGAACGAACCGGCGATATCATAGTCGACATGTATCTCACGCAGCGCTTCTGCGTAGGCGTGCCCTGCTTCGGGATCTTTCGCGATAATCAGTATTCTGGCTTGGGTCATGTGGGCCGGAATTCCTTGGATGGATCAATCGGGGGATGCTGCTGACGCAGGGGCTGTTAACTGGCTTAAGGCTAACAACCTGGTAACGCTGTGAAGGTACACTATAGCGCCTTCCCCTGAAAGATCAATTTTTTTCTCTACTAAACAGAAGCGGCGTGAGCCGCTCCTGACTGTTCCAAACTCAGCCGATGCCTCAGCCCCCCAACCCCGCTCAATCTCGCCCTTCGATACTCCGTCAACGGTCCGCTATGCCTTTGGCACCCGGCCCTTTGACTTCTCCTCTTTTCACGCTACAATCGGTCCTGGTTATAATTTCTTAATCTTTCACGTCACAGACAGCCGCGCTTAACGGCCGCCTCCCTCTGGCTTCACCAATACGACGTAGCACCACGAACGAGTGGTTCGAGGCAGGCTGGTTCTATCGTTATCGGCAGATCACCACGCTCAGTACAGGAGAATCATCATGCAAGATGACGCCAAGCTCATCGAGTTCATCAAAACCGACCTGGCGAGGGGGAAGTTCACTGGAAAGCTCGGAGCAACCGACGACCTTATTGAGACAGAGATCCTCGACTCGCTGGGGATTATGAAACTGATTCTTTTCCTGGAGAACAACTACGCCGTGAAGATCTCCGACGAGGACCTCACTTTGGAGAACTTCACCTCCATCATGTCCATAAATTCGCTCATCGAGAGAAAGCGAGCCACACAAGGGGCCTGAACATGGACTTCTCTTTTACCGACACCCAACTACTCCAGCGCGAGAGCATCGTTGACTTTGCACGGCGTGAACTGAACGACCAGGTACGCGAAAACGACCAGGCAGGGGTCTTCCCCCTGGAAAACTGGCGCAAGTGTGCCGAGATGGGCATGATCTCCCTGCTGACTCCCGAGGCGTACGGCGGTCTGGGCGAGGACCTGGTAACCACGGTACATTCGCTCGAGGCCCTTAGCTACGGATGCGAGGACAGCGGCCTGGTCCACGCCATTGTCACCCAGTTGTGCTGCATCGTGCTGCTCAACCTGTATGGCTCGGCGCCCCAAAAGGACAAGTACCTCGCCAGACTCTCTTCCGGGGAACTGATCGCCGCCCAGTCCATCACCGAGCCGGATGCCGGCTCCGATGTTCTCTCCATGCGCACACGCCTCGAGGGGAACGGGGTTGGCTGGCTTTTGTCCGGCGGGAAGGTCTTCATATCCAACGGTCCGCTCGCGGATCTCATCATCGTCTTCGCCAGGTGCGGTTCAGGTAAATCCGCCTTCGGTGAAATCTCCTGTTTCTTGGTGGAAAAATCTGCACCGGGTTACAGCATGGGAAAGCCGCTGCAGAAGATGGGGCTGCGTACCCTGCAGAACTGCGAGATGTTCTTCGACTCGGTCTGCGTAACCGAGGAGTTGCAGCTCGGCAAAAGCGGGCACGGCATGTTCATCTTCAATGAGGGGATCGAGTGGGAGCGTGCTCTCATGACCGCAGCGCACCTGGGAACGTTGGAGCGCATCCTCGAAAAGAGCATCGCTTACGTGAAGACACGCAAGCAGTTCGGCAAAGAGATCGGCAAGAACCAGTCCGTCTCTAACAAGATCGGCACCATGAAGCTTAACCTCGAACTCGGCAGGCTGATACTCTACAAGATGGCCTGGCTCAAGGATCAGGGGAAGCGGGCGACTCTCGAGGCATCGCTGGGCAAGCTGTTTGTCAGCGAGAGCCTGAAGAGCGCCTGCCTCGATGCCATCCAGGTGCATGGCGGTTACGGCTATATGCAAGAGTGCGACCTGGAACGGGATTTAAGAGACAGTGTGGCGGCCACCATCTACTCGGGCACCTCCGAGATGCAGCGCAACATCATAGCACGTATGCTGGGGATCTAAATGGGCAGGTATCTCGTACAGACCTACTTGGATGAGGCGTGGCGGGCCAACCCGGACCAGGTTGCCGTCGTCGATGATCAGCGTTCCATGACCTACGGGCAGTTGTACCGCGATGCCAACAGGATCGCCCACTGCCTGGTATCGCACGGGGTGCGCAGGCAGGACCGGGTGGCAATCTGCATGAAACGCTCGGCACAGGTCGTAATGGCGATCCTCGGCATCCTCAAGGCGGACGCCATCTACGTGCCGCTGGACTCGAAAGCCCCCATCGAGCGCATTCTAAAGGTCATCCGCGACTGCCGTCCCAGCGCCATAATCTGCGACGACGCAGCCCTGCCGGTACTGGACGGGGTTAAGGCGCACATGGGTTCGGTCCGACATCTGGTGGTCTGCGGGGTCTCCAGCCAGAGCTCCGGCGACCTACCGCGCACCCTCCTCGAGGACATGCCACTCGATGCGGTCCCCGCGCCGGCATACCGGAACATCGATGCCGACGCCGCCTACATCCTCTACACCTCAGGATCCACGGGAAGTCCCAAGGGCGTCGCCATCTCCCACCTCAACATCCTCAACTACATCGACTGGGCGGTCGAATATTTTGCCATCACCAGCACAGATCGTGTTCTAGGGACTGCACCCTTCCACTTCGACATGTCGACGTTCGACATCTTTGCGACACTCAAAGCGGGAGCAACCCTCTGCATCGCACCAGAGCGGTTATTGCTGTTCCCCCACAAACTGTTCGATCTGATCGAGGAGGAAAGGGTAACCGTCTGGAAAGGTGTCTCGTCGCTACTCATGTACCTGTCCAGTACCAACTCGTTGCGCAAGGACCGCATACCGTCCCTGCAGAAGGTACTCTTTGGCGGCGAGGTTCTGGCCACCAAGCACCTGATCAACTGGATGCAGCACTACCCGAACAAGCGCTTCTACAACGTCTACGGCCCAACCGAAGCAACCGGAATTTCCTCCTGCTACTCTGTCGAGCAACTACCGGGTTCTCCCAGCGAACCGATCCCTATCGGGAAGCCCTGCGCCAATACCGAGATTTTCATTCTGACCGAGGATAACTCACTGGCAGACATCGGGGAAGCCGGAGAACTCTGCATACGCGGTTCAGGCCTCAGCATGGGGTATTGGGGCGACGAGGAGAAAACCGCACGCGCATTCGTCAGAAATCCCCTCGGTTGTACCCAGAACGACCGGATCTACCGCACGGGGGACTTGGCAAGGCTGAGGCACGACGGCTGGCTCGAGTACCTGGGGAGGAAGGACTTCCAGGTCAAATTCATGGGGTACCGGATCGAGCTGTACGAGATCGAACAGGCCATGCTGACCCAGGACAGCATCCACCAGGCCGCAGTGGTCCTCTGCGACACGACCCAAAGCGAGGTCCCCGAACTGGTGGCCTTCATGGCCGGTCCCAACCTCCTTGACCCGGACTCCGTTATGGAGGAGTTGGGCCGGGCAGTCCCCTCGTACATGCTCCCCAAACGGATCATCCCGCTGGCCGAAATGCCACTCAATGATCGCGGCAAAACGGACCGCGGTGCGTTGCGCCAGCTCTATCAAAATGCCGTACAGGTTGCCGGCAAGGGTGAAATCCTGTGAAAACGCTGCCCCCGGAAACCTGCGCGGCCTATCTCGGGATTCTCGCGGGCATAAAGCAGCACCACCGCCTCTACGATGTCCACGTGCACCCGTATGAAGTCCTCTTCGATCGGTTTACCTACCAGGATTCGGCGTCTGCGCCAGGAGTGCTGAGCCTCGATGGAAAAGGTTACAGCACCCCCTCGATCTATCATTTTCGATTTCCGGAGCTTACGGACCTCGGCAACGACAGCAAATCAATCCGGCTGCAAGATATCTCAGTCATGCTGTTAAAAAAGGTCTATTCATTTGTAGGGGAGAAAGTATTTTCAGACCAGATGGAGCTTGGCGGGATCGACAAGGTACTCCTATTGCCGGTAGCCTCAGAGTCGAGCAGCGCGACTCAGTTTGAAAACCGCCTACGCTGGGTGACCGAGTACTATTCAGATCAGAGACGTTTTGCCATTGCGGGCAGCGTCCCAGGTTCGGTTCCGACCGACGGGCTGCGAGATTACATTCTGAGCCAACAGGTAAGATTTAACATCAAGGCGATTAAGTGCCATCCCGTGGTCACGGGAATCGACTTAAGCAGGATGGCCCGGAAACAATGGCTGGCCGAACTGGTCAGGGCCTGCGGCCAATGCCGTCTCCCCCTCATTATCCACAGCGGCCGGAACAATCCCTATTGGGGAGGAAAGCGAACCAACTGCGCCGCGCTGGAGAACTTGAAAAGGATTAATTTCTCCTGTTCTGGAACGCCAGTGATCATAGCCCATGCCGGATTTCACCGTTGTACGATGAGCGATATCCTCACCGAGGGGTTGCCCCTGCTGAAAAACATGCTCAGTACCCATGACAACCTTTTTGTCGACATTTCTGGGCTCACCTTTGAACCGCTGAAAGTGGTGATCGAGCACCTACCGGCCAACCGAATCCTCTTTGGCTCTGATGCGCTCTATGCACCGCAGTGGGAATCGGTGATCCTTACCCTGCATGCGCTAAGGGTCAAAGGCAGGCGGATCGAAGATGACTTCATCAAATACGCAAGTATCAATCCAAGATCTCTGATTTTTGAGGAGAAGACCAATGTTCAGTATGCTGCGGATCAGATTCCATCAGTTCCTTGAAGAGGCCAGGCAAAAATCGCTGACTGAGGCAGTCAAAAAAACCGTTGGGAAATGCCTCTTCAACGACAACATTGTGATACCTGTCTACAATGATCTGTCAGACATCAAAAAGATAAAGTCCGAAGAGACGAACGGCCTCGAATTTCTGGTGGTCGATCAAAGAAACCTGGGACTTGCTGAAAGGATGATGAAGACTCCAAGCCGGCGCCTAAAGTTGAGTGTCAACAACAAGGCGGGGTATTATGCCTATGCAGTAGCTTGCGATGGCGAAATAATAGGGGACATCTGGTGCGCGACCCCGAAACAGACTAAAAAGAACCCGTTACATCCAGACCTTCCGTGGCTCGGCATCAATTGCCAGGACGATCGGGAAGCATACATGTTCGACATGTATGTGATTCCAGATTCGCGTGGCAAAGTAACCACAAACTATTTACTGGCCAACGCGTTAAACCACCTGAGAAAAAGCGGGCATGACCGAGTCTACGGTTTCTACGAGAAGGACAACCTTCCGGCACTCTGGACCCATCGCCTTTTTGGCTATTCAGAACTGGGTAAACGAAGATCCTACCGTTTTCTCTTCTACAAGAAAACCGAACCGGTCACGGTGTAACATGCGGTTCGAGACCTGCCCGGCTCTTCCTTGGATCTGAAATACGAAAAGCCCCGCTGATTTCTCAGCGGGGCTTTTCAATTAAATTCCCTGCGGCGACCTACTCTCCCACATAGCTTCCCATGCAGTACCATCGGCCCAGAGAGGCTTAACTTCTGTGTTCGGGATGGGAACAGGTGTGACCCTCTCGGCATTGCCACAGAGAAACTCTTGGCTTGGAAGCTGTGACGCTTCCTCGCGTATCGTTTCTCACAATCGCATAGTTTTCGTTTCACTGTAGGGTTTTTGTATGCTGACAGCTTCGATAATCGGGGGGTGGAGGTCCACCCCCCTCTAAAATAATTTTTATGGTCAAGCCTCACGGCCGATTAGTACTGGTAAGCTGAACGCATTGCTGCGCTTACACACCCAGCCTATCAACGTTGTGGTCTACAACGGGCCTTTAGGGGATTGCTCCCGGGGATACCTAATCTTGAAGGAGGCTTCCCGCTTAGATGCTTTCAGCGGTTATCCTTTCCGTACATAGCTACCCAGCGACTGCTCCTGGCGGAACAACTGGAACACCAGAGGTACGTTCAACCCGGTCCTCTCGTACTAAGGTCAACTCTTCTCAAGTATCCTACGCCCACGGTAGATAGGGACCAAACTGTCTCACGACGTTTTAAACCCAGCTCGCGTACCGCTTTAATTGGCGAACAGCCAAACCCTTGGGACCTACTTCAGCCCCAGGATGCGATGAGCCGACATCGAGGTGCCAAACCTCCCCGTCGATGTGAACTCTTGGGGGAGATCAGCCTGTTATCCCCGGCGTACCTTTTATCCGTTGAGCGACGGCCCTTCCATACAGAACCGCCGGATCACTAAGACCTACTTTCGTACCTGCTCGACTTGTTGGTCTCGCAGTCAAGCTCCCTTATGCCTTTACACTCTACGGCTGGTTTCCAATCAGCCTGAGGGAACCTTCGCGCGCCTCCGTTACTCTTTGGGAGGCGACCGCCCCAGTCAAACTACCCACCAGACAGTGTCCCCGATCCGGATGACGGACCTGGGTTAGACATCCAAACAAACCAGGGTGGTATTTCAAGGTTGGCTCCACCGAGACTGGCGTCCCAGCTTCAAAGCCTCCCACCTATCCTACACAAACTTATTCGAATGTCACTGTCAAGCTGTAGTAAAGGTGCACGGGGTCTTTCCGTCTTACCGCGGGTACTCGGCATCTTCACCGAGAATTCAATTTCGCTGAGCCACTGGTTGAGACAGCGCGGAAATCGTTACGCCATTCGTGCAGGTCGGAACTTACCCGACAAGGAATTTCGCTACCTTAGGACCGTTATAGTTACGGCCGCCGTTTACCGGGGCTTCGGTTCAAAGCTTCACCTTGCGGCTAACAAATCCCCTTAACCTTCCGGCACCGGGCAGGCGTCAGACCCTATACGTCGTCTTGCGACTTTGCAGAGTCCTATGTTTTTAGTAAACAGTCGCTACCGCCATTTCTCTGCGACCCTTTTTAGCTCAGAGAGCAAGTCTCATCACCTAAAAGGGCATACCTTCTCCCGAAGTTACGGTATCATTTTGCCGAGTTCCTTAACCAGTGTTCTCTCAAGCACCTTAGGACATTTATCCTCACCCACCTGAGTCGGTTTACGGTACGGTCACCTGCTGTCTGAAGCTTAGAGGCTTTTCTTGGAAGCATAGGATCAACGACTTTACGGGGATACCCCCTCGTCATCAGCTCTCAGCGTTAAAGGGAAAGGGATTTGCCTCCTTCCCACGCCTACGGCCTTAAACCAGGACAACCAGCGCCTGGATCGTCTACCTTTCTCCGTCCCCCCATCGCAACAACAGGTGGTACAGGAATATTAACCTGTTTCCCATCAACTACGCCTTTCGGCCTCGCCTTAGGGACCGACTAACCCTACGCAGATTACCTTTACGTAGGAAACCTTGGGTTTTCGGTGACAAGGTTT
>NZ_BLXZ01000004.1 GCF_014193675.1 Geomonas limicola
CCGCCATCACCGGTCTGATCCAGGCAGCAAAAGGTATCTCGCAGTCGGCCCTCTCGACCTCCGACACCACCGTCCAGTCGAAACTCGCCGCCCAGTACGATACCATCCGCACCCAGATCGACCAGATGTCTTCCGACGCCAGCTACAAGGGGTTGAACCTCTTGAGCTCCAACAACACCCTGACGGTCAACTTCAACGAGAACGCCTCGTCCTCGCTGAACGTGATCGGCTTCCTGGGTAACTCCTCGGGCCTGAGCCTCTCGGCCACCTCGGGCAACTGGCAGGCGACCTCGTCCATCACGAGCGACGCAGCCAAGATGGACTCGGCGATCACCTCGCTGCGTACCAGCACCCAGACCCTGGCAGCGAACCTGAACATCATCACCACGCGTCAGAACTTCACCGACAACATGATCAACACCCTGCAGACCGGTGCGGACAACCTGACCTTGGCGGATATGAACCAGGAAGGCGCCAACATGCTGATGTTGCAGACTCGCCAGTCCTTGAGCACGACCTCGCTTTCGATGTCGTCTCAGGCAGCCCAGGCGGTCCTGAAGCTGTTCTAATCGGGTATTCCCGGTTTCGGGCGGCGCCATCCGGCGCCGCCCGAAACTCTTTCCCTCTAAGGCCGGGGGCACATCATGACCATCACACCGGTAGCAAAAGACGCGGCAGCAGTCTTCTCGCCGCCAGTCGCGCAGCAAAACCACCTCGACGCCACGGTCTCGCCAGCCAGTGCCGCGCCTTCCCCAGACATCGTTCGGAGCACTCAGGCTCAGGACGATGTCGTTGTTTTATCCGGCAATCGCGAACGCGCCTACCAGGAACTGCAAGTTCGCAACGAGCACAGCAACGACACCGCGCAGGCCATCCGGCGCACGGACCGCTCGCTGCACGTCGTCAGTCAAAAGGTTGACAGCCTGAAGGCGCCGCTCGAAGCCATCGTCAAAAACTTTCCTCCCTTCGCCCCGGAAGACAAAGCCCGGGTCGCCCTGCTCAAGGAGTACGCCGGCCTGCGCAAGGAGATCGACCAGCTCACCACGCCGCCTCCACCGGAGGTGCTTGCTGCCCGCAGGGCAGAGGCGGGCCAGGCCCCCAAGGGCCAGTCCTTGCCAGAGCCGCTCCCCATGGACGCTACCGACAGTCAAATTGCTGACCACCTGACCAAACTTGACGCGGCCGGGGCTGCGCTCGACAGTACGCGGGCCGATTTGGCCGCCGGTACCAGCGATCTTGTGCAAAGCGGCCGCTTCAGCGCGATCTTTTCTCGGGCTAACTCCGCGGAAACAGGCGTTTCCGAGATTCCTCTCTCGGAACGTGGTGCCTCGGAAAAAAGCCTGGAAGTTGGCCGGCAATTTGCATCTTCGTTAGCTCAGGGGATGGCCTCCGCCAGTCCCCAATTCCTCAAAGGATTGAGCTAACGACATGGCCCTGAAAATATCCTTGAAGAGCAACGAGCGGCTGATCGTGGGTGGTGCCGTGGTGAGAAACGGCGGCAAGGGAACGGTGCTCTACATCGAGAACACCACCCCGATCCTGCGTGAGAAGGACATCCTGGGGGAGAAGGACGCCGACACCCCGTGCAAGCGCGTCTATTTCACGATACAGCTCATGTACATAGACGAGTCCAACGTGCCTCAGTACCGGCTGGCCTTCTCGGAGCTGGCGGGGGAGGTGCTCAAGGCTGCGCCCAGCACGGCGAGCTACATCGAAAAGATCAGCGAACGCGTCCTTGCTGAGAACTACTACCAGGCCCTGAAAATGGCACGGAATCTCATCGATTACGAAGAGGAGCTACTGAAAAATGCAAACTAACAACGCGATCAGAGAGTATGTTGGCATTCAGAAGGAGAGCATGTCGGGGCGCGAGCTGGAAGCCTCGGTGCTTACCAAGGCAGGACTCATGCTGAAGGCCTGCCAGGACAACTGGGACGCTCCCGATCGGGAGGCGAAACTTTTGGACGCCATCAAGTTCAACCAGAAGGTCTGGAGTTTCTTTCAGGCGGAGCTTTCCGAGCCGGGCAACCCGATGCCCAAGAAGCTGCGCGAGGATATCCTCAACCTGAGTCTCTTCCTGGACAAACGCTTCTTCGAGGTGATGGCGTACCCCGACCCGGACAAGCTCTCCATCGCGATTGACATCAACTTCAACATCGCTGCCGGCCTCAGGACCGCTCCGGAAACTCACGCCGCCTAGGCTCCGGCTGCAGCACTTTCCCAAACCTCACAGGCAGACGACGGAGGATCCGCTTCCCCAAAGGGAAGCAGGGTCCTCTTTGTCTTTAAAGCCCCCCTCACGGTGCGCCAGGTACCCGCCCCATGTCACGGGTGCGACAAGCTGCCCACCTATCACTTTTTTACCGCCCGCCAGACCTTCCCGAGCCCTTTCTGTCCAAGCGAGGGGCGCCCCTGCACCCCACTTCCGGCTGTCGCGACTGCGCGCCGTTTCTTTCGATCATGTCAGTGAACGCCAGGCCCTGCAGGTTTTTTACACGGTGCCTGAGCGTGGTACGCCTGTTTGTCTGGCGAGCTCCACCTCGAAGGCTGCCTCCACCTCGCGGGTGACCCCTGCGGCATCGCAGAGCACAGAACCGGCCAACCGCGCCCTAAGCCCCTTACGCAGCCGCTGCAGACGGTCCAGATCTCCGGCCAGTCGGTAGGCCAGCTCAACATACGCTTCGGGAGTCCGGGCGATCAGTTCCTCGAGTCCGCAGCCGGCAAGCAGGGTCACGCCGGTACGCGCGGCGTGGCGGGTACCGGCCAGGGTGACTACCGGGACCCCCATCCACAACGCCTCGCAGGTGGTGGTCGTGCCGTTGTACGGGAAGGTGTCGAGCGCGATATCGACCTCGCCGTAGCGTGCCAGGTGCTGCGCCGGTGCCGGGTCGCCCGGCCTGAGTTCCAGCCGCTCCGGGGCGATCCCCAGCTCGGCGAAGGCTGCGCGCAGCCGCTCGCACACCTCGGGGTCGGCAAGCGGGCTGCACTTGAGCATCAGGCGCGCAGCGGGCAGTGCGGTCAGGATGCGCCCCCACACCGCGATGACCTCGGGGGTCACCTTGGCCAGGTTGTTGAACGAACCGAAGGTGACCCGGCCGCTGCGCAGCGCCGGGAGCTCCGCCAGCGCCGGCGCGCAGGCCGGGGGGAGGTAGCAGCAGAAGCAGCGCGGCAGGCGCACCAGCCGCTCGCTGTGCAAGAGGTCGCTTTGTCCCGGCGGGTCGACGAGCGGGTCACTGATGCGGAAATCCTGCGCGGGCATCCCGGTGGTGTCAGGGTAGCCGAGCCAGGTCCCCTGGAGCGGGGCCAGCCGGCCGGCAAAGAGCGGGAGCCGGTTCCCTGCGGTGTGCCCCGCCAGGTCGACGAGGATATCGAGGCGGTCCTGGGTGATGAGCGCGGCAGCCTTCTCGTCGCTTAGCTGGTAGAGGTCGCGCCAGTGCTCGGCAAGCCCCTTGATCCTCCCGGTGCTCTCGTCGGGGTTTCCCAGGTTCGCGTAGCAGAAAATCTCGAAACGCTCGCGGTCGTGGTGGGCCAGCACCGGCTCGATGAAGCTCGCCACCGAGTGCCCCCGGAAGTCGGGGGAGAGGTACCCCAGCCGGATGCGCCCTCCCCGCTGTCGGAGGGGGGAGGCGGGCACCGGGGCTCCGCGCAGGGCGGGGTTTCTGGAAGCTCTCAGGTGCTCCTGATAGATCTGGTAGTCGCTGAAGCTGGGGGAGTAGTGCAGGGCGAACAGCAGGTTCTGCAGGGCGCCCAGATGTTCCGGGGCGAGGCGCAGTACCTCGCGGTACCCCTGTACCGCCTCCACGCTGCGTCCCTGCTGGTGCAGGAAGTTGGCGAGGTTGTAGCGCACCCTGAGCGAGTCGGGCTGGTGGGGGAGCGCCTCGCGGAGTACCCGCTCGGCCGCCACCAGTCTCCCCTGATCCTTGTAGAGCAGCGCGAGGTTGACGGTCGCATCCGGGTAGTCCGGCGCCAGCCGCAGCGCCTCGCGGTACGAGGCGGCCGCTTCCTCCGGGCGTCCCAGCTGCTGCAGCGCCACGCCGCAATCGTTCAAAATCTTGACGTCGTCCGGGCTCAACCCTTGTGCCGCTCGGAATGCGGGGAGCGCCGCTGCCGGGTTCCCCACCGCCATGCGGACCACGGCGAGCAGGTAGTGGCACCGGGCGTTACCGGCATCCTGGCGCAGCGCCTCCTCGAGCTGGCACTCCGCCTCCTCCAGCATCCCCTTCTTCAGCAGGAGCTCGGCAAATTTCAGCAGGGGCTCTGCCCCGACCGTTTCGATGGCGCTCACGCTAGCTCCTGTAGAGGGTGAAGTTGCGGAGCCGGTCCAGGCGTGCGCCCAAAAGCCGGCAGCTTTCGGCGGGCCACTGCTTGAGCTGGGCCACGGCCACCGAGACGTTGGAGAGCCCGTTGCCGACGAAGGCGTCGCAGCGGGCGGCCAAGAGCGCGTCCATGAGCACCTCCTCGCCCAGGAGGCGCCGGCTGGCCTGCGTTTGGTAGTGCACCCCCTGGCCGTTGCCGGTGCGGGTTGCGGCGGTAGTGACCAGCCGCTCGCCGTAGCGCTCCCGGTATTCGGAGAGGATGCTGCGGTCGTCGGTGCTCAAAAAGAGCCGGGCCTCCGGGTGCCGGTCCAGGTAGCGCTCGATTTCCCGGGGGTAGAGACTGTTCACCAGGGCAAGGTTGGCGTCCTCCCCCCCCTTGTCGCCGCCGCGCACGTGCAGGGCCAGGTGCCGATGGCCGGCAAGCAGCTCCCGGGCGAAGGCCTCGACCCGCTGGAGGATCTCCGGGCGCACCTTGAGGTAGCGGGTCACCAGGTGCCGGTAGACCGCGTCAGTGCTGAGCCCGTAGAGCGGGTGCTCCGGGGGAATCCAGGGGACCAGGTCGTGAACCGCGTAGTGAAAGTCGCTCACCACCAAGTCCTCGCGGCGCGTGAGCGCGTGCAGGGTTGAGCAGCGGGACCAGGGGCCGGTAGCCTGGTCGAGGCGGCTTAGGGCCAGGTTGTCGGCGCGCCACTTGGGGGGATAGAAACTGCGGCAGCGGCCGGCGAGCTCCTCGAGGGTTACCCCGCCGACCGGCTCGAAGAAGTTCTCGAAGGCGTTCCCGCCGGGGTCGTCGCCGAACAGGCTATTGTCGCCCCAGTGCACCACCGGGGTGCGCGAGGTGATCTCGGCGCAGAGGCACTGCCCCAGCACGTGGTTCACGTCGGACCAGAAGCCGTAGCCCCAGGCCTTGACCAGGAGGTAACGTTCTTTGGGAGGGTCCCCGGGCATCAGGGCGGCCTGCTCCGCCTTCACCAGGAGGATGCGGTCGTACCCCCCACCCCCCAGGCGCACCGCCTCGCGCAGCTGTTTTGCGGCGCATCGGGGCTCGCCGATGGCCAGCGCGACCTCGCCCAGCGTGCGGCTCACCAGCGCGCTGCGGTAGCCGCGATCCTCGAGGTAGCGACAGACGAGTTCCGCGGGGGTGATCAGGCCGCGCGCCAGGAGTGCCGTTGCGGTCTTTTCCAGGGTGGCGTCGCCGATACGGCCAGCGGCACTGGTCGCCATCTCGAACCCGAGCCGGGCGGCGTCATGCCGGCAGGCCGCCGCCAGGTCCTCGGCAGTCTGCCGCGCCAGGGTGGCCTCGACGCCGCCGAGCGCCGGGCCGCATCCCGGGTCCTCGCCTAACGCCGCCAGGTACCCGGAAAGTGCCCCGTCGAGATCTCCCGCGGTAAGAAGCTCAGTGCCTCGGGCCACCCAGGCCTCGGCACCTGTCGGCTCGGCCGGCTGGCGTGCAGGTATCTCTGCACCCTGGCCTTTCCGGGCGGACCAGGTGCGCCAGGCCTCGCGGTAAGCGGCTTCCAGGTGGCGGGTGAAGCGGGGGCCGTCGGTGAGCGGCGCTGCGGCCATGATCGAGCGTAACAGGGAGCGCAGCCGGGCGAGCTCGTCCAGGTCTCCGGCCAGACGGGCGGCCACGGCCACGAACTGTTCCGGCACCTCGGCAACCAGGTGCCCGAGGCCAACGCTCCCCAAGAGCGTGGCGCCGACCCGGGAGCGGTGGGCGCTGCCGGCCAGGGTGACCACGGGGACCCCCATCCAGAGCGCCTCGCAGGTCGTGGTGGTGCCGTGGTAGGGGAAGCTGTCCAGGGCGATGTCGACGCCGGCGTAGAGGGCCAGGTGCTCGCGGTACCCCGGCGTGTTGGCGACCAGTTCCAGCCGGTCCGCCTCGACACCGTGGTTCGCGAAGAGTTCCACGAAGCGGGACCGGCACTGCGGGTCGGCGAAGGAGTACCCCTTGAGAAACAGGCGCGAGCCGGGCACCTGCCTAAGCACCCCCGCCCAGAGCGCCACGGTCTCCGGGGTAAGCTTCGCCGGGTTGTTGAAGGAACCGAAGGTGACCACGCCGCGGGAGCGTGCCGGCAATTCGCCGACCGGCGGGGCCTCGACCGGGGGGGCAAAACAGGTGAAGAGTCCCGGCAGCCTGATGAGCTCCTCGCTGTGGAAGGGTTCGGTCGTGCCGGGGGGATCGCATACCGCGTCGCTGATCCGGTAGTCGATGGCGTCAAGCCCGGTGGTCTCGGGGTAGCCGAGCCAGCTCACCTGTACCGGTGCCGGTTTGAGCGCCATAAGCGGCAGGCGGTTTCCCGCGCTGTGGCCGGAGAGCTCCACCAGGATGTCGATGCCGTCGCCCTTGATCGTCTCCAGGGCCTCCTGGTCGGTGAGCCCGGCGATGCTGACGTAGCGCCCCGCCAGCCCGGCAAGGTGGACGGTTACCTGGTCCGGGGCGTCCAGATTGCCGTAGCAGGTGACCCGGAAAAGGTCCGGGTCGTGGTGCCTCAGTACCGGTTCGATGAAGCGGGCCACGGCGTGGGCGCGGAAGTCGGGGGAGAGGTAGCCGATGTTGAGCCGCCGCTCGGGGTCCGGGCAGTTGGCATGCTCGCGGGTGGCCTCTGGCAAGGTGCGAGCGAAGTCCCGGTGTTCTCGGAAGATCTGCTGCTGGCTGATGCCTGCGGGGTAGCACAGGGCGAAGAGGAGGGCCTGGCGGGCCTCGAGGAAGTCGGGTTTGAGTCGCACCGCCTCGCGGTAGTGCTCGAGGGCCTCCTGGTGCCGTCCCTGCGCCTTCAGGACGTTGCCAAGGTTCAGGTGTGCCTCGGGATAGTCGGGCCTGAGCGCCAGCGCGCTGCGGCAGGAGGCGATCGCCTCGGAACCGTGCCCGTAGCGCTCGAGGAGGATGGCCAGGTTGTTGTGGGCCTCGGGGTAGTCCGGGGCGAGGCGCAGCGCCTCGCGGAACCGGGCGTAGGCCTCTTCGCCTTGTCCCAGAGCGTTCAGGGCGAGCGCCAGGTTGTTCTGGAGCCCGGGGTCGTCGGGATTAAGGGCCACCGCCTGCTTCAGTTCGTCGGCGGCTTCGCCCATGCGTCCCAGCCGGGCCAGGGCGTGCCCCAGCCGGGCCCGGGCTTCCCACCACTGCGGACGCAGCCGCACCGCCTGTGCGTAGTGCGGGGCCGCGGCGCCGGGGCCGGCGAGGGTGTCGAGGAGCGTCCCCAGGTTGAAGCTGGCACCGGCCAGCGCCGGGTCGATCTCGAGCGCCCGCCGGTAGCAGTCGGCGGCCGCCGGGTAGTCCCCCGCCGCCACGAGCTCGTTGCCGCGCTCGAAGAACTCCGGACCGCTGTCAGCAGGCCGCACGGCTCGCTCCTTTGGACACTGCCTCCTTGGGGGCGCCAAGGCGCGCCAAAAGCGGCGCCGCCAATTCGGGTGCCCCACCGGCCACGAGCCCCTGGGCGTACTCCTCCAGGTAGTCGACCCTGCCGTACCCCTGTCCCGCCAGCTGGTCGATGCTCGTTTCGGCCTCATGGTCCATCCCGAGCACCAGGCAGAGCGCGGCGTAGAGCGAGAGCGCCGGGGGGTGCCCCGGCCAGGTCCGGAGCATCTCCTGGCAGCGCGTGAAGGCGTCCTGGGTGCGCCCCAGGAAGAGCTCGCACTTGGCCAGGTTGAAGGCGGCTTCCTTGAGCTGCGGCGCCATGGCGACCGCGCGTCGGGCATGTTCCCAGGCGGTGGCATACTCGCCGGCGGTCAGGTGCAGGTATCCCAGGTTGAAGTGCGCCTCGGCGTCACCCGGATCGAGGGCAATGAGCCGGTACCAGAGCTCGCGGGCCTCACCCTGGTGGTGCAGCTCGGTGGCCTGGCGCGCCAGCTCCAGAAGGGCAGCAGCGTCCGCGCCCCCCTCGGCGAGTTTTTCGAGCCCGAGCCGGTAGTACTGTTCCTGCTTCTGCCGGGTGCGCTCCTGGTCCAGGCGCCCGTAGTGGTGCACCGGGACCGGGCAGGCTATGACAGGTATGCCGCACTCGGCGAGGGAGGGTTCCAGGAGTTCGTGCACCTTGCCGCGGAAGCGGACCCGGGCGTCGTTGGGGAACAGGCGCACCTTGTCGCTCGGGGTCCAGCCCCGGCCGCGCTCCTCGTCGGGGTAGGCGCCGGCGTTGGCGCACCAGTTCTTGCGCGCCACGGCATCGGTGTAGTTGCGCGTGGTGAAGGAGTAGGCGACGGGGCCGCTCGCTTCCTTCACCAGGGTGCGCAGCGCGGCGAGGTCGCGTTTGGCGAGTGCCTCGTCGGCGTCGAGGACCAGGATCCAGGGGCAGCTCGCCTGGTCGAGCGAGACGTTGCGCGCCGCGGAGAAGTCACCGCTCCAGGGGAATTCGTGGAGCCGAGCCCCGAACACCCGGGCGATGTCGGCGCTGCGGTCGCAGGAGCCGGTGTCCACCACGACGATTTCGTCGGCCAGGGAGCGCACCGAGTAGAGCAGGGTGGGGAGGTTCGCCGCCTCGTCCTTCACGATGAGGCAGAGCGAAAGGAGCCCTTTCCCCGGCTCCGGTTTCTTGACACCCAACCGGCTGCGGACCGCGAGTGCCGCGTCGATCAGGCCGTCGTCCATGCCGAAGCGGGCCGCGGCTTCTTCGATGAGCGCCATGGCCTCGGGGAAACGGCCGCGATTCAGGGCGAGTTCGACCGCGCCGTAGGTGAGTCCCAGGTGGTCCGGGTAGAGGGTCCGTGCCGCAGCCAGGCGTGTTTCCTCGACCTCGAGCCGGTCCAGTTGCTGCGCCAGGTCGTGCAGGCGCGCGAGCGCCGGGACGCTGTCCGGGGCGAGGGCGAAAGCGAGCTCCGCGAGTGAGAAGGCCTCCTCGCGGGCGCCGTTTGCTTCGGCAATCAGGCTTAAGCCGCCGTAGCCGGGAGCGAACCCCGGGTCAGCGGCGAGGCAGGCCTGGAAGAGTTCCCCGGCCGCAGCACGGTCGCCGCGCTCCAGGGCCAGTTCACTCTTTACGTTAAGGGCCGCCGGTGCTTCCGGGTCGCGCTCCAGGGCGGCCTCGACCAGCTCGCCGGCCCGTGCGCCCTGGCCGAGCCCCCGGTGGCAGCGGGCCGCCAAGAGCAGATCGGCAGGCTGCGAGCTCCCCGGGAGCTGTTCCAGTACCTCCATGGCGTCCTGGTGGCGCCCCGCCTCGCAAAGGATTCCAGCAAGGACCCGGTAGGGAGCCCGGTTTGCGGGGGAGAACCGGATCCCCTGCTCGAGGAGAAGTTCAACCGCCCGGCCGGGTTTTCCCTGACGGGCCAGTTGCCTGCCGCGGACCATGGCATTGTGGGTCACCAGCTGCTTGGCGAGTTCCTCGTCGAGGCGCCCGAGCTCCCACTTGGCGTCGAAGCGGGCCCGGTTCTCGGCCATGGCGCGGGCGTAGTCGATCCGGTTCGCGCTGAAGGAGCGGCTGCCGTGGTGGTGAATGAAAACGTCGCCGGCGATGACGCAGGAATACCCGGCGAGCGCGGCGCGCAGGCAGTAGTCGTCGTCCTCGAAGTTACCGGAGCCGAAGCTCTCGTCCAGGCCGCCGATCGCGTCCAGGACCGAGCGGTCCATAAGGAGGCAGAAGCCCACCAGCCGGTCCACCGGGATGCGCCGGCCCCGGTGGGCGCGGGCGAACTCCCGGGCGAAGGCATCCAGCTTCTCGACTCCGGGGTAGCTCGAGGCGGCGATGCGCTGGGCTCCCGCCACCTCGTTGGAGAGGGGGCCCGCCAGACCGGCCTGCGGCTCGCGCTCCAGGCACTCCAGCATTCCCGAGAGCCAGCCGTGAGTGACCAGGACGTCGTTGTTGAGCAGCAGAATCCGGCCGCCGCGCGCCAGGTGCATCCCGACGTTGCAGCCGGCGGCGAATCCCAGGTTCCTGCCGTTTTCCACCAGCCGGTAGTTGGGGGTAACGGCGCAGAGCTCGCGCAGGTAGGGGAGGGTGCCGTCCGTCGAGCCGTTGTCCACCAGGATGATTTCGTGGGGTTCCGGGGTGTGCCGTGCGATACTCTCCAGGCACTCGCGGGTGCATTCGAGCTCGTTGAAGGTCAGGATCACGATCGAGGTGAGCCGGCTCTCCGGCCGCACCAGGCGGAACAGGTACTGATAGGCCTGCGACTCCTCGGCAAGCTCCGGTCCCGCGTTGCCGCTTGCCGCGAGGACGGCGGCCAGGGGGGCGGGGATCCCGGCCAAGCCGGAGAGGGCGATGGGGATGCACCGGGTCGCGCTGAGGCCGACCGCCTCGAAGAGCCTTAAGGCGCTTTTCCGGGTGAAGAAACGCAGGTGGGTGCGGTCCAGGATACCGGCGTCCTGGTAGTCCCATTCCCCGTTGAGGAGCCCTTCGAGGACGCTCCAGTGTGCCACGTTGGGAAGGCTCACCACCAGCTCGCCGTGCGCCGTCAATTTTCCGACCAACCCCGCCAGCACCGCAGCAGGGTCGGCCAGGTGCTCCAGGACGTCGGCCAGGATGATGCTGTCGAAGTACCCGTTGGGGAGCTCGGCAAGCGCCGCTTCCACCGGCAGGGGGATGACCCGGTCCAGTACCCGGGCGGCAAGCGCCGCCGCGTTCGGGTCGGCCTCCACCCCCCAGACCTCGGCACCTTGGCGCTCCCGGATCCCCGACCCGACCCGCCCTTGGGCGCAGCCGATATCGAGTACCCGCCGGGCACGCCGGGACACCAGGCGCTGCACCTCGGGGCGCCGGAACCCGAAATAGCCGGTGGCCGACTCCGCGTCGCGGCACTCCGGCCCGGCTACGGCCGGTGCCTCGAGCGCCGCCAGATGCCCGCGGGCCGGGGCGTTCTCCGGGTCGAGCTCGAGCGCCGCCCGGAACTGGTCGGCTGCCCCAGCCGCGTCGCCCTGGATGAGCAGGATGAGGCCGGCGCTCAGCCGGTAGTTAACCGCATCGGCTCCCGGAGGAGGGGTGCCGCGGTAGTGTTCCAGCGCGGGATCGAGCTGCCGGGCCAGGAAGTCGTCCAGTGCCCGGGTGTACTCGGGGGAGCGTGGCTCCAGGAGGGCCGCCTTCAAAAAGTGCCGCTTCGCCTCCACGCTTTCGCCCTGGTCCACGAGACAGCGGGCGGCGGCGAGGTGCGCCGCGGCGCAGTCGGGGTATTCGGTCAGGATCCCGGCGAGCTGTGTCAGGCGTTCGGCGCCTGCGGGGGCGCGGTCGAGGGCTGCGAGCCGCTCTGCCGCAGGAGCCGGCAGCGGGGTCGGTTGCGGGGCCAGCGGGGCGAAGCGCTCCAGGTAGCTGCGCTGCACCTGGAGGTACTCAAGCGTCGGGAGTTCCCCCTTGCGCGACACGGTCTGCTCGGAAAGCCAGTAGAGCCCCAGGTATTCGGGGACGTGGAGGAAGCGGTGCGACGCCGCGGCCCTGAGCCAGAACTCGAAATCGGCGGCGCTTTGGTAGCGCTCGTCGAAGTAGCCGATCTCCTCGTGCAACGACCGGCGCCAGAGCGGGAAGGGACCGATGCAGCAGAGCTCCAGGAGCGAAAAGCGGTCGCAGGACGACCAGGTCTGCAGGCCGTCGGGCTCCTGTTCGCCGAAGCGGAGGTTCTCCCGGCGGGTCACCTGGTGGTTCGGGTAGGCGAGCACGCACTCCGGGTGCTCCCTAAGCGCCTGGACCAGCACCTGGTAGGCGTCCGGGCGCAGCCGGTCGTCGGTGTTCGCGTTGCAGACGAACTCGCCGGTCGCCATCCTAAGACCGCGGTTCCAGGCCTGGTAGACCGTCTCGCGCCGCTCGGTTCTCAGGTAGCGGATGTTCTGGTAGCGGCCCTGGAACTCGGCGACGATGGCGGCCTCGTTTTCCGGCGAGCCGCTGTCGATCACGATGATCTCCAGCCGGTCCGCGATGGTCTGCGCCTCCAGGTCCTCCAGCTTGCCGCGCAGGAAACGCTCCGAGGCGTAGCAGGAGACGATGGCGGAGACCAGGTAGGACGGTTTTTCTCCCGGGAGCTCAGCCGGGTGCGCCGGGGCGGCTCCCTGCGGCGCTGCGGGGGCTGCCGGTTCCGGGGTTTGCTGTGCGGTGGCCGTGGCGTGCGCTGCCAGTTCGGCCGGCGCGGCGAGGAGTTCACGGTAGAGTGCCGTGTAGTTCTGCGCCTGCACCTCGAGGCGGTACTTTTCGAGCGCGCGCTTCCGGCAGTGGGCGGAGAGACCCACGGCATCGGGGTGGAACAGGCACCACTGGATCCCCTGGACGAGCCCCGCCACGTCGCGCGGCCTGACCAGGTAGCCGGTCTTTTGGTGCTCCACCATGTCCGGGATGCCGCCGATGTCGAAGCCGACCACCGGGACGCCGCAGAGCATCGCCTCGACCACGGTGTTGGGGAGGTTGTCCTCGACGGAGGGGATCACGAACAGGTCGGCCATGGCGTAGACCGCGGCGAGTGCCGCTTCGTCCTCCAGGAAACCGACGTTCACCAGCGGCAGGTTGAGCTGCTGCTCGACCTCCTTGGGAAGCTTTCCAAAGAAGGCGAAGACGATCCCCTCGCTCCTCATCCCCTTGATGGCGTGCAAGAGGTAGCCGAACCCCTTGCGTTCGGTCAACAGGCTCTCGGCACCGAAGAGCACCACCTTGGCCCCCTGCGGTATGCCGTAGCTCGCCCGCACCTCGTCGCGCCGGGCGCCCGGGTGGAAGACGTCGCTGGGGATGCCGTTCGCGATGACCCGGCTTTCGAACCGGGAGAGCAGCGCGCTTTTGCGGGCCAGTTCGGCCAGCCAGCGGCTCGGGGCCACCGGGGTGATGTCGAGCTTTCCGTAACCAAAGCGCTTGTACTGCCAGATGCTGCGCGACAGGTCATCTTCTTCGGTAGAGCCGAGCATCGGGCAGGCACCGCAGCTCTCCAGGTAGCGGGTGCAGGCGCCGGAGTAGTGGCAGCCGCCGGTCAGGGGGTTCATGTCGTGCATGGTCCAGACGATTCGCTTCCCCTTGAGCGCCCGTGCCGCGTTCACCCAGTTCACCAGGCCGGCCACCCAGTGCAGGTTAACGATGTCGGCCTCCTGCAATTCCCGCGAGCACTCCAGGGCGATCTCGGAATGGTCGTCGCTGAAGATCTCGATCCCCGGGGGGCTGTCCGGGTAGCGGGCCACGTTCTCCTGCCAGTGCCGCCAGATACGGTGGGCGTACTCCTGGTTGGGGGGGTAGCTCTCCGGGCACTCGACGATCCCCCCCACCTGCCCGCTCGGGATGAGCCGCACGGTCGGGTCGTCGTTCTTGCGGTTCACCACCAGCATGGTGGAGTCGACCCCCTGCGCCAAAAGCCCGCGGTGCAGCCGGTAGGCCGCCTTGCCGGCGCCGCCGAAGTCGGTGGTGGCGAGGTGCACCACCTTAAGGGGGCGCTCGGTCTGTCTCGTTGCGCGTTGCGTCACGTGGTCACCCGGATCAGTTAAGCGGCTTGCGGTAGGCGCGTACCGTCGAGAAGACCCCCGGGATGATCGGGAGCTGCGCCTGGGTCTGGGTCGGGTCGGTCGGGTACAAAAGCGGCAGCTCGATCCGCTCGCAGCGGTAGGTCTCTTCCATGAGCTCCTGGACCGCCTGGCGGATGCCGGGCTCGGCGTTACCGTGGTGGTTCAGGATGTAGGCGCGGTTCTCGTCGTCCAGGTGGGGGAGGTAGTCGTGGAACACCATGATCCCGCCGGGGGCCAACAGCCCGTAGTAGTCCAGGATGTCCTGGCGCACCCCGGGATAGGTATGGTCGCCGTCCACGAAGATTATGTCGGGGAGCCGGTCCGCCTGGCACATCACCTCGAGCTTGCGGGCGGCGTCGTGGGAGAAGAGCGGCAGGTGGATCACGTCGCGCTCCAAAAGCTTGATGATCTGGTGGAACTGCCCGGTGCCGCCGGGCTCGACGCAGATCCCCTGGAAGGTGCTCCCCCGGCGCACCAGCGCCTGGTGCGAGAGCAGGAGCGAAGCGCCGCTGTAGGAGCCGATCTCCACGAAGCGGGTCAGCGTGCCGCGCTCCTCGAGGGTCCGCATCAGGTAGTAGAGCTGGAAACGCTCGTTGACGGACATCTGGCTCACCACCCCCTTGAGGGCCGGGTCGTCCAGGAAGAACTCGTCGATGAGCGCCTGCGGGATGGCGGGGTTCACGGGGAACCCGTCCGGCTTGGCGAACCAGACCCCGGTACCGTCAATGCCGTTGATGGCGAAGCTGACCCCGCGCTCGCCCTCGAACTCGTGGATCGCCTTGCGGCAGCCGTCCCAGTAGCCGTAGTCGTCCACCTGCAGGAGCGCCCCCGGCATGAGCCGGTCGTAGAGGTTGTCCAGAATGTCGCGGGTGGACTGGTACCAGTCGCCGTCCAGGTGCAGGAAGGCGAGCATCCCGACCCAGTTGCGCATCTGGGGAAGCGTGTCCTGGAAGTACCCCTTGACGGTAGTGACCAGGTCCGCCACCCCGAGCCGCTCGCAGATCTGGCGCACGCTCGCCTCGGGGGCGGAGCAGGTGCCGGTACCCCAGCCGGTCGCCTCGGCGTCGATACCCTGGTGCGCGTCGAGCGCGCCGGGGCGGGGCATCCCCGAGAAGGAGTCGAAGGAAAAGAGCCGGCGCGGCTGGCGGCTGTACTTCTTGATGACGTAGGCTAACAGCGCCGAGGAGCCCCCCGCCGCGACGCCGCACTCCACGAAGTTGCCGGGGAGGTCGTTCTCGCAGACGGTGCGGGCCAGGGTGTACAGGCTGTAGAGGCGCTGCTCGCTCAGCATGGTGTAGGGGCGGATCGCCGCCAAAAGCTCGCGGAACTCGGGATCGTCGGTGCCGCAGCTGCCGTAGGCGCCGGCCGGCATCTGGCGCTCGAGTTCCCGAAGCAGCTCGGCGGCCTCGCGGTTGCCCGGGAAAAAGCGCAGCTCCTCGCGCAGCGCCTCGACCGCTCCAAGGGGCTGTTCCAGCCTCAAGAAGCAGTGGGCGCGCAGCAGGTCGATCCCCTCCAGGGGCTTTTTGAGCTGCTTGGCCCGCACCAGTTCGTCGAAGGCCTCGCGCACCCTCCCTGCGGCGAGGTGCTGGGTCGCGCTCGCCTTGAGCTCTTCGGGGGAGGCCGGGACGGGGGCGGCGGGGTGCCACCCGGCAGGGGTTGCCTGGTAGCTTACGGGGGATGCTTCGCTCATGGTCTGGGTACCTCGTTGGTTTTCAGGTTGCGGGGGGAGCTGTTCCGGGACGATGAGCGCTCCATTGGCGTCGGTCCTGCCCAGGAAGGTGTACTCGAAGGTGAAACGGTCCGCCTCCCGGTCGGCCTCGACCCGGCGCGGGTGCTTGAGCGGTCCGATCGGGAAGGTCGGCAGGTTGGCGAGCACGCTGTCCGAATTTTGACAGTGCACCGCGCCGGGGCCGAAGCCGATGTTGGTCACCAGGTTGACGTTGGGGAGGATCGCCACCCCGTCACGCTCCCAGAGGGCGAAGGTCCACTGGTAATCCCAGGTGTCGATCTCCCCCTGGTAGCAGCGCACGAAGCTGTAGAGCCAGTAGTCCCGGGCCTCCTGTTGATCGAAGAGCGCCTCGATGCGGTTTTGCTGCACGAAGGCGGGGAACCGGCTCATGGCGACGTCGTAGTGGCGCCAGGCCCGGCGCCAGCTGGCCCAGCCCCAGATGTGGGTGAAGCGGGAGAAGTAGTAGGATCCCTCGCCGCGCACCCGGCCGTACTGGAAGTTGTCCCCGGAGATCATCATGACCTGCGGGTCGTTGCGGTAAAACTCGAGCAGTTCCGCGCAGTAACCGAAGAAACTCGGTTCGGGGAGGCAGTCGTCCTCCAGGATGATCCCCTCCTCGACCTGGCTGAAGTACCAGTCGATGGCGGTGCTCACCCCGAGCTTGCAGCCGAGGTTCTTTTCCTGGAACAGCACCTGGACCTCGCACTCCCAGTCCACCTGCAGGGCGACGTCGCGGGTGGCCTGGCAGAGTTCGGCGTCGCCGGCGCGCCCGGGGCGCGGGCCGTCGCCGGCGATGAAGAGGCGCTCGGGGCGGGCCTTGCGGATCGCTTCGAAGACGACCCGGGTCGGTTCGGGGCGGTTGAAGATGATGAAGAGTACGGGGGGCATGCTCATGGTGCGCTTCGCCTTCCTGGAGGGGACGTATGCCGGCAGCTGACGGCAGGTGCGGCGCTATCCGTTATGCGAAATCAATGCCAGGGGGATGAGGGGCTGGCGGAAGGAGCGCTCGTCGTCCAGGTGCGCCAGCAACCCGGCGCTGAGGCTCTGGGGGGGGAGGGTGGCGATCCGCTCGAGGAGCCGGGCCAGCGCGTCCCTGCGGAAGAGGACCGTGGCACAGAGGGCCAGAGGGTCGGCGAAGCCGGCGTTGGCAGCCAGCAGGGTGTCGAGGTCGGGGGTCGGGGTGCGCTTGGTCCAGAATTCCTGGTCCACCACCCCTTCGGGGGTCAAGGTCCAGATGCCGGAGCGGACCCCGTCGAGTTCCAGCCGGGGGTCGGCCAGCAGCTGGTCGAGGGCACCCGAGAGGAAGGCCTCGTCGTGGTAGACCTCGGGGGGGGCGATGAGGACGTACTGCTCCTCGAGGCCCGCCACCAGGGGGGCCAGCGCCTCCGGCAGCCTCCCCGGGGCCGCGCTCCCGGCAAAAGGGTAGCGCGTCAGCCGGGTGTGCCGGCTGCGCTCCTGCCAGGAGGGGAAGGGGCTGCGCTGCGCCCCGCCCGGGCGCTCCGGCTCCAGGACGGCGACGGCGGGCGCCAGGCGCGAGGCGGCCCAGACGCGCGAGCGGGCCCGCACCCACTGGCGCTCCCTGGCGAGTTCGGCCTGGTAGCCGGCGACGAACTCCTGCTCCTCCTCGGCCGGGTAAACCGGGTCGGCCGGCCCGGGGCCGCGGTTTATCGGGGTGTTCTCCAGGACGCTGCGGCAGACCCGGTCCAGCTCGGGGTCGACGCCGCGGCTCAGTTCGTCCAGGGACTGGATCCTCAGGTCCATCTGGTAGTTGTCCTTGATGCCGAAGGAGCGAAACTGCAGGGAGAGCCGGTAGATGTAGGCGTAGACGAAGCGGAAGCTGCGCACCAGGTCGGCGGCGTCGAGCGCGTCGGTCTGCTCGTAGAGCCGGTCGATGAGTGCCGCGACCTCCTCGGGGCGGTCGGGGACCTCGTGGCGCATCGCCCTGCTGAACGGGCACTGCGGGAGCGCCGCGGCCGCGACACCTCGCCCGGCCGCCTCGTACCCCACGGAGCTGAAGTAGGAGATCACGCCGTCCACGTTGCGCAAGAGCGCGTAGCTGCTGAGTGCCTCGTGGGGCATGACGACCCGCACGTTGGCCGGCGCTTTCCAGGCCTGCTGGTAGGCGCGGGTCAGGTAGTAGTTCTCGGGGGGTTCCTGGGCGTTGCCCGCCATGTGCGGGTGGTGCCGGATCACCAGGTAGTCGCTGCGCTTGCGGTAGAGCTCGATCAGGGTATCGATCCGGTCGAACTGGGTGGTCACCTCCGAGTAGCCGCCGCAGTAGGCCCCCTCCGATTCCCCCGAGGTGAAGACGGCCAGGACCCGCGCCCCTTCGGGGATCCTCAGGGTGTGGCGGATGGTGTGGAACTCGTTGCGGACGTCCGAGAAGGCGGGGTAGTTGAGGTCGCGCCCCTGCTCCCGGTTGCGCAGGTAGCCAAGCGCCGCGCCAAGCTGCTCCCGGGAGAGCCGGACCTCGCGCCAGGCGTCGTAGATCTCGAAGATCGGCTCGGTATCCAGGCAGGTGCGGTTGTTGTAGAGCACGAAGGAGTCGTCGAAGCAGCCCCGCTCGTGGGTGATCTCCTCGATCCTAAGTTCCCGGGTCACCTCGTAGGCCACCCGGTAGGGGGTGAAGCGGGTGTTGAAGATGAAGACGGCACGAGGCTGCTGCTCGGTCATGAGCCGCTTCAGGGCCCAGTAGGTCAACAGCGCACTCTTTAAAAAGCTGCGGTGCACCTCGCGCACCTGCGGGAGCACGAGCCCCTTGTCGGTGATCCGGAAGTAGGAAAAGATCGAGGAGATCACCCAGTAGCCGACGGGGAGCTCCCCGTAGCGGGCGTTCAGGTAGTCTGCCGGGTCGAGCCCGGCCGCCCAGGCCTCGGCGGCCTGGTGGTCCTGCGGCGTCAGGTAGCCGCTCATCTGCAGGCGGGGGAGTCCGAAGGCGTCGAAGAAACGCTCCCCGGCCTCCTGGCACCCCCGGCAGTCCTCGGCGCTGCGCTCGCCCGACCAGGCGAGGATGTCGCAGTGCCGGTACAGGCCGTCGCAGCGCACTACGGCCGGGTCGAGGCCGGCCTGGCGGAACCTGGTGGCGAAGATGGCATCCAGCTGGTTGTGGACCGCGTAGCTGCCGAAGGGGACGAAGAAGAGAATCCGGTCCATGTCTTGATCCTGAAACGGGGGAGGGGCGTAGCGCCCCTAGCCGTTGTGCACGGCGGCAAGGCAGGTGTCAGGCGCGTTGTCCGCCTCCTCCTGCGAGGTGATGAAGGTGAAGGTCTTGATGAGCTTGTCGCCCCCCAGCCCCAGGCCGAGCTTGTCCGAGATGCGCTGCAGGTGGCGGCGCACCTCGCCTACCAGCACCTCGTCGGTCATCCCGGTCAGGTTGTAGCGCAGGTCCTGGCGGTCCCCCATCTTCATCAGGTAGGCCTCCAGGTCGTCCGCGTACCCTTTCTCGCGGGCGGCGTCGAACATCGGGGTCCCCGGCTGCGGCAGGAGGTACCCGGTGCTCGGGAAGATGTTGAGCTCGTAGCAGAGGTCGAAGGTCTGGGCCAGGGTCTCCACGGTCTCCTCGGGGTAGCCGATCACGATGCTGGTGAAGGTCTTGATGCCGGCGCGGTCCAGCGCCAGTTTCTGGGCGGCGAACTGCCCGACGGTGAGCTGCTTCCCCATCTTCTTCAGGATCTCCGGGCTCCCCGACTCGAGCGAGTAGCCAAAACCTTGACAGCCGGCCGCCTTGACCTTGGCGAGCAGCGCCTCGTCCCCCTCGCCGAAGAGGTCGGAGCGGATGTCGGCGTTCCAGTAGAAGGTGAGGCCGCTGGCGAGGACGGCGTCGACGAACGCCTCGATGTGCGCCTTGCTGAAGAAGGTCAGCTCGTCGAAGAAGTTGATGTAGTTGACCCCGTAGCGCTCCTGCAAAAGGGCGATCTCCTCGAGGATCGACTCCGGCGAGCGGTAGCGGTACTTGGTGTACTGGAAGACGTGGTAGCAAAAAGTGCAGCGGAAGGGGCAGCCGCGCGCGGTGTTCACCACGAAGGCCCGGATCTCCTCCCGGGGGACCGGGTAGGGCTCGGGGACGTCCTGCAGGGACTTCTCGATGTAGTACCTGACGTCGAAGAGCTCCCAGTTGGGGTAACCCACCGACTCGATGGGGAGCGGCGCCGCGAAGCCGGTGTCAAAATACCGACCGTCCTGGCGGAACACGATCCCTTTCACCTCGTCAAGGGGGCGGCCGGAGCGGCGGGCGTCCAGGAGGTCCAAGAAGGCGGTCTCCCCCTCTCCCTTCAGGGCCACGTCCACCTCGGTTTGCTCCAGGAGGAATTCGGAGATGGAGGAGGCGACCGAGTTGCCGGCCACGATGAGGGCCCCGGGGTTGGTGCTGCGAGCCAGCGCCGCCAGGCTCTTGGCGAACTTGTAGCCGGAGACCAGGGTCCCCAGGGCGATCACGTCGTAGTCCTTGGCGCGCAGGAGCTCCGCCACCTGGTCATCCGTATAGCGGTGCCGGTCGATGTCGATCAGGTCGAAGCCGTAGCCAGCCTTTTCCAGCGCGGTGGCCACGTAGGCCAGCCCGATCGGGAAGTTCGGCTTGTCCATGTAGGGTCGGATGCAGATGTTGATGAGCGCGATGTTCATGGCGGTTCCTTTGCGGGCCGGCGCTAGACCAGGTCCCAGCTGAGCGGGGTCCCCTTGGGGGCGTCCCGGGTGATCTTTCTGCCGAGCATGAGCTCGTAGTACTTGGGGGGGAGTCCGAAACCGGGGCGCACCACGCGCAGGTTCTCGGGGGTGAAGCTCTCCCCGGCGCGCATGTCCCGGGCCAGGTAGAGCGAGCGCCGGAACTGGAGCGAGGCCTTTTCCTTCGCGGTCGGGCCGTAGCTCACCGTCCCCAGGGCCTGCCAGCCCCGCTCGGTCTCCTGGACCAGGGCGGCGAGTTCCGCCGGCTCCAGCGAGAAAGCAGAATCTATGCCACCGTCTGCCCGGCACAGGGTGAAGTGCTTCTCGATCACGGTTGCCCCGAGCGCCACGGCGGCGAGCGCCGCCCCGATCCCCAGGGTGTGGTCCGAGAGCCCCACCTCGACCCCGAACAACTCGCGCAGATGCGGGATGGTGCGCAGGTTGGAGAACTCGGGGGTCGCCGGGTAGCTGCTGGTGCACTTCAAGAGCACGAGTTCCCGACACCCCGCCGCGCGGGCGGTGGTCACCGCCTCGTCCAGCTCGGCGAGACTTGCCATACCGGTGGAGATGATGAGCGGCTTCCCGGTCGCCGCCGCCTTACGGATCAGCGGGAGGTGCACGTTCTCGAAGGAGGCGATCTTGTAGGCCGGGGCGCCCAGCTCCTCGAGGAAGTCGACCGCGCTCTCGTCGAAGGGGGTGCTGAAGCAGAGCACGCCGAGTTCGCGGCAGCGCTCAAAGATCGCCGCGTGCCACTCGTAGGGGGTGGAGGCCTGCCGGTAGAGCTGGTGCAGGTTGGCGCCGTCCCACAGGCTCTCCCGGTTGCAGATCCGGAAATCCCCCTCCTGGACGTCCAGGGTGATGGTATCCGCGGTGTAGGTCTGCAGCTTAAGGGCGTGGGCTCCGGACCGGGCCGCTGCCTCGACGATCTCGAGGGCGCGCTCCAGCGACTGGTTGTGGTTGCCGGACATCTCCGCGATGACCAGCGGCGGCTGCGCGCTTCCGATGCGCCGGCCCCCTATGGTAACGCCGCTCATAAGCTCCCTCCTGCCGTAAAGATCCTGGCCGCCAGGGCGGCCTTGTTCTCCTGCCACGTATCGCTAAAGAGCGCGAAGCAGAGAACGTCGTGGTAACAGCCGTTTTTCAGCACGTGGGCGGCAAAACGCCCCTCCTGTGTGAAACCGAGCCGGGTGTGGTAGCGGACGCTCCCCTCGTTGAAGGCGAAGGCCTCGGCGCACAGCTTGCGGAACCCCTGGCGCTCGAAGATGTACTCCAGGGCCAGGAACCCCATGGCGGACCCCGCGCCGCGCGGCAGGTCTTCGGCCCCCAGGTAGAAGCCCCAGTGGCAGCGGTTACTGGTCCGGTCCACCTGGGAGAAGCTCTTCAGGCCGGCCGGCATACCGCGGTATTCGAAGATGAGTGTGGCGGGGAAGGGGGCCTCCTGGCTGCGCCTGAACCAGGCGCGATGCTCCTCCTCGCTGATCAGGTGGTCGGTGTACATGCAGGCGCGCACCCGGTCCGAGTTGCGCCAGGCGAGCACCAGGTCGAGATCCCCCTCGGCTAAGGGGCGCAGCAGGCAGTCGTCGCGGTTCATGGGGTACCTCGGGTAAGGGCGTTGTAGAGCTCGTCGGAGAGGGCGCCGTGGCGCGGGGGGAAAAAGGCGAGGCAGCGATTCGCCATAGCCTCGAGCTCGGCCGGGGCGGCGAGTGCCGCGCGAAGCGCCCGGGCGAGGACGGCGCTGGTCACCTCGTAGGAGCTCCCCAGGAGCCGGGCGAGCCCGGCGCGGTCGGCGGCCAAGGCCGGGGCCTCCTGGTTGGCGGCCACGGTGACGGTCAGGGTCGGGAGCCCCAGGAAACAGCGCTCCCAGGCGCTCCCTCCGCCGGCCCCCAGGGCCAGGTCGGCCTGCGCCATGAGCCGGGCCATCTCGAAACTCTGGCGCTGGAACGAGGCACGGGGGAGCTTCTGGCACTGCGCCTCGAGGTCGGCCCAGTGCGGGTTCGAGCCTCCCGCCACCACGTCGATCTCCAGCCCGGCAAACTCGGGGAGCGCCAGGGCCTCGAGCGCCTTTGCGGTCTCGCCGGTCGGGTCACTCCCCCCGAAACAGACCAGGATGCGCTCCACGGTACCGTCCCGGGGGGGGAGGGCGGCGCGCTGTGCCACGAACTCCCCGCGCAAGAGGGCGTGGGCCGGCCCGATAAGGAGGCGGGTCTCTTCCGGCACCAGGCCGCGGTAGCGCAGCTCCATCCCCTCGACGAGGTTCTGGTCCAGCAGGAGGTCGCAGTCGTGGGGGCGGTCGGCCAGGTCGTCGATCACCATGAGGCGCCGCACCCCGGGGCGCACAAGCCGCTCCCAGGCGGCGTCCAGGCGGTAGTGGTCCACGACCAGCCAGTCGGGGCGTCCCCCAATGAGGCGGGCGGTCTGTGCGGCGTCCTCTGCCGGGTCGCCGGGTGCCGGGCCGGCAAGCGGCAGCACCCGCACCCCCCGGGCCGCGGCCAGTTCGGCCAGGTGCTCCGGCAGGTCCCGGCTCACCAGGGAGAACTCCCCGCCGCGCGGGGCGAGCGCCTCGACCAGGGCCAGGGTGCGCATGACGTGACCGCTTCCCAGCTCCTGCGAGGCGTCGGCGCGGATGACGAGCCTCACGGCGCCACCCGCACGTTGCGCACCGGGATCCCTTGGGCCGCCAGGAACTTCTTGGCCTCCAGCGGGGTCTGTTCGGTGAAGTGGAAGATGCTGGCGGCGGCGACCGCGGCGGCCCCGCCCACCGTGAGGGCCTCGTGGAGGTGGCCGTAGTTCCCCGCCCCTCCCGAGGCGATCACCGGGATCTTCACCCGGTCGGCGACCAGGCGGATCAGCTCCAAGTCGTAGCCGGTCATGGTGCCGTCGCGCTCCACCGAGGTGATCAGGATCTCCCCGGCCCCCCGGCGCTCCAGCTCCTCGGCCCACTCCCCGGGCTCCCGGCCGGTGTCGGCGCTCCCGCTGCGGCTGAGGCAGCGGTAGCTGCCGTCGGGGTTGCGGCTGGCATCGATACTGGCGACCACGCACTGCGCGCCGAAGCGCTCCGCCGCCTGCTCGATGAGGGTCGGGCGCTCGTAGGCGGCCGAGTTGATGCTCACCTTGTCGGCTCCCGCCCGTAAGAGTTCCTTGATCTCGGCGAGTTCGCGGATCCCGCCCCCCACGGTGAGCGGCACGAAACACTCGGCGGAGAACTCGCGCACCTCCGCGAAGTCCGGGAGCCGCTCCTCCGAGGTCGCGGAGATGTCGACCACGATCAGCTCGTCGACCTGGCGGGTGTTGTAGACCTTGACCGCCGGCATGATGGTGCCGACCCGGCGCCAGCTGTCGAAGCCGACCCCCTTGACCAGGCCGAGGTTTTTCCAGAGCAGCGTGGGGATGATGCGGACTTTGAGCACGGGGCCACCTTCTGGTGTTGGCTGGCTAGAGCGCCAGGAAGTTGCGGATCAACTGGAACCCGAAGCGGGAGCTCTTCTCCGGGTGAAACTGGGTGCCGAAGACGCTGCCGTGCCCCACCACCGAGACGAAGGAGCCGCAGTAGGGGGTCGTGGCGATTGTGGCGTCGGCGGTGCCGGGGACGAAGTGGTAGCTGTGCACGAAGTAGAAATCGGCCCGGTCCGGGATCCCCGCCAGGAGCGGGTTACTGCCGTCGTGGTGCACCTCGTTCCAGCCGACGTGGGGGATACGGGTCTGCGGGGAGTCCGGTACCAGGCGGAGCACCGTGCCGGGGATCAGGCCCAGCCCGGCGCGGGCGCCCCCCTCGGTGCCGTGGTCGGCCAGAAGCTGCATGCCGAGGCAGATCCCCAACAAGGGGAGCTTCTCCTCTGCGGTCGCCTGTTTCAGGGCGGGGAGCCACCCCCCCCGGGTCAGCGCCTCCATGCCGTCGGGGAAGGCTCCCACCCCCGGGAGCACCAGGTGGCTGGCGTGCCGGCACTCGCCCGGGTCCTCGGAGATGAAGACGTCTGCGCCGCACTCCTCGAAGGCGCGCCGCACCGAGCCGAGATTCCCCATGCCGTAGTCGATGATGAGAACAGACATCCTCCCCCCGTCCCGGCTAGACCGGGTAGTGCAGCTTGGTGAGGTTTCCCTGCTTGTCCTTCACCAGGTTGCCGCGGGCGTCGGTCTGGAACAGCTTCTTGTTGGTGAAGCGGTCGCAGACCTTGATGAACTCGTCCACGGTCAGGTCCAGGGGGGCCAGGATCTGCTCCAGCGGCTTGCCCAGGTAGGTCCAGGGGAACTTGCCGTCGTGCTTCCTGATCAGGTCGACGCCGTCCTGCCGGGTGATGCGCCCGCGGCGGATGTGCAGGCAGGCGTGGTCGGTGGCCCGCCCGAAGGCGAACTTCAGGTACTTGAAGTAGTCGTGGATCCCGGCCTGGCAGTTGTCCAGGTTCTCGTAGTTCAGGAAGGTGGTCTCGAGCGCAGTCGGGTAGCTGGAGAAGCCGTGCCCCTGCGAGATCAGCACGTTGGAGAGGCCGTCCCAGGGGATGTAGTAGCCAAGGAAGATGCCGGTCACCCCGACCCTCTTCAGCTCCTCGTCCGTCGGGTAGACGTAGGGGATCAGGTGGCGCTGCTCGATCTCCTCCATCCCGACCAGGTCGGAGACCCGCAGCCCCAAGAGCCCGCCGAACTCCTCGAGCCAGCGCCGGTTCAGCACGTTGTTCTCGCTCGCCGCGGCGGGGCCGCCGTACTCGTTCTGGGAGTTCTCACCCCAGACGATGAGCGGCACCCCGTACTCGACGGCGGCGCGCACGGGAATCGTGAAGATGCCGACGTGCTCGGGCCAGGAGATGTCCCCCACCTGGGTGAGGCCGATCCGGTTCAATCGGCGCCTGACCACCTTGTTGGGGGAGAACTCGATGTAGTCGACCCCGAGGTTCTTGATGTTCTCGATGTTCTTGCGGCCGATGTCGCTCAGGTCGCAGGTGGTGGCGGTGACGCAGAGCGGGTTCAGCCCGAGCTGCAGCATGCGGACCACCTGGGTGGTGCTGTCCTTGCCGCCGCTTACCGGGACGATGCAGTCCCAGCGGGAGCCGTCCTTCACCCGGTAGCGCTCCAAAAGCTGCTGGAGTTCGCGGTAACGGGCGTCCCAGTCCACGGTGGCGCGAGACTCGTAGCTGCGGCAGGCGTTGCAGACCCCCTCTTCGTCGATGAAGAGATCCGGCTTGGTATCCGGCATGACACAACGGTTGCAGTAACGCATGGGTGGTTCTCTCCTTGATGCTCGTGGTGCTAGCGGTCGCCCCCCCTAAGGAGGCGGTATTTCAGTTCGGCGAGCTGCCAGTCTTCCTCGGTATCGATGTCCTGGACCTCGGTTTCCGGCAGCTCGAGCGCTACGGTCTGCTCGCCGAAGAGGCTGCGGCTTGCCAGAAACGGGGGGACCCGGAAGAAGTAGAACTGGCCGCTGTCGTGGAAGGCCGGGGTCAGGTCCTGGGAGCGGCTGTTGCGGAACTCGGGGTGGCGAAAGGCGAGCCGCCCGTCCCTGATCTCCAGGGCGCGCTCGATGGGGAAGCTGAAGCGCACCACCGGGACCGCGGCGTCGGCGCCGCTCGTAAGAAGCAGCCGGTGGGCCTCCCTGAGCCTCTCCGCAGTCACGAAGGGGGCCGTGGGGTAGAGGCAGCAGGCGCAGTCGAACTCCTCGCCGCGCCGCGCGTATTCGGCCAGGACCTCCAGGAGCACCTCGGCCGTGGTGGCGAAGTCGTCCGAGGTGGCCGCCGAGCGCAGGAAGGGGACCTCGGCTCCCAGTTCCCGGGCCACCTGGGCGATCTCCGCGTCGTCGGTGGAGACCATGACCCGGCTGAAACAGCCCGATTCGAGGGCGGCGGCGATGGAGTAGGCGATGATGGGGCGCCCAAGGAACGAGCGGATGTTCTTGCGCGGGATCCGCTTGCTGCCGCCGCGGGCGGTGACGATGGCGAGGCAGTTCACGAAAGCGCCTCCCTGACAAGCCCGACCACCCGGTCCTGCTGCGCCTCCTCGAGCCCCGGGTAGAGCGGCAGGGTGAGCGCCTGGGCGTAGTAGGCCTCGGCCTGGGGGAACATCCCGGGGGCGAAGCCGAGGCGGCGGTAGTAGGGCTGGGTGTGTACCGGCTGGTAGTGGACGTTCACCCCGACGCCGGCCTGGCGCAGTTGGTCAAAAAGTTGACGACGCGTCAGCCGGGCCCGTTCCGGGTCGAGGCGCACCACGAAGAGGTGCCAGGCGGAACGCGCCTCGGACGCCTGCCAGGGGAGTACCAGCGGCAGTCCCTCAAGGAGTTCCCGGTAGCGTTCGGCAAGCAGGCGGCGCCGCTCCACGAATTCCTCGAGCCTCTCCAGCTGGCTTAGGCCCAGGGCGGCCTGCAGGTCGGTCATCCGGTAGTTGAAGCCGAGTTCCAGCTGCTGGTAGTACCAGTCGCCGTCCGGCTCCCCCTCCATGAGCGCAGGGTCGCGGGTGATGCCGTGGCTGCGCAGGCGCACCAGCCGCTCGTTGAGTTCCGGGGACTGGGTAAGGAGCATCCCCCCCTCGCCGGTGGTGACGATCTTCACCGGGTGGAAGCTGAACACGGTCAGGTCGCTGTAGCGGCAGTTCCCCACCGGCTCCTCCTGATAGCTCGCGCCGATGGCGTGGCTCGCGTCCTCGACGACGCGCACCCCGTAGGCGGCTGCCAGCTCGGCGATGCGCTCCATGGCGCAGGGTTGGCCGGAGAAGTGGACCGGGACCAGCACCTTAGGGAGGCTTCCGGTCTGCGCCGCACGCTCGAGCTTCCTCTCAAGCGCTACGGGGCAGAGGTTGTAGCTTTTCGGGTCGATGTCCACGAAGTCGACTAAGGCGCCGCAGTAACGGGCGCAGTTGGCCGAGGCGACGAAGGTGTTGGGTGAGGTCCAGAGGGTGTCGCCGGGGCCGAGCCCCAGGGCCAGGCAGGCGAGGTGCAGGGCCGAGGTCGCGCTGTTCACGGCGACGGCGTGCGCCGCGCCGCAGCGGGCCGCGACACCGGCCTCGAAGCGCGGCAGCGTCGGCCCCTGGGTGAGCCAGTCCGAGCGGAGCACTGCGCAGACCGCCTCGATGTCGGCCTCGGAGACGGACTGCCGTCCGTATGGGATGAAGGGGTGCGGCATCGGGAACCTTTCGATCAGACGGTGAACTGCGGGTCGACGTGCTGACGCACCAGCTCGCGGATCTGTTCCACCGAGAGCCAGTCGGTATTCTCTCCGCTGTTGTAGCGGAACCCCTGCGGGCAGGGCTTGCCGTTGTAGGTCTTCAGGAACTTCTCCTGGTCCCAGAGGGGATAGGAGGGGAGGATGACGAAGTAGTTGTCGAACTCCACGGTGTTGAGCGAGTCGGTCTCGGTGATCATCTCCTCGTGGATCTTCTCGCCCGGGCGGATCCCCACCACCTTGTGCGGGCACCCCGGTGCCAGGGCCTCGGCCAGCTCGCCGATCCGGTAGCTCGGGATCTTCGGGACGAAGATCTCGCCCCCCCACATGTGCTGGATGGCATAGTAGACCAAGTTGACGCCGTCTTCCAGAGTGATGTTGAAGCGGGTCATCGCCTCATCGGTGATCGGGATGACCCCCTTCTCGCGTTCCTTGAGGAAGAACGGGATCACGCTGCCGCGGCTCCCCATGACGTTGCCGTAGCGCACCACCGAGAAGTTCAGGTCCCTCTTGCCGCGGAACAGGTTCGCCGCGGTGAAGAGCTTGTCCGAGCAGAGCTTCGTTGCCCCGTAGAGGTTGATGGGGGCGGCGGCCTTGTCGGTGGAGAGCGCCACCACCTGCTTCACGTTGGTGGCGATGGCGGCCTCGATGATGTTCTGGGCCCCGAGGATGTTGGTCTTCACCGCCTCGAAGGGGTTGTACTCGCAGGCGGGCACCTGCTTCAGCGCCGCCGCGTGGATCACCGTGTCGATCCCCTCGAAGGCCCGCAGGAGCCGTTCGCGGTCCCGGACGTCGCCGATGAAGTAGCGCATCTGCGGGTACTCGCGCTCCGGAAACTGCTGCTGCATCTCGTACTGCTTCAGCTCGTCGCGCGAGTAGACCACCAGGCGCTCCACGCCCGGGTGCTGGGCCAGGGTCATGGCGACGAATTTTTTACCAAAAGAGCCGGTACCACCGGTAACCAGAATCGATTTGCCTTTTAACATCATGCCTCCCTTAGGGTGCTGGTACGCTGCCAGAGGTGACTGCACAGTGCATGCCAGAAAGCGGTGCCGCTGAACTGCGTCGCGGCCTTGCGGCTGCCGGAGCGGGCAATTGCCGCGCGCTCTTCTTCATGTTCCAGGTAGTGCTGCACCTTGGCGACCAGGTCGTCCGCGTCGCGGTAGGGGACGTAGTCGACCATGGGGGTGAACCACCGGGCGAGCGGGCTCTCCTCGGGCTCCAGGAGCAGGGCGCCGCACGAGAGGGCCTGCAGCGCGGCGCGTGCCGCGTCCTGCGGGCCGGCGGCGCCGCGGAGGCTGAGCGCCAGCCGGGAGCGCTTCAGTTGCGCGGCCAGCTCGCTGCCGACCAGGGGGGGGCAGGACCTTCTTCCCTGCGCCACTCCGAGCTTCAGGTAGTGGTCCAGGGGGTGCAGGCCGCTTTGCCCCGCGTCCGGGTAGGTCGCCAGGTAGTAGAACCCGTCGAAGGCGGGGTGTGGGGTGTGGCACCACTCGAGGGGGGCGTTGAGGTAGTACCAAAGCGGGTTGCACCCCGGGGCCTGTGCATCGGGATACAGGCTGCGGTAGTAGGCGGTATCGAAGAGCGGGTTCGGGTTGTAGTCGAGCCGCCAGCCGACCTCCTGGTAGTGAGTGAGCGCATCCATCCCCTCGGGAAGCGTCACCGGGTGCGCCGTCAGGTAGTACTGCTCGTCAAACAGCGAGCTCTGGAAGTTGCATGCCTCCTCAAGGCTGCGGCCCTGGCGCATGAAGTAGTCGAAGCGCCAGTCCCGGATCCCCTGCACCTCGACCTGTGCCGCCACGAGGGGGCGGAGGTCGGCCAGCGCCTGCGGGGACCCCAGCGGCTCGCCCAGGCACAGGATCCCCAGGTCGCGCTCGAGACCCGGGTCGTGGAAGGTGTGAGCCGGAAGCGGCGGCCAGAGCTCCAGCCGGTTCCCCGGTTTCGGCTCAGGTACCAGGTGCACCCGGCACTCCGCCTGGCGGTAGTACTGAGCCAGTGCCTGGTTTTCCGGGGTGTCCCAGGTGAGTGCCACCGGGATGCCACTGTGGGCCAGGAAGGCGAGCGTGGAAGGCTTGACCGGGTTCACCTCGAGCTGTGAGGAGATCACCACGGCGTCGAAGGGGCCAGCCTGCATCGCGGCGGCGAACGCGGTGTCGGCGCTGAGGCCGAAGTCGTGCCAGAGCTGGTCCGTGTAGAGGATGCAGGCGTCGTACTCGGGGCACTCGAGGAGCGCCTCGACCTGGGTCCAGGATGCCTGGGAGGTTCCCCCACCGGGCATCCCCCCTTCCCAGCGCGGGGTCACCAGCAACAGGCGCGGGCGGTCGGCGGCCGGTTCGGATTCTTCCTGGTGCGCTCCGCCTGGCGGCAGGGTGCGGTCGAACTCGCCGACCAGGGAGCGCAGGCAGCGGCGCAGCTCCTCGTGCTCGGCGTGCCAGGGGGGGTGCTCCCGGTAGACGTTGAAGGCGGGGAAGAGCAGGTGCGCGGCGCAGCTCGCCTGGAAGTGCCTGATCACGATCTTTTCGGCCGCCTGCTCTGTCATGCCGGTGGTTTCGGCAAGGATGCGGGTCCCCAGTTCCCGGTAGTACTGGTAGCACTCGGCGAAGGTCGGGGTCAGGATCCAGTCGATGTGTTCCGGGGAGCGCCCCTCGATCAGGTTCGGGTTGGTGAGGTGCTGGGCCCCTTTTTGCCTGAAGGAGTGCAGGTGGTCGAACGACTTCAGCTTCCCGTAGATCAGGGTGCAGAAGTTGGGGACCAGCTCGCCCAGAAGCGAGTTGTCCAGGTTGGGGAGGTGCTGGAACCGAAACGGCACGGCGCGGGTTTCGGTCCTGAAGATGGAGTAGGTGATGAGCGGGTTGTGGATCGAGTAGTAGGCGAGCCGCTCGTCCGCCGTCTCCTGTTCGATGGAGGGGATGTAGTACTCCCAGAAGTTGGTGACCGGCCCCTCGTGGGTGTCGGTCCCCTTGTCGTACCCGGTCAGGGTATAGGTGATCATTCGGCCGCCGGCACACGAGTAATCCGGGTTGTGCTCCAGAAAGTCGATGCAGCGCTCGATGGAGGAGGGGACCAGGTAGTCGTCGTCGCCGCAGCATGCGACGTACTTCGTGGTGACCTGGGGCATAAACAGCGCCAGCACCTCGAGAACCCCCTGGTGCTCGCAGTTAAGGTACTGCACCCGGGGGAACCGGTGTTCCTCCAAAAAGGCGATCATCCGGCGGCGGGTCGCCGCGTCGCTGGAGTCGCCGACCAAAAGGTGCCCCTTGAACCCGTTGTCGTGATAGTACCGGATGGTCCGTATCATATAGTCGGGGCGCTTGAAGGTCGGGATGATGATGGTGAGTTCGGAGGACAGCATGCTTTCTCCTCGCAGGCAGCGTGCCGGCGGCAGGGGTGTCCGGGGGCGGCTGTCGGTCCCCTGGTGCCGGGGACCGCGCCGTGACCCGGCGCCCGAAAAAGGGCCCCTAAAAGGGGCCGGGTATCAGCGGTAACGAGCCAGGAACAGGTCGATGACGTTCAGGATGTAGTCCATCTCCTCGAGGCCCAGGTCCTGGTGCACCCCGATGTGCAGGCCGTACTGCCCGAGGTACTCCGCGTTGGGGAACTGTCCCAGCCGGTACCCAAGCGGTGCGAAGCCCGGACACTGGGTCGGCATGGAAACGAACAGGGTGCGGGTCTCGATGCCGCGCTCCTCGAGGTGCCGGGTCAATTCCGACCTGGTGAAGGGGGCCCCCTCGTTGATGACGATGGGGATGGCGTGCGGGCCGATCTTCTCGTGCGGCTCCTCCTTGATGGAAGAGAGGAAGGGGGCGAAGCGGTCGAAGCGTTCCAGCACGTGGAGCAGGTTCTGGTGGCGTTTTCCCAGGATCTCCCGGTAGAACTCGAGGGCGCCGATGCCGATGGCGGCCTCCAGCTCGTTCATCTTGCAGGAGTAGCCGATGCGGTCGAAGGTGAAGCGGACGTCCTCGCCCCCGGGGCCGCGGAAGCGCTTGGCGCAGTAGTCGGCCCCGGCATTCAGGATGCAGTGCTTGCAGGTGCAGTTGCGGCCGTGGGATCTCAACGACCTGAGGATCTCGCCGTACTCCTCGTTGTCGGTGGTGACCACACCCCCCTCGCCGGTGGTGATGATGTGGGCGACGTAGGTGCTGAAGGCGGCGAGGTCGGCCAGGGTGCCGGCGCTGCGCCCCTTGTAGCTTGCGCCGTGGGCCTCGGCGGCGTCCTCCACCACCAAAAGCCCGTGGGCCTTCGCGATGGCGTTGATGGTGTCCATCTCGGCGGGCTTGCCCATCAGGTGCACCGGCAGGATGGCCCGGGTGCGCGGGGTGATGGCGGCCTCGATGCGGGAGTGGTCGATGTTCAGCGTGTCGCGCTCGATATCGACGAAGACCGGGGTGAAGCCGGCGTGCAGCACCGCGTTGCCGGTGGCCACGAAGGAGAGGGAGGGGACGATCACCTCGTCGCCCCGCTTGGCCCCCAGGTCGTGCAGCACCGCCAGGGCCAGGATGTCGGCATCGGTGCCGCTCGACACGGCCACCGCTTCGCGCGCGCCCACCAGGCGGGCGAAGCCGTCCTCGAACTCGCGCACCAGCTTGCCGCTGGAGATGCGCTTCTGGTCGAGCGCCTCGACGATGAGTTCCTTGGCGCGGTCGGTGATGGTGATGGTTCCAAAAGGTATCTTCATGTCCTGGTGTCCTCGTACGGTTAATTGATGGTTCAGGCGCGAGCATCGGTCGCTACAGTCGTGCAACGTGCTCTCCCTGGTTGCCGCGGGCGGGACTAAGGCCGCCCCGGGGGCACGGTACTGAATTTTGACAGCGGCCCGGCGTCAGCGGGGCTGGGCGCGGTACCACGCCAAGGTCTCGACGATGCCGGTTTCCAGCGGGACCTCCGGGCTCCAGCCCAGCTCCTGCTGCGCCTTCTGCGCGTCGAGCACGATGGTGGTCGGGATGCTCGGCTTCGACAGGTCGTGCTCGATGGTCAGGCGGCGCCCCGAAAGGCGCACCACGGCCTGTACCAGGTCGCGCACCGTGACCGCGACGCCGCTGCCGGCGTTGTAGAGCCGGAAGGGCTCCTGCTGCTTCTCGAGCGCCAACTTGACGAAGCGCACGAGATCGGAGACGTGCAGCAGGTCGCGCCCCTCCTCGCCCTTCCCCCAGATCACCACCTTGTCGGCGCCGGGCATCTCGACCTTGGCGATGGTCGCCCCGAAGACGTGGGAGCGCTTCAGGTCGTACTTGTCGTAGGGGCCGTAGATATTGGAATGGCGGATGACGGTGTACCGGGTCTGCCCCAGCCGCGCGTAGAACTCGCACATCTTCTCGAAGTAGATCTTGTTCCAGGCGCCGCCGAAGTAGTTGGGGAACACCTCCAGGTTCGCGTCGAAATCGGACTCCTTCTGCGGCGTCAGGCGGTTCTGGTACATCACCGAGCAGCTGAAAAAGACCAGGCGGGAGACCATAAGCTCGTGGGCAACCCGGAAGATGAGCGAATTCATGATGGCGTTGTCGGTGATGTGCATCTGCGGCTTGGCAGCCGCGTCCCCGGCCCCGGAGGTGACCGCGGCTGCCTGGAGCACCACGTCCATGCCGGTGAGCACCCGCTCCACGTCCTCGGCCCGGGTCAGGTCGGCCTGCACCATGGTGAGCCCCGGCAGTTCCAGCGGGCGCGAGCGGAAGTAGCTCCCATACACCTGGTACTTCCCCTCTTTCACGAAGTACTCGGTGAGATTGCGGCCGATAAAGCCGGTGGCCCCCAGGATGAGCAGTTTTTTCTTCATGGTGTGGCTCCGTAGCAGGTCAGTCGCGCGCCAGGGGCGAGCGGTACCACTCGATGGTGCGCTGGATCCCCTCCCTCAGGGAGGTGCGGGGGAATGCGCCGAGCAGCCGGTGGCATTTCGAGTTGTCCAGCACCCGGTAGGGGACCGCGCTCGGCTTGCTGCGGTCGAAGTCGAGGGGGCCGGGGTGGCCGCAGCAGTCGGTCACCACCTCGGCCAGCTCCTTGATGGTGACCGGGGTGCCGTTACTTACGTTGATCGGGTCGGCGTGGCAGTCGACGGCCAGCTGGCGCAGCACCCCTTCCACCAGGTCGTCGACGTAGATGAAGTCGCGCACCGTCTCCGGGCCGCCCCAGACCGTGAAGGGGGTCTCGCCGGCCAAGGCCCGCCGGATCAGGGCCGGGATGACGTGGGACTTGGCAGCATCGAAGCGGTCGTAGGGGCCGTAGATGTTGGAGGTGCGGATCACCCCGATGTTGAGCCCCAGCTTCTGGTGGTAGAACTCGGCCAGCTTCTCCAGGTAGCGGTACACCCAGCCGATACCGGCGTAGAGCTCGAAGACCGGCAGGTTCAGGTCCAGCTCCTCCTCGCGGATCGGGTAGTTCGCCTCCTGGTAGACGGTGGAACTGCTGACCCAGACCGCCTTCTTCACCTGGTTCGCGCTCATGGCCTCGAAGAGCCCGGCGTGGATGGCTAGGTTGGGCATGAGCGTGGCGGCCGGGGAGGTGCGTACCCCCTGGACCCCGGAGGCCTGCACCGCGCAGACGATGGCGATGTCCTTGCCGGCGGTGGCATCCAGGCAGTCCTGGTAGTTGTTGAAGTCGTAGCGCCGGTAGTGCGCGGCCAGCGCCGGGTGGGGGGGGCGGCTGAAGCAGCTCGCCTCGACCTCGGCGCCCAGGCCGACCAGCCGTCGCACCAGCGCGGTGCCCAGGAGACCGGCGCCGCCGGTGACCAGTATTTTAGTGCCCTTCAGGAATTGGAAATCCATGGTTGTCTCGCGGGTGAGGGGGGTCGGGGTCTGCTGTTCAAAAAGTTGACAGCGAGCCTCTAGGTATCGGGGAATTTGCAAGGGGTGTGCCGGTTCTTGGATAGGGAAGGGGCGCGCCGCAGGAGGGGGCGCCCCTTTTAGGAGGTAGCGAGGGGGGCTGTGCGGGTTGTGTCTTACACGAAGAAGCGGTTCTCGGCGTAGATGGCGGCGAAACGCTCCAGCTCCGCCGGGGCGAAGGGACCGAGATCGCTGGCCGGGACGTTCTCCAGCACGTGCTCCTCGGTCAGCATCCCGGGGATGGTGGTGGAGACCTCGGCGAAGGAGAGGATGTAGCGCAGGGCGTTCTGGGCGTGGCTCAGCGCCCCCTCGCCCGCCAGCTGCGTGGCGAAGAGCTGGTAGGCCTTGGCCCAGCATGCGATCTGCTCGGGCTTCCAGAGGTTGCGGTGGTCTCCCGCCGCGTAGCTCTGGTTCTCGTACTTGCCGGTCAGGAACCCGAAGCAGAGCGGCGTGCGGGCGATGATCCCCGCCCCCGCCGCCCGGCAGGCGTCGAAGATGCCGAGCTCGATGCAGCGCTGGTCCACCAGGCTGAAGTTCACCTGCACCGATTTGAAGCCGAGCTCGCGCACCGCGGTGAGGCTGTCCTTGGGGGAGCGGGTGGAGATCCCCGCGACCCGGATCTTCCCTTCCTGTTCCAGCTGGCGCAGGGTGCTCAGCACCTCGCCGTCCGGAGTCAAGAGCTCGATGGCGGGGTCGTGCAGCTGGAACAGGTCGACGTAGTCGGTCTTCAGACGCCGCAGGCTCTGCTCCAGGGAGCGCCGGATATGGGCCGGGCTGAAGTCCTGCTTGCCGCTGAAGTCGAGGTACCCCACCTTGGTGGAGATGACGATCCGGTCGCGCACCGGGGCCAGGGTCTCCCCGATCAGCTCCTCGCTGTGCCCGTAGCCGTAGAGGGCGGCGGTGTCGTAGAAGGTGACCCCCAGGTCGAAGGCCTTTTTCAGCGCCCGTGCCGAGACCGCGTCGTCGGTGGGGCCGTAGGCGCGCGCGTCGCCGGTGGTGCCGCCGATCCCCCAGGCGCCGAAGCCGATTTCCGAGACCTGAAGCCCCGTGTCTCCCAGCCCGCGGTACCTCATGCCACCCTCCGTGCCGGCTGGATGGCGAAGCCCTGGCGCCGGGTGTCGAACACGCTCAGGATCAGCCCGGTGTAGTACCTCCCCAGTTCGCTGACCTCGAGCCGGGAGGCTGAGAGGCTGATAAGACCGTCAGCTTCCAGCACCTTGAGCTGTTCCAGCTCCTCGGCGAAGCTTTCCCGGAAGATCAGGGCGTGGCGGGCCTCCAAGCCGGCGAGGTCGAGGGAGAGCCGGCACCTGATCTCGTTGATGATCTCGGCACGCAGCAGGTCCTCGGAGGTTAACTGGTAGCCGCGGAAGATGGGGGGGAGGCCGGCGTCGATGGCCTTTTCGTACTCGTCCATCTCGTAGCTGTTCTGCACGTAGCAGTCGTCGTCGAGGAAGCTGGAGCTGCCAATCCCCACCCCGAGCACGTCGAGCCTGGGTACCGGCACGTAGCCCAGGGAGTTCCACTGCAGGGTCCCCGCCTGGGCGGCCCGGGCCAGGTCGTTCTCCGGTTTGGCGAAGTGGTCCGCCCCGATACGCTGGTAGCCGTGCTCCATAAGGCGCCGCACCCCCGCCAGGTACAGGGCGGTGCGGGTCTCCAGGTCCGGCAGGGTGTCGAGCGGCATCAGGTTCTGGTGGGCGCGCACCTCCGGGGCCAGGGTAAGGAACATCACCATGATGCGGTCCGGCGCCAGCTCGACCACGGTGTCGATGGTGCGCAGGAACGACGCCATGGTCTGGCGCGGCAGGCCGCAAAGCACGTCGAAGTTGACGCTCTTGAAGAGGGCGCGCACCTCGGGGGCCAGCAGCTCCTTCACCAGCGCCGGGGGCTGGATGCGGTTGATGGCGCGCTGCACGTCGGGGTCAAAATCCTGGATGCCCAGGGATAGGCGGCTGACACCCTGCGAGGCGTAGAAGGCCAGGTCGTCGGCGCTCACGCCGCGCGGGTCGATCTCCAGGGTGAACTCGTCGAGCTCTTCAAAGTCGATGAGCTCACGCAGCCGGGCCACCAGGGCGCCGAAGTCGGCGCGGGACAGGGCGGTCGGCGAGCCGCCGCCGATGTGGATGCGCCGGAAGTTCGGCTTGAGGCCGCGGCCCTGGAAGAAGGCGCCGACCTGGCCGATCTCGCGGTGCAGGTAGTCGAGGTAACGCGAGATGCGTTCCTGGTTGCTGCTGATGATGGTGTTGCACAGGCAGTAGAAACACTGCTTGGGGCAAAACGGCACGTGCACGTACATGAGCAGCGGGTTGGCCTCCGCGCGCCCCAGGCGGTCCAGGGTGTCGTACCACCCCTGGAGCGGGAAGGGGTTGTCCCAGACGCTCTTGTGCGGGTACTCGTTGTACATGAAACTGCCGTAGTTGAGGATGTTGATCCCGTATTTTTCGTGAACTGCTGCGTAGCAGGCTGCTTCCGTGGCCGGCATGGCGACCTCCTGTGCTGACGTTTGGTTGTCGACGCCGTACAAGTAGGCGCCTTTCTTGTTGCCGTACCAGACCACTGCCCTGAACCACTGCTCCCAGCTGGTCCAGCGCTGGGCCGAGCGGTCGATGCGGTAGCGCCGGGTACCCGCAACGGGGTGGCACTCTGCGCCGGAGAGCACCGAGCGGTACAGCTCCCAGACGTTGTGCCCCAGGGTGATCACGCAGTCCTCGCTGACGAAGGGCTGTTTCACCAGCTGGCGGTTCAGTGCCAGGGCCTCGGTCAGAAGTGCCGGGTCGCACCCGGTTTCCCGGGTCAAAAGCGCCTCGGCCTCCCGGTAGAACTGGTCCAGCTTCCCCTCCACGCTGAGCTTTATGAAGAGGTACTCGTCCTGCGGCCAGAAGATCCCCAGCCACTCGGGCGCGTGCAGGAACTCGCGCCCCCCCTGCTGGATGTCCCGGGCGCACGCCTCGAAGAAGGCGTTGATGCCGTGTATGATCGGGTAGCGCCCGGCATCGGCGGCCATGAAGAGCTCGATGAGGCGGCTGAAGCCGGTACCCTCGAGCTTGCCGACCAGCGCCAGGGGGATCTGCAAAAGCTTGTCGAAGTAGAGCAGCGAGGCCATCCAGGAGTAGGCCCGGGTCCGCACCCACTCCTCGCGCGGCAGGCTCGCCGTCGCGATCACCAGCTCCTGGCTCTCCTGTACCTCGCCGGGGGCCTGCTCCAGCATCCCGTGGATGTTGACCAGCGGCGTGCGCACCGTCTCGATGCCGTGCTCGGCGCGGTAGGCCGGCTCGGACATCGGGGCGTTGGCCAGGATGGAGAGGTTGATGAACTGGATCCGGTGGTGCTGGCCGTGCCTGACGATCTGGTCGATTCCTGCCGTGAAGCTCGCGTAGCTCTCGCCGGGGAGCCCCAGGATGATGTCGGTGAAGGTCTCCACCTTGTCGCGGCTGAAGCGCTGCTGCAGTTCCTGGAACACCTCGACCGGGATGTTCTTGCGCCCGATCTTCGCCAGGGTCTCGGGGTGCACGCTCTGCAGGGCGAGGTTCACCCCCTTGTTGAGGCCGGAGGCGGAGAGCACCCGCTGGATCTCGTAGGAGGTCTCCGCGCTGGTCTTGGTGTTCTGCACCGAGAGCGCCATCGGGTAGCCGCTTTGCTCCTTCTGGCGGGCCACCGAGCGGGTGATCTCCAGGTCGCGCGGCAAGAGCCCGAAGTTTGCGTCGCAGCAGAAGACGAACTCGATCCGCTTGGCGGCGAACCAGGCGATCTCCCGGTCCAGGCGCTCCTGCTCGAAGCAGAACAGCTCGGACTTGGTGGCGGAGCCCCAGTAGCAGTAGGCGCAGGAGAAGGGGCAGCCCCGGTTGGTCTCCCACAAGGCCAGCCACTGGTGGCCCCGGTCCTCGCGCAGGAGCGGCTCGAAGACCCCGGAGAGGTAGGGGGAGGGGAGCCGGTTCAGGTCCTTGATGCGCTCCTGGACCGGGGTGTGGCGGAACTCCCCGCCCGCGAGGTAGCTCAGGCCCGGGATGCCGTCCCAGGCGCGGCTCTCCACGCGGTTCAGGATCTCGGTGAAGACCACCTCCCCCTCGCCGTGGCAGATCAGGTCGATGTAGGGGTGCTCCCTTAGAAACGGCTCGGCGTGGTCCGGGACCTGCGGCCCCCCCAGTACCACCAGGCGCCCCGGGTCGGCCGCCTTCAGCTGGCGCGCGAGCTCCACCGAAAAGGCGGCGTTCCAGGCGTAACAGCTGATCCCCACCACGGCGGCCGGCTCCAGGTGCCTGAGCGCCTCGGCCATCGGGATGCGGCGGTACAGCGGGGTGAGAAACGAGACTTCCGCGGCGCGCGGCGAGTGCTCCTGGAAGTAGGCCTGCAAAAGACCCACTGAGTAGGGGAGGTAGCAGGCGTCGGAGAAGCTGTTGTTGATCTGGACCAAGCCGACGGTGGTCATGCCGCCACCTGTTTGATGGTGGCGCGCCGGCTGGCCTGCTCGGCGATGAGTGCCTCGCAGCGGGTGCGGAACTCGCGCAGCTCCTCCAAGGTAAGCGCGTAGGGCTTGATGAAGAAGGTGCTGTAGTTGGCGACGTAGAGCTCGCTCGAGCGGTAGAAATTGTCCACGTCCAGTCCGTCGACCAACAGGTTGTCCCGGACCGCCTGCTGGAAGATCGGGGTGGAGGGGAAGGGGACCATGTTCATCAGGTGGATCTTGTCCACGTCGATGTCGCGGATCATGGTGTAGGTCTCTTCCAGGGTCTCCCGGGTCTCCTCGGGGCTGCCGATCACGAAGAAGGCCTTGACGTACATGTCGGGGTAGCTCTTGGAGAGGCGCACCGCCTCGAAGATCTTCTCTCGGGAGGTGTTCTTGCGCATCACCTGGTTACGGATGTAGTCCGAGCCGCTTTCGATGGCGAGCGAGATGCGCACCAGCCCCGCCGCTGCCAGGGCAGCCATGACCTCGGCGTCCAGTGTGTTGACGCTCAGCCCGTTGGGGGTCTCGAACTGGATGGCGAGGCCGCGCCTGACGATCTCGTTGCAGATCTCGATGGTGCGCCGCTTGCTGAGCGAGAAGTTGTCGTCCATGAAGGAGAAGTGGCGCTGCCCGAAGCGGTGGTAGACCTCTTCGATCTCGTCCACCACGTTCCTCGCCGAGCGGGGGCGCCAGGCCGGCCCCATGGCCTTGAACATGGAGCAGAAGGGACACTTGTGCGGGCAGCTGCGGCTGGAGATGATGGGGACCGAGGTGTTGATCGGCAGCCGGCGCGGGTTGTGCCAGAGGTCGGTGTCGACGTGGTAGTCCTCGATGTCGATCAGCTCGTAGGCCGGAAACGGCAGCGCGTCCAGGTCCTCGATGTAGCCTTTCTTCTCGTTCACCAGGACGCTCTCACCTGCGCGGTAGGCAAAACCGTCGATCCGGCCGAAGTCCCGGGGCTCGCGCCCCTCCAGCATGCGCACCAGCTGGGCCGTGCTCTGCTCCCCTTCGGCGAGGACGATCCAGTCGAGCTCGGGGCAGTTGGCGAGGATCTCGGCGGGGTAGATGGTGGGGTGGATGCCGCCTAAGAGGATGGGGGTCTGGGGGCGGACCTCCTTGCACCGGCGCGCGTACCCCAGGATGTCCTGGAAGTTGCCGGAAAAGAGGCAGCCAAAGCCGATCAGGTCGGGCTCGAAGGCGCGCAGCCGCTCCTCGAGAAGCGACTCGTAGCTGCCGGGGCGCCCCCTGCGGGAATCGAAGGTCTTCAGGTCGAGGAGCTCGACCTGGTTGCCGTCGGCGCTGAGCGACGAGGCGATGTAGAGCAGGCCCGAGGGGAGGTAGAACTCCCTGTTGTGGTAGTAGCTCGGTACCGGAGGGTTAACCAGAAGAACGTTCATAGTGCGGCCTCAAATGCGTGAGGGGCGAGCGGGGTCGCCCTCGTGTCGTCGCTGCGGTGGGGCGCTACTTGACGGGGCCCCTGCCGCTTGCCTTGATGCGATCCTGCAGCTCCAGGTAGTTCCCCACGATCTCGCGTGCCGTGAAGCCGCGCCCCCAGGGGGTGGTTTCCTGGTACTCGAAGGTGAGGTCCGGGGTCTCGGCGTCGTAGCGGCCGTACATGTGCATGGTCTTGCTCCAGTCGCTGGAGACCCGCTTGATGCCGAAGCGTTCCGGGTTGGTGTAGACCTCGGTGCCGGGGCGCAGGGTGAAGACGGAGAGGTAGACGGATTCCGGGTCGGTCTCCTCGATGAAGTCCCAGGTCTGCTGGACGATGTCCTCCGGCTCGCCGGGGAGCCCGAGGATCATGTAGATGCGGCACTCGATCCCCGCCTCCTTCAAGAGCCGGATCGACTCGCGGGTCTTGGCCACGTTGATCCGCTTGCTGATCAGGTCCAGGGAACGCTGCGAGACGCTCTCCACCCCCATCGCCATGGTGACGCACCCCGCCTCCCGGGCCAGTTTGGCGATCTCCGGGGTGATGCCGTCCACCCGGCACTGGGCGCGCCAGACGATGCCGGTGCGGCCGATCGCCTCCAGGTGCGCGACGGCCTGGGCGCGCGGCAGCGGGATGGAGATCTCGTCCAAAAGGCTGATCCCCTCGACGCCGTACTCCTTCTTGAGGTACTCGATCTCCTCTTCCACGAATTCCGGCTTGCGGTAGCGCACCCCCGGCGCGTACTCGCGCACCTCGGGGATGGCGCAGAACCGGCAGTCGTAGGGGCAGCCGCGGCTGAAGATCACCGTGGTGGACCTGAGCTTCTCGTAGCCCGGGGTGTTCTTGAGCGAGACGAGCCCGGGACGGGCCACCGCGGAGGCGGGGAGGAAGTGGCGCCGCGGGAAGGGGTACTCGTTGATGTCGATCAGTGCGCGCTGCTCGTAGACCTTTTTGAGCGAGCCCCGCTCCAGGTCCTCCAGCGCCTCTACCAGGCAGCGCTCGCCGTCCCCCAGGACCAGGGCGTCGAACACCTTGAGGGACTCCTCGCGGAAGGTGACCGCGTGGGGGCCACCGGCGATGTGCTTTGCCTCGGGGAAGCGCCGGCGCAGGGTCTCGACCGTCTCCAGTTGCTCGGCGTAGTCCAGGGTGTAGACCGAGTGCAGGTAGACGTCGCAGGCCGGGATGTGGTACTGGGCGAACTCCCGCTTGATCCCCCTGAGGTCGATGAGCGAGACCTGCACCCGGGCGCCGAAGTGCCATTCGAGCACGGTCAGGAGCTGGAAGTGGGAGTGGGGGTCGCCACGGAAGGGGTCGAAGAGGTAGTCGCTGCTCGGGAGCAGGAAGCCGACAGTTAGCATGAGGCGCATTCCTTGAGGCTGTCGAAAGCTTGACACTTCCGTACCGTCATAAGAGTGACTCCTTCGGGAGCCCTGAAGGTTTCGGCCAGCCGGTTGAAGGTGGCGATGGTGACCACGTCGCCGGGACTGACGATCGGCTCGTTGTTCTTGCTCACCAGGCCGCCGTCCAGCACCAGGATGATCTCCGCGGGGTCACGCTCCTTGAGGAGGGCAACCTCCTCGATTTTCTCCAGGGTGAGCTCGGTGTCGTGGATCCGGTAGCTGGCGGGGCGGCCGGCTGCCGGTTCGCTCAGGGTCACGCAGTCCTCGGTCATGGGGACCACGCAGTCCGCCCCCTCGTAGGGCTGCTCCTTGCGCCCGTAGGGGTCATCAAGGCGCACCAGGTTCTCCTTGTCCGGCGGGCTCTCCACCTCGATGACATGGATACCCTCCGGGGAGAGCGCCCGCGTCGAGTGGAAGAGTCCCTCGCGCAGCATGAGTTTGGAAAGCCCGTTCAACTTTGTGGAATCGTTGAGGAATGAGACCTCTGCCTCGCCGGAGAGCAGGATGTAGCCGGTCTTCTTGTCCGGGTGGCAGTGCAGCGAGGTCTGCCGACCGTGGGCGATGTGCAGGTACCAGATACCGATCTTCGAGCTCTCGTACATGAGGTATTCGTAGCCCCACGGCTTGGTGACGATTCCGTTTTCGTAGTCAGACATGTCCGCCTCCGGTGGATTGAGCGCCCCGGGCGCCTTTCTTGACGATCTGGCGTACCCGCTCCGCGATGCGGGCGGCGTCGGGGAGCCGGTTCTGCAGCGGCTGGCACAGGCACTTGGTGGCATCTTCCAGCCCCAGTGCCGCCACCGGCAGGCCCGTCTCCTGGGAGAGTTCGTAGGCCAGGGCCTGCGCCGCCCCGGCGATGCTGTAGCCGGGGTCGATCACCAGTCCGCGCCCGGAACAAAGCAAGGGGTGTGCCACCCTCTGGTCGACCCGGAACGGTTTGAGCCACAGGATGTGCACCACGTTGCAGCGGATCCCTTCGGCTGCCAGAAGCTCCGCCGCCTTGACCGCCTCGAAGCGGGTCGCCGAAACCGGGTAGAGGGTGATGTCGGCATCGGGGATTAGGAGGTCCGGCAGTTCGTTGCAGTTCTGGAAGCTCGCCCGGTGCTCGCTCACCAGCATCGGGTCGTCTCCTGTCAGGTACTCCTGCCAGATGCTGCGGTACTCGCCGGGGGTCATGGGAGAGCAGACCTTGAAGCCGGGGAAGTGCATGAACATGCTGTGCACCACCCCCGAGTGCACCGGGCCGATGCCGTCGGCGCCGATGGCCCGCACGAAGACCGGGGCCGGCCTGCCGTGCAGCTCCTTGCTCTTGGCCGCGTAGTTGATGAGGGGGCTGCCGTTTAACAGGAGGAAGTCCTGGAAGCGGATCACGAAGATGGGGCGCCGCCCCACCAGGGCTGCGCCGACCGCGAAACCCGCACCCGCCACGTCGGTCATGGGGAGCTCCACGATCCCCTGGCAGTCGGGCACCGTGTTGTTGACCCACCCAACCGCCGAGATGGACTGCCCCAGCAAGAGCCCGCCGTTTTGTTCCAGGTGCTCCCGGCTCAGTTCACGTATGGTGTCGGCGACTGTTACTCGTTCCATAGACGCTCCATCTCCTGCTGGGCCTGCCGTTCGATCTCCTGCCGCTCGGCTCCCAGCCCCAGCCGGTCCAGTTCGGCCTGGACCAGGGCCAACCGGTCCCACTCGGGGGGGCCGTCGCACCCCACCCCGACATGCCACTGGCGGCGGCAGGTCCGGATGTTGAGCACCGCGGGGAGCTCCCCCTTGAGCTCCCGGACCGCCTGCACCACGCTCCAGGGGTCGTCGGCCAGGTCGCGCACCGGCAGCCCCAGCCCCTTGGCCATCTGGGTGAATTCCCAGCTGCGCCGGGTGCTCGTGGGGGTAAGGATGGAGAGGTCGTTGTCCTCGCAGACAAAAAGGATCGGGAGCCGGTGGGTCAGCGCGAAGCCGAGCGAGGGGTAGATGTAATCCTCCTCGGCCGAGCCGTCGCCGAAGACCGCGATGGTCTTCTTCTGGTTGCCGAAGGCGGCGCCCACGGCCAGCGGCACGTTTTCGCCGATCAGCCCGTGGTGCCCGAACATGGCGAGGCGCTCGTCGTGGTGCTGCAGGCAGTTCGAGCCGGCGCGGCCGCCGCTGGAGCCGGAAGGACGCCCCAGAAGCTCGTCGCGCAGCTTTTCGGGGGGGCCGCCGAAGGCGATGAAGTAGCCGTGGCAGCGGTGCTGGGTGAAGAGCTGCGCGCCGGGCAGGGCGGCGGCCAGCGCGGCGGGCCCGGCTTCCTGCCCGAGCGAGAGGTAGACCTGGTAGTTGGTCAGCCCGCTCTTGACCGCGTCGATGACCTGGCTGTCAAAGAAGTGACTCCGGCAGATGCTCTCGTAGAGGGCAAGGGTCTCCGCCTTGCTGAAGCTGCCGCTGGCGTCGGGGCGCACCCCGTAGTCGGCCCGTCTCATTTCCCGCAACCGCAGTCCGGGAAGAGCGAGAGCACCCCTTTCATGAAGTCGTGGTTGTTGTTGTAGTGGGGGGAGGTGACCAGGTTGCGGTCGATGACCAGCGGCTCCTTGTGCTGGTAGTCGGCGCCCGAGTTGCGCACGTCGGCCTCGATGCTCCAGTAGGCGGTCATGCGGCGCCCGCGGGTGATCCCCGCGGAGATCAGGATCCAGGGGCCGTGGCAGATGGCCGCAACCACCTTGCCGGCGGTATCCATCTGGCGCACGAACTCCAGCACCTCGGGGATAAGGCGCACCCGGTCCGGGGCCTCGAACCCGCCGGGCAAGAGCACCAGGTCGTAGTCCTTGGCGTCGAGTCCCTCGGTGGGGCGGTTGGGGCGGGCCGGGACCCCGAACTTGCCGGTAACCGGCGCCTGGTCCTTGGTGGCCACGTCGACCTGGAAGCCGGCCTCGATGAGCCGGTAGTAGGGGTAGACGAATTCCTCGTCCTGGAAACCCTGGGCGGTGATGATCACTGCTCGTTTCTGCATGGGATGCTCCTTTGATGGAAAAGGGTCAGGGACCCGACATAGGATGCTGCCATTGAAGTGCTGCAGGTCCCGGCGTGCCGGCCGGGGCGGGGCCTACAGGGAAAGCTTGCCGGCGCTCCAGATCTGGAACTGGTGCTGCCCGTTGTGCTCGGCCTTGGTAGGTTGGCCGGAGGCGACAGCGATCAGCTGGTCGAGCAGCCGGTCGGCCAAAAGCTCCCGTTCGCTTGTCGGGTCCTCGGCGCTCAGGATGCTCCCCGCGTCGAAGTCGATGTCGTCGGGCATGCGTCGGGCGAGGGCGCTCTGCGAGGAGATCTTGATGACCGGGACCAGGGCGCAGCCGGTGCCGGTGCCCCGTCCGGTCGAGAAGAGGATCAGGTTGGCGCCGCTGGCCGCGAGGCCGGTCACCGATTCGGGGTCGTTGCCAGGCCCCTGCATGAGGTGCAGGCCCGGTTTGTCGCAGCGTTCGCCGTAGTCGAGGACCCCGGTGATCGGGCCGGAGCCCCCCTTCACCACGGCGCCCAGGCTCTTGATGTACGGGTTGATCAGGCCGCCCGCCTTGTTTTCCGGGACCAGGTTGTGGTCCAGTACGGTGCCCAGGCGGGAGGCCACCTCGCGGTACCACCCCATGAGCCGTTGGAACTTGTCGACCAGTTCGGGGCGCTGCATGCGCGGGAACAATACCTGTTCCGCCCCGACCATCTCCGGAAATTCGCTGATGATGGCGCTGCCCCCCGCGGCGATGACCCGGTCCACGGCGCCGCCGATGACCCGGTTGGCGGTGACCCCCGAGAAGGCGTCCGAGGCGCCGCACTCCCCGGCCAGGACCAGTCGCTCCAGCGGACACGGGGTGCGGCGCGCCGAAGCGACCTCGGGGAGCCGCTCCTCGATAAGGGCACGCCCTTGGGCGATGGTGGCGGGGGTGCCCAGCTGTTGGATGGTGAGCCACTCCACCGGTTTGCCGGCGCACCCGGAAGGGATGACCCCCTTGAGCACCGCGGCGTTACTCTGTTCGCAGCCGAGGTCGACCACCAGCGCGCCCCCTACGTTGGGGTGCGCGATCATCTCCTTGAGTACGTGCAACAGCCGGTCGATCTGCAGCCCCGCCGCGCAGCCGCACCCCTCGGTGTGGGGGAGGGCGAGTACCGCGTCGATCCCTTGGGGTGCGCTCCGGAACGGCTCGGCAATCTGCACCGCCACCTGGCTGGCGCACATCGAGGTGGGGATCACGATGTAGTAGTTGCGGGTGCCGTAGCGCCCGTCGGCGCGCCGGTACCCCTGGAAGCTTTTGCCGGTCAAGGGGGGGAGGGTGACGCTGGCGGTCCCGGCAGCCGCACTGCAGGGGGGGATCTCGGCGCGGGTGTTACCGCCGTGCACCGCCTGGCCGCGGGCGATGCCGCAGGAGGTGGCAAAGGGGAACCCGTACTGGTACAGGTAACTGCCGCCGGGGAGGTCGCACAGGGCGATCCGCTCGCCGGGGAGAACCTCCTCCGGGAGCACCAGCTCCCCCTCGGGGGTCTCGAGCCGGGTGCCGGCCGGGGCGGGGACCTTGACCAGGGCGACGTTGTCCGCCTCCGGTGCCACGATGAGGGCTATCTCTTCGAGTCGCATGGCGCTTTGGTCCGCTTAAGCGCTCGCCGCCACTGCGCGTTGCGGCTTGTCAGGAAAGCCGGCGTGGCTCAACTCTCGAAAGGGCGCGATGACCTGGCCACCCCGAACCTGCTCCGCATGGGAGAAATCCTCCTCGTGCTGGAAGTAGATGATCTGGCTGCCGGTGTAATCGAAAGAGAAGGGGACGTGGATCAGCGTGTTCAGCGCTTCCTTGATCTTCTGGTGCAGCTCTGGGGGGGCGAACAGGAGGAGGAACCCGCCGCCACCGGCGCCGGTGATCTTGCCACCGACCGCACCGGCCCTGCGGGCCGCCTCGTAGAGCCCGTCGACCTCGCTGTTGGAGACACTCGAGCTCATGCTCCTTTTGGAGAGCCAGGCCTCGTGCATCAACTCGCCGAACCCCTCGATGTCGTGGTGGCTGTTCAGCACCGAGAGCCCCTCGTCGACCAGGTCCTTCATGATGCGCAGCTGCCGCTTGCGTCCCTCCAGATCGTGCACGTAGCTGTCGGCCACCGAGGCCGCAGTCCGCTTGATCCCGGTGTAGAAAAGCATCAGGTGGGAGTTCAGCTCGCGCACCCGCTCCGGGGTGGTGATCACCGGGCGCACCGAGATCTCCCGGTTGGGCTGGAACTGGATCAGGTTGAACCCGCCGTAGGCGGCGAGGGTCTGGTCCTGGGAACCGACGGTCTCCCGGATCATGTTCTGTTCGATGTGGATGCTCTTCATGGCCAGTTCCTGCTTGGTGGCCATGACACCCTTGAGCGCGTAGAGCGCGTTGAGCAGCCCCACCGTGAAGGCCGAGCTGGAGCCCATGCCGGAACGCGCCGGCAGGTCGCCGTCGTGGTGCACCTCGACACCGCGGTCGATCTCCATGAAGCGCAGCACCTCCCGGAAGGCTGGGTGCTGGATCTCGTCAAGATGCTTGCAGCTTTCGATGTTGGAATAGACGATGCGGTGCTTGTGCTCGAAAAAGGGGGGGAGGTACCGGCAGGTGATGTAGCAGTACTTGTCGATGGTCGTCGCCAGGACGGAGCCGCCGTGCTTCAGGTACCAGGCCGGGTAGTCGGTGCCGCCGCCAAAGAACGAGATGCGATACGGAGTTCTGCTGATGATCATTGCGCGTGCTCCCTTTGCCACGTTGTGTAAGCTCCGGCGCCAGCGGCGCAGAAGAAAGCCCCGACTTCACGGTACGACTCGGGGGTGCCTATGTCGATGAACCGCCTGCCCAGGTTGAAACCGTAGAACCCTTGGCCGACCAGGAAGGGGAAGACCTCGCGCTCCAGGGAGAGCTCCCGTCCCTCGGGAAGCGCGGCGATCAGGTCGCGCCCGAGCAGGTAGACCCCGGCGTTGATGGTCCCGCAGCCGCTGTGACCCCCCTTTTCGCTGAAGCCCAGGATCGCTCCGGCCTGGTCGGTCTGCACCGAGCCGTAGCGCCCCACCTCGGGCACCTCGGTGAGCAGCAGCGAGGCTTTTGCCCCGCTGCTGCGGTGCAGCTGGGTGAAGCTTCCCAGGTCGGCTTCCACGAAGGAGTCGCCGTTTAACACCAAAAGCTCCTCGTGGCGCATTTTGCCAAGCGCGTAGCGCAGCGCGCCCCCGGTGCCCAGGGGTGCGGGTTCGGCGCTGTAGCCGACCGAAAGGGTGCCGTGGCGCGTCCCGATGCTGGCCTCGACCTCGGCGCTGCGGTACCCGGTGCAGATCAGCACCTCGGTAAGCCCGGCCCGTTCCAGCTGGTCCAGCACGAACCGGAGGTAGGGTCGCCCCAGTACCGGCGCCAGCACCTTGGGGAGTTCGCCGGTCACGCTTCTCAGCCTGGTGCCCAGGCCGCCGGCCAGGACCACCGCGGTGGTATGCGACAAGGGGGAACGTCCCATCAGATGTTCTTGCGCATGCCGCGCCCGAAGAGCCGGTAGCCCTTGATCAGCTCCTGGATGCCGAAGTCGAGCGAGCGTCTTGCCTCGAACCCCGCCTGGCGCAGTCGATCGTTGGAGACGATGTAGTTGCGCTGGTCCGGGTCGCTGCCGATCTCGGAGCAGACGATGTGGAACTGGGGGAGGTGCTCCTTGATCTTCAGGGCGAGCTCCTCCTTGGAGAGGTTGGCCGCGTCGAGCCCCGCGTTGTAGGGGCGCCCCACCATGGCCGGGCCGTTCTCCAGGCAGTGCAGGAAGCAGTCTGCGATATCCCGGATGTGGATGTAGTTCCGTTTGAAGTCCTTCTCGAACAGGACGATGTAGCGGTCGGTGAGCGCGGCATAGACGAAGTGGTTCACCAGGAGGTCGAGCCGCATGCGCGGCGAGGTGCCAAAGACGGTGGCGAGCCTCAGGGTGATCGAGTTGGGGGAGTTCAGCACCTCGGCCTCGGCCTCGGTCTTGGTCTGCCCGTAGAGGGTGATCGGCTCGAGCGGAGTCTCCTCGGTGCAGTAGATCTCGCCGCTCTTGGTGCCGTAGCCCGAGTTGGTGGTGGGGTAGACCATGAGCTGGGAGGGGCTGCGCAGCCGGTTCAGCATGCGGATCGCGTCCAGGTTCACCGAGGTGGCCATCAGCGGGTCACGGTCGCAGGCCGGAGCCCCGACGATGGCGGCCAGCGGGATGATGGCGTCGGCCTTGGCAACCAACCGCGTCATGAGCGCCTCGTCGCGGGCGTCGCCCTGCACGAAGTCGAAGTCGGGGTTGGCGCAGAGGTGGAACAGGCTCTGCTCGCCGTAGAGCAGGTTGTCGAGTGCGGTCACCTGGTAGCCGCGGGCCAAGAGGTGTTCGCAGAGTACGGAACCGAGGTAGCCGGCGCCGCCGGTAACCAGAATGCGGTTGGACATCACGTTTCTCCCGGAAGAAGTCTGCGGTTAATAAGTGCCTGCTCTCGAGCTAACACATTAAAACCGCGTGGCATCTCCGGGGAAAGCAATAGACATGCCAGTGTGGAGGATCCCCGGGCTGTGGGGAGCCGTGTGGTGCCGGCAGGTGGTGCTCCGATGCAAGCTTTGGATAATAAAGGGACTTTGGCTCGTTCTGGAGGAAAACGAGCGCTTGTGGAAAGAGGGGGGGGAGTCCGGGATGGGTAGATCGGGGGGATGGCGGTTTTTTGGATGACAGCGTCGCGGGTTCAAAGTATTGACACGCGTCAATTACCTTGGGAAATGCGGGGCCGAGAGGCTTTCAACTGCGACGGTCGTTTGACGGGGCGCGGTGCAGCAGTTCGCGGGACAGGGTCATCTCGATCATCTCGGGGTAGGCCTCGATGTCCTGACTGTAGGGGTAGCCGGTGTGCAGGCAGCAGCTGGTGAGCTGGTAGTAGCGGTGCCCGAGCTTCTGGCAGGTCGGCACCTGGCAGGGGTTCACATAGCTGGGGGCGAACAGCTCGAGGACCAGGGCTCCCGCCGTCATGAAGGCGGTGTGGGTCATGCCGGCGCCATGGGGGGTGACCAGCGCCGAGGCGTTGCAGGTGTAGCGCAGCTGCTCCTCGAGGGTGAGGTGCTCCATGTGCAGCGTCAGGAAGCCGTACTTCTCGAGCACTTCCTGCAGCTGCTCTTCGTTGATCACCCTGCGCGGGTTTTGAGGCCGGCCGTTGCGGGAGACGTAGAGCCGGTAGTCGAGACCCGGTTCGACGAACCTCTCGCGCAAAAGGGACCTGAGGGTCAGGACCGCGTCCAGGTTCTCCGGCCGGTGGCCGCGTTTTTTCCCGGGGAGGTACATGCACTCGAGATGGTAGTCGCTGCCGTCGTCCTGGTAGATCCGCTCGGCAGGGATGCCGAGGTACTTCAGGGTGTCCACCGCAAAGGGGAGCGCCGGGATCAGGTAGTTGCCGGCAAACCCCATGCGGTGCGCGGTCAGGGCGGCGGGAAGTGCCTCGTAGATCCAGTGCCAGAAGTTGCCGCTCCAGTCCCCGTAGAGCGGCAGCGTCACTCCGGGAATGCCGGTAAGCGCGGAGCTTTGGTGCCCGGAGAGCCACAGGCGCAGTTGCTCGTCGGGGAAGTTGGTGAAGCGGTTGATGATCCGTTCCCCCTGCAACGGGATTCCCTCGCGGCCGTAGAGGAAGACGTCGCGAAAGTACCGCGCATCGTCAGCGTTTTGCGAGTGGGCATCGATTACCGGGAAGGGCATGGTCTGAGTACCTGTGTCCGAGGAAGTCTGGATCCCTGCCTAACGGGGGGCGGGAGAACTGCACCGTGTGCTTCTGCATCGGGTGTGCCAGATTTTTCGTTAAGAAGGGGCGGTGCAGGGGGCGGCCGGGAACCGCAGTCGCGACGGCACGGGTGGCAGCGGGTTTCAGGGCGCGGACTTGTCGACCGTGAGGGTCATTTCCAGCATTTCGATCACGTTGTTGTGGTTGAGGACCGCCTCGAGGAGTTCCTCGGTGCTGATGGCGCCGCTGGCCCGGCGCGCTTTCCAGCGTGCGTCGAAGTGGTAGATGATGTCGGTGAGCTCGAAGTTGACCTCCCACTCGAGGGCGAGGCAGGAGTTGGAGGCGCCGGCCCGCAAGAACTCCAGGTTCTTGGCGCGGGACAGGAGGTAGAGGGTCTCTTCGGAAATGGGACGCACGTGGGTGGGATCGCTCAGGAAGGTGTCGTGCTTGGGATGTGGAACCACCAGGTGGATCTGGGCACGGTCGCAGCAGACGCGATACAGCTCCTGGATGATCCTGCGGAAGATCTCCGGGTCCCGCCCGAGGTGCTCGAGGACATGGATCATCAGGACCTTGGAGACCGAGTTGTCCGGCCAGGGCCAGGGAAAGGTCTCCAGATCGTGCCGCAGGTCCGGCTTTCCGAACCGGTCCACGTTGAGGTACCCCGGCAGGGGGCGCAGTCCGCATCCGAGATTCAACCACATGGCTTACGCCCGCCTTTCCAGCGCAGTGCCACCCCTTTGTCTGCCAGGCATCCTAGAAGACATCGGAGGCTGCGCCATCGTACTGGTCTGCCGTCGGATCCATGGTTTTTCCCTTGGAATCCTTGCCGGCGAACTTGAAGACCATGTGCGAGGGGTCGATGGTGGCGTCGCCGGTCGAGTTCTGGGTCAGGAGGAAGGTCACCGTCGCCTGGCGCTGGTTCGGGTCGTAACTCACGCTCACCGGGTTTTGGGGGATGTAGGCCTCGGTCGGGAGCACCGGTTGCAGGTTGTTGTAGTACCCGGCAGCGCCTCCGCTCGCCTTGGTGATGGTCCAGTTCCGGGTATCCTGCACCGAAGTGCCGTCCATGTCTGAATCGAAGGAGAAGGTAAAGGTGAAGAGCTTTGAATTGTTGGGGGTGCCGGTGTTGCTGTCGACACCCAAAAGGCCGAAGAGGCTGGTGCCGGGGCCCAGGGCGCTGGGGAAGCTGTCGGCGTCTCCGCCGCCGCCGGCGACGAACTTCGGCTTGGCGACGATCGCCTTCAAGAGCGCACCCTGGGTGCTGTTGAGCGCCGTCAAACGTTCGACTTCCAGGTTGGCGTTGGCGGTATCGCCCAGGGCGGCGTAGGCGGTCCCCAGTTCGAGGTGCGCCGCGGCCATCTTCGGCTTCAGGGCCACTGCCTGCTTCAAGACGGTCACCGCCTCCGCGGACTTCCCTTCCTTGTTGTAGGTGGCACCCAGGGCGTAGAGCGGGTTGGCGTCGTGGGGCGCCATCCGGATCACCTTCTTGAACTGGGCCTCCGCATCGCTGTAGCGCGCCTGTTGCTGGTACATCTGCCCCAGGGTGTAGGGGGCCACCGTGTCCTGGGGATTGAGCTTGATGGACTGTTTGAACTGCTTCTCGGCGTCGTTGTACTTCTTCTGCTGCAGGTAGATGTTGCCGAGGGCCAGGTTGACGGTGTCCTGTTGCGGGTCGAGGGCCAGGGAGTTCTTGTAGGTCTTGATGGCTTCGGCGTACTTTTTCTGTGCCTCGAAGGTCTTGGCCAGGTAGTTGGTGGCCTGGGTGCTCGAAGGGTCCATGGCCAAGGAGCGCTGGATCTCCTTCTGGGCCCGGGTGTAATCCTTTTTCTGGTAGAAGGCCAGGCCGCTACTTAACGCGCTCTTCGCAAGGTTGGACATCTGGCTCGACTGGGTCGAGAGGGTGGTGTAGATGTCGTAGGCGGAGGCCTTTTCACTGGTGCTGGTAGTGGTGGCGCCATCGAGCAGGGAAGCCATAGTCGTTCTCCAATCGTGCAGGCAGTCGGAGTGGTGCAGTCAACGTTTCGGCTCGAGGCCGTGACAACTTGAGTGAAAAATGCGGCCGCCACCGGCAGGCGCAGACCGCGGCGCCGCTACCCGGACGGGAGGCGGCGCCGCGGCGTCTGGCAGGCGATGGCTTCAAGCGGCGACGTTGGTCGAGGTGGCCGGTCGCTTGCCGGATTTTCTCAACCTCGACCCGGTATTTTTACCCGTTTACCACCTGGCGCAGGTTGGCCAGGCATTCCCGCGCGTCCTGGTTCCAGGGTTCCAGCTGGGTGACCTTCCCGTAAAAGCTCTTCGCCTCCTCGGGGCGCTCCAGGACGGTGCAGATCTTGCCGAGGTTCATGAGCGTCTCGATGTTCTTGGGCTCTTTTTCCAAGAGCTTCAGGTAGATGGCAATGGCACCGTCCACGTCGTGACCTTCGACGAAGTAGAAATCGGCCAGGTTCTTCTGGAAGGTGGAGTTGCCGGGGGCCAGGACGGCCGCCTGCTCGTAGTGGTGCAGGGCTTTCTCCTTGTCTCCTTCCTGGTAACTGAGCACCGCAAGGTCGTTGTGCGCAGGGGCGAAGCCGGGGTAGCTCTTCAGGGTGGTTTCCAGTTCCCGGGCGGCGCCTGACAGGTCGCCCTCGCTTACCAACCCCTGCACCCTCTCGTAACGCTCCTCCGCGGTTTCCTCGTCGTCCTCGGCTGCTGCGGCTGTCTCGCGCAACTGGCAGATGCGCTGGCGCACCTCCTGGTTCCAGGGCTCGATGTCCAGTACCCGCTGATAGAAGATCTTCGCCTCGTCGGGCTGTCCCACCGTCTCGCAGATGACACCGAGGTTGGTCAGGGTCTCCGTGTCACGCGGCTCCTTCTGGTGCAGGTCGAGGTAGATGGCGATCGCCTCGTCGACCTCGCCGGCGGCCACGAACAAGAGGTCTGCCAGGTTCTTGCGATAGGTGTTCTCCTGCGGGGCAAGCGCCACCGCCCTGCGGTAGTGGCTGAGGGCCGTCTCGGCGTCATCCTGCTGCACCAGCAAGGTGGCATAGTCGTTGTGTGCCTGGGCGTGGTCGGGATAGCGGACCAGGTGCTCACGGAGCGCTTCCAGGGCGTCACCGGTGGCGCCGGCCGCCACGAGTTCCTCGACCGACCGGTAGGCCGCTTCGGCGCTCAGGGGCGCTTGCGGTGCCGGGGCGGCTGCCGCTGGCGCTACAAAAGCTTGGGCAGGTTGCGGAGGGATCTCGGTGCTCGGCGAAGACGCCGGGGCCGCTGTCACGGGGAGCGCGCACTGGCGCCCGGTCGCCGGGTAGTTCTGTTTCAGGTCGGCAAGCTCGCGCTGGGAGCCTTCCTGGCCGAGCGACGTACCGGTCTCCACCAGGCGCAGCCCGACGAACTCCTCGACATGCAGCATGGTGAAGTTGTCCACCACCCGCAGCAGGAAGTGGCGCAGCGCCTCGCACTGGAACTTGGCGTCGAACGCGCCGACCGCGTCGTTGAGTTCGCGGCGCCAGACCGGATGCGGGGCAATCAGGGAGAGCTGCAGCAACTGCTGCGCACTGTAGTGGGGCCAGATCATCTTCCCGTAGCTCGTGTGGTTCGCGAAGGTCTCGTGGGGGATGGCGGTAAAGCAGGTATCGCCGTAGGCGAGCATGGCGTCGGGACGGGACTCCAGCGTGTTCACCAGCAGCTCGTAGGCATCGCTGCGCAGGCGGTCGCTCGGCTCCAGCACCGTCAGGTAGCTTCCCGAGGCGATCTTGAGCGCCAGGTTCAGCCCGGCACCGGCCCCCTCGTCTGCCGCGGTCCTCACGGCGACCAGGTTCGCGTAGCGGCGCTGCAGGTCTACGACCACCGACCACTCGGATTGTTCCGAGCCCTGGTCCACCACGATCACTTCCATCCGTTGGGCGACCGTCTGTTCCATGAGTCCGTTCAGGCACTCCCTGAGGTAGGACTCCTTGTTGCGGGTCACCAGGATGACCGAGATGAGCGGTCGCTTGACGACGCCGGCGACCATTTCGCCAGCCGGGCGATTAACGAGTTGCCTCATGAGGTTGTCTCCCTTATCCGGACGTAAAGATTTTGGCGGTGCTGCTTTGGGACGAACAGCGCTTCTGCCGTGGGTCTGGCTCGATTTTGCAATTGATATGCCAGAGGTCCTGGAGCCAAGTCTCAGGCGTGCCGTGGGTTCGACGTTCCGTTTCAGGGCGCGGGCTCACGGGCAGCGGGGCTGGTCGCGTCAAAATATTGGTGGCCGATCCGGAGCGCTTCCGGTCAAATCGTTGACAGGGGCTGCCAGGGTTCCTGGCCGGGGGGAGCCGCAGGCCCGGTTGACGGCGCTGAACGGGAGTCTCCCTGGTGGGAGCGGGGCCTCGCTCCCGGTCGCGAAAGGGTGCGAGGCCGTGGCGGCAGGTAACTTGCATCCGACACGCCGGCCGTTACTATCAGCCGGGCCGGACCAGGGTCTCCCTCGCGGAGCCCTCGGTGCTGGAGCCCGAAGGAAGGAGAGACATGCTCAGCAACAATGGACACCTGAGGGTCGCCCTCATATCCGCCGATCTGGGGGGGGTGCGGGGTAACCGGACCGCTCACTATGTCGCCCAGGAACTCCCGGAGGGGTGGTCGCTCGACGTATTCTTCTTCGACGACGCCACCTTTCCCCAGCGCGCCTCCCTGTCCCCCCGGTTGCAGGCCAAGATCCCCAAGATGCTCGGCTACGAGCTGGCGCCCGGTTACGACTTCTACATCTGGCTCGACAGCTCCTTCATCCTGGCGCACCCGCAGGCGGTCAGCTGGCTGGTAGGTGTCTGCCGGGACAAGGATCTGGTGCTGTTCCGGCACCCGTACCGCACCTCGCTCGGCGAGGAGCTGGCGTACATGCAGGACCAGATGCAGACCGGCAACGGCTACCTCCTGGAGCGCTACCAGTCCGAGCCGGTCGAGGACCAGGTGGCGTTGTATCTGGCGGACCAGGGCTTTCGCGACGAGCGGCTCTTTGCCTGCGGTGCCTTCGTCTACAGCGGTGCCCTCACCGCCGCGGAGTACAACCTCCTGCCGCTCTGGTTTTACCACAACGCCCGCTACAGCATTCAGGACCAGTTGAGCCTCCCCTACCTGGTGAGCACCCTCGAGCGCGCCGGGCTCAAGGTCGGCTGTTTCCCCGAGGGGATCTTTACCTGCCGGTACCTAAGCCACTGCGAGGTGCCGGCTGCGCCGGAACAGGCAAGCAACGTCGGCAAGTGGGATACCTGGTATCAGGGGCTGTCCCAGGCACCGGGGGCCTTCAGGTATTCCGATACCGTGACCTACGAGATGGGGCGCGATTTCCTGGCGGACTGCCGGGTGGTCGAGGACTGGGGGACCGGAGCGGGGGGGTTCAAGCGCTTCCGGCCCGATGCGATCGGAGTCGACGGCAGCAATACCCCGCATGCCGAGAAGAAGTATGTCGACCTGGTGAACTACACCTCGCCGTGCGAGGGGATCTTCATGCGGCATGTCCTGGAGCACAACTACCAGTGGCAGGCGATTCTGCGCAACGCGCTTGGTTCCGCAACGAAGAAGCTGTGCATCGTCCTTTTTACCCCGCTTGCCGATACCTCTTCCCGGGAGATCGCGCACAACAGGGCGCACGGCGTCGATGTGCCGGATCTCTCCCTGGGGCGCGAGGAACTGGAAGGGATCCTGCGCGAATTCCAGCCGCACTCCGTCGAGATGGTCCGGATCGACAGCGAGACCGGCTACGGTCAGGAGTACCTGCTCTACATCCAGAAGTAAGAGCCGACGTACGCGACTGACTGCGTGTCCGCATCTCGTTTTTGGGGCTAGAAAATGTCAAGGGGGGTTGACTCTTTTAAATAGAATGTCTTAATCTACCATTGGTAAGAATTTCCCTGCGAAGAACTACACTGAGCAACCGCTCGGACCGGGTTCGATACGCGGACGGAAGCCCCGCAAAAGGAGGAGCAGATGAAACGGCACGAGGCAGCTCTGGAAGTTCTGGACGCGGTCCCCAATCTGGCCACCATTGCGCGGGTGCTTTCCGCCGCGGCCGACGAAGCCGCCGGCGAGGGGGGCGGCCCCGAGCGCGACCCAGCCGTGCGGCTGATCGCCTATCGCCTGGCCCGTCTCTGCCAGGTCGACGACATCACCTACGGGTACGACCCCGTCACCCTGGCCGATACCTACTGTACGCTGATGAAGGAGTGCAAGGCCAGGGCGACCGAGAGCACCGATGAGCTCGTCTTCCCGCTCCCTGACCTCTTCACCCCCACCAAGCGGCTCCCCTTCGACCCGCGTTCCCGCTAAGCCGTTCTCCGGAGGCTCACCACCTCCGGGCCACTTCGCCACGTCCAGCTTTGCCAGTATGAGTTCCCCAAAACTTGAGGAGTGCGGGAGAGGCCTCCCGTCCCCGGAGGTGCACCATGAAACGCCACAAGGACGCGTTGGGAATCCAGGAGGGTGCCATCAACATCCGGGCCATGGCCCGATCGCTGGTGGTTGCGGCCGAAGAAGCGGCCGGCGAGGGGGTGGGGGCCGAGCAGGACGCGGCGGTGCGCATGATAGTGCACCGCCTGGCGCGCGTCTGTCGGGTAGACCTGGTCTCCTACGGCTATGACCCTGAAACCCTGGCCGACACCTTCCAGTTGCTGGTCCAGGAATGCACGGCCAAGGTACAAAGCGGCGCCGGCGCCATCGGCAGCGACCAGGCTCCGGTCATGCTGGAAGGTGGGGAGCGCCGGGGCTCCCGGTAGCGTTTACCAGGGTCACCAGGGCCAGTTCGGGCCTGATGTTGATGCGGATGGGAAGGCCGCTCTCGCCCAGGCCGCCGCTCACGATGAGCGTGGTGTGGCCGTTTCGGAAGAGGCCGTAGTCCCAGGGGGGGAAGAAGCCGATGCGCGGCACGTAGGCGGCGCCGACGATCGGCAGGCGGATCTGGCCGCCGTGGGTATGCCCCGCCAGCAGGAGATCGAGCCCGAGCTGGGTGGCCTGGGGGAAGAGCATCGGGGAGTGGGTGAGCAAAACCCGCGGTTCCCCGGCAGCGGTCCCGGTGAGCGCCTGGTCCAGCCGGTCCCGCCCGGTGATCGGGTCGTCTACCCCGGCGATCCAGAGCCGCTGCCCGCTCCTCTCGAGAGGCGCCGCGCTGTTGAACAACATCTGGGCACCTGCCTCTTCCAGCCTCTGGGCAAACTCCAGCCCGCGCTCCAGCCGCCAATCGTGATTCCCCAGTACCGCGAAGACCGGGCGGTCCGCCGCCCTGCGCAGCGAGGTGAGCAGTTCGAGCGCCGGGGTGAGCACCGGGCGGTACCCGTTCACCAGGTCGCCGGTCACGGCAATGACGTCGTAGTGTTCCTGCTGAACCAGTGCCACCAGCTCCTCGCCAGCCGTACCGAACTCCTTGTCGTGCAGATCACTCAGGTGCAGGATCGTGAACCCCTCGAACGCGGCGGGAAGCTGTCGCACCGGCACGGTGTAGCGCCGGACCGCCACCGAGAGTCTCTCCAGGTAGAGGTAGGGGAACAACGAGGCGCTCCCCATCAAGAACATGCGTCGCGAAATTGCTGCCATTATTTTGACCTCCGGAATGCCCGGGCTTCTGACATCGGGCGGTTGCCATTCGAGATGTAAGTAAATTCTAACTCAACTGCGGACGCTCAGGTACTTACTCTTCCTGAGCCGGGAAGCCGGGTGCCGCGGGAAAAAGACGCAGATGCCTTTGACTTCGCCCCCTTGCTGAGGCTATCATGCCCGCCAGGGGGAATCATGGCTGAATTCGCAGTGAGCCCGGAGAAGAACCGCTGGCTCAAGGAACGCATGGAACAGCTGGGGGTGAGCGAGGCCGATCTCGAGGAACGCTTCGTCCATGCCTCGGGACGCGGCGGGCAGCATGTCAATAAAAGCTCCTCCTGTGTCTACCTGAAGCACCTCCCCAGCGGGGCGGAAGTGAAGTGCATGGAGTCGCGTAGCCAGTCGCTGAACCGCTTCCTGGCCCGGCGCTACCTCCTGGAGAAGGTGGCGGCGCTTGCCGGCGGCGACACGGTGAAGGACGCGGCGACCGAGAAGCTGCGGCGCCAGAAGGCCCGCCGCAAACGGCGTAGCGGTGCGAAGTACCAGGGAAAAACCGGAGCTGCCGAACCGGGAGCCGCAGCCGGCGACCAGGGTTCCCATCCGGCTGGCCCGGCACCCGCGGACGCTCAAAAAGGTACTCCCCACGAATGACCTGCGTATCGGCTTGCTCGCCTGAAAACCATTGGCAAGAAATTTGCTATCCCCGCTAATCGAGGCGTGGCGCCTGTTTTGGGCGGTGCCGCAGAGTGGCGAGCCGCGGCGCGGGCAGTCTCAGAAAAAAAGTTGACAAGGTTCTCGGCTGGAGGGTATAACTACCGTATCCTTCTATTTGACCAAACAACTACTCCTGCTTTTCATACCGAATAGTACCCGACACCTCAAGGTCTCTAAACTTCACACACGATTCATATACACACTAAGCGTTTTGCGCGTGTTTTCTCATGCCCCCATCCCACATTTCACACCCCATGCTCGCACCGAGGCATCGCCTTCACGATGTACTTTTGCGCCCTGACCAGGAGAACAGATGAACCTACAAGAACTGAAAGAGAAAAAGATTAACGATCTTACGGCGATCGCCAAGGCGCTCAACATCGAGGGGGCATCGAGCCTGCGCAAGCAGGACCTGATCTTCGCCATCCTCAATGCCCAGACCGAGAAAAACGGCATGATTTTCGGCGAGGGGGTCCTGGAGACGCTGCCGGACGGTTTCGGTTTCTTGAGGGCACCGGACTACAACTACCTGCCGGGTCCCGACGACATATACGTTTCACCCTCGCAGATCCGCCGCTTCAACCTGCACACCGGCGACACCGTGGCCGGCCAGATCCGTCCCCCGAAAGAGGGTGAGCGCTACTTCGCACTCTTAAAGGTCGAGACGGTGAACCACGAGTCCCCGGAAGTCGCCCGCGACAAGATCCTCTTCGACAACCTGACCCCGCTCTATCCCCAGGAAAAGCTGAAGCTGGAGACCACCCACGACAACATGTCGACCAGGGTGATGGAGCTCATCGCTCCGATCGGCAAGGGGCAGAGGGGGCTCATCGTCGCCCCGCCGCGCACCGGCAAGACCATGCTGATCCAGAACATCGCGAACTCCATCGCGGAGAACCACCCCGAGGTGTTCCTGATCGTGCTCCTGATCGACGAGCGTCCGGAAGAGGTGACCGACATGCAGCGCTCCGTGAAGGGCGAGGTGATCTCCTCGACCTTCGACGAGCCGGCCTCGCGCCACATCCAGGTGGCCGAGATGGTCATCGAGAAGGCCAAGCGCCTGGTCGAGCACAAGCGTGACGTCGTGATCCTGCTCGACTCCATCACCCGCCTGGCCCGCGCCTACAACACCGTGATCCCCCCCTCCGGCAAGATACTCTCCGGTGGTGTGGACTCGAACGCCCTCCATAAGCCCAAGCGCTTCTTCGGCGCGGCCCGCAACATCGAGGAAGGGGGGTCGCTCACCATCATCGCCACCGCCCTGGTCGACACCGGCTCCAAGATGGACGAGGTGATCTTCGAGGAGTTCAAGGGGACCGGCAACATGGAGCTGCACCTGGACCGCAAGCTGGTCGAGAAACGCACCTTCCCCGCCATCGACATCAACAAGTCCGGCACCAGGAAGGAGGAGCTCCTCATCGAGAAGGCCTCCCTGAACCGGATCTGGATCCTGAGGAAGGTGCTGCACCCGATGAACGTGGTCGACTCCATGGAGTTCCTGATCTCCAAGCTGGAAGGGACCAAGAGCAACCAGGATTTCCTGGACTCCATGAGCAAGGGGTGAAAAAAGGCTTGAAACTTTGCGCCGGAGGTGTTATTTATAGCAACTTTCCGGTGCAAAAATAAGTAAGGTAACGGGGCGGAGCCCCGCGAGGAGGAAGATATGAAAGAGGGAATCCATCCCAAGTACAACGTGATCACCGTAAAATGCCTCTGCGGGAACAACTTCGAGACCCGTTCCACCAAGGCAGAGATCTCCACCGAAATTTGCTCGCAGTGCCACCCGTTCTACACCGGCAAGCAGAAGCTGATCGACACCGCCGGCCGCGTAGAGCGCTTCCGCAAGAGATACAACCTGGCGGAAAAGTAAGGGCATTCGCGTTTGCATAAACCGTGAAGGGGATTTTGTCATTGGCGAAATCCCCTTGTTTCGTTTTTACTGGTTACCGACTTTACCCGTTGGCAGGCGAAACATACGCCACGGAGTCACGGGGCACGCGGAGCAGACCCTGACCGGGTTTGTTCCTCCGAGCCCTCCGCGTCTCCCTGGCAAACAACGATTTACATCAGGATCTTCATGAAGGTAGCGCTGCTTCAACACACCCCCGATCCGGAGCTGTCCGTAGCACTGGCCGCCCGGCTCTGCTATTCGCACGTCGACATCGAGGCGCTCAAAGACCGACTTTCCGGCGCCGACATCAACAATTTCCTCGACAAGATCATGTCGCTCGGACACCAGTCCGTGCTGGAGCATGCCTCCTTCACCTTCGGTATCGAGGGGATCTCGCGGGTGACCAGCCACCAGCTGGTGCGCCACCGCGTCGCCTCCTACTCGCAGCAGTCCCAGCGCTACGTCTCGCACAAGGAGCGTTTCGCCGTGGTGACGCCGCCGACCATCGCGGAGAACCCGGAGTTTGCCGCGCTTTTCGAGGCGCAGATCGCCGCCCTGCACGCAGGCTACGCCGCCTTGGTGGAGGCCGGTGTGCCCGCCGAGGACGCGCGCTACCTGCTCCCCAACGCCACCGAGACCAAGATCATCGTGACCATGAACGCCCGCGAGCTTTTGCACTTCTTCGGCGTGCGCTGCTGCGAGCGCGCCCAGTGGGAGATCCGGGCCATGGCGGTCGAGATGCTCAAGCTGGTCCGTCCGGTAGCACCCACCATTTTCAAGAAAGCCGGTCCGGGCTGTCTGGCCGGTCCTTGCCCCGAAGGGAGCATGTGCTGCGGCAAGATGGTGGACGTCAGGAAGTTCTTCCAGGAGCTTTAGCACCCCTGGAGCTTTCGGGCCGCCCCGCGCGCACCTCTCTCGCCTCCTGCGGCCTTTCCCGGCCGGCCCTCATGCCGGCAGGCAACCACGAGGTACCCCATGTCTAAAATCAATATAGGTGGTCAGGCAGTTCTCGAAGGTGTCATGATGCGCGCCCCGCGCTCCATGGCCATTGCCGTTAGGCGCCCCGACGGCGAGATCTCGGTGAAGAAGGAAGTGGTGGTGCCGCTCTCCGAGCGCTTCCCCATCACCAAGCTCCCCATCGTGCGCGGCGCGGTGGCCATGTTCTCCTCGCTCCTGATCGGCATCCAGGCGCTCAACTTCTCGGCCAACGAGGCGCTCGCCGAGGGGGAGGAGAAGGAAGAGCTCTCCAACTGGGCGATGGGCGGTACCATGGCTGCGGCGTTTGGTTTCGGCATCCTGCTCTTTTTCATCATGCCGCTCTACCTGACCAAGCTCCTGATCCCGATCATCGGCGACTCCAACCTCGTTTTCAACCTGGTGGACGGCCTGATCCGGGTCGTGGTCTTTTTGCTCTACATCATGGGGATCTCCCGGATGAAGGACATCCAGCGGGTGTTCCAGTACCACGGTGCCGAGCACAAGTCGATCTTCACCTTCGAGGCCGGCGAGGAGCTCACCGTGGAGAACGTCCGCAAGTACAGCTGCCTGCACCCGCGCTGCGGCACCAGCTTTTTGTTGATCGTCATGCTGGTGAGCATCCTGGTGTTCTCGCTCATCCCGAAGCTGTGGCCCTTCTACTTCAAGGCCGGATCGCGCGTCGTGCTGTTGCCCATCATCGCCGGGCTCTCCTACGAGGTGCTCAAGTGGACCGCGAAGCACGACAGCCACCCGCTGGTGAAGCTGGTGATCGCACCGGGGCTCTGCCTGCAGCGTCTCACCACCCGCGAGCCGGACGACCACCAGATCGAGGTCGCGATCCGTTCCATGAGCGAGGCGCTGGAGCTGAACGGCGGTTACAAGGACGACCGGCTGGTCGTCTAGTCGTACCGAAAAATCATCTTTTGAGGTTCATCTATGTTTGACAAGATAGCGGAGCTGGAGCGGCGCTTTGAAGAGCTGGAATCCCTCCTTGCCGACCCCACCGTACTCGCTAACCAGACCGAGTTCCGCAAGCTCTCCAAGGAGCACTCCGGGCTCGCCGAGCTGATCGCCGCCTTCCGCGAATACAAGAAGCTTTTGGCCGACATCGAGGACAACCAGGAACTTTTGAAGGAGCCGGACCAGGAGATGCGCGAGATGGCGCAGGCCGAGCTGCAGTCCCTCGAGGAGCGTCGCGAGGCCCTGGAAGGCGAGATCAAGGTGCTCCTCTTGCCCAAGGATCCCAATGACGACAAGAGCGTGGTCCTCGAGATCCGCGCCGGCACCGGCGGTGACGAGTCCGCCCTTTTTGCCGGCGACCTGTTCCGCATGTACTCCCGCTTTGCCGAAACGAACCGTTGGCGTGTCGAGTTGATCTCCGCCTCCGAGAGCGAGCGCGGCGGCTTCAAAGAGGTCGTGGCCCTCATCGAGGGGGCCGGCGTCTTCGCGAAGCTCAAGTACGAGTCCGGCACCCACCGCGTGCAGCGCGTCCCCGAGACCGAGGCCCAGGGGCGCATCCACACCAGTGCCTGCACCGTGGCCGTACTCCCCGAGGCCGAGGACATCGACATCGACATCAACCCGGCCGACCTGAAGATCGACGTCTACCGCTCCTCCGGCGCCGGCGGCCAGCACGTCAACACCACCGACTCCGCGGTGCGCATCACCCACCTCCCGACCGGGACCGTGGTGGCCTGCCAGGAAGAGCGCAGCCAGATCAAGAACCGCGCGAAGGCGATGAAGGTCTTGAAGTCGCGCATCCTCGACAACATCATCTCCGAGCAGAACGCGAAACTCGCCGCAGACCGCAAGAGCCAGGTCGGCTCCGGCGACCGCAGCGAGCGCATCCGGACCTACAACTTCCCGCAGGGGAGGATGACCGACCACCGCATCGGGCTCACCCTGTACCGGCTCGACTCCATCATGGCCGGCGACATCAACGAGATCGCCGACGCCCTGCGCGCCCACTACCAGATGGAGGCGCTCCAGGAGCAGAGCCAGATCGTGTAAATCCGCCGAACTTCCCCCCCCCTCCCCTTGCGGAAGGGGGTAGGGGGGTGGGGGTAGGTGCCACGAAGTGACGTTGTGCTTGTGCCGGCGTCCCCCTCACCCCGACCCTCTCCCGCCAGGGGAGAGGGAGGTTGGCCACAGATGGCGGCCGCCTGGCAGCACCCCAACCTTCTACACCCTCGAGACTGTTCATGGCGCAGCAGCAGGAAAAATGGGACGTCCTCAAGATACTCAACTGGACCAAGGGGTATCTGGCGGAAAAAGGCGTGGAGAATCCCCGGCTCGAGGCCGAGTGGCTGCTCTGCGAGGCGCTCTCGTTGGACCGCGTCGGTCTCTACCTCAACTTCGACAAGCCGTTAAGCGACGCCGAACTCGCCGCCTATAAAGCCATGGTGGTCCGCCGGGCCAAGCGCGAGCCGCTGCAGTACATCCTGGGGACCCAGGAGTTCATGGGGCTCGAGTTCCAGGTGACGCCGGCTGTCCTCATCCCGCGCCACGACACCGAGGTGCTGGTGAGCGAAGCGATCCGGCACGCCGCCGGGATCAAGACCCTCCTCGATATCGGCACCGGCAGCGGTTGCGTGGCAATCGTCCTTGCCAGGGAGCTCCCGGAAACCGAGGTCGCCACGGTCGACATCTCTCCGGAAGCTATCGAGGTGGCCCGCGGCAACGCCGAGCGCAGCGGCTCCCCCGTGCACTTTTTTCAGGGATCCCTCTTCGAACCGTTTGCCGGGCGGCGCTTCGACATGGTAGTATCCAATCCCCCGTACATCCGGAAGGACGAGCTGGACACCCTGCAGCCCGAGGTGCGCGGCTTCGAGCCGATGAGCGCGCTGGACGGCGGCAACGACGGCCTCGACTTCTACCGTGCCATCGTCGCGGACGCGCCCAGGCACCTGAACCCGGGCGGCTGGCTCCTCTTCGAGGTGGGCGCCGGGCAGGCTCCGGACGTGCTGGCTTTGTTGCAACAGGGCGGATTCGCAGCAGAAACCTTCACCGCACCGGACCCCGCCGGCATCGACCGGGTGGTGGGCGGCAGGCTGAATAGCTAGATAACAAAACCAACAGAGGTACCTTGTGGACAAACTGGTAATCAACGGCGGCAAGAAGCTCTCCGGCGACGTGACCGTGAGCGGATCGAAAAACGCCTCTCTCCCCATATTCATCTCCACCATCCTGGCACCCGGCTGCCACGAGATCAGCAACGTCCCCTTCCTGCGCGACATCAACACCACCATCAAGGTGCTTGAGCAGCTGGGCGCTCGCGTCGACGGCAAGGGTAACGTGGTGAAGATCGACACCACCGACCTGAACAGCTTCGAGGCGACCTACGACCTGGTGCGCACCATGCGCGCCTCGGTGCTGGTGCTCGGGCCGCTTTTGGCGCGTTTCGGCCAGGCCAGGGTCTCGCTGCCGGGCGGTTGCGCCATTGGCGCGCGTCCCATCAACCTGCACCTGAAGGGGCTTGCCGCGCTGGGCGCCGAGATCACCCTGGAGCACGGCTACGTCGAGGCCAAGGCGAAGAAGTTGAAGGGCGCCCGCATCCACTTCGACCTCCCGACCGTCGGGGGCACCGAGCAGCTTCTCATGGCTGCCGCCACCGCCAAGGGCGAGACCATCCTGGAGAACGCGGCGCGTGAGCCGGAGATCGTGGACCACGCCGACATTCTGAACAAGATGGGCGCCAAGATCGAAGGGGCCGGCACCGACACCATCCGCATCATCGGGGTGGACGAGCTGCAGCCGACCAACCATACCGTCATGCCGGACCGGATCGAGGCGGGAACCTTCATGGTCGCCGCAGCCATGACCGGCGGCGACATCAGGATCCACAACATGCGCCTGGACCACCTGGACGCCCTGGCGTTCAAACTCCAGGACGCCGGTGTCGAGATCAGCAACAAGGACAACATCGTCCGGGTCAAGGGGCCCAAGAAGATCAAGAGCGTCAACATCAAGACGCGCCCCTATCCGGGTTTCCCGACCGACATGCAGGCCCAGTTCATGGCGCTCATGTGCATCGCCGAGGGGGCCAGCGTCATCAGCGAGAACATCTTCGAGAACCGCTTCATGCACGTCTCGGAGCTTTTGCGCTTCGGTGCCGACATCACCGTGGAAGGAAACACCGCGACGGTCAAGGGGGTCAAGAAGCTCTCCGGCGCCCCGGTCATGGCCACCGACCTGCGTGCCTCGGCCTCGCTGATTCTGGCTGCGCTTGCCGCCGACAGCACCAGCGAAGTCTCGCGCATCTACCACCTGGACCGCGGCTACGAGTCGATCGAGAAAAAGCTCGCCGGCCTGGGCGCCGACATCGTCAGGGTGAAGGACGAGAGCCAGTAAACGACAGGCATAATCGGTGCGTAGCGCAGCCTGGTAGCGCACTAGACTGGGGGTCTAGTGGTCGCTGGTTCGAATCCAGTCGCACCGACCATTTTTTTAAGCCTCGCTTCCACAGTGGGGCGTGCACTTCTGCCAACCAGAGGTTTTTATGTCCGATTTCATCACCATTGCTATTCCCAAGGGCCGCATCCTGCAGGACTCGGTAGCCCTCTTCAAGAAGATCGGCATCGACTGCGAGGAACTCCTCTCCGATACCCGCAAACTCGTGTTCGAGAACGCCGAGCAGAAGATGCGTTACATGATCGTGCGCGCCACCGACGTTCCCACCTACGTGGAGTACGGTTGCGCCGACCTGGGCATCGTCGGCAAAGATACCCTGATGGAGCAGGAGAAGGATCTTTACGAACCGCTCGACCTCAAGTTCGGCTACTGCCGCCTGATGGTCGCCGAACCGGCGGAGCTCTCCAGCAAGGACGATCCCTCGGCCTGGAACAACATCCGCATCGCCACCAAGTACCCCAAGGTGACCGAGAAATACTTCGCTGCCAAGGGGGTGCAGGTCGAGCTGATCAAGCTGTACGGTTCGATCGAGCTGGCCCCGATCGTGGGCCTCTCCGAGCGCATCGTCGACCTGGTGTCCACCGGTGAGACCCTGAAGCAGAACGGTCTGGTGGAGATCGAAACCATTGCCGAAATCACCTGCCGCCTCATCGTGAACCGGGCGAGCCTGAAGACCAAGCACGAGCGCATCTCGAAGATTATTGAAGGGCTGGAACAGCATATCTAATGAAATGATGCAGGAGGAATTTCATGGAACAGGTGCTGGCTGATGCCTTCTTGAATTTCTACCAGAAGGTGCTGAAACCCGAGTTCGATGCCCTGAAGGGGAACCAGGCCGTGCACGACGAGCGGCTCGCCGAGGTCGTGGGGCACCTCGACTCCATCTACAAGCGCCTCGGCATACTGGAGGACGGCTACGCCGAAATCGGCGACCGGCTCAAGCTGATCGAGGATGCGCTGGAGGCAGAAGGTTCCGAGAACGCTGGCCTGGAGCAGCAGGTGAAGGATCTCAAGAAACAGTTGAAGAGCTTCCAGGACCGGCTCAACGTGGTGGAACGCCAGCCGCTGGGCTGACTCAGGGCTTGCCAGCCGGCCCCGTTCGGGGGCAGAATAACGAGGCGGTCTAATTAGTACGCCAAGCGATGAGGTTTTATTATGCAATTCCTCGATATTAAGGAACCGGGATTTGATGCGAAATTCGCGGCGCTGGTGCAGCGCAGCGAGGAGTCGGGGCGTGAGGTCGAGGAGGTGGTCCAGGGGATCATCAACCAGGTGCGCAGCCGTGGCGACGAGGCGCTGGTAGAGTTCACCAGGAAGTTCGACCGTGTCGAGTGCGATGCGGCCGGCCTCGAGGTGACCCAGGCCGAATTCGAACAGGCCTTCGCGGCCGTCGATGCGCGCGACCTGGCAGCCCTGCGCCACGCGGTTCAGCGTGTGGAGCGCTTCCACGAGAAGCAGAAGCAGCAGAGCTGGCTTTCCACCGAGGAATCCGACATCATGCTGGGCCAGAAGGTAACCCCGCTCGCCAGGGTCGGCATCTACGTCCCGGGCGGCAAGGCGAGCTACCCCTCCAGCGTCATCATGAATGCGGTTCCGGCCAAGGTCGCGGGCGTCAAAGAGATCATCATGGTCGCTCCGGCTCCCGGCGGCGAGACCAACCCGCACGTGCTGGTGGCCGCGAAGCTTGCCGGCGTGGACCGTGTCTTCAAGATCGGCGGCGCGCAGGCTGTGGCGGCGCTCGCCTACGGCACCCAGACCATTCCCCGTGTCGACAAGATCACCGGACCCGGCAACATCTACGTCGCCACCGCGAAAAAGCTCGTCTTCGGGCAGACCGGCATCGACATGATCGCCGGCCCGAGCGAGATCCTGGTCATCAACGACGGCAGCGGCAACCCGATGCACATCGCGGCCGACCTGCTCTCCCAGGCCGAGCACGACGAGCTTGCCTCCGCCGTACTCATCACCACCGACCGCAACTTCGGGCAGCGCGTGGCCATCGAGGTCGAGCGCCAGCTGCACGAGCTGCCGCGCCAGGCCATTGCCCGCAAGTCCTGGGAATCCTTCGGCGTCATCATCGTCTCCGACACCATGGAGGAGGCGATCAGCTTCTCGAACCGGATCGCGCCGGAACACCTGGAACTGGCCGTCGAGAACCCGTTCGAGATCCTGCCGCTTATCACCAACGCCGGCGCCATCTTCATGGGGCACTACACCCCCGAGGCCGCGGGCGACTACCTGGCGGGTCCCAACCACACCCTCCCGACCGGCGGGACCGCGCGTTTCTTCTCCCCCTTGTCCGTCGACGACTTCGTGAAGAAGAGCTCTATCCTCTACTTCACCAAGGGCGGGCTGGAGCGGGTTGGCGCCGATATCGTCAGGATAGCGGGACTCGAGGGGCTCGACGCCCACGCGAGGTCGGTGAGCTTCAGGCTGGACAAGTAGTTCGCAGGTCCCCATAACAAGGGGGCACACCATACACGGAGGAGCCGCCATGGCCAGAACGGCAGTCATCGAACGGATCACCAAGGAGACCCAGATCAAGCTCTCCCTGAACCTTGACGGTAAAGGTGAAGGACGCATTTGCACCTCGGTCCCCTTCCTGGATCACATGCTGGACCTCTTCGCCCGGCACGGCCTGTTCGACCTGACCGTGGAAGCCAAAGGCGACATCGACATCGACTTCCACCACACGGTCGAGGATATCGGCATCGTACTCGGCTCTGCTTTCAAAGAGGCCATGGGCGACAAGTGCGGTATCCGCCGCTACGGTCAGACCACCGTGCCGATGGACGAAACACTGGCCAGCGTGGTCACCGACCTCTCCGGCCGTCCCTACCTGGTCTACAACGTGAGTCTCCCGAAGGTGAAGATCGGCGACTTCGACGTCGAGCTGGTGCGCGAGTTCTTTCAGGGCTTCGTCAATAACTGCGCCTGCAACTTGCACATCAACGTCATGTATGGCGAGAACGTGCACCACATTCTGGAAGCCTGTTTCAAGGCGGCCGCCCGGGCCCTCGACATGGCGACCCAGCACGATCCCCGCATCGAAGGGGTCATGTCCACCAAGGGAAAGCTGTAAAACCCTAACTGCTGTTCGTTCTAGGTTAGAGGCGTGGACGCGAACGGTGGTGTTGGAGGGTTGGGCTGGTGAACGGAGCCGGCTGGAAACAGTCCGGGGTGTTAACGTAGAACCTAGAACATAGAACGTAGAACAGCCTCTTGGGCTTTTGAGGATTTATGATCGCGATTATCGACTATGGGATGGGAAACCTTCGCTCCGTGCAGAAGGGGTTTGAGAAGATCGGTTTTGACGCCGTGGTCAGCGCGGATCCCAACATTCTGAAGGAAGCGGAGCGGGTGGTGCTGCCGGGTGTGGGAGCCTTCCGCGACTGCATGAGGAACCTGGAGCAGGCGGGCTTCGTCGAGCCGATCCTCAAGGTGATCCAGGAAGGGAAGCCCTTCCTCGGCATCTGCGTCGGGATGCAACTCCTCTTCACCCAGAGCGAGGAGTTCGGCATCTACCAGGGGCTCAACGTGATCCCGGGCAACGTGCTGCGTTTCGCGGACGGGATGGTAGAAGAGGGCGAGGCGCTCAAGGTCCCGCACATGGGGTGGAACCAGCTCGCCATCAAGCGCGAGGCTCCGCTCTTCGACGGTATCGCCGATGGCAGCAACGTCTACTTCGTGCACTCCTACTACGTGAAGCCGGAAGACGAGAGCGTGGTGGCGGCCTCGACCCGCTACGGCATCGACTTCTGCGCCGCGATCTGGCGCGACAACATCATGGCCACCCAGTTCCACCCGGAGAAGTCCCAGGACAAGGGCCTGGCCATGCTGAAGAATTTCGCCACGATGAAGTAGCTAGTCGTGGAACGGCCAGCGTAGCAAGGGCGAATGATGATTCGTCCCTACGACACCCCGGTTCCTGCAGTCTCCGAAGCTGAAGTGTTCCGGCTGAAAGCTTTTTTATGGATGACGCCGCCCCTACGGTCCCCCTTTGCGAAGGGGGGACAGGGGGGATTTGTCTTTGACTCGATGTGGCCGTAAGGTTGACCTTTAGTTTTCATTTCAGAAATTCTGGAGTTGCAATGATCGTCATACCCGCGATAGACCTGAAGAACGGTTGCTGTGTGCGCCTCGAGCAGGGGCTGATGGACAAGGATACGGTTTTCAACGACGACCCGGGTGCCCAGGCGGCCGAGTGGCAGCGTCAGGGCGGCGAACTGCTGCACATTGTGGACCTGGATGGTGCCTTCGCCGGTGAACCAAAGAACCGCAGCGCCATCGAGGCGATCGTGAAATCCGTCAGCATCCCGACCCAGCTGGGCGGCGGCATTCGCGACATCGCCACCGTCGAGGCCTACCTCTCGCTGGGGATCGGCCGGGTCATCATCGGCACCGCAGCTCAGCGCAACCCCGAGTTCGTCAAAGAGGCCTGCGAGAAGTTCCCGGGACAGGTGGTGGTCGGCATCGACGCTAAAAACGGCATGGTAGCCGTGCAGGGGTGGGCCGAGGTGACCGGCGTGACGGCGACCGAACTGGCCAAGAAGTTCGAAGGCGACGGCGTCTCCGCCATCATCTACACCGACATCAGCCGCGACGGCATGATGCAGGGGCCGAACATCGAGGCGACCAAGGCGCTTGCCGAGGCGATCAGTATCCCCGTCATCGCCTCGGGTGGGCTCTCTTCGCTCAAAGACATCGAGAACCTGATGGCCATCGAGTCATCCGGCGTGACCGGCGTCATCACCGGCAAGGCGATCTACAGCGGAGCCATCAAGCTGGCCGAGGCGATCGCCCTGACTAAGAAATAAGAGGCTGTTTCGGAGAAACAACACGATGCTGACCAAGAGAATCATTCCCTGCCTCGACGTTAAAGGTGGACGCGTTGTCAAAGGTGTCCAGTTCCTCGGCCTGCGCGACGCCGGTGACCCGGTGGAGATCGCCGAGATGTACGACGCCCAGGGCGCCGATGAGCTCACCTTCCTCGATATCACCGCCTCCTCGGACGACCGCGATATCATCATCGACGTGGTGCGCCGCACAGCGGAGCGCGTCTTCATGCCGCTCACCGTGGGCGGCGGGGTCCGCGTGGTCGATGACATCCGGCGCCTGTTGAATGCCGGGGCCGACAAGGTTTCCATCAACACCGCAGCAGTGCATCGCCCCGAGTTCGTCAGCGAAGCGGCCGAGAAGTTCGGCTCCCAGTGCACCGTGGTAGCCATCGACGCCCGCAGCCGTGCCGGCGGCGGGTGGGAGGTCTACACCCACGGCGGCCGCAACCCGACCGGCATTGACGCCATCGAGTGGGCCCACAAGATGGAGAGCCTGGGTGCCGGCGAGATCCTTTTGACCAGCATGGACCGTGACGGCACCAAGGACGGCTACGACCTGCCGCTGACCCGCGCCGTGGTCGACGCGGTCAGCATCCCGGTCATCGCCTCCGGCGGCGTCGGAAACCTCTCGCATCTCTACGACGGTTTCACCCAGGGTGGCGCCAGCGCCTGCCTCGCCGCCTCCATCTTCCACTACCGTGAGCACACCATCGAAGAGGCCAAGCAGTACCTGCGCGGCCGCGGCGTGGCGGTGCGGCTCTAAGCGGCAAGTCCTTCCAACTGTTTACGACAAGTCTTCACTCTCCCCCGCCCTCGACGGGAGGGGCCTGGGGGGTGGGTGAAGCCGCCACGAAGTGACCTGGCCGCAGCTGCCGGCGTCCCCCTCACCTCGACACTCCCCCGCCAGGAGGGAGGGGTAGCTTGTCCGAGTTAATAAAAGATCCAGAGTCACCCACCGTGCAGATGCCTGCACGAATCCCCGTGCAGGAGCTCCATCATGGAACAACCCACTGACGACATCATCTCCGCGGTCTACCGCGTCATCCAGGAACGCAAGGCAAACCCAACCGATTCCTCCTATACCGCGAGCCTCATGGCCAAGGGGGTCGACAAGATCCTCAAGAAGCTGGGCGAAGAGGCGACCGAGGTGGTCATTGCGGGCAAAGGTGGCAAGCGCGAGGAGATCGTCTACGAGACCGCCGACCTCATCTTCCACAACCTGGTGCTGCTCGGTTTCTACGACATTGACCCCGAAGAGGTCTTCAACGAGCTGCGTCGCCGCTTCGGCATGTCGGGGATCGAAGAGAAGGCTTCCCGCAAAGATAAGTAAGCTTCTGCATAGAAACTCATTGACAAATATCGTCACGATGCTATATTGCTCTTTCGTGAAAAACTCTGCCGGCCCCGATCTACCCACAAGTTATTAAATCCAAAGAAAGAAGGGGGGGGAATATGAATGCCGGGAGTAAAGGTAAAAGAAACTGAACCGTTTGAGCTTGCGCTCAAGAAGTTCAAAAAGCAGTGCGAGAAAGCCGGGATCCTTTCGGAAGTGCGCAAGCGTGAGCACTACGAAAAACCGAGCATCAAGAAGAAGAAAAAGGCCATCGCTGCTCGCAAGCGTGCTCTGAAGAAGCAGCGCAAGATGGTTGACTAAGAGGGAAGTATGCAACTGCGGGAGAGACTTACTGCAGCAATGAAGGAGGCGATGAAGAACCGTGACTCGTTACGGCTCTCCGCTATCCGCATGACGCTCTCCTCGGTGAAAAACCGCGACATCGAGCTTCGCCGCGAGATGAACGATCAGGAAATCACCGAAACCATCGTAACCCTCTGTAAACAGCGCAGGGAGTCCATCAGGCTTTTCAAAGAAGCTGGCAGGCAGGAGCTTGTGGATAAGGAGGAGGCGGAGCTTGCGCTCCTGCAGGAATTCCTCCCCCAGCAGCTGACTCGGGAAGAGCTGGAGGCCCTCGTGGCCCAGGCTATCTCGGAGACCTCCGCCACAAGCGGAAAAGACATGGGCAAGGTGATGAAACACCTACAGCCCCTGGTTTCCGGCCGCGCAGATGGCAAGCTGGTTAGCGAAGTTGTAAAGCAGAAACTCGCATGATGAACGCCCCCGGAACTGACATTCCGGGGGTTGTGCGGGTTCTTCGATGTATTGAGTGGGGGCGAATCTAGCGATTGCCCCTTCTTTTACTTTGTGGCAGCTACCAGGTGCGTGGATGATCCTTCTCGATATTCTTATCTGGGCAGTTTTGCTGTTTTTCGTAGCTAAGGGTTTCTCAAAAGGGCTAATTCGGGAGGCTTGCTCCCTGCTCGGCCTGGTTCTCGGTGGCTGGGCCGCCTTCAGGTATTACTCTTCTCTCAGCCAGGGGATCCGGGTACTCATAAATCTCCCGCCCCAGGTTGCGCAGCCGCTCGCGTTTCTACTCATCTTTCTGCTGCTTGGCATCCTCTTTTATTTCCTCGGTCATCTGCTCACGGTTATCTTCAAGATCATGCTCTTGGGCGGGATCAACAGGATCGGCGGTGTCGTGTTCGGCTTTCTGGAAGGGGGATTCATCGTCTGCATGGTGCTCTACCTGGCAAGCACGAAGCCGATGCCCGACAAGGTAAAGGTGGCGATCGCGAGATCGAAGACCGCGCAGGCCTTCTCCGCAACGGGAAGCAGCATCGCGGCAGGGTGGGAAGGGCCGGCGCGCAGGGAATTGTCTCGGATTGGTGCAGGAGTTGGCGCACAATAGCAGCAAGGATACTTTAACGTGTCGATGATACCGGACGACAAAGTCAGGGAGGTGCGGGAAAGGGCCTCCATATACGAGGTCATCTCCGGCTACATGAGCCTTAGGAAATCCGGGGCGAACTACCAGGGCATCTGTCCCTTTCACGGGGAGAAGACGGCATCCTTCAACGTGAACCCGGCACGGGGCATCTTTCACTGCTTCGGGTGCGGTGCAGGCGGCAACGTGGTCACCTTCGTGATGCGCATGGAGGGAATGAACTTCCCCCAGGCGGTCAAGTTTCTGGCCAAGCGCGTAGGTGTTGAGATCCCGGAGCGGCCGCTCACCCGCGAAGAGAAGCACAAACTCGACGAGCAGGAGATGCTCTACGAGATCAACGAAATCGCTGCACGGTTCTACCGCAGGGTGCTGGAGTCCGACGAGACCGGTGCCCTGGGGCGGCAGTACCTGGTGAAGCGCGGGGTCGACGACGACATCGCCGCCACCTACCGGATGGGGTTCGCCCCCGCAGGCTGGGACAACCTGGCGAAGCACCTGCAACGCAAGGGGATCGCGCTGGCCCAGGCAGAAAAGCTGGGGCTGTTGCGCAAGCGTGAGGGGCGGGACGGTTACTACGATACCTTCCGCAACCGTTTGCTCTTCACCATCGCCGACCTGCACGGCCGGGCCATCGGTTTCGGCGGCCGGGTGATGGACGATGCGCTCCCCAAGTACATCAACTCGCCGGAGTCGGCCATCTACCGCAAGAGCGAGGTGCTCTTCGGGCTCGACCTGGCCAAGAAGGGGATGCGGGAACAGGGGAGCGCCATCATCGTCGAGGGGTACTTCGACCACCTGGCGCTCTACCGGGCCGGATTCACCAACGTGGTGGCCACCTGCGGCACGGCCCTCACCCCGCAGCACCTGAAGCTTTTGAGGCGCTACGCCGAGAAGGTGTACATGCTCTTCGACGGCGACGAGGCGGGGCGCAAGGCGACGGTCCGCTCCATGGAGCTCTTCCTGGAGGAAGGGTTCCCGGCGCGGGTGATCGAGGTGCCCAAAGAGGACGACCCGGACACCTTCATCCGTCGCGAAGGGGCGGCCGGTTTCGCGCCGCTTCTGGAAAAGGCACTTCCCATCTTCCAGTTCTACTACCGCGGAGTGGCGGCCAGCATCGACACCGGGAGCGTGGAAGGGAAGGTGGCCTTCGTCAACGAAGTAGGGCCGCGTCTCGTTAAGATCCAGGATTCTCTGGAGCGCGGGCTCTACGAGCAGGAGATCTGCAAAGCGGCGGGGATCGATCTCGCCATGCTGCGCAAGAAGGTCGGCGGTCCGGTTCCCGCCGCACCCCAGGCGTCGTCCCAGCCCCGACCCAGGCCGCGGCCGGCACTGCGCCAGGGGCCGAGCACCGAAGAGGTGCTGCTTACCCTGATGGTGAAGTTCCCGGAGGTGGTCAACAAGGTCCGGGAAACCGGGCCCGAAGCTTTTTTCAGCGGCGGGCATCTGCGCGTTGCCCAGGCTGTCGCGGCGCAGTCCCTGAACGGCGACTTCGACCTCTCCACGGTGCTGGAGTCGCTCGAGTCCCCCGAGGAGCGCACCCGGCTTTCCGGGCTCTTCGTGCAGGACGACCATCTGGAGGATATCGATCCCCTGAAGGCCTTCGAACAGTGCCGCCAGACGCTGCAGCGCGGCGCCCTGAAGGGAGATGCCAAGGCCCTCAGGTTGGAACTCGCCCAGCTCGACCCGGATTCTCCCCGGTTTGCGGAGATACTCTTGGAGCTGGAAGCATTGCGTAATAAGAAATCGAAATTATTATAGTAGGCATCGTAGTCGCGGAGTGTGGTAAATGGCAAAGAAAAGCATGGATGAAGTGAAGCAGCTCATCGACCTCGGCAAAGAGAAGGGCTTTCTCACCTATGAGGAAGTCAACGACCTCTTGCCGCCCGATATCGTCTCGTCTGACCAGATCGACGATGTGATGAGCATGTTCGGAGATATGGACATCGAGATCGTGGACTCCGCCCAAAAGGTGAAGATCCCCAAGATCAAGATGGACCTCGAAGAGGACGAGGAGCACGAAGGGGAGCAGGAAGAGGTCGAGTTCGAACCTGGCACCCTCGGCCGCACCAGCGACCCGGTCCGCATGTACCTGCGCGAGATGGGCTCGGTATCCCTGCTGACCCGCGAGGGTGAGGTGGAGATCGCCAAGCGCATCGAGGTGGGCGAGCGGGACGTGGCAAGCGTCATCCTGAACACCCCGATTACCGTGAAGGAAGTGATCTCCCTGGGCGAGCGGCTCAGGAAGTTCCAGATCGGCGCCATCGAGATCAGCAAGGATGTCGAGGAAGAGGTCATCGAAGAGGGCGAAGAGGACGTACAGGCAACGCGCGTTCTCGGGATCATCGACGAGATCAAGGACATCGACACCCGCATGGAGGAGATCCAGACCGCGCTCGAGCAGTTGGCGGAGGGTCACAAGGACCGCGACGCCCTGCTGCAGGAGAACACCGAGCACAAGGTGAAGATGGCGGACCTCCTGAAGTCCCTGCGTCTCAAGGACCGTCACATCGAGAAGATCGCCCAGCGCCTGAAGGAGCTATCCTGCAAGGTCGACCTGGTGATGCAGGAGAGCTCCGAGGTCGAGAAGGAAACCGGCACCCAGATGGTTTCCTTCCTGAGCGGGTTTGACAGTCTCAAGGGTGGCAGCGAAGCCCAGTTCAAGAGCACGCTCAGCATGAGCCACGACGAGGCGCAAAAGCTCGAGAAGCGCTACCGCACCATCGAGAAGAAACTCACCAAGATCGAGCACGAGTCCGGTTTCAAGGCAAGCGAGCTGCACAACGCTCTCCTCGCCATCGAAGAAGGCGAAAGAAAGGCGAAGCTGGCCAAGAGCGAACTGGTCGAGGCGAACCTCCGTCTGGTAGTCTCCATCGCCAAGAAGTACACCAACCGCGGCCTGCAGTTCCTCGACCTGATCCAGGAAGGGAACATCGGCCTCATGAAGGCGGTGGACAAGTTCGAGTACCAGCGCGGCTACAAGTTCTCCACCTACGCCACCTGGTGGATCCGTCAGGCCATCACCCGCGCCATTGCGGACCAGGCCCGCACCATCAGGATCCCGGTGCACATGATCGAGACCATCAACAAGCTGATCCGCACCTCGCGTCAGCTGGTGCAGGAGATCGGTCGCGAGCCCTCCCCGGAGGAGATCGCCGAGCGCATGGCGTTGCCGCTTGACAAGGTCCGCAAGGTCCTGAAGATCGCCAAGGAGCCGATTTCCCTGGAGACCCCGATCGGCGAGGAAGAGGATTCCCACCTTGGGGACTTCATCGAGGACAAGGGCGTGGTTTCCCCCCTCGAAGCGGTCATCAAGGCGAACCTTTCCGAGCAGACCTCGCGCGTGCTTTCCACCCTCACCCCGCGTGAGGAGAAGGTCCTCAGGATGCGTTTCGGCATCGGCGAGAAGAGCGACCACACCCTCGAAGAGGTCGGACAGGATTTCGAGGTGACCCGCGAGCGTATCCGGCAGATCGAGGCCAAGGCGCTCAGGAAGCTGCGCCACCCGAGCCGGGCGAAGAAGCTGAAGAGCTTCGTAGAGTAAAGCCACCAGGGCCGCACCGGATTCCGGCGCGGCCCTTTTCTTTGAGACACAAAGCTTCAATTTTGCCACGGAGACACGGAGCACACGGAGAAGGCGAAAGCCTCGGCACGACCCAAGCTTTTGGGTTTTACCCTCAGTCTTGCAGTGGGTGTATCTCTCCGTGTTCTCCGTGCCTCCGTGGCGAAACCAGTTTTTTGAAGAGGTGAACAAATGCAGAAAAAAGCGGTAATCCTTTACAGCGGCGGGCTTGATTCCACCACCTGCCTGGCCATTGCCCGCGAACAGGGCTTCGAGCCCTACGCGATCAGCTTCCGGTACGGCCAGCGCCACTCCCACGAGATGGAGGTCGCCAAGCGCAACGCGCGTCCCATGGGCGCGGCCGATCACCTGGTGGTCGATTTCGACCTGAGAAAGATGGGAGGGAGTGCCCTCACCTCGGATCTCGCCGTCCCCAAGACCGGCGTCGAGGAGAACGAGATCCCGGTGACCTACGTGCCGGCCCGCAACACCATCTTCCTCTCCTTCGCCCTGGGCTGGGCCGAGGTGCTGGGTGCATTCGACATCTTCATCGGCGTGAATGCGCTCGACTACTCCGGCTACCCGGACTGCCGCCCAGAGTTCATCGAAGCCTATGAGAAGATGGCCAACCTGGCCACCAAGACGGGCGTCGAGGGGAGCAAGCTCACCATCCATACCCCGCTCATCAGCCTCACCAAGGCAGAAATCATCAAGAAGGGGCTATCGCTGGGTATCGATTACGCCCAGACCCACTCCTGCTACGATCCGGCCGAGGACGGCGCCGCCTGCGGCCTGTGCGACTCCTGCCGCCTGCGCCTGAAAGGGTTCGCCGAGGCGGGAGTGAGCGATCCGGCCCGGTACGTCAAGGGGTAGTATCCGATAGGCAACACAGACGAAGGTGGTAACGTGAACGATACGACTTCAGGAAATTCCCCGCAGGAAGCCTCCTGCTGCGCAACACAACCGAAGAACGCCAAGCACAAGCTGAGCGACGTCCAACTCACCCACGACACCCGCAACATCCCGATCAGCAAGGTTGGCGTGAAGGACATCTCCTATCCCATCGTGGTGATGGACAAGAACCGCTCCTTCCAGAACACCATCGCGCGCATCAACATGTACGTCGACCTGCCGCACCACTTCAAGGGGACCCACATGAGCCGTTTCGTGGAGATCCTCAACAAGTACCGGGAAGACATCGCGCTGGACAAGATGGAGACCATCCTGGCTTCCATGAAGCAGAAGCTGGGTGCCTCCAACGCCCACATGGAGCTCGAGTTCCCCTATTTCGTGGAAAAAGAGGCGCCGGTCTCCAAGGCTAAGAGCCTCATGGAGTACTCCTGCACCTTCAGCGCCTCGCTTTCTGACAAGTTCGACTTCGTGCTGGGGATCAAGGTGCCCGTGACGTCGCTCTGCCCCTGCAGCCGCGAGCTTTCCGCCTACGGTGCCCATAACCAGCGCTCGATCATGACGGTACAGGTCCGCTACAACGAGTTCATCTGGATCGAGGACCTCATCGAGCTCATCGAAGAGTGCGGTTCCTCACCGGTCTACTCGCTTTTGAAGCGCGAGGACGAAAAATTCGTCACCGAGCGGGCCTACGAAAATCCGCGGTTTGTCGAGGACATGGTGCGTGAGGCGACGGTGCGGCTGCTGGCCATGGACAACATCACCTGGTTCTCGGTCGAGGCCGAAAATTTCGAGTCGATCCACAAGCACTCGGCCTACGCCGCCATCGAACGGAGCAAGTAGTCCCACTTGTCGGACAAAGCCGGTCAATGCTTTGACTGTGGATAACTTTGTTGATAAATGGCAAAAATGTGGACAAAACTAGCTTTTAATCTTTCATTTACTCCTTTTAAATAGTGCGCTGCTAATGAAACCAGTACTGGCCGTATTCGCAAAAACCCCGCATCCTGGCAAGGTTAAGACCCGCCTGGCGCCCGCTCTCACCCCCGAGGAGGGGGCCGAACTCTACCACTGCATGCTCCAGGACACCATCGCCCGGATGCGCACCCTGGGCGTCGAAACGGTCATTTTTTACGATGGTGACGAAGAGTTCTTCCGGAATTTCCACCCGGGCCTCAGACTGATCCGACAGCACCAGGCGGGACTTGGCGAACGGCTGGAGGCCGCTTTCCGACAGCTGGAAGATCTGGGCTACCGGGAACGCGTGGTGATCGGCAGCGACGCTCCCGATCTGCCGCTGAGCTTCATCCGCGAGGCATTCGATTTTTTGGGGACGGGGAAAGATGTGGTCTTCGGGCCCGCCGAGGATGGTGGTTACTACCTCGTCGGTTTGAGCGGCGGGATGGCGGATCTGTTCCAGGATGTTCCCTGGTCCACCTCGGAAGTCCTCGCGGTAAGTTACCAGAAGGCGCAGCACGCCGAGTTTGCGGTGGAACTGATTTCCACCTGGTACGACATCGACAGCTACGAGGATCTGCTGCGTCCCGGGCTGTACGACCCCGAGAGCGGAGCAACCCTTACCCGGCGCTTCCTGCTGGAGCGCGGCATCGAACCCCTCGGCGCCGTAGCCTGCTCGTGCGGTTGAGTTGACATCCCGGGGATTCATGATTTCATGGTAACGTTTTCCATCCGGGCCGCGCGACATCACCCCGGGTGCACCCACTGACGCTGCAACACTGGTTTCCTCCACCGTTCCGTATCCAGGTTCCCCAACTCCAGCAAAACGGTTACCCCATGCCCGACACTCCCCACAGAATCCTCAATGAGGTCTTCGGCTTTAAAGCGTTCCGACCCTATCAGCGCGAGATTGTCGAGCACGTCATCGCGGGCGGTGACGCCTTCGTGCTGATGCCGACCGGTGGCGGGAAATCGCTCTGTTTCCAGGTCCCCGCGCTCTGCCTCCCGGGGACGGCGCTGGTAGTGTCACCCCTCATCTCGCTGATGAAGGACCAGGTGGACGCCCTGCGCGAGAACGGTGTCCCTGCCGGGTGCTACAACTCGGCCCTCACCGAGGCCGAGGCGCGCCGGGTGTTGGCCCAGCTGCATGCGGGCGAGCTGAAACTTCTCTACGTGGCACCCGAGCGGCTGTTGAGCGACGGTTTCATCGAGCGGATCAAGGAGCTTCCGATCTCGCTCTTCGCCATTGACGAGGCCCACTGCGTCTCCGCCTGGGGACACGACTTCCGCCCCGAGTATGCCCAGCTCGGTCTCTTACGCGAGATCTTTCCCCAGGTGCCGATGGTCGCGCTCACCGCGACCGCCGACAGCCAGACCAGAAACGACATCCTCTCCCAACTGGGTCTCTCCCAGGCGGCCTGCTACGTGGCCGGCTTCGATCGTCCGAACATCCGCTACAACGTGGTGGAGAAGCACAAGCCCTTCAACCAGTTGACGGCTTTTCTGGCCGGCAGAAAAGAGGAAGCCGGCATCGTCTACGCACTTTCCCGCAAGCGTGTCGAGGAGGTCGCCAAGAAGCTGGAAGCCAGCGGGATCAAGGCTGCCGCTTATCATGCGGGGCTCCCGGATCAGGTGCGACACCGGGTCCAGGATGCCTTCTTGAAGGACGACATCCGCGTCGTGGTAGCGACGGTCGCCTTCGGGATGGGGATCGACAAGTCCAACGTGCGGTTCGTGGTGCACTACGACATGCCCAAGAGCATCGAGAGCTACTACCAGGAAACCGGTCGCGCCGGGCGTGACGGGCTGCCGGCTGAGGCGCTGCTCCTCTTTGGGTATGGTGACATCGCCATCGCGCGCGGGCTCATCGAGAGCGGCAACAACGCGGAGCAGAACCGGATCGAGCTGCACAAGCTGAACTGCATGGCGGCCTTCGCCGAAGCGCAGACCTGCCGGCGTCGCGTGCTATTAGGGTACTTCGGTGACCGGCTGGAAAAGGATTGCGGCAACTGTGATATCTGCGAGAGCCCGCCGGAGCGCTTCGATGCGACCGAGAACGCGCGCAAGGCGCTCTCCTGCGTGTACCGGGTCGGCCAGCGCTTCGGGATGATGCACGTGATCGACGTGCTGCGCGGCTCCCAGAACCAACGGATTATCGAGCTCAAGCACGACAAGCTCACCACCTACGGGATCGGCAAGGATCTCTCTCAGGACGCCTGGAGCGGCCTGATCCGGCAGCTGGTGCACCTGGGGTATCTCGAGCAGGACCTGGCAAACTACTCCGTACTGCGGCTTACCGAGCGGGCGAGACCGCTTTTGAAGGGTGAGGAAAAGCTGGAGCTGGCGCGCCCCAGGGACAGCAGGGTCGTCGAGAAGAAGAGCACCAGCGCAAAAAAACCGGGCTACGATGGCGCCCTGTTCCAGGAACTCAGGGAACTCAGGAAGACGATCGCCGACGAGCAGCAGGTGCCCCCCTTTGTCGTCTTTGCCGATGCGACGCTCGCCGAGATGGCAGCCCAAAAGCCCAGAGACAAGTGGGAACTCTTGAAGATAACCGGCGTCGGCCAGCACAAGCTGGCCCGCTACGGCGACGCCTTCTTGCGGGTGATCAAGGAGCACAAGGAAGGGTAGGGGGGGTACCATCTCGGACTTACCTTGTGATCAAAAGAGCAAAGGGGGATCGGCAGCAAAGCCAGTCCCCCTTTTTCGTTCATTCATCTCATTGCCCTGCTTGAGCTGCGACCCTACCTAATCACCTCCAGCAGGTAGCCGCTCTTCTCCAGGTGTTTCACCACATCCTGGATATGCTCGGCGCCCCTGGTCTCCAGCTCCACCAGCACCTCGGTCTTGCCGATGGGGAGCGACTTTGAGCGGCGGTCGTGGGTGATGATCGAGATGTTGGCCCGCGCCTCCGCGATGACGGCGGAAAGCCGCGCCAGGGCCCCCGGCACGTCGTCCAGTTCGACCTTGAGCTTCAGGTAGCGCCCCGCTGCCAGGAGGCCGCGCTCCACCACCACCGCGATGGTCTTCACGTCGATGTTCCCGCCGGACAACACCGCCACGGTCTTCCCGGAGAGCCGCTTAACCCGGCCGTTCAACAGCGCGGCCAGGCCAACGGCACCGGCTCCCTCGACCATCAGCTTGTTGCGCTCCAGAAGCGACACGATGGCAAGGGCGATCTCCTCCTCGTCCACCAGCACCACCTCATCCACCAGCTCCTTCACCACCGGGAAGGTCTTATCCCCCACCGTCTTCACGGCGATACCGTCAGCCAGGCTCGCCATGATGGGGGCGGTGAGGATATGCCCCTTTTTCAGCGAAAGCTGCATCGACGGAGCGGCGGCCGACTCGACGCCGATGATGCGCACGTGCGGGTGGGTTTCCTTGATGGCGCGGGCGATGCCGGCAATGAGGCCACCGCCGCCGATGGGGACCAAAACGTTGGCCAAATCCGGCATGTCCTCCAGAAGTTCGAGCCCGATGGTCCCCTGGCCGGCCATGACGTGAGGGTCGTTGAACGGGTGCACGAAGAGTGCTCCGCTCGCCTCGGCCTCACGCAGCGCGGCAGCGCAGGCCTCGTCGAAATTCTTCCCCTCCAGCACCACGGTGGCCCCGTAATCCCGGGTGGCGAAAACCTTCTGGGGCGGCGTGCTCTCAGGCATGTACACCGTTGCCTTCACGCCAAGAAGGTCTGCCGAGAAGGCGACACCTTGCGCGTGGTTACCCGCCGAGGCGGTGATCACGCCGCCGCTCAGCGCCTGGCGGGGCTGCGAAGTCATGAAGTTGAGGGCGCCGCGGATCTTGAAGGCACCGGTGCGCTGCAGGTTTTCGCACTTGAAGTAGAGCGGCAGACCGAGTTGCTCGCTGAAGTGGTGGGCCTGGATCAGTTCCGTACGACGCACCCTTTTCTTGAGTCGATGAGCGGCGTCGAGGATCAGGTTGTAATCGAGCATGTGTTCCTTCCGGCGGGGTGGTTAATAGTCGTGGTGATGGTGGTCACCGGAGCAGCTGTGCCCATGCCGGTGTGCATGCGCGTGCCCGTGGGACGAGAAACGGGGCCGGTGGCGGAACTGTTTGGCGTGTCCGGTCTCGGTGGTGCAGCTGGTGCTCTCCACTTGCAGCGTGGTGTGCGAGATGTGGAAAAGCTCGAACAGGCGCTCCTCTATCTTGCGCAACAGGCCGCTGTGGTCGCCGCGGTAGCTTGCCGGGACCACCACGTGCCCGGACAACGCGTTGATGTGCGAGCAGATGGTCCAGATGTTGAGGTGATGCACCTCTTCGACCCCGTCCACCTCGCGGATGGCGGCGGCAACCTTGCTGATCTCCAGTCCCCGGGGCACCCCCTCGAGCAGGATGTGCACGGAATCGCGCACCACCCGCCAGGAACCCCAGAAAATCACGAAGCCGATACCGACCGAGATGATGGCGTCCAAAAGGTACCAGTCGGTAAAGTACATGATGATGCCGCCGGCGATGACGCCGACCGAGGCGGCTGCGTCCCCGATCATGTGCAAAAAGGCGCTGTGCACGTTGAGGTCGTCGTGGGAGTGCGAGTGCAGGGCTCCTGCGGCAAAGACGTTCATGGCCAGGCCCACTAAGGCGATGAGCATCATCGGGAAGCTCTTTACCTCTTCGGGGTGCTGGATGCGCCCCATGGCCTCGTAGCAGATGACCAGCGCGATGATGAACACGGTACTGCCGTTTATGAACGAGGCGAAGACCTCCATGCGGTGCCAACCGAAGGTGCGGGTGTCGGTCGCGGGGTAGGAGGAGAGCTTGATGGCCCCGAGCGAGAGCAGCAGCGCAAAGAGGTCGAGAAACACGTGGGCCGCATCCGAGAGCAGCGCCAGCGAGTTGGTCCACAGGCCGCCGATCACTTCCGCGATCAGCGTGGCGGCCGTGAGGAAGATGGCGAACTTGAACCGCCCGGCAATGCTCTGGTCCAGATGGGTCTCAGCGTGCGCGTGCATATGGTGCCTCAGGCGGCAGGGGAAAGCCCCCTGCCGGCGTACATTCCTAGAAGGTGAGGGCAGCCTTGAGCGAGTAGATCATCCGCTCCTGGTACTCGACCTCGGCGGTTACCCCGAAAAGCGGCAGGGGAGATATCTTGAGCCCTGCGAAGTAGCGCGGTTGCCAGAATTCCTCGGTCTTGAGCGGCACCCCACCCTGTAGCGTGGTGGAGAGCGACTGGAGCCTGCCGGCAGCCTTGCTGTTCACGTAGACTGCGCCGGCACCGAGGTACGGGGTCAGGATCAAGAGCCCCTTGCTGAGGGTCGCGTCGACGCCTGCCGTCTGCAGGTCAAGGTCATTGACCCCTGCAAGCTTCGTGTAGCTGCCGCGGATCCCGAGGGCGGGGGTGGCGGCAGTACCCTCGAGGAGGGCCTTGCTAACCTCGAAACCGTACAGCTTGATGTTGGAGTCCGGAACATAGGCATACATGGCGCCCACGTCGATACCCCAGAAGAGCCCTTTCCTGGCGCGCAGCTTGGGAAGCAGCAGGAACGAAGGGGCGTCGTTGCCGAAGGCCGCCCGCCAGTAGTCGGCGTCCTTTTTGATGTCGACCGCAGTGACCTCGACACCGATGTCGAAGCCGGTCAGGCCCAGCGGGTCGGCCGGAGCGGTGTTCTTGTAGGAAATCGCTGCACCGGCCTGCTGGCTCAGGCTCTTGAAAGCGCTCTGACCGATCCCTTGGGTGAAGCTGAGATCCCGTGCGAAAGCCCCGGTTGTTACGGTTAGAAACAGTGACAGGGCCATTATAATGATCTTCTTCACGTCCGTCCTCCGTTCTCATTGAAAAGTCCGACACGTTTTAATCTTAGCAGAGGCACCTTTTAGGGTCAATCACTTAGGGCCTCTGGCGCCTTGCAATTTTCTGCATATACTGTTAACCTTCCGGCCAAAGTCATGTTGGAGGGAAGCGCAAATGGAACCGATTCACCACCGTCTCATTATACTTGGATCCGGCCCGGCCGGTTATAGTGCAGCGATCTACGCGGCCCGTGCGAACCTGAATCCGGTGCTGATCACCGGTCTGCAGCAGGGTGGGCAGCTCATGCAAACGATGGAGGTGGACAACTGGCCCGGCGACCCTGACGGTGTGATGGGGGCCGACCTTATGGAGCGCATGAGGCGTCATGCTGAGCGCTTCGGCACCGAAATGATCTACGACCACATCCACACCGCACAGGTGAGGAAGCCCCCCTTCATCCTGGAAGGCGACAGCGGTATCTACAGCTGCGATGCGCTGATCATCGCCACCGGCGCCTCGGCCCGCTACCTGGGGCTCCCCTCCGAGCACGCCTTCAAGGGGAAAGGCGTTTCCGCCTGCGCCACCTGTGACGGGTTCTTCTACCGCGGCAAACCGGTTGCCGTTGTGGGCGGCGGCAGCACCGCTATCGAGGAGGCGCTCTACCTCGCCAACATCGCCAGCCACGTCACCGTGGTACACCGCAGGGACAAGTTCCGCGCCGAGAAGATCCTGGTGGACCGCCTGATCGAGAAGACCCAGACCGGCAAGGTCACCATCGAGTGGAACCAGACGCTCGAAGAGGTATTGGGCGACGAATCGGGAGTAACCGGCGTCCGTATCCGCCACAGCAGCGGCTCGGACAAGGTCATCCCGGTGCACGGCTGCTTCATCGCTATCGGTCACACTCCGAACACCGAGTTGTTCAAGGGGCAGCTGGACATGGAGGATGGCTACATCCGCACCAACGGCGGCTGCGACGGCGATGCCACCGCGACGAGCGTACCGGGAGTCTTCGCTGCCGGCGACGTGCAGGACCAACTCTACAAACAGGCCATCACCTCCGCCGGCACCGGTTGCATGGCGGCGCTCGATGCCGACCGCTACCTGGAGATGCTGAAGGACTAGAAGCAGGGACTAGGGACTTAAAGGCAGAGGCTAGGGACTAGGGACTAGGGATAGAGGCAAAGTTCCTGGTCCCTTGTTTTTTAAAGCTGGGGCTGGGGGCGAGAATCGGGCTGCACTTGCTACCGGATTTCGCCGCGCGTGCTATGCTTTTTGCTGCGTTTGTTCCTACCCCAAAAGTCTTGGGCATTACGAGGTTCGCTCCTACCACATACCGCAAGGTGAAACCGGTAGGGGCGAATCTTGTTTCTGCCTGTCTGCAGCGGAGGGCTCATGCTCGCCAAGGTCCTCTCCAGTGCGCTCCTGGGCATCGACGCGATCCTCATCGACGTCGAGGTCGACATCGCCCAGGGGCTGCCGCAACTCGCCACCGTCGGACTGCCGGACAACGCCGTCAAGGAGAGCAAGGACCGCGTCAAGGCCGCCCTCAAGAACACCGGCTACGAATTCCCCAACCGCAAGATCACCGTGAACCTCGCCCCTGCCGACGTCAAGAAGGAAGGGGCTTCTTTCGACCTCCCCATCTCCATCGGCATCCTGGCCGCCACCGCCGTCATCAAACCCGAAAAATTGGGCCGCTACATCCTTCTGGGAGAACTCTCCCTGGACGGGAGCGTCAAGCCGGTGCGCGGCTGCCTGTCGGTGGCGGTCGCGGCGCGCGAGGCTGGCCTTGCCGGCATCATCATCCCGGCGGAAAACGTCTGCGAGGGTGGGGTCGTCGAGGGGGTCGAGGTTATCGGGGTGAGCGAGCTGTCCCAGGTGGTGGATTTCCTGAACGGCAAGCTCGAGATCCCGCCGTATCGCGCGGAACTCGCCGACCTGTTCAGCCAAGGAGGGGAGCCCGGAGACGACTTCAGTGAGGTGCGCGGCCAGGAGCACGCCAAGCGTGCACTCGAGGTTGCCGCGGCCGGAAGTCATAACCTCCTCATGTTGTAGTGTGCAAGACCCAATTCGATAAACAAAAAAACCGGCCTTTTGGGGGCCGGTTTTTTGTTGGTTTGCTGCTGGAAGCGCTAGTTGTGTCCCACCACCAGCCGCCAGCGGATGTTTCCCTGGGAGTAGGAGTGCTGGTGATGGTTCTGGGGCGGCATGACATGCCCCTGTGTTGAGACTACCTCGCGCCCGCACCCTTCGCACCGGTAGATGCCGGAGTGGGGCGTGACCGCGCCAGGGTTGGTTAAGGTGTCAAACGCCTCGCTGTCGGATTGTTGAAAGAATTTCGGATACTTGTAGTAAGTCATCTCTTGGCCTCTGCGATCTTGAGAATCGGGCGGGGCTCAACCCCGCCCGAAGGTGAAGGTTAAACCCAAATCGGCCACGCCCGGAGTCCGTACTCCGATGCATAGACGCGCTTCCCGCCCCTCGTGATCCAGGGCCTAAAGATCAGCCGTTTTCTACGCTGCCTCAAGGCACATCACCACCCTCTTGGAAATAGATTTTTTCAGCTTGAGGGGTAGTGAGTTGTGTGATAATGTGTCGTTGTCAAGCAACACAACACACAGCTTTCCCCAAAGCTGCCCGGCAATTCTCCATGCCGGGGAAAAGGCACCCTGTAGTTCCCCAACTACGGGGTTTCCTTTTCTAAGCGCTCAACCGGCTACAAGGCCTAGTTGGCGCAGTCTACGCTCAACGAAAATCAGGTTTACCTGGAAGTGCTGAGCAAGATCATATAGGTTGTAGCCTCGTCTACACAGGGCGGTGATCGCAGCTCTAGGCATTAGTACCGCTGCTGCAAACCGCCATGCCTGCCACTCCGGGTCTTCGTAGGCTTTCAAGTCCCTCCGCCTGTACAGGTTGACTTCCCCTTGCCCTTCTTTCTTCTGCGCGAACACCTGCTGGCGTCCGTAGTTTCGGAGAACCGGAACGTGCAGTATTGCGTGCCCCAACTCATGCCCGGTGGTCGAGTGCAGGAACTGCCGCGCAGTAGGGTCCTCTACCAAGCTAAGGTCAATTACCATCTCGTTTTGGTCGGTCAGCCCATAGATACCAGCAGGCAGGTTTCTGTAGTCGGGCTGAACGCCGGTCAGGTCCTCCAGGTGTAGATCAACAAACTGTTCGATGAAAAAGGGCTCTTCTGCGCTCAAAACACTCGGCTGGTACTGGCGCAGGAGGTGCTCAGCCTTTCTCTCGATGGTCTCGCGGCTCATGCCAGGAAACTTGAAGTCGATTGATGCCATGTCTCACCTTTTTTGCTCAAGCGTCTTCAGCATTTCAAGCAGGTCCTCGTCAGAGAGGTCCTCGGCAAGTCGAGCAAGTGCGAAGCTAGACTGCGGCCTTGACTCGTAAAGAAACCGGAGCTTTTCCTTTAAGAGTTGTGATTCCTGTCCTGCCTTAATCAGTGCGTTGTCTTTTACCCCGAGCACCTTCTGGATCGCCTCAAGCACTTCTGGGGTAGTCCGTCTCCTCCCGTGTTCAATGTCTGAAATGAAGCCGATGGACAAGCCTGTCGCTTCCGCGACGTCCCGCAAGGTCTTCCGGGCACGTTTCCGTGCATCCTTCAGCGCAGCGGCAAGCATCGCTGTACCTCCTTTCCTCCCGTGGTTGGATACGATAGTAAGAACATCATTTACGCTAAATCTAGCGTAAATGGCGCCGGAAGGCAAGCAGTTTTTTTGTCCCATTTTTAGCGTAAAAGTCGTCCGTCTCTTTGGGCAACTTAACACAAGATGTGGTGCCGAGTCAAACGCACGCAAATTAAAAAACTAGGGACAATAGGTGTTTACAGGAAATAGTGTATGCAGTATGCAATAGATGTTGTGGTTGTTGCCTGTGTAACCTTCGGATTCGACTGGAGAAGTTAGCACTCTGACGTTGAGAGTGCTAAAATTGCTTTATCGCAGAAGATTGGTGAAAAATAATGTCAAGCCAGTCTCTCTGGCGAGCCATTCTCACGATCCTCGCGGATTCAACGTCAGGGGATTTCCGACTTTAAAATAGCTCGGTTTATCAATAGTTATAGTAATTGGCACAGAAAGGTCAGGTGGAAGCCTTATCATCCACGGGCCTCATCCTTTTCACATGTGCCATCCGGTAACCTGAGCCTTGCCAACACTTCGACGGCCCCAGCCGGGTAGTTCCCACGCCCCCCCCTCCTCCGTGCAGTATTCTATAAACTCAGCCAATCGCAGAAAATTTTCCAAGCTGTGACAAAAAACGGTCGTTTTTGCGTATATAAAATTAATGAAAGCGAACATTTCATTAACGGAGAATACGTGACACCATGACGCAGCAGCACCACCGACCCGGCCATGCCCTCATAGACTGGCTCGGGTTCTCGATCCCCCAGACCTACAACTGGCCCGCCCACTCTTTCACCCCCAACGACATCACGCCGCTGCTCCAGGAGTTATTCGGAATCGACCCGCAGGGCGTCACAGTCAAAACCAGAAGCGCGAACTGGTACAGGCACCGGCACATGGTGACCACTGCCAGCGGGGTACCGCTGCTCCACGTCTACACCGAGCCGACCGCTGAGCAGAACCGGAACACCACTGCCTTCGCGGTCACCGGCTACGCGCTCAGCTCCAGGCCCGACGCTCTGCACACCCTGGACCCCGTGGAGCTGGTGCGGAAGATAGACGCCATCGGCGGCAACCTCACCAGATTCGATGGAGCATTAGACCGCTTCGACGGCAAGCCCACCCTGGCCCTCATGCGCGAGGCATCGGCACCGGATGTGTGGAGAGACCGGACCATCACCGCTCTCTGTCGAAGTTCGCAGCCGTGTGGCATCTGGGACCAAAGCATTTACTACGGCCACCTGAACAAAGGAACTTGCATCCACGGGTACGACAAGGGCAAGCAGACAGGCGCAGACTTCCCCTGGTTCAGGCTGGAGTTTCGCACGAAGGACCGGGACTTGCTCAGGACTGTCAAAGAAGAGATTGTGGCGGGTCGCTCCATCGGGGAGCTTGTGGCGGGATTACTGGCACGGTACCTCAGGTTCGTGAATCCAGGCACCCGGTCGAAGTACAACCGGCCCACTTGCACCTGGTGGGAAGACCTAATTGCCGAAGGAGCCGCCTTTGAGCTGAAGAGGCATCGCGCCGGTAAGACCGAGGAAACTGTGGAAGGGAAGAAGGCCCCGTCTAAATTCGCAGTCACGCGGTACCTCAGTGAGGCGTTGAACCTTGACGGGCATTTCGGTGATGTGGCCGAAGCCATCCGCGTAGTGTATGCCAACCTTCAGGTAGCCCAACAGTGGAATTTGCAAGAAGAGCAGTAATACACATACCCCTCGTTTTTACCTGTTTCAAACAAATTTAGAAAAATCGACAACCTACAGGAGACCACAACAATGAAATTTGAAACCGCCATGAAGGAACTCATCGCAGCCAACCGCAACAACCCCGAGGCCAAACGTGCAATCCGTGAGACCTTGCACCTGGTTGAACTGCACCTCATCGAGACCGTCAAGAAGCACCAGACCGCCAAGGCCCTAGCTTCGACCGAGCCGCGCAGCGGCGAGGTAGGAGGGGCGCAGCCCCTCCCCCAGGAGGCCTACCATGCCCACGCTTAACCGCGTCGGAGATACACTCCGTAAGGCGATCCTCCCGGACGACTTACAGACGACGAAATCGGCCCCGGAATACCGGATCAAGATGGACGCCTGCAAGTCATTCGTGGAGATCGACGGCGAACTGTGGGAAGACGAAGACCTGGAGCGGGTGAAGCAACTCACCTCCATCGCGCAGCAGCTCACCATCTTGGCGCAGCACCTCTAACCAGCTCTGCCCCACCTCTTCATCGGGGCACTACCCGGCCCCCGGCCCGGACCAACGCCGGGGCTTCTCCTAGCCGGGGCGCTGCCCGGACAGCAGCGCCCCAATCATCTCAACCGAAAAGGAAATAACAAAATGACCGACATCACATTCCGTAACCATCGCGGCGGCTCCTTCACCCCGTGTGACGGCCCCCTCATTATCCACACGAAGTCCGAGCTGGACGGCTTCTCCAAAGGCCAGACCATCATCGGCCCTGACGACACCGAGTACACCCTCATAGAGTCTCACTGGCTCAACGACCGCATTTGCAGGCTTACCTTGATCCCGCTGGAGGTTCCCAGTGAGTAACAGGCCGAAACTCATGGTCGCAGTGAGGATCGAGATGTACGACGGCTCCGTGAGGCGCGAGTCGGTAGCGATCCCGGCGACTGACCCCGCCGCCGCCTGCCGCGCTGTCGCCGCCCTGGCTCGCGGTAACTTCAGCGCGAAGTATGCCCGCCCTGCGGTCTTCGCAGACATCGACCCGCACCAGATCGAAGACATCACCGTTCAGTTTCTCGGCCACGCCTAACCCGCGAAGGCCGACCCACAACCACATCGACGCCACGAAGGCCGCTCACATCCCCTGAGCGGCCTTTGTCGTTTCAGGAGAACCGACTTGACCCTCTACGCCGTCACCTTCAGCACGTCCCGCAGGACCAGGACGATCACCACCCGCGCCAGCTCGCCGGACATCGCAGAGGCGATGGTCACCGCCTGGCTCAAGCTCCAGGGCCTTCAGCCGCTCACTGTTGCCGCGAAGCAGTAGCCACGGCTTCCATATTTAACTTCTGGCGGTACTTCTCGCGCGACCCACACCAACACCCATGCACCACATCGGCCTAACCAGGCCGTTCCGACTATCCAGGAGACAGAAACTAATGACAGAGACACCCACCACCAAGAATTTCAGGATCACCTACGAGGTACGCCGTGAAGGCGAGATCGTAAGGCGGTCCCAGATCGTCGGCGCACCCGGCTCTACGCTGCTGTCCGGCTCTTCACCGACACCCAGGTCCAGCAAGGTCTGCCTTGCCGCATCGTGCGCATAGGAGCTGCGGCATGATCGAGCACACCCTCCACGTCCCGAAGAGTTCAGCTCAACACATCGCCGCTCCCCGCGCATCCGCTGGCGGTCCTGAGTGCGGTTATTGCGGTCGCCCTGGCGTACCTGCTGGCACACAGTGCCCCGCCTGCAAGGTCTGGATGCCATCAGAGTGGAAGCGTCCCAGGCGCGGCTTCAGGCCCACCGCAGCAGCCAGCGGTGAATATTGGCCGCGCCATGACGGCGAGATAGACCACGGCCCCCAGGCGATCAGGTACCCCGGCGACCGCGCCGACGATCCCAGCGACGAGCTGGCACCGTACCAGGAACTGCTCGACGCCTGCCATGATTCAGCCGCCGACGAACTGGACGACCCATGTGACCCAGCCAACTGGACCGACGACCAGGACGCAGAAAAATTCACGCCCGAATAGATATTCTTGCGTGAATAACTACCTGAAAATACACAATTTTTGCGATTGACGACCTGCCGCTCATGTGGTAGCTTCCCGCCCATCTTATTTTCCCATTGGAGGTCCATGTGGTGCAGATTGACGCGCGGGAGCTGGAGGCAGAGGTTGGCTTGATGGAGGTGGTGGATGTGCCGAATGCCGCCGAGGATGAACTACGGAAGGCCAGCAAAGAAGGTGAGGCACTTGGGACTTCCGAAGAGGAAGACGACGATTTCCTATTGCTTTTCGATGACATCGAGTAGAAAAAAAGCTGCTTGCAAAGCCAAAACAGCCACCGGGAGCGCTCCCCTGGTGGCTGTTTTTGTTTAGCTCTAAGCTCAAGAATGACCCGCTCGCTTTGCTCGCGTTTCACTGTTAATCGGTAGGGTAGTCTCTGGCTCCCGCTGGTCTCTTCTGGTTACTCTATGGGTAGGTCGTCGCAGCGGCGACTCCCCAATTATACCATGAGATTAGAAATTGGTCAAGAAAAAACTAATGAGGGGAATAGGTTTTCCAATTTCATGAGAAATGCCCTTGTCCTGGTATGGCCCGCGCCGAGATTGGCCCTTGTAGGGCATCCTCTGCCGCCCGCCTAACCCTTCACACCTTCCGCGATCCTCTGCACCGTCGCAGCGTGGAAGGCCCCGCCTCTCTTCGTCTTGAAGCCCTCGCCGTTCAACCAGGTCGCGACAGCGGCCCAGCCCATCCCTTCCGCCCTCCTGGCGGCGATCATCGGCCCTATCATCTCAGCGAACTTTTCGGCGTTCGCCCTCCTGGCGGCAATCGAAGCAGCACGGCCCAGCGCCCTGGCCTCATCGGTCAGGTTCTCCGGGGTGCCCAGGCCTTCCTTACCTGCAAGAGCCGCCTTTGTGCGGATGCTGATAAGCTGGCGCTCCCGCTCTGCGAGCGACCCGTAAATGTGAAGGGTGAAGCTGTCGGCGTTCGGCATGTCCACGATCTTAAACGCCACCTCAGACTTTTCCAGCGCCGTGATGAAATGGAGGTCGCGGCTTATCCGGTCCAGGGTCTTCACCAGGAGGACTGCACCGCGAAGCTGAGCGTAAACCATCGCCTCCTTCATCTGGGGGCGGTCGCTGATGCTGCCGCTCTCGACCTCAATGAAGGTCTTGAGGATGACGGCCCCTTCTGCCGCTGCGAAGTCTTCAACCGCTTTCCTCTGCGCCTCAATGCCCAGGCCAGCCGCGCCTTGATCTTCGGTCGAAACCCTCAGGTAAGCCACGTATTCCATGGTGCCACCCTCTATAACATTTCTAACAACGTCCGTTTGTGCAAATGTTATAGCACTGGCGCAGGGTAAAGTCAACTGGCTCAAATGTGTGGTAGAATGTAATATATATGGATTGATAAATACATGCTCTTGTGGTAGGGTTGTGGCAAAAGAAAAATGGAGGTAACGAATGACAGTACGGATTGGCTGTGAAGGAGTCGAGGTTGTCGAGTCCTCAGACAGGCACACTTTGACAATGGTGCGCTTCAGTGTTCGCGTCGAGGGGGCGATGGAGACCAGGGTAGAGCACGCTTACGCTGTTGTCAGAGAGTCTGCCTGCACCGGGTCCAAGGAGAGGCGTCTTGAGGTATCGCTGCCTGAAGAGTACCGGGGAGCGCTTGACCTTTCTGACTCGGAGACCGTTGAGGCCGTGAGGGGGTACTATCTGAGTATGCCTTCACCTTTTGGGGCTTGAGTTACATGGGGAGGTCGGGGCGGCTAAGTATTGAAAGTCATAATTGTTTTTGCCGATGGGGCGTTCGCGGCCATGAAGGGTGCCAGCAGTATTATATAATGAAATCAGGTCCTTACCCCCGTGCCCCTCGAATTGAAAACCGAAAGTCATTCCTGGAAAAGGCGCTCGCCGCCGCGAAAAGTAGCGGGAAGGGTTATATAACCTACTGCTCCAACGCTCCCGGCCCCATCTCCCACACCTGAATCCCGTACCGATCAGCTACCAGCTTCAGCCGGTCCAGATACCGGTGCTCCTCTGGCTCCTCCAGGATCAGCACAATTCCAGGCCTTCGCTTCAGCTTCAGGCCGTAGAAAAGTGACTGTCCCACGGCCTCCTTCCACTTCGGCGCGAACTCGACCTCTACCGCGTACACCTCCGTAAGACAGTCAACGCGGCTCCTGTCGTCAAGCACCACCTCCTGCTCCCCTCCTGCCCTCTGGCACCATGCCGCCTGATATTCCCTCTCAGGGTGAAGGTGTCCGGCGATCACCGGGGAGCTGGACAGCGCCAGCAGCGCCCCGGCAATCAGTAGCTTCAACCTCATTTGCCCTCCCGACCGGACCACATGGTGACCGGTACGCGCAGCACTAGGTCTGTGTGCTTAAATTGAAGATCGACGGCGGAATGGTCGTACTCGATCACGGCCTTTTTGCATATCGACTGAAGGGCGGCGTTGAACCGCTGAGGGTCCAGCGTCTGCGCCCTGGCTGCGGCCTCCAGCTCCTTCAGCCGGGCCTCTACGGCAGCAGGCCGCAGGAGGTTGATTTGACCACGCAGCTTGATGATGTTCTTTCGGTCGCGCTCAACCCACTCATCTAGCTGCTCAATCTCATCTCGCAGGGTACGCGGCCCCCACTTCTCACGGAACACCGGCCCCTCTTCAATGATGTCAGTGAGCACATATTGAGGGTAGCTCGTGTCTGTTATGGACTCCTCTTTCAACGCCCCTACTTTGATAGCCTCTATCAGATTCCGACGCTGGCTGACAGCGCATTCCATGTTCGCTTCAGCCCGCGCAAGCTCAGCCTCCAGCGCCTTCAGCTTCTCCTGCTCTACCGGAATTTTAAGCCCAGCCCGCACGGCCTCCAGGAAAGACCCCTCAAGCCGGTAGTAGGGAATGGAGCGGTAGGAGCACAGCTTAGCCCCATGCTTCGCCGCACCGCACGCCAGATACTGAAATGTCTTGCCCTTGTTGACGCGTACCATTGCACTGTCGCAGACCGGGCACCGACCCAGGCCGGAAAAAATGTTCTGAAGGGGTACCGTTGCCCGCCGTCCCTTAACCCCTTTGCTGGTCTTCAGCTCCTGAGCACGCAGGAAGGTGTGCTCATCGACCACCACCGGGTAATATCCGGTTATTGGGTCCAGGGGAACGCGCTTCTTTTTTCCGCTCTTGTCGTACTCCAGCTTATGCGGAGTGATGACGCCGTACACTGCGGGATTCGCCAGAATTTTGATGATGTACGACTCAAACCACATCTGCCCCCGCCCCCAGGGGGCCAACCCCTCTTGATTGTACCGCTTCGCGATCCCGGACGGCCCCATACCAGAGAGGTACAGGTCGAACATCTCACGCACGCGCGCTGCCCGATCTTCGATCACCTGGAATTTCGCCGTCTCCTTGTTCAGCTTGAGCCAGTGGGGAGCCTTAGAGGTGAACGGCTTTTCCGCGATATTCTTTAGCTTATTGGCCCAGGCGGCTTTGAGGCGCTTCGCCTTGGTGGCGCTCTCTTCGTGGGCACGCAGGAAGGTCAGCAGCGACAGGATCAGCGCCATTGGATCGGAGTCGAGCGCCGCGCGGTCGTACTTGCGACCGTCGATCAGTGTGACAACTGTGATGCCCTCTTCGCAGATGTCCTCAAGGATGCGCTGCGCTTTGCGGGCAGATTGGCGGCTGATGCGGTCAAGGCTCTCAACCAGCAGGTAGCTCCCAGGCTCAACACGGCCCGCCTTCACCTCGTTCAGGAAGTCACCGAGTCGTCCGGTCTCCAGGTGCTTCCCCTGATAAGCAGAGATGCCTTCGTCGCGAAAGGTCAGGCCGTCGTCCAGGTCCAGGCCGTTCTCTGCGGCGTACCGCTTCGCGGCTTCGTATTGGCGGCGGGTACTGTCGCCCTTCGCCTGTTCGGGTCGGGAAAATCTCAGGTAGCTGTAGGCCTTCGGCATTGTATAACCCCTTATGGAATGGTAGTTTTGTATCACGGAAAAGCAATTGGGTCTAGCTCAATATAACATGCTGATGATAGGTCCGCCAGGATCCGGCAAGACCATGCTTGCCCGGCGGATCCCCTCCATCCTGCCGCCCATGCTCTTCGAGGAGGCTATCGAGACCAGCAAGGTCTACAGCGTCATGGGGCTTTTGGAGCGCGAGCACTCCCTGATTTCCAGCCGCCCCTTCCGCTCGCCGCACCACACCATATCCGACGTTGGCCTCATCGGCGGCAGCAACACCCCCAAACCCGGTGAGGTCTCCCTCTCCCATAATGGCGTCCTTTTTCTGGATGAACTCCCCGAATTCAAGAAGCACGTCCTCGAAGTGCTGCGCCAGCCGATGGAGGACGGGCGTGTTACCATCTCCCGTGCCCTCTCCAGCGTCACCTATCCGTCGCGTATCATGCTCGTCGCAGCTATGAACCCGTGAGGGTTTGGGCACTATTCCCTATTTCCTCAAGCTCAGGCAGGTAGTAAAAGGTAAAATTTAGAAAATCACCTTCAATTACGACCTTTTGGATCAAGTCTTTTGCAACCCTCCCTTTCTCATCCTCTCTGAGAAATCCCCAGAGGTCCGACAATCTTTTAGCTTCTTTGACCAAGTGGACGCGGTTCTTTTTAATGTTCTCTGCCGTTGCAATCTCTTCCGTAATAATTGGGATCTCGTCAGTAATCTGGTCCCTACGTATCCTTAGAGGCTCATAGCGGTCTTGAAATCCACGGTCATCGACAATTCCCGAGTATCTCATTTCGAAGAGTTGATCTATTTTGCCTTGCTGTGTTCGTAAGTTTTTGTTCAAAAGCTGAAGCCGTTCAGTCTTTTCTGCAATAACCATATCGTCTTGCGGAGTTCTGTCAGGATCAACCATTGTGATCCTTTCTAATCCAATTTTGAAATATTCGGTAATTACATCTTCGTTAATCTTTGTTTTACATTTTTTGCAAATATATCTTGGTTGCGTCATTCCTTTGTAGGCGCTGACATACATTTTCCCCCCGCAGTTGCCACATACCAGTAGGCCAGAATAAAGGTACTTACCTTCCTTTGGCACTGAGCTTTGATATGTAATCGGTCTGCCAGCAAGAATAAGCTGAGTTTTTTCCCACGTTTCAATAGAAATGATCGGATCCACATCTTGAATGACCCACTCGGTTTCGGGCTTAAGAACCCACGACTTGCTTTCTCCACGGTTCGTGCAGTAATTAGCTCGTTTTTTCCCTATGCACACGGTGTCGGTCAACAATCGCTTTAAGGTTGTGTTTCGCCAAGGCGACTTCCGAGCCCGAAATCCTTCCTCATTCAGCTGCTTGCACGTGGGCAGGAGTTTTTGCTTTTCGTTAAACAACTCAAAAGCTCTCCTGGCGACAATGGCCTCCTCTTCGTGCACGACTAATTTTTTATCGACCCACTTGTATCCGAACGGACCCCTGCCACCAATTGGCTTACCCATGCCTGCTCTAATGGGCACGGAAGCGGCCACCCGAGCTGAGATTTCCTCCCTTTCCCACTCCGCAAGGACAGCTATCAGCCCATAAAGCATCCTTCCACTTGGAGTGGAAGTATCAATGAGATCTTCCCCAATAGAGACTAAGGCAGCATTAAAACGGTTAAAGTACTCGGAGATTTCAAGTAAATCTTTGGCGTTTCTTGCTAGGCGTGCCAACTTGCTGAAGACCAAACCGCGGATTTTCTTGGTCTCTATGTCGCGCATCATCCGCTTAGCTTCCGGATGGTCGAGGACTGATTTGCCAGAAACCCCAGACAAGTCATAAACCTCCTCAACAGACCATCCTCTACCTTTGCAGAAGTCAACAGCCCTCTGGCGGTGGGTTTCAGGGCTCTCAGTGATTACTTGCTCATTGGTTGATACCCGTATCCAAATGCCTACTTTCATCTTTTTTTCCTTGCAAAAAATTATAATTTATCAATGTATCTCAAGGGATGTTCTTTGTAACTGGCTAAAAATAAATCGATTTCGCCTGTTCATGACTGGTTTGGCCTGAAAAGCGGCTATTGCCGCTCTGCGCAACTCCTGGAAAGGAGAGCGCACCTATGAAGAAAACAGCGGCAGATTACCAGACGAAGTTTACGTATGTAGAAATCTCGATTGAGGAGCTCAAGGTCAAGGCCGCATCGCTTCAAGCGATAATGAGGGCGGCAGCGGACAGGGCTACACTTCAGGACGTATCGGTAACCACCGGTTCGAGCTTAATAGCGATGGAATAATTCCAGGAGTGTATATTATGGGTAGGGAGATTACAAGTATCTGAAATCATACCAAAAATGGTATGACCAGCCTGCTGGGGGAGATGCCATTAACCTATCAGTAGAACAGAGATTTAATCACCAGAGGTCAATTCCCGTAGTCTCTCTTGCGTCCTAGAACGCACCGCGTCCCGATCTTCAGCCAGGTTAAGCGTAGGGGAATGAGAGCTGAAACTGGTTACGAAAACAGGGGAGGGTAAAGGTCGGCTACCGTTATCGGCAGCTTAGCCCTTTTTCCCGGCCGAAAAAACTTACGGACGGTTCTTATTGCTGCGATAGTGAGGACCATCGTGGACCTAAGATTGCGGTTTTAATAGAAAATGAAATTGAACACAAATACCAAATCTGGTATTTGTGCTTAAATTACGAACTGTTACCGCTTTAGCTGGGAAAAAATACCGTTGGTTTTCAACATCACCTCGTGTACCATGCCGTCGGAGTCAGAAACTACTTTTAAGGAGAACGCGATGTTTGAGATCAGCGATGCTTGCTCGGGAGGCAACATGAGTGTGGAGGTGGTGCGTGAGCATGGGGGCAGGCCTCCCTTGGAAGGGCCGGCGTCTCTGGCGGATTCGGTGGCCTGGTGGTTACTGACCGGCGTCAACCAACCCGACCAGATGGCACTCTTTATCAAAGGCAGTGACGAGAGCCATCGGCAACGTCAGACGGTTGCCAATCGAGTGCATCACCTCCTGATTGAGTCGGAGAATGCAGGAATACGTCCTATAGTCGAAGGCATTCTTACGCGTCTGATGCAGGAATGACCCTTACAAAAGAACAGCCAACATGAGGATCACACATAACTCAAACCGCACCAAAGTCAGGTAAAGGGGGCTGCTGCTAAGGCTTTTATTGAAATGTAGCTGGCCTTTTCACCCCAAAGGTGCTGGAAGGGGGGGGAGACATGAAACAGGTGGACAGTACGATCAAGGCGGCAGAATTGAAGAAAACGGCCTATATAAAGCTCATGAAGCAGCGCGGGGAGTTGCTTGTTGTATTGGTCACGCCGGTCATGGTAGGCTCTAAAAACAAGGTCACTGTAATGCCGCGCTCGCTGGTCGCAGCATACAAGGCAAGCGGATATAACCAGGCTGTCCTTACCGGTGACTGCCTCGGCTGCAAGTTTGAGTTGGCATTGCTGACTACCAGTGAAAAGCGGGAAGCTGCGGGGCGGCTGCTCAAGCTGGCGGCGGATCATGAGGCCGAGTTGCTGGATGTGCCGGCAGACATACAACCATTTTTGATCCAGTAATAATCGGCTCCTCAAGGGAGGTTTTGAGCTGGTTTGCGAAAAGCCGCCCATAGGGATTGCTTAATCAGCCCCCAGAATCCTTTTTCAGTTCCCGCAGCCTTTCTTGCGCCCTGGAGCGCACCGCCACCCGATCCTCCGCCAGGTTGTCTAGGTATCCCAACAATGCCTCGAGTAGGAATAGAGGAGTCACCCTATCCGGCAGATCACTCCGAACCAGGAACTCGAACTCACGACCATCCAGGATCACCCGGCCGCGGCGCTTCCGATTGTAGACCAGGACGTGGTTGTACAGTTGTGTTGTGCCGACCGATAGGCCGTTGAAATCGTTTGGAGAGACCAGCAGAAAATCCGCATTACCCAAGAACACGCGTACCAGCTCTTCAGGATCCGCCGGCAGCACCCCAAAACGCGACAGTTTAGGGTAGTGGTACATCCCGCGGCCGACCCGGACAACGAGTTGCGCAGCCAGGAGCCTACCAAGCACCCGATCAATGCCGTTGAGACGGCCGATGAGATCCGACCGCCGGAAGACGCAACCAGGTTGCAAATACTCTAAGAAACTTGCCTCACCAAAGACCTTGTCCATCTCTTCTTAATCACCTCGGAACCATCCTCATGGCGCAGTTCCTCTTGGCTTCGGCTGCCGGCCCTTGCCTCTCAGCGCCTTGCGGAACTCCCAGGGCGGTTGTGGGTTCCCTTGCTGCCACAGCCCCAGTCTCTCCCGCCTGGCCGCCGCCTCTGACGCGATATATCCAGATGCGTGGGGACGATCGAGATACTGACGGTAGGCCCATGCCCACCCCTCTCTGACCATCTCCTGATTGATGTCGCGGTTGCCGAGGCGCAGGATAGCCACGGATCTCTTGTATCGATCAATATCCATTATCTCTGCGGCTACCTGTTTCCCTGCGACCTTATGGCGGAGCGCCTGGTGCGCCTCACCGCCGTACGGCTGCCCAGGTTTGACGACCGCCTTGGTTCTCGAGTTTCTTTTCTCTGTCTCTGGCGCATCTATCCCGAAAAGTCTGACCTTGACCTTCACGCCGGATGAATCTATTACCTGTACCGTGTCGCCGTCCGTCACTCTCGTGACCGCTCCATTGATGACTCGGATGGGGGGCTTGGCGAAAGCAGGGAAGGTACCGAGAAGCGTAAGAAGTATTGTAGGGATTGCCCATTTCAACATTTTATCGGCGCCATCTCCCTCGCAGTATTTATCCGTTAGATATCAGAGCGTCAGCTAGCAGACCAGGTATTCCACCAGATTCGGTATAAATCAAATCACGGCTGCCGTGATGCCCGCTTTGGCCTTTGCCTCTGCCAGATACGCAAAGAAAGTTCGTCTGCCAACCCCAGCAATTTTACATACCTCTACTGCTGTCTTCTCGCTGTTTTCGTACAGGATCCTCGCCTGCTCAAGTTTGTCCTGATCAGTCCGAGGACGACCTCCCGTCTTCCCACGAGCCTTAGCACTTGCCCTGCCTGCTGCTGCGCGTTCAGCCTTTAGGTCAAGCTCCAACTGGTGGATCACTCCCATGAAGCCCATAAACGCTCGCCCTGTTGCTGTTGACGGGTCTATGTTTTCCCGGAGGCTCTCCACCTGCACGCCCATCTTCTCGAGCTCCTGGACTGTGGATAGGAAGTGAAGCAGGCTTCTGCTCATCCTTGAGAGTTCTGCGACAACAACGGTGTCCCCGCTTCTCACATAGCCCATCAGTTCAAGCCAGCCTGGACGATTAGCACTTACACCGCTGGCTTTATCGATAAAGATCTTGGTGCACCCGACTGCCTTGAGCTGGTCGAGCTGACTATCCAGATTTTGTTCCCTAGTTGACACCCTGGCGTACCCTACCTTATCTCCCATACCACCTCCTGTGCGAAAACCTAACGTCGCCAACATATACCCGCACTTTGTTAGTTGCAACACTTTTTGCACTCAAATCGTCAATAAAAACCCCGCGAGGAGGAGTCCCAGGCGGGGTGTGCGGACAGTGCGAAAAGTAAACTTTTTGCACTGTCAAAAATGCTCAAATTCTCTGCCATATAACGGTAATTAAACCGTATGCAACCTACGCCAAGCCAGCTCAAATACCCATTTTTTTAAGTACCACCTCAGCCACATCTGCCGGCAGTGGGTATTTGTTCTGGAGGACCCACCCCCAGTTCCTGCCCCATTTCTCAACGAAACATGCCTTAACCTCTCCGTCAAAGGGGATTCGCTCCCTGACATTCAGGATCTTGTCGAACTTCAGCTTAACCCGATAAAAGAACAGGCCGTTATCCCAAATAGGGGTGTCATCCATATAAGCCGTGCCGGCCACTCTAGCGACGCCAGCCAACTCATTATCAACTTTGAATACCAGGATATCTCCGACTGCCCAGGACTTCGGAGCGAAACTGTTGGCACCCCAAAGCTTGTGCTTGCAGCAAACCTTAAAGTGGTCTCCACTCAGAGAACAAATTCTGACTTTGGCCTGCATCGTACCTCCCGTGTCTAGTCCATGGGACTTGTGGATTTTATCTCCTCGATCAACAAATCGATTATCTCAGAGTTGATTTCACATTCCCATACCACGACCACCCTCCACCTATCTGATTGCAACACAGCATGGTTAGCAGCATCCCGCTCTGAGTTTCGCAGTAGCTTCTTTTCCCAGTATTCTCGACTGCTCGCCGGGATCGTTGCCCGCTTGCAACCCGGGTGCTGGTGCCAAAAACACCCGTTCACGAAAAGCGCAATTCGGCGGGATGGGAAAACAATATCAGGGTTTCCGGGAAGGTCTTTTCGATGGATCCGGAAGCGGAGGCCAGCCCTATGAAGAGCAGATCTAATTAGGACTTCCGGGGAGGTATTTTTAGACCGCACCCTGGCCATGATCTCTGATCTGGTCAGGGGCGGCTTTGGTGGGGAAGAGCTCTTATTCTTTCCTTTGGCCTGCATGGATGTCCTTCCAGGCAGCGCGACGGCTTACTCTTCGGGCTCCGCTCCCTGTTTCTTAGCCTTTTCTTCAAGGCCACGCAATCGTCTCTCTGTCAATGCACGCAGCCTGGTTGCCTGAGTAAGAAGGGTATTCCTCAGTCCTCTTTGAACCTGGCGCTCACTGATAATCTGCGCCAACCGCGATAATGTGGATGCACGACGAGCAATTCGGACGTCAGGATGGTTCCGGATGGCAAAAACTTCGTCAGAGACCACGATTCCTTTATAGGAATGGGGGATTTCCACCTCGAAATCCGGCTTTCCTGGCTCTTTTTCGTTTAGAACCGCCTTGAAGCTTGACTCCTCGCGGAGCTTTACGAAGATTTGATACTCCAGAGCATTCAGAATTTTTTTTGCGGCAGCATCTTTAGAATCCTTCCCCTCCAACTCAGGCAAGGGCCAGACCTCGATCTGATAAACCTCAAACGGATCCAGCACGTTCATAGCAACCGCATCTGTCCTTTGATTTGTCAGGTGACGCCTAATTCTTGTTCTGATTTGCTCGTTGGTTTGTCCTACGTAGATTGGCTCTTTGTCGTAGTCAAAAAAAGCATAGATGCCGAACTGAAAATTCCCAACCTTCTTTTTGGCCTTTGAGCCGGGAACCTCAACTTCCATGTCAAGAAACTCTGCCAATTTTTGGCGAAGTTCTTCTGTTTCAAAAGGTGGCTTGTGTGTCGCATCAGACTTAGGCGGCCCTGGCATTAAAACCTCTAGGTTAGGAGGATTTATTCAAGCCGCCTTTTTACACCTTTTGTTAGTTCCATACAACCTGAAATTACCCGCCAACAGCAAGATCTTCTATTTCGTTATGGCCAGCCAGCACCGGCTCGAAGATATTCGCGGCCAAATGCCGGACCACAGGAACCGCAACCCCGTCACCAGCAAGATGATATGCTTCGTTGTACTTCGTCGGAAGGACGTAGCTCTCCGGGAGGCCCATCAGCCGGGCCGCTTCCCTGGGGGAGAGAAGGCGGGTGCGCACCAGATCGCCATCAACAACAATGAGGGTCTGCCTGGAGGAGCCACCCGTTGGGGTTCTAAGGCAACCCGCAAGATCGTCAAACCGAACCTCGGCCCGCTGATGTTTGGTGCCGTCGGCATCAGGTCTCGTCCTGCGGTAGATGCCGCCCACCATCCTGCGGCCGACACGCTTTGCCTGCACGACCTTGGCAAAGTTAGTATCGCTCATCAGAGAGAGCAGGTACCTCGTCTCGTCTGGGGTATGCCACTCAACACCCTGAGGATTTTCTTCGATGATATCGGCGAATCTGACGCCATGAGGTTCGGGAACCGGAAGGTTCCACCAGACCCACCGCCTTTTTGCCTCTGCCGAGAGTTCTGCCTGGGCCTCGATCAAGGCATCAGGGTGCCAGGGCGTAACGGCATTGTTTGCAGCGAGTCCGACAGGAACATCCATGTCGCCGCGGATACCGACCACGAACAACCGAGGACGAGACTGGGGCAAGAAGTGCTTCGCGTCAATGACCATGGCACCAAACGAGTATCCTGCACCGGAGAACGCCGAGCAAAGAGCTGCGAAATCCTTGCCGTCATTGGAGGTTAGAGCGCCGTACACGTTTTCCAGCACAATGATTTTCGGGCCGCGGCCTTCATCCAGGAGGGCTCGCATCAGCCGCCAGAAAGGCCAGAAAGTGCCGGATCTGGTTTGCGCTTTTGATGCCCAGTGGCCGATGCCGACGTAGTTGCCGGCAAGGGAAAGGTCCTGGCAGGGGAAGGACGCCCAAGCAAGGTCCGGTGCGCCGGGAAGCTGAGCGGTAGTGATCAGATTGATGTCTTCGTGGAGTAGGTCGCCCGCCCCCCAGTTCTGGCGATAGGCTGCCGCCTTCTTGGCGCTGAAATCATTGGCAAAAAGGCAGTTCCAGTTGTCGGAACCAAGCCCGGCCCTTGCCATCCCACCGCCAGCGAAAAACTCGTAAAAACCGTGCATACTACACCTCTTAGACATAATTTGTATAATATTCTGTTCCAGCCATCAACAGTTATTAGGGGGCTAAAAAAAATCGATATACGGCTCGACTCTCTACTCGTCGTCAGGCTCCGATTCAGGGTAGCACTTCAGGCAGAACCATTTGTCCTCGCAATACGGCTCCTCATACAGGGCCACTCCCTCGGGGTACTGCTTGAACTCGCCGCAGCAATCACACTTCTGCCCTTGCGCCAACAGTCGTGCCCTATCAAAGGCAGCTTCGCCGCCTTTCCTGACAGCCAGACTTTCTACCGAAGCATCTGCGTCTATCAGTTCCCTAGTGGCAAGCTTAGCTGTCAGGGCCGGGTTCTCGGTTCCCTCCGGGGTGCCGGTCGTCGGCTTTTTGGCCTCGGCAGCGATTTCCTTCCGGTCCAATGCGCCCATATTCTCCTCCTATTTCAGGTCGCAAATCGGCAGGCTTTCGCAGCCGATAACTTTCAAGCACTTCAAAAAGAACCCGGCTCCAAAGCTGCCCCGGCTCAGTTTGCAATCCACGCTTGCTTTGGTGGTTGCAAGCCCTGCGGCTGAAAGGCGATTTGCCAGATCCTGGTGCGAGATGTTTCGCCGAGCGAGTTCCGCCTTTAACAGGCATTTTGCCTCGTCATTCAGGCCCGCCTCCAAATCGGTTTTTTTCGAGACTTCTGTTGGCATCAAAGTTCCCAAGCTATCATTTATGACTATATATTATCATAAATGATAAGATAAATTCAACCTATTAGTCTATATATCGACCTTTGCTATTAAACTGAGGGTGTGGACTCCCATGCAACGATAGGCCTGGCTGATGCCAAAGTATGTCGCAAGGTGGTCGCAAGGTGGTCGCGGGGTGGTCGCGGGGTGTCGGAAAAGGTGTCGTATTTAGGTGGTTCTCTGGAATTTGATGGAATATTGGTACCTTGTGGGGGTGTGCATCCATGATATGCCAAACCTCACCATGCCCAGAACTGGCACTTTGCGTGGTGGATTCCGGTTGAATGGGCATGAAATGGTCTGGCATGAAGCGGCCCTCCTAAAAGGTCAAACCAAAGTAATTCCAAGTGGTTGGAGATATGGTGTGGATTTAGGTCCACTTTGGACTGAACCTTTTATGGTCGGATCTTGGTCATCTTGAGCGCTTCTTACAGTCGTTATACCTGGCAATGGAAGGGGAAATGACCGCCCGGGCATCCGCGATATGCCAACGTGAGAGGGCGCGAAACTGAGTCAAATAGTGATGTTAGCTGCCAGTTGCTGATCGCCTGGCCTTCCCCCGGCCTGGCCGCCTGGTGGTGTGTGACGGTGTGGCGCTTTGCTATCTGGTTATTGGTTATCCGAGATTCCGCCTAGCCCTCATTTACCTTAGATAATGCTCCGTTATGTCCGACCTTTCATGCCCCATTTCGTTCGAGACGAGGTATAAAGCTTCTTCCCGCGTTTTTCCTCTCTCTTGTAGTTCGGCAAACCGTTCCTGAGCGAAATTCCAACGCAGTCCGTGACTGCCTGTATAGATCTGTTTTGTTGTAGCTGTGGATTCCTTTAGCCCGTTCCTAACGGCGTCAGGTGAAACGGAAAACCGCCCGCCTCCTTGTTGTACCGCAGTCTCTAAGGCCCTATAGGTGCTCACCGCGACATAGATGGCCCGCTCCTTGCCGCCTTTCCCGATAACGCTGATAACACCCGCTGGTTGTCCTGTGTGTGGTACTGTTGCCACACCTTTCAGTTGATTTTCTTTGATATGCGAGGCCTCCTTGATCCTTGCGCCTCCCTCGTACTGAACCGAGGCAGCAAGTCGTGCATCGGGGGAAGGCATCGCTGCAACCGCGGCCCAGGGATCCTGATACGCTCTACTGCCCTCAAAACGTGAAAGTTCCTGCTGTGCCTCTGCTCGCACATCTCTCAGTTCCCAATTATATGACCGCTCAAGGCCGTGCTGTTCCGCGAACCTATTCAGCGCTACTTCCAACTTGGTTGCAGCAGAGGCATACTGCTGGAACGTGGCATAGCTCACGCCTTGTTCAATCTTTGATTCAAGGTAGCTTTGAACGTGCGAGGCCTCCAACTTCGTCATATCCTTTAAGCCAGTTTCGGCCTTGGCATGCTCACCTATCGCTTGCCAAATGTCCCGATATGCATCAGCGGTCGCATACGAGTGGACACCAATTTCCTTGCCGATCTCAGCCCACGTTTCAGCTCCCTTCTCACGAGCTGCCTCCTTCGCCGTATGCTTACTGCTACCCACGCAGTCCACAGCCTTAAAAAGTTCGTGAGTCTGCCAATCTATCGTGCCCCGCATGTGTCCTGCCTCCTGATTACCTGATATGCAGCATTTATCTACCCCCTGCATTGGGACAACCTGGCTTGAACACCGAGCTTTTTTACTGGTAGCTGTCCAGTTCGAACGGAGTGCGTGCCGCGCCATAGGCAACACTTTAAGTAGGGTGTCCGCTCTTCAGCCCTTCCTGCTCTTTCCCCCCTGCTTCAAAGACAAACGTCCTCACGGGTGATTTTTACTACTAGGTGGGGGGGCTGGCTTTGCTCAGCTGCTATATAAATCCCAGTCGGGAGATAAAAACGTTGTTGGCACTATATTGCAATAACTCATCTGATAGATATTGTGCAAGCCAGCAAGGTTTTTTATCGCTAACGCGAGCGACTACGTCGCTTTAGGTTAACACCTAAAGCGACTTATCTCTTGTTATAACAGTCAGTTATAAAATTAATAGTGAAAAACTATCACATCTAAAAAACTCTATTGCTGGCTCGTACAAATTATATCAGTAAGTAACAAGAGGAGGTAGGACATGAATGATTGTAACATCGATGAATTTACAGGGACATATCGCATCGACCTGGAATTAGTAGACAAACTTACGGCTCTTAAAGCTTCAGAGCGTAATGAACTCCTGGCGTGGTTAGGGCGGCAAGGCGAGGCGGTGAAGTTGGAGGCGATCAGGCTTCAAACGGATCTATTGAGTAAATTTAACAACGAGCGCAGAGGTGGGGAGCAGACGACGCAGATACCTAGGGAGAAGCTGGCTGAGGTTCGCTACGCAAACCTGGTGCTCGCTGTGCTCCACATACGCCATAACGAAAAACGGCTGAAACGGAAAGGCTGCCCAGAGGCTCTGGGTGAAATCCTCAAACACCGTGTAGCGCGAGTCAAGGCTCTCAAACGTGGAAAGCGAGCACCTGAACGGGAAAAATTTCGGTTGGCCTACTTCCAACTCGTCCAGGTGCTGCGAGACGAGCATCGGCTTTCATGGAGAGAGGTCGCTGCCTACCTAGCGGTGAACCATAGGACCACCTGGGCGTATGGTTGGATCCGCCAAACTTACAACCATATAGTACGGGAACGAACCCTTGCAGGCATTGAGAATCCGGTTCCTCAGACGAGCCCAAATCGGTATTGCTGTCCCGATGAAATAAAGGAGTCGGACCAAATTCGAACCTATGGGGGCAAAGATGCAAAGTGAGCCGAACCGTTATCACAGTACTGACAGAAAAGGTTTCTTCGCCATATGGCAGCAGTTGGGCGGCAAGAAGTCGAGGCAAAGGTCTTACCGCTTAAACCAACTCAACGTTGCCTTGGAAATGGTTGCGGGGATACAAGACACCTTTATAAGCCAGAACGAGTTTTTTCGCCCGAATCGGAGAAAAGAGAGCCTTGCTCGCATTTGCGTCACGTTTCTCGACCTGGACACCTACGATACAGATTACTGCGGGTATAACCACTACCAGATGGTAGGCCTGCTACTTGCGCACTGCGAGGACCTCCACGTGCCTCCGCCATCTGTCATAATGAGCTCTGGCCGGGGGTATTACATGAAATGGTACTATGACGAGCCAGTCTCTTCAAAAGCCCTCCCTAGATGGATAGCGGTCCAAAAAAACCTGCTTAAGAAATTCAAGCCGTTTGGAGCTGACCCGCGACCGAATGAGCCCTCAAGGGTCCTACGAATCGAAGGTTCAGTGAATAGCAAGTCAGGGAAGCCATGTGAGATTCTGTGGAGAGGGTCCGATTGCTACGATTTCGATACCCTTTGCGATGAAGTCCTACCCTTCTCGCGGGACGAGGTGGCAAAAAGGAAGGTAGAGGCATCTCCGAAACAGAGCAAAAAGGCGCCGGGCCCCAGGTTCATAAATAAATGCCAGAACCCGAACCTTCTTGTGTTCTCGAGTGAGCAACTACATTGGGATCGGCTGCATGACCTGCGAGCCTTGGCCAGGATGCGAGGTGGAGTACCGGTGGGCCAACGGGATGAATATTTATTTTTAGCAGCATGTTTTGCTGCTCACTGTTACGACGCACATGAGTTGCCGGGGGAATTGCGTTATCTGGCTGAGGAGTTTGCTCCAGGGATGTCTGCTGCGGAAGTAGAGGGCTTTATGTCGTCAGTTGTCTCGCGCTGGGAGGCCGCAATGAAGGGCCAGATGGTCATGTTTCGGGGGAAGTTAATTGACCCAAGGTACACCTTTGGAAATGCGGAACTGGTAGTACGCTTGGGACTGACCCCGGCTGAGATGAAAGAAATGAAGACGATCATTTCCGCCGAGGAGGCGGCCACACGACATGCTGACCGTCAGCGGCAAAGACGTGCCGCTGATGGTGCGATAAGCAGGGCAAAATATTTAGCAGAGGCAGTAGATGCTAGGAGCACGGCCTTATTAATGAAGGAGATTGGATATAGCGTTGAGGAAATCTCTTCAGCTACAAATCGGTCAGTGAGTTCAGTCCAGAAGTATCTTGCTGAATCGGCACGGGCAAGGAAGGCGCGGCCCGTTCCTTCTTAGGCGATGGAGATGTCGGCAGTGTGGGGTGGGGGCTTGGTAGGATGAAGCTAGGGCTACGCCATGTCATTAGCTATACGCACGGACTTTGCAATTTTACAGGCAGTCTTGCGGTCGTATGGTTTTGAGCTAGCCGACAGTAGGCCAGGGTTAGTCGTACAACTGACCGGGCCACATTTGCGCGCGGCAAATTGCAGATTGTTGAAGGTATGAATAATTGTGGAGGGATGGCATGCTACCCTTTCTGCGCGCATCAGGCGCGCAGAAAGGGTAGCATGCCGCTTGTTGGCCTGTCAAGTGTTTTATCACCAGTGTACCCTGCCGCCGCGTCGTCTGCGGCGGCAGGGTACACTGGTAGCTTTTATTTGTCAACTCCCTATTTATTTGCACCAACAACGCTTTGTCTGAGCTGATAGGGGCTAACGATAAATAAAGTTGACAAATAAGAGCACGAATGTAAATAATAACATCCGTTATGAAAACTAAAACTTTACTATACCCCGTTGCGGCGAAGGAAATGGAAGCCCTGGGGCAACGCATGAAAGATGCGAGGCTCCGTCGCCGCTTCTCCATGGAGACCGTCTGCGCTCGAGCGAACATTTCCCGGCCTACCCTGTACAAGGTCGAAAGTGGCGACGCTTCTGTTGCAATTGGGACTTACGTTCAGATATTGCGTGTGTTGGGCTTGCTAGGCGATTTGGGGCTGCTGGCCAAGGATGATGTCCTGGGCCGCCAACTACAAGACGAAGCTCTCCCCCAGAGGAAGCGTGCACCTCGCAGGCTCGTGCAATCCGCCGGAGAAAACGATGGCAAAAAATAAAGATGAGCAACTGCTGGTTTGGCTGGATGATCCGTCATATGGCCAATTGCAGCAAATAGGTTCCCTTTTCCGGGGAGAGCGTGGCACGATCCGGTTCGTCTATGACCGTGAATGGCTCCGCCACACACATAGCTTTCAGCTTGACCCAGAGCTTTTTCTGGTAACAGGTAACCAGTTTCCGACGGAATCCCATTTTGCCGTTTTCCTCGACTCCTGCCCTGACCGCTGGGGTCGCGTGCTGATGAAGCGCCGTGAAGCAATAGAGGCGAAGGCAGAGAGAAGGCCACCTAAAACCCTCACAGATTGGGATTACCTTGTAGGGGTCCAGGATCTGACACGTATGGGCGCTCTACGGTTTAGTGCACCAGGGACAACACAGTTCCTAGCTGATGAGGCGCTGGCCGCACCGCCTGTGACCAGAATCGCAGAGTTGCAGCAGGTGGCCCTGGCGTTGGAGAATCCTAAAGAGGACGACCTCGACAAGATCAGGCAGTGGTTACGCGTTTTGGTAGCGCCGGGGTCATCATTGGGGGGCGCGCGCCCAAAGGCGAACATCACCAATAAGGACGGATCGCTGTGGATAGCAAAATTCCCGGCCAACGAGGATGACCACGATGTTGCCCTTTGGGAAAAGCTGGTACACGATATGGCTGGGCGCTGCGGTATTACGGTACCAGAATCTGAGGTGCTGCGTATTGGGAGCCATCGCCACCATACCTTCCTGGTACGACGGTTCGACAGGGTGGATGGCCAACGACGCTTCTTCACTTCGGCTATGACAGTACTAGAACGTAAGAATGCCGAGGAGGGTAGTTACCTTGATCTCGCAGATTTTTTGTCCAAAGTTGGGGAGCCGCGCTGGATTGACCATGACTTGCGGGAGATGTTTATCCGAGTGGTGTTCAATGTGGCTACGGCAAACCGAGACGACCACTTGCGGAACCACGGCTTCATGAGGTTGCCGGACGGTTGGCGCCTAGCGCCGGCATACGACATGAACCCGTCGCCTAAAACGGACCACGTCTTAGCGCTGGATACAGACAGCACCCACCCTGACCTAGACACGGTCTTTGCAACTGCCTCTTTCTACCGTCTGAGAGAACGGGACGCGGAGGAAATAATGGGCCGAGTCTTGGGAGAAGTACGGCAGTGGCAGGCTCACGCCGCAAAGCTAGGAATCCCCCGTGGCGAACTTCTAGAGAGGGAGCATCTATTCATGGTTTGAGCCTCGGAGAAACATCACTTCCGTCTACAGGCTCTTTCTGCTGGGCTTGGTCCTCGCGATCAGCCAGGTTGGAGTTGCTTGTAGGGAATGCCGACCTTTGCCCCAAGTCCCTAGCCCCTTGTAGCTCATTCCGTGAATCAGGGGTATGCGCGGTTGGTTGGGTAGGTACTTTTTCAGAGGACGAAGGGGCAGGCGCACGCTAATGTGAGTCAGGCTTTTCGCATTCAAGTTTTCCCTGGCTACGTCGATGTTCTGGTTATGATGCAAAGGTGAGAAATTGGAGGGCTCCGCTATATGGCTGAAAGCCGGAGTAGCCCCCCTTCACCTGACGTCGTCCGCGTGTGTTAAAAAAACCAACAGCAGTGTTGAAATTTTTAACATTTTGGGTGGCTAGGGCCAAACGGGTATCAGAAAAATACGGCACTTTGTGATGGCATGTGATATGCTGGTACCCTAAGGGAATTGCAGTAACCGATTGCTGCCAAATTCCGTTAAATGGCGGCATCTGAGAACGAAGGAGCTTGCCACCTTTGGTGTGGTGGTAGTGTCAAAAAGTGCTATACTGATTAAAAAATCCTTGCCTAGATTCGTTAAGTCGTGTAAATGTGTTCTCGTTTATCACGATTCGATAAATCTATTGGTCCCCAGACGGGGGCAGGACCTTTTTCAAGAGGATACCTGCGGCAAGGAGAAAGATGTCGGCTTGGGTTGCTCGATTAAAACGCCTACATTGGTTTGACCATCTTCATCACGTCTATGTGGTCCTTGCGGTATTAGGTGCGTTGGGGAGCGTCTTTGCTTCTGGCCATACCGCAAAAGAAGTAATTCTGCTTATAGCACTTTTGGTGTATTTTTTTGTCTTGCTTATCGTTGTAATATTTTTTTCGGTTACAAACGGAAAGAAAGCTCGTTATGCAGAAGCTCTTGCGTGCATGCACGAAGCTATCCATCAGTCAAGAGACATATATCACCGACTCGACTGGGCTCTGAATAAAAAAATCCATTATGAACACCATGAATTTAAAAACGACCTGGTGCGGGTTCTGACCTCGGCCGTTCAGGCTTTTAATCTTTCTACTGGTGTTAAGTGCCGGTTGTGCATAAAAGTTGTAGGCATAAAAGACAACGCGCCAGAGGCTCATTACTCATCATACTTTGTAACGACATTAGCCAGAGACGGTGTATCAAATGAACAATGTCTAGCGTCAGATAAAAGAGAGGGGCAAAGTCACCTTATATCTGACAACACCGATTTTAATTTAATCATCAAACGCGTCCGAAGTTATTTTTTTAGCAACGATGTTTTAAATCTTGAAAACTACGAGAACTCATCATTTCAACTCAAGCCAGAAAACAAAAAATATCGATCAACGATAGTGTGGCCAATAAGGTATGTTTACTGTGAGAATGAGCATCATGGATGTTGTCGTGAAGGTAAAGACCAAGACATATACGGTTTTCTTGCAGTAGATAGTAACTCAAGACAGACCTTTTCAGAAAGGTACGACACTCAACTTGGCTTAATATTGGCTGATGCGTTGTTTTCTATTTTCGATACATATCGAAAATATAGATTTCAGTTGGCTCAAGGCAATGGAGGATTAAAGTGAGAAAGATTTCTAAAACATTAAGTACAAAATCGAACTCGCCTAAGATTAGTGTTCCCGAGAAATCAGGGAAAAAAATGGATTATGCAGAGCTAAAGTATGAAGACAATGGTGAGAAGTATCAAACTAGACTAATCCTACTTGCTAGCTAGTTACGCACAACTATATTTTTAGCCGCGAATGCATACGACCGCAAGGGCATTACTTCCCCTTGCGGTCGTTCTTTTCTAAATATATGTCCGTTAGTTACAAAAATTGTCCGAAAAGAGGAGGTACTTTCCCTCTGCTTCAGACAGAAGTTGCTATGCTAGCGAAGGAGATCTTCAAGGCGAATTAAGTTCTTCCTGCTCGGCCTTTTTCTCCCGGTCAGCCAAGCTTGAAGCTGCTCGTAATGAATACCGACTTTTGCCCCAAGCCCCTCGTAGCTCAATCCGTGTATCCGCTTATAGTAGGCTAGCCTTCCAAGGATATCTGTTGGCTCTTCGAACGGGACATGGCCAATAAATGCAATGATCTTAGGCATGAACCGTAACTCCGGCTTAATACCTCTTTCCCAGTTATAGATGCTATCCTTATTTACCCCAATCACCTCAGCTACCTGCCTTTGCAACAAGCCGAGATCGATCCTCCTTTTCCGCAGATGTTGGGCAATCGTCTGAGGATTTACCTGGTACCCTTTAGGTGGCACTACGGCACGGGGTACCGATACGGTTTCAATGGAAAAGTTGGGAATTGTGGCCAAATCCCTGCCCCTGCGGTTACCAGGGGGATCCCGTGCACCTCTGCTCGTGCACCCCGCTCATGATCCAGCGCTACCGCTCGCGCATTTCGGGTCCGCTTTTGGACCGCATCGACATCCACATCGAGGTCCCTGCCGTCAAGTTCCGGGACTTGGTCGATCGCGGCGAGGGAGAAAACTCCGGTGCCATCGCGGCAAGGGTGGCGCGCTCCCGCGAGGTGCAGAAGGAACGCTTCCGAGGGACCCGGGTGCACTGCAACGCCCAGATGTCGGCGCGCATGATCCGCAAGTTCTGTGAGCCGGACGCGGCCGGGAACAGGATGCTCGAGATGGTCACCGACCGGCTGGGACTCTCCGCCCGGAGTTACACCAGGATCCTCAAAGTGGCCCGCACCATAGCCGATCTGGAACTCGTCGAGCAGATCAAGGAAACCCACATCTCCGAAGCGATCCAGTACCGCAGCCTGGACCGGAAAACGGGGTAGTGGAACCCCGCAAGGGGTAAAAAAGATCCGGCGACGCCTGCCGCGGCCGTTCAGCCCGCGACCTTCGCCGATTCACACCTGCAGGTTCGCTTAAATCTCTGCGCCTAAGCTGTGCCGCACCTCTGATTTGCTGACATTCCCCCCATATAAGCTGATCCCTCTCATGCTTTAGCAAAAAATACCTACGTTAAGCCAAAGCTGCCGCATTTTTAGTTGAAAGCCTGGCGCCCTTAACCGAATTCGCCGGAAATTGACCCAAGCCTGCGCTTGGTTAGGCTAAGGGCACCCTTACTTAAGCTAAAATCGGCGGCACTAGGCTAATTTCCGCGATATTAAGCTCGATGCCCTCGCAGTTAAGCTACATGACCTTGCAGTTAAGCAAAGTGACCTCGCAGTTAAGCTAAGTGCCTTCGTAGTTAAGCTAAATGCCCTCGTAGTTAAGCTAAGTGCTCTCGTAGTTAAGCTAAGTGCCATCGCAGTTAAGCTAAGTGCCCTCGTAGTTAAGCTAAGTGCCCTCGTAGTTAAGCTAAATGCCCTCGTAGTTAAGCTAAGTGCCCTCGTAGTTAAGCTAAATGCCCTCGCATTTAAGCTAATCGCGATCCTAATGTAAAACTGGCGCCTCTTTCGCAGGAAAATGCCGTGCCAAAGATTTGAAAACCGAGGCCGCATTAGGTAAAAACGGGGGAGCAAAAGCCTGTTCAGCGTTTTTTTAGGTTTGAGCTGAGGTGTCGTAACGAAAAACGAGGGAAGAAATATTTCGTGGCGAGGTTCAGTAGGTATTCGCAGCGTATTTTAAGCTAAAGCAGAGGTCACTTTGCTTAAATAAGGCTCGCATTAGAAAAAGCAGGGCGTCTTTTGCTTATTTGCCCTGTACATCGGAATCTCGGCTTACACGTGACTCGGAAAAACTGCGGACAAGCCGACCCATTGCGCGATATGCTGCACTGCTCTCCCCGTTGGCACTTGTGCGGTTCGTCACAGGTCATTGGAGAGAGCAGGTACCTTATGGTGCCGGATCTTTTACGGTTATCTTGTCGGCGTAGGGATAGAAAGGGAGTTGAAACCTGATTCATTCAAGATATATTTAAAACTCTCTCAATTTTGACACTCTCTGGCATTGATATGGGGTATAGGCTCATGCCCCCCAATTAAGAGCAAGAGTGATTTGCCCAGAATCTTGAAATGCATGAGATGAGTCTCTCAATCAGCTTGTATCAGTCAATAAAGTGTTCGGATCTCACCTTTACTCTTCAGAAAGAACGAGCTTTCCAGCCGATACCCCGGATGGATCTAGCTGGTATAAAAGGGCTTCAGTGAAAGCAAACACACGACAGTGGCATACCTTGACCGAAGACTCAGTATTGGCAGAACTGGGATCTCGGATTACTGGACTACCGGATGACGATGTCACGCAGCGTCAAAAGAAGTACGGGAAAAACTCGCTTTCCCGTAGCAGCGGAGCAGGTCCCTGGCTCATTTTCTGGCGGCAGGTCAACAATCCCATCGGCTGGCTACTCCTTGCGGCAGGCAGTCTAGCTGTTACCCTCCACAAACTCACCGACGCAGCGGTCGTATTTGGCGCGGTCGGTATCAATGCCATCATCGGCTTCATCCAGGAATATCGTGCCGGCAAGGCCATTGAGGCCTTGGCAGCCATGATTCCCGAGGCGACAACGGCAATCCGGGGGGGAACTCCTGTTACCGTTTCCGCCGAAGAGTTGGTTCCCGGCGACGTGGTGACCCTGCAAAGTGGCGACAAGGTGCCGGCCGACCTGCGCCTGATACGGGTCAAGAACCTCCTTGTCGAGGAGGCTGCACTCACCGGGGAATCGCTGCCGGTCGGAAAGGGAATCGACGCGGTTTCCGCGGATGCTCCCCTGGGGGATCGGGTGTGTATGGCCTACAGCGGCACCATGGTGGTCCAGGGCACCGCCACCGGCGTGGTGATTGCCACGGGAAACAGCACCGAATTGGGCCGGATCAATGCCCTGCTCAACCAGACGGGACAACTGGAGACCCCGTTGACGAGGCAACTGGCCAAAGTCAGCAGCGGGATTACCGTCGCCGTGGTAATCGTGGTCGCCGTGTTGATCACCTTCGGAATCTGGTTCAAAGGCGCACCGGTTGATGAGGCCTTGATGGTTGCTGTTTCTCTGGCCGCGGCGGCTATCCCCGAGGGGTTGCCGGCGGTAATCACCATCTGCCTTGCGGTGGGTGTGCGTCGCATGGCGGAACGTCATGCTGTTGTCCGCCACCTCCCGGCGGTGGAAACCCTGGGCTCTACCAGCGTTATCTGCTCCGATAAGACCGGCACTCTTACCCGCAACGAGATGACGGTACAAGTGGCCTGGCTTGATGGGCAGGAATACCGGTTCACCGGCGTTGGATATGCCCCCTATGGTGATATCGAGCGTGACGGTATCCGGCTGACGACTTTTCCGGAACCTCTCCGGGAACTACTCACAATCGCTACCCTTTGCAACGATGCCGTCCTGCATGCAGAGGGAGATGCCTGGGGCATAACGGGTGATCCTACTGAGGCGGCTCTGGTCGCTGCCGGCCACAAAGCCGGTTTTGATGCCCAGGAACTGCGTAAACGCCATGAACGTCTGGACGTCATACCCTTCGAGTCGGACACCAAGTTCATGGCCACGCTCAACCGAATCGACGGTGAAAGCCACATTCTCCTCAAGGGTGCTTTGGAGGTTGTGCTGATCCGTTGTGAACTCAGTGAAGCGCAACGGCTAACTATCAATGACGCCATGGATACCTACGCTCGCCAGGGGATGCGGGTCATTGCCTGTGCCCGGCGCAGAGGTGCCCAACAAGAGCAGATAGTTCCTGGTGACCTTGAGCAAGGGCTGCACTTTGTCGGTCTGCTCTGCATGATCGACCCGCCCCGTTCTGAGGCCGTGGAGGCCATCCGGTTCTGTCACGCGGCCGGTATTACGGTTAAGATGATTACCGGCGACCATCCGGTGACTGCTGAAAGCATTGGCCGCGAACTCGGCCTGTTAAAGCACGGGCAGACCGCCATGCAGGGGAGAGACCTGGATGGTCTTTCCGAGGCCCAGCTCCGGGACGCCGTCATGAGCACCAATGTCTTTGCCCGTGTTGCGCCAGAGCACAAGATCGCCTTGGTTCAGGCGCTTCAGGCGCAAGGTCATGTAGTTGCCATGACCGGTGACGGGGTCAACGACGCACCTGCGCTCAAACGTGCCGACATCGGCGTTGCCATGGGTATTACCGGCACGGCGGTATCCAAGGAAGCGGCCAAGGTCGTCCTGATGGACGACAACTTCGCTTCCATCGCTGCAGCCGTAGAGGAGGGGCGCCGGGTCTATGACAATCTCGTCCGGTCCCTGGCCTTCGTGCTCCCGACCAATCTCGGCCTCGCCTGCACGCTCTCCCTGGCGATGTTCTTCTTTCCGACGGTCCGGGTCGAAGGTGCCAATGAACTGCTCATGGCCCTGTCGCCCAGCCAGACCCTCTGGATAAACCTGGTGGCAAGCGTAACCCTCTCTGTACCGCTGGCCTTCGAGGTGCTGGAGACGCAGGCGATGAAGCGGGCGCCGCGGTCTCCCGATGAACCGGTCTTCTCAGGTTTTATCGTCACCCGCATCGTGCTGGTTGCCCTGCTCATGTCCCTGGGTGCCTGCGGCCTGTTTCTCTGGGAATACTTCCGGATTGCCGGGGCCGGGCCGGTATCTGCGGCTCGGCACGCCTTTGCACTGGCCGAAGCGCAATCCATCTGCGTGACCAGCATTATCTTCTCCCAGATTTTCTATCTGCTGAACTGTCGCTCGCTGCGCAACTCGCTCCGATCACAAGGTATCTTCAGTAATCCATCGGTTTTCGTCGGCATCGGTGTCCTCTTGCTCATGCAAACAGGCTTCCTGCAACTCACTCCTTTGCAGGGATTCTTCGGTTCGACTCCTCTGGACACCAGGGCATGGCTGCTTGCCATGGCGGTCGGGGCAATCGTTCTGCCCGTCATTACTCTGGAAAAGTGGCTGAGAAATCGGCCCGCCAGATGAAATAACTGAAATCGAGAGGTTACGCCTTGATCCTCCCGCAGTTAGTTCTCCTGAACCTGGCCCACCGCTCCCGTACTGTTGCTGTCCTGCACAGGTGGGATCTCATCTGTCTTTGGTGTCGGAAATTTGTTGACAATAGAAGCGGTTACTGGTGGTATGCCTCTGCATCCACTGAATCAGTGGCACTTGCAGCTGCTGATACTCAAGGGGCGTTGCGACAATCACTCTTCCCATGACTTATTAATGCTACGGAGACAAACGCATGCTGCCGGTGATAAAGAGTTTCGAGAAGATCATTGTCCGGGTTCTCGTAGTAATGATGATATTTGTTCTGCTCCTTGCTACAGTCGAACTCGCATGGGTAATCATTAAGGATGTCATTACGCCACCGACATTTTTGTTGGAAATTGACGAACTGCTCGATATCTTCGGACTCTTCATGCTGGTGTTGATCGGCATCGAGCTCTTGGATACCATCGCCAAGACCTACATGGGCGAAGCGACTGACCACGCCCAGATCGTCATGGCAGTCGCAATTATCGCAATCGCGCGGAAGGTCATCATCCTCGACGTCAAAGACCTGTCAGGCCTGGCGTTATTGGGCATTGCCGCCATCATCCTGGCCCTCTCCATCGGGTATTATCTGATCACGCGTAAAACTGCCGCGGCCAATGCGGGCACGCACGATCCGACGACGAACGAAATCCACCCGGACGACAGTGGTCACTGCCAATAAAAAAGGACCGGTTCCTCACGGCTCCGGTCCCTGTCAGTCAGGACGGTTCTCTTGATCCGCCCCCGTTTAAATGATCGCTAGTCGCAGGACAGCAGGTTCCCCTCCAGGTCGGTCGGCAGGCAGACGTTTCTGGCAGCATTGGCCCGGCCGCCGCAGGTTTCGCAGCGCACCTTGGGCTGGTTGGTGACATCCCTGAGAATCTCCCACTCTTCCTGACTCTCCAACTCGCACAGGTGACCTCTGTGCTCCTGACTGCTGCATCCTTTATCCGTTTCCTGTGCCACGTTGTTTCCTCCCCCGTTTGCGTACCATCCCGATGCCGGTGCGCCGCTTGCCGCGCCGCGCGATCCCAAGCCTTGCTAACCCTATCGGCAGGATGGGGCACGACATGAAGGACAATGCGTGTCGTGCCAAGCAGGCCGGCGAGGGGGCGCGTACCCTCTGCCCTCCCTCGCCGCTGCCCCTTTAGCGCGGGCGCCGGTCGTCCTTGACCGGTACCGGCACCGGACACTGTGGCGGGAACATCGCGGGGATCAGGTCCTCCATCCACTCCCGTATGCGGTCCCTGATTCTTGATCCCAATCCTTTCCAGGTCGTTGTCATTATCGTTCTCCTCTTGCCCCAAGGGGGGCTCTGGAAACCGTCCTTGGTACGAGCCGTCGTCGCCAGCGTGCCATCCGCTCCAGGCGGGCGATGCACTCCTCCGTGGGAGGATGGTTTTATGGCGTTACCTCCGACGTTGGAGTTCCGCCGGGGTAACGAAAAAGACCTTTACCCCGGCGTGATGCCTGGATAAAGGTCTTGTTGGCAGGTTTGCCCCGGTCCCGGGCTGTTAGCCGTATTGACGAGATCCGGGTCGGTCTTTTCAGGTGACCGTCAACTACTCCCCTTTATGCTTCGTAACCAATGTAATAACTTAGATTGCTCTCTGTCAAGAGGAACCGGAAAAGCGCCTGAAAGCCCCGGATGCCTGGCTGTGCCTGTTCCGCTCGTATCAGATACTGTTCTGATCCACCACCAGCACACCAGCCCCCTTCACCCGTCCGCCTTTCAGGTCAGCAAGCGCCTCATTGGCGGCTTCAAGCGGGTAGAGCTGCACTTCGGTACGCACCGGCACCCGGGGGGCGATCTCCAGGAACTCCTCGCCGTCCCTGCGGGTCAGGTTGGCGACGGAGCGCAGCACGCGCTCGCCCCAGAGGAGGTGGTACGGAAAGCTGGGGATGTCGCTCATGTGGATGCCGGCGCAGACGACGGTTCCACCCTTGCGTACGGCCTTTAGCGCCGCGGGGACCAGTTCTCCCGCAGGGGCGAAGATGATGGCGGCGTCCAGTGTCTCGGGCGGGAGCTGGTCGGAGGCTCCGACCCAGACGGCGCCCAACTGGCGCGCGAACTGCTGTCCCTCGTAGTCCCCCGCGCGGGTGAAGGCATAGACCTCGCGTCCCTGCCAGCGCGCCACTTGGATGATGATGTGAGCCGCGGCTCCGAAGCCGTAGATCCCGAGCCGCCGGGCCTCGCCGGTCATGCGCAGCGATCGGTACCCGATAAGCCCCGCGCAGAGAAGCGGCGCCGCCTGCAGGTCCCCGAACCCTTCGGGAAGCGCGAAACAGAAGCGCTGGTCGGCGACGGCGTACTCGGCATAGCCGCCGTCCAGGTGGTAGCCGGTGAAGCGGGCCTGGTCGCAGAGATTTTCTCGTCCATCGTTGCAGTCCGGGCAATGGCCGCAGGTGGAGCCGAGCCACGGCACGCCGACCCTGTCTCCCGGTTTGAACTGGGTGACACCGCTCCCCGAGGTCACCACCCGCCCCACGATCTGGTGCCCTGGCACCAGCGGCAGCTTGGGCTCGGTCAGTTCACCGTCCAGGATGTGCAGATCGGTGCGGCAAATGGCGCAGGCGGCAACCTTAATGAGCAGCTGCCCGGGACCGGGCGCGGGGATCGGCAGATCTTTGAGCTGCAAGGGCGATCCCGAATGCTGCAGTACCATGGCTCTCATCGTCACTCTGCTCCCTTCTCATGCCTTGGGGGGCTTTCCACCCCCCAGATTCATTAATCTAACGTCTAAATGAGAAAGAAGCAAGGGGCGGGGATCCTGTCGCGAGCCTTGGGCTTAAGCTGATTTACCATGAATGAAGTGCGGATGAGACCACGTGGGCGAGCAGCGGGGCGCTGAGGACGTTGAGCAGGCCGACCAGGACCATGACCAGGCCGGCGATGGCACCTACCTCGCTGTCGATCTGGTGCGCCTTCGCAGTGCCGGCACCGTGGGCCCCCATACCGAGCAGTGCCCCGCGGGCCAGCGCCGAACGGAAGGGGAGGCAGTTGAGCAGGAGCTCCCCGATGGTTGCACCGAGAACGCCGGTGATGACCACGAAGACGGAGGTGAGCGCGGGAACTCCCCCGATATCACCGGAAACCGTCATGGCAAAGGGGGTGCTCATGGAGCGCGGCAAGAGGCTCAGGCACAAGGTGGCGTCGAGCCCGAAGAGCTTGGAGAGGAGCCAGGACGAGATGACGGCAGTACAACTGCCGGCGACGACCCCAATGAGCAGGAGCATCCAGTGACGGCGGATCAGCACGCGCTGCTCGTAAATGGGAATGGCAAACGCCACGGTCGCCGGCCCCAAAAGCATCATGAGCCAGTGCGTCCCGCGGATGTACTCGGCATACCGGACGTGGCCGATCAGGGCGACAGCGATGAGCAGTACCGGGGTGAAGACGAGCGGCGAGGTGAAAAGGCTCGGGCGGCGCGCGTTCAGGAATTTCCCCAAAGCGTAGAGGGCCACGGTCAAAAGGGACCAGAAAACTGCGTGAATCAGCAGCTCATCACACCACATCGCATTTCTCCCCACGGTTTACCCACCGATAGCACAGATCGATTGCCGCACCCGTCACCACCATGATGGTGATCGTCCCGAAGAGGATCACCGCCAGGATCTTCAGTCCCAGCATGCCGAGCAGTTCGGGATGATCGAGCACCGCCAGAACCGCCGGGATGAAGAAGAGGAGCATTTCGGCCAAAAACCACTGGGCTCCGCGGCGCACGGTGAGGATGTTCAACCGCCGGGTAGCCAGCAGCAAGAGTACGATGAACAGGCCAAGTACCGGGCCCGGGATCATCAGGTGGGTGGTGCGCGCGATCCCTTCGCCCGCTGCCCAAAACAGCAGGATCAGGGCGATTTGGAACAAGCGGCTGGAGCGCAAGGTCCTCCAGAAGGTGGTGCGTAGATACCTGGTCATGTGTCTCTCCCGTTTCCGATGTTTGAATCATAGGTTGTTCTGTGATATTCGTAAAATGAAGTTTTCGACTCAAACCGATTCTGATCAGGAATAGTGTATGGAGATGCGGACCTTACGGACCTTCGTCGAGGTGGTGCGGCAGGGAGGATTTTCCCGGGCGGCCAAGACGGTCTTCGTCACCCAGTCCACGGTGAGCAAGGCGGTCAAGCAGCTCGAGGACGAGCTGGGGCTGCAGCTTTTGGACCGGATCGGGACGAACGTGAAGCTGACTGCTGCCGGCGAGATCGTCTACCGCCGTGCGCTGACCATCCTGGCGCAGGGGGACGACCTGAAGGCGGAACTCGAGGAGTTGCGTGGCCTGAAGGGGGGCGTCTTGCGCCTGGGGGTGCCGCTCATCGGCAGCAACACGCTTTTTGCCCACCGGTTCGCCGCCTATCGGACCCGCTACCCGGGAATCGAGCTGCAGCTCATGGAACATGGCAGCAAGCGGCTCGAGGAGTTGGTGCTGGCAGGGGAGCTGGACCTGGCGGCGACACTGTTGCCCGTCGGCGAGGAGTTCGAGTGGCAGGAGGTCTGGCGCGAGCCGATCGACGTGCTGCTTCCCGTGGAGCACCCTTTGGCTGCCTCAGACAAACTGGCGTTCAGGCAGCTTAAGGAGCTCCCCTTCATCCTCTACGGTCCGGGCTTCGCGCTGAACCAGATGATTATCGACGCCTGCCGGGAGAGCGGCTTTACCCCAAAGGTCTCAGCACAGTCGAGCCAGGTCGATTTCGTGATCGAGTTGGTGGCTACCCGCCTGGGGGTGGCGCTTTTGCCGCGCATGATCGCGGAGCAGCGGCCGCATCCCTTGACCCGGCGGGTTCCGGTCGAACAGCCGGCGCTCTTCTGGCACCTGGCGCTCATCTGGCGGCGTGGCGGCTACCTCTCGCCGGCTGCCCAGGCCTGGCTGGCGTTGGCTGCGGAAGGCTGAACGACGAAAAGCTTCAGTTTGGGGACTGGCTCTGCAGGTGTCAGTTCCTTCGCGAACGTGAACAAGACCGACAAGGAGGCTGTACCATGAAACAGAAATTTCCCGCGCTGATCGCTCTTATCCTGTTCGTTGCCGTGTCGCTCGTTGTTGCCGCGGCCCCGGCAAATGCGGCGCCGGAGTACCGGCTTTCCAAGGGGCAGACCGTGTACGTGCCGGTCTATTCCAACGTCTTCAGCGGTCCGAAGAAACGCCCCTTCCAGCTTGCCGCCACGCTGAGCATCAGGAACACCGATCCGGGTGCGCCCTTCAGGATCACCGCCATCGACTACTACGACACCAACGGCAAGCTGGTGCGCCGCTACCGCACCGGTGCGCTGAATCTGGGGCCGCTGGCCTCGGCGGATTTCCACATCGACGAGAAGGATGTGGCGGGTGGCTTCGGTGCGAACTTCATCGTTCGGTGGGATGCGGATCGCGCTATCAACACCCCGATCATCGAGTGTGTCATGATCGGAACGGCATCGGGGCAAGGGATCTCGTTTGTGAGCCCGGGGCAGGAGATCAAGGAGTAGTAAGCAGGGAAGGGCTCAATGGCAGCTGGAAGGTAAGGGCCGGTGGGGGCATAGGGGAACCTTCTTAGGGGGAAGTGCTTCCGCGAGTTCCGGGTGCTTGGATGCGGTCGCTAGGTAGCTCTACGGGCAGCCCCACGTTCTCCCCTTTGCGAAGGGGAGACAGAGGGGGTTTGGTTTTAATTAAAAAAAGGGGACAGGCACCTTGCGGAGCCAGTCCCTTTTTTGTTGTCAGCCACTTGAGATGCTGCCCCTGCTTGTCAGGCCGCTTTCGGTTTTGCCTTCACCTTCTGAACCGGTTCGCCAAAGGCCACCTTGTACACGTCCTGGTACTCGCTGGCGAAGTGTACCTCGATTCCCTCCTGCAGATAATCGGGCAGCTCGGCGAAATCTTTTCGGTTCGCCTCGGGGAAGATGAGCACGTTCAATCCGGCGCGGCGGGCGGCGATGGTCTTCTCCTTTACCCCGCCGATGGGGAGCACCCGACCGGTAAGCGTCAACTCGCCGGTCATGCCGAGCTTGGCGCGCACCGGCTTGCCGCGCATCATCGAGATGAGTGCGGTGGCCATGGTGACCCCGGCGGAGGGGCCGTCCTTCGGGGTGGCACCGGCCGGCACGTGCAGGTGCACGAAATGGGTGTCGAAGAAATCTTCGGCAACACCGTACTCCTTCAGGTGCGCCATGACGAAGGAGTAGGCAATCTCGGAGCTCTCCACCATGACGTTGCCGAGCTGCCCGGTCTGGCGGAACCCTTTACCCTTGCTCGGCATCGCCGCCGCTTCGATGGGAAGTGTCGCGCCACCCATGCTGGTCCAGGCAAGCCCGGTGACGACACCAGCCACGTTCTGGAAGATCTCCTCGGTCACGAACACCGGCTGTCCCAGGTAACCGGCGAGATCCTTCTTGCCGATCACCACCGGCTCGGTGCGCCCGGAGGCGAATTCGAGCGCCGCCTTGCGCATCAGCCTCTTGATCCGGTTTTCCAGGTTTCTGACCCCTGCCTCGCGCGCCCAGCCGTCGATAAGCGCGGCGAGCGCCTCTTTCTTGATGGTCACCTGTCCGGGCTTCAGCCCCGCGTTCTTCGTAGCCTTGGGTATCAGGTAGCGCTTGGCGATCTCCATTTTTTCCTCGAGCACGTACCCCGAAAGCCGGATGATCTCCATGCGGTCCAAGAGCGGCGCCGGTATGGTGTCCAGCTGGTTCGCCGTGGCGATGAAGAGCACGTTGGAAAGGTCGAAGGGGACGTCCAGGTAGTGATCCCGGAAGGTGGCGTTCTGCTCCGGATCGAGGACCTCGAGGAGTGCGGAGGCCGGGTCACCCTGGAAGGAGGCACCCACCTTGTCGATCTCGTCCAGCATGAGCACCGGGTTCGCCGTCGCTGCGCTCTTCATGGCCTGGATGAACTTGCCGGGCATGGCGCCGATGTAGGTGCGCCGGTGCCCCTTGATCTCGGCCTCGTCGCGCATGCCGCCCAGCGAGAAGCGGTAGAAACTGCGCCCCAGGGCGTCTGCGATGCTCCGACCGATGGAGGTCTTGCCGACACCCGGCGGCCCCACCAGGCAGAGGATCGACCCCGAGATATTCCCCTTCAGTTTCCCTACCGCGATGAACTCGACGATGCGGTCCTTCACATCCGAGAGCCCGTGGTGGTCGCGGTCCAGGATGCGCCGCGCCTTGTCCAGGTTGTAGGAATCCTTGCTGAAGCTCCCCCAGGGAAGCACTGTGAGCCAGTCCAGGTAGTTGCGGGTCACGTGGTATTCGGGGGAAGAGGGCTCCAAGAGCCGGAACTTCTCGACCTCCTCGGTGACCGCCCGGCTCGCCTCCGGGTTCAAGGTGAGCTTCTTGAGGCGCTCCTCGAACTTCTCGATCTCCGCAGTCTTCCCTTCCTTCTCCAGCCCCAGTTCCTTTTTGATCGCCTTCAGCTGCTCGCGCAGGAAGAACTCGCGCTGCTGCTCGCTGATCTTCTCTTCGATCTGCTTGGTGATCTTGGTCTGCAGCCGGGAGACCTCCAGTTCCTTTTTGAGGAGGATCAGCACGAGGTCGATGCGCTTGCGGACGTCCAGCGCTTCCAGTACCTGCTGCAGTTCCTGGCCGTCGGCCGAGGTGAGGTTCGCCGCGAAGTCGGCCAGGCGCCCCGGATCGTCCAGGCTGGAGCGGCTCAGGAAGAGCTTGATCTCTTCGGTGTAGAGCGGGTTGATCTGGACCAGCTCCTTCAGGGTGGAAAGGACCGCCATCGAGTAGGCCTTCAGCTCCTCGTTCACCGAGAGTTCCGGCGCGTACTCGTAACGCACCCGGGCGAAGTAGGCTCCGGACAGGTCGGTCACCTCCTCGATGCTGAAGCGCTCCAGCGTGTTCACCAGGAAGTGGATGTTCTCCTCGTCCTGGTGGATCACCTTTACTACCTTGCCGACCACCCCCACGCGGTGCAGGTTCTCCAGCCCGTCGGGACGGGACGGATCGCGCACCAGCACGAGTCCCAGCGCGTGGGAGGGGTTCTCCAGGGCGCGCTGCACCGCGGTTTTCTGGTGGGGATCGCTGACCGCCATCGGAAAGAGGAGATTCGGGAAGGCCGGTCGCGGCTTGATCGGGATGATGGGAAGGCTTGGCGGCAGCACCTCGGAGGCGAGCACCAGCCCGCCGCTTTCCTCGCTGTCAGGCTTGCCGTTGTATTCGACATCTATGGTGGGCTGTTCACTCATGTTCAGGCTCCCGTAGTTGTTTTCATGAAACCTAAGCATCCACCCCTGCGTTGTCAACCGGGGGCGGGCTGCGCCTGACCTTGCCGTCCGAACCTGGCCCCCTGAAGGAAAGCCTGCGCCAGTCCTCGCTCCAACCACCGAAAACTACTTAAAACTTCTTTACAACTCTTAACAGTTGCCTATACCAGCTTGGGCTATACTCGCCCACAAATAATGAAATCGGGGGATGTCGTGGCAAAAAAGATCCTGCTTATCGATGACGATGCCGGCCTGTGTCAGCTGCTGGAGGGCTACCTGGGGAGCGAAGATTTCGAGGTGGACACCGTCCATGACGGAAACGCAGGGGCGCTCGCAGCGCTTGAGGGTGATTACGCAGCGGTGATCCTCGACGTGATGCTGCCGGGGCTGAACGGCTTCGAGGTGCTGCGCAAGCTGCGGCAGTGCTCCGAGGTCCCGGTTCTCATGCTGACGGCGCGGGGCGAGGAGGTGGACAGGATCGTGGGGCTCGAGCTTGGGGCTGACGACTACCTCTGCAAGCCGTTCAACCCCCGCGAATTGATCGCCAGGCTGCGTGCCATCCAGCGGCGCAGCGGGATCCCCGCCCACGAGTCGCGACCCGGTACCCTGGTGGTGGGGGACGTCGCCATGAACCTGGGGACACGTTCGCTCTACTGTTCGGGCGAAGCGGTGGAGCTCACCTCTTCGGAGTTTTCGGTACTGGAGGTGCTGCTGCGCATGGCAGGAAACGTGGTGACCCGCGAGGATCTGACCCGCCAGGCGCTGGGGCGCGAGTTCCGCAGTTTCGACCGGAGCGTGGACGTCCACGTGAGCGGCCTGCGCAAGAAACTCGGCACGTCGACGGACGGTGGCGACAGGATCAAATCGGTGCGCGGGGTGGGCTACCTCTACGGGTATTCGTCGGAATGGCAAAGCCAGTAAAGCGTCTCACCACAGGGGAACACGGAGGGGAAAACCGAGGAACGGCAGGAAGGGGAAAACCTGGATGCCGGAGGCGGAAACCCCTCAGGCTTTGAAGGATGATGGAACAAGGATCAGGAGAAACAATGAAGTTTTCTGGCAGGAAGATTGTCGTGGCACTGGTCGTTTTGCTGGTCCTGGGAGGTGCGGGGCTGGCGGCTCAGAAGGGGTTCAGCAAGCCGAAGCCGACGTACCTGACGGCGCCGGCGACGACCATGGATCTGGAAGAAAGTGTCCTGGCAAGCGGCACTCTGAAGGCGTTCAAGACGGTTGCGGTGGGTGCCCAGGTCTCCGGGCAGTTAAAGACCTTACACGTGGCGCTGGGTGACAAGGTGAAAAAGGGGCAGCTCCTGGCCGAGATCGACCCGGTGCTGCAGCAGAACACGCTGAAAGACGCCGAGGCCCAGGTGGAGAACCTGAAGGCCCAGCGTCGCTCCAAGGAGGAGCTCTTGAAGCAGTACCGGCTCGCCTTCCAGCGCCAAAGCCAGCTGGTGGCAAAGGACGCCGGACCACGCGCCGACCTGGAGAGCGCCCAGGCCCAACTGGAGAGCACCCGCTACGAGATCGCGGCGCTGGATGCCCAGTTGAAGAAGGCGATCATCGCCGTGGACACCGCCCGGGCCAACCTGGGCTACACCCGGATCAACGCACCGATCGACGGGGTGGTGATCTCCATCGACACCGAGGAGGGGCAAACGGTGGTCTCCACCCAGTCCGCCACCACCATCCTCACCCTGGCAAACCTGGACACCATGACGGTCAAGGCCAAGATCTCGGAGGCCGACGTCACCAAGGTAAAGCCGGGGCTCACCACCTACTTCACCCTTCTCGGGGATGCCGACCGGCGCTACTATGGCAAGCTGCGGGCCATCGAGCCGGGGCCGGTTTCCTCGAGCACCGGCAGCAGCTCGACCAGCAGCTCCAGTACCAGCTCTGGCAGCTCGGCGATCTACTACTACGGGCTGTTCGAGGTCCCCAACGCCGAGAATCGGCTCAAGGTTTCCATGACCGCCCAGGTCGCCGTCATCCTGAACCAGGCGAAACAGGCTCTCTGCATCCCGGTCGCCGCGCTCACCGAAAAGCGTAACGACGGACAGGCGACGGTCCAGGTGCTCAGGGGCGCGCAGGTGGAACGGCGCAGTATCCGTACCGGCATCGGCAACAACGTCCAGGTGCAGGTGCTGGAGGGGCTCAAGGCCGGCGAGAAGGTCGTAGTGGGCGACAGCTCCAGCGTCCCGGAAACGACCGCGAGTTCCGGCCAGATGCCACCTCCGGGCGGGAGGCGCTAGCCATGGGTCGGCCGCTTTTGGAGCTCAACGGGCTGGGGCGACGCTTTGCCACCGGCGAGCAGGAGATCGCCGTCCTCAAGGAGGTAAACCTTACCATCAACGCCGGGGAGCTGGTCGCCATCATCGGGGCCTCGGGTTCCGGCAAGTCCACCCTGATGAACATCCTGGGGTGCCTGGATCGCCCCAGCGAGGGGAGTTACCGGATCAATGGCGAGCAGACCGGCACCCTCTCCGGAGACGAGCTGGCCCGCCTCAGGCGCGAGTACTTCGGCTTCATCTTCCAGCGCTACCACCTGATGCCGCATCTCTCTGCCACCCAGAATGCCGAGATCCCGGCGGTCTACGCGGGAGTACCCAAGGAGGAGCGTCGGTCGCGCGCCCGGGAAATTCTGTGCCGGCTCGGGCTCGAGGAGCGCTGCGAGCACCGCCCCAACCAGCTCTCCGGCGGACAGCAGCAGCGGGTGAGTATCGCCCGAGCCCTCATGAACGGTGGCGAGGTGATCCTGGCGGACGAGCCGACCGGCGCCCTGGACAGCAAGAGCGGCCAGGAGATGATGGCGCTGCTTCATGAGCTGCACGATGCCGGGCACACCATCATCCTGGTGACCCACGACGCGCAGGTGGCGAGCCACGCGGAGCGGATCATCGAGATCAGCGACGGCCGGATCGTATCAGATCGACCGAACCCCGCGGCCGCGCCCCGGCAGTCCCGCCAGCCGCTGGACAAGGCTCCGGTGCGCAGGGAGGCATCGCTGTTTGCGGCGACCTGGGGGCGCTTTGCCGAGGCCTTCAAAATGGCACTCATCGCCATGGCCAGCCACCGGATGCGCACCCTCTTGACCATGCTGGGGATCGTGATCGGGATCACTTCGGTGGTCTCGGTGGTCGCACTGGGGCAGGGGGCGCGCCAGAAGGTCATCAACGACATCTCGGCCATGGGGACCAACGTGATCGACATCAGCCCCGGCAAGGATTGGGGCGACGAGGACGCTGCCAGCATCCAGACCCTGGTCCTTGCGGACCTGGAGGCGCTGAAGGTGCAGGTCTACGTGGACAGCGCGACTCCGGTGCTAAGCGACAGCCAGCTCTTGCGCTACCACAACGTGACGGCCAGCGCCCAGGTAAAGGGGGTAGGGGAGCAGTACTTCCGGGTGCGCGGCTACGAGTTCGAGAAGGGCTCCGGCTTCAGTGCTGAGGATGCCCGGCTCCAGGCCCAGGTGGTGGTGATCGACAAGAACACCAGCAAGAAGTTCTTCGCCCAGGAGGAGCCGATCGGCAAGGTGCTCCTGGTGGGCTCGCTCCCCTGCCGCGTCATCGGGGTCACCAAGGAGAAGGAAGGGCCGTTCGGCAACAACCAGAACCTGGAGGTCTGGATCCCCTCCAGCGCCGCGATGGCCCGCCTGTTGGGTCAGCAGTACCTGAACTCCATAACGGTGCGGGTGCGGGACGGGATCTCCAACCAGATCGCCGAGCAGAGCATCGTCAAGCTCTTGACCCAGCGCCACGGGCGCAAGGACTTTTTCACCAGCAGCTCGGACACCATCATGAAGACGGTGAACAAGACCACCCAGACCCTGGCACTGATGATCTCGGCGATCGCGCTGATCTCGCTCGTGGTCGGGGGGATCGGGGTGATGAACATCATGCTGGTGTCGGTGACCGAAAGGACCCACGAGATCGGCATCCGCATGGCGGTGGGGGCACGGCAGGAAGACATCATGCAGCAGTTCCTCATCGAGTCGGTGCTGGTCTGCCTGGTGGGAGGGATGATCGGCATCCTGCTCTCCTACGGGGTCGGCACGGTCTTCTCGGTCTTCGTGAAGAGCTTTGCCATGAAGTTCTCCCTGGTCTCGGTGGTCTCCGCCTTTCTCTGTTCGACGTTAATCGGTGTCGTGTTCGGTTTTCTGCCGGCGCGCAACGCGGCACGGCTCGACCCTATCGACGCGCTGGCCAGGGAGTAGGTGAGCCTATGAAAATATCTTTTATCGATACCTCCAGCTGTGCACCAGAAGCTCTCCCTCTCCCCTTGCGGGAGAGGGTTGGGGTGAGGGGGAAGTTGAACCTTGGCAAGGCTCTTTCCGGTTGCGGCCGGGCGGCTTTCATCGGCCTGCTCCTTTCTGGCTCGCTGCTGCTTTCCGGCTGCGCGGGGCTCTTGCCGCGCAGCCAGTACAGTACCCCGGCATCGGCCGTGCCGCAAACCTGGCAGCAGCAGACGCCGACCGGCAGCGAGGTCGCCCTGAAGGACGGTTGGTGGCGCGACTTCAACGACCCGCAGTTAAGTGGCGTCATCGAGCGCGCCCTGACAAGCAACAACGACCTGGCGGCCGCTGCCATCAAGGTGCGCCGCGCCCGGCTCAACGCAAGCCTCACCGACACCAACCGAACTCCGTCGGTCAGCGTCTCGGGGAACTCGAGCCTGAACCATGACGTGAAGAGCGGCCAAGATACCCGGTCGAGCGGCGTGACCGGCACGGTGAGTTATGAACTCGACCTCTGGGGCAAGCTGGCGAGCGCCCGGGACGCCAGCCGGTTCGAGGCGGCGGCCACCGAGTTCGATCGTCAGGCGAGTGCCCTCACCCTCATCGGGACTACCGCTGCGGATTACTGGCAGATCGGCTACCTGAACGAGCGGATCGAAACGGCGCAGGCGAGCATCGCGTATGCGGAGCAGATCCTCGACCTGGTCAACGTGAAGTACGCAGCCGGCGCGGTGTCGGCGCAGGATCAGGTTCAGGCCCGTCAGACCATGGCCACCCAGCGCGCGGAGCTGACCCAGTTGCTGCAGCAGCGTACCGAGGCGCGTAACGCCCTCGCGCTCCTCTTCGATCAGGCACCCGAGCGGCAGGTTGCCGAGCCGACGAGGCTGCCGGACACTCCACTCCCTGAGGTGGCAGCCGGTCTTCCGGCCAGCGTGCTGGCCCAGCGCCCGGACCTGAAGGCGGCGGAACAGCGGCTCAGGAAATACCTCGCCACCGTCGATACCGCCCGCGCCAGCATTTATCCGAGCTTCACCCTGACCGGCTCGCTGGGGACCGCCAGTGCCACCCTTTTAAGCGTGCTGCAAAACCCCTACGGCACCCTGGGGGCCGGGATCACGCTCCCCTTCGTGCAGTGGAACACCATGAAGCTCAACGTGGAGATCGCAAAGACCGACTACGAGGATGCAGTGGTCAACTTCCGGCAGTTGCTCTACGTGGCGCTGGGCGACGTAGAGAACGCCCTTTCGGCGCGGGAGCGCTACGCCGAGCGGAACCGCCAGCTGGAGGAGTCGCTCGCCCTGGCGAAACGGGCTGAAGAACTGGCTGAGATCCGCTATCGTGCCGGCTCGACCGCGCTGCAGGCTTGGCTCGACACCCAGGAGAGCAGGCGCAGCGCCGAAAAGGCCCTCGCCGAGAACCGCCTGAACCGCCTGAAGAACCTGATGACGCTCTACCAGGCGCTGGGCGGCCCGGTGCCGAAGGAGAAGCAGGTTGAGGTTAAGGTTGAGGTTGAGAGGGAGGCACCACGCCAACCAAACTAGGCGCGTGCTGCCGGTGAAGGTTTGCCGGGTTGTGACGCTGTACCGGTTGGCAGCAAGGGTCTGCGAGCATTGGGTGGAGTGAAGAGGAGGCAGGTGCGCAGGAGTGCCGGCAGTTCCGGTTCGGGAAACGCCGTGGCCGGAGGTTGGGCGGTTATCCTGATCGACACATTATTCTACGCCAATGGTAGAGGCAAACGGGATATGATAAAGAAAAAAAGGTCGCCACGAGAGGGCCAGTGCCGGGGAACCGCCGACTGGTCGACCCGGCCTGTGCAGTATCACCCCCGGCATTCTGGCAGGACGAAGGGGATGGAACATGTGCAGCAAGTACCTGGATGAGCTTTACGACAGCACGTTCGAATCGGTCTACGAGGCGCTTGTCGAGATGGTCCGCAAGGATCCGCGGTGGGCGTTGCAACAGATACGGGGTATTCTGAAAAGCCTTTACGTACGGCAGGGCAATGACTGGAGCGGACGTGGCGTGGTCAGCGACACCGGCATCGACGCTTCCATAGCCGCCCATGAATCGATACTGGCCGACCTCGCGTCGCGGCCAGACCTCGACAGCTAAAAAGGAGTCACCATGAAAGACACACTTGAGCAGCTTTTCTATTTCGGAGTAGGGAGCATCCTGTTGGCCAAGGAGAAGATGGACAAGGCGACGGAGATGAGCCGCAGTTTCAAGGAACAGGGCGACCAGAAAGCTCGTGAGTTCTACGATGAAGCGGTAGCCAAGGGGAGCAGCGAGCGGAGCCAGTTCAAGGGGATGATCAAGGATCTGTTGAAGGAAGTGGTAGGTGACCTCGGTCTGGCCACCCACGCCGACATCGCCGCCCTGCGCGAAGAGATCGCCCTGCTGCGCCGGGAACAGGTGAAGTACGGCGACTAGGGACCAAGGTCTGATACTACAAGTCGCAAGACCGAGCCCTTGCCTGTCCCCCAAGCAAGGGCTCACCATTTATCACAATGAGGTACTCCCATCCGCCGAATTCATGATATAAGAACTGACTGGTACGACCGTAACGAGAAGACCCGTACCTCCTTTGTTGTTTCGCCCAGTCACCTGCAGCTTTTGTAGTTTGATGCGGCCCCCAACCCACCGCTTTTGCCATGGGGTCCGCAGGGGGAGAACGACCATCCAGCCTCTCGACCTCGACCAGATCAAAAACCTCCGCAATTTCGGCATTGTCTCCCACATCGACGCCGGCAAGACCACCGTTTCCGAGCGCATCCTCTTCTACTCGGGCGAGACCCACAAGATGGGGGAGGTGCACGACGGTCTGGCGGTGATGGACTGGATGCCCCAGGAACAGGAACGCGGCATCACCATTACCGCGAGTACCACGACCTGCCGCTGGCGTGACTGCCGACTCAACCTCATCGACACCCCCGGGCACATCGACTTCACCATCGAGGTGGAGCGCAGCATGCGGGTATTGGACGGCGCCATCGCCATCTTCAGCGCGGTGGAGGGGGTACAGCCGCAGAGCGAGCTGGTCTGGCGCCAGGCGGATCGCTACCGGGTCCCCCGGGTCTGCTTCATCAACAAGATCGACCGCATCGGCGCCGACTACCAGCAGGCCCTGCAGCAGGTGGTGGATAGGCTCAAGGCACGCCCGGTGCTCCTGCAGTTGCCGGCGGGGGTGGAGAACGCTTTCTCTGGGGTCATCGACCTTCTCAACGAAGAACTGGTGAGCTTCGAGGAGGGCGACCTGGGGAGGACCGTCCGGAGAGCTCCGGTACCAGAGGAGTATGAGGCCGAGGTCCGGGAGGCGCGTCTGAAACTCACCGAGGCGGCCGCCGATTTCGATGACGAGGTCATGGCCGATTTCCTGGATGGCAAGACGATTTCGGCAGATCGTCTGCGCGCGGCCCTCAGGCGCGGCACACTTTCCTGCGCCATCTTCCCGGTACTCCTCGGCTCGGCATTGCGCAACAAGGGGATCCAGCCGCTTCTGGACGCGGTCTGCGACTTCCTTCCTTCGCCCCAGGAGCTCCCCGCGCTGGTGGGGCGCCATCCGGAGACCGGGGTGAGCCAGGCGCTTGCCTGCGATCCGGCCGCGCCGCTGCAGGCGCTCGCCTTCAAGGTGATGGCCGAGGAGGGGCGCCGGCTTACCTACCTCAGGGTGTACAGCGGGACGCTGAAGCCGGGGGCGGCCCTTCTGAACAGCGCCCGGCGCGCCACCGAGCGGATCAAGCACATCTTCCACATCCACGCCCACAAGCGCGAGGAGATCCCCGAAGGGCGTGCCGGAGACATCGTCGCGGTCACCGGCTGCCAGGTCACCCTCACCGGCGACACGCTGAGCGACCCGGGACAACCGCTGCTGCTCGAGGGGCTTGAGGTCCCCGAACCGGTGGTCTCGCTGGCGGTGGAGGCGAAGGCGACGCATGACCGGGAGAACCTGTTGAGCTCGCTGGAGAAGTTCGGCTGGGAGGATCCCACCTTCAGGGTGCACGAGGACCCTGACACCGGGCAGACCATCCTCACCGGCATGGGCGAGTTGCACCTGGAGGTCATCCTGGACCGGCTACGCCGCGAGTACGGGGTGCAGGTGAAGACCGGCCGGCCCCGGGTGGTCTATCGCGAGACCCTGCGTCGGCAGGTGGAGCGGCGCGAGGTGTTCCACTGCGAGGCGGGAGACCGGCGTTCGGAGAACGCGGAGGTCCTGTTGCGGGTCGGTCCGCTGCCGCGCGGCAAGGGGGTGCGCATCCAGGTGCCGCCCGCCACGGGGCTGCTCACCGTTGAGCTAATGGCCACCGTGCGGCGCAGCCTGCAGCAGGGGTGCGAGGCCGGCTGCCGCACCGGGTATCCGCTCACCGATGTGAAGGTCGAGGTGCTGGAGATCCCCGTCGAGGGTGGAGTGCCGAGCGAAACCGCACTGTGGGGGGCGGCCCAGCGCGGGGTGATCCTGGCCGCCCGGGAGGCGGGACCGCTCTTACTGGAGCCGATCATGTCGCTCGAGCTGGAGCTTCCTAGCGAGCACCTGGGAAAGGTCCTGGGGTCCCTGCAGCAAAAGCGGGGGCGTGTCGAAGGGATGGAAGAGCGGGGAGCGGTCCAGGTGGTGCGGGCTACGGTCCCCTTGGCCGAGATGTTCGGTTACATGACCGAGCTGCGCAGCGCCACCAAGGGGCGCGGCAGCTACACCATGGAGTTCAAGGGGTTCGAGGAGGCTCCCACCGAGGTTCAGCAGGACTATGGCCTGCTCCCGGGCTGACCCGTTTTCGCCAGCCTCCTCATGAATTAGCTGGTGCAGGAACTCCTGTGGCGACTGGACTCACACCTTCTTATCAAGAAGGATCTGTTGCAGGCAATGGTAGTAGTGATGCTGTAGGAATTTTAGTGCTGCTGATTCATAAGTTGTACTAGAACCTTGGCAGGTTAAGCCGTGAATGAAAGCACATTTTTATATTGATATAGCATAGGCTAAAACATACAATATAAATGTAGCTGGCATATTACTCCTTAATCCGGAGGTATAACTCATGAGAGACAGCACTAAAGACAAAGTTGAAGGTAAATTTCACGAAGTAAAAGGCAAAGTAAAAGAGTCCACCGGTAAAGCAATCAACAACCCGAAAGTGGCAATAGAAGGACATAGCGAAAAAGTAGCAGGAAAAATCCAGAAAAAAGTTGGAGATACAGAAAAGGTTCTGGAAAAATAGTGTCACAGCAATTGCACACTACTGACAAAAACAAGCCGTTTCTCACAAGGAGGCGGCTTGTTTTGTTTTACCTTCGAGAACCATACTCTCCAGCTGAAAGCTGATAGAGGGGGCTGATAGAGGGGGCTGATAGAGGGGGCTGATAGAGGGGGCTGATAGAGGGGGCTGATAGAGGGGGCGTGTTCATTGACCAAGCAGCACCGCCTGGTTCCTGCCGTTCCCGGCTATTTCTCCTGTTCTTTATTCGAGGTGTCTGACTTTTTCTCCGAGTTCTTTTCTTTGCCGGATTTTTTCTCTTTCTTGTGAGCGATTTCCAGTTCGTTTTTCACGTTCCCTTGGCCGGCCACCCCGGTTGCCGCTTTCTCCACTGCCTGCTTCTCTTTTTCGCTGCGCACCGGCCCCTTGAGGGTGACTGCGCCGCCGCGGGTGATGATCTTCACGTTGTGGGCGTACTGGGAAAGCGATTTGTCTTTAACGATGGCCTGCCGGATCTGCTGGGTTATCTTGCGATCTGCCGGAGTCTCAGCCTGCTGGTCCGCCGTCATTTCCTGGGAGTGCTGCTTGTTCTGCCTGGTGTTGTCGGCGGCACCGCTCGTCGTGTCGGACGTGCTCTTCTTACTTTCCGTCGCCTGTGCGGGTACCGACAGACCGAGGGTCGCCGCCAGGGCGAGCGCCAGCAACAGGTAGTTCGTCTTCATCGATTGCCTCCTTTTGGTGCAGGCGCCTCTTGCCGGTCAGGGCGCTGCGCCTGCTTAATATGGTTAAAGAACATTAATCGTACTTCTTCATTTGTCAACTGCCCCGCCTCGCTGAATCTCTTTATTTTTCTGTGTCTGCCGCAAAGCACCGTTTTACCCCATCCCCCCATGAGAACCTGACCGCAGAGTCACCACCGCCAGTAATGTCATCACGTTACCCCCCGATCGAAATCATGAGTTTTGACATAAAGGTGAAGTTGGGTAGCATTGGTGTTTGTTAATAGAACGCACTCTTATTCCTCGTACGCGGGTGCTCAGCTCTCTCATGGGCGGACGGTGCTGGACCTGCCGGTGCGGGTGCGGCACCAAGGAGGTGGTATGGCAGCGGACAGCTCGAAAATACCGGCCTGGCCGGCATGGCGGCAACTGGCGAACGGTGATCCGGTGGGGCTGGGGGCGTCGGCGTTTTCCCCGCGCAGCCGCGCCTTAAAGGCACGCATCAACGAGGCGGACCGGGCGGTCGGCTCCGTCTGCCCCTACTGCGGTGTAGGGTGCGGTCAGCAGGTGTACGTGAAGGACGGGAAGATCCTCGACATCGAGGGAGACTACGACTCCCCGATCTCGCGCGGCTGTCTCTGCCCCAAGGGGGCCGCCACCATGCAGTTGGTTACCGGAACCCACCGCGTCAAGACGGTCCTCTACCGTCGCCCCTACGGCACCAGGTGGGAGGAGATCCCGCTGGAGCGCGCCCTGGACCTGGTGGCGCGTCGGGTCCAAAAGACCCGCGATGACACCTGGGAGGACCAGCACGAGAAGGGGCATCCGCTGCGACGCACCCTGGGGATCGCCAGCCTGGGCGGGGCAACCCTGGACAACGAGGAGAACTACCTGATCAAGAAGCTCTTCTCGAGCCTGGGAGTGGTCCAGGTGGAAAACCAGGCGCGCATCTGACACTCCTCCACGGTCCCCGGTCTGGGGATCTCGTTCGGCCGCGGCGGCGCTACCACCTTCCAGCAGGACCTGCAGTTCAGCGACTGCATCGTCATACAGGGCTCCAATATGGCGGAGTGCCATCCGGTCGGTTTCCAGTGGGTCATGGAGGCCAAACGGCGCGGTGCGACCATCATCCACATCGACCCCCGTTTCACCCGCACCAGCGCGGTCTCCGACATCCACGTCCCGATCCGGGCCGGCAGTGACATCGCCTTTTTGGGGGCACTGGTCAACTACATCATCTCCAACGACTGCTGGTTCAGGGAGTACGTGGTCAACTACACCAATGCGTCAGCCCTCATCTCCGAGGATTTCCAGGACACCGAGGACCTGGACGGCCTCTTCAGCGGCTGGGACCCGGAAAAGGGGCAGTACGATCCCAAGAGCTGGCAGTACCGCGGCGTCGAGGTCTCCCCGGCTGCCGGCCACCGCGAGATGTTCTCCGGAGAGCCGCGCTCCGAGCGGGGCGCGAGCATCACCGCCGAGGAGCATGATCCCACCCTGACTGACCCGAAGTGCGTGTTCCAGATCGTGAAACGGCACTACGCGCGCTACACCCCCGAGGTGGTGCAGCAGGCCTGCGGCATCGCCCCCGATCTCTTCCTTAAAGTTGCCAGGGCCCTGTGCGACAACTCCGGGCTCGAGCGAACCAGCGCCTTTTGCTACGCGGTCGGCTGGACCCAGCACACCGTCGGGGTCCAGTTCATCAGGACCGCGGCCATCGTGCAGCTCCTTTTGGGGAACATCGGGCGCCCCGGCGGCGGCATCATGGCCCTGCGCGGCCACTCCTCCATCCAGGGCTCCACCGATATCCCGACTCTCTACAACATGCTGCCGGGCTACCTCCCCATGCCCAAGGCCTCCTACGACACGGACCTCGAAAAGTACATCGAGTACAACAGGTCGGCCAGCGGCTGGTGGAGCGAGTTTCCCAAGTACATCGTCTCGCTCCTGAAGGCCTGGTACGGCAACAACGCGAGCGCCGTCAACGACTACTGCTACAACTACCTGCCGCACATAAGCGGCGACCACTCGCACATGGTCACCGTGGCGGCCATGGCCGACGGCTTCGTGAAGGGGTACTTCGTACTGGGCGAGAACCCGGCGGTCGGGTCGATGAACGCCTCGCTGCAACGCAAGGGGCTCCGAAAGCTGGAGTGGCTCGTAGTGCGCGACTTCGCACCGACCGAGACCGCGGAGTTCTGGCGCTCGGCCCCCGAGGTGGTGGCAGGCGACGTGAAGCCCGAGGAGATCGCCACCGAGGTGTTCTTCTTCCCCTGCGCGGCCCACACCGAAAAGGACGGCAGCTTCACCAATACGCAGAGGCTTTTACAGTGGCACCACAAGGCGATCGAGCCGCCGGGGGATTGCCGCAGCGAGCTGCACTTCGTCTACCACCTGGGCAAGCGTTTGAAGGAGCTCTACCGGGACTCCCCGGACTCGAAGGATCACCCGATCCGCGATCTGGCCTGGAACTACCGGGAAATCGGGGAGATCCAGGAACCCGATGCCGAAGAGGTGCTGGCGGAGATCAACGGTCACTCGCTGCCAGACGAAAAACCGCTTTCCGCCTACACCGAGCTGAACGAGGACGGCAGCACCGCCTGCGGTTGCTGGATCTACTGTGGTTGCCGCAAGGACGGCGTGAACCAGACGGCGCGCCGCACGCCGAAAGACGAGCAGGACTGGGTGGCGCTGGAGTGGGGCTGGGCTTGGCCCGCCAACCGGCGCATGCTCTACAACCGCGCCTCAGCCGACCCGGAAGGGAAACCCTGGTCGCAGCGCAAGAAGTACGTCTGGTGGGATCCGGAACAGAAGAAGTGGACCGGCTACGACAACCCGGACTGCATCGCCACGCGCCCTCCGGAGTACCGGCCGCCCGAAGGGGCCCAGGGGATCGACACCCTCTCGGGCATCGATCCCTTCATCATGCAGGCCGAAGGGAAGGGGTGGCTCTACGACCCGAGTGGCCTTCTGGACGGCCCGCTCCCCACCCACTACGAACCGCAGGAGTCGGTGCTGAAAAACCCGCTCTACGGGCAGCAGTGCAACCCGGCACGCCTCGAGTGGGTGCGCCGCGACAACCCGTACCACAAGGCCTGGGGCGACCCGCGCTATCCTTTCATCGCCACCACCTACCGGGTCACCGAACACCATACCGCAGGGGGGATGAGTCGCTGGCTCCCCTGGCTCAACGAACTGCAGCCGGAGATGTTCGTCGAGGTCTCGCCGGAACTCGCGGGGCTGCGCGGGCTGGAGAACGGCGGCTGGGCCACGGTGAGCACCATCCGCGGCGAGATCGAAGCGCGCGTCTTGGTGACCGAGCGCCTGCAGCCCTTGGTAGTGCAGGGACAGGTCATGCACCAGGTCGGGATCCCCTACCACTGGAGCTACGTGGGGCGCAGTACTGGAGACGCCGCTAACGAGCTCACCGCCTTCGTCGCCGATCCCAACGTGAGCATCGAGGAGTCGAAGGCCTTCTCGGTGCAGATCGTTGCCGGGCGTCGGGCGAGCCGCCGGCGCGCCGGTGCCGTGGGGCCGCTTGCCGCGCCGGAACCGGGCCAGGAGGACGGAGGGGAACCAAGCCGCGACCTCCCCGAGGTGCGCACCAAGAAACCGGCGACCCACGGCGAGCGCTCCGGGCGCCAGCAACAGACCGAGGAGGCGTGATCATGGAACCACACGGCTTTTTCACCGACACCTCGGTCTGCATCGGCTGCAAGGCCTGCGAGGTCGCCTGCAAACAGTGGAACCAGCTCCCCGCCGATGGGGCCTACTTCAGCGGCCGCTCCTACGACAACACCATGCACCTGGAGTCGACCACCTGGCGCCACGTGGCCTTTCTGGAGCGCAGCCGGCAGCTCTCGGGGCAGACCACGGCACGCCCCTTTTCCTGGCTCTTTCTCTCCGACGTCTGCAAGCACTGCAACCGGGCCGGCTGTCTGGAGGCCTGTCCCACCGGGGCCCTGGTGCGCACCGAGTTCGCCAGCGTCTACCTGCAACCCGACGTCTGTAACGGCTGTGGTTACTGCGTGGTGGCCTGCCCCTTCGGGGTGATCAACCGCCGGGAGGACGACGGGAGGGCCTGGAAGTGCACCCTGTGCTACGATCGACAGAAGGTCGGGCTGGAGCCGGCCTGCGCCAAGACCTGCCCCACCGATTCGATCTTCTTCGGGCCGGTCGGGGAGCTCCAGGTCCGGGCCCAGGCGCGCCTTTTGGAGCTGCACCGTAAAGGGGTGCACGAGGCGAGGCTCTACGGCATGACAGAGCTGGACCAGCCGGGGACCGAAGGGCTCAACGCCTTTTTCCTGCTCCTCGATCGGCCCGAGGCCTACAACCTGCCGCCCGAGCCCCGGGTGCCGACCAAGGAGGTGGGGAGGGCCTGGGGGATGATGGGACTCGCCGCGGCGGGAATGGTGGCGGCGGCCATTGCCGCGGTCAGGGCGGGAGGTGAGAAATGATCGGACTTTTTACGAAGCAACAGGCGACGGCTGAGCGCGAACTCGATCCGCAGCTGGCTCACCTGACCGGCGAGGCCGCCAAGCTGCACGTCAAACACCCCGCAGCCCAGCAGGGGGTGCCGCCGATCCCGCTCTGGCAAAAGGTCCCCTCGCAGCCCGGCGAAGCGGCCCACCAGGATTACTACCGTCTGCCGCTTTTGAAGGAGCCGGTCTGGATCTGGTCCGTCCCGGCCTACTTCTACCTGGGTGGCGTGGCGGGGGGGAGTGCACTCCTGGCGACACTGGCGCACGGCAAGCGCGGGCTTAAAAAGCTCGCCTCGCTCTGCCGCGGGCTCGCCTTTGCCGGGACCACGGTCGGGCCGGCGCTTCTTACCTACGACCTGGGGAGGATGGGGCGTTTTCTCAACATGCTCCGGGTGTTTCGGCCCAGTTCCCCCATGAGCGTCGGCTCCTGGTCCCTGGCGGGGTCTGGTGCGCTCGCGACCCTGGCGCTCATCCAGGGGGACCGCCCCGCGGCCAAGCCGACCACGCGGGCCTTGGCGGGTGGTGGGCTGGTGGTTTCCGGCTATACCGGGGTGCTCCTCGGCAACAGCGCGAACCCGCTCTGGCAGGGGACCCGGCTTACCCTGCCGCTGCTCTTTACGGCGTCGGCCATCGCAAGCACCTCGGCACTCCTGGAGCTCTTCACGCTGAACCGGCAGGAGGAACGGGTGGTGCGGCGTTTCGGCACCATCGGCAAGATCGCCGAGGCGGGGAGTATGGCACTTTTCGAGTTGGAGGCGGCGCAAAATCCGGAGGCGGCCCGGGCACTCAACCGCAGCAAGGCGGGGGTTCTCTGGAACGGGGCGAAGGGGTTTCTGGTGGCGGGGATCGCGGTAAGCCTGTTGCCGGGGCACTCGGTCGGCAAGAGGCGTGCGGCCGGAACGCTCACCACCATCGGGGCGCTCTGCCTGCGCTTCGGGCTTTTGGAGGCGGGGAAAGAGGCGGTGCGCGATCCCCAGGCGGTGATCAAGGCGCAGCGCAAGGGGGACGGTCGGTAAGAGGATCGTTACTCGAAAAGCTCTGCCCCCGCCAGTTCCGCCCCCACCGTCTTCGGCACGTCCTTGTCAGTCCCCATCCTCAAAAACTGCTCGATGACCAGGTAGGTCTCTAGCGCCTTCTCCTCCTGCGGATTGTGGCCACAGGCCTCGAGGACCACCAGGCGCGCCCCGGGTACGGCCTGCGCCAGACGCTCCCCCTGCGACAAGGGCACGATCAGGTCGTGCCTCCCCCACAAAAGAAGCATCGGGGTGTCGATCTCCCCGTACCTTTCTGGGATGCTCGCCACGTCCGGCGGTACCAGCTGCCGGCAGGTCGCCACCAGGGCCTGGCGGGACGCCCGGTCCTGATAGCAGGGGGCATAGCGCTCGATGTGCTCCCGATCTACCAGGTGCTGGTCGTAGTAGGCGGCCTTCAGTCCGACCTTGACCCAGGCGGTGGGGGCGTAGAGGTTGATGAAGAACGGTCCGACCAGGGGGTAGCGGAAGACCCGTGCGATCAGGGGGAGACCCTGCAGGTAGCCGGGACCCGCCAGGACCACCACCTTGCGGAGCAGGTGCTGCCGCCTCTGTTCCTTGGCGAGGAGGGTGGCGAGAAGCACCACCGCTCCGCCCAGCGAATGGCCGACGACGCTGGCCTGCCTAAGGCCTAACCGTTCCAGGAACTCGAGCAACCGGTGCGCGTGCCCCCGGATCGAGTAGTCGGCCTCGGCTGGTTTGGCCGACTCGCCCGAACCGAGCAGGTCGACGAGGTAGATGGTGTAGCTGTCGGGGGAGAAGAGCGGGACCAGGTCGGTCCAGCACTGGGAGCGGGAGGCCAAACCGTGCAAGAGGACCAGCGCGCGGGGACCGTGCCCGGCCACGCGGTAGCGCAGGATTTCCTTGCCGGAGAGGTTGCAGGTAAAAAGAGGGTTATCCATGCGGTCAGTGTAGCAGAAACAAAAAGGTTTTAAGAGAGGTGCCTGGCCCTGGAGGGCACGGAGGTTCCCGAAGCAGGCAGGTAAATAGCCTCCTCCGTGTCCTCCGTGCCTCCGTGGCGCATGCTGTTAGAATCCGGTTGCTACTTCTGCTGGATGGCCGACAGGCGCCAGGGGTTGTTGCCCACCGGGCGCGTGAAGGTCCAGTACTCCTCGAACTTCACCGGCTCGGTCTTGCTGCCCGAGACCACGTTGCCGGCCTCATCGGTGGTGTAGTCGAGCAGGTTCGCGTGGATGAGCGCGGTGACGTAGTCCTGGCCGGACTCCTGCCACACCTCGGCGAGTTCCACCTTGCGCACCGCTATGTTCTCCAGGCGGTTCACCTGGCGCTCGCGCACCAGGCGGCTCACGTCTTCCTGCAGGATGCCGCGCATCTCCTCGGTGAGCAGGCCAGCCGCAGGTGCCAGGTCGCGATTCATCCAGGCCCCCTGGATCTTGAAGAAGAGATCCATGGCATTATCGCCGAAGCGCTGCTCATCGAAGTACGGGTCCATCTGGCGCAGGTGGGAGATGCCGGTTTCCAGGTCGTGAGCTGTTGGGCTCTCGACCTGCTGGTAGGACCCCTGCGGCAGGGTGAGGTCCTGGTACCCCTGCTGGTAACCGCCCGGCTGGTAGCCCGTCTGGCTGTAGGTCGCTTGGGTGGCCGGTTCCCTGCGGCTCTTCACGAACCGGTAGATCAGGTAGCCGATGCCGGCCAACAGGACGATCTCGAAGAGGCCGATGCCGCCGCCACCCATGCCGCCCATGCCGCCGGCCATCCCCATGCTCCTGAAGAGCATGCCGCCCAGCATGCCGCCTACCAGGCCACCGGCCATGCTCCGTAAAAATCCGCCGGTGGCGGGCTGCTGGAAGCTGTTGGGAGTGGGTGCGGCCTGCTGGCGCATCTGGCTTGGCTGGGTGTACGGGGTCGAGGTCGCCGGCCGCGAGTAGCTGCGGGTGCCGCGGCTCCCCATGGAGCGGCTCGAGCCGGCACGTGCCTCGGCGTTCAGCTCCATGACGGTTACGCTCATCATGAGGACCGCGGCAAGGATTGCGAAAAGTCTGGCTGCCTTGTTTTTCATCGTTTAGCTCCTTAAAGATCGGTTGTTTTCTGAAATGGTCGCCGGCGCCACTTACGGCTCCAGGCAGATCCCCTTGCGGGTGGTGAGCCAGAAGCTCAGGGCCTCGCGCACCACGTCCGAGAGGTTCGTATGGGTGGCCTCGCTGATCCGGTCCAGCACCCGCTTCTCCTGGTCGCTGATGCGCAGCGACACCACGTTGTTGAGCCCCTTGCGCTCCTTTTTCCTGACGGTTCTCCTGGTCGGCACGAGTGCCAGATGTTGGTACTGCATATGTCTGCCTCCTTGAATGCATGTGAAACCGTTGCCCTCGGGCAACTTCTTAAGGGACTTAAGCCCCGTTGCAAACCGGGTTTCGGTGGCCCGCTGCCGCCTGCTACCGGTCCGAATTCGATTTTTCTTTTCCCTGCTTCCAACTCTCCAGGCGGGTCCGCAGCACCTCCAGCAGCTTGCGGGCCCAGAGAAACTCGCTTGCCAGGATGGCGAGCCCCACCGGGATCACCAGGAAAGCCGGTCCCGGCAGGACCACCAGTGCAATCCCGATCAGCAGCACGGTACCGCCCACGATGGCGACCACGGCCCGCTTGGCCTGTCCCAGCGTTCCTTTCATCAGTCGTAGCATGATTCCCTCCCGCCCTTGTCGACCGTCGCGGGGGACTCACCTGCATGGCTGGACCGTCGTGGCCCCTACTCCTTACCCGGTACGACCAGGTGCGGCTCGTGAAGCTTGACGGGCTGGCCGCGGCGCATGCGCAGGTTCAGCATCTCGACCATGACCGAGAAGGCCATGGCGAAGTAGAGGTACCCCTTGGGGATGTGCATGTCGAGCCCGTCGCCGATGAGCGCCACCCCGATCAACAGCAGAAAGCTCAAGGCCAGCATCTTCAGGGTCGGGTGCTGCTCTACGAAGGCGCTGATCCTGCCGGAGAAGAGCATCATGAAGGCGACCGCGATGACTACCGCGGCGACCATCACCGCAAGATGGTTGGCCATCCCCAGCGCCGTAATGATCGAGTCGAGCGAGAACACCACGTCCAGCAGGAGGATCTGGATGATGACGGCTGCGAAGCCGGCGCGGCCGCCGGTCGTTACCAGGGGATCCCCCCCCTCGAGCTTCTCGTGGATCTCGTGGGTACTCTTCCAGATCAGGAAAAGGCCGCCGGAAAGAAGGATCAGGTCCCGGCCGGAGATCTCGTTGCCCAGCGCCGTGAAGAGCGGCGCGGTAAGTCCCATGAGCCAGCTCAAGGAGAAAAGCAGTGCCACCCTGATGAACATCGCCAGTCCCAGGCCGAGCAGCCGGGCCTTTTCCCGCTGCTCTACGGGCAGTTTCCCGGCCTGGATGGATATGAAGATGATGTTGTCGATGCCGAGCACGATCTCGAGCGCGCTCAAGGTCACCAGTGCCAGCCAAACCTGCGGATCCGAAAGCCATGTCATGGGTTCAAACCTCCAGAGTGATCAATAGCGATCACTGTAATAGATATCAAGGTGGACGCAAGGTCCCAGGTGCTGGAGCCGGAGCCCGGTCTGGTGCGGTGCGGGACGTGCCTCGATGCCAAAAGGCAACGGCAAGCCGCACGTCAGGTGGCAGTTGCCAAACCAGGCAGGCAGGAGCGCGAACCGCTGGTGGAGGCTCCTGCCCCAGGGCGCTTTACGGTAACGACGGGATTGGTTCCGAACAGAAGAAGAGGGGGTGCTGGCGGGTTTTTGCATGGCATTACCTCCGACTGTCCAGTGCCCGGTGGCCCTGGTTTTTGCGCCGAAGGTAATAAAAAAAGACCATTACCCTTGGCACGATTGCCTGGATAAAGGTCTTGTTGACAGATGATTCTGCCCCGGGTCCGGGTCTTGCGACCGTATTGACGAAGTCCGGGTCGGCCTTTTCTCTGGCCGATAACTACTCCCCTTTAGAAGTTATGCCAAAAATAATGGCTTGCCTCTTCGTTGTCAAGGGGAAAACGCACATGAAGGCGAGAAGGTAGCCGGTCTCATGGCAAATTTCCGAAAGCAGGAGGTATAATCTCCTTATCCGCCCGGCAGTTGGCGGTCTTTTAATCCGGTTCCACTTTTTCTCATGGGAAGGTTGTCTCATGGACCACAGCGACTGCTCGTTCACCATCATGACGTACAACGTGCACCGGCTGATCGGCAACGACCGGCACACCTCTGCGCTGCGCATCGCGCAGGTGATTGAGGAACACCAGCCGGACATCGTGGCACTTCAGGAGTTGCCGGGTGGCCGCTACCGCCCCGAGGTGGGGGGGACCGCCCAGGACCTGGCGCGGGAGCTCGCGGAACTCGAGTCGGTGCAGGGACTCTGCTTCATGGAGCGCGAGCGTAACGGCAACGTCACCTTCAGCCGGTTCCCGATGCGCCTTATCCGTGCCGGCGGGCTGCATCCCGAGACCCGGCGGCGCTCCATCGTGCCGCGCGGCGCGCTGTGGGTGGAGATCGAGCTCTGCGACAGGCGGCTGCAGCTCATCAACACCCACCTGGGACTCACCCCGCCGGAGCGCTCCTCGCAGGTGAAGGTCCTCTGTGGTCCGGAATGGCTGGGGGATCCCGAGTGCCAACATCCGGTGGTCCTGTGCGGCGATTTCAACACCCTCCCCAGTTCGGCGCTGCACCAGAAGTTGAAAGACGCCCTCTACGACGAGCAGGAAAGGCTCCGGCTCGGGCATACGCAATGGACCTTCCCCAGCCACTATCCGGTGGTGCGTTTCGACCACCTGTTCGTCTCTCCGGACCTCACCGTGGAGAGCCTGCACATCCCCCGGACCAAGCTCACCAAGGTGGCCTCGGACCACCTGCCGCTGGTGGTAAGGCTGCGTTTTTCCACACCTTGAAAGACGTGTGTCGGCATAGGCTTACCGGCCGCCTGGGGGCTCTCCGGCCTGGTGCCTCGGACGGCCTCCGACACGCTCCGATTGCTTGCAGTTACGCTAAATATTGCTAAAGTTGGTGCCGTATTTGCCGACGAGTGAAGTGATCGGTTTGGTAGCCTCCCGTGACGGGAACAATGGAGAGAGCAGCTATGAGTGAATATACGGAAATGCCGAAGGATATGGAGGTCGTGGAGATGATCCTGGAGCGGGTGTTGCAGAACACCGGTGCGCTCCTGGAGATCTGCCTGGTGAAGCACGGTAGACAGTACGAGGCTGCCCTGTTTATCGAGAAGAAGTACAAGCCAGGCCCCCCCTTGCCGCGTCCCCTGGAGGCTCCGGCCGGACAGGCCACCCACTGGATGGGTGTGCGCCCCAAGGTCGGCCTGAGCGAGGAGGAGACCGACAAGATCCTCTACGAGGTGAACGGCTTGAACGCCCTGCACCGCATCCAGATGAAGGACGACTGGGGGCACCTGCTGGATACCGTCTAACATCCCACGGAGTTTCCTGCGGGTGCATTCGGTTGCACCTGCCGCGTCAGGCAAAAAAAGAGGCCGCTTCCCTCAGGGGGGCGGCCTCTTCGTGTTGACGGCGCTTACCTTGCGGCCCCCTACATCTCGACCCGGGTGAGAACCCCCTGCAGCTTGCTGGCGGGGAGCTTGTTGAACTGCACGAAGTTCGGGGTGAGCTTCTTGATGGTCGAGAAGACGCTCCAGACCGGGTTGTTGGTGGCGATGTCCTCCACGCCGTAGAAGATGACCTTCTCGACGATCCCGTTTTTCTTCAAGAGCCCCTCGATGTCGATCACCTCCATGTACCCCGCGAAGATCTCGAAGGAGTCCAGTCCCGGACCGCGCCCGGTGGTCAGCTTGGAGCTGATGCCGAACGGCTCGTCGGTCCTCATGATGGAGATGAACACGTTGCGCTCATAGATGATGTTCGAGCGGATCATGCAGTGCACCACGTAGGGGGGCACCACGTTCCACTCGCGGGTGAAGAACAGTCCGGTGCCGGGGATGTTTTTCGCCTTGGCGTAGATCTGCTCGTAGGAGAGCAGGAACGTCTCGGCGTCCAGCGGTCGCAAGGCGCGGTACAGGGCGCGCTGTCCCTTGGTCCAGATCAGGATGGTGCCGAAGGGGACGCCGGCCAGGATGAGCGACCAGTAGCCGCCGTGCGGCAGTTTGTTCAGGTTCGCGATCAGGAAGACGAAATCCACCAGGGTGATGAGCGCCGCGATGGGAGCTTTCCACTTCTTGGTGGTGTTGGCGAAGATGATGGTCATCATGATGCCGGTGATCGACATGGTCCCGGTCACCGCGAGGCCGTAGGCCGCCGCCAGGTTCTCGGACTTCTGGAACAACAGCATGATGAAGATGACCAGGATCATCAGGAACCAGTTCACGCTTCCGATGTAGATCTGCGACTTCAGGTGGCTCGAGGTGTAGTCCACCTTCATAAGCGGCATGATCCGGGTGGTGATCCCCTGGTAGACGATGGAGAACACCCCGCTGATCAGGGCCTGTGAGGCGATGACGGTGGCAAGCACGGTGAGTATCAGGAACGGGATATACAGGAACGGGGACTGGCTCTGCACCATGCCGAACAGGGTGTTCTTGGTGTCGGGATGGGCCATCAGGAAGACCCCCTGGCCCAGGTAGTTGACGATGAGCGCGGCAAAGACGAAATACCAGGCCCTGAGGATCGGCTTTCTCCCCAGGTGTCCCATGTCCGCGTAGAGCGCCTCACCGCCGGTGGCGCACAGGATCACCTCGGAAAGGACGAAGAAGCCGGACCAGCCGTTTTCCAGGAAGAACTTGATGGCGTACCAGGGCGAGATGGCGCGGATGATGCCGGGATCGTGGATGATCTCGACTGCGCCCGAGAGCGAGAGCGCGGCGAACCAGAGCACCATCAACGGTCCGAAGGCACGGGCCACCTTGTCGGTTCCCTTGAACTGGAACACGAACAGGGTAACCGCGATGACCGCCGCGAAGAGGATCAAGAGGTTCTGGGGAAGGTTCGCGCAGGCCGGGATCAGCACCAGACCTTCGACCGCGGAGAGGATGGAGATGGCGGGTGTGATGACGCCGTCGCCCAAAAGCAGTGAAACCCCGATGAAGGAGAGGAAACTCACCACCCCGAGGTAGCGCCCCCCCTTCAACAGGCGCACCAGGATCTCCTTCAGAACGATGGTCCCCCCTTCGCCCTTGCGCCCAAGGCTCATGGCGAGCCAGGCGTACTCCACGGTGACCAGGATGAACAGGGTCCAGACGATGAGCGACAGGATGCCGTAGATGTTGTCCTGGGTCGGCTTGGTGATGGCGAAGATAACGGTGAGGGTATATATGGGGCTGGTTCCGATGTCGCCGAAGACCAATCCCATGGACTTGACGATACCGCCCCAGAAGGAATCCACCTGTTTACTCATGGCTTTAAGGCCCTCCCAATTAACAGCGCCCTTATAGCATCTGGCCTCGGTGAATACAACTGAAAATACCCGTTTAAGCTTGACATTACAAAGGTTTCCTTGTAGTTTTAGGCGTTTCTCTCAAGCATTAACAGACAGCGGAGGCCGCTATAATGGATTACAAGGATACGCTCAACCTGCCCCAGACCAATTTCCCGATGAAGGGAAATCTTCCCCAGCGCGAACCCGAGATGCTGAAGCAGTGGGAGGAATCCAACCTCTACGGCAAGATCGAAGAGGCTGGCAAGGGAAGGCCGCGCTACATCCTGCACGACGGACCTCCCTACGCAAACGGTCACATCCACATCGGCCACGCACTCAACAAGATCCTCAAGGACATCGTCCTCAAAAACAAGCGGATGAGCGGCTTCGCGGCCCCGTACGTGCCGGGGTGGGACTGCCACGGTCTCCCCATCGAACTGCAGGTCGAGAAGAACCTGGGCTCCAAGAAGCACGAGATCTCCAAACTGGAGATGCGCAAGCTCTGCCGCGAGTACGCCCACAAGTTCGTTGCCATCCAGCGCGCCGAGTTCGAGCGCCTGGGTATCCTCGGCGAGTGGGATGATCCGTACCTGACGCTCGCCAACAGCTACGAGGGGGCGATCGCCCGCGAACTGGCCCGCTTCGCCGAAAACGGCGGCCTCTACAAGGGAAAGAAGCCGGTGCACTGGTGCTCCTCCTGCGGCACCGCGCTCGCCGAGGCCGAGGTCGAGTACGCCGACCACAAGTCCCCGTCCATCTTCGTGAAGTTCGCCATGAAGGATGACCTGGGCGCCTTGATCCCGGCTCTTGCCGGCAAGAAGGCTTCCGTGGTGATCTGGACCACCACCCCCTGGACCCTGCCGGCGAACCTTGCCGTCGCGCTGCACCCGGAACTCGAGTACGTCGGGCTCGAGGTGAACGGCGAGGTGCTCATCGTCGCCGACGGCCTGAAAGAGAGCTTCCTCTCGCAGATCGGCGCCGAAGGGAAGCTGGTCGCCACCTTCTCCTCGAAGCTTTTGGAGCGCAAACTGGCCCGTCACCCCTTCCTGGACCAGGATTCGGTGATCCTTTTGGGTGAGCACGTCACCCTGGAAGCCGGCACCGGCGCGGTTCACACCGCCCCCGGCCACGGCCAGGAAGACTACGAGCTGGGGCTCAAGGAAGGGCTCGAGATCTACAACCCGGTCGACAACCGCGGCCGTTTCTTCGAGAACATCCCCTTCTTCGCCGGCCAGTTCGTCTTCGACGCCAACAAGAACGTGATCGAGAAACTGATCGAGGTGGGCGCGCTTTTGAAGACCGCCGAGATCTCGCACTCCTACCCGCACTGCTGGCGTTGCAAGAAGCCGATCATCTTCCGGGCCACCGAGCAGTGGTTCATCTCCATGGAGAAGAACGGGCTGCGCGAAAGGGCTCTGGCCGAGATCAACAACGTCGCCTGGATTCCCAAGTGGGGCCGCGAGCGCATCTACGGCATGATCGAGAACCGTCCCGACTGGTGCGTCTCGCGCCAGCGCTCCTGGGGCGTTCCCATCACCGCCTTCTACTGCAAATCCTGTGGCGAGGTCCTGGCCGACGGCAAGATCATGCACCACGTGGCCGACCTCTTCACCGAGCACAGCTCGGACATCTGGTACGACTGGGAAGCCGCCAAGTTCCTGCCGGAAGGGACCATCTGCAAGGCCTGCGGCAAGGGTGAGTTCGACAAGGAGATGGACATCCTCGACGTCTGGTTCGACTCCGGCGTCTCCCACGCGGCCGTCCTCGAGTTGCGCGACAACCTGGAAAGCCCGGCGGACATGTACCTCGAGGGGAGCGACCAGCATCGTGGCTGGTTCCACTCCTCGCTGCTCGCCTCGGTCGGTACCCGCGGCCGCGCCCCCTACAAGAGCGTGCTCACCCACGGCTTCGTCATGGACGGCGCCGGGCGCAAGATGAGCAAGTCGGTGGGGAACGTGGTGGCGCCCGAAGATGTCATCAAGAAGTTCGGCGCCGACGTGCTGCGCCTTTGGGTCGCGGCACAGGACTACCGTGACGACCTGAGGATCTCCCAGGAGATCCTGACCCGGCTCTCCGAGAGCTACCGCCGCATCCGGAACACCTTCCGCTACATCCTGGGGAACATCCACGACTTCGATCCGGCCACCGACCTGGTGCCGGTGAAGGAGATGCCCGAGATCGACCGCTGGGCCATGCACCAGCTGGAGCTTTTGAAAGAGAAGGTGCTCACCGCCTACAACGAGAGCGAGTTCCACATCCTCTACCACGCGGTGAACGGCTTCTGCACCGTCGAGATGAGCGCCTTCTACCTCGACATCCTGAAAGACCGGGTCTACACCTCGAAGGGGAGCTCCCTGGCCCGCCGCAGCGCGCAGACCGTCATGTACACCATCCTGGACAACCTGGTGCGCATGGTGGCGCCGGTACTCTCCTTCACTGCCGACGAGGTCTGGGCGGAGCTTCCGGGCAAGCGCGAGGCGAGCGTGCACACGGCACTCTTCCCGGCGCTCACCCCCGAGTGCAAGGACGCTCCCCTCGAAGGACGTTGGGAGAAGATGATCAAGGTGCGTGGCGAGGTTTCCAAGGCTCTGGAACTGGCGCGCGTGAAGAAGGTGATCGGTCACTCGCTGGACGCCGCCGTGGCCATCAAGGCAAGCGGCGAGACCGCGGATCTCCTGAAGGAATTCGTAGGCGAACTGGCCAGCATCTTCATCGTTTCCAAGGCCGAACTGGTCGAGGAACTTTCCGGCGAGGATGTCTACCGTTCGGAAGGTGGCGAGGCGCTGGAGGTCGTGGTTACTGCGGCTCCCGGCGAGAAGTGCGAGCGCTGCTGGTGCTACGACGAGACCATCGGCCAGAACACCGAGCACCCGACGCTCTGTCCGAAGTGCCTGGCGGCGGTTGAATAAGGGCTCGGGCCTCAATTTCAGAACAAGGAAATGGAAACGACCTTAATGGCTTTCAGATATCGGATACTGCTCATCGTCTCGCTGTTGGTGCTGGTCGCGGACCAGGCGAGCAAGATATTCATCGATCGCAGCATGATGCTGCACAGTTCGATCCCGGTCATCCCGAATTTCTTCAGCATCACCTATCTGCGTAACAGGGGTGCGGCGTTCGGGATCCTGGCCAACTCCGCGTACCGCCTGCCGTTCTTCCTGCTGGTTTCCGCCGTTGCCATCTGCGTCATCGTAGTGGTGATCAAGAAGCTGCGCGAGGATCAGAAGCTGGCGGCGGTGTCCCTGTCGCTCATCTTCTCCGGTGCCCTGGGGAACGTGATCGACCGGATCCGGCTGGGCGAGGTGATCGACTTCCTTGATGCCCACTGGTACAACCACCACTGGCCCGCCTTCAACATCGCCGACTCCGCGATCTGCGTCGGGGTGTTCCTGCTGGCGATCGACATGTACCTCGAGGAGAAACGGGCCAAGGGGAAGCAGTAGGAAAGACATTTACGCGCCTTGCGCTGCTGGAATAGCAAAAAGGGGATGCCCGTGAAGAGCATCCCCTTTCTCATTTGTGCGTTACCGAACCATTAACCCTTCGCCCTCCGGGAGAGGGGACAAGAAAACCACTCACTCCGCCACGGTCTGCGAAGCGAGCAGCTCCCGCAATTCCACCGGCAGCCTCCTGGCGCGCATCCCTTCCCCAACGCAGGCGAGCGTCACCTTGGCATCCACCAAAAGCTTGTGGTCCGCCTTCCGGAACACCTTCTGCCCCAACACGAAGCTTGTGTTCTTCACCGTGAAAACCACCGTCTCCACATCCAGCAGGTCGTCCAGCCTGGCGGGTGCCCGGTAGTTGATCTCGATGGCCACTACGGGAAAGATGATCCCGGCATCGTGCATCTCCTGCACGGACAGGCCGTAGCCGCGCAGGTACTCGCTGCGGGCACGCTCCAGGTAGCGCAGGTAGTTGGCGTGGTACACCACCCCGCCGGCATCGGTATCTTCGTAATAGATGCGCACGTCCATCAGTTTGTTTCCTCCTGGACCAGCACCTTGTGGTACACGGCGCGCACCGCCGAGGTGACCCGCTCGTAGTCGGCCATCAGCACCTCGCCTGGGTTCTTCAAAAGTGGGTCGTAGCCCAGACGGCGCGCCAGCTTGTTCAGGTAGTGCAATGGCCCGCCCAGGTCGTTCATCGAGTTGTCGTGAATGAGCCGCAGCCGGTTCTCGAGACGGCGCAGAAACCGGTACCCTTCGCCAAGTGGTGCGAAATCCTCGTCCGTGACGATCCCCTGCCGGTGCATCGCATCGAGGGCCGCCAGCGTGGTGCAGTTGCGGATATCAACATGCTCGCAACCGTGGCAGAGCTGCAGGTACTGCACGGTGAACTCGACGTCCACCATGCCGCCGCGCCCGGTCTTGATGTTGTAGCTTCCCGTGGTCTCCTTGGCGAGCTCGTTCTCCATGCGCATGCGCAGCCGGTGGATTTCCTTGCGCACCGAGTCGTCGGCCCCGCCGCCGTAGACCGTCCCCTCGACGACGTGCCCGATCGCCGCCCGTAGCGCAGGGGTTCCGTAGATGACGCGGGCCTTGGTGAGCGCCTGGCGCTCCCAGATCTGCGCTTCACTGCCATGGTAGTTCTGGAAGGATTCCAGCGAGGTGACCAGGGGGCCGGCGTTCCCGGAGGGGCGCAGCCGGGTGTCGATCTTGTACACGAACCCCTCGCGGGTCTGGGTGGTGAGGATCATGATGATCTTCTGCCCCAATTTGGCGAAGTACTCCCGGTTGGTGATGCTCTTCTCGCCGTCCGTCATCCCCTGGCCGTCGTAGATGTAGATGATGTCCAGGTCCGAGTGGTAGTTGAGCTCGTGCCCGCCCAGTTTCCCCATCCCCAATATGGCGAAGGAGGCTTCACGGCTCGTGCCGTCTTCTCCCTGCACCCGCGGCTTGCCGAAACGCGCCAGCTCCTGGGTAGCCAGGCGGCAGGCGGCGGAGAGGCAGACCTCGGCCAGGTGGGTGAGCTGCAGCGCCACCTCGGGCTGGGCCATCTTGCCGTGGATGTCGTTCATGCCGATGCGCAGGAACTCCTCGTTGCGGTAGCGGCGCATGGCGTCCAGCTGTTCCTCGAAATCGGCCGCCTGGGTGAGCAGGGAGTCGAGCTCGGCGGCCATGGCGTCGCGCTCCTTCTGCAAAAAGGCGTAGCCGCGGGTGATCATGCTGTCCAGCAGCTCCGGGTGCCCGATCAGGATCTTGGAGAGGAACTCGGACATGCCGAACATCGAGGTGAGCAGCTTCAGGATGTCGCGGTTCTCGGCCAACAGCGCGTAGAGCGAGGAGCGGGTGCGCAGGCTGGTGAGGAAGCGCTCCAGGTTGGCGAGCGCCAGGTCGGGGTCCGGTGCGGCGAAGACCTCCTGCAGGAAGAGCGGTGCGATCTTCTCGAGGAGCCGCCGGCCGCGCTCGGTGAGGTTCAGCTTGGGCGGCCCGTCGCGCAGGATGACCAGGTTGTCGTAGCCGACGTCCACGTTCTCGAAGCGCCGCTCGGCGAGCATGTCCTTGATGAGGTCGGGATCGGCCTTCGGGTCGAAGAAGAAGTAGATCTCCGACGCTACCTCCTCCTTGATCCGCTCGTCGCGCGACAGGAAAAGATCGCCGTAGATGGCGGAGACGCTGGCGCGGTGTGCCTCGAGTGCCTCGGCGAAGCGCTCGGGACCGTCCTGCCGCAAGAAGCCGCAGCGCCGGGCCAGCGCGCGCATCTCGTCCTCTTTGCGGGGGAGAGAGTGGGTCTGGCGCTCCTGAACTACCTGGATGCGGTGCTCGACGGTGCGCAGGAACCGGTAGGCCTCGGCGAGCGAGGTGCAGTCGGCCTCCTTGACGATGCGCGAGTCGCGCAGGGTGGCCAGCGCCTTCAGGGAGTTCTTCTCGCGGAGCTTGGGATTTTTCCCGGCATAGACCAGCTGCAGTGCCTGGATGAAGAACTCGATCTCCCGGATGCCGCCGCGCCCGAGCTTGATGTTGATCTCGCCTTCCTGGGAGCGAGCCAGCGAGGCGTCGATCTTCTTCTTCATCGACATCATGTCCTCGATCAGGTTGTAGTCGAGGTAGCGCCGGTAGATGAAGGGATCGAGAGCTGCCAGGATCCGCTCGCCCAGCTCCAGGGAGCCGGCAACCGGCCGCGCCTTGAGCATCGCGGAACGCTCCCAGGACTGCCCCCAGGACTCGTAGTAGACCTCGGCAGAGCGCATGGAGCAGGCGAGGTCGCCCCCCTTGCCGTCGGGCCTAAGCCCCATGTCGACGCGGAAGACGAAGCCGTCCGCGGTGACCTGCGAGATGGCGCGGCTCACCATCTCGGCGAGTTTCACGAAGAAGGCGTGCAGCGAGATGATCCCCTTCATCCCGCCGCGGCCGTCGGCGATACCGGTAGTTTCGCCGTTGTCCGAGGAGTAGAAGTAGATGAGGTCGATGTCGGAGGAGAAGTTGAGCTCGCGCCCGCCCAGTTTCCCCATCCCCATGATGGTGAACTCGGCTTCCAGGGTGCCGTCTGCGCCGCGCTCCATCGGGATGCCGTGCTCCATGACCAGGTCGCGCCGGGCAGCCTCGTAGGCGATCTGCAGGGTGGCGGAGGCGAGGGCGGCCAGTTCGGCGGTGACCTCCTCGAGAGTGGCGAGGCCGTTCAGGTCGCGGGCGGCGATGCGCAGGATCTCGGCATACTTGAACCGGCGCAGCAGGGGGAAGACGTCCTGGTAGCCGGCATCGGCCGGGACCTGGCTGCGCAGGGCGTCCAGCATCTCGCTCTCGCTGCGCGACCGCATGATGTCGCGAACCAGCAAAAGGCGCGGCAGGTAGCTGGAATCCTTGCAGATGATGTTGGTGAGGAACGGGGAGGAGCCGCAGATGTTCATCAACTGCGCGACTCGCGAGTGCTTGGAGAGAATCTCGAGGAAAGCGTTACGCTCGGCGACCTGGCCGATCCGCTCGATGCCGTTCAAGGCCATGTCGGGGAGCGGGGCGGCCAGGGAGGCCAGCGCCAGTTCGCTAACCTGCTCGGGAGGGATGAGCTCCGCGAGCAGGCGCAGGTTTTCGGTAGATCGGGAACCGTAGCTGAAACCGTTTTGTTCCAGCAGTTCGGGGAGACCGACACAGCCCTCTTTCAGGCAGGCCAGCAGCGTACTGGCGAAGTCGGCCAGGGGGTTCATTGCCCCACCAACGCCTTCAGTCCCTGCTCGTAGTCGCCGCGGACCACCCCTTTTTCGGTGATGATCCCGGTGATGTAGCGGGCGGGGGTGACGTCGAAGGCCGGGTTGCGGACCTTGACTCCTTCCGGAGCGATGGCGACCCCCTGGATCTTGGTGACCTCGGTGGGGGTACGCTCCTCGATGGGGATCTCTTCGCCGCTGGAGAGTTTCAGGTCCAGCGTGGAGATGGGCGCCGCGACGTAGAACGGGATGCGGTTCTCCTTGGCGAGGACGGCGACGCTGTAGGTGCCGATCTTGTTGGCGGTGTCGCCGTTGGCGGCGATGCGGTCGGCGCCGACCACGCAGCAGTCGATCTCGCCGTTACGCATGAGCCAGCCGGCCATGTTGTCCGAGATAAGGGTGACCGGGATCGAGTCCTTCATGAGCTCCCAGGCGGTAAGACGGGCGCCCTGCAGCCAGGGGCGGGTCTCGTCGGCGACGACCTTGATACCCTTGCCGGCTTCATGAGCGGCGCGGATCACGCCGAGTGCGGTGCCGTACCCCGCGGTGGCGAGGCCGCCGGCGTTGCAGTGGGTGAGGATGGTGGCCCCTTCCTTGATGAGGGCCGCGCCGTGCCTGCCGATTTCGCGGCAGATCTTCAGGTCCTCGGCCTCGATGCTGATCGCTTCGGCCTTGAGCAGCTCGCGGATCGAGTTGAGGTTCAGGTCGCGGTGCTGCTGCGCCACACGCTTCATGCGCTCCAGCGCCCAGAAGAGGTTTACCGCGGTGGGGCGGGTGCGCCCCAGGACGTCGCAGACGTTTTCCAGCTGGCGGTAGAACGATTCGAAGGTGTCGGCGATGATGTCCCGGGCGCCCAGGGCGACCCCCATGGCGGCGGCGACGCCGATGGCCGGGGCCCCCCTGATGATCATGCCGCGGATCGCCTCGGCGACACCCTGGAAATCGGTGTACTCGTTGTAGACCTCCTCGGCGGGGAGCCGGGTCTGGTCGATCATGATCACCTTGTTGTCGCGCCACTCGATGGTTCTGAAAGACATTGCGTAGTTACCTCAGGTGCAGCAGGTTTGTAGAGTTCTTCGTCGGGCCGATCGGACCGATTGGGGCATTACCCCTGAAGCTTCTTGAGCAAAAGCTCGTTGACGACGCCCGGGTTGGCCTTGCCCTTGGAGGCCTTCATCACCTGCCCCACGAAGAAGCCGAAGAGCTTGTCCTTGCCGCTGCGGTACTCGGCAACCTGGCCTGCCTCGCGCGCCAGCACCTCGTCGATGATCGCCTCGATGGCGCTGGTGTCGGAAACCTGCACCAGACCCTTCTCGGCCACGATCTCCTCGGGCTTTTTGCCGGTCTTGTACATCTCGTCGAAGACGGTCTTGGCGATCTTGCCGGAGATGGTCCCTTTTTCGACCAGCTTCAAGAGCTCGGCGAGCTGTGCCGGCGAGACCGGCGACTCGGTGACCTCCTTGCCGTCGTCGTTGAGGGCACGGGTCAGCTCCCCCATCACCCAGTTGGAGACCGTTTTCGCCTGCGGGAAGAGCCCCAGGGTCTCCTCGAAGTACTCGGCCAGCTCGCGGCTCGCGGTCAGCACCTCGACGTCGTACTCGGGGAGCCCCAGGTCTGCGGTGAAGCGGGCCCGCTTGGCGTCCGGAAGCTCGGGGAGGCTCTCACGCACCTGGTCGATCCAGGCCTGGTCGACGATCACGGGGACGAGGTCCGGATCCGGGAAGTAACGGTAATCGTGGGCTTCTTCCTTGCCGCGCATCGAACGGGTGGTGCCGGTGTTGGGATCGAACAGGCGGGTCTCCTGGACCACCTTGCCACCGTCGTCCAGGATCTCGGCCTGGCGCTCCATCTCGTACTCGATCGCCTGCTTGATGAAGCGGAAGGAGTTGATGTTCTTAAGCTCCGCGCGGGTACCGAAGACGCTGGAACCGACCGGCATGAGCGAGACGTTGGCGTCGCAGCGGAAGCTCCCTTCCTCGAGGTTGCCGTCGCAGATCCCCAGGTAGCGCACGATCTCGTGCAGCTTCTTCAGGTAAGCGATCGCCTCGTCGGGGGAGCGCATGTCGGGCTCCGAGACCACCTCGAGAAGCGGGGTGCAGGCGCGGTTCAGGTCGACGCAGGAATCGTCGCCGATGCCGGCCACGTCGGCGTGCACCAGCTTGCCGGCGTCCTCTTCCATGTGGATGCGGGTGATGCCGATCCGCTTCTTGACGCCGTCCACCTCGATGTCCAGGTGGCCGTTCAGGCAGATGGGGAGGTCGAACTGGCTGATCTGGTACCCCTTGGGGAGGTCCGGGTAGAAGTAGTTCTTGCGGGCGAAGATCGAGCGGGGCGCGATGGAGCAGTTGGTGGCGAGACCGGCGCGGATGGCGTAGTCCACCACCTTCTGGTTCAGGACCGGCAGCGCTCCCGGAAAGCCCAGGCAGACCGGGCAGGTCTGCGAGTTGGGGGAGGAACCGAAGCGGGTCGAGCAGCCGCAGAAGATCTTGGTGTTGGTGGTGAGCTGGGTGTGCACCTCAAGCCCGATGACAACCTGATATTTCATAGATGAACTCCAGGAGTTAAATGCAAAAGCTACTAAAGCACTCACCACAGGGGGGACAGAGGGTCACAGAGGAAAACCAAAAAACAGAAGTCATCTTTTGCCTTTCCTCTGTGTACCTTGTGCGCCTCTGTGGTCAGGGCTTTTTTACAGTGCCGGCTTCTTCTTGTGCCAGTCGGTCTCGCGCTCGAAAGCGTACGCCGCGTTCAGGATCGACTGCTCGCCGAAAGGACGCCCAACGAGCTGCAGCCCGATGGGGAGCCCGGCTGCCGAGAGCCCGGCGGGAATCGACATGCCGCAGGTGCCGGCCAGGTTCACCGGAATCGTGAAGATGTCGGAGAGGTACATCTGCAAGGGATCCGCCAGTTTCTCGCCGATCTTGAAGGCCGGGGTCGGCGCAACCGGGGTCAAGAGCACGTCCACGTCCTCGAACGCCTTCAGGAAGTCCTGCATGATCAGGGTGCGCACCTTCTGGGCCTTCAGGTAGTAGGCGTCGTAGTACCCGGAGGAGAGTGCGTAGGTTCCCAGCATGATGCGGCGCTTCACCTCGGAGCCGAACCCCTCGGCGCGGCTCTTGGCGAACATCTCGGTAAGGCCGCGGGCGGCCTCGCTGCGGTGACCGAAACGGACCCCTTCGTAGCGCGCCAGGTTGGAGCTCGCCTCGGCGGTAGCGATCAGGTAGTAGGTGGCCACGGCGTACTCGGTGTGCGGCAGGCTCACCTCGCGGATCTCGGCCCCCAGCGCACGGTAGAGCTCGATCGCGCGGTCCAGGGCCTTTTTCACGTCCGGATCGAGACCCTCGATGAAGTACTCCTTGGGAAGGCCGATCTTCAGCCCCTTCACGCCGCCCTCCAGCCCCGCCAGGTAGTCCGGCACCGGGGTGTTCACCGAGGTGGAGTCCATCGGGTCGTAGCCGGCCACCGCACCCAGCATGATGGCGGCGTCTTTCACGTCGCGGGTCAGGGGACCTACCTGGTCCAGCGAGGATGCGTAGGCGATGACGCCGTAACGGGATACCCGGCCGTAGGTCGGTTTCAAGCCGACGCAGCCGCAGTGCGAAGCGGGCTGGCGGATCGAGCCGCCGGTATCGGTACCGAGGGTCGCCATCGCTTCCTGGGCCGCGATGGCGGCAGACGAGCCGCCTGACGAGCCGCCCGGGATGTACTCGAGGTTCCAGGGGTTGCGGGTCGTGCCGAAGTAGCTCGACTCCGAGGAAGAACCCATGGCGAACTCGTCCTGGTTCAGCTTGCCCAGGATGACGGCGCCGCGCTCCTTGAGGCGAGCCACCGCGGTGCCGTCGTAGGGGGGGACGAAGTTGTGCAGGATCTTCGAGCCGCAGGTGGTGCGGATACCCTTGGTGACGAAGATGTCCTTGAGTCCGACCGGGATGCCGGTCAGCAGGTCGATCTCGCCCTGGGCGATGCGGCGGTCGGCCGCTTCGGCTTCCTTCAGCGCCTCCTCGGGAGTCACCGTGATGTAGGCGTTAACCCGCTCCTCCACCGCGTCGATGCGGGTCAGCAGGGCCTTGGTCGCCTCGACGCTGGAAAGTTCCTTCGCCTTCAGTTTCTCGTGCAGTTCGTGTATGGTCAGCTCGAAAATTTCCATTGATAACACTCCGGAAAGATAGCAGTTCTTGCGATCGTCGCCCCCGGAATAAGGGGGAATTTACCCCCCACCCCCCGGGAGAGGGGCAGGGGGGAGGGCGGTGCCACGAAGCGAGGCTGTCGGTCCGGCCGGCCCCCTCACCCCGACCCTCTCCCAAAGGCGAGGGGGAGTTAGCACGGGTGCGTGACGAGCCGGTGCAAACCCAGGCAGCCGCTACTCGATCACCTTCGGCACCCTGAAGAAGCTCTCGGCGTGCTTCGGGGCGTTGGCGACGGCGTTTTCCACGCCGATGGAATCCTTAAGGGTGTCCTCCCGGAAGGCGTTTTCCATGGGAACCGCGTGGGAGGTCGGGACGATGCCGTCGGTGTTCAAGGTGTTCAGCTTGTCGACGTAGGCGAGGATGCCGTCCATCTGGACGGTGAAGGTGTCCAGCTCGGACTCGGAGAGCTCCAGTCGGGCGAGCCGGGCTACGTGCTCCACTTCAGCTCTGGTGATCTTCATGCAGGCTCCAAGAACGCAAAGCGTCCTGATAATTAAACTAGATAGCGATATCTATCATGAAAGGCTGGAAAAGGCAAGGTGAGGGCTAGTCCCGCTCCTGCAGGGTTCCGTCGGCAAGGTTGGAAGAGGCACTCTCCACGGTCTCGCCGTTGGGAAGCTCTGCTACGGTGCGGACCGAGTAGCTGTAACGAACGCCGATCAGCGGGGTCTTGTCCTCGTAGATATTGGCGTTGACCGGTGCCGCGTTGAGCAGGTTCGTCGGCAGCCCTTTGCCGGCCTCGGCACGGTAGATGTTGTAGCCGGCGAGCTTGCCATTTTCGGGGGGAATGGCCACGAACGAGAGCACCACCGCGCTCGGTGACGCCGCCGCCTCGAGGACCGGGGGGAGGGGAGGTGTGACCACCGTCCGGCGGGCCCGGTTCGAGTCGCGGCTCTCGCTCCCTTCGGCGCTTACGGAGCGGATCTTGTACTGGTAGGTCTGGTCTGCCTTCAGGTCGTAGTCGTCGAAGAGGTAGCGGCTTCCGGAGCGGGTGACGTCCTTCAGGTAATCGAGCCCGACCCGGGCGCGTTCGCTGTAGGCCTCGGGGCAGGTGTCGCAATCCTGGCCTGCGGGGAGCACCACCCGGCGGAACAGGATGAACCCGGCCAGGTCCTTGAGGCGCGAGCCACCCTCCTCTTTCGTGGGAGCCGACCAGCTTACCTGGAGGAAGTTGCCGCGCTGGGTAGCTGCGAGGTCGGTAACGGGAGCCGGGACCAGCGCCTCGGGGCGGATCAGGGCCCCGCGCTTGCCGCAGCCGGCCAGGGCAAGGAACAGGCAGAAAAGGAGTGGGAGTACGCTCTTGCGGGTAAGTGTCATGATAAGCCCTCTCCTTTTTGTGCCGGTGCTCTCGCTCCCACGCTCCTGCGTGGTTACGGGAGTGTTGGCCTATTCCTGCCGCTCCGGGCAGGTCCCAACTCTTCCCCTCCCTTGGCGGGAGGGGATAGAGGGGTGCGTGAAGCTGCCACAACGTAACACTGTCAGTACCTTCGGCCTCCCCCTCATCCCGGCCCTTCCCCGGCAGGGGGAGGGTGGAGTTACCCAGAGGGGGAACCGGGCACTACCTGCCTTCCTTGGCCCTTTCGATCTCAGCCTGTACCCGCTCCAGCGCAGTGCCGCCGGTCGCCTTGCGGGCGTTCACCGAGGCTTCCAGCGTGATGCAGGCAAAGATGTCATCCTCGATCTTCCCGGAGAAGAGCTGCCACTCGGCCAGGGAGAGCTCGGGGATGTCCATCTCGTTCTCGATGCAGTAGCGCACCGCCTTGCCGACCACCTCGTGGGCGTCGCGGAACGGGAGACCTTTGCGTACCAGGTAGTCCGCCACGTCGGTCGCGGTGGAGAACCCGGCGCCGGCAGCCTGGCCCATGCGCACCGGGTTGATGCGCATCTCGCGGACCATGTCGGCGAAGACCTTGAGACTCCCCTTCACGGTGTCGATGGTGTCAAAGAGCGGCTCCTTGTCTTCCTGCATGTCCTTGTTGTAGGCCAAGGGGAGCGACTTCATCACGGTCAAAAGCGCCATCAGGTTGCCGTAGACCCGGCCGGTCTTGCCGCGTACCAGCTCCGGGACGTCCGGGTTCTTCTTCTGCGGCATGATTGAGGAGCCGGTGCAGAAGGAGTCGGAGAGGTCGACGAACTTGAACTCGCTGGTGGACCAGAGGATGAGCTCCTCCGAGAAGCGCGACAGGTGCATCATGAGGATCGAGGCAGCCGAGCAGAATTCGAGGGCGAAGTCACGGTCGGAAACCGAGTCGAGCGAGTTGCGGGTTACCTCGGGGAAGTCCAAAAGCTCCGCCACGTGCTCACGATCGATGGGGAAGGTGGTCCCGGCCAAGGCTCCGGCGCCCAAAGGGAGCACGTTGGTGCGCTTCAGGCAGTCTTCCATGCGACCCTTGTCGCGCTTGAGCATCTCGTGGTAGGCCATCATGTGGTGCGAGAACAGGATGGGCTGCGCGGTCTGCAGGTGGGTGAAGCCGGGCATCATCACGCCCAGGTTCTCTTCTGCCTGGTAGATGAGCGAATCCATGAGCAGGTCGAGGTAGGCCGAGATCTCCACCAGCTCGTCGCGCAGGTAGAGGCGGATGTCCAGCGCCACCTGGTCGTTGCGCGAGCGCCCGGTGTGCAGGCGCTTGCCCGCGTCGCCGATCTTCGCCGAGAGGCGTGCCTCGATGTTCATGTGGATGTCTTCCAGTGACACCGAGAAGTCGAAGGTGCCGGCCTCGATCTGCTCCAGGATCTCCTTCAATCCCTTGACGATGAGCTCGACGTCCTCGATGGGGATGATCCCCTGCTTGCCGAGCATGGTGGCATGGGCGATGGAGCCGCGGATGTCCTGGTGGTAGAGGCGCTTGTCGAAGTTGATCGATGCGGTGAATTCTTCAACGAACTTGTCGGTGGGCTGCGTGAAGCGTCCGCCCCACAACTTGTCTTTTGACATGGTTCAATCTCCTGCTGGATGTGATCTCGAACTGCGAGTTGTTGTGTTGTCTGCTGTCCTGCCACCGCAGTGCCTAAGGCGAGTGCGGCTGGGCGAATGATTATGCGCCCCTACCGGGAAGCCTGCCCTGTAAGGGAGCCACAAAGCCATAAAGTAGGTGGCACTACGGTCCCCCACGTTGAAAAAGGGGGGCAGGGGGATTCGCTTTTTCCTGCATACCGTCAGGCGTGCGGGAACTCCAAGGGGGCTACGCCGCTTAGCTTGTGCCACCCCTCCTCGGGGTTCCACGTCAAAATCGAGTGCACCTTGAGCGGGATGCGCGAGCTGCGCGGGTCGAGCTCGTGGTGCAGCGGCAGGTTGAAGTAGTAAAGCCTCGTGCCGGTGCCGAAACGAAGCCGGCAGACCGGCGCGCCGCCGAAATCGTCGCTGGAGAACTCGGCCTCCTGCACCTTGTGCAGCTTGTGCCGCGCGCTGATCGCCACGAAGGAGACGCCGAAGCATCCCTGGCTTGCGCACTGAGTCCCCTCGAGCTCTGTTTCGTCCGAACAGTTGCCGAAGACGGTCACCGTCTCGCGTACCCCCGGGGTGTCTTCCAGGTACTCGCCGTAGAAGCCGGTCAGCACCTCACGGTAGGAGTGGTGCTCGGGCTTCGGGTTGCACTGGATCACGAAGAGCGCGTCCAGTGACTGGCGCATGGTGAAAAAGAGCCGGTCCGCGTGGTCGATGATCTGCCGGATGTTCGAGGAGTAGAGGTCCCGGTACAGGTAATCCAGGCAGATGAGCGTCATGAAGTTGAAGCAGGCCGGCTCGCCCCGGAACAGGTAGAAGTGGCGCCCGCGGTACAGGTCATGGTCCTTGTCCAGGAACTCCTCGCCCCGGAACGGGTGCGTCTTTGCTTCCAGGAAGACCCGCAGCTTGCCGGTCGCCTCCTTCACCACGATGGCGCACCAGTTGACCGGCATCCCCTCGATGTCGCCGGAATCGAGGTCGTGCTCCACGCAGGCGAGCGCCTCGGCGTTGTCGGCGTGGAAGCGGACCAGCATGCGCCGGTACACCTCGAGCGGGATCTGCTCCAGGCCGAACATGGTGACCGTGTTGTGCAGAAAGCCCTTCTCGATGATCTGCAGCATCTCGTCGAAGTGCGCCACCGGGATGGAGCACTCCGGGAACATCAGGAAGTGCAGCCGTTTCAGGTTTCCTTCCGCGGCCACCACCAGGTCGAGGATCCCCTTGACCTGGCGCCACTTCTCCTCAGGATCCGTAAGGCCGTAGAGGTGCCCGTTGCGCCTGAGCCGGTTCGGGATCTGGGCGATCATGCAGTGCAGGTGGTGCCCCAAGGGGAACTCGAGATGGAGGTGCTGCTCGATGATCTTGACCATAAGCCGGGCGGGTCTCCTCCGTAGAAGGTGGCGTCGCTACAGCGGGTGGTGGTACTTGGGCAGAGCCCATAAATTTTCAAAAATCAGTTCATGCTCGTTCCGGGGTAGTGACGACCTTTAGTCGGCAACGGGCCGCAACGTTTCCCCCTTTGCGAAGGGGGGGGCAGGGGGGATTTCCTGTCGGTGCCCCCGGGTCCAGACCGCTACTTCCCGTCCGTCGTCCCCGGAAAGAGCTTCCCTAATATGAACCGCGCACCGTCGGGCATCTTGTACTGTCCCAACTCGCCTTTCGGCACCCAGCGCGCCTCCGCCACCTCGTCGCGGTTGTGGTTCACGTCGCAGTACAACGGCGCGCACTGGTAATAGATGATGATGAAGTGGTAGTTGTCGGCGCCGGGGGTTACGTGCTCGAAGACGTCGATCAGCCTCCCCACCTCGACCTCGAGCCCGACCTCCTCCCAGACCTCGCGCTTCAAGGCCTCGACGATCGGTTCGCCCAGGTCGATCTTGCCCCCCGGCATGACCCATTCGCCCTTAAAGGGGGGGACGTTGCGCTTGGTCAAGAGCACCTGCTCGTCCTGGTCCACGATGACCGCGACGACCGAGGTGACGATATGGCTGGCTTTGAAGCCGACGGGTTCCATATAAGCGGATAGGGGCACGAGTGACTCGTGCCCCTATGACCTCCCTTAAACGTAGCGGGTACGGTTACTTCTTGTTCTGCATCAGCGAGCGGATGCGCAGCCTGAGCGAGTTCAGCTTGATGAAGCCCTCGGCGTCCGCCTGGTTGTAGACCTGGTCCTTCTCGAAGGTCGCGAAGTCGAGGTTGAAGAGCGAGTTGGTCTCGGACTTGCGGCCCACGGTGCGGCAGTGGCCTTTGTAGAGTTTCACGCGGGCAACGCCGTTCACGGTCTTCTGCGACTCGTCGATGAGCGTCTGCAGCATCTCGCGTTCCGGTGCGAACCAGTAGCCGTTGTAGACCATCTCGGCGTAGCGCGGGATCAGGCCGTCACGAAGATGCATGACTTCGCGGTCCATGGTGATCTGCTCGACCGCCATGTGCGCCTCGCGCAGGATGGTGCCGCCCGGGGTCTCGTAGACGCCGCGGGACTTCATGCCGACCGAGCGGTTCTCGAGGAGGTCGACGCGGCCGATGCCGTGCTCGCCGCCCAGGGTGTTCAGGTGGGCCAAAAGCTCGGCCGGGCTCATGCGCACGCCGTCCACGGCCACCGCGTTACCCTTCTCGAACTCGATCTCGACGTACTGCGGCTTGTTGGGCGCCTTCTCCGGCGACTTGGTAAGCACGTACATGTTCTCCGGGGCTTCCATCCAGGTGTCTTCCAGGATGCCGCCCTCGAAGGAGATGTGCAAAAGGTTGCGGTCCGAGGACCAGGGGCGCTTCTTGGTGATCGGGATCGGGATGTCGTTTCTCTTGGCGTAGTTGATGAGCGCCTGGCGGGAGTTGAGCTTCCACTCCCTCCACGGGGCGACGACGGTAATGGCCGGGTTGAAGTGGTAGTAGGCCAGCTCGAAACGGACCTGGTCGTTACCCTTGCCGGTGGCGCCGTGGGAGACCGCGTCGCACCCTTCGATCTGGGCGATTTCCATCTGGCGCTTGGCGATCAGCGGACGGGCGATCGAGGTGCCGAGGAGGTAGTGCCCCTCATAGATCGCGTTGGCGCGGAACATGGGGAAGACGAAGTCGCGCACGAACTCTTCTTTCAGATCGTCGATGTACACCTTGTCGGCGCCGGTTTTGAAGGCCTTTTCGCGGACCGGCTCGAGCTCGTCGCCCTGGCCGAGGTCAGCAGAGAAGGTGACCACTTCGCAGCCGTACTCGTTTTTGAGCCACTTGAGGATGATGGAGGTGTCCAGTCCGCCGGAGTAGGCGAGGACGATCTTTTTGACTTCTTTCTTGGCCATGTGGCCCTCCTTAGGTTTAAGTCAACGGCTAGCACACGGATAACAGCGGAAACAAGGACAAAAAACAGGATCAGTTTCTTGTTAACCCGGCCTCTTTGCCTGGGTTTCCGCGCAATCCGCGTGCCCGGGTTGGTAGTTACTTCATCAGGGTGGCCATGATGGCCTTCTGCACGTGCAACCGGTTCTCGGCTTCGTCCCACACCACCGAGTGCCAGCCTTCGATCACCTCGTCGCTGATCTCCTCGCCGCGGTGCGCGGGGAGGCAGTGCAGCACGATGGCGTCTTCCTTGGCGACCGACATCAGGTTGTTGTCTACCTGGTAGCCGGCGAAGGCCTTCTCGCGGATCTTCTGCTCCTCTTCCTGTCCCATGCTGGCCCAGACGTCGGTGTTCACCACGTCGGCTTCGAGAGCGGCAGCCTTGGGATCGCGCACCACCTCGATCTTCGAGGTGCCGTTTGCCTTGGCCCAGGCCATCACGGTGGCATCCGGGTCGTACCCTTCCGGGCAGGCCAGCGTCAGGTCGAAGCCGAAGATGGCAGCTGCCTCGATCCAGGTATTGGCCATATTGTTGCCGTCGCCGATCCAGGCGAACTTGAGCCCCTGGTAGCTCCCCTTGTGCTCGATCACCGTGAAGAGGTCCGCCATGATCTGGCAGGGGTGGTGCAGGTCGGTGAGCCCGTTGATGACCGGGATCGAGGCGTACTTGGCGAACTCCTCGACGGTTTCCTGGGCGAAGGTACGGATCATGACGCCGTCGCAGTAGCGGGCCATGACGCGGGCGGTGTCCTTGATCGGCTCGCCGCGCCCCATCTGGGAGTCCTTCGAGCTAATGAAGAGAGGGTGCCCCCCCAGCTGGTACATGCCGACTTCGAAGGAGATGCGGGTACGGGTGGAGGACTTCTCGAAGATCATGGCGAGCGTCTTGCCCTTCAGGAGGTGATGCTCGACGCCACTCTTCTGCTTTTGTTTCAGCTCTTTGGTGAGGGCGAAGATGGCGTCCAGTTCGGCCTTGGTGAACTGGCTCAGGGCGAGGAAGTCTCTTTTCATAGGTTGCGGTCTCTCTTTGCGGAAGGCGCGTTCGCCTCATTAATATACCCGATACGCCGATTTTAACAGCGAATGGGGAGAAATACAGGTCAATCTGTGCCGGCTTTTCCGGCGTTGCTCGAATTCCCCCCCGCCCTTGACGGGTGGGGGCTGGGGGGGAGGGAGGATTTGGCATGGTCTGAACGAATGAACGTGGTGCGGGTTTTCCCTAGCCCCCCAGTCCCTAGCCCCCAGTCCCTATCCCCTGCCTTTCAACTCCCTGCCTCTACTTCATTTCCTCGAGGATGGCGCTCAGCCCGGAGATCATCTCGTCCACTTCCTTCTTGCCGACGATCAAGGGCGGTACGAAGCGGAGCACCTTGTCCTGGGCGCAGTTTAAGAGCAGGCCGCGCTCGAGGGCGGTCTTCACGATGTCGCCGCCCGGAACCTTCAGCTCGACGCCGATCATCAGGCCGATGCCGCGCACTTCCGCGATCACCTGCGGGAACTTGTGCATGAGTGCTTCCAGTTCGCCGGTCAGGTACTCGCCGATCTCCTCGCAGTGGTTCAGGATCCCATCCTCGAGGATGGCGCGCACGGTGGCGACGCCGGCCGCGGTCACCAGCGGGTTGCCGCCGAAGGTGGAACCGTGGGTGCCGGGCACGAAGGCGGCGGCCAGTTCGTCGGTCGCCAGCATGGTGCCGATCGGGGCGCCGCCTGCCAGCGCCTTGGCGAGCGTCATGATGTCCGGGGTGATCCCGAAGTGCTCGTGGGCGAAGAGCTTGCCGGTGCGTCCCATGCCGACCTGCACCTCGTCGAAGATCAGGATGAGCCCGTTCTCGTCGCAGATCTGGCGCACCTGCTGCAGGTACTCGCGGTCCGGCACCACCACGCCGCCTTCACCCTGGATCGGCTCCAGCATGACGGCGCAGGTCATCGGCGAGACGGCGGCTTTCAGGGCCGCGGCGTCGTTAAAGGGGACGTGACGGAAGCCGTGCAAGAGCGGATCGAAGAACTTCTGTACCTTCTCCTGGCCGGTGGCCGAGACGGTGGCCATGGTGCGGCCGTGGAAGGAGGCGAGCGCGGTGATGATCTCATAGCGGTCCGGGCCGTACTTCTCGCGGCTGTAGCGGCGCGCGAGCTTAATGGCGGCCTCGTTCGCCTCGGCGCCCGAGTTGCAGAAGAAGGCCTTGTTGGCGAAGCTGTGGCTGCACAAGAGCTCGGCCAGCTCGATCTGCTGCGGGATGTGGTAGTAGTTCGAGCAGTGGATAAGCTCAGCGGCCTGCTTGGCGAGTGCTGCCGTCACCTTCGGGTGGCAGTGCCCCAGGTTGTTGACGGCGACCCCGGCCAGGAAGTCCAGGTACTTCTTGCCGTCGGCGTCCCACAGGTAGCACCCTTCGCCCTTGACCGGCACCAACGGGTAGCGCCCGTAGGTCCGCATGATGTACTTGTCGGCTTTCTCGATCCATTTTGCTGAATTCATGGCAACTCCAAAAGGCAGGGGCTAGGGACTGGGGGCCAGGGACTGGGGAAAACCAGAACCTTGAGCGCCCGCGGGCCTGAGCCATCGCCAGCTTTATTAACGGCAGGAACCGCAATCTGCCACGCAGCAAGGCGCCGCGTCTCCTGCGTTTCAATTGATAGAAGAGGGTGAGTTCCAGGGAGCCGGTGAAGCCACGGGCGAATGATGATTCCCCCCTGCAGGTGCCCGGCTCTGGCACCAATGAAACCAGCCCCAGTTTTCGCCTGCGCCTATACTAGCCCCTAGTCCCCAGTCCCGAGCCCCTGGTTTTACGCTTCAAACTCGGTCCCGATCCCCACGTTGGTGAAGATCTCCAGCAGGATGGCGTGCTCGATACGGCCGTCCACGATGTGCGCCTTCTTGACGCCGGCGGCCAGCGCATCGGTGCAGCAGGTGACCTTGGGGATCATGCCGCCGGTGACGGTGCCGTTGTCGATCAGCTCGGCCACCTCGGCGAGCGGAATGCTGGAGAGGAGCTCGCCCTCCTTGTTCTTCACGCCGGAGACGTCGGTCAAAAGGATCAGCTTCTCGGCGCCCAGCGCCGCAGCCACCCGGCCGGCGACCAGGTCGGCGTTCACGTTGTAGCTCTCGCCGTCGCGACCCACGCCCACCGGCGCGATCACCGGAATGAAGCCGCCTTTCTCCAGGGCCTGGATGATGGCCGGGTTCACCTCGACCACGTCGCCCACGAACCCGATGTCGACCATCTCGACCTTGCCGTCCTCGCCGCGCACTTCCTGCAGCATCTTCTCGCAGATCAACAGGTTGCCGTCCTTGCCGGAGATGCCGGCGGCGCGCCCCCCCTGCTGGTTCAGGTAGCCCACCACCTCGCGGTTCACCTGGCCGGTCAGCACCATCTCGACCACGCCCATGGTTTCCGTGTCGGTGACGCGCATCCCTCTGACAAACTCGGAGACGATGCCGTAGCGTTTCAGGGTTTCGTTGATCTGCGGACCACCACCGTGCACTATCACGGTGTTGATGCCAATGTATTTGAGCAGGATCACGTCCAGTGCGAACGACTTGCGCAGTTTCTCGTCCGCCATTGCGTGACCGCCGTACTTGATAACAATGGTCTTACCGGAGAAACGCTTGATATACGGCAGCGCCTCCATGAGTGTGCTGGCTTTCTCTATGAGTTTTTGCATGGGCGCCTCTATATATCAATAGCTGCATGGAAAGCCGTTAATATAGCACGTAGGGGGAAATAATCAACTTCAAAGAGGGATTTTACCCTGAAAAGGGAGGGAAACGGTGGGGGGAGCTGGGGCCGCTTCAGGAGTCCTGGCGGCCCTTGTGGGGGATGGTGATGGTCACGCGGGTACCCAGCTCGGGCTCGCTCTCGATACCGATGCTGCCGCCGTGCATCCGGATGAACTCCCGGGCGTAGAAGAGCCCGAGGCCGAACCCGCGGATCTGACCGCTCTGGCTGGCATCCTCCTGGTAGAACTTCTCGAAAACCTTGGGGATGGCGTCCCGCGCGATGCCGATGCCCTGGTCCTCGACCACGATCCGGTTGATCTCCCCCTCGTCCTGCAGGGTGACACGCACGGTGCCGCTTTCCTTGGAGAACTTGATCGCGTTGTCGATGACCTGCTGCAGGGCGAAGCTGAACTTCTCCCGGTCCAGCATGACCTCCTGCCCCGGCTCCACCTGGACCTGCGGGGTCACCCCGTGCTTGTCGGTCCACTCCTTCGAGCTGGTAACGAGCTTCGGGATGAGCGAGCTCAAGTCGCAGGGCTCCAGGCGCAGCGCCCCGCCGGAGTCCATCACGGTTGAGAAGGTGAGCAGGTCGGAGACCAGTTGCCCGAGGTAACAGGCCTCCCCGTAGATGAGCCCCATGTGCTGGCGGACCATCTCGTCGCTGGGATCGTAGACCCCGGCGGCCAGGTTCTGCAGGAAGAGCGATATGGTGGTGATCGGGGTGCGGAACTTGTGCGAGATGATGGACAGGAAGTTGGTCTTCAACCGGTCCAGGTTCTTCAGGTTGGCGATCTCTTCCTTCAGCGCCTTTTTGACCAGCGCCTTGTCGACCGCGCTTTTCAGCTGCAAGAGGTTGAGTGGCTTGGTGATGAAGTCGTCGGCGTCCGCCTTCAGCGCCTTCAGGATCAGTTCCTTGTCGGCGTAGCCGGTCATGATGATCACCACCATGGTCGGCTCCTGCTCCTTGATGCGCTTGAGCAGCTCCAGCCCGTCCACCTTGGGCATCATCACGTCGGTGAGGATGGCGTCGATGCCGCCGCGCTCGAAGATCTGGAGTGCCTCCTCGCCGTTGGCCGCTTCCACCGCATGGTAGTCGTGCAACGCCCGCATGCAGAGGTCGCGGATGACCGCCTCGTCGTCGACGATGAGGATGGTCTTCTTCTCCTTGTCCTTCAGGAGCGCCAGGTCGGAGTTCTGGGTGAGCTGGAACATAAATAATTCCCGTCGGTTGAAAAAGGGACGACGCCTAGATTGACAGTTTCCAGCGATTCTGCAATTTCAAGGAAAACGTTTCCTGCCGGGAGTACGGTCGAGATCGATCACTCAACCTCAACCGTGACCTCAACCCGTTTCTCTACCCCACGATCTTGTAGACCGCCTCCAACGCCTCGGCAAGGTTCTCCGGCTTGGAACCGCCGGCCTGCGCCAGCTCCGGCTTCCCGCCGCCGTTGCCGCCCACGATCGGGGCGATGGCCTTGATCAGGTCGCCTGCCTTGAAGCGGCCGGTCAGGTCGGGGGTGACGGCAACCAGGAGGTTCGCCTTGACGCCGTCGGCGGTCCCCAGCACCAGGATGCCGGAGCCGAGTTTCTCCTTCAGGGTGTCGGAGAGCTCGCGCAGCCCCTTGGGATCGCCGTCCACCTTCACGGAGAGGATCTTCACGCCCCCCACCTCACGTACCTGCTGGATCAGGTCGGCGGATTTGGTCGCGTTCAGGCGGGCCTGCAGGGTCTCGATCTCGCGGCCAAGCTCGCGCTGGGCGGCCACCAGTTTGTCGACGCGGTCCACCACGGCGCCGGCCTCGGCCTTCACCAGGGTGGCGATGACGCGCTGCTCGTCCTCGAGTGCATGCACCACGGCGAGCGCGCCCATGCCGGTCTGCGCCTCGATGCGGCGCACGCCGGCGGCGATGCCGGTCTCGGAGACGATCTTGAAGAGGCCGATCTCGCCGGCCCCCTTCACGTGGGTGCCGCCGCAGAGTTCCGAGCTGATCTCGCCCACCCGCACCACGCGCACCACGTCGCCGTACTTCTCGCCGAAGAGCGCGGTGGCTCCCGAGGCCATCGCCTCGCTGGAGGCCATCTCGACCGAGTCGACCGGGGAGTTGGTGACGATGTAGCCGTTCACCAGGGTCTCCACCTCGCGCAGCTCGCCTGCGGTCATCGCGGAGAAGTGGGTGAAGTCGAAGCGCAGCCGGTCCGGGCCGACCAGCGAGCCCGCCTGCTTCACGTGGTCGCCCAGGACCTGGCGCAGCGCGGCCTGCAAGAGGTGCGTTGCCGTGTGGTTGCGGGCGGTGGCCGCGCGGGAGGGGTGGTCCACCTTCAGCTCGGCAGCCTCGCCCACGGCGACCGTGCCCGAGGTCACGATGCCGCGGTGCACGATGAGGTCGGTGAAGGGGCGGCTCGTGCTGGTGACGCTCAGGTGTCCACGCCCGGTGGAGATGGTGCCGGTGTCGCCCATCTGGCCGCCGGACTCGCCGTAGAACGGGGTGGATACCGTTACCACCTCGACCTCTTCACCCTCGTTGGCCTCCTCGACCAGGATGCCGTCTTTCAGGATGGCGCTCACCGGGGCGAAGGCGATCTGCTGGGTGTACCCCACGAAGGAGCTCCTGACGCCGGAGCCGTGCAGTTCCTTGTAGATCGCGGCCAGCCCCTGCTCGCCGGAGCCCTTCCAGTGCTCGCGGGCCTTGGCGCGCTGCTGCTCCATGCAGAGGACGAAGCCGTCCTCGTCGAGCCCAAACCCTTCGGCCTCGACGATGTCGGCGGTAAGGTCGACGGGGAAGCCGAAGGTGTCGTAGAGGCGGAAGATCACCTCGCCGGAGATCACCTTCTCGCCGGCCGCCTTGAGACGCGCGGTCTCCTCGTTCAGCATGGCGAGGCCGCGGTCCAGGGTCTCGTTGAAACGCTCTTCCTCGGCCAGGATCACCCTTTTCACGTAGCTCTCGCGCTCGAGAAGCTCCGGGTAGGCCTCGCCCATCATCAGGTTCACGGCGTCGACCACGCGGTACAAAAGCGGCTCCCCCACGCCGAGCATCTTCGCGTGGCGGGCGGCGCGGCGCATGATGCGGCGCAAGACGTAGCCGCGACCCTCGTTGGAGGGGAGCACGCCGTCGCAGATCAGGAAGGTGGTGGCGCGGGCGTGGTCGGCGATGACGCGCATCGAGACGTCGTCCTTCTCGTTGGCGCGGTACTTCTTGCCGCACAGGGTCTCGATGTGGCGGATGATCCCCTGGATCAGGTCGGTGTCGTAGTTGGAGGTGACCCCCTGCATGACCGCGGAGATGCGCTCGAGCCCCATGCCGGTGTCGACCGAGGGTTTCGGGAGCGGGGTCAGCGTGCCATCCTTGTCCCGGTTGAACTGCATGAAGACGTTGTTCCAGATCTCCATGTAACGGTCGCAGTCGCACCCGACGGCGCAGTCCTCGGAGCCGCAGCCGGTGCCGGGGCCGTTGTCCCAGAAGATCTCCGAGCAGGGACCGCAGGGGCCGGTGTCGCCCATGGCCCAGAAGTTGTCCTTCTCGCCGAAGCGGTAGATCCGCTCGCGGGGTACCCCTTCCTGCTGGTGCCAGATGTCCGCCGCCTCGTCGTCATCGTTGTAGACCGTTACGTAGAGCCGGTCCTTGGAGAGCCCCATGTGCCCGGTGAGGAACTCCCAGGCAAAGCCGATCGCCTCTTTCTTGAAGTAGTCGCCGAAGGAGAAGTTGCCCAGCATCTCGAAGAAGGTGTGGTGGCGGGCGGTGCGACCGACGTTCTCCAGGTCGTTGTGCTTGCCGCCGGCGCGTACGCACTTCTGCGAGGTGACCGCGCGGACGTAGTCGCGCTTCTCGAGTCCCAGGAAAACGTCCTTGAACTGGTTCATCCCGGCGTTGGTGAAAAGGAGGGTGGGATCGTTCTTGGGGATCAGGTTCGAGCTCTCCACGAGGGTGTGCCCCTTGGACTGGAAAAAACTGAAGAACTGCGCCCGGATCTCTTTGCCTGTCATAAGCTAACCTCTAGTCGATGGATTGATAATTCAGTGCCGCGAAGATGGCGCGCAGGCTGAAGCCTTTGCGGCTCAAATACCCCACCACCTTGCGTTTTTCCTTGTCCGGCGCGCTCTTCACGTCGAAGCTCGCGAAGCGCCGCTCGATGGTCTCCCGCAAGAGCTCGCCCTCGTCGAACTCCTGGTCGAGCTCGGCCAGGGTCTCCCGGATGATCGCCTCGGCCACGCCGCGGCGCGCCAGTTCCTGCTTGATCCGGCTGCCGTAGCCCCGGCCGTTTCTCAAGGCGCTCGTCGCATAGCTGCGCGCGAAGCGGGCGTCATCCAGGTAGCCCAGCTCCTTAAGCCGTACCACGGTCTCCTCGACCCCTTCGCTGAACCCCTTCTCCTTGAGCTTTCTTCTCAGCTCCGCTTCCGAGTGGTCACGCAGGGTGAGCACGCGCAGGGCGCTCTCCATCGGGGTGCTGGTAGCCACCTAGAACTTCTCGATGATCAGTTCGCCGTCTGCCGCGGCGGGTTCCGCCTCGGCGAAGTTGTCCCAGTTGGAGTCCGAGGTGGAGGAGATGCCGGAAATCTTGAGCGCGAAGTCGTCCGGGTTCGAGGACTGCCTGAGCGCCTCCTCGTAGGTGATGAGCCCCTTGGTCAGAAGCCCCATGAGCGACTGGTCGAAGGTCTGCATGCCGTAGCTCGTGTACCCCTGGGCGATCGCCTCCGGGATCTGCTTGGTCTTTTCCTTGTCGTCGATGCAGTCCCTGATGCGCGCGGTGCCGATCATCACCTCGACGGCGGGAACACGCCCCTTGCCGTCGGCGCGCGGCACCAGGCGCTGGGAGATGACCCCCTTCAGGATCCCCGAGAGCTGCATGCGCACCTGGCGCTGGTGGTAGGGGGGGAACACCGAAATGACGCGGTTGATGGTCTCTGCCGCGTCCAGGGTGTGCAGCGTGGAGAGCACCAGGTGGCCCGTCTCGGCGGCGGTGAGCGCGGTCTCGATGGTCTCGTAGTCGCGCATCTCCCCCACCAGGATGACGTCGGGGTCCTGCCTTAAGGCCGAGGTGAGCGCCTTGCCGAAGGTGAGCGTGTCGAACCCCACCTCGCGCTGGCTGATCAGGCTCTTCTTGTCCTTGTGCAGGTACTCGACCGGGTCCTCGATTGTGATGATGTTGCAGGTCCGGTTCTCGTTGATGTAGTCGATCATCGAGGCGAGCGTCGTCGACTTGCCGCTGCCGGTGGTGCCGGTGACCAGGATCAGGCCGCGCTGTTCCTGGGCCAGCTTGGTGAGCACCGGCGGGAGGTTCAAGGCCTCCAGGCTCGGGATGGCGATCGGGATGGCGCGCAGCACCAGGGCGACGGTGCCGCGCTGGGCGAAGGCGTTAACCCTGAAGCGACCCAGGCCGGGGACGCCGTAGGAGAGGTCCACCTCGTAGGACTCCTCGAAGATCCGCTTCTGGCGATCGTTCATGATGCCGAAGGCCATGGTGCGCACTGCATCGGCGGAGAGGCGCTCCGCGTTGGGGATGGCGCGCAGCCTGCCGTCGATGCGGACGATGGGAGGGACGCCCGCCTTCAGGTGGACGTCCGACCCCTTCGCTTTCATGGCTATGGTGAGGATCTCGTTGAGTTCCATGGTGGTTTACCTTATGCCGCGGGCTGTGCGGTCTCCGGGGCGAGGAGCTTGGCGCGGATCTCTTCCAGGATCTCCGGGTGCTCCTTGAGGAAAATGCGGGAGTTCTCGCGCCCCTGGCCGATGCGCTCCTTGCCATAGGAGAACCAGGCGCCGCTCTTGTCGACGATGTTCTTCTCGACCGCCAGGTCGAGCACGTCGCCCTCCTTGGAGATCCCTTCGCCGTAGAGGATGTCGAACTCGACTTCCTTGAAGGGGGGGGCCACCTTGTTCTTCACGACCTTCACGCGGGTGCGCGAGCCGATCATGTCGTTACCCTGCTTCAAGGCGGCGATCTTGCGGATGTCCATGCGCACCGAGGCGTAGAACTTGAGCGCGTTGCCGCCGGTGGTGGTCTCCGGGTTGCCGAACATGACGCCGATCTTCATGCGGATCTGGTTGATGAAGATGACGCAGCAGTTGCTCTTGGAGATGATGCCGGTGAGCTTCCTGAGCGCCTGGGACATGAGGCGCGCCTGCAGGCCCATGTGCGAGTCGCCCATGTCCCCCTCGATCTCCGCCTTGGGGACCAGGGCGGCAACGGAGTCGACGACCAGGACGTCGATGGCGCCGCTTCTCACCAGGGTCTCGGCGATCTCCAGGGCCTGCTCGCCGGTGTCCGGCTGGGAGACCAGGAGGTCGTCGGTGCGCACCCCGAGTTTACGGGCGTAGCCGATGTCGAGGGCGTGCTCGGCGTCCACGAAGGCCGCGATCCCCCCAAGCTTCTGGGCCTCGGCGATCACGTGCAGGGCGAGGGTGGTCTTGCCGGAGGATTCCGGTCCGAAGATCTCGATGACGCGGCCGCGCGGTACGCCGCCCACCCCCAGGGCCATGTCGAGCGAGATGGCGCCGGTCGGGATGGCCGCCACGTCCGGCAGCGGCTCGTCGTTGCCCAGGCGCATGATGGCACCCTTGCCGAACTGTTTCTCAATCTGGCTCAGCGCCAGGTCTATCGCTTTTTCGCGGTCAAGCATGCAGTATCTCCTGTCGCCCCGTTCGGGGGCGTCGTTGGTGGTTGGGTCGCGGGTAAAAATTCTGCCAAAAGTAGCACGAAATGCTGGGGTGTTTCAAGTTTCGTCTGAATTTTCTTTCAGCGGAGCGCTCCGGCGGATCTGACTGAACGGAGCGGTCGGTGCAGCTAAAACAGTGCCGGCTGAATGGCCTCCTGCTCGAGCGGCAGCACCACGAAAAAGGAGCTCCCCTGGCCGCTTTCCACCCAGACCATGCCGCCGTGCGCCTCCACCATCCCCTTGACGATGGCAAGCCCCAGCCCCGCCCCCTTCCCCACGAAGCGCCCCTGGCCGCTCGAGTGGTGTCGGATGTCGCCTACCTCGTAGAAGATCTCGAAGATGCGCTGCTGGTCTTCGGCCGGCACGCCGATCCCCTGATCGCGCACCTCGACCTCGAGGTAGCAGCGGTCGCCGCAGCGCTGCAAGAAGTCGCTGTTGAAGCGCTCCAGGGTGGCGCTGCGCGCCTTCAGCACGTCGCTTTCCACCACCCGCCCGGTCACCTCGATCTCGCTCCCCTCGGGGCTGAAGCGCATGGCGTTCAAAAGGAGCTCGCTGAAGACACGCTCCAGGTACTTCCAGTCGCCGTCGAAGTAGGGGAGCCGGTCCAGCGCGGTGAGCTTCAGGGTCTGCCGCTTCTCCAGCAACAAGGGCTGCAACTGGGCCTTGAGCTCCGCGAGCGAATCGTCGAGGTGCAGGGCACTGGTCGCCAGTTCGTCGCCGCGCGCCTCCAGTTTCACCAGCTTCAAGAGGTCGGCTACCAGCTCCTTGAGGCGCAGCCCGCCGTCGCGCACCATCCCCAGGACCTGGTCGCTCTCCGCACCAAGCTCCTGCTGCAACAGGTGCTCGGCACCCGAGATGATGCTGGTCAAGGGGGTGTTGAACTCGTGGGAAACCATCCCCAGGAACTGGTTCTTCATCCGGTCCATGCGGCTTAATTCGATGTTCGCCTGCTCCACCAGGGCGAGGTTCTGCTTCAGCTTGGTCTCGGAAAGCCCCAGGTTGTGGCTGCTGCGCTCCAGAAGGTGGTAGGAGCGCAAGAGCTCGGCGCTTTTCCAGTTGAGCTCCTCGAAGAGCCGGTGCTGGCCGATGACGCTCCCCAGCTGGGTTCCCACGCTCCCCAGGAAGCGGAGCTCTTCGCTCGTGTAGTCGCGGTGCTCGGCGTGGAAAAGGTGCATGACGCCGATCGGCTGGTTCTGCGCCAAAAGCGGCACCACGGTCACCGCCTGCCACCCCTCGCCGGCCGCGGCCTGCGCCAGCGGCGCCTGCGGGTCGAGAATGCGCACGCCCGCTGCTGCCGGCGGGGTGGCGGCAAGCTCGGCGAGGATCTCCCCCTGCACCTGGGGCGCCAGCATCTGCGCGGCCACCAGCTTGGGCGCGGCTCCCTCGTCCTGCAAGAGGTAGAGGGCACCGCCGCCGGCCTTGAGCAGTTCCAGGGTCTCGGTCAGGGCCACCTGGAGCACCTCTTCGATCCGGGGCCCCTGGTTCATCCCGACCAGCACGTTGTTCAGGATGGAAAGCTCGCGGTTGCGCTGCCAGATCTCCTGCTCGGTGCGCACCTTCTCGGTGATGTCGCGCACGATGCAGTGCACCAGCTGCTCGGTCCCCAGGTCGATGACCCGGGCGTCGATCTCGCCCAGGAAGACGGAGCCGTCCTTTTTCTGGAAGGTGAGCCCGTCGGACTCGGTGGCCCTGCCGTGGCGGTTCAGGCGGTTTATGAGGGCGCGGAAACGCTCCTGGTCGCAGGGATGCACCAGGTCGCGCCCCCACATCCCGGGGAACTCGGGCTTGGAGTAGCCGAAGAGTTCCACCCCCTTGCGGTTTACCTCCTGGAGGCGGGCGGTTTCGGCGTCGAGGACGAAGATGGCGTTGCCGGCACCTTCGAGGAGGCTTTTGTAGCGGCGGGCGGTCCTGGAGAGCTGCTGCTGCATGCCGCTTATCTCGTTGCGCAGGCCGGAACTCAGGCGCTCCTCGCGGCGCCTGAAGGCGGTCCAGAGCATGAGGATCGCCTGGGCCAACAGGACGATGGCGGCCAGGTGCACCCAGCCGGGCAGGGGGGTGAGCCGTTCCGCCACCAGAAGCAGCAGGTCGGCCACGATAAAGAGGATGAGGGTCGCAATGTTCAAGGCAGCTACCTGTGACAGCGAGATCCGTTATGAGATCCGGGGCTCCCCCCGGTGGTACCCGTGAGTCTTCTGGCCTAGTTCCCGGTGCTCAGGCGCCGGCGCAGCCAGTTGAGCGCGGTGAAGCAGGTGATCGAGCGGACCCGCTCCCGGTCGCCGGGGAACTGGTGCCGCTTGGCGCGGCAGCCTGCCGCGTCGGCCAGCGCGATGTACACCGTTCCTACCGGTTTCTCCGCGCTCCCCCCCTCGGGGCCGGCGATGCCGGTGACCGAGATGGCGATAGCGGCGCCGCTTGCCGCCCGGGCCCCTTCTGCCATGGCAAGCGCCACCTCCTCGCTCACCGCGCCGTGTGCGGCGATGAGCTCCGGCGCCACGCCGAGCAGGCGGCTCTTCGCCTCGTTCGAATAGCTGACCGCCCCTTCCTTAAACCAGGCGGAACTCCCTGCGGTCCGGGTGATCCGCTCGGCGATCATCCCGCCGGTGCAGGACTCGGCCAGCGCGAGCGTCGCCCCGCTCGTTGTGAAGAGCTCCGCGAGCACCGAGTCGAGCGTTGCCTGGTCTTCGGCGAAGAGGTGGTGCGCCATCCGCCCGCGCAGCGCCTCGAGCGCCGCCTGGTGCTCGGCCGGGTAGGCACCGGGGGTGCGCAGGATCAGGTGGATCTCCGGGAACTTGACGCAGTAGGCGAGCTGCACCGGGGACCCCGCGGGGAGCACCCCCTGGAGTTCCGCCGCGGCAACCGCCTCGGGGAGGCCGAAGATCTTCAGGGTGCTGCGCAGCGCGGGGGTGACGCCGCTCGCCTCGAGGAGCGCCGGGAGCACGGTCTGCTCCACCATCGGCTTCATCTCGAAGGGGACGCCGGGCATGAAGTAGCAGTCAGCCCGGCCGATGCTCACCCGAAAGCCGGTGGCGGTGCCGTTGGGGTTCGGGATCAGGCCACACCCTTCGGGAAGCTGGGCCTGGCGGTCGTTCAAGGGGTGCAGCTCACGGTTCAGGCGTTTGGCGAATTCGGCCAGGTGCGCCTGGGCCTCGGGGGAGTGGATGAGCGGAACCCCGGCGGCGCGTGCCGCGGCGGCCGAGGTCAGGTCGTCCGGGGTCGGTCCCAGGCCGCCGGTCGCCAGCACCACGTCGTACACGGCACCGAGTTCGCCGAGTGCTGCCACGATGGCCTCCTCGTCGTCGCCGACCATCAGGTGGCGCTCGGTGCGCAGCCCCAGGTCGAAGAGCCGGGTGGCGAGGTAGCTCTGGTTGGTGTCGGTCACCTCGCCGCAGATCAGCTCGTCGCCGATGGAAAGGGTGGCTACCTTCATAAGAACCTCAGCACCAGGTGCAGGCTCAGGCAGGCGTAGATCCCGGCCACGATGTCGTCCAGCACCACGCCGAAGCCGTTTTTCAGGGAGCGGTCGAACCAGCGCGCCGGCTGCGGCTTCACGATGTCGAAGAGGCGGAACAGGAAAAAGCCGGCCAGGACCGCCTGCCAGGTCGCGGGGGCGGCCGTCATGGTCACCAGGTAGCCGGCGACCTCGTCGATGACGATCTTCCCGGAGTCCTTCTCGTGGAAGACCTCCTCGGCGAGACCGGCGGCCCAGCAGGAAAACAGGGTGAAGGCGAGCGTGGTGAGGAGGTAGAGCGGCAGGGAGAGCCGGGAGAGCGCGAGGTAAAAGGGGATCGCGCCGAGCGTGCCGACGGTGCCGGAGGCGAACGGGGAGAAACCGGTACCGAACCAGGTTGTGGAAAGGATCACGAAGCGCCTCATCCCTGCCAGGTCTCCCTCTCCACGGTGCGGTACACCTCGATGAGCGGCAGCCCCTTCTCGAGCGCGATGCGGCGGCACTCTTCGAACTCCGGGGTGATGCGTCCGTTACCCAGAAGCTTCACCTTGAGCTTCCCCAGCGAGGTCTCCCGCTCCTCGACGCGGCGCTCGAGGGTGATCCGCTGGACCGGGTAGTAGCGCAGCCCGATGGCGCTCGACTCGGCGAGGATGAGGCCGGAGAGGCGCTCCAGGTCGCCGGGGTTCGCGAGCACGCTCACCAGGGTGCCGGGGCGGTTCTTCTTCATCTGCAGCGCGGTGAAGCTCACGTCGAGAGCGCCGGCCTCCAGGAGCCTTTCCATGAGAAAACCGAGGAGCTCCGGGGTCATGTCGTCTACCTGGGTCTCGAGGACCAGCACCTCACCGGCACGGGTGGTCTCCTCCAGGTCGCCCAAAACCAGGCGGAGCAGGTTGGGGAGCTCGGCGAACTCCTTCTCGCCGGCGCCGTAGCCCAGTCGCTCGACGGTCATGGCCGGGGGGGGGCCGAAGCTCTCGGCGAGTGCCGCGACGATGGCGGCGCCGGTCGGTGTCACCCTTTCACCCTCGCCGACGTCGGCGGTGAGCGGAATACCCTTCATGAGGAGTGCGGTGGCGGGAGCCGGTACCGGCAGCCGGCCGTGCGCGGTCCAGACGAAGCCGCGCCCGAAGGGGAGCCCCGAGGAGTAGACCTTCTCCACCCCCAGGTAATCGAGGCCGATGGCGGTCCCCACGATGTCGACGATGGAATCCACCGCCCCCACCTCGTGGAAATGCACCCGCTCGAGCGGGACGCCGTGCACCTGGGATTCGGCCTCGGCCAGCCGGCGGAAGATCTTCTGGGCGAGTGCCTTCGCCCCGGGCTTGAGCGGCGCCTCTTCGATCATCCGTGCGATGGCGCTGTAGTGGCGGTGCGGCTGGTCTTCCTCGGCGAGCCGCACCCTGAAGCCGGTGCCGGAAACCCCGTGACGCTCGGCCGGGACGCTCTCCAGGGTGTATCCGGTGAAGGGGAGCTTCGCCAGTTCCTCGCGCAACACCGCGAGCGGCAGCCCCAGTTCCAGGAGCGCCGCCACCGTCATGTCGCCCGCGATCCCGGCGAAGCAGTCGAAATAGATGACCTTCATGCCCTGTCCCTGTTGATCAGGCTGGCCGCGTAGGCCGCGCCGAAACCGTTATCGATATTCACCACGGTGACCCCGGCCGCGCAGGAGTTCAGCATCCCCAGGAGCGCCGCGACGCCGTTGAAGGCCGCGCCGTAACCGATCGAGGTCGGCACCGCGATCACCGGCTTGTCCACCAGTCCGCCGACCACCGAGGGGAGCGCCCCCTCCATGCCGGCTACCACGATGACCACCGAGGCCTCGCTCAAAAGGTGCCGGCGCGACAAGAGGCGGTGCAGCCCGGCCACACCCACGTCGAAGAGCTGCTCGACCTCGTTCCCCATGAGCCGCGCGGTGAGGACCGCCTCGGCCGCCACCGGGATGTCCGAGGTACCGGCGCAGACCACCAGGATCTTGCCCCGCCCGCGGTTTACGATGGGGTTTTTCTCGATGCTGAGGGCTCGCGCCTCGGGGTGGTACTGCGCTTCGGGGAAGAGCTCCTTCAGTTTGCGCGCCTTGGCCCCGTAGACCCGGGTCGCCAGCACGTTGGATCCCTTGTTGATAAGCGCCGTCATGATGGCCTGCATCTGGGCCACCGTCTTGCTCTGGCCGTAGATTACCTCGGGAAACCCCTGGCGCAGCGCCCGGTGGTGGTCCACGGTGGCGCACCCAAGGTCCTCGAACGGGAGATGTTTCAGCGTCTCCAGCGCTTGGCTCACTTCGAGGGTGCCGTTGCTTACGGCTTGGAGGATTTTCTCTATGTTTGCCTGCTCCATGCTCTGAATGGTTCCTCCGAATGCTCAAAAGCGGGGTCAAGGCTACCACATCGACGGATTTTTCGCTGCAAAAAATGACTACGCTACAACACAGGCCAAAGCCTGGTGACAGTGGCGTGCCGCCTGGGTCTCAGGTGCCATATTTTACAGCCAAAGGAAAGGTGCCGAAGCAAGTGGCACGAGGATGGGTGATTTCGGCAGATGGTACTACGCTCGTGCATCAGAGAGTGTCCCGGAGCTCCTTGAGGATCTCCAGCTGACGCTGGTTGACCAGGCCCGCCAGAAGCTGCTCGGTCTGCTGGTCGTGCTGGAACCGGAAGGCGCAGCGAAAGGGGGCCGCGTCGCCGGAACAGTGTACCAGGGTGCAGGGGATGCGCGTGCAGTTGGGGAGTCCAGTCGCCTTGTCGATGATCTTCAGCTCGACCCGCAGCTCCCTCGCCTGCTCGATGCTGACGCGCACCAGGGTGTTGATGCAGCAGCCACCCAGCGAGATGTCCTGCACCGCTCCGGAAATCCGGTCCGTGCCGCAGTGCAGGATCACGCCGATCGGCTTGTGCAGACGCACCCGGACGGTCTGGCGGTTTTCCGCCTCCAGTTCGACACTGGAGAAATCCCAGAGCCGGACCAGGTTGCGCCGGATGTCGATGCTTTCCAGCCTGCCGTGCACGGCCTTTTCCAGGTAGGGAGCCCGGATGAAGACCTCGTTGCACTGGGCGATGGCCGCGAGCTGCAAGTTACTCGTGCTGAGCTCGACGTGGTGACCCCGGATCTCGCAGATGCTGGCGGGGTGGGTGATGGGGAGTTCCTTGTAGATGTTGATCAGGGTGAGGCTTGCCTCGGGCTGTTCGGCCTGCAACTGCTGCAGCACGCCGACGATGCGCTGCTGCTCGTCGTAGGCCGGTTCCTGGCTCTGCTGATCGCTGTTCAGGGTCATGGCGGCAACTCGCTGTCTGCAGGCTAAGGCTTTGAAATGATGTGAGGTAGTGGCAGGAACGGCAGGGATCGGCGCACGACGTACCTAAGTATATGCTAATGATAGTTCTTTTCCAGCGGCGAGAGAAATTTTCCCGCCGACCTGGACGTCAGAATCGAGGGGAGGGGGGCGCGCTACGGAGGGGGCGGGACGCAGCCCGAGGCGCTCTTTAGCTGCAGCCGCGCTCGCTCCCCGGGCGCTCCGCCGTGGGGGGGTGGGTGAGGCAGCGGCCGAGATCTACGGGAAGCGCGGGGAGCACCGAACTCTCCGCGGGGCGCTCGGCGGCGCTCTCCTCGGCCGAGGGTTGGTGGAAGCAGAAGTCGTTGCGGCCGCGCTCCTTGGCCTGGTACATGGCGAGGTCCGCGTTACGTACCAGGGTCTCGCCGTCCTGGCCGTCCTGCGGGTAGAGGCTGATGCCGATGCTCACGCTCGACTGAACCTGCTGCTCCGACAGAACGAAGGCCCGCGACAGCTCGTCCACCACGTGCCGCGCCACCACGGCCGCGTTGTCGCTGTTTTGCAGGTCGGACAGGATCACCAGGAACTCGTCACCGCCGTAGCGGGCGATGGTGTCGCCCGAGCGGCAGCAGCAGGCCTTGAGCCTCTTGGCCACCCCCTGCAAGAGCTGGTCGCCGATGGCGTGGCCGAACTCGTCGTTGACCGACTTGAAACAGTCCAGGTCGATGAACATCACCGCGAGGAGCTGGTTGTTGCGCGCGGCGAACGCGATGGCCTGCCGTAAGTGGTCGTGGAACAGGTGCCGGTTCGGGAGACCGGTCAGGGTGTCGTGGAAGGCCAGGTGCTCGATGGTCTCCTCCATGCGCCGCTTCTCGGTGATGTCCCGCACCACCTCGATCCCGGCGATGATCTGGCCGCTCGCGTTTCTTAGCGGCGAGGCGGTCACCTCGGTGAAGATCTGCTGCCCGAAGGGGCTCACGCTGCGCACCGAGGAGTGGATCAGGCCGTCCTGGAAGGCGAGCGCCATCGGACAGCCGGGGCAGACGCTGTTGTGGTGCTCGAAGGCCTGGTAGCAGAGCTTCCCCACGTGGTTCCCCATGAGGGCGATACCCTGCTGGTTTTGGTAGGTGACCCGGAATTGGGTGTTCATGATGGTGAGCCCGACCCCCATGGCGGCGATGATCGCCTGGGTCTTGGCCTTCTCGTTTTCCAGGCTGGTGATCGCCTCCTGCAGCGCCAGGTGCTCGGTCGCCAGGCGCAGCACCATCTCGTTGAAGGCCGTGCCGAGATCGGCGATCTCCGCCGAGGTCGAGGGGGGGACCTGCTCGGGGACCCCGTCGCGCATGGACAGGGTGCGGATCCGCTCGGTGAACCGGGAGAGCGGTGCCATCTGGTAGTGCATGAGCAGCCAGACGATGACGACCGAGACCCCCGCTCCCGAGAGCGCCGCGATGTTCGCGTACTGCTTCGCCTTGGTGATCGGTGCGTAGGCTTCCTTGATGGGGAAGTTGGCCGCCAGGATCCAGTCGGTTTTCTTCAGGTGGCGTACCGTGGTGAGCGAGCTGATCCCTTTCGAGTTCAGCGACTCCTCGGTCCCCTCGAAGCCGGCGATCCCCTTGTCGAAGGCGCGGTTGACCCCCGGTTTCAGGTCCTGCTTCATGATGCGGGCCGGATCCGGGTGCATGATGAGCGTGCGGGAAGAGTTGTAGAGGTAGAGGTACCCGGTGTCGCCGATCTTGACCCGGGAGAGCTTTCCCAGGAAGTTGTCCCGGGTCAGGTCGAGGCTGCCGGCCAGGATCGCCAGCAGTCTCCCCTGCGAGTTGATGAGGGGCACGGTCAGGATGACTGCCGGTTTGCCGGGGGTGTGGGTGGACACGTAGGGGTCGGAGATCTGCGGCCTCATGGTCGCCACGGTCTTCTTGTAGTACTCGCGAAAGGCGATGTCGCGTCCCCGGCGCCCTTTGATATAGGGGGATTCCACGATGATCTTCCCCTCCGCGGAGAAGAGAAAGAGGGCGTTGTCGAAGATGGTGTGCAGGGCCGGCCGGCTGTCCAAAAGACGCTGGGCCTCCTCGGGCCGCCTGGGGTCGATGGACAGAAAGAGCGGGGCTTCCGCCATGAGCGCCTGCTGGGCATCCTGCAGGTCCGCGTCGATGCTGTCGCAGATCTCGGTGACCATGGAGAACTGCTGCTTGGAGATGAGCTGCTTCAGCTGGGATTCGAAGTGGTCGTTGATGACGCTCGAGAACAGGAAGATGATCCCGACCATGAGCAGGGAGACCGAGAGCCCAACTTTGGTTTTTATCTGGTGTCTCCTCATGGGCTCCGTCCTCCGGGCAACGCTGATAACTATGACATAAAAATATTCTAAGAAAACTCTTCTCCACGAAGTTTTCACTTTCCCGGAACCGTGACTACCCCTCTGCACCTGCTGCCGCAAAAAACCACGCGCAGGGCACCCCCACCGACAAACTCCTTACTAAAGCTTTCACTCTCTCGGTCGATACCAGTTCTGGTAGTACGAATTCCGCTGGTGGTTAACTGAATGGGTGGGTAGCTACTGTAACAGTGAGATTAGAGGGGGGTGGTTAATGACTCAGCCTCGGCATTGCTTTGTTGCAGGACTATGACAACCTTTCATCTGTGACAGATGATCGTCTTCTGGAACTGACAGTAAAATGAGTGCTTCCCAATTGACAGGGGGCAAAGTTCTGCTTGAATTACGGAGGCTGCGAACCAGTACCGTATCAGATAGTTAGCAGTTCTTCTTCATAAGTTGAGGCTGCAGCGTGTGACATAAACTCGTGGGAACAGTGGGAGGTTTTGTACATGAAACTTAGCCGTCGCAAATTTCTCAAGGTCACCTCCGGAGTGGTAGGAGGCGGCGTCGCTGCCGAACTCGGCCTTTTGGGAGTGAACACGGCCGCCGCCGCGGCCAAGGCCAACAAGGTCCCGATCAAGAAGGGCAAACAGGTGCCGAGCATCTGCCCCTACTGCGCGGTCGGCTGCGGCCAGATCGTCACGGTGAGCGATGCCGGGGAGATCGTGGACATCCAGGGGAACCCGGACTCCCCGATCAACCAGGGCACCCTCTGCCCGAAGGGGTCCGCCACCTTTCAGCTCGTCAAGAACGAAGAGCGCTGGACCACGGTCAAGTACCGCGCCCCCGGCAGCGACCGCTGGGAGGAAAAGCCGCTCGACTGGGCCATGCACCGCATCGCCGAGCTGACCCGGAAGACCCGCGACGCCAACTTCAACGAGTTCCAGGATCTGCCGGACGGCAAGGGTGGCACCGTCAAGAAGCGGGTGATGAACACCTACGCCCTCGCCTCCTTGGGTGGCGCCACCATGGATAACGAGTGGAACTACCTGCACCAGAAACTGATGCACGGCCTGGGGGTGGTCTACCTGGAAAACCAGGCCCGAATTTGACACTCCTCGACGGTCCCCGGTCTGGGGACCACGTTCGGCCGCGGCGGCTCCACCACCTTCCCGCGCGACCTCGAGAAATCCAACGCCGTACTCATCATGGGCTCCAACATGGCCGAGTGCCACCCGGTCGCCTTCCGCTGGCCCCTGAAGGCGAGGACCGACCATGACGCGGTGCTCATGCACGTCGATCCCCGCTTCACCCGCACCTCGGCCGCCTGCGATGTGCACGTGCCGATCCGCGCCGGCAGCGACATCGTCTTCCTCGGTGCCATCATAAACCACGTCATCAACTCGAAGCGCTGGAACGAGGACCCCTTCTTCCGCGAGTACGTGGTGAACTACACCAACGCCGCCACCCTGGTGAACCCCGAGTTCAAGGACACCGAGGAGCTGAACGGCGTCTTCTCGGGGCTCGCCCCCAACGGCAAGTCCTACGCGAACGCCAGCTGGTCCTACCAGAGAAACGCGGCCCCCGCGAAAGGGAAGGGGGGGCTCGGCCCCTTCAGCGACCTGTTGCTGCAGCAGGTGCCGGGGCGCCCCAAGACCGACCCCTCGCTGCAGGACCCCCAGTGCGTCTTCCAGATCATCAAGAGGCACTTCGCGCGCTACACGCCGGACCTGGTGGGCCGGGTCTGCGGCTGCACCCCGGAGCAGTTCCTCAAGGTAGCCGACACCCTGCTCAACAACTCCGGGCGCGACAGGACCTCCAACATCACCTACGCCGTGGGGTGGACCCAGCACACCGTCGGGGTGCAGATCATCCGGGCCGCGGCCATGCTGCAGGCGCTTCTGGGCAACATCGGGCGCCCGGGAGGGGGCGTACTCGCCCTGCGCGGCCACGCCACCATCCAGGGCTCGACCGACATCGCGACGCTCTACCACTCGCTGCCGGCCTACCTGAACATGCCGGACGGCCGCAAGAACCACGAGACCCTGAAGGATTTCATCCTCACCGAGGCGGGGCCCGTCGCCACCAGCTACTGGGGAAACTATCCCAAGTTCGCGGTCTCCTACTTCAAGGCGCAGTACGGTGCCGCGGCCACGGCCGAGAACGACTACGGCTACAACTACCACCCGAGGATCACCGGCGACCATTCGCACATGCCGATGATGCTCGACATGGCCGCCGGCAAGATCAAGGGCTTCTTCGTCATGGGGCAGAACCCGGCGGTGGGGGGGCAGAACGCGCGCCTGCAGCGTAAGGCCCTGGCCAAGCTGGACTGGATGGTGGTGCGCGACTACTTCGAGACCGAGACCGCGGCCTTTTGGCGCAACTCCCCCGAGGTGCTCTCCGGCGAGCTGAAGCCCGCCGACATCAAGACCGAGGTCTTCTTCCTCCCCGCGGCAGCGGTCGCCGAGATGGAGGGGTCCTTCACCAACACGCAACGGCTCTTGCAGCAGCACGACAAGGCGGCCGACCCCCCCGGCGATGCGAGGAGCGACAGCTGGTTCACCTACCGGCTGGGGAAACTGTTGAAGGAGATGTACCGCGATTCGCCGCTGGAACTCGACTGGGGGATCAAGAACCTCGCCTGGGACTACGATCCGGAGCCAAAAGAGGTGGCCCCCTGGCGCATCAAGGACGAGCCCTCGGCCTACAAGCTCCTCAAGGAGATCAACGGCTACACCGTGGCGGACCAGAAACCGCTGGCCACCTTCGCGAACCTGAAGGAGGACGGCTCGACCATCTGTGGCGCCTGGATCTACACCGGCGTGGTCCCCGAGGAAGGGAAGAACAACGCGGCGCGCCGCAAGCCCGACGACTGGATCTCGCCCAACTGGGGCTTCGCCTGGCCGGCCAACCGCCACATCATGTACAACCGCGCCTCTGCCGACAGCCAGGGTAACCCCTGGTCCGAGGCGAAGAAACTCATCTACTGGGATCCGGCTGCCGACTCGGGCACCAAGGACCCGGCGGGCAACCCGGTAAAAGGGAAGTGGGTCGCCCCCTCGGGCGAGGGGATCGACTTCCAGCCCACCAAGGCGCCCGGCTTTATCGGCAAGGATGCCGCGCTTGGCTTCGACTGGCTCTCGGGCAACGACGCCTTCATCATGCGCCCCGACGGCAAGGCCTGGCTCTTCGTGCCGGCGGGCCTCGTGGACGGCCCGCTCCCGACCCACTACGAGCCCTACGAGTCGCCGGTCAAGAACCTGGTCTACCAGCAGCAGGTGAACCCGGTTGCCAAGGTCTGGCAGGTGAACGGCAACAGCTACCACGCCGTCGCCGATCCCAAGTTCCCCATCGTGGTCTCCACCTACCGGCTCACCGAGCACCACTTAAGCGGCACCATGAGCCGCTGGCTCCCCTGGCTCGCCGAGCTGATGCCGGAGCTCTTCTGCGAGATCTCCCCGGAACTCGCCCAAGAGAAGGGGATCAAGAACGCCGAGTACGTCACCATCCACACCGCGCGGGGTGAGATCCAGGCCCGGGCGCTGGTGACCCGCAGGATGAAGCCCTTCACCATCGACGGCAAGAAGGTCCACGAGATCGGCATCCCCTGGCATTGGGGGTGGCAGGGGAACGCGGCCGGCGACGTCGCCAACGACCTGGTCGCCATGGTGGGCGACCCCAACGTCTCCATCCACGAAGGGAAGGTGTTCACCTGCGACATCAGGGCTGGCAGGAAAGGAGGGCGGATCTGATGCCGAAAGGAATGTTCATCGACACCACCATATGCACCGGCTGCAAGTCCTGCCAGGTTGCCTGCAAGCAGTGGAACGGCCTCTCCGCCGAGCCCGCCCACTTCGGCAGGAAGCCGGGGGTCTCCTATCCGGTCGCCCACAACTTCACCGGCGACTCCTACGACAACACCGGCTCCTTGAGCGCCACCGACTGGCGCCACGTCCGCTTCGTCGAGCAGATCGACGAGCCGCGGACCCAGAAACGCTGGCTCTTTTCCAGCGACTCCTGCAAGCACTGCACGGACGCCGGCTGCCTGAACGCCTGCCCCACCAAGGCGATCCAGCGCACCGACCTGGGGAACGTGGTGGTGCAGCAGGATACCTGCATCGGCTGCAAGTTCTGCATCCCCTCCTGCCCCTACGGGGTGATCTCCTTCTCCGAAGAGACCGGCACTGCGCGCAAGTGCACCCTGTGCAACGACCGGATCCACAACGGCCTGGGGACCGCCTGCGCCAAGGCCTGCCCGACCGGGTCGATCCGCTTCGGCGAGGTGGCCGACCTGAGAAAACGGGCCGACGCCCGGGTGGCCCAGCTGAAGTCCAAGGGGGAGAAGGCGCAGGTCTACGGCTACGACGAGGCGGACGGGCTCAACGTCTTCTACCTCTTCGTGGACGGCCCCAAGGTCTACGGCCAGCCCGAGCACCCGATCGTGCCGCAGCGCCGGCTGGTGCTCTGCTCGCTGGTTACCATCCTGACCGCGCTCGGTATCGGGGCGGCGGCACTGGTCAGCTTCCGCGAACGCCTGAACGGAACTTCCGAGGAGGGGCGCCATGAGTCCTGAGATCATTCAAGCCCCCGAGTGGGCCTGGTACTACATCGCCATCTACTTCTTCGTCGCCGGCACCTCGGCGGGCGCCTACTTCATCGGCACCATGGAGGAGCTCTTCGGCAGCGGGCGCGAACGGGAGGTGAGCCGGGCGGCCTGCTACATCGCCTTCCCGCTGCTCACCCTGGTTCCCATTCCGCTCATTGCCGACCTGGGGCGCCCCGAGCGCTTCTGGCACCTGTTCGTCTACAACCAGGCGGGCTACCCCTACCTGAACCTGCAGTCTCCCATGTCGGTCGGTTCCTGGGTGCTCCTCGTCTTCAGCGTCTGCGCGCTGCTCTCGTTCCTGGACAACCTGGTGGCGGACAAGATCATCTCCTTCCCGCTCTTTTCCCGGTACTACAACCGGATCCCGCGCAAGCTCTACGCGGTGATCGGCTCCCTGGCCGGTTTCTTCATCGCCGGTTACACGGGCGTCCTGCTGAACGTCACCGCGCGCCCCTTCTGGGCTGCCACCTCGCCGCTCATGGGGGCGCTCTTCATCGTCTCGGGCGCCTCCACCGGTGCCGCGGCCATCTCCCTGTTCCTGATCTGGCGCAAGAGGAATTCCGGTGGCGAGGTCGAGCGCCTGGAGGCCTTCGACCGGGTGGTGATGGTGGCAGAGTTGGTGCTTCTGGCGGCACTTCTCGTGATGGCCGGACGCACCGCGGCGCCCCTGGTCTCGCTCCCCTTCATCGTCATGTTCTGGATGGGCACGGTTGTTTTCGGGATCGTGGTGCCGCTCTGGTTCAAGATCCGTTCGCGCGCCGAGCGCTTCGGGGCGAACCCGGTGCTCGCCCACTACCTGTTCATCCTGCTCGGCGGGCTCCTCTTGAGGATCAGCCTGCTGCAAGCCGGTCAGCTCTAGGGAGGTACCATGCGCTCAAACGGTAACGAAAACCTGGATCCGGTGGTGAAACGCCTGCGCGAGATCGCAGTGACTGCGCCGGAGTTGCGGGTCACCACCCGGCTGTACGAGGCCATCCTTCCGTTGCAGCGCCAGGCCGAGGTGCGTGCCGCGCCCCTCGTACTGGAACCTGACGAGTTGCACCGGGCGCTCGCTGGCGGGGAGCCGCTTCTGGCTGCTGCGGACGTCGAGGTCGATGTCGACGCCGCGGCAGAGCTCATGCTGCAGATGCTGGTCGCCCTGGGGGAGGCCGAGCTTCCCGATGCCGGAGCGAGGTGGCGGCTCTTCGGAGGGAGCGCCGAGAACTGGAGCGAGGACGAGGTGGCGAGCCTCGCCATGCTGCGACGCGCCGCCCGGGCGATTCACAAGCTGCTCAGGACGGGGAAACTGGACCTTGGGGACCTGTTGGTTCAGGCCGCGAGCGGTGACCGCACCGGTTTCGGCGCCAGGTTCGCCGCCTGCGACGTCGACTGGGAGCTCCTCTGGACCCTGGCACAGCACGCCCTGAGGCCCTTTCTCCACGAGGTGCGCCGGCAGGCGCCTCTTGAGGGGGTCGGCGTCTGGCAGCAGGGAACCTGCTACGTCTGCGGGGCCTCGGCCACGCTTGGGGAGCTGCAGGACAACGACCAGGTGAAGCACCTGCGCTGCGGCCAGTGCGGCGCCGACTGGTACCACCCGCGCCTTAAGTGCCACCACTGCGGCAACGAGGACCACGCGACCCTGAGGTACCTGCACGCCGAAGGGAGCGAGCACCGGCGCATCGAGGCCTGCGACCGCTGCCAGAGCTACCTCAAGGTGATCACCTCGTTCACCCCGACCGACCCCGAGCTCGTGGTGGTCGAGGACCTGGCGACCCTGGATCTGGACTTCCTGGCCCAGCAGCACGGCTACCAGCGCCCGTAACCCCGAAACGTTTTGCACCGAGACGCGATGACCGACCACTACCAGATACCCTTTCCCGAAGTGACCGGGGTGATACTCGCCGGCGGCCAGTCCAGCCGGATGGGGAGCAACAAGGCGCTGCTCCCCATCCGCAACGGCCGCTTCATCGAGATCATCCACCGCCAGCTGAGTTCCCTGTTCTGCGAGGTGCTCATCGTCGCCAACGAGCCGGAGACCTACGCTTTCCTGGAGGGGCGCGTCGTTGCCGACCGCTATGCGGGTCTCGGGGTGCTCGCCGGCTTGCACGCCGCCCTGGTCGAGACCCGGACCCGGCATATCTTCGCCGTCGCCTGCGACATGCCCTTTCTCAACGACCGGTTGATCCGCGAACTGGTCGTGCGACGCGAGACGGCGGAGGTCGTCATCCCCGAGACCGAAAAGGGGCTCGAACCGCTGCACGCCGTCTACTCCACCGCCTGTCTGGCGCCGATGGAGGCCGCGCTCAAGGAAAACCGGCGCCGGGTGGTCTCCTTCTTCCCCGAGGTGAGGGTCGTGCGCCTGGAGCCGTCCCGGGTAGCCGAGCTCGACCCCGATGCCCTCTCGTTTCGCAACATCAACACCCCCCAGGAGTACTTTGCCCTGCGCGAACTCGAGCAGCGCTCCCCCCGCACCGTTCAGACCACGACCCTGCCGCAGCCGGCTCCCCCCGAGAGGTTCCAGTTCAATTAAATCCCGCAGCATTGTTGAGCGAGAGGCAGAAGCTGGTACTCTCTTCGGATTGGAAAGAGCTAATTCTTCTTTTCCGGAGGGTGACTCATGTTCGCGAAACCGACACGATGGGAACTGGGGAGCTGGCAGCAAAAGGCCTGGTTCGCCGGCCTTTGTACCGCCCTTGTCCTGGGAGGGACCTTCCTGGGGTGCAACCGGCCGCCGCGCGGACTCCCCCCGGATGCGGTGATGGCGGGAAAAGTGGTGGCTGACGGCACCCCTTACTACGGCAAGACCATCCGGGTCTACGGCTACGTTTCCAATACCTCGGGGCCGGGGGTCTTTTCCATTGCCGATGGCGTCGCGGGGACCGCCTCGCTCCCGGTACTGGTGAAATCCGACGGGTTTGCCGTGAACATGGGGGAACTGGTGCTGGTGGAGGGGGCGCCGACCGCCTACGATCCGGGGCGGGTGCGCCAGGACTACCGCATCGACCTCCCGCCCGAGACCGCGCGCGGTTGGCAGAACCGGCCGGTGCTCATCGCCGTCAAGATGCGCAAGCTGGACTGACCCGCAGGTAACGGGGCGGGCGTGACTGGCACAGACCGTGACACAAAAGTCACCTTACTGTCATCGACCTTTTCAAAAGGATGTAGTATGATGATTCCCGGCCCGTCAGAGTCGTCATCAGGTGACGGCCAGCCGCCACCTGAGGTGGCGGGTATTCATCCAGGAGGGAGTAGTAACAGAAGTGAAGAAACATAAAGTCAATCCGTTCGACACCGCGTACGAGCAGTACCGGCTTTTGAGCGAACGGAGCCAATCAGTAGACGACATATCAGAGAAAAATCTCTACTTTCGCCGGAGGATCAACCTCCTCGGCGTCATGCAATTCCTGCTCTCGGAATAAAAACTGACGTGGTCAGAACCGAAAAAAAGGGGGACCGTGCTTCACGCGCGGTCCCCCTTTTCCGTTTCAGCTGCCAGATACTATCAGCAGGTGCATCCCTCGAAGACGACCTGGGCGGTGTTGCTTTCCCGGTCGCTGATCTCCTGCAGACGTGCGCCGCAGGTGAAGGTGATGTCCTTGATGGTGAGGTGGCGGTTCTGTCTCGAAAGGCTCTGGGTGTGCACTGCAGAGCTGCAGTCGAGGCAGGTGTGGTTCTGCTTTTTCATCAACTCTCTCCTTGTTTGTGCTGTACATCGGCTAGTTCCTCCCGATGTTCTTCCGGCAGAAACCGCAAACAAGGATCATACCTCAAGTCGCTCCTGCAAAGCTCCACAATTCTCTTTAACAAAACTGCCACCCGCCAGGACCCCGGCGCGGCAGAGGTCGTTGCCGTGCGGGGCCGCTAGGGGTGAGCCCTGCCGATACCGTAGACTTCGCTCAGGTACCTGCAGATCTCCTTGTCGCCGCTGATGAACTTCTTGCCCAAGGCCTCGCCGGCCAAGACACCTTCGGGAAGGTTTCCGCCCGTTTTCAGGACCAGGACGGGCATCCCCTGGTTCTCGGCGCCTATCTCGGCGCTGATCGCCTGACGCGGACGGGGAAAGTCGAGGTAGCTGACCTCCAGCTCTTCCCGCAGTTTCGGGTAGTAGCTGAGCAGTCCCTCGATGGGGGCGGATTCGGGGCAGTAGAACGGTCCCTCGGTTCCGTCCATGAAGTCCGGCTTGAGCAGGAAAAGCTTGTCCTTGGTCACGTCTGTCTCCTTTGATTGGCAATGATATCGGCACCTTCATGCCGCACGGGGAAGATAGCACAACCAGCGTGCCAAGGAAAGGGCGCGATCCGGCCGGCCCGGGAGCCGCGCGGTCCGACCCGTCGGAAGGAGTTCCGGCGGCTGCGGCGTGCAGGATTCTGCACGCTCCCTGCGCTCGTCCCGGTTGTCGGGCGGGGCGCGGAAAAGTTGCGACTGACAATTGGCGCCAAATGTAGCATACTCTGGCGAGCCCGATTTCCGGGCCTCAGTCTCATCTCAAGGAGTCACGATGGCGGAGATGTTCACCGTGCTGCCCCCCGAGCAAGCGCGCACGCTGTTATTCGAAAGATTACCTGCTGCCGTTGCCAGTGAAGCGATTGCGACCTCGGCCGCGCTGGACCGCACGCTCAGCGAAAGGCCGCTTGCCCCCCACCCGCTTCCCGCCTTTCCCCGCAGCACCATGGACGGTTACGCCGTGCGTGCCGAAGACACCTTCGGCGCGGGCGAGATGCTCCCCGCCTATCTCGAGGTGATCGGCGAGGTACCCATGGGACGCGGCTGCGAGCTCACGGTCGGTTCCGGACAGGCCGCGGTCGTCTATACCGGAGGGATGCTCCCCGCGGGAGCCGACGCGGTGGTCATGGTGGAGCGCACCCAGAAACTGGGGGATAGCGGCATCGAGGTCTTGCGTGCGGTAGCCGCCGGCGAGAACGTGGTGGCCGTGGGCGAGGACGTCAAAGAAGGCGAGGCGCTCCTGGAGGCGGGACACACCCTGCGTCCTCAGGATCTGGGGGGGCTCTTGGCCCTCGGCATCACCACCGTGCAGGTGGCCCGCCGCCCGCGGGTCGCGATCATCTCCACCGGGGACGAGGTGGTGGCTCCCGAACTCACTCCCGGTCCGGGGCAGATCCGCGACATCAACACCTATACGATTGCGGGGCTCGTGGAGAGGGCGGGCGGCATTGCCGTACCCTGCGGGGTCGTGGGTGACAACTTCGACCTTCTTCTCGCCGCGGCTCGTGCGGCGCTCGAGGATGCCGACGTCCTGGTGCTCTCGGCCGGGTCCTCGGTGTCGACCCGGGACATGTCGGCGGAGGTTTTGAATCGGCTGGGAAAACCTGGCGTCCTGGTGCACGGCGTCGCGGTGAAGCCGGGAAAGCCGACCATCCTCGGCGTGTGCGACGGCAAGGCGGTGCTGGGGCTTCCCGGCAACCCGGTGAGCGCGATGGTGGTGGCGGGGCTTTTCCTGGTGCCGCTTATCGAGCGTCTGCAGGGGCGGAGTCACCCCACGGCGCTTCGGCGTGTCACTGCCCGGCTCACCCACAACGTCGCCTCGGTCCCGGGGCGCGAGGACTACGTCCAGGTAAGGCTGGTGCATCGCGACGGCGAGCTCTGGGCCGAGCCGGTCTTCGGCAAGTCCAACCTCATCTACACCCTGGTTAAATCGGACGGCCTCTTAAGGGTTCCCCTCGACACGAGCGGGCTCTACCAGGGGGAACCGGTTGTCGTGGAATTATTTTAAAGAGCGAGGGAGCCTGAAGAGAATATGAGCAAGAGCAAGAACTTCTACCTGGAGAACATCCCGCTCGACGAGGCATGGCGCCGCTTCATTACGGCACTGGAGGGGGGCGGCCTGTGGAGTGAACTCCCCGGCGAGGACGTGCCGCTCGAGGAAGCGTTGGGACGGGTGACCGCGCAGCCGGTCTGGGCGGCACTTTCCTCGCCCGGCTACCACGCAAGCGCCATGGACGGCTTCGCGGTGCGTTCCGTTGAGACCATCGGCGCCGCCGAGACCTCTCCCAAACGAATCCCGGTCGGACCCAACGGCCCGGCAAGCTACGTGGACACCGGTGACGCCATTCCTTCCTGGGCCGATGCCGTCATCATGATCGAGCACACCCAGCGGATCGAGGAGGCAGATGGAAGCCAGTCGATCGAGATCCACGCCGCCGTGGCGCCCTGGACCGCGATCCGCCCGATGGGCGAGGACATGGTCGCGACCGAACTGGTGCTGCCGGCGAACCACCTTTTGAAGCCGGTGGACCTCGGCGCGCTGGCGGGGAGCGGGCACACCACCGTCAAGGTGAGGCGCAAGCCGCGGGTGGCGGTGCTCCCCACCGGGACCGAGCTCATCACCGTGGAACAGGCCGCCCGCGAAGGGGTGAAGCCGGGGGACATCATCGAGTACAACTCGCTGGTCCTGTCTGCGCAGGTGCGCGAGTGGGGGGGCGAGCCGACCCGCTACCCCATCACCATCGACGATTACCAACTGATCCGCGAAAAGGTGCGTACTGCGGCCGAAACGCACGACCTCGTGCTGGTGAACGCCGGCTCCTCCGCGGGGAGCGAGGACTTCACCTCGAGCATCGTCGAGGATCTGGGGACGCTTTTGGTGCACGGCGTGGCGGTACGGCCGGGGCACCCGGTGATCCTGGGGATGGTCGCCAACAAGCCGGTCATCGGTATCCCCGGCTACCCGGTTTCCTGCGCACTCACCTCCGAGACCTTCGTGGAGCCGCTTTTGTCGCGTTGGCGCGGCCAGCAGCCGAACCAGAAACCCCGGGTCAAGGCGAGCATCACCCGGAAACTTCTCTCCCCCATCGGCGAGGACGAGATGGTGCGGGTAACCGCCGGAAGGGTAGGGGAGCGCGTCGTCGCGGCACCCCTGTCGCGCGGGGCCGGCGTCATCACCTCGCTGGTGCGCGCGGACGGCATCGTGCGCATCCCCCGTTTCTCCGAGGGAGTCGAGGCCGGCCAGGAGGTAACCATCGAGCTGTACCGAACTCCTGCCGACATCGAGCGGACCGTGGTGCATATCGGGAGCCACGACCTTTGCCTCGATCTTTTGGCCCAGCACCTGGCCGACAGCGGGCGGCGCTTCACCAGCGCGAACGCCGGGAGCCTCGGTGGCCTCTTGGCCCTCAGGCGCGGCGACGCGCATCTCGCCGGCTCGCACCTGCTCGACCCGGTAACCGGCGAGTACAACGTCTCCTACGTGAAGCAGCATCTTCCGGGGATCCCGGTGGTCCTTATGACCCTGGTGCACCGCGAGCAGGGGCTCATCGTCGCCAAGGGGAACCCGAAAGGGATACGCACCCTTGCCGATCTCCCCCGCGAGGACGTGCAGTTCGTGAACCGCCAGCGCGGTGCCGGAACGAGGGTGCTCCTCGACTACCACCTGGAAAAACAGGGGATCGCCGCCGGCACGATCAGCGGCTACCGGCGCGAGGAGTTCACCCACATGGCGGTGGCCGTAGCGGTACAGTCCGGTGCCGCCGACTGCGGCCTGGGGATCGCCTCCGCGGCCCAGGCCCTGGGGCTCGATTTCATCCCGCTGGAAAAGGAGCGCTACGACCTGGTGATCCCCCGCGTCTACTTCGAGAGCGAGCTTTTGCGCCCGCTTTTGGACTTGGTGAACGGCACGAGGCTGCGCGAGGAACTCAATGCCCTGGCAGGGTACGACACCTCCCACATGGGCGAAGTAATCGAGATCGCTTAGCTCTCCTGCTGTCTTGCAACACTGGGTAACCTCCCCTTGGAGGACCACCTGCCAGAGGGGGATTCCGTTTCGGCATCCCCCTCGTGAATTCCTGCTCCCTGTCTTCCCGAAGCGACACTACTCCCAGCAAAGATGGTATTGACTATATTCGCCTGCCCGGATATAGTTCGCGCCATGTTCGATGAACCTGCAAAAATCTTCAGGGCCCTCTCCGACGAGACACGTCTGCGCATTCTCGCGTTACTGCTTGCCAATGGGGAACTCTGCGTCTGCGATCTGACGGCCACACTGCAACTACCTCAGTCCACGGTGTCCCGTCACCTGGCTTATCTCAGGAAAACAGGTCTGGTCAGGGACCGTCGGGAGGGCCTCTGGATGTACTACTCAATCCAGCGCACGCCCGGGTTTGCCGAGGTCCTGCTCAGCTTTCTTTCTGCGCACCTTCAGCGACTGCCGGAGGCCCGTGCGGACCAGCAACGGCTTCAGGGTACGTCCGAAAGTAACCGCTGCGCCTGAATTTTTTTTGTCCGACTATATCCGCCTGGACGGATTTATAAAGTGGAGTTTCCATGAAAAAACGGGTTCTTTTTCTCTGCACCCATAACTCCTGCCGCTCACAGATGGCCGAAGGAATCGTGAACCACGACCTGGGTGACCGGTTCGACGCTTTTTCCGCCGGCACCGAGGCTACCTCGGTGAACGCCAGGGCCATTGCAATACTCAAGGAGATCGGTATCGACATCTCCCGGCACCGCTCCAAGGTGCTTGGCGAGTTCGACGGCCAGCAGTTCGACTATGTGATCACCCTTTGTGGGGACGCGAACGACAAGTGCCCGCTCTTCTTCGGCGGCGTGCAGCGGATCCACATCGGGTTCAGCGATCCTTCCCGTATCAAGGAGGGGACCGAGGCCGAAATCATGGAGGAGTTCCGCAAGGTGCGGGACGAAATCCGGGTAAAGCTCACCGAGTTCCTGACCAAGCCGTAAACGGGCGCCCAGTTCTGTAAAAGGAGAAAAACCATGTCCTCAGGCCTTTCGCACAAGCTCTCGTTCCTCGACCGTTGGCTTACCCTCTGGATTTTTGCCGCCATGGCACTCGGAGTTGGTCTCGGCGTGACGGTTCCCGGCATCGAGGCGTTCATCAACAGGTTCCAGATCGGCACTACCAACATCCCGATTGCCATCGGTCTCATCCTGATGATGTACCCGCCGTTTGCCAAGGTGAAGTACGAGGAGATGCCGGAGGTGTTCCGCAACAAGAAGATCCTCGGGCTTTCCCTGGTCCAGAACTGGCTGATCGGGCCGGTGCTCATGTTCGTTCTTGCCGTCGCGCTGTTGCCCGACAAGCCCGAGTACATGGTGGGGCTTATCATGATAGGCCTCGCCCGCTGCATCGCGATGGTCATCGTCTGGAACGAACTAGCCAAGGGAAACACCGAGTATGCCGCCGGGCTGGTGGCCTTCAACAGCGTATTTCAGGTTCTTTTCTACAGTGTATACGCCTGGTTCTTCATCACGGTCCTTCCTCCGTTCTTCGGGCTCTCCGGCAGCCTTGTCGAGGTGAGCATCGCCCAGATTGCCCAGAGCGTCTTTATCTACCTCGGTATCCCCTGTATTGCCGGCGCGCTCACCCGTCTGGTGGGGGTGAAGCGGCTTGGTGTGGAGCGCTACCACCGGGAGGTCGTTCCCAAGATCGGTCCCATCACCCTCGTCGCACTGCTTTTCACCATTGTCGTCATGTTCAGCCTGAAGGGGAACCTGATCGTGCAGCTGCCGCTCGACGTGGTGCGCATTGCGATCCCGATGTTGATCTACTTCGTGGTGATGTTCCTGGTCTCCTTCTGGATGGGGAAGCGGCTGGGGGCTGACTACTCGAAGACCACCACCCTCGCCTTCACTGCGGCTAGCAACAACTTCGAACTGGCGATTGCCGTGGCCGTTGCCGTCTTCGGCCTCAACTCCGGTGCGGCCTTCGCCGCGGTGATCGGCCCCCTGGTCGAGGTTCCGGTCATGATCGGGCTGGTCAACGTGGCGTTCTGGTTCCAGAGACGGTACTTTCAGACAACAATCTGAGAAGCTTACGGTCCAGGAAAGGGCAGTGAAGAAGGGACGGTAAGGCCGGTGAGGCAAAATGAAGCTTCAGGACGTGAAGTGAAGCTTCGAGGAGCCGAAATGAAGTTTCGCAGCGCGAAGTGAAGTTTCGAGGTGGCGAAATGAAGTTTCGCGACGCGAAGTGAAGCTTTGAGGTGTGAAGGCAAAGCTTTGTCATGCGAAGGGCGATTTTATTACGGGGGAGAGGTCTTACCCGAAAGAGGTGTTGATGTTGGGGGGAGGAAGCGCTCCCGCCGTGAGGAAGGCGGGAGCTTTAGGTGCCGGTTTAGTGGTTGGGGAGGCTGATGGATGCCGACCATGGACCGGTCTGGTTACCGCGGTTAGCTCGAATTCTCAACCAGTGAAAGGTCCCGCGATCAAGTCCTGAGAGTATTATTCCTCTGCAGGTGGATGAGGATTCAAAGAGCATCCAGTTCGATTCGATGCTGGGGTCTCCGTTGCTGACCCAAATCTGGTAACCCTTGGCGCCCGGCACCTTGCTGAAGGAGACCACGGGTTGCCCGAATTTGTTGTACGTTACCTTCATATCGCGAGGTTCCGAAAGAACTTGAGGGGCCGAAGAGGCCTTTTCTGCAACAGGAACTGTGCCGAGTAACTGCGCAACTTTCGGCTCCACCGTAGCACATGCCTTGATCACGCCGTGGTACTGGGTGAGCTGTTTGCAAACTTCCAGGCGGCTCTCTTCGCAAGCTTTAGCCGCATCGGCTTCTCCCTTGAGAAATCCGGCGTAGTTCTCCTGGTGCCTGAGGGTGGCGGCAGTCAGCTTCTCTGCGTTTGGCATAAGCGAGAACAAAAGGTTTTGCATCTCGGGGGTCAATGCCTGGAGCAGCTCTTTGGTCTTTAGAATGAGTGCGTCGTTGGTTAGGTTGATGTAGGGCATGGTGGGCCTCCATTTTTAGAAATTTCTAAAAATGGTATCCGGCCATTAAGGAAACGCAAGGGAAAAATATCATGCTGCAGCACTGCCCTTTCCTTCAGGGAGGGTAGTCGACGCGGCACGAACTATTCCCGCTCTGCGACCTCGAGCACCTTGGGGCACTCTTCGGCGCAGAGGTCGCAGCCGCCCGGGCAGGGTTCGATGTGCATCAGGATGTGGCTGTAGGGGAGACGCTGCTTGATTTCGACGGTGATCTCGTCACCGAGTGTGTGTGCGGCCTCGACGGTCATCTGCCGGGGAACCACCAGGTGCATATCGATGTGCCGGATGTGGCCGGACTTTCGGGTCCTCAGCTTGTGGTACTCGATGAACCTGCCGGCAAAGCCGTCCATCACCTCGTGGATGGCGGCTTCCTCCTCTTCGGGGAGTTTTACGTCGAGGATGTGGAAGAAGGCGGTCTTGGTGAGATCCCAGGCGGCCTTGAAGATGAGGGTGGCGACGATGATGGCGATGATCGGGTCGATCATGGCGATCCCGGTCGCCTTGATGGCTACCAGGCCTACCATGACGCCGGCCGAGGTGTAGACATCGGTTCGCAGGTGCATGGCATCCGCTTCCAACGCGACCGAGTCGGTTGTGTTGGCAACATTCAGAAGGTGTCGGGAGATAAGGTAGTTCACCAGCGCGGAGACCGCCATGACGGCAGCTCCCAGTCCCAGGTGTTCCACTTCCACCACGCCGGTGCGCAGCTTGCCGGCGGCCTCCCAGATGATGTAGAACGCGGCGCCGAAGATGAGCAGCGCTTCGATAGTCCCCGCGACGTTCTCGATTTTGCCGTGGCCAAAGCGGTGCTGATCGTCTGCGGGCTTGCTCGACTCGCGTACCGAGTACCAGGCGATGCCGGCGGCGACCAGGTCGACCCCGGAATGGATTGCCTCCGAGAGGATGGAGACCGAACCGGAGAGAAGGCCGACCACGAGCTTCCCCACAACCAGGGTCGTGTTGGAGAGCACGGAAAGCAGGGCTGCCTTGCGTTTCAGGGTATCGTGTTCAGGTTTGATCATGTCTTAGGTGCGCGTGCTGGAATGGGAGTATCTCAGGGGAGAATACGGTACCCGAGCCGCATAAATCAAGGAAATTGCAGACAATGAGCTGAATTGCATCCAGTTTCCTGCGGAATGTCTGGCCTACGGCTTCAGCATAGTGTTCGTCCCACACGAGATCTCTCTCTACCATCCCGCCTGAGCTGTAACCGCGAGAGCGGTACTCCCACCATCGTAAGCCCTCCACGCGCTTCGTCACGTCTATCAGGTAACAACATCGTTCTTGCACCACACTGCGTTGATACAGAGACATCAATCCTCTGCTCATGACATTTAAATTTATGCAGAACCTTGCATATGGCAAGACTTTATCTAAACTCCATGAAACTACATTCAGCGATTGTCTCGCACTTCGGGGGAGATTATAGCTAAACCTCCTGGATCAGCAGCTTTTATGACAAGAGACCTGGTACTCATAGTTGCACTCTGCCTTGCGCTTACGGGCTTTGCGACCCCTGCGACTGCTGCTGAGCTACCCTGGTTTGCCGGGCTCCCCCTCGACCAGGCGATACGGATCGGGTCGGGGCCCGAGGTGGTGGTCGAGGTCTCTGATCCGGACTGCCGGTTCAGCCGCAGGATGGTCCGTTACTGGGACCAGCGGCAGGACGTCACCCGGTTCATCTTTCTGGTCGCACTGAAAAATCACCCCGAAGCTGCTGGCAAACTGAGCTTCATACTCTGCGCCCGGGACCGGGTGGCAGCGTACCGCGAGGTCTATGCGGGCGGGCTCGATTTCGGGGAAAAGATGTCCGAGCGCAGGTGTGACGACCGGGGCCTTGCCCGGGTACACCGTGAAGTCGCCGACAAGATCGGTGCCGGGGGGACTCCAACCTATGTCATCAAGGGTGTCCGGATCGATGGTGCCAAGGTGGGGGATATCGAGCGCCTTCTGGGAGGGGCGAAGATCCCCTTTTCGGCAGCCGATCCCGATTGGTGACAGCCTGAGGACGTGCTCTGCCCATGATGGGGGGCTTCACTGCTCCGGCCGGCATCGTTGAGCTTAGGAGGGGGGGGATGATGCGAAAAAAATCGGGTACCTGCTGCACCGTTAGCGCGCTGGCCGCAGCTTTGTTGCTGGTCGCCTCCCTGGCGGCTGCCGCGGGCAATGATTCCTGCGTGGAATGCCATGCCGACCGATCCAGAATGACTCAACTGGGGTTTCCCCACTTCACCGTCACCCCCGACCAAGTAGCCCGCCAATCCGGCATGCAGGCAGGTTGTGCCGACTGCCACCTGGGAGATCCGGGACAGCGCGACAGTGCTGCCGCCCACCAGGGGATGGGGCGCCTGCAACTGGTCAGCAAGAAGGGGCTGCAGGTCGAGACCGTGCGCCGCGAGGTGCCGCTCGAGCTGACCGGCGATCCCATGACCCGGATCAAGCACCGCATCGTAAAAAATGGCAAGGTGACCGGAGATCCGGGTGTTTCCCTCATCCTCTACCAGGACAAGCGCCGGGACAACCTGTCCCAGGATTTCACCGTCATGGAGCGCACCTGCGGCGCCTGTCACGCCAAGGAATTTTCCGAGTTCACCCGCAGCACCATGGGGCGCAACGCCAAGCAGAGCCAGTACCGGGGCTGGATCGATCCCCAGCGCGGGCCGCACAACTGCGGCACCTGGTTCGAAGGGAACCACGGGGTCATCGCGGCGAACACTGCCCTGCCATTCTCACCGGAACAAAATGCCCTGAACCAGAGAAGCTGCAATACCTGCCATGTCGGGTGTCTCGATTGCCACTACGATCCGGTGCCTGCTAATCCTGCCGACCCGCGCCTGGGGATGCACACCTTTAACAGGGTGCCCAAGCCGGAGAGCTGTTATGGGGGCGGGCGCGGCCAGATTTGTCATGCCGGGCCCGAGGAGCGCCGCCGCGGTGCCGGTTATTTCGGTGCCAGTTATGCGAACCCCGAGGGGATGCAGCCGGACATCCATCAGACCAAGAAGGTGCACTGCCTCGACTGCCACGAAAACAGCGGGTCGGGAACCGGCCTTGGCCACGCCATGGTCAAGAGGCAGGGGCGCTGTGACACGTGCCACGCCAAACAGATCGCGGGGCATGAGAAGTCCCTGCACAAGGCGCTTTCCTGCGAAGCCTGCCACATCCACGACGTTTCCGGTTACCAGGGGACCTACTGGGGGCCGGGCCGCCTGGCCGGCGTCGAAACCCCCTACTTCAAATACAAGGAGTACTACGGGGTCATGAAGGATCCGATCCTCATACGAGACCAGAAGGGGCGCTGGATACCGGTGAAGCCTTTCCCGATGGCGGTCCTGAACCAGAAGGAATCCACCCTGAAGCCCGGGCTGCACTGGCGCTGGCCCAAGGAGTTGCCGGACCTGCAGAGGACCGATGACGCCTACGGTCTGGTCGGCTTGTTCGACGGCCTGCCCGAAAACAACAAGGCGCTACTCTGGATCCAGATGGACAAGGTTTCCCACAAGTACGGCCGGAGTCGTTCCTGCGCCTCCTGCCATCAGCTCCCCGGCGGTGAGCAGCGCCAGCAGGTGAAATGGGATTTCAGCGATGCCGGTGCGCTCCCCTTCAGCGGGAGCCACACCGTCGTCGCGGGTAAGGGTGGGCTGGCCATCGTGGAGCTGGTTTCCGAGCCGATCGAGGTGACCGCCGGTTATCGGCTCTCCAGCCTCGCTCCCTGGGTGTACCTGAAGGATCGCTGGCGCATCACCGGAGACTTTTCCCTGCCGGGGCTTCGGGACCGTAAGCTCTACGACCGGGTTAACGGCGACAGCGGCCGCGCCCGCGAGGCGGGGGTGCTGCACTGAGCGGAGTGCCCTGCACGCCGGTTAGGCGGGTGACGTACTAAAAAGAAGAAGGGCCTGCAGCAACATGGCGCAGGCCCTTCTTTATTGGCGGAGAGTGGTGATGCTCAGGCCGTCAGGAGAAATGGCAGGATCGGTGCTCGTGTTACGCGAGGGATCTCGCCACCAGGCCTCATGGCCATTACTACATCTGACCGCCCATTCCCGAGCCACTCCCGGTCGCTCCGGTGCCGGAACCCATCACGGTCCCCCCCGAAGTGGATCCGGTAGTGGTTCCCCCGGTGCTGGATCCCATCATGGTTCCACCCGAGGTGCTGCCGCCCATCATTCCCCTGAAGGATGCGGACATGTTGCGGAAGGGCTGGCCGACAGGCATCGTCCCCAGGGTGGTGGTCATGCTCCCCATGAGAGACGTCATGGCAGCCTGGGAACCGGCACCGGTCCCCTTGACCGAGGACAGGTTGCTGAAGATCGCCCCCATCATGCCGCGGTAACGGTTGACGTCGACCGTGGTGCCGGAACCGCTGGTTATCATCACCTGCCCCATCTGACTCCCCATGAGGCTCGCCATGTTCTGCGCCGCGGTGTGCATGGTCTGGCCGGTGGTGCTGCCGGAATTGGCCATGTAGTCAGCCAGCATGTTGGTCCCCGCCGGGAGCCCGAGCTGGGCGCTCATCAGGTCCATTGCCTGCTGCATGTTGTATTTACCCGTTGCCATAAGTTCGTGGACTTCGGTCGACATGGGGCTGATGAAGTTGCTGCTGACCGTGCCGCTGACGGCGTTGGCGGGCATGCTGAGGACATAGCTGTTCGCCACGACCTGGTTGGTGTCCTTGTCAATGGTCACACCCTGGACCGCCATGGCGACGATGGGGTACTGCCCCACATCGGCGGGATCGACCGTAAGGGTGTAGTTGCCATTGGCGTCAGTGGTGGCGGTCGGTTCTCCCGCATCGGGCTGGTAGTTGCCGTTTTTGTCCATGAACACCGTTGCGTTCACCAGGTAGCCGTCCGCAACTTTACCGGATACCGCGGCAAGCGAGCTGCCCGCCGGAGTCCCGGTGCTCCCCGTCGTGCCAGCGCTGCCGCCGGAACCGCCACAACCTGCCATCAACCCTGCCACAACCAGTACCGCTGCCGCCGCAAATCTCGTTCTCATGGTCCCGCTCCTCTTATCTTGTTTGTTGAAAATCTGAAGTCCCCGTCAAGGGCGCTTACATCAGGTGACACACTCCCATGCAACCGGCGAGGGTTAGGATCGACACCAGGAGTAGTACCGTTACCAGTAAGGTCTGTATCTTCATCTTCCCTCCCTAACGCTGTGACCTGCCGTGGGTATTCCACGCTTCGTGCCAAACGGGTGCCTGCCGATAACCGGCTGTTTACACTGTCGGGTTACCGCTGGGCGGTCGGGCGGAGGAGCAGATGAAGTGAAATCTTTTGCACCACTCGAACGAAGTTTTGCACTTCTTTACCGAACATGACGAAGTACGGGTGTCCAGTCTGCCAGGGGGAGCTGACTACCAGGGGCGCGCCTGGGGTACGAGAAGAGGGGAACGGTGTGGGGGGAGGGGTAAGACAAACAAAGGACACGTCCCCGGCGGCCTGTGCACGTCGGGGACGGTGACCGGTGAGGATTCTAGAACTGGTAGCTGACTGCCAATCCGAGACCGTAGTCCGGGCTGGCAGTTTCAATTCCTTTGGCGAGGTAACCGTCCAGGCCAAGTTCTTTGGAGAGCTGGTACTTGGCCCTCAGGCGCAGTTCGAGGAGCGGGCCGCCACCCTCGGTGGTCGCGGTGCTTCCCTTCACCAGGAGCATCGGGCGCAGCCGTTCGCCCAGCTGGTATCCGCCGCCGGCGTAATAGTACAGGTAGTTCTTCACCGCAAGGATTTCCGACTTTCCCTGAATGGTGTAGCCGAACTCGCCGTCGGCGAACCAGTCGCCGTACCACTTGCTGAGTTCGAGGGCAAATCCTTCGTCGAAGGCGCCGGTACCAAGGAACTTGTTCTTGTCGGCCGTGGGGATTTTCAGGTAGAAGTTGGGCCGTAGAGCGGGGACGTACTCCTCCTCGGTGTACAGGACGTACCCGGCCTTAAGCTTCGTGTCACCCAACCCGTAGTGGGAGGTATTCACCTCGCTGGCGGAGGCCGTGGTGCGCATACCACCTCCCATCATCGACCCGGCCAGCATCGCCGGCTGGGCCACCCCGGTCTGTCCCTGCATCGTCATGTACTGACCCGCCACCACCGCACCGGTGCTCTGGTAAACGAAGGGGAGTTCCAGGGAGAAATCCAGCCGCTGTGTCGGGTACACGGCAACCGTGAACGGCAGGAAGACCGAATCGGTGCGAATGCCGGTTCCGTAGCTGCCGGAGGCAAACTCGCAGCCAAGCCCCACCGCGTAGTGTACGTCATCAGCACGGAGCAGCGCAGGGGAAAGGAGCGGGGCCGCAAGTGCAAGGATGCCGAACACCTTCTTGATCTGCAGCGCCATGGCGCACCTCCTGAGGCAACGTGCTGTAAAGGTATTTCTCCGGTCAGCGCATCATCCGGCCGCCGCCCCGCATCATGCCGCCACCCGGGCTGCCGGTCATCCCACCGGAATTGACCCCCATCCACGCGGGGCCGCCTCTCTCGTTGCGCAGGACGGCCTGCCCTCCGGAGCTGCGGTTATCGAGCTTCTGTACCATCAGGTAGGTCTTGCCGTCCTTACCCTGGGCATGGGAACCCTTGGCGCTCACCTGGTCGTTGGGGCGCAGTTGGAGCTCCTTTCTTTCCCATTCGGACCTCTTTCCCACGCTGAGCGTAACGACGCCGGCACCGGTTTTGATGTCCACGAAAACATTTCCGTTTTCTTCCGTTCTGGGAGAGGTGAGCACGCTACCCGAGACCGTCGTCACCGTGTTGACGTCGTACCCTTTGCTGAAGTCGAGACCGCTTTTCCCCAGGTTGTCCCCACCAAAGCCAAAACCTGCGCAAGCGGAACCGGCCGCCAGAAAGTTCAGGCAGAGTGTGAGCAGCATGAAGAAGATGACGCGGTCTTTGCACATAGGGTGTTTTTCCTCCAGTACCCTGATTCCACGTTTCGTGCCAGCGGGGCGCATCAGGGTAACACGCTGATATCTTACGAGATGATCGGCTTCGGTGAAAAAGCTTCCCCTGGAACAGGTGCACTTCTTTGCACCTCGCGTCTGCACGGCTCAGCTCTCGTCCAGCAGCCCGTACTCCTTCAGTTTGTACTGGAGTGATCTGCGGGACATCCCCAATTCAGCCGCAGCCAGACGGCGGTTCCCTCCGTGCTTCTGGACCGCCTTGACGATGAGTTCCCGTTCCGTGGATTTAAGGGCCTCCCGGCTGTCCAGGGTTTCCGGCTTCCTTTGGTTCAAAAGCTCGTCCGGCAGCGTACCCGGTCTGACGAGGTCCCGGGAGAGTATCACGGCCCGCTCCATGACGTTTTGCAGTTCCCGGACGTTTCCCGGCCAGGAGTACCCTTGCAGTGCGGCAAGCGCCTGCGGGTCGATCCCATTCAGGCTCTTGCCGAGCTGGCCGCTGAACCGTTTGAGGAAATAGCCAACCAGGGAGGGGATGGCGTCCCTGCGGTCGCGCAGGGGAGGGAGATGGAGGGGGAAAACGTTGAGCCGGTAGTAGAGGTCTTCCCGAAAACGTCGCTGGTCCACCTCTTCGCGGAGGTTGCGATTGGTGGCGGCGACAATCCTGACGTCCGTCTTGATCTCCCTGTTTCCTCCCACCCGCTCGAACACCCGCTCCTGCAGGACACGCAACAGCTTGGCTTGCAAGGGGAGCGGCATCTCGCCGATCTCGTCCAGAAAGATCGTTCCCCCTTTGGCAAGTTCGAATTTACCCTGCCGGGGCTGGATCGCACCGGTGAAGGCACCCTTTTCGTGGCCGAAGAGTTCGCTTTCCAGCAGGTTTTCCGGGATGGCGGCACAGTTGAGCGGGATAAAGGGGCACCCCCTCCGGGAGCTCAGCAGGTGTACGGTCCGGGCCACCAGCTCTTTCCCGGTGCCGCTTTCTCCGAAGATGAGGACGTTAGCCTGGGTGTCCGCCACCTCGTGCACCAAGCGACGCACCGCCTGCATGGCAGCGCCGGCGAAGATGAGCTCCTCCGGTGGCAGCCCGGCCGCTTCCAATTCCTTGAGTGAGAGGTATTCGCGCGCCTGCATCTGACCCGCGATGGTGCGGCGCACCACGTCGAGGAGGGTGTCCGGCGAGTCCAGGGGCTTGGTGAGGAAGTCGACCGCCCCTTCCTTGATGGCGGCAACGGCCTCGTCCACCTTGCCGAACGCGGTAAGGAAGATGAACGGGGGAGCCGTGAGGTCGTTTCTGGTTTCGCGGAACAACTCAAGGCCGCTCTTCCCTGGCAGCTTCAGGTCGGAGATCACCACGTCGAAGCTCCCCTGCCGCAAGAGCTTGAGCCCCTTGATGCCGTCCGCCGCGCACAGCACCTGGTGCCCGTCATCCTCGAGGATGGTCTGCAAAAAGCTGCGGAAGGTTGCATCGTCCTCCACCAGCAGGATCGTTCCCTTCATCGTCCACTCCCGTGTACTGTGCCGGATCTGTCAAGGGGCAGGGTCAGCGTCACCTTGGTACCCTCATCCGGTTTACTCGTCAACTGAATTTTCCCCTGGTGCTCCTCGGCTATCTTCCGGCACAGGGCAAGCCCCAAGCCGGTGCCACGCGCCTTGGTGGTGAAGAACGGCTCGAACACCCTGGGGAGGTCGTGCCCGGCAATTCCGGCTCCGCTGTCTTCGACGCTGGCGACGGCGCTCTTGCCCGAGGAACCGACGCTCCAGCGCAGGGTTCCGCCTTCGGGCATCGCCTGGAGGGCGTTCTTCCCCAGGTTGAGCAGCACCTGCTCGATCCGGTCCCGATTGCCCCAGACCCGCACCTCTTGCGCAGCCTGGATGGAAACGTCCACCCCCAGCTGGAGAGCCTCGTCGGAAAGCATCGCTGCCACGTGGTTGGTCACCTCCCCGAGATCGAACGCATCCTTTGCGGGCGGTTCGCTCGAGGCGTAGCAGAGAAGTTCGGTGACCAGGTTCTCCAGACGGCAGGCCTCCGCCACGATACTTTGGGCAAATCCGCTGTTGCGGGGTTCGGCGGGCCTTTTCTCGATCACCTGGGCGAACCCCTTGATGCCGGCGAGCGGGTTGCGAATCTCGTGGGCGAGCATGGCCCCCATGACCCCCAGCCGCGCGAGGCTCTCCTGGCGCGTCATTTCCCGCTGCATCAGTTCCTCCCGGCGCGCAGAGCGGAGCAACACGGCGATCAGGACCCACACGACGCCCAGCATGCCGAGCAAAAGGGCGGTGTTCAGCCTGGCCCGACGAATGACCGAGTCGGCGCGGTAGGTGTGGAGCGTGAGGCGCAGGACGAGTGTTTCCGAGGGAAGGTAGAGGGGGGTCGTGAACTGGAAGGCCCGTTCTCCGGTGCCGAGAGTCACCCGCTCTTCGGTGGGGGCGGCTCCAGGAAACCCCCGCTTCAGATCGTCGTCTCCGCTGGACGTGCCGATGAGGTCCGGGTTGGAGTGGAAACGGTAGATGCCGTGCCGGTCGATCATCGCGAAATAGGCGATGTCGGGCGGACGAAACTTCGCGAGGTCGGCCAGGGAAGGGTCGTGGACTGCAAGGCGGTCGATTGCGGCGCTCAGCGTCAGCGCCAGGCCGCGCAGGTTTTCTTCGGCAATGGGGCCTGCCTGTCGGTAGTTGTAGGCGGCAAACCACAGGAGCAGAAGGGAGAGGCAAAGCCCTGCCGATATGATGGCTTTTCTGAGCATGTACTTCCTGGTTGCACGAACCAGCTGTGTTTCAGTGCGCTTTACGTGGAGACGCACTCTGTGAGTGAGACGATAGCTGCACGATTGACCGGGACACCGTTGTCCAGGCCGGAGTTCTCTTGAGCTACCGCGGCTCAAGCTATGTCAGGTGCGCTGCCGCGAGTAGAGAGGTTGCCAGAAGGAGTATCACAGTTCTCTACATTGTCCATGTTCCGTTGGGATCTGGCTACTTCAGGAAGACCCGCTTCCCGGTGTTTTTTAAAGGTGTACCAAAGGGAGCGCAGTGCCCCTGCTCCATCAGGACCTGACCCAGGAGCTATTAACGTTTTGCACGATCGGATAGATGGTAAAAAGGCCGTGGTCTTTGGACCACGGCCTTCAGTCGTTCATGTCTCCTGTATCAGGAAGAAAGCTTCTCCACCCTGACCCGCGTGGAGCTGAAGTCCGGGATGCCCGCCACGACGTCCACGAGCGGCAGTCCTCCCAGCGCCTCGTCCATCCTCCCCAGGTCGTTGGGAAGGATTCCGGTGCCGAGCCGCGGGTCACCCTTGAGCCCTTGAGGCCCCGCCACGTCCTTCCCTAAGAACACCTGGTCCGCCGAGCGTACCGGAAGGGATGAGGCGCCCATCTGGGTGTGGCCGTAGTGGAAGGAGACGGCGAGGCAACCCCGGCGCACCAGGGTGCTCACCCGTACCTTTCCGGTGACTCCTTGGGGTGAGCTCGAAGAGATCAGGCGGACTTTCTCTCCATCAAGGATCTTAAGCCGCGCAGCATCGTCACGGTGCATCACCACGTAGTTCTCGGGGAACACCTCCATGGACCAGCGGTGCGAAGTGGTGCGGGACTGGGCGTGCAGGTTCATCTTGTGGGTGACCAGTGCAAACGGGTAATCGCTGTCAGCCCTTTCGAGGACGTTCCCCGCGGCGTCTTCCGGAGGGAGGTAGGTCGCCACGCCAGGAATGAGGGCGCCGGATCGGAAGTTTCGGCAGGTAGCCAGTTCCTCGTTGTAGAGGGCGACCCGCTTCACCCCCGCCTTGTGGTTCTCGCCCTGGAAGTCGTCCCGGTAGCGTCCGGTGAAGGCGCCGCCGCGCGCCAGCAGGTAGCAGGTCCTTTTCCACTGACTCTCGCTGAGCATCGCCTTGAACCGTGCCACCGGATAGTTCTGCTCGACGAAGGATACCTCCTCGGGGGAGGCCTCGGGGAGCTTCGCGCTCTCGGCAAGATTGGCTATGCCGCGCAGGTAGTAGTCCTCGCCCGTGGTGAGCGGGTGCAGTTTGCCGTCGCCGGAGGGGATTGCTCCTGCTCCGAACCCCGGGAGCTTGGCCCGCAGCGCCAGGTCGATCAGGAAGGTCTCCAGCCCGTAAGACCTGCCGTCCTTGGTCTTCCCGGTTATCGGTTCGATAGCGGGGGTACGCACCGCGGTGAACTTGAGGGCCGGGGCGTGCGGGGTGAGGAAGGCGTAGTGCCCCTCGGGATAGGTGATGTCCGGCACGATGTAGTCGGCGTAGAGGTTCGACTCGTTGATGCAGACATCGATCGAGACGTGCAGCGGCACTTTCGCCGGATCTTTCAGGGTGCTGGCGAAACGCTGCCCGCCGGGGATCGAGTAGACCGGGTTGAAGAAGTAGCTGAAGAGAACCTGGCAGGCGTAGGGGTAGCCCTGGTCGATGCCGCTCAAGGTCTCGACGCAGAGCCCCCCCAAGGTGAAGGGGAACCAGGGGCGACGTGCCGGGTAGCCGCTGCCGCCGGCCTCTTTTTTCCGTCGGTATTCGCTGCTCTTCTCGTAGCTTGCCCCCTCGCGGGAGAGCATGACCCCTTTCGCCTTCAGCTGGGAGGGGAACGCCTTCAGGTCGAAGCTCCCCTGGTTCCAGCTCCCCGCGGCGCCGCTTCCCTTCAGGTAGCCCCCTTTGCGGTCCACGCTCCCGATCAGCGCGTTCAAGACGGCGACCGAGTAGGCCGCGTGCACGCCGCTTGCGTAGTTGCCTGCCCCGTGGTACTGGCAGACCGCGGCGCGGGTGCCGTGCGAGGTGAACTCGCGGGCAACGCGTACGATCTGCTCCGGCGTCACCCCGGCGCTTGCCGCGTACTGTTCCAGCGTGAACCTGCGCGCCGATTCGGCCAGCAGGCGGAAGGAGGTCTTCACCCGGATGGTGCTCCCGTTGGGGCCGACCAGTGTCGCCTCGCGGTCGAGTTGGGCGCTCTCCACCGCATCGAAGGGAAACGGTTTATCCTCCGCACCGAGCACCACGTAGGCGCTTGCCTGTTCCCCGGTCAGTGCGGGGTTGAGATCCGACATGCGCAGAAAGCGGTGCTCTTGGCGATGTCCCGGTTCTACTACGACGAGGTGGGTCGCGTTACTGTACGAGCCGTGACCAACTTTCGCAGCCGCCTTCGGGTTGGGGGCGCTCAAGTACGCCGTGTGGCAGCGGTCGTTTTCCATCATCCAGCGGACCATCCCCATGGCGAAGGCGCCATCCTGCCCCGGCTTGATGGCGATCCAGTCCTCCGCGTGGGCCGAGGCGTTGGTGGCGCGCGGGTCGATGACGGTGAAGCGGGTCTTGCCGGCGGCGCTGCGGCTTGCCACCAGGGCACCGTAGGTGTTGATCCCCGGTTGGGTCGCCTCGTAGATGTTCGCACCGAAGAGGAGCAGGTATTCGGCACTCAAGGGATCGGCCTTGAGTTCGACCTCCTTCTTCTCGGTGAGCGCGAAGTTCCCCATGCGGAAACCCAGGCCGCAGATGTCGGTGTGCCCTACGCGGTTCACCGACCCCATGGCCTCTTTCACGAAGCGGCTGGTGAACTCCTGGCGGCCGCTTTGGTCGCGTCCCGCGATGAAGACGAAACCGTTACGCACCGGCCCGAGCTCCGGCGCCTTCGGGTCGATGGGGCGGTCGGAGTTGAGTTCGGCGAGACCGGGGACGCGGCGCTCCTCGCCCACGTGGGCGAAGAGTTTTCCCCCCTGGACGATCTCCTCGATCATCCGGTCCCATTCGATCGGCTCAAACTGGCCGCTGCCGCGGGGACCGCTCCGCTTGAGCGGGCGCACCAGGCGGTAAGGGTTGTTGACGTAGTTGGGGGCGTCGTGTGCCTTTCCGCAGACCGAAGCCGGCGTCTGCAGGCTCTCCCGGACCGGGGTGTGGTACTCGAGCGGATCGAAGCGCATGTTGTAGGGGTGGTACGGATTGCCGGCAATGGTTGCCAGTTTGCCGTCCTGAACCGTCATGCGGGTGCCGCAGCGCGCGTTGCACCCGAGGCATGCGGAGTAGACGGTGCGGGTTCCCCTGTCGCCGGGGCTGGCCGGTGTCGCCTGCACCCGGCGCGGGTCGAGCCACTGTCGCGCCGCCTCGGCCTGGGAGCGGGCGGCAAGCAGGGTCGCCGTGCTGACCGAAGCGTAGGTGAGGAAGTTGCGTCGGGAAAGCTTCAACACGGAGGATTCCAATGCGGAAAATATGTTCATGCAGTCCTCCCTGATCTGGCGCGCAGCGGCACGTAGAGAAGACTCGTGGTTATACCAAGTTCGGGCTTGCGGGAGACCAGGTCGTTGCGCGAGAGATACTGGGCGAACTCCCCTTCAGGTGCGAGTGCATTGCCGAAAAGGCGGGCCCGGCTGGGGCAGGCGTCGACGCAGGCAGGGTTGAGCCCTTTGACCAGGCGGTGCAGGCAGAAGTCGCATTTGTCTACCTTGTTCCCGTGGCGGGGATCCGGGTAGCGCGCCTCGTACGGGCAGGCGCTGATGCAGGAGAGGGTGGCGCTGCAGCGCTCCCAATCCGTGACCACGATGCCGTTAGGCAGCTTGAATGTGGCGTTGGGGGCACAGGAGGGAACGCAGGGCGGGTTCTCGCACTGGTTGCACTGCACCGGGGTGAAGGCGACCCGCGAGCCGTGGGTGTCCTTGCTCTCCTCGATCAGGATCCGTGTGTTGAACTGCTGCGGTGCGGTGTCGTTTTGAGCCTTGCAGGCGATGACGCAGGACTGGCATCCGGTGCAGCGGTTCAGGTCGATGATCATGCGCCAGCGCTGCTCCGCGACCTTTTCTGCGGCCCCGGCAGAGCGCGCAGAGCCGGCGGCGAGGATCCCCAGGACCGTCTGGGTGAGAAACGCACGCCGGGAGGTGTGCTGGGTGACTGATTCCGGATGCAGGTCATCCTGTGGCAGGGACGGAGTCCCTTCGGTGCTCGTCATGTCTGTTGTATCCTTCGTGCGGGGGATTCACTTCGGCGGGATGTTGTAGCAAGACGGAAGTGCGGCGCCACTATATACAAAACCGATGGCAGTGACAAGCTTTTGCGATGGGTGTGTGGCTATGGACAGGCAAAGGTCTTTAAGGTGACCACTGAGGGTGCAGTATGGAGATAATCTATTCGCAGGATTGCCAAAGAAGCTGCGAGAACTAAGGGCGTATGCAGCAAAGCTTGGTTGTCAAAAGTCGAAGAAAGCTCGGCTTGGAGGGGGGGCTCCGAATTTGATGGAAATGGGGCGGGTGCGATGCTGGCAGGATTCCGCCACCGTGAAGGATTGACGCAGGTCTCCACATCGGCAGGCATCCCAAAACGCCATATCCGCGAAATTGAAAACGGCCGGAGGGCGATCGGTGTCGTGAACGCGAAGCGGTTCGCCGCTGTACAGAACTGCAATTGGAGGCGGTTCTATAAAAGTAAGGCATTACAAAGCAGAAATGACAGAAGGCCGTAGTTGAGGACTACGGCCTTCTGTTTTATGTCGGATAGATGGAGATTCAAATACTAGTCACACAACCTTATCCCAATATTTTTCTACCACGGGCCAAGTCCCAATGCCTTGTCCATGTCCAGACCTGACCCTGCGGCCGTGTCCGTGTCCGAAGCCCCTCGGGGCTCTGGAAGTGGCAGTGGTACTTCTCGACGCGCCGCATGACCGTAAGGACCGCCGCGTCGTGGGCCTCTTTCACTTCCGAGTTGCCGCAGGCATAGAGGACCGAGACCAACTTGGGCGCGGAAAAGGTGCAGTCGTTGCCGGCCCGCCGGGTCTCAACAAGCTCCCCGGTCTCCTTGTCGCGGGAGAGCCGGGGCTCAACGATCCTCCGTCCGTCCGGGTCCTCCCCCCGGCACAGGGCGTGGAACTCCCCCTCACCAACCGGACCATCGAGCCCGCGCTCCCGGGCGCCATGGCCGAGCCACCGGGAAATCTCTCCCTGCTCGGCCTCCCGGAGGTAGTAATCCTCCCTGGAGAAGTACCGGCCGGCTTGCTCTGCCCCCATGCCAGGCGAGATTTACATCATATTGGAAAGGTCGGCCTGTCTGCGTAGCAAAAGTGGTGGCACATATTTGCCCCCCTAGCTTAGGATAACGATGACTTTTTTGTATCGGCATGAGGGAGATCGAGTTAAGAAGAATTTAACCAAATAACCTACGCAGAGAATGATTCTAACGAGGGCCTGTGTAGTTGGGAAAAGTTGCATAGTAACTGCAATAATTAGCTTGATCGGAAGATGGTTTTAATTTAATCTAACGAAAACTGGGACATCTAAGGATTTATTAACCGGGAAGGGGGGGATATGCCAACAGCCATCGCAATTGGAGGAGCAATAGCTATTAAAAAGCTTATAGATCAAATAACAGCTGATCTCTATGCGAGTTTTAAAGATGGCTATAAGGATAAACTGGAAAGAATCTCAGCATTAAATAATATTTCTGCTCTTAGCAATAAGATAGAAGAAGTAGGCCGAGTTAAAACAATTTGGCAAACTGATAAGTCTATTCAGTTGTCTTCATTTTACTGCCAAAGCCATGTCTTGTTAAATGGTGAACGCAGGGTCGTCAACTCGGTGTCTGACTTTGAAATCGACGGTAATATATTGATAGAAGGGATTGCTGGGCAAGGTAAATCTATACTAATGCGTCACCTGTGCATGACAGAGTTAGATAATGGAAACTTTATCCCGGTATTTATAGAACTCAGGAGAATAAATTCCGAACAAGAGTTGATGCCAATAATAAATGCAAAGTTGGTTGAACTTGGTTTTGATATTGACCCAGAAATATTTAGATATTTATGCAGCCTAGAAAAAATGTTATTTTTATTGGACGGATTCGATGAGGTCCCAGATAAGATACAGAAATCTTTGATAAACGAGATTGAAGATATAACTAATTTGTATAGAGGAATTAAAATAGTAGTTAGCTCTAGGCCTGAAAGTGGGATAGAGTACTTGCCATCATTTAGTGTAGCAAAAGTTGACTATGTTAGGAATGATGAGTACAAGGTGATAATATCTAAATTAAGTGAGAGTGCAGAATTTGCAGAAACATTAATTGATAGAATTAATGTACATAAATCTGATATTAAAGAAATGCTATGTACTCCTCTTATGATCACTCTTTTAGTGCTGACTTACAAGGCTTATCAAAAAATACCAGAACAACTTTCAGAATTTTTTGAAAGCATGTTTCACCTTATGCTACAAAGACACGATGGAACAAAGCCTGGGTACACTAGAGAACGGAGATGCACGCTTAATGATATAGAATATCAAAGGATTTTTGAGGCATTGTGTTTCTTGTCAAAAGATAATGGTCAAACATTTAAAGCTTCAACCTTGTATGAATGTGCGGCAAGGGCAATATCGATTTGTAAACTTGACGCTGATCCACAAAAATATGTACAAGATATCAACAGAATAACTTGTCTAATAGTATACGAAGGCAAGGTTTTCCGTTTCTTACACAAAAGCATTCAAGAGTACTTTGCTGCATCTTTTATAAAATACAAGCCAGATTCTGTTTCAGTTAAGTTTTACGACAAAATGGACTTAGATTCGCATAAATGGCACCAGGAGCTTCTGTATCTCGAAGAGATAGATAAATATAGATTCAGTAAGTATCTTTTGTTGCCAGCTTGTCGAAAATATTTAAATCCTCCTAAAAAAACTATACCAAAAAAAATAATCACCAAAGATTATTCCAATATTCTTGAGAAAACGTTCTATTTTACATTGGAACCAACAAGTTGGATCTGGTTTGGCTACGATAGGCTGCTAAGATCAATTCTTGAAACATCTGAACTAAGAGTTACCTCTCGAAGTATATTAGCTAATTACCTACAACGAAACAAGATTTTTAACGATTCTAAAGATCTAATTCATCAGTACTTAAATGATTTTCAACCAAAAACAAGCACTCGGTGGGTGTCATTGAAGAAATTGAGAGATAATAATATCTGTTTCGAAGCAATTACTCTTTTCGCTGAGGCAGTATTTGACCTACTACACCGTCGGGGCTTAGATTGTCAAAAGTACCTGAAAGAGCAAGAGAAAACAGATTTTATGGAAGATTTCCTGTAGGGTGGCTACGCTCGATTGTCCACGGAACTCAAATAACTGACCCACTCGGGAATAAGCCGGGAGATTCATGTGGTATGCAGGTAACGCGGGCGTTGGTGAATTCCCAGACGTTTAAATGCGAGGGTATTAACGCCAAGAGATCTGTAAGGACTTACTATGGCGATTTTTTTTACAGCAGTTGGCTCAATGCTGCTCACCCTATTGATTTTGATAGGGATCATTTGCGGTTTCATATGGCTTGTCATGGCCGATTTATTGCTAGTTATGAGTAAGCTTCTTAACTGGGTCAAGAGAGGATCAAATTTTTTGTTAGTCATATTTCCAGTTGGATTTTCAGTGGCCTCTATACCATTACTTACTAGATTTAGGTGGGGTTTGGATTGCTTTCGAGTAATTGGTATTGTTATAGAAATAATGGGATTACTGACAGTTGTATGGTCATTGGTAAAAGAAAGTAAAAAATATAACCATGCTGGCTACCACAAATCATTTATAAATTGGGTGTTTGAGTTAAAATCTGTCCTCAAACAAACCAACGGTTGCTTCGGCGCCTTTAGTATGACAGGCGGTGCAACAATTGGTTCGGGGGCATTGACCGTGTCTACACAAAATTTCAAAGATGTTGATGAAAAGGTGGAGTACTTACTGAAACGAGTCATTGAACTTCAAACCTCAATTGATGCTAATCATAATTTAATTGAGCGGGTTAAGAATGAATTGAATGAGAAAATAGATAGTGTCACTGGGAATCTTAGTCACCAAATCTCAATTCTCAAAGATGAATTAAGGGATAAAGCGACTCTTGATTATTATATGCTTATTTCTGGATCCTGGCTGACAGTCACAGGCATGGTTATGACCAATACACCAGATAGGATATTTGAATACCTACTTAGATTCCCATCAAAATAATTAGGATTAAGATTCTATGGTACGCCATCGCTCAAGGGCTCGCAGGGCCTCCTTTGACAAAAAACATTTAGATCGTGAAAGTAGGTGCGAGTTGCTAACCCCTCATAGAAATGGATGAAAGGGATGAGATAAGGACCACAGCCTGCTGATAAAAATCGGCGACAACGTGATCCCGAAGAAGCGGACCCCGGGAGCTTTTAAGAGTTTGAATGCGATGAGCGCCTCTCAGTTCACTGGGGTGGCGGCGGAGAAATAAACAAATTAAGGATATTTCAGTGATAGATGATGATTTGGATCGGGGGTGGCGACAGCACTTTCCGACATATGCATTTAAGGAGCGCGACGTTGCGCTGGAGGAGTATAAGACAGCCGCTAAAAGCTTGGAGTCAGAGGAACGTGTCTTTTTAAATGCATCAAATATTGCGGTCATTGTCGCTGCAGGGCTCGGATCTTTAGCAGTTGGGTCCTTAGATAAGCTTTCGAGCCAGTTTAAGTCGGTAATCCCCTCATACGTAACAATGGGGGTCCTTCTTTCATTTATAATGGGACTGTCAGTAGTCTCCTTGCTGTATTTCGCTGACAGGCAGAGGGCTCTTGTTTTTGCAGCTCGAAAGGTGATTGTCCTGCGAAGAATGATGGGCCTAAGTTATGGAACGGTTCAACTAATACTACCAAATTGGCGTGTAGAGGGGGCGGATGAGCCGTTTGCAATAAAACTATTCCCAGGTTGGTTCACTTATGTAACATATCCATACTATGCTCTCGCAGGAATATCTTCCGCCGTAATATTTTTTCTTCTTGCCTGCCTTGCTCCCGAAATAACTATTCTAAAACAATTTACTATGATCCCGCTGTGGGTGTTGACACTAACAACGTCTATCTTATGGGCGTTTTTGCTAGCATACACATATCGGGGGGCGTTACTTGATGTACATGAACATCGGATGTTGCTATTCACCCAAAATCTAGCTAAGTTGCTACGCTTCAGAATCGTAACAAATTTTGAGCACGTAATCTATCGCGCCACCCTAGCCCGCTATGAAATGAATCGCTTAAAAATTAAGACCGATAATCTAAAAACCTTTCTTATACTTATAGAAGATCGCAACTTTTACAAACATAGCGGAGTCTCGATGCGTGCCTTAATCCGTGCTTCTTTAGGGCTTATCAATATAAAAAGGCGTTCAGGTGGCTCCACTATAACTCAGCAATTAGTAAGAACCCTTTTCATCCATGATCAATCAAAGTTGCTGAGAAGAAAGAGTATCGAAATCCTATTGGCAATTTGCTTTGACAAAATATTTACTAAGAATGAGCAAATCGATTTATATCTTGCGTCTGTTAGATTTGAGCGAGGGGTTTATGGTGTTATGGAAGCAATGCATTTTTTTTGGAATCATATTGTAGCTAAACCCTCAAAAGCTGAATCATTTTTTTTAATTGAAAGAGTATCTAACATTAATTCAAAAATATTAGTACATAAAATCGTTCAGACAGCCAGATATGCAAAAACATTAGGAATGTTTACGGACGCAGATTTAGATGAGCTTTTAATGCTATATCGAGACGCAACCACTAGCGGTAAAATAAAGGACCTTGATGGGGGAATGGCTTTACTCTCCAATTTTTTCCATCATTAAACCGCTCGAGGGGGAGGACGGGGGGGGAATCCCCTGGGTGAGATTGCAGCTAGGAAGTTTGACATGTCGCACCGTCCACTCCCAAGATTTGTCTCGTTCCCCGCCATCACACATTTTGAACACCGGTTGTCCCCTTCGTGGCCAGTTCCGAGTACCCCTCAGGATAAAATATTTGTAAGTACTAATACCTACACCTAGCACGGTTTCAGCAGTCCTTCAATCCGGCAGGTCTAAAAACGGTCGGGCGCCAACGTGATTGCACAACTCGGCCATCTCCGGAGGTTACTCATGAAATGGGTCCTAAGGTGCAGGCAATTGCTTGAATTTATTGGTCTGAGCAACACCACGCAATGGCGTTAGAAAAAAATGGGGATTTCCCGGCGCGGATCAGGTTGGGGAGGGGGGCTGTTGGCTGGCGTCTTGACGAGGTTGAAAAGTGGCTAAATGGGCGGGAAAGAGTGGTTCGGCCAAAGGCATGAAAGCCTGGAGGTTGCACGAGAGGTTGCTCGGGCCAAAAAACACAACAAGGGGTTATAGCCTATCGCTGTAACCCCCTGTTCTAAATGGCGGAGAGATAGGGATTCGAACCCTAGGTACCTTTCTGTACACCTGATTTCGAGTCAGGTATTAGGCAGGTTCGATCAGTTCCACTGTTTTCCATTACATGACTTTTTAGCTCCGTACATGCTTGACACAGCTGTACATTGAGGCTAATATCTGTTTCACAGTATCCCTTATGAGTTCACCTATTGCCAACACGCCAGAGGATACGTTAAAGGATACGTTTCTGCCGTATCCTTTCCTGAGGGGGCCTCGCGATGACAAAATCAGGGCGCTTTACCGATAAGTACATCATGAACCTAAAACCCGACATCAAAGAGTATTGGGTGCGCGAAGGGCAAGGCTTCTGCATCAGGGTGTACACCTCCGGGGAAAAGGCGTGGTACTACATCTACACCTTCGAAGGGCGCAAGCGCTTCATGCGGCTTGGCGACGGAGGATATCCCGAGGTATCCTTGGCAACTGCCCGTGAAAAATTCGACATTGCAAAGGTAAAGGTTAAAAACGGGATTGACCCACTCGCAGAGCAGGATGCTGCCAAACTTGAACGCAGCCGTACCCCGTTCGTTGCCGATTTCGTCCAGGAATACATTAATCGCTATGCTAAGGAGCACAATCGGGGCTGGAAGGAGATCGAGCGGGCTCTGAGGGCTGAGATTGTGCCCAGGTGGGGGAAACGGAAGATCACGGACATCAAGCGCCGCGACCTTTTAATCATCACGGACGAGATAAAAGACCGAGGAGCGCCGGTTATGGCAAACCGGGTACATGCCTACACCCGCAAAATGTTCAGCTACGCCGTTAAGCGTGACGTACTAGAGGCTAACCCCTTTATGGGCATGGATCGGCCAGCAGCGGAAAAGAGCCGAGAGCGTGCGTTGTCCGCCCCGGAGATAAAGACCCTCTGGGAGAATCTCGAAAAAGCCAGAATGAGCGATAATATCCGCCGGGCCTTGAAATTGATTCTGGTGACCGCCCAGCGCCCTGGCGAGGTTATTGCCATGCACAGAGACGAGATCGAGGGGAGTTGGTGGACGATCCCGGCAGAGCGTTCAAAAAACAAGCAGGCCCACCGAGTTTTTCTAACCCCGTTGGCACTCCAGTTGATCGGCACTAAGGATGGGTACATTTTCGAATCTCCGGCCGATCCGGGTAGAGACGCCGCAGGTTCGCCCCTTCCAGCGAAACCGTATGAAGTCCGCACCATGACGCACTGCATCAAAGAGAATCTCCCGCACACGCCGGAGAGTAAGGTGGAGGATCGGTTGAAAATCGCCCATTTTACCCCTCATGACCTTCGTCGTACCGCTGCCACTTGCATGGCAGAAGCGGGTACTCCTGGCGATATCCTTGACCGGGTGCAGAATCACGTCACGAAGCAGAAGCAGGGGGTTGGCCACATCTACAACCGATACTCCTACGACAAAGAGAAACAACAGGCTCTTGAGACGTGGGAACGGAAGTTGAACAGCATCCTTGTCGGTACTACAGGGGGAAAGATTATCCCCATCGGCAACGCCAAGCACAGCGGAAAACCATAACGGATCGCGCGAGCCCTTAAACAACGGGTGGAAGGCCCGCAACAGCAAATAATAGGCAGGAGGTGAACTTGCCAAAAAGAAAAATAAGCAACTGGAAAAGGATGTATGAACTTGCAGCTGGCGCCTACTACGCCAAGAAGCTTATGAGAGGAGAGGACCTTACTCCTGAAGAGCGGCATGCAATTGCAGAATTGCTGTGCCCTGAGATGTTTAAGCCCTCAAAAAAAGCAGCGCACCGACCCGCAGGAACAACACGGACGGGAGATAGGAACCGTCGACTGTGCCAGCAATACGTTGCGTTGTATGACAAAAGCGGATCCGATTCTGCTTTTGCTACCCTTGCCGAAGTTCACGGGATGTCAGTCGCCGCTGTCCGTAAAGTAGTTAGCGGGGAGGAATTGGAAAGGGCAAAGGAACTGTTGATGGAGTCGCCTCTCCGTCGGTTTATACGTATCGGCCCTCCTCAAGGTCAACAAGCAGGTGTCGGCACGATCTCACCTGACGATCAACAAGAAAAAAACTAGGTGTATAACCGCCGCTTAATTTCTCCTGCAATCTAACTGACTTTTTGAGACAACCTGCGTAAAAGAGAAACCGTACGGTAGCGATGCCGAACGTAATCTTTTGCGGAGGTTTAAAATGACCTACTCACCTGCAGTAATTCCCCCTTCGAAAATCCGTGAAGTAACCGGCTTGAGCAGGACGACGGTTTGGCGGCTCGAGCGCCTTGGACAGTTCCCCCACCGGATTCGCCTTTCCCCTGGCCGCGTTGGTTACCGACGATCTGAAATCGAAAGCTGGCTGGCTGTCCGCCAAGCAGTAGTTGCGGAGGTGGAATGATGCAAACAGCCCACGCAGGAAAAAAACCGACTCCTCTCCTGACCTTTCCCTTACGATGTGCGTTGCTTGGTCTCGCCAAAAAACTGGAGCAGCGAGACGAGGACCGGCTCGTGCATTCGCTTCTGGATTGCGTCTACTACCTCTTGACGGAGACGTTGAGGATGGACGCCAGAGAGGAGAGGCGATGACTGACGTAATTTCAGCATTTCGCGAAGCGGCTCTGGAGGCCGGTTATGAACTGCCTGATTGCATCATGCCGGATGGGCGACTCCACCGATTCGACGTCGCAGACGGCAAGCGGGGAAACAAGGCTGGGTGGTACCTCTTGCACGCGGATGGAAAACCCAATGGTGTCTATGGGACTTGGAAGCAACCGGGGAGTAAACGCACATGGAAGGCCCCCTCTACCCATAGTGCTAGGTTTCCTGCAACATGTAGTGCTTCGAGCGAGAGAGCAAGAGTTGAAAAGGAGCGCCATGCCGACTGTCGAGCATCCTGCGTGACCATCTGGGAAGCCGCTGCGGCCGCAACGCTAGAACATTCCTATCTCAAGAGGAAAGGAGTCCACCCATACGGCCTAAAGACGGCCAACGAGATGCTCCTTGTACCTGTCCGGGACTTGGCGGGTGCGCTACATGGATTGCAGACAATCGCCCAAGACGGAACCAAGAGGTTCAAGCCCGGCACCGACAAGGCGGGTAAGTTTTTCATGATCGGGGAAATTCAAGATGGCACGGTTGCCATCTGTGAGGGGTACGCAACCGGAGCCAGCATCCACGAAGCTACCGGTCATACCGTTGTGATTGCTTTCGATGCGGGAAACTTGCCCTCCGTCGCCCAGGTGATCCGCTCCGAGTACAAAACAATCCGAATTATCGTTTGTGCCGACGACGACCATCATACGGAAGAAAATCCTGGTGTTACCAAGGCTACCGAAGCAGCTGTGGCTGTGGACGGGTTGCTGGCCGTCCCCCGGTTCCCCCCATCTAGGAGTGAGAAGGACACGGACTTTAATGACCTCGCCCGCATCTCTGGGCTAGAAGCGGTCAGAGCCTGTATCGACGCTGCGAAAAGCATAGCCATCATTGCTACGACTCCCACAACGTCTGGAGTTGCTCCCCCTGATCTTGAAGAAGCAGCCACGAGATTATCAAAGCTCTCACTAGTTCAGTACGACCGGGTGCGCGGGGAAGAAGCCAAATTTCTTGGCATCAGGCAAAAGACCTTAGATGACGCTGTAAAGGACGCCAGGAAGGGGGGCAAGGGAGAAGACCTGCCCTTTGAGAGCGTTGAACTGTGGCCGGAGGAGGTGGTCCCTGCAGAAGTTTTATCGGATATTGCAGCAACTATTCGGCGGTTCATTATCTGCACGCCAGAAACAGCAACAGCTGCGGCGCTCTGGATCGCAATAACGTGGTTTATCGATGTGATCGAGGTCGCCCCGCTAGCCATTATCACCGCGCCTGAGAAACGCTGCGGGAAGACCCAGCTGTTGTCTTTATTGGGCCGATTGGTAGCCAAGCCGTTGACGGCCAGCAGCATTACCCCTTCGGCCCTTTTCCGTACTATCGACGCATGGGGCCCCACCCTTCTTATCGACGAAGCTGATGCCTTCATGAAAGATAACGAGGAGCTGCGCGGCCTGCTGAATAGCGGCCACACTAGAGACAGCGCCTATGTAATTCGCTGCATTGGAGAAAATTTTACACCCACAAAGTTTAACACTTGGGGAGCTAAGGCCCTCGCAGGAATAGGACACCTTGCGGATACGCTTATGGACCGCGCTATTACTTTGGAGTTGAGGCGGAAATTACCTGAAGAAACAGTCGACCGCATACGCCACGCAGAGCAGAACCTATTTGCTAACTTGCGCTCAAAGCTTGCTCGATTTGCAGAAGACGCGAAGGAGGCGGTAAGGCGAGCACGTCCACCTCTTCCTCCCGCTCTGAATGACCGTGCCCAGGACAATTGGGAGCCGCTTCTCGCCATTGCCATGACGGCAGGGGAGGAATGGCTCCAGCGAGGAACGACGGCAGCTCTTGAGTTGTGCGGCGGGGAGGAGCGGAGCCTGACTGTCGGGACCGAATTACTCTCAGATATAGCCGAACTTTTTGAGGAACGAGGAACAGATCGGATTAGCACCGCAGACCTAATACGGGCCCTGTGTAGCGACGACGAAAAGCCTTGGGCAACTTACAATCGGGGACAAGCGATCAGCCCCCGCCAAGTGGCATCACGGTTGAAGGAGTACGGCATTACCTCCCGTTCGATCAGGATATACAACTCGACACCGAAGGGTTACACCGTCGACCAGTTTCAAGAGGCTTTCTCTCGTTACCTACCACCCCCTAAAGAGCCGCAACAAGCCGAAACAATGCCACAACTAGTACGTACAGGCGATTCAGGCGTTGCGGATAATGTCTCAGTTGCGGATATATCTGACACAGGCTTTATATCGCACATCATTAATCCGACCGTTGCGGGCACCGCGCCACGTTGCGGGACTGTGGCGGAGGTTGGAACTGGTAACACCTCAAGATTGCGAGATAGTTGCGTTGTTGCAGGGGAGTTAGAAGCTCCCTTCTAACGCTTAAAGGGGGACAAGGTGGGGCCGCGACGAAAGCTTGGCAACACATCCCTTTCGCCTGCTGCCAGAAGAGCGGAGCCGTCTTTTTTAATACGGAAAGATATGGAGAAAAATACGCTATGAAACCACGAGTAACAACGGATGAACTTCGCAGGATCGCCAATCTTGCAGCCGAGGGACTAACCTCAAACGCCATAGGAAAACGCGTTGGCAGAGACCCTAAGACTGTCACTGCTGCCCTTGGTCGGGAGGAGGTACGGCAAGAGGTCGAAAAGGTCCGTCAGGAACTTGCCGACCGGTACGAGGAACTAAATCATCGCCTATTGGACTCGATCGGCGCCGAGGATATCCAAAAAATCAACGCCTACCAGAGAGTAGTCTCCTGCGGCATCTTGACAGACAAAGTGCGGCTCCTGCGGGGGGAATCTACAGCTAACTACGCCGTACTCCATGCTGAAGCCGTGCGGGAGGCATGCAATGATTGGGGAGACGGTCATGTCCTTGCCAGTAACGGGGATGATTTGGCCAAAGATTCAGGGCGTTCCGGTTAATTCATTATGGACGGCTGCCCCCATCCCGAAAAATGAAAAGAGGGGGGGATACCCTTGCTGGAGCCCCCTCTCTTCCCTACGTCGTCACGCCGATCTGTCACTCGCCTTCATCACTAAACAGCTTGCCCTGGTCTCCGGATATCGGGAAAGCTTTCAAGAACAACGTCTCGAACATCTGCCAGCTGTCGCATGCTCTCATCAATGTAGTAACGGAAGCGACATGCTTCTCAAGGTGGGGGTGCCCGACATTCTCTGTCAGGAGCTGGTGGTGCCGATATTTGCGGTTGCCTGCTTCATTGGGAGGGTTGCGCTTCTTCAACTCGTCAAGAACGCCGTCAGGGAGCCTTTCATATACGAGTTTATTCGTGAGCGTACCGACATATCCGGGGCGTTTCACAGACATCGGGTTGAATGGCCAGTTATGAAGCCGGAAAATCTGCTTATAAAACTCGTCCGGAAAGCGCTTTGTCCAGGGCAACAGCTCTTTTGCAATGTACGCCTGCAGGATTACGTTGAGTTCGTTTCTTGCCCGGACATCCTGATATCCTGTGGCCTCGTCGACCAGTGCGATGATGCCTACATGGGCTAATCCGCGCATGAGGATGTCAGCAGCATTGATGATGTGCTCGTACTGTCTCGGAACCTCCCCCGTCTTCGCGAGCGAGTCATCGCGCAGCTTGAGATAGACCTCTGCAACTTTTGGGAGCAGCGTGGCGTCATATCCCACATTCCGCGTACCTTTTTTACTCTTGTAGAAGATTGGTCTGCTAGCATCGGCCACTTCCGCAGAGATGTACGGCTGAAGTACGTTCGCCTGGAGGAAGAACGGCAACGCGTCTAAAGTGCTGAGGACGCCCGTGCCAGCTTTAGGGGAACGCGACCTTCCCAGCGCGCGCAGGAACGTTGCTTGAGTGATGATCCTCTGCCCGTTAGGCAGATGAGCACAGGCGATCAAAGAATCGCCAATAGGGAATTCCCCCTCATGCAGCGCGACGGGGAGTTCCGCGTTCTCTTTGCGTTTTTCCACGCCCTTCATTGCGCGCTCTTTCAACTCTTCCGCCGTCATTTTAGCTGCTGTAGCGTAGCCACCCTTTGCCCGCCCTTTGTGCTCAGTCATGCAATACTCCTTTGTGCTAAGGATACATTTGGCTCGAATATTAACCTGCAAAAAAATAAGATGCAAGTTATTTTTGCCATATTACTTACATTGTAAACATTGCGACGTTGCTCAGCCATAGAATTCCGTTTTTAGGCGCATTTTTTTTGCGGGACAATAATGGTTAAATGTAGTGGCGTTTCATGCCACCCCCCCCCTCAGGCAGGACTAACCATGGTAGGAGCGTAGATGGAATTGCCAGTAGGTGGGAGCGGGCGGAGCAGAAGGCCAACGTTGCCACAGCTCGTGACAGTGAAGCCAAGAGAATTATGCTAGCAAAAGGATCAGAGGATACGAGGAAGGATACGGCAATGTGCCAAAATGAAAAAAGGGATTAGCCCGATTGAGCTAACCCCTTGTTTTATTGGCGGAGAGATAGGGATTCGAACCCTAGGTACCTTTCGGTACACCTGATTTCGAGTTTGGTGTGCTTCGTATTTTTAACCATTATTGGCCCTATCGTAACTTTGCAAGTAGTGTAAATGGCTGAATAGATTATCTAGTTGACTATTATTAGGTCATAAGCTATTTTAAGCCCACTTGCTACATATCTGCTACATATTTTCGGAGGGGCATGCCTTGCCTACCAAGAGACTGACCGCGACCGCAGTCGGCAACCTGAAGGGGGAGCCGGGGAAACAGGTTAACTACTTCGACACCAAGTTGACAGGATTTGGTGTCAGGGTGTCGGCGTCTACCGCGACTTACTTCGTGCAATGCAGGTGCAAGAGCCGGAAAAGCCCTACGGGTAATAGGCTAGAGGTTAGGGAAACCCTCGGGAAGGTGAGGCGGGATGAACATGGCAACGTGGACTCTGCCCAGTATGATGAGGTATGTAAGCGCGCCAAGAAGATCTTGGACGATGCGGAGAACGACGTCATCCCCGAGGACCGCCGGAGGGAGGCGGAGGCTCATAGGCAGGAAGAAGCGCGGACCAGGAAGATTGAAGAGGCAAAAGACGTTACCCTTGCCGCCCTATTTGATAGATACCTTGCCATGAAGGAGGCCAAGGGGAAACTCAAGGCTTCCACCGTTGGGCAATACCGGCAGAGCATGGAGACTCACTTCGCTGATTGGATGGAGCGTCCGGCCAGGGAGATCACCGGAAGCATGGTAGAGGCTCGACACATCGAAATAGGTAGGGGAAAGATCCAACAGAAATACACTACTCCTAAGGGTAATGAACGCAAGGGACAGCGTGGTGGCAAAGGGGCCGCAGATGCGGCCATGCGCGTGCTGCGGGCCGTCCTCTCCTACGGTGGGGCTGTGTATGATGATGTGTTCCTCAAGAACCCTGTCAGCATCCTATCCAAGACGGACGGATGGTATAAGTTGGACCGCAGGGAAAGCTACATTTCCACCGAGCAGTTGAAGCCGTGGTTTGAGGGGTTGAAGAAGCTGGACACTGTAAGGACTCGCACCGTACTCACCCTTGGCATATTTACCGGTGCCAGGAAAAATGAGATCCTGCGCCTGAAATGGTCGGACGTGGATCTTGATCAGGGTGTTGCTACGTTTCGGGAAACAAAGAACGGCAAAATACTCGTTGTACCGGTGGCTCAGTATGCTTTGGATGTGCTGAAGGCACATAAGGAAAATTTCTACTCGGGTCCAGAAGGTTTTATATTCCCTTCCTACGGTGTAACCGGGCACCTGCGCGACCCTCGCAAGTCTTTGGAGAAGGTGACTCAGGAAAGCGGTGTTAACTTCATGCTGCACGATTTCAGGCGCACCTTCCTGACCTTCTGCAATGCGTTGAAAGTTCCGGCTTGGACGCAGAAGCGACTTGTGAACCACGCAAAGCCTGCCGATGTAACAGAGGGGTACGTCCAGCACGAGATGGATTTTCTTCGTCAGGACGTAGAAGCTGTGGCGGCTTATATCCTCGAACACGCCGGGCTTAACGGAACGGCTCCAGAGACTGACAACGGCGGGGAGGCTGGTAAGGTCGTTAACCTAGAGGATCGTAGACAGAAGAGAAACGCCGCATAGCAGGATACCCTTACAGAGAAGCAAAAATACTACGCCCGGTTGGCCACGCTGACCGGGTTTTTTCGTCTCTGCATTTTTTTTGTGGCGAATGACTTGTTTCACAATCGGTCTCTCTATAAGTTGGCAGTACGAGTTAATAACGAAAATTGGAATATCGCAGAGGAGGTGCCGGTATGGGCGACCCCAGCCGGGGGAGACATCAATTTTTGGAGTTCCTATGAAGAGTGCAGTAGCGCAGGAAAAAAGACGCGGTAGGCCTGAGGGTAGCAAGAATCGACACCGGGAGCTTCCGGCAACAATCCATCCGGATCAGCGGCTCACCGTTGCCGAGATGGCGGCCCTAAGTGGGAAGAGCAAAAGCTTTTTCCTGACCAACCTATCTCTCGCTCGTACAGGACGCAAGCATACGACCATGCCGCCAGTGTCTAAGATCGGGCGGCATCTCCTCTGCCGAGCTGCTGACTTTTTTCAGTGGCTGGAAGGGAAACAGCTAGATGTGGCCTAAACGAGAAGCCCCCTGGACGGCTGCGGCCGCCAGGGGGCAAGGGGGTACGGCAAATTTGATATTTGAATACTACCTGCTGGCCTTTTTACGTGCAAGCGTTTCCGCACAAAGGGGGCGGCGATGAAGCAGAAGCCACTCCCGAATGGGAGAAACGCAGTACCCGCCAAAGAACAGTTCGCGAAGATCACCAAAGAACTCGCCTCATCCGAGGCGTACAATGATTTATCAGCATCTGCTTTGAGGTTGTTGCCTCATATTCTGATGGCAAACGGTGCAGCGGCGGCACGTGGGTCTAAAGACAGTCACGGGCGTCCGGTGTTCACCTTTACAGCCCGGGAGGCAAAGGAACGGGCGGGCTTGAACTCGGATGCCTTTAGCCGCGCGAAAGCTGAGTTGGTACTGAAGGGTTTTCTCGAGTGGGTCGAGCATGGTGGCGTCTTGAGCTTAGGGAGTGATTCGCAGGGGAAGCCTTCCACTTTTCGACTGAGTGCCGGATGGAGAATTTACCAAGCCGAAACAAAAACTAAGCGGGATACTTCGAAGGCGCGAGAGGCGCGTGCAAGGAAGAGAGCCTGTTCATCTCCTATGTGAGACGCTGATGTATGGCAAGAATCTAGAAGTGTCTGATGGATCAGATGGGGGATCTCTAAAGCCTGTCTGATGGACCAGATAGAAAAGCAGGTTTCCGAGCCGATAAGCTGGGGGCGCCTGTCTGGCGGGGCAGATAGGTCCCGTCTGAAGCATCAGATGGGAATATGGATTCTAGCCACGGCAACGGCACCCTCCCCGCGCCGACTTAGGAGCGCAGGTGGCAATCAATAGCAACGTCCCCCAAATGGAGGGATATAGATCGGAGCGATATGCCCTCAGAACTAATACTGGTGCCATGATGGACCCTTTGCCAGCCTCATTCGCGCAAAGCGGTTGGAAGCGGTGCAGGGAAAAGCCTCATGACGCAGAAATCCCACGGTTAACGCCCTGTCGGATGAGAATGAATACACCCGCAAGGGAGGATGCGAATTCGACAGTTGACCGGCACCCCTCAGGCTGGTCAGTGCAAATGCTGCCCCGCATACATGGAGGAACTGTCACACCTCAACGTGCCGGGGGAGCTTTCCTTTAACAGGCAGCACTCCACCTCCCTAGTGATAGTTCCCCTATTTAAACCTCCCTAGTTACCCATATAGTGTAACTAGCTGTTGCAACACAGTTTTGCTTGACCTTGCCTCGCATTGTTTCAATTTTACGAAGATTTAATTGCGATTCGGCCTAGGCGTGATTTAGAAATTCAGAAATTAACGCAAGGGATTCTATCTCGTGACAGGGTCTCCGTCTGCAGGATGCAGTTCTCCCGCGTCACGAACCCAAGGAACCCGACCACTTTGGTGCCTACACCATGCGAGCACTCACTGAGCATTCACTGAGCCCTCCATGAGGTGACTTGGGCGACAGATGTATCGTTTGTTGTATCGCGAGCACATCAGAAGCCCGGTATCCATGCGGGTCTAGCTGTATCGTTTGCTGTATCGGATGGCGTACTAGTTTTGGAAGTCCGGCAGTTTATTTGAAGGCGGTCCCAGATAAATTTGAAGGGGGAGGGTCGAAAGGGGGTCACGGGGTAGGTGGGGGTAGGGGGCTCCATCAGGGACCGGGCGTGGATCGAAGGGCGGTATGAATACGGTGTCAACTCAACCATTGGAGTGAGGATTTGAGAGCGTCTGGAACAACAGGGCATCCCAAAGCAAGTTAGCACACACGGCGCCTACCGGAGCGCCTCTGCGCTTCCCTGATCCTTTTTCACGGCTCCGAAATGTCCACTACGACGACAAGGAGCCGACATCGGTCCGCGTCCGGCACAAGCGACACCAAAGAGCTCTCAAGCTCTGCAGCGGTTGTCGGACGGGAAATGCCGACCGGCAGCTTGGGCATCTTGCGGCCCTTCGCTTCGCCTGACCAGAGGACGAGGTAGACTCCAAGCCCTTCAGCCTTCGCATCGCGCGCATAAAGGTGGTCAAGCTGGGATCGCCATGCGGTCCAGAGCTCGCTGTGGTAATGATGCTTGACTTCTATCGGTAGTAGCCTTTCGGGTCCCTGCAGAACCACTAGGTCGCACTCCTTGTCTGCAACCATGTGGTGTTCGACGGTAACGATCAGCTTTTGCGGTTTTACCCTGTTTTGGAGGTCCTCTGCCAGCAGTCCCGAGCAGTTCTCCTCGCATTTGGGTTTAAGCAGCGTTTTACCTTCCTCGTTCCAGTAGGCCCTGAACCTTTCCCTTTGTGTCAACCTCAATTCACGCGTAAGGACGCGCAGGTGGTCCACGACTAAGGCAGCAAGATCTCTTGAGGTAGCGGGCGCTCCGTTGCTGAGCGCTTCCACCACTTGCTCGGGTGAGGCAAAGCTGAAGCCGGCTTCGCGGAGCTTTTTTGCCTGTTGTGCCCTGTGGTGCCTGATCGAGTCGCGATACCTTTCCAGGTCGGTGTGAGTCTCCAAACTTTCCAGGATAACGCCAGATTCTGGAGAACTGTCAGAAGCTAGGACCTCAATCAGGTGTGAAACGAACCGCGAAGCGTCCCACGCATTTTGTCTGCCGACAAAAGTGCCTGTTGGGAGCTCTGCTGGAGGAAATTGCCCCCCGAACGTTGCGATCGCCTCCGCGAGTTGCATCGGGGCCAACCTCCCCCCTTCTTGAATAATTTCGATCCCACTCCAGCGCGCGGTGGACGACTGTAACATAATGGCCCTCCAGGTGTCGGAGCAGCTTGTGGGATCAATTACAAATAGCACCGTGCACCAGGTGGCACGTACCTCTATCGACAGCTCTTTCCGGCTCAGTTCGCTCTCCGCGACTGCGCGAGCGGCCTGCCGATCATTGTGCAGGAGAACCAACGCCAGACTGCGGACGGTGTCATTATCCTCGACTATCCCAGATTCGAGAACCTCTGTTGATAGCTTGACCAAGAAGGGCAGGGAGCCAGGATCTTTGCTAAGTTCGTAAAATATAGGGAGTTCACCTTTTTTAGCCGCCGAACAGCGAAGCCAAAGCTCCTTTAGAACAGAGCTCACTTCGCTCGGATGCTGGGCAACCGTCTCGAGAACCCAGCTGCACAGCGTCTCGCTAAAACCATGGATTTCGGAGTAGGCATTATACTCAGTGATTACCGCCGCGAGACAGTGTGGTAGCGACTCTACTGGCACCGTTATGCCAGCATCCAGCCGCATAAAAACGGAGAGGGCCAGAAGAATGTGTGCGTTAGGGATGCTTCCGGTCTGCCAGCTCTCAATGATTTCTTGTTTAGTTGGGATCGAAGGATTTTCGGCATAGGAAAGGAATCCTTCAATGCAGGCGTCAGCGATTTCTGGATTTGCGAAGGATACTAGGCGTTCTCGCAAATCTGGGATTCCTTCGTCATTACTATAACCTAGGTAGACCTCTAACGCCTCGACAAGGAACTCTTCTGCTGTCCCAGTGCGGATCGATGCTAGGTGAGGATGAAACGCCGCAACGTTGTAGGCGCGAACAGCCTTCTCCTTGCGCCCTGCCTTCAGCGCTCTTTTTTGCTGTTTTTTTCGCGATCCGTCGATCTTGCAGCTCCGCCAATTTCCAAGGGTCTTTCCGACATCAGGGCGGCGGCTCATGAATTCAAAGCCCGCCTCGACAAAAATAACGGACGCCCCTTCTTCCGGAATATGCCAAAGGTACCTTTCGAAAAGCACCCCGGCTCGAAATGGATCGTCCTCCTTCGCAGCGCAGTCTAGGAAAAATGCGCATGGCGAAACCGGCCACACTTCCGCCGGAAGCAGCTTAAAAAGGCCAAAGCACAAAAATGATTCGAGGGATCGCTCCTTATGGGGCACTGTGGAAAGGAGCCTCTGAAACAATTCGCCGAATAGTGAGGGTTCTTTTTGGAAGCGCTCGTTTAGGGACGCGAGCACGCCCGCTGAATACCGATCATTGCCGGGGCGGCGATTACTAAGCCACCCGGATAATCGCTCAATGGATACCGGAGCTGGATGCCTCAAGCGTCGCTCCAGCCATGCATCGAACATCGACCGAAGTTCGTAATAGACTCCGGTTCCTGCAGTCAGCACAAGTGATCCGCCGTCAAGAAGCTCCTCGAGGTCGGAATCGGCCGGCAGATAAACCAGATTATAGAATCGGCCGAAGGTATGTCTCGCTCTCTTGACCGAAGCGGCCTGCTTCAAGACGGCCAGCATCTGCTGAGCAAAGCATCCCGCGGAGCGAGTGAAAGAGAGGATGCCTGCCCTCACGTCTGGTGCGAACTGGTCATAGGATGCCTGTGCTAGATCACAGTCCAGCGCCGCAAGTTGGGCTACATCGTTATCAATGGTTTTCGCGAAAGCAGTCAAAGCCGTGGATCTGAGCGAGACGTAATTTTCCGTGGACAAGACCATGTCACGTAAAATTTCTCCATACCCACCGCCAGCGGTGCTGTTCGAGATTGCCTCAAGCGCGGCGGTTTTGAGGTGCGCCCCCGCAGCCGGGTCCTCGAGGATTCCCCGCACCAGCTTGGACGTATTTAGATTGGCTAGTTCGCGAAAGGAGGCGCGCTCGTCGCGATGAGAAAGAAACCAGGGGTCACGCAGCCCTCGAAGCCCGCGCCAGATAGCACACTGAACACCCGGAGAGAGTGCACTAGCGTCTCCGTAGGTTGCCACCCCGTAGGGGTCACGTTCTACGTAACCCTCGGCAAGGGGGCCCAGCCAGCACATCAGCCAAGCAAACAGGCCGCGGAGTGAAGAAATGGGATTACCGTCCGTTCCGCAGATGAGTGCCAGGACTCGATCAATCGGCAGGCCATCGTCGATTCGGGTGGCGAGGTCCTCCGCCGCTAAGAACTCCGCAATGGTCCGATGAAGTGGTTCAAAACGATCCACGCCTGGGGAGGTAAAGAGCCGCCGCTTCAAGGCCAAGTCGAGGAACCGTCTGCTACCGTCCGGCACGATATGGAGGGCGAAAAAGTCGTCGTCTGCCATCTCCAATCGGGAAACCCCGACGGTATTGGAGAGAAGCAGAATCGAGCAGGCTGCTCCCGCAGCTTTCCGCAAATCATCGAGAGCGACGCTAGTCGCCCCGCGTGCTTGGTGCAGGGGATTTGCTTCCTTGAGCAGTTCGGAAACCCCTGTCTGGTAGGCTTCAAACTTGTTGCGCGGTTTCCGGGTGGTTGCCCACGCACGTGCCAGCAGCTCCAGGGTTTGGGGATTACCAAGTAACCCGGCGAGCCCGGCCGCTTCTGCTTCCTCCACAAATTTGGCTGGATCGGCAACCACTCCCTGCACGGCGGACAGTACTTCATCACGGCAAAGCGGACAGAGCTCAAGAACCACAATGCGACCGGATGCACTGGCTGCTCTGATCACCTCTTGGTCCGTTGATCCGAACCAATCGGCTGACCTGCAGGACAGCCGGAATTTTGGCTTCTTCAAAGCGCAAAGCGCTTTTGCGATCTCCGAAGCGATATCCGAACCGCTGGCGACGGCCCGGAACTCGTCAAGCGCATCCAAGAAAAGGGGCTCACCCTCAGCACATTGAGGATCAACCAGAAACTTGCGGACGGTTGTAAATCCACCCACCGCAGCTTCTTTGAAAAAGGTAGTCTTTCCCATCCCCGGATCGCCCAGTAGGATTATGGCGTCCTCTGTCGCAAATTCGCCATAGGAACCTTTTAACTCCCTGCTGTTACCAGTGCCGTCGTCTCTTACTTGCAGACTACGGGATAGTACTCCTACCATATGACCCTCTATTTATGCGATATCAACGGTGGTTGCGTCAGTCATATCGCCTGGATTTCTGGGGGGCCGATCGACAGCGCGCCCGTCCATTTCATACCACAATTCCGCTCGAGTTCCTACCGCCTCTTACTGGTAAATACCGTTGCTGCTCCTGACAATGCCAGTTGTGCTTATATCTTCCTTTCTTATAGGGCGAGGTTCGGGGGCCTGATTTGAGGATCAGGTGTAGATCCGCTATACAGTGGGCGAGGAGGGAAGAAAGGTGAGAATCGCGAGATGGTGTCATTAGGGCTTTAGCCAAGTAGACCATGGCCAAACATATCCGCTGAGACCAATTCGGGAAGACATCGCAGAGATAATCCAAGATTGCCAGCCGCAAAATTAGTTAGCATTAACTAAATGAAAACAAGAAATCTATTAAGCCGAAATACTCCTTATTCGAAAAAAAACCATCATTTTGAAAATGTTCAATTGCGAAAGTTCTAGTTTCAGTGCTGTTGAATTGCTCTCCTTCTAAATATTCTCGTGTGATAGTCCGATCGAAAAATGATGCGCATGTGTATGCTTTATTGGAGAAAGTACTAATAGCAGCGTACCTTGGATTGAATATTAACTCTGCGAATCCTTTGCAGGTCTCACTTTCTACTTCGTTGTAACCAATACTTCTTCCAAGCTGCGCAGGTGAGAATGTGACGTCATTTTTCTTCCTTTTGAAAAAATATACATCTTCCAAAAAACATCTATATAGTAACAGTTTAACTACTAGTTCGTTTATGTATTTGTCACAATTGTCAAGTGATAGATATATTGTGTACCTGGCAAGTATGTGTTTAACCCTTCTTGGATTTACAAAATCAGTTGCAACTAAAGTATCTATTAGATAATCAATCTTTTCAGTATGGTTGGCAGAAAAACCGTTTTCAGTAACAGAATCAATATAATTTATCACAAATTTTTTTATATCGATTGTCTGGTTAGTTGGGATGTGAAATGAATAATTTATTATTTTCTCTAAGTATTCGCTACCGTCTATTACGTTGTTGTATTTGCTAGAAATAATCCTCTTTAAGACAAAATCATCAATTCCAAGAATAAATATGCATTTTTTGACTGACAGAAAATGTTTTATGTTTTCGATTAACTTAACTACTGTCTCTGGTAAGCATCGATCTAAATCATCAACAAATATTATAATACCATTTTCGTCAATAGAGCTTACTATACTCTGAAAGGCAACTTTTAATTTCTGTGATTCGCTGACCCATCTTTCATATATAGCAGAATTCTCCTCAACAAGTTTAAAAGCCTTTTCAACGTCATTTATCTCAATTATTTTGCTTGTGACAGATTTTAAAATAGCAGAAGCACCTATGTATGCTGCTACCGAAGCGTATTTCTTTGTGTTTTTCCATAACTCGGTTTCGAGCGGAAAATCATTTGAAAGGTTAGAAAGTAACGGAAGAAGCAAACTCGTTTCATTTTCATATTCCCAAGCATTGAACCAGAAGGTTTTTCTTGAATACTCATTACATAGTAGAGCTTGCAATAGCATCATAAATGAGGTTTTTCCCGATCCCCATCTACCGCATATTCCTAACGTAAAAGGAGTTTCAACGTTGGTAATCAGTTTGGCAAGCCTAGAAACAGATTCTTGGAAGCCCAATATGTCATTTTTAAAAATGTCACTACTGTCTACTTCGATATGGTTTTCTCTTGATAAGTGCAGTACGGACATACGCACCTCGTTCCTCATGGGCTTTAGGGCTTATATTGAAAGCCATACCATCGTAAAATGATGGGATTTTGTCAATACTGAAGTGTAGGGCGGGGCCGGGTGGGTTTCTGGGGCTGGTATCTGCGCTTCCAGTGGGAGTTGAAGACTTTGAGGAGGCACTGTCAGTCGTGGGTGATTCCTGTCAGCGCAAGTGCATCGCAACTGAGACCAGCACCCCCTCTGTAGACCGGGTAAGATCGTGGGCATGACCGAGAATGTCAAGTGGGTGCCGCCGGGGTTCATTTGCTACATATTTGCTACATAAAAAGACGAAAAGGCCAGTCGCATGGACTGGCCTTTTCGTAAGTTGGCGGAGAGATAGGGATTCGAACCCTAGGTACCTTTCGGTACACCTGATTTCGAGTCAGGCACCATCGACCACTCGGACATCTCTCCGTTTATGACTCTGACATTTTCCGGTGCGGCTTCGTTCTGCTTTGAACGCCGAGGAAAAGTGTACCACGTTGTGTACCAAATTTTTCCTCGTTATGCAAGGTTTTCCTGCCTGTCAGTTGCCTCTGCAGCTGAGACTACAGCCCCTTCGCCTGTGACACCGATCTCGCTGCGTCTACCTCGCTATCCTTACTCTGTAACTTGGCCCGCCTCTTCTCAGCCCTGAGCGCACTGAAGAAGTTGCTGAGCAGGGCGGAGGTTTCATCTCCGCGCACCCCGGAAGTGAGGACGACGCTGTGGTTCAACCGGGCGTCGTTGGAGAAATCGTACAGGGAACCCGCAGCGCCCCCCTTGGGATCGAAACTGCCGAACACCACGCGGTTCAGCCGCGCCAGGATGATGGCTCCCATGCACATGGTGCAGGGCTCGAGGGTCACGTAGAGGGTGGCACCGGTGAGCCGCCAGCTCTTCAGTTTCGCGGCGGCCTTACGGATGGCGATGAGCTCGGCATGCGCGGCTGGATCCTGCCTGCTCTCACGCAGGTTGTGACCCCGGGCGATCACCACGCCGTCCTTCACCAGCACCGCGCCGATGGGAACCTCGCCGATCGCCTCGGCTTTTTTAGCCTGGGCTATCGCCTTACCCATCCAGTAGTTGTCGTCTTTTAGTATCGGGGACATTGTTTTTTTTCGAAGTCGCCTCTTCAGCCTGGTGGCGCCCTCACCCCCTGCCCCTCTCCCAAAGGGCGAGGGGAGGATTGGTCGTGGCGTGGAGAGGCCTTAATTTAAGTGCAGCTCAGTGCAGTCCTTCGCCGGTGGAGGTCATCACCAGTTTGCCGTGCTTTACCCCTTTGACGCCGATCAGCTCGTCGGCGATGCGCCGCACCTCGTGTCCCTTGCCCCGGACCACCAGCACCTCGAGACAGTTGTGGGCGTCCAGGTGGACGTGCAATGCGGAAACGATCTGGTCGTGATGCGAGTGCTGCTGCTCGGTGAGCTTGTCCGAGAGGTCGCGCACGTGGTGGTTGTACACCAGGGTCACGGTCCCCACGGCATCCTTCTCACCTTCTTCCCAGTCGAGCTCGATCTGTGCGGCACGGATCAGATCGCGGATCGCCTCGGAACGGTTCGCGTACCCCTTGCGTTCGATCAACCTGTCGAAACTCTCCAGGAGTTTGTCGTCCATGGAGATGCCGAACCTTACCGTCTCACCCATCCTGCCTCCCATGACACTGCAATGCATTGAAATTGCGCGCCACTATACCTTAAAGCGCTTCGGGAGTCAAAATGTGGTGCAGGAAAGGACGGGACAACAGGGAAGAGGCAAAGGGAGAGCGTCATTTGAGCCGCTGTGCCTGCGGGCTGCACAAGTAGGCGGTTAGGGGAATGCCTGGCCGGTCGGGCTCGATCAGTGGTTTAAGGTGCTGAAGTCGTGCAGGGCAGCTTCGTGCACCGAGACCCGGTTCTTGCCGCTGCGCTTGGCGACGTAGAGCGCGTCGTCGGCTTCACGCAGCAACTCGTCGACGCTCCCGTTGGGATCGCGCCGGCAGGCGACTCCGAGACTCCCGGTGACGGTGAAGTCGGGGTAGACGAAGCTGAAATCGAGGCCGGCGATGCGGTTGCGGATCCGCTCGGCGACTCCCGCCGCGTTCGCGGCCTCGGCTCCGGGGAGCAGCACCGCGAACTCCTCGCCTCCGTAACGCGCCGCCAGGTCGCCACCGCGACACTCGGCGCCGATGGCCCTGCCGACTGCCATGATGACCTCGTCGCCGGCAGGATGTCCGAAACGGTCGTTGATGGCCTTGAAATTGTCGATGTCGATCATCAGCACGGAGAGCGGTCCGGCGCCGCGGCGCCCCGCCTCGATGCTCAGCAGCTCGCGAAAGGCGCGCCGGTTGAAAAGACCGGTCATGGCGTCCCTGAGGGCGAGCTCGCGCAGCCGGTTGTGGTCCCGCGCCTTGATGAGAGCGGCGCTGAGACACTCGGCAACGCCGCCCAGAAACGAGCGGGACAGGGGGTGGAAGGTCTCCGCCACCTGGAACAGGCGCAGCTCTCCGGGAACCCCGGGAAGTCCGAAACTCACCTCGGCACCCAGTACGCCGGAGGCATTGCGGGAGGCTCCGCCTTGCACCTGGGCGGCGTGCAGACGATCGAGTACCAGGCATTGCAATTCGGTTTTACCGCTCGGCCTGCGGGTGGGGACGAAGGCAAGGCAGTCGAGGTCGCTTTCCGGGGCAAAGGAGAAGATGGCGAGCCCGTACTCGAAGTGCTCCTGGAGCAGGGCGGCCGCGGTGGCGCAGACTTCGGCAGGGTCGAGATGGGCGTACACGGCGCGGCAGAACTCGACCGTGAAACGTGCCTCGCGCAGGCGCTGGGGGAGAACTCCACCTCTGCCGTGCGTCGACTGACCCCTGTGTACCGAACGCCGTTCTTCACCCGGCTCGGTACGCCCGACGGCCTTCACTACTCTCATCTACGCCCCTCCTGGTCGCGAAGTCGAGAGACTTCCGCCAACAAAATTCCATGACGCAGTAGTACGCCCTGCGCGGCAATGCTTTAGGGGACTTATCGGTTGATCTACGGGAAAGTTAACAGAAAAATACGGAGGGGCCGGACAGAGATATCCTGCCCGGCCTTTTGGGAAGCTGTTTGACTGGCGGCTACCAGAGCGAGGTGAGGCCTTCGCGGACCGCGTACTTGGTGAGGGCCGCTATGCTGTTCACGTTGAGCTTCTTCATGATGTTGAGACGGTGGGTCTCGACGGTCTTCACGGAGATGTTCAAGGTGAAGGCGATGTCCTTGGTGTTGCGGCCATCGGCGGTGTGCCGGAGCACGTCCTGCTCACGCTTGGAGAGCACCACGAAGTTCCCCAGGGCATCCTGGGTATTCTTCTGGGTGTACATGTTGATCAGGAGGTCCGTGATCCTCGGGTCCAGGTAGGACTTCCCGGTAGCGACCGCCCGGATCCCCTTCTCCAGTTCGGCGATCACGCACTCCTTACCCAGGTACCCCTTGGCTCCCGCCTTGAGGGCCGCGGTAACGTTGGCCCGCTCCTGGCTCGAGGAGAGGATCAGCACGTTGGTGCTGGGGAAATCCGCGAGGATGCGCTGGGTAGCCTCGATACCGTTCAATACCGGCATCACCAGGTCCATGACGATGACCTCGGGACGCGCCTCGCCGGCCTTCTCGATGGCCTCGCGGCCGTCCGAGGCTTCGGCTACCACTTCGATGTCGGGGGAGTTCTTGAGCAAGGCCTTGAGCCCCTCGCGCAGGATCCGGTGATCGTCGACCAACATAACTTTGATGCTCATGTTACCCTCCTACTGTGTCGTAAACTGGAATCGCGTGCAGGCCCGTCCGCCTGCGCGCTGCATCTGCATCCGAAGAACCTTTGATTCAGGCGGTTCCCATGGCCCGGCACAACTCGTCTGACAACTGTTTCAGGTTATAGGGCTTGGCCACCAAGCCGTTCACCTGCATCTCTCGCTTCTCGTCCAAAAAGGGGTCAGCGGTGTAGCCGCTGGAAATGATGAGCACCGCGTCGCTGTCCAGGGAGCGGATCTGGTAGGCCGCTTCCTTGCCCCCCCATGCCGCCGGGGACCGTCATGTCCAGGATGACCGCGGCAAAAGGATCCTTCTCGAGGTTTTGCCGGTAGAGGTCCACCGCCTGGGCCCCGTCGCTGCAGGTCGTGGTCCGGTACCCAAGGCGCGTCAGCATCTGGGAGGCGAGGTTGCGGATCATCTCCTCGTCGTCCATGACCAGGATAGCCTGCCCCTGGGCGAAGCTCTGCTCGGGTGCGGGTGCCGTTTCCACTACGGGTTCCGCGAGTGCCGTTTCGCCCTGGTTTGCAGCCGGCAATAACAGCTCGAAGCTGGTTCCCGAGCCGGGGGTGGACCAGACGCTGATGGCGCCCTCGTGCCGCTTCACGATCGAGAACACCGAGGCAAGGCCGAGCCCCGACCCCTTGGGCTTGGTGGTGAAGTAAGGGTCGAAGATCTTGGTGAGCAGCTCGGGAGAGATGCCGCACCCCTGGTCGGAGATCACGATCTTCAGGTAGCGTCCCGGGACCAGCCCGCGCCCGTACCCGGTATCGATAACCTGGTTCGCTGCCGACAGGGTGAGGGTGCCGCCACCCGGCATCGCCTGCACCCCGTTGAGAATCAGGTTGTTGAGCGCCTGGTGAATCTGCCCCGGGTCGGCGTTGAGCTGCCAGAGGTCCTCGGGGAGATTGAGTTCGGCCTTGCAGTTGCCGCCGCTTAAAAAGAGCGATGCCGCCTCGCAGATCAGGGCCTGGGTACAGACGCTTTTGCGGACTGGTTCGCCGCCGCGTGCGAAGGTGAGCAATTGCCGGGTCAGCGCCGTGGCCTTCGCTACCGCCTTCTCGCTGTCCTCGAGGCGTGCATCCACCTGACTGTCCTTATCCAGTTGCAGACGGGCCAGCGAGATGTTTCCCGTGATCGCCATCAGGATGTTGTTGAAGTCGTGGGCGATCCCTCCGGCGAGAACCCCGAGCGACTCCAGGCGCTCGTTCTTCTCGCGCTCCATCTGCAGTTTCCTGCGCTCGCTCAAGTCGAGGTAGAGTGCCGCAACCTGTCCCTTCTCCGGCGAGTACACCTGCACCTCGTAGTAGCGATCCGAGGTCTGGGACCGGTGTTCCAGGCGAGCCGGCTGCCCCGTGATGGCCACGGTGGCGAGGCATGCCAGCCAGCGCTCCTCCAGATCGGGGAACACCAGGCTCAACTGCTTGCCGATCAACTGCTCACGGCGCAGCCCGGTCAGCCGCTCGAAGGCGGGGTTCACCTCGAGGAACCGGTAGTCGATGCCGTCGGGACCGATCACCCCCTCCAGCAGCGAGAACCCTTCCTGCAGCGAGCTGAACAGACCACGGTAGCGGCTCTCGCTCAACTGCAGCTGCTCGGTCGCCTGCACCCGGGCGCTGATGTCGAGGTTCGCGCCGATGAAGCGCGTCTCCCCTGCCGCATCGCGGAACACCTTCCCCTGCGAAGAGATCCAGTGGATGGAGCCGTCCGGCCAGACCACCCGGAACTCCTGGTGGTAATCGCCATGGATCGACTCGCCGCTGGCACGCTGTACCGCGAGGTCAACCCGGTTGCGGTCTTCGGGATGAATCCGGCTCAGGACGTTGCGGTAGTCGGTCTGGACCCCTTCCAGGCCAAACATGACCTGGCTCCGCTCGTCCCAGATGACCTTCCCGGTGCCGGGGCGGTAATCCCAGGTTCCCAGTGCCGCCGCGTCGAGTGCGAGACGGAGCTGTTCGCGACTTTGCCAAAGAGCTGCATTCTGTGCCTTGAGCTGGTGCTCCAGCTCGATCCGCTCCAGGCTGTCGTCCACCGCCTGGAAGAGCAGGGCGTTTTCTACCGGCTTCACCAGGTACCGGCTGACGTTGAGGTTCAGGCAGTCCAGGAGCAGCCGGGATTCCAGGTGCGCCGTGATGATGACGACCCGGGTCTCCGGGGCCAGGAGGCGCAGCTCCCGTACCATGTCGATGCCGCTCATGCCGGGCATCTGGATATCGGACATGACGATCTGCGGCCGCAGTTGCCGGAACAGCTCAAGTCCCTGCTCGCCGCTGGTCGCCACCACCAGGTTCAGTTCCGGGTACCGTCTGGCCAGGGCGGCCCGCAAGGCATCGAGGGCATCGATGTCGTCCTCGACGATCAGCATCGTGTAGGTTAAAGCTAGCTGGTCTGATGCCACGTGCGGTTCACTCCGACGGTTTTGATGCACTACCCGTTGCGGCTGCCGCTGGCGCTTGCGTGGCAGCCGGTTAACACTCTACCGGCTGACTTGGCAGGGTCTGTCGTGCCGCTCCCTGAGCGGATCCTCGGGGGATCCGCAGCACGGTTGTGCTGCTTTAGCTGTCGGACTAACAAACGGCTAAGGCACACCCGGAGCCGGGTAGTGTCTCAGAATTACCAGATTATTAGTGCCCCTGTCTGTCAGGAGTTCTCAACAGTGATGGCTAAATGGCTATTTTTTTGATACTAAGGGGAAAAGGCGCTTAACGGGCGGGAGTTATGCCGTGTTGGATAGCGAAACTTACCAGGGACGGGATGTTGTGCACCCCTAATTTTTGCATAAGGCGGGAACGATAGGTATCTACGCTTTTGGAGGAGAGTGCAAGTAACGTGGCGATCTCGGAGCTGGACTTCCCCTCGACGACCAGTTGGAAAATTTCCAGCTCGCGGCGGCTGAGACTTTCCAGGGGGCTCTTGTGGGAATTTTGCTGATGCTGTCCCTGCCCCTCGAGCGGGTTCACGACACCTGCGCCGAAGTACTGGCGCCCCCGCATCACCGTGCTTACCGCGGTCACCACTTCTTCACCGGCCGACTCCTTGAGCAGGTAGCCCCGGGCGCCGGAGCGCAGCGCACGGTAGCAGTGCTCGCTGGAGTTGTACATGGAAAGGACCAGGATCTTCACTTCGGGGAGTTGCTCGCAGATGAGCCGGGTGGCCTCGATGCCGTTCAACTCGGGCATGGCGATGTCCATGATCACCACGTCGGGGACCAGTTCGATGGTCTTGGCGACGGCCTCTCGACCGGTCGTCGCGCTGCCGATCACCGAGAAACCCTCGCGGGCTTCCAGGTTCATCCTCAGTCCGTCACGCACCAGGGCGTGGTCATCGGCAATGAGAATCCGTACGGTCATGAGAGCGGTATCTCCTCGAGGGGATTCTGGGGTCGCCGGCGGACCCCTGAGGGGTATCGGATAAATCGCTGGAATATTAAAACTCAAGTGGACTTTCCGATCATACACGAATTTTGCCGGGCCGGTAATACAAATGTAAGCTTTTTGGTTATTTTTCAGTCCGGGTGACCCGCTAGCGCTTGAGATAGGCGCGGATTCCCGATTCGAAGCCCTGCGGTGTGAAGCCGAAGGTGGCGCTCCAGCTGCCGTCGCAGGTGCTTCCCTGCACGAGCATCTCCAACTGATCGCTGGTCAGCGGGAACAACGGGATGCGCTGCAGCACCGGGACCACCAGGCGCATCAGGGCGAGCGGGTTTCTCACCTTGAAGACCCCCTTCATCCCCAGGACCCGGGCGATGCTGTCCAGAAGCTCGTTGTAGCTTAAGCGGTCCGGGCCGCACAGCGCGTAGGTCTGGCCAATGGTCTCGGGGATTTCCAGGGCGCCGGCGAAGCAGCGTGCCACGTCGTCGGCGGCGATGGGTTGCAGCTGGTAACTGCCGTCGCCGATCACCGGCATGGCGGGGAGGGCCTTGATCATCCCGGCGAGCATGTTGACGAACTCGTCGTTCGGGCCGTACACCACCGAGGGACGGAAGATGGTCCAGTCGAGGCCGGAGTTGCGCAGCTCTTCTTCGGCGCGGTACTTGGTCGCGAAGTAGCCGGTGCGGGCGTTGGGCCCGGTCCCCAGGGCGGACATCTGCAGGTAACGGGAAATCCCCGCTTCGCGGCTCGCGTGTATCAGGTTGCGGGTCGCCTCGACGTGGAGCCGTTCGAAGGTGGTGCCGCGCTGCGGGAACTCGCGGATGATGCCGATCAGGTTGATGGTGGCGTCGCAGCCGCGGGCTGCAGCGAAGAGGCTCGAGGGGACGGTGGCGTCGCCTTCCAGCTGTTCGATGCCGGGTTCCTGCGTGCCGCTTCTGCGGTGCACCAGCAGGCGCACGCTGTGCCCCCGGGCCACAAGCTCCCGGCGCAGATGTCCGCCCACAAAACCTGTCCCGCCGGCCAAAAATATCCTCATACACCCTCCTTGTCGGTCTCAGTCGCAGGCAACAGTCTACCAGCGGCGCGGCGATTCGCCAGCGGCTCACTATTATTTGTATACAAAGTGCCTTGTGCTTGGCCGCGTACTGTGTTAAAAAAAGGCTGCTAATAAACAGCTAGAGGAGAACCTCCATGGCCGAGATAGAGCAGGGTGACGTTTGTTACACATTCGAAGCTGCAATTGAGATGGCTGCCCAGATGGAAAACGAAGGGTTCAGAAGCTACCTCGCCGCGTTGCGCCTGGTGAAGGACAAGGCTGCCCGCGAGATCTTCAAAGATGCGGCGCTGGACGAACTGGAGCACAAGCACCAGTTGGAGAAGTGGCTGGTCGAGGGACAGATGAAAGGGGGGGGCGAGCTGCAGCAGCCGGTACCCACCATGAACCTGGACTACGTCCTGGCCAAGCGCGAGCTGCGTCCGGACTCCGATGCCCGCGAGGCGCTGGCCTACGCCATCCACCTGGAGAAGGGGTCCATCGAGTTCTACCAGAAGATGTCCCGTGGCTGCGAGGGTGCCCCGATGGCCGCACTCTTCAGGCAGATGCTGGCCGACGAGACCCGTCACCTGCAGTCGCTGGAAGACCTCTACGAGTGCCACTTCATGGCGGAAAACTAGCAGCTCCCACCGATCAAACAGCGTCGTTTGGGCTTGAAGACCCGGCTTGACGGTCGGGTCGAAGCTCCCCCTGTGCAGCGTCGCACGGGGGGCTTTTGCCTTGACCGACGAGAAGAATACAAAAAGCCCCACCCCGGAACGGAACCGGTGGTGGGGCTTTTTTCAATGTATGTTGGTACGGTTAGGCGATTTCAACCAGTTTGATGTCGAAGTTGAGCGCCTGGCCGGCCAGCGGATGGTTCGCGTCGATGGTGATCGTGGTGTCATCCATGTCGGTGATCAGCACCTGGAAAACCTGGCCATCCTCCTGGGTCACTTCGAGCTGCTGACCGAGTTCCGGCTTGAGTTCCGCGGGAAGCTCACTGCGCGGCACCTGGGCCACCATTTCTTCGATCCGCTCGCCGTAGGCCTCGTCTACCGGGATGTGGATGGTCTTGGCCTCGCCGACCTCGAGCCCCACGACCCCTTTTTCAAATCCGGGGATGACCTCGCCGCCGCCGATGGTGAATTCCATCGGGCCGTGGCTGCAGCCGCAATCGTCTTCCGAGCACTCGGAGGAATCGAACACGGTGCCGTCATCGAGCCTGCCGGTATAATGGACCTTTACGCGGTCCCCTTCTTTAGCCTTTGCCATTGTGCACCACCTTTTTATGTTTTATTGCTAATTTTGACGAGAATACCAGATTGCCGGGCAGGTTGCCATACCTAAAGTGGGTAGCGCTCCGCCCTTTGCCCCTGAAACTACTTTACCCGAACTAACGGGAGAAGCACAATCGCTTCACTTACGCCGGGCGAAATGGTATGTATCGGGGAGGAGGTTGTCATGGAAACCAGAAACCATTCGACCGTGTTCAGCGGTCTTGTAGTGGATATAGAGCAGATGGACGTGTTGATCGGGAGCCAGGGGTGGTACACCTACCAGATCGTGCGCCATCCCGGAGGGGCCGCGGTGCTCCCGTTGCACGAGGACGGCAGCGTGACGCTGATCAGGCAGCTGCGCCCGGCCGTGGGCGAGTTCCTGCTGGAACTCCCCGCGGGGCGGCTGGCGCCGGGTGAGGATCCCCAACTGGCCGCGGGGCGCGAACTGGTCGAGGAGACCGGATTGAGCGCCGGCACGCTCGAGTCACTGGGAGTCCTGCACTCCTCGCCCGGGGTCTTCGACGAGGTGATCCACCTGTACCTGGCCACCGGTCTCACCCAGGGGGAGGCGGAACCCGAGGACTACGAGGAGATCTCCTGCGTCCGGCTGCCGCTTGAAGAAGCCCTCAAGATGGCCGAAGAGGGCGCCATCACCGACGGCAAGACCATCACCGCACTTTTGCGGGCGCGGAGGTACCTGCCATGATCCTGGTGGCGCGAGTGGGTGCGGAACTGGCGGGGCTGAGGCTGGACGACGGGGTGAAGCAGCTTTTTCCCCAGTACTCCAAAGGGGAGATCAGGCGGGTGATCGACTGGGGGGGGTGCAGCCTCGGCCAGCTTACGGTGCGGGTCGCCTCGCGGACCCTGAAGGAGGGTGACGAGATTGCCTTCGGGGTCATGGAGCCGGAGCGCTGTATCGATCTGGCCTACCAGAAGGGGGACCTGCTCTACGAGGACAAGGATTTTCTGGCGGTGCACAAGGCGGTCGGCTTCAACAGCCAGCGCACCCCCTACCAGCTCAAGGGGACCGTCGAGTACGCCGTGGATATGTACCTGAAGAGCATCGGGCTCAAGGAGCCGGCGCGGGTGGTGCACCGCCTGGACCGCGGCACCAGCGGGGTGATGTTCTTCCCCAAGAACAAGCAGGCAGCGACCCTCATCTCGCGACTTCTGAAAGAAGGGAAAGTGCAGAAAACCTACTGGGCACTGGTCTCGGGCTCCCCCGACCTGCCCCAGTGGAAGGTGGACGCCCCGATCGACAAGCTGAGCAAGTTCCGCTACGGCGTTTCCCCGTCCGGCCGACCGGCGTGCACCGTCTTCACGGTACTCGCCGAGGCGGGGGGGGTGACGGCCCTTGAGGCGAAGCCGCTCACCGGGCGGACCCACCAGATCCGGGTCCATTTGAAGCACAGCGGCTTCCCGATCATCGGGGACGAGAGCTACGGGGGAATTCCCGCGCCCCGGATGATGCTGCACTGCCGCAGCATGCGCTTTACCGGCCCGAGGGGGAGGCTCATCGAGGCGGTGGCCCCCATCGACGCCGATTTCGCAGCGCTGGCCCCCGAACTGGAGCAGGTGGTTGAGGGTGCCACCGGCGGCGACGCATAACCTCACGGGTTGTGCGGAAATCTTTGACTATCACGCCGGATTGTCGTACATGTACTGTCACAATAGGTGAATTACTGCCATAGCATTCAGCTGCAGGAGGGTCTTATGAAGAAAATGTTGAGGATCGTGTTCCCCGTGGTGTTCGCCGTTGCCTGTGCGTTCTCGGTCTGGGCCAATGAACCGGCCGGTGCTCCTGCTGGCTGCGACAAGTGCCCGAAGGCGCAGCAGGCTGCTGCCGCTCCGGCCCAGGATGCGAAGGGTGCCGGGTGCGAGCACTGCCCCAAAATGCAGGCGGGAAAACCGTGCGCAGAGAAGGGGTGCGACAAAATGGCTGCGGCCGGCTGCGAGAACTGCCCGAAGATGAAGGCGGCTGCCGGTAAGCCCTGCTGCGACAAGGAAGCCAAGGCTGCGGCGGGTTGCGAGAACTGCCCGAAGATGAAAGGCGCCGAAGGGAAGCCGTGCTGCGACAAAGGGGCCAAGGCTGCCGGTGCGGGATGTGAGAAGTGTGCCAAGATGAAAGAGGGAGCTGCCAAAGCTGGCTGCGACAAGTGCGCCAAGATGCAAAAGAAACAGGCTCAGCCTTGCTGCGACAAGAAGGACAAGAAAGAGTAGCCGATGACGCGAGGTGGCCGGTCAGGAGACCGGCCACTTCGTAGTGTGCGGGTCGAAGGACAGCCCGCCGCCAGCGGCAGGACCCCGCAAGAGAGCCCGCACGGGCGCCCCGTCTCCCCCCTTGACCTTGATCGGCAGGCAGATCAGTTCATACTCCCCCGGATCGATCCCCTCCAGGTTCAGCCCCTCGATGACCAGCACGTCGTTTTCCAGAAGCGTCCGGTGCACCGTTCCGTCGCCGTCCATCCCTTCGATCGAGAGATAATCGATTCCCACGAGTTTCACCCCTGACTCGACCAGGTACTGCGCACCGTCCGGGGAAAGCGCGGTGAAATCCGGCGAGAAGTCAGGTTGGTGCCAGAGCCGGGAGTTCCTGGTCTTGAACAAAACGCGTTCCACGCCGCGCACCGGCAGCCGGTGCAGTTCCTCGCGCCCGATCGTCTGGACCTCCTCGAGTTCCAGCACCAGGGCCCGGCCCACCAGGCGGTCCAGGGGTATCTCGTCGATGCTCGCCCCCGCGTCGTCGAAGTGGCGCGGCGGGTCGAGGTGCGTCCCGGCATGGCTGCAGAAGCTCAGACGGGAGACGTTGGCCTCGTCGCCGTTGGCGATCCGGTTCCAGGGGGAGAGTTCGAAGCCGCAGTCCCCGGGGTAGACCGGAAGCTGCGCCGAGAGCGGAACGGTGATGTCGTAGATGCGCATGGGTTTCTCCGAAAGCTGGTGCTGGGGGACTGGGTCATTATAGCGCGCGGTGCCCGTGGCGCGACTGTGCAGCAGAAAAAGCTCAAGTAAGAGGGGTGAGGTGCCGATAGGTTAAGGGCAGGGGCTTGGAAGGCAGGGATTAGGGACTGGGGATTAGGGGCTGGGAGATGAAAACCAGCTGAGCGAGAGACGCGTAGCCCCCTCACCCCCACCCTTCTCCCAAAGCGCGAGGTGCGTTTGGGTTCCTCTAACGTCGTTGCAACGTCCGGTATGCATCGGACAGCTCAGGCTGCATAAAAACTAACGGAGGTGAACCATGGAAATCAGTGCGGTGGCAGGTGCCACACAGTTGCTGCAGCTGAACCAGTCGACCGAGATGATGAAGAAGGCGGCCGACGCCCAAATGCAGATGGCCACGATGGTCGCCCAGGTGGCGCAACAGGCGAAACCGCAGGCCGGCTTCTCCGTCTACGCCTGAGCCTCTCCCTCGGCCATCCCCGCAATGAGACCTACCAGATCGGCCTCGCTGAAGCTGTAGCGCTGTCCGCAGAACTCGCAGGTGACTTCTGCTCCGTGCTGCTCTTCCCGTAGCGAGGCCAGCTCCTCCCTCCCCATCGAGATCAGTACCCGTTCGATCCGCTCCCTGCTGCAACTGCATGCGAAACCGAGCTCCCTCTTTTCCAGGACGTCGTAGGGAATTCCGGCAAAGAGGAGTTCCAGGATCTCTTCCGGCGTCTTCCCCTCGCGCAACAGCACGCTCAGTTGCGGCAGCTGTTCGATGCGCGCCATCAGTTTCTCGACCACGTCCGTGTCCACCGGCGGTACCGCCTGGATCAGGACCCCCCCCGATACCGCGACCTCGCCGGTCGGCTCCACGTATTCGGCGAGTCCCACCGCGGAAGGGATCTGCTCCGACTCGACCAGGTAGAGCGCCAGGTCTTGGGCAACCTGGCTCGTGTAGAGCTGTACCGTGCCGCTGTAGGGCTCGCGCATGCCGAGATCCTTCGCGACGGTGAGAAAACCGGCTCGGCCGATGGCGCCGGGCACGTCGAGAGAACCGTCGGGCTTTTGCAGGTTCACCTCGGGGTTTCCTACGTAGCCGCGCACGCTGCCGTTACTGTCGGCCTCCACGATGATCTTTTTGAGCGGGCCGTTCCCCTCGAAGCGCAGCGCCACCCGCTGCCCCGTCTTCAAAAACGCCCCCATGAGCGTTCCGGCGGTGAGTGCCCGCCCCAAGGCCGCCGAGGCGGTCGGCAGCGTGCCGTGCCGTTTGCAGATATCTTCCACGAGATCGGTGGTGAGGCAGGCGAGCGCCCGCACGTTGCCGCTCTTGGTTATGATGCGCACCAGATAATCCATTAAAGTACTACCCCCACTCTTCCTACGATTTCCCCCTGTTTCAGGGTAAGTTCCTTCAGCGTGATCAGGTCCCAGCCGTTCAGCTCGCGAGAGCCCAGGCGTACCCTGCGGGCGAAGAGCTCCGCCAGCCTGGGGACCCGGTTCAGATCGCAGGTGACCAGGTCGCCGCTGCAGGTCAAAAACGGAATGTGCTCGACCACCTTGCGGGTCAGCCACTCGATGTCGAGCGGTGCCACCTGCTCCAGCTTCAAGAGCACGTATTTGCGTGCCGGGCTGAACTCCATCCCCTGGATGGTGAAGGTGGCCGAGAAGGGGATGGCCGGCAGGAGCCGTTTCTTCATCTTCCCGGAGACCTCGCCGTAGCCGTTACAGAGCTCGATGGAAAGCTCGACCAGTTCGTCGTCCTGGGCCCGGCTCAAAAACTCGCGTTGCAGGTAGGCCTGCGTGATGCGGAACTCGCGCTTGGTGAACAGGTCCTGGAGTTTCTGCTCCTTCATCAGCTCGGCCAAGGCCGGGTTGTTGATCTTCTCCTGGAGCTTCTGGGTGATGCGGTCAAAAAGAGTCATACTTGCTACCTGCCTTTCAGGAACCTCATGGGCGTACAGGACTCGTGGGACTCAAGGGACCTTTACAGACCAGATGAACGCGCCTCGAAGAAACTCCACCTGCCCATTTTACTCTTTAGACCAAACCCGCCGTGTAATTAAATTCAGAGGCACCGGGGAGTGGCTGCCCCTTGCGGTAGGCCTCGAGGACGCGCTCGCGCTGCTCGGGAGCAAGCTGGGAGACGTCGAGGAGAAAACTGCCGCAGCCTAACTGGCGCAGCTCGCTGCGGTACTGGGTGAGCGCGAACGGCGTCTCGGCACTGACCACGGTGAGCCGGTCTTTCACCTTGACCGCATACTGGTCGCCCCGGTCGGAGACCAGCCCGGCATCACCCTTTACCTCCTTGATGGCGATCTTGGAGGTGATCACCGGCACGGGCGCAAAAAGGAGCGTGCCGCGCCTGATCTTCAGGTCGGCACCGAGGAGTTGCGCGAGGTTCTCACGGTCGTCTTCGATGTAGAGCGTCGCCCGGTTGGCGCCCAGTTCCTGCCAGCTCAAAAGTGCCTGGGTGTTCAGCGAGTAGAGCCGGTAATCGGTAGTGAGCTCGGCGTCGGTTCCCTTGAAGAACTGGAACTGGGACAGGTTGGTGAGCTCGAAGCGCTTCATGCCGGAACGGAGCAGGTACTGGACCGCCTCCTGGTAAAAGGCGACATCCGCCTCGAAGATCATGAAGGGGAGCTGCCAGACGATGCGGGCCTCGTATTCCTTGAGCTTGCGCAGGTACTGCGGGATCTGGTGCAGGTTGGCGCGCGACACCGGGAGGATGATCTCGTCCACCAGGTCGCGGTGCAGTTCGTGCCAGTCCTTGAGCTGCTCGAGCCTCACGCTCAAGGCATCCTTCCCTTTGTGGGCGACGGAGGGACGCTGGCGTACCAGGGAGGCGAGCGCCCGCTTGCGCCCCTCACCGCTTTTCTGCTTCAAGGAACCCACGGTGGCCTCGGCGAGCCAGGCGTAGAAGGAACGCCTAATATCCTTGAGCTTGGCGGCCGGGATGAGCAGCGCGGGGAACTCCGGGGCGCTCAGCTTGGCGAGGGTGAACTGGGTGTCGCCGGTTTTGGAGAACTGCCCCCTGAGTACCCCCTCCATGTCGCTGGTGCGCGCCTCCTCCAGCTCGCCCAGCTCGTACCGGGTGCTGAACCTGGTGCGGAACACCTCCGCGTCGATCTGCATCGCCCGGTCGACATAGGAGATGTCCAGGACGCAGGGGATGCTGTCCCCTTTCACCGAGTCGAGCCGCTTCAGGCAGGCGTTCTCGCTCATGGTGAAGGCGGTTTCCGAGGAGACCTTGAACACCGAGTCACCCAGCTTGAACGGGAAGGGGGAGGGGGTGCTGACCAGGGTGTTTTCCTTCACCTGCTTCACCGGTTTGCCGACGACGAAGAGCTCCTTGATGGTGAAGGCGCGCCCCGCCATGTCGGATTTGGGCTGCACCCGGATCCGGTCCCCCACGAAGAGGCGGTCCCGGGTGTCGAAGCTGATCCGGTTGCCGCGGATCTCGCGGATGTCCCCCAGGTAGCGCCCGGTGGCCCCCTTGATGGACGGGGTGGAGATGTCGGTCGGCTGGTGCGAGGCGAGGAATCCCTTGGTGGGGACCCGGCCGAAGGACTGCTTGAGCAGGCTCTTGGCCTCGGTGACCGCGGCGGCGTAGTTCTCGGGGGCGGAGTCGAGTACCAGCCGGTAGGCCGCGATGACGCTCGCCACGTACTCGGCGGACTTCATGCGCCCTTCGATCTTGAGCGAGTGCACGCCGGCCTCCATGAGCGCCGGGATCATCTCGATGCTGGAGAAATCGTTGGTGGAGAGGTAGTACCCTTCCTTCCCCTTGTGCTTGTACTGGCGCCGGCAGGGCTGCGCGCAGCGCCCGCGGTTGCCGCTGTGCCCGCCCAGAAAGGAGGAGAAGTAGCACTGGCCCGAGATGGAGAAGCAGAGCGCGCCGTGGATGAAGCACTCGATCTCGGCACGGCTCGCCTCGACGATGGTCTTGATCTCGTCGATGTGCAGCTCGCGGGCGAGGACCACGCGCTCGAAGCCGAGCTCCTCGAGCTGGCGCACGCCGAGCGAGTTGTGGATGGTCATCTGGGTCGAGGCGTGCAGCGGGATGCCGGGGAAGTATTCGCGGGCCAGGCGGGCCACCGCGAGGTCCTGCAGGATGACACCGTCTATCCGCATCGCTTCCAGGGCGGCCAGGGTGTCGACCAGTTGCGGCAGCTCATTTTCCTTTACCAGCGTGTTGAGCGTCACGTACACCTTCTTGCCAGTACCGCGGGCATAGGCGCTCATGCGCTCCATCTGGGAGAGGGTGAAGTTCTTGGCTTTGGCGCGGGCGGAGAAGTCTTTGAGCCCTGCATAGACGGCATCGGCGCCTTTTTCCATGGCGGCGAAAAAGGCTTCCAGGGAACCTGCGGGAGAGAGGAGTTCCGGCTTCGTGGGGACAGTTTTTTTCATTATAGACATGTGGCTTAGAGTACCGGAAGGGGGGAGAAGGGTCAAGCTCATTGAAGGGCGGGGGATTGCTGCACGGAAGGGGGCATCCACTGCACAAAGGCGAATCCTCCCTGTCCCTCCTTTTGCAAAGGAGGGACGCGGGGGCAAGGACTGTGCTTCGTAGATGATTGCTACGGGTTCCACTGATACGGAAACCGTTAGACGCATTTCCCTCGAATGACCTTCAAAAGAGTGTTCCGAGGAAGCTACGACATTCTTCCGACGGGGTCCCCTCTCCCCTTGCGGGAGAGGGACAGGGGGAGGGGGAAGGTGGCACTTTAGCACAGCTGGCAGCTTCACCCACCCCCTAACCCCCTACCGTCAAGGGAGGGGGGAGATGCTCCCGCCAACAGGGCGTTCAGGTAACAGGACGTCAGAAAGAGACAGGCACCTGGCGGAGCCGGCCCCCTGCTATTTGGGCTGGATCGGCAGGTACTTGTAGCGGGTGCGCTTCTTGGAGAGGTCGGCCAATGAGAAGAGGTCGGATTGGGAGATTACCCAGACGCTGTCTTCGCGCTTCAGTTTGACCCCCTTGGTGACGTACTCGGTGCCGGGAACGCTCCCCTCGAAGCCGAGTTTCGCATGCACCGTCGCCGCACGGTCACCGTTGAAGGAGACGCGGGCCTCCTGCATCTTCTCCCAGCAGCAGGCGGGCTTGCGCGGAGCGGCGGCAAGCTTCCTGGCGAAGCGCTCTTTGCCGTCCCTGCCGCCGGAGGTGCGGTCGTAGAGTTCGGCGAAGCGGCCGTCGCGCCACAGGTCGAGGATCTTTTCCAGGTCCTGCAGCACGGCCTGTTCGTCCGAGGTCGGGGGGCGCGGCTCGCCCTTGCGACGCGCCTCGGCGGGGAGGGCGATCACCGAGAGGAAGAGAAACATGAGGAGAAACGTTCTGGTCATGGGGCACCTCCTGCGGAGTTGGATCGCACCAATGATACCGCAAAAGGAGGAGCGGGCGAACTGCCGGCGGCTCTAAAACCGGGGACGCCGGAGCGTGGGAACAAGTTACGTTGGCATTACCCTTTCGCCCTCCGGGAGAGGGTGGCCGCAGGCCGGGTGAGGGGGATGCCACGGAGTGAGGCTGCGAATCCTCACGGTGAAGCGTTGCGGAACTGCCGGCGCCCTCACCCCGCCCCTCTCTCGGAGGGCGAGGGGGGGTGGGCGCCGGTTTTTGACGGTTGGTTGCGATACCCTCGTCTCAGTTTCGATCTTTTCCCGGTGTTCCTAGGCTACAGGGTCTTGTCCGCGGCTGCCGCGAACAGTTTCAGCTTGTCCATGAGGGCGGCGAACTTCTTGGGCTTTAAGGACTGCGGCCCGTCGGAAGAGGCCCTCTCCGGGTCCGGGTGCACCTCGATGATCAGGCCGTCGGCACCGGCGGCCACCGCAGCGTAGGACATGGGCGCGATGTAGTGGTAGTTGCCGGTCCCGTGCGAAGGGTCGATGACAATCGGAAGGTGGGTCTTCGCCTTCAGGACGGGAATCGCCGAGAGATCGAGGGTGTTGCGGGTCGCGGTCTCGAAGGTGCGGATGCCGCGTTCGCACAGGATGACGGACTGGTTCCCCTCGCTCATGATGTACTCGGCGCTCATCAGGAACTCCTGGATGGTCATCGACATGCCGCGCTTCAAAAGGATCGGCTTGTTGATCTGGCCGACCTTCTTAAGCAGGGCGAAGTTCTGCGAGTTGCGGGCACCGATCTGCAGCATGTCGGCGTAGGAGGCGACGAGGTCCACGGACTCGGGATCGATCACCTCGGTCACGAAGGGGAGCCCGGTAAGTTCGCGCGCCTTGGCGAGGAGCTTCAGTCCTTCCTCCTCGAGACCCTGGAAGGAGTAGGGGGAGGTGCGCGGCTTGAAGGCGCCGCCCCTCAGCATCTGGGCGCCGGCCGCCTTGACGGCGAGCGCGCTCTCGATGATCTGGGTCTCGTTCTCCACGGAACAGGGGCCGGCCATCACCACGAGTTCGCTCCCCCCGATGGCGAGGTTCTCCGAAATGCGCACCACGCTCGCCTCTTTCTTCACTTCCTTGGACGCGAGCTTGTAGGGCTGCAGGATGGGGACCACGCTCTCCACGCCCGGCATCGACTCCAGGGCCTGTAAAACGCTCTTGCCGCGCTCGTCTCCGACCGCCCCGATGACGTCGCGGGTGGTGCCGTGAATGATGTGGGGCGTGTAGCCCAGTGCCTTGATCCTCTTGGTTACTTCGTCCCGGTCCTTCCGTGCTGCTCCCGACTTCATGACGACGATCATGCTCCCTCCTCCGTGTGGTCCCCAAAAGCAACAAGGCCGGAAGGATTGCCCCCCGGCCCTGTTTCTGTTTCTGCTATTTCGGCTTCTGAGAACCGGAAAGAAGGGGGGAGGATCCTGTCCCACCCCGGCTTTCGGTTCGTAATTTTCGGTTGCGGCTACCTCAAATTACAACTCTACCCGGGGCGACGGCCTAAAATAAAAGCCGTACCAAAAGTAAAAGTTGCTAAAGGTAAAGTAGCCAGTGTTGATCATGGCGCTAGTATCTGCCAGTTTGCCTTGTCTATGTCAAGGGAAAAGTGTTTACAGGTTCTGCATTGAGCCGTACCGGTTGGGTGAGACTCCCTCACAGGGAGCACCGTTCCCGTTTCGGGTGGTGCTCAATTTCTTGTGCTGAGACAGTGACAAACGCAGGGTTTCTCTTTGAGCCGACCCGGAAAAAACTGCAGTTCCAGTGCACCAAGTTGTTTGACAATCCACATGGTTTCCGCTAATTTGGCTGCAATGCACGACTGGCTTACCAGCTACGGTTACGGCTCATTGTTTCTTTTGAGTTTTCTCGCCTCGACCCTGATCCCCTTGGGCTCGGAGTGGCTCCTGATTGCCATGCTCCTCGCCAAGTACGATCCGGTGCCGGTGGTCGCCGTTGCCACGGTGGGCAATTACCTGGGTGCCTTGACCAGCTACGCCATCGGCCTGTATGGTGGCGAGTTCCTCAGGGTGAAGGTGCTGCGCATGGACGAGCGCGCCACCCAGCGGGCCGAGAGGATCTACGGGAAGTTCGGGTCCTATTCGCTGCTTCTTTCCTGGCTTCCGGTGGTCGGTGATCCGCTCTGCCTGGTGGGAGGGGTGCTTCGAATAGGCTTTTTGCGCTTTTCGGTCCTGGTTTTTGCGGGTAAACTGGCCCGCTACGCCGCCGTCGCCTGGCTTACCGTTCAGACGGTTCGCTAACTTGATCCTCCGGACCGACCGTACCCGCAGCGCCTGGCGCCTGCACGGTGGCGGCCTTCCGGTTCTAGGAGTTTTATGCTTTCGTGCAGTACCAAGACCCTGGCCAACGGGCTGCGCCTGGTGGCCGTCGACATGCCGCACCTGCACAGCGCCGAATTGGCCGTCTACCTCAAGGCCGGCGGCCGTAACGATCCGCCGGAAAAAGCCGGGATCTCCCACTTCCTGGAGCACATGCTCTTTCGCGGCTCGCGCGAGTTCGCCTCCAACCTGGAGCTGGAGATAGCGTTCGAGGCAATCGGCGGCAGCGTGAACGCGGCGACCGACGAGGAGACTACCTGCTATTTCTCGCGCGTCCACCCGGACCAGATCCCGGAAGGGGTGCGCCTTTTCTCGTCCATGCTGCTCACCCCGAGCCTGGAAGGGATCGAGATCGAGAAGCGGATCATCACCGAGGAGGCGCTGGAGGATATCAACGAGCGCGGCGAGGAGACCAACCCCAGTAACCTGGCAAGCCGCCTGCTCTGGCCTGGTCACCCGCTCGGGATGCCGACCATCGGCTACCTCGACACCATCAAGGGTTTTACCGAGGCGGACCTGCGCGCCTACCTCGCCGAGAACTACGTCCCCTGCAACGCGCTTATCGTGGCGGCGGGGAAACTGGACAGCGAGCGCTTCTTCGGCGCCTGCGAAGAGCACTTCGCCGGCTGGAGCGGAGCCCCTGCGAAGGAGCCCGTACCGGTGGCCGAGGTGCAGGACGCGCCACGTTCGCTGTTCGTCAAGGACTCGGACAGCCAGGTGAACCTGCAGATCGCCTTCCGCGGCTTTGCCCGGCGCGACCCGCGCATCATGGGGCTCAGGCTGATCCGGCGCATCCTGTGCGGCGGAGGTAGCTCCCGTCTGCACCTGGCCTTGCGCGAAAGGCTCGGCATCGTCTACTCGGTGGACGCCTCGCTGTCCGCCTACGAGGAGACCGGTGCCTTCGCCATCGAGCTCGCCACCGCACCCGAGAACCTCCTCCTGGCGGTATCCGAGGTGCTCAGGGAGGTGAAGAGCCTGGCCTTTGAGGATATCGGCGACGTGGAGCTTGAGCGGGTGAAGGCCGGCTATTTCTACGACCTGGAGTACAGCGCCGACTCGACCTACGAGATGCAGGTGCGCTACGGCTGGGGTGAACTGATGAGCCTGGTGCGCTCCATCGGGGAGGACCGGACTGAGGCGGGTCGGATCACGGCCGCCGAGATCAGGGAGAGTTCGCGGGCGCTCTTCAACCCGGAGAACCTGAACCTTGTCGCGGTGGGACCCTGGAAGGCGCCGTCGCGCCGCGCGGTCGAAAAACTGGTCAAGGAGTACCACAGAGGTTGGAAGAATCATGACGCATCGCAGCAACGCCCGTAAGGGGGCCATGTCCTCAGACTGGAACTATCACGCAGGAGAAACGATGAAGACGGCAATACTACTCATGGCGCACGGCAGCCGGATCGCCGAGGCCAACGACGCGGTGCGCGAGATCGCCCAGCGGGTTAAGAAACTTACCCTTTTCGATATCGTCGAGGTTTCCTTCCGGGAGCAGCACCTTCCCAACATCCAGCAGGGTGTCGACGCCTGCGTGGCCCAGGGTGCCCAGCGCATCCTCCTGGTTCCCTACTTCCTGTACCTGGGTGCCCACGTCCTTGAGGACCTCCCGGAGGAGCTGGAGCAGGCACGCCAGCGCTATCCGGACGTCGAGATGGTGCTCGGCAAGCACCTGGGGGTGCACAACAAGCTCGCCGAAATTGTGGTTGAGCGGGTCGCCGAGAGCCTGAGCGAAGAGGGGTGGCACTGATGTCGGTGCACCTGCGCCCCGAGGAGATCGAGGCGGAATCCTTCCGCATCATCGAGGCGGAGCTGGGGGCACATCACTGGTCGGAGCGCGAGTGGCCGGTGGTGCGCCGCGCCATCCACACCAGCGCCGATTTCGAGTGGGCGCAGACCATGTGCTTTTCGCCCAACGCCATCGACAGCGCCCTGGCCGCCATTAAAAAAGGGTGCGGCGTGGTGAGCGATACCACCATGATCCTCTCGGGGGTCAGCAAGCTGCGCCTCAAGCCGTTCGGGATCAGCGCCGCCTGTTACGTGGCCGATGCCGAGGTGGCACGCGAGGCGAAGGAACTCAAGATCACCCGCTCGATCCTGGCGATGCGCCGGGCCGGCCGCGAGTCCGGAAACGGCATCTTCCTGATCGGTAACGCGCCTACCGCGCTCTTCGAGCTGATCCGGCTGGTCCGGGAGGAGAACCTGCGTCCCAGGCTCATCGTCGGGTTGCCGGTCGGCTTCGTCGGTGCGGCCGAGAGCAAGGAAGCGCTGAAGGAACTGGCCCGGGAAATCCCGGAGCTTCCCTTCATCACCAACACCGGGCGCAAAGGCGGCTCCAACGTGGCCGCAGCGGTGATGAACGCGCTCTTGATCCAGGCTGAACAGTAGTCTGCGGCAGACTTTTTGGCTCAATCCCGTCTCACTGGACCCACACCTATGAACGGTAAAAAGCTCAGATACGGCTACACCACGGGTTCCTGCGCTGCCGCGGCAGTGAAGGGGGCCGCGCAGATGCTGCGCGACCAGGCGCTGGTCAGCGAGGTGGAGCTGACGCTCCCCTGCGGCGAGACCGCGCGCTTCACGCTCAAGGGCGCCAAGCTCGAGGACAACACCGCAACCTGCTACGTGGTGAAGGATGCCGGGGACGACCCGGACATCACCAACGGCGCGGAGATCCACGCGACCGCCCGGGTGGACTACTTCACCAGGCGTCGGCTGATCATCAAGGGGGGGGTGGGGATCGGCAAGGTCACCAAGCCGGGGCTCGCGGTCCCGGTCGGCGAGTGGGCCATCAACCCCGTGCCGCGCCGGATGATCATGGAGGTGGTGAAGGAGGTCTTCGCGGTACGCTGCGTACCCTGGACCCTCACCTTCACCATCAGCATCCCCAACGGTGAGGAGTTGGCCAAGAAGACCCTCAACGAGCGGCTGGGGATCGTGGGGGGGCTCTCCATCCTGGGGACCACCGGTGTGGTAAAGCCGATCTCCACCAAGGCCTGGACCGATACGGTGGACGCCTCGATCGACGTGGCGCTCGCCTGCGGAAACCGGACCGTGGTGCTCTCCACCGGGCGCAGTTCTGAAATGGCCGTACAGCGGGAGCTGGTCGCCAAAAGCGAGGTGCACGAAGAGGCCTTCGTGATGATGGGGGACCACTTCGGCTACGCCATCAAGAGCTGCGCGGCCAAGGGGGTGGAGCAGGTGGTGGTTGCCGGGCAGTTCGCCAAGCTGGTGAAGATCGCCTGCGGACACCTGCAGACCCACGTTTCCTCCTCGGAGCTCGACCTCGCTGCCGTGGCGGGCTGGCTCGAGGCAGAGCCGACCCTGGCGCAGCTCGAACCGTTGGCGCGGCAGGCGAATACGGCACGTCACCTGCTGGAGGCCTCGGGGTATCACCGGGGACTCATCGAGCTGGTCTGCCGGAAGGTGCACGAGGCCTGCGAGACCGCGGCACCGGGGCTGCAGGTCCGGGTTTTCCTGGCCGGCTACCAGGGCGAGACCCTCTATAGCGATTGAATTCATTGACGAGGCCGGGGGCCCCCCCGGTTTCCTCGCTTTTTGACGACTGGTGTTTGAAGAAGGAGAAGGGGAGCGGCCATGGAACAGCAGATGATCTACCTGGTTGGTGCGGGAATCGAAGGATGGGAAGGTTTCGGGAAACAGGCCCTCGAGGTGATCGACCAGGCCGAGGTGCTCATCGGCCACAAGCGCCTTCTGGACATCTTCCCCAACTTCAAGGGTGAGAAGCGGCTCCTGGAAGACCTCTCCATCATGCTGGAGTACCTGAAGACCACCAACAAGCGGACCGTGGTGCTCGGCTCCGGCGACCCGAACTTCTTCGGTGTCGGCAGGTTCCTGTTGCGTAACCTCCCCAAGGACCGCGTCGAGATCTACCCCAACGTGACGAGCGTGCAGTACGCCTTTGCCCGGATCAAGGAGCCCTGGGACGATGCCACCTTCGTCTCGGTGCACGGCCGCGGCCTGAAACCCGCACTGGACAGGATCATCGCCTCCGAGAAAACCGCGGTGCTCACCGACGCCAACAACACCCCGGCGGTCATCGCGCGCGAGCTCATCAACCGCGGCGCCGAGGGGTACGAGGCCTGGCTCTGCGAGGACCTGGGACTCCCCACCGAGAAGTTCACCAAGACCGACGTGCGCGGTCTGGCCGAGATCAGCTCGTCGCCCTTGAACATCCTCATCCTGATCAAGACCTGGGAACCGAACCTGGAGAACTACCCGGTGATCGGCATCCGGGACGACGAGTTCGCCACCGCGAAGAAGCTGATCACCAAGGAAGAGGTGCGTGCCATCACCCTGGGGAAACTGCAACTGCAGGACGACCTGGTGATGTGGGACATCGGTGCCGGGTCCGGATCGGTTTCCATCGAGGCGAGCAACCTGATGCCCAACGGGCGCATCTTCGCCCTGGAGAAGAACCCCCAGTACGTCGGCTTTTTGAGGGACAACCTGAAGAAGTTCGCCGCCCGCAACGTGCTGCTCATCGAGGCCTTCGCCCCCGAGGGGCTCGACGACCTTCCCGATCCGGACCGCGTCTTCATCGGCGGCTCCGGCGGGATGCTCGAGGAGATCATCGAGGCGGTGGACCGGCGCCTGAAGCCGGACGGCTTCATCGTCCTCAACGCGGTCACCCTGGATACCCTCACCAAGTCGGTGGAGTTTCTGGAAGACCACGGCTACAACGTCGAGGTTACCTGCGTCAACATCTCCAAGACCCGCACCCTCACCGAGTACAAGATGTTCGCGGCCCACAACCCGGTTTACGTGATCGCCGCCTGGAAAGGGGAGGAGTAGTGGCGGTAGTCTATGCTGTTGGTGTGGGGCCCGGCGATCCGGAACTTCTGACCCGCAAGGCGGAGCGCATCCTTAAAAGCGTCGACGTGATCTGCGCGCCGACCGGCGCCGCCGAGGCGGGGAGCTACGCGCTCTCCATCGTGGAGCCGTTTCTGGACCGCAGCCGCCAGGAGGTCCTGGTCCAGCTCTTTCCCATGGTGAAGGACCAAAAGGGGCTCGATCCGTTCTGGGAAGAGGCCGCCGACCAGGTGGCGGAGCGCATCGCCCAGGGCAAGGACGTCGCCTTCATCACCATCGGGGATCCCTTCCTCTATTCCACCTATCTCTACATCCACCGGATTTTCCTCGCCAAGTACCCCGAAATCAGGATCGAGATAGTACCCGGGATCTCCAGCATCCTGGCTGCCTCGGCGGTCTCCGGCGTCCCCTTGGGGCTCGCCGCCGAGAAAATAGCCATACTGCCGGCCGCCTACGAGGATGCCGAGCTGAAGCGCACCCTCGAGGAGTTCGATACCGTGATCCTGATGAAGGTGAGCCGGGTCTTCGACCGGGTCTACGCGCTCTTGAAGGAACTGGGGCGCGAGCGGCAGGGGGTTTTCGTGCGGCGGGTGGGGTCCCAAGAGGAAGAGGTCTACTTCGACCTTGAGGCCCTGGTGGGGCAGAAGCTCGACTACCTCTCCATGCTGATCGTCAAGAAGGGCGCCCTCTAACCGCCCCCTGGCTCCCTGCACCCATCGGCTCTCCACACCTGGAGGGATATCCAGTCCATGAAAAGGAACCTTACGTGACTCAAGTCTTCTTTGTCGGCGCCGGTCCCGGCGATGCCGAACTCATTACCGTGAAGGGCGCCCGGCTGCTCAAGGAGGCGGAGGTGATCGTCTACGCCGGGAGCCTGGTGGACCGCGAGCTGGTGCGCAGCTATGCGCCCGACGCCGAGGTCCACGATTCCGCCGGGATGAACCTGGAGGAGACCACCCGGGTCCTGGCCCAGGCCGCAGTGGACGATCGGAAGGTGGTACGGCTGCACACCGGCGATCCCAGCATCTACGGCGCGATCCAGGAACAGATGGCGGAACTGGACCGGCTGGGGATCGGCTACCAGGTGGTGCCAGGGGTGACCAGCGCCTTTGCGGCCGCGGCCACGCTGAAGCAGGAGCTCACCCTTCCGGAGGTTTCCCAAACCGTGGTCATCACGCGTCTTGCCGGCCGCACGCCGGTGCCGGACCGCGAACGGCTGAGCGAGATCGCCCGCATCGGCGCCACCCTGGTCATCTACCTCTCCGTTTCCATGATCGAAAAGGTCGTGGCTGAGCTGCTGCAGGGTGCCTACACCCCGGCGACCCCGGTGGCGGTGGTGGCCAAGGCCTCCTGGCCGGACGAGCAGATGGTCGAGGGGACGCTCGCCGACATCGCCGGCAAGGTCAAGGAGGCCGGCATCGGCAAGCAGGCACTCATCCTGGTGGGGGACGTGCTGCGCGCCCGCAGCGAGGGGATGCGCGCCAAGTCGCTTCTCTACGACAAGGGTTTCAGCCACGGCTGCCGGGAGGGGATCGTCACCTGACGGAACGGATGCAGATAGCCATCATCGCCATAACGAAAAACGGGGCGCGGCTGGGCGCGGAGCTGCATGCGAAGCTCCCCAAGAGCAGGCTCTTCGTCATCGAGAAACACGCCGAGGGCGAGGCACATCCCTTCTCAAACGGGGTGCAGCCGTTGGTGGACCGGCTCTGGCCGGACTACGGCGGGTTTGTCTTCATCATGGCAACCGGGATCGTGGTACGCACCATCGCGCCGCTTTTGACCTCGAAGGACCGGGACCCTGCGGTGGTGGTGCTGGACGATGCGGGGCAGTTCGCGGTCTCGCTCCTCTCCGGGCACATCGGCGGCGCCAACGCGCTCGCCACGAGTTGCGCCGAGTTGACCGGCGGCATCCCGGTCATCACCACGGCCACCGACGTGAACCAGCTCCCCTCCTTCGACATGCTGGCCAAGGAGCACGGCTGGCTGATCGAGGATCTCTCCCGGGTGAAGCGTTTGAACGCCCTGCTTTTGGAGGGGGAAGAGATCGCGGTGCTGGATCAGGGCTCCGCCGTCAAGCGCTACTGCGCCGGAAAGGGGAAGCTCGTCTTCTACGACGACCTGAGCGAGGTGCTGGGAAGCGGGGCGCAGGGGCAGGTGATCGTCACCAACCGGGTCATCCCGCCGCAGCTCGATTTCGAGTGCATGCTGGTGCTGCGGCCGGTGAACCTCTGCCTGGGGATCGGCTGCAACCGCGGCACGGCAGCCAAGGAGATCGAGTCGGTGGTGCGGGAGAACCTGGAGCGCCTGGAACTCTCCTTCCGCAGTGTAAGGTGTCTCGCCAGCGCGCAGGCCAAGAGCGACGAGGTTGGATTGCTGCAGTTCGCGGGGAGCTCCGGGCTGCCGCTTTTGCTCTACGAGAACGAGCAGTTAAACGGTGTCGACACCCCCAGTCCCGCTTCCGAACATGCGCTGGCTGCCATCGGGGCGCGCGGTGTCGCCGAGCCGGCGGCCCTCATCGCCTCGGGCGGCGGCAGGCTCCTGCTGCACAAGGTGAAAAGCGGTAACGTGACCCTGGCCATCGCGCAGAGCGTGGGCTAGGAGGGGCTGGGCTGCGAACGGACGGCGCGTGGGAGGTTAACAGGGCCACGCTGCCGGGAGCATCGAAGTGGCACATCCCTCACCCCGACCCTCTCCCGGGGGGCGAGGGAGAGCTGGCGTGAGTGTAGAAAAAGAGAGAGGCTGACTGAGGCAGACGGAAGCTGCTGGTTGGAACTAGGCCTTCCGCTTCCGAGTACCGCCGTGCTCCCCTCGCCCTTCGGGAGAGGTGCGGGGGTGAGGGGGCGGGCAGCTGCAATTCAGTCGCACATTATGCCCAATGATGCGAACTCCCCGGCTCTGGCCGGGTTTAGGAACTAACGAGGTCTTTTGATGTCGAAACTTTTCGTGGTAGGTATCGGTCCCGGCGGCCTGAACCATATGACCTTCGAGGCGCACCAGGCGATCGAGCAGGCCGACGTGGTGGTCGGTTACCAGACCTACCTGGAATTCATCGAGCCGCTTTTGGCTGGCAAAGAGGTGGTCTCCTCGGGGATGATGCGCGAGGTCGAGCGCTGTCAGCAGGCACTTGCCATCGCAGCCGAGGGGAAAAAGGTCGCCCTGGTTTCCAGCGGCGATGCGGGCATCTACGGGATGGCGGGTCTTGCGCTGGAACTCGCCGAGCCGAAGCTCGACGCGCCCCCCACCGCCTACCGGGACGTGGAAATCGTCGTGGTACCGGGAGTCTCTGCGGTGCAGGCTGCGGCCTCGGTCTTGGGCGCGCCGCTCATGCACGACTTTGCGGTGATCTCCCTCTCGGACCTGATGACCCCGCTCGACCTGATCCGCAAGCGCCTGCGCGCGGCCGCCGAAGCCGACTTCGTGGTGGCGCTCTACAACCCGCGCAGCAAGGGGCGGGTGACCCAGATCGAGGAGGCTGCAGCCATCCTCATCGAGGCACGCGGGCCGCAGGTACCCGTCGGCATCGTACGCAACGCCTGCCGCTCCGGTGAGTCCCGCATCGTCACCACGCTCGGCGAGATGCTGAACCATCCTATCGACATGTTCTCCATCGTTATCATCGGCAACGCCGCCACCCGCATCAGCGCCGACGGTCGCATCGTCACGCCACGCGGCTATGAGCCCGAAGGGAGCCGGAACAGGCGCAGAACGCCCGCCGCTGCTGAAGAAGGGGGACAGGGACCTGCGGAGCCAGCCCCCACCCATTCGCCCCTCGCGAACTCTCCCTCTCCTCTTGCGGGAGAGGGTAGGGGTGAGGGGGAGGGGGAGGGGGCCGTGATGTTCTGCGGCACGGGCTCCGACGTCGGCAAGTCGGTCTTGAGTGCGGGGTTCTGCCGCATCCTCAAGCGCCGCGGTATCTCGGTCGCCCCCTTCAAGTCGCAGAACATGGCGCTCAATTCCGCGGTCACCCCGGAGGGGGGCGAGATCGGTCGGGCCCAGGCGGTGCAGGCCGAGGCCTGCGGCATCGCTCCGCACACCGATATGAACCCGATCCTTTTGAAGCCGAACTCGGACACCGGCAGCCAGGTCGTCGTGCAGGGGAAACCGGTCGGCAACATGGTGGTGAAGGAGTACAACGCCTACAAACCGCAGGCCTTCGAAAAGGTGCGCGAGAGCTTCGAACGGCTCAAATCCCGCTTCTCGTTCATCGTCATGGAAGGCGCGGGAAGCATCGCCGAGATCAACCTGCGGGCCCACGACATCGCCAACCTGAAAGTCGCCGCCATGGCCAAGGCACCCGCCATTCTGATTGCCGACATCGATCGCGGCGGCGTGTTCGCCCAGATCGTGGGGACCCTGGAACTGCTCACCCCGGAAGAGAAGGCTCTCGTCAAAGGGGTCATCATCAACAAGTTCCGCGGCGACGCGAGCCTGCTGGCGCCGGGGATCCGCCAGGTCGAGGAGCGGACCGGCGTTCCGGTGCTCGGCGTGCTCCCCTGGGTCAAGGGACTCGGTATCGCCGAGGAGGACAGCGTCGCCCTGCAGCGGCGAGAAAACCCCTCCTCCAGCGCGGCAGCCGAGGGAAAACTGAAGGTCGGCGTTATCAAGCTGCCGCGCATTTCGAACTACACCGATTTTGCGGCACTGGAAGCGGAACCGGACCTGGCGCTCTTCTACCTGGAGGATCCTTCCGAGGTGTTCTCCATGGACCTGCTGGTGCTTCCGGGAACCAAGTCGACGCTGGTCGACCTGGAGTTCCTGCACTGTAAGGGGTTTGCCGAGGCGATCCGCGCCTTCCGCGGTCCGATCGCCGGCATCTGCGGCGGGTTCCAGATGCTCGGGAACCTGGTGCGCGATCCGGACCACGTCGAGGGGACCTTGACGCGCGTTGCTGGGCTGGAGCTCCTGGATGTCGAAACGGTGATGCTGGGCGTCAAGGAGACGCACCTGGTCGAGGCCGAGCTGCTGCCTGCCGCCCGGGAACTGGTCCCCGGTTGTGCGCCGGCTCTCAGCGGCTACGAGATCCACATGGGAGAGACCTCGCTGGGCGCTGGGGCGCGGCCTTTCGCGCGGCTGGATGCACGCTCGGGTGCCGCGGCGGAGGTGACCGATGGGGCCGTGTCGGCTGACGGCCGGGTCTTCGGGACCTACCTGCACGGCATTTTCGACAATCACGACTTCCGGACCGCGTACCTGAACCGGCTGCGGCGCAAGAAGGGGCTTCCCGAGCGGGCAACGGTTGCAGCGCAGCAGGATCCCTTCGATCGTTTGGCCGACCACATGGAGCGGCATCTGGACCTGGAGCGGATTCTGGCTATCTGCGGGGTGGACTGTTCCCGGTAGGAGTAGTGATTGTTTTCGACCTGGTAGGGGCGAATCCTATTCGCCCAACCTCTCCGGCAAGGAGAGGCGGCCGAAGGCCGAAACAGAGTACCAGGTGGGGCGACGCAGGTTACGCGCCTGCCGGCGCGCCGGGCGAACAGTGATTCGCCCCTACGAAAGCCCTTCACAGGTATTCACCTGAAGTTTCCTGGCGAGGTGCCGTTACGCTTTCTTTGCCAACCGACATAACCGTAGTGCTGGGAGCGGTGCTGCTCGACCTGGTGCTCGGAGACCCGCGGGCGCTGCCGCATCCCATCGTCGCGATCGGGCGGTTCATCTCCTTTCTGGAACCGCGCCTGCGCCGCAACGTCGCCAGCGAGCGTGCAGCCGGGTGCCTCTTGTTGCTCGTCACGGTCGGTGTTACCTACTCAGTTACTTCGTTGATGCTGGTGCTTGCCTACCTGACTACGCCGGGCGCAGCACTTGTGGTCGGCATGTACCTGGGGTGGGTTTCTCTGGCAGCGCGCTCGCTGCACCAGGAATCTGCCAAGGTGGCCTACGCCCTGGAACGTGGCGATCTGCCGGCGGCGCGAGTCGCGCTTTCCTATATCGTCGGGAGAGAGACCGCGGATCTCGAGGAGCCTGAGATCGTCCGGGGAGCGGTGGAAACCGTTGCCGAGAATACCGGTGACGGGGTGGTCGCGCCGCTTTTTTACCTGGTGCTTGGTGGTCCCGCGCTTGCCCTCGCCTACAAGGCGGTGAACACGCTCGACTCGATGGTCGGTTACAAGAACGAGCGCTACCTCGAGTTCGGCTGGGCCTCGGCCCGCTTCGACGATCTTGCCAACTACCTTCCGGCCCGGCTGACCGGGCTGCTCATGGTGCTCGCCGCTCCGCTTTGTGGGTTGAGCGGCAAAAATGCCTGGCGCATCATGCGTCGCGACGGCCGCAACCACTCGTCGCCGAACAGCGGTTTCCCCGAGGCCGCCGCGGCCGGTGCGCTCGGCGTGCAACTGGGCGGAGCGAACCGCTACTTTGGCAAGATCGTCGAGAAACCGACCATCGGTGATGCGAGCAAATCGCTCTCCCTGGAGGCCTACCACGGCGTGGTACGGCTGATGTACACCTCGGAGCTGTTGCTGGTGGTTGCCTGGTCGGGGGTGCGCTACGCCGCTAAGCTTGCCGGATAAGAGAGGGATCAGAATCTCGACCAAGAATGGTAGTGGCGAAGGTAATCATTTGCCCCTACTCCAGGATGCCTTGCGCTAAGTCCCCTCTCCCCTTGCGGGAGAGGGACAGGGTGAGGGGGGATATGCCACTTCGCCGCAGCTGGCAGCTTCACCCACCCCTTAACCCCCTCCCGTCAAGGTAGGGGGGACAAGAGCCTCTCCGGAATTTTAGGAGAGGACTTTACTTTGGAGCCACAATGTCCAGCAGTCACGAACATGGCGGTAACGTTTTTGCGGTCGCGCGTACGCTCGGCGTAGCACCGGAAAACGTCATCGACTTCTCCGCCAGCATCAATCCGCTGGGGATGGCGCCGGGGGTAGGGCGGGCGCTTGCCGAGAACCTGGATCGCCTGCTGCACTACCCGGACAAGAACTGCTTCGAGTTGAAGGAGGCGCTCGCCGCCTACCACGGGGTGACCTCGGATCAGCTCTGCGTGGCCAACGGTTCCACTGAGCTCATCCACCTGGTACCGCGCGCCTTCGGCGGGCGACGCGCCCTTATCGTAGCCCCGGCCTTTGCCGAATATGCCAGTGCGCTGGAGCGCTGCGGCTGGGAGATCGATTACTTCTTCCTGAAGCCGGAGAACGGTTTCCAGCTGCCCTTGCCTAGCCTGCTGGAAAAGCTGGGTGAAGGGTTCGACCTGTTGTTTCTCTGCAACCCCGCCAATCCCTCCGGGACATTACTGCACCGCAAAGAATTAGCCCGGGTTCTGGCCTTGTGCGAGGCGAGTCGAACCTTCCTGGTGTTGGACGAAGCCTTCATCGATTTCTGCGAGGAGGATTCCGCGAAGGATCTGGTGGTGGCGGCCGAGGGGGCACTGGTGCTCCGCTCCATGACCAAGTTCTTTGCCATTCCCGGGCTGCGTCTGGGCTACGCTATGGGGGCGGCCGTCACTATTGCCCGCATCGCTCCCCTGCAGGACCCCTGGAGCGTGAATACTGCCGCCCAGGTGGCGGGGATCGCTTCGCTGCGGGACCTCGACTATGTGCGAAGCACCCGGGAGTACGTGGTCCGGGAACGTGAGCGCCTGGCTGCCCGGTTGGGCGTACTCGCGCCCCTCACCGTGTTCCCCTCTGCTGCGAACTACCTGCTGCTTCGGTTGGACAACGGGATGACTGCGGCTGAACTTCGGGTGAAGCTCCTCGAGGCGGGTGTGCTGATCCGGGATTGCGGCAATTTCGTCGGGCTCGATGCCGGCTTTTTCCGGGTGGCGGTGCGCCGGGGCGAGGAAAATGACCGGTTGGTTGAGCTGTTGAAACAACTGATAGGCTGAGCGCCGTAGTGCAACGTCACCGGGAGGCTGGCAAGACTGGTCCCCTGCGGGAGTAGAAATAAGAAAGGGCGAACCGTTTGGTTCGCCCTTTCTCGTTGCTGATATGCGGCCGATCTACTGGTCCGGCAGCGAAAAAAACTCCTTGCGGCGCTGGCGGATCCTCCTGATCTCTTCGTTGCAGACAAAGCGTACGATGGCGTCGCGGTCGCGCTCGTTTATGTGCATGAAGCGAAGTCCGGCGCCCACGCAGCTCCCTTCCTGGCGCGCTACCACGTCGCTGTGTACTACCTGGGTCACGACCGGAATCACCTTGGGTTCGGGAAGCGGCAGGTGGAAGGTGGCGTAGATGATGTCGTCCACCGTCATCGCCATCTCGGTTTCGGTGCGCAGCCCGCCACCGCTTATGTTGACGATGCGCGGCAGGTTACCTTCGCTGGCAATCCTGAGCCCGCCCGTGCCGCTCTCTTCGGCGGTGCCGGCGGTGACGTTGAACAGGGTGACGGGGATGTCGGTGTTGAGACGGAAATATTCGCGCAGGTCTTCGGACATGACCTGGCTGGTGAAACGGACCTGAAGGGCGTCGCCCGGAAGGTGGTCGAGGATGATGCCACGGCAGCGATACCCGTTGCCGCTTGCGCCGACGCGCACCACAAGGGGAGCCTCGTAGTGCAGCAGGGTTCCCTCGGGGAGGATGTCGCGGGACAGGCGCAGGTCGATGCGATCGTCGTCGACCGCAGTCACCACCGCGCCGTCTTTGAAGACCCCGTCTCCCTCGACCGCGAGCTCCACCCTGGCGCGCTGTCCGGGGTGGAAGTATTCCCTATAGTTACTGGGTTCTTTCTGCATGTCACGTCCACCATCAAGAAGTTCGACAAAATAGCAATCTATCGCAAGTGCAGGACCATGCAAGCCAGGCGCCAACAGGACCAAAAAAGTCAGGAGATGCTAACCACGCGTCATGACCGCAATTGGCATGGGCCGTGTCGTGGAAAATTCCGACTTTCCTACGTTAAACCCCTGATCTGCTAAGCCATTTAACCGTTAACGGCGGCACCTTAACACATCTCAACGAGCGATGCCAACACAATTGTGCTTGACTTTGAGGGGCCGGTGACTATCCTAAAACGAAATCATTTCTATTTAGGAGAGGTCATGGAGCAGGGGCATGCCCGGGCACTGAAAGAGGCCGGCATGAAGGCTACGCCGAAGCGGCTGGCGATCCTTGAGGCGCTGTACGCCGAGAGCGGCTACGCCAGTCCGGAAGAGCTCTGGAAGCGGCTGCGCGACCGGTTCGACCGGCTCGGCCTGCCGACGGTCTACCGCAATCTCGAGGAGCTTGCGGCGAGCGGGGTGATCACCAAGGTGATCCATCCCAACCGTCAGCTCTACTACTTCTTCTGTCCCAACCGTGAGCACCACCACCACTTCGTCTGTCTTTCCTGCCGCAAGGTCGAGGATCTTCCCGCCTGCGGTCTGTCGGCGCTGGAGCAGGAAGTAAGCCGCAGCATCGGCGGCAAGGTGCTCTCCCACATTTTACAGCTCAACGGTCTGTGCGGCGTCTGTGCCGCTGCCGCGGGAGGTACCCCATGATTTCCTGTTTTCCGGGTCGGTCCGCCCGCTGCTCCGGCCTTTATCCGGCCCGGTTTGCCGAGGTGTCTCGATGAGCGGTGCGGCATTGGCGATTCGCAACCTGCGCGCCGGGTACCACGGCAGCGAAGCGCTGCGCGACGTGACCTTCAGCGTGAACCGCGGTGACTACCTGGGGATCTGCGGCCCGAACGGGTCCGGCAAGAGTACCCTGGTCAAGGTGATCCTGGGCCTGGTGGCGCCTCAGGCGGGAGAGATCTCGCTGTTGGGGACCCCGAGGGAGTCGTTCAAAGAGTGGCGGCGCATCGGCTATCTCCCCCAGGGGCTTCAATTTTTCAACCCCCATTTCCCGGCCACGGTCGACGAGGTGATCCGCCTGGGGCGGCTGTCGGGGAAGAGCTTCCCGCGGCGTTTCGCTCGGGAGGACACCGAGGCGGTGGAACGGACCATGGACTGGATGGGGATCGGGGATATCCGCGGGCGCATGATCGGCGAACTCTCCGGGGGGCTCAGGCAGCGGGTGCTTTTGGCTCGAGCCCTGGTAAACGAGCCGGAACTCCTCGTTCTGGACGAGCCTACTACCGCCCTCGACCCGGAAACGAGGGAGAGTTTCTACAAGCTGATCTACGAGATGAACCGCGAGCGGGGGACCACGGTGCTCCTGGTGACCCACGACACTGCGACCATCGGCAAGTACGCGACGCACCTGCTCTACCTGGACAAGACCGTGATTTTTTGCGGCGACTTCGACGACTTCTGCAACTCACGGGAGATGACCGGTCTCTTCGGCGAACACGGTCAGCACCTGGTCTGCCATAGGCACTAACGACAGGGATCAGGGGCTGGGGACTAGGGACTGATAGGCAGGGATCAGGAACTTGGGGCTAGGGACTAGGACGAGGGAAGGCTTTAAAGGCAAGGGCCATTCCCCGGCCCGAGTCTCCTGCAGTTAGCCCCCAGTCCCTAACCCCTAGTCCCTGCAGTTAAGAGGACTTGATGAACATATCGGAAATGCTCAGTTTCGGCTTCATGCAGCGCGCCCTGGTGGGTGGGTCGCTGATCGCCATCCTCTGCTCGGTGCTCGGGGTGTTCCTGGTGCTGCGCCGGCTGTCGCTCATCGGCGACGGGCTCTCCCACGTCACCTTCGGCTCAGTGGCGCTGGCACTGCTGTTTCGCCTGCACTCCTTTTACATGACGCTCGCCATCATACCGCTGGTCCTTGCCTCGTCGTTCGGGATCCTGAAGCTGGCGCAGCGGGCGCGTATCTACGGCGACGCCGCCATCGGCATCGTCTCGGCGCTGGGGGTCGCAACCGGGGTGATGCTGGCCAGCATGGCTGGCGGTTTCAACATCGACCTCTTCAGCTACCTGTTCGGCAACATCCTCTCGATAAGCTCGAGCGAACTCGCCATCGCGGCCGTGCTCTTCGTCATCGTCATCTCCGGCGTGGCCGTCTTCTACAACGACCTCTTCGCCAGCACCTTCGACGAGGAACTCGCCAAGACCTCCGGGATCGATACCGATCGCATCAACGCCATCCTGGTGCTGCTTACGGCACTCACCGTGGTGCTCGCCATGAAGGTGGTCGGCATCATGCTCATCTCGGCTCTGTTGATCCTCCCCGCGGTCAGCGCGCTGCAACTCTCCAAGGGATTCCGCACCGCCATCGTCAGTTCCGCCGTTATCGGGGTATGCACCGTGGTCGTCGGCATCTCCGTCTCGTTTGTCATGAACCTGCCGACCGGGGCGACCATCGTCCTGATCAACTTCATCACCTTCATCTGTGCCTTCACCGCACGCACTCTCCTGCGGCACCGCTAATCTCGCACTCTTCACCAGATCGGCGCCTCGGGGTGACCCGGCTGTCACGTCACCAGGTTAAAGTATGCTAAACTGAGTCGCTGCTGTTACAGCCCGGACCAGGAGGCGTACCTTGAGAGTCCCCAGCGCTGAAGAACTTTTACAGGATCCCGAACTCTCCTTCGCGGAGTTCTGTGCCATCTCGAACGCTCTCGAGGAGGGGCTGAGCACGGAGCAGATCCTGAAACTCCCCGAGCTGGCGCAGTTGCGCCTGAAGCTCCTGGCAGATCCCGCTCCTAAAGCTTAAGCCCTGCTGCAGGTCATTCCCCTTATCAGGTGCCCCAGGCCCCGCCTACCCACCCTCCTTTCCTTCTCCTGCCAGTGCCCAACGCCGCCGGCAACTCTCCCATTAATGCTTGACCTCCCCCCCGTTTTGCAGTAGCTCTAAATTCGTACACCATTCATGAAGGGACCCGCCTGTGAAAGAGAGCCTTGCAGCACTGTTCCCGGCCGAAGCCGAGATTCCTGAAGCATTCCGCATCCCCACCCCCCTCACCCAGGACTACTACCTCATCGACGGCGAACTGCGCCGCTGGAACGGTCCGCTCCAGGAGATCCTCTCCCCGGTACAGCTGCGGGGTGACGGCGAGCCTGCCGCCAAGGTCGTCGGTGCGGCACCTCTTTTGACCGTGGACGCTGCCCGGGAGGCACTTGACGTGGCGGTCCGCGCCTACAGTAACGGACGCGGCGAGTGGCCCACCATGTCGGTCGGTGAGCGGATCCGCTGTGTGGCCCGCTTTGCGGCGGCGGTTACCGAAAAACGCACCGAGGTGGTCAGGCTCCTCATGTGGGAGATCGGCAAGTCGCTCAAGGAAGCGGAACGGGAGTTCGACCGTGCCCTAAGCTACCTGCGCGAGACGCTGGAGGCCTTGAAGGAGCTGGACCGGGTCTCCTCGCGCTTCGTGATCCAACAGGGTATCATCGGCCAGATTCGCCGGGCTCCCCTGGGGGTGGTGCTCTGCATGGGGCCCTACAACTTTCCGCTCTACGAGACCTTCACCACGCTGATCCCGGCCCTGGTCATGGGTAACACCATCGTGATGAAACCGCCGCGCTTCGGGATCCTCCTCTTTGCTCCGCTGCTCGAGGCCTTCCGCGCCTGCTTCCCGGCAGGGGTGGTGAACACCGTGTACGGCGACGGCGAGGTGGTGCTCCCCCCGCTGATGGCCTCGGGGCAGGTGGATGTCCTCGGTTTCATCGGCACCCACAAGGTGGCAGACGCCCTGCGCGCCGTGCACCCCAGGCCGCACCGGCTGCGCTGCGTCCTGGGGCTCGACGCCAAGAACCCCGCCATCGTGCTCCCCGACGCCGACCTGGAGTTGGCGGTGCGCGAATGCCTGTCGGGAAGCCTCACCTTCAACGGCCAGCGCTGCACGGCCTTGAAAATCCTCTTCGTGCACCGCAGCATCGTGGATCAATTCCTGGAAAAGCTCGCTGCCGGAATCGGCTCGCTTAGCTGCGGGGTACCCTGGCAGGAGGGGGTGACGGTGACCGCGCTCCCCGAGCCGGAAAAACCGGAATTCTTAGCCGAACTGGTGCGCGACGCGGAGAGTAAGGGAGCCCGAGTGGTGAACCCCGGCGGCGGCACCCGCAGCGGCTCGTTCTTCTACCCGGCGCTGCTCTACCCGGTTTCGAATGAGATGCGGGTCTACCACGAGGAGCAGTTCGGCCCGGTGCTTCCCGTGGTCCCCTTCGACGACATCAAGGAGACCATCGACTACGTGGTGGCTTCGCCCTACGGCCAGCAGGCGAGCATCTTCGGGCGCGACGGCGACTCCTTGGCGCAGCTGGTAGACGCCCTGGTGAACCAGGTCTGCCGCATCAACATCAACAGCCAGTGCCAGCGCAGCCCGGACAGCTTCCCCTTCAACGGTCGCAAGAACTCCGCCGAGGGAACCCAGTCCGTGGCCGACGCCCTGCGGGTTTTCTCGATCCGGATCGTGGTGGCGGCGCGGGAGACCGACGAGAACCGGGACATCATCACCAACATCGTCCGGGAGCGGAAGTCCCACTTCCTCTCCACCGATTTCATGCTCTAGGTAAGCGGAGGCGAGCGTGGGGGTGTCGGCCAAGTACCTGCAGATCTACCGGGTGGTCCAACTGATCCCGGAAGGGAAGGTGGCGACCTACGGCCAGGTCGCCCGCCTGGCGGGGCTGCCCGGCCAGGCGCGGCAGGTGGGGTATGCGCTCGCCGCGCTCAAGGGGGGACTGCCGGTTCCCTGGCACCGGGTGGTGAACGCCCAGGGACGCATCAGCTGCCGCTCGGAGGACGGTGTGCCCGATCCGCTGCAGCGGGTGCGCCTGGAGGCCGAGGGGGTTCGTTTCGATGAACTGGGAAGGATCTCTTTGGAGCGCTACCAGTGGCGGGCTGAGCTGCCGGTGGAAGAGTGAGGCGCGCCGGACTAAGGCCGGGAAGGAAGGGGAGGGGGCTTTGTTGATCGGATCAACGGCCCCCTTCAGCTTTGGGAGCGCAGGTAGTGGTGCCTGAGTGGCCGCAGCTCCTGGTCCAGCTCGTAGATAAGCGGCTGGCCGGTGGGAATCTCCAGGTTGACGATGTCGTCGTCGGAGATGCCGTCCAGGTACTTGATGAGGCCGCGCAGGCTGTTGCCGTGGGCCGCGACGAGGACCCGCTTCCCCTGGCGCAGCAGCGGTGCCACCTGGGACTCCCAGCAGGGGAGCACCCGCTCAACGGTGTCCTTCAGGCACTCGGTCGCCGGCAGAAGGGATGGCTCGAGCTCCCGGTAGCGCGGATCGAATTGCGGGTGGCGCGGGTCCCCCGGCTCGAGTGCCGGAGGCTTAACCTGGTAACTGCGCCGCCATTTCTTGACCTGGTCGACGCCGTACTTCTCGGCGGTCTGTGCCTTGTTGAGCCCCTGCAGCGCGCCGTAGTGCCTCTCGTTCAGGCGCCAGTCGTGGTGCACCGGCACCCACATGCGGTCCATCTCGTCGAGCAGTATCCAGAGCGTGCGGATGGCCCGCTTCAGTACCGAGGTGAAGGCGACGTCGAACGCTATTCCCTGCTCTTTCAGGGCAAGCCCCGCCAGGCGGCTCTCTTCGCGGCCGCGCTCCGACAGGTCCACGTCGGTCCACCCGGTGAACAGGTTTTCCTGGTTCCAGACGCTCTCCCCATGGCGCAGCAGAATAAGCTGGTGCATCGCGTACTCCTTAGAAGTTCCAACTCACGCCGAACATGTGCAGGTCAAGTCCCGTGTTGATGTCGCCGTGCCGTCCCAGGCCGCCGTTGGACATGTGCTGGAAGCGGTACAGTATGCCAGGTCCCGAGGCGAACCGGTAGACGAGCCCGATGTGCCCGAGAAACAGCGGGTTTCCGTTGAAGTCCACCTTGCGGAACCGGTACTTGCTCAGGAAGCAGAGGTCACCGCCCAGCTGCAGCCCCAACCCCTTGCCCCGGCGGTCGATGATGATCCCGGGGCCGGCGGTGCCGATGAAACCGTACTCGCCGGCGGCATATAGCGTCCCCGCCGAGGCGTTCGCCTGCATCGCCACCCCCCATCCCGAATCGCCGCGCAGCGACCAGGGGAGCCCGAAGGTGGCAAAGGCTTCGTACTGGTGAAATTCTTCGTTTCGCGAGGTGGCGTTGAACCCGCCGCGCACGCCGATCGCCTTGAGGCCGGGGTCGGGCTCGCGGCACCACCCGGAGGACGCGCCGCAGGCGAGGCAGAAAAAGAGGAGGATGGCTCTGAGGGTCGTTCTCACATGTGCTCCCGGGATAGCTTTATTTGAAAGACTTAATGCCAAGACTGACTTTACTGGCTGCCCCCTGAATGTCAATCGGCTGCGATTGACGGAAATATCCGACATCAGGGGCTTGCCGCGCGCGAGGTTGCCTCGGCGAGCTTGCCGGTGACGTTGTTCTTGATCCAGGAAGGATCCCACCACTCGATGGGGTTAACCTGTTCTCCGGAGACGACCACGCCGAAGTGCAGGTGGTCGCCGCCGGCCAGGCCGGTGTCGCCGGTATTGCCGATGGCCTGCCCCTTCTTCACCTGGTCCCCTGCCTTCACCGCGATCCGGCTCAGGTGCCCGTAGAGCGTCTGCAGGCCCAGGCCGTGGTCGATGATGACGCACTGCCCGTAGATTCCCAGGTCGTCGGCGTAGACTACCTTGCCGGTGTTGGCTGCCGGTACCGGGGTGTGCGCCAGGGCGGCCAGGTCGATTCCCAGGTGGTTTTGCTGGTCGACCTCCTTGCCATGGTAGTAGTAGCTGCGCAGCTGGGCGAAGGTGCCGCGCGGCGCCGAGTTGGGCAGGCGCAGGAAGGCCCCCTCCCAGAGCGGAACTGCCGAGGTGGTGCGGCCGCACTCGGCGAGGATCTTCAGGTCGTGCTCGCGCAGTTCGCGGTTGGCCTTCAAAAATATCTCGAGCGGTGTCGGCGCCTGGGGAAAACGGTCCTTGAACTCGGCCGCCACCTTGTCGAGGAAGGCGTCGCTCAGCTCGATCCGGTCGTGCGGAAACGCCTTGGGAAGCAGGTGGAAGTAGATCCCTGCCTGCCGTTCGTTGCCGGCGCGGTCGACCGCCAGGACCTTGGGGACGAAACTCTCGGCGGGGAGGTTGAAGGGGAAGGCGAACAGGCAGGCGTAGATGTCGCGGGACTGCCGGTAGCCGGGGAAGAACCGGTTGGCAAAGACGACCCCGGAACGCTCTACCTCCCGGTTCACCGTGTAGACCACCAGCGCCGCACCGCCACGGGTGATGTTGTGCGCGACGCTGAGCACCGCAACGGAAGGGGGCTTGTTCTGCAGGTCGAAGCTCGGCAGCTGCCGGGTGAGGTTGCCGGCGCCGAAGCGCATGGGGGAGCGGTCGGTTGCGCTTACCTGCAGCCGGAAGGTCCCCTCCTTGAGCCCTGCGGGGAGCCGGAAGGTCTCCCGCGCCTGGTGGATCCCGGCTGGATACTGCTTGGTGAGCACCGGAATACTCTTGTCGCCCTGCAGCGCCTCGATAGTTACGCTGCGCAACCCCGAGCCCGGGTCGCCAAGGCTCAGGGCAATATCGCGGTGGGCGGAAACGGGTCCCCGGTCCGGCACCAGGCTCAGGGTCGGACCGTTCAGGTCCCGGAAATAGTAGACTCCGACTCCCAGCAGTACCACCAGCAGGATTACTGCGACGATAACAGACGTTTTCATGGTTCACCCCCGTCGACCGGCTTGCTCCGGTCCCTCAGGAAGGCCTGCAGCAGGCGCATTCGGCGCCGCTCCAGGTGTCGCAGGCCGCTTCTCGCGGCACCACCGGATTGTAACACCCCTCCCTGCGTTGTAAAGTGACCCCCACCGTACCATTGCTTCTTTAATTTCAGTAAGTTGTGAGTTTTTGGCGCAGTTGCGGAGACGCCGTGGTCACCCGGTGCTGGCGGCGGGGAGACCACAGAAAAGGTACTCGGGAACCCGGGGGAGACGCTGCCGTTTAGGGGGCGATACCCCTTGCCGGGTGGCCGGGGAGCGGCAGGGATTGCGCACGAGCGGTGGGGATGGCTCAGCTTGAGGAACTTCCGGGGTAGTTAAGCTTGTCACGCTGCGGTTAAAGCAGGCGGGCTATTCAATTTCCCCTGCTGTGTCAAGGGTCTGGAGCATTTTTCACTGGACAAAGAGTATAAGTCTGTTACATTCGTACGCAAAAATTCTGAAAGGGAGCATGCAAATGATGAAGCGACTTGTACTGGCACTGGGATTACTGTCAATCGCAGGCGTATCTGCTGCTGCGGTGGCCACTACTCCGAAAGATCCCGGTCCGGAAGTCATTCGGCTTAAGATGGGTGATATGGAACTTCCTTTCCAACATTGGAAGCATCAGAAGAGCCTGAACCAGGAGTGCTACCACTGCCACAACACCAAGATCGGCAAGATCGATCGCTGGGGCAAGGACACCGCTCACAAGGTTTGCATCGCCTGCCACGAGTTGGAAGACAAAGGACCGACAACCTGCCTGCAGTGCCACCCGAAGAAGCAAAAGTCCTAGAACCGCATCGTGAAATGAAGATGAAGCGGGACGCACCGGCCAGGTGTCGTCCCGTTTTTTTTGGGGACAACTTCGGACTGACTGGGGCACCCGGCACGGTGAGACCTGTCACGAGCCGTAGTTCTGTTTCTGACAAAGAAGGCACAGCAGGGAGGACAACTGGTGACGGTTCCAGGGAGGACTGACACAGGAAGGCGAGGGATTCACTCCTGATTAACCGCTGCAGTATAGCTCAAAAAAAAATTTTGCAACAGCCTGTAAAAATGTGCGACAGGTGCTATATTTACACCAGCTAGCTAGCTGAGTAAGAATCTGGGAAAAAGGAGGTAAATCAACATCGAGGTAACTCCACCGAACAGGATTCTTAAAACCTAAGAGCTGTCCAGCGCCGGTGTCTGAGGACACCGGAACCACCCTTGAAAAGGGAAGCCGTACCAACAGCAACAGAGGCCCGCCGAAACTGGCGGGCCTTTCATTTTGCCAGTGTCCGTAAAAAAAGGCTCCCGCACTGACTGTGCGGAAGCCTTCAGATGGTTGGTGCTTCTTCGCCTGTCCCGTCTACACTCGGTTCCTTCCTTCCCCTCCTGCACTCAGCCTCGCTTGTCCGGTCCTGTCTCAGGCCACTTTGGAAATCACCTTGGGAACCTCCAGCAGGACCTCCTCGAGCTCCCTCTCGAAATGCTCCAGATAGCCGGAGAGTTCCGGCGTCCCCTGGGTCAGGGCCCGCTCGAGGCAGCCGGCGGCACGCTGCAGCGGCACTGCTGCCAGGACGCCTGCCACCCCCTTAACCGAGTGGGCGATGAGTGCCGCTCCGGCTACGTCCCCGCGCTCCCGTTCCGCCCGCAAACGGTCGGCACTGTCACGGTACTCCTCGACGAAACGATGCAAAAGATCGGTGTAGAGCTCCCGGCTGCCACCTATCTGGTGGATCCCCAGGACCAGGTCGAGTGCTGCAGGGTGCTGGTTCGCTGCAGCCGTGCGTCCGGCGGATGCCTGGCAGAGACAGCGCTCGCCGAGCCAGTACTTAACGCGATTGAGCAGTTGCGCTGGCGTGAAGGGCTTCGCCAATACCTCGTCGGCGCCCGCCGCGAGGCAGGCCTGCACCTCGTGCTCGAGGGCGTTGGCGGTGACCGCTATGATCGGGACCAGAGGCTCGCCGGCCCGCTCGGTGCCCCTGATGTGCCGGGTCGCACTCAGGCCGTCCAGAACCGGCATCTGGCTGTCCATCAGCACCAGGTCGAACCCCTCCTCCCACAAGGCCAGCGCCTCGGCGCCGTTCACGGCGAGGGTCACCGTAAGACCTGCTCCCTGCAGCACCTGTTGCATGATGGTCCTGTTGACCTGGTTATCTTCCACAACCAGTACCCGTTCGCCGTCGAAGCGGTACGCCGGCGCCGGCGACTCCCCGACCGGCGTCTCGCCGTCGGCTGGAGTGAGGGGAAGCTGCAGGGTGAAGCAGCTGCCGACTCCGGGGATACTCTCGCCGCGGACCTCACCCCCCATGAGTGTGCTGAGCTCGCGGCTTATGGTGAGCCCGAGGCCGCTCTCGCCCAGGCTGGGGCGCGACGGGTCGTCTGGTTGCTCGAAGGGTGAAGAACGCAGGGGGTGTTCCCGGTCCGCGATCCCGAGACCGGTGTCACGAACGGCGAAGAGGAGGTACCCAGGATGGTCGGCGCCCGGTTGCTCCAGCGTCGCCTCCAGGGATACCGAGCCGTGCCGGGTAAATTTCACGGCGTTCGAGAGCAGGTGTCCCAGTACCTGGGCGAGCCTGAGCGGGTCCCCCAGAAGCCGCTCGGGAAGTGCCGGGTCGATGCGTACCTGAAGCTTGAGCCCCTTTTCCTTGGCCTGCGGCTGGAAACGGTCGCTGAGCCCCCTGATCAGGTCGGCGACGCTGAACTCCTCGCTGGCGAGCCCCAGGTGCCCCGCCTCGAGCTGGGAGAAATCGAGGATGTCGTTAACGGTGCGCATCAGGGTTTCGCTGCAGGCAGCGAGGTGCTGCAGGTACCCGGCCTGCCTGGTGGCCAGGCGGGTCCCTTCCAGCTGATGAGAGGAAGCGAGAATCCCCTGGAGCGGCGCGTGGAGTTCCTGCGCCACGCTGGCCAGGAACCGGCTCCGGGCCGCGCTTGCCTGTCCTGACTGTTGCGCGAGCTGGCTCACCTGCTCCAGGACTTCGTGAAGCTGGCGCCTGGTGGCCTCGTGCTCGTCCACTTTGAGCTGCAGCTCGTCTTGGTAGCGTCGCTCGATGCCGGCAGCTTGCTCGCGCGCCGTTTCCCGGAGCTGGTCGCGCTCGTCATCGGCTTGGGCGCGCCGCAGCACCCTCACTTTCAGGTGCCACAAGCCGAGCAGCAGGGCGAGGAACAGTAACGCGGTGCACCCCAGGGCCAGCGGTAGCCGTGCCAACGCGGAACCGCTAGCGGCTTTTTCGGCCGGAGAGCCTGCCGACGGGAAGGGCTGGCTGCCGGACGCTGGAGGTACGGTGGCGAGGGACTGGTGGCCTGGCGAGGCGGTGGCGATGCTGACCCCCGCGTGGTCCGTGCGGGCCAGGTCTCGCGTGTCGAGATCCCGGGACCCGCTCAGCGGGAAGGGCACCGTAAGAAGTACAACGACCAGGCCGAAAAGTGCCAGGATCGTGATGCCCAGAGTAATGGTTTTCTTGAGGTTGCCAGTCATGGCGGACTCCAGGTGCAAAAGAGGAGGACGTTGTTAGCGTGCGATCGAGGCGGGGCCGGCGGGCAGCCGGCCCCACTGGTGCGGCTTGGTTGGTGCCTCAGGCAGAGAGGCGGAAACGGCCAACCAGGGACTGCAGGTCGGTGGCCTGGGCCGCAAGCTGTGCGGCGGCGTCCGCCGTTTCTTCGGCTCCCCGGGCGGTCTGCACCACCACATCGGTGATCTGCTGGATGTTGCCGGTGACTTCACCGGTGGTCGCTGTCTGTTCTTCGGCAGCGGTGGCGATCTGGCTCACCTGGAGGGCGGCCTCGTTGATCCGGGTCAGGATGTCCTCCAGGGCTGCGCCGGAGCGCTGGGCGGCTTTGCTCCCCTTCTCTACCTCGTGTACCCCTTCCTCCATGGCGGCGACGGCCGCGGCGGTCTCCTTCTGGATGGACTTGATCATCCCGGCGATCTCCTTGGTGGCCCTCGTGGTCCGCTCGGCCAGGTTGCGCACCTCGTCGGCCACTACCGCAAAGCCGCGTCCCTGGTCGCCGGCACGGGCCGCTTCGATCGCCGCATTGAGTGCCAAGAGGTTGGTCTGATCGGCGATGTCCTCGATGGTCCCGACGATCTCGCCGATCTGCTCCGAACTGGTTCCCAGCGCCTGCACGGTAGTCGAGGTCTGGCGTACCCGCTCGGCGATCAGGGCCATCCCGGCGATGGTTTCCTGGACGATGCCGGCGCCGCTGGTGGCGGAGTCGGTCGATTTCTTCGAGGCGTCGGCGGCCATGGTGCAATTGCGGGCGATGTCGGCGCTGGTTGCGGCCATCTCTTCACTGGCGGTGGCAACCGAACCGACCTGCGCCGCCACTTCTTCGGCACCGGTGGCGATCTGGTCGCTGGTGGCGTGCAGCTGGGTGGACGCCGAGGCGATGCTGGCCGAGATCTGTACCGTCTGGGCGACCAGGCTTCTGAGGCTGTGCACCATCTCGTTCAGGGCGTTCATGAGTTGACCGGTCTCGTCCTTGGAACGGACCTCTACCTGGGCGGTCAGGTCGCCCGCGGCGAGCCGGTTGGCCACCTGGACCGCCTGGCTGAGCGGAACGGTGATGGTGCGAGCGATGATGATGCCGAGTCCTACCGCCAGGGCGGCACCCAGTACCACCAGGAGGGCCATCACGGTGGAGGCACGGTCGGCAACCCGGGTATTTTCATCCGAGGTTAATTTCCCCTGTTCTTCCTTGGAACGCAGCAACTGGTCGAGAAGCTCGTGAGTCTGTGTGGCTGCGACTTTACCGTCCCCCTTGAGCAGGGCCTGTGCCTCTGCTTTGTGCCCGGACTGGACGAGATTCAGCATCTGGTTACTTAACCGAATATAGTTGGAACGGGACTCTTTGTACGACTGAAAGGTGGTGCGGGCCTGGCCGGAGATGATGTTCTTCTCGAAGTGCTCGGACTTCTCGGTTATCTGCTGGCGCAGTTTCAGTATGGTCGCTTGGTACACCTCGCGGTCTGCCGGGGTTTCCGCCTCGAGAGCATCACGAACGTTGATCCGGATGCGCTGGAACAAAACAGCCATGGTGGCCAGGTCGCCAAGCGGTACCGTCACTTTCTCGTAGAGTTTGGTGTCTGCTGCGTCTATTTGTTTTATTTTGCTGATCCCGACCGCCCCTACCGCCGTTGCAACCAGCGCGACCAGTACGAAACCGGCGATCAGCTTGGTGCCAACTTTGAGATCATGAAAGGCTTTCATGGTGGTATCTCCATTTGTATCGTTTGGGTACGGCGTCAGTGCCGTATGCCCTTAGGTAGCATCCGCTGTGCCAGACACGAGGGCCATGTGATATCTGGTAGTTAGCGGAAACGAAACGCTGCGGTTTGGGACAGCTGGAAACAGGTGTGCCGGTTGGGTACAGTCTCTTTGGGTGAGGAACAGGGGTAGGGATGGCTCCCGCAGTCGGATGACCGCGCGAGGCTTACGTCTGCAGGTACGTTTTGGGGAACGGCTAAAGGGGTGCCGAGGAGACGCTCAGGCTAGCGGTAGAATGCCTTGCGTCCGATCTTCAGCATCTGGGAGGCCTTGGACTTGTTCCCGCCGCAGCGCTCCAGGGTGAGCGCCAGTATCCGCTCGTTCAGGGCCTCCAGCGAGAGCTCCGCAAGCGGCAGGGTGAGCGTGTAGCTTACCGAGTCGGCCGCGAGCTGCACCCCTGCGGGGGAGGGGGCGTCCGTCTTCAGGGGGGCTACCGAAGTTTGGCCAGCCATGGCGACCTGCTCCGCCTCGATCTGCCCGTCCTCGGTGAGGATAGCGGCGCGTTCCAGGAAGTTGCGCAGCTCACGCACGTTGCCGGGCCAGGGGTATTCCATCAGAAGGCGCATGGCTCCCGGGGAGATGCCGGCCAGGGGCTTGCCCAGGTGCTGGCGCAACTGCTCGAAAACATGTTCGCACAGGATCGGGATGTCTTCGGTGCGTTCGCGCAGGGGGGGGAGCGTCAGGGGGAACACGTTGATCCGATGGTAGAGGTCTTCGCGGAACTTCCCGGCGGCGACCAGTTCCGCGAGGTTGCGGTTGGTCGCCACGATGACCCGGCAGGTGGTGCTGATCTGCTCGTTGGAGCCGATCCTTTCGAACACCCGCTCCTGCAGTACCCGCAAGAGCTTGGTCTGCAGGGCCAGGGGCATGTCGCCTATCTCGTCCAGGAGCAGGGTGCCGCCGCGGGCCAGGCTGAACTTCCCTTCCCGGTCCCGGTCTGCGCCGGTGAAAGAGCCGCGCAGGTGGCCGAAGAGCTCGCTTTCCAGGAGGTGGTCGGGGATGGCGGCGCAGTTCACCGCCACGAAGGAGTTGGGGAGCCCCTTGCCGGCGAAGTGGATGGCCCGGGCCAGCACCTCCTTACCCGTGCCGCTCTCCCCGTAGATCGCCACCGTGGTCTGCCGGGCCGGCACCACCTTGGAGGCGAGGCGCAGCACCTCCTTCATGGCCGGGTTTACCGTGACGATGCTCTGGAAGCTGAAACGTTCCTTGAGCAGTCCGCGGATCTGCTCGTTTTCCCGCACCACGTGGTGGTAGTCCAGGGCGCGCTTGATGGTGAGGTGCAAATCGTCGGGGTTGTACGGTTTCTCGAGGTAGTCGTAGGCGCCGCGTCGCATCGCCTCGACGGCGCCTTCCACGCTGCCGTTGGTGGTGATGACGACGATGGGGAGCTCGGGGAAGTGCTCGCGCACCCGCTCCATGAGCTCCAGCCCCCCCATTTCGGGCATGATAAGGTCGGTGATCATGAGGTCCACCGACTGCTTTTCCAAAAGGGCGAGTGCCTCCCGGCCACTTGCGGCCAAAAGCGGCTGGTAGCCCCCCTGGCGCAGGTGGGTTTCCAGCAGGAACAGGATGATTTGCTGGTCGTCGACGACCAGGATGCGTGGCTGGGACATGGCTCCCCTCGGGGTGAATGACCTGACTGGGGAGCTTATCGGCAGGAATCCTGGTAAAATGAGGGATTTTCTGGAGGGACGCTGCCGGGGAGGGAACCTGACAAAAAAGAGGGCCTGCACTTCTTGCAGGCCCCCGGTGAGCGGCTCTCCCTGGGGGGGATCAGGCGCCGCTGTTTTCGTTAAGGATTTCCATCATGTGGTTCGCATCGTCGAGCTGGTTTTGCAGGTGCCTCAACTCGTCGGTGCTGTAGACGGCGCTCCCCTTATTGAGCTCGCGGTTGATCCGCTGGATCCTCTGTTGGATGGTATCGGATTGGTCTCCGCAGTTTCTCGCCATCAGCAGGCACTCGTCCTTGCTGTTTTGATTATCCTGCCCCATCGTCCCGCTTCCCATATCGGCTGCCAAAACCGGCAGCGCCGCGATCAGGGAAGCTGCGATCACGAGCGTAATTTTAAGTGCTATTCCTTTCATGACGTGCCTCCGCTTGTGGAAGTAAGTGACGTATAAAGTTATTATAAGCGGCTCCCCAGTCATTGCAAGTGATTTTCTCTATCAAAAACCTTCGCGCTACCTTGGCTCGCCTGTCTCACTGTCAGTCCTCACCCTGTCTGTGCCAGCGATCTACCGGTCTTTGTCGAATTTTAACCCGGCGATCCTCCGGTTCACCGCCAACCTGTAAGAACTGTTGCTGCACTACTCGCCTGCGGTTGAAAGCTGCAGGGATGCCTCCGGGAAAAAACCTCGTTACTCTTTGACATAAGTGGAATGTAATCTATCTTATCTGCTGAACTCAGCACCCAAGGAGGCTGCCATGCAGACGACGCGACGTGACATGATCCTCTCACCCGGCTGGTTACTCACGGCCGTGGTGACGTTCCTGGTCGGTTTCTCGATCCTGGGCTACCTGGCGCTACGCAACGTGACCGACAAGCCCCCCGTGCCGCGGGAGGTGCGCTCCGCCGACGGAAGCGTCCTTTTCACCGGGGCGGACATCATGGCAGGGCAGCAGCTGTTCCAGAAGTACGGGCTGATGCAGTACGGCACCCTGTTCGGCCACGGCGCCTACCTGGGGCCGGACTTCACCGCGCAGTACCTGCGTATCGCAGGGGAGAAGGCGCTCATCTTCTATTCCCTGCAGGGGATGCCGCGGGCGATGGCAGCCGATCGGGTGCGCAGCGAGGCGAAGCAGAACGGCTACAACACCGCCATGGGGGACCTGGTCTACACGCCGGCCCAGGCGAGTGCCTACCGCGACATGATCGGTTACTACCGCGGCTGGTTCGGCCCGCAAGAGCAACAGCAGGGGCTCAAGCGTCCCTACCTCTCGAACCCCGAGGAGGTGCGCCAGCTGACCTCCTACTTCTCCTGGGCCTCCTGGGTAACCGCGGCCCGGCGCCCCTACAGCAACCACTCCTATACCAACAACTGGCCACCCGACGACCTGGCCGGCAACACCCCTACGCCGGGTGCCCTGATGTGGAGCGTCTTGAGCGTGGTGGGACTTTTGTGCGGCACCGGGATCATCCTCTTCGTCTTTGGGCGCTACGAGTGGCTCGGCTGGCACAGCGCGGACCAGTACTCCGCCGCCGGCCCGCCGCCCGAGGAGGTGCCGCTTACCCCGTCGCAGCGCACCGTGGCCTGGTACTTCCTGGTGGTGTCGGGGCTCTTTCTGTTGCAGGGGCTTTTGGGCGGGGTGAACGCGCACTACCACGTGGAGAGCGCCGGCTTTTACGGCCTCTCGCTCGGGAACTACCTCCCCTACAACCTCTCGCGCATGTGGCACGTACAGCTCGCCCTGTTCTTCGTCGCCTCGAGCTTCCTCGCCATGGGGATCTTCCTCACCCCGTTCATCGCCGGCAAGGAGCCGCGCCACCAGGACAAGCTCGCCCTGATCCTCCTGGGGGCCTTGGTGGTCGTGGTGCTCGGGAGCCTGGGAGGCGAAGGTGCGAGCCTCCTCGGATTGATCCCTACCAACGGCCCGTGGTTCTGGATCGGATCCCAGGGGTGGGAGTACCTCGACCTGGGGAGGTTCTGGCAGATCCTGCTCACCCTCGGGATGGTGATCTGGCTGGTGATCCTGGTGCGCGGCATGGCCGAGCGGCTCAAGGGTGAGCATCCGGGGAACATGCCCTGGCTCTTCATCTACTCGGCGATCTCCATCCCGCTCTTCTACGCAGCGGGCATGCTCTACGGGCGCGGCACCAGCTTCGTGCAGATCGAGTTCTGGCGCTTTTGGGTGGTGCACCTGTGGGTCGAGGACTTCCTGGAACTCTTCACCACCATCATGGTCGCCTACGTTTTCCTGCTGCTCGGGGTCGTGCGGGCCAAGGCGGCGACCACCATCATCTACCTGGACATCATCCTCTACTCGATAGGCGGGGTGGTCGGGACCATGCACCACCTCTACTTCTCGGGGACCCCGGAGATCCACATGGCGCTGGGTGCCTGCTTCTCTGCGCTCGAGGTGATCCCGCTTTTGCTTTTGACCTACGAGGCCTGGAAGTTCATGCGGCTCGGGGCGCCCACCGGCAGCTCCATGCTGAGCACCACCGGAGCGGTCTTCCCGCACAAGTGGGCGGTCATGTTCCTCATCGCGGTCGGTTTCTGGAACTTCCTGGGGGCCGGGGTCTTCGGCTTTTTGATCAACCTCCCCATCGTGAGCTACTACGAGATCGGCACCCAGTGGACCGCGAACCACGGTCACGGCGCGATGATGGGGGTGTACGGGATGCTGTCGCTGGGCTTTTTCATGTTCGTGGCGCGCTACTTCCTGCCGCTGGACCAGGCGGGGAACCGTGCCATGGCCTGGGCCTTCTGGTGCACCAACCTGGGCCTTGCCTGGATGCTCTTCGTCAACCTCTTCCCGGTAGGTCTCATCCAGCTGAACCAGATCCTGGCCACCTCCTACTGGCAGGGGCGCCAGCCCGAATTCTACCAGCAGACCCTGGTGCGCATCTTCGAATGGCTGCGCCTCCCCGGCGACGTCCTGTTCATCGTCGGTATCCTTCCGGTGGTCTACCTCGCGGTGCGCATGTTCCTGAACCGCAAAAGGCTCGGGAGCCCCCCCGCAGCCGCGGCGGCAGGTGCCACCGCCGGCACCGCGCGCCGCTGACGGCACCGCCTTGACGCAAAAAAGCCCCGCCGGGTTCCTTCCGGTGGGGCTTTTTCGTTCGATACGCTTAAGCGCGTCAGCTGGGTTGGTCGTGGCGTACCCGGATCAGTTCCCTGGTGGCAAAGCCGAGTGCCGCCGCCCGCCCCACCAGCCGCTCCAGCACCGGAACCGCGAGGTACGGGGTGCGGGAGAGGATCCAGAGGTACTCGGTGTTCGGGCCGGCGATCAGGGCGTAGCGGTACTGCTCGTGGTCCAGATCGAGCACCAGGTACGCGCCGTAAAAGGGGCCGAAAAAGGAGACCTTGAGGTACCCCTGGTCGGGGGCTCCGGCGAGGTAGGCCTTCCCCACCGCCTCCTTCCAGCGCCCCTCCCGCTCCGAATAGCCCCGGTTCACCACGCGCAATGTGCCGTCCGGGCGCAGGGTGTACTCCGCGGTCACGTTGCTGAGCCCCCGCTCGAAGCGGTGGTCCAGCCGCGCCACCTCGTACCAGGTTCCCAGGTAGCGCTCCACCTGGAAGTTGCGCACCGGCTCGCCGGGGAGGGGAGCGGGTGTGCCGAAAAGGCGCTCAAGCCAGGAGCGGAGTACGCTCATACTCTCTCCGGCTCTTTCGGATACTGGGCGAGTTCCAGGAGAATGCCGTCGGGGCCCCGGAAGTAAACGAGCCTCTTGCCGGTCTTTTCCCAGGTCTGCACCGGCGACAGGAAGCCGACGCCGTGCCGGGCAAGCCGTGCCACCTCGGCGTCGATATCCTCGACGGCAAAGGCCAGGTGGCGCAGCCCGATCCGGTTGGCCTCACCGAGCCCCTGCTCCGCCGCGGGTCCCCCGGCGAACTCGAGGAGTTCCACGGAGAGGTCCGATCCCGGGTGGTGCAAGGCGCAGAAGCGTCCGCGGGCCCCCTCGATGCCGGTCACCCTTCCCAGAAAGGCGGCGTCGAGCTCTGCGGCGATCCCCTCCGTGAAACCGAGCAGCCGGAAAAACCGCGTCGCCTCCTCAAGGTTACTCACCACGATATTCAGGTGATCCATCTTAAGTACCATCTCCTCCCCCTTACCAGACCATGACGTGGTCGATGAGCAGGCGTCCCTCCCGCTCGACCACCAGCGCCTCGGCCACGAAATCGCCGGCTGCCTTGGTGAACTGCTGCTTCCAGAGTACCGCCACGCCACCCGGCCGGCGCAGTACGGCGACCGGCTCGCGGGCTCCGAAGAACCCCTTCTCCTCCTGGTAGTTCCGGCACACGGCCTCCAGGTGTTCGGGGGTCACGATCGCCTTGATCCGGTCGGTGAAGTCCCGGACATGGGCGGCGTGATCTACCCTCGTGGAGGCCTCCATCAGGTTGTCCATCATCGGGTTCACCAGGTTGAGGATCTCCTGGTCCGACATCTTTTCAAGGGGCATGGCTTCTCCTGGAAACGCTGCTGCGGCGCGCGTGGCTCCCAGCTTCTTTACCATACCCTGGCCCTCAGGACCAGCGCTCCCTTTCATAAAAAATGGCAGCATCTGCTTGTTCGTTGTCATTGCGCCGTCGCGCAGCTTGTGTGATGATCTCACCATGAAAACAAACGACACCGTAAAAGAAGCCTCCCAGGTTCCCCGCAGTGTCGCGGTGGTGGCCTACGACGGCGCCGAACTCCTCGACATCACCGGCCCGGTCGAGGTCTTCAACATGCTGAACCGCTGCCTGGGAGCCACCGGCTATCGGGTGGTCCTGCTTGCCGAGTCCGCCGGCTCCCTGGTTTCGGCGGCCGGGATGCGCCTGGTGGCCGATGCGGCCTGGCAGGATTTCACCGAGCCCCTGGATACCATCGTGGTGGTGGGAAGCCCGGACGACGCGCTGAACCGGGCCCTCGCCAACCGGCCGCTCATCGACTGGCTGCGCGCTGCACCAAAGCGGGCGCGCCGGGTCGTCTCGGTCTGCACCGGCGCCTTTTTATTGGCCGAGGCGGGACTTTTGGAGGGGCGGCGCGCCACCACCCACTGGATGGACCTGGAACGCCTGGAAACCGCGTATCCCGGGGTACGCGTGGAAGGCGACGCCATTTACGTGCGGGACGGGGCTATCGCCACCTCTGCCGGGGTGACCGCCGGCATCGACCTCTCGCTCGCCCTGGTCGAGGAGGACTTCGGGCGGACCCTGGCCCTCGCGGTGGCGCGGCGCCTGGTGATGTACCTGAAACGCCCGGGGGGGCAGGCGCAGTTCAGCACCCAGCTGCGGGCCCAGATGGTGGAGGGGGGCGCGCTGGCAGGGCTTCTGGCACGGCTGCGGGAGAACCCGGCGCGCCAGTACACCGTGCACCAACTGGCGCAGCTGGCCGCCATGAGCCCGCGCAACTTCGCCCGGGTATTCGCCCGGGAGACCGGCAGCACGCCGGGGCGTTACCTTGAGCAGTTGCGGCTGGAAAGGGCCATCGCCCTGCTGGAGCAGGGCGAGCTCCCCATCGGCAGCGTGGCACGAGAAAGTGGTTTCAGCTGCGCCGAGCAGTTCAGGCGCAGCTTCATGAAGCAGATGGGGGTGAGCCCCGTCGGCTACCGGAAACGCTTTTTCCCGGAGGAGGTCTCATGAACTACCTGCTCAAGAACAAGGAAGTGCTCACCCTGATCGGCGCGGCGCGGCTGGAGTCGGTCTGGGTGCAGTCGGGGCGTATCTGGCTTACCCGGGAGGGGGACCCCCGGGATTACTGCCTCGCCGCGGGCTCCCGGCTTGCACTCGACGGTGCGCGGCTCGTGGTGCTGGAGGCGCTCGAGGATGCGGCACTGGCGGTCGTCGTGGCGGGGCAGGAACAGCACGGCGGGGCCCGGCTCACCCTGGCGCTCTCTTCGCCGGGGGGGCGCTAGACCGTCGGGGGACTGTACCCGTAGCGACTGTGCCTTGACAGGCCGACGCTTTCGGAGGCATATGCGGCAGACGCGGGACCGTGGGGGACCGGAATTGCCAAGGGGAGGCAGCGCATGAAGACCGTGGGACTTATCGGAGGGATGAGCTGGGAATCGACCATTCCCTACTACCGCCACCTGAACAAGGCGGCGAAGCAGCGGCTGGGGGGGCTGCATTCGGCAAAGGTCCTGCTCTACAGCGTGGACTTCGCCGAGATCGAGGTGCTGCAGCGCGAGGGGGACTGGGACGGGGCGGGGAGGCTTTTGGTCGAGGCGGCGCTCAAACTCGAGGCCGCGGGTGCCGACTGTGTTGCGATCTGCACCAACACCATGCACAAGGTGGCGCCCGCCCTGGAGTCGGCGCTCAAGGTCCCCTTGCTGCACATAGCCGACGCCGCCGGCCAGGCGGTGCGTACCGCGGGGCTTGACCGGGTGGGTCTTTTGGGGACCAGCTTCACCATGGAGCAGGATTTCTACAAGGGGAGGCTTGCCGAGCGTTTCGGCATCGAGGTGCTGGTTCCGGAACCCGAGGACCGCGAACTGGTGCACCGGGTGATCTACGGGGAGCTCTGCCTGGGAGAGATCAGGGATGCCTCGCGCCTGGCCTTTCAGCGTATCGTCGAGGCACTGGCGGCCCGCGGGGCGCAGGGGGTGGTCTTGGGGTGCACCGAGATCCCGCTATTGCTGGAGCCGGCCGATTCCGCGCTGCCGCTTTTCGACACCACGGCGCTGCACGCGGGGCAGCTGGCCGACTGGGCGCTCGCCTGAGCAGGCAAAGCCAGGATGGCAAAACCGGGGCCCGGGACGTTGAGTCGTCCCGGGCCCTCTTTGTTTCTCAGGCGCTCAGCCTGAACTGTCCCACGGCTTGCTGGAGTCTGTGCGCCAGGTCCGCCAGCCACACCGACCCCTCCGCCGACTGCTGGGCCGATTGGGCGCTCAGCTGAACCGCCTGGGTCATCTGATGCACGTTGCTGCTGATCTCGTTGGTGGTCGCGGTCTGCTCCTCGGCGGCCGTGGCGATCTGGGTGACCTGGCCGGTGACGTCGGTGATCTTGGCGATGATCTCGTTGAGCACCTCGCCTGAGCGCTCGGCGTCCCGGGCCCGCTTCTCCACCTCGCTCACCCCCTGCCCCATGAAGAGCACCGCCTCCCTGGTCTCGCGCTGCACTGCGCTGATCATGGCGCTGATCTCCCGGGTCGCCTTGGCGGTCCGCTCGGCCAGGGCACGCACCTCGTCGGCCACGACGGCGAAACCGCGCCCCTGCTCACCGGCCCGCGCCGCCTCGATGGCCGCGTTGAGGGCCAGCAAGTTGGTCTGGTCGGCGATGTCCTCGATGGTGCTCACGATGGCACCGATCTGGTCGCTGCGCGCCCCCAGGCTCTCGATGGTCTTCGCCGACTCGTTGACCCGGTCCGCGATATGCTGCATCCCCTGCACCGTGTCGGAGATGACCGAGCCCCCCATGCGGGCCGAGTCGCTCGCCTCGCTGGACCCCTGGGCCGCATTGCCACAGTTGCGGGCGATGTCGGCGGAGGTACTTGCCATCTCCTCGCTTGCGGTGGCAACCGTGGAGGCCTGGGTGGCGACCTCCTCCGAACTTTGGGCCATCGAACAGGCAACCTGGTTGAAGTCCTCCGCTGCCAGGGCGACCTCCTTGGTATGGTCCGCCACCCGGCTGATGATGCCGTGCAGTTTGTCGAGGAACAGGTTGAACTGCAGGCCTACCTCGCCGATCTCGTCCCGGCCGATCACCACCACCCGCTTGGTCAGGTCCCCATCGCCCTGGGCGATGTCGGTGACGCGCTCCAGGATCCGGGCGATGCTCGAGCGCATGTTGAGCGAGAAAAAACACAACAGCGTGATGATGATGGCGAGCGAGGTGCAGAGCATGAGCACCGACCGCGAGGTGACCGTGGAGGTGAAACCGTCCACCGCCTGGCGCTGGGTCACCATCTGCTGCTTCACCTTCTCCGAGATACCCAGCAGCCTGTCCTTGCACTCGCGCCACTTCGGGGTCTCCTGCTTGGTCAACAATTCGAGGGCATCGGCACCCTTTCCGGAGCGTGCCAGCGTCTGCACCTCCCGTTTCAGGCGGTCCCCTTCCTGCCATACCGGAAGCATCGCGGCCAGCGACTCCTTGACCGCCGGGGCTGCCAGGGTACTCGCGCTCTTATAGGCCTTGTCGAACTGCTCCAGCGCCGTCTGGTAATTCTTCACCGCCTTGTTGTCGGCCGGATTGAGCAGCACGTTGCGGGTCGCCTGCTCGCTTTGCAGACCCTGGGCGTACATGTCGCTCAGCGCAAAAGCGACCACCTGCTCCTTGTCCACGAATCCCCTGAAATTACCCGCCAGGTGCCTGATCCAGAGCATCGACTGCCCTATGGTTGCCACAAAACAGGCGATCACCAACAGGCTCAGCAAGATGAACTTCTTTGCGACGCTCAGATCGTTGAAGACTCTCATAGTGTTCCCTCCCTGTATGGACCGCGCTATCTGTATCGGGCGCTTCCTTACATTTCTTGAGTACTTTGTGGGCATTCCTGAGATTGTAGAAATCACTGAGACAGTCATGCGGGAGGGGTAAGGGAGGTTCTGTCAGGCAGGTGGGGATTTCTCAGGAAGAGGGTGGTACTGGTGCACTTCGGGAAAGATTCACGAACTGGAGCGAAGAGACGGCAGTGTGGGGCTTGCGCCTCGAACCTGGAGGTGTCAGGAGGCGGCCTGCCGCTCCCCCTCGGATTGCGGGGGCGGTCCCTGGTGGCCGTGCCCCTTGGCGATACCCAGGTGCAGGGCCGCGTTGATGAGGCCGATGTGGCTTAGTGCCTGGGGGAAGTTGCCGATCAGCTCCCCGGTTGCCGGAAGAACCTCCTCGGACATGAGTCCCAGGGGGCTCACCCGCGTCAGCACCTGGCGGAAGACCTGTTCCGCTTCTTCGATGCGCCGGCTCAGCGACAAGGCGTAGACCAGCCAGAAGGAACAGAGCAGAAACGCCCCTTCCGTGCCGGCAATGCCGTCGTCGGCCCGGTAGCGGTACAAAAGACCCGGGCCGGCCGACAGCCCGCTCCAGACGGCGTCGATGGTCGACTGCACCCTGGGGTCCTCAGGCGCCAGGAACCGGTGGATCGGGATGAGGAGCGCCGTGGCGTCCAGGTCCTCCGAGCCGAAGGTCTGCACGAAGCTGTTCAGCCTCCGGTTGAAGCCCCGCTCCAGGATGGCCCGGCGCAGCTCGGCGGCCTGTCGTTGCCACTCGGCAACCGGGGCATGACGACCGGTGCGCCGGGCGATCTCGCAGCCGCGGTCCAGGGCCACCCAGCACATCAGCTTGGAATGCAGGTAGTGGCGCGGCGGGGTGCGCATCTCCCAGATGCCGCGATCCTTCTTGCCCCAGTTCTGGCAGATGAAATCGCAGATGCGCCGGACCGCCTCCCAGGTCTTCGCCTCCATCTCCTCGCCAAAGCGCGTGGTCTCGAAGACCGTGTTCACCATCTCTCCGAAGATATCCAGCTGGGTCTGGTGCCAGGCCAGGTTCCCCACCCGGACCGGAGCCGAGTGCCGGTACCCCCCCAGGGCCTCGAGTGACCCTTCCTCCCGCGACACCGACTCGTGCAGCCGGTAGCACGGCTTGAGCCCGGAGACCTCCGGCAGCTCCTGGAGGATCCTGGTGACCCAGCGCCGGTACTGGGTCGCCTCGCGTAGGTACCCCAGGTGGAAGAGCGCCTGCGCGGTGAAGGAGGCGTCCCTGATCCAGGCGAAGCGGTAGTCCCAGTTACGCACCCCACCCACCGTTTCCGGGAGCGCCATGGTGGAGGCTGCGGCGATGGCGCCGGAGTCGGGGTTCATGAGCAGCTTCAGGGCGAGCCCGGAGCGCATGGCGAGGTCGTGGCAGAGTTCCTGGTGCACCGACTCGGAGCGCTGGTGTCCCTCGCTCCAGCGGGTCCAGAACGTAACGGTCTTCTCCAGCAGTTTCGCGCACCCTTTCGGCGTCGGGAGCTTGTCGGTACCGGCCCAGCTCATAACCAGCCAGAGCTCCTCCCCTTCGTCGAGCCTCAGCTCGCCGCGTGCTACGCCGTCGCTCCCCACCTGGAGCTCGACCCCCTGAAGGGCGAGCGCGAGCTTTCCCGTGCGCGCCACCAGCCGCGTTCCGTCCCGAACCAGCTCCGGCTGCAGCCTGCCGTAGTCGAAGCGCGGCGCGAACACCACCTTGAGCCGGGTCTCCAGCCGGGTCCCCTCGATGCGGCGCAAGAGCATGCGGTGCTCGACGCCGGCCTCGCGCGGCGGCATGAAGTCGGTGATGGAGCACTCGCCGGCGGCCGTGGTGAAGTGGCTCACCAGGACGTTCGAGTTGGGGAGGTAGCGCTGCAGGGACTGGAACTTCAGGGTCGGCGTGATGGAGAAGAGGCCGCCGCGCTCCGGGTCGAGCAGCGCGGCGCACACCGAGGGGGAGTCCAGGTAGGGGAGGGGGAGCCAGTCCAACGAGCCGTTGCTGCCGATCAGGGCGCAGGTCTCCTGGTTGCCGACGACTCCGTAGTTTTCCAGGGGGGTGAAGGTGTCGTCCATGACGGTGGGCTAGGGGCGAGCCAGGAGTCCCTGCTTCTCCAGCTTCTTGACCATCTTCTCCACGTAGGAGTCCATGCTCTTCTGCTCGCTGGAGCGCAGGTAGGTGTCCGAAACGGCGGACCAGATGGTCTTGCCGGTCTCCGCGTCGTAGAGCATGGTACCGAACACCAGGTACTGGTTCTCCACGAACTGGTAGTCGTTCCACATGTCGTAGTCGGGCATCAGGATCATGCTGGTCTGCCGGTGGTAGACGTCGAGCTGGCTTTTGTTCTCCACGAAGCGGCTCACCAGGACCCGCTTGACGCCCAGTTCGCGCGCCTTGGCCATCAGGGCCTCCCGGCCCAGGGGGGCGGCCGAGGCGCGGTAGGCCGGCGTGGCGCGGATCCCCTTTGGGGAGAGCTGCCGGACGAACTCGTCCTCGCACTCGCGCTCCTTCGAGTCGGCCGGCAGGCAGGCGACCAAAAGCGCGCTCGCCGCCGGACCGTGGTAGCCGGGATCCTTCCACTCCGTCTGCACCGTCGTCGCACTGCATCCAAAGCTAAGGGCTGCCACTGCCACGCATACCAGGAGCACGCTCGGCTTCATGATCCACCTCCGCATCGGTTCGGTTCACCTTGCACCAGGGACATTCTAGCGGCCTGCGGGGACTTTGCCAGAGGGGTAGTTGGAAAAAGCTAATATTTTAGGGGGCGCCCTGTCGACGGGCTGCGGGGGAGTTGCCAGGAGGGGTGTCAGACCAGGATGCGGAACTCGGCGCCCTGGTCCGCGTTGCGCACGCTCACCTCGCCGTGCATGCTGCGCTCGATGATGGTCTTGGCCATGAAGAGCCCGATCCCGGTCCCCTGCGGCCCTTTGGTAGTGAACAGCGGGTCGAACACCTTGGGGAGTACTTCCGCGCCGATGCCGCCGGCGTTGTCGCGGATGGTCACCAGGGACCTCCCACCCTCGACCGCGACCTCGATCGCCACCTCGGGGTCCTGGACGCCCCGCTCCAAGAGGGCGTCCTTTGCGTTGGCCAGGATGTTCAGGATGACCTGGGCGTACTGGCTCGGGTAGCCGTTGATGGTACACTCCGCGCGGCGCTTGAAGCTTATGCTGATCTGGCTGTTCTCGAAACTCGCCTTGACCAGCTGCAGGGCCCGCTCGATCACCACGCACACCGCGAACTCTTCCCGGTCCCGGTCCGGCTTGAAGAACTCGCGGAAGTCGTCGATGGTCTTCGACATGTGCTGGATAAGCAGCATGCTGTCCTCGACCGACTCGTCCAGGAACTTCTTGTCGAACTCGCCGAGCTCGTAGAACATCTGCAGGCGCTGCACCGTGAGACCGAGCGCGTTTAAGGGCTGACGCCACTGGTGCGCGATGTTGTGGATCATCTCGCCCATGGCGGCGTGGCGGCTTTGCTGGATCATCTGCTGGTCCTTGCGGCGCAATTCCAGGGTCCGCTCTCCCACCCTGCGGTCCAGCTCCTCGTTGAGCTGCCTGAGCTCGTCCTCGGCCTGTCGGCGCGCCGTCACGTCGGTCTGCACGCCGTCCCAGACCACCTGGCCGTCGGGCAGGCGGCGCGGACGCGAGTGCAGGCGCATCCAGCGCAGCTCGCCGTCGCTGCGCCGCATCGGGACCTCCATGGCGAAATCGTTCAGCAGGCGGGCGCTCAGCGCCTCGGCGGCCACCATGTCCCGGAAGGTCTCCTCGGGGATCTGGCGGTGCAGCACCCCCGCATCGCGCAGCACCTCGTCCGCAGTGACGCCGTTGAGCCTTTCGATCCCCTTGCTGAAGTAGGTGAAGCGGACCCGGCCCCCTTCCTCGTGGACGTACTGGTACACCGCGCTGTCCGGCAGGTTGTCGCCCAACTGGCGCAGGCGGTCCTCGCTTTCCTGGAGCGCCCGGCGCGCGGCCTCCTCGTTGCGGGAGCAGCGGTTCGCCGCCAGCGAGCAGCCAAGAAGCGTCCCCAAAGCCACCGCGAAGAAACAGCCGTAGTAGAGTGCGTGGCGTCGCCAGACCTTCAAAAGCTCGCTCTGGTTCACCCCGTAGAGCAGGTAGGCGGGGTACTTGTCCAGTCTCTGGTAGCCGTAGAGCCGCTCGACCCCGTCCAGCAGGGCTGAGGAGACGAAATTCTGACCGGGTGCCGCCGTGATGGTCTTGAGCTCGCCTGGCGGCAGGTGCAGCCGGTTCGGGTCGATGCGGGGCATCTGGGAGAGTACCGAACCGTCCTCCCGCAGCAGCAAGACGGTGCACTCCTTGCCCGGGACCGCCCTGTTCCAGAAGTTGCTGAAGTACTCGGGAAACACCGTGACGACGATCACGCCGTCGAACCGGCCGTCGGGGTTCCAGCGCCGGCAGGCCAGGTTGAAGTTCAGGTTTTTCATGACCAGCGGCTTGACGATATGCCCGATGAAGATTCCGCTGTCCTTCTCCCTGAGGGCCTGGAAGTAATCACGCTCGGTGATGTTGACCGGCTTGGCGGGGAGGAATTCGCTGCCGTTACGCACCCGGCCGGTCGCATCGGCGAGCCAGATGGCCTGGACCTGGGGGTAGTCGTCGGCCAGCCGGTGCAGGAAGGAGCGCACCTGGTCCGAGCTCGCGATGGCATCCCAGCTGACCCCCCTGAGATGCTCGTTGATCCGGTCCGCGATGAGCTGGTGTGTCTCGAAGACGTTCATGGCGTGGTGCTTGAAAGTGGCGGTGCTCCGGGTGACCTCCACCCGGTTGGTCTCGAGGAGGGAGCGGTAGTCCTGCCAGATGGCCAGCAGGAACATCAGTATCGGAAAGAGGACCGACGAGGCGATCAGCAGTTTGAAGGTGGCTGTGGTCGGAATCCGCTGCATACAGGCTCCTGGCCGATCGGGCATACGCGAGGGGGCACTCTCCGGCGGTGCTTCGGGCGACCAGCGCAGGCCCCACGCGGACCGCCCGGCACCCTGCGCATGAGGGGAATCCCCCTGCATCCACACATGAGAGCGAGAAGAGGTATGTTATCTAATTAGGGAAAAAAAGCAACCTGTAGGAATAAATCTCCCCAGGGTGCAGGAGGGGAAGCCGGCGCTTGTCGCCAAAACGGTCACAGGTAGGGTGAGAAGAGTTTCGCGAGGCCGTCGCGCAGCTTGACCGGGAGGGGGCGGCCGTCCATCTCGGCCTGGGTGATCTCCTGAGCGGCGGCGACCGCTGCGGCCCCCTTGGCCTCGAGCTGGTGCGCGAAGTTGCGGTCGTACACCTCGAGGTTGAACTCGAAGTTGAGCCTGAGGCTCCTGGGATCGAGGTTCGCGCTGCCGATCAGGCTCCAGCTGCCGTCGACCACCATGAACTTGGTGTGTACGAAGGGGGGAGGCTGCGAGAAGATGCGCACCCCGTATTGCTGCAATTCCCACAGGTAGGTGTAGCTTGCCCACTGTACGAAGGGGAGGTTGTTCTTCCCCGGCAGCACCAAGGTGATGGCGACGCCACGCAGCGCCGCGGTGACCAGGGCGGAGATGAGCGGGCGGTCCGGTATGAAGTACGGCGTGACGATGAGCACCCGGCGTCGGGCGCAGGAAATGGCCCCCAGGATGATCCAGTTCAGCTTGCGGAACTCCTTGTCCGGGCCGTCGCTTACCGCGCGCACCAGGGCGCTCCCCAAAGGCGGGAGTTCCGGGAAGTAGCGCAGCCCGGTCAGGTGTTCCCCTTTGGCAAAGCGCCAGTCTTCCAGAAAGGTGCGCTGCAGGTCGGCGACGGCCGGCCCGGCCACCCGGAAGTGCAGGTCCTTGACCTGCGGGTTGTCCCGCTCGACCAGGTGGCGGTCGCCGAGGTTCATCCCGCCGGTGAAGGCGATCCTGCCGTCGACCACCAGGATCTTGCGGTGGTTTCTGAGGTTCAGGTACCCCCCGGGGCGCAGCGGCAGAAAGCTGCGGAACTGGACCCGCGAGCCTTTGAGCAGTTTTTTTGCGGTGGGGCGCGAGTACTTGGCGCCGAGGCTGTCCACGATGACCCTCACCTCGACGCCGCGCTCCGCCACCTTTTTCAGGGCCTCGGTGAAGCGCCGCCCGGTCTGGTCGCCGTCGAAGATGTAGGTGCACAGGTGAACCGACGAGGTGGCCCCGTTGATCGCCGCGAGCATCGCGGGGTAGGCCTCTTCGCCGTGTTCCAGGAGGGTGATGCTGTTGCCGGGGATCAGGTGCGCGCTCACCACCCGGTCCGAGAGGCGGCGCAGCTCCTTTAAGTAGGCGAGGTCGGCGGGCAGCGGCACGCTTACCGCGTTGGTGCGCTCGGGCCAGTGCGGGATCTCGCCAGCCTCCCGGTGCCAGCGCCGGGCACGGCTGTAGATCCGGTTCACCCCCATACCCCAGTAAAAGAGCGGGCCCAAAAGGGGGATGGCCAGGCAGGTGAGGATCCAGCCCAGTGCCGAACGCGGGTCGCGTTTGTTGATGAGGGCGTGCCCCGCCGAGAGCAGTGCCAGAATCGCCAGCAACCCGATGAGCACACCGTTGAGAACGTGGTCCACTGCCCCTCCGGAAGGGATCATGATCAGTGAGAGCGCGAAGGCGTCGCACTGCACTCGGACTTTCGGGCGGATTATGGCGGAAGTGGCCGACATTTACAAGCGATACCCCGATTTTTGTTGTTCCGGACACAAGAAAGGGGGTCGGTTGACTGCCTTCCCCCCTCCTGTATCGGCCGCGAGTTGGCACTACTTAAAGAAGCGTGTACGGTTCGGCTTTCCGGGTCCAGATGCTGTCGGGGTACTCCGCGGCAAGCTGGCGCTGGGTCTCCTTGAGCGCCTCGACCGCGTGGCTTGCACGGTAGCGCGCCACACCCCTCAGGTAGACCGCTTCCGCTGCCACGTCGCTGTCGGCGCAGCCGTTTAACAGCGTGCTGAACTGGATGACCGCCTCGTTGAACAGGTCCTGCTCCAGGGCGACCTTGCCGATCCCCAGAAGGAGCGAGGGAACCAGTTCCTGCGGGGGGAGAAAGCCCAGGGTGCGCTGGTGTTCTTTCCCATAGTAGTCGAGGATGATGATGGTGGGGGTCCAGACTACCCGGAAGTCCGTGGCGAGGTTGCGGGCGGCGACCTCCACCCGCAGCGGGACCAACCGGTCGCCGATGAAGTTCTCTACCGACTGGTCAGGGAAGCTGACGGCATCCATCTGCTTGCAGCCGATGCACTCGTGGCTGAAGAATTCAAGCATGATACACCTCTGCTCGGCCTTCGCCCGGGACAGTGCCTTGGCCATATCCGACTCCCAGCTTAACATGGCAGACCCTCCTTTTTATTAAGACGCTCCAAAAGAAAGATTAACCCTGCGCTGAGGCATGTCAAGTGCCCTATCAGCTTGCAGTTTTGCCCGAAATGCTTATAATGAAGCAGCTTCGGCACGATCTCGTCACCGCTCAAAAAGGAAGTACCTTGTCCACGAAAAATCCACGTCGCGCCGCCTTCGACATTCTGCTCAGGATCGAGAAGGAACGGTCCTTCGCCGACATCCTCATCGATCACGAGCTTTCCAAGGATCTGATCAAGGGGGCCGACCGCGGCCTCTTGACCGAACTGGTCTACGGCGTGTTGCGCCGTCAGGCGACCCTCGACCACATCGTCGGGCAGTTCTCCAAACAGCGCCCCGAGAAGCTGGAACTCTACGTCCGCCTGCTGCTGCGCCTGGGGATCTACCAGGCCTTCTTCCTGGACCGGGTGCCGGTCTCGGCGGCCGTCAACGAGACGGTGAACCTCGCCAAGGAACTGGCCCCGCGGGCCGCCGGGTTCATCAATGCCGTCCTGCGCAGCGCCGACCGCGGTCGCGACGGCATCCGCTATCCCGACCCCGCCGAGCAGCCGGTGCAGTACCTGGCCGCGCGCTACTCGCACCCGCAGTGGCTCGTCGCGCAGTGGCTGGAGCAGCTCGGGCTCGAGGACGCCGAGGCGCTGGCGACCGCCATGGCCGAGCCGCCCCCCTTTACCATCCGCGCCAACACCCTGCGTATCGGGCGCGACGGGCTCCTGGAGCGCCTGGGCCGCGACGGCATCGGCGGCACCCCGACCACCTGGTCCCCCGACGGCATCCGGCTGAACCACTCCGGCGCCGTGACCAGGCTCGCGCCCTTTGCCGAGGGACTTTTCACCGTCCAGGACGAGTCCTCCCAGCTGGCGCCGCTCTTTCTGACTCCCCGCAAAGGAGAACGGGTGCTGGACGCCTGCGCGGCCCCCGGCGGGAAGACCACCCAGATCGCGCAGCTCATGGAGAACGCGGGTGAGATCTACGCCTGCGACGTGAACCAGCGCAAGCTGCGCATGATCCGCGAGACCTGCGACCGGCTGGGGATCGACATCGTGCGCACCTTCACCATGGACGCCAGCACCCCCTCCAACGCGATCCGCGAGGTGAAGTTCGACCGGATCCTGGTGGACGCCCCCTGTTCGGGGCTGGGAGTGATCCGGCGCAACCCGGAAGGGAAGTGGTGGAAGCAGCCGGGCGACCTGCAGCAGCTTGCGGTCACCCAGTTCGCCATCCTGGAAAACCTGGCGGAGTACCTGAAAGTCGGCGGCACCCTGCTCTACGCCACCTGTTCGACCAGCGTCATGGAAAACGAGGCGGTGGTGGACCGTTTCCTGGTGCGCCACCCCGAGTTCGAGGCCGAGGACCTGCGCCCCCTGTTCCCGCAGTTCGCTTCGTTGTTCACCGAGCGCGGCTACTTCAGAAGCTGGCCGCATCGCGACGGCATGGACGGCTTCTTCGCGGCACGGCTCAAGAAGGTCGAGTAACTGCCGCCGGCCTGCGCGGCTGACGGTCTGCTCCCCTCGGAGCGCCTGCCGGGAAGCGGCCTTGCCGCGGCATCCCCGCAACAGCGGCACATCCACCACATGCCTTACACGCTACATTAGATAATCCGGGAGTCGTCATGAAAAAGATCGCACCATCGATACTTTCTGCAGATTTCGCGCGGCTTGGCGAAGAGGTTGCCGCCATCGAGGCCGGGGGGGCGGATTACGTCCACGTCGACGTAATGGACGGCCACTTCGTCCCCAACATCACCATCGGGCCCCTGGTGGTCGACGCGGTGCGCAAGGTGACCAAGCTGCCGCTCGACGTGCACCTCATGATCGAGAACCCGGACCTCTACATCCCGGATTTCGCCAAGGCCGGGGCCGACATCATCGTGGTCCACGCCGAGGCGACCAACCACCTGCACCGCACCGTGCAGCTCATCAAGTCGCTGGGGAAGAAGGCCGGGGTTTCGCTCAATCCGCACTCCCCCCTGAACCTGCTCGACTACGTGCTGGAGGACCTCGACCTGGTGCTCCTGATGACGGTGAACCCGGGCTTCGGTGGCCAGTCCTTCATCGAGGCGTGCCTGCCGAAGATCCAGGCCTTGCGGGCCATCATGGACCGGCGCGGCATAGAGGCGGAACTCGAGGTGGACGGCGGGGTGAAGATCGACAACATCGCCCGGATCGCCCATGCCGGCGCCGACGTCTTCGTGGCCGGGAGTGCGGTCTTCAACAGTCCTGACTACGCGGCAACCATTGCCGAGTTGAAGAGGCGGGCCAAGGAGCCGGTGCTCTGAACGACGAGGCCCGTCAAGAGGACGCGGTCTACTGCGACCCGGCGGCGATAGCGGAGCGCCTGAGGGCCGCGCTCGCGGCACGGCACAGGGTGCCGATGGAATCGGGCCCGGTTCCGGCGGCCGTCCTGGTGCCGCTTTTCCTGAAAGCCGACGAGATCCACATCCTCTTCACCAAGCGCACCTCGCACCTGGCTCACCACTCCGGCGAGATCTCCTTTCCCGGCGGCCGTGGCGAGCCCGAGGACGTCAACTCCGCCGCGACCGCGCTGCGCGAGACCTGGGAGGAGATCGGCATCCGCCCCGAGCACGTCGAGGTCCTGGGGGAGTTGGACGACGTGCGCTCCCTGCACAACTACCGGGTCACCCCGGTGGTAGGGATCTTCCCCGCCGGTTACCAGCTGACCGTGAACGACGCCGAGATCGAGCGGATCATCGAGGTGCCGCTTTCGCACTTCGGGAAGCCCGGGGTGTACCGGACCGAGGACTGGCAGTGGCAGGGGCAGCGGCGGGCCATGCACTTCTACATGCACGGTTCGGACGAGATCTGGGGGCTCACGGCGAGAATCCTGAAGCAGTTTCTGGATGTGTTGCACGGCAAGGACGACGCGCAGGAAGAGGAGTGCACCAAGCCGGCGGATTTCAGCTACCCGCCCAACGACTGAAACGTTGGTGAAAATAAGGGAAAGGAAAGGGCGAATGATCTTCGCCCTTTTTTTATGGCAGTGGTTCCTGCCAGAGGGAGATTATGTATCGTTCCCACGCAGCGTAGCAGATGTCCCGGCGTTCCCCCCTTTGGAAAAGGGGGGACAGGGGGGGATTCGCCTTTACGTCTGGAAACGAGCCAAACTGCAAAATTCGCCTTACCTCCTGTGCGCCTTCGGGTACGGGCAGATAATCCTCAGCGGGCACCCGTCGCACAGCGGCTTCTTCCTGCAGTGTTGCTTGCAGTGCTCCACGATGAGCGCGTGGTACTCGTTGTACAGGTAGACGTCCGATGGCAGGGACTCCATGAACACTGCCCGCACCTCCTCGTAGCCGTCCGTTTCCCGCACCAGCCCTAGTCGCGAGAAGAGCCGCTTGGTGTAGGCGTCCACCACGAAAGAAGGTTTTTCCCCCGCATAGAGCAGGATCGAATCGCAGGTCTCCCGCCCGATGCCGCGCACCGCCAAAAGGCGCTCGCGCAGCTCAAGCCAGTCCCCCGCGAACACGGCGTCCAGTGAGCCGTGTCCCTCGAGTACCCACTGCACGAACTCCTTGAGCCGCACGCTCTTCACGTTGAAGAAACCGCTGGGGCGGATCAGCTCCGCCAGACGTTCGATATCGAGATCCCAGATCGCCTCCGGAGAGAGGAGCCCCTCGCGCCTGAGGTTGTGGATCGCCTTCTCCACGTTGAGCCAGTTGGTGTTCTGGGTGAGGATGGCGCCGACGCAGACCTCGAACGGGGTCTCGGCCGGCCACCAGTTGAGGGCGCCGTAGCGGGTGAAGAGGAGTTCGAATACCTCCATGAGTCTGGACTGCCAGGGATTTGGCTGCACGGGACACTTCCTTCACGTTGTGGGGCGGATACGAAAAAGGGTCCTCACCTTGGAAGGGAGGACCCGGGATGGGTACGGGATCTGGTCCGAGCCGCTACTCTTGGCCGGCGAGATCCTCAAGATACTCGCGCGAGTACTTCACGTAGTTTCCCGCCGAGCGTGCCAGCCAGGCGACCTCCGCGTCGGTGAGGTCGCGCTTGTACTTTGCGGGTGCACCCATCCAGAGCGTTCCAGGCGGGATGACGGTTCCTTCGGTGACCAGGGCGCGCGCGCCGACCAGGGCACCCTTGCCCACCACCGCCTTGTCCATCACCATCGCCTGCATGCCGATGAAGGCGCCGTCCTCGATGGTGCAGCCGTGCAGGGTGACGCTGTGACCCACGGTCACGTCGTTACCGATCACCAGCGGGGCGCCGGGGTCGTCGGCGTTTTTCCGGTGAGTCACGTGCAGCATCGAGAGGTCCTGGATGTTGGTCCGGTCGCCGATCTTGATGAAGTTGACGTCCCCGCGCACCACGCAGTTGTACCAGATGCTTGCTTCCTTGCCGATGGTGACGTCGCCGATGACCACGGCTCCTTCGGCGATGAAGGCGGAATCTGCGATATCGGGGGAGATCCCCTTGAAGGGACGGATCACGATGTGCTCCAGGGTTTAAGGATCAGTCGCGCGGGATGGCGAGCATGCGCTCCAGGGCGCGCTTGGCAGGCACCCGGATCTCTTCGGGGACCTTGACCACCGGTTGCATGGTGGTGAGCGCCTCGAGCACGTCTTCCAGCGAGGTCAGTTTCATGTTGGGGCAGACCAGGGCGGGCGAGGCGAGGATGAACTCCTTATCCGGGTTTTCCCGCTTCAGGCGCCACAGGATGCCGGCCTCGGTGCCGATGATGAAGCGTTTGGCGCTGCTCTTGCGGCAGTAGTCGTACATGCCGGTCGTGGAGCAGATGTGGTCGGCGAGGGCCACCACCGCCGGGTTGCACTCGGGGTGGCAGACAAACGGGGCGTCCGGGTTATTGGCCTTGAGTTCCTGCACCACTTCCGGGCGCAGCCGCTCGTGGGTCGGGCAGTACCCCTCCCAGAGGTGGAAGCGCTTGTTGGTGAAGCCGGAGACGTAGCGTCCCAGGTTGCGGTCCGGGGCGAAGATGATTTCGGGGTCATCGAGGGACTGTACGACCTTTACCGCGTTGGCCGAGGTGCAGCAGATATCGCTTTCCGCCTTGACGGCAGCGGAGGAGTTCACGTAGGTGACCACAGGTACCCCCGGCAGGCTCTTTTTCAGCTCACGCAGGGCGTCGACCGTCACCATGTCGGCCATCGGGCAGCCGGCGTCCAGGCGGGGAAGGAGCACGGTCTTTTCGGGAGAGAGGATGGAGGCCGATTCGGCCATGAAGTGAACGCCGCAGAAGACGATGACATCCGCGTCGGTCTTGGCCGCCTCCATGGAGAGGGCCAGAGAGTCGCCGGTGATGTCGGCAATTTCCTGCACTTCGTCCCGCATGTAGTTATGAGCAAGGAGCACCGCATTGCGCTCTTTGAGAAGATTCTTAATCTGTATCTGAACCGACTGCTGCTCCATGGTTTATCACCGCCAAAGGTTTGTTTTCAGTAGCTGAATTCAATGTAAACAGCACCGATAGTAGACAATGTTAACGTTCCTGTCAAACCCTTTGAGCCAGTGGATAAGCAAGCTTGACACTGGAGAGTAAAACCTCTATTATTTTTTCTAACTTTTTTGATCCAACTGCGGAAGATAGCGCAGATAAAGCGAGGTAGCAGGTATGTTTGGAATTGGGATGCCGGAACTGATTATCATCATGGTCATCGCGCTGATAGTAATCGGCCCTCAGAAACTCCCGGACCTCGCCAAGTCATTAGGCAAGGGGTTGGCGGAGTTCAAGAAAGCCACCGACGATTTCAAGCAGACGATCGATGCCGAGACCAGGACTACCGAGGAGAAGGAGCACCTGGCGAAGCTTGCCGAGGCCAAGGCCAAGGCTGAGGCCGAGCGTTTGAAAGAAGCCGAGGAGCTGCGTGCCAAGGTGGAAGGTCACGGCGTTCCCGCCGAGGAACCGAAAGTAGAAGTTGCGGCCGCCGCAGTGGCGGTCGAGCCGGAAAAAAAGCCGGCCTGACGCGGCACGTTCAGCATGCATCAAGAAGGCGGGGGCAACCCCGCCTTTTTTCGTGTCCACAGGGAGGCATGGGATGAAAATCAGAGGCAAATATCAGGGATACATGGGATGAATGGGATAAACCAAACGGTAAGCAGGGATTAACAGGATAAAAGGGATGAAAACCGGAAAAACTCCCAGCGGTGGCCGTTCTTCCCTTGTAGGTTTGGGTTTTGCCATATTCCGTTGATCCATTCATTCCTTGTAGGTTTGGGTTTTGTCTTATCCCGTTCATCCCATTCATCCCTGTTAGTTTTTGCCGTTACCCCCTTGATCCCTGTTCAAACCGGTAAATGCGGGTATAGTAGTAGCTTTCTCGCATCCGGAGCTGCACATGTTCAACTGGTTTCGCAAAAACAAAGAGCCGATCGAGTTTTCCGATAATGACGCCGCTTTCGCACATGCCTGTACGCTCGGCTACCAGCCGCTGATCGGCGCGCTGATTCCTGCCCTGGTCCTGGAACCCGGCGGGCCGGGCCCCGATGGCGAGCGCACCTTCCAGATCAACCTCGCCGTGGATGGTGGCGGCCGCACCATCTGGTCCTCGACCCTCAGAGAAACAAAGGGGTACCCGAAGGAAGGGGATCTCGTGGGATTCCGCATCGTGATGATCGCGTCCGACCTTCCCGAGCAGGCCAACCTCATCGGTTATTTGGCGTGCCGCCTCGAGCCGGTGCTGGTCCCCGGCAAGGGATGGCGTACCGCCCAGATCTACACCCCGGACAACTTGAAGCCGGCCCTGCGCTTGTAGATTCCGGTAATGCCCAGGTGATCTGGCTGTTGCAGGGAGCGCTGGGGCGCTGACGTGGAACCTGATAACCGCGAAAGCACGGCTCCGAAAAAAATCCGTTGACACCTCTGAAAGCCCATGTTATACAGTTCGAGCTTCTGACGACAACGGTCTTCGGAGGCCCTCGAGGGTAACGTCTCGTTGATATATTCCCCAATAGCTCAGTCGGTAGAGCGGGTGACTGTTAATCACCATGTCCCTGGTTCGAGTCCGGGTTGGGGAGCCAAAAGTTAATCCGGCACTGTCCGGTAAAACACAAAAGCCCTTGAGTAATCAAGGGCTTTTGCTGTTTTTTGCCCCCTGCGTCAGTCCGATCAAGTTCGATCCTTCCTTTATCTCCCTCTGATTTGAAGCTACAAGGATGACCCTGTTGCCCATCGCCCTTTACACGGAGAAACCGGCACCGGTTGTCACCTGTGAAGGGTCTTGACACGGCGGCTTCTAAGGAATATATGAGTCTATAAGCATATAGTCACGAGGTCGCCCATGAAAGACTTACTCGAACTTCGTTCGGATATTCTCAAAGCTCTGGCACAACCCACCCGCATCAAGATTCTTGACTTCCTTCGCGACGGTGAGCGTTGCGTCTGCGAAATCTTCCCGGCCATTGGCGAGGAGCAATCCAACACGTCCAGACATCTGAACATGATGATGGATGCTGGAGTTTTGTCGCGTCGCAAAGAGGGGCTGAAAATCTACTACACGATTAAGCACCCGGAGATTCTTCAGGTCGTCGATCTGGTGAACTTGATTGTGGAAGAGGAAATTACCGGGCGGCACAAATTGTTGAAGGCCGTGTGACCTCCGCAGAGGGTCCCGGAAAGCGTTGGATAACGAGTGGCGGCACCTGCTGATAAGGGCGGGAGCTTATCCGCGCGGCCACTGAGAAGGTGACCTGCGTGCGTCTCGGATAATTTTTTTTGCCCGCATAGATGAGCAGTTAATCAGATACTCATGGAGTGGCTCATGCTTAAGATCCTGGCCGACTACCTGACCTATGATCTTTTAGGACTTAACCCAGCTTCACGCCTGGGAGGAGCCCTCGATTTCTTCATCTATGACACGGTAAAGATTTTCCTTCTGCTTGCCGGAATCATCTTCCTGGTCGCTGTAATCCGCTCCTGGTTTCCCCCTGAAAAGACCAAACAGATCCTCTCACACAAGACCCGATATCTCGGCAATGTCGTCGCGGCGCTGCTGGGGATTGTCACCCCCTTTTGCTCCTGCTCTGCAGTTCCCCTTTTTATCGGTTTTCTAGAGTCAGGTGTCCCGCTTGGAGTTACCTTCTCGTTTTTGATCTCCTCTCCCATGGTCAACGAGGTCGCCCTGATCATGCTGTGGGGAATGTTCGGCTGGCGCATCGCCCTCATCTATATAGGGACTGGTCTCATCATTGCGGTCGTAGCCGGAATAGCCATAGGAAGGCTGAAAATGGAACGTTACGTACAGGACTACGTCTGGGAGATGCGCGTTGGCAAAGGCGAGGTCACCACACCGACTTGGCCCGAGCGTCTCCTGTACGCAAAAGAGTACACGCTGGGACTCTTAAAGAAGATCTGGCCCTATGTACTGGTCGGAATCGGGATTGGCGCCTTCATCCATGGTTATGTCCCTCAGGATTTCCTGGCCAAGTGGGCCGGCCGCGACAATCCCTTTGCGGTCCCCCTGGCGGTAGCGCTTGGTGTACCACTTTACAGCAATGCCGCCGGCGTCATACCCATCGTGCAGGCTCTCACCGCAAAAGGAATGGCGATGGGGACGGTACTGGCCTTCATGATGGCTGTAACGGCCCTGTCGCTGCCGGAAGCGGTGATTCTCAGCAACGTGCTGAAAAAACCCCTTCTGGTGACATTTTTCGGTGTGGTAACCGTGGCCATCACCATGGTGGGGTATCTCTTCAACGCAATTTTGTGAACGGCGGGTGGCGCTTGCCACTTTCCCAGGCCGGCCAGTCGGGTTTATTACACATTCAAATGGAGGTAGGGCATGAAAATCGAGGTACTCGGTACGGGGTGCGCCAATTGCAAGACGCTGTACGAGAACGTGAAAAGAGCGGTAGAGGAAAAAGGTGCCGATGTCGAAGTGGCAAAGGTTGAAGACATTCCTTCGATCATGAAATATGGGGTAATGAGCACCCCGGCACTGGTCATCGATGGCACGGTCAAGTTCTCCGGCCGGGTCGCATCGTCAGCCGAAATCAAAGAGTGGTTGTAACAGGTCACGTCAGGCGAACAACAGCAAAGGAGACGTCTTCATGAAACTGATCGTTGCAACCATGGTAGCCACGCTTTTGTTGACCGGGATCTCCCGGGCTGAGCTCCCCTCGGCCAGCGAAGCGACTATCCAAAAAGCCCTTGCATCGGGGAAACCCACAGTCATTGACCTGGGCGCCCGCACCTGTATCCCCTGTAAGAAGATGGCCCCCGTTCTGGAGTCGCTCTCGGCCGAGTACCGGGACCGGGCATCGGTACTGTTCATTGATGTGCACGAGGGGCAGACCCTCGCCGACAGGTTCAGGATTCAAATGATTCCCACCCAGATCTTCTTCAACGCACAGGGTAAAGAGGTGAAGCGCCATGTGGGTTTCCTGGAGAAGTCGGAAATCGTGAAGGAGTTGAAGGCCGCGGGATTAAGATGAGCTTCCTCGGCGACATCGACCAGATCATTACGCTCTATCCCGTGATCGCCTTCGCCGCTGTCTTTCTCGCAGGGGTTCTCTCCTCTGCGTCTCCGTGCGTACTCGCCACTATCCCTTTGGTGGTTGGGTATGTTGGGGGCTACAGCGATGGGGACCGATGGAAAGCCTTCCGGTATTCTGTCGCTTTTATCCTTGGGTTATCTCTGACTTTCACGGCCTTTGGTGCCGCGGCTGGGCTCTTGGGTACCATGTTCGGTACCGTGGGAGGATGGTGGTATGTGGCCGTCGGTGCGGTGACCATAACGATGGGCGGACAACTCATGGGACTCTACGAGATTCACCTCCCCCTTAGGCCTAGCTATCGACCAAAGCAGGACGGCATGGTGGGGTCACTCCTGCTGGGGCTTTTTTTCGGTGTGGTATCCTCACCGTGCGCGACCCCGGCCTTGGTCGTGCTCCTGGCGTTGATAGCCAAAAAGGGGCAGATGCTCTACGGCATGGCGCTCCTTTTTACCTACGCGTTGGGCCATTGCCTGCTCATGCTGGCGGCCGGCACATTCACAGGGTTCGTTGAGAGCTTTGGCAAGGCGAAAGGTATCGTGAGCTTCTCGACCTGGGCAAAAAAAGTGAGTGGAGGAATGGTGGCACTTGTGGGTGGCTGGTTGATTTGGAGTGCGTTTTAGTGCCGGCTGAGATCTGAAGTAATAGCGGAAAAAGTCTTGCTGCGTAATGCCCGGGGAGCCAACACAGGGCCTTACAGTTCAGACTGTAAGGCCTTTTTTGTTTGCTGAGGCGGCATGCGCTGTTCTGTGTCTTGCCTTTGCGACCGCTCGCCCACAAAATCCTGCCCGGCAATTTCACGGAGGCCCCTGTGCGGTTTATTCGCGAAGGGGCTCGGCAGTACTCTTCCCATAGCCCCGTAAGGAAACCCGATGGGGTCTCCAGCGCGAGCACAGCTGCTCATCTCTGCAGGGAACTCCCCAAAGGGGATGTATCCTCAAAATCCGATACACCCCCGGCTCGCCTCCCAGATAGCTATGAAGTTCGTTCACCTGTGACGTCAGGCGTAGGTATCAACACTGGTCATCGCGGTCATTGCCATTGACGTGGCAATGGTACTGGTAAATGCGGCGGAAGATGCCGCGTCAGTTGCTTGGAACACACTTGTGGTGCTTCCTGCTACGCTCGAGAGAGAGCTCCCTTCAACGGCGGGTCCGCCGATGTTTCCCAACGTGCCGGATTGCTGGAGCGCCTGAGCTGAAAAATTTACGGTGTCACCAACCGGAGCGCTGGTTTGTACCGCAGGAGCAGTGGTGTCAGGTACAGCTTGGGAAACCTGCTGAACCGACGCCGGCTGTGCACCGAACATGGGCATTGCTGCGCTTGCTGAAACGACATCGGATACCATGTGTACCCCCTCCTATCAATGCTACCGGTTGACTTTCTTTGGTCCGGAGCGGAAGAAGGGGAACGCCCCCCCTCCGTGCGAATGTTTGTTGTTAAGATGACACCTGTGAACCCGTGGACTCGATCTCCACGCTCCCGGAATACCCTTCTTTTAACGCCAGCAATTGCGTGACAGCCGGCACGTTATCGGGTTCTGCATGACCCGGACAACCGCTGCTGTGCCGCTGCAGGGGGTAACCCGCAGCGAGCGGCGCACTACCTTTTCCGCGTTGGCGAAGCGGACCAGCCGATTCGACCAGCCACGTGCCACATTGCCGCAATACCTAACCTCCTCAAGAAGGCCTTCCCGCCGGCAGTCGTCCAGCAAGTCCCGCACCGTCAGGTATCCGAAATAGAAAACAATCGCCAGGGTCGCTACTACCATAAGTTCCATGCCGTTTACCCCTTGTCGCTCTTTCCTCTGTCATGTGGCGCAGGTCTTGTCGTCCCCCCTGGTAGCAGATTCGGCCTGTGCCTGCGGTACGATCACAGAATGAGCATAAACCGGGCCAACTGCATGTAGTACGAAAATACGGGCAGTTAGCGTGAAGTTGCTGCCAGGACTGTTCCCTCAGGGGACATGGTGGGTCCAAAAGGAACAGTGTACTGTCAAAAGAAAGACCAGGTTACTGTGCTCGCCCTGTCGGGTATCGTTGTTATTGCTGCCCGACGAATAGAAATGTGTGTAGGGGCTTTCAAAGGACTCTGAGAAAAGTTGGCAACCACTCAAGGAATGTCGGAACTGTCCGATAGGAGCGTTAGACCTACCATGAGGTACTGAGCCAACGGTAATAAAAGGCGGGCTGCAGCCAGAAAAATGCAAACTTGGGGCAACGTAATCCGTTCAAACCCTTTCCTGTGGAGGATGCTATGTCAATCGTGACGTGGGACGAGAGCTTTCGGATCAATATCGGCAGCATTGACAGTCATCACGAACACCTCGTGCAGTTGCTGAACACGGCTTACGCCGAGTTTTCCTCGAATGCCCCACCGGAAAATCTCGGGTTGGTGCTGCACGAACTGCTGAACTACTCCAAGTACCATTTTACTGAGGAGGAAAAGCACATGAAGCTAGTGGGCTACCCTGCATTCCAGCATCACCGTGACGAACACAACCTGTTCATTGTCAAGGTGACTAAACTCGAGAAGCTCTTTTCTCGTGGTGAAAAAAGTCTCTCGGTTGAAACCATCGTTTTTCTGAAAAACTGGATTGCCAACCATATTCTTGCTTCCGATGCAGCCTTCGGCAGCTTTGTACAGGAAAGGGAAGTGGAGGTTTCCTAGTCTCAAATCCCCGGCACCGCTACGAGAGGGTTCGGTAGTTCTACCAAAGGGGCCGGTTTCCAGGAGATTCCGGCCGCAGCCTTGTCGTTTGAGGAGGCCGGTCTATCTGACCGTAGCCTCAGCCTGGAACAAGCCAGTACTCTTCTCATGTCCTCCCCTGGAAAACCGATGAGCCTGCAACGCGGGTGCAGCGGTTGATTTCTTTCGCCATCCTGTAGATCCCGTCGGCACCGCCTCGTACCGTCATCCCCTTCACGTAACGCACGTTTCTGACCTGTGGCCAAAAAGGAGCACCCAATGTTCCATAGGTGCGCGAAATCTGGAGTCTAAATTAATAAATATCTACTTTCCCGTGAGAGATTGTGGTATAGGAAAGCCGTGAATTCGGACAAGAGTGGGCGCGCGCCCCTATAACTGGAAGTCGATGGAGGCTGCATGTACCGTTCTGTCCTCTTTTTTCTTGCAGTAATCACTGCCATTGCAGCGGGTCCTTCTTGGGCTAGTGAAAAGGTTGAAATAAATCAGTGGTACCTGCCGGAGACGTCCTATAGCATCAAGCAGTCATCGACCAATCTGATGACCATGACGCTCGAAAATCCCTTCGCAGTTCCCGAAACGGTGCGGCAGAATTTCCCTGTCTCGATGGTGGTGGATGATAACCGGGAGATTTCCATCGTGACTGGGAAGATGACCAAAGATAAGAAATTCCCGATCACCTTCGAGTTGAAAAAAGCTGTCCAATTGCTGAAGCAAAACGACCAGACCAGGAACATTGGTGACGACGTCGGCAGGCTGGTGGGCGTTCGCACTCATGGCACAACTGACCTGCAGGGGAATCTTAGCCTGGTCAAGCTGGACGGGAAGGAACTGCCGGAAGAAGAGCAGAAGATCGTGATAGCCACCTTCGAGGCGGTCTCGAAGGCCATGAAATCTGCGCAGGTGGAACCCATAGGCATCGGGGAGAAGTTCACGAAAACGGTGCCGTTGGAGATTCCGGTACCGGGACTTATGAACATCGGGATGGAGGTGACCACCACCTATCAATTGGTGGGCGTGAAGGACGGTGTAGCCGATTTTGCCACGACCTACACGTTTAAGCTGTCCGCTTCTGCCGCCTCTGAACAAAACCTGAAAATAGAGGCGTCCGGGAAAGGGACCGGAAAGATCATCTACGACGTGAAGAAGAGGGTGCAGCTAAAAGCACTGAACACCCTGGAGTTGGCCATGACCCTGCCGTTGGATCCAGCGACTATACATGTGCTCATGAAAACAGAGGACTCCTCGGTGACAGAGGTCCGTTAGGGGGGCTAAGCTCATAAGTTTTTTTGTCTGATATATACGCCGTATTCTCTTTCAACCCAACATCCCACTTGTTCTCCTGGTCAGGGAAGAAATAAAAATCCCAACGTGGGAACGTATTGTCGATTATGAATTTTACAGCTGCAGCTCCTCCGTTGTTCTGAAGTGGCCCCACAGAACTCTCATAGGATCACCCCGAGCAAGCTCACTTTAGTGTCCCGGCATATAGTTTCCCATCACGAAACAATATTGTCCCTGTGCCTATTCTCCACTCGTCATCTGCTACTTTTTTAACGGTAACATTACTCTTTTTACATTCTTCGACAACTTGTTCTTTTGTCATGCCGCTTTGAAGTTTTACTAAATTGCCCAAAGAGTTGGTTTTAGGATCGTACTCTTGTTCATGGAACATCAGGGTCCCTTCAATTGGCATTGGCTGGCTAAAATCCATAAAACCATTCTTGTCCAACCTGATGACGTTACCTTTTATTACGCCGCCTGCCTGGTCTGCATAAACGTTACCCATAGCCACTATAAAAGTCACTAACGATAAAATACCTGCTGAGAATGATTTCCGCACAAACCCCTCCTTATAAAGGCAGTTGAATTTTACTCCATTCATGTCAATAGAACTTTCTGCTCAATCCTAGGATAAGTAGATGGTGTCGTCCGGTTATTCAGAACCATTTGCCCTTTATTACCCTCATATACTGTGATTTTGCCTGATCAGAGCGGGGGCCGCCTTATCAGGAAACTCCAAAGGCCAAGATTTCCATCTAGACCTGCATACTGTACCTCCAAAAGGATCCCTCACGAGGAGCAAGCTATTTAATCGTCGGAATTTGTATAATAGCGTGGTGGTGTTACGAGACTACTTGCCTTTGACCTTTGAGAGTACGCAAGAACAACCCCAGTCATTACTGGCTCCATACCCCTGCACCGCTGAATCGAAAGATTCTCCCATAACAACGGGAAATGATTGTTGGCTGTTTGCTGGGATTGGCCCCAAAGTGATTTCACGCTCATACACGAAAAAATCAGGTTTTCCATTTGTGATCGCTCCTGACTCTTTAACCGTACATTTTATGTCTACGGAATCAAAAGGTGTCGAACCCACGTTTTTAATATTAATTACTGCATTCATGGCTTTTATTCTTTTTTTGTTATCAATTTTGTGATCCACGCTAAGATTGGATACTGAGATGGAGACATTGCCTTTGTGAGATTTAATAAATGGTAAACCAGTTCGTGTCACATATAGAGAAGTAAACAAAGCTAACACAGACATTAAAATACCAAAAAAACGGGGGGCGATGCTCCTTGTCTCTTGAGCAAGATGCCCTGAGGGGCGTGTTGAGGTTGCTGATCTGTCTTTGCCGTTCCACGTGTGGCCACAGTTTTCGCATGATGTTGGTTTCCGTCCAGCAAAGAATGCAAGAAGTCCTACTGGGAAAAGTACCAGGGCCGCTACCAGTACCCACGTAGGATAGAAACTTTGCTTTGTCTGATGAGAACATTTGGGACAAGAAACCATTGCCATAGACTATCCTCGTAGCGATAGGGAGCCATTTTAGTTGATTGGCCCTTCAATCAGGTTGTTAAGAGCATCAAGGACGCCGGCATTTGCACTGTCAAGGCGCGTACGTTTTAGAAACGGCCCCATCCTGACCGATGGCTACCAAATCCTGTCGATACACGGTAACCCCGAGCATTGGCCCAGCGACGCCCGCCGTCTGATAGTCTTTGTGACCCAGAATTGAGAAAATCTTCTGCCATTGACTTGTCCCCATACTCGAACAAAACTCCCACAAGCTCATTTTCAGAATCGGGTATCCCTAGTTTTATAGCTAGAAGTAGAATCTGGACCTGCAATTGAGGCCTGGCAACAATCTGTTGGCAGATGGAGATAGTTACGGCCCTTTTATCCATTCCAAGTAAGCCATCGTACAATGTTTTGGCTTTACTTGTATCTGTCCACGAACCGCTTCGAGATAACAGGGAACCACATGCGACAACTTTTTCATCTATTGCTGCGAAGGTTTCCGAGTTAAGAGTCTGCATGAGTGCTTCGGCTTCCTGGAGCCCTGATTTGGTTGCAAACATGCTGTAGACCTGCAACCGTTCTTCATTCGAAGGCTTCCAGTTCAGTCGAGCAAGGCTCTGTAACGATATTTTTCGTATGTATGGACGCTCTGACTTGTCGCGAGTTACTTCCGATAACTTTTCTACATTTCCGGTTTTCTCCCATTGGTTGATCTGAGTAGCTGTTGTGGCGCAACCATACAGATTTACAGAAAGGAACATAACGATTACAAAGGTGACAAAATTTTTCACCAATCTATGCATGTTGCCAGTCTCCATTATTGTATCTATTAGAATTTGACAGAGCCTTACTGATCAGGAAAGAAGAGGTTATTCGGTTGCCTTCCGTATGATATATCTGTCTTTTCAGTTATGTGGTGGAACCAAAACCTTGATTTCAGCTTTTGCACCCTGCAAGAGAACCTTGACGGCGATTTCGGAACCGGTGCCTCGGTTCGAGAAATCAGTGTTGGCATCTCCGGAACAAATAAACAGCCACCGCAAATAGTAGTGCGTTAAAGAAGGAAATAAAGAAATTGTTGATTTTCGTGTCACGGATCGTAGCAGCAACCTTTTTTTTGTGTTTTTTTATCAATTCCTGTAGTGATACACCAGAGTTGTCCGACCCCTTGTATTCGAGGTACGGTTCCAGGGGAATAGATTCCTCGAGGGAGAGATACTCATTTATTTCAAGTGAATTGCAGATATTAGCCAAGGTGACAAGCTTGGTGAACTCGAGGTAGCCTGAATGCAATAGTTTTCCCGAGTAAAAGAAAAGGGTAGGAGGTTCTATGCCTGCATTGGTTATTTTTAGTACGTGCGGTGCAATGAATGTGTCTCCTTCAACCCTGCACTCCGTCTGGTAAATCCCGACATTGGCAAACAACTCACGCCTTGCAGCGTTTGTCCAATAATTCAAACTTGAGGGGCCCTTAGCATTTTCCTCAGAGTTAAACGTCTGGCTAATATGGCTTAAGATCAGGATGGTCAATCTTGAATCCTGTACATGAGCCTGTGCAACATCCGGCTGTATAAGTTCGAGAGTCCTCAGACTGTCCTGGTAAATTGGTAACGAACCAAGGCCAGGTCTTACAAATTTTTTTGCTTCGTCCATTTCTTTTAGCAGTTTAGGTTTCAATGTGCGGGCAATGTCGAGAGGGGTTTTCCCCTCAGAATTCGGCAACTCAACGTCAGCACCGTTGGTAATCAGTAATCGGATATAATGGGAATTCTTCTTTTGCACGGCTATATGTAAAGGAGTGTCGCCCTGCTCGTTTTGGCAATTTACAAAAGCACCGTTTTCAATCAATTTGCCTACAATGAAAAATTTGTCTGCAGCAATCGCCGCGTGTAATTCATAGCGGTCATTTGTCATCAAAACGTCCTCCGATTTTTGTTGCGAGTTCGCAGGGCCTCGTCTGGCTGATTCTCAATACCTATTGTCGTGCACCAGCGTCCTTGAGAAGTTTGATTATGGTTGAGTTCTTGTTCATGGTGGCTGCCATCAGTGGTGTTATCCGGTAGGACGTTTTTAGGTCTGCCTTTGCCCCCTTAGACAACAAGAAGCGCACTAGTTCGGTTTTATTCCCTTGAACAGCGGAAAGAAGTGGCGTTTGGCCGTCTTTTGTTACCGCATTCACCTCCGCTCCACGTGCAATGAGCATCTCGGCTATTTCCACATTTCTGGCAACTAAAAGAGGGGTAGCATCCATGCCGCACTTGATTTTTGCGTCTGCTCCTTTGTTGAGTAGTAGGCGCACCATCTCTGTTGAATTTGCGTACATCAATGGTGTGAAGTCTACAGGGGGGCCCGATTTTACGTTCACATTAGCTCCCTGTCGCACGAGGGATTCGACTTTCTTCAAATTGTTATCGTGGACTGCGAGCATAAGCTCTTTATCCAAGTTCTTGGCATGAGCAGGAAGTACTGTTGATATTAGCACTATAAAAGAAATGATTATGGATGCGCCTCTTATGCTTAGTTTCATTTAGTATCTCCTCTAGGGGATAAAGCATGCAATTGGCTACGACACGAGCAAAGTTCCACTGTGAAATACATTACACTTGTGGTAGTGCTATAAGCCTTTATACATTTTTTTGATATCGGTGCCGATTTGTACCAGGCACTGATCGAGCGCCGAATTAAGCGTTTTAATAACAGCGTCTTCTCCAAAGTGGCTGGTTCCGACCCAAATACTTCTGTCATCCATTTCTGCTCCATAGTATGGAGTTTTTTGGATAAACTTCCCGTCAAGGTAGTACTCAACCTCCATCAGAACGGTGCAGCGCATGTGCATAAGTGTGCCCCTGCATGAGGTCCGATTTAAGCTTACCTTGAGCGACAATCCCGAAGGGGGGGCAGTGCTGTCTACTTGTGGCTGGAAATAACCGAATTCTGATAGAGATAATAATCCGCTCCGCACCCAATCACTTGCTCCGGAGCCGTAAATAGGGACGTCAGTACTCCCCAGGTGCTCTCTATCTACCCTCATGTCGGAAATATCGAGCCTGGCAATCCGCAAACCGGAATTTTCTCCCCTTATTGCTGCAGGTATCTGCCGGTTGTCTCCCGGTGAGTATTTCAGGTGAACTCGCACCGGCTCGGGCGAGGATGCGCACCCCTGCAGCAGACAGATACTCCCCAAGATGAAAACCAGTACTGGCTTCATACGTTCCCCAAGCGGCTATTCCTGCGAAGCTGTGTCGATAGAGAACAGATTTCCGCCTACATCGCGGAATATGAGGCGGCTTCCCTTACGATCGAGGACTTTGCCTTGCAGGGTCTGTGAAGAGTCTGAGACAGGAGAGCGTAAGGTCAGTTTAAACTCCTCTCCCTGTTCATCCTGTGGATTGGCCGGGCGATCTAACAGGTCAAGCCTCAGCATCTTCATGTTCTGGTCAATACCTTCGGCAAGTGCTTTCCGATAGGCCGCAGCATTGTTGGCAACCCACAGTTCAACAGCCTTGGAATCCTCTTCGTTGTTCTTCCCGATTTTGCCAGAATAGTATGACATGAAGCCAAAATAGTCTGGTTTGCTGGTGTTCTGCAGGTAAAGCTGTGCTTTTGTCTGGACGAGCAAGGTCTGAAAGTCAGACGATAACTGGTAAAAGGTAGTAAGGATTAAAAATGGTGCTTTGATTTTTTCTGCCTCTTCTTTTTTATAACCCAGGGTGCGCTTGTCCAAACGTGTAACCTTAAGCCAAGGTGAGCCAGAGAGAAGCGGTTCCAACTGACTCCAGTATTGGGTACGGAAATCAACATCTGCCGTGGCTTTAAGCAACGGGGCAATGGTTTCCTCTACCGAACTCGCACGCGCCTTGTTTATCCCCTTGTCGATTAAGAGCCAGAGCAGACCGTCAGCTCCTCCCGTAGAGGTGTAGCGCTTTTCCTGCACAGGTACGCTGATCTCTTCTTTGGGGATTTTGCTGAGCACTACCGTGTCGTAGGTTTTGTTCGTCAGCGTTGTGTCTAGATGCTTGTGAATGGGAGCTGAAGAGCAACCTGTCATCAGGAGAGTAATTATGAACAAAAAGGCGAAATACTTGCGGCGGTAGGTTTCATTCCTCATGTGACATTCTCCCTGGGCTCCAAGATATTCACTTAGCCGTCCAAGACGGAGCTTTTGTTTTGTCGGCCAATACTCGTCATCATCGTTAGCTGTGTACAAGCGAAGCTGGTACGAAGATCGCGACAAACACTACTTTTACTGCGTCAAGATTCTGAACATATCAATTCACGCCTGTCAGAATCGTTAGCCTTTAAGTTACCTGCTTTTTGGGCATGATCGGATCTCTATCTAAAGGCATAAGTCTGACCAAATCAAAATTGGCAGCCATATTAAAGTCTCTTTTGTCACCAGGAATAGAAGCGTCATGCCTCAATAATTCTTCCCATTGTTGTTTCAAGCACTCAATAACACCATCTTCCAACACTAAACTGAATTCGCAGACCGCATCCGGCATAGCAGATTCCTGCGTCTGCCCATCTGGGAGATATACGACGCTCTTGCTGGGGCTGTCTTCTGCGAGGATCACCCGGAAAGGATTCGCTGAGAGCACCGACGGTATGAGTTCGCGATCATAGGGGTTGAGACCGCTGACCCATTCCGCAATCGGCTTCGATAACGCAGGCACATGGGGGAATTTACTGCGTACCGCGCCAGTCAAGTCCGGTGAGTCGATCCGGACGGAGACTAAAAACACGGGATGGGTCGGCATGTGGCAAAAACTCAAACCGACGGTTATACCTGCATTTTTTACGGCCGCAGCAAAGTCACCCACCCGAAGCATCATCACGTGCTGTCCATTGATTTTACAAAAACCTGAACACCAGGAATGCATTGCCAGTATGGGGAATTTGTCGGCAGGCAGGATAATGGTACTGAATTCAGTCTCTACAGCGGAAGCAGGCGGGAGAGATACCACGACCTGGCGGATGGAGCCATCTGTGGTGGCGGCAATGTAGCAAGACGATGTACTGGACAGTTCGGGTAAATCTGGTGAGCAGTTTTCAGAGCCGGGTTGAACTTTTGCCTGATGGGTTGTGACACCTTCGGGCTTTGACCCGTCTTCGCGTCGAAACTTGCCAGGGTTTTTTTCTGGTTGTTTTGCCAAGGCGAAGCTGAAGAGACTTAGAGCGAATAGGGATTGAAAGATGTTCAAAATGGCATAGAAACTCTGGCTTGGTTTCGAGACCATGGCGATCAAGGCGACAATCCAGCCAACCGGATATCCCCGCCCCGCAACTACAGCGCTCAGCCAACTTATGAACGTGTAGAACTGGTCGCTCTCTCCGGCTGCCGGCCGTTTAAGCACAAAGCGAAACATGAGCATGGTACATGCTCCAAGCACAGCATAACCGAGCGCAATAACCAGTAACTTTACAGATCTCCCTTCCCGCGCCTTCCAAAGCACCCAGGCATAGAACAACGAAGAGGCCAAGCCCAGCGAAGTCCTCAATAGGAAATCTGCCTTGTTGAAGGTTAAGCTATAGGGACTGAGCCGCGAATACATCAGTGCCGAACTCACTGCCCAGGAAATAATGGCTGAAGCCCCGAGATAGATGAACATGATGCGAAAGAAAACAGTTAGGCTGTCTTCTTCTTTGGGAAGGGACATACCCTCACTGCAAGCTGCTTGATTCACACCATCTGGTTCTTGACGAAATGCCAAATAACCAAAATAAATATAATTTATAAACGGCAACACCGACAAAATTCGTGAGCTATTCGATATCCCGAGACTTAACGGTATCCTGTAAAAGATGATGAGGATGAAGATTACGCCGACGTACGGTATTAAACATAACAGGAACCACCAACCAGACATGCGCGCCATTTTGCAGCATACATAAAGATTGGCAATGGGGATCCATGCCAGCCAGGCCGGCTCGGTTTTGGTTTTACGTGCTAATAGGTAAAAGCAAATGGCAGGATAAAGCCAGAAAGCTACCAAACTTACCAAGATAACCAGTGATTCCGCCCCGCCGATCATGTTGCCCTCCTCCATCAATGAAAGAAGCGATAGCCATTGTTTATTCCGACATTTCAAGCATAAAGAACGCCCCGACTGCACCCTCAATCAACCGTGATCCAATGTGGTCGATGGCTGAAATGCAATTGTTCGGTGGCTCAGATGTTTTGGATTCAGTAACCGGCGAGGATATTTTCTTGATTGTTGATGCTTGTGCGACAGAGGAGCCGCTCAGAAGCGTCCCGATACCAAATCCCTTGTATCTGAAACATCCGTCACGGGCCGAAATGGACAATAGGTTGTCCACATGAAAATCAACTATAAATAAAATGGCGTCTTGTCTTCTTCTCCAAAAGTGACTGCAAACGATAGCGATAAGACTGCAAAATAAGGGCCTTTCCAGGGACCCTTGTTCTAAAAGAGAATTTCATTGTAAGACTTTGGATTACTGTAAGCTATCTCGACATGTGATATGCGGAGTGTTAAATAATCCGATAGGGTGTCGCCAAAAGGCTTGAGTGCTAATTTGTAAAAGATAATTGGATAAATCGTTAGGTGGTTCATCGAATATAGGGCCGAGCTTGCCAGTTCGACACCGACAGCCAAAACCCAGTTCCCGTAATTCACCTTATAAACCCCTATTTTCTTGGCAATGGTTGTGCTATACGAAGGCTGCTACATGAAGGCGGGTGCGAGTCATCAAGCATTAACGGACCTGATTCCTCGTGACGACTGAGCGGAGAGGCGCCTGCAATTCTGTACTACTCTCGTGAAGACGAATTTTGTTAGGCTGGGACTGCAGAGGTTGGATTGGTGGGGATGCTGGTCAAGGATTGCGCCGATATCGTGCTATCTCCCTCGCTCCGGGTGTTGACCGTGCTCCCTGGAGAAATGTGGTTCCAACAGGTAGGAATACTCGAATCTCTGCGAGTCATCAGAGGAGGCTTCTCCGGTGTTGGTAAATAGGGTCTGAAACAGTTCGACACGCCCGTTTTTGTCGAACCGGACCACATGGACGTAGTCCACACCGGCCTCACCACCCCTGTCCCCCAGGATGATGATCGCTCTGACCTTGGACGCTATATACCAAAGTTCCGTTTCATCGAGTGAGGATCTGTCAGGCTCGCCCAGGTCAAGCAGGACTTCTTCCCTCGTCTTACCCGTTGCAAGCGCGGAAGGCACCTCTGCTCCGGCGTTCTGTCTTGAGTATGGCTGGTAATAATCGGTCGGAATGATCAGGCAACCGGACAGCACGCATGTCAGCGTTGCCACGAATGCCAATTCCGCGGGCCACATAGGACGCTTTCTCAAGGCCAACTCCTAACGCACTGGAATCATCTTGTACTTTTGCAGATGCCCGTTGCTGTCGAAGACGAAGACCACGCTGTACTTGGTGTTGCTCCAGCGGACCATCCGGTCCATGAGGAAGTAGCCGTCCGCATCTTCACCGATGCGATAGGTGAGGATCCTGCCGGATTCAAAACTGGAGGACGGCTCTCCGAGTTTCATCAGGACTGCTTCGCGAGATACCCCTGGTGAGGTGACGTCGGTGAGGAGGTTTCTGTCTCCGGGGAGATGGGGAAACGAGGCGCAGGAAGCCAGTGCAAGGATGGCGATAGTCAAAGCGGAAATGGTGCGGAAGCTTTTCAGTGTCATTGTCTGCCCCGATGATGACATAGCTCACTGAGACAACATGCCAGAACTCTAACAGAGCAGCGTCTGCAGTCAATGGTTAAACAAAAGGGTAGGGGAAACATGAATCTATTAAAAATCACAGTTATCTCAATGGTGCTTTTTTCTTTTTCCTGCCCGCTTGTCCGCGCTGAACAGGGTTACGAAAAGGCGGTCAGTTACTTCATGACGGTTGTTGCACGTAAGGATCCGCAGGCAATTGCTGATGCGGTGTCGTATCCCTTACGTCGCAAAGTTCCCCTTTCGAGAATCGAGAATGCACGGCAATTTGTCGAAGCATACGATGAGATCCTCGATGCAAAACTTCTGGACGCAATCGCTACCTCCAGCGTTTCTACTGACTGGTCTGAGATGGGGGGGAGAGGAATCATGTTTCAGAACGGTTCGTTGTGGCTCGATGATGATGGGAAAGTGATTGCCATCAACCATCAGACCGAAAAAGGAAAACATAAGCGTGCAGAGTTGATTGAGGCAGATAAGCGACAACTTTCCGGCAGTTTGCGAGACTTCACAGAACCTGTCCTGGAATGGGAAACGGCGAAATTCAGAATTCGCATCGACCGTCTCCCCGATGACAAGTTTCGCTATGCAGCTTGGCTGGTCAATAAGAAGCCGGCAGAACAGCCAGAATTGGTGCTGAACAACGGTTCTTTGACGTTCGACGGAAGCGGTGGAAACCACCACTACGATTTCAAAAGCGGACCCTATCATTATCGGTGCATGGTGAATGAGATCGGTGCAGCCGATGATCCTCCTGGGGAACTGGAAGTTACCAAAAATGACAAAGTTGTGCTGACTCAACCGGTTGTAAAGGTTGTTAAAGGTCAATGAACGCTGGCCCTGTTTAGCCGGTTGTTTTCCGATCTGACGGTACACTGGTTCACAACTTTTATCGAGAAGACTATACTCTGAGGTGTCACTGACGAGCAGTAGCTAGACTTGCCACAGGCAAAGGCACGTGTAGACGCGAGGAAAAGTGTATGGCAGTTGGATGGTCCCGAGATGGGGCAGTGCAGGAACAGATTGATGCTACGGTCGAATCGGCAGTCGAAATGGCCAAGAATCGCTTGCCATCTGGCGAAAGCGCAACCCATTGCCAGGAGTGCGAGGATGTCATCCCCGAAGCGCGCCGTAAAGCGCTGCCGGGAGTCAGGTACTGCGTTACCTGTCAAACGGAAATGGAAAGACGGCAGAAAAGAGCGGCTCTCTACAATCGGAGAGGCAGCAAGGACAGCCAACTAAAATAGTTCCCCGGGAAGCTCCTGCAGTTCTCCTCCGGCCTCTTGAGAACCCCCGCAATGCGAAGCGCGGTTCAGGGCATGCTCAGCTTCCGCGGGATCTCGAATCGCTCCCCCCACATCTTCTCCGCTGCCAGTTTGAGGGCGTTGTTCCAGGCGTAGGCAGCCTTGGCAACGTCACTGGCCGGCATGACTTCCTCGTTTCTCGGAGCCGACTGCGTCTGGCGCCCCAAAGCCTCGTACCGCTCCTCTCTCTCTTCGTACCGTTTCATGGCCCACCTCACTGACAAAGGATACTCAAACGGCCTGGCTGTCCAACGCAGCGAACCGTTCATTGTCGTCGATGTCTCACAGGTATCCGAAACTTTCAGGATGCTTTCTTACCAGCATAGGGCGTGCCAGGAGGGGAAAACGTTATAGTTTCAACTGATATCGGAGTGCGAAGCAGATGGGGGCTGCAAAAAAAGCGGCAGATCTGATCGTTTTTTAAGCGCCTGATGGGGGGAGCTTTGGGAGTGGGTTTCCGCGGGCTTTGGAAGGAACAAGGCGAATCCTAAAAAAGGCGAATCCCCCCTAGACCCGTTTTCCAAAGGGGGGACGTGGAGGCCCTGTGGTCAGCTAAAGATTGTGCTGTCCTTCGATTGCGACGTCACGGGCAGGGGAGTGGGGCGGGCCGCAGTGCCTACTTGCCAGTAGCACTGCGGCCGGTGGTTTTTAGGGCGGAATCAGGGATTGAAGCGGTAACCGGTGCCCCAGACGGTCTCTATGTAAACGGGGAGCGCGGGATCGGGCTCTATCTTCTTGCGGATCTTCTGTATGTGAACGGCGACAGTCGCGGTTTCGCCGAAGTAGCCATTGCCCCAGACGGCGTCGAGCAAACGGTCTTTGGTGTACACGATGTTGGGATGACTCGCCAGAAAGTGCAAAAGATCGTACTCCTTGGTGGTAAGCTGCACCTCCTTCCCGTTCACCGTCACCTGGCGCGAGGCCGGGTTGATCTCGAGACCGCGGTGCAGGATGGTCTCCTGGCCGCCCACCCCGCCCTTGAGCCGCTGGTAGCGCTTCAGGTGCGACTTGATGCGCGCCACGAACTCGCCGGGACTGAAGGGCTTGGTGAGGTAGTCGTCGGCGCCGATATCGAGCCCGCGGATCTTGTCGATGTCCTCGTTCTTCGCCGAGACCACGATCACCGGGATCTCGTGGTCCTTCCTGATGGCGCGGATGATCTCGTAGCCGTCGGTGCCCGGCAGCATCAGGTCCACCACCACGATGTCGAAGCGCCCGGAAACCGCCCTAGCCAGCCCCTTGGTGCCGTCTGTCTCGATCTCGGCATGGTAGCCGTTTAACTGGAGGTAATCGCGCTCCAGTTCGGCAATGTTCAGGTCGTCCTCGATGATCAGTACCCGCTTCATGGCTGGTCCACCTTCCCCTCGTAGGCTGGCAGCTCGATGGTGAAACAGGCCCCCGCCCCCTCCTGGCTGGTCACCGAGACCTCGCCGCCGTGAGCCTGCACGAACTCGCGGGTGATGGCGAGGCCCAGGCCGGTACTTTCCAGGTCCTTGGTGCGCTCCGAATCGATGCGGTAGAAGCGGTCGAAGATGAAGGGGAGCTTGTCCTGCGGGATCCCCGGGCCGTTGTCGGCGATGTCCAGCGCGATCCGTTCGCCTACCCGGTAGAGGCGGAACGAGATGGCGAGCCGCTCGTTGTTGCCGTGCCCCTTGGCGTTGCAGACGATGTTGTTGATGGCCTGGTAGAACCTCCTGCCGTCCAGGACGACCTGGGGATCGTCCGAGAGCTGGTCCAGGTAGGAAAAGCCGATTCCCGCCCCCTCGAGCTCCAGCTGGTACTCCTCCAGGAGGTCGCGCAGGTAGTGACGGATCGAGGTGCGCTCGAAGTGGAACTCGAGCTTCTGCATGTCCAGCTTGGAAAACAGGAACAGGTCGTCGATCAGGCGGTTCAGGTAGACCACGTTGTGGTGCACCACCTTCAAGTATTTATCCTGGGTCTCGGCGGGGAAGCTGCGTCCTTCCATGAGCGCCTCGATATGCCCGTGGATGGCGGCGATGGGGGTCTTCAGGTCGTGGGAGATGTTGGCGATGAGCGCCTTGCGGTTCTCCTCGTACTCGGCCTGGAGCCGTTCGTTTTCTTTGAGCTGCAGCGCCATCTCGTTGAATGACGCGGTCAAGAGCCCCACGGCATTGGGGGAGGGGCTCTCCACCCAGACGTCGTAGTTCCCCTTGGCGATTTCGTCAACCCCCTCGCGCAGCCGCTCGATGGGGGTGACAATGTGGCGCTCCAGGCGCAAGAGGAAAAAGAGCAGGACGATCTCCTTCACCAGGATGAGGATGGCGAAGAAGAGGCCGACGGCCTTGAACCCGGACCAGGTGAAGAGCAGGTAGAGCAGCACCAGGTTGAAGATGAGGATCATCGGGCGGGCCCAGTGGAAGAACCGGTGGTACTGGTGGAACTCGTGCCGATGCTGGTGGAAGTGGTCGTGGACGTGGGCGAGCCGCTCCTGCAGCCCCTCGCAGCGCCCCCCGGGGGCACACCTGCCCAACCTGCGCTCATTACTGTGCATGGATACTCCTAAGCGTTGCTGTCGATCTGTCAGGGGGCCCGGCGCGGCTGCCACCGGGCCCCCTTCGGTACTACCAGGCGAACTGCACGTCGGCGGTCGCCGTCACAGCGTGCGACTCGTCCTTCTGGTCCAGCACCCTGCCGTCTAGATTCAGGGAGATCTTTTCGATCTCGCGCTTGCTGTTCAAAGTCACCAGCAAGAGGCCGTCCAGGGACTCGACGCTGTGCGGGCCGTCGGCGAAGACGTGGTGCCAGTGGTGGCCGTAATGGTGGCCGTGGGCGTGCGGATTGCCGTCTTCTTCACTGCGGCAGCAGCGCCCGTTCAGGCGCTCGCGCACCTCTGTCTTCAGCTCCTCGGGGAGGTCGGCGAGGTTCAGCGAGATGAGGACCGAGCCGCCGTCGCGCTCTTCGGCCTTCACCGCACCGAACAGGCCGAACATAAGGGAGAGCCGGGAGAAGAACCCCTTGACGCAGTTGCCCCCCGTGGTGCCGTGGCGGTGGTGGAAGAAACGGCGCATCTTGTCGCCGTGGCAGCACGGGCCGGAACCGGAGAATTCGGTGTGGCTCTCGCGCTTCACTTTTTTGCCCTCGAGCTTCAGTTCGCAGGTCACGTCGGTGCTGGCCTGGTCACCGCTCTTGGCGAACTGATTGCGCAGCGAGAAGATCTCCTCCTGGTCTTTCTGGATGAAGGTGGTGAGTACCCCGTCGATCCTGTCCTTGTTCTTGAGAATCCTGGTTACGTCGTACAGCAGCTTTGCTTTATTCATGGTGTAGCCTCCTTGGTTGTTGATGAGGCTACAGTACGCACGAGATCTAAACTGCTCTTAAACAAACCATAAAATTTCCATAAAATCGCATTGTGCCCCGAGCCGCTGCGTGAGTAAAGGAAAAGGACGCCGTGCTGAGGGAACCGCGGTTCCGCTATTCACACTGCGCCGGGGAAGGTGTGCCACAGTCCGTGGCGACACAGAACGCATCGGAGCGCCGAAAAAATTATTGACAGAAACCAGCCGGAACTGTATTGGTTGCATATGCAACTTGAGGAGAGACATGAATCCGACCACTGACAATCTCGCCGTCACCATAGGGAACGAGTGCCTGGCAGGGAAGGCGCGGCGCCTGAGCCGGGTGATCACCGGCATCTACGATCGCGCGCTGATGCCGTTTGGGATCAAGATCAACCAGGCGAGCATCCTGGTGTTCCTCTCCATCGCCGGCGAGGCGAGCCCCGGCGACATCGGCAAACGGCTGCAGATGGAAAAGTCGACCGTGAGCCGCAACGTGGATCGCATGAGAAAAAGCGGCTGGATCGAGATCGTGGAACGCGGTGGCCGGGCCGGCCAACTGCTGCGCATCACGCCGGCCGGACAGCAGTTGTTGGTCGACTCGCACCCCTACTGGCAACAGGCCCAGGAAAAGGCCCAGGCCCTGCTCGGCGCAGAGGGCGCCGATTCGCTGCGCCTGTTGGCGGAACGGATCCGCTGATTTATTGGTCGGCGGATTTTTTTTAGCGTGTTGGTTGCATATGCAACCAAGTGGGGCCGCGGTACCGCGATGAGCGGAGGTTCAGTGAAACGGGGCCTGCCATAGGGTGACGGTCCAACCAGGAATCCTCCCTCTCTCGCAAGGGGAGAGGGGACCCGACGCGGACCGGGCACCTTTGAAGCAGGATTGGCAGGCGTCAGGTGAAGAGACAGAGGAGGCATCGATGAAAGAGCAGATACGCAACACCATCACCCGGCTGATCACCGAGAACGAGAAGAACTGGTCCCCCGCGTTGAACGCCCCGTACTTCCGGGCGCCGCTGGTCGGTTTCGCCTCGGCGGATGATCCGGTCTTCGATCATTTCAAGGAGGTGGTCGGCGAGTGGCACCTGACGCCGCGCGAGGCGTTCGAGGCGGTGTACGGGAAGGGGAGCTGGCACGGCGGTACGGTGGTGAGCTGGGTGATGCCCTGGAGCCAGGAGCTGCGCGACTCCAATCGCCACCAGGTCGAGCGCCCCTCGCGCCAGGTGACCGAGGCCTACCATCTGAGCTACTTTACCTGGCAAAAAGAGCTGCGCGCGGCACTTCTGGGCTACCTGGCCGACGACGGCTACCGCGGGGTGGCACCGGTCGACGGCCCCGATTTCCGGATGGTCGATACCCCGACCGGTAAGTCTTCCACCTGGTCGGAGCGCCACATCGGCTACGCGGCGCGGCTGGGGAGCTTCGGGCTCAGCAGGGGCTTCATCACCGAGCTGGGGAGTGCCGTGTATTTGAGCTCGGTGGTGATCGATATCGCCCTCGATCCGGACCCGCAGGAGTTGAGCGAGCCCAACGAGGGGTGCCTCTACTTTTACAACGGCTCCTGCGCGGCCTGCGTGCGGCGCTGCCCGGGGCAGGCGATTTCCAAGGAGGGGCAGGACAAGACCATCTGCGCAAGCTACGCCTACGGGCGGGACTCGATCGCCCTTTCGGCGAGCTACGGCCTCAGGGGCCCGGCGGGGTGCGCATTGTGCCAGGTTCAGGTCCCCTGCGAGTCCAAGAATCCCGTGGCCGAGCTCAAGGAAAAACGCAGGCTGTCGGCAATCTTCTAGCGGAGCGGCTATCTCAACCGCTCCAGGTAGCGGCGCATCCGTGCGGCGAGTTGGGGGGAGTCGACCAGCAGCGAGAGCTCGTTGTTGCGGGTGAGGGCGGACTGGGTGAGGTTGTGGCTGCCGATGATGACGTAGCGGTCGTCGATGGCGACGGCCTTGGCGTGGGTGGTGGTTCCGGCGGGCGCGAAGACGACGCGCACCCCGCCCTGGGCCAGGATGCGTGTGGCGTTGCGGTTGTCCTGCTGGGTCTGCCGGGTGGCGTCGAGCACCACGGTCACCTCGACGCCGCGGCGCTGGGCTGCGATCAGCTCGCTGGCCACGGCCCGCGGCAGGCTGCGGGGAGAGTCGGTGATCTTGAAAAGGAAAAAGACGCAGAGTATGCGTCTTTTTGCCTGCTGGATCTTCTGGATGAGCACCGGACCGTAGCTGCCGTTTTCCAGCAGCTGCGGCTCGGTGACCGGGTTGTGGGCATGGGCGGGGAGGGCGGTCAGGCAAAGCGCCAGGAGAAGCCCCACGCTGCCCCGCACCCAGGTTCGCACTAGCTGAAGATGTCCATGACCTTGGAGAAGAAGTTTTTGCGCATCGGGTTCGCGTCCTCGCCGCTGATCCGTGCCAACTCCTCCAGAAGCTCGCGCTGCTGCTTGTTCAGGTTGGTCGGGGTCTCCACCTTGGCAACCACCAGGTGATCGCCGCGGCCATACCCCTGCAGGGCCGGAACACCCTTGCCGCGCATGCGGAACATGGCGCCGGACTGGGTCCCTTCCGGGATCTTCATGTTGACCCTGCCGTCCAGGGTCGGGACCTCGATCTCGCACCCCAGTGCCGCCTGGGTAAAGCTGATCGGGATTTCGCAGATGACGTCGTTGTCCTCGCGGCGGAAGATCGGGTGCTCGCGTACGCTCAAGGCGACGTAGAGGTCGCCGTTGCCCCCTCCCTTGGCCCCCTGGCCACCTTCACCGGAGAGCTTCAGGCGGATGCCGGTCTCGACGCCGGCCGGAACCTTGACCGAGATGGTTTTCTTGTCGCGGACGGTGCCGTTGCCGCGACAGCTCGGGCAGGGGTGCTCGACCACGCGCCCCTCGCCGTTGCAGTGCGAGCAGGTTTTGGAGACGCTGAAGAAGCCCTGCTGGAAGCGCATCTGCCCGGCACCCTGGCAGGTGGGGCAGGTTTTTGGCTGGGTGCCGGCCTTGGCGCCGGAACCGCCGCAGGCTTCGCAGCGCTTGTTGTAGGGGATGTCGATCTTCTTCTCGACGCCGAAGGCGGCCTCTTCGAAGCTGATGTCCAGGTTGTACTGCAGGTCGTCGCCGCGGCGTCCGCGACCGGCGCGGCTGCGCCCGCCGCCACCAAACACCTCGCCGAAGATGTCCCCGAAGATGTCGCCGAAGGGGGTGCCGGCGCCGAAGCCGCCGGAAGAGAAGCCGCCGCCCATGCCGGCATGGCCGAACTGGTCGTAGCGGGCCCGCTTCTCGGCGTCGGAGAGCACCTCGTAGGCCTCGGTGATCTCCTTGAACTTCTCCTCGCTTTCGCGGTCGCCCTGGTTCTTGTCCGGATGGAACTTGACCGCAAGGCGGCGATACGCCTTCTTGATCTCGGTCTCCGAGGCGTTCTTGTTGACTTCCAGTGTCTCGTAGTAATCCTGCTTTTCGCCGTTTGCCAAGATAGATCCCTTGCTAACGCAAAGAGCAGCGTCTCGATTTTTTGAGACGCTGCCCGCGTTTTTGTTGATGATTCAGACAGGCCAGTTGGGGATTATACCCGCGAACCGGTCCGGGAAGCCAGCATTACTTCTTGTCGTCCTTGACCTCTTCGAAGTCGGCGTCGACGACCTTCTCGCCCTTGGCAGCGCCGCCGTTTTCGGCGCCCTGGGCCTGCTGCTCGGCGCCTGCTTCGGCGCCGGCACCGGCTGCCTGTGCCTTGGCGTACACCGCCTCGGCCAGCTTGTGCGAGGCCTGCAGGAGCGCTTCGCTCGCCTTCTTGATCTCTTCTGCATCGGTCCCTTCGAGGGTTTTCTTGAGGGCCGCGATCCCTTCTTCGATTTTCTGCTTCTCGGAGGCGTCGATCTTGTCACCGAATTCGCCCAGGGACTTCTCGGTCGAGTACACCAGGTTGTCGCCCTGATTCTTGGCTTCGATCAGCTCGCGCTTCTTCTTGTCGTCCGCGGCGTGCGCCTCGGCCTCGCGCACCATCTTCTCGACCTCTTCCTTGGAGAGACCCGAGGAAGCGGTGATGCGGATGGACTGCTCCTTGCCGGTACCCAGGTCCTTCGCCGAGACGTGCACGATGCCGTTGGCGTCGATGTCGAAGGTCACCTCGATCTGGGGCACGCCGCGCGGTGCGGCCGGGATGCCGGAGAGTTCGAAGTTGCCGAGGGTCTTGTTGTCGGCTGCCATCTCGCGCTCGCCCTGCAGCACGTGGATGGAGACGGCCGGCTGGTTGTCGGCTGCGGTCGAGAACACCTGCGATTTCCTGCAGGGGATGGTGGAGTTCTTGTCGATCAGCTTGGTCATCACGCCGCCCAGGGTCTCGATGCCCAGGGAGAGCGGGGTGACGTCGAGGAGCAGCACGTCCTTCACGTCGCCCTTCAGAACGCCGCCCTGGATCGCTGCGCCGATGGCCACTACCTCGTCCGGGTTCACACCGCGGTTCGGGGTCTTGCCGAAAATTTCCTGCACCTTCTTCTGCACGATCGGCATGCGGGTCATGCCGCCCACCAGGATCACCTCGTCGATGTCATTGGGGGAGAGGCCGGCGTCGCGCAGTGCGGTACGGCAGGGGCCTTCCAGTTTCGCGATCAGCTCGGCGCAGATCGCCTCCAGCTTGGCGCGGGTCAGCTTCATGGTCAGGTGCTTGGGACCCGAGGCGTCGGCGGTGATGAACGGCAGGTTGATGTCGGTCTCGAGCGAGGTGGAGAGCTCGCACTTGGCCTTCTCGCCGGCTTCTTTCAGACGCTGCAGCGCCATCTTGTCGCCCCTGAGGTCGATCCCCTGGTCCTTTTTGAACTCGTCGGCGATGTGGTCGATGATCTTCTGGTCGAAGTCCTCGCCGCCCAGGAAGGTGTCGCCGTTGGTGGATTTCACCTCGAAGACCCCTTCGCCGAGTTCCAGGATGGAGATATCGAAGGTGCCGCCGCCCAGGTCGAACACGGCGATTTTCTCGTCCTTCTTTTTGTCGAGGCCGTAGGCGAGAGCTGCCGCGGTCGGCTCGTTGATGATGCGCAGTACGTTAAGGCCCGCGATCTTGCCGGCGTCCTTGGTTGCCTGGCGCTGGGAGTCGTCGAAGTAGGCCGGCACGGTGATGACCGCGTCGGTGACGGTCTCGCCCAGGTAGTCCTCGGCGGTCTTCTTCATCTTCATGAGGACCATGGCCGAGATTTCCGGCGGCGAGTATTTCTGGCCGCGCACTTCGACCCAGGCGTCGGAGTTGTCAGCCTTGACGATCTTGAACGGCGAGATGGCGATATCCTTCTTCACCGCCTCGGTGTCGTACTTGCGCCCGATGAGACGCTTGATGGCGTACAGCGTGTTCTCGGGGTTGGTGACCGCCTGGCGTTTGGCCTGCTGTCCCACCAGACGCTCACCGCTTTCTGCGAAGGCCACCATGGACGGGGTGGTGCGGCTACCTTCTGCGTTAGCTATGACAACCGGCTCCCCACCTTCCATCACTGCAACGCAGGAGTTGGTGGTTCCGAGGTCGATCCCTATCACTTTGCTCATGTCTGTTGATCCTCCGTGTTTGGTAACTGTCGTCCAAAACCTAGTCATCCCCCCGCAAAAAAACAAGGGCACGACTAAAAAAAGTTCTACGTTCTATGTGCTACGTTCCACGTTGACGGCTGAATACCGCTTTCCAATGCTTGAGCTGGCTGTGACGCAGTTCCCTGCCGGGCCGAACGGGACTCCGAGGAGCATTTAACGTAGCACCTGGAACGCAGAACTTAGCACGGCCGTTACGGCCGTTATTGTTTCGGCGCGATGGCCACGGTGACCATGGCCGGGCGCAGCAGGCGCTCGTTCAGGAGGTAGCCTTTCTGGAACTCGGCGACCACGGTGTTGGGCTGCTGATCGGCGGTCTCCACCTGGGCCATGGCCTGGTGGAAGGACGGGTCGAAGACGGTGCCCGGGGCGCTTTCCACCGCGGTCACGCCGAACTTCTTCAAAGCACCCTGCAGCATGGACAGGGTAAGCTTCACCCCTTCGATGATCGCGGTGAGCCCCTCCTCGGAGGCGTGGGCGATGGCCCGCTCCATGTTGTCGACGGCCGGGAGTACCTCGAGGATCAGCTGCTCGTTGCCGTACTTGAGGATCTCTTCCTTCTCCCGCTGGGTCCTTTTACGGAAGTTCTCCAGGTCGGCCCGCTCGCGCAGGAACTTGTCCCAGTTGGTCGCCGACTCGAGCCCCTTGGCGGCGAGTGCCTCTTCCAACTCCTTGATGCGATCCGCGTCGCTGGCCGGAGTCGAAAGCTCTACGTGGTCCTGGGAAGCTGCCTGGGCTGCCTCCTCTTTCTTGGGCTCCTGCTGATTACCGTGTTTTTTCTTGAGATCCATCCGGTTCCACTCTCCTTTGTCCTCCTACTCGGTTTCGAGCAGGCGGCTGATCAATTTCGCGGTGTAGTCGACGATCGGTATCACCCGGCCGTAGCCCATGCGGGTCGGCCCGATGACGCCGAGTACGCCGACGGTATCTTTTCCGGTCATGTAGGTCGAGGTTATGAGGCTCATCCCCTCCATCTTCACCAGGTGCGATTCGGCCCCGATGAAGATCTGCACCCCTTCGGCCTGCATGGCGCGGTCCAAAAGGTCGAGGATCAGCCCCTTGCTCTCGAAGGCGCGGAAGATCTCGCGCATCTTGGCCGCGTCATGAAATTCGGGCTGATCGAGGATGTTCGCCTGCCCCTCGACGAAGATCTGCGCATCGTCGCTTTTGAGGGTCGCCTCGGAAAGCACGATGGCCTGGGACAGCATGGCGTCGTAGCGCACCTTCTCGCTCTTCATCTCGGAGAGCAGCCGTTCGCGCACCTGGGCGATGGTGAGTCCCTTGAGCTGCTCGTTCAGGTAGTTCCCCATCCGGACCAGGTCGTCCTGGCTGATCTCGACCTCGGTCTCGATGAGCCGGTTCTGCACGGCGCCGTTTTGCGAGATGAGGATCGCCAGCACCCGGTGGCTGGAGAGTTTCACGAACTCCAGCTGGCGAAAAACGTTGGCAGCGAAACGCGGCGCCATCACGACGCCCATGTAGCTCGAGGTGGAGGAGAGCAGGCGGCTGGTCTCTTTGAGTACCTCGGATATGTCTCTGCCGGCCAGCTGGCAGCGCCGTTTGATCTCCTCGCGGTTGTCCCGGGTGAGATTCCTCACTTCGAGGATCGAGTTGACGTAGAGGCGGTAGGCCTTGTCGGTCGGGATCCTGCCGGCGGAAGTATGGGGGGAGGTGAGAAAACCCATCTCCTCCAGGTCGGACATCACGTTGCGCACCGTCGCGGGCGAAAGCGCCAGCGCGTGGCTCTTGGTGAGGGTCCGGCTTCCGACCGGTTCGGCAGTGGCGATGTAGTCCTCGATGACTGCCTCGAGGATCCGCTTGCCCCGTTCTGAAAGCTGCTCTTCCATACCTCTCTCCTTCAAAAAACAGATTAGCACTCAAAAACCCAGAGTGCTAACCAGCCTAAGTTAGCAATGGACCTATGCTTTGTCAAGGGGACTCTCCGCGGGAGATTTTACCGGGGGCGGAGGGAGGAAAACAGGGGAGTTTCGGTGGATTATTTGCGGGCGGCGCGGCTGCGGGGGGATGGGGAGGGGAGGGATTCCCCTGGCTACCATGAGGAACTGGTCAAGCGTAGCGTCTGTGGCGAAGTTGATCAAATCCCCTCTGTCTCCCCTTCGCAAAGGGGAGACAGAGGGGCTGCAACCGGGCTCGCGTGGCTACCGCGTAGCAATTCCTTCTGTCGCGGGACGTTTTGATTCGGACTCGTGGGGATCAGAGAAACTGGGCGAAGATGCCGTTGGCTACGATGATCGCCTGCGGTGCCAGCCGGATCCGGGTCCCCTCGCAGATCAGCTCCCCTGCGGCCACCAGGCGGTCGACAACGTCACGGCGCGAGGCGAGGGCGCTTGCGCCGTAGGTTCTCTCAAGCTGCTCCAGGTCCAGCCCGGCGAGGACGCGGAGACCGAGGAAGAAGGCTTCGGAAACGGCCTGCTCCCGATCCAGCACTTCACGCTCCCGCTCGGGTAGGATCCCCGAAAGGATCGCTTCGCGGTACTCGCTTGCCCCCTCGGCGTTGTGCCAGCGGTCGCCCAGCCCGTTGTCGTTCCAGAACGAGTGCGCGCCGGCGCCGAACGCGAGATAGCTCTGCCGCGTCCAGTAGGCGCCGTTGTGGCGCGATTCGCGCCCGGGCCGGGCGAAGTTGGAGATCTCGTAGTGCCGGTAGCCGGCCTGTTCCAAGAGCTCGGCGGTGGCCTCGAACATGGCGGCCGCGTCTTCCTCGCCGGGAAGCGTCAGGTTCCCCGACTCCACCAGCGCCTCGAAGGGGGTCTCTTCCTCGACGGAGAGGGCGTAGGCGGAGAGGTGCTCCGGGGCGAGCGCGATCCCGTCCGCGAGCGCCCTGCGCCACTGCGCGGGCGACTGGCCCGGCAGGGAGTGCATGAGGTCGATGCTCAGGTTGTCGAAGCCGGCCTTGCGGCAGGCCTCGAAGGCGCTGATGGCCTCGTGCCGGCTGTGGACCCGCCCGAGCATTTCCAAGAAGCGGTCCTCGAAGGACTGGATCCCCAGCGAGATCCGGTTCACCCCGGCGCTGCGGTACCCGGCCAGCTTCTCGAAGGAAAGGGTTCCCGGATTGGCTTCCAGGGTGATCTCGGCATCAGCCGTGAGGCCGAAGCGTGCGGCTGCAGCATCGATGAGACGTGCGACCTCGGCCGGGGACATCAGCGAGGGGGTGCCGCCTCCCAGGTAGAGGGTCGGCGCGCTTACCGGCTGGGTAAGCCCAGCCTGGCGCAGCGCCATCTCCCGCACCAGGAGCTCGGGATACTCCTCACGCGCCAGGGTGCTCGAGGCCGCCGAGTTGAAATCGCAGTAGAGGCACTTTTTGAGGCAGAAGGGAAAATGTATGTAGAGGCCGGTCGTGATCACCTGATGCTCCGTCTATGTCTGGCTAGCATGCTGCACGGGCGCGCGGCCCGAGCTGGTTCGTGGGGAAGCGCCTTGGTCCTGGTTCCTCTCTTTAAGTAACAGATTCCCCCAAGCCTTGTCATCAAAATGCGGGAAACGTGGAACAGTCTTGAAATCCGCAACCGCTCGGATTAAACTTCCACATTGCCGATTCTCAGACCCAGGGGGGCACATGCAGAGTACTGTCAAAGCAGCTGCCGTACAGTTCACCATTGCACTTGGCGACGTCGACGCGAACCTTGCCCGGGTGAGGGAGTCCCTGGCCCAGCTGGCGCAGCGCGGCACGGAGCTCGTCGTGCTCCCGGAGATGTGGAGCTCGGGCTTCGCCTACAATGAACTGAACCAGCTGGCGCAACGCACGCCGGAAATCGTACAGGAACTGGAACGGCTCTCCCGGGAGTACGCCATGGTGATCGTCGGGAGCCTCCCCGAGCCGCACGGCGCCAAGGTCTACAACACCGCCTACCTGGTGGACCGCGGGTCCGTGGTCGGCAGCTATCGGAAGCTGCACCTGTTCTCCCTGATGGGCGAGGACCGCTCGCTGGACGCCGGAGACCGCGCCGTGGTAGTCGACACCAGCCTGGGCCGCATCGGCATGATGATCTGCTACGACCTGCGCTTCCCGGAACTCGCCCGCCGGCTCACCCTGGAGGGGGCCGAGATCATCGCGGTCCCCGGCGAGTGGCCCAAACCGCGCGACGACCACTGGCACACCCTCTTGCGCGGCCGCGCCATCGAAAACCAGCTCTTCGTGGTGGCCGCCAACTGCTGCGGACCGGTCGGCAAGCTCGATTTCTTCGGCGGGAGCCTCATCCTGGGCCCCAAGGGGGAGATCCTGGCCCAGGGGGGGTACGAGAGCTGCGCAATCGAAGCCACCCTCGAGGCGCAGGCCATGGAGAGCTGGCGCGCCAGCATCCCCTGCCTTAAAGACCGCAGGCCTGATTGCTACTGATCTCCCGGCCGTCACGCTTTCCTGTTGACTTCGCCGGAACTAAAGCATATTTTTTCGGTTTGACCGCAAATTAACCGGAGGTACTGTCCCTTGGGTATGTTCGCTTCGACCGGCCTGGTCGTAAAAATCGTTCTGATCGTGCTGCTTTACTTCTCGGTGGTCTCCTGGGGGATCATCTTCTACAAGCTCCTGCAGGTCTACCGCGCCAACGGCGCCTCGCAGCGCTTCATGGAATTTTTCTACAAGGCCAAAAGTTTCGACGCCATCGGCTCGCAGCTGGACCGCTTCGAGAACTCGCCGCTTGCGGTGCTGTTCCAGGACGGCTACAACGAGCTCAAGAAGCTGCGCGGCAAGGCTGACGAGAAGGCCGATCCCAACGTGATCAGCACCGACCTGGGGATCGACAACATCGCCCGCTCGTTGCGCCGGGCCACCACCTCGGAGATCACCCGGCTGGAAAAGTACCTGACCTTCCTGGCCACAACCGGTGCCACCGCACCGTTCATCGGCCTGTTCGGCACGGTCTGGGGGATCATGAGCGCCTTCGAGAAGATCGGCCAGTCCGGCTCGGCCTCGCTCGCCGTGGTCGCCCCGGGGATCGCCGAGGCGCTCATCGCCACCGCGATAGGCCTGGTGGCCGCTATCCCCGCCGTCATGGGGTACAACCACTTCCAGCAGAAAATTCGGGTGCTCATCTCGGACATGGACAGCTTCTCCACCGAGTTCCTGAACATCGTGCAGCGCAACTTCGCGGGGAGATAGACCATGGAGTTCGGCAACAGGGACAGCGGCCGCTCCACCATGTCGCAGATCAACGTCACCCCGCTGGTCGACGTCATGCTGGTGCTCCTGGTTATCTTCATGGTGACCGCGCCGATGATGCAGCAGGGGGTGCAGGTGAACCTCCCCAAGGCGGAGAGCAAGTCGCTCGCCCCCAAGGAGGACACCCTGGTGGTCTCCATCGAGAAGTCCGGCAAGACCTTCATCAACTCCGACGCCATCGACACCGACCTCTTGAAGGACAAGCTCAACTCGCTTCTGGCCGGACGCGCCAAGCGGGAGGTGTTCCTCAAGGCGGACAGCTCGGTCCCCTACGGCGAGGTGGTCCGGGTCATGGCCCAGATCAAGGCCGCGGGCGTTGAACGGCTCGGCATGGTTACGGAGTCCCCGCAGCGCAAATGATACGCCAGACCAGGAGATATCCGGGGCCGGCGGGGATGTTCGCACTCTCCTTCCTGTGCCACCTGGTTGTCTGCGCACTCATCATCTGGTTCAACGAGGCCGCCGTTTTTACCCCGTCCGAAGAGCCGGTCACCTACGTCGACCTGGCGACCCTCCCGGTCGCCTCGCCGCAGGCCGGCACCCCGGCCCCTGCGGAGTCGACCCCGGCTCCCCCGGCCGCTCCCACTGCCGTGCCCCACGCCGCCATGGTGCTCCCGTCCGCCAAGCCCAAGGTCACACCACCGCCACCGGAAAAAGGGAAGACGGCCCCGCAGAAGCCGGGCGCCGAGGAGGGAAAAGACTTCTCCGAGCGGATGAAGGACCTGCAGCGCAAGGCCGAGGAACGCCAGCTGGAGGCTGCGGTCGCGGGGCTCAAGAACCGCGGGGGGAACCGGACCGTCGGCATGCCGGGCGCCAAGGGGACCCAGGCGGGGAGCGACTACGGCTCGTACCTGCAGTCGCGGCTCAGGGACGCCTTCCGCGACGTGATCGCCTTCCAAAGCGGCACGCCGCAGACCCTGGTCCGGATCAAGATCGCCCCGGACGGGCACATCTCAGATTACCGCGTCGAGAAACGCTCCGGTGACCCGGTCTTCGACGACGCGGTCTCGCGGGCGGTCACCCTGGCCGGGCGTACCCTCAAGCCGCCGCCCAACGGGCAGAGTTTCGAACGCGTGTTCCGCTTCAAGCCGGAAGGGGTCGCTCTACCATGAAAAGAATCATCCTGCTCTGCCTTTTGCTCCTGGTCACCCCGCAGCTCATGGGGGCGTCCGATCAGTACCTCGACGTGACGGCCCCGGCCAACAAGAAGCAACAGATCTACCTGGCGCCGGCGACGACCCTTTCCGGACCGGCCCTTCCCGAGGTGGCGCGCGAACTGGCGGAGCTCTTCCTGTTCGACCTGAACCTGGCCGGCCCGTTCTCGGTGGCCCCAGCCGAAGCGGGGAGCGCCGGCTCGGACCTGGTCCTGAAGACCGCGTACGGCAGTAGCGGCGGCAACCTCACCATCGAGTGCCGCCTCTTCGACCCGGTCCTGAACCGGGACGTCGCCGCCAAGCGCTACACCGGGTCGCTGAAGGACCTGCGCCGCATGGGGCACGCCTTTTCCGACGAGGTCCTGCGGGTGCGCACCGGGCAAAAAGGGCCCTTCACCGGCAAAATAGCCTACGTGAGCAAGGTCTCCGGCAACAAGGAGGTCTTCGTCATGGACTACGACGGGTTCAACACCCAGCGGGTCACCAACAACGGGGCGATCAACCTGAACCCGGACTTCGCTCCCTCGGGACGCGAGATCATCTACACCTCGTACAAGAAGGGGAATCCCGACCTGTACCGACGCGAGCTCTACACCGGCGTCGAGGCCCGCATCTCGGCGCGCAGCGGCCTGAACGCCATGGGGAGCTTCTCCCCGGACGGCAACCGGATCGCGGTGGTCCTGAGCAAGGACGGCAACTCGGAGATCTACCTGATCTCGCGGGAAGGGAAGGAGCTGGCGCGGCTTACCCGCACCCAGGCCATCGACGTCTCTCCCGCCTGGTCCCCGGACGGCAACCGGATCGCTTTCGTCTCGGACCGGCTGGGCAAGCCGCAGGTTTTCGTCATGAACGCCGACGGCTCGGACGTCAAGCGCCTCACCACCAACGGCGCCTACAACGTCACGCCGCGCTGGTCACCCAAGGGGGACCGCATCGCCTATGCCCGCAAGGACGGCAACGGCTTCCAGATCTACGCCATCAACCCGGACGGGACCCAGGACACCCAGCTCACCAACCTGGGGAGCAACGAGCATCCGCGCTGGTCTCCCGACGGGCGTTTCATCGTTTTTTCCTCAAGTCGTGACGGCGGCGAAGCGATATATGTCATGCGCGCCGACGGCAGCGCTCAGAGCAAGGTTTCGCGCGGCAAAGCGCGTGACTCGCATCCTACCTGGTCCGCCGCTTGGTAAATTTACTGTTACAGGCGTAACAGTCGTTGCGTTCAGTGAAAAAACCGGTATAATTTGTTCCGCTTCATTGAGGCATCTGGCAGCTGCAGATGCCCTATTTCATCCAAAAGGAGTGGGGGAATGAGCAAAAAACTATACGGATGCCTGGTTGTCCTTTGTCTTGCAGCAGTTGTTTCGGGTGGTTGTGCCAAGAAGGACGTGGTGAAGCCCGAAGAACAGACCCCTGCAACGCAGGTCGTCCCCCCTCCGGCTCCCCTGAGCGAGGGCGCCAAGAGCACCCCGGCGCAGACTGCGCAGCCGGTGGCCGAGACCCCGGCCAAGGAGCAGGCCGTCGCCCAGGAGACCCCCCAGCAGGGCGCCGCGGCACAGCCGGCCGCCACCGCCCTGGAGAGCGCGTTGCAGAAGATCTACTTCAACTTCGACTCCGCGGATCTCTCCAACGAGGCACGCAGCGCCCTCTCCAAGAACGCCGAACTCCTGGCCAAGCAGCCGGGGGTGAGCATCAGGGTCGAGGGTAACTGCGACGAGCGCGGCTCCGACGAGTACAACCTCGCCCTGGGCGAGAGAAGGGCCAAGGCCGCCCGCGATTACCTGGTGAACCTGGGCGTCAAGCCCGAGCGGATCTCGGTGATCAGCTACGGCGAGGAGAAGCCGGTGGACCAGGGGCACGACGAGGCCGCCTGGGCCAAGAACCGTCGCGACGAATTCGTCATCGTGAAGTAGGCAACAACGACGCCGTACCAAAAGGAGCCTGCGGGCTCCTTTTTTTCGTCAGCACGATAACCACGTGGAGGAGTAGTCATGCAGTCAGGCAGGATGCTACTGGTTTCCTTGACCATGTTCGTTGCGGCGGGGTGCGCCTCCCAGGGCGACCTCGAGTCGATGCGCCGCGACTCCGACGAGATGAAAAACCGCATCTACAGCATCGAGAAGTCCCTGGGTGAGGTGCGCGGCGACGTGAAGGAAGGGGTCGAGAAGGCGCTCACCGCTGACCGCCAGCGGGTCGAGACGATGCAGCACGAGATCGAGGCCTACCAGAAGGAGATGGCGGCCATCCGCAAAAGCGGCGCCGACCTCCAGGCCACCCTGGACAGCGCCCGGGTCGACATGCAGCTTCTCACCGGCAAGGTCGACGACCTCAGGATCCAGGCCCAGCGCCCGGCCGACGACCTGGCCCTTTTGAAGGAGGACACCGGCAAGCGCCTGGCCCTCCTCGAGGAGCGGCTCACCAAGCTGGAGCTCGGGGTGCAGCAGGGCTTTGCCGACCTGCAGAAGAAGGTGCCCGAAGCGGCACCGACCCCCGAGGCGCTGTACCAGCAGGGGCTGGACACCATGAAGGCCGGGGACACCGTGAAGGCCCGCGAGTTCTTCACCAAGTTCCTGGACCAGAACCCGCGCCACAAGCTGGCCGCCAACGCGCACTACTGGATCGGCGAGACCTACTACAGCGAGAAAAACTTCGAGCAGGCGATCCTCGAGTTCCAGGAAGTGATCAAGAACTTCCCCGAGAAGGAGAAGGTCCCGGCGGCCATGCTGAAGCAGGGGATGGCCTTCAAGGAGATCGGCGACCTGAAGAGCGCCACCTACATCTACAAGAAGCTCTCCGAGGAGTACCCGAAGTCCGAAGAGGCGAAGATCGCCAAGGAGAAGCTGCGCGCCAAGTAGGAGCCCGAATACTGCGGCTTTTGGCCGCCCTGTGACGGCACCTGCCAGAGCCTGCGGCGAGGCGGTGCGCACCCACCACCGAAAATAAGGAGTCCGCCATGTACCTCGCCAGGGATAAAAACAACGACCTCTATCTGTTCGACAAGCTCCCCATCAAGGGGGCCGAGTGCTGGTGGGCCGAAACCGGCGTGGACGGCACCTACCTGCGCCTGGACAAGGCCCTCTACCCCGAGGTCACCTGGGAATCCGAACCGGTCCCGGTGCGGCTGACGCTCATCGGGGGGGAATGACCCCAGTGTAGCTGCGCATAGTTTCGCTCCGGCCCCTTGGCGTGCACCCCTGGGGCCGTTGTCGTTTCCGGGAGCGTGCTTGGGGGTGCCACCGACCTTTGCGGTCCCCCTGCGACCCACGCCAGCGTCCGCCCGGTAAGCAATTGAAAGGCACATGTAAGTACTGGAAGTTATCCTGTCTCCGCTCCCCACCTGCCGCGCCCCGCTCGTTATTTCAGTTGTAATGAAAAAGCTGACCTTATATGATTCGGTCAACCGTGCACCTATCCCGACCGCATTGCTGTGGTATTTGCCGCGCCTGGGCCGCGAGCCCCGGCACGGGTGTCCTCGAGGGGGGATTGCTATGAACGACAATGCCGAAGTGGTCGGCTGGAAGAACTACGCCGGGGTCTTCTCGCTTTTGCTCATGGCGGTGTTCGCCACCGAACTTGCCATCATGCAACTCTTCTCCCAGGTGTTCACCCGGCTGGGAACCATCCCCGGCGGGCTGCTGGACGCCTTCTGCGTCACCCTTTTCTGCGCGGGGCCGCTCTGGTTCTACCTGTTCCGGCTGGTCCCGGACCAGGGGGAGGGGGTGAACCGCCGGACGGCCTGGCGGCTGCTCCTGAAGGCGCTTTTGAGCGTCTTTTTGATCGAGTTCCTGGTGATGCTCCTGCTGCCGGTCCTCTACCCGAGCACCGATTCCCTGGCAAGCGATCTCACCGACGCCGCCCTTACCGCGCTGCTCTACGCGGTCCCGCTCTGGCGTCTGCTCTTCAAGCCCGAACTGCGCCGCCGCGTCATCCCGATGATGGACACGCCGCTTAGGCTCTACGTCCTGTTGCTCGGTTCGGTCTTCTTCTCCGACCTGTTGCAGGAACTGCTCTTCCCCTACCGGGTGGGAAGCCTCTTCTTCACCCCCAACTACGTGGTGGATGCCTTCATCTCCACCCTGTTCGGGGCGCCGCTCATCTGGCTTTTGGTGGCCCGTCCGCTGAAGCTCGCCGCACGCTCCGAGAAGGCGCGGGTCACCGCGGTGTACAACCAGGTCATCGACGCCATCGTGGTGGTGGACTCCCGGGGGATGGTCGGCTCCTTCAACCCGGCGGCGGAGCGCATCTTCGGCTACCCGGCCCAGGAGCTCCTGGGCGGATCGGTCACCCGGCTTCTGGAGGGGGGGGCGACGGCGCTCCAGGTGCTCATGAAACGGGGCCTCGAATCGGCCCAGCGTGGCGGCGGTCCGGTAACCGAGCTCACCTGCCTGCGCCGGGACGGCCTGCCGCTCATCATGAACATCTCCCTGAGCGAACTCCACCTGGGGGAGAAGCCTGAGTACCTGCTCATCATGCGGGACATCACCAGCCGCCGGCGCATGGAACTGGCGCTGAGGGAGAGCGAGACCCGCTTCCGGCAGATCTTCCAGCAGTCCGAAGACGCCATCGTCTTCTTCAAGCCAGGAAGCACGGAGGTGCTCGAGGCCAACGAGAAGGCGGTGCAGATCTTCGGGTACGGCAACGAGGAACTCAAGGAGGGCGGGTTCGCCGCGCTCTGCCGCCAGGCCGAGCCGCCGGGGCTCGCCGAGGCGATCGCAGGGGTGAACACCGAGCAAAGCGTGCGCCAGGAATTCAGCTGCCGGCGCAAAGGCGGGGACGAGATCATCGTCTCGCTGCGCGGCAAGGCGATGGCCCTGCAGGGGATCCCGGTTACCTACTGCACCTTCCGGGACATCACGGAAAGAATCCGCATGGAGGAGCGCACCCGGGAGATCCACGCCAAGCTGATCCAGACCAACAAGATGACCTCACTGGGGCTTCTGGTCTCCGGGGTGGCCCACGAGATCAACAACCCGAACAACTTCATCATGGCGAACTGCGAGCTGTTGTCCCGGATCACCGGGGACACCCTGAAGGCGCTCGACGAGTACCTGCCGGACCAGGGGCGCTCCCAGATCTTCCTGGGGGGGGTCCCGCTCGCCGAGGTCGGGGAGCAGACGCGGCGGCTCATCGGCGGCATCGGTACCGGGTCGCGCCGGGTGAACGACATCGTGCAGAACCTGAAAGGGTTCGCGCGCCAGGAACAGGGGCAGCCGCGCCGCGAGATCGAGGTGAACCGGGTGGTGCGCTCGGCGCTGTCGCTCATGAACCACGAGATCATCAAGTTCACCGACAACTTCACCCTGGAGCTCGCCGACGGGCTCCCCCGGGTCCTGGGGCACCCCCAGCAGCTCGGGCAGGTGGTGATCAACCTGATCATGAACGCCTGCCAGGCGCTCCCCGGCAAAAAGAGCGGCATCTGGGTCGCCACCGGCTTCGCGGTGGCGGACCAGGAGGTGCAGATCACGGTACGGGACCAGGGGCGCGGCATGTCGAGCGACGACAGCCAGCGCATCCTGGAGCCCTTCTTCACCACCAAGCTCGAGGAGGGGGGGACCGGGCTCGGGCTCACCATCAGCGACTCGATCGTGAAAGAACACGGCGGCACGCTCGAGTTCACCAGCATCCCGGGGGAAGGGACCACCTTCGTGGTACGACTCCCGGCCGCCGGTACCACAAAGGAGCGCTAAGAGATGAGCCCTTCCTGCAAACACGTGCTGCTGGTCGACGACGAGGAAGAGATCCTCGCCACCTCGAAGCTCGCCCTGGAGATCGGCGGCATCCGCGAGGTCAGCATGATCTCCGACAGCCGCGAGGTGCGCCCCTTCCTGGAGATCGAGCAGGTCGCCGTCATGGTGCTCGACCTCTCCATGCCGCACGTCTCCGGGCTGGAGCTCCTGGAGAGCGTGACCCGCGACTATCCGCAGATCCCGATCATCGTGGTGACCGCCAACGACGAGATCGCCACGGTGGTCGAGTGCATGAAGCGGGGGGCCTTCGACTACCTGGCGAAGCCGGTGAGCCCGGGGCGTCTGCTCACCTCGGTGCAGCAGGCCCTGGAGCGCTGCACCCTCTCCAACGAGATCACCTCGCTGAAACAGCGCCTGCTCGCCGACAACCTGGAGCACCCGGCCGCCTTCGCCGCCATCGTGACCCGCAACCGCCAGATGCGCTCGATGTTCCAGTACATCGAGGTGATCGCCGGCAGCCGGCAGCCGATCATCATCACCGGCGAGACCGGGGTGGGGAAGGAGCTGGTGGCCCGGGCCATCCACCAGCTCTCGGGGAGCAAGGGGGAGTTCATCGCCCTGAACGCCGCGGGGCTCGACGACCACATGTTCTCCGACTCGCTCTTCGGCCACAAGCGGGGGGCCTTCACCGGTGCGGACCAGGCACGCGAGGGGCTGATCGCCCGGGCCGCGGGGGGGACGCTCTTTCTGGACGAGATCGGCGACCTGAACGAGCTGTCGCAGTTGAAGCTGTTGCGCCTTTTGCAGGAACGCGAGTACTACCCGGTCGGCTCGGATCTGACCCGCAAGAGCGACGCCCACTTCGTTTTGGCCACCAACCGGGACCTGCAGGCACGCATCGCCGAGGGTAAGTTTAGAAACGACCTCTACTACCGGCTCTGCGGGCACCAGGTGCAGGTACCGCCGCTGCGCGAGCGCAAGGACGACCTGCCGCTCTTGTTGGACCACTTCATCCGCCAGGAAGCCGAGGCGCTGGGGATCCCGGCTCCGGGCTACCCCAAGGAGCTCGTCGACCTGCTGGAGACCTACCATTTCCCCGGTAACGTGCGCGAGCTGCAGGCGATGGTGAGCGACGCGGTGCCGCGTTCCAAGGCGCGCATGCTCTCCCAGGACCCTTTCCGCCAGGCGATCGCCATCGACCTGGGCCAGAAGCCCCAGCCTCCCGAGGACGAGCTCAAGGGCGAGGCCACGCTGCACAAGAAGCTGGATGCGATCTGGGGGCACTTCCCGACGCTCAACGAGGCGGAGGACCTCCTGATCCAAAGCGCGCTCTGCGCCGCCAAGGGGAACCAGGGGATCGCCGCCACCATGCTCGGGCTCAAGCGCCAGACCCTGAACATGCGCCTGAAGGTGCGCCGCGAGTCCGGCAACGACTGACCCCGCCACGGGCCCCGCCCGGGGCCCCAGCCTTCCCACCCCACTCCACCTCTGCCGCCGGTCACCGGCACTGCAAAGATATTGGCAGCAATTAAAACGCGACACGGTAACAAAACTTAACGATTCCGGCCTGATATCCCTGCCCGGGCGCCGGCTGCCCAAAACTGTGCAGCGCCCGCGCCACCACTCCTTTCCGCTGCACCACGCGCTAACCCCACGAAGTTACACGAAAAAAACGGCACCCCAACTCTGGCACGATACCTGTAAATAGTCCGGACATCATGGGCAGTCGACCCGGCGTGACCGGGCCCCTCGACTGCCTTTCCGGTGCCTGACCCCGTGCCCGCGGGACCCGGCGCCGGTCTGGAATGGACACGGTTCAGGATCCCCTTCCTGGCCGCAAAAGGGAGGATCGCCATGAAGGAATCAACATCAACCTTACGCCACCAAGGAGTGCTGGGGCGCCTGCTGGGCACGCTTTTTTCCGTCGCGCTGCTTTTGGGAGTCTTAAGCGGCAGCGCGGGAGCGGCACTGAAGGCCGTCGGCCCCATCGACCCGCTCACCTCGCTTCCGGCTTTCTACCAGGACCTGAGCAACCTCGCGCTGCAGCCCTGCCTCGACCAGAACGGTTTCTGCATCCTGCCGCCGCCGTTCGACCCGTTGACCAGCGTCCCCTTGAGTCCGATCACCACGACCGGACCGATCAACGACACCAATCTCCCGGCCGAGGGGTTCTACTACTCCGCCGGGGCCTTGATGAACATCGAGGGGGGCGAAAAGGCCCGGCTCGACTTTGTGCTTGAGTACGCCTTCTTGTCAGGGGTGGCGCCGACCCTGGGGCAGACCTTCCTGCGCACCGACCTGGCCAAGATGAGCAAGGGGCTCCTGACCCCCAACTCGACCTACCGGGTCACCCACCCCTACGGGAGCTTCACCTTCCGCTCCGACGCCACCGGGAACTCGATCAATAACGGGCCAAACGGCGTCACGGTACGGCTCGAGGACCAGGTCGGGGTGAACGCGGACTACTTCCCGCCGCTCTTCCAGGCGGCCCCCAACACCAACATGGGGCCCTACCTGAGACCGGCCGACGGCATCTTCCCGACCGCCCTGGTGAACGGGCAGACCCACACCTACATCGGCGACGCGGTCACCCCGGTCCCGGTCGCCGGCGGCCCCAACGGCAACATCTTCCGGATCGACCGGCTGGACGCCCTGGGGAACCCGGTTCCCGGTGCGAGCTGGTTCACCAACCTGTGGACCCTGGCCGGGCGCGTCTTCACCGACCCGATCGCCTCGCCCATGACGCTGAACCGGGCGACCTACGCACGGGACGCCACCAGCCAGCAGGTGGACATCTTCGCCTCCGCCGAGCGCGCCGCCATCCTGACCATCTCAGGAACCGGCATCGCCTCGACCACGCTGGACCAGGACGTCCCCAACACCGGGAAGTTCTTCCTGCACCTGCCGGTGCAGGCGCTTCCCGGCAACCTGACTATCACCAACTCGCTGGACCTGCCGCTGATCCCGCGCCCGGTAGCCCTGGTAGACGAGGTGAACATCACCGAGTCCTTCTACAACCCGAACACCCGGAACATCACCGTGCGCGCCGCCTCCCGCGACAAGCTGGCGCCGCTCCCCACCCTGAGCGTGCCGGCCTTTGCGGCCCCGAACGCACTCGATGCCACCGGGACGGTGATCCTCCCCCTGCCGCTCAACACCATTCCGCCGCAGAACATCACGGTGGTCTCCAGTAACGGCGGGACCGCAACGAGCCCGGTGAGCGTGGTGGTTCCCCCGGCGCCGCCGGTGGCCGTGGACGACAGCGCCACCGCCGCGCTCAACACCCCGATCATCATCGACGTGCTCATAAACGACCTCTCCGCGGCCCAGCTCGATCCGGCCACGGTGACCATCGTGACCGCCGCGGCCAACGGCACGACGGTCGTGGCCCCCAACGGGTCGGTGATCTTCACGCCGGCCAACAACTTCTCGGGGACCACCAGCTTCGGCTACGACGTGATGGACAGCTTCGGCCAGCGCTCCAACACCGCGACGGTGACCGTGAGCGTCCTGTCGCCGCCGGCGCCGACCACGCTGGCCGACGCGGCGAGCACCACCCAGGACATCCCGGTGACCATCAACGTGCTGGCTAACGACAGCGGCGTGATCAACCCGGCCTCGGTGCTGATCTCGACCCCGTCCGCCAACGGCACTGCCGTCGCCAACCAAAACGGCACCATCACCTTCACCCCGGCCGCCGGCTTCTCCGGCGTGACGAGCTTTGCCTACACCGTGGCGAGCCTCGCGGCCCAGCCGCTCACCTCGCAGCCCGCGACCGTTACCGTCACCGTGATACCGCCTGCGGCACCGCCGGCACCGGTCGCCAACCCCGACAGCGCCTCGACCCTGGCCGGCAGCGTGGTGACCATCCCGGTATTGGCCAACGACACCATCGGTGCCCCGGGGGTGATCGACACCGCCTCGGTGCAGATAGCCACCCCGTCGGCTAACGGCAGCGCCACCGCCAACGCCAACGGCACCGTCAGCTTCACCCCGGCCGCCGGCTTCACCGGGGCCACCAGCTTCAGCTACACGGTGGCCAACACCTCGGTCCCGGCACTGAGATCCAACGCGGCCACGGTCACCGTGACGGTGAACGCCCCGGCCCCGGCCCCGGTCGCCAACAACGACACCGCAACCACCACGGCCGGCACTGCCGTAACCTCCGCAGTCCTTGCCAATGACACCATCGCCCCCCCCGGCGTGATCAACACCGGGTCGGTCCAGATCGTGAGCCAGTCGGCCAACGGCACCGCCGTTGCCAACGCGACCGGTACCATCACCTTCACCCCGGCGGCCGGCTTTACCGGGGCCACCAGCTACAGCTACAACGTGGCCAACAACTCGGTCCCGCCCCTGAGGTCCAACACCGCCACGGTGACCGTCACCGTGAACGCCCTGGCGACCCAGACCATCCAGGTGACCCGGGCCCAGTTCACCCTGTCGAGTGCCTCCTGGCGCATCGACGGCACGCTCACCCCGGCACCGCCGGCAGGGACCACGCTCAGCATCTACAACTCCGCCCTGGTGGGTGGCTCGGTGCTGATCGGCAACCTGTCCGTGGCTACCAACGGCAGCTTCACCTGGTCCTCGCCCAACGGTTCTGCGCAGCCAAACGCGGCGCGCCGGATCAGCATCCAGTCCAACCAGAACCCCGCCACCAAGCTTGAGAACATCACGGTGACGGTACGCTGACGCCTGAGCCGGGCCGGCCGTTAAAGCCGGCCCGGCTTCCCCTGACGGCGCCGTCCGAAGGCGGCGCACCGCTCCGCAGGGAGGATCTATCATGAAGACATCATTGACCATGTTGCGTCGGGTGCTCCCCGCGCTTTTAATCTCGATCCTGCCGGGGGTGACTGCACTCTCCTGGGGGGCCACCCCGAAACTCGCCGCCGGCGAGGGACACAGCATCATCCTCAAGGCGGACGGCACCCTCTGGGCCAGCGGCGCGAACCTCTCCGGCCAGTTGGGCGACGCCAGCCGCACCCCCCGCGCGAGCGCGGTGCCGGTCGGCAGCGAGCAGAACTGGGCCGGCATGGCAGCCGGGGCCGAGCACACCCTCGCCGTCAAGGCCGACGGCACGCTCTGGTCTTGGGGGAGTAACGCCTCCGGGCAGCTCGGGGCCCTGGCTCCGGACAACACCCCGGTCGCCGGCCAGAGCGCACCGCTCAACATCGGCGGCGGGCGGAACTGGGTGGCCGTCGCCGCAGGGAGCGCGAGCTCCTACGCGCTCAAGGCCGACGGGACCCTGTGGGCCTGGGGCGAGGGGGGGCTGGGGCAGCTCGGCAACGGCCAGACGCTGCGCCAGAACCAGCCGGTCCAGGTACTGAACCCCGCCGGGGGGCGCTACCTCGCCGTCGCCGCCGGCGCCGACCACGCCTTGGCGCTCATGGCCGACGGCACCCTGTGGTCCTGGGGGAGCAACTCCTTCGGCCAGCTGGGGGCTACCGGCAGCGACCCGGCTACCCCGCGCCAGGTCATTTTGACCGCTGCCGTCTCCGACAGCGACTGGCGCGCCGTTGCCGCGGGAGGGAACTTCTCCCTCGCGCTGAAGGCGGACGGCACCCTCTGGAGTTGGGGGGACAACGCGGCGGGCCAACTGGGACTGGGTTCCACCCAGCCCCAGGCCGAGCCGGTGCAGGTGGGAACCGACCGCGACTGGGCGGCGCTCGCCGCCGGTGCCCTGCACGTGGTGGCCCTGAAGAGAAACGGCCTCTGCTACGCCTGGGGGGACAACAGCTCGGGACAGCTTGGTAACGGCAGCCTCGCGCAGCTGAACGCCCCCGCCCCGGTCGCCGGGATCGGCAACCTGGTCGGGGTGAGTGCGGGCGCCTTCCACACCCTGGCGCTGGGCGCCGACGGCCGCAACTGGGCCTGGGGTGGCAACCTGGACGGGCAGCTCGGCACCGGCAACCAGACCGGAAGCCTCGCCCCGGTTCCGGCCGGAGGAGCCGGCCTTGGCTGGGTGGCCCTCGAGCCCGGCAACCAGTTCACCCTGGCAGGGCGCTCCGACGGCAGCCTCTGGAGCTGGGGGGACAACACCAGTGGTCAGCTCGGTAACGGGACGCTGGCCGCCCAGGCGACTCCTGCCGCTCTCGACGCCCGGCACGACTGGGCAAGCCACGCGGCCGGTTTCGGGCACGTGGTGGCACTCAAGGCGGACGGCACCCTCTGGAGCTGGGGGGACAACTCGCTCGGACAGCTGGGGGACGGCTCACGCAACCCGAGCCTCTTCCCGATCCAGATCACCAACACCAAGCCGACCTCCGCGGCCAACGACTGGGCCCAGGTGGCGGCGGGGGATTTCCATACCCTGGCACTCAAGGGGGACGGTACCCTGTGGGCCTGGGGGGACAACTCGCTCGGACAGTTGGGCGACAACACCAACACCCCGACGGGGAAACAGCCGGAGCAGATCCTGACCGGCAACCCGGGCAACTTCGACAGCAACTGGGTCGCCATCGCGGCCGGCGGGGGGCACTCGCTCGGGCTGCAGGCCGACGGTACCCTGTGGGCCTGGGGGGACAACTCCGACGGTCAGCTGGGGGACCCCTCCATCGTGGGGAGTGTCAACTTCCCGAGCCAGATCGTGAATTTCAACCCGCCCGTCGACAACCCCGGCTTCAACGGAAACTGGAAGGGGATCGCGGCCGGTTTCGCGCACTCGCTGGCGCTGCAGGCGGACGGAACGGCCTGGGGCTGGGGGAGCAACTTCGACGGCCAGCTCGGTAACGCCGACGGCACCCTGCCGAACCCGCCGGGACAGCCCCAGCCGGTCCAGGTCTTCAACGCCGGCCTGGCCCCCTTCGTGGCGCTCTCCGCGGGCGATGCGCACAGCGTAGTGCGGCTGGCAGACGGGACGCTCTGGTCCTTTGGGCGCAACCTGGACGGCCAGCTGGGGATCGGGAGCTTCGACCTGGCCCCGGTGCCGCATCCGGCAGCGCTCGCCGAGGCGACGGGAGCCTCGCAGTGGAGCGCCTCCGGCATCGGCGGCAGCCACAGCGTGGCACTTAAGGCCGACGGGACCCTGTGGGCCTGGGGCAACAACCTGGCGGGTCAGCTGGGGGACGGCTCCGACCTGGACCGCAACCTCCCGGTGCCGCTTCTGGAAGGCTTTGCCAGCGCACCGGCACGCCTCGACCTGGGGACCGCCTTCCTGGGGGGTGCCGCGCTGAGCGCCAACCTCCCCCTGGGGAACACCGGCAACGGCAACCTGTTCGTGACCGGCATCACCCTCTCCGGCGCCGATGCCGCGCAGTTCGCGGTCGACCCCGGCAGCTGCGGCAGCCAGCTCGCCTTCCTGATCTCCGCCAAGGGGAGTTGCCAGCTCACGGTGAGCCTGCAACCCGGCGTCCCGACCGGCGCGAAGAGCGCCCTCGTGGAGATCGCCACCAGCGACCCCGTGGCACCCCGGCGCCAGGTGGCGCTCAGCGCACTGGTCGCCCAGCACCAGGTCACCCTTGCCGCCGGCCCCAACGGGAGCATCTTCGGACCGGTGCTGGTGAACGAGAACGCCACCCCGAGCTACAGCATCGTGGCGGCCACCACCTTCCACGTGGCCGACGTCACCGTGAACGGCGTCTCCAAGGGGGCGCTCTCCACCCTGACCCTGGCCCCGGTGACCGGCGACGTCACCATCGGCGCGAGCTTCGCCATCGACACCTTCGCGGTGAGCTTCACCTCGGCGGGTAACGGCACCCTCTCGGGACCGCTGAACCAGTCGGTCCCCTACGGCTCCGCCAGCGCCGCGGTTACCGCGCTCCCCGCACCCGGTTACCACTTCGTGAACTGGACCGAAGGGGCGAACGTGGTGGGGAGCAACGCCGCACTCATTGTTTCCAGCATCACCGCGGCGCGCAGCATCACCGCCAACTTCGCCATCAACAGCTACCCGGTGAGCTTCGCCTCCGGCGGTAACGGCACCCTGACCGGCAACGTGAGCCAGAGTGTCGACCATGGCGCCTCGGCGAGCGCAGTCAGCGCGGTCCCGGCAGTGGGTTACCACTTCGTGAACTGGACCGAGGCGGGACAGGAGATCTCGGCCAGCGCAACGCTGACCCTGACCAACGTGACGGGAGCGCGCAGCGTGACCGCCAACTTCGCCATCAACAGCTACCCGGTGAACTTCAGCGCCGGGACCAACGGTACCCTGATCGGGATCCCGAACCAGACGGTGGATCACGGCGGGGCGGCAAGCCCGGTGAGCGCCCAGGGGGTGCCGGGTTACCACTTCCTGAACTGGAGCGAGGCGGGGCAGGTGATCTCGACCAGCGCCACGCTGACCCTGACCAACGTGACCGGAGCGCGCAGCGTGACCGCCAACTTCACCATCGACACCTTCCTGGTGAGCTTCGTCTCCGGCGGCAACGGCAGCATCTCCGGCAATGCCAGCCAGACCGTTGCCCTGGGGGGGAGCACCCTGACCGTGACCGCCCAGCCGGCCCTGGGCTACCACTTCGTGAACTGGACCGAAGGGGGGAGTGTGATCGCCACCACGGCGGCGCTTACCCTCAACAGCATCGCTGCCGTGCACAACGTCACCGCCAACTTCGCCATCGACACCTTCACGGTGACCGCGGCAAGCGACGCCAAGGGGAGCATCTCCCCTGCCGGGGTGAGCACGGTGAACTTCGCTGCCAGCCTGAGCTTCACCTTCACCCCCGCCGCCGGCTACCAGGTGGTCGACGTACTGGTGGACGGGGTCTCCCAGGGAGCCCCCGCTTCCTACACCCTCTCCAACGTGACCGCCAACGGTCACCGGATACAGGTGGTGTTCATCCCTGACGGGGATCTCAACGGCGACGGCCAGGTCACCATCGCCGATGCTTTGATGGCCCTGCAGATAGCGGTAGGTCTGAACCAGCCCACACCGGCCCAGCTGCGGCATGGTGACCTGGCCCCTCTGGATGCGAGCGGCATCCCGGCGCCAGATGCCCAGATTCAGTTGGCCGATGCCCTGGTCATCCTGAAAAAGTCGGTCGGGCTTACCTCCGGGTTCTAGATCTTTTGTATCTGCAGCGTCGTCATCGGTGGCTGTCCGGGGTCCGAGCCGGGCAGCCACCATTTTTCCCGGCCGTGACCTCCAGCAGGTTCGGCTGCCCCCTTTCCGTCATTTGACTGCAACGCCCCGGGGCACCGGCCCCACCCGCGCAGCCGGCCCCGCTCGGCCGGCTGCCGGTTTTTTATCAACGGCACATTTGTGGCGGCCGTCCAGTACCCCCCGCCGCTCCTGTGGTTACACGGTCTTAGCCCTGGAAGCTGCTCAAAGGCCGACAACCTTTCGCAGGGGTGGGGCAGGCTCAATCTCGCGCAACTTCCGCTCTTTAGCCGGTTGACGGCTGCCGGGGGAGGTGGCGCGTTAATTGCTAATGAAAAGGCTCGTTCCCGCCGAAGTATCTATCAGCACCCGCACAAGAGGAATCCGTATGCCCCGAAAAAACCTGCTGAACCGGCTTTGGGCCGTGCTTGTCTGCCTGTCCCTGGCCGGCACCAGCTTCGCTGAGGTGGTCCCCCCGCCGACCCTGTTCCCCTTGAACCAGGTCCCGGTGCCGGAACCCCCGAGCCTGTTCCAGTACGTGAAGAACAAGCCGGCGGCGATCCGCCTGGGCAAGGCCTTTTTCTGGGAGATGCAGGCCGGCAGCGACGGGATCGTCGCCTGCGGCAGCTGCCACTTCCGCGCCGGAGCCGACAGTCGCCTGAAAAACACCGTGAACCCCGGGACCCGCGCCGGCGACACGACCTTCCAGGTGCGTGGCCCGAACGACACCCTGCAGCCGTCGGACTTCCCCTTCCACCAGCGTCAGAACCCCGAGTTCCAGTCCTCGCCGGTTTTGCGCGACTCAAACGACGTGGTGGGGTCGCAGGGGGTGACGCGCAACAGCTTCGTCGGCATCGTCCCCGGCTCGGCGCTGGATGACGGGGTGTCGATTGCCGATCCCGTCTTCCAGGCGGGGGGGGTGAACATGCGCCGGGTCACCGCCCGCAACGCCCCGAGCGTCATCGACGCCGTCTTCAACTTCAACAACTTCTGGGACGGTCGCGCCCACTTCGTGTTCAACGGCGAGAACCCCTTCGGCCCCCTGGATCCCTCGGCCGGGGTCTGGATCAACCAGAACAACACCCTGGTGAAACAGCCTGTCGTCATCGAGTTCGCGAGCCTCGCCTCCCAGGCCACCGGCCCCCCTCTGGACGATACCGAGATGTCCTATAGCGGGCGCAGTTTCCCGCAGCTCGGGCGCAAGCTTTTGAGCCTCACCCCGCTCGGCAAGCAGCTGGTGCACCCCGGCGACAGCGCACTGGGGACCCTGTCCAACTCGGTCCTGCAGCAAAACGGGATCCCCAGCCCCGACAAGGGGCTCAAGGTGGGCTACCGGCAGCTGATCCAGGATGCCTTCCAGGACCGTTTCTGGAACTCGAGCCAGCTCACCCCCGAGGGGTACAGCCAGATCGAGGCGAACTTTGCCTTCTTCTGGGGGCTCGCCATCCAGCTCTACGAGGCGACCCTGGTTTCGGACCAGACCCCCTTCGACCGCTTCCTGGGTGGCGACCAGGGTGCGCTCACCACCCAGCAGCAGGACGGCTTCAGCCTGTTCTTCGGGGCGGCCGGCTGCAGCGCCTGCCACCTCAACAGCGAACTCTCCTCGGCCTCGGTGCGCGCCTCCGGGTTCCTCACCAACGCAAGTCACGCCCTCATCGAGCCGATGACCGTGGCAAGCGGGCTGCAGGTGATCTACGACAACGGCTTCAACAACACGGGAGTGCGCCCGACCAGCGAGGACATCGCCCGCGGCGGGAGTGCACCTTTCCTGAACTCCGGGACGGGGCAGCCGTTCCCGCTCTCCTACTCGGCCTTGGCCGAGCTGCAGGCCCTGGGGACGCTCGCCTTCAACCCGAACCTCTTTCCGCTGGGATCGCCGGTGACCCCGATCCTCCCCCCCCAGATCCGGGCGACCTTCCCGGTGGCCAACCAGGGTAACTTCAAGGTCCCCGGGCTGCGCAACGTGGAGCTCACCGCGCCGTACTTCCATGACGGCGGGGTTCTCACCCTCGAGGACGTGGTCGACTTCTACGTGCGGGGCGGCAACTTCCCGGTGGCCAACCAGGCGAGCCTCGACCCCGGGATCGTCGAACTGGGGACCCTGCAGAACCAGCCCGCCAAGCAGGCCGCGTTGGTCGCCTTCCTGAAGTCGCTTACCGACGAGCGGGTGAGAAACGAGAGCGCCCCCTTCGACCATCCCGAGATCTTCGTCCCCAACGGCGATCCCGGTTTTATCAGCATCCCGGCCCGCGACGCCGCCGGCAATGCGGCCGCCTCCCTGCTCATCACCCTCGACCCGGTGACGAGCCCCACCGGCGTGGGGAGCCAGCTGGTCGGCGGGACGGTCGATGCCGGCTCTTCGGTGACGCTTACCCTGGACACGGCGGCCGTCGCCGGGGCGGTGACCGTGAGCGGCACCCACTGGAGCGCGCAGCTCAGCGGGCTGGTGCGCGGTGCGAACACGGTGACCGTGACCGCCACCAACCAGGCCGGCGACGTGGCAAGCGTCAAGGGGACCATCACCGTGTTAGCCACGCCGAACCTCACCCTGGACGCGCTCCCCGCCGTCACCGCGCGGGCCCAGCTGGTCATCGGAGGAGGCCTGGACGCCGGGCTCACCCCGGTGGTCGCGCTCAACACCGCAGCCTCGGCCGGACCGGTCACCACGACGACCGGGGGTACCCGCTGGAGTTGCACCATCTCGAACCTGGTGCCGGGAACCAACATCGTCACCGTGGTGGTGGTCGACGCGGCCGGCAACCTCGCCGTGCGCAGCGCCCAGGTCAAGTACGCCCCGAGCGACGGCGACCTGAACCTGGACGGCCAGGTCAACCTGGTGGACGCCCTGGGCGCACTGCGCATCGCGGTGGGGATCGACCAGCCGGGGGCGGAGGGGAAGGCGCACGCCGACGTGGCACCCCTGGTCAACGGGGTGCCGTCGCCCGATGGGGTGGTCGACCTGCTCGATGCCCTGGTGATCCTCAAGAAGGTGGTGGGGAGCCTCAGCTTCTAACCCACCTGGTCCAGCCGGTCTCTCTTAAGGCGAGGGGCGCTCTGCGCGTCCCTCGCTTTTTTTTGGGCCCCTCGTCGACTGGACGCGTACTCCCGCCTGCAGCACGACGCATCCCCCCTGTCCTCCTTTGCCACGCTCGTGGCAGCGGCCTCCCTTACGCGCCTGCCGGCGCGCCGGGCAATGCTGGTTCGCTCCTACGCACCCCTCACCCCCGGAACTCCACGATGACCTTCGTAAAGGGAAGCACGGCGGCTCCTCCAGCGCTGCGTTGGAGCATCAGCTAAGCCAGAATCTGAAGGTTTTCCCCCTTTCGCTCCTCGACAGCTCTGCCGCCTCTCTGCCCCTTTAATCTCCCCTGCAAACATCTTGGCACGCTTTAAACAAGGACAGCGGAAAAAGGGGCTGTAATCCAATGGCTTACGTGTGTGTCGCGTTTGTGTTGCCGTATTTTTTCCAGTGCAAGACAGCTTGGGCACTCAACGCGGGTTTGTGCTAACTGGTTGAAAATGCGTGGGTAAATCTCTGTGGAGAAGATTGGCATATTCCATGTACTTAGAGGGACACAGTCTATTTCAACCGAGATACTTTCGGTTACTGCCCAAGTTGATGGTTTGTAGTGCTGCAATGAGCTGCTCAGCTGAGATAACCCGTTTGGTACCGGCGAGCATACGAGGAGAAAGCCATGAAAATGAAATCTTTAGTGGGGGCGTTTTTGGTTGGTTTGCTGGCGGTGGCCCAAGGGTGCGGCGGCGGTGGCGGCAGTTCACTTTCCGGCCCGGCTCCGGGAAGCACCGTGTTGACCGGTACGGCAACCAAGGGACCGATAGTCGGTGGCACCGTGAAGGTGTACGAGATCATCTCGAGCGCCACCTCCAACCCGCGTAGCGGCGTACCCCGCCTGAACGCTGCGGCCCTGGCCCAGGGTACTACCGGTTCGGACGGCAGCTACAACATCACCCTGCCGCCGGGGAGCGCCAAGGGAGGGCTCTTGGTGCAGGTGACCGGCGGTAACTACCAGGACGAGGCGACCGGCGCCTCCCGCAGCATGGACGACCAGTTCGGTCCGAGCGGGATGCGGGCCATCTTCGGCAACATCTCCAGCGCCGCCCGCGGCGGCCAGTTGAGCGGCTACGTCACCCCCTTCACCGAGATGGCCTACCAGGCCGCCGGCGGCGACCTGAGCGCCCAGGGGATCGACGACGCCAACCGCCGGGTGGCGGGTGCCTTCGGACTCCCCGACCTGACCAAGACCAAGCCGCTCGATCCCAACAAGCCGTTCCCGGCAGGCGCGACTGACGATTCGAAGAAGTACGCCCTGGCCCTGGCGAGCCTTTCCCAGTACCAGAAGGATTACGGCGCCGGCAAGAAGATGTCGCAACTTGAGAGCGAGCTGGAAAGCGAGGCGACGAGCGGCAGCTTAAGCAGCATCACCGATGCCAAGTTCCGCTCCTCCGGAAACAACTATGCCGCCGGTTCCGCCAACCCGAACCCGGGGCTTTTGACCAGCGCGGAGAACGCGGATGCACCGGTTGAGATCCAGATCACTCCGGCCGCCGGCACGCTCCCCATCGGCGGCAGCTATAACCTTTCGGCGACGGTCAAGAAAAACGGCGGCAGCCCGGTCCCCGACGGTACCCTGGTCAGTTTCTCCAGTACCTTCGGCACCCTCTCCGCCTCGAGCGCCGCCACCGTCGGCGGCATCGCCAACGTGACCCTCTCCGCAAGCCAGGTCGGAAGTGCCGGCGTCACCATCCGCTCCGGCGCCGTCAGCGTCTCCAGCGGCCCCTACGGTTTCTTTGACCCCAACGCCCCGGCCGGGCTCACCTTGAGCCTCGGCGCGAGCCAGGGTATCGTGAACGGCCAAGCGGTACAGGTGAGCGCCAACGTAAGCCGGGTGGCCGGTGGACCGGTACCCAACGGCAGCGTGGTCAGCTTCGCCATCAGCTCCGGTTCCGGCTTGCTCTCCGGCGCCAGCACCACCTCAAACGGTATCGCCACCGTGAACCTGACCAGTGCCGTGGCGGGCTCGGTGACCGTGAGCGCCAGCATCGGCTCCTTGAACCAGAGTATCCCGGTGAACTTCGTGGTGCAGCCCACCAAGGCCATCGTCAAGGTGCGCAGCACCGGCACCCTGCCGCAGGGGACCCTGATCGGCGGCATCGGCGCCACCGTAACCTACGCGAGCGGCAAGGGACTCAGCATCGGCTCGAGCAGCGCGGAGATCGCCGTCTCCGGTGCCGGCCTGGGTTCCACCATGATTCCCAACGTGAACACCCCCGGTCAGGTTACCCTGGGGCTCCTGAACGTAAGCGGCATCGGCGCCGGTGAATTCGCCACCCTGAACTTCACCATCGCGGCGGGGAACTTCCCGACCATCGCCGACTTCGGCATCTCCGGTTCGGGGTTGAGCATCATCGACACCGGCACCAACAGCATCCCCGGCATGGGGGTCGGGATCGCGAGCGTGACCCTGCAGTAGGACGCAAGGGGGGGCCGTCCGAGCGGCGGCTCCCCCCAGCGGGGAAGTTCGGCCCATTAGATTCGCGGTTTGCCGGTCACGCCACCAGGGGTGCCCACCCGGCCCCGGCAAACCCTGCACGTTAAGGAGGATGTGATGAAACGACGTGAGTTTTTAAAATTGAGTGCTGCGGGGGTGGCCACCCTGTTCATCGGCCGTATCCCCGGATTGGGCATAAAAGACGCCTTTGCCGCCAACCAGGTGCTGGATATCAGCATCACCGACGCTTTGAAAGACATGGTCACCCACAACGAGATCAACACCGCCCAGAGCTACTTCTGGATCTACAAGATGAAGGCGGACGGCGTCGACGTCCCCTCCGACTGCCCGGGTCCCACCATCGTGGCCCTCAAGGGTGAGTCGATCACCGTAAACGTCACCAACGACCTGGACGAACCGCACGCGTTCTACATCCCGGGGCGGGGCCCCAACGACCCGCCGCTCTTCGACAGCGGCGAGATCAAGCCGGGTGCTACCTTTACCGGCACCTTCACCGCCAGCCAGTCCGGCGCCTTTTTGTACTACGACAACCTGAACGCCCCGGTGAACCGGGTCATGGGGTTGCACGGCGCCCTGGTGATCCGCCCGACCGCGGGTGTGGCCGGTCACAAGATGACCCCCTACGACGACCCGAGCCCGCACGTGCAGGACCTCTACGACGCCTTCGGCGACCCGAACGTCTTCCCGGGGCTTGCCTGGGAAGAGGGGGACCCGACCACCCACACCCCGCCCTTCAGGCAGTACGTCTGGCTCACCCACCAGGTGAGCCCGGCGCTCTTCGCCGAGGTGGGGAACCTGCCGCCGGGACAGCTCTACGACCCCCAGAAGTTCGAGCAGGCTTTCCTGCGCGACCCGTTCAGCGCGACCGGCGACAACCGGCTCCCGAAGTTCTTCACCATCAACGGGCAGTCCGGCTTCTTCTCGCACTTCAGCCCCGGGACCACCCCGATGGGGCGGGTGGGGGAACCGGTGGTGATCCACATCCTGAGCGCGGGGCTTTGGACCCACTCGATGCACATCCACGCGAACCACATCTACATCACCAGCGAGGACGGCGTGGTCACCGAGAACCCGCTGTGGGTCGACGTCTACACGGTGAAACCGATGCAGTGGATCGACTATACGGTCCCCTACATGAGGCCTCCCGACATCCCGAACCAGCGCGGCCTGGGGCGCCCGGACCCGGGGCTCTCCCTGGGGAACGGCAACCGGACCTACCCGCCGCTGCAGGAATTCGACATGTACCTGCCGGCGCCGGGGCAGAGCATCGCCCAGGACGCCAACGGCAACCCGATCGACCTGAAACAGCGCATGTCCCCGTTGTGCTTCCCGATGCACGACCACTCGGAACCGAGCCAGACTGCCCAGGGAGGCAACTACAACTGCGGACTCATCTCGGGGATCTACTTCGTCGGCGACCGGAACTTCCCGGGTGGCATGAACTTCCCGATGGACGAGGACTTCGCCATGATGTTCCGCAACATCCGGGGGATCGCCGCCACCGGACCGGCACCGGGGCCCATGCCGTAAGGGCGTACATCCAGTTCCATGATCAAGGTTCTACGTTCTACGTTGAAATGTACTGAGGAGGCACACCATGTCCGTTCAGAATCCCAAATATGCAATACCCCGCTGGTCCGTGGTCGGAATGGAGGGGATGTGGTCCAAGATGTTCGACCCCCCAACCGAGAGCCCGGTCACTCCGGAGCTTCTGGCACCCACCAACCCGGTTCCCGAGGTGATGGCCGCAGCCGGTTACCAGAACCCGCCGGCCACCCCGCACACCGTACAGCGTGACCTGTTGCACGGTCTCAAGATGCCGACCTGGGACGGCAAGAAGCAGCTCTTCTTCATGACCTTTGCCGACAACGACAATCCGGCGGCCAAGAACGGGACCTTCCCGGGACCGACCCTGAGGATCCCGCGCGGGGTGATCTTCCACGCCGAGACTTCGGCCAAGGGACCGCCGCCGCACACCATCCACTGGCACGGCATCGAGCCGACGCCGATGAACGACGGGGTGGGGCACTGCTCGATGGAGCTTGGCCAGTACACCTACCAGTGGCAGCCCAACTTCATCGGGTTCTACTTCTACCACTGCCACAGAAACACCATGCAGCACTTCGAGTTCGGCCTGTACGGCGCCATGCTCATCGAGCCGCCGGACGCCTATTTCGCCACCCAGGTGCTGGGAGCCGATGTCGCGCCGATCGGGCACTGCCGGGACGGCAAACGGCGCACCGCCGCGAACCTGACCGACTTCCCGCAGTTCCCCGGCTTCAACGGGAACCTTTTGACGGCGCCCGATCCCTGGACCGGCGATCCGGCCCTCACGTTCGCGACCGACCCGCATGCCATGACGGTCCCCTACGACGTGGAGGCCCTGTGGGTTCTGGACGACCGGGACTCGGTCTGGAGCGACCTGGCCCCCAACGCCCGGCAGACCTACCCCCAGCACGGCACCAAGCCGGGATTCAACGACAACTTCCACGGTCATGCCGGCGGCGTGGCGCAGCCGGGCGACTTCTTCGCCTTCAACGACTTCAATGCCGACTACTGGTTCGTGACCGGCATCCCGGTCCCCGCGTCCAAGGGGGGAACCGGCACCATCGTGGCGAGCGCAGAGATCCCGCCCGAATTGAACAGCGGGGTGACCGGCACCCAGATCCCGATCAACGCCCAGGTGGGGCAGACCATCCTGGTGCGCTGCCTGGACGCCGCCTACAACAGCCTGCGCATCACCTTCCCGGTGAACGTGGTGATCGTCGCCTGGGACGGCCGGGCCCTGGGGCAACCCCCCTTCGGGTTCAACGAGGCCTACCTGGTGCCGGCCGGCACCACCATCCACATGAGTACCGCGCGCCGCTTCGACGCGCTGATCCGGGTGAACGCCCCGATCAGCGATTTCGTCGTCGCCGAGTTCATCAACACCCGCTCCCAGATCCCCGGGGAGAACGAGGAGGTGCTGATGACCTGCCGCATCCCGATCAACATCGGGGGGACTCCGCAGCAGGCGCCGACCTTCACCGCTTCCGGTCGCGTTGTCGACCCGCTCGGGCTCCCGATGGCCGGCGCCAGCATCGCGGTCACCCCGAAGAGCCAGGGCGGCAGCGCCCCGGTTACCGTGACAAGCGGTGCCGACGGTACCTTCCAGGTCCCCGGGCTCATCAACAGCAGCTACGAGATTACCCCGAGCCTGGCAGGTTTCAGCTTTACCCCGGCGAGCCGGATCATCACGGTGAACGACCAGAACGTGAAGGCGCAGAACTTCAGCGCGAGCGTCGCCGTCGGGTCCGTGACCCTGACTGCCGGCCGGATCAGCCCGCAGCCGCCGGGATTGCCGGGCGGCATCACCTTCAGCGCCGACGTCCAGGGGGGAAGCGGCCCCTTCGAGTACCAGTTCTGGCTCTCGAGCGGATCCGACAAGGCCATGGTGCGCGACTTCACCACCAACCCCAAGTGGAACTGGGACACCCTGGTGAGCGTGGCGGGGAGCTTCACCATCGAGGTGCACGTACGGCAGGTCGGTGCGACCCTCGCCTTGGCCGAGAAGGTCGCCAGTATCGACTTCGCGCTGGCCGGGCAGCCTCCGACCTTCACCCCCAACAGCTACAACATCCAGGAGGCGCTCGACGCACTGCGCATCGAGGTGGGGCTCAAAAATCCCACCAGTTCGGAACTGGCACGCTACGACGTGGCCCCGCTGCTGAACGGGATCGCCAAACCGGACGGCAAGATCGATCTGGCCGACGTACTCGAGATCCTGCGCATGGCGGTAGGCCTGGGTCCGCTGTAAGGGGTGAGGCAGGGGGAAAACAGGGACTGGGGGCTAGGGGCTGGGGACTGGAAACGACCCTCCGCCCCTGGCTTCCTGCTCCATGCCCCCCGCGAGCGACACAACAAGTGAGGCCGCAAGGCCGGGGAGGACGTCATGTTTGGCATCGGCATGCCGGAACTTATCGTGATCCTGTTCATCGTGCTTTTGGTCTTTGGTGCCGGCAAACTCCCCGAGGCGGGGCGCGCGCTGGGGCAGAGCCTGCGCAACTTCAAGGCGGCCAGTGACGAGAAGGAACACCTGGAACAGCCCAAGAGTTAGAGATATCCTGCCGCACAACAGCACCCGCGGCCCCGGCAAAAACGCCGGCTCCGGGTGCCGGCATGGGATCTCCTTTTGCCCCCCGGCTGGTGCGCCGGGGGGATTTTTTCATAATCTGCTGCACCCCGGGCTTGACTTACCCGGCCCGGACTGGCAGCATCACGCACCATGAAGCGAGGTTTATCATGAAAACATTAGCCAGCCTCTTTGTTGCTTTGCTCTGCTCCGCCACCTGGGGCCTCGCCGCCGACGCACCGTCCGCGTCGGCTCCGGCTGCCGGCGCTCCGCCTGTGGTCCGCAGCGAACAGGGCGGGTTCCAGCTGCAGGTGCGACTTGCCGAAGCGGGACTGAAGCTCGGCCCCAATTCTGCCGATATAACGGTACAGGACCAGGCCGGGAGCCCCGTGGAGGGGGCCCAGCTCACCGTCACCCCCTGGATGCCCAGCATGGGGCACGGTGTCTGGGACAAGCCGGTAGTGAAGGAACTGGGCGCGGGACGCTACCACGTGGAGAACGTGGTGATCATCATGGGCGGGGTGTGGGAGTTGAAGGTCGCCCTGAAAAAGGGAGAACGCGAGGACCGCGCCGTCTTCAGCGCCACGGTGGCCGAGGCGGCGCCGACCCAGGCCGCCCCCGAGCCGGCGCGCACCGGGTACGACCGGACCCTTGCCGATTACAACGTCCCGAACGTCACGCTCATCAACCAGGACGGCCAGAAGGTGAACCTGCGCCAGCTGCTCGAGTCGGGCAAGCCGGTCATCGTCGATTTCATCTTCACCACCTGCACCACGATCTGCCCGGTGCTCTCCGCCGGTTTCAGCAACCTGCGCCGCACCCTGGGCGACGAGGCCAGCAAGGTGCAACTGATCTCCATCACCATCGACCCGGAAAACGACCGCCCCGAGAAGCTCAAGAAGTACCTGGAACGCTTCGGCGGCCCGGGGGGCTGGGAGTTTCTCACCGGGAGCCGGGATGAGGTGGGTCGGGTCCTGCGCGCCTTCAACGCCTTCGTGGTGGACAAGATGTCACATGAGCCGCTCTACCTTTTGCACGCCCCCAACGCGCCGCAGTGGGTGCGCATCAAGGGGCTCATCAAGAAAAGCGATCTGTTGAACGAATACCGGAAAATGGAGAACTGATGACGATCCCCCGACTGGCTGTGCGCGCGTTCCCCCTGATGGTGTTGTGGCTTTTCCTGGTCGCTTCCTTGGCTGGCGCCGAGGAGACGGTGGCCGGACGACCGGCTGCCGAGGCGCTTAGGCTGGGTGAGGCGATGTACCAGCGGGGGATCCTCCCTTCGGGAAAACCGATGCGTGCCCTGGTGCAGGGTGACCTGGAACTCTCCGGGACCATGACCACCTGTGCCAACTGCCACATGCGCAGCGGCCTGGGCTCCGCCGAGGGGGGGATCTTCACCCCTCCCACCAGCGGCAAGAAACTCTACGCGCCGCTCACCGGGCAGCAGGACATCCCGGGGCCCACCATGAGCCGCTCCATGTTCCAGAACCCGCCGCGCCCCGCCTATGACGACGCGAGCCTCCTGCGGGCGCTTGTCTACGGCGTCGACCCCACCGGGCGCAGCTTCAGCGCCACCATGCCGCGCTATCTTCTGGAGCCGGACGAGGCCCAGATTCTGCTCTACTACATAAAACAGCTCTCCTCCACCACCTCGCCCGGGATCACCGACACCCGGATGCACCTGGCCACCATCGTCTCGGACGGCGTCGATGCGAAAGCCTGGGAGGCCCAGCTGGCACCGCTCCAGGCCTTCTTCGACAAGGAGTGGAACGCCCGGCTCGCCATCCTCGGCTCCCAGTGGAACGCGCGCTGGTTCGGGCCCGGCGGGAAACCGGGCGGCGGGCTCACCTACCGCGAGGTGGCTTTCGAGGTCTGGCGGCTCACGGGGAAACCGGAAACCTGGGAGGCCCAGCTCGCCGAGTACTACCGCAGGCAGCCGGTCTTCGCGGTGGTGGGGGGATCGGTCTCCGGGAGCTGGAGCCCGGTGCACCGCTTCTGCGAAAAGGGGAAGATCCCCTGCCTGTTTCCTGCGACCGAGCTCCCCCAGGTCGCGGAGCAGGACCTCTACACCCTCTACTTCTCCAAGGGATACTTCCAGGAGGGGGAAGCGGCGGCCAAGTACCTATCGCGCGTGGTGGAGCTGCCGCCGGGGCGCGAGGTGGTCCAGGTGTTCAGGGACAACGAGGCGGGGCGGGCGCTGAGCCGCGGCTTTGCCGAGACCTGGAGCAAGTTCGGCAAGAACCTGCTGCGCGACGTCAAGCTGGAGGCGACCCGGTCGACCGGCAAGGCGTTCTGGGAAGAGCTGGCGGCGCGCCACCCGGGGGCGGTGCTTTTGGTCTGGCTCCCGGCCGAGGACCTGGCCGGGGTGGAACTGCTCGCCCAGGGGCCGCAGCGCCCCTCGACCCTGTTCTTCTCCTCGACCCTCATCGAGGACCGTCTCACCGCGGTTCCCGAGCCGCTGCGCGACTTCAGCTTCTTGACCTGGCCCAAAAGGCTTCCCGGCGACGGCGATTACACCCGGCAACTGGTGCGCGGCTGGCTGGGTAACAAGAAGCTCCCGGTCACCGACCTGGCCGCCTCGGCGCAGAGCTACTTCATCACCCGGATGCTCTCGGTGGCACTCATCGACATGGGTACCGACTACTACCGCGACTTCTTCCTGGACCTTTTGGACTGCTCGCCGGACCAGGTGAACAGCTCCCTGCGCTACCCGGTGCTCAGCTTCGGTCCCGGGCAGCGCTACGCCTCCAAGGGGTGCTACATCGTGGCGGTGGGGAAGGGGGCCCAGCCCAAGCTGGTGAAGAAGAGCGATTGGGTGATCTACTAGCCAAAGAAAGCGATACAGTTGTGATCAGCAGGAGGGAGTGCAGTCGAGGTGGCCGATTTTAGGCCGCCTCTTTTTTTTCGCGGCTGATGGCTATCTCGGTGAACCGGGAACCGGGTCGGCACCAGGGACGGGTGACCTGGGTGTCGCAGCAGGAAAAGTGCGGAACCCGGGCGTGCAGGTAGGTGGGGTGGCTGAAGAAGTCGGCGTGGAACCAGGTCTCGTTGTCGAATACGCGGTGTTCTTCCCCCTCCGCACCGCAGCACGGGCAACTGATCGGTGCCAGGCGGCCGTATTCCACGATGATGTTGAATTGGCTGCCGTCCTTGGAGACGGTTGCCGAGGTGACAAACCAGGGGGGGGCGAGACCCAGCGTTGCGGATATGAAGGTTAACTGGTCCATGGTGCAGCTACCTCGATTGGAATTTACCCTGGGTAGGGGCGTGCGCCGGCAGGCAGGTAATCCGACGGCGGGCTTTGGCTACCTTTTACAGGTATCGTGCCAGCCGCGCCCGCTCCGGGAGTACTTGATCCACAACAATTTTTGCCCGGTGGATGGAGCGGGCCGGGTTGCCAATTTATTTGCTGCGGAAGGGGGAATTTGGCGGCAGCGCGTCTGGCAAACTGCCGCGTAGCGGCCGTACGCGCGGCGTCAGCTCGCTTTTCCCCTCCACAAAGATCCCGGCACCCCGGCGTTCTGAACCCTATCGGCCGGTGACCCGATTGACTTGAGGACCGGGGACGGCTATAGTCAGGGCCGGTTCAGGATCCCGGCAGGTCGCGGGAGCCGGACCGGGGCCGGTCAGCTACCCGGCAAAAAAGACACGGAGGCAGTTGCATGGAGATAAAGGCCGTATCGTTTGTTGCAAAATCGGGAACCGGCAAGACCACCTTGCTCGAGAAGGTGATCGTGAACCTGAAGGAGCGGGGGCTGAGGGTCGGGGTGATCAAGCACGACGCGCACCGCTTCGACATCGATCATCCCGGAAAGGACAGCCACCGCCTCACCCAGGCCGGGGCCGACACCATGCTGATCTCCTCGCCGGAGAAGCTTGCCGTGGTGAAGAAACACCAGGCTTCCCCCCCCATCGAGGAACTGATCGCCACCTACTTCGGTGACGTCGACATCGTGCTCACCGAGGGGTTCAAGCTGAGCAACATGCCCAAGATCGAACTGCACCGCCAGGAGCGCAGCCAGACCCTGCTCTGCCGCGGCGAGAACCACGACGCCACCCTCATCGCCATAGCAAGCGACGAGCCGCTGGAGGTCGACGTCCCGGTGCTCGACCTGAACGACCCGGTCCAGGTGGCCCAGTTCGTGGTCGACTACTTCGAGGTGCGTCCCCGCCAGTAAGCCCCGGCAGTTCCCGTCCTACCAACGGCTCCTACCCTGAAAAGGGAGGAGCCGTTTCATTTGAGCCCTCCCCACAGTTGGGGCCTGGTCCTCCAACTAGAAAATATTGCAGCGCTCTTGCACGCTCGATAAATAATGATAGCCTTCACATGTTTTGTTTCTTAGGATCCTGTCGGCATAAGGAGCGGTAGTCCCCGCGCTGCGCTGCCGCTGCCGAGGTCGCCGTTTCGGCGAGGGCTCTGACTTTCCTAAAAGGAGGTTGAAGATGAAACGGTTCCTGCTCCCCTTCCTGGTTCCCGTCCTGCTTTTGGCAACCCTGGCGGTCGCGCACGCGGGGGTGACGGCAGAGAGCTTCTCTGTCTCACCGTTTGTGGGCGGCTATTCCTTCCTCGGTAGAGAACACCTGGAGACACGGCCGGTTGGGGGGGTGCGCGGCGGCTACAACTTCACCAGGCATGTCGGCGCCGAAGCGGTCTTCGATTTCACGCGGACCGAGGGGCGCTACAGCGACATCGACTACAACATCTACGACTACCACTTCGATATGCTGTACCACTTCATGCCCGACGGCCCGCTGGTTCCCTACCTGGCTGCCGGATACGGCGGTCAGACCCGCTATTCCGCCTACGAGGGGTCGGTGACCCATGGCGTCTTCAACTACGGCGGCGGGGTGAAGTTCTTCCTGACCGAGAAGATGGCCCTGCGCGGCGACGTCCGGCACCTGATCCAGAAACACAACGAGCACAGCTACCACGACCTGCAGTACACGGTGGGGCTCGACTTCCTCTTCGGCGGCGTCAAGCCGGCGGCCGCGGCACAGGCCCAGCCGACCCCGCCGCCCCAGGCCCAGTCCGAGCCGCCGGCCCCGGCTCCGGCAGAGGTCCCGCCGGCGGTAATCCCCACCGAGCCGAAGCGCGGGCACTTCACCTACTGTGTCACGCTGCACGGCGAGTTCGACATCGACCGCGCCCTGATTCGTCCCGAGTACCACGAGGAGATCGCGCGCGTCGGGGACTTCATGAAGAAGTACCCGGACACCACGGCAGTCATCGAAGGGCACACGGACAACGTGGGTGACGCCGACTACAACCAGAAGCTCTCGCAGCGCCGCGCCGAGGCCGTCGTCAACTACCTAGTGGACAACTACGGCATCGACCGCTCCCGGCTGACCGCGAAGGGGTACGGGCTCAGCCGCCCCGTGGCCGACAACGCGACCGACGCCGGGCGCCAGAAAAACCGTCGCGTCGAAGCGGTCATCGACTGCGCCTTCGATGCCTCAAAGGTCGAGCCCCCCGAGCGGATCTGCATGGGACTCGTGCTCGACTTCGACAGCGGCAGCGCACAGATAAGGCCCCAGAACCGCTCCGAGATCGCCAAGGTGGCCGACTTCATGAAGCGCTACCCGACCACCACCGCGCTCATCGAGGGGCACACCGACATCGAGGGGAGTCCCGAGACGAATATGAAACTCTCCCAGGAACGGGCCCAAGCGGTCGTCGCCTACCTGGTGCAGGAGTTCGGCATCGAGCAGAACCGTCTCGCCGCCAAGGGGTACGGGGCCACCCGGCGCGTCGCCTACAACGCCACCCCGGAAGGGCGCGCCAAGAACCGCCGCATCAACGCGGTGATCGACTGCGTGATCCAGAAGTAGCGAAGGGGTAGACCGGCAGACGTCGGGCAGCTTGGGAAGCATGGGGAAAACAGGAAAAAAGGAGGAAGCCACGGTTTCCTCCTTTTTTCGTGCCTCGGGCAGAACGTTGGTGGAAACCGGAGTGGATGGGAAACCGGGTCAGGCGGGGCTTATGCTGATGCGGGGGGCCGGGAGCCTGCGTGCCACGATGGCGCGGTGCAGCTCGCGCAGGCTCGCCAGGTTTCCCTCGAGAAACTTCAAGGCCACCTCGTCGACACCCCGGGCCAGGTAGGCGTCGACCAGCTTCCCCATGTAGAGGTTGTAGCTCTTGGTGGACGAGCCGTGGGCGTAGTTGCGCCCCGGGAAGCGGCGGATGTCGCCGTCGAAGTCGGGCGAGATGTGGTAGAGCTCGTGGAAGATGGTGATCAGCTTTTCCCGGAGGGGAAGCTCGAGGAAGCGGGGGACCAGGAAGTAGATGACATAGAGCATCTCCTCGCCCAGGTGCATGATGGTCGGCATGGTGCAGACCACCCGGCGCCTGCCGCGCCGGGTGGTCATCGACTTCTCTCCCCCCGCGAAGCGCAGCGGGTGGATCTTGGCGAGGCTGCCGCCCGCGCTGGGGCGGCCGCTCGAAACGCAGATCAGGAGCCGGTCGGGGAGGATGTGGTTCAGCTCGGGGCAGCCAAGGACGATGTCCCTGATCAGCCGCTCCAATTCGCCGGTTAAGTTAAGCGTGTTCACGTCCGGACGAACCTCGGGTAGTGCCAGCTACGGGGAAACGGGAACAACGGGACGGAGAGTCTACTTGCCGACCGCACTTGCCTTCAGCTTGTGGCAGAACAGGCAGCGCATCGGGCCGTCCTTGGGCTTCACCGGGTGCTTGGCCGGGAACGGCACGCCGCCCGGTTCGAAATGGCAGGCGGGGCAGGTCTTGTCGACCTCCATCTTGCTCTGGGTCTTCTTGAACAGCTCGTAAGCGGCCTGGTGCTTGTCGTCCAGCGGCACCCGCTTGGTTTTCTCTTCGCCGGAGATGGCGTAGAAGATGCCCAGCACGGCGACGATGACGGCGATGAAATACCAATCATTCTTGCTAATTTTCATCAAATCCCTCCGGATACTTAAGACTGCCGGTGAAGGTAAACGGCCGGCGGCGAAAATTCAAGGAAAATGTGGTCAGAGCGAGGCGCAGCCGATAGCGCCGTTGTGCTGCGGGTACGTCGGGATAACGAGCTCCATGGGGCATTTTTCCCGGAGCAGGGAGATCATCGCGCCGTTGAGGGCGACGCCGCCGGTGATCACCAGCGTTTTAGAGGGGAAGCGTTTCAGCATGGGGAGCACCCGTTTCACCAGGGTGAGGTTGACCCCGGCGCAGAGTTGGGAGACCGGGTGGCCGCGCAGGATCTGGCCGATCAGTTCGCTCTCGCCGAAGATGCCGCAGGTGGCGTCCAGTGCGATGGGGCCTTCGGCGTGCGAGGAGAGTTCCTCCAGGGAGACCTCGAGGACCGCGGCCATGTTTTCCAGGTAGCGTCCGCTCGAGGCGGCGCACTTGTCGTTCATGACGAAGTCGTTGAGCCGGCCGGAGACCACCTGGGCCACCTTGGTGTCCTGCCCACCCATGTCGAGGAGCGTGAAGTCGGCGAGGCCGGTCTGGGCGCGGGCGCCGGCGACGTGAGCCTTGATCTCCGAGATGACCTTGGCGCCGTGCAGGTTGATGGTGTTGCGGCCGTAGCCGGTGACCGTGATGCTGGCGTTGGCGAGTTCGTCGGGGGTGAAGATGCCGCTGGCGGCAAGGTCCAGGCAGAGCTCTTCGTTCACGATGCTGCCGTACTTCTTGTAGAAGGCGATGGTGTCCAGGTCGGCGAGTCTCACGATCGCGCCGTCGCGCAACAGGGCGAACTTCGCCTTCCTGCTGCCGAGGTCGATACCTATACGATAAATTTCTGACACAGATGGTCCTCTTTGATGAATGGGATGCAAGGGATAAAACCCATAACCAACAGGGATTAATGGGATGAAGGGGATTAACTTCAAAAGCTTGAAAAATGACAGGCTTTAAGCTTTAAGGCTCTAGTTTTAAAACTCAAAGCTTGAGGCTTTTACCTTAAGGCCTTTATCCCTTTCATCCCATTCATCCCTGTTACCTAAAAGCCTTTATCTCATGTATCAAATTCATCCCTGTTATCCAAAAGCCTTTATCCCATGTATCCCATTCATCCCTGTTGGTTTTCGGTTTAAGGTTTTATCCCCTTTATCCCTGCCGGTCGTCCAGCAGTTCCAGGAAGCCTTCCACGCGGATCTTGGTGCGTGCGTCGACGCTGCTCGGTTTATCCCCTTCCAGGGTCAGGATGGGGAGGTCGATGCTCTTTCTCAACACCATGTCCTCGATCTGCCGGAAGCAGAAGGACTGCACGTAGTGGATAACGCCGTCCACCCGGCGCGCCTTCAGCTCGCGCACGATGTCCTCGAGCCGGTGGAAGATGTCGTAGGGATAGGTGTAGGCCCGGTACTGCTCGACCAGGTCCGGCAAACCGTAGGGCATGGCGAACTGCCGCTGGGTCTCGTTGAAGACGACCCGCGCCCCCTGGCTCTCCAGGAAATCGTAGAGCCCGCTCAATATGGGCGGGACTCCCAGGTAGGCCAGTCGGATCCGGTCCCGGCGCGCCGGGCGGTGCACGGCTTCGGCCAAGAGGGCATCGACCTCGGCCTCGAATGTGTCGGGATCCCCGTTCATGTCCGAGGTGCAGACCTGGAAGTAGTGGTTCTCCTCGCCGGTGACCTTGTCTTCCTGCCAGGTGAGCCGATCGATCTCGCGCACCTTGACCCTGATCCGGTCCAGACGCTCCTTGGCCGCCTGCACCGCCTCCCAGTCGACGCCGAGATGCCCCATCAGGGTCTCGATCTCGACCTTGAGCAGATCCGCGCTGCGGCTGGTCGGGTAGGCAAAGGGATAGACCTTCACCCCCTGCAGCGACAAGACCTCCATGAGCGCCTTGGTGTAACTGCAGTCCCCCTCGGTGACCGCGATCATCTCGGTGAGTCCACTGGACACAACGGCTCCGTAGATCCCCTTGATCCAGCCGCAGACGTTACGCGGAAAACCGGCGAGTTCGGCATCTTCGATGAGGGAATAGCTCTCGGGATTGGTGATGAAGACGTTGTTGAGATCAACGGGGACCGCTCCCGCTGCGACGACTACTTCCAGCGGGATGGTGGAGGTGAAACCTACTTTGCGCAAAAGAGTTACTCCGTCTTGATGAAGTACAGGTAGATGATGAATCCGCCGATGGCGATCCCGCCGAAGGCGAAGGGGAGGGTGCTGGAAAGGGCGAGCGAGTCACTTTCGGTCGGCATGGTGTAGTGCACCAATAACAACAATGAGATGGCGGTGAACAGCGCGCAGAGCACGAACTTGGAACGTACCACCACGGCATAAAAGAGTATGATCAGGAACGCGCCAACGATCCAGGGATTGCCTAGGGCGCTCTTGACGGTGAGTCCTTTAACAAACTGTACGACGTGTCCCGTCTCAAACGGCGAGAGTTTCTCGGTCGCTTTTTCGGCGAGGCTGTTGGTATCCATGTCTTCCTCCGGTCGAATTCCAGATTATAGACATATGGCGGAATTTGGCAAGGTTAAAGGCGGGCCGTAGGGGATCCGACTACGTTGGATGGTCGGAAGAATATTGTTTACAAAGAGGGATATTTTTCTTAAATTTGCGGCCAACCTGCAAAGAGGAGAATCCACCCATGGAAGATCTCAAAGCAACTCCGCTGCGCGAGCATCACGAGGGACTCAAGGCACTCATGGCACCCTTCGGTGGCTGGCTGATGCCTATCCAGTATGCCGGCATCATCGCCGAGCACAAGTGGTGCCGGGAAAAGGCGGCACTCTTCGACATCTGCCACATGGGTGAGTTCCTGTTTCAGGGTGATATCGTCGCCGACGGCCTGGACGACGTCTTCACCTTCTCGGTGCAGAACATCCCGGTCGGGCGCTCTCGCTACGGCTTCCTGCTCAACGAGCGCGGCGGGGTGATCGACGACCTCATCGTGTTCCGCCTTGCCCAGGACCAGGTGATGATCGTGGTGAACGCCGCCACCATCGACAACGACTTCGCCGTGATCCGCTCCCGCCTCAAAGAGGGGGCCAACCTGACCGACATCTCCCAGCGTACCGGGAAACTCGACCTGCAGGGCCCGCTTTCCCGCGAGGTGCTGGTCGAGCTCTTCGGGCCGGAAATCGGCAGCATCCCCTTCTTCAAATTCATCAAGACCACTATCCTGGGCGTCGAGGCCCTGGTGAGCCGGACCGGCTACACCGGCGAACTCGGCTACGAGATCTTCATCCCGGCACACAAGGCGGTGGAGCTCTGGGAACAGCTGCTCAAGGACCCGCGGGTAGCGCCTGCCGGCCTGGGGGCCCGCGACCTGCTGCGCCTGGAGGTAGGCTACTCGCTGTACGGCAACGACCTCGACGAAAACACCACACCGGTAGCCGCCGGACTGCGCAACTTCGTGAACCTCGACAAGGAGTTCGTGGGGAAAAACGCCCTGGTCGAGGAACAGCAGCGGGGCCCCGAGCGGGTCAAGGTGGCCTTCAAGGTCACCTCGCGCCGCTCGCCCCGGCACCACTACGAGATCTGGCGCGAGGGGGCAGCGGTCGGCACCGTCACCAGCGGCGCCTTCTCCCCCATGCTCGGCTGCGGCATCGGCCTGGGCTTCGTGACGCCGGACGCCTCCGCTCTCGGCACCAAGCTCTCCATCCGGCATGAGCGCGTCGAGATGGAAGCCGAGGTGGTCGAGCTTCCCTTCTACACCGGCGGCTCGCTGCGCGCCTAGCTCTTCTCATTTTGAAATCGTGATCGGCACTTAACCATACTCAACCGGAGGTTCACCATGTCCATGTATTTCAGCAAAGAGCACGAGTGGGTCAAGATCGACGGCAGCCAGGCAACCGTCGGCATCAGCGCGCACGCAGCCCACGAACTCGGCGACATTACCTTTGTCGAGCTGCCGCAGGTCGGCAAGACCTTGAAACAGTTCGACACCCTGGCGGGGATCGAGTCGGTGAAGGCCGCCAGCGACATCTACGCACCGGTGTCGGGCAAGGTCGTGGCGGTGAACGACAAGCTGGAGGACGCTCCGGAACTGGTCAACGAGAGCGCCGAGGAGGAGGGGTGGATCTGCCGGCTCGAGGTCGCCAATGCTGCAGACGTGAGTGCCCTCATGGACGCCGCCGCCTACGCCGAATACCTTAAAGGACTCGAGTAATGGGATACTGCCCGAATACCCCGGAGGAGATCCGGGACATGCTCGCCGTCATCGGCGCCTCCGGGGTCGCTGACCTCTTCGCGCCGATCCCTGAGGAGCTGAGGGCCAAGTCCTTCAACCTCCCCGCGGGGGTATCCGAGTTCGAGCTCATGGCGCTCATGCGCGAGAAGGCGCGCCAGGGCGGGACGGAGATCGTTCCCTTCATCGGCGGCGGCATCTACGACCACATCATTCCGGCGGCGGTGGATCACCTCTCCGGGCGCGCCGAGTTCTACACCGCCTACACCCCGTACCAGCCCGAGTGTGCCCAGGGGACCCTGCAGGCGCTCTACGAGTACCAGAGCGCGATCTGCCGGCTCACCGGGATGGAGGCTTCCAACGCCTCGCTCTACGACGGCGGCACCGCGCTTGCCGAGGCGGCGCTCATGGCGCTGCGTATCACGGGGCGCCACGCCGTGGTGCTGGACGGCTCGGTCAACCCGCTGCACCGCGAGGTGGTCTGCGGGTACCTGGCGAGCCTCGAGGCCGGCGTCTGCCAGCTCCCCCCCGCGGGGTGCGAGGTGGATCTCGCCGGGCTCATGAACTCCATCACCGAAGAGACCGCCGCGGTCATCGTGCAGCACCCGAACTTCTTCGGCAGCGTCGCCGATCTCACCGAACTCGCGAAAAAGGCCCACGAACAGGGCGCACTGCTCATCGTCTCCTGCTACCCGATAGCGATGGGGCTCTTGAAGAGCCCCGGCGAGATGGGGGCGGACATCGCGGTAGGCGAGGGGCAGAGCCTGGGGAACCCGCTCTCCTTCGGCGGTCCCTACTTCGGCTTCATCGCCACCCGCAAGCGCTTCATCCGCAACCTCCCGGGCCGCATCGTGGGCGAGACGGTGGACGCCCAGGGGCGGCGCGGCTACGTGCTCACCCTGCAGGCGCGCGAGCAGCACATAAAGCGCCACAAGGCGACCTCCAACATCTGCTCCAACCAGAGCCTGTGCGCCCTGCGCGGCCTGATCTTCGTGGCCTCCCTCGGCAAGAAGGGGTTTGCGGATCTGGCCCTGCTCAACTACGACAAGGCGGAGTACGCCAAATCGGTGCTGGGCGCGCTCAAGGGGGTGAGCCTCGCAAACGCAGCCCCCACCTTCAACGAGTTCACCCTGAAGCTCCCCAAGCCGGCCGCCGAGGTGGTTGCCCGCCTGCTCGATAGAGGGGTTGCCGCGGGCGTTCCGGTTGCCGGCTACTACCCGGGGCGCGAGGACGAGCTGGTGGTGACGGTCACCGAGAAACGGACCAAGGCGGAAATCGACGCACTGGCGGCACGACTCGAGGAGGCGTTATGGAACTGATCTACGAAAAGTCGGTGGCCGGCCGCAGCGGGGTCCGGATCCCGCTTTCCGACGTCCCCAAGGCCGCGCCGCTTCCCGAGGCGCTGCGCCGCACGGAGGCCGCCGGTTTTCCCGAGGTGAGCGAGCTCGACCTGGTGCGTCACTACACCAACCTCTCCCGGCGCAACTTCTCGGTGGACACCAACTTCTATCCTCTGGGTTCCTGCACCATGAAGTACAACGCCAAGGTGATGGAACAGGCCGGTGCGCTCTTCGTCGACTGCCACCCGATGCTGGCGCTTTTGCCCGGTGGCGAGAAATACGTGCAGGGGCCGCTGTCGCTGGTCCACGCCCTCGAGCAGCAGTTGGCCGAGATCACCGGCATGGATGAGGTGACCACCCAGCCCCTGGCCGGCGCCCACGGCGAGATGACCGGCATCATGGTGATCGCCGCCTACCACAAGGCGCGCGGCGAGAAGCGCAAGTACGTCATCGTTCCCGACTCCTCGCACGGTACCAACCCGGCGAGTGCCGCCATGGCGGGGTACGAGATCATCACCATCCCGACCGCCCCCTACGGCGACATGGACCTCGACGCCTACCGGGCCGCGATGAACAACGAGGTGGCGGCGGTGATGATGACCTGCCCCAACACCCTGGGGATCTTCAACCCGCACATCGCGGAGATCTGCGAGATCGCCCACCAGGCCGGCGCGCTCACCTACTACGACGGCGCCAACCTGAACGCCATCCTGGGGAAGGTGCGGCCGGGCGACGTCGGCTTCGACGTGATCCACGTGAACCTGCACAAGACCTTCGGCACCCCGCACGGTGGCGGCGGCCCGGGGAGCGGCCCGGTCGGCGTCAAGAAGGGGCTGATCCCCTACCTCCCGACGCCGCGGGTGGTGAAGAACGCCGATGGCAGCTTCGGAGTCGAGGCGCACCCGGAAGGGATCGGGCGGGTCTCCGACTTCTTCGGTAACTTCGGCATCATGGTGCGTGCCTACGGCTACATCACCCTTTTGGGGGGCGAGGGGCTCATCGAGGTGAGCGAGCAGGCGGTCTTGAACGCGAACTACATGATGGCGCGGCTGAAGGACGAGTACGAGCTCCCCTTCGACATGACCTGCATGCACGAGTGCGTCTTCTCGGCGGCTCGCCAGTTAAAGGACGGGGTGCACGCCCTCGACATCGCCAAGTACCTCATCGACCGCGGCTTCCATCCCCCCACCGTGTACTTCCCGCTCAACGTCAAGGAGGCGATCATGATCGAGCCGACCGAGACCGAGAGCAAGGCCACCATGGACGCCTTCATCGAGGTGATGCTCGAGGCGGCGCGCCTGACCCGGGAGAACCCGGACGCCCTGCACCAGGCGCCCGAGACCATGCCGGTCGGCCGCCTCGACGAGACCCGCGCGGCACGCGCCCAGCAGGTCTGCTGCGAAGGGTAGCCGGCAGGATTCCAGCAAACCAGAGCTCCGGAGGGTACACTCCTTCCGGAGCTTTTGCGTTGGGGCGGCGCTTGTGCCACCGTACGCTGCGCAATCCTCCTCGTTGCCAGATTCCGGCGCTAGAATCGTTCCGCCCCTCGGTGCCGGGGTGCCCTGGATTCCCTTGTAGTACCAGTCCCAAAATGCCGAAAAGCCTTTAAGTGAACGGTGGGCCTATGGTATCAATGAGAACTTGAAGCTTCCCCTGGAGGATTACCGCACATGTCGCACCCTGCGCCGCTGTGGCGCTTGATAGATGAAGGCCCCCTCGATGGGCCAGCCAACATGGCCCTCGACGAGGCACTCCTGGGGTGCTTCGATCCGCAGACCTCGCTGCCGGTACTCAGACTCTACGGCTGGGAACCCCCGGCCTTGTCGGTGGGGCGCTACCAGGATGCCACGGCGGCACTCGATCTCGCGCTCTGTGCGGCGGACGGGGTCCCGGTGGTGCGTCGCATGACCGGCGGCGGGATCATCTTTCACGCCGACGAGCTTACCTACAGCCTCGTCTGTTCGCCCGAGCAGGTGGGAGACGCCGCGGGGGTGAAGGAAGGCTTCCGCAGGTTGTGCGCCTTTTTGCTGGGGACCTACCAGAAGCTCGGTCTGGATGCCGCCTTCGCCACCGATGTGAGCCCGGCGGGAGCCGTCCTGGGGCAGCGCACCGCCTTCTGCTTCGCCGGGAAGGAGGATTTCGACGTCCTGGTGCGCGGGCGTAAGATCGGCGGCAACGCTCAGCGCCGGCTGCGCGGGGCTATCCTGCAGCACGGTTCGATCCCGCTTAAAAACCGGGTGCGGGACGGGCAGCGCTACCTGGCCGACCCGGCTTCCGGTCAGACCGACGCGGTAAGCCTCGCGGAACTGGGGCTTGTCCCCGAGACCGGAGCCCTGAAGGCGCTGCTCGTCGAGGCATTTCAGGAGCGCCTGGGGGTGGTCCTGCACCCCTCGACGTTGACCGACGCAGAACGCGCCCTCATGGCGGAGCTCGAACAGACAAAGTACCGCAACCCGGATTGGAACCTGGGCAAACCGTAGCGCCGGCTACTTTCCCGCGCCGCAGCTTCTCGCCAGATAACGCAAGGTAACTTCATGCAAATGACCCGCAAACCAGAATGGCTGCAGAAAAAGATCACCCCTTCGGCGCACGGCGCCATGGAGGGGCTGCTCAAGGAACTGAGCCTGAACACCGTGTGCCAGCAGGCGCGCTGCCCGAACATCACCGAGTGCTTCAGCAAGCACCAGGCGACCTTTCTCATTCTCGGGCGCATCTGCACCCGCCTGTGCGCGTTCTGCTCGGTGACCAAAGAGACCCCGCTGCCACTCGACCCCGGTGAACCGGCCAGCGTGGCGGAAGCGGTGCGACGGCTTGGCCTCACCCACGTGGTGATCACCAGCCCAACCCGCGACGACTTGCCGGACGGCGGCGCGGCGGCCTTCGCCGAGACGGTTGCCTGCATCCGGAAGGCCTCGCCGGGGACCAAGGCCGAGCTGCTCATCCCCGATTTTCGCGGCGCGGAGGCGCCCCTGGCGACCGTGATTGCCAGCGCGCCCGACATCCTGGGGCACAACCTGGAGACAGTTCCCAGGCTCTACGCCATCCGCTCCGGCGCCGATTACCAGCGCTCGCTGGAACTTCTTGCCCGGGCGCACCGGCTCAACCCGGAGCTTAAGACCAAGTCGGGGCTCATGCTGGGACTGGGCGAGGAGGAGAACGAGATCTTCGAGGTGCTCGAAGACCTGCTGGCCACCGGCTGCTCGTACTTAAGCCTCGGCCAGTACCTCGCACCCAGCAAGCTGCACCAGAAGGTCGAGCGTTTCGTGGAGCCCGAACTCTTCGAGGCCTACCGGCTGCGGGCGCTTGCCATGGGGTTCGCCCACGTGGAAAGCGGGCCCTACGTGCGCAGTTCCTACCACGCCGAACAGTACGGCGAGAGTGCGGGAGTTGCTTCGGTGTCGGCTGGATGTTGTGGAGACGGCGTGGAGGGGGGAGAGTGATCTCCGGGAGTGGGGTGGCAGGGAAGGGGAGCCGGCTTGCGGCGCGGTTTGCGCTGTGTGGCCTGGCTCTGCTTTTGACCCAGCCGCAGGTAGCGCTGGCCAGCCGCACGTCTCCGGTGGACGGCGGGGTGGTCACCTCCGGCGTCGGCTGGCGTCCCGACCCCTTTGGCAGCGGGCGCATGGTTTACCACAACGGGTACGACATCGCCGTCCCGCTGGGTACCAAGGTCTATGCCGTCGAGGCCGGCACCGTGTACTACGCCGGCACCTACCGCGGTTACGGCGAGATGGTGGCGGTGGACCATGGCAACGGCTACGTCACCATCTACGGCCACAACTCGAAGGTCTTGGTGAAGGTGGGGGACAAGGTCGACAGCAACACCGTACTGGCCTTGTCGGGAAGTACCGGCCGCTCCACCGGTCCGCACCTGCACTACGAGTTGAGGCACCTCGCGGGTTATCCGAAACCGCAGCGTCCTTCCTGGGAAGAGAATCTGGAAAAGGTGGTGGGAGACGCGGTGGAAAGCGCCATCAAAAAACAGCAGGCTCAAGGCGGCGGCGAGCCCTACCTCCCGGAGCCCGAGGGGGAGTAGGCGGGGCAACTCTCTGCTTTGTCTTAACCGTGCACAAAAAAAGGAGCGACCTGAGTCGCTCCTTTTTTCGTAGTTAGTGTCTGTTCAGCTCCAAACCTTTATTCGGCCAAGAGCCTCTTGATCGCTTCTTCCATGGCGTGGCCCGTTTGGTCCGAGTACCCCTGGAATTTTTCCGCCACCATCCCTTTCTTGTTGATCAGGTACACCGTCGGGATGGAGCGCAGGCCGTACTCGGTCTGCAGGTCTTCGCCTGCGATAGCTACCGGGTAGCTGATCTTGCGGTCGGCGATGAAGGTCTTGACGTCGCGCTCGGCACCTTCATCCACGCTGACTCCCAGGATCTGCAGGCCCTGCTTGCCGAACTTCTTGTTCAGCGCGTTCAAGTGCGGGATCGATTCTTTGCACGGGATGCACCACGTGGCGAAGAAGTCCATCACTAAGACGTAGCCTCTGTAATTGTTGAGCGTTACCGGCTGGCCGGATGTCGTGGTCAACTTGATGGCGGGGGCTTTGTCACCCTTTTGCAGGATGGCGGCTGCCGGCTGCGTCGAAAGAAGCAGGCCGGCAACCGCAAGCGGGAGTACTCTCAGCACAAACCTGTGCAACGGGATCAACCTCTTCATGTTAAAGCGCCTTCTTGATCAAAGCCTCCAGCTGAGTCTTCGGAATTGCGCCGACCACCTGGTCCAGCACCTTGCCGTCTTTCAGCAGAATCACGGTCGGAATGCCGCGCACGCCGTACTTGCCGGGGGTGGCGGGGTTGTCGTCGACGTTGACCTTGCCTACTTTCACACGGCCTTCGTACTCAGAGGCAATGCTATCGATGAGTGGAGCGATGGCTTTGCAGGGAGCGCACCAGGTAGCCCAGAAATCGACCAGGACCGGAATGTCCGACTGGAGCACTTCTTTTTCAAAGTTGTCGTCTGTGAATGTGCATACGTTTTCACTGGCCATTGAACCCTCTCCTTAATAAAAAAAGTGAGTACAACTATAAATGAGCGAGTAAAAAAAGCAAGGGGTAATTGGCTACCGCGCGGAGCCGCTTCCCTGTTGACTTGAGGCGCTCACTGCGCGATAGTGGCGCCTGTTCGGCGCACCTCTTTAATTCATTAACGGAGTTCTCCTTGCGCTATTATCCCATAAACCTGGACGTCAAAGATAGGGTGGTGGTGATCATCGGCGGCGGCGCCGTGGCGGCCCGCAAGGCGGTGCGTCTTCTTGCTGCCGGCGCCAAGGTGACCGTGGTTGCGCCGGGTCTTGCTCCGCGCCTGGCGGAACTTGCCGCGCAGGGGAGTCTCGTGCACCTGCCGCGCAGCTACCAGCCGGGTGACCTGGCCGGAGCGCTCCTTGCCTTTGCCGCCACCGACGCTCCCGAGGTGAACCGGGCGGTCGCCGAGGAGGCGCGCGCCCGGGGGGTACTGGTGGACCTGGTGGCGGATCCCCGGTCCGGAGACTTCACCACCCCTGCCGTACTCAGTCGCGGTGAACTCCTGATCACTGCCTCAACCTCAGGAGCAAGCCCTGGACTGTCACGGCGTATCATCGAGGAACTTGAACCACTCTTTGATGATGAATACGCTAAGTCAGTGATGCTTTTAGGTCGGGCCCGTGAAAAGCTGTTGACTGAAAAGGGGGGGACCGCATACAATGAGCGGGTTTTTGCCGTGCTGGAAGCCCTCGATCTTCATCAGCTCGTCAAAAATGGCCAGCTGGAAGTCCTGGACCAGATACTCCTGAAACTCTCCGAATCCGGGGCCGAACCGGGGCCGGAGGGGGCGATTAAAAAGGATCCGTCATGAATGCCTTGCTTTTCAACAGTACCCTGGTCATCTATGCAATAGCGACGATCCTCTACCTGAGCTGCCTGGTGAGAACGGAGCCGAAAGTAGGACGCACGGCACAGCTGGTCCTCGGCGCCGGCTTCCTGGTGCACATTGCCTACACGGTGGACCGCTACTTCGAGGCGGGACACACCCCGATCACCAACCTGCACGAATCCCTCTCGTTCTTCAGCCTGGCGACGGTCGGCATCTACCTTTTCTGCGAGTACCGCTACAAGGCCTACATCCTGGGTTCTTTCGTGACGCCGCTCGCGCTTTTGATCCTGGCCATCGCGGCGACCTTCTCCGGTATCGTTGCCCCGTTGAACCCGGCGCTCAAGAGCAAGTGGCTCACGGTGCACACCGTGGTCGCCTTCCTGGGCTACGCCGCTTTCGCCATCTCCTTCGGCGTCAGCATCATGTACCTGATCCAGAGCCACTTCCTGAAGAAACGCCGCCTGGGCCCCCTGTTCCAGAAGCTCCCCCCCCTGGATCTCCTGGATGCCATCAGCTACCGTTGCCTCACCTTCGGTTTCCCGCTGCTGACCTTTGCCATCATCTCCGGCGCCATCTGGGCGGAAACCGCCTGGGGCACCTACTGGAGCTGGGACCCCAAAGAGACCTGGTCGCTCATCACCTGGTTCATCTACGCGGCACTCCTGCACGGCAGGCTGACTACCGGCTGGCGCGGCCGGAAAGCGGCCATGCTCTCCATCGTCGGTTTCCTCATCGTCATTTTCACCTTCCTCGGCGTCAACCTCTTCCTTGGGGGGCTGCACAGTTACAAATAGAGTTGCGACAGATGACGCGGCAGCCGCGCTCGGTTGCAATTCTCTAGAAGGGGCAGGACGTTTATGAACATTATCGTGGTAGGGCTCTCGCATAAAACCGCCGCCGTAGAAGTCCGGGAAAAGGTTGCTTTCTCGCCTACCCAGATGGAGAAGCCGCTCCAGGCGGTGGTGGCGCTTCCGGACATCACCGAGGCGGTGATCGTCTCCACCTGCAACCGGGTGGAGATTTACGCCACCACGCGTGACGTCGCGGGCGGCATGGCGAGGCTCAAGCGCTTTCTGGCCGATTATCACAACGTGCCGCTCGAGATGCTGGAGAGCCACCTCTACAGCTATCACGGCGAGGACGCCACCCGTCACGTCTTCCGCGTCGCCTCGAGCCTCGACTCGATGGTGGTGGGCGAGCCGCAGATCCTGGGGCAGATCAAGACCTCTTACGGCTACGCCGCCGAGTACAAGAGCTCCGGGATCATCCTGAACCGGTTCCTGCACAAGGCCTTCTCGGTTGCCAAGCGTGTGCGCACCGAGACGAAGATCGCCTCCTCGGCGGTTTCGGTCGCCTTTGCCGCGGTGGAACTTGCCAAGAAGATCTTCGGCGAGCTCTCCGACAAGACGGTCCTCTTGATCGGTGCCGGCGAGATGTGCGAACTTGCCGCCAAGCACTTCATCAACACCGGCGTGCGCGGCGTGATGGTGACCAACCGTACCTTCGAGCGCGCCGAGAAGCTGGCCGAGGAGTTCTCGGCGAAGGCCGTGCGCTTTGACGATCTCTTCGACCACCTCCCCAAGGCCGACATCATCCTCTCCTCGACCGGTGCTCCGCACTTCATCATCCACGAGAAGGATGTCGAGGAGGTGCTCCGCCGCCGCAAGATGAAGCCGATGTTCTTCATCGACATCGCGGTGCCGCGCGACATCGATCCCAAGGTGAACAACGTCGAGAACGCCTACCTGTACACCGTCGACGACCTGAACGGCGTAGTGGCTACCAACCTCGAGCAGCGCAAAGTCGAGGCGGCCAAGGCCGAGGCGATCGTCGAGCAGGAGATCGGGCAGTTCTTCAAGTGGCTCTCTTCGCTGGAGGTTACCCCGACCATCGTGGCGCTCAGGAACCGTTTCGACGAGCTCAGGAAGGCCGAGCTGGCCAAGACCCTCTCCAACTGGAAGGATCTGCCGCCGGGTGCCGAGAAGAAGCTCGACGCGCTGATGAACGCCTACATGAACAAGCTGCTGCACCAGCCGACCAGCGTCCTGAAAAGGACCGATCCCGGCAACCGCAACGACCTGTACGTCGACGCCCTGCGCAACCTCTTCGACCTGGGCGACGCCGCCACCCCCCAGGAGGTCATGGTCGACCTCGAGGACTAGGTCCGTCGAGTTCAGGTAGTCCGGAGTTTTCCCTTAGGTCCTCGAGGTTCCCTGTGCCCCTCAGGTCCTTTACCGAGCAAAAAAACAACCGCATCACCAAAGATAAAGGAGAATCACCGATGGCGCTTAAAGAGCTGAGAATTGGAACCCGCGCGAGCCAGCTCGCGCTTTGGCAGGCAAACTGGGTGAAGTCCGAGCTTGAGAAGCGTTACCCGGATATGACCGTAACCCTCACCAAGATCAAGACCATCGGCGACAAGATCCTCGACGTGCCGCTGGCCCAGGTGGGTGGCAAAGGGCTCTTCGTGAAGGAGATCGAAGAGGCGATGCTGCGCGGCGAAATCGACATCGCGGTGCACAGCATGAAGGACGTCCCGACCGAATTTCCGGAAGGGCTTGGCCTTTACTGCATCACCGAGCGCGAAGATCCGCGCGATGCCGTGATCTCCAACGGCGTGAAGTTCGCCGACCTGCCCCAGGGCGCCAAGATCGGCACCTCGGCACTGCGCCGCCAGGCCCAGCTCCTGAAAGTGCGCCCGGACCTCGAGATGGTGATCATCCGCGGCAACGTGGAAACCAGGATGAAAAAGCTCGAGACGGAAGGGCTGGATGCCGTCATCCTGGCCGCTGCCGGCCTCAAGCGCCTGGGCTTTGCCGACCAGGTGACCGAGTACCTCGACACCGACCTGTCGCTGCCGGCCATCGGCCAGGGCGCACTGGGGATCGAGTGCAACCTCTCCAACGAAGCGGTGAAAGAGGCGATCGCCTTCTTCAACCATCCGGACACCGCACACGCCGTACGCGCCGAGCGCGCGCTGCTCTGGCGCTGCGAGGGTGGCTGCCAGGTACCCATCGCCGCTTTCGGCGAGGTTGCCGGCGACGAGCTGAAACTGACCGGCTTCATCGCCTCGGTGGACGGCAAGGTCTCCGTGAAAGGGACCGTCAGCGGCCCGGCCGTTGATTGCGAGAAACTGGGCGTGAAACTCGCCGAGCAGCTCCTTGCGGAAGGCGGCCACGCCATCCTCGCCGAGGTATACCAGCGCGAGGTTTCCCGCGAGAAGGAAATCCCGGTTTAACGACAAGCCTCACCACAGAGTCGCACAGAGGAAAAAACAAGGGAAATAACGAAACGCGTTTACCGGTTTTGGTGTTCCCCTGTGTTCCTCCGTGCCCCTCTGTGGTTAAAGCTTTTGACTTGTAACAGCAAGAGGCTAACGGCTAACCCCTTAGCCTTTTGCTGTTTTGCTCTGAAACAGGATGGCAATGGCAGGTTCTAAAAAAGGATACGTCTACCTGATCGGTGCCGGCCCGGGCGATCCCGGCCTCATCACGGTGAAGGGGCGCGAGTGTCTCGGCAAGGCGGAAGTCGTCCTCTACGATTACCTGGCCAACGGCGAGCTGCTGCGCCTGGCGCCCAAGGACGCCGAGCTCATCTACGCCGGCAAGGTCGGTGGCGAGCACAACCGGGCCCAGAGCCAGATCAATGATCTGTTGGTCGAGAAGGCGCTGCAGGGGAAGGTCGTGGCGCGCCTGAAGGGGGGGGACTCCTTCATCTTCGGCCGGGGCGGCGAGGAGTGCGAGGCGCTGGTGGCCGCCGGTATCGGCTATGAGGTCGTGCCGGGGATCACGGCGGGGGTGGGAGCTACCTGCTACGCCGGCATCCCGCTCACCCACCGCGCGGTGACCACGTCGGTCGCCTTCGTGACCGGTCACGAATCTCCCGGCAAGGCGAGCTCCGAGGTGGACTGGGAAGGGCTCTCGCTGGGGAGTGGAACGGTGGTCTTCTACATGGGGATCCGCAACCTTCCCAGCATCTGCCAGAACCTGATGGCCAACGGCCGGGCTCCCGAAACCCCGGTGGCCCTGATCCGCTGGGGAACCAGGCCCGAGCAGGAAGTCCTCACCGGCACGCTTGCCGACATCGCCCAGAAGGCGCAGGCCAAAGGGTTCAAGGCACCGGCCATCACCGTGGTAGGCGAGGTGGTAAACCTCAGGGAGCAGCTGCGCTGGTTCGACAACCGCCCGCTCTTCGGCCGTTCGGTCATGGTCACCCGCGGCGCCGACCAGGCCGGTGAGTTCTCCGGAAAGCTCGAGCGCCTGGGCGCCCGGGTTTATACCTGCCCCACCATCGAGATCGACGAGCCGTTGAGCTATGCCGAACTCGACGAGGCGCTCGCCGGGCTGAACAGCTTCGAGTGGATCGTCTTCACCTCGTACAACGCGGTGAAGTACTTCTTCGGCAGGCTGCACCAGCTGGGGCTCGACACCCGCGCCCTGGGTCGCAGCAGGGTCTGCGCCGTTGGTCCCAAGACCGCTGCCGCGCTCGAGCCCTACGGGATCAAGCCCGACCTGGTACCCGCCGACTACAAGGCGGAAGGGGTGGTGGCCGAGTTTGCCAAGCTGGACATCGCCGGCCAGTGGGTGCTCTTCCCCAAGGGAGATCGGGCACGCGAGGTGATACCTGAGGAATTGACCCGGATGGGGGCGCAGGTAATGGCGCCGGTCGCCTACCTGAACCGCACACCGGACCGGATCCCGGAAGAGTCGCTCGCCGCACTCGAGGAAGGGCAGGTCGCGTGCGTCACCTTCACCTCGTCGTCCACGGTGCAGAACCTCGCGAGCATCCTGGGCGAGAACCGTTTCCTGCACCTCATGCAGGGGGTGAAGGTCGCCTCCATCGGTCCGGTCACCTCGAAGACCTGCAGAGAGCTGGGGCTTGAGGTACACATGGAGCCGGCGGAGTACACCCTGGACGCTTTGGCGGCGGAGTTGGTGAAGTTTTCCTGGTAAAGGGAAAGGCACCTGACGGAGCCAGTCCCCCCTCACTGTCATTGTGTACTGGCACAGTCACCGCCTAATGGAGTACAATCAGTCATTTCCATACGAGCTTTATTGAACCAGCAGTAGTCGGTCCAGGCGGGTCTTACAGATACCCCACTGAAAGGAGAAAGCAATGTTCTACCCTGTGTACAGAGCGAGACGGCTTCGTGGTAAAGAGATCTTCAGGAACATGGTTCGGGAGACCTCGCTCTCCACGCACGACCTGATCTACCCTATGTTTTCCGCCTTCGGGAAAGGGATCAAGAAAGAGATCTCTTCCATGCCGGGCATCTATCAGCAGTCGATCGAGTACATCGTTGAAGAGGCGCAGCAGGCGTACGAGCTGGGCGTTCCGGCGGTGATCCTGTTCGGCATCCCCGAGCAGAAGGACGCCATGGGGAGCGATGCCTACTCCGATACCGGCATCATCCAGGAGACCATCCGCGAGCTGAAGAAGAACGTGCCGGGCCTCGCGGTCATCACCGACGTCTGCATGTGCGAGTACACCGACCACGGCCACTGCGGCGTGATCAAAAACGGCGACGTCGACAACGACGAAACCCTCGAGCTCCTGGCCAAGGAAGCCCTTTCGCACGCCCGCGCCGGCGCCGACATGGTCGCTCCCTCGGACATGATGGACGGCCGCGTCGCAGCCATCCGCGAGGCGCTCGACAACAACGGCTACAAGGACGTGCCGCTCATGAGCTACGCCGTGAAGTACGCTTCCGGCTACTACGGTCCGTTCCGTGAGGCCGCCGAGTCCACCCCGCAGTTCGGTGACCGCCGCTCCTACCAGATGGATCCGGCCAACCGGCTCGAAGCGATCCGCGAAGCCAACATGGACGTCGAGGAAGGCGCCGACATCCTGATGGTGAAGCCGGGCCTGCCGTACCTTGACATCGTGCGCGAAGTACGCAACGCCTTTAACCTGCCGGTAGCCGTGTACAACGTCTCCGGGGAGTACAGCATGATCAAGGCCGCCTCCAAGATGGGGTGGATCGACGAAGACCGCGTCGTGATGGAGACCATGCTCTCCTTCAAGCGCGCCGGCGCCGACCTGATCCTCACCTACCACGCCAAAGAAGTGGCTGCCCTGCTCAAGAAGGGGTACGAGGCTGCCGTCAAGGAGCGTTGCGGCTGCGGCTGCAGGTAGGCTGCTAGAGGCTTAACGACAAAAGACGCGGGGACCGCCGAGCCAACCCTTTCCTGGTTGCTCAGGTCTCCGCGTCTTTGTTTTTTCGCCCCTGGGATCGGTGACGCCCGGCTCAGGAGTTTGCAGCACCGCTCCCGCCAGGTTGCCAAGCAGGATTCACCATCCGTGCGCTAGGCCCTGATCATCACCAGCAGCATCTTGAAGCGGTTCACCGCGCGCAGCGAGTGCGGCTTGTTGGCCGGCATGACGATGATCTCGCCGGCACTCACCTTGTGCACGGTACCTTCTATGTTGATGTCGGCTTCACCATCGAGTACCTGGACGAAGGCATCGTACGGAGCGGTGTGCTCGCTCAACCCTTCCCCTGCGTCAAAGGCAAAGGCAGTGATGGTACCTACCGGCTTGTCGACCACCGTCCTGCTGACAACGGCACCGTCCTGGTAGCCGGCCAGATTCACCAGATTCATCTTCTCTCCAGTTGCCACACCTTTTTTCTCTGCCATTGTCATTCTCCTTGAGCTGAGTTCGTTGTCTATGATGGTACTGTAGCGCGCATTGACAGTGACGCAATTGATACAGATCAAGCAAATGGTAAAATCAGCGCATGCCGAAACCCTTTCGCTACCTGGAGCCGACCTTTTTTGCCGGGCTCTTCGACGACCCCTTGCTGCTGGTCCGCATCAGGCCCACCGGCCGTGCCCTCCTCTTTGACTGCGGCAAGGTGCACCACCTCGCCAAACGCGTCTTCACCGCCATCGATGCCGTCTTCATAAGCCACGCGCACATGGACCACTTCATGGGGATGGACAGCGTGATCCGGCACAGCCACGCCTCGCCGCGTACCGTCCAGGTCTTCGGTCCTCCCGGAATTTCCACGCGCATGGCCCACAAGTTTGCCTGCTATGACTGGAACCTGGCCGACTCTTACTGGGGGAACTTCAGGGTGACCGAGGTGGGCGAGAAGGAGCAGGAGAGCACCCTCTACCTGGGGCCGCAAGCCTTCGTGGCGCAACCGGACGGAGTGCGCAGAGGTGCCGAACTCTTTGCCAACCGCTTTCTCAAGGTGACAGCAGTGCGCTGCGAGCACCGGATCCCGGTACTGGCGTACAATGTGACGGAAGGGGAGGCATTCGTGCTGGATGAGCGGCTGATGGCCCAGGAGGGCGTACTCAAAGGGGATTGGCTACGTGAGCTGGAGCGCCTGTTCCATGATGGGACCATGGAAGGGGCCGCCGTCAGCTACTCGAAGCAGGTTGGCGAGCGTGTTGAGGAGTGTCGCGCACCGGATGCCGCGGGATTGTACCGGCGCATCAAGAGGGATGAAGCGCCGGCGAGCATCGGGTACGTAACCGACGTGGGGTATTCGGCGGAAAACCTGGAAAGCCTGGCGGGGCTGCTCGGCGGGGTGGACCTGCTGGTGTGCGAGTGCGCCTTTTTGGCGGCGGATCGGGAGAAGGCCCGGATCTCGCGGCATCTCTGCACCACCGAGCTGAACCTGGTGCTCGACCGGCTGCGGCCGCGCTTCGTGCTCCCCATGCACCTCTCCAAAAGTTACCAGGCCGCAGGGGGCGGGGCACTGTACCACGAGCTCGAACTGCCGGAAGGGACCACCTTGCTGCGTATCCCGGACCGCCTCACCCCGCGTCCCATCATGGAGAGCGAGGTACCCAATCCGCTTAAGAAGGTGACCGGGTAAAAGGGGTGATTTGCCACGGCGCTACGGAGCGCATGGAGAAAATCGGACCGGTGTCACGACCCCTTGTTGTCTCCGTGCCCTGCGTGTCTTAGTGGCGAGCCGGTTTGTCTTGAAAGAGGCTCTTCTTTTCTGCTATGAAGAGAGCATGAAAAAGTCATCTTCCAGCGATGCTCCCCTCGTGTACTCCTCCGAATTCGGCCGGATGTGCCCCGGCTGCGGAAAACCCACCAAGAATTGCAGCTGCCGCAAGAACGCTTCGGCACCGGCGGGTGACGGCGTGGTGCGGGTCCGGCGCGAAAGCAAAGGGCGCGGCGGCAAGACCGTGCTGGTGATAACCGGCCTGCCGCTCGATGCCACCGCTCTAACCGCACTTGCCGGGGAACTGAAGCGCAGCTGCGGTTGCGGCGGCACGGCCAAAGACGGCACCATCGAGATCCAGGGCGACCATGCCGACAAGATCATGGAGGAACTCGCCAAGCGCGGCTACAAGGCAAAGCGTGCCGGTGGCTGAGGCTGAAGATATCAGGGTTTTTCCAGCCCCTGGTCCTCAATCCCTAGCCCCTGCTTTGCTTACTCTACGGGAAAGCTCTTCCCGCCAACGGCCACTCGGTCGCCCGGGCGCAGCTTCCTGCCGCGGCGCAGCTCCACCTCGCCGTTTACCTGTACCATCCCCTCCGAGATGATGATCTTGGCCTCGCCACCCGAGGAGACCGCGTCGACGGCCTTTAAAAAACTGTCCAGCTTGATGAACTCCGTATCTATCTTCATGCTTCCTCCACATCGTTGTTCGGCCCGGAAGCGGGCGGTTGAACTTATCACAGATTTCTGCTAAATAAAGACAATTTCGCAAAGGAGATGCCACGCAATGTACACTACCAACGATTTCAAAAGAGGGCTCGTCATCCAGCTCGACAATGCCCCCTGCCTCATCGTAGATGTTGCCTTCCAGTCCCCCAGCGCCCGTGGTGCCAACACCATGGTGAAGACCAAGTACCGCAACCTGATCACCGGCCAGGTGCTGGAGAGGACCTTCCGCTCCGGCGACAAGGTCGACGAGGCGGACTTCGAGCGCCACAAGGGGCAGTTCCTCTATGCCGACGGCGATCGTGGCGTCTTTATGGACCTGGAAACCTACGAACAGTTCGAGATGGAAGCCGATGCCTTCGGCGCCATCCAGCCCTTCCTGTTGGACGGCACCGAGGTGCAGTTGGGCATCTTCCAGGAGCGCATGGTGAACGTTGACCTGCCGCTCAGCGTTGAACTGATCGTGACCGAGACCGCACCTGTGCTGAAAAACGCGACCGCACAGGCTCAGACCAAGGAGGCGGTGGCGGAGACCGGCCTCAAGCTGCAGGTGCCGCCTTATCTCGAAACTGGCGAGAAGATCAAGGTCGATACCAGGGACGGTCGTTTCATCTCCCGCGCCTAAGTTCCTCGAGCGGGGCGTACAGAACTAGCCGTGTCGAGGCCCGCACAAAAAAAGATCGAGCTGGCAGAAAAGGGTTGACACCCGAGCCGATTCAAAGTATAAAGTTGGTCTCTTGCCCAGATAGCTCAGTCGGTAGAGCAGAGGATTGAAAATCCTCGTGTCGGCGGTTCGATTCCGTCTCTGGGCACCACTAGAAAACAAAATGGATCAGTCAGCAATGACTGATCCATTTTTTTTATCCTGATGATTTTTGTCTCTACTCCCCGCACGCTCCCCCGCACACACTGTTTCGAGCTTTTTCACTCTCCTTACTGCCAAAGATAAAGTTTTTCAAAAACAACGACTTTTGTCTCACAGGGAATAACCTGATACTTCTGTGAAAATTTCTCTAAAGATTTTTTCTTACAGTCCGACTAGGCAAATACTGACGCCAAAGGGTTATTGAGAGTAGGTAGATTTGTGTATACTAATTTGACAAAAGCTGACACTGTCTATTATATTGTAAACACTTGAATAGTGCAGAGCCTTTGAAGGTATGACACAATTTTTCGAACCGTGATCTTCCAGGTACGATTCGGCGAGGTTCGTGTGTTTCATTGGTTGCAAATTAAAATGCGCACGTTCAGATTCCTACTGCCCCTGCCTTTTCTGGTGCTGCTTGTGCTGTATGGTTATTCCTTCAACCATCAGCACAAAGGCAACGCCATCTACGATGAGAAAGACCCCCGCCACACCTTCTCCAGCTGCGAACTGCTCAAGATCAAGAAATGTGACAGCGCCTCGTCTATCGTTTCGGTAGATACGCCACCACCGGCAGTGCTTACGCCACTGATGCCGATTCCGGAGCGCATCGATGTCGCCATCGTCCGCGGGGGGCAACCCTTCCCGGTTGCGCTGCCTCGCTTTGCCGCCCTCTCGTGCCCGAACCGGGCTTCGCCTGCCTATCTCGTCTAACCACACCCGTACCAAGCAAGATCTGCTAACCCGTCTGTAGCAACTATCCGCTGGCGTACCCGCGTCCAGCGCTCGCGACCTCGCGCGCGCCGAACACCGGAGCCGACACGGCCTTTGGCCGGGCAGGCCTGGTGGTCGTTTCCGTATTTACGCTGAATGCACACGTGATAACGGCTGGATAGCCTACTTGAGCTGTATCTGGCACCTGACAGAAAGGAGGGGAGGACCGCAAAAGCACTTCCGAAGGCCCAACACAGGTAGAGAACGCAACGCCACCTAAAGGAGAAAGAGATGAGAAGTAATCAAACTGCAGGTCTGATTAAGTATCTAGCTCTTTGTTCTATCGTGCTGCTGACAGCGCTCATGTTCGGCTGCTCCGGCGACAACGGCAAGGACGCCACTGCCCTCGGCACGGTAAGCGGTAAGGTCATAGACACCTACGGTAACAACGTGGCAGGTGCCACCGTTGCCACCTCGATCAACAGCGACGCCTATACCGCGACGACCGATGCCAGCGGCGCTTACGCGCTTACCCTGGCCCCGGGCTCCCGCACCTTTACGGTCTCCGCTGCCGGCTATACCAGCTACAGCCAGAGCCTGGAGGCGGTTCCCGGCAAGACCACGACGCTCAACGTGACCCTGAACCCCACCGGACCGGCTGCCGTCACCGCCGCGCGCACCGACACGGTGAGTCCGATCCTCCCGGGGAGCCAGATAGCGCTGGCAGCCAAGCTCTACAAGTTCGACCCGGCGCTGGCCAACCAGACCCCGACCTATACCTGGAACGTCATCTCCGGACCGGCCGTCACCTTCAGCGACCCGAACTCCGCGAACCCCACGGTAACGCTCGCCTCGGCAGCGGCCTTCAAGAGGTACCTGGTCGAGATGGCGGCTCCGCTCTACAAGGTAAACCCTGACGAACCGCCGGTTCCCATCAACCGCTACCAGGTGGTCCCCTTCTCCTACGAGCAGGCGATGTCCCAGGGGAACACCACCAAGCTCCAGGTGACGGCAACCATCGGCGGGAGGTCCTACACCTCGACGGTTTCGGTGGCAGCCCGGATCCCGGCAGTCCCCTCGACCGGCCTGCAGAACGTGCCGGTCAAACAGCCGGTGGTGCTGGAAGGGCAGGTTCCCTTCAAGGATGCCGACGGCAACCTGGTCTTCACACCCAGGGCTACCTGGAACTGGTCGGTCGTCGGTCCCAACGGTGCGGTGACCGTGAACGACGCCAGTACCGCCTATCCTGATTTCACCCCGGCGACCGCGGGTACCTATGTGGTCTCCGAGGGGGGGAGCGAGGTGTTGCGCGTCTATGCCGGTACCTATGGCGGGATGATGGCAGCCGCCGCGACGCCGGATGCGGGGTGCAACAACTGCCACAACGACAAGGTGACCAGCTGGCTGCAGACCGGACACAAGGACGTCCTCTACGCGGGCATCCGCGAGCCGCTTCCCGACGGCCACTACGCCATGACCTGCACCCCGTGCCACACGGTCGGTAACGGTGCCACCGGGTCCAACGGCTTTGCCGACGCGGCAGCAGCCGAAGGGCTCACCAACTTCACACGGCTGCAGGGGGACCGCAACGCCGAGGCGGATTTCTGGCAGAGCAACCCCAACTCGGCGAAACTCGCCGGCATCCAGTGCGAAAACTGCCACGGCCCGCAGGCCAACTCGGGCCAGCACCAGGTAAGCCCCAGCGACGGCACCCCCATCGCGGTCAACACGAGGGTGAGCTACTCGGCAAACGTCTGCGCCACCTGCCATGCCCGCGCTCCCAAGCACGGACGCTTCTCGCAGTGGAAAAACAGCGGCCACGCCTCCTACGCCACGGTGACCTTCAACTCCAACGCCGACGGGACCCTGAGCGCCTCCTGCGCCTGCTGCCACACCGCCCAAGGGTTCAAGGCCTACACCAAGATCCTGCCGACCGCCAACGGCAACCGCGCCCTCACCGTGCTGCCGGCCAGCCTCACGGTCAACAACGCCGAACCGATTACCTGCTCGACCTGCCACCTCTCGCACAGCGAAGGCAAATCGGTGGCCGCCGAAGTCGGTAATACCTACCAGGACGTCAACGCAGCGAACCTCACCCCGGTCGGCTCCATCGCCGGCAGCACCTACATGCTCCCGAGCGGTTTCGCGGCAAACGGCGTCGGCAAGGGCGCGCTCTGCATCGCCTGCCACAACAGCCGCCAGGGGATCAGCAGCGGTGCGCCGTACCTGCACGAGGATGGCGACACGAAGTTCGGCACGCTTACCAGCTACGGTGCCCCGCACGAGGCCTGTCAGGGCGACGTACTCATGGGGCGCAACGCCTACTGGATGGGAACCAGCCGCTACAACAGCCCGCAGACCCGCTCAAAGCACTCCTACATCGCGGATACCTGCGTCACCTGCCACATGGAGCTGACCACCCTGGATCTCACCCTCGCAGAACCCGGCCAGACCCGCCACGACTTCAAGGCGACCACCGACGTGTGCAACAAGTGCCACACCGCGTACTCGGCCGAGTCGGTGCAGACTACCTTCGATGCGAAACTGCTGGCCATCAAACAGAAGGTAGGTAACGCCATCCTGCAGATCAAGTACGACAACGTGATCCCGGCCAGCACCAGCGCCACCCTGGTCGCCAACCGCTCCGGCATGGTCGACGTAACCTCGGGCGGCGTCACCCGCCGGTGGTTCATCAACACCAAGACCGGGCAGGATGCCTTCCTGGCCGATCCCAACAACGGCGGTGCCCTGGTTCAAGGGTGCACCGACAACGGCGACGGAACCGCGAACTGCACCGGCTACCTGGCAAACGCCACGGCGACCTTCAACGCGAACGCCACCGTTACCGCCAGCGGCGTGAACAACATCATCGCCAAGGCGCTCTGGAACACGGTGCTGGTGCAGGACGACGCCAGCCGCGGGGTGCACAACCCGGCGTTCACCTTCGAGGTGCTGGATAACACCTATGCCCACGTCGGCACCTGGAACCCCTAACCATGCTGCAACCCGGCGGGACTACGGTCCCGCCGGGCCCATCGACATCTCAAGCAGAGGAAGGAAGTAACCATGCCTATCTACCGCCGTGCCGCCCTTCTTACGTTGACCTTTCTTTTGGCCGGTCTCGTGGGGTGCCAGAAACAGCAGGGAACCAAGACGGCCCAAGCGAGCCAGGACAAGCAGCCCAAGGTCCTCGCCAAGGTAAACGGCGTGCCGATTACCGAGCTCGACGTCGCCTTCAAGATGAGCAAGAGCCACGGTACCCCTGCCTCCCAGCAACCCGAGCGCACCCTGGATGACGTGATAAAGGAAGAACTGCTCTACCAGCAGGGGCTCAAGCTCGGGCTCGACAAGGATCCCGGCTATCGGGCCCAGATCGAGAAGCTGGAACGCCAGGTGGCGAATCTCAAGAGGATCGAAATGACCCGGCGCGTTTTCAACCAGGAGATCGCCGCCAAGATAAACATCACCACCGACGAGGTAAAGCGCTACTACGACAACAACAAGACCCGCATCTCGAGCGAACTGCGTCTGGGGATGCTGAGCTTCGGCACCAAGGAGGCGGCAGAGGAGGCCCTGCAGAAGATCAAAAACGGTACGAGCTTCGAGGAAGTGGCCGGTGCCGGAGCACCGGGGCACGCTCCTGCCGGGCCGCGCAACTGGGACCTGGGATTTACCGGATGGGACCAGATCCCCGCGGACTTCCTGGATGCGGTGTACCGGCTTAAGCCGGGCGAGGTGAGCCCGGTGGTATCCATGAAGGAGACCGGGTTCTACCTGTTCAAGCTTCTGGATACGCGCCCCAACCCCAAGGCCGATTACGCCAGCATGGAAGGTATCGTCTCGAACCGCCTCCGGGAACAGCGGGTCAACGATGGATACCGCACCCTGGAAGAACAACTGAAACGCTCCGCAAAAATCGAACGGTTTTAAAAGGAGGGGATCTTGAAAAGCCATGACTCGTGGAGTCCGCCTCCCGCGGGCTTCCCTACGCTGTTCCGGCTGGTGGGCGGCGTGACCGCTGCCTGCGCCTTGCTTGTAGCGGCACCCGCGCTGGCCGAGACCACGCTCGTATCAGCCACGTCCACCACCTTGTTCCGGATCGGACACGGCGATTTCCAGGACAGCAAGAATATCGACACGGCCTACGAATACCTGCGCCTGTCGGTCTCCCGCAGCTTCAAAGACGGTGACAGCCTCTCCCTCCTGGCGGGTGGCTGGCTGCGCGGCGACCTGGCGGACAAGTCGGCGAACGACCGCTTTACCGACGCCGATCTGCAGTACGGCTACCTGAGCTACCAGCGGGGCCGCAACAACCAGGTGCTGAACGCGGGGCGCCAGCTGGTGACCGAAGGGGTGGCGACCGAGCGGATGGACGGTCTCTACCTGCGCAGCGACCTCCCCGCCGGCTTCGGCGCGGCGCTCTTCCTCGGTTCCCCCGTGGTCACCGAGCCGAACTTCAAGGCGGACAACCTGGTCTTCGGCGGCCGCTTCACCCACACGCAGGCCAACTACTACACCCTCGGAGTCAGCGCCCTCAAGTCCTACCAGGACAGCACCCGTTACCGCGAGGAGGAGGGGATCGATCTCTGGCTACACCCGGTGCGCGGGGTGGATGTGACCGGGCGCTCCTCGTACAACTCGATAACCGAGGGGTGGATGGAGCACAGCTACCGGGCAAGTTACACCCCGCTTACCCAGCTGCGGCTCTTTGCCAACCTGGACAGCATCAACTACCGCGACTACTTCTTCCGCGTCACCACCAGCGCGCTCAGTTTCACCAACCGGCTCATCGACCCGAACGAGAAGATGCTTGCCCTGGGAGGCGGTGCCTCGTTCGCCCCGACCGACTCCCTCACCGTGAGCGCCGACTACCGGCACTACGATTACGACATCGCCGGCGCGGCCGACTACTATGGCGGCAAGCTCGGCTTTGCCAATCCGAAGTACCTAAGCTGCGGCGTCGCCGTGCACCGGATGGACGGCGCGGCGGACCGCTTGAGATACCTGGAATACCGGGCCTATGCGGCGAAGAGCATCGGCAAGGCCGACCTGGCGCTCGATCTCATCGACGTGCGCTACGATTCGACCCTCGCCACCAACCAGGTGAAAGACGCCTTTACCGCCTCGGCTGCCGTCACCTACCGGTGGAGCGATCAGCTCAGTTTCGGCGGGGACCTCGATTACTCCCACAATCCCGATTTCGACAACGAGGTGCGGGGGCTCTTGAAGTTGAGCTACGCGTTCGAGGCCAAGCGTGCCGCGGAAGGAGGGGCCAAGTGAAACGAAACAACCTGATACCGATGGTGGTCCTCGGTCTTGTGGTGCAGCTGCTCTACGCCTGCGCCGGCACCACCAGCATCGCGAGGGTCCACCCCGAACCGGTGCAGGGGCTGGTGGATTGCGCCCAGTGCCACACCGACCGCTGGGCGAACCTGAACCACCGGGCTCCCGATTTCCTGGCCAAGCACGGCGTCTGGGGAGGGACCCGGGCCGCCTGTGCCTCCTGCCACCAGGAGTCCTTCTGTGCCGACTGCCACGCGCACAAGGACGACCTCAAACCGAGCGACAAGTACAAGGACGCCCCGGAGCGCGCACTGCCGCACCGCGGCGACTACCTGAACCAGCACAAGATCGACGGCAGGATCGATCCCGCCTCGTGTCTTAAGTGCCATGGCAGGCAAAACAACGAGGGGTGCAAAAGATGCCACAGATAACGACCAGATACGTCATGGTGGTGCTGGTGTCGCTGTTGGTCCTCCCGCTGTGCGGCTGCGGTGATCGTAACCCGCAGGCCGACCTGAACCCGACGACCGGGAAGCACTCCGATCCCGCCTGGCTGCCGGCAGGTCACACCGCGGCGGTCCAGGATCACGGCTACAACTGCACCGAGTGTCACGGTGCCGACCTGCAAGGCGGCATCTCGCGGGTCGCCTGTACCAGCTGTCACCTGGAGAACGCGCGGCAGGTGCACCCGGCTGGGTGGGGGCAGTTCGCCTACGCGCTGCACAGCCAGTTCGTCAGGCAAAACGGGACGGCGAGCTGTGCGGTCGCCTCCTGTCACGGCAGCGACTTAAACGGGGTGAGCGGCTCCGGCCCCTCCTGCTCGAGCTGCCACCTGGGCGGGCCCCTTTCGGCGCATCCCCAGACCTGGAACGCCGATATCCTCTCCTTCCACGCCGGTTACGGCAGTAGCTACCCCACCAGTGCCTGCGCCACCGCGGTTTGCCACGGCAGCGACCTCAAGGGTGTATTCTTAAGCGGCCCCGGCTGCAACGTTTGCCACACCAACCTGTAGCCGCGGCGTTAGCAAAACCTGGAGTACCACGAGAAAAAGGGACCAGCCGGTAAGGGCTGCTCCCTTTTTCTCTGTGCACCCGGTACGCTGCGGTACCTTCAACCGTTGAGAACCAACAGGCTGTGTTCGGCCTCCACCAGGATGCGCCAGAGTTCGCCACTTTCACCAAGCTTGAGCTTGACCAGGTACGCGCCGATGCTCAGGTTCGTACGGGCCCGGAACAGCTCCACCTGCACCGGGAAGTCCTCGTCCAAAAGCTCGCCCATCTCGCCACGGTAGGTTTCCAGGAAGGACTCTTCAGGGTAGCGCCCGCGCAGTTCCGGATGCTGGCCGAACTGGCTGCGGAACTGGGCCAGGAACCACCCCACGTCGAAGGCGGGCGGCATGAACTGGGAGCGCTCGAAGTCGATCGCGGCGAGGTAGCAGGTTCCAGGGTCGCCGGGGTCGTCGTGGCCGATGATGATGTTCTGCGGCTGGAAGTCGCCGTGCCCCTGTACCAGGTCGTCCGGATGTTGCTGCACCAACTCCTGCTCGGCTGACTGCACCGCGGTCGCTATCTCGGCGACCTTCCCCCGGTACGGGTGCTCGATCTCGGCGAAACGCCGCACCTCTCCGCCCAGGCGCCGCTCCTCCTCGCGCAGGAATTCTTCCGGGGTGGTGATCCGCAGGTGCAGGCGGTGCAGGCGCGCCAGCCAGCGTGCGGCCAGCTCAAGGTAGCGGTACCCATCTGCGGGGCTGCAGTTCAGCAGCATGTCGAACAGCGACTTCCCCGCCACCCCCTGTTCGATGAGCGTCTTTTGCACGGCGTCCTTTTCGATTGCCTGCGGCACCCGCAAGCTTCCCGCCCTGAAACCGTGTTCCCCGATGCTGGACATGATGTGGTAGGCCCGCTGCGCCTTGGTCCAGCTCGCCTGGTCGGTGGGGGTGCGGATGATGATGCTGTCGCGCGACTCGGCGCTTTGCTCGCTGCCGATCTTCACCTGGGTCACCTTGCGGGCCTCGCGGTGCGTTACCACCTGGAGGTAGGGGCGGCAGGCCCCGCTGCGCAGGGCGTGCACCAGGTCGGCGAGGCTTGCGACCGGGACGTCGAAGCGGGTGGGGTAGATCCCGGCGTAGCTTGCGGCATGGGTGTCGGTGCCGGCGGTCGCGGTGTAGCCGTAGCTGCGCCAGTCCTGGAAGCTGCGGCTGTTGCCGTGCACGGTGTGGTTCGAGTTGAAGATCTCGATGCCGTTTAACAGCGGCGAGCGCAGCATCTCTGCGCTGGGGACCCGGCCGTCGCGGTAGGGATGGGCCCAGATGATGGCGCAGTCCGGGTACTGGCGCCGGATCTCCTCGAGCGGCGTGCTGCGTGGTACGACCTCGGCTGCCCCGTAGATCAGCAGATCGCCAAAGCGCGGGACGTTGGTCTCCTGTCCGCTCAGCAGGACGAAGTCCTCGGGAAGCGCGGCCTGTCTGCGCAGTTCGGCCAAGCCTGCATCGCTCCAGAGGAAATGGTGATCGGTGATGACAAGTCCCTGCAAACCTTTGGCACGCACCTGCCGGACCAGTTCGAGCGCCGGCACGGTGCTGCACGAGGAGTGCTCCAGGGTGTGGCAGTGCATCTCTAAAAGCATGAGGTCCCTCCGTTGTACCGCAGGAGAACTCTCGACCTTGTGACGACCCGGTTCGCCCGTAGTGCCTACAACTAGCTTAGTTCCGCGGCAATTGTGTTGTCTAGCGCTCAAATCGGGCAGAGTATGGGGAGAGAAGGAACCCGTGGCCTGCCGTGATGCGAGGCTGGATAGACGGGTCCCGGGAGGTGCGCCGTGCAAGAACCTGTTGCCTTGGTACAGGGGCTCTACTTCCTGGTCACCGGGATCTGGCCGATCCTCGAGATCGACAGTTTCCTGATGGTGACCGGGCCCAAGACCGATCTCTGGCTGGTCAAGACGGTGGGAATCGCACTCGCCGCGGTCGGGGCCTCGCTCGCGCTCGCCGGCTGGCAGGGTGACCTCAACCCCGCCACGGTGACCCTGGGAGTGGCGAGTGCTGCGGGGCTCGGCGCCCTGGAGACCTGGTACGTTGCCCGTCGGGTCATCGCTCCGGTGTACCTGGTGGACGCCCTGGTCGAACTGGTCTTCGTCCTGTGGTGGCTGGCCAGGCTCGGTTGAGACGCGTACCGCGAGCCGGCGGCTCCAGCGCCTGAGACTTGAAAATAAGTGTGTTCATTAAGCAAATATCCGCCGGGTGTAAGGTAAATTGTAGTATTAATTCTTACATGGGAGTTGCCGATACGTAGGGGAAAGAGTCCCCCGGTCTGCCGGTCTTGGGGCTGTTCCACTTTAAAGGTCTCAAGGAGAGTTCATGACAGCTAAGGGGCTGGGTCTCAAAGGTAAGATCACCGTCTACGTGGCGCTGGGGCTGATCGTCTCGTTCGCCGTCAACATCGGCTACCTCAGCAAGGAAATCCGCAAGGATGCCTTCGCATCCGTCAAGGTCAAGTCGCGGGCCATCGTGCTGCAAGCCGAGAGTACCCGGGACTACCTCGCCGGTCTGCGCGGCGCGGGGGTCTTCCAGGACGACCAGATGAAGGCGGACCTGGAGCGCAAGCTCGCCGGAGCCAGCGACAAGCACAGTGCCGCCCTCGACACCCCCTTCTTCAAGACGATCCCGATCATCGCCGCGATGAAGATCGCCGGGGAGCACGCCCAGGAGGCCGGGTTCAAGTTGCGGGTGCCCAAGGTGCAGGCGCGCAACAAGGCGAACGAACCGGACACCGTGGAACTTGCCCTTTTGGAGAAGCTGGAAAAGGAAAAACTTCCCGAGACCTTCCTGATCGATCGGGAACACGGCGTGACCCGCTACCTGCGCCCCATCAAGCTGAGCGCCGAGTGCCTGGTCTGCCACGGCGTGCCGCAGGACACGGTCAACAAGGACGGCGTCGACCTGCTCGGTTTCAAGGCCGAGGGGTGGAAGGTCGGTGAACAGCACGGGGCCTTCGAGATCCTGGAAGACCTCTCCAGTATCGAACAGGGGATCAGGCACAAGGTGGCGATCTCCTTTGCCCTGAGCCTGGTGATCTCCATCGTGACCCTGGTATTCCTGGTCTACGTGATCCGCGGGATTGTGATCAAGCCGCTGCGCAAGATGGTCGTCTTCATGAAGCAGGTGGCCGACGGCGACCTGAGCAAGACCCTCCCCGTGGAGCGCAACGACGAGATCGGTGAGTTAGCGCACTCGATCAACGGCGCCCTGGGCAACATGCAGGGAACCCTGAACAAGGTCCTGGACTGCTGCTGCCAGGTCGGCTCTTCGGTCGGTTCGATGTACGCCAGCGCCGACCAGATGACCAAGGGGGCCGCCGAGGTCGCGGCACAGTCCGCCACGGTCGCGACTGCGGGCGAGGAGATGGCAGCTACCTCGGGTGACATCGCCCAGAACTGCCAGATGGCGGCGCACGGCGCCCAGGTGGCGAGCGAGCAGGCCAGCGTCGGGGTGTCCACGGTACAGCAGACCATCGAGGTGATGGCCCGTATCGCCGAGCAGGTGCAGGCCTCGGCGCGGACCGTGGCGACCCTGGGGACCCGCAGCGACCAGATCGGCCAGATCGTCGGCACCATCGAGGACATCGCCGACCAGACCAACCTGCTCGCGCTGAACGCTGCCATCGAGGCCGCCCGTGCGGGCGAGCAGGGGAGGGGCTTTGCGGTGGTGGCCGACGAGGTGCGTGCCCTTGCGGAGCGCACCACCAAGGCGACCCGGGAGATAAGCGAGATGATCCGCTCGATCCAGGCCGAGACCCGGGGGGCGGTAGAGACCATGGAGGAGGGGGTCCAGGAGGTGGAGCGGGGTACCGAGCAGACCGCCCACTCGGGGCAGGCGATGCAGCGGATCCTCGAGGAGGTCAACAACCTCTCCATGCAGATCAGCCAGATAGCGACCGCCGCCGAGGAACAGACCGCGACCACCAGCGAGATCAGCGGCAACATGCTGCGCATCACCGACATCGGCAACCTCGTGGCCTCCAACGCCCAGGCCTCCTCGGTGCAGGCAAGCCAGTTAAACGGCCTTGCCGAGGCACTTTTGGGTTCCATGTCTTCGTTCCACGTCAGCGAGAGCGTGACGCTCACCATCGATAAGGCGAAGGCCGCGCACCGGATCTTCATCGGCAAGATCAAGGCGCACCTCACCGGGGCGCTTACCCTCGACCCCGAGAAACTGCCGACCCACCTGGTCTGCGCCTTCGGCAAGTGGTACCGGAGCGAGGGGCAGGAGCGCTGCGGCAGCATCGGCGAGTTCCGCGAGGTGGACGTGCCGCACGCCCGGGTGCACGAACTGGGCAAGCTTGCCTTGCAGGCGCACCTTGCCGGGGATCACGCCAAGGCAGAGCAGCATTTTACGGAGATGGTGGCCCAGTCCGAGATCCTCATCGAGCTTTTGGACCAGGTGGCGCAGCGCTGCCGCTGAGGCGCACGCTGCACCGAACACAAAAAAGGCCGCATCGCTTGGCGATGCGGCCTTTTTACGTGGCGCACCCGGGGCTATTTGCCCTGGGTGCGCCCCCCCTGCTGGTTCGTGTTCCCCATGCCGTCGCCACTGGGGCCACCCTGGGGAGCCGTCCCGTAGTTGGGGCCGGTACCGGTCGGCGTGGTGCCGTGACCGGTACCTTTGCCGCCGGTGTGCTTCTTCGACTTTTTGGACTTCTTGGATTTCTTCTTCCTGGTGTGCTTCATCCCGGTATCGGAACCCGAACCGGTGCCGGTGCCGCCGGTCGCGGTGCTCTGGTCGGAGCCCCCGGTACCCATGCCGGAACCGGTAGTGGATTGATCGGCGGCTGCCACGATCCCCGCAAAGGAAAGGGCTACCAGGCTGGAAACGATGCAGGCCAGTACTCTCTTCATGACGAATCCTCCTCGTGTGCTGGTGGTTATGGGCCTTCTTTCCTCCTGGTATAGCAGACATCATGCCGAAAGATTATTTTATTTTAACCTGGTGGATTTACCGGACTCCCCACCGGGAAACTTGGGTGGTTGCTTTATGGGCTGCCGCAAATGAGATAAATTCCGCCTCATTTCGGGTGCCTGTGCGAAAGCTGGCCTGAGCCCGTTGCCGCCCCGGGGCGCCCCGCAGAACAGGAACGGTACGGTGCCGCAGATACTGGTTCAAAAAATCGCAGGATGACAGTGGCACGATATCCGGGTACTATCTACTAAACCCTGAGTCTGTACCGTCTGTCAGAAGCTGTAGGGAAGCTGGGACAATGCAATCAGTGTCGGATGTTTATGTCAGGAAACCGTGTCTTTTAGATGCACATGGAGCCGCTTCATTGAGAGAAGCCCCAAGAGATACTTCGCTCTTTCCCTCGCAGCTTTGGGGCAGGTTCGTATTGGCAGTCGCTGCGCTCATGCTGACAGCTGCCCCGGTTTGGGCCGATCCCCCAAAACGGGTGCGTCCCGCGCGGGCTGTAGCCCCTGACTCGCTGGCCCTGCCCGAGCCCCCACCCCCCCTGCCGTTCTGCCTCGCAGCACTGCCGACCCCTGCGTTCGTCCCGCCCGACTTTACCCGGGAGCCTCCCCCGACGCCCAGCCTCGGGACACGGGTGGTCGAGCAGGTAAACGCGCTGGGGAGGCGTGCCGAGGAAACCCACGACCGCCTGGAGCGCGGCATCATGCAGCAGGTGCTGCGCCTGGACGACTTCTTCGGCAAGGCGAACAACCCCAAGGACCTGCACACAGCCTACCTGTTGCGCTGGCGCAACTCGCTTAGGTGGCAGGAAGGGTCCGGGTTCGACGTGGGGTCGACCCTGCGCGCAAACCTGGAGCTCTCGCGCATCAACGACCGCCTGCAGCTCGCCATCTCCGGCGCCGGCAAGCCCGACCAGGTAACTCCCAGCCTCCCCGAAGACCCCGGTAACCCCGGCTTCGACCGCACCCTGCGCAACACGCGGATCGTCAACACCGAACTGCGCTACCAGCTCATGCGGTTGCCGCATTCGGATCTTTTCCTTGGTACCGGTTTCGACCTCGCCATCCCGCCCGAATTCTTCGCCAGGGGGCGCTACCAGCGGTTGGACCGGATCGGACAGGATTACCTGCTCCACTTCGCCGAGACCATTTTCGTCAAGAACCCGGACGGTTTCGGCGAAACGACTGAGATCGCCGCAGAGCGCTCGCTCGACCCCAAGACCCTGGCCCGCATCGCCTTGAGCGGCACCGTCTCCCAAGAGATCAAGGCCCTGGAGTGGGGGACCGAGCTGTCGCTGTTGCGCGAACTCTCGGCACGCAGCGCGGTGACGCTGGTCGGTGGTGTCTACGGCAACACCAGTATCGACGACTGGGTGACCAACTACCGTATCGCCGCCACCTACCGGCGCAATTTCCTGCGGCGCTGGCTCTTTTACGAGCTGGAGCCCCAGGTCACCTGGCCGCGCAAGGAAGATGGTCGATTTACCACCACCTTCGCGCTGACCCTCCGTCTCGAAGTGGTATTTCAGGGGAACGAACGCAAGCTGGTCCCGCCACCGTAACGGCGCGGGATGGGCGGGGGCTAAGGCTGACGGGATCTGCTGCCGGTTGAGGTCTTGTAGCAGGCAATGGCGTTGGCCAGGGCGTGCTGGGCAGTCCCGCCGCACCGGGTGATGATGCTGCCGTCCTGCAACTCGATGGTACAACGAAACCGTGGAGCCTTGCTGTAGAGGCATGGGGTGGGTTCCTTAACCGGCTCGGTCTTGATGCAGGCGATCTCCCAGTCTGCCATGGTGTCCTCCTCGACGTCCTCCGACGTCAGCTGTTTCCCCCTTCCCCACGTACCTGCCGTAGTGCCCGGTTCTCCCCTTTTCATCCACGAGGCAAATGTCGCATCGCTTATTGTTAGCGACAACAAATGATAAGGATTTTACCACGACCGTTGCCAGCGCAAGTCCCGGTAATCCTTTTGCTGCGGCACTGCCGAAACAGCTCAAGGAACCCGGCGTTTAGGCCGATACTTTACGGAGGAACCGTAACGAAAGGCCACCCACATGCCCAAACCCTGGAACAAGATTCAGGCCAGCCAGCTCACCATCGCGTTCGGTGTACTGTCGGTCCTAGCCATCGTCGTCTTGTCGGTAGTCGCCGCAGGCGTGCTGCACCGCCAGGAGATCGAGGTCTGGCGCAAGCAGATGAGCAATAACTCGCTGGTCCTGGCCGAGCACACCTACCAGACCATGCTCTCGGCCAACATCGCCCTGGACGGCATCGTCGAACAGGTGCGGGCGCAGGGAGCCGACTCTCCCGAGGAGTTCCGCCGGCTTCTGGGCACGCCGGATATCTTCCGCATGCTGCGCGACAAGACCAGCTTCCTCCCCCAGGTCGACGTGGCGAGCATCGTCGACGAAAAGGGGGACATGGTCAATTTCACCCGTTCCTACCCCCACCCCCCCATCAACCTTGCGGACCGCGACTATTTCAAGGCGCAGTCCAGGAGTAACTCCGCCGCCAACTTCATCGGTGTCGCCGTCCGCAACAAGGGGAACGGCAAGTGGGTCTTCTACATCAGCCGCCGCATCAACGACCGGCGCGGCTCGATGATCGGGCTGGTGCTGATCGGGATCTCGGTGGATGCCTTCACCGACTTCTACGAGCGGCTCGGGGTGAACCTGGGCAAGGGCGCCTCGGTGACCCTCTACCGCAGCGACTACGCCGTACTCACCTGCTGGCCGCGCCGTGATGCCTTGATCGGCAAGCAAAACCTGACCGGGGCAACCTACACGATCGTGGAAAAGCTGAAAAAGGAGCACGACGTCCTCTACCTGGACGCTCCCCGTTTCTCGGAGAAGGGACGCAAGGTGGCCCGCCTCGGAGCGAGCCGGGTGGTGCACGGCTATCCGCTCATCGTGAACATCACCATCACCGACGACTTCTTCCTGGCCAACTGGCGGCACTCGGTGCGCGGCATTGCCTACGTCTCGGTGCTCTGCATCGTGGCGCTGCTCTCGGGTGTCGCGGTGATCGTCGGGGTGCTGCGCCAGCGCGAGCAGTACCTGCTGCAGACCATCGATCTGAAGCAGCGGGCCGAGGACGCCAACCGGGCCAAGAGCGAGTTCCTCGCCAACATGAGCCACGAGATCCGCACCCCGATGAACGGGATCATCGGGATGACTGAGCTGATCCACGACACCGAGCTCAACGCCGAGCAGCGCGAGTACATCCGCTCCATCAAGATCTCGGCGGACAACCTTTTGGACATCATCAACGACGTGCTGGACTTCTCGAAGATCGAGGCTGGACACGTGGAGATCGAGGAGACCCCTTTCCTGCTGCGCAGCATGGTGGGACTCGCCCTGCGGGCGGTCTCGGTGCGTGCCGTGCAAAAGGGACTCGAGGTGGTCTTCAACGCGGACGCGCAGTTACCCGACGCGCTTTTGGGCGACCCGGGGCGGCTGCGCCAGGTGCTGATCAACCTGGTGGGGAACGCGGTGAAGTTCACCGAGCGCGGGGTGATCGAGGTACTGGTGAGCCTGGTGGACGAGGACGAGGAGGGGGTGCTGGTGCACTTCCAGGTCACCGACCAGGGGATCGGGATCTCGGCGGAGGCGCAGGCCCACATCTTCGACGCCTTCGTGCAGGGGGATGCCTCGACTACCAAGCTCTTCGGCGGCACCGGGCTGGGGCTTGCCATCTCGAAGCGGCTGGCCCAGCTCATGGGGGGGAGCATCACGGTGCGCAGCGAACTGGGGGTGGGGAGCACCTTCGGGTTCACGGCGCGCCTCAAACGCCAGCAGGGGGCCCCCCGCGAGCGCAGCACCGACGTCGCGCTGGCCGGGATCCAGGTGCTGGTGGTAGACGACCGCGAGATGAATCGCAGCATGCTGCAGCGTTTTCTGGCACGCTGGGGGATGCAGGTGGAGACGGCGGAGAGTACTCCCCAGGCGCTTGCCCGGCTCGAGGAACTGGCAGCCAGCAATGAACTCCCACGACTGATCCTTACCGACGTGCAGATGCCGGGACAGGACGGCTGGGAGCTGGTCCGCCTGGTCAGGAAGCAGGAGCTCTTCGACCAGGTCCAGGTGATCGTCATGCCCAGCGCCGGGGTGCGCGGCGATGCCCAGCGCTGTGCCGAGCTGCGCGTGGCCGGCTATCTGACCAAGCCGGTGGTGCATGACGAGCTGCACGATGCCCTGGTCACCGTCTTGAACGGCCCGGCCGCGGGCCCGGAACCGGTGACCCGGCACACCCTGCGGGAGGAGCGTGCGCGCTTTTCGGTGCTGGTTGCCGACGACGTGGAGATAAACCGGGACATGGTGCGCATCATCCTGGAAAAACAGGGGCACCGGGTGACCATGGCCTGCAACGGCCGCGAGGCAGTGGACCTGGAGCGCGAGCAGGGCTTCGACATGATCTTCATGGACATGCAGATGCCGGACCTGGACGGCTACCAGGCCACCCGCCTGATCAGGGAACACGAGGCCGGAACTCCCCGACGGGTGCCGATCGTCGCCATGACCGCGTACGCCCTGCAAGGTGACCGGGACAAGTGTCTTGCTGCAGGGGCGGATGCCTACCAGTCGAAACCGGCGCGTCCGGCGGAGATCCTGGCGCTGCTGGACCAGTTGCTTCCCGCAGGGGCGCAGCAGCTGGCCACCGGTCCGGCGCGGCCGGCAACCGGGGACCCGCAACAGGCCGAGGCTGCCTGCGCCGGGACCGCGGGGGCGACCGAAACGCAGCAAAGTGGAAGCGGCGCGGCCGCGGCCTCCGACTCCCCGTCTGATGCAGAGCTGGCGGTCTTCGATGTGATCGACCTGGTGGAGCGTCTGGGGGGGGATGCCGAGCTGGTGCCGCGTTTCGTGGCGATGTTTACCGGGGTCGCCGTTGAATACCTCGGGGCGCTGCGCGAGGCGGTTGCCAAGGGGGACCCCGAGCAGATACGGATCCAGGCCCACACCATCAAGGGGGCTGCCGCCAATATCTCGGCCCGGCGCCTGCAACAGACCGCCCACGAATTGGAGCAGCTGGCGCGCGGCGGGGAGTGCGCCGGCGCGGATCGGCTGTTGCTACGCCTGGAACAGCACTTCGCCGAGTTCTCCGAAAGTGTCGCGTCGCTCCCCCCCGGAGGGAGCACCTGACCTTTTCCCGGCTCATGAATAACTAGGGTATTTTCTGGCCGAGAATCCGGATTGTGGGATATCGGCCCGCCCATTCTCTCCTCCATCTTCTGATCGATCCTCTCTTCACGTCACCTCTCAAACCGCACCAGGAGCCGTACGACGCCGTGCAGCCCCGGCTCCGGATGCTCGGTCGGCTGTGCCGGCTCGGCTTGACAGTTGGGGCTCCCCCCTTATAAACTAAAGCTGGAAAATTAATAAATACCAATTTTCTAAGTAAACGAGCGGCACCGCGACCGCATGACCGGCCGGCACCTGAGGCACCTCGGCAATCTCTCTCGCCACTTAATCAACCGTGGGCGGTTCCCCTCAAGGCGGAGCAGCCCGAAAAGGAGGACGCCATGTTGTGGACCATCGTCGTAATCCTGTTCATCCTCTGGCTTTTGGGACTGGTAACCAGCTACACCATGGGGGGGCTCATCCATATCCTATTGGTGATAGCGGTGATCATCGTGGTCATCAACCTGATCCAGGGACGACGCTCGCTGTAGTTTGCACGCTGCCCCGATCCGATAAGGAGGAGCGCCCGTGATAATGAAGAGCATGCTGCGTGTCCGGGCGAGGTGATGGAGCAGGTCGAGCTCCCCCCGCACGGATGTTTGACGAGGGAAATGAAAAAGGCTGATGCCGGGAAAAACCCGCACCAGCCTTTTTTAGTATCCGGGGCGACCTAGTGTCAGTGCGTGCTCACCGAGGCGGCGAAGGCCCGCTTGCCGCGCTTGAGCAGGGCGGTCATCCCCTGGGCCGGCAGCGGCCTGCTGAAGTAGAACCCCTGGGCCTCTTCGCCCCCCTCGGCCTGCAACCAGGCGAGCTGCGAGGCGTTCTCCACCCCTTCGGCGATCACCTTGAGCTGCATGCTGCGCCCGATGTTCAGCACCGCCCGCACCACCGCCATGTTGTCGGTGTCCTTGGCGATGTTGCGGATGAAGGACTGGTCGATCTTGAGCTTGTCCACCGGAAGTTTCTTGAGGTAGCTGAGGCTCGAGTAGCCGATGCCGAAGTCGTCGATGGAGAGCTGCAACCCGAGCGCCTTCATGGCCGCCATGCTCCCCAGCACCTGCTGCGGGTCGCTCATGATGGTTGCCTCGGTAAGCTCCAGCTCGAGGCTCTCCGGCGGGATCCCCGTCTGCAAAAGGGCCTTCTCGATGGTCGCCTCGAAATCGGCGTGCTGGAAGAAGCTTGCCGAGAGGTTGATCGCGCTGGAGGCCTGGATCCCCTGGTCCCGCCAGGACTTGAGCTGCCGGCAGACCGAGTCGATGATCCACTTGCTGATCGGGGTGAGCAGGCCGCTCTCCTCGGCGATACCGATGAAGCTCTCCGGCGCCACCAGGCCGCGCACCGGGTGCTGCCAGCGGATCAGCGCCTCCATGCCGCTGAACTCTCCGGTTACGATGTTCACCTTGGGCTGGTAGTAGAGCACGAACTCGCCCCGCTCCAGGGCCCGGCGCAGGTCGGTCTCGATGGTGAAGCGTTCGTGGGCCAGCTCGTTGAGCCTCTTGGTGTAGAAGTGAAACCCCTTCCCCCCCGCCTTCTTGGCCTGGTACATGGCGAGATCCGCGTTTTTCAAAAGGGTCAGGTAATCCCTGCCGTCCTGGGGATAGAGGCTGACCCCGATGCTCGCGTTGATGACCGCACTGCTCCCCTCCAGCGAGAACCCGGCGATGATCTGCTCCGCCACCGAGGTGGTCTCCTCCACGCCGCAGTCCCACAGGACGATGACGAACTCGTCGCCACCCAGCCGGGAGACGATGTCGCAGGGACGGGTGCATTCGGTCAGCCGCTGCGCCACCGACTGCAACAGCCGGTCCCCCACGTCGTGCCCGAGGGTGTCGTTGATCTGCTTGAAACCGTCGATGTCCAGAAAGAGCAGCGCCATGCTCCGGTTCGCTTTCTGGGCCACCGAGATCACCTGGTCGATGCGGGCGTAGAGGGTGCTGCGGTTGGGAAGCCGGGTGAGGGGATCGTGGTGGGCCAGAAAGAAGATGTTGTCCTCGGCGAGTTTCAGCTCGGTGATGTCCATGATAAAGCCGTCCAGCCGCGCGATGCCGGCCTCCTCCCCCTCGAGGCGCTGCACCGCGCAGTTGTTCAAAAGCCAGCGCTCCGAGCCGTCCTTGTGCCGGATCCGGTGCCGGATCGGGGGATGGCTCTTGCCGGCCAGGATGTGGCCGAGAAACTCGTTGACCAGCGCGCGGTCCTCGTCGTGGATCATGGCGAACCACAAAAGCGGGTCCCGGTAGTACTCCTCGGGGGTGTAGCCGGTAATCTCCAGGCACTTGGGGCTGTGGTAGATCGAGCTGGCCACGCCGTTTTCGAAGCGCACGCTGTAGACGTACTCGTTGATGTTGTGTACGATGGTGCGCCACTGCTCCTCGCTCTTGGCCAGGGCCTCCTCTGCCCGCTTGCGCGAGGTGACGTCGCGCAGGTCGCACTGGATCACCCGGATCCCTTCCACCTGGTAGCTGCAGCCGACGAAATCGACGAAGAGGTGCCTGCCGTCCCGGGTGCAGAGCGGCAGGGCCTGGTAGCGCAGCTCGCCCCTGCGGTCCAGTTCCGCGAGCACCTCCTGTTCGGAACCGGGACCGGAGAAAAAGCCGATCTCGTAGAGCCGCCGCCCCAGGAGTTCCTCGCGGCTATGGCCCAACAGGAGGACGGCCGCCTGGTTCACGTCGCTGATGATCCCCCGCTCGGCCTCGAGGATCAGCAGGCCATCCTTGGCGGATTCAAAGAGCTGCCGGTAGCGGGACTCGGAGAAGGCCTGGGCCCGGTGTGCCTGGTAGGCCGAGAGGTCCTGGACGGCGATGCTGCACTCCGCCGAAGTTGCCGAGGCTGCGTCGATACGTGCCGGGAAAGTGGGCCTGCCGTTTCCCCTGATGGCAACCTCGCAGCTGAACGAGTGCCGCTCCTCGAAGTCCTGCCTGAGTTGGGCGGCGAGGACGGGGGCCGTGTCTTGGGTGAGAAAGACCGAGAAGGGGAGGCCAATCAGACCCGAACGCGCCACCCCAAGGAGCCGGGCGCCGGCCAGGTTAGCGGAACCGATGAGGCCGCTGCGGGTCAGGGTGAAAAGGGGGACCGGTGCCTGGTCGAACCTCTCCTGGCAGCGCTCCAGGGCCTGTTCGCGGTGCGGCGCCTCGGAGTCGCGCAGCGCGGCGGCCAGCCTTTCCAGCTCAGCCTGGCGTGCCTCCAGCGATCGGCGCGCGTCGGGAAGGTCCTCGCGACCCGCCGAGGTTTGTTGCGCCCCGGACGGCCGGTCCCGCTCGGTAAAGAACCCCTTTTCTTCTCTGCGCGATCCGCAATCCGGTGCTTCAGCTGATCCCTTTGCCATAACCCCCTCGTTCCCGCCGGTAGCCTCCGGGCTGGTCTTTTGACCGGCTCCAGAATACGGAAATGATATCCCATTTCAACAGAAAACAGCCATGCTTTTTCTGTCCGACACGGGAGCCGGGCATCGCGCGAGCGCTGTAAGTCTTTGGGTGACAAGGGCTGGCCGTTGGAACGGACTGGGTGTGGTGCCGCTCGGTCCTGGTCGCCCGGCTCGGCTTCGCGGTGTGTATGGGCTTCGGCAGGCGCAGGGTGGCGAGGTAGCAGGTGGACGGAACTCGCGACCGGTCGTCGATCGGCGTGAACTGCCGTGTAGGATCGAAACGTACAAAAAATTTCCCTTTTTCTCAAGTTGCCACAAAAAACGACGATAAAAGGATCAGCTGCACTACCAACCGGTTCCCGGCCCGACAGGATCACCTTGACCCCGAGCATCTCACAGATAAAAAAACGCGTCAGGTACGGCGTCGGCCTGATCCTCGCGGCCGTTCTCGGCATCTCGATCTGGAGTATCGTCTCCGAGCGCGCCAACGCGCTCACGGCTGCCGAAAAACTCGCCTCGGGATACGTCCGGGCGCTTGCCGAACACAGCCAGAGCGCCTTCTCGGAGGCGGACTCGATGCTGAGGGTGCTGCAAAAAGAGATTGAGCGCTCCGGCGGCCTCGAGCGCGTGGACCACGCCGAACTGCTCCGGGAGATGCGCGTCCAGGTGAGCCAGGTGCCCCAGATCGGCTCGCTCTTCCTGGTGGACCGTGCGGGCAACCTGCGCCTTAACTCGGGAAGCGCCGCTTTCCAGAAAATCAACATCTCCGATCGCGAGTACTTCAAGACCTACCTGGAGCACCCGCAGCTCGGGCTCAGCATAAGCAAGCCGATCTTAAGCCGCCTGGTGCACCGCTGGCGTTTCAACCTGATGCGTCCGCTCAACGAGCCGGGCACCCCGTTTGCCGGTCTGGTCGCCCTGGGGTTCGAGACCCAGTTCTTCAGCAGCTTCTTCTCACAGGGGACCCTGGGGCCCCGGGGGCGCGTGGTGTTGATCCGCGCAGACGGCACGCCGCTGGTCTACGCCCCCTACCGGGAGGACGGCTTCGCGATCGACTTCACCAAGTCGACCCTGTTCCGGGAGAAGCTTCCCAACTCGCCGGCCGGCGTCTACCACGTGCGGAACCCCCTTACCTTCAACCAGCCCTACATCGCCGCCTACCAGCGCCTGGAACGCTTTCCGGTGGTGGCCCTGGTGACCCTGCACGAAGGGGATGTGCTGGCCCCCTGGGCGCAGAAGGCGGCGACCCAGATGAGCCTCATGCTTGGGCTGTGCCTCGTCTTGCTGGTCCTTACCTGGCTCTTTTTCCGGCACCTGGACCGCCTGGAACTGGCGCTGGTTACCGTGAGCGACCAGCAGCGCCAACTGGGGATCAAGGCGGCCCAGATCGACGCCGCGAGCGAGGCGATCCTGCTTTTGGACCTCGAGGGGCGGCTCACCCAGTTCAACCACGCCCTCTGCAGCATGACGGGGTACTCGCCCGATGAGCTGTTGGGGCGGCGCCTGCACGAGATAGAGCCTCGCGAGTATGCCCAACGGGTCAATGAGAACCTGGCGCAGTTGCAGGCTTCCGGCAAGGCGAGCTTCGAATCGGCTTACCTGACCAAGGGGGGGAAGGTGGTGCCGATCGAGGTCACCTGCCGGGTCATGGAGAGCCAGGGGCGCGAGGTGGTGCTCAGCATCGCCCGCGACATCACCCAGCGCAAACGCGATCAACTGAGGGAGCAGACCCGGCGCGACCTCCTGGAGCAGATCGCGAGCGGTGTCGCCCTCGACGAGGTTTTGGAAGGGATCGTGCGCTTTGCCGAACAGGAACTCCCCGGCGCGCTCTTTTCAGTGCTCTTGGCCGACGAGCGCGGCGAGCGCCTGTGCCGCGGGGGGGAGCCGAGCCTGCCTCCAGTACCCCAGCTGGCCGGAGACGCCACTCTCAGCGCCGAAGGGACCGGGTCCTGCGGCAACACCGCTTACCTGAAGGAGCGTGTCGTCATCGACGACATCGCGGCCCACCCCTACTGGAAGGAGTTCCAGCCCGCCCACGCCGCGGGGCTTAAGTCCTGCTGGTCCGAGCCGGTGCTCTCCGCAGACGGAGAGCTTTTGGGGGCCCTGGCTATCTACCACCGCGAGGTGCGCTCCCCAAGCGACGAGGAGATCTCGCTCATCGTTTCGGCGGCGCACCTGGCCAGCATCGCCATCGGCCGGGTGCGCGGCGAGGAACGCCGCCGCTCGCTCGAGGAACAGCTGCGCCAGGCGCACAAGATCGAGGCGGTGGGGCAGTTGGCCGCCGGCGTGGCGCACGACTTCAACAACCTGCTCACCCCGATCTTCGTCTACGCCGACATGATCCGCAGCAGCCTGGGCGAAGCGGCCCCCCAGGTGCGCCAGATCGAGGCCATGCTCAAGGCGGCGCACAAGGCGGCGGACCTGACCCGGAAGCTCCTCTCCTTTGGGCGCCGGCAGGTGATGCACATGGAGCCCCTCGACCTGAACGAGGTGATCACCTCCTTCGGCGACATCATGCGCACCACCGTCAAAGAGAGCATCTCGTTTGAGCTCAGGCTCACCGATGAGAGCGCCTGGGTGCTGGCGGACCGGGGGCAGCTCGAGCAGGTGCTGCTCAATTTTGCGGTGAATGCCCAGGACGCCATCACCGGCAACGGCGCCATCACGGTGGAGACCGGGCACCTGGTGCTGGACGATGAGTATGCCCGGCTGCACGCCGGCGTGAAACCCGGCCGCTACGTGCTCTTGGCCTTCTCGGACAACGGTTGCGGCATGGCCGAGGAAACCCTGCGCCACATCTACGAGCCGTTCTTCACCACCAAGGAGTCCGGGCGCGGCACCGGGCTGGGGCTTGCCACGGTCTACGGGGTCGTGAAGCAGCACGACGGCTACATCGAGGTCTGGAGCCGGCCGGGGCAGGGGACCACCTTCAAGGTCTTTCTCCCCCTTGCCGGTCCCGCGGCAGGCCACACGCCGCTTGAGGAGCGCGGGACGGCGGCCCGGCGCACCCTCGGCTCGGGGAAGTCGATCCTCCTGGTCGAGGACAACGCCCTGATCCGCGACATGGCCCGCGATCTGCTGGAGGGGTACGGGTACCGCACGCTGGTGGCCGGCACCCCGCTGGCGGCCCTGGAACTGGCCACGCGCCCGGAAGAGCACATCGACCTGCTGGTGAGCGACGTGGTGCTCCCCGAGATGAACGGTCCCGAACTCTACGAGCGGGTTCTTGAGTACCACCCGCGCCTGCCGGTCCTCTACATCTCCGGCTACACCGGCAACGTGGTGCTGCACAAGTCGACCATGGAGATGGAAACGAGCTTCCTCACCAAGCCCTTCACCCTGGAGCAGTTCCTGGCCCGGATCCGCGGCATCCTGGGAGACTGAGGGAGCCGTTGGTCCACATCGCCCCCCCTGCTTGACCCATCTTTCTGTCACATGCGGCATCATCCCCTGCCATAGAGCCCGTCCGTGCAGTAACTGAGGCCAGCCCCCCCTTTACAGCGGTAACCTTCACCAGGAGCAAACTGCGCGCCAGGTGTTATCATTAGCCATGCCTTCAAGACGGCTGCGCCCCTGAGAGAGAACCGGGGCGGGGAGGAGAGTATGGACACGCATCTCGTCGAGCCAGATAACGCGGAGAACCGCGTCCTGTTAGAGAACGTGCACCCAAGCGACTGGGTCAACCCAGAGCCGCGCGGGCGCTACAACCTGGTGGTGATCGGCGCGGGTACCGCGGGGCTGGTCTGCGCGGCGGGGGCGGCGGGGCTCGGGGCGCGGGTGGCGCTCGTCGAGCGGCAGCTCATGGGGGGCGACTGCCTCAACGTGGGGTGCGTCCCCTCGAAGGCGCTGATCCGCTCGGCCCGCGCCGCCTTCGACGCCCGCAGCTCGGACGGGTTTGCGGCGCCGGGCGGGGAGGGGGAGCGCGCCGATTTCGCGGCGGCGATGCAGCGTCTGCGCGGGCTGCGCGCCCAGCTGAGCGCGCACGACTCCGCGCGCCGCTTCCGGGACGAACTCGGCGTCGACGTCTACCTGGGGCAGGCCTTTTTCACCGGTTCCAACACGGTTCAGGTGGCCGGCACGACCCTCGAGTTCAGCCGCGCCGCCCTCTGCACCGGTGCCCGCGCGGCGGCCCCCGACATCCCGGGGATCGAGGCGGTGGGCTACCTCACCAACGAGACGGTCTTCTCGCTTGGCGAATTGCCGCGGCGGCTTGCCGTGATCGGTGCCGGCCCCTTGGGGTGCGAACTGGCCCAGGCCTTCGCCCGGTTGGGGAGCCGGGTCACCCTGCTGCAACACGCGCCGCAGCTACTCCCCCGCGAGGACCCCGACGCCGCGGCCCTGGTGGCCGACTCCCTCAGGCGCGACGGCATCGCGCTCGAGCTGGGGGTACGCATCATCGAGGCGAAACAGCAGGGGAGCGAGAAGCTCCTGCGGCTCCAGGGCCCCTCGGGGATCGGGGAATTGGCCTGCGACGCGATCCTGGTGGGAGTGGGACGGGCGCCCAACCTGGAAGGGCTTGCCCTGGAGGCGGCGGGGATCCGCTACGACAAGCAGGGCGTCCTGGTAAGCGACACCTTGCAGACCTCGAACCCGCGGGTCTACGCTGCCGGCGACATCTGCTCGGAGTACAAGTTCACCCACACCGCCGACGCCCAGGCCCGCATCGTCATCGCCAACGCACTCTTCGGCGGCCGGCAGCGCAGCTCGCGGCTCACCATCCCCTGGTGCACCTACACCGATCCCGAGATAGCCCACGTGGGGCTCTACGAGAAGGAGGCGCGCGAAAAGGGGCTCGAGGTGGCGACGCTCACCGTGCCGCTCTCCGAGGTGGACCGCGCCGTACTGGACGGCGAGGAGGCCGGCTTTGCCCGGGTGCACCTGAAAAAGGGGACCGACACCATCCTCGGAGCGACCGTGGTGGCCCGTCATGCCGGAGAGATGATCGGGGAACTCGCTCTTGCCATCACTGCGGGCCTGGGGCTCGCCGCCATCGGCAAGACCATCCATCCTTATCCCACCCAGGCCGAGGCGGTCCGCAAGCTCGCCGACGCTTACCAGCGCACCCGGCTCACCCCGCTGGTGAAGCGGCTCCTGTCGGCCTGGCTTGCCTGGCAGCGCTAGCACGCGGACGGGGTTTCCCGGCAGAAAATGCTTGCAAAGCGCCACGGCAACGGCGAAAGTAGCCCGATCCCCAGCTGTGGAGTCCTCATGAACCTGAAAAAACTGCTCCTCGTCGCGGCCGCCCTCCTGGCCGTCGTCCTCTTCTTCTACCTCGATCTGGGCCGTTTCCTCACCCTGAGCTCGCTCAAGGCGAACCGGCAGTGGCTCCTCGACTACTACGCCTCCCATGCCGTCGTTACGGCGGCCGCCTTCACGGCGATCTACATCCTGCAGACCGCGCTCTCCCTCCCGGGTGCGGCGGTGCTCTCCCTCGCCGCGGGCGCCATCTTCGGCTCGCTGGTGGGGACCCTCTGCGCGGTCCTGGCTGCGACCATCGGCGCGACCCTGGCCTTCCTGGTGACCCGCTACCTCTTGCGCGACCTGGTCGCCGCCCGTTTCGGCGCGCGCCTGGAGGGGCTCAACCGCGAACTGGAGACGCGCGGGGTCAACTACCTCCTCTTTCTCCGCCTGGTCCCCTTGTTCCCCTTTTTCCTGATCAACCTGGCCGCCGGACTCACCCGCCTGCCGCTGAGGAGCTTCGTCCTGGGGACCTTCGTCGGCATCATCCCGGGGGGCTTCGTCTTCGTCAACGCCGGTGCCAGCCTGGCCGGCATCTCCTCGCTGCGCGACGTCGCCTCCCCCCGGGTCATAGGCTCCTTCGCCCTGCTCGGGCTCTTCGCACTGATCCCCGTTCTCTACGGCAAGCTGAAGAACCGGCGCGGTAACCCGCCCGGCCCCCTTTCCCATTAAGACCTGCCTGCCCCGGCTTTTGACATCCCAGACGGGTCGTCTAAACTCTATCTGGGATGTAATCTGCTAATGAAAGGGCCGCCCGTCCATGCCAGAAGAGATCCTCGCCAGCTTTCAGGTCCGACGTCTGAGCATCCTCGATGAAAACGGTCACGCCGACCCGGAACTCCTCCCCGGGCTCTCCGACGACGAGCTGTTGCGCCTGTACCTGGCCATGGTGCTGGCGCGGACCTTCGACGAGCGGGCGGTTGCCCTGCAGCGCGAGGGGCGGCTGGGGACCTACCCCCCGATCATGGGCCAGGAGGCGGCCCAGGTAGGGAGCGCCCTGGCCCTCACCCCGGCCGACTGGGTCTTCCCCTCCTTCCGCGAGATGGGGGTGCACCTCACCCTGGGCTACCCCGCCGTGCAGCTGCTCCAGTACTGGACCGGCGACGAGCGCGGCCAAAAGACCCCCGACCACCTCAACATCTTCCCCTTCTGCGTCGCCGTGGCAAGCCAGATCCCCCAGGCGGTGGGGGCGGCCTTCGCGCTCAAGAACCGGCGCGACCCCGGCGCGGTCGTGGTCTACTTCGGCGACGGCGCCACCTCGAAGGGGGATTTCCACGAAGGGTTCAACATGGCCGGCGTGTTCCGGCTCCCGGTGGTTTTCATCTGCCAGAACAACCAGTGGGCGATTTCGGTCCCCTTGAAGGGGCAGACCGCCGCCCAGACCCTGGCGCAGAAGGCGATCGGCTATGGTTTCGAGGGGATCCAGGTGGACGGCAACGACGTCTTCGCGGTGTACCGGGCTACCCAACAGGCGCTGGAAAAGGCGCGGGCGGGCGTTGGCCCCACCTTCATCGAGTGTCTCACCTACCGGATGGCCGACCACACCACCGCCGACGATGCGGCACGCTACCGCTCCCCGGAAGAGGTGGCCCTCTGGCGCGCCCGGGACCCGATCCTGCGGCTCGAGCGTTTCCTCGCGGCGCGCAGTCTCTTTGGGGAGGCGGACGCCGCACAGGCCCGGGAGGCGGCGGGGCAGGCGGTGGATGCCGCGGTCGGCGCGATGGAGGCGTTACCGGCGCCGGGGCGCGAGGAGATGTTCGACACGATGCTCGCCGCGCTTGGCCCCCGTCAGGACGGGCAAAGGAAGGGACGCTGACATGGCCCAGTTGAACATGGTACAGGCGATCAACCAGGCGCTTGCCGAGGAGATGGCCCGCGACGAGCGGGTGGTGCTCTTGGGCGAGGACATTGGCCGGGACGGTGGGGTCTTCCGGGTGACCGAGGGGCTCTTCGAGCGGTTCGGGGCGGAGCGGGTGATCGACACGCCGCTCTCCGAATCGGCCATCGTGGGTGCCGCCATCGGCATGGCTGCCTGCGGGCTGCGGCCGGTGGCCGAGATCCAGTTCATGGGGTTCACCTATTCGGGGTTCGAGCAGCTGGTGGCGCACGCGGCGCGCCTGAGGGCCCGCTCGCGCGGGCGCTTCAGCTGCCCCCTGGTGCTGCGCACCCCGTACGGAGGCGGGATCAAGGCCCCCGAACTGCACGAGGAGAGTAGCGAGGCGCTCTTCTGCCAGAGCCCGGGGCTCAAGGTGGTGGTGCCGTCCGGGCCCTACACGGCAAAGGGGCTCCTCGTGGCGGCCCTGCGCGACCCGGACCCGGTGCTCTTTCTCGAGCCGACCCGGCTCTACCGGATGCTGCGCGAGGAGGTCCCCGAGGGGGAGTACACGGTGGAGCTGGGGCGGGCGCGGCTGGCGCGGGCAGGGACCCAGGTCACGGTGCTGGCCTGGGGGAGCATGCTGGAGCGGGCCTTGAAAGCGGTGGCGAACTACGATGCCGAGGTGATCGACCTGCTCACCTTAAATCCGTTCGACGCGGAGACGGTGCTCGGTTCGGTCATGAAGACCGGGCGGGTGGTGATCGTGCACGAGGCGGCGAAGACCGCGGGTTTCGGTGCGGAGCTTGCCGCCACCATCGCCGAGGAGGCCATCTTGCACCTGCGGGCGCCGGTTCTGCGGGTGGCTGCACCCGACGTGCCGGTCCCCCTGGCGCGGCTCATGGACCACTACCTGCCGAGCATCGAGCAGGTGAGGGCGGCGCTCGACGAGGTGCTGCGCTATTAGAACAGCGTGGCAGTTTGCCGAATCGGATCAATCGAAAAAAATGACAGAAGGAGCGGCAATGCCATTCGACTTCAAACTGCCCGACCTGGGAGAGGGGATCGCCGAAGTGGAGGTGCGCCACTGGCTGGTGGCCGAGGGTGACCAGGTCGCCGAGCACCAGCCGGTCCTCGAGGTGGAGACCGACAAGGCGGTGGTGCAGGTGCCGGCACCGCGCTCCGGAGTGATCGCCCGCATCCACCGCCGCCCCGGCGAGGTGGTCAAGGTCGGCGAGACGCTGGTGACCATCGCCGAGACCGGCGCAGCTGCGGCACCCCGCCCGCGCTCGGTGGGGATCGTCGGGGAGCTTCCCGACGCCGACGACCTGGCTCCCCCGGCTCCCGCACCCGAATTCTCCGGCCTCGCCACGCCGATGGTCCGCAAGCTGGCCCGCGAGCGCGGCATCGACCTGCGTTTCGTCACCGGGAACGGCCCGCGCGGCTGCATCACCCCGGAAGACCTGGAACGCTTCGAGGCAGCCCAAGCGGGACGGGGCCCGGCACCCCGGCCGATCACCGCCGCCTCGCCGCCGGAACTGGAGCGCCGCGGGGGGGACGGGGAGGGCTTCGGCCCCGTGGAGCGCGTCGAACTGCGCGGTCTTAGACGCGCGATCGCCCGCAACGTGCTGGCCGCCCAGTGCCGCAGCGCCTTCGTCACCAGCATGGAAGAGGTCGACGTCACGGAGATCTGGGAGCTGAGGGCCCGCGAGCAGGGGGAGGTGGAGGCCCGCGGCAGCCACCTGACCTTCCTCCCCTTCTTCATCAAGGCGGCCCAGCACGCGCTGCGCGAACACCCCATGCTGAACGCCTCGATCGACGACGCCACCCAGACCATCGTCGTCAAGAAGCACTACCACTTCGGTATCGCGGTCGCCACCCCCGAGGGGCTCATGGTACCGGTGATCCGCGACGTGGAGAAAAAGAGCATCATCGAACTGGCCCAGGCGATCCAGGAGCTGGGGCGCAAGGCGCAGGAACGCACCCTCTCCCGCGAGGACCTGCGCGGCTCGAGCTTCACCATCACCAACTACGGGCATTTCGGCGGAACCTTCGCTACCCCCATCATCAACTGGCCCGACGTGGCCATCCTCGGTTTCGGCCGCATCTCGGAGCGCCCCTGGGTGCACCGTGGCCAGATCGTCATCCGCAGGATCGTCCCGGTATCGCTTACCTTCGACCACCGGGTCACCGACGGCGCGGAAGCCGCACAGTTTCTCGGCAAGCTGCTGCGCTCCCTGGAGGACCCGGGTCTCCTCTTCATCGAGGGGAGCTGACCCACGGCCGGATCAGGCGAGAAAACAGTGTCATTTTATCCGCTTAACATGTAGAGTGTGCCCCAACTCATCCCAAGGAACCACCGATGGCCCAACGCTCCCTACCGTGCCCGCACTGCGGCGCCCTCATTGACGCCCGCGAGAATTCCTGCCCCTGGTGCGGCACCCGGCGCCCGGGCATCTGGGCCCGCCTCACCGGCCGCGGTACGCGCGGCGACAACGGCGACTGGCAGATTAACGCCATCATCGCCGCCAACGTCGTCTACTTCCTGCTCTCCCTGCTGATCAGCGGGCACGGCTCCCTGGACGGCAACCCGCTCAACTTCCTGTCACCCGACCAGCGCAGTCTCATGCTTTTGGGGGCTACCGGCTCGGTACCGGTATTCGCCTACGGCAGGTTCTGGACCCTCATCTCGGCGAGCTACCTGCACGGCGGCCTGTTGCACATCTTCTTCAACATGATGGCCCTGCGCCAGATAGGTCCCTGGGTGAGCGCGGAGTTCGGCCCGAACCGGATGTTCGCCATCTACACCTTAAGCGGCGTCGTCGGCTACATCGCCTCCTGCCTGGCGGGTGTCTCGGTCACCATCGGCGCCTCTGCCGCCGTCTGCGGGCTGATCGGCGCGCTCTTCTACTTCGGCAAGGCCCGTGGCGGCAGCTACGGCGCGGCGGTTTCGCGCGAGGTGAGCGGCTGGCTGATCAGCCTGGTGCTCTTTGGCCTGGTCATGCCCGGGATCAACAACTGGGGGCATGGCGGCGGTGTCGTGGGGGGCGTCGTGCTCGCCCGGTTGCTCGGATTCCGGGCCCAGAAACGCGACACCTCCGGCCACCGCATCATCGCCCTGGCCTGCGCCGTGCTGACCGTGTTCGCCCTTTCTTGGGGGTGCCTCCTCGCCTACACCGTCCTCTTCCTCTAGCCGCGCGCCGCGCAGGTCCGACCGGCTGCCCCGGCCTGCGCCGCACCCCGCCGCAACGCTCCCCAACCCCCTTCCATCATTGATAAGGTCTAATCGCAAAACTGCTGAATTCTCTCCTGTTTTAATGTATGGTATGCCAAAACAACCGTATTGGGGGAGTAGATGAGCGTTCATGAAATTAATCACCCGCTGGTGAAGCACAAGATCGGCCTGATGCGCGAGGCAGGGATCAGCACCAAGAAGTTCCGTGAGCTCACCGCCGAGGTGGCCTGCCTTCTTGCCTACGAGGCGAGCCGGGACTTCCCGCTCGAGGAGCGCACCATCGAAGGATGGGACGGCAGCCCGGTCAAGATCCAGCAGATCAAGGGGAAAAAGGTCACCGTGGTCCCCATCCTGCGCGCCGGCATCGGCATGCTGGACGGCGTGATGGACATGATCCCCAACGCCAAGGTGAGCGTGGTGGGCCTGGCCCGCAACGAGCACACCCTGGAGGCACACACCTACTTCGAGCGCTTCGTCGGCAAGCTCGACGAGCGCCTGGCCCTCATCGTCGACCCGATGCTGGCCACCGGCGGCTCCATGGCGGCCACCATCGAGATGCTGAAAAAGGCGGGCTGCAAGCAGATCCGCGTCCTCTGCCTGGTGGCGGCTCCCGAGGGGCTCGCCAAGATCACCACGGCCTACCCTGAACTGGATATCTATGTCGCTGCCATCGACGAGCGCTTGAACGAAAACGGCTACATCATCCCTGGCCTGGGGGATGCGGGCGACAAGATCTTCGGTACCAAGTAATCCCCGTCACGCGGTTCAGCGCCGGTTGCGGTCTGCAGCAAAAATCCCACTAAACGAGGTTCGTGTATGTCGGAAGTAACAGAGCCGGTGTGGCGCCAAGCGCTCTCCGGCGCCCAGATTCTTTTTGTCGCATTTGGTGCATTGGTATTGGTACCGATCCTGACCGGGATGAACCCGAGCATGGCGCTTCTGGGCGCCGGCATGGGCACCCTGATCTTCCAGGCGACCACCGGTCGCCAGGTGCCGATCTTCCTGGGTTCCTCCTTCGCGTTCATCGCACCGATCATCTACAGTACCCAGACCTGGGGGCTCCCCGCCACCATGGGTGGCCTCTTCGTGGCCGGCTGGCTCTACCTGATCCTGGCGGCCGTGATCAAGCTGCGCGGCGTGGAGTTCATCCACCGCATCATGCCGCCGGTGGTGGTCGGCCCGATCATCATGGTGATCGGCCTGGGACTTGCGAACGTCGCCGTCAACATGGCGATGGGCAAGACCGGCGACGGCAAGGCCGTCCTGGTCGAGTACAACACCGCCCTCCTGGTGGCCGCCGCGTCGCTTGCCACCACCGCCGCCGTGGCGACCAGGGCCCGCGGCATCTTCCGGCTCCTGCCGGTCCTCTCCGGCGTCGCCGTCGGCTACCTGCTCTCCATGTGCCTGGGACTCGTCGACTTCTCCAAGATCGCTGCGGCGCCCTGGATCGCCGCTCCCAACTTCGTGGCGCCCCAGTGGAACATGTCCGCGATCCTCTTCATGTTCCCGGTCGCCCTGGCCCCGGCGATCGAGCATGTCGGTGACATCGTTGCCATCGGCGCGGTGACCGGGAAGGACTACACCGAGAAGCCCGGTCTGCACCGCACCATGCTGGGCGACGGCTTGGCGGTCTGCTCGGCGGCCCTCATCGGCGGCCCGCCGGTCACCACCTACGCCGAGGTCACCGGCGCCGTCATGATTACCCGCTGCTACAACCCGGTCATCATGACCTGGGCCGCAGGCTTTGCCATCGTGATGGCGTTCTTCGGGAAGTTCAACGCGATCCTGCAGTCCATCCCCGTGCCGGTCATGGGGGGCATCATGATGCTCCTCTTTGGCTCCATCGCCGCGGTCGGCCTCAATACGCTGATCCACGCCCGGGTCGACCTCAACAAGGCGCGCAACCTGGTCATCGTTTCCCTGGTGCTCGTCTTCGGCATCGGCGGGCTGAGCGTCACGGTTGCCGGCCAGCACCTGCACGGCGTGAGCCTCTGCGGCATCGCCGCCATCCTGCTGAACCTGATCCTCCCGAAGGACCAGGACGCCGTCGAAGAGGACGAAGAACCGGATACCATCGCCTAAGCTTGCTTCAAATCCCTGTTGTCTGATCTGAAAAGGAGCGTGTCGCCTCGTAGCGGCCCGCTCCTTTTTTGCGCGCCCTCGACGAATTCCGGTAGATCGGTCTTCAACGGGAACCCTCCCTCCCGCATCCTCCATGCTTCTCCCCCCGGTACTCCCTTCGTTGCCAAGGTAGGGACTCTCTGTATAATAATTAGCGTTCTTAAATCTTTCCTGCTTAACCAACGGCACGGCCCCGACAGGCCACAAGGGCCCGGAAGGAGCCGACGACAACTTTTACCGCGAGAAGGAGGCACTCATGAAGGGGAACGAGAGGATGATCGAGCAGCTCAACGTGCGCCTGGCCGAGGAGCTGACCGCGACGAACCAGTACATGGTGCACGCGGAGATGTGTGAGAACTGGGGCTACCAGCGGCTCCATTCGATTATGCGCGAGCGGGCCATCACCGAGATGAAGCACGCCGAGAAGCTCATCGAGCGCATCCTCTTCCTGGAGGGGAGGCCCATCGTCAGCAAGCTGAACCCGATCAACATCGGCTCCGAAGTCCCCAAGATGCACCAGTTCGATCACGCCCTCGAGGAGAGCACCATCCGCGGCTACAACGAGAGCATCCGCATCGCGGTGGAACTGGGTGACAACGGCACCCGCGAGCTGCTCAAGTCGATCCTCACCCAGGAGGAGGAGCACATCGACGAGATCGAGGCGCACCTGGACCAGATGGCCCAGATGGGGGTCCAGAACTACCTGGTGGATCAGGTCCGCTCCTGATTCTTCCCCCCAGAAAACGAAAAAGAGCGCCAGGGCATCTCCCTCGCGCTCTTTTTTTGTGTCCGCTGGGCCCGCAGTTCAGGGCTTCGCCTCCAGCTCGGCAAGCCGCTGGCGCAGCGCCTTTTCTTTCTGCCACTTGGCCGTGACATCCCTCATGATAGCGGCCGTCCCGGTGATCTCGCCGGAGGCATCCCTGATGATGGTCATCGAGAACTCGGTGGAGATGCGGTTGCCGTCTTTCTTCAAGGCGGGTGCTGCCAAGAGGTCCTTCGCGTAGCGGGTCACCCCGGTCTGCATCACCCTTGCGTACCCTTCCCAGTGCCGTGCCCGCTGGTTTTCCGGGATGAAGATGTCCAGCGACTGTCCCAGCGCCTCCTGTGCACTGAAACCGAGCATCTCCTCGGCTCCCCGATTCCAAAGCCGGATCAGCCCCGCACGGTCCGAATAGATGATGGCATCGTTGCTGTTCTCTACCAGTTGGCGGTAAAGCTCCTCTAAAGATAACGACTCCATGCTCGCCTCCCTCACAATTTTTCCCCAAGGATAACACAGTAATGGCAGTGCGTCCTGCTTCGGGCCGCGGTTTCTGTCTCACCCGCCGCCCCAGGCGCGGGCCGAGACAATCTCTGGTTGATATTCTCTAATGCGAGTATCTCTAAAGCACACAACGGTTTTGCCGATACTGTTTGCAGCCCTGGAAGTGCAAGGAGGTCCGATGCTGAAAAAGAAACTGATGCACAAAATACTGGCCATCATAGGGGTCACCCTTGGCATAGGCATAAGTATCGTAGGCTTTCTGGCGATCTGGCTGCAGTACCAGGCCAGCATGGATCTACAGGTGAAAAACAGCCACACCATGATCAAGGTGATCGTGAACGAGATCGCCGAGTTCATGGTGAAGGACGACTCCAAGGCGGTGCTCAACCTCGCCAAGGTCGCCAAGGATCAGCACTTCGGTTTCGACCTGAAGATCTACGGCGCCGAGGCGAAGGATCCGGCAACCGGGACCGTCAACCAGGAGGTTTTGAAGGCCCTCTCCAGCGGCAAGGTCCTGGAAACCCGCCTGGTGCAAGACGGTGAGCACCTGCTGCGCTCCGTGGTCCCGCTCGCCAACGAGCAGCGCTGCAAGCAGTGCCACGACGGCCAGGGGAACTACCTGGGCGCGGTGGTGCTGAGCTCGTCGCTGGAGCACGGCTACCAGAGCGCGGTCCGCATGACCCTCATGCTGGTGCTGGCAGGGTGCTGCTTCTTTGCCGTGATGATGGCCAGCATGTACCTCTTCTTCAAGAAAACCATCGTGCGCGACCTTCTCAACTTCTCCGCGAAGCTCAAGGACATCGCCGAAGGGGAGGGGGATCTCACCAAGGAGATCGCCATCAACTCGGAGGACGAGATCGGCGATCTGGCCGGGCACATCAACCACCTGGTGCGCAAGCTGCGCGAGACCATTTCCGTCCTGTACCAATTGGCCGAGAACATCTCGGTGTCGTTGTGCCAGGTCTCGGACCGTACCCAACGCACCCTGGTTTCGGTGGCCGAGCAGAAGGACCGCTCCCAGTCGGTGGCGGTGGCCTCGGAGGAGATGGCCGCCACCCTCAACGTCGTGGCCGGCAACACCCACCAGGCAGCCGGGTTCTCGGCCCAGGTGGACCAGGCGGCAAACGAGGGGATGACGGTCGTGGACGCGGCCTTTGGCAGCATCGAATCGGTGCGCGAGAACGTGACCCAGACCCTGGAAACGGTGGGCAAGCTGGAAAGCTCCTCGGCGCGCATCGGCGACATCATCAGCCTCATCGAGGACATCGCGGACCAGACGAAGCTTTTGGCACTGAACGCTGCCATCGAGGCGGCACGGGCCGGGGATCACGGCCGGGGCTTTGCGGTGGTGGCCGACGAGGTTAAGACCCTCTCGGAGCGGACCGCCACCTCCACCAAGGAGATCGCCGAGATCATCGGCACCATCGAGGTGGAGAGCCGTGCGGCAGCCCGCTCCATCGGCGAGGAACAGGTGCGGGTCGCCGAGGGGGTGGAGAAAACCGGCGCGGCACGGCAGTGCCTGGAGCGCATCCTGTCCCTGGCAGGGGAGACCGCAGGGCTCATCAACCAGATTGCCTCGGCGACCGAAGAGCAGAGCGCGACCACCAACGAGATTTCCGAGAAGATCCACGGCGTCTCCCAGGCCGCCGTGCTGGTGCACCAGGACATGCAGTCGAGCGAAAAGGCCTGCATCATGTTAAGCGGCGTCGCCGAGCAGATCTTCTCCACCGTCGGCAAGTTCAGCGTCGGCAACCGGCACGATGCCATGAAGGACCTGGCCCGCGAACTGCGCGACCGGGCGGTTGCCGCGCTGGGGCGTGCCCTTGCCGAGAACCGGATCTCGGCTGCCGACCTTGCCGACCGCAACTACCGCCCCATCCCCGGAACGGCTCCCCAGAAATACAACACCGCCTTCGACAAGCTTTTCGACCAGATCATCTCGCCGATCCAGGAGGAGGTGCTGGCGCGTCAGAAAACGGTGCTGTTCGCCATCGTGGTCGACGACCACGGCTACGTGGCCAGCCACAACCTGCGCTACAGCAAGCCCCTGACGGGCGACCCGGAGGCCGACAAGATCAACAACCGGACCAAGCGCATCTTCAACGACAAGACCGGGCTCAGGGCCGCGCAGAACACCGAGCCATTCCTGCTGCAGACCTACCTGCGTGACACCGGCGAGGTCATCAACGACCTCTCCACGCCGATCTACTTCAACAACAGGCACTGGGGCGCAGTACGCATAGGTTACCAGGCGGAATAAACTTAAGACATCAGGAGCTACTTACAGGGAAAGACCGTATCGGTCACCCGTAATTCCACAACCTGAGACTTACCCAGATTCAACCAAGGCCGTACCGTTCAAACGGGCGGCCTTTCTCATTTCTCCACATCTGGATCCAGCAAAAGCGCAAGAAATCACACGCCTTTGACAGAAAGTGTTTCTGTCTTACAATTGCGAGGCCGCCCAAAGGCCTTTCACTGTCAGCAGATGCTTGCCTCCTGAGGGCGACTGTGCCGGCTGGTCCTGTGGGCTTTCCTGTCTGACAGAGTTTTTTGCTCTTGACGGGGCGTGCGTTCAGGATTAGATTGCATACTGTATACAGTGTGCTCTACCCGAAGCCGGGTGCGGGAGAGACCTTCCGGCTCGGGCCCGCCGGCAGGTGGACAGCAGGTACCTCGGTTTGCCTCAGGGACATTTAACCTTGACTATGTAAACGCTGTTGAGTAGAATCCGGTTCTACTTTGACCCGGAGACCCTAAGATTGTGAAGATTCCCGCCGCGGAAGTCTGCCGTGGTATCGTTGAACTTTAAGTAGTTTCCGAAGGTTGACTGGCATTTTCTGTAAACAATAAAACAAAACAGGAGGAAGAAGATGTCTGAGTACGGCACCCTGCAAGACCGCGTACAGTGCAAATCCCTTTTGAGCAAGGTCATGACCCCCGAGCAGACCATCCCGTTCTTCAAGGCGGGGATGAACCTCGGCTGGTCCGGCTTCACCCCGGCCGGTTACCCGAAAGTCGTGCCCATCGCGCTCGCCAACCACGTCGAGCAGAACAACCTGCAGGGCAAGCTGAAGTTCAACCTCTTCATCGGTGCCTCCGTCGGTGCCGAGACCGAAGACCGTTGGGCTACCCTGGACATGATCGACCGCCGCTGGCCCTACCAGACCGGTAAGAACATCGCCGCCGGCATCAACGAGGGGCGCATCCGCATGGGTGACAAGCACCTCTCCCTGTTCGCCCAGGACCTGGGCTACGGCTTCTACACCAAGGACTCGGAGACCGGCAAGCTTGACCTCGCAATCATCGAGGTGTCCGCCATCAAAGAAGACGGCTCCCTGGTCCCCACCTCCTCCTGTGGCGTCATCCCCGAGATCCTCATGATCTGCGACAAGATCATCGTCGAGGTGAACACCGGCCAGCCTTCCTTCGAAGGGATCCACGACCTGATCACCCCGCTCACCCCGCCCAACCGCCAGGTGTTCGACATCACCCACGCCGGTTCCCGCATCGGTGGCACCTCGATCCCCTGCGATCCCTCCAAGATCGTCGCGGTGGTCGAGTCCAAGCTGCGCGACCAGGGGCGTGCCTTCGCCGAGCAGGACGACACCTCCGAGGCGATCGCGGGCCACATCATCGAGTTCTTCACCCAGGAGGTTAAGGCGGGCCGTCTGCCCAAGAACCTGCTGCCGATCCAGTCGGGCGTAGGCTCCATCGCCAACGCCGTCATCGGCGGCCTGGCCAAGGGCCCCTTCTCCAACCTGACCGTGTACACCGAGGTGCTCCAGGACACCATGCTGGACCTCTTCGACTCGGGCAAGCTGGACATGGCGTCCTCCTGCTCGCTCTCCCTGTCGGCGAGCCCGGGCTTCCCGCGCTTCTTCGAGAACATGGACAAGTACTTCGACAAGATCGTGCTGCGTCCGCTCTCCATCTCCAACGCCCCGGAGCCGATCCGCCGCTTGGGTTGCATCGCCATGAACACCCCGGTCGAGATCGACATCTACGCACACGCCAACTCCACCCTGGTCGGCGGTACCCGCATGATCAACGGCCTGGGCGGCTCGGGCGACTTCCTTAGAAACGGCTTCCTGAAGATGATGCACACCCCGTCGAGCCGTCCCTCCAAGACCGACCCGAACGGTATCTCCTGCGTCGTGCCGCACTGCTCGCACATCGACCACACCGAGCACGACCTCGACTGCGTCATCACCGAGCAGGGGCTGGCCGACCTGCGTGGCCTGGCTCCGAAGGATCGCGCCCGCCGCATCATCGAGAAGTGCGCCCACCCGGACTACAAGGACCAGCTGACCGAGTACCTGAACATCGCTGAGGCCGACTGCCTCCGCCGCAAGGTGGGGCACGAGCCGCAGCTGTGGGACCGCGCCTTCAAGATGCACCTGAACCTGGAGCGCAACGGCACCATGAAGCTCAAGAACTGGGACGTGAAGATCGACCTCTGCGAATAGTCCCGCTCGCAGCATACGACGAAAAGATGCCCCGCCAGAACTGGCGGGGCATCTTTTTTTGTGCCCTGTTCAGAAACCGTTGCCGGCCCGGCGCACCGGGCCCGGCGGGGACCCGCCGGCTGGTGCAGGTGGGGGAGTGGGGGGGGGCGCCGTGGGGAGCGCTGCAGCCTCGGCACCGGAGACGGCGGACGGTTCCGCCGCGTCAGCCGCCCCGTCGCTCTCGGCAGCTTCCGGACTCGCCGGTTGCATGAGGTCGGCCACCATCTTCAACAGCGCTTCAGGTGAACAGGGTTTGGCGATGAAGTTGTCGTGGCCGAAGCGCACCCCCTTGCGGTTCACGTCGTCCGGGGTGTAGCCGCTGGTGAAAAGCACCTTGATTCCCGCCTTGAGCTGGGCGATCTCGGTGTAGGCCTCCTTGCCGTTCAGCTTGGGCATCACCACATCCATGATCACCAGCTGGATGCGGTCACGGTGGGCGCGGAACTTCTCCAGGGCATCCTCGCCGTCCACCGCTTCGATCACCTGGTACCCCTGCCCCTCGAGCACCTGGCAGGTCAACAGCCGGACCTCGGGGGCATCTTCCACCACGAGGACGGTGCCGCTGCCGCGCGTGGCGGAGGTCGCGGTGAGAACCGGGGCTGCGCTTTGCAGGGTCTCCGCGGGGATCGGGAGGTGGATCGAGAAGGTGGTCCCTTGGCCGGGTTCGCTGGCGATGTCGATGAAACCGCTATGCTGCTGCACGATCCCGTACACGATGGCGAGCCCCAGCCCCGTCCCTTTGCCCACCTCCTTGGTGGTGTAGAACGGTTCGAAGATGCGCGCCCTGGTGGTGGCGTCCATCCCCTTGCCGGTGTCGCTGATGGTCAGCGTGGCGTAACTTCCCGCCGGTGCGTCGCCAAAGCCGGGGCCGGGAGAGGGGCCGAGTTCGGTGCGGCCGGTAGTGATGGTGAGTACCCCGCAGTGTTCCATGGCGTCCCGCGCGTTGGTCGCCAGGTTCATGAGGATCTGGTCGATCTGGCCGGCATCGGCCACGATGGGGAGCGGTTGGTCGGCGTAGCGCAGCACCAGTTCGATTTCCTCGGAGATCAGCCGGCGCAAAAGCCTCTCCATGCGCTCTACGATGCTGTTGAGCTCCAGGGGCTGCAGGTTTATGGGCTGCTTGCGGCTGAAGGAGAGCAGTCCCTTGGTGAGGTGGGTGGCGCGGTCCGAGGCGAGCAGCACCTCGTCGAGGAACTTGCCTGCCGGGTTGTCGCTGTCAAGGTGCATGCGCGCCAGCGTGGCGAAGCCGATGATCGCGGTCAGGAGGTTGTTGAAATCGTGGGCCACCCCGCCCGCCAGTTGCCCTACCGCCTCCATCTTCTGGGACTGGCGCATCTGTTCCGAGCGCTGCTTCTCGAGGTCGATGTAGCGCGCGTTGCGGATGCTCATCCCGATCACCGGGGCGATCCCCATCATGAGGCTCAGGTCGCTTTGCACCAGGGCCTTCTTGGTTCTGATGTTGTCCACCGCCAAGACACCGAGCGACTCCCCCTCGCAGACGATGGGGCAGCACAAAAAGGACTGGGCGCCGATATCGTCGGCGAAGCTCTGGCTGCGGGGCGAATGTACCTCGGCCACCTCGGAGAAGTCGTTGATGAGCAGCGGCTTGCGCTCCCTGAAGCAGGTCACGAACACGCCGCGGGACTCGGGGTTGTTCAGGTTGAAGGAGGCCTTGCGCAGCACGGCAAGCTCCTCCTCCGAATAACCGAAACCGATGCGGAAACTCAGTCGTTTGCTGTCCAGGTCGGCAAGCAGGATCAGGGCCCGGTCGTAGCTCAGCCGGTTTTCCAGGGCGCGCACCACGTTTTCCAGCACCTCATCGATACCGGCCTGGCAGCTGATCGCCTGACCGACTTCGTTCACCATGACCGCGTTTTTGTAGTTGGTGCCGCTTTGGTCCAGGAGCTCGTCCGTCGACTCCTTCAGGCTTGCCAGGGCGGAAACCAGGGTGTCTTTTTCCAACCGGTTGGCGGCGCAGGAGCAACCCATGAAGCTGAACAGGGAGCTGAGGACCAGGGCAAAGGAAAGGCGGGGGGAAAAAGGGGCCATGGCGAGTGCCGCGCCGCCGAGGGCGGGAACCAGGTAGTTCCTGATCCGGCGCACTCGCAGGTAGAGCGGTTCCTTCCAGGAGACCAGGTAGCGGCAGCTCGCGCCGCCTTCGAAGATGCATTCGGGATGTCGGATCTCGGCGGGACTGCAGTCGAAGGTCCCCAGGATCGCCTCGAAGAAACCGAGGCGGTTTTCGCACTGGAAGGGGCTTTCGCTGACGCCGGGTGCGGGGGTGACGATGATCTCGATCTTGTTCGAACTGATGCGCCTGCTCTGGTAGGTGGCGGAACGGGTCAGGCTGGCGCAGGCCTTTTCCAGTGCGGAAAAGGCGTTGCCGGGTCCGATCAGCCCGAGCAGGTACTTCTTGAGGACCCCGAGCCCCTGCACCGACGCGGCAAACTGCCCTGCCTCGCGCGCGATGCTCTGGTTGCCGGTGGCATGCATGAGGCCGCTTACGAACCGGTTGACCTGGCTTTGGGTGAACCAGTGCCCGAGGTCACTCACCTCGTACGGCTCGATTCCTGCCTCCCGGAAGAGACGTTTCAGGTCCACCCCGGGATAGCGTCGCTCCACCAACTTGACGTAGGCGTTGGTGATGCGGCTGTTGTAGAGGGGGCGTTCGCTCATCGTCGGGGGACTCCGGGGAGAGTGACGGGCGTGGACTATAGGTCTTACGCAACGGCTGCCAAAACGACCCGCGCAGGCATAAGAGGTTTCCTACAATGCGGTGCGGATTGCGCCAGTTTACTCTATTAATCGACAAGGGCAAGAAAAAAGCTGAGCAAAATCGCCAATGTGATCGAAAATTAATCAAAAAGTATATGGGGAGGTGGTCAGGGAGGTTTTTTCGGCGTTTCGGAGCGCTACCGCGGGGGCAAAAGGGGCGAAGCTTAGCTGCGGGCCTTGGGATGGGCCTTGTCATAGACCTCCATGAGCCGGTCGATGCTCACGTGGGTGTACTTTTGCGTGGTGGAGAGAGAGGCGTGCCCCAGAAGTTCCTGGATGGCGCGCAGGTCGGCCCCCCCCTCGAGCAGGTGGGTGGCGAAGGTGTGCCTCAGGGTGTGGGGGGAAACCTTGCGCATGGCCGCGATGAGGAGCATGTGGGCGTCCACGATGCGCGCCACCGAGCGCCGGGTGAGCCGCCCCCCGCGCGCGTTCACGAAGAGCGGCAGTTCGGCGGGCGGATTACCGCGCTCCTCGAGGTAGTCTTTCAGTGCCTGGCGCGCGTAGCTCCCCACCGGAACGATGCGCTCATTGCCACCCTTGCCGAGCACCCGGGCCAGTCCCCCCTCGAGGTCGAGGTTCACGACGTCCATCCCGGTCAGCTCGCTTACCCTGATGCCGCAGGAATAGAGGGTTTCCAGGACGGCCCGGTCGCGCAGCGGCAAAAGGCCGGCGTCACCTGGTGCCTGTACCAGGGTGGTCACCTGGTCGATATTCAGGTGAAAGGGGAGGCGTTTCTCTTTTTTGGGGGTGGCAACGAGTTCGGCTGGGTTCTTCTCAAGGCGCCCTTCGCGCATCAGGAAACGGAACAGGGCCCGCAGCGCCGAAAGCTTGCGCCCGAGCGAGCTCTTCGCGAGCCCCTTGTGGCGCTGGGCCAGGTAGCGCCGGATGGTCAGGTGGTCCACCTGGTCCGGAGAGCTTAATCCCTGCGCCTCGAGGAACTGGGTGAACTGTTCCAGGTCGCTGCGGTAGGCCGCCACGGTGTGGGCCGAGCTGTTGCGCTCGTTTTCCAGGTAGCGGAGAAATTGCTCGATGGCCGCTTTCATGGTATGTCAGTTAACCACAAGCGCCAGGCGCTGTACATTAAAATCATCAGGCGAGGGAGTCATGCACAAGGTTTCGCTGCAACGGGTGGCGAGCTATCGGCCCGAGGAAGTCCGGCAGGGGGTGGCGAGGCTGCTGGAACCTCTCGGGGGGATGGAGCGCTTCGTACGTCCCGGCGAGCGGGTGCTCATCAAGCCGAACCTGCTGTCGGCCAAGCCGCCGGAGGCGGCGGTAACCACCCATCCCGAAGTCCTGCGCGCCGTGATCCTGGAGGTGCAGCGCGTCGGAGGGGTGGCGCTGGTGGGGGATTCCCCGGGCATCGGCAGCGCGCGCAAGGTTGCCGAACGCTCCGGGATACTCGCGGTCATCGAGGAGACCGGAGCGGAGTTCGTGCCGTTTACCGAGGTGCGAGCGGTAAAGGGGAGCGGCACCTTCCGCGAGTTCGAGCTGGCGCGACCCTACCTGGAGGCGGACCGGCTCATCAACCTCCCCAAGCTGAAGACCCACGAGATGATGACCCTTACCTGCTGCGTGAAAAACCTCTTCGGCGCGGTGGTGGGGACCCAGAAGGCAGCCTGGCACCTGAGGGCGGGTGCCGACAAGGAGCTCTTCGCCCGCATGCTTGTCGAGGTCTACCTGTTGCGCGAGCCGGATCTCAACATCGTCGACGCGGTGCTGGCCATGGAGGGGAACGGCCCGGGGAGCGGGGACCCCTGCGACGTCGGGCTACTCTTCGCGGGAGAGAACGCGGTTGCCGTGGACCTGGTCGCGGCCGAGCTCGCCGGCATCCCGAGGAAGCTCCTCTACGTGGAGAACGCGGCCCGCGAGCGGGGTTTGCCCGGGGCGCGTCGGGAAGAGATCGAAACGGTGGGGTGTTCCCGTGACGAGCTGCAGCTGCGGCTGCTCAAGCTGCCGCACCTCTCCGATGTCCAGTTCGGTCTCCCGGGCTTTTTGAAGAACCGGCTGCGTCATCAATTCACTGCGCGTCCCGAGGTGGATACGACCAAGTGCGAGCTTTGCGGTGTCTGCCTGAAGAGTTGCCCCCCCGACGCGATACGTATCGAGGGGGGAAGGCTGCGCTTCAACTACCAGCGCTGCATCCGCTGCTTCTGCTGCCGCGAGCTCTGCCCGCACGCAGCCCTCACCCTGAAGGACGGCACCCTGCTCTCCCTGACCAAGAAGCTCCGGAGAGGGTGAAGGCCCTCATCCCCAGTGGCAAGCTCCGAATGCCACGGCGCCAAAGCTCTGGTGCCGTTGGCCCAAAGGCTTGGCCCGCGCGGTAAACCGTCAGACGCTCTAGCGGCCGAGCTGGTCAGGGTCAGGAATGCTGAAATGGCGTGAGCCAATTTGACAAGGGGAGGGGGGGTGATTATCATTATGGGCATCCTCCAGGAAGCCTTAGCGAGGGAAACAAATCCAACAGCGAGAAGGAGGCAAATCGAACATGTGGACACAACATTATATGGTTCGCCCGGTAACCCGCTGCAAAGAGGGTTGCCCTAGTTAGCCCGCCGGCTCAAGCGGCGGGCGCACCCCAGAGGCCCCCTGGTCACACGAACAGGGGGCTTTTTCCGTTTCTGCCCCGTCCACGACCGGTGCGGAGGTGTTTCGGGCCACGGGGGCTGCGGCAGTTCCCACCGCCCTTGAAGCCGCGCCAGAAGTGCAGTCCGCCCTCAAACCGCGCTCCGCAGCGGCTGTGCCCTGTATCCCTTTGAATTGACAAGGACACGGCTTTCCGCTATTCTGCAGCTCCCGCACTCCGTGCGGAAAATCACCGGAAGGGCATTCATGACCAAAGTACTCGTACTCCTCCTGGCGCTGGTCTGCGCCGGGACCGCCTCTGCCGGCCAGTCAACCCTGAGTCTGGGGAACCTGGCAGGCTACCCGGAGGCTTCCCGGCAGGAGAGCCGGGGACATCTGCAGCTCGCTTCCGCGCTCACCGAGGCGGACCGGGGTCGCTCGAGCGATGCCGATATCAGCGAGCTGCCCGACGCTGACGACCTGGCCAGCGCCGACCTCGACCTGAAACTGCCGGAAGAGGAACTGCCGGATTCGGATATCCCGCTTACCTTCAACTCCAAGGTTTCCTTCTTTGTCAGGTACTTCCAGAACTCGGGCCGTGACTCCTTTGCCCGCTGGCTCTCCCGCAGCGAGCGCTACATCCCGATGATGCGCGAGGTGCTCAAGAAGGAAGGGCTCCCCGAAGACCTGGTCTACCTGGCAATGATCGAGAGTGGCTTCTCGCCGCACGCCTACTCAGTGGCAAGCGCCGTGGGCCCCTGGCAGTTCATGTCGGGGACCGGCAAGCGCTACGCCCTGCGCATCGACAACTGGATCGACGAACGCCGGGACCCGCTCAAATCCTCGGTGGCGGCGGCACTCTACCTGAAGGAACTCTACGCACTCTTCAACAATGACTGGTACCTCGCCGCAGCCGGTTACAACGCGGGCGAGAACAAGATCCTGCGCGCCATCAACATGTACAACACCCGCGACTTCTGGGAGATCTCCAAGGGGGAGTACCTGAAGCGCGAGACCAAGGACTACGTCCCGAAACTCCTTGCTGCGGCGATCATCGCCAAGGAGCCGGCCAAGTACGGGTTCGCTGACGTCGCCTACCTCCCCCCCATCGAGTTCGACACGGTGAAGATCCCCAGCCGCACCGATCTCGAGGTGGTGGCGAAAACGATCGACGTGCCGGTCCAGGTGCTGCGCGAATTGAACCCCGAGCTGCGCCGCTCCACGACCCCGCCCAACTACCCGGACTACCAGCTGAAGATCCCGCGCAACAAGGCGGCGCTCTTTGCCGTCGAGTACGCCAAGATCCCGGAGTCGGAGCGCTTCCAGGAAAGGGTGCGTCACGTGGCCTACCGGGCCAAGCACCGCGACACCCTGCATTCGATCGCCCGGCGCTTCAAGACCACCCCGCAAGCCATTGCCGAGCTGAACAACCTCGGGAAGAGGACCCGCAGCCTGAAAGGGAAGGTGCTCACCGTCCCGGTCCAGGTAGCGGTGGCCCCCGCGGCCGAGGCACCGGCCGCCAGCCAGCCTCGTAGCGAGGCCAAGGCCGAGGTGGTCAACAAGTACTACACGGTGAAAAAAGGGGATACCCTGCACTCGCTCGCCAAGCGCTTCAACGTGACCGCCAAGCTCCTCTCCGCCTGGAACAACCTGAAGATGCGGGTCGCGCTCAAGCCGGGCAAGCGTATCATCGTCGCGAAGTACCAGGAGAAAAACGCGGGCTAACCGCACACTTTATTACAACACTGTACGTACCTGAGTACCTCAGGAAAGGATAACCGCCGATGTACAATCTCCTCATTTCTGCCGTCGCAGCTATCGTCGTCCTCCTCGTGGTCACCCTGGCAATCCATCTCCCGTGGTGGGCCGGGGTGCTGATCGCCACCGTGGTGTTCCTCGCCTGCTTCCTCCTCATCGCCCGCATCATCACCAAGAAACTCGAGGCGATCATGGAACCGGCCATGAAGGACATCCAGGCCCAGCGCTTCGAGAAGGGGATCCGCGACCTGAAGAGCGCCCTTAAGTACGGCAAGTGGCAGATCTACGTCGAGAGCCAGATCAACTCGGCGATCGGCATGGTCTACTTCGTGCGCCGCGAGTTCCAGACCGCCTTCCCCTACCTCGAGAAGGGTTTCTTCAAGAACTGGGTCACCATGGGGATGCTCGCCGTCACCTACATGAAGCGCAACAAGCACGACCAGATGAAGCAGACCTTCGAGAAGGCGGTGATGGCCTCCCCCAAGGAGTCGCTTTTGTGGGCGCTCTACGGTTACTGCCTGAACGAGATCGGTGAGACGGTGAAGGCCTGCGAGGTGCTCGCCAAGGGGGTCGCGAAGCTTCCGGGCGACGAGAACCTGAAACAGAACCTGGAGCTGCTGCGCGAAGGGAAGAAGATGAAGATGAAAGGGTACGGCGAGATGTGGCTGCAGTTCCACCTGGAGAGCCTCGCCACTCTCCAGAAACAGCAGATGGCCGCCATGGGCGGAGGTCGGCGCCGCTTTATACGAAAATAGCTTGTCAACTGCCGCTAAATGTGGCAAATTGAGCTGTTTTTCCGGACGGGCATCTTGCCCGTCTTTTATTTTAGCGGCAGCCATTTTTAAAGGAGCAATCTGAAATGCAGGAAAAGATTAGAAATATAGCGATCATAGCACACGTTGACCACGGCAAGACTACCCTGGTCGACGCCATGCTGAAGCAGTCCGGCGTATTCCGCGAGAACGAGGCGATCACCGAAAGGGTGATGGACTCCAACGACCTCGAGAAGGAGCGCGGCATCACCATCCTCGCCAAGAACCTCTCCATCCACCATGGCGACTACAAGATCAACATCGTGGACACCCCGGGCCACGCCGACTTCGGCGGCGAGGTAGAGCGCGTCTTGAAGATGGTCGACTCGGTGCTCCTCTTGGTGGACGCCCTGGACGGGCCGATGCCCCAGACCCGCTTCGTGTTGAAGAAGTCCCTCGACCTGGGGCTGCGTCCCATCGTGGTGATCAACAAGGTGGACCGCCCGGGTGCCCGCCCCTCGGAGGTCGTCGACATGGTGTTCGACCTCTTCTGCGAACTGCAGGCCTCCGACGCCCAGCTCGACTTCGCCATCTGCTACACCTCGGCGAAGATGGGGTACGCGATGCGCGAGATGGATCAGCCCTCCGAGAACATGGAGCCGCTCTTCGAGCTCATCAAGGACAACGTGCACCCGCCCGAGGGGAACCCGGACGCGCCGTTCCAGCTCCTGGTCACCAACATCGACTACAACGACTACATCGGCCGCATCGCGACCGGCAAGATCTTCAACGGCAAGGTGACCGCCGGCGAGACCGTGGCGCTCATCAAGCGCGACGGCGCCATCTCCAAGGCCCGCGTCACCAAGCTCCTGGGGTACGAAGGGCTCAAGCAGGTGGAGATCGCCGAGGCCTTCACCGGCGACATCGTCACCATCGCCGGCTTCACCGAGGTCGGGATCGGCGAGACCCTGGCTTCGGCAGCCGATCCCCTGCCGCTTCCCTACGTGGCTATCGACGAGCCGACCCTGTCCATGAACTTCATCGTCAACTCCTCGCCCTTCGCCGGCCGCGAAGGGAAGCTGGTCACCTCGCGCAACATCCGCGAGCGCCTGGACCGCGAGCTGCGGACCAACGTCTCCCTGAGGGTTGCCGACACCTCCAACGCGGACACCTTCCAGGTCTCCGGCCGCGGCGAATTGCACCTCTCCATCCTCATCGAGAACATGCGCCGTGAAGGGTTCGAGATGGCGGTTTCCAAGCCCGAGGTCATCATGCGCATGGTCGAAGGTGTGCGTCACGAGCCGATGGAGTACCTGGTGGTTGACGTCCCCGCCGAGTACCAGGGTGTCATCATCGAGCGCATGGGGCCGCGCAAGGGTGAGATGGCCGCCATGAACCCGATGGGCGAGACCGTGCGCCTCGAGTTCATCGTTCCGGCGCGCGGCCTGATCGGGCTGCGTGGCGAGTTCCTTACCGAGACCCGCGGCACTGCGGTGATCACCCACACCTTCCACGAGTACGCTCCCTACAAGGGGGAGATCCCGGGCAGGAAAAACGGGGTCCTCATTGCGATGGAACAGGGTGAGACCACCGCCTACTCGCTCGACTCACTGCAGCCGCGCGGCGTGCTCTTCCTCGGCCCCGGCGTCGAGGTGTACGGTGGCATGATCATCGGACAGCACGCCAAGGACAACGACCTGGAAGTGAACCCGTGCAAGGGTAAGAAGCTCACCAACGTGCGCGCCTCCGGGAGCGACGACGCCATCAAGCTCACCCCGCCGCGGCTGCTCACCCTGGAGCAGGCCCTCGAGTTCATCGACGAGGACGAACTGGTCGAGGTGACCCCGGTGTCCATCCGCCTGCGGAAAAAGGTGCTGGACCCGACCATGCGCAAGCGCGCCAACAAGAGCTAGACCGGAACCACCCGGGCGTGGTCCGCCACGCCCGGGTGTCCTCACCACCACGAGCAGGTCCATCCACGAAAAGGAGTCGCTCATGACCCTGCGAGCCTATGCGTACCTTGTCGTTTGCTCCAGCCTCGTTCTGCTTACCGCCTGCGCCGCGACCACGCCGCCCCCAAAGACCGCCCAGGCTTCCTTCAACGACGGCGAGACTGCCCTGGCCGCGCACCGCTACGAAGTCGCCATTGCCGAGTTCAAGAAGGTCCGCGAGAGCTACAGCTCGCCCGAACTTTCCACTCAAGCCGAGCTGAAGATTGCCGATGCACACTTTGACAACAAGGCGTACATCGAGGCAGCCGCGGCCTACGACGATTTCCGCAAGCTGCATCCCAGCAACGACAAGCTCCCCTACGCCATGTACCGGCTTGCCCTGAGCCACTACAACCAGATCACCGGGATCGACACCGACCAGACCCCGGTGAAAAACGCGGTGGCGGCCTTCGAGAACTTCCTGAACCGCTACCCGGATTCGCCGTATGCACCGGAAGCCCGTCAGAAGCTTGCCGATTGCAAGGCGAAGCAGCTGGATTACGAGAACTACGTGGGGAACTTCTACCTGAGGACCGGGAAGTACGGCTCCGCCATCAAGCGTCTCAACGAGGCGCTGCTGCGCTTCGCCAATCTCCCGAAGCTGGACCAGACCCTGTTCTACCTGGCCAAGGCGTACCAGGAGTCCGGCGACAAGGAGCAGGCTCGCAAGACTCTGAAGCGCCTGGAGACTGAGTTCCCGCAAAGCCCCTTGAACCGCGAGGCCGCCAAGCTGAAGCTCGGCTTTGCCGGCTCCTCCTCGCCGCGCGGTTGATCAACCGGAGGGAAAAAGAGATATGGCAGAAGAAAAGAAAGAGCCCTGGCTCAACTACCTGGCACTCAGCACCATCGTCCTGGCGGTCTGCGCCACCATGGCGACCTTCAAAGGGGGGGGCTACTCGACCCGTTCTGTCTTGAGCCAGACCCAGGCCTCCGACCAGTGGGCCTTCTTCCAGTCCAAGAGCATCAAGGGTTACCTGTACGAGATGCAGAAGGACCAGATGGAGATGCAGCTTAAGACCCTGAACGGCAAGCTCTCTCCGGAGCTCGCGGCCGAGTACCAGAAGAAGATCGACGGCTACGGCTCGAAGATCGCCAAATACGAGTCCGAGAAGACCAAGATCCAGACGGACGCCAAGAAACTCGAGGAGGTGCGCGACGATGCGCAGCGCCACGGCAAAGCCTTCGGGGTTGCCGTGATCTTCCTGCAGATCGCGATCCTGTTCTCCTCGATTGCGGCCCTTTTAAAAAAGAAGTACATCTGGGTCCTCGGGGTGATCGTGGGCGCCTACGGCATCCTGCAGTTCGCGAACGGGTTCTTCCTGTTCATGTAGCGTCTGCGGCTCCGCCAGTTGGGACTGGCTCCGCAGGTGCCTGTCCCCCTGGTCCCGACTGCGTGGCCACTCATCAAAAGAGCGGGCTCTCCTTTTTAGGGGAGCCCGCTCTTTTTTTGTCCGCGATGGTTGCAGGTTTTCAGCTCGACATGCTTCCGGTGGCTTGGCCCATCAATTCCAGCATGGTTGCGCCCATCTTGGTCGGGCTCGGCGAGACCGCCACGCCACACTCGCTGAGTACCCGAATCTTGTCCGCGGCGCGCCCCTTGCCGCCGGTGATGATAGCGCCGGCGTGCCCCATGCGCTTGCCGGGAGGTGCGGTCACCCCCGCGATGAAGGCGGCCACCGGCTTTGTCATATTGGCCTTGATCCAGTAAGCGGCTTCTTCCTCAGCGCTGCCGCCGATCTCGCCGATCATGAAGACCCCGTCGGTGTCGGGATCCTCGTTGAAGAGCTTCAGGACATCGATGAAGTTGGTGCCGATGATCGGGTCGCCGCCGATCCCTACGCCGCTCGATTGCCCGAGGCCCGCGTCGGTGAGCTGCTTTACCGCCTCGTAGGTGAGTGTGCCGGAGCGCGAGACCACGCCGATCCGACCTGGTTTGTGAATGTAGCCGGGCATGATACCCACCTTGCACTGGCCGGGGGTGATCACCCCGGGACAGTTGGGGCCGACCAGGCGCATCCTGGACTGAGCGAGGAGCGCCTTCACCGGCACCATGTCGCGCACCGGGATCCCCTCGGTGATACAGACCGCGAGCTGGAGTCCGGCGTCGGCAGCTTCCAGGATGGCGTCGGCCGCACCCGGCGGCGGGACGAAGATCATCGAGACGGTGGCGCAGGTATAACGCACCGCCTCCTCCACCGTGTTGAAGACCGGGATCCCCTCGATGTGGATTCCGCCTTTGCCGGGGGTTACTCCGGCGACGACCTGGGTGCCGTACTCCCGGCACTGGCGGGTATGGAAGAGCCCACTCCTGCCGGTGATCCCCTGTACCACGACCCGCGACTGGTTGTTGATCAGTATGGACATGACGATCCCCCAAACGTCCGATCTAAGTTCTCTGTTCTAAGTATAGGTGCGAGCTGGTGACGGTGGCCTCGCCTCCGTCTTGCCGTAGCGTCGCTACTCCCTCAGCATGGCAACGATCTTCGCCGCGCCGTCGCCCAGGTTGTCCGCGCTCTGCACGTTGAGGCCGGACTCGGCCAGAAGCCGCTTTCCTTCCTCTACCTGGCTCCCGTCCATGCGCACCACGATGGGAAGGGTGCAGTTCACCTCGCCCGCCGCCTCGATGATCCCCAGGGCGATCACGTCGCAGCGCATGATGCCGCCGAAAATGTTGACGAACACCCCGCGGGCGTCGGCGTCCTCCAGGATGATCTTGAAGGCCTCAGCCACCTTCTCGCGGGTAGCCCCGCCCCCCACGTCCAGGAAGTTCGCAGGCTGGCCGCCGTACTCGGCGAGGACATCGAGGGTTGCCATGGCGAGCCCGGCGCCGTTCACCATGCAGCCGATGTTGCCGGAAAGCTTGATGTAGGAGAGGTCGTACTTGCCCGCGTTGATCTCCAGGGTGTCCAACTGCGAGTAGTCCATCATGTCCGGGTACTCGTGGTGCCGGAAGATGGCGTTGTCGTCGAAGCTGATCTTGGCGTCCATGGCCAAAAGCCAGCCGGCCCGGGTCACCACCAGCGGGTTGATCTCGACCAGTACGCAGTCCTTCTCCTGGCAGACCCGGTAGAGGTTCAACATGAGGGTCACGCAGTCCTCGCAGATGCTCCCGGTGAGCCCCAGGCTGATGGCAAGTTTTCGCGCCTGGTAGGGGCGCAGCCCCATCGCCGGGTCGATGGTGAACATGAGGATCTTCTCGGGGCTGCGCTTGGCCACCTCCTCGATGTCTACGCCCCCCTCGGCGCTGGCGATCAGGCAGTAGCGTGAAGAGTTACGATCCAGGGTGATGGAGAGGTAGAATTCGCGCGCCACCTCGACCGCCTCCTCGACCAGGATGCGCCGCACCTTGAGCCCCTCCGGGCCGGTCTGCGGCGTCACCAGCCGCTTGCCGAAGAGCTCCTTGCCGAGATCCTGGGCCTGTTCCGGATGGTGCACCACCTTGACTCCGCCGGCCTTGCCGCGGCCGCCTGCGTAGATCTGGGCTTTGACCACGCAGTGCCCCCCGAGTTCCTTGGCGGCACGCTCCACCTGGTCGGAGGTAAGGGCCACCCGGCCGCGCGGCACCGGGATGCCGTACCCTGCGAGAATCTCCTTGGCCTGGTACTCGTGTATATTCATGGGTTCGCTCCTGGATCTGAATGCCCTGGTCACTGTCGGTTTATTAGAAAGCGGCAACACGCAATGTTTATCACGGAAGCCCCAAAAGGCAAGCAGCCAGGCGCTGCGCCTCGATTTCCAGAACGTATGAGGGGGAAGGTCCCCCCGCCGTCGCGGAGAGTTTTGCGTTGCTTCGTCGGGTCCGGCGAGTGTATAGTCCTCATGAAACGCTTGGCTTGCCCGGGCGTCAGTACATCAGCAGGAGTTTTCATGTCCCAACAGCAGTTTTTCGCCACCACGGCCAAAGGGGTGGAAGAGGTCCTGGCCGCCGAACTGAGTGCTGCCGGAATTCCCGGCGTCGTCCAGGAAAATGGCGGCGTCCGTTTCGCCGGCGGCCTCGAGGCGGCCTATCGCGCCAATCTCTGGTCCCGCACCGCGAGCCGTGTCCTGATGCCGCTCGCCGAGTTTCCCTGCGAGAGCCCGGACGAACTCTACCAGGGGGTGCGCGCCATCGGCTGGACCGAGTTTCTCACCCCGGCTCACACCCTCGCGGTGGACTGCAACCTGCGCGATTCTGCGCTCACCCACTCGGGTTTCGTCGCGTTGAAGACCAAGGATGCCGTGGTGGACGAACTGCGCGACCGGCTGGGGAGCCGCCCCAGCGTCGACACCAAGGACCCGGACCTGCGCATCAACGTGCGCCTTTTCAAAAATCGCTGCACCGTGAGCCTGGACCTCTCGGGGATGCCGCTGGACCGGCGCGGCTACCGCCTGGAGCGCCACGAGGCCCCCTTGAAGGAGAATCTGGCGGCGGCGCTCATCGAGCTCTCCGGCTGGGACTGCAGCACGGCGTTCGTCGATCCCATGTGCGGCACCGGCACCATAGTCATCGAAGCGGCGCTCAAGGCGCTGCGCATTCCCCCCGGCCTGCTGCGCAGAGGCTTCGGTTTCCAGCGCTGGCCGGGATTCGACAAAAAACTCTGGCAGCGCCTGGTGGACGAAGCGCGCCAGGGGGTGCTGAGCACGCTGCCGGCGCCGGTTCTGGGCTCGGATATCTCACACTCCGCGGTCGCCATGGCTCATGAAAATGCCCGGCGCGCCGGTGTCGGTGAGCTCATCACCCTGGGACGCGGGGAACTTGCCGAACTCGCGCCACCTCCGGGACCGGGTGTTCTCGTCTTCAATCCCCCCTACGGCAAGCGCCTTGGTGAGGAGGAGGCCCTGAAACCGCTCTACAAGCAGATCGGCGACACCCTCAAGCAGCGTTGCAAGGGGTATAACGCCTACCTCTTCACCGGGAACCTCGAGCTCGCCAAGTCGGTGGGGCTCAAGGCGTCGCGGCGCATCGTGCTCTTCAACGGGCCCATCGAGTGCCGCCTGTTAAAGTATGAGATGTACTAGCCCTCCGGTGTCATTAAACCTTGACACTAGGTATCTTTTTACCTATAGTTAAATTTCGCTTTTCGGGCCTATAGCTCAGTTGGTTAGAGCTACCGGCTCATAACCGGTCGGTCCCAGGTTCGAGTCCTGGTGGGCCCACCACCCTTAACAATTAGGATGATGTGGGGATGCCCTTAAAGCACCTGGTCAGACGAAAAAATACACGAAAGTGGAGAGAAAGAGTGCACACCGATGAGGTTGCACTCTTTTTCTTTTGTGCGCGATGATTACTCCAAAACTTTCCGATATAGTTGGAATCACTAACAAAATAGCTCCGGCGCAGTTTGCAGAATCCTGGGATAACGTCGGGCTGCAGCTCGGCGACCCTGCCCAGGCGATCTCCCGGATCATGGTGGCACTCGACCCGGGTGCCCCTGCCATCGAGGCCGCCATCGCTGACCGCTGCGATCTTCTGGTGACCCACCATCCCTTCTTCTTCACCCCGCTGAAAAAGATCACCAGTGCCGACGAGACCGGCCGGCTCACGCTGCGCGCCGCGAAGAGCGATCTGGCCATCATCTCGCTGCACACCAACTACGATATCGCCTCCGGCGGAGTGAACGACCTGCTCGCCAGCCGTCTGGGGCTCACTGATCCCCAGCCGCTCAAGATCACCGGTGCGGTGGAGTACCTGAAGCTCGTGGCGTTCGTTCCCACGGGGCATGAGGATGCGCTCCTCAAGGCGCTCTCTCCCTTCATGGTGAACCTGGGGAACTACCGGGATTGCTCCTTCCAGGCCGAGGGGGTAGGCCGCTTCACCCCGCTCGAGGGGGCGAACCCGTTCGTCGGTGCGGTCGGGCGTCCGGAACGTCAGGAGGAGAGTCGGCTCGAGGTGCTCATCTTGAAGCAGAGGCTCTCCGCTGCGGTGCAGGCGCTCAAGGGTGCTCACCCCTACGAGGAGCCCGCCTTCGATCTCTACCCGGTGCTGAACCAGGGGGAGCTGCGTGGGCTGGGGCGGATCGGGGGGCTTGCCGAGCCGGTAACCGCCGGCGCCTTTGCGCAGCAGGTGAAGATGTCCCTTGCGGCTAACGGCGTGCGCCTGGTGGGGGACCCCGAGCGGACCGTCAGGAAAATCGCCCTGTGCGGCGGTTCCGGGGCCTCGCTGCTGCACGAGGCGGCGCGCAAGGGGGCGGATGTCCTGGTGACGGGGGATGTGAAGTATCACGAGGCGCGCGAGGCCGAGGCCCTGGGGATCGCCCTGGTCGACGCCGGGCATTTCGCCACCGAGTTGCCCATGGTTCAGGGACTCGCTGCAGCACTGGTTACGGCGCTCGAGGCACGGAAGTATCAGACAGAAGTAGTGGCGTATCAGGGAGAGCGGGAGCCCTTCAGTTTCTTTTAGGGTTCCCGTTCCTTAAGACATAACAACAAGGTGTTGGGGAGGCGGATTTTGCGGAACAACTTGATAGCGCTGTATGAATTGCAGGAAATTGACCTGCGTATTGACGGACTGGATGGCGAGAAGGCCCAGCTGCTGGCTGAGGCTGCTGCCCTGGAGGCGAAGCTGACCGAGGCGCGCGAGAGGATCGCGGCGCGTCGTGAAGAGTTGGCAACCCTGGAGGCCGACAAAGAGGCCCTCGAGGCGAGCCTTGCCGGCGAGCAGGAAAACATCGTCCGCTCCGAGTCGCATCAGAAGGAAATCAAGACTCAGAAAGAGTACCAGGCCGTCTCCAAAGAGATCGCCACGGCAAAAAAACAGATCACCGAACTGGAGGAGCAGATCCTGCAGAAGGTGAACGCGATCGAGGAAGTAAACGCCGACATCGTCAAGAAAGAGTCCGACCTGGGCGAGCTGGAAGGTAACGTGGCGACCCAGCAGGGCGAGGTGCAGCAGCGCGTCGAGGCGCTCGACTCGGGAATCGCCGCCGACGCCACCAAGCGCGATGCGACGGTGAAGGGGCTGCCGGCTTCCATCATGAAGCGCTACACCCGGCTGCGCGACCAGCGTCGCGGTGTGGCCGTGGTCGAGGCTCGCGAGGGGAACTGCCTGGGGTGCAACATGCACCTGCCGCCGCAGCTCTACAACATGCTGTTCAGGGCCGACGACGTGATCACCTGCCCGCACTGCCAGCGCATCCTGGTCATGCGACCGGCAAACGAGCAGTAATAACGACCGTTCTGCGTTCTATGTCCTACGTTCCAGGTTAAACCCGGAGAGACGCTCGCTGCCAAAGGCACGGGGAGTGGTTCAGGTCTATAACCGAGAACTTGGAACGTAGCACCTGGAACCGAAGTCAGCTTTTTCAGTTTGGCCGAAGCAGACCAGATGGCCGCTGCCTGCCTGGGTTTAGGCACAGGTGGGGGGAGGAAAGTCCGGGCTCCACAGGGCATGGTGCTGGATAACGTCCAGCGGGGGCAACCCCAGGGATAGTGCCACAGAGAGAAGTCCGCCCGCCAAAGCTTCGGCGAGGGCGGGTAAGGGTGAAAGGGTGAGGTAAGAGCTCACCGGGTTCGGCGGTGACGTCGGATGCCAGGTAAACCCCACCAGGAGCAAGACCAAATAGGGAAGCGTCAAGGACGGCCCGTCCGTGCTTCCGGGTTGGTTGCTTGAGGGTGCCGGCAACGGTACTCCTAGATGAATGACCATCGCCCGCCTCCGGGTAACCGGTTGCGGGAACAGAACCCGGCTTACGGGCTGCTTCGGCCAATTTTTCAGCTGCAGAAGCGGTGCAGCCGCGGCTCGGTTCGCTGGTGACAGCGCTGCGGGCCCGGACGCCGCAGTAACCACGCGCCATAGAGGCGAGGTATCAGCCGCCTGTATGGCCTTTTTCTTTCCGATCGGAAGTGGGACAGGTATGAAGGAACTCGGCGCGCACTGGCAGGACGGGGTGCGCGAGGTAGAAAGGGTGCTCGAGGGATTCCCCGAGGAGCGGCTGCCGCGCCTGCGCGAGCTCGCCGATCAGCTCAAGGCGCTCAAATCCAAACTGCAGGAGCTGGTCTCCGCCGTCGAGGCGGGGAGCCACTGCGCGGCCTGCGGCGGAGCCTGCTGCGTGGCCGGCAAGTTCCACGTGAGCCGGGTCGATCTGCTGGTGTACCTCTTGGACCGGTTGTCACTCTTCGAACCGCTCTTCGGCAACGGGCTCTGTCCCTACCTCGCCCCCGACGGCTGCCTGATGCCGGCCGCCTACCGCCCCTTCAACTGCATCACCTTCAACTGTGAACTGATCGAGGACCGGCTCGCCGAAGCTGACCGCACCGCCTTCTACCAGGGCGAGCGGGAGCTTACGCGCTGTTACGCCGAGATCCGCTCCCTATTCCCCGGGCGCTCCATGCACGGCGCGGTCCTCGCCGACTGCCCGGCATGACGCCATTGCTGGGCTTAGACAACCGGAGGCAGTAAACCATGGCAACGATTCACGACCTCGTGCTCGCGCACATCGACAACAAACCGGCCTTCTACGCCCGGATCGAGGAGATCACCCCCGACGTGAAGCCGGGGTGGTGGAAGGTGAGGCTCCTGGTGCTCACCGTTCCCCTGCAGGTCTACACCTGGATCCTGGACGAGAGCCAGGTGAACGGCGCCCCCTTCACCATGGGGGAGACCCCGATCATGCTGGAGAAGGTGGTGCCGCCCGAACCGCCCCAGAAACCGCTCACCCCGGTACACAAGGGGGGCGGCAAGAAAGACAACGTGGTTTCCCTCTTCGACCGCAAAAAGTCCTAAGTATTTCCCGCAGATCCCCTCGGCGGAGGCGCCCGCCTCCGCCTGGTTACCACCCGATGTGTTCTTTTTAACCCTCCGGAATAATTGCCCTATTTTCCCACTTGTTTCCACCTCTCGCTCCACCCTCGTCTCCCCTTGGTTAACTCCGCGGAAAATCTCCGAAAAATTCCTTTTCGTCGGGCACATTTGCCTTGACAACCTAGTGGCCCTCCCGTATAGTTCGTCGGCAAAGTGGTATAAAGTGGTAACAAGTGCCATGAAGTGGTGGAGCTGATATGTTCAGGGGGAAATTCGAAACGTCGATCGATGCCAAGGGGCGCACCAGCATACCCGCGAAATTTCGCGAGGTTCTGGTGGATACCTTTGGTGACGAGCGCTTTTTCCTCACCAAGTCGAGCCCCGTTCGCCTGGGTGACGGCGCGTTCGGCTACGGCCTGGTCATCTACCCCTACCAAAAATTCCTCGAGCTCGAAGAACAGTTGAAGGACGGCAGCGGCTTGGGCTTGAGCCTCGCCGAGCTTGCCGCGGTGAAGCGCACCGTGCTGGTGCCGGCCGTCGAGTGCACCGCCGACAAGCTCGGGCGCGTATTGGTCCCCAACGATCTTCGCAAGAACGCGCTTTTGGAGCGCGAGATCATCTTCGTCGGCATGCAGACCAAGGTTGATGTCTACAGCCAGGCCGTCTGGGCCAAGGTCTGCGAGCAGGACGAGCAGAACTACCCCATCGATTCCCCGGCTCTTGCGGCGCTGGGGCTCTAGATGGAAGACTTCCACCACATATCCGTCCTGCCGGACGAGGTGCTCGCGGGCCTTGCCCCGCACGCCGGCGGGATCTACCTGGACGGCACCCTGGGGGGCGCGGGCCACGCGGGCCTGATCCTCTCCGCCTGCGGGCCGGACGGCATCCTGATCGGCTTCGACCGCGACGCCGACGCCCTCGCGGTGGCCCGGAAGCGGCTGGCCCCCTTCGGCGACCGGGCCCGGCTGGTTCAGAGAAATTTCGCCGAGGCCGCCGCGACGCTTGCCGAACTCGGCATCGACAGGATCGACGGTTTCGTCCTGGACCTCGGGGTCTCCTCCTACCAGCTCGACACCGGCGAGCGCGGCTTCAGCTTTCAGGTCGATGCCCCCCTGGACATGCGCATGGACCGCTCCGACGGCCCGAGTGCCGCTGACCTGGTGAACACCCTTTCCGAGGCGGAGCTCTTCCGGATCATCTCGGAGTACGGCGAGGAGCGCTGGGCCAAGCGGGTGGCCGCCTTCATCGTGGCAGCCCGCGACAAGGAACCGATCCTCACCACCTTCCAGTTGGTGGACGTCATCAAGGGGGCGATCCCCAAGGCGAAGTGGGAGGAGCGTCTGCACCCGGCAACCCGGACCTTCCAGGGGCTGCGCATCGCGGTAAACGACGAACTGGGGAGCCTGGAGCGCGGTCTTAACGACCTGCTCGGCTTCCTGAAAAAGGGGGGGCGTGGCGCGGTGATCTCCTTCCACTCGCTGGAAGACCGCATCGTGAAGAACAGCTTCAGGGCCGCAGCCAGCGGCTGCAGCTGCCCCAAGGAACTCCCGGTCTGCGTCTGCGGTCGCGTGCCGCAGTTCAAGGTGCAAAGCGGCAAACCGCAACGCGCCGGCGATCAGGAATTGGCGGAGAACCCGCGTTCGCGCAGCGCGAAACTGCGGGTCATCGAGAAGATCATCTAAGAAGAGGGTTGTGTCATGGGACAGAGTAAAGTTGCTTACGGCAAGGTCGCCGCACCGGCGCGCACCGGAGCGGTCCCCAGCAGGGAAAGTCTGATCACGCTGCCGTACCTGACCGGGGTGATGGTGCTCCTTACCCTGGTGTCCATTTTCCACGTCTGGTCCCGGGTCGAGGTTATCGACCTGAACCTGAAGATCTCCGAGTCGGCCCGCCTGCTCAAGGAAGAGCAGCAGGAGAACAAGCGCCTCAAGGTCGAGGTGGCGTCCCTGAAGGCTCCGGCGCGCATCGAGGTGCTTGCCAAAGGTGAACTGGGCATGACCCTTCCGACTGAGCAGCAGGTGGTCCTGGTCAAGTGATCGAGAAACGGGAGAAATGGGCCAGGCTCCGGATGCGGACCGTGGCCGCCATCTTCGCCCTGGTTTTTGTAGTGACCGCCGGGCGTGCCTTCTATCTGCAGGTGCTGCAGAAAGAACGCCTGGTGAAGCTCGCCGAGAAACAGCACCAACGGGTGGTGGCGCTCACCCCGGGACGCGGTGGGATCTTCGATCAGCACAACGCACCTTTGGCCGTATCCATCGAGATGGACTCCTGCTACGCCGAGGTGAAGCACCTGGAGAACGTCCCGGAGGCGGCAACCAGGCTGGCACCGCTGCTGGGTTACAGCGTGGCGGAACTGGAGGCAAAACTAAAGGCGAGCCGCAACTTCGTCTGGTTGGGGCGCCGCCTGGCACCCGAGGCCGCCCAGAAGATCCGGGACCTCGACCTCGAGGGGATCGGATTCGTCAAGGAGACCAAGCGCTTCTACCCGAACTCCGAGGTGGCGGCCCACGTCATCGGCTTCACCGGTACCGATCCCGGGGGGCTCGAGGGGGTGGAGAGAAAGTACGACTCCACCATCCTGGGGAACACCGGCTTCCTGGTCACCCAGCGCGACGCCCTGGGACGCGACATCGACCTGAAGCAGGCCGGCGAGGGGAAAAGCGGCACCAAGGGTAACAACGTCGTCCTTACCCTGGACAAGAACGTGCAGTACATAGCGGAGAAGGAACTCGCCCAGGCGGTCGTGAAAAACGGCGCCAAGGGGGGGATCGCGGTGGTGATGGAGCCGGAGACCGGGCGGGTGCTCGCCATGGCCAACTACCCGACCTTCAACCCGAACAGCCCGTTCAAGTACGGTCCGACCACGCTGAGAAACCACGCCATCTCGGACAGCTTCGAACCGGGCTCCACCTTCAAGATCTTCCTGGTGGCGGCGGCGCTGGAAAATCACGCGATCCGGCCGGGGGACAGTTTCAACTGTGAGAACGGCGTCTACAACTTCGCGGGACGCACCATCCACGACACGCACAAGTACGCGACGCTCACCGTGCCGCAGATCCTTAAGTACTCGAGTAACATCGGGGCGGCCAAGATCGGCAGCCGGCTCGGTCCCGAGCGGCTCTACGCGGCGCTCACCGGCTTCGGCTTCGGCGAGAAGAGCGACATCGACCTCCCCGGGGAAGCGGGGGGGCTGTTGCGCAAGCAGTCCAAGTGGTACGGCATCGACCTGGCCACCATCTCCTTCGGGCAGGGGGTGACCGCCACCGCACTGCAGATCGCCACCGCGGTTTCCGCGGTCGCCAACGGTGGCAACCTGATGAAGCCCTACCTGGTGGATCACATCGCCGACGATTCCGGTAACGTGATCAAGCAGTTCGGCCCCCAGGTCAAGCGTCGGGTGATCTCGCCGGACACGGCCAAGAAGGTGGCCCAGATGCTCGAGGGGGTGGTCAACGAGGGGGGGACCGGTACCGGGGCCGCCGTCGACGGCTACCGGGTCGCCGGCAAGACCGGCACCGCTCAAAAGGCCGATGGTCGCAGCTACTCGGCCAAGAAGCGCACCGCCTCGTTCGTCGGGTTCGTGCCCCTGGAGAACCCCAAGCTCACCATCCTCGTGGTGGTGGACGAGCCGACCACCAGCCCCTACGGCGGCGTGGTGGCGGCACCGGCCTTCAGCGCCATCGCCCAGCAGACCCTGTGCTACCTGAAGGTGCCCCTGGACCACTCGGCGAAGAAGAAGGCCGAACCGGTCCAGGAGAAGAAAGAAGCGCAGCCCGCGCCGGAGGCCGCCGAGGGGGGGACCGTCGAGGGGAGCGTGGTGGCGGGGAACGACGCCGGAAGTATGCCGAATTTCAGGGGCATGAGCATGCGCCAGGTACTGCGCATTATGGAAAAGCGCGGTCTCAATGTTAAACTGCAGGGGAGCGGCCGGGCCGTGGAACAAAGCCCGCCGCCGGGGAGCCGGATCACCACGCAGGATCCTGTCTGGGTCCGGTTCGTCCCGTCCGCATGATATGAAATGGAGGTAGCATGAAACTCCGGGATCTGTTGAGCTGTCTCGAAGGTGCCCAGGTAATCGGGAACAGCGATATTGAAATCGAGGCCCTGCACTACGACTCGCGCAGCGTCGGCCCAGGCGGGCTCTTCTTCGGGCTGCGCGGTGTGAAAAGTGATGGCTGCCAGTTTCTGGAAGCCGCGGTACACGGGGGGGCGGTCGCAGTCGTTGCGGACCGCCCCTGCGCCGTTGCCGGGGCCACCTTTGTCCAGGTGCCCGATGCGCGCCGGGCGATGAGCCTCTTGGCGGCGCGTTTCTACGGCGAGCCGACGGCGGCGATCCCGACCGTGGGGATCACCGGCACCAACGGCAAGACCACCACCAGCTACCTCATCGAAGGGGTGCTGGAAAAGGCGGGCGTCCCTGCCGCGGTACTGGGCACCATCAGCTACCGCTTCGGCGACACGGACATCCCGGCTCCCAACACCACCCCGGAGTCGGTCGACCTGCAGCGCACCCTGCGCGAGCTGGTGGACCTGGGGGCGCGCGGCGTGGTCATGGAGGTCTCCTCGCACAGCCTCGAGCAGCGTCGTGCCGACGGCTGCGTCTTCGACGTCGCGGTCTTCACCAACCTGACCCGCGATCACCTCGACTACCACCTCGACATGGAGTCCTACTTCGCCAGCAAGTTGCGGCTCTTCACCGACCTCAGCACCCCCGACGACCGCAAGCCGCGGCGCCGCGCCGTGGTGAACCTTGACGACCCCTACGGGCCGCGCATCAAGGCCGCCGCCAGCTGCCCCGTCTTGAGCTACGCCATGGCGGGCGACGCGGACGTGACCGTCGCCGAGATCAACTTCTCGGTCAACGGCATCAGCTGCCGGCTGAACACCCCCCGCGGCGAGCTGAGCCTCAACTCCGACCTCCTGGGACGCTTCAACCTGTACAACATCATGGCCGCCGTCACCGCCGGTATCGCCCTGGAGCTTCCCGACGAGGCGATCCGCGCCGGCATCGAGGGGCACAAAAAGGTGCCGGGCCGGGTCGAGCGGGTCAAGAACGACAAGGGGATCACCGTCCTGGTCGATTACGCCCACACCGGGGATGCCCTGGAGAACGTGCTCGCCACGGTAACCGAGCTGAAAACCAACCGGATCATCACCCTCTTTGGCTGCGGCGGCGACCGCGACAAGGGGAAGCGTCCCGTGATGGGGGAGATCGCTGCGCGCCTGAGCGATCTGGCCATCATCACCTCGGACAACCCGCGCACCGAAGATCCCCAGGCGATCCTGGCCGACGTGCGGGCCGGCGTGGCGCCGCTCGGGCTCAAGGAGTACCGCGTCGAGGAGCTGTCGGCAGGGTTCGAGCAGAAGGGGTTTGTCACCATCGAGAACCGCCGCGACGCGATCCGGGTGGCGATGCAGGCTGCGCGCCCGGGCGACATCGTGGTCCTGGCCGGCAAGGGGCACGAGGACTACCAGATCATCGGCACCGTGAAGCACCACTTCGACGACCGCGAAGAGGCCGCCGAGGCGCTGAAGCAGCAGTAGCTGTATCGAATATCGGACACATCCGCATGATCGGATCGGTCCGCTTAAAAATATCGAGCAGGAGCAGTAATGGCACCATTTACCCTTGAAGAGCTGGCCCAGGCAACCGGCGGCACCGTGCTGGGCGAGGTGGGCGCGAGCGCAACCGGCGTCTCCACCGACTCGCGCAGCGTTTCGGGCGGACAGCTCTTCGTGGCCTTGCGGGGCGAGCGCTTCGACGGCCATGACTTTATCCCCGCCGCGGCGCAGCGCGGCGTCACCCTGTTCCTGGTGGACGCCGCCTGGCAGGCGGCCCATGAGCTCCCGGCCGGCTGCTCTGCGGTAGTGGTTGCCGACACCCTGAAGGCCCTGGGCGACCTGGCAGCCTGGCACCGGCGCCGCTTCAAGATCAAGGTAGTGGGAATTACCGGCAGTAACGGCAAGACCACGACCAAGGAGATGCTGGCGCGCATCCTGACCCAGACCGGCCCGGGCCTTAAGACCGAGGGGAACCTCAATAACCTGATCGGCCTGCCGCTCACCCTGTTGCGCCTCACCGGCAAGGAGCGCTGGGCCGTTTTGGAAATGGGGATGAGCGCCTTCGGGGAGATCGACCGCCTGGCGGAGATCGCGGCACCGGACCTGGGGATCATCACTAACGCCTTCCCGGCGCACCTGGAGACCCTGGGGAGCGTGGAAGGGGTAGCCAAGGCCAAGGGGGAGCTCTTCCTGCGTCTGAAAGACGGCGCCTTTGCCATCTACAACGTAGACGATCCGCTCATCTCCAAGTGCCCGACCCACGCCGACGTGAACCGGCTCACCTTCGGCCTGCGCGGCGCCGAGGTAAGTAGCGCCTCCATCAAGAGCCTGGGCAAGAAGGGTGAAAGCTTCACCCTGCGGCTCCCCGGCGAAGAGTTCCCGGTAGAGCTCGCCGCCTATGGCCGCCACAACATCTATAACGCGTTGGCGGCGGCCGCCGCGGCCTACGCGCTGGGGATTCCCGGCGAGGTGATCAAGCAGGGGCTCGAGGAGTTCACCCCGTACGACAAGCGCTTCCAGCTGGAGGAGCATGCCGGAGTGGTGCTGGTCGACGACAGCTACAACGCCAATCCCGCCTCGATGAACGCGGCACTCACGACCCTGAAGGAGATCTGCGATGCCGGTCGTGCCGTGGCGGTTTTGGGCGACATGCTCGAGCTCGGGCTGGGGACCGAAGAGGCCCACCGTGAGCTCGGCAGGCAGGCCGCGGCCAACGTGGAGCGGCTCTACCTCCTGGGCGACCTGGGTAAGCTGATTGCCGAAGGTGCCCTGGGTGCCGGAATGAAATCCGATCAGGTCCTGGTGGCGCAGAGCCACGAAGAGATCGCCACGGACCTGCTGGCCTGGTTGCAGCCGGGCGATTGTGTATTGGTCAAGGGTTCCCGCGGCATGCGCATGGAGCGGGTGGCGCAGGCGGTGCGGGATGCCCTGGAGACTCCGGTGCAAGGAGGAAATAACTGATGCTGTACCACCTGCTCTTCCCGCTCGCCTCGAGCTACAAGCTGTTCAACGTCTTCAAGTACCTGACCTTCCGCACCATCTACGCCATGATCACGGCGCTGGTGCTTTCCTTCATCGTGGGCCCCTGGGTGATCCGCAAGCTGGAGGGGCTGCAGGCCCGCCAGGTGATCCGCACCGACGGCCCCGAGTCGCACCTGAAAAAACAGGGGACCCCCACCATGGGCGGCGTCCTCATCCTGGTCTGCATCATCGTCCCGACCCTGCTCTGGGCCGACCTGCGAAACGCCTTCATCTGGCTTACCCTCTTCATCATCGGCGGCTACGGCCTCTTGGGCTTCTTCGACGACTACAAGAAGGTGGTGGAAAAGAACCCGAAAGGGCTCTCGCCGCGCCAGAAGATGTTCTGGCAGATCCTTCTGGCCGGCGCCGTCGCCATCACGCTCTACAACCTCCCCGGTTTCTCCACCGAACTCTATCTCCCCTTCTTCAAGAAGGTGCACCCCGAGCTGGGACTGCTCTTCATCCCGTTTGTCACCATCGTCATCGTGGGGGCGAGTAACGCGGTCAACCTGACCGACGGCCTGGACGGTCTGGCCATCGGGCCGGTCGCCATCAACGCCGCGACCTACATGCTCTTTTGCTACATCGCCGGCAACGCCAAGCTCTCGGGTTACCTGGCGATCCCGTACGTGCCGGGTGCCGGCGAACTGGCGGTCCTCTGCGGCGCGGTCATCGGCGCGGGACTTGGGTTTCTCTGGTACAACTCGTACCCCGCCGAGGTCTTCATGGGCGACGTCGGCTCGCTCGCCCTGGGCGGCGGTCTGGGAACCCTGGCGGTCCTCACCAAGCAGGAGATCCTCCTGGTGATCGTGGGGGGCGTCTTCGTGGTCGAGGCGCTCTCGGTCATCTTCCAGGTCGGCTCCTACAAGTACCGCGGCAAACGCATCTTCAGGATGGCGCCGATCCACCACCACTTCGAACTGAAAGGTGTGGCGGAGCCCAAGATCATCGTGCGGTTCTGGATCATCACCATCATCCTCGCGCTGGTGGCGATCTCGACCCTGAAGATGAGGTAGCGGGCCTAAGCGGATACTCACCATTTTTTCCGCAAATCAGGGTGGTTTTGAGGTAGTATGCTGAGTTTTTCGGGGACGTTCCGCCCCCGGCGGGGCCCGCCCCGGACTTCGGCATGGCAAGGCGAAAAATGATGGAACTGAACGACAAAAATGTTTTGGTGGTGGGACTGGCCCGCACGGGGGTGGCGGTGGTGCGCTTTCTGGCGCAGCAGGGCGCCCAGGTGACCGTGACGGACATGCGCGACGAGGAGAAACTCGCCGAGAGCCTGGCGGAGTTGTCCGACCTGGAGCTCAACCTGGAGCTGGGGCGCCACGTGCCGCACAGCTTTTTGATGGCGGACCTCATCGTGGTAAGCCCGGGCGTCCCCATGGACATCAAGCCGCTTCAGATGGCGCGCTCCCAGCACCGTCGCGTGGTGAGCGAGGTGGAACTCGCCTCCTGGTTCATCAACGCTCCCATGGTCGCCATCACCGGCACCAACGGCAAGACCACCACGACCACCCTTACCGGCGAGATCTTCAAGGCCTGCGGCTTTGACACCTTTGTCGGCGGCAACATCGGCCGTCCGCTCATCGAGCTGGCCAGCTCCGGCGAGCGGGTGGACCGCGTCGTTGTGGAACTCTCTTCCTTCCAACTGGAGGGGATCGAGAGCCTGCGCCCCAACGTGGCGGTGCTTCTGAACCTGACCGAGGACCACCTGGACCGCTACGCGAGCTTCCAGGAGTACATCGACGCCAAGTTGCGCATCTTCGAGAACCAGACCCCCGAGGATTTCGCGGTCCTGAACATCGACGACCCGCTGGTCGCCGCCTGCGCCGACAAGCTCACGGCACGCGTCTTCCCGATGAGTCGGCTTCAGGAACTGGAAGAGGGGATCAGCTACCGCGACGGGTTCATCACCTTTGCCCACAGCGGCAGGGTGCTCCGCTTCGGGACCGACGGTTTCCGCCTCAAAGGGGTGCACAACCTGGACAACATCATGGCGAGCCTTGCCGCGACGCTCCTCCTGCGCTGCGACGGCGACTGCGCCTACCAGGCGGTGAGCACCTTCAAGGGGCTCCCGCACCGCATGGAGTTCGTCACCGAGTTTAACGGAGTCTCCTGGTACGAGGACTCCAAGGGTACCAACGTGGGGAGCGTAGTGAAGTCGCTGGAGAGCTTTCCCGCCAACATCACCCTGATCGCCGGCGGCAAGGACAAGGGTGGCTCCTACCAGCCTCTGGCCGACCTGGTCGCCAGCCGGGTGAGCCACCTGGTCCTCATCGGCGAGGCGCGGGTGCGCATCAACGAGGAGCTCGGTCACCTGACCGATACCCACCTCACCTCGAGTCTCGAGGAGGCGGTGGAACTCGCCGGCAAGCTGACCCAGTCGGGCGGCGTGGTACTCTTCTCGCCGGCCTGCTCCAGCTTCGACATGTTCAAGGATTACGCGGAGCGCGCCGAGCGCTTCAAGGCCGCGGTACGCGCACTCGAAGAGGAGGCCACGCGGTGAAACGGGTTGAGGGGTTCGACATCATAGTCCTCGTCATGGCGGTGATCCTCACCTGCTTCGGCGTGGTCATGGTCTACTCCGCCTCCTCGGTGATGGCAGCCAAGAAGTTCCACGACGGGTTCTACTTCTTGAAGCGCCAATCCCTCTTCGCCCTGATCGGGTTCATTGGCATGGGCGTTTTGATGCAGATCGACTACCACGTCTGGAAGAAGTGGGCGGTGCCGCTCTTTTTCACCTGTTTCTTCCTGCTCCTTCTGGTGTTTCTCCCCGGCATCGGCGGGACCGCCAAGGGTGCCTCGCGCTGGATCCGGCTTCCCGGGTTCAACTTCCAGCCCTCCGAACTGGCCAAGGTGGCGCTCATCATCTACATGGCCTACTCGCTGGACAAGCGCCAGGACAAGCTGAAGCAGTTCATGTCGGGCTTCTTCCCGTACCTGTTGATCCTGGGCGTCTTCATCGTGGTGCTCCTGTGCCAGCACGACATGGGTGCCGCCATGACCATGGGGGCGGTCGCCATCGTGATGCTCTTTGCCGCCGGGACCCGGGTGCAGTACATCGTCGGCATGCTCCTGGTCGCGCTCCCCGGCGTCTGCTTCCTGATCTTCACCAAGGCCTACCGGATGCGGCGCATCACGGCCTTCCTGGATCCCTGGCAGGATCCCACCGACGCCGGATTCCAGATCATCCAGTCCTGGCTGGCCCTGGGGACCGGCGGGATCTTTGGGCAGGGGCTGGGCGAGGGGAAACAGAAGCTTTTCTACCTCCCCGAGGCGCACACCGACTTCATCCTGTCGGTCTGCGGCGAGGAGCTGGGTTTCATCGGCGTCATCGTGATAGCCTCCATGTTCCTGTTGCTGGTGCAGCGCTCCATACGGGTGGCGATTGCGGCCGAGGATAACTTCGGTCGCTTCCTTGCGTTCGGGATCGCGATTCTCATCGGGCTGGAAGGTTTCATCAACATGGCGGTGGTCACCGGGATGCTCCCCACCAAGGGGATCGCGCTTCCCTTCGTGAGCTACGGTGGCAGCTCGCTGATTATCACACTCTGCGCGGTGGGCATCCTGCTCAACGTGTCCACCAAGATGAGGGTTGCGGCATGAGGCTGGTCATTGCAGGAGGCGGTACGGGGGGGCACCTCTTTCCCGGCATAGCGATTGCCGAGGAGTTCCTGGCGCTCAACCCGGCCAACGAGGTGCTCTTCGTCGGCACGAGCCACGGCATCGAGGCGCGCCTGCTCCCCAAGCTCGGCTACCCGCTGGCCCTCATCTCGGCAAGCGGCGTGAAGGGGCTCGGCACGGCCAAAAAGTTCCTGAGCGCGGGGCGCATGCTCTACGGCTACGCCCAGTCCCGGAAGATCCTGAAGGAGTTCCAGCCCGACCTGGTGCTCGGTGTCGGCGGCTACGCTTCGGCTCCCCTGGTCATGGCGGCACGCGGCATGGGGATCAAGAGTTTCATCCACGAGCAAAACGCCTTCCCCGGCCTGGCCAACAAACTTTTGGGGCGGTTCGTGGCGCGCGTCTTCATCTCCATGAAGGAGGCCGAGACCTTCTTCCCGAAGAACAGCACGCTCATGACCGGCAACCCGATCCGCAAGGAGATCCTCTGGGGCTTCCAGGAGCGCGCCCAGCGCGTCAGCGAGGTCTTCAGCCTGTTGATCTTCGGTGGCAGCGCCGGCGCGCACCGCATCAACACGGCGGTCATCGAGGCGCTTCCTTTTCTGGAGGGTGTGAAGGAGAAGCTGCGCATCACCCATCAGACCGGTGAAAAGGACCAGGTGCTGGTGCGCGATGCCTACCGCACCGCCGGGTTTCAGGCCCAGGTGACCAGTTTCATCGACAACATGTCCGCCGCCTACGGAGCCGCCGACCTGGTGGTCTGCCGTGCCGGAGCGACCACCATCGCCGAGATCACCGCCTGCGGCAAGGCCTGCGTATTCATACCGTTTCCCTACGCCACCGACGACCACCAGCGCAAAAACGCTGAGTCGCTGGTGAACGAAGGGGCCGGTTTCCTCATCGTGGAGGAGGATTTAAGCGGGGAGGTCCTGGCCACGCAGGTGAGGGAACTCATGGAAGACCCGAAACGCCTGGCCGCCGTGGAGCGCAACGCCCGAGGCCTCGCGCAACTCGACGCCGCCCAGGTCATCGTGTCGGCGATGATGGAAAAATAGAAACCGTTCTACGTTCTTCGTTAGGGCAGGAACCAGCAAGGGAACGTTTTCCAAGGTAGAACCTAGAACAACCTTTAGGAGTTTTCGTGTACGGAAAAATAGAGAAGATCCATTTCGTCGGTATCGGCGGCATCGGCATGAGCGGCATCGCCGAGGTGCTCCTGAACCTGGGCTACAAGGTTTCCGGATCCGACCTGCGCGCCTCGGAGATAACCGAGCGCCTCGCCGGACTGGGTGGCGAGATCTACTTTGGCCACGCCAAGGAGAACCTGAACAACGTCGACGTGGTGGTTATTTCCTCCGCGGTGCACGAGGATAACCCCGAGGTGGTCGAGGCGCACCTGAACCTGATCCCGGTGATCCCGCGCGCCGAGATGCTCGCCGAGCTGATGCGCATGAAGTACGGCATCGCGGTGGCCGGCACCCACGGGAAAACCACCACCACCTCGATGGTAGCGACGCTCCTCTCCAAGGGGGGGATCGATCCGACCATCGTGATCGGCGGGCGCCTCAACTCCATCGGCACCAACGCGCGCCTCGGGCAGGGGCAGTTCCTGGTGGCCGAGGCGGACGAGTCGGACGGCTCCTTCCTGCTCCTGTCCCCGACCATCGCCGTGGTGACCAATATCGACGCCGACCACCTGGATTTCTACAGCGGCATCGAGGAGATCAAGGACACCTTCGTCGAATTCATCAACAAGGTTCCCTTCTACGGACTGGCGGTCCTCTGCCTCGACAACCCGAACGTGGCAGAGATCCTCCCCAAGGTGAAGAAGCGCTTCACCAGCTACGGCCTGTCGGCCCAGGCCGACTTCCGGGCCACCGAGGTGAAGCTCTCCGGCTTCTCGACCAGCTTCGTGGCGCACCACAAGGGAACCCGCCTGGGCGAGATCTCCTTCGCCATGCCCGGCGCCCACAACGTCTTGAACGCCCTCGCCGCCATCGCGGTCGCCATGGAACTCGACGTGCCGTTCGAGACCATCCAGGCCGGCTTTGCAGCCTTCGGCGGTGTCGGTCGCCGCTTCCAGATGAAAGGTGGCGCCAACGGTGTCATGGTGGTTGACGACTACGGCCACCACCCGACCGAGATCCGTGCCACCCTGGCCGCCGCCAAGTCGGGGTGGGATCGCCGCCTGGTCGTCGCGTTCCAGCCGCACCGCTACTCGCGGACCAAGGAACTCTTCGAGGAGTTCGTCACCGCGTTCCACGATGCGGACGTGCTGCTCCTCACCGACATCTACCCGGCGGGCGAGGCTCCCATCGAAGGGGTCACCGCCGAGGCGCTCAGCACCCGCATCCGCAGGCACGGCCAGAAGGACGTCACCTGGATCTCGGACCGCGAGGCCCTCTACCAGCACCTGGAGCAGGTGCTGCAGCCGGGCGACATCCTGCTCACCCTGGGTGCCGGTAACATCTGGCAGGTGGGCGAGGTGATGCTGGAGCGGCTGGCAGCCAAGGGGGAGCAGTAACCTTGCTGAACGGGCTCGAGACCGTACTGGCGGGGTTGCGCGGCGAGGCGAGAAGGAACGAACCGATGGCACGCCACACCTCCCTCAAGGTGGGCGGACCCGTGGCGCTCTACCTGGAGCCGGCGGACTTAGCCGATCTGCAAAACGCCCTGGCCGTGCTCCGCAAGGAGCAGATCCCCTACTTCGTGGTAGGCGGCGGCTACAACCTCCTGGTGCGGGACGGCGGTTTCCGCGGCTGTGCCATATCCCTCAAACGCCTGGATCAGCTGCTGCTGCTTCCCGGGCAGCGGCTGGAGGTTGGCGCAGGGGTCAGTAACGCGAGACTCTGTAAAACCGCCGCCGAGTCTGCCCTGAGCGGTATCGAGTTCCTGGTCGGCATTCCCGGCAGCTTCGGCGGCGCGCTCACCATGAACGCCGGCGCCCACGGCGGGGAAACCCTGAAGCGGGTGGAGAGCCTGGTAACCGTGCGCAGCGGCAAGGTGCTCAGCAGAACCAGCGACGAACTCGACTTCGGCTACCGCCACCTCACCCTGGAACCCGGTGAGGTCGTGGTCGCCGCGACGCTCCAGTTGGCAGAGGGGGAGCGCAGCAGCGTAGAAACAACCATGAAGGATTTCCTGGCGCACCGCGGGGGGGCGCAGAAGGTCGGCTTTCCCAACGCGGGATCCTTCTTCAAGAACCCCCCCCGGCAGCAGGCCTGGCAGCTCATCGACCAGGCCGGCCTGCGCGGCTACCAGGTCGGTGGTGCGCAGGTCTCCGAGGTGCACACCAACTTCCTGGTGAACCGCGGGGGCGCCAGCGCCGGCGATTTCCTGAAACTGGCGGCACTCATCAAGGAGAAGGTGCTGGCGGTAAGCGGCGCCGAGCTGCAGGAAGAAGTCCGGATCGTCGGGGAAGACTAACGATAGTAAGGAACACGCCATGACGCTTGAGGAGCTTAAAACTAAAAAGATCGGTGTCCTGATGGGCGGGCTTTCCGCCGAGCGCGAGGTGTCGCTGAAAAGTGGCGCCGCAGTGCTGGCTACCCTGAAGGCCAAGGGGTACCGGGCGGTGGGGATCGACGTGAGTCGCGACCTGCCGGGGCAACTCGCGGCCGACGGCATCGAAATCGCCTTCGTCGCCCTGCACGGTCGCTTCGGCGAGGACGGTTCGGTCCAGGGCGTCCTGGAGCTCATGGGGATCCCCTACACCGGCTCCGGCGTACTCGCCAGCGCGCTCGCCATTGACAAGGTCTTCTCGAAGATCGTTTTCCGCTCTGCCGGGCTTACCGTGGCTCCCTACCAGGTGCTGCGCCGCGGCGAGAAACGTCCGCTCTCCTTCGCGCTCCCCGCGGTGGTGAAGCCGGCTCGCGAAGGGTCCTCGGTGGGGGTCAGCATCGTCAAGGACCCGGCCAACATGGACGCTGCGCTCGACGAGGCCTTCCGCTACGACCATCAGGTGCTGGTGGAGCGTTTCATCGACGGCCGCGAGGTGCAGGTCGGGATCCTGGACGGCACGGCGTTAGGTGCCATCGAGATCGTCCCCAAGAACGAGTTCTACGACTTCGAGGCGAAGTACACCCCGGGCATGGCGGACCACATCCTGCCGGCCAGGCTGCCGTCTCCGATCTACGCCGAGGTTTTGAAGGCCGGTGAAGTGGCCCATGCCGCCTTGAGCTGCGACGGTTACAGCCGGGTCGACTTCCTGGTGACCGAGGCGGGCGAGGCCTACATCCTCGAGGTGAACACCCTCCCGGGGATGACGGACCTGAGTCTCTTGCCGGAAATCGCCCGCGGAGCGGGTATCGATTTCCCGGAACTCATCGAGCGGATACTGCTCGGCTCGGGACTTAAAATTTAAATTGCCTGGCGACGTTAAAAACGATTGACAATCGGCAATCGAAAGTGTGAAAACAGTCAGTTATTAACCGACGGACGGTCGGGGAGATTTACGGTACTTCATGCGCGACATGCACGTAAAAAATAAGCGCCAGGCTCCGCAGAACCGGGTGAAGAAAGCACCCAAAAAGCGGAAGCCGATCAACTGGCGCCCGATCCTTACCTGGCTCTCCAGGGGGATCGGCGGGGCGGCCCTCGCGACCGCGCTGGTGTTCGGCGGCGTGCATCTCTACCGGTTCGTGGCGCACACCACCTTCCTGCGTCTGGAGGCCATCGAGGTGTCGCAGCTTTCCCGGCTCTCGCGCAGCGAGATCATCGCGCTGGCCGGGGTGAAACCGGGCGACCCCATGCTCGGCATCAAGCTTAAGTCGATCGCGGAAGAACTCTCCAAGAACCCCTGGATCGAGAAGGTCCAGGTGCAGCGTTTCTTCCCGCACACCCTCTCCATCCGGCTCGCCGAGCGCACGCCGCGCGCGGTCGCCAACGTGGGGTGCCTCTACTACGTGGACGCCAAGGGGGAGCTCTTCAAGCCGCTCATGGAAGGAGACCAGCTCGACTACCCGCTGGTCACCGGGCTCACCGAGCAGGACGTGCAGGGCGACCCCAACGGGAGCAAGGAGGCGCTCAAGGGGGCGCTGGCGCTCATCGACAGCCTCAAGGCCGGCCAAGTGTTCAGCCTCGAGGACGTCTCCGAGATCCACTACGACAAGGGATACGGCTTCACCCTCTTTACCATGCAGGGGGGAGTTCCGGTGAAGCTCGGTAACGGCGGCTTCGCCGACAAGCTGGCGCGCCTGGGGAACATCTATCGGGACCTCAAGCCCCAGATGCAGGCGTTGGACTACATTGACCTGGATTACAGTGACAAGATCATAGTGAAAAAAGCGTAGCAACAAGGGGGGGAGCATGTCCGGCAAAAGGGATAATCTGATCGTAGGTCTCGACATCGGCACGACCAAGATCTGCGCCATCGTGGGGAACCTGACCGAGGACGGCCTCGACATCGTCGGGATCGGTACCAGTCCGTCGAAGGGGCTCAGGAAAGGCGTGGTGATCAACATAGAAAGCACCGTCGCGTCGATCAAGAAGGCGATCGAGGAGGCGGAGCTGATGGCCGGTTGCGAGATCAAGTCGGTCTACGCGGGGATCGCCGGCGGACACATCAAGGGGTTCAATTCCCAGGGTGTCATCGCCATCAAGAACCGCGAGGTTTCGCCCGAGGACGTGAAGCGGGTCATCGAGGCCGCCAAGGCGATCGCCATCCCGATGGACCGCGAGGTAATCCACATCCTCCCCCAGGAATTCATCATCGACGATCAGGACGGCATCCGCGAACCGCTGGGGATGAGCGGCGTGCGCCTGGAAGCCAAGGTGCACATCGTCACCGGTGCCGTGGCGAGCGCGCAGAATATCGTGAAATCCTGTAACCGCGCCGGCCTCGAGGTCGCCGACATCGTCCTCGAGCAGCTCGCTTCCTCCGAGGCGGTACTCTCGGCCGACGAGAAGGAACTGGGCGTGGCGCTGGTGGACATCGGCGGCGGCACCACCGACATCGCCATCTTCGTGGACGGCGCCATCAAGCACACCTCGGTGCTCTCCCTGGGCGGCAACCACCTCACCAACGACATCGCCGTGGGGCTCAGGACTCCGATGGCCGAAGCCGAGCGCATCAAGCAGAAGTACGGCTGCTGCCTCTCCTCGCTGGTCGGCAAGGACGAGACCATCGAGGTCCCGAGCGTGGGCGGGCGCAAGCCGCGCATCCTGTCGCGCCAGCTCTTGTGCGAAATCCTCGAGCCGCGCGTCGAGGAGATCTTCACCCTGGTGAACCGTGAGATCGTGAAGAGCGGTCTCGAGGACCTGATCGCCTCGGGCGTGGTGATCACCGGCGGCAGCACCATTTTGGAAGGGATGCCGGAACTCGCCGAGCAGATCTTCAACCTGCCGGTGCGCCGTGGACTGCCGCAACGCATTGGTGGACTGACCGACGTCGTGAATTCACCGGTTTACGCAACTGGAGTAGGCCTCGTCGTCTATGGCAGCAAAAACATCGGAGTGCATGAATTCCCCACTGCGCAAACCGATGATACTGTCTTCCGCAGGGTGACCAGAAGAATGAAGGAATGGTTTGGAGAGTTCTTCTAAAAAAAACGTCTTTTGACGGCATTTTGAGCTTCCAATCGTCAGCAAAAACCTGTATAAAAACGCCTAATATTGATTAACCGCCGGGGGGCGCGACAAAAGGGGAGAGCGAATATGTTTCAGTTCGATGAAAGCATCGACCAGAGTGCGAAGATAAAGGTCATAGGTGTCGGTGGTTCCGGTGGCAACGCCGTTAACACCATGATCACGTGCGGGGTTACCGGGGTCGATTTCATCGTTGCAAATACCGATGCACAGGCGCTTCGCATGTCGAAGTCGCCCATGAAGATCCAGCTCGGAGCCCAGCTGACCAAGGGCCTCGGCGCCGGCGCGAACCCCAACGTGGGACGCGACGCCGCGCTCGAGGACAAGGAGAAGTTGGCCGAGGCGCTCAAGGGCGCGGACATGATCTTCATCGCGGCCGGTATGGGGGGCGGCACCGGTACCGGCGCGGCTCCCATCATCGCCGAAGTGGCTCGCGAGCAGGGTGCGCTCACCGTGGGCGTCGTGACCAAGCCGTTCACCCGCGAGGGGCGTCAGCGTCTGGCCAAGGGTGAGGACGGCATCAAGGAGCTCAAGAAACACGTCGACTCCCTGATCGTGATCCCCAACGACCGTCTGCTCGGCCTGGCCGGCAAGTCCATGTCCATCCTTGATGCCTTCAAGCCCTCCGACGACGTGCTGCGTCAGGCGGTGCAGGGTATCTCTGACCTGATCACCCAGTCCGGTCTGATCAACGTCGACTTCGCCGACGTCAAGGCCATCATGAGCGAGCGCGGCATGGCCATGATGGGTATCGGCATTGGCAACGGCGAAAACCGCGCCATCGACGCCGCGGTCCGCGCCATCTCGAGCCCGCTGCTCGAGGACATCGACATCTCCGGCGCCAAGGGGGTCCTGGTCAACATCTCCGGCTCCGCTTCCATGACCATGGACGAGTTCGACGCGGCCAGCAAGATCATCCACGAGAAGGTGCACGAAGACGCCAACATCATCATCGGTCTGGTGATCGACGAGAGCCTCGAAGAGACCATCAAGATCACCGCCATCGCTACCGGCTTTGGCGACCGTTTCGATCTCGAGAAGGGGCGTCACGAAATGAAGAACGTGGCACCGCTCGTCAAGCAGACCGAGATCAACCGCGAGATCCCGACCTTCATCCGCGAGAAGCAGCAGCGCGACACCCGCACCAGCCATCGCAACAGCTTCATGATGGAAGACGAGGACCAGTACGACATCCCGACCTTCCTCAGGAAGTCCGTCGACTAGATCGATCTGCAAAACCAGTTGAAAGTGCCCGGTCCCCCGAAAGGGAGGCCGGGTTTTTTTGTGCCTCCTTGCAGAATACCTGCTCCTGTGTCCCCGTCATTTTTCCATCCGCCATGGTAGAAGATTTCCGATTGACGCTGGAATCCTCCGGGTGATATACGTGCATATACACGCATCAGTAAATGCGGCAGGAGCACGCAATGAAAACTCCCAATCCGAATCCCAGTGTCTGCAGTTGCGTCAATCTGCGCCGGGCCTCCCGGGCCATCACCCGGATCTACGACAAGGCCCTGGAGCCGGTGGACCTGAAGATCACCCAGTACTCGGTGCTGGCCAACGTGGCCCGCTCGGGTCCCTTGAGTAGCAGCAACCTCGCCAGGATCCTCAGGCTGGACCGCACCACGCTGGTGCGCAACCTGAAGAGTCTCCAGGCGGCCGGCTTCATCGAGGACCACCCGGAGGCCGGCGATCCGCGTGAGCGTGCCATCCGCATCACCGAGGCAGGGCACCTCATGGTCGATAAGGCGCGGCCTCTTTGGGGACTGGCGCAGCGGCAGATTGAGGATCACCTGGGAAGCGCTGCGCTGAACCAGCTGACGACCCTCGTCACCTCCCTGGAAACCCTCTCTGATCACCTTGTTTTGAACCACCTGGAGGAATCCCCGTGACACACCACGACGACGCACCACCTTATGAGAACCCGCCACCGGAAAAAGGGCGCCGCCTGCACTATGCCTGGTTCGTCGCCGCCATCACCTTCCTGACCCTGCTCACCGTGGCGGGGATCCGTTCCACACCGGGCGTACTCATCGTTCCCCTCGAGCACGAGTTCGGCTGGACGCGGGCCACCATCTCCATCGCCATCTCGGTGAACCTTTTGCTCTACGGCCTCATGGGCCCCTTTGCCGCTGCGTTCTACGACAAGATCGGGGTACGGCGCACCATGGCCATCGCGCTCACCCTGCTCGCGGTCGGCGTTAGCGCCACGACGCTCATGACCCGGCCCTGGCACATGGTGCTCATCTGGGGGGTGCTGGTCGGCTGCGGGGCGGGTATGCTCACCAACAGCCTGAGCGCCACGGTCACCGCGCGCTGGTTCCGCAAAGGGCAGGGGACGGTGATGGGGGTCCTGACCGCGAGCGTCGCCACGGGGCAACTCCTGTTCCTCCCGTACCTCGCCTCGCTCACCGAGACCAAGGGGTGGCGCAGCGCGGCACTGCTCATCGCTTCCGCTGCCCTGGTCATCCTCCCCCTGGTGCTCGTCATCATGCGCAACTACCCGGAGAGCGTCGGCCTGAAGCCCTACGGTGCACCCCCGGACGAGCCGGACCAGACCCTGCTGCGCCCCACCGGCAACCCGTTCCGCATCGCGCTGGGGGGGCTGGAGCGAGGCATGCACTCCCGGGACTTCTGGCTTCTGGCGGCAAGTTTCTTCGTGTGTGGGGCGAGCACCAACGGGCTCATCGGCACCCACCTGATCCCGGCCTGCGTCGATCACGGCATCCCCGAGGTACAAGCTGCCGGGCTGCTTGCCATGATGGGGGTACTCGACCTTTTCGGCACCACGCTTTCCGGGTGGCTTTCGGACCGCTACGACAGCCGCAACCTGCTCTTTTGCTACTACGGGCTGCGCGGGCTCTCCCTGATGGGGCTCCCCTTCGCCCTGGGGGGACCGCAGTGGAGTCTCACCGCCTTCGCCATCTTCTACGGCCTGGACTGGATCGCCACGGTTCCCCCGACCGTGCGGCTTACCGCCGATTCCTTTGGCAGGGAGAACGTCGGGGTGATGTTCGGCTGGATCTTCGCCAGCCACCAGGTTGGCGCGGCGCTCGCCGCCACGTTCGCCGGCACGGTACGGACCTACCTGGGCGATTACCTGGTCGCGTTCCTCTTGTCCGGCGTCATCTGCCTGCTCGCGGCCGGGTTGGTCCTGCGTATCAACAAGGCAGCACTGCCTGGAATACCGGCAGACGCAACCAACTAGGTGAGCCCGGGATAGCTGCCGCTTGCCGGGGGGCAAGGGCCGGTGGAAACGCCGGTCATCTGCTTTTTTGCCAATACCTTACGCGATATAGCGAAAATTGGCAGGGGTGTCAGGGCATTTGGTGCGCAGTGAGGTGAAAACTTAGCTGCGCAGAATCAGCAGGTTGTGCCTTTGATACAGATCCCCTCCTGAAGTGGCATGTAAGTTGTAAAACGATGGCACAAGATCTACTGGCTTCACTTTGATACTCGTTCCTGTTGCACTTGATGAGGCACTGCTATGACAAAGGACACTCTGCACGGCACTACATGCGAGTGCACGGCTCTTGATGAACAGGAGTCCTGCAACTGCGCTTGTGAAAATGACAGCATTCTCTCGAACACCAGTGACAAGGTTATCGATTTCAAACAACGCACCAGCGAGCTGCGCCAGAAGGGGCTGCTCTCCTCGTCGGTCTCCTCCTTCCAGGCTACCCGCTCTCTCGCCTTCGGAATCATGTACCTGACCGGCGAAGGGGTGGTGCGCGACACCGCTCGGGCCGCCGAGTTCCTCGCCGTCGCAGCCAAGGGGGGGATTCCCCAGGCCAAGCACGAGCTGGCCAAGCTGCACCTCGAGGGGGTGGCGGTTCCCTACGATCCAGATTACGCCCGTCTGCTCCTGGAGGGCGCCTCCCGCGACGAATACCTCCCCAGTACCGTCTACCTGGCCGAGATGTACCTGTTTGGGAAAAACGGCCCGAAGGATATCGAGGAGGCGCTGGAACTCCTCTACGCCGCCGCGTCCAAGAGCGAGCCGGCCGCCATGTACTACCTGGCGCTCATCTACGACAAGGAGCCCGAGTACCAGAACTCCTTCGAGGCGGCCTATTGGTACCGCCGCGCCGCCGAATACGGTCACTTCAAGTCGCAGATCAGGCTGGCAGCTCTCTACGCCATGGGACTTGGGGTGCCGCAGTGCCCCGAAACCGCCCAGGCCTTCCTGGACGTGGCCCAGGAGTCGCTCGAGGAACAGGACCCCCGCTTTCTGCTCTGGCAGGGGGAGCACTTCGTGGCGCAGCCCGAGACCGAATTTCTGGCCCAGGCCCTCATCAAGGCCGCCGCGGACATGCACCACACCCCGGCCCAGCGCGTTCTGATGCAGCACGGTTGGCGAGGTTAACGACTCATTTCGATGACCAGCTACGGTCACCTTTGTCCCGCTCGCCCCCTCGGTCCGCCGAGGGGGTATTTTTTTACCGGCGGAGCCTTCACTCGTCCAGAAAGCCCACCCACTTGACCCTCAGGGTCGCCACGCCGAACTCCACTTCGACGATCCCCTTGATGAGGTAGGGGCGGCGCTGCGAGAGCTTCCGGCAGAACCTCGCGTAGACATCGGGGAAGAAGGTGGCGTCGAAAATGGCGCTCACATCCTCGAAGGAGACGAACTCCATCGGCCTGCCGCGCTTGTCCTCCACCATCTTGGTGGTGATCCACCAGCCGACCATGGTGACCCACTTCCCCGCGTAGTCGAGCATCTCGGCACCTTTGATGGGCCGGTGCCTGAGCCAGGCCTCCTTGTACAGGGTAAGCGGGTGGCGCGAGACCAGGAACCCGAGGCTCTCCGACTCCTGGCGCAGTACCAGCCGCGCGTCGTAGGGGGGCGGGGCAGGGAGCTCGGTCTGCTGCTCGAAGAGGAGCCCCGAAGTCTTTTGCTGGGAGTGCAAGAGCTCCCACAAGAGCGCCGGGCGCCGGGTAAGCCCTTCGATGCTGTCGAAACAACCCGCCTTGATGAGCCGCTCGCCGTCGGAGCGGCATACCGTCACCCGCTCCAGGAACTCCTTGAAGGAGCGGAACCTGCCGCGCTCGCGCTCCTTCACGAGCTTTTCCGCCCCCTCCCGGGTCAGCCCCTCGATCTGCATGAGCCCCACCCTGAGGCTCTCACCCGTGCCGCGGTACGGGTAGTCGCTGTCGTTGACGTCCGGCGGCAGGATGGTGAGCCCCAGCCGCCTCGCCTCGGAGATATAGGCGAAGGCCGAGTAGTAGCCCCCCTGGTTGGAGATAACCGCTGCCATGAAGGCTGCCGGATGGTGCGCCTTCATGAAGGCTGCCTTCCCGCTTAACAGCGCATAACTTGCCGAGTGCGGTTTGCAGAACGAGTAGCCGGAGAAGGAGAGGATCTGCTCCCAGATTTGGGCGAGCACCGCTTCGCTCACCCCCCGTGCGGCGCCCCCTGCGAAAAACTTGGTTCGATAGTCGGCCAGGCGCTTCTCGCGGTGCTTCTTGGTGATGATCTTGCGCAGCTGGTCCCCCTCGTAGGCGGAGAACCCGGCGAGCTCCATGGCGATCTGGGTGATCTGCTCCTGGTAGATGGCGATCCCGAAGGTCTCGTCGAGGACGCTCTGTAACAGCGGGTGCAGGTGGCTCCAGGGCTTTCCCTGCACCCGGGCGACGTACTCCTGGATGAAGCTGTTAGCGGCGGGACGGATGATGGACGAGGCCTGCACCAGCACCTCAAAGAGGTCGAGCCCGAAGGTCGCGCTGGTGGCCGTCGTGCTCCAGATCTTGCGCAGCAAAAGCCGGATCGAGGGGGATTCCAGGTAGAAGCAGCCGATGGTACCTCCGCGGCGCAAGAGGTCCTGGGTCTTCGCGTCGTCCAAGGGGCGCCAGGAGGCGTAGTCGATCTCGCCCCCTCCCTGCTTCTTGACGCTCGCCATGGCGTCGCGGATCACGGCCAGAGAACGGTTGCCGAGGATGTCGATCTTTACCAGTCCGGAATCCTCCGCCTGGTCCTTCTCCCACTGGATGAGCGGCAGTCCCTTGCGCGAGAGTTCCACCGGGACGTACTTGCGGATCTCGTCCGGCACGATGACCAAGCCGCCGCAGTGCAGCGAAAGGTGACGCAACTGGCCCCCTAAGCGCTGCGCGGTACCGATGATCTCCTGCCAGTCCGAAGAGATTCGCTCCCCCTTAAACAGCGGGTGCGAGGAGATGGCGGCCGCGGTCTGCTCCGATTTCCAGAAACCCGAGATCCGCTCGGTCATCTCTTTTATTTCGTAGTCCGGCAGGCCGTACACCTTGGCCACCTCGCGCAGTGCCGAGCGCCCTTTGAAGCCAACATGGTTGGCAACCATGGCGGCACGCTGGGCGCCGTAGCGGGCGAAGGCGAAATCGAGGATGGCGTCGCGCTCGTCCCAGGGGAAATCGATGTCGATGTCCGGCGGATCGGTGCGCCCTTCGTTCAAAAAACGCTCGAAGAAGAGGTTGTGTCGGATCGGGTCGACGTGGGTGATCCCCAGGCAGTAGGCGACCAGCGAGGCCGCCGCGCTCCCCCGGCCGCAGGTGCGCTCGGACTGCTTGGAGATCTCCTCGACCACCAAAAAGTAGTGTGCGAACCCCTTGTCGCGGATGATGTCGAGTTCCTTGGTGAGCCGGGACTCGACCTTCCCGTCGATTGCCCCGTAGCGCCAAAATGCCCCCTCACGCGCGCGGCGGGTAAGCTCGGAAAAGGCACTGTCGCCCCCGAGACCGCGGAAGGCGGGAAAGATGGTACGCGAGAAGTCCCAGTCATTGCTGCAGAGTTCCGCCACCCGGAGGGTATTTCCCAGTGCCTCGGGGCAGTGTGGGAAGAACTCGGCCATCCGCTGCGGCGGGTGGAAAAGGTCGGCGTCGCAGGTATCCTCCGGCTTCAGGCGGGATAGTTTGGTGTTCAGGTGGATCGCCCGGAGCACGCGATGCAGGTGGAGGTCTGGGTGTTCCAGCATAACTGCCCGCGCGGTGGCGACCGGCGGGAGGTCGAGGTCGCGCGCCAGGGCGAGCGAGCGGTGCAGCGCATGCCCGGGGGAGAGTTCCACGAAGAGTGCGGCGGGCGATTGGCGCTTCAAGGTCGCTACCAGCTTGGCATCGTCGCTCAGTACGACCACGTTGTGCCGGTACTCGGTGAGCGCCTGGACCAGGTTGAACTCCCTGCGGCAGTGCAGCTCCGAGACCAGCCGGGAGATGTTGGCGTAGCCTTCTTCGTTGCGGGCCAAAAGGACGGCGCGATGCTCTGCGGTCACCGCTTCGGTGCCGATGAGCGGGGTGATGCCGGACTCCCGTGCCGCCTGCAGGAAGCGGGGGATGCCGTAGAGGCCGTTGCGGTCGGTAAGGGCAAGGCTTCGGTATCCAAGGGCCCGGGCCGCGGCGCAGAGCCGCTCCGGTGCATGCAGACCCCAGTTGGGGGACAATGATGAGTGGACGTGCAGATGGACGAACATTTGATGAGGCCTTCCAGGTAATAATACGCCTGTGCTTGTAGGTGGCGCCGGGCGGATCATGGTTGGGAATTATCTTGCCCAAGCAAAGGTACTTGCTTCTCAAAGCTTATTTCTCAAGAAGTCTGGCACCAACGACTGTTCCACATAACAGAACAGGTGACCACACGTCCTCCCGAAGGGGAGACCGAGGGGGATTTGACTGCGGGTGCTAGTGCGTCCAGGTTTGTCCATAGCGCTAAATCACCCCCTGTCCCCCCTCACAAGGGGGGGAACCCGATGCCGCCAGTCAGTAGACAGCGCCATTTCGACACTTCCCAGTATCCCGGAAGTACCTAAGGAGGGCTGCTCTGCCGAATTGGGCAGGACACCTCTCCTCCCGTCAGTTCTTGGTAACCGTCATGTACTTGCAGCGTTCCGGGTCCCAGACCGGTGCTGGTCCGCTCAGGGTGAGCGATTCGCGGCGCAGCGGGATCGCCTTCCCCCAGCGGACGGCGGCGTCGCCGTGCTTGGCTCGCAGGTTGTCCAGGGTTTCCTGCAGATCGACCTGGCGCTGGGAACGAGTAGCGAGAATCGGTGCGAAGAGCTCCAACTGCCCGGCCGCCTCCCCCACCTTGTCACAGGAAAGCCTCAGAGCGCGTACCCTTTGCCGGCGCCTGCAGGTGGCGAAGAAAAGCTCCTCCGCGATGCCCAAGAGCTCGAGGTCGAGTGAGAGCGGCACCGGTAGGGAGCGGCTCCCCTCCTCGGTAACTCCATCGACATAAGTTATGGTCAAGGAGACCTTGCCGGCTCCTTTCCCCAGCCGGCGCAGCCTAAGCCCGCACCCCTCCACCAGGCGCAACAGTTCGCTCAACAGCACCGCATCGTCGTTTTCGTCCTGGTCGAGGAGACCCTCCTCCACGATCTCGGTGCTCAGGCGCGGGGGTTGGACTGGCGTGCGGTCGATGCCACAGGCGCGGTCGTGCAACAGCGGCGCGAAGGGTCCGACTGCCAGGCGCAGTTGCGGCACCGACAGCTCGGCCACCTGCTCGACCCGTTGCAGGTTCAGGTCGCGCAACAGCAGCGCCTGGCGTGCGCCCCCCACACCGGGGAGTACCTGGACGGGAAATGGCGCCAGGAAGCTGCGCTCGGCGCCGTGAAAGACGTCGAAGACACCCGGCTGCTCCATGGCGTCGGCGGCAACCCGCGACACCAGCTTGTTGCCGCCGGTACCCGCCATCGCGCAAAGCCCCATGTCCATCGCGATACGGCGTTCCAGGCGGCTTGCCACGTCGCGGGCCGGGCCGAAGAGCCGGCGCGAGCCGGTGAGATCGAGGTAGACCCGACCCAGCCCCGGCTCGACGACCGGTGTGAACTCGGCCGAGAGTTCGGTGAGCGCACGGCTCCCCTTGCTCAGGAGGTGCGGGTCGGGCGGGATGACGATGAGCGACGGGCAGCTCTTGCGCGCCTGGAAGATGGAGGTGCCGGCGTGGAGCCCTTCCGCCGCAGCCTCGCTCGAGACGCACTGCAGCAGGGCGCGCTCCGAGTTAAGCGGTGCCACGGCAACCGGCCTGCCGCGCAACTGCGCCTGTACCACGCGGGCCAGGGCGATGGGGAAAGCCGGTACGGAAAGGTGCAGAATGTGCCGGTCCACGTGAGCTTCCTCGACAATGTGCTGATCTACAGGGTTTTTGCCTTCTGCTTAAGAGGTATCATTTGATAACCATTGCGTGTCAACTGTTTTTCGGAAAGACGCACGGAGGGCGGGGGGGCGGAATCGGCGGGATGCAAGGTTCTTTCGGAAGTTTCGGGAATACCGCTCAGAGAGTCCCCTCTCCTCTCGCGGGAGCGGGGATGTGGTTCCCGGAATTGTCGGGTGGACAAAAAAAGCCGCCTGCCAGGATCGGCAGACGGCTCACGGGCATGTGGGGCGGTTCGGCGTTACAGGAGCTGTTTCGCGGCGGCGATGACGGCGGCGTAGTCGGGCTCCTGGGTTACTTCGGGGACGTGCTGGATGTAGCGGACCACGTTTTCCTTGTCGATGACGAAGATCGAACGGGAAAGCAGCTTCAGCTCGTCGATGAGCACGCCGTAGGCGGTTCCAAAGGAGCGGTCGCGGTAGTCGGAAAGGGTGACCACCTTGTCGATGCCGGCGGCACCGCACCACCTTTTCTGGGCGAAGGGGAGGTCCAGACTGATGGTCAAAACCACCACGTCACCCGGCAGGGCGGCGGCTTCCTGGTTGAACCGGCGCGTCTCGGTGTCGCAGACCGGCGTGTCCAGCGAAGGGACGGCGCTGATGATCTTCACTTTCCCCGGGTAGCTGGCGAGCGTCACCGGCGCCAGACCGTTGTCGACCACGGAAAAATCGGGAGCGGCAGCACCGGCCTGGAGCTCCGGCCCTACCAGCGTTATCGGATTACCTTTGAACGTGACTTTCGGCATTGGTTCCTCCTGCAATTTTTGCACAAAGCCTACGGCATTTCTCTCCGATTGCAAGCAGCAGACGCGGCTTTTATGGATCAACTGAGGCTGCGCAGGTCCCCACCGCAAGGGAAAAGGTGATCTGCTGCAATGGTGACTGGTAACGATGGGACAAAAACCTGACAGGTAACAGCTGCTCCAGGAACTGGTGAGCCGGCAGTCGCCATACCGTGCAGCTTGTGCCGCGGGACGAGGAGAGCTGAGAGAAAGCGTGCGGACCTCTGTTACAGTGGGACGTTGGGCAGGTTCAGCGAAGCGATCATCTTCTTGAGTTCGGACACCTTGTAGGGCTTCTGCAGGAATCCCGCAAGCCCCTTGCCAACGAATTTCTGGGTGACTTCGTGCTCGTTGTAGCCGCTGGTCATGATCACCTTCACCTGGGGGTCGAGCTTGCGCAGCTCGCGGTAACACTGCTCGCCGTCCAGGTGGGGCATGGTCAGATCCAGGATCACGAAGTCGATGTGGGAGACCTCCTGGAAGATCTTGAGCGCCTCGCGCCCGTCTTCCGCCGTCACCGTCATGAATCCGAGTTCCTTGAGCATCTCCGAACCGATGTTGCGCACTGTTTGTTCGTCGTCCACCAACAACACCGTACCCCCGCCGGGTACCTCGGGTTCCTCTTCTTCCCGGGGTGCCGGCTCGATCAGGCGGTCGCTGAGCGGCAGCAGGATCTTCAGGGTCGACCCCTTGCCCGGCTCGCTGTAGACGCGGATCGCCCCCTTGTGCCCCTTCACGATGCCGAGCACCGCGGCCATCCCCAGTCCGCGCCCGGAGAACTTGGTCGTGAAGAAGGGATCGAAGAGCTTGCTCAGGGTCTCGCGGTTCATGCCGCATCCGGTGTCCGCGACCTCGAGGTAAACGTAGCGCCCCGGTTTCGTGTTCTCGCTCAGCCAGACGTTTTGCAGGTAGTTGGCGTCGCAATCCTGGCAGCCGGTGCTGATGGCGATCACCCCGTTGTCGTCGCCGAGCGCTTCCGAGGCGTTGATCACCAGGTTCATCACGATCTGGCGGATCTGGGTGGCATCCACCTCGGCCGCGGGGAGCGGGCGGGTGAGGTTCAGGCGCAACCTGGCCTTCTTGGTGACCGAAACCTCGAGCATGTGTACCATCTCTTCCAAAAGGATGTTGAGGTCGAGATGCTCGACCACGAACTTCCCTTTGCCCGAGTAGGCGAGCATCTGCTTGGCGAGATCCGCGGCGCGCGCCGAAGCCTTCTCGATCTGGCGCAGGTTCTCCACCGCGGGAGACTCCTTGTTGATGCGCATCAGGGCGAGGTCCGCGTTGCCGATGATGGACATGAGGATGTTGTTGAAGTCGTGGGCGATCCCCCCCGCAAGCACCCCCAGGCTCTCCAGCTTCTGGGCGTGCAGCATCTGTTCTTCCAGGCGCCGGCGTTCGGCCTCGGCCTCCTTGCGCTCGGAGATGTCGTGCATCACCGCGACCAGCTCGAGGTTTCCGTGCGCCCCGGTGAGCGGCGAGATGGCGAGCTCGGCGCTGAAGCGGCCACCCCCCTTTTTGGTGCAGAGCACCTCGCCGTGCCAGTGCGAGCCTTGGGCGATGGTCTCCCAGAGCTGGGTGTCCGGTGCGAACTCGGCGGCGCTGTCCATCAGGATGCGGAAGGCCTGTCCGGCTACCTCGTCTTTGTCATAGCCGGTGACTTCGCTGAAACGGGGATTACTGTACGCAATGGTCCCCTGCGCGCTGGTGATCAGTACGAGGTCGCTGCTCTGTTCGATGACGCTGGAGAGTTTGCCGATGAAGTCGTTTTGCGTTTTGAGCTGGCGCTCCATAGTGATGCGCGCCACGCAGTCGTCGATGGAGTCGAAAAGTGCCGAGAACTCGATCGGTTTGAGCATGTAGCGGCTGATGCCGATGCGCACCGCGTCGATGAGAAAGAGGGTCTCGCTGATCGCCGTGGCCGCGATGATCTTGGTGGTGGGATCGATCTCCTTGATCTGCGCCGCCATCTGGATGCCGTTCATCTCGGGCATGTTCACGTCGGTGATCACGATGTCAGGGCGGTGCTGCCGGAAAAGCTCGAGCCCGATGCGGCCGTTGTGGGCCACCCAGACCTGGAAGGCGGGGTACTTGAGGGAAATGGTCTGCCTGAGGGAGTCGACAGCCGATGCGTCGTCTTCCACGATGAGCAGCGCAATAGTTTGTACCGTCTGTTGCAGGGATTTCATGTCAAACCCGATACAAGGCTGATCAGATAGGTCATAACGTCAAGGTGTCGCCGGCCATTCCTGCAAATGTATGTACACACCCCTTCGTTGAGTGGGAGAGTCGCTGAGGGTGTGACTCATTCAGTATAACAGTTTACTGTAGTTGGTCCAGAAGCAAGTTGTTTTTCTTGCTCAATTGGATTAGCTGCGCTTATAGCGTATTGCCTAATAGAATGCAACAGGTTTAATTGAGAGAATGGGGATTATGTAATAATTCCAGCAGAATGTTTCGGGTGTACTAATTATTTTTTACTTCAATTTCGCTCGGGCGGAGAATGCTGTCGCTGTGGGAATATTCTGCACCGCTAGCGAGGCCGGGATCCCAGCTTCATCCCGACGCGCAGCGCTGCCGCGGCATTGCTGGCCGCCAGGCGCAGATTCGCAGCGGCCTGCTCGAGGGCCTCAGCGAGGTGACAGGGGTGCGACACAGCCGCAAAAAGTGCATCGATCCCCTGGTGGCGCAGCTGTGCCGCTTCCGGCTCCAGGGATCCAGCAATCAACAGGACCGGGGTGCCGAACTTCTTGGCGAGCCGTGCCACTCCGAGGGGAGCCTTGCCGGACGCAGTCTGGCCGTCGCAGCGCCCCTCGCCGGTGACCACCAGGTCGGCATCCTCCAGAAGTGCCTCCAAACCGACCGCATCAAGCACGATCTCGATCCCCGGCCGCAGTGTGGCCCCCAGAAAGGCGAGCAGGGCCGCCCCCATGCCGCCGGCGGCGCCTGCACCGGGTACCCCGGCGACCGCCTGTCCCAGGTCGCGCTCGATGATTGCGGCGAAGTGTCCCAGAGCGGCATCCAGGCGCGCCACCATCTCCGGCGTCGCCCCCTTTTGCGGCCCGAACACCGCGCTGGCTCCCCGGGGGCCCACCAGCGGGTTGTCCACATCGCAGGCGGCTTCGATGCTGCACTGGGCCAGGCGGGGATCGAGTCCCCGCGTGTCGATGCGGGCCAGAAGCTCCAGGCCGGCCCCCCCGGGGGGGATCGGGTGCCCCGCGGCATCCAGGAGGGCGACCCCCAAGGCCTGCAGCATCCCGGCGCCGCCGTCGTTGGTGGCGCTGCCGCCGATCCCGACCAGAAGGCGGCGCGCGCCGGCATCGAGCGCCGCCCGGATCAGCTCCCCGGTGCCGTAGCTCGTCGTTTCCAGAGGGTTGCGCCGGGCCGGCGGGACCAGGGTGAGTCCGCTGGCGGCCGCCATTTCCACCACCGCGCTGCTGCCGTCGCCCAGAAGCGCGAAACGGGCCTCGACCGGGTCCCCCAGCGGACCGCGGACCCGGGCCGGCACGAGCCTCCCTCCCGTGGCCGCAGCAAGGGCCTCGGCAGTTCCCTCGCCGCCGTCGGCAAGCGGCACCAGGTGGAAACGGGCCTCGGGGAACACTTCGCGGAACCCTTCGGCGAGAACCTGGGCGGCGTCGGGAGCCGAAAGGCTCTCCTTGAACGAGTCCGGTGCGATGACGATGTTCATGCACTACCTCCGGGAAGACATCTGGGCTCTCTCATACACCGCCCCATGAAATAGCGCTAGTAAAATCAGCACCTCTGTGCTGTAATGACACCGCTTGTGCCTGCAGTCACCGGTTGCTTACGGATAGCAACGACGAGAGAGCCGTGTCATGGAAGATAGGGATCAAGAGCAGGCGGGCCTTGCCGGCAGTGACAACGCCACCTGGTCGTGCAAGGAGAAGCCTCCCGCGGGGAGCTGCTCTCTGCTCGACAGCATCATCGATCAAAGCCCCAACCCGATGTGGATCTCCGACCGCAATGGGACGCTGATCAGGATCAACCGGGCCTGTACCCGGCTCTTGAACATCACCGAGGCCGAGGTCGTCGGCACCTACAACATCCTCGAGGACAACATCGTCCGTGCCCAGGGATTCCTGCCGCTGGTGGAGCGGGTTTTCCGGGACGGGGAGACCGCCCGTTTCGAGATCGTCTACGACAGTTCCACCCTGAAGACCCTCAAACTCGCCCAAACCTCCCGTGTCATCCTCGACGTCACCATCTTCGCCATCCGCGATACCCAGGGGACCATCACCAACGCCGTCATCCAGCACATCGACATCACCAGCCGCCGGGAGTCCGAGGAAAAGCTGCAGCGGGCCAACCAGGAGCTGGAGTCGCGGGTACTGGAGCGCACCCGGGAGCTCACCCTGGCGAACCAGGCGCTGCGTCACGAGGTGGCCGAGCGGGCCCTGGCCGAGGCGGAGCTGCGCCTGAGCGAGCAGCGTTTCCGCACCCTGTGCGCGGCCGCGCCGATCGGCATCTACATGAGCGACGACCAGGGGCGCTGCGTCTACGCCAACCCGCGGCTGCAGGAACTGACCGGGCTGAGCGCGGGGCAGCTGATGGGGAGCGGCTGGAGTGCCGCCCTGCACCCCGAGGACCGCGAAAGCACCACCCAGAAATGGCTCGAAATCTCGGGACAGGGAGGGACCTTCCAGCACGAGTGCCGCTTCCAGCGTGGCGGGACCACCATCTGGGTGCGGGCGCTGGCGCAGCCCTTCCGGGCCAAGGACGGCGGCATCGCGGGGTACGTCGGGGTGGTCGAGGACATCACCGAACAGCTCCACGTCCGCGAGGAAATCCTGAAGACCCAGAAGCTGGAGTCCCTCGGGGTGCTCGCCGGCGGCATCGCCCACGACTTCAACAACATCCTCTCCATCATCCTGGGGTACATATCGCTCGCCCGCTCGGCGGCGCAGGACCCCGAACAGGTGCTGAGCCGGCTCAAGGACGGCGAGAAGGGGGTACTGAGGGCGCGGGACCTGACCCAGCAGCTGCTCACCTTCGCGCGCGGCGGCGACCCGGTGAAGCGTGCGGTGGATCTCAACGCACTCTTGCGCGAAGCGGCACAGTTCGGGTCGCTCGGTTCCAACGTGCGCTGCGATTTCGAGCTGAGCAACGAGAGGCTGGTCGTCTCTGCCGACGAGGGGCAGCTGAGCCAGGTGGTGCACAACCTGGTGATCAACGCGACCCAGGCGATGCCCGGTGGTGGGGTGATCACCATCAGCTCCGGACGCTCCCGCTCCCGGGATGGCGAGTCCCAGGCGAGGTTTTCGGTGAGCGATACCGGCACTGGCATACCCGAGTCGCTCCGGGCCAAGGTCTTCGATCCTTACTTCAGCACCAAGCAGGGGAGCGGGCTCGGGTTGACCAGTTGCTACTCGATCGTCAAAAAGCACGGCGGCAGCATCGAATTGGAGTCGGTACCGGGACAGGGGACCACCTTCACCGTTACCCTTCCGGCGCAGCTGCGCCAGAGCGCACCCGAGGTTTCCGGTGGCCCGGCTTCCGAAATAAAGGGGGAGGGGGACGTGCTGGTCATGGACGACGACCGCCTGATTCGCGAGCTCGCCGTCGAGATGCTGGCGGAGCTGGGGTATCGCGCCGAGAGCGTGGCCGACGGGACCCAGGCGGTCACCGCCTATTTCAACCGGCAACGCACCGGCTCCCGCTATGCGGTGGTCATCATGGATCTCACGGTGCGTGGTGGCATGGGAGGCAGGGAGGCGGTCAAGGCGCTCCTGGCCCTGGACCCCCAGGTAAAGGCGGTGGTCTCGAGCGGCTACTGCGACGACCCGGTTTTGGCCAACTGCCGCGCCTACGGCTTCAAGGCCGTACTCCCCAAGCCGTACAACCGCCAGGAGCTGGGGCGCGTGCTTGACGAGGTGCTGAAAGGGTAGGGGCACGTTTCCCCGAAAAGGAGCTCATGGAAACCAACCTGAAACTCAAGCTGCTCTCCTACGACCGTGCCGGGGTGCTGGCGAGCCTCGCCACGCTGATGGCGGGGGAGCAGTTCAACATCGCGGCTCTCGACGTGGAGCGCGGCGACGGCAAGGCCACCCTCTACCTCGAGGCCGAGGGGAGCGCAGAGGGGAGCCAGCGCGTGGTGGAGCGCCTGAGCGCGCTGCCGGACCTTTTGGAGATCTCCTCGGTCCAGACCATGCCGCACGAGCAGCGCGAAAAGCGCATGCAGATCCTCCTGGACAGCGTAAGCGACGGCATCTTCTTCATCGACGAGGAGGGGAGCCTCGCGCTCATCAACCGGGTGGCCCAGCAGGCGCTGGGGATCGATCCGGCCCAGGCCTTGGGAAGCCGCATCACCACCCTTCCGCTTCCCGATTACACCATCCTCGAGTGCCTTTCCGGGCGCAGTTTCCTGAACCTCAAGAAAGACATCATCACCAAGAACGGCCGCCTGCAGTTCTTCGTCACCTGCAAGCCGATCACCAACAGGGAAGGGCGCATCATCGGCGCGGTCGAGATCATGAAGGACATGAAGGAGATCCGCAGCCTGGCGAACGCCGTCCTGCAGCCGCGCCAGATCACCTTCAGTGACATCATCGGCGAGAGCCGGGCAGTGAAGGACGCCATCGCCTTCGCCCAGAAGGTGGCGCGCACCGACTCCTATATCTCGATCCAGGGGGAGAGCGGCACCGGCAAGGAGCTCTTCGCCACCGCGATCCACTTCGCCAGCGGCAGAAGCGGCCCGTTTGTCCCGGTGAACTGCGCGGCGCTTCCCGAGCAGCTTCTGGAGAGCGAGCTCTTCGGCTTCGTTGGGGGGAGCTTCACCGGCGCGCGCAAGGAGGGGAAGCCCGGCCTCTTCGAGCTGGCCCGGGAAGGAACCATCTTCCTCGACGAGATCACCGAACTCCCCTTGCCGTTGCAGTCCAAGCTGTTGCGGGTGATCCAGGAAAAGAGCGTGCGCCGCATCGGCGGCACCCACGAGATCGCGGTGAACGCGCGGCTCATCACCGCCACCAACAAGCGGCTCGAGCAGATGATCCGGGAGCGCTCCTTCCGCGAGGACCTCTACTACCGGATCAACGTGCTGCCGATCCACATCCCGCCACTGCGCGAGCGTCCCGAGGACATCCCGCTTTTGGCGGAGCACTTCCTGATGCAGCTCAACTCCCTGCTGGACAAGAACATCCGGGGGTTCCAGCCGCAGGCGCTGGCCCGGCTTACCCGGCACGGCTGGCCGGGCAACGTCCGGGAGCTCAGGAACGTCATCGAGCGTGCCGCCATCCTCTGTTCCGGTGACCAGATCGACAACGACAGTATCATGATCGGCTTCGACCTGGACAAGACCATCGCGGAGATGAAGAACCAGGCCCAGGGCGCCGACGCGACGCCGACCCTGCAGGCCCGGCTGGCAAGCTACGAGCGGCAGATCCTGGAGGAGACCATGTCGGCCTCGAGGAGCGTGCGGCAGGCCGCGCAGCGCTTGGGGATCTCGCACACCGCCCTTCTGAAAAAGCTGAAGAAGTACGCGCCGGCGGATACGTAGGAGCCATATACTCACGTGGCCTCATGTTCCCCCTCTGAAAAAGGATCATTCGCGAATCTGGGAAGCGTGAATATGGTGCTATCAACCACATCTGGCAGCCCAACGCCCCCCCCTTTGGAAAAGGGGGGGGACGTAAAGCTCTCTTGCCGGCTAAAGTGGTTCCTTCTTCCGATGCTCCGGCGTGGATAATGCCACATAAAATGCTCCCACTCCCCCGACTTCTGTCCCTGCCCCCTCTTGCCGGCTGAACCAAAGCCTCCTTTTGGAAACTTAAGGAACCAGTGGCAACTTTTGTTTCCACCAAACAACCCTCATTTTTCGCGATCTTAGCTCTGGTTAACCTGGTCTGTGGTAGTAAAAGTTTCCACTTGTTCGTCTCACCTTTGCAAAACCTTTCTTGCCAATCTTGTTATCTCTATTAAAATCAGCCTGTTAACAGTGTTTGGCCTCTCTGGCACGCACCTTGCCGTATACAGCCCGCGAACGATCCCCTGCACCACGCAGTACGGTACCTGGAGGTAGCGATGGAGCCCTGGCACGATAACAAGCTTTCCCCCGTAGCACTCCCCGACGGAGTTTCCCTGCCGCTGGAGGTCCGGGTGCACGGCCGCGGCGGACAGGGGGGTGTCACCTGCGCCAAGCTCATTGCAGCCCTCTACGCCAGGATGGGCCTTGCCGTCCAGACCTTCGGCGATTACGGCAGCGAGCGTTCCGGCGCACCGGTCCAGGCCTTCACCCGGGTAGACCGCACCCGCATCACCAACCGCAACAAGATCTACCGCCCGGATCACCTGCTGGTTCTCGACCCCGGGCTCCTGGAGACGCCGGTCCTCTCCGGTGTGGTACCGGGGGCGCTCATCCTGGTGAACGCGACTGCCCCGCCCGAGGCCTTCGCCGAACAGTTCCGCCACTTCCGCTACGCCGTCGTCGATGCCACCGAAATCGCCCGCGAGCAGGGGATCGGCTCCAGCTCCGTGGTCATCATCAATACCACCATCATCGGCGCCTACCTGCGCCTGCTCGGCCTGCCGCACGAGCTTTTGCGCGAGGTCTTCGCCAAGCTGGGGCTCTTGGGCGACCTTCCCGCGGCCGAGCTCGCCTACCAGCGGGTGCAGATCCGCGAGGCCGCCGAAGCCGGAGATGTCGAGGCGCAACCGGCAACCTTGAGCGCCGGGGTAGCCGAGGTTGCACCGCTCGCCGGCGCCGCACAGGATTTCCCCGTCGACCTGAAGACTGGCCTTTGGAGCAACCTCTCTCCCGGCTATCGCAACTACACCCCGCCCTGCAACGCCGCCTGCCCTGCAGGAAACGACATCGTCGCCTTCATCCAGACCCTGAAAAAAGAGGGGCCGGAGGCGGCAGCGGCCGTCCTGCTGCGCACCCAGGCGCTCCCCGCGGTCTGCGGACGGGTCTGCCCGGCGCCCTGCATGAGCGACTGCAACCGCAAGGCGTTCGACGGCTCGGTCAACATCCGCAGCCTGGAGCGCTGGATTGCCGACCACGCCGAGCTCTCCCTCGAAAAAGAAACGGCGGCGATCCCGCGCCGCTTCGCCATCGTGGGGGGCGGGCCGGCGGGACTGAGCGCTGCCTACCAGCTCGCCCTGCGCGGCCACCAGGCAACCATCTACGAAGCCGCGCCGAAACTTGGTGGCGTGCTGCGCTACGGCATCCCCGAGTTCCGGCTCCCCGCAGCGGTCCTGGACCGCGACCTTGCCCGCATCCAGGCCTTGGGCGTCCAGGCGGTGTGCGAACGGCCGGTCACCGGCGCAGAGCTGGCACGTTTGGCGAGCGAATACGACGCCGTACTCGTCTGCATCGGCTTCGGCGCACCGCACACCCTCGGCGTTCCCGGGGAAGAGCTGGCGGGGATCGAGCAGGGGCTCCCCTTCCTGGAGCGCGTCAAAACCACCGGTGAAAAAGTGTCCGGACAGGTCGTCGTAGTGGGCGGGGGGAACTCGGCCATCGACTGCGCGCGAAGCGCCCTGCGCAGCGGCGCCGATTCGGTACGCATCGTCTACCGGCGCAGCCGCGAGGACATGCCCGCCATCGTGGAGGAGATCGCCGAGGCCGAGCAGGAGGGGATCCGCCTGATGACCCGGCGCCAGCCGGTCGTGGTAAGCGGCACCGGGCGGGTCACCGGGATTACCATTGCCGAGGTCGAAGCGGGTGCTCCCGATGCGAGCGGCCGCTGCCGTCCGGTGGTCACCGAGCGCACCACCGAGCTTCCCTGCGACCTGGTGCTGCTCGCATTGGGGCAGGTGAACGAGCGGGAGCTGCTCCCCCGCGACTGGGAAGTGAAAGAGGGACGCATCTGGCAGGAAGGGAGCGCGCTGCCGGTCTGGCTGGCCGGCGACTGCTGCACCGGCGAGGGGACCGTGACCCACGCCATCGGCAACGCCCGCAGGACCGTTATCAGGATACTCGCGGAACTCGACGCCGGACCGCTGGAAACGCTGCCGGCCGCGGCGGATCAGGTGGTGGCTCCGGCCCAGATCCGCTTCTCCGCCTTCGAGGTGGATCCTCCCGGTCAGGATCGCCACATCCCCATTGCCCAGGCACGCCAGAGCTTCGCCGAGTTCAACCTCGGGCTGGACGGTCCCCAGGAGGCGCAGCGCTGCTTCTCCTGCGGGCAGTGCACCCAGTGCGATACCTGCCTCATCTACTGCCCGGACGGCATCATCTACCGCAGCGCCGAGGGCTACCGGGTCGACCTGGAGCGCTGCAAGGGGTGCGGCATGTGCGTCGCCGAGTGCCCGCGCTGCGCCATGGAGATGCACGAGAAAAACGCACAGGGAGGCAAACCATGAAGGGCGAACTTCTGAGTGCCAATCACGCCGCGGCACTGGCGGCCACCCTCGCCGCGCGCGCCAACCGCTTCGGTCGCGGCTTCTGCAGCGGCGTCTATCCCATAACCCCCTCCACCGAGTGCATGGAGTTTCTCTGCAATCAGACGATCGAGAAGGGGAAGGTGGTGCGCGTCGAGAGCGAGCACAGCGCCATGGGGGTCTGTATCGGAGCGGCTGCGGCCGGTGCGCGCTCCTTCACGGCAACCGCCTCTAACGGCCTTGCCTATATGGCGGAGAACTGCGTCGCGGCGGCGAGTCTGCGTCTCCCCATCGTTTTGACCGTTGCCAACCGGACCCTGGGCCCCCCGTGGAACATCTGGGCCGATCACGGCGACGCGCTCATGCTGCGCGACCTGGGGCTGATCCAGTTTTACTGCGCCGACAACCAGGAAGTCTTCGACACCGTCCTGGCGGCCTTCCGCCTGGCCGAGGACCCGCGGGTGCTGATGCCGGTCATGGTCTGCATGGAAGGGTTCATCCTCTCCCACACCGTGGCGCAGACCGACGTCCCCAGCCAGGAAGAGGTGGACGCTTTTCTGCCGCCCACGCGGGTGCCGCAGCAGCTGGGGACCACCCCGCATTCCTTGGGACAGATAGAACTGCCGCGCCAGACCGAGGCACACCGCAAGCAGCACCACGAGGCGATGCGCGGGGCGCAGGCGGTGCTTGACGAGGTCTGCGCCGAGTTCGAGCGCACCTTCCAGCGCGAACTCCCGGGTGCTGTGGTTCCCTACAGTATGGAGGATGCCGAGACCGTCATCGTCTCCCTGGGTACCATGGGGCTTACCGCCGAGCGGGTAGTGAACCGGCTGCGCGAGCGCGGTCAGAAGGTGGGTGCGCTGCGGGTCCGGCTGTTCCGCCCCTTGCCGGTACAGGAGCTGCGCCGCCAGTTGGCAGGGAAGAGGCGGCTCGCGGTGCTGGACCGGGACCTGAGTGTCGGCCTGGGGGGCATTCTCTGGTGCGAGTTGCGCGGCATTGCCGACCCTGGCGCGCTGGTGCAGAACTACCTCACCGGCTTGGGGGGCGGCGACGTCTGCCCCGAGCACCTGGAGCGGATCCTGGAGGATCTCTGCAGTCGCAGCGAGGCCGGCGACCCGGTCTTTTTGGAGGATCTATGATGAACGAACCGCTTCTCGGGGGCATGGCGCAGACCGTGCTTGATCGCGGCGAGCCGCTCTTGCGCCCGGGCAACACCAACTGCGGCGGCTGCGGCATGTCGAACCTGATGCAGATGCTGAGGCGCGCGGTGGCCGACCGACCGGTGCAACTCATCATTCCCGCCTGCTGTGGAGCCATCGCAGCCGGCTCCTTCCCGCAGAGCGGCTATGGAGCCCCCACCCTGCTCACCACCTTCGCCTCCGCAGCGGCAGCGGCCAGCGGTGCAGCGAACGTGGCCCAGTTGAACGGTGAGGAAACCCGGGTCATCTGCCTGGCCGGCGACGGCGGCACCTACGACATCGGTTTCGCCACCATGTCGGCCGCTGCCGAGCGTAACGAGGACATCCTCTACATCTGCTACGACAACGAGATCTATGGGAACACGGGAGGCCAGCGCTCCTCGGCGACTCCGGCCGGTGCGGTCACCAGCAACACCCCCGGCGGCAAGAAAGAAGAGAAGAAGGATCTGATGGCCATCATGGCCGCGCATCGGATCCCCTATGCCGCTTCGCTTTCCCTGGCGCACGCCGACGACACCATGAGGAAGCTGAGACACGCGCTCGACTTGAAGGGATTCCGCTTCCTGCACGTGCTCTCCCCCTGTCCGACCGGCTGGAAGTCCGAGCCAGCCCTGGGGATCGAGCTGGTGCGGCTTGCGGTGCGCTCCGGCATCTTCCCCGTCTTCGAGGTCTTCGACGGTCAGCGCCACCAGATCAACATCGAGCCCGATTTCTCCGACGAGGCGCTGGAGATGTACCTCTCCCTGCAGCGCAGGTTCCAGCGCTCGGGGCTGAAGGCTGCCGACCTGCGCCCCGCCATCGATCGCCACTGGCAGAACCTGCGCGTCCTAAGCGGCAGGATCGTCCCGGCGAAGAGGGTATAAGGGGACTGACGCACCACTAACGAAAGGAGTAACCGATGCGCAAATACGTAGGTGAAAGGGTGAAAAAGCTGCGTGAGGCACAGGGGCTGGCGCTGGAGCAGGTCTGCAAATTGACCGGCATCCCCGCCGACCAATTGCGCGCCATCGAGGAAGGCGAATCGGTGCCGGCCATCGGCGTGGTGATCAAACTCTCGCGGGTGCTCGGCTCCCGGATGGAGGGGCTGCTGCACGGCGGAGGGATGGTCTCCGAATCGCTCACCATCTGCCGCTCGGGCGAGTCGCTCGTCCCCGAACAGGGCGATACCAACCAGGGGTACGCCTACAAGTCGCTCACCCGTCCCGGGACCGCCGGGCACCTCATGGAGCCGTTCCTGCTCTCCTTCGATCCCCATTCCGAGCCGGGAGTGCCGATCAGCCACGACGGCCAGGAGTTCGTCTTCGTACTGGACGGCGAAATAGAGCTCTTCTACGACGGGCAGAGCTATCGCCTGGCGCGCGGCGACAGCGCCTACCTGGACGCCTCCCGCCCCCACACCTTTCACGGCCTGGGCGACCGGCTGGCCCAGATGATGGCGGTGGTCAGCTCCGGCTAACGCCTCTTTTTCCTTCCACGGCTACCGCCAAAGGTGATACTTTGTCGGCATGTCCTGGAAAGTCATCGAAAACCGACGCAAAACCTTGGCAGGAGAGAGCGGAGTGCTGCAGCAAAAGCGCGGCGGCCGCCTCTCCTGCTGCGTGGTCTACCCCAACCGCTACCATTCCGCAATGAGCAACCTCGGGTTCCAGACGGTGTACGCACTGTTGAACGAACACCCCGAGGTGGTCTGCGACCGCGCCTTTCTCCCCGACCGCGAGGAGTTGGCTGAGCTGGATCGCACCCGCGGGACGCTCCTCTCGCTGGAAACCCAGCGACCGCTCTCCTCTTTCGATCTCATAGCCTTCTCGGTCTCCTTTGAAAGCGATTACCTGAACATCCCGGCGATCTTCCGGCTCTCGGGCATTCCGCCGCTTGCCGCAGAACGCTCTCCTTTGCAGCCCCTGGTGCTTGCCGGCGGCGCCGCCCTCTTTCTCAATCCGGAGCCGGTAGCCCCGCTTTTGGATCTGGTCTGCATCGGCGAGGCGGAACCGCTGCTCCCGGCAGTCGTCGACCTCCTTCTCGAGGGGGCGGAGCATCGGGACGACCTGCTCGAGCGGGCCGCGCAGCTCCCGGGAGTCTACGTCCCCGCCCTCTACGAGCCGGTCTATGATGGCTGCCGCCAGCTGGCCTTCAAGGCACGCTCCGGGGCCCCCGACAGGGTGCCTCGCATCTGGGATCCCGATATCGAGGCGCGCCCCACGGTGACCGAGATCCACACCGAGGCCACCGAGTTCTCCGGGATGCACCTGGTGGAGCTGTCGCGTGGTTGCCCGCGTGCCTGCCGCTTCTGCGCCGCCGGGTTCATCTACCTGCCGTACCGTACCAGGTCGGTGGATGTCGTGCGCGAGGAGGTGCTGAAGGGCGTTGCGGAAGGGCGCAAGGTGGGGCTCGTCGCTGCGGCAGTATCGGACTACCGCGGCATCGGTTCGCTCTGCCAGGAGATCATCGCTGCGGGCGGGACCTTCTCGGTCTCCTCGTTTCGGATCGATCACCTCGACTCCGCCATGATCGAGGCGCTCAAGGCCAGCGGACAGAAGACGGTGGCGCTCGCCCCGGAAGGCGGCTCGCAAAGGCTGCGCGACCTGATCCGCAAGGGGATCGACGAGGAGCAGATCCTCTCGGCCTGTGACCTCTTGATTGGCCACGACATCCTGAACCTGAAGCTCTACTTCATCATCGGGCTCCCCACCGAGACCGACCAGGATCTCGAGGAACTGGTCGCGCTGGTATTGAAGATCCGGGAGCGCGTGGTTACTGCGGCGAAGGCGAACAAGCGACTCGGCGAGATCCAGCTTTCGGTGAACCCGTTCATCCCCAAGCCGTTCACCCCGTTTCAGTGGTGCGGCATGGAGGAGATCAAGAGCATCGAGAAAAAATGGAAGTTTTTGCAGAAGGCCTTCGGCAAACACGCCAACCTGCGCATCCAGATGGAGAGCCCCCGCGAGGCCTACCAGCAGGCGCTCTTCTCGCGCGGCGACCGCAGGCTGGCAGCGCTGCTCATCGCGGCGGACCGGCAGGGTAACTGGAAGAGCGCCCTGCGGGAACTCGACTTCGACAGTGACAGCTTCGTCTACCGGGACATTCCGCTCGACGAGATGCTACCCTGGTCATTCATCGACGGCGGCGACGATGCGCGGCTGGTGCGGGAGTATCGGCGGGCGTTCGGACTGCCGCTTGGCGAGGGGGAGGTCGGGGAGGATAACCTGTAGGGGGGAATAATCATCCGCCCAGCGCGCCGTTAGGCGCGTAAAAACAGGCGCTCGGCATCTGCCTGGGCTTCGTGTCGGTTCTCCCCTGCAGAAGAGCCGGGGCGAATGATTATTCGCCCCAACGGGATCACCGAAGTCGTACGTTTACCGGAAAAACAGAAGGCCCGGACGAGCTGAACGCTCGGAACCGGGCCTTTTGTTGTGGTCTACGTGCTGAAACTGCAGACGCAGCATGCTGCGCCTTTTGTCTTAGTTGAAGAAGAACCTCGCGCCTACGGTGAAGGAGAGGTTGGACGGGTCGAAGCTGCCGACCTTGGCGCCGTTGTAGTTCTTCACGTCGGCCGAGAAGGCCTCGACACCGTTGAGCTCTGCGGTCAGAGCGACCTGGCGCTGCAGGAAGTAATCGACACCGGCGGAGATGTGCAGGCCAAGGACGGTCTCGGAGGTGTTGTGCGGCAGGTCGTTGATCAGTACGTTCAGGCCGCCGCCGAAGTAGGGGACCAGGCGCTGCCGCTCCGGCAGACGGTACTGCGCGCCGATGGAGAGGTTGGTGACCTCGGCGTCGCCGTAGGTGCCGGCGTGAAACGAAGAACGGGTGATATCGAGTTCGGCGGCGATGTTGTCGTCGACACCGAAAAGGATCCCGCCACCGCCGATAAAGCCGGCATCGGTTTTTACCACCAGGGTTCCGACACCCGGAACATCGAGCTCGCTGTTCGCGGGATTGATGACGCCGACACGACCGGTCACGGCAACGCGACCACGCAGGTCACTGGCGTTCGCGGTACCAGCCACCAGGGTGGCCAGCAGGGCGCAGGCGGCAAGAGAAAACAGTTTACGCATCAGTATCCTCCATGTTTTTGTGTAATGAATAACAGCTTGCGCAGTCTAAGACAAAAGCGGCTCCCCATCAAGCGAAAAGCCTGTTCCCTCTAAGGAAACAGGCTTTTTTTGCCGCCAGGGCCGACGCGAACTAACCGATAAGATTGATGGTTTCCTTGACCGCCTTCTCGATGCCGACGGCGGCCTCCGCGATGCTTCCTGCCAGCATGTAGGCGGGAGTCGAAACGATCTTGTGCTCCCGGTCCACCACGAATTCGCTGACGGGGCAAGGGACGTGCTTGCTGCCGGTGGCGTTGATGGCCTCCGCGGTTTCCTCGTCAGTTCCGATGGTAAGCTGGGGAGCCAGGTCCCTTCCCAAGGCGAGGGCGAGCACCGACGGGGCGATGCAGATGGCGCAGATCGGCTTCTTGGCCAGGGCCATCTCTTTCACCAGGCGGAGCACATCCGGTTGCACCGCGCCCTGCGGCCCGTCGAAGGCGAAGCTGCACAGGTTCTTGGCGGCGCCGAAGCCGCCGGGCAGGATCAACGCATCGAGTTCTGCCACCTTGGCGTCTTTAACGTCGGCGATCTCGCCACGTGCGATTCGGGCAGCCTCGATGAGCGCGTTGCGCTTCTCGCCGGTCTCCTGCATGGTCAGGTGATTTACTTCGTTGAGTTCCATATCCGGAGCAAGGCAGACAGCCTTGGCACCGCTTCGGTCGATGGCGAGCAGGGTGAGCACCGCCTCGTGAATCTCACTACCATCGCGGACTCCGCAGCCCGAGAGTATCACGCCGATTCTTTTCATATACGTCCCCTCCGGTCTCATAGATGTCCCGTCTACGGGATGTGGAGATATTCTATTCGGTATGCCGTTTACGTGCAAGGCCTTTGTAATGGAAATCTTCCAATGTTTGTCGCGCGTCGTGTTGGTGACTCAATTCCCAACCTGGAACTGAGAACCTAAAAGCGGAGAGTCAGTAGTCGATCCTTCTTGACTGAGTGTCGAAGATACCCTAGTCTGCAGCCGTCTCAGTGCTGCGACTCGCCATATCGGATACGACCATGTCTCTTGCCTCACAACCTTTCCCTGAAGTGAAGATCGAACGTTGCACCGGTTGCGGACGCTGCGTCGCCGCATGCCCGGAGCGCCTCTTTACCTTGGAAGTGACAGGCTACCGCAAACACGCGGCACTGCCCGCACCCGAACGCTGCACCCAGTGCGGCAAGTGCCTGGTGGAATGCCCCTTCAACGCCCTTTCCTGAGTCTCCCTCGCTAGCTCTTCTGCAGGCTGTCCACCTGTGCCAGCTTCGGGAAGAGCTTCATCCACAACAGCACCACCACGATGGTGCCGATCCCCCCGATGAGTACCGCCGGCACCGTTCCGAAGAGTGCCGCGGTCGTCCCCGATTCGAATTCCCCCAACTGGTTCGAGGTGCCGATGAACATCGAGTTGACCGCGCTTACCCGGCCGCGCATCTCGTCGGGCGTCTCGATCTGTACCAGGGAGCTGCGGATAACCACGCTGATCACGTCGGATGCCCCGAGTACCACCAGGGTGGCGACCGAGAGGGCGAACGAGGTGGAAAGCGCGAAGACGATGGTGGCGACGCCGAAGATGAAGACGCTGATGAACATGGTGCGACCCACCCGGTGCCTTAGCGGCGTGCGGGCCAGGAATACCGACATTCCCAAGGCCCCCAGAGCGGGTGCCGCACGTAAGAGCCCGAGCCCCTGTGGCCCGGTGTGCAGGATGTCGCGCGCGTAGACCGGCAGGAGCGCCGTGGCACCTCCTAAAAGCACCGCGAAGAGGTCCAGCGAGATGGCACCGAGGATCTCAGGGCGGCTGCGGATGAAGGCGATGCCGGCGAACAGGGAGGAGAGGCTCACCGGTTCGCGCTTTGACGCGGCGCGCTCGACGCGGATCAGCGAGACCATCACGCAGGCCGTCAGAAAGAGCAGGCTCGCCAGGGCGTACACCGTGGTAGGTCCGAGTACGTAGAGGATGCCGCCCAATGCCGGGCCGACGATGCTGGCAGTCTGGTTCGCAGACGCGGACCAGGCGGCGGCCCGGGGAATCAGTTCCTGCGGTACCAGGGTCGGTACCAGCGCCTGCATGGTCGGGCTCTCGAAGGCGCGGGCAGCTCCTGTCACAAAGACGGTCACCAGGATCGCTTCCTTGGTGATCCACCCGCTGTAACTGCCGAGGGCAAGAAAGGCGAGGGCGGCTCCTTCGATGACCTGGCAGATGGCACAGATGCGGCGCCGGTCGTAGCGGTCGGCGACGTGCCCCACGGCGAGGGTGAGGAGCAGCATGGGGAGAAACTGGGCGAGGCCCACGAGCCCCAGGTACCAGGCGCTGCCGGTCAGGTGGTAGATCTGCCATCCGACGGCGACCCCCTGCATTTGGAACGAGATGGTGGAGCTTACCCTGGCCAGCCAGAAGAAGCGAAAGGCGGGGTGACCTAAAACGGATTGCTGCTGGTGTGGGTCGGCAGACATGAAACCTCGATTCTTGCTGCAGCAATTGACAAGAAAAAGCCGCTCTTTCATACTTTACAAGTAAAGTGTTGAGCTGAGAAGAAGCTGGGTTGGAGATTAACTCACAAAAAAGTGCAAGAAAGGAGGACGCTATGCTCTTATTTGTCCAGCAGAACAAGGTCCATCACTATCCGGTGGAGAAAAACTGCAGTGCAGTGTATCAGAACGAGCAGTTGCGCGATACCGTTCCACACGATGCCAAGCCCTGTCCCTATTGCATGAACGTCTGGCCAGAGAGTAAGGACAAAAGGATTACTGCTTAAGTTTGTGCGGGTCGTGTAGAGAGGACGCAACGCACCTTGGAGGCAGAGGCGACCTCCTCCTCACGTTTCCCCCTTTGCGGAGGGGGACAGGGGGGGCTTTGCTCTTGGTGGCTCCAGTACCCTCTTTTGAGGGTACAAGCTAAGAAACAAAAAGGCCGCCTTCCCAAACGGAAAAGGCGGCCTTTTTGTTGATGGTGATCCCAAGGGGACTTGAACCCCTGTTACCGACGTGAAAGGCCGGTGTCCTAACCACTAGACGATGGGACCGAGAAGCAAAACAGGCTAAGGTGAAACCTTAACCTGTCTTAGTGAGGAGCTGGTGAGCCGCGTTGGGATCGAACCAACGACCACCTGATTAAAAGTCAGGTGCTCTACCGACTGAGCTAGCGGCTCCTATCTTCTCTTCCTACTGTGCAGCATCGCAAAAAAAGCCCCGAAGAAGCTCGGGGCGTTCTTTTCGAATGGCGTCCCCAGCCGGATTTGAACCGGCGTCGCCGCCGTGAAAGGGCGGTGTCCTGGGCCGGGCTAGACGATGGGGACGGAACTGGTGAGCCGCGTTGGGATCGAACCAACGACCACCTGATTAAAAGTCAGGTGCTCTACCGACTGAGCTAGCGGCTCTAATGTTCCCTGCAGAAGCAAGAACAACCTTATAGCAAATTAGATTCTGAGGGTCAATACCTTTTTTGCAGAAAAATTACCCTGCGAACGGGTTGCGCAGGATGATGGTCTCGCTGCGCCGCGGCCCCACGGAAACGAGGACCACCGGTGCGCCGGAGAGCTCCTCGATGCGCTTGATGTAGCTCTGGGCGTTTTCCGGCAACTCGGCCAGCGACTTCGCGCCGGTGATGTCCTCAGTCCAGCCCGGGAACTCCTGGTAGATCGGGCGGCACTGTTCCATGATCTCGAGGCTCGCCGGGACTTCGTCGAGCACCTGGCCGTTGTGGGTGTACCCGGTGCAGACCTTAACGGTCTCGAGGCCGGACAGGACGTCCAGCTTGGTGATGGCGATGCCGGAGAGACCGTTGACGCGGACCGCGTAGCGTGCCACCAGGGCGTCGTACCAGCCGCAGCGGCGCGGGCGGCCGGTGGTGGAGCCGAACTCGCGGCCGGCCTGGCGCAGCGCCTCACCGGTCTCGTCTTCCAGTTCGGTCGGGAACGGGCCGCTCCCCACGCGGGTCGCGTAGGCCTTGGCGATGCCGATCACCTCGTGGATCTCGCGCGGGCTCACGCCGCTGCCGGTGCAGGCGCCGCCGGAGCAGGTCGAGGAGGAGGTCACGTACGGGTAGGTGCCGTGGTCGACGTCCAGCAGCGTCCCCTGGGCCCCTTCAAAGAGCAGGCTCTTGCCGGCCTGGATCTCCTTGTGCAGCAAGAGCGAGGTGTCGGCGGCGTACTTGCGCAGGGTCTCTGCGTACCCCATGTACTCCTCGTAGATCTCCTCGAAGGTGAAGGGCTTGTCGTTCAAGAGCTGGGTGAGGATCAGGTTCTTCTCGTCGAGGATCTCCTTCACCTTGCGGGAGAAGGCCTTCTCGTCCAGGAGGTCCATGAGCCTGATGCCGCGGCGGCCGATCTTGTCCTCGTAGGCGGGACCGATGCCGCGACCGGTGGTGCCGATCTTCTTGGCGCCGCTTTTCGCCTCGCGGGCGATGTCGATGCGCTTGTGGTACGGCATGATGATGTGCAGTGACTCGGAAAGGCGCAGCATGCTGTCGTCTTTCAGGTAGCCGTTGGCTTTGAGCTTGGTGATCTCCATGATGAAGACTTCGGGATCGAGCACCACGCCGTTGCCGATGATGCAACGCTTCCCTTCGTGCAGGATGCCGGAGGGAATCAGGTGCAGGATGACCTTCTCGTCACCCACCACCAGCGTGTGGCCGGCGTTGTTGCCCCCCTGGTAGCGCACTACGTTGTCGGCGAATTCCGTGTAGATGTCGACGACCTTCCCTTTTCCTTCATCGCCCCATTGGGCCCCGATTACGACGACGTTAGCCATGATTTTCCCCTTGTGAATCGAATTTCAGATCCAGACTCTTTTCGAACAGCGCTTCGCGCGGCAGCGTTATGGCGCGCCGGTCGGCGACCCTGACCACGTACACCTGGTCGGCAGGGCACTCCTCGGCGCCGATCACCAAAAGCCAGCGAATGTCCATTTTCTTGGCGTAGCTAAACGAGCTCTCGAAGTCACGTTTGATGATGTCCCGTGCGCAGGAATACCCCAGGGCCCTGAGCTGCTGGGCGATTTCCAGCGCTTCCCGGCGTTCGTCCTTCTGGTTGAAGATCAAAAAGTCGCGGCTGCGGCTTGCCTCCACGTCCGGGCGCTTGGAGAGGCTCGCCAGCAGCGCCATGATGTTGAAGGCAAAGCCGGTGGCCGGAGCCGGGAAACCGTATTTCGCGGTAAGGTCGTCGTAGCGGCCGCCTGAACAGACCGCCTCGCCCAGTCCCGGCACGAACCCTTCGAAGGTGATCCCGGTGTGGTAGTCGAGGCCGCGGATCTCGCCGAGATCGACGGTGAGGTAATCGGAGACGCCGTAGATGTCGAGGATCTCCAAGACCTGGCTCAGGTTATCAAGCGCTTTCAGCGAGCGCTCGTTGGTCACCGCGCGCCGAGCCTCGTCGACCACCTCGCGGCCGCCGTAGAGGCGGGGGAGCAGCAGGATCGCCTCTTTCACCCGCTCGGGGACCGGCTGCGCCTCGAGGATGCTGCGCACTGCCGAGACGTCCTTCTTGGAGATCGCCTCCTGCAACTGGAACTGGGCGGCCGGGGCGAGCCCCGAGGCCTCCATGATGCCCCGGTAGAAGCCCACCTGTCCCAGGTCGATCTTGAAACCGGAGAAGCCGAGGTTCTTCAGCACCTCCACCGCCATCGCCACCATCTCGGCATCAGCCTCGGGTGCGTCCAGGCCGATCAGCTCTACGCCGGACTGGAAGATCTCGCGGCTGCGGCCGGATTGCATCTCCGCCTGGCGCAGCACGCGCCCGTTGTAGTAGAGGCGGTGGGGGAGGGGCTGGGCGTGCATCCTGGTCGCCACGATGCGGGCCACCTGCGGGGTGATATCGGGGGGGATCGCCAGCAGCCGGCCGGTCTGCCGGTCGTCGAAGCGGAAGGTCTTGCCGCGCAGTTCCTCGCCCATGCCGAGGGCCAGGACTTCTTCGAACTCCAGAAGCGGGGTGATCATGCGGCGGAAGCCCCACAGGTCGAAGACCTGGTGGATGCGTGCCGCGATGTGGTTGATCTTGTCGGCCGTCTCCGGGAGGAAGTCGCTGACTCCCTTGGGAAGCGGCGCCTCTATGCAGGAAGGGTTGGTCACGGGAGGTTCCTAAAACAGGTTCTACGTTCTATGTCGAGAACCAGGCCTCGAGTCGCAAGGACGCGGTGCAACCTTTCGGAAAAGCGTTGCACCGCGCCGTTCAACGTAGCACCTGGAACGTAGAACATAGAACTGATTGTTGAGGTCGAAGCGAGAAAACCTAACAGCATACCCGGGGGAAGTCAACGATTAAATCCCCCGCAAAATTGCTAGTCGAGCTTCATCACGCGGACTGCCGAGCCGCCCTTGCTGAAGACCCCTTCCTTCTGGACCACTTCGAGCAGCAGCAGCTCGCGGGTAGCCGGTTTGAAGACGAAGTCGGCAAGGTAATTCTGGCTCTGCTTGGTCCTCCAGCGCTCCTCCAGGGAGGAGCCGGTCCAGGCGAAGCCGAAGACCGAGTACTTGGAGTAGGAGCGGCTGTTGCCGATCACGAAGAAGCCGGCGTTTTGCGGCACAACAACCTCTCCTTCTTTGGTCGTGTAGACCCGCTGGTCCAGGAAGCGCCAGCGCATTTTGTCGAAGGTGCTCCTGATGCTCTTGTCGTCCTCGCGCTGGAAGTAGGTCTCCGAACCGCCGAAACGCTCGCTGCTTCTCCAGAGCTCCTCGCCAGTGTCGGAGTAGACGATCAGGTAGCCGTCCGGGCTGGTAATGACCGGGTAGCTCTTTCCTTCAGGGCCGGGCACGCTGTTGTAGTTGTACAGGTTGGCCCAGCGCGGCAGCTTGATTGCCTTTACCTTCTCGATCTTGCCGTCCTTCTCGACGATCTCGTAAAGGTCGCCGTAGTAATCGTCGGTGAGGCTCATCTCCTGGGCGTACATCTTGACGGGGCCGCCGTCCAGGGCAATGGCGCGGAACATGTACGGGAGCTTTTCGGCAACCAGCTTCAGTTTGCCGTCCTGGTAGCTGTAGATCTGCGAAGAGGGGGCCTCGCCGTCGATGATGGTGACGAAAACGCGGGGATTGCCGCCCTGGTCCGGGCCGAGGGTGTCGATGGCGATCACTTTGCCGCGCTTGGTCAGTTCCACTTCAGCAAGCAGTTTCAGCGTCTTTTCCTGGCGGTACAGGCGCAGGGCGTGTGCCTCGGCCACGAAGTATTCGCGTCCCTGGGGACCTTCGTTGGCAATGGCGAGACCCTCCTGGGCGTTGGCCAGGCGCTGGCTTACCCAGGTGGTGACGCCGATGACGCCGGGCTCGGCCGACTGCTGCGCTGCCGCACCGTAAGGCGTCTGGACCACCGGGGGCGCCGGGACCGGTGCTGCAACCGGGGCCTTGGCAGGGGCCGCCTGGAAGTTCTGCGCTACGCCGGCCTTTACTTTGGATGCGATGCGGCTCAGGGCCGGAATCAACTCGTCCTGGCTCTCACCCTGTTCGAACACCGTGACGAGGGTGCGCTCGCTCTGCTTGGCGACCACGTCGAGGCTGAAGACTTTGCCGAGCTGGGTGTAGTTGCCCTGCACCACGACGTCGGCTTCCTGGGCGCTTGCCACCGGGACGATGGACTCCGAGGCGATGCGGGAGGCGAGCAGCGTCTGCAGGGTTTTCTTCAGCCCGGCGTTATCGGTGGGGGTAACCGCAAACTCGGAAACGTAGGCCTTGATCGGTGCAGCGGAGGCCAGTGAGGGAATAAGAGAGACGCAAACAAGGAGGAGGACGGCAAACAAAGATCGTTTCATTGTTGCTCCGCTTACGGTGAGATTTTCGAACGTCCGATTATCGCAGAGCAACCTGGTTAAGTCAAAAGAATTTGTGGATTTTTGAAGCTGTAACTGTAGCTTACATTGTCATGCGTGTTCTATCTGGTGAATGAGTGAGTGTGCAAATCAGTGCAAGTACTGATCGAGGAATTCCTTGTCAGAGAAGTGGACGCTGCAGCAACACAAAGGGCGAACCCTGTGTGGCGGTTCGCCCTTTGCTGTCGGTTGTCGGGAGCGCGTCTCACTTGCCGGGGCGCTCCAGTGTCTTCAACTCCTCCTGAGTCTCGGTGAGCTTTATCTGCAGCTTTTTCAACTCTTGTGGGGAGTAGACCCGTGTCCCTTTCCTGATCTCCTTGTCGAGACGGTGCATCCTGCGGTAGATGTCGTCGACCTGGTCGATGCAGTTGCGCGATGCGAGCAGGCACTCGTCCTTTTCGCTTTGGGTCTGGGCGTGGGCGGCCGTGCCGGCAAGCAGGAAAAGGGAGGTGCTGAGGATGACGGCGATTCTGGTCATAGCGGTGGCTCCTTTGTCCGGTTTAAATCTGCCTAGTTACCGCCTCCAAGTTCCATGTCCTTCAGCATATCCTGGGTTTCCTGGAGCTTGTCACGGAGCTTTTGCAACTCGGCGGGGGTGTAGACTCGGTTTCCCTTCTTGATCTCCTTGTCGAGTTTGTGCATCCGCTTGTAGATATCGTCGACTTGGGCGGTGCAGTTTTTGGACGCCAGCAGGCATTCGTCTTTCTGGCCCTGCGTCATCTCGGCAAAGGCCGGGACGCTCGACAGCATGAAGATTGCTGCAGCTACGGTGAGTGCCATGCGTTTCATTGTTCTCTCCTTTGTGACGGTAATGTTAATAAGGGTATATTAAAGCAGTCTTTTGATTGCTGTCAATAGGAGGAGAGCCAAAGGCAAAAAACTCGGTAATGTCTGGCGTGAAAAGACTTTTGAGAATAAGAAGGTGGGTGGGGGAAGTCAGAGGTTCAGCTTTGAGGAGTGGCCGCTGAGCCTGTGGCTGCAGGGGGGGACGGCTTTGACAGGCTGGTACCCCAACAAAGAAAAAGGCGAACCCCGGTAGGGTTCGCCTTTTTGGTGATGCTTCCTGCAACTGCTGCCCGGTGGGCAGCATGCGGGATTAGAATGCGTAGCTCAGCACGGTGCGGAAGGTGTACGGGTCTTTCTGGTTGGTCCCGTTGTAGTAGTTGCCCAGGACAACGTAGGCGCCCTGTACGCTGGCGGTCAGGTTGTCATAGAGTTTGTAACCAGCTTCGACGTTGAGCTCGGCACCCATCAGGACGCTACGGCCGGTGGTCGGCTTCACGGCGCCGTTGGCGACGCTGGTGACCGTGTCGTTGAGGTGAGCGTTCCTGGTCTCAGCAGCCCAGAGCACACCGGCGTTCACGCTGGCATAGGTCTTCGGGGTGATGTTGGCGTCGTAACCAGCGGTCAGCATGATCATACCCTGGTTGTTGTTGTTGGTGGTGGAAGCCAGCTGGCGGTCGGTGGTGGTACCCTGGGCAGCGGCGTTCCTGTTCAACAGCATCATGCCGGAGTCGTTGTAGGTGTTGAGCGAGGCGGTGCCGGCGGAAGCGATGCTGGTCACGCCGTCGCGGGTCTGCTGCAGGCTCTGCCATGCCTTGTTCTTGTTGGCGTTTTTACCGTCGTCACCGGAGGTGTACAGACCGGCAACCTTGGCGGTGCCCGGGCCCACCTTCATGCGGGCGGTTACGTTGGCAGCGATAGCGGACAGGTCAACAGCGTGGCCGTTGCCATTGATGCCGGTGGTGCCGCCTACGCGGTTGGCGATGGTACCCAGCTGGCCGGCGAGGAAGCCGCTCACGTTGAGGGCGCCGAAGGTTGCGTCAGCGTTGACACCCAGGGTGTGATCCAGCATGGTTGCAAAGTTGTCGCGGTAGTCGAACACGCCGTAGTAGTTGGCGCCCACGGCGATGTCTTTGGTTACGCTGTACTTGCCTTCCAGGATGACGAGGTCGAGGTTGTTGACGCCCATCTTGCCAGCAGCGGTTGCAGCGGCGGAATCGCTCTCGTAGCCACGGAAGTAGCCGAGGTTCATCTTGGCGTTCGGGCCGAACTTGGTAGCGGTGTAGATACCGGCCGCGTCGACATCGAACAGCACCCCTTTGAGGGAGTCCTTGATCGCCTGGGTACCGACCTTAACGTTGGTCGGGATGCCCGGGATGTTGAAGTCGAGGTGTACCCACTTGGTCTCCAGGTTGACAGCGTCGGTGTCGAGTGCGGCGCCGGAGTTGCGGAAGGTATCGTTCTGGGACTTGTCACCGAAGACGGAGTCGATCTCGAATGCTACAACCAGTTTGAGGTCGTCGTTAGCCTTGGCATTGTAGAACAGACGGGCGCGCTGCTCGAAGTAGTTGTTCGCAGAGGTGGTGGTCTTCGTTTTGAACAGGTTGCCAGCACTTGCATTGTCGATGTCCGACACGAAGTACTTCATCTTGTACATGCCGTGGAATTCGTTTTCCAGCGCCATTGCCGGGACTGCGGTTCCTGCGAGTGCACCGATTGCGGTCAGCGCGAGCAGAGTCTTCTTGAAGCTCATGGTTTACCTCCTGGGTTGATGGTCAGCTACGATTTAATTGCAATAGCCCGTTTTTGGTTTCCATACGGACTGTATGGACAGTGTCTGCTACTTGGAAAAAGGCCCTCGCTCCCACCATTTCAACTGAGTGGTAGCACGAGAGCCTGGTATTTGGTTAGGGTTTATTCATCAACGTCTGGCAACCTCGCGGGCAACAAGGGAGCTGCGCACGTCAAAGAATGTAAATGGAATTTCAAACCATTGTTATAGAATTGGCGCCAATATATAAACTTTGGGACAAAAGTCAACAAAAAAATCAAGCTACACCTACTTGTAACATCCCTCGGCGTGTTTCATCCGCAGATCTCGGTGAGCACTCCGCCGCTGCTTTTGGGGTGGATGAAGGCGATTTTTGCACCGTGGGCACCCTCGCGCGGCACCTCGTCGATCATCCGGGTGCCGCCGGCCTTGAGTTGCTCGATCGCCTTGGCAACATCGGGGACGCTGTAGGCGATGTGGTGCACGCCGGGGCCGTTCTTCTCGAGGAACTTGGCCACCGGACTGTCCGGCGCTGTTGGTTCCAGAAGTTCGATCTTTGATTCTCCGATTACCAGAAAGGCCACTTTCACTTTCTGGCTGGGTACTACTTCGGTACCTTTGAGAACCATACCAAGGGAGTCCCGGTAAAAGGGAACGGCCTCTTCAATCGAGTTAACAGCTATGCCAATGTGATTTATTTTGGTGAGCATGATCGAGTCCTTTTTTGACTCATAGGCTTTCCCTGCAAGAGGATAAACCAAAACCCGTTAAATGCAAGTCCTTATGCGGTTTTTTTCTGATCCAAGGGTTTCTTGCAGGATACAATTGCACATCTGAGTCTGTGGGATTAAGGTCTAAGATGTTAGAAAATAAAAGAAATAAAAAAAGAGCTGCTCCGCGTGTCAGTGAAGAGTAAGTGCCTGCAGTAGATAGGGAAAATACGATCTACCGACAGAAACTTTTGTCATCTTGGCGTCACGGGGCAGCTCTTGTTTACTAACTACTACAGTACTACGGTCTCACGGTGCACACCAAAGACTTCGCGCATCACGTTGGCGATCTCGCCGAGCGTAGCGTAGCTCTTCACCGCGTCCAGAATGTAGGGCATCAGGTTCTCGGTACCGCGGGCCGCTCCTTCCAACGCTTTAAGGGTTGCGGCAACCTTCGCCGCATCCCGGCCTGCTTTCATCTGCGCCAGCGTGGCCTTCTGGTTCAGCTCAACCTCTTCCTTCACCTTCAAGAGCCCCTCGGGCGCCTTCTCCTCGATGGTGAACTTGTTGACCCCCACGATGATGGTCTCGTTTTTCTCGATGGAGCGCTGGTAGGCGTAGGCCGAGTCCTGGATCTCCTTCTGCTGGAAGCCGCGGGAAATCGCCTCGACGGCGCCCCCCAGGGAATCGATCTTGTTGATGTAGGCCATCGCCTGCTCCTCGATCTTGTCGGTGAGCGATTCGACCAGGAAAGATCCGGCCAAGGGGTCGATTGAATCGGCGACCCCCGATTCGTAGGCGATCACCTGCTGGGTTCTCAGCGCAATGCGCACCGAATCCTCGGTGGGAAGTGCCAGCGCCTCGTCGCGCGAGTTGGTGTGCAGCGACTGGGTGCCGCCCAGGACCGCGGCGAGCGCCTGCAGGGTGACGCGCATGATGTTGTTGTCAGGCTGCTGCGCGGTGAGGGTGCAGCCGGCGGTCTGGGTGTGGAAACGCAGCATCTGGGAGCGCGGGTCCTTCGCCTTGAAACGGTCGCGCATGATCTTGCCCCACATGCGGCGGGCGGCGCGGAACTTGGCGACTTCCTCCAGGAGGTCGTTGTGGGCGTTGAAGAAGAAGGCGAGACGCGGTGCGAACTCGTCCACGTCGAGCCCCGCCTTGATGGCGGCTTCCACGTAGGCGATGCCGTCGGCCAGGGTGAAGGCCACTTCCTGCACTGCGGAGGAGCCTGCCTCGCGGATGTGGTAGCCGGAGATGGAGATGGTATTCCACTTGGGGACGTTGTCCTTGCAGTAGGCGAAGATGTCGGTGATGATGCGCATCGACTCCTTGGGGGGGTAGATGTAGGTGCCGCGCGCCATGTACTCCTTCAGGATGTCGTTTTGGATGGTGCCCGAGATCAGGTCCGGTGTGACCCCCTGCTTCTCGGCGACCGCAATGTACATGGCCAGGAGGATCGAGGCGGTGGAGTTGATGGTCATCGAGGTGGAGACCTTGTCCAGCGGGATCCCGTCGAAGAGCACTTCCATGTCGGCCAGAGAGTCGATGGCCACCCCCACCTTGCCGACTTCGCCGCGGCTCATCGAGGCGTCGGAGTCGTAGCCCATCTGGGTGGGGAGGTCGAAGGCGATGGAAAGACCGGTCTGGCCGGCGGACAAGAGGTACTTGTAGCGCTCGTTGGACTCTTTTGCGTTACCGAACCCCGCGTACTGGCGCATGGTCCAGAAGCGGCCGCGGTACATGGTCGGCTGCACGCCGCGGGTAAAGGGGAACTGGCCGGGGAACCCGAGCTTGTCCTGGTACCCGGGGTACTCGAAGGAGGGGGTGTAGCAGCGCTCCAGCTCGATGTCCGAGCTGTTGCGGAACGAGTGTTTGCGCTCCGGCGCCTTGGCGATGCTCTTCTCGACGGCTTTTTGCCATACCTGCTGCTGTTCGGATGTGCTCATCGTGTTCTCCTGGCCTGTGAAGTGGCGCTCCTGCGCTGACAGATAAAGGTGACAGCGGTGGTATGAACGTAGGCTTGCCGCTGACGGAAATTTTTTTTCTGATCTTGGACCTGCTGCATCGATAAAACAACGACTTTGGACGTTCTATTTTTAAAATAGTGATTTAAAATGTAGAATACAATGATTACAGCACGTTGTAAAGTTGTGCCTGGCTGATTTTGCCGCGTCTCGTTTTATTTTTGAAAAACCGCTGAAATGCTGATTTGGTTGTTAAAACAAAAAACAGGCCTAACGTGTTGTTTTGACGGCATTTGTGACGAAATTTTTACTTGCGTATCGCAAACGCAATCTGTATGTTTTAGAACAAAAAGCGACTGCAAAGCCTCATGAGGCTTCATAAGGAGACAGCCATGCAATGCCCCGTCTGCAAAAACCACGATAACGAAAGTACCGATCTGCGCTTCAACGGCTTCAGCGAGGGCCTGGTGGAGTGCCGTGTTTGCGGTACCACCTGGTCTGTGCACCACGGCATGATGGCCATCGTGAAGGACCCCAATGCGGATTCCTTCCTCGAGGCGCTCTCCGAGTCTGTCGAGGGCGACAACTTCTGCTTCGCCGCTGCGTAAATCGCGTACCGCGACACACCCGAAAGGGTGATTCCAGCTAACGACGAGGGCTCCAGATGGAAATCTGGAGCCCTTTTTGCGTTCAGGGCCGCGGGTTCGGAGCCCGCGGTGCGCCCCGGGAGAGGTCTCGCAACCTCACCCGAAGCCGGTGGTCAGCTCCCTACACCGCTGCTGCGCCGAGCGATTCGCCGGCGCTTTTCGCCTTCTTGGCTGCCGGTGCTGCGGCGCGTACCGGTTCGGAGAGTACCGCCTGCAGGTACTGGGAGGTGGTGGTCCGTTTCTCCTTCTCGAGCGCCGCGGTGTCCACCTCGACGAACACCTCGTCCGGGGAGACCTTGAAGAGCGGCTGCCCTTTGGAGACGATGGTGCCGTCGCCGGAGGTCATGATGATCTTGTCGATGGTGCCCGAGAACGGCGCGTACACCTTGTTGAACATCTTCATGACCTCGATGATGTAGAGCGGCTGCCCCTTCTCGAAGTGCATCCCCTCGGAGACGAACGGGGGCATCCCCGGCGCCTCCTGCCCGTAGTACATGCCACCGCACACCGCGACGATCTCGTCGGCCTTGGTTGCCGGCGGCGGGACCAGCACCTTCTTCATGCGGGCCTGCAGGTCCGGGTCGGTGAGGTACTCGGGGATGGTGATCTCCAGGTCCTCCTCCACCTTGAGGTCCCAGAACTTGGTGTGGAAGCCGACCTGGAACAGGATGCCCAAAAGCTCGAGGCCTGCTTCGTAGCCGAAGTGCGCGGAGCGGATCTGCTGCCACATATCGGCGTCGAAGCCCCCCTGCGGTTCCTCGTTGGCCAGGATGCCGGTCAGGGTGTGGTACTCGTCGCGGGCCAGGCCGAAGTGCTCGCGGATGGTCCTGGAGAAGCGCATCGCCTGCTGCAAGAGGTCGTTGTCGTGGCTCCAGATCATCTCGGCTGCCGGCTTGTGCGGGCGGTAGTTCATGTGCAGGTAGTCGTAGGTCTCCGCCAGCACCCCGACCGGGTTCCTGAGCCAGACCACCTTGCCGTTCTCCTCCAGGCGGAAGTTCTTGATGTTCATGGACAGCCAGCCGGAGAGCAGGTGCGGGTCGTTCAGGAGCCGCTCGATGGGGCGGGTGATCAGGGTCCCCTTGCGGTCCAACAGGCTCGACAGGTTCTTCACTTCCTTGGCCGCCACCTCGGGCTGGTCGGCATAGGCATCGCCGATCAGCTTGGTGTAGTGCTTCTTCATCTGCAGGAAGGCGTAGACCGGGTCGATCTTGTTGGCGGTCTCCTTCAAGAGCCCGACCAGCGTGAGGTAGGGGACCACGAAGCGGGTGGTCGGCTTCGCCATCACGTTGCGGCCCAGGAACCAGTTCACCAGGCCGTAGTGGAACTCGAGGTTGGTGGCCAAGTCGGTACCGCGGATCACCGCGGACTGGATCACGTCGCTCATCCGCTCGTAGGTGTCGCGGCGGTCCTCACCCTTGGTGAGCAAGAGGGCGATGTTCGAGTCGTAGGCGCCGGCTACCCGGTACTTGACGAACAGGCCGGTGTCCGGGTTCACCATGGAGATCCCCTGGTCGTCGCGGATCTCGCCTTCGATCGGCTTGGACCAGTAACGGATCATCCCGCCGGCGTGCGGGGACAGGGAGGCGTCGGTCGCATTGAGACGCGCCTCGACGGAGGCGTTGAAACGCACGATGCGCTCCGGACGCGGCAGACGCTCTTTGTGACGGGCCAAAAGGGCCATGGCCTCGACCAGGCTCTCCACCACGAAGAAGTCGTTGGCGTCGTCCGGGTTCACGAACTTGAGCGAGTAGCAGAGCTCGGTCACCCGGTGCTCCACCTGGATCCTGGTGTTCACCTCCATGAAGTAGTGGCGGTCGCGGTCCACGATGCACTCGAAGGTGGAGGCGGAGTCGAGCCCCACCGCCTTGCCGAAGCGCTCGCTCTCCTCTTCCATCCTCTTCAGGACCTTGAGGTCGCTCTCCAGGGCCTTCACCTCGGCGTCCTTGCCGGCGGCGCGGGCGCGCTCGATCTCGGTCATCAGCCCTTCCTGGGTGACCGACACCTCGAGGAGTTTCTGCTCGTGCATCTGCAGCGAGCAGTCGCGGCCGCCCAGGGCGATGCACCACTCGCCGTTACCCAGAAGCTGGATCTCGTTGTGGCGGGTCTGCTCGATGTTCAACTCGACGAGGACGTTTTTGTTGTCGCCGATGCCGTTGGCTTTAACCTCGTTCAGGATTTCGCGCACCAGGCCCGGGGCCTCGGAGGCTTCCTTCTTGATGAGCGCATCGTCGGCGTTTTTCGCGTGCAAGAGCCCGGCACCCAGAAGGCGCTGACCCTTGCCGCCACCGCCGCCGATCGCCTTCAGGCGCACGCGGGAGTTCGGGTACTTCTTGAACATCGCCTCGCACTCGGCCTGTACCTGTGCGCAGAGTTCCTCGATGGAGAAGAGGTCGACGCCGCGCTCGTAGGAGGCGTAGAGGATGTGGTCGGCGAGTTCCTCGAGCGAGAGTTTCGTGTCGCCGAGCACCGCGGGATCGCACTTGAGGCCGTCGGAGGTGGCGAGCGCGAGGAGCTTCTCGCGGGTCGGGTGCTTCTTCACGAGGGTGCGGGCGGTGACGTTGTCGATACCCGGGGTGACCGAGACGTTCACCGAGAGGGCGGTACGCTTGGCCTCGTCCTTCTTGCCGGCGCCGGACTGGGTGGCCGAGCAGGGGCCGATGAACTTGAGGCCGGCCTTCTCGATGGCCGCGACGAACTCGTCGTCCTCGGCCATGAAGCCGTAGCCGGCGAAGATGGAGTCGTAACCGTTATCGATTGCGATGGAGATGATCTGGTGGATGCGCTCGACGCGCTCCTCCTTGGAGGCCCCGGTGTAGTCGGGCACCCGGTGCACGCGGCGGGAGTCGGTGAGGGTCCTCAACTCCGGCGCCAGCGCGTTCGGGTAGACGATGGAGTCCTTCTCGGACAACAGGATGCCGAAGTGGGTGATCCCCATCTCGGCGTAGACGTCCATCGCCTCCTTGCGGATCGGTCCGCGGCAGACGATGAGCGGTTTGAGGTCCTCGCAGGCGAACGAAGCGACCCATTTCGAGGTCGAAGTGCCCAACCGGCGGTCCCGGTGGATCAGGGGATTCTTGGTGTAGCTGCCTAAAGTGTGTGCCATTGGTCTCTATCTCCGAAATTGAAATCAATAAGGTTTAGGTTGAGGAAAGCCCTCGTGGAGAGGGAGCTTTCCGGCAGGTGAGAAATCCCCCCCGACCTGCCTCTGCCTTCCTAGTGGAACTCGCGCTGTATGCCGCCCATCGGGCCGGGCTTGTAGTGGCGCAGGAAGAAGTTCAGGTTCTCGCCCAATACCTTCCTGAGATCGGTCGGCATGACCAGCGAGGAGATGGAACCAAGGCTCAACGCCTCTTTCGGGTTCATCAGTTCTTTTTCGTAGCGGGTGTTCAGGAGCGCCTCCTCGGCGCGCAGCCACTCGGCGGCCTCCTTCTCGGCGTCGAGCTTGGCGACCTCGGGCTTCACGCCGGCATCGATGCGCTCCTGGGTGCCGCGCTTGACGCGCTCCATGACGGCGCTGCGCACCTTCCTCAGCTCGTCCTTGTAGACGAACTCCTTGCCCGCCGGGCCCATAACGGCGAGGCGGGTGGTCGGGAGCGCCAGCACCAGGTCGGCGCCGGTCGGGTAGTTGTTGTACGAGGCGTAGGCGCCGCCGTAGGCGTTCCTGAGGATCAAGAGGATGCGCGGGGTGCGGATGTCGACGATGGAGTCGAGCATGGCGCGGCCGGCGTGCACGATGCCGCGGGCTTCCTGCTCGCGGCCCGGCAGGAAGCCGGTGGTGTCCTCCATGAAGATCATGGGGATGTTGTAGATGTTGCAGAAGCGGTTGAAGCGGGCGATCTTGAAGGCCGCGTCGCAGTCGATCTGGCCGGAGTCGACGGCCGAGTTGTTGGCCACGAAGCCGACCACGTTGCCGCCCAGGCGTCCGAAGGCGGTGATTACGTTGCGGGCGCGGTCGCGCTGCATCTCGAAGTAGTCACCGTGGTCGCAGATCTGCTGGATGATGATCGACACGTCGAACGGGGTGTTGAAGCCGGTCGGCGAGTTGAAGGCCTTCTTCAGAAGGGTGTTGATCTCCCAGGTCTTGCGGTCCAGGGGGTCGGTGGTTTCCTGGTAGTGCGGCATGACGCCGTTGTTGTCCGGGATGTAGTTCAAAAGCTGTACCGCCATGCGGAGCGCGCCGACCTCGTCCTCGCAGGTCAGGTCCGCCACGCCGGACATGCCGTGCACCTGCGGGCCGCCGAGCTCCTCGGGGGTGACGTCCTCACCGAGTACGCTCTTCACGACGCCCGGGCCGGTCAGGCCGAAGAAGGTGTCCTTGGGCTGGATGACGAAGCTTCCCTGGCGGGGGAGGTAGGAGCCGCCGCCCGCGTTGAAGCCGAACATGCACATGATCGAGGGGACCACGCCGGAGATCTTCCTGAGCGCGGTGAAGGCCTCGGCGTAGCCGTCCAGCCCCCCCACGCCGGCCGGCACGAAGGCGCCAGCCGAGTCGTTCATGCCGATGACCGGGATGCCGTTCTCGCCGGCCATCTGGAACAGGCGGGCCAGCTTGTTGCCGTTGGTGGCGTCCATGGAACCGGCGCGTACCGTGAAGTCGTGGCCGTAGAGTGCCACGTCGCGCCCGTGGATGTTGAGGATGCCGGTGACCAGCGAGGCGCCGTCCAGGTTCTTGCCCCAGTTCTGGTACAGGATGTTGGGGTCTTCTTCGGTAAGGACGCGGATCCTCTCCCAGACCGTCATGCGCTTTTTGAAATGCTGTTTCTCGATCTGGTCGATGGAGACCGACTTGATGGGGCGCTGGATCAGGTCGTAACCTGCCTTCATCGCCTCCTCGTACCCGCCCGTGGCGCGAGCGATCTCACCCGGGATGTTGAATTCGACCTTTTCGGCCTGGTCAAAGGGGTTCTTCAGCGAGGGCTTGATCATTGAATTAGACATTGCGGCCATCCTTCCGGTAGTTGGGATTTTTCTGCACAGACTGCTGAGCGTTACGCGTCATTACCATCCTCCCCGTAGCTGTATTGAAAAGTCATACTGACAAAAATTCAACTATTTATCTCTCTGCGTACGCTCTGTGAGAGTGTACTTCACTTGTACACTGTATCCACGGAAGTATGCTGCCGTTTACGTGCGTGTCAAGTGCTTAATATGAGAAAGTATTACTGTTAGGGATATCCCTATGACTTCGGAGCTCCCTGCCAAAGCCTTTCTCGGGCAAACCTGCTGCCGTGTTTCGAGTTTGCGTCAGTCAGAAATGGGTTGTGTCGCTGGTGGAGAGAGCGTGTTGCTGCAGAGCCGGAAGTGATGCCGCAATTCTCATGCTTCGTGACGTCGTTTTTGTCAGTGAGATTTGGAGCAGGCTCTCCGCCTGTTGGTGCTGACGATTCCGAACCGGTGATACCGTAAACGAACTAGCGTTTTATAGACGGATGCCGGTACCCTTCATAAGGTTTTGCTGTAAAAATGTCAATAAGAAAAAGAGTGTTTACGGTATCTTGATTGATAAAACAGGAAGTTATGCAGGTGGGGGAAAAGAGGGGGAAGTAGCGCTGGCAGGGAGCCCCTGCCAGCGTGTGGGTCAACGTTTGATCTGGCCAGCCAGAAGTTCGACGGTATGCACTACCCTCGTTTTATCTCCGGCCTGTTTTAAACCGTCCGAAAGCTGCATGATGCAGCCCGGGCAGCCGGTCACCACGGCGTCGGCACCGGTGGCCTGGATGGCGGCGGTTTTGCCCGCATTGATCTTAAGGGAGCTGTCGTAGTGGTAGACGTTGAAGGTACCGCCCAGGCCGCAGCAGCGGTCGGCGCCTTCCATCTCCACCAGGTTGAGCCCCGGGGTCCCCTTCAGGAGCGCCCGCGGCTCCTTGGTGATTCCGGCGGTGCGCAGGTGGCAGGGATCGTGGTAGGTGATGTTCAGTTCGGCGCTGCTGCCGGTCTCTTCCGGGTTGAGCCCCAGTTTTTTGAGCAGCACCGAGGCATCCACCGTCTTGTCCGCCAGTGCCTTCAGGCGTTCTTTCAATTCCGGGTTGCGCTTGCCGATCACCAGCGGGTAGAGCTTGTGCAGCGCGCCGCCGCAGGTAGCGCAGGCGGTCATCACGTAATCGGCCTGGTGCGCCTCGAGGGCGGCCAGGTTCTGCTCGGCCAGTTCGCGCACCGTGTCGAGGTCGCCGCCGGACATGCCGGGGAGGCCGCAGCACTGCTGGTCCTTGGGGATGATGATGGTGCAGCCCAGGTGCTGGAACAGTTTGATGGTCGCCTCGCCGATGCCGGTATAGACGAAGTTGGTCATGCAGCCCACGAAGAAGACGATGCGCGGTTTACCCGGCTCGCCCTGGATCACCTCGGGGTGGCTCGCGATGAAGCTCTTCTTGGCGATCTGCGGGATGTGGCGGCTGTTGCCGATAAACGGCACCGGGAAGCGCAGGCGCAGGCCCGAGGTGGCCGGGATCTTGCGGAAGAACACCGGCCCGAGGATCGAGGCGGCGAAGGCCCCCAGGTTCATGAGCTTGCGGGTCTTGATCACCTGTCCCACCGCCTTATGGAAGGTGGTGAGGCCGCGCCTTTTGGCGAGCGCCTCGCGGGCGGCGATGACGATCTCGTCGGTGGGGACCTGGTTCGGGCACTTCTCCACGCAGCTGCCGCACAGAAGGCACTTGGACATGGCGGCGTAGGTGCCGTCGTCCAGCGTGATGTCCCCCTTCATGATGTGCTGGGCGAGAGCTACCTTGCCGCGGGCCACCGCCGGTTCACGCTGGAAGGCGGTAAAGGCCGGGCAGTTGGCGCGGCAGGCGCCGCACTTGACGCACTTTTTCAGTTCCTTCTCGACCCGTTCGAGTGGGTCCACAGTCTTCTTGGTCATGAATAGGTCTCGTTCGTTCAAAGACGTTGAGTGGGTGAGTGGGCGAGCCGGAGAAAAGGGTGGCTCGTCGGTATTCTCAACGTGCTGGGATTAAGTATAGGCGTTGAATTGTTTTGCCCTGGTGCCGCCTCCAGCCCTTGTGAAGGGTTCCTTCGGGAATTCGGGAAGCGCAGAGACGGTTGCTGTCCAGCTCGCTGGTGGCGCCGAGTTCACCCCCTTGCGAAGGGGGACTTGAGAAACCTCTACTCCACCGGCAGCATCTTCCCGGGGTTCAGGATGTTGTTCGGATCGAGCGCCCGCTTGATGGCGCGCATGGCGCCGATCTGGTCCGCAGTCAATTCCATCGGGATAAAGGCTTGCTTGGCAAGCCCCACGCCGTGCTCGCCGGACATGGTGCCACCCAGGTCGAGGGCTGCCTGGAACACTTCCTTGATTGCCTCGTGCGCCTTCTCCAACTGCCCCGGCACGGTCTTGTCGATCATGATGTTGACGTGGATGTTGCCGTCGCCGGCGTGGCCGAAGTTGACGATGGGGATCTCGTAGCGCTGCTGGATCTGCTCGATGCGCCGGATCACGTCCGGCACCCGGCTTCTGGGGACCACGATGTCCTCGTTGAACTTGTCCGGGTTCACGTCGCGCAAAGACGGCGACACCAGGCGGCGCACCCGCCAGAGTTCCTCGCTCTCCGCCGCGTCTTTCGCTACCCGGAACTGGACCAGCCCCAGCGGTTTGATGAGCGCGTGGATCTGTTCGGCCTGCTTCTCGATCAGGTCGCGGTCGCCGTCCACCTCGATGAGCAACACGGCGCGCCCCTCGGCCGGGAGCCCCAGGTTGAAGCGGCGCTCGACGCAGGTAAGGGTCGCGTGGTCCATGAATTCCAGCGTGGTCGGGATGATCTTCCCCTTGATGATGGTCGAGACCGCCCGCGCCGCGCCGTCGATCGAGTCGAACACCGTCAGCATGGTCTTCTTGGAATCCGGGTAGGGGAGCAGCTTGAAGATGATCTTGGTGATCACCCCCAGCGTCCCTTCGGAGCCGCAGATCAGCTTGGTGAGGTCGTAGCCGACCACCCCTTTCACGGTCTCGCCGCCGGTGCGGATCACCTCGCCGGTCGGCAGCACTACCTCGAGCCCCATCACGAAGTCCTTGGTTACTCCGTACTTTACGGCGCGCGGGCCGCCCGCGCACTCGGCGACGTTGCCGCCCAGGGTGGAAAACTTGAGCGAGGCCGGGTCGGGCGGGTAGAAGAGCCCGAGCTTTTCCACTTCCATCTGGAAGGCCTCGGTGACGACGCCCGGCTCCACTTCGGCGACCAGGTTATCGGTATCGATCCTGAGGATGCGGTTCATGCGGGTGGTCACCAGGACGATGCCGCCCCCCTTGGGAAGGGCGCCGCCGGTGAAACCGCTGCCGGCGCCGCGCGGGAAGACCGGGAACTTCTCACGGTTGGCAAGGGCGAGTACCTGGGATACCTCGGCGCTGTTGGCCGGGTGCACCACGGCGTCGGGCAAAAACTCCATCTGCGTGGCGTCGTAGCCGTAGCAGATCATGTCCTGTACTTCGGTGGCGATGTTTTCCTTGCCGACGATTTCAGTCAGTTTGTCGAGTATGCGTGCTTCGAGCATCTAGTGTCCTCTCACAGATAAAAATCGGCACAGTCGGGGAACGTGGTGCCGGCTGCTCCTTCATTGGCAACTGGCAGCGTTTCGTGCTCCGAAACTGTTGTTAATGCTGCGCCAGCTAACCAGATATTCGGATACTTTGCACTCTTGAAATAAAAAAGGCAAGGGTTCATTAGGCCCCTGCCGGTCACTTTACTGTGTCGGGTGATGGTTGGTCGAAGCTATGGAGATTTGCTGCAGCTGCCACCCCCCTCACCCCTCCCCCTCTCCCGGAGGGCGAGGGGGATGATGGCGCCGGAATCGGTTGTGCTTCAGGCGTTTCCCGACTCCGCGCCACTCCCGCAGACTCTCCCATCTCCCGATGGGCGAGGGGAGTGTCGGTGCATTTCTCTATAAACAGGAAAATGGGAGGGGCTAACCAAGAACGGGAAGTACCACGCCCCCTTCGGGGATGAGATAGGCGGAGTAGTCGGCGGGGAGCATGGAAAAGGCCAGCTCGAGGGCGGCGTGCGGCGCGGCCGCGGGAATCATCCCCATGGTGCGCACCTCCGCGTCGGGGAGCTGGGAGACCAGGATGATCCGGAAGCGCTCAGCCTTCTCTTTAAGGGACCAGGCGGTCTGCCCGTTGATCTCGTAGTGCTTTCTGAGAGCCGACTCGAGTTCGGCGCTGTGCGCGAAGCGGAACCAGTCGAAGAAGGTGGCGTTGCCGTAGCCGTCGCGGCACTCGGCCAACAGTACCATGACCCCGCCCGGCTTCAGCGCACGGCTGGCGTACTCCATCGACTTGTGCGACTGGATCAGGTTGATGTCTTTGGGATAGCCGCCGCAGGAGACCACCACCAGGTCGGCACGCTCGGCTATGGGGTAGCTGAAGGATCGGGCGTAAAAACGGCAGCCTTCCAGGTGCGCCTCGCGCCAGTCACCGGCAAAGGCGGCGAGGATCTTCTTGTCCGGCCCCAGCACCGTGTTCAGGATGAACTCGGGGGGGCGCATGGCGCAGGCTTCCAGCATCGCCTCGTGTACCGGGTTCCCCGCCAGGTTGCCGGTCACCGCCTTGGGATGCCGGCCGCTCCCTTCCTCGGGGTTCAACAGCGAAAAGTGGCTCGCCATGCAGCTCTTGCGGCTGGAGACGCCGGGGAGGATACTCTTGCGACCGCCGCCGAAGCCCGCGAAGTAGTGAAAAGTCACTGCCCCGGTCAGGATGAGCCGATCCGCCTCGGCGACGGTGCGGTTGATCTCCACCGGAATGCCGCGGCTGGTCTCGCCCAGGTACACCAGGCTCCCCGGGTCGTCGCACTCGTGATCGCTTACCTTGATCCGCCCGTAAATTTCGCCCACAATCTTGCGGTGCTCCGCCTCGGTCTGCTTGCGGTGGATCCCCAGGGCGATCACGATCTCGATGTCGCGCTCCTGCACCCCCGCCTCGACAAGGCGTCGCACCAGGAGCGGCAGGTATATTTCGCTGCCGGTGGGGCGGGTGATGTCAGAGGTAACGATAACCACCTTCTCGCTGGCTTTGAAGCGTGCGATCTTTTCGATGCACCCCTCCAGCGCCTGCAGCACGAGTCCCTCCGGCGTCCCGGCGGCCGCCTCGACCGGAGGGCGGATCACGGCGTGCAGGTGCTGCTCGGGTATCGTCACGGGATAGCTTATGTCGCCACACTTGAGATCGGCCATGCGCCCAATACTACATATGATTTAACCGGCGCGCAAGATAGGGCGGTGAAAGACGCGCACCGTTAACAGTTCGGTGCATGCACAGGGGCGAATGATCATCGCAGGCGCAGGTAGTTGGCGTCACGATCCCCCCCTTTGCGAAGGGGGGCAGGGGGAATTTCATCCTAGTTGCTGCTTTCCGAGAAGCGCGCCACGTAGGCTAACATCAAATCCCCCTGTTTCCCCTTCGCAAAGCGGAGGGCGTAAGGCCACCTGCAGTGCTGCAGAGCAACTCTTACCAGCTTCCCTGAATTCCCCGACGAGCCTTGGCAAAGGTGTTCCCTTCAGAAATAGCTGACGGTAACCGCGCCGGTCGCAGGTCGACGGTACCCACTGCCTTTGCAAACCCCCAGGTAAGCTAAACGTCCCGTTGCCCAGCTAATATTCCACAAAAGTAAGACCGGCGCGGCCAAAGTTATGCGGAGCATGCCTCGCGCTAAGCTAAAATTCCCGCGCCTAAAGCTACTGCAGACCGTCGTTAAGCTATGGCAGACCCTAGTTAAGCTAACGCAGACCGTCGTTAAGCTATGGCAGACCCTAGTTAAGCTAACGCAGACCTGTGTTAAGCAAAATGCCCCTCGCTTTAGCTTATGCATGCCTGTGTTAAGCTAAATGCCCTCGCGTTTAGCTTATTTTCCGTTCTCATTTGAAACGCGGCTGCTGCGAGATGGGAAATCGTCCGTCCGATATTCTAAAAGCAAGGGCGCACGGGCAAAAAGTTGCCTGCAAAAAGGTCTGTCGTCACTTTTTTAGTGAAAAGCGCGCAGCGTTCAAGCTAATGCGAGGCTCGCTTCAACAAAAATAAGGGGCGCGTTGCCTCGTGCTCAGGCGCGCTCACCTTTTATTACCGAAATTAAGCTAAAGCAGAAGTCAGTTTGCTTAAAGCGCCCCCTACATTAGTAAATGAAGGGTCAATATTAGAAAACGTGCTCTGCATTAGAACGCGGATCCGGTGCTACGCCGGTGGACCGCGAACCCCCATGAGGGATCGCCGTATCCAGGGGCGGAAAGTGCTGGCCATTTCGGCTAGTTGGCAGAAGTTGCCCCACCGCGGGGCCGTTCTGACGAAGCCGGTGGATTGAAACGATAACGTGGATGCCGGGGAGGTCGAACCTCCGCAGTTCATCCTCGAAGCGTTTTTGCAGCGGTAGATCGACCCGCAACGGGGAAAAAGATTGACAAAATGAGTGCTTTCCGATAACAATCTCCCGTTTCTGAGACCCTTAGAATAAATAAGGCCTTCGCAAGAGGCATATTAAATGGGAGGATTTGTTAATGGAACAGTACGCAGTAATTTTCGCCCTGGTTTGCGCCGCGGCAGCTGTGGCCTACGGTCTGATCTCGGCCCAGTGGATCCTGGGGCTTCCCCAGGGTAACGACCGGATGCGTCAGATCGCGGCAGCGATTCAGGAAGGCGCGGGCGCCTACATGAAGCGCCAGTACACCATCATCGCTGTGGTCGGCGTGGTGATGTTCATCGCTCTCTTTGTGACGCTCGGCTGGAAAACTGCGGTCGGCTTTGCCGTCGGCGCGGTCTTCTCCGGTCTCACCGGCTTCATCGGCATGTTCGTGTCGGTACGCGCCAACGTGAGGACCACCGAGGCAGCCAAGGGCGGCATCCACAAGGCCCTCAACGTTGCCTTCAAGGGCGGCGCCATCACCGGTATGCTGGTTGTTGGTCTGGGCCTTCTGGGCGTGGCTGGGTACTACATGCTGCTTCAGCAGCTCATGCCGGGCGCGCCCACCAAAGACGTGGTCGGCCAGCTGGTCGGTCTGGGCTTCGGCGGTTCGCTGATCTCCATCTTCGCCCGTCTGGGCGGCGGTATCTTCACCAAGGGTGCCGACGTCGGCGCTGACCTGGTGGGTAAGGTCGAGGCCGGTATTCCCGAAGACGACCCGCGTAACCCGGCCGTTATCGCCGACAACGTGGGCGACAACGTGGGCGACTGCGCCGGTATGGCCGCCGACCTCTTCGAGACCTACGCCGTGACCCTGATCGCCGCCATGCTCCTGGGCGCCATCACCTTCACCAACTCGGCAGCCGTCAGCTACCCGCTGATCCTGGGCGGCATCTCCATCATCGCTTCCATCATCGGCACCTTCTTCGTGAAGCTGGGCGGCTCCGGTAAGATCATGGGCGCCCTCTACAAGGGGCTCATCGCTTCCGGCGTCATCGCTTGCATCGCCTTCTACTTCGTGACCGTCCAGATGTTCCCGCAGGGGCTCAGCGCTGGCGCGACCACCATCTCGGCCAACAACATCTTCATCTCCGCCATCGTCGGCCTCGTGGTCACCGGTGCCATCTTCTGGATCACCGAGTACTACACCGCGACCGAGTACGGCCCGGTGAAGCACATCGCCGAAGCCTCCAAAACCGGCCACGCCACCAACATCATCGCCGGCCTGGGCATCTCCATGAAGTCCACCGCGCTTCCGGTCATCGTGATCGCAGCTGGCATCGTGGTCTCCTCCTCCTGCGCCGGTGTGTACGGCATCGCCATCGCCGCCGTTTCCATGCTCTCCTTGACCGGCATCGTTGTTGCCATGGACGCTTACGGTCCGATCACCGACAACGCCGGCGGCATCGCCGAGATGGCCGAGCTTGACGACTCCGTCCGCGCCGTCACCGACCCGCTCGACGCAGTCGGCAACACCACCAAGGCTGTTACCAAAGGCTACGCCATCGGTTCCGCAGGTCTGGCCGCGATCATCCTGTTCACCTCCTACGTTCAGGAGCTGACCATCGCCGACAAGACCTTCTCGCTCTCCGATCCGTACATCATCGTCGGTCTGTTCCTGGGCGGCATGCTCCCCTACTACTTCGCTGCAATGTGCATGGAAGCCGTCGGTAAAGCAGGCGGCGCGGTCGTCGACGAAGTCCGTCGCCAGTTCCGCACCATCAAGGGGATCATGGAAGGTACCGGCAAGCCGGACTACGCGGCCTGCGTTGACATCGTGACCAAGACCGCTCTGAAAGAGATGGTCATCCCGGGCCTCATCCCCATCCTGGCACCGATCGTCGTCGGCTTCACCCTGGGCCCCAAAGCCCTGGGCGGCGTGATCGTCGGCTCCATCGTGACCGGTATCTTCGTGGCTATCTCCATGACCACCGGTGGTGGCGCCTGGGACAACGCCAAGAAGTACATCGAGGACGGCTTCCACGGTGGCAAAGGTAGCGAGGCCCACAAGGCAGCCGTTACCGGCGACACCGTAGGCGACCCGTACAAGGACACCGCCGGCCCGGCGGTTAACCCGATGATCAAGATCATCAACATCGTGTCCCTGCTCATCGTTCCGCTGCTGAACAAGATGTAAGAGCTACACAAGTTACCGCATCAAAAAAGGCGTCCCGGTTTTCCGGGGCGCCTTTTTTTGTTTCTTTGCAGAATTCAAGGGGCGTGGTTTGATCCGCGCGGAGATGGCTTTCCGTTCCTCCTCATCCTGCCTCTCTCTCGCAGGGGGAGATGGGTCCGTTGGACGCCTGTTGGACGCTTTCCCGTAATTACCTGGTGAATATTTTCGTTGGGGGGGGGCGTAAAGGCACTGAGGTGGACCAAGGACCGTGTTTCCCAGTACTAACCTTTTGGGGTGTACCCCGAGACAACACAACGCAGCCACCCCGACCGCAAACACTTTCTTTTCCCCCTAACCGTTCCCTGGCACATGTCATAAGCTGCCTCGAGATACCCGCGATTGCTCACCTACTGGTACACACCCTCGCATGCTTTCGCCTTGCTGCGTTAAGCATTTTGAGTGATAGCTAATAAGCGAGATAAGTGTAAAGAAAATAATTAGACAATAAGTGTATACATTTTGTTTCGATTAGAGTGATTGCCATTAATTTTTCTTGAATCATAAGATTGCAAATGGTATACACAAGCCCCAAGTATCTGCAAAACTGTTGTTGTGACTGCCAGGACCTCCCCCTTTCCCTCCTAAATTCATGGTTCCTGCGGTTGTTCGATGTCGCATATCAGGAACCGTACTGTCTGTTAATTTAACTATTTTAAATTAAATCATAGTTTAGTGTTTTCGCGTTTGTATCTGCGTCGTTTGAATGCCTGTTGGATCTTTGATGAATGTCTGGAGGGAGAAATGAAAAAGAGAAGAGGTGTCTGGTGCTTACAAGTGCCGCTTTTGGTCATGCTGCTAGGGCTACTGTTCGTGAGTGTCCCTGCCTACGCGATGACGGTCAGCGGGAAGGTCGCCAACAATTCCGGCGACACGGGCCGAGTCTATGTCGGGCTGAAACAAACCTGGGGAGGAAATTTCGTCTACTCGGTCAGTCTGCCAAATCCCGGCACAACAGCCACCTCATTTGTCATAAAGGGGGTGGAAAACGGCACCTACAACCTCTTCGCTTTTGTGGACCGGACCAACACCGGCATCATGCACGCAAACGATCCGGTGGTACAAAGGTCGGTTACGGTTTCAGGCTCGAACTACAGTACCGGTAACCTCACCATCTCCGCCAAGAGCTTGGTCCTTCCCTCGGCCGCCCTGGCCAGTCCTGGGATTCTGCCGGCAAGCGGCTCTGCTGGTGTGGTCATAGAAAATGCGACTGACGCGAACGGTGCGGTAATCGCCGACTCATACAACGTCAGCTGCAATGGCGGAACCATCGTCAGAAACAACGTGCCGACGGTGAGCTTGACCGGTGACTCGGCGGTGCTCGTCATTACGGGGCTAAGCAACGGGTCCACCCTCAGTTGTAATACCACCCCGGTCATCAGGGGATCTGCTCGTTCAACCTACAAGTCCGCCGACGGCAGCGACACCATTGGCGACACCTGCAACTCGTTCGGTACCTGCGGCTCCGGTGTTACCGTCTCCGGGAAGGTGAACTTCACCGGCTTCTCCTCGCTCAGTGGCAAAACCCTGCTGGTGGCGTTGTCCACCTGGAACGGGATGCCGTACGTAACCACCATAGGAAATCCTACCATCCAGCAGGCGTGGTCCATACCCGGGGTGCAGGCCAGCGCTTCGGCCTACCGGACCAGTCTGTACCTGATAGACAATGCAACGGGTGTCTGGCAGGGGCAGATCAACGAGCGGACCGAGCAGGCGCGGTTGACGGTCGAAGGTGGTGACAACGTCATCGCCCCCACCCAGACCTTCCCCTTGCGCAACACTATCATTTCGGTAAGTGCCGTTTCGCAGTATGGCCCCAACAACACCGACCCCACCTTCTCGCTGTCGTTCAATACCTTCTGGAGCCAGAAGCGACCGGTCAACATAACCTTGAGCAACGTAACGGGCGCGGCACTTCCGGCTGAAGGGGTTTCCTTGGCAGGTATGGACAGTCTGAGGGTTTTTACCGGAAACAACCGCCCGACTTCGGATGACAGCTACCAGGCGAGCCTGGAGTACAGCGATGGCAGCTCGGAAATCCTGCCCCTGGCGGTGATTAAAGGGGGGAGTCAGGAAACGCTGGCCCAAAGCTTCCCCGTGGGGAATGTGAGGATGCCTGATCTGACCAACCCGGTCTACGGCTGGCATTACGGGATCCCGACCGGCATGATCCCTTTTACCTCCTCTGTCTACTCTGGCAACCAGTACCTCGAGAACCTGACTTCTGCCAGCAACTGGGTAACGCTCTCGGGTTCATCGCTTAACTTGAACTCACAATACTGGCTCACGACCGAGTTGCAGGATGTGATGGGTGACGCGATCGAGTTCTCCGGCGATTACACCCCGGTCGGATCGGGGCCGGTCATCTCGAGCTTCTCGCCTACCTCGGGCCCTGGCGGCGCCACGGTCACCATCAACGGGAGCGGCTTCACTTCTGCCACGAGGGTAACCTTCAACGGAGTTGCCGACAAGAACTTTACCGTGGTGAGCGGCAGCCAGATCATCGCCCATGTCCCGGGAGGTGCTTCCCGCGGGCCGATAACGGTAACCGACAACAACCAGGTCACCGGCGCATCCAGCGCTCCCTTTGAAAAGACCGTTACCGTGGCCGGCACCTTAACCAACACCTCTAACGCCGGTGTGAACGGCGTAACCGTGCGGGCCATCGGCGGGGGAGTTCCCATTACCGTAACTTCGGCGACCAGCGGCGGGGTAGCCGGCAAGTACAGCATGAACGTGCCGGCCGGTGTGCCGCTGCAGTACAAGATGCATGATGCCAGTGGTACCTACCTGGACTCCTACAGCAAGCTGATCACGGCAACCAACAACTACGACGGCAGCTATTCCATGATCAGGACCAGCGACCTGACGGGATGGGCAGCCGTCGATCCCTCCTTCACCGCAGTGGCCAACAGCACTACCGGCATGATCCGGGGGCGGGTCGCCACCCCTGCCGATGTAAACCTGAGCGGTGCCACCGTCCAGGTGATGAGCAAGAACCACCCCGGCGGCAGCCCCAGCTACAAGGTCATCTACGGCAACGGCAGTAACACTCCCGACACTACCAAGACCGCAACCTCCTCGGACGGACGTTTCTTCGTGACGGGGATCGAGCAGGGCGACATCGTCTATGCCCAGGTCACCCTGGCCGGATACGCCTTCCAGGATACCTTCTACCAGGTGTACAACGGCAGCGTCAGCGGCGGAAAGGTCAACGGCGACCTGATGCCCAACCAGCTTACACTGACCCCGAATGGCGGACAGGTGGGGCTGCAGCAGACCGTGACGGTATCCTGGGATCCCGCCCTTACCGGCACGCTGTACTACACCACCGACGGAACCAACCCGAGATCCAACGGCACCGGCATCCCGGTGACCAGCGCCACCTCGGCCTCGTTTACCCTCACCGCCGAGGGGAGCCAACAGGTGCGCTGCATCCTGAAGAACAACGCCGGGGTGTTCGGTGACGAGGTGCAGACCAGCTTCTACGTCATGCAGGACACGATCCCGCCGCAGGTGATCGTCATGCCGCCGGGAACCGCCTTTGGCTCAGGATACGGCTACAGCAACACCCTGCCGATTCCCGTCACCTTCATATCGGATGAACCGGCGACCATCTGGTTTACCACCGACGGTTCGGATCCCTTCACGTCTGCATCCCGCCTCTCCGTGGTGGTCCCGACGGCCGGTGGCAGCGTGAGCGCTCCCGCGGTTGCAGACGGCACCGTCGTGAAATTCTACGGCATCGACCTGGCTAACAACCAGTCGCAGGAACGCATCGTGACGATGATCTTCGACAACACGGCTCCGGTCATCAGCACGGTCTCCCCCAACAGCTTCTCCGGCACGAATACCTTCAACGCGACCAACACCTCGTTCTTCATCACAGCTACCGACAACTCCAGCCCCAACGTGATGCTCTGGTACCTGGTCACGGACTCTACCGCGACCCCCGCCGTTAACGCAACGGGGTGGAGCACCAACTCCATGGTTAACGTGACGGTACCTGGCGAAGGTTCCTATACCAGGTACGTCTGGGTGAAGGATGAGGCGGGGAACATCTCGCAGTACCGGCTCCTCAGCTTCACCGTGGACATGACCCCGCCGGCACGACCGGTAATCACCCCCTATGCCAACAACCGCAGCAACTCCCAGCAGGTCTACATCGCTGGGACGGCGGAGGCCAATGCCACCGTCACCGTGTACGACGGGGGGACCCTTATGACCTCGGTCTCCGCCAACGGCTCGGGTGTCTGGGGCGTGAACTGGTTCTTCGCCGAAGGGACCACCCATACCCTCACCGCAACTGCCACCGACGTCGCCGGCAACACCGGACTCGCCTCTCCGTCGGTTACCGTGACGGTGGACAGCCTCCCCCCGGTGACCAGTGCCTCGTCTAATCCGCCGGTCCCCGGCACCGGCTTCTACACCCCGGGAACTGCGGTAACCGTCACCTTTACCGCAAGCGAAGCGGCCACCGTGTACTACACCACCAACGGAGTCGATCCCAACCCGGCCGCCTGCACCGGGGCCTGCAAGCAAGGAGCCTCGCCCCTGCAGATCCCGATCACCAACTCCACTACCTTCAAATTCCTGAGCGTGGATACCGCGGGGAACGTGGAGACCTCGGTCAATACCGTCAGCTACAGTTACGGCCAGCCGACGATCACCACGGTGCAGCAGGCTAACGCACCGGTAACCTACATCCCGGGGAGCTCGACCCTCACCCTGACCGCGATCGTGACCTCCGCCTCCACCCCGACCGGTACCGTCACCTTCCTGGTGGACGGGAATACCGTCGGGAGCCCGGTGTCCCTCGATGGGAGCGGCATTGCGACCCAGAACTACACCGGGGTCATTTCTGCCGGCACACACACGATAATCGCAAATTTCTCCGGGAACGCGCAGTTCTCAGCGAGCCTCGGTTCGACGACTTTCAACGTCGCCAAGGCAACAGCGACCCTCAGCGCCGGCTCGATCACCCGGACTTACACTGCAGCGCTGCAGAGTGTCCCCTACACCACCACCCCGCCGGGGCTCACCGCCAGCTTCTCTTTCAGCCAAGGCGGGATTGCCGTGCTTCCGCTCAACGCCGGGAGCTACGATTTCAGCGGCTCGGTCGAAGACCCGAACTACCAGGGGAGCGCCACCGGCACCCTGAACATCCAGAAGGCGTCGCTTAGTGTCACTCCGGGGAGTACGGTAGTAGCCAACAGGGCCTACAACGGCAGCACTGCGGCGACCATCACGAGCCCAGGCACCCTGAGCGGGATACTCGCCCAAGACAACGTGACCCTGACCGGCGGGACCGCAACGTTCGCCGATGCCAACGTCGGCAACGCCAAACCGGTCGCCGTGATCGGGCTCGCGTTGGCGGGCACCGGTGCCGGGAACTATACCCTCGGCAGCAGCACCGCCTCGGCAAGTGCCAACATCACCCCGGCAGCCCTGACGGTGACAGCGAATGCCCAAAGCAAGGTCTACGGTTCGGCTGACCCGAGTTTCACCTACACGCCGACTGGCACACTGTACGGCAGCGACGCCCTGACCGGTGCGCTGGGACGCGCCGGCGGCGAGAGCGTGGCTGGTAGCCCGTACGCCATCAACATCGGCACCCTGAGCGCAGGTTCGAACTACAGCATCACCTTCGTCCCGGCCAACCTGACGGTCACGGCGAAACCGCTTGCCATAAACGGCATCACCGCGAACAGCAAGGTGTACGACGGCACCCGGAGCGCCACGCTCAACACCGGCACGGTCACCTTGGGTGGCGTGGTGGGCTCCGACGTTGTGTCGCTTTCCGGTAGCGCTTCCGGCACTTTCGACACGAAGAACGCCGGCACCGGCAAAACGGTCAGCTTCAGCGGCCTGAGCCTCTCCGGCGCTGCAGCCGGCAACTACAGCATCACCACCACCGCGAGCACCACCGCCAACATCACCCCGGCACCGCTTACCGTCAACGCCGGAACCACTGTTGTCGGCAACAAGGGCTATGACGGCAGCACGTTGGCCACCATCACTACCCGCGGGACCCTGAGCGGAATCCTAAGCCCCGACGTGGTGACCCTGGCCGGCGGCAGCGCCAATTTCGGAGATGCCAATGTGGGTACCGGCAAGGCCGTTACCATTACCGGCCTCACCC
>NZ_BLXZ01000005.1 GCF_014193675.1 Geomonas limicola
ACCCTGTCGACCCACGAGGCGGTCACTGTCTCCGACGCAGTGACCGTGGCCCAGGCGAACGGGATCCAGGCAGTGACCGACGGTGTCATCACCGCGACCCTGAGCGACACCTCGGCAGCGACCCTGGCAGGCCTCAACGGCACGGGCAATGCCTACACCGTTACCGTTGCCGGTACCGCCAATGCCAGCGAGCTCGGTATCATCGACTCGGCGACTACGCTCACCATCGACGCCAGCGGGGTCACTGCAATCACTGGTTCGGCGGCAGATGTCCTCACGGTGATCGGAGCTTCGGGCATCACCCTATCCGGTACCGAGGACATCACCATCACCGGTAACCCCAGCGTGGCCGACCTGAACAGCATCGACCTAGCCACCAGCGGCACCATAACCGCAACGCTGAGCGGCAATGCCGCCGACCTGGTCGGCCTGCACGGTACCGGTAATGCCTACTCCGTCACGGTGAACGATGCCGCTACCCTGGCGCAGCTTGCTACCATCGCCACAACCAACAGCATCACTGCATACGCCGGCATCACTGGGATCGCTGCCGACTTCGCCGATGCGGCCGGCACCAGAACCGCGGATGCCATCACCTACGTAACCGGCAGCCACGGCGTGACGGTCACCGACGCCGCCACCATTGCCCAGTTGGCCAGCATTGATGCCAACACCAGCGGAACCCTCAACTACAGTGCAATTACCGATACCTCGGCCCATCTCAGTGCTGATGCCGGGTTCTATGTCACCGGTTCGGTGAACGTCACGGTGACCGACGGTGTCGCCCTGTCCGACCTGGTAGCTCTCGAGGGTTACACCACCGGCCTGGTCACCGCCATGAACCTCTCCGATACCGCGGCCAACCTCACCCCGGCCGGCGTCGCTTCGGTTCATATCGCCTCCGGCTCCAACGTGACCGTCACCGATTCGGCCACCGTGGCTCAACTCGCAGCAATCGACGGTGCCAACGGCTCCGGCACGCTTACCTACACCACACTGACCGATTCGGCAGCCCACTTGGCGACCGATGCCGCCACCAACGCCGGGGCAGGCACCTACGTGATCGCCGGCCACAACGTCACCCTTACCGACACCGCAACCGTCGCGCAGCTGACCGCCATCGATGCGGCAGCAGGGACCGTGACCTACACCACGGTGACCGACTCCGCCACCAACCTGGCGACCGACGCCGCGACCAACGCAGGAGCGGGCACCTACGTAAGTACCGGCCATGACGCGATCCTGAGCGGTACTGCAAACGTGGCCCAGCTCACCGCCATCGACCTGGCGGCCGACAACGTGACGTACACCACGGTGACCGACTCCGCCAGCAACCTGGCGGCAGACGCCGCTACCAACGGCGGTACCGGTACTTTCGTGACGGCAACCCACGACGTCACCGTGAACACCACCGCGAGCCTCGCCCAGTTGGCAGCCATCGACGCGGCAGCCGGCACCGTGACCTACACCACGGTGACCGATTCCGCCACCAACCTGGCCACCGATGCCGCCACCAACGGCGGTACCGGTACCTACGTCACCGCAACCCATGACGTTACCGTCAACACCACGGCGACCGTCCAGCAGCTCACCGCCATTGACGCGGCAGCCGGTGCCGTGACCTACACCACGGTGACCGACAGCGCGGCTAACCTGTCAAGCGACGCTCTCACCAACGCCGGGGCCGGTACCTACGTCTCGGTGGGCCACGACGTAACCGTCAACACCACGGCGAGCGTGCAGGAACTCACCGAGATCGACGCGGCAGCCGGTACCGTGACCTACACCACGGTTACCGATACCGCGGCACACCTGGCCACCGACGCTGCCACCAACGGCGGGTTGGGAACCTACGTCAGCGTTGGCCACAACGTGACCGTCAGCACCACGGCGAGCGTACAGCAGCTGACCGCCATCGACGCGGCAGCCGGCACCGTGACCTACACCACGGTAACCGATAGCGCGGCCAACCTGGCCGCCGATGCGGCAACCAACGCGGGGGCCGGAACCTACGTCTCGGTCGGCCACAACGTGACGGTCACGGACCCTGCCAGCATCCAGCAGCTGACCAACATCGATGCCGCGGCCGGCACGGTCACCTACAGCGCCATCACCGACACCGAGGCTCACCTCATGGCTAACACGGGGGGCTACGTAACCAACAACATCAACCTCACCGTCACCGACGCGGCGACCCTCACCCAGCTTGCCATCCTGGACGGCATGAACGGGGCAGGGGGCTCGGTGGTAGCAACCGTGGTCAGCGACACCCTGGCGAACCTGAGCGCCGACGCGGCAACCAACGCCGGTGCGGGTACCTACGTCACCGCCGGCCACACGGTTAACGTGACCGACACCGCAAGCATCGCCCAACTGGCAACCCTCGACGCACTGGCGAACGTCGGGACCGTGGTCGCCTCGAGCGTCACCGACACCTTGGCCCACATTCAGGCCGACAACACCGGTGCCGGCTATACCACCGGCCACAATGTCACGGTGACCGATGCCGCCACGGTAGGCGAACTGACCGCGATCGACGTCTACGCCGCCACGGTCACCGCCAGCACGGTGAGCGACACCCTGGCCCACATCCAGGCCGACAACGTCGGCTCCGCCTACAGCACCGGCCACAACGTCCATGTCACCGACTCGGCGACCGTCGCCGAGCTCGCCACCGTCGACGGCTACGCCGCCGTCGTCACCTCCGCAGCCGTTCTGGACACGGCCGCCAACCTGGCCGCCGACGCGGCTACCAACGCCGGAGCCGGCACCTACGTCACCAACGGGGTCCATGTAATAGTGGACGGCACCGCAACCATCGCGCAGATGAACACCATCCACACCGCCGACACTACCGGCATCCTCACCTACAGCATCCTGGATACCGCGGCGCATATCCAGAGCGGTCTGGACGCCGACCCGAGCATGTCCCTGGTGCAGCACGCTGTCACCGTGGACGCCTCGGACAACGTGCTGCACCTGACCGCCACCGAATTCAGCAACTTCCTGGCTGGCTCGGCGCACCTGGCAGGCGACGACACCGTGATCCTCAACGATGCCGGTACCACGGGCCTTGCCCTGCACAACTACGGCGGCAACTCCACCATCGTCCTGGGCGGAGCCGCCAACGGCAACTACTTCGTGAGCCTGGGCGACTCCGGCGACACCACCATCCACCTGGGCGGCACCGGCAACCACACCATCGGCGCGACCGACGGCGTAACCGAAACCTTCATCCTGGATGCCGCACAAAACGGCGGCTCGGTCATCTCCGGCCTCAGCGGTGCTGACCATGACGTGATCCAGCTCGACTCCGGCGTGGGCACCCTCTTGAACGACGCTCACCACGTCTCCACCGCGGGCGAGGTCACCTCGGCCGGTCAGTGGTCCTTCGTGGGGAACACGCTGACCTACTTCGACAGCGCCCACAACGCGGTCGAGTCGCTCACCCTGGCGGGTACCTACAGCACCGTGACCCTGCAGGGCGACGGTCATACCTTCCATCTGGGCTAATAGGTTAAGCACAAGATAATGTGACACTGTCAATGGCGGTGTCGTACCGGGGGAAACGGTGCGACACCGTTTTTTTGTGCGGTCGGTGCAGTCAAAACGAAAGAAAAGTTTAAGCCTTAACAGGCACAGCCATTGCAAACACTCAGTGCGAACCGTGGCAGATAGACCGTTTCGGATCGTTTTGAGAGAAATCGTGTCAAGGAAACGTAAACACCACGCAAAAGTATTTCTTCCACTTGACACCGGTTCAAAAAATTGACTCTTCCCGCGTGCCGAGGCCCTCGTCGGACGAGGACAGTGGCGGGCGGGTTCCCCGCAACATCCACCCAGGACAGGTGACAATGCTTCGAACCGCATTACTGGCAGGACTGGTCGCTTCCACCATCTGCGTCCCCGCGGCGCAGGCAGAAAGGTACAGCTTCGAGCAACTGATGAGCGCCGCTTCGGCGAGTTACCCCACCGTGCTCTCCCGGGAGTCGGCTCGCGAGGCTGCGGCAGCCGACGTGAAAAGTGCCGAGTGGCAGCGTTTTCCCGCTCCCAGCATCGAGACCAACACCGACCGCTCGGGGAACAACAACGTGGTGTTCCGGCTGCAGCAGGTGCTCTGGGCCGGTGGCGGCATCACCGGCGGCATCCAGGCGGCGCGGGCACAGTACGACGCCTCGGACAAGGCGATCCGCGAGGCCCAGTACGACGTGGTCTCCCAACTCATCGAGGCCTACGTCGACGCGGTACGCCAGCAGGAGCGCCGGGTAATCAGCCGGCAGAACCTGAAACAGCACCAGCTTTTGGACGATACCATCAAGCGCCGGGTCGCCTCCGAGATCAGCCCCGAGGTGGACCACCAGCTCTCCCTGTCCCGGCTCTCCCAGGCGGTGAACGACCTCTCGGTCATCGACCAGGCACTGTCCCGCAGCCTCACCACGCTTTCCCAGCTCTCCGGGCATTCCGTGACCGAAGCCACCCCGCTTGAACTCGCCTCGATAGCGGTCCCCGCGACCCGGGACCTCGCGGTGCACGATGCGGTGGCGGTTTCCCCGTCGCTGGCGCGACTCAGCTTCGAGGAGCGCGCCGCCGAGGCCCAGGTCACGGTAAAAAAGGCGGCGCTCTGGCCCCAGGTGGCGCTGCGCTACGAAAAGAGCTTCAACAACAACGCGAGCATCTACGGGGCTACCAGCGACAACCGGATCATGGCGGTGGTCCAGGCCCAGCCGGGCGCCGGGCTCTCCGCCTTCACGGGGGTGGCCTCGGCCGAGGCGCGCACCCGGGCGGCCCGCCAGGAGCGCGAGGCGACTATGCGCGACCTGGAGCGGGTGATCTCCAACGCCTGGAACGACCGCGAGGCCGCGCGCAACCAGCTCGAGTACGCCAACCGGGCCCGCACGAGCGCCCAGGATGTGGCGGAATCCTACAAACGGCAGTACATCATCGGCCGCAAGGCCTGGCTCGACGTTCTTAACGCGGTGCGCGAGGCAACCCAGTCGGAGCTGAGCGTCGTCGACGCCCGGGCCCAACTGGCGGTCACCACCCTGAAACTGGCGCTGTACACCGACAACCTGAGACTGGAAGTGAAAAAATGAGCGACTCGACCTTGATTCCCATCATCGAACATTCCGCCATGCTGGTGGGCCAGGCGGTCCCGCGCGCCTGCCTGAACGACATGGCCAAGGAGATCGACCGGGCGGGTGAACAGGAAGAATTGGCCTCCCTGGTGCAGCGGGTCTGGAAGGCGGGGCGCCTGGACGGGCTCCCGAAACCCCTGGAGAACCCCGACGCCCCGGACTGCCCGTTTCTGGCCCGCGATCCGCAGCACGGCTGGTGCGTCGCTGTCTCGCGCAACCCGGACGGCAGCTGGCTCGCGCAGGCTTCGGCGGGGGGCAAGGTCTCCATCGACGCGGCCGCCGCGCAGTGCCTGAGCATCCCGGCCCGTGAGGTGGTGGCGGGAAGCACGACCCGCTCGCTAGACGTCATCTGGCAGACGGTCGGCAAGTACCGCAGCGTCTTCGCCGAGGCACTCCTGGCCACCTTCCTGATCAACTTCCTGGCCATCGCCACCTCGATCTACAGCCTGCAGGTCTACGACCGGGTGATTCCGCACAACGGCTACCAGACGCTCTTCGTCCTGACCGCCGGGGTGGTGCTCGCCACGCTCTTCAACGTGGTGCTCACCCAGGTGCGCGGCACCATCCTGGACAAGACCTCGACGCTCATCGACCAGGAGCTCTCGGAGTGGTTCTTCGAGCGCGCGCTGGGGATCCACCTAAGCTTCCGCCCCAAGTCGGTGGGGACGCTCTCCTCGCAGATCAAGGGTCTCGAGCTGGTGCGCGGCGTGATGAGTTCTGCCTCGCTGTTCCTGTTGGCCGACATCCCCTTCGCCTTCTTCTTCATCTACATCATCTACCTCATTGGCGGCCTGGTTGCCGTGGTACCGCTCATCTTCTTCTTCATCTCCGCACTCTCCGGGATCCTCTTTCTCTGGAAGATCAAGAAGTACACCCAGCTGAACCAGGGGCAGAGTAACCGCAAGGTGGGGCTTTTGGTCGAGTCGATCGACTCCATCGAGATGGTCAAGGCGAACGGCGCCGAGTTCGAGCTGCAGAGCCGCTGGAACGCCCTGGGGAACGAGGCGGCCGAGGTGGACGACAAACTTAAACGCTACTCGGTGCTCCCCGGCAACATCGTGAGCTTCCTCTCCCAGATGGCCTACGTGGCGCTGGTCTGCTTCGGTGCCTACCTGGTCACCCTGCACCAGATGACCATGGGGGCGCTCATCGCCTGCAGCATCATCTCGGGGCGCATCCTGTCTCCCCTGGGGCAGCTCCCCGGCTTCATGATGCGCTGGGGGCACGCGAAATCCGCCATCCAGGGGCTGGACCAGCTCTTGAGCCTCCCCAACGAACTGGACGACCGGGCCCATGCGCTCATCCCGGGGCACCTGGAGGGGCAGCTCAGGGTCGAACAGGCGGTGTTCCGGTACGACCGGGAGATTTCCGCCCTCGAAGTGGCCAACCTGGACATCAGGCCGGGCGAGCGGGTCGGGATCATCGGATCGATCGGCAGCGGCAAGAGTACCCTCTTAAAACTAGCCTCGGGACTCTACCGGCCGGCCGCGGGGCGCGTTTTGCTGGACGGCATGGACATCTCGCTCATCTCGCCGCGGGTCTTGCGCCAGGCGATCTTCTACCTGCCCCAGGACATCCACCTGATGAGCGGCACCTTGCGCGACAACGTGCTGCAGGGGCTGCCCGATCCGGGCGACGAGGCTATCCTCGAGGCGGCCAAGAAGACCGGGCTCTTCGAGCTGGTGCGCCAGCATCCCAAGGGGCTCGCGCTCCCCATCTCCGAAGGGGGACGGGGGATCTCCGGCGGGCAGCGCCAGGCGATAGGGCTCACCCGGATGCTCCTCGCCAAGCCGCAGATCATCCTCCTCGACGAACCGACGGCATCCATGGACGCCGGCACCGAGGCGCTCCTGGTCGCCACCCTGAAAGAGGTGGTCTCGCAAGGGGCGACGCTCCTGGTGGCCACCCACAAGAGCGCGCTCTTGCCGCTCCTGGATCGCCTCCTGGTGATGAAAGGGGGGAAACTCTACATGGACGGCCCGCGCGACGCGGTGCTCTCCCGGCTCTCCGGGCAGGGGTAGGGCAGGGCGGAAACCGGAACACAACGAGTACCAGCGAGGAAAGGTTATACCGATATGAAAGACCAACGACGCGCCGCAAAACCCTCAGGAAAGATCCTCTTCATCACGAGTGCCGTGGTGATCGCCACCTTCTGCGCCTGGTCGGCCTGGGCCAAGATCGACATCATCATCCGGGCGCCGGGATCGGTCATCACGAGTGCCCACAACCAGGTGATCCAGGCGGCCGACGGCGGCACCATCAAGGACATCCTGGTGAAGGAAGGCGACACGGTGCGCCGCGGGCAGAAGCTGGTGATCTTCGAGCAGGTGAAGACCCAGACCTCCTACCTGGAGACCCTGGCGAAGACCGCTTCCCTCAAGGCGACCATCGCGCGCTTGAACGCCGAGATCGCCGGGCGCGAGCCCCAGTTTCCCAAGGAGCTGCGCGCCTATCCTGAACTGATCACCAACAACGAGACCCTGTTCCGCAAGCGCCAGGCTGCCATCCGAGACGACCTCGCCACCCTGGATAAGTCCCGGGAACTGGCCAAGGACGAGCTCGCCATGAACCTGCCGCTGTTAAAGACCGGCGACGTCAGCAAGGCCGAGGTGTTGAGGCTGCAGCGCAACGTGGTGGAGATCGAAGGGAAGATCTCCAGCATCCGCAACAAGTACCTGCAGGACTCCCAGGCCGAGCTCTCCAAGGCGACCGACGACCTCGAGTCCGTGCAGCAGGTTTTGACCCAGCGCAAGGACCTGTACGTGAACACGGTGATCGAGGCTCCCATGGACGGGGTGGTCCGCAACATCCGCATCACCACCCGCGGCGGGGTGGCGCGCCCCGGCGAGGAGATCATGCAGATCGTCCCCAGCGACGACAAGCTGGAGTTCGAGGTGAAGGTGCAGACCGCCGACGTCGCCTTCGTGAAGCCGGGGCTCCCCGCCACCATCAAGATGGACGCCTACGACTATTCGATCTACGGTTCACTCTCGGGGGTGGTGACCTACATCAGCGCCGACACGGTGAGCGACGAAGTGCGCACCCCCAACGACAAGCCGTACTTCAAGGTGCGGGTCCGGGCGACCGGGAAGAACTACCTGGGGAAGGCGGCCGAGACCATCAAGATCCAGCCGGGGATGACGGCTTCGGTGGAGATCAAGACCGGCAACAAGACGGTCTGGAACTACCTCACCAAGCCGCTGTCCAAGACGCTGAACGAATCGTTGGGTGAAAGATAAATGCCGATGACAGGAGGGATGATATGAACCCGCAGAAAACGTTGCTGACGCTCGCCGCCCTGGCGCTGGTCGGCCTGGTCCCGGCAGTCGGCCACGCCGACTACGCCGCTGCAGTCAAGGCCTACCAAAGCGGCGATTTCGTCACCGCCTACCAGGAGTACCTGGCGCTGGCCAAGGCGGGTGACGCCCGGGCCCAGAGCACGGTGGCCTGCATGCTCCAGGCAGGGGAGGGGGTGAGCCGCAATCCGGAGCAGGCGCTCCCCTGGCTGAAGAAGGCCGCGGAGGGTGGGGTCGCCCCGGCGCAGTTCAGCCTGGGCAAGGCCTACGAAACCGGCCAGGGTACCGACCGCGACCTCGCCAAGGCGCTGGTCTGGTACGGAAAAGCTTCCGAGAACGGCGACGCCAAGGCCCTGGAGAACTTCAGGCGCCTGGACTCCCTGCGCACCCTGCCTGCCCCGGCTGTGGCGAAGCCTGCACCCCAGCCGGCCGCCGTGGTGCCGATAGCCACGGTAAGCGCGGCCCCGGTACCGACCCCTGCAAAACCGGCCCCTGCGCCGGTCACGGTCGCCAAGGTAGCTGCGCCTACGGCTCCGGTCGCCGCCCCTGCCGCAGCCGAGGCGGACGACATGCCTGAATTGCGCTTCGGCAGCATGATGGCTCAGAAGGCGGAACCGGTCCCTGCGGCAAAGCCCGCGGCAGCTCCGGCGCCCCAGCCGGTGGCCAAACCGGCACTCCCCCCCGCACCGAAACCGGCCGCAGTTAGCGCGCCGAAAGCGGTTGCCAGTGCACCCGTTGCCGAAACGAGCCCGCTCGCCAGGAAGCGCAAGGCCGCCGAGGCCGGCGACGTCGAGGCGCAGCTCTACCTCGGCTGGTGCTACAGCTCCGGCAAAGAGGTGCCGCAGGACAAGCAGGAAGCGGTGGTCTGGTATAAAAAGGCCGCGCAGGCCGGCAACCTGAAGGCCCAGGTCGCGCTGGGCTGGCTGTACTTCAGCGGTGAGGCGGGCAGCAAGGACCTGAAAGAGGCTGCCCTCTGGTACAAAAAGGCCGCTTCCCAGGGCGACGCCAAGGCCAAGGGGATGCTCAAGCGCATCGAGCTCGCCAGCGCCAACCGCTAGTTATCACCCGCTAGATACAGACGAAAGCCACCCCCTGCCCGGGGGTGGCTTTTTTTCGTTTTCCTTCGAACCTCGTCTCGACAGCTCTAGAGCTGGCCCCCCTGTTCAAAGGTTGCACCTGCCCCAAGCACTCCACCCGACGGGTACCGCCCCTGGCAGCACAGCTTTTGCTCTTCCTCTGCGGTTTTCTGCTGTGCAGCTCATGATCACCTGCCGCCGTGCCTCCCGAAATGGCTGAGAGTCGATTAGTCAATGTAATATCAGGCATCTAGGTGATCTTATTGTTAGAGATTAATCGGTATCAAATTTGTAAGCATTAATTTAATGCTGCGCTTTTTCCTGGAATGACCTCACCTGCGGGAAGGCTGCGGAAATCGTAAAGGAGGTGCACGGGATCGAGGATCTCAACATGCTCTGTGCTGCATCGATGGTAACCGGGAGGGACCGGGCGGGGTCGTAAGTTCGGGAGAGACAGCCAAAAAAAGAGCTGCAAAAGGAGAGTTATGTGATGAGAACCGTGCTAGCCAGAATCTTCACGTTGGCGGCCCTGATGCTTCCCGCTGTCCTGGCTGTGGCCCAGGGAGTGCCGGTTGCCGCAAGCCACGCGGTCACCGGGTGGAGTGCCGGGGACACCGCAGCAACAGTCCAGATTGCCTTGCAGGTAACCAATCCTGGCAATGCGACCCTTAAAGATGTGAGCCTTTCGGTTGTGCCGATGGCGCCGGTTACCGGGGGAGAAGCCGCGGTCCAGGTCGGGACCCTGGAACCTCGCCAGAAAAGAACCCTTTCCCTCACGCTCCAGGCGCACCCGGTATCCGGTGCCAAACAGGTTGCGCTGCTGCCCCTCCGTTTCACCGGCAGCTACCTCGACGAAGACGGAACCGAGCACGCCTTTCCAGTTACCAGCTTCCCGGGAGGTGAGAAATGAGACACCATGCCATCAGCAAAGCCATCACAGCGCTGGTCCAGCTTCTCCTGGTTCTGGTGGGATTCGCGACTGCGGCTCAGGCCGCGCCGGGCGACTTCCTTTTCAGCATCGGTGAACCTACGGTCTACGCGCGGGCATTTTTTCAGACGGTGGACAGCTCCGGCACCATCCGTTACCTGCTCACCGACAGCTCAGTCATCAAGGCGGACAGCGCCGGAAACGTACTCGCCCAGTGGGGGAGCTTCGGTACCGGCAATGGCCAGTTCCAGCACCCCATGGATGTCGCACTGGATAGCTACGGCAACGTCTACGTGGTGGACCAAGGCAACAACCGGATCCAGAAGTTCGACTCGTCAGGCAACTACCTCACCCAGTGGGGGAGCTACGGGCAAGGCGACGGGCAGTTCAACGCGCCTATAGCGATGGCCGTCGACCGCAACCAAATCGTGTATGTTGCTGAATATTCCGGTTCGCGGGTCCAGAAGTTCGACAGTTCCGGACACTTCCTGGCCCGGTGGGGGACTCAGGGCGACGCCGACGGCCAAATCAATGGCCCCCAGGACCTGGCAGTCGATGGCAGCGGCAATGTCTACCTGCTCCAAATAGACAGGTTCCAGAAATTCACCAGTACGGGGACCTTCCTGTTCCGCGTGGGGAACCACGGTTCCGGACCCGGGGAGTTCAACAACCCTTCGGGGATATCGGTCGATAGCCAAGGGAACCTGTTTGTCAGCGATGCCGGCAACAACCGGGTCCAGAAGTTCGACAGCTCCGGTAACTTCCTGATGCAGTTCGGCAGCCTAGGGATCGGTAACGGCCAGCTTAACTTCCCCGGCCGAAACGGGGTGGACGGAGCCGGGAACTTCTATGTGAACGACTACGGCAACCGGAGGCTGCAGATCTTTACTAACGCCGGTAGCTATCTCTCCCAGACCGGGAGCCTCGACCCCGGCAAGCTCGGGAACCCGCAGGGTGCCGCCGTCGATAGGCTGGGCAACCTGTACGTCTCGGATTTCGGCAATCGGATCCAGGTGTTCGCGCCATCGGGGCAGTTCATGGCCGGCTGGAGCTACCCGGAGGCGGTCAACATGGCCTTTGACGCCAGCGACAACCTTTACCTGGCGGGGTTCATTCCCCTGGTGAAACTCGACAATAACGGGACCTTCCTGCTGGATTTCGGCAGACCGCCAACGGTGCTCCTGATCCAACCGGACAGCATTGCTGCGGATGACGCCGGCAACATCTACGTGCTCGATACCCATTTTGGCCTGGTGGAGCAGTTCGACAGCTCGGGGAACCACCTGAAGACCTGGCCCGATCAATCAGGTTCGGCGCCGGGGAGGCTCCAGTTTGCTTACGGTATTGCCAGCGACCGTAACGGCTTTCTCTATATAAGCGATACCTACAACGACCGGGTGCAGAAATTCGACAGCCTCGGCAACTTCGTTACCCTCTGGGGCAGCACCGGTTCGGCGCCGGGACAGTTTTCCCGTCCGGACGCCATTGCCGCCGACACCAGTGGCAATGTCTACGTGGCCGACGGTTCGCGGGTCCAGGTCTTCAGCAACACCGGAGGATTGGTGGCGCAACTGGGTGCCTTTGGTAACGGACCGGGCCAGTTCGACCGGGTGGGCACCCTGTCCTGCGACCGGCGGGGGACCAGGGTCTACGTGGTCGACCCCAACAACAATCGGGTCCAGGTATTTGAAGGCTATGGCAGCGCGCAGACCTACAGCCTAAGCTACAGTGCCGGCCCCGGAGGGAGCATCTCGGGCGAAAGCCAGCAGACGGTAGCCGAGGGGGGGAGCGGGAGCCCAGTTAGCGCCGTGCCCGCATCCGGCTACCACTTCGGATCCTGGAGTGACGGGGTGACCAGTGCCTCCCGCACCGATACCAACGTGAGATCCGACCTGAACGTCACGGCAACCTTTACCGCGGGACCGCTTACCTACACACTCACCTTCCTGGCCGGCCCCAACGGATCGGTCCAGGGAACCTCACCGGAAATCCTCTGGCCGGGCGGGTGGAGCGACCCCATCACCGCGGTCCCGAATGCCGGCTACCGTTTCGTCAACTGGACTGGGGACAACGGCTTCCTTACGACCTCGGAAAACCCGCTGCAGCTGAGGTACGCCTCCGCCACGCAGACCATCACCGCCAACTTCGCCCCCGTGGTATCGACGGCGCGGTTAAGCTACAGCGCCGGCCCCAACGGCAGCCTCAGCGGTGCCGCTTCGCAGGTGGTGCCGCTCGGGGGGAGCGGAACGCAGGTTAACGCCATCGCCAACTGGGGCTACCACTTCGTCTCCTGGAGTGACGGCCTGACCAGCGCCTCGCGCACCGATACTAACGTACGCGGAGACCTCACGGTCACCGCCAGTTTTGCCGCTGACCAGACCACCTACACACTCACCTTCAGCGCCGGGGCCGGCGGCAGCATTAACGGCGTGAGCCCGGAAATCCTCTGGCCGGGCGGCTGGAGCGACCCGATTACCGCCATTCCCAATGCGGGCTACCACTTCCTCAACTGGACCGGCGACAACGGCTTCGTCGCCAGCACCGAGAATCCGCTGCGGGTGAAAAACGCCTCGGCAAGCCAGAACATCCGCGCCAACTTTGCAGCCGACCAGTCCACCTATACGCTCACCTTCAGCGCGGGTCCGGGCGGCAGCATCAACGGGACCACTCCGGAGATCCTCTGGCCGGGCGGCTGGAGCGATCCCATCACTGCCGTTCCCAGTGCCGGCTACCACTTCGTCAACTGGACCGGCGACAACGGTTTCCTCACCAGCACCGAGAACCCGCTACGGGTCAAAAACGCAGCGGCAAGCCAGAACATCACCGCTCATTTCGCCGTTAACCCGTAACCCTCAGCAACTGAAAAGGACCACCAGGGCTCGCCCTTCCCGAAGGGCGGGCCTTTGTGCGTTCCGGGGCGGAGGGGGACGATCCGTTCAGGCGGAACCTCTCTGGGGGGAGCCGGGTCCGGGGTGTGCCGCGTAAGGGTGGGGAGCTGGTGGTGCCATTGACGGAAAGATTAGAGTCTATAAACTTAACGGGTGCTGGAGGGGCAGAACCTCGCCCGCACTTCACGAGGTTTGCTGGAGGGAACCATGACACGACGCAGCCTGAACATCCTGATGATCTGCCACCGCAACCGGTTGGATGCCTACGCGCGGCCCCATGCGCTGGCCGCGCAGCTGGTGCGGCGCGGGCACCGCGTCACGCTGCTGCTGCATTCGGTGAACGACCGCTTCGGGATCAGGACCTTCGACTGGGACGGTGTGCGTGCGGTGGAGATTCCGGATCTGCTCTGGGGACGGATGCGCACCGGTTGGGATCCCTGGAACACCCTGAACCGGATTTACTTCTTAAGCCGGGAGAAGGAGCGCTACGACCTGGTGCACTGCTTCGAAACGCGGCCCGCGACCATCTACCCGGCGCTGTACTTCGTGCGCAAGCACAACCTCCCCTGGATCACAGACTGGAACGACTGGTTCGGCAGGGGAGGGCTCATCGAGATCAACCGGCCCGGCTGGTACCGGACCATCTTCGGCGGACTGGAGACCTACTACGAGGAGGCCTTCCGTCCCAAGGCAGACGGCCTCACCGTGATCTCGACCGCACTGGCCGACCGCGCCAGCGGGCTGGGACTGCTTCCCGAGCAGGTCTGCCATATCCCGGGAGGCACCTTCCCCGACTGGTTCAAGGCGCGCTCCAAGCAGGAGTGTCGGCTGCGCATGGGGTTCCCCATGGGGGCGAAGATCCTCGGGTTCAGCTCCTCGACCTCGCACTTCGATCTGGAGATCGTGCTCAAGGCGCTGAAGCGGGTAGCCGCGGAATATCCGGATGTGATGCTGGTGATTACGGGCAAAGCCCGCAAGGCGGTGCGCGAAATGGTGCGGGAGTTCGAAGTGGAGGCGCAGGTGCATTTCACCGGCTACGTTTCGCTGGAGGCGCTCCCCTGGTACTTGGGGTGCGCGGACCTGTTCCTGCTTCCGATGGCTGACCGCCCCTACAACTGGGGGCGCTGGCCCAACAAGATGTGCGAGTACCTAAGCCTGGGGAGACCGACGGTGGCCAACCCGGTGGGAGACATCAAGAGTCTCTTCGAGAAGGAGCAGGTGGGGCTTTTGGCCGATTGGGACGCGGAGGATTTCGCCGCGAAGATCCTGCACCTGTTGCACAACCCGAACCTGGCGGCCCGGCTGGGCGAGCAGGCGCGCCTGGTCGCGGTGAACCTGTACGACTGGCGCAAGCTGGGTGCGGACCTCGAGGCCTTTTATTTCCGGGTACTGGAGAGCCGGGAGGAAGGGCCCCGGGTGGGGGAGCCGCTGGCCGACGACGATGTCGGTAAGCTCGCCGGCAGCCATCCCCACAGCACGGGCGGTTCGAGCATTCGGCAGTGGCTGATCGCCATCCTGAAGCACTACTTCCTGCGTGCGCACCTGGTCAGCTAGCGCCAACGACGCGGCGCTCCCGTTACCCTGGAAGAGCCGCGCTACTTTACCAATTCCAGGAACTCGTCTTCAGTAAGGACCGGCACCCCCAGCTGCCGGGCCTTCTCGAGCTTACTCCCCGCTTCGCTCCCCGCCACCACGTAATCGGTCTTCTTGGAAACGCTCCCCGCGGCGTGCCCCCCTTCCAGCTCGACGATCTTCTTCGCATCATCTCGTGTGAATCGGGTCAGCGTGCCGGTAAAGACGAAGGTCTTGCCGGTGAACCTGCCGCCCAGGCGCTTCTCCTCCACTGACGGGGTGACCCCGGCGTTCAAAAGCCGCCGGATGATCTCCTGGTTCTCCTGGTTTTTGAAGAAGTCGGTGATGCTCTCGGCCACCTGGGGGCCGACCTCCCGGATCGAGGTGAGTTCCTCCTCGGTCGCCTGGGCCAGGTTTTCGACGCTGCCGAAGGCGTTCGCCAGCAGCTTCGCGGTGTGCTCGCCCACGTTGCGGATCCCGAGCGCAAAGATGAAGCGGGAGAGCTCGCGGGTCTTGCTGTTCTCGATGGCGGTCAACAGGTTCTCGGAGAGTTTGTCCCCCATGCGCTCGAACTGCATGAAATCTTCCTTGGTGAGGGTGTAGATGTCCGCCACGTCCTTAACCAGCTGCAGGCTCAAGAGCTGCTCGACGAACTTCTCGCCAAGTCCCTCGATGTCCATGGCCCGGCGCGAGGCGAAGTGCTTCAGCGACTCCCGGATCTGGGCGGGGCAGGCGAGCCCCACGCAGCGCACCGCCACCTCGCCCGGCACCTGCACCACCTCGCCCCCGCACTCAGGGCAGGACGCAGGGATGGGCAGCGGCTCCTGGCGCTCGGCCCCCTCGACGGTGATGACCTTCACGACCGCCGGGATTACGTCGCCGGCGCGCTCCACCACCACGGTATCGCCCTTGCGGATGTCCTTTCTCTGCATCTCTTCCCAGTTGTGCAAGGTGGCGCGGGCGACCATGACGCCGGAGACCTCTACCGGTTTCAGGTGGGCGACCGGCGTGATCACCCCGGTGCGGCCGACCTGCGGCACGATGTCCTCGACCACGGTGGTTGCCTGGCGCGGCGGGAATTTCCAGGCGATGGCCCAGCGCGGCGAGCGGCTCTTCTCGCCCAGGTCGCGCTGCAGCTCGTAAGAATCCACCTTGATCACCACCCCGTCGATCTCGTACGGGAGTTCGTCACGGCGCTCCATCATCCCCTGGTAGTAGGCGAGCACCTCCTCGATCCCCGGCACCACGCGGGCCAGCTCGTTGACCGGCAGCCCCCATTCCGGGATCCTGGCGAGGAAGTCGCTCTGCGAGGCGAAGGAAATCCCCTGGGTCTCGCCCTGGGCGTAGCAGAAGATGGTCAGCGGGCGTTTCGCGGTGATGCGCGAGTCGAGCTGGCGCAGGGAGCCGGCGGCGGCGTTTCTCGGATTGGCGAAGACCGGGAGCCCCTCCTCTTCGCGCTCCTTGTTGAACTTCCGGAAGGGGGCGAGCGGCAGGTAGACCTCGCCGCGCACCGTGAAGAGTTCGGGCGGTTCGCTCGCGCGCAGGCGCAGGGGGATGTCCTTGATGGTTTTGAGGTTCTCGGTGATCTCCTCGCCGACCAGACCGTCTCCGCGGGTGGAGCCTATCTCGAAGAGGCCACTCCGGTACACCAGTTCCACCGCGAGGCCGTCCATCTTCGGTTCGCACATGTAGGCTACCGGAGCGTCGGAGGCGAGACCGAGGAAGCGTTTCACCCGCTCGTCGAAGTCACGGATGTCCTCTTCGGTGAAGCCGTTTTCCAGCGAGAGCATCGGCGTGGAATGGCGCACCTGGGAGAACTTGGCGAGCGGTTTGCCCCCCACCCGGTGGGTCGGCGAGTCCGGCTGGGCCAGCTCGGGGAAGGTCGTCTCCAGATCCAGCAGCTCCTTGAAGAGCGCGTCGTACTCGGCGTCGGTAATCTCCGGCATGTCCTTTTCGTAGTAGAGCCGGTTGTGCCGCTCGATCTCTTTGGCAAGAAAGCCGATGCGTTGAGCTGCTTGCTGCTGGTCCATAGGTGAAACTCCTTCAGATATTTAAAATGCGGAAGTTTGAGAGGTGCGATAACTACGGCAAAAGTTCGAACCACAGAGGTGCGCAGAGGATCACAGGGGAGGACCGGATCGAACTCAGGAATGCCGGAATCAAAATCCGGTGCTCCATCGCTGGTCGCAGTCATCCGGGCTTCCTGCTTTTGCTCGTTTTTACGTTCCTGCCTGGAAATGAGGACGCTTTAGCGTCCCAGTTTGCGGTAGCGCTCGACCCCAGAGCGTCATGCAACTCTCTAAGCCTTTCCTCTGGGTGCCTCTGTGCGCCTCAGTGGTTAAAGCTTGTTTCAAAATCACTCTGTATAGCATATGCCCAACCAGAAGGAAACTGGCATGGATATAGCGGCTTGATTTGCCACGGCGGTTCTGGTAACTATTACGGGCCGCCGTCTTCCCGACCGGCGGCTCTTTTTTGGCCTGCGTTCAAGTTCTGCAGCAAAAAAGGACGCACTATCAAGAGGTTTGCATGCTTGACCTTTCCCGTTTGAACCCCGAACAACTTGCCGCCGTCAAGCACACCGAGGGGCCGCTTTTGGTCCTGGCCGGTGCCGGCTCCGGCAAGACCGGCGTCATCACCTACCGGATCGCCCACCTCATCCTGAACAAAAAGGTGCCGCCGGACCGCATCCTTGCGGTCACTTTCACCAACAAGGCCGCCAAAGAGATGAAGGAGCGCGTCGAACACCTGGTGGGACGCAAGAACTGCAAGGGGATCGTGCTCTCCACCTTCCACTCGCTGGGGGTCCGGGTCCTCAAGCGCGACATCGAGTGCCTGGGCTACAAGAAGAACTTCTCCATCTACTCGACCGCCGACCAGGTGGGACTGGTGCGCCAGATCGTGCGCGAGGTGAACTCGGACAACAAGAAGTACGATGCCGAGCAGATCATCTGGCGCATCTCGGGGGCGAAAAACAAGCTGATCCCGCCGGACCGCTTCACGCCGAACCCTACCGACGACGTGGACATGATGGCGGCGCTCGTCTACCCGCGCTACCAGTCGGCCTTGAAGGCCTACAACGCCATCGATTTCGACGACATCATCATGCTGACCGCCGAACTCCTGCAGCACCACCCCAAGGTGCTCAAGCACTGGCAGGACCGCTTCAGCTACCTCATGGTTGACGAGTACCAGGACACCAACTCCTCGCAGTACCTGCTGGTGAACCACCTGGCGGCCGGCTGCGGCAACCTCTGCGTGGTGGGCGACGACGACCAGTCCATCTACGGCTGGCGCGGCGCCGACGTCGGCAACATCCTCGACTTCGAGAAGGATTTCAAGGGGTGCCGCACCATAAAGCTGGAGCAGAACTACCGTTCGACCGGCAACATCCTGGACGCGGCCAACAGTGTCATCAGCAACAACAAGGTGAGAAAGGCCAAGAAGCTCTGGACCGCCACCGGGACCGGGCCGCTCATCGACCTGTGCATCGTGCAGGACGACGAGGAGGAAGCGACCTCGGTGGTGGAGCGCATCCAGCTCGAGCGCTTCAAAAAAGACACCCCCTACAGCGACTTCGCCATCCTCTACCGCACCAACGCGCAAAGCCGCGCGTTCGAGGAGCAACTCCGCTTCGAGGACATCCCCTACGTGCTGGTGGGGGGGACCCAGTTCTTCGAGCGCAAGGAGGTGAAGGACACCATCTCCTACCTGAGGGTGATCGCGAACCCGTTGGACGAGGTGGCACTGCTGCGCATCATCAATTTCCCCAAGCGCGGCATCGGCGACCACACGGTGATCCGGATCAACCAGTGGTCCCTGGAACACGAGGTGCCGCTTTTCGAGGCGCTGGGAAGGGTAGGGGAGATCGAGGGGGTTACCGAGCCGATCAGGGACAAGGTGCTTGGCTTCCACGACCTGTTGGTCGACGCATCCGAGCGTTTCCGCGGCGAGGGGAACATTGCCGAGAAGGGAAAATGTCTCTTCGACAGCCTGGGGATCGAATCGGAGATCTACCGGACCATCGACGACCAGAAGGCGGCCCGGCGCAAGGTGGAGAACGTCGAGCAGGTGATCAACTCGATGGCGGCCTACGAGGACCGGGTCCCCGGCGCGACGCTCAACGGGTTCATGGAAAAGGTCTCGCTGATGGACGAGGACCGCTTCTCAGGGAAGGACAAGAAGGATCACGGCAAGGATGCGGTGACCCTCATGTCGCTGCATTCCAGCAAGGGGCTCGAATTTCCCTTCGTTTTCCTGGTGGGAATGGAGGACGAGATCCTGCCGCACAAGCGCTCCATCTACGAGGACGATTCCATCGACGAGGAGCGGCGGCTCTGCTACGTCGGGATCACCCGGGCGCGCCAGCAGCTGGTGATGACCCGCACCCTGTTCCGCAAGAAGTACGGCAAGCTGCAGGAGCGTATCCCGTCCCGGTTTTTGGAAGAGATCCCGCCGGGGGTGTTGAACGTGATCCAAAGTGGTGTGGTGCAGGAGACTTCGGAGGAAGAAGCAGAGAAGAGCGCGGAAGGTTTCTTCGCCAAGATGCGGGCGATGATGGGGTAGAGGTAGAGCTAGCCTGGATCAAAAGCTTGAACCACAGAGGCGCACAGAGGAACACAGGGTACAACCAAAAACATGACTAGTTTTTGCCGTTCCCCTGTCTCCCTCTGTGCGCCTCTGTCGTCAGGCCTTGCCTCGAGATGATTGTCCATCGTCAGTTATCAATTGGTTTGATTATCAATTGGTTTTCTTAATCGTCTTGTCGCCCGGATGCCAACCCAAGGGGCAGAGGGAGCCGGTCTGCAGCGCCTCGAGGACTCGCAGGGTCTCCTCGATGCTGCGCCCCACATCCAGGTTGTGCACCACCTGGTACTGGAGGATCCCCTCGGGGTCGATGATATAGAGCCCGCGCAGCGCCACCCCCTCTTTCTCATCGAGGCAGCCGTATTTGGCGGCGGTCTCCTTCTTCAGGTCGGAGAGCAGCGGAAACTGCAGGTTACCAAGGTCGCCACGCTGCACCCAGGCGAGGTGCGAGAACTTGCTGTCGGTGGAGGCTCCCAGCACCACCGCATCCAGTGCCATGAACTTGTCGAGGGCGGCGTTGAACCCGCGGATCTCGGTCGGGCAGACGAAGGTGAAATCCATCGGGTAGAAGAAGAGCACTACCCACTTGCCGTGGTAATCGGCCAGGTTTATCGTCTTGAATTCTTTTCCACTCTGGAGACTAACCCAGGCATCGAGTACAAACCCCGGAGCCGGTTCGCCGACCTTGGCCACGTGGGCTGGGGCGGGAGGAGCGGCAAAGGCCGGGGTCGCGGCCGGGAATATCAGGGCAGCGAGCAAAAGCAGCGCGGAAAGTTTCATGATGTTTCCTCCGGGAAGGTACGAATCGAGAACTCAGGATTTCTCTGAGCGCCCTGCAGGTCTCTAATAATACCCTTGGCTCTCGTCAAAATGCAACTCAATGAGGAAAAACTATTCACCTCTGGGGGTATGTATGATAAAAATACCGGATGAATCTCTGAACACATAACTCTACTAAAAGGAGCGTCACTACATGAGCGAAGAAAAAAATCCCCAGGTGGTCATGGAAACCTCGATGGGAACGGTAAAAATCGAACTGTTCAAGGACAAGGCTCCCATCTCGGTGCGTAACTTCCTGTCTTACGTCAAGGACGGCTACTATGACGGCACCATCTTCCACCGCGTGATCAAGAACTTCATGATCCAGGGCGGCGGTCTGGATGAGAACATGCAGCCCAAAAAGACCAAATTCGCCATCAAGAACGAGGCGACCAACGGTCTCAAGAACGTGCGCGGCACCCTCGCGATGGCTCGCACCTCCGTCGTGGACAGCGCCACTTCGCAGTTCTTCGTCAACGTCGTGGACAACGCCTTCCTCGACCACTCCGGCAAAACCCCGGACCGCTTCGGCTATGCCGTGTTCGGCCAGGTTCTCGAAGGTATGGACGTGGTCGATGCCATCCGCGAGGTGAAAACCGGTAACAAGGCCGGTCACCAGGATGTGCCGGCCGAACCGATCTTCATCACCTCGATCAAGCTCGCCGAATAGGGCACTGCAGCCTTATCCGGATCAAAAAGAAAAAGCCCCATCGTCACCGGTGGGGCTTTTTTGCGTCCGATCTGCCGGGAAGCTAGAGGGGCTGCACCGCAAGCTTCGGTGTGACGGTATCAAGCGGGATGCCCGAAGCATCTTTAACCACGAACTCCTCGAGGGAAAAGGAGCTGGCGCCGGGAAGCGTGGTCGAAGCGGTGCTGCAGGTGAGGGTGGCGAGCGGGCCGACCACCATGCCCGTGGGGTTGGCGACGATCACCTTGACGGTCGCCGGTTTGGATGTCGAGGCCGCCACAAAACGGGCGCCGGCCAAGGCCGTCGGGTCGGCGGCGACGAAAACGTCGGCGGCGATGACACCGGTATCCGCGGCCGCCTGCACCGTTACCCCCGCCGGAAGCCGCAGGGTTAGTTCGGCGGAATAATACACCGTCGCGGGATTCGCGGCCTGGGTCGCCAGCTGTACGGTCAGGTTGCGAGGCGGTACCGTGGCATCCATAACGCCCCCGGCGCCGGAACCTGTGCCGCAGCCAGAAAGTAGGTTCGCAGCCAATAACACCATCAGAATCAGGAACCTCATGTTTCCTCCTTACGCATCCGCCGCGTCATATCCTGGAGAGCTGTCGATCAACCGCGCCCGGAAATTCTAGCTGGCGAACAATGAGTTGCAATTAACAATGTCATCTCAAGTTGCCCCATGTATTTCCGAAAAGAAACCCCAGTGGCTGCCGTACTACCAGTTACTGGCTCAGTGTCAGGCTCGGAACTGTTTAATTCGTTGACAAATACAGAGCCCGATAATACAATTCCGAACTTTGGATCGATAGTTGCTGTACACCACAGAAGGGGGTTCATTCCATATGGAGATGAAGGATTTCATTTTTACTTCCGAGTCTGTCTCAGAAGGGCATCCCGATAAGGTTGCCGACCAGGTATCTGACGCCATTCTCGACGCTATCCTGACCCAGGATCCCAGAGCGCGCGTGGCCTGTGAGACCTTGGTAACCACCGGCATGGCTGTGATCGCCGGCGAGATCACCACCAATGCCGTGATCGACTACCCGAAGATTGCCCGTGAGACCATCCGCGAAATCGGCTACAACGATTCCGCAATGGGCTTTGACTGGGAAACCTGTGCCATCCTGACCTCCATCGACAAGCAGTCCCCGGACATCGCCCAGGGCGTCAACGAGGGCGACGGTCTCTACAAGGAGCAGGGCGCCGGCGACCAGGGCCTCATGTTCGGCTTTGCCTGCAACGAGACCCCGGAACTGATGCCGATGTCGATCCTTCTGGCCCACAAGCTGGTGTCCCGTCTGGCGGACGTCCGCAAGGCCGGTGTGCTCGACTTCCTGCGTCCGGACTCCAAGTCCCAGGTCTCCATCCAGTACATCGACGACAAGCCGGTGCACGTGGACACCGTGGTCATCTCTTCGCAGCACACCCCCGAGGTGTCCTACGAGATGATCAAGGAAGGGATCATCGAGGAAGTCATCAAGAAGATCATCCCGGCGAACCTGATGGACGCCAAAACCAAGTTCCTGATCAACCCGACCGGCCGTTTCGTCATCGGCGGACCGATGGGTGACTGCGGTCTGACCGGCCGCAAGATCATCGTGGACAGCTACGGCGGGCACGGTGCCCACGGCGGCGGTGCCTTCTCCGGCAAGGACCCCTCCAAGGTGGACCGTTCGGCAGCCTACATGGGTCGCTACGTGGCGAAGAACCTGGTAGCCGCCGGCCTGTGCGAGAAGTGCGAAGTCCAGGTCGCCTACGCCATCGGCGTGGCCGAGCCGGTCTCCGTCATGGTCGACACCAACGGCACCGGCAAGATCCCGTCCAAGCGGATCGCCGAGATCGTCCGTGAAGTCTTCGACCTGCGTCCGCGCGCCATCATCGAGCAGCTCGACCTGCTGCGTCCGATCTACCGCAAGACCGCAGCCTACGGTCACTTCGGCCGCGAACTCCCCGAGTTCACCTGGGAGCGTACCGACAAGGCCGCCCTCATCAAGGAAAAGGCTGGGCTGTAACAACAGATCGAGTTAACGCAAAAGCAAAGGGGCCGCCTGGTAATCAGGTGGCCCCTTTTTTTGTTAAAACCACGCACACGGATACCATCTGAAACAAAGACAAAACGGCCGGATACAGCTTCAAGGTTTTAACCAAGGACTATAGCTATCCTGCCTTTTTGCCTGGGTTTCCGTGTAATCCGTGTGCCGGGTTATCAGGGTTTTCTGCTGAACCGGTACCCCACGCCGCGCACGGTCTGAAAGTAGATCGGCTTGGACGGCTCGGGCTCGAAGTACTTCCTGAGCCTGACGATGAAGTTGTCGAGGGTGCGGGTTTCGGCGTCGGTGGAGTAGCCCCAGACGCTCTCCAGGATCACGCCGCGCGGAATTGCCTCCCCCTCGCGGTGGAAGAACAGGGAGAGCATCTTCACCTCGAGATCGGTGAGATCGATCTCCCCCTGGGGGGTCCGGGCCCGGTAGGAGAGCAGGAATACCTCGTTCTCCCCGAAACGGTACCCTTCCTCGACCGGGTCGGGACGGTACCAGGCGGAACGGCGTAGCATCCCGGAGACCCGCAGCAAGAATTCCTTGAGGTTGAACGGTTTCACCAGGTAGTCGTCGGCCCCGCCGGCCAGTCCCGCGATCCGGTCCCGCTCCTCGGAACGCGCCGTCAGCATGAGGACCGGCACCCGCGAGTCGAGCCCCCTGATCTGCTTGCAGACCTCGAAGCCGTTGATCCCCGGCAGCATCACGTCCAGGATGATCAGGTCGAACTTCTCGATCTTGACCTTCTCCAGGGCCTCCTCGCCACTCTCCACGTGGCTTACCAGGTAGCCGTCCTGTTCCAGATTGAAGGTGATCCCCCGCGCCAGGTGAATCTCGTCCTCGACCAGGAGGATTTGCGGTCTCTCCCCGTTCATCTACTGACCCCTCTGGTGCTGCCCGCCGGAAAGCGGCAGCATGATGTGGAAGGTGCTCCCCTTGCCGATCCCCTCACTCACCACGGAGACGCGGCCGCCGTGGGCGTCGACCACGGACTTCACGATGTAGAGCCCAAGACCGGTGCCGCGGATGTTCTCGCCGGGATTGCGCACCCGGTAGAACATCTCGAAGACCTGGTCCAGATCCTTCTGGCCGATGCCGATCCCGTTGTCCTGAAAGTCGAGCAGGCACTGCCGGCCGCTGCGCCTAAGCCGGACCCGGATCTCGGGGGAGACCGGCGAGTAGAGCAGGGCGTTCTCGAAGAGGTTTCGGAGGGCCATCTCCATTCCCTCGCTGTCCACCACGGCGGTGATACCCGGCTCGATCTCCACGGTGAGCCGCCCCCCCTCGGGAAGTTCGCTCCGCTTGCGTTCCAGGTACTCGGAGACGAACAGGGAGAAGTCGATGCGCTTGGCCCGCTCGCCCAACTGCCTGAACTCGATGCGGGTAGCCATCAACAGGTTGCTGATCAGGTGGTTCAGCCGCTCGGTGTCCGAGAGCATGGTGTCCAGAAAGATGTTCAGCTTCTCCTTGGGGAGCTCGCGCAGTTTGGCGGTCTCCAGGTGCAGCTGGATCGAGGCAAGCGGGGACTTCAGTTCGTGGGTGAGCTGCGAGATGTACGTGCGCTGTTGCAGGTAGAGCTTGGCCTGGCGGCGCCAGTACAGGAAGATGACGTACACGCCGGCCAGGATGACCAGGAGCATCAAAAGCCCCTCGACCAGCACCAGCCACTCGACTCCCTTGGCTACCAGCTCCGGCTTGTAGCGCAGCGCGAGCTCCCTGAACTCCTTGCTTCTTCCAATGAACCAGTAGATCCAGAAGACGACCACGCCCACCCAGACGAGCTGGATGCCGATCAATGCTATCAATGGATTGGACAACTTCCGGTGGATTCTCATGATCCATCCCATAGCATCGCGGTGGTGTTTTTGCAAGGGGTATTCTGGCGCGCTGCCGGCGTCTCTTTTTACATTTCTATTACAAAAGCTGACGCCGTTATCTGGTAATGTCTACACTACCGAATCAGGCCCAGGAGGTAGTCATGTTCAAGCCGTTGCGCATTGGTAAACACGAGGCACGTTTCCCGCTCATCCAGGGGGGCATGGGGGTTCGCATTTCCGGCGGTTCGCTGGCCGGCCATGTGGCAAAATGCGGCGGTGTGGGGCTGGTGGCCTCCCCCGGCATCACCCTCAACAGTGGTCTCTACAACGGCAGAAACTACCTGCAGACCAACGCTCAGGCCCTCAAGCTGGAGATCCAGAAAGCCTACGAGATCGCCCCCGACGGCATCATCGGCGTGAACGTCATGGTGGCGCTCTCCGATTTCGAAGAGCTGGTGGTCGCCTCGGTCGAAGCCGGCGCCAAGGTGCTGGTCTGCGGCGCCGGGCTCCCCATGACCCTGCCGGGGCTCACCGCCCACGCACCCGACGTGGCGCTGGTCCCCATCGTCTCCTCGGTACGCGCGGCGCAGCTCATCGCCAAGAAATGGGACAAAACGTACAACCGGCTCCCCGATGCCGTGGTAGTGGAAGATCCCGACACCGCCGGCGGGCACCTGGGCGAGAAGCTGGAGAACATCGGCAACGGCGACTACGACCAGTACGCCACCGTGCGCGGCGTGAAGGAGTTCTTCCGCAGCGAGTACGGCCTGGACATCCCCATCATCGCAGCGGGCGGCATCTGGGACCGCGCCGACCTCCTGCATGCCCTGGCAGAGGGTGCCGACGGCGTGCAGATGGCGAGCCGCTTCGTGCCGACCGTCGAGTGCGACGCCGAACCCGCCTACAAACAGGCCTACCTGGACTGCAAGAAAGGGGATATCGGACTCATCATGAGCCCCGCCGGGCTGCCGGGCCGCGCCATCCTCACCAACCAGGCTGACATTGTCGGCTACGACCAGGATAACGCCACGGTCTGCAGCATGGGGTGCCTCAAGAAGTGCAGCTACAAGGAGAGCGGCGAGCGTTTCTGCATCATTACCGCCCTGGATCGCGCCCAGCGCGGCGACGTCGACACCGGCCTGATCTTCTGCGGCACCAACGCCTGGAAGGCCGACCACATCGGCACCGTGCAGGAGATCTTCGACGAGCTGTTCGCGGAAACGGCAACCGACCGCGAGGAGTGCCACCAGGCCGCCTGACCGAATCCAGGATCCCAGGACATCTAGAAGAAGCCGTCTCAGCAAACGCTGGGGCGGCTTTTTTGATACCCGCAAAATGCTCTTGTCAAGGCAAAGCTGATGTGCTATATCAAGAAAACCTGATTTAACCTTTCCCTCAAAGTTGATATTGCCATGCTCGAACTCTTCAAAGCACTCGCCGATCCCTGCCGACTGCGGCTTACCGGTGTCCTTCTCGCCGGCGAGTTCACCGTGCAGGAGCTGACCCGAATCATGGGGATGGGGCAGTCGCGCATCTCGCGGCACCTCAAGATCCTCACCGAGGCCGGTGTGCTGGCGGTGAAGCGCCAGGGGACCTGGAGCTACTATCGGGCGGGCGAGGACAACACCTTTTTCGGTGCGATTCGTCTCGCCTTCGAGCGCGAACTGGAACAGATCCCCGAACGCGCCAAGGATCTGGCCGCGCTGGCGGCGGTACTGGAGGAGCGGCGTCGGAAGAGCCTGGAGTTTTTCGAAGGGCACGCCCGGCAGTGGGACTCGTTGAGCCGCACACTGTTACCGGTGCCGGACTACCAGCAGCGCCTGCTCGAACTGGTTCCTCAGGTCTCCCGGATCCTGGAGATCGGGGTGGGAACCGGTGCGCTGCTCCCTGAATTGGCGGACAAGGCGCAGCAGGTGATCGGGGTCGATCATTCCCCGGCCATGCTGGAGGAGGCACGACGCCGGGTACTGGCCGAGGGGCAGGCGACCATCGAGCTGCGCCTGGGCGAGATGACGCACCTGCCGCTTTCCGACGCCGGTGCGGGCTGCGTGGTTGCCAACATGGTGCTGCACCACGCCTCGCAGCCGCTGGCGGTGCTGCAGGAGATGGCCCGGGTCCTGGAACCCGGGGGGTGCGTGGTGCTGGCCGACCTGGCGCGGCACGAGCGTGAGTGGGCCCGCGAGCAGCTGGCCGACCAGTGGCTCGGGTTCGAGGAGGCGGAGCTGGCCGAGTGGTTTGGCGGGGCAGGGCTTGAGCAGGTCGAGATGCTGCGGGTTGCCGCCCAGCCCGGGCAGGAAGAGGTTCTGCTGGTGCGCGGCCGGAAAAAACAGGGATAAGACGGGAACTACAAAAGACAACAGGGATTAATGGGATGAAGGGGATAAACCTCTATAAACTCATCGCCTGAGACGCCGATACTTCATTGAAGCAGCTGAAACCGCAACCGGAGGGGGAGGATCATCCCGAGAGGCCCTTTCGAGAGATTTTTACCACCGTCACAAAGGAGAGCACATGTCGAACACCGATTACATCGTCAAGGACATCACCCTGGCAGCCTGGGGCCGCAAAGAGATGAAAATCGCCGAAACCGAGATGCCGGGCCTCATGGCCATCCGCGAAGAGTACGCTCAGCGCCAGCCGCTCAAGGGCGCCCGCATCGCCGGTTCGCTGCACATGACCATTCAGACTGCCATGCTGATCGAGACGCTGACCGCGCTGGGCGCCGAGGTGCGCTGGGCTTCCTGCAACATCTTCTCGACCCAGGACCACGCAGCTGCAGCCATCGCCGAAACCGGCGTCCCCGTCTTTGCCGTGAAGGGCGAAACGCTGACCGACTACTGGGACTACACCCACAAGATCTTCGAGTGGCATGACGGCGGTGCACCGAACATGATCCTGGACGACGGCGGCGACGCCACGCTGCTGTTGCACCTTGGCTCGGACGCCGAGAAGGATATCTCGGTGGTCGCCAACCCGACCTGCGAGGAAGAAGAGGTCCTCTTCGCCGCCATCAAGAAACGTATCGTCGAGCAGCCGGGCTGGTACTCCAAGACCGCCGCTGCCATCAAAGGTGTGACCGAAGAGACCACCACCGGCGTACACCGCCTGTACCAGATGCACGCCAACGGGAAACTCAAGTTCCCGGCCATCAACGTGAACGACTCGGTCACCAAGTCCAAGTTCGACAACGTCTACGGCTGCCGTGAGTCGCTCATGGATGGCATCAAGCGCGCCACCGACGTGATGGTCGCCGGCAAGGTCGCCGTGGTCTGCGGCTACGGTGACGTCGGCAAAGGGTGCGCCCAGGCGATGCGCGGGCTGCAGGCCCAGGTCTGGGTAACCGAGGTCGACCCGATCTGCGCTCTGCAGGCGGCCATGGAAGGGTACAAGGTAGTGACCATGGATTGGGCTGCCGACAAGGCCGACATCTTCGTCACCACCACCGGCAACATCGACGTCATCACCCACGATCACATGGAGGCGATGAAGCACAACGCCATCGTCTGCAACATCGGCCACTTCGACAACGAGATCGAGGTCGCCAAGCTGAAGCAGTACCAGTGGGAGAACATCAAGCCGCAGGTCGATCACGTCATCTTCCCGGACGGCAAGCGCATCATCCTGTTGGCCGAAGGGCGCCTGGTGAACCTGGGCTGCGCAACCGGCCACCCCTCGTACGTGATGTCCTCCTCCTTCGCAAACCAGACCCTGGCCCAGATGGAGATCTTCTGCAACCCGGGCAAGTACCCGGTCGGCGTCTACACGCTTCCCAAGGAGCTGGATGAGAAGGTGGCGCGCCTGCAGCTGAAGACCCTGGGCGCCATGCTGACCGAACTCAGCGACGCACAGGCCGCCTACATCGGCGTGAAGAAGGAAGGCCCCTACAAGTCCGAGCACTACCGCTACTAGGAGTCCCCGGCAGTAACGAGAAAGGGCGTCCGGTACTATGCCGGACGCCCTTTTTTTTGCAACGGAGGCACGGAGAACACGGAGAAAGATCAAAGACAAGGTCAACAACCCTCTGAAGGAACACCAAAGAGAAGGGAGAACCCCGTGGGCACAGTGCCGTGGGTTTCTCCCTTTGTCTTGAGCGGTTCGCGGTATGTTCCGTGTCTTGCTGGCTACTCGTTTTTCCCGTCTTTTCCGACGTTCTTTTTATCCCCCCGGTCCCCGGAGGTGCAGGTCGGCGACATTCAGGTCTGAATCCCGAAACGCGGCAGGATGTACTTCTGCAGCACCACCCAGAACACCACGACACCCACCAGAATCAACAGATCTGCCATCTCTTCACTCCTCCCACGTGGAATATATCGCACATTCAACAAGGAGTATATCTAAAAAGTATGATGTAGGAGGGTGCGACGGTCCAACGGCGTAAAACGGAGAAGATAAGTCCTATTTGCTCATAAAAAACAAAGCATTGTGGCACATTTTCTTACGCTCATAGTGTGGACGTAATTAAAAAATGTTGTATAGTGTGAGCCGTATGGTTAGAGTGGACACATCTTGGTGCTGCTTTCCGAAGTGAGGGCTACCTATGATACCGAACCCGCACCCGTTAGATCTCCAGACAGCTCGACACGGGGCACAGTGGAAGGCTTTACAGAGAGAGCAGCAGTTCCGGGCACTGATAGAGCAGACCAGTGACTGGATCTGGGAGGTGGATAGGGAACTGCGCTACGTCTATGCCAGTCCCAAGGTCTACGACCTGCTCGGCTACACACCGGAAGAGGTGTTGGGCAGGACACCCTTCGACTTCATGCCGTTGGAGGAAGCACTGCGCATGCGAGAAATGATCGACCGGGTCATGCGGCACCCCGAACCGTTTCAGGCCGTGGAAAACCGGAATATCCACCGGGACGGGACCCTGCGCACCCTGGAGACCAGTGGTGTTCCTATCCTGGATGCGCGGGGACAGCTGACCGGGTTGCGCGGCATCGATCGCGACATTACCGAGCGCAAGAAGGTGGAGGAGGCCCTGCAGGCGGCCCTGGCGCGCTCGGCCCAGGAGAAGGCGCGCTCCGAGGCGATTATCGCGGCTATCGGCGAAGGGCTCGTCATCGTGGATCGGGAGTTCCGGATCCTCTACCAGAACCAGATCCTGGTTGAACTCGTCGGTAACGCCCAGGGGCGGCACTGCTACCTCGCCATGGCGCAGTGCCCCACGATCTGCGAAAACTGCCCCGTGGCGCAGACCTTCCAGGACGGGGAGATCCACACGGTGGAAAAGGCCGAGGTCCGCGAGGGGCGCACGGTGTACCGGGAACTGACCGCGTCGCCGTTACGCGACGAGTCCGGGCAGATCGTTGCCGGCATCGAGTTGGTGCGCGACATCACCGAGCGCAAGCTGGCGGAACAGGCAATCAAGGAGAGCGAGCGGCAGATGCGGGAAGTACAGCGCATCGGGCAGTTGGGGAGCTGGCAGTACGACTACGAGACCGGGAAGCTGGTCTGGTCCGACGAGATCTACCGGATCCTGGGGCTCAGCCCGCAGGAGGTGCATCCTGCACACCAGATCTTTCTGGATACGGTGCATCCCGAGGACCGGGAGATGGTGGCGGACCGCTATCACCGCTCCCTGGAATTCCCCTGCGAGGGATACGAGACCGAGCACCGGATCGTGAGGAAAAACGACGGGGCGGTGCGCTATCTGCACCAAAAGTGCGAGCACCTGCGCAACCAGGCGGGGAGGGTGGTGCGTTCCTACGGGATGGTACACGACATCACCTCGCACAAGAAAGCGGAACAGCGCATCAAGGCCCTGAATGCGGATCTTTCGGCGCGCGCCCTGGAACTGGAACGGGCCAACAAGGAGCTGGAGGCCTTCAGCTACACCGTTTCCCACGACCTGCGCGGTCCGCTCACCAACATCAGCAGCTACTGCCAGGCCATCGCCGAGCTGGCGGGAGGGCACCTGGACGACCAGTGCCGCAGCTTCCTCGAATCGGTGCTCCAGGAGATTGAGGGAATGGACGGGCTGATCACCTCGCTCTTGAACCTGTCCCGCTTCGCCCACGTAAAGCTGCACACGACCCGGTTCGACCTGAGCGACATCGTGCGCGCCATTGCGGCCGAGTTGCAGATGCACCACCCGCAGCGGCAGGTCAGCTTCGACATCGAGGAAGGACTCATGGTGTCCGGGGACGAGAAACTGCTGAGGGTGGCACTGAACAACCTGGTGGGCAACGCCTGGAAATTCTCGGCGGGCAAGGAGCACCCGGTGATCCGTTTCGGTATGAAGCGGGTACAGGGGAAGCGGGTCTACTACCTACGTGACAACGGCATCGGCTTCGAGATGCAGCAAAGCGACAAGATCTTCGCCGTCTTCAAGAGGCTGCATCCCAGCGAGGAGTTCGAAGGGTTCGGCGTGGGGCTCACCACGGTGCAGACCATCATCGAGCGGCACCGCGGCAGGATCTGGGCGGAGGGGGAGCCGGGGAGGGGAGCGACCTTCTTCTTCACCCTGCACGAAAGGACGGCTCCCATCAAGGGGGCGACGGGCCAAACCATGCTGGGTGCCGGCGCGCTGTAGCTGTAACGAGTAACTTTGGCTGAGCCCTGAACTGGAGGTCAGGAAGTCCTCCCTCTTTTGATGGGGTGGGTGAAGCTGCCAGCTGCGCTGAGGTGGCATCTTCCCCCTCACCCTGTCCCTCTCCCACAAGGGGAGAGGGAATCCTATCGGAAACAGCAGGCCTGGCAGTAGAATGACCCGGCTTATCCAAAGCCCGGGCTGGGACTAGAGATCCCCGGTCATCTGTTGCAGGGTGTAGAGCTTCACGTTTACCTGGGCCACGCAGCGGATTACCTCGAGGAGCCGGTCCTCGTCCAGCCCGACCTCCTCCTCGATCCCCTGGAAAAAGGGGTATCCCTTGGGAAGCGGGGTGAGCGCCCCGTCTTTAAGCAGCATGGCGTCGACCATGTCGTTCACTCGTCCCTCGGCCTCCCAGGGGTCGCGGTAGTTGAACTGACGCGCCACCACGTGAAGCCCCATGCCGTTGGGAAAGATCGCCTTTACCTCGAAGGAAAACTCCCGGGGCGCGCTGTAGTTTTCGCTGCGCCCGGAGCGCACCATCACCTCGGCTCCCGCCTCCTTGAGCAGTTCGCCCACCGATTCGGCCGTCATCGGCTTGTAGGTCTCCTGATCCATCCGTCATACCTCCAATCGTAGCTCGATCCCCCAGGGTACCGGCTTCTCTCCGGCCCCGGTGAGGACCCATAAGGTGGGGAATTCCATCTGCTCGGGCGCCGGCCCGATGCCGTCGGTCAGGTAGATGACCGCGGCGGGAAGCGGGTGCAGGGTCTTCGCGTACTCGAAGACCGGCCTGAGGTCGGTGAAGCCGCCGCCGTCGTGGCGCTCCAGCACCGCGGGCGCTCCCTTAAGGACCTCGATCGCCTGGATGCGGCTGTTGGCGTAGAGTACGGTAAGGGTGGCGTCGCGTCCTTTGGCGATCTGCAGAAGCTCCCGGGCAAAGGCCTCGCGCAACTCGACGATGTTGGTGGAATCGCTCACGTCGACCCCTACCAGGAGGTTCAGCCGGTGCCGCTTGCGGATGCCCGGTGTGTCGTGGCCGAAGCGCCGGTGCTCGCGCATCCAGGTGCCGGTACGGCCGGTGCGGCCGGCGGTCGCCACGAACTGGCGCAGCACCTGGCGCCAGGGGATCGGGGCCGGACGCAGGAGCGCCGCCACCACCGCGCGCACCTCCTCGGGTGCCTCGCCGTCGCTGCCGCGCAGGCTCTCCCGGGTGATGGAGCGCACCATCTCTTCGCCCAGTGCAAACGGGGTGCTGTCGGCCTCGTCCCAGAGGGCGTGGTCGTCGAGGGTTTGGCCAAGTTCAAGGTCGCCGCCGGCACCCTGGGCACCTTCCGCCTCCTGATCGGCATCACCGAAGCCGCTTCCTGAGAGGTTCCCCAGGTCGAAACGGCGCGAGAGCCGGGTGTAGTATTCCTCGGCGGCAAGGCCGTCCAGCACGCCGTAGTCCGCCGGGTAGACCGCACCGGCCGGGAGTTCGCCGAGCCCCGGGTTGATCGCCAGGTCGCAGGAGATGTCCCAGTCGTGACGGTTGCGCTCTTTGCGGCGCAGCGGATGCAGGTGCAGAAGGTGCTTCACCAGGTGTTCAAGCAGGTTGCACTGCTGGCGGGGCGGGAGTGCTTCGAGGTGGGCCGGATCGACCGCGAGGATCGGGATGCCGTCGCGCACCGTGATGCCGGCGGGCTTGCCGTCCAAAGGGCGCTCCTCGCGGCGCAGGTTGAGCAGGAACTGCCCGTAGAAGGGGCGCTCGCGCAACAGCCGCACCACGGCGTTTTCCAGCCCAGCAGCCACGGCTTAGCGCGCCTCCTGGGAGATCGTCTCGACCGCGTCGTAGATCACTCCGTCGTACTTGTCCTGGACCAGGATAAGGGCAACCTCCGGGATGCGCAGCAGCGTCTTCACCAGGCCAAAGCAGAGGTCACGCGGCAGGACGGCGATGTAGTTAACCAGGTTTTGTTCCTGCTCTGGGGTGAGGGCAGGGGAGGCGGCAAGGGTGGCGGTCAGGTCGTTGATGGTGGCGGCCTGGACGTCGTCGCGCTGGGCCTCGGCCCGCTCGGCCACCTCGCCCCACTGGTTCAGGATCTCCGCTGCGCTCAACGGGCGCCCCTTGTGGTCGGCGAGCCAGCGCATGAACATGATGGCCGCTTCCTTCCCGACGATGCCGGCGTAGACCTCCATCTCCAGGTCGGCGGGGAAGCGGCAGCTCTTGCGCAGGGTGCTCACCATCTCCCAGCCGCGCTCGCTCGGTTCCACCTGCAGGTCCATGGGTGCCCCCTGGCGGGCCAAGAGTCCCGCGTTGCCGGCCAGGAAACGGCGCACCTCACCGGAGAGTTCCCGCTCCGCGGCGTAGCGCGCCCAGCACTGGTAGTCGGTCTCCACGTAGAGCATCACCATCCGGTCGATGAGCGCACGGTCCAGGGTGGCCACCTGGTAGCTGCCGTCGGGCGGGTTGATGCTCACCACCACCTTGTGGCGTCGCGAGAGGTTGTGGGTGTGCAGGGCGCGCAAACGCCCCTCCGCCGGAGGTTCGACGAACTGGAAGATCGCCTGCAGGGTGTCCTCCTGCTGGGCCCGGTTCAGTTCGTCGCAGTGGATCACCGTGGGCTGGTCCTCGTCCCGGGGGAGCCAGGAGGGGCGGGACCAGTGCATGGTCTCCCCGTCGCGAAACGGTATCCCCACCAGGTCGCCGACCTCCATCTGTCCCAGGCGCAGGCTCACGTAGCTCCGGTCCAGGTCCCGGCAGGCCTGGATGATGCCGGCAGTCTTGCCGACACCGCGGTGCCCGACCACGCAGGGGGTAAGATCGGTCTTGGCAACGATCTCCTTGATGACCAGTTTCATCTGTTCGACGTTCATCTGTTGCTACCGCCTTTCCTGAAAATCCCGCAACAGCCCGGGCCACCTCGATAAGGTCGACGGCGCAGGCTAATCGGATAAGATTGGTCGGATTATCTTACACACATTTCCCGGGACAGGAAAGGGGGAAATGGTAAACAGACGGGGAGTTCGGGAAAAAACTTATGGAGGGAGTCGGGACGGCAGCGTCGGGTCGGGAGCGCCTGGTTGCCATCCCGTTGCGGGAGGGGGAGCTTAGAGTCGGTTCGCCTCGTTTTTGTGGTAGATCTCGAAGAAGACCACGCTGTTGTCCTGGACCTGCTGGCAGAACCCGCACTTCTCCTCGAACTTTTTCCCTTCCTTGCGGCACAATTCGCACCAGTGGTAGATAAGCCGGTAGTCGCGCCTTCCCACGTACTTCTTGAGCCGTCCCTGGTAGGCGCCGTGCATCCAGCCGTCGGCATCACCGGGATGTTTCAGCAATCGGTCGATGACGTCCAGGATGCGCGCGTGGCCGGGAGGGTCGTGCTTCTCGATCTTGCTGAGTCTGGCGGCGAAATTGGGGGTTGGGAAATAGTGGAATTCCTGCATCGCTCCTCCTGGCAGCCGCGGATTTCGTCCCGGCAGTAGTAGCACAGTTGCCACCCGAGGGAAAGATCTTCGGTGCAGCGACAGGCGATTTCGAAGAACAGCGGGTAGGGCGGTAGCGCCGGGATACCGTGCGGCATCACGGGGGGTCCCGCCTTTTTTATCTGCCGCTAACCATGCCCTGGGGATTTCTGGTGCGGACGCCCAGTTTTCGGACTACCCCGGATTGCGGAAATCTGTAAATATCTAATCCTGCGCCATTACCTGAGAAATTTTTCTTGACCTTATAAGCAATTGCCGCACAATAGGGTGCTACCTCTCCTGTCAACTTTGCTGAGCACTGCAATGAGGATCGTGTGAATAACGAAGATCGGGATGAAAGCGAAGGGCTGTATCGGGTCATCGTCGACATGATCCCCCAGATCGTCTGGACCGCCACGCCGGAAGGATCCCAGGATACCGCCAACCTGCGCTGGTACGAATTCAACGGCCTGGTTCCTGGCGAGCCGGATCCGGAGCCCTGGCGCAGTATCCTCCACCCTGACGACGTCGCCATGACCGCCGCGCTGTGGTCACACTCCCTTGCCACCGGCGAGCCGTACAGTTGCCTGCATCGCAACAGGCGCCACGACGGCGAGTACCGCTGGGTCCTCTCCCGTGCACTCCCCCAACGTGATGCCTCGGGCCGCATTGTGCGCTGGATCGGCAGCGGCACTGACATCACCGAACAAAAACTCGCCGAAACCGAACTCATCAAGTACCGCGATCATCTCGAGGAGTTGGTCAGAGAGCGCACCGCCGAACTCGAGGTCGCCAAAGAGGCCGCCGAGATCGCCAGCCGCGAACTGCTGGAGGCAAACCAGCTGCTGGAGCGGCGTGTGGAGGAGCGTACCGCCGCGCTGAGGAATACCGAGAAGGAACTGCGTCAGGCCCAGAAAATGGAGGCGATCGGCACCCTCGCTGCGGGTATCGCCCACGATTTCAACAACATCCTCACCTCTATCCTCGGTTTTACCGAGATGGCGCTGCTCAAGGTCCCGCATGACAACCCGGGCCGGTCCGACATGGAGCGCGTCTTCACCTCGGCGAAACGGGCCGCCGAACTGGTGCGCCAGATCCTGAGCTTCAGCCGCAAACGGGACCAGGAGACCAAGCCGGTGCACCTGATACCTCTCGTTGAGGATGTCTGCAAATTGCTCCGCTCCACGCTTCCCACCACCATCGAGGTCCGCCCCGAGATCCGCGTCGAGCCGGACCAGGACAAGGTCCTGGCAGACGCTACCCAACTGCACCAGGTGCTGATGAACCTGGCTACCAATGCGGTCCAGGCCATGCAACCCCGAGGGGGGCTTCTGGATATCGTCCTCTCCTTGGCAGAAGGCCGCGGGACGGGGGACGGCCCGGCTCCCCGGGGCGCGCGCCAGTTGCGGCTTTCGGTAAGGGATACCGGCAAGGGCATCGAACCCGGTCTGCTCGACAAGATCTTCGACCCGTATTTCACCACCAAGCCGGTCGGTGAGGGAACCGGCCTGGGACTTGCCGTGGTTCAGGGGATCATTAAAAGCCATGGCGGGGCCATCTCCGTCCAGAGCGAGCCGGGGGTGTGCACCAGGTTCGACGTGCTCCTCCCCTTGGTGAGCGATGCCGTGGTTCCGGAAGAGGTTGCCCTGGAGCAGAACCTGCGGGGGAGTGAGCGGATCCTCTTCGTCGATGACGAGGAAGCACTCACCGTCTTGGGGCGCGAGATTCTGGAATGCCTCGGGTACCGCGTGACTACCGCGTCGAGAAGCCAGGATGCCCTGCAGATTTTCCGCTCCGATCCCGGAGCATTCGATCTCCTGATCACCGATCTGACCATGCCGGGCATGACGGGCAAAGTGCTCGCGGAAGAGGTCGCCGCGATCCGGGCGGGAATCCCGGTCATCCTCTGCACCGGGTTTAGGGATTCGGTGGAAACCAGTGACAGCGGCCGTGGCATCGATGCCTGTCTTATGAAACCTTATACGATGCCGACGCTGGGGGCGCTGGTTCGCCAGGTGCTGGACCGGCGGGGGGAGTCGTTTTCAGTGCTGTGAGCCAGGGGCGATCCGGTTTCTGCACGAGCAGGACCGCAACTGTTTTTGGGGAGGTCTGACATGTGGAACTACGTGACGCAAGCATTAACGGCCCTGGTCAGTTTTGCCATGATGGTCATGCTGATGACGGCCGCGGTCAAGCGGGGAGTCTCGGTTCCCTTTGCCATGTTCGTCCTCTCGCTGGTACTGGTCGTTTCCTTTGGCGCCTGGTCCTCCAGCGAGTGGGGGATGCTGTCCATCTGGAAGACCGCGGTCCCCCTGCTGATCGGCGCCGGGCTGTGCAGCGTGCTGGGCAACTGGGCCATGTTCCTGGCGACCTCCTCAGGCGCCAATGCCGGGTACGCGCTGGCCATCATCGGCTGTCAGTCAGCCCTGGTGCTGGTGCTTTCCTACTGGTTTCTCGGCGGCGAGTTGCACTGGCTGCGCCTGGTCGGCATCGTCATCTGCATGGTCGGTGTCCTCATCATCAGCTGGCCGCTTCCTGCCGCCTTGTCCAAAAATACCTCCCTCGCTGATGGCTCAGCCAGTGGATTGGAAAAGCCATAAGCTCCACTCTGGATGTACCTCTCCTCGTCTCCTAAGCCAAGACCCGCCAGGCTACTCCGCCCCTTATCGCACCTGAAACCGTCATGGTTTCCTGTATTCCCTCCCCTGACACCGCAGGTGAGCCCTGCGCAAGGGTTCACCTGCGCTTCTGAGAGAAACCGGGGGGAGCCCGTGTCTTTGCCGTGGCCGATACTGCTGCGACTACTGGGGAAACCTCTCTTTGTCGAGCCGCTTGTTGGGCGTTGTAAATTCCAAGATGGAATGCGAATTGTTTCGCAAGGATCTTAGAGACCTAAAGGTGTTCTGATTATGACTTAATTCCAGAAGACGGCGCGAATCACTTGCAAATTCCATTTGCAGCTGCGAATGGTTTAAGCTACTGCTTGGCCTTACCAATCCTGGGTGGCATTGTTGGGCTCTTCAGGATTTTCCGTGGGTATTCCAAAGCGCAGTTACCGAATCTGTTTCGGGAGCAGGGGGGCGGAGGTTCGAATCCTCTCATTCCGACCATTTAAAATCAATAGCCCTGGGCATCCGCCGGGGGCTTTTTGCGTTTCGGCCCCGGTCAACATCCGGTCCACGCGAGAAACTCCTTGCAGCATCCAGGCTTTCCGGGTGCGTCTCCCAGCTGCCACTTGCGCCACCCTTGAGACTCTAGTGCGGAGGCGGCCCCTTTCAGTCCGTGCATCAAGTGTTTCCGCTTGACATGCAGCGACAAACATCCTACTGTAAATTACATATAGATGCATTACGCTTTTCCCTGTAAGATGCGGAGGTGTCCGATGTTGGCCTTCATTTTTTGGACAGTAACCACGGTGGCGGTGCTGGCATCCTGGTGGCGGGACCCGGGCCGGACCAAGAAGGCGCTCCAGACCAGCGGGCGGTCGCTCAAAGCGCTAGTTCCGAATGTGCTTGGGATGATCGCCTTGGTTGGCCTGGTGCTGGCGCTGGTCCCACAGGAGGTGCTGACCCGGTTGTTCACTTTTAAAGGGGTGGGTGGCTTTGCCTTGGTCTCGCTGGTCGGCGCAGTCGTCACGATGCCCGCGCCGATCGCCTTTCCGCTCGCAGGCTCGCTGCTGGGGGTGGGAGCGGCCCCGGCCGCCCTGGCCGCTTTCATCACCACGCTGACGATGGTCGGCATCGTTTCGGCGCCGATTGAGGCTTCCTACTTCGGGGTAAGGTTCACTCTACTCCGCCAATCCGCAAGTTTTGTCGCCGCGATCCTGATCGGTCTGTTCATGGGAGTGTTTCTATGATGACAGTTCACCTTAAGCAATACCGGCTGTTCCTGGTCGTCCTGACAATCAACCTGGCGCTGATGCTCTGGCAACCCGCCCTGGCTGGGCATTCGGTGACCAACTCTCTCAAATTCCTGACCGAAGTTCTGCTGGTTCTTCCGCCGGTCATGGTAGTCATGGGACTGCTTGATGCATGGGTGCCCCGGGCCTTGGTGGAAGCCCACCTCGGACCGGGAACTGGGCTGCGCGGCGCCTTTTTTGCCATCCTGCTTGGGACCGCCGCCGCCGGACCGATCTATGCCGCGTTCCCCATTGCGCTTTCCTTGAAAAACAAGGGGGCCCAGTTGGGGAACATCGTGATCTTCCTGGGGACTTGGGCCAGCATTAAAATCCCCATGATCATCATGGAAAGCAGCTTCATGGGACTGCGCTTTGCCCTGTTGCGGCTGGCGTTCACCGTGCCGTGCGTCCTGGCCTGCGGTTACCTGATGGAAAAGATAATGCCCGGAGAAGTCATGCCTGAAAACGGCGGTTCCGGCTTGACGGAGGAGACAGTATGAGCGCAAAGGGAAGACAGCATTACCGGCACCTCCCCGCGTTCATCCTGTTGGTGCTAGCGGATAATCCGGTGCACGGCAGTGCTATCCACACCCTGTTGATGGAACGTATGGGGCTGTCCCGGCCGGACAGTGGGGCCATCTACCGCACCCTGCAACAACTGGAACAGGAAGGCGAGGTCGTCTTTGAATGGGATACCAGCGGGAACGGACCGGCGCGGAAGGTCTACCGTCTCACACCGGCGGGATGGGAAAAGCTGGAGCAGTGGCGGGAAGACATCGAGATGCGGCTGGCTAACCTTCAGAACTTCCTGAAAATTTACGCAGCGTTGGTGAAGCGGTAAAGCTCCACTCTTTGTGCCGGTTTTGGCCCTCCTGGTCCCGCCAGCATCAGGAATAGAATCGCTGAAACGGAGTATGCAGATCGCCGAGTCGCAGAGCAGAACTGCAAAGGACGAAGCCTCTTAGGCGAGTGGTGGGATTGTTCCTTTCTCCGGTCCAAGTTGTTCGCCTTTGTCTTCCATGCTCGCTGCCGCGGCTCTCAAAGGCCGTCCTTTCCTAGCCTCGCGCTAAATGGACTCCTTATTTTTGGTCAGTTTGCGCACTGCTCTCCCCTCTACCCTGCTAGTGCGTCGGCTTCGGGAGCAGGGGGGCGGGGGTTCGAATCCTCTCATTCCGACCATTAATTGAATAGGCCCTTGGCGAAAGCCGAGGGCCTTTTCCGTTGTGGCTCCGGTCCTCCTCCGGTCCGGAGAAAACTTTCCTTTCGCAGCTCATCATTTCTCCCTACGACACGGAAAACCCGGAAGAGCCTGAACTTTACCATAGGGATCAGTTGCGAAAACAGCGCCTTTACGAACAGGGATGGTTTGTTGGAGAAAACGTAGATGATATGCCTCGAGCATTCACTGATATTGTTGCGCATTACCTAGCTGGTGGCATCGCACAAGAGAAATATCAGCTGATGGAGGGGGGGCATGACGCACATCGACTTAAAGTGGCGACCAGAGATGATGACGAAGAGGTCGAGCATATCATCCGAACAAAAGACGAAAACGGTGGAGGGACAATAAGGAAAGAAGCTGTAGCAGAAGATGTGAGACAGACGATATCCATGACAGCGGTTTGGTCAGTAATTGAAGAACTCGCGGCTGCGATTGCAGAACATAAGGAGATTCAGGTGGAGGCGCTTGCGCCTTTTTGGGCTCGGCTTGGAACATAAGGTGCTCGAGCGCCCGCCTTTGCCGCGATGGAAGGGGCAATAGGCTTTCGGCACCTCCGGCGGCCGCGCCTGCATCCTTTCTCGGGATGAGTTGCCAGTACCCCGGAGGTGAGCCTCAGACATCGACACTGTCATCCACGAGCAGCAACGGAGGATTTTAACACGGAGTCGTTCATGTTCAACTCCTCGATTGACCCGCCATCGGCGTCCAGAATGACCCGCCCACCAGACCTAATGTAATGGTGGCGCCTCTCCTGGGTCAGATTTCTATGCCGATTCACACCCAGTCTTGAAAAACTGCAAATTGTTATCGAAGCAAGCCAGAGATAAGCCGAGAACTAAGGCAAAGGGGGCACGGGGTAGGGGGGCCCTAACTGGGGCCTGAGGTCGAGTAGCCTACCACCCTGCGCGGGCCCTGCCTCTCGTCGGCTTGAGAACTTTCCACCAGTGCCTTCACTTATGGACTACAGCCCTTGGGTTTTGTGCAGCCACTGTTACCGAATGCCCAAGGATCTTCCCCCTATTTCCCTTGGTCGCTACGCAATGGGGAAGGCCACGACGCTACCCCAAACGAAAAAGGAGCAAGGCTCCATCACCTAACTCCTTGTTTCTTTGGAGGAGATGAACGGGATCGAACCGTCAACCTATGCGTGCGAACTCTCAAGACGGTTAGACAACTCGTCACAAAGGATGCCTTTGTCAATGCCATATATGCATTGCACCTTGGTGGTCCGCAAACTGTTCGCATCGTCTCTTGAAAATTCGCATCCTCTCCTACAATTTACAGGCGTAAGCAAAAAACAGGTTGACACCACGGGGCACCGCCGTTATTATGACATCCACTTTCAACTGGAGCTCTCATGAAACGTGCCAAGAAAAAAGTCTTCACCGACTTCATGTCCCAGCGGGGGCTGAAATCGACGAAGCAGCGCGACGTCATCCTGGATTCCTTCCTCTCCTCGGACCGCCACTTGAGCATCGAGGAACTCTACCTGAAGATTCGGGCCAAGCACCCCAACATCGGCTACGCCACGGTCTATCGCACCCTCAAACTGTTTGCCGAGGCGGGCATCGCTCGCGAGATGCAGTTCGGCGACGGCCAGACCCGCTACGAGCACGTCGGGGAAGGGGAGCACCACGACCACCTGGTCTGCACCAGGTGCGGCAGCATCGAAGAGTTCGAAAACGAAACGATCGAAAAGCTGCAGACGGAAGTTGCCGCCAGCCGCGGCTTCCTCATCGAACGACACCGCCTGGAGCTCTACGGCCTGTGCGGCAACTGCAGGAAGTGACCTCACCGGGCTCCATCCTGTTACACATCACCCAGTTCAATGAAAAAGCCCCTGCAGCCTCGAGGTGCAGGGGGTGACCGGTCACGGGCAACAAAGAGATCGGGGTTTTGCTTTCGGGCTTGTGTGAAAGTGATTTTCATTGGCATCACCTAAGTCAAGAGGGGTAGTTGTTATCATGTCATTTCTTAAGAAGAAGGGTTCTTGCCACGAAGCTCCGACCGTTTCCCAGCCCGGCGGCAAACTGGTGGCGCTGGTGGGTAACCCCAACGTCGGCAAGAGTGTTCTTTTCAATGCATTGACCGGCGCCTACGTGACGGTATCCAACTATCCCGGCACCTCCGTCGAGGTGGCCCGCGGCAACGCGACCATCAACGGCGAACACTTCGAGATCGTCGATACTCCCGGCATGTACTCGATCCTCCCGATCACCGAGGAGGAGCGGGTTGCCCGGGAGATCCTCCTGAACGAGCGCCCCCACCTGGTTTTGCACGTGCTCGACGCCCGCAACCTGGAGCGCATGCTGCCGATGACCCTGCAGCTCATCGAGGCGGAGCTCCCCGTGGTCCTGGTGGTCAACATCATGGACGAGGCGAAACGGATGGGGCTCACCATCGACATCGAGCTCCTCTCCAAGAACCTGGGGATCCCCGTGGTGGCCGCCGCCACCGCCAAGAAGATCGGTCTTCCCGAGATCCGCGCCGCCATCTCCGGCACCGTGCCGAGTGCGGTGAACCGCTTCAGCTATTCGAAGCAGATGGAGAGCGACATCGCCTCGGTCGCCTCGCAGCTCAAGGGGGACTACATGCTCTCCAGCAAGTCGCTGGGGCTTTTGTTGCTGCAGGGTGACGACGAAGTCGCCGAACTGGTGCGCGGCGTCGAGGGGGGCGAGGCGCCGGCCGTCGAGGTGACCGTAAAAGACAAGCGCTTCGAGCGCCGGGAATCGTTCCACCTGGACCTCTCCATGGAGCGCAAAGAGATCGTGAAACGGATCCTGGACGGCGTCTTCAAGGCTCCGGAAAAACGGGTGGTCACCTTCGCCGAGCGCCTGTCGCGCTGGACCGTGCGGCCTGCCACCGGGATCCCGCTGCTGTTTTTCGTCCTGTACTTCGGCCTGTACAAATTCGTGGGGGACTTCGGTGCGGGAACCCTGGTAGACCTTCTGGAAGGGAAGGGGTTCGAGGAGCACATCAACCCGTGGATGGTGCAGCACGTGAAGGCGCTGGTCCCCTGGGAGAGCATCCAGGAGCTCTTCGTCGGCGAGTACGGCATCATCACCTTGGGGCTGCGCTACGCGGTCGGCATCATCCTCCCCATCGTGGCCACCTTCTTCCTGTTCTTCTCGATGCTGGAGGACAGCGGCTATTTCCCGCGCCTAGCGCTTTTGGTGGACCGGGTCTTCAAGACCATCGGGCTTACCGGCCGGGCAGTCATCCCCATGGTGCTCGGCTTTGGCTGCGACACCATGGCCACCATGGTAACCAGGACCCTGGAGACCGTGCGCGAGAGGGTGATCGCGACCCTGCTGTTGGCACTCGCCATTCCGTGCTCGGCGCAGCTGGGGGTGATCCTGGCGCTGCTTTCCAAGGCACCGGGGGCACTTCTGGTCTGGAGCGTCTGCCTCTTGCTCATCTTCCTGCTGGTCGGGCTTCTGGCCGCTAAAGTACTTCCCGGCGAGACGCCGATGTTCTACATGGAACTGCCGCCGATGCGGGCACCGCAGCTCTCCAACGTCTTCACCAAGACCTACACCAGGATGCAGTGGTACTTCATGGAGATCCTGCCGCTCTTTATCCTGGCCTCGGTGCTGCTCTGGCTGGGGAAGATCACCAATTTCTTCGAGACCATGGTGCGTGGCCTGAGCCCGGTCATGGCGGCCTTGGGGCTTCCCAAGGAGGTCGCGGTGGCCTTCATCTTCGGCTTCTTCAGGCGCGACTACGGTGCGGCCGGCCTCTACGACCTGCAGACCAAGGGGCTTTTGAATCCCCGTCAGCTGACCGTGGCGGCGGTGACGCTCACCCTGTTCATCCCCTGCGTGGCCCAGTTCCTGATCATGAAGAAGGAGCGCGGCTGGAAGGTGGCCTGTGGCATCGGCGTGTTCGTCTCTACCTTCGCCTTCGGCAGCGGCTGGCTCTTGAACCGCCTGCTGCTCGTTACCGGAATTCTTTAAGAGCCGCTCCAGGTTCTCTTTTCTACCTGCTACGGTCCCCATCCCCTCCTGTCCTCCCCGTTGAAGGGGGAGGGAGGCGCTGGCGGAAGATAGCGCTCATCAGAAAGGTTTTCTCCGTGCCACCGTGGCAAAACGGTTTGCTTTCAAGAACGTAGAACCTGGAAACATAGAACGTAGAACTGGGGTTTTAGATGCGCTGCGGGTTTTGCGGACATGAGTTCGCCGAGGAAGAGGGGAACGTCGGGTGCAAGAACTGCCCGATGTCCGGTGGGTGCAAGATGATCAAGTGCCCGCGCTGCAACTATGAGAATCCGCCGGAGCCTGCCCTGGTGAAGGGGCTCAAAAAGCTCTTTAAGCGCGAAAAATAGCCTGTTACTGATGACAACCAACACTTTTTCGATATCATCTCGCCAGTAGAGAAACAAAGGAGATCACATGAAACTGACTGATAAGGCGGAAGAAATACTGGAGGCACTCTGGATCGAGTCCGAGGAAAAGGGGCGCGGATTCGCCGAGCTGGACCAGATGGTAATCGAGGCCTCCGATCCCGCCTACCAGGAGCTGTCCTCCCAAGCGCTCATCGAGATCAAGGGGAGCCGGATCTACTTCCGTCCCGAGGGGCGCGACGAGGGGCGCAAGACCATCAGGCGTCACCGCCTGGCGGAGCGGCTCATGATGGATGTCCTGAACATCCGCGGCGAGAGCGGCGACATGAAGGCCTGCCAGTTCGAGCACCTGTTGAACGAAGGGGTGGACCTGAAGGTCTGCACCATGCTGAATCATCCGTCCACCTGTCCGCACGGCAAGCCGATCCCGCCGGGTGACTGCTGCGAGGAGGCGAGAAAGAACGGCGATTTAGGCGTGGTGCCGCTGACCGAGCTGAAAAGCGGCGAAGAGGGGGACATCGCCTACATCCAGACCGAGGACGGCAAGAAGATGCAGAAACTGATGGCGATGGGGGTTTTGCCGGGGAACCGGATCCTGCTCATGCAGGCGTTTCCCTCCTATATCTTCCGGGTGGGCTTCTCCGAGTTCGCCATCGACACCGCCATGGCCCGCGAGATCTTCGTCCGCCGCTAAACAAAGGCTTTTTCGCCACGGAGTCACCAAGCTCACGGAGAAAAACTGAATCCCGTCTCGGTGGAGAGCAACCGAGCAGATCTCGCGAAAACCTGAAAAACCTGAGAACTACTGGTTCGGCCTTTTGCGTTAACGCTTAAGGCCGAACCCGTTTCTCAGGGTTTCGGGTTGAAGGGTCTCTTAAAAAGGTAACCGACGAGCGATTGCCGCTCTGCCGGGTCCGGTTCTCTCCGTGCCCTTGGTGGCTCCGTGGCTCAACAGTTTCTCGTTTTAGGACTTGAACCCGCCCACCGAATCCGCTACCCTGCGACTTTTGTTGCTGACCGACAACCTTACTGAGGAGGACATCATGAAAAAGGTAATGCTCGCCGGACTGCTCGGCCTCGCGGCGCTGGCTCCGCTTACGCTCTCTGCTGCCGAAAAGGCCGCTCTCCCCAAGGGATACGAAAAGTGGGAAAAGAGCAAACAGCAGGTGATCACTGATAAAAAATCGCTCTTCTACGGCATCCACTACACCTACGTCAACCCCAAGGCGATGAAGACCTTCCGCAGCGGCGGGACCTACCCGGAAGGCAGCACCTTCGTCGTGGTGCAGTACGGCATCAAGGACGCCGGCGGCAAGCCGGGCGAAGGCAAAAAACAGATGATCGTCCTTATGAAAAAGGACAAGAACTTCAAACAGACCGGCGGCTGGCAGTTTGCAGGCTTCAACCCGGACGGCCGCCCCTCCGGCCTCGACCCGGTGTCCAACTGCTACGAGTGCCACCTGAAAACGGCCAAGGACACCGACCTGGTCATCTCGAAGTACGCCGACTTCAAATAACCCCTCCGCAACCTACCTGCAACGAAGGTAAAGGGCGTCCCCACGGACGCCCTTTTTTGTGCCTGTGCGATAAATCCTACAAGCCCTCGGGCGCTTTTCGGAACAGGGCTCCCACCATTTAAACTATTCATCCTACGAAAGAAAAAACGCTTAAAGATATGAAAGCGCCTGTCGATACATTAAAACAAGCGGACGCAGGAGTTCATGTGAATTCGGGGTACCGCCACCACGCGCCGCAGACAAGGAAGGCTTCATGATATCAGTTGGCAATGCGGCGAACGCCGCCACAACGGACACCGAACTGGAAAGGCTGGCCAGCGAGTGGAGCGTCAAGTTCCAGGAGATCGCCCAGCATCTCAAGGTCGTGGCCGGTACCACTGAGGACGAGTTCCTGGCCATCGGCAGCAAACTCCAGGACTTTTACCAGCGCGGGCAGGGGATCTCCTCGACGGCCGCCGAGATGATGGGCGAGGTAGCCGGCGACCAGGTCTTCGGCGCCATGGGCGAATTGCAGAACCTGTTGACCGAGATGGGGCGCTACGTGGACGGCGCCCGTCACGAGATCGAGCAGAGTTCGGCCACCCTGCGCCGCATCCTCGGTCTCCTGGACGAGGTCGGCGCCCCGTTGTCCGGCTTCAAGAAGGTCAACAAGGTGCTGCGCATGCTCGGCATCTCCACCAAGATAGAAAGCGCCCGCCTCGGCCAGAGCGCCGCCGGGTTCGACACCCTGGCCCACGACGTCGGCGAGCTGGCGGTCCAGGTCAACGACAAGGCGGGGGTGATCCTGACCCGCCGCGACGACCTCGCCCGCGCCATCCAGCAGACCCTGACCGGGGTGCTCGACGCAGGCGCCCACCAGCACCAGCAGGTCCTCGGGATCCTTGAGAAAACCCGTTCCAGCCTCGACGCTCTAAGCGAGATCAACGCCCGCTGCTCCAGCGCCGTGGCGAACATCTCGGCGGTCTCGGAGGAGGTCTCGCGCAACATCGGCGAGGTCGTCATGTCCATGCAGACCCACGACATCGTGCGTCAGCAGATCGAACACGTCGAGGAAACCCTGGTCGAATTGAACGACAGGCTCGCCAGCCGCTCCGCCGGGGCCGACGAGGCTGCCCTCATCTGCGAGATGCAGACTGCCCAGCTGCGCCACGCCTCCAGCGAACTGGACCGCGCGGTGCAGGCCATCGCCGGCAACCTGCGCGAGGTGGCCCGCAAACAGTCCGGTCTCTCCCAGGAGACCCGGGTCATGGCCGGCATCGCGGACCAGACCGGCGGCAGCTTCTTCACGGACATGCAGCAGGACATCTCGGTGGTTTCGGCCTCACTCGAGGAGAGCTCCAAGGTAAACCAGAGCCTGTGCGCCGCCATGCACGCGGTGGCGAACACGGTAGGTGAGATCGCCTCCTTCGTGGGGGACATCGAGAAGCTCGGCGAGGAGATCAAGCTCATCGCCCTCAATGCCCAGATCAAGTCCGCCTATACCGGCGACGAGGGGGCGGCGCTCGGCGTCCTCGCCGAGGCGATCCAGAGGCTCTCCATCGAGGCGATCGACCACACCACCGTCGTTGCCGGAACCCTGCAGGGGATCATCGGCGTGACCGAAAACCTGAACGGCGGTCTCTGCGAGGAGTCGGAGGAGCTGGAAGACGAGGCGCAGGCCATGGTGGGCAACCTCAACTCGCTGGTGGAGGTACTGCGCCAGGTCAACGAGACCCTGCACGTCTCGCTGGCCCGCATGGACGATTCGGTCTCCCGGCTCTCCTCGGAGATCGAGCAGGTAACCGGCGGCATCACGGTGCACCACACGGTGAACCGCGTGCTGGAATACGCCATCACCGGCCTTGGGGCCGTGGTGGGCGAGGCGCGGCGCCTGGCTCCTGCCGGCTCCCAGGGGATCAACCTCGACGACCTGGCCAAGCGCTACACCATGCACAGCGAACGCAAGATCCACGAGTCGCTCTCGGGCGGCGCCCCGGTGGCGCAGTCCGCCGTTTCCTACGACGACGAACTCGGGGACAACGTCGATCTTTTCTAAAACTACACCAGTGACTATCAGTGGCACACACAGGGGAACAGTATGGATGAACTGACGATTGAAAGCTGGCAGGATCCCGCGGCTCCCGGCGCACTGGGGATGAAGCTGACCGGGAGTGTCACCATCGCCCAGGCCGCGGGGCTCAAGGACGAGTTGGTGGCGGCACTGGGCAAGGGGAAGGATCTCAAGCTTGACGTCTCCCAGGTGAGCGAGATCGACCTGACCGGACTGCAGCTTCTTGAGGCGACACACCGCAGCGCCACGCTCGCAGGCAAGCTGTTCTGCCTGGAGATCGGCGGCAACCGTGCCTACCTCGACACCGTGGAGGCGGCGGGGTTCCGACGCCACATGGGCTGTAAACACGATACGAAAAACACCTGCATCTGGGTGGGAGGGGACTACTGATGGCTAAGATAATCATGACGGCGGACGACTCGGCGAGCGTCCGGCAGATGGTGAGTTTTACCCTGAAACAAGGCGGCTACGAGGTGGTCGAGGCGGTGGACGGCAAGGATGCCCTGCAAAAGCTCTCGGGGACCAAGGTCGACATGCTGATCACCGACCTCAACATGCCCAACCTGGACGGCATCGGTCTGATCAAGGGGGCGCGCGCACTCCCCAGCTGCAAGTTCATCCCGATCGTGATGCTTACCACGGAGAGCCAGGATTCCCGCAAGCAGGAAGGGAAGGCGGCCGGCGCCACCGGCTGGATCGTCAAGCCTTTCAAGCCTGAACAACTCATGGCGGTTGTAAAGAAGGTGCTCGGATGATCGACGTTCACCGGCAGGCATTCAAGGAAGAGGCGTACGAGCTCTTGAGCGAGCTGGAAACTTCCCTGTTAGAGCTTGAGGAAACGCCGGAGGACAGCGACCTCATCGGGCGCGTCTTCCGCGCCATGCACACCATCAAGGGTTCCGGAGCGATGTTCGGCTTCGACGACATCGCAAGCTTCACCCACGAGGTGGAGACCGTCTTCGACATGGTCAGAAACGGCAAGCTGAGCGTCACCAAGCCGCTCATCAACCTGACCCTGGCAGGGCGCGACCAGATCAAGGCGATGCTGGACGCTTCGGAGAGTGGCGGGGGGGCCGACCTGAGCGCCACGGTGCAGATCATCGCGGGGCTGAGAGCCTTGGCGGGTGCCGAGGCACCGGCCATAGCGGCACCGCAGGAGGCCGCCAAGCAGGCCGTCGTGAGCACCCGGGTCACCTACCGGATCCGTATCGCACCCTGCCGCGGTATCATGGCCTGCGGCACCAACCCCCTGAACCTGTTGGTGGAACTGCACGAGCTCGGGGTCTGCAACGTCATCGCCCAGACCGCGGGGGTGCCCGAGCTCGAGGAACTGGACCCGGAGAGCTGCTACGTCTACTGGGACGTGATCCTCACCACCGACCAGGGACTCAACGCCATCAAGGACGTCTTCATCTTCGTGGAGGACGATTGCGACCTGAAGATCGAGGCGATCGCCGAGCACGACGAGTACAGCTCGGACGAGGGGTACAAGAAATTAGGCGAGATCCTCCTGGAGCGCGGCGACATCACCACCGAGGAGATGGCGAGCGTCCTGTCCGAGCAAAAGCGCTTCGGCGAACTGGCGGTCCAGAAGGGGATCGTCACCGAGAACAAGGTGGAGGCGGCCCTGGTCGAGCAGCGCCACGTGCAGGCGGTGCGCCAGGAGAAACAGACTACCGACGCCGGTAACAGCATCCGGGTCCCGGCCGAGCGCCTCGACCTCCTGGTGAACCTGGTAGGCGAGCTGGTGACCGTGCAGGCGCGCCTGTCGCAGACCGCCGCCGGCCGCGCCGACCTGGAACTCTCGGCAATCGCCGAGGAGGTGGAGCGCCTGACCGCCGAACTGAGGGACTCGGCGCTCAACATCAGGATGCTCCCGATCGGCAGCACCTTCTCCAAGTTCAAGCGCCTGGTGCGCGACCTCTCCAGCGAGCTCGGCAAAGAGATCGAGATGGCCACCGACGGCGCCGAGACCGAGCTGGACAAGACGGTCATCGAGAAGCTGAACGATCCCCTGGTGCACCTGATCCGCAACTCCCTGGACCACGGCATCGAGCTTCCCGACGTCCGGGTCGCCGCCGGCAAGCCGCGCCACGGCACCGTGCACCTGGCGGCCGTACACTCCGGCGACAGCGTGCTCATCACCATCAAGGACGACGGCGCAGGGATCGACAAGGAAGCGATCCGCAGCAAGGCGATCGAGAAGGGGATCATCACCCCCCAGGCGGAGCTCAGCGAGAAGGAGCTCTTCAACCTGATCTTCGCCCCCGGCTTCTCCACCGCCAAGACGGTCTCCAGCATCTCCGGGCGCGGGGTCGGGATGGACGTGGTGAAGCGGGCCATCGAGGCGCTGCGCGGCACCATCGACATCACCAGCGTGCACGGCGAGGGGACCCGGATCACGGTGCGCATCCCGCTTACCCTGGCCATCATCGAGAGCCTCCTGGTGCTCATCGGCAAGGACTTCTTCATGCTGCCGCTCTCCCTGGTGGACGAGTGCGTCGAACTTACCCGCCAGGATGTGGCCCGCTCCAACGGCCGGCACCTGGCCAACGTGCGCGAGCACCTGGTTCCCTATATCCCGCTGCGCGAGCGCTTCCTGATCCATGGCGAAACCCCGGACATCGAGCAGATCGTGATCACCGAGGTGAACGGCTCGCGCATCGGCTTCGTGGTGGACCAGGTGATCGGCGAGCACCAGACCGTCATCAAGAGCCTGGGACGCGCCTACAAGAACGTGGAGGGGATCTCCGGCGCGACCATCCTGGGGGACGGCTCGGTGGCGCTCATCCTCGACGTACCGCAACTGGTCCAATCGGTAGAGGCGGAGGCCGCCTAGGCAGGTGGCGCGCACCGGGCGCCGCGCCGGCGCCTTGGGGCCGGAATCGGAGCCGGGAAGCTGAAGGCGTTGTAAAAGACCCGCCTCCCCGGAAGCGGGTCTTTTTTTAGGGCGCATCACGGCCCCCCCAAAGAAAACCTTTTCCGCAACATTACTTATCTTCAGGAGTGCGAACGTTATGGAGAGTGCGGCACGCGAAATCGACCACCCGAGCCTTTCGGCCAAGGAGTTCGGCCGGCTGAGCCGGTTCATCTACGACACCTGCGGCATCAAGATGCCCGAGGTGAAAAAGACCATGCTGGAGGCGCGCCTGGCCAAGCGGCTGCGCACCCTCGGGATGCACAGCTTCGTGGAGTACTGCGACTACCTGTTCTCGGCGACGGGGCAGGAAAACGAGCTGGTGCAGATGCTCGACATGGTCACCACCAACAAGACCGACTTCTTCAGGGAGCCGGACCACTTCGAATACCTGACCCAGAAGGTGCTCCCGGGCTGGTGCCAACGCCATCCCGGCGCTACCCTCTCCCTGTGGAGCGCCGGCTGCTCCTCCGGGGAGGAGCCCTACACGCTCTCCATGGTCTTAAGCGAGTTCGCCCTGCACAATCCGGGCTTCGATTTCCAGATCCTTGCCACCGACATCTCGACCCGGGTCCTCGAAAAGGCCAAGAACGCCATCTACGCCGAGCCCCTGGTGGAGCCGGTGCCGCTTACGATGAAGAAAAAGTACCTCCTGCGCAGTAAGGATCGCGCCTCGGGGCTGGTGCGCATCGTGCCGGAATTGCGGGAGAAGGTGCGCTTTCGCCGGCTCAACTTCATGGACGACGACTTCGGCGGCATGCGCGAGCAGTTCGACATCATCTTCTGCCGCAACGTGATCATCTACTTCGACCGTCCCACGCAGGAGGCGCTGTTGCGGCGCTTCCACCGGCATCTGAAAACCAACGCACTCATCTTCATGGGGCACTCGGAAACCTTAAGCGGCCTCGACGTCGCCTTTGGCAGCGTCTACCCGACCGTGTACCAAAAACAGGGATGAACGACTAACGGACAGCGGTAATGAAAAAAAGCAGAGACCTGGAGATGGTATTTCTTAAGCCGGGCGAGATCGTGGTCACCGGAGAACCGTTGCGGGTCACCACCCTCTTGGGGTCCTGCGTCGCGGTGACCATGTACGTCCCGCGGCTCAAGGTGGGGGGGATCTGCCACGCGCTCTTGCCCAAGTGCCGCAACGATCACTCCGACTGCTGCAGGGAAGCCGGCAAGTACGTGCGCTGCGCCATCGAGGTCATGCTGGAGGAGCTGAACCTGCACGGGGTGCTGGTGAGCGAGATCGAGGGGAAAGTCTTCGGCGGCTCGGACATGTTCGATACCGTGGACGACAGGCGCCAGAGCGTCGGCATGCAGAACATCGATATGGCGAGGCTCGTGCTCGAGGAGAACGGGGTCAGGGTGGCGACCCAGGACCTGGGCGGCCCGCGCGGCAGGAAGATCATCTTTAACATCAACACCGGCGAGGTGTTTCTCAAGCGACTGAGAAAAACGGAGGTGTAGCATGCCCAAAAAAATCAGGGTCCTCATCGTGGATGACTCCGCCGTGGTTCGCCAGACCATGGCCGAGATCCTGAGCTCCGACCCGCAGATAGAAGTGATGTCCACCGCCGGAGACCCCTACATCGCCGCAGAGAGGATCCGGGACGAGATCCCCGACGTGATTACTCTGGACGTGGAGATGCCGCGCATGGACGGCATCACCTTCCTGCACAAGATCATGAGCCAGCACCCGATTCCGGTGGTGATGTGCTCGAGCCTCACCGATCAGGGGTCGGAGACCGCCCTGAAGGCCCTGGAGTACGGGGCGGTGGAGATCATCCAGAAGCCGCGCATGGGGACCAAGGCCTTCCTCGAGGAGTCCAGGCTGCGCATCTGCGATGCGGTGAAGGCTGCCAGCCAGGCCCGCCTGCGCAAGATCTCGCACCTCCCCAGCCGCACCGTGGCCCCCAAGCTCACCGCGGACGTCATCATGGAGAAGCCCAAGACCCACGCCATGATGCAGACCACCGAGAAGGTGGTGGTGGTCGGGGCCTCCACCGGCGGGACCGAGGCGCTCAAGGTGTTCCTCGAGTCGCTGCCGGCGGACTGCCCGGGGATCGTCATCGTGCAGCACATGCCCGAGGGGTTCACCCGCGCCTTCTCGCAGCGCCTGGACGGCCTGTGCCGGATCACCGTGAAGGAGGCGGCCGACAACGACACCGTGGTGCGCGGCCGCGCGCTCATAGCCCCGGGAAACCATCATCTGCTTTTAAAACGAAGCGGAGCGCGCTATTATGTCGAGGTCAAAGACGGCCCCCTGGTGTCGCGGCACCGCCCCTCGGTGGACGTCCTGTTCCGCTCGGCGGCCCGCTACGCCGGCAAGAACGCGGTCGGGGTGATCATGACCGGGATGGGGGACGACGGCGCACACGGCATGAAGGAGATGAAGGAGGCCGGTGCCCTGAACATCGCGCAGGACGAGGCGACCTGCATCGTCTTCGGGATGCCGAACGAGGCGATCAAATTGGGCGGTGTCGATTACGTGCGCCCCCTCGAGTCGATCTCGCGGGAAGTGTTGAAACTCTGCAGTTAGTGACGGGAAAGGGGCGGTCCGGCGGGACCGGCCTCACAGTACGGGAAACGAGGCTCGTATGACGGGGGAAAAATTCTTTCTGGGGCGCCAGCCGATACTGAACAAGGCCCAGCAGATCGTGGGTTTCGAGCTGTTGTTCAGGTCCGCCGAGAGCCTCGCCGCTGCCAACTTCCGCGATACCCATGCGGCGAGTGCCAGCGTCATCGTGAACGCGCTGAGCGACTTCGGGTTCCAGGACGTCCTGGGGCGCCACAAGGGGTTCTTCAACGTCACCCGCGAGATGCTGATGAGCGACGCGGTGGAACTGCTCCCCAAGGACCAGGTGGTCATCGAGCTCCTGGAGACCATCCTCCTTGATACCGAGGTGGTGGCGCGCTGCCGCGACCTGAAAGCCCAGGGGTTCACCCTCGCACTCGACGACCACGTTTATTCCCCCGATTTCGCCACCATCTACCACATCGTCGACATCGTAAAGCTCGACGTGCTCGGTGTCGAGCGCGAGGAGATCGCCCGCTGCGTCGACGGGTTGCGTGCCTGGCCGCTGGTCCTTTTGGCCGAGAAGGTGGAGAGCGCCGAGCAGTACGGCATCTGCGCGCAGCTCGGCTTCGACCTGTTCCAAGGGTACTACTTCGCCCGCCCGGTGGTCCTCAAGCAGAACCGGCTCGACGTCGGCAAGCTGACCATGCTGCAGCTCATGCAGCAGGTGATGGCCGAGTCGGACCTGGCGGAGATCGAGGAGACCTTCAAGAAGAACCCCGGCCTCACCTTCAACCTGCTCCGGCTGGTGAACTCGGTGGCCATCGGCCTCAGGGTGCGCATCAAGACCCTGCGCCACGCACTCATGGTCCTGGGGCGCGAGCAGCTGAAGCGCTGGATCACCCTGGCGCTCTACGCGACCAGCGATTCCGGCGGCGCGCAGAGCCCGCTCCTCGAGATCGCCGCCATGCGCGGGAAACTCCTGGAGGTCCTGGTGCAGGCCGGTGCGGCGGGCGAGGTCCAGGAGGTGGCGGACCGCGCGTTCATGGCCGGGATCCTCTCGCTCATCGACGTCCTGTTCGAGGTCTCCATGTCCGAACTGGTGACCAAGCTCAACCTGGTGGACGACGTGCGCGACGCCCTGTTGGCGCGCACCGGCCCGCTGGGTGAACTCCTGCTGTTGGCTGAGAAGCTGGAGCAGGCCGATTTTCCTGCCGTCAATCGCCACATGGAGCAGTGCGGCATCTCGCTGGACCAACTGCTCGCCGCGCAGCTGGAAACCATCACCTGGTCCGATCGCCTGAACGCCGCGCTCTGATTCCCTCCTTGACACGATCCTTTCTTTTGATGTAACTTGATTCGTCCCGCCAATGAGAGGGACGCAAGCCAGTTTGGGCTATGCTTCCCGGCCCACAGCCGTAGCACAAGCCAGCCTAGCAACCGCCTGAAAATACTACTGTTATCAGGTGCGCCATCAGCCCTCCGGGTGTCGGCCACCGACCGAGAAGCACATGAAGATAGCTGCGGTTATTCCCGCCAGGTATGCATCCACGCGTTTTGAAGGCAAGGCACTGGCCGACATCATGGGTCGCCCCATGGTGCAGCACGTCTACGAGCGTGCCCTGAAGGCGACGCTGGTCTCCGAGGTCATCGTTGCGACCGACGACGAGCGCATCGCTGCCAAGGTCCGCGAGTTCGGGGGGCGGGCGGAGATGACCGCCGCGACCCACGAGACCGGGACGGACCGGTTGGCCGAGGTGGCCCAGCGGTTGGACGCCGACATCATCGTCAACGTCCAGGGGGACGAGCCGCTCATCGACCCGGCCATGATCGATCAGGCCATTGCCCCGCTGCTCGAGGATCCCGCCATCCCGATGGCGACCCTCAAAACGCGCATCAAGACCCTGCACGACTTCCTGTCGCCCAACGTGGTGAAGGTGGTTTCCGATCCGCAGGGGAACGTGCTCTACTTCTCCCGTTCGCCGCTGCCGTTTTTCCGCGACAAGTGGAACGATCTCAAGGACGAGGCCTTCGTCTCCGGAAAGCTCCTTTGCTACAAGCACGTTGGGCTCTACGTGTACCGGCGCGAGTTCCTCCCGGTCTTTGCGGGGCTCGAGCCGAGCTACCTCGAGATGGCCGAGAAGCTCGAGCAGTTGCGGGTTCTGGAAAACGGCTACCGGATCAAGATCGTGGAGACCGAATTCGAGTCGATAGGGGTGGACACCCCTGCCGACCTGGAAAAAGTGTTGGCCAAGCTGAAAAACAAAATCGTCTAGAAGCTGTTCCAAGCTAAAAACTAAAAGCCGTTCCAAGTACTACGTTCCATGTTCCAGGTTCAAAGACTGCTGCCAGCGGTCTTACGTCGATATTTTGCGTTCTGCGTCACAAGAGCGAGAAAGGTCAGTCGTGCTGCAGGTCCTCTGCGATAGAGAGATCCCTTCAAGGAGCCAGCGTTTGGAAACCTAGAACTTAGACCATAGAACCTTGAACTGCTTTTTTATTACCGGAGGTTGTTACGTGAAGACAAAATTTATCTTTGTAACCGGCGGCGTCGTCTCTTCTATCGGTAAGGGCCTCGCCGCCGCTTCTTTGGGGGCTCTTTTGGAGGCCCGGGGCTTGAGGGTCACCATTCAGAAACTCGACCCGTACATCAACGTCGACCCCGGCACCATGTCCCCGTTCCAGCACGGGGAGGTGTTCGTCACCGACGACGGCGCCGAAACCGACCTGGACCTGGGGCACTACGAGCGTTACACCTCGGCCAAGCTCTCCAAGAAGAGCAATTTCACCACCGGCCAGGTCTACTTCTCGGTCATCGAGAAGGAGCGTCGCGGCGATTACCTGGGTGGCACCGTGCAGGTGATCCCGCACATCACCGACCAGATCAAGTCGAACATCCTGGAGAACGCCAAGGGATCGGACATCGCCATCATCGAGATCGGCGGTACCGTGGGCGATATCGAGTCGCTCCCCTTCCTGGAGGCGATCCGCCAGCTGAAGAGTGACCGCGGCGCAGGCAACGTGCTCTACCTGCACGTGACCCTGGTTCCCTACATCTCGACCGCGGGCGAATTGAAGACCAAGCCGACCCAGCACTCGGTGAAGGAATTACGCGAGATCGGCATCCAGCCGGACATCCTTTTGTGCCGTTGCGAGAAGGAACTCCCCCAGGAGATGAAGGCGAAGATCGCGCTCTTCTGCAACGTGGAAGAGAAGGCGGTCATCACCTCCCGCGACGCCGAGCACATCTACGCGGTGCCGCTGGCGCTGAACCGCGAGGGGCTGGACGAGCAGGTGGTCGAGAAGCTGAACATCTGGACCAAGGCTCCGGACCTCTCCCACTGGCAGCAGGTGGTGAACAAGCTGGTCAACCCGGCCGACGGCCAGGTGAACATCGCCGTGGTCGGCAAGTACGTGGACCTCAAGGAATCGTACAAGTCGCTCTCCGAGGCGCTCACCCACGGCGGCATCGCCAATGATTGCCGCGTCAACCTGATCTACGTCGATTCCGAGAAGATCGAGGAGCAGGGGCCCGAGGCGTACCTGAAAACCGTGGACGGCATCCTGGTGCCCGGCGGCTTCGGCGAGCGCGGCACCGAGGGGAAGATCCAGGCGATCGAGTATGCCCGTCTCAACAAGGTCCCGTTCTTCGGCATCTGCCTCGGCATGCAGATGGCGGCCGTCGAGTACGCCCGCAACGTCTGCCAGCTCCCGGAGGCGTTCTCCAGCGAGTTCAAGCCGGTCTGCGCAAGCCCGGTGATCCACCTCATGGAGGCCCAGATCGGGGTCGAGAACAAGGGTGGCACCATGCGTCTTGGCGCGTACCCCTGCTCGCTGACCAAGGGGACCTTCGCCCAGAAGGCCTACGGCAGCACCGAGATTTCCGAGCGGCACCGTCACCGCTACGAGTTCAACAACGGTTTCCGCGCCGCGCTGATCGAGAAGGGGATGGTGATTTCCGGCGTCTACAAAGAGGCCGACCTGGTGGAGATCATCGAGCTTCCGGATCACCCGTGGTTCCTCGGTTGCCAGTTCCATCCCGAGTTCAAGTCCAAGCCGCTCTGCCCGCACCCGCTGTTCAAGGCCTTCATCGGCGCCACCAAGGCGAACAGGAAAGGGTAGGGGAAAAGGCAGGGGCTAGGGACTAGGGACTAGGATGCGGGCCTTGGCCGTTCATTTTCCCCATTTATGTCCCTTTGGTCCCGTACGTCTTCCCGGAGCCGGTTCTTTAGCCTGACGGGTTCATCTTAAAGGAGATTTTTGCATGGTTCGTGAAGTCGCGGTTGGCGGCATCAAAATCGGTGGGAACCGGCCGCTGGTCCTGGTGGCAGGTCCCTGTGTTATCGAAAACGAGAGTGCCACCCTGCACACGGCCGAGCGCCTGATGACCATCTGCAACGGCGTCGGGATCCCGCTCATCTTCAAGGCATCCTACGACAAGGCGAACCGCACCTCGGTAACCGCCTTCCGCGGTCCCGGTCTCCACGAAGGTCTGCGCATCCTGGCCAAGGTGAAGGAGGCTTTGGGGGTCCCGGTTCTCTCGGACATCCACTCCATCGAGCAGGTCGCTCCCGCGGCGGACGTCCTCGACGTGCTGCAGATTCCGGCGTTCCTCTGCCGCCAGACCGATTTGTTGGCAGCAGCAGCCAAGACCGGCCGGGTCATCAACGTCAAGAAGGGGCAGTTCCTCGCTCCCTGGGATATGAAGAACGTTGTCGGCAAGCTGGAATCCTGCGACAACGAGAACATCATCCTTACCGAGCGCGGTGCGAGCTTCGGCTACAACAACCTGGTGGTCGACATGAGGAGCTTCCCGATCATGCGCTCCACCGGCTGCCCGGTGATCTTCGATGCCACCCACAGCGTCCAGTTGCCGGGCGGGCAGGGGACTTCTTCCGGTGGCCAGCGCGAGTACGTCGAGTTCCTGGCGAGCGCAGCGGTTGCGACCGGCATCGACGGCGTCTTCCTGGAGGTCCACGAAGAGCCCGAGATGGCCCTGTGCGACGGCCCGAACTCGGTACGACTGAACGACCTGGCCGTGCTGTTGAAGAAACTGAAGGCGATCGACGCCATCGTGAAGTAGGTACATCAACCGAGGGGCTGTAGGGGCACATAGTAATCGCCCTTGCCTAGTCCCGACTTGTTGCCACTCCCCCCTCCCTTGACGGGAGGGGGTTGGGGGGTAGGTGAAGCTGCCACGAAGTGACCTGGTCAGTTCTTTTGGCTTCCCCCTCACCCCGACCCTCCCCCGCCAGGGGGGAGGGAGGTTTAGCAAAGGGGACAGGCACCTGCGGAGCCAGTCCCCGCTGTCGTTATTACATCTATCTACAGAATGGAAACGTTATGATCCTAGCTGAAGCAAAACGGGTGATCGAGGTCGAAGCCGAGGCACTTAAGAACCTGGCAGCCTCCATCAACGGAGAATTCGAGCGCGCGGTGCAGATGATCCTGAACGCCAGCGGCCGCGTCGTGGTCACCGGTATGGGTAAATCCGGCCTGATCGGGCAGAAAATCGCCTCCACCATGGCCTCCACCGGCACCCCGGCCTTCTTCCTGCACCCGGCCGAAGGGATCCACGGCGACCTGGGCATGATCATGCGCGGTGACGTGGTGATCGCCATCTCCAACTCGGGCGAGACCGATGAGGTGGTGCGCATCCTTCCCATCATCAAGCGCCTGGGGGCTTCGCTCATTGCTGTCGCCGGCAACCCCAACTCTTCGCTGGCCAAAAGCGGCGACGTCTTCCTGGACATCTCGGTCAAGGAGGAGGCCTGCCCGCTGGGGCTCGCCCCCACTGCCTCGACCACGGTCACCCTGGCCATGGGCGACGCGCTCGCCGTGGCGCTTTTGGTGCAGCGCGGTTTCAAGGCGGAAGACTTCGCCATGTTCCACCCGGGCGGAACCCTGGGACGTCGTTTGCTCCTGAAGGTGGAAGACATCATGCACACCGGCGATTCGCTCCCCCTGGTCGGCTCCGAGACCCTGATGGGCGAGGCGCTCTTCACCATCACCTCAAAGGGGCTGGGTATTACCGGGGTGACCGATGCCGACGGTGCGCTCATCGGGGTGATCACCGATGGCGACCTGCGCCGCGCCTTGGGACGCGGGCTCGACATCATCAACCTGCCGGCCTCGGCGCTCATGGCGGGTAAGCCCAAGCGGATCTCCCGCGACGAGCTGGCCGCCCGTGCGCTGCAGCAGATGGAGCAGTACTCCATCACCTCGCTGTTCGTTTTCGACGGCGCCGACACCGCCAAACCGGTCGGAATCGTGCACCTGCACGACCTCCTGAAGGCAGGCATCGCCTAGCACCGCTTCCGGGAAGAGCCAGGAAGGTTGCCACCCGCCGCCCTCTGGGGCACCGGGCCCCCCTTTGAGGGGGGATTTGCCTTGCAGGTGTCGATGCCCCGCGCCCGAGTTGTTGCACACCTAACGGCACCTAAAATGGAGAACCACGTGGAAGAGAGACTCAAGAAGATCAAGCTGCTGATCCTGGACGTGGACGGGGTGATGACCGATGGGCGCATCATCTTCGATTCCAATGGCGTGGAGAGCAAGTTTTTCAACGTAAAAGACGGCCACGGCATCAAGATGCTGCAGCGCTCCGGCATCGAGATCGGCATCATCTCGGGACGCGAGTCCCAGGTGGTGGCCAATCGTGCGGTGGAACTGGGGATCGCCCAGGTCTTCCAGAAATCCCTGGACAAGTTGGTGCCCTACCGGCAGATGCTGGAGACCACCGGGCTCACCGACGAGCAGGTTGCCTTCATGGGTGACGACGTCATCGACATTCCGCTCCTGAGGCGTGTCGGCTTTGCCGCCGCTCCTGCCGATGCGGTGGCCGAGGTGCTTCCCTTCGCCCATTTCGTCTCAAAAAACCGGGGCGGCTGGGGGGCGGTCCGCGAGGTCTGCGACCTGATCCTGAAAGGGCAGGGGACCTGGGACAGCATAACCTCCCGCTACTACCTCTAAGAAAATCCAGCCAATCAACCGGGGCCCTCTGCAGGGCCCCTTTTTTTTCCCTCTGTCTCTAAACCGACTCCCTTCACTCATAGCCCCGTCCGCAATTCTCTCACCCGCCTGACCACACTCAGCAGAAATTCACCTCCGCCACTTGCATTAGTCTCAGTACGTGTTATAGACAATGAGGCAAAATTAATACCCGATAATTTACAAAGGCTAATGTAGCCTCGTTCCGGCTACTGAGGATATGTGCGATTTGTGAGTCCTTGTCGAAAGCGCCTGTGGTTAAAATGGCACCAATACGTGGTTTGCGGTGCAAGGGCATGAGGCCACACCGATTTCATCCCACTGAGGCAGCAGCAGTTGTGAAAAAGGTAGGTTAAATACTTTACATTTGAAAAACCAAATTGTATAGGTTGCCGCTCTATGGAGTGAGTCGCCTGCAGGGTAAACGTTGCGGATGCCCTGGGGTGTCTGGTGGTCTATTGGGGATCGTACACAGCATGAAGAGACATCTCACTTCGTTCATTGTCTTGACCTTTCTGCTTTCGGCCTCGGTGTCCTGGGCAGCAAATCTCCTGAGCAGTTTCACGGAAGATCCTTCTGTCGACCAGGGAGCGCTCTTCCCCTACCAAAACCAGCGGCAGGGCGGATCCGGCCTGGAAGGCTCTCCGGACGCCGGCAACCAGCCTCCCGGTTCGGACCAGGGGTACGGCTCTGCCTATCCCTCGGAATCGGAAGGCGAAGGGTACGATGCCCAGGCTGACCTCTCCCCTTCGGATTCGCTTGACCTGTCGGGCCAGATGCCGAACCCGTACCAGCAGTTCCAACAGGACTACCAGCTCTATCAGCAGTACCTCCAGGGGCAGCAGTCTTTCGGTGGTCAACTGCCGCAGGGGATCGGCCAGACTCTGCCGCAGCAGGGGCAGCAGTACCCGGTTGGCCAGGCCCAGTCGGGCCTTCCGGGGACCGGCCAGTTTGGGAGCCAGGGGCAGTTCCTCGGGTCCAACGGCTCGCGCAACTATTTCCAGCCCTCCCAACTCCCCATGGACCAGGAGGACTTCCTCCCCATGCCGTACCTGGACGACGATTACCAGCCGCGCGGCCCGCTGAGTCTCTCCAAGGAGAAGAAAGACGCGACCCAAGCGACTCCGGTGCAAGCTCCGCAACAAAAGACGCCTGACACCGCCAAGGAGAAGCCTGCTGCGGGGGACCTGAAAGCCCTCAAAAAACTGACGCGGCGGGACCCGCTGCGGGGGCTCTCCAGCATCGAGCGTACGCTCAGCGAAACCCCGGTCACGGCCGAAAAGGCCAAGTCGCAGCCCTACGGAACCGGTGCACTCACCCAGTTCGGCTACAGCTTCTTTCGCCAGGAATACCCGAAGTTCTCGCCACTTACCGATATCCCGGTCGGGCCGGACTACCGCGTCAACGTCGGCGACCGGCTGGTACTCACCGTCTGGGGAAGCTTTGACGGGGTCTACAACATCGAGGTGAACCGCGCCGGTGAAATCACGCTCCCCCGGGTGGGCGCCGTAAAGGTGGCCGGCGAGCGCTTCGACCAGCTGCCCATCCTGCTCCGGGCGGCGATCGGGAAGGTCTACAAGAACTTCAACCTCAACGTGAACATGGGGCGGTTGCGCTCCATCAAGGTCTACGTGGTGGGCGAGGTGCAGCGCCCCGGCGACTACAACGTGAACTCGCTTTCCACGGTTTTAAGCGCCCTGGTGCTGGCGGGCGGACCGACCAAGAGCGGCAGCCTGCGCAGCATCCAGATCAACCGCGGCGGGGAGGTGGTGGAAACGGTCGACCTCTACCAGTTCTTCCTGAAGGGGGATAAGGGAAAGGACATCCGCCTGCAGCCCGGCGACACGGTGCTGGTCCCGGTGATCGGGCCGGTGGCCGGGGTGGCGGGGAACGTGCGGCGCCCGGCGATCTACGAGCTCAAGGGGGAGCGGACCCTGAAGGAGCTTCTCGACCTGGCCGGCGGCATCAACCCAAGCGGCTACCTGCAGCGGGTCCAGGTCTACCGGGTCCAGGCCCACGACAAGAAGATGGTCACCGACATAAACCTCGACCTGAACGGGAACCGCGACATCGACCAGCAGGCCGGCAGCTTCGCGGTCCAGGATCACGACGTGGTGCAGGTGCTCCCCATCGACGGCGTGCTGCACGGTTACGTGAGGCTCTCCGGCCATGTGCTGCGCCCCGGTGACGTCGCCTTGAAGCCCGGGATGCGGGTGAGCGCGCTCCTTTCCAAAGACAACCTGCTCCCCGAGTACTACGGCCAGGCCGGGCAGATTATCCGGCTCTGCCCGCCGGACCAGCACCCCGAGGTGATCTTCTTCGACCTCAGCAAGGCGCTCGCCCAGGATCCGGGCAACGATCTCGAGCTGAAGGAGTTCGACCGGGTGCGGGTCTTCTCGCGCAAGGAGATGGAGGAGCTCCCCTTCGTGCGCATCAACGGCGAGGTGCAGCGCCCCGGGCAGAAGCGCTACTTCCAGAACATGACGGTGCGCGACCTGCTGATGGCCGGCGGCAACGTGAAGATGGACGCCTACCTGAAAAACGCCGAGGTCACGCGGCTTAAGCGCAGCGGCGATTCGGTGAGTTCCTACTCGATCCAGGTCGACCTGGAAAAGGCGCTGGCCGGCGGGGCGGAAAACATCAAGCTGCAGCCTTTCGACGAGCTCTCGGTCAGGCGCATTCCGAACTGGTCCGAGTCGACCGAACGCTACGTCCTTTTGAAGGGGGAGTTCCGCTTCCCCGGAGTCTACCCGATCTTCAAGGGGGAGCGCTTAAGCTCGGTTATCGAGCGGGCTGGTGGCTTCACCGATCTCGCCTACCTGAAAGGTGCCAAGTTTACCCGCGAGATCGCCCGCCGCCTGCAGCAGCAGCGCATGGACGAGGCGCTCAGCAAGGCCCAGGAGGACATCATTAAGCTGCAGACCAAGATCACCCAGACCGCGGCCTCCCCCGAAGAGGTCGCCTCCACCAAGACCACCCTGGAGACCCTGATGCAGAGCGTCGAGGTCCTGAAGACCAAGAGGGCCGAGGGGCGGGTGCTCATCGAGATAGCTTCGCTCGAGGATCTTAAGGGGAGCGTCTACGACGTAGAGCTGCAGGGGGGCGACCGGCTCACGGTCCCCAGCGATCCCGGCACGGTCAACGTGATCGGCGACGTCTACAACCAGAACTCCATCGTGAGCCAGCGGGAGAAGAGCGTCGAGTGGTACCTGGACCAGGTAGGTGGCGCCACCGGGGACGCCGACTTAAGCGAGGTCTACGTGGTCAAGGTGAACGGATCGGTGATAAGCCGCAAGAACTCCGGGCACTTCCTCTTCTTCAACTCGTTCTGGCGCAAGCACCTCGACTCGGGCGACACCGTCATCGTGCCGCGCCAGTACGAGAAGACCGCCTGGCTTAGGGACATCAAGGACATCGCCCAGGTGCTCGGGAACATAGCGGTGACCGCGGGCGTCCTGGTGGCCGCCGGGCTCAAGTTCTAAGGTGCCGGTCATGAGCGAACAGCCGATCCAGCCAGGCGAAGAGAAGCTGCTGCTCCAGGTGCTCGGCTACCTGAGGGTGGTGACCAGGCGTAAGAAACTGATCGCGGCGATCTGCCTTGCCACCGCTCTCCTCTCGGCGCTCTACAGCCTGACGCTCCCCAGCGTCTACAGCGCGACGGTGAAGGTGCTCCCGCCTCAGAAGGAGACGGGGGGGATCAGCTCGATGCTGAGCCAGATGGGCGGCCTCGCCATGCTGGCCGGCGCCGGGCGCGGCGGCATCGACAGCGAACTCTACCTGGGGATCCTGAAGAGCCGCTCGGTCGGCGAATCGGTAATCCAGCGACTCGGACTCACCCGGGTCTACGGTGTCGGTTCGGTGAAACAGGCCTGGGCGCGGCTGGAACACTCGGTGAAGGCGCAGGTGGGGAAAGACGGCATCATCGCCATCACCGCCGAAGCGCCGGAGGCAAGGCTCTCCGCCCAGCTCGCCAACACCTACGCCGACGAGCTGGGGCGGACCCTGGTGCGCCTGAACATCTCCAAGGCGGGTTCGGAGAAGCTCTTTCTGGAGAAGCGGCTCGAGGTGGTGAAGCAGGACCTGAAACGAGCGGAAGACGACCTGAAGAACTTCTCGCAGCAGAGCAAGATCGTGCGCCTGGAGGCCCAGGCAGGTGCCTCGGTCTCCGGGGTGGTACGGCTCAAGGCCGAGATCGCCAACAAGGAGGTGCAGCTTGCCGTCCTGCGCCACTCGCAGACCGACGCGAGCCCCGATGTGCAGGCGCTGCAGGCCGGGGTGAACCGACTCAGGGCCGAGCTCTCCCGCGCTGCCGGCAGCAGCTCGGGTGGAGAACCGGTTCCGGCCATCGGGAGCGTCCCACAGGTGGGGCTCGAGTACGCCAGGAAGCTGCGCGAGCTGAAGGTGCAGGAGGCGATCTTCGAGCAGCTCTCCAAGCAGTACGAACTCGCCAAGTTGAACTATGCGAAGGATTCCTCGTCCCTGCAGATCCTGGACGAGGCGGTGGTACCGGACCTGCGCAGCCGGCCCCGGCGTTCGGTCCTGGTTTTGATGAGCACCCTGGTGGCGTTTCTCGGTTCGGTCCTCTTGGTCCTGGGACTCGAGTTCCTGGAACGCCTCCCCCACGAGGAGCGCGAGGCGCTCCAGCATCTCAAGCATCAGGCGCTGAGTTTCAAGTAGCTTCACCCAACCCGCGTGAACCTTTCAAACGGAGGAACCATGAAGCAGTACTTCGCACATCCGCAGGCGCTGGTGGAGAGCGAGCGGATCGGCGCCAACACCCGGGTCTGGGCCTTCGCCCACATCCTCCCGGGTGCCCAGGTGGGCGCGGACTGCAACATCTGCGATCACGTCTTCCTGGAAAACGACGTGGTGGTGGGGGACCGGGTCACCCTGAAGTGCGGCGTGCAGCTCTGGGACGGCACCCGCATCGAGGACGACGTCTTCATCGGCCCCAACGCCACCTTCACCAACGACAATTTCCCGCGCAGCAAGCAGTTTCCGGAAAGCTTCGCCCGCACCGTGGTGCAACAGGGGGCCTCCATCGGTGCCAACGCGACGCTCTTGCCGGGGATCACCATCGGGCGCAAGGCGATGGTCGGGGCCGGCGCAGTGGTGACCCGCAACGTCCCACCCAACGCCATCGTGGTGGGGAGCCCGGCGCGCATCACCGGTTACGTCTCGGCGATCCCCGCGCGCCAGAAGGACGCCGTCGCCACCCGGCGCAACACCGGACCCTTCGGGAACTCGGCGATTCCCGGAGTCCAGTTCGTGCACCTGCCGATCATCCCCGACCTGCGCGGCAGCCTCTCCTTCGCCGAGATCGACCAGTACCTCCCCTTTACCCCGAAGCGCTATTTCCTGGTCTACGACGTAAAAAGCCGCGAGGTACGCGGCGAACACGCCCACCGCGGACTGCACCAGTTTTTGGTCTGCGTCAAGGGCTCCTGTTCGGTGCTGGTGGACAACGGCAGGCTCCGCGAGGAATACCTGCTGGATACCCCCGGCGCCGGACTGCACATCCCGCCTTTGGTCTGGGCGGTGCAGTACAAGTACTCTCCCGATGCCGTACTACTCGTGCTTGCTTCCGACATCTACAACGCAGAGGACTACATCCGTGACTACGATGAGTACCTCACCGAGGTGACCCAACCATGAACGTACCCTTTCTCGATCTCAAAAGCCCCTACGTAGAACTCAAAAACGAACTCGACACCGCCTACCGGAAAGTCATGGAGTCCGGCTACCACATCATGGGCCATGAACTGGAGGCCTTCGAGACGGAGTTTGCCGCCTACTGCGGCACCGAACACGCCGTCGGTGTGGGGAACGGCCTGGAGGCCCTGCACCTGATCCTGCGCGCCCTCGACCTGGGGCCCGGCGACGAGGTGCTGGTCCCCACCAACACCTACATCGCGAGCTGGCTCGCCATCACCCATACCGGCGCCAAACCGGTGCCGGTGGAGCCCGACCCGGCCACCAACAACATGGATCCGGCGCGTGTCGAGGCGGCGATCACCCCCCGCACCAAGGCGATCCTGGCGGTGCACCTCTACGGCCAGACCACCGACATCGACCCGATCCTCGCCGTGGCAAGGCGCCACAAGCTGAAGGTCATCGAGGACAGCGCCCAGGCCCACGGTGCCCGCTACCACGGGCGCCGCGCCGGCTCGCTTGGCGACGCCGCCGGTTTCAGTTTCTACCCCGGCAAGAATCTCGGGGCCTGCGGGGACGGCGGCGCGGTCACCACCAACGACCCGGAACTCGCCCGGCGCGTCAAGGTGCTACGCAACTACGGCTCGCACGTGAAGTACCACAACGAATCCCTGGGCTTCAACTCGCGCCTGGACGAGCTGCAGGCGGCTCTCCTGCGCGTGAAGCTGGCGAAGCTCGACGACTGGAACGAGCGGCGCCGCAAGCTGGCCCGCCGCTACCTGGAAAAGCTCGCCGGCGTGCCCGGGCTCGTGCTCCCGAGCGTTCCCACCTGGGCCGAGCCGGTCTGGCACCTGTTCGTGGTGCGTACGGCAAAGCGCGAGCAGTTGCAGAAGAAACTCGCCGAAGCCGGGGTCGGCACCCTGATCCACTACCCGGTGCCGCCGCACCTGCAGCCCGCCTACGCGGCGCTCGGCTACCAGCGCGGCAACTTCCCCATCTCGGAGGAACTGGCGGACCAGGTGCTGAGTCTCCCGATGGGACCGCACCTGAGCGAGGCCGACCAGGACCACGTGGTCGCCGAGGTGCGGCGTGCCCTGGAATAGGTTGAGGGCGCGCCTGGTGGCAGGGCTGGTGGCCGCGGCCCAGGCACCACGCATCCTCAAGTACCGCCTGCTCTCGGACTGCAGGATGCTTGGGTTCCCCGAGCTCCTGCAGCCCTTGCAGTCGGTGGGGCGGGGGGAGGTCTGTTTCGAGGGGAGGGTGAAGATCGGGGTCTTCCCCTCTCCCTACTTCTTCAACGGTTACGCCTACCTCGAGGCGCGTAACCCCGACGCGCGCATCAGCATCGGCGACGGCACCTGGATCAACAACAACTTCGTCGCCATCAGCGAGCACAAAAGCATCACCATCGGCAAAAACGTCCTGATCGGCACCTTCGTGGAGATCTTTGACAGCAACTTCCACGGCCTGGAGCCCGAGCGCCGGCGGGTGAGTTCCCCCGACGAGGCGGCCCCCGTGGTAGTGGAGGACAACGTATTCATCGGCTCCAACGTAAAGATCCTGCGCGGCGTTACCGTGGGGCGCGACTCGGTGATAGCCAACGGCTCCCTGGTGACCCGCAGCCTCCCCGCCCGGGTGGTGGCGGGGGGGAACCCGGCCCGGGTCCTGAAACAGCTGTGACTGCTCCGGAGGCTGCCACCGGCCCGGCGCCGGCTGCCGGGCGTTTCAGGGAGATCCTGAAGTCCTCCTCGCTGATCGGCGCGGCGTCCTTGTTCAACATCCTGATCGGCATGGTGCGCACCAAGGCGGTGGCGCTCCTTTTGGGCCCAAGCGGCGTCGGCCTCTTGGGCCTCTTTGCCCAGCTGATCACCCTGGTCGGCACCCTGACCGGGCTCGGGATCGGCAACAGCGGGGTGCGCCAGGTCGCCGAGGCTGCTGCCGGCGACGATGAGCTGAAACTTGCCCGCACCGTGATCACCCTGCGCCGGGTGGCCTGGCTCACCGGACTCGTTGGCTTCCTGGCACTTGCCGCCTTCAGCCTGCCGCTTTCCCGAGTGAGCTTCGGCACCCCGCGCTACGCGGGCTCCGTCGCGGCCCTGGGCCTTACCCTTTGGGCCGGGTCTCTCGCTGCGGCGCAGGGATCGCTGTTAACGGGAACCCGGCGCATCGCCGACCTGGCGCGTATCAGCGTGCTCGGCTCCCTGGCAGGGACGGCGCTGAGTCTCCCCTGTTACTACTTCTGGGGGACCGACGGGATTGTCCCGAGCCTTTTGCTGTTCGCCGCGGCGAACCTGGCCATCTCCTGGTACTACGCGCGCCGCGTGCCGCTTCCCAGGATCGAGCTCCCCTGGCGCGAGAGTTGCGGCGAGGCACGCCGCCTGGTGCTGCTCGGGGCGAGCTTCATGGGGGCGGGGCTCGCGGGAAGTGCGGCAACCTACCTGATCCAGGTCCTCTTGAGCCGGGCCTTCGGGATGGCCGGTTTCGGCATCTACCAGGCAGCCCTGAGCCTCTCGGGGATCCTGATCGGCTTCGTACTCTCCGCGCTGGGGACCGACTATTACCCGCGACTTAGCGCGGCGGCCCACGACGACAAGAGGATCGTGGAGATGGTGAACGAACAGTGCCAGGTGGCCCTTTTACTGGCGCTGCCGGCACTCTCGCTGCTCCTGGTCGCCGCCCCCCTGGTGCTCAGGCTCTTCTACTCCGCGAGTTTCTCCGGCGCGACCCAACTCCTGCGCTGGTTCATCCTGAGCATGCTGGGGCGGGTGCTCTCCTGGCCCCTCGGTTACGTGCTGCTCGCCAAGGGGCAGGGGCGCAGCTACCTCGGTTCCGAGATAGCCGTCGATGTCCTGCAGGTGGGGCTCGTCTACGGCTGCACCAGGCTCTGGGGCCTCGACGGCGCCGGGGTTGCCTTCGTGCTGCTCTACCTGTTCCACGTAAGCCTCATGCTCTGGCTCACCCGGCGCTGCCTCGGGGGGGCATGGGACCAGCGTACTCGACAGTTCGCCCTGGTCGGCACGGTCACCCTGGGGCTGCTCTTTGCCAACTGCAGTTTTAACGATAACGAGCCGGTCGGCTGGCTGTTGAGCCTGCTGGTGACCGGGACGGTCTTCCTGGTCTGCTTCCGGCTCATCTCGCGAATGTCCGACCTGGGGGTGCGCCGGATCCTGGAAAAATTCCGGCTGCTTCCCCGTTCGGCCTGAAGGTACCCCCATATGCGCAACGTTCCGGTATCGGTGATAATCCCCAGTTTCAACGCCGCGTGCTACCTGGAAGCCTGCCTGAGTGCCGTGGAGGCCGGTACGCCGCCCGCCGAAATCCTCATCGTCGACGACTGTTCGACCGACGGCTCCTTACAGATGGCCCGGGAGTTAGGGCTACGCTACCCGAACGTCCGGGTGCTGGCCCGGGAGATAAACGGCGGGGCGATCGAGGCGCGCCGCGACGGTGTCCATGCCGCCACCCAGAAATGGGTCGCCTTCGTGGATACCGACGATCTCCTGGAACCGGGGGCCTTGGCCGATGCCTACCGAGGCGCCCAGGCGGCGCATGCCGACATCTGCATCTGGGAACTCTGGCGCTTCGACGGAGAGCGCAGCTGGGCCATGCTGGAAAACCTGCCGGAGCGCTTTCCGGTAACGGGGCACGAAGCGCTGCTGCTCACCCTGGGAAACTGGCGCATCCACAGTTTCGGGGTATCGCGCCGCTCGCTGTATCTGAAGGCCTACGGGGAGTTCCGGGAATCCTGTCACACCGCCGACGAACTCTTGACCCGGCTGGTGTTCAGGCAGGCGCAACGGGTGAGCGCGTGCAAGAGCCGCTACTACTACCGGGTGAATCCCGCCTCGGTGACCATCAACGTTCACCCGCGCATGTTGAGTTCGCTCGATGCGGCGCTCTGGCTCATCGACTTCTGTCGTGAACTGCCCGGGGCTCCGCTTGAGGAAGTGACGGCGAACGCCATCTGGCAGGCCTGGTGGCTCTACCAGCGTCGTGCGGCACTCGGCCCGGCGGCGACCCGGGCCAAGATCGCTGGTTTTCTAGCACAACTGGTGCACCGCGGGGCACTGTCACGCCAGCTTCTCCGTCGCCCCAAGTCCTTGGCGAAGCTCGCCCTGCTCACGGCTACCTGTGCGCCGACACTACCTGGATTTCGCCGCTCCCCGGATGCCAGCGCCGTCGGGGGCGAACACCCGTGAAGGATGTGGATATGGACCAGTCTCCCTTGGTGACCTTCGTGGTACTCGCCTACAACCAGGAACAGCTGGTACGCGAAGCCGTGCAGGCGGCCTTCGACCAGACCTACACCCCGCTGGAGATCATCATCTCGGACGACTGCTCCACCGACCGGACCTTCGAGGTGCTCCGTGAGCTCGCTGCTGAGTACCGGGGGCCGCACCAGGTACGGGTACGCCGTTCTCCCGTGAACCGCGGCCTCACCGGGCACCTGCAGGACCTGGTGAACGAGGCGCTCGGAGAGCTGGTCGTGGTGGCGGCCGGCGACGATGTAGCGCTGCCGGAGCGGACCCAAGCCCTGGCCGAGTGCTGGGTCGGCCTGGGATCTCCTCCCGCGGTGCTCTACTCCGACTTTGAGCCGGTCGGCGCCGATTCGCGGCCGAGCCCGCTGCCATGCGAGAAGGTCTACCCGGGCCCTCATACCCTGGAGAGGATGGCGCAGGGGAGGGTGGGGGTGCTGGGGGCGACTTGCGCCCTGACCCGGAACCTGGTGATCGATTTCCCCCCCGTGCTGGCCAGCGTGATCCATGAGGACCGGGTCTTCCCGTACCGGGCGCTGCTGGTCGGCGGTTGCGTGGCCTACGTGAACCGGCGTCTGCTGCGCTACCGGGTGGAGGGCGGGCTTTCGCGGCACCGGGAGGTGGGGCCGGAGGAGTACCTGCGCACCCGCTGTGCGCGCCTTGCCCAGCGCACCTTACCCGATGCCTGTCAGCGGCTCATCGACACCGTGGCACTGCTGCCGGCCGAGCGCAGGCTGCGCCACCTCTGCGAGGGGACGCTTGCCGACGCCGAGGCGATTCTCGATTTTGCGGGTAGCTACGGACTGGCCCACGAGGCGCACCTGGTGAAGTGGGCCTTCAAGGGAGCCCAGGTCAAGCCGCTTTTCAAGCACTACCTCAAGTTCCGCTTCCTGCCGCTCTTTGCCGCGTACTATCGCTTTCGTTACGGGAGAGCTGCCTGATGGGAGCGGGACGTGGTGCAGACCCCGCCCGCCCCCTGGCACTGCTCCTCCCGGATCTCGGGTGTGGCGGCGCCGAGCGGGTTGCGGTGAACCTGGCGAATGCGTATCGGGCTAGGGGCTTCGAGGTTGACCTGGTGCTGATGTCCTGTCAGGGGCCGCTGCTGAACAGGCTCGACCCCGGGGTACACCTGGTCGACCTGGGGGCGCAGCGCATCCGGCAGGTCCTGGTCCCGCTCATCGCCTACCTGCGCCGCCGACGTCCGGCGGCGTTGCTCGCCTGCATGTGGCCCTTGAGCCTGATCGGTATCTGGGCGGGCTTTCTCTCGGGAGCGGGGACCCGGGTGGTGGTAGCGGAACACACCACCTGGTCCACCTCGCCGCTTTTAGAAAATCCCCTGCGGCGCCTGGCATTTCGCCTGAGCATGCGGTTCACGCTCCCCCGGGCGAGCGGCGCCGTCACGGTGTCCCGGGGTGCCGCAGACGACCTGGCATCCCTTGCCGGCGTAGCGCCGCAGCTGATCGAGACCATCTACAATCCGGTTGCCGTTGCCGTGCCTGCCGCACTCCCCGACGCGGTACTCCCGCGGGGGTGGTGGGAAGGGAAACACCGGCGCCTCCTTGCGGTGGGTACGCTGACCGACATCAAGGACTATCCGACCCTCTTGCGGGCGCTGCTCCGGGTGCGTGAGCGTTGCGACGCGCGTCTGCTCGTGCTCGGGGAAGGGGAGTGCCGGGGTCTGTTGGAGGCGCTGACGGCCGAGTTTGGCTTAAGCGGTGCGGTTTTCTGGCACGGCCAGGTCCCCGACCCCGCGCCGTTCTACCTGCGGGCCGAACTGCACGTGCTCTCTTCGCGCGGCGAAGGGCTTCCGACCGTGATCATCGAGGCGCTTCAGGCGGGGACTCCGGTGGTGAGTACCGACTGCCCCTGCGGCCCCCGGGAGATCCTCTGCGATGGTCGTTTCGGGCGGTTGGTTCCGGTGGGGGATCCCGAAGCGTTGGCCGAGGCGATCCTGGCGGCACTATCCGAGCGGCACGACCCGGCGCCTCTGCGAGCCCGGGCAGCTGACTTCGGCATCGACCAGGCGGCGGAGCGCTACCTCGAACTGTTGCTCCCGGAGTACGCAAGCTCTCCCTCGCCCTCCGGGAGAGGGCAGGGGTGAAAGAGCCGCCAGCTCGATATTCATCCAGCCGTAAGGCAAATCCCCTCTGTCCCCCCTTCGCAAAGGGTGGAGCGCAAGGCCGCAGCAGATGTTGCTTGGCAACAATATCCAGACGGGCTTCCCCTCGTAGCCGGGAGACCCATCAAGGAGACCACATGTGCGGCATTGCGGGGTATCTGGCTCCTAATGGGAAGATGGGACGCTTCAGCGAGACCCTGAGCGCGATGGCCGAGACGCTCAGGCACCGGGGACCGGACGACGGCGGGATCTGGTACGACGCAGAGAAGGGGGTGGGGCTGGCGCACCGGCGCCTGGCGATCCTGGACCTCTCCAGCGCGGGTCACCAGCCCATGCATGCCGCAAGCGGCCGCTACGTCCTCGCCTTCAACGGGGAGGTCTACAACTTTCAGGAGTTGCAGCGGGAGTTGGGCGAGTTGGGGCGCCGCTTCCGCGGGCACTCGGACACCGAGGTGATGCTGGCCGCGTTCGAGGAGTGGGGAGTGGCCGCGGCGCTGACCCGCTTTATCGGGATGTTCGCCTTCGCCCTGTGGGACCGGCAGCGCGACACCCTGTACCTGGCGCGGGACCGGGCCGGCGAGAAGCCGCTCTACTACGGCTGGTGCGGCGGCAGCTTCCTGTTCGGCTCGGAGCTGAAGGCGCTGCGCCGGCACCCGGATTGGAAGGGTGGGGTGGACCCACATTCCCTGCACCTTCTGTTGCGCTACACCTACCTGCCGGCACCACACTGCATCCACCCGGGGATATCGAAGCTTCCCGCCGGAAGCCTCTTGACGCTCAGCTCGGGGGGCAGCAGCGGCAGCGAACGGATCGTCCCCTACTGGTCGCTTCTGGAAAACCTGCAGCGTGCCGAGCCTTTTACCGGTGGCGATCTCGAGGCGCGGCAGGCCCTCGGCGCGGCACTCTCCCGCGCGGTCAAGCGGCAGATGGTTTCTGATGTCCCGCTGGGAGCCTTTCTTTCGGGCGGGATCGATTCATCCACCGTGGTGGCCCTCATGCAGGCGCAGAGCCCGCGACCGGTCAAGACCTTCACCATCGGCTTTTACGAAAAGGGGTACGACGAGGCGGCCCAAGCACGCGCCGTAGCGAGCCACCTGGGAACCGACCATACCGAACTCTACGTCACCGACCGCGAGGCGCTGGAGGTGATCCCCAAGCTGCCGCAGTTCTACGACGAGCCGTTTGCCGACTCATCGCAGATCCCCACCTTTTTGCTGGCCCAACTGGCCCGGCGCCACGTCACGGTCTCGCTTTCCGGCGACGGTGGCGACGAGCTCTTCGGAGGCTACCGGCGCTACGCCCTGATCGAGCGGCACTGGCGCAGGATTTCGCGCGTTCCGGGGTCGCTGCGCCGTGCAGCCTTTCGTGGCATTGAACAGGCGCTCCCGCTTGCCGAGAGGGCTCTGGGCCGTCTTACGGGGAGCTTGGACCTGGACCGCCTCAGGCGCCTGGCCCGCCTGGCGGCCGCCGGTTCGGTCCCCGAGTTGAACGAGCTGCTGACCTGCTATGACCGCTGGGCGGAAGCAGCCACCGGCCAGGCCGCGCTGCCGGCCCTGCCGCTGGCGAACCGGGAACTCTGGGAGGCGCACCCGGAGACCCTGGAGCACCTGATGCTGCTCGATTTTCAGCGCTACCTGCCGGACGACATCCTGGTGAAGGTGGACCGTGCTGCCATGGCCGTGAGCCTGGAGACCCGGATCCCGCTGCTGGATCCCGAGGTGATTGAACTTTCCTGGCGCCTGCCGCGGCATTTCAAGTGGCGCGAGGGACAAGGGAAGTGGCTCTTGCGCCAGGTACTTTACCAGCACGTGCCGCGCAACCTGGTGGAGCGTCCCAAATGCGGCTTCGGCATCCCGGTGGGGCTCTGGCTTAAGGGGCCGCTCAAGGAATGGGGAGAGAGCCTGCTCAGCGAGGCGGCGCTGCAGCGCAGCGGGCTGCTGGTGCCCGGACCAATCCGCCGTACCTGGCAGGAGCACCTCTCCGGCGCCCGCGACCGGACCTTCGAACTCTGGCCGGTGCTCATGTTCCAGGCGTGGTTGGAAGACAATGGATAATTGACAATTGACGATTGACAGTGAACTGCGGTCATGAGGCTTCGAACAACTGCATGCAAAGTTCCAAGTTCCAGGTTTTAACTTTTCCGTTCTACCTTGCGCGGAGGCTGCGAAGGCACTTGTAGGGGGAATAATCATTCGCCCGGTGCGCCGTAAGGCGCGTAGCCTGCACGGCTCGGCCTTTGGACAATGAACTAAGAGCGGCTGGCTGGACGCAGCAGGTTCCGTTACTCCATCCATATTGGATAGGGGCGCGGTAATAACAGGGGGGAGGGGAAGATGACTGTGCTGTACCTGACTCATGACGGCATCACCGACCACATCGGGCGCTCGCAGATCGCTCCCTACCTCTTGGGGCTTGCGGGGCAGGGGTTCCGGATCCACGTACTCAGTGCCGAGAAGCCGGGGCGGGAGGAACTGTCAGCACAGTACCACGCTATCTTTCTGGCCGCCGGGATTTCCTGGACCACTGTCAGGTACTCCAATCGCTTCTCGTTATTCTCTTTCATAGGCGAACTGGTGCGTCTTTACCGCGCAGCTGCTGAGATGATAAAAAATGAACGGATTCACATATTGCATTGTCGTTGCTTCCCTGCTACTATCATTGGGAAATATTTAATCAAAAAATTCTCAGTAAAGCTGGTCTTCGATTTCAGGGACTTCTGGCCCGATACACGGCTGGATACCCGCAGGTTCAAACTTCCCTATCGCTACATTAAGTCGCTCGAGCCGGACCTGGTGCGCTGTGCGGACAAGATAGTGTGCCTCACTGCGCGGGCCCGTTCGCTGCTCATCGACTGGTACCTGACCACCGAGGCGGTACCCCAGGCGCGCTTCCAGGTGATTCCCTGCTGCGCCGACTTCGACCACTTCGACCTTTCCCGGGTGACGGCGCAGGACCGCGAGAAAGCGCGCCGCCAGGCCGGCCTGGAACCGGGGCGCTGCGTGCTGCTCTACCTGGGGAGCCTGGGTCCCGACTACCTTTTGGACCAGATGCTCACGCTGTTTCGCCAGCTGCTCAAGCTTAGACCCGATGCCTGCTTTCTCTTCGTCTCCAACAACGGGCGCGAGCTCGTGGAGGCCGGCTGCCGGGAGCAGGGGATTTCTTTCGAGCGGATCCGGTTCGTCTCGGCGGATCGCAGCGAGGTGCCGGCCTACCTGGCCCTGGCTGACCTCTCCGTGGTGTTCATCAGGCCTAGTCTCTCCAAGGCCGGCTGCTCACCGACGAAGCTTGCCGAGCTCTTCGCCTGCAACGTGCCGGTCATCGCAAACACCCACGTGGGGGATCTGGACCAGATCATCGACCTTGAGGTTAACGGCTCCGCGGTGGTGAGCGATTTCCACGAGGAAACCCTGCTGGCTGCACTACAGGCGGTGCTCGCCCGCAAGGCAGGACCGCCGCTCGATATCCGCTCCCGCAGCCGGGAATTTTCCCTCGAAGAGGGGGTACGGCGCTACACCGAGGTCTACCGGGAGTTACTGGCACATCACCCTGTCCAGGAGTAGAAAATCATGCTGAACGTGGTGGTCATCAACGGAGGGCGCGGGGCGGCGGCAATCATCCCGGCGCTGCTGAAACAGCAGGGGCTCAACGTCACCTCGGTGGTCAACGCCTACGACGACGGGAAGTCCACCGGGGAGATCCGGCGCTTCTTCGGGATGCTCGGCCCCTCGGACATCCGCAAGGTCCAGGAGCTCATGCTTCCGGAAAACGATCCCGACTACCAGGCCAACCTGCACCTGTTCCGTTACCGCTACCCGGTCGGTGTCTCCCGTGCCGAGGTCATGAAGGAACTGGAGGAGTTCGGAGCGGGGGTGAACGATTTCCTCGCAGGGGTCCGTTTCGAGAGCCAGAAGGTGTCGAACGCCCTGCGCTACTTCGTGCGCGAGTTTTTAAGCGGCCTCGAGGTGAGCGAGAAGGCGCGCTGCGAGCGCTTCGACTTCTCGGACTGCTCGGTGATGAACTGCATCTATGCCGGGGCTTTTCTCGCCATGGACCGCAACATCGAGACCGCCACGCGCTATATCGACCGGCTCTTCAAACTGAAGGGAACCGTGCTCCCCACCAGCATCGAGGACAAGAAACTGGTGGCGCTCAGAGAAAACGGCGAGATGCTCTACAGCGAGGCCGATATCGTGGAACTCCGCTCCAACGTACTCATCGAGCGGATCTACCTTCTGGACGCGACCCTCAACCCGGATTTCTTCGAGATGCTGAGCCTCGAGGAGAAGCGCTACTACCTGGCGCGCAACCACAGCTTCGTGGCGGTATCCCAGGGAGTGAAGCACGCCCTGCAGCACGCCGACATCATCATCTACTCGGCGGGGACCCAGCATTCCTCCCTGTATCCGACCTACCTCTCCACCGGGCTTGCTTCGACCATCGCCGACAACAAAACCGCGCTGAAGATTTTCATCACCAACATCGGGGCCGATTACGAGACCCCCACCTACAAGGCCTCCGATTACCTGGTGGGAGCTTTCCGTTACCTGGGGCTTTCCGACAAGCGGAGCTACACCATGCAGGAGCTTTTCGACGCGGTGCTGGTCAACAAGACGCACCTGAAAGCAGACGACACCTACGTGGTCTTCGACGAGGATTCCTTCCGCGAGCTCCCGGTGCGCTACCTCGTCGACACCTTCGAATCAGCCGCCGACCTGGGGAAGCATGACGGACCCAAGGTGGTGCAGACCGTACTGGGACTCTACGATGGCGCGCTCGATTTCTGCTGAAGGGGCGCTCGGCGCCTTGCAGCTCCTGCAGGACCGGAGCCTGCTCATCTTCGATTTCGACGGCACCTTGGCCGACACGAGTCCGCTGCACGCGCAGGCCTTCAACCAGGTGCTGGCCCCCTTGGGGGTCCGGGTGGATTACCCCGCCATCGCCGGGATGAAGACCCGCGACGCAATGGAAAAAGTGGTGCGCCAAAACGGGGTGCGGCTGGATTCCGAGGGGCTTGAGAAGTTGAGTGTCGAGAAACAGTGGCGGGTGCGCCGGCTTATCGAAGAGCGGCTGGTTCCGCTGCCGGGAGTGGCTGATTTTCTCTCCTGGGTCCGGCCGCGCTACCGGTTGGCGCTCTACAGTTCCGGGTCCCGGGGAACCGTGACCCAGTCACTTGAAAAGCTCGGGTTTTCCAGGTGGTTCGACCCGCTTATCTGTGCCGACGACGTGACTGCCGCCAAGCCCGATCCCGAGGGGTATCTCAAGGTGCTGCAGCTCACCGGGGTGGCACCAGGGCGGGCGCTGGTCTTCGAGGACTCCGACGCGGGACTGCAGGCGGCCGCACGGGCCGGGATCACGGCCGTGGATGTGAGGCCCCCCTTCGACTACAGCTTCATCCTGGGGCTCCCCCCGGAACAGACACCGGCCGCCGGGTACCGGTGGCAGCCGTGAGACGGTGCAGGGGCGAATAATCATTCGCCCAACCTCTCCCGCGGGGAGAGGCGGCCGAGGGCCGGGCAGGTAGATCGCGGGGCACCGCAATCACCACGGTGAACATCACCGGCCCTCAGAACTTTTCCAACGGAGGCTGACGTGGCCCAAACCGCAAACCTGAAAATCCTGACCGTGGTGGTGACCCACAACCGCCGTGCGCTGCTGGAGCGCTGCCTGGACCACCTGAACCTGCAGGCGCGCCGACCGGACCAGACCCTGGTCATCAACAACGCGAGTACCGACGGCACCGAATCGATGCTGGCCATCCGCGGGGTGCGCTGCCTCACCCAAGAGAACCTCGGCTCGGCCGGCGGCTGGCACCGGGGGATCTCGGTGGCCCTCGACGAAGGGTTCGACGCCGTCTGGCTCATGGACGACGACGGCTTTCCGGACCGCCAGGCGCTGGCCCGACTCGAAGAGGTGCTGCGCCCCGGGGTAGCCTGTGCCGCCTCGCTGGTGGTCCGCGAGGACGACCCGGAACGCTTCGTATTTCCCCATCCGGTCCTGGACCGCACCGGGCTCCCGGTGCTCTTCGCACCCCGGCGTAAGCTCTACACCGTGAACGACCTGGCCCGCTACGCCAAGGGAGAGACCTATCCCTTCGCCCACTTTTTCAACGGAGCCCTTATCTCCTGCGCTGCAATCCGGAGGGTGGGAAACGTGAACCGGGACTATTTCATCTTCGGCGAGGAGGTGGATTACTTTTTCCGGCTCAGGGAGGCGGGGGAGGTCTGTTCGGTTCTGGGCGCCCGTCACTATCACCCGGATGTGAGCGGCAGACCCTATACCGCGCAGAAGATCTACTACTACGTGAAAAATACGCTGGTCATCAACCGACGCTACCTGAACCGCCCCCTGCAGCGCAACCTGCTCACGGTCGCCGCGGCCCTTGGGCGCACCGCCTGGCGCAACGGGGTAGGGGAGGCGCTCTCCTACCTGGTCGGGCGGCAGGCGCCGGCGCTCTATCGGGCGGTGGCCCGTGGGCTACGGGGCGAAGTGGGAAAGGATTTCCATGGCTGATATCAAGGTCTTGATAGCTGCGGCGGGAACCGGGTCACGGGCCGGTTTGCCGTACCCGAAAACGCTCTTTCCGATCCTGGGCGAGCCCATCCTGGTGCGCATCCTGAACCTGATGCGGGAGATCGATCCCTCTCCCACGGTCGTGGTAAGTCCATCGGGGCGGGACCAGATTGCCGAGTGTCTGTCCGCCCACGGCCTGAAGGCACACCTGGTGCTGCAGCCCGAGCCGCTGGGGATGGGGGATGCCGTGCTGCGCTTCCGCGACTCCCCGGCCTTTCCGGAGGCTCGGCAGCTCCTCTTGATCTGGGGTGACATCCCCATGGTGCAGCCGGAGACGGTGCGGGCCCTGGTCCAGGCGCACCGGGAGGACGGCAACGACTTCACCCTGGTCACCAAGCTCGTGGATACCGCCTACACCGTGGTGCGACGTGACGCAGAGGGGACCATCACCGACGTCATCGAGACCCGGGAGGCCGGACTGGAACCGGGGCCGGGCGAGCGGGACATCGGGCTCTTCCTGATGCGGACCGCACCGGTGCTCGACCTGTTGCCCCGGGAGCTTCCCGGCAAGTACGGCAAGAAGACCGGCGAGCACGGCTTCCTCTACCTGATCGGCCACCTCTCCCGGCTCGGTTTCCGGGTGGAAGGACTGCCGGTTGCCCACGATCTGGATCTGGTGTCCCTCAACTCTCTCAGAGACATCCAGGCATATCTTTGAACTGTTACCTTAAGTCATGAGTAAACCTGACCATACCCCAATTTCCGTGCTGCGCGAAGTGCCGTTTCCCCTGGTGCTCGCAGCGTTCCTCGTTTCGGGGTGCGTCCTGGCGGTGCCGCTATTTCTGGAGCTGGTGCGCGGCTGCGGCCACGACATCCCCCAGCCCGAACTCTCCGCGGACTACCTGAAGGCGCTCGTCTGGGCCGGGGTGCTCGGTCTCGGCATCCTGTTCTGGCCGGTCGGCGGGCAGGACAAGCGGCTGCTGCTCATCGGGTGGTGCGCCAAGGTAGCCGTGGCCCTGGGGGCGATGCTGGCCTACGAGAACCGGTATGGTCTTGACGCCTACATGTACTTCGACGAGTCGCGGGGGGATTTCCAGTTCTCCGCCTACAGCTTCACCGACGGCACTGCGAACCTGATCAACCTGGCCCGCATGCACAACCTTTTGATCCCGGATTCCTATCACGCCATGAAGGTGAGTTTCGCCATGCTGGGGCTGGTCGGGATCTACTTTTTCTACCGCGCCGGGGTCCTCTTCCTGGGGCGCGAGGAACGTCGGATCTTCTACCTGCTCTGCTTCTTCCCGGGGATACTCTTCTGGTCTTCGATCCTGGGGAAGGACCCGCTGGTCTTCATGGGAATTGCGCTCTACAGCTTCGGGGTGGTGGGGTGGACCCGGCGCCGGCAGGCGCGCTACCTCGTGGCCATTGCCGCTGGTGTGGCGGCTGCCGTCTTCATCCGGCAGTGGCTGGGGATCATCATGCTGGTCCCCTTGTGCCTGCTGGTTCTCCGGGGGGTGCGCGGCTTCGCCGCCAAAAGCGTGTTCACCGTATTTGTTGCGGCAGCACTGGTGGTTAGTGCCGGACCCTTTTTGCAACGCTTCAAGATCGAGGCGATCACCGACCTTCTCACCGTGGCCGACTCGACCACCAAGGGGTTCGTCAGCACGGCGGGCGGTTCTACCCAGGAACTGGATGTCGACCTGACCAACCCCCGTGCGGTACTCGCCTTTCTTCCCAAGGCGGCCTTCACTGCGCTGTTTCGTCCCTTGCCGGGGGAGATCATGAACCCGTTTGGCCTGCTGGCCGGTCTGGAGAGCGCGCTTCTCCTCGGCCTTTTGCTCCTCTCCCTGAAGCGCAGCCGCCTGCGGGACCTCAAGGAGCCGCTGGTGCAGTGGTGCCTGCTCTTCCTGGTGATCTGGGCCCTCTTGAATGGCATCGTATCCTCGGCCAATTTCGGCGTCGGGGTGCGCTACAAGCTCCAGGTGTTGCCGCTTTTGCTGGGGCTCCTCATGTACCTCGCCCGGCGCAGGAAGGTTCCGCACGCCCGGCTGCAATCCGCCTCCGCCCGAGCGGCGTACCTGGCGGGCCCCGACGCGGGAGCGTCACCCGGTCCATCCCCCGACCTCTCGTCGTAACCGTAGTCCACGCCGTACCTGGCAGAAACAGCTTTCCCTCACTGATGTGGCAGTCCAACTCCATCCTCCCCGATTCCGCCCCCCATAGGGGCCCCAACCGGTATGGTGAGCGTATGTGCGGTATTGCCGGATGTCTCGATTTCAGCCGTTCCTCTGCACCGGCAGAGCTTATCCGTAGGGTCGCGGCCATGGTGGGCACCCTCGAGGAGCGCGGGCCGGACGGCCGCGGCCACTGGTGCGATGCCGAGGCCGGGGTCGCGCTGGGGCACACGAGGCTCGCCATCCTCGACCTCTCCCAGGAGGGGCACCAGCCGATGCATTCGGCCTGCGGCCGCTACGTGATCACCTTCAACGGCGAGATCTACAATTTTGCCGAGCTGCGCCGGGAGCTCGAGGTGGTCCCGGCTACGGGCGATTCCCGGTGGCGTGGGCATTCGGACACCGAGGTGCTGCTGGCGGGCTTCGCGGTCTGGGGTGTCACCCGGACCCTCGCCAAGGCGGTCGGCATGTTCGCCTTCGCCCTCTGGGACCGCCGCGAGCGCCGACTCTACCTGGGACGCGACCGGCTGGGCGAGAAGCCGCTTTACTACGGCTTTCAGGGTGAGCACTTCCTGTTCGGTTCCCAGCTGAAGGCCCTGCGGGCGCACCCGGCCTGGCAGGGGGAGGTCTCCCGCAGCTCCCTCAGCGCCTTCCTGCGCTTTGGCTATCTGCCGGCTCCGCAGTCCATCTACTCCGACATCCACTCCCTCGTGCCGGGAAACCTCCTGGTGCTGGACTGCCGCCCGGATGCCACGCGCCAAATCCCCGAACCGCACCCCTACTGGTCGCTTCTCCAGGTCGTCGAAGCTGGATCGCGTAATCTTTTCCGCGGCAGCACTGAGCAGGCGGTTGAGCGTCTGGATACCCTGCTGCGCCGGGCCGTGCGGCAGCAGATGGTGGCCGACGTACCGTTGGGGGCCTTTCTTTCCGGCGGCGTCGACTCCTCGACGGTGGTGGCACTCATGCAGGCCCAGTCGGGTAGCCCGGTGCGCACCTTCACCATCGGGTTCGAAGACCAAGGGTACAACGAGGCCGCCTACGCGAGCGAGGTGGCTCGACACCTGGGGACCCGGCACAACGAGCTTATGGTTACCTCGCGCGACGCCCTGGAGCTGATCCCCCGACTCCCCGAACTCTACGACGAGCCCTTTGCCGATGCCTCTCAGATCCCCACGCACCTCTTGTCCCGGCTCACCAGGCGTCACGTCACGGTGAGCCTCTCCGGGGACGGTGGCGACGAACTCTTCGGTGGCTACAACCGCTATCTCTGGGTCGAGGCGATCTGGGACCGCATCGCCCTGTTCCCCAAGCCGCTGCGCCGGCTGGCCGCCCGCCTGGCGACCTCGTTGAGCCCCGCTGCCTGGGACCGGCTCTTTACGCAGCTGGGGGCGACGCTTCCTGAGCGCCTGAGGCAGACCAACCCGGGGGGGAAACTGCACAAGCTGGCGTCGGTCCTCGACGCGGACGATCCCCTGGGGATGTACCGCCGCCTGGTCTCGCATTGGCACGATCCAAGCGGGCTGGTCCAAGGGGGGGACGAGCATGCTGCTCTCGTCGACGATCCCCGCGCCGGCCTCTCTCGCGGCTCCCTGGCCGAGCAGATGATGTACCTCGACGCGCTCAGCTACCTGCCGGGGGACATCCTGGTCAAGGTGGACCGGGCCAGCATGGGGGCCGGGCTCGAGTCGCGTACGCCGTTTCTTGACCACCGAGTGGTCGAGTTCGCCTGGCAGCTGCCGCTCTCCCTGAAACTGCGCGGCGCCCAGGGAAAGTGGCTCTTGCGCCAGGTGCTCTACCGCTACGTCCCGAGGGAACTCGTCGAGCGCCCGAAGGCCGGTTTCGCCGTCCCGCTGGAACACTGGCTCAGGGGGCCCTTGCGCCCCTGGGCCGAGGAGCTATTGAACGCGCGCCGCCTGGAGCACGAAGGGTACCTGAATCCGGCCCCGATCGAGTCCAAGTGGCGCGAGCACCTTTCGGGAGGCTACGACTGGCAGTATCCCCTCTGGAACGTCCTCATGTTCCAGGCCTGGCTGGAGGCGCAGGGGGCGAGTGCGCCAGAGGCTGCGGAGCTGCACCGGTGAGCGCCGCGGCCCATACCGTCCTCTACTTCGTGAACCAGCTGGAGTTCTTCCTCTCGCACCGGCTGCCGCTGGCCCGCGCCGCCCAAAATGCCGGCTACCGGGTCCACGTTGCCGGACCGCGCTCGCCGGCCGTGGCGAGGCTCGAGGCAGAGGGATTCGTCTTCCACGAAATCCCCATGACCAGAAGCGGGGTGCATCCGGTCCAGGAGCTCGCCACCTTTTGGCGGATCTACCGACTGCTAGGCCGGCTCCAGCCTGCCATCCTGCACAACGTGGCGCTCAAGGCGGTCTTCTACGGAAGCCTCGGTGCGCGACTGGCGCGGACTCATGCGGTGGTGAACGCGCTTACCGGCCTGGGTTTCGTTTTCATCGCCCGGCACGGGCGGGCCCGCCTCTTGCGCACGCTGATCATGGCCGGACTGCGCCTCGCGTTCCGGCAACGCCGGCACCGGCTCATCATGCAGAACCACGACGACCCGCGCCTCTTCATCGACGCGAAGGTGGTCCCGCCCGAAGAGGTGGTGGTGATCCGCGGCTCGGGGGTCGATCTGGCCGAGTTCTGCCCCGCGCCCGAACCTCCGGGTGAGATCCGGGCCGTCCTGGTTTCCCGGATGCTCTGGGACAAGGGGGTAGGGGACTTCGTCGAAGCGGCGCGGGAGCTCAAACGCCGCAGCGTTCCAGTGCAGTGCCTCTTGATCGGGGACCACGACCCCGGCAACCGCGCCAGCGTCCCGGTAGACCAGCTCACCCAGTGGCACCGGGAGGGGGTGGTGCAGTGGCTCGGGCATTCCAGCGAGATCGCCGACGTCTTCGCCCAGGCTCACATCGTCTGCCTACCCTCCTATCGAGAAGGGCTCCCCAAGGTGCTCATCGAGGCAGCAGCCTGCGGGCGCGCCATCGTCACCAGTGACGTTCCCGGCTGCCGGGAGATCGTGCAGCATGGCCTGACCGGCCTCGTGGTCCCGGTGCGTGACGGCAGGGCCTTGGCCGAGGCAATCGAGCGGTTGGCGAGGGAGGACGAGTTGCGCCGCTCCATGGCCCACCGGGGACGGGCACTCGCCGAGCAGGAGTTCTCGGTGGAAAAGGTCCTCGCGGAGACGTTGGCCGTGTACAGAGGTTTGCTATGAAACGCGGTCGGTCCCCAAAAAAACAGAGGCAGGGCCGGACGGTGACGCAGGCAGAACCTTCCCCGGGGGCGGCTCCGTGCAATGTGATCCTGGTCACCGGCGCTACGGGATTTGTGGGGCGGGCCCTGTGCAGGAGACTGCTCGCCGAGGGGTACCGGGTCCGGGCTGCCCTGCGCGAGGGGGGAAACACCCAGCTCCCCGCCGGGGTGCAGCCGGTAACGCTCCCCCCGCTGGGACCGGATACGCCGTGGAGCGAGGCGCTTTCCGGGGTTGAGGCGGTCGTGCACCTGGCGGCGCGGGTACACCAGCTGAAGGATGCGGCAGCCGACCCGCTGACGGCATACCGGGAGGTGAACCTGCAAGGGACCGAGCGGCTGGCACGGGAAGCCGCTCGCGCCGGGGTACGTCGCCTGGTCTTTGCGAGCTCGGTGAAGGTGCACGGAGAGGGTGGGGCGGACCCGTACCGCGAACTGACGTCACCCGCGCCGCTCGACCCCTACGGGGTCAGCAAATGGGAGGCTGAACAGGCCTTGTCACGGGTGGCGGCGGAGACCGGGCTCGAGGTGGTGGTGCTGCGGCCACCGCTTGTCTACGGACCCGGCGTGCGGGCCAACTTCTACCGGATGTTCCGGGCTCTCGAGTGCGGCTTCCCGCTCCCATTTTCAGGGATCGAGAACCGGCGCAGCCTGATTTACCTCGACAACCTAGTGGACGCGCTTTTGGTATGCCTGCGCCACCCGAAGGCCGCCGGCGGCACGTTCCTGGTGAGCGACGGCGAGGATCTCTCCACGCCGCAGCTGTTGCGCCGGGCGGCAGATTCCCTCGGGGTGCCGGTCCGGCTTGTTCCCTTTCCCAAGACGCTCTTGCGGTTGGCTGGCCGGCTCACCGGCAAGGGAGCGGCGCTGCAGCGCCTCACCGGTTCGTTGGCCGTCGACAGTACCCTCATCAGGGAGCGCCTCGGCTGGCGGCCACCCGTGACGGTTGCCGACGCCCTGCAGGCCACGGCCCGCTGGTACCGCGAGGCGCGCAAGGAGGAGCCATGAAACGACTGTTCGACCTGGCGCTCGCCCTGGTGGCGCTGCCGTTCTGTCTTCCCGTCTTGCCCGCGGTGGCGCTCTTGGTGAGAATCACCTCGCCCGGGCCGGTCCTCTACTGGTCGCAGCGGGTGGGGCGGCACAACGTGCTCTACCGGATGCCCAAGTTCCGCACCATGCGCACCGATACCCCCGCGGTGGCGACCCATCTGCTCGACAACCCCGAACGCTACCTGACGCCGGTCGGTAAGTTCCTGCGCAAGACGAGCCTCGATGAACTCCCCCAACTCTACAGCATCCTCAAGGGGGACATGAGCTTCGTAGGACCACGGCCGGCTCTCTACAACCAGGACGACCTGATCGCGCTACGCACCGAGCGCGGGGTGCACCGGCTCACCCCCGGGCTCACCGGCTGGGCGCAGATAAACGGCCGCGACGAGCTCCCCATTCCGATCAAGGTCGACTTCGACACCTACTACCTCCAGCACCGGACCCCGCTCTTCGATCTCTACGTGCTGGTGCTCACCTTCGTGAAGGTGCTGCGTCGCGAAGGGGTACAGCACTGACCTTAGGTATCCTCGGGCTGCGAGGTTTCCGGTCGATCCCTCGTCCGTACTCTCTGTCATACCCTAAGTTCTAATGATTGAGCTACTCCTCCGTTGTCTCATTGCGTGTACTCGCCGTGTCTCAAGATTCGCCCTTCATCGATGGTGGGTGATTTTCCCTCCTCTTAGCTGCTCCGCTGATCTCACTCCTGCTTTCAAGCCCTTATAAGTATTGACATTTGCACCTTCTCGGCCGGTGGGCCACGTCGTGGAGGAGTCAGCAAGACAAGTTGCTAATTCAGTTGTGAATGTTATATTTGACAAATTAAAAAACACACACAAATAAACTCATAAATTAAGACGGTGCTGGTGGGGGATTCCTATGTTTCATGCCAGAAGGTTCCTGGTCTTTATCCTGGATATCGCGTTGATGGCGGTGGCGCTGGCAGGGGCATTCCTGTTGCGCTTCGATTTCGCTATTCCCCCCGAGCAGCTGCATAGTCTCGCCCAGGGGCTTGCGGTCGTGTTGCTGGTCAAACCGGCACTCTTTATCGCCTCAGGCATGTACCGCAGCATCTGGCGCTACGCCTCGCTGCAGGACGGTTACCAGATCTTCAAGGTGGTGACGGTGTCGTCGCTGGCGGCCAGTTTCCTGCTGGTGCTCCTGCGCGGACCGTTCGCCCTGCCGCGTTCCATCTATTTCCTCGATTGGTTCCTGCTTTTTGCCGCGGTGGCCGGCAGCCGTCTGGTCTGGCGCATCTACCGCGAGACCCGGGTGATCCCCTCGCTGCGCAAAGGGAAGCGCACCCTCATCATCGGGGCAGGGGATGCCGGCAACCTGCTGCTGCGCGAGATCCGCAAGCAGACCAGCTCCCCCTACAACGTCGTCGGTTTCGTCGACGACGATCCCGCCAAGCGAGGGCTGCGTCTCTCCGGTGTGCGGGTACTGGGGGGCACCAACCGGTTGCGCGCCCTGGTGCGGATCCACCGGGTCGAGGAGGTGATCTTCGCCATCCCCTCGGGCGACGGAGCCCTGATGCGTCGGGTTATCGCGAGCTGCCAACGGGCCCGGGCCCGGTTCAAGACCCTGCCGGCCATTACCGCGATCATCGACGGCAAGGTGTCGGTATCCCAGATCAAGGACGTGGAGATCGAGGATCTTTTGGGGCGTGAGCCGGTCGTCCTGGATCAAAGCGCCATTCGCAACTACCTCACCGACAAGAAGGTGCTGGTAACCGGAGCGGCAGGGAGCATCGGCTCCGAGATCTGCCGCCAGGTGGCGCTCTTCAAGCCGGCGAAGCTGATCCTCTTCGATCATGCCGAGACTCCGCTGTTCTATATCGAGAAGGAGCTGGCGGCGAGCTACCCAGACCTGCGCATCATTCCGGTGGTGGGGGACGTGAAGAACCAGGAGAAGGTGGAGACCCTGTTCGACGATTTTTTCCCCGAGGTGGTCTTTCACGCCGCGGCGTACAAACATGTCGCCATGATGGAGTACAACCCGACGGAGGCCGTCCTGAACAACGTACTCGGGAGCAAGGTGGTGGCCGATGCGGCCCACAGATACCGGGTGCGCAACTTCGTGATGGTCTCCACCGACAAGGCCGTGAACCCCACCAACATCATGGGTGCCACCAAGCGCAGCGCCGAGGTCTACGTTCAGGGGCTGGCGGCGGTCAGCAAGACCAAATTCACCACGGTGCGTTTCGGTAATGTCCTGGGATCCAACGGTAGTGTGATTCCGCTCTTCAAGGAGCAGATCAGGTCCGGTGGTCCGGTCACCGTCACCGATCGTAACGTGGTGCGCTACTTCATGACCATCCCCGAGGCGTCCCAACTCGTCCTGCAGGCCGGCTGCATCGGCAAGGGGGGCGAGATCTTCGTGCTGGACATGGGAGAGCCCGTGCGCATCCTCGCCTTGGCCGAGGAGCTGATCCGTCTCTCAGGCCTTGTTCCCTACAAGGACATCGACATCACCTTCACGGGTCTCAAGCCCGGGGAGAAGCTCTTCGAGGAGCTACTGATCAACGGCGAGGGGATGCGGCCGACCACCCACCGCAAGATCCGGGTGATGGCACCGGTGGAGACCGAGTTGAAGCAGGTGAGCCAGTGCCTGGAGGAACTCTTTGCGATAGCACGCGGTGGGAACATCGCCGCGCTGGTGGATGCGCTCAAGGCGATCGTGCCCGAGTTCGCGCCGCGCTACGAGTTCGACGTGGCACCGCCGCCAGCCTTCCAGCGGGTGCGCCCGGACCTCTTCCCGCCACAGAAACCCGCTTTCGTTAGGAACCTGCGGGTTGCCACCCCGAAAGAGCAAGCATGAGGCCTGCAGGTTGATTACATCCCATATATCCCTGTTAAAAAATGGGAGGTTGTTATATAAGAAGTACCCAGCGTAAACTATCCCTGCTCTGCCCTGGATACCTATGACTCTGACGCTTCGCCTCGCCATCATCGCAATTTTTTGCCTCTTATTTGCCGGCAGTGCCTTCGCGCTTTCTTCTCCCAACGTCCCCCTGGACAGCCCGATCTACCTCTACCTGGAAAAACTCTCCGGCTACGGTTTGATAACCTCCGATTTCCGCGGTATCCGCCCTTTTTCACGCAGCGAGGCTGCCAGGCTCTTGAAGGAGGCCGAGGCCAACCTCGCCTCCGGGACTTACCCCGAACTAGCGGGAGAACTCGTGCTCCGTTTGCGGGAACTCCTGCCCCGCGAGGCCGAGCTGTACGCCAATGAGCAGCAGGCCCCCCGCTTCGATACCGCCATGGGCACCGCCAAGCTGCGCTACGTCTACCTGGACGGCCAGCCGCGCAGTTTCTTCCGCGCCGTCAACGACCCCGGCAACGAGGGTGTCTTCGGCATCGGCTCGGGACTCAGGCCACCGACTCCGTATCCCTCCCCGACGCAGCAGCGCGGCAGCGAGGGAACACCGCTCTTCGAGAACAACGAAGGGGTGATCTACCACTCGGGGAGCAATCTCGACCTGCGCGCGAGCGGCGAGGCGTACTACGGTGCCCAGACCGCACTGCTGGTCGAGCCGATGCTCCTTTGGTCCGAGAAGGACGACGACACGCGCCTGAGGCTCAACAAGGGGTACCTGAAGCTGGGCGGCAAGGGGCTGGAGCTGGAGTTGGGGCGCGACGAGAACTGGCTCGGACCCGGCTACCGCGGCACCCTTACCCTCACCAACAACGCAAAAAATTTTGATGAGGTGAAGCTCTCCAGCCCCGAGCCGGTCAAGACCCGCTACCTGTGGGATCTCAAGTACGACCTGATCTTCTCCCGTTTCGAGAAGACGACCACCGGAACGGCCCGTCGCCAGCCCTTTTTCATCGGCTTCAAGCTCTCCATGAAACCGACCGAGAACTTCGAGTTCGGCATCAACCTGGGACGCCAGGCCGGCGGTCCCGGTGTCCCCAATGGTCCGGCCGATACGCTGCGCGGCCTGGTCGGCGGGACCAGCTCGGACAACTCGAACTCGGTGGCCGGCATCGACCTGCGCTACCGGATTCCCTGGCTGCGCAACGCCGAGATCTACGGCGAGTACTCCGGTGAAGATTCCGCCGCCTTCTGGCCCATCGTCGAGAGCTACCTCGCCGGCTTTTACATCCCCAGGCTTTCCGCCAGCGGCAAGGACGACCTGCGCTTCGAGTATCTGCGCGGCAACCAGATTCTCTACACCAATTCCACCTTCCCCGAAGGCTACCTGCGCTACAACCTCCCTATCGGCCATTCCCAGGGTGGCGGTACCCAGGAATTCTTCCTGCGTTACAGCCACTGGTTCTCGGTCCGCAATAACCTGGCACTGGAAGCCTTCCGCACCTCGCGCGGCGATTACGGTCGGATCACCGTCAACCCTAGTGGCAGCTTCGATCCCAACGGGGTGGTGCAGGCGGTCGAGCGGAAGTACGCCGTGCGCGGCTTCTGGAGTTTTCCGGTCAAAGGCGAGTTGAGTGCGCTCGTCATGTACGGCCGGGAGTGGATCGACAACTTCGAACTCCGCTCCGGTGTCTTCCGCAGCAATCAACTGCTGCGTGCCGAACTGCGTTATAGGTATTGAACCGGCGGCGGCTTTATCTGGGATTGCCGCCCATTCACACAATCAAGGTACCTGCTCTTTTCAGATACTCCTCCTGCTTTCCCGCTGTCACTTTTATTGACTCCTCCTCTTTATTTTCCCGGATCCTTGGCTATATTGTTAGCTTTGGCTAATCTGTGTCCTGCTGTTTGCTGTCATCGCAAACAGATTAGGCAGGGGAGGGGATCATGGAGACCCGCAGCAGCAATGTGACGTGGCACGAGCGCCAGCTCACCCGGGAAGATTACCAACGCCGCAACGGTCACGGCTCCCTGGTACTTTGGTTCACCGGGCTCTCCGGCTCGGGAAAATCGACCCTGGCCCACCTGGTCGAGGAGCAACTCTTCCAGCAGGGGTGGTACACCTACCTGTTAGACGGCGACAACGTGCGCCATGGCCTCAACGGCGACCTGGGGTTCTCCGAGGCTGACCGGCGCGAGAACATCAGGCGCGTCGGCGAGGTCTCCCGCCTGTTCGTCGATGCCGGGGTCGTCGTCCTCACCGCACTCATCTCTCCCTATCGCGAAGACCGTGACCGGGTCCGCGCACTCTTCGGAAACGACGATTTCATCGAAATCTTCCTCGACTGCCCGCTGGAGATCTGCGAACAGCGCGATCCCAAAGGGCTCTACCGCAAGGCCCGCGCCGGGGAGCTCCCCCAATTCACCGGCATCGACAGCCCCTACGAAGCACCGCTCGCTCCAGAAATCACCATCAACACCGGTCTTCACGGGGTTGAAGAGTGCGTCGCGCGGATCATCTCCCACTTGAGGCAGCACTCCGCCTGCTGGCGCAAGCGCAGTTTGGCGCTCCCCGGGGTGGCCGCGTGACGGAGGCGAGCGAGCGTCTGCAGGTGGTGTTCGTCGGGCACGTGGACCACGGCAAATCCACGCTTCTTGGCCGACTCTACGCCGACACCGGGTCGCTGCCGGACGGGCACCTGGAAAAGGTGCGCCAGATCTGCATCCGGCAGGGGAAACCCTTCGAGTACGCCTTTCTCTTCGATGCCTTTCTCGAGGAACAGGAGCAGGGGATTACCATCGACACAGCGCGTACCTTCTTCAGGTGGCATAACCGCCAGTACCTGATCCTGGACGCCCCGGGGCACAAGGAGTTCCTGAAGAATATGGTCTCGGGAGCCGCCCGGGCCGAGGCTGCCGTCCTTATCATCGATGCCCTGGAAGGTGTTCAGGAACAGTCCCGGCGCCACGGTTACCTGTTGAGCCTCTTGGGCATCCGGCAGTTGACGGTGGTCGTCAACAAGATGGACCTGGTCCAGTACCGGCAGGCCGCCTTCGAGGAAATCGCCAGGTCATACCAGCGCTTTCTCCGGGAATTGCACCTGGAGCCTGCCCACATCATCCCGGCCAGTGCCCGAGAGGGGGACAACGTCGCCTGCGCCAGCTCCGCGATGCCCTGGTACCACGGACCGACGCTTCTCGAGAGCCTGGCTGCCTTCGGCAAGCTGCCAGTCCGTAGCGATCAACCCCTGCGTTTCCCCGTGCAGGACGTCTACAAGTTCGACGCACGACGCATCATTGCCGGACGGGTGGAAACCGGCGAACTGCGTGTGGGCGATACCGTGGTCTTTTCGCCCTCCAACAAGAGTTCGGTGGTGCGCAGCATCGAAGCCTTCAACGCCGAGCCGCCACAAACGGCCGGCGCCGGCCGCTGCACCGGCTTTACCCTAAACGAACAGATCTTCATCGAACGCGGTGAGATCGTCTCCCGCCAGGAGACACCACCGGAAGTCTGTACCCGGTTTCGGGCCAACGTCTTCTGGATGGGCAGTAACCCTCTCCGACGCGGCTCCACCTATCGGCTGCGGCTCACCACGGCAGAGGTGGAGATGGAGCTTGAGGAGATCCTCTCGGTAACCGATGCGGTGAGCCTGGCCCGGATCACGCGCAGCGAGCACCTGGAAAAAAACGACGTGGCCCAGGTGGTGATCAAAACCCGCAAGCCCCTTGCCTTGGACCGTTTTGCCGATATCGACGTCACCGGGCGTTTCGTCATCGTGGACGGCTGCGACATCTGGGGCGGCGGCATCGTGATGGAACCGCTCAAGGATGCCCAGGAACCCTTCCGGCGCGAGGCACGGCTGCGGGACCTGCAGTGGCGCGCAGGGGAGGTGGGGCTTGCCGAGCGCGGCGAACGAAACGGCCACCACCCGGGGATCATCCTCTTTACCGGGGAGCGCGGCAGCGGCAAGGCCCGGCTGGCCCGGCTGCTGGAGCGGCGTCTGTTCAGCGACGGCCGCCAGGTGTACCTCCTGGATGGCAAGAACCTGCAGATGGGGCTGTGCAGCGACCTGAGCGACTGGAACGGCGCGGAGATGGTGCGCCGCTTCGGCGAGGTGGCCCAGGTGCTGCTGCGCGCCGGACTCATCGTGGTTTCCACCACCAATACCTTCAGCGTCTCCGAGCACCAGATCATCCGTACCCTGGTGCACCCCCACCCGGTCCTCACCGTCCATATTTCCTCGTGCGAGGAGGAACTCCCCGAGCAGACCGACCTGGGGCTGGTGACCATGAACGATCTCACTCCCGCCGTGGAGTGCATCCTTCAGAAGATGACGGAACTCGCCATCCTCTCCTGACCGCTCTGTCGGTTGTCTGCGACCCGGTGAATCGTCCTTTCTCCTTTATTTCCCGGCAGATTCGCGCTATAGTTCACCGCTCGGATGGTAATAGCCCCGCCCAAGGACCGTGCCCACCATGTACTGTACCTTTTACGGATTCAGGGAAAGCCCCTTCACCATAACGCCGAACCCCCGCTTCCTCTTCATGAGCGTCCAGCATCGGGAGGCCTTTGCCCATCTGATCTACGCGGTCGAGAACCGGGCAGGTTTCATCGAGTTGACCGGCGAAGTGGGTACCGGAAAGACCACGCTTTTGCGCACCTTTCTGAGCAGGCTCGACTCCGAGGGGCACCGCACCGCGCTCATCTTCAATCCGTGCCTTTCCTCGCTGGAGCTTTTGGCGAGCATCAACAAGGAGTTCGGCCTCCCCTGGGAAAGCGGCAGCCGGGCGGAACTTTTGCAGGTGCTGAACAGCTTCCTGTTGGAGCAAAAAGCTGCCGGGCGCAGCGTGGTGCTGGTCATGGACGAGGCCCAGAACCTGGCCCCGGAGGTGCTGGAGCAGATCCGGCTCATCTCGAACCTGGAGACCGAGACGGACAAACTGATCCAGATCGTTCTCGCCGGGCAGCCGGAGCTGCTGGCCGTGCTGGCTCGCGAAGAGCTGCGCCAGCTGAACCAACGCATCACCGTGCGCTACCACCTGCTCCCCATGGAATTCGAAAGCATGTGCCGCTACATCGACCACCGGATGGAGTTGGCGGGGCGCTTCCGGGCCGCGGAGTTCACCAAGGGGGCGCTGAAACGGATATTCCGCTTCTCCGGCGGCGTCCCCCGCCTGGTCAACATCGCCTGCGACCGCGCGCTCTTGATCGGTTTCACCGAAGAAGACCGGGTTATCACGGGGAAAATGGCAGCCCAGGCCATCAGCGAGATCAGGGGGCGAGGTGCGTTAGCGAACGCACGAGGAGTGGTGGGACGCCTGCTCGGCTTTTGGCGGTAAAAACAGTCTTCCCTTTGCAAAGGTTCTTCAGGGCACCCGGGATGCAGAACTGGCTGTAGGGGTACCATCGGTCCAGGGGGTATTGACGTGGTAGGAGCGAATGATCATTCGCCCCTACCTGCCCGTTATCCCGAAATTCCCTGATGACTTTTCGCAAAGCCCGATCGCTCGTTAAAGGAGTGCTATGAGTTCGATACTGAAGGCTCTCGAAAAAGCTGAAGAAAGTAACAGCGGGAAACGGATAGCTGCCGAGCACGACATGATCCGCGCCCGGCGAGCTCGGCCGGTCTGGATCCTGCCCAGTGCGGTTATCGGTGGAGCCGCGGTTGCTGCGCTACTCACCTTTGTAGCGATGGGCGGCTTCAGCCGGCACAGCGCTCCGCAGACCGCCTCGGTCCCGACGCCACCTGCAGTGTCTGCACCGGCACCGGCCGCCAGCCCAGCTTCCCCGGCGTCTGCTCCCGCAGGTACCGCACCGGCCGCTCCCGCGCCGGTAGTCGCGGCTCCAGTCGTTTCTCCGGTTCCCGTTACTGGCAACAGTGCTGCAGCTCCTGTAGCCGCTGCACCGGTCAAAGCCGCTGGTAGCGCTGCACCGGCCGGCAAGGCGGTTGCTGCCGTACCAGGTGCTATCAAGGGAGGGCAGGGCACCAAGACCTCGGTACAGAAACATCAGCAAGCGGCCGTCCAGCAACCAGCGGCGGTGCAGGCAGTACCGGTTGCGCCCTCGGCCGCACCGGTGGCCGCCGCTCAAGCACCGGCTGCCGTATCCGGTCATGCCGAACTGAAGGTTTCGGGAGTTGCCTGGCAGGGCAATGGCGAGTCGAGTTTCGCCGTGGTGAACGGTCGCGGGGTTCTGCAAGGCGCCACCGTAGACGGTTACAAGATCTTGGAAATTCGCCAGGACCGGGTCCGCTTCCAGGGAAGCAACGGCGCCTTCGAGGTTCCGGTGGATGAGGGGAAGTAGGGCTTCAGGTGCCTTAGGCACAGCAGCCCATCAAGCGGAGATTGCATGGCATTCGAAGAATTGGATAAGGAACAATGGGAGGCCATCTGCGAGCAGTGTGGCCTCTGCTGCTTTGAGAAGATAGAGGACGAAGACGGGCGCATCTTTTTCACCTCGACACCTTGCCGCTATCTCGATATCGACACCAGGCAGTGCAAGATCTACGAAAAGCGTTTCAAGATCTGCCCGGACTGCGTTCAGCTGACTCCGGAGCTGGTCAAGGACCTTAAGTGGTTGCACCGCAGTTGTGGCTACAAGAAAGCTCTGCGCCGCCAGAAGGAAGAATAATCCTCTCCGCAATTGACACGGAGAGACCGGCTTATTACCTTGTCTCCTCATAGCTCATAGCTCATAGCTCATAGCTCATAGCTCACAGCTCACAGCTCACAGCTCACAGCTCACAGGGTTTCCATAATAATCCTGATTAGCTTTGATCTTCCGCCAGTGCGTCCCTCCCCCTTCAAGGGGGAGGACAGGAGGGGGATGGGGAAAGGCTCCGGGCCAGTGTTTGCCCAAGGGGATTCTTTACGAGCGGGAAATTGGCGCTAATCAGTTGAAAAATTAAGACCACTCATTACAGCAGCATGCGCAGGTAAACTACACGAGGTGAAATTTTGGCCAAAGCAGGAAAAGACGTTGCAGTAACAGAAGAACTCTCTCACAAGCGTTTCGCGGCTCTCACTCTTGCCGAGAAGAACAGCTACCTGAAGACGGTCGGTGCGAAACAGCGCCTGGACCTGATGCTAGAAGATGCGGATGCCAAACGGCTCATCCAGGCACTGGATCCCCAGGAGTTTTTTTGGCTGGTGAAGGAAGTAGGGGAGGCCGATACGCTCGAGCTGTTGCAGCATTCCTCCGCTGAACAGCGGGTCTTCATTTTGGACATGGAGTTGTGGGACGGCTACAGCTTCTCCGAGGATAAGGCGTGCCACTGGCTGGCCTATTTCATGGAAGGTGGCGAGCCGAGCATCCACGCCCTGCTCAAACAGCTCGATTTCGAATTCCTGCACCTGTTACTCAGCCGTGAGCTGACCGTCGGCGGTGGCATCGGCGACCTGGCTGATGACGAGGAGCGCCTTGGGGACTACGACCACACCTTTGACGACGTCTTTATGCTTTCTTTCAAGAACCCCAAGCACAGCCAGGTGATCGGCAGCTTCTTGGGCATGATCTACAGGCTGGACAACCCGCTCTACGTGGCGCTCATGGAAGGAATCAAAGGGGACGTCGATCTCGAGCTTGAGGAACAGTGCCAGCGCTTTCGTACGGGACGTCTCGAGGACCTGGGGTTCCCGCCGTTCGACGAGGCACTCTCCATCTACGCCCGGATCAATCCTGCCAGCTTCCAGCTGGAGGGGGGTAAGGAGGCACAGGTTTCGGCAGGGGAATGTCACGCGCTGATACCCATTACCGAAGAGGACACCCTGCTGTTCCGTGCCTTGGCCCGCGCCGGTTCCGAGCCAGTCTGGCAGGAGCTCAACTACCTGGTGAACAGCGCCCTGGTTGTCGAAGGAAGCAGCCTTGGAGAACAGGAAAACATGCTCGGTATCCTGTACCGGGTCTGCGGCTATCTGAACATCGCCTTGGAAAAGCTCTGCGGCAGTGACGAAATGAAGGCAGCGGAAGTGCTGACCGGCGAGCCTTTGAAACACCTGTTCCAACTCGGTTTCAGCATCGTGATGGAGCTTAAGTTTGCCGCGCAGCACACCCAGACCGCGGATTACGCATCCGGAAAGCTGCTGGCCGGCCTCAAATCGAAACGGCCCCGTTTCTATCGCGGGATGGATGCCGACGGTATCGATGGATATCGCGAATTTGCCACCCTGGACGATGTCAGGAAGGTGGCATCCCTGCTGGCGCAGTTCGCAGGCTAAGCAAGTCAGCACACCAAGTACTTTCGAGCCCCGGTTCAACCAGCCGGGGCTCTTTTTTTTGCCGGTCACAGAGCCCAGAGGCTGGAACATCCTCCACAACCTCGTGTCGGCTGCGGCAACTCTGTCGAATTCTTGCAAACTTACCTGCCGTTGATATCATTTGTTGGCTTTGCCTCTCCCGCATCCGCCTTTGTCGTGCCGGCAGCCTCTCTTTGAGAAGAACCGAAGTGCCAGGGGGTAGTGATGAAGGTGCTGCTCGTCGATGATTCTCGCAACGATCGCAAGGTCATCCGTTACAACTTCGAGTGGCATGGCTGGCAGGTCTGCGAAGCGGGCAACGGCCGGCAAGGACTCGAGGTGGCGGTCAAGGAAAAGCCCGACCTCATTCTCTCCGACTGTCTGATGCCCGTTCTGGACGGGTTTCACTTCCTGCATCAGATGAAAACCCTCAGTGAACTCAAGGACATCCCCTTCATTTTCTATTCTGCGGTCTACACCGGCAGCAAGGAGGCAGAACTGGCGCGTACGCTTGGCGCGCAGGCCTTCATCGAGAAGCCCAAAGAGCCCGAAGAGCTTTGGGAAGAGGTGGGACGGGTGCTGGCCTCGATCACGGCGAACGGGATGCCACCGGAGCCGGAACAGCCGCTGGACGAGGAAAAGTTTCTCAGGGATTACGGCGAACTGGTAGCCGGAAAGCTGGAGGAAAAGGTGCGGGTGCTCAGCGAGGAGAACGAGAGCCTGTTGCGCCTGAACAGCGAACTGGAACGCCGGGTGGTGGAGCGGACTATACAGCTGGAAGCGGCCAACCAGGAACTCGAGCAGCTGAGCTACTCCGTATCGCACGACATGCGCGCGCCGTTGCGCCACCTGGAAGGGTTCAGCCAGGCGCTCATCGAGGAGTACGCCGCCAAGCTGAACCATACCGGGCGCGACTACCTGGAGCGGATCAAGAAATCAAGCCGGCGCATGCTGGAGATGATCGACGCGATCCTGGAGCTGTCACGGTTCGCACGCGGCAAGCTGCAGCGCGAAAACGTGGACCTGAGCTCGCTGGTGCGTGCCATCGCGGCGCAACTGGTGCAGGCCCACCCGGAGCGCTCCGTCGAGTTCCGGATCGCCGACGGGCTGGTGGTACGTGCCGACGCACCGTTGATCAAGGTGGTGCTGGAGCACCTGCTTAACAACGCCTGGAAGTTCACCACGGATCGCTCCGACGCGGTCATCGAATTCTCCGCCACCGAGTGGGACGATCGCCTCGCCTTCGTGGTGCGTGACAACGGGGTCGGGTTCGATATGACCTACGCAGATAAGCTCTTCACGCCGTTCCAGCGCCTGCACAGCCAGGAGGAATTCCAGGGTAGGGGAGTGGGGCTTGCCATCGTGCGCAGGATCATCAACCGGCATGGCGGCAAGATCAAGGCCGAGGCGGAACCCGGTCAGGGAGCCGCCTTCACCTTTACTGTTTGAGGCGCAAGACTCGCCAAAGATGACACTGAGAAACAAGCGAGGAACACTGAGGAAGACAAGAAAGAGAACCCGCGTAGATCTGTAACGAACCGTATCGAGGTCGTTACTGTACTTAAATCATTGATTGAGAGAGTCTGGCTAACCTGACGATTACTCCACCAAATTCCCCACCAGCTCACCGCCCTTTGCCTCGGTAATGAGCACGCTCACTTCTCGATTTACCAGATCGCTCCCCCCGTTCACCAGGACCGGCAGGTAGTTGCGGGCGAGTCCCTTTTTGCCGTCGGCATCCTTTTGTACCAGGACCTGCAGAGTCTGTCCCACGAAGCTCTGGGCGTACGCGGCGCTCTTCGCCTCGGAGAGTCGGCGTAGCGCCTCGGCGCGCTCCTTGACGGTCTTTGAGTGCACCTGGCCCGGCATGGTCGCCGCGGGGGTTCCGGGGCGCTGCGAGTAGGGGAAGACGTGCAGGTAGGCGAGGGGAACCTCTTCGAGGAAACGATAGGTTTCCTCGAATTCCGCGTCGGTCTCTCCGGGGAAGCCGGCGATGATATCGGTACCCAGGCAGATGCCGGGAACGGCCCCTACCAGCGCCTCGGCAACCTCGCGGAACAGGGCGGTCGTGTAGCCCCGGTTCATCCTGTCGAGCACGCCGTCGCTGCCGCTTTGCAGCGGCAGGTGCAGGTGCGGGCAGACCTTCTGCGACTGCGCCAGAAACGCGATCATCTCGGGTGGTACTTCGGTCGGTTCGATGGAGCCGACCCGCAGGCGCGGCACCGGGATGCGCTCCTCTGCCATCTTGAGCAGGCTCAGGAGATCGGTGGACGGGTTGAGATCGAGCCCGTAGCCTCCCAGGTGGATGCCGGTAAGTACGACCTCCTTGAAACCCTGCGCCACGAAGCCCGCCATCCCTTCCAATGCCTCCTCGGGGGAGACGCTGCGGCTGGCACCCCGGGCATACGGAACGATGCAGTAGGCGCACCGCGCGTCGCAGCCGTTTTGTACCTGGAGGAAGGCCCGGGTATGCTCGGCGAAGCTCTCCAGCGGGGCACTCTCGCCGCTGCGCACCTGCATGATGTCGGAAACCACCGCCTTGGGCGTCTCCTCCACCTCTTTGAGCAGCGACACGATGTCGCGCTTCTCGCTGTTGCCCAGCACCAGGTGCACACCCGGCAACTCCAGAATCTCGCTGCTGGACATCTGGGCGTAGCAACCGGTTACCACGACCTTCGCGTCAGGGTTCTGGCGGCCGGCACGCCTGATCAGACGTCGCGACTCGGCGTCGGTCTTGGCGGTCACGGTGCAGCTGTTGATGACATAGATGTCCGCCGTCTCGCCGAAGGGGACGATGCAGAAACCTTCCTGGCCCAAGGCCTCGGTCATGGCGGCAGATTCGAATTGGTTGATCTTGCAACCAAGTGTGGTGATGGCGACTTTTTTCATGCAGAGAGAACCGTTCTTTTGATTACCTTGGGTGCAACCGCTTGGGGTTTCCACGAGGTGAGGTGAGCTGTGCGGAGCCTGCTGGTGCGAGGAGAAAGGCGCGCTACAGGTTCACCCTGAAGCGCGCCGCTAGATAGATCAGCCCTTGAGACTCTTCTTGAGTTGCTCGTGTTCCGAGGCCAGGGCGTTGTACTTGCGCTCCAGTTCGCGGATCTGGTCGAACAGGCAGGAGATCGCCTTGGCTTCCGGGTCCGGCATCTTGCCGTGCTCCAGGTCGAGGCGCTCCTGCGGCTTCTCGGTCGCCATTACCACGCGACCCGGGATGCCGACCACGGTCGAGTTGGGCGGGACTTCCTTCACCACCACCGAGTTGGAACCGACCTTGGAGTCCTTGCCCACGGTGAACGGGCCGAGGATCTTGGCCCCCGAGCCGATCACCACGTTGTCCTGCAGGGTGGGGTGACGCTTGATCTTTTCCCAGCTCACGCCGCCCAGGGTGACGCCGTGGTACAGGGTGACGTTGTCGCCGATCTCGGCGGTCTCCCCGATGACGACCCCCATGCCGTGGTCGATGAAGAACCCCTTGCCGATGGTGGCGCCAGGGTGAATCTCGATCCCCGTCAGGAACCGGGCCATGTGCGAGACCAGGCGCCCCAGGAAAAAGAACTCCCGCTTCCAAAGCCAGTGAGACACCCGGTGGAACCAGACAGCGTGCAGGCCGGGATAACAGAAGATCACCTCGAGCGTGCTTCTGGCTGCGGGGTCTCTGTCAAAGACTGCCTGGATGTCTGATTTGAACCTGGCAAACATGGCTTCCCTCCCTTTATGGTGGTAACTACCACGGTACCGCAAAGCGACCGCTGGTTTTGTGGTAGCATAACCCTACCGTTTTCGTCAATTATTAAGTGGCCGGATTCTGTATCATGCGAAGCAGGTTCAGGAAGAATCACTGAGCAAACTCTTGAACACAGTGGACTCAGAGGGAAAATTCAGAGGTCCCCGGGGGGGATGAGGACGAACTTTTAAGGTTTTTGCCTTCCCCGGTGTTCCTCGTTTTTCCCTCTGTGGTCCTCTGTGGTAAAAGTTTTCAGTTTTGCCCCAAAGGCCTCATCTCGAAATCCGCCAGGTACTTTAGCGCCTCATCCAGGGGTGCACCGGAGCCGTCGATCCAGTGGATTTCGGTGCCGTGGCCCTGCATGCGCCGAAACCAGTGCTCCTGCTTCTTGGCGAAGTCGTGGATCGCACTGTTGAGTTTTTGGAACAGGTCATTGCGGGAGAGCTCTCCCTTCAGGTGACGCGCCAGGTAACGGTACTCCAGCCCGTAGTAGTCCAGGCTCTCGTAGGGAACCCCCGCCTCGACCAGCGCCCGTGCCTCCTCGATCATCCCCGCGTCCAGCCGCTCCTTGAGGCGCCGGGTAATCCGCTCGCGCAGTTCCGCGCGATCCCAGCGCAGCCCGAGAGTAACCGGTACCAGCTCAGGGGCCGGCGGGGGGCGCACCCCGTCAGCCTCGGCAGAGGCGATCTCCAGGGCACGCACCAACCGGCTGCGCTCGGTGAGATCGGTGGTGTTGTGCAGCCGCGGGTTGGCGCGCTTCAGGCGCTCGACGAGTTCTTCCATGGAGAGCGACTCGAGCTCCCGGCGCAACCCGGGGTTCTCGGGAACCTCGGCCAGCCAGTAACCGCGCAGCACCGAATCGAGGTACATTCCGGTACCGCCCACCAGGATCGGCAGGCGACCCCGTGCGGCTATGTCGCGGAAGGCTGCCAGGAAGAGGCGTTGGAACTGGAAGAGATTGAACTCGGTGCCGGGAGGGGCGACGTCGATCAGGTGGTAGGGGACCTCTTCGTACTCGTGCAGGTCCTTGCCGGTACCCAGGTCCATGCCGCGAAAAACCTGGCGTGAATCGGCGGAGATGATCTCGCCGCCCAGCCTGCGGGCCAACCCGACCCCGAGGCTGGTCTTGCCTGAGGCAGTGGGGCCGAGGACGACGAGCAGGTTGGGGCGCCCGTTGGGACGCCCCGAAGCTGCGGGGAATTTGCTCACTTAAGTCCGGCCTTCAGCAGGTTGACCCCCTTGAGGAGGTCGAGGGCGCGGGCCAGTTGGTTGTCCTTGCTGAGCTGCTCCTGCGCCTTGGGATCCAGCGGCGCGGCAGGCGGCTCGGAAGCAGCCGGGGCCTCTTTCGGAGCGCCTACCTGCTGCATGTGACCGTCGAGATCCTGCTCGCGGATCTCCGGCATCTTTTTCTTATCGGGCTGCGCAGGCTTCTTGGCGAACTCGACGGTGATGTCCGGGGTGATCCCCTTGGCCTGGATGGAACGGCCGCTCGGGGTGTAGTAACGCGCCGTGGTGAGCTTGAGGCCGTCGCCGTTCGGCAGGGTGATCAGCGACTGGACGCTCCCCTTGCCGAAGCTCTGGGTCCCCATGATTACCGCACGCTTGTGGTCCTGCAGTGCGCCAGCCACGATCTCCGAGGCACTGGCGCTGCCGCCGTTGATCAGGACGACGATGGGGTAGTGCGGCTCCTTCTCGCCGATGTTCGCCAGCATCTGGCGGTCCGACCCGGCGCTGCGCCCCTTGGTGGAGACGATGAGCCCGTTGCTGAGACCTTCGCCGACGAAGCGGTTGGTGACCCGGATAGCCTGATCCAGGAGACCGCCGGGATTGTAACGCAGGTCGAGGATGAGCCCCTTGAGCGGCCCCCCGTTGTCCGCGGCGAGCGTCTGCAGGGCGCGCTCGAAGTCTTCGCCGGTGCGTTCCTGGAACTCGGAGATGCCCAGGTAGGCGTAGCCCGGCTCCAGAAGCTTCGCCTTCACGCTCTTGGTCTTGATGATGGCCCGCACCAGCTTGAAGGAGAGCGGCTCCTTGGTCCCTTCGCGCAGGATCCCGAGGGTCACGCTGGTGCCGGGGGTGCCGCGCATCCGGCTCACGCAGTCGTTTATCGAGACCCCCTGGGTCGGCTTGCCGTCGATGGTCCAGATGTGGTCGCCGGACTGGATCCCCGCCCTGAAGGCAGGGGTGTCCTCGATCGGGGCCTCGACCATGAGCTTGCCGTCCTTGGTACCCAGCTGGATCCCCAGACCGCCGAACTCTCCGGCCATGTGCACCTTCATCTCGTTGTAGCTGGTCACCGGCATGTAGGTGCTGTGCGGATCGAGCGCCGCCAGCATCCCGTTGATGGCGCCGGTCATAAGCTTCTTGTCGTCCACCTTCTCCACGTAGCTCTGCTTGGTGAACGCCACGACTTCCTTGAACAGGCGCAGGTAAGCGGCGTCACTCTGTTGGAAGTGCGCCATGCGTTGGACCATGTTGGCCAGCAGCACGCCGACCAGGGCAAGGAGTATGACAGCAGTGAGGATTATGCGAGTCTTGAACATATCAGGGAACCTATCTGGTGGAGTGTCAGGAGGCAGCACGGGCAAATTAGCACTCTAAATTCTGGCGACCGTATTGTCAACTGCTATCGCCCCGAGAATGTGGGAGAAACTGAAGCGGAATCGGTGCCGGCCACTGAGCATAGATGAGTCTCCTGTTGCACTATCAGGTCACCATGGCAAAGGGTGTTGCCTGGCACCAAAAGCCCCGGATTCGCGTGGGCAGCCGCTCTTAGTAGTGCGGTAATCTGTTGACTTCACGCGGGCTTTGTAGGATAAGGCAGGTCTAGCGCAGGGAGGTGCCATGGAAAACCTGGTCAGACATTTAAAGAGTAAATTCATTACCGGGCTTTTCGTGGTGGTGCCGGTGGGGATCACCCTCTTCATCCTGAAGTTCCTCTTCAACTTCGCCGACGGCATCCTGGGAAGCTACCTCGACTCCATCTTCAGCAACTTCGTGGTGCACCGCGAGTACCATGTTCCGGGCTTAGGGATGCTGACCGGCGCCATCGTCATCTACCTTTCCGGCATCCTGGCTACCAACGTCATGGGGACCCGGCTCCTCAAGTGGTGGGACGAACTGCTTTCGCGCATCCCGCTGGTCAAGTCGATCTACAACTCGAGCAAGCAGCTCACCCAGGTGTTCAAGGAGGGGAAGACCTCCTACCGCCGGGCCGTCTTCGTCGAGTGGCCCCGGGTAGGGGTGCGCGCGGTCGGTTTCGTGACCGGTGAGGTCGAGCGCGACGGCGAGCGACTCGTTGTGGTGTACGTCCCGACCATGCCCAACCCGACCTCCGGGTTTGCCCTGTTCTTCCGCGAGTCCGAGGTCTACGACAGCGGCATGACCGTCGAGGAGGCGGTCAAGTTCGTGGTCTCGGGCGGGGCCGTGGTGCATTAACTAAGGAGTGGCTATGAACCTCGTGGTACTGGACGGCTATACCCTGAACCCGGGCGACAATCCCTGGGACCAGGTGGCCGCCTTCGGCAAGTTCACCGTGTACGACCGCACCCCGGCCGATCTTATCGTGGAGCGCTCGCGTGGCGCCCAGATTCTGCTCACCAACAAGACCCCGTTACGTGCCGAAACCATCTCGGCACTTCCCGAACTCAAGCTGATCTGTGTGCTGGCCACCGGGTTCAACGTGATCGACATCGAGGCGGCGCGGCAGCGTGGAATTCCGGTGGTCAACGTTCCGGAGTACGGCAGCTTTTCGGTGGCCCAGCATACCATCGCGCTTTTGCTGGAGCTCACTAACCGGGTGGCACTCTACGACGCGGTGGTCCAGCGCGGCGAGTGGTCCAAATCGCGCGACTTCACCCTAATGACCGAGCCGCTTGCCGAGCTGTGCGGCCAGAAGCTGGGGATCGTCGGGCTGGGGCGCATCGGGGCGCGGGTCGCCGCCGTGGCGCACGCCCTGGGGATGGAGATCCTCGCCTACAACCCGAGAAGCCGGATGGAGTTGCCGGGCATCCCGGTCCGCTGGCTGGAACTTGACGAGCTGTTCCGGCAGGCCGACGTGGTGAGTCTGCACTGTCCCCTCACCGCTGAGAACGAGGGTATGGTGCACGCGGGGCGGTTGGGGCTTATGAAGCCGCATGCGCTCCTTATCAACACGGCACGCGGGCCGCTGGTCCGGGAGCCCGACCTGGTGCAGGCGCTGCAGGCAGGTACCATCGCGGGGGCCGCACTCGACGTGACCGCCCGGGAACCGATCCCGTCCGACAGCCCGCTATTGGGGCTCAAGAACTGCCTGATCACGCCGCACATCGCCTGGGCCACCCTGGCTGCCCGGAGCCGGCTCATGGCCACCACTGCGGAGAACATCGCAGCCTTCCTGGCAGGCGCTCCGCAAAACGTGGTGAACGGCATCTAGCGGAAAGAATTTCCAAAAACTCCATACCGCCGCCACCTCGCTGTGACAAAGCTGCGCTATGCTCCCATGCGACAACGAGAAAAGGAGAAAGCGCATGAGAACCATGGCAATGGGAGAGTTTTACGTGTGGTACTGTGAGTGGTGTGATTCGAGGAACCTGACCCCCTGGACCAGCACGGTCGGCGGTACGGTCTACTGCGGCTGCTGCAAGAAGGAGTTTCCGGTCAACGGCCATCAGTGCAGCGAGCGCATCCCGCAGCTGCGCCAGGCATTTTTTTAGGGACGGCCTGTGTTGGCTGATTCGGCATCTGTTTCGGGCGAACCTTGGTTCGCCTTTTTTCGTGGCGCTGCTACCAATGAAAAAGGGGCGCACCGTAGTGAACCCCTCTCATATCCAGCTGATGTTCAACTTGAGGAAACGATCCCTAAGCTATGGTATGTCTTATGTCTTTTCCCTTGACCATGAAGATCACCATCTCGGCCACGTTGGTGGCGTGGTCGGCGATGCGCTCCAGGCATTTGGAGATGTAGTTGATGCGCATGGCGCGGGTGATGGCACTCGGGTCGGACATCATGAAGGTCAACAGCTCGCGCTGGATCTGCTCGTTTAAATCGTCCACCACCTGGTCGTCCTGGCAGACCTTGATGGCCAGGTTCTCGTCGCCGCGCACGAAGGCGTCGAGCGCCTCTTTCACCATGGTCGAGGCGGCCTGGGCCATGCGGGGGAGGTCGATGTACGGCTTGAGTGCCGGCTCGAGGTTCAGCTCCTTGACCCTTTTGGCGATGTTGGCGCACTGGTCGCCGATCCGCTCCAGGTCGGTCACGATCTTAAGCGCCAGGGTGATGAAGCGCAGGTCGCGCGCCGCGGGTTGGCGGCGGGCCAGCACCTCGAGGCACTTCTCGTCGATCTCCATCTCGAGTCGGTTGATCTCGTGGTCGAAGGCGATGGTCTGCACCGCCAGTTCGGTGTTGCGCTCGACCAGTGCCAGCAGGGCGTTTGCGATCATCAGTTCAACCTTGCCCCCCATCTCCAGGAGCTTTTCCCGTATGTCGTTCAGCTCCGCGTCGAACTGCCTGCTGAAGTGTTCTCTTTCCATTACATTCTCTCCTGCGTGATTAATAGAAAAGGTGTGCCGGTTGCACCCTCGGGGGGTGCCGGGCCTGTTGTCGTCAACTCAAGTCCGACCGATCCGACTGACCGGAGCGATGAGACTCGCCTGATGCCCTAGCCGAAGCGGCCGGTAATGTAGTCCTCGGTCTGCTTCTGCTCCGGAGTGGTGAAGATCTTCTTGGTCTCGCCGCACTCGATCAGGTCACCCATGTACAAGAACGCCGTGTAGTCAGAGACGCGGGCGGCTTGCTGCATGTTGTGGGTGACGATGATGATGGTGTAGCGCTCCTTGAGTTCCTCGATCAGCTCCTCGATCTTCAACGTGGAGATAGGGTCCAGTGCCGAGGCCGGCTCATCCATCAGGATCACTTCGGGCTTCACGGCGATGGTGCGGGCGATGCACAGACGCTGCTGCTGACCGCCCGAGAGGGTCATGGCGTTGGCCTTGAGCCGGTCCTTCACCTCGTCCCACAGCGCGACGCGCTTTAAACAGCTCTCCACGATCTCGTCGGCCTCACTGCGAACCATGCGGCTGTTCAGCTTGTAGCCGGCTACCACGTTGTCGTAGATCGACATGGCCGGGAAGGGGTTCGGCTTCTGGAACACCATCCCTACGCGGCGCCGGATGGCGACCGGGTCGATTCCCCTGCCGTAGACGTCGTCGCTGTCCAAAAGCACCTTGCCGGAAACCCGCGCCGAAGGGACCAGGTCATGCATCCGGTTCAAGGAGCGCAGCATGGTCGACTTGCCGCACCCGGAAGGTCCGATGATGGCGGTCACGCTGTTCTCGGGGAAGTCCATGCTGATGTCCTTCACCGCGTGGGTCTTGCCGAAGTGTATGTTGAGGTTGTCCAGATGTACCTTGATGTTGTTCATGTTTCCCTCGTAACGCAGTAAATGACGCTCAGGCCTGCCGTCTCGTTTTCCCTGTGTAAGCGTTCAGTCACGATCCCCGGTCTGTCGTACCTTAGATGACCGTGACCCGTGGCAAACCACTATTCCCCGGTCCTGGTCCTGCCGAAGTAGCGCGCCGTGAGGCTCAGCCCGAACATCACGACCACCAGTACCAGGGCTCCCGCCCAGGCCAGCCGGTGCCAGTCCTCGTAGGGGGCGATGGCGAAGCTGAAGATTTGCAGCGGCAGGGCGGCCATCGGTTGGGTGAGGTCCTTGCCCCAGAACTGGTTCCCCAAGGCGGTGAAGAGCAGCGGTGCGGTCTCGCCCGCCACGCGGGCTATCGCCAGAAGCACCCCGGTCATCACGCCGGAGAGTGCGCTGCGCAGGGTCACCTTCAAGGTGGTGCGCCACATCGGCACCCCCAGGGCCAGCGAGGCCTCGCGCAGGGACCCCGGCACGAGCTTCAGCTGCTCCTCGGTGGTGCGCAAGACGATCGGGATCATGATCATGGCCAGCGCCACGGATCCCGCCAGCGCGGAAAAGCCTTTCATCGGCACCACCAGGAGCGTGTAGGCCACCATGCCGGTGATGATCGACGGGGTCCCGGAGAGGACGTCGGCAGCGAAGCGGATCGCGGTGGATACCTTCGAACCGCCGAATTCCGCCAGGTAGATGGCGCCGAAGATGCCAACCGGCAGGCCGATCAGCGAGGCCATGGCGATCATCATCAGCGAGCCCAGCATTCCGTTGGCCATGCCGCCGCCGGTTTCGCCGGTCGGTTTGGGGATCTGGGTGAAAAAGTCGAGATTGACCGAGCTCATCCCCATCTTCATGATGTGGAAGAAAATGAGCCCCAGGGGGATCAGTACCGCGAGCGTCGCGGTCAGCATGAGCCCGGTCATCAGGTAGTTCTTGGCGTTGCGCAGAAAGACGCTCTTCATCATGCCGCACCTCCGCCTGCGCTGCGGGTGACGCTCCAGATCAGGAGCCTTGCCAGCGCGTTGATCACCAGGGTGACCAGCAAAAGGATAAGACCGATCTCCATGAGCGCCGCGCTGTGCAGTTTGGAGGTTGCCTCGGCGAACTCGTTGGCGATGACGCTCGGCATGGTGTAGGCCGGCGACATAAGCGACAGCGAGATCTGGGGCGAGTTGCCGATCACCATGGTGACCGCCATGGTTTCACCCACCGCGCGTCCCAGCCCCAGGATCGCTGCGCCCAGGATCCCCGACCTGCCGTAGGGGAGGACCGCCATCCTGATGGTTTCCCAGTGGGTGGCGCCGAGCGCTATGGCCGCCTCCTTCTGGCTCAAGGGGACGGTGAGCAAGACCTCCCGGGTGATCGAGGTGATGATCGGCACCACCATGATCATCAGGATGAACACCGCGGCGAGCATGCTGACACCGTAGGGCGCACCCTGGAAGAAGGGGAGAAACCCGAAGTGCTCGATGAGGAAGGGCTGCACCGTGGACTGCAGCCAGGGGGCCATGACGAGGACTCCCCACAGACCGTAGATGACCGAGGGGATCGCCGCCAGCAACTCAACCAGGGGGGCGATCCAGGTGCCTACCTTCTTCGGGCAGATCTCGGTAATGAAGATGGCGGCTCCGATGCTGAGCGGTGTCGCCAGTGCCAGCGCCAGGACCGAGGAGATCACCGACCCGTAGAGGTAGGGGAGGGCGCCGAAGTTCCCCTGCACCGCATCCCACTCGCTGCTGGTGAGGAACTTGCGGCCGAACTGCCGGATTGCCGGCAGGCTCTCCGAGGTCATCTCGGCGAGCATGAGCGCCAGGATGATCAGGATGCTGAAAGCGAAAACGGTGGTTACCAGCCTGAAGATCAGGTCGCCGCTGATGCGCTTATCTGCCGGTCCGGGGGGCGCCGTGGTTTGGGTGGCTGGCAAGGTCTGCTCCGTTTCCGGCTGGGAAGCTGGAATCTTCGGACCTGCGGCAGGGTACGACCCTGGTACAGAGCCCGATGTCGATACGTCCGTGGTTTCCACGTGAAATCCTCTTGAATCGAAGTTCTACCTTCTAAGTTGCAGGGTCTAAGGTTGGGTGAGCGGGCCTCTCCGATGCATCCTGTAGTCCCCAGTCCCTAGCCCCTGCCTCATCCCTGCCTCACCTGATGCTCAGCACCGTCTTCTCGACCATCTTGGCGACGTTGGCGGGGAGCGGGGCATAGAGAAGTTTGTCCGCCATCTTCTGTCCCTGGTGCAATTCCCACTTCAGGAAGTCCACCAGTTTCTTCCCTTTGGCCTTGTCCTTCTGGTCCTGGTAGACCAACAACCAGGTGAAACCGACGATGGGGTAGGCGTCCTTGCCGGGCTGGTTCACCAGCGAGATCCGGAAATCGGCCGGCATCGACTTGGCCGCTCCGCGTGCCGCTGCCGTGGTCGAGGCGATGGAGGGCTCGACGAAGCTGCCGGCGCTGTTTTTCAGCGAGGCGTAGGGGAGTTTGTTCTCGAAGGCGTAGGCGAGTTCCACGTAGCCGATGGTGTACGGGGTGGTCTTGATCTGGCCGGCAACACCTTCATTACCCTTGCCGCCCAACCCGACCGGCCACTTGACCGAGGTACCCTTGCCGACCTTCTTGGCCCACTCCGGGCTCACTGCCGTCAGGTAATCGGTGAAGATGCTGGTCGTGCCGGAGCCGTCGGAGCGGTGCACCACGATGATCGGCTTGTTGGGAAGCTTGAGCCCCGCGTTGTCGTGCATGAGCTTCGGGTCGCTCCAGGAGGTGATCTTCCCTTCGTAGATCTGGGCCAGGGTCTCCGGGGAGAGCTTGAGCCCTTTGCCTACCCCCGGCACGTTGTAGGTAACCACCACCGCACCCATCACGGTCGGGAGGTGCAGCAGCTTGCCCGGGGCCGCCTTGAGTTCCTCGTCGCTGAGAAACTTGTCCGAGGCGCCAAAGTCAACGGTCTGAGCGGTGATCTGCTTGATCCCGCCGCCGGAGCCGATGGACTGGTAGTTGAATTTCACGCTCTTGTCGATCTTGGCATACTCGGCGAACCACTTGGAGTAGAGCGGGTACGGGAAAGTGGCACCCGCGCCGTTGATCAGGGTCTCCGCCGAAGCGTTACCCGCCAGTGCCAGTGCAGCCAGGACCGCTACAGTCAGTATCGATTTGCGTAGTGCGAACATCATCTCGTTCTCCTTTTGTGTAATCTGTGTAACAAGATGCCTGTCCTTTGTTACAAAGCTGTTACGGTTTGTGTAAGTTTTGGTGAATACGGCCGCGCAAGTAGAGCAAAGCGCTACAGCTCGGCCCGGTGGCTGCGCGGCGAGTAGCGCACCGCCACCACCCGCACCAGGGCAAGCGACAGGGTGAGCAGGATCACCATGGCGAGGCTTTGCCAGGGCATCTCCTTGTACCAGAAGGCCATCACCTCGGTGAGCACGGTCACCATCACCGTGTCGATGATGTAGGTCACCTTCACCCGCCCCTCGCTGAAGTAGGCGAGCGCGGTGCGCAGGATCTCGACCACCGCCAGCACGGTCAGGATATCCACCAGGAGCGCCTTGAAGGCGGCGTGAAAGGAAAGCTGCAGTATCAGTCTCAGGTCGTAGAAGGTGTAGATCACCCCCGAGAGTATCGCCAACAGTATGGCGATGATCAGCAGGCTTAACAGCCCCCGGGCGCTCTTTTCGAAAAACAGGTTCAGGCGTGCATCGAAGCTTTCAGCGTCAGTTCCCCACATTGCTATCCTCCTTATATAGTCAGGCGAAGCATATCCGGTGCGTGTTACAGTCCTGTTAAGATCGTATGATCTTTAGATGTACTGGCATTGGGGGGCTTTCAGTCAATAATCTCTATGTCTGAATAACGGTGCTCCCCGTTGCGCGACATTAATAACCTTTCTTGAAATAGTGCTGGCGTCTTCGCCGAGACTGTGGTATCCAAGCGCAAAAATTAACGCCTCTCCGAGCTTTGTCACCTACCGGTACGCCCACGGTGCAAAGCCTATGGGTGCAGCTGGAAACGGCGGTGCCTCTCTTTTGGAAAGGGGAGCCTTGTAAGCGCTCGATTTGCGTCGACCGCTGAAAGGCCTCTTTCTATGCGAAAAGAGGCCTTTTTTTTCACCATCGTTATTTCCTTGGCTATACAACGCTAGCTGGAGCTGCCATGCAGATCGTGATTTCCATCGATGATACCGATAACCTCGAAAGCCGCGGCACGGGTGAGATCGCCTCGCTCATCGCCGAGGGGCTGACCGAAAAAGGGTGGGGGACTGCCAGCCTGGTCACCCGGCACCAGCTGCTGGTACATCCCGATATCCCCTACACCTCGCACAACAGCGCCATGTGCTTCGCGGCGGAGATCGACGAGGGGGCTTGGGAGCAGGTCATCGGCTTTGCCGGGGAGTTCCTCAGGCGGGAGTCTGCCGAGGGCTCCGATCCGGGGCTCTGCGTGGTGAGCCTGCCGGGCCTCAGGCACACCCCGGAGCTGGTCGAGTTCGGGCGTCGCGCCAAACGGGAGGTGATCGCCATGCCGGAGGCTTACCAGCTTGCCGAACGGCTCGGTGTGCATCTTTCGGAGCACGGCGGGACCGGGCAGGGGATCATCGGCGCCCTGGCCGGGGCGGGACTGCGCCTGTGGGGCAACGACGGCAGGATGAAGGGGAGTCTCACGTTTGCGCGCGAAACGGTATCGGTCACCGAACTGCTGGCACACCCGAACGTGGACGAGGTGCGCTGCGTCACCGGTGTCCAGGTAAGCGCGCGGGACCTGGTGCGCTTGGGCGAGAAGCCGAAAACCGTGCTGATCGGCGGTGCGTCCGTCTTGCTGGTGTCTGCCGCAGAGTCCGCCGATGTTGCCTGGCAGACCCTGCACCGCAGGCAGCTGAAGGATTACTAGCGATGTGGCGCACCCTGGAAAACGGTACGAGGGAATTTCTCCCCGGCAAGGAGAACTGGGCGGCCGCGGCCCTCGCGGCGCTCGACTGTCCCGGGTTTCTGCTCGACGTCGATGAAGAGGTGATCGCCGACGAAGAACGCTCCTGCTACAACTGCCGTTATCGGCGCTGGAGTGCCGCTTCGTTCACCTGCCAGTGGCGCTTCCAACAGGGCTAGAAGGGATTAAGGGGGTAGCAACCCCATCACACATCAAGGTTTCGCCAGGTCCCTTGTATCCCCTTGATCCCCTGTAACCCTGTTGGCTTTTCAAATAGTTGTGCATCTCCGAGCTGTCCCGCCTACCGAGGTCGTCCTCCACGGCGCGCAGCTAACGGGTCCTGCCGGAAACGGCAGCGCCTTCCTTTTGAAAAGGAGAGACCAACCGGCCGCGGCCGGTGAGGGGCTCCCTTGTACTTAAAAAGGGCGGCCCCTTTTTTGTGCCCTAACTCGCGATAGATAAAGGATTTCTGCGTTTGAATGACCTGCTGCTCGATATCGATCGCCTAAGCTACCGCTACCCCGGAGCCGCGCAGCCCGCACTGAACGAGATCTGCTGTACGGTCAGCGCGGGGGAGTGCATCTGCCTCACCGGGCATTCCGGCTGCGGTAAGTCCACGCTCCTTAGTGCCGTCATGGGGCTTTTGCGGGGTGGTCGATTGTCCGGACGGGTGAGCATCGCCCGAGGGATGGGCGCAGGGAGCGGGTCCTGTCCCGCCGGCATGGTGTTCCAGAATGCCGAATCGCAACTGATCTGCACCAGCGTGGCCGAGGAGGTCGCCTTTGGACCGGAAAACCTCTGCGTCCCCCCTGAGGAGATCGGTCCACGGGTCCTGGAGGCGCTCGCCGCGGTCGGCATGGAGGATCATCTCGGGCGCAACCCGGAACGGTTTTCGGCGGGACAGAAACAGCGGGTGGCCATCGCCTCGGTGCTGGCCATGCAGCCTAAACTTCTGCTTTTGGATGAGCCGACGTCCCAGCTCGATGCCGTGGGTAAAGCGGAACTGGCCGGCATCCTGACCCGGTTGAAACGCCTGGGGTACACCCTGATCATCGCAGAGCACGATCCGCGTCCCTTTGCCGGGCTGATCGACCGCTACCTGATGCTGGAGCTCGGTTCGCTGATTGCCGAGCAAAAGAGTGCTCCGGGTGTCGAGTACTTTCGCAACCGTCGCACCGAGCCCGTGGCCTGCTGCTGGGCGGCGGCGGGGAGTTCTCTCGAGGTGGCCGGAATAGAGCTCGCCTACCCGGAAACCGGGACGGTGCTCAACGGGGTGAGCCTGACGGTTCCCCGCGGCGAGAGGCTGCATCTCTTTGGCCACAACGGTGCCGGGAAATCGACCCTGTTGCGCTGCCTGTCGGGGCTGGAGCGCCCGGACCGCGGCGAGGTGATGCTCTGCGGACTGAAAAATCCGCAGCCCGAACAGCTCCCGGGGAAGGTCGGGGTGCTCTTCCAGAATCCGGCGCGGCAGCTTTTCGGGGAGACGGTACGGGAAGAGGTGGCCTTCACCCTGCAGCGGCTGGGGCTTACGCGCCCCGAGTGGGAGCTGCGGGTCGCCGAGGCCCTGGAGATCTGCCGGATCGCGCACCTGGTCGAGCGCGCGCCGCTCACCCTGAGTTTCGGCGAACAGCACCGTGTGGCCCTTGCGGCCGTGCTGGCGCCGCGTCCTGAACTCTTGCTCCTCGACGAACCCTTCGCAGGGCTCGATTTTCCCCAGCGCCTGGCGCTGCTCGATATCCTGGGCGAGTTGCCGGGTCGGCTGGGAACCACGGTGCTCATCGTTTCGCACGACGAACTCCCCGACCCGCGTTGGGCCGACCGCAGCCTGATCCTTTCCGGAGGAGCCCTTGGCGAGCGCTCCTGGTAAAGGGGGGCTGCGCCGGACCTTGCGCAGCTGCGAGTATGGCTGCCAGTTCGTGGCCCACGATTCGCCGGTGCACCGGCTGAGCGCGGGTATGAAGCTTGGCATCGGGATGCTTTTAAGCGCCTCGGCTGCCGGCGGGCGCACCCCGGCAACCCTGGGGGCGCTGGTGTTGGTCACGCTCTGCTACTACCTTGCTGCGCGGCTTACCCTGGCAGATCTGTGGCGCGACATCAGGCTCTTCATGTTCCAGGCGGCCCTGGTCATTCCCCTGTACTGCCTGGTGCACGGCCCGGCCAAGGGGCTCTGGCCCGGTATCCGGATCTCGACCCAGATCATCCTTTTTTACCTGCCGGGGGCGGTGTTCCTGCGCACCACGCGCAGTTCCGAGGTGATGCGGGGGCTCAGGCGCGTGCTCCCGTACCGGGTCTCTTTCCTGGTGTTCGTCAGCGTGCGCTTCGTGCCGTTCTTTTTCCGGGAGATCGCCGACATCACCGCCGCACAGCGCCTGCGGGGCGCCCGGCTCCTGCCGCGCCAGAAGCTTAACCCGCGCAACTGGCCGGACCTCTTCAACTGCCTGATCTTACCGCTCATGGTCAGGGCCTTGAAGACGGCGGACGAGGTAGCGCGCTCGGCGGAGTCCCGCGGCTTCGGGATGTACCCCGAGCGGACCTTTTTCTCGGCCGACCAACTGATCCGAAGGGCGGGTGACACCGGAACAGCGCAGCAAGGTGAACCTTCGGCCCCGACAATAAGAACAGCAGCATCGAATTCAACGGTTAGCTCATAGCAGCAAGGAGAACCAGTCAGTATGGAAACCAGGTCCGAACCAATCTTTCTCTGGCGCCGCTTCACGCTCAGGGAGGCCGTGCTGTTGTGCTTTTGCGCCACCTTTATCGTGCTCACCAGGGCAGGGTTGAGACTGCACCTGCACATGCCGGGGCACGTGATGTTCTTCACCATGTTCTTTTTGCTCCTGGCACGCGGCTTCGTGCCCAAGCTGGGATCCGTCACCTTGGTTGGCCTCCTCACCAGTCTGACCAGCGTGCTCCTCGGCATGGGGGTAAGCGGCCCCATCGTGCTGGTGAAGTTCCTGCTCCCCGCGGTGCTGGTGGACCTCGCCGGTTTCCTGGCGCCGGGCTTCGTCACCAGCGTGCTCGGTTGCCTGGCGGTCGGCGTTTTCGCCTCGATTACCCGCGCCGGAGTGAGCACCGGTGTCGAATACCTGATAGGAATGGAGGAGGAGATCATCATCGGCAAAGCCCTCATCTCCGCCGGTTTCAGCGGGTTGTGGGGAGGACTCGGTTCACTTGCCGTCCCGGCGATCATCCGCCGTTTGCGGCTCAATGGTCTCATCGACGACGGCACGGAAGGCAGCCTTGACGCATGACCTGCACGGCATGCCGCGCTTCGGCGGACCGCTGCTCGTTTCACTGGCGCTGCACCTGGTGCTGCTCCTTGCGGTGACCGGGGTGCGTTGGTCTATGCAGCAGGTTCCCAAGGGAGCCCCGGAGGACTCGGTGCTCCACAAGGACCCGCTCGCGGTTGCAGTGCAGGTCGACCTTTCCTCGTTGCCGCTGCCTGGTGTCGGGAGTACCTCCTTTGTTGGGGTTGCCACGCGTCCGCCGGCTGCTGAGGCAGCGGCTAAGCAAACGGCGATACTGCCGGTGGTTGTCGCGCCGGCCAGGCCGATGGCGGCAGCCACGGATCGCAAGGGCATCCTGTCGCCAGCGGCTGCGCCGGTTGCCGCGGCGCTGGCAGACCCTCTGCCGGCAAGTAAAGGCGTATCCGCGGCTACTGCCGGAACGGTGCCCGGCTCGTCAACCACACGGACAGAACCGCACGCCGCTGCGACACCGCAACAAGCTGCTTTGGGAGCTCCACACGCCGCAGGTCCCGGAGCTGCCGGCGCTGGTGCCTCCGGAGCAGCGTCAAAGGCCGGGGCAGGGCAGGGGGCCCAGGCGGGGGGTGGCGGAGCAGGAAACTCCGGAGCTGTCCGGCGCGGATCCTACCAGGGACGGATCAAGGCACTCATCGAGGCGCACAAGAAGTACCCGGTGGCGGCGCGCAAGCTGGGGAGGGAGGGGAGATGTGACCGGCGGCTGGTCCTGGCCCGCGACGGCTCTTTGAAGCAGGTCGATTCGGTGAGCTCCTGCGGTCACCCCTTTCTGGATGCCGCGGCGACCCGGGCCATTACCGAGGTGGGAACCTTTCCGCCGCTCCCGGAGGAGTTCGGCGCTCCCCAGGAAAGCTTTACCGTCACCCTGAGCTTCTCGTTGAGCGACGGCAGGTGAGGTTGTCATAGCTGGTGGCACAGACCCCCTCGCCTCCTCCCCTTGCAGGAGGGGGTGGAGGGATCCGCCATCGAGAATACTGGCCTGTTACCTCTGTGGCAATTCCCCCCTCACCCTAACCCTCTCCCGCAAGGGGAGAGGGGATATGTAACTGTAACCAACGGCAGGCTAATCGAGGGGCTGTTTTTTTCTCCTTAACCTCAACCTTAACCTGCCTATCTTTAGGAGGAACCATGAAGCACCTGCAAAAATGGAATGGAATTCTGGCGGGGCTCTGCTTGGCCATGCTGGTACTGGCGCTCGCCGGTTGCGGCAGCTCGAGCAATACCCCGGCACCTGCAGCCCTCACGGGCGTAACTGCCGGGGCCGGCGACCAGCAGGCGACGGTAACCTGGACACCGGTAAGTAACGCAACCAGCTACAACATCTACTACAGCACCTCTGCCAGCGTCTCCACGTCGACCGGCTCCAAAGTGGTCAACGCGACCACTCCCTACAACGTCACCGGTCTCACCAACGGCACCACCTACCATTTCGTGGTGACCGCCGTGAATGCCGGTGGCGAGAGCACGGTGTCCAACGAAGTAAGCGCGACCCCCGAACCGCCGGCACCCGCAGCCCTGGCCGGGGTGACCGCCACTGCCGGTAACCTGCAGGTCGCCGTGAACTGGGCCACGGTGAGCAACGCCACTGGTTACAACATCTACTACAGCACCACCCCTAACGTGACTACCGCTGCTGTGGACAAGGTGCTGAATGTCGCCGGCCCGAGCACGGTTACCGGCCTTCTCAACGGTACCACCTACTACTTCGTGGTGACCGCGATAAACGGTGGCGGTGAAAGCCCGGTTTCCAACGAAGTCAGCGCGATGCCGGTACCGGCAGTTCCTGCAAAACCGACGGGCCTGTCGCTGTCGGGAGGCGACACCCAGGTGACTGTTTCCTGGACGAACGATAGTGCCGCCACGTCGTACAACATCTACTACTCGACATCCTCGACCTTCACCACTACCAGTAACGGAGTCAACAAAATTACCGGCGCTGCTAACGGACAGGCCGTTACCGGACTTACTAACGGAACCGCTTACTATTTTGCGGTTACCGCGCAGAACCTCGGTGGCGAGAGCCAGCTTTCGACCATCAAGACGGCCACCCCCGCAACGCAGGTCCAGATCCCGACCAACCCTTCCGCCCTCAATGCCTCTGCTGGTGTCGGACAGGCAACCATCACCTGGGGTTCCGTTGCCAACGCAACGTCCTACACCATTTACTATCTGCAGGCACCTGCGTCTCCCCTGATTTCCGGCACGACCGTCAAAGCTACTAACAACGCCATTACCAACGCTACTTCGCCCTCGGTCGTGACCGGTCTCACTTCCGGTCTTAACTACTGGTTTGTCGTCACCGCCTCCAACTCCGCAGGCGAAGGCGCACCACAGAACAATCCGAAGGCAGCCCTGATCCAGTAATCAACCTCCACCCACCGGTGCTCAGGGACGACTCTCCCTCACCCTGCAGCACCGGTTCTGTCATTGGTGCAACGACATGAAGCAAAGAACTATCTGGCCGGCGCTCACCATACTCTGCGCCCTTCCTCTGGCAGGCCACTCCGCCTTAGCCGCGCAGCCCGCAGACTCGACCTCAGAGCGCTACAACCTGGGGGAGATCGTGGTTTCCGCGCCTGGCGAAGGGGTCCAGGCAACCGAAACGGTGCGCACGGTAACCGCCAAGGATATCGAGGCCCGCGGTGCCCGAACCCTTGACGAAGCCATCGCCCTCTTGCTCGGCGTCAACATCCGTAACGGCGGGGAAGGGGTGCCGCGCATCGATATCAGGGGCTTCAAGACCCGGCACGTGGTGCTGCTGTTGGACGGCATCCCGATGAACTCGGCGTTCGACCAGCAGTTCGACCCGACGACGATCTCCACGGAAAACATCGCCGAGATCAAAATGACTTCCGGCGCCAGTTCGATCCTCTACGGGCAGGGAGGATTGGGTGGCGTCATCAACATCATCACTAAAAAGGGGGGGCAGCGCACCCAGGGGATGGTCGGCGTCGAGGTGGGCGATCACGAGCCGTACCAGGCAAAGGCCGCCGTGTCCGGTGCCACCGAGCGCTTCAACTACTTCTTCAGCGGTAATGCCCAAAAGGTGGATGCCTTCCCGCTTTCCGGCGCCTTCCGGCCGACTGGGGAGCAGGGCTCCGGTTACCGGAAAAACAGCGACCGCGAACGCAACAGCCTCTTGGGGACCGTCGGGTTCACCCCGAACCAGGACCTCGCCCTGGGGCTCACGGTCAACTACGCCCAGGGGAGCTACGGCAAGCCGGCCGGTACCATCAGGGATGACGCCGACCTCTTTGCCAGCACCCCGAAGTACCAGCGCATTCCCGACTATTCGACCGCCTCCGTCCAGCTTGCGGTCGAGTCCGCCGCCACCCAGCACCTCAACCTGAGGGGCTGGGCCTGGTTCACCCACCATGACGAGCTGCAGAACCAGTACAGCCAGTCTGATTACGCCACCACGAACCTGCAGCAAAAGGTGAAGTCGACCATCAGCGGTGTCACGCTGCAGCCCAAGTACGATTTCGGGCGCGCCGGTTCGCTCGCCCTGGCGCTCTCGGTCGAAGACGACGCCTGGGACACCTACACCGTCACCGGGACGGCAACCGACGAGCACCACGAACAACAGGTCTACTCCGCGGGGATCGAGTACGAGTTCTCGCCGCTGTCCGGGCTCAACCTGGTTGCCGGGTACGGTCACTACTGGCAGGCCAGAAGCGAGGCGACCCTCGATGATTACAGCGCCCTCTTCGGGGCCAGCTACGATTTCACTGCGGCGACGCGCCTGAAGGCCTCCTTCAAGCGCAACGTGCGCTTCCCGTCTCTTGGGGACCTCTACGATACCTTCAACAACGGCAACAAACAGCTCTTGCCGGAACGCTCCCACACCTACGAAGCGGGAGTCGAGCAGAAACTCCCCCGGGAGACCACGGCTGCACTCACCGGTTTCTACACCACGGCCGAGAACCTGGTGCAGAACGACCAGGTGGTCGGCAGGAAGGTGAACCTCCCCGAGGTGCGCTTTACCGGGGCGGAGCTCGCCGTCGCCAACGGCGCCGTGAAGAACCTCCTGCTGCGCGGCAGCTATTCGTTCCTGCACTCCGAGGACCGTTCGCGGACCGGCCGGGAGGAGCAGCAGTACACCCCGGAGCACGTGATCGTTTTGGAGGGGAAGTACGACTTCGCCTGCGGTTTTGCCCCCTATGCCTCGGTGCGCTACGTCGGTAACCAGTACCTCTACACCAAGAACAACGTGCAACCCGTGCAGAAGGCGAAACTGAACGACTACACCCTGGTGAACCTCAAGCTGAACCAGCAGGTCTGGGGCGGCAGGGCGAACCTCTACGTCGGGGCCGACAACCTCTTCGATCAGAACTACGAGACCAGCTACGGCTTCCCCCAGCCGGGCAGGTTCGTCTACGGCGGCGTGGAGTTCCGTCTCTAAACACGCGCTGCCGAAATGCAGCGGCAGGTACCACCCCTGGAGGAACATCCCGATGAAGCACGGCGGAAAAATCATCGCCCAGATACTTATCCTGGTACTGCTCGCCCTGGGTCTTGGAGGCTGCGGCGCCTCTCCCTGGCGTTTCGATCCCGGCGTCCCGGCTCCCCCCGCCACCGTGGTTGCTACCGCGGGGAACGGGGTAGTCCGCGTGAGCTGGAGTCAGCTGTCCAACGCTACCGGCTACGACGTGTATTTCGCAAGCTCGCCCGGCGTGTCCACATCCAGCAGCAGCATGCTGAACCTTGGCGGATCCTTCGCCGATGTGACGGGGCTGCAAAACGGCACTCCCTACTACTTCCGCGTGGTTGCCCACAACTCCAAAGGCTCCAGCCCGCTATCCAACGAGGTATCCGCCACGCCGTCACCAGCCGGGATCTTCCTGTCGACCGACCTGGTGGGAACCTGGCGCTTCAACGCCCTGGTCTCGGGCGCCGGAGCGAAATGGATGCGCGGCAGCGTGACGATCGACGCCTTGGGCGTGGTGACGGTCGGCTCCTATCTCGACAGTGCAGGAGGCACGACGGCCCCAGCCGAGCTTTTCAGCACCATGAGCATCCTTCCCGACGGGATCGTCTCGCAGGATGGCGCGGCTGCCGGTTTCCACGGCACCCTCTCCGAGAACATCTACCGCGACCTTTTGGTCGGCGCCGGCACAACCACGTCGGGGCAGCTCACCGTGGTGCTGCAGAAGGTGGTGCCGGGGATCAGCTTCGCCTCCACCGATATTCAAGGGACCGGCCAGTCCGGAGCCGGGCCGCTGCTCATGGTCTATCACCAGCTCTCCAGCGGCGCGGTCGGCGAGTGGGAGTGGGGTGCCTTCCAGGTCGGTCGCGATCAGGCCGAAACCTACAGCGCGATCGCGGCGCAGAGCGCTAAGCTGCTTCCCGGTGCCGGTTCCAAGGTGGTCGGCATGACCATCAGCGCCGACGGCCTGGTCTCGGAGGCCCCCAAGGCAGGTGTCACCCCGCAGCCGGCGGCTCTTTTGACCGATGCGGTGATGTCTGCGGACAAGATGACCATCGTGGGGACGGCGACCGACAACCAGGGTGCCTACCTTTTGCGGATCATCCAGCTGGTGCATCCGCCCACCGTTGCCCTCACCGCGACGAGCTACCAGCTTGCCGATCTTGCCGGAAGTTACACCTACCTCGCCGCCCTCGGCGGAACGAACCCGGGGTGGGCCTTGGCAACCGAGACCGTGGGAAGCGTCGGCAACGCCTCGTTTACCGGGTACCTTACCTCGGAGGGGAGCACCACGGCACCGGCCCCCTTCGCCCTGGGACTCGACGCACAGGGTAAAGTCACCTCCGGCGCAGATACCACGTTTCACGGCCAGTTTTCCTATGCGAAGGATCTGGTGGTGGCCACCGGCACCGGGGCTGGCGGGGCTGGGTACCTGAGCATCTCCGTGAAACGGAACAACTAACGACAAAAGAGAGAGGGTCGCCATGGAAAGCGAAGCCCCGCGCAAGAAAAAGCGGTCCAAACTATCCAAAACCATCGACCTCGTGCTGCGCTACTGGCACGTCGGTACTTCCAGCGTCCTCTTCGGCGGTATGGTGCTGGGAATCCCCTTCGAACGCCTCGGTGTCTGGCACACCCTGGCCATCGTCACGGGCGGAAGCCTCGTCCTCTCCGGCATCTGCCAGAGCCGACACTGGTCCTACCAGGTGCGCGGACTGCTGGCGTTCACGCACGTGGGGCTCTTGGCCCTGGTGCATTTCCAGCACGACTGGGTGCTGCCGGTGCTCACCGCGGTCTTGCTCTGCGGTTTCCTCGGCAGTAACCTGCCGGGAAATCTGCGCCACTGGTCGGTGCTTCACGGCGAGCGGGTTGACTGAAGGGTAGGGCGTGAGGCTCGGCAGAGGGGCCCCTGACCTCAGCCACGGTGATGAGCGCTGATCTTTTCGCCAGTGGGTCCCTCCCCCTTCAAGAGAGGACAGGAGGGGGAGGGGATCGACTCCGTGCCATGGTTTGCCCCATCCCCACCCCAGCCCTCCCCTTGAAGGGGAGGGGGAAATCTTGCGAGCCGATGATTGGCGTTCATCAGGTAGGTAAAAAAGGAGGGTTGCTATGAAACTGCTGCTGACGGGAGTCGCGTTAGTACTGTTGGCCGTGGCGCTTGGGGCCCCGCAGGCCCGGGCCGATCAGGGGTTCCTGCTCATGGCGAGCACCATCGGCCCCATCGATGCCGGCATCGTCCCGGCACTGGAGGAGGCCTTCGAGAAGGAGACGGGCATCAGGGTGCGCCACGTCGGAGCCGGTACCGGCGAGGCCCTGCAGATCGCCAAAAAGGGGAGCGTGGACCTGGCGCTGGTTCACGCCAAATCGCTCGAAGAAGCCTTCGTAAAGGAAGGTTTTGGTACGGAGCGGGTGCCCCTCATGTACAACGATTTCGTCATCGTTGGGCCGGTCGACGATCCGGCAGGCATCAAGGGGATGAAGAGCGCCAAGGACGCCCTGAAGCAGCTGGCCTCCTGCCAGGCGCTCTTCGTGAGCCGCGGCGACAAGTCCGGAACCCACGTGGCGGAACTGGAACTCTGGAAAGGGACCGGCGTTACTCCCGCCTCGCCCTGGTACACCGTCTACGAGAAGGGAAACGAAGGAAACGTCCCGACCCTGCGCTATACCGACCAACGCCAGGCCTATACGGTCATCGACCGGGCGACCTACCTCTCCCTCAGAGACGCCATCAAACTGGTGGTGCTGGTGGAGGGCGACGAGGTCCTCCTGAACCGCATCTCGCTCATTCCCGTGAGTCCGAAGAAATTCCCCGCGGTTCATCACGCGGAGGCTCTGCAGTTTGTGGCCTGGTTGACCGACCCCGCGAAGGGGCAGCGGATCATAGCCGAATTCGGTAGGGAAAAATACGGTGCTCCACTGTTCTTTCCGGACTCCAGGCAGTGGCATGCCACCCATCGGTGATGCCTGGTGACCGTTGATATTGATTGAGGACTCGCACCTTGCCTGCGAGAACTGCAACGCAAAAAAAGCCGTATCCTGTCCCAGCGACAGGATGCGGCTTTTTGGTTTGTCTCTCCCGCTACCTAAGGACATTATTTCTGCACCCCGCCTGGAACTGTGCAATTTTCATGTGGTGACGCGTCCCCTGTGTAAGCCGCTACAGGGATTTACCGGTGTTCTAAGGAATTCTCTGTATAAGAGATTGGCCCTAACTGGTGCATAGTTGGCGGATGGTTGCGCCGTTTTTTTGCCAAGGTAACGAAATCACTGGTAAAAGAATGCAGAACAGGCTACAAAGGCTCGAAGACGCCATGGGGTCTCACGGCCGGGTCGGGTAAAGGTGCTTGGTTAGGCCAAGTGGCACCGGTTTTCCTGGCTGAGGGGACCTGTCCGGGAGCGTCGCAGAACCGTGTCTGAGGCCGCCGTAAGCTGCGCCTGCGCAGCCGGGAAGCAAAGGTACCGGCTCCGGATTCGGTCAGCTGAGCTCAAGAGAAGAACGCTGCCTTGCGTGGCTCCGGTAACCCCGGGAGACTACGCTGGAAGACTACGCCATGCTGTGCCACCACGTCCCGATCAGCTACCTGGTTCTCGATACCGAGGGGAAGGTCCTCAAGAGCAGCTATGCGACCGCCGAGCTGTTGGGGGTGCATCGCCTGCACCTGGTCCAGGTTCCTTTCAGCGACTTCGTCCTCGAAGAGTGCCGACCGCTGTTTCTCGCCCTGATCAGGCAAATTTTCGCGGAACCAGGGGCGCCGGTTACCTGCGAGCTCGTCCTGTGCACCGCGGCGCAACAGCCGCTCCAGGTGCAGCTGCAGGCGCAGGTACGTGATCCCGGCAACATCTGCCTGGTGACCCTGACCGATGTGAGCTCGCTGCGCGCCAGCCCGACCTTCGAGACTGCTGCCGACCACGCGCTTGCCTGGGAGTTCTGGGTCGGTCCCGACGGCAGGTTCATCTACGTGTCGCCTGCCTGCCAGGCCCTTACCGGCTACCCGGCAGAGGAATTCCTGGCTGATCCCGAGCTCTTCGTGCGCATCGTCCACCCCGAGGATACGCCCCCTTTTTTTCCGTCCGACCTCGTGCAGTACCGGCCGGAACCGCTGCCGCGCGAGTACCGGATCGTGCACCGCGACGGCAGCGTCCTCTGGATGCGGTACGAAGGGCAGCTGGTCACCGGTCCGGACCAGGGCATCCTGGGGCTCAAGGGGAACAACCGCGAGGTGACCCACGAGCGGCAGTTGCGCCAGCAGCTGGAACAGTCGGTCGAGGAGCTGAAAAAACTCACCGAGGAGCTGAACCTCTCCGAAGAACGGGAGCGGCGCCGCATCGCGCAGGCGCTGCACGACCAGGTGGTGCAGGGGCTCGCCCTCGGGAAACTGAACCTGGAGACGGTTCTCTTGAAGGGGGAGATCGCCGATCATCCTGTGCTGCAGGAACTGAAATCGATCCTGGAGTATTCGATCCAGGATCTGCGCGATCTCTGTTTCGACCTGAGCTCACCGCTGCTCTACGACCTGGGGCTGGAATCGGCCATCGGGTTTCTGGGAGAGAAACTGGAGCAGAAGTTCGGCTACCATTTCATTTTCAACACCTGGGCCCGTGACAAGAAGCCGCTCGGCGAGGAGATCGCCGTGGCGATGTACCAGTTCTGTCGCGAACTGTTGATCAACGCGGGCAAGCACGCCCAGGCCTCCCAGGTGACCTGTCTGCTGTACCAGGACGAGCAACGCCTGATTTTGAACCTGCAGGACGACGGCAAAGGGTTTGATCCGGAGCGGTACCAGGAGGGTTTCGGTCTCCCCAGCATCCGGCAGCGGGTCAACTACCTCGGCGGAACCCTTACCGTAAAATCCAAAGCGGGCGCCGGGACAACAACCGAGATAACCCTCTGGCTCGCCAAGCAATCCGCCAAGGAGACCCTATGATCAGCCTGTTGCTCGCCGACGACCACAACATCTTCCGGACCGGCCTGAAAAATCTGCTGAGCCAGGAGGAAGACCTGGAGGTCATTGCCGAGACCGACGACGGTGCCGATGCAGTCGAACTCGCCGTTTCCCTGGTCCCCAACGTGGCAATCCTTGATATCTCCATGCCGACCCTTACCGGGATCGAGGCGGCACGCGGGATCACCTCGCAAAGCCCGGCGACCCGGGTCATCATCCTTTCCATGCATACCACCAAGGAGTACGTTTCGGCCGCCCTGGTGGCGGGAGCCAGCGGCTTTCTCTCCAAAAGCTGTACCCATACCGACCTGATCCAGGCGATTCACGATGTGGTCTGCGGCAAACACTACCTAAGCCCCACCATCAGCTCCTCTCTCATCGAACTGATCACCAACCCTGCGGCCGAGCCGTTGCCGGTGCCCAGCAAGACCGACAACCAACTCTCCCGCCGGGAAAACGAGGTGCTGCGCCTGCTCGCGGAAGGGAATTGCACCAAGGAAGTTGCCGCCCGCCTGGGGATCTCCGCCAAGACCGTGGAGAGTTACCGTCTCAACCTGATGAAGAAGCTCAACATCGTCAACATGGCGAACCTGGTGCGCTACGCCATCAGGGAAGGGATCGTCGATGCCGATTGACGGATTCGGCTGAGGTCGGCATCCGCTATCCGGGTGCCCTCGCGGTGCCTTTCCGGGGCGCCTGTCCGGGCAATCTCCACGGGAAATGACCGTATTGAGAGACCGCTGGAATCGTCGATAATGTGAGCTGGCTGAAACAGGCCCGGCAGCCCCCCTTGTGCCGGGTGCCGCCGGAAATTACCACGTGCATCCTGGAGCGTGTGCCACATCTGATGCGCCAGGGCTCGAGGGGGTTGTCCCATGTTGTTGCACTACCACCTGTTGAACATGTGCCTTGCGGAGCTGGCCAAGCTGCGGCACCACGGCTTGCACAAGATCCGTCTGGAGATCGTGATCATCCAGTTGAAACGGCTCCTGTTGGATGAAGACGTCGCTGCCTCCCTGATCAGCAACGCCGAGAGCGAGGATTGGTTTCTCGCCCTGTACGGGGCCTTCTCGAGGCTGGGCAAGGCGCCGGAGCTTGGCCAGGCGATCGACGACCTGATCGAGTCGGTGGCCCGCCTGAGATCCCTTGTGGAGCGGCAACCTGGTATTGCCGCAGGAGCCGATTCCGGTTCCCTGCTGGGCAAAGACCCGGGATGATGAGCTTCGCTCACGCGGCTCAGCGTAGCATCTCTCACCGTACCTGCCGCCCTTGTGCCGGCCCTCCCGCCTTCCTGCAAGCCCCGCCGCCGTAATCCACGACTTCTTTAAGGTAACTGCACCTTCACGCCGAAGAGTAACGATGGACGGTCCGCCACCCGGGCGGAACGGTCGGATACCGGCTCCGAAGCCCCGGATTGAGAGTTTCTTTTTGCCGGCAAATCAGGGAAATAGCTATTGCCGTGCCGCGCGTTCACTTGTAGCCTTGGGCAAGGCATAATTCCGGGACCGGAGCGCGTCCGGCGGCTACCTGGTAATGCCGGTTTTGGGTGGAGTTCGTTACCGGCCGCCCGCCCGAGTGGGTAATGGAGAATAGCTACATGGCATATGTCGCGAGTGCTGCGGGGGGCGGCGTGGTGGAAGTTGACAAAAAGTGCGTGATTTCCACGGGCCGAGCCATCTCGCGGGGCGCCAGGAGGAACTCCTCCGGGCCTCCGGCGATTGAGCAGTGCCTGGAGCAGATCTCAGCCCACGTCGAGAGTACCTTGGGGGAGGTGGAAACCATCTTCCACGAGATCGTTTCCGATACCATCCATATCGACGTCCTGCAGGTCGGGCCGACCGAGGAGTTCCCGTTCTGGCGTCTGATCACCTCAGGGATGAGCGATCTCCCGATGAGTACGTTGAGCGGCTCGGACGACCCCAGGTACGCCGAACTGATGATCACCCTGCCGGCTTACTGGCGCTTCGATAACGAGTCGCTCAAGGACGAAAACTGGTACTGGCCCCTGCGCCTGTTGAAGCAGCTCGCCCGGCTTCCGCACAGCCATCAAGCCTGGCTGGGGTGGGGGCACGCCATCCCCAACGGTAACCCCGTCGAGCCCTACGCCGACAATACCAAGCTCTGCGGCTCGATCATCCTATTGTGCGTTCCCGAGAAGTTCGAGGCCCTGCGCATCGATGCCGAGAAGGAGATCCGCTTCTTCACCGTGGTCCCGCTCTACCAGGAAGAGATGGAACTCAGGCGCTCCTGCGGCACCACGGAGCTGCTGGAGCGGTTGGCCCACTCGCAGGTCTCCGACATCATCGATCCGCAGCGCAGGAACACCGCCTGACCTCGGGCACCATTGTGCACCCTGAAAGGAGCAGCATGAGAAAAGCGATCCAGGCCGACAGCGCGGTTGCCGTCGGACCGTACTCCCATGCCGTCGAGAGCGGCGACACCGTCTACCTCTCCGGTCAGACCCCCATCGATCCCGCCACCGGAAACCTGGTCGAGGGGGATATCGCCCGGCAGGCCGAGCAGTGCTTCGCCAACCTCTTTGCGGTGCTGAAGGCAGGCGGGCTGAGCCCCGACCAGGTGGTCAAGGTGAACGTGTTTCTGGTGGACATGACCGATTTCGCCGCCATGAACGCCGTCTACGAGCGGCAGTTCGCAAAACCGTACCCGGCCCGCACCACCATCGGCGTGGCGTCCCTGCCGCTGGGAGCCCGGATCGAGATGGAAATGATCGCACGCAGGTAAACCGGCAGGGGAGGGCGGAGCCGCCTTCCCTGTGTGTTCCTTTTTGCTCCCCCAGGTTTTCCCCCCTGCCTCCTCTGTACGCTTCTCCCAAAGTAGTTTCTCTTAAGAATTCTCTATGAGATAGACCCTTCTCTGGGTATAATCAGCGCGCTTTTCTGTCTCGCACCGAATTCCTGTGACACGACACGGGGGGCGCTCCCCTTTATCCCACCAGGAGGATGACCATGATACGCGCGCTGCGCCTGGCACTTCTTTTCTCCCTCGCTCTGCTCTTTGCGGCTCCTTCCCTGGGATTTGCCGAAACCGGGACAGCCCTTACCTGGTACGGGCAATCGGCCTTCAAACTCACCACACCTTCCGGCAAGGTGCTGCTCATCGATCCCTGGATCGTGAACCCGGTGAACAAGAACGGCGCCCAGGACCTGGCAGCTTTGAACAAGGTGGACTTCATCCTGATCACCCATGGTCACGGCGACCATGTCGGCAATGCCGTGGAGATCGCCAAGAAGACCGGGGCGAAGCTGGTGGCGAACTACGACCTGGGGCGCGCGCTGGTGCAGTACGGCGGCTTCCCCGAGAAGCTCGCCGAACGCACTAACCTGGGGTTCCCCGGCGGCGAGCTGAACCTTTTGGATGGCGAGGTGAAGATCCTCCTGGTGCAGGCCGTGCACAGTTCGACCCTCGAGGCGGTCGCCGGGAATCCCGTGGCCGGCAAGGTGGTCTACGCCGGGACGCCGGTCGGCTTCGTGATCAGCGTGAAGGGGGGCCCGACCATCTACCACACCGGCGATACCGACGTCTTCTGGGACATGTCGATGATCGGCAACCTGAACAGGATCGACCTGATGCTCGCCTGCATCGGCGGGCACTTCACCATGGGGCCGTCCCGCGCCGCCCTCGCCGTGAAACTGGTGCATCCGGCCGAGGTGGTACCGATGCATTTCGGCAGCAACCCGCTCTTGACCGGGACGCCCAAGGAGTTCGGCGCTGCCTTGGCGGAGCTTCCTTTTGACGGCCCGCGTCCGGTGGTTCGGGAGATGAAGGTCGGGGAAACGCTGCTATTGTCCGGACGGTAGCCGGCGACGGGAGAGGCGGCATCTTGTTCCGGCCATAGCTCGGGAGGAGAGGGGGGACGCGCCGGGAATGCCGGCGCGCTGTGGGTGAGGATTGGGGGAGGGCTGCGCCCTGAGGCATCGCCTCGGTTACTTACAAGGAGAACTGCCCCACCATTTTTTCCAGTTCTCCGGCGTTGGTGCTTAACTGATCCGCCTCGTGGGCCGACTGGCTGGCACTGGAGGAGCTGTTCTGCACCACGTCGGTGATCTGCACCAGGTTCGCCGAGATCTCGCGGGTCGTGGCAGTCTGCTCCTTGGCGGCGAGCGCCACCTGGTTGATCTGCTGGGTCACCTCGTCGATCCGCTCGATGATCTCGCGCAAGGCATCCCCAGATTTGGTGGCCTCCTGGGTGCCGTTTTGCACCTCGGCAACCCCTGCTTCCATGGAGCCGACCGCATCCCTTGTCTCGTCCTGGATCAGCTTGATCATCTGCGAGATCTCCCGGGTGGCCTTCGTGGTGCGTTCGGCCAGGGCGCGCACCTCGTCCGCCACCACGGCGAAGCCGCGTCCCTGTTCCCCGGCGCGTGCCGCCTCGATGGCCGCGTTGAGAGCGAGCAGGTTGGTCTGGTCGGCGATGTCCTCGATGGTGTTCACGATCTCGCCGATCTGGTCGGAGCGCATCCCGAGTCCTTCCACCGTTTGGGCCGATGCCTGCACCCGGTCCGCGATCCGGTTCATGGCAGCTATGGCGTTGGCCACGACGGCTGCCCCGGTTGCCGCGGTGCCGCTCGCCTGGTGGGCCACCTCGGCCACGTTGCTGCAGCTTTGGGCGATCTCCGTCGAGGTGCTGGCCAACTCTTCGCCGGCCGCCGCCAGCGACTGCACCTGGTCCGATACGAGGTTCGCCCCGGAAGCCATCTGCCCCGAGGTCTCCCGGAAGTGGGCCGAGGCCGAGGTCATGCGCTGCGCCGAGTGCTTCACGTCGCCGATCACCATCCGCAGCTTGCTCGCCATTTCGTTCATGTCGGCTGCCAGTTCTCCGAACTCGTCGGCGCCCTGGTAGCGGATCACGGTGTCCAGGTGCCCGGCGGCGATCCGGTTGATCCCTTGGGCGATGGTTCCGACCACCTTCTTGAGCGACCTGATCAGGACGAGCACGGCCGACATGCTGAGCACGAAGACCGCCAGGGCGATGAGCAGGCAGTTGCGCAGGCTCTGGTTCAGTACCTTGGCGATCTCGTCCGTCGAGATGTCGGCTCCGATCAGGTACTCCTGGCCCGAGGGGGTCTGGGCCGGCAGGAAGATGGAGCGGAAGTTGCCCCACTTGTCGCGGTACTCGTCGTAGTGCAGCCGGTGGTCGGCCAGGGCGGCCTTGAGCCCGGCGCTCGCGTCGTCATAGGGGTCGTAGAGCTTGGTGGCGGTCCCTTTTTCCTTCTCCTCCTTGGTGTAGCTCGACGAGGTGAAGACGATCTTCCCCCCTTTTTGTTGAACGGTGTAGAGGTACTTGACCCCGACCGTGTCGGCGTAGCGCGAGAGACCGTCCTGGAAGGCCTGGTGCTCGGCGGGGGAAAGCGGTGTCGCGCCGGCCAATCTGCCGTGCATCCCGTCGGCGCTCAACCGGACCCCTTCGGCGCAGGCCAGCAGGCGGGCGTCGATGCTCCTGAGGATGGTCTCTTTTTGGCCGGAGTAGGTGTACACCGTGAACGCGGCGGCGGTAACCAGGTTGAGGACCAGCATCGCGCCGAGGAGCTTGTGGGAAAGTTTGAGCTTGGTGAACATCGTGTCGTCTCCGGTTTGCAGGGTGTTCGTTTTCTTGCCTATCGGGTTGCCGCTGTCGGGGCTTGAACCTTTTCTGGCAGTCGGCGCGCTGACCGCGTTGAGGGGAGCTTCCCCAATTGAAATTTATCATGAGCTGTTGTATCAATAGGACCTCATGTGACGGCTCGCAGAGAGCCGAAATGCCCGGAAGGAGGAGACAGCGGTGAGAAAGCTCATAGGTGCAATCGTGGTGTTGGTGCTGTGCTACGCTTCGGCGTTCGCGCAGGGAGGGTTGGACAGTTTTCTCAAGAACCTGAACATCCAGGCACGTGCCGACCTGAGCGGTTTCTCCGCCAAAGTCGGGGTGCAGTTCGGCGTGCCCCAGGCCCAGGTGCAGGCGGTCATCGGCACGGTGCGCGAGCCGGCGGACGCCTTCATGGTCTTCCAGCTCGGTCAGATGGCACACCAGCCTGCCGACTCCGTGGTGCAGGTCTATCAGAAAAACCGCGGCAAGGGGTGGGGCGTCATCGCCAAGAGCCTGGGGATCAAGCCCGGCTCCGCCGAATTCCACCGGCTCAAACGCGGCGACTTCGCGCTGACCGGAGATGCCGGCTCCGATGATCACCCCGGCAAGGGGCATGGTAAGGGGCACGGCAAAGGTAAGGGGAAGGGGCACGACAAGTAGATCGCTCCCTGGTGCACATGAGGACTGAAAAGGAGACGCGATGTTCAGATTTCGCAACAGTGCAGCTGCCGTGATCCTTTTGGCCGGGCTCGCCGCCCAGCCGGCCCAGGCCGCGGAGCAGGCCCAGCAATGCGTGGCTGCCGCGCACGAACTCCAGGAGACCTTCGACCACTCCATCCTGAAGGGGTGGCAACTAAAGTTCGTCGCCCGCGGCGATAACTGCGAGGTGCTGCACGTGGAGTCCTTCACCAACCTGGGGAAACCCTCCCAGGAGGCGCTCGCCAAGGGGAACATGGTCTACCGCAAGGTGCTGCCGGGTGGGGTGAACAAGTACGCCTTCAGCCACGGTTTCAGCGACGTGGTCTACACGAACGCCCACAACGCCAAGACGCTCAGCTTCGGCCCGAAGAATCTCGACCGCGTCCAGGTGAAGAAGCTGAAGCGCTGCACGGCGCCGCGCAAGACGGGCTAGGGGGGGGCGATGGCGACTGTCGCGGAAAACGGCTCGCGCTGGCAGGCACTCTTCAGCCTGCCGGTGATCGTCGCCGCACTGGGGTACTTCGTGGATATTTACGACCTGGTGCTCTTCAGCATCGTGCGGGTACCGAGCCTGAAATCCCTGGGGCTCTCAGGGCAGCAGCTCATCGACCGGGGGGTGTTCCTGCTCAACATGCAGATGGTGGGGATGCTGGTCGGGGGGATCCTCTGGGGTGTTTTGGGCGACCGCCGGGGACGTTTGAAGATCATGTTCGGGTCGATCTTCCTCTACTCGATTGCGAACCTCGCCAACGGCCTGGTCGATACGCTGCCGGCCTACTCCCTGCTGCGCTTCCTGGCGGGGGTGGGGCTTGCCGGTGAACTCGGTGCCGGCATCACCCTGGTAGCCGAGGTGCTGCACAAGGACGCGCGCGGCTACGGTACCATGATGGTCGCCTCCGTAGGTGTTTCGGGCGCCATCCTGGCCAACGCCGTCGCCGCCCACTTCGACTGGCGGCGCGCCTTCATCATCGGCGGCGTGCTCGGGCTTTTGCTCCTGATCCTGCGCATCTCGGTGGCCGAATCCGGGATGTTCAGAAACATGGAACAAAAGGAGGTCTCCAAGGGGAACTTCCTTGCCCTGTTTACCGAGCGCAGGCGCTTTGGGCGCTATCTCGATTCGATCCTGATCGGGGTCCCCACCTGGTTCGTGGTCGGGATCCTGATCACCTTCTCCCCCGAGTTCGCCAAGGCGCTCCAGGTGACCGGAGCCGTCTCGGCGGGAAACGCCGTGATGTACTGCTACCTGGGGCTGGTCTTTGGCGACGTTGCCAGCGGGCTGTTGAGCCAGCTCCTCAAGAGCCGGAAAAAGGTGATCCTCATCTTCCTGGGGCTCACCCTGGCAGGGTGCGTCGGCTACTTCCTGGCCTCGGGAGTTTCGCCCGCCTCCTTCTACGCCATCTGCGGGTTCCTCGGTTTCGCCAGCGGCTACTGGGCTATCTTCGTCACCGTGGCGGCGGAGCAGTTCGGCACCAACCTGAGGGCAACGGTCGCCACCACGGTCCCCAACTTCGTGCGCGGCATGGTGGTCCCCATTACCCTCTCGTTTCAGTGGGCACGGGGCCAATTGGGACTTACCGCGGGCGCCATCGCCGTCGGGGCGGTGTGCCTGGCCGTCGCCGTGATCTCCTGGTACCGGCTCGAGGAGACCTTCCACAAGGACCTCGACTACTTCGAAGAGTACCTCTGAGATATCCGCACCAGGAGCCGCTGCACAACGCGGCAGGGCCGGTGGTTCTGGGCTGGTACCGGCGCGTGACCCTCTCCATCACACCACTTTCGAGAACCAGGAAGGATACCTATGAAAGCACTCCCGCCTCTTTTCGAGAACAACAAGAAATGGGCCGCCGAAATCTCCCAGAGCGACCCGGAATTCTTCACCAAGCTCGCCAAGCAGCAAAATCCCGAGTTTCTCTGGATCGGCTGCTCGGACAGCCGGGTTCCCGCCAACGAGATCATCGGGCTTTTGCCGGGCGAGCTCTTCGTGCACCGCAACGTCGCCAACCTGGTGATCCACTCGGACATGAACTGCCTGTCGGTGTTGCAGTACGCGGTGGACATCCTGAAGATCAAGCACATCATCGTCTGCGGTCACTACGGTTGCGGCGGGGTGCGCGCCGCCCTCGACAGCAGGCCGCACGGGCTGATCGACAACTGGCTGCGCCTGATCCGCGACCTGGACCAGCGCCAGGCCCACGAGTTGAACCGCTTCTCCACAGTCGAGGAGCGGGTGGACCGCCTGTGCGAGCTCAACGTGGTCGAACAGGTGAAAAACGTGGGGAACACTACCATCGTGCGTGAGGCCTGGCGGCGCGGCCAGCAGGTGACCATCCACGGCTGGATCTACGGGATCGTCGACGGGCTTTTGAAGGACATGGATGTCTGCATCTCGTCGAGCGAGGACCTGGCGAAGATCGAGAGCCGGTAGGATAGGTTGAGGTAGTGCTGGTGGGTTAGTTGGCCAGAGGATGGAAGGTGGTAAACTCTGCGGTCACTCCCTCGCCCGGGAGAGGGTCAGGGTGAGGACGTTGCCACGGAGGAAAAAAAGGGGCACCATTAATCTTCGCTGTCCCCGATGGCAGAACTCTACTGTGGGGCGTCTCTCCCTCATGCGAGAGCTGCCCTTCAGGAACCTCCCCAAAGAAAAGGGCCAAGCAGTTGCTGCTTGGCCCTTTGTCGTGTCCAGCCTGGTGAAGGTGCGCTACCAGGAGTTACTGTGGTTTTTCGAGTTGCTGGTGTTGAGGGGGTTGTGGCAGAGACCGGTACAGGTCACCGCTCCGGTGGTCGGATTTTGGGTGATCACGATGGTGTCGGTGTTGAGGTAGAGCGCCGTGTTCTTGCCGATGACCACGTTCTGCACCGCTTTTTTGATCCGGTTCGAGTTGCCATGGGTAAGCGTGCCGGTTCCGCCGCCGAAGTGGCAGAAGTTGCAGGAGGCGAAGGTGTGGTCACTGTGCCTGCCTCCGCGGTTGGGGAAACTGGTCCCGTTGGGTCGGCCGGTAGAGTCGCCGTGGCAGTCTGCACAACCGGGGCTGGTACCCAGGAAGTTGGTCATGTTGAGGTGGCAGGCCGAGCACAAGGGTCTCACCCCTGCGGTTACGGGATAGGTCCCGCCGGTCGTGGTGGTGTCGTGGCAGGCGCTGCAGTTGGTGTACGGGGAGCGGCTGTTGGCGGTTACCGTCCCGGTGCCGCCGGGGCGGTGCAGGGCTCCAGCGTACGGGAAGGAGTGTGCGGTGCCGCCCGAGGCCTCGATCGTCCCGTTAATGTGTTTGGTCGGATCGCTGAAGCCGTTGTTGGTGGCGTTCACGTGCGGATGGCATCCCGAGCAGGCCGTGGCGGAGGTGACGCCGGTGTGGGCCGAGATGGCCGGCGGGAAGCCGTGGCAGGTGCCGCATCCCGAGGCGCTCAGGTAGCCGGTGTCGTTCCAGGTCGGCGCGGTGTTGCTGCCGCCGACAAGGGTCGCGCCGTGGCAGTAGGTATTGGCGCAGGAAAGCGCACCGGAGCCGTTGCGGGTGAGGGCCGGCGTCAGGGTTCCGGCCGCGGTGGCGAGGCTCCCGAAGCTGAACTCGACCGTGCCGTCGCGATGCGTGCCGGAGATGGCCGGCGAACCGGGCACGCTGTGGCACTGGCTGCAGGCGACATCCGAGGCGATGGCCGTGACAAACGGCGCAGCCTGGGTGGAGGCCTTCAGGTGCTTCACGTGGGCGCCCACCTTGGCGTCGGTCGGGGCGGTGGCGCCGGCCGTGGAGTTGAAGGGGACGCTGTTACCGACGTTCGAGGCGCCGTGGCAGACGCTGCAGTCGCTGCGCGGGTCGCCGTGGCACATGGTCGCGTTGAAGCAGCCGGGAGTCCCCGCCTTGAAGGAGCCGGCTGGCGACGCTGCGAAACGCGCCAGGTACGGGGCGCTCAGGTTGCTCGCGCTCGAGTTGTGACAGGTGCTGCAGACCGGCGCGTTGCTGGTGCCGACGTTGGTTAGGGCAGGATCCACTTGGTCTACCCGCACGTGGCTCAGGGGCCCCGCAGCGAGTGTCCAGTCGGCCTTGGCCGGATGCGGCGCGGCGACACCGTGGCAGCCGGTGGTGCTCAGGCATCCGACCTGGGCGGTGCCGCCGGTCAGGTTGCTGCCGTGGCAGGTCTCGCAGTTGATAAGCCCGTTGTTCTGGTTGGGCTGGTAGCGCGCCCGTGCCCCGTGGTTCGCCGGGTTGGTCCAGGGGAGGGTGGGGCTTGGGAAGGTCGAGGTATCGGAGTGACCGACCTGGGCATGGCACAGCGTCCCGTTGAAGCACCCCGGGGTGCCGCTTTGGTAGCTCGTCAGCGTGACCGACGCCGGGGAGAGGTTCGCGCCGGCGGTGTGGCACTGGGCGCAGGCCGCGGCGTTACTGGGGTCGACGTTGGTATGGGTGCGTGCACTGCCACGCCAGGGGGCCGGCGAGTGCGGTGCGTTGGTGCCGGGGTGGGCCAATTGGTGACAGGCGATGCAGCTTACCGCCGCACCGGAGCCGCGGTAGTCGGACCCGTGGCAGCTCTTGCAGAAGGCCATGCCGTTGGCGCCGCCGGCGACCGCTTTTACCCGCGGACCGTGTGAATCTGCCGAGGCGAACCCCTGCGGGTGCCCGCTGGGTCCCTGGGGATGGCAGGTGAGCCCTGCAAAACTGGCGGAGAAGCAACTCACGCCGCTGATCCCGCCGGTCCCGTTCGGGTCGAGCGGGTCGCCGTGGCACTGGGTGCACAGGGTCCGGTTGGCGAGGTACGCCGCCGGATGGGCGCCGCCGGTCACCGTGGTCCAGCCCGCCGCGTGGTGGCCGGAGCTGTCGATCACCACTCCCTCCTGGGTAGCCTTACTGCAGGCGCTGAGCGCCGCCAACACCACTACTGCCAACAACAGGCGTTTCATAGTCCTTCCCCCTAGTGGTGACACTGTACGCAGCGCTCGTTGTTACCCCTGCCGTGGCAGCGGTAGCAGCTTGCCGGGTCGACCTTCCCCTCGATCTTGTGCAGGGTGAGGTAATCGCCGCGGTGGGGCATCTCGCGGTCCGGGCGGTTGCCCCACTTGACCGACGGCTTCATCTCCACCTGGTTGGTGTGGCAGTCGGCGCAGAAGGAGACCTTGTGGCAGGTCTCGCAAAGCCTCGTGTCGGTGGCGGCGTAGAAACGGTGGTTCTTGACAAACGCCCGGGTGTGGCTGAACGCGTTGATGTTCTTGAGGGTTCCCTTCTGCTGATCCTCGTGGCATTCCGAACATTCCACCTGCTGCCCCACGGCAAGCGCCTCGGGGTGGGACTCTGGCAGGGAGGGGAGGGCCTTCATCTGGGCGCAGGCGGCAATGGTGAGTGCGCTTGCCGCCAGGGCGAGGGCGGTGCTGAGTGCTTTCATCGTGGTCATTTTTTCCCTCCTGCGGTGGAGAATGTGGTGTTGTAGGTGAGGCGGATCAGCCCCCGGGTTTCTTCGCTGAAGTCGGGGTTACGCCCGTAGCTTACGTCGCCGGAGAGGAAAAGCTGCGGGGTGAGGTGGTAGCCCAGCGAACCGACGACTTCCCAGGCCTGCTTCTCGTTGAAGACCCGCTCCTTGAACAGGTAGTTTATGAAGTCCACGGCGCCGGTGAAGCTCTTGGAGTCGTACATCCCCCAGGCCCGCATCTCGTGGTAGGAGCCCGACGGGTTCGGGGTGATGGCGAAACCGGGACCGGCGTCGAGGTAGTGGTAGCTTGCACCGGCACGTATCTGGTTGTCGGAGAAGCCCATCTTGAGGTCGCCGCCGTAGCGGTTGGCGTGGCCGATGGCGCGCTGGTAGTGCTTGTAGTCGCCGGAGAGTTCCACCAGCTTGGCGACCTGGTAGGAGGCACGCCCGCCGTAGTTGCGCGAGGTGTTGCCGGAGCTTGCCAGCGGCCCGTGCGCGGCCGGAGAGGTAGTACCCGAGAACATGGCCCAGGAGTACTGGTAGCTGCGATCGTTTTGCTCGTTGAACTCGCCCGACAGTACCAGGCGCTGTACCGGCTTCAGGTTGAGCAGGTAGCTGTGCTCGGCAATGTGGCTTGTTTCGGTGTTATAGGTGGTGTGCCCCAGGACCTCGAGCACCTTGTGCGGGCTGAACCAGACGTCTCCGCCGACCAGGCGGTGGTTGCCGTTGGTGTGCTGGAGAAGCGTCGGCGCCTTGCTCTCGTAGACCGCCGAGGCACCCAGTTCGAGCATGCCGCCGTAGCGGTAGTTGATCCGCCCGCCGCCGATGCCGTCACCCTTGCCGTCGCTGTTCTCCCCGAAGATGTGAGTCGTGTGCACGTTGGCGCCGCCGAAGGCCGAGATCCCGAACCCGTAGGGGAGGTCGCTGTGCAGGCTCAGACCGTCGATCTGCTCGTTGTTGATCCCGTCGTGGATGAACTGGCGTCCCAGGCGGATGTCGCCGTTGGCCTGCTTGAACCGGTACTGCAGGTACCCGTAGCTGAGGCTGCCGGCGGCCCGGTCTTCGTTGAAGCTCTTGTCGACCAGGTCGACCCTCCCCCAGCCGTAGAAGTGGAAGGAGAGGTTGCCGTCGGCAAGCCGGGTGGCGTCCAGGCTTAAGAACTCCGTGGCCGGGAGCAGGGTGTCCTTGTGCGCTCCGTTGTCGCGCTGCTCGATCCTCAAGATCGTGGTGGAATCTACCGAGGTCTCCGCCGCTCCGGCCAGGGCGGGCAGACCAAGGAGTGAGACGGCTGAAAAGACGCGACACAGGGTCCTTTTCATACATGCGCTCCTATTGTGGGAAAGTAAGACAGACAAAAAACAGTGCAGCACTGTCAACATAATCCGAGGCACAGTACGAAACCTGGCACTGCGTGCTCGGTACATCTCTTGGCTAGTGGGGGAAAACCTTGGTTTGGGCCAGCTATCTCTATAACGATCGTCTTGGCTGATTGACGGGACTTATGAGTGACAGTCACGAAAAAACGCGCTGTTACAATAGGACTAAAGTTATCGCATACTAGTATACTCTTTCCAGATTTGCTGTCAATCATTGAAAGATTTTCTTACTTTTTTTGTTTCCTGCCGATCCAGAGAAACGGATACGACAGCTGTCTCAAGGAAAGGGCCCTGTTGGTTGTGGCTCGGCATTATGGCGAAGCAGAAAAACGTATCAGGTGGCAGACCCTGGCGGGTGCAACGCTCCTGACAGTGGGGAGGTTGGGAAGAGCTGTCAAGAAAGAGAACAGCGTCGAATGAGGTAGTGCGAAGACCAAGGCGGGAGCTGCAGGGGAGGGGATCCCGACGGGCATTCCCGCCGGGACATTTCTGGGTCAGGGGAGCCTTTCTGCCGTGGGAAGGGTGAAGGAGAAGGTCGCCCCTTCGCCCAGGGTGCTGGTCACCGCGACGCTGCCGCCGTGGGCCTGCACGATGTGTTTCACGATGGAGAGCCCAAGCCCCGTGCCGCCGCGTTCGCGGCTGCGGGCTTCGTCCACGCGGTAGAAACGCTCGAAAAGGCGCGGCAGGTCGCTTTCCGGGATGCCGATGCCGGTGTCGCGCACCTCGATCTGGACCTGGTCTTCTACCTCGCGCGCCGAAACGGTCACGGTGCCGCCGATTTTGCTGTACTTGATCGCGTTGTCCAGCAGGTTCATCAGCACCTGGTCCAGGCGCTTGCGGTCGGCAAAGACCGGCAGCACCTGGCCCAGCCCCTCGCAGCGCATCACCAGCGCCTTCTCCTCGGCTTTTAGTTCGAGAAGCTGCAGCGACTGCCGCACGGCGCTCTCCAGTCGCACGCTCTCCAGCTTCAGGAGGTTGTCGCCGCTTTCCAGTTCCGAGAGCGCCAAAAGGTCGGCGATCAGGGTGGAAAGCCGGCTGGCATGGTTGTCGATGATGGTGAGGAAGTGCTGGCTGCGCTGGGGGTCGTCGGCAAGCGCACCGGTTAACAGGGTCTCCGCGTACCCCTTGATGACGGTAACCGGTGTGCGCAGTTCGTGGGAGACGTTGGCCACGAAGTCGCGGCGGATCTTTTCCACCCTCTTCAGAGCGCTGATATCGTGGAAGACCGCAACCACCCCTCTGAGTTCGCCGGCGTTGACGAGGGGGACCCAGTGCACCCGGGTGCTCTTGCCGCCGGAGAGCGTGATCTCCTGGTGCCGTTCCCGGCGCTCGCTGAGGACCTCGCGGCAGGCCGCGTAGAGGTCGGGATGCCGGCTGATCTCGATGAGCTTGCGCCCCTGCACCGAGGCGTCGCTGCCGAACAGGGCGCCAAAGGCGGGATTCACCAGGGTAATCACCGCCTCGGCGTCGGTCACCATGACCCCTTCGCCCATGCCGGAGAGAATCGCATCCAGGCGGTTCTTCTCGGAGGAGATCCGCTCCATCTGGGTCTCGATGCGCTGGGCCATCTCGTTCATGACCTGGGCCAGTTCCCCCAGTTCGTCCGCACTCTGTACCGGGAAGCGCACCCCCGGCTCGCCCCGCCCGATGCGTCCCGCGGTTGCGGCGATTCCGCGCAGGGTGCGCGAGGTGAGGTGCGACAACAGGTAGCTCAGGATGAGCGAGAGGAAAACGGCAACCGCGAACGCCGCAGCCAGGCTCTGCTTCAGGCCGTGCCGGGTCTTCTCCACCTCGGAGAGCGGCAGCGCCAGGCGGATCACGCCGTGGTTGGCGAAGGGGACCGCCAGGTAGAGCATGTCGGTGTGCAGGGTGGCAGAGTAGCGGATGGCGCTGCCGGATCCCTCGGCGAGCGCATCGCGCACCTCGGGGCGGTTCGCATGGTTCTCCAAAAGCGGGAGCTCGGCAGGCTGCACCTGGGAATCCCCCAGCACCTGCCCGTCCGGGGCGATCACCGTTACCCGGGCCCGCACCACCCGGGCTACCGCCTGGGTCAGCTGCGGCGCATCGCGGCGCGGGTCCTGGATCTCCTTGGCAGCCATGAGCGCCGCTACCTGGGCCTGGTCTTTCAGGTGGTCCCGGATCCCGGAGACGAGCGATCTTTCCAGGGTGATGGAGAGGTAGACGTAGAGCCCGGCGCCCAGAAAGAGCACCAGGAAGAGGTAGGAGGCCATCAGCTTGAGCCGGAAGGTCCCCTTCATGACAACTCCAGCTTGTAGCCGAAGCCGCGCACCGTCCGGATCAGGTCGCCCGCGGGCCCCAGCTTGGTGCGCAGCCGGGTCAGGTGGGTGTCCACGGTGCGGGTGTCGCCGAAATAGTTGTAGCCCCAGACGTTCTGCAGGAGGATCTCGCGGCTTTGCACCCTGCCTACCCGCTCGGCGAGGTTCATGAGCAGCTTGTACTCGGTGGAGGTGAGCACCACCTCCGCGCCGGCCACGGTGACCAGATGGCGCAGGGTGTCGATCGACAGTTCGCCCAGGGTGATCACCGTGCTGGCGGGGCTTGCGTCCCCCTTGCGGCGCAGCACGGCGCGCACCCTCAGCATCAGCTCGCGGGTGGAAAACGGTTTCACCACGTAGTCGTCGGCCCCCATCTCGAACCCGACCACCCGGTCGATCTCCTCCCCCTTGGCGGTCAGCATGATGACCGGGATGCCGGCGGTCTGTTCGGAGCCCTTCAAAATGCGGCAGATCTCGGTTCCCATCATGCCCGGCAGCATCAGGTCGAGGAGCACCAGGTCCGGGTGCAGGCGCTTCGCCTCGCTCAGGCCGGTGGCCCCGTCGCTCGCGATGATGCTGCGGAAACCCTCCTGTTCCAGGTGGAACGAGACCAGTTCCGCCAGGTCTCTTTCGTCTTCGATAATAAGTACGGTCTGCACCGGGTGCCCCCTCGGACCGGGATCGCTCCCGGTTTCTGCCGATTCACTGTGGGTGTTCTGGTAACAATCTGAAAATAGGCGGAAATGTGTCTGGTTTTGCTCCGATCCACACGCGCTGTGGAAAGCGTTGTGGAAAAGATGTGAATCGAATTCAAAAGCGCTTTCAGATTGGGCGGATTAGCAGATTGCCTAAAATTTAATCAGGGGAAAAACGGCGCCTGGTGACGGGTAAAAGCTTTAAAAACAATTAGTTACCGGAAGGTGCCGATTCTCCGCGAGAAAATCTGTCAAGCATTTTCTGGCCGGATCGTGTTTACGTTTGTGCCGGACCGGTTCGCCTCACACCACCTATCGGCAAAAGGCGATGCCCTTTTAATGTGGCAGGGCCGAGCGGGAGTAAGGCGACGGCAGGAGTTGGGCAATCGCCCCTCCCTGAGGGCCGGCACGGCCTCTTTTCCCTGACCCGCTTTATAAAGTACCTTAGTGAAGAAGACAAGCTTCCTGTTTCACAACGGTTTTGCAGCTTTTCGGTTCGCGGGTGCCGGCTGCCATAATTCTTGACATGCCCTGGGGGCTATGGTAAGTGGTAAACTCCTTTATTTTCAACAAGTTAATTACCACCGATGAAATGTTTGATGAATTGAAACAAGGAGGGTGCCCATGTCGCAACAACTTGATTTTACTGTCGGTGCTCTGCTGGACGACGTCGCCGCGCGCTTTCCCGATCACGAGGCGCTGGTCTATGTCGAACGCGGGCTCCGTTACAGTTACCGGGAGTTCAACGAGCGCTGCCGCCAGGTAGCCAAAGGACTCCTGGCCCTGGGCATCAAAAAGGGAGACCACCTCTCCATCTGGGCCTACAACGTGCCGGAGTGGGTGGTGCTGCAGTTTGCCACCGCGAAGATCGGTGCGGTCCTCGTTACCGTCAACACCAACTACAAATCCGCGGAGCTCGAGTACATCCTCAAGCAGTCCGATTCCAACACGCTCTTCCTCGTGCAGTCCTTCAAGGATACCGATTACGTTGCTACCCTGAACGAGGTGGTGCCGGAACTCGCCCAGAGCACCCCGGGAACCCTCGAAAGCACGAAGCTCCCGTGCCTGAAGAACGTCATCTTCCTTGGGGAAGGGGGGCATCCCGGGATGTTCGGTTTCGAACAGGTGGTCGAGTTGGGGAGGAGCGTGCCGGACTCGAGGCTTGCCGAGGTCGAGGCGAGCCTCGACAAGGACGACGTCATCAACATGCAGTACACCTCCGGCACCACCGGGTTCCCCAAGGGTGTCATGCTGACCCACTTCAACGTGGTGAACAACGGCTTCAACATCGGCGAGTGCATGCGCTTCACCGAGAAGGACCGGCTCTGCATCCCGGTCCCCTTCTTCCACTGCTTCGGCTGCGTCCTGGGGGTCATGGCCTGCGTCACCCACGGCTCCACCATGGTACCGGTGGAGATCTTCGACCCCCTGAAGGTTTTGCAGGCCATCGAGCAGGAGCGCTGCACCGCGGTGCACGGCGTCCCCACCATGTTCATCGCCGAACTGGAGCACCCCGAGTTCTCCCGCTTCGACCTTACCTCCCTGCGCACCGGGATCATGGCCGGCTCCAACTGCCCCATCGAGGTGATGCGCCGGGTGATCCGCGACATGCACGCCTCGGAGATCACCATCGCCTACGGGCAGACCGAGTCCTCCCCGGTGATCACCCAGACCCGCACCGACGACCCCATCGAGCTGAAGGTCGCAACCGTTGGGCGCGTGCTCCCCAACGTAGAGCTTAAGATCGTGGACATCGAGACCGGCGCCGAACTGCCGCCGGGGAAGCAGGGGGAACTCTGCACCCGCGGCTACCTGGTCATGAAGGGGTACTACAAGATGCCCGAGGAGACCGCCAAGGCCATCGACGCCGAGGGGTGGCTGCACACCGGCGACCTCGCCGTCATGGACGAAAACGGTTACTGCAAGATCACCGGCCGCATCAAGAACATGATCATCCGCGGCGGCGAGAACATCTACCCCCGCGAGATCGAGGAGTTCCTCTACACCCACCAGAAGATCTCGGACGTCCAGGTCTACGGCGTACCCGACCGCAAGTGGGGCGAGCAGGTCATGGCCGCCATCGTGCTCAAGAAGGGTGTGGAGATGGACGAGGAAGAGGTGAAGGCGTTCTGCCGCGGCAAGATCGCCAACTACAAGATCCCGCGCTACGTCCGCTTCGTCGATTGCTACCCGATGACCGCCTCCGGAAAGATCCAGAAGTTCAAGCTGCGCGAGATGGCGATCCGGGAACTGCAGCTGGAAGGGGAAGGCGCCTGACCCCACGGCGCATCCCGTATACGTCATATTGACGTCCCTCACGTTTCGCGCTATCTTTCCTGCTCCTCTTCCGGAACTCATGAGGAAGAGGGGCAGGAGGGATTGTGCGTCTTACCCCGAAAAACGAACTGGAATACCGCTACCGCAGGCTGCAGCTCGAGATGACCAAGGCCGGCCTCGACGCCGTCATCATCCTGCAGAACGCGGATCTCTTCTACTTCACCGGCACCACCCAGACCGGCAACCTCTACGTACCCGCCAGCGGCGTCCCGCTCTACCTGGTCAAGCGCAGCTTCCTGCGGGCCCGGATGGAGAGCGCGCTTGCCGAGCTGATTCCCTTCACCTCCCCCAATGAACTCCCCGGCATCGTGGCCGGCTACGGCCACCAGGCCCCCTCCCGAATCGGGCTGGAGCTCGACGTCCTGCCGGTAAACCTCTACGAGAAGTACCGCTCCCTGTACCCCAACGCCCGCTTCGTCGATGCGAGCCCGCTGATCCGCCGGGTGCGCGCGGTGAAGAGCCACTACGAGATCCACATCCTGCAGGATGCGGCGCTGCAGGCCGACAAGGTGTACCGGCGCAGCACCGAGGTGATCAGGGAGGGGGTGAGCGAGGTGGAGCTTGCCGCCGAACTGGAGCGCGTGGCCCGGCTCGAGGGGCACCAGGGGTACCTCAGGATGCGCGCCTTCAACGGAGAAGTGGCCTGGAACCACGTGCTGGCCGGCCCCGACGCGGCGGCTCCCGCCTTCTCCAACACCCCCCTGGGTGGGATGGGGCTCACTCCGGCGTTCGGCCAGGGGGCCGGTTTCAACCGGGTAGGGCGGGGCGAGCCGGTCATCGTCGACTTCGCGAGCTACCTGGACGGCTACCTGGTGGACCAGGCGCGCGTCTTCGCGGTTGGTGAACTCTCGGACCGGATGCGGCAGGGCTACGACGACATGCTGCGCCTCCAGGAGTTGATGATCGCCCGTGCCGGGGAGGGAGCCACTTGGAGCGAGATCTACGAGGCCGGCTGCTTGGAGGCCTGCCGCCTCGGGTACGCGGAAAACTTCATGGGTATGGCGGAGTGCCAGGTCCCCTTCATCGGCCACGGGGTCGGCATCGAGATCGACGAGTATCCTTTCATCGCCCGCGGTTTTGCTCAGGAGCGCCTCGAGGTAGGGATGGTTTTTGCCCTGGAACCGAAGCTGGTCTTTCCGGGAGAGGGCGCCGTTGGCATAGAGGATACTTTCTACCTCTCCGAACAAGGCATAAAACGGCTCACCTTCTCGAGCCAGGATCTCGTAATCCTTTAAAAATGAAGAAATTGTAAACAAAAGGGTAAAACGCGATTTTTTTATATTGAAATTGGTTCGAGGCAATGGTATACATTTGAAAAATCTGTGTATACAGTATACTTCCTTGAACGCAACCGGTCGCACAACGGGAGTCGGCCCGGCACGGTGTCGAAGAGGGTGGCAGTTAAAGATCCTAATTTCTTCAGTTAGCACTTAACCCCCAACCGAAAAGGAGAACCGAGATGAGTCAATTGAAAGAGAAACTGCAGGAGAAGATTCAAGCTCACCGCCCCCGCGTTACCCGTCTGACCAAGGAGTTCGGCTCCGTGGTAATCGACAAGGTCGACATCGGCCAGTGCATCGGCGGCGCCCGCGACATCCGCTGCCTGGTGACCGACATCTCCTATCTCGACCCGCAGGAAGGTATCCGCTTCAGGGGTAAGACCATTCCCGAGACCTTCGAGGCGCTCCCGAAAGCTGCCGGCTCCGAGTATCCGACCGTCGAGAGCTTCTGGTACTTCCTGCTTACCGGCGACGTCCCGACCCCGGATCAGGTCAAGGCGGTGGAAGCTGAGTTCAAGGTTCGCCAGCAGGTTCCCGAGTATGTCTTCACGGCTCTGCGCGCTCTCCCCAGGGACAGCCACCCGATGGTGATGCTCTCGGTCGCCATCATGACCATGCAGAAAGAGTCCAAGTTCTGCGGCTTCTACAACTCCGGCAAGTTCAACAAGATGGATGCCTGGGAATACGTCTACGAAGATGCCAGCGACATCGTTGCCCGTATCCCGGTCGTCGCAGCCTTCATCTACAACCTTAAGTATCGCGGCGACAAGCAGGTTGCCATCGACCAGAACCTCGACATGGGCGCCAACTTCGCCCACATGATCGGCCAGAGCGAGCAGTACAAGGATGTGGCCAGGATGTACTTCATCCTGCACTCCGACCACGAGTCCGGCAACGTCTCGGCCCACACCACCCACCTGGTGCACTCCGCGCTTTCCGACCCGTACTACGCCTACGCCGCAGGCCTCAACGGCCTCGCCGGCCCGCTGCACGGCCTTGCCAACCAGGAAGTGCTCGGCTGGATCATGGACTTCCAGAAGAAACTCAACGGCGCCGAGCCGACCAAAGAGAACGTCACCAAGGCTCTCTGGGATACCCTCAACGCAGGGCAGGTCGTTCCGGGCTACGGCCACGCCGTTCTGCGTAAGACCGACCCGCGCTACACCGCTCAGCGCGAGTTCTGCCTGAAGACCCCGGGCCTCAAGGAAGACCCGCTGTTCAAGCTGGTCGCCATGATCTTCGAGACCGCCCCGGGCGTCCTCACCGAGCACGGCAAGACCAAGAACCCCTGGCCGAACGTCGACGCACAGTCCGGCGTCATCCAGTGGTACTACGGCGTCAAGGAGTGGGACTTCTACACCGTCCTCTTCGGCGTGGGTCGCGCACTGGGCTGCATGGCGAACATCACCTGGGACCGCGGTCTTGGCTACGCCATCGAGCGTCCGAAGTCCGTCACCACCGACATGCTCGAGAAGTGGGCTGCCGAAGGCGGTCGCAAGATGTAAGAAGTTGGGCCTCGGCCTGACAAAAGGGGGACGCTATTGGCGTCCCCCTTTTTTTGTTCTGCACGGCGTATCTGGCGCTCGACACGGTCCCGCCGTTGCGCCTGGCTGAAGAAACGGTGGGAGCGTGGGGGGCAGGGGAGGGGAGGGGAGGCGCCGACCCCGGCTCGCTCAGTTGCCGGAATCGGCGCCTTGAAAAAGAAAAAAGCCCGAGGACTCGTCCCTGGGCTTTGGGGGCAGACATATATGAGGTACCTACCGTGAGGGGTGCTCCTCGACCCCGTGCGACGCCTTGCGCTATTTCTCGCCGAAAACCTCGGCGGTGAAGACGTAGATGTCGGCGCCTTCTTTCCAGTCGTCCTGCTTGAGTCCGGCCTTGAGGGCGGTCTTGCTCAGGAAGGTTTCCCGGTCCCAGCCGTGTTCGACGGCCACCTGGGGGAGTAAGACGCCGCGCGAGAAGTTCTTTTCCAGGTACAGCCCGTGCCGGCCCACCTCAACCTCCTCGGGGTTTTCGATCTTTGCCAGGGGGGAGAGGACCGAGATCTCCAGGTCGAAGGCCCCCAGGTCCTCCTCTTTCATCGGGTAGAAGCGCGGATCGTGGATGGCGGCCGAGGCGGCCATCTCCTGCACGAGTTGGTACAGGGGCTTTTCGGAGGTGAAATTGCCGATGCAACCGCGCAGCGCCCCGTGCTGTTTAATGGTTACAAAGCACCCCTGCTGCACCTGCAGTGCGTTCGCGCTGATCTCGCGGCTGGCGAGTCTTCCGGAACGCACGGTGCTCGTTACAGCCTCACGTGCCAGCTCCAGTAAAAGTTTACGATCTTCAGTACTCAGTGATTGGCTCACAAGCTCCCCCTGATCGGTGCCATTCTAATGGGTAGTGGTTCTTTAATGGACCAAAGGTAATATATTTGCGATCCGTTTACAAGAGGGAAAGCAGGATGTGATCGGCCGGAAATCGCCTACATCAGTGCACCATTCTGGCTGGGAATTAATGAACTGGAGGTTGGACACACGGATGCGACCCCTTTTACGCAACCTTTTCTCCCGGTCGGTCGGTGAACTCTCGACACTTCATAAAGCGAAACACATGCCAGAAACACCCGGATCCGGACTCCCGGTGAAGACGAAAAACTGATGCTGCTGGCTAGGTTGCAGGTCGCACAGCGCCGCGCCGTATACAGCAAGGCTTGGGAGGACTTTCCCCACGCCAGGCAATGATCCGCGCAATTGCGCGTCACAGCTAACAAAATCCTGCCGGGGGTGGGGGATGGGAGATTTTTAGCGAAAGAAAAGCAGGAAATATCTTTAAAAAGTATTGACTTTATCTCGAAAGCTAGTATATTCGCCCTTTGTTACGTCACAAAAACCAAATGCGCTGTGCGCAGTAATGGTAAATTCCAAAGGAAAAGAGGAAAACATCAATGAAAAAACTGATCTCTCTGGCTCTCTGCTTGGCACTGGCTACCGCATTCGCTGCTGGCTGCAAAAAGAAAGAAGAAGCTCCGGCTCCGGCTGCTGAGCAGGCTGCTCCGGCTGCACCGGCTGCTCCGGCTCAGGCTCCGATGTCTTCTGCTAAAGCTGCTCCGGCTGCCCCGGCTGCTCCGGCTGCACCGGCTGAGAAGAAGTAATTCGAAGCAGGCATGCCCTGATTCAAAAAAAGCCCACAGAGCGATCTGTGGGCTTTTTTCGTGGACGGAACTTCCTGTTTTGCCTTGACAGTAAGCAAGGCGAGATGCTACATAAAGCGGTCGTTTACATTTATATTTGAGCCTGGAGGCAAAGAATGGAAAGAACATTCGCAATCATCAAGCCCGATGCAGTGGAGCGTAAGGTTAGCGGCAAGGTACTGGCCATGATCGAAGAGGCCGGTTTCAACATCGTGGGCATGAAGAAGATCCACCTCTCCAAGTGCGAGGCTGAAGGTTTCTACTACGTGCACAAGGAACGTCCCTTTTTCGGCGACCTGTGCAGCTTCATGTCCCGCAGCCCGGTGATCGTGCTGGCGCTCGAGAAGGATAACGCCATCGCCGACTGGCGCAGCCTGATGGGCGCCACCAACCCGGCCAACGCCGACGCGGGCACCATCCGCAAGGAACTGGGCGTGAGCATCGAGGAAAACACCGTGCACGGCTCCGACTCCCCGGAATCGGCCGCGTACGAAATTCCCTACTTCTTCAGCCAGCTCGAACTGGTCTAAGACCGGCACGTAACGAGGTACCAAAGGCCCTTCTTCGCGGAGGGCCTTTTCTATATTCAAGGCATGGAAAAAATAGACATCAAGAATTTCACCCTGAAGGACCTGGAGAGCTACATCGCCGGGTTGGGCAAGGAACGCTTCAGGGCCAAGCAGATCTTCAAGTGGCTCTACCAGATGGACGCGACCAGTTTCGCGGAGATGACCAACGTCTCCAAGGAATTCCGGACGCACCTGGAAGAGACGGCCTGCATCTCGAACCTGGTCCCCGAGGTGGTCGAGGCCTCCGACGACGGTACCAAGAAGTACCTGTTCAGGCTCTCCGACGGCATGAGCGTGGAGAGCGTGCTGATCCCCGACGAGGGGCGCAACACGCTGTGCATCTCGAGCCAGGTCGGCTGTGCCATGGGGTGCGCCTTCTGCCTCACCGGCTGTTTCGGCCTGACCCGGAACCTGACCACCGCCGAGATCGTGAACCAGGTCTGCGCCGTGAAGCGTGACGATCCGGTCAGAAACATCGTCTTCATGGGGATGGGTGAGCCGCTGGCGAACCTGGACGCCGTGATCCCGGCGGTCGAGATCCTGACCGACCCGGACGGCTTCCAGTTTTCGACCCGCAAGGTGACGGTCTCCACCTCCGGTCTCGTGCCGCAGATGGCGGAGCTTGGCCGCGCGGTCACCGTGAACCTCGCGGTCTCCCTCAACGCGACCACCGACGAGGTACGCTCGCAGATCATGCCGGTGAACCGCCGCTATCCCCTCCAGGAGCTCCTGGCAGCCTGCAAGGCATTTCCGCTCCCCTCCCGGCGCTGGATCACCATCGAGTACGTCATGATCCAGGACCTGAACGACACGCTGGACGATGCCAAGCGCCTGGTGCGGCTCATCAGCAACATACCGTCCAAGGTGAACCTGATCCCCTTCAACGAGCACGAGGGGTGCAGCTTCAAAAGTCCCACCCAGGACTCCATCGACCGCTTCCACAAGTACCTCTTGGACAAAAACGTCACGGTGATCACCCGCTCGAGCCGCGGCTCGGACATCTCGGCTGCCTGCGGGCAGTTGAAGGGACGCCTCGACGAGCTTGTCGGGCAGGGGGAGTAACCGGGGACGCGGCGCGGTCGCAGTGTCGATCGCACGGCAAACGCTTACTACTATCTATTTTATTACCTGATTCAGGAGGCTTGGCATGGCAGAGGTAATCGGCGTCATCGGCGGCAGCGGGCTTTATGAAATGGAGGGTATGACCGATATCAAGCAGGTAACGGTCGACACCCCCTTCGGCAGGCCCAGCGACGAGTACATCACCGGGATGCTGGACGGGGTCCCCATGGTGTTTCTCCCCCGGCACGGCAAGGGGCACCGCTTCACCCCGAGCGAGGTGAACTACCGCGCCAACATCTACGGGATGAAGAAGCTCGGGGTCACCCGGATTATCTCGGTCTCCGCGGTGGGGAGCCTGCAGGAGGAGATCGTCCCCGGGCACATCGTGATCCCGGACCAGTTCATCGATCGCACCCGCGGGCACCGCAAGGACACCTTCTTCGGTAACGGCATCGTGGGGCACGTGCAGTTCGCTGACCCGGTCTGTGCCGAACTCTCCGAGAAGCTCTACCAGGCGGCCCAGGCGGCCGGGGCCACGGTGCACAAGGGCGGCACCTACGTCTGCATGGAAGGACCGGCCTTCTCGACCCGGGCCGAGAGTCACCTGTACCGCTCCTTCGGGGCCTCGATCATCGGCATGACCAACTTAACCGAGGCGAAACTCGCCCGCGAGGCGGAGCTCTGCTACGGGGTGATCGCGCTCTCCACCGACTACGACTGCTGGCACCAGGCCCACGAGGACGTCTCGGTGGAGGCGATCATCGCCATCATCAAGGCAAACGTCGCCATGGCGAAGCAGATCATCAAGCAGGTGGTGGGGCAGATCCCGGCCGAACGCAGCTGCCCCTGCGCCTCGTCGCTGCAGTACGCCGTTATCAGCGACACCTCGGTCATTCCGGTGGAGACCAGGGAAAACCTGGACCTCTTGCTCGGCAAGTACCTGAAGTAGCCGCGGGCCTTGCCCTTTCGCAACCAGAACCTTAAACCTGAACCTGTCTTTCCGGGAGGATACATGAGCATACTCGTCGTCGGTTCCGTAGCACTGGACTCCGTGGAAACCCCCTTCGGCGTGCGCGAGCGCGTTCTGGGCGGCTCCGCGACCTACTTCGCCACCTCGGCGAGCTTTTTCACCGACGTAAACCTGGTGGGGGTGGTGGGGGAGGATTTTCCCCAGGAGCACACCGATTTCCTCACCTCCCGCAACATCGACCTGACCGGGCTCTCCAAGGTCCCGGGTGAAACCTTCCACTGGAAGGGGCGCTACGGCTACGACCTCAACGAGGCTCAGACCCTGGAGACCCACCTGAACGTCTTCGCGAGCTTCAAACCGGTGATCCCGGAGCAGTACGTGGACGCCGAGTACCTGATCCTTGCTAACATCGATCCCGAACTGCAGATGGAGGTGCTGAACCAGGTCAAAAGACCCAAGGTCGTCGCCTGCGACACCATGAACTTCTGGATCTCCTCCAAGCCCGAGGCGCTCAAGAAGGTGATCAGCCGGGTCGATTTCTTCATCATCAACGAAGGTGAGGCGCGCCAGCTCTCCGGCGAGGTGAACCTGGTCAGGGCCGCCAGAAAGATCCTCGACATGGGTGCCAAGAACCTGATCGTCAAGCGCGGCGAGTACGGCGTCCTGATGTTCAACGGCAGCACCGTCTTCGCGGCTCCCGCCTTCCCGCTCGAGGAGGTCTTCGACCCGACCGGCGCAGGCGACACCTTTGCCGGCGGCTTCATGGGCTACCTCGCCAACACCGGCAACGTGACCGATGAGGGGATCCGCCAGGCGGTGGTCTTCGGCAGCGTGATGGCCTCCTTCAACGTCGAGGCCTTCAGTCTGGATCGCCTGAAGACCCTGAGCTACCCGGAGATCGAGGCGCGCTACCGCAGCTTCAAGCGGATGACCCACTTCGAAGGTGTTTCCGAGCTGTAGCAGCGGCAAACGGACTCCGGCGGTTTCATTGACAATACTTTGCCGATCTGTTAGTTTTTGACGGGAACTTGCGGGAATCTTTCAGGTGAGGCGCCATGCCCCGTTTATTCATCTTCATCGTCGTCTGTTTGCTTTCAGCCTCCGGTTGCACTGTCAATCAGGCCGTCAGGAACAAATCGCTCTATCATTATCAGATGGGGCAGTCCTTCTACGCGGAGAACAACTTCACCGCCGCACTCGTGGAATACAGTGAGGCGGAGAAGCTCACCCCGAAGGATCCGGCCCTCCTGAACGATCTGGGGCTCACCTACTTCCGCAAGGGGCGCTACGATCTTGCCGAGGTAAAGTACCTGCGTGCCATCGATCTGAAGGCGGACTATTCCGAGGCGCGCAATAACCTCGGGGTCAACTACCTCGAGATGAAGCGCTGGGACGACGCCATTGTCCAGTTCAAGAAGGTGCAGGACGACATCTTCTACCAGGGACAGGACAACGCCTCGATCAACCTCGGGCTCGCCTACCTGGGAAAGGGTGACTACCAGCAGTCGCTTGCCCTGTTGCGCGGGGCGGTGGGGAAAAACCCGCTCGATCCGCGCGTCAGGGTGTACCTGGGGCGGGTCTACTTCGCGATGGACAAGCCCGACCTTGCCGTCGCTGAGTACCGCAAGTCCCTGCAGCTGAACGCTTCCTACGCCAACGCGCACTACTACCTGGCGCTGGCCCAGGTGAAGCTCAAGGACAGCGCCGGCGCCAAGCACTCCTTCAAGGAAGTGATCCGCATAGCTCCAGATTCCGAGATCGGGCAGCTCTCCAGGGAGTACCTGGACCTGCTGAAGTGAGGCGAACGTGTCCGAGCCAGATGCAGAACAGGTCGCAGAACTCCCGGTAGGGGAGTACCTGCGCGGCGTGCGCGAGTCGCGTGGCCTCCAGTTGGATGAGGCCTCCAGGACCACCAAGATCGGCAAGAGCTACCTGGTCGCCATCGAACAGGGGCAGTTCGACAAACTCCCCAACCAGGCCTACATCAAGGGATTTTTGAGGCTCTACGCCCAGTTCCTCGGTCTCTCCGGCGACGAGGTGGTGCGTCGCTACGAACAGGGACTTCCCGCCGCGCGTCCCCAGGCGCAGGTGGAGGCCAAGCCGGCGCCGGAACGCCCGAGCCGCGTGGTGGAGCGTACCCGCCTCGAGGGGGGTGGGCGCTGGGTGGTGCCGGTCGTGCTGCTCGGCCTGGTGATCTTGGCCGCCTTCTTCTTCAGGGACTCCGACGAAAAGCCGGCACCGCAGGTGGTGAAGACCGCCCCGGCTCCAGCGGCACCCGCACCCGCTCCGGCACCGGCAGCCGCTCCGGTGACACCCCCCCGCAGCTCTGCACACCTTTCCGCTCCGGGGACCCCGGCAGCCCCCCAGACGCCGGCCCAGGCCCAGACTCCCCAGCCCGCACCGGCACCGGCCGCAACCGCTGCCGGCACCCCTGCGCGTCGCGACGGCGGCGTCCTGCGGCTCAAGTTCAACCAGGACAGCTGGCTCAGCATCACCATCGACGACAGCATCTCGCAGCGCTACGACCTGAAGGCCGGCGACATCATCGAGTGGAAGGGGAAACGCTCCTTCGTGGTCGACCTGGGTGACGGTGCCGCTGCCGAGGGTGACTTCAACGGACGCCCCCTTAAATTGGGAGAACCGGGCAAGCCTGCCCACGTGGAACTCAAGGTCGAGTAGCTGTCGAGCTGTCATAAGGGGTGCTCTATGAAACGGGGCGGTAGCTTGACAGGTGAACTGCCGGTGCTAGAATCAAACAGTTCAAAATTACTACAAAGGCCGGAGTCACACTTGCCAAAGCAGCCCAAACGTATACTGGTTGTGGATGACGAAGAAAACGCACGTATTGGACTGTCCCGCCTGCTTGCCAAGGAGGGTTTTCACGTCGATAGTGTGGCAAACGGTTTCGAAGCCCTCAACTACCTGCGAGAACAGGAGGTGAACCTTATCGTCACCGACATCAACATGCCGGAGATGAATGGCATCACCTTTTTAAAAGAGTTGAACCGCAGCTACCCCCGCAGCAATGTCATCATGATCACGGCCTACGGCGGTGTCGAATCGTACATCGAAGCGATGAACCTGGGCGCCTTCGAGTACATCAACAAGCCGGTGAAGATAGACGAGTTGAAGTCAATCCTGAAAAAGATATTCAAGGAAACGAGCCACTGACCACGGCCCGCGAAAGGGGGAAGTTCAGATGCGCAGCTTCGACAAGATTCTCTTTGCCACCGATTTTTCCGAAAGTTCCGAACACGCCTTCAGGTACGCCCTGGAACTGGCCCAGAAGTTTGGCAGCCGGCTCACCGTTTTGCACGTGATCAACGAGCCGGTGGACCTGCGCGGCTTCTACGTCCCGCACGTCTCCTTCGAGAACCTGGAAAAGGAGATCGAAGAGGGGGCGCAGCAGATGATGGAGAAGTTCTGCAAAAGCCACCTAGCCGAGTTCGCCAACTACGAGTCGGTCATCGCCACCGGGATCCCCTTCGAGGAGATCCTCAAGTACTCCGAGACGCACCAGGTTGCCTTCATTGTGCTGGGGACCCAGGGGAGAAGCGGTATCGACCACCTCCTGTTCGGCTCGACTGCCGAGCGCGTGGTACGCAAGGCGCTCTGCCCGGTGGTGACTGTCAGACTCCCCTAAGGTGAAAGGCAGGAAAAGGTTCAAGGGGCGGCATAGAGCTGCCCCTTTTTTTTGCCGAACCTGGGTGGAATCGTCCCGTTCGATGAACGCTTGACTTACACCTTCTTGCATAGTAGGACTACTGAAACGTTCCGGATACTCCGAACCCAGGAGAGAACCACATAATGACCATGAGCCTAGAGAAACAGTCGCGCGGCAGGGTGCTGATCGTCGACGACGAGAAGGTCATCCTCGACCTGACCGCCATCATCCTGAAAAACCGCGGCTACCAGATCTTCACCGCGCTGAACGCCCGCGAAGGCCTGGCGACTATCGAGGCCGAGCGTCCCGAACTGGTGCTGCTCGACTACATGATGCCGGACATGGACGGCCTCACCGCCTTGAAGGAGATCCGCCGGCGTTTCCCCGAGACCTACGTCATCATGTTCACGGGGAAGGGGAGCGAGGAGATCGCCGTCGAGCTCATGAAGGCCGGCGCCTCCGACTACATCCTGAAGCCCTTCAACAACCAGGACATGGTGGAGCGCATCGAGAGCGTCTTGAAGCTGCGCGCCGTCGAGCTGCAAAACCGCGCCCTTCTGAGCGAGCGCGAGCGCCTTCTGGCCGAGATCGCCCAGTGGAACCGTGACCTCGAGGCGCGGGTGCAGGAGAAGAGCGAGGCGCTGCGCCGCGCCCAGGCCGAGATCGTGCAGTCCGAGAAGCTCGCCACCCTGGGCTACCTTTCCGCCGGCATGGCCCACGAGATCCGTAACCCGCTCAACTCCATCGCGCTCTTCGTGCAGCTCATCCGAAGCGGCCTCGAGGACCCCGAGCGCCTGGATTACGTGGACAAGATCCTCAAAGAGGTGGACCGGATCGACGGCATCCTGAGAAAACTCCTAGACGCCGCCAAGCGTCCGCGCTTCGAGATCAGCGAGGTGCGGGTGGACCGTATCCTCGAGAACACCCTGGAGGCCTTCACGCCGCAGCTGCGCCAGAAGAAGATCAAGGTGATCACCGACTTCAAGAGCATCCCCCCCGCCATCAAGGCCGACCCCATGGAGATCGAGCAGATCTTCACCAACCTCTTTTTGAACTCGATCCACGTCATGGAAGAGGAGGGGACCCTCGGGGTACAGCTGGACCAGGACGAGCAGTACATCAACATGCGGGTCTCGGACACCGGTCCGGGAATCCCTCCCGAGAACCTCCCCAACATCTTCGACCCCTTTTTCACCACCAACAGCCGCGGTACCGGACTGGGGCTCTCGGTGGTGCTGCGCATCGTAAAGACCTACAAGGGAAAGATCGAGGTGGAGAAGAGCGACTCCTCGGGTACCACCTTTTCGGTGCGTCTACCGCTTACCCCTCAGTAGTTCATGTGAGGGCGTTTCCCCTTTTCTTTTCGACCGCATTTTTGTATGATGGCCCATCTTTAGCGGCTTAGAGGTCGAAATGACTGATCATCGGGGAAAAATTCTCCTCGTCGACGACGATAAATTCTTCCTGAAAGTCCTCTCCGACGCCTTCCGCGACGCCGGTTTCGAGGTGGTCACTGCGCCGGACGGTCTGGCCGGGGTGCAGGCTTTCAGTGAGCACCTCCCCGACGCGGTGATCTCGGACCTCGTCATGCCCCGCATGGGCGGGGTCAGCACCTGCCTGGAGATCTCCCGGCTGGCGGGAGACCGCGACCCGGTCATCGTCCTGCTTACCTCGATGTTCCAGGGAGCCCCGCACGAACACCAGGAGCCCGAGATGGGCGCCAAGGTGCACATCCCCAAATCCACCAAGCCCCTGGACATCGTCATCATCGTCGAGCAGCTCCTGGATCGGAAGCGCCGCGGCGCCGGCGCCGCCTGACGGATACCCTCATGCCATTTCTGTTGCGTAACCTCACCTTGAACCCCGGTGACGAGGAAGCCCTGCTGCGTCCCCTGATCGCCCGGGCCGCCCGCGTCCCCGAGTCCGAGATCACTTCGCTTTCCCTGGTGCGCAAAGGGGTGGACGCCCGCAAGAAGGGGCGCATCAAGCTGGTCTACACGGTGCAGTTCTCGGTGAAACACGAGCAGAAGGTGAAAACCGGGGGGGACCTGACCCGGCTGGAGCCGCAAGCTGCACCGCGTTTTCCGCGCCTTAGCCCCCGGGCCGGGATCGTCATCGTCGGCATGGGGCCGGCCGGGCTCTTTGCCGCGCTGCGCCTGGCCGAATACGGGCTCAGCGCGACCATCCTGGAGCGCGGCCGCCCGGTCGACGAGCGCTCCCGCGACGTGGCGCGCTTCTGGCGCCTGGGCGAGCTCGACCCGGAGAGCAACGTGCAGTTCGGCGAGGGTGGCGCCGGGACCTTTTCGGACGGAAAACTCACCTGCCGGGTCAAGGACCCCAACACCCGCTACGTCCTGGAACAGCTGGTGCGCTTCGGGGCACCGGAGGAGATCCTCTACGCCGCCAAGCCGCACATCGGCACCGACCGGTTGCGCGCCGTGGTGCGCGGCATCAGGGAGCGGCTCGGGGCGGCGGGGTTCGAGATCCGCTTCGAGAGCCTTTTGAGCGGGGTCGCCCTCCGCAAGGGGCGGGTGGCCGGCGTCCAGGTCAACGGCCGCGAGGAGTCTCCCTGCGAGTTCCTGGTGCTGGCTCCCGGCCACAGCGCCCGCGACACCTACGCGATGCTCCTCGAGGCTGGGGTGGGGATCGAGCAGAAGCCCTTTGCCGTGGGGCTCAGGGTGGAGCACCCACAAAAGCTGATCGACGAGATCCAGTACGGGCGCAACCCGCACCCGGCGCTCCCCCCCGCGGAATACGCCCTTACCTACAACAACCGCGCGACCGGACGCTCCGCCTACTCCTTCTGCATGTGTCCGGGCGGGGTGGTGGTCGCCGCCGCCAGCGAGCCCGGCGGGGTGGTGGTGAACGGCATGAGCGGCTACCGGCGCAATTCCCCCTACGCGAACAGCGCCCTGGTCGCCACGGTGGGACGCGCGGATTTCGGCAGCGCGGAACCGCTTGCCGGCGTGGAGTTTCAGCGTCTCCTGGAGCGGCGGGCCTTTGCCGCCGGCGCCGGCGGTTACCGGGCTCCCGCGCAGAACCTTCTCGCCTTCCTGGGGCAGGGAACCGGGGCGCTAACCAGCAGTTACCGGCCCGGCTGCACCGAAAGCGAACTCGCCGAACTCTTCCCGGCGCAGGTATCGGCGACCCTGCGCGAGGGGATCCGGGATTTCGAGAACCGGATGCGCGGCTTCATCAGCGCCGAGGCGACGCTCATCGGGGTGGAGACCAGGACCTCGTCCCCGGTGCGCATCCCGCGCGGCGACGACCTCCAGTCGCTCAGCCACCGCGGGCTCTACCCGACCGGGGAAGGGGCCGGGTACGCCGGCGGTATCATGAGTGCCGCCCTGGACGGCATCCGGGTGGCCGACGCCATCGCAGCCAGCTTGGGGCAGGAAGTCCCCTGACCCAGCACCCGCGCCTGTTTCACGAAGAGAAAGGCGCGCAGCCATTGAGCGGTGGGAACAGTTGCTGTTACAATGAGAAGTGACGCCCGCCGCCCCACATGATAATTACAAGGAGCTTCCTTTGAAAAAGAAATATATTGCCGACATCAAGGACCGCGACGTCGTCGAGTCGGTCTACCTGGTCAAGGACAAGATCATGGCCATGGCGAAGAACGGCAAGCCCTACCTTACCCTGAAGCTCATGGACAAGACCGGCGAGGTGGATGCCAAGGTCTGGGACAACGCCGACCAGATCGCCGAGCTGTTCGACAAGAATGATTTCCTGGCGGTGCGCGCCAAGGCGTCGGTCTACCTTGGGAAGATGCAGCTCATCCTCTCGGAGCTGAAGCTGGTCCCCGAAGAGTCGGTGGAACTCGCCGACTTCCTCCCCGAGACCGAACGCGACATCAACCAGATGGTCGAGGAGCTCTGGACGCTGATCGACTCCTTGGGCGACCCCGAGCTGAAGCGCCTGTTGAGCGCCTTCTTCTCCGATGCCGAACTGCTGGCCCAGTACCGCGTCGCCCCTGCCGCCAAGGGGATGCACCACGTCTACCTGGGCGGGCTTTTGGAGCACTCCCTGTCGGTCGCCAAGCTGGTCGATGCCATCATGCCGCTCTATGTGGGGTTGAACCGGGACCTTCTGATCGCCGGAGCGCTCCTGCACGACATCGGCAAGGTGCGCGAGATGACCTACCTGCGCGCCTTCGACTACTCGGACGAGGGGAAATTGATCGGGCACATCACCATCGGGGTCGAGATGCTGCAGGAGCGCATCGCCGCGCTGCCGGGGTTCCCCTTCGAGCTCGGAATGCTTTTAAAGCACATGCTGTTGTCGCACCACGGCCAGTACGAGTACGGCTCGCCGAAGCGCCCGAAGACCGTCGAGGCCACCATCCTCAACTACCTGGACGACCTGGACTCCAAGATCAACGGGATCAGGACCCACATCAAGAAGGAGCCGGACAACCCGTCACGCTGGACCTCCTACCACCGGCTCTACGACCGCTACTTCTTCAAGGAGAACTGCCTTCCGGTTGCGGTCCAGGAGGAGTGCCCCGAGGAGTCGGAACCGGCAGAACCGGCGCCCTGTCCCGAACCTGCCGTGGCCGAGCCCGGAGTGCACACGCCACAGGGGCCTGCCGGGAACCAGCCGGCTGCGCGTCCCCAACAGTCTCGCGGCGAGCGCAAGAACTTCAGCAACAACCCGTTCGCCGCTTTGAAAGACGATTTCGACCTGTTTTGATCGGGTCCCCCGGACCCCGTGAAGGAGGATTAGATGCTTCTGGAAACAATCGTAGTAGGCCCCTTGGGCGTTAACTGTTTCATCCTGGGAGACAAAAAGAGCAAGGAAGGGGTGGTGGTCGACCCCGGTGCGGACAGCGACATGGTGCTCGCCGCGGTGAACCGCCTCGGGCTCAAGATCAAGTACCTCATCAACACCCACGGTCACTTCGACCATGTCGGCGGCAACCGGCAGGTCAAGGAGGCAACCGGTGCGGAATTCCTGATCCACCAAAGCGACGTGCGGCTGCTCGAGATGGCGGCGCGCTCTGCCCAGAACTACGGGCTGGTGGTGGAAAACTCGCCGCTTCCGGACCGCTACCTGACCGACGGCATGCAGCTTAGCTACGGTACGAGGACCATCGAGGTGCTGCATACCCCGGGGCATACCCAGGGGGGGTGCTGCCTCTTCTTGAGACACGAAGGGGTGGTGATCACCGGCGATACCCTCTTTGCCGATTCCGTCGGGCGTACCGACCTCCCCGGCGGATCTCACGAACAGCTGATCCGCTCCATCAACGAGAAACTGCTGCCGCTCGACGACGCCGTCGTGGTCTGGCCGGGACATGGTCCTTCCAGCACCATCGGGCAGGAGCGGCGCTACAACCCGTACCTCAACGAGTAGGGGGGAGCCATGCTGCGAGGCAAGACCATCGTCCTCGGGGTGACCGGGGGAATCGCGGTGTACAAGGCGGTGGAGCTCTTGCGCCTTTTGACCAAGGCGGGGACCGCGGTGCACGTGGTGATGACCCGGGGAGCCACCGAGTTCGTGACGCCGCTCACCTTCCAGACCCTCTCGGGGAACCCCGTGCATCTCGAGCTCTTCAACCTGATCTCCGAGCAGCAGATCGGCCACATCTCGCTCGCCGAGCGTGCCGACCTGTTTATCATCGCGCCTGCCACCGCGAACTTCATCGGCAAGGTAGCGAACGGCATCGCCGACGACCTCCTGACCACCACCGTGATGGCGACCAGGGCCCCGGTGCTTCTCGCGCCGGCCATGAACGTGCACATGTACCAGAACCCGATCTACCGGGAGAACGAGGAAAAGCTCAAGCGGCACGGTTACCTGATCGTCCCCCCCGCCAGCGGGATGCTCGCCTGCGGCTACGAAGGGGAAGGGAAACTCCCCGAGCCGGAGCACCTGTTCGAGGAGGCCCTGGCCGCTCTCACCCCGAAGAAGCTCGCCAAGACCCGCATCCTGGTGACGGCAGGGCCGACGCAGGAAGAGATCGACCCGGTTCGCTTCATCTCCAACCACTCCTCGGGGAAGATGGGGTACGCCATCGCCCGGCAGGCCCGCCTGCGCGGCGCCGAGGTGACCCTGGTAACCGGTCCCTGCGCCATCGTGCCCCCCTATGGGGTCGAGGTCGTGCGGGTGCAGAGTGCGGCCGCGATGCGCGAGGCGGTACTGGCGCGGCTGGAAACGACCGATGTCGTGATCAAGGCCGCCGCGGTTGCCGACTACCGCCCCAAGGCCCGTGCCGGGCAGAAGGTGAAGAAGGTAGCCGAGGAACTCGCTATCGAACTGGAGAAGAATCCCGACATACTGGGCGAGGTGGGGCGTTTGAAAGGGAAGCAGCTGCTGGTGGGGTTCGCGGCGGAAACCGACGACCTGGTGGCGAACGCAAAGGCGAAGCTTGCCAGGAAGAACCTCGATCTCATCGTCGCCAACGATGTTTCGCAGGAAGGCGCCGGCTTCAACGTCGACACCAACATCGCGAAGCTCCTCTTCGCGGACGGCCGTATCGAGGATGTGCCGCTTACCGGCAAGCAGGAGCTGGCCGGAATCATCCTGGACCGGGTCGAGCAGCTGAGAAAGGCAGGTTAAGGGGAAGAGGGGAGGGCGAGGTGACCTGCAACGATGCAGGGATACTCAGCTCGACAGAATCTGCCCCAACAGCTCCGGCTGGCAGATGGCTTCCCTCAGTTTTACCTTGATCTCTTCGAGTTCGGCGTAGGCCTGGGCCTTGGTGAGCTTGCCGCTGCGGTAGAGCAGCCGCAGGTTCTTGCGCACCGCCTCCGCTACCGCGAGGGCCTTCTCCCCGGTGGGGTCGGCGTGGAAGTAGCGCGACTCGGTCCCGTTGTTGAGAAAGTCGAAGACCGCTTCCTGCGCCAGTTGCATGTACTCGTCACGGTCGCTGTCCTCCAGGGCGTAGCGGGAGGAATCGGACAGGGTCTGCAGGAGGCTTTGCCACTTCTCCATGCGGCTTACCAGAAGGATCGAGTTGAAGATCCGCTTGTTGGTGGTGAAGGAGAAGATGGTGTCCGAGAGGACCCTGCGCAACAGCTGGTCGTTCTTGCTGAAGTGCTCCCGCGAGACCTTCTTGCCGGTCTCCCAGATCTCCTTGTCCACGTAGTTCTCGAAACGCATTTCCCAGTAGGCGTGCTTCAAGGTGAGCGACGAGAAACTGCGCATCACCTTGAACGGGACGAAGTAGTTATGCGCGATGCAATCCGCCGCCAGATGGCTTAAGTAGCCGTAGGCGCAGGCCATCTGCGACTGATCGCCGGCCTTGTCGAGGACCTTGTGACCTATCCTCCAGCGGTGGCAGTGCTGCAGGTAGTGGGTGAATTTTTTCCCGATGGTGATGTCGGCTGCGATGGTGCCGTAGAGGAAGTCGTAAGGGTGGCTGCGGATAACGGCGGCGACGCTCGGCTCGAGGGCCTCCAGGTGGGACAGCACGTGCATTCCGAGCTGCAGGTGGATACCGGCACCCCAGGCGAAGGCATGGTCGGGAACAGCAAGGACGAGTAACAGGGCGGCGCTGAGAAGTATAAACATGCCGAAAAGCATAGTGAATGGCTGCCGAAAAGTAAAGGGGTTTGCAAATGGATCAGGCACACGGTGTGGACGAGAGGGAGTTTCTGCTGCAGGCACTCAAGGGGTACCTCGAGGAGCTCCGTGACACCGGCGTGGACGCACTTGAGTACGGCGAGGTCTCGGCTGCCCCCTTGGTGAGCCCGAAGTCCCAATCCGCTCCCGCCGCAGAGACTGTCGAACTCTCCAGGGTCCAGACTCCCGCTGAAAGTCTGCCGCCTGCCCCGGTACCGAATGCGTTGGCTGAGGTAGGAACTGCCGCGACGCCGACTGCGGCGGGTGCCGTTGCCGCTTCCGAGCACCCGGCCGAAGCCGCCGCCGAATTGTGCTCCGTAACTGGCGACCCGCAGACCCGACTGCTGGTGGTGACGACCGGCGACGGGTTCCAGGGGGAGGCCGGCGAGCTACTGGCCAATATCGTCAAGGCGATGGGCTTTGAGCGCGACCAGGTGTGCCTCATCACCTTTACTGCCGCTTCGCCGGGGGAGTTGGGGCCGCTGCGCAAGGAGCTTTTGCATCGGATAGCGGCCGTGGCGCCCGAGGCGGTGGTGGCCTTCGGCGAACCGGCGGCCCAGGTAGCACTCGGTACCCGCGATCCCCTGGCCAAGCTGCGCGGGCGGTTCCACAACCTGGGTGGCATCCCGCTCATGCCGACGCTGCACGCCGAGGACCTGGTCGTCGACGTCTCGCTGAAACGGCAGGTCTGGAACGAGATGCAGCAGGTGATGAAGCGCCTGGCGGAGAACTCGCGCTAAGGCGCATCCCGCCGAGGCCCCGGTCCGCCGGTCCGGCTTCTCCAACCGAACCAAACCTGGCATCCCGTCCCTTTCCTATTTCGTCCCCGCGTCCTTACTAACCGACCAGCCACATTCTCAACTCCACCCCGAGCCGCTCTTCCTCTCTTACGTAGTCCCGCTGCTCCTTCCCCCAATCAGGGTGGTGTCCCGCATGCCTTGAGGTTTCCGTTCTCGTAGAGAAAGATCGGTTGGTACTCGGCACAGACCCGTTCCCCGAAGGTCGCCTGGTCGAACAGCGTGCAGGTTTCCAGCTTGCCGGTGGGATAGAAGCTGACCACCGTGTACTGGTTGCAGGTGACGTTGTTGTACACGAAATAGTCGCGCGTCGTGCAGCTGCGCAGCTTGCCGTTTTGATAGACCGTTGCCGGCATGTACTGGGCACAGTTAACGCTGTCGATCACCGTGTCGTCGCTCATGGGACAACTTTGCACCTTGCCGTCGGGAAAGTAGCTCACAGACGAGCCCGGCTTGCAGAGGGGGAGATCGATCCCCGCTGCCCAACCGGTGCTACCGATGAGCAGTGCCACACTGAGTGCCACCATCAGCTTTCTCATATCGCTCCTCCTGGTGCTGTTGTAGTCAGGCTGTCCGATGCCGTTGCCAGTATACTGGCGAAAAACCGCAATTCAACGGGCCAGTAGGTACTGCTTGACACAAGAGGTATATTGGTTATCTTTAATCTGCTTCAGATCCCAACTATGCAGGAGAGGAGAGAAACCATGCGTACAATCTTCGGCTTCGCACGACTTCTGGCTGTTCTGGCAATCTTTGTCGCGTTCCAAGGGTGCAGCACAACGCAGAGCCATGAGAGTACCGGCCAGTATGTTGATGACTCTGTGGTCACCAGTAAGGTAAAAGCTGCCATTGTGAATGACATGGCTTTGAAGGGACTCCAGATCAACGTGAAAACCTACCAGGGAGTGGTACAGTTGAGCGGCTTTGTCAATTCCACCGCCAACGCGAGCAGGGCCGAGGAGTTGGCCCGCGGCGTACAGGGTGTCACCGAGGTACACAACGATCTGATCGTGAAGGGGCAATAGCCTGTTGCCAAGCCGCGGCACGCCGCGGATTCTGGATCCGGACACAGGGCGTAGCCAGCTACGCCCTTTTTTTGGCCGGTACCACGCCCTTTCCGGCACGGGACCCGGGTAGCGGGCAACCACCAACATCGAGGGAGCACCATGCAACGAAGCACTACGGCACACGGGTTACCCGACACCTTTTCTCCCAGGCCCCGCGCTGCAGAACGGGTTCCCGCAGCCTCTGGCCGCCTCGTTCTTGGTCTGCTACTCGCGAGCCTTTTCTGCGCCCCCCTCAAACTCTGGGCTGCCGGCGAGTACGGCTACCCGATCCCTGGTGCCTACGAGGCCACCATCCTGGGGACGCCGGGAAACCTCAAGCCGGAACTCCCCACCAAGATGCGGGTGCGCAACCTGGTACTCGACATCTTCCCGGACCGTGAACGTCCTCCGATTTTCTTCTACGACGACGGCCTGCGCTGCACCTTCGCCTACCAGAAAAAGCCGGCACCGCTGGTCTTCCTGATCGCGGGGACCGGCGCGAGCGACCGAGCCACCGTCCAGATCACCATGCTCAAGGCGCTCTACCAGGCGGGGTTCCACGTCATCACCCTGCCGTCTCCCACCAATGCCAACTTCGTCATCTCCGGTTCGCGCACCCGGATTCCGGGCGATCTCTACCAGGACTCGGAGGACCTCTACCGGGCCATGGAGGTCGCCTGGAACAAGGTCAAGGGTGACATCGAGGTGACCTCGTTCAATCTGGGGGGCTACAGCCTGGGCGGGACCGAGGCCGCCTTCGTGGCGCGCCTGGACCGGGAACGGAAGGTGTTCAACTTCAAAAAGGTGCTCCTGATCGATCCCGCGGTGAGCGTGTTTCACTCCGCGGCGCGCATCGAGGAACTCCTGGGCCAGATTCCGGGAGGCTCGGGCAAGCTGGGTGCCTTCTTCAACCGCATGCTCTACAAGTTCAGCGAGTTCTACAACTACGGGAATTTCGTCGGCATCGACAACAACTTCCTCTACGCGGTGTACCAGGAGAAGATCTTTTCTCCGGACGAGGCGGCGGGGCTCATCGGTCTTACCTTCCGGATCAACCTGGCCGGGATGATCTTCGCCTCCGATGTGATGACCAACAGCGGCTACGTGGTCCCCAAGAACAAGGTGCTCAAGGTGGGCGACTCGCTCTTCGACTACCTGATGGTCTCCAGCCACCTGAGTTTCTTCGACTACTTCAACGAGTACTTCTTCCCGTACTACCAGGAGAGCCACCCGGGGGTGACCAGGGAACAGGTGATTTCCTATTTCGACCTGCGCAGCATCGAAGGGTACCTGAAGTCCTCCCCCCAGTTCGGGGTCATGGCAAACGACAACGACTTCATCCTCACCGCCGAGGACCGCGACTACCTGAAGGGGATCTTCGGCGAGCGGGCCAAGTTCTACCCGCGCGGCGGCCACCTGGGTAACCTGGAGTACAAGGAAAACCTGGCCTACATGGTCGATTTCTTCAAGTAGGAGGGGGCTCGTGAGAAACCTCAGAATAACGTGCTGCGCGATCCTGACCGTCTGCGTCCTGGCGACGCTCACCGCCTGTGCCGGCTCCGGGGCCCACACCCGCAGCGAGCTCCCTCCGCGCCACAGCATAGCCGAGCTCAAGGACGAGCCGTTCGCCGTGGTGCACGACCCCTGGGAGAGTTTCAACCGGCACATGTACAAGTTCGATTACTACTTCGACAAATACCTTTTCCTGCCGGCCGTGCGCGGTTACGAATTCGTCACCCCGGTGTTCCTGCAGGACCGCATCTCGAACTTCTACAACAACATCGCCGAGGTCCGCAATTTCACCAACAGCGCCTTTCAGCTCAAGGGGAAGGATTCCGTCAAGACCTTGGGGCGCTTTGTTACCAACAGCACCATCGGGTTGGGAGGGCTGTTCGATCCGGCAAGCAAGCTCGGACTCGAGCGGAACTACCAGGATTTCGGGAAAACCCTCGGCTACTGGGGCGTAGATTCCGGCCCGTACCTGGTGCTCCCCATCTTCGGACCCTCCTCGGTGCGCGACACCGGCGGACTCCTGGTGGACAGCGGCATCACCTACGGGATCTATACGCTCGTCGACCCGTTCCGTGGGGCAGACAACGAGTTTGCGGTAACTGCCGGAATCGAGACACTGAACGCGGTCGATACCAGGCACCAGCAGAGTTTCCGCTACTACGAGAGCGGGTTCCCCTTCGAGTACTACCTGGTCAGGTTCATCTACCACGAGAAGCGGGAAATTGAATCGGGCAAAGCGGGGAAGGACCAGTCGGGTCCGCAGTAGGGAGGTCGGCGGGAGTGGGAAGTTCCAAGGGGATGGCAAAAAGCCATCCCCTTTTTTGTGCCTTTAGGAACCGGAGGTCTCCGGGTCGGTCTTAAGCCAGCAGCGCAATAGCTCCGCGACACTCCAGGCCTGGGCCACGCAGCCGCGCGGGGTGTGCGGGTAATCGGCGTCGGAGATCTCGCCGATGGTGCCGATGCACTGTTCGTTCAATTGTGCCGCGATGCTCTCCAGGTAGCCGCGCGCCACCCGGTGCTGATCGGGGTGCACCTTGAGCCAGGCGTCGACGAAGGGGCCGATCAGCCAGGGCCAGACGGTCCCCTGGTGGTAGGCGGCGTCACGCGCCAAAAGGTCCCCGTGGTAGCTGGTCTTGTAGTCGGGATGTCCCGGGGCCAGGGTGCGCAGCCCGAAGGGGGTCAAAAGTCGCTGACGAACGGTCTCCAGGACCGGCTCCCAGCGTTCCGGGGCGAGCACCGGGTAGGGGAGGGCAACGGCGAAAAGCTGGTTCGGGCGTAAGGAGGGGTCCGCGCCGGACTCGCCGTCCACCACGTCGTACAGGTAGCCCCCCGCCTCGTACCAGAACCGCCTGTTGAAGGAGGCGAAGGTGCGCTCCGCCTGGCGTTCCAGGCGCTCGGCAGCCTCCTGGTCCCCCTCGTCGGCAAGCCACCTAGCAAGGAGCTTGAGCGCGTTGTACCAGAGCGCGTTGATCTCCACCGCCTTGCCGCGCCGCGGGGTTACCACCCAGTTCCCCACCTTGGCGTCCATCCAGGTGAGCTGGTAGCCTGCGGCTCCCTGGCGCAACAACCCGTCCTCCGGGTCCACTCCGATCCCGAAGCTGGTGCCGGCGAGGTGGCGCTCCACGATCTCGCGCATCTGGGGGAGCATGAGGCGCAAGGTTGTGCGGTCGTCGGTGTAGTCGAGGTAGCGCCCCAGGGCGTGGAAGAACCAGAGGGTGGCGTCGGCGGTGTGGTAGAGCCCTTCGTTGTGCCCCTCGGGGAACAGGTTGGGGATCAACCCGTCTTGTACGTACTGCGCGAAGGTGCGCAGGATCCAGCCGGCCTCGGTGTGCCGTCCGGTCACCAGGGTGAGCCCTTCCAGGGAGATCATGGTGTCGCGCCCCCAGTCGGTGAACCAGTGGTATCCGGCGATCACCGTGCGGATCTCGTCGCCGCGGGCGTGGGCGCGCACCCGGTCCTCGAAACGCCCGGCCGGGGTGATGATGAACTGGTTCGCCGCCAGCACCAATTCGGCGGGGATACCTTTGCGCATCGGGGGGGCGGCGGCCGCAACCATCATGGCGCGGCGCTCCCGCTCCATGGCAAGGGCATCCGCCGGGGGAAGGGCGCGGATGGTCTCCCAGCTCTCGGTCGAGGCTCTCAGGGAGGCATCCTCCCCCTCGGCCAAGTCGACGGCGAAATATCCCGGGCTCCAGAGGCTTCCCAGGTCTTCGTAGCCGCGGGCATGCTCAACGGCATAGAAGACGTTGGAGACGGTCTTCTCTTCCAGTGTGAAGGTGCCCCGGCCGCCGGAAATCACCAGGCGCAGGTGCGGCTGGTGCGCCCCGGCCGAGATCTGGTAGCTGTTTTCCACTGCCGAGAAGATGTAGGGCTCCTCGAGCTTCAGGTTTACCGGCGCGTCGTGGGGCCTGAAATGGATCGACGGCTGCAACTTGAGGCGCACCCGCGGCGCGCCGGAGATGAGCCGGTAGATCAGGTGCACGGTGTTCTGGTCGTGCACCAGCACCAGGCGCTTTTCGATGAGCGCCCCCTGCATCTGGTAGCGCCAGACCGGGAGCCCATCCTCCAGCCGGAACCCGACCAGGTACTCGAGCCCCCGGAAGTCCAGCGTGCCCCCCTCCTTCTGATCACCTCCGAAATGGACGGTGCGGCCGTCCTCGAAACGGACCACCTCGGTGAGCCGGTTCAGTACCAGGGTGCGCCCCAAGGGTGAGGGGAAGGCTGCCACCAGGAGGCCGTGGTAGCGCCGGGTCGGGGCGCCACACACGGTACCCGAGGCGTAGCCGCCCAGGCCGTTGGTCACCAGCCACTCCCGCTCCAAGAGCTGCCGGGTACGGGTCGCCTCGTCGGGAGCCTCGATCGTAACTTCGCGGGTCACCGTTATCATGACTCATCTCCTTCGGGTACTGGCTGCAGTACCACCGCGGCATTCCCCTGCACCCGCCAGAACCGCTCGGTCTCAAGGTGCGCCGGGGTCCCCGACCCGCCGTACTCGACCTTCTCGCTGGACCACAAGGGTTCCCAGCGACACCCAAGGGGAGGTGCCAGAAGCGGTTCGGGCATCGGTGCCAGGTGCATCTCGCGCCCCAGGTTCACAATGATGAGGCGCTGTTCGTCGCCCAGGAAGTAGCGCAGCAGGAAGCCGAACTGTCCCAGCACCGCCCCTTCGATGCGGCAGAGGTACCCCTTGCGGAACACCGGGTCCTCCCGGCGCAGCCTGATCAGGTCGCGGTACAGGCTGTACACCTTGAAGTGCCGCTCGCGCTGCGAGAGATCCAGCCTGGACTGCACGAAGGTGTCGAGCTCGTAGGGCTTGTCGATGGTGCTGATCACCTCGGGGGAGTCGATGTTGGTGAACTGCTTGAGAAAATCGATGCGCCCGTCGTGGACCTGCCGGGAGGTCTCCGGATTGAGATCCGAGAAGTACAGAAAGGGACTCGATGCCGAGAACTCCTGTCCCTGGAAGAGCATCGGGGTCTGGGGGGCGAGCATGAGCAGGGTGGTGATGGCCCGAAGGGACGCGGGGTTGGTGAGCTTGTGCAGCCGGATCCCCCAGGCCGAGTTGCCGATCTGGTCGTGGTTTTGGGTGTAGTTGATGAAACAGCTCGGGCTGATGCCAATCGTCGGGGATCCGCGGCGTTTTCCCTGCCAGAAGAAGCGCTGCCCCTGGTACAGGTAACCCCACTTCGCGGTGGAAACCAGCTCCTGTGGCGAACCGTAGTACTCGGAGTAGTAGGCGTCGTGGTAGCCGGTGAGGGCCACGTGGGCGCAGTGGTGGAAGTCGTCGTTCCAGACCGCGTCCATGCCGAAACCGCGTTCCTCCTTGGGGCGCAGGCAGGCCGTTTCCTGGCTCTCGTTCTCGGCCACCAGCAAAAGCGACCGGTTGCCGGCAACCTGGCGGGCGCGTTCGGTGATCAGGCCGAGGATGTGCACCTGCGACTCGTCCTTGATGGCGTGCGTCGCGTCGAATCGCAGCCCGTCCAGGTGGAACTCCTCGATCCAGTATGCGGCATTGGCAATGAAGAACTCGCGTACCGGCTGGGAATTCTCGGAGTCGAAGTTGATGGCCCGCCCCCATTCGTTGGACTTCGGACCGTAGTAATAGGTGGAGAAGCGCTCGAGGTAGTTCCCCTCGGGGCCGAAATGGTTGTAGACCACGTCGAGCAGCACCCCGAGCCCCAGACCGTGGGCCCGGTCCACGAAGCGCCGGAAGTCGTCCGGCTCGCCGTAGAGCCGGCACGGGGCGAAGTGGTTTACCCCGTCGTACCCCCAGCCGAACCTCCCCGGGAAATCGGCCACCGGCATGACCTCGACCACGGTGATGCCGAGCTCCACCAGGGCCGGCAGCTGCTCGGCAGCCGCACTCCAGGTCCCCGGTTTGGTGTAGGTGCCGATATGCATCTCGTAGATGACGTGCCCCTCGCGCCCTATGCCGCGCCAGTCCTGGTCGGTCCACTCGAACCGGGACCCCTCCACCCGGGACGGGCCGTGGGGACCGTCGGGCTGGTAACGCGAGGCCGGGTCGGGGAAGGCCTCGCCGTCGTCGATCCGGTAGCGGTACAGAGACCCTGCCGAAGCCTTGGGGCAGATCCCCGAGAAATAGCCGTTCCCCTCGCTCTCCAGCTCATAGGCTGATTCGTAGGGGTTCTCGTCACCTGCGTTATGTACGACAGCCTCGACCTTCTGGTGGTCGGGAGCCCAGACCCGGAAACTCACCCCGCCCTCCACCGGTTCTGCTCCAATAGGTAGTCTTCTTTGCGGCTCAGCCATCGGTGTTTCCTCCTCTCTTTAATTGGACTGATCTAAGATAGCATACTCTGCGGGCTTTTAAACCGGAGCGGGCCAGGGAGCAGGAGCGGGAAAACAAGGGGTTAGTAAGGGGAAGCTGTCCAGCAGTCACGACGCGCGCACGTGCCGGCCGTCGCTGCAGACTTCGATCTCACTACCGAGGTCGGCTTCTGCCAACGACTTCAGGTAGGGTCAACTCACTCACTTTTTAGACCACTCGCTGTAACGTATGTGATATAACGAGTGGCTGCTTACCTGTCGCCCGAGCCGACCTCGCGCGGCAATTTCCATCGATCGAGGAGGACGTACCATGAACCGCATTTTGAAGCTGGCAACCGGCCTTATGACCTGCCTGATGCTGACGCTGTTGATCTTGTCGCCGGCAGGTGCCGCACCGGCACAGAAGAACCTGATTCTGGCCACCACCACCAGCACCCAGGATTCCGGCCTCTTGGACGTCCTGGTGCCGATGTTCGAGAAACAGACCGGCTACTTCGTGAAGACCATTTCGGTTGGTTCCGGGCAGGCGATGAAGATGGGGGAGAAAGGGGAGGCTGACGTACTCTTGGTGCATTCGCCGGAGGCCGAGAAGACCTTCATGGCGCAGGGCTTCGGCGTGAACCGCAGGCTCGTGATGCACAACGACTTCCTGATCCTGGGACCGGCCAACGACCCCGCCAAGATCCGCGGCTTGAAAACCGCGGCCGAGGCGTTCAAGAAGATCGCCCAGGCCGGCGCGCTGTTCCTCTCCCGCGGTGACAACTCCGGCACCCACGCCAAGGAGAAGGGGCTCTGGAAGGCGGCAGGCATCGCGCCCGAGGGGCAGAAGTGGTTCCAGCAGACCGGCCTGGGGATGGGCGAGACCCTCAACGTCGCCGCCGAAAAGCACGGCTACCTGCTTGCCGACCGCGGCACCTACCTGGCACTCAACAAGAAGCGGCACCTGGGTCTCGAGATCCTGGTCGCCGGCGAGCCGAAACTCCTCAACATCTACCACGTGATCGAGGTGAACCCGGCCAAGTGGCCCAAGGTGAACCACGCCGGCGCCAGGGCGTTTGGCGACTTCATGGTGGCCCCCGCGACCCAGGGCATCGTCGGCAGCTTCGGCACCAAGGAGTTCGGCGCGCCGCTGTTCTTCCCGGATGCCGGCAAGAAACCGGAGTCGCTGGGGCTGTAGATGGATCTGATTTTCGACGGCATACTCCAGGCCTTCCGGCTCCTGTTCACCCTGGACCGGGAGGTCTTGGGGATCGCCTGGCTCTCGCTCAAGGTGTCCGGCCTCGCCACGCTCATAAGCCTGGTGCTCGGCATCGGGCTGGGAACCCTGATCGCGCTCACCAGCTTCCCCGGCCGCAAGGTGCTGGTGAGCCTGGTCAATACCGGGATGGGGCTTCCCCCCGTGGTGGTGGGGCTCTTTGTCTCCATCCTGCTCTGGCGTAACGGCCCCCTTGGTTTCCTGGAACTCCTCTATACCCCGAGCGCCATCGTCATCGCCCAGTCGGTGATCGCTACCCCGATCGTCATGGGGATCACCATCGCCGCCATGCAGAACCTCCCGGCTAACCTGAGGCTGCAGATACTCGCCCTGGGAGCCACGCGCACCCAGCTGGTCTGGATGCTGATCAAGGAGGCCCGACTGCCGCTCATGGCCGGGGTGATGGCCGGGTTCGGCGGGGTGATCTCCGAGGTGGGCGCCTCGATCATGGTGGGGGGCAACGTCAAGGGTTACACCCGGGTGCTCACCACCGCGACCGTCATGGAGACCGGGCGCGGCAACTTCGATATCGCCATCGCCCTCTCGGTGATCCTTTTACTCTTCTGTTTCCTGATCAATTACCTATTGACCCTGATCCAGCAGCGGGAGAGGCCACGATGACCACTCCGGCACAGGTATTGGAACTCTCCGGGCTCACCGTGCGGCGTGGCGGTGCCGCGATCCTCGACATACCGTCGTTCTCGCTCGGGGAGAACGACTTCGTCTCGTTGATCGGCCCCAACGGTGCGGGAAAAACTACCCTGCTGCTTGCCATCATGGGGCTTGTCGAGGCGGGAAAGGGATGCTCGCTGAGCTACCGCGGTACGCCGGTCGACTCGGCCGCCGCGCAACTCGCCTTCCGGCGCAGGATAGCCATGGTGCTGCAGGAACCGCTGCTCTTCGATGCCACGGTCTACGAGAACGTGGCGAGCGGGCTCAAGATCCGCGGGGTAGGGGGGCAGGAACTGAAGGAGCGCGTCTACGCCTACCTGGAGCGCTTCAAGCTGGCGGAGATGGCCAAGCGCTCGGCGCGCAAACTCTCCGGCGGCGAGGCGCGTCGGGTGAGCCTCGCACGCGCCTTTGCGGTGGAACCGGAACTCATCTTCTTCGATGAGCCGTTCGCCAACCTTGACCCGCCGACCCGTCAGTCGCTTACCGATGACATGGACCGGGTGATCCGGGAGCGGGGGATTGCGGCTATTCTGGTGACCCACGACCAGTCCGAGGCACTGAGACTCTCGAACCGGGTGGTGGTGCTAAACGGCGGTTCCATCGTGCAGGACGGCACTCCGGCTGCGGTGATGAACGCCCCGGTCAACGAGTTCGTCGCGAACTTCGTCGGCATGGAGACCATCCTCGAGGGGGTGGTGCTGGTGAACCGCGAACAGCAGATGACCCTCAAGGTGGGGGATCTGGAACTGGACGCCGTCGGCGAACAGGCGCCGGGCGAGCAGGCCTACTGCTGCATCCGCCCCGAAAACGTGACGGTGAGCATCGACCCGCCGTACTCCAGCAGCGCGCGCAACGTCTTTAAGGCGCGTATCGTGGAGACCGCCTCCCTGGGGCCGCTTTTGCGCCTCAGGCTGGACTGCGGTTTCCCGCTTACCTCCTACGTGACCCGCGAATCCTTCGCAAAACTCGGGCTGGTCCAGGGGGGGACGGTCTTCGCCTCCTTCAAGGCGAGCTCGGTACACCCCATAACCAAACGGTAAGAACGGCAGGTCGCGCCAGCTGCCACGCTCCGCACCGGGCCTCTGCCACCTTCCTTGACCTCACCACATCGACGCCCGATGAGGCGACTTCTTTTCCGAAGCCGCCTTTTTTTGTCTCTGCTTTCAGCTTACAGTATCTTGCTACGAGGATGATGGATTAGGCAGGGCATATTAACAGACAAGCTATATGCTGAAGATTAGTTGAAGTGCTCGTTTGTACTTGACTAGGGGATTTCTAATAGTATGTTTATCGTGGTGTTATTGCTTGATTCAATGTCATAGGAGGAAAAGAATGTCTAAAACAGGAAAAGCTTTGCCCGTAATTTTCTTAGTAGTGTCTGCCGTTTCTCTTAGTGGTTGTGCGAGCTACGAGATCAATACGCAACGCGGCAACATCCCCGGACTCTACATCAGGCAGGAACTGCAGCAGGCTGACCGTGCGGTAGAAGCTGCCCGTCAGGCTGGCAAGAATCAGACCTGCCCTGCAGAGTTCAAGGCCGCCGAGGCCGCCCGTGACAAGGCCTACGATGTCTACCGGGCCTGCCACACCGAAGAGGGTGTCGCCCTTGCCAATGAGGCGACCGCCAAGGCACAGGCGCTTTGCCCGCCGCAGGCTCCCAAGGTTGTTCCCCCGCCGGTCGAGCCCCCCGCACCGAAACCGGCCCCGGTGGCACCGGCTCCCGTAGCCCCGCCTCCCGCCCCGGCACCTACCGACACGCTCAGTGTCGCACCGGCCAGCATCGTGAAAGGCGAGTCGGCGACCCTCACCTGGAACTCCCAGAACGCCACTCGTTGCCAGATAGCTCCGGGAATCGGCGCGGTCGAGACCAGCGGCTCCCTGAAGATCACCCCTGCGGAAGCGACCCGTTACGAGCTGAGCTGCAGCGGTGCCGGCGGTAGCGCCGTCAGCACGACCGAGATTGCGGTAACCCAGCCCGCTCCTGTCGTGGTTCCGGCTCCCAAGTTGTGCAGCCCGACCGTCGTCGATGTCCAGTTCGACACCAACAAGTTCGACATCAAAGCGAAGTACCACGCCGAGCTCAAGAAGCTGGCGGATTTCCTCGCCGAGTTCCCCAAGGCGCACGGTGTCATCGAAGGGCATACCGACAGTGTGGGCGACCAGGCAAGCAACATGAAGCTCTCCCAGCGCCGCGCCGACAGCGTGCGCAACTACCTGATCAAGAACTTCGGGGTTGCTCCCGAGCGTCTGCAGGCCAAAGGGTACGGCCCCACCAGGCCCCGCGCCACCAACAAGACCGCCGAAGGCAAGGCGCAGAACCGGCGTATCGAAGCCAACTTCATCTGCGACTAGCCCCGTCGGGTAGGGAGGATCGTTCATGCTGCAGGAATTCAAGGCATTCCTCACCAAGTCGAACGCACTTGCCCTCGCGGTAGGTGTCATCATCGGTGCGGCCACCGGCAAGGTAGTGTCGGGGATCGTCGATGATCTGCTCATGCCGGTCATCGGGATCCTGCTGCCGGCCGGAGACTGGCGCGAGGCCAAACTGGTGCTGCGCACGGTGGTGGACGCCAAGGGGAAGGTCTCCGAGAGCGCCATCGCCTACGGGCATCTTTTGGGGACCCTTATCGACTTCGCCCTGATCGCCTTCGTGGTCTTCCTGGTCACCAAGATGCTGCTCAAACCTGCCGCGCCGCCTCCTCCGAGCAAGAGTTGTCCCGAGTGCCTGGAGAACATCCCGCTTGAGGCGCGCAGGTGCAAGGCCTGCGGTACGCAGCAGTCCTAGGAAGGTAGCTGTACAACTGAACCTGGTTTTCGTTTGCTGACACAGCTGCGCCTGATTGATGATGTTTCTGTCAATTAGGCGCAGTTTTTTTGATAATAATGGACCAGTTTGGTCTTTTTTGGCAATGAGGCTTCCGGTGACGGTGGTCACTGACTGAAGGCGGCATTTGGGGTACTGTCAGGCAACATTGCCGGGCCTGAGATAGACGACAATACTAAACCATCCGCGAGGGTGGGACGGAAAGCCCACGGGTCTCACCGAGACAGCCGGGTCGCCGAGTTATCTGACGATACTCCGACCCGGCTTTTTTGCGTTTCAAAATCAAGTGAAGGGGGTTGCTATGAGTAAAAGGAGCATGATGTTGGCAGGAACGGCGCTTATTCTTGCACTTGCCTGTCAGGGATGCGGCGGGGGCGGGGGGGCTACTGCCAGTGGTTCGGGGGAGGTTACCAGTTCGGTGAGCACCGGTGCTTCGAACGGTTCCGCAACGGGTACCAGCTCAACCGCTACCGCACCGGCGGCTGGCGGTGCGACGCAGCAAAGCGGCGTTGCCAAGCTGTCCTGGAACCCGCCGCAGGAGGGGGCGGCAGGTTTCAAGGTCTACTACGGCAGCGCCCCGGGTTCCTACGGCACGGTACTCGATGTCGGGTTGGTACAGGGATACACGGTGAGCGGCCTGGCGCCGGGAACCTACTACTTCTGCGTCACCACCTACGATGCTACGGGGTACGAAAGTCCGCGCTCCAACGAGCTCTATAAGACCATCAACTAGAGACACCGACCAGCCGCGGGGAGGATCAACGCCGCGGCTGGACCGGCTTCCTGAGGCGTTTCTGGATCTTGTGCACCTCGATGAACTGGGCAAGCTCGGCGTCGGTCTCGCGCAGGTGGTGGGTGACCCAGTTGCACAGAAACCAGAGCAGTTCGATCGAAGTCCCTTCGCTGTTGGTGTAGTTGGCCTTGAACCCCCCGATCCTGCTGGTGAACCCTTCGTGCTCGTTCAGGTGTTCGCCCAACTGCGGATAGCAGACCTCACGCATCAGCTGTTCTTCAAGGGTGAAGATCCGTTCGGCGTGGTCGATCAACTGTTCGATCACCGGCAGGCCGATCCGCGCCCCGGCACGGAACTCGTCGTACGTGTCGTTGAGCAGTTGAACCAGCTGCTTGTGATGCTGGTCGATCTCGCCAATGCCCAGCATGAAACCTGCATTCCATTCAATAATCGGCATACGACTTCTCCGGTGGTGCAGTATTGACAATGAACTCAACAGTTGCTGCAATCCCTAAGGATAAAAAGCACAAAAAAAGCCAGGTCGCCAATATCGGTTGATATTTCGGCGACCCGGCTGTCTCGGTGAGACCCTGTAGGCTTTCCGTCCCATCCTCGCGGATGGTTTAGTATTGTCGTGTATCTGCGTCGGACCAGATTATGTGCAGGAACGATAGCGCAAGCACCTGGCTATGTCAATGTAACTTTTTGGTAGTTCCAGTTGCCCGAAACGAATCTCAGTTCCAGGTCTCCAGGTGCACGGTAACCAGGACGTGTTCCTGCCCCGCCTCGAAGAGCAGCGCCAAAAGGTCGTCGTTGCTGCCGGGAGGGCGGAATTTTTCGTTGCGCTCGATGACCGTCGGCGGCAGGAGGCGCACTTCGTGGCCATCGTTGACGAAGTGGTGTTTGAAGGATCCCCCGACCATATTGGCGATCTCACCCACGGCGTCGGTCACGTCGGCGTCGACCTCGGTCAACTCCATGCCGAGCATCTGCCCCGCGATGTCCATTGCCGCCCGGGGCGTGGCATGAAAGCTGACCACCCCCTGGTAACTTCCGCTCAGCAGAATCATTGCGCTCACGCACCCCTTGAACCGTGCATCGGCCAAGGTAAGCGAATCGCACAGGGGGAGCTCCATGCCGACCATCATGCTGAAAATCTCCCGGACGTCTTGTGCCAGCAGGCTTACCAGCTCGGTCTGAGTGGTATTGAGCTGAGCGAGAACCTCTTGGTTGATTGGCATTCGTGCCCCTCCTGCTGCCCAGTACAAGCCGCTGACAGTTCTTTCTTACCTTATACATCGGTTGAACCGGCCAGTTCTAAAGGGAAAAGTTATTTCTCCGTGATGGCGGTGCCGGCCAACCAGCGTACTTCCCTCTCACGGTGTCGTGTGCCACATGCGCTTGAGTTGGCTCAAACAAATGCTGACCGACTGTCTCTACGCTTGAAATACTGCGGACAAACCAGTACTATCTCGACAATCAGCCCCTTGTTGTCAGTATTCCACCAGCGCTACATGGTAAACTGAGAGGCCGAAGCAGAGTTTTTACTATAGTTGCTTCTAAACTTGTCAGTGAAGCGTGTATTTCACTGTGCGACCTCTCTTACCCTATGCTCCGGCAAGAAGTCTTCATGTACCGAGTCAACCTGCCGATACGTGTCTCAGAGCTCGGTTTTCTGGCCTGGGGCAGGTTCCAGGGAGCCGGCTAAACCCAGGCATCTCTAATTCTGCCGAGAGTGCTGGAACCAGTAACGAGCGCGACATGATTCCTTTACCGGGTTTCAAAAGATCGTCGACCATCCGCTACCAGCTGGCCTGCCTGGTGTTGGCCGCCGTGTTGCCGGTATGGCTGGTTTCCGGCCTCCTGGTCTACCACGCCTACACCGTGAAGCGCGACGAGGTGAGCCGCACCATGCAGGAGTCGGCGCGGGCGCTCGCCATGGTGGTAGACCGCGATCTCTCCTCGGTGCAGTCCGCCCTGGTGGCCCTGTCCACCTCTCCCAGCTTCGATACCGGCGATTTTCATGCGGTCCATCTCCAGGTCAAAGAATTGCTCAAGGCCTTCCCCGGGGCCGACATCATCGTGGCCGACGCCACCGGCCAGCAGCTGGTGAATTCCGCCCGCCCCTATGGAACCAAGCTTCCCAAGCGCAACAACCCGGATACCGTGCGCCGCATCTTCCAGGACGGCAAGCCCATCATCAGCGATCTCTTCATGGGGGCCGTCACCAAAAGAGCCCTGGTTAGTATCGACGTCCCGGTGCTCGACCAGGGGAAGGTGGCCTACGATCTGGCCATGACCTTCCCCTCGGACCGCCTGGATGCCGTGCTGCGCCAGCATGAGCTCCCCGCGAACTGGTACTCCGTCATCCTGGACAGCAAGAACGTGGTGGTGGCCCGCTCGCGCAACCCGGAGCGCTTCGTCGGCAAACGCGCCAACGTCCTGCACCAGAAGCTGGCGCACCTCAAGGAGGGGAGCGCAGAGTACGTCAACGTCGAGGGGCACAAGGCGATGGTGAGTTTCTGCCGTTCCACCTTCTCGCGCTGGAACGTGGTGGTGGGGGTGCCGAAGTCGGTGGTGATGGATGCCATCTACCAGTGGACCGGCTGGGCCGTGGCAGGCTCCACCCTGATCTCGCTCTTCGGCATCACCCTCGCCCTCGGGTTTGCCCGCCGCATCACCCAGGGGATCCAGGCCCTGGTGGATCCGGCACTCGCCATCGGCCGCGGCGAACAGGTGACCCATTTCGACACCTTCGGCGTCCGGGAGAGCGAGGCGGTGGCACAGGCCCTGGTGCAGGCCTCGGACCTCTTGCAGATACGCCAGGCCGAACTGAACCACTCGCTCGACGAACTGGAGCGTTCCAACCGCGAGCTGGAGCAGTTCGCCTACGTGGCCTCCCACGACCTGCAGGAGCCGCTCAGGATGGTCTCGAGCTACACCCAGCTCCTGGCCCAGCGCTACCAGGGGGAGCTCGACGAGAAGGCGCACAAGTTCATCGACTACGCCGTCGACGGTGCCGTGCGCATGCAGCGGCTCATCAACGACCTGTTGGCCTATTCCCGGGTCAGCACCCGCGGCAAGGAGTTCGAGCTGAGCGACTCTCAGGCGGCGCTGGACGAGGCGTTGCGTAACCTGGATACGGCCATCGAGGAGAGCGGGGCGGAGATCCACTGCGAGTTGCTCCCGCAGGTCCCCGCAGACCCGACCCAACTGGTCCAGCTGTTCCAGAACCTGGTGGGCAACGCCCTCAAGTTCCGCGGTCCGGTTGCCCCGCGCATCGAGGTGGCGGCGCGGGACCTGGGGGACGAATGGCGCTTTGCGGTGCGGGATAACGGCATCGGCGTCGAGGCCCAGTACGCGGAAAAGGTCTTCGTCATCTTCCAGAGGCTGCACTCGCGCCAGGAGTATCCGGGAACCGGAATCGGGCTTGCCATCTGCAAGCGGATCGTGGAACGCCACGGCGGCCGGATCTGGTTCAAATCGGAGCCGGGCAGGGGCTCCACCTTTTATTTCACCCTGCCGAAACGGGAGGCACCATGACGCCCAACCACCTGGTAAAACCGATCACCATACTGCTCGTCGAGGACAATCCCGGGGACGCCGACCTGGCGCGCGAGGCGCTGGACAGCGGCAAGCTCTCCAACAACCTGCACGTCGTGGACGACGGCGAGAAGGCCATGGCCTTTCTGCGCCGCCAGGCGGGTTACCAGGACGCCCCGCGCCCGGATCTCATCCTGCTCGACCTGAACCTGCCACGCAAGGACGGCCGCGAGGTCCTCTCCGAGATCAAGTCCGACCCCGAGCTCAGGAGCATCCCCGTGGTGATCCTGACCACCTCGCAGGCCGAGGAGGACGTCTACCGCTCCTATAACCTGCACGCCAACTGTTACATCACCAAACCGATCGACCTCAACCAGTTCTTGAACGTGGTGCGCTCGATCGAGAACTTCTGGCTGAGCATCGTGGTGCTGCCGCCCAACGGGGACAGACGATGAAGGAATCGCTGCGGGTGCTTCTGGTCGAGGACAACCCGGGGGACGCGGATCTCTTGCTGTTCCAGTTGCCGGAGCAGGGGGCCACGCAGTGGGAGGTGGTCTGCGTTGGGCGTCTCTTCGAGGCGCTGGACCGGGTGAGCCGCGAGTACTTCGACATCGTGCTCCTCGACCTGGGACTACCCGACAGCAGCGGCATGGAGACCTTCCGTGCCATGCGCTTTCAGGCGGCCAAGCTGCCCATCATCGTCCTTACCGGCAACCAGGACGAAAGGGTCGGCCTCGAGGCGATTCGCGAAGGGGCGCAGGACTACCTGGTCAAGGGGGAGGCGGGGAGCGATGTCCTATTGCGCGCGGTGCGCTACGCCATCGAGCGCGGCCGCACCGAAAACGCGCTGCTCGAGCTCAACAACAGCCTCGAGGAACGTATCGCCGAGCGCACCGTCGAACTCACCACTGCCAACGAGGCACTCAGGGTGGAGATCGCCGAGCGGCAGCGTGCCGAAGACGCCATGCGGCGCATCAAGGAACAGTGGGAGCGCACCTTTGCGAGCGTCCCGGATCTCATTGCCATCCTGGACCACCAGCACCGCGTGCTTCGGGTAAACGATGCCATGGCCGGCCGCCTGGGGCGCACCCCCGAGGAGTGCGTGGGGCTTGCGTGTCACGAGGTGGTGCACGGCTCCCAATGCCCGCCCATGAGCTGTCCGCACTCCCTGAGCCTGGAAGACGGCTTGAGTCACGCGGCCGAGTTACACCTGGAAAGGTTCGGCGGCGACTTCCTGGTCACCACGACGCCGCTTCTCGACGAGGACGGCGAGCATCTCGGCTCGGTGCACATCGCCCACGACATCACCGAGCGCAAGATCTTCGAACAGGGACTCAGGGAGGCCAAGGAGGTGGCCGAGACCGCTGCCCGGACCAAGAGCCAGTTCCTGGCCAACATGAGCCACGAACTGCGCACCCCGATGGCCGGGGTACTCGGCATGCTGGACCTGGCGCTCTCCGGGCAGCTCAACCCCGAACAGCGCAGCTACATCGAAACCGCGCACAGTTCGGCGCGGGCGCTGGTGCGCATCCTCAACGATATCCTCGACCTCACCAAGATCGAGATGGGCAAGCTCACCCTGGAGGAGAAGCCCTTTTCCGTGCTTACCTGCGTGGAGAACACCTTCAACCTGCTGCTCCCCGTGGCCCGCAATAAGGGGCTCACGCTGGAGTTTTCCGTGGGCGACGCGGTGCCCGGGATGCTCGTGGGCGACCAGATCCGGTTGAACCAGGTATTGACCAACCTGGTGGGTAACGCGGTGAAGTTCACCGAACGGGGCCGGGTGGGGCTCAGGGTGACTGCGGGAGCGGAGCGTGGCGACGGCAGGCACGAGATCCACTTCGTGGTCACCGACACCGGTATCGGCATCCCGAGCAACAAGGAGGACCTGCTGTTCCTGGTCTTCAGCCAGGTGGACGAGTCGCATTCGCGCAGGTACGGCGGGACCGGTCTGGGGCTTGCCATCAGCAAGGAAATCGTGGAGCGGATGGGGGGGGCCATCTCCTTTGTGAGCGTGGAAGGGGAGGGGAGCACCTTCACCTGCCGGATTCCCTTCGGCGCGGCGACCGGTTCCGAGGATGCGCTGGCTGCGGCGGCACCGGCGGCCTCCCCGGCACCCGTGGCACCGGCCGCGACTGTCGGCAAGCTGAGGCTGTTGGTGGCCGAGGACGACCAGGTAATCCGCCAGGTCCTGGTGGCCATGCTGGAACGTTCCGGGTACCAGGTCGTCTTTGCAGAGAATGGGGAGAGGGTGGTGGAGTTGTGGGAAGCGGAGCCCTACCAGTTGATCCTGATGGATGTGCAGATGCCCCGCCTGAACGGTTTCGAGGCGACCGCCGCCATTCGCGCACGGGAGCGCGAGCGCGGCGGGCACATCCCGATCGTCGCCATGACCGCCCACGCCCTGAAGGAGGACGAGGCCCGTTGCCTGCAGGCCGGCATGGACGCCTACCTCTCGAAGCCGATCGACTTCAAGGAATGCCTGCAGGTCATCAGCGAGACCTTGAAGGCGTTTCGTCAGGACACTTGATATCTGATTCCTAAAGAAAAAAGCAAAGGGGACCTCGGTTTGAGGCCCCCTTTTTTTTCGCAGTCAGGCCGGAGACCGGAAAAAAATCCTGTTACAACGGCATCCCCAGCCGGCGCATCTTCTCTACCAGGGTGGTGCGGTTGATGCTCAGCATGAGGGCGGCGCGCGCCTTCACTCCCCCGGACAACTGCAGGGCCTCGCTGATCATCTTCTTCTCGATGTCGTTGATGGTCTGCACCATGTCGATCCCCTGGGGGGTGACGCTGGTCGGGGAACCGGCACGCTCGAGGTACGCCTTCACGATGTTGCCGGGGAGGTCGCGCAGCGTGATGGTATCCCCTTCGGTAAGCGCCACCACGCGCTCCATGATGTTCTCGAGTTCGCGCACGTTGCCGTTCCAGGGATACGCTTCGAGTGCCTCGAGCGCCTCCTTCTCCAGGTGCATGATGGGGCGCTGCATGGCGCGGCAGTTTTTCTCCAGGAAGTGGCGGGTGAGCGGCAGGATGTCCTCGATGCGCTCGCGCAAGGGGGGGAGCAACAGCGGAATCACGTTGAGGCGGTAGAAGAGGTCCTCGCGGAAGTTGCCGCGTTTCACCTCCTCCTCGAGGTTCACGTTGGTGGCCGAGATGACCCGGACGTCCAGCTTGATCTGGCGGTTCGAGCCGACCCGCTCGATCTCCTGCTCCTGCAACACGCGCAACAGCTTGGTCTGCAGGTGCATGGGGAGGGTGCCGATCTCGTCGAGGAAGATGGTTCCCAGGTGGGCGGCCTCGAATTTCCCCACCTTCTCCTTGATGGCCCCGGTGAAGGCACCCTTCACGTGCCCGAACAGTTCGCTCTCCAGGAGGTTTTCCGGGATCGCGGAGCAGTTCACGGCGATGAAGGGGCGGTCCTTGCGGTTGCCGTTGAAGTGGATCGCCTTCGCCACCAGTTCCTTGCCGGTGCCGGATTCCCCCAGGATGAGCACCGTGGAGTCGGTCTTGATGATCCGCTTCATCCGGGAGAAGAGCGCCTGCATGGCCTGCGAGTTCCCGATGATGTTGGAGAACTCGTACTTGTCCTGCAACTGCTTCTTGAGGTAGACGTTCTCGCTTAAGAGCTGCCCCTTCTCGACGGCCTTGTCGATGATGATGCGCAACTCGTCGAAGTTGAGGGGCTTGGTGATGTAGTCGTAGGCCCCTTCCTTCATCGCCTTGACGGCGGTTTCGGCGGAGGCGTGACCGGTGATCAGGATGACCTCGGTACGCGGCGAGTCGACCTTCACCTGGGTGAGAATCTCGATGCCGCTCATGTCGGGGAGGAAGAGGTCGCAGATGACGATGTCGAAACGCTCGCCGGTTAAAAGCTGCAGTCCTTCCTTGCCGCTCGAGCTCTCGGTCATGGCAAAACCGCTCCCCTTCAAAAGGGCCATCAGGGCGTCGCGGCTGCCCGGGTCGTCTTCTATGAGGAGGATTTTGGTGGCTGGTTTCATATCAGGCGGTCCTATTGTTAGATTTTGTTGATAACATGGATGCGCTGTTTTGGCAAGGTATCAAATTGACGGCGGCAGCTTTGCGTGTATACTTGTCCGGGCTCTGAATCTGGCGCAGCCCCTGAGGAGGCCTCATGCTGGACGTCTTCGGACTGTTTCCCTTTCTTGTCCTGGCCGGTCTGCTGGTCCTGCTGCTCGCCAACGCAGTTCGGGTGCTGCCGGAATACGAGCGCGGCGTGTTGTTCCGACTGGGTCGCGTCAAATCGGTGCGCGGTCCGGGGCTCATCTTCATCATCCCCGGTGTCGACCGACTGGTCCGGGTCTCGCTGCGTATCGTCGCCATGGACGTCCCGTCGCAGGACGTGATCACCCACGACAACGTGACGGTCAAGGTCTCCGCGGTGATCTACTTCAGGGTGGTGGATGCCGTGCGGGCGGTGGTCGAGGTGGAGAACTTCCTCTACGCGACGAGCCAGCTCTCCCAGACCACCTTGAGGAGCGTCCTGGGGCAGGTCGACCTGGACGAACTTCTGGCCAACCGGGAGAAGATCAACCGGGAACTGCAGGAGATCCTCGATCGGCAGACCGAGCCCTGGGGTGTGAAGGTCACCCTGGTCGAGGTGAAAAATATCGACCTGCCGCAGGAGATGCAGCGCGCAATCGCACGCCAGGCCGAGGCCGAGCGCGAGCGCCGGGCCAAGGTGATCCACGCCGAAGGCGAACTGCAGGCCTCGGAAAAACTGGCCCAGGCTGCGCAGATCATGGGGGCGGAGCCGATGTCGCTGCAGCTGCGCTACCTGCAGACCCTGACCGAGATTGCCGCCGAGAAGAATTCCACGACCATCTTCCCGGTGCCGATCGACATGATCAAGATGTTCCTGGAAGGGGAGCTGCCGAGAAAGAAAGCGCCGGAGAAATAGCCGTCAGACGCGGGGCAGGTCTTAGGCGATCGCGGGATACCCGTAAGTGCCGGCAGTCTCGGAAGAGATACTTAGAAAACAGAACGCAGAAACGGATGGTAGATCCGTGCATGTCGTCATGCAATCACAAGGGGGAATATCACGATGCTCACCAAGAAGCTCAAGGACGCACTGAACAAGCAGCTGAACAATGAAATCTATTCCGCCTACCTGTACCTTTCCATGTCCTCCTATGCAGGCACGCTCGGCCTCAAGGGTGCTGCCAACTGGTTCATGGTGCAGTATCAGGAGGAGACGGTTCATGCCATGAAGTTCTTCAACTTCATAAACAGCCGCGGCGAACATGTGGAACTGGGCGCCATTGCCGCGCCTCCGGTCGAGTTCAAGAACCTTCTGGAGATGATGGAGAAGACCCTGACCCATGAGCAGTTCATCACCTCATCCATCAACGACCTCACCGATCTCGCGCTGACCGAGAAGGACCACGCCACCTACATCTTCCTGCAGTGGTTCGTTACCGAACAGGTGGAGGAAGAGGAGAACGACCGCGACCTCATCGGGAAGCTGAAGCTGATCGGGGACAACGGGCAGGGGCTGCTCATGCTGGATGCCGAAATGGCGACGCGGGTCTTCGTGCCGCCGCCGACCGCAGCCTAAGGGGAAGCGCCGAGAAATTAGATACGAAAAGGGCCCGGTGGTAACCGGGCCCTTTTCTTTTCCTGATGAGCTTTGATCTTCCGCCAGTAGGTCCCTCCCCCTTCAAGGGAGGGGATGTTTTGCGAGCAAAGATTGGCGTTAATTATCGTTCTTATTAATCTGCGCTTGAGTTGCCGTGCCCCGGCGCCGATGAGGTCCGGCAGGGGAGGGCGTGCGGCTACAGTTTCTCGATCTTGCCGGTTTCCCTGAGCTTGCTTACCAGGTCGACCACGCTCTTCTGCGTCTTTTCGCGTTTGAGGAACTCGGTGATCTTCTCCTTCACCGATTCGAAGCTCTCCTTGCCGCCTTCCTGCTTTTCGGTGAGCTTGATGATGTGGTAGCCGAACTGGGTCTCCACCACGTCGCTGATCTGTCCCGGTTTCAGGGCGAAGGCTGCCTCTTCGAAAGGGGCCACCATCTGGCCGTGCCCGAAGGTCCCGAGGTCTCCGCCCTGGCTGGCGCTCGGGCAGCTCGATTCGGCCTTGGCGACGGTGGCAAAATCCTCGCCATCCTTCACGCGCTTCAGCAGGGCCTGCGCCTTCTCCTTGGCCTTCTTGCGGTCCTCGGCGGAAGCCTTGTCGTCGACACCGATCAGGATGTGGCTGGCCCGCGCGGACTCCGGCTTGCTGAAGTACTTCTCGAGGTTCTCGTCGTAGAACTTCTTGGCATCGGCGTCGCTGACCACCACCTTGGCGGCGTACTGGCTCTCGATGAAGCTGCTGATGACGATGTCCTTACGGGTAAAATCCTTCATGTCGTTTACCGACATGTCCACCGTGGAGAGGGCCTTCTGGAAGTCGGCATCGCTGGAAAACTTGGCGCGGTTCACGGCGATCTTGTCGTCGACCAGCTTGTCGAGATCCTTCACGGCGTGCTTGGAGGCTTCCTGGAGCAGGAGTTCCGCGGCGATCAGCTGGTCCAGGGCAACATCCTGGCCCTGTTTCAACTGCTCGGGAGTGAGCTGTGCCGCATCTACCTGGTTCTGGGCCAGCATGACCTTCATGGCGCGGTCCAGCTCGAGCCGGGTGATGGTGGTGCCGTTAACGCGGGCCACGGGATCGCTGGGTGATTTGGTCTCTGCCTTGGCGGCAGGAGCGGCTACGGTTTTGGCCGGTTCGGCGGCCGGAGCGGGGGCATCCTGGGCAAACGCGGCTGCGGCGGACAGGGCAAGACACAGTGCGGCATAAAGAGGTACAACCGTCTTTCTCAAGGACATGCACGTCTCCTTCAAGGAAAATTTTGGGGGATGATAGCACCGTTTGAGGGGCAATCAAAGCACAAATGGCTGAGAACCGGTGGAATGACGGACAAAAATCAACAGGGGGGTTTTAATGCGGGAAAGAATATGGTAAAGAATACAGCAAACTTTTTGAGCTGACACTCTTCATTATAACAAGGAGCCCCACATGTCGAAGAAATGCGGAAACGAACAGGCGGCAATTTTGGCGTTCATCGCAGGTGCCGCAGTAGCTGCGGGTGCTGCACTGCTCTTCACTCCGAAGACCGGGCGCGAGGTCCGCGAAAAGCTGGGCGAGGCCAAAGAGGACGCACTGGAGAAGCTCAAGGAGTGCAGCTCCAAGCTACGCGGCAAGAAGAACGGCGGCGACTCCATGGGGTACGACGGTGGTGACTGCTGGATCTAGCAGCCTTCCGCTCCCAGCTCTTGTTGCACCCCCTCCAGATACACCCTGATCGCCTGGGCAGTCTCCATGGCGAGAACCCGATCAGCGATCCGTTGCGCCCGTGACAGCGGGATGCGGCGGATCGCTTCTTTTACCTGCGGCAGGCAGGGCGCCGAAAGGCTGAAGCTGCGCACCCCCATTCCCATGAGCAAAATAGCGTTGATCGGCTCGGCGGCCATCTCCCCGCACAGTGTCGCGGGTATCCCCGCGTGCGCCGCGGCGTCGGCCACCCGCTTGATCGCCTTGAGGACCGCCGGGTGGTAGGGATCGTACCACTTCCTGATCTTCTGGTTGTTCCGGTCGCAGGCCAGGGTGTACTGGATCAGGTCGTTGGTGCCGATGCTGAAGTAGTCCACCTCCTTGGCCAGCAGGTCCGCCACCAGGACGGCCGCAGGGAGTTCCACCATGATCCCCACCTTGACCTCCTGGTCAAACGGCTTGCCGTCGCGCCTGAGCTCCTCTTTCACCTCCTCGAGGATCCCCTTGATGGTGCGCACCTCGTCAACTCCCGAGATGAGCGGGAACATCAGGTTGCAACTGCCGTACGGCGAGGCAAGGAGGATCCCCGCCAACTGCTCGCGGAAGATGTCCTGGCGCTCCAGGGATACCCGGATCGAGCGCCATCCTAAAAACGGGTTGTCCTCTTTGGGGTGCGGAAAGTAGGAAAGTCCCTTGTCGCCCCCTATGTCCAGGGTCCGGATGGTGACCGGCATGCCGGGGAACCCTTCCAGGACCTTCTGGTACACCGTTGCCTGCACCTGGCGGTCCGGGAAGTTTCGCCGGGTCATGAAGGGGAACTCGGTGCGGTACAGGCCCACACCCTCGGCGCCGTGCAGGTGCGCGACCTGGACATCGCTTAACAGGCCGATGTTGGCCAAAAGCTTCACCCGGCAGCCGTCCGGAGTCTCGGCGGGGAGCTCGCGGATCCCCTCCAGGGCGCGCTGCTTCTGGTCGAACTCGCCCTGCAGGCGCTGGTACTCGAGCTTCACGCTCTCGTCGGGGTTCAGGTAGACGCACCCCGAGGTGCCGTCCACGATGACGAAGCTGCGCACCCCCACCTGTTTGAGGAGCCCCTCGACGCCGAAGACGGCCGGTATGCCCAAGGCCCGCGCCATGATGGCGGCATGGGCGTTCAGGTTCCCCTTTTCGGTGGCGATGCCGAGCACCTTGCCGGGATCCATGGTGGCGAGGTCGGAAGGGAGCAGTTCCCGGGCGATGATGATGCGGTTCCCCGGCATCTTGTCCGGGCTGCGTTGGTGGCCGTTCAGGGCGTCCACCAGGCGGCGGCCGATGTCCTCCATGTCCGCGGAGCGTTCGCGCAGGTAGGGGTCGGCCATCTGCGAGAATGCCGTCACGTACTGGCCGACCACCTCGGTGACCGCGCGCTGCGCCCCGAGCCCCTCGTCGATCAACGAGCCGATCTTGCCGATGAAGCCGCGGTCCTCGAGGATCATCAGGTGGCTGTGGAAGATGGCGGCATCGGCCTCGGAGAGCATCTCGCCCACCCGTTTCTCCAGGTAGATGGTCTGGATGCGTGCCTTCTCCAGCGCGATCTTGAGGCGCTTGTGCTCCTCGGCGCGGGGACGGGCCCGCTCCACCACCGGCTCCGCGCTGGTGCCCCGGTTCAGTATGGTGACCTTGCCGGCTGCAAAACCGGCGGCGATGCCGATGCCGCTCAGCATGGCCTGCTTGGTGCTGGTCTGCTTGACCGGGGCCGCGTCCTTGAGCACCCCGGACTGTTTGAGACGCTCTACCTCGGCCGCGTAGAAGGCGCGCTCCTCTTCCTTCTTGCGCACCGAATCGAGGAGCTTCGCGTTCGACACGATGGAGGAGATCTGCCAGGCGATGGTGGAGAGGGCGCTTACCTCGGTGGGGGTGAAGGTGCGTGCCTCGCGGTTTTGGACGACGATGACGCCGATCGGGTTGTTGCGTTCGAAGAAGGGGACACCCAGGAAGGAGAGGACCTTCTCCTCCTTGGTCTGGCGGAAGTACTTGTAGCGGGGATGCAGCGGTGCGTTGTCGGTAGCAACCACCCCCCGGGTCTCGACGGCCAGGCCGGTGAGGCCTTCGGAGATCTTCATGGTGATGCCGACCGACAGGCGCGACAGGCCGCGCGTGGCATGCAGTCTCAGTGTTTCGCCGTCTGCTTCCAGAAGGTAGATGGAACAGACGTCGGTGGCCATTCTCTTTGCCACCAGGTTCACTATATTGGCGAGGGTTTCCTGAAGGTCGTGCGACTGCAGGATGAGCGCGCTGATATCTTCCAGCGTCCTCAGTCCCAGTTGCGCACCGGTTTCCTCCGGCATGGGTGCACCCCTTGTAGTATGATTCTGGCAGTATAGATGACGTAGCCGGAATGTGAAGTATTTTAATCATATTTTAACCGCTAACTGTTGGCAAACAGCGCACTTCTCTGTTATAGTGTGCGCCAATGATAATGAGGCAAGGCGGAGGTGGGCATGAAAACAAGTTTTGACGAGACCATGGCAACGGGTATTGCACAGCTCGAGTCGGGAGCCTATGCCAAGGCTGCCGAAATGTTCAGGCAGTGCATGGCGCTCGAGCCCGAAAACGCCGAAGGGTACTTCTACTTGGGCGAGGCGCTTTCCGAACTGGGGAAGACCGACGATGCCATCGCCGCACTGAAAAAGGGGCTGGAACTGGCTCCCAACGACCTCGACGGCTTCACCGCGCTGGGTGACGTCTACTTCGAGTCGGGCAAGCACAAGGACGCGCTCGCCTGCTACCGCAAGGTGACCGAGCTCAAACCCGAGGAGTGCGACGGCTATGTCAGCATGGGACTCGTCTACAACGCCATGGAACGTGCCGAGGAGGCGCTCAAGTCCTTCGAACAGGCCCTGAAGATCGATCCGAAGAACGTCTTCGCCCTGAACGCCATGGGGGATCTCTACTACGGGCTGGGGGACAACGAGAAGGCGATCGCCGCCTATCAGAAGGGGATCGAGATCGACCCGACCGACGCCACCGCGCGGTTCAACCTCGGCGAACTCTACTACGACATGGAGGATCTGGAGTCCGCCGAGCGTGAGACCCTCGAGGCGATCCGGCTCGACCCGGAGTTCACCATGAGCTACCTCACCCTGGGGAACATCTGTATCGACCAGGAGCGCATGGCAGATGCCATCGGCTACTTCGAGCAGTACCTGAAAAAAGAACGCTCTCCGCAGGCCCAGGAGATGATCGCCGAAGTGAAGGCGGTGATCGAAGGGCTCAAGGAAGAGATGAAAAACCAGTAAGCCTGGCTTCACCAAAACGCGGATGACGCGGGGCCTACTGGATTCCCGCGGATCCGAAGTCAGAAATAAGCAGCCTCAAAAGGAAAGACCAGAAAACAAAAGGGATGACGCCGACCGTCAACAGCTCGTGCTGCCGGTTCAGCGTCATCCCTTTTTTGTCGCGGTCGTTATCTGCAGCTTACGGCTAATCCGCGTTACCCAACAACCCGCCTCCGCGTTCTCCTGCCGTAGCCGGTGGTTTACCCCTTCTGCAGTTTCGAGGTGATGGCGTCGATGACATGGTGGGCGTCGTTGATCGCCGTGTAGATCAGGTTGGGGTGCCTTTCTTCCTGGATGGCCCCCTTGCTGATGCGCATGTACGAAGGGGAGATGGCCCCGCCGATCACGTAGACACCCTTTCTGGTCGACTCGAAGTCGGCGGTGAGCAGCAGCAACCGGTCGCCTTCCTTGGCCACCTGGCAGACACCCTCGGCGCAGGCGATGGTCTGCACACCGATGCTGTCGAAGATGGAGACCGGCCCCTGGCTGCCGATGCAGGCGATCACGTTCTTCATCGGGAAGCTCATCGCGTTGTAGCGCTCGATCCCGCCGGGGAGTTTGTCCTCGCTCACCCGGATCACCAGGCGATCCACCCCCTCGTCGTCCACCTCGCCGATCCTCGGGGTCGCCCCCGGCATGAGCCGGATGTTGCCGCCCAGGAGGATCTCCTCGCCCAGCCGCTGGGCGGTTTCCTTGTTCACGTCGAAGGTCTCGGCCACGTGAGCCCAGTAGATCGGTTCCTTGTCGCCGGCGTTACGCTTCTCCTTGAGAATCGAGATGATCACGTCCGCCGCCGAGTTGCCGCCGCCGATCACCAGGGTGCGCACTCCCAGGTACTTCTTGGGATCGTCCAGCGTCTTGGCCACCATCTTGGCGTCGCCGTAGACCGAGAGCTCGCGGGGGATGTTGCTGCCGAAGGCGAGCAGGACCTTGCGCGCCTGGTAGACCCCGCGCGAGGTGCTTACCTTGAGGAAATCGCGGCTCTCCTCGATCCCCTCGAACTGGGTTTCGGTCTGCACGTTGAGCCCCTCGTGCTGGACGAAGTGCTGCACGTACTGGATGTATTTCTCAACCGCCACCGGCTTGTCGGGTGGCCGCAGCTCTTCGACCAGGAACGGTTCGGGGTTGTCCTTGGGTTTGGAGGGGTAGACGTTCTTCCCTTCGGGATAGGTGTTGGCTATGCCCTGGAAGATCGCCTTGCCCGATTCGATCAATATGTGCGAAAGGCCCCGCTTGTGACAGAGGTACGCCGCGGCTACACCACCGGGGCCGCCACCTACAATCAGTACGTCGTATATCATCATGGAAAACCTCGGGGACTATGAGAGATACCAACGACTTAACTATACACGGATAGCCGGGGGATTCAAATCATTAAAAGCCCGGGCCGGCTGCCTGCGAGCCGGCACTCCCGGTCCTGCCTGGCAGTACCGCGAAAAACCGCCTGGTTCAATCGGTAGTGAGGAAAAACCCCGACTTGGCAAAAAGTGGACATACGGTACTATTGGTGGGCAGGAAATTTCACCCCCAACAATGAGAAAGGAGGATCCGCCATGTCGGAGAGAGAGGAAAGCAGCAGTGCAATGGTCGGTGCGCTCATGCTCGTGGTAGGCGGCCTGATCGGAGCAGGGGTAGCGCTTCTGTATGCCCCGCAAAGCGGCGACAAGACCCGCAAGGACGTGGCCCGCATGGCCAAGAAGGCGCGTCGTAAAACCCAGAATGCCATGGACGCCGTTGAGGACTTCACCGAGCAGGTGACGGACATGGCCGAAGCGGTTGGCGAGCGCGCCTCGGAGATACTGGATAAGGGCAAAGACATGGCCTACAGCGCCAAGAAAGGGCTCCTGAAGGCGATCCAGGACGGCGAGCACCGCCTCGAGCGGGAGCGCTCCCGGCTCTCCAAGATGATAGGGTAGGTGTCAGGGCGCGCTCAGGGTGATGTCACCGTACCAGGCGGTGGCTTCATCGTGGGTGTCGTCGGTGTCGGTCATGATGGCAACCCCCCCCAAGAGGGGGGGCTCTTCCCCAAAGATCCTCCGGTAGTCCTCGTAGATGTTCCGCTCCTCGTGAACCCAGCTTCCCGCCTTTTCATCCCCGCTTTCCACCGCGATAATCCGCGAGTTCGCCGTGTACGGGCTGGGCGCCTCGCCCCCCTTGGGGAGTTTGTGCGCCCAGACGTAGTTGATGGCCCGCATGCGCCAGAAGAAGGTGCGCGGGAACACCACGTAGATGCGCGCGGCGAAGTCGTCCCCCTTCTTGGTGGCGATGTCTTCGCGCTGCAGGGTGTGATCGATCTTCCAGCTCCAGGAGAGTTTCTGCAGCTGTTTGGTGTCTGCGCTGAACTTCTTGATGAGACCGGAGCCGGCGTTCACGCTGTGGGCCTTGAGGTACCCGTTGTCCAGGGTGTAGCTGGTCTTCCCCTTGAAAGGCTGGTCGGTCCATCCGGAGAGTTCCCCCTGGCTGAAGCGCCCGACGGCGATCTCGGAGACGGGGCTGGCGCTGGCGGCGAGGATGGCGACTGCCAGGATCAGGTTGTTGAGCATGGTGCCTCCGCGGCGGACGGTGTTTAAAAAAAAGCCCCGCCGGTTAAAGCGGGGCTTTTAGGACGTGCGGAGAGGGTGTTAGATCCCTTTGCCGGTCAGTTTGACCAGGGCCTCCATGTACTTCTCGCCGGTCTTCTGAACGATCTCGGCCGGCAGCGGCGGGGCCGGGGCGGTCTTGTCCCAGTCCAGGGTCTCCAGGTAGTCGCGCAGGAACTGCTTGTCGAAGGAGGGCTGGGGGCCGCCCGGCTGGTAGCTGTCCTTGGGCCAGAAGCGGCTGGAATCCGGGGTCATGCACTCGTCGATGATGATGAGCTCGCCCTCGTAGATGCCGTACTCGAACTTGGTGTCCGCGATGATGATCCCCTTGGTGTCGGCGATGTCGCGCGCCTTCTGGTAGATCGCGAGGGTTACCGCGCGCACCTTTTCGGTGATCTCTTTGCCGCAGATCTCGCACATCTGCTCGAAGGAGATGTTTTCGTCGTGGGTGCCGAGTTCGGCCTTGGTCGAGGGGGTGAAGATCGGCTCGGGGAGACGGTCGGACTCCTTGAGGCCTGCCGGAAGGGTGATGCCGCAGATGGCGCCGGTCTTCTGGTAGTCCTTCCAGCCCGAACCGGAGATGTAGCCGCGCACGATGCACTCGGCGGCCAGCGGCTGAGCCTTCTTGACCAGCATGGAGCGGCCGGCCAGGACGTCCGCGTAGGGCTGGCACTCGGCCGGGAAGTCCTTCACGTCAGTCGAGATGATGTGGTTCTTGATGATCCCTTCCATCTGGCGGAACCAGAAGGCCGAGATCTGGGTGAGCACGAACCCCTTGTTGGGAATCCCCTCGTTCATGATGACGTCGAAGGCGGAAATTCGGTCCGTGGTGACGATGAGCAGTTGCTCGCCCAGGTCGTAGATGTCGCGCACCTTGCCGCGGGCGGCGAGTTTCAGTCCAGGAAAATCGGTGGTGAGTACCGGTGTCGTCATGCTGTGTCTCCTTTTGCGTCCATCGTGGCTGGGCCTAAAAGTGAAAGGTGAAGGATGCCTGGGCACCCTTCACCTTGCTGTGACTTCCGTTTTGTGGGGTAAGAAAATGCCGGCTTAATCGACCAGTGCCGGGTTGATCTCGATCTTCGCCTTGGCCCTGAGCCCCTTGAGCCAGGTATCAAGTGCCTCCTGCTGCTTCTTGGGGAGCAGGCTCTGCTTGATGGTCCCGGACTGCTTGGCGAGGTCTGCGGTCGGTGCATCGATACGGGACTTGAGTTTCACGGCGTACCAGCGGTCGCCGATCTTGAAGGGCTGCTTGGCAACCGGTGCTGCGTTGCTCAGGGTAAAGGCGGCTTCCATGAGCTCCTGCGAGGTGCCCAGGTTGGGAACCACGCCGGTGGCCGCATAGCCGAAGTTGCCGGTCTCCTTCAGGTTCGCACCCCCCTTGGCGAGCTGGGTCAGGGCTTCCTCGGCCTTCTTCTTGGCGAGTTCGGAAGCCTTCACCTCACGCACCTTCTGCTCCACGGCACCCTTGATCTGGGCCAGCGGCGGAACGGCGGCGGGCTTGCGTTCGGTCACCTTCACCAGGTAGATCCCTTTCGGGGTTTCCACCGGGCTGCCGAGCTCGTTCTGCTTCAGGGCAAAAGCCCGGGGCACCAGGTCCTTCTCGCCGGCCAGCTGTGCGGGGGGGGCTTGCAGGGTAAAGAGGCCGGTCTTCTCGACCTTGGCGCCCACGGCGGCTGCCGCGGCATCGATATCGCCCTGGGTGCGGAACTTGTTGGCAGCGTCGGCGGCCTTCTCGTAGGCCTCCTTGGCGGCCTTGGCCTTCAGTGCGTCGGCGGTTGCCTGGTCTTTCACCTCGGCAAACGGGAGGATGCCGCCCTTGCCCTGGTAACGGTCGATGTTCTTCTGATAGTAGCCCTGCGCCTCTTCCGGGGTGACGCTCGCCTTGGCTGCGAACTGTGCCGGGGAGACTACGGCATAGGCGATGGAGATCTGCTCGGGGGTCTTGAATTCGTTCTGGTGCTCCTGCAGGTAGCCCTCCAGGTCTTTGTCGGTCAGCTTCACCTCGCCCTTGACCTCGGCGGGGGAGAAGGAGACGTACTGCAGGTCGAGCTTGTCGTTTTGCTTTTTGAAGGCCTGGAGGATCTCCTGGTCGGAGACCGTCGCCTGGTCCTTGATCTTGTTGCGGGTCTTCTGGATCAGGAGCTCTTCTTGCTGGGCGTCCTCGAACTGCTCCGGGGTCATCCGGTTCATCTTAAGGGTCTGCTGGTACTGCTGGAAGTCGAAGGCGCCGTTTTTCTGGAAGGCCGGGATCTTGGCTATCTCCGCGGCAACCTCGTCCTTGGAGACCTTCATCCCCATGTCCTTGGCGGCCTTGCGGATCAGGACGGCATCGACCAGGGTGTCGACGGCCATCTTCTTGATCCCCATGGTCTTCTCAAGTTCGGGGGTGAGGGAGCGGCCGTAAATCTGCTCATAGATGCCGCGGGTGCGGTAGTAGGTCTTCTGGAACTCGTCGAGACTGATCTTGGTGCCGTCGACTTTTGCTGCGTAGCCGACCGGTCCGCCCGCCTTGTCACTGCCTCGACCCCAGACCAGGAAAATCGTGCCGATGAAGGAGAGCACGATGATGCCGAAGACCAGTTTGATCAAGATGGACTGTTGATACTTTCTCATTATACCCAGCATTGCAGTTCGACTCCTTTAGACCGAAAGTATGGACGGGACCATTAAAGAATAGTTGCGAATAATAAGGGAACTGATCGGTAAAAGCAAGAGAAGATTGAGGTTAGGCTGGCACGCGGCGTGTAGGAGTCTCCGCGTCAGATGGGGTTTTCTTTGTTGCAAGGGTGCGGAGTTTTTGCTATATTTCGTCCTTTATCGGGTGAGTGCCCGGAAGATACTCAAAGGAGTCAACGATGCTCAAGATTTTCGATGCCCTTTTCGGCATGTTTTCTAACGACCTGGCCATTGACCTTGGCACGGCAAATACCCTCGTTTACCTGAAAGGTAAGGGGATCGTGGTGCGCGAGCCTTCGGTGGTCGCGGTCCAGAAGATGCAAAACGGGCAGCAGAAGGTGCTTGCCGTCGGGATGGAGGCCAAGAAGATGCTGGGCCGCACCCCGGGTACCATTACCGCCATCCGTCCCATGAAGGACGGGGTCATCGCCGACTTCGACATCACCGAAGAGATGCTGCGCTACTTCATCCACAAGGTGCACAACAGAAAGACCCTGGTGCGCCCGCGGATCGTCATCTGCGTCCCTTCAGGGATCACCCAGGTGGAAAAGCGCGCCGTCAAGGAATCGGCCGAGAGTGCCGGTGCCCGCGAGGTGTACCTGATCGAGGAGCCGATGGCGGCCGCGATCGGCGCCGGCCTCCCCATCACCGAGGCCTCCGGCAACATGATCGTCGACATCGGCGGCGGCACCACCGAGGTGGCCGTGATCTCCCTGGCCGGCATCGTGTACACCAAGAGCGTGCGCGTGGGCGGCGACAAGATGGACGAGGCGATCGTCCAGTACATAAAGCGCAAGTACAACCTGCTGATCGGCGACCGCATGGCCGAACTGATCAAGATCGAGATCGGCGAGGCGTACCCGGGCACCGAGGTGCTGCACATGGAGGTGAAGGGGCGCGACCTGGTTTCCGGGATCCCCAAGACCACCGAGATCGATTCCAACGAGATCCGCGAGGCGCTCTCCGAGCCGGTGACCGCCATCGTCGACGCCGTGCGCAACTGCCTGGAGCGCACCCCGCCCGAACTGGCCGCCGACCTGGTGGACAAGGGGATCGTCCTGGCCGGTGGCGGCGCGCTTTTGCGCAACCTGGACACCCTTTTGCGCGAAGAGACCGGCCTTCCGGTGGTCACCGCTGAAGACCCGCTCTCCTGCGTCGTTCTCGGTTCCGGGAAGGTGCTGGACGAGCTGACCCTGCTGCGTAACGTAGCCGTCAGCACCTAGAAAGGAAGGTTGAGGTTAAGGTTGAGGTAGAGCGAAACCCGAGACCCAGCCGCTGCCCGGGGCCTAGGTCCAGGGGGGCTTGATACTTCAAGGTACCTCGATAGAGCTGAGGACACTTTGCCTTGCCGGCGGGTGTCCTTTCTTTTCCGTTTTCCCATACCGGTTTTGGCACTCTGAGGGCCCATCATGCCAGCTGCCACCATAGACATAGTTGTCCCGGTCTGGAACAAGCCCGCCGATACCCGTAACTGCCTGGTCAACCTGATCAACTTCACGCCCGAAGCCCGCTTCGTCATGATGGATTGCGGCAGCGAGCGGGAGACCGAACGCCTGTTGCAGGAGATCGCCGACAGTCTGGACGAGCGGGCTCTTTTGATGCGCGACGACAGCAACATCGGCTTCGTGCGTGCGGCCAACCGCGGGCTGGAACGCTCCGAAGCGCCCTACATCGCGCTTTTGAAGAGCACTTCCCTGGTGAGCGCCGGCTGGCTCGAACCGCTGTTGAACTTTGCCGCGGCGCACCCCGATGCGGGGATCCTGGTGCCGCAGCAGTCCCCGCGTGCCACCGAGTACGCCGAACCGCTGGAGATCGTCTCGGGGTGCTTCTCGGCCATGGTGATCCGGCGTGAGTTGTTCAGGGAGATCGGCGGTTTAGACGAAACCCTGGATGGCGCTGCCTTGTGCCTCAAGGACTTTACGCGCCGCGCCTGTGCCAAGGGGTACTACACCTGGCTGGTGCCGGGACCGTCGGTGACCTGCCAGGAGGAGGTGCAACTTGGCTCCGAGCGGCGCCGTGAGGAGATCCTCCACCACAGCCAGGAGGTCTTCCGGGAACGCTGGGGCGTAGGGCACAGCTACGTGCTGCACGTTCCCAAGGGGGTCGACCTCTCGCTGCTGCACCAGAAGTTCGACTGGCTCCTGAAGGGGGCGCGCCATGGCGACAGCTATTTCGTGCTGCTCCCCGCGGCGCTCTACAAGGCGGCCAAGCAGGAGCGCTTCGGCTACCTGCACGAGAACATCAAACTGATAGGACTGCCGCTTATCGCTACCGAGTCCGGCAGGCGCAAGGTCTACGAGCACCTCACGGTGGAGCATCCCGGTATCCGCGCCATCGCCGCGGTGGACGGGATACCGTTCCCCTGGGAGATCCCCTATCTCCCCTTCACCGAACTTACCGAACGGATCAGGGCAGGGTACCCGTAACAGGCGAGGCAGTGTGCAGCACCAGGAAAAGGGACCCGAGGTCCCGTAGGAGGCAGGTTGAAAGAGGAAATCCGGGTTCAGTTGCAGAAACATGTTGAGGTGATGGCCGCCATCGAGCGTGAGCTGTTGCCGAAGATGGAAGAGGCGGTCGAACTGCTCTGCGCCGCTTTCCGTGACGGGAAGAAGCTGCTGGTCATGGGTAACGGCGGTTCCGCTGCTGACGCCCAGCACTTTGCGGCAGAGATGGTCGGGCGTTTCCTGCTCGAGCGCAAGGCTTTACCCGCTGTCGCCCTTTCTACCGACACCTCGGCGCTTACCGCCCTTGGCAACGACTACGGCTTCGATCGGGTCTTCGCGCGGCAGGTGGAGGCCCACGCCCAGGCCGGCGACGTTGTCTTTGGCATCTCCACCAGCGGCAACTCCCCCAACGTGCAACAGGCGCTCGAGACTGCGGCCCGCTACGGTTGCCGCACCGTTGCGCTGCTCGGCAAGGACGGTGGCAGCATCAAGGAGGTAGCCGAACTCTCGCTCATCGTGCCGAGTTGCGACACACCGCGTATCCAGGAAGGCCACATCACCATCATCCATATTATGTGCGATCTGGTCGAGCGGCGGCTCTTCGGGAAGTAGCTGGTAGTACGAGCTTTTCAACGGCCGGTGCATTACCGGCATAACCGGCGTCCGAGTAGTTTTTAAGGCGCAGCAGGTTTACCGGATGGCAAAGAACAGGGCGGTATTTCTGGATCGCGACGGTACCATCAACGTCGAGGTCGAGTACTTAAGCCAGGTGGATGATTTTCAGTTTATCCCGGGTGTCCCCTGGGCCCTGAAATGTCTCAAGGAGGCGGGCTATCTCCTGGTGGTGGTGACCAACCAGTCGGGTATCGCTCGGGGCTACTACGACGAGGCCGCCCTCGAGAGCATCCACGAGCACATGCACCAGGACCTTGCCAGCTTCGGAGCGTCGCTGGATGCCTGCTACTTCTGCCCGCACCACCCGGAACACGGTACCGGCGATTACCGTACCGAGTGCGGCTGCCGCAAGCCGCTCCCCGGTATGCTGGAACAGGCAGCGGAGGATCTGGACATCGACCTGGCCGCCTCCTTCATGATCGGCGACAAACTGGGCGACATCGAGGCGGGCATTGCCGCCGGATGCACCTCGATACTGGTGCTGACCGGCTACGGGAACAAGGAGGTGGCGAAACTCCCCGCGGGGGTGGCAGTCTTTCCGGACCTGCTCGCTGCTGCGGAGGCCATCTTGAAGCTCGACGGTCGGGGGACCGACATCCCCGGCTAACCGATTTTCAGCTCCAGGCATAACGAACCCGGAATCCCCCTGGCTTTCAGGGGGATTCTTTTTTTCGCAAGGACCGCTTCACCCACCTGGCTGCACGATGCGTTGCCGGCAGGTGGTACCACGTACAAGGAAGTGCCATGACGTCAGCTGCAACAGTAGCCATTTCTCCCGTCTTGTTCCCCATCCTCTTTCTGACCGGTGCGATCGCCGGACTCATCGACTCCATTGCCGGTGGCGGCGGACTCATCACGATCCCGGTTCTTTTGGGGCTCGGTTTGCCACCGCAGTATGCCCTCGGCACCAACAAGCTGCAGGCCAGTTTCGGCTCGGCGAGTGCCATGTTCCACTTCGTAAAAGCCGGGACCGTGAACCTGAGGGACGCCCGCCCCGGTGTCGTCTGGACCACCGTGGGGGCGATCCTCGGCTCCTACACCGTGCAGCAGATCGATCCCGGATTCCTGAAAAAGTTCATCCCGTTTCTGCTCCTCGGCATTCTCTGCTACACCATCTTCACCCCCCGGCTTGGAGCCGAAGAGGTGCATCCGCGACTGCCCAGGCTCTGGTTCTATCTCCTGGCCGGACTGACGCTCGGCTTCTACGACGGTTTCCTCGGACCGGGGACCGGTTCCTTCTGGGTGGTCTCCATCATGCTCGGGCTCGGCTTCGACATGCGCAAGGGGACCGGCTATACCAAGCTCTTCAACTTCGTCAGCAACATCGTCTCGCTGGTGGTGTTCGTCTGGGGCGGGCACGTCCTTTTGTGGGCGGGGCTGGTGATGGGGGCGGGGCAGGCGGTGGGAGCCCGGATCGGGGCGCGGCTGGTGATCAAGAAGGGGACCAGCTTCGTCCGGCCCGTCTTCATCTGCTCGGTTCTGGCGGTGACGGCGAAACTCTTCTACGACAACTACAAGTAGGACGACTATAAGTCTTCTACGACAACTACCAGTAAAAGGACCAAAGTCCTCCCCCTCCCTCGACAGGAGGGGGATCGGCGCGCTCTTCACCGGTAATTCCCAGGTTTTCTGCTAGATCTCCCTCAGGTTTCCCGCTTCACCCTGCGGGTCGCTTCCTGCCGCTTCCACCTGGTTTTCCAGGTGGGTGATCAGCTCGCCCAGCTGGGGGAGGAACCCTCCGGGCACCTCGTCGAGCGAGCGCAGCGCCGACTCCAGCCGGCGCGCTGCCGAGAGCGTCGCCTTGAGGGGGGCCAGCGGGTTCGGCTCTTCGCGCAGTGCCGCCACTTCCTTAAACTTTTTCAGGACCGTCGGGTGGCTGCGCTCCTCCTCCACGATGCTCTTTCTGAGCTCGCCGTACTCCTCCTCCGTGAACCCCTTTTCCTCCTTGGCCTGGCGCAACAGGTCGACCGAACGGTAGTCGGGGAGCGGCTTCAGCTCCTGGCGCGGCGCCAGAAGCTGCGGCTCCTCCTTTTCCATGAAGCGGTAGGCCATGGTGAGTTTCTCCGCCGTACCGCGCTTGATCCGGATCTCCTGCACGCAGTACTCCTCGAAACTGCCGTACCCCCACTCGCGGAAGCGGGACTTGCTGTTCACCTGCAAGAGCTTTTCACCCAGCTCAACCCAGGACGATTTGAACTGTTTGGCCTTGTCCAGCACGACATAGCGGTCCGAACCCGGCTCGAGTTGTTCCATGATCTGCTCGATGTGGCGCTCGCCACTCGACTTAGGTGTATCCGGCATTGTGGTGCATCCTCCTGTCCGGACCTCTCAGCGGTGCCGGTACTGGGAACTTAGCAGAATGCATTCTCTTTTTGAAGTTTTTTTGTCTTGGCTATCGGTGAGATTCAGGTTAGACTTTGCTCCTTAGGCCCCGGTGAGACAGGTTTCTCAAGGGTTGCCGGTGCACCACCACCCAATGACAGATGCCCTCCGAGAAGATTCGGGTGGGCGTCGAGGAGATACTAGATGGAGCAGCGCCTGACAGATATGGAGATGCTGATCATGCACCAGGGGCATGTCATAGAACAGCTCAACGAGGTGGTGACCGCTCAGCAGAACAGTATCGACCGGCTGATGCTGGACGTGAAAGTCATCAAGGAACACCTGCGTGGCCTGCAGTCCTCCGAGCTCAGGCCGCTCTCCGAAGAAGAACCCCCGCCGCACTACTAGAAAGGATCCTTGATGAAGCGTGTCATCCTGGGTAAAACCGGATTGTCGGTCAACCCGTTGGTGTATGGGACCCTCCCCTTGGGGCCGCTGCAGGCGAACGTGAGCCCGCAGGAGGGGGGACGACTGATCCGCTACGCCCTGGAACGGGGGGTGAACCTCCTGGACAGCGCCGAACTGTACCAGACCTACGGGCACATCCGCGCGGCGCTCGACGGCTTTTCCGGTGACGTCTGCATCGCCACCAAGAGCCATGCGAACACTGCTGCCGCCACCCGCGCCCACGTGGAGCGTGCACTGAGCGAGCTGGGGCGCGAGCGCCTGGACATCGTGCACCTGCACGGGGCCCGGGTCGCCGATCCCTTCGTGGAGCGCGGCGAGGTAATCGAGGAACTCGTCAAGCTGAAAGGGGAGGGGAAGATCGGCCACGTCGGCCTCTCCTCGCACTTCGTAAGCGCCCTCCGCAAATCGGTGACGCACCCCGAGATCGAGGTGGTGCACCCGCTCATCAACCGAACCGGCATGGGGATCATCGACGGATCCGCCGCCGAGATGGCCGACGCCATTGCCGCCTGCGCGGCGGCAGGCAAGGGGGTCTATGCCATGAAGGCCCTGGCGGGCGGCAACCTGATCTCTTCGGCCCGCGAGAGTATCCGCTACGTGCTGGGGCTTCAGGGGGTGCACGGCATCGCGCTCGGCATGCTCTCCGAGGCCGAGATCGACGGCAACCTGGCGCTCTTCGAACGTGGCGAGGCCGACGAGCGGCTTTGGGAAAAGCTCGAAGGGAGGCGCCGCAAGCTGCAGATCATGCAGGCGTTCTGCAAAGGGTGTGGAGCCTGCGTCCCTGCCTGCACCAACAACGCGCTCGCCATGGTGGACGGGCATGCCGAGGTGGACGACGAGACCTGCATCCTGTGCGGCTACTGCGGCGCCGCCTGCCCCGAATTCATGATCCGCGTGGTGTAGGGAGACGCGGGAACAACGAAATAAACCGTTGGGTCGTTAAGGGGAGCAGCGGACCCAGACCCGACGACTCAACCACCCAACGCCTTTAATCGACGTAACGCCTTTAACCGACTTACGCTTCCCACGATAGGTGTCCCTTGGTCTACGGCAGTCAGGCAACTCCAGTGGCAACCGGTACGGTGTTCAACCTGCAGCGCTACTCCCTGCACGACGGTCCCGGCATCAGGACCACCGTCTTTTTAAAAGGCTGTCCTGCACGCTGTTGGTGGTGCCACAACCCCGAGAGCCAGGATCCCCATCCCGAAATCGCCATTTCCTCCTCATACTGCATCGCCTGCGATGCCTGCCTGCTTGCCTGCCACGAAGGGCTCAAGCCGAGGGAACAGTGCGTCCTGTGCGGCGACTGCTCCTCGACCTGTCCAACCGGGGCGCGCAGCGTGGTGGGGAGCACCATGACGGTGGACGACGTGGTCTCGCAGGTGCTGCGGGACCGGATGTTCTTCGAGGACTCGGGCGGCGGGGTCACCTTCTCGGGCGGCGAACCGCTCTCCCAGCCGCATTTCCTCAAGGCGCTGCTCGCCGCTTTCCGCTCCCACGAGATCCACACCTGCGTCGACACCGCCGGCCTGTGCTGCAGCGATGCGCTTCTCGAGGTCGCCCCGCTGGTCGATCTCTTCCTCTACGATCTCAAATGCATCGATCCCGCCCGGCACCTCGAGGGGACCGGCGTGGACAACCGCCAGATCCTGGAAAACCTGGAGCGGCTGAGCACGGTGCACCACAACATCTGGATCCGGATACCGGTAGTCCCCGGATTTAACGACGACAACGAGGAGATGGAGCGGCTGGCCCGGGCCGTGGCCGGGCGCCACGCGGTGCGCCAGGTCTGGCTGCTTCCCTACCACGAAACCTGGGCCGGGAAACCGGAGCGTTATGGCAAGGAACTGCCCATCAAGGCGCGGACCGGCGTGACGCCGCCGGCACCGGAAGAACTGGAGAACTTCGCCCGGATCTTTAGGGATCACGGCTGTACCACGAGTATCGGAGGGTAATACGATGACAGGAAGAACCAGTCGACTGCGCGAGGAAAGCCTGGCCGCGGAACCGGCGATCTCTGCCGAGCGCGCAATCCTGCTGACGGAATTCTACCGGGAAAACGAGGGACGCTGGTCGGTTCCGGTCCTCAGGGCCAAGTCGTTTTACTACCTCTGCGAGAAAAAGACCATCTACCTGGGAGAGGGGGAGCTCATCGTCGGAGAGCGCGGGCCCGCTCCCAAGCTGGTGCCTACCTATCCCGAACTTACCTGCCACTCGGTGGAAGACCTGAAGATCCTCAACTCGCGCCCCAAGACGAGCTACCGCGTGGACGACGCCTGCCTGGCCGCCTACGCCGATACCGTCATCCCGTACTGGAGCGGCCGCTCGCTCAGGGAGAAGATCTTCGAAGCGCTCCCGGCGGAGTGGCACCAGGCCTATCGGCTCGGTATCTTCACCGAGTTCATGGAACAGCGCGCTCCGGGGCATACCGTTTTGGACGACAAGATCTACCAGAAGGGGATGCTCGATTTCAAAAAGGACATCGCCCGCAGCCTGGCCGACCTCGATTTCGAGAACGATCCGCTGGCCTACGACAAGGCCGAAGAGTTGAAGGCGATGGACATCTCCTGCGATGCGGTGGTCCTCTTTGCCGAGCGTCACGCGAAGCTCGCCGAGAGTACCGCGGCGGCCACGAGCGATCCGGTGCGCAAGCGGGAGCTTATGAAGATAGCCGCTAACTGCCGCTGGGTGCCGGCCCATGCCCCGACCGATTTCTGGGAGGCGCTGCAGTCCTACTGGTTCTGCCACCTCGCCGTGATCACCGAGTTGAACGGCTGGGACGCCTTCAGCCCGGGGCACCTGGACCAGCACCTCATCTCGTTCTTCGAGCGCGGGCTTGCCGAGGGGACGCTTTCCCGCGAGGGGGCTCGCGAGCTTTTGGAGTGCTTCTTCGTCAAGTTCAACAACCATCCATCGCCGCCCAAGGTAGGCGTTACTGCCGCCGAGAGCGGCACCTACACCGATTTTGCCAACATCAACCTGGGTGGCCTCTTACCCGACGGCTCCGACGGCAGTAACGAGGTCTCGCACCTGTTGTTGGATATCATCGACGAGATGCACCTGTTGCAGCCCTCGAGCAACATCCAGCTCTCCCGCAAGTCGCCCGACGCCTTCCTGAAACATACCCTGAGGGTGGTGCGCAAGGGGTACGGTTTCCCCTCCATCTTCAACGCCGACAGTGTCGTCGAGGAACAGCTGCGCCAGGGAAAAACCCTGGTGGACGCCCGCGCCGGCGGCTGCAGCGGCTGCGTCGAGGTCGGTGCCTTCGGAAAAGAGGCCTACATCCTCACCGGCTACTTCAACCTGGTGAAGCTTCTGGAATTGGCCCTGCACGACGGTCTCGATCCGGCAAGCGGCGAGCAGCTGGGGCCGCACACCGGGGATCCCGCCAGCTTCACCAGCTTCGACCAGCTCTTCGAGGCCTTCCGGCAGCAGCTTGCGCACTTTATCGGCATCAAGATCCGCGGGAACCGGCTCATCGAGATGATCTACACGCGGCTTATGCCGGCGCCGTTTCTGTCGGTACTCACCGACGACTGCATCAGCCGCGGCATCGACTACAACGCCGGCGGCGCGCGCTACAACAACAGCTTCATCCAGGGGGTCGGGATCGGCAGCATCACCGATGCACTGTCGGCAATCGCCCAGCTGGTCTACGACGAGGGGCAGTTCTCCCTCTCCGAGTTGGCCGCGGTACTGGACCGCAACTTTGCCAGCGACGAGCCGCTGCGCCAGCGTCTTTTGCACAAGACCCACAAGTACGGTAACGACGACGACTACGCCGACGACATCATGCGCCGCGTTTTCGACGCCTTCTTCAACGAGGTGGACGGCAAGCCCAACACCAAGGAGGGGGTCTACCGCATCGAGATGCTGCCGACCACCTGCCACGTCTACTTCGGCTCGGTGACCGGCGCCACCTCGGACGGGCGCTTAAGCGGCACGCCGCTCTCCGAAGGGATTTCGCCGGTGCAGGGGGCCGACCGCAACGGGCCGACGGCGGTGATCCGCTCCGCAGGGAAGATGGACCACATCCGCAGTGGCGGTACGCTTCTCAACCTGAAGTTCTCGCCGGGGATGCTGGCAGGGGAGGGGGGGATCGATGCGTTGGCGGGATTGGTGCGCAGCTACTTCAAGATGGACGGGCACCACGTGCAGTTCAACGTGGTCAACGTCCAGACGCTGCGCAGGGCGCAGGAGCGCCCCAGCGAACACCGCGACCTGATCGTCAGGGTCGCCGGGTACAGCGACTACTTCTGCGACCTGAGCACCGCGCTGCAAAACGAGATCATCGAAAGGACCGAGCACACCGCGCTTTAAGAAGGCTGGGACGCTGAGGTTGGGATAAATATCCCACCTCTCCCGGACGGGAGAGGCGGCCGGAGGCCGGAGCAGGGTGTTAGGCGGTGACGGCAGGTTACGCGCCGGCGAATGATTATTCGCCCCTACACGTGGTTCAAGGTTGGTCCGTCTGTGTTACAGGGTGAGGACCACGCCGGCGGTTTTCGGGGAACCGTCCTCTGCTGCAGGGGCGTCTTCCCTCACCTGGATCTGATCCGCGAAGGCGCGGTCTGCTTGGAGGATGTGGCTGACGATCCAGTCGCGCAGCATGACCACCAACTCGAGGGCGAGGGTGGTTCTCCCCGAGTAGAAATCTATCTGCTGCGTGGTGATCCTGTCGATGAAGGACGCATGGAGGCGCTGGTGCTCCGAGCGTTGCGGGTAGCGGTACTCTGCCATCAGCCGTTCTTCCACGGCGAAATGGTAGGTCGCATAGTTGATCAGTTCGTCGATAACCTCTTCCAGTTCCGCCTTGTCTCTCTTTTCCAGGAAGAGCTGGTAGGTCTTGGCGAACAGGTCCAAGAGGTGCCGGTGATGCTCGTCGATTTCGGGTAAGCCTAAAGCGAACGAATTGTTCCATGCAATGGCAGACATAGGTGCCTCCGTGACTGAACTTGCTGCTTCGAAGGACTTTTCGGCGCGAGTTTCTAATAATTAAGCAATAGTTTTCAGAGACTTCGGCGCAATCGTTCTTACAATTTCTTTCTGAATCGGAGGTTGTATGCCGGCAGCGAGTTTCAGCGAGATGCTGCACCAGGGGAAGTGCATACTGGGGGAAGGTGCGGTGATAGAGCGGCTCAGGCGCGATCCCGCCATCGAGCTCGATCCGTACCTGGTGAACTCCCACCTCGTGTACCTCGAACCGGGGAGACAGGCTCTGGCAGCGATCTGTGGCGGGTACCTGGAGATCGCACGTCGCTTCGACCTGCCGCTTTTGCTCTCCACCCCCACCTGGCGTGCCTCCCGCGAGCGGATCGCCGCGGCCGGCCTGGCTGACCGGGATGTGAACGGCGACAACTTCAGGTTTCTGGACCAGTTGAGGAAAGGGTACGGCGCGTTCGGAGCTCGCGTTTATATCTGCGGGCTCTTGAGCTGCTCCGGTGATGCCTACCGCCCCGAGGAGGCGCTCTCGACGGCAGATGCACGCGATTTCCACGGCTGGCAGGCTGCGCGGTTGTCGGCATCCGGCGTGGATTTCCTGCTCGCCTCGACACTGCCGGCGCTGAGCGAGGCGACCGGACTGGCGCAGGCAATGGCGGCAACCGGGCTCCCCTACATCGTGAGTTTCGTGGCGCGCCCCACGGGGACCCTTTTGGACGGCACACCGCTCACCGAGGCGATCCGCTCGATAGACGCCGCCTCGCCGCAGAAACCGCTGGCCTACCTGGTCAACTGCACCCATGCAAGCGTTTTCCGCCCAGCCCTCCTCGATCCCCGGAACTCGTCGGATCTGGTACGTACGCGGGTTGTTGGCCTCTTGGCGAACACGGCAGCACTGTCTCCGGAAGAACTCGACAACAGTGAAGAACTTATCGAGGAGGATCCGGAGGTGTTCGGGCGCTCCGTCGCCGCGCTGCGTCGGGAACTGGGGATGCAGGTGCTGGGCGGCTGTTGCGGCACCGACGAACGGCACATCGAAAGCCTGGCGCGCCACCTGGTCGAAGAGGATGGGGTGAGCTGAGGTCTGCCTTGCCGATTGGGTGCTTGATGGGGAGTACTCAGACCAACAACGATAAGGATCAAAGTACATGTTCGTACAACCCGGCCGGTATCGGCACTACAAAGGGAATTTTTACCAGGTGATCGGCGTCGCTCGCCACAGCGAGACTGAAGAACCGATGGTGGTCTACCGCCAGCTCTACGGAAACCAGGAGCTCTGGGTCCGTCCCCTCGAGATGTTCCTCGAAACGGTGCTCGTTGAAGGACGTGCCGTCGCGAGATTCCAATTCTGCGCCCCCGACTGAAACAGGGGGCGTGCTGACCCTCCTTGTCTCCTCGCAGTACCCCGTTCTGCGTTCAACCTCCCCCCAGACAAACCCCATCCCAATCGACCATCTGTAAGGTTTTCTAAGGTTTTTCCCGACCAGATCCGCTCAAGCTCTGACAGAATCTGCCGATGAAAAGCATACATGGACGGCGGGTCTTCACGATCGAGCAAGGCCCGGCATTACCCCGCCTGCAGCAGTCCCACAGTTGGAGAATCAGATGCTTCAAGAGAATGCGCGCAGGGATCCGAACGTTCTCGTGCCGGGTTCCCGCTCCCTGGAAGACCCCTACCAAAACCTCGTAGATCTCTCACCATTCGGCATTTCGCTCTATCGAGACGGGTGCTTTGAGTTCGTGAACGCCGCCGGAGTCAGGATCCTTGGTGCAGCGTCCGAACAGGAGCTGGTGGGGAGGGAGATCCTCGACTTTGTCCACCCGCACTACCACCAGGTGTTCCTGGAACGGTTGAGGCTTCTTGAGGAGCGTAACGTCGAGGTCCCCTGGATGGAGGAGAAGTTTCTCCGCCTGGACGGGCTACCGGTCGACGTCGAGATTACGGCGCTCCCCTTCGGCCAGGACGGCTTCCAGATCCTCTTCCGCGACATTACTGAGCGCAAGGCCGCGGAACAGCGCCTGGAGCGGATGGCGAACTACGACGAGTTGACTGCGCTGCCGAGCCGCAGTTTCTTCTTCGACCGTCTGAACCAGCTCATTCTGCAGGGGAAGCGGGACGCCGCGAGGTTTGCCCTGCTGTTCATCGACCTGGACCGTTTCAGGGAGGTGAACGAGCAGCTCGGTCACTACTTCGGGGATCTGGTCCTCAAGGAGGTCGCGGTGCGCTTGAGGTTGTGTCTGCGGGAGACCGATACGGTCGCGCGGCTGGAGGGAGACAAGTTCCTGGTGCTCCTTTCCAGGATCGCCGACCGCCAGGACGCTGCCAAGATAGCCCAACGCATCGCCCTGGCTCTCCGCGAACCCTTCGACCTGCAGGGGCATGTCTGCGCGCTGGGTGCCAGTATTGGCATCAGCCTGTTTCCCGAGGACGGTGAGACCAAGGAGCAGCAGCTCCTCAAGGCGGATACCGCGAGGTACCGCAGCAAGCAGCTCGGACGCAGCAGCTTCCAGTTCTTTAGCCCCGATCCGGCCTCCAGTGACGCAGCTCGGCGCCTAAGCCGCAGTGGAGCGACACCGGGGAGCGAATTGGCGGTTCGGGCAGATTCTTTTCTGGTTTCCTGACGGGGTATGCACTGTCAGTCCTGCTGTGTCAGAGCAGTTTTGATCTGCGTCACGATGACCCCTGCAGGAAACGCTCAAGTTTCGTTTAATGATGCCGAAAAGTGTTTGTAGGAGGTATCCTGCATCAGGGACGCTGGATTCCGGAGCAGGCCTCCTGAGAGACCGCGGCCTCTTTTAGCTGAGAGACCATCCAAACCGATCAAGGAGAAAGCGATGGGACTTTTCGGAGGGTTCAACTGGCAGGAGTTGGAAGACAAAAAAGCTGAGGTTGCAAAGTACCTGCAGATGTTCGACAACGTCGACAACATCGTGATGCTGTGCGATACCACGCCCGAGAACAAGATTTTCTACATGAACAGCCGCGCCAAGGAACTGTTCGGCCAGCACCGCGGGGAGCTCAACTCCGGGTTGCGCGGGGCTGACGTAGCCCAGGCGGCCGGCAATTCAATCCACCAGTTCCACAAGGATCCGGGCCGCATCAGAAAGATCTTTGCTGCGCCACGCAACGACATGCCGCACCGTGCCGAGATTCCCATTGGGGAACTTACCCTGCGCACCACTGCATATCCCATCTGGGACCAGCTCAACCCGAACAAGGTGATCTGCTACATGGCCTGCTGGAGCGACATCACTGCGGAAAAGCTCATCCAGGCGATGACGGAGGAGCAGAAGCAGCGCAAGGAGTACCTGGAGTCCCAGGTGGCCCAGATCGCGACGGCCATGGAAGAGATGAGCGCCACCGTCAACGAGGTCGCCCACAACACCACCAACGCCTCGGATTCGGCAAGCACCGTCGCCAACAGCGCACGGGAAGGGCAGCAGGTGGTGAGCCAGGCGGTCCTTGAGATGCAGAAGGTGGCGGAGATCGTGCGCAGTTCGGCGGTGATCGTCAGAAGCCTCGGGGCCAAGTCCGAGAAGATCGGCGAGTTTGTCAGCGTGATCAACGACATCGCCGACCAGACCAACCTCCTTGCTCTCAACGCGGCCATCGAGGCGGCACGCGCCGGCGAGCAGGGACGGGGCTTTGCGGTCGTGGCCGACGAGGTGCGCAGCCTGGCTGACCGCACCGTCGCCTCCACCAAGGAGATCCGCCTGATGGTGAACGAAATCCAGAAGGAAACCGGACTTGCGGTGGAATCGATCGAGAAGGGGAAAGCAGAGGCGGAAATCGGCGAAAGCCTGTCGCACCAGGCCGATACCGCGCTCACCAATATCGTGGGCTCCATCGAATTGATCGAGACCGTCATCTCCCAGATCGCGACCGCTTCCGAAGAACAGGCCGCCACCGCTTCGATCATCGCCAGCAACCTGGAGCAGATCTCCCGCAGTTAATACGACCGACAAAGCGGAAATGACAAGACGACGCATCCAGTCAGGATGTGCCGTCTTTTTTTTGATGAGCTGCCCCGGAATATCTGGAGGCGCTACTTACTGCAACGGCCTTACTGGCAGGCGAGCGTGGGACCGGAAATCGGCTCGTCTCCATGAATCTTCAACAGTACGTAGTCGCTGAACTTCTCGGTAGAGATGAGGAAGCGGACCTCTTGGGGGTGGTCCGGCGAGTTCTGTTTGAGGGTGGCAGGCACCCGGACCTGTGGCGTTCCCGTCGCGTGCGTCTCCAGGATGGAGCGCCTGATTACGCAGCCGGAGCAGTGGTAGGTGTTGCCGCAACCGCCTGGTAGCCGTGAATAGGCACACTCGAAGACTTCGCCTGTCCGGTGCCCGGCAAACTGGGTGGCATCCTTGCCGAGCAGGTTCAGGGCCTTGTCGTTTGCCGTCTTCACGATCCCCTCGTAACTCACCAGCAGTACCGGTATGGAAATCTGGTCCAGGAATTTCCGGAGATCGTTGGGTATGTTGATGATGACTGCATTGGCACAGGGAAGACAGATGCCATAGGAGATGCCTTTACCCGAGCTATCGGTTTCGCTCAACTTCTTACCGCACCACGCACAAATCTGTTTCATGTTACGCGATGACCTCGCTGATCTGTTGTAGAGAAATCACTGTGCCGTGGACAGTGCGGCACTGTGACGAGAAGCCCTGGTGGCTTTGCTGTCTCTCTTTTGCCGATGAGTACAAACCTGAAGACTATGTAAGACGAGTCTTAATGTTTGAGATTAGATCAGTCATAAACTCAATGCAAGAAAAATAATGTTCGCCCCTGCGTGGTCACCTGAACTCTAGAGCAGGGGCTCAACATCCTGCGCGATGCTTTCCGGTGTGGTAGTCGGGGCGTAGCGCTGCACTACCTCTCCGGTACGGTTCACCAGGAACTTGGTGAAATTCCACTTGATAGCTTCGCTTCCCAGAAGACCTTTCTGTGCCGACTTGAGCAGCCGGTAGAGCGGGTGGGTCTCCGGCCCGTTCACCTCCACCTTCGCAAACATCGGGAAGCTTACCTGGTAGGTTAGCGAGCAGAAGGAGCGGATCTCCTCGGCGTTCCCCGGTTCCTGGTGTCCGAACTGGTCACAGGGGAAGCCGAGCACCGCCAGGCCCCGGTCGTGGTAGCTGCGGTAGAGCGCCTCCAGTCCCGCGTACTGCGGTGTGAAGCCGCACTTGCTCGCCACGTTGACGATGAGCAGTACCTTGCCGCGGTACGGCTCCAGGGTCTGGCGTTCGCCTTCGAGGGTGGTGACTTCCATATCGTAAATGCTCTGCGATTCCTGCATGAAAACTGCCTCCCGATCAGGCGAAGTCTCTCGCGTTGATGACGATGCCGCTGCGCGCGCCGGATATGCTGGAGCGATAGGCCTCGGCGACCCGTTCCGACGGCATACCGATTGCCGTATCCATCCCCAGCGCCAGCAGGGTTTCCTTCACCCAGGGTGGGCTCACCACGTTGATGCGGATGCCGCGCGGCATCTCGAGTGCCGCTGCCCGGACGAACCCCTCGATGCCGGCGTTGATCATGCTGATCGAACTGCTTCCCGGCATCGGCTGCTGGCTCAGGATGCCGCTGGTCAGGGTGATGGAGCCTTGGTCCTTGATGTGGTTCAAGGCGACCCGTACCAGGTTCACCTGGCCCATGAGTTTGCTGTCGAGACCGAGCTGGAAGTCGGCGTCGCTCAGTTCGTTGAGCGGTGCAAAGCGCGCCACGCCTGCTGCGCAGATCAGCGCCTCGAACGGTCCTACCTCTTTGAACAGGTTCTGCAGCGATTCCCTGTTGGTGATGTCGGCGCGGAAGTCACCGCTTTTCGAGGCAACCTTCACTACTTCGTGTTCGGCGCTCAGGAGCTTGACGACTGCCTTGCCGATGGTTCCGGTCGCTCCCACAACGATTACTCTCATAGCCTTATCCTCCTCTGTTTGAGGGCGACGGCTTTGACAGTTGGGTCGCCCTACAGGTTGACGTATATCGTAAAGTATACTTGGTTTTCCCCTCCGGCGCGGAATCCATGTGCGACGCCGAGGGCCGGCGTTATCTTGAGCCAGTAGCCCAGGGTGACATCGAGGCGTGCCTCGGCACCGATGCCGACCTTGAGCCGGTCGCTGTCGAAGTGGTTCTGGTCGTCCCAGACCTCGCCCGCGTCCACGAAGAGCGCACCGTGCAGCTTCTCGGCGAACACCGGCCCGGTGCCGGGTCCGGCCATCGGGTAGAAGAGGGGAGCCCGGTATTCCAGGGTACCGGTGGTCACGAACTTGCCGGTCTGCGAGCGGGACGGGTAGCCGCGCACCGGGTAGGGGTTCAGGTCGGAGGGGATGCCGCCGATCTGGAACGCCTGCTGCCCGTACTTCTGGCTCAGGTCCGCAAGGCCACCGGAGAGGCGCAGGTAGAGCACCTGGTGCCGGTCACCGCCGAAGGGGAGCCGCAGGAACTCCTGGTAGCGTGCCTCGAGTTGGGAGTAGTCGAGATCGCCCCCGAAGGCCTCGGCGAAGCGGCGGTAGGTGAGCGAGACGGTGCGCCCTTCCTCGGCAGAGATCGAGTAGGGGTAGCTCAGGGCATTGTCGAAGCTTACCTCGGCGAACAGGTTGGTGCGCCTGCCCCGGAAGATGGTGAGGCCGTTGAACCTCCCGGACAGACTCAGGGTGGTCAATGCGCTCTGATCCTCGAACTGGTAGCCGCCGGTTAAGAGGTAGCGCGATTCCAGAAAGTTGATCGGGTAGGAGACTTGGGCGGTGAACCCCTGGTCGAGTTCCCAGTAGTCGCCGCGCTGCTGCAGGTTGTCGTAGAGGACCGGCTGCACGTGGGCAAGTAGCGAATAGGTCGGGTAGCAGTAGTCGTTGCGGTAGATAAGGTCGAAATAGCCACGATCCCTGCCAAAGCTGTAATCGGCGCTCAGGGCATAGGACTGGTAGCCGAGCACGTCGGCACCCGCGGTGAAGACACCGAGGACCGGTGTATCGGAGCCGTCACCGGTCAACCGGGGGAGCCAGAAATGGGGCAGCAGCGTGGGCCAGGCGCGGTAGGGCGTGCCGTTCATCGCCGGAAGGGCCGGCTCGGGAGTCAGCGACGCAGCGGCGGCCGCAGCCGCAGCGCTCGGCGCGTGGGGCGTTGCCGCGGGTGCCGCCGGGGCTGCTGGTTCCTGCGGGTTCCCCGATGGGGCGGTTGCCGGATCGGCCAGGTCGACAGGGCGTTTGCGGGTAAGCGGCAGGGCAGGGCCGCGCTCGGTGCTGAAGCTGGCGGGATCGAGGGCGAGCTCAGCAATCAGGAAGCCGCGACTCTGGTAGCTTGAGAACACCGCGGCCTTGCCGTCGGGGGCGAGGTCCGGCTGGAGCGCACCGCCCAGGAGATGGCTCACCTGGTAGCTCTTCCGGTCGCTGAGCCGGAAGGCGAAGAGGTTGAAGACCCCGGTTTCGTCTGAGACGTAGGCGATGAAGGAGCCGTCGGGAGCCCAGCTCGGCTGGTCGACGCTGAAGGGGGCGCTGAACAGGGTGGTGTCCTCGCCGCTGGCCACACGGTAGAGGTGCAGCGAGCTGTGGCCGGCATTGTCGCGCAGGGCATAGCAGACGCTTGAGCCATCGGGGGACCAGCGCGGGTTGGAGACGCGCTCCTCGCGGTAGCTGGTGAGCTGGCGCGGTTTCAGGTCGCGCTCCAAGAGGACCAGGTTCTGGCTGCCGCGGTCGCTTGTCACCGCCACGAACCGGCTACCGTCGGGGCTTACGTCCACCCCCGAGAGCCGCTCGCCGCGGGTGAGCCGGGTCACCCGGTCCAGGGCTACCTCGTACCGGTAGAGGTCCTGGTAGACATCGAAGCCGCGGTTGATCTCGGCCTGGGTGAAGTAGAGCCTGGATCCGTCCCGCGACCAGCTCAGAGAGCCGTCCGAGGGGAGGCGCCGGAACTCGGCGAGCTGGTTTGTTCCGCTGCGGTCGGTAATGACCACCGTGGTGTGGTCATGCGGGTCGCGCCGGGTGTAGGCGAGCCGGCTGCCGTCGGGGGAGAACCTCGGGTTGGTGAGTCGCTCCCCCCGGTTGCTGAGGATGATCGTGGGGGTGAACGGCTTGCTGGAGAGCGTCGCGATCTTTTTCTGTTGTTCCGCACGCAGGTCGAGCAGCATGTCGTTGTAGAGCTGGTCGTAGCTCCGGCCGAAGAACTGGCGCGGCGCACCGTTGATGAAGTAGGGGAAGCGGCCGGCGTGGCTCAGGTTCAGGACGCCGAGGGCATCCTTGCCGTAGCGGTCAGCCATAAATTTCTGGAACCGGTAGCCGTACAGGTAGCGCAGGTTTCCGGAGGGCCAGAAGGGGACGTCGCCGTTTACCTGGTCCACCCGGGGGAGCGTGTTCTGCGCCACCGCCATGCGGAAGACCATGTCGTAGTAGCTGCCGGTGCCGCGTCCCTGGCCGTTGAACTCCGTTTCGGCCCAGGTCGCCATACCTTCGTGCCACCAGCGGGGGAGGAAGATGTTGGGAGGAGCCGAGAGGAAGAAGACCAGCTCGGAAAGGGGATCGGCCCCGGGGATCGGCTTGCCGAAGATGCCGCGGGTGGTGCGCCAGAAGCCGCGCGAGGGGTCCAGGTTCACGATGTGGGTGTACTCGTGGGTGATCAGGACCTTGAGCCAGTCGTCGTACTCGCCGATCGTCGAGTCCAGGGCCGGCGGCACCACCTGGATCAGGATGGCGTTGTAGGGGAGGGCGGTGGTGAGTCCGTTGGTGAAGTCGGAGTTGTCGATCAGCACCAGTTGAGTTTTCTCGACCGGGCGCCAGCCGAACTGGTCGCCGAGCGAATTGCGCACCTCTTCGGCGATGCGGGCAGCTTTTTTGGCGACCGGTTCCAGGCCCTGGTGGTAGTGGACCGAGAAGTTGGGAGTCTCAATGGTGGAAAAGACAAATGAGGTATCGAGGTGCGCGGCGTGGGAAACAGAGGCCAGGCATACCAACACCAGTGCAGCCAGAACAGCGATAACAGATGATCTCATAGGCTCCTTCGCGAACAGGGAGAAATATATAAAACTATAACGAACAGGGATGAAGGGGATAAACGGGATAAAAACCTAAACTAACAGGGATGAATTGGATACAAGGGATAAAACATATACTAACAGGGGTGAATGGGATGCAAGGGATGAAAATACAAAAAAACAGTACTAAATTGCAATAGGTAACATGAAGCCAACAGATTCCAGCAACGTGCGCTGTATCTACAACATTAATACCATTCATTATTGTTGAGTTTAAAGATTTGGATGTATCCCACCTGTCGTTTTTATCCCTGTTGCGTTTAAGGATTTGCATCTATCCCATTTATCCCTTTCATCCCTGTTGTTTTAAAGATTTTGATTTATCCCATTCATCTCATTCATCCCTGTTAGTCTGGTTATTTCGTTTATCCCAGTTTCTTTTTCAGGCGTTCCTTGAACTGTTCCCTGTTGATGGTGAAGCGCTCGTGGCTCCCCTTGCTGATCAGGTCCTTTTCGTCGTGGACTTCGATCTCCCACAAGGTTCGTTTCCCGGTGACCTCCACCAAACGCACCTGCGCGGTGACCTCCATCCCCGGCGGCGTCGCCGCGGAATGACTCACGTTGATCATGGTGCCCACGGAGCGTTCCCCCTCGTCGAGAAACGGTTGCAACGCCTCCATGCAGGCCCACTCGATGAACCCGACCAGGTAGCCGGTGGCGAAGACTTCCGGCATCTCCCGGAACAGTGCGGACTCGGGATAGAGCCGCGGCACGGTCTTCTCAACCGGGACGCGGAATGTGTGGGTATGGGTAATGCCAGCGGCAAGAGTGTCTTTCATGTCGACCTCCCTGACTCAAGCGACCTTTCTTTCTCTACTACAGCCCCTGTGACGGTGTGCGGCAACCTTCCTGATGCTCCCCATCGGAGGCCCAGTTAGTGTACAGCACCGTCCAGCATTGTCTAACAATCTCCCGTTACTCAGCACCTGTGAGTGTGCGCCCTTTGGGGTACTCGATCACGATGTCGTAGCTCAGCTTCTTCTTCTCGCCAGGGGCCAGGTTGAGCTTCCAGGTCAGGGTGCCGTCTGGCTTGCGCTCGTCCGGCGCGGGCTTTTCCTCCTCCAGCTTTACCTTGATCTCTTCGCTCCCCGCCAACGGCAACTGGTCCACCAGCGACAGACGGATCGGTTGCTTCTTGAAGTTGTCCAGCTCGACGCTGACCCGGTAACTGATCCGGTTGCCGCCCAAAAGGCCTCCCTGCTTGCTGACCCGGGCGACCTCGCGCTTCACCTTCACCCGCTCGTCGGCGCCGAAGTAGAGATCGAACTTCTCCCCGGCGGCAATCGTCTTCAGGAAGCTCTTCCCGGTGAATACCGCGTCGTTGAAGATATTCACCTCGCCGGCCAAGAGCGGGTAGCTCGAGGCGTTGGTCACCTCGGACTTCAGGAAGACCCGCGGTGCGAGTTTGGGTACGCTCTGGTATTCGGCGTTCACCGGAAGCGTGGCGACGGCGATGACGCTGCCGGTGCGGCTGCCGTCGGCGGGAATGTCCACCGGCTGAGGTACGCTGAAAAGGACCGAGGTCTGCCCCTCGGCGAGTTCAGCCTCCACCGGGCGTGCCGAAACCGAGCTGGGAGCGGCGCCCTCAAGAACATCCAATGCCTGCGCCTCGGGGGCCGGCGCCGCACCGAGGGCAAACGCTCCCGTTGCCTTGGCAGCCCGGCGCGGGGTCAGCGGCATGGGGGGCTGGTAGAATCCGACGTGCCACGGGAAGAGCTCCGGGGGGGCGCCGCCTGCCTCGGGACGCGCGCTGGAGAGCGCGAGCCGGACCTTGGGCCAGGCTTCTCCCGTCTGCTGCCAGACCTGGGCCCGGTAGGTGAGCTCCGCGGCCGTCCCCTCGGCATTGAGGCGCAGGTCGTAGGTCGGGACCCAGTGCGCTCCGGCAACCAGGTAGCTCAGCTCGAGATCGAAGCTCATCTGACGTTCCGCTTCGATCGCGACCTCGACGCTGCGCACCTCCTTGCTGCGGTTCCCCTTGGCCTGCTCCAGCTCCTGCCTGAGCGCGTTGATGCGGCTTTGCAGCGGCCTCTTGGCGGCCTCGGTTTCGTAGATGCTCTCTTCCACCTTGCCGACACCCTCACCCACGAACTTGGCAGCATCACCCAGTTCTCCGGTCGTCGGCTTCCCCTGACCAAGCTCCTTGGAGATCCGCTCGCCCCAGCCGACCCGGATCGACTCGAGAAAGGCCTTCTGGGCAGCGAGCCCCTTGTGCCGGGCGTCGAGCGCGGCAAGCTTGTGCTGCCCCCCCTCGATCTGCTCCTCCAGCTCCTGGATGTGCTTTTCCTGCAGCTGCTCGAGGAAGACCGGCTTCACGGTGAGACCGGCGATACGTGCCCCTGCGCTCCCCTTTCCGGATACCCGCAGCGAATCCTGGTTCAGTAACAGCGGCAGGTTGTCGATGCTCACCAGGTTGAGACCGGCCTTCAGGTTGACGGTTCCCGTCCGGGTTACCTGCGCCTGGTCCGCATAGACGGTGACGGATCGTATCTGGGAAACGACGGGGACTGGCTCGCCAGTCGCGGCGGAGGCGGCGAGAAGTGTGATCAGCAGGGAGATCAAAAACGGGCGGAGCTGCATGGTGAGACCCTCCAGTGACGGTTCATATCAATTACCAGCGCAGGTTCAACGAGGCCCGGGCGAAGGGGCCGTTATCGATCGAGAGGTCCGGGTGCCCTGCGCCAATCTGCTCATAGAAGAGAAACTTGCGGTAGAAGGCGTACCCCGCGGCCACTTCGCCGGTCAGCCGGTCGGCCAGGTTCCACTCGGCGCCGCCGGTGAACCGAAAGTCGCGGTAGCGCACCACCCGTGCCCCCAGGCTGTCCTGGTGCAGCTGGTACTCGGTTCCGTTGTATTCCCCGTTCAGGTTAAGCTTCAGCTCCGGCGTTACGGCGTAGCTCACCGAGGGGCGCGGTGCTGCGATGCTGATGGTCCAGCGCTCGTCGGGGCGGTACACCAGGCCGATAATCGGCAGCACCGGAAGGACGTGGTAACCCGGGGTGTAGAGGAGTCCGGCAAGCAGGGTGAGGCGCTGCGACGAGACAAACCGCCCGATCACACCGAGACGCACCCGCACATCGTCGCTGCCGATGGCGCGGTAGTCGCCGGCGATGCTTGGAGCGATAAAGGCAGAGTAGCCGAGGCTCTGGTCGAGCTGGTGATCGAGGCGCAGCCCCAGCGTCGTGCTGTACAGGCTCCCCGGTAGGCGGGCAGCAGCAGGTGCGCTCACCTCGACCTGGGTGTAGCTCAATTCCGGGGTGAACCGGAACCGGCGCTCAATCTTGATGGAGCGGCCGAGTTTGACGCGAAACTCGCCGAGTCCCACCTGGCCGCCGGCGTCCCTGCTGTCGCTTTTGGGCCACCAGCCGGTATCGATGTTCAACTCCCAGGGGCGCGGGACTGGCCGGGGTGCGGGAACCGTCATCAGCTCGCCGGCCGATTGGGCGGGAGAGTCCTCCTCGGCACGGCTGGGCTCGACGTAGCAGAGAAGTGTCAGGAACAACACGATAAAGAGGGGGGTGCGATTCATGCGGAGCAGTACCTCCAAAGAAGGCGGTTCAGGATCTAAGTGGAGTCACCCCGACCGCGGCTGGCGCTCCACGGCGGAGGCCAACTCGGCGAGCGTGGTGATGGTGACGGTCGGTTCGCTCCCCCACGGGTCGAAGAGCGCGTCCGGCGAGCGTTGCAGCCAGGCGGTGCGCAGCCCGGCCGAATCGGCACCGAGCACGTCGAAGGGGTTTGACGAGATGAGCCAGGTCTCGGCGCCGATACTCCCGGCCCGGCGCAGGAAGTGACAGTAGACGCCGGGGTTCGGCTTGAAGGACTTGATTTCGTCCACGCTGACCACGTCGAGGAAGAAGTCGCGGATTTTGGCAGTCGTCAGGAGTTTTTCCACCGCCTCGCGGCTGCCGTTGGAAAAGGCGTAGAGCCTATAGCCCTGCTGTTGCGCCAGGCGCAGCCCCTGTTCGACGTCGCTGAAGGCGGGGAGCACCTGGTAGGCCTCCAGGAGTTCCTGCTTCTGCTGCGGGCTCAGTGCCACCTTGTAACAGGTCAGGGTGTAGTCGAGGGCTTGGCTCGTGCAGACCGCAAAGGTCTGGTAGTTCTGCATCACGGCGCGCCTGAAGGAGTACTCGAGCTGTTTGTCGCGCCAGCAGCGCGAAAACTCCGCAGCCCGGTCACCCAGGTACTGCTGCAACATGACCACCACTCCGTGGGTATCGATGAGTGTGCCGTAGACATCAAAGGCGAGTGTGACAGTCATTGGACTTTCTCCTCTGGTACTGCTTCAGGAAGATCGATCACCATGGCTTCCTATAAGGAAGCAGGATCGCACAATTGTAACTGAAGGCACCTCACAGGCAAGCGGCCGATGGCCAGTTCTACCTGTGACGCTGCATGATTACAAGTTTAAAAACGTGCACTCAGAGAATGGAGGGGGTGGTGTTGCCGGGTGGTGCCAAGGGGAGAAACAGCGACGCCCCACGAACAGGTATCTGCGTCTGCATCGTGGGGCGGTGGAGTGAGGCGGAAAGGGGTGTCAGGAGTGGCCGTGCTTCTTCAGGTACCGGGTATAGCGCTGGTCGGTGATCTGGATGTGGCTCAGGATCCAACTGGAGAGGAAATTCACCACTTCAATGTTCAGCCCCGGCTTGCGCGCATCGAAGTTCTCCCTGAACTCGAAGGCCTTGGTGATGAACTTGTTGTGTTCCATCTGGTGCAGTTTCTCTTCCGGATACTTGTGCTTTTTCAGCAGATCCTCTTCCGTTGCAAAGTGAACCTTGGCGTAGTTGAAGAGGTTGGTGATGGTGTCCTCGATGAGTCCGGCATCCTTGCCGATACGCACTGCATCTTCCAGCCCCTGCAGCAGTTCGATCAGCTTGAGGTGTTGCTCGTCGATCGTTTCTATGCCGACGCTCAGGTCGGAACTCCATTCGATTTCTGCCATGGTCTCGGTCTCCTTATGACGTGCCCCCACGCTACGGTGTCACGAAAGGTGCGTTAGGAACTGCGGCCCAGCCGCTAGTGTATCATGTGTGTCGGAATCTGCCCGACTCCCAGGCCCGTCGATACAAAAAAAAGAGACGGGCGCCGATCTTACGGATCAGTCACCTGTCTCTTCGGGAGCATGGTCATTTTCTTGAGGGGTTTCCGCCGCTGGTTGCGCGGTTTTATAACGCCGCCTGTTATCCCTGGCGCAAAAGTTCCAGGAGTTCGTCGGCACTCACCTTGCCGCTCAGATCGCTTTCCTCGAGGAGGCTGTCGGCCAGGCCGCGCTTGTGCTGGTGCAGCCCGACGATCTTCTCCTCGATGGTCCCCTTGGCAACCAGCCGGTAGATGGTCACCGGACGCTGCTGGCCGATCCGGTGCGCCCGGTCCGAGGCCTGGTCCTCGACTGCCGGGTTCCACCAGGGGTCCATGTGGATCACGTAATCGGCTGCGGTGAGGTTGAGGCCGACACCCCCCGCCTTCAAGCTGATCAGGAAGAGTTCCCCCTCGCCGGCCTGGAAGGCATCGACCCGCTCTTTGCGCTGGCGCGCCGGGGTACTGCCGTCCAGGTACTGGTAGGGAATGCCGGCCCGGTCGAGGTTCTCCCGGATGATGGCCAGGTGCCCGACGAACTGGCTGAACACCAGCGCCTTGTGCCGGTTTTCCCTGAGTTCCTCCACGATCTCGGTGAAGGCGGCGAGCTTGCTGCTGGGGACCGGGCTTTCCGGCAGCACCAGGCGCGGGTTGCAGCAGGCCCGGCGCAACCGCATGATCTCGGCCAGTATCTTCATGTGGAGTTCGGCCTTCCCCTCCACCTTGCCGACCCCCGCCAGGTTCTCCAGCGCACTGCGCCGCAGCGCCTCGTAGAATGCCGCCTCCTCTGCGCTTTGCTCCACCTTGATGGTGATCTCGGTGCGCGAGGGGAGCTCCTCCAGCACCTGGTTCTTGGTGCGGCGCAGGATGAAGGGCTGGATCAGCTTTTTGAGCCTCCCCCGTGCCTTCTTCTCCTCACCTTTCTCGATGGGGGCGGCGTACTTCACGTTGAACTGCTTGAGCGAGCCGAGCAGCCCCGGGTTGATGAAGCGGAACACGTTCCACAGCTCGCCCAGGTGGTTTTCGATCGGGGTGCCGGTAGCCACCATCTTGAAGGCGCCGCTGAGCCCCATGGCCGCCTGGCTCCTTTTGGTAGCGAGGTTCTTGATCGCCTGCGCCTCGTCGAGCACGATCCCCTGCCAGGAAACCGCCGCCAGGAGCTCGGCCTCCTGCTGCAAGAGTCCGTAACTGCAGATAACCAGGTCGAAGGGCTTGAGGCGCTGCAAGGTCCGGGCACGATCCCCGGGGCCGAAGATGGTCACCTTGAGGGTGGGGGCGAACCGGGCGGCCTCGCTCTCCCAGTTCAGGCAGACCGAGGTCGGCGCCACCACCAGGGACGGACCCTGGCTCGCCATGCTGAGGAGCTGCGCCAGGGTCTGCACCGTCTTGCCGAGCCCCATGTCGTCGGCCAGGCAGGCTCCGACCCCCCAGTGGGCCAGCCGGTTCAGCCAGCGGAAACCCTCCTCCTGGTAGCCGCGCAACTCAGCCTGCAGCGTGCTCGGGAGCACCGGCTCAAAGCTTTGCACACCGCGCAGCCGCTTGAGCTGGTCCTTCCAGTGCTGGTCCGTGCTGCACTCACCGGCCTCCCGGGTGAGATCTTCGAAGATGCCGGCCGCCAGCGGATGGAAACGGAATCCCTTGCCGTGGGGCTCCGCGTAGTTCGCAAGCTCCTCGAGGCGCTTTCTGAGTTCGGCGGAGAGCGCCAGGTACTCGTTATCGCCTACGGCGACGAAACGGCCGCTGGAATCCTTCATGAGCTTCACGAGCTCCTGCAGGTCGAGGGTGAGCCCCTCGTTCACCGTGAGCGTCCCCTCCAGCTCGAACCAGTCCTTCGCCTGCCTGATGTTCACCTTGGCCTGCCGGATCCCCACCTGCTCGCGTACCGTGAAGCGCGCCCCCTGGGGCCAGGCGACCCGGATGCTCTCGCCCAGCGCCTGCAACTGCACCAGGAGTTCGAGGGCGCTCTCCGGTGCGGGCAGCAGCCACTGGCCGTCCTCCTCTTCGCGCTCAGCGAGGACCGGCAGGGCGGCGAGCGCCTCGGCGCCCCGGCGCAGTTCCAGCCGCAGGTCGCGGCGCGCCTGCACCCGCTGCCCCTCGAGAACGGCCATGATGGTCTCGCCACCGGTTCCCGGCTTAAGATACGGGCCGGCCTCACCGAACGGACGGACCAGCTGCTCGAGTTTCACCCCCTCCTGGTAGGGGAGCAGGTGGAAGCAGGGAGTGGGATCCCCCACCAGCAGTTCCGCCTCGCTGGAGCCGATGTCCGAGTGCACCGTGAGGATGCCGGAGAGCGACTTGATCGCCTCGAGCGTCTTCTCGCGTGCGTGCGCCGGGATCTTGAGGCCGTTCCCCACGATGGTCGCGATCTTGCGGTGTTCCTCCTTGATCTGGAACACCTTGATCCTTGTTGGGCTCTCCTTCTGCAGGTAGATGCGCTGGTCGGCCTCGAATGGGGGGGAGAGGGACATCACCAGGTGGTCACCCTCGTTTAGCAGCTGCAGCTCGGGCTCTCCAGCGACGAGCTCCAGGCGTACCGCGGCCGCGGCATCGAGGTAGACCTGCGGGTGTCCGGTCAAAAGCGGCAGGGCGCGGTCCAGGTCGAGACGGTAGACCTCGCGGCCGTAGTATCCCGATTCGCGTTCCTTCTTGATAAAGCGGCAGACCTGCAGGTCCTGCTCGCTCAGGAAATCGAGTTCGGGATGCTCTCCGGCGAGCCTGCGCAGCGCGATATTTTTGCCGGCACTCCACTTGCCGGTGGGGGAAAGCTTCTGCTCGCGCGGCTGTAGCTCTACGTAGCGGCCGTGGTCCTGGAAGTGCCAGATCAGGCGCGAGGTGGTGGGCTCCGCTCCGCGCGCCTCCTCGGGACGGTTCAGGCTGCCGAGCGCCTTCAGCGCGTGCTCCCAGAACTCGGTGCGGTGGATCGCCTCGATCAGGGGGATGCGTCCGGCCTCCCGGTAGCGCAGGTGCAGCGCTTCCGCCTCAGCCGGGGCGTGGCCGCAGGCCCGGGCCGCCAGCTCGAACTCGTCCGCAAGCCAGAGGTACCCTGCCTCGCGCGCCGGCTGCGAGAGATCGGCAACCAGCGTGGCCTGCACCTCGTTCACCGTAGCGCCGCTCCAGGACAGGGTGAGCGCCGCGAAGAGCCCCACGAGCGGCGAGTTGGAAAGCCGCGGGATCAGTGTTTCCAAGAGGGCACCGGCTCCCCGCGCACCGCGGCGCTCCTCGACCACCAGGCTGAGCATCCGGTAGAGGTCCTGGAGGGGCCAGTCCCGTTTGGCGAGCACCAACGAACAGAACTCGTCGGCGCGCTCCAAGAGGGAGGGGTCGCCGGAGGCGATGAGGGTGACCAGGTAGAGCGGGCCGGAGAGGTCGCTGAAGAAGGTCCTGCGCTTGCCGGTTTCCTTGCGAAACAGGGCAAGTGCCTGCTCGAAGCCGGTCAGGGCCTCGTCCAGGGCGTTTCGGGTCAGCGCCTCCCAGGCCAGGACGGCAACCTCGCGCGAGGAGACGCCGGCCCGGGCCGCGGATCTCGCCTCATCGGGGCGGCCGCGCAGCATGAGTTCCCTGCAGTAGAGGTCGTGGAGCGCCTGGGGGAGTTCACCCTGGTCCACACGCCGTTCCAGGACCTCGAACGCCTCGCGTACCGGTACAAAGGTGGTGAGGGCGTAGTTGAGGATCTCGGCTAGGGCTGGGTCGAAGAGCTGGCGGGGGAGGGTGGCGAACCACTGCGCATCGAAGGGGAAGCTGCAGATCAGGACGAAGGGGTGGCAGGTAAGGGCTTCGTAGGGAAACTGGCGCTCGAAACGGGCCAGTTTCTCGAAGACGAAGTTGGGATCCTGGCGGTAAAAGCCGATCCTGATGTCGCGCAGGGCGTGCTGGGGAGCCCGGTAGTAGCTGCTCCCCCACTCGCTCACCATGGGGACCTCGATCTGCACCGCGAGGACCATCCCCTCGAAGCTGCCGCTGCGCACGGCACTCAGGGTCGCCTGGTGCGCGATCTGCCGGTTGCAGCGCACCCCCTCGCGGGACACCTCGACGAGCTTTGCCTGGCTCAGCCCCTCTAAGAGTTCCCCAAGGCTCACGGCGTTGAGCTTCAGGTCGCCCGGCAGCCTCGGGTTGAAGCGCCGGGCGAGGTTCAAAAGGACGTTCTTGGAGATCGGCGCGTAGGCAACCGACAGGAGCTGCACGAGGACACGCTCGGCGGGCTCGAGGCCGGCAAGCCTAGCCAGCAGCGCGGCAGAGGGGGCGAAAGGAGAGGGCACAGGGATCCCCGTTTAGTCGCGGTAGCGGCGCACCAGATCCTGGTAGGCGTCGATGCGGCGGTCGCGCAGGAAGGGCCAGATGCGGCGCACGTCCTCGCTGCGCCTGCGGTCCACCTCGACCACCAGGAGTTCCTCTTCCTGGCCGGCGTGCGCCAGGAATTCACCCTGCGGCCCGGCCACGAAGCTCGAGCCCCAGAACTGGATGCCGGCTCCCACGCCGCTTGGGTCCGCCTCGAAACCGACCCGGTTCACCGAGAGGACCGGAATCCCGTTGGCGACCGCGTGGGCGCGCTGGATGGTGATCCAGGCATCCTGCTGGCGCTGTTTTTCCGCGTCGCTGTCGCGCGGGTCCCAACCGATGGCGGTCGGGTAGATGAGGAGTTCTGCCCCGGCGAGCGCCATCAGGCGCGCGGCCTCGGGGTACCACTGGTCCCAGCAGACCAGCACCCCCAGCTTGCCGAGCGAGGTCTGCACCGGTTCGAAGCCGAGGTCGCCCGGGGTGAAGTAGAACTTCTCGTAGAAGGCGGGGTCGTCCGGGATGTGCATCTTGCGGTACTTGCCGGCGATGCTGCCGTCGCGGTCCATGATGACTGCGGTGTTGTGGTACAGGCCGGGAGCGCGGCGCTCGAAGAGCGAGGTCACCAGCACGATACCGAGTTCGCGGGCGAGGGCTCCGAAGAGCTCGGTGGAGGGACCGGGGATGCTTTCGGCCATCTCGAAGCACTCGGTGTCCTCGGTCTGGCAGAAGTAGCTGCCAGTATGCAGCTCCTGCAGCGCGACGAGCTGAGCCCCCTGGTTTGCGGCCTCGCGGATCGCGGCGACCGTCGCGGCGATGGTCTCCTCGCGGCTTGAACGCAGGCTCTGCTGTACCAGGGCAACCTTTAACTTGTTCATGAATACCTCCGTGCTAACTGCCGGCTTTCGCGTTTGTTGCAGCGCGCAACCGGTATAAGGGCGTAAGCCCGTGCAGATGTGTTCGATCGGCCCCGCCGGCTGGCTTTGTGGTTCCTCCGAAAATTCGGGAAGCCGCCCGGCTGGTCCCCTCTCCCCCTGCGGGAGAGGGACAGGGTGAAGGGGGAAAGTGTCACTTCATTGCCGGTGGCAGCTTCACCCACCTCCCGGCCCCCTCCCGTCGAGGTAGGGGGGCTGTGGTTCCCGGACCTCCTGTCTCCCAGCCTACCTGATCAGGGTTCCCTTGGGGAGCTGCATGGTGACGCAGTGCAGGGAGCCGTGCTGCAGGATGAGCGGCAGGCAGTCGATCCCCACGATCTCCCGCCCCGGGAAGGCCTGGCCGATCGCCTGTAAAGCCGCCTGGTCGTTCGGGTCCTGGTAGGTCGGCACCAGTACCGCGCCGTTTATCACCAGGAAGTTCGCGTAGGTGGCCGGAAGCCGTGTTCCTTCCTCGTCGAAGCGGGCCAGGGGCCAGGGGAGGGGGATCATCCGGTACGGTCTGCCGTCCCTGGTGCGGAAGACGGCGATCTCGGCCTCCATCGCCGCGAGCGCACGGTAGTGCTCGTCATCGGGGTCGTCGCAGCGGACGTAGGCGATGGTGTCGTCCGGGCAGAGCCTCGCCAGGGTGTCGACGTGGGAATCGGTATCGTCGCCGGCCAGGTAGCCGTTGGCAAGCCAGAGGAAGCGATCGCTACCGAACAGGCCGTGCAGCTCCTGCTCCAGCTCTTCGCGGGTCAGGTGCGGGTTGCGGTTGTCGTTTAACAGGCACTCCTCGGTGGTGAGGATGGTCCCCCTGCCGTCGCTTTCGATACTCCCCCCCTCGAGGATGAGCCCGACGGTTTCCAGTGGCGCCTTCCAGACCGAGTGGAATTGCAGCTTCTTGTTGATCCGGTTGTCGAGGTCCGAGGGGAACTTGAGCCCCCAGCCGTTGAAGCCGAAGTTGAGGAGCCGAGGGGCTGCGCCCTCCTCAACGGCAATCGGGCCGAAGTCCCGGGCCCAGGTGTCGTTGGTCTCCACCTGGAAGACCCGAACCCGTTCCAGGTTCGCCTGGGCTGCTTCCAGAAGTCCACGTACCCGTTCCGGGTCGGGGGCGGCGATCACCGCCTGCTCGAAGCGGCTGATCTCTTTCACAATCTCGACAAATACCGGCTCCACCAGCTCCAGGTAGGGGTGCCAGTCGCTCTCCTCATGCGGCCAGGCCAAAAGCACCCCGTCCTGGGGTTCCCACTCCGCCGGCAATCGACGTTCACTGTTCACACGGTTCTCCTGCAAGGTAAGGTTTCGACGGTGACCCGGGGCCACCCGCGGCCTGCGCCTAGCACCGCAGAATCAAATACTTTTCCGGTGTGCTGCGCTGGCCTGCTTAAAGGAAAAAGAGTTAGCATATCGAGGCTTGGCAATGCAAGCTAAAAGGGGGGGCAATCAGTGGTCCCCAAGGTGGCGAACTTCCCTGAAAAAACTCTAAAGTACCATCCAGCCCTGCCGATATATGACAACATGTGGTCTATTTCATGAGGTGGGTATGTGGCGGCCTCGACGGAACCGCCGCCCGGGACCCGGTGGGAGGGTGTGCTATGGACGAGGAACTGAGGGAAATCGAAACGTTAACCAACGAGCTGCTCAAGGTGCTGGAAGGTTTCCTGCTGGAATGTCGGGCGGGAGCGCTGAACAAGGCGAGATACCTCGCCGAGCGCAAGGGATCGTTCGACTACTGACCCTCACCTGCCGTAATGCATCTCACTGGCTCGCCGCCGGCAGCCCCGAAATGGCATTGATTCCCTCGTCCGTTTCTGTATGATGGCCTACTACCCGAAACGCACCGACAGGAGTTGCATATGGCATTTCCCGACGCTGTCCATCTCCCCTTCAACGGCGAGATCATCAAAAAACGCTTCACCCAGCGCAAACCCGGCGAGTTGGACGAGACTGCCGCGGGGTACTGGGTCTTTCTGCAGGGGGATGCGCTGATCCTCGACAACGGCGCCCTCTATCGGGGCGACCTCCCCGCCAGCTTTACCATGCAGGGGACGCCGCTGCTCTTTGGCGAGTGGGACGGCGAGCCGGTCCGGTTGATGACCGTGGCACCCGACCAGGTGCTCACCCCCGAATTCCAGGCAGTCTCCTCCGCCGAGCTCCCGTTCGACCTGATGACCCTCTACGGCCTGGCGCGCCAGATCCTTTACTGGGAGCGCATGAGCCGGCACTGCTCGAAGTGCGGCGCCACCATGAAGCGCATCCGGCTCACCTGGGGCAAGCGCTGTACCGGCTGCGGCCACGAACACTTCCCCCATATCCACCCCTGCGTCATCGTGCTGATCAGGCGCGGCGAGAAGTTCCTCTTGGCCCGCAAGCCGGAATGGCCCCAGGGGCGTTACAGCCTGGTGGCCGGCTTTCTCGATTTTGGCGAGTCGCTCGAAGAGTGCGTGGAGCGCGAGGTGTTCGAAGAAACCGGCCTGAGTGTCAGTAACATCCGCTACGTGGGGAGCCAGAACTGGCCCTTCCCGAGCCAGATGATGGCCGGCTTTGTGGCCGACTACGCCTCCGGGGAGATCACCGTGGATGGCGACGAACTGGAAGACGCGCAGTGGTTCACTGCCGACAGGATGCCCGACTCGCTGCCGCCGGAGCGCAGCATCGCCCGCTGGATCATCGATAGTTTCGCCCTTGGCTGCGGCGAGCCCGCGGCCCCGCCCACCCCGGAGTGCCGAATCCCGGGATCCGGTGCGCCAGTGTGCGGGTCGGCACCTCCTTGAGGTACCTTACAAAATATTTCTAAAGTTGCCGCAGCCGGGGCCGATACCTTTAAGTAACCCACAGAGAAATCACCTCGAAATCTCCAGGGTCTCCTTTTTGGGGACGGTACGCGCCGTCCCTCTTTTTATTTTCAGGGCCTCGCCGCACCACCCGCACCTTCTTCATTTCTCTTTTCCTCTCATTGAACCCTTGGCAACCACGCGCCACGACCGGCTGAAACGGCAGCTGAGCCGGGCCTGTATCCCGCCACGGGTGACCCCGCAGGCACTGTACCGGAATCGACGACAGGGCCTGTTGTAATGAGGACAGCTTTTTGATAGCATAGGCGGTTCGTTGACGAGGTGACCCTTGGGAGAACTCACGCCTAATAGAAAGAGCAGCGCGCTTTTGCGGCATCTCCTGGAGATGCCCGCCTCGGCCGTGTACGCTCTGGCGGCCAAGGGACAGCTCTTCAACGGCTTCGAACTCTGCAAACAGCGCCCCATCTCCCGGCTTGCCTGGAGCGAAGACGGCGCCGTGCTCAACCTCACCTTCGCCGTCCACAACGATTTCAACGTCTCGTTCTCGCTGGAGCAGGGGGAACTATCCGGTTCCTGCGACTGCGGCGTCTGGAGCCCCGAGGGGCGCTGTCCCCACCTGGTCGCCTCCCTCGCAACCCTGAAAAAGGCGGTATCCCCCACCTCGTTTCCCATGCTGCAGCTCCCCTCCAAGTACCTGGACGGGATCCGCCGCGAACTGACCCAGGTCGCACCTGCCACCGAGAGCCCCGTCGTCAAGGCGGATCTGAACGCCCCGTACGCCCTCATCGTGGAGCGCTGTGCCGGGGAGGTCCAGCTGCGCCTGTTCCAGGAAGGGGTACCGGTGACGCTTGCCGACAGCGGACTTCCCGCCTCGCTCAAGGATTTTCTGCGCCTGTTGTCCTCTCCGGCTCTGGGGGGGCGCTGCATCGAGGAGTTCGTGACCCGCTTCCAGGGGCGCTACCCGATCTGCTATGCGGGCGACCAGGGGCTCGTCCCCTTGCGTCTGGACAGCACGGCGCTGCGTTCGGTGCTGGTGCACCTCGACCTGCGCCGCGGAGAACTGCGCGGTTCGCAGAGCCTCGACGACGGCACTCTCTTCGACGACGAGTCCTTCGTGTCCGAGCACTACTACTTCGACCTGCGCCAGGGCCGCATCCAGAAGCTCGCCGAGGCCGGGCACGAGCGCTACTACCAGAGGCTTTCCGGGGCACTCGCGGCGCTTCCGGAGAGTTCCTGCACCGACGACCCGCAGGGCTTTATTGCCAGTGCCGAGGATTTCAACCGGTTGCAGTTCACCCTGAAAGATGCCGAACTCTCCGCCTTCTTGAAACGGGCGGTGCTGACCCGCGACGGCGCACGCTGCCAGCTGCGCAGCTTCCACCCCCTGTACCGCCTGAACATCGAGGAGTTGGGCGACACGGTGCACCTGATGGCCGAAGGGGTTGCCGAAGAGGTCAGGTTCCCGCTCTCCCGGGAGCTCTTCTGGTTCTTCCCTGCCGCGGGACGGCAGCACCATCCCCAGCCGCTGCGGGCCAAGAAGAGGGTGGCCGCCATCTTCGACGCCTGCTTCAGCGCGCTGGCCGGGCACACCCGATCCGAGCGCGAGCGGATCGCGCGGCTTGCCCTCGATACCCCCGAGTTCTCCAAACGCGGGGTACGAGCCGAGGCACGCCAGATCGTGAACGGTTTCTGGGAGACCGCCGGGGAGCCGCATACCCTGCTGCAGCTCTCCGAGGTTGGCTGGCTGGGGCTTGCCGTGGACGGGGTACGCCAGGCCCAACTGCTCGAGATCCCCTATCAGCTCTTCGGTGCCGAGATCTTCAGTGGTGCGACCGAACCCGGCGAGATGTACCTGGACCGCAAGACCTTCCTGAAGGGGCTCTCCCGGCTGCGCGAGCAGTGCGTGGCGGGCAGTTTCGGTCTGGCCATCGGCGGCGAGGAGCTGGAGACGGTGACCTGGTCCTTCACCCTGGACGCCACCCGCAGCTCCATCGACTGGTTCGAACTGCGACCCGAGATCCGCTTCGAGGGGGAATTGGTCGACGAACGCGAGTTCCAGGAGGCGGTCAAGGGGGGCGGCCTGTTCCGCAAGGGCGAGCAGATGGTGCTTTTGGACGAAGAGAGCAGCCGCGCCCTCACGCTCTTTGCAGGTCACGCCAAGCGCGAAGTGGTGCGGGTGCCCCGGCTGCAGATCCTCGACTGGATCGTGCTCAGGCGCAGCGGCGTGCGTGTCCTTCTCGCCCCCCAGGAAGAGCGGATCATCGACAGCCTGCTTAACTTCCAGAGCATCGAGCGGACTGCGGTCCCTGCTGGGCTCAAGGCAACCCTGCGCAACTACCAGGTCGAAGGGTACAGCTGGCTCGCCTTTCTCTACCAGCACCGCTTCGGCGCCTGCCTGGCCGACGACATGGGGCTTGGCAAGACCATCCAGGCCATTGCCCTCATGGCCGGTTTGAAGGAAGGGATCATCCCGTCCGAGGTGTCAGGAGATGTGCCGCACCTGGTCGTGGTCCCCCCGAGCCTCATTTTCAACTGGGAGAGCGAGATCGCCCGGTTCTATCCAGGCTTCAAGGTAGGAGTGTACCGGGGGCAGGGGAGGAAGGCTGAATTCCACGGCTTCGACCTGGTGCTGACCAGCTACGGCGTGATCCAGCGCGACGTCGAGCAGCTCGCCAAGTTGAACTTCCACGTCGTCGTTTTCGACGAGGCGCAGGCGGTGAAGAACATCCACGCCGAGACCACCGGGGCGGTACGCCGGCTCAAGGGGCGTTTCAAGGTCACCCTCACCGGTACCCCGGTAGAGAACCATCTGGGTGAGTACTACTCGGTGATGGATCTGGCGCTGCCGGGGCTCCTCGGGAACTACGAGCTGTTCCGTCGCGGCATGGGGCGCGAGGGGAGCGCCTTTTTGGACCTCCTGGTACGGCGCACCCGTCCCTTTATCCTGCGGCGGACCAAGGACATGATCGCGGCCGAGCTCCCGCCCAAGGTGGAGACCGATCTCTACCTCGAGATGAGCCCTCGCCAGAAGGCGCTCTACGCCCGCACCGTGGCGCAGGTGAAGGCCACCGTCGCCGAGGCCTACGCCTCGAAGGCGCCGGGGCAGGCCCGCATCATCGCGCTTACCGCCATTCTCAAGCTGCGCCAGATCTGTCTCTCTTCCCGCCTCATGTTGACCGATGCGCACGACGCCTCGCCGAAGATCGAGTTTCTCATCGAGCAGGTGCAGGAACTCTTCGCCGAAGGGCACAGCGTCCTGGTCTTCTCGCAGTTCACCTCGTTTCTCGACCTGGTGCAGGAGGCGCTCAACGGTGAGCGGATCCAGAACTTTCGGCTGGACGGCTCCACCCCGGTGTCGCGCAGAAAGGCGCTGGTGGAGAACTTCCAGGATTCGGCCGAGCCGGCGGTCTTTCTGCTGAGTCTCAAGGCGGGCGGGCGGGGACTCAACCTGACCCGCGCTTCCTACGTCTTTCACCTGGATCCCTGGTGGAACCCCGCGGTGGAAAACCAGGCCTCGGACCGGGCGCACCGCATCGGCCAGCAGCGCCAGGTGACTATCACCCGACTCCTGATGCGCCACAGCATCGAAGAGAAGATGATGGAGCTCAAAAAGCGGAAGCTGAAACTGTACCGGGCTCTTCTGGAAGACGCGGAAAGCGACGCCGGACAGTCTCTGGGACGGGAAGACTTCGAGTTCTTGCTGGGAACCTGAGAAAGACAAGGGACGATTGACAGTTGACGATTGACGATGAGCCCCTGAAAGAAACGCTTGAGAGGAGGGTGGGCAACAGCTCATCTGAACACGGTTTTTCCTGTACTGCAGGCACGGAAAAAACTTTCGAAAAACTCCGGGAGCGGGACCTGCTGGGCTATTTCAACTGGCTTGGTTGGGGCGCCTGGACGGGGAACCAGAGTGGGGTGACAGGGGAGGGCGGACGTTTCCGGCGGCTTACTGCGTGACCTGGAGGTCGGGGGCTCTTGACGGGACGGGCTGAGCGCTCGATTGGGTGAAGTACCGGCAGAAGGAGAGGGTGTTGCGGCCGTCTTCGGTGCGGTAGCTCACCTCGTCCATGATGGTCTCGATGATGAAGAGCCCCATGCCGTTCTCGGGAAGTGAGCCGATGTCTTCGGGGTCGAATTCCAGGGTACGCGGGGCGAAGTCGATGATCGAGGTCCCGAAATCGCTGACCTCGAAGGCGATCCGGTCTGGGTGCAGGGTGATGGCGGTTTCCACCTTGAAGCCGTCCTGGCGCCGGTAGGCATGGGTGATCGCGTTGTTCACGGCCTCGACGACACAGACTTCCATCTCGCCGTAGGCCTCCTCGCTCAAGGGGGAACAGGCACATACCCCGCGCACGGCGTGGCCGACCAGGGCGACGTCGCTTAGCTTGCTGTCGATGCTCAGATGAAGGGTCTTGCTGCAGGGAAGAGGGTGGGCGATCCGGGAGATGCCGTGTGTTGTGCCGAGGTTGGTGCCTTTTGCTGCCGCTGATACCGTCGCTGTCATCGTTCCGCCTGCTCAACCCAGGATTGGGCCACTGAAAGCTGCCTCAAAAACTCCGCCGCGAACAGGAACTCCCCCTGCGGCGCCGCCACGTTGATGCTCTCCTCGGCACGCTGGATGGAGAATGCGTACCCCTTCTTGCCGTTTCGCTCGTACCCCTCGACAAAAAGTTTGGTAACGGTTTCACCTTCGCTGCCGTCGAACTTGTGGGTCAGCCCCTCTTTGCCCGGAGTGGCGTGCACCGCCAGGATCTTGCGATGCAGCTCGAAGGCCTCCCAGGGCTCTACCACGAAGCGGATCTGGTGGCTGCCGCTGGCCAGCCGGAAGAAACGCAGCGCGATACGCCCCTCGTCCGGTTTTCCAGTCTGGCGTTTCTCGGTCGCCGAGATCTCGACCCCGCTCTCCTTGGCGTAGACGGTGAACCTGGGGATTCTCATGTGACCTCCGGAAAAAAATACGCTCAACTGTAGCGCCCAACTGCTACCTTGTCAACGTGGAGCTGCTCCTAGAGCTCGACCGCGAGCCGGCGCTCCAGGCGGATCTCCACAGGACTTACCGCCGCCCGGTAGGCGAGCAGCTCCACCCCGGAGCGCGCCGCCTCGCGCAACAGCTTCCCGTAGACCGGGTCGATGTGATCTGCCGGTGCCAGCGAGTCGCCGTCCGCACGTTGCACCACGAAGAGATTCACCGCACGATGCCCCTGGCGCACCATCTCCATGAGTTCTCTCAGGTGTTTTTGCCCCCGGGCGCTCACCGCATCCGGAAAGAGGGCGCGCCCCTGCTCCACCAGGGTCACGTTCTTCACCTCGACGTAGCAGTACCCCTGCGGGCCGGAAAGGAAAAGGTCGATGCGGCTCCCCTCGCCGTAGGCGACCTCGCCGCGGATCGACTGGTAGCCGGAGAGTTCCGAGATTGTGCCGTTTTCGATGGCTTCGCGGGCCAGGAGGTTGGGAAGCTGGGTGTTGATGCCGATCCAGATGCCGTTGGCCTCGACGAGTTCCCAGCTGTGCCGGTACTTGCGGGCGGTGTTGGGGCTCAGCGACAGGGCGACGCGGCTCCCCGGGATGGCGCACCCCATCATGCTCCCGGTATTCGGGGTGTGCGCGGTGATGACGCTGCCGTCCTCCAGCTCGACGTCGGCCAGGAAACGATGGTAGCGGCGTATCAGGGTGCCGGAGACGAGCGGCTGCGGTAACTTCATGAATCCTCCCGGTTGACTGTTCAAGGTGTCGCCCCCCTTGACGAGGTGCTGCACCCGGGCGCCCATGGAATCATAGTGTTAGGGGTATTGTCCAGCCAAAACTCGTTACCGGACCGGGATCGGCCTTACCCATGAAAATCGTTGATGTAGCTGTCAAATCTGCTAAACTGGGTGGCTGTGGCCGGCAGGGGCGCGCTGGTCTGAGGAGGGATGCATGGCAAAGGGACAGCAGGTGCACCAGGAACACCTCGAGGCGGTGCAGCGTTTCGGGAAAAACGTCGGCAAGCGTGCCGGCTTTCGCTGCGAGTGGTGCGCGGGAAACGACGGCCTGAAGCTTTGGGAATACCGCCCGGACGACGAACCCGCCGAGGAGAACCTGGCGCTTTTGTGCGATCCCTGCCGTACCTTGGCCGGCTCCCGCGAAAGCGACACGCACCGGTTGCGCGCAATCCGCAACGCCCTTTGGAGCGACATCCCCGCGGTCGCCGAAGGTGCCGCGCTGGTGCTGGCCCGCTGCAAGGAATCCTGGGCACGCGAGGCGATCGAAGAGAGTTTCATCGACGAGAAGCTCAAGGAACGCCTGATTTCCTGACCGTCGCGTCCGCTGCCTCAGCCGCTCGTTCCCGGGGCCAGACCGGCTTTTCCCGCCTATTCCCCGGTCCCGTTGGCGCAATCCGCATGGGAAGGGGATCTTTACCCGGTAGATTCCCTGTTTACTGTTTGACTCCGGATGCAACCCTATGGTAGAAAAAATAGTTTCTTAATGTGATTTTTAGCGTCTGGAGCGGCGATTATGGTGGCAGGTATCAAGAAGGGAATATTGCTCGCAGGTGGGGCCGGAAGCAGGCTCTATCCACTCACCATGGTGGCGAGCAAGCAGTTGCAGCCGGTGTACGACAAGCCGATGATCTACTACCCGCTGGCCACCCTGATGATGGCCGGCATCTCGGATATCCTGATTATTTCCACCCCCCAGGACACGCCGCGCTTTCAGGCCCTGTTGGGTGACGGCTCCCGCTGGGGCATCAAGCTGAGCTACGCGGTACAGCCCGAACCGAAAGGGATCGCCCAGGCCTTTGTGATCGGCGAGGAGTTCCTGGCCGGGCAGCCGGTCTGCCTGATTTTGGGCGACAACATATTCTACGGGAAGATGGAGCTCGACCGGTTGATCGCCCAGTTCGAGCAGGGCGCCAAGATCTTCGGCTACTACGTGCAGGATCCGGAGCGCTACGGCGTGGTCGACTTTGACAACGACGGCAAGGTGCTGAGCATCGAAGAAAAACCCGCAAGCCCCAGGTCGAACTACGCGGTTCCCGGGCTCTATCTGTACGACGGCAAGGTGGTCGAGATCGCCAAGGCGCTTAAGCCCTCGCCTCGCGGCGAACTGGAGATCACCGACGTGAACCTCGAATACCTCAGGCGCGGCGAACTCTCGGTGCAGAAGCTGGGACGCGGCATCGCCTGGCTGGACACCGGCACCCACCAAAGCCTGCTGGAGGCCTCGCACTTCATCGGCACACTGGAGGCCCGTCAGGGGCTCAAGATCGCCTGCCTCGAAGAAATCGCCCTGCGTATGGGGTACCTGGACTGCAAGGGCATGGCAGCCGTCATTGCCAACACCCCGAAATCATCCTACCGTGACTACCTGCAGCGGGTCTATAACGAGACCGAACTCTGCGGGGGAGGGACCCGAGCATGAGCAAACCCGTAACCTACCAGAAGGGGCGCATCCACGACGTGATGACTCGCCCTTTGACCAAGTTTCTCGACGAGCGTGGCTGGCTTTCCGAACTGTTCCGCTCCGATGAGCTGGCGCCGGAGCACCTGCCGACCATGGCTTACATCTCGATGACCCAGCCCGGTGTGGCCCGCGGTCCTCACGAGCACGTGGACCAGACCGACTACTTCTGCTTTATCGGCCCGGCCAACTTCAAGGTGTACCTCTGGGACGCCCGCGAGGATTCGCCGACCTTCGGCGTCAAACAGTTCTTCTTTGCCGGGGTCGACGCCCCGACCATGCTGATCGTGCCGCCGGGGGTGGTGCACGCCTACAAGAACGTGAGCCACGAAAACGGTATCGTCTTCAACGGACCGAACCGGCTCTACGCGGGATCGGGGAAGCACGAGAAGGTCGACGAGATCCGGCACGAGGACGAGGCGGATTCCCCGTTTCGTCTGGAGTAGGGCGCCAGTCCACGGATCCACAGTACTTGCGAGGATATTTTCATAGGGGGCTCGGCGGCCCCCTAAGCCATTTTTGAGACCGAATGAAAGAGCTGCTACTGCGCTACAAACGCTTCCTGATCACCGCCACCTTCCTGGTGACCGCCTTTTTGATCTACGCACTCAACCTGCGCAACAAGGAACACGCCAACCCGGTGGAACGCTCGGTGATGGCCGTGACCGCCCCGTTCGCCAACGCGGTGGCCTCCGCGGACAACTTCGTGGAGGGGATCTGGCGTGACTACCTCGACCTGGTCCAGGTGCGCCAGGAAAACATCGCCCTGAGAAAGAGCGTGAAGCGCCTCAACGAGCGTATCCTGGCCGGGAACGAGGCGGTGGTGGCCAACGCCCGGCTGCAGGCCCTGTTGAGCCTGAAGGGGACCCAGGAGACGCCATCGGTTGCGGTCTCGGTGATCGGCGAGGACTCCTCTGCCTGGTTCAAGACCCTGGTGGTCGATCGCGGCAGTGCCGACGGCCTCGCCGAGGGGATGCCGGTGCTGGCCGCGGGGGGCGCCGTGGGACGGTTGGTGAAGGTGGCGCCGCACAGCTCGCGGGTGCTGCTCTTGACCGACCACGCCTCGGCGATCGCCGCCATGGTGCAGCGCTCCCGGGCGCGCGGCGTAGTGCGCGGCATGGGGGGCGGCCGCTGCTCAATGGAGTTCACGGTTAAAGATGAAGATGTTAAAGTGGGGGATGCGGTCATCTGCTCCGGTATCGGCGGGGTGTTCCCGAAAGGGGTGCCGATCGGCGAGGTGACCATGGTGAAGAAGGGGGAGTACGGCGTATTTCAGACCATCGAGGTGCGCCCCACGGTGAACATCGGCAGACTCGAAGAGATGCTGGTGCTGCTTAAACAACCTCATGACTAGACCCCACAGGCGGTAAAAGCTGATGCGTTACCTCAAGATTGTCGGCCTGGTCCTGGCCGCGTTGCTGCTGCAGATGACTCTGCTGCCACGCTACCTGCAGGACCCTTTCCAACCTAACCTGCTCATTATCCTGGTGGTGTACCTGGGACTCAAGCTGCAGCACCGTTTTGCGGCGCTGGCGGCTTTTTCCCTGGGTCTTCTGCAGGACAGTTTCAGCGGTATCTACCTCGGGCTGCACGCCTTCAGCTACCTCTGTCTCTACACACTCCTCTCCCAGGTCGCCGACCGGCTCTACACCGACAACCGTGCACTCCTGGTCCTGGTGGTCTTTCTGGGGACCTTCTTCTGCGCGCTGTTGAACCTGGTCATGCTGGTGATCTTCTCAGTCTCCAAAGGGGTCTACGCCTCGCTGTTGCCGGTCCTGGTTCCCCAGGCGCTGGTGAACGCGCTCGCCGCCTCGCTGTTCTTCATGTTTCGGCGCGCTGCCGTTGAGGAGGCGCGATGAAAGCACACAGCGGCATCATCCCCGACGGCGACGGTTCCCGCCGCATCATCTGGATCTCCTTTGGCGCCTTCGCCATGTTCTTCCTGCTCTTGTCCCGGCTCTGGTACCTGCAGATGATCGACACCGATAACCTCCTGGACCAGTCCGAGAACAACCGGCTGCGCTTCGTCCCGGTAGCCGCACCGCGCGGTGCCATCCTGGACCGCAACGGCAAGGTACTGGTTTCCAACACCCCCTCGTTCTCGGTTGCGGTGATCCCCAAGGACGTCAAGGACCGCGAACAGCTGGTCTCCAGTCTCGCCCGGCTTTTGAAGCTCGATCCCAAGGAGATCCAGGACAAGTGGAACAAGGGGCAGGGGAGGGCGAAGTACTACCCGCTGGTGGTCGCCTCCAACATAAGCCGCGACCAGATGGAGTACCTCGAGGAAAACCGCCTCTCCCTCTCCGGCGTGAACATCGAGATGAAGCCGGTGCGCGCCTACCCCAACGGCGAACTCGCCTCGCATCTTTTGGGGTACCTGGGCGAGGTTTCCGAGGAGGAACTCGGGAACGAGCGCTACAAGGACTACAACGCCGGGGACTACACCGGTAAAAGCGGCATCGAGAAGAGCTGGGAAACCTTCCTGCACGGCACCGACGGCGGGCGCCAGATAGAGGTGGACGCACGCGGCCGCTTCCTGCGCACCGTCGAGGAGACCGCCTCCACGGTGGGGAACTCCGTCATGCTCACCATTGACCTCGATATGCAGAAGATCGCCGAGCAGGCCTTTGGCGACAAGGCGGGTGCGGCGGTCGCCATCGACGTCAACACCGGCGAGGTGCTCGCCTTTGCCAGCAATCCCGGCTTCGACCCGGCGCTCTTCACCGGGCGGCTCCCCCCCGACAAGTGGAAGGAGTACCTCGAGGACAAGCGCCACCCGCTGGAAAACAAGGCGCTCAAGGGTATGTACCCGCCGGGCTCCACCTTCAAGATCATCACGGCCATCGCCGGGATCGAGGAGGGGCTCATCGACGCCCACAGCTCGGTGGACTGCCCGGGCTACTACAAGTTCGGCAACGCGACCTTCAAGTGCTGGGACAAGAAGGGGCACGGCCACGTCGAGCTGAGAAAGGCCTTGAGGGAGTCCTGCGACGTCTACTTCTACAAACTCGCCGAAAGGCTCGGGGTGAACCGGATCGCCGCCTACGCCAAGAAGTTCGGCCTGGGTGCCCCGATGGGGATCGGGCTGGACAACGAGAAGGGGGGCGTGATCCCCACCGAGGAGTGGAAGAGAAAGCGCTTTGGCACCAAGTGGTTCTCCGGCGAGACGCTCTCGGTCGGGATCGGCCAGGGCTACGTGCTGGCCACCCCGGTACAACTCGCTTCGATGATCGCCACCGTCGCCAACGACGGGGTGATCTACCAGCCGCACCTGGTGAAGCGCATCGTCGACCTGGACGGCAAGCCGATCAAGGAGTTTCCGGCGCAGCAGGTAGGGCGGGCCAACATCAAGCCCTCGACCTTCAAGCTCATCAAGGAGGGGCTCTTCGCAGTGGTCAACGAGCCGCACGGCACCGGCGGTATGGCCCGGCTTGCCGAGGTGAAGGTGGCCGGCAAGACCGGATCTTCGCAGGTCGTCAAGATGCGCGACAGCAAGGGCGAGGTCCCCTACCAGTTCCGGGATCACGCGCTCTTCGTGGCCTTTGCTCCGCTCGAGAAACCCGAGATCGCCGTGGCTGTCATCGTCGAGCACGGCGAACACGGCGGCTCCGCCGCGGCCCCCATTGCCGGGAAACTTCTGCGCGCCTACTTCGAGGGGAAAGGTGTCATCAAGAAGCCGGTTTCCAAGCAGGAAGCCAAGGGAGAGCAGGCAGGGGATGCCGGCAATTCCGGAACGACACCGGCGGCAGAGGAAGAAACCGAATAGCGACACAGCCCGTCTTTGCGGCGGGCCCTGACCACAGCGCGGTGCCTGGCACCCGATTCCTGGGGATTTCATGTTTGACCGCAGGCTTTTCACCAACTTCGACTGGACCCTTCTGGCCCTGGTGCTGCTCATCACCGGGTTTGGGGTGATCAACATCTACAGCGCTTCCTCGTCGTACCGGGAGATCGGTACGCCGTACTTTTTGAAGCAGATCTACTGGACCGTGGCCGGTATCCTGCTCTGCCTCACCGTCTGCAGTATCGACTACCATATGCTGGAGGACTTCGCCTACTGGCTCTACGGGGCAGTGCTGATTCTCTTGGTCCTGGTACTGGTGGCCGGCAAGACCTCCATGGGGGCCACTCGGTGGATCCACCTTGGCTTTTTCACCGTCCAGCCCTCCGAGCCAATGAAGATCGTCATCATCATGACCTTCGCGCGGTTTTTCAGTCGCTACCCCGTCTTCCAGGGACTCACCCTGAGGGACCTGCTCTACCCGCTGGCGCTTCTGGGCGCCCCGGCGCTCCTCATCATGAAACAGCCTGACCTGGGGACCGCCATCCTGGTCTCGCTCATCGCCGGCACCATGCTGCTCTTCGTCGGGGTGCGCTGGTCGGCGCTTGCCACCATGGCTGCTGCCGCCATTCCGACCATCTTCCTGGGGTGGCGCTTTGCCCTGCACGACTACCAGAAAAAGCGCATCTACAACTTTTTGAACCCCGACCTCGATCCCCAGGGGAGCGGCTACCACATCATCCAGAGCAAGATCGCGGTTGGTTCGGGCGGTACCTTCGGCAAGGGGTTCATGCACGGTACCCAGTCGCAGCTGCGCTTTCTCCCCGAGCAGCACACCGACTTCGCCTTCTCGGTCTTCGCAGAGGAGTGGGGCTTCGTGGGCTGCCTGGTCATGCTTACCCTGTACCTGTTCCTGATCTTCTGGGGGCTCGGTATCGCCAAGCGCTGTAACGACCGTTTCGGCTCGCTGATGGCGGTCGGCGTCTCCGCGATGCTCTTCTGGCACATCGTCATCAACATGGGGATGGTGATCGGGCTGTTTCCGGTGGTAGGGGTACCGCTTCCCTTCTTTTCCTACGGCGGGACCTCGATGGTAACCTCGATGGTCGGGGTCGGCATCCTGCTCAACATCAGCATGCGGCGTTTCATGTTTTAGCCGGTCTCAGGAGGGAAGGGGCGCACCCGCTCCCTGCCGCCTGATCCGCACCTCCACAAGGATCCCCGATGCGCATCGCCCTCGTCGAGCCCTACTGCACCGGCTCGCATGCTGCCTGGCTCCAGGAGTACGCCAACCACAGTCGGCACGAGGTGGAGCTATTCACCCTGCCCGGGCGCAATTGGAAGTGGCGCATGCACGGCGGCGCCGTCACCCTGGCCAACCGCTTTCTCGCCTCGGGCTTACGTCCCGACCTCATCCTGGCGACGGATATGCTCGACCTGGGAACCTTTCTGGGACTTACCCGGAGGGTAGCCGGGAACTGCCCCTGTGCCATCTACTTCCACGAAAACCAGCTCACCTATCCCTGGTCCCCCGGCGATCCCGATCCTGGCAGCAAACGGGACCTGCACTACGCTTTCATCAACTACACCAGTGCTTTGGCAGCCGATGCGGTGCTTTTCAACTCGCGCTATCACCGCGACAGCTTCCTGGGGGCGCTCCCCGGTTTCCTGCACGCCTTTCCCGACCACAACGAGCCGCAGTCCGTGCAGGAGCTGAGTCGCAAGAGTCGGGTCCTGCCCCTGGGGCTTGACCTGGGAAAGTTGGACAGGCACCGCCCTGCAGAGGCCGGCTCTGGCGTACCGCTCATCCTTTGGAATCATCGCTGGGAGTACGACAAGAACCCCGAAGAGTTCTTTGCCGCACTCTACCTCTTGGCTGAAGAGGGGCATGACTTCCAGGTGGCGGTCCTCGGCGAGTCCTTCGGTCGTTCGCCCGCCATCTTTGAGGAAGCGCGCAAGCGGCTAGAGACCCGGGTCGTGCAGTGGGGCTACCTGGAGAGCTTTGCGCAGTACGCACAGTGGCTCTGGCGTGCCGATATCCTGCCGGTTACCTCGCGCCAGGAGTTTTTCGGGGCGAGCGTGGTGCAGGCGATGTATTGCGGCTGTCAGGCCCTGCTCCCCGAGCGTCTTGCCTATCCCGAACACGTCGCAGAAACGTTGCGCGAGCAAGTGGTGTACGGAAGGGAGGAGAACCTCGTGGCTCGTTTGCGCGCGATGCTTGACTCTAGAACGCAGGCACCTGCCGGGTCTGCTGCCTTTGTATCTCGCTACGATTGGAGCAATCTCGCCCCGGTTTACGACTCCTTCCTGGAAGCACTCGCTGCAAATCCGCGCAGTATCCCTGAAGTACCTGCCTGGTAGTACCCTCCGCTTCGACGATCCTTCACGGCCTTTACACCCACTCGTTCAAGGGCGTTAAAAGCGTTTTTTTGTGCGCGTAAGCCTCTTCGCAGGAAGCTGAACGATTCTAGGGACTCCTTTCGGGGAAGGTCATACTTTCAGCAGCGTGACGCTTTGTTTTAGAAACTAATAAGTAGGAGGGGCCGTATCGTGCAAGGCGCTGAACAATGAAGAAATGGCGAGGTGCGGGGCAAGCAGTCAGCTGACGGTGTATCGGGGGAAGGGTGCAGAGGGTGCAGTGGGGGCTTCCTGGGAAAGAGGAATTCAAAGTGTAGAGGAGGGGCGCCCGGGGGCGCCCCTTTTCCCGGTTAGGCAGCAGCCTGCTCGTTGATGGTAATGATTTCGTTGTACTTCTCCAGCCAGATAGTTCCGCACGAGGTGCACTCGAGGAGGTCTTTGGCGTAGCCGTCGGAGTGCATGTCGATTTCGATACCTTTCTTGCTGTTACATTTCGGGCAATGCATGTTTTTTTCTCCTGTCACAGGGGTAATGGTAGGTTAAATATATAGAACGGGAATTACAGGTGCAAGTGTAATTTTTACCGAAAAGTGTCATAAAACAGCTGTTTACGAGATTTGTGAGGTAGTGTTTTTGAGCTTCTATTTTATAACACCTGGAGTCTGCCGGTGACCTCTTGCCGGTAGCTTCTGTGCAAGTAATTGTTATTCATAGGAATGCGAATAATAGAACACGAGTATTTTTATTTTTGAGAAATCGCCGGCGAAGGCGGGGGTGCGGAGGATGCCTGCAAAATTATTTTTTGTCTGGCTAAACCGAAACATTGGTTTGAATTTCTGTTTACCCAATGGTATCTTCAGTCAGGGAATGTTAGGCCCAGTTCATCACAATTTCGGGTCCTTAACCGCTTTACCCTCGTGCTCCTCAACCTGGTATCCTGCAAAGAGGAGCCCCCCAGCATTCCTGCTCGACTCGCCGGTCACGCCTGTTTCCAGTGCTGTTTGAAACCCGGGGCTGCCCGGAATGAGTCATCCCCCTGGAGCCTTTCCTGTGCCGGGACACCGGCCTCTTTGCTGTTCTACCTAAAGCGATCATGCTGGGAGGTCGTGCCATGAAGGAAGCGATGTTTTACGAAAAGCTCGATGCCGGCCGGGTCCGTTGCGGGCTCTGCCGTTTTTACTGTCTCATCGAACCGGGGAAACGTGGTCATTGCTTGGTGCGGGAGAACCGGGAAGGGGTACTCTACTCCCTGGTGTACGGTCGGGCGGTGGCCGAGAATATCGATCCCATCGAAAAAAAACCGCTCTTTCATCTGCTCCCCGGCAGCCGCTGCTATTCGGTTGCCACGGTGGGCTGCAATTTTCGCTGCCTGCACTGCCAGAATTTCAGCATCTCGCAGCCGGAGCCTGCCCGGGTCGAAAACTCGGGAAGCTTTGTGGCCCCGGAGACCATCGTGGAACGGGCCATCGAGGCGGGGTGCAACTCCATTGCCTACACCTACACCGAGCCAACCATCTTCTTTGAGTACGCCTACGAAACCGCAAAGCTGGCGCACGCCGCTGGGCTCAAGAACGTTTTTGTGACCAACGGGTACATAACCAGCGACGCGCTGGTCACCATTGCACCGTACCTGGACGCTGCCAACATCGACCTCAAGGGGTTTTCCCCGGAGTTCTACCGCAAGGTGGTCGGCGCTTCGCTCGACCAGGTGCTCGACTGCATCCGCGAATACCATCGACTGGGGATCTGGCTGGAGCTCACCACCCTCATTATTCCGCATCGAAACGATTCCGAGGCCGAGTTGCGGGGCATTGCCGAGTTCATAGCCAAGGAACTCGGGCCGCAGACTCCGTGGCATGTCAGCCAGTTCTATCCGACGTTCCAGCTTACCGACGAGCCGCGTACCCCGGTGAGCACGCTGCGTACTGCCCGGCGCTTCGGCCAGGAAGCCGGGCTGCGCTACGTGTACGAGGGAAACGTTCCCGGCGAGGGGGGCGAAAATACCGTCTGCCCGGCCTGCGGAGGACTGCTGATCAGGCGCTATGGTTACCTCATCGAAAAGAACCTGCTGGACCGCGGCAAGTGTCCCGGCTGTGGCACCCCTGTGGACGGAATCTGGAAATGAGGATGTAAACGGTTGCCCCGCATCGCGAGTTCATGGTATAGATTCAGCTGACTTGCGGTAAAAATCCTGCCTTAGAGGGGTAGCTTTGAAGGTCTCTTTTGTGCGTCGCTTCTGGGTGACGTTTTCTATTTGGGTAATTGGCTGTTATGCGTCCGGCCTGAACCGGTTCACCGTGAAAGGTGGGGAGCAGATCCCCGCCAGCGGTGGGGTGCTCATCGCCTCCAATCACATCTCCGCCTACGATACCGTTTTTCTCCCCTGGGCCGTGATCCGGCGCAATCCGCTACAGATGCTTTGGGCTCCTGCCAAGGAGGAACTCTTTAAGAACTGGTTCTTGGGGACCTTGTACGGCTCCTGGGGAGCTTTCCCGGTGAAGCGCGGTCGCGACGTGCGGGCGGGCAAGCACATAAACGACCTGTTGCTCGATCAAAAGGTGATGCTCTTCCCCGAAGGAACCCGCCACAAGGATGGTGTGCTGGGGAAAGGGAACCGCGGCGTCGGCAAGATCATCTACGACACCCGTCCGGTGGTCATCCCCACCGCGCTCACCGGCATCAACCGCTGGCGTTTCCCGAGCCTGGGAGCGCACGGGGCGGTGAGTTTTGGCGCGCCGCTGGATTTCGCGGACCTCTTTGCCTTGCCGGATTGCAAGGAAACCCACCAGTTGATCGTCGACCGGGTCATGGACGCCATTGCCGCCATGCTTCCCGACCTGGGGAGGATTCCGTCATGATCGTCGAGATCTTTTGTGATGGGGCCTGCAGCGGTAATCCCGGTGTCGGCGGGTATGGCAGCATCCTGCGCTGCGGCGACAAGGTGAAGGAAATCTCCGGGGCTGACGGGGCCACCACCAACAACCGGATGGAGATGAGTGCCGCCATCGCGGGCCTGGAGGCGCTGAACCGCCCCTGCGAGGTGGTCGTGACCACGGACTCTCAGTACCTGGTCAAGGGGATGACCGAGTGGCTTTCGGGGTGGCAGAAACGGGGCTGGGTGAACAGCAAGAAGGAGCCGGTAGTGAACCGCGACCTCTGGGAGCGTCTGGTGGCGCTGACCAAGGTGCACAAGGTGCGCTGGGTCTGGGTGCGTGGCCACAACGGCCACCCGGAAAACGAGCGCTGCGACGAATTGGCCCGGGCCGCTATCGTCAACTTCCGGAACAGCTAGGGGGCGGGGTGGATTACTTCATCGTCACCGTGAGCGAGGAGGAGATCAAGCGCGAGCGCAACAAGGCGCGCGAGCTGCGCAAGAGCCAGTGGTGGAAAAACAGGGTCGCCAAGGGGATCTGCCACTACTGCCGCGGCAGCTTCCCACCGGATGAACTCTCCATGGACCACATCGTCCCGGTGATCCGAGGCGGCAGCAGCAGCCGGGGCAACGTGGTCCCCTGCTGCAAGGACTGCAACAATCGCAAGAAACACATGCTTCCCATCGAATGGGAAGAGTATCTTACCGCCCATGCCGGGACGGAGGAGAGCTAGCAGCGCTGCTCCTGGAGAACAACTGGTTTGAACGATATCAAGGCTGTAATCTACGACTGCGATGGTGTGCTCTTCGACTCCTTCGAGGCTAATCTCAACTTTTATGTTCAGGTGATGGACCACTTCGGCATGCCCCCCTTGGACCGCAACGACCGAGAGACCATGAGGGTGCTGCACACCTACTGCAACAAGGATGTGCTCGCCTACCTGTTCAAGGGCGACCCGCGGCTAACGGAGGTGCGCCAGTTTTCCGCCTCCCTGGACTACCGCAAGCTCTTTCCGCTCATGGTGGTGGAAGAGGGGTTGCACGAAACGCTCAGCGCCCTCAAGGGGCGTGTGGAACTTGCCGTCTGCACCAACCGGGCAAACTCCATGGACCTGCTCCTCGAATCCTTCGGACTCAACGGCTTTTTCAGCTGCGTCATGACCGCCGCCAAGGTCACCAACCCGAAGCCGCACCCTGAGCCGCTTTTCAAGGTGCTCGACCACTACGGCATCTCCCCGGCTCAGGCCCTTTTTGTGGGGGATTCCGAGGTGGACCGTCAGGCGGCCGAGGCTGCTGGTGTCCCGTTTGTCGCCTACCGTGGTGACATGGCCGCCCTGGCGCGCATCGACCGTCACACTGACCTTCTGTCCCTTCTTTAAAGGGCGCTCTTGAGTTTTCCGCGCAGTTGATCTTCTGCCTTAAATAAGGATTGAAATCGTTTCATAAGATGCCCTATTATCAGAAACGGTAAAAAGCTGTGCGGCCTTGGAAGTGCGCCGAGCAGCAGGTTGTGCAGGGAACTCACCGAGGGGAGTCGTGGTGCAAGGGGGATGGCAATGCAGGTCAACTCCGAAGAGGCTGTAAAGTTGTATGATCGAGCCGTCGCTGCTTTGGACGCCGGTGAGACCTCCTCGGCGCTCGCCTTCCTGGAGCGTGCCCTGAAGATCTTCGACAACGCCTGCTGGTACTCTTATCTCGGTTACTGCGTCGCCAAGGAGCGGGGCCAGGTGAGGAAAGGGGTAGAACTGTGTGGAAGCGCGCTCCAGCAGGAGCCTGAAAATCCGATCCACTTTCTCAATCTCGCCAGGGTCCACCTGGTAGCCGGGAAAAAGGTGGAGGCCTTGCAGGCCCTGCGCGAGGGGATGAACTGCGGCGGGAACGCCGAGATCCTGTCACTTCTGGAAAAGATCGGTACCCGAAAGCCCCCGGTGTTTTCCTTTCTCCCTCGCAACCATGCCTTGAACCGGGTGGTGGGGCTGGTGCTGGATCGCCTCAAATTGCGCTGAGCTTCCTGCCTCTCTCCAAAGCTGATCCTCGCTGCCTTTCCCATGAGTTAGCCCCCGCTGCCGCTTCTTTCCCCGGTAGCCCTGCGATCCCCTCCGTCCTGCCAGTCGAAACCTCCAATATAACTGCAGTTCCTTCCCTAGCCTAACTGCCCCCTTGCTAGTTAATATAAATAAAATATAATTAGAAGATATTTGTCGTAAGGAGGGCGGATCATGGGGGATCATGGGGGATCATTTCCGGGTGCAGGGTGCCTTCAGCTGGTTCGAGTTGACCACCACCGATGTTCATGCGGCGGAAGCCTTTTACAGCAGGCTTTTTGGCTGGAATACCGAGCCGTGGGTAGGGGAGGGAGCCTACACGTTGATCAAGGTGGATGGCAAGGACGTGGGTGGCATGGTGGCGACCAGCGAACCGGAAGACCCGCGGCTTGGGTGGGGGATCTACGTAACGGTGACCGATGTCGACGAGACAGCTGCCCGGGTGCCCGAATACGGCGGCACGATACTTGTGGAACCGACCAACATCCCTAAGATCGGCCGCTACTGCGTGATCCGGGACCCGCTGGGGCACACCATAACCGCCATCGCCTACAGCCGCAGCTGAGCAGCAGGTGGTATCGAGGAAAAACGAAAAGGCGCGTACCTTCGGTCCGCGCCTTTTTTGATTTCCGCTCCTGCAACCGGTTCACGGTGCAGCTTGAAGCTATCTATTAAATACCGAGGATTTGCGACATGCCGTGCAGGTCGTCCTGGGGCCGCTTCTCACTCACCACCACCGTTTCCAAGAGGGTCGGCACGATCGCGTTGCAGCAGAGCCCGACCATCTTTCCCTTGTCTCCGGAGAGCAGCAACTCGACCGCTGCGTGCCCGAAACGGCTCCCCAGAAGCCGGTCGAATACCGACGGCGCACCGCCGCGCTGGTAGTGACCGAGGACGGTCACCCTGGTCTCGAAGCCGATGGCGTCCTTGATGGTGTCGGCGATGTTCTGGGCCCGTCCGGCTCCTTCGGCGAGGATGATGATGGCATTGCTGCGTCCTTCCTCGTAGCGCTGCCGCAACTGGTTGCACAGGTCGGTGATGTCGCACTCGATTTCCGGTACGATAGCATACTCGGCGCCGGTGGCGATCGCCGCGGTGCCGGCCAGGTAACCGGAGTTTCGCCCCATCACCTCGATGACGAAGGCGCGGTCGTGGGAGCTTGCCGTGTCCTTGATGCAGTCGACGGCGTAGATGATGTTGTTGAGCGCGGTGTCCACGCCCAGGGCCATGTCGGTGAAGGCGATGTCGTTGTCGATGCTGGCCGGAATGCCGACCACCGGCACGCCCATCCGGTGCAGGGCAAGCGCCCCGTTCAGGGAGCCGTCCCCGCCGATGACCACCAACCCGTCGACGCCCAACTCTTCGAGGTGGCGCACGGCCTTTTCCCGTCCCAGAACCGTCCTGAACTCTTCGCTGCGTGCCGACTGGAGAAAGGTACCGCCGCGGTGCAGGATGCCCGCCACGTCCTTGGTCCCCATCTCGAGGTATTCCCCCTTCAAGAGGCCGACATACCCTTTACGGAACCCGATAACCTGCACCCCGTGACTCAGTGCGGTACGGGTGGCACTTCTTATGGCGGCATTCATGCCCGAACAGTCGCCGCCGCTGGTGATGATCCCGATTTTCTTCATGTCTGCTCCAGATATGGTGTAGGGGCACCAAATGGTGCACCCGTAGGTCGTTCCCCTTCAGGGCCAGATTGAATATATCATGGAGTCCTTGTATTACAACAGTCCCGGGCGGGAACTGGCGCAAAAATGTCCAATGATTCAAGATGATTAGAAGGGTGTAAGGTTGGCGGTGGGGGCGGCCTGAAGGGCGACGGTTAGCGTGGCAGGATGGGGACGTTCTGGGAAGGGCTGGTCAGGTGGTGCGGCAGAAAAGAGCGCGGCAGCGAGGCAACAAGGTGACAGGCGCCTGGAGATTGGCGACTTCCGTGCGCTGGGCCTGATAACGGGGGCCGAACCTGCCTTCGCCTTTGCTTCGGAAACGGGGATGGCGGGGGAAGGCGGTCAGCCGATCAGCGCCCCGCCTTCTCCTTCTCCGCCTTGAGCCATTCCATGCGCTCCTTGATGCTTTTTTCGTAGCCGCTGGCCTTCGGCTCGTAGAAGCGTCGTCCCTGTAACTGGTCGGGGAGGTAGTCCTGCGCCGCCTTCCCGTCGTCGTAGTCGTGAGGATAGAGGTACCCCTGCCCGTAGCCGAGGTTCTTCATGAGCTTTGTCGGTGCGTTTCGGATCTGCATCGGGACTGGCAGAGCCCCGCTCTTTCTCACCTCGGAAAGTGCCTGGTTGATCCCCAGGTACGAGGCGTTCGACTTGGGCGCCGTTGCCAGGTAGGTCACGGCCTGCCCCAGGATGATGCGCCCCTCGGGCATGCCGACCAGTTGGAAGGCTTGCAGGGCCGACACCGCCATCTGCAGGGCGCGGGGATCGGCGTTGCCGACGTCCTCTGAGGCGAAGATCACCATGCGGCGCAGGATGAAGATGGGATCCTCGCCGGACTCGATCATGCGCGCGAGCCAGTAGAGTGCGGCATCCGGATCCGAGCCGCGCATCGACTTGATGAAGGCGGAGATCACGTTGTAGTGTTCCTCGCCCCCCTTGTCGTAAAGGAGCGCCTTCTTCTGCACCGCCTCCTGCACGGTTTCCGGGGTGATGGTCGCCTCGAGCGCCAGGCGCGACGCGGTCTCCAGGGTGTTGAGCGCCACGCGCGCGTCGCCGCCGGCCAAGGCCGCCACCTGCTGCAGGGCCTCCGGTGTCGCGCTCAGCTGGAGTTCGCCCAGGCCGCGCTCGGCGTCGGTAAGCGCCTGCTCCAGGATCTGTACCACGACCTCGTCGTCCAAGGGGTTCAGTACCAGCACCTTGCAGCGCGACAAAAGCGGCGCGATCACCTCAAAGGAGGGGTTTTCCGTCGTGGCGCCGATCATGGTGAAGGTGCCACGCTCCACATAGGGGAGGAAGGCGTCCTGCTGCGACTTGTTGAAACGGTGGATCTCGTCGACGAAAAGGATGGTCCGCTTGCCGCGGTACTTGAGGGTGTCCTCGGCCTCTTTCACCACCTCGCGGATCTCCTTGATGCCGGACATGATGGCGGAGAAGAAGATGAAGTGGCTCTCGGTGGCGTTGGCGATGACGCGTCCCAGGGTGGTTTTGCCGGAACCGGGAGGACCCCAGAAAATGAGCGAGGTGAGCCGGTCGGTTTCAATGAGGCGGCGCAGCATCTTGCCGGGGCCGAGCAGGTGCTCCTGTCCCAGGTATTCGGCAAGCGAGCGCGGTCGCATGCGCTCCGCAAGGGGGGCGACTTCGGTGTGGGCGGCGCTGAAGAGATCGGTCATCAGTGCCTCTGCAACTCGACGGCACCCGGGCGGATGTCCAGCGGCTTGATGCCCCAGATCTCCCGGGCGTACTCTTCTATGGTCCGGTCGCTGGAGAATTTCCCCATGCCGGCAGTGTTCAGGATGGCGCGGCGGGTCCACTCGTCCTGGTTCAGGAAGACTTCGCCTACCTGCTCCTGGCAGGTAAGGTACGAGGCGTAGTCGGCCAGGAGCATGTAGTGGTCGCCCAGGTTCAAAAGGGAATCCGTGATGGGGTGAAACAGTTCGGGGGTTCCGGGTGAGAAGAAGCCGGAAGATATCATGTCCAAAACGCGTCTGAGCTCCAGGTTGCTGTTGTAGTATTCCTTCGGGTTGTAGCCGCGCCCTTTCAGTTCGGCAACTTCGGCGGCGGTGAGACCGAAGATGAAGATGTTGTCCCGGCCGACCTCTTCCATGATCTCGATGTTGGCGCCGTCCAGGGTGCCGATGGTGAGCGCGCCGTTCAGGGCGAACTTCATGTTGCCGGTCCCCGAGGCCTCGGTCCCAGCGGTGGAGATCTGTTCGGAGAGGTCCGAGGCGGGGAAGATCTTCTCGGCCAGCGACACGCCGTAGTTTGCCAGGAAGACCACCTTGATCCGCCCGGCGACGTCCGGGTCGCGGTTCACCACCTCGGCAACCGAGGTGATCAGCCGGATGATCAGCTTCGCGATGGCGTAGGAGGGGGCCGCCTTGCCGGCAAAGATGAAGGTACGCGGCACCACGCGGGCCTGCGGGTTGTCCTTGATCCGGTTGAAGAGGGTGATGATGTGCAGGACGTTCAAAAGCTGGCGCTTGTACTCGTGGATCCGTTTCACCTGCACGTCGAACATGGAGTCCGGATCGACCACGATGCCGCTGTGTTTCAGGATGTAGGCGCAGAGCGCTTCCTTGTTGGCGCGCTTCACCTCTTTCCAGCGCCCGGCGAATTCCGGGTCCCCCGCCACCGCGCGCAGCTTCTCCAGTTCGTAGAGGTCGCGGGTCCAGGCGTCGCCGATGTACTCGTCGATCAAGCCGGAGAGTAGCGGGTTGGACATCTTGAGCCAGCGCCGCTGGGTGATGCCGTTGGTCTTGTTGTTGAAGCGCTCCGGGTACATCTCGAAAAAGTCGCGGAACAGTTCGTGTTTCAGGATCTCGGTGTGCAGGGCGGCCACGCCGTTCACCGAGTGGCTCCCCACGATGGCCAGGTGCGCCATGCGGATCTTGCGCTCCCAGTGCTCCTCGACGATGGACATGCGGGCGATGCGCTCCGGGTCGTCCGGGAAGCGGGCTTGGATGTCCTTGATGAAGCGGTCGTTGATGTCGTAGACGATCTGCAGGTGGCGCGGCAGGATCTGCTCGAAGAACCAGACCGGCCACTGCTCCAAAGCCTCGGGGAGGATGGTGTGGTTGGTGTAGCCGAAAACCTTGCGGGTGATCTCCCAGGCCTCGTCGAAGCTCATGCCGTTCAGGTCGATGAGCACCCGCATCAGTTCGGGGATCGCGAGGGCCGGGTGGGTGTCGTTCAACTGGATGGCGACCTTGTCCGGGAGGAGCTTCAGGTCGTTGTGCTTTTTCTTGAAGCGGTACAAGACGTCGTGCACCGTCGCCGAGGCGAGGAAGTACTCCTGCTTGAAGCGGAGCTCCTTCCCCTCGATGACGTTGTCGGCGGGGTAGAGGACCTTCGAGATGGTCTCGGACTGCATCTTCTTTTCCACCGCGCGGATGTAGTTCCCCTCGTTGAAGAACTTGAGGTCGAACTCGCGGCTCGACTTGGCGCTCCAGAGCCTGAGCGTGTTGACCGAGTGGGTCTGGTAGCCGGGGATCGGGGTGTCGTAGGCCATCGCCATGACGTCCTCGGTATCAACCCACTCGCGCACCAGCTGTCCCTGCGAGTTGATGGTGGTGATGACCCGGCCGTAGAACTTCACGGTGTGCAGGTGCTCCTGGCGGTCCAACTCCCAGGGGTTTCGGTAGCGCAGCCAGTTGTCGGGGATCTCGAGCTGGGCGCCGTCCACCAGGTGCTGGCGGAAGATGCCGTACTCGTAGCGGATGCCGTAGCCGTAGGCGGGGATCGACATGGTGGCCATGGAGTCGAGGAAGCAGGCGGCGAGACGCCCCAAGCCCCCGTTACCGAGCCCGGCGTCCTGCTCCTCGGCGAGGATCGCCTCGAAATCGTAACCCAGCGAGGTGACCGCCTCCTGGAAGTCCTCGTACATCCCGAGGTTGATGAGGCTGTTACCCAGGGCGCGCCCCATCAGGAATTCCATGGAGATGTAGTAGACCCTCTTGTCGTCGGAATTGTAGTAGGCCTGCTGGGTGTCCAGCCAGCGCTCCACCAGGTGGTCGCGGACCGCGTAGGCCAAAGCGTTGAAACCGTCGTACCTGGTTGCGGAGTATTTGTCCTTGCCGAGGGTGTATTCGAGGTGCTCCAGGAAGGATTTGATGATGGCCATTTCCTGATCGAGCTGTTCGACGATGCCGTTTGATTCTTCTATCACCGGTTCACTCATTAGTCACCCTGTTCCGAGCCCGATTTCCCAGGCTGGAACCCCTCCCCGCGGAGCCGCGCCAGATCTAGTTTCCATTGGACATGGTACAACTTATATGCTAGTAAATCCTAGATTACAATACAAGTAAAGGGGGTCTGATGAAAAAAATCGCCATCATAGCGAAAGTGCACGACCCCCGTTGTCTGGGCGTTGCCGAGGAACTGATCGACTGGCTGACCCAGCGCGAAATCGTCCCCCGGGTAGAGGAACACCTCTCCAAACAGCTCAGGCATCCGGGTCTCGCCGAGAGCGCCGAGAGCTCCGAGGTTGCCACCGGCGCCGACCTGGTGGTGGTCCTTGGGGGCGACGGGACGCTGATCGCCGCCTGCCGCATGGTCGGCTCGCGGGAGGTCCCCATCCTGGGGGTGAACCTGGGGAGCCTCGGCTTTCTCACCGAGATCACCCTGGACGAGATGTACCCTGCCATGGAGCGCTGCCTGGCTGGCGACTTCGAGGTGAGCCAGCGCATGATGCTTTTGGCCCAGGTGCTACGGGGCGGCGAGCAGATCGAGCGCCACCGCGTCTTGAACGACGCCGTCATCAACAAGGGGGCGCTCGCGCGCATCGTCGACATGGAGACCTCGGTGGACGGGCGTCACCTGACCACCTTCAAGGCCGACGGCCTGATCGTCTGCACTCCTACCGGCTCGACCGGCTACTCGCTCTCCGCGAACGGCCCCATCATCCACCCGGGGCTTAACTGCATCTCGATCACCCCGATCTGCCCGCACACCCTGACCAACCGCCCGCTCGTGGTGGGTGCCGAGGCGAGCATCGCCATCCGCATCGACGCGCAGGAGGACGAGGCGGTGTTCCTGACCCTGGACGGTCAGGTCGGTGTCAAGCTCATCTGTGGCGACCAGGTGCACATCAGGAAGTCCGACCACGTGGCCCGCCTGGTCCAGTCGCGCAGCAAGGACTACTTTTCCGTGCTCCGGGCCAAGCTCAAGTGGGGGGAGCGGTAGTGCTGAGAGAACTGCAGATAAGCAATCTCGCCATCATCGACAAGCTGCACGTGGAGTTCCAGCCCGGCCTCAATATCCTTACCGGCGAAACCGGTGCCGGTAAATCGATCATCATCGACGCGGTGAACCTGATCCTGGGCGGCCGGGCGAGCTCCGAGCTGATCCGTTCCGGTGCCGAGGAGGCCTCGGTTGAGGCGCTCTTCGACCTGACCGAGCGCCCCGCACTGGCCAAAAGCCTCGCCGAAAGCGGCATCGAGTGCGACGGTGAACTCCTGGTGCGCCGGGTGGTCTCCCGCGGCGGCAAGAACCGCGTCTTCATCTCCGGCGGACTGGCAACCACTGCCATGCTCGCCGAAATCTCCCGCGGCCTCATCAACATCTACGGCCAGCACGATTCCCAGACACTCTTGAAGATCGACCAGCACCTGCGCCTTTTGGACGGTTTTGCCGGTTCGCTCAAGATGCGCGAGGAGTTCCAGGCGCGTTTCGAGGCGTACCAGAAGGCGAGGGGGGAACTCGAGGCGCTGGAGCAGGGGGAGCGCGAGGCTGCGCGCCGCCTGGACCTGCTCTCCTTCCAGAACGAGGAGATCGTCGCTGCCAAGCTGTACCTCGGGGAAGAGGAAGAGCTTGCCGAAGAGCGCGGGCGCCTGGCGCACGGCGAGAAGCTCCTCTCCGCGAGCCAGCAGGCCTTCGACGCCCTCTACGGCGACGATGCCGCTCTCTTGGGGAGGCTGCGCCGGGTGATCGGCAGCATTGCCGAGGTGAGCGCCATCGACCGCAACCTCGCTCCGGTCTGCGATAACCTCGAGGGGGCCTACGCACAGTTGGAAGACGCCTCGCTTACCCTGCGCGACTACGCGGCGGGGGTGGAGGCGGATCCCGGGCGACTGGAGCAGCTGGACGACCGGATCGATGCCATCAACAAGCTGAAGCGCAAGTACGGCGCAGACATCGCCGAGATCCTCAGCTACCAGGAAGGGATCGCAGCCGAACTCGCCGGGCTTACCGGGCGGGAAGAGACCCGCGACCACCTGACGGCGGAGATCGCGTCCCTGAAGGACGAACTGACCCGGCTCGGGAAGCGGCTGACCGATGCACGACGCAAAGGTGCGGCCGGCCTCAAGGAAGGGATGGAGCGCGAGCTTGCCGAGCTTGCCATGAAGCACGCCGTGTTCGAGACGAGCTTCGAGCCCCTGGCGGAGCCGCGTGCCTACGGTTTCGAGCGGGCCGAGTTCCTCTTCTCGCCCAACCCCGGCGAGCCCCCCCGCCCCTTGGCCAAGGTAGCTTCCGGCGGAGAGCTCTCCCGGCTCATGCTGGCCCTGAAGCAGCTCCACCCGGAGAGCGAGGTGCCGACGCTGATCTTCGACGAGGTCGACACCGGTATCGGCGGGGCCACCTCGGCACTGGTCGGCGTGAAACTGAAGAAGGTGGCCGGAGCACAGCAGGTGCTGGCCATCACCCATCTCCCCCAGGTGGCCGCTTTCGCGGACCAGCACCTGCGGGTCGAAAAGGCGGTCAGCGACGGCCGCACCTCCACCTGCGTCCAGCGCCTGGAAGGCGAGGGGAGGGTGGCAGAAGTGGCGCGGATGTTGGGCGGAGCGAAGATTACCGAGAAGACCCTGGAGCACGCCCGGGAATTGATTCAGGAGGCAGCGACATGTTGAGAAAGGCCAAGATCAGCGACGTAAAAGATATCCAGAAACTGCTCACCAACTACGCGAGCCGCGGCGAGATGCTTTCCCGCTCGCTTTCCGAACTCTACGATGCCATACGCGATTTCTACATCTGGGAAGAAGAGGGGCGGGTGCTCGGCGCCTCCGCCCTGCACATCGTCTGGGAAGACCTGGCCGAGGTGCGCTCGGTGGCGGTCGCCGAGGATGCCGGCCGCCGCGGTATCGGCTCCAAGGTGGTGGGAGCCTGCCTCGAGGAGGCCCGCGAGATCGGCCTGAAACGCCTTTTTTGCCTGACCTACAAACCGGATTTCTTCGCCAAATTCGGCTTTAAGGTGGTGGACAAGTCGGAGTTGCCGCACAAGGTCTGGGGCGACTGCATCAAGTGCGTGAAGTTTCCCGACTGCGACGAAATTGCCATGATCCTGGACCTGTAGGCGATCCCCGATTGTCCCACCGGTCCGATCACGTTGAACCCAACGAAGAGGCACCATGACCGACCTTACCCCCTACGCCAGCCAGGTAGCCGCGCTACTCGAGGCCAAGAAGCCCGATGCCTTCGAGGTGATGCTGACCCGCTCCCGGGACCTTTCGGTCGAGGCGAGAAACGGCCAGGTTGATGCCTTCCGCTGCGCCGAACCCCTCGGTGTCGCGGTAAGGGTCAAGATCGGCCCGGGGCTGGGGTTCTCCTTTTCCACCTCGCTCGAGAAAACTGCCCTGGAACGCATGGTGGAAGGCGCCGTGGTCGCCGCTACCATGCAGACCCCGGACCCTTCCTGCGTGCTTCCGGCGCCGGCACCTGGCGGCTACCCGGTTCTCCCCGGGCTGTACGATCCCGCCTTCGCCGCGACTCCGGATGAGGACAAGGTGGAGCGGGCGCTCGAACTGGAACGCCGGGTGCTCGCCCAGGACTCGCGGGTGAAGCGGGTGCGCAAGTGCAGCTACAGCGAGTCGGTCTACCAGGTGCTGATCCAGAACTCGCTGGGGATCGCGGCACAGTACCAGGGAAGCCAGCTGAGCCTGAGCGCCTCGGCGGTCGCCGAAGCCGACGGCGGCGCCCAGATGGGGTGGGATTACGGTTTCTCGCACCGCTTCGACGGTGTCGACCCGGAACTGGTGGCGGCCGGCGCCGCCGGCAAGGCCGTGGCCCTGCTGGGTGCACGCTCGCTTGCCACCATGCGCTGCCCGGTAGTGCTCGACCGGCACGTGGCCGCGCAACTGCTGGATGTGCTCTCGGGCTCTTTCCTCGGGGAAAATGTGCACAAGGGGAAGTCGGGGCTGGCCGGCCGCACCGGCGAGCGGATCTTCTCGGGTATCGTCAGCGTGCGCGACAACGGGCTCCTGGAAAACGGTCCGGGGAGCGCCCCGTGTGATGGCGAAGGGGTGCCGCAGCAGGATACCCCGCTGGTGACCTCGGGGGTACTGCAGGGCTTTCTCTACGACAGCTACTGGGGAAGCCGGCTGGGGGCCACCTCTACCGGCAACTCGGTACGCGGCGGGGTGAAGGGCCCACCACGGCTTGCCGTGCACAACCTGCACCTGGAAAACGGGACGAGTACCCCTGAGGAACTGCGTGCGGGAATCGGCCGTGGTGTCCTGATCACCGAGGTGCTCGGCATGCATACCGCCAACGCCATTTCGGGGGATTTTTCGGTGGGTGCTGCCGGATACTACCTGGAGGGTGGGGAGCCCGTGCACCCGGTCAAGGGGATCGCCATCGCCGGCAACCTCTTCGAGCTCTTCAATAACGTAGAACTGGTGGGGAACGACCTGCGCTTCTTCGGTACGGTCGGCTCGCCTTCGCTCAGGATCGGCGAGCTCGATGTCAGCGGCTCCTGAGGCCGCTTCAGCTCCTTACGGCTGGTCCAGGATCTCGATGAGCCTGCGGGCGAAGGGGCTCACCACCGCGTAGTGCACCTCGACCCCGTCCCGGGTCCCTTCGATGATCCCCTTGTTCTTCAAAAGCGCCAGGTGCTGCGATACCGTGGCCTGCGGCAACCCCAGGCACTCCCAGATGTGCTTTACGTTGCACTCCTTGGTGCAGAGTCCCGCCACTATCTTAAGCCGGATCGGGTGCCCGAGCACCTTGAGCATCTCCGCTTCCTTGGTGAAATCCTTCGTCTTGTCAAATGCCAACTTTCTTTCCTCCGCTTCGATATGATCCTGGCGCCTAAGGCACGGTGCCGGAAGAAGGCGGTCTGCTCTTCCTGCCGGCTTCGGGGTCGCGGCCCCGGAACGGGTCGCTGCCATCTCCCGTAGTTCTTGATTATCTATATGTAGTACGAAAGCTATCTTGTCAATCGAAAAGCTATCGTTTCGAGCGATAGATATCTTTACTAAAATGACAGGCCGCCGCGTGCCCCGGTTCCTTCTCCTCCAGGGGCGGGGGCTCGCTGGCGCATACCGGCTGCGCATAGGGGCAGCGGGTGTGGAACGGGCAGCCCGAGGGGGGTGCCAGCGGGGAGGGGAGCTCGCCCCGGGCGATGACCCGGTGCTCCTTGGCGCCGTCGATCCGGGGGATCGCGCTCAAGAGCACCTCGGTGTAGGGGTGCAGGAACCGGTCGAGCACTGCCTCGCGGCTGCCGGTCTCGACGATGCGCCCCAGGTACATGATGGCGACCCGGTCGCTTAGGTGCCGAAGCACCGAGAGGTCGTGGGTGATGAACAAAAAGCCGAGGTCGAGTTCGGCCTTGAGATCCTGCAGAAGGTTGATGATCTGGGCCTGGATCGAGAGGTCCAGCGCCGAGACCGGCTCGTCTGCGATGATGAGCCGGGGCGAGACGGCGAGGGCACGGGCGATGCCGATTCTTTGGCGCTGCCCGCCGGAGAATTCGTGGGGAAAGCGCTTGAGGTGGTCCGGCGAGAGCCCCACCCGGGTCGCCAGGGTCGCCACCCGGTCGCGCCGCTCGGCCGGCGTCCCGATGCCGTGGATCGCCAGCGGCTCGCCGATGATCTCCTCCACCCGCATCCTCGGGTTGAGCGAGGAGAAGGGGTCCTGGAAAATCATCTGGACTTCCTTGCGGAAACGGACGAGGCCGGGGGCGTCCAGGGAGCCCAGCTCCCGGCCGTCGAAGCTGATCGACCCTGAGCTGGCAGGCATAAGCCCGGTCAAAAGGCGCGCCACCGTCGACTTGCCGCAGCCGGACTCGCCGGCAAGCCCCAGGGTCTCGCCCGGGTAGAGCTCCAGGTCGATCCCCGCGACGGCGGTGAGGATGCGCCTGGGTTCGAACGGGCCGGCCTGTACCGGGAACTGCTTGACCAGGTTTTGAGCGTTCAAAAGGGGCTTCATGGCACCATCAGGCAGCGGACCAGGTGTCCGGGGCCTGCCTCCTTCATTCCGGGGTGATGGGTCGCGCAGACCTCCTCGCAGATCGGGCAGCGCTCCCTGAAGGGGCAGCCGGCAAGAGCCATTTTCAGGTCCGGCACGCTCCCCGCGATGGTCGCCAGCCGCTCGCCGGGCTGGGCATTTTCCGGCAGCGAGGCCAAGAGCCCGCGCGTGTAGGGGTGCAGCGGGTTGCCGAACAGTTCGTCCGTCGGGGCCGATTCCACAATCTCCCCCGCGTACATGATGGCGGTGCGGTGCGCGCGCTCGGCGACGATCCCCAGGTTGTGGGTGATCAGGATGAGCCCCATCCCGGTCTCCTCCTTGAGCCGGTCCAAAAGCTCGAGGATCTGGGCCTGGATGGTGACGTCCAAGGCGGTGGTCGGCTCGTCGGCGATCACCAGCTCCGGGCGGCAGGTAAGGGCCATGGCGATCATGACCCGCTGGCGCATCCCGCCGGAGAGCTGGTGCGGGTAATCCTTGAGGCGCTCGCGCGGGGCCGGGATCCCGACCAGGGAGAGCATCTCAACCGCTTCGTCCTCGGCCAGTTTCTTGGACAAGCCGCGGTGCAGGCGCAGCCCCTCGGCGATCTGGTTCCCTATGGTGAACACCGGGTTCAGGGAGGTCATCGGATCCTGGAAGACCATGGCGATCCGGTTGCCGCGCACGTTGCGCATCTGGTCCTCGGGGAGCTGGAGCAGGTCCTCCCCCTTGAAGCGGATGCTCCCCGAGACGATGCGTCCCGGCGGCGGCACCAGGCGCATGATGGAGGCGGCGGTCATGCTCTTGCCGCACCCCGATTCCCCCACCAGTGCCAGGGTTTCTCCCGGCTCCAGGGTAAGGTCGACCCCCTCGACCGCCCTCAGCTCGCCTCCCGGCAGCTTGAAGCGGGTGCTCAGTCCCGTTATTTCCAGTAGTGCTGCCACGAAATCTCCCGAAGCATGCTCTGTTGCGGGCCCGGCTGCCTGGCAGACCCGGCCGGCCCAACGTGAGCCGGCCCGTCGCCTGGGCGCGGGCCGGAATGGACCTGCCTTTTATACCATGTATTGCCGACAGGGGCAATCGTTACGGTTTCTGGGGACTTAAGACGATTCTCAGGCCTCTGCCGCCTCCAGCACGCGGTGCGGCAGGAAATTGGGGGTCATTAAAAGGTCGATGAAGATGGGGACCAGTTCCGGGTCGAACTGGGTACCGGCATTCTCCGAGAGCTCCTGGATGGCCACCTCGACGTCCAGCGCCTTGCGGTAGGGGCGATCCGAGGTCATGGCGTCGAAGGAGTCCGCGATGGCGAGGATGCGCGACTCCAGCAGGAGTTCCTCGGCGGCTAGGTTGTTCGGGTAGCCCAGCCCGTCGTAGCGTTCGTGGTGCTGACCGATGCACAGCCGCACGTCGTAGAGGAACTCGATCGGCTCGAGGATCTTCATGCCGATGGTCGGGTGCAGCTGCAGTTCGGCCACGTCGGCGCTGGTCAGCTGCTCCTCCTTGTGCAGAAGCGACAGGTCGATGCCGATCTTGCCGATGTCGTGCAGGATGGCGGCACGCTCGATCACCTTGAGGCGGTTTTGCGGCAGGTCGAGCCGGCGGGCCAGGGCGAGCGAGAGCCGGGTCACCCGCTCGGAGTGTCCCCGGGTGTAGGAGTCGCTTGCCTCGATGGCGGAGACCAGCGCCTGGATGGTATTCAGGTAGGTCTTCTGCTGCTCGTCGTAGAGCTTGGCGTTCTTGATGGCGATGGAGGCCTGCGCGGCGATGGTGCTCAGGAGCTCGAGCTCTTCGTGGTTATAGGTACTGTTGTTCTGCTTGTTGACCACGGTGAGGGTGCCGATGATCTCGTCTTTCACCTGCAAAGGTGCGCAGATCAGGGTCTTTCTCTCGTAGCCCAGGACGCTCAACCGGTCGAACTCTGGGGCCTGCTCCATGTCGGCGATGAGCAGCGGGCGGCCGTTTCTGATCACCCAGGTGGAGACGCCCGACTCCTTCATCTGGATGCGCGCCTCCTGGAGCTGGGCGTCGTTGCCGGTGCCGATCAGGTTGGTCACCTTGAGCTCGCCCACCTCGGCGTCGTAGAGCATGATGTAGCCGATCTGGGCCTGCAGGGTCTCCATGGTGGTCTGGACCACCAGGTGGTAGAGGCTCTCCACCTCGATGGTGGAGTTGATGGCGAGCCCCAGCTTGTACAGGGTGGAGAGCTTGGCAACCGCCTTTTCCAGGTTGGTGTTCTTGTCCTCGAGCTCGCCGGCCAGGTCGGCGATCTTGTAGTTCGCCTCCTCGATCTCCTCGATGCGCTCCTCGAGGGTCACGTTCAGGGTCTCGATCTCGCGGATCTGCTCCTCGAGCCGACCGTTCATCTGGTGGGTTTCGCGGTGGTGGTTAAGTTTCTCCTGGGCCCGCGCCAGTTCACGCTCGTGGGCCACGGTCGACTGCATGAGGGCCTTCACCCGCTGCACCATCCGGTTGAAACTCTCGCCCAGGGTGCGCATCTCGTAGCTTGAGGAAAGCTCGATTTTCTGTTCGAAGTCCCCGCGCTCCACGTCCCTCATGAAGGCGATAAGCCGGTGGATCGGCTTGTCCACGTAGACGATGAGGAAGATACCGATGGTGCAGAAGATGAGGGTTACCAAAAGCAGGCTCGAGAAGACCGCGGTGTCGCGCTCGTGGGCGATGTACTCCTGCAGGTAGTCGAGGGAGAGCCGTATCTCCAGGAATCCGAGGGTATCCTGTCCGGCAGCGTGACACTTGAAGCAGGCGGGGGCATTGGAGATCCGGGCAAAGGAGACGAACGAGCCATCCTCGCCCAGGGTCCCCTTGGTGCCGGGCGCCTGTTCGGGGCCAAAGCCGGGGACCTGTTTGCCCACCTCGTTTCGGGAGGCGGAGACCAGGATCTTGCCGTTGGCGTCCAGGATGCGCAGTGACTTCACGAATTCCCGGGTCCGGATGCGGGCGAAGACGCTGCCGATCTCCTCGGCATGGCCGGAAAGCATGGCGTTGCCGATGGAGCTCTTGATGGTCTCGATGAGCACCTGGGTGTTGCGGTTGGCGATCTCGTGCAGCATTTCCTTCTGGTGGCGGAAGTTCAGGAAGGCGACGGTGCCGATGATCAGCATCATGATCAGGGTGACCAGGGTGAGGATTTTTATTTTCAGCGAATTAAGCATAGACCTTCCGGGGCGAAGATGTACGTGATTTGGCCAGAGGCTTCTGCGCAATGGCGGAGCCTGGCGGGCGCTCGCTCCGCCATTTGACAGCAACCCAGAGAACGGTGGTGGCCGCCGTCACGCTGTGGCGTGGGTTTTATGCCGCAGCGGGCCCCGATTCGGGGGTGTGCGCAGTGGCAGTCGGCGATATTCTAATGAGAGCTGAAGCAATAGACTTGCCAATAATACACGGATTTGCGCGAAGTTAGAATGATAAAATTATTGACTTTGCACGGTGTTCCATGGTTTATAGTTGAGGCTTTAGGGAAGGGAACTGGTGCTCGCGGGATCGATGAACTGTTTCAGGTTGTTACTCATAGTGGTTATGTGTCTGGTCGCTGCGGTAAGTTCAGCGGCGCTGCGTCCTGAGACTATCAGGGTCGCCCTGGTTAAGGGCGCCGAGACCCTGCGCATCGACGGCACCGGGATCCTTTTGACCGACACCAAGGGGTATCCGCTCAGGCTCGAGATGCCCCTCGAAGTGAAGCGGGTCCGGGACGGCATCCTGGTCAACGGCAGGAGTCTTCCGGGGCTCATCGCCTCGGCGCCGGCGCGGGTCACCGTGAACGGCAAGGGGTACCGTGGCCTTCTCGAGGTGACCCCGGGCGAGCGCGGTCTTTTGGTGGTGAACGAACTCCCCCTGGAAGAGTACCTGGTGGGACTCATCAACTGCGAGATCTCTTCGGCATGGCCCATGGAGGCGATCAAGGCCCAGGCGGTGATCGCCCGCACCTATGCCGTGTACCAGAAACAGGCCCGCCGGGGCGCCCCGTACCAGCTCGAATCGACCGTGATGGACCAGGTCTACGAAGGGTGCGACCTCGAGGACAGCCGGGCGGCCCGCGGGGTCGCGGAAACCGCCGGTGAACTTTTGACCTACGACGGGAAGGTGATCCAGGCCTTCTACCACTCCAATTGCGCCGGCCACACCGAGTCCTCGGAGCGGGTCTGGGGTCTTTCGATCCCCTACCTGCGCGGCGTTCCCTGCCAATACTGCCAACAGGCCAACCCGGTGCGCTGGGAGCTCAACCTGACCCTGAAAAAGGTCGAGGGGGCTTTACGTGCGGCCGGTTTCCAGGTAGCCGGACTCAAGGAGCTGCGGGTCGGCAGCCGCAACGACAGCGGCCGGGTCCAGGACGTGGCGGTCTACGCGGCGCGGGGGCGCATCGCGGTACCGGGGGTAGCCTTCCGCAAGGCGCTTGGCTACGGCGCGGTGAAGAGCACCAATTTCGAGATCAGGAGCTTCGGTGACGACGTCGTGGTGAGCGGGGTAGGGAGCGGTCACGGAGTCGGCCTGTGTCAGTGGGGCGCCAAGCAGCGCGCCGGTGACGGCTTCAGCTATCGCGAGATCCTCTCCTACTACTACCCCGGCGTGACGCTCAGCAAAGGGGACGCTCGCTGACCATGCTGCTTTCCGATTTCGACTACGAACTTCCCCCCGAGCTCATCGCCCAGCATCCGGCGGAGCGCCGCGACGCCTCGCGGCTTTTGGCCCTGGACCGCGTGAGCGGCGCCCTGAGCGAGTTGGGGATCGCGGGCATTGCCTCCCTGATCCGCCCGGGGGACCTTTTGGTCGTCAACGATACCCGGGTCATCCCGGCCCGGCTCTTCGGTCGCAAGGAGACCGGAGGGGCCGTGGAGATCTTCCTGGTGCGCCGGGTGCCGGGGGACGGGGAAACCTGGAGCTGCCTGGTGAAGGCCTCCAAGAGCCCCGGCGCCGGCTGCCGGATCCTGATGGAGGAGGGGGTGCTGGCGACCGTCCTGGAGCGTGGCGACGGCGAATGGCGGGTCCAGTTCACCGGCCACCAGGACTTCTGGGGCTGGCTCGACCAGGTGGGGCGCCTGCCGCTCCCCCCCTACATCAAGCGCGAACCGCAGGGCGAGGACCGCGAGCGATACCAGACGGTGTTCGCCCGGGAGAAAGGTGCCGTGGCGGCCCCTACCGCTGGGCTGCACTTCACCCCCGGGCTTCTTGAGGAGATCCGTGCCGCCGGGGCCGGGATCGAGTCGCTCACCCTGCACGTGGGGCTTGGAACCTTCATGCCGGTCCGGGTCGAGGACCTCTCGCAGCACACCATGCACCGCGAGTGGTACCGTATCCCGGAACAGACCGCCGAGGCGATCCGGCGCACCCGGGAGCAGGGGGGGCGGGTCATCGCCCTGGGGACCACCGCTTTGAGGGCCCTGGAGCATGCCGCGGCCTCGGGAGAGCTTGCGGCGGGGGAGCGCGAGGCGGATATCTTTATCCTCCCCGGTTACCGTTTCCGGGTGGTCGATGCACTGATAACGAATTTTCATCTCCCCAAATCGACCCTGTTTATGTTAGTGTGCGCCTTTGCCGGCAAGGAACGGATGCTCGAAGCCTACCGCGAGGCGGTTCAGCGCCGCTTCCGGTTCTTCAGCTACGGCGACGCCATGTTCATCGGCTGACAAGAAGGTAGCTTAACGGCCGATGGAGCCGGAGTCCTGAAACGACAGGTGAGGGCACGGCGCGGCCTGGCGCGAATCAATTATGTCTACAGCATTGACACTGTGTGAGCCGCCCGTTATATAGTGCGGCCCTGTGCCGCCAGAAACGGCAGCTCGGTGTTACCAACAACTACGCAGCACGGGAAGTGTGTTTGGCAGCTCTCACGTTCGAACTTATCGCGAAAGATCCGGGATCCCAAGCCCGGTTAGGTTCTCTGACAACCACGCACGGCAAGATCGAGACCCCGATCTTCATGCCGGTCGGCACCCAGGCGACGGTGAAGGCGATGACCCCGGAGGAACTGGTCGAGGTAGGCTCCCAGATCATCCTGGCGAACACCTACCACCTCTACCTGCGCCCGGGGCATGACCTGGTGGCACGTCTTGGAGGGCTGCACCGCTTCATGCACTGGGACCGGCCCATCCTCACCGACTCGGGCGGGTTTCAGGTCTTCTCCCTGGGGGAGTTGCGCAAGATAAGCGAAGAGGGGGTGCAGTTCCGCTCCCACATCGACGGCTCCAAGCACTTCATCTCCCCCGAGGTCTCGGTGGCCATCCAGGAGGCGCTCGGCTCGGACATCGCCATGTGCTTCGACGAGTGCCCGCCGTACCCCGCCGAGTACGACTACGTGAAGAAGTCGCTCGAGCTCACCACTCGGTGGGCCAGGCGCTGCAAGGAGGCGCACCGCCGCCCGGACCAGGCGCTCTTCGGCATCGTGCAGGGGGGGATGCATCCCGAACTCCGGCGCGAGAGTGCCCGGCAGATCATCGACATCGGCTTCGACGGCTACGCGCTCGGTGGGCTCTCCGTGGGCGAGGAACGCGAGATCATGTACGACATGATGCAGGCCTGCTCCGACATCCTCCCCGAGAGCAGCCCGCGTTACATCATGGGGATCGGGGCCCCCGAGGATCTCATCGAAGGGATAAACGCCGGCTTCGACATGTTCGACTGCGTGATGCCGACCCGGAACGCCCGTAACGGCGCGCTCTTCACCTCGACCGGCAGGATCAACATCAAGTCCGCGATCTTCGCCGAGGACGAGGGGCCGATCGACCCGGCCTGCGACTGCTACGTCTGCCGCAACTACTCGCGGGCGTACCTGCGGCACCTGTACCGCAGCCAGGAGATCCTGGCATCCCGGCTGAACACCTGGCACAACCTGCACTTTTACCTGAACCTGATGGGTGAGGTGCGGCGGGCCATCGCCGAGGGGCGCTTCGCCCAGTTCCGCAAGGAGTTCTACGCCCGGCGGGCGATGGCGGAGCCGGTATTCTCAAAGGGGTAGGGACGGGGTAGGGCGGACGTCTTTGCCCGCGACAGCACCTGAAAACGCAAACCGGCAGCTGCAAGCCGGATCGCGATAGAGCTTTACATGCAATATCAGGGAAACCACAACAGGAGGTAACACCATGTTCAGTTTGGCGTTTGCAGAAGGGGCCCCCGCAGCCGGTGCTGCCGGCGGTGGCATGATGGCCCAGTTCCAGGGGATGATCCCCCTCATCTTGATGTTCGCCATCTTTTACTTCCTGCTCATCCGCCCCCAGCAGAAAAAGGCGAAGGAGCACCGCGCCCTGCTCGAGGCCCTCAAGAAGGGGGACCAGGTCGTGACCGCCGGCGGCATGCACGGCAAGATCACCTCCATTGACGACCAGTCGGTGACCCTGGAGATCGCACCTGGTGTCAACGTCAAGTACAACAAGGGGTTCATCGCCTCGGTAAAGCAGGACTAGTTTCGATTTTTTATCCCTGAAAAGGAGCTTCTTATGAGCAAGGGTTATACCTGGCGCATCACACTGATTATACTGTTCATTGTCGCCTCGGCGGTCTACCTGACGCCGACGCTGGTTTCGTCGCTCCCCTCCTGGTGGGGCGGTGTGCTTCCCAAGGACAAGATCCACCTGGGTCTCGACCTTCAGGGGGGTACTCATCTGGTGATGGAGGTAGAGACCCAGAAGGCCGTGGAAGGTTCGCTGGACCTGATCGCCACCGATCTTGAGGACTCGCTTACCCAGAAGAACCTGCGCTTCAAGAAGATCGGCAAGCTGGGTGGCGACAAGGTGCAGCTCACCCTGTACGATCGCTCCTCGGCCGACGAGGTGGTCAAGCTGGTCAAGAAGAAGTACCCGGACCTCGAGACCCTCCCGCTGTTCGACGAGGGTGGCTTCGTGAACCTGCAGCTGAGGGTCAACGAGAAAGAGGCCCAGGTGCGTAAGGACCGCGCCGTCGCCCAGGCCCTGGAGACCATCCGCAACAGGATCGACCAGTTCGGCGTCTCCGAGCCGATCATCGCCCGCGAGGGGATCAACCACATCGTGGTGCAGCTCCCCGGCATCAAGGATCCCAAGCGCGCCATCGAGTTGATCGGCAAGACCGCCCGACTCGAGTTCAAGCTGGTGGACGAGAACGTGAACGCCGCCACCGCGAGCGCCGGCAACATCCCCGAGGACGACGAGCTGCTCTTCGAGAAGCGCACCGACCCGCAGACCGGCGCCGTCTCCGAGACCCCGATCGTCACCAAGAAGAAGGCGATGATCACCGGCGATCTTTTGACCGACGCCCAGGTGCGCATCGACTCCCAGTACAACCAGCCCTACGTCGCCATCGAGTTCAACTCGACCGGCGCCCGTCTCTTCGACCAGGTGACCGCCGCCAACGTCGGCAAGCGCTTCGCCATCGTCCTGGACAGCAACGTCTACTCCGCCCCGGTGATCCGGGAGAGGATCTCGGGCGGTTCGGCCCAGATCTCCGGTTCCTTCACCGAGAAGGAGTCCTCTGACCTCGCCATCGTACTGCGTGCCGGATCGCTGCCGGCTCCGGTCAAGATCCTGCAGAACGTCACCGTCGGTCCTTCCCTGGGTGCCGATTCCATCAAGAAGGGTCTCGTGGCCGGTCTCATCGGCGTGGTGCTGGTCGTCATCTTCATGGCGATCTACTACAAGCTCTCCGGCATGGTGGCGAACCTCGGCATGGTGCTGAACATCGTCTACCTGATGGGTGCCCTGGCTGCCCTCGGCGCAACCCTTACCCTCCCCGGCATCGCCGCTATCGTCCTCCTGGTCGGTATGTCCGTCGACTCCAACGTGCTCATCTTCGAGAGGATCCGCGAGGAGCTGAGACTCGGCAAGACACCGCACGCCGCACTGGACGCCGGCTACGACAAGGCGTTTTTGACCATCATGGACTCGCACGTGACGGCGCTCATCACCGCGGCCGTGCTGTTCCAGTTCGGCACCGGTCCGGTCAAGGGCTTCGCCGTCTCCTTGAGCCTTGGTATCATCATCAACCTGTTCACGTCGCTGTTGGCTACGAGGGTGCTCTTCGATGCCTTCCTTGATCGCGTCCACGTGAAGAGACTCAGCATTTAAGGGAGGGGGGAGACAATGGAACTTCTGGGAAAAACCAACATAGATTTCATCGGGATGAGGAAGCTCTCGTTCATCATCTCCGGCATCATAGCCATCATCGGGATCATCGGCATCGTCCAGATCAGCCGCGGCGCCGCCAACCTGGGAATCGACTTCTCCGGCGGTACCTCGATGCAGCTCAAGTTCAACCAGCCAGTCACCACCCAGGCGGCGCGCGACGCGCTGGCCCGCGAGGGGATCAAGGAAGTCGACCTGCAGGAGATCAAGGACGGCAACAAGCTGTTGATCAAGATGCGCAAAAGCTCCACCGGCTCCGAGAAGGTCGCCGACCACGTCCAGGAGGCCCTGAAGAAAGAGTTCGCCTCCAACCCCTTCGTGGTGGAAAGCTCCACCGAGATCGGTCCCTCCATCGGTGAAAAGCTGAAGAGCGATACCCTGATGGCGGTTGCCCTCTCGCTCCTGGGGATCGTGCTCTACATCGCCTGGCGCTTCGACTTCAAGTTCGGCGTGGGGGCGGTGCTCGCCACCCTGCACGACGTGCTGGCGATCATCGCGGTCTTCTACGTGATGCACAAGGAGGTGAACCTCTTGCTGGTCACCGCCGTGCTCACCATTGCCGGTTACTCGCTCACCGATACCGTCGTCGTCTTCGACCGTATCAGGGAGAACCTGCACAAGAGCCTGAAGGATCCGGTCATCCCGATCTTCAACCGTTCCATCAACGAGGTGCTTTCGCGTACCATCGTGACCTCGCTCACCACCTTCCTCGCCTCCTGCTCGCTGTACGCCTTCGGCGGCGAGGTGATCCACGATTTCGCCTTCGCCCTCGTGGTCGGCGTGGTGGTCGGTACCTACTCCTCGATCTTCGTCGCGAGCCCCATCGTGGCTCTCTGGGAAAAAATTCCTGCTGAAGTAAAGGCATAAAGGAGGCTTCAATTTGAGCAAGGAGAATGTCCTCACCGTAGTGGTTGCACTGATCGTGGGTCTGCTGGGCGGATACCTGATCTTCAATATCGCCGGCAACAAAGAACTGCCCGCCAACGTCGCCGTACCGCAGGGTGCCGGTACCCCGACCGACTACCAGCGGCGCATCGCGGAGGCCGAGAAGATCGTGGCCCGCGATCCCAAGAACGCCCAGGTCTGGACCCAGCTCGGTAACGACTACTTCGATACCGACCAGGCCCAGAAGGCGATCAACGCCTACACCAAGGTGATCGAGCTCGAGCCGCGCAACGTGAACGTGCTTACCGACCAGGGGATCATGTACCGCAAGGTCGGCTGGTACGACAAGGCGATCGCCAACTTCGAGAAGGCCCAGCAGATCGATCCCAAGCACCTGCAGAGCCTCTACAACCTGGGGGTCGTTTACTTCCAGGATCTGAAACAGCTGGATAAGGCGCGGGAGATCTGGACCAAGTATCTCCAGTTCGATTCCACCAGCCCGACCGCACAGCAGATCAAGTCGGACCTCGCCTCCATGCCCAAGGGGAAATAGCTGCGAGGCAGCAAGCCGTCAGGGATACACGCAGTGACCTGGAGAACCCGCTTTGGCGGGTTCTCTTTTTTTGTGGCGCAAGCGGGCGGTGCGGAAACCACTTTTCCCTTAGGAACTTGGGCCCGAGGTGGTATTATTTGCTCCGGGCCCGGCCGTTAGGGGCCTCGTTGCCTTACTTTCCAAATGATGTCGAGGGCTTGATGCAACCTGTCACCGAACGCACCTGGCGCGAGCGCCGCGCGGAACCTACTGCCCTTCAGGCGCTCTGCCAGGCGGGCATCGCGCCCCTTACCGCCCGGCTCATCGCGAACCGCGGCCTGGACGACCCCGCTGCCGCCCACAACTACCTGAACCCCACCCTTGCCAGCCTGCACGACCCGCTGCTGCTAAGCGGCATTCCGGAAAGCGTCGAGCGGCTCTTTCTTGCCCTTACGCGCGGCGAGCGGGTCTGCGTGCACGGCGACTACGACGTGGACGGCGTCACCTCGACGGCGCTCCTCATCTCCTTTTTCCGGGCCATCGGTCTCGACTGCTGCCACTATATCCCGAAGCGGCTCACCGAAGGGTACGGGCTCTCCGAGCAGGGGGTCCAGGCCGCCCTGGAGCGCGGTGCGGCGGTCCTCATCACCGTCGACTGCGGCATCACCGCCGTGGCCGAGGCGCGCCTTTGCCGGGAGCTGGGGCTCGACCTCATCGTCACCGACCACCACTCGCCCCCCGAGGAACTCCCCGACGCCTGCGCCATCATAAACCCGCTCTTGCCCGGCTGCCGCTACCCCTTCAAGTCGCTCGCCGGGGTCGGCGTGGCCTTCCACCTGCTGATCGCCCTCAGGTCCCGGCTGCGCGCCGAGGGGCGCCTCCCCACCCCCGAGCCCGACTTGCGCGACTACCTCGACCTGGTGGCCCTCGGCACCATCGCCGACGTGGTCCCCCTCCTGGGGGTGAACCGGGTCCTGGCAAGCTATGGCCTGAAGCAGCTCAGCTCCTCGAAACGTCCCGGCATCGACGCGCTGAAGGATGTTGCCGGGGTGACCGGCGAGGTCGGCTGCGGTGCGGTCGGCTTCCGGCTGGCTCCGCGCATCAACGCGGCGGGCCGGCTGGAAGATGCCGCGCTCGGGCTCGAACTGCTGCTTACCTCCGACCCCGACCGGGCCCGCCAGATCGCCCGCGAGCTCGACGACGCCAATGCGGAGCGCCAGGCACTGGAGCGGGCGACGCTTGAGGAAGCCCGCGCCATGCTGGAAGAGGGGGCCTGCCGGGGGCGCAAAAGTATCGTCCTCGGGTCGCAGCTCTGGCACCCCGGGGTGATCGGGATCGTCGCCTCGCGCATCGTCGAGCTCTTCCACCGCCCGGTCATCCTGTTCGCCTTCGAGGACGGCAACGGGCGCGGCTCGGGGCGCAGCATCTCGAAGTTCCACCTGCTCGACGCCATCAAGGGCTGTGCCGATCATCTCGTGCGTTTTGGCGGCCACAGTCACGCCGCCGGGCTCTCCATCCTCGAGGAAGAGCTGGAGCGCTTCGCCCTCAAGTTCGACGAGGCGGCCTCGAGCGTACTCGACGCGGATGCCCTGACCCCCTCTCTCGCCTACGATGCGGAGCTCCGTGCCGCCGATGTCAGCGAGGCGCTGGTCGAGGAGGTGGACCGGATGAAGCCCTTCGGCATGGGAAACCCGGAGCCGCTCTTCCTGCTCAAGGGGGCCACGGTCACCTCGAGCCGGGTGCTCAAGGGGGGACACCTGAAGCTCCAGATCAGCCTGGGCGGACGGAGCTTCGACGCCATCGGCTTCGGCCTTGCCGAAAAAGAGGTCGCCGGGGGACGGGTGGATCTCTTGTGCACGCCGGGGATCAACGTGTGGAACGGGAAGAGCTCGCTGCAGCTCACGATCAAGGACCTGCGCCTGGAGGGATAAATTCGTGCAGAGAGGGGAGCGTTTCAATAGGGCGGACCGGGTCATCAAGATCGGCTTCTGGATCAACGCCTGGCTCATGGTGTTAAAGCTTGCCGCGGGCCACTTCGGGAATTCCGAGGCGGTCTTCGCCGACGGGGTGGAGAGCGCCTGCGACTTCGTCGGGATCCTGCTCACCCTGATCGCCCTCAAGATGGGGCGCAAACCGTTCGACGCCGATCACCCCTACGGGCACGGCAAGGTGGAGAGCCTCGCGGCGGTATTCGTCGCGGTCATCATCTGCGCTACCGGCCTCTGGATTCTCTACGGAGCGGCCGACACCATCCTGCACGCCGAGTACCAGCCCCCCCGGTTCATGGCGGTCCTCGCCGCCGCCCTGACCATCGTGATCAAGGAGGGGCTCTACCGCTACTCCATACGGGTCGGGGGTGCCCTGGGGAGTCCCGCGCTGCTCGCCATCGCCAAGGACCACCGCAAGGACGCCCTCACCTCCATCGCCACCCTGGTGGGGGTTGGGTGCGCCTTCTTCGGCATCGGGATCATGGACCCCATCGCCGCCGGGCTCACCTCGTTCTTCATCCTCCACATCGGTTTCCAGGGCTTCAAGATTTCGGCGCACGAACTGATGGACGGCCAACCTGCGACCGAAGAGGTGGCCGAGATCGCCGCACTCGCCGCGGCGACCGAGGGGGTGGACCGGGTGCACGAGATCAGGGCGCGGCGTTCCGGACAGTTCCTCATCGTCGATCTGAAGCTCGACATGGATCCCGAGATGACCGTGAGGCGTTCCCACGACATCGCCACCCGCGTCAAAGAGCGCATCTTCGAGCGCTTCCTGAACGTGGGGGACGTGATGATCCACATCAATCCCTCCGACGAACCACACGAAGACCTGAATCGTCTCTAAGTTTACACATCTCTCTTGACAGAAGCTTGGGTTAGGTAGTATTAAGGTCGATCGAGTTGCAATGAATTCTGTCATTAACCTGGAGGAGAGATGAAGAAGAAAGAGTGTCTCGCGCTGGGGCGTCTGTCCCTGTTAGTGGTGGCCCTGATGCTGGTTGCTGCCACGTCCTTTGCGGCCAAGGTTGCCACGGTCGATATCCCGGTGAATACCGAGATGTACGCGACGGCTCCGGCTCCGCTCACCGCTGCGCAGTGCGCCCAGTGCCACAATGCCCAGTTCGGAAACCTGAAGGAGAAGGGGGGCAAGCACCGTTTCGCCTGCCAGGACTGCCACAAGGCATTCCACGCCTACAACCCGAAGAAGGGGAACTACGACGAGCTGATGCCCAAGTGCGCCTCCTGCCACACGGACATCCACGGCCCGGCCAACAAGGACTGCTCCTCCTGCCACACCAACCCGCACACCCCGCGCGTCGTGGTGACCACCCCGCGCCTGACCAACTCCTGCGCCACCTGCCATGCGGCTCAGAAGGACGAGCTCGTCAAGTTCCCGAGCAAGCACGGCACCTTCTCCTGCGACAAGTGCCACCACACCAAGCACGGCTACAAGCCGTCCTGCGCCGAGTGCCACAAGCCGCACTACCAGGGCCAGGAGTACTCCACCTGCTTGAAGTGCCACCCGGTGCACCGCCCGAAACAGGTCACCTACCAGAGCAACGAGCCGGCAGCGACCTGCGGTTCCTGCCACACCCAGATCTTCAACAAGTGGAAAGCGACGCCGAGCCGCCACGCCAAGGTGAACTGCGCTACCTGCCACAAGGACAAGCACGGCTACATCCCGCAGTGCACCGAGTGCCACAAGGCTCCGCATCCGAAGAACATCCTGGATCGCTTCCCGAAATGCCTCACCTGCCACCTCGACGTGCATGACCTCCCTGCGATGAAGAAGTAGGGGCGGCTTGAGGTAGTGACCTCGCCGTAACAACGAGAAGGGCGGCCCATAACGGGGCCGCCCTTTTTTTGTATCGGGGAGCCGGGGGCTCAGGTAGGTTGGCTGAGCTTTTTTCGTTCCACCAGGTATTCCCGCACCACCTGGAGGATCTCCCAGCGGGTAACCAGCCCGAGCGTCACCAGGTAGATGACCACCGCGAGCAGCGCCTTCCCCGCCAAAAGGGGGATGGTGGAAGCGTAGCTGCCCGAGAAGGCGAGGAACAGGAGGAACACCGGTACTGCGGCCACGAAGGAGGGTTTTACCGCACTCCAGAGTTCGGCCGGGCCGATCTTCAGGTTGAGCTTCAGGAACCGGTAGAAGGTGAGGTACTGGGAGAGGTAGGCAACCGTAACCGACCAGGCGACCCCCTCGATGCCGAAATACTTGAGCGCAGGATAGATGGTGATCAAGCCGACCAGGCAGGCTATCAGGTTCGCCTTGAAGAGGACCCGGGTCGCCCCCAGCGCGACCATAACCTGCCCCACCGGTTCCAAAAGCCCGCGGATGATGCCGTAGGCGCAGATGATCCTCAGCGCGGCCAGGGCGGGGAGCCATTTCCCGCTGCCGTGACCGAGCACGAGGACCAGGAACTCCCGGGAGACCACGAAGAGCACGCAGTTGGCGAGTACGATGGCGTGACCCGAGTACTCGACCGTCTTCAGGTAGGAGCTTTTCAGCTCCGCCAGGTCGCTCTGCAGCTTCGACATGAGCGGGAAGGTCACCCTGAGGACGATGGAATACATGATGAGACAGATCATGGATCCCCAGGTGAAGGCAATGGTGAAGTAGCCGAGCTCGGCGGCACCCTTGACCGAGCCGATGATGAAGTTGGCCAGGTTGGCAATGAGGAAGGCGAAGAGCCCGGTGAGGAAAAGGTAGCCCCCGAAGTTCACCAACTCCTTCGCGACGACCAGGTTCATCCGGAAGGTGATCCGTACCGGCCTCATCAGACTCTGCACCAACGCCCCCAAAAAGCTCGAGGCCAGGTAGGCCACGATGATGCTCCAGTAGCCGAAACCAAGCAGCGCCATGGTGATGGCGACCGCAGAGTTGACGAAGTTGACGCCGGTTTCGGCCAGCGAGATCCTCTTGAAGTCCATGTCCCGGCTCAAGAGGGCGTTGGGGAGGAAGTAGATGTTGTTGAACAAAAAGGAGAGGGCGAGCATCTGGACGGCACGGGAGGCGTTGCCGTTGGGCATCAGGTATTCGACGACCCCCGAGGCAAAGATGGTGACCAGGGCGATCGCGCTGCCGATCACGAACTTGAGGGTGAAGGCGGTATCGATGATCTCGTCGTCGAGCCGGTTGCGCTGGATGATGGCGCTGCCGATGCCGATGTCAGCGAACTTCTCCATGAAGGCCACAAACATGAACGCGAAGCTGGCGATCCCGTAATCGTGCGCGACCAGGCACCTGCCCAGGACCACGCTGGATGCTGCGGAGAAGAGGTAGGTGATCAGCTTTGCCGCGGTGGCGTACCCGATCCCCTTGACGGCGAGATGTTTGTCGGTTGTTTTCACGTCTGTTTCCGTTGGCGGCACCGTGCGGTCCGCAAGATGGTTACCATGGCCGGGTAGGGCGGGAGCGCTTCGTTGGCCCCGGTTAAGGGTATATTAAAACATGCTAACGTCAACGGGGTGGCTCACCTTGCGGGGGCACCGGCTGCCGGGTTGCCTCCTCACGGTTTTTTCCCGGCGGGGAGGGCGGGGCCCAGCCTGCGGAGTTTCGGCGGCGGGCGCGCAATTGCGCGCTTCTCCCGCACCTACCGGGTACTTCATTAGTTTTCTTCGCTTGCACTTTTAAGGGAAGTTCCGTTACACTACGAGGCGTTTGGCAGATCGGCTGTCCGTCGACTGCTTCACGACAGGTCAACCCGCCCACTTACTGACTACGCCACTTCGCCGTTATTGGTGATGCTGGTCACAGAAACTTCTTCACTTTTCCGGTATGGTGCCGATACTTACCCCAGTGTCACGTTACTGGCCGTACCGTTAGCTGCAACTCTTTTCGCTGCTTCCATCCCTCGTTCGAGGGTTCCGACCACTGTTTGTTCTCCGAATCTCATAGGTACTTCGTGCGCCTTACTTCAATTACTCTCGTGTTGTGCCAGTTGCTGGTCGGCTCCTATTGCTTTGCCTCGGGCTCTGCAACGGACACGGCACAGGTGGCCACCCTGGATCGTACGGTGCCGGCTCATTCCTTGAGCCACGGGCGGACCGAATCCGGCAGCGCCGTCATCATCGATCACACCGACGAGGCCGTCTCGGTCACCATCGACGGCAGCAGGGTGCCAACCCTGGCGGACGCCGAAGCCGAGGGCAATGCCACCGGCGGCGCCTCCGACGTCCTGTATTTCGACAACTCCAGCCTTCCCGGTGCTGGCAAGAGTGGCGACGCCCCTGCCGCCGGAAGCCTCCCTTTCAGCATCGAGCGGCTCCTGGAACGCGCCATCGCCTATCGCCTCATCGACGGCGGCGTTGCCCTGGTCGGCAACCGCAGCGGCGTCCTCTCCAGCGTGGCACGCGGCCGGATCTCCGGCGCCTCCGGAGCCCCTGCCATCGACGACCGTACCATCTTCGACCTGGCCTCGCTCACCAAGGTGATCGCCACCGCTCCGGCCGTGATGAAACTGTTGGATCAGGGAAAAATCGCACTTGCCGATCCCATCTCGCGCTGGTTCCCCGAGTTCGCCAACCCAGGGCACGAGGAGCTCACCGTGCTGAGCCTGCTCACCCACACCTCCGGTCTCGACGACGTGGGGGTGAGCCCGGACCAGCCGATGGAGAGCGCCGTCCACAAGGCGGCGGCCCAGAAGTTGCGCGCCCGCCCCAACAGCCGGTTCCACTACGCCGACATCAACTTCATCCTGTTGGGCGAACTGGTACACCGGGTCTCCGGCGAGCCGCTCAACCAGTTCTGCCAGGAGCAGATCTACGGCCCGCTCAACGCAACCAACACCATGTTCCTCCCCCCGAAGACCCTCGCGGCCAGCATCGCGCCGACCTGGGGCGGGGGAGTCGGTAACGTGCAGGATCCCAATGCACGCCGGCTGGGCGGAGTCGCCGGCCATGCGGGGCTCTTCAGCACCGCCCTGGACCTGTCCAGATTCGCCCGGATGATGCTTAATGGCGGCATGCTGGACGAGCGCCGCATCCTCTCCGAGCAGGTAGTGACCCAGATGACCTCGCCGTACCTCGCCAACAACGGTGCGGTCCTGCGCGGGCTGGGCTGGGACATCAGCTCGCCGTACTCCGCACCGCGCGGCAGCCTCTTTTCCGCGGGCTCCTTCGGTCACACCGGCTACAGCGGCTCCTCGATCTGGATCGATCCCAAGCAGGACCTCTTCGTGATCCTCCTGACCAACCGGATCGATTACCACAACACCCATGCCTTCAACCAGTTGCGCCGCGACGTCTCCACGATGGCTGCCGCCACCTATCGGGCCGGCGGGGGGGGCGCGCTCCAGCTGGCCAGCCTGAGCACCGACGTGCTGCACGAGGTGACCCGCGCCATGCAGTCGACGCCGCGCCTGGTGAAGACGGCCTCCTGGTCCGGCCGGGGCGGCAAACACCTGGCACGCGGCAAGCGCGCCTGCAAGAGTGACCGGATCCTGGCCCGCAGCGGCCGGCGCGGCGTGCGCAGTGCCGCCGTGAGCCGTGCCTCCCGCACCGCCAAGACCGCCGCCGCTCGTACCGCCAGGACGGCCTCCTCCCGCACCGCCACCGGAAAGTCGGCGAACGCCGCCAAGAAAAAGAAGGGCGGCCGTCGCGCCTGAAAACTCAGTTCTCGTTGTAATACAATGCCATCCAAGGCAGGTGCTCTTTGCAGCAGCTGCCTTTTCTTTTTGCGGCGAGGGAATCCTGGCTCAACGCGTATCGATTCCCGTGTCGGCAGGATCTGCGGCCCTGCGCTCGCCGAGCTTCCCCCTCTGTGATAGAGTGTCCCGTTGTGGATGAGCATGGCGAGGCCAAGAGTGGGTGGGGCTATGAGCAGCGAGGTGCTGGAAGAGTGTTACCGCAGGTCGCTGAGGGTGCTGCGCGACAACGCAACGCCCCAGGGGGTGCTCGCCTCTGCGCCCAACCCCAAGGCTGCCGGGCGCGCCTATACCAGCATCTTCGGTCGGGATGCCTCGATCTGTGCGCTCGGGATGGCCGCCTCGGGCGAGCCGGACCTGATCGAGTGCGCGCGGGAAGGGCTTTTGACACTGGCCCGGCACCAGGCCGACAACGGCCAGATCCCCAAGTTCGTGAAGCCGGATCTCGACGAGGCGGATTTCTGGTACACCGGCTGTATCGACGCGACGCTCTGGTGGCTCATCGCACTGCACGTTGTGGAGCGCATGTACCCGAGTCGGCTCGGCCCCGAACTCACCCCCAAGGCCGTCAAGGCGCTGGACTGGCTCAGGTGCCAGGAACACCAGCGCTGGTATCTTTTGCAGCAAAACGAGGCGAGCGACTGGGCCGACATCATGCCCCGCTCGGGTTTCGTACTCTACACCAAGGTCCTCTGGTACTGGGTCAAAAGGCTCTACGACCTCCCTGCCAGGCAGCAGACCCGCGACTACCTGAACCTCCTCTTTCTCCCCTTCGGCAACGCCGTCCCCGAGCAGCGCCGGGTCCGGCTGCTCATGCACTACATCCGCAAGCGCTGCAAACCGACCCCGTTCTACCTGAGCTTCGTGAACTTCTCCAGCTGGGGCGAGGAACTCGACGTCTTTGGCAATGTGCTTGCCCACCTGGTGCGGGTGAGCGAGCCGTCCGAGGCGGGGAGGTCGGTCAATGCGCTGCTGGCGCTCAAGGTCAACGAGCCGCATCCGCTCAGGGTGGTAGGCTTCCCCATCGAGCCGAGCCACCCGTTGTGGCGTCTCTACATGCAGCGGCACCGGCAAAACCTCCCCTGGCAGTACCACAACGGCGGCATCTGGCCCTTCGTGGGCGGTTTCTGGGTCATGCTGCTCGGGCGCCTGGGGCGCGAGAAGCTTGCCTGGCTGGAACTGGAGCGTTTGGCCGAGGTGAATCGCCTCAACGACTGGGAGTTCAACGAGTGGCTGCAGGGACAGACGGGAACGCCCCAGGGGATGGTGCGTCAGTCCTGGAACGCCGCACTTTTTCTCCTGGCCTACCGGTCACTGGCTGATCGTTCCAACTATTTCTTCTGAAGTTTGACGATTTGTAGGACTAAGGGGATGACATTGGGCGTTAGCATGATTATCATTAGCTCAGTCGTGAACTATCAGGAGGGAAACCGATGATCAATCTGACCAGAAAAGTTGCAGGACTTATGCTCGGAATATTCCTGGCGGTCGGCATTTCCGGCTGCGGATACAACACCATGCAGGCCAAGGAAGAAGCGGTGTTGGCTTCGTGGGGGGATGTCGAGGCTGCCTACCAGCGCCGTGCCGATCTGATTCCCAACCTCGTCGAGGTGGTGAAGGGGTATGCCAAGCACGAGCAGGAGACGCTGACCGCGGTGACCGAGGCCCGTGCCAAGGTCGGCTCCGTCCAGGCCGGCAAGGACGCCATCAACAGCCCGCAGGCCTTGCAGCAGTTCCAGCAGGCCCAGTCCCAACTATCCGGGGCGCTCTCCCGGCTCATGGTCGTCGTGGAACGCTATCCGGACCTGAAGGCCAACCAGAACTTCATGGATCTGCAAAACCAGCTGGAGGGGACCGAGAACCGGATCAACGTGGCGCGGGTGCGTTACAACCAGGCGGTCCAGGACTTCAACGTGAGCATCCGGACCTTCCCGAACTCGCTCACCAACTCACTGCTCTTGCACCTGTCGCGCAAAGAGCCGTTCAAGGCGGAAGAGGGTGCCAAGCAGGCGCCGAAGGTGAAGTTCTAAACCAACAGAAACAATCTGGCACGCGGATGACGCGGAAACCAAGGCAAATAAACCGGGTACGGCACAAAGCCTCGGTTAATACACAACCCGGATTTTTTGCTTGGGTTTCCGGCCTTTTCAGCGTGCCGCCTCTAAGCTTTTAGACCCGGATGACGCGGAAATCACGGTAAAAAGCCGGATGCAACCTGCCAACTTACCACGTAGAACGGCCGTTAAAGGATCCGTCATGAGGAAGTTTCTGCTCCTCCCCATAGTCCTGCTGCTCCTGGTGCTGCCGGTTCAGGCGGCGCAGGTGCCGCAGCTGCGCGCCCACGTGAACGACTACGCGCAACTGCTGTCGCCCCAGGCCACCACCCAACTGGAACAGGAACTCAGCGCCTTCGAGTCCTCCGATTCCACCCAGATCGTGGTGCTCACCATTCCCTCGCTACAAGGGGAGAACCTGGAGGAGTACTCCATCAAGGTAGTGGAACAGTGGCAGATCGGTCAGAAGGGGAAGGATAACGGTGCCCTGCTGTTGGTAGCGGCCCAGGAACGCAAGGTACGCATCGAAGTGGGGCGGGGACTGGAGGGGAAACTCACCGACCTCGTCTCGGGACGCATCGTGCGCAACGAGATCTCCCCCGCCTTCAAACGGGGCGACTTCGACGGGGGTACGCTGGCCGGCGTGCATGCCATCATGGCCACCGTGCGCGGCGAGTACCAGGCCGAGCAGCCCCGCGATCTGCGCCACGGCAAGCGTGGGGCGAACCCCATCTTCACCCTGCTCGTGTTCGTCCTGGTCGCCAGCGTCTTCCTGGGCGGGATCTCGCGGCTACTCGGCGGGCTCGCCGGGGCCATCGGGCTCCCCATGGCCGCCTTGCTCTCCTTTGCGGGATTGCCCCTCCTGGCCCTGGCCGGCCTGGCAGCCCTCGGCTTCTTTGCCGGGCTCTTCCTCTCCTTCCTCTTCGGTACCGGTGGCAGGGGCGGTTTCGGCGGCCCCTTCTTCGGCGGCTTCGGCGGTGGCGGGTTCGGGGGCGGTTTCGGTGGCGGTTTCGGTGGCGGCGGCGGAGGGTTCTCCGGCGGGGGCGGCAGCTTCGGGGGCGGCGGCGCCTCCGGCGACTGGTAGGAGGCGCCATGGCAGCGGCACAGACTCCCTTTTTCAGCGACGAGGAAATGAAGCGGATCGAGCAGGCGGTGGCACGTGCCGAGTCGCACTCCTCCGGCGAGATCGCCACCATGGTGGTGCAGGAAAGCGACCGCTACCGCGAGGCGGAGTTCTTGGGGGCGCTGCTGCTCTCCGGTTTTGTCGCCATCGCCATCAGCGTCTGGACGCACCACGTCACCATCTGGACCTACATCCCGGTGGTCTGTCTGCTGTTCTTCCCCATGCTGGGGGTGTTCCGCCTGGCGCCACGGCTGAAGCTCTCCTTTGTGGGAGGTCGCCGGCAGCAAGAGGCGGTGCGCGAGCGGGCTCTGCGGGCCTTCTACGAGCACGGACTCTACCGGACCCGCGAGGAGACCGGCATCCTCATCTTCATCTCCCTTCTGGAACACAAGGTCTGGATACTCGGTGACCGCGGCATCGACCGCAAGATTCCCCCCGGTTCCTGGCAAAGCCTTGCCGACCAACTGGCGAGCGGCATCCGGGACGGGCGCGCTGCGGAAAGCCTCTGCACCGTGGTGACCGCTTGCGGAGAGCAGCTTGCTCAGCACTTCCCGCGCCGGTCCGATGACCGGAACGAACTCCCCGATGCCCCGATCACCTCGTGATACCCGAAATGAATCGTGTTTCCTGACATCCTGCGTCTGTCTTACCTGTGATCAGCAATTTGCTTGACTTGCGTCGCGATCCCTCTCATTATAAAAAATCGCCGCGTCAGGAATTTGTCGGTTCATTATTTTCGTTTTCTGCCGATGCGTCTGGTAGCCGGCGCAGTGAGGCGGCCGGGTTGCAGCAGGAGAGAGGCATGAGCGCCGAAATTACCACCATTTCCGTAGCGAACCAGGGGCAACCGCGCAAACCGCTGGGACAGATCTTCGTGGAGCGCGGCCTGCTCACCGAGGTTTCGGTGCAGCGCCTGATCGCACACGCCCGGCAGAAGAGCATCCGCCTGGGCGAACTCCTCGAGGTTATCGGGTTGATCACCCCCGACGAACTGGCCGAGGCGCTCGCCACCCAGTACCGCTGCCGCAAGATCGCCGACTTCGCCAAGTTCTCCTATCCCGCCAACCTGCTGCGTCTCATCTCCCTGGAAATCGCCGTCAAGAACACCATCTTCCCGCTCAAGATGGATGGCGACCGGCTGGCTGTTGCGGTAGCCGATCCGACCATCGACGGGGCCCTGCAGGAAATCGCCGCCCAGAACAACCTGAAGATCATCCTCTACGTTGCGACCCGCTCGGAGATCAACCGGGCCATCGCCCGTCACTACCTGGGGCAGGTGATGGGTGAGCCGAACCTGAAAACCATCCTGCTGGTGGAGGACGATCTCCTGGTACGCGAGATGGTGGCCAAGACTCTGTCCCGCAAGGGGTACACGGTGGAGACCGCCGTCGACGGCATGGATGCCTTCAGCAAAATCTTCACCTTGAAACCGAAGCTGGTCATCACCGACAAGGTCATGCCCAAGTTGGGCGGGTACGAGTTCCTGTTCGCCATCCGCAATATCCCCGAATTCCGCTTCATGCCGGTCATCCTGATGACTGCAGCTGCCACTCCGGATGAAGAGAAGGAGGCCCTGGAGAAGGGGTTCTTCGACTTCGTCCTGAAGCCGGTGAAAGAGATCGGTCTCCTGACCCGCGTGCAGCGCGCCTTCCAAAGCAGCGAAAGCCTCTACGGCAAGATAGCTTAGGCCCCGTTCGGCCTGCCACCCCTCAGGTGTTCGGCCAGGGTGCCGATGCCTGTTCCGGTAATCGCTGGCGGCGCCCGATCGCTTGGGTGCCCACCATTCCTTACGATGATTCTGGCCGCGCCGATGAGGAGCCCGGAACTCTTTTCGCGCGGCAATACTGCCTGTGATCCACCCCGCTGAGGCCTTTTAACGAGGACCCGCACCACGCGATGATGCCGGATATATTGGACAAGAGAAGCACCAAAAGATTTCGGTACCGCCTGGTTGCGCTGGTACTGCTCGTCGACCTGTGCGTGGTCGCCCTGGCCGCCTTTTCGCTGCAGCAAAGTCGGGCCCAGTACTGCGAGCGTGTCGCGGTGCAGACCCAGAACCTCTCCCTGGCCCTGGAATCGAGCCTCGCGCGTCTCATCGACCAGGCCGATCTCGCCGTGCTCTCCGTCATCGACGAGATCTACCGGCAGCGCGCCCAGGGTGGGCTGGACGCCGCCAGCCTGAACGCCTTCATGGTGCGTCAAAAGGGGCGCCTTGCCGAGATGGGGAGCATGCGGGCGGCCGATGCCCGCGGGGTCGTGCACTACGGGACCGAGGACGCCGCCCCCGATGTCAGCCTCGCGGACCGCGACTACTTCAAGCAGCTGCGTGACAACCCCAAACTGGGTCTGGTTATCTCCAAGCCGGTGGTAGGCCGCTTCACCGGCAGGTGGGCGCTCATCCTGGCCCGGCGCATCTCCGCCCCCGATGGCTCCTTTGCCGGCATCGTCTGTGGCACGCTCCCCCTCGAAGAAATCCTGAAGATCTTCTCCAGCATGCAGATAGGTATCGGTGGCGGCATCAGCCTGCGTGACGCCGACATGGGGACCATCGTGCGCCACCCCTGGTCGGGCGATTTCGGCAGCATCGTCGGCAAACGGGTGATGTCTCCGGAGCTGAACCGGCTGGTCAGCGCGGGCCAGGCCTCCGGGACCTTCTACACCCCAACCGGTTGGGACAACGTCGCCAAGATGGTGACCTTTCACAAGGTCGCCCAGCATCCCCTCTATATCATCGTCGGCTTGGCCGCCAGAGACTTCCTGGCGCAGTGGTGGCGCGATGTTTTCAAGCTCTCCGTGCTGGTCCTGCTTTTTCTCGCGGCGAGTGTCCTGGTCTCGCGGCTGGTTTACCAGCGCTGGGTGCGGGACCGCGAGGCCGAAGCGGCGCTCTTGCAATCGAAGCAGGAACTCGAACACCGCGTGGTGCAACGCACGGCGGAGCTGTACCAGGCGAACCAGCAGCTTACCGACGAGTTGCGCGAACGCGAACTGGCCGAACAGCGGTTACGGGAAGGACGCAACATGCTGGCGCAGGTGATCGATACCATCCCCCAGTCGGTGTTCTGGAAGGATCGCCACAGCGTCTACCTGGGGTGCAACGCGCGGTTTGCCGAGTTGGCCGGACTGGCCAATCCGGAGGCGGTGCTGGGCAAAACCGACTTCGACCTCGCCTGGAGCGAGACCGAGTCTGAGGGGTATCGTGCGGCGGACCGGGAGGTCATGGAAACAAGCCGCCCCCGGTACCACCATGTCGAAAGGATGTCCCAACCCGGCCGTGGCGTGCACTGGATGGATACGACCAAGGTTCCCCTGTGCGACGAGCGCGGCGCCGTTTACGGGGTGCTCGGCGTCACCGAGGATATCACCGCCCGGCGCGCTGCGGAGGATGCCCGCAACCAGGCGCTCGCCTTCTCCGAGTCCCTCCTGAAGGCATCGCCTGCCGCCATCTTGGTCTACGATGGGGAAAGCGGCCGCTGTGTCATGGCGAACCAGGCGGCGGCAACCCTGATCGGCGGCAGTATCGACGAACTCTGCCGGCAGAGTTTCCGCCAGCTCTCCTCCTGGCAGGCGGTCGGCCTCGACCGGGTGGCCGAATCCGTCCTGGAGCACGGCCCGACCCAACACCTCGAGGCCACCATCCGCTCCTCGTTCAACAAGCGGGTCCTTATGGACTGCTTCCTGTCCCGCTGCGATGTCGCCGGAAAACCCCACCTGATGTTCGTCGGGATCGATATCTCCGAAAAGAAACGGCTGGAGCAGGAGAACAAGGTGATCGAGGCCCAGATGCTCCACGTCCAGAAGCTGGAGAGCCTGGGTGTCCTGGCCGGCGGCATCGCCCACGACTTCAACAACATCCTCATGGTGGTGCTGGGCAATGCCGACCTGGCCCAGATGCGCATCCCCGCCGAGTCACCGGCCCGGGAGAACCTGCGCCAGATCGAGGTGGCTGCCGGACGCGCCGCCGAGCTGGCCAAGCAGATGCTCGCCTACTCGGGAAAAGGGCGCTTCGTGATCGAGCGGCTCGAGGTGAACTCCGTCGTCGAGGAGATGGCCCACATGCTCGAGGTCTCCATCTCCAAGAAGGTCGTGTTGCGCTACCAGTTCGCCGAGCGGCTCCCCGCCGTCAACGGCGACGCCACGCAGTTGCGCCAGGTGATCCTGAACCTGGTCCTGAACGCCTCCGAAGCCATCGGAGAGGACCGCGGTCTTATCGTCGTGGCAACGGGGCTCAAGCAGTGCGACCGCGCCTATCTCGGCGACTCCTGTGTCGATGACCAGCTCCCGGAAGGAGCCTACGTGAGCATCGACGTCTCGGACAGCGGGTGCGGCATCAGGCCCGAGATCGTCTCCAAGATCTTCGACCCCTTTTTCACCACCAAGTTCACCGGCCGCGGCCTCGGCATGGCTGCCGTTCTCGGTATCGTGCGCGGGCACCACGGTGCGATCAAGCTGCGCAGCGTGCCGGGAAGCGGGACCACCTTCACCGTGCTCCTCCCGGTTGCACAAGGTGCGGAAGCGGAGCGTCCTGCCGTAACCATGGCACCGGCCACGCTCTGGCAGGGGAGGGGGACGGTACTGTTGGTGGACGACGAGGAGACCATTCGCAAGCTCGGGCGGGAGATGCTCATGGCGCTCGGCTTCCAGGTGCTGACGGCGTGTGACGGGCAGGAAGCGCTGCGGGTCTATGCAGAAAACCGGGAAACCATCGTCTGCGTGTTGCTGGACCTTACCATGCCGACCCTGGACGGCGAGCAGACCTTCCAGGAGCTCAGGCGCATAGATCCCGGGGTACGGGTGGTGATCTCCAGCGGATATCACGAGCAGGAGGTCGCCCAGAAGTTCCAGGGTCAGGGGTTGGCCGGTGTGATCCAGAAGCCGTACAAGGTAACTGAGATGAGCCGCAAGCTGAGCGAGGTGCTGGCGGGCTAGGGGAAGCCTGTGTGACGGTTCAGGGAGGCCGGGGGCACTTTCCCGGACGCGTCTATGGCATCGAGGGATGGTGGGGCGAGTAAGGATTCGCCGTACCGGAAAATCCAGGCAACACAGGTGGCGTCACGTCCTCCCCTTTGCGAAGGGGAGACAGAGGGGATTTGACCCAGGTAGCTTCCAACTCCACATTGCCATGTGCTAAATCCCCTCGTTCCCTCCTTCGCTCGGAAAGGAGGGAACGAGGGTCGGACCGTATCTTTGTGTACCAGAGCCAGATTCATCTCCGGCAACAAACGCACAAGGGCGGCTCCCCGTGAGGGAACCGCCCTTATTTTTTTGCTGCGGATCGTACCGGCTTACCTGCCGCCGGCCACCATCAGCTCGCTCACCAGCTTGGCGAAGCGCAGCGGGTTCTTGATCGGGGTCCCTTCGGTCAAAAGTGCCTGGTCGAAGAGGAGCTCGCAGTAGTCGGCCAGTTTCGGGTTCGCCTTGTCCTGGTCGTACATGGTGGTCATCACCTGCATGATCTGGTGATCCGGGTTGAGCTCGAGGATGCGCTTGGCCTCGGGGACCTCCTGGTTCATCGACTTGAGGATCTTCTCCATGTTGGCGTTGAGACCCATCTCCTCGGCTACCAGGCAGCAGGCGCTCTCGGTGAGGCGCGAGGAGAGGCGCACCTCTTTCACCTGCTCCTTCAGGGTCTCCTGGATGAAGGAGATCACCCCGGCGTACTCTTTCTTCGCCTCCTCCTTCTTGGCTTCGGCCTCCTGCTTCTCCTCTTCGCTCTCCAGTTCCAGGTCGCCGCGGTCGATCGCCTTCAGGTGCTTCTCCTGGTACTGGTGGATCGCCTGCACCACCCACTCGTCGACCGGGTCGGTCATGTAGAGGACCTCGAAGTCCTTCTTGCGGAAGACCTCCATGTAGGGGGAGTTCTCCACCGCGGCGCGCGACATGCCGGTGATGAAGTAGATCTCCTTCTGTGCCTCGGGCATGCGCTCGACGTACTCTTTGAGGGAAACGTATTTGCCGTTCTCGGTCTTGGAGCTCTCGTACAGGAGCAGGTCCTGGATCTTCTCGCGGTTTGCGAAGTCGAAGTGGACCCCTTCTTTGAGGACCGGGCCGAACTCCTGGTAGAACTTGAGATAGGTGTCGAAGTCCTTCTCCTTCATCTCTGCCAGGGTAGAGAGGATCTTGCCGACCAGGCTCTTTTGGATGCGCTTGATCTGCACGTCTTCCTGGAGGATCTCACGGGAGACGTTGAGCGGCAGGTCGCTGGAATCCACCACACCCTTGATGAAGCGCAGGTAGTCGGGCAAAAGCGCCTCGCAGTTGTCGGTGATGTAGACCCGCTTGACGTAGAGGTGCACCCCCTTTTTGTGGTCGCGCAGGAACAGGTCGTAGGGCTTGTGCGAGGGGATGTAGGCGATCGCCTTGAATTCGCTCACACCTTCGGCGGAGTAGTGAATGGTGGAAAGCGGCTTGTCGTAGTCGTGCGAGATGTGCTTGTAGAACTCCTCGTACTCCTCCTCGGTGATCTCGCTCTTCGGGCGGGTCCAGATCGCCTTCATCGAGTTCAGGGTCTCTTCCGTGGTTTTGTCGATGGTGCCGCCACCCTCGATCACGTTGCCGTCCTGGTCCTTCACCGGCTCGGAGCGGGTGATGTCCATGACGACCGGGTACTGCACGTAGTCGGAGTACTTCTTCACGATGGCGCGGATGCGCCACTCCTCGATGAACTCCTTCATCTCGTCCTTAAGGTGCAAGACGATGTCGGTGCCGCGGGTCTCTTTCTCGCACTCCTCGATGGTGTAGCTGCCGTCGCCGGTTGACTCCCAGCGGCAGCCGAACTGCTTCTCGCCGGCCTTGCGGGTGGTGAGGGTAACCTTGTCGGCCACCATGAAGGAGGCGTAGAAGCCGACGCCGAACTGGCCGATCAGCTCCGGGTTGTCGGCCAGGTTTTTCTCCTTGAGGCTCGCCATGAAGTTCTTGGTGCCCGACTTGGCGATGGTACCGATGTTCTCGGCGACCTCGTCCATGCTCATGCCAATGCCGTTATCGCTGATGGTGAGGGTGCCGGCTTCCTTGTCGGCGTGGAGCTTGATCTTCCACTCGGCGTTCCCCTCGAGAAGTTCCATGTTGGAGTGAGACTCGAAGCGCACCTTGTCGATGGCGTCGGAGGCGTTGGAAATCAGCTCCCTGAGAAAGATCTCCTTGTTGGAGTAGAGGGAGTGGATCACCAGGTCCAAAAGCTGCTGGACCTCGGTCTCGAACTTCTTGGTGGTTTTGCCCATTCGGTATGGTCTCCTTTGTGAGGTTGTAGTAAGCCGGAGGGGAAGCTAATCACTGGGGAGAGGTTTTTCAAGAGGGGCGGGAAGAAAAAGTGAGCGGGGGAGTGGTGCCGGGAGATGAGGTTCCAGCAGCTGCCGGGCGCGCCGGTGTCGCTGAAAAAAGGGGAGGGGAGTTACATCCGCAGGTACTGATCCAAAATGGCCGGGTGCAGGTTGACCGTCATCACCTCCCAGGCCTCCCTCAGCGCCTCGGCGTCGTTCAGCGCGTGGTGCGCCGGCGCGCTGGCGAACGCCTTCTGGCGGGCCTCCTGCAGCAGCGGAACCAACGCGGGGAAACTCTCGCAGTAAAAGGCGAGCGCCTCAGGGCAGAGGTTGTCCGGCAGGTTCCCCTCCAACAGGTCAAGCATGAGCACCCAGTCGTAACCGGGGGCGTCGGTTACCACCCGTACCGGCCCCCCGAATTCCACGATCCAGTCGGCCAGGCGGCACCCGGCGAAGTAGCGCTCTTGGAGGAATTCGCCGGCGGTGAGCTGCGGGAGGATGTGCTCGCGCACGAACGCCGAGCACCCTTCCCGGCTCCAGCCGTTACTGAGCTCGGCGTAAAAACGCTCGCCGGTGTCCGAGACCAGGCCGATGCTGATCAGCTGCGGGTAGTCGAGATCGGTGAATTCCGTGTCCAGGAAGATGAGCTTCGGGGTGGCGTTAAGGCCGGTGCTGCTCGACCTGCGTTGGCGGGGGCGCTGCCTGGCACTGCCATGTTCGCTGCAGAGCGTCTTGGCGAAGCCGTGCCCGACCTTCAGGGATCCCGGCTTGCCACAGGTCTCGCAGGTAGCGGCAGCCTTCAGTTCGGCTTCCCGGGTAAGCTCGGTGACGATGAACGAACTGGATGCGGCGCGCAGGAAAAGCCCCCCCAGGCGCTCCTCGGCGTGCACCCCGGCCACCCGCGGCATCCCCAGGTGCTCCAGCGCCTCGATCGCCGTGCAGAGGTCCCAGACCACCGGGTACCACCCCTCGCCGCAGACGACCCCCCCCTGGGGAGCGGCAAGGTAGCGGGGGAAACGGCCGATGAGCCGCTCGAGCGCGATATTCCCTTCCGGCTTGATGCGCCAGGTTCCCGGCAGCAAACGTTCCGTGGAACGCTTGAAGGCGACGATCCACTCGACGACGCTGAGCGCGAACTTTCCGAAGCAGGTTTTTAACTCTGTCAGCAGTGGCAAGGCTGTCTCTCTGTAGTGCTGGATCGTTTAATGTGTGCCGTCGTCGGTCACTATTTATCATGCCGCAACAAAAGTCAAGCTGAGGTAAACTTCGTCCCTTTCTTGACCCGGAAATGGGCTGAAACCCCCAGTTTCCTTGACTCTTTAAGCCGCCTATGCTACTAAAGTTGGTCTATTTCCTTTCTTGACCAGGGAATGGCTCCCTCCCGAAGCAACCCCGGCCGCCAACCAAGGAGTCCCATGTATCATCCAGACTTCCCGACATTTAAGTCCCTTTCCAGCGCAGGTAATCTGATTCCGGTGTACCGCGAGATCCTCGCCGATCTCGACACCCCGGTAGGCGCCTTCAAGAAGATCGACGACGGCCGTTTCGGCTTTTTGCTCGAGAGTATCGAGGGTGGCGAGAAATGGGGGCGCTACACCTTTCTGGGGTCGTCGCCGGCGGTCGTTATCCGCGGCAAGGACAACTGGGTCGAGGTCGTCGAAGCCGGAACGGTGCGTCGTGTCGAGGAGGTCTCCCCGCTTGACTTCGTGCGCGAGTACATGGCGCGCTACACCCCCGTGGAAGTCCCCGGTATCCCCCGCTTCTTCGGTGGCGCGGTAGGGTACTTGGGCTACGACGCGGTACGTCACTTCGAGAAGCTTCCCGATCAGAACCGCCGCGAGATCGACGCCTACGACGCCTACTTCATCATCACCGACACTATGGTGATCTTCGACAGTTTGAGCCAGAAGATTAAGGTGGTATCGAACGCCCACCTGGACGGCTCGCTGACTCCCGAGCAGGCCTACGCCGATGCGGTGGCCAAGATCGACGGTCTGATCGCCCGCTTGAAGGCGCCGCTGGCGGCCGAAGAACGGCGACCCGCCTCGGGGAAGGTCAACCTCACCTCCAACGTGCGCCGCGAGGATTTCGAATCCTCGGTGACCCGGGCCAAGGAATACGTGCGCAGCGGGGACATCATCCAGGTGGTCCTCTCGCAGCGCTTCTCCGGCGAGCTCACCGTCGACCCCTTCGACATCTACCGCGTGCTGCGAACCCTGAACCCCTCGCCGTACATGTTCTTCCTGCGCCTGGACGACACCGTCGTCGTCGGGGCCTCTCCGGAGGTCATGGTGCGCAAGGAAGGGGACCGCGTGGAGCTGCGTCCCATCGCCGGCACCCGGCCGCGTGGCAAGACCGCAGCGGCCGACGCGGCCCTTGCCGACGAGCTCCTGGCCGATCCCAAGGAAAGGGCCGAGCACGTCATGCTGGTCGACCTGGGGAGAAACGACCTGGGTCGGGTCTGCGAGATCGGCAGCGTCAAGGTTTCCGAGCTGATGGTGGTCGAGCGCTACTCCCACGTGATGCACATCGTTTCCAACGTGCAGGGGGAACTTGCACCGGGGCAGGACGCCTTCGACGTGGTGCGGGCGACCTTCCCGGCGGGGACCCTTTCCGGCGCCCCGAAGGTGCGGGCCATGGAGATCATCGAAGAGCTCGAGGGGGTGCGTCGCGAGGTCTACGGCGGTGCCGTCGGTTACTTCTCCTTCTCCGGCAACATGGACATGGCGATCGCCATCCGGACCCTGGTGGTGAAGGACGGCAAGGTTCATCTGCAGGCGGGAGCCGGCATCGTTGCCGACTCCGATCCCGCCGCCGAGTATATGGAGACGGTGAACAAGGCCAGGGCGGTGGTAAAGGCCATCGAGATGGCTGAAAAAGGATTGGACTAGAGGCGAAGAGGGGTACGCAATGCTTCTGATGATAGATAACTACGACTCTTTCACCTACAACATCGTGCAGTACCTGGGCGAGCTGGGTGAAGAGGTAAAAGTTTTCCGCAACGACAAGATCACCATCGAGGAGATCGAGGCGCTCAATCCGGAGCGCATCGTGGTCTCGCCGGGGCCCTGTTCTCCCGAAGAGGCCGGCATCTCGGTCGAGGTGATCCGTCACTTTGCCGGCAAGATCCCCATTCTCGGCGTCTGTCTCGGGCACCAGTCCATCGGCTACGCCTTCGGCGGCAAGGTCATCAAGAGCGCGACCCTCATGCACGGCAAGACCTCGCCGATCCTGCACGATGGCAAGGGACTCTTTGCCGGACTCCCCAACCCCTTCCAGGCGACCCGCTACCATTCGCTCATCGTCGAACGCGAGACGCTTCCTGCGGAGTTGGAAGTGACCGCCTGGGTCGCCGAGGGGGAGATCATGGGGATGCAGCACAAGACCCTCCCGATCTGGGGCGTCCAGTTTCACCCCGAGTCGATCCTCACCGAAGGCGGGCGCGAGATGCTGCAGAACTTCCTGGATATGTCCAAAGGCAGGGACTAGGGGATGAGGCAGGGACTAGGGACTGGGGATTAGGGACGAGGAGATGAGACAGGGACTGGGAATTTGATAGTAGGGACGAGGGGAACAAAAGGTGTCTGAGGATAAGCGACCGTTCAGGTTTTCCCTGGTCCCCAGCCCCTAGTCCCTAGTCCCTGCCTTTAAGAGGAGCAGAAATGATACGCAAGGCCATAGCGCGGGTAGTCGAGCGGGAGAATCTGAGCGAACCCGAGATGATCGAGGTGATGGACCAGATCATGTCCGGTGCTGCCACCCCGGCCCAGATCGCCGCCTTCATCACGGCGCTGCGCATGAAGGGTGAGACCGTCGACGAGATCACCGGTGCCGCGCGGGTCATGCGCGAGCGGGCCCTTCCCATTCGGGTCGGCAAGAGTGTCCTCGACATCGACCGCGACGACATCAACATCGACCGGGAAACGATCCTGGATACCTGCGGTACCGGAGGCAGCGGCACCAACAGCTTCAACATCTCCACTACGGTCGCTTTCGTAGTTTCCGCCTGCGGCGTCAAGGTGGCCAAGCACGGCAACCGCGCCGTCTCATCGTCGTGCGGCAGTGCCGACGTTCTCGAGGCGCTCGGGGTCAATCTGAACATCACTCCGGAAGCCGTCGAGCGCAGCATCGCCGAGATCGGCATCGGCTTCCTCTTCGCGCCCGCCCTGCACGGTGCCATGAAACATGCCATCGGGCCGCGCCGGGAGATCGGCATCCGCACCATTTTCAACATCCTGGGACCGCTCACCAACCCCGCCGGTGCGGACTGCCAGGTGCTCGGCGTCTACCGCGAGGACCTGGTCGAGAAACTGGGGCACGTGCTGCACAAACTCGGCTGCAAGCGTGGCTTCGTGGTGCACGGGTCCGACGGCATGGACGAGATCACCCTGGTGGGGCCGACGCGCCTTGCCGAGGTGACTACGGAAGGTGTTGCACTGCGGGTGATCAAGCCTGAGGACTTCGGCCTGGCCTCTTGCACGCCATCCGACCTCTACGGTGGCGATGCCAAGGGGAATGCGACCATCGTGAAGGACGTTCTGGCCGGCGTCGATGGGCCGAAGCGGCGCATCGTGCTGTTGAACGCCGCCTTTGCCCTGGTAGCGGCCGGCAAGGCTGCCGATGCCAGCCAGGGGCTTAAGATGGCCGTCGACGCCATCGACAGTGGCCGTGCCGCGGCGCAGTTGGAGAATCTGGTAGCGCTGACCAACGAGGTAGAGTAAGGCCTTCAGAAGCAAGAGGCCCGGACCCTGCCAAAATTCGGGTACCAGGCTATCAGGTCCCTTAGGTCCTTAAGGTCCTTACGCTGATACTATTAAGGAAAATGTTCCATGAGTGAAATACCCGATATCCTCAAGAAGATCGTCGACTACAAGACCGGTGAACTGGCTCGCACCAAGGCCGACATGCCGCTAGCCGAGGTGCAGGCGCGTATCGCCGACCTCGAAGACCAGCCGCGCGGCTTCGAAGCGGCCATCGTCAACGCCTGCGGCTCCGGTTGGACCCCGATCATCGCCGAGGTGAAAAAAGGGTCCCCCTCCAAAGGGGTGATCCGGCCCGACTTCGATCCGCTGGAGGTCGCATTGACCTACCAGGACAACGGCGCCACCTGCCTCTCCGTACTCACCGACGAGCACTTCTTCCTGGGGCACCTCGGGTACTTGGCGCTGATCCGCGAACAGGTGAGCCTCCCCTTGCTGCGCAAGGACTTCATCTTCGACCCCTACCAGATCTACCAGGCCCGTGCGGCCGGCGCCGACGCCATCCTGCTCATCGCGGCGATGCTGGAGCTCTCGCAGTTGCGCGAGTTCAGCGCCCTGGCGCGGGAACTGTCGCTCGATGTGCTTCTCGAGGTGCACGACGAGGCAGAAATGGAAGTCGCGCTGCTGACCGACTGCAACCTGATCGGCATCAACAACCGCGACCTCAGGAGCTTTGTGGTGGACATCGAAACCTCGGAGCGGCTGGCCAAGCTGGTCCCGCCGGGGCGCCTGGTGGTTGCCGAAAGCGGCATCACCACCCGACAGGAAATCGAGCGCCTGAGCGGACAGCGGGTGCACGCCTTCCTGATCGGTGAATCGCTCATGCGCGAGCCCGACATCGGCGCCAAACTCCAGGAGTTGCTGGGGTAGGGAGGCGCCTGCTTCCCCTGGATCTTTGCTGTGCTATCAATGCTGAAAAGGAGTGGCCTATGAACACCAAGTACATACTTGACGAGTCCCGCATCCCGAAGCAGTGGTACAACATCATCCCCGACATGCCGGGGCCGCTGTTCCCGGTGATCAACCCGCAGACCATGAAGCCGGTGACGCCTGAAGACATGAGTGTCATCTTCCCGATGTCGCTCATCGAGCAGGAGATGTCCAGCCAGCGCTGGATCGACATCCCCGACCCGGTTCGCGAAATTTACAAACTGTGGCGTCCCTCGCCGCTTTTCCGGGCCCGGCGCCTGGAAGAGGCGCTCGGCACCCCGGCGAAGATCTTCTACAAGTACGAGGGTGTCTCCCCGGCCGGTTCGCACAAGCCGAACAGCGCCATTCCCCAGGCCTACTACAACAAGCAGGCCGGCATCCGTCGACTGGCTACCGAGACCGGCGCGGGGCAGTGGGGGAGTTCGCTGGCACTCGCCTGCTCGATGTTCGGCCTCGAGTGCACCATCTACATGGTGAAGGTCTCCTGCACCCAGAAACCCTACCGCAAGAGCATGATGCAGCTCTGGGGGGCCACCGTGCACCCGTCGCCGTCCGAGTTCACCAACGCGGGACGCACGATCCTGGCACACGACCCGGACAACCTGGGAAGCCTCGGCATCGCCATCTCCGAAGCGGTGGAGGACGCCGCCACCCACGAGGACACCAACTACGCCCTAGGGAGCGTCTTGAACCACGTCTGCCTGCACCAGACGGTGATCGGCCTGGAGGCCAAGGAGCAGATGGCCTTGGCCGGCGCCTATCCCGACGTGGTCATTGCCTGCTGCGGCGGCGGTTCCAACTTTGCCGGCCTTTCGTTCCCGTTCCTGGCCGATCGTGCCAACGGCAAGAAGGTGCGCTGCCTCGCCGTCGAGCCGGCCTCCTGTCCGACGCTCACCAAGGGGGTTTACGCCTTCGATTTCGGCGACACCGCGAAGCTTGCCCCCATTACCATGATGTACACCTTGGGGCACGACTTCATGCCTCCGGGGATCCATGCCGGCGGGCTGCGCTACCACGGCGACTCAGCGCTGGTCTCTCAGCTCTACCACGCCGGTGAGATCGAGGCGAAGGCCTACCGTCAGACCGCCTGCTTCGAGGGAGCGCTGCTCTTCTCGCGCTGCGAGGGGATCGTCCCGGCACCCGAATCGTCCCACGCGGTGCGCGCCGCCATCGACGAGGCGGTGCTGGCCAAGGAGGAGGGGAAAGAGAAGACCATCCTCTTCGGGCTCTCCGGCCATGGCCAGCTCGACATGGGTGCCTACGACTCCTTCCTCTCCGGCAACCTCGAGGACTTCGAGTACCCCGAGGAGAAGATCCGCGAAGCCCTGGAGCGGCTCCCCAAGGTCTCGCTGTAGCTTAATCCCGGCTGACCGGCAGGGGACTGGCTCCGCAGGTGCCTGTCCCCTTGGGCTTGCTCTCGAGTAAGCTCTACCGGCTCGCCTCAACTCACCCCCGCCCCTTGCGGGAGGGGGCAGGGGGGTGGGGGAGGCTGCCACGAAGGCGGGTTTTTTCCTCGCTGCGAGGTCCTTACCGGTACCGGAGCCCTCACCCGACCCTCTCCCAAAAGGCGAGGGGGAGCCTGTGTCTGACAGGATGAGGTTCCGGAAGTACGACGGCGATTCTCTCAAGGCGCCCGGTGCATGTTGAGCAATTTTAAGGGTATACGGCGATGACAAAAGTTAAGATTTGCGGTATAACAACGCTTGACGATGCCCTCATGGCAGTTCAGTCCGGGGCCGATGCCCTGGGCCTGGTCTTCTTCGAAAAATCGCCGCGCTGCGTCACTTCCGAGCAGGCGGCGACTATCGTATCAGGACTTCCTCCCTTTGTGCAGGTGGTCGGTCTCTTCGTCAACGCTCCTCTGGAATATGTCAATGCCACCGCCGAGCGCTGCCGACTGGACCTGATCCAGTTGCACGGTGAGGAGAGCCCCTCCTACTGTGATGCGGTGACCAGGCGCGTGATGAAGGCATTCAGGGTGCGCGGCGCGGAAAGCCTCGCCGCCCTGAGCGACTACCGGGTCGCCGGCTACCTGCTCGACGCTTACTCTCCCAACTCATACGGCGGCACCGGCGAACGCTTCGACTGGGACCTGGCCAGCGCCGCCAAAGGGCACGGCCCGATAATCCTGGCGGGTGGTCTTACCCCCGACAACGTGGCCCTGGCCGTTTCCTCCGTCTCCCCGTACGCGGTCGACGTCTCCAGTGGAGTCGAGGCGGCGCCGGGGCGCAAGGATCCCGAGAAGGTGAGGGCCTTTGTCCGCAACGCCAAGACCCGGTGACCCAAAACGATGCTGAAACCGCCGGCGCTGGTTGCCCCAGCACCCCACAACGCCCGGCACAAAGTGAACTCAAAACCCAAAAGGAGTGGCAATGAAGATTATCGTAACCGATGAGGTGGCTCAGGAAGGACTGGCGCTTTTGCAGCAGGATCCACGCGTGCAGCTGGATGTGCGGCTGGGACTTAAGAAGGAAGAGCTCTACTCTATCATTGGCGATTACGACGTTATCATCACCCGTAGCGGCACCACGGTCGACAAGCCCCTGCTCGACGCCGCGACCAAGCTGAAGATGGTGGCCCGCGCCGGTGTCGGCGTGGACAACGTCGACGTGGATTACGCCTCCTCCAAGGGGGTCATCGTGGTCAACGCCCCCTTCGGCAACACCAACTCCGCGGCCGAGCACGCCATGGCGCTCTTGCTCTCGTTTTGCCGCAACGTCACCAAGGCGAACTCCTCGCTCAAAGGCGGCGCCTGGAAGCGCGCTCCCTTCACCGGCTACGAGCTGAAAGGGCGCAAGGCCGGCGTCATCGGCCTGGGCAAGGTCGGCGGCCGGGTGGCCACCCGCCTGAAGGCCTTCGAGTGCGACGTGATCGCCTGCGACCCCTACATCGCCGAGAAAAGGGCGCACGACCTGGGCGTTCGCCTGGTGACCCTTGAGGAGGTCGTCAAGACCTGCGACATCATCACCGTGCACACCCCGCTCACCGATGAGACCCGCAACATGATCGGCAAGAAGGAACTGGCCGCCATGAAGGAGGGGGTGATCGTCATCAACGCGGCGCGCGGCGGCATCATCAACGAAGAAGCGATGCTCGAGGCGCTCGACTCCGGCAAAGTGGCCGGTGCCGCCTTCGACGTCTGGAGCCAGGAACCCCCCGACAGCGAGATCCTCAAGAAGCTGATCGGCCACGAGAAGATGGTGGTAACCCCGCACCTGGGTGCCAACACCTTCGAGGCCCAGGTGAACGTGGCGGTGGACGTCTCCCGCGAGATCATCCATTACCTCAACGAGCAGCCGGTCGACAACGCCCTCAACATCCCGCGTTTCGACGCCTCGCTCATGGATCAGATGCGTCCCTACCTGAACCTCATGAACGCGCTGGCGGACTTCGCCATCCAGCTGGTGGAAACCAACCTGAACAAGATCACCTTCTCCTACTCGGGGAACCTGGCCCAGCACGACTGCACCCCGATCACCGTCTCCGGCCTGGCGGCCCTTTTGAACCGTCGCGTCGAGCAGGAGGTCAACATGGTGAACGCCCAGCTGGTCGCCGACCGGATGGGGATCGTCGTGGAAGAGGTGAAGAGCAGCCAGTCCGAGGCCTTCTCCAACATGATCACCCTGACCATCGAGGGGTCCGGCGAGAAGCGGCTCATCTCCGGTACCCTGTTCGAGGGAATCCCGCGCATCGTCAAGCTGCGCGACTACCAGATGGACTTCCGTCCCGAGGAGCACATGCTGCTCATGGCCTACGGCGATCGTCCGGGCATCATCGGCAAGATCGGCACCATCCTGGGCGAGCACGAAATCAACATCGCCTCCATGAACCTCGGTCGTCGCGAGAAGAAGGGGGAGGCCATGGTTATCCTCTCCCTGGATTCCCAGGTGGCACCCGAGGTGCTCGAGAAGGTGAAGGCCGCAACCGACGCCACCTTCATCAAGCAGCTCTACCTGGTGACCGCGAAGTAAAACCTCACGTCATTGCCGAAAAAGAAGGCCCCGACAGCAACTGTCGGGGCCTTTCTCGTTCTGTTCTGCTCTGTTCTCGTTCTCAGCAATCAGGGCCCAGGTCCCTGGTGTCCCTGAAATCCCCTCCGTACCTGCAGTCCTTCTTGTCCTTTATAAAACCTCAGCCGCTACAGTCGCAGCCTACGAAGCCCGCCTGCCGCCGCACGCCTTGAGCCTTGCGTACGCCTCGCGCAGCGTCGCCTCCGTGGTCTCCCAGTTGATGCAGCTGTCCGTGATGGAAACCCCGTACTCCAGGGTGGAGAGGTCCTTGGGAAGCGGCTGGTTCCCTTCCTTCAGGTAGCTCTCGATCATGACCCCCGAGATGCTCCGGTTGCCGGCCTCGATCTGGTCCACCACGCTCTTCAGCACCTGGGGCTGCAGCTCGAACTTTTTCTCGGAATTGCCGTGGCTGCAGTCCACCATCATGGTCGGCAGCAGTCCGGCCTTGACGAGCATCTGCTCGGCCTTGGTAATGTCTTCCGGGTAGTAGTTGGGGCGCTTGTTGCCGCCACGCAACACGATGTGTACGTCCGGGTTCCCGGTGGTCTGCACGATGGAGGTAAGGCCGTCGCGATTCACACCCAAAAAGCTGTGCGAATGCAGCGCCGCTTTCATGGCGTCGAAGGCGATCTGCAGGTTCCCGTCGGTGCCGTTTTTGAACCCGATCGGGAAGGAGAGTCCGCTTGCCATCTCGCGGTGGGTCTGGGACTCGGTGGTGCGGGCGCCGATGGCTCCCCAGGAGAGCAGGTCGGCCAGGTACTCGGGGGTGATGGGATCGAGCATCTCGGTGGCGACCGGAAGCCCCATCTCGGTGATCTTGCACAAGAGGCTACGGGCAATCCCGAGCCCCTTGGAGATCAGGTGGCTCCCGTTCATGTCCGGGTCGTTGATGAGCCCTTTCCATCCGACCGTGGTGCGCGGCTTCTCGAAGTAAACCCGCATGATCAGCAAGAGCTCCTCGGAGACCTCGCGCGACAGGGCCGCCAGTTTCTCGGCATACTCCAGGGCCCCCTTGGGATCGTGGATCGAGCAGGGCCCGACCACCACCATCAGGCGCCGGTCCTCGCCACGCAGGATCCGGATGATCGCGGCGCGGCTTGCGCTCACGCAGGCGCTCGACTCGTCGGAGATGGGGAACACCTGCCTCAGGTCGGTAGGCGCGATGATGGGGGTGATGCTCTTGATCTTAAGGTTGTTCGTCTTGATCATGCTGGGGCTCCTCGGCGGAACAATTTTTAATGTGCCGTAATCTAGCCTGTTTCCAACCTGCTGTCAAAAAAAAATGCCCCGCCTCAACGTTATTTTGAGGGGAGCATATTTTTGTATGACTGGAAAGAAAACCGCAGGTTAGCTGAGGGTGGCGGGGCGCTCCTCTTGCGGGGAGGGTGCCAGAAGGAGGTTCCGACCTTACCTCGGCGTCCCCCCACCCGACAAGGGGAGGGGAAGCATTGGGACCGACGGGTTAGCTGCAGCAACGACCCGGGGGCGCGTTCAGGAACGCAAGGCCCGCCGGTGGTGGGGACCGCCGGCGTCGCTCGTGAGCAGCTCCGTTACCGTATCCAGGGTCACCAGGCTGGCGCCGGCTGCGCGCATCTCGTCGACGGCACGGGCGCCGTCACCGGCGGTAAGATCTACCGCACGCACCGCGTCGGCCAGAAGCGTCACCGCGAACCCTTCCTTGAGCCCCTCGAGGACGCTCTCCTTCACGCAGTAGTCGGTAGCCAGCCCCCCCACGTAGAGCCGGTCCAGCCCCATGTGGCGCAGCAGCATCGGGAAGGGGGTACCGTTCTCGGTCAACCCCTGCAGGGCGGAGTACCCTTCGTCCCAGCGGGTGAGCCCCTTGGAGATGACGATGGTCCCCTCGGGGAGCAGGAGCTTGGGGTGAAACTCGGCCCCCGGGGTGTCCTGGACGCAGTGCACCGGCCAGCTGCCGCCGTTTTCCTTGAAATGGGCGCTCTGTGCCGGGTGCCAGTCCCGCGAGGCGAAGATGGGGGTGCCCCGCTTCCAAAAAAGCGAGATGTAGCGGTTCAGCACGGGGACCACGGCATCTCCCTCGGCTACGGCCAAGGACCCCCCCGGACAGAAATCGAGCTGGACATCGACGATAAGTAGGGCCGCTCTGCGCTGCATATCGGTCTCCTTTGCGGATCGTGGTCTCACGTGTGCCTCGTCTTGAATTTGTCTTTGACCTCGGTGATCAGGCTGAGCCTCAGCTGGTTCAGCCCCGCACTGATGGAAACCTTGTAGGTGTGCGGGTTGATGAGGCGCAGGCAGCCTGCCGGCAACCGGGAGAGTTGCTCCTGGGAGCGGTCCGCCGCGGCATCGAGGGTTTCCGGCGGTCGGCAGCGCCGGCCTCCTTCCATGACGAGACTGCGCAACTCCACGAAGTTCGCCGCATCCGGGATGCGCACCTGCTGCAGCGGGTTGCCGGGATCGTAGACCAGGTCGCCGGGGGAGAGTGCCTCGCCGCGCAGCGTGATGACGTCCTGGATGAAGTTCCCCTGGCGGTCCACGACCCGCAGCACGGTCTTGTGGTCGGGAAGGGTCGCCTTGGAGACATCGCTGGTGAGTTTCAGCTTGGGGGAGTGGTCGACCTGTACCAGCTTGTAGACCCCTCCAAGGGCGCCACCCCCTTCGCCGGCGCAGGTGGCGAGCCGGGTCCCCACGCCGTAGATGTCCACCCGCCCGCCTTCGGCCCGGATCGACTCGATCACGTGCTCGTCAAGTTCGTTGGAGGCAACCACCTTCACCCCGGGGAAACCGGCCTCGTCGAAGGCCGCGCGCACCTGCCGCGAGAGGTAGGCCAGGTCCCCGGAGTCGATGCGCACCCCGAAGAGCTCGTGGCCACGCTCGCGCAACTCCGCCGCCACGGTGAGCGCGTTGGGAAGCCCGCTTTTCAGGGTGTCGTAGGTGTCGATGAGCAGGATGCACCCCTGGGGGAACACCTCGGCATAGCGGCGAAAGGCGGTGAGCTCGTCGGCAAAGGCCATGATCCAGCTGTGGGCGTGGGTTCCCTTCACCGGGATGCCGAACACCTGGCCCGCCTGGACGTTACTCGTGCTGCGCACCCCTCCGATGTAGGCGGCGCGGGCCACGCTCAACCCCCCGTCGGGCCCCTGGGCGCGGCGCAGGCCGAACTCCATGACCTGGGCGCCGCCGGCCGCGTGGTTGATGCGCGCCCCCTTGCTGGCCACCAGGGTCTGGAAGTTGATCACGTTGAGTAGCGCCGTCTCCACGAACTGCGCTTCGGCGAGCCCCCCTTCCACGGTCAAAAGGGGCTCGCGGGCAAAAACCACGCTCCCTTCCGGCGGTGCGCTGACGCGTCCCCTGAAGCGGAAGCTCTCCAGGTAGGCGAGAAACGCGGGGGAAAAGAGGTTCAGGCTCTCCAGGTACTCGAGGTCGGTCGCCGTGAAGCGCAGCTCCTCCAGGTATTCCAGGGCGGTTTCCAGCCCGGCGAATACCGCGTACCCACCCTGGTAGGGGTTGCTCCGGAAGAAGAGGTCGAATACCGCGGGACGCTCATGCATCCCTCGCTCGAGGTATCCAGCCAGCATGGTGAGTTCGTAGAGATCGGTGAGCAGGGGGCTGATATGCATGGTAGGTTGTACTCCACGGCTAGGTGCCGCGCTGGTTTATGGCCCGGATCAGCTTCCCCGCCAGGTCCGGGTCGAGAAGTTTCAACGCCAGGTACTCGCCCTGCGCCTTGCCCGCCTCCCCCAGGTAGAGATAGCACAGGCCCAGCTTGTAGTGCCCGTTGCTGTCCTCAGGGGTGAGTTCGAGGAGTGAGCGGTAGGCCTCGGCGGCCTCGGGGTACTGTTGCACCCGGAAGTACACCTCGGCGAGGTTCGAGTAGCCCAGGGAGAGTTTCGGCGCGAGACTCAGCGCCTTTTTCAGGTCCTTGATGGCCTGCTGGAAATCGCCGTTCAGGGCCTCCACGGTCCCCAGGTTGAGCCAGGCCGCCGCACTTTCCGGATTGATGTCCAGGCTGCGCGCGAAGGCGAGGGCGGCATCCTGGTAACGGCCGGCGCTGTTCAGCGCGAGCCCGGACAGGAACCAGTCCTCGGCATCCAGGTACTCTTCCTGGCCAAGCGGTAGGGGCTGCGGGTGCACTTCTTCGGCGATGCTCCCCGCCAGGCCTGCCAACAAAAGCACCATCAGGTGAGTGCAAGTAGAGTGCCTCATCAGGGTCCTCCTCGTCAACCGTTTAACTGTAACATGTCGAATTGCAATTTCTACGCGGTCCTTCGGTGGGTTTTTGCTGGCAGTCGCTAGAAGTTTCTGCTAGATAGGTGGGCGGCGCACGCAGGTTTGCCGCAACAAAAGTGACTAAAGAGGTGGCATGTGGAACATCTTTTCATCATTGGGTTCGGTTATGTGGGGCAGCGCATCGCGACGCTTGCCAAAGAGGACGGGGTTCGGATCGATGCGTTGAACCGCAAGGGGACCAGCATGGAGGGGGGCGAGCTCAACACGGCGGACCTGGACGATCCGGCTTCGCTTGCCGGCCTGCCGGTACCAGGGGCGGGGATCATCTACCTGGCGCCGCCGCCGGGAGGGGGGAACCACGAGACGCGGATGCGCAACTTCCTCGCGTCCATCCATCCGGGGGGGGAGCCGGCGAAACTGGTCTACCTGAGCACCAGTGCCGTGTACGGAGACTGCCAGGGTGAGGTGGTCACCGAGGAGAGCCCGGCCCAGCCCCAGACCAGCCGGGGCAAACGGCGCCTGGACGGCGAAGAGCAGGCGCTTTCCTGGGGGAGGGCGCACGGGGTACCGGTGGTCGTTCTGCGCGTGGGGGCGATCTATGCCCCGGACCGCCTTCCCTTCACGCAGCTGCAAAACCAGCTGCCGGTCCTGCGCGAAGACCTCTGTCGCCCCACCAACCGGATCCACGCCGAGGACCTGGCCCGCATCTGCCTGGCTGCCCTGGAGCGCGGCACGGACGGCGCGATCTACAACGTAAGCGATGGCCACCCCACGACCATGGCCGACTACTTCAACCGTGCCGCCGATTTCCTGGGTCTGCCCAGGCCGCCCCAGGTAGACTGGGACGAGGCCCGGAAGATCATGACCCCCTTGATGCTGACCTACTTCTCGGAGGCGCGCATCCTCGACAACAGCCGCATGCTGCGGGAACTCGGCGTTACCCTGCGCTACCCAGACCTGGCTTCCGGCCTCAGCAAAGCGCAACCGGAGCACCGTTAAGGCGAGGGGGCGGGCACGGTCCATTCCCGGCAACCTGAACCCTTTTCGGGCAGGCCCGCCCCCGAAGCTCCCCTTCCGGAGCAGTCACGATTTGCTGCCCATTTTTTGTGCAAAATGCCAATTTCGGCGGAAAATACCTCGCTGAACGAGCCTCGATAGGCTCCTTTCCACATGGTTATCCACAGCATTTGTGGAAGACGATCCGCTACCAGCGTGGTTTCGTCGCCACCCCCTCCATAAGTTATCCACTTTTCAGGATGTTTTTGACATGCGCCAATCTGTTGACAGTAATGAGCGGGGGAAAACTAAAAAAGGTCCATGACGGGCGTCATGGACCTTTAGGTGGGATTGGCGTTAGGAGGGCACTTTCTGCTAATCCGTCGGTGGAGTTGTTCCGGAGGGCGGGGATCCTGCTCGAAGTCGACCAGGGTTGCTGCCGGACCGGTGCTGCTCCCCTTTTTCAAGCGGTGGTGCTGGCCGCCTGGCGGATGAGAAAAGTCGCTTTCCGCGTTGCCTCTAACGCCAATTTCTTTGGTGCTCCGGAATACCGTACACGCTGGGTTTGGGTTTGCTGACCGCTGTCGCAATATACCCCGAGAAGGCGTTTTAGGCTTCCCCCTGCTGCGCGGGGGCCTGCTCACCACGGCTGTACCCGGGATGACATGGTTCGATAAGGTAGTCAGGGAACTCAACCGCACGCAACGAGTATTCCAGAGCTTGCTTCGCAATTGCCTTGCGTTGCCAGCCCAAGTCTAGCAACCTCCGTTTTGCTGTCAAGCGCGCCAATTCAATTTTTTTCCTGCCGTATCCCTTTGTTTTAGCGTAATTTTTCTGCCTCGTGGCACTCCGTTTGGCTATTCCTCAGTGACCTTCGAAACTTAGAGCTGAACCAGATGCACGGCGCAGGAAATACAGGGGTCAAAACAGCGTACCAGGCGCTCGAGCGAGCCGGTCAGGAGAGCCGGTTCACTTCCGTCCAGGGCTTGAGCCAGCGCCCAGAGATTTTCCTCCAGTGCCAGGTGGTTCAACGAGGTCGGGGTGATCACGTCGGCGGCCGTGCAGCTACCCGAGGCGTCGAAGCTGTAGCTGTGGATCAGGACGCCCCGGGGCGCTTCGTAGGCGGCGGTTCCGCTTCCCGCCGCGGGGGTAAGATGGGGCGGCCTCCCGGTGTCTGCCGGGTCGTGCTCTAAAAGTTCCTCGACGAGCAGACGGGCGGCCAGTGCGGAGCGGCAGAGTTCGATGGCCTGGGCCAGCGCGTTGGCCCGGATGTCCTGTCCCTGAACCTCGACGAGCGCCTCCCGTAACGGTTCCTCCCCGGGGAGCGCCGCTTGGGAGAGATTCAGGCGGGCCAGTGCCCCCACGGTCGGGACCATCCCGGCCACCCGGGCGCTTTTCGCGTGGGAGTGTGGGACGGTCCACTCCGAGACCACTTCCCGGTAGCGACTGACCGGCATTCCCGGCAGGGCGTCCAGCTGGAACTCTTCCCCGGTGAAGCTGTGGGGGGCGGTGGCAAGGGCCAGATAGTGCGGCGTCGGCAGGGGAGGGAAGGGGAGGCTGCGCCGGAACAGCTGGAGGGCCTGGAGGCAGCTTGGCAGGATTTCCTCGATCCCATCCGCCAGCCGCTGCAGGGTGTCCCGCGAGGTCCGCCGTCCCAGCCCGCCCAGGGTGATGTTCACCGGGTGGATCAACCTGCCGCCCAACTCCTCCTGGATCAGGTTCCCTACCTGTTTCAGCTTGAGGCCGGTCTTGAGAAGATCCGGTGCCTCTCGTGCCAGGTCGGCCACCCCCTTCACCTCCAAAAGGTCGGGAAGCAGCAGGCAGTAAAGGTGCAAGGCATGGCTTTGCAGCTGCCCGCCGTGCAGGATGAGTTCCCTGGTGAGTTGCGTGGTCCGCGAAACCGTGAGCTTAAAGGCATCTTCCACCGCACGAAGTGCAGCCACCTTGTGGACGGTCGAGCAGAGCGAGCAGATGCGGCAGACGATCTCGGGAACCTCCGCGTAACTGCGACCCCGGAGCAGAGCCTCGAAGAGCCGGGGCGACTCCGTCAGGCAGAGCTCCACCCGTTCGGCGCGTCCCCCCTCAAGGTACACCTTGACACTCCCGTGCCCCTCCACCCGGCTGAGCGGGTTCACCTCAACGACGCTGCCCATAATCCCACTCCACGGTGAAACGGCTCATCCGGCGCTCGATCTCTTCCCTGGAAAAACCGCGCTCCAGCAAGAGTTCCAGCTCCTGGGCCACGTTTGCCTCAGCGACCGGCCCGCGACACCCCTCGCAGGGGATTCCGGTAGCCGGGCAGCGGGCGTTGCATCCCGCCTGGATGACGGGCCCCAGGCAGAGCTGGTTTCTTTCCAGAAGCAGGCAGAGGGTTTCGCGGCTGCGGCACTCGAGGCAGACCGGGTAATGCGGGAAGGCGGGGAGGGTGCCGGCGAGCACGGCTCCCAGAAGCTGCAGAAGTTCGCCTTTCTCGGGGGGGCAGCCGGTGATGCCGGCGTCGACGCTGACGAAGTTTTTGAACGGGGCTGGGGGGAAGCTTTCCGGCCGGGACTCTCCATTTCCGTAGACCGCCTCGAGCAGCTTGGGGCGCGGGGTCGTGCGGTTGTGCTGGGCGGCGATCCCACCGAAAAGGGCACAGGTGCCGAAGGCGACCAGGAGGCGGCTTGCGTTTCTGAAGTGGAAGAGGGTGGCCAAGTCCCCGGGCGTGGAAACCGCTCCTTCCACGAGCGCCAGGTCGTAGCGCGCCTGCCGGTCCGGGTCGCTCTGCCCCATCGGGAAATAGGCGACCTGGAACCGCTCCAGGATCTCCTGTAGTTCCCCCTCGCAGTTAAGCAGGGTGAGCTGGCACCCCGAGCAGGCGGTGAGCCCGGCAATGGCAAGGCTCGGCTTGTTCATAACGCCTCCGGGATGCCGGCGAGCTCGCTTAGGCGAAAGACCGGGCCGTCGGTGCAGCAGAGCTTGGTCCCGATGGCGCAGTGGCAGCAGCGCCCGATGCCGCAGCGCATCCTGCGCTCCAGGCTCAAAAGCACCCGGTCGGGGGCGACACCTGCTGCGGTCAACTCCCCGATCAGGCAGCGGTAGAGCGGGGGAGGGCCGCAGACCGCGGTATAGCTTTGACCCGCGTCGAAACGAAACCCCTTGAGGAGGTCGGGGAGCAGTCCCACCGCGCAGGCGTACTCGCCAGCCGCCTGCTCGGGCGCGAAGTCGACGGTGAGGTAGAGCCTCAGCCCGTGCGCTGCCGCAAGCCCGACCAGTTCCTCGCGAAACAGCATGAGCGCCGGCTCCCGCGCCCCGTACATGAGGGTCACCTCGCCGTAGCGCTCCCGGTTGCGCACCAGGTGCAGCAGGAGCGAGCGCAGCGGGGCGATCCCCAGTCCACCGGCCAGGAGCACCACCGGACAGCCGGTCATCTCCTCCACGGGAAAGCCGGTGCCGAAGGGCCCCCGCAGGCCGAGCGGCTGACCGGGACGCGCCTGGTGCAGCAGGGTGGTCACCTGCCCGACGCGGCGCACGCAGAGTTCGAGGGTACCATCAGCGCCGGGGAGATCAGCGGGAGAAATGGGGACTTCGCCCGCACCCGGGACGGAGAGTTGCATGAACTGCCCCGGCAGGAACCCGGATAAGGCGCTACGCGCAGCCGGCTCGGGGGCCACCCGGAACAGCGCCGTGTCCGGCGAGAGCTCCCGGCGCTCCACGAGCGTCGCCGCGAACGGGAGGTAGGGCTCAAGCGCTTGGGCCGTCATGGCTGCTCCGTTTCGCCCCTGGGCATCGCGACCAGTTCGCGCAGGTCGATGTCCACCGGGCAGAGCTCTTTGCAACGGCCGCACCCCACGCAGGAGGATCTCCCCTCCAGGGGCGAGAAGCCGCAGTACTTGTGCAGGAACCGGTATCTCAGGCGATCCAGTCGGGTGGGGCGGAAGTTCCCTCCGGCGACGGCGCCGTGGCTTGGAAAGAGGCAGTTATCCCACTCTCTTACCCGGGAGCCGTCCCCGGATAATCCCGGAGTCTCCCGGACGTCGAAGCAGTAGCAGGTGGGGCAGCAGGCCGAACAGGCGCCGCAGCCGACACACCTGCGGGCGAACTCATCCCAGAGCGGGTCACGGGAATAGGCCCGTGCGGGGTCTTGGGCGGGGATCAGGCAGGAAGGGGCTCTGCCCGAGGGGGCGGCATCCGCCTCCTGCAAAAGTTCAGACGCGGCCCCGAGCATCGCCGCACCGGCCGCAGTCCCGGCATGTACCCGGAAGCCTCCCTCGCGTGCCTCCAGGAACAGGTCGCAGCGTGCCGAGCCTTGCGGTTCGCTGCAGAAACAGTACTCGTCGGGGGTGCAGGAGATGCCGACCAGAAGGAGTTTCGCGCGCCGTTCGGCGTACCTGGGATCCCGCGGTTCGCTCAGAAAGACCAGGTCCAGGTAGGCGATCGCCTCCAGGTCGCAGGCGTGCACGCCGAAAAGCACGGTGGCAGGGCTCGTGCCGTCAGGAAAGCGGTAGTGCCCCTCGCGGTATTCGAGGAAGGTGTCGCGAAACGGGAAGAGGTACTTCTTGGGAGGGATCTGGGTGCGTCGATAGCCGAGGTCGATCTCATCCAGCGAGCGCACCGGTGCAAAGAGCGAGACGCCGCTCTCGGACCAGGTCGGGGCGTGCAGGGTGCCGAAGCCACCGAGGGTGTCGAGAAACTGCTGCAAACTCTCCTGTGCCAGATACGCGCTGTTCTCCATGAGCATCTCCTGGGCCGATTGTAGTATACCTGTCGCGCCTGGGTTGGCAACAGCAGCACCAGTGAGCAACGTCGGATGGATCTGGCCCGGTCTCAGGTAATACCCGGGCTTAAGTCGCGGCGTTTGACTTGATGTGGGCAACATGTTACTTAAGAAGAAGCGGCTGAGGAAAAGTCATTAACCTTCCAGGTTCGGATCTTGTCCCAGCGCGGCAACCGGTGCACAGTTCCCGGAACGATTGTGGCCGCCCCTTGTGCCATTGGTTCGTCGCTTGCCACCCATAACCTCGAGAACCTGATCCATGGATACCTGCTTCGTAGATTTTCACAGCCACCTGGTTCCCGGAATCGACGACGGTGCCGTCGACAGCATCGACTCGCTCGAGATGGCACGCACCCTGGCGAGTTACGGCTTCGGTACGGTGCACTGTACGCCGCACCTCATCACCGGCGGCTTCGAAAACCGGCCCGACGGGGTGCGCAGCGGCGTGGCTGCCCTGCAGGAGGAGATCTCCGACGCCGGCATCCCGGTTCGCCTGGTGGCCGGGACGGAGCACTACTTCGACGAATACCTGTTGGACCTGGTTCCCGCCGCCTTAACCGTCGGGGGCTCGCGCTACCTCTTGGTCGAGATCCCGTTCAGGGCCCCGGGCGACCTGGTGCCGGCCATGGTAGTGCAACTGCGCAGGCAGGGGGTGCTGCCGCTCTTCGCCCATCCCGAGCGCTGCGCAGCCTTCGCTCCTCCCCGCCAGGACGCCGGTCTCTTCGGTGCCCTGGGCTCCGTTTTCGGGATGCGCAAGGAAACGAGCCTGGAGGGATCCCTGGTCCTGGATCTCAAGCAGTCAGGATGCAAGTTCCAGGGTAACATCGGGAGTTTTGCGGGAGTGTACGGCGCCGTGGTGCGCCAGAGATCCATCATCCTTTTGAAAAACGGCATCTACTCCTGCCTGGGAAGCGATGCCCACACCTCGCAGGGGCTTGCGGCCATCCTGGAGAGCGGGCTCGACACCGTGAGGGCAACCGTCGGCGAAACCGCCGCCCGCCAGCTCCTGACCGGTGAACTGGTGTACGACTGACGCGTTGCGGCCGAACCCGAGTTCGCTCTGAAAGAGCGGGAGCAGAGGAGATTAGCCTCGCTCGCTCCCCTGCTCCGTGTCGGGAACGAGATCAGCTAGCCATCAAGGTCCGGAGCGTTTCTGTCGGGGCGAATGATGATTCACCCCTACCCACGTTATCCCCGAAATTCCCGAAAGATCCTTTGAAAAACGGGGGCAGGGGGGATTCGTTTTCCGCTGGTGGATCGGCTCGACAAGAACTTACCTACGACAGGAGGAAAGGCGTGACAGCATACGAAGATCTCAAGCGGCAGCTGAGAGCGGAACCGCGCTGCTGGCTGGTAACCGGGGTGGCGGGCTTCATCGGGTCAAACCTTCTCGAGCACCTGTTGCGCCTGGACCAGCGGGTCGTGGGGCTGGATAACTTCTCTACCGGCAGTCGCGCGAACCTCGACGAGGTACGTATCCTGGTGGGCGAGGACGTCTGGTCCCGCTTCCGGTTCATCGAAGGGGACATCAGGGATCCGGCTGCCTGCGCCGCAGCCTCTCAAGGGGCCGACTACGTGCTGCACCAGGCGGCCCTGGGGTCGGTGCCGCGCTCCATCGACAACCCGTACAACACTAACGATAACAACGTCACCGGCACGCTCAACATGATGCTGGCGGCCCGCGACGCCAAGGTGCGCCGCTTCGTCTACGCCTCGAGCTCCGCGGTGTACGGCGATCACCCGGCGCTCCCCAAGGTCGAGGAGCACATCGGGCGTTCGCTCTCCCCCTACGCCGTCTCCAAGCACGTCTGCGAACTCTACGCGCACCAGGTTGCCAGCCACTACGGCCTCGAGTGCGTCGGGCTGCGCTACTTCAACGTCTTCGGGCCCCGCCAGGACCCCGACGGCCCCTACGCCGCGGTGATCCCCAAGTGGGTGGCCGCCATGATCGCGGGGGAACCGGTCTACATAAACGGCACCGGCGAGACCAGCCGCGATTTCTGTTTCGTGGAAAACGTGGTGCAGGTGAACCTCCTGGCGGCGACCGGCCAGAACCCGGATGCCGTGAACCGTGCCTACAACGTCGCCCTCAACGACCGGACCAGCCTGACCCAGCTCTTTGAGCTGTTGCGCAGCCGCCTCGCTTCCCATTACCCGCACCTTGAGCAGTTTGCCCCGATCTACCGGAACTTCCGGGCCGGCGACGTCATGCACTCGCAGGCCGATATCGACAAGGCGTGCACGCTCCTTGGCTACTGCCCCACCCACACTATCGGCCAGGGACTGGATGTCGCGCTCGACTGGTACCGCAAACTCCGTTAATCGGGCAAAATATTGTAGGAATTCTGGCAGGTTGTGTCAGCGCCTGTGAGGATGTTGCCTTTCTGGATCCTGAACAAGACGAGACGCCAACTGTCAACGCCGTGAATGAGCCCGACAAAAACCCTGTCGGGCTCTTTATTTACGTAGATCGGAGTGAAGCATCTCTGTCACTACTACGTTGTCTTATAGTGGTGTTAATGTTGGTTAAGATTAAAATAGTGGTAAATCATTGACTTAAGTCATTCCAAATGTTAAAAGTTTCCTCAGATAGCGTCGGCTGTAACAGTGACTTACCTTGAAAGTCGACACGCCCCGCCACCCAAGCTTTTCATGTTCTTATTGCGCAATGACGAAAGTCGGCGCGCTCTTTGTCAGGATGGTATTCGATGAAGCTTCGTCCCTTTCTCTGCACCTTGGCCTTGGCAGTTTCCACGTTGACTCTTACCCTTTCGGGATGCGCAACCTATTCCGACCTGGCCCCGGGGACCAAGCGCGAGATCCATTCGCCGGTGGTTTCCCGCGAAGAAGTCGCGGTTACCGGAGCGCTTTCTGCCGAAGCGCCCCCCTCCACGAACTACCAGGTGGGGGTAGGGGACGTGCTCCTCTTGAACGTGAGCGGTCGCCCCGAGTTCACCGTGGTGAGCCCTACCACCAGCGGCAAGGTGCAGGGGAGCCGGGTCGACGGCGCCGGCATGCTGCACGTCCCGATGCTCGGCCCCGTCCAGGTTGCCGGGCTCACCCTGGCCCAGGTGGAGCAGAAGCTGACCGGGCTTCTGAAAAAGTACCTGCAGGACCCCTGGGTGATTGTCGAGGTCGCCGAGTACAAGAGCCTGCCGCTCTACCTGCTCGGGCAGTTCCGCGCCTCCGGGACCTACTACATGGACCGCCCGCTTACGCTTTTGCAGGGGCTTGCGCTGGGCAACGGCTTCGATGCCAGCGCGAACCTTAAAGGTGCGCGGCTGACCCGGGAGGGGAAGGTGGTCCCGGTCGATTTCTACGGTCTGCTCACCCACGGCGACGCGCGGCAAAACATCTGGCTCAAGGGTGGGGACAGCATCTACATCCCCGACAGCCGCAACCAGCTGGTGTTCATCTTCGGTGCCGTCAAGAAGCCCGGGTCGGTTGCCATACCGCCGGGGGGGATGAACCTGGCGCAGGCCATAGCGAGCGCCGAACTGCGCGATGCCGGCTTCGACTTCCACCACGTGCGCATCATCCGATCGCTCTCGGCCACCCGGGGCGAGCTGCTGGTGGTCGATTACGACCTGGTGCTGCGCGGCGAGGCCCTCCCCATGCCGCTTGTGGACGGGGACATCGTCTACGTGCCCAAGAGCGGCTTTGGCACCTGGAACGACGTGATCGCCGACATCCTCCCCTCGCTGCAGACCGTAAGTGCCATTTTGCAGCCGTTTGTCTCCATCAAGTTCTTGAGCCAGTAAAGTATCCGGTTCTCCTGTCGAAAAGGTGCTCAGCGAGGCGGCGGGTAGGAGTCTCTCCTGCCGGCGCTCATCGAGATGCCTGACAGCGCAAATTTCGCGTAACTGTTGCAGTTCGAATCACACACTATCTACCAGGACTTGTCATGAATCAGCAGTTGCCCATGCCTCAGCAGGAAGAGATCCATCTTCAGGATTACCTTCAGGTCATCATCCGGCGCAGAACCACCTTTTTCGTCACCTTCCTGGCCGTTTTGTCGGCAGTGGCACTCTATACCTTCCTGGTACCCCCTACCTACGAATCGACGGCAACCCTGTTCGTGAAAGACGACAAGGGGAAGGTGGGGCAGATGGGCGACCTTTTGCTCAACAACGCCACCCCGATCGACTCCGAGATCGAGATCCTCAAGTCGCGCAGTAACGCCGAGAAGGTCGTGTCGGCAATGCACCTCGACTGGGGTGTCGACAAGCGCTCCGAGGGGGTCAGCTTCAAGCTGGTGGAGTTCGCCGCGCAGGCACCACGCTCCGAGGACCGCAGCTATCGGGTCGAGCTCCAGGGGGGCGGCGCCTACACGGTGCACGATGCCGACGGCAACCTGTTGGGGACCGGGTCGAACGGCGTCCTCTTGCACGGCAAGGGGATCACGCTGCTGATCCGGGACATCCAGGGAAGCAAGGGTGACTCCTTCCGCCTTACCCTGCACCCGTTTTACGAAACCGTCGAAGGACTGATGAGGGCGATCAAAGTTGGCGAGGTCGGAAAGAAGACCAACGTCATGTCGATCTCCTATAGAAGCCGGGATCCGCTGAGGGCGCGCGACGTGGTGAACACCCTGGTGCAGACTTACCTGGACCAGGGGGTGGCGCTGCGGGCCGAAGAGGCGACCCGCACGGTGTCTTTCGTCCAGGACCAGTTGAAGGGGACCAAGGACGAGCTGGAGCGCGCTGAGAAGAACCTGGAAGGGTACAAGAGTGCCACCGGCGTCATCGACCTGGACACCGAGGGGCAGGCCCTCATTCAGAACCTGATCGACGTGGAAAAGCAGAAGGCCGAGGCTGGACTGCAGCGCAAGCAGGCCGAGTTCGCGCTCGCCTCCTTGAAGGATGCCCGGCGCAGGGGAGTTGCCTATGCTCCCTCGGTGTTGCGCGACGACCCGGTCCTCGCCGGTCTGGCCGGAAAACTTGCCGACCTGCAGGTGCTCAAGAAGTCGCGGCTTTCCGAGAGTACCGAGAACCACCCCGCGGTGCAGGCGATCCAGGCGCAGATTGACGAGACCGAGCGCAAGATCCAGAGCACCTACGAAACCACCATCAAAAACGCCCAGGCTCAGGAACGGGCGCTGGCGGCGCAGATCGCCCAGAGCGATGCGCAGCTCAAAAAGCTCCCCGCCGCCGAGCGGGACCTGGCGCGCCTGATGCGGGTGACCAAGGTTAACGCGAGCATCTACACCTTCCTGTTGCAAAAGCACGAGGAGGCCCGGATCGCCAAGGCTTCCACCATCAACAACATCAGCGTGGTGGACCCCGCAATTGCAGCCGAGAGGCCGGTCACCCCGAAGAAGGCCAAGAACCTCCTCCTGGGAGTCGTGGTCGGCCTTATGTGCGGCATGGGGCTCTGCTTCTTCCGCGAATACCTGGACGACACGCTGAAGGACCCCGAAGCCGCCCGCAAGACGCTTGCCTTGCCGCTTTTGTCGGTCATCCCCTTCATCCAGGACAAGGAAGGGGGGCAGGCTGCCCTCATCGCCCACAATCTGCCGAAGGCACCGGCCTCCGAGGCCTTCCGCTCGCTGCGCACCGCGCTGCACTTCTGTGCCGTCAACAAGGACAACAAGGTACTCCTGGTAACCAGTACCTTCTCCGGGGAGGGGAAGTCGACCGTCGCTTCCAACCTCGCCATCACCCTGGCCCAGACCGGGGTTCCCGTACTGATCATCGACTGCGACCTGCGCCGCTCCACGCTGCACGAAAAGTTCGGGCTGGAGCGCGGCGAGGGGCTCACCGGTCTGCTGGCCGGCGACCTCGAGGCCAAACGGGTGGTGCAGCGCACCGCCGTCGAGGGACTCGACATCGTGACGGCCGGGATTGTCCCCCCCAACCCTTCCGAACTCCTTGGGTCCGAGGCCATGGGGCGTTTCATTCAGCAGATGCGCGAGAAGTACACCCATGTCGTCATCGACGCCCCACCGGTCCTTGCCGTGACCGACGCACCGCTGCTTACCAGGCTTGCCGACCTGGTCGTCATGGTGGTTGAGGTCGGGCGGGTGCCGGTCAAAGCTGCCCAGCGCACCAGGGATACCCTCATTGCGGTTTCGGCACCGGTCGCCGGACTCGTGGTCTCCGACCGTTCCAGCCGGGCGGCCGGTTACGGCTACGGCTATGGTTACGGCTATGGCTACGGTTACGGACTGGAAGACGAGGCTCCCAAGCCGTGGTGGAAATTCGGCAAGAAGTAGCCAGCTCGAACACTCAGTGACGATTCCTGAAAACGCCGAGGTACCTAACAGGTATCCCGGCGTTTTTTTGCCTTTCCGATTCCCCTTCGCCCTGCACTCCTCCCTCAACGCCATTCCCGCGCTCACGACGAACCTCTGGTCCCCCATTCAGAATCTTCTGCGGATGGTCAGATTTCGCCGCCCATAATCGGCAAAGGTGCCCTCACGTCCCCCCCTTTGGAAAAGGGGGGACAGGGGGATTCGCCTTTATCACCCTATTTAGACCTGAAGTCCGGTCGACAGCCGACAACTTAGCTGCCGGTTATCCCGATATGCGCTGCATCCTGCCCACTGCTGTTCAGGCTCATAGTAGTCATCCGTCTGGTTCACTCTCTCCGCACGGCGAACGCCCCCGGTAAACTCCTCATGATTGGGGCCTCTCAGCTTTCCTCACGGGTACCCGCAGTTCAATCCTCCCACAGTGACTGGTCAGTGGCTGCACATTACCAGCCGGAAAACCATTTTCACTATCAAACGTGATCCTGGTAAAAGTGACGTAGATACAAAGCATTGAATGCTGTTTTAATGAAATTCAAACTCTGGCATTGACGTTGTAACCGTGTGGTCAGCAGGTCGCTCACACGGGAGGCAACGAACATGCTCAACATACATCGGATCAACAAGACTTCGCGTACCACTTTGGTTGCCGTCCTGGCACTCTCCCTGGCTCTGCTTCCCGGGTGCGGCGGTGGCGGTGGCGCGGGTGCTCCGACCGCAGTAAGTTCCTCCCAGGGAAGCACACCTCCCTCGACACACGTTTCAGCAAAGCTCAGCATCAAGCAGGGTGAACTGCTCAACGCGGTCTGCTTCGGCAATGGCTACCACGTGGCCGTTGGCGATGCCGGCAAGGTCCTGATGACCTCAGATCAGCTGACCTGGACCGCGGCCAGTTCCGGCAGCGATGCGGCGCTCTACGGGGTGACTTACGGGCAGGGCAAATTCCTCGCCGTCGGCGCCGATGGCAGCATCCTGGTCTCCTCCAATGCAAGCACCTGGCAGAAGGTCGACTCGGGAAACAGCGAGATGCTCTATGGCGCAGCCTACGGCAACGGGCGGTTCGTGGTAACCGGTACCAACGGTACCATCCTGAACTCGAGCGACGGGGTCACCTGGACCGCGGCTACTTCCCCGACCAGCAACTGGATCTACAGTGTTTCTTGGTGCAAGGACCGCTTCCTGGCGACGGGAGAGGGTGGGGCACTTTTTGCTTCGAGCGACGGCAGCACCTGGTCCGCAGTCAACTCCGGTGTTACTACCTGGCTCTTTTCGGTTTGCTACGCCAACGGCCTCTTCGTGGCGGTGGGCGAGGGGGGCACGGTGCGTATCTCCGCTGACGGTCTTACCTGGCAGGGGGTTGCTTCTGGCGTAGATCAGGCCCTGATGTGTGTGGCGTTCGACGGCAATGAATTCCTGGCTCTTGGTGAGGGGGGAACTATCCTTACCTCTGTCAATGGTGTTTCCTGGGCGGCAGGAACGAACTCCGGCAGTGACTGGCTCTACGGGGCGGCCGTTGGTTCAGGAACCGTCATTACTGTTGGAATATAAGCTTTAACTCATAGAGGTGGAAGAGGGCCTGGTCATTTGACCAGGCCTTTTTTGTTGTAGAGGAACATAAACATACTGAAACTCGCCGTTTATGTCATGGAGAAGAGGTAGCCGGCAACGCTGGTGAGATTAGTCGACAAATTGATACATATTTACTTTTAATTTATGTGAAATGTGTCACAATGGAACCGGTTCTTTTCTTATTTTTGTGATGCTTAGGAGTGCACTGGCGATCGGTGCCCGAAATTCCCTTCGAGTGAAAAACCTACCAAAATGTTAAATCATGTAAAAAAGGCTACTTAGCACTGAAACAACCACCAGGTTGGTAATATTTCGCACCCCCGCTGGCTTAGCGATACTGCCCGGGTGCCTGGTAATCTCAGTAATACCGGCAATTACCGGTAATTGAGCGATATGGTACAGATCTTGTTAAGGCAATGACGTGCGACGGACGCTGAGTACTGACTCAGTAAAGAAAGCACACCCATCCACCCCGAAAGGAGACGCAATGCGACTGAAGATTACCCTGATTTGTGCAATGTTGGTCATTTCCACTGCCAGTGTGCAGGCGGAGGAGGCTGCTCAGCTGAGCAGCAAGTCAGATGTTCTCAATTACAGTATCGGTGTCGAGACTGCTCGCAATCTGAAGAAGCAAGGCGTTGACATCAACCTCGAGATGATCATGAAGGGGATGAAGGATGGCCTGTCCGGAGAAAAAATCCTGATCCCCGAAAAGGTTCTGAAAAAGACCATGACCGACCTGCAGACCGACGTGCGGCGCAAGCAGCAGGTAAGCAGGAAAGAGCGTGGCGAGGACAACAAGAAACGAGGCGAGGCCTTCCTGGCGGCAAACAAGGCGAAAGAAGGCGTGGTAGCACTCCCCTCGGGTCTTCAGTACCGTATCCTGCGTGCGGGGTCTGGTGCCAAGCCGCTGGATCAGGACATGATCGAAGTGAACTACCGCGGCACGCTTCTGGACGGTACCGAATTCGATGCCTCCCAGGAGGGAAAACCGGCCCTTCTCGCCATGAAATCCACCATCCCCGGGTGGCGCGAGGCGCTCAGAAACATGCCTGTCGGTTCCAAGTGGCAGCTCTTCATCCCCCCGCACCTCGCTTACGGGGCGCGCGGGGCGGGCAAGGAGATCGGTCCCAACGAGACCTTGCTCTTCGACGTTGAGCTCACTGCCGTAAATCCACACAGAAAAGAGGTTACTGGAAACTCCAAGTAACCGTTATAGGTAGCGCAGAAGCTTCCTCTTAACTTCGCCTATTGGCGGCTGAGCCCAGAGCCGCTTTCATCTACAGCAGTGTGTGAATTAACTGAAATGTCGTAGTTATGTCGTAATTGAATACTGTGATAGTGACGGAAAAACAATTTCAGAAAAGGAGGTGTGATCGTAGAGCACCGTTTTTTGGAACGTCATCGCAGCAACCGTGTAATGCAAGTTGCAATAAAAGGAGACCCATCATGAAAAGACGCAGTATGTTTAACCTCATGCGTCTGCTGCTGCTGTTAGCCTCGATCCCCTTGGGCGCCCACCTGGCCCATGCCGGGGCCGGTATCGGCTACAGCACGTACAGCAGCGGATCCACCAAGGTCGTCCCGACCTACTACGCCAACAGTGTCAGCATCCCCGACGCCACCGGCAAAAGCGCCCAGTACATGAGGAAGTTCGTCGATACCCTGCCCGGGCTCGGCTCCGCGAACGCCAACACGCTCGGCCAGTACCTCCCCGTGGCGGTAGCCGAGAAGTGGGTGAACGGCAACGGTGTGACCACCAACGACGATTACTACGAGATCGGCATCGTTGAGTACACCGAGCAGATGCACCGCGACCTGCCCAAGCCGACCACCCTGCGTGGCTACGTGCAGCTTGAGACCCCGGGTCTTTTGGCTGCCGGCAAGAGCGCCCACATCCAGCTCTTTTACCCCGACAAAACCCCGATCAAGGATAACAAGGGGCAGCTGGTCTACGCGGTCGACAACCCGCACTACCTGGGACCGATCATCGTTGCTACCCGCAACGTAGCGGTGCGCATCAAGTACTCCAACCTGCTCCCTACCGGTGGCTTCAACGCGACCACCGGTCAGCGTAACGGCGACCTGTTCCTTCCGGTTGACAAGACCCTTATGGGTGCCGGCATCGGCCCCGACGGTATCAACAGCTACACCGAAAACCGCGCCGAGATCCACCTGCACGGCGGCGACAACCCCTGGATCTCCGACGGTACCCCGCACCAGTGGATAACCCCGGCCGGCGAGAACACCCCCTACACCCAGGGCGCCTCCTTCGTCAATGTCCCGGATATGCCCGATCCGGGTCCGGGTTCCGGCACCCTGTACTACCCTAACGGTGACAGCGCGCGTCTCATGTTCTACCACGACCACGTAGCCGGCCTTACCCGTCTCAACGTCTATGCCGGTGAGGCTGCCGGTTACCTGTTGACCGATCCCGCCGGGACCGGCGAGCACACCTTGCCGCTGCCGACCACCCAGATCCCCCTGGTTATCCAGGAGCGTACCTTCGTGCCGACCGACATCGCAACCCAGGATGCCCTGTGGGATACCACGCACTGGGGTCAGCCGGGCGACCTGTGGTTCCCGCACGTGTACGAGACCAACCAGGATCCGACTTCCTTTGACGGCACCAACCCGGTTGGCCGTTGGGATTACGGTCCCTGGTTCTGGCCCATCTTCCCGGTCAGCCTCGACCTCCCCACCGGTGCCTACGGCGACGTAACCACCACTCCGGAGGCCTTCGGCGACACCCCGATCATCAACGGTTCCGCCTATCCGGTCCTGAACGTCGATCCGACAGCGTACCGTTTCCGCGTCCTGAACGCGAGCAACGACCGCATGTTCAACCTGAGCCTGTTCGTGGCTGATCCGACCGTCGTGACCGACGACAACCGGACCAATACCGAGGTGCGCATGGTGCCCTCCGCGCCGCCGACCTCGACCTCCGTCCCGCGTGCCTGCAAGTCTACCGATCCGGTCAACCCGGCAACCGGTCTGCAGGTATCCGCTATCGACGAAACCATCGGCGGCGTGCTGGTTCCTGCTGGCACCGCTTGCTGGCCGGCCACCTGGCCCACCGACGGTCGTGACGGCGGCGTACCCGATCCGCGCGCTGCCGGTCCGAAGATGCTGCACATCGGCACCGAGGCGGGTCTTGCCCCGCAGGTGTCCGTCATTCCGGCCAACCCGACCAACTACGAGTACATGCGTCGCAGCGTGACTGTACTGAACGTCCTCGACCACGCCCTGTACCTGGCTCCGGCCGAGCGTGCCGACGTGGTGGTGGACTTCTCGCAGTACGCTGGTCAGACCCTCATCCTGTACAACGACATGGCAGCTCCGGTACCGGCGTTTGACGCTCGTATCGATTACTACACCGACGATCCGGATCAGACCGCGAATGGCGGCTGGTTCACCACCCTGGCCGGTTATGGCCCGAATACCCGTACCCTGATGCAGATCAACGTGAGCGGCACCCCGGGTGTTAACGGCACCCCGTACGACGAGGCAGCCCTCACCGCGGCACTGCCGGCAGTCTTTGCCGCTACCCAGCCCAAGCCGATCGTGGCTGAGCCTGCATTCAACGCAGCATTGGGGACCAACACCACCAAAGGGCAGTACGCTAAGATCTTCACCGGTTCCGCGAACCAGCACACCTTCAACTTCGTGGCCGCCGACACCTTCAGCTACTATCCGGAAAACTCCACCTCCATGGTAACCGTCAACCCGGGTCAGGTCGCCCAGGTACCGGTACTCAACAAAGCGATCCAGGAACTCTTCGACCCGCGTGGCCGTATGAACGCTACCCTGGGTGTCGAGATCCCCTTCACCGGTGCTAACATCCAGACCACCGTACCGTTGGGCTACATCGATCCGGCTACCGAGAGCATCGGTGACGGCGAGACCCAGGTATGGAAGATCACCCACAACGGCGTTGACACCCACCCGGTACACTTCCACCTGGTCAACGTGCAGGTAGTAAACCGCATTGGTTGGGACGGCACCGTGAAGCCGCCGGCAGACTTTGAAGTAGGTTGGAAAGAGACCGTCAGGATGAACCCGCTGGAAGACATCGTCGTCATCGTGCGCGCCAAGAAGCCGACCTTGCCTGGTTTCGGCCTGCCGACCAGCCAGCGTCTGCTCGACCCGACCCAGCCGGTGAACTCCACCATGGGCTTCAGCAACCTGGATCCCTTGACCGGTAACGCCTTCCCTGCGGCACAGGCCGTGAAGAACGTCATGACCGACTTCGGTTGGGAGTACGTGTGGCATTGCCACATCCTGGGCCACGAAGAGAACGACTTCATGCGTCCGTTCATCTTCAAGGTCACCGAGCCGGCTGCTGCTGCACCGACCAACCTCACCTACAGCTACATCGGCGCGCAGGTTCAGCTGAAGTGGACTGACGCGGCAATCAACGAGTACAGCTACATCATCCAGCGTGCAACCGGCCTTACTGGCGGCAGCTTCGCGCAGATCGGCACTGCACTTGCCAATGCAACCACCTTTACCGACACCACCGCTGCAGCTGGTGGCATCTATCGGTACAACGTCATCGCAGTCAGCGCAGGCGGCAACGGTACTGCCAGCATTACGGTTGCACCGCTTACTGTCTCTACGACGAGTCTGCCCGCAGGTGGGGTCAACACCCCTTATAACTTTGGTGTCGTTGCTTTTGGTGGTATTCCTGGCTACAGCTGGTCGGCAACCGGCCTGCCCAGTGGTCTCAGCATTAACTCCACCACGGGTGTTATCAGCGGCACACCGGGCAATATTACTCCTTCCCTTACCAGCCAGAACTATTCTGTATCGGTGACGGTAACGGATGCAGTCTCGACCTCGGTGATTAAAAACTTCACCCTGAAGATTAACCAGACCGCACCTGCGGCCCCTACCTCTCTTACGGCTTCTGCTACGCAGGTCAAGGTGACCCTTAACTGGGTGAACAATGCGAACAATGCTTTAGGTGTAGAGATCCAGCGGGCTACCAACAGCACCTTCACCTCGGGACTTACCAAAGTACAGGTCTATGGCCCGACATTATCCACCTACACTGACACCACGGTTACTCCTGGAAAAATTTACTACTACAGGGTCAGAACCTACAACACCGTGTTGGTGTCCTCTTTCTCCAACACCGTAACGGTAACCACTTCAGCGGCACTTGGAATTACCACCGCCGCCCTTGCTGACGCAGGTGTTAATACCCCCTACAGTCAGGCCGTCACTGCGGTAGCTGGTTTGGCACCCTATACTTGGTCTGCAACCGGGCTGCCCTCAGGTCTGTCGATCAACGCTTCTACGGGTGTAATCAGCGGAACTCCTGCTAACGTCGTGCCCCTTGCCGCAACTTCGGCCACCTTTGCCGTCAGCATAACCGTGAATGATAGTGCATTGCCGCAGGCGACAGCCAGCACTACGTTGAATCTGAAGGTCAACCAAACTGCTCCGGCTGCACCTACTGGCTTGGCAGCAACTCCTTCGACTGGGCAGGTACTCCTGACCTGGACTAACACTGCGAACAACGCTGTTGGTGTCGAGATTCAGCGAGCAACCAACAACACGTTCACGACTGGATTGACCAAGGTACAGGCTTTTGGGCCTACCCTCAGTACCTACACCGACAAGTCGGTTATCGCAGGAACGGTCTATTTCTACAGGGTACGCACCTATAACACGGTGCTCTTCTCGACCAGTTTCTCCAACGTTGTTAGTGTTACTGCTCAATAATGAGATAATGATTCGCTAATTGTAACTTTTGTTGAAGATAATCCCCCCCGGTGCAGTTTCAGGCCGGGGGTTTTTTTTGGCTGTTGAGGTAGGTTGTCTTACAACACAAAAAGCTTCAAATGTGCGGCAGTTATGTTGACTAAATTGGGGCAACATGTTAAGACTGCCTAAGTTCCAAATGGCGCTCTGTGTCTGCTGCTGATAGGGTTTTTGTGTTGATTGGACGTTGAAGCTTGACTGCTGCAATGTCGGGATTTGTAGCCGTAATGGGTCAGGCCGGCAATCAGTCGGAGGGGGACCTAGGGAGGGGTTATGAGAAGGATCGTTCTTGCTATTTGCACAGCCTTCGTCTTCGGTACGGTAGTAAACGCTCATGCTGTAAATGTCGGCATGTACGGACTGACGGTTGCCGACAGTGCCGACGAGTTCATGCAGATAACTAAGAGTAACGGCTTCGGTCTCATCTACTCGGGTTACGATATTGCTTCGCTTAACAAGGCACAGACTTACGGCCTCAAGTGCTTGGTCAACTTCAACGTATCCGCATCAATGGCCTCTGACGAGACCCAATGGAAAGCTTTCCTGAATTTGTTAAGGTCCAAGGTGACAGAGCTTAAATCTCATCCAGCAATCTATGCGTGGTATCCGGTCGACGAACCTGACGGCCAAAGGATCTCTCCTGCAAAGATCAAGGAGATGGTAAATATCATCCGCTCTGTTGATACCAGTCACCCAATTATGACCGTAGTTTACGACTCGACCAGATGGGGTAATTACCTTTCGTACTTTGACATAATCGGTGTTGACCCTTATTTAAAGCTCACTCGTAGAGGCGACTATGAAAAACCTGAAGTGGTAGCCACTGTTCTCAAAAAGCTTAAGTCTGATCTGAATAAGCTTAAACTGAGGAAGCGGGTGTGGTCTGTCCTTGGTGCTTTTGATCTTCAGCCGAAGGACTCGGACGTTGTTCCTCCTTATAGAAAACCTACTCCTGAGGAATTTAATGCTATGCTGAAAATGGCTATTGATGAAAAAGTAGATGGTATTTTGGTGTACAGTTTGTACGCCGCCAAAGACAATCCGACCTACAAAAGATGGAACCTACCGGTGGACGATCCCAATCTGTGGCAGGCCGTAAGGAAGGTTCCACAGGTTGTCAACAAGTAGACAAGCCTTCATCGTAATGTTGAGGAAAATCCTAAACCGGATAACCAACAACAATTTATTCCTGAAAAATGTACTGGTCATGGCTGGTGGAACTCTGCTTGGGCAGGGGCTTGTCATCATAAGCTCCCCCGTGCTAACCCGGCTTTACTCACCGGATGATTTTGGCGTTCAGGCCTCCTATGTCGCGGTGATCTCCGTTATCTCCGTGATCGCCTCCCTGCATTACGAACTCGCCATACCACTTCCTAAAGACGATGAGTCTGCGTTTAATGTCGTTATCTTGGCCCTCGGAATTGTTGCCGTCCTCTCCGTAGGGGTTTCGGTTGGCCTCATTCTTTTCGGGCAACAGTTCTTTGAACTTATGCATGCCCCGATGTTGCGCGGATTTCAATGGCTATTTCCCTTAACTCTTCTGGGTACCGGCATATATCAGGTTTTTAGTTACTGGGCCATACGAAAAAACAACTATTCGCTTACCTCGAAAACTAAAGTGAGCCAAGGTTTTGGTCAGGTTGGTATCCAGGTAGGGTTGAGTTTTTTCAAATCAGGTCCTTTCGGCCTGATATTGGGGCAGGTTTTTGGGCAGGTGCTTGGTGCAGGTGTGCTGGCCCGGTTCGCCTGGAACGACGAAAAGAGGCTGTACCGCTCCGTTAGTCTGGATAAGCTGAGATCGGTAGGCTACCAGTATCGAAAATTTCCTTTGTACGCTTCTTGGTCAAGCCTAGTAAATGCCGTAAATTCGCAGGCACCAGTTTTTATTTTGAATTACCTCTATGGAAGTCATGTTACTGGCTACTACGCCTTAGGGTACCGGGTCTTGCAGATTCCATTGCGGCTTCTGGGGCAATCCATCTCACAGGTCTTCTTCAATTCCACAGCCCAGGCGCACCGAGATGGTAAGGTTGACGAAATTACGCGAAACGTTTTTGGGGAGATGGTGCAGTACAGTGTTCCAGTTTTTCTTGTCCTAGGACTTGTTGCACCGGAACTTTTCGCAATCTGCTTTGGGCCAAAGTGGGGTGACGCCGGCGTTTACGGACAGATTTTACTGCCCTGGATGTTTCTTGTATTCATCTCAACCCCACTTTCGATGTTGGTTAGTGTCCTGCAAAAGCAAGGTGTTGAACTTGTCTTTCAGATTTCCTTTCTGCTGCTCATGGTTGCCTCATTTTTTGTAGCAAAACAACTGGATGGCGCGTATGCGCTAATTGCACTCATCAGTGGAGCAGGTTCTTTGTGTATGGCGGTTAAAGTAGGTTGGCTGATCAAAATTTCCGGCAACTCCCTCTATGCCGGGTTGCTCCAGATAGCCAAGTCTTTTGTATTCAGTCTCCCTGTCGTTATTTTAACACTTGTGGCTAAAAACCTTCATATATACGTTGTTACGATTACCGTTGCGTTTCTGTCTCTTGCGCTTGCGTTATTTGTACGCTACTCAAGCGCTGTCAAAAAAAGACCAGTACATTGAAAAAAGTACTCTTCATATCAGAGCAAATTCCTTTCAGGCAGAATGCCGGTCACAGGGTCCGCATCTTCAATCTACTCAGGTGCCTAGAGGGATCCGTGCAATTGCACTGTGTCTCGCTTGAGGCCGTCGAACCGTCTAGCTGCGAACTCGACATCAAATGTGAATTACACCATGTGCGACTGCAGCGTCCCAAGTTACTCAAGAGCTTTGCTAACCTGTGGCGTCGGTTGATGCCTTATGCCTCAGAACGAAAGGCCATAAACCAACTTATAGATCTGGTAACACCCGACGTGGTATGGCTTGAATTTGGGTTCCTTGGGCACCTGATCCCGATGATACGACGGAAAGAGATTCCTGTCGTTATGTCAACCCACAATGTTGAATCCTATCTTTACCAGATGGAGTGGCTAAAGTCCTTTTCCGCGTTTCAGAGGATCGTGCGACTGCCCTTCCTGGCTTTGAACCGGTTCCACGAACGGTACTTCTTCAGACTGGCTGACAAGGTTGTAGCGATAAGCGAAAAAGACTGCATGTACTACCGGCATTTCATACCCGAAGGGCGACTGTCTGTCGTTCCAAATTTCAGAATCAACGACTTCGGTGCGGTGCCAAAATTAGAAGCGCCAAGTCCCTATTTGTGCATTGTAGGGAGTCTTGGTGCTTTCCAAAACTATCAGGGTGTTGTCTATTTTGTCCAATCGGTATGGCCTCGTCTCAAACTTCGCTATCCTGAACTTTTACTGTACATAGTAGGGGCGCCACCGCGACAGGACACGCCACAGGCAACTGCGTTGCGGGATTTGGCAACCGGTTCTCCTGGTGTAATCATGACAGGGGAGGTCGATTCGACCATTCCCTATGTAAAAGGAGCTATAGCTTCGGTAGTGCCAATCTTTGACGGGAGTGGTACTCGTACAAAGGTTGTTGAAAGTGTCGCCTGTGGTGTTCCTGTAGTGAGTACCACAATCGGAGCCGAAGGACTTCCTTTTGAAAACGGTCAAAGTATCCTCATCGCGAATTCTGTCCAAAGTTTTGTTGATTCGCTAGTTGCACTTATTGAGAATCCCGAACTCGGAGAGAGTATTGCGGCGCGTGCTTATAAACTTTACGAGAAGGATCTTGGCTATGAAGCCAACAAAGCAAGGCTGGAGTTACTGTTGGGGGTAAGGTGAAGAATACAGGGCTTTTCTCTAACAGTTTTATAGCTACGATATTACTTTGTTCCGTATTAGCCTTGTTTGGGCTGAGTGTGCCTCTGTACTCATACTTGGTCTTGTTTTTGTTCGGGTTTTCACTTTTTGCACAAATTTGCGTTCGAAAAAGAGGCCTTGTCTTTGGTGATAAAAAGTTTTTGGTACTGTCACTGTTTTCAATCAGCTACTATACAATCTTGCTAGTTCACGGTTTTATTGAACCTTTCCCTGCTATTCAGTGTGTGCTGGCTATAAATCTTGCTTACCTCATTGGGTTTAATTCGGGAGACGATACCATCGCATCATGGCCACATGGTTTATGCTGGGTTTTCCTTGCCATGATAATGGGCCCTACCATTTTTTCTCTGCTCAGTACTCAGACTTCACTTGATTACTATAGCTCATTTGAAACATTCGACCGCGAGATTCCCGGGTATTGGCTAGATGCTGGCAAAATCACCACAACAATTTTCGGTACAATGACAGCTCCAGCGTGCTGCCTTCTGTCAGTTACGCTGCTCGGATTCAAGGAATCTTCAAAAACAGACAAATATAAGTTGATGTTTTTTTGCGGCATTTTTAGTCTTGTTGGAATCTATGTTAATTTGATTCTGCAGAACAGGATGCCTCTCGTGACGATGGCCTTTGTCATTATTCTAGCTTTTGTTTATTACATTTTCACTGACCGGAAGAACTATCGGACCGTTTTTTATGCCCTGTCTCTTTTCTTGATCAGCGCGACGGTATACTACTATTTTCAAGACTATATTCAGGACTTTTCCATCATGAACCGCTTCAAGGAGGAAAAGTTCGACAACCCGCGCTACTCTGCCTGGTTCACCATGCTGTCCGGTGGATTATTTAATGTATTCGGGGGCAGAACTGCGGACCTTGGAAAACTGAAGTATGCCCACAATTTGTGGCTTGATGTTTCTTATGACGCCGGAATCGTTCCATTTCTTCTCCTGCTTGGATTCTATCTAGCCCACTGCAGGTCAGTTTTCACTGTATTCCGGAGCAACTTACCGAACCTCGTGACCCTTTTTATTTTCGTAATTTGGGCGTCAACGCTAGCCAGTTATTTTTTTGAGCCCGTCATCCAGGCTTCGCCGATTTTTTTCGCTCTTAACAGCTTCTTTTTCGGCGTTATCTCAAGACTTGAAATCCTTGCGCATGGCACAGAACCCTGTGTTCTAGCTTATCGGAACGGTGGTAATTGAATGCTCAGTATAATCACTCCTGTTTTGAACTCAGCCGAGTACATCGAAGAAAACATCAGGGCCATTTCCAAACTGCCTTTTGAACATGAACACATCATTGTTGATGGAGGATCGACAGACGGTACACTGGAAATTCTGGATAATCATCGAACAAATATTCGGCTACTCAGCCAGTCGAAAAACAACGGCATGTATGGGGCCATAGACGAGGGTTTCAAATGTGCAAAGGGGAAATACATCACCTATGTGAATGCTGATGACCGTCCGTTATCCGACGGCTATATAGCTATGTATGCCGAGATTACCTCTGAACGTTGCGATTTCGTTTACGGAGATTCGATACTTTACTTTAAGAATGAACGACGATTGCAACGTTTTCACGGGAAGCACTTCGGAAAATTCCTTCTTAAAAACGGGGTAATGCCTTTCGTGCAACCAAGTTCGATGTACACAAGGGAACTCTACGAAGAGGTGGGCGGCTTCAATCACGAAACGTTCAGAATAATCGGTGATCGTGATCTTTTTCAGAGAATGGCCTTAACCCAGGCACGTTTTAGATATCTTCCTGTTGACGCCTCCATTTTTTTGAAATATGGAGCGTCCTTGGCTGATAGAAGTCGTGACCGACATCTGATTGAAAGGAACTTTTGCATTAAAAATAACGATAGGGGAATGTGTCGGGTCGTTTTTCATATTTCCTCTCTGTATTCCCGGTTGGTCAGGTCAGGTCGGAACCAAGGAGGAGATCTTCTGCAACTCTATTCAGACGGGCAGCGATGACTCAGGGAGGCTGCCGTGTTAAGTGGTTCCACAGTTTAAGGTAATCTATCTTGAAAGTATTGCTCAATGCACTTAGCGCTCGTCGTGGCGGTTCAAGGGTCTTTGTCACAAATCTTGTACCCGCCTTGGCTGCACTCGACTCTGAACTCCAGATCCTGGTCATCTTACCTGAATCGGAGGCAACCTATTTCCCTGTTCCATTGCCATCCAATGTCACCGTTCTGCATTCTGAGAATGTTATAGGCGTCCGGAGGCTATTTTACGAACATCTTCGGGTACCTCTTTTGTACGCTCAACATCGGTGCGACTGCTATTTTCAGGCGGATGACACCCTCCCTCCACTCATTTATCCCTTGGCGCGAAAGTCCATAGCCGTATTCCACGAAACGCTCACCTTGCTGCTGCCAAAACTTGCCGGTGATAGCATGTTGAAGCTGGGCTACTGGCGCCTTCTCAAAAGCCTTGCCTTGAAATGGGCAAGCGTTCCCGTTGCCATGTCTTATTGCGAGAAGGGGGAATTAGCACGTGGCAACGGCAAGGTCTTCAGAAAAACACGTGTTATTTACCATGGCATTGATGTTAGTAAGTTTCACTGCCGGACGTCGCAGCTTTTGGCTGATGCCGGAGATGAAGAGCCCAAAAATCTTCCATCTTCCTTTATTTTATCTGTCTCGACTAGGAACCCACACAAGAACTACTATCGGGTGGTCAAGGCGTACGCGCTGTTGCGAAGTCAGGGCAAGATCAATGAACATCTCGTATTGATTGGAAGTCCGGTGTGGGCGAGTGAAGAAAAACGGATTCAACAGCTCATAGAAACTGCAGGGATTTCTGAGTACGTGCATCTATTTGATAAGTTGGATAACAAACTGCTCCCTGCGGTATATCAACGGGCGCGCGCATACGTATATGCGTCCTTATACGATTCGTTCGGGTTTACACCACTGGAGGCAATGGCCTGTGGAGTCCCGTGCGCCGTATCTCGTTTCAGTGCGCTCCCCGAAATTTGTGGCAGTGCCGCTGAGTACTTCGATCCGTTTAATGTTGAGGACATGGCTGAGGCTATTGCAAACATACTTAATAACGAGGACAGACGCAGACAACTGATTTCATCAGGACTTGAACAGAGCTCCCAGTTCTCATGGCAAAAAGCAGCACAACAATACCATTCTCTCCTGACTGCAGATATGTCTTGCGATCGCTGTGTATGAGTAAACACACCCAGGCAATCAGAACTCTCATTTCCCAGATCGTCCGAAAGGAGCTATCACCTTTTCTGCCGCTTTTCAATCGGCCGCTTCGCAAAGATCCGGCTATAGCCGACAGTGCAATGTCGATAACAGATTTTTGGGAGATCGCCCAAAAAAACAAGCTGGCGCCTCTACTCGCTGAGAGCCTGTTGAGGATATCAGGCAACCTTGTCACGACAGCACAACGTACTGCCATGGAAGAACAGGGTGCGAAACTTAATCTGTACCTGAACGAGTTACACGGCCTTTCCCTTGTTTTTCAAGAAGAAACCGTTTCGTTGATTGTTTTGGAGAATGGCGGCCTAGCCTTTGGTGTACATCCTGTCTCCACAAACTACAGTTTCGGAGACTTTGATCTATTGCTGGCCATCTCGGACCTACGTCGCGCTCACGAAATCTTGGTTCAGCGCGGTTACCGTTGCCTGACTGCTTTTGATGCAGATAATTCGACAGGTTTTAATATGAGCAGTGGTCGGGTGCAATATAAGCGTGATATCGCCACTGGATTATCATTGAGCCTCAACATACAGACTACCTTTGTGGCCAGAAGGTGGTTATTCTCCGGCAATGAGCCTGACTTTGCCATGTTGCTACAAAGATCTCTTGGCCCGCATCCGGGTGGCGTACGGATCCTCGGGCGCGAGGACTTCTTGCTTCAGTTGTGCGTACACAATGCTGCTCACAGCTACCTGCGCAATCCAGGGATCAGACTCCACCTTGACGTTGACTGGTACCTTCGGTGTGTGGGCGAAGAAGTGAACTGGGATAATTTCATCGTGATGGCGACTGCATTAAAATTGAAAACTGTCGTCTATCTCTCACTGTTGATTCCTCAGGTTATTTTGGGGAGTCCGGTACCGCAAGTGGTTCTCACAGCGCTTGCTCCTGGACGCGTTAAGGGAGTCGTGCTTGCGAAGATTCTGAGTAAGGGAGATCTACTCGCACCGCAGAAAAGGCAATTCCACAAATCGTCATTTATCCTTTTCAATCTTCTGTTGCACGATGATCTAGCCTCCCTTGCAAAATCGGTGATCCCGACACGCGAGCATCTTTTATCCTGTTGCGGCCTGACTCCGGGCGGTTCGCGAGCTAAGTTTCTCTTCAAGCACTACCTCAGGGGGGGGCACACCAGATGAAAAAATTTCCAACCCTCATAGTTTTCTCAGGTATCGACGGTGCCGGCAAGTCTACTCAGATTGCGAACCTCTCTTCCACTCTCTCCGAGAGAGGTAAAAGACCGGTGTGCCTATGGTCCCGGGGAGGTTATACCCCGGTTTTCCACGCGGCCAAAGTTTTTGCACGGAGGGTTCTTGGGAAAAAAGTTATCCCGACCGGGAGAACCGAAGCGCGGTCCAAGACCTTGGGCAAGGGATGGGTTCAGACCGTTTGGCTCATCCTTGCCCTGGCCGACCTGGCGCTGCTCTATGGCATTTACGTTCGCTGGCTTCGCTTGTCTGGACGAGTTGTGATAGCCGACAGGTACCTGTACGACACCTGGATCGATTTCACGCTTAACTTCCCGAATTCCAGGTTTCAGGAGTGGCTGCTCTGGAAGTTTGTAACGTGGGTGACTCCATCTCCAGATCACTCCTTTCTGCTACTCATTCCGGTCGAGGACTCTCTCGTTCGCTCGCGACAGAAGTTCGAGCCTTTTCCGGACTCCGAAGAAACCCTGCTTCAGCGGCTTACCCTCTATCATAAACTGAAGCAGAACGAGGCCTGGAGGACAATCAACTGTCTACGCTCCATTGAAGATATCTCGGATGAGATTCGCCAGACAGTCTTTGCCGGTGAACAATGAGAATTAGTGACCTAATGCAACGTGAACCATTTGGTTCCATCCTCGAAAGCACCCTTACACACTTTTTCACGGTTCGGCAGGGGAGGGTGCATCACGTCACTTGGTGCTCACGAGACATTCGACAAGAAGCTGCGGGACAGAAGTGGCTGTGTAATCCGTACCTCAATATCATTTTCAGGCCTGATGTCGAAAAAGAACCGCTGTTGCCCGCTCGATATGAGTTTTCTAGGTCCACACGCCCTTGGCGTACGCCGCTTAACTATGTCTACTCGTTGCTGGCGACGAATCGGCTCTCCTCGCGACTGCTGGCTACTGCTATCGTCGAAATCGAACCGCCTCTTGCCAATGCTGAGCAGATGATCATCATTGGTGGGAATCACCACCTAAGGCTGCTGGATTACGGCCTGAATCGTTGTTTTGTAGTGGCTAAATGTGGAGCACCTACAGTCTTTCTGACCAATGAACTGGCCGTTCGTCACCGCTTCAGTTACTTGCCGATCCCAGACATCCTAGAGTCCGATGCTGACAATGGCTGGTACAGCGAAAGACTCATTTTGGGTACCCCGATTAACCGGTTGCGGAATCGACAGATAGCTGCTCGTGCTATTCAACAGGTGATGGATCCCTTGTTTACCATGTACACAGAAACCCAGGAACTCTGCCCCAGGGACTGGTATAGAACAGAATTAATGGACAGGATCGCAGGGCTTATAAAAAAGAACACCCTCTTGGATGGCTCGACACGGGATCTCCTAGCCAACGCCTTACCGCGACTCTTCGCCAAAGTAGGGGGGCACGGCATAATCGCCACAACTCAGGCGCACGGTGATTTCCAACCGGCCAACATCCTAGTTGGAGAGGGAGGGCCTTGGTTGATTGATTGGGAATATACCTGCCGACGGCAGGCCGGCTACGATGCCTTGGTTCTGGGGTTACGAACCCGCCAGCCCATAGGTTTGCCCCTGAGGGTGAAGCAGGCTCTAGACGGGATGCTACCAGATGATGGGATACTGGCAGGTTGGCCGCCCACAGACTGGAAGGATGGCTCAAAACGCCCGGCAAACCTTGCTTTATTTCTTCTTGAAGAACTCGAGGGGAAATTGCTGGAGAACGACAATCGTAACTTTACCTCACTTGAACAAGGCTTGAGGCTGTTCATGGACAACCTGCTGCCGGTCCTGGAACTGCTTCACTAAATGTTTTTCAACCATGCTCTATAGCCGGACACCCGATGAGGGCAGAAATGATTTCAGGCCTTAAAATCCTGGTGCTAGCACCGTTCTACCATGAATCCAGCGCCAATCGTCCCCGTATCGTTGCCGAGGTCCTGGCCAAGTTCGGTGATGTTGATATTGTCACTACCGACTTTGACCATCTTACCAAGCGGAGATCGCTCCCCCTCGAGTACAAGGATTCCCGCTTTTTACACCGTCTTCCGACCTTGCCTTATTACCATAACGTAAGTATCGCGAGGTTCGTTTCCCATTTCTGCTTTTCAATTAGAGCTTGGCTTTTTTCAGTCAGATCGCGTCACACGTACGATGTCATCTATGCTTCTTTGCCACTCAATCTCATTGCGTGGCTGGTATTCAGGTCACACCGGCAGCAACTACGAATAGTGGATGTGGTAGACATCTGGCCTGATGTTTTGCCCTTCAAGGAAGTACATCGCAAGCTGCTTGGACCTTTGTTCCGGCTTTGGAAAACATTTTTCATCGGTGCCGTGTCTAAGGCCGATCTGCTTCTTTCGGTCTCCGACCGGTTTCTTGCGGACTCTCTTCCTTTTTTCAGAGCTCCCGCTTCCTGTGCGGCGAGAGTGTATATCGGCTGCGAGGGGCTTCCCAAGGGGAAGCGGTTGGGCGGTGATCTGCTAACGCTTGCCTACATTGGTAACATAGGCCATGTCTACGACTTCGAAACACTTTTGGACGTGATGATTGAAAAAAAAGGTTCAATGAGGCTATTTATCGTCGGTGATGGGGACCGACGTGAGTGGCTGATTACTCGGCTGCAAGAACACCAGTTACCCCATAAATATTTCGGTCCGGTCTATGACCCGTCTCTGTTGTCAGAGATTTTTGCTCAGTGTGACGCTGGGTTTAACGGATATAAGAATACCAGCGCAGCATTCTCTTATAAGGCCAATTCCTATTTTGCAGCAGGGCTTCCAATTTTGAACTCCATGACCGGGGACCTTGAGACACTCGTGGCTGAGCAGGGACTAGGATTCAACTATAATTCTGGTGACGTCGCATCCCTTGCGAAGGCTGTGGCAAATTTGACTGAGGGAGATAGCCAATTCCTGAGGCGGAACGTAGCAACCTTTTTTGAGTCTGAACTAGATCTAGATCGGGTGAAGGAAAGCCTTGAAAACTTTTTCAGGATTCACTTTTCCGGTTTGCAACGGCCTCAATGACGAATGAACTTCTTGCCAAGTTTTACCGAGACAGACTATGAATGATGTTTTGATAACGTATGGTTGGGTGCGTTCCTCTTATGCTGCGCTGAGGAATCTTGCCGCGCATGGTCTCAGAGTCACCGTCTCGGACAGCCACCGCTTCGGCATGTGTCAAAGTTCCCGGTTAAAAAGCGGTTTCGTGAACTACCCCTCGCACTACGAGGATGAAGAAGCCTTTGTAGATGCCATCGCTGGGCACTGCAAAGAGTTGAACGTCCGCCTGTTGATGCCATCGCACAACGAGACAGAGGTTCTGGCGCGCCACCGGGAGCGGTTCCCGGGTGTGCTCGGCTCGCTGCTCCCGGATGCCCGGCACTGCGCCATTTTCAACAACAAGGCTCGCTCCTACGACCTCGCCGACTCCGCAGGCCTCAGCACCGCCGCACGCATTAGTTACCTGGATCCGGCCGAACTTGCCGGCTCAATCAAAGCTGCCGGCATCGGAAAAACTGTGATCAAGCTGCTGACCGGCAACTCGGCCAAGGGCGTCTTCTATGCCGAGACTCCTGAGGAAGCTCAACGGACCGTCCAGAGGCTGATCCGGGAGTACGACCTGGAACCTTCCCGGTACCCACAGGTCGAGGAGCGTATCTACGGAGAGGGGTGGGGCTGCTCTGCGCTTTACTGGCACGGTCAGCCGATCACCTTTTTCTGCCACCGCAGACTTCGTGAAAAAATTGCCACCGGTGGTACCAGCACCTTCAGGGAGTCGGCTCATAACGAACAGTTGGTTCAATTCACCGCGGCGCTGCTCGGCAAAATTGGCTGGCACGGACTTGCCATGGTCGAGTACAAGGTTTGCCCAATAACCGGAAAGATATGGTTCATAGAGGTTAACCCGCGACTGTGGGGTTCCATCCCTCTCGCCATCAGCGCAGGGGCCGAATTCCCCTACTTGGCTTGGCTCTGCGCTACAGAGGGACCGGATGCTGCGCTGAAGTACCACCAAGACGACAGGGTTCTCATGCACTGGCGAGGTCGCTGGTTTCTTGGTGATCTTATGCTAGCAGCGACGCAGACGCTCCAAGGAAAGCCGCTACAAGCATTGAGTACAGTGTGCTCCGGTAAAACAGACGCATTTGACGATCTTTTTCTCGATGATCCCCTTGCCTTTGTGGGTGAAATACTTCACTATGGGAGCCGTTTTGTCGCCTCGCGCAGCCTTAATCCAGCAGAAAAAGGAATGGTTGGTTAGGATGCAGCGCCTTATTTTTGATTTTGACGGAACGATAACTTCGCGGGACACTACCAGGTTCCTGGTTGCTGAACTTCTGCGTGCCCGCCCTTGGAAAACTCCGGTGGTCGCCGCTCAGTTGGCCCCGCTCATTGCTGGCAGGTCAACTGATGCCATTCAGTCATGCAAGCTGCGCTGCATCGGGGAGGCCATTCGTGGTACAACAGAACAGCAGCTCTCTTCTGCCTTGGATCGTTTCGCGAGCAGGGTCCGTGCGCTTTTTAGGCCGGAACTGATAAAGACCATTGAGCAGCACCGGGAGGCGGGGGGCGAGGTCATTCTCGCCAGCGCCTCTCCTGGCTTCGCACTCCGGCCGCTTTTTGCCGAATATGGCCTGACCGTTATTGCTACCGAGTTCGAGTGCCGAAACGGCATCTTTACCGGGCGAACCATCGGTTCTTCCTGCTTTGGGGAGGCAAAGGCTGAAGCGGTTCGTAACTACCTTCATAGCACAGGCGATAGGGAAGTTGCTGCTGCCTGGTCTGATTCAATAACCGATTTGCCGGTCATGCTATTGGCCCGCGACCGGGTGTGGTATTGCTCAGCGGACCACGCGCAGAAGATGCGCCAGGCGGACCCCGAAGGTAACTTCGTGATCAGCCCCTGAATTTTGAAATTGCCGGAGTCCCCGCATGAATCCCCTTGTTGATACTATCGTAGCCGCTCTGGCCGCAGTTCTTGAGAACCCGGCCAACTTCGTACCGCTTCATATCCCAGAGTTCTCCGGAAACGAGAAGGCTTACCTCGCCGATTGTATCGACTCCAATTTCGTCTCCTCCGTCGGGGCCTACGTCGACCGGTTCGAGGAGATGCTTGCGGAGTTCACTGGTGTGAAGAAGGCGATCGTCACGGTCAACGGTACGGCCGCCCTGCATGCCTGCCTGCACCTGGCGGGTGTGGAGCCGGGCGATGAGGTGATGGTACCGACCTTCACCTTTATCGCCACCGCGAACGCCGTCTGGTACTGCGGCGCCACCTCGCATTTCGTCGATGTGAGTGAGGAGACCCTGGGGCTGGACCCGTTCCGGCTCAGAACCTACCTTGAAGAGATTGCCCAAGTGCAGGGTGGCGTCTGTCGCAACAGGAAGACTGGTGCACGTATCCGCGCCGTCGTCCCCATGCACAGTTTCGGGCACCCGGTCGACCTCGATCCTTTGGTGCAGCTGTGCGAAGAGTTCCAGTTGGTGCTCATCGAAGACGCAGCAGAATCTCTCGGCTCCTACTACAAAGGCGTTCACACCGGCAGCTTCGGGGCCTGCGCAGCTCTTAGTTTCAACGGCAACAAGATCATCACCACCGGAGGCGGCGGGGCTATTCTGACCAACGACGAGGAACTCGGCCGGCTCGCCAAGCACGTCACTACCACGGCGAAGGTGCCGCACCGCTGGGAGTTCAACCACGACCGGGTCGGCTTCAACTACCGGATGCCCGCGCTTAACGCTGCCCTTGGTTGTGCCCAGCTCGAACAGGTCCCCGGATTCCTCGCTCGTAAGCGAGTGCTGGCCGCCAAGTACCAGGAACAGTTCGCTGGGATCAATGGTGTCAGGTTTTTCACGGAGCCCGGCTTCGCGACCAGCAATTACTGGCTTAACGCCCTGGTTCTCGAGGAAGAGCGCGCCGAGTTGCGGGATTGCCTCTTGGAGCAGACCAACGAACGCGGCTTGATGACCCGACCGGCCTGGACTCTGATGCACCGGCTCCCGATGTTTTCCAAGAATCCTCGAATGGATCTCTTTGTTGCTGAAAGTCTGGAGCGTCGCTTGGTGAACATTCCGAGCAGCGCCTACCTTGCCGGAGCCTGACGGGGGAGAGGGGACCAAAACTTGCTATCGGGTACCGCGCCATGCGGGGCCTTACCGGAGAGGGAACATGGACATCCTAGATCTTATCGGCAGACGTGAGGAGCTTTTCGTTCAAGATATCGCCAGCCACGAAGCCGAGCTTACTTCACTCGTACAACAATCTTCCTTCCTTATCCTCGGCGGCGCCGGATCCATCGGCCAAGAGGTGGTCAAGCAGATCTTCAGACGGAGTCCGCAGCGGCTGCATGTCGTTGATATCAGCGAAAACAACATGGTGGAACTTGTCCGGGATGTGCGCAGTTCCCTTGGATATATCCCCGGAGACTTCCAAACCCTCGCTCTGGACTCGGGGTCCCCGGAATTTGAGGCCTTTCTCGCCACCCAAAATAGCTACGATTACGTCCTGAACCTCTCTGCTCTCAAGCACGTGCGGAGCGAGAAGGACCCCTTCACTCTGATGCGCCTTGTGAATGTGAATATCTTCAACACCGATACCTCACTGCAGCAGGCTATCCGCATGGGAGCCAAAAAATATTTCTGCGTCTCCACCGACAAGGCTGCCAATCCCGTTAACATGATGGGTGCCTCGAAACGGATCATGGAGATGTTCCTGATGAGGCGCAGCCTGGAAATCCCGGTTTCCACGGCGCGGTTTGCCAACGTTGCTTTCTCGGATGGCAGCCTTCTGCATGGCTTCAATCAGCGCATCATGAAGCGCCAGCCGTTGTCGGCCCCACAGGACGTGAAGCGCTACTTCGTTACTCCAGAAGAGTCTGGTGAGCTTTGCCTGCTCTCCTGTTTGCTGGGGGAGAACCGGGACATTTTTTTCCCAAAACTGAGCGAACGGCTGCACCTGATAACCTTCGCGGAAATCGCTGTGAAGTACCTGGAACAAAGAGGCTATACCCCTTTCCTTTGTTCGACCGAGGACGAGGCACGCGAACGCGTCACCGAGCTTTCCGTGCAAGGAAAGTGGCCTTGCTACTTTTTCGACAGCGATACCACTGGCGAAAAGGATTTTGAGGAGTTTTTCATGGCTGATGAGCATCTCGACCTACAGCGCTTCCAGTCTATCGGAATCGTGAAGAACGAGGCGCTTTTCGATCCGGCGTTGCTTGACCTTTTCGTAGAGAAGATTGCACTTCTAAAAAAACGCGGGATGTGGACCAAGGAAGAGATGGTGCAACTCTTCACTGTCATGATCCCTGAGTTTGGCCACAAAGAGACGGGGAAATACCTCGACGGACGGATGTAAACCATGAAACGATTAGTCGATCTTGCTTGTTCGCTGGCTGCACTTTTGGTCCTCTCACCTCTGTTCATCCCGGTTATGATCATCCTGCGTTGCACCGGGGAGGGCGAGATCTTCTACCGCCAGGAGCGGATCGGCTTGGGCGGCAAGCCCTTTGGGCTCTACAAGTTTGCCACGATGTTGAAGGACAGTCCGAACTTGGGAAAAGGGCTCTTCACCACCGAAGGTGACCCGCGCATTCTTCCTTTTGGACGGTTTCTTCGTGCCACGAAGATCAACGAGTTGCCCCAACTCCTCAATATCGCAATTGGGGATATGAGCATCATTGGTCCCCGTCCTCTGGTTCCTTCCCAGTTTGCCATGTACGCGCCCGAGGTGCGTGCGGACCTTAGCCGGGTACGCCCGGGTCTCTCGGGTATCGGATCCATCGTCTTCCGCGACGAGGAAGCTATCCTTACCAAGAGCCCGAAGGGATACTTGCGGTGCTTTAAAGAAGACATCACCCCATACAAGGGTGCTCTTGAACAGTGGTACATCGAGAGACAAACAGTTTTTCTTGATCTGCTCCTCATTGCGTTGACGGTTGCTGCTGTGTTGGCGCCGTCCAGCAATCTCTTTCAAAAAATTCTCAAGGACTTACCGGACCCTCCCTCTGAACTAAAATGTCTGTTGGCAACAGAATAGGCCGCACCTGCGAGCTACCGCTTTGTCCGTCTCCATTCTAATGGTCAGGAGACACCTGCCCGCCAGCCACTGTCGTACCAACCGCGTTGCTTTGACAGTTATCTCCTACCGCGCCAGTCAGGACAATCCCATCTTCTCTCAATACATGTGAACGAGTTAAATGATTTGTCAGTTGACCTAGAAAAATATGGTATTCTCAGTGTGCTGACATTATAATGCACCAAAACCAGCCTCTACCGATCGTGCAGCACCTTGGTATGAAATGCCATCCATCTACGTCTTTTACATATTTCTCACGTCATTATTTACCTCGCTCGTTTTGATCCCCAACATCTCGCGTCTTGCCGTCTCCATTGGTATCTTCGACGAGATCAACGAGCGGAAGACCCACACTGGGGCCGTGCCGCGTCTGGGGGGGATTGCTATTTTCTTTGCGCTCCTTCTGGGGGTCATTCTCTTCACCGAGATTGACCGCGGGATGCGGGGGTTCCTGGCTGGCGGCCTCGTCGTCTTCCTCACTGGCCTCACTGACGATCTGGAGCAGATTACCGCGGAAAAGAAATTCCTCGGCGAGGTGATGGCTGCCCTCATCGTTACCGTTGTCGGTGACATCCGCGTCACCAGCATCGGCGACCTTTTTGGCAACGGGGAGATCCTCCTCGGCTTCTTTTCAATACCTTTCACCATCTTTGTCATCGTGGGGGTGATCAACTCCATCAACCTCCTGGACGGGCTCGATGGCCTGGCCGGAGGAGTTACCGCCATTGCCGCGGCGGCCTTTGGATTCCTGTCGTACATCGCAGGGGATAACATGATGGTCGGCGTGAGTGCGGCGCTGCTTGGTGCGGTGGTGGGGTTCTTGAAGTTCAACAGCTACCCGGCCCGCATTTTCATGGGGGACGGCGGAAGCCTCTTTCTTGGCTACTGCCTCGCCGTACTGTCGGTGCACCTGGTGCAGCACAACTATATGTCGGGGGTGGGGTCGGAACTGACCCCCTTGATCATCCTGGCCGTGCCGGTATTCGATACCCTGTTCGTCATGGGGAAGCGACTGGTCAACGGCAAGAAGATGTTCAGCCCGGACCGCTCTCACATCCACCACCGCTTCATGGACCTGGGCCTAGGACACAAGACGACGGTGATCCTGGTCTACGGGTTGAGCTATTTCCTGGCGACCTACGCCGTCATGTTCCGCCTGCTGCCGGACCGTGTGCAACTGATCAACCTGGTCCTGCTCCTGGTGTTCTTCTGCCTGGCCAACTGGGCCCTCGCCAAGCTCCTGGAAGGGAAAGACCACCGGTTCCTGCGCGACGACCACGCCTTGATAAATGCCTTCTCCTACCGCTGGATGGTAAAGTACTCCCATTACTTCCTGCTTACGGTACGCTACCTGATTCTCGTTATCCTGTTGCTGCCGCTTTTCATCATCACCGGTCCCTCCAATCTTGCCAATTCCTCGGTGGCCTGGCTCCTGATCGTTGCGACCGTGGTTCTTTTCCTGCAGACGGCTGATCAGGGAAACTTCTTCCTGCAGATCCTCATCTACTTCAACGGAGCCTTTCTCATTTACGTGGTGGAAAACAGCGGGCGCGAGGTCGAGCTGCTCGATGTCCCGGTGACGTTCGTCTCGAACTTCCTGTTTGCCATGGTCCTGGTCTGCGTGCTCATTCTGCTCATGCTGCGGAAAAAGACCAAGTTCCTGATGGACTCGCCGTTGGAGTACTTCATCCTGTTTATCGCAGTCACCATTCCCCTGCTGCCTACCTCGTTCATTGCGCCGGTGCACCTTCTGAGTGTGGCCGGGAAGTCGATGATTCTCTTCCTGGGGCTCAAGATGGTGGTGCTCCTCGAGGCTCGGCGCAACCGGAAAATCCTTGCCGCGACCATATTGAGCCTGTTTTCCTTGGCGGTGAAAAGTTTTCTGTAGGCTGTTCAAATCCTGCACAAAAGAAAAACGGCAAGGCCATAGAGGCCTTGCCGTTTTTCTTTTCGTGGTACTGTCGTGGTTGCGGAGTCTAATCCCCAGGAGGGACCGAGATCAGCACCGTACGTGCGCTCAGATGACGACTGCTCATGAGCAGCAGCGAGAAGAGTAGCAACAGCCCGAAGAAGAGGACCGAGGTAGCGATACCCCCGGCCAGCGCAAGCAGGCTCGCCAGGATCAACAGGCACCAGATCGGCAGGTTCGCCATGCTGAGGTTTAGTGCCGAAGCGGTGGTCGGTGCGATGGTCGTCGTATCCTTCATGGGGTGGCTCCTTGGATTGTGATTGTCCCGGTCCTTCTTCGGCCCGGCGTGGAAAAACTTGAACAGTTTTTTTAGATCCACGTCACTCGCCCCCTTTTGGAGCAAGTATAACCACCCATTCAAAATGCGCACCTCTTTGGCGCCTTATTCAGGAATTTCCTAACTGTAGAATAACGCGAATTAAATCTGGCACGGTAGGGTATGCCGAGACTCCGAATGGAGTGAAATGGGCTGTTCGGAACTTGCGCAGTGTTTAGATGTTGAACAGCGATCGCTGACAATTAGTTTTTCGGCCGGTGCGCTGGGGTTCCGTCCAGGGACCTGAGAGAACCCGCCCCTGTTTTTCTACGAAGATCTCCACGTTCTCACCAAACCTCCTCCAGGCCATTTCATAAAACCCGCGACCAGGCTGTTGCCGAGGTGTTCAGGCAGAAATCCTCAAGGTTATGCTTGTTGGTCCTATTGTTAAGCTGAACCCCTCGCCGGTAAAAGCTATACGTGATCGTCATCAAGCTAAAATCGGCGCTGGTAGGCTGCACGAGGTCGTCCTTAAACTAAGATTCTCCCGGGTAAGCTGAAAGGGGGCGTCCTTAACCTAGCTTCGCCCGTAGGTAAGCTACCCGGCGTGAAATTAGCCAAGGTGACGCCTGCGTAAGCTCGCACGGGGTGGAGTTTCGTTTCGCAGGGGCTTAGCTAAGCTAACGCAGGGGAAGATAAGCTAAGTGTGGTGGCAGTTAAGCTAAGTAAGATCGTAGTTAAGCTAACTGCGACCGTGTTTAAGCAATACGCGCCTTTCATTTGAGGGAGGAGTCGCGTTGGGTAAGCAAAACCGACCTGGTTTTTCACTAAGTGAGGGGATCGGAAGAAATATCGTGGGGTGAAAATGCTTATTCTCCGGTTTTTTATGCTGAATCAGGGGACGATTTGGAGCAACGAGGCTCGCATCGGCTTATCTGCACCTCACGCTCGGCTGTGAAGCGCTTTTTTAAGCTAACATCGAGGCCACTTAGCTTAACGTGACCCTCACATTAGTTAACGCACCCCTTACTTAAGAATAAGCAGGTCATGAATAGCTTAAATCGGGAAGATTAAAGAAGTAGCTCGGGGAAGGGCGGGGTTCAAAGCCGGGACGAAAAAGATCCGGCAGTCCAGTCCCCTAATCAAGGGGTGGAACTGCCGGAGAGAGAGGCATGGAGCAAGAAACTACGAGGGCAGGTGGGGCAGGGGGAGGCAAGGTTCCTGCGGCTAGGTGGCCGGAGCGGGCTTCAGGGTTCTACGCGCACGGGTCTTGGACTTTTTGGTTACCACGCCGGTATTCAGCAACAACTGGATATCGCTTTGGTCGGCAAAGATCGCCAGGTAGGAGAGGATCTTCTGGATCATGACGTTGAGCGCCTTGCGCGCCTCCTTGCGAGACGCTATGTCGATTCGGTTGCCCGTGATACCCCCTTCGAAGGAACGGCGGTACCCGTCGTAAGCATTTTGCAACGCGCTCTGCGATCCGAGTTCGTCGCGCCAGCTGTTTTTGAAGATACCCAGGGTGAACAAGGTCGTTAAAAAGACGTTGCTGTTGGCGAGAATTTTTGCGTCGGTCCCGGTTGTGTCAAACTTGTACGCGTCCATGACGTACCTCCTTTTAGGTGGGTGTGAATTTGTATCGTTGGAAACGCCTAATCCAATAACGGTGCCAATTCCCCCGTAAGGCATGCCAGAGCGTCGTAGTGCCGCGGTTTTGTTTATCCTTTACTGTTTTCTGCCCAGATGGGACACGATGTCTGTTCTACCCTCTGTTGCACCTTGCCTGAACATCTTTTCACCACACGATTGGCTATATGGTTGGAAATAATTAACATGCAAGGTTTGAACAGCGTGATCAAGGGTGCTCCACGCTGTCACCCCAGAGGAAAATCAAAGGCGGGGAAACATAAAAAGTGGGATTTGCCACGGAGCGACCAAGGGCACGAAGAAAGGCGCTGCTCTGGAGCGGTCGCCGGCAGAGAGGAAAGGAGAGGAAAGGAGACGAAACCACCACAACGGGTTCCGGCCCTAATGCTAGCGGTACAAGGCGGAGACCAGTCTTGAGGGAGTCTTTCCTCGCTGTTGGTCTTCCTCTGCGAACCTCTGTGGTGAGCGGGTTAGGTTTGCCAAGCTATGTGGGAGCAGCTGAGGCTCGAACCTTTGCCCCATCCCCACCCCGCCCCTCCCCTTGAAGGGGAGGGGGAGTTTCTTCGAGCGGATGACTGGCGTTAATCAGCCAAGGTTTCAGCGGTTTACTCCGCCGTTGCTCTTCCTTTGCGAACCTCTGTGGTGAGCGGGTTAGGTTTGCCAGGCTATGTGGGAGCAGCTGAGGCTGGAAGCTTTGCCCATCCCACCCTGGCCCTCCCCTTGAAGGGGAGGGGGAGTCTTTTCGAGCGGATGGCTGGCGTTAATCAGCTAAGGTTCTAGCTGTTTCCACCGCCGGTGGTTTTCCTTTGCGAACCTTTGTTGGTGAGCGGGTTAGGTTTGCCAAGCTATGTGGGAGCAGCTGAGGCTGGATGCTTTGCCCATCCCCACCCTGGCCCTCCCCTTGAATGGGAGGGGGAGTTTCTTCGAGCGGATGACTGGCGTTAGCCAGCTAAGGTTTAGCGGTTTCCTCCGCCGTTTGTCCTCTGTGAAGCTCTGTGTCCACTGTGGTTAGCTGTTTTGGGTATAAAAAAGGGGGAGGCGGCTGGTGCCGGCTCCCCCTTGGCCCCGGCGCACCGGGGCTGGTACTGGTTGAACTGCTAGAAATGAAACTTGCTGATCTGCTCCCTGAGGCTCCCTGCCAGCTGGTTCAAACGGTCGACGGCCGCCATGGACTCGCGGTTCGCCTGGGCGGCACCCTGCATGCTGCCGGTGATCTGGTGCACGTTGTTGCTGATCTCGCGACTGGTCGCACTCTGCTCCTCGGCCGCGGTGGCGATCTGCCCGATCTGCATGGTCACGGAATTGATCTGGTTCAGGATCTCCTTGAGGCTCGCGCCGGATTTCTCGGCATCTGCGGTGCCGCGATGCACACCCTCGGCGCTCTCCTGCATGATGACTACGGATCGCGCGGTCTCGGCCTGGATGAAGCGGATGGTGGCCTCGACCTCCTTGGTCGCCTCGGTGGTACGCTCGGCCAGCCGGCGCACCTCGTCGGCCACCACGGCGAAGCCGCGTCCCTGTTCGCCGGCGCGCGCCGCCTCGATGGCGGCGTTCAGGGCGAGCAGGTTGGTCTGGTCGGCGATGTCCTGGATGGTGCCGATGATGGCACCGATCTCCTCGGACTTGGCTCCCAACCCGGAGATGCTCTGGTAGGTGGCGTCGACCTTGCCGTTGATGCGCTGCATGTCGCGGATGCTGCGCTCCACGTCGGTCACACCCAGGCTCGCCAGCTCGCAGGCGTGCTCGGCGCTGCTCACCGCGCGCTGGCAGGAAAGGGAGATGTCTGACGAGGTGGCGGCCATCTCTTCGCCGGCCGTCGAGACGGTCACGGTCTGCTCGGCGACGTCCTCGGTGGTCTGGGCCACCCGGCCGGCGCTCGACTTGAGCTCACCGCTGGCAATGGCCACCTGGTCGCTGCTGTGCGCCACGCTGACCACGATCGCCTGAACCCGCTCGATAAACACGTTGAAGAGCCGGCTCGCTACCCCGATTTCGTCGGGGCTCACCTCGAGACGGTGGGTGAGGTCACCGTCACCCTCGGCCACGTTCTCCAGGGTCGCGATCAGCTTGCGCAGCGGCACCAGTGCCCTTTGCAACACCAGGTAGGCGACCAGGGAGAGTACCCCGGCCAGGACAAAGGAGATGAACATGGCCCAGTTCTCCATGCTGTCGAACACGGCCAGGTATTCCGACTTCTTCTCGCCCACGAACAACACGCCGATGACCTCGTTCTTGTCGTCCTTGAGGGGGAGGTAGCTCGTGAAGTGCGGCGTACCCAGAATGGGAGCCTCGCCGGAATAGGGGACGCCGCGGGTGATCACCGGCTCGTAGGCCGGGCCCTGCAGGGTGGTCCCGACGGCACGGCTGCCGTCCCCCTTCTTGATGGTGGTTGCGACCCGCACGTCTTTCTGAAATATTGTCGCCTCGCCGCCGAAGAGCTCCTTCATCTTGTCGGCCAGGTCGTTGTTCCCTTGCAGGGGGAGATCGCCGGCCATCAGTTTGCCGTTCACGACCCGGATGGGCCCCTTGCTCCCCACCAGCTCACGGAACGCCTTGCTGCGCGAGGTAAGCGAGTTGTTCACTTGGCGCGCTATTTCCCGCTTGGTCACATGCAGGGTGATGGTCGAGGTGACGAAGGTTGCGGCGAGGACGATGGCGACGTTGGCAGTGAAGATCTTCTTGCTTATGTTCATTTCTGCTTCCTTTCGTGGGGGCGCCTTCATTGCGAGCTGAAGCGGAGGCTCGCTGAAGCCGTCTTCCGGAGATCGAGCGGTTTCTACGTCGTGCTTCAATGAGGCTATCGGTTTCTCTGCGGTAATCTTGAGTCAAAAATACACAAAAGTACCCTTTTTTTCGGTCTTTCCGGAATGATTAATGAGTAAAGGTTGCCTCAGGGGAAGAGCCGGCTTCCTCCGTCCGTCGCGCAAGGCGTTGTAGGTGAGAGTCGTACGAGTTTGGCCGCCTTTGTCGAGGGAGGGAACCCGGATGGTGCTGCCCCGGTCATGATGGGGCAGTCGAAAGCTACGATAGGTGTGAAAGGTTCGATCCCTGTGGCTAAAGGGGAGGGGGTGCCGCGTTTTTCTGGAGCGGCGACACTGTAAATAATCCCGACAGTTGACGGATTCCTTTACATTTATCGGTGTGACGCCGATGACACACTGTGCTGGAACTTACTGAATTCACAGTTAAAAAACTCTGGCAAGTATATTGCTTTATTTATGTCAGGTGATAACGCAGCAGATCGGGTGGCAGCGGAGTATTTATGCGAAAACATCTGATAATCCTGGTAATGACGATGGCCTGGCTTTTAGCGCTCGGCGTCCCTGCGTCTCTGGCGCTCCCCAACCTGGTTACCAACGGCGGTTTCGAAAACGGCAGTTTTGCCGGTTGGACGCACTCCGGGAACTCCGGCGCTACCGTGGTCGAATCGACGGTGCTGCACGACGGCAACTTCGCGGCGGCCCTCGGGCCGGTGGGGTCGAACGGAACGCTTTCCCAGGTTCTGAACACCATCGTCGGCGATACCTATCAGATTTCCTTCTGGTTCCTGGAACCTAAGAGCGACAAATTCAATCCTTTTCACCGGTCCGCGCCTGCCGCCAACCTGTTCACCGCGAGTTTCGAGGGTGAGCACCTGCTGACCCGTCGCAACACCAGGAACACTTCCCCCGCCTGGATCGAGTACGTGTACGAGATCACCGCGACCTCCACCACCTCGCTGCTGGAGTTCTCCTTCCGGGATGACCCGGGGTACGAGTACCTGGACGAGGTATCGGTCTGCGACTTGACCCCGCCGCCCCCCCCGGCTCCCGCACCGGTCCCGGAACCTGGCTCCATGCTGCTCTTGGGTTCGGGTGTCCTGGCCCTGGCGGTCTATACTAAGAGGCGCCGGGAAAGGTGACACCGGCACCGGAATGAATGACAAGAGGCGACCCCACTAGCGGGGCCGCCTCTTTTTTTCTCTGCCATTCTGCGAGTGCGCCTCTCACCTGGGGATGACGGGGTTGGATATACGCCGTGCCTGTGTTTGACCCATCCCCACCCCGACCCTCCCCTTGAAGGGGAGGGGGCTTTGGGGCGAGCGGGACATGGACGTTAATCAGGTTCTCTTTGACTTTCGTCCAGGCGTGGCGGGTGTCACGTGGCAGCCTGGCCCTGTTGGCGTGTGTCGCCTGGCAGCCTGGGCCCTGTTCCCCCTTGTGCGACGTGGGGGACGTGCGACGGGCTGTGGCGCTTCGTGGACTGAATGTTGGGGACTCAAAGGAAAAAAGAGGCGACCCCGCTGTGGGGCCGCCTCTTTTTTTTGATCTCCGTCGCTGCAACGACAGGCTAGGGGAGCTGGAAGCGCTTTACCAGGCCCTGGAGATCCTGGGCCTGCCGCGAGAGCTGGGCGGCCGCTTCGGCGGTGGCTACGGCGCCGGTTGCGGTCTGGGCCACTACATCGGTAATCTGCTGCACCTTGGTGGTCACCTCGCAGGTGGTCGCGGTCTGCTCCTCGGCGGCGGTGGCAATCTGGTGGATCTGGTTGGCAACTTCGTTGATCTTGCTCAGGATGTCGTCCAGGGCCTGGCCGGAACGCTGCGAGGAAACGGCTCCGCGTTCCACCTCGCGCACTCCGTCCTCCATGGCTTTCACCGCCTCGGCGGTTTCGTTCTGGATGGCCCGGATCATCTCGCTGATCTCGCGGGTCGCCTTGGTGGTGCGCTCGGCCAAGGCCCGCACCTCGTCGGCAACCACGGCAAAACCACGCCCTTGCTCGCCGGCACGGGCCGCCTCGATGGCAGCGTTCAAGGCGAGCAGGTTGGTCTGGTCCGCGATGTCCTCGATGGTCCCCACGATCTCGCCGATCTGCTGGGAGCGCGAACCGAGAGCCTGGATGGTCTGGGAGGTCTGGGTGACCCGCTCGGCGATGATGCTCATGCCGGCGATGGTCTCCTGAACCACGCGTGCCCCCGCGCTCGCTGCGTTGGTGGAGTTCTGGGAAGCGTCGGCCGCCAAGGTGCAGTTGCTGGCAATCTCGGAACTGGTGGCGGACATCTCTTCGCTGGCCGTGGCGACCACTTCGGTCTGGCTCGCCACGCTCTCGGCACCCTGGGCGATCTGGGCCGAGGTGCCGTGCAACTGGCAGGACGCCTCGGCAATCTCGTTGGAGATCTGCACGGTCTGGGAGATCACCAGGCGCAGGTTCGTCACCATCTCCGCCATGGCTACCATCAACTGGCCGACTTCGTCGCTGCTCTTGGCTACCACCTGGATGCGCAGGTCACCCTCGGAAAGTGCGTGAGCCACGCTGACTGCCTCCTTGAGCGGTTTGGTGAGCGCCTTGGAGGCCACCAGCGCGGCCAGAGCGCCGACCACCAAAAGGATCAGTCCCAACCCCACCATGACCCCCACATTGCGTGCGAGGACCTGCGAGATGCGGGTGTCGTTCACCGCCAATAGCAGGTAGGCGTTCTGCAGCTGGTCGTTGGCGGTCACATCCACCTTGACGGCCAGGTAGCTCAGGGAGCCCGTTTCGAGATAGGCGGTGTCCGTCTTCTGGGCCGGCGGGTGAGCCGCCAGGCGTTTTAGCTGGGGATCCAGCTTGAGGGACTCGTACCCCTTGGCGGATTTCTGCGCAATGACGGCCAGGTCCCCTTTAGGCGGCTGGACCACCACCGCCACGGCACTGACATCGGCATCGGTTCCCACCAACTGGCCGAGCACCTTTTCGGCATCTTCCTTGACGCTGTACTGTACTGCGGGCTTGAGCACCTCGGCGGTCATCATGGCGAGGCTGGATCCCTTGTCCTTGAGGGAGCGGGACCCCAGGGTGCGTACCTCGAGAATGGAGCTGATGGTGAGCGCGACGGTCAGCACCACCGAAATGGCAACGATACACAACGTTATCTTGTGGTTTATCTTCACGGGCTTCTCCTTTGTTCCTCGGCAGGCTGCGAGCCTTGCTCACCCGGCACCGGGGCCCCCGAAGCTGAGGGCTTCGGGGGCCTGCGGGCTACTTGCCGTAGATGCCGCAGCCGATGACCATGCCATCGACCAGTTCGACGAAGGAGGATTTGTCCAGAATCTTGTTCTTGTCGGCGGGGTTGTATTCCTTGTAGGTGGTCCAGCCGCTGCCGCTTTTCTGCACCAGTTCGGTCCAGTCGCGCACCCAGTGCTTGCCGTCCGGGTCCTTGTCGTTCCAGCGGTTTTTGCCGGTCAGCTCGAGACGCACCCCGTGGGCCAACACGGTACCTTTCTCGTCGTAGACGAAGATGTAGAGCCCTTTCTTGGTCCCTTCCTGGAAGTGGAACTTGCCGGTGGAGCCGCGTACCTCGGAGAAGAATTTCTCCTTACCGTTGGCCTTGTAGAAGCTTACGGCCTGTTTGACCATGGCCTTGGCGTCTGCCTTGGTGGGCGCCTCGCTCGCGAGGACGGTGGAAGCGGAGAAGACCAGGAGAGTGAAAAGCAGAATCAGATAACGCATGTGAAACCCCCTTGTTGAATGTGCCGGCACCGGGTGCCTTTGTTGAGTTGCAATTCGGCAGAAGGGGTAAAGTGCTTTAGGATAAATCTTACACTCCTACAGAAACTAAGGAAAATCGAAAGGAGATCCAATCCTACGCGGCGAGTGTGGGAAGCAAGGAGGGCATGACCGGGTGCTGCCGGCAAGAGCTAGCAACAGAACGGCCGTAGCTGCCCGAAAAACCTGGGAAGCCGGTAGGAAACGAGTATGGAAATTGAATGGATGACGCAGCTATTTAAACGTGGTGGGCCAATTGAGCGAAGAGTGAGGTATTCTGAGGACCTGGTACCTGCCGTGAACTACTCGATAGACGGGGGAGCCATTCGACATTCAAGAAACAATCCCCTTCTTCTTGGTGCGCCTGTCCCCTTGCTCACTGTTGAAGCGTTTCATCACGTCACCGTGTGGAGTAAAGACGGTCTCCGGATCGTCCGCTTTGGCGACAGCGCTCTCCACTTGTCGCCTGAACCACGCGTCATGAGCTTCGGAAGCCTCCTCGGGAAGTTTTACTTTGAAAGGAAGCCCCTTTTCCAGGATGACCTGGTTGATGAACAACCGGATTGCGTCACTTGTCGATAAACCCAGTGCACCAAGAATTGCCTCAACTTCCACCTTTTTAGCCGCATCGATTCTTGAACGAACAATCGCCTCTTTCATCTCACACCTCCGCTGACCGATTGTAGCACACTAAGGCTACAGCAAGTAGTTACCATTGGCTGGAAGGTTGAATCACCTGTGCGCCCATCAGGGGAGGGTGAAGTAGAAGGTGGCACCGGCCTCCGGGGCGGCCTCGGCCCAGACCTCGCCGCCGTGGCGGTCGATGATCCGCTTCACGGTGGCAAGCCCGATGCCGGTCCCTTCGTACTCCTCGCCGTGCAGGCGCTGGAAGGCCCCGAAGAGCTTGTCGCGGTAGGCCATGTCGAAACCGGCACCGTTGTCCCGGACGTAGAAGGTGCGGCCGGAGCCTGTCAGGGTGGTGCCGAAGCTGAGCCTGGCCCCCTCGCGGCGCGCGGTGTACTTCCAGGCATTCCCCAAAAGGTTCTCCAGCACCTGCCCCAAGAGGATCTTGTCTCCCAGCGCCTTGATGCCGGGGGTGATCTCGACCTCGACCCGGCGCGCCGGGTCGCTCTCGCGCAGCGACGCTGTTATGTCCGCTGCCAGTGCGCTGAGGTTCACGGTCTGCTTCACGAGCTTGGAGCGGCTTACCCGGGAAAGCTCCAAAAGGTCGTCGATCAGGTGCCCCATCTTGATGCTCGCCTGGCGCGAGCGCCGCAGGAAGTCGAGCGCCGCCTCGGGGAGCTGCTGGCCGGACTCCTCCTGCAACAGGGCGAGGTAGCTGTTGATATGGCGCAACGGGCTCCTGAGGTCGTGGGAGACCGAGTAGCTGAAGGCCTCCTGCTCGGCGACCGCCCGCTCGAGCTGCGCGGTGCGCTCCTGGACGCGCTGCTCGAGGCAGGACTGCAACAGCAGGATCTCCTGTTCGGCCCTGGTGCGGTCGGTGATGTCGTCGTAGAGCGCCAGGACGTAGTCGACGCTGCCGTCGTAGCGGCGCACGCAGCCGATGGACATGATGAAAAACAAGGTGGACCCGTCGCGGCGCAGGTAGCGCTTTTCGATCACGTACTCGTCGATCTCCCCGGTAAGCATCAGGTCGAAGTATTCCCGGCTCTTCTCCAGGTCGTCGGGGTGGGTGAGATCCTCCCAGGACTTCTCGGAGAGTTCCTGGGCGCTGTACCCCAAGAGGTGCTGCAGCCTGGCGTTGGTCTGGAGCCAGCGTTTGTCGGGGCCGGTGATCGCCATCCCCACCACCTGGCGCTCGAAGAAGAGCCGCATGCGTTCCTGGTTCTCCTTGCGCTCGGTGATGTCGAGGATGCAGGCGGTATTGCCGTCCCAGTGTCCCGGCTCGCTGGGGATCCGCTCGACGAAGAGAACCACGTGCACCACGTCCCCCCCCTTGGTGAGGTAGCGCTTCTCGAGGGTGTAGCGCGGCACCTCTCCGCACACCATGGCCGAATGCATCTGCTGGCTGAGCGGTAGGTCGTCGGGGTGGGTGACCTGGAGAAAATCCATCACGCCGACCAGTTCGTCGGCCTGGTAGCCCAGGAGCTGGCAAAAGGTATCGTTGACCCGGACAAACCGGTTGTCGGGCCCCACCGCCACCATCCCGAACAGGGAGTTCTCGAATAATGACCGGTAGCGGTTCTCGGAGCGGCGCTGCGCCTGCTCGGCCAGGTCCCGCTCCCGTTCGCGCGCCTCGAGTTGTTGCGCCATCTCGTCGAAGCTCCTCCCCAGCTGCCCCAGGTCCCCCCCGACCAGCAGATTGGAAACCCGGACCTTCAGGTCGCCATCGGCCAGGCGTTGCGACGCGGCACGCAGTACCGCGACCCGGTTCACAATGGAGTGCTTGCCGATGAGCCAGGCCACCCCCAGGGCGCAGGTGAGGCTTGAGATGAACAGGATCAGGTTGCGTCCCAGCATGGCGTTCACCTGGGCGAGGGTGGTCGCTACCGGGACGCCGGTGCGGACATAGAGGTAGGGACGGGACTCTCCCTTCAGGGTGAGCCGCCGGTAGGAAAAGGCGCGCTCGGCATGGTCGGCACCCGTGGCGATGAAGAACCCCTGGTCCTCGGTCCCCTGCATGCGCGCCAGGGCTCCCGGCGGGTCGGAGGTGCCGAGCTTCCCCTCGGGGGGATAGCTGCGTGCCAGAACGACACCGCGGTGATCCAAAAGGACGTAGCGGCAGGAGTCTCCCTGTGGCTGGGGCACCGCGTGAGCCAACCGGTCCAGGTCGAAGGCGATGGTGAGGGCACCCAAAAGGGTCCCGGTGGCATCCTGGTAGGGGTAGCACAGGTTGAGGGTGGGGCGCCCTGCCATCCGGCTTACGATGTACTCACCCGAGGAGAACTGCCCGCTGGCCAGGGCGTTGCGGAAGTAGCGCCGGTCGGCTACCGAGACCTGCTGGTTGGTGATGGCCGAGGCCCAGACGGTACCGTCCAGGTCCAGCGCGGAGATGTTCAGGTAGGCAGGGTTGGTGCTGAGGATATCGCGCAGGATCGCTCGGGTCTTCTCGCCCCGGTGCCTTCGGATATCCGGGAGTTGCGCGAGGGTCTTCAAAAGCTGTTCGGCGGAATCGGCGGCCTGCTGCTGCTCGTTGGCGATGACGTTGGTGATGCTGCGAATTTCTTGCGCGGCGGCGTTCATGGCGGCTTCGCGGAGTCTGAGACCCGAGACGAGGATGATGCCGGCTGTCGGCAGAACCAGAATCAGGGCCATGAGGCTGATCTGCGCACCGATGGAGAGCGCCAGCAGCCTGGACATCACCCCTTTACCCATGGTGCCCCTCCAAAGAACACACCTCAGCAGGGGAACACGGGAGAAAAGGCGTACCGGTCCCGATGCGATGCGGCAGTAGTCTGCGTGCAGGCGCATATGTCGACGGTGTTCCCATCGGTGGCGCTTCTCTCATAACGGTAACAATCCCCCTGGCGGCAACTCTCTCTGGTTGCCTCAAGACCCTGCCTCTGCCAGTACAGTAACCTCTCAGTTACACAACATACATAAACAGTGGCATATTAACTAATGCAAAGATATAGATGCGCCAATACCTTGTCAACCATTTTAAGGTGCGTCCATGGCCTGGTGCGTGGGGCGCTCTGTGCAAAATCTGGCGGTGGCCCGGATTGGGACGAGCGGGGGTAAGTCTCTGGAATTTCGTATGGTAGGGCCGCGGCGAGGGGCGGCGGGTGTGCAGGCAGACGGCAGGAGGGTTCTGATAGAGGTTTTCAAGACAACCCCGCTACGGAGGTGAAAAGGACCGGCATCACACTGGGTTAGCGCTCTTTGCAGGAAAATGTTCGGAATTGGAGTGGAAGTTGAAGTCCCCCGGGTAACTGCCGACAAGGGGGACAGTCATGAACGCTTCCGATACACGCTTCAGTTCGCTGCTTTTTGCCGTAGCACTTTTCCTGGTGCTGATAGGTGGATCCACGGTGGCGCAGGCCGGGGAGGTTTCGGTGTATCTCAAGTCCGGCTATTTTACCTGGGACGAGAAGCTGAACGGTGCCAGCTTCGTCAAGGAGACCGGCGCTATGTTCGGGGCTGGTGTCGCGCACCAGGGGGAGGTCGCTGGGCTGAAGCTTGCCGAACTGGCAGAGGTCTGGGGTGGCAATCTGAACTACGACGGTCACGATCTCACCAATACCACCAAGATAGATTCCGATACTTCCTACCTCGGGACCCGCGAGGAGGGCTCCCTGGGGATCCGGCTCCCGTTGCCTGCCGGCTTCTCCGTCGAACCCTTCGTGGGGATGGGGCACAAGTTCTGGATCCGCACCCGCTCCGGGGAGGATTGGAACACCATTTACGCCAAGGTGGGGGTAGGCTCCGACGTCGCCATCGGGGAGAGCACGGTATTCGCCAAGGCCGGGCTCTTGATGCCGCTGTACACGAGGAACCACGTGAGCCTGGCCTCTGCAGGGTACAGCGACGTGGTGACCGAGCCCAAGTCGCTCCCCTCCGCGTTTGCCGAGGCGGGGGTGAAACGGGGGGCGTTCGCGCTGAGTGTCGAATACGAAGGGATGCGCTTCGGCGAATCCGACAAGGTCCCGACCTCCCGGCTGGCCGGCAATCCCGGTGCCGTGATCCAGAACAACCAGGCCTTCCAGCCCGACTCCGAGGCGCACCTTTTCTCCCTGAAACTGGCCTACAGCTTCTGATTCACCGGCTGACTCCGAAAAAAGAACCGGCATCCCGCTTTCGTGGTGCCGGTTTTTTTGTGTTTCTGCTCCGATTGTGATATCAACGAGTTTCCTGCCGACCGGCACGGACAACGCTTTGCCAGGCAAAGGCGGATCTTCCTCGATGCTGACACTCACCCCTGCAGATTTCGGCGCCATTGCGCTTTCCATCAAGGTCGCCGTGGTAGCCACCGCGCTGAGCCTTCCCCTGGGCTTTCTCTATGCCTACCTGCTCACCTATCGCACCTTTCGGGGGAAGGTCATCCTCGAGGTGCTGGTCAACCTGCCGCTCACCCTGCCGCCGGTGGTGATCGGCTACCTGCTCCTGATCTCCCTGGGGAGAAACGGTTTCCTGGCGCCCCTGTGCGACCTTTTTGGCCTGAGGCTCATCTTTACCTGGAAGGCGGCGGTGCTCGCTTCGGCGGTGGTCGGCTTTCCGCTTTTGGTGCGCTCGATCCGGATCGGCATGGAGGGGATCGACCCGCAGTTGATCCAGGCCTCCCGCACCCTGGGGGCAGGCGGCATCGACACCCTGTTCACCGTGATCCTGCCGCTTTCGGTGCGCGGCATCCTGGCGGGGTCCTCGCTCATGCTGGCCCGCAGCCTGGGGGAGTTCGGCGCCACCATCATCATCGCCGGCAACATCCCCGGTGTCACCCAGACCATTCCCCTGGCCATCTACGACTACGCGAGTTCCCCCGGCAGCGAGCGTGCCGCGCTGGCACTCTGCCTGGTGGCCGTGGCGCTCTCCGTCCTGGTCCTCTTCTGCCACGAGGCGCTGGGGAGCAGACTTTCCCGGAGGGATTGAGATGGAACTCAGGATGGCGGTAACCAAGCGCTTCGGTGCCTTCGACCTTGAAACCGACTTCACGACGAGCGGCGAGGCGATCGGCGTTTTCGGCCAGTCCGGCAGCGGCAAGTCGACCCTGGTGAGTCTCTTGGCGGGGCTGGCCCAGCCCGACGCCGGGGAGATCTGGCTGGACGGCGAGTGCCTTTACAGCTCGAGCCGGCGCATCGACCTCCCGCCGCAGCGGCGCCGGGTGGGGATCGTGTTCCAGAACGCCTGTCTTTTCCCGCACCTCGACGTGGAGGCGAACCTGCTCTACGGCTACCGGCGCTGTGCCCCGGAAAACCGCAGCATCGACTTCAAGACCCTGATCGGCGTGCTGAGGCTGGAGGAGCTTTTGAAGCGAGGGGTGAACCGGCTCTCCGGCGGTGAGCGCCAGCGGGTGGCCCTGGGGCGTGCCATCCTCGCCAACCCCCGGCTGCTCTTGATGGACGAGCCGCTCTCGGCGCTGGACGACTCGCTCAAGTTTCAGATCATCACCTACCTGAAGAGCGCCAGCGAGGAGTTTCGCATCCCCTACCTGTTCATCTCGCACTCGCTCATCGAGGTCCGCCTCATGACGGAAAAGGTGCTGGCGGTGGCGGGGGGGCGCATTACCGGCCAGATGACGCCGGAACAGCTCGCCCGGCAGCGCATGGGGCAGAGTCAGGTGGGGTACATAAATCTCCTGGACGTGGAGTTGAAGCGGAGGCTGGGGGGGCTGTACGCCTACCGGTGGGGTGATACGGAACTCTTCGTTTCCGCGGGGGACGATGCCCCGCGTGCCGTCTTCGAGCTTTCCTCGCGGGACATCATCCTCTTCAAGAAGCACCCCGAGGCGATCAGCGCGCGGAACCTCTTGAAGTGCACCGTGCTGGACACCTTTCCCTCGGGGAACAAGGTCGGGGTGGAACTTGGCTGCGGCGGCCGCAAACTGGTGGCCGAGGTGGTGGTGCAGGCGGCCGACGAATTGGCCATCCAGGCGCGCAGCGAGATCTACGCGGTGGTCAAGGCCGCCTCGTTTAGGCGGCTGGGTTGAATCTCTTTAAAGGCTACGGTCAACCGGGGCGAGCCTTCGCAAAGGCCACCGGGCCGAGGCTTACGCAACACCGAGGCTAGGGTGCACCCGGGAGGATCCAGGCTCCGCCGACTACGCGGTCGCCGTCGTAGAGTACCACGGCTTGACCCGGGGTCACCGAGTGCTGGGGTTCCCGGAACTCGACCTTGAGCCGGCCGTCCGCCAAAAGCTCTGCCGTGCAGGGGAAGGGCTTCTGCCGGTAGCGGATGGCGCAACTCCCCTCGAAGACGCCGGACAACGGGCCGGCAGTCCAGGTGCACTGGTCGGCAAGAAGGGAGCTGCGCAGGAGTTCCGGGCGCGCTCCGACCGTGACGCGGGCCGTCCCGGCGTCGAGCGAGGTGACGTAGAGCGGCTCGCGCCAGGCGATCCCCAGGCCGCGGCGCTGCCCCACCGTGAAGTGGTGGATGCCGTCGTGGCTCCCCAGGCGGGTGCCGGCGGCGTCCACGATCTCTCCGGCACGCGCGGGAATCCCGTTATCTTCCAGGAAGCGGACGTAGTCGTCGTCGGGGATGAAGCAGATCTCCTGGCTTTCCTGCTTGCGGGCGGTGGGGAGGTTGAAACGCTCGGCCAGTTCGCGCACCCGGGGTTTCTCCAGGTGACCCACCGGGAAGATGGTGCGGGCCAGGTGCTCCTGCTGCATCCCGAAGAGGAAGTAGGTCTGGTCCTTGCCGGGGTCGAGCCCCTTTCTGAGCTGAAAGATTCCCCGGGGATCCCGCTCGATGCGGGCGTAGTGGCCGGTGGCCAGGAGGTCGGCGCCCAGCCCGGCGAGCATCTCGAAGAGGATGCCGAACTTGATCCTCTCGTTGCAACGGGCGCAGGGGTTGGGGGTGCGGCCGGCGCGGTATTCCTCGACAAAGTTGTCCATCACCAGTTCCTTGAAGCGCTGGCGAAGATCGATCACCTCGAAGGGGATGCCGAGACGCTTGGCGACCCGGGCCGCGTCCAGCACGTCGGTAAGCGAGCAGCAGGTGCGCCCGCCGGTCGGTGCCGACTCGGGGCGCTCGTAGAGCTGCAGCGACACCCCCATCACCTCGTGTCCCTGTTCTTTTAAAAGCGCGGCGCTGACCGAGGAGTCGACGCCGCCGCTCATGGCTACCAGAACCCGCTTTTTTTCAGCTGTGACTGACATGGCTACTGCTTCCTTCGCTGCTGCCGCCGCCTTCAGGGTCACCTGGACCCAAGGGAACAGCCGTTCGGGAAAGGGGAGGGGCTACTCTCCCTTTTCCAGGGTCAACACGTAGTAGCCGTCAGTTTCTTTCAGACCGAGGAGCTTGTGCCCGTCGGCCTTGAGGCTTCTCGGCACGTTTTTCACCGGTTCGCCGTCATCCAGCAGGAACTCCACCGTCTCTCCCACCTCGATGTCCTCCAGCGCCAGCTTTGCCTTCACAAAATTGGTAGGGCAGGTCACCCCACGCAGGTCTACCGTTTCCATCTGTTCTCCTTATCCTTACCCCTTGAGCGGGAGTTGGGTGTCGACGATCTGCGGCGGGATGGTGCTCGCCAGGATGTACTCCGGGAAATCCACGCGCAGCCTCTCGAGCAGGGACGCGGTCCCCTCCTTGTGGATGATGTCGCCCAGGCGGACCCGGCCCGCGCCTTCGGCCTTCTCCTGGTACCAGGCGAGTACGGTGGCGATGAAATCTACCGCCTTCTCCTCGGGGAGGAAGGTCGCGTAGAGGGTGCCGATCAGGGGGCGGCGCCCCCACTTGCCGCCGATGCGCACCGAGTAGCCGCGCTTGGCCACCTGCCAGGCCGAGGTGGGGCAGACCTTGACGCAGTCGCCGCAGTAGATGCAGTTTTCTGCGCTGAACACCGGTTTGCCGTCCTCGCCCATGGCGAGCGCCCCCTCGGTGCAGGACTTGGCGCACAGACCGCAGCTGATGCAGGCATCGGCGTCGAGCGTGGGCCAGATGGCACCCTGGAAACCGACGTCGTTGATGGCCGACTTGGGGCAGTCGAAGGGGCAGCCGGCAAAGCAGACCTTGAACTTGTGGTGGCCGGTGGCGGTGCCGAAGAGCTTCGCGTCCACCTCGAGGGCCGAGGCCTGGGTGTCCACCAGGCCGTTGGGGTTGTACTCGCAGCCGCCGCAGGCGGTAGGGACGCGCACCCGGGCGCCGCAGGAGGCAACCTTCTGCTGCTCCTCGCCCAGTTCGGCGACCACCTGGTCGAAGTCGGCGAAGTTGATGTTGATGAGCTCGATGGACTGGCGCACCGACAGGTGCACGTACCCCTTGCCGTACTTCTGGGCGACCTCGGCGATTTTCGCCAGCCGGTCCACCGCGAGCCGGCCGCCCGGGACGCGCAGGCGGACCGTGAAGAGGTCCTTGCCGCGCTCCTTGATGAAGCCGCCGGCTTTCAGGTTTTTCAGATCGATTTTCGGGTTGGCCACGTGGTGCCCTCCTGGTCATGAAAGATAATGGTCATTTCTGGGGGGACTGGCTCGCAGGTGCCGGTCCCCCTGGTTTTGGCGTCACCTCAGCGTTTCCCAACTTACCCCGCAGCGATAGTGATTTCCGCCGCTTCGACCACCCCGTCACTGATGGAGAAGGCCTTGGCGACCGGTTGCTCCCGGTCCAAAAGCGACACGATCAGGTGGTAGACGTTGGGGGTGAACGCCAGCCGGATGTCCTCCTCGGAGGGGCGGGCCGGAGACTCCGGGTGCGAGTGGTAGATGGCGACCATCTCCTGACCCTCGGCGCGCAGCGCCTTCACCACGGAGAACTGTTCCCTGGGTTCCATGGTGAAGTGTTCGTTGCTGGCATCGGTATTGGTCATCGGGAAGTGGCTCTTGACGCAGCCATCGGTTCCACCCAGGATGCCGCAGACTTCCAGGGGAAACCCCTGACGCGCGTGCTCGAGGACCGCGCGGTGGATCGCTTCTGGTATGGTCAGCATGTCAGTGCCCCAGGTCGCACACGGTCAGGGCGTCGACCTCGTCCTTAAGTTCGCTGATGCTGGGGTGCTCGCCGCAGATCGGGCACTTGGCGCTCTGCTTGATCGGGATCTCCCGGAACTTCATGCGCAGCGCGCTGTAGGTAAGCAGGCGCCCGGTCAAGAGGTCGCCGGCTCCCAACAGGTACTTGATCGCCTCGGTCGCCTGCAGGGTGCCCAGGACACCCGGCAGCACCCCGATGACGCCAGCCTGCGAACAGGTCGGGATGGCGTCCTTGGGGGGCGGTTCCGGGAAGATGCAGCGGTAACAGGGGGATTGACCCGGCAGCACCGTCATGGTCTGGCCGTCGAACTGGAGGATCCCGCCGTGGGAGTAGGGTTTGCCGGCCAGGACGCAGGCGTCGTTGATCAGGAACTTGGCGGCGAAGTTGTCGGTGCCGTCGATGACGAAGTCGTACTCGGCGATCATCCCGGCGATGTTCTCGGCGGTGACCCAGGTGTCGTAGGTGACGACGTTGAGCTCCGGGTTGATGGCGATCATCTTTTCGCGGGCCGAGAGTACCTTGGGCTTGCCGATATCCGGGGTGAAGTGGATCACCTGGCGCTGCAGGTTGGAGAGATCCACGTTGTCCGCGTCCGCTATGCCGATGGTGCCGACGCCGGCTGCCGCGAGGTAGAGGGCGATCGGAGCGCCCAGTCCGCCGGCGCCGATGATGAGCACGCGGCCGTTCAACAGCTTTTGCTGCCCTTTGCCCCCCACCTCCTTGAGCAGGATGTGACGCGAGTAGCGGGTGATCTGGTCCTCGGTCAGCTTCATTGGGCGCCCCCGCCCATGAAGTAGAGGAACTCGACGGTGTCGCCGTCCTTCACGGTGGTTGTCGAGAAAAGCTCGCGTTCGACGATGTCGCCGTTTACTTCGACGGTTACGTACTCTTTCTGGGCCACGTTCAAAGCGTCCAGCAACCCGTTCACCGAGAGGGTCGCTGTCTCGGCGACGCTCGCTGCTTTTCCGTTCACGGTAAGGTTCATGTCTTCTCCTGATTCGTCTGGTGCTCGTGCAGTAAATTAAGCCTTAGCGAGTGCCGCGGCAAAGTCTTCCAGGATGTCCTCGATGTCTTCAATCCCCACCGACACGCGAACCTGTTCCTCGCTTACTCCCATGAGGGCCTTGGTCGGCGCGTCGTAATCCGCACAGATGGTGCTCGCCGGGTGGATCACCAGCGTCTTGGTGTCGCCGATGTTGGCGAGGTTCTTGGCCAACTGCAGGGCGTTGATGACCCTGAATGCCGCGGCCTTGTCGGCCAGCCCGAAGGTGAGGAGACCGCCGAAGCGCCCCTGGAACTGGCGCGCCGCCACCTCGTGAAAGGGGGAGTCGGGAAGACCGGGATAGTTCACCCACTGCACCTTTTCATGACCTTTGAGGAACCGTGCGAGTTTCAGGGCGCTGGTGCAGTGGCGCTCCATCCGGAGCCCCAGGGTGTCGAGTCCCTCGCCGTGCAGGAAGGCGTTGAGCGGTGCGGCGCAGGCGCCTATATCCTTGTGGATCAGCTTCCGGGTGCGGGCGGTGAAGGCGAAGTTGCGGTACTTGCGGTAGAACTGCGCGAAGTGCGGGAACTTGTCGCTGTTCCAGTCGAAACTGCCGCAGTCGATGATCGCCCCGCCGATGGAGTTGGCGGTGCCGTTTATGTATTTGCTGGTGGAGTGGATGACGATATCGGCGCCAAACTCCTTCATCCGCGCCAGGTAGGGGGTCGAGACGGTGGCGTCCACCATGAGCGGGATGCCGTGACGCCGTGCGATAGCGGCGAGGGCGGCGATATCGGGGACGTCGAGCTTCGGGTTGCCGATGGTTTCCACGAAGATCAGGCGGGTCTTTTCGTTGACCGCGGCTGCCACCGCGTCCAGATCGACGGGATCTACGAAGCGCGAAAGGATGCCGTAGTTCTCAAAGGTGTCCTTGAAAAGGGAGTAGGTCCCGCCAAACAGCGACGAGGAGGAAAGAATTTCGTCGCCGCTTCTGACGATGGCGAGTACGGCAGTTGAGATGGCTGCCATTCCGGAGGAGGTGACGATGCCGCCGATGCCGCCCTCCACTGCAGTGAGCCGCTTCTCCAAACTCTCCAACGTCGGGTTCCCGATCCTGGTGTAAACCTGGCCGATAGCCCGTCCCTTGAAAATGTCTTCCAGTTCCTCGGCACTTTGATAGGCAAATGCGGAGGCCTGCACGATGGCGGCCTTGGTGGCGCCGGCCGGACCGGGGACGCTCCCTCCATGGACCAGCAAGGTGTCCAACTTAACTGCACTTCTGGTTTCTGCCACAACCCCTCCTGTTAAGCATTCAGCAGCCAACTACCAGTCGATGCAGCGTGTCTCTGTCAGTCAAACAGCCTCGTCTGGACCTGGAATGGGGCTGAGATTAGATACAATGAGTAATATTGTCAAGAAATAAAAAGCTAAAACACATTGATGTGGTGTGCAAAGGCCTCCTGAGAGTACCTACATGATTGCTGTCCTGCTGGTAATTGGTATCCGAGGGGAGATAACCGGTACCGGCCTCTAAGATACTGGCATATAAGGGATGATGCGGTAAAGCCTACTTTAAAGGTCGTGAAAGTAAAAAATAAACTTGACACGTAAATGGTGTAATGTTAGTTGTTAGCCCACAAAGTCTGTCGGCTAATGGGTAAAGAGAAGTCAGGGTCGGGCTCACAACCTTGATCTTCAAGGTGGCTGTACGATAATCCTTGTAAAAATGGAGGGTTGCACAAAGGTAGGCGGGACGCGGTATACCTCGAAAAATCCGGTATACTCTCTCATCGTTGGAAGACGCTAATTTTTTTGAAGCTTCAGACTATAAAAACTATAGACTAGCGAACGTCAAGGGGCTGCTGATGAATAAAGGGGTAGCACTTATCAGGACAATCACCGTGGTAGCGTTGCTGGTCCTGTTGCCAGCCATGGCTGGGGCGCAGATGGAACTGCTGAACGTCTCGTACGATCCGACGCGCGAGCTGTACCAGGAGATCAACAAGTCCTTTTCCAAACAGTGGAAACAGAAAACCTCCCAGACGCTGGTGATCAAGCAGTCGCATGGCGGGTCGGGAAAGCAGGCGAGGGCAGTCATCGATGGGCTCGAGGCAGATGTGGTGACGCTGGCCCTGGCCTATGACGTTGACGAGATCCGGATGAAGGCTCGGCTGCTTCCGGAACACTGGCAGCGGCGCTTGCCCGGCAACAGTGCTCCGTACACCTCGACCATCGTCTTCCTGGTTCGCAAGGGGAATCCGCAACGGATCCACGACTGGAACGACCTGGTGCGCCCCGGGGTGAAGGTGATCACTCCCAACCCGAAAACCTCCGGCGGTGCACGCTGGAACTACCTGGCGGCGTGGGCCTACGCCCTGAGGCAGCAGGGTGGGAATGATGCCCGCGCCAGGGAGTTTGTTACCCGACTCTACGGCAATGTGCCGGTACTGGATTCCGGGGCACGCGGGGCAACCACGACCTTCGTACAGCGCGGCATGGGGGATGTGCTGATTGCCTGGGAGAATGAAGCCTACCTCGCGGTGAACGAACTGGGTAAGGATCGCTTCCAGATCGTGGTTCCCTCGATCAGCATCCTTGCCGAACCTCCCGTGGCGCTGGTCGACAAGGTGGTGGACAGGAAGGGGACGCGCAAGGCGGCGGAGGAGTACTTGAAATTCCTCTATTCAGCCGAGGGACAGGAAATTGCGGCCCGGCACTACTACCGTCCGTTCGACAAGAAGGTGGCTGCCAAGTATGCCGAGCGGTTTGCCAAGCTGAACCTGGTGACCATCGACGACATTTTTGGCGGTTGGTCCAAGGCCCAAAAGCACCACTTCGCCGATGGTGGCATCTTTGATCAGATCTTTGTGAAGCAATTGAAGAGGTGAAGCAATTGACAGTTGACGATGAAATGCCGTGAAGCAGTTGAATGACGACGAAATGATGCGAGACGATTGAAGGCTATTGAATAGTAGACGGGGGCGCTGGAACGGGCGCGTGTTGTTAGAGGAAGGACTATGGGACTGTTTCGAAGAAAACATGCGGTACTGCCTGGTTTCGGGCCGTCGCTCGGCTACACCATCTTTTATTTGAGTGTCGTCGTGCTGATTCCCCTGTCGGCGCTCTTTTTCAAAACGGCGACCTTGAGCTGGGATCAGTTTGTCACCGCCGTGGCAGCACCTCGGGTGCTCGCTTCCTACCGGGTGACCTTCGGCTCGGCGCTGGTTGCCGCGGCGGTGAATGGGGTGTTCGGCGTCTTGGTGGCCTGGGTGCTGGTCCGCTACCGGTTCCCCGGCAAAAAGCTAATCGATGCTTTGGTCGATCTCCCCTTTGCCCTTCCAACCGCTGTCGCCGGCATCACCCTGGCGAGCATCTACTCGGCCAACGGCTGGCTCGGCTCCCGTCTGGAGCCACTCGGCATCAAGGTGGCATTTACTCCCGTGGGGATCATGGTTGCCATGATCTTCATCGGCCTTCCTTTCGTGGTGCGCACGGTGCAACCGGTTCTTGAAGAGTTGGACCAGGAGATCGAGGAGGCTGCGAGTTGCCTGGGAGCCAGCCGCTGGCAGACCTTTTACCGAGTGTTGTTCCCGACAATGTTGCCGGCAATCCTGACCGGGTTTGCGCTTGCCTTTGCCCGCGCGGTCGGCGAATACGGCTCGATCATCTTCATCGCCGGTAATATGCCGATGGAATCCGAGATCACGCCGCTTTTGATCATCACCAAGCTGGAGCAGTACGATTACGCCGGTGCCACGGCAATTGCGACTGTCATGCTGCTGGTCTCCTTCTTACTGCTGCTGTCCATCAATATGCTGCAGAAGTGGAGCCGCAGGTTTGCAGACAATTGACGGAACACAATGGACGATTGACAATTGACAATTGACGATGAGAAGAACGCCACAAGACAATTGACAATGGACAGTTGACGATTGACAACGAGAAGCATGACACCTTTGATTAAAGATATGCACCGCACCGGTCAAACCAGTCTTTTCTGCTGTTAACTGTCAAATGTCCACCGTCAATTTTCAGCCAGTTAAATAACTGTCAATCGCCAATTGGTTTATGCGAGGTTTTTATGAACGTAGCTGCGAACATGAACAGAACGAACGGCAAGAACGGCTCGAATGTCTCTGAACCGGCCTGGGTGCGGGTGCTGCTGACGGCGGTGGCGCTGGGATTCATCGCGCTGTTTCTGCTGCTGCCGCTGGGAGCCGTGTTCGCCCAGGCGCTGGAGAAAGGGTGGGACGCTTACCTGGCTGCCCTGAAGGAACCGGATACCCTGTCCGCCATCCGGCTAACCCTGATAACCGCTGTCCTCTGCGTGCCGGTGAACCTCCTTTTTGGCATCATCGCAGCTTGGGCCATCGCCAAGTTCAGTTTCCCCGGCAAGAGCTTCCTGGTCACCCTGATCGACCTCCCGTTCTCGGTGTCGCCGGTGGTCTCGGGCCTCATCTACGTGCTGATCTTCGGCCTGCAGGGGTGGCTGGGACCCTGGCTGCAGGCCCACGATATCAAGATCATCTTCGCGGTCCCCGGAATCGTGCTGGCAACCGTCTTCGTGACCTTTCCCTTTGTGGCCCGTGAGCTGATCCCCCTCATGGAATCGCAGGGGCGCGACGAGGAGGAGGCGGCGCTCACCCTGGGTGCCGGCGGATTGCAGACCTTTTTCCGGGTCACCTTTCCCAACATCAAGTGGGGGGTGCTCTACGGCGTGATCCTCTGTAACGCCCGCGCCATGGGGGAGTTCGGCGCCGTCTCGGTGGTCTCCGGCCACGTGCGCGGTGCGACCAATACCATCCCACTGCAGGTCGAGATCCTTTACAACGAGTACAGCTACGCTGCGGCCTTTGCCGTCGCCTCGCTCCTCGCACTTCTGGCCCTGGTGACCCTGGCGGTCAAGTCGGTTGCCGAGTGGAAGATTAACCAAACCCTGGTCACGCCGGGCTCCGAAAGGTAAAAGACATGAGCATCGATATCGTTGGTATCAGCAAGAATTTCGGGAGTTTCACCGCTCTAGACCAGGTGAGTCTCACGGTGCCCTCCGGTGAACTGGTGGCGCTTTTGGGTCCTTCCGGATCCGGCAAGACCTCGCTGCTGCGCATCATCGCCGGCCTGGAAACCCCGGACAGCGGCCACATCCTCTTTAATGGCGAGGAGGCGACGGCGCGCCAGGTCCAGGAACGCAAGGTGGGCTTCGTGTTTCAGCACTACGCACTGTTTCGCCACATGACGGTCTATGACAACATTGCCTTCGGGCTCACGGTAAAGCCGAAGAAAACGCGCCCCTCGAAACTGGACATCAGGGACAAGGTGTTCAACCTCTTGAAGCTGATCCAGCTGGAACAGCTGGCGGATCGCTACCCGGCACAACTTTCGGGGGGGCAGCGCCAAAGGGTCGCGTTGGCCCGCGCCTTGGCGGTGGAGCCCCAGGTACTTCTGCTGGACGAGCCGTTTGGCGCTCTCGATGCCAAAGTGCGCCTGGAGCTTCGACGCTGGCTCAGGCGTCTGCACGACGAGATCCACGTCACCAGCGTCTTCGTCACCCACGATCAAGAGGAGGCGCTCGAAGTTGCCGATCGGATCGTGGTAATGAACCAGGGACGCATCGAACAACAGGGGACACCATCCGAGGTGTACGATCATCCAGCCACCCCTTTTGTCTTCGATTTCCTGGGGAACGTGAACCTGTTCCAGGGGAGGGTACACGAAGGCAAGGCGCGGGTTGCGGGATTGGAACTGGCCACGCCGGAACATGCCGCGGCCAGAAATGCACCGGCGGTGGGCTACGTCCGCTCGCACGACATCGAGATCGAGCGCGATGCCCTGGACGTGAGTGCCCTGGAGGCCGAGGTACGTTACGTACTTTCGGTGGGCCCGCTGGTGCGGGTGAACCTGGCCTTGACCGATGGCCACGGCATCGAGGTGGATCTTGCGCGGGACGTTGCCGACCGGTTGAGCCTCAGCGTGGGAGAGCGGGTCTATGCGCGTCCGCGCAAGGTCCGGGTCTTTACGGAGGACTATCAGATCTAGAAATTGTAAAACACAGTAGACAGGTCAAGTAAAAACCTAATTCTACTTGACAACTCCACAGGATAAATATAAAGATACAGAACATCTCTCGTTAAAACTGCCGACCAGGCTCGCTATTTGCGCGGTTGAGACCCACATCTGAAAGGAGAACACGCCATGTCCCGCATTTTCGAAGACAATTCCCAATCTATCGGCAACACCCCGCTGGTGAAACTGAACCACGTCACCAAGGGAGCCCAGGCGACGGTGCTCGCCAAGATCGAAGGGCGCAATCCTGCCTACTCGGTTAAGTGCCGCATCGGTGCCAACATGATCTGGGATGCCGAGGCGCGCGGCGTGTTGAAACCCGGGGTCGAGATCGTCGAGCCGACCAGCGGCAACACCGGCATCGCGCTGGCCTACGTGGCCGCGGCACGCGGCTATAAGCTCACCCTGACCATGCCCGAGACCATGAGCATCGAGCGGCGTCGGGTGTTGGCTGCCCTGGGTGCGCAGCTCATCCTGACTCCGGGCTCCGCCGGCATGAAAGGGGCCGTTGCCAAGGCCGAGGAGATTGTCGCCTCCGACCCGCAGCGCTACTTCCTACCGCAGCAGTTCAAGAACCCGGCTAACCCGGCCATCCACGAGAAAACCACCGGTCCCGAGATCTGGAACGACACCGAGGGCGCGGTCGACGTCATCGTTTCCGGGGTCGGCACCGGCGGCACCATCAGTGGCATCGCCCGCTACCTCAAAAAGGAAAAGGGGAAACAGATCATCGCGGTCGCCGTCGAGCCGAAGGAGAGCCCGGTGATCACCCAGAAGCTGGCCGGCCAGGAACTGAAGCCCGGCCCGCACAAGATCCAGGGGATCGGCGCCGGCTTCATCCCGGATACCCTCGACCTCTCGCTGGTGGATCGCGTCGAACAGGTCGACAGCAACGAAGCCCTCGAGTTCGCCCGTCGCCTGACCCGCGAGGAGGGGCTCCTGGTGGGGATCTCCAGCGGTGCTGCAGCGGCCGCCGCGGTGCGCCTCGCGAACCTGCCTGAGTTCGCCGGCAAGACCATCGTGGTGATCCTCCCCGACCTGGCCGAGCGCTACCTCTCCACGGCGCTGTTCGACGAAGCCTGAACCGAGGCGGTAAACTGATGCGCAAAAAGCCCTGGCACTGCCGGGGCTTTTTTTTTCGGTTCCCGGACAGGATACGGCGTAGACCGGTTAACCTGCGGCTCCGGCGGGGGAGGGGAGTGCAGCCGAGTTATTTCGGTGATTTCCTGACAGGTAGTGTTGACAGTATGTCCTTTCCGCGGGTAATATGCGCCGGAGTCAAGGAGGATTCATGCTGGGGCGGAACAAGGGAAATTCCCGGAGGAACAGGCGCATCCTGACCAGGCCGTTTTTCGTGCTGCTCTGCCTGGCGCTGCTCGGCCTGTACTTCATGGGTGTCCGCTTCACCAAGGGCATCGGTGCCGTCTCGAACCTAAGCGACGGCTACCCTTGGGGGATCTGGGTCGCCTACGACGTCGCCATCGGTACCGCTATCACCTGTGGAGGCTACGCGGTTGCCGTACTGCTCTACATCCGCAACAGCTGGCGCTTCCATCCGCTCATCAAGTCCGCAATTTTGATCAGTCTCTTCGGTTCCTGCCTCGCCGCCAGTTCGGTCATCGTCGACATCGGCCGCCCCTGGAACGCCTACGGTTTCTTCGTGCCGACGCATTCGCAGCCGACCTCGGCGCTGTTCCAGTTGGCCATCGGTATGCTCGGTTTTCTGGTGGCACAATGCCTCGAATACTTCCCCGGCCTGCTCCAACTGCTGGAACAGGGCAATCGCGAGAGCCTGTGGCACCGCCTGTTGTCCCGCGTGCTGATCGAGCGGTCCGAGCACCCCGCAGTCCCCGGCCGGGCGCTGGTCCGGCTGAACCACCTGCTGATCGGCGTGGTGGCGGTGGGGATCATCCTGCCGACCATCCACCAGTCGGCGCTCGGCTCCTTGATGCTGATCGCATCCACCAAGCTGCATCCCATCTGGCACACCGCCTTTCTGCCGCTGTTGTTCCTGATCAACTGCATCTACCTGGGGTACGGGATGGTGGTCCTCGAATCGCTGGTCGCCTCCCTGGTGCTCGAGCGCGACTACGACACCGACGAGTTGGCCCAACTGGCACGCCTGGTACCCTGGCTCACCGGCATCTGGTTGATGATTCGCGTCGGGGACCTGGTACAGCGCGACCAGGTCTCGGCAGTCTTTCACGGGGATTTCTACTCGGGATTCTTCCTGGCCGAGTTTTTCCTGCTCCTGGTGGGGGCGGCTCCGCTGTTCAGTGGCGAATACCGGCGTTCGCCGCGCTGGCTCTTCATCTCCGCGGCACTCATCCTTTTGGGTGGCGGGCTCTACCGTTTCAACGTCTACCTGATCGGTTTCGATCCCGGGGCCGGATGGCACTACTTCCCGTCCTTCGCCGAGGTGATGATCCCGGTGGGGATCGTTTCCCTCGAGGTGCTCGGGTACCAGTTGCTGATCAAGATGTTGCCGGAGTTTCCCGAGTATCCCGCAGCTCAGCGCGAGATCGAACGGCAGGCGCGTGAAGCATTGCATTGCCGCAGGTGATTTGTTAGGATGGGCCTCGTTTCTATGCGGGTGGCATTCAGGTGGAGGGGTTTTTGATATTGGGGTTTTGTCGGACAATTCTTCTTCTCTGCCTTGTTCTCGCCGTGGCCGTTCCGGTTTTCGCCCAGCCTGAGGCTCCTCCCACTTCCGTCCTGGAAGGTCTGGTGGTCGGTATCTCCGAGGGGGACCTCATTACGGTCAACTCCTACGGAAACGAGATCAAGGTCCGTCTCTACGGTATCGCCGCCCCCCAAACCGGCAAGGTCGACAAGTTCACCGGGTGGTCCAAACCCGGCCAGCCCTACGCCGATGAAGCCTTCCGGGCCCTTTCACTCAAGGTGCTGCACCAGCAGGTGAAGATCGACATCCGGCGTACCGTGGCCCTGCAGCAGGACCGGGAACAGCGCCAGTACGCCCTCGCGGTGGTCTACCTGGAAGGGCGCAACATCAACCTGGAAATGGTCACCGAAGGGTGGGCCTGGGCCTACAAGAAGCTGATCACCCGTAATGATTTCCATGCCTATCTCTTCGCCGAACGCCGTGCCCGGACCCGCAAGCTCGGCCTCTGGAGCCAGGAATCTCCGCAGCCTCCCTGGGAGTACCAGCCCAAGCTGCGCATCAACCCCCGTCACTACTCCCCCTAGCTCTTTCTCGAGCAAGCCTCCAATTCGAGCAGCTGTACCTTGACCGAAATCCCCCCGGCGTACCCCCCGATGCCCCCGTCGCTGCGCACCACGCGGTGGCAGGGGACGATGATGGCGATCGGGTTGCGCCCGTTGGCGCTGCCGGTTGCGCGTACTGCACCTGCCGTACCGACTTCCCGGGCCTGGGCCTGGTAGCTTACGGTCGTCCCGTAGGGTATCCGGCGTAGTGCCTCCCAGGCCCTGAGTTGGAACTCGGTCCCCTTCGGCGCTATCGGCACCGTGAAGGTCGTACGACTCCCCGCGAAGTATTCAGTCAACTCCCCGCACGCCAGTGTCAATATCGGGTTCTCCTCCAGGCGCGCCAGTGAACCGTTCAGGCGCAGCAGGATCGCTTCCAGGTTCTGGTCGAATGCCAGGCAGAGAAGGTGGTCGTCGTCGGCCAAAAGGTGCAGCGGTCCGACCGGGCTCAGCCAGGTGGTGCGATAGAGGTTCATGTCAGACTCCTTTCCGGCCCGCTGGCCGGCGAGGTGGTATCGTGTGCGTCGCCGGCTGTCTGGGCTTTCCAGAGGGCGAGGGCGAAATAACCGCGCCAGGGACGCAGCTCATCAGGACGAAACGGGGAGGCTGCCAGTGCCCGTGCCAGCACCAGGTCGGTGGCCGGGAAGGCGTCGGGGTCGCCCAGGCAGCGTAGCGCGATCATCTCTACCGTCCAGGGGCCGATCCCCCGGATCCGGGCCAGCGCCTGGCGCGTCGCGGCGAGATCGCAGCTGCGCGAGAGGGTGAGGCGCCCCTCGAGGAACGCGCGGGCCAGCTCGTTGATGGCCGCAGCGCGTACCTTGGTGAAACCGAGAACGCTCAGGTCCTCGCGGGCCAGTATCTCGGCCGTTGGGAACCGGTGCGTCAACCGGGGATGCAGCGGGTTCGGCACCGGCGTTCCGAAGCGCTCCACCAATTTCTGCAGGTTGCGTCGCCCCTGGACCGTCGAGACCAGCTGCCCGAGGATCACGGAAACCGCGATCTCCAGTGGATCGAAGGCACCAGGAATGCGGATACCTCCGGCAAGTGCTGCGAGGGCCGGAACCGATGCCTCAGCTGAGCCGGGAACGATCAGGAGCGGGTTGTGGTCCAGGTCGAAGGCGTCTCGCACCGCGGCCACCGTGGGGCGCAGGTCGGAGAAGCTGTGCAAGGTGAGGGATACCTCGAGACAGGCCTTTTCCGGCAGGTGCCGGACCCTGACCAGGCTCGGTCCCTGTGGCGTACCTAGTTGGCGCAGGTACCAGCCGTCCTCCACGACATCCGTGCCGAAGACCTCGTGGCGTGCGTAGTAGCGCAGCAGGGTGTTCCAGTCGTAAGGGGGGAGATAGGGGAGGTGCAGGGTGATGGTTTCGGGACATCCCGGTTGCTGGGGCGAGGCTTTACGGAATTCGCTGGGAGTCCGCTGGTAGGTTCCGGTAAAGGCGTCGTTGAAGCGCCTGAGCGAATTGAAACCGGAGGCGAGGGCGATGTCGGTGACGCTCAGCGAGGTCTGGCTCAAGAGCTGGCGGGCCAGGTGCAAGCGGCGCGAGATGGCTACTTCGATCGGTGAGGCACCCAGGTGCTCGCGGAAAAGCCGCCGAAGGTGACGGTCGCTGATCCCAAGGCGCTCCGCGAGAACTCCCAGAGAGTCGCTCTCAGTCGCTTCGCGTTCCATGATGGTAAGCGCCCGGGCGACCACCGCTGCGGTTCCCTGCCACTGGCTGCAACTGGGGGAGAGGTCAGGCCGGCATCTCAGGCACGGGCGGTAGCCGGCCCGTTCCGCCTCGGCCTTGCTCTTGAAAAAGCGCACGTGCTCCGGTTTGGGGCGTGCCGGGCAGACCGGGCGACAGTAGATGCCGGTCGTGGTGACCCCGTAGTAGAAACGCCCGTCGTGGCGGGGGTCCCGTGCAGTGAGCGCTTGGTGCAGTGCTGTTGCGAAAAGTTCATCCATGACCGCAGCATACGGGATTTCCTCCTCAGCCGCCAGCCATTTTCGGACTTCATCGAGGGAGGGCAGGGGCTAGGGGCTGGGGGCTGGGGGCTGGGGGCTGGGCGCTGGGGGCTGGGCGCTGGGCGCTGGGGCTGGGGCTGGGGACAGGAGGGATATTTAAATTCCATCCGTTTGTGTAAAAAACTGTTTCGGTTCCACTGTAAAAGGCACACGAATTGTGCGGAAATGCTTGTGTTCTTGACCAGTTACTTGTTCTGGTTCTGGAAAAAACCTACTGTCCTTAGTAACTTAGCTAACCATCTTCACGTATTTAAATATTGATATATCCCGGTCGGTGTGATATATCGCTGGTGGCATGTCCTTGCCTGAGTCTCTGCTAACTCGAGGCGCCGTGTGGGCTCGAAGGGTCCGGTAGGAGCCATGTGGTGGTGTTGGAGCAACTGTCAGTTCAGCTCGTAAAGGAGGATCACCGTGAAATTCTCGCGTCGGACCTTTCTGAAGGCCAGCGGTGCAGCGGGGTGCAGTCTGGCCGCCTACGCCGCGCTTCCCGAGAAGTTCCTGCTCTGGGCCGAAGAACAGGGGATGCTCAAGGCGAGCTACGTCCCTACCTTTTGCGAGATCTGCTTCTGGAAGTGCGGAGCGGTTGCCAAGGTCCTCAACGGCCGCGTGGTAAAACTGGAGGGGAACCCGGCCCATCCGGGTGCGCGCGGCAAGCTCTGCGCCCGCGGCAACGCCGGAGCGGGGCTCCTCTATGATCCCAACCGCCTGAAGACGCCGCTGATCCGTACCGGTGCCCGTGGGGAGCAGAAGTACCGCAAGGCGACCTGGGACGAGGCCCTCGACCTGATCGCCTCAAAAATGAAGCACATCAAGTCCGAGTTCGGCCCCGAATCCGTGGCGCTCTTCACCCACGGCACGCCGACCGATCATTTCCTGCCGCTGCTTTCCGCCTACGGCTCCCCCAACGTCGGGATGCCCTCCTTTGCCCAGTGCCGCGGCCCCCGCGACGTAGGGCTCGAACTCACCTTCGGCGAGGGGATCGGGTCTCCCGAGCGCGTCGACCTGACCCGCTCCAAGGTGCTGGTCCTCTTCGGCTCGCACCTGGGCGAGAACATGCACAACTCCCAGGTGCAGGACTTCGCCGATGCCCTTGCCATGGGGACCAAGCTGATCGTGGTCGATCCCCGCTTCTCCATCGCGGCCGGCAAGGCGCACAGCTGGCTCCCGATCCGTCCCGCCACCGACCTGGCCCTCATGCTCGCCTGGATCCACGTGATCATCAAGGAACAGCTCTACGACAAGGCGTACCTCGACGCCTACGCCAACGGCTTTACCGAACTCGCCGCGGCCGTTGCCGACTGCACCCCCGAATGGGCCGCGCACGAGACCGACCTGTCGGCCGAAAGTATCGTGGAGACGGCGCGTCTGCTCGGCCACAACGCCCCCAATGTCTGTCTCCATCCCGGGCGCCACGCCACCTGGTATGGCGACGACGTGCAGCGCTCCCGCGCCATCGGTATCCTGGCGGCGCTGTTGGGGAGCTGGGGGAGGGAAGGGGGGTATTTCCTGGCCACCCGCACCTCGCTCCCCAAACCCGAATCGAAGCCGTTCCCCGAGCCGGCCAAGGCGCCGCTCAACCTGGGGAACTTCCCCTTTGCCGGGGCTGAAGGGGTCACCCAGGAGATCCGCCGCGCCACTATTTCCGGCACACCTTATCCCATCAAGGGGTGGATCGTTACGGGCACCAACCTGATGAAGGCGATGCCCAACCAGAAGGAGACTATCGAGGCGATCAACAAGCTGGACCTCCTGGTGGTGGTCGACGTGATGCCGACCGACACGGCGATGATGGCCGACGTCATCCTCCCGGAGTGCAGCTACCTGGAGCGTCACGATGCTTTGGCGGTGGGGAAGGGGCGCTCGCTCAGCATTTCGCTGCGCCAGCCGGTGGTTCAGCCGCTTTACGACTCGAAACCGGGGTGGTGGATCGCCAAGCAGATCGCCAACCGGCTCGACCTGGCGGACTACTTCCCCTGGCAGAACCTGGAGGAGAAGATCCAGGCCCAGTGCGCGCTGTGGGGCGTCAACTACCAGGAGCTCAAGAAGGTCGGCACCATCACGATTCCCAACAGTGCCAACCCCTACATTACCGCGGAGGCACCGGCCGAGTTCAAGACCGGCTCCGGCAAGATCGAGCTGTACAGCAAGGAGCTCAAGGAGAAAGGGTTCGATCCGGTGCCGCGCTACACCAGGCATCCGGTGCCACGGCAAGGGGAATTCCGCCTGGTCTACGGGCGCAGCCCGGTGCATACCTTCAGCCGCACCGCGAACAACCCGGAACTGCACGAACTCTACCCGGAGAACGAGGTCTGGATCAACAGCGGGAAAGCGAAGGACCTCGGCGTCATAAACGGCGAATACGTGGTGCTGGTAAACCAGGACGGGGTGCGCTCGAACCGGATCAAGGCGAAGGTCACCCAGCGCATCCGCACCGACTGCGTCTACGTGGTGCACGGTTTCGGTGCCGCCAGCAAGAGCCTCTCGCGCGCCTTTGCCAAGGGGGCCGACGACCAGGGGATGATCACCAGGTACGCGGTGGATCCGATCTGTGGCAGCACCGGGATGCACGTCAACTTCGTGCGCGTGGAAAAGGAGGGCGTCCATGCCTAAGTACGCCATGGTGGTCGATCAGAGGCGCTGTGTTGCCTGCATGGCCTGCGTGGTCGCCTGCAAGAAGGAGAACGAGGTTCCGCCCGGACAGTTCCGCACCCGGGTGGTGGAACAGGTCGAGGGGGAGTTCCCCAAGCTGCGCATGGAATTGCGTTCCGAACTTTGCAACCACTGCGACAATCCCCCCTGCGTCTACAACTGCCCGACCGGTGCCTCGTACAAGTCCCCGGACGGGATGGTGCTTCTGAAAAAGAACCGCTGCGTGGGGTGCAAGGCGTGCGTCGCCTCCTGCCCCTACGATGCCCGTTACATCAACGAGGAGAAGGGCTTCGCCGACAAGTGCACCTTCTGCTCGCAGCGTATCGCCGAGGGTAAGCAGCCGGCCTGCGTCTCCACCTGCATCGGGAAGTCGCGCATCTTCGGCGACCTGGAGGACCCGGCCAGTGCGGTAAGCGCCGCGCTGCGCGACAACCACCACGACGTGCTCCTGGCCAGCGCGGGTACCAATCCGCGGGTCTTCTACATCAAGAAATTCGGCAAGCCGGAATAGGAGGCTCCTCAATGGAAATCACGGTTACCGGAGTGAATGCGCTGGTTTCTCCCCACCTGCACGTCTGGGACTGGCGGGTCTCTTTGTACCTGTTCTTGGGAGGGCTTTCGGCGGGGCTTGCGGTGATGACCTCGGTACTGCACGTGCGCAAGGGTGGCGCGTTGGCAACCGGTGAACGAGCCGCATCGACTGCCGGGCTTTTGGTGCCGTTCATCCTGAGTATCGGGATGCTCTTCATCTTCCTTGACCTGGAGCGCAAGCTGAACGTCTTCTGGTTCTACCTGACGGTGCAGCCCCTTTCCCCCATGTCCTGGGGTTCCTGGGGGCTCCTGGTCTTCTACCCGGTGAGCATCCTCTATGCTCTGGCCGCCTTTCCCGAGGAGCGCCGCCCGCAGTTGCGGCTCCCGGTCCTGATCCGGCTCTCGGAGTGGTTGAGTGCCTGGCGCCTGCAGCTTGCCGCCGCCAATTTCGGGATGGGGATCTTCATCGGTGTCTACACCGGGGTGCTGCTGAGCTCCTTCGTGGCACGCCCCTTGTGGAACTCTGCGATCCTGCCGATCCTGTTTTTGACCTCCGCGCTTTCCGCCGGGGCTGCCTTCATGATCATGATTGCCGATCAGAAGAAGGTGAAGCTCTTCTTCACCAAGGTGGATATCTGGCTCATCCTGGCCGAGATGGTGATGCTCCCCTTGTTCTTCTACGGCCAGTACACCTCTTCGGGTGCGCACCGTGACTCGATCATGCCCTTTTTCACCCTGAGCCACGACTATTTCTGGTACGGTCTGGGGCTGTTGCTCCTGGTGGTGATCTTTCCCATCGCCGTGGTGCTCAAGTTCCTGGAGGTGCGTGAGGACCATGGCGACGAATTGACCGGGCAGGAGCTGATGCGGATGAACCTGAGTGCCCTGATGGTGCTCTTGGGTGGTCTCATCATCCGGCTTTCCTTCGTCTACGCCGGCCAATTAAGCCGCCTGAGCTAGGAGTCGGCCAACTGGACGGTCGGCCTCCACCGTACCTGTCCTAGGGTCAGTGACTTTCCGGGTGAGCCGTCCGTTGCCAGTTGCTTGTGCGGGTCAGTCGTCAATTATCCATCGTCAATTGCTTCTAAAGTTTTTCCGGCCCACACGGGTCGTTATTCCATGTAAGGAGGAGTATCCGATGAAGCGTATGGCAACCCTGTTGGTAGCGGCACTGGTGGCGCTGAGCCTGTCCGGTCTGGCTTTTGCTGAAGAGACCAAGCCGGCGGCGGAGAAGAAGGAGACCACCGAGGCCAAGCCGGAAAAGAAAGCCAAGAAGGCCAAGAAAGAGAAGAAGGACGAGGCAGCTGACGCCAAGAAAGAGGGGAAACCTGCCAAGAAGAAGAAAGAGATGGCCGGCTGCTAGTCGCTTGCGACTACCCAGATCTGGCTGCACTGGAGCCAAAAAGAAAGGCACCCCTGAAACGGGGTGCCTTTTTTCGTTGGCGGGCGTGGCGCGCAGCCGGGCCGCTCTTACTCGCTCACCTTGTAGCTGCCGTCTTCCTTGAACTCGACGTTGGCGTTCAGGAATTTCACCGCGTACTCCTTGCCCTGCACCATGTCGTAGGCCATTTCGGCGCGGGTGCCGGTGTTGCAGTAGAAGACCACCGGTTTCCCCTTGGGGAGTTCGGCAAAGCGCTTGGCTATCTGCTCGGTGGGAATGTTGATCGCGTTGGGCAGCCGCTCCTTTTTGAACTCCTCGGGAGTCCGCACATCGACCAGGACGGTACCGGCGGGGAGCCCCTTTAAGAAGTCGTTGGAGCCGAGTTCGTTGGGGCCGAGCTTTTTGCGGTACACGATGCGGTCCGGGGTCGAGCCGCCCTGGAGCTGGAAACCTGCCTTGCGCCACTCCTCGATCCCGCCGGGGAAACCGGTCACGTTGGAGTAACCCCAGTCGCGCGCCGTGGAAACTGCGGCTTCCACGTCTTTTTCAGCGGTGCCATAGAAAACCAGCTGCGCGCTTTTGGTGCTCGGGAAACGATTTTCCCACTGCTCCAGCTGGGCCAGGGGGACGTTTATCGCCCCGGGAATGTGGCCAGCCGCTACCGCTTTCGCATCGCGCAGGTCGATGATCACCGCGTTACCGTCGCTGAGGAATGCGGCGCTGGGGATGGTGTAGTGCTCGGCCTTCTTCCACCCCGGTTCACCTGCAGTGAAGACGCTCACGTTAAGGTAACCGAGACTGTGGGCGATCTGTGCCGATTTGTGGCTCAGGCCGCAGGAAACGCCGCCACAGTAAAAGATCAACGGGGTCTCCTTAACCGCCGGCAGCAGCTTGGTCCCCTCCAGTTCGAGGGTGGGGAGCGGGATGGAGATCGCGTGCGGCAGGTGCCCACTGGCGTACTTCGTGACCGGCCGCGCATCGATGATGACAGCGTCAGGGGCCGGGCGCTCCAGGAGCGCTTCCATCTCCTTGAGCGGCACTTCCTGGACCCCCTCCGGGAGCTTCGGGATCATCTTGGTGATCCTGGTCGCCACGAGGTCGTCACCATCGCGCTGGTAATCGATGGAGACGTTCTCGCCGGGGAGGATGTCCTTGGTACCTGCAGCGTTGACGAAGCTGGTCTTGTCGTCGAACCGCAGGACCAGCGCCTTCTTGTTGGCCTGATCCAGTGCGATGGTCTTCGACTTGTTGGCCAGAGCCCTCACCGGTCCCGTAACACTCAACATCTCGCCGGCCCAGGCGATACTGCCGCCGCACAAAAACGCAACGAGCGCAAGCCGTGCCACCCTTCCTGCCGATCTGCTCATGCTGTCAACCTCCTGTTCACCTGATAATTTCCCGCCGGAACCGAAAAATCGGAGCCTGCGGTCAACTGCGGCGGGAGCGACTCGTGCTGTCGCCCCCGCCGCGGAAGGGGAAGCTACGTCATGGGCATCCTCTATATCATATATTCCACAAGCTGCATAGCAGCGAATCAGAAACGGTAGCTGAGCGAGCCGTAGATGTTCCTGCCGTTTTCCGGAACCCGCACGCCGCTTTGGAAGGGATCCCGGGCGTAGGAGAGATGGCTGAAGTACTGCTTGTCCAAAAGGTTACTCACCCCGACGCTGACGGTGAAACGCTCGATGGTGTAGCCCGCCTTGAGGTCGGTGGTGGCCCACCCCGAGGTGCGCTGCTCGAGCAGCCCGGTATCGACCCGGTCCTGTTCGCGGGTCAGGTTTTCCAGAGCCTCGACGAACAGGTGTCCGTCGTCGTAGCGCACCGACAGGGTCCCTTTAAGCGGCGGTATCTCGGAGAGCGGCCGGTTGCCGGTCTCGTTTTGCCCCTCGACGTAGGAGAGCGTTCCCCTCAAAAAGATGTTGTAGTCCAGGGCGAGCTGGCTTCCCAGTTCGGCGCCCCACATGGTGGCATGGACGTTCTGGTAGCTCTTCTCGAACAGGCCGGGGACCTGGTAGAAGTTGATGTAGTCCTGGAGGTCCGAGTAGAAGAGCGAGGCGTTCAGGTAGAAACGGTCGGTGGCGTACTTGGCGCCGAGGTCGGCCTGGTGGTTCACGGTCGACTTCAACCCGGAGTTGCCGTGCCAGTACGGTGAATTGAGCGTGGGGGCGCCTGCCAGCGGTACGTCGAGAAAGAGCTCCTGCTGGTCCGGGGTCCGCGTGCCGCGCGCGATGCCGACGAAAAGGTCGAGCCCCTGCACGGGGGTGTAGTTGAGCTGCAGATTCGCGTTCAGGTTGGTGAAGTCCCGGGTAGTCCCGGCGGCTACCCGGGTGTTGCTCTTGTCGGCCTCCACCCAGGTGAGGTCGCCGCGCAGGCCGCCGGTAAGCCGCAGCCTCTCGCCCAGGGGGAGCTGGTACTCCCCGAAGAGCCCCAGGTTGTCGACGCTCGCATCGGGAACCATGGCAAGGTTACGGTAGGCGAAGTAGCCGGCGCGGCGGTTCTCGGCGTCCCAGTTGCGGTTGTAGTAATCGACCCCGGTTTTCAGCGAGCCCGGGCCGGTGGCAAGGGTCCCTTGCAGCTTTACCCCGTAGACCTGGGTGCGGGCGTCGGTCTGCATGGAGTAAAAGCGCGAGGTGGTGAGGGAACTGGCACGCTCCCGGTCGTCCATCAGGTGGTTCACCTTGTCCCAGTAGGCCTGCAGCTTCAATTCGCGCACCAGGGGGGAGACCTTCTCGATCCGGTAGTTCCAGTTCAGGAGGTGGGTCCGGTCGTAGTCGGCGTCCATCTTGAGGTACGGGTAGAGGACGTGGTCGGCGTCCTGGTAGCTGTAGGAGAGCTCGCTGCGCGCGTTGGAGGTCGGGTTGACGCCGACCTTGAGCCATCCGGTGTTGATCTCGTAGGCCTTGGAGTCCACCGAGCCGGGGCGGTAGCGGTTCGGGCTGGTGGCGGGGTAGATCTCGGTCAAGCGCCTGCCGTCACCGGACTCGGGAACGTCGGAGTACTTGTAGGCGTAGCCCAACAGCAGGTCGTACTTTTCGGTGGCGTAGGAGCCGGTAGCGGCGGCGTTCAGGCTGTTCCAGCTGCCGTAGCTGAGGTTCAGGTCGGCACCCAAGCCGGTGCCGGGGCGCTTGGTCTGGGCGTCGATCATGCCGCCCAGGCCGCCGGGGTTACTGAGGTCGTAGGGGCCCTTGGTGATGGAGACCTGCTCGACTTCGGCGAAATCGAGGTGGAACGAGGGCGGGTCCATCCGGGAAGGGCAGGCGCCGTGCAGGCGCACCCCGTCCACCAGGACGTTGATGTTGTCCCTCTGGAAGCCGCGCAACACCACGTCGTTGGCAATGGCTCCCTTGTGCACGTAGCTGACACCCTCGACCTGTTTCAGGGCTTCGCCGAGGTCTCGTGCCGGGCTTTCGCGCACTTCGCGGATCGAGAGGTTTTCTTCGATGGGTGACTGCTTCTGGCCGCGCACCGTGATCTCGTCGAGGATCTGGCTCTCGGCGCGGGCCTGGGGGGCGTACAGTGCCAGGCCGATGACGAGCGCTGACAGGGGATATCTGGACATAGTTTTCATGACAGGACAGCTCCTTGAAAAATGATTTAGGGGTGCAGCGCAAAATGCACCGGCAGCACGATTTCGGCGCGCACCGGCGGTTTGGGAAACGGCGCTACCGAGCGCACCGTGTCCAGGGCGCTTTGATCCAGGATCGTGTGGCGCGAGCTCTCGGCGACCTTCAGGCCGGTGATGCTGCCGTCCTCCTGGATAATGAAGCTCACCACCGTCTTGCCGCTCCAGTTCATGCGGCGCGCCAGGGGTGGATAGGCGAGTCTCCGGGTGACAAGGTCTCGAATGTAGGCGAAATGCTCTTTCACGTAGCGCTGCTGTGCCGTTTCCCGGCTGGCAGCCGGTGCCGGCGACGGGGGCGCGACTGGCAGTGAGCTCGGCACCGCGGCACTGGCGACTGAGGCGGCAGCCGGCGTCAGGCGCTGAGTCTCGCGCGCAGCGCCCGGTACCGGGACACGTTCCGCTGCCAGCGGCAGGACCTGGGTCGGTACCGGCGTCAACACGGGCGTCTGTGACACCGGGACCCTGGCCTGCACCGGAGCCGAAACCGGTTCCCTGACCGGCACCGGGGCGCTCGTCCTGACGGGGACCGGTGGACGCAGCTCCGGCCGCTCCGCCGTAGGTGCCGTCTTGGGACGCGGTAAATCCGGCAGATCAAGGTACTCGAGCGAGACGGTGATCGGGTGAACCGGAGTTCCCTGCCGCGAGACGGCCAGGATCAATGCCAGGGCCAGGACCAGGTGCAACGTGAAAGACAAGCCGCAGCATTTGGTCAGGTGATACATGGGCAACCTCCTGCATGGCGAATCTTTGGGCGAGTACGGGCGCAGCTTGGGCATTGCAGCCCGGGCCGTGCGCGCACATCGTGGGTCTGGTTGTGGTGGGTCAGCTCAGGTCGTCGGGGGGTGGGTCGGGAGGTTCGGGGAGGCGGGAAACCGGCACGCGGGGCACTTCGAGGTGCTTGGTGTCCGAGGGGGGAAGGATAAAACTCGGCCGGAAGTAGAAGGGGAGCACCTCGCCTGCCTTGGCAGCAGAAGCAAGCAGCGAGGTGGTCTTGCCGCAGGGGCAGGCGCAGGAAATTATCGTGGGGCCGGCGGCCGGGGCCGCTTTCTTACAGCATTCAGGGATGTTGTCGTTGAGCTGCAGCTTCGCCAGTTGGCGCTTCTTGGCACAGCAGCAGGTGCCGCGGGCGCTGCTTTCTGGCGAGCAACCGCAGGTGTCGCAGGATCCGGTACATTCTCCGGTCAAGGCGTGCAGCACCACCTTGGAGCGCAGGGTAGGGGAGAGCAGGGGGCTCAGCGAGAGACACAGGTAGATCAGCAGCATCGGCAGGGCGATGACGGTGCGCAGCGAGAGCTTGAAGGTGGGGCGGGATGACACCGACATAGGCACGTGAGCTCATTGCATCAGGCTCGAAAGCCTGTTCAGGCACTATCGCCTGAGGGTTAGACACTAAGGTATCGGGCTCAATGTCTCTTCTGGTGCAGATTGCCACATAGCCTAGCAGGTTTTTTTTGTTTGTATAGTGTTTTTTATGTGCTTTGACTTATGAGGTGATGCTTTTTAGGTGTTACTTATTGTAAGCTGCGTGTTGCAGAGTAAGGCTGCCCTCAGCTGTGACAGTATGGAGCGCTCAGATAGTGTCGGGGACTGGCGCTGCCGGTGTCAGACGCAGCTGCACGAGGGGGGCTATGTCGTCGAGCACCGGCATCCTGCCTGCCACGATGCGGGAAAAGATCCGCTCCTCGTCGAGGTACACCGCGAACTCGCCACGCGGTCCTTCCCGGTCCAACTGCACCGCTACCTGCCATCCCTTTCCCTCGATGAGGCGAGCCAGACCGGCCGCCGTCTCGGTGTACTGCGCTCAGAGGTTACAGAACTCGATTCTCAGCAGCATGGCTCCTCCGCTAGGTCGGGTCAGTGCTCGCTCTTCAAACCGGTGCCGCAGGCGCAGGAACAACCGCACCCCAGGCCGCGCGCCTTCTGGAATGCCTCGCGTCCTTCCAGGAAGGAAAAGACGGCGATGACCAGGGAGCCGATGGCGTCCAGGGAGCCGATGCCGGTCAACTGGTAGCCGAGGCTCGCGAGAAGGAGCACCACCGAAAGGCGCAGGCAGGTGCGGGTGCAGGCCGCGTCGGCCAGGATGGCGGGGGAATTGAGGGCCGTTCCGACCTTCGTCTTGAAGTGGATGAGCACCTGCATGGAGACGATGGAGACCAGCGAGACGATGATCCCCCAGCGCGTGGTCTGGGGCTGGTGTCCCTGGAGCAGGGATAGTACGGCGGTCGCCAGCAGACCGGCGGTGAGCAGGTAGAAGGCGCCGCCGGTGACACGCAGGGCCTGGCGCTCGAAGGTGTCGCGGTCGGCCGTCTCGCCACGCCCCAACCGGCGCACCAGGTGCCAGATGCCGACACCCGAGATCACCTCGACAAAGGAGTCGACCCCGAAACCGAACAGGGCGATGGTCTCGTCCCCGGCACCGAACCAGACCGAGACGACCCCTTCTCCAAGGTTGTAGTAGATGGTGATCAGTGCCAGCAGGCTCGCCTGGCGGTAGAGCCGCTGCAATTCCAGCATTTTGTTACAGAACATGCGGTACTCCCCGTGTCACTTCTCGGTCGGCAGACCCGCCTTGCGCCAGCCGTGCATGTGTCCCTCCAAAAGATCGAGGTTGCGGTACCCGAGCGTACCGAGTATCCCCTTGGCGATCTGGGCCCGCGGGCCGTGCTCGCAGGTGATGACCAGCGCGGTGTTCTTGTCGGAGGGGAGCTTGGCCATGAAGAGCAGGATCTTCCAGGTGGGGGCATGGAGGGCGCCGGGGATGTGACCGCGGTCGAATTCGAACCCGGTCCGGACATCGATGACGACGGGGGCGCTGCCGGTTTTTAGTTTCCCTGCCAGTTCTTTTGCGTGCATGGCTACTCCTCGTGGGCGAGCTTTCGGGCGACCGCCTGCAGGGGCAGCAGCTGGCCGCGTCAGGCCACAACATACATGCAAATAATTATATGTCAATGGTTAATCTCCCGAACCAAAAGTGCCGGAAGCTGCCGGTGCCAACCCAGGGGTGCGAGACAATGGGAGGACTTCATTCATCTTCCCGTCGCGGATTCCTGAATCAACACGTGCAACAGTATAAGCCTGATTGGGCGAAAGATAACAGTTACTGTCATAGGCGAAACTTTGGCATCCTCTCATTGCGGTTCACATATTCTCTGCTAAAGTAAACCGGCCTGACTTTGAGAGAACACTCCACCATGACATTTGCCCAGAACAAGGAGGATGCTATGCCGAAAGCGTTACTGACTGTACTAGCCCTGGTGCTGCTGGCAGGATGGGCGCCTGCCGCCAATCTGCCGGTTGCTCCCAACGGGATCGCGTTGTACCCGGACTACATGTCCTGGAAGGCGGTCGCTCCCTCTTACCGGGAGGATAAGGGGCACATTCGGCTGATTACCGGAAACGAGGTTGCCCTGGCAGGGATGCGTGCCGGGAAGAACCCGCTCCCCGATGGCAGCGTCCTCGCCAAGGTGGCCTGGAAAGCGGTGAAACACCCGGCCTTCCCGGTGGCCACGGAGCCTGGCGAGTTCGTCCAGGTGGAGTTCATGGTGAAGGATGCCAAGAAGTACGCGGCCACCGGCGGTTGGGGCTTCGCCCGCTTCGTCGGCAAGGACCTGAAACCATATGGCAAGGATCCCGGCTTCGTGGCCGAGTGCTTTGGCTGCCACACGCCGGTCGCCGCCAAGGACTACCTGTTCACCTCCCTGCCGTCCGTTCCTTAGGCACCTCCCGCACCCGAACCCTGTTGCAGTGTGAAATAAAAAAAGCCCGCAGATTGCGGGCTTTTTTGCGTCCGGAGGCGCTGTGGTTACGCGCCGGCCCCGTTCGGGGGCTCCAGGCCGAACTCGGCGAACAGGGATTTGAGCAGGGCGCGGTGCTGTTCGCTGAGCTCCTGGTGGGCCAGGATCATGGTACGCGGGCGCTGGTGCAGGAAGTTCTCGATGTAGTGGCAGCGAAGTTCTCCGGAGGCAAGCTCGCGTTTGACCAGCGCCTTCGAGACGAAGCTGATCCCCTTGCCGGCCGCCACTTCGCCGACGATGAAGGAGAAGTCGTCGAAGTACACGATGCCGGAGAATTCGGACCAGTCGCGCCCCGACAACCGGAGGTTCTTGTCGATGAAGCGCCGGGCGCAGCCGTTCTCGGTTTTCAGGTAGAGACGCTGGCCACGCAGCGCGTCGAGCGGGGTCTGGCCGGAGGGGATGCCCAGGTCAGGCGCACTGATGAAGACCACCTCGTCGTCGGGGAGCGGGTAGCAGATGCGCCCCATGAGGTCGATCTCGTCGCAGTGCTCGATGAGCGCGAGGTCGAAGCGGCGGTTGTCGATCCCCGCCAGGGCAACCTCAGGCATGGCGAAGACGCAGTTGAGATCGACGGTTTCGGCGTGTGCGGAGGTAAAGGAGGCCAGAGCCTTGGGGAGCCGGTCGACGCCGACGGAGGGGGTGGAACAGAAGGAGATCTTGCGCTTGGCCTTGGCGGGATCCAGACCGCGCAGGAACTCCTGCTCCAGGTCCAGCATCTTGCGCCCTTTCTCGATCAGGAGACGGCCGGCCGGGGTGGGGGTGAGTGCGCTGCCGTTACGCTCCAAAAGAGGGTGGCCGATGACCTCTTCCAGCTGCTTGATGCGGCGCGAGACCGCCGATTGGGTGACGAACAGTACGCTTGACGCCTTGGTGATGTTGCCAAGTGCCGCAACCTTCAAGAAGGTTTTCAGAAGTAGAAGATCCACGCTGACGCCCCCTGCTGCAGTTCCTCATGCGGATTTAGCATTCCAATTATGCAAATTATTCATTTATTGCTTATGTCAAAAACTTTGTAAGATTGCAATTAAAAAAGCCCAGAGAACATCCTAATGAGGAGCTGATCGAACCACCGATCCGGTATCGGGGGGACCTCTTGCAGTGCCAGGAGAGGTCAGGCTCGCGGGCCCGGTGCGGTGTGCGACCCAGAAGGAGGTGCGACGCCAGGAATTCTCATCCGCTGCAGCGCAGGAACTTGTTCACTACATTGTTTTGAGGAGGCGTTATGTCGGAAAGAACGAAGGTCGCGAGCAGGTGGCTTATGGCCGGACTGCTCACCGTGCTCACCGTTGCGGTACTTGCCTTGTACGGCTGCGGCACCAAAGGGTATGACACCCCGACCCAACCGGTGTCGGTAACCAAGCAGACTCCCACGGCCCTGATCGATGCGGCCACCCTGAAAACCTGGAGCGACAACGGCTTCATCAACCAGAACAGCTCCCCGGTTGACAAGGTCGTGGTGCTGGAGGTAACCAGTCCGGCGGCCTATGCGACGTCCCACATCCCGGGATCGCTTTTGCTTGACTCCACCAACAACGTGGATCTCACCATGACCCGCCTCGAAGGGGTCGCACCGATCTCCACCATGGTCCCGACCGGTTCGGTGATGGACGACATCATCCAGCGCACCGGTATCGACAGTAAGACCACCGTGGTCTTCTCGGTCAGCAAGGGGGGGAGCTTCCTGAACACCGCCCGGGCCTACTTCACCTTCCGCTACTGGGGCTTCTCGAAAGACCGCCTGAAGGTGTTAAACGGCGGCGACAACGCCTGGGAAGATGCCGGCAACACCCTGGTGACCGACGTCCCCGCGGTTACCCGCTCCAGCTACAGCGTGCGCACTACCGGGCTCAACTCGTCGCTCAGGGCCCCGGTGGGCGACATGATCAAGCTCGTCGACGACATCAACAAGGGGACCATCAGCACGACCAACGTCTCGATCGTCGACCTGCGCGGCGGCAGCCCCGCCACCTACGTCGCCAACGCCATCGTGGACGACTTCAACCGCTATGCCGACTTCCCGGGCGGCGTCACCACGAAGACCAAGGTGTTCCCGGCGAGCAGCGACCTGGTAACCCGGCTGAACGCCCAGGGGATCACCCAGGCCCGCACCATGAACTACGTCTACTGCGCCTCCGGTATGCGCGCCTCGACGCTCTTCCTGGTGCTGGACGGCGTGGTCGGCTGGCCGGTCACCCTGTACGACGGTTCCTGGAACCAGTGGTCCGCCTATGTGACCGCCAACAACGTCTCGGCCATCTGGCGCGTCGACGTGGTGACGCCGACCACCGCGATTAACAGGACCACCGGGACCCTCGCCGCCGGCACCTTGGCGCTCGACCCGGTATCCAACGCACTCTTCTCGTCGGTAACCGATCCGCGGGCCAACCAGATCAAGGTCGAGGACACCCAGTACATCAGCACCGGCACCACGAGTGGCGGCTCGACCAGCGGCGGTTCCGGGAGCTCTTCGGGGACTTCCGGCGGCGGCTGCTGACCCCGGTCTGAATGCACCAGTCCAGCAAAGGACGCGATCTTTTCCTATCAAAAGGAGTTGGCACTATGAGCGGATTGATAAAGACCATGACCCTGTCGGCGGCTGCGCTTGTGCTGCTGTCGGGTACTGCGATAGCGGGTCCCCAGATGACCTTCGGCCCCGATGACAAAGGGGTGCTGCAGCTCGATTACAAGGGGCAGTTCCAGATGACGGTGCGCGACACGGGTTCGGGCGCCAACAACGACGATACCACCACCAACTTCAACTTCCGGCGCAACCGCCTGGCCCTCATGGGGCGCTGGGGCGAGAACTTCAGCCTGTACGTGCAGACCGAGTTCGCCGAAGACCAGAACATCAACACCCTGGGGGTCGCGGACACCAACCAAGGGGCGGAGTTCCAGTTGCTGGACGCGGTGATGCGCTTCAACCTTAACGACAGCTTCAAGGTCAACGTCGGCAAGTTCAAGTACAACTTCAACCGCGAGAACCTGGAAGCCTGCGAGATGCCGCTTACCCTGGATCGCTCGCTCTTCATCCGCGCCCCCTATGTCACCACCCGCGACACCGGCGTGGCGGTCTGGGGGAACCTTTTCCAGGACATCTTCCAGTACCGGGTGGATGTCATGGAAGGGCGCAAGGCGGTCTCCGGCAACACCGCTCCGGCCAGCGACTTCCGCTACTCGGCGCGCGCTCACGTAACCCTGCTCGATCCGGAAAAGGAGTACGGCTACAAGGGGACCTACCTGGGCGAGAAGAAGGTGCTGACGGTAGGTGGCGCCTACCAGTTCGAGCCGAACGTCGCCTATGCGGACACCGTGGCACGGACCGGCAAGAGCGATTACCGCGGTTGGACGGTGGACGGCTACTTCGAATACCCGGTAGCCGGCATGGGCACCGTCACCGCCTCGGCGGCCTACGAGGACGTCGACCTTGACGACGCCTACAAGGGGAACAACCCGGATCTCCTCTCCGTTGGGTTGAACGGCCAGAAAAACGGCTGGTACGTGAAAGGGGGCTACCTGCTGCCGAACCTGCCGCTGCAGTTCTTCGGCCGTTTCGAGAAGTGGCGCTTCGCCCAGTTGAACAACATCTACGACCAGCAGGTCGACTGGTACGGTATCGGCGCCAACTACTACCTGCGGGGCCAGAACCTGAAGCTTACCGCCGAGTTCAGCCATACCGACTTCGACAAGGAAGCGACCGCGAGCGGCCTGCAGGGGAGCAACCTGAGAAGCAAGGACTTCAACACCTTCATCGCCCAATTGCAGCTCATCTTCTGATCCAGGTCCGGCAGGGTGCCGGTACTTTTTAATTGCAGCAGGTACAGGAATTGAAGCTCCCTGTATCACCTCCTTCCATGTCATGGCCGACGGAGCCCGCCGTCGGCCACTTTTTTGTCTGTATATATTCCGGAATGTGAATGAAAGAGCTTGGTTAACGTGAAGTTTTTTACTATAGTAGCCGCACCTCAAGACAGTCCCGGAGACCATGCGTCCAGCGAACCTCATCAAGAACCGCGCGTTATTACTCTGGCTGGGAGTCGTGCTGGCACTGTCCCTGTCCGGCTGCCAGGTCCGGGGTACCGATACAACGGGGTGCGAGCGCTGCCACAGCCGGATCGAGCGGGTCTCGGCGAGCCATCCCGGCTGCATCTCCTGTCACGGCGGGAACCCGAAGGCGGGCGAGGCCGCCGTTGCCCACCAGGGGATGTTCGGCCCGAAGAACCCGGCGAGCCCCGAGCACTGGGAGAAGACCTGCGGCGCCTGCCACCGCTACCAACTGGGGCGGATGCAGGCGAACCTGATGTACACCGCGACGGGGATGATCAAAAACACCCAGCTCACCTGGGAGGGGTGGGACGAAAAGCTCTACAGCAGCAGGGGGGGGGTGGTCTACGATCCGAAGGGGAACAAGCTCGCCCTCAAACCGGTGGCCGAACTCGACAACCTCTCGGGTGAGCTCTACCGGAAGTTCTGCTCGCAGTGCCACGTGGGGCAGGGGACCGGCGACGTCTACGCCTCAAGCCACGGCTCCGGGTGCGCCGCCTGCCATTTTCCCTTCAACGACGAGGCGAGCTACCAGGGGAAGGATCCCACCATGAGGGGCAAGAGCCCCTACTCGGCGAGTCACGCCCTGGAGCCCTTGCCGGGGAACCAGGTCTGCGCACGCTGCCACAACCGCAGCGGCCGCATCGCGCTCTCCTACCAGGGGCTCTACGACGGTAACAACTCGCTGGTGCCGACCCGCCACGGCTCGCCGGGTCCCGTGCTCCTAAGCGGCCTGCGCAACGCGGTGCACATCGCCCCGGACGTCCACGCCGCCGCCGGCATGGACTGCATCGACTGCCATACCTCCCGGGACCTGATGGGGGACGGCTACGCCTACCAGAACATGAACCTGCAGACCGAGATCGCTTGCGAGGACTGCCACGGGGGGGCCCGGCCGCCGCGCTACCGCGAGGTGGTTCGCGAAAACGACGAGGCGCTCAGGGAGTCCAAGAACTACCGGATGCAGATGCGGCCGGGGATGAAGCTGGTGCTGACCGCCAAGGGACGCAGCTATTCCAACGTCTTCTATAAGGACGGCACCGTGTACGTTTTGGGCAAGCGTAGCGGCAAGCTGTTCAAGAGCAAGGTGATCACCGGCACCGCCGAGCATAGCATCGTCGGGCATGGTCGCCTGGAGTGCTACGCCTGCCACTCGCGCACGGTGGTGCAGTGCTACGGCTGCCACACCCGCTACGACAAGACGGTCAAGGGTATGGACTTCATCAAGGGGCGCGAGACCCCGGGGCGTTTCAGCGAGACCGAGGACTACCGGATGCTCTACCCCTTCCCGCTGGCCCTGAACCAGCGCGGCAAGGTCTCCACCGTGACCCCCGGCTGCCAGACCTTCGTCACGGTGGTGGAACCTGACGGGACCCTGTCCAAGAACGAGTACGTGGCCCGCTTCAAAGGAAAGCAGCAACTGCGCTTCGCCCCGTTCTTCTCGCACAACACCGGGAAGAGGGCGGTGGGGTGCGTGGAGTGTCACGGCAACCCCGCCTTCCTCGGCTTCGGTCAGCACGTGGTTGCCGGCGGCGACATCTACGGGACGCTCATCTGCGAGCAGTCGGCCGACAAGCCGCTGGACGGCTTTCTCACCCTGCAGGACGGCAGGGTGCGGGCCTATTCGGCAATCACCCGGGAAAACTCGCGCCCCCTGAACGGGCGCGAGGTGCGGCGCACCCTGGCGGTCAATACCTGCCTGGTCTGCCACGGCACGGCGAGTGACCCGATCTATCGAAAGGAACTTAACTATCGTGCGTTGGATGATGCTGTGCATCGCCGCCTGCTGGCTCGCCCTTAGCGCGACGCCAAGCCGGGCCGGGGAGAACTGCAAGGTCTGCCACCGGGTGACCCTCGAGGGGGTGCACGCGCGGCTTTCCTGCCTCTCCTGCCACCTGAGCGAGAGCGCCACGCTGGCAAACCCCGCTGCGGCCGCCGGAGGTGCCGTCGGCTGCGCCGGTTGCCACAAGGGGTACGCTCGGCTCTTCGAGCACGCCATGGGGACCAGGGACAAGGAGCGGCGCTTCGTGGAGGGAAGCATCGGCAGGTTCGACGCCGGTTTCTTCGAAAACCGCTGCGGCTCCTGCCACCTCGCCGGCTGCACCGACTGCCACGGCGGCAGCGGTCACCGGGTGGCGCGGGCCAGCGACCGCAGCTGCTTTGCCTGCCACCGCGGCTACTTCGTCGGGACCGACTACTACGGCATGGCGCCGCGCGAGGACAGCCTGCGCTACCAGCGCGGTGAGCAGGCCTACGGGCAGAGCTTCCTGAAGATGACCCCCGACGTCCATGCCGAGGCCGGTCTTAGCTGTGCCGCCTGCCACAGCATGGCGAGCCTCGTCGCCGGTGCAAAGTCCTCCAAGGGGTGCCTCGACTGCCACCGGGTCAACACCAAGGTGGTGGAGCACCGGATCGCGGCGCATCTCGAGAAGATGGAATGCTACGCCTGCCACTCCGCCTGGGCCGCCCAGGAGTACGGCACCTTCTGGCTCCGTTTCACCGACAGCAGCATCCAGGAGGATTTCGAGGTCAAGGAGAACGCTGGGAACTACGTGAAGAGTGCCTACCTGCGCAAGCAGGACGCGCCGCCCCTGGGGATCAATGCCGCCGGCAAGGTGAGCCCGATCCGTCCCCAGTTCCTGCTCTATTTTTCCGAGATCCTCAATGACCGCCCGGTCGGCTCGTGGTCCAGGGGGAGTGCTGACCTCCTGGAAAACCGCCTGCTGGCCGCGCAGTGGAAGGCCTTTTTCCCGCACACCATCCGGCGGGGCACGGTCATGTGCGAAGGGTGTCACGATACCCCGCGCCGCTACCTGCTCGAACCGCCACAGGACCGGATCTACCAGCTGCAGGCTGACGGGATGACCCTGGCGTCCTTTTGGGAGCGCTCCGGGCAGCGGGTGGTGAACGGGGACTTTCTCCCCATGGCGCGCTACCAGCGGGTAACGGCCAGAACCAAGGAATACCAGAGGGCGTACCTGGAAAAATGGCAACAACTGATCACACACGTCGAGGCTTCCTCGTCACCCTGATCGCGGCCCTGGCGGGAGCCGCTGCCCTGGGGCGCTACCTGAGCCCAGCGTTGCGGCAGAAACGGGAACTGCTCAAGGTGGCCAAGGCGGATCTGCCGCCCCAGGGGGCACTGGTTTACCGCGAGGAGCGGGTGGCCCTCATGAGGGACGGGGAGCGCGTCTATGCGCTGAGCCTCGTCTGTACCCACCTGGGGTGCACCGTCGCGGTGACGCCGGGGGACATCGTCTGCCCCTGTCACGGCAGCAGTTTCGATCGCGAGGGGCGCGTCCTCAAGGGGCCGGCCGACCGAGCGCTGCAGCGGCTGGTGGTGGAAGACCGTGGTGATTTTTTCCACGTGCTGGTGTAAGGCCCGAAGCGGGATCCAACCGGAGGTTTCTTGCTCAACGAATTTCTCAGCCATCTCTTTCCGCGGGTCGTTTTAAAGCGCAACCTCACCATCTCCTATACCTTCTGTCTGGGCGGCCTCGCCTTCAGCGCCTTCCTTTTGCTCCTTTGCTCCGGGATGCTGTTGCTCTTCTATTACCAGCCCGGACCCGAGAAGGCCTACGGTTCGATTCTTCTATTGGAAAGCTCGGTCTGGGGCGGGCGCTACCTGCGCAGCCTGCACCGGCTCTGCTCCCACCTGCTCCTCGTCCTGCTCATGCTGCACACCCTGCGCGTGGTTTTAACCGGCGCCTACCAGAAACCGCGCCAGCTGAACTGGGTCATCGGTTGCCTGCTGTTGCTGCTCTGCGTCTTCGAGGCCTACACCGGATACCTGCTCCCCATGGACCAGCTGGCGCTCTGGGCGACCCAGACCGGGATGGAGCTTCTGGCTACCTTTCCCTTTGGGCCCCTTTTACGCGGCATCCTGGTGCCCGACGGCATAGGGCATCCCATGTCGCTGTTGCGTTTCTACGCGCTGCACATCATGCTGGTCCCACTGTCCGTGCTGGGGCTGAGCTTCCTGCATTTTTACCGGATCCGGAAAAATAAGGGGGTACTTCCCTACCTATGACCCGCGGCTACTTGAAAAGCTCCCCGTACTTCTTCCGGATCATCAAGATCGCCTGGCTGCTCGCAACTATCCTGTTGCTGGTCCTGGCCGCCCTTTGGCCGGCGCCACTGCAGGAACCGGCGGACCTGGCGCGCGTCCCGAACCCTGTCAAGTCAGCCTGGTTTTTACTCTGGATCCAGGAAGTGGTGAGCTATTCGAAGTACCTCATCTACGCCGTCCTCGCTGTGGCGCTCGGGATGATCCTGCTCCCGTGGCTCCCCGGTCAGCAAAAGAGCGACCAGGCCTCCTGGCTCGGTACGGGGCACCTTCGCATTGCTGTCGCTTCCCTGGTCACCTTCGCCGCCGTGCTGCTCCTGACGGTCATCGCCGGGTACTTCAGAGGTGAGAATTGGGCTTTCGTTCTGCCGTTTTAGGCCTGATAGGCGCGCTGCTGGTCCTGGTCCCCGCTGCGGTGGAGGCTGCCCGGCCCAGTTGTCTTAGGTGCCACAGGGCGCACTACACCCACCTCGGCAGCTGTGAAACGTGCCATCGGGGTGATGGGCGCTCCGACCGCCTCTCCATCGCGCACCGCGACCTGGTACGCGGCAGGTACGCCTGGTCCGCCCTGGCCGGTTCGCCACCGCTGGTGCGCGGCGAAAAGCTCCTGGAACTCTTCGCCTGCCGCCGCTGCCACACCCTTGCCGGAAAAGGGAACCATCTGGCAGGCGATCTGGACCGGCTGGGAAAATCGGCGACCACCGGGCAACTGGTGCGGGCCATCCGGAGCCCCGCCTTTTTCATGCCGGATTTCCAGGTCCCCGAGCAGCAGGTCGATGACCTCGTGGTCGCCATTCTCGCCGGCGCGCGGAAAGGGGATAGGGGAGGGAAAGAAGCACCCCAGCTAGTGCACTTCGAGCGGAAACGGGGCGAGCAGAGTGTTTTTCAAAAACAGTGCGGCCCTTGCCATAAGGCACTGACCGCAACATGGGGCGGCTTGGGGAGAGGAAATATCGGCCCAAACCTCTCCGGGCTCTTGAGCAAGTTCTATCCGAAGACCTGGCAGCAAGGAGAGCGCTGGACGCCGGATTCCCTCAGAAAATGGCTGGAAAATCCGCGTGCTCACCGGCCGGTCACCCAGATGCAGCCGCTTCTAGTGAAGAAGGATGAAATCGAGCGGCTGCTGGCAGAAATGCAACCCGGCAGGTGAGGGCACTGTTTTAGGCTTTACATAGGTTCATCCCGCAATTCCGGGAAGGTAGCATCCCCCCTCCCTTGACGGGAGGGGGCAGGAGGGTGGGTGAAGCTGCCATGAGCTCGGAGTAGGCGACTTCCCCCTCACCCTGCCCCTCTCCCGCAAGGGGAGAGGGGACTCGTTTTTCTTTGCTCACTACCGTACACCGGGCGCCAAGGAACCCGTCGGCAACTCTGCGCAGGGTGGCGAAGACCTCTTTAAGTGGACCCACCACCGAATTGGTGATGAGAAAGCCACCAACGAAGGTGCCAAGCGCCACAAAGAGGATGATGGCGAGCATGATCCTTCGCGTGTGCTGAAAATCCGCTGCGCTGGCCTTGCGAACATCGACACCTTCTTTCAGGTGGGCATCCACCAGCTCTGCAACCAACTTCGCAGGCTTTTGGTAGAGCGGTGCGAGCTGTCCGGTGGCAAAACTGACAGCTTCATCGAGCGCCTCTGCACTCACGGCGCGCTGGATCGCAGCTGCCTTTTCGGCCAGTATCTTTCCCTGGTCGACGTACTTCTCAAAGAGCGCACGAAAATCTTGTATCTTGCGGCGCTCCGAAGGCTCGATATCGCATTTTTCGTAGAATTGGACGCCTTTTCGGACCGCAGCTGCGCGGCTTTCGAAATCCTCGGTTTTTTCTTTTGCCTTGGCGGTATCTTTCAAGGACAGGAGGTAGACCAGATCCAGCCGCATGGTCAAGAATTCGTTTTTCAAATCCTGCAGCACGGCAGTCTGGGTTATGCCGTCACTCAGGGTCTGCTCCTCCTGGTTCATCCTCGAGAGGTTGATCATCCCGATGCTGCCAACCAGTACCAGTCCCAAGCAACTTATCATTACCAGTGTCATCATCTTCGTTCTTACTTTTAGATCGCCCCAGAAGTTCATGCGCATCCCTCCGTTGAATTTGCCGTATAAGCAGCAGGTGTCCGTTGCCTGTACGGTCACGCGATGCAAAACGATTGGGTTGGACTGCCGTTGTACTGCGCGAGGTATGTTCCCTTGGTCGAATTTGCGGCAGTTACCTGAGGTGGGCATCGTCAAATTATGGGCTTTTGATCGGTTACGGGAGGGTGGGCTTAAGGTGAATCAGTCGCTGTGGGCGAAGAAATTCGTAGAAGTGTTAGGGGGAAATGGAGGGCGGGTGGGAAATAACTGTACCTACCTGGTGGGGATCAGGTGCTATGACAAGGTTCCGTGCAGGTCCTCGCCTTGATTCCCGGTCTAAGCAGGGCGAGGATATCCCTGGCATCTATAGGATCTCTACTTCCAAGCACCGGGCTCTGCTGGGAATGGATGTCCGAGTAAATACCTATGCAGTTAATCGTCGTGGAAATGATGTGCGCCATGGCCTCAGGGTCGATTTTGTCAGTTATGTCCCCCTGCCTCATCCCGTCATCGAGAATTTTCATCAGGCACTGTTTTGATTTCAGGACGAGGGGTTTCAGGTGGGTTTCATAATACCCGCTGGGCGACATCAGCTCTCTCAGGTAGATTTTCGAGAAATGCGGGGAGGTCCTGTGCCTGTCGAGTGCCCAGATGACGTACTTTTCCAGCCGTACCAGTGGGCTTGACTTGTCTGCCGCCAGTCGTCGGATCGCTGAATAACAGGAAAACTGCTTTCGTAAAACCTTCTGGTACAACCCTTCTTTGCCACCGAAATGGTAGGTGATCATCGAGATGCTCGTATTGCATTTCCGGCAGATGTCCCGGACACTCACCTGGTTGTAGCCGTACTCCGCAAACATTTCGGTCGCCGCGGCGAGGAGCATTTCCTTGGTTGTCTGGGGAGCCATTGCGCCCTCCTTTACGCGAGATGTATCGATGAAACCGCGGCTAAATCCCGTTTCACATGCAGCTTTTGCTGACGATTTCCTTCAGGGCCGTGAGGGTATAGGGCTTCTGGATGAAACCGGCCAGCCCCTTGCCGATGAACCGTTGCGAAACTTCGTGTTCGTTGAAGCCACTGGACATGATCACCCGCGTCCCCGGTTTCAGTTGCTGCAGCTCGCGGTAGCACTGTTCGCCGTCCATGTGCGGCATGGTGAGGTCGAGGATGACGAACCTGAAACCCGGCTGTTCCTGGAAACGAAGCAGCGCATCCTTGCCGTCGCAGGCCGTCACCACCTCGAACCCGAGCTCCCTCAGCATGTCTGAGCCGATGGCCCGGACGGATTCCTCATCGTCTACCAGCAGTACTTTACCGGTGGCAGTCCAGGTGCTGGACATCTGGGCCCGGTCAAGAAGTTCCAGCTGCTTGGAACTGGCCGGGAAGATGACTTTGAAGCTGCTCCCCTTGCCTTGCTCGCTGTAGATCTTGATCCCCCCGTTATGTCCCCGGATGATCCCCAACACGGCGGACATCCCCAGGCCTCTCCCGGTGAACTTGGTGGTAAAGAAAGGGTCGAAGATCTTTGCCTTGGTCTCCTCGTCCATGCCGCAGCCGGTATCGGCGACCTCCAGGTACACGCAGAGGCCTTCCGGGATACTCTGATCGAGGCAAAGGTCCTGGAGGTACTGGCGGGTGCAGTCCATGCATCCCGTGGTAATCGCAATTACGCCGCTTTTTTCTCCGATAGCCTCCGAGGCGTTGATCACCAGATTCATGATGATCTGGCTGATCTGGGTGGCGTCGCCCTCGAACATCGGCAGCGGGTTGAACTGGTTGAAACGTAAGACCGCCTTCTTAGAGATGGATACTTCGAGCATGTGGATCATCTCTTCGATGAGGCGGTTTAAGTCAAGAAGCTCCAACACGAACTTCCCTCTGCCGGAGTAGGCCAGCATCTGGCGTGACAGGTCCGCCGCCCGAAAGGCTGCCGCGTGGATTTTCTGCAGGTTGTGCCGGACCGGCGACTCGATGGGGAGGCGTGCCTGGGCCAGGTCGGCGTTACCTATGATCGCCATCAGGATGTTGTTGAAGTCATGCGCGATGCCGCCGGCAAGAACGCCCAGGCTTTCCAGTTTCTGCACCTGCTGGATCTGTTGCTCGTGCTTTATGCGTTCCGCCATGGCTTGCTTGCGCTCGGTGACGTCGAGCATGACGCCGATGATTCCCCCGATTTCTCCGCTGGCCTGGGTGAACACGGTCTTGTGAAAGATCACACTACGTTCGATCCCCTTGGCATCCGGCATCACCCAGTCGTAAATCTGAATGCCCCTGGTCTGCAGTAAGGCACGGTCCATCTCGTCATATTTCCTGGCGATCTCGGGAGGTGCCATTTCGTACACGGTTTTCCCGACCATTTCCTGCCGGGTGATGCCTTTGAACTCCTCGTAGGCCCGGTTGCATCCGATGTACAGTCCCTGGGTGTTCTTATAAAAGACCGGGATGGGCATGATATTGATCAGGTCGTCAGCAAAAGACCAGGCGCCCGGGCCGTGGCCCATCTTTTGGCGGTTGGACAGATCCCGGAACACGGAGTGGATCAGTGGCTCGCCGGCCTGCCGAAGCGGGGTGGACACCATTTCGATGGGGATAGTGCTGCCATCCTGGAGCCGCACTTGGAAAGCACTGACAATGGACTCACCGTGGTCGGCGGTGCGCCAGCGCCGCGCGAGCTCTTCAGGGGTACAACCGTGGGCAAGTTCAAAGATCGAGCGCTCGATGAGCTTCGCCGGCAGGTAACCGGTAAGCCTGCAAAAGGCCTTGTTCGCAGTCCTGACGAAGCCCGAGATGTCGTTCATGATCGCAGCATCTGAGGCGTTCTCAAAGATCGTTTCGAGCCCCCTGGCCCGTTCCAGGCTGGGTTTTTTTACTTTTGCTGCGTAACGCACAACGCCGAAAGCCGCCAGGCCGAGGAGTAGGGGGGCTATGGTAATCGCATTCATCTGGTGTACCCGTTTCCGCTTGGTTCCCGTGAAATCTGCTTAAGAGTAACGTATGTTACGTTATTGATTTAAGCTCGACAAAACTAAACCACCTTGATATAAAAATGCAAACAAAATTTCGGTGGGAGGATGAGCCGCAATGAGGGTAAAGACGGACGCCAAGCGACGGGCCATTATAGAAGAGGCGGGGAAGGTCTTTAACGCGGTCGGTTTCGAGAGGGCTTCCATGGCGGAGATCTGCACCAGGGTGGGAGGGTCCCGGACCACCGTCTATAACTATTTCCCCTCGAAACAGGAGCTGTTCATCGCGGTGGTGATTGAGTCGGTTGCTGCTGAGTACGAAGCCGTGCATCAACCGTTCGAGGAGCAGGTTGAAGATGTCGGTGAGGCTCTGCGGTGCTACGGGGAGCGGTTCATCGCCCTGATCTACTCGCCCAAGATCGTGGTGACGCGGCACATGATGATCGCCCAGGCGAAGCATTCCAAGGCGGTGCACGAACTGTACGAGCAGGGGGCTTTGCGGTCCCAACAGCTGATAGCCCAGTTTCTTGAGCCGTTGATGGCGGCGGGCCGGCTCCGTCCGGCGGATCCGCTGATCGCTGCAAGCCACCTGATCAGTCTCCTGGAGACGGAGTTTCGCCACCTGCTGCTGTTAGACTCGCCGGAGGTGTTGAGTAACGAGGTGATCCGGGAGGGGACCAGGCGGGCCGTCGAGGTTTTCATGGGAGGGTACGGTGCGGCGCCGGTGCGTGGAAAGGACGACTGATCAGTTCCGGCTTCATATCAAGCTCTGACTATCAGGGGGATTCGGGTAGGGCGCGTTAGTCTTGGATCGGATCGACAGGGCAGGGGGAGGACGCTCCAGCACTGGGCTTGGCGAGGGGGCTCTAGGCGCCGGATACGCCTGGCAGTAGATGCCGCAGCAGGGGATACGGCAAAACAAAAGGGCTTACAGGAATCACCTGTAAGCCCTTATATTTTTGGAGGCGGCACCCGGATTCGAACCGGGGAATAAAGGATTTGCAGTCCTTTGCCTTACCACTTGGCCATGCCGCCGTTTCCTTCAGTGGAGCCGCGTTTATAACCCGATTCGGAGCAGCTGTCAACCTCAAAATTTGACTATCTGCCGCAAACCCCGCCGCGTACCAACCTACTTCACGATCACCCGCATGAACTTGTACAGGTAATCGACGCCGGACCAGATAGTTATGATGGTGGCGATCCAGAGGTAGAACATCCCGACGTTGTGCATGTTCACTACTAGCAGAGGATGGTCCACGGAAAAGAACCAGCGGTAGTCGTAGTGCAAGAGAAGACCGATGATGGCAACCAGCTGGAAGATGGTCTTGAACTTGCCGAGATTCGAAGCGGGAATCACGATCCCCTCGGTGGAGGCGATGCCGCGCAGACCGGTGATGATCATCTCGCGCCCAAGGATTACCAGCACCATCCAGGCCGGGACCCGGTCGAAGGGGAGGATCATGATGAGCGCCGCCATGACGATGAGCTTGTCGGCAATGGGATCCAGGAACTTCCCGAAGACGGTGACGATCCCCATGCGGCGGGCCAGGTAGCCATCGAGCCAGTCGGTGACCGAAGCGGCGGCGAAGAGGGCAGCCGCCCAGAAACAGGGGGTGCGCTCCGGTGAGAGGAGCAGGAGGCAGAGAAGGGGTATGGCCGCGATCCTCCCCATGGTGAGGATGTTGGGCAGGTTCATGACTTGCGGTGGTGCCGGATTCGACATGGAATAGTAGGCCTTTAACGGTAGTTATTTCGGTAGCTCAGCACCTTCGCTACGTACTGCTGGGTTTCGGGGTAGGGGGGGATGCCGCCGTATTTGGCCACCTTGGAAAGTCCCGAGTTGTAGGCGGCGAGCGCCAGGGACTCATTCCCCTTGAAGGTGTCCAATAGAAAACGGAGGTAGCGTACGCCGCCCCGGATGTTGTCCCCGGGATCCATGCTGTCGGCGACCTTGAGCCCCTTCGCGGTACTCGGCATGAGCTGCATGAGACCCTGGGCACCCTTGGAGGAGACGGCAGTCGGGTTGTACCCCGACTCGGCGTGGATCACCGCCTTCACGAGCGAGCTGTCCACCCCGAACTCGCGGGAGCAGGCCAGGATGATCGGCTCGAACTGCGCCGGGTCACGGGCGTAGCCGGGGAGCTTGAAGGCGGTCCGTAACTTCTTGTCCTTCTTGATGTCCCGCATGAACACTTTGAACCGCTTGTCCGTGGGGGCATCGGTGAAATGAAGGGTCCCGTCGGGATCCTCATAGCGGTAAATATCGGCGTGCGCTTGTACTGAAAACGTCAGCAGCGCCAGTATCAGCACGTGGGTGACGAGGTGTGCTCTCAAGTTGCAAAAACCTTCCTTTGGCATCGGGCAAAAAGCAGTGACGCCCTGAAGACATATAGACGAATTGCCGGATTTATTCAAGGCCTATTGTGTCAGTTTGGCCCGAAATGCCTTGACAAAAATCCGGGGGAGATCAATAATTTGCCAATTTTCTGAACGCCACAACCGTTATGTATACGGTTTAGATCGGGGGATGCATGAAGCTTGAAAGCGATTTTCTGGTGATCGGTAGTGGTATTGCCGGGCTCTCCTTCGCCCTGCAGGCTGCAGCCCACGGCAGCGTCGCCGTGGTCACCAAACGTGAGATAGCCGAATCGGCAACCAACTACGCCCAGGGCGGGATCGCCACGGTCTCCTCGGATGAAGATACCTTCGATGCCCACGTGCAGGATACCCTGGTGGCCGGAGCCGGTATCTGCCACGAAGACGTGGTGCGCATGGTGGTCGAGGAAGGTCCCCAGGTGATCAGGAACCTGATCGAGTGGGGGGTCCAGTTCACCATGAACGAGGGGGGCTACGACCTGACCCGTGAGGGTGGTCACAGTGCCCGGCGCATCCTGCACGCCGAGGACGTCACCGGCCGCGAGATCGAGCGCGCCCTGGTGGCGGCGGTTCGGAAGCACCCCAACATCACCATCTACGAAAATCACATCGCCATCGACCTGATCACCGAGGCAAAGGTTCTCAAAAAGCCGCTCAAGGAGAACCGCTGCCTGGGTGCCCACGTGCTGGACATCGACGCGGAGAAGGTGAAGACCTTTAACGCGCGCATCACGCTGCTCGCCTCGGGGGGCGCTGGCAAGGTGTACCTCTACACCTGCAACCCGGACGTGGCGACCGGCGACGGCGTCGCCATGGCTTACCGCGCCGGGGCCACGGTCGCCAACATGGAATTCATGCAGTTCCACCCGACGACCCTGTACCACCCGACCGCCCGCAGCTTCCTGATCTCGGAGGCGGTGCGCGGCGAGGGGGCCATCCTCAGACGGCGCGACGGCACCGCCTTCATGGAGCGCTACCATCACCTGAAAGACCTGGCGCCGCGCGACATCGTGGCCCGCGCCATCGACAACGAGATGAAGACCCACGGCGACGACTGCGTCTACCTGGACATCCGGCACCGGGGCGCCGAGTACATCACCCAGCGCTTCCCCAATATCTACCAGACCTGCCTCGAGTTCGGCATCGACATGACCCGCGATATGATCCCGGTGGTGCCGGCGGCCCACTACCTCTGCGGCGGGGTGGCGGTCAACGACGACGCCGAGACCGACGTGAAGCATCTCTACGCCATCGGCGAGGTCGCCTTCACCGGCCTGCACGGCGGGAACCGCCTGGCCTCCAACTCGCTTTTAGAGGCGGCGGTCTACGCCGGTCGCGCCTTCAAGCACTCCATCGAGGTGCTGAAGAGCGCGAGTTTTGACACCCCGGAAACCCCGGACTGGGACTGCGGCACGGCGACCAACTCCGACGAGATGGTGGTGGTCTCCCAGAACTGGGACGAGATCCGGCGCTTCATGTGGAACTACGTGGGGATCGTGCGCACCGACAAGCGGCTGGAGCGCGCCATGCACCGCATTGACCTGATCCAGCGCGAGATCGAGGAGTACTACTGGAACTTCATCGTGACCAGCGACCTCATCGAGTTGAGGAACATCGCTACCGTCGCGAAGCTGATCGTATCCTGTGCGCAGTTGAGGAAGGAGTCGCGCGGCCTCAACTACAACATCGATCACCCGGGTGTGGATGATGTCAATTGGCGTCGCGACACCTACTTAAAGAAAGGGTTCTAGAGGTTTTCATGACCATCGACGAGATCAGGGCAGAGATCGACCGGTTGGACTCCGAATTGTTGCGCATCTTCAACGAACGCGCTTCGCTCGCACTTAAGATCGGGGAGATCAAGAAGGGGCTCGATCTGCCGGTGTACGACCCGACCCGCGAAAAGCGCATCTTCCAGCGCATGGCCTCGGAAAACGGAGGGCCACTGGACGACCAGGCCATCGTGAGACTCTTCGAGAGGGTCATCGACGAGTCGCGCCGCCTGGAGCGCATCATGACCCGCGGCGATCACTAAAGGAGGATAGTTACGTGCTGATTGTCATGCGCAAGACGGCCGATATGGTGGACCAGGAAGAGATCAAGGCCTACCTCATCGACCGGGGTTTCGACATCCATCAATCTACGGGCGCCAACCGGGTCATCATCGGGGTGATCGGCGATACCGAGAGCCTGGACGTGGCCGACATCGAGAAGTTCTCCGGCGTGTTGCAGGTGGTAAGGATCGCAAAGGAAGAGTGAATGCGGCTCAACATCAACGGGTACCTCAGCGAGTCGCTCAAAGGTGACGGCAAAAGCTTCGAAGAGAAACGCGGCGCTTACCTGGCCGCTGCACGCGAGTTCCTCGAGCACTACCGCGAGGAGATGAAGCGCAGCCACCGGGAGGGGGACGACGGCATCCACGTGGTGCAGGCCATCACCGCGATGACCGACGCCCTGGTGGTGCGACTCTTCACGGCGCTCTCCGACGACTTCCAGATCAACGGGAAAACGGGCGAACTGGCCCTCGTCGCGGTAGGCGGTTACGGGCGCGGCGAGTTGAACCCGTACTCGGACCTGGACCTCATGTTCCTCTACAAGGGGAAGGATTCCAAGCGGGTCGAGGAGGTGGCGAACCGCCTGCTCTACTTCCTGTGGGACCTCCGTCTGGACGTGGGCTACTCGGTGCGCACCATTCCCGACTGCGTCGAGATGGCCAACGGCGACGTGACGGTAAAGACGGCCCTTTTGGATGCCAGGCTCCTGCACGGCAGCGAGAACCTCTTCGCCGAGCTGAAGAAGGTGATGGTGAGCCAGGTGCTCGCCAAGAGAAGTGACGCCTTCATCGCGGAGAAGATAACCGAGCTGAAGAAACGGCGCGAAAAGTACGGCTCGAGCGTCTACATCCTGGAACCGAACCTCAAGGAAGGGGAGGGGTGTCTGCGCGACCTGCATACCGCGATGTGGGTCGCCAAGGTGAAGTACAAGGTGGACGAACCGCGCGAGCTGGTCATCAAGGGGGTGCTCTCCGAGGAGGACATCGCCATCTACTACTCGTCGCTCAACTACCTGTGGCGCATCAGGAACGAGTTGCACTACCTGGCCGGCCGCAAGAACGACCAACTCACCTTCGACGCCCAGATCTCGCTGGCGCGCTTCTTCGGCTACGAGGACCGCGGCAAGGTGCTCGCCGTCGAGCAGTTCATGCAGGACTTCTACCTGCACGCCAACCGGGTCGAGCATTTCGCTTCGGTCTTGATCACCAAGTGCAGCCAGCGCGAGGAGGGGGCCCGCAAGTTCCTGGGCTACTTCACCCGGCGGCCGGTCGGCGAGGGGTTTTACGTCATGAAGGGGGAACTGGTGGTTCCCGACGAGGCGGTGATCCAGAAGGATCCCATCCGGCTCATGCGGATCTTCGAGTTCGCCCAGAAACAGGGGGTGGAGATCTCCGTTTCCACCAAGGGGCTGGTCCGCGACAACCTGGACCTGGTCAACGACAAGTTCCGCCGCTCCAAGGAAGCCCACACCTCCTTCTGCAACATCCTGCAGTCCGACAAGAGCGTCTATGAAACGCTGCAGCAGATGCATCACCTGGGCTTTTTGAACCGCTACATCCCCGAGTTCGAGCGGATCAACTGCAAGGTCCAGCACGACGCCTACCACATCTACACCGTCGACACCCATACCCTTTTTGCCGTAGAGGAGATCACCAAGCTCTGGCAGGGGGAGCACAAGGACGACCTGCCGCTGTTGACCCAGCTTGCCAAGGAGATCGACAAGCGCTGGCTGCTCCTTTTGGCGGTCATGCTGCACGATATCGGCAAGGGGGGCGGGGGCGGCCACGCGGAACTCGGCGCCGAGCTCAGCAAGACCATCGCGCGGCGCATGGGGCTCACCAAGGAGGACAGCGAGCGCCTGCAGTTCCTGGTGCGCCAGCACCTCCTGATGGCCCACATCGCCCAGCGCCGCGACCTGCACGACGAAGGGATGATCATCCAGTTCGCCCGCCAGATGGAGAAGAGCGAAAACCTGAAGATGCTCTACCTCTTGACCTATTCCGACATCAAGGCGGTCGGGCCGGACGTCTGGACCGAGTGGAAGGGGCTTTTGTTGCAGGAGCTCTACGAGAAGGCCTTCCAGGTACTGGAGCGCGGCGACTTCAAGCTGGAGGCCTCCGGCGACCGGGTGCGCCGCGTCAAGCGCGCGGTCTACGACCTGCTCATTAGCGACTTTCCCGCCCAGCCGATCAAGGACGAGCTGCAGGCGCTCTCCACGAGGCACCTGCTCTCCTATGCTCCGGAGATCATCGCCGGTCACATGAGGATCCTGCTCGGCCTCTCCAGCGAACATACCCTGGAGGTCAAACTCGGTCACGAGGTGGACAAGGGGTACACCAACTGCACCATCTGCACCTACGATATCCCGGGGCTCTTCTCCATGATCACCGGGGTGATGGCCGCCAACGGCATGAACATCCTGGGTGCCCAGATCCACACCAACAAAAACGGCAAGGTGCTGGACATCCTGCAGGTCAACTCTCCGCAGGGTTTCGTGATCACCGACGAGGGGCGCTGGTCGCGCCTGGAGTCCGACCTGCGCCAGGTGCTCAGAGGCGAGGTCAAGGTGGATGCCTTGGTCGCAAAACGGCACCGCCCCAGCATCCTCTCCGAGAAGGCGAAGCCGACCATGCCGGCACGGGTGGAGATCGACAACGAGGTTTCCGGCGATTACACCGTCATCGACATCTACGCCCACGACAAGGTGGGGCTGCTCTATGCGATCACCAGTACCCTGACCCGGCTCGGGCTCTACATCGGCGTCTCCAAGATCTCCACCAAGGTCGACCAGGTGGCCGACGTCTTCTACGTGAAGAACATCTTCGGGCAGAAGATCAGCGATGAAGAGAAGCTCAACGAGATCCGCCGGGAGCTCTTGGCAGCCATCGACAACTAGTGGATCAGTACCTCGACCTTTTTTTAAACTACCTCCTGGTGGAGAAGGGGGCCGCGGCCAACACCGTGGCCGCCTACAGCCGCGACCTCGCCCGCTACCTTTCCTATCTCGGTAACCGCACGCCCGATCAGATCCGCCCCAGCGACGTGGCGGGTTACCTGGCCCACCTGAAGAACCAGGGGATGGCGCCGCGCTCTCGGGCCCGCGCCCTTTCCGCCCTGCGCATGCTGCACCGCTTCCTGGTGGTCGAGGGGTACAGCGAGCTTAATCCCAGCTCCATCATCGAGGCGCCCAAGGGGGTGCACAAGCTCCCCGCCGTGTTGAATAACCGGCAGGTCGAAGCGCTCCTCGCCGCCGCCCGGGGGCCCGGAGCCATCGAGTTGCGCGACACCGCCATGCTCGAGCTGCTCTACGCCACGGGGCTCAGGGTCTCCGAACTGGTGGGGCTGTTGTTTTCCGAAGTGAACCTTTCGGCCGGGTACCTGATGACCCTGGGGAAGGGGAGCAAGGAACGGCTGGTCCCGATTGGTGAGAGCGCCTGCCAAGCGGTCCGCTGTTACCTCGAGGAGGCGCGCGAGGAGCTTTTGCGCGGCAAGGGGAGCGCCAACCTGTTCGTGAGCCGGTTGGGGGAGGGGATGACCCGCCAGGCCTTCTGGAACATCATCAAGAAGCGCGCCCTGCAGGCCGGCATCAACGCGGCGATATCCCCGCACACCCTGCGCCACTCCTTTGCCACCCATCTTCTGGAGAACGGCGCGGACCTGCGCAGCGTGCAGATCATGCTGGGTCACGCCGATCTCTCCTCGACCCAGATCTACACCCACGTGACCAGGGAGAGACTCAAGCGGTTGCATGGGGAGTTCCACCCGCGAGGGTAGGTGTGAGGCAGGGGCTAGGGGCTAGGGGCTAGGGGCTAGGGGCTAGGGACTAGGGACTAGGGACAAATGACCTTCCGCCCCACGGCGGGGGGGAGATCGGTATCGGTTGGGGGCGCAGGTAACGGCAGGCATGCCGGGTCAGATTATTCTTCACCCGACAGCCACCTTTTTCGGCACCGTTTCTTGTGTTACTGCTCTTTTTCATGCTATACCAACCCGGGTGACTAAAAACTCATAAAGCTATCCACGCTTACCCATAACTTACCAGGACAAGAGGACCCGATTCATGAAGTACGTTGTACTGCTGGGCGACGGCATGTCGGACCAGCCGATCAAAACTCTGGACGGGAAAACTCCGCTGCAAGCGGCAAAAACCCCGAATATGGACTTCATGGCACGCCGCGGCACGCTCGGCCTGGCGCAGACGGTTCCCCCGGGCTACCCGCCGGGCTCCGACGTCGCCAACCTCTCGATGTTCGGCTACAACCCGGTGGACTGCTACACGGGGCGCTCCCCGCTGGAAGCTGCCAGCATGGGTGTCTCGCTGGGACCTGACGACGTCGCCTTCCGGATCAACCTGGTGCACCTGGACGCCCGCGCCGGTCGACTCACCATGAACGACTACTCCGCCGGCCACATCTCCACCGCCGACGGCCGCGAACTGGTGGAAGAGCTGCAGCGCCAACTGGGTAACGAGGAGTTCTCCTTCCACCCCGGGGTGAGCTACCGGCACCTCCTGGTCTGGCACGGCGGCAACACCCAGATAAAGGCAACCCCGCCGCACGACATCACCGGCCAGGACGTCATCGTGCACTTCCCGAAAGGGGAGGGGGCCGAAAAGCTCATCGACCTCATGAACAGCTCGCAGCTCATCTTCAACAACCACCCGCAGTTCAAGCGGCGCATCGCGGCCGGCGAAACCCCTGCCAACTCGATCTGGCCCTGGGGGCTCGGCAAGGCGCCCGCCATGGAGAACTACCGGGACAAGTTCGGGCTGACCGGCGCGGTGATCTCCGCCGTCGACCTCATCAAGGGGATCGGCGTCTACGCAGGGCTCGATGTCATCGAGGTTCCCGGTGCCACCGGCTACCTGGATACCAACTTCCAAGGCAAGGCCTCTGCTGCAGTTGAAGCCTTGAAAGAGCGTGACTTCGTGTTCGTGCACGTGGAGGCGCCCGACGAGGCCTCGCACTCCGGGAAGCTTGCCGACAAGCTCAAGGCCATCGAACTCTTCGACGAGCTGATCGTGGGGCCGGTGCTGGAAGGGATCAAACAGTACGGCGAGTACCGCGTGCTCTGTGCCCCGGACCACCCGACGCCGCTTGCGCTCATGACCCACACCTCGGACCCGGTACCGTTCATCATCTACAGCGGCGAACAAGTTGAGAAGGGAGGGGTTGCCGGCTACGACGAGATCTCCGCCAAGGCCACCGGCGTTCATGTCGCCGAAGGGTTCCGCCTCATGGAGCAACTGCTCGGGAGGTAGCCGTCCCCGCCGTCCCATATTACCGTTGACAAGTTGTCTACGACACGTTTAAATGGCGTTTTCAATTAAAAGCCTGTCGATCTAGGTACTAACCTTCGCAATAAACAACCACTTCACCAGGAGGAACTACATGAACCCGTTGGCCGCAGAACTGAACGAGGCTCTTGCCCAGCACAGCCCGCACGTGCTGGAAATGCTGTCCGATCTCGGTAAAAACCTCTTCTTCCCCAAGGGTATTCTGACCCAGTCGGCGGAAGCCAAGGAAAAGGCCCACAAATTCAACGCCACCATCGGCATCGCTACCGAAAACGGCGGCCCGATGTACCTCTCCTGCATCCAGGACAAGCTGTCCGCCTTCGATCCCAAGGACATCTACCCCTACGCGCCGCCGGCGGGCAAGCCGGAACTCAGGAGCCTCTGGAGGGAGAAGCAGCTGCGCGAGAACCCGAGCCAGGTCGGCAAGCACTTCAGCAACCCGATCGTGACCAACGCCCTGACCCACGGTCTCTCCATCGTCGCCGACATGTTCATCGACAAGGGCGATCACCTGATCCTGCCGGACATGCTCTGGGGCAACTACAACCTGACCTTCACCACCTGCTGCGGCGCCATCGTGAAGAAGCACCCGACCTTCACCGTGACCGGCGGCTACGACATCGACGCCTTCAAGACCACCCTGCAGAACACCGCGGAAGAGAAGGGGAAAGCGGTCGTACTCCTTAACTTCCCGAACAACCCCAGCGGCTACACCCCGACGGTTGCCGAGGGAGACGCCTTGGTCGCTGCCATCAAGGAAGTGGCAGAAGCGGGCTGCAACGTGGTCGCCATCACCGATGACGCCTACTTCGGCCTCTTCTACGAGGACAGCCTGAAGGAGTCCCTGTTCGGCAAACTGGCCAACCTGCACCCGCGCATCCTGGCCATCAAGCTTGATGGCGCCACCAAGGAAGAGTTCGTCTGGGGCTTCCGCACCGGCTTCATCACCTTCGCCGACGGCAACAACTACGAGAACGCACCGGTGATGTCCGCGCTGGAGAAAAAGGCCATGGGTATCATCCGCGCCCGCATCTCCAACTGTCCGCACCCCTCGCAGACCTTCGTCATCGAGGCGCTGCGCTCGCCCGACTTCCTGAAGCAGAAAGAAGAGAAGTTCCAGGTCATGAAGGGTCGTGCGCTGAAGACCAAGGAAGTGCTGAATGCCGGCAAGTTCGAGAAGGCCTGGGACTACTACCCGTTCAACTCCGGCTACTTCATGTGCCTGAAGCTCAAGACCGTCGAGGCCGAGAAGCTGCGTCTGCACCTGCTGGACAAGTACGGCGTCGGTGCCATCTCGACCAGCAAGACCGACCTGAGGATTGCCTTCTCCTGCATCGCCGAGAAGGACATCCCGGAGCTGTTCGACATCATCTACAAGGCGGTTCAGGACCTGGCGTAAGGTCCCGCGCTCAGAAAAGGAAAAGCCCCTGTCCGACCTCGGACCAGGGGCTTTTTTTATGCCGTGTGAGGAACTTTCGGGGACTCATTCTGTCATGCACCCGGCTGATCTGTAGGGAATGGTTATTCGCCCCTACGAGTGCCTTGCTGCCTGGTAGAGAAGCGTGCCGTTACCCGTGACAAAAAAGGCCCATCGGATCTCCCGATGGGCCTTTTCGTGCGGAGGCTTCTCAGCCTCAGCCTTAACCTCAACCTGCTGCTAGTCGATGAGCTTCCCGATGGAGCCGAAGCGGACGCGGAACCTGTCCTTGTCCCAGGACCAGTACTTGATGAAGGCGAGCCCCTTGATGGCGTCCTTCCCTACGAAGCCCCAGAAACGGCTGTCGTAGGAGCGGTCACGATTGTCGCCCATCACGAAGTAGGAGTTGGGCGGCACCACCACGGCGTCCTTGTTGTCCCGCGGGTTGGCCTCCTTGGGGATCTCTTCGCTCTCCTTGTGGATCTCGTGCGGGTTCGCGTAGAGCTTGCCGTTCACGTAGACCCGCTTGTGCTTCACCTCGACGGTATCGCCGGGAACGCCGACCACACGCTTGATGAAATCCTTGGAGGGATCTTCCGGGTACTCGAAAACGATCACGTCACCCTGGCGCGGGTCGCGCAGTTTCACGATGCGCGTGGTGCTGAAGGGGAGCTTCGCGCCGTAGATGAACTTGTTGACCAGGATGTGGTCACCAATGGCCAGGGTGTCCTCCATGGAACCGGAGGGAATCTTGAATGCCTGCACGATGAAGGTACGGATCACCAGGGCGAGCAGTATCGCTATGCAGATCGATTCCGCGTACTCCCGAACGATATGCTTCCCCTGTACGGGCTTGGGCGCCTTTTCAGTCTCGTTTTCGTTTGCCACGTTCTTCAAATCTTCCATTACCAGTTGTTCCCCTTTGTAAGTTGGGAAGGCAAAAGCCATCCAAAAGTAGGCTACCCTTCAACCTTCAGGATTGCCAGGAACGCCTCTTGGGGGAGTTCCACGTTGCCAACGTTCTTCATGCGCTTCTTGCCTTCTTTCTGCTTTTCCAACAACTTCCGCTTACGGGTGATATCGCCGCCGTAGCACTTGGCGAGGACGTCTTTCCTCAAGGCCTTCACGGTCTCGCGCGCGATGACCTTGGCGCCGACTGCCGCCTGGATGGCGATCTCGAACATCTGGCGCGGGATGAGCTCCTTCATCTTGGAGACCAGCTCGCGGCCGCGGTAGTAGGCCTTGTCCTTGTGAATGATGAGCGACAGGGCGTCCACCACCTCGCCGTTGATCATGATGTTGAGGCGCACCAGGTCGCTTTGGCGGTAGTCGAGCATCTCGTAATCGAGGGAGGCGTACCCCTTGGTGATCGACTTCAAGCGGTCGTAGAAGTCGAGCACCACCTCGTTCAAGGGAAGTTCGTAGACCACCATGACGCGGGTCGGGGTCAGGTACTTGATCTCGCGCTGCACCCCGCGCTTTTCCTCGCACAGGGCCAGGATCCCGCCGACGAAGTCGTTGGGGACGTGGATGGAGGCGAGGATGAAGGGCTCCTCCAGGTAGCCGATCTCCTGGACCGGCGGGAGCTGGTTCGCGCTCTGGATCTGGGTCATGCTGCCGTCGGGGCGGTGCACGTTGTAGACAACCGTCGGTGCGGTGGTGATGAGCTCCAGGTTGAACTCGCGCTCCAGGCGCTCCTGGATGATCTCCATATGCAAGAGGCCCAAAAAGCCGCAGCGGAAGCCGAAGCCAAGCGCGAGCGAGGTCTCGGGATCGTAGGAGAAGGAAGAGTCGTTCAGTTTCAGCTTGGCGAGCGCGTCGCGCAGCTGCTCGTACTGCGAGGTGTCAATCGGGTAGAGCCCCGAGAACACCATCGGCTTCACTTCCTTGTAGCCGGGGAGGGCGGCATCGCAGGGGTTGTGCAGGAGCGTCACGGTGTCGCCGACCTTGGCGTCGGCCACTTCGCGGATGCCGGCGATGATGAAACCGACCTCGCCCGCGGTAAGGGCCGGGACCTCGCGCATGTCCGGGGCGAAGACACCGGCCTTCAGGACCTCGTAGCTGCGCCGGTTCGACATGAGCTGGATCTTGTCACCTTTTTTCACCGTGCCGTCCACGATGCGCACCAGGATGATGACCCCCTGGTACTGGTCGTACCACGAATCGAAGAGGAGCGCTTTCAAGGGCTTGTCCGGCTCCCCCTTGGGCGGCGGGATCTTTTTCACGATCTCTTCGAGGATCTCCTTGGTGCCGATCCCTTCTTTTGCGCTGGCGAGCACCGCGTCGTGCGTGTCGAGGCCGATGATTTCCTCGATCTCCTGCTTGACGCGTTCGGGTTCCGCGGCGGGGAGGTCGATCTTGTTCAGAACGACGAATACCTCGAGGTCGGCGTCGAGGGCGAGGTAGACGTTGGCAAGCGTCTGCGCCTCGACACCTTGGGAGGCGTCCACGACCAAAAGGCCACCCTCGCAGGCGGTCAGCGAACGGGAGACCTCGTAGGTGAAGTCAACATGGCCCGGGGTGTCGATGAGGTTCAGGACGTAATCCTTGCCATCATCGGCGCGGTAGTTGAGTCGGACGGTTTGCGCCTTAATGGTGATGCCGCGCTCGCGCTCCAGGTCCATCTTGTCGAGGAACTGGTCCTGCTTGTCCCGGGCGCTCAGCGTGCCGGTGAACTCGAGGAGGCGGTCGGCGATGGTGGATTTACCATGGTCGATATGGGCGATGATGGAGAAGTTGCGAATGTGCGATAGTACCATATTGTCCTTTATCAAGGGGAGGTTAACTAATGAATGATATAGGAGCAACAGGCTAAAGTAAAGGGATTTCTCACCGCTTCAGGGGGGCTGGTGGGGTGGTTTTCGCGGAGTGTGGGCCGTGCATGCCGTGCGCTAAAAGGAGGTCTTCCTCCCATGAATTCGGGGTGGGTTCGGTTCTTAACAGCCATTCCTGCAGACTTACCCTCAGCGCGCGCCAGAAAAAGCGCCCGGTGACCAGGATCGCGTAGCCTATGATGATCCACTGTAGTCGCATGCTTTGCTTCCCCTGTATCGAGAATAACCGGGGGGCGCGGGAGGTTCCGGGTACGTGCGCCGCTCTGTCGTCTCTTTTCGGCCTCGGCAGGGGAAACTTTAGCGACACACTCTATCTCAAACCCTTATTGGATACCGAGATGGCTGTAATAATGTTTAACCTACGTGTATGAGGAGATGATCCGGGAACTGGCAGGAAGGCTTCTGACCGAATGCGGTTACCGGGTCACCACCTGCGCGGACAGCGCTACCGCCGTGGACCACTACCGGGAGGCCTAGGCGGGGAGCGAGCCTTTCGCGGCAGTGATTCTCGACCTGACCGTTCCGGGAGGGATGGGGGGGAGGGAGGCCGCCCGCCAGCTTTTGACCCTCGACCCGCAGGCGCGGCTCATCGTCTCCACCGGGTATACCAGCGATCTCTCCATTGCCGACTGGAGCCACTACCGGTTCAGCGGCTTCCTCGCCAAACCGTACAGTGCCGTCGAAATGACGCGGGTCCTGGAACTGGTGTTGAGCCACTCCGCGTGATTCGACCGGTGACCCCGTAAACGACGCGCAGGGCCTGGACCAGACCTTACTCCGGGTGGGTTCAGGGGGGCCGGCACAGCGGGAAGCGGCGCGTCGCCTGACGGTGGTTACTAACCCGTCCCTGCGCATTGCCTACCTCAAGCCCCCCCCGCATCGTGGCTCCAACCACATCGAAACCGCACGCACAGCGTGACCTGCCTCAGGTACTGACCCTGCTTGAAGCCTGGGGTCGGTCAGAACCGACACTGCACCGCTGATCCGGCGTAGGAGTCGCTGCTACAACCAGTCCCGTTGTATCCAGCCTTGGCCGTGCTAGAGTAGTGAGGGCCGTCTGGCAGGCACCTGCGTCGGCACTGAGAGTACAGGAGGGGACCGTGTCCGCCATCAACGAGGTGATACCGGAATATACCGCACCGGATTTCAGCCGGCTGGGGCTCGCCCATGCACCGGTGGCCCAGACGGCTCCCGCTCCCGGGGACGGTGTGCTCCCGAAAAACTACCATGCCACCTCGAACCATCCCGAGTACGTGCACCTGGGGAGCGGCGAGTGGATCCTTGCCCGGCACAGCCGCATGGACTCGGTGATGGTGCTGCGCGGCCGGGAACTCGAGGTGGTGGAGCCGCGCCGGGTCCGGGCCGGGGACCCGGTGGTCGTGGGGCGCACCGAAAACGGCGAAGAGGGGATCTACCTGCACATCTCCGGGTTCGAGCCGCTCACCGAACACCTAGCCGACAAGTTCTCCTTCAGAAACCGTGGCACCCGGGAAACCCCGTTCTCCCGCAGTTATGACGAGCTGTACCAGGTACTCAGGCACGACCGGGAGCACGGCTACATCGTCTGGGTGCTGGGACCGGCGGTCGCCTTCGACATGGACAGCCGAAGCGCCATGCAGGGGCTCATCGAAGCCGGCTTCTGCCATGCCCTTTTGGCCGGCAACGCGCTGGCCACCCACGACCTGGAGGCGGCTCGCTTCAGGACCGGGCTGGGCCAGGACATTTACACCCAGGCCTTCCAGCCCATGGGACACTACAACCACCTGGATATCATCAACGAGGTGCGCCAGCGCGGGAGCATCACCCGGGCCATCGAGGAGCTCGCCCTTTGCGACGGCATCATGTACGCCTGCGAGAAAAAGGGGATACCATACGTCCTGGCCGGCTCGATCCGCGACGACGGGCCGCTACCCGAGGTGGTGCGCGATACCTACCAGGCCCAGGACGCCATGCGTGTGCACGCCAAAAAGGCCACCACGGTGATCGCCATGGCGACCCAGCTGCACTCCATCGCCTTCGGCAACATGGTCCCGAGCTACCAGGTACTGGATGACGGCACGGTGCGGCCGGTCTTCTTCTACGTGGTGGACATGACCGAATTCTGCGTCGACAAACTCGCCAACCGGGGCTCGGCACAGGCGGTCGCCATCCTGACCAACGCCCAGGACTTCATGGTAAATCTCTGGAACAACCTGAAGATGTAGGGTTATCCGGGTTTCCCGGGGGCAGGTGGGGCGGGGCAGGTGACAGCAGTTAGTTCCGGGAATAAAGAACTAGTATGGGATAACGTCCTACATGGGTAGGGTAAGTTTACATTGCAAAGTTTTCCGACATTTGTTAGTTATTGTCAGGGCGCGAATAGGAATGTCTACCGAGTCCTTTTACTGCATATTTAGACATTGAAATACTGTATTTCTTGCAGCAGGTAGCCCATTCTATTCTGGAAAAGGTTCCTCGCGTGAGTTCTGTCCGTTCTCTGGCTGAATCAGCAACTGTCCCTGGTACGGTACCTCGTGCTCAGCACCGGGCATGCCACCCGGCTCGGCCGCAACCCTCCCTTGCATTTCTCCGCTGCACCCCCTCCGGTTCAGGTTCCGGCTGCGCGCTTCCCGATACACGCTCCGGAGGGCTCCTATGAACGACAGCCAGCAGCACCTGGCCGAAGCTCCCCTGGAGTCGCTCGCCGACGTGGTCCTGGCGCGCCAGAAAGTGCGCGGCCTCGCCCTGAGGCTCGGGCTGCAGGTCGCCGACCAGACCCGCCTGGTGACCGCCACCGCGGGGCTGGGGCGCCGGCTGGTCGTTACCGGCGCCGCCGGTACCCTGCGGGTCTTCCGCTGTTTCGGTGCCCAAAGCGGCCTGCGGCTGGTCTACAGCGGCTACCCCGGTACGGCGGATGCCCTGGCCCAGCTGGTGCACGAGCCGGTAGAACCGGGGCTCCCCGGCGTGGCACAGCTGGCCGACCGCATCGAGGTGAGCGGTTGCCCCGGGACGGCCGGGTCCCTTACCCTTTACTTCTGGTTATGAACCTGCCCGGTAGCAGGGCCGCTCACGAGGAGCCCATGACTTCTTCCCCCCAACACTCCGTGGGTACCCAACCGGCCGGCAACGCCCCTGACCCCCTCTACGGCGACGACCACAAGGATGCCGAACTCATCCAGTTGCGCCACCAACTGGTCCACTCCCAGGAACTTCTGGCCCACTACCAGGAGAGCGAGGAGAAGTACCTGCTGCTCTTCAGCAACCTGGACCAGGCGTTGTTCATCTTCGACCGCGAGACCCAGTTCATCACCGAGACCAACGACCTGGCCCGCCAGCTCTACGGCTACGACTTTCCCGAACTGTTGGGAATGCCGGTGACTCACCTGGGTCCCTCGGGTTCCGCCCCCGGGCCGGCGCACGTGGGTATTCCGGTGCAGGGGCACCGGGGCCGGCGGGTGCACCGCAAGCGCGACGGCACCCTGTTTCCGGTCGAGGTGGTGGAGGGGAGCTTCCCCTACAAGAACCGGGTGCAGGGGTTCCTGCTCTGCCGGGACTTAGGTGCCCTGCAGGAACTCGAGCGCGAGAGCCTGCAGGCGCGCCGCGACTGGGAGGAGACCTTCGACGTCTTTCCGGACGCCATCACCCTGAACGACGCCCAGGGGCGCCTGCTGCGCGCCAACCGCGCCGCCCGGGAGCGGTTCCAACTCTGCGAGCGCGGTCCCGGCGACCAGCTGTGCGCCACCTGCCTCTACCAGGGCTTTTGTTCGAACGAGTCCTGCCTGGTCCAGGATGCGGTCGCCAAGCGCGGGCCGGTCCAGCTGGAATGCCGCCAGGAAGAGCAGGGACGCTCCCTGGAGTTCACCGTGCTCCCCCGCTTCGACGCCGACGGCGAATTTGTCGGCAGCACCCGGCTGGTGCGCGACCTGAGCGACTACCGGCGCCTGGAGGCCCAGCTGCTGCATGCCCAGAAGATGGAGTCGCTGGGCACCCTGGCGGGCGGTGTGGCTCACGACTTCAACAACATCCTTACCGTCATCCTGGGTACCTGCGCGCTGCTCCAGTTCAAGCTGGGGGAAGAGGACCCGATCGCCCAAGAGCTGTGCACCGTTGCAGAAGCGGCCGAGCGGGCCGCCGCGCTCACCCGCAACCTCTTGACCTTCAGCCGCCGGCAGGTCGTCAATCCCCGGCTGGTGGACGTGGGGCGCGTGGTGAGTCAGATGGACCTCTTCCTGCACCGCCTGATCGGTGAGCACATCCAGCTGGTGGTCTCCTGCGCCAAGGGGGAGTTCACGGTGCTGGGCGACTCCTCGCAACTGGAACAGGTGTTCATGAACCTGGTGGTGAACGCCAAGGACGCCATGCCCGAGGGGGGGATGCTGATCATCTACCTGGCTCCGGTCACCCTGGAACCTGCCCAGGCCGAGGTGAACGGCTGCCCCCCGGGTCGCTACGTGGGGATCACCGTCTCGGACACCGGTTGCGGCATGGATGTGCGCACCAAAGAGCGCATCTTCGACCCCTTCTTCACCACCAAGGGAAAAGGGAAGGGGACCGGCTTGGGGCTCTCCACGGTGTACGGCATCGTGAAGCAGCACGGCGGGGTGATCCACACCAGCAGCGAACTGGGGCGCGGCACCACCTTCCGCATCTTCCTCCCGCTGGGCGAACAGCTGGGCGAGGCGGCTCCGGCGCCGGGCCCGGTTTTGCGCACCGGCAGCGGCACCATCCTCTTGGCCGAGGACGACGCCCCGGTGCGCCAGACCACCACCTCTATCCTGGAGCGCAGCGGCTACCGGGTCATCCCTGCGGTGGACGGCGAGGATGCGGTAGCCACCTTCAAGGTACACCGCGGCCAGATCGACCTGGTGATCCTGGACGTCATCATGCCCAGGCTCAACGGCCGGCGCGCGGGGGAGGCGATCCGCAGCATGGACCCGGAAGTGCCGCTCCTGTTCACCAGCGGTTACACCGATGCCCTCATCGACGAGCAGGGGGTGATTGCCGGGGAGTTCCACTTCCTGCCCAAGCCCCCCTCGGTGCGCGAACTCACCGACAAGGTTCGCGAACTTATCGGCCAGGCCCCGGCTCGGCACTCCCTTTAGTAAAACGGTATCCATTCCAGCACCGGAGATCACCATGACCACTACGCCAGTTCAGCCAGAAGGGACGCCGACCCACATCGTGGGGATCGGTGCCTCTGCGGGAGGACTCAACGCCCTCGAGCAGTTCTTCGACAACATGCCTCCCGATTCCGGCATGGCCTTCGTGGTGATCCAGCATCTCTCACCGGACTTCAAGAGCCTGATGGATGACCTCCTGGCGCGCCACACCGAGATGTCCATCCACCGGGTCATCGACGGGGTGAAGCTCGAGGCCAACAGCATCTACCTGATCCCTCCCAAGAGCCACCTGACGGTGCGCGACCAGGCCCTGTATCTCACCGAGCGTACCAAGAGCCAGCACGTCGAGCTCCCCATCGACCTCTTCTTCAACTCGCTCGCCGAGGACGTCGGCAGCCGCGCCATCGCCGTGGTCCTCTCGGGTACCGGGTCGGATGGCTCCCACGGCGTGGTCTCGGTGCACCAGCAGGGGGGACTCGTCGTGGTGCAGGCGCCGGAGACCGCGCAGTTCGACGGCATGCCGCGAAGCGCCATCGCCACCGGGGCCTGCGACCTGATCCTGGCACCCCAGCGCATCCCCAAGGTGCTGCTCGATTACCTGGTGAACGCCGCCGCGGTGCGCAACCTGGCGCACAGCGAGCTGGAGGTATTCGCCGAGGACGGCGAGTTCGCCGGCATCTTCGCCCAGTTGCGGCGCACCTACAACCTCGATTTCGCCAAGTACAAGGACAGCACCGTGAGCCGGCGCATCCGGCGGCGCATGGATTTCCGCCAGATAGGCGACGTCTCCGATTACCTCTCCATCCTCTCGGGGGACCAGGTCGAGCTCGACCTGCTCTACAAGGATCTGCTCATCGGGGTCACCGAGTTCTTCCGCGACCCGCAGGCCTTCCAGTACCTGGACCAGGAAGTGCTGCCGCGGCTCTTCGTGAACCTGCGCCGCGGCGAAGACCTGAGGGTCTGGTCCGCCGGTTGCGCGACCGGCGAGGAGGCCTACTCGCTCGCCATCCTGCTCACCGAGCATGCCGAGCACCTCGGCTTCCGGGGGAAGATCACCGTCTTTGCCACCGACGTGCACAAATCCTCGCTGGAGGCCGGCTCCCAGGGGATCTACGAGCGCGGCAAGCTCGCCAACGTGAGCCCCGAGCGGCTGGCGCGCTTTTTCAAGATGGACGGCCACGACCAGTTCCGGATCAACTCGGACCTGCGCAAGCTGGTGGTGTTCGCACCGCACAACCTTCTGAGCGATCCCCCCTTCACCAAGCTAAGCCTGGTCTGCTGCCGCAACCTGTTGATCTACTTCCAGCCCGAGGTCCAGGAGAAGGTGATCTCCCACTTTCACTTCGCCCTGCGCAAAAGCGGGGTGCTCTTCCTCGGGAGCAGCGAGGGGCTGGGGAGCTTCTCCGGCGAATTCGAGACCCTGGCAAGCCAGCACAAGATGTTTCGCAAGATCCGGCACCTGAAACTGGCCATCGACATGGACCTGGCCGGCCTGGACAAGGCGCAGGGGCGGATCCCGGTCGCCCTCTCCCAGCCCGGCGCGGGGCGCCTGGTGAGCCTGGACCGCCAGGTGCTCGCCGACTACGACGCGCTTTTGCGCAAGCACCTCCCCCCCGGGGTGCTCGTCGACGAGCAGTTCCAGATCCTGCACTACTTCGGTAACGTGTCAGAATACCTGCGCATGCTCGAGGGGCGCATGGAGTACAACATCCTGGCCCTGACCGACGGGAACCTGCACCTGGCGCTCAGCACGCTTTTACCGCGAGCCCAGAAGGAGGGGCAGACGGTGGCGGCCCAGAACCTGAGGGTGCGCCTGGGGGGGCAGGAACAGCTGGTGGACCTCACGGTGACCCCCTTGCCCGAGCCCAAGTCGCGCGCCTGCCACTACCACGTCTACTTCAACAGGGTGCGCAGGCTGGAGCCACCCGAACCGGAGCAGGCCGAGGCCGCCGGCGAGGCATTCGAGCCCGGCGAGCATTTCCGGCAGTACCTGGCCGACCTGAAGCTGGAGTTGCAGTCCACCCGCGAGAACCTGCAGGCAACCGTCGAGGAGCTGCAGACCAGCAACGAGGAACTGCAGGCCACCAACGAGGAGCTCCTCGCTTCCAACGAGGAGCTGCAGAGCACCAACGAGGAGCTGCACTCGGTGAACGAGGAACTCTACTCGGTGAACTCCGAGTTCGAGCGCAAGAACTTTGAACTGAAGCAGCTCAACACCGACCACGACAATCTGTTGAACAGCACCGAGGCGGGCACCATCTTCCTGGACCGGCAATTGAGGATCCGCAAGTACAACCCGGCCGTCGCCGGTTTCTACAAGCTGATCCCCCAGGACATCGGCCGTCCCATCGACCACATCGCCTACCACCTGTCGGGGCAGGACCAGATGCTCGACGACATCAACAGCGTGCTGATAAGCGGTGTCCCCATCGAGAAGGAGGAACAGGCACGGGACGACCGCTGGGTGCTGCACCGGGTCTCGCCGTTTCGCACCGAGACCGGGCAGATCGAGGGGGTGGTGATCACCTTTACCGACATCACCCGCATCAAGAAGGCCGAGCAGGACGTGTTGCAGTTGAACGAACAACTGGAACAGCGCATCCAGGAGCGCACCCAGGAGCTCAAGCGCGAGGTCGAGGAGCGGCGCCGGGCCGAAGCGGGAATGCGCCAGCAGGAGCAGTTCATCCATTCCACGCTGGACGGTCTGCATCAGAACCTCTGCGTCATCGACGCCCAGGGGCGCGTGGTGATCACCAACCGCGCCTGGCAAGCCAGGTTCACCCCGCCACCGGGCACCGGCGAACCCGCAGTCGGTTCCGGGTCGAGCTACCTCGAGGTCTGTCGGGTGCTCACCGGCAAGGACTCCGGTTCGGTTGAGGAGTTCATCGTCGGGATCTGGAGCGTCATCGACGGCGCGCTCCCCGAGTTCGTCAAGGAGTACGCCCAGGGGGATACCGGCGAGCAGCACTGGTTCCTGTGCCGGGTGAGCCGCTTCAGCGTGGCGGGGGCCACCTACGCGCTGGTCTCCCACGAGGAGGTCACCGAGCGCAAGCGGGTCGAGCTGGAACTACTGGCCAAGCAGCAGCGCCTCGAGGGGCTGATCCACGAGCGTCGCCTGGGCGAGGTCGAGCTGGAGAAGGCGCGCGAGCAGAACCAGGCCGCCAACCGGGCCATCACCACCCTGCGCAGCGGCGCGCCGGGTACCGGCGCCAGTGCCGCCGACCCGGTGGAGGTGCGGCTCCCCAACTGGAGCGGCACCCCCCTCGACATCCTGTTCGTCGAGGACAACGCCATCAACCTCACCATCGGCAGCGCCATCCTGAAGGAGTTGGGACACCGGGTACGCTGCGCGACGAACGGCAAGGAGTGCCTCGAACTGCTCGAGCGGGAGCGCTTCGACCTGGTGCTGATGGACATCCAGATGCCGGTCATGGACGGGCGGGAGGCCTTGCAGGAGATCCGCCGGCGCGAGGCGGGGAGCGACGGGCGGCTGCCGGTGGTGGCGCTGACCGGCAGTTTCGTAGGCGACGAGAGTGAGCGCTACCGCAGGGAAGGGTTCGACGGCCTGGTGACCAAGCCGCTCGAGTTGGAGCAGCTGGTATCCGTGATGATGAGCGCGGTGGGTGGCTCGGCGGGGTAGGGCGTTCGGCTGCTGCAGCGGCTCAGGAGGACGCATGACGGACGAGGTGGGCAGCGGGAAAAAGGTTCGCATCATCGGGGTGCCGGTCGACCTGGGGCAGGCCCAGCGCGGCGTCGACTTGGGTCCTGGTGCCTTGCGCTATGCGGGGATCGCCGACCGCCTGAGCGGTCTGGGGTACCAGGTCGAGGACCAGGGGAACCTCGACGTGCCGGTGCGCGACGTCCTGGGCGGGGAGCGCGAAATGCACTACCTCCCTTCCATCCGGCGGGTCTGCGATGCGGTGTACCAGGCGGGGCGGCGGGCGGTAGAGGACGGCTTCCTGCCGCTGTTCATGGGCGGAGACCATTCCATGGCGCTCGGGTCGATCGGCGGGGTGACCCACCACGAACCGGTCGGCGTGATCTGGATCGACGCCCATGGCGACTTCAATACGCCGCAGACTTCGCCGTCGGGGAACATCCACGGCATGGTGCTCGCCGCTCTCATGGGGCAGGGGTTTCCGGAACTGGTGCAGCTTGGGCGCATCGGTCCCAAACTCCAGGTGAGCGACGTGGTGATGATCGGGATCCGGGAGCTGGACCCCCAGGAGCGCCAGCGCCTCAAGGAGAGCGGGATCGCCACCTACACCATGCGCGAGATCGACGAGCGCGGCATGGGGACCGTGGCCCGTGAGGCGGTAGAGCGGCTCGAACACGTGAGCCGTCTGCATGTAAGCCTCGACCTGGATGCCCTGGATCCCCTCGAGGTCCCCGGGGTCGGTACCACTTCGCCGGGCGGTCTCACCTATCGGGAGGCCCAGCTTTTGATGGAGATCATCGCCGATTCCCGGCGCCTGGCCTCCCTGGACATCGTGGAGATCAACCCCATCCTGGACCAGCGTAACCAGACCGCCAAGATCGCCGTCGAACTGGCGGCCTCGCTGCTCGGCAGCAGGATCTTGTAACGGGAGAGGGGGCGCTCAGGCCCAGGGACCTGAAATGACGAGGGCACCGGTGTCAACCGGTGCCCTCGTTTGCTTTTGGGAACCTTTCCGCCTTAGGCCACCCCGCTTAACAGGCGGCGCTCTTCGTCACTCAGCATCCGGTCCAGGTCCAGAAGTACCAGCAGGCGCTCGGCCTGGTTGATCACCCCGGCCATGCACTCTTGTTCGAGCCCCGCCGAAGCAGCCGGTGGGGGCGGCTGGATCTCCTTCTCCGAGATGCGGATCACCTCGGAAACCTCGTCCACGATGAATCCCATCAGTTCGCCGATGATCTCCATGACCATGATGCGGGTGCGCTTGTCCCAGTCCGCCTCCGGAAGGTTGAACTTGCGCCTGAGCGAGATGATCGGGATCACCTTGCCGCGCAGGTTGATGACCCCCTCGACGTAGTGCGGGGTATTGGGCACCCGGGTGATGTTGAGCATGCGGATTATCTCGCGTACCAAGAGCACGTTGATGCCGTATTCCTCCTGGTCCAGGCTGAAACTGACCAACTGGATCTCGTCGTGGGTTTCCGTATCCGTTTTCTGGGTTGCTGGCAGATTGCTCATCGCGCTGGGGTCCTCCTGTCGGTTGTCGCTTCGTCGATCGCGGAACGTTCTGTAAGAATATCGACGACGTGAGGCGCTGCTTGAGAAAAAAATGAGGGTGCAGACGGTTTACCGGGAGGAATAACGCGACAGGCTGTCGCAAGGCACTTTGGAGAGGAGAAAAGAAACGCCCGGACCGTCTCCCCGTCGTGGGGAGAGCGGCGCGGGCGCAGAAGCGGGCTGCGTCGTACTGGGTGCTTAGACGGTGATGCTGCGGTTCAGTTCGGCGAGCAGGGTGTCGATGTCGACCTTGTGAACCGAGGCCCCGTGCTCAAGTTCTTCGTAGTCCGCGATCTGGCAGTCGAAACAGTCCAGCCCGTAGCGTTCGAAGATGGGGAGGGTTTCCGGGTGACGCCTGAGTATCTCCGAAATGGTCATGGTCTTGGTGATCACTGGAACCTCCCGATGCTGGGTTGGCTGCGTTTACTCGACATCTCAGCGCGTGCTGGCTTGCAACAGTAACAGACGCCGCTTGCCGTAGCAAGTAGAGCGCTAGGAACGGTTGAACTTGGCGTTGAGCGCCGCCTTGACCAGCGGCGGGACCAGTTTGTCCACCGGGCCGTTCAGCGAGCTCACCTCCTTCACGATGGAGGAGGAGAGGTAGCTGTAGGGGACCGAGGTCATCATGAACAGTGTTTCCACCTGCTTGGTGATGGAGCGGTTCATCTGGGCCAGCTGGAACTCGAACTCGAAGTCCGAGACCGCGCGCAGGCCGCGGATTACCACCGAGGCGCCCCGTTTCTGGACAAAGTCCACCAGGAGGCCGTCGAAGGTCTCCACGTAACAGTTCGGCTTGTCGGCGAGGATCTCGGACAACAGCGTCAGCCGCTCGGGGACGCTGAACAGCGAGTTCTTCTCGGAGTTGCGGGCCACGGCCACCACCACGCCGTCGAAGATCTGCAGGGCGCGCTCGATGATGTCCAGGTGTCCAAAGGTGACCGGGTCGAAGGAACCCGGGTAGACGGCGAGTTTCAGGGGCACTGTGCACCTCGGTCTGCGATGGTTAGAAAGGAGAGGGCGGTATCACCGTAGATCCTGCGCTCGCTCTCCTGCAGCTTGCCGAAGCTGCGGGGGATCTCTTCCTGTACAGCGAACTCCGCCACTACGGTGGTCCCGGCATCGACCAAGGGCGATTCGCCCAGCAGCTCCAGTACCCGAACCGCCAGCCCCTCGTGGTAGGGAGGGTCGAGAATGATCAGGTGAAAGGGGGCCTCGCTGCGCGCCAGCCAGCTAAGCGCGGCCGGCGCATCCTGGTGCAGCACCTTGGCCTGAGCGTTCAACCGGGTGAGCTCCAGGTTTTTCTGGATGAGTTGCACCGAGTCGCGGTGCGCGTCGACGAAGACGGCATAGCCTGCGCCGCGGCTCAGCGCCTCGATCCCGAGGTTCCCGGTGCCGGCAAAAAGGTCCAGTACCCGCATCTCGTCGAACTCGCCCAGGCGGCTCACCAGGATGCTGAAGAGCGCCTCCTTGACGCGGTCGGCGGTCGGGCGTACCCGCATGTTCTTGGGAGCGGTGAGCCTGCGCCCCCGCGCTGAGCCTGCGATCACCCGCATAGAATCTATTCCTTCATCCGGTCGATATTACCGGCTTTTCATGCTTCTCGCGTTGTAGCCTGCTCTATTACCACGATGCACCCATGGCGTCAATGGCAACTTTAAAGTTGACAGTGTATCAGGGCCGTATATAAATAGCGGGAATATTATGTGCTTTAGCGCCGCAGCCTGGATAAGAAGCGTCTTTAGCTGCTGCGGATTCTTTTTTCACCGGTGTTTTTCTGGATAATGACGATCGACAGTCGTTTGGACTCGTGCTGAAACGTCTCGTTCTTCAGGAAGGGGGAGTGGATGAGAGATGGGGAGATGATGGAGCGAAACGACCTGGCAGGGTATGCGGCCCGCAGTGACAGTTCCCGCGGGCGCAAGTACCAGGAGGAGTTCCGCGACAACCGGCCGGCGTTCGAGAGGGACCGCGACCGCATCATCCATTGTGCCGCCTTTCGCCGTCTCGAGTACAAGACCCAGGTCTTCGTAAACCACGAGGGGGACTACTACCGCACCCGGCTCACCCACTCGCTCGAGGTGGCGCAGATTGGGAAGGGGATCGCCCGCCGCCTGGGGCTCAACGAGGAGCTCACCGAGACCCTGGCACTTGCCCACGACCTGGGGCACACCCCCTTCGGCCATACCGGGGAGGAGGTGCTGAACCGGCTCATGGAGGGGTTTGGCGGCTTCGAGCACAACCTGCAGTCGCTGCGCGTCGTGGACGAGCTTGAGGAGCGCTACCCCAACTTCAACGGCCTGAACCTCTCCTGGGAGGTGCGCGAGGGGATCGCCAAGCATTCCACCCCCTACGATCTCCCCACGACCGCCTTCGCCGAGTTCCTGCCCGGGGTCGTCCCCTCCATAGAGGCCCAGCTCATCAACCTGGCCGACGAGATCGCCTACAATAACCACGACATCGACGACGGGCTCAAGTCCGGCTACATCAACCTGGCGCAACTGCGCAGCGTGGAGTTGTGGGAGGAGGTCCACGAGGGGATCCTGCGCAAGTACCCGGGGATCGATCCCGACCGTGCCGTCTGCCAGACCGTGAGTGCGCTCATCGGCGTGTTGATCACCGACCTCGTGGTGACCACCGCCGCCAACCTCGAGTCCCTTAACATAGAGACCCAGGAGGACCTGCGCCGGGTGAACCTGCCGGTGGTCGCCTTCAGCCCGGAGATGGCCAGGCGTAACGCCCAGTTGAAACGTTTCCTGTTCCAGAACCTCTACCGGCACTACAAGGTCGAGCGCATGCGGGTGAAGGCCGAGCGCTACCTGGCCGAGCTCTTCGATGTGTACGTGAAGCACCCCACGCTGCTCCCCTTGAAGCACCAGATGAAGATGGAACGCGAGGGGCGCGAGCGGGTAATCTGCGACTACATCGCCGGCATGACCGACCGGTTTGCGCTCGATGAGTTCAAGAAGTTGTTTGAGCCGTACGAGAGGGTGTAGGGGGGCAGGTGTTTCCCGCGCGGATCGGCCCGAACCCGAACTTACGGCACCAGATAAACAAAAAGCGGGGGCTATTTGCCCCCGCTTTTTTACCTCACCCTGCGCTTGCCCGTTTACTTCTTGGGAAGCTCCAGCCTGGGCTCTTTGGCCGCCCGGTACAACAGCAGCGTTCTGCCCAGCACCTGGGCCAGTTCGGCACCAGCGGCAGTGCAGAGCTCCTCGGCCACCTCGTGGCGGTCGATCAGGCAGCTCTCCAGGATCTTCACCTTGATGAGTTCATGGCTTTCCAGCGCCTCGTTTGTCTCGCGGATCACCGCCTCGCTCACATCACTCTTGCCGACCGTGATGACCGGTTTAAGCCCATGTCCCAGGGCCCGGAGAAATCTCTTTTGTTTTCCCGATAGCATCGTTCTTCCTTTGCGACTTCTGCAGCTCGAGTGCGACCCATTCGATGGCCGCCCCTGCAAAAACCTTCGTTATGTTTCTTAAACCAGCCTGAGTGTATAGCATCTTGCCGCACAGATAGCAAGTAAGGCCGCCGATACCGCCCGATTCAGAGCTGTGAAATGCGCGGGAATGGCTCGTCAGCTCGCGACAAAGGACGTTACCTACTCACCCACCGGTGTGGCCATCCTCCCCAGTGTTTGCTGCAGGTTGCGCCGGGACCATGCCGGGCTGGATGTTTAGGGAAACCTAATTTTTCTCGGTGCTTTAGGGTGCAGTTTCGCCTTGACTCTCTCTGGAGGCAATGGTACTTTTAGCGAAATTTTTAGCATGCCTTTTAAATTAGCCCCGTGAGGTTAGCAAAGGTGCAGAAAGTCACACTCTCAGTCTATCTGTAAGAGCCTTTCAGCCTACGCGCGGAGAGGCTCTTTTTATTAGCAGGATGGGCCCTTGTCTGGGCCGGCTAAATGATCGAAAAACAACAGTTTCGTACTGATCCGCTACGACCCACTAATGGCGCTTGAGCGCCTAAGGAGATTCGACATGGCAGAAAATACCGTAATCCTGGACGGCACCGGCGTCAAAAGGGCCCTGACGAGGATTGCCCATGAGGTGCTGGAGAAGAACAAAGGTGTAGAAGGACTGGTCCTGGTCGGCATCAGGACCGGCGGCGTGCACCTGGCCCACGACCTGGGGAGCCGTCTCTCCGAGATCGAGGGTGTCGAGGTCCCGGTGGGGGCGGTGGACATCACCATGTACCGCGACGACATCAAGGGGCACGCCGAGCACCTGCCGGTGGGCAAGACCGAACTGCCGTTCTCGGTGGAAGGGAAAAAAGTGGTCCTGGTGGACGACGTGCTCTTCACCGGGCGCACCATTCGCGCCGCCATGGATGCCATCATCGACCAGGGGCGCCCCTCCTGCATCCAGCTCGCCGTGCTGGTGGACCGCGGCCACCGCGACCTGCCGATTCGCGCCGACTTCGTAGGGCGCAACGTCCCGACCAGCCGCAGCGAAAACATCATGGTCGTCTTCGACGGGGATAATAAGCCGACTGAAGTTCTGCTGCAGAAATAAACCACTGACAGGGATGAATGGGATTAACTACCTAACAGGGATGAATGGGATACAGGGGATAAACCCTGAAACCGAAAGACGTTAGGGGAAAGACATAACCAAAACTTCGTAGAGAAGGTTTTATCCCGTTTATCCCATTCATCCCTGTTCGAATTGAAGTTTTGTTGCTGACACTACGAGTTTCAAGGGGGGAACCATGGGGTTCAGGCACAAAGACATCATTGCCCTCAAGGATCTGACCAAAGAGGAGATCGAACTGCTCCTCAATACGGCAGACAGCCTTGACGAAATCAACCGCCGCGACATCAAGAAGGTTCCGACCTTGCGCGGCAAAACGGTCGTCAACCTCTTCTACGAGGCATCCACCCGTACCCGAACCTCCTTTGAAATTGCTGCAAAACGGCTCTCCTGCGACACGGTCAATATCACCGCGTCGACGAGCTCGGTCACCAAGGGCGAAACGCTCTCCGATACCGCCAACAACATCCTGGCCATGAAGCCGGACATCATCGTGATGCGCCACTCCATCTCGGGCGCCCACGAATACCTCGCCAAGCGGGTCTCCTGCTCGGTGATCAATGCGGGCGACGGCGCGCACGAGCACCCCTCCCAGGGGCTTCTCGACATGCTCACCATGCGCCAGAAGTACGGCAAGCTTGCGGGACTCAAGGTCGCCATCGTGGGCGACATTACCCACTCCCGGGTGGCGCGCTCCAACATCTACGGCCTCACCACCATGGGCGCCCAGGTCTTTCTGGCCGGCCCGCCGACCATGATGCCGGTCGGGATCGAACGCCTGGGTAACGTCACCGTCTGCAAGGACATGCGCGAGGCGGTGGACCAGGCCGACGTGGTGATGATGCTGAGAATCCAGCTGGAGCGCCAGGGGAAGACGCTGCTTCCCAGCATGCGCGAGTACGCCCGTTACTTCGGCCTGAACCCCGAGGTTCTCAAACTGGCCAAGCCTGGCGCCATGGTCATGCACCCCGGGCCGATCAACCGCGGCGTCGAGTTGTCCTCGTACGTGGCTGACTGCGACCAGTCCTATATCCTGAAGCAGGTCTCAAACGGCGTCGCCATCAGGATGGCCATGCTCTACCACGTTTGCGGCGGCGAGCCGGCGGAAGGCTAAAAGCTAAGTTCTGCGTGGTAAATCGGGCTTGGTGCTTTTCAACTTAGAACCTAGAACATAGACCCTAGAACGGATTTATCCGGTTCTTAGCGAGGTGCTTCGAGATGAATGTGTTGATAAAAGGCGGGCGCGTGGTTGACCCCTCCCAGGGGATTGATGCAATAATGGACGTTCTCATCGCCGATGGCGTGGTGCTGGAACTCGGCACCGGCTTGGCCGCTCCGGAAGGGACCGAGACCATCGACGCCGCCGGACTTGTCGTGACTCCGGGGCTCATCGACATGCACGTGCATCTGCGCGATCCCGGCCTCGAGTACAAGGAAGACATCGCCACCGGCAGCCGCGCTGCCGCGGCCGGCGGCTTCACCTCGCTCGCCTGCATGCCGAACACCAAGCCGGTCATCGACAACAAGGCGGTCACCTCCTACATCCTGAACAAGGCGCGCAACGAGGCGCTCGTCAACATCTTCCCGGTCGGTGCCATCACCCAGGGGAGCAAGGGAGATACCCTGGCCGAGATGGGCGAGATGAAGGAAGCCGGCTGCGTGGCGGTCTCCGACGACGGCAAGCCGGTCTGCAACACCGAACTGATGCGCCGCGCCCTGGAATACGCCAAAGGCGTGGGCATTGCGGTGATCTGCCACTCCGAGGACCTCTCGCTGGTAGGCGAGGGGGTGATGAACGAAGGGTACGTCTCCACCGAGCTCGGCCTGAAAGGGATCCCCTGGGCTGCCGAAGACATCGCCGTGGCGCGCGACGTGTACCTGGCCGAGTTCACCGGTTCCCCGGTGCACATCGCCCACATCTCCACCGAGGGTTCCGCCCGCATCATCCGCAACGCCAAGGCGCGCGGGGTGCAGGTGACCTGCGAGACCGCTCCGCACTACTTCACCCTGACCGACGAGGCGGTGCGCGGCTACAACACCAACGCCAAGATGAATCCGCCGCTGAGGGGCGAGGCCGACAAGGCCGCCATGAAGGCAGCTCTTGCCGACGGGACCATCGACGCCATCGCAACCGACCACGCTCCGCACCACCTGGACGAGAAGGACGTCGAGTTCAACCTGGCCATGAACGGCATCGTCGGCCTGGAGACCTCGCTGCCGCTCTCGCTCAAGCTGGTCGAAGAAGGGGTGCTCGACCTTCAGCAACTGGTTGCAGCCATGTCTTGCAACCCCGCGAAGATCCTCGGTATCGATCGCGGGACTTTGAAGCCGGGTGCGGTCGGCGACGTGACGGTCATCGATCCGAACAAGCAGTGGACGGTGCTGGCCGAGAAGCTGGAGACCAAGTCGAAGAACTCGCCGTTTATCGGCTGGCAGATGAAGGGTGCCGCGGCCTACACCATCGTGAAGGGGCAGGTCGTACACAAAGGGATTTAGTATTTAGGTGACAGTCGCCTCTCTAGGGGCGGCGCAAGCAATATACGATCGGGAGAACTACATGAAAGCAGTACTTGCTCTGGCAGATGGCCGGATCTTTATGGGAAAGGCCTTCGGTGCAACGGGCGAAACTTCGGGCGAGGTTGTCTTCAACACCGCCATGTCGGGATACCAGGAAGTGCTGACCGACCCCTCGTACAAGGGGCAGATGGTCACCATGACCTATACGCAGATCGGCAACACCGGGATCAACCCGGAGGATATCGAGAGCAACCAGCTCTACCTCTCGGGCTTCATCGTCAGGGAGTATCTTGATTGCTACTCCAACTGGCGCGCCACCATGAGCCTGGACGCCTACCTGAAGGAGCACGGCGTGGTGGGGATCCAGGGGATCGACACCCGCGCCCTGACCCGTCACCTGCGCGACAAGGGTGCCCAGAACGGCATCATCTCCACCATCGACTTCGATCCGGAGAGCCTCGTCAAGAAGGCGCGCGCCATCCCCTCGATGTCGGGCCTCGATCTCGCCACTGGCGTCACCTGCGCTGCTCCCTACCACTGGACCGAGGGGCTCTGGGACCTGGAGAGCGGTTACCCGCAGGTGGACCGGAAGGATCTCAAGTACAAGGTGGTCGCCTACGACTTCGGGATCAAGCTGAACATCCTGCGCTGCCTGGTCTCCGCCGGCTGCGACGTCACCGTGGTGCCGGCGACCTTCCCGGCCGAAGCGGCGCTTGCCATGAACCCGGACGGCATCTTCCTCTCCAACGGCCCGGGCGACCCGGAGCCGATGAAAGAGGTCATCGAGAACATCAAGCAGTTCGTCGGCAAGAAACCGATCTTCGGCATCTGCCTCGGGCACCAGCTCCTGGGCCTTGCCCTGGGTGGCCGCACCATCAAGCTCAAGTTCGGTAACCACGGCTCCAACCTCCCGGTCATGGACATGGCGACCCGCAAGGTGGAGATCACCGCCCAGAACCACGGCTTCTCGGTGGACATCCTGTCGCTCTCCCACGCCTGTAAGTTGGGGCACGAGAACCTGAACGACCAGACCGTGGAGGGTATGGGGCACAAGGAACTCCCGATCTTCTCGGTGCAGCACCACCCCGAGGCTTCCCCGGGTCCCCACGACTCGCACTACCTTTTCGACCGGTTCGTGGAGATGATGGAGAAGTTCAAGAAATAACAGGTTCAGAATGTTTAAAGACATGGCACACGGAAGGAGCCGGAAACCAAAGCAAAACTGCTCGATAAAAGAAGGCTTGGGCAAAACCCGCTTCTTGACCTGATCCGGTTGGTTTGATTTGATTTCCTGGCTTTACCGTGTGCTGATGTTGTAGCCCCCCGCCCCCCTTCACTTAGGTGAGGGGGAGGTCATAGGAAGCATGCACTTCAAAAAACTGTACGAAAGCGGCGAGTTGCTGAAGCGGGTCAAGACCGCCTATGCCCGGCTTAAGTCTTGTGACATCTGCCCGCATGCCTGCGGTGTGAACCGTCTGGCTGGCAAGCTTGGCATCTGCGGCGCGGGGTACCGGCCGCGCATCGCCTCGGCCAACATCCACCGCGGCGAGGAACCGCCCATCTCGGGCAACCGCGGTTCGGGAACGATCTTTTTGTCGGGCTGCACCTTGAAGTGCCGGTTCTGCCAGAACTTCCCGATCAGCCAGCAGCACAACGGCACCACGCTCACCACGCTGCAACTGGCCGAGAAGATGGTTGGGTTGCAAAAGCGCGGGGCGCACAACATAAACTTCGTGACGCCGACCCACTTGACCCCGCAGATTCTCGCGGCGCTCTACCTGGCGATCCCGATGGGGTTCAGTATCCCCCTGGTCTGGAACACGAGCGGCTACGAGAGGGTGGATACCCTGGAGCTTCTGGACGGCGTGGTGGACATCTACCTGCCGGACATGAAGTACACCGAGGAAGAACAGGCGCGCCAGCTCTCCGGCGCTCCCGGCTACACCGGTGCGAACCGGCTGGCGGTCGCCGAGATGCTGCGCCAGGTTGGTCATCTCGAGTGCGACGAGGACGGCATCGGGGTAAAGGGGCTCATCATCCGCCACCTGGTGCTGCCCGAGGGGAGGGCGGGGAGCCCGGAAACGCTGCGCTACATCGCCGACAACTTCGGGTCCGAGACCCATATCGCGTTGATGAGTCAGTACTTCCCGGCCCACCAGGCGACCCAGACCCCCGGCATCGAGCGGCGGGTCACCAACGAAGAGTACGGGGAAGCCGTCGAGGCGCTGGAAGAAGCGGGACTGGAAAACGGCTGGGTGCAGGACGAGCCGGAAGAAACCTGATAATCGGCACGCGGAAAATTCCGGAAACCAGGGCAAAACTGCCGGATCAGACAAAGAGTTATGGTTACCCCAAATACTCGGTTTTATAAGGCTTTTTTGCCTTGGTTCCCGGCCACTTCCGCGTCTAAATGCATTTTAAAGTTTTTAAAGGCGGTTCGCCGCCCTACTGAAGGAGATAGTTGAATGCCCAAACGTACAGACATCCAGAAGATCCTCATCATCGGCGCAGGTCCGATCGTCATCGGGCAGGCCTGCGAGTTCGACTACTCGGGTACCCAGGCCTGCAAGGCGCTCAAGGAAGAGGGCTACCAGGTGGTGCTTTTGAACTCGAACCCGGCCACCATCATGACGGACCCGGACTTCGCAGACCGCACCTATATCGAACCGGTGACGCCGGAAATCCTCGCAGCCATCATCGAGAAGGAACGCCCGGACGCGGTGCTCCCCACGCTGGGCGGCCAGACCGCCCTGAACACGGCCGTTGCCGTGGCCGAGAACGGCACGCTGGAGAAGTTCGGCGTGGAGCTCATCGGCGCCAAGCTGCCGGCCATCAAGAAGGCCGAGGACCGCACCCTGTTCAAGGAGGCCATGCAGAAGATCGGCCTCGGCATTCCGCGCTCTGGCCTCGCCCACAACTACGCTGAGGCGATGGAGGTGATCAAGCACGTCGGCTTCCCGGCGATCATCCGCCCCTCCTTCACCCTGGGGGGCACCGGCGGCGGCATCGCCTACAACATGGAAGAGTGGGAGCGCATGTCCATGGCGGGCATCGACGCCTCGCCGACCAACGAGATCCTGGTCGAAGAGTCGCTGATCGGCTGGAAGGAGTACGAGCTCGAGGTGATGCGCGACACCGCCGACAACGTGGTGATCATCTGCTCCATCGAGAACTTCGACCCGATGGGGGTGCATACCGGTGACTCCATCACTGTCGCACCTGCCCAGACGCTGACCGATAAGGAATACCAGATCCTGCGCGACGCCTCGCTTAAGATCATCCGCGAGATCGGCGTCGACACCGGCGGTTCCAACATCCAGTTCGGCATCAACCCGAAAAACGGCCGCCTGGTGGTCATCGAGATGAACCCGCGCGTCTCGCGCTCCTCGGCGCTCGCCTCCAAGGCCACCGGTTTCCCGATCGCGAAGATCGCCGCGAAGCTCGCCGTCGGCTACACCCTGGACGAGATCACCAACGACATCACCAAGGAAACCCCGGCCTGCTTCGAGCCGACCATCGACTACGTGGTGACCAAGATTCCGCGCTTCACCTTCGAGAAGTTCCCGGCAGCCGACGCGACGCTCACCACCCAGATGAAATCGGTGGGTGAGGTGATGTCCATCGGCCGCACCTTCAAGGAGTCCTTCCAGAAGGCGCTCCGCTCGCTGGAAATCGGCTCCTGCGGTTTCGAGTCCCGCTTCTTCGGCGTGGGCGGCGACACCCGCCGCGGGCTGAGCGAAAAAGAACGCGCGCTCCTCAACGACAAGCTGAGAACCCCCAACTGCGACCGCGTCTGGTACGTGGGCGACGCCTTCCGCTGCGGCATGACCGTGGACGAGATCTTCGCCCTCACCGGCATCGACCAGTGGTTCCTGCACAACATCCGCCAGATCATCGAGAAGGAAGAGGAGCTGAAGCAGCTCCAGATCGAGGCTGAGAGCAACGAGAGCCAGAAAGAGATCTTCTGGGACGCCAAGCGTTTCGGCTTCTCCGACAAGTACCTGGGCCAGCTCTGGAACCTCTCCGAGGTGAAGGTGCGCGCACTGCGCCAGGGCGCCGGCATCAAGCCGGTCTTCAAGCGGGTCGACACCTGCGCCGCCGAGTTCGTGGCGCACACCCCGTACCTCTACTCGACCTACGAGGAGGAGTGCGAGGCCGAGCCGACCAACAAGAAGAAGATCATGATTTTAGGTGGCGGCCCGAACCGTATCGGCCAGGGGATCGAATTTGACTACTGCTGCGTGCACGGCGTGTTCGCGCTTGCCGATGACGGCTACGAGACCATCATGGTCAACTGCAACCCGGAGACCGTCTCCACCGACTACGACACCTCGGACCGCCTCTACTTCGAACCGCTCACCTACGAGGACGTGCTGAACATCGTCGAAGTAGAAAAGCCGACCGGCGTCATCGTCCAGTTCGGCGGGCAGACCCCGCTGAAACTCGCCGTGGCGCTTGAGAAGGCCGGGGTACCCATCATCGGCACCTCGCCCGACGCGATCGACCGCGCCGAGGACCGCGAGCGCTTCCAGGAGATGCTGCAGAAACTCAACCTGCGCCAGCCCGAAAACGGCACCGCACGCTCCTTCGAGGAGGCCGAGGCCGTCGCCCAGCGCATCGGTTACCCCGTGGTGGTACGCCCCTCCTACGTTCTCGGCGGCCGGGCCATGGAGATCGTCTACGACGTGGATAACCTGCGCCGCTACATGCACACCGCAGTGCAGGCCTCGCCGGAACACCCGATCCTGATCGACAAGTTCCTCGACGAGGCGATCGAGATCGATGTCGACGCCCTGTGCGACGGCCAGGTCGCGGTGATCGGCGGGATCATGGAGCACATCGAGGAAGCCGGCATCCACTCCGGCGACTCGGCCTGCTCGCTGCCGCCGTACTCCATCGACCCGGAGATCATCGACGAGATCCGCCGCCAGACCAAGGTGATGGCGCTAGAGTTGGGCGTCAAAGGGCTCATGAACGTGCAGTTCGCCGTGAAAGGGAAGGACATCTACATCCTCGAGGTGAACCCGCGCGCTTCCCGCACCTCGCCCTTCGTCTCCAAGGCGACCGGCAGGCCGCTCGCCAAGATCGCCGCCCGCGTCATGGCCGGCAAGACCCTGGCCGAACTCGGCGTCACCGAAGAGATCGTGCCCGAGCACATCTCGGTGAAAGAGTCTGTCTTCCCGTTCGCCAAGTTCCCCGGCGTGGATACCATCCTGGGACCCGAAATGAAGTCCACCGGCGAGGTCATGGGGATCGGGGCCACCTTCGCCCAGGCCTTTGCCAAGGCCCAGGCGGGCGCCGGTGTACGGCTTCCGGTGTCCGGAAAAGTCTTCATCAGCGTGAAAGACGCTGACAAAAAACATATTGTCAGCGCAGCAAAAAGACTGTATGCTCAGGGCTTCGAATTGCTTGCAACTCGCGGTACCGCAACGTATCTTCAGGAAAAAGGGATACCGGTCCAGGTTGTTAACAAGGTAGCGGAAGGGCGTCCGCACATTGTGGATGCCATCAAGAACAACGAGATCTGCATGGTGATCAACACCACGCTTGGTGCACAGGCTGTAGCAGATTCCTTCTCGATCCGCAGGAACACCTTGATCAGTAACATTGCCTACTACACAACAGCAGCTGGCGCTCGCGCCGCAGTCGATGGTATTGTGGCGATGTCCCAGTCAAAACTGGAAGTGAAACCGATCCAGGAATACCTGAAGTAAGAGCTTTTAGTCGATAATTACCGCAGTATCTTTACCTATAATTCAATGCAAAATCCTGGGGGGGCCAGCACCACGGCCCCCCCACTAAGTTCAAGAAGGAGTAAGTCCGATGTCGCAATCCGTTCCGTTGACGAAGGAGAGCTATGAGGCCCTTCAGGAAGACCTGAGACGCCTGATCAAAGAGGAGCGTCCCAAGGTCATTCAGGATATCGCTGAAGCGAGGTCGCATGGCGATCTGTCCGAGAACGCCGAATACGATGCCGCCAAGAACCGTCAGGGGTTCATCGAAGGCCGCATCCTCGAACTGAGCGACAAACTGGCACGTGCCTACGTGGTGGACCTGTCCAACCTGAAGCCGGACAAGGTGGTTTTCGGTGCCACGGTTACCGTGTACGACACGGGTACCGACGAAGAGATCACCTACAAGATCGTTGGCGAGGACGAAGCCGACATCAAGTTGGGGAAGATCTCCTGCACCTCCCCGGTAGGCAAGGCGCTGATCGGTCACAAGCTGGACGACACCGTGAAGGTGAGCGTTCCCTCCGGTCTGAAAGAGTACGAGATCCTCGAGATCCGCTACGAGTAATATAGCAGCAGGTATGGCCACGGAGTCACCAAGCCCACGGAGAAGAGCAACATACTGGTGGGGCCCCGCAACGTCTTCCGAGAATGTCTTTAGGGTTACACCTAAAGTCTTTGCTTTTGGCCGTTGTTCATCAGGATGTTTCTTTCAGCAGATCTTTTAGATTTACTCCGTGCTCTTGGTGATTCCGTGGCTCGATAATTTCCGCTTCACCACCAACAGGAGGTTTTAGATGAGCCAGATTACCAAAGATATGACGTTTGCTTCGGTCATGAGGATGCACCCGGATGTCGTGAAGGTGCTCGCCAAGTACAACCTCGGCTGCATCGGCTGCATGGGCGCTCAGAACGAGTCCCTGGAGCAGGGCTGCAACGCCCACGGTATCAAGGTCGACGAGATCCTTACCGACCTGAACGCACTCTTCGAATAATTCCCACTATGGCCGGGTCCGGTTCTCAACTGACCCGGCCGTTTCTTTCCTCCCATGCCGACCATCAAGCTTGCCCCAGACGGGACCATCACTCTCCCGGCCGAACTGAGGGAGTCTCTGGCGCTTAAGCCCGGGGACGAACTGAGTCTCGAGGTGGTGGACGGCACCCTGCGCATTTCACCCACGTCTCGCCCGCAATCTCCGAAAAAACCGACTGATAAAAAGACTGCCGCTGCTGAAAAGGCGGCTGGTCGCCAAACTGCAGCCAGGCCGGACGTGCCTTCGGCTAAGGGGACAGGCACCTGCGGAGCCAGTCCACTTCCGGCTCCTGGTACGGGTGCGGCGGGAGCACCTGCGCCCTCCCTGCGGCGTCCAGAGCTGCAGACCTCGATGCGTTTTATCAAGGGGGTCGGCCCCAAACTTGCCGAAGCTTTGAGCAAGAAGGGGATCACCACGGTCGAGGATGCACTCTACGTACTGCCGAACCGGTACGAGGATCGCCGGCAGCTCAAGGAGATCGCCCGCTTGCGCCCCGGAGGGACCGAGGCTTTCTTCGCCACGGTGGTCTCGGCAGGGCCGCAGGTCAGCAAGGGTGGGCGCAACTACTTCGAAGTGGTGGTGCGCGACGCGACGGGGTCACTGATCCTCAAGTGGTTCCACTATCACCCGGCCTTTATGAAGAAGAACTGGGCCACCGGACGCAGCGGCATCTTCATCGGGGAAATCTCCCAGTTTGGCCTGCAACGGGAGATGCACCATCCCGAGGTGGAATGGGCCGGGGAGGGCGAGGACCTCGCGCAGGTGATGGCTCGCGACCCTGAGAACTTCGGGCGCATCCTGCCGGTGTACCCGCTCACCGAGGGGGTGAGCCAGAAGGTGATGCGGCGCATCATGCGCGACGTGGTGCAGCACTACAGCCGCTTCCTTACCGCCACGCTGGCTGAAGACGTCCTGACGCGCCACCATCTGCTCTCGCTTCCCGTCGCACTGCGCGAGGCACACGCACCCGACCCAGACAGCCTGGTTGAAGAGTTGAACGCCGGGCGCGGCGAGGCGCACCGCTCGCTCGCCTTCGACGAGTTCTTCTTCCTGCAGCTGGGATTGGCCTTGAAGAAGCGCGGCGTCGCCGTTGAAGACGGCATCAGTTTCAACGTCACGCACCGCTACACCAAGGAGTTGCTCAAGCTGCTTCCTTTCAGTCTCACCAACGCCCAAAGGCGCGTGCTCTCCGAGATCAAGGAAGACATGATGGCCCCGCACCCGATGCATCGGCTGGTGCAGGGAGACGTGGGGTGCGGCAAGACGCTGGTGGCGCTCATGGCTGCCCTCATCTGCGTCGAAAATGACTACCAGGTGGCCATCATGGCCCCGACCGAACTTCTGGCGGAACAGCACTTCCTGAATATCCACGGGTACTGCGAGAAGCTGGGGATTTCCGTGGCTTTGTTGACCGCCAGCGTGAAGGGTAAAAACGACACGCTCGAGAAAATTGCCACCGGTGCCACCCAGATCGTGGTCGGCACCCATGCGGTTATCCAGGAAAAGGTCGAGTTCAAAAAGCTGGGCCTCGGCATCATCGACGAGCAGCACCGTTTCGGCGTGGTGCAGCGCTCGCTCCTGAAGCGCAAAGGTGTCAACCCGGACATCCTGGTCATGACCGCAACACCCATTCCGCGCACCCTGTCCATGACAGTCTTTGGCGATCTCTCGCTTTCGGTTATTGACGAACTCCCGCCGGGACGCACTCCCATCGAAACGCGAGTGGTACGCGAAAAACGCCGCGGCGAGGTGTATGCCACCATCCGCGAAGAGATAGGGAAGGGGAGGCAGGCCTACGTTATCTACCCGCTGGTGGAGGAGACCGAGAAGAGCGACCTGAAGGCCGCTGTACAGATGGCGGAGCACCTGGCGCAGGAGATCTTCCCCGAGTTCAAGGTGGCGGTGCTGCACGGGCGTATGAGTTCGGCTGAGAAAGAGGCAGTCATGATCGCCTTCAAGGCGCAGGAAACCGACATCCTGGTTTCCACCACGGTCATCGAGGTCGGCATCGATGTCCCCAACGCCACTGTGATGGTTATCGAGCACGCCGAACGTTTCGGCCTCTCGCAACTGCACCAGCTGCGTGGCCGGGTGGGGCGCGGCAGCGCACGCTCGCGCTGCATCCTGATTGCCGGAGACCGCCTCTCCGAAGACGGGGCGCGGCGCCTCGACGTCATGGTTCAGAGTAACGACGGTTTTGTCATCGCCGAGGCTGATCTCAGTATCCGCGGCCCGGGTGACTTCCTCGGCACGCGACAGGCGGGACTTCCCGACCTCAAGGTTGCCGACGTCCTGCGCGACGGCGGGGTCCTGGAACTTGCCCGTCGCGAGGCGTTTGCCGTGGTTGAACGTGATCCGGAACTCACCAGTACCGAAAGCCAAAGGTTGCGCTCCGAGCTGATCGTACGCTGGGGTGGACGGCTCGAACTCGCCGGTATCGCATGATTTACTGATTGACTGAAACCCTTTCTTGAATAATTTCCTCCTCGCAACTACCTCCACAAACCATCTCACTTTCTATTTCTGATAGCAGACTAATTAGTCTCCCTGCTATTATCAATTTATTTGCTTTCTCTCTTTCAAGTGCAACTATAACCATTGATGTAGGTACCACATTGACAAATTTCTCGCTGTGGGAGGAAACTGTACAGTAGTTGGTTTTTGTTCAGTGGAGAGGAATCGAGATTATTACAGGCTCGACCTTTATGAGGTGAGACTATGAAAGAGGAAAGGGGAGATAGCAGGTGTATCACAACTAGATTGATAGGCATTTTGTTTCTTTGCCTGACTCTCGTCGCCTGCGGAGGTGGTGGGGGCGGCGGCACGACCGTCTCGAGTAACGGCGGAACGGGCGGGACCGACAGCGGCGGATCCGGCACTGGAACTGGAACTGGAGGGGGTACGGGTGGCACCAGCGGAACAGGTGGAACTGGCAGTTCAGGTGGGACAGGTGTAACTGCTCCGGTCTTGCCTGCCAGCGTTTCTTTGGTCCAGGTAGCCTCTGGCCTGAACCGGCCGCTTACTATCACCAATGCGGGAGATAGCAGTGGTCGTCTCTTCGTCGTGGAGCAAGGCGGCACCATCAGGTTCATCCGCAATGGGGCGCTGGCCTCCACGCCGTTTCTCGACATATCCAACCTTGTCAACCAGTCCGGCGGAGAGGAAGGCCTCCTGGGGCTGGCATTTCCTCCAGGATTCCCCACGCGCAACAGTTTCTACGTCAACTACACCGATCGTAACGGCCTCGGTAACACGGTCATCGCCCGCTTTTCCCTCAGTTCCGACCCTGACCGCGCAGATCCCGCCACCAGGAGCCAGGTGCTGACCTTCCCCCAACCCTTCGCCAACCACAATGGGGGCCAACTCGCCTTCGGCCCGGATGGATTGCTGTACATCGGCAGTGGCGACGGCGGCAGTAGTGGGGACCCTCTGGGGAATGGGCAGAACCGTTCGGTTCTTCTCGGCAAGATCTTGCGCCTCGATGTGCTGTCCGGCACCGCTCCCTATGCAATCCCCGCGGGCAATCCGTTCGGTAACGAAATCTGGGGCTACGGTTTGCGCAATCCCTGGCGTTTCTCCTTCGACAGAAGTACCGGTGATCTCTATCTCCCGGATGTCGGGGAAAATACCGTGGAAGAGCTGAATTTCCAACCTGCCGGGGCCGGCAGTGGTGCGAACTACGGCTGGAACATCATGGAGGGTGATCGCTGTTTTGCCGATCCTTCCTGCAGCAGTGCCGGCATTACCCTGCCGGTCGTGGAATACCTGCATGGCAGCGGTGACTGCGCGATCACCGGCGGATACGTGTACCGTGGCAATACGTCTGCGTTACAAGGAACCTACCTCTATGGCGATTTCTGCAGTGGTAGGATCTGGGGTGCCCAGCATACCGGTACTACCTGGCACACTGCGTTGCTCAACGACAGCACGCTGGGGATCTCCACATTCGGCGAGGATGAGACAGGTGAGGTTTATCTTGCCGATTACAACGGCGGCAGCATCTATCACGTCGTTACCCCCTGACATTGCGGGGACAGTAGGGAGAATAGGGAAGGGCCAGGCATCTTGATGTCTGGCTCTTTTTCGTTTGAGGCGCTGGAGTTTGACAATCAGCAAGGGTCGGGCACACTCAAACCTGATATGATGAGAGATAGTTAAGGCAATACATCTGTCCTAAAGCAGGAGAGTTATGCCAGGCCTATTGCTCCACTACTTTAAGATTACTTCGAGGTGCGACCATGAAAGCTGAACTACCCACAACGCTGTCTGTACTGGGAGCTCTTGTCATCGGCTGCTTTCTCAGCGCATGCGAATCACCCATTGTTGGTTCATCTGCCTCCGCGAAAGGCACAGAAACCGTGGTGCTCACCAAGGTAGCCGGCGGCTTCAGGCATCCAACCACCATCACCAACGCAGCCGACGGTAGCGGCCGACTCTTCATCGTCGAACAGGGGGGGCGGATCAGAATCCTGCACGGCGGCCAAGTGCTTTCCCCACCGTTTCTGGATATCTCCCACCTGGTCACCCGCGACGGCGGGGAACAGGGCCTCTTGGGGGTGGCCTTCCCGCCCGATTTCGGCCACCGGAAGCAGTTCTTCGTCGACTACACCAACAAGGAAGGGATTGGCAACACGGTCCTAGCACGTATCGGCCTGATGAGCGGAGATGCCAATCGCGCCGATGCCCACAGCCTTACCCGGCTTCTGACCATCAAACAACCCTACGCAAACCACAACGGAGGCGAGATCGTCTTTGGACCCGACAAGATGCTCTACATCGGCATGGGCGATGGCGGCAGTTCTGGCGACCCCAAGCGCAACGGGCAAAGTACTAAGACGCTTTTCGGCAAATTGCTGCGTATCGATGTTTTGGGAGCTACCGCACCGTATGCCGTTCCTGCCGGAAATCCGTTCGGTAACGAGATCTGGGCCTACGGATTGCGCAACCCGTGGCGGTTCTCGTTCGACCGCGGCACCGGGGATCTCTATATCGCCGATGTGGGACAGGATCTCGTAGAGGAGATTGACTATCAGCCGGCAGGTAAAGGGGCCGGTGCCAATTATGGATGGAGCATCATGGAAGGAAGTCGCTGTTTCAGGCATCCAGGGTGTAAGGAAGATGGCCTGACCATGCCGATTGCCGAGTACCGTCACGGTGAAGGTGACTGTTCGGTTACCGGTGGCTATGTCTATCGCGGGAAGCACAAGGCGTTGCAGGGAACCTACTTCTACGGGGATTTCTGCAGCGGACGTATCTGGGGGCTCAAGCGCGAGGACGGCGCCTGGAAGACCCGGCTCGTCAAGGAAAGCGGGCTTGCTATATCGACCTTCGGTGAAGACGAGTCTGGAGAACTGTACGTCGCAGACTACGGTAAAGGGGATATTTACCGGATCAGTGCGCCGTGAGTGCGGGGACGCTTGCAGAGATCTGGGCTTGTTCCTCTTTAAGCTTTCACACGTTCGTTTGGAAGGATGAAACAAGCGAGGCGGCCAGGATTATATCCAAGGCCGCCTCACAGCTATCCCAGTATCGCACTCCTGATGTCCTGCACCAGAGCGGCCACTTCTTCCACCTTGGTGTCCCAGGAACACATGAACCTGCCGCCACCGGCACCGATAAAGGTGTAGAAGTGCCATCCCTTGGCACGCAACGCCTCGAGGGCTTGCGGCGGCATCTCGAGGAACACCGAGTTCGCCTGGCTGGGGAACATGATGCTCACCCCCGGAATCTTCTTCACCTCGGTTTCCAGCAAGCGGGCGCAGTTGTTGGCCTGGGTGGCATTGCGAAGCCAGGCGCCGCTTTGCAGCATGTTGATCCACGGGGCAGTCAAAAACCGCATTTTGCTGGCGAGTTGGCCGGCTTGCTTACAGCGATAGTCGAACTCGTAGGCCAATTCCTTGTTGAAAAATACCACCGCCTCGCCGACGGCAAAGCCGTTCTTGGTGCCGCCGAAGGTTAGGACGTCAACACCAGCCTGCCAGGTGATTTCCTTGGGTTCCACCCCCAGCGAGGCGACTGCATTGCCAAAACGCGCCCCGTCCATGTGGACGTGCAGCGCGTGCTTGCGCGCCATCTCACCTACCGCCTGCAATTCTGCCACGCTGTACACGGTGCCCAGTTCGGTTGCCTGGGTCACGCTCAACACCCGGGGTTTCGGGTAGTGGATGTCGCTGCGCTTGGTGATGGTGTGCTCGACCGCATCCAGATCGATCTTGCCGTTTTGTCCCGGTACGAGGAGCATTTTGGTGCCGTTGGAGAAGAACTCCGGGGCACCGCACTCATCCGTTTCCACGTGTGCCATTTCGTGGCAGACGATGGAGTGGTACGACTTGCACATAGAGGCAAGCGCCAGGGAATTTGCGGCGGTGCCGTTAAAGACGAAATAGATCTCGCAGTCAGTCTCGAAAAGTTCGCGGATCTGCTCGCAGGCTTTCTCGGTCCAGGCGTCGTCGCCGTAGGAACAGGCCAGACCGCGATTAGCCTCTTCCATCGCCTGCCATGCTTCGGCGCAGATTCCGGCATAGTTGTCACTGGCAAAATGGTACTTCAGCGGTTGCCCCGCAGCATTAACTCTCTCTTTCACGCATCCCTCCTGTCATAGCCGTGGTCCCAACTTTATTAGCATGAATGACCCTGGCTAACAATCATTTGTTTAGGCGGGATAAATATGCTTGCCAGCGCACCTTTGAAGCATCACTTGAGCGTGCGCCATGCATCGTCTGGTCAAGAAGAGGGAAAAATTCCGGTGTGGGGAATGTACAAAGTGGCGGGGTAGGGGCGTTAGCCTTCAGGAACAGCTGCAAGCTCCGGGGCGCCAGCAGGTTCGTCCGTCAGCAACTCGGACACGATCATCCCTACCAGGATAAGGGCTGCACCGAGGTATCCGTAGGGGCCGAGGCGCTCGCCGGCGGCGAAGTACGCGTAGGCTGCGCCGAATACCGGTTCCGTGCAAAAGATGAGAGCGGTGTGGGAAGGGCTGATGTAGCGTTGCATCGAGGTTTGTACCAAAAAGGCGAAGACGGTTGCGATCACGACACAGATTACCAGGGTCCAGAACAGCTCAGGATACCAGACAAAGGCCTGGGGCGCCTTGCCACCAGCGCAGGCCAAACTCCAGAGGCCCACGGTGGTGAGCTGCACCGTGGTCAACAGGTAAACGTCGCTATCGGCCTTACGGGCGAACCTGCCGGTGAGGATAACGTGGAGCGCGACACAGGCACCGCAGGTGGCACCCAGGACGTCGCCGACGTTGAAACTGAGCTGGCCGTTGCCGCAGAGCAGAAAGAGGCCCACCAGCGCCAAGGAAACTCCCCACTTGATACTACGGCCGATCGGCGTTCGGAAGAAGAAGGCATCGAAAACCGGAACCAGTACCACATTGAGCCCGGTTAGAAAGGCGGCATTGGAAGCAGAGGTGTACTTGAGACCGACGGTTTGGAAGGCATAGGCACCGAACAGCAGGGTTCCGAGGACAGTGCCGCTGATTAATGTTGATACGTTAAATCTATTTAGTCTTAAAGTAAACCAAGGAAGCATTAGGAGTGATGCTAATAAAAACCTCTGGGAAAGGAAGATAAAAACGTCAACCCGATTGATCGCATCCTTCACAATGGTAAAGCCGACACCCCAGAAGAATGTCGTGATCAACAAAAACAACGCAGCCCGAAATTTTTTCATCTGCCACAACCTAAATTTGACGTTACAAGACCTTGAATTCACACAATTGTGACCATATGGTTAACATATTCTAAATTTAGTTGCAAGAACTATTCTGATTAGTTAGTTGACAACTGCAGGAAATTTCTTTAATAGTATCCCGCAAAATGTAAACAGGTGTGTTCTGCCTAATCTAAAAACGTGCAAGGGGGAAGCATGAAATCGTTCCGTATCATGGCAGCTGTGCTGGCGCTGACCGGCATTTTCGCAACTGGGGCCCTGGCCGCCCCCAAAGAAGTGACCGTGGCAACCGATGCCACCTGGCCGCCGATGGAGATGGTCGACGCCAACAAGCAGATCGTCGGCTTCGACATCGACTTCATGAACGCAGTAGCCAAGGAAGCCGGTTTCAAGGTGACCTTCAAGAATACCGCTTGGGATGGCATCTTCGCCGGCGTTGAGGCTGGTCAGTACGACGCCATCATCTCCTCCGTCACCATCACCGACGAGCGCAAAGCCAAGTACGACTTCTCCAAGCCCTACATCAACGCTGGCCAGGTCCTGATCGTTCCCAAAACCGAGAAGGGGTCCAAGGTCGCTGACCTGAAAGGGAAGAAAGTCGGCGCCCAGATCGGCACCACCGGTGCCCTGGAAGTCAAGAAAGTCGCTGGCGTGGAACTGAAGACCTATGACGAAGTCGGTCTGGCCTTCGAGGACATGGCTGCTGGCCGCGTGTCCGGCGTGGTCTGCGACGAGCCGACCGCCATCATCTACGCTCTGCAGAAAAAAGAGTACAACCAGAAGTTCAAGATCGTTGGCAAGCCGTTCACCAAAGAGGCCTATGGCATCGTGGTGAAGAAAGGCAACAAGGATCTGGTTGCCCTGATCAACAAAGGGATCGACGCAGTCAAGAAAAAGAAAATCGACGAGCAGCTCAGGAAGAAATGGCTCAAGTAGTCCTTAGCTTCGACTGACCGTGTGAATCAAATGCGGTGCGGTTCAGTACGATACTGAGCCGTACCGCACTTGTATATCCGGTTTCAGTATCGATACCTCGAAATTCATCGTAACCTGTGGGGATGGCAATAGAAACTGATGACTAACGAAGCAAAGAAGCAAATTATCGATGTGGGAGACGGCGCAGCCATCCCGCGCAAAAGTGACTTGGGCCTCTTTACCGCCTGGCGGATCGCCTTTTTCGGAGCCATAGGCGGCCTCGGCTATCTCGCGTACAGCAAACCCGACCCCTACTTCAACATTCTCAAGTTCGTTCCCGACGGCATCCTGGTGACCTTCCAGGTGACCCTCGGGGCGATCTGCCTGGCGATCGTGCTCGGCCTCATCACCGGCCTGGGCAGGATCTCCAAGAACCGGATCTTCAACGGTCTCGCGTCGCTCTACGTCGAGATCATCCGCGGCATCCCGCTCCTCGTGCAGATCTTCTACATTTACTACGCGCTCGGTCGCGTGGTGAAGGTTCCCGCAATCCTTTCCGCCATTATCGCCATGGCCGTGTGCTATGGCGCGTACATGGGCGAGGTGGTGCGCGCGGGCATCGAATCGATCGCCAAGGGGCAGACCGAGGCCGCTCTCTCGCTCGGCATGAACGGTCGTCAGACCATGCTTCATGTCATTTTGCCGCAGGCCGTCAAGGTGATCCTGCCGCCGGTGGGTAACGAGTTCATCGCACTTTTGAAGGACTCCTCGCTGGTGTCGATCATCGCCGTCGCCGACCTGCTGCGCCGCGGCCGCGAATTCGCCTCCGAATCCTTTACCTATTTCGAGACCTACACGGTCATTGCGCTGGTGTACCTGATCATCACGTTGTTCTTCTCGAAGATCATCGGCGTACTGGAGGAGCGTGTCAGTGTCAACAAATAAACGGAAAATGGTAGAGGCCACCGAGATCGTCAAGATCTATGGCTCCTTCAAGGCACTGGATCGGGTCTCCTTCGACGTGTTCGACGGCGAGAAGGTCGTCATCATCGGTCCGTCGGGTTCGGGAAAATCGACCCTGTTGCGCTCCATCAACCGGCTCGAGGTCATCGACCGCGGGCGCATTCTGGTGGACGGCATCGACATCAACGATCAAAAGACCGACATCACCAAGATCCGCGAAGAGGTCGGGATGGTGTTCCAGTCCTTCAACCTCTTCCCGCACAAGACCGTGCTGGAGAACCTGACCCTGGCCCAGGTCGTGGTGCGCAAGCGCTCGCGGCAGGAGGCCGAGGAGCGCGCCATGGCGCTACTGGAGAGGGTAGGGCTTGCCGAGAAGGCGAAGGCCTATCCGGGGAAACTCTCCGGAGGTCAGCAGCAGCGCGTGGCGATTGCCCGCTCGCTCGCCATGGATCCCAAGATGCTCCTGTTCGATGAGCCGACCTCGGCACTCGACCCGGAGATGATCGGCGAGGTCTTGGACGTTATGAAGGGTGTTGCCCGGGAAGGGATGACTATGGCGGTGGTTACCCACGAGATGGGGTTTGCCCGCGAGGTCGCCGACCGTGTCATCTTCATGGATGCCGGCCGCATCGTCGAGGAGGGGACTCCGGAGCATTTCTTTACGGCGCCCACCCACGACCGGGCCAAGTTGTTCCTCAGCCAGATCCTGTAGTTTCCAGGCGTACAACGGCGTGCGCTTTTTTTTGTGCGGTTTATTTCCTTAAAGAAAGGTGGTGGTTGTTCCCTTCAGTTGGACCCGCAGTATGTTGGCAAATGCAGTCTTGCAATTTACTACAACACTGAACGAGGAGGAAAGAATGAAACGTAACAAGAAGCTTCTTGTAGCAGCCGCCGCAGGTGCGCTGACCGTCGCAGCCGCAGTACCCGCCTTCGCCCTGGAGAACGAGTTCCACGGCTCCTTCACCGCCTACTACGACCTGTCCAACTTCAGCGCGGCCGGTAACGACGGCGGCAACACCCTGCAGGGGATCCAGAAGAGCGCTCCGACCGAGAACTACTTCGTGCAGCGTGCACGCCTGGGCTACACCGCCAAGGTGAGCGACCAGGTCAAGTTGAACACCAAGTTCGAACTCGACTACACCTTCTGGGGCAATAGCTCCTACTCCACCGGCCGTAACCAGGGCGGTGCAATCGGTGCCGACTCTGTGCAGATGGAGACCAAGAACGTCTTCCTCGAGCTGAACTACCCGGCACTCTCTGCCAAAATCGGTATGATGCCCTACAACGACTCCTTCAAAGGGATCCTGTTCGACGCCGACATGGCCGGTCTTCTGTTCTCCAAAGACTATGCTAACGCCAGCGTGGCAGCCGGCTTCTTCCGCTTCGGCGACAACGGCGCTACCCTGGGCAAAAACGCCTACGACATGATCTCCCTCGACGCCAAGTACAACGTCAACAAGGAGTTCAAAGTCGGCGGTGCTTACTACTACATCGGCGACCACCGCACCAACCCCGACCAGGTGACCGTCGCAGCCAATGCTACTCCGATCGGGTATACCTCCAACGGTACCAAGATTTTTGACCCGGCCGACGTGACCATTACTGCGGTCCCCAATAACGATGCCAAGATCCATAACCTCGGCCTTAACTTCGAAGGTGTGGTCGGCCCGGTCACCCTGACCGGCTTCGCTCTGAAGCAGTTCGGCGATCTCTCCAAAACTGTAGATGCCAAAGGCTACGCTCTTAACCTGGGCGGCAAAATGGCCCTGCTCGGCGGCACCCTGCGTTCCGAGTTCCTCTACGTCTCCGGCGGCAAAGATGCCTTCTACAACCCGGGTGGCGCTGGCGGCACCGAGGGCGGCGGCTTCTACGATGCCGAAATGATCATGCTGAACCGCGACAAGAACGCCAAGACCATCGATACCGCTATCGTGTATGACGCCAACAACGTCAACCAGGGCGTCATCATGGGTTCGGTCGGCTATGACCACGCCTGCACCGACAAGATCACCTCGAGCATCAACGCCGGCTTCGCCGCCGTTGCCAACAACGTGAACAAGCGCGGCACCAGCGACTACCTCGGCACCGAGGTTAACGTCGAGTCCAACTACAAGCTCAACGCCAACACCACCATCGGTGTGCGCGCTGGCTACCTCTTCCTCGGCGACTACTTCAAAGGTCTTGACGCAGACAACCCGTACGACGTCAAAGTCCTCGCCAACTTCGCATTCTAGTTGACGCGACCCGCCTCTCCTGCACCACCCGGAGAGGCGGGTTTTTTGTAAACAGGATCTGCAAAACGCTTGTTTGCGCTTGACAGTAACGGTTTTATGTAGTTAGTTAGCCCCGTTGACAATTCATGTGATCCAATCAATCAAGAGGAGGTAGTCTGCATGAGCTTTAAGAAGATGAGTGCATTGCTGCTGGTCGCGATGCTGGCAGTCGGCGTGTTCGGCTGCAAGAAGAAGGAAGAGGCTTCGAAAGAGGCTGCCGCTCCGGCCGCTGCGGCTGGTGACACCGTGAAAATCGGCTTCCTGGGCGCCCTTACCGGCGACGTCGCCATGTTCGGCAAGCCGACCCTGGAAGGCATGAAGATGGCTGCCGAAGAGATCAACGCAGCCGGTGGCGTGCTCGGCAAGAAGATCGAGATCGTTGAAGCTGACGACCGTGGCGACAAGCAGGAAGGCGCTTCGGTAACCCAGAAGTTCGTATCCCGCGACAAGGTTGTAGCCATCGTTGGCGACCCGACCACCGGCATCACCAAGGTTGCTGCTCCGGTTGCCCAGAAGGCAGGCGTGGTGCTGCTCTCCGCTGGCGCTACCGGCCCGGGCGTTGTCGAGATCGGCGACTACATCTTCCGCGACACCCTGCTCGACTCCATCGCCATCCCGGCCTGCATCGAGTTCTTCGCGAAAGACCTTAAGTTCAAGAAAGTTGCCATCATCACCTCCGACAACAACGACTACTCGGTCGGTCTCTCCCAGACCTTCCGCGATGCCGCCAAGAAGGTGCCCGAGATCTCCATCGTTGCTGACGAGAAAGTCAAAGACGGCGACAAGGACTTCTCCGCCCAGATCACCAACATCAAGGGCAAGAAGCCGGACGTCATCCTGTTCTCCGGTTACTACACCGAAGGCGCTCTGATCATGAAAGAAGCCCGCAAACAGGGCCTCAAGGCTCCGATGTTCGGCGGCGACGGCCTCTTCTCGCCGAAGTTCATCGAACTGGGCGGCCAGGCAGTGGAAGGCTCCATGTCCGCTCTGGGCTTCTCCACCGAGCAGGCTACCCCGGAGACCGCCAAGTTCATCGAGAGCTTCAAAGCCAAGCACAACGGCGAACTGCCGGGCCTGTTCGACGCCCAGGGCTACGACGCCGTGATGCTGCTCGCCGACGCTATGAAGCGTGCTAACAGCATCGACCCGAAAGCCTTCAAAGACACCCTGGCCAAAACCAAGGGCTTCGCAGGCGTTTCCGGTACCATCAGCATGCAGGCTAACCGCGAGCCGATCAAATCGCCGCTGAGCCTGCTCTACGTGAAGGACGGCAAGTTCGTCCTGAAGGCAAAAGTACCCGTCAAGATGGACTAATTGCTTGACACTGGCAGTACCCGAACGGCCCCGCAACTCGCGGGGCCGTTTTTTTTTTGCTTTTGGAGCGGGTGTTTTAAAACGGCAGGGGAGGGGGGTGAACCACTGTTTGGGCATGGCTGCTGCCGATAGTCTCCTCTCGGCTGGTGGACCATCAGAAACAGCGTAATCAGGGTACAGATAACTTCATTGTTATATCCCTTGATCCGCAACCGATTTGCTTAGAAATGCTTTAGGTTGATAGGGAAAAATTTCAAGCCAATCAAAAGTTTAACTTTACTAAACTGCATCTCGTAGTGTAAAGTGGCGCGGCTGTAGACGTTATACCGATATCACCAACTGTACCTATAGAGGTCTTCTGCTGCAGGGTGCTGTTCGCTGTTTCGGTGTTTTATTTCCAAACAGACCGTACAGTATGTGCTGTATACACAAAATCACCAAAAGCTTGCATGCTTAGCGTGTTTTATGGTATACAGCTGCGACGTATCCTTGTTTTATTGTTTCTTCTCCGCAATGCAATGAATACTTTTATGGAATGAATCTTCTGAGCGCCTCTTCATCCCTTGAAGTCTTCTGATTTGTAAAATCCTATAGTCCGAAGGAAGTCGACATGTTCCTGCAACAGCTTATCAATGGAATAGCCCTCGGCAGCGTGTATTCACTGATTGCACTGGGCTACACCATGGTCTACGGCATCATCACGCTGATCAACTTTGCCCACGGCGAGATCTTCATGGTAGGGGCCTTCATCGGCCTGCTGCTGATATCCGTCGTCAAGGTAAATATCTTTTTCGCCATCATCGGTGCCATGGTGTTCTGCATGGTACTGGGAGTGGTGGTGGAACTGATTGCCTACCGGGCGCTGCGCAAGTCTTCCCGCCTGTCGGCACTGATTTCCGCCATCGGCGTCTCGATCTTCCTCTCCTCGCTGGCCCTCATGGTCTTTGGCGCGGATGCCAAAGGCTTCCCGGACAACGCCTTCCCGGTCACCCAGTTGCACATCGGCAACGCCGATGTCTCCACCCTGCAGCTGGTCATCATCGGCGTCTCCGCGCTGCTCATGTTGGCGCTCGAGTTCATCGTCCAGAAGACCAAGATCGGCAAAGCAATGCGCGCCACCTCCGAGGACTACAACACCTCCGCTCTCATGGGCATCAACGTAAACCGCGTCATCTCCTTTACCTTCGCCCTCGGCTCCGCCCTGGCAGCCGCCGGTGGGGTGCTGGTAGGCGTGCTGTTTAACGCGGTCTCCTTCAACATGGGCCTCATGGCTGGCCTCAAGGCCTTCGCCGCTGCAGTTCTGGGCGGTATCGGCTCCATCCCCGGCGCGATGCTGGGCGGCCTCTTGCTCGGCGTCTCCGAAGTCTTCGGTGTGGCGATCGGCTACTCTTCCTACCGTGACGCCATCGCGTTCTCGATCCTGGTGCTCGTGCTCCTCTTGAAGCCTACCGGCCTCTTGGGACAAAAAATAACGAAGAAGGTGTAGATTCAATGGGTGCTATTTTACAGAGCTTTCTCGCCGGATTTGACCCCTATCTGCTGCAGATCCTGGTGAACATCGGGATCGCGATCGTCCTGGCATTGGGACTCAACGTGATCGTCGGCCTTACCGGACAGCTTTCCCTGGGACACGCGGCCTTCATGAGCATCGGCGCCTTTGCCAGTGCGCTGATCACCAACAAGTTGGGGCTGGCCTTCGGTCCGAACCTGATCCTTACCGGGGTGATCACCGCGGTGATCGCGGCCATCATCGGTTTCCCGATCCTGCGACTGACCGGCGACTACCTGGCCATCTGCACCCTGGGCTTCGCCGAGATCGTCAAGGTCTTCTTCCTGAACTTCGAGCCGTCCAACAAGGCGCTCGGGCTCACGGTTCAGAACGCCAAGACCGATATCCCGGTGCCGATCTGGGTCTTTCTAGTCGCCGTTCTCTCCGTCGTGCTGGTCAGCTTCGTGCAGACCTCCCGCTTCGGGCGCGCGTTGAAGGCGATCCGTGAGGACGAGATCGCAGCCGAGGCGATGGGGATCAACCTGACCCGCTACAAGATCCAGGCATTCGCGCTGGGCTCCTTCATGGCCGGCGTCGGCGGTGGTCTCTATGCCCACTTCCTGAGCTACATCAACCCTTCCGACTTCGGTTTCCTCAAGTCGGTGGATATCCTCAGCATGGTGGTGCTGGGCGGCCTGGGGAGCGTCCCGGGTACCGTCTTCGGCTCCGCGGTGCTCGCCAGCGCCCCCGAGTTCCTGCGCTTCATGTCCCAGTACCGCATGCTGGTCTACGGCGCCCTCCTGGTGTTCCTGATGGTGTTCCGCCCCAACGGCCTGATGGGCGGGGTGAACGTCATGGACCTCCTGCTGCGCGCGGTTGGCAAGAAACCGGCCGGGGTTGCCTTTAAAGAGAAATCTACTACTTAATACTTCACGATAGCGAGAGCCAGCATGTCTATTCTTAAACTCGAAGACGTCACCATCCGCTTCGGCGGCCTGGTGGCCGTCGATAAGGTTAACCTGTCGGTAGACAAGGGGACCATCGTCGCGCTGATCGGCCCCAACGGTGCAGGCAAGAGCACCATGTTCAACCTGATCACCGGGATCTACAAGCCGACCGAGGGGACCATCACCTTCAACGGCGAGACCATCTCCGGCAAGGCTCCGAACCTGATTGCCGCCGGCGGCATCGGCCGTACCTTCCAGAACATCAGGCTGTTCAGCCAGCTGACCGTGCTTGAGAACGTGCTGATCGGTGCGCACACCCGTGGCAGCCAGGACCTGACCGGTGCCTGCCTCAAGTTCATGCCCTGGGTGCGTCGCGAGGAAGGCAAGCTGCACGACCTGGCCATCAGGTGCCTGAAGCAGGTCGACCTGACCTACAAGGCCTACGAGCTCGCTGGCAACCTCCCGTACGGCGAGCAGCGCCGCCTCGAGATCGCCCGTGCGCTGGCCATCGAACCGCAGATCATCCTGTTGGACGAGCCGGCTGCCGGCATGAACCCGCAGGAAAAGCAGGTGCTCTCCGAGATGGTGCAGGCCATCAGCAAGACCGGCGTCACCGTCTTCCTGGTCGAGCACGACATGAAATTCGTCATGGGTATCTCGGACCGGATCCACGTCCTGGACTACGGCGTGAAGATCGCGGAAGGGACTCCGGAAGAAATCCGGGCCAATCCGAAGGTCATCGAGGCCTACCTCGGTAAAGGAGCTGCTGCCGATGCTTAAGGTTGAAAATGTCTACGTGAACTACGGCGCCATCAAGGCGTTGCAGAATGTCTCCTTCGAGATCAACACCGGCGAGATCGTGGCGCTGATCGGTGCCAACGGCGCCGGCAAGACCACCATCCTCAACACCATCTCGAACATCGTTCCCTCGGTATCCGGCAAGATTAGCTACGAAGGGAAGGACATCACCAAGACCCCGCCGCACGATATCGTGAAGGTAGGTATCTCCCAGGTCCCTGAAGGGCGTCGCGTCTTCGCCAAGATGAGCGTGCTCGAGAACCTGGAGATGGGCGCCTATACCCGGTCCGACAAGGCCGAGATCGCCGCGGACATCGAGAAAATCTTCCAGCGTTTCCCGCGCCTGAACGAGCGCAAGAAGCAGCCCGCCAAGACCCTCTCCGGCGGAGAGCAGCAGATGCTTGCTATGGGGCGCGCGCTGATGAGCCGTCCGAAACTGCTGCTTCTGGACGAGCCCTCCATGGGTCTCGCCCCGATGCTGGTGGAGCAGATCTTCCAGATCATCCAGGAGATCAACAAAAGCGGCACCACCATCCTCCTGGTCGAGCAGAACGCCAACATGGCGCTCTCCATCGCGCACCGCGCCTACGTACTTGAGACCGGTGAAGTTGTCATGCAGGGCGACGCCAAGGAACTCGCCCGCAGCCCCGAGGTAAGAAAGGCGTACCTGGGAGAGTAGCGTGCCCGCAGTAGCGACAAGCAAACCCTGGATAAACCCCTACCTGGCCATCCTGGTAGGGGTTTTTGCTGTTTCCTTCTCCTCCATCTTCGTGCGGCTCGCCACGGCCCCTCCGCTCATCATTGCGGCCTACCGGCTGATCTTCACCTTCTGCATCCTTGCGCCCTTTACTCTGTACGGCGGCGCGGTCGCCCTGAAGAAGATGACCGGCCGTCAGGTAGCGCTGGCAGCTGGTAGCGGCATCTTCCTGGCCCTGCATTTCGTCACCTGGTTCACCTCCCTCAAATACACCTCCATCGCCAGCTCCGTGGTCCTGGTCACCACCCAGCCGCTCTTCGTGGTGCTCGGCTCGTTCCTGTTCTTCAAGGAACGGGTGCCGCGCGTGGCCTTGTGGGGCGGCTTTCTCGCCATGCTGGGGAGCCTGGTCATCGGCGCTACCGACTTCCAGGTCGGCGAACTAGCGTTTCTCGGGGATCTGCTGGCGCTCTTCTCGGCGGTGATGGTGGCAGGGTACATGCTCCTCGGGCGCAGGTTGCGCGGCGATGTCGAGATTTCCGGGTACACCTTTGTAACCTACGGTGTCAGTGCTGTTGCCCTTGCCGGGAGTGCGCTGGTTGCCGAGCTTCCCTTCTACCCGTATCCGGGGCAGGATTGGCTGATCTTCGCGGCGCTTGCCCTGGTCTGTACGGTCCTTGGGCATACCGTGTTCAACTGGGTACTGCGCTACGTGCAGGCCTCGGTGGTCTCGGTGAGCATCCTCGGCGAACCGCTGGGGGCGATTCTTTGGGCGGCCGTGTTTCTCGGGGAGAACCCGACGCTGCGCCAGATCGGTGGCGGAGCGCTCATCTTCACCGGGTTGTATCTCTTCACCCGGGCAACGGCGCGCAGCGGCGGTTGAGACCGTGTTACCCACTCCCGAAGGGGGGAGGGGGCGCTTCGAGAAGGTTTCGTTGTCAGTTTAGGAAAACGCTACTTCGGAGGGATGCATGACCACTATTCTTAGCCCCAGTGCTCTCAAGGTGCAGCAGGCCCTGGCCGGGTTCGGGCTTGATCTGCAGGTGAAGGAACTCACCGAAAGTACCCGTACCGCCCAGGATGCCGCCCAGGCCGTTGGCTGCAACGTCGGCCAGATCGTCAAGTCGCTGGTGTTTCGCGCAAAGGTCAGTGGCGCTGCCGTTTTCGTGGTGGCCAGCGGCGCCAACCGCGTGGACGAGAAGGCCTTGGCCCGGTTGGTCGGGGAAAAGATCGAGAAGGCGGACGCCGACTTCGCCCGCGAGCAGACCGGTTTTGCCATCGGTGGGGTGCCGCCGGTGGGGCATCCCGTGCCGCTGAAGACCTTCATCGACGAGGACCTCTTGCAGTATGCCGAGATCTGGGCGGCGGCCGGTACTCCCAATGCCCTGTTTTCGCTGACACCTAAGCAGCTCTGCCAGATCACCTCCGGAGAGGTGGTTACCATCAGAAAAGCCTAGGCGGCTGTTCCTTCATGGTTCCCACGCACCTAGGTGGGAACGCGCCAGGGGACGCTTTCTTGGTTCCAGGTTGGTGGCACTCGGTCAAGTCCCTCGGGAGCGGGCCGCGTTGCGCCCCCGTTTATGTGTTTTGTTTGATAAGAACAGACTTTTGTTTACGTTATTCACTCTCCAACCAGGAGACATTCTGCCTTAGAAAAGGACGTACCTGCACATGGAAACTACCAAGGTAAAACGCGACACCTTCACCACCGGTCTTGGCGTCATCGCCGCGACCCTCGGCTCGGCAGTGGGCCTGGGCAACATCTGGAAGTTCCCGGCCTTGACCGGGTTGAACGGCGGGGCGGCTTTCATCATCATCTACCTCCTCTCGACGCTCATGGCCGGACTCCCGGTCATGATTTCCGAGCTGCTGCTGGGGAGGCGCTCCAAGTCCGACGCCCTCACCACGTTCCGTGTGCTCTACCCGAAGCGGGAATCCTGGGCGCTTATCGGTGCCGCCGGTGTCGTCTCCGCCTTCCTGATCCTCGCGTTTTACACCGAAGTGGCCGGCTGGGTGGTAGCCTACGTCTTCAAGGCACTCTCCGGCAACATCCTCTCCAGTGACCCCAAGGTGACCGGTGCCGCTTTCGAGAGGCTGATCACCGACCCGTACCAGTCCATCCTGTGGCAGTGCGTGGTTCTGGTCTACGTGGGCATTATCATCATCCTGGGTGTTTCCAAAGGGATCGAAAGCACCACCAAGAAGCTCATGCCGGTGCTCTTCCTGATCCTGGTCATCATCGGCATCAGGAACCTGACCCTCCCCGGTGCTGCCGCAGGTCTCAACTTCCTGTTTCACCCGGACTTCTCCAAGGTCACCGGCGCTGTCGTTTTGACCGCCATGGGGCTTGCCTTCTTCAAGCTCTCCGTCGGCATGGGGACCATGATCACCTACGGCAGCTACTTCAGGGACGACCAGAACATCCCGATGACCGCCGTGCGCGTCATGCTCGCCGATCTCACCGTTTCCATCCTGGCCGGCATCGCCATCTTCCCGGCCGTCTTTACCTACGGTTTCAAGCCGGAAGCAGGCCCCTCGCTGCTCTTCATCACCATTCCGGCGGTTTTCTCCCAGATGCCCTTTGGTAGCGTCTTCGTCGTAGCCTTCTTCGTGCTGGGCGCCATCGCCGCTACCGGCGCCATGCTCTCCATCATGGAGGTCCCGGTTGCCTACCTGCACCAGCGCTTCGGCGTCTCGCGGGTCAAGGCCACCATCCTCACCGTGGTGCTCCTCGCGCTGATCGGTTCCACCGCAGCACTCTCCAACAGCCTCCTGGCGAACTTCAAAGTCTTCGGGATGACCATGTTCGATCTCTACGACTTCATCACGTCGAACCTGCTGATGCCGCTGGGTGGCCTGTTCATCTGCATCTTCGTCGGATGGGTCTGGGGCAAGGAGAAGGTCGTCGCGGTATTGACCAACGATGGAGCCTTGCATAATTCGGCCGTAATCTCTATATTCCTGTTCATTGTGCGTTACGTGGCACCGGTGACCATCCTGGTCATCCTGCTGCGCGGATTGAAGATCATCTAGGAGGTGTCGTGTCAGAGGCTGTCGAGAGCGGGGAGAGTAGGGCAGGAGGGGAGGCGGCGCAGCGCCAGGGAGTTTTTTTCGGATTGGCGGCCTACCTCTGCTGGGGATTCTTCCCGGTCTACTTCAAATCGGTGCACGTCGTGGCGCCGCTCGAGATGGTCTCGCACCGCATCTGCTGGTCCCTGGCATTTTTACTCATCCTGGTTCTTGGCAAAGGGGCCTGGCGCGACATGCTGCAACTGTTCGCCAGGCCCAAATCCCTTGCCGTCCTCTGCCTCTCCACCCTGCTCATCGCCGCCAACTGGTTGGTTTTCATCTATGCCATCAACGCGGGCGAGGTGCTGCAGTCCAGTCTCGGCTACTTCATAAATCCCCTGGTGAGCGTACTGCTCGGCTTCCTCTTCCTGAAAGAGCGCCTGGTGCGGGTGCAGTGGCTGAGCATCGTGCTGGCGGCCGTCGGCGTGGTCTATCTCGCCGTCTCCTTCGGGGTGATGCCCTGGATCTCGCTGCTTCTGGCCGCTTCCTTCGGACTCTACGGGCTGATCCGTAAATCCCTCAAGGTCGATCCGCTGGTAGGGCTCACCGTCGAAACCCTGCTGTTGGCGCCGATCGCCTTCGCCTACCTGTTCCGGTTGCATGAAAGCGGGAGCGCCGCATTTCTCTCGGGTTCCTCCCGGCTCGACCTGCTCATCTCGCTGTCCGGTGTAGTCACCGCAGTGCCGCTGCTCCTCTTCATCGGGGCCACCAAGCGGCTGCGCCTGGCCACCGTCGGATTCCTGCAGTACATCACGCCGACCCTGCATTTCCTCCTGGCGGTCCTTGCCTACGGGGAGACCTTCACCCACGCCCACCTGGTGAGCTTTTCCTTCATCTGGTGCGGCCTCGCCCTGTACTCCTTCAACGCCTACCGCAGCGTCAGGGGAAAAGCGGTGTAACCGTCGATCCGTCGGGTTGTTCTGCCGCCTCTTTCCTCTGGTTTCACCGTGCCCGCTCGACAAGTTAACCCGGCGACGCTTTTCTCCCGCCTGCAACTATCCCCTCTTGCATAACCCATGCATTTGTGCATAATGAGGCGGCTGGTAAACTCACCTGAGGTTTTTGCGCATGGCCGATCAGCTGAACAACGACTCAAATTCGCTTACCGTCGAGGAACTTGCCCGTCAGATGCGGGCCTTTCAGGAACAGACCCGCGAACTTGATGCCATCATCGACTCTTCCTCTGACGGGCTGTGGATCTGCGACGCCGAGGCACGGGTGATCCGTATCAACCCGGCCTCCGAGCGCATCAACAACATCCGCGCCGGCGAGGTGGTCGGCAAAAACATGCGGGAGTTGCTGGAACAGGGCTTTATCGACCGCTCCGCCGCGCTCGAGGCCCTTACCTCCCGAACCGTGGTGAGCCAGTTGCAAAATAGGGAAGGGCGCAAGTTGATCTCCACCGGCACCCCGGTGTTGGACGAGAACGGCCAGGTGATCCGCGTGGTGGTGAGCGAGCGGGATATCACGGAAATCGACAACTTGCAGCGTGAACTGGAGGAGCAGGAGGCCATCCGCGACCAGTTCCGTAGCCACATGCTGGAGATGCGCCAGGCGGACCTGGAGTCGCGTCGGGTCATTGCCCGGAGCCCGGCCATGCTGAAGGCGCTGCGCCAGGCGCTCAAGGTGAGTGCCGTGAACTCGACGGTGCTGATCCTCGGGGAATCCGGAGTAGGGAAGGGGCTCATCGCCGACTTGATCCAGAAGAACTCGAGCCGCGCCGAAAAGCCGCTCATCGAGATCAACTGCGGCGCCATCCCGGAATCCCTCATCGAATCCGAACTGTTCGGCTACGAGAAGGGGGCCTTTACCGGCGCGCAGTCAGGAGGCAAACCTGGTTACCTGGAGCTTGCCGACGGCGGCATCCTGTTCCTGGACGAGATCGCCGAACTGCCACCGGCGGCCCAGGTGAAGCTGTTGCGCTTCCTGGAAAACGGCCGGGTGATCCGCCTGGGCGGGACCAAGGCGCGGCACCTGGACGTAAGGATCCTCGCCGCGACGCACCGTAACCTCGAGGAGATGGTCAAGCAGGGGAGCTTCCGGCTCGATCTGTACTACCGCCTCAACGTGATCCCGATCCACGTCCCGGCCCTGCGCGACCGCAAGGACTGTATCCTGCCGCTGATCCGGCACTACATGGACCTCTTCGGCGAGCGCGACTCCATCCACAAACGCCTGACCCGCGCCGCACAGGACGCCCTCCTTTCCTACGATTATCCGGGCAACGTGCGCCAACTCATGAATATCTGTGAGCGACTGGTGGTGATGACCGAAGGGAACCTGATCGATCTCAAGGACCTCCCGGCCGAGATCGCCGCCGGCGGCAGTGCCCCCCCGGGCCCCAACGCGGTCTGGCCAGAAGAGATGACGCTCCAGGAGACCCTGGACAGTGTCGAACGTGCGGTACTGCAAAAGGCCCTGGTCAAGTACGGCAGTCAGGTGAAAATGGCTGACGCGCTGGGGGTGAACCAGTCAACCGTCGCCCGCAAGTTGAAGCGGCACGGCCTCGGGGGAGCCTGAGTCACTGCCGTTATGCGCAAATGCATAGCCTTTTCCCGGAAATTCCGGTAATCCCTTCAGATGCGCACGAGCGCGTCTACCCCTCATTATTTCATCGATTCGCTAACTAGCTGAAATCCCGTATACGTATCGCTGGAAACCGCCCCGTGAGGGGAACTGTCGTCGCCGCTTCCTCGTCGTGGCATGCCTTGTGCTAAGATATCCCCTGGTTATCAATTTAGTGCACCTCGTGGCAAACCATAGGACAAGGAGCTTTTGATGAACAGTGAATTGAACAACAAGGTCGTAGCACGTGGCAAGGAGTTCTTCTCCACCATCTCCGGCGAGAAGCCGTCCCTCTTCAACAAGGGAGCCTGGATGGGCAAGGTGATGGACTGGAGTATGAAGAACGAAACCTTCAAGATCCAGATGTTCCGGTTCGTTGACGTTTTCCCCTCTCTGACCACCGGCAAGCTCCTCACCGACCACATCCGCGAATACTTCGGCGAAGAGAAGGACATGCCGCCGGTCCTCTCCACCGGTGCGAAAGTGGCCGGCATGCTCGGCTCCTTCGGCGGTGCCGTGCTCAACAAGGTCCTCACCACCAACATCCAGGAGATGGCCCGCCAGTTCGTGGTCGGCGAGAACACCAAGGAAGCCATCAAGAACATGGAGAAGCTCCGTAAAGACGGCTTCGCCTTTGTTGTCGACGTCCTTGGCGAGGCAACCCTTTCCGAGCACGAGGCAGACCTCTACATGAACACCTACCTGGAACTGCTCGACTCGCTGAAGAGCCAGTACCAGGACTGGAAGCCGCTGGGGAACTACGGCAACGCCAACCTCGACTGGGGGCACGCTCCCAAGGTCAACGTCGCCATCAAGCCGACCGCTCTTTTCTGCCTGGCTAACCCGCAGGACTTCGAAGGGTCCGTCGAAGCGATCCTGAAAAGGGTACGCATCATCGCCAAGAAGGTCATCGAGCTGGACGGCTTCCTGTGCATCGACATGGAGTCCTACCGCCACAAGGACATCATCCTCGAGGTGTACAAACGGCTCAAGCTTGAGTACCCGAACTACGACCAGCTGGGAATCGTACTGCAGGCCTACCTGGTAGACACCGACCAGGACCTGCCGGCTCTGCTCAAGTGGTCCCGTGACAACAAGGTGAAGATCTCCATCCGCCTCGTGAAGGGCGCCTACTGGGACTACGAGACTGTCAAGGCCAAGCAGAACGACTGGAAGATCCCGGTCTGGACCATCAAGGCCGAGTCTGACGCCGCTTACGAGCGCCAGGCCCGTATGATTCTTGAGAACGCCGACATCTGCCACTTCGCCTGCGCCTCGCACAACATCCGCACCATCTCGGCCGTCATGGAAATGGCCCGCGAGCTGAACGTCACCGAGGACCGCTACGAGTTCCAGGTGCTCTACGGCATGGCCGAGCCGGTGCGCAAGGGGATCCTGAAGGTAGCCGGCCGCATCCGCCTCTACTGCCCGTACGGCGACATGGTCCCGGGCATGGGCTACCTGGTGCGCCGCCTGCTGGAGAACACCGCGAACGAGTCCTTCCTGCGTCAGAGCTTCGCCGAGGACGCCCAGATCGAGAAACTGCTGGAAGACCCGAACCTCACCGTAGAGCGCGAGAAGGCGGCACGCGCCGCCAAGCAGAAAACGGAAGAGAAGGGCCCGGGGGGGCTCAAGCCGTTCTACAACGAGGCGATGGTCGACTTCACCCGCGCCGACCACCGTGCGGAGTTCCCGAAGCAGATCGCCGCGGTGCGCGCGCAATTGGGCAAGAACTACCCGCTGTTCATCGGTGGCAAGGAAGTGAAGACCGCCGACACCATCCCCAGCGTGAACCCGGCCAAGCCCTCCGAGGTGGTCGGCGTGATCTGCCAGGCAGGCACCAAGGAAGTGGGTGACGCCATCGCCGCCGCCAAGAGCGCCTTCCCGGCCTGGCGCGACACCACTCCTGCCGACCGCGCCCAGTACCTGATCAAGGCCGCCGCCGTCGCGCGCCGCCGCGCGTTCGAGCTCTCCGCCTGGCAGGTGCTCGAGATCGGCAAGCAGTGGGACCAGGCCTACGCCGACGTCACCGAAGCGATCGACTTCCTCGAGTACTATGCCCGTGAAATGATCAAGCTCGGTAAGCCCAAGCGCGTGGGCAACGCCCCGGGCGAATTGAACCACTACTTCTACGAGCCCAAGGGGGTGGCCGCGGTCATCGCTCCCTGGAACTTCCCGCTGGCCATCGGCCTGGGGATGGCATCGGCTGCCATCGTGGCCGGTAACTGCGTGGTGTTCAAGCCCTCCGGCATTACCTCGGTGATCGGCTACCACATGGTCGAGATCTTCCGCGAAGCGGGTCTCCCCGCTGGCGTCTTCAACTACACCCCGGGCCGTGGCTCGGTAATGGGCGACTTCCTGGTGGACAGCCCGGATGTCAGCCTGATCGCCTTCACCGGTTCCATGGAGATCGGCCTCAGGATCATCGACCGCGCTGCCAAGGTCTACCCGGGCCAACGCAACGTCAAGAAGATCGTCTGCGAGATGGGTGGCAAGAACGCCATCATCATCGACGACGACGCCGATCTGGACGAAGCGGTACCGCATGTGCTCTACTCCGCCTTCGGCTTCCAGGGGCAGAAGTGCTCGGCCTGCTCCCGCGTCATCGTCCTGGATGCCGTGTACGACAAGTTCATCGAGCGCCTCACCTCCATGGCCAAGGCAACCCTGGTCGGCCCCTCCGAGGACCCGGCCAACTACATGGGTGCCGTGGCTGACGACAAGGCCATGAAGACCATCCTCGAGTACGTCGAGATCGGCAAGAAGGAAGGGCACGTCCTCTACGAGAGCAAGGTGCCTTCCGAGGGGTACTTTGTGCCAATGACCATCATCGGCGGCATCAAGCCGGAGCACCGCCTGGCTCAGGAGGAGATCTTCGGACCGGTGCTGGCTGTGATGCGCGCGAAAGACTTCGACCAGGCGATCGAGTGGGCTAACTCTACCCAGTTCGCCCTGACCGGCGGCGTCTTCTCCAGGAGCCCCGAGCACCTGGCCCAGGCGCGCCGCGAATTCCGGGTCGGCAACCTGTACCTGAACCGCAACAACACCGGCGCCCTGGTCGGCCGTCAGCCCTTCGGCGGCTCCGCGATGTCCGGCGTCGGCACCAAGGCGGGCGGTCCCGACTACCTCTTGCACTTCATGGATCCGCGCGTGGTCACCGAGAACACCATGCGCCGCGGCTTCGCCCCGGTCGAGGAGGACGACGACTGGGTCGCCTAAGACGAAACGGCAGGGTGGAACGGCATCGCGTGTGCCGCTTCACCTTGCCAGTTCACGGCTGACCGCCGTCCCTCCGGCTCTGCTGCCAGCGGCGGTTCTTTCATAAATGAAATGCAATAAATCTGAGAGGGTCGTGCCTGGTACGACCCTCTCTTTTTTGCGCCGATTGCCGGACGTGGGACGGAGTCGTTGCGCACCGCCTGCTACTGTCCGGTAGTTTGGCGCGTCATCTCTGAAACTTAGCCAACCCGCGGTAGCTGCGGGTTTTTTCCGGTTTGGGCCCCGGATGCCGCAGCTGCGTACCCAGGTATCTTGACGCACCCATGAAAATCAATTGAAGAGGGAATTCATGGAAATGCTCGGACTTTTTTTCCTTGATTTGTCAGGTGATTTGACATACTCTACGGGCGGTAAAATAATTTTAATTTAATGATGGGAGGGGATCATGTCTACTGCACCCGGACAGTCCAAGTTTCAGATCGATCTGCGTCGTCACCTGCGCGGTCAGAATATCAGCGACAATCTCATTCACCTTATCTGCGAGATAGCCGAGGCCAGCAAGTACGTGATCAACGCGGTGCGCACCGGTGACCTGGGCGTGGCGGGTACCTCCAACCTGTACGGCGAGGAGCAGTTGGCGCTGGACGTCCTCTCCGACCGCATCATGCGCAAGCGCCTGATCCACTCGGGTGTGGTCTGCAACATCGCCTCCGAAGAGATGGACGAGATCTACCAGTGCCAGGCACAGGCCGACGGGCTCTACTCGGTCGCCTACGATCCCTTGGACGGCTCCTCGCTGGTCGACGTGAACCTGGCGGTCGGCACCATCGTTTCCATCTACGAAGGGTGCGACCTCTTGCAGCCCGGCCGCAACCAGGTCTGCGCGATGTACATCCTGTACGGACCGCGCGTTTCGCTGGTGTACACGGTAGGTGACGGCGTCCACGAGTTCACCATGAACAACCTCATGGAGTTCACCCTGACCCGCGAGAACATCAGGATGCAGCCGGAAGGGAACATCTACGCTCCGGGTGGGCTGCGCAACAAGTACACCCCGGGCACCGAAAAGTTCATCCAGCACCTCGAGGCCAAAGGGTGCAAGCTGCGTTACTCGGGCGGCTTCGTGCCGGATATCAACCAGGTGCTCATGAAAGGGAAGGGGCTCTTCATGTACCCCGCCCTCAACGGCTCCCCCAACGGAAAACTGCGCGTCCTGTTCGAACTGAACCCGATGGCCTTCATCATCGAGCATGCCGGCGGTTCGGCAAGTAACGGCCAGATCCCCATCCTGGACCTCGTCCCGGAATCGCTGGACCAGCGCGCCCCCATCTATATCGGCTGCAAGGCCGACGTGGAGCAGGCGATGAAGTTTGTCAACGCGGGGTAAAAAGAGTAGTATGACGGAAACGAGCGGGGCACCTTTTATTAAAGGTGTCCTGCAGTTTTGTCGATAGTGGCATAACCGGTAACAAGCAACTAGTTTAGGGGAAAGGTATGGAAACACAGAAGCCGCAACGACTCTGCAGCGAAATCCAGCTCTTCGATCTGTGCGATCTGGACACCTGCTGTCAAAAGGACGGCCGCTACTGCACGAACCCGGAAGTCCTGGAGCGGTTTGAGGCAATCAAGGAAGAAGACGAGCGCTCGCCGCAGCAGTACCTGGGCGAGGAGTTCGACGATGAGGAAGAGGGCGAAGACGAAGATTCTTTCGACGAGGACAGCTACGAGGACGATGACATGTAGCCCGAGCTTTCCGCGGACCTCCGCCCTGCGTCACCAGAAAAACCGCCCCCCACCGGGGCAACGCCCTTGCTTAAAGTGTTGAAACGGTGACCCTGTAAAGAAACAAAAACTCCCACTATTCCTGATGTTAAGGAAGGTGGGAGTTTTTGTTTTTCTTCGGAAAATATCTTCCCAAGGATTTTGAACTCAGCTTTCAAGGCC
>NZ_BLXZ01000006.1 GCF_014193675.1 Geomonas limicola
ACCATCACTACCCGCGGGACCCTGAGCGGAATCCTAAGCCCCGACGTGGTGACCCTGGCCGGCGGCAGCGCCAATTTCGGAGATGCCAATGTGGGTACCGGCAAGGCCGTTACCATTACCGGCCTCACCCTGGGTGGGGCGGACGCGGGCAACTACAACCTGGCAAACAGCACTGCCTCGGCAAGCGCCAACATCACCCCGGCAGCCCTGACGGTGACGGCGAACGCCCAAAGCAAGGTCTACGGTTCGGCAGACCCGAGCTTCACCTACACGCCGACCGGCACCCTGTACGGCAGCGATGCACTGACCGGGGCACTGGGACGCGCCGGCGGCGAGAGCGTGGCGGGTAGCCCGTACGCCATCAACATCGGCACCCTGAGCGCAGGCTCAAACTACAGCATCACCTTCGTCCCGGCCAACCTGACGGTCACGGCGAAACCGCTTGCCATAAACGGCATCACCGCGAACAGCAAGGTGTACGACGGCACCCGGAGCGCCACGCTCAACACCGGCACGGTCACCTTGGGTGGCGTGGTGGGCTCCGACGTTGTNCTATACCCTCGGCAGCAGCACCGCCTCGGCAAGTGCCAACATCACCCCGGCAGCCCTGACGGTGACGGCGAACGCCCAAAGCAAGGTCTACGGTTCGGCAGACCCGAGCTTCACCTACACGCCGACCGGCACCCTGTACGGCAGCGATGCACTGACCGGGGCGCTGGGACGCGCCGGCGGCGAGAGCGTGGCGGGTAGCCCGTACGCCATCAGCATCGGCACCCTGAGCGCAGGTTCGAACTACAGCATCACCTTCGTCCCGGCCAACCTGACGGTAACGGCGAAACCGCTTGCCATAAATGGCATCACCGCGAACAGCAAGGTGTACGACGGCACCCGGAGCGCCACGCTCAACACCGGCACGGTCACCTTGGGTGGCGTGGTGGGCTCCGACGTTGTGTCGCTTTCTGGTAGCGCTACCGGCACTTTCGACACGAAGAACGCAGGCACCGGCAAAACGGTAAGCTTCAGCGGCCTGAGCCTCTCCGGCGCCGCAGCCGGCAACTACAGTATCACGAGCACCGCGAGCACCACCGCCAACATCACCCCGGCGCCGCTTACCGTTCTGGCGGGAAGTGCGACGGTCGCCAACAAGGTATATGATGGCAGCACGTCGGCCACCATCACTGCTCGCGGCACACTGGGCGGGATCATAGCACCTGACGTGGTAACTCTGAATGGCGGCAGCGCCAACTTCGACGATGCCAACGCGGGTAATGGCAAGGCTGTCACCATTACCGGGCTTACCCTGGGAGGGGCGGACGCTGCGAACTACGCCCTGGGCAGCACCAGCGTCTCCGCTACGGCAAACATCGCCAAGGCGGACCAGGTCCTCAGCTTCTCTACCGCTTTAATTGACAAGGTGGTGGGAGATCCGCAGTTCGACCTGACGGCAAGCTCCAATTCAGGTTTGCCGGTAAGCGTAAGCGTGACCGGGCCGGCAACCTATGCGGCTCCGACATTGACGCTTGGGATCCCTGCTACGGTCGCAGCGAGTGCGGCTGACTATACGGTCACCGTGACCGCGAACCAAGCCGGAGATGTCAACCACAACTCCGCCACCTTGAGCGGCACCTTTAAAGTACTGCAACTCGGCGATATTACCCACGATGGTTCGGTGACCATCATCGATGCCATGGAGTACCTTAAGGTCGCATTGCACCTCGATCCTTCTCCGAGTTTCACCCGTAACATCTTCCTGGACGGGAGCAACAGAGCGGTAATAGATGTACGCGATGTCCTACTTGTGCTGCAAAAGGTTGTTTCCCAACCTATCTAAAGAACCTATGTGAAGAGGGACTCTACATGAACTATGCGATCAAGATTTTCGGCGGCATCTTTATTTTTGGAGCATTCGCCCTGTTCTACGGGTGTGGCGGTGGTGGAGGGGGAGGGGCTACGGTGCAGTCTAAGGCAGTAGCGGTGAAGTTCCGCATCTACTCGTCCAGCAACCAGGGGCCGGGGCTGACTCCCACGCCTTTGCAGGGGGTTCAGTTCACGGTGGCCCTGCCGGCGGGGGTAACCGTTGCAACAGACCCCGGTAACCCGAAGCTGACCGCTCCTGGCGTGCTCAAGCTGTCGGGCGTCTTTACCGGCGTTTTCAGCAACGTCACCAGCAGCATCTTTCCGCGTCCGCTGTTTGGAAGCTATTCCAGCTCCAAGCCGGCAGGCTCGGGACCGAACTACGTTCGCGTCGTGATCGCCGCCAATCCGGGGCACACCTTCGGAGCCGGGGAGATCCTCACCATCAACTGCACGGCAGGGCCAGGTGTCACTGCCACTACGGGCGACTTTGCCTACAGCCAACTTCTGCTGGTAGATAGCGGGTTTCACGACATAACCAGCGAATACAAGTTCAAGGCGCTCTGATTGAGAACATAAAAGGGTAGCTGCCTAGAAAAGGCGGGAGCGAGGTTGGCCGCTCCCGCCTTTCTTTTTCATGGATGAGGTGGCATGCAAGGAATACTGAGCTGTATGGCTGCCGCTGGCTCGTCATAGCACAGAAAAAGGCCATCGGATAAGATCCGGTGGCCTTTTCTTGTGGAGCTGTCCTGAACGCTGCTGCACTTCTGATCAGATCCCTTCACCCTCCTGCTGCTCTTGCTCCTCGCCCCTGCGCGCTTTCTCGATCTCGGCAAACCGCGTCGCCCCGAGCCGCGCCTGCAGGGCGTGCCGGTAGAGGTGGTCGTATTTCTTGGCTGCCTCGTCCCAGGTGAAGCGTTCGGCCATGCCGTTTTGCCGCAGGACGTCGATCATCTCCTTGTCGTGGTACCAGGTGTGCACGGCCCAGCCGACGGTGTCGAAGAGTGCTCCGGCCGAGAGGGCCCAGAACTTGAACCCGGTACCGGTGCGGTTGCCGGAGTCCAGGTTGTGCACCGAGTCGTCCAGACCGCCGGTGGCGCGCACGATGGGGATGGTCCCGTAACGCAGGCTGAACATCTGGTTCAACCCGCACGGCTCGAAGGCCGAGGGCATCAGGAAGAAATCGCAGCCCGCCTCGATCTGGTGGGCGAGTTTGTTATCGTAGCCGATCCGGCAGGCGAAGCGGTCCGGCCGGTTGGCCGCCATCCCCCCGAAATAGAAATGCGCCCAGGGCTCGCCGGCGCCCAGGAGCACGAACTGCACATCCATCTCGAGCAGTCGCGGCAGCGCCTCGGCGAGGACGTCGATCCCCTTTTGTTTCACCAGGCGCGAGACCAGGCCGATGAGCGGTACCTCGGCACGCTCGGGAAGCCCCAGGGCGCGCTGCAACTCACGCTTGCAGACGGCCTTTCCGGAGAGGTCGCCTGCCGAGTAGGTGGCGGGAATGAGCGTATCGACCTCCGGGTTCCACTCCTCGTAATCCACCCCGTTCAGGATGCCGCAGAGTTCCCCGGAACGCTCGCGCACCACCCCCTCGAGCCCCCAGCCGTACTCCGGTGTTTGCATCTCGCGGGCGTACCCCTCGCTCACCGTGTTGATGACGGTCGCGTGGTAGATCCCCCCCTTGAGGAGATTCACCTGGTTGTCCATCTCGAGCCCCAGGTAGGTGAAGTGCTGCCAGCCGATACCGAGGACGTCCATGGCCCCCTCGTAGAAGCTCCCCTGGTGCTGCATGTTGTGGATGGTGAGTACCGAGGCGGCTTCCTTGAGATAGTGGTCGTGCCGGTACAGGGTATTCATGAAGACCGGGACCGCGGCGGTGTGCCAGTCATGGGCATGCACGATGTCCGGTGCGAAGTCGAGCATCCTGCAGAGTTCCAGGCTGGCACGGGAGAGGAAGATGAAACGGTTGTCGTTGTCGATGTACCCCTTGTTGTCCACTTCGTAGAGGGAGTCGCGTCCGTAGAACTTCTCGTGCTCCAGGAAGTAGATGGGGACCTCGCTCCCGGGCAGGCGCCCTTCGTACACGCTGCAGTACATCTCGCCGATAATCCCCATCGGCACCACCAGGGTCCCCGGCAAAAGGCGCAACTGGTGCTTGTCCCGATCGACCTTGTAGTAGCGGGGCATCACCACCCGCACATCGTGACCCTGGGATTTGAGGAATTTGGGGAGGATTCCCACCACGTCGGCGAGTCCACCCTCCTTGGCGAAGGGGACTGCTTCCGAGGCGGTGATGAGTATGTTGAGACGCATGAGACGAACTCTCCTCGCGGCAGGTGGTTTCTGGCGGCGCTATATACATACCACGCGGCGTCTGCCGGGGCAATCTTTCCCTATTTGGAAAATAAAATTATAAAAAAATAATAAAACTGTTGCACTGCGCTGCCGGGTAGCGTACCCTCCGTCGGCACCTGCTACCAGGGGCGGAGAAGGAGGACACAATGGACAGATATCGGGAGTCATCTCCCGTCGCCGTACTCCAGCAATCGGGCCACCCGGTCTACCACCGGCGGGTGGCTGTAGTAAAACGCGGCGTAGACGGGATGCGGATGCAGGTTGGACAAATTGTCACGGGAGAGTTTTACCAGCGCGCTGGCCAAGGCGCGGGGCGTGCCGCACACTTCGGCTGCGAAACGGTCGGCTTCCCACTCGTCCCTTCGTGACAGCCACGAGGAGAGGGGCGTGAGCGGGAAGAGGGCGAGCGATCCCAGGAAACTCACCAGGACCACCTGCGCCACGAACGATGCCTCGTCCAGCCCGAAGAGCCCGGGGACCAGGCCGCTTCCCAGGAGCCGGTACACCAGGTAGCTGACCAGGAGTGCTGCTAGTTCGGTAAGCACCAGGCGCTTGCGGATGTGCCCCAGCTTCCAGTGCCCGGCCTCATGGGCCAGGATGGCCAAAAGCTCCTGGCGCTCCATCTGGTTGATGAGCGTGTCGAACAGGACGATGCGCTTTACCCGCCCGATGCCGGTGAAGTAGGCGTTGGAGTGCAGGCTGCGCTTGGAGGCGTCCATCTTCTGAACCCCCTTGACCTTGAGCCCCGCCTTGGCCAGCATCTGCTGGATCTCCCCCTCGAGTTCCGGATCTCCCAGCGGTTCGAACTTGGAGAAGAGCGGCTCGATCAGCACGGGAGAGAGGTACATCATGGTGATGGAGAAGAGGGCGAAGAAGGCCCAGACCCAAAGCCACCAAAGCTGCGGGGAGTGACGCACCAGGAGCAGCGCGGCGCTCGCCAAAAGCGCCAGGAGCGCCGAGGAGACGAGGGTCGACTTGAGGAGGTCGCTCAGCCAGAGGCCGGGGCTCGTGGTATTGAAGCCGTAACGCTTCTCCACCCGGAAGGTGGAGTACAGGTTGAAGGGGATCTCCATAACGGATTCCGCCCAGGTGAGCAGCAGCAAAAAGAGAAGTCCCTGAAGTACGAAGGAGCCGGTGAGCGAGCCGATCCAGGCGTCGTAGCGCGGCAGGAGCGGGGTGAAGAGGAAGGCGATGAGGAGGATGCCGTCGTACACCGACTCCCACAGGGCGACCCGGCTCACCTCGAAGGTGTACCGGGATGCCTTGGTCAGGGCCTCGGTGTCGACCGTGCCGGCGAAGGCTGCGGGGACCGTCGTGCCATGCCGCTTGAGGTGGCTGAGGTTCAGGTAGCGCAGCAGGCAGACCGCTGCGAAGCGGGCGAGGTACAGGGCGATCAGGACGGTTTTCATGCGTCTCCTCAGGGGGGGGCGGTAGTGCGTGCCATTGGTGGCGGTCGAACCTGCCGGCCGGCGGGCAGCCCTGCAACGGTAACATCTTTGCCGGCCGAGTACAAATGTCCTAACATTTTGGGGACGGCTGGACTGGAGAGCGCACCTCCAAGGCGAATCCCCCCTGTCCCCCCTTTTTCAATGGGGGGACGTGATGATTGCTCCTCAAGCCAAAAGAAAAGGCCCCTCGCGTTGGCGGGGGGCCTTTTTTGCCGGAGCATCGAGCTATTTCTTGATGGTCCCCTTCTCGAGGATCACCTTGTACTTGTAGCCGCTGCCGAAGTCTTTCTCGGCTGCGACCTTGCCGGAGACGGTCACCACCTCGCCATCAGCCGGGACCGCATCGGTGGTGGTGACCACCAGGTCGTTGGTCTTCTCCTTGGGGCTCCCGGTGCCGTCCTGCAGGTGAATCCAGTTCTTGTTCATGATGCCGCTGGCGCTCTTCACCACCTGGCCCCGCACGGTGACCTGCTTGCCGTTGAGCGCCGACCTCTTGGCAAAGAGCTCGGAGACGGTGTAGGCGTTGGCGCCGGTTGCCTTGGCAACCTTGACCTTCCCCTTGGCCTTCGCCGCAGCCCCGGCACTACCCGGAGACTTCTGGTTGCCGGTGGTCGTCGAGGTGACCTTGGGGTCGCCGCAGAAGAGAATCGAGTCGAACTTGCGCTTCAGGCTCTTGCTCTCGAAGCTCTGCATCTCGACGCACCCGTCGAACTCGAGGTGGTCGCCGACGCGGGTTTCCCTGTTGTTGTAGGCAACCCAGGTCTCTTTACCGTCCTTGACGATCTTCGCATAGGTGTAGCCGCCGGCGTTCATCGTTTCGGCAACCTTTCCCGAGGCATTCTGGTTGGAACCGCCCCCCTTATTGGCCTCGAGAGCTCCCATCATCTTGGACTGCTTGGAGCTTTTCAAGGCGTCGCTTACCGCGTCGACGGACGCTGCAGGCTTTTCCGGCTCTTTCGGGGTGTCGGCACAGGTGGCCGCGATCGGGAGTGCCAGGGTCAGCAGAACCGACATGAGGGTCGAATAACGCTTCATTTAATCTCCTTGCGTGCTGGTTGCCGCCGCACCGGGCCGCGGACCTGAGAGTATCGACAGGTCCGGAGCATAGCACGTTTCCCTGCCCGTTCACAACGCAGTTGATGATCCCTTACTGCTTCTTTTCGATGACCAGCGCGTCGCCGCCCGGTGCCGCATCCACCCGCACCAGGTCGCCGGAGACGAACTCCCCTGCGAGGAGCATGAGGGCGAGCGGATCCTGGATCTTGCGCTGCAGCGCGCGCTTCAAGGGACGCGCACCGTAGGCCGGGTCGTACCCCTCCTGCGCCAGCACCTCGCGGGCCCCGTCGGTGACCTCGAGCAGGATCCCCTTCTCCTCGAGCCGCTTGGTGAGCGAGCCGAGCTGGATCACCACGATCTCCTTGATCCGCTCGAGCGGCAGGGCATGGTAGATGACGATCTCGTCGACACGGTTCAAAAACTCCGGCTTGAAGTGCTCCTTCAGGGTCTCCATGACGTTCGCCTGCATGCGCGGGAAATCGGTGGCGTACTGCTGGATCCACTGCGAGCCGAGGTTGCTGGTCATGATGATCACCGAGTTCTTGAAGTCCACGGTGCGTCCCTGGCCGTCGGTGAGCCGGCCGTCGTCGAGCACCTGCAAGAGCACGTTGAATACCTCGGGGTGCGCCTTCTCGATCTCGTCGAAGAGCACGATGCAGTAGGGGCGACGCCGTACCGCCTCGGTGAGCTGGCCACCCTCCTCGAAACCGACGTATCCCGGAGGCGCACCGATGAGCCGCGCCACCGTGTGTTTCTCCTGGTATTCGCTCATGTCGATGCGCACGATGGCCTGGTCGTCATCGAACAGGAACTGGGCCAGGGCGCGCGCCGTCTCGGTCTTGCCGACGCCGGTGGGGCCCAGGAAGATGAAGGAGCCGATGGGGCGGTTTGGGTCCGAAAGTCCGCTGCGGGCACGCCGGACCGCGTTCGCCACCAGGGTGAGCGCGTCGTCCTGCCCCACCACCCGGCTTTTCAGCCGCTCTTCCATGTGCACGAGCTTCTCGGACTCGCTCTCCAGCATCCGGTTCACCGGAATGCCGGTCCACTTGGCGACGATCTCGGCGACCATCTCGCCGTCCACCTCTTCGGGGAGCATCTTCCCTTCCTTCTGGATCTCCTCCAGGAGATGGGTCTTCTCCACGACCTGTTTTTCGATGGCCGGGATCTCCCCGTAGCGGATCTCGGCGGTGCGGGCCAGTTTCCCCTCGCGCTCGGCGATCTTCGCCTCGTCCTTCAACTGCTCGATGCGCTGTTTGAGGACGCTCTGCTCCTTGAGGATATCCTTCTCCTTTTGCCAGTGGTTCTTCAGGTTGGCCGACTGCGCCTTCAACTGCTCCAGCTCGTCCACGAGTTTCTTGAGCCGCTCCTGGGCGTGGGGGTCCTTCTCACGCAAAAGCGCCTGCTCCTCGATCTTCAGCTGGATGATGCGGCGGTCCACCTCGTCGATCTCGGTCGGCTTGGAGTCGATCTCGATCCTGAGCCGCGAGGCCGCCTCGTCGATCAGGTCGATCGCCTTGTCCGGCAGGAAGCGGTCGGTGATGTAGCGGTCCGAGAGGGTGGCCGCGGCGATGATCGCGCTGTCCTTGATCCGGATGCCGTGGAAGGTCTCGTACTTCTCCTTGAGGCCGCGCAGGATCGAGATGGTGTCGGCCACGCTCGGTTCGCCGGTGTAGACCTGCTGGAAGCGGCGCTCGAGGGCGGCGTCCTTCTCGATGTGCTTTCTGTACTCGTTGAGCGTCGTGGCGCCGATGCAGTGCAGCTCGCCGCGGGCCAGGGCGGGTTTCAGCATGTTGGAGGCGTCCATGGCCCCTTCGGCGGCGCCGGCACCCACCAGGGTGTGCAACTCGTCGATGAACAGGACGATCTTCCCTTCGGCCTTCTCCACTTCCTTGATCACGGCCTTCAGGCGATCCTCGAACTCACCGCGGTACTTGGCACCGGCAATGAGGGCTCCCATGTCGAGCGCCAACAGCTGCTTGTCCCTGAGGGTCTCCGGCACGTCGCCCGAGACGATACGCTGGGCGAGTCCCTCGACGATGGCGGTCTTCCCCACGCCCGGTTCGCCGATCAGGACGGGGTTGTTCTTGCTGCGGCGCGAGAGCACCTGGATGACCCGGCGGATCTCGTCGTCGCGGCCGATCACCGGGTCGAGCTTGCCGCGGCGCGCCAGCTCGGTGAGGTCGCGGGCGTACTTGGCGAGCGCCTGGTATTTCTGTTCGGGGTCCTGGTCGGTCACCGCCTCGTCCCCCCGGAGCGCCTTCAGTGCGCTCAGCACCGCATCACGGGTGACCCCGAAGTTCGCGAGCAGCCTCGCGCAGGGGACCTCCTTGGCACCGACCAGTGCGAGCAGGAGGTGCTCGGTGGAGACGAAGGAGTCGCGCATGGCGTCCGCCTCCTTCTGCGCCTGGTCCAAAAGCCGCGCCAGACTTTGCGAGAGCCCCACCTGCACGGCACCGGAGACCTGGGGGCGACGCTGCAACTCCGCCTCCAGGTTCTGGCGCAGTTGGGCGGTCGGTGCGCCGATCTTTTTCAAGAGTTCGGGTACCAGGCCGCCTTCCTGGTCCAGCAAGGCGAACAGCAGGTGTTCCGGCTCGATCGAACCGGCGGACAGGGCAGCGGCCTTCTCCTGGGCTGTGGCCAGCGCTTCCTGGGTCTTCACGGTCATCTTCTCGGGTCTGATCATGGCGTGTGCCTCCTGGCTGGGAATATAGGCAGGGGGGGAGGCAGTGTCAAGGGAGGGGGGGAGACAGTACGAAGTTATTCCCACGATCTGGGAGGGGAGCAGAGGAGGGGAGGGAGGACACAGACGGTTCAGGACCGGGTCAGCGGCTGTAAGAGCTGGAAAAAATTCCGGGTCAGGTCCGGGTGCAGGTGACTTCCTGCCAAGGAACCCATCAGGTTCATGATCTGGTCGAGCGGCAGCGGTTCCCGGTAGGAGCGCCGGGTTCGGGTGGCATCGAAAAAGTCGGAGATCATGGTGAGGTGGCTCCCCAGGTTGAGGCGCCAGCCCGGGGTGAACGAGGGGTAGCCGGTCAGGTCGAACTTGGCGTGGTGCTCGTAGGCCGCGATGGCGGCGATGCGCGGGGCGCCCGTCTGTTCCATCAGGTAGCGTGCCCCCCTGACCGGGTGTTCCTGCATCAGCTTGAACTCGGCGTCGGTCAGGGCACCCGGTTTGGTGATGATCTCTTCGGGGATGAAGAGCTTGCCGATGTCGTGCAGCATGGCCGCGATGCCGATGTCCTTGAGCTGCTGTCCCTTGATTCCCAGGGCCGCTGCCTGGGCCAGGTTGAGGATGCAGACGTTGGTCGAGTGGGTGAAGGTGTATTCGTCGCTTTCGCGCAGCGTCGCCAGTACCAGGAGCGGCAGGCTCTCCTGGCGCAGGACGTCCACCAGGTTGTTCACCATCTCCACGACCCCGCCGAGCCTCAGTTTCTGGTGGCGCTTCACGGCGCGGTAAATCTCGTTGAACTGTTCGAGCTCCTGCTCCGACAGCTTGGGGAGCAGCGCCTCGGGGGAGCCTGCCACCTCGCCGCACCCGTCGGCTTCGTTCTCATCGAGACGCAGTTCGAGCCTGCCGAACCTGACATGCTCGCTGGAGGCGAGCTGGCCGTCGGTCCCGGGCCTCGTGGAGAGGGCCTGGACCAGTTCCTCCACCTCGGGCGGCGTTATGCCGCGGGAGATTCCCAGGTGCTCGATGCCGCGCGCCTTGAACAGCTCGACGATGCGGCTTAGGAACAGGCAGGCATCCTGGGGCTGGTGGTTGATGACCAGTTCGTTGTCCACCATCATGAAGGAGAGTTCTTCCGCGGACTCAAGGACGCTCTCGAGTTGGCTGCAAAGCTGGGCCAAAAGGCGAACCACCTGGGGGTGCTGCGGTCCGTAGAGCGAGACGTTGGCGCTTGCCGCAAGGAGCAGCCGGATGATCTGTTGCGGGTTGCAGGCGGTCACGGTCATGCAAGCCTCCCTGGCAGGCTCGACAACAGCTGCGCTGCCTGGCGCGCTACGCTGCCGCGCCCCTGGGCGAGCCTTTTGAGCAGCGCCCGGCAGGGGGCCGCCGGGTAGCGGGCCAGGGTTGCCAGCGCCTCCATCTTGAGCTTGTTGAGCTGGATCGGGTGCAAGAGGCTGCGGGCGGCGAAGAGTTCCTCCAGGACCCGCAGCGCATCCGTGGTGCCGATCTCCGCCAGGGCCGGCAGCACCGCGCTTTTCAGCTCGCAGTCGCGCGCTCCGAACCCCGGGGCGGCCAGGAGCCGGTGCAGCTTGCCCAGCATGGCCGGGGCGGCCGATTTGCCCGCGAGGCCCAGGCAGAAGAGCTGGGTGCCGCGATCGGGGCTCTCCAGGCCGTTCATCACGCGGGTCTCGGTATCGGGGTCCCGGAACTGCAAGAGGGTGCGCAGCGCCTCCTGGGCCACGCGCCCGTCGCGGTGCCGTGCCAAGGGGCGCAGCCGTTCCACGCACTCGGTGAGCTGTGACTGCCGAACCACGCCGATCAGGTTGCGCAGGTAGTACCAGGGACCGTCGCCCAGCCGTGCCGCAAGTGCGGGGGCCGCGACCGGCCCGAACTCGACCAGGCGATCCATCAGGAAGCGGCGCAGCGACATGCCCTGCTCGACCGCCAGCCGGTCCAGAAGGGGGGGGATGCAGGCCGGGCCGATCTCCTGGACCAGGTGCGTGACCACCTCGAACTTTTCCTTGCCCCAGACTCCCAGCCCCTCCAGGAGTTCCTCGACGAAGTCACGTTCCCCGAAGATCTCGGCCAGAAGACCGGGACCCTGGGCGCCATGGGTCTTGAGCTGGCGCAGTACCTTGAGCAACTCCTCGTACGCGCCGGTCTGCTGGAAGAAACCGCAGATCTCCTTGAGGTTCTGGGCGAGCGCCTCGTGGTCGGCGTCGCCCGCAGCGTCGTCGTGCAAAAGCAAAAGGAGGATGTCGCCGGTCCTGCTCTCCAGGCTGGCCACCTCCATGGTCTCCAATAGCCCGTCCAGCCCAGCGCTTCCCAACAGTGGTATCTGCTCCAGCTCCAACATGCGTCCCAGCTTCTCCTGGTAGCTTTCCGGGATGTATTCCTCCATCGCATGTTCCCGCAGCAGGATGCGCATCTTCTCCTGGAGGGCCTGCTCGGAATCCTGGCTGCCGGTGAGGGCTCCCGGCTGCCCCAGCCCAGCCAACTGCTGCAGCATGCCCAGGATGAACGGCGGCACGCTGGTCTGGTTGGCGTTCACCTCCTCCAGTACCTCGAGGACCACGTCCCTGGGGAGCTCGCGGAGCAGGGCGCTGGCCGCCGCGGAGGCGCCTTGCCGGTTCAGGTCGAAGCTGGCGTTCAGGAACTGACGGCGCAAGGCGGGAGTAAGCGAACTGACGAAGGTCGCCAGGGCACGGAAGGCCGGGTTGGCTGCAGAATCCTCGGCGAAGCCGCGCGAGGTTCCGAAGATGTCGCGACGCACCAGGTAGCCGGCAAACTCGCGCGCCTGAGCCTCGAAGTTCACGCCTTGCAGGAACTCGCGGTTCATGTCCTGCGCCAGGAGTTGGGGATCCAGTGCCTCGACACCGGCTGCCCCCTGGTCGAACAGGCCGCGCACGGCCCCCCTGGCGAACTGCTCCCACAGGGTCGGCTGCGCAGTTCCCTGGGGCTGGTCGGGAAGTCCCGGGGCGGTACTGGTAAAGATGTCGTAGCGGACCACCCTGATCCCCAGGGCGGCAATGCCCGTTTTGTCCCAGACGCTCTCGATCCCCCCTTGCTGGTAGATCTCCTCGCGACTGGTGGCCAGAATGCCGATGAAGCGCTCCAACTCGTCGCCGGTAAGCCCCGGGCGCAGGGTCAGCGCGGCGATGGAGCGCTCGTGTAGGGCGCGGGCAAAGTCCCTGAAGACACGGTTCGACTTGTCGAGCGGGTCCTCCTGCCAGAGCAGCGCATCGCCGGAGACCCCGAGGACGATCTCTCCCGCGGGCATGGTAAGGGTGCCGTAGGTGGTAAGCACCTTGCCCAGGCCGCTCACGATCACCTGGTGCCCCGGAGGGTAGGCGCGGATGTTGCGGCGCGAGATGTTCAACTCGTGGATCAGTGTAGCGAGAGTCCGGACCGTTACGTGGTCATCTGGAGATTCGAGGGTGGTGTGGTTGGTCATATGCCGGCCCGCAGAGAGGTGATGAGCGGCACCAACATAAAACAACCGTATTAAATGTCAATGAGGGAAATGGTAAGTGAAAGCGCCGCTTCTGACGGGGCTTTGGGTCGCTGTTTGTAGGGAGGGGACGCCGGGTGGTGAAACGTGCCGAGGGGGAAGGGAGGAAGACGGTAGGTCAGCGCTGCTTGCTGCGGCTCTTCTTGGCCGGTTCATGCGCAGCGTTCTCCGGCGCCATGGGGAGGAGGGAGAGCTGTTTCCAGTCGACGCGCTTGATGTTGGGACCCTGGTAGTAGCGGGGGCAGGCTGCAATGAGGACGCTGGCGTCCTGCTTGCAACTGCGGCGGCAGGAGAGGCAAAGATGGTTGATTGCTTCGGGTTGCTTCATGGGCCTTCCTGCGTCGCCGCGCGGCAGGGGAGTCCCTGCCGCGCGGCGTTCGCCAATGTTACGCGATCTTCCTGATCCAGCCGAACGTGTCGGCGATCTTCCCGGTCTGGATGCCGGTCAGGGTGTCGTAAAGGGTCCGGGTGTGCTTGCCGACGCCACCGCCGGAGACCTCGAGGCACTCTTCCTTATAGCACAGCGCACCTACCGGCGTCACCACCGCTGCCGTGCCGGAGCCGAACGCCTCGGTGATGGCACCGCTCCTGATGTCCTTCATCAGGTCGTTCACGTCGATGCGGCGCTCCTCCACCTTGAGGTCGAGCGAACGGGCCAGGGTCAGTACCGAGTCGCGGGTCACGCCGTGCAGGATGGTCCCCTGCAGGGGGGCGGTCACGATGGTGTCGCCGTAGACGAAGAACATGTTCATGGCGCCCACTTCCTCGATGTAGCGCTTCTCCACGCCGTCCAGCCAGAGCACCTGGTCGAACCCCTTTTCCTTGGCCTCGAGGCCGGCCTTGAGGGAACTTGCGTAGTTGCCGCCGGTCTTCGCCTCACCGGTGCCGCCCGGGGTGGCGCGCACGTACTTGCTCTCCACCATGATGCGTACCGGCTTGAATCCCTGCGGGTAGTAGGCGCCCACCGGGGAGAGGATCACGTAGAAGTAGTAGTGATCGGACGGTTTGATCCCCACCACCGGCTCGACGGCGATCATGGTGGGACGGATATAGAGCGAGGTCCCTTCCGCGCTGGGGACCCAGTCGCGCTCCAGGCCCACCAACTGTTCGATGCCTCCTACGAAAAGCTCCTCGGGGACCTCCGGCATGCAGAGGCGCTCCGCGGAATGGTTGAAGCGGCGTGCGTTCATCTCGGGCCTGAACAGGGCGATGCTGCCGTCCGCCCACTTGTAGGCCTTGAGACCCTCGAAGATCTCCTGGGCATAGTGCAGGACCAGCGCCGCCGGATCGAGAACGAACGGCTCGTTCTTCTTGATCCGGGCGTCGACCCAACCCTGGCCGGCCTTCCACTCGACCAGGAGCATCCGGTCGGTGAATATCTTGCCGAAACCAAGCTTCGACTCGTCGGTGAACTTCGCTTTCTTCTCCCCCTCGCTAAGCGGTACTATCCGTATTTCCATATGGCTAAACCTCCGGTTATTCGGCGCCGAGCGTCGCTTTTCTGTAGACATTTCCGTTTACCACAACAGCCTGTCAGGGGCAAGCCTTTTAAAGGCTTACCTGTTCTTACGCAGGTTTATCGCCTCCGGGGACGCTTGATTTTTATCGGCGCACTTGTTATATTATTAGCACTCAGGTATAAAGAGTGCTAAAGTCCGTGCCGCTGGTACGGCCACGCCAAACACGTACAGGGAGATGCTACACGATGAACTACAGCATGCCGGTACCTATAGATAGTCTGTCCATCTACCTCACCGAGATAAACCGCTTCCCGCTTTTGAGCGCGGACGAGGAGCAGCGCCTGGCGCTGCGCTTCAGAAACGAGGGTGACCTGGAGGCGGCCCAAACCCTGATCACCTCCAACCTCCGCTTCGTGGTGAAGGTCGCCGGCGAGTACCGCTCCTACGGGATGAAGATGCTCGACCTGATCCAGGAGGGGAACATCGGCCTCATGATGGCGGTGCGCAAGTTCGATCCGAGCAAGGGGGTGCGCCTCATCTCCTACGCCGTCTGGTGGATCCGGGCCTATATCCAGAACCACATCATCTCGGCCTGGAGCCTCTTGAAGATCGGCACCACCCAGGCGCAGCGCAAGCTCTTTTTCAAACTGAACCAGGCCAAACAGGCCATCATCAACATGACCGGTGAGTCCGACCTGCACTCCACCGCGCTTTCGCTCGATGTGAAGGACGTGGAGGCCCAGGAGATGGAACAGCGCCTGCGCGGCGAACTCTCCCTCGACGTCGAGATGTTCGAAGGGGAGGGGGGCTCTTACCTGGAAAGCCTGCCCGACCAGCGCCAGAACCAGGAAGAGCTCCTGGCCGAGTACCAGGAGTCGGCGCAGCTCGAGAAAAACGTGGCGCTCGCCCTCGAGAACCTGAACGAGAAGGAGCGCTTCGTCATCGAGCGCCGCGTCACCGCCGACACCCCGATGACCCTGCAGGAGATCGCCGACCATTTCTCGCTCTCCCGCGAGCGGGTGCGCCAGATCGAGGACGGGGCCCTGAAGAAGATGAAGCGTCTCCTGGCCCCGCTGGTGATCGAGCAGCAGCCGGCCTGATCCAACCGTCAAGCACCGTGAGTCGTGAGAAGGCGTTTCCGCAGAGGAAGCGCCTTTTTTTTATAGGCAGCACAACGATTGTAGGCTATGCTCGAGCTCCTTCGAAGGAGCCTAACATGTTCAACGAACAGGACAAAGAGCGCTACGCCCGGCATCTTATGCTTGAGGAAGTCGGGGAGGCGGGACAAGAGCGTCTCAGGGGAGGGCGGGTGCTGGTGATCGGGGCTGGCGGGCTCGGTTCGCCGGTGGCCCAGTACCTGGCGGCCGCGGGGGTGGGGACCATCGGGATCGCCGACGGTGACCGGGTGGAGCTCTCCAACCTGCAGCGCCAGGTGATCCACGGTACCGGCGACCTCGGGCGCCCCAAGGTGGCCTCGGCGCGGGACCGCATGCTGGAGATCAACCCGGGGGTGCGGGTGGAGTGCCACGAGGGGTGGGTAACGGCGCAGAACATCGCGGACCTGGTGCGGGGCTACGACTTCGTGGTGGATGCCACCGACAACTTCGCCGCCAAGTTCCTCATCAACGACGCCTGCCTCGCGGCGGGAAAGGCCTACTCACACGGCGGGATCCTGAAGTTCCAGGGGCAGACCATGACGGTCTTGCCGCAGCAAAGCACCTGTTACCGCTGCATCTTCCCGGAGCCACCCGAGCCCGAGGTGGCGCTCTCCTGCTCGCGCGCCGGGGTGCTCGGGGTACTGCCGGGAGTGATCGGGGTGATCCAGGCGACCGAGGCGATCAAGTACCTCGTGGGGATCGGGGAGCTTTTGACCTCGCGGCTGATCACCTACGACGCGCTCAGGCTGCGTTTTCGGGAGGTTCCCCTGAAGCGCAACGACAGCTGCCCGGCCTGCGGGGGCGGGTGAGCGCTCGAAAGCTCCGCTGCGTCCTTGTCGCGCTGCCGGAGCGGTCAGGCCTTGAACTTGCTCTCGGTGCCGGCACGCAGCCGGGCGATGTTTTCGTGGTGCCGGAAGATGACGATGAGCGCGATGACGAGCGACATCACGATGAGCTCGGGCTGGCGGGTCGCCAGGGCGACGAAGAGCGGGATGGTGGCCGCCGCGCTGATCGAGGCAGCCGAGACGTAGCGCCACTGGTAGAGGACGCCGGCAAAGACGGCGACGCCCCCCAAGAGGGAAACCGGTGCCGCGGCGAGGAAGACGCCGAGCGCGGTCGCCACCCCCTTGCCCCCCTTGAAACCGAGGAACACGGTGTAGACGTGACCCAGGAAGGCGGCAAGGCCGATGGCGGCGACCCAGGCCTCGGGGAGACCGACCTGGCGTGCGACCAGCACCGGGATCACCCCTTTGAGGCAATCGCCCGCCAGGGTGAGCAGGCCGACCTTGCGACCGGCACTGCGGTAGACGTTGGTGGCCCCGATGTTGCCCGAGCCGGTCTCGCGGATGTTGACGCCGCAGGCCCGCGCCAATAAGAGGCCGGTAGGGACGGAACCGAGCAGGTAGGAAAAGATAAGGAGCAGAATCTCTTTCAAAAAGGCTCTCCTTGGTGTCGATGTTGAGCACCGCGCATCCTACAGTATTTCACGGCAAACTGCAAGGTGCCGTAAGTTTTAAGAAATTAGTAATCTGTCAATGTGCTGTTGGCGCTTTCCACATTGTCATGGAGCTAAACTGTGGTAACCATAACAAGAGAATCGGCCCCGCTTCTCTTAAATACTCTGTACCAGGGAGCCCTCTGGATCCAATCGCAGCGTTTGCTCTTATAGATGCAGCCGGTAACGGCTTTGTGCAGTGCTCGTTGACTGCTGGTTCGAAATCCGCACGAGTAACTTGAGGAACAGGATGTGACGGATCGCAGACGCTTGTCAATTGCCGGGAGGCAGCTCACTACCTTTCTGGTTGGCATGTCCATCATGCTGGTGTCGTGGGTAATGGATGCGGCGCTGGATACTGCCTTCGAACGGGGGAGTTTCTTCACCCAGCTCTTAAGTCCCGCCGACCACGACATGGCCATCCGCATCTGGTTTCTGGCCACGGTCCTCTTCTTCATCGTCTACATCTCCCGCAACAACACCCGGCAGCGTCAGCAGGAAGCGCGGGTGCGCGCCGCCCTGCACAGCGCGGAGCTGGAGCGCAGCCGGTCCCAGGCCATCCTGGAGAGCCTGGGTGACGCCATCAGCCTGCAGGACCTGGAGATGCGGATCCTGTACCAGAACAAGGCGCACATCGCCATGATGGGGGAGCACCTCGGCGAGTACTGCTACCAGGCCTACCAGGGGCAGGAGGCGATCTGTTCCGGCTGCCACCTCGACCAGTCCTACCGCGACGGCGAGACCCACAAGACCGAGCGGCAGGCACTCACCGCCCAGGGGTTACGCTGCACCGAGATCATCTCTACCCCCTTGCGTGACGCCAGCGGTCGCATCGTCGCCGGGGTCGAGTCGGTGCGCGACGTCACCGAACGCAAGAGAGCCGACCTGGAGATCGAGCGGATGAACCGGGAACTGGAGCTGCGTGCCCTCGAGCTGGTGGAGGCCAACCGGGAGCTGGAATCCTTCTGCTACTCGCTCTCCCATGACCTGCGCTCCTACATCACCCGGATCAGCACCGCGCAGCAGATCCTCTCCCAGAACCCCCAGCTCGAGGACCCGGAGCTGGCCTACCCTGCGGGGATCATCGAGGAGTCCTGCCGCGGCATGGAGGAACTCATCGAGGCGATCCTCACCCTGTCGCGGCTCTCCCGCGAGACCATGCACTGGGAGGATGTCCCGCTTTCGGAGCTGGCGCAGCAGGTGGTGTTGCAACTCAGGCAGGGGGATTTGCAGCGGCAGGTCGAGGTGGTGCTCCAGCCGGGTATCGTGGTGCGCGGCGACCGTAACCTGTTGCGGGTGATCCTGGAAAACCTGTTCGCCAACGCCTGGAAGTACACTGCGCAGGCGCCGGTGCCCCGGATCGAAATGGGGAGCACGACCTGTGAGGGGAGACGCTGCTTCTACGTGCGAGACAACGGGATCGGTTTCGACATGGCCGACCAGGAGTTGCTGTTTCACCCCTTCAAGCGTCTCAAGAACGCCCAGGGGTATCCGGGGACCGGAGTGGGGCTTGCCACCGTGGAGCGGGCAGTGCAGCGCCACGGCGGCAGGGTCTGGGGGGAAGGTGCACTTGGGGAGGGAGCCAGCTTCTTCTTTACCCTCCCCGAAAAAATGGAGAGTGCTGTCGCAGGGGAGTGAGGTCGTTCGATCTCTTCCGGTGGTGCCGCGGGGAGTGCACCGCGGAGCGCACGAGGAAGGCACGCGAGCAAGGCACGGAGGTGGCCGCCTCCTCAACCTGCCGGGGCTGCCGGACCGGCACCTGTTTCCGAACCCCGGTCGCGCCGCGCTTCGACCTTCAGCACGAACCAGGTCATGGCGAGAAACAGTACGTCACGGGCCAGCGCCGTCCACGGGGTGGTCTTCTCGCCCCCCTGCTTGAAGCAGCCGCAATCGATGTCGAGCCCCCGCACGATGGCCGAGGCCAGCGCCACGATAAACACCAGGTTCAACACGCCGATGATGAGCGCCCCGCTGCGCACCCGGTAGCCCAGCACCAGCAATATACCGCAGCAGAGTTCGACAAAGGGGAGCGCCGCCGCTGTCAGGTAGCTGCCGAAGTAGGGGAGGATCCGGTAGGCGGCCACGCTGCCGGCGAAGGCGACCGGGTCGGCGATCTTCAGAAGCGCCGCGTAGATGAAAACGGCACCGAGCGTTATGCGCACCAGGGCCGGCAGGTAATGCTTCAACTGGCTCATGCCCCCCCCTTCGCTACCGGGTACCCCGCGTCGCGCCACTCAGGAAAGCCCCCCTCGTAGACATAGACGTTCGGGTAACCCGCCTTGACCAGGATCTTCGCGAGTTCCATGCTGTCGTGGCAGGAAAAACCGTTGCAGTAGGTGATGATGGAGGCCTCGGCGGGAACCTGCACCTTGAGCGGGCGCGACGGGTTCTTGGCGGCCTCCTCGAGCGGCAGGTTGAAGGCACCCTGGAGGTGCCCTTCCGCAAAGCTCGTCCTGCTGCGGGCGTCGAGCAGCACCGCCTGCTTCGCATCTACAAGCTCCTTCACCTGCATAAGCCCAAGCGGCATCGGCTCGGTGACCGCGTTGGCCGCGGGTGCCGCCGCTTCGGCCGGTCGGGCAACCTCCCCACGCCAGGCGCTGGTCAAAAGGGTCCTGTTCCAGGCGATGCCGACGCTTGCCGAGATCGCCACGATGAGCAGGATTTCCATGACTGTCCCCAGCCCGTTCTTCTTCATGACCCCAACCTTTCGTACCGGGCCAGCTCCGGCCCCGCACACCACATTTTAGCTGATAAAAGAGATTCTACCGAGGAACGTTCCGAGGCGTCAACCGCGGCACCACGCAGGTCAGGGCTCTTCCCACTCGCGGAAGTCTCCCCGCTCGATGGAAACCGAGACGATCTTGGCCGCCGCTGCCACCGGGATGGCGAGCAGGATCCCCCAGAAGCCGAACAACTCCCCGAGCGCCATCACCATGATGATGGTGAGCAGCGGGTTTAAATTCATGGAGCGCTTGAACACCAGCGGCTTCACCAGGTACCCCTCGAGGAAGTAGATGGCCGCAAAGGAGATTACCACCTTGACGAGGATGAGCCCGCTTTGGAACTTGAGGTAGGCGAAGAAGAGCGCCGGGATGGTGGCGATGATCACCCCGATGAAAGGGAGCACCGAGGCGAGCCCCGCGAAGATGCCGTTGAACAGGGCGTAGTCGACGTCGAGGATGACGAGGGCGATGCTGGAGAACAGGGCGACGATGAAGGAGACGATCAATTGCCCCCGGAGGTAGCCGCCGATGCTCTCGTTCACCTCGTTACCGATCTCGAGGAGCACCTCGCGGCGGCGCCAGGGGAGCCAGGAGGTGAGGGTCTTCTTGATCTGGGCCTTGTAAAAGAGCATGAAGAAGACCAGGATCGGCGAGAGCACCAGGTTGAAGATGTTGAAGATCAGGCTTGCGGCCGCGTTGTAGACCCCGGTCCCCAGGGTGGAGAAGAGCTTGTTGAGCCCCTCCACCGCCTTGTCCACCGCCCAGCTCCACTCCTCGGCGCCGTAGTAGGGCTGGATCTGCGCCTCGAGGCCGGCCGCCAGGTCACGCGCCTTCTGCAGGTAGAGCGGGATGCTGGGGATGAGTGCCTGCCAGCGCATCAGCACGAAGGGGACGAAGTAGGAGAAGAAAAAGACGGCGAAGATCGAGAGCCCGAGGTAGAGCACCAGGATCCCCTTGGGGCGCGAGATTCCCCGTTTCTCCAGCTGCAGTACCAGGGGGTCCAGGAGATAGGCGATCACGAAGGAGAGCAGGAAACAGGAGGTGGTGTGGCGCAGGGCATGACCGGCCGCGAAGAGCGCCGCCCCGACAAGCAGGATCAGGACGGCACGGTTCGTAGCGCTGGCAGATGATGACATAGGCTCCTCGGGAGGTGCTCTGAATTAGAATCCGCGTTCCGGCGGATAGATGTCGTGTTCTTCGAGCCACTGCCCGACGCGGCCGGTGATGAGCTCCTCGCGCACCGCGTTGAAGCGTTCCTGCTCTTCCGGGTAGAAGGAGAGGATCTCGCTCAGCCTGCCGTGGGACTGCTTCCCCACGAAGGCACGGACCAGCATCGCCTTCAGGCCGTCGTTTTCCACCCCCTGGATGAAGGCGTGCACCATCTGGCGTTCCTGGGCGTAGTCGAAGGCCGGGATGGTCAGGTAGCGCTCGTTCTGAGCCTCCACCTCGTCCCAGAAGGGGTCGTCGTCATAGTCGGCCGGCACCGAGAAGATCTCGCCGGTCTCCCGGTCCAGGAAGTAGATCATCTCGGGATCCGGGTTCTCGAAGGCTTCCATGAGATCGTCCCACACTATTTCCAGGTTCCGCATGTTGTGCATCAAAACTCCACCAAAGACAGGTTAACAACCGTAGACCTGCCCGCTATTTTTGTATATATTGGCGCAATGCGCAAGATCTTCGTCGCCGACGCCCACCTGAGAGCACCCCAGGACCACAACTACCGGACCCTGATCCGTTTCCTGGACACCCTGCCCCCCGACACCGACACCCTCTACCTCCTGGGAGACCTCTTCGAGTTCTGGATCGGTAACCCCGACCCCGTCTACCGTCACTATCGGGAGTTCGTGGACTGTCTCAAGGGGGTGCGCAGGCGGGGGGTACGGATCGTCTACTTCGAGGGGAACCATGATTTCCACCTGGAGCGCTTCTTCACAGAGCAGCTCGAGGCTGAGGTCCATGACGGCGCGGCGCTGGTCGAGATCGGCGGGCGCCGGGTCTACCTGTGCCACGGCGACGAGGTGAACCGCGAGGACCGCGGTTACCGGCTGTTCCGGGGCCTCTTGCGCCACCCGCTGGTGAAGGCCCTGGTCCCGATCTTCCCGCAGCGCCTGGCCTGCCGGCTCGCGGAGTTCCTCTCCCGGCGCAGCCGCAGCCAGCACGGCCTGCGCGCCTCGCGCTGGGACTACCGCAGCATCCTGGAATCCTTCGCCCGGGAGCGTTTCGCCCAGGGGTGCGACGTGGTGATCACCGGGCACTTCCACCTGCCGATCATCTCCCACGTCGAGGGGAAAACCCTCATCTGCCTGGGGGACTGGATCAGCCAGTTCAGCTACGCCCAGTGCCTGGACGGCGAATTCACCCTGGAAACCTTCTCCTGATCCCCGCCGGCCCCTTCAGGGGAGGCCGAACAGCTTCAGATACCCGGCCACCCGTTCCTCCAGGGTTGCCGCGGCAATTTTTTCGCAGAGCTCATCGGGACGGTAGCCGCGGCAGACCGCCGGCCGCTCCTGGTAGATCCCGCACTGAAAGGTTTCGGACAGGTGCCGGCAGCGCTCGCCGACCCTCTTGCCGAGTGAGCTTATGTCCGGTGCCACACAGCAGGTACCGCATCTTCGGCAGTCCATGCCACCCCCCTACTTGAAGAAGGCCTCCAGGGCCTGCTCGCCCACGTGGGTCGCCTTGATGCGCCACTTGTTCTGGTTGATCACCAGGGCCGCGATGGCCACCTGGGGATCCTCCATCGGTGCGTAGGCGGCAAACCAGCTGTAGTGGCCGGCGGGGTCCTTCCCGTCGATGGACCCGGTCTTGGCCGCGACGTGCAGCGAGTTGAACAGCGGGCGCCCGCGCCGGTCGTGGAAGGCCTTGCGCGAGGTGCCGCTCACCACCGTGGTGGAGAGCATGCGTGCCAGCTCGTTGGCGGTCTGGGGGGTGAAGACGGTACGCAGCGGCTTCGGCTGCTGGGTAAAGAGCGGTTTCCCCTTGGCGTCGAAGATCTGTTGTGCCAGGGACGGTGTCATCATCACCCCGTTGTTGGCCACGGTGGCCATGATGGTCGCGGCATGAAACGGCGAGGTCTTCACCTCGTGGTCCAGCCCGGCCCCCATGCGCATCAGCTGGTCAATGGTCCCCGGCGCGGGGGCGCGGCTCGGGATTGCCGGCGAGCCCGGGAAGAGTTCCTGGTTGAAACCGTAGCGCCCGGCGTAGGTGAGGAGCGGGTCGCGCCCGACAAACTCGCCGGCCAGGCGGCCGAAAACCGGGTTGACCGACTTTCCCATCGCCATGGTAAGCGACATCTGCTGGCCGCGCCCCGAGCGTACCCGCCAGTACTTCGGGTTCTCAGAGGTGAGCCGGCCGTTGAAGGCGAAGGCGGTGTCGGCGGTGACCTTCTTCTCTTCCAGCGCAGCGGTTGCCGTGACGATCTTGAAGAGCGAGGCCATCGGGTAGAGGTTGTAGCAGGCGTTCTGCTCCCAGCCCGGTTGGACCGAGGAGTGCGCCACCGTAGCCAGCACCTTGCCGGTCTTGGGCTCGATCGCCACGAACAGCCCGTAGGGGACCTTATAGTCGTTGAACACCTTCTCGACGCGTCGCTGCATCGCCTCGTTGATCGCGTAGACCACCGTTCCCCCCTGGGGGAGCGGTGCGCAGAAGGTACCGTTTTCGGGACGGGCGTTGGGGTAGGCCTGGGCGGCCAGCCGGAAGGCGTTGCTGCTGTCCACCTTTTCCGCAGTGAGCGCGGCAAACGGGGTACTCTTGGGGGGACTCGGAGCGCTGGTCTTGGGACGGGTCGAGCCGAACAGCGAGATGAGCGGGTAACAGGCGAGCAGCAGCGCCAGCACCGGAAGGATGATCTTGAGACGGCGCCTTTTGGGGGGCGTCTCTTCGATATCGCTGAAGGGGGTGCGAAGTTCCGGTTTCCTGGTGGCCTGGGGCTGACGCCTGCGTCGGGACTGGTTATCTATATCTTTAAAATCTTGCATAAACTCGCTTTACACCCGCCGTTTTAATCGGCCCACTATATGTCATGTGGTCACGCTTTGTCAACGCCGGGGGGCGGAGAATTCTGGGCCGTTCGGGCCGTGCCGAACTCCTTCAGGTTCACCCCGGCAAGCCGCTCGCGCAGCGCCTGATCGACCACCTCGAGCATCTCCTGGGCCTCCGCTTCCTCGACCAGGTTGCAGCGGTTGCCGTGGCGACGCAGGGCGATCAGCACCTCGGCTATCGGGATCTGGTCCAGTTCACGGGCCGGCAGGTACGAGGCGACCGGCCGGTCGGTACTCACGATGAACCCGGCTGCGGTAAGTTTGCCCAGGGTGTCCCGGATGATGCGCAACGGTACCCCCATGCGGCGCGCGAGCTGCTCCTCGCTCCAGGCGGGTAAGCCGCCGTGGAAGGCCTCGGCGATGTGGCGCAGGGTGGCGAGGGCCACCAGTTCGGCCGAGGCCTGGCTGATCTGGCCGCCGCGCAGGTCGCGCCGGAAGGTGTGCAGCTGCTGGTGGGCCGCCACGACCTCCATCCCGAACAAGACGATGATCCAGCTCACGTAGATCCAGACCATGAGGATGGGGAGCACCGCGAGGGTCCCGTAGATGGCGTTGTAGTTGCCGACCCCCACCTGGAAGTGGATGTAGCCCCACTGCGCGATCTGCCAGAGCGTCCCGGCGCACACCGCCCCCAAGAACGCCGATCTGAAGCGCACCTTCGTGTTGGGGATGAAGCTGTACATGAGGAAGAGGGCGATCCAGACGCTCAGGTAGGGGGCGAGCCCGAGCACCAGGAAGAAGAGGTCCCCCAGGTAGGTGTTCTCGAAAAACCAGGTGGCCAGCCACCTGCTCTGCAGCGTGGTGGTGATGGAGGTGGCGGCGAGGAGTAAAAGCGGTGCGCTCAAAAGGACGCTCAGGTAATCGCTGAACTTGCGGTACAGCGTGCGGGTCTCGGTGACCCCCCAGGAGACGTTGAAGGAATCCTCGATGCTCCCCAGCATGCTGATCGCGGTCACCAAAAGCGCCGCGAGGCCGATGGCCCCCACCGACCCCATGTTGGTGTTGTTGATGTAGGAGAGGACCCTGGTGACCACCACCTCGGAGCCGGCGGCGACCTGTTTCAGGATGAGCGGCGCCAGGCGGTTCTGGGCGCCGAAACCCTTGAGGATGGAAAAGGCCAGGGCAAAAAGGGGCACGAAGGAGAGTAGCGTGGTGAAGGAGAGTGCGGAGGCGCGCAATAGCGAGTTGTTGCGCATGAAGTTCGCGCCGACGTAGCTTAGGAACTGCACGAGGGCGACCAGCTGCCCCTTGCTGCCGCCGAGCGCCTTCGGGTCGAGCTCCCAGAGTCCCGTGCCGAAAAGATCTTTCCATCCTGGTGCCTGGTTCATACCCTACCTCGAAAGAAGCCGGTGAGAGTCGTCAACGTGGTGAGTCGAAGGAGCGTCGGCCCCCACGGTGCGCTCCGGGTGCTGCAGCCCGCTTGCGCACCGGTCACAAAAAAAGCCCACCGAAGTGGGCTTTTTCAGGGAACACGACCGGCTAGACGGCCTTTTGTTTTTCCTTCTCCCGCTCCATCGCCTCCTTGCCGGCTTCGATGGCGGAGGTGATGATGCTCTTCTTTTCCAGCACGACTTCCTTGCCGTCCTCATAGCTCGCCCTGATCTTGTCCTGAGCCTCAGTGGCGTACTCTTTGATCTTCTCTACGGCATCATCGGCCAGATCCTTGATCTTGCCGCGCATCTCTTCGCCGGTCTTCGGTGCAAACAAAAGTGCAGTACCTACACCTACAGCAGCACCAGCGAGAAAAGACAGCAGCATCGTCATAGTTGCGTTGTTGTTATCATCAGACATGGCAGTTACCCCCCCTTTTTTTTAAGTAGTCTATCAGCAATAAACTGCCCTGCAACTCTCGCTCCGGTGAGCCAACTGGAAGAACCAGAGACAATGGTCGAGGCGACCCCGATCACCCGGTTGATCATGCGGATGTTGTGTCCGGCGTGCCCCAGCTCCTCCATGAACAGGTTGATCCCGTCGGCATTGGCCGCGGCAGAGTTGGTCACCACCTTCACGTCGGCCACGGTGTCGCGCAGGTCCTTGATGAGGGGCTTGAGCTCGAGCTGGAGCGTGTCGGAGAAGGTACGCAGCGAAATTGCGGTTTGTTTCAGTTCGAGCAGGACGGGGATCAAGCAGAACGCCAGAACCACCAGCGTCAGCGCCGTCACTGCCGAGGTTATCTCCAGAAATAGCATGCGTTCCTCCCTTAACAGCGATTCTTTGCCAGGGTTTTCGATAGCAGTGGTGGAAGGGACAAACGGTTCGGGGAGGCCGGAAACCCGGCCTCCCCGAGAGGTGCAAAAGAAGGGTTACTTCTTGGCCGGTGCGGCAGCGGGCTTCTTGGCAGCCGGAGCAGCCGGAGCCTTCGGAGCAGCAGCCGGTGCCGAAGCGGCGGCCGGAGCGGACCAGTGGTTCAGGTCGTGGGCGATGCTGTGGCACTCGCCGCATTTCGGGAACTTGGCCATGATGGCTGCCGGGTGCGGTTTCACGTGGCACTGGGTGCAGGCCGGAACGGTCTTATGCTTGTCCTTGTGGCAGTATGCGCAGGCCAGCTTGCTGTGCTTGGAGGTGCTGGCGGTCAAGAGGGTGAAGGCCTTCTTGTGGCAGGCGGCGCAGAACTTGGACGGAACGTCGGACTTGTAGGTCACCTCTTTCGGCATGTGAGCCTGGTGGCAGGCCTTGCAGTCTTTCTGCACGATTTCGGTGGAGTGCGACTTGTGGCACTGGGTGCAGTCCGGAATCCGGCCGTGAACGTTGTGGCAGAAGGAGCAGGCGAGGGCGGAGTGCTTGCTCTTGAAGGTGCGCAGCTTCTCGATCTGCGGGGTGTGGCAGGTGAGGCACGGATCGGTTACGTTGTTGCCGAACTTGATCACCTTCGGGGTATGCGGGTTGCTGTGGCAGTTCAGGCAGCCCTGGAGTTTGTAGTGCGGCTTGCCGTCGTGGCACTGGCTGCAGAGGGGGATCGGCTTTTTCACCTTGGGCGGGTGACCCTGGTGGCAGTCCTGGCAGGTGACTTCGGTCTTGTGCTTGCCGCCGTTGGTCGCGATGTCCTTGGGCGGTTTTTCATGGCACTTGACGCAGTCGGCGTTGGTCAGGGTTGCCGGCGCTTGTGCAGGGTCAGCGGCCACGGCCGTTCCAATACAGCAGAACAGAAAAATTGCCGAAAGAAGATTTAGTACTCGTGCTACTCTCATTGCCCCCTCCTTGGTGGTAAAACGAAGTTAATTATAAGCATGGATTTATATAACGTCTTGAGGTTCCTTGTCAACACTTGCCTGATAGAATCCCCCTTGATTTTCCGGTTTTTAAGACAAAAAGAGGCAGTTCTGCCAGTTCCTGCCTATACCAGCTCCACGTCGGCTAAGGTGTCGCCCTAGTAGCCTGTGCGAAGTAGTGACTGCTCAGCTGACTGGAAGCATGTTCGAATCGCGAAACCGGACGAAACGCTGCGGCATTTGGGGAGCGTCCTGTCGTTGTCGAAACTAAGTTCTTGCGGAGCCGGGGCTGGTGACGTAGCGGGAGGATGGCGAAAAGAAGTTCCTGAGTCTTAATGGCGGAAACTCGTCGAGGTGAGCTGATGCGGTACCGGGGTGGGGAGGGGAGCGGGGCTTGGCAGGGACTGGGGCGGGGGGAAGGTATCGACTGCTTGGAAAACACGTCGAGGTTAAGGCGAGGGCTTACACCCTCAACCTTAACCTCGACCCGATGCTCGTTACTTGTCAGCAGTGATCTTGAAGGTGCGCTTGAGCGGGGTCTGGGTCTTCGGACCGAACCACTTCTCGAAGATCTTCTTGGCTTCACCCTTCTTCTCCATCTCGAGGAGGGTCTTGTTCACGAAGTCCACGAAGTTCTTGTCGTCTTTGCGCATACCGAGACCGTAGGGCTCCTCGGAGATCTGCAGGTTCGGGATCTCGAACTTGGCCTTGTTGGGGGCCTTGCCGAGGATGCCGGCCAGGATCGACTCGTCGGTGGTGACGGCGGCAACCTTACCCTGCTGCAGGGCAAGGAACGCCTGCGGGTAGTCGTCGAAGGAGAGCACGGTAGCGGTCGGGATCGATTTTTTCACGTTCTGCTCGGAGGTGGAGCCTTTGGCGGTGCCGATCTTCTTCCCTTCCAGGTCCTTGAGGCTCTTCACCTTCCCTTTGTTGGTGATGAACTTCTGGCCGGTCAGGAAGTAGGTGTGGCTGAAGTCGATCTGCTTGGCGCGCTCCGGGTTCTTGGTCATGGTGGCGGCGATCATGTCGATGTTGCCTTCCATGAGCTGCGGCATACGGCTTGCGGAGGTAACCGGCTTCAGTTCGAGCTTGACGTGCAGTTTGTTGGCGATGGCCTTGCAGAAGTCGATGTCGTAGCCCACGATCTCGCGGGTTTTCTCGTCGACGTAGCCAAACGGCGGCAGGGAGTCCTTGACACCGCAGACCAGCACACCTTTCTTCTTCACTTCGGCCAGGGTGTCCCCGGCGGCCAGAGCGGCGTGTGCGAACGAGCCAACCAGGGCGACCGCAGCCAAGAACGTCATCAGTTTCTTCATCGTGTTTCCTCCTGTGGTTTAGTTAGTGCAGCGACAGAACAAAGAGAGCGGGAACCACTGCTGTTCCCGCTGACACAGTCTACTTACCCTTTTCGAAGACAAAATTCCAGCAGTTAATGCATGGGCGAGAGTAATTGTCTCAGGAACTGCTGGGCACGCTCGTGCTGGGGATTCTTGAAGAACTCTTCCGGATCGGCCTGTTCCAGTATGATCCCCTGATCCATGAACACCACGCGGTGCGCCACCTCGCGGGCAAAGCCCATCTCGTGGGTGACCACCACCATGGTCATGCCACTTTGCGCCAGGTCCTGCATGACCGCGAGCACCTCGCCGATCATCTCGGGGTCGAGGGCCGAGGTCGGCTCGTCGAAGAGCATGATGTGCGGTTTCATGGCGAGCGCGCGGGCTATGGCGACGCGCTGCTGCTGCCCGCCGGAGAGCTGGCTCGGATAGGAGTCGCGCTTTTCGGCGAGTCCCACCCGCTCGAGGAGTTTCATGGCCTGCTCCTCGGCCTCCTTCCTGGGAGTCTTGCGGATCTTGATGGGCGCCAGGGTGATGTTGGAGAGCACCGAGAGGTGGGGGTACAGGTTGAACTGCTGGAAGACGAACCCCACCTCGGCTCTCAGCTTGTTGAGGTTGGTCTTCTTGTCGGCCAGGTCCATGCCGTCCACGATCAGCTGTCCCTTGTCGATCGGCTCCAGCTGGTTCACGGTGCGGATCAGGGTCGACTTGCCGCTTCCCGAGGGGCCGCAGACCACCATCACCTCGCCGGGCTTCACGTGCAGGTTGATGTCGTTTAAGACGTGGAGCTTCTTGAACCATTTATGGACGCCGATGAACTGGATCATGGTCTGCTCCTCGAGGCGGCCCGCCTCGTTCTTAAAAACGCGAACGCGGTGACTTCATTAGACATAGTAATGGATGCCACCGCGCATATCAACTAACTTTTTTCGAAAACTCAAACTTTGTTTTGATATACCGCCTACACTAAAGCGCAGGGTGGGCGAGGCTCCCGTGGATCGGGACGGTGTAGGCGCCGGGAGAGGTGAGGTACTTGACGAGCATCAGGAAAACGAATTTCTGCCGATCGAGGAACTCCGGCTTGGGCATCATCTCCAGGGTCAGGTTGAGCGGCGAGTCCCCGAGCGGGGTGGCGAGGTTCACGTCCCCCTTGAGCCTGACGTAGATGCCGTCGCCGGTCAGGGTGAAGCTCTTCAGGTGGGCCTGGCCGCGGTCGAGGCTCAAGGCGCCGCGCACGTCCTGGTAGGTGGCGTCGGGAAGCGGCATCTCGCCCAGCTTCACCGAGGCGAGCTCGGCGCCGCGCACCTGGAGCTGCACTTCCCCCTGCGGGGCCCCCTTGACGCTGGCCACCTCGCCGGTCAGGCGCAGGTCACCGCGCACCCGGGCCCCGGCAACCGTGCCGAAAAATGGGATGTCCTCGAGGCGGATCCCCTTGGCGAGGATGCTCCAGCCCGGCTTCCTGCCGAGGGTGACGGTCCCGGAGAACTCACCGGTGCCGATGTTGCCCCGGTAGGCGACCCGGGGCTTGCCGATGAATAGCGGCAGCAGCTCGAGCCCGACCCGGACGTCGGCTGCCTTGATGAGCAGCCCCTGCTGCGAAGAGAGTTCGACACCGCGCGCCTTGACGGCCAGCGGGAATCCCTTGCCGAACCCGGCAAGGTCCAGGGTGTAACCGGCATTGCCCGCCGCGCGCACCACTACCCCCTTGAGGGCGTCGTTGGGGACGAAGCACAGGGTCAGGTAGGTGAAGAGGAGCAGTCCCGCGGGGATGCCGAGGGCAAGGTAGAGGGCGCGCCGCCTCATTTGCTCCCCGCGGGTGCCGGCTTGATCAGGGCGATAGTGAGGGTGACGTCGAGCTTGCTGGGATCCTCGAAGCGCTGCCGGATGGCGGCCTTCTTCACCGTGATGGGGCGGGTCCCCTTCTCCAGGCGGTAGATCAGGTTGGTCGCCTCATTGGCGGAGAGCCCCTCGATTTTCACTTCGGCGGCATCCTCCACGAACCCGGGGATTTCCGCGCCTTTCACCGGTTTCACCTGGCTGTTGCGCCCCTTGATGCCGATCTCCTCGATGACCTTGGCCGGCGAGTCGTCCGGGCGCACCGCCTGGAGCCGGTTACTGACGCGCTGGCTCCCCGCGCTCGCCTCACGGTAGCGCTGGCGCAGTTTCATGAGTTCGGTCAGGTCGGCCTCGCGCGCCCGCCGTTTCTTTTCCAGGGCGGTGATCCGGGCGTTCAGGGTGGAAAGCCCGATGATCACCACGAGCAGCACCGCGAGCAGCACCCCGAGCCGGGTCCTGGTGCGGCTGTCCAGGTTCTGGAAGGCCTCGCTCACTTCTGAGAGCTTCATTGTGCCACCCCCTTCAGTTTGCCGCGGAAGGAGAAGGTGACGCTGCCATCCGGACGCGATTTGATGTCGGTTACCTCGGCGCCGTCCACCAGCGCTGCGGCGCGCCCCTTGAAGTCGTTGGCGGCCTGGAAGCTGCGGGCTTCACCCTTGAGGCGCACCTCGGCGCCGTCCAGCTCGGTCTCGTAGAACCCGGTGACCCCGTCACCCTTGGCGATAGCGAGCTCCTTGAAGAACTTCAGGGTGTTGCTGGAAACCTTGGCCCCTTCCAGCTTGCGGATCTCGGCGCGCACCTCGGCGACCTCGTCGACCGGCTTCTTGCGGCCGGGGAAGACGTCCTTGTAGATTACCTGGATCGACTTGTCCAGGGAGCTCAGGTCGCGCTTGGCCAGGGCGAAGCGGACGCCGCTCTCGGCGAAGACCAGGAGAATCACGGCGGCGGCGAGGCCGGCGGTGAGGCGCAACTTGCGGTAGAGCTTCTGGGTGCCGGCCGTGTAGGCGAGTGCGCCACGGCGCAGGTTGAGGAGGCTCCCGTCGGCGAGTGACGCTGCCACGGCGTAGGCGCCGGCCAGGTCGTGGGCGGCGTGGGCGTCGTCGGCAAAGGCCTCGGCGAGCGCCGGTCGGGCCTGGGCCAGCACGCCGCGCTCCGGGCTCGTGCGGGCAAAGGAGATGGTCCGCTCCACCTTGACGCCGTGGGCCACCTCGAGGGCCGCCACCGTGCGCTCCAGTTCCGTGTCCCCGCTTCCCGGGCGCAAGGCCCTCAGGTAGATCGGCTTCGCGTCGCGGTAGGCCGCCAGGGCGTCGCCGTCGGTCACCGCGACCGTACCGGCGGCGGGCGCGATCTTCTCCCAGTGGTACAGCGACGCGGTCACCGCCTCGGGTTCCAGGCCGGCCCCCTTCAGGAGCTCGATCTTCTCCTGGATCTCCTTGCTGCGCCCCCAGACCGCCAGGAACCTGCCGGTCGCCAACTGCAGCGCATCGAAGCTCAGATCGTCGGTGTCGAGGGCGGTCTCACCCTTGAGTTCCAGGGGGAGCAGCTCGCGCACCTTGGCGCGGTCGGTGAGCGGCAGCTCCAGTTCGCGCATGAAGAGCTGCGAGGCGGGGAGCGCCAGCACCACGCGACGCTCGCCCGGTACCCGCGCCGCCGCCTCCAAAAGCCGGGTCAGTTCCTGCTCGTCCCCGGCAAGCGGATGGCGTTCGGCGGCGAGGAAGCTGACGCCGCCGCGTTTGGGACGGAAGCTGGCCAGGGTCAGCTCGTCGCGCTTTAAGGCTACGATCAAAATATCCATCAGTATTCTCTCCAGTAGATCGTGGACGTGGGGATACCGGTGCCTTCGCTCACGGGTACCACCGCCTCGACGACGGCGATGCTGTCGCCCACCTTCCCCTCGGAATGGATGCGGTACAAGGAGCCCATGAACCCTATCTTCAGGCTGATGCTGTTGTACACCCTGTCGAGCCCGGTGATGTTCTTCACATCGGCAGCTTTTATGGGGGTCGTCTTCCGGTAGTCGAGGATCCTTTGAACCAGGTCCTCGGTCATGCTCTCGTCCAGCGCGAGCAGTACCTCTTTCGGGGCGGTGTTGATGTTGACCTTTACCTGGTTGCTCCCGTTGCCGACCGTCACAAACGGTTTCAGCTTGGCGACGATGGTGGGGGTGAACCCTTTGAGCAGGCCAAGTTCCTCGACCGTGTAAAACTTCCCGTTCTTTGCCTTGTAGGGAGCCTTGAGTGTTTTGTAGTAGCTGGTTTCCGCACCAGCCGGATTCGGGGCGTCGTTGAGATCGCCCCAGTCCATGATGACGTCAACGAGATCAGGTGACAGCTTGAGGTTCTTGAAGAGCCGCAGCGCCACCTCCGCTCCATCCAGGTACTTGCCGTTCTCGGTCACCACGGCGTTCAGGTCGAGCTTGCCGGATTCCTCCTCGATGGTGACCGTGACCGTCCCGTCGCCGGTGTCGTAGCTGAAAGGTTGGGCCCACTTTTCGGTGAGCGCGCTGTAGCTGGCACCGGCACGCAAAAGTGCCGAGTACTGCAGGAGCTGGTAGCCACCCTGGATGCCGGACTCCGCCAGGATCGAGGCCTGCTGCGAGGCGACGAAGTTGTGGCTGTGCGAGGTGTCGACGTAGACCTCGTTCACGAACTCGGCCAGGAGCGCCACCAAAAGCGCCGTCACGATGAGCGTTATCACCAGGGCGAAGCCCCGCTCGCCTCTCATGGCTGGTACCCCGGCGACGCCACGGTGCGGAACACCTCGCCACCTTTCAGGGTGATGGTCACCCGGACCGTCTTGGGGATCCGGTTGTTGAGCGCGGTGTCCCAGGTTTTCACCCACTTGGAACCGTCGTAACACTCCACCTGGAACCCCTCGATCACCTCGATCACCGGGTAGGGGGTGCTCTTCACCGTGGTCTCCAGGTACGGGTCACGCGCCTCACGCCTCAGGGTAAGCACGCCGTCCTTCTCCTTGACCGTGTAGCTCACCAGGGTCAGGTCCGAGGTGGGCGCAGACGTCAAGCGGGGCGGCGCCAGGTAGGTGAAGGCGAGCGTCGAGGCGGGCTTGCCGAAACTGTCGCGATCCTCGACGACGAAGAGCATGCTCGGGAGATTGCTGTTCGAGCCGCTACTTGTGCTGCCGCCGGTGCTGCTCCCCGGCGTGGACCCGGGCTTGCTGGGTGCCGGACCGGAGCCCTGCTTGAAGAAGGCGGAGGCGATCTCGTTGTGCAGCCCCCCCAGGGTGGCCGAGATCTCGCGGCGCGACTCCATGCGCTGGCCGCCGCGCTCGCGGGCCGCGGTGACCGAGAAGTAGGTACCGTAGAGCGCCCCGGTGAGGATGACCAGCAAGGCCAGCGCGACCAGCAGTTCGATCAGGGTGAAACCTTTGTTATCGAGCATTGGTCGCCACGTACTTCACCAGGTTGATCTTCTTTTTGTCGTCGTCCCAGCTCACCGTGAGCCGGATCTGGCTCAAGCCCGGGACCAGGGTCTCGGTTTTCTGCCGCTCCCACTTAAGGTCCGGGTGCTCCGGGGCAAAGTTCCCCTTGGTCTCGGTGGACTTGTCGAAATCGGGATCATCCAGCCTGGCCCGCCCCACCAGGGCCGCGGCGGTCTCCTCGTTGTCGCGTCCCACGATGGAGAGGTGGTAGTTGACCGAGGAGATCACGGTGAGCAGCACGCCGGCTGCAATGGCGAGCGCGATCATCACCTCGAGCAGGGTAAAGCCCCTCATGATGCGTTCTCCTGCCCCACTTCCTGGCGCCCTTGCTGTACCAGCACCTTGCCGCCCGACGGGTAGGCGATGATGGTGTAGCGCGCCTCGCCCCCCTTGAGGTGGATGGTGATCAGGTCCGGGCTCCCGCCGGGGCCGAACGGTACCTCCACCTCCCCCTCGGTTACCGTTCCCAGGCGCGGAACCGTGACGTCCTCGATGCTGATCCCTTCCTCCACCAGGCGCCGGCCCATGAACTGGTCATCAGGCGCCACCTCGTCGCCGATGGCAGTCAGCCTGACGATGCTGGTGCTCCCCTCGGTGAGGTTCAGTTTCAAACGGTAGGTCTGCTTGGTGATGATGGCCTGGTCGTTCAGAAACCTGATGCCGGAGGCGAGGTTGCGGGCCGAGCTCTTCAGCTTGGTCGCTTCCCCCGAAGGGAGGCGCGGGACCACCACGGCGGCGGCCATTGCCAGGATGACAATGACCACCATCAGTTCGATCATGGTGAAGCCGGCCTCGCGCCGGCGCCCGCGTTTAGTTGGAGATGGTGCGGTTAACAGCTTCGCTGCTCCTGTGACTGCCGTCCGGATCCTTTCAGCGCTCCGTTGCCGGGGGGAGAAATCTGGAATGGGTTTGCCGCCTACTTCAGGTTCCAGCTTTCGATATCGGCGTTCTTCCCCTCACCGCCGCGGGCACCGTCGGCCCCGAAGGAGTAGAGGTCGTAGTCGCCGTGCTCGCCCGGGGAGAGGTAGTTGTAGTCGTTGCCCCAGGGATCCTTGGGAACGTTCTTGTTTTCCAGGTACCCTTCCGCCTTGTAGTTGGTCGGGATCTTGCCGGTGGTCGGCTTGGTGACCAGCGCCTGCAGCCCCTGTTCGGTCGTGGGGAAGTTGCCGGTATCGAGCTTGTAGAGCTTCAAAGCGGTCTCGATGTTGCGGATCTGCACCTTGGCGTCGGCGACCTTCGCGTCGTCGCTGCGGCCGATGATCTTCGGCCCGACCAGTACGGCCAGAAGGCTCAGGATGACGATGACGACCATGAGTTCGATCAGGGTAAAGCCGCGGCTGTCTTTCAGGTTCTTGAACATGCAGGGACCTCTCAAAAAGATGGTGTGAAGTTTCTGAAAACGGTTCAATGGGCGAAACCTTCGATCGCCTGGATTCTGTGATCCCTCAACTCCCCCGCCCTTGACGGGAGGGGGCAGGGGGGGCTGCCACGAAGTGACCGGGTTGCCGCTGCAGGCTTCCCCCTCACCCCGAACCCTACTGGGCTACTTCACCAGCTGGTTCAACTGGAAGATCGGGAGCAGCACCGCGAGCACTACGAAGCCGACGCACAACCCCATCCCCAAGACCAGCAGCGGCTCCAAAAGCGCCATGGCGCGGGTGACGTTCGCGTTGAATTCCTTCTCGAAGGCGTTACCCGCCTTGATGAGCATCTGGTCCAGTTCTCCGCTCTTCTCGCCGACCGCGGTCATGTGGGTCAAGAGCGGCGGGAAGAGCACGCTCCCCTTCAAGGCTCCGGAGAAGCTTCCCCCCTGGATCAGGGCTTCGCGCGCCTGGGCCAGGTAATTCTTGTACTCACGGTTCACCACGGCCTCGCCGGTGATCTCGAGCGCCTTGATGATGGGGACGCCGCTTGCCAGCAAAAGTCCCAGCACCTTGGCAAAACGCGAGAGGATCAGGCGCTGCCAGAGCTGCCCGATGAGCGGCAGCTTGAGCAGGAACCGGTCGCGCTTCTGCAGGAAGGCTTCCTGCTTCCCCAGCTTTTTGAAGCCGAAGCTGATGGCCACCCCCAGGATGATGAGGAACCACCACCCCTTGCGCACCAGGTTACTCACCTGGATCAAGAAGAGCGTGATGAAGGGGAGCGTCGCCTTGCTCTCCTGGAAGACCGCGACGATCTTGGGGACCACGAAGGCGAGCAGGAAGAGCATCACCCCGCCCCCCACCAGCACCATGAGGATCGGGTAGGCAAGTGCCGTGGTCACCCGGCTTCTCACCTCGGCCTGGTCCTCCTGGAACTCGGCCAGGCGCTCCAGTACGACTTCCAGGGCACCGCTCGCCTCGCCGGCGGCCACCATCCCCACGTAGCTCTCGGAGAAAACCGCCGGTTCCTCGGCCAGCGACTGGGCCAACCCCTTGCCTTCGGCCAAGCGGTCGCGCACCCGTCCCAGCACCCGTTTCAGCTCCCCGGGGGCCTCCTGCTCCCAAAGCGTCGCCACCGCCTCGTAGACCGGCACCGCGCTCCCCAAAAGGGTGGCAAGCCGGCGGGTGGCGAGCGAGAGGTCCGGCACGCTCACCTTGGAGCTCAGGCTTAAGAGCTGCTTCGCGGCGGGGGCGTCCTGTGCGGAGGCGATCTCTTTCGCGAAGAGCCCCTTCTGCTTCAACTGCAGCCGGGCCTCGTTCTGGGTCGGCGCGTCGACGGTCCCGCTGACCTCGGCGCCGCCGGAGGTGAAGGCGCTATAGCGATAGGTCGGCATAGTCTTCCTGGGTTACCCTCAGGACCTCTTCGATGGTGGTCACTCCCTGGCGCACCTTCTCCAGGCCGTCCTCGCGCAAGGTCTTCATCCCCCTGGAGATGGCGTACTCCTTGATGACGCCGGCCGGGGTGCGCCGGATGATCATGGAGCAGATCTCGGAGTCGATGGGGAGGAGCTCGTAGATGCCGATCCGGCCGATGGTCCCCAGGTTGAAGCACTTCTCGCAGCCGCGGCCGCGGTAGAGAACCGGCGGTACCTGGATCCCCGGGTAGTCGCGCTCGGGTGCGTAGGACTCCTTGCAGTGCGGGCAGATCACCCGGACCAGGCGCTGGGCGAGTACGGTGGAGAGCGAGGAGGCCACCAGGAACGGCTCGATCCCCATGTCGATCAGTCGGGTCACCGCGGTGGCGGCGTCGTTGGTGTGCAGGGTGGAGAGCACCAGGTGGCCGGTCAGCGAGGCCTGCATGGCGATCTCGGCGGTCTCGGCGTCGCGGATCTCGCCGATCATCACGATGTCCGGGTCCTGGCGCAGGATCGACCTCAGGCCGTTGGCGAAGGTGAGGTCGATCTTCGGGTTGACCTGGATCTGCCCGACCCCCTTCAGCTGGTACTCGATCGGGTCCTCGACGGTGATGATGTTCTTCTCGGGCGAGTTGATCTGGCTCAAGGCCGCGTAGAGCGTGGTGGTCTTGCCGGAACCGGTCGGGCCGGTGACCAGCACGATGCCGCTGGTGCGGGAAAGGACCCGCTCCATGTAGGCGTCGTTTTGCTGGGAAAGCCCGATCTCCCGGAGCGACAGGATGCCGCGCTGCTTGTCGAGAAGCCTCAAGACCACGCGCTCGCCGAAGAAGGTGGGGAGCAGGGAGACGCGGATGTCCACGTCGCGGCCGGCGACCTTGACGCGGATGCGGCCGTCCTGCGGCAGGCGCTTCTCGGCGATGTTGAGCCCGGCCATGATCTTCACGCGCGAGGTGAGCGCCTCCTGGACCACCTTGGGGGGCGAGAGCATCTTGTAGAGCAGGCCGTCGATGCGGAAGCGGACCTCCAGCTCGCGCTCGAAGGGCTCGATGTGGATGTCGCTGGCGCGCTCCTTCACCGCCTGGAACAGGATCGAGTTGAGGAGCCGGATCACCGGCGCCTCGTCGGTGAGCTCCATCAGGTCGCGCGGCTCGTTGAACGAGGTCGCCACCGAGGAGAGCTCCTCACCCTCCAGCTCCTCGACCACCTCCTGGGCGCTCCCGGAGAGGCGCGAGTAGATCCGGTTCACCGCGTCGATCAGGACGGGCTTCGGGACGACCTGCACCGAGACCTCGGCGTCGAAGAGGCCGGCCAGCTCGTCGATGGCCAAAAGGTTCGCCGGGTCCGCACTGGCGGCGATGATGACGCCGTCCTCCTCGCGCAGCGGCAAGAGGAGGTTGTTGCGCGCGAAATTGAGCGGGATGCGGTTTACCAGCGCCCCGTCCACCGTGGCGTCGTCGATCTCCGCCTGGAAGGGGAGGTTCAGCCGCTTCGCTATCTGCTCTATGTCAACAGTATCTGCCATGGGGTATCGATCCGTTCCTCTACGGTCTGGGGGACACCGGGGCCACGACCGGCGGCACCGGGGCGACTACCGGCTGGTTGTTCTCCTTGAGCGAGCGCTGGTCCTTCAGCATCTGCTCCTTGATCATCAGGTCGATGTCGATGGGGGTGTCGTGCTTCACCGCATCGCCGAAGTTGTTCTTCTCGCCCACCGAGACCTCAGCCATGTCGCGGGCGTCCTTGATGATGCGCGGGGTGAGCATGATGAGGAGGTTGGTCTTGTCGCGGGTGGTGCTCTTGGTCTTGAAGAGCCAGCCAAGCCCCGGGATATCACCCAAAAGCGGGATCTTGCTCTCGGTCACCTGGTCCTTGTCCTGGATGAGGCCGCCGATCACCACGGTGTCGGTGTTCTTCACCACGACCGAGGTCTTCGCGGAACGCTTGGTGGTCCCCAGGTTCTGGCTGGTGGCGGTGCCGAAATCCTTCACCGCGGAGATCTCCTGGTAGATGTCCAGCTTGACGTAGTCCCCCTCGCTGATCTGGGGCTTGATCTTCAGGATGATACCGGTGTCTTTCCGTTCGATGGACTGCTGCGAAAGGCCGGTGGAGGTCAGGTTGGTCCCCGAGAGGAACGGGACGTTCTCACCCACGAAGATCTCGGCCTCCTTGTTGTCGCTGGTCATCACGTTGGGGGTGGAGAGCACGTTCACCGCACCGTTGGTCTGCAGCGCCTGGAGCGCCACCGCGAAGTTGGCCGGGCTCTTGAAGACGCCGAGGTCCGGGGTGATGCCTGCCGAGGTCAGGGTGGCCAGGGAGGTGGCCAGCGACGTGGTGGCCCCCATCGGGTCGTAGGTCGCGCCGGCCGAGACCGAGCCGGTGCTGGCACCGCCCAGGAAGGCCCACTGTACGCCGAGCTGTTTCGCCTTGGTGAGCGAGACCTCGGCGATCATCGCCTGCACGAAGACCTGACGGCTTCTGCGGTCCAGTTTCTGGATCACGCCCAGGATGTTCTGGTAGTCGTTCGGGGAGGCGAGGATCACCAGCGAGTTGGTCGCCTTGTCCGGGGTGATGCTCACCTTGCCGCCTTCGAAGAGGGCCATCTGCGGTGCGGCGGCCGCTGCGGCCGGCGCGGCACCGGCGGTTGCCGACCCCTTGATGAGCCCGTCCAGCACCTTGCCGACCTCGGTCGCCTCGGCGTTTTCCAGGTAGTACACGTTCACCTTGCTGCTGGTGGTGGGGGGGACCACGTCGATCATGGCCACGAACTTCTTCACGTCGGCCTTGTCGCGCTCGCTGCCGAAGACGATGAGCGCGTTCAGGCGGGTATCGGCGACCACCGTGGCGCTCGCGCCGCCGCCGGCCACGCTGGCCGCCCCGGGAGCCCCCGCAGGTTTGGCGGCCGTCCCCTTGCCACCCAGCCAGTCCCTGACCATGGTGGCCACGGACTCGGCGCCGGCGTTTTTCAAAAAGACCAACTCGGCGCCTTCACGCGGCTGGTCGCTGTCGATGTACTTGAGAATGCCGAGGATCTTCTGCATGTTGAACGCCGAGTCCACCACCATGATCATGTTGGCGGCGCCGAAGGCGGAGATCTGGCCGTCCTTGGAGACCAGCGGCTGCAGGAAGGTCACCGCGTCCTGGGGGGCGATGTGGGAGAGCGGGATCACGCGCGCCTGGTAGGTGTCGTTGACGACGCTCTTCTCGCCGTCGGTGAAGACCCGCATGCCGGACTGCTTGGCGGCTGCCGTCGGGATGATCTTCATCACCTTGCCTGCCGGCACCACGGTGAAGCCCTTCAGCTCCAAAACCGAGGTGAAGACGTTGTAGGCCTCCTCGTTGGAGAGCTTGGCCGGGGAGAAGACCGAGATCTTGCCTTTGACCCGGTCGTCCATGATGAAGTTCTTCCCGGTCAGGTCGCTTATGAACTTGACCATGGTGGCGATGTCCACGTCGGTGAAGTTCAGCACCACCCCCTTGGCCTGGGCCAGGTTGGGCGCCATGATCAGGAACATGAACAGGGTCAGGATGCGCGCGAATCGAGATTTCAAGTAAAACCCCCCGAAAGACAGGTTAAGGTTGAGGTTTGGGTTGAGATAAATCAGGTAGCCGGGCAAACAGGCCGAGGCGAGGTGCAACCTCAGCCTGCCTCACCTGATGTCGTAGTTAAAGGTCGTAGGCTGGCCGTCGCGGATCATGTCGAGCTTGATCCGGCTCTGCCCCTTCAGGGAGGCGAAGGACTGGATCGCCTTCTCCGGGGAGTCGATGGGGAAGTCGTTCATCCGCAACAGGACGTCGCCGTTTCGGATGCCGATGGTGCCGAAGATCCCCTGCGGCTTCACCTCGGAGGCGCGGAACCCTTCCACCTTGCCGTCTTTCATGCTCGGCAAGAGCCGGGCGTCGGTCATGGCCTGGCCGATGTTGTCCAGGGCCGCGTTCAGGGCGCGCTGGTCGATGATGAAGTTGCCGCCGCCGGTCGAGGACACCCCGCTGGCCGGCGCCGCTGTTGCCGGTGCCGGCTGTGCGGCGCTCGCCTCGGCTACCGCGTTCGGGGTGAGGATCTTGACCCGCTTCCCGTTCACCTGGATCTCGGCTACGTCCTTTTTCACGGAAACCAGCGGACCGGCCGAGAAGACGGTCTCGCCCAGGCGGAAAACCCGCTCCTCGTGGCTCGAGGTCTTCTGCACCAGCGCGAAGGTTTCCCTAAAGGAGCCGACCGCGGTGCCGAGAAGGATCAGGTCGCCCACCGAGGCGGCCGGCGGCGCGGCTTGGGCCCCCGGCTGTTGGGCCGGCGCCTGCGCGATCGGGGTCAGCTTCCCCTGGGTCGCCTTGCCGAAGAGCCCCAGCTCGAGGATCGGCGCAAAGCTCTGCAGGTCCTCGGCGACCGGGGCGGGTGCGCTCGGGGCGGCACTGTTTTGTGCGCTGCGCGGGTAGAGTGAGGAGATCTTGAAGCTCACCAGGTCGGCGGCGATCAGGGCCAGGGCACCGATCGCCAGTACGCCGAGAACTATGTTTGTGGGGAGTATCCACCGCGGCATGAAGTAGCCCTTTTGTTGAGGTCGCTGAAACTGTCTGAATATATTAGATGGCCGGTAGTTATGCAACTGAAAATCCGGGTTCCGGCACCCTGTGTGCCGCAGAAAGGCCCGCCGCGGCAAGACACCCCGGGGCTCCCGCAGTACCCCTGAATCCGCCACCCCCCGCCACAGACAAACCCCTGCAGCAGCAAAAGCCATGCCGTTCCTGTAACTTGGCGCCCCCCTCTGACCGTTGCTGCGCCCCGAAAACTCCTGCCCATGAGACGGACGGTCACCTGCTTTCTCATGGGGTTGTCTCGTTGGCAGCCCGGCAGTCAGGCAGGCAATAACGTCCCGCCTGCGCTGCCAGGTGTTGCCAACGTTCCTGGCCTCGGTGCCCCGGGGCGTGCCGCTGCGTCGGAAGATGTCTCTCATGAGGCGGTGCGCTCCTGTCGGGAATTTTGACAGGCGTTAGGTATTTGACACCGTAACGTCGTCATATTGGACACCTTGGGGTCGACGTGGTACACTCGGCCATCCTTTTAATCTCCAAAGACGGAGCCTGTAATGAAGCCGATAGTGCTGACCGCTTCCACCGATATGGAGCTTGCCCTCCTGGTTGAGCAGTTGGGGGGTGCCCCGCTGGCCGGGTTGGGACACCTCAAGGCGTGGCGGGCCGCGGCCCCCTCGGGGGCGGGTGAGGTCATCCTGGCGGTTACCGGCATCGGCAAGGTGAATGCGGCCTGCGCCGCCACGCTGGTGGTCGAGCGCTGCGCGCCGCGGCTGTTGATCAATACCGGTTGCGGCGGCGCCATGGCCGGCAGCGGCCTTGTCGTGGGCGACCTCGCGGTAGCCAGTGCGGAGTGCTTTCCCGAGGAGGGGGTGCAGACCCCCCAGGGGTGGCGGGGACTCGACCTCATCGGCATACCGGCAGCGGTCAGGGGAGACGCGCGCATCTTCAACGAGGTCCCGCTCGCAGCAGGGGCGGCGCACCAGGCGCTGGAGCTTGCCCGGCGGGAGGGATACCGGGTCGCCCTGGGCCCTTTCCACACCGTCTCTACCTGCAGCGGCACCGCCGAGCACGGTACTGAACTAGCCAGACGCTATCCCGGTATCTGCGAGAACATGGAGGGGGCCGCACTGGCACAGGTCGCCTTCATCTACGACATACCGTTTCTCGAAGTACGTGGCATAAGCAACCTCGTGGAAGACCGCGACCTCTCCCGCTGGAACCTGAAGCTTGCCGTTACCGAAGTACAAAAGTTTCTGATAAAGTTTCTTCAATTTTACAGTTCCTCTTCCTGATATTCGTGATATCATAACTGTTTTAGAAGATCGCCGATTCAGTGACGGTGGGTGCCGACAGCAGCCGATACGGGACCAGGTTCCGGACGATCGAAATTTTCAACGGACTGATACATGACGACAGCTACTGCACCGCAGACCGAGACCGAGGCAAAGCCGGTTCTCAGTGAGCTTTCCCTCGGATTTTCTCCCTGCCCCAACGATACGTTCATCTTTAACGCCCTGGTGCACGGACTGGTTCCCTCTCCGGGACTGGGCTTCACCCCCCGGTTGGAAGACGTGGAGACCCTGAACCGCCTGGTGCTGGCGGGAGCGCTCGACGTCTCCAAGATCTCCTACCACCTTTTGGGGCACGTCCTCGAGGACTACCTGCTGCTGCGCTCCGGGGGGGCGCTGGGGCGCGGCTGCGGCCCCTTGCTGGTCGCGCGCACCCAGCTCGACCCGGCCCGGCTCAAGGACCGGCCGATCGCACTGCCGGGGGAGTACACCACGGCGGCCTTGCTGTTGAGGCTCTTCGACCCGTCCCTGGAGAACCTGGTCTATCTCCCCTTCGAGAAGATCATGCCGGCGGTGGCGGACGGTTCCGTGGCGGCCGGGGTGATCATCCACGAGTCCCGCTTCACCTACCAGGGGCTCGGTCTCACCAAGCTGGTGGACCTCGGGCAGTGGTGGGAGGAGAGCACCGGCCAGCCGATTCCCCTGGGGGGGATCGTGGCCAGGCGCTCGCTGGGGCGCGAGGTGCTGCTCGCCCTCGAGGAGGCACTCACCGCGAGCGTGCGTCACGCCTTCGCCAACCCGGGTGCGGCACGCGGCTACATCCGTGCCCACTCGCAGGAGATGAGCGACGCGGTCTGCGATGCCCACATCTCGCTCTACGTCAACGACTTTTCCGTGAACCTCGGGGCCGAGGGAGAGACGGCGGTACGCGTGCTCCTGGAGCGGGCGGCCCAGGCCGGCATCATGAAACCCGGCAGCCGGCCGCTCTTTATTTCCTGATCCAGCCTGATATGCATCAAGTTCTGGTGAGTTTTGCCGAAGAGGGCGCAGGTGCTGTTTGTCAGTTCTGGAGGTCGTACCTCGATGCCGAAACCGGCCACCCTTAAAAAGCTGATCGCGTGTGCCATCGGGTTCTTCGCCCTGTTCTGGGTGGGAGACGCCCTGATGGACGCGGCGTTCTTCGCCCAGGGAAGCTTCCTCAACGAGCTGTTCATCGAGGAGCCGCGTGAAATCTGGATGCGCTCCTTCAGCTCGCTGGTCCTGGCGGCGCTGTTCCTGGTGATCACCCTGTACGCCGAAGGGCGGCGCAGCGTGGAAAAATCCCTGCGCCAGTCCGACGAACTCTCCCGCATCTTCTTCGAATCCGCCAACGATGCCATCTGCGTGGTTGACACGGAAAGCCTCAGCATCACCGGCGCGAACCAGGTCTTTGCCGCAAGCTACGGGCCGCAGTCCGGCGGGGTCATAGGGTGCAGCTTTTCCGAGCTGATCCAGGCCCGCCGCGCCCCCGAGGATGTCTTGAGCCTTCTGGCGCAGTGCGTGGCGAGCGGCGCCGCGACCTCGACGGAGGTGAGCTACCGCGGGGTGGACGGTGAGGTCGTCTTCGAGGAGGTCTCCTTCCATCCGATCGTCGATCCCCAGATCGGCGTGGACCGGGTGCTCTACCTGGCGCGGGACGTCTCCGCGACCCGGCGCCAGGCCACCCTGCTCAAGGAATCCGAACAGCGCTACCGCGCCATCTTCGAGAACACCGGTTCCGCCATGGCCATCACCCTCCCCGACGGGATCTTCCAGGAGGTGAACCGCGGTTTCGAGATCCTCACCGGCTACACCCGGGAAGAGCTCGAGGGGCGCATGCGCTGGACCGATTTTCTCACCGAGGAAAACCGCGAGGAGATGCTGCGCCAGCGGACGCTGCGCTGGTCCGGGACCGGGGTGCGCCAGAGCTGCTTCGAGCTGCGCATCAAGAACCGTCACGGCGAGCTGATCCCGGTGGTGGGGAACTGGGCTGCCATTGCCGATTCACGTGAGACCATCATCTCCCTGGTGGACATAACGGCGCAGAAACGGGTGGAAGACGCCCTCAGGCAGAGCCGCACCACCCTGGCGCTCGCCCAGCGTATCGCCAGCCTGGGGAACTGGGAGTGGGACGTGGTCTCCGACGTTTTGAGCTGGTCCGAGGAGGTCTACCGCATCTACGGGGTAGATCCGGCCATCACCCCGACCCACGACGCGGTGCTGCGCGCGGTGCACCCGGATGACCGGGAGCAGTTCATCAAGGCGGTGAACGACTCCCTGTACAACAAGAAGCCCTACGGCATCGACTACCGGATCGTGCTCCCCGGCGGCGCGGTGCGCAGCCTCTCCTCCCGGGCCGAGGTGACCTACGACGCACAGGGCAAGCCGTTGCGCATGGTGGGGACCACCCAGGACATCACCTGGCGCATCGAGGCCGAACAGGCCCTCCGCAACTCCGAGGAGAAGTTCTCCAAGGCCTTCCATGCCAGCCCCGACTCCATCGTGATCACCCGCGCCGAAGACGGTACCTACATCGACGTCAACGAGGCCTTCCAGGAGATGACCGGCTACACCCGTGACGAGGTGGTGGGGCACAGCTCGGTGGAGCTCAAACTCTGGGCCGATCCGGAATCCCGGATGGTGATGCTCAGGCTTTTGAACCAGTACGGCCATGTGCGCAACCTCGACGTGCGCTTCCGGGTCAAGTCCGGCGAGATCCGCGAGCTGCTCTGGTCCGCCGACGTCATCGAGTACCAGGGAGAAGCCTGCCTGATCGCCATCTCCCGGGACGTCACCGACCAGCGCCAGTTGGAAAAGGAGCTCCTGGAGAGCGACGCCAAGCTCTACATGAAGCACGAGGAGCTCAAGAACCTGTTCCACCAGATGGAAGGGATCCGTCGCGAGTGGGAGGAGACCATGGACTGCATCAGCGACATGTTCATCCTCGCCGACCAGTGGGGGCGCATCCGGCGCTTCAACCGTGCCGTGGAGACCTTCACCGGCAAGGCACACCGCGATATCGTGGGACGCGAGTGCCTCTCGTTCCTCGACGAGTCGGGGCTCAAGGAGCATCTGGACGCCCAGGGGACCGAGCTTTTCCACCAGAGCAGCGGCAGGTGGCTGGTGCTCAACCGCTACGCCTTCCCGACTGCCGAGGTGGACGGCTCCACCCGGGAGGTCGTCATCATCACCGACACCACCAACGTCAGGCGCCGCGAGCCGCGGCTGGTCCAGGGGAAGTCCTCCCCGCTGCACAAGGTGCACAATAAACCCACGTAAAACCGGGCACTTGCGGCGCTAAAGCCGTATTCTTCCTTGACTTGGCAGGTGATAAGTGGTATAGGAATGCCTCGCCCAACAAAGGAGGTGCGCATGGCATCACTCGAGTGGAGCGGCAAGCTGGCGCGTATCGGCGCCATCTGCTTGATGCTCCTCACGGTCCACACGCTTCCCCTGCTGGCAGCAGAAAAGACAGTAGAACATGCAGTAGAAACGCCGGTAGCGGCAACGAACGTAGTACCGGAGCAGAAGCCTTCGCTGGTCAAGAGACTGGTAGGCATCGCTTCATACTACGCGAAGAAGTTCCACGGAAGGAGGACCACTTCCGGAGAACGGTACCAGCCCGAAGGGATGACAGCGGCTCACCACAGTCTCCCCCTGGGCACCAAGGTTCTGGTCAGGAACCTGGCCAACGACAAGGAAGTGACGGTTGTGGTAAACGACCGTTGCGCCAAGAAAAGCACCCCGTTCATCGATCTATCGCGGGCTGCGGCAAGAAAGTTGGGGTTCCTTGGCGCGGGCAAGGCGAAAGTTGCCATCATCCCGCTGACCGAAGAGGAATCCTAGGCAAGCAGCACTACACAATCTGGGCGAACAGAAGGAAAAAGGCCGGGACAACCTCCCGGCCTTTTTTTGTGCGCAGCGCGTTTCGGCAGATCGGGTCACCTGGGGCCCCCCCTGCGGGAGCGGGCCAAGGTGAGGGAGAAGGCGCCACATCACGGCCGAGGGCAGCTTCACCCACTCCCCGGCCCACCCGTCAAGGGAGGGGAGATGCAGTCCCTGGGATTCCAATCAATCTGCAGGTCTGGTTGCCCATCTCGCAGCGTGAGCCCTTGAACCGCGGGCGGCGAGCTGTTACAGTTACTGGCATGTCCGAAACCGTACGCCGCCACTACGAGCTGTACCCCTATCCCCAGTATCCGCTTCTGGCCTCGGTCCGTCGCTGCGATACCTACGCGAGCAACCTTTCCGCAATCTGGTCCCGGTTCAACGGCGAGCTTCCCCACAAGGCCGCCCGGCGCATCCTCATAGCCGGCTGCGGCAGCTTCGCCCCCTATCCCTTCGGTCTCGCCAATCCCGCCACCGAGATAACCGCGCTGGATCTCTCGACCCGAAGCCTGGGCCGGGCCCGGCTGCACTGCCTGCTGCACGGCGTGCGGGGGGTGGAGTTCCGGGCCGGCGACCTGTGCGACCCGGCTACCCTCACCGGCGAATACGGGCTGATCGATGCCTACGGGGTGCTGCACCACCTGGCCGATCCGGCGGCGGGGCTGCGGGCGCTGGCTGCCCGGCTGGCACCCGGGGGGATCATGCGGGTGATGGTGTACAGCAGCTATACCCGTCGCGAGGAGGAGTCGATCCGCCGCGCCCTGCGCCTGCTCAAAATCCAGGATGTCGCGGGGGTCCGCTCGCTCATCGCCCGCTCGGCGCCGGAGTCGCGGCTGCGCCGCTTCTCGGACGCTTCCCACGAGGTGGCCCAGCGTAGCGGCCTCGCCGATGCCCTCTTGCACCCGCAGGTGCGCACCTACCGCATCGAGCCGTTCATGGACCTGGTGCAGCAGTCCTCGCTGGAACCGCTGCTCTTCGCGCATCGTCAGGCACTTCAGGATGTGCAGCAGGAAGTGGTGAGGATCAAGAGGATGGAACAGGGGAGGCGTTCTCCGGGGAACTTCGTACTCTACCTGGGGCGGCGGACCAAGGGGGCCGCACCCGATGCGGACGAGGCGCGGCTGTTGTTGAACCCCTGCCTGGCCGGGGTGGTGGGACCGTTCAGTTTTGGCAGCGTGCAGTGCTCGCCCAGGCTGGGCCGGGAGAACCCGGTGCTCGACGGAGCCGCCCGCCGTTTTCTCTCCCGTTTCCGCAGGCCGGTGCGCGCCGGCGATCTCTCGGCATCGGAGCGCAAGCTGGCGGGGGAGTTCTGCGAGGCCCTGTTCTTGTTGCGGTTGAGGCCGGACGCGCCGCTCCCCTGAGCCCTGCCCGATTTTCTATTCGACCACTACCGTCACCTCGAAGCTCTGCGCCGGCGCTTGATCCTTCTCGAAACTGCGCCGGTAGACGAACCTGAGCGGCACACGACCTCCCTGCCGGGCGAGGAAGGTGAACCGGTACGAGCCTCCTCCGCCGACCAGATCGCCGGCCGGGGTATAGTGCGGGTCCTCCTGCGGCGTCAGCACCGGTTCGGCACCCGGGAGCTGTTCCCACCGGTAACCGGTGGCCGGATTTCCCGGCAGCGAGAGGACGAGCAGCTGCCCCTGCCGCAGCCGCACCGTCGATCCCGCGGCACCCTGGTCGATGGCCACCCTGCCCCCGCCTCCACCGCCCCCGGCGATACAGGATAGGGTCAGCACCGCCAGTACCAGCGACTGCAGACTTCCCCTCATCATCGCCCACCCCCTTCCTGCCGCTCCTCCTGCTGCTCCCGTTCCAGTTGTTTCCCTGCCAGGTAGGCATGCAGTACCCCGACCAACCATGCGACCATGAGCACCAGCCAGGCAACCCGGATGGAGCGATCGGCAAAGCTGGCAGCTTGGGCTGCCCGTGCTACGGCGAACAGGTCGACCGCACCCCCCTCCGCCTCAGCCTGTTCCACCATGCGGTATGCCCGGTCCGTGAGCTTCGCAGAGATAACCGCAAGTGCGGCGAGCGTCGTCAGCAGGAGCACGGTACCCGAGAGGCGCCGTTTCAGCCAGAGTTGGCCAAGACCCGGGAAGACCAGCGCGGAGAGCAAGGCTCCCTTCAGAGACTTCTTCATGTGAACCTCCCGAGACCCGTTGCCGGGTCAGGCGGGATGCCGGGGGGCATCCTGCTGGCGAGGGACGTTTTATTTACATTTGTTGCTCGAAATTAAATGTGTAGAATCTAATGTAGCGAAGGGGGGGCGGGCGTCAACACGCGAGCTTATCAGAATCGCGCCGCACAAACGCCATTACCAATACATGAGCTACAACGAACCGGAGGTGGGGACATGTTCAGAGTCGGCAGGAAACTTTCCATGGCGCGCTTGATGGTGGAACTGGTCGAGGAGATCGTCATGCTGCTTTTCATTGAAGTACGGCGGGGCGTCCTGGAGATCAAGCACAACATCAAGTCGGTCGAAAAGGGGGCCGTCATGGTGGTGCTGGGGGCAGGCCTGCTCTTCTTCGGGCTCATTACCTTTACCGGCACGGCGGTTGCGGTCCTCACCATCTGGCTCTCCACCTGGCTCTCGGCGCTCATCGTGGCGCTCGGGCTTACCTTTTTCGGGATTGCCTTCGTGTTCTCCGGCCTGTCGCACTTCAAGGAGTTCACCCTGGTGCCCAACGACACCCTGCACCGGGTGGAGAACATCTTCAAGGACTACAAAAAAGTAAGCGCCCAGCACCATGCCGAGGTTCAGACCCGGGCACGGGAAGGGCGCAGGGACCCGGAAGTGCAGCTTCGCAAACCGGGACAGGACCGTGCAGCGTAGCACTTAGAATTCGAAGAGCAACCCTCCGAGCACACTGGTGCCGCCTGCGTTGACCGAACCGCCATCGGTGGTGTCAGCGCGGGCGTTCAAATAGTTCCCCTCGACAAACAGGTAGGTGTGGTGGATGCCGAACTCCTTGTAGAGACTCTGCGAGGCGTCCCGCTCCAGGCCGTCCATCAGGACCTGGACCCCGCCACGCGCATGAAACCCGTTCACCGACCCCTTTACCGTTTCCCCGCCCGAGACGCGCTCGCGATAAAAGAGCCTGGTGTAGCCCCCCCCGATATAGGGAACCAACAGTTGGTCTTCGCTGAAAACAGCTCTGCCAACGATAAAGACATCGAGCGGCAGGAGCTCGTAGTCGACGCGTTGTGAAGACGGGGTCTGGTGCGCGACCAACTGCCCCTTTCCCGTTGCACTCAAGTACGTTGCGCCCACTCCCACTTCCACCATCCGGTGCAGCTTGTACGCGAGCGTACCACCGTACTGTCCTATGGCTCCGTCACCGTAAGAATTCGCTTTGGCAGGAAAGAAGGCGCCCCCCTTTAATTCGAAGGACCAGTGCGGGCGGTCCGGACGCTCTGCAGCCCCCTGTGCCAGGCCGGGCAGCAAGAGTAGCAGAAGGAGCGGCAGCAGGCGTGCGGTCTTGCAGGCCAAGGGGGTAATCTTGTTGCGCCGGCGCAAGGTGAAAAGCAGGGTCGCCAGCAGGATGAGGCTTGATTTGGCGAGGAAAGACCCTCCAGTTAACACCAGGGACATCACGATAAGCGGGAAAAGAACCGCGCGCACCGGCACCTTAAGCCAGGGGTGCACGTTGATGAAATGGGCTACGTACGGGCCATAGTGGTAGTACCAGGCGACGAAGGCACGCCCTGGCGCATTGGTCATCAGGTAGCGGTCCCGGAAGTCGCGGAGCGCCTGTACCTGCGGGGCGGAGTAGAAACCGAAGGCCGCGGTGGCGATGAAACACCCCTCGCTCTTTAAGCTCGGTGCAGGTGAGGTAGCTTCAGGGAAGTCACTGCGTTGGTTGGACATCGAACTCTGCACCACCTGCCCGATTCCTTGGCTCACCTCCGTCGAATAGGCACTTTCGTTACTGCTGGCAACACCGAAGTTTGCGGCAAGGTTCGTGTCGACGACGGCGGTAACTGCAGCAAAAACGGTGGTTTGGGTGACGGCGATTACGGAGACAAAGTAGGCTTGGCCGGTGCTGAGGTTCGGGATCAGGACAGAGGTCACACTTCCGCCGTTAACGGTGAGGAAGGTCGCGGGGAGCGTGGTATCGGTAAAGGCGCTGGTACTGTAATAGACCAGGTATCCGGTGGCGCCGGCTACCGCTCCCCAGGAGGCCTTGAGGACGGTGCTCGAAATTACCTCCAACGGCGCAAGTACCGGAGCCGCCGGGGTAGCCGGGATATCGAGGGGCAGATTCTGGATGCTGGCGGTGGTAGAGGTTACGGTCGATCCGGTTGCCGGGGTGGCGTTGGTAAAACCTGCATAGTTGCCGGAGGAAGGGCCGTAGTAGACGCGATACGCGGTGACTTGGCTGCCGGTACTCGCGTTCCAGGAAAGCACCACCGTTGACGGTGTGGCTTGCGGTACCGAGGCGGTGAGGCCGGTGACGGTAGGGACGGTCAGGTCGGCCTTGGGGCCGCCGTAGGCCCCCATGTCGGACACGCTGCTTCCGGGGTTCACGTACAGCGTGTTTCCGGTGCCGATGCACGGCGAGCCTGACTGCAGGTGGAAGTCCTTGTTGGCAACGGTCGCGTTGTCAGGATCGACGAACTTGGGATCCGAGTTGGTGTGGCTCGTGTTGGGGATCGAGTTGAGGTCCAGCGTGACACCGGTGAAGGTGATTCCGCTTGGGTTGTAGTCGTTGTAGGTTATGTTGCTGGTTGCCGCGGAGGTGGCAATCGCCTTGTTGTTGGAGGCGAAGATGTTGTTGGTGATCACCAGATTCGTGTCGGTGCTGATGGCGATGTTGTTCTTGTAGAAGGTGTTGTTGATGATGCTGCTGGAGGGGGAGCTGCTCACCGTGATGGCGGTATTTCCGGTACCGGTCGTAAAGACGTTGTTGGTGATGCGGACCGCGGAGCTGCCGGAAATCGCGATCGCCGTACCGGTGGACAGGAAGGTGAAATTGCGGATCTCGGCTCCCGAAGCGATGCCGCTCACCGTGATCTGCGGATTGCCACCGGAGATGAAGGTACCGCCGGTCCGCTCGCCGTAGATGGAGATCGGGTCCTTCATGGTGATCGGACCGGCGTAAGCCGTGCTGCTCGCCAGGACCTTGATCTCGAAGGTGTCCGTCGAGCCGCCGACCCGAAGGTTGTGCACCGCTTCGATGGCCGCCTGGATGGTATTGAAGATGTTGGTGCCGGATCCGGTGTGCTGGACGGTCATGGTGGTCGTCACCGCGTGGGCGGTGGTCGTCAGGGTGAAAAGGAGCAGTAAGACAACCGAGATAACAGCAGAACATTTGACGTTCATTGATAGATCCTTTGAGGGCTGGTAGGTATGAAGGAGAAGCTGCTGAAAACGTGGTAACGTCAGCCTTTGCGTCCGACATACACCGAGATCGGTACGGTATAGAGCACCTTCCCGTCTTCGCGCCGGGCCCTGATGCCGATCTGGTTTTTATCGATGTCCCCCACGATCATCTCCCGCACCTTCGCCTCGTCCCCCTCCTTGGGAAACGAGGCCCGCATCTGTGCTTCCAGCTCGATGTCCACGCCGTAGCCGGTCTGCCGGCAGTCCGTGAGCCCGGAGTCGAGGAACAGGGCCGTGAACTCCTCGGTGGTGAGCGCGTGGGTGTGCGAGGGGTCACGCAAGATCTCCAGGCGGTCGTAGAGCTCCACGTGCTCCGGCGGCATGGCGACGTCGGCCACCAGCACCCGGCCGCCGGGGCGGCAGACGCGGATCATCTCGGCCAGGGCTTGCGCCGGGTCGAGCAGGTGGTGATAACTGTAGCGGGTGATGACCAGGGAAAAGCTGTCGTCGGGATAGGGGAGGGGGACCGCATCCCCCACCGCCCAGCTGACGTTCTCCAGCTTGAGTTCGCGCTGCCGCTTTTCGGCCTGCTCGACCATGGCCGGCGTGAGATCCATCCCGACGACCTCAGCCGCGTGCCGGGCAAACTCGCAGGCGACCAGGCCGGGACCGCAGGCGACGTCGAGCACCCGGTCGTCGGGCGAGACGCCGGAGAGCTCAACCAGGATCTGGATGGCGTCGAGGTGCCCCGGCACCTGGGTGAAGGGAACCGCCTGGCGGGAAAACTGGTCCACGATCCGGGCGCGGTGACGCTCCTGGCTTTGCTCGTTCATGTGACTCTCCCTTTCGGCCTGAGCCGCTGTGCAGCTCTACCGCGCCGGTTGCAGGACCGGGAAAAAGAAAAGCCGTCGTACATGGAAAACTCCAGATACCACGGCTTTTTGTAAGACTGCGACAAGCGCCTTATGAAGAGGATGCTGGCGAGGTTACTCTGCGGACTTCTTTTTCTTCTTCGACTTCTTGCTGGATTTCTTGGAGCTCCCCTCGGCGTCGGACTTCTTCCCTTTCTTGCCCTTCTTCCCCTTCTTGGCCGAGGACTTCTTGGACTTGGACTTGTGGTAGCTGCGCGGTTCCGGGGTGAGCTCGTCCTTGATGTTGCTCAGCAGGACGGTAGCTTCTTCCAGGTCGGGGTCGGCCTTCTTGGCGGCCTCCAGCGATTCCTTCGCCTCGGCTATGTTGCCGCTTTTCATCTGCACGCGCCCCATGGCGTTCAAGGCCTTGGCATGGTCCGGCTTGAGCTCCACCGCCTCCTTGTACTGGGCGATGGCCGCTTCGTACTCTTTCTGGAACTCGTAGACCAGGCCGAGCTTGTAGTGCGCGTTGGCGTCGCCCGGGGCGAGTTCCACCCCTTCCTTCAAAAGCTTCGCCAGGTCGTCATAGTTCTTGTTCTTGACGTAGATCGAGGTGAGCGCGGTGCGGGCGTCGGCGTCGTCCTTCTTCAGCCGGAGCACTTCCTGGTATTCCTTGGCCGCCTCGTCGTTCAGGTTGCGCTTTCTCTGCAGGTTGGCGAATTCCCGGTGCGCTTCAAGCGAATCCTTGTCCAGCTTGATGGCGGCGGCGTAGGCTTCGGCCGCGGAATTGACATCCTTGGTGTTCAGGTAGGCGCGGGCGAGTTTGAGCTGCAGCACCGGGTCGGCCGGGCGTTTCTTGATCAGCTCGCGGTACTGCTCCAGGGCCTGCGGGAAGCTGCCGCGCAGGGTGTAGATGTCGGCAAGCCGGCCGCGCGCCTCCTCGTTCTCCGGAGAGGAGGAGAGCACCTGGCGGTATTCCACCACCGCCTCGTCCAGAAGCGCCTTCTTCTCGTAGATGGTCCCGAGGTTGTAGTGGAGTTGGGCGTTGTCGGCCTTGTTACGCAGCGCCTCGCGGTAGTACCCCATGGCGTCGTCGTCGTGCCCGGTCTTCAGGAGAGCGTCGCCCAGGCGCTGCAGCACCACGGCGTCGTTGGGGTTCTCGGCGATGTGCAGGCGGTACTCGACGATGGCGTTGTCCAGGTCCTTCGCGGCCAGGTAGCGATCCGCCAGGGCCAGGTGGTCCACCTTGGGCTCGACGGGCGGGGTCGGCGCGATCCCTGCCAGTACCTGCTCGTAGTCGGCGCTCTTGGCGTCCCCCTTGCGGGTGAACCCTTCGGCGAGCAGCCGGTGGATCTCCTTGTTCCCCGGATCCCCGAGCGCCGCCTGCTTCAGTTCGCCCATCGCCTTGTCGGTCTCGCCGCGCGCCATGAGGAGCGATCCCAGCCCCAGGCGGGCCTGGGCGTTCCCCGGCTGCAGCACCAGCGTTCTGCGGAACTCGTCCTCGGCGCGCTGGCGCTGGTCGACCGAGAGGTAGGCGGTGGCCAGGTCGACGTGCAGTTCGGCATCCTCCGGAAACGCACTGAGCGCCTCGCGGAAGTGGTAGATGGCAAGAAGCGGCAACTTGCGGTCGGCGAAGAACCGGCCAAGCCCTGCGTGGTAGCGCGGGTCGTCCATCTTAAGCGCCGCGCTGATCTCGGCAGCCGCTTCCTCGCCCCCCCCTTTTTTCAGATGTAAAAGACCGAGGTTGCCGCGCGCCGGAAAGAAGTCGGGATCGATCCTCAGGGATTCCTGGTACTCGGTGATGGCCGCGTCGAGGCTGCCGCTGCGCTCGAACTGCACCCCTTTCAGGTAGTGCCCGGCGGCTCCGGAAGGGCAGAGCTCGATGACGCGGTTTTCGGTCTCCTTTTTTTTCAGATCGGTCGCCTTGGCGGGGAGTTCGAAGATGAGCTTCTTGGCTTTCTGGCAGCTGTCTCCGGTGGGAAACGGCCAGCTGAACCCGGTCGAGAACAACGTCACGACCAGGAGGGGGGCGAGCGCCGTGTATCTTTTCATGTATGTCCCTTTTGTTGGATGCTGATGACTGGGGCCCGAGAGGGGCGGGGCAGCTAAGTGCGCGGTACAGCTCGCTTACACCGCGCAGCGGCCGGGATTATACACATCCGGAGGGCCAAATTCAATTCTAAAGACAAAATCATGTGTCATTCAGGAGGCTTAGTTGCGGTTTCCCCGCTCCCCGCGCGCAGCCTTTGGTGAGGGGCGGATTACCTTGACTTTCATGATAAAGATGGTTAAATCAAGCTGACCGGCCAGAGGCTGCTACCGGTCTTTTTTTTGTCTTAGTGTTTAAGGACACTTCACATTTTGCCGAAACAACGAATGTGTCCCCACAAGAGGGCGTCATGGCGGTGATTCCGAAGGAACCGTTGGAGTGGCTGGGGCTGTTTCGCCAGCAGATGGATGAGATCTTTCGCTACCTGTCGACTCTCGAGGGACGCGAAGGGTACGCCGAACAAGAGATCTCGCCGCTGGTCGACATCTACGAGACCCCGACCTCTTTCGTGGTCGAGGTGGAGCTTCCTGGCTGCGAGACCAAGGACATCACCCTGAGCATCTGCTGTTCGACCCTGGTGGTCGAGGCCGTTGCACGGGACTCGGTTGCCGCCGGGGTCAACTACATCTGCCTGGAACGCGCTACCGGCCGCTTCTGCCGTGCGGTCGAAGTTCCCCCGAACGCGGACCTGGACCGGGTCAAGGCCCGCTACGAGCGCGGCCTCTTGACTGTGGAATTCCCACGGTCCAAAGACAAGAAGACACACATCCGGGAGATTACGATTGAGTAAGGAGAGTACGATGGAAACTAGGCAGGAAACGGAAGAACTCAACATCCCCGATATTCTGCCCTTGCTCCCGGTTCGGGACGTGGTCGTCTACCCGTACATGATTCTGCCGCTCTTTGTCGGGCGGGAGATATCCATCAACGCGGTCGATTACGCCCTGTCGAAGGACAGGATGATCTTCCTGGCCACCCAGAAGGAAGTAAGCGACGAAGATCCCAACCCCGAAGGGATCTACGAGGTCGGCACGGTCGCCATGATCATGCGCATGCTGAAGCTTCCCGACGGCCGGGTCAAGATCCTGGTGCAGGGGCTCACCAAGGCGCGGGTTGCCGAGTACCTGGCGGAGAAGCCGTTTTACTCGGTGCGCATCGAGCGGGTCGTGGAGCCTGTAGTGCAGGAGAACACCCTCGAAGCCGAGGCGCTCATCAGGACCGTAAAGGAAGAACTCGGCAAGATCGTGGCACTCGGCAAGGCGGTCTCCCCCGAGGTGATGGTCATCGTCGAGAACATGCAGGAGCCCGGCAGCCTGGCAGACCTGGTGGCGAGCAACATCGGCCTCAAGGTCGAGGAGGCCCAGGGACTTCTGGAGGTGATCGATCCTCTGGAGCGCCTGAAGCGGGTGAACGACTTCCTCAACAAGGAGAGCGAACTCCTCAACATGCAGGCCAGGATCCAGTCCGCGGCCAAGGAGGAGATGGGCAAGAGCCAGCGCGAGTACTACCTGCGTGAGCAGTTGCGGGCCATCCAGCAGGAGTTGGGCGAGACCGATGCGCGGAGCGAGGAGATCGCCGAGCTCAGGAAGAGCGTCGAAAACGCCAAGATGCCGCAGAATGTCGAGAAAGAGGCCCTGAAACAGCTGGGCCGCCTGGAACAGATGCATCCGGATGCCGCCGAGGCCGGGATGCTCAGGACCTACCTCGACTGGCTGGTGGAGATCCCCTGGGGCAAGGCAACCAAGGACGCCCTGGAGATCAACCGCGCCTCCGAGATCCTGAACGAGGACCACTTCTACCTCGACAAGATCAAGGAGCGCATCCTCGAGTTCCTGGCGGTGCGGAAACTGAAGAAGAAGATGAAAGGGCCGATCCTTTGCTTCGTGGGGCCTCCGGGGGTCGGTAAGACCAGCCTCGGCAAGTCGATCGCGCGGGCCATGGGGAGAAAGTTCGTACGCATCTCCTTGGGCGGCGTGCGCGACGAGGCCGAGATCCGCGGGCACCGGCGCACCTACGTCGGCGCGCTCCCCGGGCGCATCATCCAGGGGCTCAAGCAGGCCGGCTCCAACAACCCGGTCTTCATGCTGGACGAGCTGGACAAGCTGGGAAGCGACTTCCGCGGCGACCCGTCTTCGGCGCTTCTCGAGGTACTCGACCCCGAGCAGAACAACAGCTTCTCGGACCACTACATAAACCTCCCCTTCTCGCTGGCGAACGTGATGTTCATCGCCACCGCGAACCAGATGGACACCATCCCGGGCCCCCTGCGGGACCGCATGGAGGTGATCAGCCTGGCCGGTTACACCGAGGAGGAGAAACTGCAGATCTCCAAACGCTACCTGGTGCCGCGCCAGGTGAAGGAAAACGGCATCACCGAAGATACCGTCACCTTCTCCGAGGAGGCCCTGAGGGCCATCGCCGCCAAGTACACCCGCGAGGCGGGGCTCAGGAACCTGGAGCGCGAGATCGGGACCGTCTGCCGCAAGGTGGCCCGCAAGATCGCCGAGGGCTCCCAGGACAAGTTCGTGATCACCGCCGGTAACCTCGCCAAGTACCTGGGACCGCCCAAGTTCCTGCGCGAGGAGGAGATGGAGAAGAACGAGGTCGGTGTGGTGACCGGTCTTGCCTGGACTCCGGTGGGGGGCGAGGTGCTCTTCGTCGAGGCGACTGTCATGAAAGGGAAGGGTGGGCTCACCCTGACCGGACAGTTGGGTGACGTCATGAAGGAATCGGTGCAGGCAGCGCTCTCCTACATCCGGGCGCGTACTGCCGATCTGCAGATCCCCGAGGACTTCTACTCGAACCTCGACATCCACGTGCACGTTCCGGCGGGGGCGATTCCCAAAGACGGGCCGTCGGCTGGCATCACCATGGCGACCGCGCTGGTCTCGGCGCTCACCAGGGTGCCGGTCAGGAAGGACGTTGCCATGACCGGCGAGATCACCCTGCGCGGCAAGGTGCTCCCCATCGGCGGGTTGAAGGAGAAGATCCTCGCCGCTGCGCGTCTCGGGGTTACCACCGTGGTGATCCCGGTGCAGAACAAGAAGGATCTCGAGGACGTGCCCAAGACCATCCTCAAGAAGCTGAAGATCGTCCCGGCCTCGACCATCGACGAGGTCCTCGCCGTGGCGCTGGAAAGCTACCCGCCGACCGCCCCCAAGGCAGCCAAACCCCCGAAAGGGGAGGCTGGCAAAGTCGGCAAGGTAGGCAGGAACCTGGTAGTTTCTCCCCGCAAGGGAGTGACGGCAGGGGGGAAAGCTTGAAACTCAAGGACCTGGGCGAGTTCGGTCTGATCGACCGGATCGCCCGCCAGGTACACAACGCGCCGTCCGTCGTCCTCGGTATCGGGGACGACGCGGCGGCGCTAGCCCCCACCCCGGATACCCTCACCCTGATCACCTCGGACATGCTCCTGGACGGGGTTCACTTCGATCTGGACTTCACCGATGCCAAGAGCCTGGGGCGCAAGTCCCTCTCCGTCAACCTCTCGGACCTGGCAGCCATGGGGGCCACCCCGCGCCAGTTCCTGCTCAGCATCGCGCTCCCCAAGGATTTCAGCACCGAACTGATGGACGGCTTCCTGGCCGGTGTGCTCGAGCAGGCCGAGTGCTACGGCGTGACGCTCGTGGGGGGCGATACCTGCGCTTCGCGCTCCGGTCTGGTTATCTCCATAACGGCGCTTGGCGAGCAGCGTCCCGAGCGGGTGGTGAAACGGAGCGGTGCCTCGGTGGGAGAGTTGGTCTGCGTCACCGGGACGGTGGGAGACGCGGCCGCGGGGCTCGAACAGTTGCGGCAAGGGGTGCGGCAGGGATTCCTGGTTTCGCGCCAGTTGGATCCGGAACCGCGTGTAGCGGTCGGTGTCGCTCTGGCCGACAACGGTCTGGCGACCGCGATGATCGATGTGAGCGACGGCGTCCTGGCCGACCTCGGCCACATCTGTGAACTTTCCGGTGTCGGTGCCCGGCTGCAACTTGGTGCGCTGCCGTTTTCCGAGGAGTACCGCAGGTTTTGCACGGACGACCCCTATGCCTTGGGACTTTCCGGCGGCGAGGACTACGAGCTGCTCTTCTGCATCAAGCCGAAGCACCGCGATGTCATAGCAGAGCTTTTATCCGGCTTCGGCGTACGTTTTTCGGTGATCGGCGAGGTGGTGCAGGGGAATTCGATCGAGCTGGTCACACCGGACGGCTCACCGTACCAGCTGGCCAGGCGGGGGTTCGATCATTTTACAAGCAATTGACAGTTGACGATTGACAATTGACAACGAGAAACAACAAAAGGGGACATTGACTGTTACAGTCAGTGTCCCCTTTTGTTACTGCTGTACGGTGATGGTACGTCGACCGACGCTGCCTTGCTTCGAATCGTAGGGGCGAGTAATCATTCGTCTCTACAGGGTTTCCCGAGTCAAGCCGTCTGCAGGCTGTGGGCGAGAACAAGGTGCTAATTGCCCATCGTCAACTGTCAATTGAGATCCTCACCGCCACCTTGCGCTCGCGGGGGCCGTCGAACTCGCAGAAGTAGATGGCCTGCCAGGTCCCCAAGATCAGCTTGCCGCGGTCGATGAGGAGCCGCTGACAGGTGCCGACCAGGCTCGACTTCACGTGCGCCGCTGAATTTCCTTCGGCGTGGGTGAAGTAGTGGGCGTTGGGCACCAGCCGGTTCAGGCACTCCGCGATGTCGCGCTTCACTGCCGGATCGGCACCCTCGTTGACCGTGACCCCTGCCGTGGTGTGCATCACGAAGACGTCGCAGCAACCGCTGGAGATCCGGGCGGCGCTGACCAGATCCTCGACCTGGGCGGTGATGTCGATCAACTCCGTCCTCTCCCTGCTCCTCAGTGTCAGATAGCTGATCATTGCTCCTCCTGTGCAGATAGAGCTCGTCGTCCGTTACCTCCCGGTCAGGCTCATGCGCAACTTGCCGAGGTACTTGTTGATCGGGTTGGAACGGGCCAGAAAGGGGAGCACCGGTTTCTTGCGGTCGCCCAGGACCTGCAGCCATCTGCTGATGGTGGGATGCTTGCCTACCCTCAAGCCGAGCCGGAAGATCCGGATCGCTTCCTTTTTCCGGCTCGCCACCAGGTAGATGACTCCGAGCCTGAGGAAATGTTCGGGATTCTTGGGGTCGTGCTTCACCGCCTCCTGGCACAACGCGATACTCTGGTCGATCTCCTTTGTGTGGGCCGCGAGGGCCAGTGCATACTGTGAAAGATGGTTCGGAGTTCGCTCTCGCGCCACCGCCGCACTCAAGTAGCGGCGCGCGGTGGTATAGTCCTTCATCTCAAGAGCCTCCGACCCCAGTCTGAAGAGCTCCGTTACATCCAGTTCGGCAAGACCATCTCCTTTATTGCTCATCGCCCGTCCCTCATCTGCCAGCCGCCAACTCTGCTGCTGTCTTGGTTTCTTCATCTCACATGTCTAGCTACTATATACTACAAATTTTATGCTCCTGAATTAAATTGGCGTAAAGTTTCTGCAGACACCCCCTGAAACCGCTGCCAGAGCGGGTTGAGCCTTCTTGGGCCAGGGTTGAAAAAAAAACCTATCTGTGCTCTAATCGCACGCTGTGGAAGAGTGTGCCTATATAGCTCTGGGAAGCAACCTGGGGGACCGCGAACTCAAACTGCTGACCGCGGTCGGCGAGCTGGGGAAACTGCCGGGTACCCGGGTAACGGCCCTGTCTCCGTTCTACGAGACCGATCCCGTTGGTGGCGTGGTCCAGGACAACTTCTACAACGCGGTCGCACGGGTGGCAACGCTGCTGACGCCGGGGGACCTGCTCAAGGAGCTCAAGCGGATCGAGACCAAGGTGTTCAAGCGCAAGGCGACGGTGCACTGGGGGCCGCGCAGCATGGATCTCGACATCCTTTTCTACGGCAACCTGGTGTACAGCGACTCCACGCTTTCCATACCGCACCCTCGCTTGGCCGAGCGGCGCTTTGTGTTGCAGCCGCTTGCCGACCTCGCACCGGACCTGGTGCACCCCACCCTGGGCAAAAACGTCGCCGAGCTGCTTGCTGAACTGACCACCACCGAGAAGGTGGTACGTATCTAAAAAGGGGGGCAGATGCGCTTTCTCATTTATATTCTCATCGGTTATCTCATCTACCGGTGGCTGCGCAACAAGGCTGCCGCGCCGGAGCTTCCCAAGGAGTCCACGGCGACCGAGACCTACCAGGACCCGGTCTGCGGCGTGTACATCTCGGAGGCCGAGGCGGTAGTGGGAAACCTGGAGGGGAAACGCTATCACTTCTGCTCCATGGGGTGTTTGCACGAGTTTGAAAGGAGCCTGCAGCGCAGGTAACCAGCATAGGCAACAACAACGAACAGTGGAGGAATGGATGAAGTTTTTTATCGACACAGCGGACGTCAAAGAAATTCGCGAGGCAAACGAACTCGGGCTCGTGGACGGCGTAACTACCAACCCGTCGCTCATCGCCAAGAGTGGCCGTCGCTTCGAGGAAGTCATCAAGGAGATCACCGGGATCGTTGACGGTCCGATTTCCGCCGAAGTCGTCTCCCTCGAGCACGACGGCATGATCGCGGAAGCGACCGAGCTGGTCAAGATACATCCCAACATCGTGATCAAGCTGCCGATGACCCCGGAAGGGCTCAAGGCAACCAAGACCCTGACCGGCAAGGGGATCAAGACCAACGTCACCCTGATCTTCACCCCGATGCAGGCACTTCTGGCCGCCAAGGCCGGCGCCACCTACGTCTCGCCGTTCGTCGGGCGTCTCGATGACATCTCCCAGGACGGCATGCAGATCATCGAAGAGATCCGCACCATCTTTGACAACTTCGGTTTCGACACCGAGATCATCGTGGCCAGCATCAGGAACCCGGTGCACGTACTGAACTCCGCGCTGATCGGCGCCGACATCTGCACCATCCCCTACTCGGTCATGCTGCAGCTCTCCAAGCACCCGCTCACCGACGCCGGGATCAAGAAGTTCCTCGAAGACTGGGAGAAAGTCCCCAAGTAGGTCAGGAACCGATACGCCCTCCCTGCGTGACAGGAGACGTCCGCGGGGAGCCCGAAACCACCGGACCGCACCACGCGGTCTGGATCGGGAAACGAATGCTGCAACAAAAAAGGGCGGGTCCTTGGGGACCCGCCCTTGCCCGTAACGGGGCTTTTTGTTTACGCCTTGCCGGCGGCGCCGTTTCGGCGCTGCAGCTTCACGTACACGATGACGATCAGGGCGCTCACCACGAGGACCACGCCCAGGGCATGGTGCGAGTACTTCATGATCAGGTCCTGGTTGCTGCCGATGAAATAGCCGATGAAGGTGAGCACGGTCACCCAGATGCCGGCACCCAAAAGGGTGTAGAGCGAGAACTTCAGGTGGTTCATCCCGGCGAGGCCCGCGGGGAGCGAGATCAGGTGGCGCACCACCGGCAAGAGTCGCCCGATGAAGGTGGAGATCTCGCCATGTTTCAGGAAGAAGGTCTCGACCTTGGCGAACTTCTCCTCGGTAATGAGCACGTACTTGCCGTACTTCAGGATGAGCGGACGCCCCAGGAAACGGGCCGCGAAGTAGTTCGCGTAGGCGCCGACCAGGCTCCCCAGAGTGCCGCAGAGGATGGCCAGCCCCATGTTCATCTGCCCCTGCTGGGCCAGGTAGCCGGCCGGAGGCATGACTACTTCGCTGGGAATCGGGATCACCGAACTCTCCATCGCCATCAGGAGAAAGATCCCCGGGTACCCCATCGCGCCTATGGTCTGAACCAGCCAGTCGATTGCTGCGTGCATAAGAAGAAACTCCCCCTCAGAGATTACTAACGACGGGACATTTTATACAGGTCCTCGTAAAAAAACGATCAAATAATCAGGACGACATGAAAAAACAGATCTATGTGATCGGGCACCGCAACCCGGATACCGACTCGGTGGCCTCGGCCATCGGCTACGCCGAACTCAAGCGCGCCCTCGGCGTGGAGCGGGTCACCGCCGCCATGGCCGGTGCGCTGAACCCGCAGACCACCTGGCTTTTGGGCCGGCTCGGGATGGAGGCTCCGCTCTACCTGGCCGACGTGCACCCGAAGGTGGGCGACGTGCTCGGGCGCACTGCGGTGAGTGTCTCCGCCGACCAGCCACTGGTGAACGCGCTGCAGCTCTTTCACCACAACGGGGTGAGGATCCTGCCGGTGCTCGATGCGGCAGATTGTCCGGTTGGCGTGATCTCCCTTTTGAAGATCGCGGAGCGTTCCCTGAAGACCGGTCCGGACTCGCTGCGCCAGGTGAAGGCCTCGCTGGCGACGCTGGCCGCCTGCCTCGAGGGTGAGTTCCTCGCCGGCAGCGCTGACCTGGAGGTGGAGACCCTGCACCTCTTCGTCGGTGCCATGGTGGAGGGGTCCTTCAACGACAAGATTGCCCGCTTCGCACCGGAGAGCCTCATCGTGGTGACCGGCGACCGGCGCAGCATCCAGCTGAACGCCATCGAGCGCGGGGTGCGGGTCCTGGTGGTGACCGGAGGGCTGCCGGTGGCGCCGGACATCGTGGAGCTTGCGGCTACCAAGGGGGTGGCGCTCATCACCACGCCGCTCGACACCGCCGCCACCGTATCGCTCGCCCGTCTTTCCACACCGGCCGGGTACCTGGCCGAGACCCACTTCGAGAGCGTCGGGGTCGGGGAGCCGCTGGGACGCCTGCGCGAGAAGCTGCTGCACTCGGGCGAGACCGCGGTGCTGGTCCTGGAAGAGGACGGCACGCTGGCCGGCGTGGCGACCAAGTCGTCGCTCTTCCAGCCGCTTCCCTACGCGCTCATCCTGGTGGACCACAACGAACTCTCCCAGTCGGTACCTGGCGCCGAGGACCTGGAGATCATCGAGGTGATCGACCACCACAAGCTGGGGAACGCCCACAGTACGAACCCGATCCCCTTCATCACCGCTCCGGTCGGGAGCACCTGCACCATCGTCGCCTCGCTCTACCAGGAGCACGGCGTCACCCCGGAGCCCAAGATCGCCGCGCTCCTTTTGGCCGGCATTCTCTCCGATACCGTGATCCTCAAGTCGCCCACGACCACCGCGCGCGACCAGGCCGCGGTGGAGCGCCTGGCGAGGATCGCAGGCCTTGAGTGGGAGGCTTTCGGTGCCGAGATCTTTGCCGCCTCGGGCGCGCTCTCCGGCTACGGCAGCCCCGAGCGGGTGGTAACCTCGGACTTCAAGCTCTTCAGCCAGGGCGAGGCACGTTTCGGGGTCGGCCAGGTGGAGGTCTTCGGCTTTAGCGAGTTCAACGCGATGAAGGACGAACTGAAGGCCGCCCTGCAGGCACTGCGCGAAAAGGAATCGCTGGAACTTGCCGGACTCATGGTTACCGACATCGCCACCGAGAGCACCATGTTCATGATGGAGGGGGGGCACGCCTACCTGAGGTTCATGGGGTACCCGCAGCCCGAGCCGCACATCTTCGAGATGAAGGGTGTCATGTCGCGTAAAAAGCAGCTGGTACCGCACCTCATCAAGGTATTGGGAGGACGCTGATGGGCGCCAAGTTTCTGGATCGGGTACGCCAGGAGGTACTGGTCGGCGACGGCGCCATCGGTACCATGCTCTACGCCAAGGGTGTTTCCCTCGAGGCCAACTTTGAGCACCTGAACCTGGTGCGCCCCCAGCTCGTCCTGGAGTTGCACGACGAGTACCTGGCGGCCGGGGCGCAGGTCATCGAGACCAACACCTTCGGCGCCAACTTCGTGAAGCTGGACGCCATCGGGCTGGGCCCCAAGGTTGCCGAGATCAACCGGCAGGGGGCGAAGCTGGCCCGACAGGCGGCTGCCGGCAAGGACGTCTTCGTGGCCGGGTCGCTCGGGCCCCTGGGGCGCGGCAAGGCGGAGCTTAGCGCCGAGCAGCTCCGGGACTGTTTCCGCACCCAGTCCCTGGCGCTTGCCGAGGGCGGGGTCGATCTGCTGATCCTGGAGACCTTTACCGAGCTGGAGGAGCTGGAACTGGCGGTCCTTGCGGTCAAGGAGACCGGGCTGCCGGTAGTGGCGAACCTGGCCTTTGGCGAGGGTGCACGGCTCTCCGGCGGCTTCAGCGCCGAGGATGCGGCCCAGCGGCTCGCGTCAGCCGGTGCCGATCTCATCGGCGCCAACTGCGGAGCCGGACCGCTGGAACTGCTGGCGACCCTGAAGCGCCTGGCCCAGGCGAGCGACCTGCCGCTGGCGGCCTATCCGAACAGCGGTTTCCCCGAGTACCTGGACGGGCGCTACATCTACCGCGCCACCCCCGACTACTTTGCCGGGATGGCGCGGGAGATGGTTGAGGCCGGGGCGTCGTTGGTGGGGGGATGCTGCGGCACCACCCCCGAGCACGTACGCGAGGTGGCCAGGCAGCTCGCCGGTCTGAAGCCCGTGGCCCGCCCGGCGTCCCGCAGCGTGGGGACGGTCCAGGTCGGAACCGGGACGGCCAGTACGGAGCAAGGCTTCCTTACCCACTGGGGGACCCGCAAAGTCATCACCGTGGAGCTCGACCCTCCCAAGGGGCTCGACTGCTCGAAGGTGGTGGCGGGGAGCCGGGCGCTCAAGGAGGCCGGTGCCGACGCGATCAACCTTGCCGAGAACCCGCTGGCCCGGGTGCGCATGGGTAACCTGGCACTCGCCGCGCTGGTCCGGCGCGAGGTGGGGATCGAGGTGATCGCGCACGTCACCTGCCGGGACCGCAACCTGATCGGTCTGCAGTCCGACCTGATGGGGGCGAGCCTGCTCGGCATCAGCTCGATTCTCGCCGTCACCGGCGACCCGGCGAACTTAGGCGAGGATGCCGGCGCCTCCTCGGTCTTCGATCTCAACTCCTTTACGCTCATCAAGCTTTTGAATGATCTGAACCGTGGGGTGAACGCGCTCGGGAACCCGATCGGGTCCGGCACCGGTTTCACCATCGGCGCCGCCTTCAACCCCAACGTGCAGAAGATGGAGGTGCAGGTGGGGCGCTTGGCGCGCAAGGTGGCCAACGGCGCGCAGTTCGCCCAGACCCAGCCGATCTACGACATCGCCCGTGCCGAGGAGATGGTCGAGTTGACCGCCCCGCTGGGGATCCCGGTGCTGCCGGGAGTCCTGCCGCTGGTGAGCGGGCGCAATGCGGAGTTCCTGCACAACGAGGTCCCGGGAATCGTGATTCCCGACGAGATCCGCCGCCGTATGGCGGGAAGAAGCGGCGACGACGGCGTGCGGGAAGGGCTTGCCATCGCCTCGGAGTTCATCGATGCGATCTTCGACCGGGTGGGCGGGTTCTACCTGATACCCCCCTTCGGCAAGCACGAGATCGCCACCGAGTTGGTGAAGTACCTCAAGGCCAAAGAAAAGCAGTGACCCCTCTTGCGGGTCCCACCGGAGCTCAGTGGGGTTTCTTGACATCGATCAATTTCAAAAAGCAGCGAGGAGCAGATGATGAAGAAAGACATCCTGGAGAAGGGCGCGATCCTGCAGCGTGACCGTGAAACCTACGCCATCGCCCCCCATATTCCCGGCGGGTTCACCGATACCGCGACCTTACGCAAGATCTGCAATGTCGCAGACAAGTACGGGCTCTCGGTCAAACTCACCTCGGCCCAGCGTATCGGCCTCTTCGGGGTGAAGGAAGAGGAACTGGACGCAGTCTGGGCTGACCTCGCCCAGGACCAGGGGGCGCCGATCGGCCTGTGCGTACGCAGCGTGCGGATCTGCCCCGGCACCACCCAGTGCAAACGCGCGGTGCAGGATTCCACGGCGCTGGGCCTCAAGGTGGATAGCATCTACCACGCCATGCGGCTTCCCAACAAGATGAAGATGGGGATCTCGGGCTGCCTGCTCTCCTGCTCTGAATGCGCCGTGAAAGACATCGGCGTCCTGGGTACCAACCGCGGCTGGCGCATCATGGTGGGCGGCAACGCCGGTCCCCGCCCGCGCCTGGGCGAATTGCTGGTGGACGACGTCGCGGACCAGGACCAGGTACTGGATATCGTCTCCCGCATCGTCGAGTTCTACAAGAGCTCCGGGGAGGAAGGGCGCCTGGGGAGGCTGGTGGAAAAGATGGGGATCGATGCCTTCCGCGCCGCCGTGCTGGGCGAGCCGGGCGAACCCCAGGCGGGGAACGCGCCGTGACGGTAGCGAGCAGCATGCAGTCGGCCGAGCGCCGCAAGGGAGGTGCCCGTGGCGCTTATTGAGGATCCCCTCTTCACCAGGATAAAGAACCGGGTCGGCAAGGCGATCAACGACTTCGACCTGATCTCTGAAGGCGACCGGATCGCGGTCGCGGTCTCCGGCGGCAAGGACTCGTACTCGATGCTGCACATGCTGGAGACCCTGCGCCGCCGTGCGCCGGTGCGCTACGAGTTGGTGGCGATCAACATCGACTCCGGCTACCGCGGCTACCGCGCGGATATCATCGAGGACCACCTGAAAGAGCATGGCTTCGCCTACCACATGGAGAAGACCACGCACTACGACATCATCTCCGAGAAGCGCCGCCCCGGCTCATCGTACTGCTCGATCTGCGCACGCTTGAAGCGCGGCACGCTCTACACGCTGGCCCAGCAGATGGGGTGCAACAAGATCGCGCTCGGGCACCACATGGACGACTTCATCGAGACGCTGCTCTTGAACCAGTTCTTCGTCGGCTCCTTAAAGGCGATGGCGCCCAGCATGCTCGCCGACAACGGCGTCACCACGGTGATCAGGCCCTTGGTCTACGTCGAGGAAAAGGAGATCATCCCGTTTTCGCGCAACAACCGTTTCCCGGTGGTGTGCTGCTGCTGTCCGGTCTGCGGCACCGCCGACCTGCAGCGCAAGAAGATGAAGGAGCTGCTGGAAACCTTGGAACGCGACAACCCCTTGGTGAAGAAAAGCCTCTTGAAGGCGCTTTCCAACGTCCACCCGCGCCACTTGCTGGACAAGGGGCTGACCAGGATTCCCTCCTGACGCAGATCGTTGGTGATATCCTTCACGGTGATGTACCCGCAGTAGATGACGATTCCCAGTGCTACGACGACCATCGGTTCCATAAACTACCTCCCCATTGCGTGATGATCTCACCCTAACAGGGAGGTGTGACAGAAAGTGTCGTAACTGAATTAACCCCCACAAGGACCGCAAAGGACATGGCTGAAAAAGAGAAAAAAGTGCAGCGTATCAGATTGGCAGTACAGTGGGGCTTCCTGCTGTTTTCCCTGTACCTCGGCATCACCTTCTACCGTTTCGTGCTGCACTTCCGCTCCGGCGGGGTAACGCCGTTCGTGGAGCGCCCCGACGGCGTCGAGGCCTTCCTCCCCATCTCCGCCCTGGTGAGTCTGAAAGGGTGGCTCACCTCGGGAAGCATCAACAACATCCACCCCGCCGCGCTGGTGGTCTTCCTGGCGGTCATCGCGGTGTCCTGGCTCATGAAGCGCTCGTTCTGCTCCTGGATCTGCCCGGTCTCCACGATTACCGAGGTGTGCTGGAAGATCGGCAACAAGGTGTTCGGGAAGAACTTCCGTCTCTGGCTCTGGGCCGACTGGCTGCTGCGCCCCATCAAGTACCTGCTGTTGGTCTTTTTCGTCGGCTCGATCCTGGTCGTGATGTCGCCGGACAGCGTGCGCGACTTCATCGTGGGTGACTACAACAAGACCGCCGACATCAAGATGCTCGATTTCTTCCTGCACGTGTCCGGGACGCCGCTCATGGTGATCTCCGGGCTGCTGCTCCTCTCCTTTTTCTTCCGCAACCCGTTCTGCCGCTTCTTCTGCCCCTACGGTGCGCTGCTCGGGCTGGTGTCGCGCTTCTCGCCGGCCAAGGTGGAGCGTTGTGCGAAGGCCTGCATCTCCTGCGGCGGCTGCAACAGGGCCTGCCCTTCGCACCTCGACGTGATGCACGCCGAGCGGGTGAAGTCGGAAGAGTGCATCGGCTGCCTGCGCTGCGTGTCGATTTGTCCGAAGCCGGAGGCGCTGCAGGTGCGGCTTAAGGGGGGCAAGGTGGTAAGCGGGGCGGTTTTTGCCGCGGTCGTGGTCGGTGTCTTTATCGGGAGCACGTTCCTGGCGCGTCTCACCGGGCACTGGCATACCTCCATTCCCAAGGCGGAGTACCAACGACTCATCAACGAGGCGGACCGCATCAGCCATTAGGGGGTTGTCTTGTTCGGGAAAAACGAAACGTCCCGCCGGAGTTCTTCCGGCGGGACGTTTTTTTGTATGGGGTGAAAGATAGCAAACCATCGGCCGGGCCGTTCGCGTGCACAAAAAAAGGGACGGCAGTGTTGCCGTCCCTTTGTAGTTGCTGTCGTTACTGCTTAGCCTTCTTCTTCTTCGCTCAGTGAGATGTCGCGGTAGGCGCGGTCTTCTTCGAAGCGCTTGGTCTGGGCCTGCTGCTTCTCCAGGTCGGCCTTGCACTTCACACAGTGGCGGGCGAAAGGAACAATCTTCAACCTGCCAATAGGAATCTCTTCTTCACACTCTTCACAAATTCCGTATTCCCCTTCTTCAAGTCTTAACAATGCTTCATCTATGTTGCGTAGCTTTTCACGCTCACGGTCACCAAGAAGCAGACCCAGTTCCCGATCGCGTTCACTGGATGCCTGATCGTAGATGTCACCACTGGGTTCATTCACCGGAATATCAGATCCCGACTTAACCGTTTTGTTGATCTCTTTAAGTGTTTCTTCCTTCATCTTAAGAAGCATCGCTTTCAATTCTTCGGGTTTTTCTGTCATGTAAACTCCACTCCGTTTATTCGAGCTACCCTAAAAAGGCGACGCAATAATACAGCATTAAAGGGTCATGTCAAGTCAAAAGCCCTTACTGGACTATCTCACCAATCAGGTCGTAATCCGACGAATCGGTGATCTTCAATCTGACAATGTCACCGACATTGGCATTGCCAGCAGTGATGTAAACCTGCCCGTCGACATCGGGTGCCTGGCGCGAGGAACGGCCCCTCAGCAGCAGTTCGGTCTCCTCGCTGTACCCCTCCACCAGCACCTCTTCTTCACTATCGACCAACGTGCGGTTGTGCTTGAAGGAAACCCGCGCCTGGGTGCGCATCAGTTTCTTGTGGCGCTCGCGCTTGATGCGCTCGGAAACCTGGTCCGGCATCTCCGCTGCCGGGGTACCTTCTTCACGCGAGTAGCAGAAGACGCCCAGACGGTCAAAACGGGTCTCCTCGACGAACTGCAGCAGCGTCTTGAAGTCCTCGTTGGTCTCGCCCGGGAAACCGACGATGAGCGAGGTCCGGATGGCGATGTCCGGGATCTCGGTTCTCAGCTTTGTGATCAGTTCCCGGATCTGCGCCTCGCCGCTGCGCCGCCCCATGCGCTTCAGGATCGGGTCGCTGATGTGCTGGATCGGGAGGTCGAGGTATTTGCAGACCTTGGGCTCGTTCTTCATGAGCTGGATGAGCGAATCGGTCACCCCGTCCGGGTAGGCGTAGAGGAGCCGGATCCACTTGAGCCCCTCCATCTTGGCGAGCTCCTGGACCAGCTGCTCGAGGGTAGGCTTGTCTGCGAGGTCCTTGCCGTAGGCGGTGATGTCCTGGGCGATCAGGTTGAGTTCCTTGACGCCGCCGGCCACCAGTGCCGAGGCCTCGTGGAGCAGGCTCTGCAGCTGGCGGGAACGGTGGTCGCCGCGCAGCGACGGGATCACGCAGTAGGAGCAGCGGTTCGAGCACCCTTCGGCGATCTTCAGGTAGGCCGTGTAGTGCGGCGAGGACTGCATGCGCGGCAGCTCGTCGTTGTAGACGAAGTTCGGGTCGCCGGTGTAGCAGAGCTGCTCGGTGCTGCCGCGTTTCTCTGCGACGATCTCCACGATGCGCGGGTAGTCACCGGTGCCGACGAAGATGTCAACCTCGGGAAGTTCGTGGGCCAGTTCTTCCTGGTAACGCTGCGGCAGGCAACCGGTCACGATGAGCAGGTTGCAGTTGCCGTCGTGCTTGCGGTCCGCCAGGTCGAGGATGGTGTCGATGCTCTCCTGCTTGGCTTCCTTGATGAAGGAGCAGGTGTTGACGATGATGATATCCGCCTGCATCTCGTCGGTGGTCACCTCGAAGCCGGCCTGCGCCAGGTAACCGAGCATGACCTCGGCATCGACCAGGTTCTTGGGGCAGCCCAGGCTGACCAGGCTCACTTTTTCCGTTTTCTTCTCGCTCAAAAAATTGCTCCTTGGGAAAAACAGCTTAACTGTTGAGTGCTTCGGTGAAACTGTGGTGGTGAAGGACGTAAAGGACCACAGGGACGGAAATAGAGGACACTGTCGCCAGTCCCCAGCCCCCATCCCTGCCTTTAGCTCCTGAAGTTGACGAACTGCATGTCGATCTCCAGGTCCTTCCCCTTGAGGAGGGCGATGGTCGCCTGCAGGTCGTCGATGTTCTTGCCGGTCACGCGCACCTGGTCGTCCTGGATCTGGCTCTGGACCTTCAGCTTGCTCTCTTTGATGACCTGGCCGATCTCCTTGGCCTTCTCCTTCGAGATGCCGATCTGCAGGGTGATGATCTGGCGGACCATGCCGCCCGAAGCCTGCTCGACCTTGCCGTACTGCAGCGCCTTGGGGGAGATGTTGCGCTTGATGAACTTGGACTGGAGGATGTCGATGATGGCCTTGAGACGGAAGTCGTCATCCGCCAGGACCTTCACGGTCTCCTTCTCGAGGGTCACTTCGCTCTTGGATCCCTTGAAGTCGTAGCGCTGGCCGATCTCCTTCACGGTCTGGTTGATCGCGTTGTCAACCTCCTGCATTTCCACCTTGGAAACGATGTCAAACGACGGCATGTAGGAACCTCCTGAAAAAATCAGGTTGAGGTCAAGGTTGAGGCTCGCAAGAACCTCGGGCCGACCCCATACCTGGAATGTGTTCTAGCCTATTTCTTTATCACCTCGACCCCCGCAGGGACCTTGAAGGTGAACTTGCCCGAGTCGACGCCGCGGTTGGTCTTCACGTTGCTGTACTCGATCCGGGTGGTGTTGCCGGTCTGGTCGGTCACCATGGAGGAGACGATGGGGAACGGTGTCGTCGGGTGCCCCTTGGCGAGGAACTGCTCCACCGCGGCGCCCTGGATGGTGAGCTGCAGCTTGGCCATGGCCGGGTTCTTCTGCTTCGGGGTCAGTTCCAGGACGTAGTTCCCTTTCTTGTCCTTCTGCTCGGTCCCGAAGGCGATGTCGAAGTCCTTGGAGACGTGACCCATGCCGGTCAGGTAGTTGAGCGCCACCGCGTTGCCGCCGGCGAACATCTGCGCCAGCTCCATCACCATGACCTGCTTCTGGTCCGGCTGGTAGTACCAGACCTTCTTGCCGTTGCAGATGATCTGCTGCTTGGGCTTGGTGTAGTTGAAGCGGAACATGGCGTCCTTGCCGCCCCCCTTCTTGATGAAGAGCTCGCCGCCACCCTTCTCCTCGCGTTTCATGGCGGAGATGGTGCTCCTCTGGTTGAAGTCGGCCTGCACGTCGTTGAGCGTGGCATACCCCTGTTCGAGGGTTCGCACTACCTGCCCCAGGTCGGCTGCGGAGCAGAGCGATGCTGCGAAAGCGATCAGGGCGCATGAGACGACGGCGATTCTGGTAAAGCTCATTTTTCTCCCCCGAAAAGCTGCAAAGGCGACACGCTGTCGCCTCGGCCTGCTTGGTATGATGCTGTTGATCCCGACGCGGCACGTACACCGTGGGGCGACATGACCGGTCATTCTGCCATACAACCGTAAGTCACGCAACTTCTTTTAGTTGGCAGGCCCCGCCGTCGCAATCAGCTGCCAGGAGGCGGTGTCAGGAACCAGGTAGATGCTGCCGAAACTGGGCTCCCCGGCGACAGCGAAACGCGCTTCGTAGAGGGCAGGCGTGGTCCCCGCCGGCGCCTCACCCAAAACGCTTGCCAGGAGCGTCGCCGCGTCTCCTTGCTGAAGACGGGGGATCGACGGGAGCAGGGGAGTGTGCAGTACTTCACCCAGGCCGTTGAGGCAGGCGGATGCCAGGATGTTGCCGACCTCCTGCAAGGCGGAGATCCCGAGCTCCGAGGGGGAGTCCGCGGCGAGGGGAGGCTCACCAAGCAGAAGCTCGAGGATGCGGCAGGTGCCTCGCCGGTTCAGCAGCACGAGGAAGTCCCCCGAGAGCTTGCCGATGATCTGCAGGCGCAGCAGCGTGGCCGTACCGGGCTCTGCCGACTCCGGCGCCGCTGCCAGAACCGCGCCGGTCGGATACAGCTGCGGCGGCTCGCAGTGGACCGGAGTGCCGAGGAGCTGCTCCAGCGCGCTGCCGGCCTGCCGCAGGCCTGCAGCAACTGCGCGCACGTGGCTACGGAGCTGTGCCTGCTTTTCCTGGAACGTTTCCCGGGGACTCATATGCGTATCCAGCTCCTTTCGACAGCTGCAAGCTTCGGCTACAGGAGGATCCGTGGGGTCAGGAACGGAAGATTTGCCCGGGCCCACTCGACGGCAGGGGCCCACCGACGATCCTCCCGCCGTACGGTTACAGCAGGTCCGCGACGTCCAGCAGGGTGATCAGTTCGCCGTCACCCAGGACGGCACCGCCGCCCAGGCCGGGGAGCTTCGAGAGCGGCCGCCCCAGGGGTTTGATGAAAAGTTCGTGCTGCCCCAAAAGCCGGTCCACCACGATGCCGACCCGGCGCCCCTTGGCCTCGGTCACGAAGAGCGGCACGATGCCGTCCGGGAAACGCCCCAAGGGGAGCCCCAGGGCCCGGTTCAGGCTCAAAAGCGGCAGCGCCTCGCCGTCCAGGTTGAAAACCGAACGGTTGCCGACCCGGGTCATCTGGTGGCGCCGCAACTCGACGGTGCGCAGGACCGCGGTGACCGGCACCGCACCCTTGATGGGCCCGCACTGCACCACCAGCGCGTGGATGATGGCGATGGTCATGGGGAGGGCCAGGGTGAAGCGGGTCCCCTTGCCCGGTTCGCTCTCGATGGCCAGCGTGCCACCGAGTTTCTGGATCGAGGCGTTGACGGCGTCCATGCCAACGCCGCGCCCGGAGACGTCGGTCACCTCGCGCGCCGTGGAAAAACCGGGGATGCAGGAGAGCATGAGCGCCTGGCGCGGCGAGAGCTGGCTCGCCTCGTCGGGCGAGATGAGTCCCTTGCGGATCGCGGAGGCGATCATTCGCTCGGGGACCATGCCGCGGCCGTCGTCGCTCACGGTCACCAGCACGCGGTCCCGGTCCCGGGCCACCGAGAGCTTCACCACGCCGCGGGCCGGCTTGCCGGCAGCGACCCGCTCGGCGCTCTCCTCCATGCCGTGGTCCACGGCGTTACGCAGCATGTGGTTGATAGGATCGACCAGGCTCTCCAGGATGCTGCGGTCCAGGCCGATCTCGCGCCCCACGATCTCGAAGTGGAGCTCCTTGCCGCTTTTCTTGGCCAGCGCCCGCACCGAGCGCTGGAAACGGTCGACGATCGCCTCGAAGGGCATCAGGCGCACCTTCATCACCTCGTCGTGCAGGGCGCGCAACAGCTTCGCGGTCTCGCCCACCGCTTCGCCGAGTTGGGGGGAGGCGAGGTCGCGGTTGATGCTCAAGAGCCGGTTCTTGTTGGTGATGAGTTCGCCGGTCAGGTTGGCGAGGTGGTCCAGGAGCTCGGTCTTCACCCGGACGCTGGTTACCTCGAGTTCCTTGGTACGCTCTGGCTCAACCGGCGTGGGAGGCGGCGTGCTCGGGACCGCGGGCTCGACAGCCGGTACGCTTGCCGCACTCGGCGTGGCCTGGGCCGGCGCCGGTTCTGCAGCCGAAGCAGCCGGGGCCGGATCCGCCGCCTTTCGGGGGGGAGGGGGGGGCGGTGTGTAGCCCGCCAGCCGGTCCGGCAGGTCTCCCGCCGGCGTGCGCGGCTCCCGGTCCGCTTCGAGATCGACCATCATCCGCTCGATCAGGTCGCTCCCCTCCAGAAGCAGGTCCGCCACCCCCGAGTCGAACACCAGCCCCATGTCGCGGACCCGCAGCATCAGGTCCTCCATGCGGTGCGCCACCTCGACGATGTCGCCGTACTCCATGGACGCAGCCATCCCTTTCAGGGAGTGGGCTCCCCGGAACAGGGTGTCGATCCCGGAACGGTCCTCGGGGGTCTCTTCGAGGCCTACCACGGTCTCGTTGATGGTCCTCAAGTACTCCCGGGCCTCGGACAGGAAGAGGCTGCGGTACTGCGACATGTCCATGCGTTATCCCCCGCAGACGTCCCTGAGCACCTGGACCACGTGCTCGGGGTTGAAGGGCTTCAGGATGAATGCCTTGGCGCCGGCCAGGCTGGCCTCCTGGGCCATCGATTCCTGGCCCACCGCGCTGCACATGACCACGCGGGCCGCGGGGTCGAGCGCCATGATCTCCCCGAGCGCCTCGAGGCCGTTCTTGTTGGGCATCACGATGTCCAGGGTAACCAGCTCGGGCGCCTTTTCCCGAAACCTTGCCACCGCCTCGTTGCCGTCGGCGGCTTCGGCGATGACCTGGTACCCCTGCTCTTCCAGCAGATCGCGCAGCATTTTTCTCATGAACAGCGAATCGTCGACAACCATGACCGTCGTGGCCATTTACTCCTCCAGAAACTGCGCGTGATGCGTTTGACTGTATTTCCTGCCGGCGGCGGTGCTCCGTCCGGGTCAGGCCGCGCCGGCAAGCCCTTGCTCCAGGGCCTGGAGCAGCGTCTCCACCTTGACGAGCCGGTAGTTCCCCTGCGCCGTCTCGAGACGTTCGGTGCAGAGTGCGCCGTCACCGGCACTGCGTGCCAGGATGGTGGACGCCGGCACCACGGACTCGACCCCGTCTACCCAGAGTGCCAGGCCGGCCAGCCGCGGGTCGAGCACCAGGAACTTCCCCTGGCTGCGCGCCTGGCGCCCCTTGCCGAGGTAGAGCCCCAGGTCGACCAGCGCGGTGAGCGCCCCGTGAAAGTTGATGAGCCCCACGAAGTGCACGGGAGCCTTGGGGATCGGGTAGCTCTCGGAAGGCTCCATGACCTCGGCCACTTCCTGGAGTTCAAAGGCGTACCCTTCGCCGCGCACCGTGAAGAGGAGCAGGCGTTCCTCCATCACACCTCCTCGTCCGGCGGGGTGATGTCGACGGGGGTAACGGAGGGGGCGGAGTCGTCGAGCCGGAAGCGCTCCACCGAGTGCAGCAGCTCGTCGGCGAGTTTGGCGAGCTCCTGGGTCTGGTAGACCATCTCCTGCATGGCGGCGGACTGCTCTTCGGTGGCGGCGGAGACCTCCTCGGTGGATGCCGCGTTGTCCTCGGCGATCTTGGAGATCTCATCCATCATGGAGACCATCTTCTCGGCACCGGTGGTCTGCATCTGGGAGAGGTCGGCGATGGAGTTGGCGCGGCGCTCGGTCTCCACGACCGTGGCGAGGATCTGCTGGAACGAGTCGGCGGTGGTGTCCAGGTTCTTCTTGCCGGCACCTACGCTTTTCGAACTTTCGGTGATGGTCTCCTGGAGCCGGCGGCTCTCCTGCTTGACCACGTCGATCATCTCCACGATGTCGGTCGCCGATTTTGCGCTGGTGTCCGCGAGCTTGCGCACCTCCTCGGCGACCACCCCGAACCCCTTGCCGGCCTCCCCGGCGCGGGCCGCCTCGATCGAGGCGTTGAGCGCGAGGAGGTTCGTCTGCCGGGCCAGATCGACGATGAAGTCCGCCACCTTCCCCACCTGCTGCAGCTTGGCGTTCAGATCCATGAACTGGATGCTGATCAGCTCGATCGAGTCGAAGAAGCTTTTCATGCGCATGAGCGAGTCGTTGGCGAGCTCGCCGCCGCGCTGGGCGGTGAAGCTGGTCTCGTGGGCGGCCTTGGCGGTCTCCTTGGCGCGGCGGGCCACCAGGTCAACCGAAATCGCCATGTCGTGGATCACCTTGGAGGTCTTCGACACCATCTCGGCCTGGTTCTCGGCACCCAGCGAGATCTGCTCGATCGCCTGTGCCACCTCCTCGGTGGATGCGTTTACCTCGAGGGCCGAGGAGGAGAGGGTGCGGCTACTCTCGGAAACCCGCTCCGAGGTCGCGCGGATCTTGCGCACCAGGGCGCGCAGGCTCTCCAGCATGGCGTTCACCGAGTGGGCCATGTCGTGGGTTTCGTCCGGGAAGCGGGAGCCGGGGATCTCCACGTCGCGGGCCAGGTCTCCCTGGCTGATCCCCTCGGTGGCGCCCCGCAAAAGCTGGATGTTCCGGGTGAAGCGCTTGGAGAAGAAGGAGCCGAGGATCAGGCCGATGGTGAGCGCGACCACGTAGGAGAGCACCTGGGTGAGCTCCGGGGCGTAGTCCAAAAGCTTCACCCAGCCCGGGATGAATGCCACGCAGGCGATGACGGCCAGGAACCCGAGGATGAATTTGTACCCGATCTGGATATACATGGTCGACAGACTCCTTTAACTGAAAATCCCCTCAGGGGAGAGACAAACACAAGCGATAGTGGGTGGCAGATCTTGAGGCGTTGCGGCCCGAGGTCAGCTGACCCGGTAGATCCGCTCCACTGGACAGACGGTGCGGAACCGGCGCCGCGCCGAGGCGAAAAGCGACTCCGATTTGCCGAGCACCAGGACACCGCCCGGTCCCAGCGCGTCGGCGAAACGGTTCAGGATCATCTCCTGGCGGCTGCGCTCGAAGTAGATCAGGACGTTGCGGCACAGGATGACGTCGCAGGGAGCTGCGGCCGGCTCGTCGTTCAGGTCGGCGCGGCTGAAGTCCACCAGCGCGCGGATCTCCGGGCTCAGCCGGTAGCGCTCCCCCTCGCGGCTGAACCAGCGCCGCAGCAGGTCCTGCGGTACTTCGTTCAGGCGGTCCGCATGGTAGAGGGCCTGCCGGGCCTGCTCCAGGGTGGTGGCATCCACGTCGCTCGCCTCGATCTTCACCTCACCCTGCTGCACCAGTTCGGGAAACTGCTCCTTCATGATGAGCGCGAGGCTGTAGGGCTCTTCGCCGCTGGCGCACCCCACGCTTGCCACGCGGATCCCCCGGTCCAGGCAGCGCTCGCGTAACACCTGCGGCAGGATCTCGTAGGCCAGCTTCTCGAAGGTCGAGGGATTCCTGAAAAAATGGGAGACGTGGATGGTAAGCACCCGCAAAAGGTGGTCCAGCTCGGTACTGTTGCGGGTAAGCAGGGCGCCGTAGGCCTCTGCGGAGGGGGACTGGGTGGCACGCACACGGATGCCGATGCGCCGTTTGACGCACTTGTCCTTGTAGCCGTCAAGGCTAAAGCCGCAGCGGTCCTTGAGGATCCTTCCGATGGTGTCGAAGGTTTCCCGGGAGATATCTTCCGGATCGATGGCGCGCGGCATGATCAGCATGCGGTGGGGCCATCTGGGGCGGGCGCCAAATGGCGCGTGCCGGGTGCGGTGGGGGACATCGGGAACCTCTTCATGGGCGCCGGCTGGAGTCAGGAATCCATAGCAAATTGCAGGGGAAAAGTCAATTGCGGCGCTGGTAAGAGGCTCTTCGGCAGGAACGAGGTTAATGTTGAGGACCGCGATTCCCTCTCCCCTTGGGAGAGGGGCGTTGCGGATCAGGTCGCATAACAAAAGCCCCGCCGGAAGAGCGGGGCTTTTGCAGGTCAGACGACGCCGGCTCCCGCTAGGAAGCCAGGTACTGGGCGATCTTTTCGGTGAGGGTGCCGTAGATGCGGCGGCACTCGCTTTCATCACGCTCCAAAAGGGTGACCCGGAAACCCAGCAGGTTCGTGTTGAAGGAGGAGAGCGGCACCACGCAGATGCCGGTGTGGGCCAGCACGTAGTAGACGAAACGCTTGTCGGGCGCCACGCCCGGCTGGTTCACGATCCCCTCCACCAGCTCGCGCACCTCGTTGTTCTCGATGGGGAGCGACTGGCGGCTGTTCAGCACCCCTTCCTTGAAGGGGACCGCCATGTAGAAGGCGCCGTTGGTGCGGTTCACCGCCAGCCCCGGCACCTTCTTCAGCGCGTCATAGGTGATATTGCTCATCCGCTCGTAGCGTTCGATGCGCTCCTTGAGGTAGACCTGGTACTGGGGGTGCTTCATGATGGCCGGCAGGCAGCGCTGGGGGAGCGTCGTGGAGCAGACCTCGTTCATCTTGGAGGAGAGGATCGCGTTGACGAACTTCTTGAAGCGCGGGTCGCGGTCGCCGTTGTAGACCTCGATCCAGCCGCAGCGCGAGCCGGGCCAGGGGAGTTCCTTGGAGATCCCTTTCATGGCGATGGCCGGCACGTCGCCGATCACGTCCGAGATGGGGACGGTCTTCTCGCCGTTGTAGACGATGTTGGAGTAGACCTCGTCGGCGATGATGAAAAGGTCGTAGGCCTTGGCAATGGCGACGATCTGCTTCAGGACCTCGACGGGGTAGACCATGCCGGTCGGGTTGTCCGGGTTGATGATCATGATCCCGGAGATCTGCGGGTTGTACTTTACGTGACACTCCAGGTCTTCCATGTCCGGGTACCAGTTGTCCTCCGGCTTCAGGCGGTAGCAGACGGGAATGGCGTTGGCGTGGGAAGCCTCGCCGATGGAGTGGGTGGTGTAGGTGGGCGAGGGCATCAGGACGCGGCTCTCGGCGCGCAGGTTGCCGTACACCTTGGCGATGGCGTCGCCCAGGCCGTTGAAGAAGATGATGTCGTCGGGGGTGATCTGGGCGCCGCCACGGGCGTTGGTGAGGCTGCAGACGAACTCGCGGGTTTCCAGGACGCCGCGGGTCGGGCAGTAGGCGTAACTGTCGTCTTCCATCGCGGCGTGCGCCACGATCTCCTTCATCCAGGCGGGGATCACCTCGCCTTTCACGATCGGGTCGCCGATGTTCTCCCAGTTGATCTTCACCCCGAAACGCTGGACTTTCTCGGCGACGTTGACGATGTTCCTGATTTCGTAAGTCAGTTCTCCGGCTCCGGGAGCCACAATGTCGTTACGCATCTCTGTTTTCCCCCATGAAACATTGATTTGGTATTTGTGAATTTTAAAAAGCTGTTACAACGTAAAAAGGCCGCGGGGGTCCCCCACGGCCTTTAGTCAAAATTCTAGTTTTGAATCAGCAGTGGCGGCTCCGTTAAGGTTTGGCCGCTGCTGCCGACGAATGGACGCTGCCACTCAATGTAACGCTGTTCGTATTCATGGCTTAATCGAATATCATGTGGTCGGTGGAAAGTCAACGATTTTGTCGGCGAAAAAAATCAGGGGGAAACGGTGAGGCGACCGTCGACGTCGCGCCAGCGCAGCCACCCCGCCGGGCGCTCCAGACGAGCCCAATCCTCGGTGACCTGGACGATACGCACCTGCTGGTCCCGGGTCACGTTCCCCGCGTCGGCGCTCCCGTCACGCGGGGCTCCTTTGAGAGCGTAGAGGTTTTTCTTGAGACCGGGAAGCACCTTCACCTGGCGGCCGGTGAGGTAGTCGTCCCAGCTGCGGTACTCCCAGTTGCGCGCACCCTCGACCCAGCCGGAGCGTCCGGCATCGTCCCAGGCGAGTTTGAGCCAGCCCCCCTTGGTGGCGTACACGGCGAGGACCGGCTGTTCCCGGTCGCCGGAAAGGCGCGGCAGTGCGGCGAGGTCGAGTTCGGCCAGGCGCTGCACCCCGGGCTCCGCGTAGAAGGGGAGGGGACTGGGCTCCGCCCCCGGCGCACCCTGGGCGAGAAGCACGCCGCAACCGCTGTAGGGGCGCAGGGGAGCCGCGGCCCAGGCGGTCGCAGCGATGAGGATCAGGAGTGTAAGAGAAACGAGGTATCGCATCGGTCTAGGCGAACAGCGCGGCGAGGCGCTCCAGGTAGCCGGCGGCCTCGGCGCTCCCCTCTTCGGGGGCGAACTCCCCCTTCTCCCCGGCGGCCAGCGGCAGGTAGGGGCCGGCCTTGGCCTCGAAGAAGATGGTGCCGGGTTCCAGCGAGACCGCGGTGTGGAAGGTGCCGTGGGGGACGTCTGCCGCGAGCTTGTCCCCGCAGGCCTCGAGCAACACGCTCTCGAGGATCGTCCCCGCCTCGTCGAAGGTGACCACGCCGAGACGGCCGCGCAGGCAGACGAAGGTCTCGTCCTTTTCGGGATCGAGGTGGCGGTGCGGCCTGATGAAGGTGCCGGGTTCGATGGCGTTCAACAGGCGGTGGCAGCGGGATGCGTCGCTTTGGTGCAGGTTGTGGTTCTTCCTCAGACGGTGAGCGCTGCGGGCCTGGGCGCTCACCTGGTCCAGGAGGTTTCGATCGACGATCTGCATTACCCCTCCACCAGGGCGTACTCGTTGCCGTCGGGGTCGGCGATTACGGCCATCTTCCCCCAGGGGGTGATTTCCAGGGGCTCGGTGAAACGGGCCCCTTTTTCCTGCAGGCGGGAGCAGAACTCCTCGAGCCCCTTTACGGTGAAGGTGATTCCGGTGTGACGCCCGACCAGCTTCTGGGCGTCTTCGTGCAAAGCCGTGGCGATCCCCAGCGTGGTTCCCTGCCCGGTCAAAAACTCCATCATGAACTCGGTCTCCTGCCCGGCAGGGAGCCCCAGCCATTCCCGGTAAAAGGTGCGCGCTGCGGGAAAATCGCGAACGAAAACCACCACGTTCTTTATTTTTTCTACCATGAGGACCACCTTCGATGATATGTTGTGACAGCGTTTTAATACATAGCAGAGAGGGCCGGCGCTGGCAAGAGTTATTGAGCCGCGCCAGCGCGCCAGGCGCGCCCTCGGCAGGAGGGTATCGTGGGGCAGAGATTCGTTCCGAGAGAGGTCTACGTCGCCTCCTCCTATATGGCACCGGTCGGGCGCTACAACGGCCGGGAGCGTGAGGGGCTCAGCTTTCTGGAGATGGCCGAGAAGGCGGGCGAGGTCTTCTCCGGGAGCCGCCTGAGACGCCAGGACATCGACGCGGTCGTGGTCGGCTGCCAGAACCCGGTCGCCTTCTCCGGCGTGGACAACACCGCCGCCAAGGTGGCGGGGGTGCTTGGCATCTCGGGTGCCAAGTCGGTGCTCATCGACACCGCCTCCTCCTCGGGTGCCTCGGCGCTCGAGTACGCCTACCTGCAGATCGCCTCGGGGCGCTGCGACCACGTGCTCGCGCTGGGTATCCAGAAGATGAGCGACGTCCCCACCCCGCAGGCCACCCGCATCGTCGCCGGGGTGATCGACAAGGACGAGGCGGAGTTCGGCCTCACCATGCCCGCCTGCGGCGCCCTGGTGGCGCGCTCGCTCATGGAGCGGCTGAAGCTTACCGAGGAGGAGTGGACCGCCTTCTCCGCGCTTTTGACCCAGCGCTCGCACCGCTTCGCTGCCAAAAACCCCGACGCACACCTGAACTTCGAGATCCCGCTCGAGGAGTACTACCGGCAGATCGTGGACGGCAAGAACTACCGCTACTGGTGGCCCCTGCGCTACCACGATTTCTGCCCGATGTCCGACGGGGTCGCGGCGGTCCTATTGAGCGCCACTCCCCACGAGGTGATCGTCTCCGGCGTGGGGAGCGCCACCGATATCCCGACCATCGCCGACCGCCCCTATTTCCACTCCTTCCCGGCCACGGTACGCGCCGCCGCCGAGGCCTATGCCATGGCGGGGATCAGGGACATCACCAGGTTCGCCGGGAAGATCCACGTGAACATGCATGACCCCTTCAACGGCTTCGGGCCGGTGAACATGGTCGATCTCGGCTTCGTTCCCCGGCGCCGGCTGGTGGAGGTGCTCTTGAACGACGAGCTCACCGGGTTGAACGGCGCCTTCCCCACCAACGTGACCGGCGGTCTCAAGGGGCGCGGCCATCCACTCGGGGCGACCGGCATGATCCAGATCGTGGAGAACCACCGGCTGATCAGCTCCGGCGCCTTCCAGATGGGGCTTGCCCACTCGATCGGCGGGCCGATCAACAACAACGTGGTGACGCTTCTGGAGCGCACCAGCCACTACCGGAACCGGCCGCACCCGGAGGTGAAGAGCTGGGGGCTGCCGCAGTTGGGGCACCTGAAGCCCAAGCAGGTCTGCCTCGGCGAGCTCATGGGGACCCCGGGTGTGCTGGAGGGACGTTTCGTTACCGCCACCACCCGCTTCAACTTCAAGACCGGGGCGCCCGAGGCGGTGATCATCGTGGTCTCCTGCGCCGCGCCTGGCGGCAGATACTCCTTTTTGTTCGGCATCGGCGGCGAGCACTACGAGGCGATGACCCGCCTGGTACCCGGGGACGGGGTGAGCCTGGAGAAAAACGGCGACGAGATCCTGGTGAACCGGATCCCGGTGCGCCGCTTCTACCAGCGCACCTGGAACGGGATGCTGGAACTCGCCGGCAGCGGCTGGAAAAAACTCACCGGAGGCGGGGTTCCCCAGCCGTAGGAGAGCTCCTGCGCTTTGACGTTGCGCGGGAGCGCGCCTAACGGTATAGTGTGCGCGCCCTTAATTTCACATTAGACGCGACGGAGACCGTAACCACCCGTGTCGTACGCACTTATTAAACGCTTTACCGTGCTAGCGCTCCCCGCCGCGCTGCTTGCCGCAGCGTTCGCCGCCCTGCCGCGAATACCGCTTTTGCCGGCACCGCAGCAGGAACTCACCGCCTACGCCCCCTACCTGGCCTTAATCGGCGGCTTCGGGCTGAGCCTCGCCTTCAACCGCGGTCGGGTCTTCTTCGCTCTCCTCCTGGTGGCCGCGCTGTACCTGGTGCAACGCGGGGCCCTGGTCCACGGCGTTACGGAGCCGGTACCCCGGGTGCTCTTTTTGAGCCTGTCGGTCCTCATCCCGGTGAACCTGGCACTCTTCTGCTTCATGCGTGAACGGGGGATCTTCAGCCACGCCGGGCGCCTGCGCCTCGGGTTCCTGGCAGCGCAGGCACTCGCGGTGTACTGGATGGCCCGTTTCCGCCAGGACTACAGCCCGCTCGCCGAGCTGATCGCGCACCACTATTCCCGGTGGCCCGTCTTCGACCGCTTCCTGCTCCCCCAGTCCTCCCTGTTCTTTTTCCTGGTGGCCGACCTCCTGGTCGCGCTGCGGGTCTTCAAACGGCGGCTCCCGATCGACGTCGCCCTCTTGGGGAGCCTTGTCGCCTTGGGGATCGCCCTGAACCGGGTAGACAGTCCCCTGCCCGCGTCGCTCTTCGTGACGGTGGCGGCCCTCCTTTTGACCATCGGGGTCCTGCAGGACTCGCACAACATGGCGTTCACCGACGAGTTGACCGGGCTTCCCTCGCGCCGCGCCCTGAACGAACAGGTCATGGGGCTCGGGCGCAGCTACGTGGTGGCCATGCTGGACGTGGACCACTTCAAGCGCTTCAACGACACCTACGGGCACGACGTGGGAGATCAGGTGCTCAGGATGGTCGGCTCCAAGCTCACCAAGGTGAAGGGGGGCGGGCGACCGTACCGCTATGGCGGCGAGGAGTTCACCATCATCTTCCCCAAACGCTCGATTAAAGAGGTCACGGACCACCTGGAGGAACTGCGCGAGACGGTGGCCGGTTACCAGCTCTGGCTGAGGGGCGCGGACCGCCCCAAGGAGGCCGAGCAGGGGAAGGTGAAGCGTGCCGGTGGCAGCGGCGGAGCCGGGAAATCGGCCTCGATCACCGTCAGTATCGGTGTGGCGGCGGCCAGTGAAACGCTGCGCACCCCGTCCGAGGTGATCCAGGCCGCCGACAAGGCGCTCTACCGTGCCAAGCAGCGCGGCCGCAACCAGGTGGCGACGTAAAAGCAGGTTGAGGTTAAGGCTGAGACTGGGGTTGCCACCGTCCCCTCTCCCCCCGGGAGAGGGTTAAGGTGAGGGCGGTGCCACTCGGGAAAACCTGGCCGTAATAAATACAAACACCATGACCCGCACCCGTTGGTCGGGTGGTTCCACGCCTAAGGAGAGCTTCATTTCATGTTCAAATTCATCGGTATCATCTTTCTGCTTTTCGTCGTGCTCTTCATTGCCATCATCGTCGAGGAGAGTTTCATGGGCGGGCGTCGTCGCCGCCAACTGGAGAAAAAGGCTCGAGAGGCCGCCCAGAAGTCGGACAACCCTCAGTAACTACAGACAGAACCCCACCACTGGACATTCGTCGCCCCTTCTGCATCGGGAAGGGGCGATGTTCCCGCCTATTCGGATCAAATTCGTCCGTAAGAAAATTCTCTCAAATGCCGGCTAAATGCTTGACACAGTGTCATTAGCTGGAGTAGTTTAAGCCAAGCTAATAGCGTGTGCTGTCATAGCAACATCCGCTTACTGTCATAGAGTTTTTGTTATGCCATATCCCGAAATCGTGCCTCAGTCATCGTGCGGAAAAGAGCGCTATGTCGAAGGTTCCGGTGAGGGTTTTTTGTCGGTAGGTACCGGCTCCCGGTTTGGAGAGCCGAGGTTCAGAGGGTATTGATGTCCAAGCAGGTAAAGGTAACAGCGATCGTCGGCAGCTACCGCAAGGGTGGCATGATCGATCAGACCGTGGATGAGATACTAGAGGCGGCCCGGGAGGAAGGGGCCGAGGTTTTCAAGGTTTACCTCTCCGATATCCGGGTGGAATTCTGTACCAACTGCCGCCTGTGCGCCCAGGAATCCGGGGCAGCCCGCGGTCTTTGCCCGATAGCCGACGAGATGGGAGCGGTCCTCGACCGGCTGGAGGCCTCCGATTCGATCATCCTGGCCTCGCCGACCAACTTCGCCACCGTGACAGCTCTCATGAAGCGCTTCATCGAGCGGCTGGTCTGTTACGCCTACTGGCCCTGGGGCGCCCCCGCGCCCAAGCCGCGCAAAAGGGATCTGACCCGTCGCGCGGTGCTGGTTGCTTCCTCGGCGGCACCGGCCTTCCTGGCACGTCTGGGGAGCACGCTCGTCAAACTGCTCAAGCAGACCGCGGGCCTGTTGGGAGCCCGTACCATCGGAGTGCTCTTCATAGGTCTTGCCGCCCGGGAAGAGCGCCAGTCGCCCAGTGACCGGATCAGGAAAAAGGCCCGGCTCCTCGGAAAAAAGCTCTCGCACAGCGAGGCCTGAAGGCTTCCTGGAATAGCGGCAGCTTGCCCGTCATTTATTCCCGTGCTGCGGGATTTGGTTGATCTCATCCAGCAGGTACTACGATCTCCCATCATTGAGTGAGGTGCTATGTTAATCCAGGGTGCGTTCATGCATGTCAAGGATTCGGTGACAGCGGACCGGTTTCTTGCCCTTCTCGCGGACGCGGCTCCGCAGGGCCACTACTTCGTGGCACAGCCGCCGCCGGGCATCATCATGACGGCCGCCATCGACTGGCGTGTCATCCTCCCGGACAACGCCGCCGCCGCCGAGTTGGCAAACGCGCTCTGGAGCGGGTACGAATCGCTGGTGAAGCCCCTTGGTAAAAGGAGCCGCCAGGATAAACCGGGGATCTTCATCCAGATCAAGAACCTGGCCGGGGATTGCGACCAGTTCACCGTGGGGACGGACGTCGACAAGAAGGACGGCCTGCTGCACCGGGTGAAGGAGAGCGTTGCCGTGCTCTCTTCCCGCAGTAACGATGCGGTCCTCAGAGAAATCGAGCAGACTTCCTCTTCCGACTACTGGCGCAGTTTCTCGGGCCAGTCCTAGCTGTCTGCAGCGCGGCGACCGCTTTGAGGTCGTCGCAGCTGCTTACCTCCCGGTGCCCCACCCGTGTACCCTGCGCGCCGAAGTTGGCGCCGGGTGTCGTGCCGATCCCGTTCCTGACGCCCCCGGCTTACCTGTGTGCTTCCCGGCTCATCCTGATGCCCCCCTTCCGTAGATCCGCACCTCGCATCTTCCGCGCTTGACAGGTGTTCTTAGTAGTATTCAATAATGCAATGGCTCGCATCGTACCCGTCAACATCGTCGTACTTCTCGCCTGCGCGGTGCAGCTTCTGGCTCCGCTCGCGCTGCCTGCCGCAGCGGCCGACCCGCCTCCCTCCTGTTCCAAAACCTTCCAGACCAACGAAAAAGGGCTCTGTAGCGAAGCCCCGGACCGGATCTTCAGCCCGGCTGGCCCCTGGTCGGGGACTGGCGGCTATCTTGACGGGATCGCATTACCTCCCCCTGCGCCGGATTCCGGCGCTGCAGCTGCACAGGGTGGTGCCGCACCCGAAAGCTCCAAATGGCGCTGGAGGCGCGCCGGCCTGTGGGACTCCTTAGGCTCCGGGCTCGGCATCGGGGCTACGCTGTTCTCCGAATCCGTCTACGGCGAGCCGGGTTCCCCACGTTGGAGTGCGCGTAACGGCTTCGACGAGGGGGTACGGGATCTTCTGCGCATCTCCAGTAAGCGCGGGCGGGAGGTCGCGGAATTCTCCGGGGACCTTTTGATGGGGACCCTGATAGGTGCACCAGTAGTAGATGCCCTGGCGACCCTGGGGGTGCGCGACCGCAACTGGGACGCCCTCTGGCAGACCGAGATGGTCAACCTGGAATCCTTTGCCTTCACGAGCCTTGCCTCCAGCGTGCTCATGAACACCATACGCCGTGAGAAACCCTACGCCCGTACCTGCGTCGGTACCCGGTGCGAAGACTACGAACAGCGCAACCGGAGCATGCCCAGCGGGCACGTCGCCTTCGCGTTCACCGGGGCAGGCCTTATCTGCACCCACCACGCCTACCAGCACCTCTACCAGGACCCGGGAAACGAACGTCTGGTCTGCGGCACCTCGCTGGGAGTCGCCGCGGCGACCGGCCTGCTGCGCATCATGGCCGACCGGCACTACACCACCGACGTCCTCGCGGGAGCGGGGCTAGGGCTCATCTCAGGTTTCCTTTTGCCGCGCCTGCTGCACTACGGCTTCGGTCCGCCTGCCGGAACGGCGCAAGAAGGGGAGGGGGGCGCGACACAAGGCTCGCTGACCCTGGTCCCTAAGGCTTTGGAGGGAGGAGCAGCGCTCATCTGCGAAGTGCAGTTTTAACGGAGCCCGTGTCGCGCGGGTGCAAAGGAGCTATCAGCTTCCCCCTTACCCGACCCTCTCCCGCAAGGGGAGAGGGGGCGTTATATTTTCGTTCCCAGGTGGGAGCGTGGGGACGAGGACAACCACCATGTAAGTCTGAGCAAAAAAGAACCCGGAGGCTCGGTTAAAGCTTCCGGGTTCTTCTGTTTCAACGCCGCCACGCTCGTGTGGACGCTGTATGAATCAAAGGGCACAACTCTTGACGCGCCGCCTATTTCTTGTGGCAACTCCCGTCACAGCTGCCGTGGCAATGTCCCTTCTTCTTCCAGAGCGAGTGGTAGAGCAGGTAGCTGGCTCCCGCCAGGATGACCGTTGCGATGATCATATCCGAAATTCCCATGTTACCCTCCAAATCCGAGTAGTTTGCCGCCCTGGTAGACGAGAAGCGCCATGCTCCAGGCGAGCACCATCTGGTAGCCGAAGGCTATGCCGTACCATTTCCAGGTGCCGAACTCTTGCACCATGGCGACCGCGGCCACCACACATGGCATGTACAAGAGCACGAAGGTGATGAAGGCGTAGGCGGCCAGCGGCGTGAACTGCTTCTTGAGCTCTTCCCTGAGCGGTGTGCGCTCGGCCAGTTTCTCGGCGTCCTCGGCCGTCGAGAGACTGGAGACACCGAACGTCGAGGTCACGTTATTCACCGATTCGCCGAGCGCCTTCACGAGTCCCGAACCCGCCGTCTGGAGATCCTGGGCAAAGGTCGGCTTCTCCGCCTTTTTCTCCTCGGCTTTTTTCACGTAGATCTCGCCCATGGTTCCGACCACGATTTCCTTGGCGACCAGGCCTGCGATGAGCGAGGAGCTGGCCTCCCAGGAGCCGAAGCCCAAGGGGGAGAGCGCCGGGGCGACCGCCGCGCCCACCTGCCCCAGGTAGGAGTCGCGCTTGTGCTCGACGCCCCAGGGGAGGTTCAACAGGAACCAGACCATGATGGAGACGGCCAGGACGTAGGTGCCGGCCTTCACCAGGAAGTGCTTCCCTTTCTCCCAGGTGTGGATCATGAGGCTCTTGAGCGAGGGGACCCGGTACGGGGGGAGCTCCATGATGAACATCGGTGCGTCGCCGCGGAAGAGGGTCTTCTTGAAGATGAAGCCCATGACGATGGCGAGCACAATCCCCATCACGTAGAGCGACCAGAGCACGGTCCCGCCGTTTTTCGGGAAGAAGGCGCCGATGAATACCACGTAAACCGGAAGCCTCGCGCCGCAGGACATGAGCGGCACCAACAGGGCGGTGAGCGCCTTGTCGCGCGGGTTCTCCAGGGTCCGGGTGGCGTAGATGGCCGGTACGTTGCAGCCAAAGCCCAAGAGCATCGGGATGAAGGACTTGCCGTGCAGACCGATGGCGTGCATGGCGCGGTCCATCACGAAGGCCGCACGCGCCATGTAGCCACTTCCCTCCAGAAAGGTGATGAAGAACATCATGGCGAAGATCATCGGTACGAAGACCAGCACGTTGCCGGTGCCGGCGATGATGCCGTCGGTGGCGAGCGACACGGTCCACTCCGGGGCGTGGATCAGCCCCAAAAGCGCCTCTGCCCAGTGCTTGAAGGGCCCTGCGATCATCGTGGAGATCCAGTCGGCCAGCGGCTTCGAGACGTCGAAGGTGAGCTTGAACATGATCCACATGGCGGCCAGGAAGATCGGGATCCCGAACACCCGGTGCAGCACGATGCGGTCGATCTTCTCGGTGACTTCGGTCCTCGGGAGTTCGGGCTTTTTCAACACCTCGCGGGTGAGTCCGGTGGCCAGCGAGTAGCGCACCTCGGCGAGCACCGCCTCGAGATCCTCGCCGTGGGCGCGGCGCAGGTGGTACAGCGCTTCGGAAAGCAGCGATTGGTCGGTGAGGTTCGTCGTCTTCTGCACCTCGGCGTCCCCTTCCACCAGTTTCAGCAGCAGCCAACGGGTAGGATAGCGCTCCAAAAGCCCCGGGTGCGAGTTTCGCAGGCTGCCGGCGATGAGTTCCGCCGCCGCCTCGATGTCCTCGCCGTAATTGAGCTGGTGCGGTGCGGCAACCTGTTGCCCTTTTTCGCCGGATACTGCAACCTCGAGCAGCTGGTCCAGGCCGGTCTTTTTCGTGGCGGAGGTCGGGATGACGGGGATCCCCAGCATCTTTTCCATCTGAGCGACATCGATGCGGTAGCCTTTGGCCTGCGCCTCGTCGTAGATGTTGAGCGCCATGACCACCGGGATCCCCAACTCCATGAGCTGCACCGTGAGGTAGAGGTTGCGCTCCAGGTTGGTGGCGTCCACCACGTTCAGGATCAGGTCGGGGCGTTCCTCCACCAGGTAGTCACGAGCGATGATCTCCTCCTGGGTGTACGGGGAGAGCGAGTAGGTACCGGGGAGGTCCACCAGCCTGATCTTGGTCCCCTGGTAGTCGAAGGATGCCTCCTTCTTCTCAACGGTGACGCCGGGCCAGTTTCCCACGTGCAGGCGCGAACCGGCGATGGCGTTGATGAGTGTCGATTTTCCGGCGTTGGGGTTGCCGGCGACGGCGATGGTGACGACCCGCTGTTCCACCGGGCGCAGGTTGCCACGTTTCATGGGGCTCTCCTGCTCCTTCACTACGGTCTGACCGTTCATGCCAACACCTCCACCGCGATGCCTTCCGCCTCGTTCTTGCGCAGCGAGAGGTTGTAGCTCTTGATGAAAACCTCGATGGGGTCCCCCATCGGCGCCACCTTGACCACCTTCACCTCTTCGCCCACCAACACCCCCATGTCCATGAGACGCCGCTTCAAGGGGCCAATCGCCCCGATGGACACGATGCGTCCCTTCTGCCCCGGCTTAAGTCCTGCCAGATTCATCGCCCTGCCTCCTTGATCAAAATCTTCATCGCCATGCTGCGGTCGACGGCTATTCTTGATTCGTCTACCTTCAAGAGCACCGGGCTGCCGTTATTGAGCATCTGCACCGTTTTCCCGATGCGCAGTCCGAGGTCTTCGATGCGGCAATCGCATTTGCTCTTCTCGCAGCAGGAACCTCCGGAAGGGGTGATCTTGATGTCGACGATCTCTCCGTGTTCGCCGGTACTTAAAAGTCCGAGGGGTATCATGGTTACTCCTTTTCTGGGTTGGCGTTGCGTCCTGGCTTGCGTGTGCTTGAACCGGCCGAACCGGAGCTCTCTTGGGCGCGTGCACGGGTAGCAAATACCCGAGCGCCAAAGGGCGGTGCGGAGGAAGCAGAGCGCGGGGGCGCATCTTGGCTGCCTTAATGTCTTACTTGTCTGGAGGCTGGCTGGTGTCGCCGGGCGGCGACGTGGCTGGCTGGGGCCCCGGTCGGGGATTATTTGGTGAGGATCAGTTTTCCGTTGCTGGTGATGCGTAGCAGGTACTCGGCGTCGGCGTGCAGGATGATGAGCTCCTTGCCGCCGCCCATCAGGTCGGCGCTGGTGACGGTTCTAGGCTTGACTGCGTGGGCGCGTTTGGGGGCGGTGGATTGGCTCTCCCCGCTGGCGACGTTCATCATGGGACCTCCAGGTGCTGCTCAGTTTATAGTAGCGCGGCTGCCGCAAAGGGCGGCGCCGTCGCAGGAAAGGCAATTAAGGGGGGTGCAGTCGCTCGGGGAAGCTGCTGTGCTGCGGTCTCGATGGACCCTGGCGCCGGTAAAGATGGCCACGGCATCCCAGTCCTCGGGCGCGCTCGGCTGCTGGTCCAGGAACCACAATCCGGCGCCAGTTGCCCGGGAGGACTGCGAAACTTCGTCTACCAGGCACTCCTGACCGCTCAGCACAGCTACACGCATGGGGTATCATCCGGTGGTGATGACTTCCATTTTCAGTATAACGACGCAAGTCGAGATAGTTTGTGTGGTGTGCAGCGTGGGGTGAAACTGTTACCACTCCCCGCGCTGCATGGTCTTTAGGCGGGGCCGCAGCTTCGGGGTGTCCGGAATATGCGGTGAATATGGTTTTGAAAGTTGAAATCGTTTATAGCGGCGAGTTTCGAGGAAGTCAAGACAAAATTTAAACAGGGATGAACGGGATCAGGCAGGCGGGGTGTGAGGGATATAGGGGGAACGGCGGAATCAACAGGGATGAATGGGATGAATGGGATGAGGAGAACTGGGTACGGGAGACTCGGGGTAAGTTCCCCTGGGAGTCGGTGTCGCGGCGGGTGAGGCGTTCGCGCAGTTGATCATTAAAAAAAGACCTTGACTTTTTCAGGGGCTGCCCGTATAAACGAATTCAACTTTCAAAACCAACCCTCCTCCCCTCGATAAGCCAGCCCCCAAAAGCCAGCCAAGAGAACGATATCGGCACCTTAACGCCCGGATGAGCTCGTCTCTGTTTGGTACTCCCCGCGTTCGTTCAGCTGCCAACTGTGTTTTTCTGCCCGTTGTGTGAAATTGAAATTCAAAAATGCTGGCAAGGCTCCCCGCACGGCGACCAGAGGCTTCCATGCAGCGTAATGCGAAAGAGATACTGAGAAGGTACCTGGCCGAGCGCGGTCTGAAGATCACTCGGCAGCGCTACATCATCCTGGAGGCCTTTATTGAACTCGGCCGTCACCTGCACGTCGACGAGTTCTACCCGATCCTCCGGGCCAAGTACCCGAAGATCGGGCACGCGACGGTCTACCGGTCGCTGAAACTCTTCGCCGAGTCCGGGATCGCCCGCGAGATCCGCTTCGGCGACGGCCTCACCCGCTACGAGCTGGTCACCGAGGTGCGCCACAACCACCTGCTCTGCACTGCCTGCGGTACCATTACCGAATTCGAGAGTGCCGGACTGGGGCAGCTGGAAGCAAGCATCGTCAAGGACTACGGCTTCAAGATTCAAAGCCTGCAGATCGAACTGCGCGGTGTCTGCAGCCAGTGCCTCGAGTCCGCACCCGGCGCGCTGGCGCGGGACACCGGTTACCAGCTTGCTGAACTATGAGATACAACCCCGAAAAAGGGGCTTTTTAGAACCATACCTGCAATCGGAGCCGCTTTGGCTCCTCCAACCGACTGAGGAGGGAAAGATGTATATGAGGATTCGTTCGGCACTGGCTATTTCATTGTTGACGAGCGCGCTTGCTGGTGGTGCCGCCGTTGTGCAGGCCGCCGAGGCGCAGCCCGAGGCTGCTCCCCTCGCCGCCGAGCAGCACAAGGCCGCGGACCTGACGGAGATACCGGAGCAGGTCACCAGCGAGCACTGGGCCTACCAAGAGATGGCGGACCTGGTGAAAAAGTACGCAGCGGACAAGCAGCTCCCCCAGGGGCGCAGTTGTTCCCGACGTGAACTGGCCGAGTGTCTGATCGCCGTATTGGACCGCATCGTCGATACCTACGAGAAGGAAGGCAACCGCCTGCTTTTGAAGGATGACCTGGAGGATATCACAAGGCTGAGGCTCGCCCTCGATAACGAGCTCTCCCAGCAGCCCAACTACCTTAAAAAGCGCAAGACCATCGAGGAGATTCTTGCCTTGGTCGAGCCGGAAAGCCCGAGCTTCGTCTACAAGGTGGGCGTGAACGGCTTCCTGCGCGGCGAAGGGGCCCGCAACTATAACCTCCCCGACACCTTTAACGCCGGCCACAACGAGGGGCGCTTCCTGTACCGCGTGAAGCCCTACGCCTACTGGCACCCGACCGACTACCTCGACCTGCACCTGGAAGGGCAGGGCTACGGCTACGAGGGGAGCAGCCAGCGCTACAGCAGGTTCGGGCTCTACCAGGGCTTCATCGAGGCGCGGCTCCCCGAGCATGACTACGTCGGCGTGAAGGCCGGCCGCCAGGAGTTCGTCTACGGCAGCGCCTTCATGCAGGGCTCCGACACCGCCTTCGACGGCCTCAGCTTTGACGCGGTCCGGGTGCGCCTGAAGCCCACTGCCTCGGTCAACCTCGACCTGTTGGGCGGCCGTTACGTGAAAGCCTTCTCCGACGTCGGCGGTAACCTCTACGGCGCCTACCTGACCTACGCACCCTCCGAGGACAGCTCGCTCGACGTCTACTACCTGAGAGACTCCGGCGCCGAAGAGCGCCACGCCGGAGCGCACCTGGACAGCATCGGTCTGCGCAGCGTCTCCAAGGTTGGCCCCTTCGGTCTCGAGTTCGAGCCGGTGGTGCAGACCGGCCGTGCTTTTAACGAGGTAACTGGCGGCAACGACACCATCGACGCCTACGGCGGCCACCTCGACCTGACCAGCGAGGTAGAAACCTTCGGCATGAAACACCACTTCCTGGCCAGCTACGCCGTGGGCTCCGGCAGCCAGAATCCCAACCGCGAATTCCGCAACCCCAATAACGACTCCTCCCTGGTGGGTGACATGCACGCCGTGGGTGATCTCTCCGGCATCGACGTGGGCGAGCACCACGCCTCCGGCATGCAGGTCTACAGCCTGGGCTGGGGCGTCGAACTCACCGACCAGCTGAGCTTCTCGGCCACCGCGCACAAGTTCGTCGCCTCCAGCACCGAGCCCGGGTTCAGCCACCGGATCGGCACCGAGGCCGATTTCAGCGTGAGCTACGCCTTCACCAAGGACCTCACCCTGCAGCTCTCCTACGACCACATGTTCACCGAGCGCTTCTTCCGCGACGCCTCGGGCAGCGCGGAAGACATCAAGTACTTCTACGCGATGCTCACCTTCAACATCGACAAAACCAAGAAACGCGCCGCCAAGATAGAGGGCTAACCGGCTCTCGACCGTTCACGGAATGTTCCCCCTCCCCCTGCGGGAGGGGGAGGGACCGGTCCACCTATAGGTGCGCCGGCGCTGGGAGCACTGCATCCTCCGGGTTGGTGGTCAGCTCCCGATAAACGTTCTGCCCGAACGCACGGGGCGGGGCGCACTCACTGCGTCCCGCCAACCGTAACTGCTGCACGGGCCCCAGTGGCCCCATCTGGAAACCTTAAATGCGAGGCATGTCATGAAAAAAGTAGCGTCCATCGCCGTCCTGGTGACGCTGTTCGCCGCGGTACTCATTGGCTGGAGCGGGTCCGACGCCCGCGCCGCCGGTGCCAAGAAGGGAAACGGCACCGCCCTTATCGAGGAGACCGGATCCTACCTGAACCAGTCCCTGGCACTTTACAAAAAAGGGGATCTCCCCGGTGCCAAGGCCAAGGCCCAGGCGGCCTACTTCGAGGTCTACGAAAACCTCGAGGGGCTGATTCGGGTCAACGTCTCGGCACGCAAGAACATCGAGCTCGAGGAGGATTTCGTCGCCATCCGCAAGATGATCGTCGCCAAGGTTTCGGCTGACCAGTTGGAGAAGAGCATCGGCGCGTTCATGGTGAAGCTGCGGGCGGTCGGCCCGGAACTGGAAAGCGGCATCGAACTGGTCGGCGAGCCCTGCGGCGCCAAGTCTGCAGAAGATGCCACCAAGAAGGCGGGCCCGACCGGCGGCGAGAAAGCGGCACACATCGAGCCGGTCTGGCGCCAGGCTGTCGATGCCATCGAAGCCAACCTGGCAAAGGCACGGGAAACCCAGAAGAAGGGGGACGGCAAGGGCGCCGGTGACCAGGTCATCCAGGCCCAGTTCGACGACTACAAAAACAGCCTGCTCTCCACGGCGGTGCGCCGCTACGTCTCCCCTGAGCGGGATTTCGAGCACAACGCGGCCTTCAGCCAGATAGCCAAGCTGATGCGCGCCGCTGCTACGCCGGCCGAGGTCGAGACCGGTTGTGCCGCGCTGGTGCGCGCGCTCAACGAGGAACTCCCGACGCTCGGGCCGATTGACGGCGCCGTCGCCAAGGGGGATGCCGGCAAACCGGCAACGGCAAGCGGTCCCGAGAAGGACTGGAACAAGGTCTCCGGCGACCTGGTGGCCGAGGTGCAGCGGGCGATCGAGCTCTACGGCAAGGGTGACGCGACCCAGGCGGTCGCTGCAGTGCAGGACGCCTACTTCGACATCTTCGAGTCGACCGGAATGGAATCGAAGATCGGGGCGCGCGACGCAAATCTCAAAGCTGGGATCGAGGCACACTTCAGTCAGCTGGTGGGACAGTTGAAGGCAAAGGCACCGGCCGAAGCCCTTCAGGGAACCCTGGAAAACATGAAGGCCGATCTTGAGAAGGCCACCAAGTTGCTCGGCAAGGGCGGCGACTCGCCGAGGGCGCTCTTTATCTACTCACTGATGATCATCGTGCGGGAAGGTTTCGAGGCCATCCTGGTGATCACCGCGATCATCGCCTACCTGGTGAAGAGCGGCAACCGCGAGAAGCTCAAGGTCATCTACAACGCGGTCAGCTGTGCCCTGGTTTTAAGCGTCATTACCGCGGTCCTGGTGAAATGGGTCTTCAAGACCTCCGCCGCCAGCCAGGAGGCGACCGAAGGCGCCACCATGCTGCTCGCTTCGCTGGTCCTTTTCAGCGTGAGCTACTGGATCGTCTCCAAGGCCGAGGCGCAGAAGTGGTCCAGCTACCTGAAAGAGAAAGTGGGGAGCGCGCTCTCCTCAAACTCGCTGAAAGGGCTCTGGTTCGCGGCGTTCCTGGCGGTCTATCGTGAGGGGGCCGAGACGGTGCTCTTTTACCAGGCGCTGGGGGCGGATGCCGCCGGCACCGGCCTGGGGGCCATCGCCGGCGGCTTCGTGGCCGGCTGTGCGCTGCTCTTCGTCATCTACCTGGTCATGCGCCACGGCGCAATACGGCTCCCCATCCGCCCCTTCTTCCTGGCCACCGGCGGGCTGCTCTACTACCTCTCCTTCGTTTTCGCCGGCAAAGGGGTGATGGAGCTGGTTGAGGGAAAACTCTTCGTACCGTCGGCCGTCCCCTGGATGCCGACCCTTCCGGCCTTGGGGATCTACCCCTACCTGCAGACCCTCTTGCCGCAGGCTGCCCTGCTGCTGGCGGCACTTGCCGCACTTATTCTGATGGGAAAGAAACGCCCGCAGCAGGCCGGTGCCTGAGGCAGCGATTACCGTTTTGGTACCGCCCGTACCATAGCGACAAGCATTCCGGGCAGCTGGCCCGGACACACTAACGAGGAGGAGCACACAATGAAGAAGTTGCTGGCATTGAGCATCATGGTTCTGGCGTTCGCCCAGGGGGCCCTGGCGGCCGACAAACTGAAGGAATACCCGATCGGCGAGGAGAAAGAGATCAACCATATGAAGGTGGCGGCGGTCTACCTGCGCCCCATCGACATGGAGCCGCGCGGCACCGACCTCCCGGCCTCCCAGGCTGACGTGCATCTCGAGGCCGACATCCACGCCCTGCGCGGCAATCCCAACGGCTTCGGCGCCGGCGAATGGATTCCCTACCTGACCGTGAGCTACAAGCTGGTGAACACCGACACTGGCGCCTCCAAGACCGGGACCTTTATGCCGATGGTGGCCAAGGACGGCCCGCACTACGGCAGCAACGTGAAGATGATGGGTGCGGGCAACTACAAGCTCACCTTCAGCATCGAGCCGCCGTCCAAGCAGGGCTTCGGCCGGCACACCGACGTCTTCAGCGGCGTGGGCAAGTGGTTCCAGCCCTTCAGCGCCGAGTACAAGTTCAAGTACGTGCCGATCAAGAAGAACTAGGCGGGGGTAGGGGCCCGGTAACAACCTTCCGGGAGGAGCCTGCGTAAGCCGCGGCTCCTCCCGGCTTTTCAGTTGCCAGCGCGGGGGCGTGGCAACAATATCACCCCCTCCCTTGACGGGAGGGGGCGGGGGGGGTGGGTGAAGCTGCCATCGACAAAGAAGTGGCGCCTTCCCCCTCACCCTGTCCCTCTCCCGCAAGGGGAGAGGGGAGCCTGTCGGTAGCTTTTCTCGTCCCCATCGCTCTTGCCGACTCTCCCTCGCCCTTCGGGAGAGGGCCGGGGTGAGGGGGCGGCCGGGGCGTCGACGTCACTTCGTGGCACCGCCCTCACCCCCACCCCTCTCCCAAAGGGCGAGGGGAGTACAACCACCAGCTTTTTGATGATTTAAACCCTGCGGAGCCCTTGCCGGCGCCCGGGAGGAGAAGAGGATGCTTTCCTATTTTGTGCATTTGATGCGGGCCTTCCTGCCGCTCGCCCTGGTCGCGGGGCTTTTGCTTCCGACGCTGCGCTGCTCGCGCTCCGGTGAGCCCGGTCGCTGGCTGTTCGGCGCACCGGCAGCCGGTCTGGCGGCGGGGGCGCTTACCTACCTGGTAGCCCTGAAGCTCGAGGCCGTGACCGCCTCGCGCGCCACGCTCTTTGGCCTGGGGCTCGTCGCTACCGGCGCCGTAGCCGCTCTTATTTTGACACGGCGCCGCCAGGAGCCCGCTCCCTTCGCGTGGTGGCCGGCGCTTTGCTATCAGGCGGCCCTCGCCGCCGCTGCCATCTTCAGCTTCCTCGCGGCCTCCGGAGAGGAGGCGCTCTCCACGACCACGGTGCTCAACTCCGAGCTGATCCTGAACCTGGGCGGCATCCTCATCGCCCTGCTCTGCTCCGCGGTCCTGGTCCCGGTCGCAGCCCAGGTGGCCGAGCGCTCGCCGCGCCGCCGGCTCAGCTGGGGACTCTTCCTGATTGGCACCCTGATCGCCGTCCCCTGGGGCGCCGACCTCCTGCTCGCCCTGATGCGCCTGGAGCGGATCGAGCTCACCAGCCTGAGGCTCTCCGTCGTCGCCAAGGTCGGCAAATACGCCCACCTCGCCCCCTACGGCGAGCTCGCCATCCTGGTCGCGCTCGCCCTGCTGATCTGGAAAGGGCGCCAGGTCCCGGAACACGCCGAGCTCGCCGCGCTGGAGCCCGCACCACGCCGCAAGACCAAAAGCCTCATCCTGCGCGAGACCCGCTGGCTGAAAAGCGCCCTCTACCTGAGCGTCGTCATCGTGGGTGTCCTTGCCTTCTACGACCTCTACGCCTCCCGGCCGCCGCGCATCTCCACACCGGTCCGCCTCACCCCCGACGCCGCCGGGCTGATCCGGATCCCGGTCGCCCAGGTCGCCGACGGCAAGCTGCACCGCTTCTCGCACCTGACCGACGACGGGCACTTGGTTCGCTTTTTCCTGATCAACACCCGCGGCGCCGGCGCCTCCGGGCCTCCCAGGGTCGGCGTGGTCTTTGACGCCTGCATGCTCTGCGGCGACCTGGGCTACCTGCAGAACAAGAACGAGATCGTCTGCATCGCCTGCAACGTGCGCATCTTCGTCCCCTCCATCGGCAAGGAAGGGGGCTGCAACCCGATCCCGCTCAAACACGAGGCGAACGGCAGCGAGATCGTCATCTCGGCGCGCGAGCTGGACAAGGGGGCGCGCTACTTCAGCGAGGTGCTCTCCATCAAGGTGAAGGACCCGGTGAGCGGCAAGGAGCTCATCAACCTGAAGGCCCCCTTCCGCGAGGAGTTCAAGGGGAGGATCTACTTCTTCGAGAACGAGAAGACGCTGGAGCAGTTCCGGGCCACGCCCGAGCGCTTCGCCGGAGCCGACCCCGCCCGCAACTTCCGGGTGCAGGGTTACCGCCAGGCCTAAGGAGACGCCATGTTTTTGCTGATGCTTCGACAATCGTTTTTCCGGGGGCGCCGCAGAAAGCTGCTCGCCACCTCCACCATCATCCTGGCCGCCAGCCTGATAACGGCGCTCATGACCATCTCCATCGACGTGGGCGACAAGATGTCCCGCGAGATGAAGTCGTACGGTGCCAACCTGAACCTGGTCCCCAAGAGCGAGAACCTCCCGCTGGAGATCGGCGGGGTGGACTACAACCCCCTGAAGGGCGAGGTCTTCCTCGAGGAGCAGGACCTGGGGAAGATGAAGGAGATCTTCTGGCACAACAACATCGCCGGCTACGCACCGTTCCTCAAGGTTCCCGCCAAGCTGGAAGGGAAGGGCGGGGCGGCCGTGCCGATCATCGGCACCTATTTCTCGCGTCTGGTCAAGTTCGCCGGCAACGAGGAGTTCCGCACCGGGGTGCGTGAGATCAACCCCTTCTGGCGGGTCAAGGGGAACTGGCCGGACGACAGCAAAACGGACGAGGTCCTGGCCGGCGCCACCCTGGCGCGCAAGCTCGGGCTCAAGGTAGGCGACCGGCTCACCGTGCGCTACGCCCTGGCGCCCACGCAGCCGGAAGCGGTGACCGTCGCCGGCATCCTGAGCACCGGCGGCGCCGAGGAGTCGGCCCTGGTCGCGCCGCTTGCTCTGGCCCAGCGCATCTACGGGCACACGGGAAAGGTGCAGTCGGTCAGCGTGAGCGCACTCACCGTCCCCGAGGACCGGCTCTCGCGCAAGGCGCGCCACGGCGCGGACGCCTTGGACTCGCTGGAATACGACCGCTGGTACTGCACCGCCTACGTAAGCTCCATCGCGCACCAACTGGAGGAGGCGATCCCCAGCGCCGCGGCACGGCCGATCTGGCAGGTGGCAGCCAGCGAGGGGACCGTGGTCAACAAGATCCAGCTCCTCATGGTGGTGGTGACCATCGCTGCATTCATCGCCTCGGGATTGGGGATCTCTTCGCTCATGGTGACCACCATCATGGAGCGTTCCCGGGAAATCGGGCTCATGAAAGCCCTCGGTGCTGCGGACTGGGAGGTCTACCTCCTTTTCTTGAGCGAAAGCGCCCTGGTCGGGTTGATCGGGGGGCTCATCGGCTGTGGCGCCGGGGCGCTCTTGGCGCAGCTCATCGGGCTTTCCATCTTCGGCGCCACCGTCTCGTTCCACCTGATCGTCATCCCGGTCAACGTGGTGATCTCGATCCTGATCGCCCTGGCCGGTTCCCTGGTCCCCTCCAGGCTCATCACCAGGCTCTTTCCCGCGGAGGTGCTCCATGGCCGCAAATAGTACCAGTCCCAGCCAGACCGGGATGTTCCTGCGCATCCTCTTCAAATCTCTGAAGGTGCGCCGCAACCGCGTCGCCATCACCTTCTGCTCGGTGGCCATCGGCGCCTCCATCATTACGGCGCTCGCCTGCGTCTACTTCGACATCTCCGCCAAGATGAGCCGGGAGTTGAGGACCTACGGGGCCAACTTCTTCATTGGACCGAAGGCCGCTGCCGGCGAGCGCAGCATGGGGGCGCAGGCCGGCCAGGCGGCGCTCAAGATGATCCCGCCGGACAAGCTGATCGGCGCTTCGCCCTATCTCTATGGCCTGGTGCGCCTCGACCTGGGGAACGCGGTCATGGCCGGGGTCGACTTCCCGGGCCTGAGGAGGCTCTCCCCGTACTGGCAGGTCGAGGGGGAGTGGGTGAGCGTGAGCTTCGACGAGGATTCCTGCATGGTGGGGAAGCACCTGGCGAAGACCATGGAGTTGAAGATCGGCTACAGCGTCAACGTGATGCATGCCGAGAACGGCTTCCAGAGAAGGCTGACGGTGAAGGGGATCGCCGAGACCGGCCAGGCCGAGGACGACCAGATCTTCGTGAACCTCTCCCTGGCCGGCAAGGTGCTGGGGGTGCCCGGCGAGGTGAACCACATCATGGCGAGCGTGGTGACCCAGGGGACCGACATCGACACTCTCTCGACCCAGCTGGAACGCGAGTTCCCGAACCTGGACGCCAAGCCGATCCGCAAGGTTTCCTATTCGGACGGCAAGATCCTGGACCGGATCAAGGGGCTCATGGCCATCGTCGCCGTGATCATCCTGAGCGTCACCACACTCTGCGTGATGACCACCCTCATCGCGGTGGTTTCCGAGCGCACCCGGGAGATCGGGCTCATGAAGGCGATCGGCGCCGATGACCGCGGCGTGGTGCTGCAGTTTCTCTGCGAGATCATGATCATCGGGGTGGCCGGGGTCGTTGCGGGGCTGGGTATGGGATTTATTTTGGCACAGGTGCTGGGGCAGGCGGTCTTCGGCTCCGCCATCACCTTCCGGCCGGTGGTGCTGCCGGTGGCTTTGATCCCGTCACTTCTGGCGTCACTCGCCGCAGCGGCGCTGCCGGTCCGTATGGCCCTGGGGATCGTGCCGGCTCGGGTGCTGAAGGACGAATAACGCCGGGATGGTGGCGAGAAGGTTGGACTAAACAGGAGAATACAAGATGCTGAAAATAGTTCTGGAAACCGTCGGTCTCACCAAGAGGTTTGGCAACGTGACGCCGCTGGACGGCATCGATATGCAGGTTCGCGAAGGGGAGTGGGTGGCCATTATGGGGCCGTCGGGCTCGGGGAAGACCACCATGCTCAACATCCTTTCCTGCCTGGATACCCTGAGCGAGGGGCAGTACATCCTGGACGGCATCGACACCTCCAAGGTCAGCGAAAAGGAGCGCGTGGTGGTGCGCCGGGAGAAGATCGGCCTGGTGTTCCAGCAGTTCCACCTGGTCCCCTACCTGACCGCGCTGGAGAACGTCATGCTGGCCCAGTACTACCACGGCATGATCGATCGTGACGACGCCATCGAGGTGCTGAACCGGGTGGGGCTCTCGCACCGCTACGACCACCTCCCTTCCCAGCTTTCCGGCGGCGAGCAGCAGCGCGTCTGCATCGCTCGAGCGCTCATCAACCAGCCGGCCATCATCCTGGCGGACGAGCCGACCGGCAACCTCGACGAGGCGAATGAGCAGATCATCCTGGATTTCTTCAAGGAGCTGCACGCCGAGGGGCGCACCATCGTCCTGGTCACCCACAACCCCGAGCTCGCCGAGTTCGCCGACCGCACGGTGCGCCTGCACCACGGCAAGGTGGTGCAGCATGCGGCCTGACGGAACCGGCCGCCGCTGGCTGTTGCTGGTGGTGCTCGCCCTGTGTGCGGCGTTTCTGGGAGGCTGCCAGAAGGACCAGACCTGGAAGCTGGGCACCCCCGCGCCGCAGATCACCCTCTTCGACAAACAGGATGCTCCGGTGAAACTCTCGGGCTACCGGGGGGACGTCGTGGTGCTGCGCTTCTGGTCCAGTGGCTGCAAGGACTGCGTGGCCGGGATGCCCGCGCTCGATCGCTATGCGCAGAAATACCGCAGTCGCGGCATGACGGTGCTTGCGGTCAACATGGGGGAATCGCGTGAGGTGGTGCAGAAATTCGTAGGAACCATGAACCTGCGCTACCCGGTGCTCAGGGACCCGGAGCTGATCGCGGCCAAGAAGTACCACGTGACCTCGGTCCCTACCACCTTCTTCATCGACCGCAAAGGAGCAGCGCGGCTCATGGTGCCGGGCGAGGTGAGCCAGCAGGTGTTCGAGAAGGCGGTGGACGCGCTGTTGTAGCCCCGGTTGGTGGAGTATGTGGGACGATCTGCCCGGAAATCGGTGGCGCTATTGGATGTGAAGCTGATTTACGGGGCTGGTCGAGGACTTGGCGGGACGGGAAACAAAAAGGGCGAGCACTTGGGCATCCTTACCGATCCGGATCGGATCGTGTGGGAGCCCAGTGTTCGCCCTTCTTTAGTTCATCCTGCATTTCCCGGAAGCCTTGCCTACGTCTGCTGCCCGCCAACGCCGGTGGCACCAGGTTCCCCGCTTTGGAAAGGGGGGCAGGGGGGATTTGCCTTTTAACGGTAAATCCGCTAGCGCATCCGCGGTCCGGAGACCGTAAATCCATCGCTCCTGGTATAGGGGCGGTGGCTGAAACGTGCCCTTCTCTGTGCCAGGCGCTTGACGTTTTCCTCTGAGACGGTGGTCACCGCCTCGACCTGCACGGTCGTCGCCGTCTGCTGTTTCCCCATGAAACCTGCGATGAGTTCCAAGAACATACTCCCTCCTCCTGCCGTGCCGACGAAACTCGGCACAAGCTACCTGCTGCAGTTGGACGTATCGTCGCAGCGTGGGAAATCTTTAGGAGGAAATGAGTACCGGTGAGAAATGGACGAACTGTTCAGGGGAATAGGCACCCGAGGCAAATCCCCCCTGTCCCCCCTTCGCAAAGGGGGGAACCTAAGGGCCGCTCGCAGGTGCTGGGAAGCAGCTTTATCCGATTCGCCGATGAGCCTAACGGAAGCGGGGAGGGCGGGAGCTGAATTGATACGAACTAGAGCAGTACCTTGCGCCAGACCTCGACCACGGTCCCGATCGTGCGGGTCCCTTCATCGGGACGAAACGGTGCGTAGGCCGGGTTGTCCGGTGCCAGAAAAATCTCGCCATCTTTGAGCCGGAATCTTCGAAGGATCGGCTCACCCCACCGGTTGTTCACCAGGATGATGTCGCCGCTCCTTTTCTCAGACCCCGGTTTGAAGATCACCAAGTCCCCATCTTTGATGGTCGGCGCCATGAAGTCGCCGTAGCAGACGATGGCGTAGCATCCCGCGGGGAGGTTCGGTACCGAGATGAAGTCCCCTTGATAGTTATGGGGCTGCGGCAGGCTCTCAGGAATTACCTCGAGCAGTGGCGCCCGCCCGCCCGCAGTTACCAGGCTTGTGGGGGGCTTGAAGGTCTCACCGGTCCCCTGCAAAAGCCACTCACGGTTGATCCCGTAGGTGTGGGTGAGTGCGATCAACAGGGTGTCGGACGGCATCTTCCGGCCCGTTTCGATGCCGCTCAGGAAACCCTGAACGATTCCCAGGGCGCCGGCGAAATCCTTCTGGGTAAGTCCCAAGGCGAGTCGCGCCTGGCGAACCCGCATGCCTAACTCCGGAAAGTATTCCTCAGATATCATAGTATCACCCAGAAATAATGATATATTGCGCTTGACAGGAAATCGTGAGTTGATATATTGGCAATAACACTGGCATATGGCATTAATCTATCGTGGTGCTAATTTATCATCTTTATTCTACCTCTGCAACAAAAAATTTCACAGAGATAATGCAGGGGGGAGGAGGTGGGTATGGCAGGGACACATCACCGGCTGTTTGAAATTACGCAGCATGTAAAGGGCGACCCGCTGGGCAACGCACTGATGGACGAGGTGCTCACCACCTGCTTTGACTTCACGCTGGGGAACCGCCAGGCTCTGGAGCGGCTGATGGTCGCCCTGAACCGCTTCAATCAGCACCTGGAGCACTACGATGCGCCCATCTCCACGGGCCTGTTCCACGGTAGCCCCCGTGAGGTGTCGCGCTGGGCCGAGCAGCTGATGAACGAGATCCTGGAGCACGATCTCTACTCCTAAAAACTCGCGCCCAAACCACCATGCTGGTACATGGTCTGCCTTCACCCAAAAGGGGAGCCTTGGCTCCCCTTTTGGCGTTTTCCCGCCTCGCTCACCGTTCAGCTAGCGTCCGTCATCTCTCCAATCGGTTCTCGCCACGTCCCCTTTTACCCTCTGTACGGCTGCTCTCAAGACTCGGGGGCCACGCGTTCCTTCACGGAAAAAAGCTCGGCCACGCGTTGCGGAGCGCCCCTCGGCTCATGAGTAATAGGATTGATTTTTTCCCGGCAAATTGTATATAGTGGCCCGATAGCCTTAACCAAAGGATGGAACTATGGTACGAACCATTTTGACTTACCCGAACCCGGAACTGAAGAAGCGTTCCAACCCGGTGACGGTGATTACCGACAAAACCCGCGAACTGGTGCACGACATGGCCGACACCATGTACGACGCCCCCGGCGTCGGGCTCGCCGCCCCGCAGATCGGGGTGCACCAGCGCATCATCGTGATCGACGTCTCGGAGAAGAACGAGCCGCCCAACCTGATTGTCGCCATCAACCCGGAGATCGTGCACGGCGAGGGCGAGGAGTACGAGGAAGAGGGGTGCCTGTCGGTCCCCAAGTACTCCGCCAACGTACGCCGGCATGCCCGCGTGGTGGTAAAGGCCCTGAACCTCGAGGGTGAGGAGCAGACCTTCAAGGCCGACGGCCTGCTCGCCATCGCCTTCCAGCACGAGATCGACCACCTGGACGGGATCCTCTTCATCGACCACCTATCCCCTCTGAAACGCGGGATTTTTCGCAAGCGCTACCTGAGAGCCCAGGAAGACGCCCGGGAGCTTCATTAATGACAGGAATGCGCATCGTTTTCATGGGCACCCCCCAGTTCGCCTGCCCGACCCTGAAGACACTCATCGACCGCGGTGAAAACGTGGTGGCCGTGGTCACCCAGCCTGATCGCCCCAAGGGGCGCGGCCAGCAGACCCTGCCGCCGCCGGTCAAGGAACTCGCCGTAACGCACGGTATCCCGGTATTGCAACCGGTAAAGGTACGCCACCCGGAGGCGATCGAGGAGATCCGGGCACTCGAGCCCGACCTGATCGTGGTGGTCGCCTTCGGGCAGATCCTCCCCAAGGCGCTTCTGGACATCCCGGGCAAGGGGTGCATCAACGTGCACGCCTCGCTTTTGCCGCGCTACCGCGGTGCCGCGCCGCTCAACTGGTGCATCATTAACGGCGAAACCGAGACCGGCGTCACCACCATGCTCATGGATGTGGGACTCGATACCGGCGACATGCTCCTCAAGGCGGTGACCCCGATCGATCCGGACGAGGACACCTCGAGCCTGCACGACCGCCTCTCGATGCTCGGCGCCGAGCTTTTGGCCCAGACCATCGACCTGGCAGCCAAGGATATGCTGCAGCCGGAGAAGCAGGACGATGCACTCACCTGCTACGCTCCCATGATGAAGAAAGAAGACGGGCTGATCGACTGGACCCGGGACGCAGCCGCCATCAAGAACCAGGTGCGCGGCATGACCCCCTGGCCGGGTGCCTTCAGCTACCTGGACGACAAGTTCCTCAAGGTGTACCGGGTGCAGAAGGCCGACGGTGCCGGCCGCCCGGGCGAGGTGCTGCGTGCCAGCCGCGACGGCATCGAAGTCGCCTGCGGTACCGGCAGCATCGTCATTTATGAATTGCAGCTGGAAGGCAAGAAGCGTCTTCCGGCAGCCGAGTTCCTGGCCGGGTGCAAGCTCGAGCCCGGGACCCTGATAGGCAAGAAGGGGCTCCCCGTTGGTTAAGAAAGACAAAGCACAACAACCTCCCAAGAAACGGCTCTTCGTGGCCCTGATGGGTTTTACCTGTTTCTTGGTGGTCGGTATCATCTACCTGAGCTGGTGGATCCCCACCAAGGGACTTGCCAACATCCATCCGGACCTGCCGCGCCTGATCGGCATGATCTTCGGCATCCTCTCCGGAGTGGCCCTGCTCGGTACCCTGCTCCTGGTGCTCACCACAGCTCTCGGCAAGGACATCCTGTTCACCAAGTTCATGAGGGGCGTAGTCATCAAGTTCCTCCTGCCGCTCATCGAGTTCTTGGGGCGCCTGTTCGGAATCTCCAAGGACACCATCCGGCAGTCCTTCGTGGCCATGAACAACAGCCTGGTCGCCTCCCAGAGGCTCAAGATCAAGCCGGACCGGATCCTGATCCTGCTGCCGCACTGCCTGCAGCTCGCCGCCTGCGAGATCAAGGTGACCGGAGAGATCGACAAGTGCCTGCGCTGCGGGCGCTGCGACATCATGGGGCTCGCCGACCTGGCCCAGAAGTACTCGGTGGACATCTCGGTGGCTACCGGCGGTACCCTGGCGCGCAAGGTCATCGTCGAGAAGCGCCCCAAGCTGGTGCTGGCGGTCGCCTGCGAGCGCGACCTCACCTCCGGCATCAAGGACTGCTACCCGCTGCCGGTAATCGGCGTCCTGAACGACCGCCCCTTCGGCCCCTGCTTCAATACCAAGGTGGATGTGGAGAAGATCGACGAGGCGCTCCGCTCGGTGCTGGTCATCTCGTGATGTCTCTCCCCCGCGTTGCCCCGGTCTTGCGCTACCCCGCTCTCCTCGTCCTGGTACTCCTGATCCCGTTGCTCTTTGGCCCGACTCCGGTCTGCGCTGCGGCGGAGGCCCAGATCACGGAGTACCGGGTGGTGCACACCTTGGTACGCGACACGGCGGGGCGGCAGCGCCTGGCGATCCGGAGCTTCAACCGCGATGGGATCCCCCACCTCCTGCTGGTGGATCCGGCGACCTTTGCCACTTTCGACCTCCCTGCCGGTCAGTTCTCCACCGAGCCAAGCTCCGCCGAAAAGTTGCTTGCCGCAACCCCCTTCGGACGGGCTTTGCAAAGCTCGACCGCGGCCCCCTATCCGCTACAAAACGACGGTGCCACCCGCGCCGAGGCGCCGCTTGCCGGGGTCTGCCTCACCATCGACCTCTGCCCCTCGAAGCGCCCCTTCGAGCGCGAGCTCTTCGACACCCTGACAACCGGCGCCGCACCGGTTCCGGTGGCCGTCGCGGTGACCGGTGCCTGGCTCTTGAGCCACCCCGAGGAGCTCGCCTACCTGAAGCGCGAAGCTGCCGCCGGGAAGCTCGCCGTCACCTGGGTGAACCACTCCCTGCACCACCCCTACGACCCGCAGGTGCCGCTGGCCCGCACCTTCCTGCTCACCCCCGGGACCGACTTCGACGCCGAGGTGCTCGAGGTGGAGAAACTGCTGCTGGCGCGCGGCCTGGTGCCGTCCACTTTCTTCCGCTTCCCCGGGCTGGTCTCCGATGCCGCCACCGTGAAGCGCCTGCGCGAACTCTCCCTGATCCCGATCGGCGCCGACGCCTGGCTCGCCAAGGGGGAGCACCCCAAGAAGGGGAGCTTCGTCCTGGTACATGGCAACGGCAACGAGCCCAAGGGGATCAAGCTTATCCTCCCCATGCTGCGCCGCGGCGATCTGACCCTCATGCCGCTGGCCGCGGCATTTGGAGGGTAGAGCTGACGTCCCGCTTCCTTGAACCTGCAGGGCATCGTTTCGCCTTTTCCCCTTTTCCCCTGCTCCCCTGCTCCCCCAAGCTCTCCCTCTCCCGGTGGGCGAGGGGAGCCAAAAGTCTCGTGGCCAAAGCGTAAATCCACAGGTGTCGCACCTATGAAAAAGTTCCTGTTGCTCCTTATCCTCTCCCTCCTTCCTGCCTCGCTCTTCGCTGCAGATCTTCCGAGCCGCCTGGTGGCACAGGTCCCCACGCCGGTGCTGAACACCCCCGCGTTCGCCGCTTCCTTCTCGCACGGACGGCTCGACCCCTGCCTCGGCGAGCGCCCCATCGAGTTCGTGGCGCTCCCCGGCACGCTCTTCACCGTGCAGGGGGCCAGCGAGGATCACGGGGTCACCATCTACCGGGTCACCACCCGCGACTACCCTTATCCCTCAAAGACCGGCTACTTCGTGGACAGCAGATTCGTTCGCGCAGCCGAGATTTCGACGCCGGAGCGGGTCGCGCAGCTCCCGGGCCTTACCGAGATCCAGCAGGGACTGCTCGCCTCGCTGGGCAAAACCTACGTCTGGGGCGGTAACGTCAGGGAAGGGGTGGACCTCTTGGGGAAACTCTACCCGGAGGGAGACCGGTTGGCGGGTGTGGACTGCTCGGGGCTGCTCTACCAGGCGACCGACGGATTTACCCCGCGCAACACCTCGGCCCTCATCGGCTATGGCGCGGCGCTGTCGGTTGCCGGACTGAGCGCCCGCGAGATCGCCCGGAAACTCGAGCCGCTCGACTTGATCGTTTGGAAGGGGCACGTGATGATCGTGCTCGACAACGACAGCATCATCCAAAGCACCATGGGGTGCCCCGGTGTGGGCGGGGTGAGCATCTCCCCGATCGGGGAAGCCCTTGAAAAGCTCATGAAAAACAGAAAGCCCCGCGACAGCTATCCGCAGGGCTCGGCAGGCTCCAAAACCTTCGTGGTGCGCAGGTGGTTCAGGCGCTAGCGCCGGGGGGGACGGTCTTGCTGGAGGAAAGGGAGATGGAGAGCTCTTTCTCGGCCGCCACCAGATCGCTCTTGCCGGTCAGTTCGTCGCTGCTCGGCAGCGGCCCGTCCGGGACCACCGACAGGAACACCTCGACGATCTCGGGATCCAGCGAGTTGCCCGCCAGCGCGCGGACCATGTTGCGGGCTTCGGCGCAGGGATACCCCTTGCGGTAGGGGCGGTCCATGGTGAGCGCGTCGTAGATATCCGCTACCGAGACAATGCGGACCTCAATCGGGATCGCCTCGCCGGCAAGCCCGGTCGGATAGCCGGTGCCGTCGAAGCGTTCGTGATGGTGGTGGATGATGTTGGTGGCAACCTCGGACAGGTGAGCCTTCGCCGCCAGGTCGGCCCCCCAGAAGGTGTGCATCTTCATGGTCTCGAACTCGCGGTCGGTGAGCCGGTTCGAGCTGTTCAGGATGAATTCGGAGACCCCGATCTTGCCGCAGTCGTGCAGCCAGCTGCCGAACTTGATCTGGCGCTGGGTCTCCTTGGGAATCCTCATCGCCTCGGCTATCATGAGGGCATAGACCGCCACCCGGTCGCAGTGCCCCTTGGTGCTCGGGTCCTTCAATTCGATGGTCTGGGCCAGCGAGCGCAGTACCGATTCGTCCTCGCGCTGCATGGTCCGGTTCAGCCGGTAGCGCCGCAACCCCTCCTTCACCACCCCCAGAATCTCCTCATCCTGCCAAGGCTTCAACAGGTAGCGGAACACCTCCGAATTATTGATGGCGGCAAGCGCCGTGGGGAGGTCGATGTACGCCGAGATGAGCACCTTCACCGTGTCCGGCGAGACGCTGCGCAGGTGGGAGAGGAATTCGAGGCCCGACATCCCCGGCATCTGGTTGTCCGAGACCACCACGGCGATTTCGTTCTGCTTGATGAGTTCCAGCGCCTCTTCTGCGTTGGTCGCCGTCAGGATGCTGATCCCCCGCGAGAAAAACAGGTCCTTGGACATCTGGAGCGTGAGTTTGCTGTCGTCTACAAACAGAATTTCTGCTGCCATGATTTTCCCCTTGCTGGTTCTTCGGATCCGCGGCACTCCTACGGGGAGCCGCTGTGTGTCCGACGCTTGCCATACTATGGTCTCATGAAGTAATTGTCAATCCAAACATGGTGAAAAGGTGGGAGATAAGAGGGAATTAAAGGCTAGTTACTACGAGGGGTTATGTGGTTTCCGCTTTGTCTGACGGTTTCATTGGGACTATCTCACGGCGGGTGAGCTCTTCTCGGAGTGCTTCCAGCTGACGTGCCCCGGTCCCCTTGGCCTGCGCCAGTCGCCGGACCTCCGCGGCAGGTAGCGAGGGGAGCAGCAGGGTGAACCAGATGGCCGGGGTGTTGCGGTTGCCCAGCGCGGTGAGGCGGATCTTGGGACGCACCCCCCAGCGTTCGTGGCGCAGCACCGCTGAGATAGTCTCGGCGCTGGCCAGGGGGGAGCGGAGGTGGGCGAGCAGGTTCCCCTCCACCAAGCGCGGATTGCTGAGTACTGCCTGTACCAGGCGCAGTTCCCCCTCGGCCAACAGCGCCTCGAGGACGGTGGAGCTGCCGCGCCGGGCGAGGGTGATCTTGATCCCCAGTTCGGTGTCCGGCAGCCGTTTCAGGATGGCCTGTTGGGCCGCCGACTTGTGGTCGGCGCTGGCCGCCGGGTGACGCTGGACCTCGACCAGTTCCAAGAGGTGCAGTTGGCCCAGCAGTTCCTGTAAGAGTGCCGGCGGGGTAGCGGGATGGGCGGCCAGGGCGATCTTGACCCGTCGGCTCGCCATGGCCTGGGGAGTGTGCGCGACGCTGCGCAGCAGTGCCTCGGGGAGCTTCATCCGGCGCAGCACGGCCAAGAGGTGCGCCTCGCGCAGTTCGGGGTTCTTCAAGGCGGCCCGGACCAGGTCGGCGTCCCCCTCGCGCAGCAGCGTTGCCAGCTCTTCACCCTTGGCGGATAGGGCCTTAAGGAGCGTGGCGGCCCGGGCGGAGTCGAATGGGGCGGTGCTCGCCGTATCGCGGGGCTGGGGTGTTTCTATGGTGGTACCCATCCTTTCTCTTTGTTACTCGGCGCAGCAGGAGAGCCTCTGGATGTCCTGGCGGAAACTCTGCGCGCAGAGTTTGAGCCCTTCGCCCATGGAAGGGTAGACGTGCAGGGTCTCCGCGAGCTGCCCAACCGTCAGGTTGCAGCGGATGGCCAGTGCCGCCTCGTTGATGATGTCGGCCCCCCGGTGCAGGCAGAGGTGCACCCCGAGGATGCGCCCGCTCACCTTCTCCGCGACGATCTTGATGGCACCGCGCAACTCGCCGGTGATGTGTGCCTTGGGGATGGCGGAGGCCGGGATGGTGTGGCTGATCACCTCGAAACCGGCCTTGCGGGCCGCTGCCTCGCCGTAACCGACCATGGCAACCTCGGGGTCGGTGAAGATCGCCATCGGGATGGAGCCGTAATCGAGCACACAGCGACAGCCGGTATCGAGCATGTTGTCGACTGCGGAGATCCCCTCGCGGGCCCCGACCGTGGCGATCTGCAACCCACCGGTCACGTCGCCCGCCGCCCAGATGCCGGGCGCGCTGGTGCGCATCTCGCCGTCCACCTTGATGTAGCCGCGCAGGTCGGTCTCGACCCCCGCGTTCTCGAGTCCGATCCCGGCGGAGGCGGGTGCTGTCCCCACCGCAACCAGGAGCTGTTCGGACTGGAACACCTGGGGCTCCCCCCCTACCTCGGTGTCCACGTAGGTGATGCCGTTACGGTAGGCAACCGAGCAGATGGTGGCGTTCACCACGACCCTGATCCCTTCCGCTTCGAGCGCCTCGCGCAGGGCCTGGACCGGCTCCTCCTCGACCGCGGGAAGCAGTCGCTCGCCGTGCTCGATCACCGTCACCGCCACCCCGAGCCGGCTGAACATCTGGCCGAGTTCCAGGGCGATCACCCCGCCTCCCATGATGGTGAGCGAACTGGGGGGCGTCTTCATGAGGAGCGCGGTTTTGCTGGTGAGAAAGGGGGTATCGTCCAAACCGGGAATGGGCGGGATGCGCGGGGCGCCGCCGGTGGCGATGAGGATCCGGTCCCCCTTGAGAATCTGGTCGCCGACCTCTATGGTGGCCGGTGCCAGGAAGCGGGCGGCCCCCTTGATGAGCCTGAGGCCCGGAACGTTGTTCAGGACGTCCAGGTACTTGGTCTGGCGCAGCTCCTGGACCACCTCGAGCTTGTGGGCGTCGAGTCGGGGGAAGTCGAGGCCGTCTGTGGCGGTCCCCAGCCCGAGCGAAGCGCCCAGGCGTGCCTGGTGGCGGTAGAGTGCCGCGTGGATCAGCGTCTTGCTGGGGACGCACCCCCAGTTGATGCAGGTGCCGCCGAGGACGCTCTTCTCGATCATGACCGGGCGCGCCCCTTGCGCCTGCGCCCTGAGCGCCGCTGCAAAGGCAGTCGAACCCGATCCGAGGATGATGATTTCCGGTCCTTCACTCATGGGGAGATCTCCTGCACACCAGTGTACCGTGAAGTTCTTCATTGGTAAACCGGAGAAAGCCGCTCCGTTTGGTCTGGTCGCCGGCGGGGGGCGCCATTTGCCGTGACGCCGCGACTGGCGCTATGGCGCCGTCAGCGTGATGAGGGAAAGAGGCCACTCGAGGCAGGGGAGGATGGGCCGGGCTGGGATTTCAGGAAGCGTTTCATTGGAATGCCGGCTGTGCTGGGCGAGTGATTATTCCCAGGTCGAGTCGTTCTACTGGCCACGTTGCGCACCCTCCCTTGACGGGAGGGAGGCCTGCGGGCTTCTCATTCCACACCGGAGCGTGAGAGCTGAGGGATACACCCCTGCAACCTACTCCTTGCCCTACCAAAGATGCAGCCTTATCAAACTTCCCGTCCTGGCCGCAAAACTCTGCGAGTTATAACAAATTGGGGGGCGATAATCCTTGACACTCGCTGGAAATAATTGTACTTTTGCGAGCCTAACTCTCTGTACAGTATGCCTTTCGGCAGGTCCGGGCACTGTGTGAAATCATCGGTTAATTTGGAGGCGGCGTGTTGACATTTCAGGAGCTGATTCTCTCCCTGCAAGGGTATTGGGCCAAGCAGGGGTGCGTGATCCAGCAACCCTACGATACGGAAAAGGGTGCCGGTACCTTCAACCCGGCCACCTTCCTGCGCGTGCTCGGTCCCGAGCCCTGGAACGTGGCCTATGTGGAGCCCTCCCGGCGCCCCACCGACGGTCGCTACGGCGAAAACCCGAACCGGCTGCAGCACTACTACCAGTTCCAGGTGATCATGAAGCCTTCGCCGGCGAACATCCTGGACCTCTACCTCGATTCCCTGAGGGCCTTCGGCATCGACCCCGGCAAGCACGACATCCGCTTCGTCGAGGACGACTGGGAGTCTCCGACCCTGGGCGCCTGGGGGCTTGGCTGGGAAGTCTGGCTGGACGGCATGGAGATCACCCAGTTCACCTACTTCCAGCAGGCCGGCGGCATCGACCTGAAACCGGTCTCCTCCGAGATCACCTACGGCTGCGAGCGTATCGCCATGTACCTGCAGGGGGTGGACAACGTCTACGACCTCGAGTGGGTCAAGGGGATCAGGTACGGTGACATCCACCACGAAAGCGAGGTGGAGTTCTCTACCTACAACTTCGAGGAAGCCGACGTCGACATGCTCCTCAACCTCTTCAAGATGTACGAGAAGGAGTGCATCCGCCTGGTCGAGAAGGGGCTGGTGCTGCCTGCCTACGACTACGTCATGAAGTGCTCCCACACCTTTAACCTTCTGGATGCCCGCGGCGCCATCTCGGTTACCGAGCGCGCTTCCTACATCGGCAAGGTGCGCAACGTCGCCCGCCTGTGCGCCGAAGGGTACCTGCAGATGCGCGAGCGGCTCGGCTTCCCGCTTTTGAAAGGAGGCCGCTAATGGCTAAGGACCTTTTCCTGGAGATTGGTTGCGAGGAGATTCCGGCCGGCTTCATCCCGAAAGCCATGGCCGACATGGAAACCATCATCCGGCGCGAGCTGGAAAACGCGCGGCTCGAGTTTGCCGAGATCGTCACCATGGGGACCCCGCGTCGCCTGGTACTGGCGGTGAACGGCCTTAACGAGCGCCAGCCCGATGCGGAACTGACCGCCATGGGCCCGGCCAAGAACGTGGCCTACGACGCCGACGGCAACCCGACCAAGGCGGCCCAGGGCTTTGCCCGCGGCCAGGGTGTCGACGTTAACGACCTGAAGCTCGTGATGACCGAGAAGGGGGAGTACCTCGCCGCGGTGAAGAGCGAGATCGGTCGCGAGACCGCCGAACTCTTGACCGAGATGCTGCCGCGCCTGGTGAACGCCATCCCCTTCAAGAAGTCGATGCGCTGGAGCGACCTTGAGGTCCGCTTCGCCCGCCCGATCCACTGGATCGTCGCCCTTTACGGCGGCTCCGTGGTGCCGTTTGGCTTCGGCAACATCGTAAGCGGCTCCACTTCGCGTGGCCACCGCTTCATGGCCAACAGCACCTTCCCGGTGCGCGACCTGGCCCACTACCTGGAGGAGTGCGAGCGCCACTTCGTGATCCCCAACCCCGCCAAGCGCCAGGAGATCATCCGCGCCGAGATCGCCCGGGTGGCGAAACTCGCCGGCGGCAGCGTGCTCGAGGACGAGGCGCTCCTGGAGCAGGTCTCCTTCCTGGTCGAGTACCCAAGCGCCGTGCACGGCACCTTCTCGCCGGACTTCTTGGCCGTGCCGCGCGAGGTGCTCATCACCTCGATGCGCGAGCACCAGCGCTACTTCTCCCTGGTGGACGCGGCCGGGAAACTCATGCCGGGTTTCATCACCATCAACAACACCCTGACCGAGGACCCGAGCGTCGTGGTCAAGGGTAACGAGCGCGTTTTGAGGGCCCGTCTCTCCGACGCCCGCTTCTTCTTCGTGGAAGACCAGAAACAGACCCTGGAAAGCCGCGTCGAGCTGCTCAAAAGCGTGGTCTACCAGGCGAAGCTCGGCACCTCCTACGAGAAGATGGAGCGTTTCCGCTCGCTTTCCGGCTTCCTCGCCGCCAAGTTCAACCCGGCCGTGGCCGAGAAGGCGGCCCGCGCTGCCACCCTGTGCAAGGCCGACCTGGTCACCGGCATGGTGGGCGAGTTCCCCGAGGTTCAGGGGATCATGGGGCGCGAGTACGCCCTGCATGACGGCGAGGACCGCGAGGTCGCGGCAGCCATCGCCGAGCACTACCTCCCCACCCAGGCGGGGGGCGAGCTGCCGGCCTCCGACATCGGCGCCTTCGTTTCGCTCGCCGACAAGATGGACACCATCTGCGGCTGCTTCAGCGTCGGGCTCATCCCGACCGGTTCCGCCGACCCCTACGCACTGCGCCGCTCGGCCCTGGGGATCATCAACATCATCCTCGACAAGGGGTACCGGGTAAGCCTTGCCGAGTTCGTTGGCGCTTCTCTTGACCTCTTGGCCGCCAAGATGACCCGCAAACGCGATGAGGTCGAGCGCGACGTGCTCGAGTTCTTCAAGGTTCGCTTCGTGAACCTGATGGCCGACCGCTACGCCTCCGATGCGGTGGACGCCGTGGTGGCGGTTGCCTGTGACGACCTGGTGGACGCCGGTGCCAAGATCGCGGCCCTTGCCGAGTTCCGCAACCGCGAAGACTTCGCCCCGTTGGCCGTCGCCTTCAAACGCGTGGTCAACATCGTGAAGGAAGGGGTGGACACACCGGTCGCCGAGGCGCTCTTCCAGGACCCGGCGGAAGGCGCACTGTTCGCGGCCCTCGGTGCGGTCTCCGGCAAGGTGGACGCTGCGGTCGCTTCTGGCGCCTACACCGAGGCCCTGGCCCAGATCGCCACCCTGAAGGAGAGCGTCGACCTCTTCTTCGACAAGGTCATGGTCATGGCGGAGGACGAGAGGGTGCGCATGAACCGCCTGGCGCTCTTGACCGGCATCGCCCGCCTCTTCGCCCAGTTGGCCGACTTCTCGAGGCTATCGCCGTAATGATCAAGCAGACACTCGAGCGACGCGTTTCTCTCTGGGTCCTACACGGACTGGCAGAGCGGCTCACGGCGCCCGCATGACGCTCACGTAAACCGCCGTCACCTTCATGGTCGACGGCGGTTTTGTCTTTTGAGAAAAGTAGAGTATACTAATAAAACTCACATTCTTGATGCACTAATCTTTAAGGGGGTTATACATGAAGTACGTGTACTTTTTCGGCGCGGGAAAAGCGGACGGCAATGCAAAGATGAAGGACCTGTTGGGTGGTAAGGGGGCCAATCTTGCCGAAATGACGAGCATCGGGCTGCCGGTTCCCGCCGGTTTCACCATCACCACCGAGGTCTGCACCGAGTACTACAAGAACCAGAAGAACTACCCCGCGGGGCTCAAGGAAGAGGTCGCCACGAACCTGCGTGCAGTCGAAGATCTAATGGGAAAGAAATTCGGCGATCCGAAGAACCCCCTTTTGGTATCGGTCCGCTCGGGTGCCCGCGCCTCCATGCCCGGCATGATGGACACCATTTTGAACCTTGGTTTGAATGACACCACGGTGCAGGGGATCATCGCCCAGTCCGGCGACGAGCGCTTCGCCTACGACGCCTACCGCCGCTTCGTGCAGATGTACTCCGACGTCGTCATGGGGATGCACAAGGACGAGCTGGAGCAGCTCCTCGAGCGCAAGAAAGAGGCGCGCGGCGTGCACCTCGACACCGAGCTGACCGTGGCCGACTGGAAGGAGCTGGTCGGGGCGTTCAAGACGAAGATCCAGGAAACCCTGGGGGTTCCTTTCCCCGAGGAGCCGGAGGCGCAGCTTTGGGGTGCCATCGGCGCCGTGTTCGGTTCCTGGATGAACCAGCGCGCCATCACTTACCGCAAGTTAAACAGCATCCCGGCCGAATGGGGTACCGCCGTCAACGTGCAGTCCATGGTCTTCGGCAACATGGGTGACGACTGTGCCACCGGCGTCGCTTTCACCCGCGACCCCTCCACCGGTGAGAATTACTTCTACGGCGAGTACCTGGTGAACGCCCAGGGCGAGGACGTGGTGGCCGGCATCCGCACCCCGCAGCCGATCAACCGCGCCAAGCACAAGCCGGGCGACCTCCCCTCCATGGAGGAGGTGCTGCCGGATTGCTACCAGCAGCTCGTGAAGATCCGCGAGATCCTCGAGAAGCACTACCGCGACATGCAGGACATCGAGTTCACCATCGAGACCGGCAAGCTCTACATGCTGCAGACCCGTAACGGCAAGCGCACCGCGAAAGCTGCCATCAAGGTCGCCGTGGACATGGTGAACGAGGGACTCATCGACGAGAAGACCGCCGTCCTCCGCGTGGCTCCCAACCAGCTCGACCAGCTCCTGCACCCCTCGCTCGATCCCAAAGCCGACAAGAAGGTGATCGCCAAGGGGCTGCCGGCCTCTCCGGGTGCCGCCTCCGGCACCGTGGTCTTCACTGCCGACGAGGCAGAGAGCCAGGCGAAGCTCGGCAACAAGGTGATCCTGGTGCGCGTCGAGACGAGCCCCGAGGACATCCACGGCATGCACGCCGCCCAGGGGATTCTCACCGCCCGCGGCGGCATGACCTCGCACGCAGCCGTCGTGGCGCGCGGCATGGGCAAGTGCTGCGTGGCCGGTTGTGGCGACATCAAGGTCGACTACGCCAGCGGCAAGTTCACCGCCAAGGACGGCACGGTCATCAACAAGGGTGACGTGATCACCCTGGACGGTGGCACCGGCGAGGTAATGCTGGGCGCGGTTCCGACCGTGGCCGCCTCCGCCTCCGGCGACTTCGCAACCCTCATGGGCTGGGTGGACAAGTTCCGCCGCATGAAGGTACGCGCCAACGCCGACACCCCGCACGATGCCCGGACCGCACGCGAGTTCGGCGCCGAAGGTATCGGCCTGTGCCGCACCGAGCACATGTTCTTCGAGGCGAGCCGCATCGCCGCGGTGCGCGAGATGATCCTCGCCGCCGACATCGACGGGCGCCGCAAGGCCCTGGCCAAGATCCTCCCGATGCAGAAAGGAGACTTCATCGGCCTGTTCCGCGAGATGAAGGGGCTGCCGGTCACCATCCGTCTCCTCGACCCGCCGCTGCACGAGTTCCTCCCCCAGGAGGACAAGGACATCGAGGAACTTTCGCGCACCATGGGTGTTTCGGCCCAGACCCTGCGCCACAAGGTGGAGTTCCTGCACGAGTTCAACCCGATGCTCGGCCACCGCGGCTGCCGCCTCGGGGTCACCTTCCCGGAGATCTATGACATGCAGGTGCAGGCCATCATGGAAGCGGCCTGCGAACTGGTGCGTGACGAGGGGTTCGAGATCGTCCCCGAGATCATGATCCCGCTCGTCTCGGTGACCAAGGAACTCTCGCTGATGCGCGCCAATGCGGTGGCGGTCTGCGAGGAGGTCATGGCCCGTTACAAGGTGAAGGTGAACTACCTGATCGGCACCATGATCGAGCTGCCGCGTGCGGCGATCACCGCTGATTCCATTGCCACCGAGGCCGACTTCTTCTCCTTCGGCACCAACGACCTGACCCAGACCACCTTCGGTCTCTCCCGCGACGATGCCGGTAAGTTCCTCCCGTTCTACGTGGAGAACAACATCATTGAGGAAGACCCGTTCGTTTCGCTGGACCAGGACGGCGTCGGCGCCCTGGTGAAGATGGGCTTCGAGAAGGGGCGCTCCACCCGCGCCTCCCTCAAGGTCGGGATCTGCGGCGAGCATGGCGGCGATCCCTCGTCCGTCATCTTCTGCGACTCGGTCGGTCTCGACTACGTCTCCTGCTCGCCGTTCCGCGTGCCCATCGCCCGTCTGGCCGCAGCCCACGCCACCCTGGGTGCGAAGTAACCAGTTGCCGGGATTCCCCTCTCCCTCTGGGAGAGGGGAATCCCGCCGCTGCACCAAACCAAGCGCCTCCGGAGTCATTCTCCGGGGGCGCTTTCATTATTTCGGCTTGACACCTTCCTAGACGTTGTTGTAAACACGTGGTAACGCTAGAATGGGGCTTGAATGCTCCACATGAAAAAATCAGATGGGGGAACGGTAATGGCTAACGGTGTAGTCAAGTGGTTCAATGACGCGAAGGGGTTTGGTTTCATCGAGCAGGAAAACGGCGTGGATGTGTTCGTTCACTTCTCGGCCATTCAGTCCGAGGGCTTCAAGTCCCTCACCGAGGGCGATGCCGTCTCCTTCGAAGTGACCCAGGGAGCCAAGGGGCTGCAGGCCGCTAACGTGACAAAGATCTAAGTCATACAGCAGACACCAAAGGGGCCCCGGGGACTTGCTTCTTCGGGGCCTTTTTTGCGGTTGAGCCTCCGCAACCCTTACCGATACCCTTAGAGATAGACGGACATGCGCATCAACGAGAAGACAGATTCACCGGCAATAGCCAAGAAAGGGAAGGGGGCCGTAGCAGCCAAGGCCGCTGGGGGCTCCTCCAAGCCGCTCTTTGCCGGCCGCTTGGAACAGATCGCCAGGACGAGCGCCGAATACCAGGGTGAACTGCAGCGGCTCAAGGAGGAGATCGACGAGGCCGGCACCAACCTCGAGAAGGAGCCGACCATCGCCAACTTCAAGACCTTCCGGGGCCTGCTGGGTACCTTGGCCCGTAAAGTGAGTTCCGAGGCGTACCGGATGGAGCTTTTGGGAGGCGGCATCACCGGCCGCACCCATGAGGTGATCACCGTGATCGACAAGGAGGCCGATCTGCTCTACCACCTGATCATGCGTGAGCAGAAGGACCACATCCGCATCGTCGGGCAGATCATCAAGATCAAGGGGCTGGTGGTGGACATCCAGCTCTAGGCGCAGCCGCCGTGAGGTCGCAAGAAAAAAGATAGGGAGGCTCCCGTGCGGGGTGCCTCCCTTTTTGTTGTGATGCGGCGCAGGTGGTGCTGCCGGCGCCCTCACCCCAGCCCTCTCCCGGAGGGGGAGGGAGTGATGGCCTCCCTGCGATGCTGACAGCTGAGGTTTCGCTTAGCCGGTCACTGCATCGTTTCTCGTTGTCAATTGCCCATTGTCACTTGTCAATTGATGTCAAGCTACGCTCACCGCGAGTCGTCCCACCTGTGCGATCTCCGCCACCACCGTATCGCCGCTCTTGATCGGGCCGACGCCGGCCGGGGTACCGGTCAGGATGATGTCGCCCGGCTCGAGTGTGAAGATGCCGGAGAGGTAACTTATGAGCTCCGGGATGCGGTGCATCATGAGCGCGGTGGAACCGTTTTGGCGCGGCTCGCCATTCACGGAGAGGGTGATCAGGACATCCTGCGGGTTCGCGACCGAGGCGGCGGGGACGAATTCGGAGAGCGGGCAGGCGGTGTCGAACCCCTTGGCGATCTCCCAGGGGAGCCCCTTCTTCTTCTGCTCGGCCTGCACGTCGCGCAAAGTCAGGTCGATGGCGACTCCGAACCCGGCAAGGTGGCTGAGCGCGGATTCGACGGGAATCGCTTTCCCTCCGGTTCCGATCAAAAGCGCCAGTTCCGCCTCGTGGTGGCAGTCGCTGCTGTAGGAGGGTATCACGATCTTTTCCCCTTCGCCGATCACGCTCGACGCCGGCTTCATGAAGAGCACCGGCCGCTCGGGCATCTCGTTCCCCAGCTCCTTGATGTGGTCCACGTAGTTTCTGCCGATGCAGAGGATCTTGCCGATGCGGATCTCTTCCGCGCTCCCCTTGAGCTTTGCGGTTTTCATGTAGGTACCCTCCGGGAAAGATGATTTATGGTGTGGTGTTTGGGGGGATGTGTTGTGTATCAGAGGCAACAGGCGTTCCATTTCCACGAAGCGCGGCAGGTGCCTGACGTCCTCCCCTTTGCGAAGGGGAGGCAGCGGGGATTTGCCTCAGAAGGCTGCCACGACGGTGTTTGCCACAGCGCAGTATCCCCCTAAATCCCTCTTCGCAGAGGGGGGCTTTCCAACTGCCACCTCTGTATAAGCTGCACCACTGATTCGGCGCTAACTCCAGCTCTCAAACACTCTCGCCGTTCACCACCCGACGCTCCCCTGCTTCCAGCCGGCACCCCTGCCAGCTGCCGCGGCGCCTCAACTCGTTCACGATCCGGTACCACATCTGGTTGTTCTTGAGGTCCCAGTTGGGCGCAACCCGGATGGCGAGCGGCGCGGAGCCGTAGAGCCGCTGAATGGTTATCTGCGGCGGCAGCTCCTCCAGGAAATCGCAGATGGTCCCGACGTACTCGTCGATGGATATGGGGGTGAAGGTGCCACTGCGGTAGAGTTCCGCGAGCCGGGTCCCCTCGACGACGTGCAGCTGGTGCAGCTTCACCGAGTCGATGGGGAGCTCGGAGATGAGGCGGGCAGTCTTCAAGAAGCCGGCCCGGGTCTCGCCGGGGAAACCGTAGATGAGGTGGGTGCAGATCTCGATGCCGCGCCCGGCCAGGCGCTCGACGGTGTCCAGGTACTCCGCCAGGTTGTGGCCGCGGTTGATGCTGTCGAGGATGCCGTCGTCCATGGACTGCAGTCCCAATTCGACGCAGATGTAGTAGTCGCGCGCCAGCTCGGTCAGGAGCTCGATCGCCTCGTCGGAGACGGAGTCGGGACGGGTGCCGATGGAGAGACCGAGCACGTCCGGATGGTCCAAGGCGCGCCGGTACAGGTCGGAGAGCTTATCCACCGGGCCGTAGGTGTTGGTGAACTTCTGGAAGTAGACCAGGAACTTCGAGCTGTGCAGGCGGGTTCTGTGGTAGGCCATCCCGTCGGCCATCTGGGCCTCGATCGGGATGATCGCCTCGGTCCCCTTGGGGGAGAAGGAGCTGTTGTCGCAGTAGATGCAGCCGCCCGTCCCGCGGCTGCCGTCGCGGTTCGGGCAGGTGAAACCGCCGTCGACGTTCACCTTGGAAACGCGGCAGCCGAAGCGCCGGCGCAGGTAGCTGCCGTAGGAGTTGATGCGCAACTCTTTGTGGATCAGTTCGTTTGGCATGTTCGGCATATCAGACGACGGCCGGCTCCAGGTGCGGCAAGAGGGAAAGCAGGGCACGCGCCGCCTCGCGCGGCTCGGGGGCCGACATGATGGCGGAAATGAGCGCCACACCATGCACCCCGCAGGAGAGTGCCTCGGCACAGTTCTCGGGCTTGATCCCCCCCAGCGCGAAGACCGGGATCTGCAGCAGTTCGACCACGGTGCGCAAGAGCGCTGGACCGACGGGATCGCCGTAGTCCGCCTTCGACGGGGTGAAGTAGACCGGCCCGAAGGTGATGAAGTCTGCCCCCAGCTCCTGGGCCGTGATGGCCTGGACCTGGTTGTGGCAGGAGACCCCGATCAGCTTCTTCTCGCCCAAAAGGCGGCGCACCTTGTAGATGGGGAGCGAACTCGCCCCGACGTGCACGCCGTCGGCGTCCACGGCAAGGGCCACGTCAACCCGGTCGTTGATGAAGAGCTTGGCGCCGTGGCGGGCGGTCAACTTCCGGAGCTCGTAGGCCGTTTCGTAGAGTTCCTTGCTGGTGAGGTCTTTCTCCCTTAACTGGACCGCGCGCACCCCGCCGCGCAGGGCCTCCTCAACCACGTACTCGAGTCCCCGCCCTAACGTCTCGGCGTGGGAGGTGATCAGGTACAGGTTGAAGTCGATCCAGGGGGAATCCTGTCTCACTTGATGAGCCCGGTGATGGGCGACGAGGCGCTGGCGTGCAGCTTCATCGGGATCCGTCCGGCGCGGTAGGCGAGGCGCCCGGCACGCACGGCGAGGTTCATCGCCTCTGCCATGGCGATCGGGTCCTGGGCTCCGGCTATGCCGGTATTCATGAGCACGCCGTGGCAGCCAAGCTCCATGGCGATGGCCGCGTCGGAGGCGGTCCCCACGCCGGCGTCCACGATGACCGGAACCTTCACGGTGTCCAGGATGATCCTGATGTTGTAGGGGTTGCGGATCCCCAGGCCCGAGCCGATCGGCGCGCCCAGGGGCATAACCGCGGCGCACCCCAGGTCCTCGAGGCGCTTGCAGATGATCGGGTCGTCGCTGGTGTAGGGGAGCACGGTAAAGCCGTCCTTCACCAGCACCTCGGCCGCCTTCAAGAGCTCCTGGTTGTCCGGGAACAGGGTCTGCTCGTCCCCCAGTACCTCGAGCTTCACGAAGTCGGAGAGTCCGGCCTCGCGGGCCAGTCGGCAGGTGCGGATGGCGTCGTCTGCCGTGTAGCAGCCGGCGGTGTTGGGGAGCAGGGTGTATTTCTTCAGGTCGATGTGGTCGAGGAGCGATTCCTTGTTGCGATCCGAGATGTTCACCCGGCGCACCGCCACGGTGATGATCTCGGCCCCGGAGGCCTCGAGGGCGGCAACCATCTGGGGGTAATCGGCGTATTTGCCGGTCCCCACCATGAGGCGGGAGTTGAATTCGCGTCCGGCGATAACCAGTTTGTCGGTAGTCTCAGGCATGTTCTCTTCTCCGGTTGCTAAAGGATCTGCTGCGGTGCTGCGCCGGCAGGGATGAGTTACCCCCCTCCCACGAAGTGCACGATCTCCAGGGAATCTCCGTCCTTTAGGAGCGTCCCGGCGTACTCGGCCTTGGGGAGGATCTCGCGATTCAGTTCGACGGCCACCCGGCGCGGGTCGATACCCAAACCCTCCAGGTAGCCCTGAACGGAAACGGGTTCGATGGCTTGGGCTTCGCCATTGACGGTAATGTTCACAGCTGCTCCGAGTTGTGTATACGTTGTCTGGGATTGAAAAAGCCGGTGCTGGGGAGCAACCGGCGGCGGGTCGGGCACACCTGCCACCCGGCAGGTCCGACTGCCAGGGCGCTGTGCCGTAAACTAGATGATTAGCGTGGTGCTGTCAATGCTTTTCTCAAGCAGGTTGCGGGGTTCGGGGGTCTGAGGCCAGGGCCTGGACGACCTCCACCTGCTCCTGCTGCAGCACCGGAAGGTGGATGGTGAAGGTGGTTCCTATCCCGACTTCGCTCTGTACCTCGATGTTGCCGCCGTGCTCCTGGATGATGCCGTAGGAGACCGAGAGTCCCAGGCCGGTACCCTTGTTTTCCTTGGTTGAGAAGAAGGGGTCGAACACCTTGCCCAGGTGTGCCTCCGGGATGCCACAGCCGTTGTCGGTGATGCTGAAGAGTACCTCGTTGCAGGCGTAATCGACCCAGCTCTTGATGGTGAGTACCCCCTCCCCCTGCATGGCCTGCGCCGCGTTCAGGAAGATGTTGATGAACACCTGCTCGATCTGGTTCGGGTCCAGGAGAAGCTGCGGCACGTTGTCGCCGTACTCGCGCCGGATTTCGATGTCCTGGAACAGGATCTGGTGCTCGATAAGCGAGAGCGCCGTGTCGGAGATGGTGCTCACCGAGGTGAGACCCTTTTGCGGCGTGGAGCAGCGCGAGAACTCCAGGAGCCCCTTCACAATGCTGGCGCAGCGTTTGGTCTCCCGGATCACGGTCTCGATGTCGTTTTTCAGCGTCTCGTCCAGGGTGGGGTTACTGTGGATCAGCGACGAGAACACCAGGATACCCGTCAAGGGGTTGTTGATCTCGTGGGCGATGCCTGCCACGACCTCGCCCAGGGAGGCGAGCTTTTCGCTTCGGATGAGCTGGGCCTGGATCTTGGTGAGCTCCTGGGTACGTTCCTGGACCATCTGTTCCAGGTTTTTGCCCCACCCCTCGAGTTCGCTGCGCGCCTTCTTGAGGCTCAGGGTCATCGAGTTGAAGGACTGGGCGAGTTCTCCCAGTTCGTCATTGGCAAAGGAGGGGACCGAACCGTCCAGTTCGCCGCGCTCCAGCATCTTGGTGTGTTCCAGAAGTTCCTTCACCGGGCGGTTCACCAGTTTCTGGGTGAACAGGGTGAGCGACAAGGAGGTGAGGGTGATGAGGAGCAGCACCAGGGCGATGCTGCGGTTTCGGTAGACGTCGATCAGGGTGTGCATCCGGTCCAGCGAGACCACCACGTCCAGAACCCCCAGCACCTTGAAGTTCTCCGGGTGGAAGTGGCAGCTTGCCGTGAAACAGCTCTCCTCGTTGTAGATCGCGTTGGTGATGCCGAGGTACTCTTCGCCTCGGCTGTCGAAGAAGCGCCGACTACGGTTCTTCGAACTGGCGGTCAGCCTGAGTTCCTTCTCGCCGTGGCAGATTGCGCAGATCTCGGCCTGCTTGTTCAGCAGGGTGCCGGTCTCGCTCTCCTGCGTCGAATAGATCACCCGTCCAGATTTGTTAATGAGCCGGATCCGCTCTACGCCGCGCTGGCTGCCGATCTCCGCGATCGTTTTATAAAACAGGGGGCGGTCGTCGCGTAACATCTGGTTGTGGGTGCTGCGGATGATGGTCTCGGTGATCTTGTCGGCCTCGGAAATGGCCTCCTGAAGCAGCAGGTCCTTGAAGCTGTTCAGGTTGAGGTAGGCGAAGAGCGCCATGGTGCAGAGCAGTACCGCACCGGTGGCGATGGTGAGCTTGGAGATGAGGTTGAGACGCACGAGCCACTCCGCTGTTGCTGTTTCCCGTTGACGATCGGCATCAGGCAGGCACTAAGGGAAAGTGAATACAGGACTTAGGGCTTTTGGTGCTTGACTTATATAAAACGTTATTCTATAAGTTGTATGTGTTTTACTGCCTAAGTTGTGCTGCCACCATGTAGTACGGCGGTGCGGCTGTTTTATCAGTCTGAGTGATGCTGAAAATGGTGCGGCGCTGTGTCAGGGAGTGTACTCACATTAAAAGAGATTATCAAGCAATAAATTTCCTTGACACTCGCTCACAAAAGTCCTACACCACGGGTTTGTAATTTTCTTCTACTGAGAACAGGTGCAGCCAATGGCAAAAAAAGAGAAATCGGAATACATCATCCAGGCGGTTTCTCACGCCCTCGACCTTCTGGAACAATTCCATGACGAAGTTGATGAACTGGGCGTGACGGAATTGAGCAAAAGGCTCAAGCTCCACAAGAATAACGTGTTCAGGCTGCTGGCGACTCTTGAGTCCCGAAACTATATCGAGCAGAACAAGGTAACCGAAAACTACCGGCTGGGTCTGAAAACTCTCGAGCTCGGCCAGACCTTCATCAAGCAGATGGGGCTTTTGCGCCAGTCCCGCCCGGTACTCGAAGCTCTGGTCAAGGAGTGCAACGAGACTACCTACGTGGCGATCCTCAAGGACTGCCACATCGTCTACCTCGACGTGGTGGAGACCGACCTCACGGTCCGCGTGGTGCCTCGGGTTGGCGCACGTCTCCCGGCCTACTGCACCGCGGCCGGTAAGATCCAGATGGCTTACATGACAGACGAGGAGCTGGAGAACTACCTCCCCGTGAAAGAGATGAAGCGCTACACCCCGCGCACCATCATCGACCGCGATGAGCTGAAGAAACACCTCAAGGTGATCGCCGAGCAGGGGTACGCCATCGATGACGAAGAGATGGATGTCGGCGTGAAGTGTGTGGGCGCCCCGATCCGGGACTACACCCGTCGCATCATCGGCGCGGTGAGCATCTCGGGTCCCTCGATGCGCTTCACCGACGAGCGTCTCGAGAAGGAGCTGATTCCGCTGGTGATGCGTGCCGGCGAGGAGATCTCCCACAAGCTCGGCTACCACAAGTAACCGGCAGTTATGACCAACGAAAAAAGCCCCACCGAACCAGGCGGGGCTTTTCTTTTTGTTGTGATCGTTGTCCACGAAAGGGAGCCTTACTAGCTACTAGCCCCTAGCCCCTAGCCCCTAGCCCCTAGCCCCTAGCCCCTAGCCCCTTCCAGAGTCGCTCCACCTGGGCCGCCAGTTCCTCCCGGCTGCCGCAGTTGTCGATCACCACCTGGCCCATGAGCCGTTTCTCCTCCATGGGCATCTGCGAGTCGATGCGCTGCTGTGCCTCCTGGGGCCCCAGCCCGTCGCGCGCCATAAGCCTTTTCAGCTGGTTCTCCCGGTCCAGGTAGACCACCCAGATTTCGTCGACACGCGCGGCGCTCCCTGCTTCGATCAAAAGCGGCGCCACGTAGAAGAGCACCTGGGCTCCGGTTTCCTGGTGGTGAGCGATTTTTTCTTCGGCGAGGGTGCGGATGGCGGGGTGGGTGATGGCTTCCAGGGTGCGTCGGGCGGCGGGGTCGGCAAAGACGATGGTTCCCAGGGCGGCACGGTTCAGGGTTCCGTCCGGGTTCAGTACCTGGGTTCCGAACTGCGCGGCAATTTCCTCGAGGGCGGGTTGCCCGGGCTCGACCACCTCACGTGCCAGGAGGTCGGCGTCCACCACCGGCGCCCCCAGTCGCTCCAGCATGCTCGCCACACTGCTCTTTCCCGAGGCGATGCCGCCCGTGAGCCCGATGATTCTCATTGAAGTGCCCCCTTTGCGGGCACCTCGGGTGCCCGGTTACTTGCAGATGAATTCCACGCCGTTTTCGCCCAGGGTAAAGGTCGGCGCCAGGAGGTCGTCCTCGATCTGCAGCGCGGCACTGCCGATGCGCACCTGGACCCCGAGGAACGCGTCGCGCTCCACCTCGACCCGGGCCTGGGCGTTGATCTCCATCCGCTTCTGCAGCCGCTTCTTTTCGCCGGTCAGTTCGGCGATCTCCCCCTGGAGCTTCGCGTAGACCTTCTCCTTCAGCTGGAACAGTCCGGGCTCCATGGAACCGGGGTTCTCGCGCACGTAGGCAAGGGTCTTGGTAAGCTCCTCGAGTCGGCCGTTCTTCTCTTCCAGGGTGTCCTTCACGAAACTCAGCTTCTGGTTCAGGGCCGGATCCACCCCCACCTCGACCACCGTGGGGACACCGGCGTGCGAGCCGATCACGATGGCGTGCACCAGTTCGGCCGCCCGGCACAGGCCGCCGATGATGTGTCCCTTGCGCCCCCCGGTTTCCCCGACGGTGATGGTGCCGGCCGAAGTCAGCTCGCTCTGCATCACCAGGTGCTGCACCGCGATCTCGGTCCCCGCCGTGATGAGGGCGTTCTCGGCGAACTGCACGCTCACCCTGCCGCCGGCCTTCACCTGGGCGGCGCCCGAGAGCCCCTCGCTCTTGGCAAGCGAAAGCTTGGAATGGCCGATCACCCCACCTTTTATCTCGATGTCGCCGCCGGCCTCCACGCGGGCTGCCTCGACGATCCCCCCCACGGTGATCCACTCCGTGGCGGTCACCAGCATCCCCTCGGTGACGTCCCCTTCGATCTCCAGAGCCCCCTTGACCCGGACGTTGCCCGTGGAAAGGTCCACCCTCTTCAGTTTCAAGACCGGCTCGACCACGATGCCGTGCGGTACCGTGACCGGAAAGCCGGAGCAGCCGGCCAGGAGGAGGTCCGCGTCGTTCAGGTCGCAGGCTACGTTGCTGAGGTTCTCGGCCCAGGGAATCTCTACCCCGTCGCTGGTGGAGAGTTCCACCCCGAAAAGGTTCACCCCGGGAATGCCCTTGGTAGGCGGGGTGCGGCGCATCAGGGGATCGCCCAAGCTTACGCTGACCAGGTCGCCCAGGTTGCGGTAATCGGCAGTGTCCCCGTCACCCACCTGCGGCACCATCTCGCGCCCCTGGGGGAGCAGGCTCACGAACTGGCTGTCCTCGCCGGGTGCGGGCGGGGTCCCGGCTGCGACCGTGTGCCGGCTCGCCTGTCCGGCCTCCACTATCTGGTCGATCTCGTCGTAGAGAAAACCTGCCTTGACGCCGCGTTCCTCGAGCTCCTTTAGGATATCTTCCTTGGTGATGCGCTTGCCGCCCAGCGCCGGTGTGATGCTCGCGGTGGCCGACATATAGTCTTCAGAGACGATAATGGCAAGGGTGGCATCGCGCCGTTCACCTATCTGCAGGGTAAAGGCAATCGGGCTCACCTCGCAGCGCCGCAGAAGCTCGGAAATGGCGTCCTCGGAGAAGAAGAAGTCGCCGAACCCTTCCTGTGCCGCACCGCGTTTGACCGCCGCTGCATCCAGCTGCTTTCTCTGCACCGTCGGGGTGAAGGCGCCCAAGAGCTTGTCCCCTTCGGGACTGAGCTGGATCAGCAGGCCGCTCCCTTCAAGTTCACTGTTAACCATACCTCACCTGGCCTGTGCATCGGGAATTTCCACTGCTCGTAGCAACCTTATCGGGTGCCGGGGCCAAAAGATGAGAAAAAACAGCAGGCCAGCTTCATGTGGCGCTTCTTTACGGGCAGGCCAGGGCGAATGGTAGGGCGAATCGGTCGCAAAGACAACTGTTAATTGCGGCACGCCGGGCCGGGGGGGGACCCCGCGCTGGGAGGTGGTCTAGAGCGCCGATTATCCGTATGATTTTTCCCTTGATTAGCGCCCAGCTATGTGATAAAAACTGGATACTGTATACAATGTGTCGAAGTTAATTTATGTAATCATTGTAAACAGTTAGCCAGTCAACACGGCGCAATTTAAAGGTATTTCGGAGGCCTACGTGGCAGAGGTCGTTTTTTCCAGCTGGGGCAGAGAGATAGTTGACAACCGCAAGGGTGGCGAGCCTAAGCAGGCGAGTTTTCGGCTCCCCGCGACCTACGACGGGGTGCATCCCCTGAACGCCTTCATCGGTTGGGACGGCATCATCCTCTACAACAAGGATGTCGATATCCCTGCCATGGTAGCCGAGTACATGAAGAGGGTGCAGACCAAGTACGTCTGTGGCAAGTGCACCCCCGGCAAGAAGGGGACCCGCGTCATCATGGACGCGCTTTTGGCCATCGTCGAGGGGCGCGGCAACGAGCAGATGCTCGACACCATTCTCGAAATTGGCGACATCCTCGGTAACGCCAAGTGCACCCTCTGCCCGAGCTCCGCAGTGCCGGTGGTCGATGCGGTGACCCACTTCCGCGACGCATTCGTAAACTACATCCGCGGCGCCAAGAGCCTGGCCGCCGAGGCCCGCTACATCGAGAAGTACACGGCTCCCTGCATGGACAAGTGCCCGGCGCACATCGATATCCCGCACTACATCGAGGCGATCAAGGACTACCGCTACGACGAGTCGCTCAAGGCGATACGCGATTCCATGCCGCTCCCCTCGGTCTGCGGCCGGGTCTGCCCGCACCCCTGCGAGACCGCCTGCCGCCGCAAACAGGTGGACGAGTCGATCAGCATCATGACCCTGAAGCGCACCGCCTCGGACTACGAGTGGGCCCACGAGGTCGCCCCCCCCATGGTTCCCAAGGCGAGGAAGTCCAAGAAGATCGCCGTGGTCGGGGCAGGCCCGGCCGGTCTCGCCGCAGCCTACTACCTGGCGCTCGAGGGGTACCCGGTCACCATCTACGAGGCGCTCCCCCTGGGCGGCGGCATGGTCGCCGTCGGGATCCCGCCCTACCGTCAGCCGCGTAACCTTTTGCAGCGTGACATCGACATCATCCAAGCCCTGGGCGTGGAGATCATCTACAACACCCGGGTCGGCAAGGACATAAGCCTCGACGAGCTGCGCCAGAAGTTCGATGCCGTGTTCCTGGCGCCGGGCGCGCACCGCTCGAAGCCGATGGGAGTCGAGGGGGAAGACAAGGGGTACAAGGGTTTCCTGACCGGCGGTATCGACTTCCTGCGCAACGTCTACCTGGGGCTCCCCACCGGCATGGGGAAGAAGGTCTTCGTGGTAGGCGGCGGCAACACCGCCATCGACTGCGTCCGCGTGGCCCTGAGGGAAGGTGCCGAGGAATCCGTGCTGGTCTACCGCCGCTCGAGGAAAGAGATGCCGGCGGACGTCTGGGAGGTGGATGGTGCGGACGACGAGGGGGTGCGCTTCGAGTTCCAGGTGCTGCCGACCCGCGTCATCGCGAACGAAGCCAACGAGGTCACCGGCGTCGAACTGATCCGTATGGCCCTGGGCGAGCCGGACGCCTCCGGGCGCCGCCGTCCCGAGCCGGTGCCGGGGAGCGAGTTCATCATCGAGTGCGACACCATCATCCCGGCCATCGGGCAGGACGCTGACCTCTCCTTCATCCCTGTCAATGCGGGGATCGATACCACCAAGTGGAGCACCGTGGTCACCAACTACGTCCCCTTGAAAGGGCATGATGGCAAGGGGTTGCTGGACAACATGGGCAACCCGCTGTCGCGTACCCTGATCACCAACTGCGACGGCGTCTTCGCCGGCGGCGACGCCGAGATCGGCCCGCTCACCGTGGTTGCCTGCATCGGGAGCGGTCACCGCGCCGCGAAGGTGATCCAGCGCTACCTGGAAGGGCAGGGTGTGGATCTCACCGACGACGAACGGATGGAAGACATCCTCACCTACCTCGGGGTCTACGACAAGAACGAGAAGGTGGCCTGGCTCGACTCGGCCGCCCGCGAGAAACAGGACGAGATCCACGGCAAGGAGCGCGCCAGCTACAAGAACTACTGCGAGGTCGAGCTCGGCTTCACCGACAGCCAGGCGATCCGTGAGGCTGAGCGCTGCCTGCGCTGCTACCGCGTCGCCATGGTCGCCGTGCCCGTCTAACCGGGGGCTGCCCGGCAACCGTTACCACGAATTTCACTGAAGACTGGGGTTTTTATATGGTCAGCTTAACCATTGATGGCAAGAGCGTGCAGGTTGAGGCCGGCAGCACCATTCTGGATGCTGCGGCAACCGTAGGGATCAAGATCCCGACCCTCTGCTGGCTGCAGAAGGTCTCCCCCACCGGCGCCTGCCGCATCTGCGCGGTAGAGATCGAAGGGGTGGACCGCACCATGACCGCCTGCAACACGCCGGTCAAGGAAGGGATCGTGGTGTCGACGGACACCGAGAAACTGCGGACCCTGCGCCGCAAGATCATGGAGCTCATGCTGGTGAACCACCCGCTGGACTGCCCGGTCTGCGACGCCGGCGGCGAGTGCGGCCTGCAGGACGCCTGCTACGAGCAGGGTGCCGCCCGGCAGGAGTTCTCGGCGCTTTTGGAACGCCGCCCCATCCGCTACGACTGGCGCCTTTTGGAGAGCGATCCCAACCGCTGCATCCTCTGCGAAAAGTGCGTCAAGGTGGACCACGAGATCGTCGGGTGCGACGCCATCCACGTGGTGAACAAGGGCGAGGCGACCATCATCGACACCATCGATGGCAAACCTCTGGACTGCGAGTTCTGCGGTAACTGCATCGAGGCCTGCCCGACCGGTACCCTCATCTCTGCCCCCTTCAAGTTCAAGGGGCGCGTCTGGGACTTCTCCAAAGTGGCAAGTGTCTGCGCCTTCTGCGGCGTCGGCTGTCAGATCGACTACCATGTGCGTAACGGCAGGGTAGGGCGGGTCACCAGCGACGACTCCACCTTCAATAACGGCAACCTCTGCATCAACGGCCGCTTCGGCTACAGCTACCTGGCCAGCGCCGACCGTCTGGCCCGCCCGCAGCTGCGCCAGGGTGACAGCCTCGCCACGGTCAGCTGGGACGCCGCGCTCGACGCCGCTGCCGGTAAGCTGAAGGCGATCGTCGCCCAGCACGGTGCCCAGGCGGTGGCGGGAATCGGCTCCCCGCGTGTCACCAACGAGGAGAGCTTCCTGTTCCAGAAGTTCCTGCGCGAGGCGGTGGGGACCGGCAACATCGACTCCGAGGCACGCCTTGGGTACGCACCGGCCCAGGCCCAGCTCTTGCGCCGCTTCGGCTTCTCGGGCGCCAGCGCCTGCATCGACACTATCGACAACGCCCAGGCCATCCTGGTCTTCGGCTGCGACCTGAACGCCGAGTCGACCGGGGTCGAGTACCGGGTGATCAAGGCGGCCACCAAACACGACGCCAAACTGGTATTGGCGAACATGCGCGAGGTGAAGCTCAGGAAGTTCTCCAACCAGCACCTGAAGCATCTCCCCGGGCGCGAGCTGTTCCTGATCCAGGGGCTCATGAAGGCGCTCGTGGAGGTGGGGGCGCCGCTTCCGGCCGGGAGCGAGGCTCTGCAGGCAGAACTCGCCAAACTCTCCTTGGCCGAGCTTGCCACGGCAAGCGGGGTCACCGAGGAACAGCTACGGGTGGCCGGCAAGCTTTTGGCCGGCAAGGAGCGGGTCGCCATCATCTTCGGGGCCGACCTGATGCGCGCGGCCGACTCCGCCGCCAAGATCACCGCACTCGCCGACTTGGCGGTATTGACCGGCGCGGCCAGCGGCAACGGTGGCGGGATCTTCCCGATCGACGCCAAGAACAACACCGTGGGTCTGCTCGACATGGGTGTGGCTCCGGACCTGCTCCCGGGCCAGCAGCCGGCAAGTGTCGCAGGGAAGGACCTCTGGGGGATCGTGGAAGGGATCGAGCAGGGGAGCATCAAGGCGCTCTACCTGTTGGGGAGCGACCTCGCCACCCTTCCCGAGAACGCCAGGATCAGGAAGGCGCTCGCCAAGCTGGAGCTGCTCATCGTGCAGGATATTTTCGAAGGGGAATCGCTCCCGTTCGCCCATGTGGTCCTTCCGGCCGCGGCTCCGGCGGAGAAGTCGGGTTCCTTCACCTCTACCGACAACCGCGTTCAGGTGCTCCTCAAGGCGGTGACCCCGCCGGGTGAGGCGAAGAGTGACCTGGAGATCCTGGCCGCGCTCTACCAGCGTGTAGCCGGCGCTCCGCAGCCCGTTCGCGCCGAGGACCTGGTCGAGGAGATCGCCAGCGCTGCCAAGGGGTACCTGGCCCAGGGTGGCCAGGTGGTGAAACAGCCTGTGGCACTGCGCCCGGCGGTTATCGCGCCGCTTTCCAAGGCTAGTGCCGGGGATCTCCCCAAATACCAGCTGCTGGTAGGCCCCATCGGCTACCACAACGGCACCTCCACTACCCGCTCCGAGAACAACCTGATGGTCTCCCCCGCGGGCTACCTCGAACTGCACCCGACCGATGCCGCCTCCCTCGGCGTCACCGACGGTGCCGTGGTCAAGGTGAGTTCGGCGCACGGTGTGCTCGCCGCACGCGCGAAAGTAAGCGCCAAGCTTCAGCCGGGGCTCCTCTTTGCTCCGGTGCACTTCAGGGAACTCAACGCGAACGCCCTGCTCAAGGGGAATTGCAATCTGGTCGAAGTGAAGGTGGAACGGGGATAATTCCTGGCTGTCAGCCGGTGACGGACGTAAGTAAAAGGCCCCGGCGATTTCTGCGGGGCCTTTTTTGTTGGGCGGGTTCGTAGGTGGAGCGGTGACGTGCCTCTCCAGAATCCGTAGGGGTATTCCTCCGGTATTTTCCTATTTCTTTGAGTGACGGATGTGGTAGAGTCATCACGCTGCACTCTCCGCAGTGTTAGTGATGACAGACCCGAGGCGGTGACTATGGACGACGATAAATTGAAATACATGGCTTCATCGGTGGCCCAAAATGCCGATATTGCCGAGAAACTGGATAAGGTGCTGGTCGGTCCGAACGACCGCGCCTATGTCATGTGCAGCTACACGGATTGCACGCTGAGTAGCAAAGGGCGCTGCACCATCTTCACCATTCTCGACGTGCCGCGCATGAAGACAGGGCAGCCCTGCGACCGTTACGAGTCCGCGGTCAAGGTTGGGTAAGGACGAGATCGACCCCGGCTCCAGGCGGCAACGAGTTGCAGGGGGGGGCGGTCCGGTAGTGTTGCAGGTCCCCTAACGCAGGAAAGACGAAAGCCCCGCCGGAAGAACCGGCGGGGCTTTTTTGTAGGTGGGCAGAGGTTGCGAGCGTGGTGGTGTATCCAGGCGGCCTCGCATCCCCCATTTGTGAAGGTTCATCAGGGCCATCCGGGCACCAAGGAGAAGGTTGCCAATCACCACCTGCGGTCGACCTTGCGTTCCCCCCCTTTGCGAAGGGGGGGCAGGGGGGGATTTGGTCCCAGCCCTCAAGCCCGTTCTGCAGAGCCACCGGGCGACCAGACAGCAACTATCCGCAAACGACAAAAGCCTCTGTGCAGACAGAGGCTTGGTCGGTTGCTATAACGGTAATCGATCGGTGCTGTCAGGACTGCCGAAGCCGTGCGGCTGGAGTCCGTGGAGCGTCGTCGCTGCCGGGATTAGCCCAGGGTGTTGACCAGTTTGGTCAGACGGGAAACGTTGCGGGAAGCATTCGAGGCGTGGATGATCCCCTTGGTTGCAGCGCCGTCGATGACGGGAATCGCCACGGCGAGAGCTGCCTGTGCAGCCGCCTGGTCCTTGCTGGCGACAGCTTCGCGAACGCGCTTGATGAAGGTACGCAGAGTGGAACGCTCGTGCTTGTTGCGCTCGGTCCTTTTCGCGGTCTGCTTGATCCTTTTGATTGCCGATTTATGGTTTGCCAAACTGCACCTCCGGTGTATTTAAAGTAGAGCTGTTGGATTTTCGGAAAGTTAAACTTATAGCACCGCGGTAAGTCAGGTGTCAAGCGGAAAACCATCGGACGCAGAAAAAGTGTGAACCCTCGCAGGAAGCCGCCCACCATAGCACGACTGCTCCCCTATTTCCAGCACTTTCTACCCCGCAGTAATCTTCCGCAGCTCCCCTCAATACCTCTGCTATGCGAAAGGCTACTACCCGGTGCGCAGACTTTTGTAGCAACCGAGATTCCCTCGCCCTTCGGGAGAGGGTCAGGGTGAGCGTTGCCACCTAAGTCGTGCTTCCTCTAACAATGAAGAGTCCCCGCTGAGTACTTCCGATAAAAAACTCGCCCTCCGTCCCAGCTGCTGAACGGGAACAGCAGCCGGGGGAGGGGCCGGAGGGCGAGGGTGAAACGCTACCAGTCCTCTTTTTGTTTCTCGATCAGCTTCTTCATGTACAGCTCAGGGGTGGTCAGCTTGCCGATCTCGTCGTCGCTGTACCCGAGGTCCTTGAAGTTCAGGATGCCGTTTGGAGCATGACAGTTGGCGCAGGAGAGCGACTTGGTCTTGGTGACCAGGTGGTTGCTGCCGAAGTAGATGGTCTGCCAGCCGGGGACTGCATTCTTGGCCACCTTTTCCGGATCCTTCATCCCCAGGGTGCGCGCAGCCGAAGCGACCCCGGCACGGGTGTCGCCATTCGCCATGGGGGGAGCGAAGTCCATGGAGAGGAGCTGGCCGCTCGTTGCGTCGTAGAACGCCTTGCCCTGGAAGATCTTGAAGGGGGTGATCCTGCTCTTGCCGTCCTGGCGGCTCCCCTTAGGACCGATGAAGTGCGGCGTGTTCTTCACGGTGCCGTTGTACCAGGCGTAGACCGGAGTGGTCTCGTTGGCCTCTTTCTTCAGGGTGGTCGGCTCGTAGAACTTGTCGCTTCCCTGTTCCCAGACCGTGAAGTCCTTCGCGAAGGCACCGCCGGTGCGCGGGATGTGGCAGGTCTGGCAGGCGATGTGCGCGGTATGCCGGTTCAGGTCGGCGTCCTTGTGCGGCTTGAGGCCATGGCAGGAGGCATCGGCGCAGGAGACCAGGAGGCCGTCGCTCGCCCAGTTGTTGGGATCCAGGCCGGTCGGCATCCGGTGGTTTTTCGCCTTGTGACAGTCCACGCAGACCATCCCCTTGGCGGCATGGGCATCGGTCTCCTTGGTGAAGGAGAATCCGCGTTTCACCACCACCCCGCCACCGGCCGCTTCATGGCAGACCATGCAGTTCTTGACCGTCGGCTTCGAGATGGAGAGGGCAGCCTTGGTGCTGCGGTCCTGTCCCATGACGACGCGCCCCTCGCTGTCCTTGTACGGCTTTCTCTGCCTGAAGTCGTAGTCGCTCGAGTGGCAGACCAGGCAGTCCACCGCCTTCTGGGCCTCCGGCCCGGTGCTCCCCACGTCGCTTAGGTGGTTACCCGGGTGGCAGGTGTTGCACCCCGAGAACTTGGTCTTGCCGGTCTCCGGACTTTTCGGGATCTCCTTCAGGTTGTTGACGATGTCGTTGCCGTTGCACATCACGTAGATACGGTTTTGCATGCCGTACTCTTTGGTGGGGTCGAGCCCCTCGACGTTCGTCACCTTGGAGGCGTGCTTCCAGTGCACCGTCTCAAGGAATGCGGCGGACGTCCCCGGGTGGCACTCCTCGCACGACTCCGAACCATGGTAGCCGTTTTTCTGCAGCGCCTCTTTGCCGGGATGCTCGGCGCCTCGTGCCGGCAGACTCGCCAAGCCCAGCGCCAGAAAAACTGCTGCAACCGTTACTGAATGTTTCATCTGCGTCCCTCTCCCTCAGCTGCCTGCTTCTGCCGAATCATGGTGTGTGCCAGCCGCAGCTCGATCTGTTGTTAAATTCATATTATTGAATGTATTCGGGCGAAAAAAACGCTGCAGTTCTGACCAGAGCTACAGCGTGGCTGATGCGGTGCTGCCGGTCAGCAGCCGGCGGTCTTCCGGAAGTACTTCGAGACGTTCTTGCCGTCGATCACCTCGTACTTGCAGCGGATCTCGTCCCCTTCCTGGATCCGGTGGTCCTTGAACTTGTCCAGGGTCAGGTCGTCGTTCACCGTGAGTACCACGAGGTTCTCGGTCTTGTTGTCCTTCAGGGTGACGGTGGCGGATTTGGCGTCCTTGCCGGCGATCTCGATCTTGGTGATTACCCCCACCATCTTGATTTCGTCTGCCTGAGCCGTGCCGCTGAACCCGATGAGGGACGCCGCGAGAAGTGCCAGTACTGCAACCAGTGCCAATGCGTTTTTCATGGTCGAACTCTCCTTTGTGCGGTGCGCTGGAGGGAAGGGTATCACTCCGGCGCCGGGCTGCAACGCTGGGCGACGGCGGGAGAGAGCTCCTCCCGCCGCCGGCCGCTTTTCCTAGAATTTCACCTCGAAGGTGAAGTAGATGTCCTGTGCGTTTTTAAGCGGGGTGAGCAGCATCATGTCGCCAGGCTGCACGTCGGAGACCTTGACCGGTGCGCCTACCCAGTTGTTGCTCCCGGTGTACTCGAAGTCGTAGTACTGGTACCCCACCTTGACGAAGGCCTTGGAGAGGTGCGAGGAGATCGGTTTCAGGTTCAGTTCCTGGATCAGGTAGGTCTCGTACACGTTGCCGCGGGTCCCCAGTTTGGAGGTCCAGATGTCGTCGGCAGCCGGGGCGAAGGTGATCCAGTTTTTGGAGCCGTGGTTGTACTCGAAGCCGAGTTTGGTGTTGGTCGGTTCGTAGTCGTAGCGGGCGCCCAGGTAGCCGGCCCAGCCGGTCTTGCTGGAGGGAGCCTCGGGGCGGAAGAAGCTGCCGGTCATGAGCCCCTGGAACCCGGCGTTGGCCGAGACGTTGTCGTTGGGGTGGGTGACGCTCATGCCGAGGTTGGCGAAGAAGTTCAGTTTGCCCGGGCCGATGTTCTTGAGGGTGCTGGTAGTCCCCACGCCGTACCAGTCGATGTCGCCCAGTTCGATCGAGGGTGAGGTGTTGCCGAAGGCGGTGTCGCGCATGGTCGGGAAGTCGAAGATGCCGAAACCGCGGTTCCACTGCAGCCAGACCCTCAGCGGGTCGGTATCGATCGGGATCACGGCGATCCCCAGCATGTCGGTGTCGTTCAGCGAGTTGCTCGGGGTTTCGAAGCCGCTTTCAAAGCCGCGACCGTAGCAGACCTTGGCGTAAGCGCCGGGGAGTGCCTCGATGTCCGGTGCCCAGCCGATGGTCATGCCGTCAAAGGCGTAGTCGACCAAAAGGGAAGGGGTGCCGCCGTTACCCGGGCGCTCGGTGTTCTGGCGCAGCTGGGACGGGTCGCCGTTGGTGGAGGGGCGACGCCCCACCGAGAACCAGATCGGCTGGTCGGCGATGTTGGACCAGGTGGCATAGGCGCGGTCCACGTTAAGAAGGCTCGTGGAGGGGATGTGCCCCAGGGTGCCGTCGAAGACGCCGACGCGGTCGGCGAAGAAGGGGGTGTCACCGTTGTTGGTCACGGCCGAAGGATCCTGGGACCCGAAGGTCTTGTAGGCCAACAGGCGGACGTTCACCGTGACGTCCTTGGTCGCCTTGGCGTGCAGGTCGATCCCCAGGCGGTTGGTGTAGAGCGAGTCGTTGCTCGGTTTGAATGCGGGTACCTGCTGGGCGAAGTTCAGCAGCTGGCCAGCCATGGCCTGGTTCGCGCCCAGGAAGTTCATGGCGCCTGAGTAGCTGCGGACCTGCCTCATCTGGTTCGAGAAGGTGGAGAAAGCGGCAACCTGCGGACCGAAGTTGACCGGGTCGGTGAGAAACCCGTTGTTCATGAAGGCTTGTGCGTTGGCAAAGGTCTTGTTGACGTCGGTGTAAGCCTTGGTCTCACCCTTCAGCGAATCGAAGCGGAAACGGTAATCTCCGCCGATGCTGAGCCACTTGCTGAGGGTCTTCTCCTCCAGTCGCTCGACTTTGCGGGTCAGGTCGTTGATCTTCTGCTGCATGGCCTGCTCGTCCGCCCAGGCGCCAGCTGGTAGCCCCAGGGCCAGCAGCAGCGCAACCGCCGTCGTATTTCTCCGTGATACTTTCATGTTCCCCCCTGTGCGTAGGTTTCGGCACCCCGTTCGCTCAGGGAGCCGTGATCCGGCCGCTGCAGTCGGCACGGATGTTTACATTTCATGACATAACCCGGCCGAACTTTATGCTCGAATGTGACATCTGTCAATATGTTTTTTTATATATATAACCGTAGAAATAATGGAATACTGTTTGATTTTTATCACCTGTAACATGGCATAGTGATACCCAAAGCTCGTCCTGGGTTTTAGCAGTTGACGTAACGGCGCCAATATGCGTACTATTCGGCAATTTTAAAGTCAGGAAACGATCGCGTGGAAATGCAGAAAAAACTCTATCTGGAGACCTTCGGGTGCCAGATGAATGTCAGTGATTCAGAGAAGATAGTGGGGCTCATGCAGGGCATCGGCTATGTCGAGACCAAGGACTCGACCCAGGCCGACCTGATCCTATTGAACACCTGCAGCATCAGGGCGAAGGCCGAGCAGAAGGTGTACGGCCATCTCGGCAAGTTCAAGTCGCTCAAGGAGTCGAGGCCCGGTCTCATCATCGGGGTGGGTGGCTGCGTGGCGCAGCAGGAGGGGGAGAAGCTCTTGAAGCGGGCTCCCTTCGTGAACCTGGTCTTCGGCACGCACAACCTGCACCAGCTGCAGGATATGGTGCGCGGTGCCGAGGCGGGGCGGCGCAGTTCGGCCACCGACTTCATCGACGACGAGGCCCGTTTCGACCTCTTTCTGCCGCAGGGACGCGAGGGGGGCGTCTCGCGTTTCGTGACCGTGATGCAAGGGTGCGACAACTTCTGCGCCTACTGCATCGTGCCGCACGTGCGCGGTCGCGAGATCAGCCGCAGCGCCGCGAAGATCGTCGACGAGGTGCGGCAGCTCACTGCCTCCGGGGTCACCGAGGTGACGCTTTTGGGGCAGAACGTCAACTCCTATGCCGCCAAGAACCCGGGCGAGCCTGATTTCGCCGATCTGCTCAGGCTGGTGGCGGAGCTTGACGGGGTAAAAAGGCTGCGCTTCACCACCTCGCACCCGAAGGACATGTCGCAGCGGCTCATCGACTGCTTTGCCGAGATCCCCAAGCTGGCGCCCCACATCCACCTGCCGGCCCAGTCCGGGAGCGACCGGGTGCTCAAGGCGATGAACCGCGGCTACACCGCCGAGCAGTACCTCGCCAAGGTGACGGCGCTCAAAAAGGCCTGTCCGCAGATCCAGTTCACCGGCGACATGATCGTCGGTTTTCCGGGCGAGACCGAGGAGGATTTCCTGGCGACCCTGGACCTCATCCAGGAAGTCCAGTACGCCGACCTGTTCTCCTTCATCTATTCCGCCCGTCCCGGCACCGCGGCAGCCATGCTTCCCGACCTGACCGACCCGGCCGAGAAGCAGGCCCGGCTCGAGCGGCTCCAGGTGCTGCAGAAAAAGGTGACCCTTGAGCGCAACCAGAGCCTGGTGGGGACCGTGCAGCAGGTGCTCGTCGAGGGGCTGAGCAGCTCCGGCGAGTGTCTCTTCGGGCGCACCGGCGGCAACCGGGCGACCCTGCTGGCCGGTGACCTGGCCCTCTCCGGTCAGCTCGTGGAGGTGAAGGTCGTGGAAGGTCTGCAGACCCTCCTCAAAGCGGAGCTCCTGTAGCCGCGATCCGTTTTGCGGAGCGTGGTCTACCTTTAGGTTAGTCGTAATCGTTGGTGCCTTGTTGCAGCAAACCCGTTCTCCAGTGTCTAGAGTCTCTTGGGATAATTTCCCCAGGCCATTTTCAGGGGGGTGAGCCGGGATGCTGGAGAGTCGAAGGGAGGTGGCAGGAATGTACATCGAGATGAAAGTCTTCGGGTTCGCGCTCGATTCCATAGCGCAGATGCCGATGATCCTCCTCAAAGATGCCGAGGAGAATCACACCATTCCCGTCTGGATCGGCACTTCCGAGTCGGTGAGCTTCGCCGCCGAGTTTGTCGGGCGCGAAGTGGCACTGCGCAACGGACGCAAGGACCTGCTCGGCTCGCTCTTGGAGCGGCTGGAGATGCACATCGTGGGGATCTTCATCGAGGACCTCACCGACGGTGCGTTCACCGCCTCGGTACGTCTTGGTGCGGCCGATGGCGAGGAGTTGCGCGTCGAGGTGCATGTGAGCGAGGCGATGCTGCTCTCCCTCAGGTACCGGATGCCGGTCCAGGTGGCCTGCGAACTGCTTGAGCAGGCCTCCACCCTGGACATGAGCGACGCCATCGCCGAGGAGACCAACGCCCGTCGTTTCATCGACTTCCTCGACCAGCTCGATCCCACCACCCTCGGCAAATACCCCATGTAGTAAGACTCACCGGGGGCGTCCACCGAGATTCCCCGGAACCACACCTCGTGTTCCAGAAGCGCCGCAGCCGCCCTCGGGAATTTCGGGAAGCGTGGATATGCTTGCTACCAACCACTGCTGGCAGCCCAACGTGCCCCACTTTGGAAAAGGGGGGGCAATGGGGATTCGCCTTCCGTGCCAGACTCGAAACGCCCCTCCAGTACAGGGTCTCCCTCGACCCCCTCTTTTTTTAATGACAACCCTCCCTTTTGCATTCACATCTCTTCCCGTTTACCGTAAAATCAAGCCATGCTGTGACCAGAAAACCGTCTTGCCAGGAGTGTCCTATGCGTGAAGCATCATTCGAGTTTTTGAAACAGCTGGTGGAAGCGCCCAGCCCTTCCGGCTACGAAGCGCCGGCCCAGCGTGTCTTTAAATCCTATATCGACGGGTTTGCCCAGGTGAGCACCGACGTCATGGGTAACGTCTACGGGTTCATCCAGGGGGCGGGAGAAGAGCGCCTCAAGGTGATGCTGGTGGGCCATTCCGACGAGATCGGCCTCCAGGTGCGTTACCTGGACGATCACGGCTTTATCTACTTCTCGGCCATCGGCGGCGTCGACCCGCACATCACCCCGGGGCTTCGGGTGCGCGTGCATACCACAAACGGCCCGATCAACGGCGTGGTTGGCAAAAAGCCGATCCACCTCATCGAGCCCAAAGAGCGCGACAGCGTGATCAAGCTCGACGCCCAGTACATCGATATCGGTGCGACGAATAAACAGGAGGCGGCGGCCCTTGTCCGGGTTGGCGACGCCATCACCTTTGCCGACTCCCTCGAGAAGCTGCAGGGGGACCGCTGCACCTCGCGCGGCTTCGACGACAAGGCCGGCAGCTTCGTGGTGGCCGAGGTGCTGCGCAAGGTTTCCGAGCTCGGCAAGCCGTTGACCGTCGATCTCTACGGCGTCTCTTCCGTTCAGGAGGAGGTCGGTTTGAGAGGGGGCACCACCTCGACCTACACCGTGCGTCCCGATGTGGGAATCTGCGTCGAGGTCGACTTCGCCACCGACCAGCCCGATGTGGACAAGAAGCACAACGGCGAGGTAGGGCTTGGCAAGGGGCCGATCCTGCCGCGCGGGCCCAACATCAACCATGCCCTCTTCGACGTCCTGTCCCGGGCCGCCGGTGAGGAGAACATCCCGGTCCAGTACACCGGCATCGCCCGCGCAACCGGTACCGACGCGAACGTCATGCAGATCTCGCGTGGCGGCGTCGCCACCGCACTCGTCAAGTTGCCCCTGCGCTACATGCACACCCCCGTTGAGACCCTTTCCCTCTCCGACCTCGAGGCCGCCGCCGACCTGATCGTAGCTGCCCTGCTACGCATGGGGAGCAAAGAGAGCTTTAAGCCGGTGTGAGAGGCAGTAGAAGCAGGGACTGGGGACTGGGGAATAACGGCAGAGGGGGGCTGGCATCGTCAGGTGCCGGTCCCCTTGGCCGGTTCAGGGGCAACCATATTCCGGCCCCCTCGCCCCACCCTACTCCCCCTCGCCCTCCGGGAGAGGGTAGGGGTGCGGGGTGGCAGCTGCGCTCTGCTCACCACCGCGCCCACAGCTACCAGTCGTCTCAGCCTTCACCGCGAGCTTCTGCCGTCGCCCTTAAATGGGTATACGCCGCCGGCGCCCAAAGTGTAGACGCCGCAACTCCCCAGCCTCCTTTGCCTCTTCACGACGAGCCGAACCGTTAGCCTGCACAAACCTCAACACTTAAGCCGATTTAAGTTGACTTGCCTTTCGGGCTGTACTAGATTTTTCGGTTAATATCCCGTGCCGCACCAAGATAAAGGAGTCCCCCATGTTAGAAAGTAACCTCCCCGAAGGCCTTACCTTTGACGATGTACTGCTCCTCCCGGCCCACTCTCTCATCCTGCCTCGCGACGTCGAACTGACCACCCGGCTCACCGCAAACATCCAGCTGAACATCCCGCTGGTGAGTGCAGCGATGGATACCGTGACTGAGTCGAGAGCGGCAATCTGTATGGCACGGGAAGGGGGACTCGGCTTCATCCACAAAAACTTCAGCATTGCCGAGCAGGCGATGGAGGTCGACAAGGTCAAGAAAAGCGAATCGGGGATGATCGTCGACCCGATCACCATGCAGCCCAACCAGAAGATCCGCGAGGCCCTCGACATGATGGCCAAGTACCGGATCTCCGGCGTCCCCATCACCAAGCCCAACGGCAAACTGGTAGGCATCCTCACCAACCGCGACCTGCGCTTCGAAACCAACCTCGACCTCCCCATCTCCGCCCGCATGACCAAGAGAAACCTGGTGACCGTTCCGGTGGGTACCACCCTGGAGCAGGCCAAGGAGCACCTGAAGAACACCCGGGTCGAGAAACTTCTGGTGGTGGACGAGGAGAAGAACCTCATGGGGCTCATCACCATCAAGGACATCGAGAAGGTGAAGAAGTACCCGAACGCCTGCAAGGACTCGCTGGGCCGCCTGAGGGTCGGCGCCGCGGTCGGCCCGACCCCGGACGTTGATGCCCGTATCGACGCGCTCATCAAGGCCGGCGTCGACGTCGTGGTCATCGACACCGCCCATGGCCACTCCCAGGGGGTGCTCGAGGCCGTGCAGCGCATCAAGTCCACCTTCCCGAACCTCGAGCTGGTCGCCGGCAACATCGCCACCGCGGCCGCCGCCGAGGCGCTCATCAAGACCGGCGTCAACGCCATCAAGGTCGGCATCGGACCGGGCTCCATCTGCACAACCCGCGTGGTCGCCGGTATCGGCGTCCCGCAGATCACCGCCATCGCCGAGTGCTCCCGCGTTGCCAAGAAGTACGGTATCCCGCTCATCGCCGACGGCGGCATCAAGTACTCCGGCGATCTCACCAAGGCCGTTGCCGCCGGCGCCGACGTGGTGATGATCGGTTCGCTCTTCGCAGGCACCGAGGAGAGCCCGGGCGACACCATCCTCTACCAGGGGCGCGCCTACAAGAGCTACCGCGGCATGGGCTCCATCGGCGCCATGAAACAGGGGAGCAAGGACCGCTACTTCCAGGGCGACGTGGAAAACGACGTGAAACTCGTCCCCGAGGGGATCGAGGGTATGGTTCCGCTGCGTGGACCGCTCTCCGCCAACGTGCACCAGCTCATGGGCGGCCTGAGGGCCGGCATGGGGTACACCGGTTGCCGGACCGTGAAGGAGCTCCAGGAGAACGGCCGTTTCGTGCGCATCACCGGCGCGGGGCTCAAGGAATCCCACGTCCACGACGTCACCATTACCCAGGAAGCCCCCAACTACCGGGTGGAAAAATAACAGGAACCTCAAACCACAGAGGGCACCGAGGAAAAAGCGAGCTACCCAGAGGAAGGCGTCAGGGGTAACCCAACGTTTTCCGCACGGTTCCTCCCGTCTTTCCTCGGTGTCCCCTGTGGTCATGCTTCTGTAGATTTTTGAGCTGGCAAAGCCTGCCCCAGTGTCTCACGGTGGTTAGGCTTTTAACGTTTTTCCAAAAGGAAATTTCTATGACGATCGACATCCATTCCGAGAAGGTCCTGATCCTGGACTTCGGCTCCCAGGTGACCCAGCTCATCGCCCGGCGCGTGCGCGAGCAGAGTGTCTACTGCGAGATCCACCCCTACAACATGGCGCTCGAGAAGATCAAGGCCTTCGGCCCCAAGGGGATCATCCTCTCCGGCGGCCCCTCCTCGGTCTACGACAAGGAGGCACCGCACTCGGACCTGGGCATCTATGACCTGGGGATCCCGGTCCTGGGCATCTGCTACGGCATGCAGCTCATGACACAGCAGCTGGGCGGTCGGGTCGAGCGCTGCGACAAGCGCGAATTCGGGCGTGCCACCCTGCTGCTCGACGGCAAGAGCGAGATCTTCGCCGGCTTCGAAGGGGGCACCGAGGTCTGGATGTCGCACGGCGACCGCATCGAGGAGATGCCCAAGGGCTTCAGCCTGATGGCCCACACCGAGGGGTGCCCGGTAGCCGCCATGAAGGACGAGAAGCGCAACTTCTTCGGCGTGCAGTTCCACCCCGAGGTGGTACACACCCCGCGTGGCGACGAGATGATCGGCAACTTCCTGTTCAACGTCTGCGGCAGCAAGCCGACCTGGACCATGGCGAACTTCATCGAGACCGAGATCGCCTCGATCCGCGAGAGGGTGGGGACCGGCAAGGTGCTCTGCGCCCTCTCCGGCGGCGTCGACTCCGCGGTCGTCGCGGTGCTGATCCACAAGGCGATCGGCGACCAGCTGCACTGCGTCTTCGTGAACAACGGGCTCCTGAGAAAGGGCGAGGCGGAGAAGGTGGTGAACCTCTTCACCAAGCACTTCAAGATCAACCTGCAGCACGTGCAGGCCACCGACCGCTTCCTCGACAGGCTGACCGGCATCTCCGACCCGGAGCAGAAGCGCAAGATCATCGGCAACGAGTTCATCTACCTCTTCGAAGAGGAAGCCAAGAAGTTGGGCCAGGTCGACTACCTGGCGCAGGGGACCCTCTACCCGGACGTGATCGAGTCGGTCTCCACCAAGGGCCCCTCCGCGGTCATCAAGAGCCACCACAACGTGGGCGGGCTCCCCGAGAAGATGAACCTGAAGCTTCTCGAGCCGGTACGCGAACTCTTCAAGGACGAGGTACGGCTTCTGGGCAAGGAACTCGGCATGCCCGACGAGATGGTCTACCGTCAGCCCTTCCCGGGCCCGGGTCTGGCCATCCGCTGCATCGGCGAGCTCTCCCCCGAGAAGCTCGACATCCTGCGCGAGGCTGACGCCATCGTCATCGAGGAGATCCGCAAGGCGGGGCTATATCGCGACATCTGGCAGTCTTTTGCCGTACTGTTGCCGGTGAAAACCGTGGGCGTCATGGGCGATGCCCGTACCTACGAGTACACCTGCGTACTGCGTGCGGTGAACTCCCTGGACGGCATGACCGCCGACTGGGTCAAGCTCCCCTACGAGCTACTTGGCAGTATTTCCTCGCGAATCATCAACGAGGTGAAGGGTGTGAACCGCGTGGCCTACGACATCAGCCAGAAGCCGCCGGCAACCATCGAGTGGGAGTAGCCGTGGGGCCCCTTCGCGGGGTTCAATAATTGCACACGAAATTCGCGGTGGTCGCCCTGGGGACGGCTGCCGCGTTTTTCGCGTTAAGGGAGAGCCCGCGTGTCCAAGAGCCTCGGCCCGATAAAACTGATCATCTTCGACCTGGACGGCACCCTCATCCACTCGCTGCCCGATATCGCCGACGCGGTGAATCACGTGCGCCAGGACTTCGGCAAGGGGAAGCTCGGCCTTGACGAAGTGCGGCTTCTGGTTGGCAAGGGTGCCCGCTCCCTCATCGAGCGCGCCCTTCCCGAGGCGGGCCCTGAGCAGGTCGACGAGGCACTCGAGCGCTACCTCGGTTACAACCTGGCCCACATCGTCGACAAGACCCGCCCCTACCCAGGCGTGGTGCAGACCCTGGAGGAGCTCATCCGGCGCGGTTTTCCGCTGGTCGTCTTGTCCAACAAGAACGTGGCGCTGTGCCGCGAGGTGTTGACCGAGCTCGGCCTTGCCAAGCTGCTCCCTTCCGTGTACGGTGCCGACTCCTTCCCGTATCGCAAGCCGTCGCCCGAGCCGGTCCTGGCCGTCCTCAAGGAGTACGGGGTTGCGCCGCGCGAGGCGGTCCTGGTGGGGGACAGCATCAACGACATGGCGGCAGGTCAGGGGGCCGGCGTGTACACCGTTGGGTGCAGTTACGGCTACGGCGAGAACGAGGAGTTGGCGGGGTCCGATTTCCAAGTCCATGATTTTGCGTCATTGCTGGAGCTTCCTTTTTTCTTACAAAATAATTCGGCAATGAAAAAAGGCTAAAGTTTTTTCAAGCCCTGCCGATATGGTGGTATAAACCAACCTTCAGGAGTAAATAGCACAATGAAAATAGATGAGCTGAATCAGAAGCCGGGACTTGCCTACCTAGTAGGCGGGCGTGCCGACAAAGCAGAGCCGGCGGACGTTTCCGCGGATGTGGCGGGCAAGCCGCAGACCGGAGCGGACAAGGTTGAGCTTTCCGGTTACATTCCGGTTGTCCCGAGCTCAGAGCGTCAGCAGGGGCTCCGGGTCGATCGGGTAGCCGAGCTCAAGGCACAGATTGCGAGCGGTACCTATCAGGTGCCAGCGACCGCGATAGCCGAGAAGATGATCGCCAAATTTGCCGGCAGTGGGGCGAGCAACTAGTAGAAAAAATATTGACAGACGCACACGGAGTGCGGTATTAATGTCGCTCTACTAAGCGGGAATAACTCAGTGGTAGAGTGTCAGCTTCCCAAGCTGAAGGTCGCGGGTTCGAATCCCGTTTCCCGCTCCAAGAAATTCAAGGGCTTAGCCAATCAAGGCTAAGCCCTTTTTCGTTGCCTTTGACCATTTGCAACCGTTTTTGCAACCGTTTTGCTGAAACCCATTTCACCGTCAAATACGCAGCATTTGCTCGGATCCTAAAAGTGCAGTGGCCGAGTCCACTCTGGGCCATTGCCGCATTTGTAATCGATAGGTTCGCCCCTCTGAAGCTTTAACGGCGCTGGATCCCAAGCCATTTCCGGATTGGCTCTTCCGCACCCTGCACCGATCCGCCAACGATTGCCAATCCCCTCGACACCGTAGCAGTTGGGCAAATCTTGCGGATATCACTCTCGCTGCGCCCCATGCCACTGCCTTCGTGGGTACAAAACGGAACGATTGTTTTTCCCGCGAACTCGTACTCTTCCAGAAAACTGAATACGGCCATCGGCATGGTCCCCCACCAGTTGGGATACCCGAGATAGATTACCTCGTACTCCGAGAGGTCCACGAGGTGCGCGGAGAGTTCCGGCCGGAAATTCTGCCGTAATTCCTTTTTTGAAACCTCGGTCGTCTCGTGATAATCAGCCGGGTACTGCTGCACGGTCTCTATTTTAAACAGTGCGGCACCGGTGAGGTGCTGTACGATGTGCGCCGCAACCTCCGTGTTCCCCACCGTCAGGTTCACGATGTTTCCTCCGACATAGTTGCTGCCAGCACGCGAATAATACGCAATCAAACTTCTACCGTTGCTCATCATGACCATCCTTTCTCATTTTGGCACGGCGTCCAACGACTTGCCTCGGAATGTTCCTCTCCGCACCTTTGGGGTTGGGCACATACTACCTTAGAAAATCAGGCCGCGTTAGCCAGATCCTGCTCTATTTTTGCCCGATTCTCCCGTTTGGCGATAATATGTTGAAAGCCAATTGCCGGCAGGGTAGTATAATTACAGTCTTTGTGCCGGCAACTGGTTAAGTAAGATAGCAAAATCGGAGGTCTCCATGGAAGAGGGGATGATGTCATTAAACGAGGCCATTGCTCGATGGACCGAACGGGGGGAGTTGTACACCACGGCGATTTCGGATCTCGCCCTGTTCAGGCGGCCGAAGCCTACTGAGCCGATGAGCGGTTTATATGAGCCGAGCGTCTGCCTGGTGACCCAGGGTGCCAAACTGGTGCAATTCGGTGACGACTCCCTGGTCTATGACGCCGAACACTTCCTTATTACGGCCATTCATATGCCCACCCTGGTCCAGGTGACCCAAGCAAGCCCGGAAAAGCCCTACCTTGGGCTCAAACTGAAGCTCGACCTGCGCGAAGTCTCGCAACTGATACTTGACTCGAACCTCCCCAAGCCGCGGCCCCAACCCACCAGTCGTGGCATGGCGACCGGCGCAGTCACACCGCAACTCGTTGACGCCTTCAGGCGCCTGGTTGCGCTGCTGGACGATCCGATGGATATCCCGATAATGGCGCCAGTCATTCAAAAGGAGATTGCCTACCGCCTCCTGACCAGTGACCAGGGGGACCGGTTGCGCCAGATAGCTGCCACCGGGAGCCAGAGTAGCCAGATAGCACGAGCGGTCGACTGGCTGAAAGGCAACTTCAGCCTTCCGCTGAGAATCGAGGATCTGGCAACCCACGTCAATATGAGCACCTCCACCTTCCACCACCACTTCCGCAGCCTGACCGCCATGAGTCCGTTACAGTACCAGAAGATGCTGCGTCTCAACGAGGCGCGGCGCCTGATGCTGGCCGAGCGTCTCGATGCAACCACGGCTGCCTTCAACGTCGGATATGAGAGCGCTTCGCAGTTTTGTCGGGAGTACGGCCGTCTTTTCGGTGCACCGCCCTTGCGAGACATCAACAGGTTGCGGCAGGCATCCCTCGCAGCCTGAGCCCTTCAGGCCCATTGGAATAACAGAAAAAGGGGAGGGCAGCCTTGGCTGTCCCTCCCTTTGTTTACTGTCCCACTCACCAGCAGCTCCCCACCGGATATTACTCTTCCCGACCTGATAACCGCTCGTGACGACCGACGCCGACCAGCTTTTGCCTTTCTACCGGTGCCGTCAGTTGGCTCCAGCCCTTGGATCAGCTCGTGCCTCTCGAACTCCCCCCTTACGCCTTGTCAGCACCACACTTTTTTGGCCGGATCAGACGATCAGGCAAAAATGAAGCAGGATCGAAATACCTGGTATTTTGCTGCAGGTGTATGCTCCAAAGTAACGAATGTCTTGAGGAGGACAACATGAAAAAACGCAACTTGGGCAAGAGCGGCCTCGAAGTTTCGGCCATCGGCATGGGCTGCATGAATCTCAGCTTCGGCACCGGCAAGGCGGTCGACATCAGCGAAGGCGTCAAGGTGATCCGCGCCGGATATGACAAGGGGATCACCTTTTTCGATACGGCAGAGGCCTACGGCCCTTTCACGAATGAGGAGCTTGTCGGCCAGGCATTAGAGCCCATCCGCCAGAAGGTCATCATAGCCACGAAATTCGGGATGATTTCCGAGGAGGGGGGGCTCAACAGCAGGCCGGAACACATCAAGAAGGTAGCAGAGGCCTCGTTGAGGCGCCTGAAGACCGACTACATTGACCTCTTTTACCAGCATCGCGTTGACCCTACGGTGCCGATTGAAGAGGTGGCGGGGGCAGTGCAAGAGCTCATCCGGGCAGGAAAGGTCAGACACTTTGGCCTGTCTGAGGCAGGAGCCGAAACCATTCGCCGCGCTCACACTGTGCAGCCGGTGGCCGCAGTGCAGAATCAGTATTCCATCTGGACCCGCGAGCCGGAAGCTGAGGTGTTGCCGGTGTGCGAGGAACTGGGAATCGGCTTCGTCCCCTGGGGGCCGCTCGGCACAGGTTTTCTAACCGGTGCTATCACCCCGGACACCGAGTTCGACAGCAGCAGTGACCTGCGGGCGTCTTTTCCCCGGTTCACCAAGGAAGCCATGCGAGCCAACATGCCTTTGGTGGAGATGCTGAACGAGGTAGCCCGCAGCAAGGGAGTCTCTACTGTGCAGATTGCACTTGCCTGGCTTCTGGCACAAAAGCCGTTCATCGTACCGATCCCCGGCATGGATAAGCTCGAATACATCGAAGACAACATAAAGTCCGCCGACCTGGAGCTGACGCCGACCGACCTGCAGGAGATCGAAAGGCGACTAGCGGGCATCGCTGTCCAGGGGGACCGACTCTCCAAGGAGCTCTTGGCTCTCTCAGAGGAATAGCAGAGTCCTACCCCTGCCATCCTAATTTCAAAGAAGGTACCGAACCTAACAGGAGAACGACGTGAACAATTTCATTTTTAGCATTCCCACCACCGCTTATTTCGGCAAAGGGCAGATCGAAATCCTCGGCGAGACGATCAAGGCCCACGGCGGCTCACATGTGCTGCTTGCATATGGCGGCGGAAGCATCAAGCAAAACGGCATCTACGAGGTGATCCTCGAGCAGTTTCGCAAGACTGGTATTACCCACGTGGAGTTGAGCGGGATTCAGCCGAATCCGAGGATTGAAAGCGTAGAGGCGGGGATCGCAATCTATCGTAAAAACGACTGCGATTTCATCCTGGCGGTAGGGGGCGGGTCGACTTTGGACGCGTGCAAGGCTATTGCTGCCGGCGTGAAATACAGTGGCCCGGTGACCGATCTCTTTGTGGATGAGTCGGGCATCTCGTCCAAAATCACTGAAGTAGCCCCGCTAGCGACCATCCTGACCATGGCAGGAACCGGCTCCGAGCTGGACATGGGAGGTGTCATCACCGTCGGCGAAGACCACAAGAAAAAGGTCGTCCTGCATCCCCTTCTCAATCCGAAGTTTTCCATCCTCGATCCTGAGTACACCTACACCGTGCCGGAGTACCATTCCATGGCCGGTGTCGCCGACATCCTCTGCCACCTGATGGAGCAATACTTCACTCCGGAGGTTGGCGCCAGCGTCCAGGACCGCATGAACGAAGGCGTCATGAAGTCTGTTTTTGAGGAGGCTCCCAAAATTCTGGCAAACCCCACGGACTATGACGCCCGTGCCAACATCATGTGGGCCAGTTCCATGGCCTTGGCCGGATTCCAGTTCGTGCTCGGCAAGCCGGGGTTCCCCTTCCCGCTGCACGGCTTGGGGCATGAGCTCTCCAGCAGGTACGACATGACCCATGGCGTCACACTTGCGCTTTTGACGCCTGCCTGGATGCGTCACACCATGAGGACCGCTCCGGAGCACCTGCCGGTATTCGCCAAATTCGCCCGCAATGTCATGGAGGTCCGTGAGGAGGACGACGCCAAAGCGGCAGAAGAAGGCGTTAAAAAGCTGGAAGCGTTTTACTCGGCCATCAAGATGCCGGCGAACCTGCGCGAGGCAGGTGTCAAGGCTGACGACCTGGACGTGATGGCTGAGAAAGCGGTGGAAAACGGGAAGCTGGGCATTCTGACCTCCATTGGTAAGGACGAGGCCCTTCAGATCATGCAGATGGCATTTTAACCACTCCTGAAAGGACAGCGAAATGAAGGCAATTGCGATAAACGGCAGCCCGAGACCGGGCGGCAATACGGAAATCCTGCTCAAGAAAACCCTGGAGCCCTTGGAGGCCGCCGGTTGGGACACGGAATACCTGCGGGTCAGCGGGAAACCGCTGCGGGGCTGCGTAGCCTGCATGAAGTGCGTCGAGAAGCAAAACGGCAGGTGCGCCATTGAAAGCGACGCCATGAATCAGTACATCGAAAAGATGTTCGCCGCCGACGCGATCATACTCGGCTCGCCGACCTACTTCGCCGACGTTACCGCCGAGCTTAAGGCCCTGATCGACCGGGCCGGTTTCGTCGCCTTGGCTAACGGCGGCGCCTTCAGCGGCAAGATAGGCGCTGCGGTTGTGGCAGTACGACGCGGTGGGGGGACCCACGTCTTCGACACCATCAATCACCTGTTCCTCACCTCATCGATGATCGTCCCCGGCTCCATCTATTGGAACTTGGGCGTCGGGTGCATTCAGGAAGAGGTGCGCGAAGACGAGGAGGCAATGCGGAACATGAGCCACCTCGGCGAGACTATCGCTTGGCTCGGCAGGGGGCTGGCGGCAGCCTCCGTCGCTGCTCCGTTTCCGAAGGTTGCGGTGGAGCTGCATTAGGCACGTGCCCAGGAGTCGTAATGACTGATTCAACACAATCGGAAATATGCGTAGATACCGACGCCTTTGCCCTGGCAGAGCCTAGGCCCACATGGTACGTGCTTGGTGTGCTGAGCCTGTTGATGGGTTTTGCATCGATCTCGACCGATCTTTATCTGCCTGCGATGCCGTTGATGAGTCAGGCATTGCAGACCAATGCCGGAACGATCGAGTGGACCATTTCGGGTTACCTGATCGGCTTCAGTTCGGGGCAGCTATTATGGGGGCCACTCAGTGACCGCTTCGGTCGTCGGCTTGCGGTCGGTAGCGGGTTGCTCCTCTTTGTCATCGGGTCCGCCGGCTGCGCACTGTCGAACGATGCCATGACCTTGATCGGTTGGCGCATCGTGCAAGCGCTTGGTGCTTGCGCCAGTGTTGCCCTTTCGCGTGCCATGGTACGTGACCTTTATGAGGGAACCAGGGCCGCCCAGATGCTGTCCACCCTGATCACGGTGATGGCTGTTATGCCCCTGGTCGGTCCGCTGCTCGGCGGGCAGATTGTGGCGGTGTCAGGCTGGCGGGCCATCTTCTGGTTTCTCGTCGCAGTCGGCTTGGTCACCCTGGGTGCGCTCTACACCATCCCTGAAACTCTGCCAGCCGAACGTCGGAACAGGGAACCTCTCGGCAGGGCCTTGTTGCGTTATTTCGAGTTACTTACCAAGCGTCGGTTGCTGGGATATCTCGGGGCAGGAGGCTTTCTCTATGCCGGCATGTTTGCTTACGTTGCCGGCACACCCTTCGTCTATATCAGCTACTACCACGTCCCGGCTCGATGCTACGGATTACTGTTTGGCCTCGGGATTATCGGCATCATGTTGGCGAATACCCTAAACCGGAAGCTGGTCAGCCGCTTCGGTTATGACAGCGTCCTGATGGTGGGAGGCATTGTGGCCCTGGGCACCGGCATATGGGCCGGTTTCGCAGCTCACAGCGGCGTGGGGGGACTGTGGGGGCTAGTGGTACCATTGTTACTGTTTGCCTCAACCACAGGTTTCATCGTGGCCAACTCGATTACTGGCGCCCTGGCTGACTTTCCTCAAAACGCCGGAGCCGTCTCGGCCTTGACCGGGGCCGTCCAGTACGGCAGCGGCATCTTCGGTTCTGGACTCGTGGGGCTGTGGTCTAACGGTACACCGTGGCCGCTGGGCTTGGTAGTTGCCCTGAGCGGCGTCGGCTGTCTGCTCTCGATGATACTTTTGCTCCCTTCAAAAGAGCAGAAATAGCCGCTCTTTCAGCCTAAAGGAGAATCGATTATGGAAAAGGTTATTCTGAATAACGGGGTTGAGATGCCCATTCTCGGGTTCGGAGTGTACCAGGTGCCCGATGCTGAAGAGTGTGAAAGGAGCGTCTCCGAAGCCCTCGGGGTCGGCTACCGCTTGATCGACACCGCAGCCGCGTACCTGAACGAAGTGGCTGTCGGCAATGCAGTGAGGAAAAGTGGCATTGCGCGGGAAGAGCTTTTCGTTACCACCAAGCTGTGGATCCAGGACGCTGGCTACCATAACACCAAGCAAGCCTTCGAAAAATCGCTGAACAAGCTGCAGCTCGATTACCTTGACCTCTACCTGATTCACCAGCCTTTCGGAGACATCTACGGCTCTTGGCGGGCAATGGAGGAACTCTACCGCTCCGGAAAAATCAGGGCGATCGGGATAAGCAATTTTCACCCGGACCGGGTGATGGACCTCATCGTACACAATGAGGTGCTACCTGCCGTCAATCAAGTCGAGGTCCACCCTTTCTGCCAGCAAGTCGACGTCCACAAATTCCTCGATGAGAACCGGGTGCAAATAGAATCCTGGGGACCCTTTGCCGAAGGGAAGAACGACATCTTTAATAATGACGTGTTGCGGTCCATTGGCAGCAAGTACGGCAAAACGATCGCCCAGATCGTCCTGCGCTGGCTGACGCAGAGAGGGATTGTCGCAATCCCCAAATCGGTTCGCCCGGAACGGATGAGGGAGAATTTCGATGTGCTCGATTTCACCCTGAGCACTGAGGACATGTCGGCCATAGCGACGCTGGATCGGAAACAGAGCAGCTTCTTCGACCACCGCGACCCGGCGATGGTCAAGTGGCTGGGAGAGAGAAAACTCGAGCTCTAAGCGACAGGGGAAAGGCAGGGCTGCAGGGGGTAATACTCTCGCCGGGGAAACCAGAGCGTGAGTTCCTGTGGTGCAACCTTAAAAGGAGAGCACGTCATGCAAAAAAGAGTTCTAGGGAAGGTTCTGGAAGTCTCAGCAATCGGTTACGGAGCGATGGGACTCAGTCATGGGTACGGTCCGGCAACCGACAGGAAGGAGGCTGTTGCGCTGATCAGGGCTGCAGCGGAGCGCGGCGTGACCTTCTTCGATACCGCCCAGATTTACGGCACGGAGAATGAGGAAATCGTGGGCGAGGCTCTTGAGCCTATCCGCGAGCAGGTGGTCATCGCCACCAAGTTCGGATTTGAACTTGGGCGCACCGACAAGCAGCAGGTTCTCAACAGCCGGCCCGAGTACATCCGGCAGGTGACAGAGGGATCCCTCAAGCGGCTTCGGGTCGAGGCGATCGACCTTTACTACCAGCACCGGGTCGACCCGAACGTTCCCATTGAAGAGGTTGCCGGCACAATCAGGGACTTGATCGCCGAGGGGAAGGTAAAGCACTTCGGCTTGTCAGAGGCAGGAGTGGGGAGCATACGCCGAGCTCATGCGATACTGCCGGTTACTGCCGTTGAAAGTGAGTACTCGATGATGTGGCGACAGCCCGAAGACGAACTATTGCCGGTCCTTGAGGAACTCGGCATCGGCTTCGTCCCCTTCAGTCCCCTGGGAAAGGGCTTTTTGACCGGTCGTTTCGACAAAAGCTCCACCTTCGACAGCTCGGATTTTCGCAGCATCGTTCCCCGTTTTTCTCCGGAGAATCTCGATGCCAACCAGGCGCTGGTCAAATTGGTCAGGGATATCGCTGCCGACAAGCAGGCGGCACCGGCCCAGATCGCCCTGGCCTGGGTGCTGGCCCAAAAGCCGTGGATCGTGCCGATCCCCGGGACCACCAAGCTGCACCGCCTTGAGGAGAACCTCGGTGCGGCCGCCGTGGAACTGACCTCCGACGAGCTCAAGGGCATCGCGGACGCCCTCGCCAAGATCGAGGTACATGGGGATCGCTACCCTGCCCACTTGCAGCAGCGCGTGGGACGGTGAAACCGGCATATCGACAGCGACAAGGAACTCCTGCTGAACGTTATCGCCCGGTTCGTCCCCTACGTCGGTCTTCTCCGAGCACTGAATGGCGGTGCGCTGCCTGACTGAAGCCGGAAAGTGCGGGTAGCGAACGGGCGGGGCGCCCGGATGAAGGAGACATTGCAAGGGGACAAACTCAATGACTCACGTGGCCATGCCATTACTCTCTGCTTGGCAGAACTTTTACGTCATGGTCGGTTCGGCCGCCGCTGCGGTCATCGCCATTCAGTTCGTGGTGATCACTCTGATCGCCAACCTGCGCCGGCCTGCCCCGGCAGAAACCATCAGCGCCTTCGCGACGCCGACCGTGGTCCAGTTGGGAAGCGCTCTGCTGGCCGCGGCCATCATGAACGCCCCATGGTCTTCGCTGTGCGCCGCGGCGCTCGTGCTTGGCCTTTTCGGCCTGGGCGGGCTCGCCTACGAGGCCACCGTCATCCGTCGCGCCCGCCGCCAGACCTACTACAAACCGGAGCGGGCGGACTGGATCTGGTATGCACTGCTGCCCGGGATCGCCTACGCGACCATCTCCGTTGCCGCACTGTTCCTGTGGACTTACTCCTGCCCGGCGCTTTTTGCCGTCGGAGCGGGCGTCCTCGCCCTGCTGTTGGTCGGCATCCACAACGCGTGGGACACGGTCATCCATATCGTCGTCGTACGACTCCCCGGCGAGGCCGGGGAGTAGCGCTGTGGGGAGCAATTTGACATGAAAACGTTCCTTGTCCTGGCATTCGCCGGTGTCCTGATGCTGATCGATACGGCCATTTCGGAGGCGCACATCATGCAAAACCATTTGAATGCAAAACAGCGGGCGATCATCCCGATCGCCTCCTTTACTGCCAACGGCGATCTCGACAGGCTGCGGGTCGCACTGAACGAGGGACTCGATGCCGGACTAACCGTGGGTGAGGTCAAGGAAATCCTCGTTCAGCTGTATGCGTACGCCGGCTTTCCCCGCAGCCTGAACGGCCTTGGCACCTTTATGGCCGTGCTGGACGAGCGGGGAAAAAAAGGGATCAGGGACCGGGAGGGAAACGCGTCAAGCCCCATGCCGGCCAACAAAAGCAGCCTGGAACTTGGTACGGAGAACCAGACCAAGCTGGTCGGCCAACCGGTGGCCGGGCCGCTTTACGAGTTCGCCCCGGAAATCGACAGGTTCTTGAAGGCCCACCTCTTTGGCGACATCTTCCAGCGCGACGTGCTGACGTGGCAAGACCGCGAAGTGGCAACAGTGGCCGCTTTGGCCACTATCGAGGGTGTTAATCCCCAATTGCAGGGTCATGTGGCCATTGCTCTGCACAACGGCCTGACACCGGAACAACTGCGGGAGGTTGTCGGTGTCCTGCACCTACAGTGCGGTCCGAAGGTTGCGGAGAATGCCGGTGCCGTTCTTGAACGGGTGTTGGCCTCCAGGAAACCTGTGACGGTTGCTGGCGGCCCGGTGGCGAACCAGCCGAAGAGTGCCGTACACGGAGCGAAGGAGAGCCCGCGGCGCGCTGAAATGCCAGACGGCGGGCTCTTTCCTCGGGGAGAGATCAACGAGAAGTATGCCAAATACTTTACCGGCACCAGCTACCTCAACATGCTGACCACGGAACGTGTTTTTATAGACAACGTGACCTTCGAGCCCGGCTGCCGCAATTTCTGGCATATCCACCACAAGGGGGGGCAGATTCTGCTCGTCACCGGCGGACGCGGGTGGTACCAGGAATGGCGAAAACCGGCCCGAGAGCTCCGCGCCGGCGACGTGGTGAACATCCCTCCGGAAACCAGGCACTGGCACGGAGCTACGAAGGACAGCTGGTTCTCGCATGTGGCAGTGGAAGTCCCGGCAGATGGAGGATCCACCGAATGGCTTGAGCCGGTGTCCGACGAGGCATACAACCGGCTACCGGACTGATCGCGGGTAGAAGGCTAATGACTGCCATAATGAAAGGGGGATCAAGATGAAGGCTAACGATGAAGGCGGCTACAGCCGCCGACAGTTTCTGAAGGGGTGTGGGTTGGGTGCCGGGTCCCTTGTTTTGCTCGGCCAGTTTGGGATTCATTCCGCTGCCTGGGCTCTCTCAGGAGAGCCCGTCCTTAAAATGGTGCTGGTGGATTACAGCAAGTGTACTGGTTGCCGCACCTGTGAAACTGCCTGCTCTGCGAGCAACCATCCGGTGCCGGTCGGCGGTAAGGAGTTGCCGGGACTTGGCAATCCTTATTATGCAAACATCAGGCTCCACAACTTCAATCCCGATGTGGACGTGGCCAACGTCTGTGCCATGTGTGCCGACACCCCTTGCGTCAGGGCCTGCCGGGTTGAGCCTGACGGCGAAACCGGCCGGCGTGCCCTGTACCGGGACGAAGCGACCCATACCATCCGCAACGATTCGGCTCGCTGCATCGGATGCCGCAGTTGCGCCTGGGCCTGTGCCTCGCAAAGGACCGGGACGATCAGCCCAAACCCGGCAACGGGAAAGCCGGAGAGGATGTGCACACTGTGCGGTGGCGACCCGCAGTGCGTGAAAAAATGTCCGTTCTCGGCACTGTCGTACGTTGAAGTCCGAAACAACAGGAAATTCTACGGGCAAGGCCCTGAAAAAATTGCAGCCCAACTGGCCAGGAACTGGTACGGAACGGCCGATTTCGGAGGTTTGAAATGAGCAGTAAGGCTGGATATCACGGTGTTGTCCTCAGCGTGGACCTCTCCACGGGGAAGTCCCAGAAGATACCCATTCCCCCGGAAGATTTCGACAACTTCGTCGGGGGGCAGGGGCTTGGTATCAAGATTCTTTGGGACCGGCTCAAGAGGCCGGGAGTCGACGCGCTATCTCCGGAAAACCCCCTCCTCTTCATGCCGGGACCGTTCTCGGGACTTCCGGTCCCTTCCTCCTCCCGAACCTGCGTGGTGACCAAGTCGCCCATCACGGCTCCCCGGAAAAGCGACCATTCCCATGCCTCGACCGTTACCTACTCGAACATGGGTGGGTTTTTCGGACCTGAAATCCGTTTTGCCGGCTACGACGGGATTGTCATAACCGGCAAGGCACCGGCGCTTTCCTACCTGGTGATCGATGACGCAAAGGTGGAGATCCGCGACGCCGGCAAGTTCAAGGGGATGCGAACGGACGCCTTTGACAGGGCGATTCTTGAAGAACTGGGCGACCGCAAATTTAAAACCGTCTATATCGGGCCTGCCGGGGAGAACCTCGTCCCCTACTCCAGCATCCTGCATACCGCCGGGAGGGCCGCCGGCAGGGGAGGCTCCGGCTGTGTCATGGGCTCAAAGAACCTTAAGGCGATTGCGGTGCGGGGTACCGGGCAGCCCGGTGTCGCCGACCATGCCGGGTTTCTTTCGGCGCTAGAAAAGGCCAGGAAGGTCCTCAATGGTTCGGCGTACGCCAAATCGTGGGCTGAACAAGGAACGGCCCGGGGCATCGTTGGTAACAGTAAGGCCGGGACCGAGTCTGTCCGTAACTACCGGGAAGGAACCTTTAGCGAAGCCGAGAAGATCGGCGGGGAAGCGGCAAGGCGCGACGTCTGGGTGCGAGACATCGCCTGTTACTGCTGCCCGCTGGCCTGCAAAAAGAGCGGGATGACCAGGGGGAAATACGGTGGGGTTGTCCACGATGGCCCCGAGTACGAGACCGGGGTCATGCTTGGCTCAAATCTGCTGATATCCGACATGGCGGGCCTGCTGAAGGCGATCACCACCATCGACGATCTCGGGCTGGATCAGATCTCCACCGGAAACGTCATCGGTTTTCTCATGGAGGCCTACGAGCGCGGGATGATAAGCCGGAGCTTTCTGGACGGTATAGATCTCAAATGGGGGAGCGTCGATGCGACCCTTGCCATGATAGAGAAGATCGCCGCCAAAGAGGGTGTGGGAGCACTGGCCGCCGAGGGTGTACGAGCGCTCGCCTGGCAGATCGGTAAAGGGAGCGAGAAGTTCGCTATCCATGTGAAGGGGCTTGAGCTGGCCGCTCACAACATTCAGGCCAACCCGCCCCGGGGGCTTTCCTACGCAACCGCTTCGAGGGGAGCTTGCCACATGAGCGGAGACAGTGCTGCCATGCAGAACAGGCGGGCGATGCTTGATTCGACCGGCATGTGCTTTTTCCCGACCTTCGAACCAGCCCTGGAAGAGCCTATGCTTTCCCTGCTGAGTGCGATAACTGGACGAACGTTCGACAAGGCAGAGTTTGAAAAAACGGGCGAGAGGATCTTCAACTTGGAGAAGATGTTCAACTACCGTGAGGGGTTCCGCCGTGAAGACGACAGGCTGCCTGACCGCTTCTTTGAAGACGCTTTCACCGTTGGGCCCAAGAAGGGAGCAGTGCTCGACCGGGATCTCTTCGAGACAACCCTTACCGAGTATTACAGGGAGCGCGGATGGGACCCGAAAACCTCCAGCCCAGAAAAAGTGAAGCTAAAGGAACTCGGGCTGGATGGTTTGAGCAGCTAAGTCTTTTGGTTTATCTTTGGTGATGAGGTTGAAAGGGCGCATTCTTAAGCTGAAGGCCGCGGGTTCGAATCCCGTTTCCCGCTCCAAAGACAAACCAAACCCCGGCAGCCGAACAGGCTGTCGGGGTTTTTGTATTCCAGGAAGTATCAGAAGTTTTCTGGAAAATGAAGCCGTGGAGAGGTACCGGGTTTTGCAATATTTGAGGTGTAGCTTTTCCTTTGGGCCCCTCTATGTCCTCCGTGGTTACAGGTTTAGGCTCATGGTTGATTCCCGCCGTATCCCCTTCATCCCCTTCATCCCTGTTGTTTTTCTGAGGTTCAGTCCGCGTTTTTTGGTATAAAGGATTTTCCTCTCTTTGCCTGAGGTGTGGCTTTTCCCCTGTGTCCTTTGTGGTGAGGTCTTTATGTATCTCGCAGTATCCGAAGTTATCGACTGGCAGCACCCGGAAATCCTGTCCCTTGCGGCTACTCTTGCCAACGGTTCCCCGTCCGTCCAGCAGACGGCCCAGCACTGCTTTGAGTGGGTGCGCGACGAGATACGCCACAGCTCGGACTACAAGCTGAACCCGGTCACCTGGAAGGCCTCCGACGCCCTGTCACACCGCACCGGCTACTGCTACGCCAAGAGCCACCTGCTGGCCGCCCTGTTACGCGCTAACGGCATCCCGGCCGGCTTTTGTTACCAGCGCCTGAGCCTCGATGGCAGCGGTGCTCCCTACTGTCTGCATGGCCTGAACGCCGTCCTGCTCCCCGACTACGGTTGGTACCGCATCGACTCGCGCGGCAACAAGGAAGGTATCGATTCCCAGTTCACCCCGCCCGTCGAGCGCCTCGCCTTTCCCATCCTGGACCCAGCCGAAGCCGACCTCCCCGAGATCTGGCCCGAGCCGTTGGAGTGCGTGCTAGCTGCCCTGCGTCGCCACGACGACTACCTCGAGCTCTACCACAACCTCCCCGACATCGAGCTCTTGCCCAGGTAAAGAGACAGTTCCCTAAGCGAACTCTCTGCACCCCGGCCAGGAAGCTCTGCACACCAGCCAGAAAAAGTTCTGTACCGTTTGAAGCGTTAACGCTTCCCTGCTTAGCGCTGATCTTCCGCCAGTGGTCCCTCCCCCTTCAAGGGGGAGGACAGGAGGGGGATGGGGATCAACCCAGGCAGGTCACATCTTGACCGCAGTGCTTATTTTTCGGTTCCTGTCTGTTGTGATTAAAACTGCCGGGTTTTTTATTTCCGGCTCCGTCTTCCCACCGCTAAGCACCTCGCATTTCTTAACGCACACCACGTTTAAGCAAAGTGACACCAGCTTTTTGTTATGTATGGTGTGACATAAGCTAAGTGACCCCTGCTTTAGCTTAAAAAACCGGATCGATTGCCGAGGGACCAGGACAAACAAACCCGAGAACGTGGCGATCAGGCATTTTCACCCTGGCAACTCGCCAATCGCCTCCATTTTAATCTTAACAAAGTCCCGACAGAGCTTTTCGACGCCTGCATTTTAGATTTCGCGCGGGTATTTTGCGGTGCAAGAACAGAATTTGGCCCCGGCGAGACCGTGAATTACTTAAACCAGGTGGCAGTTAGCTTAAAGTACCTGGCAATTAGCTTAAGTGAGCTGTCACTTAGCTTAAGTGAGCTGTCACTTAGCTTAAGTAAGCTGTCACTTAGCTTAAGTAAGCTGTCACTTAGCTTAACGATGGGGATTCTAGCTTAAGCAAGGGGGCGTGTAGCTTAAGGCTAGGGACGTATGGCTTAAGCGTAGGGACATGTAGCTTACGATTGGAGGCTTGGGGCTTACGTGTGGGGACATCGGGCTTACGTGCGGCGGGGTTTGCGTAAGCGTGGGGACGTGGAGCTTAGTCGCAAAGATTTTAGCTTAGCTGAGGGATCCGATAGTCGCTGGTCGCGTGCGTAACCATAACGCCGAGGTCGCTGAGAATAATCGGCGTCCTCCAAGGCTTCACCCGAGGTGCTTTGATCAACGAGGGGGGGGGCAATTAAGCCGATCCCGAATTTTCGGTTTATTACGGGTTTCCTCTCTTTGCCTGAGGTTTGGCTTTTCCTCCGTGTCCCCTGTGGTCATGCTTGTGGTTATGCTTTGTTTTCATCCCCTGCATCCCATGTATCCCCGTTAGAATTAGTTTATGTTTTTCTTTTGCGGAATCCCCTTGGATTTTTCCTAGGAACGGTTTATCTGTGTAACGCGTGTGACGCACTACACATGGAGTGCCTGGAGAGGCGGAAGCCGAGGAGAGCTAGATGGGAATTTTTGATTTGTTAGCCGAAGCGCGTATCCGGGAATGGCAGGAACGTAGCCCGGAAGAGAAGAGACAACTGGCGGAACATGCCGTTACGATAACGGGCGACGAGCCGCTTGAGGTGCAGCTTTTCAAGGAAGTCATCGCCTTACGCAAGGCTGCGCAGAAAGAGCCGGAATCTGAGACCAAGGACGCGATGCTCGCCAAGGCCACCAAGCTGCAAATTCAGTTGATGGTGGTGCTCGAACAGTCGGGGCGCCCGCTGGCTGCTCAAAAGGTTGCGGAGAATATACGGCTGTGCCTGGCTGAAGAGGGATAAGTCGGGGGGGACAGAAAAAGTCCGGGGTCAGGCCTGAAAAAATGAAAGTTGAAGAACATCTTTCAGTCTTTCAGGCTTAACCCCAGGCACTCTTCACCCCGGAGGAGGAAGGCTTTTATCGAGGGCAGTGCTACTGTCGGCGCTCGGTCCTGTGCAGGCGCAGTTCTTCGGCTACCTTCCCGTCTGTCCCCGCCTCGAAGCGCTCCAATCTCTGGTGGATAAGCTGTAACTGCGCGCTGTTTTTCTCCATGATGTCTTTCAGGATGAGCTGCAGCTCCGTTCCCCGTTTGCCTGCCTGGCTCTTGAGGAGTTGCTTGCTCACCAGGTTCTCGAACCTGAGGACGGCCTTCAGCGTGTCCATCGGGCTGAGGCCTGCCCCGTCAATTTGCTCGGCAAGGCGTTCCACCAACTGCAGCGCCTCGGTAAGCCCGCTGCCCCGTCTGCGCTTGATCTCGGCCAGCGCCTTAACGAGCGCGGACTCGTGATCCTGGTCGTGCCCCATCATGGCGTCGAGGAGCTTCTTCAACTCAGGATCCCTGCAGATCACCACCGAGTTCGAGTGGAACTTTCCCGCCTGGTTTTCCAGCTTGATGGCGAGCATCAGGGCCTGCTCCGGATCCAGGTACCCGGTACGCATCCTTTCCAGAAGACGGTCCATCGCTTCGAGCGCCGCCTGGGTGTCGGTGTCGTTTACTGACAGGCCGACGACATCGCTGCGCTTCAGCTTGGCGAGCATCTTGAACTGGGCCGCGTGGGCCTCCTCTTCACGCGCAGTCTTGAACCACAGCGTCTGTATCTCCGGGAACTCCGCGTGCATCTGGGCGAACCTCTGGTAGACCTGGGCACACTTGAGCTCTATCTGCGCGCAGCGATCCAGAATCGCCAAAAAATCGGAGGGGAGGCGGGTGCTGTCTTTTCCGCCGGTAGTAGCCGTCATCGTTAACCCTCCCTGTGTCGAAACGTAGGAGAGGTTATAACCTGCCGGGGGTGGTACTGTCCAGTGCTTGTGAGGTCGATTCCGACATAAACGGCTTCCCGTGCGCGGCGCGTTGCCACCGGCTTCACGGTGCCGGCTGCCTCGGGGAGGGCGCGAAGGAGCACTGGCCCCATCCCCACCCCGACCCTCCCCTTGAAGGGGAGGGAGAAATCCTTGAGAGCGGACGATTCGGAAACTTCATGGTGCCAGGTCCTGAAACAACACTTTTGGTCGAGACTGATGATCTGGCTTACCATCTTTCTCGGTACCCGGGGATAGGAAAGCGATTGTCGCCGGGGCTCTCCGCGTGCTATAAGCACTGGAGTGAACCACGAGACTTCCTGTGGTTTTTTCGTGCTCACCTACAGGAGTTCCACCGATGTCGTTTGCCTCTCTTGGCCTGCACCCCGAGCTTTTGACCGCCCTCGCCGACCAGCCCGACTTCCAGCACCCGTACCCGATTCAGAAAAGGGTGATTCCCGCAATCCTTAAGGGGAGGGATCTCCTCGCCATCGCGAAGACCGGCTCGGGCAAAACTGCCGCCTTCGTGCTCCCCTTGCTGCAGCTCATCCGTTCCCAGGCTCCCGAGGAGCAGAAGACCCTCAGGGTATTGGTCCTGGTGCCGACCCGCGAACTCGCCGCTCAGGTCGAGGGGGTGGCGAACCGGTTCGCCCGCCATCTGACTCCCCGGGTGAAAACCGGTGCAGTCTTCGGCGGGGTCGCCATCAACCCGCAGATGATCCTCCTGAAAGGGATCGAGTTCCTGGTCGCCACCCCCGGCCGGCTTCTCGAGCTGGTTGCCAAAAGGAGCGTCCAGCTCTCGGGCGTAGCCACCTTGGTGCTGGACGAGGCGGACCGGCTCTACGGGGACGATTTCCGCGAGGAACTCGATCAGGTTCTCACCCTTTTGCCGCAGAGACGGCAGAACCTCATGTTCTCGGCGACCTTCGCCGCGGAGCTGGAGGGTGTGGCGGCGAGCCGGTTGAGGGACCCTTTGCGGGTGGAACTTGTGGAGTCGTCGTCGGAACCGGGGCTGATCGCCCAAAAAATCTACGAGGTCGATGCCGCCCGCAAGGGTCCCCTGTTGCGGTTCCTGATAAAAGACGGCGATTGGAAACAGGTGCTGGTCTTCACCTCGTCGCAACGCAGGGCCGACAACGTGACGAAGAAGCTGCGTGACAACGGTATCGCCGCGGCCACTTTCCACAGCGGCATGAGCCAGGGGGGGAGAACCGCAGCACTTGCTGCCTTCAAAACCGGGGAACTGCGGGTGCTGGTCGCCACCGACCTGGCCGCTCGCGGGATTGACGTGCCCTATCTCCCCCATGTGGTCAACTACGAACTCCCGCGCTCGCCGACCGACTACCTGCACCGGATCGGCAGAACCGGGCGCGCCGAGAACGCCGGTGTCGCGGTCACGCTGCTTGCCCCCGAAGACCTGCACCAGTTCAGGGTCATCGAAAAACGGCTCGGCAGGCGGCTCCCCCGTATTGACAGCAGCGAGTTCGACCTGTACGGTTGCTGAGCCCCGGTCCCGCAACGGCTCCCGTCGAGAAAACGAAATCGGTAGATGAGGCGGCGGGGAGGTGGCTGAAGAGTTCTCCAGACAAACAAAAGGGCTTGCGATTTGATAGTCGCAAGCCCTTTTATCGTCTGCCCTCGGTGCCCGTGTGAGCTGAGGATGCTGGCTGAAAGATCCCTCTGTGGTCACGCTATGCGGCGCGCGGCCTCTACATCATCCTCGAAGCGGACCCCGGAGCCGGCCCTGGCTGCAGCGCAACCCGATGACGGGTGTCAACCCTGGTTGCTCCGCACTGCCTTGAGCCACTGTACAAAGCGCTCCTTGGTCCCCTTGAAGAGGATAGACCCGAACCTCTCCTGGTCATAGAGAAAGAGACAGTGCCTGACCGTGAGGAACGGGGTGAAGGTCTTGCCGGGGCTCTCGGCCAGAAAGGCTTCGCGGTAGTCCCGGACGGTTTTCAGGTTTTCGTTCAGGCACTTGTGCAGGTCAGACCTCTGAAATCCCCCGTCGAGCTCCAGGATGCTCTGGACCAGGTTGTCCACCCGCGTCGGCTCGAACTCGAAATCCCGGAAGAAATGCCCGGCAACCCGCAGAAAATTGAAGGCGTTGATGGCCTTGGGCTTGACGGTCGGCGCTGTTTGCCCCACCGCGTCATCTGAGGAACCTTCTGGAGTATCGCTCACCGGCGCCACCGTCGCCTGCTGCAGCAGCTCCACGGTGGCATTGCGGATCTCCTGGAACTCCCGGTCCGCCAGCTCGAACAGCGCGGAGAGGACGGTGATCCTGCGCTTGAGGTCGACGGGAATCGCCTTCTTGTACTTGATCTTATGGTCCAGTACGCTCCAGGCATCCTGGACCAGCGACCTGATCTGCACCTCGAAGGGGAATTCCTGGTAGGGAAGGTTCTTCGGATGGGATGCCATCTCGTTGCTTAGGGCCAGGTCGAGGTGCAACCCCTTGTAGCCGAAGGAGTCCTCGGTACTCTCCAGTGCCGATATCTTGTCGGTGATGTCGAGAATCTTGAAGTGCTGTTGCAACACCTCGGAGACCGCGGGGATCTGGTCCTTGTAGAGGCAGACGATGCGGATCGCGATCAGGTCGGATATGTAGTCCCTGATCTGGTACGGCTGCTCATCGGCTTCGAGTTTGGCGAGATACTTGCGGTGAAATTTTCTGATGCATTCCTCTTTGTCTTTCACCCGCCCCTGTATTTTGGTCACTTCCACATCGGAGCGCGCGAAAAGCGCGCGGATAATGCGGATGTATGCGTTCTTGGCGTCAATGAGGAGCTTCTGGCTCCCTTCATAAAATTCGTTGAAGTTGTTTTTTTCCTGTTCAAAATCCAGAGAAGCCATTACCGATCGGTCCTTATTCGCAGAGCTGAGGTTGAGAGACCGGCACGGAGAGGGAATTGGCGAGGCAGTCAGCCTCGGCTTGAACGGTCCCTGCAACTGCCGGCGTTGTGCTGCGGCCTTAATGGCCATTCGTGTTTCTACTCGGGTGCCAAGCGCTGCAGCGCACCTGGCTGAAGGTCCACATCCCGCCAGACCTCATGGGTTGCTGCTTTAAATGTTCGCATCCAGAAGATGCACCTGATAAAGCGCCGGTCCATAATGCAGGTCTACAAATGTAATGGCAATAATATTCTTGGTAGGTGGATTCCATCCGTTCTTTTGAACCTGGTAAATTGGTACAAGCCGCAGGAACGATTGATATTGTGACGGCCTTGATAGGTATTTTAAGGATTAAAGCTCACCAGCCTGCCGCTTTTACTGTTATTTCTGATAGGCAAATACCTTGCTTTATACCTTCAAAGCTGTTAACGTCTGACAGTATTAGGAAATATTTCGAATCGAATCAGAAAATTTTGGAGACAGAAAGCACATGGCAAACGGAAGAGTGAAATGGTTTAACGACAGCAAAGGGTTTGGCTTTCTCGAGCAGGAAAATGGCGAGGACGTTTTTTGCCACTTTTCCGCTATCAGCGGCGACGGGTTCAAATCCTTGGCTGAAGGCGATGAAGTCACCTTCGATGTGGCCAGAGGGCCGAAAGGTCTGCAGGCTGCGAACGTGAGAAAGATCTAGAACCACCAGCCGAAAACGGCAGAAATCTTCAGCCGTCCCATCATCGTTGCAACGGGCCGAGGCCCCTGAAGTTCATCAGGGGCCTTGTTTTTTTCATCTGCCGGCTACGTACAGCGTCAACCAAGTTAGGAGAAGAAAAATGTCCATCAAACGAGGTGACGTAGTAAGCCATTCCGAGGCGAGCGCTTGGGGCGTCGGCAAGGTGGTCGAGTTGACTTCCCTCAGAGCGACTGTCCATTTCAACGACGGAACGACCCGGAAGATAGCTAATTCCCACTGGGGATGTTTGGTGCCGGTTCTGTCGACGTTGTACCTCTCGGGTTCCGATGCCGGCCTGGCGGTTGTGGCCAAGACCTCCAGCAAGCCTAAAAAGGCGACGCGGTAACGGTCCGCACCCGGCACGATGGGAATCGTGCTCGGGAGCGACTTCGATGTTATGGGCCCGGCTCAGCAGAAGGGATACCTCCTGCTGAGCCAGAAGTATTGCGTGTCCTCGCGCGGGTGACGCGCTCCTGCATTTTCAGATGCTGGCGTACCTCGGCGTCGGATAGCACCTCCTCGCCCTCACCGGGGTCGCGTATTTTTTTCTGGCAGGTATTTCGCCCAATTCCCAACTTCTCAACCCTGGGCACACGCGGCGCAGTTCCCTGTGTGGAAACGTCGAAGAGGTTATAACCAGCCCGGGGCAGCACGGTCCAGTGCTACCAAAAACTCCCCTACACCCTCCCTGTCTTACTACATCGTTGCATTCCCCTCATTCTATGTTCAGGAATAAAGCGGCCGGCGGCCACGGTGAATCCTGTCGGCCAAAAGAGCAGCCCGACCACGAGCTTTTGCGGACAGGATCTGGAAAGTAAACGCGAACTAGCAGCGGTTTTGGGGCTTTGCGGTGGCATCCGGTAATGGCTGCCTTGGGCATTCCGGGGCTTTTATTGCGGTGCTGTTCGGTGCCGTGACGTTTGCGTCGACCCTAAAGGTTCCTGCGCACTTACCGAAAGAATTTAAATGTTCGTGCGGTGTCTTTGGTGCAGTCCGCGGCACTCAGAGGCGATTTCCAACACTGGAGGTGCATATGGGAATGTTCCTGAGTATGAGTATTGGAAAAAAGTTGTTCAGCGCCTTCATGCTCCTGGCACTGATCGCCGGAGGAATCGGCTGGATTGGCACCGCTAAGATCCATACTATCAAATCTGCCGACACCCTGCTCTACGAGAAGGTAACCGTCCCCCTTGAGGAGATAGGTACTATCGCTGTTTCCTTCCAGCGCGTTCGAATCAATCTGCGCGATCTGGTGGAAACCAGCGACCGTGCGGAAAAGGAGAAGATTCTCGGAATAATCAAGGATTTGCGGTCTGGAATTTCCAAAAAAGTCACTGATGTCGAAAAGACCATGCTCACTGCAGAGGGGCGCAAACTGCTGGACGATTACAAGAAGGTCAGGGTTGAGTACGGCCAGTACATAGAGAAGGTGATGGAACTCGCCAGGATGGATCGAGTCGACGAGGCTCGAAACATCCTCCAGGGGGACGGCAAGAAGGCCGCGTTGCACTACCAGGAGGTGCTGGACCGGTTGGTCGACTCGAAGGTTGGCCAGGCCAGGCTCACCGCGGAAAAGAATGCGGAGATAGCACGTGAAGCGACCGTGTTTATGTTAGGAACCGCTGCGGGGGGGATGGCTCTCGCGATGCTCCTTGGTTTCTTCATCTCCCGGATGATTACGGCTCCGCTTCGCAAAGGGGTGGATTTTGCCCATGCAGTCTCCCAGGGCGACCTGAGCAGGACCCTTGCCGTGGATAGCAGGGATGAGGTCGGACAACTGGCCCAAGCCCTAAACGAGATGGTCAGAAACCTGAAAGAGGTTGTTGCCTCGGTGCAGAGTGCCTCCAACAATGTTGCAGCAGGGAGCGTGGAGCTTTCGACGAGTTCGACTGCGATGAGCCAGGGGGCCAGCGAACAGGCTGCGGCCGCGGAAGAAGTATCCAGCAGTATGGAACAAATGAGCTCGAACATCCGTCACAATGCGGAGAACGCGCTACAGACTGAGAAGATAGCGGTGCGTAGTGCCGAGAGTGCCAAGGAGAGCGGCACGGCGGTAGAGCAGACAGTTGACGCCATGCGGGAGATCACCGGGAAAATCACCATCGTTGAAGAGATCGCCCGCCAGACCAACCTTCTTGCGCTGAATGCCGCGATCGAGGCGGCTCGGGCCGGTGCTCATGGTAAAGGGTTCGCCGTGGTGGCAGAGGAGGTCCGGAAGCTTGCCGAGCGCAGCCACAAGGCGGCGGTAGAGATTTCGGAGCTCTCCGCTACCAGCGTCGATGTCGCGGAGAAGGCGGGGGAGATGCTGGTTCGATTGGTACCCGACATCCTGAAAACAGCCGAACTGGTTCAGGAGATCAGCGCAGCGAGCCGTGAACAGGGGATCGGGGCAGAGCAGATCAACAAGGCGATACGGCAACTCGATCAAATCATTCAGCAGAATGCCTCTGCCAGCGAGGAGACGGCCTCGACTGCCGAAGAACTGAGCTCTCAGGCTGAGGTACTGCAGTCAAGTGTCAGCTTCTTCAAGATGGCAGGGAACAGCCGCATCCCCGGAGCACCGTCCCCGAGGCAGGCGCAGCAACCCCAGGCGGTTCCGGCTTCCCATCGCGTTCCAAAGGCCACGGTATCGCGGTCCGGAGCAAAACGCGGCGTCGACATCGGCCCGCATCACAACGACCCTGAGGCCTTCGAGGCATACTGAAATTTTGCTGGTGTTCCCTTGCGCGGGTTTGCCTGTTCATAGCGCACCCCGCTGCATTCGGCAGACGCAGTAATCGTATAAAAAAGGAGGTTGCACATGACGAAGTGCCATCGTGCCATCTGGAGGACGTGCTGGGGGCTCGGCGCACTCGGACTTCTCCTGGTGATCGCACCTGTCGCGCTGGCTGGTAATTTCGAGGTGATCGTGTCGAAAACGGTCCCCGTTGCCTCGGTGAGTAAGGCGGATCTGAGAGCCATTTTCCTGGGCGAAAAGGTGAAGTGGGATAACAGCCGGTACATAAAGGTGGTGGTCCCCGAGGATTCCGAGCTGTTCAAGGAGTTTCTCCAGACCGTGGTAGGGAAGACCCCGATGCAGTTCGATAAGCATTGGCAGAACCTGGTGTTCACGGGAAAGGCCGCCATGCCACGCTCCATTGCGGATACCGCCCAGCTTGTCGACTTCGTGGCCGGGCATCCTGGCACTATCGGGGTGGTGCCGGCCGGGAAGGCCGGGAGTTCGGTAAAAACCATTTCAATCAAATAACTCTGCTGGGGGGAGTATGAAAGCAGGATTGTCGATCGTTCTACTTTGTGTTGCCGGCATGATGTATCCGGCGGTGGACGCCAGTGCGCTTGAGGTCGAAGGCGTAGAGATCCACGGGTTCGTTTCGCAGGGATTCATCCAGAGCACCAAGGAAAACAACTTTCCGGTCAGCAACAGCGGAAAGGGGTCGTTCAACTTCAACGACTTTGCCATCAACTTCTCGAAGGAACTGACCCCGGGGCTGAGGGTCGGCATGCAGTTGCTTGCCATGGACCGCGGCAGTTACGGCAGGGACAAGGTCACCATCGACTGGGCGTACGGCGACTACCGAATCACCGACTGGCTGGGCGTCAGGGGGGGAAAGATCAAGGCACCGCTTGGTCTCTACAACGAGTCGCGTGACAACGACGCGCTGCGCACCTTCATATTCCTGCCCCAGAACCAGTACTACGAATACGACCGCGATTCCTTCAACGCCATAACCGGCGGCAGCATCTATGGCTCGGTTCCTCTGGGCAGGGGAGGGCGGGCCAACTACCAGGTGCAGGTGGGGACCTTTCCGATCGAGGCCGGCGGCGCCTCCGCGAAAAACTACTCGGCCTTCATTTCCACACCCGATATCACCTCGACGGTGACCGATATCAGCACCGAAACCTCGGTCGTGCACCACCTCGAGTGGCGTCCCCCGGTGGAAGGGGTCCGGGCCACCTTCAGCGGGCTGCACACGAGCTTCAGGGGGACGGCTGTCGGCCAGGATGTCCTCGGCAACTCCTTCGACGCCACCTGGAAATTCGCCAACCTGCACCGTTACCTGTTCGGCCTCGAATATACCTGGGGCGACCTGATCCTCGCCTCCGAGTACCAGCTGGACGACTACACGGTGAGCGCCGACTACCCGAATGCCCCTACCCAGTCGTTCAGCTCCAAGCAAAGCGGCGACGGCTGGTACGTGAGCGGGACCTACCGTTTCACGGACTGGCTGGAGGCCGGTGCCTACTACCACGAAACCTATGCCGATCGAAAGGATCGCTCCGGCGCACGGCTCGTTGCCTCGGGGTACGTCGACAACCCCTGGAACGCCTGGCAGAAGGACACCGCGCTCACCCTGCGCTTCGATCCGGTGCCCCACGTGGTCTTCAAGATAGAAGGGCACCTGGAGGAGGGTACCTGGCTGATCGCCGAGACCAGCGGCGCCGAGAAGAAAAACTGGTTCATCTTTGCCACCAAGGCGACGGTCACCTTCTAGCGCGTCGGAGGCAGCCTGCTCGTTTCGAGGTAATGAACTTTCCGATCTTTGCCTTAAGTGTGGATTTCCCTCTGTGTCCCTTTGGGGTGCGGTTGGCCTTGGTTGGGGAGGCTTACGAAGCGATAGATGAAAAATGGAGAAGCCCCGACGTCAAGGTGACGCGGGGCTTCTCTTTTTTCCGGGGTACGCGTGAAGCAATTGACGATTGACGGTCGGTAGATCGTTTCCCGCTTCTGCTACCGCAGGCGGCGTGGGGAGGATTTCTCCCCCCCGTTAGCCGCCTGTTAAACCTTGAACTGATGCACGGCGCTGGAGAGCTTGGAGGATACGCTCGCGAGTTCATGGGCGCAGTGCGCGCCGCTTGATGCCTGCTGAGATACCGATCCGATCCCCTGTTCGATGCCGGTTACCGTCTCGCTGACGCTGTCGGCGGTGGAGGACTGCTCTTCGGCTGCCGTCGCCACGACCGCGATCTGTTCGTTGAGCTTGGATACTGCCGCAACGATGCCGCTTACCACCTCACCGGAGGTGACGGCCATCCGGGCTCCCTGCTCGGCCTGGTCGACCGACTTGGCCATTCCGCTCACCACCTGCTTGGTCTCGTTCTGGATCCCGGTAATCACCTTGGAAATCTCTCCGGTTGCCTGTGCCGCCTGTTCGGCCAGGGCCCGTACCTCGTCGGCCACCACGGCAAAGCCGCGCCCCTGCTCCCCGGCACGCGCCGCCTCGATGGCGGCATTCAGGGCGAGCAGGTTGGTCTGTTCGGCGATCCTCTGGATGGTCTCGATGATCTGACCGATCTCCTCCGAACGTTCTCCCAGGGCTTTCACGCTCTGCGCCGCATCCTTTACCCCCTCGGACAGCGAGACCATGACCCGGTTGGCATCGGCGATAACCTGGGCTCCCTCCTTGGCGGAACTCTCGACCCGCCCGGCCTCCTGCTGCATCGTGACGCAGGACGAGGCGATATCGCCCGCGGTGGCCGCCATTTCGTGCACGGCAGTTGCCGTGGAGGTCGCCAACATGGCGAGTTCCGAGGAGGTCTTGGCGATGCCGGCCGAGGACTCCTCCATCTGGCCGGCCACACTCGCCAGCGACTGGGTGTCGTCCATGATGGAGGATACGGTGCCCCCCAGTTTGCTGAGGAACTCGTTGAAGCGGCCCGACATCTCGGCAAACTCGTCCCCTCCCGAGTCGTCCAGCCGCTTGGTCAGATCCCCTTCCCCCTTGGCGATATCGTCGATCATATCGTTGGTGGACCGCATGGAGCGGCGCACCCTGACGAAGGTCCAGAACAGCGGAACCGATACCACCAGCGCCGCCGCCACGGAGAGGGCGACGATGAGCCCGGTGGAGCGCTGTACCGCGGCGCTCGCCTCCTGCACCATCTGCTCCTGCACGCCCGCGGCCTTGCGCCCCAGTTCGTCTCCCGACTTGGCCTCTTTCTCGGCCATCTGCTTGACCTTGGCTATCGCCGCCTGGGTGCGGGCGGTCGCACCCACGATCTTCGCCTGGGACGCGATCATCCGCTCGGCGACCTGGGCCGCGGAGGAAACACTGGAAAGTGCGGCGTCGATGCTGCGCTGGGCGCCGGCGCTGGAAGCGCCGCGCAAGACGGCGCGCCCGTTTTTAAAGCCGGCCACGGACTGTGCGAAGTCCTGTCTCGCCTGCGCCGCGACCGCATCGAGTTCCTTCATGGTCATCGCGGTGATCGCCTGGCGTGTGATGGCTTCGGCGGACTTGGCCGCGAGCAGCGCAGGTTGCAGCGTGGACGCGGCACGGGTCGCCTGGGCGCTTGCTGCGATGGCCTGTTCCGAATTGGTCTTCGCCTGCCGCGATACCTGCTCCACCCTCAGTTCCACGGTCTGCAGGGCGGTACCCGCCTCCATGAGCCGGCTGGCCAGGTCGTTTCTTTCCGTGAGGTACTCCTTGGTGACGTCCTTGCCGCTCAAGAGCGCACTCTTCAGGGCGAAGAGCCCGGTATCCGCCTTGAGCATGCGCTCGGCCAGCGCCTGGGTGGTCGCCATGGTTTCCCTGATGACGGGATCGCCCGGGCTGCCGGCAGTTGCCGTGGCGACCGCACTCTTCAGCCGCTGCTTCATCGCCGAAACCTGCAACGATTTTTTTGCCTGGTCCAGATCGCCGATGATGACCTGGCTCTCCTTAAGCGTCTTGGTCAACGCGGCAACCTGCTGCAGGTCCGCCATCCCCTGGCTCGAAGCGGAAAACGACCCCGAAACCCTCCGGGAGGAATCCTCGGAAAGAAGCTTCATGTCCCGGGATACCGATGCCAGGGCCTTCTCGGCGCTCAGCATAGCCTGTTCCAGCGACTCTCCGTCCTTGTGCATGGCGCCGGCACTGGCCAAACGCTCACGGACCGCGGCCAGTACCTCGGCTTGCAGATCGGCGAGTGCCTTCTGGTCGGTGCGGGAGGCATCCGGCTGCAGCTTGGCGATCTCCCCCAGGAGCTCCGAGATCCTCTTCAGCCCCTCCTCGGTGCGACTCGACATGGCTGCCGCTTCCTGTTCCGAGGTGGCTATGCCCAGCCTGAGCAGTGAGCCCGTTACCGTTTCGATTTCCCGCTGCAGCAGGGCAGTTTTTACCTGGAGGGGCGTGGAGAGCCCCGTCACCCGTGCCACCGTCCCCCGGATTTTGGAAACTGAGTAGATGCTGACGGCGGAAATAACCAGCAGGCCGAGCAGTGTGGCTGCGATGCTCGCGAAGAGAAGCTTCCGAATAGACATGCCGTACCCCCGAGCCGGTCCTACTTTTTATAGAACCCGCAGCAGAACACCACGTCCTGGTACTTCTCGCAGTAGGAGGACTTCTGCTCGTTTGCCTTGGTTTTCGGGTTCACCGTCACGTAGTCCATCCAGACTTGGTCCTTGGTCTTCATCTGCTCGACGATCTCGCGCCGGAACATCTTCCCCTGGGCGTCCGGCACGTCGAGGATGTTCTTGCCGATCAGTTCCTTTTTCACCACGTTCGCCAGCATGGTCCCATCCATGTCGTAGGCAAAGACGTAGTTGGCTCCGGAGCCCAGTTCCGAGCTGGAATCGTTGAGGACTTCGAGGGTTTTTTCAACACCGCCGCCCTTGGCCAGCGCTATCGCCTTCTGCACCCTGGATACCGCCTCGCCGCGGTCGTCAGCCAGGGCCGTTGCCGCCAGTGCCAGGGAAATCAAAATCGCCATGACCGCCACACGTACTGTTTGTTTCATTGCCACCCTCCTTGGGAGCTGGAATTAGTCTTACCTACCTGTCGGCATCTGGTGTAGGAAATTTAGTATTTACGGGAGAGCCCCTCCGGGGCATCAGCTCGGGGCGCTCCTCTGTGTAGTCTCCACGAAAACGGGGTGATAAACCGTTTCCCGGGCTCTCTTGCAGGTTCTCAGGCCGTGTTTCCAGTTAGTTAGCCAGATAACGATGCGGGCATCGCTGGTACCTGCACCGCAGCTGACTCCCTGGCTTGGGCGGCGCCATTTCTGAAAATACTTACTGCTGTCCCTGTTGGGTTTAATGATGTTTCCTGCGGATCGGGGGCAAACACTGGTAGCAGGCTTTAAGGCGCACCTTTGGCAGGAGAACAAGGAGCTGCATGGTACGTGGAGGGAGAAGATGACGGTGCTGGGCCTCAACACCAGACTCAGACGCTCTAGGAAAGGCAGGACAACGGTGGCGACGACCGGGGCAACTGAAACGGTTCCCGGTCAGGGGGAGGGGGGCCAGAATGGGAGTCTCTGGATAAACTAAGGGCTCGCGATAGGTATCGCGAGCCCCTTTGGGTTAGACCTGGTAGTGCTAGTTGTCCCCGCTGGTTTGCGCCTTGAGTTTTGCGTTCGGGCTGATCTCCATCTGCACACGACGGTTGAGCGCACGGTTTTCGGGGGTGTCGTTGGGGACGGCCGGACGACTCGACCCGTAACCGATTGCCGTCATGCGGGAGGTCGGAACGCCATTGGCGGCCAGAAAATCACGAACGTGATTTGCCCGTCTTTGGCTCAGCGGCTGATTGATCGCATCGGACCCGGTGGAATCGGTGTGGCCTTGAATGACGATGTTGGTCTCGGAGTTCTTCAAGGTCCCCGCAGCTTTGGCCAGCGAATCTTTCGCCTCCGGTTTGAGCACGTCCTTGCCGGTATCGAAGAGGATGCCGGAAGGTAGCGCGACATAAACTTTATCGCCGTCACGGACCACTTCCGCTTCGGGCATGTTCTTCTTCAAGGCCGCCGCCTGGCGGTCCATGTAGTTGCCGACGCCGCCGCCGACTACCGCACCGGTCAACCCGCCGATGGCCGCACCTTTTCCCCCACCGAAGAGCGCGCCGACACCGGCACCCAGTGCGGCACCGCCCACTCCGCCGATGGCGGTTCTCTTGTACTCGTAGCTGCCATCCGGATTGGTCGCACAGCCCGTCGCCAGCGCGGCGACAGCTAAAGCACCCACGACAACTTTGGCAATCCACTTCGAAATCATCGTTCTCTCCTTTTGTCCGACTATTTTAGTAAAGTGCCCAACCCACAACTCGTCTACGCCTGCCGCGCGACTCGTGAACCTGACCGTGGTCCCTGCCACTGTACTGCAGGTAACGCTCGTAGCGACTGGAACAAGGGGAAGGCGTACCTGTTCATATATACTCAAGGACGCACTCATGTAAAGGGGTGGATCTTCCCCGGAGCCCGGTTTGTCTCTCCGCTACCCGTCTCTCAACCCTCGCGTTCTTTTCCCTTCCGGCTCTTTGTCATAAAGATTCTTACGGCGCTTTCCGAAAAGAGGCAGGGGGACGCCGTGTGCCTGCCCCAGCCGCAGTTCGCCCCGGGAACCACCTGGATCAGCGCCACGCAAGGGAGCCGCATCATGAAAATCACCCTCATGCCAGTCCGTACCTTGGTCAACCTCATCACCGCCACGCTTATGGCCCTCGGGCTCAGCCTGTTGCCCGGCTGTGGCGGTACGGGCTCGCCCTCCGCCGCTGACACCGTCTCCGGGCTCGCCGCCACCGGGCAGCCGGTCCAGGGCAGCGTCTTTCTCAAGGACGCCGCGGGCAGGGAGGCCAGCACCACAACCGCCGACGGCAGCTTCAGGTTCGACATCTCGCACCTTACTCCGCCTTTCCTGCTCAAGGCAACCTGGAACGGCGGGCAGCTCTACTCGATGGCGCGGGGCGCCGGCACCGCCAACATCACCCCGCTTACCCAGGTCATCGTGCAATCGGCCAATGCCGGCGGTGACCTGGACGCCTTGTACCAGGCGCCGACACCCACCGCCCTCGCCGCACTGGCCGATGCCCTCCCCGCAGCATCGGCGGCGCTCATGACGGCACTCAAGCCGATCCTTGAGAACTACCAGGCCTACCAGGATCCCATCGCCACCCCCTTCCGCGCCGATGGCAACGGTATGGACGGGGTGCTGGATCACCTGACGGTCACCAGCTCGGCTGGCTCGGTGCAGATCTCCGAGCGCGGCACCGGGGCCGCCTTGCTGAACGCCCCCTTGAGCGACATCTCCAGCGGCTCGAGCTCCACCTTGTGGGACGCGGCGCGCGGGGCGAAGGCGCAGGGACTCCAGCTTGGCGTCTCGGCCGACGGTCATCCCCTGGCGGTCTGGGTGGAGGACACCGGCCAGGGGGGGACCAGCCTTGTCAAGGCGCAGTGGCTGGAAGGGGGCACACCGGTCACCGTCAGCACCGGGCAGGGGCAGGCCACTAACCCCCAGGTCGCCAGGGACGCCGCGGGGAACGCCTACCTCGCCTGGTGCGAGTACACCGGCGGCGCCAACGACATCTGGACCAGCCGCTATCATCCGGGGAGCGGCTGGGGGACCCCCGCGCGTCTTACCAGCACCGACTCCAACAGCTATACCGGTTCCCCCAGCATCGCGAGCGACGCCAACGGCAACCTCTTGCTCGCCTGGACCCAGTTCAACCGTAACGTGAACAGCAACCACTTCGACATCTACCTCTCAAGCCTCTCCGGCGGCACCGGCAGCTGGAGTGCCCCCGCCCGGGTCTCCAACGGGGTTAACTCCGCGTACCAGGCCATCGTGGTGCAAAGCGGTGTGGGGAGCGCCTGCCTCGCCTGGATCCAGGCACTGGACGACGGCTCCACCAGTAACGGCGCCTCCGAGGTCTACGCTGCCACGCTGCAAGAGGGGACCCCGGGGACGCCGGTTAAACTGAACGCCCTTCCCGGCAGCAGCCGGATCGTCTATGGACAGCTCCAGCTTGCCATGAACCAGGCAGGTGTGGTGATGGCGGCCTGGGTGCAGGCCAACCAGCTCGGGTTCTTCGACGTCTGGTGCGCGCGCCGGACGGCGGGCGGCGCCTGGGAGGACGCTGTCAGCGTCTCTGAGGGGAACCTCGGTGAGTGTTACCAGCCAAGCCTCGCCCTGAACGGCTCCGGTGCGGCGCTTCTGGCCTGGATGCAGCAAAACGACGCCCAACAGCTGGCAGGCGGGGACCCCACCCAGCGCATCGTGACCAGCAACTACCTTCCCGGTTCCGGCTGGGGCGCCCCCCAGGCGGTAAGTCCTGCGGCGTACTTCGCCTTTGCCCCGCAGCTCGCGCTCGATGCGACCGGCAACGCGACCGCGGTCTGGTACCAGATCGAGGCGGGCCAGGCGATGGTGCGCAGCGCGCGTCTCGTCGCCGGCGGTTCCTGGGGAACACCGGTTCTGGAGGCGGCGACAACCACCGACGGCTACCAGGTCTACCCGGTGCCCCGTGTCACCTGTGTCCCTGCTGGCCGGACCTTCATCGCGTGGGGAACCGACTCCAACTGACCCGGCGCAGGGGACCATGACAAAAGCCCCGGAACGGCACCTCTGTACTGGTGCTGTCTCCGGGGCTTATTTAGTTGAGGTGGATCTTTGGGCAGGCTGCCTGCGGCCTAGGCGTCCAGCATGCTCCGTACCTTGCGCAAGAGTTCCATCGGCTGGACCGGCTTCATGATCAGTTCCACCTCCTTGCCGGAAACGCCCCGGTTCTGCATGAAGTCGGCGGTATAGCCGCTGGAGTAGAGGACCTTCACCTCGGGACACGTAAGGGCGATCTCCTCGTAGGCCGCCTTGCCGTTTTTCCTGGGCATGATCATGTCCATCACGATGAGCGCGATTTCCCCCCGGTGCGCCGCGAACTTCTCCACGGCATCCTCCCCGTCCACCGCCTCGACCACCCGATATCCAAACTTGGTCAGTACCGTAACCATGAGACTGCGCACGTCGGCATCATCCTCGGCCAGCAGGATCGTTTCGCTTCCCCCCGGCGGCAGAGGGGGCAGCGCGGGAACGGCGTCGGTTTCGAGATCTGCCGCCTGGTAGATCGGCAGGCAGATGCCGATCCTGCTCCCCCGCCCCGGCTCACTGTGGACCTCGATGAACCCGTTGTGCTGCTTCACGATCCCGTAGACGATCGACATGCCAAGGCCGGTCCCTTCGCCCACCCCCTTGGTGGTATAGAAGGGCTCGAAGATCCTCTGGCAGGTGTCGTGGTCCATGCCGCAGCCGGTGTCGGATACGGTCACCACGGCGTACGGTCCCGGCTCGACGCCGCCGAACTCCCGACCGCTCGCCTCTTCCACCGTCCGGAAACCGGTCTCGATGGTCAAAAGCCCCCCATTAGGCATGGCGTCCCGGGCATTGGTCGCCAGGTTGACCAGGACCTGCTCCATCTGCCCCTGGTCCGCATGGATCATGGGGCCTTTCCCCTGGGTCACGGTTCGTAACTGGATGTCCTCTCCGATGACCCTGACGATGAATTTCTTGAAGTTTTCGATGACCTCGTTGAGGTAGAGCGGCTTGAGCGCGAAGACCTGCTTTCGGCTGAAGGCAAGGAGCCCGCGGGTCAGCTGGGAGGCCTTTTCCGCCGCACCCAGGATGTGGGCGATCTCCTCCTTGTGCCGGCCGCTGAGCGCCTCGTCCCGCTGCAGCAGGTCGCCATAGCCGATGATCACCTGAAGGATGTTGTTGAAGTCGTGCGCCACCCCGCCGGCGAGTTGCCCCACGGTTTCCATTTTCTGTGCCTGCCTCAGTTGCTCTTCAAGGTGGATACGCTCGTTGAGCGTCCGGGACAGCCTGATGGTGCTGAAGCTCAAGGTGGAGATGATCTTGGTGAGCTTGGCGTAGAACTGCATGCCGGCAGCGGCCGTCTCGCGGCTGAAGCGGGGCACCCGATCGAGGGCGGCGAGGTACTCCTCCTCGTCGAAGCCGTAGCGCCGCGCCTGGGCCCGGTAGAACTCCACGTCCGGGACCTCGTCGTCGTAGAAGAACTGTCCGATGAAGATGTTGCCCACGTGCCGCCCCCCCACCTCCAGGGGAGTGACCATATCCCACATGTTGTTCTTGCAACGGTAGTGCTTGAAGGACCCCACGGGGACGCCGCTCGTCAGGACCGTGTCGCTCTCCAGGCAGTTCTTGAGGGTCTCGGGGTGGCAGCGGTGAAACTTGGTACAGATGTCCTGCCAGCCCACGGCGACCAGGACCTTCCCTGAGACGTCCAGCACGGCACCCAGCATGCCGGTCAGCCGGTAAAAATCCTCCAGCATGGACTGGAGCATCTCGCAATCGACGATATCGGAGAGCTCGAGCGAACTTATGTCGCCATCGGGCTCGGTGATCGCCTTCAGCCGGTTGCGGACCGTGGTCTCGCTCTGCTTGAGGGCCTTTTCCACCCGCCTGCGTTCCTCGATCTCCTCCTCGAGCAAAACGGTCTGATCCTGCAGGGCTTCCTGGGCCACCTGGCGCTCGGTCAGCTCCTCCTCGAGCCGGGCAGTCTGCCGTTGCAGGGTGTCTTCCAGGTGCTTTCTCTCGGTGATGTCAAAAAAGGTCGCACGGATCAGCCGGCGCTGGTCGTCGGGGAGCCGGGTCAGCCGCACCTCGCAGGAAAGTTCCCGGCCGTCGAGGCTGCGGATGGACCGCTCGAAGCAGGGGGATTCCCCTGCGAACACCCTGGCGTTGTGCTCGGCGATGGTGTCTGCCGGCAGGCGCAGGTCGGGCTGCTCGGGAGCGAAGAACCTCAAGGGGCTGCTTTTCAACAGCTCCTCCCGGTCGCAGCCGAACATCTCCTCCGCCATCTTGTTGGCATCGACGAAGCGGTCCAGGTCGACGTCGTACACCAGGAGGGCTTCGGTGGCCTGCTCGTTCATGATGCGGAAGTAGGCCTCGCTCTTTTGCAGCCGGGCCGTTTGGGCGCGCAGCTCCGCTTCGATACGGGTGCGTGCGGCAATTTCCCGCTTCACCCCCCACATGGCGTAACACATGCCCAGTACCAGGGACAGGCAAAGGAATTCCAGCGCCAAGAGCACCCAGTCGAGCCCCCGGCCGTAGGACTGCAGTTGCAGCAGCACCCCGCCTCCCACCGGGGACAGCTGGGTCCGGTACACCAGGTTCGGGTCGGGATGGCCGGAACCCGAGAGTTCCGCGAGGGCCCCGCCCGAAGCCTCCCGGAGGCTCACCAGGTGCAGGGTCCCGAGTTGGGGAGCGGCGAGGGTCTGGAGCAGCTTGTCGCAGGAGTAGACCGCGGCGAACAGGCCGAGGAACTGGTCCCCGCGGAACACCGGGACCCAGAGTTCGAAAGAGGGGTTCCCCTGGATCGCCTCGAAGGGGAGGGTGTAGGTCGGCTGGTGGGTCTCCCTGGCCAGTCGCGTCGCACGTTTGGGCTCCGGCAGGTCCAGGTGGAGCCCCAGGATCTGTTGGTTGCCCGCTTGGGGAGAAACGTCACGAATATAGAAATCGGCATCGACCCAGGTGATGTTCAGCAACTCCGGGTGTCCCTGGACATAGCTTGCACCGCGCTCCTGGAACTGCCTGGCATCGAGGGCGCCTGCAGAGCGATCCTTGGCCAGCAACTGCAGGTAGTCCTCGTTCCCCTTGAGCCGCAGGTGCATGCTCTTGGCGAGCGACTCCGCGTCGCTTTTCAGCGCGGCGCGCCGGGACCGGTACGATGAGTCGTTCACCAACCATACGAAGGCCAGAAAAAGCACGAAAAAGGCGGCGAGCATGACGGCGGGACCATACCACAGCCTGGTAGTACCCCTATTTTGCTGATTCATGGTGAATCCTTTGAAGAGCCAACGACGACATCGAGTATTTCTCTACGTATCGACGTGATCGGTTCCCTGCTGGAATTATTTAAGGAGATCTGCGCAGTCCGCTCCAACGATGGCAGCGTACGGTGACCCCGGCACCGGCTTTCTTACCTCCTCTCAGCATCTGCAACAGCAAGCACCTGATAATAGCAGACCACGAACGGGTCAGGCACTCAAAATCCTGACTCGATGCAGCGAGGGGGGGGAGCGCCTCGATCTATAACGTCTAGGTGTGTGCCGCATGGCGAACCGCAGGGGTGGACTGCAGGAAGGAGAGATACAACGCGGGGGTTTAGGTATCGGGAGCTTCTGCGATCGGAAGCGGGTTCCTTTCCCCGTTGGGGTAGGATCGGGTTCGGTCGACGGAGGACTTCGCAACTACCTATAGCGGGTCGCTTTGTCACTTTTTGTAAGTTTTCTTGCTGTTCCGTTATAAATTCAGTTGTTATATCTTTCTCAATGTGGTATACGTCACAACATTGCTGAAATTCTTACGGAACCTGTATCCGCAACGCTGACCATTTCATCCGGCAACAGGAACCTGCTCTTAGTGGTGTCCACGTCAGGTGCGCGGTTTGCGCGGTCAGTTAGAAGATTGCAACATGATTAGAGAATTATAATTTTAAAAGAGTTGCAGCGCTAAAACGTTTTTTGTAAATTTTATCATCGACGCAGTACTTCGATACGCCGATAACGATAAGACTAAACCATCCGTGAGGGTGGGGCGGAAAGCCTAGGGTCTTGTAGTCAAGACAGCCGGGATGCCGAATATCATCACTGATATAACGCACCCGGCTTTTTCGTGTCCGCACGACTCGAAAAAGCCGGCACCGCACCCCCATGGAGAGGTTCCTCCCGACCGCCGGCCGGCAACGGCACGGCACCACCTGATACCTCCCCACAACAGAACTGCAAGAACTTCGGCCACCTCGAGCTTATGCTGCCCGAGTCAGCCACAAGAATCGTGAACGACGCGTTGATGCGCCGCATCTGGATGCAGCCACTCTCGCTTTAGGCATACGTAGCCTGACCTTCTTGTAGAAAAGAGACCACAGTTATTGAGGAGGAATCACCGGCATGAAACTACCCAAACAGCAGGACGCGCGGAGCCGTTACTTTGGTAAAGAGGTCGCAGCCGCTGCGCTGACTACTGCGGCTACGCTCCTATTCCTCGGTTCAGCATTCCTGGTTGCACCTTCATCGGCTCAGTCCAAAGAAATTCAGTACCTGGCGCAGGAACCGGCCAACCCCACCATCCTCCAGGTTTATTACAACACCCAGGACAAGCGCGAATATATCTACAACGGCCAGGAGTGGGTCCCGCACGATGCGAGCATCGACAGCTACGTGCTGAAGAAATACAAAAAGCCCAACGTCGCTCGTAGCAACGGTACGACGGCAAACGGCACCGCGGCTGAATCTCGGTAAGGAGTGGGTAAATGAAAAAACTGCTTTTGTCACTTTGTTCTGCAACGCTCATCGTGGCAGCTCTCAGCTCTGCCGGCCGTGCCAATAACTACTGCCTCGACGCCAAGAACAACGACCTCTGTCCCGACGTGATGCACACCAAGCACCAGTCGTTTATGAACGACTGCAAGGCGTGCCACAACCTTTCCTCGTCCTTCATGGCATCCGGCGCTTTCTTCAAGGACAGCTCGAAGGGGGCGTTCCAGCCCGGCGGACCGACCCCGGTGTTCACCCCCTCGGGCAACTGGAGCTCGCCGCAGACCAACAACCCGGCCACGTGCACGAACATCGCCTGCCACAACGTCCCCCCCGGTACCTACACCTACTATATCTGGGACTATGGTCTCAATGCTTCGGTCCCTGTCACCATTAATTACGGCGGGATGAGCAACGCCACGGCGGTATGGCAGGATAACCCGGCAACCAATTGCAACAGCTGCCACGGCAACCCCCCTAACAACGGGAACTGGCACAGCGGTTCTCATGGCGGCGGAGACAACTGCGACCTGTGTCACCCCGACGCGAAGTCGAACATGTCACCGGATGGGACTACCATCATCTCGAATTACATTACCGCGCCGAGTCAGCACATGAACGGTACGATCGACGTCGCAGCCAAGTTCACGTCGAAATGTTTCGGATGCCATTGATAGGTGTCTTTGCACTACTCTACGCATAAGCGGTTTGGGAGCCAGATAATGAAAAGACTGTTGTTTATAACACTCTGCATTGGTGTACTTGGCATACTGACAAGTATCAATGTCGGCGCAGTGGACGCTCCGCACGTAAGTTCCTGCATAACGTGTCATAACTCGACGGCACCAGCGGACAGTAACGTCATCAACGGTAACTGTCTCACCTGCCACAGCACAACTGGCTCCTCGGTATATAAATTCTCCGCTACCGATCAGGTGAACACCTCGCATCGTTGGACGGGGAGTGTCAGCAATCCCGGTGCCGGTGCCCAGGCCCCGGCCGATGGTGCGATGGTTCAGGGACAGGACTATTCCGGGTCCCAGCTTGCCTGCACCAACTGTCATAACCCGCACGTGAACAAGAACACCCGGTACCTGCGCGTTGCCAACGACACCGACCAGATGTGCTTCGACTGCCACCGGTCGCGTGTGACCAGTGTCGCAGCAACCGGGAGCCACCCGGTTCTGGTCGGCTACAGTTCGGCAGCCAAGGCCGCCCCCGCCAAATTCGTCGGCACGACACCGGTAAACGCCAATCCCAACAACCCGACCTCCGATCTCGGCAGCAAGATGAGTGCAGATGGCAAGGTGATCTGCTCGACCTGCCACCGGGTGCATTCCGCGGATTCGCGCAGCTCCAACTACGTCAACGGCTTTAAAAACCTCAGTACCGGGGACGGCAACCTGTTGCGCACCAACCCGCGCGGAGCAACCGTCGCGGTCGGAACGCCCGACCAGATAAACCTCTGCACCAACTGCCACGCCGGCAAGACGAACCATAATGGCATCGGCCAGGACATCCAGTGCATCGACTGTCACGGTGCCCACGTGGACTACGATCCCAACGACCCGACTGGGTCACTGGGGCCGAACATCAAGCTGATCCGGAGAAACCTGCCGGGGAAAAGCAAACAGGTATTCTTCCGCTACACCGGCAGCCGCATGGAGTACAAAAACGCAGCCGGTACCGGTGTCTGCGAAGGATGCCACACCCCGCCTGCTTCCATCGCGGAACACGCAAGCACCGACCCCACGGTGTGCAAAAGGTGCCATACCCACAATAGCCCCAAAGGATCCTTTACGGCATCGTGCGATACCTGCCACGGCAATCCGCCGACGGTCACCAAGTGGTTTGATCCGGGGACGGTGCACCCCAACTACACCAACTGCAGCATGTGCCACAACATGGATCCGACCGTGCATCAAAACGGCGTGCTCGACGTGTACAAAACCTGCAACGGCTGCCACGGTTTCCCGCCGGCCTATGCAAACGGCAACCCCAAGGTGAACAGCCATGGCAGCCACAGCTACAGCTGCGACAAATGCCATGCCGTCACCACTTCGAACGGGACCACCATTACCAACGCAGCCACCCACATGAACGGCACCTACGACCTCTCCGCCGGGACGGGTGTTTCCTTCACCTATCAGTACGCAGCCACCGGCGGCACCTGCTCCAACGTGAGCTGCCACTCCGGTAACGGCATCATCGCGAACGTCGCCGCCGTCAAGTGGGGAACCTCGCTTGGGTGCAACGGCTGCCATGGCGACTCTGCGAGCCTGGCGACCTACGCCCACGCCAAGCACGTGAATCCCACGACCGGCAGGGGGTACGCCTGCGCTGCCTGCCATGGAGCAACCGTCTCCGGCTCGGGCACCATCGTGAATGCGGCCCTGCACGGTAACGGCGTACGCGACGTGGCGGCCTTCTACAACGCCACGGCCGGGACCTGCGCCACCTCCTGCCACGGCAGCTCCACCCCGAACTGGAAGACTGCCTCGACCGGGGCGTGCGGCACCTGCCACAACGCGCTTTCCACCACCACCGGCGGCCTCATAGCCAGCAACGCACACGGCGCCCACTACAACGCTACATACGGTCCGAAGTTCAATGCCACCTCCGGGAACTCCTGCGCCGCCTGCCACCTCTACACCGGGGAACTCGGCGCAAACCACGCCAACGGCCTGGTCGACCTGAACGCCGGCTTCTCGAAGCTGGGCACCTGCGCCGGCTGCCACAACCAGAGCACCAACTGGGCTGGTGGCAAGGTTTCCTGCGAGAGCTGCCACAGCACTGCCGGCGGGGCACTCTCCGTCATCAACGGGATCACCGCTCCGGACAAGACCCTGGCGCCGACCTCCGGGCACGGCCGGCCCGGAATCGGGCAGGCGTGCACCGGCTGCCACGATGCGGCAAGCGGCCACATCTCCACGGCACTGGGCACCACCAACCGCCTGCTGAGCGCCTATACCGGCGCCCTCAACGTGGAGTGCAACGCCTGCCACCAGAACGCCACCAAGGTAAGTGCCGCGTCCCTGAACATGAACACCCACGTCACCGTGAAGGGTGGGAGCGCCAACATGGCCTGCGCTCTGTGCCATGAGCCGCACGGCACCACTAACCTCTACATGCTCCGCTCGGTCATCAAGGGGACCGCTATCAGCGTCAGTGATCCGATCAATGGCCTCGTGGACAACACCACCAACCTGGGCTTCTGCCAGGTTTGCCACACCCAGACCAACCACTACCGTGCCGGCGTACCGGAGACCGGCCACTACACCTCGGGCTGCCTCAACTGCCACAGCCATAACGCCAGCGCCGGTGCCTTCAAACCGGTGGGCGGCGCCTGCGATTCCTGCCACGGGTATCCTCCCGCACCGAAGATGCCGAAACTGGCCTTCGGGGTTCAGGGAGTCTGGTCCTCTGCACGGTTCGAGGACTACTCCGGCGGTGGCGGCGCGCACCTGGTGGCGGCGCACATCGCGCCGAACGCAAAGCCGTCCGACGGTTTCGCAAACTGCAACATCTGCCACAACGGCGGCAGGACCGGAGCTACCCCGTACCACCAGATGGTCACCCCGGTCTCTACCCACATCTCCAACGTGCACGTGGAAGTAGATCCGAAGTACCGCTTCGGCGACGGGTTCCCGGTCTACACCAGCGCGAAGCTGGTCAACCCGCCTGCTATCAACGCAACGGGAAGCTGCTTCAACACCAGCTGCCATATGGTCAAGACCCCGCGCTGGAGTATCGAGCGCTAAACAGAAGTCGCTGTCTTTGCTGAACGTTTGCATTCCGGTATCGTCAGGACCCGAGAGGCTGCTGCACCTGAGCCTCTCGGGGTAACCTGCCCTGCACTCGCCGGCCCGGTCCATCCCTGCACCTCCCCACGGTTTTTCTAGGGGAGGTGCAGGGTCCTCCTTCTGGCACCCCCGCCAGCCTGACCTCCGCCCGAAGCTACCTGCTCTCAGTGCCTCCCCGAAGATCCCTCTCTGGAAACTCCCCCGTATGTTGCGTGGCGGCTTCCTTGACATGTAACCCTAGTCGGTGTATCCAAGAACGCCTGTCCGCGCTTGAAGGCGACGTCATTCTTCTCTTCGCTGTGACGAATCAGAATTCCCGGGAGCCACTTTGCCATTGGAAAATCGATCGAACAGAGTCGCAATCGGCGCAGCCTGCACACTGCTCATGCTGAACCTGGGGACGGTGTATGCCTGGAGCTTCTTCCAGAAACCGCTCTGCGAGACCTACGGATGGACCAACAGCCAGGTGGTCTGGACCTTCAGCCTTGCCATCACCTTTCTGGGGCTCTCGGCTGCTGCCGGCGGGCTCCTGCTTCCCAAAACCGGCCCCCGGCCCCTGGCGCTTGCCGGGGCTGTCCTCTTCGGCTCGGGATACTTCCTGGCCGCTCTAGCCCTGCGCCTGCACTCGCTGCCGCTTCTGTGGCTCGGCTACGGGGTCATCGGGGGGATCGGGCTGGGGCTTGGCTATGTGACACCGGTTGCCACCATCTCCAAGTGGTTCCCGGACCGCAAGGGACTCGCTACGGGGACCGTCGTGATGGGGTTCGGCTTCGGCGCGCTGCTCATGTCGAAGCTGGTGGCTCCGTTTCTCCTGGCGAGGACGGGGGGGGACCTGGTGTCGGCCTTCACCGCGATGGGCGTTATTTTCCTGGTGCTGTCCCTGGCTTCCGCGGCCTTGGTCCGCAACCCTCCCGCTTCGTGGGTGCCTCCCCAGGTGGCAGCTGAGGCTGCTGCGGAGAGCGACGCCGCTCCGGGGAGTCCGGGAAGCTGCATCGCATCCGGTTCGTTCCTGGTCATGTGGCTCATCTTCTTTTGCAACATCACCGCCGGGATCGCCCTCATCGGGTTCCAGTCCCCTCTGTTCCAGGACGTCTGCGCGAAGCACGACCCGGCGCTTGGCAAGGAGGTACTCGCGGCCTACGGCGGGACCATGATCGCTGCAAGCTCGGTATTCAACGGTATCGGGCGGTTCTTCTGGGGCGCACTCTCGGACAGACTGGGGCGCAGCCGGACCTTCAGCCTGATCCTCGGGTCGCAGGTCGCGGCGTTCGCCCTGCTGCTGCGGGTCACCGAGCCCTGGCTCTTTGCGACCCTGGTTTGCTACGTGCTGCTCTGTTATGGTGGCGGATTCGGGACCATGCCGTCGTTTGTCCTGGACCGGTTCGGGGCGCGGGTCATGCCGGCGGTGTACGGTGCGATCCTCACCGCCTGGTCGGCTGCCGGGATAGCGGGGCCGCAGCTCGTGGCGCTCTTGAAGGACAAATACGCGGGGAGTCCTGGCGTGGCCTCGTCGTACAGCTTCGCTGCCGCAATCGGGCTTCTTGGGGTAGGGTTCGTGCTGTCGTTCTTCGTGACGGAACGACGGAAGGAGTCTGAAAAAACAAGGTAGCCACGGAGCCACCAAGCACACGGAGCAATACAGAGTCCCCTTTTCCTGGCAGCGCCCCTTGCACACGGCAGACAAAATGAGAGACAGGTCGGGGAGAGACTACGGCAAAGGGCTTTAAACCTGCTAGCAAGGGGGAGGTCGCTGAGGAAAAGTGGAAGGGGCAACGACTACATTCGGGGGGAACACCAAGGTGAAGCCTTCGCCGCACGGAGTTCTGAAAAACACCAAAACAACCGACACCCTGGTTCTTGCTCCGTGATCTTGGTGGCTTCGTGGCAACCAAAAAGGATAATCAAGTGATGAAAATCTGGATCGATGCCGACGCCTGCCCGCGGGTCATCAAGGAGATCGTCTTCCGCGCCTCGGAACGCCTCCAGATCCCCGTCGACCTGGTCGCCAACAAGGGGCTCGCCAAACACGAGACGAAACTGATCCGCTCCATCGTGGTCCAGGACGGCTTCGACGTCGCCGACGACTACATCGCCGAACACGCCGCTCCGCAGGACCTGGTCATAACGGCCGACATCCCGCTGGCCGCCAGGGTGGTCGCCAAGGGAGGGGTGGCTCTCGACCCGCGCGGCGAACTCTACTCGGAAGAGAACATCGGCGAACGGCTCGCCATGCGCGACCTGATGACCGAGCTGCGCTCCGGCGGGATGGCACTGGGTGGCCCCGCCCAGTTCAGCCTGACCGACCGGCAGCGTTTCGCTGCGTCGTTTGATCGCCTGATAACGAAACTGCACAAAGGCCTGCGCCCCTGATCCCGGCCACCGAGTACCTTTTCAGGGGAACAACGCCGCGAACTGGGACTCTACCCGCATGGCCACCTTGACGATCTCGGGGTCGAAGTGGTTTCCGGCATTTTCCAGAAGCATCGCTACGGTCTCCCGGTGGCTCATGCCTTTCCGGTAGCAACGATCCGAGCGCAGCGCATCGTACACGTCCGCCACCGCCATGATCCTGGCCGATAGCGGGATGCACCTTCCCACCAGCCCGTCCGGGTACCCGTTGCCATCCCAGCGCTCGTGGTGATAGAGCGCTATCTCGATCCCCATTCCGATGAACAGGTTGTCAGGGTACTCGTTGAACACCGACTGCAGGGTCTCGGCACCTATGGTGGTATGGGTCTGTATGGTCTGGTACTCTTCGCTGGTCAAGGCACCGCGTTTCTGCAGGATGGAGTCCGGAATGGCGATCTTGCCGATGTCGTGCAGCGGTGCCGCATGGTGGATGCAGGTGACAAAATCGTCGGTGACATGGTTGGTGTACGCAGAGTCCTTCGCCAACTCCAAGGCCAGCAGCCGGCACAACTCCCGCACCCTCTCGAGGTGGTGCCCCGTCGACTCGTCGCGATACTCTGCCAGTTTCGCCATGGCGAAAATGGTCGCGGCCTGGGCTTCGAAGAGGTTTCTCACCACCCGTTCCGCGTTTTTCTGGATCTCCAGGCTTTCGTGCAGTGCGCTTATCTTCAGGTGGGTCCCGACGCGGGCCAGTACCTCCTCGTTGCAAAACGGCTTGGCGATATAATCCACTCCCCCCGCATCGAACCCCTGGACCACCGCCGTGGCGTCGTCGAGTCCGCTGATAAAGAGGACCGGAATGGACTTCACATAGTTGTGTGTTTTGAGTCTCCTGCAAAGGTCGAAGCCGTTTTCACCGGGTAACACGACGTCAAGCAGGATCAGGTCGGGTGACCACTGCTGGGCGGTTGTCAGCACCTCCGACGCGTCGTGCAGGCACCTGGTCTGGTAGCCTTGCGACTCGAGGATGAACTGCAGCATGCAGGCCGTCAATGGCTCGTCATCCACCACGAGAATCTTGCGGCTGGCATTTGCGTTTGTTCCAGATTGCTCCATCGGTATCCCCACGGCACATTCGGGCGCCAGGCGAGGTTAACTGCACAGCTTCCCCGGTGTGCGTCGCCCGGTAACCTGCTCCTCTTGCTTTATCGGAGTTTCTCCTGCAAGGATAAGAAAAATTACTCCAGCGGTGGGGAGCCCGCCTCGCCGGTGTCGCGTCCCCCGCCAGTTCGGCGTCCCCTCCGCCAGAACGGTCCCCTAGCAGGGGAGGTCCAGCACCTCGCGCACCTTGCTCGCCAGGGTCGGCAGGAGAAAGGGTTTCTGCAGGAAATGGATCCGCTCCTGGAGGACTCCGTGGTTGGCGATGACGTCGGCGGTGTAGCCGGACATGAACAGGCACCTAAGCCCCGGGTGCTTCGCCTTGAGCTGCTCGGCCAGCTCCTTGCCATTCATCCCCGGCATGATGACGTCGGTCAGCAACAGGTCGATCGGTTTGCCGTAGGCGCCTGCCATCTGGATCGCCTCGTCGGGTGCCCCGGAGGCCAGGACCTGGTACCCCTGGTTCTTCAACAGCGCACAGGTTATCCCCAACATGCCGCGTTCATCCTCGACGAGCAGGATGGTCTCGCTCCCCGTGGGTAACGCATGATTCCCCTCCTGTCGTGGCGGCCCTGCGCCAGCCCCGCGGTGCCGGGGGATGCCGATGGTGAAGATGGCTCCCTGGCCGGCCTCGCTGCGGACCGTGATGAAACCGCGGTTCTGCTTGACGATCCCGTAGATGGTCGCGAGCCCCAGGCCGGTCCCCTCTCCGATACCCTTCGTGGTGTAGAAGGGCTCGAAGATGTGGGGGAGGGTCTCCTGGCCCATTCCGCATCCGTTGTCGCTCACCGAAACCCAGACGTATTCTCCCAGTTCCGCTTCGGGATGGTTCACCAGGTAGTCGGCATCCGCCACGACGGTACCGGTCTGGATGACGATCCGGCCGGTCCCCGTGATGGCGTCCCGGGCGTTGACGCAGAGGTTCGCCATGATCTGGTCCACCTGCGAGGGGTCCATGAGGACCGGCCACATCCTGGTCGCCGGCTCGAAGATAAGCTGGATGTCCTCCCCGATGAGCCGCTGCAACATCTTGAGCATGTTGGCGATGGCGTCGTCGATGTCGATGATCCTGGGCTCGATGGCCTGCCTGCGGGCGAAGGCCAAGAGCTGCCGGGTAAGCTCGGCGGAGCGCTCGGCCGCGGCATTGATCGCCTCCAGGTGGTCGTGGCAGGGGTGACCGGGAGCCGTCTCCATGAGCCCGAGTGCGGCGTGCCCGATGATGACGCCGAGCATGTTGTTGAAGTCATGGGCAACGCCCCCTGCCAGCCGCCCCACGGATTCCATCTTCTGGGCCTGCTGCAGCTGCTTCTCGAGGTTGATGCGCTCATCCTCCGACCACCTGCGGATCAGGGCCGCGCCGATATAGGCGGCTATCCCCTCCAGGTGCTGGATCACCTCGACGCTGAAGCGATCGCTGCGGCGATCGTTGCACTGGATCAAGCCGACGATCCGGTCCTTGTAGCGGATGGGAATCAGCGCGGTCGACGCGTAACCTTGGCGGATGCACTCGGTACGCGGACGGTGGCGGGGATCCTGGTCGGGGGACAGGCGCAGCAAAAGCGAGGAATCGTTGGTCCAGAAGCTGCCGGCGGGGGTGGAGAGCGGGTGTCCCTTCGGGACGTGCCCGGAAAGCACCAGCCCGCAGGCACACTCGAGACGGACCCTGCCATGTTCGTCGCGGCAGCTCTCACCGTTGGGATTGCGCTCGATGAGGGTGTTTTCCTTGATCAGGAAATCCCGGGGGAACCCAAGTTGTACGTGGTAGGGAAAGTCATCTCCCTCCTGAAGCCTGACCCCCACGGCGTCGAGATCCATGTGCCCCTGAATCAGGTGGGCAACCTCTGCCAGGGAACCCTTGAGGTCCTGGGGCTCGTTGAGCACCAGCAGGACCTGCTTGACGAGTTCGCGCTGGACCTCGGTCTGCTTGCGCTCGGTTATGTTGTGGTCCATGCCCCGGTAGCCGCAGAAGCGCCCCTGGCTGTCAAAGAAGGGGACCCCGCTGGTCTCCAGCACCACCAGCCGGCCATCCTTGCGCCGGTTGGTGTTTTCCAGGCGGAAAAACGGTTCCTGCCGGGCGGCGATAGCGGCGAAAATCGCCCCGATGCGCTTCGCTTCGGCGTCGGGCATCAGGTCGAACGGGGTCTTCCCCACGACCTCCTCGGGACCGTAGCCCAAAAGATCGAGGACCTGGGGACTCGCGTAGGTGTAGACGGCGTTGGCATTCACCTCCCAGATCCAGTTATGGGAGGAGGCGATCAGCTGCTCGTGGCGCTCCTCTTTTTCCCGGAGGGTCTGGTAGGTACGCTCGAAGTAGATGAGCACCAATCCCATGGCGATGCTGGTGGCCAGGATGCTGCCGATGATGAATCCCCAAGGGGCAAACCACTCGATGGGGCGCAGGATAGGGTAATCGGCCTGATGGATTCCCCAGAGGACGAACAGCCACCCGGTTATCCGGCTGGTCGGCCGCCTGGGCAGACTCTTCAGGAACTGCATCCCGGTGTGGATGTAGGTGTAGGAGAGAAAGGCGAAGATGGGGACGACCACGTAGGGTGCCGGCAGGCGCAGCGTGGGGGCGAGCACCGTCCAGCTCCCGATGACCAGGCCGATGAGGGTCTCCAGCCTGCCGACCGGCTTGCCAATGAAGATGCGGGTGCCTGTCAGCAGCAAAACGGCGCTTACGATGATGCAGAGGTAGTTGATGTCCCTGAGGAAAAGGTGTTCGGGCCAGATCACCGACGCAATGAGAAAGAGGTACCTGCAGGTGTGTACCCCCCAGGCATAGGCCCAGAACTTCATGAACCGTTCCCGGTAGGTGAGGTAGAGATACAGGTTGACGACTGCCAGGACGAACACGGAACTGGCCGTCGCGGCGCCTGCTATGATGATCCAGGACATGCTCTCTCCGGTCGGTGAGGCATTTCACCACAAAATGATAGAGATCGGCGCCGTCGTGCGCGCCGCCCCGATGACAAAGGCGAGGGTGCCCAGTATACGTATCGACACCGTGGAGGATTTCATGAGAATTAAAGGGAGGGGACGGGGGACGACGGTGCTGCTGAGCCGGCTCAACTTCTTGGCGAGAGGGCTCGGAGGGAAAGGGGAGGGCGAGGTACGCCCCGCAGGCCCTGCGGGACGCCCCTGCCAGGTGGGGGAGGTTCCTTCGGGAGACGCGCTGCACGCCGTAGGGTCCAGCGCGTCCTTGCGGTGGTTAGTTGCTCAGGTCAGCTGTCCCATCTCGAAGCCGCGGTCCAAAAGGAGCACCTCGACGCTCTCGCCAGCAGCGTAGCGCGACTCTGGCGGCAGCTTGATGAGACCGTTACCCAGGATGAGGGAGGAGAGTCGTCCGGAACTCTGGTCGCCGGTGCTCGAGACCCGGTAGCCTTCCCCGGCCCGGGAAACCAGGCCGCGCACCAGGTGCGGGCGCCCCCCCTTGTTGGCCACCGGCTCGCACAGCTCGGCCTTAACCACGGGCCTCAGGATGTTCCGGTGTCCCATCGCCTTCAAAAGCGAGGGGCGCACGAAGAGTTCGAAAGAGACCATGGCCGCCACCGGGTTCCCGGGGAGGGCGAAGACCGGTTTCCCCTCGAGCGTGGCGAAGGCAAGCGGCTTGCCCGGTTTCATGTTCACCTTCCAGAAGGTGATCTCTCCTCCCAGGCTCTCGATGGCCGCTTTCACGAAGTCCCGGTCTCCTACCGATACCCCGCCCGTAATCACGACGAAGTCGGCGTTGAGTCCCGCGAGGATCTTCTCCTTGGTCGACTCCAGGGTGTCTGCCGCGATCCCCAAGAGGAGCGGTTCGCCACCTGCGTCGATCACCTGGGCCGCCAGGCTGTAGCTGTTGGAGTTGATGAGCTTGCCGGGAGCGGGGGTGGAGCCGGGTTCCAAGAGTTCGTCGCCGGTGGAGAGGATGGCGACCCGGGCCCGGCGGTACACGGCAAGCGAGGTGCACCCCATGGCGGAGAGCATCCCGATCTCCTGGGGACGCAGGAGCGACCCGGCCGGAATGACCACCTCACCCTCGCGGATGTCCTCGCCGCGCAGCCTTACGTGGTTTCCCGCCTTCACCGCCTTGAGGCGGATCCAGTCCTGGTGATCCTCGACGTCCTCGATGGGGACCACGGTGTCGCAACCCGGCGGAAGCGGCGCCCCGGTCATGATCTTCACCGCCTCGCCCGGCAGAAGCGGTGCGGTGCGCACCTCGCCGGCTGCCAGGAAGCCGACCACGTCGAGGCGGTTGTCGGTGAGCCCGGCGTAGTCGAAGGTGAAACCATCCATCGCCGAGTTGTCGGCGGGGGGGATGTCCCACGGGGCGATGTGGTCCTCGGGGGTTACCCGGTTGAGCCCCTGGAAAACCGAGACCTTCTCGGTCTGCAGCGGGGTTATCTCTTGCAGTATGGCGCGCTGCGCCTCTTCGATGCTGACCATGTAGGGCTCTCCTTTGAGCGAATCGGGCAAGAAAAGATACTCCCGGGGACGGGCCTTGGCAAGGGGGAATCCCCGGAGACGCGACCGTGGTGGTGGCCGAGTTCCGTCACCTTACGGCCGTCACCTTCTATTGCCAGTGATGCGAACCAAGGTCGACTCGTTTATGAAGGTTCTTCCGGGATTTTCGGGAAGCTGTCCAACTGGGTCCCCTCTCCCCCTGCGGGAGAGGGGCGGGAGGTTCGGGGCCGAACTTTCCTTACCTTGAGGCCAGGACGGCGGCGTCCTCGTCCTGCTCGGACGGGCGGGGGACCATGACGAGGGAGCGGGGGGTGGTGGGGCAGATTTCGACGCAGACTGCGCAGCCGTTGCAGAGTTCGGCATCGATCCGGAGCCCCTGGCCGATCACCAGCGAGATCGCCTGCCGCTCGCAACGCTCGAGGCAGCTCAGGCACCCGCAGCTCGCCGCGAAGCACTCGCTGCCCTGCGGCGCGGCCACCAGGTGCGCCCCGCGCTCCAGCGCCGGCTCCTCGGGCTCCCGCTTGGGAAGCTCTCCGGTGCTTGCCTGAAGCGCACCGGCCAGGTCGAGGGCGGCCCGACCGAGCGAGGCCGCCCCCTGACGCAGGAACTCTTTACGGGTAAGAGTCATGGTGGTTCGTCACTTCTTTACTTTGCCTTTGAGGGTGGCCGGAGTGCCCAGGTCGCTGCGCACGTGGCACGAGGTGCAGTAGACGCGCACCGGGTGCGGGCAGAGCGGGGCCTTGGACGCGCCGGAGAGGTCGAGGTGGCAGGTAAGGCAGCTCTCTCCTTTTGCGTTGTCCACGATCTTATGCGGAATCACCGGCGGGTTGCCTTCCGCGAACTGGGCCTGGGCGTCGAAATCGGCCGGTTGAGCGGCAAGCGCGGCCGAGGCACCCGGGGCGATAAGGGCGAGCGCCGCCAGGGCGACGAGCACGTTCTTCATCTGTTACCTCCTTAAGGTTGCGCGACGTACGCTAGCGTGCCTTTTCGACCTTCACCGCGCACTTCTTGTAGTCCGGCTCGCCGGAGATGGGGCAGTAGGCGTCCAGGCAGAGCTCGTTGATGAGCTTGTTTTCGTCGAAGAAGGCGACGAAGACGTTGCCGTGCTCGGCCTTGCCGCGGCCGTTCAGGTCCGCTGCCAGTACCACGCTGCCGCGGCGCGAGCTGACCCGTACCAGGTCCCCCTGCTTGATTCCCAGCTTCTTCGCGTCGTCCGGGTTGATCTCGCAGACCGCCTCGGGATAGGCGCGCTTCAATTCCGGGACCCGGCCGGTCATGGTGCCGGTGTGCCAGTGCTCCAGGACTCGTCCGGTACAGAGCCAGAACGGATAGTGCTGGTCGGGCTGCTCGGGGGCCGGCTCGTAGGGGCGTGCCCAGATCACCGCGCGATAGTGGTCCGGCTTGTTCTTGTAGAACTTGACCCCTTCACCGGCCTTCACGTAGGGGTCGTACCCCTCGACGTAGCGGTAGCGGGTCTCCTGGCCGTTCACGACCGGCCAGCGCAGGCCGCGCGACTCGACGTAGGCGTCGTACGGGGCGAGATCCTTTCCCTGACCATCGCCGAACTTGCGGTACTCCTCCCAGATCTCCCGCTGCGGGTGCTGGTAGGGGAAGAGCGAGCCGTAACCCAGGCGCCGGGCGAGCTCCATGGTCTGCCACAGGTCGTCCTTCGCCTCGCCGGGGGCGTCCACCATCTTGAACCACTGGTGGGTGCGGCGCTCGGCGTTGCCGAACATCCCCTCCTTCTCGACCCAACTCGCCGAGGGGAGCACCACGTCGGCCTGCTCGGTGGAGCGGGTCGGGTACATGTCCGAGACAATGACGAAGCGACCTTCCCCCTTGCGCGCCCCTTTCCGGTAGCGGTTCAGGTTGGGAAGCGACTGGAAGGGGTTCGTCACCTGGCTCCAGATCACCTTGATGTCGCCGCGGTCCAGGGCACGGAACATCTCCGTGGCGTTGTAGGTCGGCTTGGCCGGGATCTTCTTGGGATCGATCCCCCAGATCTTGGCGGTCTTTTCGCGGTGCTCGGGGTTCATGACCACCATGTCGGCGGGGAGCCGGTGCGTGAAGGTCCCCACCTCGCGGGTGGTGCCGCAGGCCGAGGGCTGGCCGGTGAGCGACATGGGGTTCTCGCCGGGGCGGCAGATCTTCCCGGTCAGCAGGTGGACGTTGTAGGCCAGGTTGTTAACCCAGGTGCCGCGGGTGTGCTGGTTGAAGCCCATGGTCCAAAGGGTGGTCACCTTGCGGTTCTTGTCGGCGTAGAGATGCGCCATCTCGACGATGGTCTCGGCAGGTACGCCGGAGAGCGCGGCGACCTTCTCGGGGGTGTAGGCCTTGAGCGATTCGCGGTACTCCTCGAAGCTGATCCCCTTGGGCTCGTCGGCGAATTTGAACTTGTCCTCGAGGCCGTAGCCGATGTTCTCCTTCCCCTTCTTGAAGACCACGTGCTCCTTGATGAAGGCCTCGTCGTGCAGCCCGTCGCGGATGATGACGTAGGCGATGGCGTTCAAAAGCGCCAGGTCGGTCTGCGGCTTGAACTTGACGTAGCGGTCCGCCATGAGCGAGGTGCGGGTGCGGCGGGTGGCGAAATCGATGATCTTCACGTCCGGGTTGCTGAGCCGGTTGGTGAGCAGGCGCGAGAAGAGGATGGGGTGGCACTCGGCCATGTTGGCGCCCCACAGGAAGTAGGTGTCGCCCAGGTCAAGGTCGTCGTAGCACCCCATCGGCTCGTCGCTCGCAAACGTGGTCATGAAGCCGGTCACCGCGGATGCCATGCACAGGCGCGCGTTCACCTCGATGTTGTTGGTGCCGATCCCCCCCTTGAAGAGTTTGCTGGCGGCGTACCCCTCGAAGATGGTCCACTGCCCCGAGCCGTAGATGGCGACGGAATCCGGGCCGTACTTCTCGATGGACTCCTTGAACTTGGAGGCGATGAGGGTCATGGCCTCGTCCCAGGTGGCCGGGGTGAGTTTGCCGTCCTTGCGGATGAGCGGCGTAGTGAGGCGGTCCTGTCCGTTGAGGACCTTGGAGAGGAAGTACCCCTTGACGCAGTTGAGCCCCTTGTTGACCGGAGCCTGCGGGTCACCCTTGATGGCGACCACCTTGCCGTCGCGCACCCCCACGAGTACGCCGCAGCCGGTGCCGCAGAAGCGGCAGGGTGCCTTGCCCCAGGTAAGGCCACCTTCGGCCGCCTCGGCCGCTCCCGGTTTCAGCGGGTTAAGACCTTTGCCGCCCACCGCGGCAAACGCGGCTGCTGCGGCACTCGCCTTGATAAAATTTCGTCTGCTTACATCCATTTCGCACCCTCCTCGAAAGTGGCGACGCTAAAAAAGGCCGGGCCCGTAAGGCCGGTCCTGATATCACGGGGATTACTGCTCCAGGTCTTCGAAATTGTGGTAGGCCAGGCGTACCGTGGCAACGCCTGAGATCTCGTGCATGCGGGTCACCAGGCTCACCTCCGCATCGACGCTCTCCGCTTCGAGTACGGCAACGATCTGGCCGTCGGGGAGCACACCGTGCACCTCTACCCCGTCAAACGAGGCAAGTTCACCGACGACTGAATCACTGTGCCCCGGTGCACACGTAACGACGACACCCGAAATTGGCATAGCTGCTCCTGTTCTTGCTACTGTTTTAGGTTCATCCTTTTGAAGGATACTGCAGATACTGTGTCTGACAATGCTGCGAACTCTGAAACTGTGACAGATACTTCTGACATCCTGAGGGGTTAGCAGTGTAAGGCGGCACGCAGAGACCACCGACTGACACAATCCGCTACTTGCTTCAAGAAAACTTTGACGAAAGTCAAAAAAGAGCGGTTAAAGGGGCACGGCGTTTAACCACAGGGGCGCTAAGGGGAGCGCCGAGGAATACCCGGGAAGGCAAAAGACCTGATGTCTGCCACGGAGCCACCAAGGGCACGGAGAAAACCTGCAGATCTGGAGCGACCCACGGTTCCACGAGGCAGAGCACCGCACCTTTGGAAACCGGTACGGCCCCGAACCTTGTCACCTCCGAGCGAACCAGTCGCCAGGTTCGCTCCTCGCCTGCGATTGCCTGGGGGCCAGCGTTATGACAGACCGTCTTATTCCGCGGGCAGGGAGGCTGCATCGTAGACAGTCGATCCTGCCCCCAGCGGGCTCTTCTCATTATCGGCACTTTCATGCTATATCGGAGAAGAGTTTTCACCGTTTTCTGTCCTTCCCTTGTCCCGAGGTCACGATGCCGCGCATTTTCACTCTGTGTCTATTTGTCGTACTGGTCATGGCCGCCCCGCTTTTTGCTGCCGCGGTAGGAGGAGGTCCCCAGCGTGTGGTAGATCGGGAGCGGCGCTTCCTGCTGCAGACTATCGACGATCTGGCTACTTCCCGAAAGCTCGCGGAAGAGGATCTCGGGGACCTGGTCCGACAAAAGGACGCCATCAACATCTTGGAGCCGGATCGTGGCGAGGCGCTCAGGGATCTTCTCGACTGGACCACCCGCTATCTCGACTTCATCACCGGCGAGGAGGCGCTGATTCAGGAGGACTATGCGCGCGTCTCGGCCCGCGGCGCGAAGAAGGAACTCCAGGTCGGCTACTTCATGGAACTGGCGGCGACCACGGAAAGCATGGCGCAGGAGCTGAGAGACAGGGTTGCCGGCTTCGAGGCGGTGCGCAAGCAGCTTGCGCTGAACGTGGAGCGGCAGCGGGTGCTGCAGGCGGAGATCTTCGACCTGAGGAGTCGGCTGGGGTGGCTAAGATCGCGCGATAACGACCCGGGGCGGCCCCGGGAGGAGAGAAGGAACGAGGCGCGCCTGGAGCGCAAGATCGGCTCCCTGCAGTCCGAACTGGCGACCCTGCCCAACGTGGATCCGGAAGTGCTGCAGTACTACACGGTGCTGGTCGAGCAGGGGAGGTGGCAGGGCGAGTGGCTTGCACTGAAGGTAGAGGAGTATCGGGCGCTGCGGGCTCTGGCCGAGTCAGTTCCCTATGGCGAGCCGCGCGACCTGGAGGAGTTGGGGCAGGCCTACAGGCGGCTAAGCCGCACCTACCAGGGCGAAATCAGCCGGCTGAACCGAAGGATCGATGAATTGGATCGCAAGCGTGAAGCAGTGAATCCCTCGGGAACCCCGGGTGAACTGGACCGGGCCAGGAACCTGATAGACCTCTACGAGCGCCTGCACCAACGGTACGACCGTCGCGTCCGTGAGTTGAAGGGGCTCGTGGGTGCCTGCGACGCCGAATTGAGCGAGCTGCATTCGCTGCAGCGCTGAATCGGGAAGCCCCGTCTTCCGGTGCTCGCCCCCCACTCAGGTAACGATCTTCCCCTAATCAAGCTCTTCCCAAAAGGCTTGGCCGCTTCGGTCAGGCCTTTTTTTGTGTCTGTTATGCAGAATACCCACCGGGTGCTTCATTCGTGCAAAGTCGATTATCCAACTTTCCTGGTTGCAGATAGATTGGTTCGTGTTAATCTCGTGCGCATGGTTTTGTAAGCCTTCTTGGGTGGCAGGCGCTGGGGACGTGCGTCTGTCTTGCGACAAGCATTGGAGGAGTGATGAGAGCGTTTACCGTATGCCTGGTTTTTGTGGTGCTCCTTATTGCTGTGCCAGTTGTCGCTGTCATGGATGGCGACATATTCTATTCTAAATTTCGTAGTGCGGTTTTACAGTCACAGATCAAAACTGTAGTAGCTGTAGCACGGTTTCCATTCGAGGTGAGAGGGACTGATGACAATGTGAGGCACTATGATGAAAGTGGTTTCAGAAAAATATTTGGAGAGCTCCTAGCTCAGAAAGAACTTGTGTTAACGAAGGGCCAGGTTGTGGAACTCACAATGTATGAAGTTTTAAAGGAAAAAGAAAACTTGGCCGCTCATGATTATTTGAATAAGGACTTTATCAGGGTCGGTGATTTCGAGTTCCAACTTTTGGACGGCAAATGGAGGTTCACAGGAGCATACCTCAACTAGGCAATGCCCATTTCGTGGCCATTTCAGGTGCCACGTTGACGTCAATCGGCGTTTTTGCAGGAAAATTAACCGCATACAATGACCCTTGAATCCTCGACGGAGAAATTTTCAATTTTGATTGCTGGCATTAAGTCGGCAATCGCGGTGGAGAATTTCTACCTCGAGGAGGGGCTCTCCAAGCCTTTCTCTCTACGCGCCAACTTGGTAGCAGAGGAGGCCATTTCTGTAGATACCATCCCTGGACAACCTGTCAGTCTTACCATTCGTGGCGATGACGTAGATCGATACCTGAACGGTGTTGTTTCCTCGTTTTCCTCTACCGGGCAGACAGGACGTTTCTTTTCGTATCAGATGATTGCTGGACCGACTGTACGGTTGTTGGGGCTTAATTCTAACTACCGTGCCTTTCACAAGCTATCGGTCCCGCAGATAATTACAGCTGTTCTGAAAAATAGCGGTTACTGCATAGGGTTCGAACTCAGACTCACGGAAGAATACCCAGCCAGACGCTACTGCGTACAGTACGGAGAAAGTGATCTTTGCTTTATCTCCCGAATTCTGGCGGATGAGGGCATCTTCTATTTTTTTGAACATAGAGAGGATGGCCATACCCTGATCTTCGCCGACAGCAACATTGAGTACCCACAGTTAGCGGGTGATGCGGACGTCGCGCTTGATGGCGCTCTCGGTATGGTTCCGGATCAGGAGGTCCTCAAAGGATTCACCTATAGCCGCTCCGTCTGTCCAGGGAAAGTCGCCCTTTCCAGCTTTAATTTCAAACGGCCAACACTGGACATGGAGGTAATGGACGAGGGCTCTACATGGCCGGAAATTGAGGATTATCAGTATCCCGGGGACTATGCTCTGCCAGTAGCCGGCCAAAAGAGAGCGAGATTCCGACTGCAGGGAAAAAGGGTGTTTGAAGGATGCGCGCAGGGGACCAGCAATATCGCCAGATTCATGCCTGGCTCGCTGTTCTCCCTCGCCTGTCACCCTGTTGAGGAACTTAACCAGGAATACTGCCTCGTGACGGTGGCGCATTCAGGCTCGCAAGGTAACGTCCTCGGCGAATACTCCGGAATCGGCGGGGATTACAGCTACTCCAACTCATTTCTCGCGATACCTTCCTCCGTTACCTATCGCCCAGAGAGATCTTTGGATAAACCGCGGGTCAAAGGGCTCCAGACCGCCCTGGTAGTCGGCCCTCCGGGGGAGGAGATCTATGCGGACGAGTTCGGGCGGGTCAAGGTGCAGTTTCACTGGGACCGCGAGGGACAAAGGGACGAGAACAGTTCCTGCTGGCTCAGGGTAAGCCAGCCCTGGAGCGGGGCCGGCTGGGGCTTCGCCGCCCTGCCGCGGGTGGGCGACGAGGTGCTGGTGGATTTCCTAAACGGCGACCCGGACTGGCCGATCATCGTCGGCAGCGTGAACAACGCGGCCTCTCCCGCGCTCTATCCGCTGCCGGAACAGAGATCCAGCAGCGGCTTGCGCACCCGCAGCTATCCAAAGGGGGAGCGGGACAACTTCCACGAACTGCGCTTCGAGGACCGCAAAGGGCAGGAAGAGATCTTCCTCAAAAGCGAGCGGGACTGGAATGTCGTTGTGAAAAACGACAAGTGCGAAGAGGTGCAGTGCAACTCCCGGGAGGAAGTCGGTGCCGACAAGACGACGCGCGCCGGCAGGCACTTCAGGATCGAGGCGGGGGAGAGCGTCGAGATCGTCTGCGGGGCCGCCTCGATCACCCTGGACAGCCTCGGCACGATCACGCTCAAAGGCACGACGATAGACGTGGCAGGATCCCAACACCTCCAGCTCTCCAGCCTCAAGATCGATATCAACTGACCTGAAACCAACAGGGATGAATGGGATGAATGGGATGTAAAACCGCAGACACGGAGCCTGTCATGCGCGAGGAACGACTGCTGGAACGCCTGAGTTCGCTGGAGCGGGAACCCTTGCGCCGGGAAGGGCTCGACCGGGCTCGCCTCATCGACTCGGTCGTCCGCCACCTGAGCCTGATACTCAATACGCGGCAGGGGAGCGTCCCCGCAGCAGCCGGCTTTGGGATGCCGGATTTCCAGGAGTTCCTGCAAGGCTATCCGCAATCGGTGCGGGAGCTCGAGACGGAGATACGCCGCACCATCGAGCGCTACGAACCGCGTTTGCAGTCGGTCCAGGTGGCGTTCCTGCCGCAAAACGACGATCCCTTGAAGCTGCACTTCCAGATCAGCGCTTCACTTAAGGGAGTGGAGGGACGCGACTCGACACGGGTGTGCATGGAGACGGTGGTCGGGGCGGCGGGGAGGTTCTCGGTGAAGCTGTAGTTTGCTCCTCTGCGGGAGGTGGCGGGGCAAGGAGGGATCATGCTGGAGATCTTGTACCAGGAGGAGCTGGCCCGCCTCAAGGACCTGGCTGCGGAGTTCGCCGAGGCGCACCCCGCACTGGCGCCCCTGCTCGGCGGCACGGCGGCGGACCCGGACGTGGAGCGGCTGTTCCAGGGGGTGGCACTCCAGTTTGCGCAGCTGCGCCAAAAGCTGGAGGACGATGTCCCCGAATTCACTCATGCCCTGGCGCGCCAACTTTGCCCCCAACTCCTGAGACCGGTGCCTGCGACCACCATTGTCGCATTTGCCCCGAAAGCCTCATTGAGCGGGACGCGGACCGTGAAAGCGGGGACGGAGCTCGATTCGGTGCCGGTGGAGGGGACCTCGTGCCGGTTCCGCAGCTGTGCCGACGTGGAGCTGCATCCCCTCGAATTGCTGGACGCGGCTTACGTGCAGTCGCCCGGCGCCCCGCCCGCCATTTCCCTTACCTTTGCGCTGACCGGTTGCTCCCTGGAGCAGTGGCAGCCCGATTCGCTACGCCTGTTCCTCGCGGAAGAGTACCCGGTTGCTGCGGAGCTCTTCTTCGTGCTGAACCGTCAGGTTCGCAGGGTGCTGATCGCTCCCGAGAGGGGAGGGGAAACCCTGGAACTCCACCCCGACTGCCTGATCCCTGCCTCGTTCAACGATGCCGAGCCGATGCTGCCGTACCCTGCCACCGCGTTCCCGGGTTACCGGCAGCTGCAGGAGTTTTTCGCTCTCCCCAGCCGCTTCCTGTTCCTGGACCTCACCGGGTGGAGGGGGTGGCGGAACCGGGGCTCCGGAACGCGGTTCACGGTCCGCTTCGAACTTGCCTCGGCGATTCCTGCCTCGCTGCGGGTGCGGCCGGAGAGTTTCGCCCTCTACGCAACTCCGGCGGTAAATCTCTTCGCCTGCGATGCGGTTCCCTTCCTGCTCGACCACCGCAGTGATCGTTACGCGGTGCATCCGGACGGATTACCGCGCGGTCATGCCCAGGTATTTTCGGTGGACCGGGTGCAAGGGTTCGGTCACGGGACGGGCCGCCGGAGAAGGTACCGCCCGGTGGAGGCGTTTGCATCGGCCGACGGTTCCCAACCAAGCTTCGGCACCACGGCCGCCCTTGCCCCGCTGGGGGGCGAACTGGAGGTATCGCTCACCTTCAACCACGCGCCGGACGGCCTTTGGCAGGAAGGGGAAACCATCTCGGTGGCGCTCACCTGCACGAGCGGACGGCTCCCCGAGCTCCTAAGCCTGGGGGACGTCTGCCGGGCCACCTCCAGCTCGCCGGAGTGGGCCAGCTTCCGCAACATCACGCCGGTGCGACCCGGGGTGCTCCCCTGCCTGGGGAACCACCTGCTGTGGCGCCTGGTAGCGCACCAGAGCCTGAGTCTCGGTTCGCTGCTCGATGCCGAGGCGCTGCGGGAACTGCTGAACGTCTACCTCTTCGAGGAGACCTGCGGGGGACTGCCGGTAATGGCCCACCGCAAGCGGATCGCCGGTATCGAACAGGTCGTGGCAACCGCCGCCGACCGGGTGGTGCGGGGAATAGCGATCCGGGGCACCGAGATCTGCCTGAGGGTGAACGGCGGCAATTTCGCAGGTGTGGGAGATCTTTTCGTCTTCGGCTCGGTTCTCGACGCGTTCCTGGCAGGGATCGCCGCGTTGAACAGCTACACCTGTCTCACCGTTCACGATACGTCTACCGGGGAGGTCATGGCATGGACACCGCGGCTCGGGGATCAACCACTTCTCTAGCAGATGAACTCGTCCGCAAGGGGGACGAGTTCTCCTTTGTGCAGGCCATGCGGCTCCTCGAGGGGAGGTCGCCGGGCAGGATCCGGATCCGGCCGGTGCTGGGTCTTGGCTTTGCCGGCAGCGACGTGGTCCGGATCGCCCAGGACCGGGACGGCTACCGTGTCGTGATCAGCTTCCTGGGGCTCTACGGAACCGGTGCGCCACTCCCCACCTTCTACACCGAAGAGCTCATTGAGGAGCGGCTCTCCGAGCTCTCGGTGCGGCGCGATTTTCTCGACATCTTCAACCAGCGGATCGGCGAACTCTGTTACCAGTGCCTTGCCAAGTACCGCCTGTTCCTGCCCGAGGTACGTGACGTCTTCCGGGAACGGCTGTTCTGCCTGATGGGGTGGGGCGGCAGGGCCCAGCGTCGCCCCCTGGAGGAACCGGGACTACTCCCCAGGTTTGCCGGCGTCGTGGGGATGCGCTGTCACGGAGCGCTGGGACTGGCCACGCTGCTAAAGGGGGTGTTGCGGGTACCCGTGCGGATCCTGCAGTGCCTGGAACGTCGGACAGGGATCCCGGAGAACCGGCGGGCGGTGCTGGGGAGCGGGAGGCTGGGGAGCGCCTTTGCGGGGAGTTCCTTGCCGGACCGCAACGGGAAGTTCGCGATTCGGCTCGGACCGCTGGATGCCGGGAGCTTTGCGAGCTTTCTCCCGGAGGGCAGCGGCAGGCGTCGCATTGAGGAACTGGTCGAGAGTTACCTGCGGGCGCCTTTACGGTGGGATCTGCAGCTGCTATTGGCCGCGCCGGAGGTCCCGGCAGCGCGCCTGGGCTGCACCCCCGGGGGGAGAGTGGGGTACGACAGCTGGCTTGGGCGGAAAACGATGACGACCGCTATGGTGACTTTTTCGTCCTGCGGACTTCCTCAAGGCTTCGGCCGACGGACGCCGGGATAGAACGATCCTGGCATTTTTTTGCCTGATCGTACGAATGAAGCCAATTCCTGTTGTCTCGCCCCAGGGGCTTCCAGTACTATGCGGACTGGAGGTGACCCGTGGACGATCTAACCTTGATAGTATCTGCCGAGGAACAACGACTCGCTGCAGCCCTGACTGCACTCTGCCAAAGCATTGCCCGATGGACCGAAGCGGGGGAGAGATGCGATACGGCGGTCCCGGGTTTGTCGTTGTTCCGACGCGTGGCACCGACGGAACTGGTCTGCGGCATCTACGAACCAAGCCTCTGCATGGTCACCCAAGGGGCCAAACGGGTCTTTCTCGGTGACGACTGCTATGTCTACGATCCCCAAAACTACCTGATCACCTCGGTGCACCTCCCCACCCTGGTCCAGATCCACGAGGCCAGTCCGGAGAAGCCCTACCTGGGGCTGCGGCTTACCTTCGATCAGCGGGAAATCGCCCAACTCCTGGCGGACAGCAAGGTGCCGCTGCCACGCACCCAGTCCTCCAGTCGCGGTATGGCGACCAGCCGTATCACGCTCCCCCTGGTCAGTGCGGTACAGCGCCTGGTGGATCTGCTCGACGACGAGAAGGACATCCCGGTGCTGGCGCCGATCATCCAGCGGGAGATCATCTACCGGCTGCTGGTCGGGGAGCAGGGAGCGCGACTGCGCCAGATAGCGGTTGCCGGGAGCCAGAGCCAGCAGATCGCCCGGGCCATCGAGTGGCTCAAGGGGAACTTCACCAAATCGTTCCGCATCGACGACCTCGCCGCGCAGGCACGGATGAGTACTTCCACCTTTCACCATCACTTCCGCTCGATGACTGCCCTGAGCCCGCTGCAGTACCAGAAAAACCTGAGACTCCAGGAGGCCCGCCGCCTCATGTTGACCGAGCGTCTCGACGCGGCGAGCGCCGCCTTCAACGTCGGGTACGAGAGCCCGTCGCAGTTCAGCCGCGAGTACAACCGCCTGTTCGGCGCGCCGCCGCTGCGCGACATCTCGAACCTGCGCCGCAGCGTCGTCGTGGAGCAATCCCCGTAGCAGGGAACTGCGGTGCGGCGCAAGGCTCCGCTACCTTGTGCGAGCCCTTTCGGGTCCCGCTATTCCCGTTGTACGGTTCATCCAAAACACCCAGCAATATCGAATGTCTCGGCACCTGCTAATAGATCCGCGACGAGTCCAGTTTGAAGCGGTTCACGATGCGCTGCAGGCTCTGGGCAAGTACCGAGAGCTGGGAGGCTGCCGCTGCCGTCTGGTGTGCGCCACGGGCGGTTTCCGAGATCACCTCGGTTATCTGGTGGATGTTCCCGGTGATCTCTCCGGTAACCGCCGTCTGCTCCTCGGCGGTGGTCGCGATCTGCTGGACCTGGCTGGCAACTTCGTCGATGGCTCCCAGGATCTCCTTGAGCGCCACGCCGGACTGGCGAGAGCTCTCCATCCCCTGTTCCACCTCCTTTACCCCGTCTTCCATGCTGCGTACCGCCTGCGAGGTCTCGTCCTGGATCGCCACGATCATGGTGCCGATCTCGCGGGTCGCCCGGGTGGTCCGCTCGGCAAGGGCCCGCACCTCGTCGGCCACCACCGCAAAGCCGCGCCCCTGTTCGCCGGCACGCGCGGCCTCGATCGCCGCGTTGAGTGCGAGGAGGTTGGTCTGATCCGCGATATCCTGGATGGTCCCCACGATGGCACCGATCTGGTCCGATCGCGCACCAAGGCGCTCCACCATTCGGGCAACCTCTTGTACACACTCCGCAATTTCCTGCATACCCTGGAGTGCTGCCTGGACCACCTGGGCGCCATTTCTGCCCGTGGCACCGGCGCGATCCGAGACTTCGGCGGTGGTAAGGCAGTTATGGGAGATGTCGCGTGAGGTGGCCGACATCTCTTCGCTCGCGGTAGCCACCACTGCGGACTGGTGCGACACCTCTTCGGCGGCCGTCGCGATCTGCTCGGCGGTGGAGCTGAGCAGGCTCGCCGACTGGGTAATCTCGCTGGTGTTCCCGGCGACCTGGGCAACGATGCCGTGGACGTTGTCCACGAACCGGTTGAACCACAGGCTCACCTCGCCGATCTCGTCCTTGCGGTCCACCTCGAGCCGGTGGGTGAGGTCTCCGTCCCCCTCGGCGATGTCCTTGAGGATGGTAAGCATCCTGGCCAGGGGCCGGGTGATGTTGATGAACACGAGGAACCCGACGGTAAGGGCTATGGCGATGACGACGGCACTAAAGCACAGGTTGAAACTGAGGGAACCCTTGGCCTGGCCGGCCAGCTGGTCCGCGGTTTTCACGATCTCGGAGGCGAGCCGGTCCTCGATCCCTTTCATGGCGTTGATCTTTTCGGTGCTGGTGCCGAACCAGACCTCGGGGGTGGTGTCGAAACCGCCGGCGGAACTCTTGGCGAGGATGGCATTTCTGAGCTCCTCGACCTTCTGGAACGTAGGGGTCTTGGCCTGTTCCTCGAAGGCTGCCACCTGGTCGGGGGAGGCGAATTTCCGGAACAGGTCGAGGTTGTTTATCTGGGAGGCCAGCACCGTCAGGAGCCTCTGGAGCTTTTCATCATCGAAGGCTCCGGCGGCCAGGACGGCGTTCAGGGTGGCCCGTTCCTTTCCCGCTTCCTCCTTGGCCTGCACGAAGGCGTAGTACCCGGTGGCCAAACGCATGATTTTCTGGTGGTTGCTGGCCGTGACGACGGCACCCATGACGTCCAGGTGGTTGCGCACCAGCGCCGTGTAGAAGGTGAAGGCTTCGGGGCCGCTGATCTTTTGCTGATCGATGGCGTTGCGGGTTTCTGCCAGTTTCCCCAGCGCCGACTCGGCGTCCTCGAGAGGTTTGCGCACGATACTGAGCGCCTCGTGGTGGGCCGCCAGGTACTCCTTCAGCTTGCCCGTTTCCGCATCCACCGCTCCACGCTGCCGGAGCAGGTCGTCGCGAAATTTCTCCCCCTTGGCGTTGAGGAACCCGGTGGAAAATCCACGTTCCTTCTGGATCTCGTGTACCAGCGACCCGGTGCGTACCGCGAGGCCGGTCAGCTCTTTTACCGCGGTGACGTTGCCGAGCACCGTGTAGCTCTCCCGCACCTCTCTGATGGAAAGCATAAAAAGCCCTACGATGGGGACCAACAGCATGAGCAGCAGCTTCGTCTTGATTTTCAGGTTTTTGAACATACGACCTCCTCCAACGGCATAACAATCGGCAATAGTGATTCTTACAGCCACATCGGGAGTTGTCGGAAATCCTTTAATGAAATCAGCTGTCTTCACGTTTACCATATACGGGCGACATGACAGGTCCGGTTGTTCATGGTGCGGTAGGGACGTAACCTGCGGTAGCTTCGTGATTTTTCCCGGACAGGTTGCGCGAGGAATTAGGCGAGGGCAAGGGAAGTGCTCAGTGGGGGGGAGGGACGATGGCTTGCGGAGTGGCCGCAGGGGCCTTAGCGGTGTGGGGAGGAAACCCGCCCGGCTGCGATCAGCGCGGCGAGGCCGGCGCTGCCGCAAAGGGCCATGGTCGCGGTCATGGGGAGGGCGGTGCCGTTATGCAGGAGCCCCACGAGCGCTCCACCGGAGGCGCCCAGGGTGTACTGGATGGTGCCTAACAGCGCCGAGGCGCTGCCGGCGGCCTTGTCGAACGGGGCCATGGCCAGCGCGGTGATGTTGGGGTAGAGGAGTCCGGTCATGCAGAGGCAGGTGAAGATGAAGATCCCCTGGAGCTGGAATCCCCCAAATCCGGTGTAGCTGCACGCGGTGAGCAGGAGGCCGGAGAGGGCGTTCACGAGAAAGGAGGTGCGGGCGATCTGCTGCGGGGAATAGCGACGCAACAGGGTACGGTTCACCTGCGAGGCGCCGATCAGGCCGAAGGCGTTGACCGCAAAAAAGTACCCGAACTGCTGCGGCGATACCTCGTGCAGTTCGATGAAGACGAAGGGGGCACCCGAGATGTAGGCGAAGTTGACCCCCGCCACGCACCCGAGCGCGATGGCGTAGCGCAGGTAGTGACGGTTCTGCACCAGGTGACCGTACACCTTGAGCATCTCGACCATGCTGCGGCGGTGGCGGCGCTCGCTGGGGAGCGACTCGGGAAGTCCCACCGCTGCCGCAAAAAGTGAGATGAGCCCGAAGATGGCGAGGAAGCCGAAGATCCCGCGCCACCCGGTAACCAGCAGCAACTGCCCGCCGCCGATGGGGGCGAGGATCGGTGCGATCCCCATGATCAGCATGAGCAGCGAGAACATGCGCGCTGCCTCGGTGGTGTCGTAGAGGTCGCGCACCACGGCACGCGAGATGACCATCCCCGCGCCGCCTCCAACGGCCATGGCAATGCGCCAGAAGAGCAGGGCTTCGCCGCTTTTGACCAGGGCGCAGCCGATGGTTGCCGCGACGTAGAGGGAAAGCCCCATAAGCAGCGGCAGGCGCCTCCCCCAACGATCGGCAAGCGGCCCGTAGAAAAGCTGACCCAGGGCGGAACCGAATAAAAAGGCGGACACCGAGAGCTGCACGGTGCTCAGCGGCACGTGCAGATCACGCGACATCTGCGGAAAGGCCGGGAGGTACATGTCGATGGACATGGCGCTGAAGGCGGTGAGCGCACCCAGAATCAGTACGAAAAAGCCAAGCTGCCAGCGGTTCATCTCTGTCGGGTGGAGGGGGGTGGCCGTTCTCATCGGTTCTTCTCCAACTAGTTGCTTGTAGCAACTATCAGGTCGCAAAAAAAAGGTGCTTTTACTTGCACAGGTTGGCGTAGGCGCGTCGGAGCACTTCGCGGCAGGTATCGAGGTCGGCAGCCGGAATACCCTGCTGGGCCTCGTCGAGGATCCCCCTGGCGAGTTTCGTGGCCCGGTCCATCAACTGCTTACCGTTGTCGGTCAGGTAGAGTAGACGCTCCCGGGCGTCGTCCGGGCTGGGGAGACGCACGATCAGGTCGCGTGACTCAAGGCCCGCGGCGAGCCGCGCCATCGTGGTCTTATCCTTGGCCGTCTTCTCGGCCAGCGCACCCTGGGCAAGGCCGTTGCACTCCCAAAGCTGCACCAACAGCGAGTACTGCTCTGCCGTGATGGGGATGCCCTGTTCGACGAGCACCAGGTTGAAACGGCGCAGCACGGTCCGCGAGAACCGCGAGGCCAAGTGCCCCAGGGAAACGTTCAAGGTGTAGGTGTCGGTGGTCTTCATTGGTTGTACGGTACAACTAAATGAGGCGGTTGGTCAAGGGGAAAACTGGGGACTGGGGACTGGGGACTGGGGACTGGGGACTGGGGACTGGGGACTGGGGACTGGGGACTGGGGACTGGGGACTGGGGCGGCGCGAGCGGGCGGGCGAGGATGGAGGCAAGGGGACAAGTAGGCTGGGCAGGTTTAGCGACGGGGGAGTGCTCTTGGTCAAGTGCTTCTGGTTCGACGAAAAGGTCCTGTTAATTTGGTGGGTTGTGGCACTAATTCGGGGACGGTGTATACTGTTTGCCAGGTTTCCCATGCCACACCTGGAGGTGCCGGATGAAAAGGATCGCCACCGTTGCCCTGATCGCCACCCTGGCCGTGCTGGGAATTGCCAGCTACGTGCGCCATACTCCCCACTATTCGCTTTACAAGTTCAGCCAGGCGCTCAAGCAACACGACGCCGATACCGCGTTCCAGTACCTCGATGTCGACCAGGTGGTCGACAACCTGGTGCAAAAGACGGTGCACGAGATGGAGGCACAGAAGGCTCCATCGTTCACCGAACAGATCGGGAACGACATCGCCAAGGGCTTGATATCCCTGGTACTCCCCACGTTCAAGGAGGCCGCGCGCAGCGAAATCCGCGCCGCCATCCAGGAGCCGACAAAATCCGGGAACCGCGGCGTCTTCAAGGTCTTCGCGGGATCCAGTGCCTGGCACGACTTCAGCATCGAGCGCCAAGGGAAGATCGCCCTGGTGACCAAGAAGTCGGACAAGGACTTCTTGGTGAAACTCGCCCAGGAAAAGGACGGCCACTGGAAGATCGTCCAGCTTACCTCGAAGGAGTTCAGACCGGCTTTCGGCAAGTGAAGAAGGTCAAACAACTCTGCGCAGGAGACAGCAAAGGCGAATCCCCCCTGTCCCCCCTTTTCCAAAGTGGGGAACCTGAGAGTGCTTGTGACAGCTAAAGATCGCCGTTCCCCGTGATGACCGGATGAACCTTTGCAACGGGTGGCGCCGGGGTGACTACCCTGTGTTCCGGCTCCCGGGCTCCTGCTCCTCGGAGCTCGCCGATGGAGCCTTTGAAGCGCGACCTTGGCAGTGAGGTATGAGGGGGGTGGAAGAGCCAGCCCCTTTACCTTGCCGGGACCGGGCTTTTTTGCTAATGTAGCCGCTTCAACCCAAACCAATACGGCCTCGCCGCCTTCAGGATCGCACCTTATGTCCCGCAGAAAACCTCTCCCGAAATTACTCTACGCCGACAGCCGCGGCAACATCTACGATCACCCCTACCTCACCATGGCCGGCATGAGCGGCAACGAGGCGCAGCTCCCCGAAGCTGTCGAGTTGATCCCGCTCCCCGAGGACAGCCGCCTCTTCACCATCCCCGATACCCCCCCGGTCGCCTGGGATAGCCGTGAGCGACGCTTCATCACCGTGAGCCAGGTGAAAGAGGGGAGGCGCAGCATGCCGGTCCAGGCGGTCTCAGCCTTCATGGCACCGGGCTACATGAGGACGCTGTTGCCGGCCTGCGACTACAGCAAAAAGAAGGTGCACCTGCCGCTGTGGTCCTATACCGCGGTGGGGTGGGACGCGGAGGAGGAGCGCTTCGTGGTGGCGGCAACCCGGGTCGACGCCAACGAGAACTGGCTCCCTAAAAACTACGACGACCGCAAGCTCGATCCCTTGGTACGACGCAGGCTCGCCGAGTTCCCCAAGAACCGGCTTGTGGAGCAACTCTCCCGCTGCGCCGTCGACTATCACTGCTTCGCCGCCAAGAACCTCTTCTTCAGGCGCTGGGAGGCGCCGATCCCGACCTCGCCGGTCTGCAACTCGCGCTGCCTCGGGTGCATCAGCCTGCAGCCTTCGGACTGTTGCCCCTCGAACCACGAGCGGATCCCCTTCGTGCCGACCCCCGAGGAGATCGTGGAACTGATGCTGCCGCACCTGGAGGAGGCCCCCGATCCGATCGTCTCCTACGGCCAGGGGTGCGAGGGTGACCCCATCATGCAGGCGGACACCGTTGCCACGGCCACCAGAATGCTGAAGGAGCAGGCCAGCCGCGGGACGGTGAACTTCAACTCGAACGGCTCGATCCCGGAAAGGATCCGCCTGCTCTGCGATGCGGGCATGGACTCGATGCGCTTTTCCATGAACTCGGTCCAGGAGGAGCTCTACAACCGCTACTACCGCCCCAAGGGGTACCAGTTCGCCGACGTGGTGGAGTCGGTGCGCACCGCCAAGGAGCGCGGGCTCTTCACCATGATCAACTACCTGGTCTCGCCGGGGGTGACCGACAGCCCCGCTGAGGTGGAGGCGCTGCTTGCCTTCATCGAAAAGACCGGCGTCGACATGCTGCAGATGCGCAACCTCTCCATCGACCCGGCGTTCTACAACGAGCGCATGGGGGTGACCGGCAAGGGGATCGGCATGTACCGGCTGCTCCAGCGTATCAAGGAGGCCTTCCCAAAGATCCAGTACGGCTACTTCAACCGGACCCGCGAGAACTTCTATCCCGAGGGGTATGAGAAGGGGTGGCCGATTGTCGAGTAGGGAAAAACCTCAACCGGCCTAAGAAATTTCCTTACCGGAAGATAAAGCGGTGCGCCGGCGGGACTTTGGTGCTATAGTGGCGCCGCTGTCAGAAAGTGCAAGCTCTTTACCTACTGCACCTCCGACAGCGCGCGACCGCTCGTGCGTTAACCCCACCGGAGGCTACCGTTGTCGAAATTCTCGCAATCTGCGGCCACCGGCACCCGCGGTTTCCGCGACCCGCTTTTCCCCGTCCTTTTGCTCCTGGCGTTCGCCGGCAACTATTTCCACTATCCCGTTTTCCTCAACATCGACTTCCTCTTCGGCAGCATCTTCAGCATGCTCGCCCTGCAGCTCTTGGGACCGGCACCGGGGCTTGCCTGCGCGGCACTGGCTTCCGGATACACCTACCTGCTCTGGAACCACCCCTATGCCTGGCTGATCCTGATCCTCGAACTGGCCACGGTGGCCTGGCTGGCGCGGCGGCGCATGGGGCTCGTCCAGGCTGACGCCCTGTTCTGGACGGTGGCGGGGATGCCTCTGGTCTACCTCCTGTACCACCAGGTCATGGGGACCCAGATGGACGGGACGCTCATGGCGCTCACCAAGCAGGCGGTCAACGGCATCGTCAACACGCTCCTGGCGCTGCTTTGCTACACCGGGTACGCGCTGTGGTCCCGGCGCGAGAGGGTCGCTTTAGGTGAACTGATCTACAACCTCTTGGCCTTTTGCGTACTATTCCCCTCACTGGTGCTCTTAGCCGTGGGGAGTCGCAACGATTTTCTTCAGACCGAGCAGAGTATCCGCAGCATGCTCACCCGGGAACACCTCCGGGCCGACCTCGTGGTCAAGAACTGGGAGCTGAGCCGCAAGGCCGCGGTAGTCACCCTGGCGGAGTTGGCCGCTCGGCTTACCCCGGCCCAGATGCAGTCCCACCTGGAACAGGCGGCGCGCTCCGACCAGAACTTCAAGCGCATCGGCCTTTTGGACGCCGGGGCCACCATCGTTGCCTATACACCGGTGCTTGACGAAACCGGCAAGCCCAACATCGGCAAGAACTTCGCGGACCGCCCCTTTATAGCGCGCCTGAAGAGCACCCTGAAGCCGATGCTTTCCGAGGTGGTGCCGGGGCGCATCGATAAGCCGCAGCCGATCGTCACCATGCTTGCCCCGGTGGTAAAGGACGCTTCGTATGCCGGGTACATTACCGGCATCCTGAGCCTGGACCGCCTCAAGGAACTGCTGGAGGTGAGCGCCGAACATAACGGTTCATTCTTTACGCTGCTCGACAAAAACGGCACGGTAATCCTGAGTAGCCGGCCGGACCAGAAGCCGATGACCCCCTTTAAGCGTGGCCGGGGGACCCCGGTGCACCTGGAGGGAGGGATCGATCAGTGGATCCCGGAGGCCCGGGCCAACCTTCCCATCTCCGAACGCTGGAAAAGCTCCACCTACCAGATCATTTCACACTGCGGAGACCTCGCGGAGTGGACCCTCATCCTGGAGCAGCCGGTGGCCCCCTTCCAGAAGGCGCTCTTCCAAAGCTACACCGGGGATCTCGGTATCCTGCTCGGCATCCTGCTCGCTTCGCTGGCCCTGGCGGGGCCTTTGAGCCGGCGGGTGGTTCATCCCCTGGAGCGGCTGCGCCAGCTGACGGGCGAGCTCCCGGCCCGCCTGGGGGTGGGGGAGCAACAGGGGTGGCCGGAAAGCGGGATTAAGGAGACCCACGAGCTCATCGTCAACTTCCACCAGATGAGCGACCACGTGCAGCGCTACGTGCGGCAGCTCGAGCAGTTGAACCAGACCCTGGAACAGCGGGTGACCCGGCGCACCGAGGAACTGGGCACGCTCATGGAGGAGCTCAACATCATCCTGGAGAACGCCCCGGTCGGCTTCTCCAAGACTGTGGGCCGCAGGCAGGTCTGGGTGAACCGGCGCACAGTGGACCTCTTTAAGTACTCGAAGGAAGAGCAGGAACAACAGGAAACGCGGCGTTTCTACCCAAGCGAGACCGCCTACCAAAAACTCGGGGAGGAAGCCTACCCCGTACTCGCCGCCGGCGAGGTGTTCGAGACGGTGCAGGACCTGGTGCGCAAGGACGGGGTGCACATCCTGGTGCGCTACATCGGGCGCGCGCTTGATCCGAGCAACCTGGAAAAAGGGGTGCTCTGGATCCTGGAAGACTACACGGAGCGCCAGCGCGCCGAGGCGGCCCTCAAGGAGAGCGAGGCGCGTTTCCGGCTGCTCTTCGACCAGATGCCCATCCCGCTGGTGCTCGTGGAACCCGACGGCACCTTAAGCTACCTGAACCGCAGCTTCGTGAGCAGCTTCGGCTACACGCGGGACGACATCCCCGATGCCGCCACCTGGTTCCAGCAGGCCTACCCGGACCCCGCCTACCGCACCCAGGCCCAGGTCAACTGGCAACAGGACCTCTCCCTCCCCCACCTCCCCGGACTGCCACCCGGCTCCCGGGAATACACGATCTGCTGTCGGGACGGCTCGCCACGCACCGTGGTGCTAGCCAAGGTGCCGCTGCAGAAGGGGGGGATCGTGGTGACCTTCGTGGACATCACCGAGCGCAAGGAGTTCGAGGATGAGCTGAGCCGGGCCAAGGAGCAGGCCGAGGCCGCCAACCGGGCCAAGAGCGCCTTTTTGTCCAACATGAGCCACGAGATCCGCACCCCGATGAACGGGGTGATCGGCATGGCGCAGCTCCTGGAATTGACCGAGCTCTCCGCGGAGCAGCGCGAGTACGTTGAATCGCTCAGGGGGGCGAGCCGGAACCTTTTGCTCCTCATCAACGACATCCTGGACCTCTCGAAGATCGAGGCCGGCCGGATCAACATCGAACTTGCCGAGTTCAGCCTGAAGCGCTGCGTGGACGAGGTGGTGCAGAACCAGCGTGCCGCGCTTGCCGGGAAGGGGCTCACCCTCGCGGTGGACGGGGACCCGCTGCCGAAGGTCGTGGGGGACGAGCTCAGGGTGAAGCAGATCCTGCTCAACCTGGTGGGTAACGCGGTGAAGTTCACCTCGCGGGGTGGGATCACGGTGACCACCCGGGTGCGCGAACTCGGCGCGGAGCTCGTGGAGGTGGCCGTGTCGGTCAGGGACAGCGGGATCGGCATCCGCCCCGAGGCGCTCACCTCGATCTTCCAGCCATTCGTCCAGGAGGACGATTCGACCTCGCGCCGCTACGGCGGCACCGGACTGGGGCTCACCATCAGCGAGCGCCTGGCCCATCTCATGGGGGGGAGCATCGTGGTCGAGAGCGAACCGGGCAAGGGGAGCGCGTTCACCCTGACGCTTCCCCTGCGCCTTCCGGTCGCCTCGAGCCCCGAGCCCCGCCAGGACCGGCCCGGCCTGCTTGACTGGGAAGGCGAGCGGTTGCGGGTCCTTTTGGTCGAGGACAACCCGGTGAACATCAAGTTCGCCGCCTCGCTCCTCGGGAAACTGGGGCACGACGTGGTGGTGGTGGCAAGCGGCACGGACTGCCTGGACGCCCTGGAAAAGACCAGCTTCGACCTGGTGCTCATGGACATCCAGATCCCGGTACTGAATGGCGAAGAGGTGCTCAAGGAGATCAGGGAGCGCGAGCGGTTACGGGGGGGACACCAGCCGGTCCTGGCGGTCACCGCCTACGCCCTGCGCGGCGACCGGGAACGTTTTCTGGCGGAGGGGTTCGACGGCTACGTCTCGAAGCCGCTCGACCTGAATGAACTGTTAGGAGAGATGAAACGGGTGACCGGCAGGGGTAAGGCCTCGGGGGCGCCGGAAGGGGAGGGGGAGTCATGCGCGGCGAGCAATTGAAGGTATTGGTGGTGGACGACGAGCCCACGAACGTGCAGCTCTTGATAGGGGCGTTGAAAATGCACTACCGGGTGCTGCGCGCCGGCAACGGGTACGAGGCGATCACCCTCATCAAGCAGGAGGTCCCGGACCTGATCCTGCTCGACGTGATGATGCCGGACCTAAGCGGTTTCGAGGTGGCGCGGCTCATCAAAGCCGACGAGGCACTCTCGTCGATCCCGATCATCTTCCTGACTGCGCTCGATTCCTTCGAGGCGATGGCGGAGGGGCTCGAGACAGGGGCCATCGACTACCTGAGCAAGCCGGTCGACCTCAACCTCTTGAAGCTCAGGGTGCACAACCACCTGGAGCTGAAACAGCGAACCGACCTGATCCGCGAACAGCGCGACGAGCTGCAGCGGGTGAACGACGCCCTGGAGGAGGCCCTGGCGCGCATCAAGCGCCTGGAGGGGACCTTCGCCATCTGCATGCACTGCAAGAGCATCCGCAGCGACCAGGAGACCTGGCAAAAGATCGAGGAGTACCTCCTTGAGCACACCGACGCCCTGTTCAGTCACGGCATCTGCCCCACCTGCCTGTCGCGCCACTACCCGAGCTTCGCCTGACCCTTACTTGAGCAGCGGCTCCAGCCGGCGCAGGTCCAACCCTTCGATAATCCTGCCGTAGATCATGAAGGTGGGGGTGGAGGTCATCTTGTTGGCCCGGGCGATCTCCTGATGCTCCTTTTGCAGCCGGACCCCCTCCGGGGTGATGGCCGCCAGCCGGGCGGGGTCCAGGGGGCCGCTGCCGGCGAGCACCTCCTGGTAGGCGCGCGCCTTGTCCCGGGCCGACAGGATGTACTGCACCTTGGGCTTCGAGGCGGGGTGGCTGGAGAGCGGGATGAAGAAGATGTAGCGGGTCACGTCGCTGCGGTTACGGAAGTAGGCTTCCGCCTTGCGGCAGAAGGGGCAGTCCGGGTCGGTAAATTCGATCACCATGATGCGCCCGGAGCCGACCTTGACCGCCTTGTCCAGGTCGAGGGTGTCCTGGGCCAGGGCGGGACGCGCCAGGGTCAGGACCCAGCCGAGTACCGCGAGCGACAAAAGTCCCACCAGCACCCTAGTCATGATCGTACCTGATCCGGAACCCGGTACACTCGCCGGTGTACGGCTCTTCCCGCCAGTCGACTGCCTCGACCCGCGCCAGGTCGGGTCCCCTGCGGCACCATTCAAGCTGAGCATGAACATCCTCTTCCTCCCCTTCGAAACATGCCTCGACCGAGCCGTCCAAGCGGTTGCGTACCCAGCCGGCGACCCGGTGGAGCGCCGCCTGCTGTGCCGTGTGGTGCCGAAAGGCGACCCCTTGTACCAGGCCGCGTACCACTACCGTGACCCGGATCTTCATCGCGTGCCGAGCTCCAGCGATTTTGCCACGCAGACGTCGACCGCGTTCATCACCGCGGCGCGGAAGCCGTCCCGGTCCAGCGAGTGCATGGCCGCGATGGTGGTGCCGCCGGGCGAGGCGACGTTCCCCTTGAGGACCGCGGGGTGCTCATGGGTCTCCAGGAGCAACTTGGCGCTCCCGAGGACGGTCTGTGCGGCAAGGGCGGTGGCCACGTCGCGGGTCAGCCCGTGTTTCACCCCTGCGTCGGCCAGGGACTCGATGAAGGTAAGGACGTAGGCCGGTCCGCTGCCGGAGACCCCGGTGACCGCATCGAGGAGCTTCTCCTCGACGACGCAGGTGGTACCGACCAGGTCGAAGATGCGCCGGGTCAGGGCGAGGTCCGCCTCGCTCGCCAGGGTGCCGCGCGCGATGGCGGAGGCTCCCGCGAGCACCAGGGCCGGAGTGTTGGGCATGACGCGCACCACCCGGGCCTCGCTCCCCAAGAGGGCCTCGAGGGCGGCACTCTTAACCCCGGCCATGATGGAGATGAAGAGCTTGCCGGCGCCCGCTATCCCCTTTAGGGCCGAGCTGTAGACCTGGGGCTTCACGGCGAGCACCACGGCGTCGCAGTCGGCGCACAGCGACTGGTTGTCGGCCGGGATACGGATGCCGTAGCGGCTGGTAAGGGTCGCGGCGCGTGCCGCGAGCGGTTCGGTGACGCTCAGGTTGCCGGCCGGCACCCCCCCCGCTAAAAGCCCCTTGATGATGGCTTCCGCCATGTTGCCGCCGCCGATGAATCCTATCTTGATCTCTTTGGGCATGATCGCCGTCCTCCGGTTGCACTGGAACTGGAATAGAGTAGCAGCTTTAAGGGCTGTAGGCACCAATGATAGGTAATAAATTAGGGGGCAAAAGTCAAACCTTATCCTGATTAACCGGTGCCGGCGGCCGCGCCGGCTGACGGCCCGGTCCCCTCCGGAATGGCTCCGGAAACGGGGTGTCAGAATCCCGTACGCCAGTACCCGTTCCCCTCGCGGCACGCTGTAGCAGCTGCGCTCCCCCACCCTTTTCCTCTTTCGAGGTCCTTCTCCCTCCCGTCAGTCCCTGTAGGAATCAAGCGTTAAAAAACTCTTAACCTCGTATTGCCGATTTGCTTTGTGTTCGCAACTCGCACAGTTACAGATTTGCATCGATTTGCATTAAAACAGACACATTCAATTCACTGTAAGTTATCGGACTACCAACGGATTATCACGGGCGCTTTTTTTTGACCTAAGTCAAATTTGTCTAAAGTCTGAGCAGTGATTGCCGAAACAGGGACATGAAGGCCAATTGTGAGTACCACTGTCAAAAAAATGAAGGGTACTGTCAAAACAACTGCGTCTTTGACACACGCCGCATGCCTTCTGAGGAACTGAAAATTATTATGAAACAATTGGTTGTGTGATTGGTTTTCTTCTTGCACAAACGCAGGCGGCCAATCAGGCATACCTTTAGGTAACAAAGGAATCAGCTTTGTCCTCAGACACTCCATCGAAAACCCGCAATACTTCGAGCTCCCTGGCGCGCCCCATCTCTGTCAGGACCTCATCTCTTATACATTTCGACTTTGACAGTATCGACATGACGGTTGTGGTACCGGAACTGTCGGCGCACCCTGCCGTGTGCCCGTTCGAGTACGGCCTCTCCCGCTATAACGGGAGCCGGTCGGCGCAGCATCGACGCCTGACGGTCCGGTAGTTTGCTGGCGGAGCCCCGGGGGCTTCGGCAGCCTGTGTTCTTAGGTTCACTAATTCGCCTCAAAACAAGACTGAAGCGCGGAGGATTTGTATGCGGATCATCTGGAAAAGGTACTCTGTTGGAGCGTTGTTGCTCGCATTTTTGTCGCTGCTCTTTGCAGGTTGCGGTGATTACAGCTCCAGCTCGCCGACTCCGCCCCAGCCACAGCAGCTGAAGACGGTCTCCGGCTATGTTTCCAATTCCGTCACCGGACTGGCACTCCCCGGCGCAGTAGTCACCGCGTACGGTGTCGATGCCAACGGGGTGCAGGCCTCGGCCCCCCTGGCCGGCTCGAGCTTCGGCGTGAGCGATCAAAACGGCATGTACAGCCTGAAGATCCCGGCAAGCTACGTCGGGACCCTGGTCGTGAAGGCCACCCTCCCCACCTCGGGCGTGGGCAAGCGCGTTGCCGGACTGTCCACCCCGGCGCCGACCCCGCTGCGCGCCGCGATCTCCATCACCGGGACCAACGACGTGTTGAGCGTGATGATCAGCTACGCCACCGACGCCGCCGTGCAGCTCATCGAGAACAACGCAACCGCGGCCAACCTGGCCACCGGCTTTACGCCCACGGGCTTCAGCGCGGATAACGTGCTGAAGGCGAACCGGGTGCTGGAGGCCGTGTTCGGCACCGGCTTCAACATCATCCAGCCCCCCAGCGACCCCAGCGCCCTGGGGACGAGCTCGACCGGCGCACAGAACCTGGTGGTCGCCATCCAGGCCTTCAACCAGGTGCTGGTCAGTGAAAGCACCTCGACCTCCCAGATCGTCACCCTCCTGGTGACCACTGGCCTGGGTTCCGGCATTTCCGACGCGCTGGTGAACGCCATCCAGGACGTGGTGAGTACCGACCTGAGCAGCGTCCTCCCGCCGAGCTTCCAGCCCAGCCCGGCCATCATCAGCAGCATAACCGATGCGGGGACCACCCCGGTCACCGTCCCGGTGGTCAGCGACACCACCCCGGCAAGCGCCCCGGCAAGCGTGACGGCGACTGCGGTGAGCTCAACCCAGGTTTCGGTTACCTGGACCGCCTCCAGCGACGCCGAAAGCGGCATCGCCAACTACATCATCTACCGCAGCGTCAACTCGGGCGCCTTCGAGCAGCTCGCCGTCCTGGCCGGCAGCGCGACCAGCTACCTCGACACGAGCGCCGCGCCGCAGACTGCCTACCAGTACAAGATGACCGCGGTAAACGGCACCGGCCTCACCTCCGCCTACAGCAACGTGGCCTCGGTCAGCACGCCGGCCGACCCGAATGCCCCGGACACCCAGATCTACACCCTGACGGGCCGGATCACCGCGAACGGGGTAGGGGTTGTCAACGTGAAGGTCGACCTGACCGGCTCCGGTACCGGTTCCGCCACGACCGACAGTAACGGTGACTACAGCTTCTACGTGTTGAGCGGTTCCTACACCGTGCAGCCCGACCCGCAGCAGACCAACTACCTGTTCACCCCGCTCAGCAAGACCGTGACCGTGGCGGGCGCCAGCGTAAGCGGCCAGGACTTCACCGCGGCCCAGACCGGTTCCGCCGGCGGCAGCGTCACCTATCCGTCCGGTTCCGCCAACGGCTCGGTTACCTATCCCGACGGTTCCTTCACCACCGGCATCGTCTACCCGACCGGCGTGGTGATCGGCGGGGTGAGCTACCCGGCCGGCACCGTGGTGGTGAGCATCCACTACCCCAACGGTGCGCTCATCTCCGGCGTCAACTACCCGGCCGGCACCGTCATCAGCACCGTCTCGTACCCCGGCGGCGTGGTGGTGGGTGGCGTGACCTACCCGGGCGGCTCGACCGCGGTCGTGGTGACCTACCCCAACGGCACCATCACCACCAAGATCGTCTTCGCCTCCGGCAACGTGCTGACCAGCACCGCCTACCCGACCGGAACCTTCTCGGTGAGCATCATCTACGCGTCCGGAACGGTAGTCGGCGGGGTGACCTACCCGGCGGGGACCGTGGTAACCCAGGTGACTTACCCAAGCGGCGCGGTGATCGGCAACGTGACCTATCCGGCCGGCACCATTTTCACTACCGTGAGCTCCCCGTCCGGCGGCGTCGGCATCACCATCGGATACCCGGACGGCTCGGTCGGCTACGGACTTGACTACAACAACTCGCAGAACAACTACACAACCTACGTTCCCTGAGTGAGGGATGGAAAGAAGGAGGTGGCAGCGTAGCTCAGCAGGTAACCAACCAACTATTTAGCAACAACCAGTTGTTCAACCCAACACAAGAAGGAGAAGCCGCAATGAAACATCTCAGTAAGCTGCATGGTGCATCGGCAATCATGCTCATGATTGCACTGACCGGGTGTGGCGCAAGCAACAGCAACGTCTCCAAAAACGCAGGCAAAGCATCGCTGTCCGCCAAAGTGGTTTTCGGCTCCGGTGCGGTTGCCAAGTCCGCCGCCCTGCCGGCGAGCCTCCCCACCAACGTCACCGCCCTGCGCATGACCGTTACGGGGACCGGCAGCGACGGCAACCCGATCCCGGTGGTGCGCGGCACCTTTGGGAACGTGTCCTCCTCCACCATCACCGGGATCTACCCGGGGAGCGTGAGCCTTGCCGTCCAGGCCCTGAACGGCTCGGGCGCCGTGGTCTATGAAGGCTTCGCGACCGATCAGGTAGTGGCGAGCAACGCCACCTCCCAGGTACGCGTCTACATGAGCGCTCCGACCGTGAAGGCCAACGAGGCCGCCTGCCTGCAGTGCCACGAGACCACCCTGGACCAGACCGGCCAGAACCTGGTGGCGAGCTACAAGCTCTCGGGCCACTACACCAACATGGCCTTCGCCGACGGTAACGGTGTGGGAGCAGGGTGCGTCGGCTGCCACGGGCCGTCCCACAACACCCCGAACCCCTACGCCACCGGCCGCTGCTTCGAGTGCCACACCGACAAGGTGACCCTGCACGCCAACAGCGACACGACTGCCGGCGCCAACGCCATGTATGCTCCGACCAACTACGCCGAGAACTGCAACGCCTGCCACCAGCCGCACAACGCCTTCGTGGGCAACGACGAGCGCCACGACTGGGCCCAGTCGGCGCACGGCGCGGTTGACGGTGCAGCCTGGAGCCACTACGAGTTCCAGACCCCGTCGTACCTGACCTGCCAGCGCTGCCACACCGCGAGCGGCTTCAAGGCCTTCGCAGCGAGCGGCCTGACCGCCTTCACCCCGACCGCCTCGGTTGCCGGCGCCACCGACAAAGCCAACGAAGTGCTGGCCTGCGACGCCTGCCACACCAACAACAAGTTCGACATGCGTACCGTCGGTGCCTTCACCGCTCCGTACACCGTCGGCAACGATCTCGCCGGCAAGAAAGGTACCGCAATCACCTTCCCGAACGTAGGCGAGACCAACCTGTGCATCCCCTGCCACGCCGGTCTGGTAAGCGGCGTCGGCAGCGTCTCGAACTTCGCCGCCACCGGCTTCTCCGCGGTGAACCCGCACTACCTGGCCGCCGCGGGCACCATGTACATGTCCATCGGCTTCACCGACTTCACCTCGGCCAGCGCAGCGATCGGCACCTCGACCTACGCCAAGACCCTGACCATCGACAACGTCTCGGCTCCGGGCTACGGCATCACCGGCGGCGTCACCTCGACCCACCGCAAGCTGGGTACCACCGCGATCAACGGCGACACCCACAACACCGCGGTCTTCGTGCCGGGTAAATTCGACGCCAACGGCCCCTGCGTTGTCTGCCACCTGAACGCCAACGGCGCTCCGGCCGGCGACCGCTCCGGTCACGGCCACACCCTGGCGATCGACGAGAACGCCTACAACCAGGTCTGCATCAACTGCCACACCTCCGAGAACACCGTGCCGCTTACCGCACAGAACTTCAAGGCCGTGTTCCTCGAGCCGCAGTCCGAGGCATTCCAGACCACCCTGGCGCTGGCCGTCCAGCTGCTGAAAACCAACTACAACATCGACTTCAACCCGAACGCGTACCCCTACTTCTACCAGGGCGGCACCTTGACCGCACAGACCGACTGGACCAAGGGTGGCACCGTGAACGGCAAGAAACTCCTCGGTGCGGCGTACAACATCCAGCTCCTCACCAAGGACCCGGCAGCCTACGCCCACGCCCGCAGCTACTCGCGTCGCCTGCTCTACGACACCATCGACTTCCTCGATGACGGCGTTATTAACCTCTCCGTCGGTGCCACCGCACAGACCGTGAGCGGCCAGGGCACCGCCCAGACCAACGCCCTCTACGGCAAGTTCACCAAGGGGAGCGCTGCCTACAACGCAGCCAGCGGCAGCATCACCACCGTGGCAACCGGCACCTCCGAGGCCATGCTCTACGCTCTCGGCTGGAGCCGCTCTACCGGCGCCTGGAACTCTCCTGAGCGTCCGTAACCAGAACCTGTAGTACCCGTGAAGAAAAGCCCCGCCTCGCAAGAGGCGGGGCCCTTTCCCGCAAAGGCAGCACCCGAAGAACCGTGTATGCACAGCAGCGAAGTGGTTCCTTCCGGCCCCCGCCGGCAACCAAAACGAGCCGTACCCGACTTTGACAACACCATTACCTGGTCCTTTGGCCCAGGAATTTTCAATACGACCAGCACGTCAATCTGCTCACTTCTTACCAGGAGAGCTTACATGAAAAAAGTACTGTCCCGTTTGTTGGCGTCCCTCTCACTCGCGGCCCTGCCCGCCGCAGCCTACGCGGCCGACAGCCTGGTCGATACGACCACGCTGTTGCGCTTCTCGCAGGATTCCCGCCCCGGCGTCGCCAAAAGCACCCTGCTTCCGGCGACCGTGTTCCTGGGGCTCGATGCCGACAAGTTGGCCGACGGCAAGCTCTCGGCGCACGTCCTGGGCTGGGGGCGCGCCGACCTCGCCGACAAGAGCTTCAACGAGAACCAGGTCGACGGCAGCCTCACCTACGGCTACCTGCAGTACCGCTTCGGTGCCGCCAACGCCCAGGCCCGCGCCGGCCGCTTCTTTGTGCACGAAGGGATCCTCAACGAGCAGGTGGACGGCGTGAGCGTGCGCAGCGACCTCCCCTACGGCTTCGGGGTTTCTGCCTTCGGCGGCGCCACGGTGCACAACGTGCGCATCCCGGGGACCTCGAGCGACGGCAAGGGTGACGGCATCTTCGGCGGCCGGGTCAACTACCGCTACGGCGGGATGTTCGAGATCGGCTTGGCCGGCGTCTACGAGACGGTCGCCCCCACCATGGCGGACCCGAACCTGGCGGGGCGCTTCGGTTCGCACCGGGTGATCGGCGCCGACCTCTGGTACTCCCCCTTCGCCAAGGTGGCCCTCATGGCCCGCGCCAGCATCAACACCGAGACCAGCCGCTGGGCCGAGCAGGGGTACCTGCTGACCGTGAAGCCGCTCAAGGACCTGACGGTGACCGGCGAGTTCAACGACTACCAGGACCGCGACCTCTTCTACTCCTCGGCGCTGTTCGCGGCGATGCCGAGCATGCTCTCGGGGAACAACCTGAACCAGCAGTCGCGCACCTTCGGTGGCAGCGCGAGCTACCAGCTGAACCCGAAATTCGAGCTTACCGGCGACTACAAGCACTACACCCGCGAGATCGGCAAGGCGGACCGCCTGGGCGCCGAATTGCGCTGCACGCTCTCCGACCTGGCCGTGAGAACCGGGGCGGGCTACCACTACCTGCGCTCCAGCGCCGACTTTGCGGTGCTCCCCACCTTGGACGCCTCGGGCTCCTTCCACGAACTCAGGGCCTGGGCCATGCGCGACACCAAGAGCTACTTCGCCTCCCTGGACGTGATCGACTACCTGTTCAAGCGCGAGATCGACGGCAAGAAGAACGCCCTGGAGCTCTACGGCTCGCTGGGATACCACCTGACCCCCAACCTGGCTCTCTCGGGCGATTTGAGCTACGGCAGCAACCCGCAGAACACCGACGAGCTCAAGGGGCTGATACGCCTGAACTATTCCATGAAACTCGCTGGAAAAGGAGACACTAAATGAGACCGTCGTCCCAGTCCTTAACCCTCTTGGCGCTCGTGGCGCTGCTCTTCGCCCTGGCGGCCTGCGCCCAGATCAAGGCGCTTCCCAACCTTCCCGCGAACCATCCCGAGGAGCTGGCCAGCGGCCCGGTGAGCTGCACCGAGTGCCATGAGGACCAGCAGAAGGGGACCCTGAAACAGTACGCGGCCTTCAACCACAGCCGCTCCTTCATCACGAACCACCGCTTCTATGCCGGCTCCGACGACGTCCTGTGTGCCACCTGCCACAAGGTCTCCTTCTGCGCCGACTGCCACACCAACCAGACCGAGATCAAGCCGAGCGTGAAAAACGGCAGCCGTCCGGACCGCGTCATGCCGCACCGGGGCGATTACCTCACCCTGCACAAGATCGAAGGGAAGCTGGATCCGGCAAGCTGCCACCGCTGCCATGGCCGGGCCAACAACGAACGTTGCGTAGTCTGCCACCGATAGGAGAGGTGCCCGATATGAGATCATGGATCAAGAACCTAACCCTGCTGTGTCTGGCGGGCGCGCTGTGCGCCTGCAGCAACGGCAACGGCAACTCGGCCACCGGCCTGGTCGACAACTCAGGTAAACACGCCGCCAACTGGCTTGAGCAGCACTGGAGCGTGGCGGCCAACCTGAAAGGGATCCTCCCCGCCGAGGCGGCGGCGAAGGTCGCCGAGACCGGCACCGCGTGCGCCCAGTGCCACGGCAAGGACCTCCTGGGCGGCATCTCGAAGGTGAGCTGCTTCTCCGCGCAGCTTCCCAACGGCCTGCAGTGCCACGCCACCAAGATCGGACACCCGGACGGCTGGGGCAGCAACGCGATGTACCACGGCAAGCTGGGCGCCATGGCTGCGGGGGGCTTCGCCTTCTGCGCACGGTGCCACAGCCTGGGGACCCAGGCCGCTGCCGGCAAGACCCAGACCTCCTGCTCTACCAACAATGCGAGCTGCCACAACTCCGGCGCGCCGCATCCGGCCAAGCCCTGGAACACCGGCAACATCGACCACGGCCTGGCGAGCTCGACCAATGCCGCGGTCTGCGCGCTGTGCCACGCAAACGGCAGCAACTTCCGCTACGGGATCATCACCTCGACCAAGGCGGCCGGGAGCCCGAATGCGCCGACGCCGGACTGCTACAACAACACCATGTGCCACGGCGGTCAGGTGACCCCGCCGGACGGGCACCAGACCGGGAGCGCCTACCTCGCCGCAGCCCAGCACGGTCCCGACGCCGCCGGCGTCTCCGCCGGTCACGTGGGGCTCGGGCTCGCCGAGTGCGCCAAGTGCCACGCCGACCGTAACACCGGCCGGTTCGACGTCCAACTTACCGGGTCCACCGGTTTCGCCAACGGCTGCGAGACCTGCCACACCAAGCAGCACGTGCCGCACCCGACCCCCTGGCTCTCCAATCGGACCATCGCCGTCAACAACATGACCCCTGGCGGGGTGCCGAACCAGACCTCGCACTCCATCATGGCGCAGGGCAACGTGGGGAACGACTGCACCGGCTGCCACGGCACCGCCCTCGATGGCGGCACGGGCGCCCAGTACAGCGCACCTAACTGCATGTCCGGCTCGCTGTCCGGCATCAAGTGCCACTTCCAGAGCCTGGCCAACGCGAACAACCGCACCGGCTGCGTCTCCTGCCACGACGGCCAGACCCAGGTGACCGACAGCGCGCACGCCTACACCGTGACCCTGTCCGCCTTCACCAACAACAAGCCGACTAGCGGGATCCACGGCGTGCATACGAACGCGAGCAAGATCCCGGGGCTCACCTGCGAGGCCTGCCACTCCGGCGGCGGTGCCGACCCGGTATCGCTTCTGGGCAACCCGCGCCACGCCAACGGTTTCTTCGACATCTCCTCGGCGAGCTACTGGGCGAAGGGTGCCTCCTTCAACTACGACCGGAGCACCAAGACCTGCTCCAACGTGCGCTGCCACGGCGGCAGCACGCCCAAGTGGGACGTGAATGCCTTCACCCCCATCGACGTGACCCAGAACTGCGACGCCTGCCACGAGCAGAGTCCGTTGAACGTGGTGACCGGTGTCAGGCCGCCCGCCACGCCGCAGTTCAACAGCTACTATTCGGGGCAGCATGACTTCCATCTTAACCCGGCAAACCACGCCTTCTTCCCGGGCCTGCCGATCACCTGCCAGAGCTGCCACACGCTCACGGCTGACCAGCACTTCAGGTACCTGGCGAACCCGAACTTCCCGACCGCCAACGGCTACCGCCCGATCGACACCGTCAACCTGAACGCCTGGGGCGGCGTGCTCGACAAGACCGCCAAGACCTGCGCCAACGTAAGCTGCCACAACAGCCCGAACGCCAAGTCCTGGAACTAGCAACAACGAGGCCCCGGCTCTCCCGCAAGGAGGGCCGGGGCGTACGCATGAAACGCGGCACAGCGAGGCCTTGGGCCTCAAAGGAAGCACCGAACCATGAGAACCACCCTTTTTGCGACACTCCTTTTTGCCCTTGTCTCCGTCTGCGGATGCGGCGGCGGAGGCGGCACCGGCGCCCAGCCGGCCCCGACGGTTTCCGGCGTGGCCGCAACCGGTGCCGCCCTCAAGGGGACGGTCACCCTGAAGGACGCGGCCGGGCACCAGGAGCTCAGCAAGAAAACCGATGTGAACGGCGGCTACAGCTTCGACGTGAGCGGGCTTTCCGCACCCTTCATCCTCAAGGTGACGCCGGACAGCGGCGGGAGTGCGCTCTACTCTTTCGCCCCCGCAGCGGGGACCGCGAACCTGAACCCGCTGGCGAACCTGGTGGTCGCCAAGGCGGCCGGCAGCGCCGACCTGGCGACGGTCTACCAGAACGCCAGCACCCAGTCCCTGCAGGGGATCGCGGGGAGTCTGGGGCAGGCCCTCACCGACGTGCGCGCCACCCTGACCGCGCTCCTCGCCAAGTACGGCGTGGCGACCAGCGTCGACCCGATCTCCGGGGCCTACAAGATCGACGGCACCGGGCTCGACGGGATGTTCGACCACGCACAGCTCGCCCTTGCCAGTAACGGCCAGCTGAGCGTCGTGGAAACCGGAGGGACCACGACCTACAACCTGAACAGCGACTTTGCCACCTTCGCGGTCTTCGGAAGCGCTACCCTCAACAACCTCCCCTTCGCCAACGTGCAGGTGAGCGTGGTGGATGCCGCCACCGGGAACCTGAGCTTCGGCAGTGTCCAGACCGACGCGGCGGGAGCCTACCGGATCGCCGGCCTACCCAGGGGGAGCTACACGGTCAGGGCGCTCAAGGACGGCTACAGCTTCCAGCCGGCGGTCGGCCAGGTCGGGGTAACCGGCTCTGACGTCGCGGGACCGGTATTCCGCAGCGCGCTCCCCTACAGCATCTTCGGCACGGTCCTTGGCTCCAACGGGGCGGGACTTGCCGGCGTCACCGTGAGCGTCGTCCGCTCGGGGTTCACCAGCGGCAAGACCGCCGTGACCGACGGCAACGGGCGCTACCAGGTGACCGGGCTCACCAACGCCGTCTACACCGTGACGCCGTCCCGCATGAACGCCGCAACCGGCAGCGCGGTTATCTTCGATGCCTCTTCGAAGACGGCGCAGCTCTCCACCAGCACCAACTATTCCCAGACCGATTTCCAGGCCGACATCCCGGCCTATACGGTCTCCGGGAGTGTCAAGATGCACACTGACAACGCGGCACTGCCGAGGGTGGCGCTCACCCTGGTCACCCTGAACAACGCCGGCGTCGCCGCGGGGACCAGCGGCAGCACCTTCCAGACGGTGAGCGACAGGGACGGCAACTTCAGCCTGGCGGGGATCCCCAGCGGTTACTACGCCATCGCACCGGTGCTTACCGGGTACGATTTCAGTCTTTTGAACGCCGCTCCCGGCGCCACCATGAGCCTGTTCCTGCTGGACGGAGCCGACCTGACCCTGAGAATCGGGGCCTGGTCGACCAGCGAGGCGACCGGCGGCGTGGGGGGGATCGGACAATGACGACTCTGGCGCCCTCGGGTGCCTTGAGCTTCACACCATAGCTGCACAGATTTCTTTGTAGATGACGGTTGAGGAACACAGGAAGGCAACAGGGTGGAACTACAACAAGGAGGAGAACAGATGAAACACAGTATGGGGAGTAGAATGCAGGTCGTGCTGTATGCCCTGCTCATCGTCGCCCTGGCGGGCTGTGGCGCCAACAGGCTCGGTCTTGGTGGCAACAACGACCCGGGCGGCGTCTCCGCGAAGCTCGCCTTCAAACAGGGCGCAGCGGGCAAGGTTGCTCCGAAGGCAGCCGCTGGCCTGCCGGCGGGGATCACCCAGGTTCAGGTCACCGTGACCGGTACCGGATCCGACGGCAAGGCGATTCCGGTGGTGCGCGGGGTGTTCGGCAACGTGTCGAGCGCCATGGTAAGCGGCATCTATCCGGGCAAGGTGACCCTGGCCGTCAAGGCCTTTGTGGGGAGCACGGTCCAGTACGAGGGCTTCGCCATCGGCGTGGACATCTCCTCCAACCACACTACCCAGCTCGGCAACCCGATCAAGATGTACTACCCGCAGGAGAAGGCCAAGGACGTCGCCTGCATCCAGTGCCACGAGACCACCCTGGACAAGGACGGCCAGAACCTGGGCGCCAACTTCAAGCAGTCCGGCCACTACACCACCCACAACTACACGCTGAACACGAAAAATGGTTCGGACGATGTCGGCTGCGCCGGCTGCCACGGTACCTCGCACAACGACCCGAACCCGGCCGCCAGCGGCCGCTGCTGGGACTGCCATGGCAGTGTACCGCCGCCGATCCACACCCTCGACATGTCGGTGTACACCCAGAACGCCTGCGGCAACTGCCACAACCCGCATAACGTGAAGACCTTCGCGGGCGGCGGCTGCGTCTCCTGCCACTCCGTCGCGCAGAACCTGAGCGACGCCAACGGTCCCTACGTGAACGACAACAACGGCGTTCGTATCATCACCGACGAATTCCAGAAGTGGTCGCACCACGTAACCGGCGTGACGCTCAACGATGCACACTGCGTTGCCTGCCACCTGGAAGGTACCGTCGCCAACGGTGAAGTCATGACCGACGCCACCAAGCACCTGGCCGACAACAAGATCCACCTCCGTAACGCGGACACCGACGCAGACATGGTCTGGGATCCGGAGAACCCGAGCTTCAGCACTCTGGACAACTTCTGCCTCTCCTGCCACGACGCTGACGGTGCAGTCTCTCCGGTCAGCCAGGCCCTGCAGACCGCGATCAACACCAAGCGCCTGAACGCCACCGGCAAAACCGCTTCGGCCATCAACCCGTTCGGCGATACCATCTCGAACCAGTACGACAAGATGGAGCGTCCGGCCGTCGTCGACGCAGCGGGCCAGTTCAACACCGCGAACCCGTCGCACCATGCGGTACTCGGCAAGCGCTACTCCGGCCGTACCCGTGCTGCCGTCGCCCGTCAGATTAACAACCCGGCCACCTTCAACGCCAACTCCTCGGCCACCCTGCCGGGGGCACGCAGCACCATTTACGACGCCGGCAAGTTCCAGTCCGACTACGTGACCCTGGCCGACGCGGCCGGTGAGGCCGGCGCTCGCAACGGCGGCAGCACCCTGGGCGACGACTCCACCCTGCACTGCGCCGACTGCCACACCGTAGGCCAGTTCGCGGCGCGCGGTTCCCAGGCCTTCCAGAACCTGTCCGCCAACTACTGGGCAGCTTCCGGCGGCCAGGCGGGCATCACCCGCTATTACAAAACCGCGATCGGCGCCCACGGCTCCGACAACGAGTACCTGCTGCGCAACAACGTCGGTACCGATGCCCGCCACATGGGCGTCAAAACCAGCACCAGCGCAACCGCCGCAGTCCTCGGCTACGGCACTAACCCGTACCTGGTCTGCTACAACTGCCACGCCTTCGCCACCTATGGCGTCCCCGGCGCTACCGGTCTTGCCGGCATCAACCACATCGGCGAGTACTCGCAGACCAACCGCTGCAACGGTCCGCAGAACACCATCTTCGGCAACATGACCGGCGAAGCCCGTCTGCGCTCCATCGTGACCCAGACCAACTCTTCGACCTACGGCAAGCAGAGCGCGACCTTCAGCAACGCCTTCGGCATCCAGTGCGCGAACTGCCACAACTCCGGTATCTCCGCTGCCAACATCTTCGGCGGCATCCACGGCGCCAAGCAGACCACCTACACCGACGGCATGGGCAACACCTCCAAGCACCAGCGCTTCCTGCCGGGTCTGGGCAACGTGATGTACGTACCGGGCACCAGGGGCGGCTTCACCGGCGGTACCCTGACGACCTTCAACTCCTACTCCGGCAACCGCGACGGCATCAAGTTCGGCAACATGACCGGTCAAACCTTCACCCTGCTGCCGGTACGCGGCGTCGTCGCGGGTACCCCCGCTGCCAACGTCACCACCATCGACGGCAAGACCGTACCGTCCAGCCCGGCCTACAGCACCACGGTCACCAAGGGCGTCAACCCGATCTCTACCGGTTCCTACCAGTACGTGACCGGCGGCGTCAGCAACGACCTGAACTGGGAACAGAAATCCGTCCAGCCGATCCCCGGCCAGTACGACTTCGGCGCCCAGGCCATGGGGTGCTACACCGTGGGACCCGCTGGTGCACTTGCTGAGTCCAGGAACAACTCCGCAAACGGCAAGATCGGTCAACCGTTCGTCCCGGCAGTGACCGACAACATCCAGGCAGGGCAGAAAGGCCCGGATGGCACCACCACCGTGTTCGACAACTGGGGCGGCTGCGAAGACCACAGCGCTTCCCAGGGCGGTGGCGACCACCGTCAGATCCGCAAGGTTCTGCGTAAAGTAACCTACTAAGCTGGCTTTGGGAGGAGAGGCCTTGGCCTCTCCACTTGGACCTGCAATGGGCCGGCGTTATCATGACGCCGGCCCTTTTTTAAAAACTGCAGCTCCCAAGGGGAGCTTGGCTCCCCGGGTAACTGTCTCAATAGTATGGTCATCTGGATTGCGGTTAAGAACCGTCGACGCAGGGTCCTGTGGGCCCCCGTTAAAAGGAGACATCATGAAAAAAGGATTGCTTTGTGGAGCGCTGGCCGGCCTGTTGCTGGTGGCCGTATCCGGCCAGGCCGCCGAGAAGTGGGACCAAAACAGCTATACCGACAACGCCATCAGCGCCGGCTACTACGACGTCTCGAGCATCAAGTCCCAGGGGGGGGTGGTGAGCTGGACTGAGCGCTACGTACTCACCCCGGAAGGGGCAGGGTACGTCAACAACCTGATTGCCAAGTATCCGGGGTGCAAGGAAAGGATCGCCAAGGAAGGAAAGGCGGCAGAGTACCAGATGGACTACGAGGTGAAGAACAACAAGCAGTACCGCGGCGCTGCCAAGCGCTACTATTCCAGTTCCAAGAAGCTCATCTGCACCAACAAGGAGACCGGGCCGGAGTTCTCCACCGAGTGGCGCAAGATCGTGCGTGACTCGCCGATTCAGCAGGCCCAGTACGACCTGGTGACCAAGTACAAGGTGAAGTTCCAGTAGCTACCGGCTCTCGGGCCGATTCTACCTCCGGTACCTGCCAGAAACCATTCGCGGTTTGCTGCAGTGCTCCCGGAGGTTTTTTTTGTCTGCACGCCTCCGGTCTAGTTGCTCTGTCGGAGCATTTCCCCTGCACTGATAGCTTCTGCAGTTCTGGCTGTGACAATCTCGCTTTTTTTAGTTAGAATGCGGCCATGATAAAGATCCTGGTCTGTGCCATTGTGCTGGTTGCTCCGCTGCCGCTCTTCGCTGCCGGGCTCGACACGCCGGTATTGTCGGCGCCGCTGGCCACAGCCCGCTTTTTCGACCCGGAGCGCCTCTTGACCACGGCCGGGGTGAAGTACCAGCCGGCGGGGACGCTCACCCTGGAGCCGGAGCTCGGCCTTGGGTACCGGGCCCTGGAGCGGGACCTGCAGGGTGGTGCGGCGGAGGAGATCCACAAGGTGCATGCCCTGGCAGGCTGGCGCCTCTCCCTGGCCGACACCCTCTACCTCTCCGCGGCCGCCAAGCTCCCGGTCTACTCCTACCAGCGCTCCGGCAGCTACTCGGGGCAGAGCCTGGGGAGCCGGCAGGACTACGACCTGGTGCGCTCGCTGCGCGAGACACCCGCCTGGACCGGCGAGATGGGGGTGCACCTGGGGCGGCGCGCCGACCTCACCCTCTACTACGACCAGGGGCTCGTGCCGGGCACGGTGACCGGGCTGCACCAGCAGGAAGAGCGGATCGGCACCCGGTTCATCTGGCACTTCGAGTAGCACGATTGACACGGACGGTGAGCTCCTTGTCGCAGGAAAGGAATCTGCTACCCTTGTTCAGTTGCACGATTGACAGAGCGGAGTAGCCGTTATGATCCTGCGGGTCGTCTTTACCAGTGGCGAGACGGGTCTGGTCCAGGCGACCGACCTCGACGCACTGATCAGGGAAGAGAAGATCGTCGCCTTTTGTCGCTCCGAAGGGTGGGTGCGCATCGGCTTCGACCAGATCCGCTACCTGGAACGCCCCTACGCCGGGCCTGGCAGGCGCTGGGCCGACCTCGCGCAGGGTAGGAAGTAATCCCTTTTACCTCTCCCCACCGGCTCCCTTCCCTGCCGCACACCTGGCAACCTCTCGCGACCTCAGCCGTTTCTCCCCGCCCTGCACCATGCCGCTTAGCCGGTGCCGGATCCGCACAAACCCCTTGACTCTCCTGGTACTTTCGCTATGCTCGGCCCGATCGCGACCGCACACCGGCTCGTGCGTCCGGCGCCGGATGCCGAACCGGGGCAAAGGGGGGACCATGGCCTACCTCATTTCCATCGACCAAGGGACGACCAGCAGCAGAGTCACGCTCTATACGGAACGGGGCGTGCCACTGAGGAATGCCGGGCGCCCGCTCACCCAGCATTTCCCGCAGCCCGGCTGGGTGGAGCACGACGCGGAGGAGATCTGGCAGGGGGTCCTCGACTGCCTGAGGCAGGTCCTGGACGAGAGCTCGCTCAGTGCCACGCAGGTGGCCGGCATCGGCATCACCAACCAGCGCGAGACCACGGTCATCTGGGAGAGGTCCACCGGGCGCCCCCTGCACCGCGCTATCGTCTGGCAGGACCGGCGCACGGCCCCCCTGACCACGCAGCTGCGCGAGGCGGGGCACGAAGCGCTGGTCCGGCAAAAGACCGGGCTGTTGCTCGATCCCTACTTCTCGGCAAGCAAGCTGAACTGGCTGCTCGCCAACCTCCCGGGGGTGCGCGAACGGGCGCTCGCAGGCGAGATCTGCTTCGGCACCGTCGACTCCTGGCTCATCTACCGGCTCACCGGCGGGCGCTCCCACGTCACCGACCTCTCCAACGCAAGCCGCACGCTCCTCTTCGACATCAAGGCCCTTTCCTGGGACGACGAGCTCCTCGAGCTGTTCGACGTGCCGCGCCCCCTGCTACCGGACGTGCTCCCGAGCACCGCCTGTTTCGGGCACAGCGACGCCCCTCTTCTCGGGGCCGAGATCCCGATCACCGGGGTGGCCGGCGACCAGCAGGCCGCGCTCTTCGGTCAGGGGTGCTTTCAGCCGGGGCTCGCCAAGGTCACCTACGGTACCGGCGCCTTCGTGGTCCTGAACTGCGGCGCCTGCAGCACACCCGGCGAGGGGGTACTCACCACCATCGCCTGGCAACTCCCCGGGGAGCCGGTCTGCTACGCGCAGGAGGGGTCCATCTTCATCGCCGGCGCCGCGGTGCAGTGGCTGGTCGAGGGGCTGGGGATCGTAGCGAGCCCCTCCGAGGTGGAGGCGCTGGCGCGCAGCGTGCCAGACAGCGGCGGCGTCTACTTCGTGCCGGCGCTCTCGGGGCTGGGGACGCCGTACTGGGACCCGCAGGCGCGCGGGGTGATCGCCGGGCTTACCCGGGGGAGCAGTGCCGGCCACCTGGCACGCGCCGCCCTCGAGGCGATCGCCTTCCAGACCGTGGACGCCATCCGGGCCATGGAGCGCTCGAGCGGGCTTACCCTGCGTGAGCTGCGCGCCGACGGCGGGGCCGCCGCCAACAACCTCCTGTTGGAGCTGCAGGCCGACCTCCTGAACGCGCCGGTGGTGCGACCGCGCTCGACCGAGGGGACCTCGCTGGGGGCCGCGCTTTTGGCCGGCATCGGTGCCGGGGTCTTGGACCCGCAGCGGGTGGGGGAACATTGGGAGCTGGAGCGGGAATTTGTGCCGCGGCTGACGGACCAGGTCCGTGAGCGACTCTACCGCGGCTGGGGGAGGGCGGTCAGGCTATCGCTGGGATGGGAGGACGGTTCAACTGGCCTGTAACACTTCGCGGATCTTCGAGAGGAGCTGGCTGGGGAGCAGGGGCTTGTTCACCAGGTGCAGGCCGTGGTCGGCCAACCCGTTTTTGTCCATGATGTCTGCGGTGTAGCCGCTGATGAAGATGGCCCTGGTGCGGGGCTTGCGGGCGAGGATCTCGTTGTAGGTCTCCCTGCCGTTCAGTTTCGGCATCACCACGTCCAGGATCGCCAGGTCGATCTCCTCCTCGTGCTCGCGGAACAGGGCGACCGCCTCGGCGCCGTCGGCCGCCTCGATCACCCGGTACCCCTGGGCCGCCAGCACGCTGCGCACCAGGGAACGGACGCTCAGGTCGTCCTCGGCCAGAAGGATGGTCTCGGTGCCGCCGATGATCGCCTCCAGGTCCGGCGCCGGGGTCGCTTCGGGCTCGCCGCAGACCGGGAGGTAGATGTTGAAGGTGGTGCCGTGCCCGGGCTCGCTGTAGACGTTGATGTAGCCGTTATGCTGCTTCACGATGCCATAGACGATGGAGAGCCCCAGTCCGGTGCCGTGCCCCATCTCCTTGGTGGTGAAGAAGGGCTCGAAGATCTTCTCGCGCACCGCTTCGTTCATGCCGCTTCCGGTGTCCGAGACGCTCAACACTGCGAAATCACCGGGTTTTCCGTAGCCGTGCATCCTGACGAACTCCTGGTCGATGTGGATCCGCCCGGTGCTGATGATCAGGCAGCCCCGGCGCTCCATGGCGTCGCGCGCGTTGGCGGCCAGGTTCATGAGGACCTGTTCGAGCTGGGTCGAGTCGGCGAACACCGTGATCCGCTCGGCCCCGAGCCTGGCGACCAGCTCGATCTGTTCGCCGATCAGCCGGGCCAGGAACTTCTCCACCTTGTGGACGCACTGGTTCAAGTCGAGCGGCCTCGGGGTGATGGCCTGCTTGCGGCTGTAGGCCAGAAGGCTGTTGGTGAGGGCGGCGGCGCGTTCCGAGGCGGCCATGATCTGGTTCAGGTTCTGCCTCACGGGGGTGTCCCGGTCCAGCTGCTGCGCGGTCAGGTTGCAGTACCCCATGATGACGGTGAGGATGTTGTTGAAGTCGTGCGCCACCCCCCCGGCGAGCGTACCGAGCGCCTCCATCTTCTGGGCATGGCGCAGTTGGTTCTCCAGGTTCTTCTGCTCGGTGATGTCCCGGAAGTTGATGACCCGTCCCACGATGTTCCCTTCGACGACCTGGGGGGTGGCGACCCGCTCGAAGACCCTGCCGTCCCGAAAGGCGAGGATGTCCATGGATTCCTGCTGCGGCTCCCTGCGCTGTTGTTCGGTGATCTCGAGAAAGTGGTGCGGGTCCTTCAGCTGGTCCAGCACGTAGTCGCGCATGATGCGGTCGTCCCCGCTGGCGAGAAGATCCTCCGGTATGCGCCACATCTCGGCGAACCTGCGGTTGGCGATCACCGACCTGCCGGTAAGGTCGCGCACGATGATGCCGTCGGCGGTGGACTCGAGGGTGGCATTCAGGAGGGACAGGGCGTGCTTCATCTGTTCTTCGCCCTCTTTGCGGGCGCTGATGTCCCTGATGATGGCGAACCACATCCGGCTCCCATTCCAGTCTACCTGGCTCAGCGAGACCTCCAGCGCAAGCGGCGTGCCGTTGCGGTGCCGGCCCGTCGCCTCCAGCGTGGCGGTCCCCTTTCCCGGACGCGGCACCGTGCCGGTCCCCAGCACCGCGGCGAACTGGACCGGGTCCAGGAGCCCCCGCAGTTTCCCGCCGGGGAGCTGGTCGGCGGGGTAGCCGAAGATCGCCTCGGCGGCGGCGTTGAAGGCGTGGATGGTTCCTGCCTCGTCGAAGATGATCACGCCGTCCACCACCCCGGCCAGGATCCGGTCGGTGAGTGATTTCTGCATGGCGGCTACCCTACGGAAGGGGTGGAAAACCTTGCGGTACAGGATGGGGGTGAACAGGGCGGTCAGCAGGGTGGCGTCGGCCAGGTTCTCCAGGTAGGGGTTGCGGATCGGCACCAGCCAGGGGAGCAGGTACATGATCGTCGTCTCGATGGCAAAGAGCACCACCAGCAAAATCGCGATGGTCCTGACCGGCGACGGGAAGCTCAGGTTGTTCATCTTCAAAGGGGGCATGGACCTTCCCGGGAAAACGTATGACCTTGCCGCGGGGACTCGGCACGAAGCACACCCGTCTTGTCGGACCTGATTGCCAAGGGCGCAGCAGCGCAGGCAACGGATCGGGGACGGATGGGCGGGCGCGGGCGCAACCGCAGCGGCAGTTTGAGGGGTGGCGAACGAGCGCAGCGACTCATTGGTAGTCATCGGTCAATGGGGTTCAAACTTTAGTAAGGAATTGCCGATGAGCTACCCCGAGAGCCTCATTTTCTGGGCCGTTGCCGGTGCCGCCGGGCGGAGTTTGCCGGCATGAGTGGAGACAAGACGTGGTGAGACGCGAGACCGATCTGGAAAGCCTCAAGCGCGGCGGGGAGTTCGACCTTTTGGTGGTGGGGGGGGGAGCCACCGGTTGCGGCGTGGCCCTCGATGCCGCGAGCCGCGGGCTGCGGGTGGCGCTTGTCGAGCGCGAGGACTTCGCCTCGGGTACCAGCGGCCGCAGCACCAAGCTGGTGCACGGCGGGGTGCGCTACCTCGAGGCTGCGCTCACCCACCTGGACCGGGTGCAGTTCAACCTGGTGCGCGAGGGGCTGCACGAGCGCGGAATCCTGCTCAGGCTGGCTCCGCACCTCTGCCACCGGCTCCCCCTGGTCACCCCGCTCTACGGTACCCTGGAGGTCCCCTACGTCTGGTTCGGTCTCAAGCTCTACGACCTCCTGGCCGGCAGGCTCGGCCTGGGGCACAGCAGGTTTTTGCGCGCCAGGGAGCTGCTGCGGCGCTTCCCCATGATCCGCAGCCAAGGGCTCAAGGGGGGTGTTCTCTACTACGACGGCCAGTTCAACGACGCCCGGATGAACCTGGCCCTCGCGCTCACGGCACGACAACAGAGTGCGCTGGTCCTGAACTACCTGGAGGTGCAGGAGCTGCTGCACCGTGAGGGGCGGGTGGCGGGTGCCCTGGTCCGCGACGGGATCGAGGGGGACTCCTTCGAGATCCGGGCGCGCTGCGTGGTGAACGCCACCGGGCCCTGGAGCGACCTGGTGCGCCGCCTGGACGACCCGCGGCAGGAACCGCTGCTTGCGGTGAGTTCCGGAAGCCACCTCGTGCTCCCGGCCTCCTTTGCCCCGGCCGGGGCGGGGATCACCATCCCGCGCACCGAGGACGGCCGGGTCCTCTTCATCCTCCCCTGGCTGGGGGGATGTCTGGTCGGCACCACCGACAACCCGGCCCGCCTCGAGCCCGACCCCCAGGCCTCCCCTGGCGACATCGACTACCTGGTGCGGCACCTGAAGCGCTACTTCAACCTCGAGGTCGCCCCCTCCGACATCACGGCCGCCTGGTGCGGGCTGAGGCCCTTGGTGCAGGATCCCGCGGCACACGACACCGCACGGCTGGCCCGCGATCACGTGGTGAACGTCTCCGGTACCGGACTGGTCAGCATCGCCGGCGGCAAGTGGACCACCTACCGCCGGATGGCCCAGGACGCGGTGGACGCGGCGCTGCGCGTGGCCCAGCTTGCGCCAGGGAAGGGGTGCCACAGCGACCGGATCCCCTTGTGGGGGGCGGACGGGTTCCACGATACGCTGGCCGACGAGCTCGCGCGCGAGTTCCACCTGGAGCCGGAACAGGCCGCGCACCTAAGCCGCAACTACGGTGGAGAGGCGGGGCGGGTCCTTGCCTGCTGCCGGGGCGCCTTGGCCGAACGGCTGGTCGCGCACCACCCCTACCTCAAGGGGGAGGTGGTCTACGCGGTGCGCCACGAGATGGTCCGGCACGGCGCGGATTTCCTGCTGCGCCGGATTCCTTTGGGCCTTTTGGACCAGGCCGCAGCACTCGAGGCCGTACCGGCGGTGCTGGACCTCATGTCCCGTGAGCTTTCCTGGAGCCCGAGCGAGCGCGCCGTCGAGGCTCAGCGCCTTTCCACGGTACTCCACCGGCCCCACACTTCCTGATCCCGCTGCCATCCCGCCCTACTGCGAACCGGCACCGACACCTCGTCGCCCGCCTCGGTTCACCCTTTACGCGCTCGTACTCGCTTCCGCAAGCTCCCGAAAGACAGACAGCTAAGCCCCCCTTGCGACGTTGCCGCGCCTTCCAGCTTTCTCGTCTCCCCATCTCCCGAGGTCGGACTATTCTTCGAAAAAACGCAGCTTACTCTTGCTAAATCATAATTAGCTGGTAAATAAGAAACTGCCAATAAAAATGAGCTAATGTGATTGTCCAGTGAGAGGAGGGGTCGGATGCTGTTGGGTCTGACGCTGTAACTGACACCTCTCTGCAGTACCACGAATTTCCCCCTGTCGACAACTAACCGTCTTTTCGGTACCAGGTCCCGCCGGGTGTCGTCGCGCAACTTTGCGCGTCGCAGCTTGTGACTGCGGGTGTCCGGGCAATGCCAGCCGGCGAGCCGGTTGCACCAGAAGCTGCATACCTTTTCTCGGGGGAGGTGACCCACATCCGCAAGTTGAGCGTTGGGCGTTGGCAAGCTGCAATCAGCGTTTTAGGAAAGGAGGTTACATTAATGGTGATCAAAGGGGTGTCTCGATTGCTTCTCTGCATGTCCCTGCTGAGCGCTACCGCGAGCTGGGCGGCGGATATCCACGGCAGAAGCTCCACCCAGTTTTTGACCGGTGCCAGCGGCTTCACCAGCGACCGGCGTCAGAACGAACTGGACGAGTATCTGCGGCTATCCATCACCAACATCGATCCGGCCGGCAAGTTCTCGCTGCAGGGGTACGGCAGAATCGGCCAGGACTTCGGTACGGGAGAGGGGCTCAACGGTCGGCTCTACTACCTCTACGGGGAGTACCGTGACCTCTACGACAAGGTCGACTTCCGTCTGGGGCGCCAGTTCGTGAACCTCGCGGCGGGGAGCGCCATCATCGACGGCGTCCAGGTCGACCTGCGCAACGTGGGGCCGGTGGCCTTCACGGTCCTGGGGGGGCGCGACGTGCTGTTCGGCTTCGGCGGCGAGACCGGGGACCCGGCCAACACCGCGTTCGGCCTCGCCGCCTACCTGGCCGGCTTCAAAAAGACCGACGCCGAGATCAGCTGGTTCAGGAAGTGGGACAACGGCGACAACTCCCGGGACCAGTTGGGCGGCAACTTCCGCCAGCAGATCTTCAACTCGCTGCAACTCTACGCCAATGCACGCTACGACCTGGTGAGCGAGACCTTCAACGAGGTCCAGGCCGGCGTGAAGTTCTTCCCCACCTCGAGCCTGCTCTTCACCGGCGAGTATTTCCAGAGCTACCCCATCTTCGACACCACCTCCATCTACTCCGTCTTTGCCGTGGACCGCTACCAGGAGGGGGTGCTCAAGGTCAACTACCGGTTCAACGAGATCGTCTCGGTGTACGCGGGGATCACCCGCGAGGAGTTCGGCGAGGGGGGCGGCGCTTTCGTCTGGCAGGCGGGAACCGTGCTGCGCCCCATCGAACCCCTGGGGATCAGCGTCGAGTACGATGCGCGTAACGGCTATTACGGCAAGACCAACGGGATCATCTCCGACGTCACCTTCGACATCACCAAGAATGCCCAGGTGGCAGGCGGCATCGACTTCGACGTGTACCAGCGCGACTCCATGACCGGCGACGAGTACGCCCGGCGCTACTACCTGGCCGGAAAATACCGGCTGGCCAAGAACCTGGCGGTCTCGGGACGGATCCAGGACGACGTCAACGTGCGCTACACCAAGAACATTTCGGGCCGCTTCGTGCTCGATTACGACTTCTAGAAAGGGGGTGCCACTGTGAAGAACAAGGTGTTCATCTGCACCGTTGTGCTCTTGTCTGCGGTGTACGTCTCACAGGCCACGGCGCAAAAGCAGAACCACAAAGAGTACCAGGACATGAAGATCTCCGAGTGCAACGACTGCCACAAGGGAGAAGGGGTGGCGCTCAACCACGACGCCGACTGGGTGCGCCAGCACCGCTCCATCGCCAGCAAGGCCGGTCACAACTGCGCCCAGTGCCACACCCAGGCCTACTGCCTGGACTGCCACCAGGGGGGCGGCATCAACGCGGACCTGACCCGCGCCAACTTCGGGCAGGACTACATCCCGAGAAGCCACCGCAGCGACTTCGTCCAGATCCACCCCTTGAAGTCGCTGGACAACCCGCAAACCTGCTACCGCTGCCACGACCAGCGCTTCTGCAACGAGTGCCACTCGCGTTACCCGCGCGGCAGCTTCCGGATCAGGTCGCACCTTCCGAGCGGCACCGGCCAGCTCTACAGCGGGGTCTGGAGCTCGGAGCACAGCCGCGAGGCGCGGCGCAACCTGCAGACCTGCCAGTCCTGCCACCCCAACGGGGACGTCTGCCTGCGCTGCCACGGCGGCAACCGGGCCCTGGGCGTGCGCGTGAACCCGCACCCGAAGAACTTCCAAGGCGGCAATATCAGCAGGAGAACCGACAGGACCTGTCGCGCTTGCCACTAGACCAATCGCTAGGAACAAAGGAGGACTCATCGCATGAAACAACTGAGACTTTTGGCACCCCTTATGTGCGTAGCGCTCGTCGCCTTCCTTTCGGGCTGCGGCAGTGACAAGCGCGAAGGATCCACCCCGACGCAGGTCCAGGCCTCGCAGTCCTGCCTGGGCTGCCACAGCGGTACCACCTCGCGGGTGACCGGCGCCTCGGTCGCCACCGACTGGCTCCGTTCGGCCCACGCCTCGGCCGCCGGCGGCGCCGGCTGCGACGACTGCCACCACGCGACCCAGTTCGGGCACCCGCAAAACGGGGCGATCCCGCCGCTGCCCAACGACTCGGTCTGCACCGCACAGTGCCACACCATGACGGTCACCATGAGCACCCAGCGGCAGCATTTCGCGAACCGTTCCGCCTCGTTCCTCGGCTTCCCGCTCTCGAGCCTGAACCTCACCCTGATCAACCCGGTGAACACCATCGCGAACCAGGGGACCGAGACCGCCACCAGCTGGTCCAGCTGCAACGGCTGCCACAACCCGCACGACGTGACGACGCTTCTACCGGTGAACCGCCAGTGGGCCCAGTCGGGCCACGGTGACACCACCTCCGAGGCCTTCGACGAAGAACCGTTCATGAAGTTCTCCGGCGGCGCCTGCAACCGCTGCCACACCGCGACCGGATTCCGCTACTACATGACTGTCGGCGCCCAGCGGGTGATCACCCCGGCGCTTTTGGGGGCCTACAGTTCGGCAAAAGAGGTGATCAGCTGCAACGCCTGCCACACCGACTACAGCTGGCGCCGGCTCTCCAGCGACACCCGGGTCGCCTTCCAGGTCTATTCCACCCCGTACGTGCGCTTTGCGAACGTCAGCAAGCGGATCCCGGGAAGCACCAACACCACCACCGCTTCCAACATCGGCGACAGCCAGCTCTGCGTGCCGTGCCATGCCGGTCGCACCGGGGCCCGGGCGGGAGCAGCCATCTTGCTGACCAGCCCGACCACCGCTCCGTTTGATTCGCACTACTTCCCGGCGTCGGCGACCATGTACGGCAAGATCGGCTTCATCAACTTCACCTCGCAGGGCGCAGTCCTGCCGGCTGTTACGGCAACCACGGGGACCACCGGGTACGGCGCCATCACCGCCAGCACCTACGGCCAGAGCCTGATCACCAACGAGGACATCACCGGCGGGGTCACCAGCACCCACCGCAGGCTGGGTACCCCGGCGATTAACGGTTTCAGCGCCAATTTCACACCGGGACGCCTGGATGCCAACGGTCCCTGCGTGGTCTGCCACATGACCGCCGGGCACACGCTGACCTTCGAGAACACCACCTTCGCCCAGAACAGCTACAACCAGGTCTGCATCAACTGCCACACCTCGGAGCGCGGTACGCCGCTCAACGCCACGAACTTCATGGACCTCTTCGTGCGCGAGAACCGCGACCAGATGTTCGACGCCCTGGCCCTGGCGGTCAGGCTGCTCGAGGCCAACTACGGGATCAGCATCAACCTGACCGACGACGAGGCCCTGGAGACCCCGCAGGACGTCTCTTATGTCTTCACCGCTACCGGTCGCTCCGCGGGGCTCACGGGAGTGACCGCCGGTACCCCGATAACGAGCGCCAACTGGCCCACCTACCTCACCGCGAACCCGGGGCTCACCAACCTGCAGGTGTACAAGCTCAAGGGGGCCATGTTCAACATCATCCTGAACTACAAGGAGAACTCGGCGTTCCTGCACGCCCGGACCCTCACCCGCCGTCTCATCTACGACTCGATCGACTTCCTGGATGACGGCCTGATGAACCAGTCGGCCGGCGCCACTGCGCAGGCGGTGTCCCAGCAGGGTGACGCCACGACCAACCGCGTGTTCGGCAGGTTCGTCAAAGACGTGCGTGCCTTCGTCACCAACACCGACGGTCCGCTCTACGGCACCACCACGCCGAGCATGACCTACCTGATCGGCTTCGACCGTACCACCGGAGCCTGGACGCCGCCGCAGCGCGAACGCCCCTAAACGTTGCGAAGGGTCGCTGTACCCGAGCCCCGCCTGCTGTCAGGCGGGGCTCTTTTCGTGGTGCCGGCGCTGCCGCGGCGAGGTGTGAGGGGCGAGCTGGAATACGGGCGCTGGACGAACCGGTGCACGGGCAGTTCGGGGTTGAGCGGGCGCAAGCTGCTGGGCTACAATGAGAGGGGAAGGAACTGTAGTGTTTTCCGGAATAGTGCGGCGGGAGGTGTGTGGGAGTTAGAACGCCAGAACGTGGAGCAGGCTATGTCGGTTATCTTTACCAACGGCGAAGAACGGGACGTTCCCGCCTACATGCTGGAGTACCTGATTCGCGAAAAAAAGATCGTCGCCTTCCTGAGGTCGGACGGCTGGGTGCAGATCGGCAAGGACCCGATCCGCAAGGCGCAGTTACCGCTGATCCGCCCAGGCGACAGGTGGAGCGATTTCATGTTCAAACGCGACGGACACTGAGCCGTGCGCGGCAAAGCGGCCAGACTCCCGGCCGCTTTTGTTTTTCCCTCCGGTAGAAATTCCCGTTTCCTCATCCCGCTTCGGTCAGGTCCCTTTCCCGGCGCAAGCGAGCACCGGGCAGCGGGCCAGCGCTGCCGCGCGGTCCTGCACCGGAACCTGCTCCATCAGTAACCCGACGCTTTCGGCAAAGGCCAGGGCTGCGTCGAGGGCCTGGGGGAGTTCCTCCGGACGCTCCGGCTGCCGTTCGGGAAGGTAGAGCCAGTTGCGGCCCCCCTGCGTGGCATGGAGCGCCACGGCCACCTGGAACCGCTTTTCCAGAGCCAGGGCGAGGATGTACCCCTGGCAGACCACCGGCGCCTTCCCCTCCGGCGAGAGGCTTGCCACGTTTACCGAGCGGTGGAACTGGACCACCCCCTCGGGGGAACGGCAGGTGAGGGAGTCCGCACCGGGCGCGAGCAGGAAGAGCCCGCACCCATCCGTGGCGGCGTCGTCTGCCGGGAAGAAGTCGTCGTCGGACGAAGCGAGCTGGACGCTCGGCGCGCCACCCCCGCTCCACTGGTACCAGTCGGCAGCCACGCTGGTATGCCGGTGCGAAAGGGGGGCCTGGTCTTCGTGAGCTTCGGCTCCGGCCGGGGCTTCCCATGCCGGGGAGGGAGTGGGAAACTCGGGGAACTGACAGGCCTCGGGTACCTCGTCCTCCTGCCAGGCGTCGAGTTGGGGCAACTCCTCCTCCCGAGCCTCTTGGGACACTTCCACAGGGTCTGCCGGTAGGCTGCTACGTTGCTGGACAGGCGCCGCGGGGAGGGCCGGCGGTGCGCTCTCGGTTACCAAAAGCTGCGCGTTCAAGGCCGCCAGTTCCCGCATGAGGGCACGGTTCTCCTGTTCATAATGAGAACGCTCGCTCATTGCCAGGTCGAGTGCGGCTTCCAGGTTCGCGAGTTCCGTCGCCTGCTGCTGGCGCTCCGCCAAAAGCTTCTCGACCCGTTTCTCGAGAGCTCCGGCTCGCACTGTCTCGGCGAGCTGCTCCGCGCCGTGCTGCTGTGCGGTTTCCAGGCTCTGCCGCAGTCGGTCGCATTCTTCGAGGAGCTCCTGATGCGCCGCGACCGCCAGGTCACGAGCCTCCGTCAACCGGTCGACCTCCGCCCGCAGCACCTGGGCTTCGCCGGTAGCTTTTTCGCGTTTCTTCTCCAGCTTGTGCAGGTCCTTGGCGGCCTTGCCCTGCAGCCGCGCCTGCCGGGTCGCCTCTTCCTCCGCGACGGCAAGCCGCCCCGCCTGTTCCCGGCAGCTGGCCTCGCTCTCCTCCAGCTTGCGGCAGAGCGCTTCCTGCTCCTGGCGGCGCTTGGCAAGTTCCTGCTGTGCTGTGACGAGCCGGTTGGACTGCTCCATAAATTCCGCCTCGAGCCGGGTGTGACGTGCACCCATCGCTTCGTGAGCGCTCGTCAGTTCGGCAAGCTGCGCTGCGACCTTGCCGAGGGTCTCGCTCTGGGTCCGCAGTTCCGCCTGTTCATTGGACGAACGCTTGGCGGCGGCCCGCGACGTCTCGCTCATCTGCCGTTTCAGCTGGGCGAGCTCGCGCGCCCCTTGGTCCCGCTCCTCCTCGGCCCTTTGCAAACGCTCCTGGAGGAGCGCACGTTCTTGTGCCGTCTGGCGCCGGAATTCCTGGTGCTGGTCCGTGACCTGTGCCAGCTCGGCTTCCAGGGTATCTGCCACTTCCGGTGCCGGTTCGGGTGGGGGTGTGCTGGCAAGCCGGGCCGGTTCGGGTGGGGGGGCGCTGGCAAGTCGGGCAGGTTCGGGGGAGACGGGGGCCGCAACTGCGACGGGGACGGGGACGGGGACCGGTAACGGCGCGACGAGGGGGGGCTCGTGGTCCGGAGCAGGATCATCAAACGACAGGGGCAGTTCGCCCAGTTCGGCGTCCGTCCCGGTAGTATCGGCGGGAGTACTTTTTGCGGCATGGCGGGGTGTCGGGGCGTCTGCCGTGCCGTGGCGCAAGAGCGCCTGCACTTTGCTCCCCGGGGGGCGCAGGATCTTGATGTTCCGTAGCACCACCTCGCGCATGGCCGGGCTGTAGTTCAGGTTCACCCGCTCCGGGCAAAACCCCAGACCCTTGGCGAACTCGAGCGCCTCGTCGAGCGTGCGGTGGTACTCGTTTTCCGGTTCCGGGTCGCCGGTGCTGCTATAGACAAAAACCTTCTTGTCGGCTGCCACCAGCCCGACGTAGACCTTGACCCCGGCCTGCCTGCGCACCGCACAGATGTAGGCCTCGTGGGCGACCCGTCCCTTGCCGGTGCGCCGCTCCAGGACCACCGGTGCCGCGCTGAACAGGTCGAGCACGTCGGTCCCGATTGCTTCGATACAACCAATACTGCTGTCCAGGGCCAGCATACCCCCTCCTCGAGGAGCATCTCCTCTGCCAGGGCCGGTACCCGGTAAAAAAAAACGGGTTGCCGAAAATGCGATATTTCGGCAACCCGGCTGTCTGCATGAGACCCTGTGGGCTTTCCGCCCCACCCTCGCGGATGGTTTAGTATTGTCGTTTATCGGTTGTAGGCCAATGAGGCTCGTGCGCGAGTCTCTTTAATTGGCGAGGGAACTATAGCAAAATGGCGTAAAATGGCAAGGGCGAAATACCCGAGAGGTGGAGCCGAGGCACGGCAAAGTGGCTGAAGTTGCGAGGAGAGGGTGAGGAGGAACCCGGAAAGGGGAGCGCTGCGTGGACCGGTGAAAACACGAAGGCGCCCGGGCCGGTCTGGCTCGGGCGCCTCATGTGGATACCTGCTACTGCTGAGGGATACTACTTGGAGACGACCACGAACTCGTCGCGGCGGTTCTGGGCCCGGGCCGCATCGTCGTGGCCGCCAACCGCAGGTTTTTCCTTGCCGTAGCTGATAATCGACATCCGTTCTGCCGGGACCCCCAGTGCCTTCAGGTACTTCAGCGCACTGGCGGCGCGGCTTTCGCCCAGCGAGAGGTTGTAATCGTCGGAGCCGAGTTCGTCGCAGTTACCCTCGATGCGGATCTTCAGGTTGCTCTTCTTGAGAACCTCGGCGTTCTTGGCGAGGCTGGTGCGTGCTGCCGTGGAAAGCGCGGAGGAGTCGAAGTCGAAGAAGACCTTTTCCAAAAGGTTCTGTACAGTCCCCTGGTCGTTTTTCAGCTCGGCGGCCTTGGCCGGGGTGGGCTGTGCTTCTTTGATCGAGGTGTCCGGCAGGCGCTCTTCCGCCGGCGCCTTCGCAACGGGTGCCGGGGCTGCCGACTTCGGGGTGCTGGCCGGCTGGGTAGCCGCCGGGGTGGTCGGGATCATCTGGTCGTGTTTTACGACTTCCTGCTTGGCGCAGCCGGCGCAAAGGGCGGTGGCTGCCAGGCCTAAAAGAACGGATTTGGTGAACGTCATGGTGCTCTCCTTGAGGTCAGTGTGGTGTTGGGACGTGGCTCTCCCCCAGTCGCAGGGACGGGGGACTGCGGGGGATGCTGCTGGCTACGGCCTGACCGGAGGAGCACGTGCGCTGACCTGGGGAGCTACGGCGCACCGGAACCGGTACTCCGTGGAAAGGAACAGGAGGGCGTAGAAAACCGGCGCTGGCAACTCCGTGAGGACGTCACAGGGTTCCAGCGGCATCACCAGCTTGGCCCAGGTGGACTTACTGGACTCGCTGGCCGTTTCGATGACAGCGCGCGGTGATGGCTTGGGTGAGGCAGCTTTGTTGCTGACAGTGGGAAGCCTGAGTCCCAAAAAGAGCAGGAACAGGCAAAGCGGTATGACGTACCAGGCAGCGAGCCTTCTTGTGCGGATGACCGTTCGGAATCCAAGCATGACCGTCATGATGTACACCAAAAGCGCTCGTTCCGCAACGGTTCTCTAAAAAAAACTGGAGCACTGTTAAAGGGGGAACTCACCGGCTGCTCCAGTGAGAGAGGCGTTGCCGTTTCAGAGTTGGTTCCCGCAGCCTTACCAAGCTCTAGCCGTACTCGTTCTTTTTTCGACCGGATAGAGCCCAATGCGGTTGACTTATGGTAGGAGCTGCATAGAATCGTATACGGTATCCTGTCAACCTTAGTTGGTACTCATTGACGTGGACTCCGGCCAGGGGGAGAGGGCTGGGGCCCGTTGCGCGACAAGGTTGGCCTCCGAGACTAATCGATGCCAAGGGGATTGCGATGGCAACTATCGAGGTTGACGACAAGGGTTTCACCTGCGAGTGCGGCATGCGCAACGAGTACCCGCACTATGTCCAGGAGCACTGGAGTGTGCGCCTGGTCTACTCCTGCTCCTGCCAGCGGCAGTATGTCCTGTACCGCGGCACGGTCACCAAGACCTCCCGAGAATCCGCGGGCCCCTCCGAAAGCGACGGCTTCGGCGACTAGCCCGTTTCCTTGAACATCCCGAAGGACCCTTTTTTTGCCTCCTTCTTTCTCGTTGGCCGGCCCTTTGCACCGTCGGTTGGCTAGCGGGCCTATCCGCGCCCCGGGGCCCGCTCCCTGCGGGTTCGCGCCCTTGAACCCTGCCGTTTTTCTGCCAAGTAATTGACGTTGCGTCAAAAGTGCCTGCCCCGTCGCGCTTTCCGGAGCGCGAACCCAGGCGATACCAAGGAACCACCGATGGCGATTTCTTCCCTGCAGTTCCCGTTACTGTCGAACACGGTCCCCGAGCCCGGGACCACCAGGAAACCTAAGGAAACTGCCGCTTCCTTCGACACGCTGCTCAGTTCGCTGCACCAGGATGCAGCGCAGGCGTTGCCCGCCAGGCATCAGGCGGCCGCCGATCTGTTCCGGATCGAGATGATGCAGCGCTCGCTGGCGCTCTCCGGTTCGGCCGAGCCCGAAAACGCGCCGACCGGCGCCGTACCGGCACTGGCAGAACTCTTCGCCTCCGCAGCAGCCTGGACCGGTGCCGAGGTCTCCCTGCCGGGACAGCCGTTCCGCGCACCCTTGGCGGGTGCCCCGCAACAGCCCGGCGGGGCGGGCACTCCCGCTACGGGCCAGGTGGCCGGCAGTGCCGCCAGCCCGGGTGTTGCCGCGGCCATCGAAGGTACCGCCGAGCGCTACCTCGGCATCCCCTACCGCTTCGGCGGCGAGAGCGCTGCCGGCATCGACTGCTCGAGCTTCGTCCAGCAGGTGTTCCGCGAGCACCAGATCGAGCTGCCCCGCACCGCGCGCGAGCAGATCCAGCTCGGCAGCGACGTGGCACCCGGCGAGCTCAAGAAGGGGGACCTGGTCTTTTTTCACACCTACGCGTCCTATCCCTCCCACGTCGGTATTTACCTGGGTGAGGGCAAGATGATCCATGCCTCTTCCGGGAAGGGGGAGGTGACCGTCTCGGATCTGAACAGCACCTACTATCGTGAGCGGTTCATCGGGGCAAAGCGCCTGGTCTAGCCGCTGTCCGACTGCACGAAGCGAGCGGCACGCACAAAAAAAGCCCGCGTTTCCTTGGGATGCGCGGGCTTTTCTGCGTCTGGCAAAGGGGGTGTCAGGGGGGATCCACCACGGCGACCGATACCCCGGACAACGGGTTGCCGTTACTGTCGATCGCCTGGAGGTTAGCTACGCGGAAGGCCGAGGCGGACGGTGCGCTCGCCCCTGCCGGGATGGTTGCCGAAATGCTGGCGAAGGGCCCCTTGGCGAGCCCCGAGACGCTGACCAGCGCCACGGTGAGGACACCAGAGGCTACCCGCCCCTGCATGAGTGCCCCGGAGGCTGCACTGGCGGAGAGCGCGAGGCTTGCCGGGAGCACGGTCTGGTCCTGGCTGTCCAGGGCCAGTTCCACCCCTGCGGGGAGCGTCACCTCGAACTGCAGCCCGGTTGCCTGCCCGGACTCCACGCTCCCCTGCAGGGAAAGCAGGTAGCTTTTCGAGGTGGGGCCGGAGTTGACGCTTGGCGCGGGTTGCGGGTCCGCACCGGGGCTGCCGCCACCCCCGCCGCAGCTGGCGCATACCACGAGGATCAACAGGCTGGCAATAAGCAGCGTGATATTTTTCATGGTCTGTCTCCTTTCCGGCGGGCCTTACCAGATGGGCATCCCGACCGACTTCTTGAGGATCAGCAGGGCATCAGAGATGTCGATCTTGCCATCCTGGTGCGGCTGTCCGTTGACCAACGGTCCTACGTCGCCACGCACGGTTTCCTCGGCCGACGGGATGGCTGCGCCGACCGCGATCATCAGCGCGCGCACGGCGTCGGTGAGTTCGACCTTCCCGTCGCCGTTCAGATCTCCGATGAGCCCGAAGCTTGCCGTGACGCTGCAGTCGGCGCTCACCGTGCCGGTGGTGAGGCGGTCTCCGGCGAGGCTGCCGCCGCAACCGCCGGCCGTGAGGGTCCGGTAGCCGGTGGCCGGGATGACGCTGAAACTTGCCGTGCCGTTGAGCCGGACGCTCTGGACCGTGGCGGGAACCAGGCTCCCCCCGAGTCCGGGGAGCGGCGTCACGTTGAAGACCGGGTCGATGGTAAAGAGGGCCCCGACGAAGCTGATCAGGTAGTTGCCTCCGGCGGAAAGGCTCCCCTGGGTGATGCCGTAGCTTCCCGGCGCCTCGCCGCCACCCCGGCTGAGCACGCCGCCGAACACCGCCGCGCTGTCCGTGGGGGCCAGTCCCGAGTACTGGTAGGTCAGCAGGGGATCGAGGCTGCCGAACCCCTTGCTCTGGGGGAGGGCGGTCACGGTGAGCGGGGCCGGCGCGATCACCAGTTGTCCGCTTGCGACCCCGGGATAGGCCGGATCGCTGCCCGTGGCCAAGACCTGGTAACTGCCGGCGTTGCGGGGCGCGCTGCTGCTGCCGTTGTAGGTGATCTGCACCGGCTTGCCGGGAGGCACGGTGCTGGTGCCTACCGACTTGGGGGTGCCGTCGTAGCTTGCCGTGAGGCCGCTCAGGGTGATGGTGATGCCGCCGGTCACGGTAAGGGGGACGCTCTTGGTGGCGACACTGTAGTTGTCCTGGTCGCTGGGGGTGAAGGTGACGCTGAGCTGCTGGCCGATCCCGGTGGACAGGATGCTCCCGGAGGGGGGCGCGTAGCTGAAGTTCCCCGGGACGCTGGACGAGGCGTTCAACTGCGCCGGACCCAGTGCGGTGCCGGCGGCGATCGGGGCGGGAGCGGGCCAGGTGAGGACCGGCTTCAGCTTGTCGCGCAGCGGGATCACGTGCTTGATCTCCGGTGGAGTGAGGACGGTGACCCAGCTGGAGAGCACGGTTCCCCCCAGGGAGCGGACCATCCACTTGTCCCCCAGGTTCGGATCGGCGCCGGTGGGGAGCCAGTTCAGGTCGACTACGTTGGGATAGGAGTCGGAACTCCAGTAGTAGGCGTTGTAGGCGTTGACGAACCCCTGGCTGGTGAACCAGACCCCGCCGTCGGCCTGCGAGTAGTTGAGCAGGCTGCGCAGCTCCTTGCGGTTGGGGAGGCGCCAGTCGCCGCGCTGTGAGCCGTCCTGCACCCCGCAGACCCCGTTTGCCACCGTCTTCACGTAGCCGAGCGCGGCATCCTGTGAGGTGGTGTTGCCGAAACAGTCGGCGTTTTTCACCCAGACGAGCCCGGTGAGCCGGTCGGCGAGGGTGCCTATCCCGGTATCGACGAAACGCGGCACCGGCCAGGCCATGCCGACGCGCTTGTCGCCGTCCTGGCCGGTGCCGGCGCAGGGGATGGCGAGGCCGCCGGCGTCCCAGCAGGAAGTCTGACCGGTCCGGGCGATGCTCGTGGTGTTGCCGCGCACCGGCCAGAGGTAGCTCAGGTTGGTCTTCACGTCGCCGCGAGCCCCGCCGTTATCGAAAGCGACCCACTCGGCATTGCCGGGGAAGGCGGCCAGGGTGGTCGAGGTCCAGTAACCCCACTGTACGTTGAGAAACGGGTGCCCCAGGGGAAGCGGGTGGTAGTACTGGGAAAGGTCGATGAGACTCTCCAGCTCGTTGACGTTCGGCATCCGCCACTCCCCCGCGGCCGAGGTGTCGCTCAGGCCGCAGCGCCCGCTAGCCAGGGTGCTGACGGAGCTTAGAGCCGCACTCCAGGTGAGGCCGGCGGCAGGTTGCAGCTCCGCGCAGTCGGCGTCCTTGAGCCAGATGAGCCCGGTCAGGTTGTCGGAGATGGTACCGTTCAGGTTGTCGGTAAAGCGGGGTGCGGGCCAGGCGACCCCCGCCTGCAACTCGCCGTCCTGGCCGGTTCCCGTACAGGGGATCACGCTTCCCGCGGTGTTGTAGCAGAGGTTTTGCCCGGTCTTCGGGAGGTTCAGGGCAGCGCCGGGGGTCGCTCCCAAGGCCCACAGCACGGCAAGTGCTGCGGCGCTCCTCCCGGCGCAGATGGTTTTCCAGGTCATATCGAGCTCCTCCTGTGTACAGTGGATTAATTTTAGCTAATGCTTTCTCCGTGCCAAATCCGGTGCGGGAATTTTTTGTGGGATTTCGAGCGCCTGGAAGGGAGGGGAGGTGCGCGGCGGGTGCCACTTGTGCAAACCCTGGACAACGGGTGGTCAGGCGGCTTGCCTGAGGTAAGGGAGAACCCGCGTCGCCGGCGGGGGGGCTGCGGTACCAGGTCGCAGACGGCGATTGATGGGGGGCAGCCGATTTCCCTCGTGAACCGTTCTGCAGAGAAACAAAACCGCGCCGATGAGCTGTGGTATGATTTGTCGGTCCTTTCAGGGAACGACGTGAAGCTCACGGGCCGGCGGGCGCAGTGAAGCAGCATGAGGCTGCTCGCTATCGGCACGGCTTCAAGAAACAGCACCAAGGGGAGATTCGATGGTCCAGGAAGCACTGGTTCAATTGCGCGGTGTCTCTAAGAATTATTCCGAAGGGGAGCGGGAACGCCTGGTACTGAAGGATGCCACCCTGGAGATCTCCCGCGGCGAGTGGCTCTTTCTCCTGGGCAAAAGCGGCTCGGGTAAGTCCACCCTGCTCAACCTGGTGAGCGGTATCGACCTGCCGGAGCACGGCGAGATCCTCATCGAGGGGCGGCCGATAAACCGCCTCTCCGAGCGGGAGCGCACCCTGTTTCGCCGGGAGAAGATCGGCTTCATCTTCCAGTCCTATAACCTGATCCCGACCCTCACCGTGGCGGAGAACCTGCTCCTGCCGCTGGAGCTTTTGGGGGAGCTGACCCGGCAGCGGCGCGCCGAGGGGCTCGCCCTTTTGGAGCAGGTGGGGCTTGCCGATCGGGCACAGAGCTATCCGGACCGGCTCTCGGGAGGGGAGCAGCAGCGGGTTGCCATCGCCCGGGCCCTCGTCCACCGGCCGCTGTTGTTGCTGGCCGACGAGCCGACCGGGAACCTCGACGCCGATACCGGGCGCGAGGTGCTCGAGCTCTTCGAGCGGCTATTGCGTCCCACCGCCTGCACCCTGGTGCTGGTGACCCACTCGAGCGAAGTGGCGCGCCTGGCCGACAGGCTCTGCCGCATCAGGGACGGCCACCTCGAGGAAACCACGCTTGCCCCGGGGGCGCTGGTATGATCCTGATCCGGGCCGGATTGCGCAACCTGGTGCGCCACCCCTGGCAAGCGGTGCTGACCGTGCTCGGCGTCGCCTTGGGGGTCGCCGTGGTGACCGCGGTGGATCTCGCCAACGAGACGGCACAGCGCGCCTTCAAGATCGCCGCGGAGACGGTGGCGGGGCGGGCGACGCACCAGATCGTGGGGGGGCCTACCGGGCTTCCCGAGGAACTCTACCGGCAGATCCGCGTCGGGCACCACTTCCGGGGCTGTGCGCCGGTAGTGAGTGCCGATGTGCGGGTCGCCGGCCGCTCCGGTACCACGCTTCAGCTGGTCGGCCTCGACCCCTTCGCCGAGCCGCCGCTGCGCAGTTTCAGTTCCCGCTTCGCAAACGGCGACGTCCTGGCCACCCTGCTCACCCGGCCGGGGAGTGTCCTCTTGGCGTCCGGCACCGCCGGGCAGCTGGGACTCAAGATCGGCGACCGCTTCCGCATCCAGCTGTCCGGCACGACCCCCGAGGTGCTCCTCGCCGGGCTTCTCGAGGCCCCGGACCCGACCACGCGGCTGGGGCTCGAGTCGCTCCTGGTGACCGATGTCGCCTCAGCGCAGGAGCTTACCGGTCGGCTGGGACGCCTGTCCCGGATCGACCTGGTGATTCCCGAGGGCGCCGCGGGAGCGCGTCTGCTCAAGGAACTGCGCTCCCTGCTGCCGCCGGAGGCGACCCTGCTCCCGGCGGGGGCCCGTGCCGGGTCGCTGGAGCAGATGACCCGCGCCTTCCGACTCAACCTCACCGCCCTAAGCCTTTTGGCCCTCGTCGTCGGCATGTTCCTCATCTACAACACCATGGTCTTCTCGGTGATCAGGCGGCGCCGGCTGATCGGCCTGCTGCGCGCCCTCGGAGTGACCCGGCGCGAGGTGCTGGTGCAGCTTTTATGCGAGGCGCTCCTGGTGGGGCTCGCCGGGACGCTGGCGGGACTCGCCTTGGGGAGCCTCCTGGGGCAGGAACTCACCCGGCTGGTTACCCGCACCATCAACGACCTCTACTTCGTGGTGGAGGTGCGCAGCGTCCCGGTCATGTCGCAGACCCTGGTGAAGGGGGCGCTCCTCGGTGTACTCGCTACCCTGGCCGCGGCGCTCCCCCCCGCCCTCGAGGCGACCGGCGCTCCGCCGCGGGCGGTCTTGGGGCGCTCCTTCCTGGAAGCGCGCAGCCGCAGGCTGATGCCCTATGCGCTCATTTCCGGCACCCTGGTGCTGCTGGTCGGTGTGCTGCTTTTGAGCGTGGAGGCCTGGGGGATTGCCGGGAGCTTTGCCGGGCTGTTCGCCCTCATCGTGGGGTACGCACTCCTGGTGCCGGCGGGGGTGGTGCTATTGGCGCGTGCGCTGCGCCCGGTGCTGGGTGGGCTCTTCGGGATGATCGGCCGTATGGCGGCACGCGGGGTCCTGGTCTCGCTCTCGCGCACCGGGGTGGCGGCCGCGGCCCTCGTGGTGGCGGTCTCGGCGACCATCGGGGTCGGCATCATGGTGGGGAGCTTCCGGCTCACCGTCACCAGCTGGCTGGAGAGCTGGCTTCGGGCCGACCTCTACCTGACCAGCGCCGTCGAGGCGGACGCGCGACGCCGGCCGCCGCTCCCCCCCGCACTGGTGGAGCGCTTAAGCCGGATCCCCGGTGCCCTGACCAGCGTGACCCGGCGCGTTACCCTGACCACCCCCCAGGGGCCGGTGGAGCTCTTCGCGGCCCAGGTCCCGAAGAGCACCTTTGTAAGCTACCGCTTCAAGGAGGGGAGCCCGCAGGCGGCCTGGGATAGCTTCAGCCGGGGCGACGCGCTGCTCATCTCCGAGCCCTATGCCTACCGCCATCGGCTGCACCGGGGGGACCGCGTCACGCTCCCCACCCGCACCGGTCCGCTCAGTTTCCCCGTGGCGGGGGTCTTCTACGACTACGGCTCCGACCAGGGGATCGTCATGATGAGCCGCCCCGGCTACCTGCGTTTCTGGGAGGATCCCGGGGTGGACGGCATGGGCTTTTACGCCACACCGGGGACGACCCGGGAGCGCCTGGCACAGGAGATCCGCACCCGGGTGGGGAACGAGCGGGTGCGCCTGGTATCGAACGCCGAGCTGCGCCAAAGTACCGTCGCCATCTTCGACCGGACCTTCGCCATCACGGGGGTGCTGCGCATCCTCACCATGATCGTCGCCTTCGTCGGCATCCTCTCCGCGCTCATGGCGATGCAGGTGGAAAGGGCGCGCGAGCTGGCCGTGCTGCGGGCGCTGGGGCTCACCCCCGGCCAGGTCTGGGGCGTGGTCACCGGAGAGACCCTCCTGATCGGCCTCGCTGCGGGGCTCTTGTCGCTCCCCCTGGGGATCCTGCAGGCCCTGGTGCTCATCTTCGTGGTGAACCTGCGCTCCTTCGGCTGGACCATGGATCCGTACCTCGACCCGAAGCTCCTGGTCCAGGCCGTGCTCCTGTCGCTGGGGGCGGCACTTTTAGCCGGCATCTACCCGTCGCTTAAGATCGCGCGCCTGAGCCCGGCGCTCGCGCTCAAGGAGGAGGAGTGACATGCGGCGATTGGTGACGGTCATAGTCGTTGTCGTGCTGGTGGCGGGCGCGCTCTGGACGCTCAGGCACCGCTTCGAACCTGCTCCCGCCGCGGGCGGCATGAGCGTGAGCCAGGCGCTGGGCGGGGTGCCGCAGGCGGGGTTCGCACGGGCGGTCGTGCCGCGCCCGTTCCGGTTCCCCGCGGACCACGGTCCGCACCCGGAGTACAAGACCGAGTGGTGGTACTTCACGGGAACCCTGGCCGACAAGACCGGCCGGCGTTTCGGCTACCAGCTTACCTTCTTCCGGATGGCGCTGGCACCGCAAGAGCCCCCGCGTACCTCCCGCTGGGCGACCAACCAGGCCTTCATGGCGCACTTCGCCCTCACCGACGTAGCGGGGCGGCATTTTTACTCAGCCGAGCGTTTCAGCCGTGCCGCCCTCGGGCTGGCCGGCGCCGAGGCGGTCCCCTTCCAGGTTTCCTTGGAAGACTGGTCGGCCCGGGAGACCGGGGTGACACCCTGGAGCCTGAGGCTTCGGGCAGCCGACGGCAGCGGCGCGCTCGACCTCGAACTGGCCAGCGCGAAACCGGTCGTGCTCAATGGCGAGCGGGGCCTGAGTCGTAAGGGGCCGGAGCCGGGGAACGCCTCGTATTACTACTCGATCCCGCGCCTTGACACCCGCGGGACGCTCAGCGTGGGGGGCGAGCGCTACCAGGTGACCGGGACCAGTTGGCTTGACCGGGAGTGGAGCACCAGTGCGCTCTCCGGCGACCAGGCGGGCTGGGACTGGTTCGCCCTGCACCTGGACGACGGGCGCGATCTCATGTACTACCAGTTGCGCAAGAAAGACGGCTCCGCAGACCCGTTCAGTGCCGGGACCCTGGTGGCCGCGGACGGCAGCGCTACGCGGCTGAGCCGGGACCAGGTGCGGCTGGTGCCGAACGGCTGGTGGAGCAGCCCGCACGGCGCGGCACGCTACCCTGCCGGCTGGCGTTTAAGGGTTCCGGGAGAGGGGATCGATGTTCAGGTGGTGCCGTGGCTGGCGGATCAGGAGCTGCTGACCAGCTTCCGCTACTGGGAAGGTGCGGTGGCGGTTAAGGGGGCGGGGGGTGTCGAGCGTGGCAGCGGGTACCTGGAGATGACCGGCTACCAGACCGGGGGCGCAGCTGGCGGCCGCTGAGTTTGCTCCGGCCGGCACGCCCGGAAGGCTGCAGCGCCGGCGGAGCTGGTCACATGGGGCAGCTCAGTGAGAAACCTGTTTCCAGGCCTGCAGCGCGTTGGTGAGTTCGATGGAGGTGGTGACGAACCGGCCGCGCAGGTCGCCGACCAGGGTGAGCGCCTCCTCCTGTTCGCCGTCGAGCGCGAGGGCGAGGATCTTCCCGGCTTCCTGGTGGAAGATGGTGTGCAGTTCCCGGATCCTGTCCCAGAACTCCGCCGGCCGCTCGGTTACCGGGATGCTGTGCAGCCATTTGCCGAACTCGCACTCCCGGTCCCGGGCCACGGTCTGCGGCTGATACTCACTGTGGCCGCTTTCGATCGCCTCCCGGAGTCTTACCTTCCATACGCCGTGAGCAGCCATCGCCTTGTTGATTTCCCTGGCATCCATCGAGATCCCTCCTGATAGTAACATTTCAGAAAAAGCAGCCCTTGCCTCGAGGCGCAAGCTACAGGAGTGATTTCGGGTTTCCGCACAACCTACTTTAGAAATAATTGGTGAGAAGCTTGCCGCTGGCCTGATCCAGGGCCGGGCCTTGCAGAAGCTTTGGCCGGGTTGACGGGTATAAGTATCCTGAATCGCGCTGATCTTCTGCCAGTACATCCCTCCCTCTTCAAGGGGGAGGACAGGAGGGGGCTGGGGATCAATGTCCTGCCGGTGTGCGCCCATCCCCACCCCGACCCTCCCCTTGAAGGGGAGGGGGATTTTTTGGAGCGGAGGGTTGGCGTTACTCCAGGTAAAGTATTGACTTGGGGCGCTTCACAGTGTAATGAATGCCTACCTGTGAAGACTAGGAGGGTTTGCTCGGGAGTTCATGTAGTGTCATTTGTGCCGCCTGCAGCTTTGCTGATCAGGCGTTTTTTTTTGATCCATCGGAAAATTTTGTGAGGTCGCCCGCGCCGCACAAACTCTGCTGCACCGGATCACGGCTCTCGGCGAACCGGGCGCCTGATGCAGGTTTGCCGATCACGGGGTTTGCGGTAAGCTCTCAAGGTTCTCATTATCGAGACACTACACCAACCGTCATTAGCCGTTGCGGCTTCAGGAAGGAGACAGGATATGAGCATGGCAATCCGCTTTCACGAGTTTGGCGGACCCGAGGTGTTGCGCTACGAGGCGGTCGAGGTGGGGGAGCCCGGGCCGGGCGAGGTCAGGATCCGTCAGCGCGCCATCGGGGTGAACTTCGTCGATATCTACCAGAGAAACGGGCTCTACCAGGTGGCACTTCCGGCGATAGCCGGCAACGAGGCGGCGGGTGAGGTGAGCGCCGTCGGGGCGGGGGTGACCTCTCTCAAGGTGGGGGACCGGGTCGCCTACGTCGGGAAGGTCGGCGCTTACTGCGAGGAGCGCCTCATGCCGGCCGACCGGCTGGTCCAGCTTCCCGAGGCGATCGGCTTTGATCAGGCGGCCGCGATGCTGCTCAAGGGGCTTACCGTGCAGTATCTGATCCGGCAGAGCTACCGGGTCGAGCCGGGGGACATCGTGCTCTTCCATGCCGCGGCCGGAGGTGTCGGTCTCATCGCCTGCCAGTGGTTGAAGTCGCTGGGGGCGCGGGTGATCGGCACGGCGGGATCGGACGAAAAGTGCGCCCTGGCCATCAGGCACGGTGCCGAGTACTGCATCAACTACCGGACCGAGAACATCGTGGAGCGGGTGAAGGAGCTGACCGGGGGCGCAGGGGTTCCGGTGGTCTACGACTCGGTCGGCAAAGAGACCTTCGATGCGTCGCTCAGGTGCCTGCGTCCTTACGGCCTTTTGGTCAGCTTCGGTAACGCCTCGGGACCGGTGCCGCCGCTCGATCTGAGCATACTGGCACAGTTGGGTTCGCTCTATGTCACCCGGCCGACCCTCAACACCTACACCGCCAAGCGCGCGGACCTGGAGTCGATGGCTGCGGAACTTTTCCAGGTGGTGACTTCCGGAATGGTGAAGATCGACATCAACCACCGCTATCCCCTGAAAGACGCGGCTCAGGCGCACCGCGACCTGGAGGCCCGCCGGACCACCGGTTCCACCGTGCTGATACCGGAGTAGGGCGGTACCACCGGGATCCGTTTTATGCCAAAGGTGCCCTTGCCTGCGCGAGCTTTACGCGGGTTGGGGCATCGTGTTGTGGAGGAACCATGTGGAACAGCATGTTGCGACATAACCTTGCCCTCGACGTCGGTACCGCCTCGGTCCGGGTCGGGACGGGGGCCAGACGGGTTGTCGAGGCACCTTCGCGTTCCGGGGAGCGGCAGGCGTTGGCCGGAGGTGTGGTGGTGGACGGCGAGGCGCTGGTTGCCATCCTCGATCCGCTCTTGCGGCAGGGGCGCGTCTTCGGCGTGGTGAAACCGCGGGTGCTGGCGTGTGCTCCCAGTGACGTCAACCGCAGCGAGCGCGAGCTGCTGAGGGATGCCATCCTCCGCTCCGGGGCAGCCTCGGTGGTGCTGGTTCCCGAGCCACTCGCCGCTGCGGTGGGAGCCGGCGTTGATGTCGCCTCGCCCTACGCCCAGATGGTCGTCGACGTGGGTGATGGGGTGACTGACTGCGCCGTGATCCGCTCCGGAAAGCTGCTGGAATCGTGTGCACTGCGGGTGGCCTGTGCCGGCATGCGTGCCGGGATCGCCGGGGCGTTACGCGGAGAGGGCAAGGAACCTCTTACCGAGGGGGAGCTCGACCTGCTGTTGAGGGAAAAGGGGGTGGTGCACCGGGGAACGCGCTGCCGCCCCGAGGGGGCGTCCCTTGCGGAGCGAGCGGTGGAGCCGGTGATCCGGCTGATCATGGACCGGGTGACTGGATTTCTGAAGGATCTTCCCGATGCGCTGGGGTGCGAGGTGATCGAGAGCGGCATCTGGCTCACCGGTGGAGGATCGCTCATTCCCGGCCTGCGCCAGCGCTTCGAGGAGGAGACGGGTATCCGGGTAATGACGGTGCCCAATCCGCGCGAGGCGGTGGTCGAGGGGGCCAGGCTCATGATGCCGGTAGTCACTGCGCTGAACCAGTGGTAACGGCTGGGGGATTGTCTGCCGGAACGGTTTTGGGTAACCTGAGATAAAGCGTGAGAGTCGTCTTCGATGCATCGTCCGCGAAGGGGGGATGACCATGATCAGGAACCTTGGAATCTTCGGCATTGGACTTATGCTGCTGAGCTTCACTTCGGCGGCGAGTGCCCACACCATCATCACCCGGATGAGCGACCGGCAGACCGTCGGCATGCCACAAATGGTGGCGGCGGCGGGCAAGACCGACCTGGTGCTGGTGGGGGAGGTGCACACCATCAAGGAGCACCACGACCTGCAGCTCGACCTGCTTCGTTCGCTCAACCAGGGGAAACCCCGGCTGGCCATCGGGCTGGAGATGCTCCCGGCCTCCAGACAGCACCAGCTGGACCGGTGGAGCGCGGGTCAGCTAAGTGAACCCGCCATGCGCGCCGTATTCGAAGAGAGCTGGACCAATTGGGAACTCTACCGGGATATCTTTCTCTTCGCCCGCGACCACCACGTCCCCATGGTGGCTCTGGATGTTGCCCCCGAGGTGGTGCGCAAGGTGTCGCAGTACGGTTTCCAGTCGCTCTCCCCACAGGAGCGCAGTTACCTGCCGGCAGGGACCAGCTGCGATCTACGCAACCCGCAGATCGCCCTGTTGCGCAAGGCCTTTGCCCAGCACTTCCAGGAGAAGGTCTTCAACTACTTCTGCGAGGCCCAGACGGTGCGCAACAGCGGCATGGCCATTAACCTGGCGCGTTACGTAAAGGAGCACCCGGGGCACCGGGTTGCCGTGCTGACCGGCGTCTGGCATGCCGTAAAATACGCGATTCCCGAGCAGCTGTCACGCACCGGCAGCAGGCTTTCCTATACGGTGATCCTCCCGGAGACCCCGGAATTGAACGCCGAGAGTGCCGGGCTTGCCGAGGCAGATTACCTCTTCGACATGTAGTGCTGCCAGGGGCTTGCCTCAACGCGCTAATCGTTGACAAGAAAGATGAGTAAGAGGGGGGGCACTTTGGCCCGATCGCCCCTCTCGCCACCCCGGCTGTTTTACGAGGGCCCTTTTTGACGTGCCCGGTCGGAATCGTCCCATCTGACGGCTCTGTTCCTGTCCCAACCTGCCCCCCTTTCCTCTCCAATCAAACAGCTGAAGACGGACTGACCGCCTGGCCGGGAGGCTTTTGGACGCTCCTGTGCCAGGTGAGCTGGTGCAGACACTATTTTAAAACGACGCAATAGAGTTTGTGGCACCCACGGCCCGGAACTCACTCGGGATGCTGCTGCTTCATTCTCTCTATTAGCTCCAGATACTGATGTTAATGGTTGAAATCTACTTCAGTATTGTAGTGTAGACGGTTATAACGGTTTTATAGCTATGTCTGTTTGCGGAATATGATGACTGTATACTGGTCATGATATGAGTGCGTTCTGCAACGTAGTGCGACGTATACGCAAAAATAGAATAAACAGTATTGCCAAAAAGAACGAGTGGCGTAGAATTCCTACTTGGTCGTTTTCACCTTCACAGAGTTACAGGGGGTAGACGTGAAACGCATCATCGACGTTACCGAACTGGCGCTGCGGGATGCACACCAGAGCCTGATTGCCACCCGGCTGGGGATCGACGACATGATCGGTGCCTGCGAGGAGCTGGACAACGCCGGCTACTGGTCCATCGAGTGCTGGGGCGGCGCAACCTACGACGCCTGCATCAGGTTTTTGAACGAGGATCCCTGGCAGAGGCTGCGGACCTTCAAAAAGCTCATGCCCAAGACACCGCTGCAGATGCTCCTGCGTGGCCAGAACCTCTTGGGTTACCGGCACTACCAGGACGAGGTGGTAGACCGCTTCGTCGAGAAGTGCGCGGAAAACGGCATCGACGTGTTCCGCATCTTCGACGCCCTGAACGACCTGCGCAACGTGGAGCGTTCGGTCGCCGCGGTGAAACGCTGCGGCAAGCACGCCCAGGGTGCCATATCCTACACCGTGAGTCCGATCCACTCGACCGGGGTGTTCGTCGAACAGGCCAAGCGCCTGGTGGATATGGGGTGCGATTCCATCTGCATCAAGGATATGGCGGCGCTCATCAAGCCGCAGGCGGCCTACGACCTGGTCAAGGGGATCAAGGATGCCTGCGGGGAGAACACCCGGGTGCACCTGCACGTGCACGCGACCACCGGCGTCACCCTGGTGAGCCTCTTCAGGGCCGTGGAGGCGGGCGTCGACTGCGTGGATACCGCGGTGAGCTCGATGAGCCTCGGGCCCGGACACAACCCGACTGAGAGCTTCGTGGAGATGCTGGAAGGGACCGGGTATGAGACCCGGCTCGACCTCGACCGCGTACTGAAGGTGAAGGAGCATTTCGCCCAGATCCTGCCGCGCTACCGCGAGTTCCTCTCGGCGGTGACCGGCGTGGAGACCGAGATCTTCAAGAGCCAGATCCCCGGCGGCATGCTTTCCAACATGGAGAGCCAGCTGAAGCAGCAGGGGGCGGGCGACCGGCTGCACGAGGTGCTCGAAGAGATCCCGATCGTGAGGAAGGATACCGGCTACGTGCCGCTCGTTACCCCCACGAGCCAGATTGTCGGGACCCAGGCGGTCCTGAACATCCTGATGGGACGCTACAAGGTGCTCACCGGGGAGTTTGCCGACCTGATGCTCGGCTACTACGGTGCTGCACCGGGCGAGCGCAACCCCGAGGTGATCGAGCTGGCGCGGGCCCACGCCAACAAGGGGATGATCGACTGCCGTCCGGCCGACCTCCTGGAGCCGGAGTGGGCCAAGCTCAGGGCCGAGGCGCTGCCGCTTAAAGGGTGCAACGGTACCGACGAGGACGTGCTCACCTATGCCATGTTCCCGAAAGTGGCCCCGGGCTTTTTCGCTACCCGCGACGAGGGGCCCCGCAACCTCGGGCGCGACCCCGAGACCGGCGCCTTGGAGACCGAGGTCCCGCAGGGGCACGCGGGGAAGATCACCGGTCCGGTCACCTACACGGTCACCCTGAGCGGCCAGCAGCACAAAGTAACCGTTTCCCCTTACGGCAAGTAAGACATCCCGGCGTCTAAAGGAATCGAGACCATGTCCATCGACGACAAGATCAAGGAACTGAACGACCGAAAGAGTGAACTGAAGCTGGGCGGGGGGCGCGCCAAGATCGACCAGCAGCACGCCCAGGGCTCCCTCACCGCGCGGGAGCGCATCGACGCCTTCGTAGACCGGGACAGCTTCCAGGAAGTCGGCATCTTCGCCCTGCACCGCTGCACCAACTTCGGCATGGCGGGGAAGGTCCTGCCGGCGGAAGGGGTGGTGACCGGGACCGGCAGCGTCCAAGGACGCCTGGTGCACCTGGCGAGCCAGGACTTCACCGTGGCGGGTGGCGCCGCCGGCGAGATGCACTGCGACAAGATCGTGCAGGCGATGGAGTCGGCGCTGAAGCTCGGCACCCCGTTTATCTTCATCAACGACTCGGGTGGCGCCAGGATCCAGGAAGGGATCGACTCGCTGGCGGGCTACGGCAGGGTCTTCAACCACAACGTCATGCTCTCGGGGAGCGTGCCGCAGATATCGCTGATCTGCGGCCCCTGCGCCGGCGGCGCCGCCTACAGCCCCGCACTCACCGACTTCATCATCCAGACCAAGAGTTCGCGCATGTTCATCACCGGCCCCTCGGTGATCAAGGAGGCGACCGGCGAGGAGGTCAGCGCCGAGGAGCTGGGAGGGCCGCAGGCTCAGATGAACCGGTCGGGGGTGGTGCACTTCGTGGCGGAGAACGACGTCGACGCCCTGCGCATCTGCCAACGGCTCCTCTCCTTTCTCCCCTCCAACAACCTCGAGGACCCGCCGCAGCTGGAGTGGGACGGCACGGTGCTGCCGGACAAGGCCCTGAACGAGCTGGTTCCCATCGATCCCAAGAAATCCTACGACGTGCGTACCGTGATCGCCCGGCTGGTCGATGACGGGGACTTCATGGAGGTGCAGCCCTCCTTCGCGGGGAACCTGGTCATCGGTTTTGCCCGCATCCTGGGGCGCCCCGTGGGGATCGTGGCCAACCAGCCCTGCGTCATGGCGGGGGTGCTCGACATCGACGCCTCGGACAAGGGGGCGCGCTTCGTACGCTTCTGCAACGCCTTCAACATCCCCCTGGTGACCCTGGTTGACGTGCCGGGGTTCCTCCCGGGTGTCCAGCAGGAGTACGGCGGCATCATCCGGCACGGCGCCAAGATGCTCTTCTCCTATGCCGCGGCCACCGTCCCCAAGATCACCGTGATCCTGCGCAAGGCCTACGGCGGCTCCTTCCTCGCCATGTGCGGCAAGGACCTGGGGGCCGACCGGGTCTTCGCCTGGCCCACCGCCGAGATCGCCGTCATGGGGCCGCGCGGTGCGGTCAACGTGATCTTCCGTGAGGAGATCAAGAAGGCCGAGAACCCCCAGGAAAAGCGCGAAGAGCTGATCAAGTCCTACCAGGACACCTTCGCCACCCCGTACGCGGCCGCGGCCCGGCGCGAGGTGGACGACATCATCGAGCCCGCCGACACCCGGCGCCAACTCGCCATGACACTGGACATCCTGCACACCAAGCGCGAATTCAGGCCCATGAAGAAGCACGGCCTGATCCCGCTGTAGCAGGGGAGGCACGACATGAAAGAAGACGAGATCACCCCGGAACTGTTGATGGTCATGTCCGCGGCCATTGCCGCGTACCTGGGGAAGACCGTGAGGATCAGGCAGGTGCGCTTCGTGAACCCGCAGCTCGACAACAGCTGGGGGCGCTCGAGCCGCGTGGTGCTGCAGTCCTCGCATTTCCTGAAACGCTGACCGGCAACCCTGGGGCAGGCGGAAAAGCCCCGGCAGACTCTAGACAAGGAGCCCACCGTGCAACTTACGCTTACCATTGATGGCAAGAAGTACCTGGTCGACGTCGAGGTAGAGGAAGGCGAAGAGGTGCGCCAGCCCGGATCGTTCCCCGAGCCGGTCTCAACCCTCAAAGCCGCGCCGGCACCGCAGCCGATGGCGCCGCCCGCCGCACCGCAGTCGGCGGCGCCGGCGGATGCCGGCAACGAGAAGATCTGCCGCAGCCCGATCGCCGGGGTGGTCTTCAAGATCGTGGCCCAGGAGGGGCAGCAGCTCCAGGCCGACGACCTCCTCGTGGTACTCGAGGCGATGAAGATGGAGACCAACATCACCGCCCACATGTCGGGTAAGGTGAAGAAGATCCTGGTCGCCCTCGGCGAGGCGGTAAAACCGGGGCAGGCGATCGCCGAGTTCGAATAACTTCAAAAGCTTTACTTCTTCAAGAGCATTACCACAGCGGAACACAGGGGGAACGGCGAGGAACACAGGGGAAGGCACAGTCGCTCGTTTCCTGACGTGGTTTTCCTCTGTGTCCCCGGTTTTCCCTCTGTGTTCCTGTGGTCGAGTCTTGAGGTTCTTTCTGCCCGTGAATGAAAAAAAGGGATTAACCCGTGTGGTTAATCCCTTTTTGCGTGTGACCGGTTACCGGCGCAAGGTCAGGGGACTGTCAACAGGATGTCCCCCAGCGGCGAGTCGGCCCCAGCGGTCACCGTGGTGAGCGGCGAGGAGTAGGGGGCGAAACCGCGGGCCTGGACGTGCAAGCGGTAGGTCCCGCCGGGGACGAAGGCCGTTACCGGGCCGATCCACCGGTTGCTCGAGAAGCTGCTGAACACCGTCCCGGCCGCAATCGGCGTGCTGGAGGCCTGCGGGACCACCGACACGGAGGCGCTCGACCAGTCCCTGAAGGAGGAGACGATGGTGCCGGAAAGCGAGCCGAAGCTGGTGAGCGGGGTAGCCGGCTGGACGATCCGGATGCCGGTCGGCTTCAGGTTGTAATCTCCGTTGCCACGCGCAACGATTGCGGTGTTCGGGTCGAAGTCGAGCAGGATCGCGCTGATGATGCCGGGCCTAACCGTGAAGGACCCCAGGACCTTGAGCCCGGACTGCTGGGCGCTCGGGGTGGTGAGGGGGATCTTCACCGTGGGGTCGGTCTTCAGGGTGAGGTAGTTCACCGGCGGTCTTCCCTGTCCGTTGGGGTTCGCCTCCAGGATCAGACGGACCTGGCTGTACGAGCCTGCAGGGATCACGATCGTCCCCAGGAGTTCCTGCTGGAAGCGCAGGGTGAGCACATCTACCACGTGCGGCGTCGTGTAGGTCACCACCACCGGCAGCCGGGCATCGTCATCGGCGGCGTTTTCCAGCCCCGCCGGGACCACCCGCACTTCCTTGATGGAGACCACCACCTGGGCAAACGCGTCGCTCTGCTTGTCGGTGAGCCCGACCTTGAGGGTCCCGGTCGTGGCCGAGGAGCCACCGCTGCTGCCGGAACAACCCTGCACCAGCGCCAGCGCCAGGACCGCGAACCACAGCATCCCCAACCTGCCAGCTACCTGCCAACTGCTGCTTCTTTTCATGATCTGCCTCCTTTGTGCGTGTACCCTCCACTCCAGCCTGCCCCAGTGCATTGGCCAGACGCAAAAAAGCCGGGGCTGAATATCGGCTGATATTTCGGCAACCCGGCTGTCTCGGTGAGACCCTGTAGGCTTTCCGCCCCATCTTCGCAGATGGTTGAGTATTGTCGTGTACCATGCTCGGAGAGCTATATCTGCCGTGTATTATGCACACCCTCGGCGCCAAGTCAACGTGCCGCTTTCCTGAGTTCTCTCCGCTAAACTCCTACAGTTTTTAGGTTTTGTGCCACGAAACCTCCCCCCGGCTGCTACCGGCTCCGCCCCCGCTTCCCGCGGCCTGCGCACCGCGGGGGGACCCTGCACCGGGCTTTGCCACTTCTTCCTTGCAAATTAATCCCAGACACGGTACGGATGCCGGTGATGAAGAACCTCCCCGCCAACATCCGTAACCTCTACATCTTCTCCTTCCTGCAGATGACCCTCTTCCCGATGGCCATCATCACGCTGTTCTGGAAGGACCACATCGGCCTCACGCTTACCCAGATCCTCCTTTTGCAGAGTATCTTCTCGGTAGCGACGCTGGCGCTCGACTACCCGGCCGGCTACGTAAGCGACCGGGTCGGCTACCGCTGCGCACTCAACATCGCCGCCGCCCTGGGTATCGTCGGCTGGGCGATCTACATCTGGGCCCACTCCTTTGCCACGGTGCTCCTGGCCGAGATCGTCCTGGGGATGTCGCTCTCCTTCGTGAGCGGCTCGGACAGCGCGCTGCTCTTCGAAACCTTGCGGGCGCAGGGGGACGAGCAGTCCTATGCGCGGCACCAGGGGCGCATGCACGGGTTCGCGCAGGTGGGCGAGGCCACCGGGGCCATCCTGGCCGGGGTCATCTACGCCTGGGACGCGCGGCTCCCCTTCGTCCTCCAGGTGGCGGTCTGGGCGCTCGGTCTCCTGGTCACCCGGCAGTTGGTGGAGATCCCCCGGGCCCACGCGCCAGCGCGCTCGCACCTGGCCGAGGCGCTGGCCACCGCCCGCTACGCCTTCGGGGAGAACCGGCACCTGCGCTACACCATCCTGCTCAACACGGTTTTGGGGATCGCCTCGTTCTACCCGGTCTGGTTGATCCAGCCCTACATGCAAAACGCCAAGGTGCCGCTGGGGTGGTTCGGCCCGGTCTGGGCGGGGGCGAACCTCACCGTGGCGCTCTGCGCGCTCGCCAGCCACCGCGTCTACCTGCGGCTGGGCGACCGCGGCATGGTCCTGCTCTTTTTGGGACTGGTGGGGGTGGGCTACCTGGGGCTCGGGCTCAGCGCGGGGATCTGGGGCTTTCTCTTTTACTACCTCTTGACCTGCATGCGCGGCCTGCGCGGGCCGATGATGCTTACCCACACCCAGCGCGAGTCCAGCAGCGCGAACCGGGCGGCGACCCTCTCGCTGCAGTCGGTCTCCTTCAGGCTGCTCTTCGTGGTCACCGGGCCTTTGGCGGGGAGGCTGGCCGACAAGGTCGGCGTGCAGGAGTGCTTCTACCTGCTGAACTACGGTTTTCTGGCCACGCTGCCGCTTTTGGCCTTCCTCTTTCTGAAGAACGTTCCCGGTACCTTGCACGGGAAGTGAGAACCGGCGCGCGGCACTTCCTTACCGGTACGCGCTGTGACAAGGCCACGACACCTGCGACCAGCCGCAGGAACCCGTCCCGGTTCGCTCGCTATTTCACATTTGCTCCACATTGCCTCCTCTTTTCGCTCCTATGCTGATCACGTTGGTCACCGGTTCCTGACCTTCACGCCGGTGGCGAAGGAGAACGGACATGAAAAAGGGAACGCGCATCGTGTTGGCGCTGCTTCTGCTGCCGACCTTACTGACCGGTTGCATCATCGACCCCTATTGGGGCGAGGGGTACCATCACCACCGTGGTGGCTGGTATGGTGAACGCCGCTAGGAAAAGAAGAAGGCCGGGTCAAAAGACCTGGCCTTCTTAGTTCTTGGGGAGTGTAGGAAAAGCCGCCCCAATGGGTTTCCTCTCCCCCTGTGGGCAGTTCATCCACCCCCTCCCGTGAAGGGAGGGGAGGATGGTGGCTATTTCAGCTGGCGCAGCAGTTCCTGCACCAGCGGCGGCCGGTTCGCGAGGTTGCCGGAGATGATGTCCTTGGCAGCCAGGTCAGGCTTTCCGTAGAAGGAGGCGTTGGCATCGTCGTCGATGGTGATGCCGGCACCGTCCAGGGCCAGGCCGGCAAAGAGGCCGCGGCTGCGCGAATAGGAGAAGATCTCGGACTTGAGCATCACGTCGGTCGCCCCACTGGCGCTGCGTCCCACCGGACCGGCGGCCACCGAGGCGTCCGCACCCAGGGTGAATTTCCCCCGGAGGATGCCGTTGACGCTCGCCTTGCTCTTGAATACCAGGATGAGGTCGGTGGACTGGGCGCCGATCTGCCAGCCCAAGCTGCCGCCGGCGATCTTCACGAACACCGGATCGCTCCATTCCCCCTTTTCGTTACGTACCGTCAGGATCCCGGTACCGTACCTGCCGCCGATCACGAAGCCGACCTTGATCACCCCCGGAATGATCGCGATGGCGTGGGCGTTGTTTAAAAGTGCCTGAGGTATCCCCTCTTCGGGCATCGCCTTGACGGCCTTGACCACGTCGATGCACTCTTCTACCTTCTGTCCCTCTTTCTCGGCCAGGGCAGGTTGTGGCAGTGCCCCGAGCAAGAGAAACAGGAATGCTGCGAGACTCAGGATTGCTTTATTCATAGGTGTCCCCCTTTGTGATGGTGCTTCAGTCCAACGTCACAGACGCAAAAAAGCCGGGGCCGAGTGTGATGAACATTCGGCAACCCGGCTGTCTCGGTGAGACCCTGTAGGCTTTCCGCCCCACCCTCACGGATGGTTGAGTATTATCGTGTACCACCTGGTATAGCCCAGTAGCTATGTCTGCATTACCACCTCTTTTGCTGGTTGTCAATGATGAAGGGTTAACTGGTTGCCAGTAGTACCACGCTCTGTGACAGTCGCGCCGGCCGCTTTTTCAGGGAGTCGCCTCCCCTGAATTCCTTGAGCATCCCCTTTCCTTGTGAGCACTGAGCAGTATAATGAATGGCTGCGGCAATCCGGCGCTACCGGTCGTTCCGGGGGCGCCCGAATCCGGAAATCGCGCGCGTATTCTGCTTACCACAAGGAGGCTGTCATGAGGAAAAATCCGGTTGGTTGGTTCGAGATCTATGTGGACGACATGAACAGGGCGAAGAGCTTTTACGAGAAGGTGTTCGAGGTCACGCTGGAGCGGCTGGAGTCGATGGCTCCGGGACTGGAGCTCTGGAGTTTTCCCGGTGACATGCAAAGCTACGGGATCGGAGGGGCGCTGGTACAGATGACCGGCAAGTCGGCAGGAGGCAACTCCACCCTGGTGTACTTCAGCTGCGCCGATTGCGCGGTGGAGGCGGCCCGGGTAGCCGATGCGGGCGGCACCGTGATCCGGGAGAAGATGTCCATCGGCCAGTACGGCTTCATAGCGCTCGCCCAGGACACCGAAGGTAACGTGATCGGTCTGCACTCCATGACCTGACAGGCGCTTTTGACCGCAGGCTTTCAAGCTCCGTCCCCCGGTGGTCTCAATCCGACAAGGGGGCGGGGCTTTTTTGCGTTTTCGAGAGGAAAAAGGGGCGAGGGGATCGGGGCGGCTTCGTGTCGAGATCAGTGCAGGCCGAGTACCGGAACCCTGTCGAAGATCCTGGCCCGGGCAACCGAGCCACCACCCAGCGGTTCCAGGTTCAGGATGAAGCCGCTTACGTCGGCAAACGCGATGGCGCCTTCCAGGGTGCGCTCGTATCCCTGGGCATCAACGGGCTGGCGCTCGGGGACGTAGATGAGCGATCTGCAGTCCTCGGTGAGATGGATGGCCAGGTAGACCTCGCGCCTCCCCTCACGCTGCACGCCGCAGATGTAGGCGTTGCAGTTCTGGGCGGGGGCGCTGCCGCAGGTCATGCGGATCGCGTTGAACGAGGAACGCAGATCGACGATCTCCTCGGTGGAGCTGCAGGGAACGGCTGCCAGATCCGGGTCCAGGTGGAAGGCGACCGGTTCGTCAAAAGTGGGTTCGGAATCGGTTGCCAGCTGGGGTGAGGGTCCCGCCGGGTCGGCCCCCGCTGCCGTGGCTGCTGCCGCGCTCCGCTGTGTTTCGGGGGGTGGGGCGGAGAGGCGCAGGAGGCTTGCCTTGAGACGGGCGATCTCCTCCTGGTCAGCCTTGCGCTGTTTCTCGAAGCCGGACTGCAGACGCTGCAGTGCGCTTTGCCGATCGGTCAGCTCGTCGTTGATCAGCACGTATTCCGACCGCAACGCCTGGTAATCTTCGCGCAAAAGCGCGAGCTCGTCGATGTCAGGCTCCGGCGCTCCCTGATCCTGGTCCCTTGCAGCTTTCAGCTCCGCGAGTTCGGCCCGGGCCTGCGCCAGTTCCTGCTCCAACTGCGCGATCCGCCCGGCGCTCGTCCGCGCCAGCTCCTGGTATTTTTCCTGGGCCTGCCGCAGTTCCGCCAGCGGCACGCCTGCTGCTTCGGCAGGGCGGGCGCCGGGAGTGGCCGGGGCAGGCGCGGCCTGGGGTGCGGGGGGAGCCTTTGGCGGGGGGGCCGCTTGTGGTGCCGCTGCGGGCGGGGGGGAGGGGCGTGCCGCCGCCCCGGGGCGGGGTGCCTGCACCACCTTGATCCCACCCAGCACCAGAGAGCGCAGTGCCGGGTTGCCGCCCAGGTTCACGTTCTCCATGCGAAACCCGAGATCCTCCAGGAAATCCAGACCGCGCTGCAGGGTTTCCGCCGCAGTCGCCGGACCGCGATCCGGGTCGGCTTCGTACACCAGCGACTCCTTGTTGCGGGGGAGGTAGAGGGCGGGATACACCCGGTCGCTGCCGCCGTCGCGCACTACGAGCACAAACGCCTCGCACATCTGCCGGTCACGCCGTTCGGGAGCCAGAAAGAGCGCTTCTCTGCAGCGGTGCACGGAAACTACCTGGGGTTCGGCAACTTCGATGGAACTGAGCGCTCCGTTTAACTGAAACATCGCAACCTCTACAAGACGGGATCCGTCAAAAGCCCCCTCAGGCCCGGTTCAACGAGGCCGCCAATTCGAAGGCCCGCTTGACCCGGGAGACCAGCCGTACCGGTTGGATCGGCTTGGGGATGAAGTCGATGAACCCTGCTTCCAGGGCCCGCTGCTCGTCCTCGCACCCGGACTTGGCGGTGACCAGGAGGGTGGGGATCTGCGCAGTGGTCGGGTTACCCTTCAGCGCGCGTAACAGGCCGTAGCCGTCCATGCGGGGCATCACGGTGTCGCAGATGATCAGGTCGGGACGCTCGGCGATGGTAAGCTTCAGCCCCTCCATGCCGTCGTGGCCGATCACCACCTGGTAGCCTTCCTTCTCCAGGGCATTGGCGATGATGGCGGCGATGGAGTGGGAGTCGTCGACCACCAGGATCTTGCGCCGCTGCTCGGGGGCCGGGGCCGCTGCCTCAGGAGCAGAAAGCTGGTAGAACTTCTCGATTGCCGCCTTGATGTCCGCCTGGCGCGCCAGGAACGGGATCACCTTGAGACCGGTCTTCTGGGTGACTTCGCTAAGCGGTGGAGCATGGAAGGGGTCGGTGACGGCCAAGGCGAGCATGCCGTCTTTTGCCTTGAGGGGGAAGATCAGGTGCCGTACGGCGAAGCTTGCCGGAATCAGTTTGAGCAGGTCCGGAGCGAAGGTGTAGCCGGTTATCTCCTGCACCGTCTTGAGGCCGAACCCCTTGGCCAGCGAGTTGATCCACTGGTCCTCGCTCATGACTCCCATCTCACAAAGCGTCCTGCCCAGGGGGAGACCGCTGGATGCTCGACGCGCCTCGGCCTCCTCGAGAACCGCCTGGGTAATAAGTCCTGTCGTTACCAGCATTTCACCCAGTTGACCGTGTGCTGCCATGTGTGCTCCTTGCTGCCGAAGATTTCGGGTAGGAACTATCGCACAAAAAAACCCTTTAATCCAGTCTTTTCGCGAAGCTGCGACCAATTCAGGCCGTATGTTCAATCGCTGCACAGAACCTCGGCGCTATGGTGAAGTATGAGGGTGACATCATGATGTCTGTCTCGCTGTTGCATAGGCGATGCACCAGTAGCGGCTCTGGTGCCCGGGGAGCGGTCGGGTGCTGGAAGCGATCGCCAGGCAAGGAATCCGTGGAATGGAAAATCGGTGTTTTCGCGGGAGCCGCGCTGCACCAATTCCTACCCGGATGGCAGGGGAGAAGGCGGCCTGGGTTCGAAAGGGGGCGTCGCGGGTGATGGGGAAGGGTGCGGGAAGCCTGGTACTGGCAGGCAAACAGCGAGGGCCGCGACCCGAAGAGCGGCCGCGGCCCGTGGTTCATGGTTGATGCCGGTGGTTATGCCTTCTCCAGGATGCGCTGCAACTTCATGCGCTGTGCCATCCGTGCCGAGGTATCTGCTGCGTAGGATGAACTGTAGGTCGGCCGGGAGGCGCTTCTGCCGGGGCTGCTCAATGCGATGACGGGCAGGGCGGACAACTCGCTTTTCGGGGTGGGATTGCCACTGAGAAATCTTTTGATGATGCCGAACATGCTATCTCCTCGTCGAGAGTAGTTCGTGTGCCTTGGAGGCAACGCTCCGTGCTGCGGGGAAAGACACAAGCATCATGCTACTGAAACCTAAGTGGCTGATTCAACATAATTTAGCTTAATAATGAGTGGCTAGGGAAAAGGCTCGTGCGGTATTCGTCAGAGCGTTCCCGGTTTTGATGTCCGCGTGCCGCAGGCACCCGTGCCAGGTCCGGTCTTGCCCAGACTCTCCCCTGCGACGCTTTTCTCTCCACCAGGGTCTGTTGATTCAGGTCAAAATTGATCCCGGTCAAGGACCCGAGTAGCGGCTGCCGTTACCATGGTGTTACCAACCGGTAACGAAGGGAGAGGGGTATGCAGCAGATGGGGAACCACGCGGATGCGCTGGTATGCTGGGAGATCGTGGCCAGCATGGGGGAAGGGATCATCTTCGCCGACCACGAGAACCGGATCGTCCTGGTGAACCAGGCGGCCGAGCAGATCAGGGGGATCAAGGCGGCCAACTTCCTGGGACGGCACCTTTTGGAGATGCACTCCCCACTGGCCCGGGAGCGGATCGGCGGCATCCTCGAGGCGCTGCGCTCGGGGCAACTCGCCTCGCACACCAGGCCGCTGCGCACCAAAGGGAAGGTCTACGAAAACGTCTACTACCCGGTTCGCGACCCCGGGGGCAGCTTCGTGGGGACCGTGATGCTCAGCCGCGACATCACGGAAAAGGAACAGCTGAAGGTCGAGAACTCGGTACTGCGGGAACGGATCCAGTCCGAACAGAGCTGCGGCGAACTGGTGGCCCGCAGCGCCGCGATGCAGCCGGTCTTCCAGGTGATCCGCGCCACCGCCCCCCTCGACTCCACCATCCTGATCGGCGGGGAAAGCGGCACCGGCAAGGAACTGGTGGCGCGGGCGATCCACCAACTGAGCCGGCGCAGCGGTGGCCCGCTGATCAAGGTGAACTGTGCCGCACTGCCGGAAAACCTTTTGGAGTCAGAACTGTTCGGCTACGAGAAGGGGGCCTTTACCGGTGCCGTGCGTGAGCGCAAGGGGAAGTTCGAGCAGGCCCACAAGGGAACCATCTTCCTGGACGAGATCGGCGAGATGCCGCTTGCCGCCCAGGCGAAGCTCTTGCGGGTGCTCCAGGAAAAGACCGTGGAGCGGATCGGCGGCACGAAAGAGATCACGGTGGAGGTCCGGGTCATCGCCGCCACCAACCGCGACCTGGCCCGCGAGGTGTCCCTGGGGAACTTCCGGCAGGACCTCTACTACCGGCTGAACGTGATCCCGGTCCAGCTCCCCCCCTTGCGCGAGCGCCGCGAGGATATCCTCCCCCTGGCCGAGCGGTTCGTGGCCGGCTTTGCGGCGCAGATGGGGCGCCCGGCGCTGGAGTTGACCCCGCAGGCGCAGCGGATGTTGACCCTCTACGACTACCCCGGCAACGTGCGCGAACTGAAGAACGCACTGGAGCGGGCGGTGGCGCTTTGCAGCGGCACGCAGCTCGGCGAAGGCGATCTTCCTGCCGTGTTTGCCGGCGGGAGCGGAGCGCCGGAACTCCCCCAGCCGCCGCACTCCGGAACGAAGCCGGGCTCGCCCCTGGCGGCGCACCTGTCCGGCTACCAGGACCGGCTCATCGACGAGGCCCTGGAGAGCGCCGGCAACAACCGCAGCGAAGCGGCACGCCTGCTGGGAATCTCGCGCAAGACCCTCTGGAAAAAACTGAAGCAGCGTGAGGCAGGTGTTACCGAAGGGTAACACCGCGTCTCCCGAACTACCCACCTCCGCACCCCTTTCACACTTTCCCGCACGAAATATCAACGAGTTACCCTGCTGTCGGGGTTGGCACGCAACCTGCCATGATGCTGTTCATCTGTAACGGCACCCCTTCAGCAGGAGACCCCATGAAATTGAGCACACCGAAACGAACCTGGACCGCGATGCTGGCGGCTGCACTGGCGGGGCTTGCCGTGGCGCTGTTCCTCGCGCTGGGCCCGCCGCAGCTTTTGGCCAAGTCGGAATCCCCGGCCTTTTGCGCCAGCTGCCACGTGATGGAACTGGAGCACGAGGCCTGGAGCCACGCCGGCGCCCACCGCAGGCTCCGTTGCGTAGACTGCCACCTGCCGGAAGGCAATCCTGCCGTGCACTACTTCTGGAAAGGGATCGACGGGATGAAGGACGTCGTCTGCTTCCAGTCCGGCCACGTGCCGGAACGCATCGAGTTGAGCGCACACGGTGCCAAGGTGGTCCAGGAGAACTGCGTGCGCTGCCACAGAGCCACCCTTGCCGGCATGGACCTGACCCGTCGCTGCTGGAACTGCCACCGACAACTGCGGCACCGGCTGACCGGTACTCTCGCCACCCGCTAATACCAAGGAGATGAAGATGAAGAAAATGACGACTGTAATCTGCGCCGCACTGGCGCTCCTCGGGGCGCTGGCCCTGGTTTCCGGCTGCGCGCCGGAGAAGGCCGAGCGGGTGAAGACCGTGCAGATCGCGGACGGCACGGTGGACCCCGCCCTGTGGGGCAAGGCCTACCCCGCCGAATACGAGCTGTGGAAGAAGACCGGCGAGCCGACCCCGGCCGGCAAGAGCAGGTACAAGAAGGGGTTCGACGAGGGGGGGCACCGCCCTGACAAGCTGGACGAGTACCCGTTCCTGGCGCTGCTCTACAACGGCTGGGGGATGGGGCAGGAGTACAGTGAGCCGCGCGGCCACATGTTCATGGTGAAGGACCAGCTTTCGGTCGAGCCGGCGCGCTACAAGGCCGGCGGCTCCTGCCTCACCTGCAAGACGCCGTACTCGCCCTTGCTGCGGCAGAAGGAGGGGTACTTCGGCAAGCCCTACCAGGAGGTGCTCTCCCAGGTTCCCAAGGAGCACCAGGAACTGGGTGTCGCCTGCGTCGACTGCCACAGCAACAAGGACCTCTCGCTTAAGATCTCGCGCGACTTCACCCTGGGCAAGGGGATCGCGAAACTGGGCGTCGACCCGGCGAAGCTCACCCAGCAGGACATGCGCACCCTGGTCTGCGCCCAGTGCCACGTGACCTACAGCATCCTGAAAGACGGCCAGATGCACTCGACCGACGTGATCTTCCCCTGGGACGGCAGCCGCTGGGGCAAGATCAGTATCGAGAACATCATCGCCAAGCTGCGCGGCAACCCGGCGAGCGCGGAGTGGACCCAGAGCGTGACCGGCTTCAAGCTCGCCTTTTTACGGCACCCCGAGTTCGAGCTCTTCTCCAACAACAGCGTACACTGGCAGGCGGGTGTGGCCTGCTCGGACTGCCACATGCCCTACACCAAGGTGGGGACCCAGAAGGTGTCCGACCACCGGGTGATGAGCCCGCTGAAAAACGACCTGAAGGCGTGCCAGCAGTGCCATGCCGAGACCCCCGAGTGGCTGCGCCAGCAGGTGTTCGCGATCCAGGACCGCACCATTTCGAGCTTCATCCGCTCCGGCTACGCCACGGCCACCGTCGCCAAACTTTTCGAGATGGCCAACAAGGCGACTGCCGCCGGCAAGAAGGTGGACCAGGAGCTCTACGCCCAGGCCAGAGAGCACTACGAGGAGGCCTTCTACCGCGTGGTGTACATCGGCGCCGAGAACTCGAGCGGCTTCCACAACCCGAGCGAAGCCCTGCGCATCCTGAACGACGCCTCGGTGCAGGCCGGGAAGGCCGAGGGGCTCTTGCGGCAGGCGCTCACCAAGGCGGGCGTGAACGTACCGGTTAAGGTGGACCTGGAGCTTGCCAAGTACCTGAACAACCGGGGAACCAAGAAGCTCATGTTCCAGGCCGCCGACGAGATCAAGGACCCGCTCCCCAGCAAGTAGCAGCAACGGTCCTTTTCAAAACGCCGCCCGCGAGGAAACTCCGGGCGGCGTTTGCATCCGGGGGTAAGGGCGTAGCCACCTGTACCCGTGCGGCAATTTTGCTCTGAAATGATCTGAAAAAGGAGGACGTCATGAAAAGGCGACTGACCAAGGTCCCCGCCAAGATGAAGGGGACCCTGCGGGGGCCGCGTGCCCCTCTCTGCCCGAAGTACGCCGCCTGGGGGTTTGTCAGCGGCAGCATCTCGATACTGGCCATCGCGCTGGTGACCCAGCTGGCGGCCTGCCCGCTGTTGATCGGCTCGTTCGGAGCCTCGGCGGTACTGCTCTTCGGGGCGTCGGAGTCACCCCTTGCCCAGCCCCGCAACCTGATCGGTGGTCACCTGGTCTCCGCGCTGGTGGCGGTGGCCGTGGTATCCCTCGCCGGCAACGCCAGCTGGGCCGTGGCTCTGGCGGTCGGGAGCTCCATCTGCCTCATGTACCTCACCCGAACCGTGCACCCTCCCGGGGGGGCGACCGCACTCATCGGCGTGCAGAGCCATGCCGCCTGGTCCTTCGTCCTCGTCCCCGTGTTAAGCGGCACGCTGATCCTCTTGCTGGTGGCGCTCTTCACCAACAATATCGTGCACCACCGGCAGTATCCCAAGCACTGGATGTAGCCGCAACATCCATCAGTTCACAGCAACAGGTGCGCAGAGTGAACAGGTATGATCACCGGGGGGCGACATTTGTGTAAGAATGAATACTACAAAAAATTCCAGCATATCTGACTTCTGCATTTGATTATTGCTATTTAACGCAGGCTGTGACATAAGGGCGGCATACCCGATTCGGCCGTACTTCCGGTGGCAATTACCGGGGTGCGGCTACAACTTCTGGAAGCTGTCGCTTCAGGCTTGGCACCCGGTTCGTAACGCCGGGCTCGCGGGGCATCGTTGCGACCGCTTCGCTCATATGCGCTCCGCTTTCCACGCCGTGGCCTGACGCCCGCGGTCGCCGGTTGCGGAACTGGGAGGACTTCATGCGCGCCGTCACCTCGCTTCGCTGCACCCTCGCCCTCGTTCCCCTTATCCTCAGTATCGTGATCAGCGGTTGCAGCGGCGGCGGTGGAGGTGCCCAGGTCGGGAACCTGGTCGATCCCGCCTCTTCCTACCTGGGGCGCAGCAGCGCGGCCCAGGTCAACGCGGGCACTGCCGAGAGCCTTGCCATGGGGGCCTTCGGCGGCAGCGTCCTGGGGAGCGAAGTGGGTGCCATCGGACGGGGCAAGGTGACCAGCAAGGCTGCGACGCGCACTCTGCCGATGCGCCAGCTGGTACAGTCGCTCAAACTCTCCACCCGGCGCCTCGCACTCCCCCAGCAGGCTGCCAAGCTCCGCCAGAAGCAGGTTTCCCAGGCCAAGGCCGCGGCCCGCCAAAGCAGTTTCACGGCGTACGGCGACCAGGGCGGAACGGCATCCTATACCCTTCAGATCAACGACAGCGACGGCTCTTTCTTCGGTTCGGTCACCTACACCGGATTCACCCTGCAGGGAACCACCACGAACGGTACCTGCGACCTGTTGGGAAGTTTCGACTCCAGCCGCCAGGAGGTGAGCCGACTCACCCTCTCGTTCAAGGCCTTGAGCCTGGCAACCCCTTCCGCCAGCTACCAGCTGACCGGCAATGTCGGCTGGATCTACACCTTCGCCTCATCCAGCGACAGCATCTCGATGAACCTCGTCTTGAGGGACGGCGCCGACGGCAAGACCTACTGGTTCAAGGACTACCAGATCGTTACCGTGTACGGTTCGCAAAGCCTGACCCAGACCATCGCCGGCCGCTACTACGACCACGACAACGGCTACCTGGAAATCAGCACCCCGGTTGCCCTGGTGGCCGACTACGGCAACCAGTGGCCCTCGTTCGGTACCTTTAACTGCGGTGCAGCCAATGGCAACTGGGTCCAGATGAGGTTCCAGGCCACGACCTACACCGTGGAAGCAGAGACCAACGGGGATGGCCTTGGCGACTGGTCCGTCGCACACGACAGCAATCCGCCGCTCCCTCCGGTCAACCTTCCGCCGGTGGCGCAGGCTGGCCCGGACCAGACTGCAGTCGTCGGTGCCACCGTGCAGTTGGACGGCAGCGCCAGCAGCGATCCCAACGGGGACACCCTCAGCTACTCCTGGTACGCCACCTCATACCCCAATGGCTACCCGAACCTCTCCGGGGCCAACACCGCGACCCCCAGCTTCACCCCGAGTGTCGAGGGGACCTACCAGTTCCGCCTCTCGGTGTACGACGGCAACTACATGAGCGAGGACACCGTCACGGTGGTGGTCACCCCGGCGCAGCCCCTGCAGCCTGCTGCCGTCAAGCAGGTCTGGCAGTTCGGCACCTATGGGTCCGGCATCGGGCAGGCCGGTTTGCTCACAGCAGATCTGGACGGCGACGGCAAGCAGGAGATCGTCGCCAGCGCCTCCGCCGGCTATTACGGCGGCAGTATGTGGTACGTGGTGCGCAAGAACGGATCCGGCTACGAGCAGGTCTGGCGCAGCGAGTACTACGCAATGAACATCGTGCGCCTGCTTTTGGCCGACATGAACGGCGACGGTAAGTTGGACGTGGTCGTTGCGTTTTCCGATGGCACCATCCGCAGTTACGACGGACCGACGCTCCAGGAACTGTCGCGCCTGAAGATCGGCAACGCGTTCGCCGATGTCGCGATCGCGGACCTCGACGGCGACGGCAAACTCGAGGTCATCAGCACCGATGGTGGCACCCTGTCGGTTTCCAGTGCGCAGACCGGCGCGCTAAAGTGGAGCAAGGCGGTGGTGGGCGGAAACTCGCTGGGCGTTGGCAACGTGGACACCGACGCCGCCCTCGAGATCGTGACCACCGGCTACGGCGGCAAGGGGTACGTGGTCAGCAACACGGGGAACGTGAAGTGGGAGTACCTCAACGGTTTCGGGTCGAGGGTGCGGCTTGGTGATCTTGACGGTGACGGCAGGCAGGAAATCGTGGGAGCCTCGTCGTGGTACAAGATCACCATCTTCGACGCGGATTTGAAGTCCCCGGCCTGGGAGATCTCCACCAACCTTGACGTGGCTGCCGTCGAGGTCATGGACACCGACGGCGATGGCGTACCGGAGATTCTGTACGGCGATGGACAGTGGGGCAGGATCCACGCTGTCGACGCGACGACGCACAGCGACCGGTGGTCGGTGTACAACCCCGGGTATGGAGCCTTGGGAATAGCCAGCGCCGACGTCGACCAGGACGGGAAAAGGGAGATCCTCTGGGCGACCGGGTCCTACCTGTATGTGGGAGATCCCGCGGCCGGAACCATCAAGTGGCAAAACGTGGTCTCAAGCGGCCTGAGCCCGCTGGCCCTTGGGGATCTCGACAACAGTGGCAGCCTCGAGCTTTTGATGGTGACCGAGGAGGGGGGGGCGAGCTTCGACGGGGGAATCATCCACGTCTTCGATCTTCCCGGCCACACCCTCGCCTACCAGAAATCCTTGCCTCTCTACGACTGGATGGGGAGTAACCGCGTGGTGCGCATCGGCGACCTGGACGGGGACGGCCGGCAGGAATTTGCCCTGAGCACCTCCAATACCTATGACGGCATGATCCAGGTATTCGACGGAGCCACCAGGGCACTGAAAGGTCAGACGCCAGGGTACGACGGCAACTTCTTCTCAGCGATGGCGCTCGGTGATGTCGACGGCGACGGGAAGATGGAGATCGTGGCGGGTCAGGGGCGCGCACACACCGGGGCGAAAGGTGTCTACCTGGTCGTCTTCGATGGCGTCACCTACCAGGAAAAGTGGAAAAGCGTGGACCTCGGGACCTATTGGGGGTCGGTGGACGATCTGAAGCTGGCTGACCTGGACAAGGATGGCCACATGGAGATCATTGCCTCCGTGGATGACAGCCAGCTGGTCATCTACGACGGCGTCACCCACCAGTTAAAGCTCCTGATGAACGCTCCGGTGCGGGCTTTGGAGGTAGCCGACGTGGACGGAGACGGCAACCTGGAGATCCTGGTCGGCCGTACCGATGGGAAAATCGACATCTATAACGGGGTCACTTATGCCCTGAAGCGGACCATGTCGACGAACAGCACGCAGCCGGTGGACGCCCTCTTGGCCACGGACCTCGACGGCAACGGGAATCCCGAACTGCTGGTTTCCAGCGGCGGGGTCCTCTCCATCTTCCAGGGCGATCAGCTCTACTGGCGCAGCGGCCAGCTGGGATCCCGGTTGGGACGCACGAACAGCATCGTGGTCAGGGATGTGGACGGCGACGGGCACCCCAACATCTTCATCGGCAGCGAACAGGCGGTCTACCAGTTCAAGTACCTGGGCGCTCAGTAAGGCAATGGACGATTGACGATGGACTATTGACAATGACTGAAGCTGGTGGGCCGCCTGTTTTGCTGGCAAGCTCCCGGCTTTCCCTCCCGTTTTCTCTGCACTCCAGATCCAGATCGTGAGACCTCGTCCCCGCAAGCCCAGGCAATGACACGTGCCTGGCTTGCGGGGGGTGGGACACACCTCCCTCTCCTAAGCGCAGCTGTGCCATCTTCATATCCCCTACGTTTCTCGGCCAGCGCACCGCCCGTGACCTGTACAGCTGCGACCATCTTAGCTCTAACCCCCACAAAGACCCCGGCAGTATAATGAGGATGATGGCCTGTGCTTGGGAAAAGGGCACCTTTCCGAGGCGGGCTGGTGCCGGTTGGGCACGAGGGGGTTGCACATGAAACGGACCTTGATACTGCTAAGCCTTGTGATGCTGGTCGCAGCGCTCTGGCGGCCTGGGGTGGTCCTGGCGCAGGGCGCTGCCGGGGCACCACCCATCAGCCAGCCGCTGGTGACGGAGGGGATCTTTGCGGTCAACCTTGCCAATGCGCTGGGGTTAAGTTCCAGCTCTGATCCGGTCGAGGCGGAAAACGCACTGGCCAAGGTCAGGGTGGCGCCGCAAAACGGCTGGATCGGGGATTATCCCATGACGCCGGACCTGGTGGGCGAGGTGCGCCAGGCGGTGGAGGACGCGGTTACCGACGGTGACCTCACCCTCTCCCGGGACGACGCGCTACGGCGTTTCGACACGGCGACGGGGAACGTCGACCTGGCGGTCCAGGCCTATGCCGGCACGGTGACCGAGACGGAAGCTCCGACACCGCAAAGCTGCGCCAACTATCCCAACCCCGCCAACATCTCCTCGGCTTACAGCAGCGATGGGCCTCCGGTGGTCACCTACTACTGCCCACCCCAGGATTACTACTACCAGTACGACTACGTCCCATACCCCTTTTACTGGGGGAGCTTCTGGTTTCCGGGGTACTTCATCCTGAACGACTTCCATCGGCACGTGCGCTACCACGGGCACCACGTCCTGATCTCCAACCATTACAACGACCTACGGCGGCACCGGATGTACCGGGTCGACCCGGTGGACCGTTTCCACGGCAGGTCGTTCTCGGGGATCGGCGCCTGGCGCAACCAGCGCGGTTTCATCTCCACCGGTCGTCCGCACAGCCCAGAGCGCATCTTCAACGCACCGCGCACCGGTAGCGTCGCCCCCGGCCGCAACGGTGGGACTGGCATCTACCGGGGTTCCGGTGCTGTGGGGGGCGGGGCAGGCGCTCTGTCACGGGGAGCAGGCGGCGTGGTGATCAGGACCCCGCGGAGCGGCGGCAGTACAGGATCGGCCGGTGGCGGCCGGGTAGGCGGTTTTCACGGCGGGGCAACCGGCGGTGCGGTGCGCAGTGGTGCTGGCAGCGGTTTCCGTGGCGGAGCAGGCGGTGGTGCTGCCACGCGGGGCGGAGCCGGCGGTGGTTTTCAGGGTGGTGGTTTCCGTGGCGGCGGGGGGATGAGGCGCTAGACCTGAACGTCGTGGTGGCCGCTTACCATTTCACGATCTGCCAGAGGCTGACGAAATCGTCGGTCCACCCCGTTACCTGCCGGCTCCCGGTCTCGTGCTCGATGCTTCGCGAGCGGATCTCCTCGCGTTTCAGGAATGCCTCGTTGTTGGTTACCACCATCCAGAGGCAGTCCGACTCTCCCACCTGTTGCCGTTTCGAGCTGATGGTCGCGGTGCGGTACCCGAAGGTTCGGGCCTGCGCCTCGACCACCGGGACCAGATCGAGAAAGTGGTTGGTGACGTGGATCAGCAACAGTCCGTCGGGATTGAGGTGCTGGCGATAGATGGAGACGCACTCCCGGGTCAGGAGGTGCACCGGGATGGAATCGCTGGTGAAGGCATCGACGACCAGGACGTCGAACTTCTGGGGTTGCTGCCTCTTCAGTTCCGCTTCCATCTGGATCCGGGCGTCGCCGGGGACCGTTTCGACGCGTGCTGCCGAGTCGCGGCGGAAACTGAAGTAGCGGTCGGCGAAATCGATCACGTCGTTGTTGATCTCGTAGAAGCGGAAGCTGTCCCCCTTTTGACCGTACGCTGCCAGGGTGCCGGTTCCCAGCCCCACCACCCCGATGTGCAGAGCGCGCCGCTCCGGATCTGCCGCCGTGCGGCGCGGATGGAAGCGCAGCGCCAAGCCGACGCCGCTTTCCGGGGCGTAGTAAGTGGTGGCGAGTTTTTTGAGCTGCGGGTCCTGGTACTGGAAACCATGCAGCACCCGGCCGTTCACCAGGTAGAGCAGCGAGCCGCGGCTGTCCCAGGAGGGGACCACGCGCAGTACACCGTAGAAGTTGCGGCTACTGGCCAGGGCGCCACCGTCGCTCTTGGCAATGTAGAAGATGGTGAATCCCGCCAGGGAGAGCGTCGCCAGCGCCACACCCGCCAGCGCCCTGCGGTTCCGGGGGCGTCGGCCCCCCTCCCGGTACCAGGTGAGGGCGAGCGCGAGGCTCGAGGCGGTCAGTACGATGGGGAGCTCCCAGTAACCTTTGAAGAAAAGCGGAGCCACCAGCGCCACGAACAGGCCGCCCACGGCACCGCCAACCGACATGGTGAGGTAGAAGCGGGTCAGGTAGCGCGGGCCGGGGCGCAACCGGACCAGTTCGCCGTGGCAGACCATGCAGCAGGCGAAAAGCAGCTCGAGAAAGACCAGCAACTCGATCGGCAGCGAGGCGCTCTTCTTGGCATAGAGCAGCCAGCAGGCCGGCAAGAGCGAAATGAAGAACATGGTGGCGAAGGCGCCGCGCTGGTAGCCGCGGTCACTGTTGAAGCAGATGATGAAGGTAACCAGGTACAAGGTGAGGGGCGCCACCCAGAGAAAGGGGACCACGGCGACTTCCTGGCAGACCTGGTTGGTGGTGGCGAGCAGCGCCGCCGAGCCGCAGGCCGATAGCATGAGCCAGAGGAGGGTGAGGCCGCTGCCTGGCGGACTCTCCTGTGTCGCCGGGGGGGGCACATCCGCTTCCCTCTCGCCCTCCGGGAGAGGGTCGGGGTGAGGGCGTTGCCACGAAGTGATGTCCTCGCCGCTCCCCTCCTCCCGCGTACTCAGCAGCGTGCACCAGGTGCAGCTTGCTGCGAAGAGCAGAAATCCCCAACTCCAGAGGCCGACCTGCCGGCTCAAGGTGAGTGTCGGTTCCACCAGGAACGGGTAGCTCACCAGTGCCAGAAGCGATGCGCTGTTGGAGAGTGCGTAGAGCCGATAGGGGGAGCGTTCCGGGAAGGAGCGCGCAAACCAGTGCTGCACGAGGGGAGCCGTGGAGGAGAGTATCAGGTAGGGAGCGCCGATGTTCACGGTCAGCAGCAAGAGGATGGCGCCGAGCGGGCTCCCCTCCGAGCTGCTTTTCCAGTAGGCAGCCGAAGGTGCGATGGGCAAAAAGGCGAGGGAGGCGGCCAGCAGAAAGAGGTGCAGCAGGCGCTGCTTTTTGGCAGCGAGGCCGGTCAGGTAGTGCGCGTAGCCGTAGCCGGCCAAGAGCATCACCTGGAAAAAGAGCATGCAGGTGGTCCAGACGGCGGGACTGCCGCCGAACCAGGGAAGGATGTATCTCCCGATCAGGGGCTGGACCTGAAAGAGCAGGAACGAACTGAGAAAGATGGTAATCAGGTACGCGGCCACATACTCCCCCTCTGGTCGTGATCCGTCAGCCCTCGGCAAACGTCGCTCACTATAGGGGAGTTGCTTAGCAATCGCAAATGTTTTCAGCCCGGTACGCCTGGGCTCCCTCTATTGGGAACCCAGGTCCCGGCCGCTGCTACTCGAATGCCGACACGATGCCGCTGCGGTCCTCGTCCGAGAACATGTGGTCCACGTCCATGATGATCAGGAGTCGTTCGCCATGATTGTAGACCCCCGTGATATACTCCTGCCCGACGGTTCCCTGCCCCGAGAGGATGATCGCCGGAGGAGGCTGGATCTCGCTGCTGCGCAGCCTGATCACCTCGGCTACGCTGTCCACGATGAAACCGACCAGGTTGCTGCCGACATCCATGATGATGATCCTGGTCTGGCTGTCCTGCGCCAGCTCCGGCAGGTTGAAGCGCTTGCGCAGGGAGATGATCGGGATCACCTTGCCGCGCAGGTTGATGATCCCCTCGATGAAGTGCGCAGTGTTGGGAGTCTTGGTCAGGCTGGGAAGCCGGATGATTTCCCGCACCTTGAGCACCTCGATACCGTACTCTTCACCATTGAGATTGAAGCTCACCAGTTGGATCAGTTCGTCGGTAACCTCACCGAGCTTGACCAGAGCATTGCCGATTGCCATGATATATTCCTCCTTGTGCGATGTTCCCGCTGGGCACACTATTTCGTGGGCTCATTGCCATGCACTTTCTCTTACACGGATGATGCCATTTGGCTAAGTGCGGGAAGTACCGTGCTTTGCTGCTCTAGTTTAATGAATTGAGTGTCCCGGGAACGAACAGTGCTGTACCGCGGCGGAACAGCTCATAAAAAGGGTCTTGAAACCGCGGGGACTGGATGTGTGAGGCGAACGATCTTTGTGAAAGAGGCTGGCACTGGAAATATCCGCTAAACCTGCTAATGGTTATGGGGCTTCGAGCTATGTGAGAAAAGGAGTTGTGCTATGACTACACCCACCGAAACCACCTTCGTGCAGACGCTTCCCTTGGGGAGCGATCCAGAGATGCGGCGCCGCTTCAAGGTGCTGGAGGATGACCTGCAGGGGAACATCCGCTTCGGTCTTTTACTGGAGGTACTGGACAAGGTCGCCGAGGAAACGGCACTCAACTACGTGAACCGGTTCCACCCGCAGGCCCGCGTGGTGACCGCCGCCATCGACAACGTGGTGGTGCGTCACCCCGCCGACGTGAACCGGGACCTGGTCTGCCAGGCGCGCATCAACCATGTCGGCCGCTCCTCACTGGAGATCGGGATCCGGGTGGACCAGCCGGGAGAGCCGGCGAACCACGTGGCCTCCTGCTACTTCACCATGGTGGCGCGCTCCGGCATGGGGGAGGATGCGGTGAGCGTGGTCCTGCCGCCGCTCGAGTACCAGGACGAAACCGAAAAGCTCAGGGCGCACAAGGCGGTGGCGCGCCGCGAGGAGTACCGGCAGCAGCAGGCGCTCTTGTCCGGCCCCCCCAGTCACGAGGAGTACCAGATGCTGGCCGGTCTGCACAACGCCCAGGACGCCCCCGGCTTCCAGGGGCTTTTGGCGGGACGCCTGGTGGCGGACTCCTGGGAGCGCATGTACCCCGAGTTCGAGAACGTGCCGCAGAAGATCTTCGGCGGCTACCTGGTCAGGCGCGCCTACGAGATCTCCTCGATCTGCTCCGAGCTGGTGGCGCCGGAGCGCTCCATCATCGCCGCGGTGAACCGGATCAACTTCTTCCATCCGGTGCGCATGGGGGACAAGCTGCACTACACGAGCCGGGTGGTCTACACCAACGGGAGCTACATCTGCGTCGAGGCGAACATCGAGCGGATCAGCCGGGACCGCACCAGCAAGGCGCTCTCCAACTCGTGCCTCTTCACCTTCGTCAACGTGGACCGTGACCTGGTGCACCGATCGGTCCCCGAGGTCTACCCGACCAACTACGCGGAGGACGCCCGCTACCTGGCCGCGCACCGCAGCTACCTCGCCCTTACCGAGCACAGCAGGAACATCATCTGACCTCCGGTCATCGCGGCAAGCCCGGCGGCACAGTGATCTTGATGCGTTCTTGAGGTTCCCGAGGGCTATCTTGATGCGCCCTTGATGCAGGCAGAGGTAAGATGAATCAGACGGTGCTGACTCGTGAAAGGGGGCGGGATTACATGACAGCAGGTACGACAAAGAACCTGCCGCGCATCCTGGTGGTGGACGACGAGCACGCCATCCAGCGCTTTTTGAAGACGGCGCTCGACCCGGGTGAGTTCTCGGTGCACCTGGCGGATTCCGGACATACCGGACTCGCCGCGGCGGTTGCCGTGCGCCCGGACGTCATCCTGCTCGACCTGGGGCTGCCGGACCTGGACGGCATCGAGGTGATCCGGCGCATCCGCGAGTGGTCCCAGGTTCCCATCATTGTCCTGTCGGTGCGCGAGCGCGAGGACGACAAGGTGCAGGCGCTCGACACCGGCGCCGACGACTACCTCACCAAGCCCTTCGGTATCGGCGAGCTCCTGGCGCGCGTCAAGGTAGCGCTCAGGCGCTCGCTGCAGCAGGCGCCCGAGCCGGTCTTCCGGGTGGGGGAATTGGAGGTCGACCTGCCGCTACGCCGGGTTTCCGTAGCCGGCGCCGAGGTGCAGTTGACCCCGACCGAGTACGAGTTGTTGCGCCTTCTGGTGAGCCACGCCGGCAAGGTGCTCACCCACAGCCAGATCCTGAAGCAGATCTGGGGCGTCGCCTACCTGGAGCAGCCCCACGTCCTGCGGGTCAACATCAGTAACCTGCGGCGCAAGCTGGAGGCCGACGCCTCCCGCCCGCGCTACATCCTGACCGAGCCGGGGGTGGGATACCGGATGAGGAGTGGCGGGTAGGGCAGGGGAGGGCGAGACGATGGAAACGAGAAGGGGACTGGCTCCGCAGGTGCCAGTCCCCTCTTATGTTCTGATCACCCCAGCGGCAGGGTGATCACCACCCGCAACCCGCCGCCCTGGCGGTTCTCGGCGCGGATGTTGCCGCCGTGGGCCTCGACGATCCCCTTGCAGATGGAGAGCCCGAGCCCGGTGCCGCCGGCCCCCTCGGGCACCGGCACCCGGTAGAACTTGTCGAAGATGCGCCCCAGGTCCTGCCGGGTTACGCCAGGACCGTGGTCCGCCACCGCCAGGATGAGCCGGTCCTCGGCTACCGCGGCACTAACCTCCAGCTCCGCCTCGGGCGGCGCGTACTTGAGCGCGTTGTCCAGAAGGTTCACCAGCACCTGGGTCATCAGCACCAGGTCCATGCTCACCTCGGGGAGCTCGGCCGGCACCGACAGCCGCAGGCCGTGCCCCTCGAGCTGCGGCTCCAGGGCAGCCAATGCGCAGCCCACCAGGTCCTGCACGTCGCAGGGCACCTTTCTCACCTTGAGCGCCCCCGCCTCCAACCGTGTCATGTCCAGGAGATTCCCTACGAATCGGTTCAGACGTCCCGCCTCCTCCCAGGCCTGCTCCAAGAGCTCGCCGCGCGCCGACTCGGTGAGGCTGCCGCGCTCCCGCAGCGTGGCGAGCGCACCGTAGATGGAAACCAGCGGGGTGCGCAGGTCGTGGGATACCGAGTTCAGGAGTGCCCGCTCGAGGCCCTCCCGCGCCTGGATGATCTGGGCCTGCTCGGCCTGCTGGGCAAACTGCACCCGCTCGATGGCGAGCGCCACCTGCGAGGCGAAGGCCTGCAAGAGCCGGCGGCTCAGGGGCGAATCGTATTCTCCCTGGTTCCTGAGCTCTACCCCCATGACCCCCAGCACATCCCCGGTGGTCTGCAGCGGGAGGTAGAGATGCCCGGACTGGCTCAGGGTCTCGGTGCCGCGCCCGGCCGCCATCCGGTTCCTGAAGGCCCAGTCGGCCACCGCCTCCTCTTTCACGCTCAGCTCGAAGCCGCTGCTGGCCGCACGCGCCGCCAGCCGCTCCCCCTCGGGCAGCAGCACCACCAGGCGCGCCCCCAGGCTTTCTTCGATGTTCTTCACCAGCGCTTCCAGGATCCCCTTCAGATCGGAGGCGACGGCGAGGTCGCGGCTTAGGTAGTAGAGGCTCGAGGTCTGGATCTCGCGCTCGCGGATCGCCTCGGCGCGCTCGCGCGACTGGGAGACCAGGTTGCTGATCACTACGCCTACGGTGAACAGGGCGGCGAAGGTGATGAAGTACTGGGTGTCGGCCACCCCGAAGGTGAAGCGCGGCGGCACGAAGAAGAAGTCGAAGGCAAGCACGCTGAAAAAGGCGGTGCAGATCGCTTCCTGGCGCCCCAGTCGCGTGGCCGCCAGCACCACCGCCAGGAGGAAGAACATGGCGAGGTTGGTGGGGGCGAGGAAGTGGCGTGCCGGCTCGCACAAAAGGGCCGTGGCCAGGACCAGGGCGAGGCTCTTCAGGTAACCCGGCAGGTGGCGCCGCCGCTTCTGGGATGCCGGCAGTGTCTTGGCAGGCTCCGTGGCTGCCTGAATGCTCACCACGTGCACGTCGATCGATCCGGAGAGCCGGATCACCTGGTCCACCAGGGGGGTGCGCAGGAATTCGCGCCAGCGCGGCTTGGCCGGCTTGCCCACCACGATCTTGCTCACGTTGTTGCGCACCGCGTAATCGACCAGTGCCTCGGCAACCGAGGTGGAGCTGAGGCTCGCCACCTGGGCCCCCAGGCTCTCGGCGAGCCGCAGGTCCTTCCAGACCCGCTCCCGGTTCTCGCGGGTGTGCGGGTCGCCGCCGGGTGTCTCCACGTAGACCGTGTGCCAGGACGCCTTCAGTTCGTCGGCCAGCCGCCGGGTGGTGCGGATGAGCCGTTCGCTGAAGGGGCTGCCGCTGACGCAGACCAGGAGCCGGTCGGCAACCGGCCAGGGCCCCGCAATGGCGCGCGATTCCATGTAGGCGCGCACCTGGTCGTCCACCCGGCTAGCCGCACGGCGCAGGGAGAGCTCGCGCAGCGCCATCAGGTTGCCCGGCTTGAAGAACTGCTTGGCGGCGCGGGCCGCCTTTTCGGGGATGTAGACCTTCCCCTCCTGGAGGCGCTGCAAGAGATCCTCGGGCGGGATATCCACCAGGCGGATCTCCAGAGCCTGGTCCAGGAGCGAATCCGGCACCGTCTCGCGCACCGTGACGCCGGTGATCTGGGCCACCGCGTCGTTCAGGCTCTCGAAGTGCTGGATGTTCACCGTGGTGTAGACGTCGATGCCGGCGGCGAGGAGTTCCTCCACGTCCTGCCAGCGTTTCTCGTGGCGCGAGCCGGGTGCGTTGGAGTGGGCCAGCTCGTCGACCAGGGCGATCTGCGGATGTCGGGCCAGCACCGCGTCGAGGTCCATTTCGCTAAGCGGCACGCCCAGGTAGTCGAGCGTAAGCCGCGGTACCTGCTCCAGCCCCTCCAAAAGGTGGTCGGTCTCGTTCCTGCCGTGCGATTCGACGTAGCCCACCACCACGTCGCGCCCCTCGTTTTGACGCTGCCGGGCCGCCTCGAGCATGGCGTAGGTCTTGCCCACCCCGGCCGCGTAGCCCAGGAAGATCTTGAGCTTCCCGGTCCCCTGACGGGCCTCTTCGGACTGGGCCAGCTTGAGGAGCGCCTCGGGGGAGGGGCGTGTCTCGTCGGTCTGCGTCGTCATGGCTTAGCGTGCTCCGTCCAAAGCGAGATTCAGTACCAGTACGTTCACCCGCGGTTCGCCCAGAAAGCCCAGTTGGCGTGCCTCGGTGTGCCGGGCGATCAGCCGGTCCAGCTCTGCCGGGGCAAGTCCCCGGGCGTGCGCCACGCGGGGCGCCTGGAGCCGGGCCGCCTGCGGCGAGATGTGCGGGTCGAGCCCGCTTGCCGAGGCCTGCACCAGGTCGGCCGGCAGGGTCCCCGTCAGGCCGCTCGCCCTCAGGTCCGCGACCCGCTGGGCCACCGTCTTCAGGTAGTCGGGGTTGGTGGGACCCAGGTTCGAACCGCCCGAGCCCAGCGGGTTATAGGGGAAGTCCGTGGTGGCCGAGGGTCGTGGCCAGAAGTAGCGGCTCTCCGAGAAGGGCTGCCCGATCAGCCGGGAGCCCACCACGCGCCCCTGCCGATCGGCGATCAGGCTTCCCGAGGCCTGGCCGGGGTATACTAGCGCAGCCAACCCGGTAACCGCCAGAGGATAAATGCCTCCGCAGATGACGGTGAAGGTGATGAACAGCAACAGTGCCGATTTCAGTTCTCGCATGGTGATACCTCGCGTAGCATTTTCCTAGCCCCTAGCCCCTAGCCCCTAGCCCCTAGCCCCTAGCCCCTAGCCCCTAGCCCCTAGCCCCTAGCCCCTAGCCCCTAGCCCCTAGCCCCTAGCCCCTAGCCCCTAGCCCCGCCTTCAAAACAGTCCCAGCACCATATCGATCGCCTTGATCCCCACAAACGGCGCCAGCACCCCGCCCAGGCCGAAGATGAACAGGTTGCTGATCAAGAGCCGCTCGGCGGGCATGGGGCGGAACTTGGTCCCTTTAAGCGCCAAGGGCACCAGGCACGGGATGACCAGGGCGTTGAAGATGACCGCGGAGAGGATCGCGGAAAGCGGCGTCGCCAGCCGCATCACGTTCAAGACGCCGAGCTGCGGGTAGACCGAGATCATCATAGCCGGCACGATGGCGAAGTACTTGGCCACGTCGTTGGAGATCGAGAAGGTGGTCAGGTTGCCCCGGGTCATCAGGATCTGCTTCCCCACCTCCACGATGTCCAGAAGCTTGGTTGGGTTCGAGTCGAGGTCGATGATGTTGGCCGCCTCGCGGGCCGGCTGGGTGCCGGTGTTCATGGCCACCGCGACGTCGGCCTGGGCCAGCGCGGGCGCGTCGTTGGTGCCGTCGCCGGTCATGGCCACCATGAAACCGGCCTCCTGGTTTTCCTTGATGAGGCGTAGCTTGTCCTCGGGCTTGGCCTGGGCCAGAAAGTCGTCCACCTGGGCCTCGGCCGCAATGGCCGCCGCGGTCAAAGGGTTGTCGCCGGTGATCATCACGGTCTTGATCCCCATGCTCCTCAACTGCTGGAAGCGCTCCTGGATGCCTCCCTTGACGATGTCCTTCAGGTTGATCACCCCGAAGATCTCGCCGTCGCGGCACACCACCAGGGGCGTAGCGCCGGCCCGGGCAATGCGGTCCACCACGTCGGCAAGATCGGCGGGAACCGCGGCCGCCCCCAGCCCCTTCACGAAGGCGACGATGGAGTCGGAGGCACCCTTGCGGTACCGGCAGCCGGCGGTGTCGAGACCGGAGAGCCGGGTGTCGGCGGAGAAGGCGATGATACGCGCGTCGGCGGGCAGGGCCTCAGCCTTCAGGCTGCAGCACTTCCTGGCGAGGACCACCACGCTCCTCCCCTCGGGGGTCTCGTCGGCCAGGGAGGCCCAAAGTGCCGCCTCGGCGACCTCGCGTTCGCTGTGGCCGCCAACCGGGACGAACTCTACCGCCTCGCGGTTACCCAGGGTGATGGTGCCGGTCTTGTCCAGAAGGAGCACGTTTACGTCGCCGGCCGCCTCGATGGCGCGGCCGGATAGGGCGATCACGTTCTTCTGGAAGAGCCGGTCCATGCCGGCGATGCCGATGGCGGGCAAAAGGGCCGCGATGGTGGTAGGGGCCAGGCAGACGAAGAGCGCCACCAGGACGGTGAGGGAGACCGGGCTTCCCTTGCCGGCTGCGGTCACGCTGTAGACGGTAAGCGGTCTCAGGTTCAGGCAGACCAGCAAAAAGACCAGGGTGAGCGCGATGAGCAGCACCTCGAGCGCCACCTCGTTGGGTGTCTTGCGCCGCTTGGCCCCCTCGATGAGCGAGATCATCCGGTCCAGGAAGGTCTCGCCCGGGTTTGCGGTGATGCGCACCACGATGGCGTTGGCGATCACCTCGGTGCCGCCGGTCACGGCGCTGCGGTCGCCGCCCGACTCGCGCACCACCGGTGCCGATTCGCCGGTCACCGCCGACTCGTTCACCAGGGCGGCGCCGGCCACTACCTCGCCATCGCCGGCGATCTGCTCGTGCGCCTCGACCAGGATCAGGTCCCCCTTCTTCAGCTCCTGGGCCGGCACCACCTTGAAGGGAGCATTGAACTCGGCGCGCGCCACCAGTTTCGCGGTCACCTCGGTGCGGCTTTTTCTAAGCGACGCGGCGCGGGCCTTGCCGCGCCCCTCGGCGAGCGATTCGGCAAAGGTGGCGAAGATGACGGTGAGCCAGAGCCAGGCCGATACCTGCCCGGTAAACCAGGCGGGCTCGGGGTTGTGGCCCGACAGCGAGGCCACGAAGGTGACCAGGGTGATGACGCTTGCCAACTCGACGCACAACATGACGGGGTTGCGCCACAGGTCGCGGGGATCGAGTTTCTTGAACGATTCGACCAGGGCTGCCTTGAGGAGCCTCGTGTCGAAGAGTGATACCGGTTGCGGTGCATGTTTGGACATGGTCAGTTACCTCCCCACCATGACGAGATGTTCCACGATGGGCCCGAGCGAAAGCGCCGGGAAGAAGGTGAGCGCCCCCACGATAAGGATCACCAGGGTGAGCCAGAGCATGAAGGGGAGCCTGTCGGTGGGGAGCGTCCCGAGGCTCGCGGGAACGTACTTCTTGCCGGCGAGCGAGCCCGCCATGGCCAGGGTGGCCACTATGGGGGCGAAGCGCCCGGCGAGCATGGCGAGCGAGCCGCAGACGTTGTAAAAGACCGTGTTGGCGTTGAGCCCCGCGAAGGCGCTGCCATTGTTGTTGGACATGGAGGCAAAGGCGTAGAGCACCTCGGAGAGCCCGTGCGCCCCGGGGTTCGCCATGGAGGCCACCGCCGAGGGGACTACCAGGGCGAGTGCCGTGAAGATCAAAACCAGGACGCCCGAGGTGAGCACCGTGACGATGGACATCCACATCTCGCGCACCTCAATCTTCTTGCCCAGGAATTCGGGGGTGCGGCCGATCATGAGGCCCGCCACGAAGACGGCGATCACCACGAAGGCCAGCATGGTGTAGAGCCCGGTCCCCACGCCGCCCACCACCACCTCGGATAGGAGGATCAGGGAGAGCGGCACCATGCCGCCCAGCGGGGTCATCGAGTCGTGCATGGCGTTCACCGCGCCGCAGGAGGTCCCGGTAGTGGCGGCAGTGAAGAGCGCGCTGCCGGCGATGCCGAAGCGGGTCTCTTTCCCCTCCAGGTTGGCCTGGGTCACCCCTTGGTGGAATACCAGCGGGTTGCCGGCGGACTCCGCCCAGTAGTTGACCCCGACCGCCAGCACCAAGAGGGCCAGCATCACGGTGAGGATCGCCCACCCCTGCCGGGTATTGCCGGCCATCTCGCCGAAACAGTAGGTGAGCCCCGCGCCGCCCCAGAGGATCAAAAAGACCTCGACCAGGTTGCTGAGCGGGGTGGGGTTCTCGAAGGGGTGCGCCGAGTTGGCGTTGAAGAAGCCGCCGCCGTTGGTTCCCAGTTCCTTGATGGCCTCCTGGGAAGCCACCGGTCCCATGGGGATGGTGACCTCGGTGAGTGGGGCATTCTCGGTGACTGGATTCCCCTTGGCGTCCTTGAGCGCGTTCCCCTGCGCGTCCAGCTTCGGCTTGTTGTAGCTGGTCTTTTGCACAAGCGGCACGGTGCGGTAGCCCTGGAAGTTCTGGATCACCCCCTGGGAGACCAGGAACAGGGCGAAGACCAGCGACAGCGGCAGCAGAAGGTAGAGCGTCGAGCGGGTGAGATCGACCCAGCAGTTGCCCAACTCCGTGCTGCGGCGCCTGACGAAGCCGCGGATGGCCGCGATGGCAACCACGATGCCGCTGGCGGCGGAGAGGAAGTTGTGCACCGCGAAGCCGACCACCTGGCTGAAATAGCTCGCGGCGCTCTCGCCTGCGTAGGCCTGCCAGTTGGTGTTGGTCATGAAGCTGATGGCGGTATTGAGCGCCAGGTGCCAGGAGAACCCCGGCAGCTTTTGCGGGTTCAGGGGGAGCACCCCCTGCAGGAGCAGGATGGCCAGGAGCGCGGCTCCTCCGATCAGGTTGAACCAGAGGATCCCGAAGGTGTAGCGAGGCCAGTCCATCTCCCGGTCGGCTTCGACTCCGCACAGCCGGTAGATGAGCCGCTCGCAGGGGACCAAAAGCGGGGTGAGCAGGGTGCGCTCGCCGGCAAAGACGCGCGCCAGGTAACTCCCCAGGGGGCGAACCAGGGCCAAAAGCACCAGGAAGAAGATGAGGGTCTGGGTCCATTCGTACGCGTTCATGGATTCCTCCCTCCGCGCTTCAGGTCGGTGATGCGACAGATTTGCCAGGCCGCGCTCAGCGACTGGAATATGGGGACTTGGCCGGGTCCGAAGGGGGGCGGCGCAATGGTAGTGGCGCCGGTGAAGCTGGTGGGGACTGAGTCGTCGAGCGGCCCGTCGACGAAGTCTTCGCCTTGGTAGCAGCCGGTCTCGTTGTCGAAGAGGTAGATCTTCATGGTCACTCCCGTGCTTTCTGAAGTGGTTCTCCTGACTGTAACGATACCGGCGGAGGGATAAAGATGGTGTTAAAATGCCGGGGCAAGGCGTCAAGAACGCGTCAATGTTTCTATCCTGGGCGTGCAGCGTATCTGTCCCCACCAGATAGTGTACCGCAAGGTGCAGCTCAGTCTGCTGCAACTGGTCCAAATGACACAGCGGATGCTTTTGCAGTGCAGGTAAGCATGGTATATAGATAGCGCGAGCCGACAACTTGATCTGCCCGATTTGGTTTTAGTCTTTGTGGAGGTGGTGTGGTATGCGCACCAAACATATGCTGAGCCTGCTGCTCATGCTTTTCACCCTGCTGGCGGCGCTGCCCTGCCGGGCCGAGCCGGGGCGGCTGGTAACCATCCCGACCCGCCCTGAGGTCACCGTCTCGTTCTACTACCTGAAGCGACCGGCAGCCGCGGCTACGCTCATGCTCTTGACCGGCGGTGCCGGGGGGATCGGCATGAAGGACGGGATTCCCACCTCCAACAACTTCCTGGTGCGCAGCCGAGATCTCTTTGCGGCTGGCGGCTATAACGTAGCCCTGGTGGGGAAACCCAGCGACCGCAGCGAACTGGACGGCAGCTTCCGGATCGGCGACGAGCACGTGGCCGACCTGAAAAAGGTGCTGGAGTACCTGAAGAAGGACACCGGGCTCCCGGTCTGGGTGGTGGGGACCAGCATGGGAACCATCTCGACCGCGGCACTCGCCGGGGTGGCGGCACCCGGGGAACTCGCCGGCATCGTGCTCACCTCAAGCGTCACGGCGCAAAAACGCATCGGCGCGGTGCCCTGGCAGGACCTGGCGAAGATCCGGGTGCCGGTCCTGGTGCTGCACCACCAAAACGACGAGTGCAGGATCTGCCGTCCTGATGAGGTCGGTCAGATCCTGGCGGGGCTGAAAAACGCTCCGGTGAAACGCCAGGTCATGGTGAGCGGCGGGGCGAACCCGCGCGGTAACCCGTGCGAGGCCCTGCACTGGCACGGCTACATCGGCATGGAACAACAGGTGGTGGACCTGATCACGGCGTGGATCGCCAAGCCGCAGCCCTGAGGGGCGAGGGGGGAATTGATGCTGGAGACGGAACCGGTGGCAAGAGTGTTACGCAACGAAGACGTGGTGCGGGTGGTGGCGGAGATTCCGGAGGGGCACCAGCACCTGCGCACGACGGTGACCTTGGCGGATGGCAGCGCGTTCACCTTCCAGGAGGCCACCATGGCTGCCCTGGTACGGGCCTATGTCGCGGTGAAGACCCACCCCTTGAGGAAGCGCGCGGCACTGTCCGGGCGCCTGGTGCGGGAGCGCAAAGATGGGTATGCCGAGTGGCAGCTCGTGGAAGGGTAGGGGACTGCCCCGCCGGGTTAGCGGCCAGTCCCGGGCGGCGATTCAACCAAAAGCCTGGCACACGGAAAAGGCCAGAAACAAAGGCAGAACTGCCGGGTACAGCTTTTTCTGGGTTTAACCCAAAGATTTTGTTTGGATCGGGCTTTTTTGCCTTGGTTTCCGCGTCATCCGCGTGCCGGGGGGGCTTTTAGCCACTGCAAAAGCAGAAAGCTCAGCGCCAGTACCGCGTAGCCGGCGCCAATCTGCCAGACCATGGGGGAAGGCGGGGCGAGCGGCGAGAAGAGGGCGCCGGAGGCCAGCGGCGAGTGGATCACCCCGCACAGCGCAAGAACCGCGCAGACCCCGAGGTAGATGGCGGCTCGCCCGGGTCGATGGTCCAGCACGTAGGCGAAGGCGGCTCCCCATAAAAGTGACGTGACGATGAAGCCGTTGCCCAGGATGGTGGTGGCGTTCCAGGTGGCCAGGGCGTCGCCGGTCAAGTCCGTCGCGCTCTTCCCCAACCCGGCGAGGACTTGGCCGAACTCGATGGAAATGAGGCAGGCGATCACCGGCACGAAGGAGATCGCCACGGCACGGTAGTGGCGCTTTGGCGTGGCCTCGAAGGCCTGGGCGGTAATCTCGATGCCGATGAAGATGAGGATGGGGGCGACCGCCGCCTCGGGCAACAGTCCCACGAAGAAGGAGAGGTAGCCGAACACGGCCCCCAGCCCGATGAAGAGCCCGGTGGCGATGGTGTAGCCGGAGCGTCCCCCCATCTCCTTGTAGGCCGGGTGGCCGATGTAGGGGCAGGACTGGATCACCCCGCCGCAGAGCCCCGCCACCAGGGTGGCAACCCCCTCCACCAGGAGGATGTCCCGGGTGTGATAATCGTCCCCGGCCACCGCGGCACTCTCGGCGACGTCGACGCCCCCCACCACGGTGGCGAGCGCGAAGGGGATGGCGAGCGGCAGGTAGCCAAGGGCCCGGGGGATCCCCGGGAGAAACTCGAGCGTGGGGAGCGGCAGGTTGAAGCCGAGTGCGGGTGCGGCGATCTGGGGGTGGACGCCGCCGGGGAGTAGGCCCAGGGCGCCCAAAAGGTAGTAGGCGACGGTGCCTGCGAGGATGCCGGCCAGCGCGCCGGGAACCCGGAGCGGCAGCTCGAAGCGCGCCAACAGCGAGATGAAGACGATGCCCAGGGAGAGAAAGCCGACCACCGGGGAGGCGAAGAGCTTCAGGAAGGGGAGGTAAGCGATGAGTAACAGCGCTACCGCGGCGATGCTCCCTAAAAGACCGGCGCGCGGGACGGCGCGGCGCAGGGCCGGCCCCCACCAGGAAACCGCGATCTTGAAGAGCCCCATGAGGGCGATGGTGGCCATGGCCACCTGCCAGGTGAGCCGGGGGTCCCTGGTAGCGAGGTAGCAGGGGCCGATCACCCCGAAGGCCATGCCGAAGGTCGAGGGGGTGTCGAGCCCCAGTGGCATGGCGGTCACGTCGTCGCGGCCGCTTTTTTGGGCCAGGCGCCAGGCGAGCCACGAGTAGAGCAGGTCCCCCACCAGTACCCCGACCGCGCTCCCCGGCAGCATGCGGGTCAGCACCAGGTCGCGCGGCAGCCCGAAGACCCCGGTCAGGATCCCGGCCATGATGACCAGGTCCGACATGTTGTCCAGCATCAGACCGAAAAAGGCGTTGATATCGCCCACCCCAAAAAGGGCGGATCGCGTTTTCATGAAAGGCACCTCCCGGGCAGGCCCAACGTGCCACAGCCAGGGAGGCTTTGCAACCGCAAATCACGGGCTAACCTGCCGCAACTACCCCGCTTCCGGCCTCTCGCCCTCCGGCGCCCCCTCGGGTTCCGCCTTGAGCCCGGTGGTCACCCGCACCTCGCCGGTGATGGTGCGATGCACCGGGCAGTGCTCGGCAATCTCCACCAGGCGCCGGCGCTGTTCCTCGTCCAACTCCCCTAAAAGCTCCAGCTCACGCTCAATGAGGTCGATCTTTGCGCCAGGGTCCGGGCAGTCCCGACAGTCCGTGGCGTGGATCTTTTGGTGTGACAGCCGGACCACCGCCTCCTCGAGCGGCCACCCCTTGCGTTTCGCGTACATCTGCACGGTCATCCCGGTACAGGCACCCAGTGCGGCCAAGAGGTACTCGTAGGGGGAGGGCCCCTCGTTCATGCCGCCGTAGGCGATCGGCTCGTCCGCCACCAGGGGATAGCCGTTGGCGAAGATCTCAGTGCGGAAGGCGCCGGCAAAGGTGTGGGCGGTGACCCGGTTGTCGAGCCGCGGCGTGGGCTCCGCGGTCATTAGCTCCGGCACGGCCTCGGTCAGGTAGCGTCCGGCCCAGGCAGCGATGAGTTCCCCGGCGTAGCGCGAGTCTCGGTGGTCGCTCATCAGGTGGTCGGCCGGGTCCAGCGAGACGAAGCTCTTCGGGTGCTGCGCGGCCCGGTAGATCTCGGCGGCGTTGGAAATCGGCACGATCTCGTCCTTGGGGGAGTGCAAGACCAAGAGCGCCGCCGTGAGCCGCTGCAGGGTTACCTCTGGCTGCTGGGCCTCCAGGTCCTCGAGGAGCTCCTTCCTGATGGTGAAGCTGCGCCCGGCGATCTCCACCTTCGCCTCCCCCTCCTGTTCGATGCGACCCGCAGACTCCCCCAAAAGCCCGCGCAGGTGGGCCGGCCTGAAGGGGGCCGCGATACTCACCACGCCGCGCACCGAGGGGATTTCCGCTGCTGCCGCCAGGACCGCGGCGCCCCCCAGCGAGTGACCGATCAAGAGCTGGGGCGCCTGGTAGCTCTCCTCGAGAAAGCGCGCCGCGGCCAGAACCTCGCTCACCTCGGACGAGAAGGTGGTGGCGGAAAATTCCCCCTCGCTCTCCCCGAGACCGCTGAAGTCAAAGCGCAGGACCGCGATGCGCCGGCTGCTCAGGGCGCGGCTGATCTGCACCACCGCATTCAGATCCTTGGTGCAGGTGAAACAGTGGGCGAAAATGGCGTAGGCGAGCGGCCGCTCGTCCTCGGGAAGCTCCAGCCGTGCCGCGAGCCGCTCCCCCTGCCGATTGACGAAGCTGATCCTCTGGGTTCTCATGGCATCCCCTCGCTATTCGCCTGCCGCCTGGTCTGCCAGGTGCAGCGCCAGCGCTCGCAATACCGGCGCGTCATCCAGCCCGGCTATCAAACGCTCCGGGATCCCGGATAGCCCGACCTGGGCACCGACGAGGGCGCCGGTCAGGATGGCGCGGGCCTGGTTTTGCCCCCCGCCGTTCACCGCGTGCAGGACCGCCGACTCGAAGTCGTCGTGGAAACGTGCTGCCAGGTAGTAGGCCGCCGGGAGTTGGTGATAGATGGCGCAGGGCATCCCGTAGACGATGGACACCTTCCAGGCGGGCTCGATGCGGATCTCCGGGTCGGTCGCGGCCTGCGCCATGTAGGAAGGGGTCAAAAGCGCATCGGGCGAGGCGAACTTCCCCACCCGCGGCGGGTCGGGGGCGCCGGGTCGGGGCGGCCCTAGGTTGTCGCTGGTCACCGCGTGGAAGGGGAGTGTCCCCTCCTTGACGAGTTTCATGAGCTTCATGGAGAGCTGCGCGTCGAGGCGGTGCCCCTGGACCAGCATCCCGAGTACGGCCCCGTAGGCCACGGTCATCGAGACCACGGTGGCGTCGTTCTGGGTAAGGACGGTGTTCGCCGCAATGCTCTGCGCGAGCTTACCCGGGTCCCGGGCGTAGCGCACGGCAAGCGCCAGGGTGCGCTCGATGGCCTCCGTGGTGTCGGCAGGGCCGCCGGTTTCGCCCCAGGGCAGGTTCTGCTCGACCCGGCGCCGGTAGAGCTCGCGAATCGATTGGCTGGTGTAATAGCCCGGCCCGCTGATGGGGGTCCCGTCCAGAAGCGGCAAGAGCTCCTGGTCCATCCGGTAGCAGAAGTCGGCCTCGTCATAGCCGCCACGCTCCACCAGCGACTGCGCTGTGAGCCTCAGGAGGTATCCCGCCTGGGAGAGCTGGCCCGCCTTGAGTCCGGCGTGGTAGCGCCCCGGCCGGGGATCGGTGTAGTCGGTGATCCAGTCGCCGTAATCGCGGCGCAGCTCGCCCAAATCGTAGTACCAGTGCGGCCCCAGCCCCAGGGCGTCACCGATGAAGGCGCCCATGAGGGCACCCGCGGCCCGATATTTCCACGATGTCTGAAGCATCTGAAACCTCCTCATCCTGCCGAATGGATAGTGATGCTGCCCCGCCCCGTACTGTCAACGTCGTTACGGTGTCTCATCCTGAGCTGCCCCCGCCTTGAGAAACCGGGGCGCTCCACGACACAGCGCACGGCGCTTCGGTGATTATACCATCTGCAGCTGGAGGAGAGGTGAAAGAGGATTCAGTCGGGCAAGGGATGATTCGGGGAGCCGGGGCTCTCCACCAGTGGAGAAGATGCCGTGTGTCACAGGGCCTCGAGCTTTGAGTGCATGGTAAAAGGCCGGTGCGCCAACTCGGCACGTGACGGCAACTCCGCCCGACCGGGCTCTCCCGAAATCTCCAGGTGCCGGAAGCATCGAAAGGCTGTCACACCTGTCGAGTTGATGCCCTGGTGAGACATCTGCGAAGGTAACAGATACGAGAAATCCCTACGGCCACCTCGTTGGAATCTTTCCTTTAGTCAGGTAAAATCGTTGCTGTGCCTTAAAAGGAAAGCGACAGCGACGGCACGTCGATTCTGATTCATAGTGCGACATCGCCGGCAAGTCCTCTAAATTCCGGTTCATGGGTAAGTCAAAATCTTACTTACCGATAGAGTCTCCCTGATTTTGCTGTTCTGTCTTGTCTTTAATCTGTAGATGCAGTAATAGCAGAGAGCAATTGATTCTTCTTGTTAGTGAGCACAGTGCCGTGGATTCAGAAACAGGGGCACGTCAAAAAGAATATTTTAACGAGTATTCAGTGTGATGACAATGGGGTGTACATGCTCAAGACTCGTTCCCGGAAGCCGATACTTTCTCTGGCCTTTGCCGTTGCCCTCTCCATCTTCCTGATCATCGGCTGGCAGGTGCACCGCAGCATGGAGGGGGTGCGCGAAGCCGATCTCTGGGAGAACCACACCTACCAGGTGCTCTCCGAGGTGGACCTGCTGTTCTCGGCGGTAAAGGATGCCGAGACCGGCCAGCGCGGCTTCATCATCACCGGGCTCGAGGAGTACCTGGAGCCCTACCGTGATTCGCTGGGCGTCATCACCACCAAAGAGCACTCCCTCAGAAACCTCTCCAAGGACAACGCACGTCAACTGAACCGGCTGGACCGCATCGAGACCCTGGTGCGCAAACGCCTGGAGACCCTGGACCAGGTGATCGAGATGCGCCGGCTCAAGGGGCTCGATGCCGCCGTGCAGCTCATCCTGACCCACTCGGGCAGGATCGTCATGGACCAGATCCGGGCCGAGGTGGACGATTTCCGCAGGACCGAGAAACAGTTGCTCGAAGAGCGCTCCCAGGCGAAGTCGGCGGGCCTCTCCCGTACCCTCGCCATCTTCGAAGCGGGGACGGCGGTCGGTTTCATCATCCTGGTGCTGGTGTTCGTGGCCCTCACCCGGGAGATCGCCCAGCGCAGCCGGACCGAAGCGGACCTCGAGGTGCAAAACGAGCAGCTCCGGGCCGTGCGCGACCGGGAACAGGCCCAGAACTGGATCAAGGGGGGGCTCAACGAGCTCAACCAGAACCTGCGCGGGGACAAGACATCCGCCGCCCTTTCGGGCGACGCCCTCACCTTCGTCGCCAGCTATTTGAAAGCGGGCGCCGCCGCGCTCTACCTGTACGACGATCGCAGCACTGCCCTCAAGATCGCCGCCAACTACGCCTACACCCAGGGGAGGGCGCTGCACGACAGCATCCACCTGGGCGAGGGGGTGGCCGGCGAAGCGGCCCGCGAGCGCCGCATGCTGGTCCTCGACGAACTGCCGCCGAACTACCTGATGATCGGCTCCGCGCTGGGGCAGGCGGTGCCGCGCTCGCTGGTCGCCTTGCCGCTCACCCAGGACGAGCGCCTGGTCGGGGTGCTGGAACTTGCCACCTTCCGCGCCTTAAGCGACCTGGAACTCGATTTCCTCGTGGGGGCGGCGGAGAACGTGGCGGTCGCCTTGAGCGTGAGCCAGGCCCGCCAGCAGGTCAACGAGCTCCTGCTGCAGAGCCAGGCCCAGGAAGAGGAACTGAGGGTCCAGCAGGAGGAGTTGCAGCAAAGTAACGAAGAGCTTGAGGAACGGGCCCAACTGCTCGAGCAGCAGCGCACCCAGATCCAGGGGAAAAACCGGGAGATCGAGCGGGCGAGCCAGGAGTTGGCCCAGAAGGCGCGGGACCTGGAGCAGGCGAGCAACTACAAGTCGGAGTTTTTGGCCAACATGTCCCACGAGCTGCGTACGCCCCTCAACAGCCTCTTGATCCTCTCGGGACAGCTCCAGGAAAACCGCGAAGGGAACCTTACCGCCAAGCAGGTGGAGTATGCCGCCACCATCAAGGGGGCCGGCAGCGACCTCTTGAACCTCATCAACGACATCCTCGACCTCTCCAAGGTGGAGGCGGGGCGCCTGGAGTTCGTGTACCGTGAGTCCAACCTGAGGGAGCTTGGCGAGCAGGTCGCCGCTGCGCTGGAACCCCAGGCCGCCCAGAAGGAGCTCAGCTTCGCGACCCGGTTCGAGCCGGAGCTTCCGGAGCGGGTCGTCCTGGACCTGCAGCGCACCCAGCAGGTCCTGAAAAACCTCCTCTCCAACGCCATCAAGTTCACCTCCCAGGGGGGCGTCACGCTCAGGGTCTACCTCCCGGAGCGTGCCCGCAACCCGCTGCCGGTCCCCGCCGTCGCCTTCGAGGTGAAGGACAGCGGGATCGGCATACCTGCCGAGAAGCACGAGGCGATCTTCCAGGCCTTCCGCCAGGCCGACGGCTCCACCAGCCGCAAGTACGGCGGGACCGGGCTCGGGCTCTCCATCTCGCGGCAGCTCGCCCGCGGCATGCACGGCGAGATCCTCCTGGAAAGCGGATTGGACCAGGGGAGTACCTTCACCTTGTACCTGCCGCTGGACGCCGAGGCAGCCGGGACCACCCCTCCCCCCGCAGCCGGGACGCCCCCCGCCGGGCAGGTGGCAGATGGGGTCCTCGCGGCGCCCCCCTTAGCCGACGACCGGGACCGCGTGGCCCCCGGAGAGCGCTGCATCCTCATCGTCGAGGACGACCTCAGCTTCGCGCAGCTCCTCATGGAGAAGGTGCACGAGCGCGGCTTTTCGGCCATCGTGGCGGCCGACGGCCCGAGCGGGGTGATCCTTGCCGAGCGCTACCTGCCGAGCGCCATCCTGCTCGACGTACTGCTTCCGGGACTGGACGGCTGGGGGGTCATGCAGAAGCTCACCGACAACCTGCGCACCCGGCACATCCCGGTGCACTTTCTCACCTGCCTCGAGGAGAAGCAAAAGGGGCTCGCCATGGGGGCGATCGGTTTCGGCACCAAGCCGCTCAGCCTGGAGCAGCTGGACCTCACCCTGGCCGCCATCGAAAGTGCCGTCGAGCGGACCTCGGGAAAAGTGCTCATCGTGGAGGACGATCCGGCCGAGGCCACGGCGCTCCACGCGCTTCTCGAGGGGCGCGACATCGCCATCTCGCAGGTGGCCAACGGCCGCGAGGCGATCGAGCTGCTGACCCGCGAGAACTTCGACTGCGTGGTCCTCGACCTGGGACTCGCCGACATGTCGGGGTACCAGGTGCTCGAGCACCTGCACCACCAGGGGGAGGAACGCCGGGTCCCGGTGATCATCCACACCGGGCAGGAGCTCAGTTCCGAGGAGACCGCGAAGCTGCAGCGCTACGCCGAGAGCGTCATCATCAAGGGGGCCAAGAGCCCGGAGCGGCTTTTGAACGAGGTGACCCTGTTCTTGCACGTCATGGAAAGCCGGCTCCCCCCCGAGAAACGGCACATGATCCGGACCACCCTGGACAACGACACCCTGCTGGCCGGGAAAAAGGTGCTGGTGGTGGACGACGACATGCGCAACGTCTTTTCCCTGGCGAGCGCCTTGGGCGAGAAGGGGATGCAGGTGGTGGAGGCGGAGAACGGCCGCGCGGCCCTGGAGCGGCTCGCCGAGCAGCCCGACGTCGACATCGTGCTCATGGACATCATGATGCCCGAGATGGACGGTTACCAGGCGATCCGGCTGATCCGGCAGGATCCCCGCTTCAGCCGGCTTCCGGTGATCGCGCTGACCGCCAAGGCGATGAAGGGGGACCGCGAGGCCTGCCTCAAGGCGGGTGCCAGCGACTACATCACCAAGCCGGTGGACCTGGACCGGCTCTTGTCCCTGCTCAGGGTCTGGCTCTACCACCAGGGGTGATACGGTATGTGCCCTACCCTGAACCAGCAGCAGGTGGCCGAACTCGGGAGCCTTTTGTCCGACCTGGCCCGGGTCTACGGCTACGACTTCCGTGAGTACGCCGAGGCCTCGCTGCGGCGCCGGCTGCTTTTGTGGCTCGCCGGTTCCGGATTCGGCTCCTTCGAGGCGGCGCGGCTGCCGCTGTTGCGGGATCCCGCCCTCTTCGAGGGGGTTTTGCGCGGCGTCACGGTGAACGTCTCGGAGATGTTCCGTGACCCCCAGGTGTTCAAGCTGTTGCGGGAGCAGGTGGTGCCCCACCTGGCGACCTACCCCGCGGTGAAGATCTGGCATGCCGGCTGCGCCAGCGGCGAGGAGGCCTACTCGATGGCCATCCTCCTCGACGAGGAGGGGCTCAAGGGGCGCTACCGGATCTACGCCACGGACATCAACCAGCAGGTTCTCAAGACGGCGCAGGACGGCATCTTCCCGCTCTCGGGGATGCGGCTGTACACCCAGAATTACCAGAAAAGCGGCGGCCGGAGCGCCTTCTCGGACTACTACACGGCGGGGTACGACCACGCCCTGTTGAGCGCGAGCCTGAAGGAGGGGATCGTGTTCGCCCAGCACAACCTGGCGGTGGACGGCTGCTTCGGGGAGATGCAGCTCGTGTTCTGCCGCAACGTGCTCATCTACTTCAAACAGTCCCTGCGGCGCCGGGCACTGGAGCTCTTCGACGCGAGCCTGAGTCCCGGGGGCTTTCTCTGCCTGGGGACCAAGGAAACCCTGGACGGCAGCGAGCTGGGCTCCCGGTACCAGGAGGTCGGCTCGCACAGCCGGATCTATCGGAAACGCTATGGGTAGCTTTCGCGCCATAACCCTGGGGGTATCGACCGGCGGCATCGCGGTGCTGAGGGCGCTTCTGGGAGCGCTTCCTGCCGACTTCCCGCTGCCGGTTTTGGCGGTTCAGCACTTAAGCCCGTTGTCCGGGGGGGACCTGGCCCAGCTGCTCGACGAGACCTGCGCCATCCGTGTCAAGGAGGCCGACGACGGGGAGCTGCCCCAGGGGGGGACGGTCTACCTCGCGCCGGCGAACTACCACCTGCTCCTGGAGGCCGACGGCCGCCTGGCCCTCTCCATGGACCCGCCGGTCAACCTCTCCCGCCCCTCGGTGGACGTGCTCTTCGAGTCGGCGGCGGATGCCCTGGGGGAGGCGCTCATCGGCGTGGTGCTCTCCGGGGTAGGGTCGGATGGCAGCCGCGGCTTGCGCTACCTGAAAGAACGCGGCGGCACGGCGGTGGTGCAGGACCCCGCGGACGCCATCGCGCCGGGGATGCCTTTGAGTGCGCTTCAGCTGGTGACGCCGGATTATCAGCTCCCTTTGGCCCAGATGCCCCAGCTCTTCATCAACTTGTCGGACACGTGAGGCCCCATGCCCAGCTTTCACCACATACCCGTACTGATCGTCGACGACCGGCCGGAGAACCTGGTCTCGCTCCAGGAACTCTTGCACGACCTTGAACTGGACCTGGTCCGGGCCCATTCCGGCAACGAGGCGCTGCGCCAGGCCCTGCACCACGACTTCGCCCTGGTGCTTTTGGACGTCCAGATGCCGGAGATGGACGGCTTCGAGACGGCGGAGCTGTTGCGTCGCAACCCGAAGACCCAGCACTTCCCCATCATCTTCGTCACGGCCGGCCTGCGCGAGGAGCGCCACCTGTTCAAGGGGTACGAGGCGGGGGCGGTCGACTACCTCACCAAGCCGATCGAGCCGGAGATCCTGCGCAGCAAGGTGCGGGTCTTCTGCGAACTGTACCGCCAGCGCCGGGAGCTCGAGCGGGTAAGTCTCGAACTGGAGCGCAAGCACGAGGAACTCAAGCTCAATCACGAGGAACTGGCCCAGCAAAACCGCAAGCTGCAGGACACCTACCTGGAGCTCGAGGAGGAGACGGCGCAGCGCCTGTTGGCCGTCGAGGAACTGCGCCAGAAGGACCAGATCATGCTGCACCAGGGGCGCATGGCCGCCATGGGGGAGATGCTCAACAACATCGCCCACCAGTGGCGCCAGCCGCTCAACGTCCTGGGGCTCAAGATCCAGGAGCTGGGGCTTACCTACGAGATGGAGGAGCTGACCCCGCAGCTGCTGCATAAGAACATCGACAAGGTGATGGAGATCCTGCGCCACATGTCGCAGACCATCGACGACTTCCAGAACTTCACCGCTCCCGACAAGGAAAAGTGCCGGTTCAGCGGTAAGGACGTGGTGGAGAAGACCCTCTCCCTGATCGGGGAGAGTTTCCGCGCCAAGGGGGTCCAGGTGAGTGCGGAGTCCTGCGCCGAGGTCATCATCTTCGGGTACCCGAACGAGTACCGCCAGGTGCTGCTCAACATCCTGATGAATGCCAAGGATGCCCTGGGGGAGCGGCGTACCGGCGCCGGGCGCATCGTGGTACGCCTGTGGCAGGAGGGGGATCGCTCGGTTCTCACCGTGACCGACAACGCAGGAGGGATCGCCGACGAGATCCTGGACCGGGTGTTCGACGCTTACTTCACCACCAAGGACCTGGGCAAGGGGACCGGGCTGGGACTCTTCATGTCCAAGGTGATCATCGAGAAAAACATGGGAGGACGTCTTTCGGTGCAGAATGTGGCCGAGGGCGCCGAATTCCGGATAGAGGTCTGACATGGAAACTAGCGAGAAGAGATCCGTTTGCTTCCTCGTGGTTGAGGACGATCCCGAAACCCGTACCACCATAAGTAACGTGGTGGCCCGACGCTTCCCCGAGGTCACGGTGCGCGTCGCAGAAAACGGCAAGGTGGGGCTCGAGCTCTGCAAGGAGTTCCGGCCGGCCCTGGTCATCACCGACATCAACATGCCGGTCATGGACGGGCTGCGCATGATCGAGGAGATCCGCGCGGTGGGCGAGGAGACCCGGTTCATCGTGATGACCGGCTACAGCGATCGCTACCACGTGGAAAACACGAGCCAGCTCGGCATCAGCGGCTTTCTGGTGAAGCCGGTCGACCTGCGCGAACTCTTTACCGCAAGCGAGAAGTGCCTCAGCGAGTTGCGGCAGCTCGATTGCTGAACCGCGGCAGTCTTCGGCTGCCGCAGGTGGTACTCCGTCAGGACCCGCCTGCCGCAGCGTTGCGCAGAACGACCGTCCCGCACCCGCCGCCTCCGGCTGATCCTCCCGCTGTTTTCCCCGCCAGATTTTACTCTTTTTTTACTTCTTTACTCAGACTGCTTCGCGTATCATTAGAAACCCCGGCGCAGCAGTACGCAAGCGACCGGAGATGCCGGGCGCGAGGCGCCGGTTCCGAGCCTCCCCGCCCAACCGGCGGCGGCTTGAGAGCCGATGAACCGCACCCGGCAGCGCCGATTTTGCCAACAGAAGGAGTCTACCGAGTATGAGTGTCATCGAAGTCAGTGAAGAAATCCGCAGCAACTTCCACCTGTTTTGGGACAATTTCCCCACCCCGGTGACGCTGGTCTACAAGGACCGCACCATCGTCGAGGCGAATACCATGGCGCAGCAGCAGGGGTACCCGGTGGGGACCAAGTGCGTCGAGCTCGGGGAGAAAAAACATCACGCCGGCTGCCGGGCCAACGTGGCGCTGCGCGAGAAAAAAGGGGTGCGCGAGGTCGCCTACTACGACTTCCTCGACAAGGTGATCGACGGCTACTGGGTTCCCCTGGCCGGTTCCGAGGACCTCTACATCCACTTCGGCATCGACATCACCGACTACGCGGCCGATCGCATGTTCCCGTCGAAGTCGGGGAGCGAGTGTGATTCCTGCTCCTGCAGCTGTGGCTGATCCGTAACCACCAGCGCGGTTGCCGCAGGCGGAACTCACCTCCGGCAGCCGCGCTTTTCCCTCCCGGTACTCTTCTCTCTCCCTCGCCTCTCCCCGTCAGGCTCGTGCCGCAGCCCCTGAAAAAAATCCCTTGACAAGAGTGGCGAAGGTGATTAGTTTAATATCAAACGATACGATGTTGACTTAAGGGACGCGCCATGAGCGACACAACGACGAAAAAACTGGCCCTCACCACCTACACCAAGCTGATGCGGGCGGCCGAGTCGGCCACCAGCCGCACCAGCAAGGTGATGACCGCGGCAGGGCTCACCATAAGCCAGTTCGGCGTGCTGGAGGCGCTCTACCACAAGGGGCCGCTCTGTCAGCGCGACATCGCAGCCAAGATCCTGAAGAGTACCGGCAACATCACGCTGGTCATCGACAACCTGGAGAAAAGCGGCCTGGTACGGCGCGAACGGGACAGCGAGGACCGCCGTTTCCTGACGGTACACCTCACCGAGACCGGCACCGCGCTCATCGCCAAGGTCTTTGCCGAGGTGGAAGCGGCCATCGTCGCCGACCTCGCAACCCTCACGGCGGAGGAGCAGGAAACCCTGGGTCGACTCTGCAAGAAGCTCGGGTTGAAAAGCGCCGCCTGACGCGCAGAAAAAAATTTGTTCTGATAGTTCGACATTAAACCAATCAACATCTAACCAAAGCTGACCTTCGGGTCGGCGACCACAAGGAGAAATGCCATGAAACGCACCATCGCAGCAATTGCTACCGTCGTCTCCCTCTCTCTGCCCGGCTTCGCCTTCGCCTCCACCTGGAGCATCGATCCGGAGCACTCCAATATCGGCTTCAAGGTCCGTCACATGATGGTCTCCAACGTCAAGGGGAGCTTCGAGAAGGCCAGCGGCAGCGTCGAGATCAACGACCAGGACATCAGCAAATCGAAGGTCGAGGTGGTGATCGACACCAACTCGGTCAACACCAACATCGCCAAGCGTGACGCCCACCTGCGCGGCCCCGATTTCTTCGACACCGCCAAGTACCCGACCATGACCTTCGTTTCGAAGAAGGTGGCCAAGGCGGGGAAAGACAAGCTGAAGGTAACCGGTGACCTGACCCTGCACGGGGTGACCAGGCAGGTGGTGCTTGACGTTGACGGGCCGTCCAAGGAGAGCAAGGACCCCTGGGGCAACATCCGCAAGGGGGCTACCGCCAGCACCAAGATCAGCCGGAAGGACTTCGGCCTGGTCTACAACGCGGCGCTGGAGACCGGCGGAGTAGCAGTGGGTGACGAGGTAGCCATCACCCTGGAAATCGAGATGATCAGGAAGTAAGGCAGGTCACTACGCGGGAGGCCTGCGCAAGGAGGCACGACCATGGTACGCATCAGAAGAGCAGCAGAGCGCGGCCACGCCGATCACGGCTGGCTCAACACCTACCACACCTTTTCCTTCGCGAACTACTACGACCCGGACCACATGGGATTCCGGTCGCTCAGGGTGATCAACGAGGACCGGGTGCAACCCGGGGTGGGCTTCCCGACCCACCCCCACCGGGATATGGAGATCCTCTCCTATGTCCTGGAAGGGGAGCTCGCGCACCGCGACAGCATGGGGAACGGCTCGGTGATCCGGCCCGGCGAGATCCAGCGCATGAGCGCCGGAACCGGGATCACCCACAGCGAGTTCAACCCGTCCGGGGATAACGGTCTGCATTTCCTGCAGATCTGGATCCTGCCGGCGGCCCAGGGGATCACCCCGAGCTACGAGCAGAAGGCGTTCAGCGAGGCGGAAAAGCAAGGGGTCTTGCGGCTGATCGCCTCGCCGGACGGGCGGGAGGGGTCGGTCGGCATCCACCAGGACGCGCTGCTCTACACCACGCTCATCGAGCCGGGGAGCGAGCTGAACCATCCGCTGGCGCAGGGGCGGCATGCCTGGGTCCAGGTGCTGGGTGGCGAGGTGCAGGTGAACGGTCAGCTGTTGCGGGAAGGAGATGGAGCTGCGCTAAGCGGCGAGGACCGCGTGGTGCTTACCGGTAGCCGAAGAGGCGAGGTCCTGCTGTTCGACCTGGCCTGAAAACGGGGCTCCGGTTGCAGGTAAACGGCCGGAGCATTCGGGAGAAAGACCGCGGGGGAGGGGCGCTGTGCCCCTCCTCCGCTTGTTGAAGGAGGAGAGTATGAACCGGAAATTTCCGGCACTGTTCGTGTCACACGGCGCTCCCAGCATGGTCATCGAGCCCTGTCCCACCCGCAGCTTCCTGGTGCAGCTCGGTCAGGAACTGGGAACGCCGGCCGGCATTGTCTGCGTCTCGGCCCACTGGACCACGGCAAAGCCGCGGGTCACCCTGCATCCCCACCCCCCCACCATCCATGACTTCGGCGGTTTCGCTGAGGAGCTGCACCACATGGAGTACCCGGCTCCGGGTGATCCGCAGCTCGGGCGGCGGGTGCTCGCCCTACTCGAGGCGCGGGGGCTTAACGGGGAACCGGATCCCGTGCGGGGCTACGACCATGGCGCTTGGTCGCCGCTTATGCTGATGTATCCGCAGGCAGAGGTGCCGCTGGTCCAGCTTTCGGTGCAGCCCCATCGGGGACCCGAGTACCATCTCGAGCTCGGCAGGGCACTTGCTCCGCTTCGCGAAGAGGGGATCCTGATCCTCGCCAGCGGGTCGACGACCCATAACCTGGCGGACTTCTTCGGGCGCAGCCTCGATGCGGCGCCGCTTCACTATGCGCGGGAATTTGCCGAGTGGCTCAAGGAGGGAGTCGAGGCGGGTCGTCTGGAGGAGCTCTTGGCGTACCAGGAACGGGCGCCGCAGGCGAACCGGAACCATCCGACACCCGAGCACCTGCTGCCGTTTTACGTCGCCTTGGGTACAGGGGGAGCGGGACGCCAGATCCACGATGCCTATACCTACGGTGCCCTCTCGATGGCGGCATTCAGGTGGGATTGACGGAAGGGACTGCGGGCCTTCAGCTCGCGAGGCGGGCGCTTTAGTCGTGAGGGGGGGGGCGGCTCGCGAGGCGGACAGACGCCTACAGCATGATGTCGAGGTGTTCCTTCAGCCAGTGGTAGGTCTCCGGCCAGCGGAAGACTTCCGGCATGAACAGGATGGCCCCCTCGTTGTCGCCGCGCTCCAAGGCCGAAACGATAGCGTGGCTGTCGGCGGGGTCGCCGGGGGGGCAAAAGATCTGAAGCTGGCGGGCCAATTCGTTCTTCTGGTTCATGACGAGCTCCGGTACCCGGTTGCAGGCCAGGGTACAAGCGTTTTACTAACCGTATCGGCGCCTTCGGGAGGAGCTTTAATTATCGTGGTGCAACGTGCCTTGGGGCCACCGTCCGACAAAAGAAAAGGGGGCCGGATTGCTCCGGCCCCGCCCTCTATCAGTCGCTTACCTACTTGTTGTGATCGGACTTGATGAATACCGCTACCTGTGTGGTGATGGCAACGGCCGACAGAACTGCGAAAGCGATAAGTACTACCGATACGAAATTCCCCATAGATTCCCTCCTTGTACACTCTCCTTGCCGAGAGCTGCTGTCACTGCTTCCCCGTTTGGCTTAGTGGCTGTCGTTGAATGATCCTTTTGCTCGGAGCATGCCAATGCTAACCGTTTGATATCATGTAGGACGGTGTCTGCCAGAGAGAGTGCCCTGCTCAAAGAGTTTTGCGCTGCTGTTCAAGATTTGCACTGAAAGAACGCTCTTGGATGTGCAGGAACGCATACGGGGAAACGCTGAGAGGGAGCCCCGGCTTGGAAGGCGCGGGAGTGTGGGAGTGTGGCTAAGAACTTGCCTGAAAGGCAGGGGGGGAAGGAGAGGCTGGCGGTCCCGCGGTAAGAGGCGCCAGCCTCGAGGTTTGACAGGGGTCAGCGCAGGTAGTGTACCTGGGCCGGTCCGTGCTGGGCGGTGCGGGCGTACTGCACCGCGGGCTTGCCGAAGGCGATGGCGTAACCGATCACGTGGTCCTCGGGTATCCCAAGGCGCGTCTTGAACTGTGGGAGCAGGTCGTTGATGGCCCCCTTGGCCAGGCCGTCCCAGACGGCACCGACCCCCTGGCTCGCCGCGTAGAGTTCGAAGTACGAGAGCGCGATCAGGCAATCCTGCATCGGGGTGACCACGCTGGTCGGGGCCGAGGCGATCAGCAGGTGCGGCGCGCCGCGAAACAGGAAGTCCACGCCGGTTTCCTCCCACTGGCGCAGGAAGTGTCCAAAGAATTCCAGTCCCGGGGGAAAGGAGCCCTCGCGCGCCATGGTGCAGAGCCCTTCGAGCAATTCGTCGCGCAGCGTGCCCAGCCGGTCCCGGTCGTCGACCACGGTGAAGCGGACCTGGCGGCTGTTCATGCCGCAGGGTGCGTGGCAGGCAACGTCCAGAAGCTTCTGGATCAGTGCCGGCTCCAGGTTCTCGGGGCGGTAACGGCGCACCGCGCGGCGACCCCGTATCAGGGTCTCCATCTGCAGCGGGGAGGGGAGGTTACTGAGCGGCAGGCTCTGAACCGGTTTCTTGCCGAGAATGGAGATGGCACCTACCGGGCAGACCGCGAGGCAGTGCTGGCAGCGGTAGCAGCTGGCCTCTTTCTCGGGGGCAATGCTGGGGAACGCGCCGTTGAGCTCGATGATGGCGGCGGGGCAGTCGGCGGCACACAAGCCGCACTTGGTGCAGGCCTGCTGATTCACGGTGAATTCGATCATGGCTACTCCTGGGGCGTAATCTATAAGGGATTGGGTGGCTCACTTTAAAGTGAAATCGCTTCGGGATCAAGATCCAAAAGAGTGGTTTTCTTGCCTGATCCTGTGACCGTTTATTTGCCTTGACAATGACGGCTTCCAGGCCCGATAGTGTGCTGCCACACCACCCCCGACTCCCCCGATCCCCGACGTGTCCCGCGCAACCTATGAACGAAACCAAAGAACATGTAGGCCCCTTTCTGCTGCTCTGCCTGATTGGCTTTGCGGCCTTTTTCTGCTCGTACCTGCGCATCCCGGTACTGCCGCTCCTGGCGGCGCAGTTGGGGGCCGGTCCGGCCCAGGTAGGGATGATCAACGGGGCCTTCATGCTGACCACCGGGCTGCTCTCCATCCCCGCGGGGTTACTGGCCGACCGCATCGGTCGCCGTATCCCGATCGTTGCAGGGCTCACGCTGACCGCGGTCTCTTCCTTGCTGGTCGCCCACTGCCAGGTGCCGGTGCAGATGGCGCTGGCCTACCTGCTCTTCGGTGCGGGACTGGCGGCGTTCGCCCCGGGGATGCTCTCGCTGGTCGCCGACCTGATGCCGGCACACCGGCTGGGTCAGGCCTACGGCTGGTACACGACGGCGATCTACATTGCGATGACCCTGGGGCCTGCCTCGGGGGGGCTCCTTGCCAAGCACTGGGGGCTGCGCCAGGTCTTCCTCTTTTCCGGAACCGCGCTGGGCGCCGTGATCGTTCTTGCCCTCCTGGCGCTTCCCCAGGGCCCTCCCCGGCACCGAACCGAGCTCCACGCGGCACTCGCCGGGAGCCTGGACCTGGTTCGGGACCGTCGCCTGGTGGGGTGCCTGCTGGCCACCGCCGGCAGTTGCATCGGCTTCGGCGTGTTTCTCACCTTCCTGCCGCTCTACGCCTCGCAGCACGGCCTCGACCCGGCCCAGGTCGGCCTGGTATTTGCGGCGCAGGCGGTGACCAACGTGGTGGGGCGCATCCCGCTGGGAACCCTTGCCGACCGCTGTGACCGGCGCCTGCTGGTGGCGGCGGGCCTCAGCTGTCTCGCCCTGGCGCTCGCCGTGCTGGGCCAGGTGTCTAAGCTCGGGGCCCTCATCGCCTGTGCCGTCCTCATGGGGGTGGGCATGGCGCTCATCTACACCTCCATCGGCGCGCTGATCGCCGAGCTGGTCCCCGCGCTCAAGCGCGGCCTTGCCATGGGGATGTACAACAGCTGCATCTACCTGGGGATGATGTCCGGCTCGACGGCATTGGGACTTGCGCTGAAGCGGGTCGGCTATCCTGCCGGCTTTGCCTTGGCCGGCAGCACCTCGCTCTTCGCGCTGGTGTTCTTCCTGGTGCTGTTGCGCGGCGGAAACGGCAGGGATAGGGCGGCATCGTGAAAGCTCGGTGCCCGGGGGGGGCTGGGGCGGAATCGGCGGCAAATCGAGGCTGAGCGGGCTTTGGCGGGATGAAACGTTCGTGCCGCGAACGGTGGCCCAGCCAGGCACCGTCCGCGGCTCGCAGGTTCCTACAGTTTCTCCTGTACGCTGCGTACCTTGTCTTCCATGCTCTGTTCCCGGTCGGTCCGGGTCCCGGCCTTGATGGTGGTGGTGATGCGTGGCGCGCCCATCTGGTGCACCACCTCGTGGCAGCGCTTCACCGCCGCGAACACCTCGTCCCACTCTCCTTCGATGCTCGTTCCATAGGAATGCAGTTCACTTTTGAGGCCGGTCTCGGCCAGCACCTTCTGGCAGGCCGCGATGTACGGCGAAAGCGATACGCCCACCCCGAGGGGCACCAGGCAAAGGTCGATGAGGACTTTCATGGCAGCAGTCTCCTTGTCGTTGGTGAACCGGCACCGAGGCCGGTACGGTTGCGGGGTTCCATAGCGTTCATATCCTGTACGTTCTGCCCCGCCTGATCTGGCGGTCAGTATACGGTATCCGCGGGTGGAGCTCAACTACTTCGAGGCAGGCTCTGTCACGGTTGTTTCCTCCCGCAGGTCAACCTTCCCGTTGTCTGATAGCGCGATGCCTTGGCAATTAATGGTTGATTATTGACTCCTCCTATGTAATAAAAGGCGCGTAACTGGTAAGTGTCACTGTAGTGTGTGTATTTGCCGCTTTTTTACTGTCATTTTCGTGTCAGACAGCTGGAATCAAACCAGCTCTGCCACATGGATATTGAACCAGGTACCAGGATCTCAACCGCATGAAAAAGATTCTGCTCGTCAACAGCCAGGAAGCTTTCCTGGATCGCAACAAAAGCCTGCTGAACCGTGCCGGTTTTCGCATCCTTACCGCCTCCTCGGTCGAGGAAGCACTGGCCATCTGCCGCCACCAGGAAATCAGCCTGATCATTTCCCAGCTGGAGCGCTTGCCCGCCGGCGGCGACCAGCTCTGCACCCAGCTCCGCGCCGACCGCGTACTGCGCAACGTCTCCATCATCCTGGTCTCCTACCTCCAAGATGCCGATTTCGCGGCGACCTGCGGCGCCAACGCGGTGCTGACCAAGCCGGTGCGCCCGGAGGAACTGCTCAAGCTGGTCGGCAAGTTCCTGGAGATCCGTGCCCGGCGTGAATACCGCGCGGTGTTCAATGCGCGGGTGGACGCCACCTGGGGGAGCCTCTCCTTTTCCGGGGTGACCCGCAACATCAGCGCCTCCGGGCTGCTCTGCGAGACCAGCGTCCTGTTGCGCAAAGACGACCAGCTGAGTAACGTGCTCTTCGACCTGGCCGGCTTCCCCATCACCGCCGAGGCGGTGGTGGTCTGGTCGGGCAGTCTTCCCGCCGGGACCCACGTCTACGGTGTGAAGTTCAGCGCCATGGCAGCGGAGCAGCGGGAGCGGATCGACCAGTACGTGGTGTCTACTGCGCAGCACGCTCCCCTTTTGCAGTAGCCTCCGGGTTCCTTCCCGTTTCCCCCTGACGCACCTCTGGTTCCTTCCTCCTTCGTTCCCCTTGTTTGTACAGCTTTGCCCGCCGCGATACACTTCAGAAAGTCTCACGTGACGACAAAAGCCAGCCCGGACGGTCCGGGACGAGCGCGCTATCCGCTGCTTCGCGGCCGGCAGCCGGCGCTGTATCAGGAGGTGACCATGAAGGATCGTGACCGAAAGGAGGAAATAGCTCCGGTAATCGTGCTCCTGGAGCGGCGCAGCCAACGGCAGTCGGACCTGAGCGCGGCAGAGGTTATGCGGATACTGCGCAAACGTGCCGCCAAGGCCAGTACCTCGAAAGGAGCCGCGCCCGCACTCCCCCCGGGAAAGGACTCCCGTAGCGACCCGCGCAACCAATGAAGGGATCGGCCAGTCGGCCGACACCCCCTTCCTCCCCCCGGAACCGGCGTCGGCCCGATGCCGGTTCCCGCTCCCACCCCCGCTGGTGAACCTACAGAAAAACGAAGGGTTATCCTGCCTCAGGCGGTATTTTTTTCCAGTGACAGCTCTGTTCAAACGCGCTAGCATGGCTGTTGATGGACCAATGAAAGAATCATTCCGTCCTTTTTAAGCTAAACGAGGCATCCCATGCCGGAGCACACCGAAAAGACCATCTGCACCTGCGTCACCAACCACGAACACCACATCTGCGCCCTGCACAGCAAGGGGCTGGTGGAGGAAGCGGAGCGCCTGACCGATAACCCGACCGTCACCTGCTCCATCTGCCTGGTCAACGCCAACTCGCCGGAAAACGTCTGCTCGCCCACTACCTTGGGGGGCGGTTTCAAATATTCGGATATGAAGGACAGCAAGAAGATCCTCTGCGAAAGCGTGGATGCCGAACTGGAGAAGGAACCCTAAGCCGCACGCCCGAAGGGAGCGTGGAGCACCAGGGGCCGCTTTATCGGAAGCGGCCCCTTCTTTTTGGGCATGACAATCGGCTGCCCGGCAAATTTTTTCCGCCCTGCGCTTTCCAGTACATTAAAAGGCTCTATACTATCCCGGTTGTCATCTGGGAGCTCGTGGAGGAAAGACATGGTGCACGTCGTAGCGATCCCACGCCGGGCGGTCGGGATCCTTGCAGTGGCCCTGCTACTGGCCGGCTGCAGTCTGAAGGCAGGAGGGGGCGCGCTCGCCCCGGGCGCCGGAGCCGCGGTCATGGAACAGAAAAGGCCTACCCGAACCGAAGAGTACGCGATCGAAGACCTCAGGCGGATCCCGCAGGAGCTGGGGCGGCTTGCCGTCGCGGCGGGGGAGCGTCTAAACCTCTCCACCCAGTGTCGGGACTCTTTGCTGGAGGAGTTCCGGCAGCACTACTTCGCTCCCTGGCGCGCCGGGGCCTCCGGCGAGGAGCCCGCGGAAATTCGCGGCTTCATGCGCCAGCAGGGGAGGGTGACCTGGTACGGCCCCAACCAGCGCAAGGTCCCCAAGCGCGAGCTGCGCGAGATCCTGGACAACTGCGCGCTGGAGAACTTCCCGTCGCAAAGCGTTCCTGCGGTGGCCGTGGCACCGGCCCACCTGCGCGGGCTCCCCAGCTACCAGCCGCTCTACAAAAGTCCCGACGACGCCCCCTTCGACATGATCTCCTATCCGCAGGTGAAGCTCAACGAGCCCCTGCTGGTGCGTCACGCCTCGGCTGACGGGGTCTGGCTCTTCGTGGAGACCGCCTACTCGAGCGGCTGGCTGGAGCGCCGCGACGTGGCCGTGATGGACCCCGAGCAGGTGATTGCCTGGATGCAGGGGCGCTTTTTGGTGCTGATCGAGGACTACGCCCCGGTGCCGGACGGCAAGGGGGTCGGGGTGTTCCGCTGCAAGGTAGGGACGCTCTTGCCGCTCCTCGGCGAGGAGGCCGGGACCTGGCAGGTGGCGGTCGCCTCGGCAAGCGAGGGTGGGCGTGCCGAGATCCGCAGGGTTTCCCTCCCCAAAAGCGCTGCGGCACCCTTTCCCGTCCCGTTTCAGCCCGAAGAGATCGCGCTGGTCGGCAACCAGATGCTGGGGGAACCCTACGGCTGGGGGGAGATCTACGACCTGAGGGACTGCTCGGCGCTGTTGCGCGACTTCTTTATCCCCTTCGGAATCTGGCTGCCGCGCACCTCGAGTGACCAGATAGCCTCGATCCCGGGGCGGGTCGATCTGACGGGGCTGCCGCCGGCTGGCAAGGCGGAACTCATCAAGAAGAGTCCCCCCTTTCTGACCCTGTTGTTCAAGCCGGGACACATCATGCTCTACGTGGGCCTCGATGCCGCGGGGCGCCCCCTGGTGTTCCACGATGCCTGGTCGATCCGGCTTGCCGGGAACAGCGCTCCCGGAAACGGCGGCCAGGTGACGGGTGAACCTCCCGGTCAGCGAACCCAGATCATCGGCCTGTCCGCCATCACTACCCTGGAACCCGGCAAGGAGCTGGGGCTGGTCCCCGGGGCCTCGCTCCTGGAAAAGAGCAGCGAGCTTGGCGTGTTGACTACCCGCTGCCCTGCCTCGGCTCCGCTTGCCCCGCCTCGTTAAAGCCTCTCTTCGACGTTTCTCATGACCTGACACCGGAAACGTGTTAATAGTAGGGTACGCCGGGAGGGTTCCCCCGGCAGATGCCCCGGTCGGGAGACGCCGAACTCATGTTCGCACTATGTGGAAGATTGCTAAGGTCGGTGCCGCCGCCTTGCGCACCGGCGGGTGCGGCCTGGTTTCTGCTGGCGCTGCTTTGCTGGGCTGTACCTGCCTGGTCGGCGCAGAGCCCGCTCGGCGCTGGGGCTGGATCCCCGGCTGCCGGGCTGGCACCGGCCACTAAAGCGCAACACCCCCCCGCTGCCGCCTCCCCGGCGGCCCCTCCGCAGCAGGCCGGCCAACCTGCCGGGCACCGCGCCGCCATCATCGTCGGCGGCGACCGCGACTACCCCCCCTACGAATTCATCGATCGCGACGGCCACCCCTCCGGGTACAACGTCGAGCTCACCAAGGCCATCGCCGAAGTCATGGGGATGAAGGTCGAGTTTCGGCTGGGCGCCTGGTCCGAGATGCGCACCGCCCTGCAAAACGGCTCGGTCGACGTGCTGGAGGGGATGTCCTATTCGGAACAGCGCCTCTCGGAGGTCGACTTCTCGCTGCCGCACGCCATCGTGAACCACGCGGTCTTCGCCCGGAAGGACTCGCCACGGGTCAACTCCCTGGAAGAGCTGCAGGGAAAGACGGTGGCGGTTCATCGCGCCGGCATCATGCACGACTTCCTCAGGAAACAGGGGTTCACCGGGAAACTCGTGCTCACCGACACTCCCGCCGATGCCCTGCGCCAGACCGCTGCCGGCAAGACTGATTTCGCCATCGTCGCCATCGTCCCGGGGATGTACATCATCCGCGAGCTGAAGCTCAGCAACCTGATCCCGGTAGTGCGCAACGTCGCCAGCCACCGCTACTGCTACGCCGTCGACAAGGGGAACGAGGAACTCATCTCCCGTTTCAACGAGGGGCTCGCCATCCTCAAGAAGACCGGGCAGCAGCAGGCGATCTACGAGAAGTGGCTGGGGGTTTTGGAGCCGGCCCCCATCGAGTGGCACATCGTCGCCAAGTACGCCGCCATTGTGGTCGTCCCCCTGGTGCTGCTCCTGGGAGGTTTCGCGCTCTGGTCGCGCACCCTGCACCGCCAGGTGGCGCTGCGCACCGCCGACCTCACCCGCGAGATCGCCGAGCGCCGGCACGCCGAGGAGGAGTTGCTCCTGAACCAGCAGCAACTGGTGCAGGCGGACAAGATGGCGGCGCTGGGGATCCTTGTTTCGGGGGTGGCCCACGAGATCAACAACCCGACCGGGCTCATCCTCCTGGATCTCCCGGTGCTCAAACGGGCGCACCAGGACGCGGTGCCGATTTTGGAGAGCTACTTCGAGGAAAACGGCGACTTCATGCTGGGCGGGGTCCCCTACAGCGAGATGCGCGAGGAGATCCCGCGTCTTTTGGACGGGATGCAGGAGGGGGCCCAGCGCATCAAGCGCATCGTGCACGACCTGAAAGACTTCGCCCGGCGCGACGACGCCGGGGACAAGGTGGCGAGCGACCTGAACCAGGTGGTGCAGACCGCCCTGCGCCTGGTCGAGCCGACCATCCGCAAGGCGACCGCCCACTTCACGACCGACTTCGGGGTAGGCCTGCCGCGCTTTCAGGGCAGCGGTCAGCGCATCGAGCAGGTGGTATTGAACCTGGTGCTGAACGCCTGCCAGGCGCTTTCGGACCGCGAACAGGGGATCGCGGTGAGCACCCGGCTGAGTGCCGATACCCAGCGCCTGGAATTGAAGGTGCAGGACCAGGGGGGCGGCATCGCTCCGGAGCACCTGGCCCGGCTCACCGACCCCTTCTTTACCACCAAACGGGAGAGCGGCGGCACCGGTCTCGGGCTCTCGGTCTCCGCGGGGATCGTCAAGGATCACGGCGGTACCCTGGTGTTCGATTCCGCCCCCGGGCGCGGCACCACGGTAACCCTGAGCCTGCCAGCCTTGCGGGAGACCACGGCCCCCTCGCTCGACAGCATGGAGTGGAATACCTAGGAAGGGAAAGGTTGAGGTTGTACGCGTGGCCTGGTCCCTGCGGAGCCAGTCCCCGCTATTCAACGGTTTCTTCGGAGTAACTATATGCTACCCAGCAGCTATCCCAGTTTCCAGATCCTTTTGGTGGACGATGAACCCGCCTGGCTGCGCTCGCTGGCGCTGACCCTCAAGAGCACGGCCGGGCTCAACAACCTGGTGACCTGCGAGGACAGCCGCGAGGTCATGACGCTCCTGGAGGCGGGGGGGATCGGGCTGGTGCTTTTGGACCTCACCATGCCGCACCTCTCCGGCGAGGAGCTCCTGAAGAAGATCGCCGAACACCACCCGGAGATCGCCACTATCGTGGTGAGCGGGCTGAACCAGCTGGAAACGGCGGTGCGCTGCATGAAGCTCGGCGCCTTCGACTACTTCATCAAGACCGACGAGGAAGACCGCATCGTGGGGGGCGTCTTGCGTGCGGTGCGCATGCTCGAGATGCAGCGCGACTACCGGGAGATGTCGAGCCGCCTGGTGTCGGGGGAGCTGCGCCACCCGGAGGCCTTTGCCGACATCGTCACGGCGGACCGCGGCATGCTGGCCATCTTCAGCTACCTGGAGGCGGTCGCCAAGAGCCCGCAGCCGCTGCTCATCACCGGCGAAAGCGGGGCAGGGAAGGAGCTCCTGGCCAGGGCCGCCCACACCCTGAGCGGCTGCCGCGGCAAACTCGTCACGGTGAACGTGGCGGGGCTCGACGATTCGGTCTTCGCCGACACGCTCTTCGGACACCTGCGCGGCGCCTTCACCGGTGCCGAGGCGGTGCGCAAGGGGATGGTCGAGGAGGCCGCCGACGGGACCCTGTTCCTGGACGAGATCGGCGACCTCTCCATCGCCTCGCAGGTGAAGCTGCTACGCCTGCTCCAGGAAGGGGAGTACTTTCCGCTGGGCTCGGACCAGCCCAAGCGCATCAAGGCCCGGGTCATCGTGGCGACCCACCAGAACCTGGCCGCCAAGGAGACGGCGGGAGCCTTCCGGCGCGACCTCTATTTCAGGCTGCGCACCCACCAAATCCAGGTGCCGCCTCTGAGGGAGCGTAAGGGGGACCTGCCGCTTTTGCTGGATCACTTCCTGACCGAGGCCTCCCAGGCCCTGGAGAAGAAGAAGCCGACGCCGCCCAAGGGGCTCGCCCAGTTCCTGGCCACCTACAGCTTCCCGGGGAACGTGCGCGAGCTGCGCGCCATGGTCTACGACGCGGTCAGCGTGCACCGCGACCGGATGCTCTCCATGGAGAGTTTCGTGAAGGCCGTGGAGCGCGCCCAGGGCGAGGTGCCGCCTGCCGCCGCACCGGTACCCCGGCAAAACCCCTTTGCCGGTTTCGACGAGCTCCCGACCTTTGCCGAGGCGGCCTCCTTCCTGGTGCAGGAGGCGCTGGAGCGGGCCGGCGGCAACCAGACCCTGGCCGGCCGGCTCTTGGGGATCTCCCAGCCCGCCCTCAACAAACGCCTGAAGATGATGCGCAACCAACAGGGATAACCTGAGGTTATAGTCATAGCCCCCGGTTATAGTGCTGCCAAGTTACTGAATTTATGAGATTAGCCTCCAGCTACCCCAGGCCGGCATAACCTCCCGTTATGCCGGTTACTTTTTTCCTCCCGCTGAAATTTCCTGGATTCTCCATTAATACCAAAGAGTTATAGTTTCTGTGCGCTGTTGGCATCATCCCTGCTCTAGTAAAGGCAGCAGCAAGCGCATATTCGGCTGCCGGCGTGGCAAAGGCCCGCGGCAGCGACAAGGAGAGGTGACTCGTCATGGTAATGTTCTGGATCCAGTTTGTGCTCGTTCTCGGGGCTATCCTTTTAGGCGTCCGTAAGGGGGGCGTGGCCCTCGGTCTGATCGGCGGTCTCGGCGTCTCGGTCCTGGTGCTCCTGTTCCGGGTGCAGCCTTCGGAACCCCCCATCGCCGTCATGCTGATCATCCTGGCCGTGGTGACCGCCTCGGCGACCCTGCAGGTGGCCGGCGGCCTGGACTACCTGGTGCAGTTAACCGAACGGATGCTGCGTGCCCATCCCAAGTACGTCACCATCCTGGCGCCGCTCTCCACCTTCTTCCTCACCGTCTGTGTCGGCACCGGCCACGCCGTGTATGCGCTCCTGCCGGTCATCGCCGACGTGGCGCTGAAAACCAAGATCCGCCCCGAGCGCCCCATGGCGATCTCCTCGGTCGCCTCGCAGATGGGGATCACGGCAAGCCCGGTGGCGGCCGCGGTGACCACCTTCCTCGCCTTCTCGCTCAAGTCGGGGCACCCGGTTTCCCTGTTCGACATCCTGATGGTCACCATGCCTGCGGGGGTCATCGGCGTACTGGCCGCCGCAGCATGGAGCTTCAACCGCGGCAAGGACCTGGACCAGGATCCCGAGTTCCAGGAGCGTCTGAAGGACCCTGAATTCGCCCGTTCGCTGGAGGCCTCGGTCACCACCCTCGACAAGCAGATCACCGGTCAGGCGAAGCTCTCCGTGCTGTTTTTCTTCACCGGCGTGCTCACCATCGTCGCCATGGCCGTCTGGCCCCAGATCCTCCCCGTCGCCGGCGGCAAGCCCATCCCGATGACCACCGTGGTGCAGTTCATCATGCTCGGCTACGGCGCCTTCATCATGTTCGCCACCGGCGTCAAAGCCAAGGACATCGCCCACTCCAGCGTCTTCATCGCCGGGATGATCGCGGTGGTCTCCATCTTCGGTATCGCCTGGATGAGTGACACCTTCGTGACCGCCAACAAGAGCTTCCTCATCGACAAGATCGGTCTCATGGTGAAGATGGCACCCTGGACCTTCGGCATCGCCATGTTCTGCGTCTCGGCCTTCGTGAAGAGCCAGGCTGCCACCCTGATTATCATGCTCCCCTTCGGTGCGGCACTCGGTCTTCCCATCCCGCTGCTGCTGGGTCTCGTCCCGACCAGCTATGCCTACTTCTTCTTCGCCTTCTACCCAAGCGACCTGGCCGCCATCAACATGGACCGCTCCGGCACCACCCGCATCGGCAAGTACCTCCTGAACCACAGCTTCATGATCCCCGGTTTCATCGGCGTCGGGGTGTCCACCCTGGTCGCCTACACCATCGCGAAGATCCTGTTCTAGCCCCTAGGCGGGAGAGAGAGACAACGGACCGCGGCAGGTTTTCCTGCCGCGGTCTCGTTTTTTTGTGCCTGGAACAATGGGGTTACTGCCGACCAGCTCATGTGTGCCAGGTAGCCAAAGAGATAATTAAAGTTACCAGGCTAACCTGCCGATAAGACTGCCAGTGGCCTGTGCCGCGAGGTGGGAATTTCGCAAGTGATGTAAGAAATCTCCTGCGGATAACCTGATTGCAGTGCCACAACATTAATGATATAAGGTGGTTTCGCTTACTGCATTAGAATAGACACCTCCAGTGTCGCAGGCTGTCGTTGCAATTCGGAAAACTGGTTTTTGGCCGGTTCTGTTCCCCTTTCACGCAGCTCACCTGCAGGTATTCGACAGATGAAGATTGCATCGACGCACTGCTACGGTTTCTGTTCCCGCCCGGGCCGCTTTACCCTCCTGCTCGGCGTTCTCCTCTTCTTTTGTCTCTGCATCTTCAAAGGCCAATCGTTGCACGCGGAACCGGCACCCAAAAAGGTGGTCCGGGTGGCGGCGTTCAACTTCAATCCCGCCATCTACCAGGACCGTGACGGCAAGGTCAAAGGGTTCTACGTCGAGATGCTCGACGAGATCGCCCGCCGGGAGAACTGGCAGATCCAGTACGTCTACGGCAGTTGGGGCGAAGGCCTGGAACGCATCAAACGGGGCGAGGTGGATCTCTTGACCTCGGTTGCCTGGCTCGAGGAGCGTACCCGTTTCCTCGACTACGGCAAGACTGCCATCATGACGGTCTGGAGCGAAGTCTACGTGCACCAGAAGTCCGATCTCAGCGGCATCCGGGACATGGCCGGCAAGAAGGTCGCCATCATGAAGGGGGACTCGAACGGCAAGCAGTTCCGCAACCTCGTGGAGAAGTTCGGCATCCCCTGCACCATCGTCGAGTATCCCGGGTTCGAGGAGGTGTTCAAAGAGGTGGAGGCGGGGCGCGTCGATGCGGGGGTGGTGAACAACACCTTCGGGATCGGGCGCAGCAAGGATTTCAAGGTGAAGTCCTCGGGGATCATCTTCAGCCCCTTCGATCTCTACTTCGCGACCGCCAAGGGAAAGAACGCGGAGCTCCTCGGGGTGTTGGACGGCTACCTCACCAGCTGGAAGGCGGACAAGAGTTCTCTGTACCACAGCGCGCTGAACCGCTGGCTGCATCGCAACGCCGAGGTGGTCAGTGTCATCCCGACCTGGCTGATCCAGCTGCTCCTGGGGCTCGCGCTCTCGGGAGTGCTGGGTACTGCGTTTATCGTGCTGCTGCGCCGGCAGGTTGCCGCGCGCACCCATGAGCTGCAGGAATCGGAGAGCGCGCTTCTGGAGAAGAACGAGGAGCTGGCGGCCGTCGAGGAGGAGCTGCGTCAGCAATTGGACGAGACCTTCACGGCGCAGGAGGCCCTGCAGAAGAACGAGGAGTTTCTCACCGCCATTGTCGAGAACATGCCGGCCATGGTGTTTGTGAAGGATGCCCAGGACCTGCGCTTCGTGAGCATGAATCGGACCGGTGAGGAGATCCTGGGGATCCGGCGCGAGGAGCTGATCGGGAAGTGCGACTTCGATCTCTTCCCGGAAAAGGAGGCGACGTACTTCACCGGCATGGACCGCTTCGTGCTGCAGCAGGGGACGATCCATGAGATCCCCGAGGAGCGCATCCACGTGCGCGACGGGCAGGAGCGCATCCTGCACACCCGGAAGGTCCCCATCTGCGACCCGTCGGGCAAGCCGCTCTACCTCCTGGGGATCTCGGTCGACATCACGAACCAGCGCAGCGTCGAGGAGCAGTTGCGCCAGGCGCACAAGATGGACGTGGTGGGGCAGCTGGCAGGCGGGGTGGCGCACGACTTCAACAACATGCTGACCGGCATCATCGGCGCGGCGGAGTTGCTCAACTGGCGCCTGGGGGACGATCCCAACAACGCCAAGCTCACCGCCGTGATCCTCGATGCCGCCACCCGTTCGGCAGATCTCACCCGGCAGCTTTTGGCCTTCTCCCGCAAGGGGAAGATCACCTCGACCGCGATCTCCATCAACGACTGCATCAACGCCGTGGTGGCCATCCTCGAGCGGACTATCGACAAGCGGATCGATCTCAAGGTGGAGTTCCAGGCCCAGAACCCGACGGTCATCGGCGACCCGGGGCTTTTGCAAAACGCCCTCCTGAACCTGGCGGTCAACGCCCGCGACGCCATGCCCGAGGGGGGTACGCTCACCTTCACGACCTGCAACGTGGAACTCACCGGGAGTTCGCCGGTCGGACAGCTGGCGGCGGGCCCCTACCTGGAGATCTCGGTGGCCGACACCGGCATCGGGATGACTCCGGAGGTTTTGGAGCATATCTACGAGCCGTTCTTCACCACCAAGGAGACCGGCAAGGGGACCGGGCTCGGGCTCGCCGCGGTGTACGGTACCGTCAAAGAGCACAACGGCACCATAAGCGTTACCAGCGAACCCGGCAACGGGACCGTGTTCCGGCTCTGCCTCCCCTCGGGCGCCAGCCAGAGCAGCGAGATGACGGTGGGCGAAGAGACCGTCCCGGGCAAGGGTGGGATCATGCTGGTCGACGACGAGGCGATCATCCGCCTCTCGGGTCACTGCCTGCTCGAGGAGCTGGGATACCAGGTCTACCTTGCCGAGGACGGCGAACAGGCACTGGAGCTCTACAGCCGTGAGCGCTCCCGCATCGGCCTGGTCATTCTGGACATGGTCATGCCCAAGCTGAGTGGCAAGGAGACTTTCCTGAGGCTCAAGCGGCTCGATCCCGAGGTGCGGGTGCTCTTCTCTTCCGGTTTCCACCGCGAAGGGACGGTGCACGAACTGCTCGCTATCGGTGCCAAAGGTTTCATCCACAAGCCCTACCGCCTGCAGAACCTCAGCAAGTCCGTTGCGGAAGCACTGGGAGAAGTAGTCTAGCGCACGGCTTTTCGGCAACGGCCAACCCCCTAACCTAACCTGATTGACCCATCCCCACCCCGACCCTCCCAAATGAAGGGGAAGTGGCGTTTTACGAGCGGGAGGGTGGCGCGAATGAAGGAGGGGGAATCCTGCGAGCGGAGGGTGGCGCTCATCGGGAAAACCTGAAACAGAGAACGTAGCACCTTGAACATAAAAAACGCGGCCCCGGAATTCCGGAGCCGCGTTTTTTCGTGATGGGTGCTGCCTGCTTTCTTAGCCGAGGATCTGCTTCAGGTCCTCTTCGGCGGTGCCGATCGGGGCGATGTTGAAGTTCTCCACCAGGAAGTTCAAGACGTTCGGGGTGATGAAGGCCGGGAGGCTGGGTCCCAGCTTGATGTTCTTGATGCCCAGGTGCAGGAGGGTCAAGAGGATCGCCACTGCCTTCTGCTCGTACCAGGAAAGGATCATGGAGAGCGGCAGGTCGTTCACGCCGCAGTTGAAGGCACCGGCCAGGGCCACGGCGATCTGGATCGCGGAGTAGGCGTCGTTGCACTGACCGACGTCCAGAAGGCGCGGAATGCCGCCGATGTCGCCGAAGTCGAGCTTGTTGAAGCGGTACTTGCCGCAAGCCAGGGTCAGGATCACGCAGTCGCTGGGGACCTGCTCAGCGAACTCGGTGTAGTAGTTACGGCCGCTCTTAGCACCGTCGCAACCGCCGATCAGGAAGAAGTGACGGATAGCGCCGGATTTCACTGCGTCGATGACCTGGGGAGCTACGCCGAGCACCGCGTTGTGGCCAAAGCCGGTGAGGATCTCTTTGCCCGGGTTCTCTTCGAAGCCCGGCAGGGCGAGCGCCTTCTCGATGACCGGGGAGAAGTCCCAACCGTCGATGTTCTTGACGTCGGGCCACTGTACGAGGCCCCAGGTGAACAGGCGGTCTTTGTAGCTTTCAGCCGGACGCTGGATGCAGTTGGTGTTGAAGATGATGGCGCCGGGGAAGTTGACGAATTCCTTCGCCTGATCCTGCCAGGCACCGCCGAAGTTGCCGGCCAGGTGGGCGTACTTCTTGAGACCCGGGTAGCCGTGCGCCGGCAGCATCTCGCCGTGGGTGTAGATGTTGATCCCTTTGCCTTCGGTCTGCTTCAACAGCTCCTCGAGCATGCGCAGGTCGTGGCCGGAGACCAGGATCGCCTTGCCTGCCTTGGTACCCAGCTGTACCGGGGTCGGTACCGGGTGGCCGAAGCTGTCGGTGTTGGCCTTGTCCAGAAGCTGCATGGTGACCAGGTTGATGCGGCCGCACTCCATGGAGAGGCCGACGAAGTCCATGAGGCCCAGGCTCTTGTCGAGGGTCGCGGAGAGTGCCTTGTGGGTGAAGGCGTAGATCTCGTCGTTCTCGAGGCCGATCACCAGGGCGTGGTGAGCGTAGGCTGCGTAGCCTTTCATGCCGTAGATCAGGATCTCCTGGACCGATTTCACGTCCGGGTCGATGGAGGGGTCCTTCACGCCGTGCTGAGCGCCCAGGGCGACCAGTTCAGCGGTGCTGGCAGCGGCAAACGGTTTTGCGGCTTCGGGAACCTCACCGGCAAAGGCACCGCCGTTGGCCAGTTCGAAGAGGGCCTGTGCCTGGGTGCGCTTCTCGGCGCCCTTGCGGACCAGCTTGGCGATCTCTTCGGCGCTGAAGTCGACGTTGGTAACCGTGGTGAAGAGGCCGTCCAGCATGAAGCGGTCGATGTCGGAGTTCTTGGCGCCCTTGGCGCGTGCCTTGTCGGCCCAGAAGGCGATCCCCTTCATGGTGTAGACCAGAAGGTCCTGCAGGGCGGCCACGTCCGGCTGCTTGCCGCAAACGCCTACTTTCGAGCAGCCACCGTTGGCTGCCTGCTCACACTGGTAGCAAAACATGTTTTCCATCGTTGCCTCCTTGGCATTAGTGTTAGGGGTGGTAGTTTCTTTGGCTAAACCAAGCCAGCTCATGATCTTGTTCTTCATTCAGGTCTCCTGTATCCCGGGTGGTCCGGAGTGTGGTAATCTCTCTCGGGTCTTGCTCCGGCAGCACCTTTAATGGGAGTTGGTGGCCGTTTGTTGAGGACACCATAGCGGCATCCACTTCCTTAGGCCTTGACCTATGTCATAAAAATGCAGTTCTGTGTTTTAGGCTCTTTTTTGTCGGAAAGTCGTTGAGGGGTTGGTTGTGGTCAGTTAAGTTGCTAAAATGGCAGGGAAAAATGGCCGCCGGGAGTGTCGTCTCGTCCAGGCCCAGGTAGTTTCGGTCCGGTTATTTTGTGCCTTTGGTTCATTTATGTGTCGTAAAGAGCGTTACTGCATCCTGAAAGTTTTTGCGGTGAGAGAGGTTTGTCATGGAAGAGAAGAAGCAGTTCCGTAACTTCGCGGCGGTGCGCCCCATGGCGCGCTTCGTCGGGGTCTCGGTCCGGGACCTGATGGTGACGGTGGGGCCGCTGGTGCTCCTTACCCTGGTGGCGATCTGGGCCGCCTACTGGCTCTTGCGCCCCGCGCCTCCCAACACCATCACCATCACCAGCGGTCCCGAGGGGAGCAACTTCCTGGTGACGGCGCAGAAATACCAGAAGATCCTGGCCCGCAACGGCGTGAAGCTGAAGATCCTCACCTCCGGAGGATCGCTGGACAACCTGCGCCGCCTGAGTGATCCCAAATTCCAGGTCGATGTCGGCTTCGTACAGGGGGGCGTTACCCAGGGGGTGAATATCGACAAGCTGGTTTCCCTGGGGAGTGTCTTCCACGTGCCGATGCTGGTGTACTACCGTACCGACGCGCCGGTACAGCTCCTCTCCGGTTTTACCGGCAAGAGGATCGCCATCGGGCTCCCGGGGAGCGGCACCAGGGTGCTGGCGCTCACCGTCTTGAAGGCGAACGGCATCGAGCCGGGCGGGGCGACCCAGCTCGTGGACCTCGGCGGAGAGGCGGCCTCGCAGGCGCTCATCGACGGCACGGTGGACGCCGCGTTCCTCATGGGGGACTCGGCGACCCCGGCCGTGATGCGCAAGCTGCTCTGGACCCCGGGGATCCGGCTGCTCAACTTTCCGCAGGCCCCGGGCTTTGCCCGGCGCTACCAGTACCTGGAGAAACTCGACCTGCCGATGGGGGTGTTCGACTTCGGCAAGAACATGCCGCCCGAGGACATCCACCTGATGGGGCCGACCGCGGAGCTGGTGGCGCGCAGCGATCTGCACCCGGCGCTTTCCGATCTCCTGATCGAGGCGGCGCGCGAGGTGCACGGCAAGGCGACCTTGATGCAGAAGGCGGGCGATTTCCCGGCGCCGCTCGAGCACGAGTTCCCGATCAGTGCCGACGCCAAGCGCTACTACAATTCCGGCAAGAGCTTTTTCTACCGGGTGCTCCCGTTCTGGCTGGCGACCCTGGCCGACCGTCTCATCGTGGTGGTCATTCCTATCGTGGTGGTCTTGATCCCCGGGCTCAAGCTGGTGCCGGCGGTGTACAGCTGGCGCATCAAGTCGCGCATCTACCGCTGGTACGGCAACCTGATCGCGCTGGAGCGCAGCATTCTGGCCAATCCCTCCGTCGAGGAGCGCGCGGCGCTGCTCAAGCGGTTGGACGACATCGAGGCGGAGGTCAACAAGATGAAGATGCCCCTGGCCTACGCAGAGCAGTTCTACGTGCTGCGCGACCACATCAAGTTCGTGGGGGATCGGTACCGGGAGGGGCTGAAGGGGACAGCCTCGGGGTAGGGGAGGCGGCCGGGGCCGCTAGTTGTTCACGCCGCCCACCATGGCGCGGTAGATGTCCGGCCGGAGGGAGAACTGCAGGCTCGACGAGGTGGCGGTTTCGAACGAGATGGCCTGCTCGCCGCCGATGGACTGGTTCAGGCTGAACAGCGGGCGCAGGTTGAGTCCCAGGCGCGTGACGTCCGCCTCGAACTCCGGTCCGTAGACCGTGGCGTACTCGCACAGGCGCTCCCAGGTGGACAGCATCTCGACAGGTATGGCGACTCCATCAGCTACACGAATCAGATCCGACATGATGTACTCCTTGCGTTGCAACCTCATGGTGCATCTATCGGTGGCCGGCAAGAAAACTTGAGCAGGGATGAATGAGAAGGTAATCCCAGGAGGCAACACCGAACGAACAGGGATGAATGGGATACACGGGATAAAACCTGGAGGGTCCTGAAAGGCGAGACGGCGGGCTCTTTTGGAAAATCAGGGGGGGTGGCTTAATTGCTTCGTTGTTATCCCCTTTATCCCATGTATCCCTGTTCGTTGGGGTTGTTCTTTGTGGTTGTGCAGTTATCTGCTGTATCCCTGTACTAGCTGCGCAGCGCCTCGAGGCCTGCTACGGCCTCGGTGCCTGACTCGCTTTCACAGATCCTCACGAGCCTTCTCACGCAACACACCGCCAGCAGCAACACTGCGATGATCAGGCAGATCACGCCGTGCCAGCCGAACTCGCTCCAGAAAAGCCCCCCCGCCGTCCCGGAAACGCTGGAACCCAGGTAGTAACTGAAGAGGTACAGGGAGGCCGCCTGGGCACGCGCGCTACGCGCCCGGCTCCCGACCCACGCCGAGGCGATGGTGTGGGCTCCGAAAAATCCGCAGGTCAGAAATCCTATCCCCACCACGATGGTGGTCACGTCCCCCGACAAGGTGATCAGCGCGCCTACCACCATGCTCGCAATGGAGAGGTAGATCATCCGCTCCCGCCCGAACAGCTCCACCTGTCGTCCGATCATCGACGAACTGAAGGATCCCAACAGGTACACCAGGAAGATCCAGCTCACCGCCGAGTGCCCCAGCGAGAAGGGGGGCGCCAGGAGCCGGAAGGTGATGTAGTTGTACAGCGTCACGAACCCGCCCATGACCAGGAAGGAAATCCCGTAGAGGTAGCGCAGCCCGGGATCCTTGAGCTGCTTGAAGAGCGAGCTGAACAGGTAGCGCACCTGGAAGCTGCGCCGGGTGAAGTTGGCGGAGGGGGGGAGCGACCAGGCAAAGAAGACGCTGAGCAGGAGGCAGCCGACCCCGATCACCCCGAGCGCCACGCGCCAGCTGGACCACTCGGTCATGGTGGCGGTGAAGATCCGTCCGGTCATGCCGCCGATGGCGTTGCCGCTGATGTAGAGCCCGATGGCCGAACTCAGAGAGGCCGGCGCGATCTCCTCGCTCAGGTAGGCCATGGCAATGGCGGGGAGGCCCGCGAGCGCGATCCCCTGCAAGAGCCGCAGCACCAAGAGCGGCAGGAAACTGTGGGTGAAGGAGGTCAAAAGGGCCAAAAGCGAGGTGGTGACGAGTGATGCCACCATGACCCGCTTGCGGCCGAAGGTTTCGGAAATGGTTCCGGCGAAAAGCATGGAAACGGCCAGACTGCAGGTGGTCACCGAAAGCGGCAGGCTCCCCAAGGCGGCCGGCAGCCCGAACTCCCTGGAAAAGACCGGCAGCAGGGGCTGCACGTCGTACAGGGTGATGAAGGTGACGAACCCGGCCATGAAGAAGGCGAGGTTGATCTGGCGGTAGCGTTTGGTGCCACTGGTTACGGAGCCCATAGGTCCTTCTTTTGCTGAGGTTGTTGCTTCGGTCCTGGTGACTATAGCTCTTGTTTTAGGATAAGAAAAATATATAATAATTATTGTTTTGATAAATAAAATATATGGTCGGGGGTGTGCCATGGATGTGCGGCAGCTCAGGTATTTTCTGGAAGTGGCTAAGGCGAGGAATTTCACCAAGGCGGCGGAAACCCTGCACATCGCGCAACCTGCGGTCAGCATGGCCATCAGGAAGCTGGAGGAGGAGCTCGAACTGACCCTCTTCAACCGGCAGGACAAGAAGGTCTCGCTCACGGCTGAGGGGGAGATCTTCCTGCCCCACGCCCAGCGCATCCTGGACGATCTGCAGGCGGCCGAGCAGGAGATGGGGGAGCTGCGCGGGCTCACCAAGGGGGAGGTGCGCATCGGCATTCCGCCCATGATCAGCGCCTACTTCTTTCCCGATATCATCAGGGATTTCCAGCGCCGTTACCCGGAGCTCTCCCTGTCGGTGCTGGGAGAGGGGGCCGGCCGCATCCAGAAGCTGATCGCCCAGGGCGAGTTGGACATGGGGGTGGTGGCGGGTGAGAGCTTTCCGGAGAACCTGGAGGTGCGCCGCTTCCTGCGCGAGGAGATCGTGGTCTGCGTCCCGCTGGACCACCCCTTCGCGCAGCGCAGTTCGGTGACCCTTGCCGAGTTCATCCGCGAGCCGCTGGTCTTTTACAAGGAGGGGTACTACATCAGGGAGTTTTTCCTGGATGTCCTGAAGGGGACGGGGGCCGCGCCGAACATCGTCTTCGAAACCAACCTCTTTTCGCTCGTGAAGTCGCTGGTGCGTAACGGCACCGGCATCTCCATCTTCCTGCGCATGGTGGTGAGCGCCGACCAGGACCTGGCCGCCGTCTCCTTCGACCCGCCGCTGTACCTCGATCTTTTGATCGCCTGGAAGAAGCAGGTCTACCTCTCCCGCGCCAATCGTGCCTTCGCCGACTTTCTCCTTCAGCAGATCGAGGGGCGCTAGGAGACCGGGGACTGGCTCCGTCAGGTGCCTGTCCCCTTGTCAGCCCCCCCCCAGAAGTTCCACCAGCTTGGTCGCGATCCCCAGCGGGGGGAGGACGTAGTCCACCGCGCCGGTCTCCAGGGCCGCTTTCGGCATGCCGTAGATCACCGAAGATTTCTGGTCCTGGGCGATGGTGGTCGCACCGATCTCCTTCATGTGCTTGAGCCCCAGGGCCCCATCGCGCCCCATCCCGGTCAGGATGACCCCGATCAGCTGCCCTGCCGACTGCCGGGTGAAGGAGAACATGGTGACGTCGACCGAGGGCTGCACGTAGTTCACCCGCGGCCCGGTGTAGAGCGCGAAGCGGTGGTTCCCCTCCACCTTCAGGTGGTAGCCGCCCGGCGCCAGGTAGATGTGGCCCGACTTCATGAACGCGCCGTCCTGCGCGAGCTCGGCCGGCATCGAGGCGCTGGCCGCGATCCCCTGGGCGATCCGGAAATCCATCTCCGGTGTTATGTGCAACACCACGAGAAAGGCTGCATTGAGCGGGGGGAGCTCGTTGAACAGGGCCTTGAGCGTCATGGGGCCGCCGGTGGAAACTCCGATAACGACGATATGTTTGGCTTTCATGGGCACGCTCAGGATTCAACCAGGTTCAGGTAGTACCTCAGCGCGTCGACCAGCTGGTCCGGTCCAAACGGCTTGGTGAGGTAGTCGGTCACGTACTCCTGCAGCCCGTCCATCCGGGAGTCGGGCTGCCCCATCCCGGTCAGCATCAGGATCAGGTTGCCGCGGTAGAGCCCTTGCTCCACGATCTCCCTGATGGTCTGCCAGCCGTCCATCTCGGGCATCATGATGTCCATCAGGATCACCCCGCGAAACCCGGACTGCAGCTGCTGGAGGCACTCCTGGCCGCTCGCTGCGCAAACCAGGTCCAGGTCTTCGAACTCGCAGATCATCTGTACCGATTGCCTGATGTGCTCGTTGTCGTCGACGATCATTACGCCGTTATTCATGTCGGTTCCCTCGTGGGCCCTTTAAGCCTCGACTGCCTTCAGGGTGAAGAAAATGGTGGTGCCCCGGCTGAGCCCCGGGCTCTCGGCCCAGATCCTCCCCTGGTGGTTCATGACGATGGTCTTGCAGATGGGAAGCCCCAGCCCCTGGGTCTTGGTGTCGTGGCGCGCCGCGTCGACCTTGTAGAATTCCCGGAAGATGAGCTCGCAGTGTCCCGGCTCCAGCCCCAGGCCGTCATCGTGGACCGCTACCGTGACGGTCTCTTCAGTCCGGTTCGCCTGGATCCGGACGTAGCCGCAGTCTGCCGCATAGCGCGCCGCATTGCTGAGCAGGTTGTCGAAGAGCAGGGCGAGCTGCTCAGGCTGGCCGAAGACGCTCAGCTGCGGGTCGATCTCGTTCAGGCAGGTCACCCCGCGCTGCTCGAAGGAGGCCGCGCAGCCGTGCAGCGAGACGCGGGCGATACCGGCGAGCGGGACGGGGCTCAGCTGCACCGGTTGCTGGGCACCCGAGAGCCGCACCAGGTCGAGGGCCTTGACGGTGAGGCCCTGGATCTGCTGCACCGACTCCTCGCACAGGGCGACCATGCGCTCCAGCTTGGGGTCCTTAACATGACGGCGCACCATGGGAAGCAGGGCGAACAGCGGGGTGAGCGGGGTGCGCAGGTCGTGGCTTAACTGGGTCAAGAGCGACTCGATCATGTTGGAGTGCTTAAGCTGCATCTCCAGCCGGTGCCGTTCCTGCTCGGCCAGCCGCACGTCGGTCAGGTCGCGCACCGTCTGGATTCCCCCCACCTGGTTTCCCTGCAGGTCGTAGAGGGGCGAAGCCGCGCTCCAGAGGTAGCGCTCGCCGTTGTGGAGCCCGAGCCAGGCCTCCGCGCTCAGCGTCTCGCCGCTCCTGGTGATGCCGGCATACCAGCTTTCCTGGGTCTCCGGAGGGTCCTCCAGGAGGTCGATGAGCATCTTGCGGCGTACCCCGTAGAAAGGGACCGCGTACGCGTAGTTGCCGTTACCAAGGATCTGCTCCTTGCCGACACCGCTCAGCTCCTCGATGGCCAGGTTCCAGGCGATGACCCGCCGCTCCTGGTCCACCACGAAGGTCGGGTCGGGGAGGAACTCGAGGATGTCCGCCAGCTTGCGGTAGGCGTTGCGGGTCTCCTCCTCGGCCGCCTTGCGCTCCGTGATGTCGAGCATCACCCCCACGAGCCCCCCGAGGCTCCCATCGGGGTTGTGGAACGTGGCCTTGTTCATGATGACCGAGTGGTGGGTGCCGTCCGAGTGGCGAACCGCGGAGGTCTCGTAGGTCTGCACCCCCGGCGCGGCAAAGAGTTGCTGGTCCATCTTATGGAAGATCTCGGCGGCATCGGGGGCCCACAGTTCGAAGACCGACCTTCCCAGCATCTGTTCGCGGGAAAGCCCGATGTACTCCTCGTAGATCTTGTTGAACCCAAGGTAGATCCCGGCGGCGTCCTTGTAGAAGACCGGGGCCGGAATGGCGTCGATGATCACCTGCAGGAAATCGAGCTGTTTTTCGATCCTTTCCTGGGCCCGTCTGCGCTCGGTCAACAGCAGGAAGGCGCACAGGATGAAGATGCAGGTGAGCACGGTGTTGATGGCGCGAATGCGCAGCGCGGTGCGCCGGTAGGGGACCAGGTAGTCGCCGGCCCGGGCCCCCACCGCCAAGGCTCCGATCACGTTGCCGTGCCGGTCCCGGATCGGGTCGTAGGCGCACAGGAACTTTTCGCCCAGAACCAGCGATTCCCCGCGGTACGGTTTGCCTCGACCGACCACGCTGGTGTAGATGTCGGCTGGCATCCGGGTCACCTGGGCCCGGCGCCCGGTGGGATAGAAGGCGTTGGTGGCCACGCGGGTGCCGTCCAGAAAGACGCTGGCCGTGCTGCCGGTGATCGCCTTGACCCGGTCCGGGACCGCCTGGCTCCCGCTCACCCGGTAGCTCCCCACCATGAGGTCGCGCCCCTGCACGCTCCAGTTGGTACCCCTGGCCAGGTACAGTTCCCAGAAGAGCTTGAGCGCGTGGTCCTGGACCTCGGCCGCTTCCTGGGTCTCCTCGATGCGGATTTGCTTCAGCACGACCTCGGTGGCGATCGTCAGACAGATGACGATGACCAGGGCGGCACTTAAGGTAGCGTTGGCGATCTTGGTGGTTTGCGTGCGCACGTACCGGTACTCCTGGGGGGCCGTATCAGACCCGGAAACTGCGCTTACCCTGCGTGGCGAGCCAGGCCTGCAGGCGGTTTGCCAGCTCGTCCAGCGCGACGATCTCGTCGACCCCGCCCCGGGCGATAGCTTCTTTGGGCATGCCGAAGACCACGCAGCTCTCCTCGTCCTGGGCCAGGGTGCGGGCGCCGACGTTGTGCAGCTCCAGCATGCCGGCGGCCCCGTCGTCGCCCATGCCGGTCATGATGACCCCCAGGCAGTTGCTGCCGGCGCAGTTGGCTGCGGAGCGGAACATGACGTCGACCGAAGGGCGGTGCCGGCTCACCGGCGGGCCGTCGGAGAGGGTTGCCGTGTAGTTCGCCCCGCTTCGGGACAACAGCAGGTGTCGGTTGCCCGGCGCCACGTAGATGTGTCCCGGCATGAGCCGCTCGCCGTGCTCGGCCTCCTTCACCGCCATGGCGCACAGCCCGTTGAGGCGCGCGGCGAAGGCGCGGGTGAAGGCCTCCGGCATGTGCTGGGTGACCAGGATCGCGGGGCAGTCCGGCGCTAGTGCCGCCAGAAAGGTCTTCAGTGCCTCGGTGCCCCCGGTCGAGGCCCCCACCACGATGACCTTCTCGGTGGTGGAGAAGTGCAGGTGGTTGGTCGGGAGCACGGCATCGGCGGTGAGCTTGCGCATCGGCGCCGCAACGGAGCCGCTGCGCGGGGTCAAGGGGCGCCTGAGACCCGCCTGGTGCGCGCTGCGGATCTTCGAGGTGAGCTCCTCGGCGTACTCCAGCATCCCGCTGCGGATGTCCAGCTTGGGCTTGGTGACGAAGTCGAAGGCACCCAGTTCCAGGGCCTTCAGGGTAATCTCGCAGCTTGCCTCGGTGAGCGAGGAGACCATCACCACCGGCATGGGTCTGAGCCGCATCAGCTTCTCCAGGAAGGCGAGCCCGTCCATCTTGGGCATCTCGACGTCCAGGGTGAGGACGTCCGGGTTGAGCGCCTTGATCCGTTCGCGCGCCACCAGGGGGTCCGGTGCGGTCCCCACCACCTCCAGGTCGGGCTGGGCGTTGATGATCTCGCTCAAAAGCGCCCGGATCAGGGCGGAATCGTCGACGACGAGGACTTTGATGGGCATCAGGGCACTCCTGCCGGCAGGTCCCGGAGTCGTTTCACGAGCACCCGGCCGGTTGTGGGGAAAAAGACGATCTTGCGTGGACACTTGGCGCCCAGGTCCTGGGCCAGCACCCGGATGCCGCGCTCCTCGAGGTAGCCCAGGGCAAAGGAGGCGTTCTTGTCGCCGATGTCGGTAACCCGGGCCAGCACCCGTCCTGCCCCGAACACCTTGGCCTCGAGTCGCGGGAGGCTGGCGCCGAGCTGCTCCAATTTCTTGAGGAGCTTGCGCATGGCGCAGGAGCCGTAGCGAGCCGAGCACTGGTCGCTGCAGGAGCCGTCGGGGGTCTCGCAACGACTCCGGGCAGTACCATGCCAGAGCTCCGGGAGCATGAAGTGGTTCATCCCGCCCACCTTGCAGACCGGGTCGAAGAGACAGACCGAGACGCAGGACCCCAGCAGGGTGGCGATGGCGGTGGTCGGCTCGCTGGTGGCGTAGAACTCACCGGGGAGTATTTTTACGACCTGGGTCTGCAGGTCGGGGTCGTAGTAGCCGTGACTATCGTGTTGCTGTTCTTTGACCATGGGACCTTTCCGAAAACGGCCAAAAAAAAGGCCGCGTGTGGCTTTTCAGTGATCTATCGGCAGAAATGAAGGAAACTGAAACCTTTGAAAATTATAGGTTCTTTGTCCTACGCACCATGTCGTGAAGTGGGGATTGCTCTTACCTGGACAGGCTGTGAGGCGTGGATATGTATTGGGGTTAGGTAATCTGGCGGGCTGTCCGTACTTAGAAGCTGGAACGCGGAGAACGCAAAATGCAAACCTGACCTGGCTCCTGGAATCAGGGCTTAGAACCTGGAACGTAGAGCGTAGCGTGCAGAACCCGATTTATTTCAGCGTGTACATGGTGTTGCCGCAGATCTGGAAGAGGTCGGAGGCGTGGTGGAAGCTTTCGGAGTGGCCGACAAAGAGCAGGCCGTGCGGCTTGAGGTAGCCTGCCAGCCGTTTCAGGAGGGCGTACTGGGTTGGCTTGTCGAAGTAGATCATGACGTTGCGGCAGAAGATGAAGTCGAATCTGCCACGCATCGGCCAGGTCTCCTCCAACAGATTCAGGCGCTTGAAGCTCACCAGCTGCTTCACCTCGTCGCGCACCCGGGCGAACCCCTGGTTCTTCCCCTCGCCCTTCAAGAAGAAGCGCCGCAGCTGTTCGGCCGGAAGCTTGGCGAGCTGATCCAGCGGGTAGACGCCGCGCCGCGCGGTGGCCAGCACGTTGGTATCGATGTCGGTCGCCAGGATGCGCGGCTGGTGCCGGTAGCTCTTCAGCGCCTCCAGGACCGTGATGGCGATGGAATAGGGCTCCTCGCCGGTCGATGAGGCGCAGGTCCAGATGGAGACGGTGCTGTCGCGCTGCTCGGCCAGCCGGTCCGCGAGGATCCTGAAGTGGTGCGGCTCCCGGAAAAAGGAGGTCATGTTGGTGGTGAGGGCGTTGATGAAGGCCTCGATCTCCTGCACGTCCCCCTGGACCAGGTAGTCGAGGTACTCGGTGAAGTTCTGCATCCCCCGGGCACGCAGGCGGCGGGCCAGTCGGCTGTACACCATGTCCCGTTTCGCGGGGGAGAGGGAGATGCCGGCCATCTGGTGGATGAGCTCGCGGACCCGCTGGAAATCCTCCTGTGCGAACTCGAAGTGCAGGGGAGTGCCTTCGCCCGATGTGTCGAAGGCGCTCCCCTTGGTCTCCTGCTCCAGGTCCTGGGCTCCCAGAAGCTTCAATGTGGCGGCGAGCGCTTTCAGAACTCTTTCCAGTCGTCGTCGAGGTCGGCCGCTTCCACCGCAACAGCCGGACGCGCGTCGATGCGGGCCGCACGCGGCACCGGTGCCTGGGCCGGCCTTTTCTCGCCCTGCTTGGGCCGTTGCAGGGTTCCTCCGGAGCGGGTCACCTTGCGCGGTGTCGCTGCGGGAGACGCTTCGCTGCGCACACCCTCCTCGAGCTTGAAGCGCGCCACCACCGACACCATCTGGCGGGCCTGGTCTTCCAGGGATTCGGCCGCGGCGGCAGCCTGCTCCACGAGGGCCGCATTCTGCTGGGTGACGTCGTCCATCTGGGTGATGGCGATGTTCACCTGCTCGATGCCGCTGGACTGCTCGACGGAGGCCGCCGAGATCTCGGCCATGATGTCGGTCACCCGCTTGATGCTGGTCACGATGTCCTGGGTGGTGCGGCCGGCCTCCTCGACCAGGCGGCTGCCGTCCTGTACCTTGCCCACCGAGTCCTCGATGAGGGCCTTGATCTCCTTGGCTGCGGCGGCGCTTCGTTGGGCGAGGCTTCTCACCTCGGCCGCCACGACCGCGAAACCGCGCCCCTGCTCACCGGCCCGGGCCGCCTCGACCGCGGCGTTGAGCGCCAGGATGTTGGTCTGGAAGGCGATGCCGTCGATGACCCCGATGATGTCGGAGATCTTCTTCGAGCTGTCGGTGATGCTTTCCATGGTGAGCACCACCCGGTTGATCACCTCGCCCCCCTTGACCGCCACGCCGCTTGCGTTGATGGCCAGCTGGTTCGCCTGCTGGGCGTTGTCCGCGTTCTGCTTCACCGTCGAGGTGAGTTCCTCCATGGAGGAAGCGGTCTCCTCGAGGGCACTTGCCTGTTCTTCGGTGCGCTGCGAGAGGTCGGCGTTGCCGGCGGCGATCTCCTCGGTCGCCGTGGCGATGGAGTCGGAGCCGTTTCTCACCTCCCCGACGATGCGGGCGAGTCCTTCGTTCATCTCTTTAAGGGAGCCGATCAGGTGGCCGGTCTCGTCCTTGCTCTCCACGGTCAGGTGCGCGGTGAGGTCGCCCGAGGCGATGCGCTGCGAGGCGGTGATCGCCAGGTCCAGGGCCAGCTTGATGCGGCGCGCCACCAGCCAGGCGAAGACGAAAACCACCAGGGAGAGCAGGAGCGTCCCCCCCAGGATCTGCCAGCGCATCTTCGCCACCTGCGCTTTCACGTCGTCGACGTAGATGCCGCTCCCCACGACCCAGCCCCAATCCTTCATGAGCTTCACGTAGGTAACCTTGGGTACCGGGACACTGGAGCCCGGCTTCGCCCAGAGGTAATCCACCACCCCTTCGCCCTTCTCGCGGCAGACGTTGGCGCACTCGACGAAGAGCTTCTTCCCGGTGGGATCCTTGGTCTCGGTCTGCAGCTTGCCCACCATGTCCGCCTTGGGGTGTGACAGGATCTTGGTGTCGAGGTCGCTGATCCAGAAATACTCGCTGCCGTGGTACTTGAGCTCCCCGATCTCCTTGAGAGCGTTTGCCTGGGCCTGGGCCGGGGTAGTTTTCCCCCTCTTCACGTCGTTGAGGTTACTCTCCAGAACCGAGTAGGCCACGTCGACCACCCCTTTGGTAGCGGTGATCTTCTCGTTCATCAGGTTCTTTTCCATGTAGGGGAGCACGTAAAAGAGCACCCCGAGGATGAGCAGCACAACGGTGGCAATGGAGATGCTGAGAATCTTGGTGAGGATCTTCCAGTCCTTGAATCCGGTGATTTTCATAGTCGTTTCCGCCTTGAATGAGAGTTTTCTATGTGAAGGTCCTTATGCCTCGGCAATCCGGTCCATGAGCTGCATTTCGTCGCTGGCAATGAGCTTCTCGATGTCGATCAGGATGAGCATGTCGTCGTTGACGGTCCCCAGGCCGGTCAGGTAGCGGGTGTCCAGGGCGCTGCCGAATTCGGGCGCCGGCTTGATCTGTTCCTCGGAGAGCGCCACCACGTCCGAGACCCCGTCCACCACCATCCCCACCACCTTGTCGGCCACGTTGATGATGATCACCACGGTGAACTCGTGGTAGGTCGCCTGTCCCACCTTGAACTTCAGGCGCAGGTCGACGATGGGGACGATCACCCCGCGCAGGTTGACCACCCCCTTGATGAAGTCCGGGGTGTTGGCGATCCGGGTGACGGCGTCGTAGCCCCTTATTTCCTGCACCCTGAGGATGTCGATCCCGTAGGTCTCCTCGGCGAGGGTGAAGGTGAGGAACTCGGCCCCACGGGTCCGGTGTTGTTCGCTGCTTTTCAGTGCTCCCTGCATGGTCATGCCGCCTCCTTGGCCGGGCCCGGTTCGGGCTGTGCCTTTTTTGCCATTTCGAAGAGTTCCGCGACGTCGAGGATGAGGGCCACCCGGCCGTCACCCAGGATGGTGGCGCCGGCACTCCCCGCCACGCGGCGATAGTTGGTCTCGATGCTTTTCACCACCACCTGCTGCTCGTCCAGGAGCGCGTCCACCAGCAGGGCGGTCTTCTCCCCCCCCAGGTCGACGAGAACCAGGATTCCCTGGCGCGGGTCGGTCACCTCGGTCTCGATGTTGAAGAGCTCGTGCAGCCTGAGGATCGGGAGGTACTCGCCGCGCACCGCCACCACCTGCTTGCCGTTCACGCTCTTCAGCTGGTCGGGCTTGGGCTGCAGCGACTCGATGATGGCGCTTAACGGAATGATGAACTTCTCGGCACCCACGGCAACCGACAGTCCGTTCAAAATCGCCAGGGTGAGCGGCAGGCTGATGGTGACGCAGGCCCCTTTGCCGGCTTGCGAGGCGATCTGCACCCGTCCCCCCATTGCCTGCACGTTCTTCAGCACCACGTCCATCCCGACACCGCGCCCGGAGAGGTCGGTGACCTGGTCGGCGGTAGAGAACCCGGCGGCAAAGATGAGCTGCCAGACCTCCTCGTCGCTCATGCTCTCCGAGCAGGGGATCCCCGCCTCGCTTGCCTTGGCGAGGATCTTGTCGCGGTTCAACCCGGCGCCGTCGTCTGAGACCTCGATGACGATGCGGCCGGCGACCTGCGAGGCCTTCAACTGGATGGTGCCGGTCGGCTCCTTGCCGTTTGCCAGCCGCACCTCGGAGGTTTCCAGGCCATGGTCCAGGGCGTTGCGCACCAGGTGCGAGAGGGGATCGGCGACCTTCTCGATGAGTCCCTTGTCGAGTTCGGTGGTCTCGCCCACCGTCTTGAGCTCCACCGACTTGCCCAGCCGTCCCGCCAGTTCGCGCACCATGCGGGGAAAACGGCTGAAGACGATGCTGATCGGCACGAGCCTGATCGACATGACGCTTCCCTGCAGGTCGCGGCTGTTGCGCGCCAACTGCAGGAGCCCCTTGTGCAGGGTCTCGTAGCGCACCGGGTCGAGTTCGCTCGCCACCTGGGCCAGCATCGCCTGGGTGATCAGGAGTTCGCCCACCTGGTTGATCAGCTGGTCTACCTTGGTGACGTTGACCCGGATAGAGCTCTCCGCCTCACCCTGGCGTCTGCCGAAGGCGCCGGGGCTCGTTTCGTCGCGGTCGTAGGCGCGTCGTCCCTCGAGGCGGGGCTCCGGAACGGGGGGAGCGGCGCCGGGCGCCGTACTGGGCTCAGCTGCAGCCGTGGCGCCGGGCAAGTTTGCCGGTGCCGCGGCAGGAAGCCTTTCGCTGGGAAGTTCGCGCAGGTTCAACTGCTCTTCGTCGGCCACGAACATGAAGACTTCCATGACCTGGTCGGCGCTGGCCGGTGTGGTAAGGGTGAAGTGCCAGCGGGTGAGGCAGTTCTCGGGGTCGAACTCGGCGAGGGTCGGCACCTCGACCAGCTCGGCTCGGCTGGCAAAGCCGCCGGGCTGGGCCAGTTCGCTCAGCTCGGCAATGATGCTTTCGACCCTGATCCCCCTGCGGAAGATGTTGTCGTCCGGCGTGAAGCTGAGTTCGAAACGGTGCGTTGCAGTGTCGTCGCCCAGGCTGCGGATGAGTGCGCCGGAACAGGGGCTCGAGTCGGGCGGCTCGACCACGGCGACGGGCGGGGCGGCGGGGCCGTTGTCGACCAGGCGCTGGAGCTTGTCGCGTACCGCGTCGATGGCCTCCTGGCGCACCACGCTCCCCTCACGATGCCCGGCAAGCTGCATAGCGATGACGTCGCCGGCCTCCAAAAGGACGTCGACCATGGAGGCGGTGAAGCCGATCTCGTGTTTGCGCAGCCGGTCCAGCAGCGATTCCATGACATGGGTCACGACCGTCATGTCGTCGAACCCGAAGATCCCGGCCCCCCCCTTGATGGAGTGCGCCGCGCGGAAGATGGCGTTCATCTGCTCCTGGTCCGGCTCGCGGTCCGACAGCGAGATGAGGATCCGTTCCATCTCGACGAGATGCTCGGCGCACTCCTCGAAGAAGACCTGGTTGAACCGTTTGATGTCGATATCAGATCCCGGTTTGCCGTTGCTCATCAGGTTTCCTTTGGGCCGTCCTGGGCGCCGAGCAGGCCGGCGAAACCCAAGAGGCGAGTGGTGTCGAAGAGGGCCGGCGCAAGGCCGTGCGGCACGGGGAGGATTCCGTTCCCTTTGAGGTTTTCCAGGAATACCGCCAGAAGCTGGCAACCGCAGGCGTCGAGTTCACGTACCTGGCTGAGGTCCACCTCGGTGCTGGTTGGCGGAGGCGTGGCCTCCAGCTGGTCCTGCAGGGCCAGAGCCAGAAAACTGAGCCCTTCGACCGCCTGGTCCATGGTCCAGGCCCCGGTGAGGACCACCTTGCCTGGAGTACTGGTTGTCTGCTGCATAGCTTCTCCTCGTTGCGGGCTGCGAAAACACACGGTCGGCGGGTGGGAAGGCCTGCCGGAACCAGGGCACACTCGACGCCGTTGCCGCAGGCCGTTTTCGCTAGTGGTGCCACTCTTCGGCGCGCCGTGCGTTGAGCTTTAATGAAATGTGCGCGCGGCGAATTAAAATGTAAGATAAACCCTCACATGAAAATTATGCGATACTTCGCTGGCTTCTGGAGCAAGTGGCGCGGGAAGTAAGCGGTAAAAAGCTGCCTGCAATAGGGTAAACGTGATGTCTTCATTGGAATTTTAGACACTGAGGGGCGGGGGTAGGTAGGTCGTTTGCCGACCTGTCGTCGCGGGGAGGGGGGCACAACTTCGGGGCCCGGGTGGCCCTCGTGGGGACCGCTTTATGGTTTGAACTCTCTCCAGAATAAGCCGCTATCTTTATTTCGCTGTCGGAGTCTTCCATGCTCCTGGTGAAGGCCGCGGAGGTCATTTCCAAGGGGTTTGTTGACAACCGAACGATGGCTACTATACTCCAACGGTTGAAAGTTAGATCTTGCTAATCTTTTGGCCGGTGGACGTCAAAGGGAAATGAGCGCTGAGTTCGCGCTGAGATCATTTGCGCTGCGGTTAAATCCGTCTCAAAAGATGGCTTAGCTCTCCAGGGTCGGAGGTAGGCCGTTGACAAGTTCTCCCTTGGCAGACATACGCCACTGAATTACTACCGTCAGCATGTCTCCCTTTTAGGGCCGGGATAATTTGCAGTGCCTCCTTGTGTTGTGCTCCGTCGATGGCCTGTATCAGTACACTGTTCGGCAAATATGTTTCTTTATAGACGTTGAGCAGGGGCTCGACTGATTCCGGGTTCTCCGGTGGTATGACAATAACAACTTGTAGTGTCTCTCTGAGATGCGACTGGAGGGCGATTAACATCTCGGGTAGGGCAGTTGGTGTTTCATTGATGCGTGCTCCGAATGCGGATAACGCCCCTTCGGCAGCTTCCCGATAGTGCCGCTGCTCCACAATCGCGTACAACCTCAAAAGGTTTTGAATCATGATCGAGTTGCCGGAAGGGACAGCACCATCATACGCGGGCTTTTCCCTGGCAAGTAACACTTCGTGTTGAATACTCGTTAGGAAATATCCACCTGATTCAGTATCAAGAAATTCGCGCTGCACAACGTCAGTTAATTCCTGCGCCCTTAAGAGATACTTAACGTCTCCAGTTGTCTCAAAGAGGTCCAGGAAACCAGCTATGACAAATGAATAATCGTCGAGGTATCCGAGGCCTTTGGCCGAACCTCTCTGAAAGCTGTGCGACAAGATATTGTTGTGAGTCATCTCTTCAGAAATGAAATGTGCAACTTCTTGCGCAACTTTGAGAAGGTTCCGATTGCAGAGAAAGAATCCTCCCTTGGCGAAGGCGGAAATGGCAAGGCCGTTCCATGATGCTAGCATTTTCTCATCGCAAAAAGGGAGCGGTCGTTTCGACCTGGCAACGAGGAGTTCGCTTCGACCCAGCTGAATGATTGTTTCCAGCTCTTTTGGTGAAATTTGAAATTGAACCGCTGCACCATGAAGGGAGATGTTCCGATGCGGGACGCTGCGCCCGTGAAAGTTACCAGTTGCTGTGATTCCGAAGTATGTTTCCAGCGAGGGAGCCTTCTCTGGACCGAGAATCTGGACAACTTCTTCGGGAGCCCAGGTAAAAAAATATCCTTCTTCCTTTTTCCCTTGTGCTCCTAGGCTGTCTGCATCTGTCGCGGAGAAAAATCCTTTGCAAGGAGACTTCATATCGCGAACAAGGTAGTCAAGTATTTCCTTTGCTGTAGTTGAAAACTCGCAGTTACCCGTTGCCCAAAAGCCCTCGAGATAGGTCGAGGCAAGTAGGGCATTATCGTAGAGCATCTTTTCAAAATGGGGGATCGACCAGTGGTCGTCGGTAGCATAGCGATGGAAGCCTCCACCAATTTGGTCGTATATCCCACCTGAAGCCATTCTTTCCAAAGTGACTTCAGCCATTTTACGGAGGTCTGGTTGGTTTGTTGCGTGGTGCTGGCGCAAAAGAAGCCTGATAGGTAAGGAACTTGGGAATTTAGGGGCCCCTAGAATGCCACCGTTTTCATTGTCGAAGAGCTGACGGTAACGCTCAATCGCTCGGTCAAGGGCTGATGACTCTGGTGAGATATGTGCTTTGTCTAGAGCCAACATCTGTCTCACCGCGTCGGTCACTTGATGTCCCGCGCTATGAACTCGATGGGGTTGGCTGTTGTACGTTTCCGTGATCCGTTGCAACAGCGTCAGGAACCCAAAACCTCGTGAATCATCCGAGGGCGGAAAGTAGGTACCACCATAGAAAGGTTCCCGCTTTGGAGTAAGAAAAATGTTAAGTGGCCATCCCCCCTGATTTCCCATCGCGTGTAGTGCGTTCATGTAAAGCGAATCAAGGTCAGGCCTTTCTTCTCGGTCTACCTTTATCGATATGAAATGCTCATTTAAAAAACGTGCAATTACTTCGTCTTCAAAGGACTCAACCTCCATAACATGGCACCAGTGGCAAGTAGCGTAACCAATGCTCACAAACAACGGTCGGGATAAGTTTGTGGCTAGCTTTAGTGCCTCCTTACCCCAGGGAAACCAGTTGACGGGGTTTCCTGCATGTTGAAGAAGATAAGGACTCGTCTCCAGGATAAGACGGTTCACGAAGCGCGGGACGTGTGGTAACCCGTGGTTCCTCAGCGCCTCTTGCAACATTGACATCCGTGGCGCTGTTTCCTCATCCACTCCTGGGAGTAGCGTTGGTCGGTATGAGTTTGTCATAGTTGTATCCCTTGTAACTGCTGCGATCAATGTCCTGCGAATAGTATATCAGTTGCTGCCTGGAAATACTGCCCTGTCTCGGTGGAGTCGGCAAAATAGTGCTTCTCGTTGAAAAAGACTCTCTCGAATAGAGATTTCAAAAGTGTGGTGAGGGAAGGGACAAATGCTCAAGACACAAGTTCAAAATGAGTCTCCTCACATCAGGGTTTTGCGAGCTATTCCATTGTTTGCATCATTGGAAGTAGATGACTTCTCTGAAGTCCAAACAAAAATTATGGAAAAAAGGTTTCACAAAAACCAAGTGGTTCTACTTGAGGAGGAAACTACTAAGTACTTATATGTGGTTTACAGTGGCAAAGTTCGTGTGGTTCATCTCGGTAGCGATGGCAGCGAAAGGATCCTAGCTGTCCATAAACGTGGTGACATTTTTGGCGAGATGGCGATGCTTGACGCTAAAACAGCACCCGCGACAGTTATTGCGATGGAAGACTCGGAGATTGGACTGTTGTCAAAACAAACATTTGACAGGATCTTTCTTAAAGACGAGAAGGTCCTATTGCAGATAGTATCTGTGCTTTGTAAGAGACTAAGAGAAGCTCAGCTAGTTATGAAAGCAATAGCATTGCCTGATGCTGAAATGAGGTTGAGATCCATACTCAATCATTTAAGTAGGCTGCATGGGGTAAGAGATGACCGAGGGGTGGTCATCGCCCTTCGTCTGACTCATAAAGAATTGGCAGGGTATACTTCTGTTTCCAGAGAGACGGTTACACGGATTCTTCACCGTTTAATGGTAGAAGGCGATCTTGAAACTCTGGAAAATAGAACAATTTTGCTTAAAGGTAGCTTTTGGGAAAAACAGCAATACTAGTACCTTTTAGTCTACTACGACTGTTAATACCTCTCGTTCACACTTGCGTGTCCCAATTGTTCAAGTAATTAATCCCGGCTCATATAACGGGGTCTAGGCCGCTACTCTGTTTCAGGCCAGCATGTAGCCACCAAAGGGACGTTGAAGTTGGGACGGCCCCCTTCTCCTCAAATACCGGAGATCGCTTTTTTTTGTGAAGTCTCAAAATGCCTCTATTCAGTTCAGTTGACAGGGCGATATCTAAAGTTATACTAAAAATATTAAAGATTGCTAATTTTTCATAGGTGATGCTCATGGAATTCGCGGTGCCGTTTCCCGCAATGAGTTGGGCGGGTAGCAAAGGATGGCCTGGCAGTTCGCGTACTCGCTTAGGGGTGAAGAAACCAATGACCAGGAATAAGGGATACAAGAGAGCCACCAAAAGCCGTGCACTAAATGAAGATCCCGTCTTGGCCTACGGGCTCTATCCAGAAAAAAAATTTCACGAGAAATTGATTCAGGAGAGAAAGAGAGCAGAACGATCCAATAAGCCGCTGCTGGTGATGGTAGTAGATGGTACCGCAACTGGGTTGGCGAATATGGGGGAAGACGGTTCACTCGGTGAGGGACTGAAACGGTGCGTCAGGAAAACAGATATCTGTGGGTTACTAAAAGAAGGATCCCTCATTGGGGTAATTCTGACAGAGGTTGAACAGGACAAAGTGGAACTTGCACAAATGGTTGTAGCCAAGAAGGTTTTCGAGAGCCTAGCCAATACCTTAAACGAAGAGTTGATGTGTCAGGTCGCGATCACATTCCGTTTCTTCCCGGTGGTTGGGAGTGCGAGTGTCTTTGATATGACATTCTACCCCGAGTTCCTTGTTCGGGACATCCGGACTAAGGGGGGAGAAATCGCGAAAAGGGCTTTGGATGTCATCGGCGGTCTATTCGGCTTAGTCGTGTTTTCACCATTATTCGTGGTGTTACCAATTTTAATCAAGCTCTCTTCGAAAGGTCCTGTGCTCTTCATGCAAGACCGGGTTGGTCGTAATGGCAAACAATTTAAACTACTCAAGTTCCGCTCTATGTACTTGGACAACGACGACATCATTCATCGGGAGTACGTTACAAAGTTAATAAAAGGGCAGGTAACCCCTCAGCAGGGGGTATTTAAGATTCAGGGTGATCCGAGAGTGACACCAATCGGCAGGTACCTCCGCAAGTACAGCCTAGATGAGCTTCCTCAGTTCATCAATGTCTTGAAAGGGGACATGTCCTTGGTGGGACCACGGCCGCCAATCTCTTACGAGGTGGAAAACTACCTCGGCTGGCAAAGAGGCCGGCTGATGGGCAAGCGGCCCGGCATTACCGGATTGTGGCAGGTAACTGGTAGAAGCAGTACCAGCTTTGACGACATGGTGCGACTGGACCTCAGATATCTTTCTGGATGGTCCATAATCTTAGATATCCAGATCCTGCTGCGGACTCCCAGGGCGGTCTTTAAAGCTAAGGGAGCGTACTAGTCGGAGAGAAAGGGGCAAGGCCATGATTAACGTTGGCATAATTGGGTACGGTTACTGGGGCCCAAATGTGGCAAGAAACTTCAATGAAACTCCGGGCGCAAAGGTTACGGCGATTAGCGATCCTGATGCTGGATCTCTCGCAAGAGCGGGGCAAATTTATCCAGGCATTCGGCTGGAGCGGAACTGCGAGGGACTCCTTACTGCCAAGAATCTGGATGTTATAGCTATTGTGACCCCAGTTTCCTCTCACTTCGAAATAGCTAAGACAGCTCTGCTCAATGGAAAACACATCTTCATTGAGAAGCCGTTCACAGCATCGGTCTCTCAAGCTGAAGAATTGATTGAGCTTGCGGAACAAAAAAAATTAAAAATTATGGTAGATCATACATTCCTATTCACAGGCGCCGTTAAAAAAATTAAAGAGCTGATAGATGGAGGGGTACTAGGAGATCTTTACTATTTTGATTCAATTAGGGTCAACCTGGGTCTTTTCCAAAAGGATGTAAATGTGGTATGGGATTTGGCTCCTCACGACCTATCAATAATGGATTACTTAATAGATAAAGAACCATTAGCTGTGATGGCAACTGGAGTCGCACATTTCAACCACGGTTTAGAAGACGTAGCTTACATAACAATTTATTTTCCAAATAATGTAATTGCGCACCTGAATGTGAACTGGCTCTCTCCAGTCAAGATAAGGACGACACTGATTGGTGGGCAGAAGAAAATGCTGGTTTGGAACGATTTGGTCAGTGATGAAAAGATAAGGGTTTATGACAAAGGGGTAGAAGGGATGGAGGGGACCAAGGAACAGTCTTATGGCCTAAGAGTGAGTTATCGCAGTGGAGATATGTGGGCTCCGCGAGTAAATCAAGTTGAGGCTCTTAAAGGTGAGGCTGCCTATTTCATAGACTGTATTAATAACAATCGCATCCCACAAAATGACGGTAAGGCGGGTCTACGAGTAGTACGTATGCTTGAAGCCATTATAAATTCGCTTAAGGCAGGTGGGAAGTTGGTGCACCTTTAGACGACATGAAGCTATAACGGGGGTGATCATGGAAGCATATTTAGCTGTCGCCGATGACGTAAAGCTTGGTCAAAATGTCACACTTGCCAAATTCATCAATCTTTACGGCTGCACAATTGGCGATAATACGAAAATTGGCGCCTTTGTTGAAGTTCAGAAAAATGCATATATCGGGAACAATTGCAAAATCTCAAGCCACACATTCATTTGTGAGGGGGTCGTCGTGGAAGATAACGTATTTATCGGACATAACGTAACCTTTATAAACGACCTATATCCTAGGGCAACTACAGCATCTGGCCAATTGCAAAGCGAGTCGGACTGGTCTGCTGGAAGTACTGTTGTGAAAAAAGGTGCCTCAATCGGGTCTAGCACAACGCTATTATGTGGAATAACGGTCGGAGAACACGCCATTGTAGGGGCCGGAAGTGTTGTGACCAGAGATGTTCCACCATACTGCATTGTGGCTGGAAATCCTGCACGTTTCTTACGTAGCATAGCCCATAAAATCGACGAAGAGCAGCATTCTCAGCCGCAAAGCGCAACATGATTCAAATCATAGGGTGATATATCAAATAGGTTAAGCCTTAGTTTCTAAGGCCGGCTTTTTTGTAGAATTGGGAGCCTTGTGCGATTCTGGGTAGTACTTATAAGGTGCTCAATGTCAGCTACGAATAAAACAGTCACTATAGTTAATCCACTAAGTTACCCCCAATGGAACAAATTGTTGCATGCCTCGGGACATGGAACTGTCTTCCATACTGCGAACTGGGCAAGGGTGTTGGTGGAAACCTATCATTACCACCCTGTGTACCTCATGCTGACAGAACAAGAGACCTTCTGCGGCTGTCTGCCAATTATGGAGGTGGACAGTATTTTCACTGGTAAACGTGGTGTTTGCCTCAGTTTCTCAGACTGTTGCGGAGCGGTCGCAAAAAACAAGGAAGAATTTCGTATGCTGCTGGAAAGTGTCCTGGCACTTGGGGGAATGAGTGGTTGGCGCTACATCCAGTTTCGCGGGGAGCAATACCTTGCTGACCAAGCGTGTGACGAGGCATATGCTTACCATGAACTGGAGCTTCTTTCAGATGAAGCTAAGATGCACTCACGTTTGAGAAAAGGAACCTCCAGCAGTATCCGCAAAGCAGAGCGGGAGGGGGTGACGATCACTATTTCTCAATCATTGGACGACATTTTAGGTTTTTATCGGTTACATTGTCTCACTCGGCGACGTCTCGGATTGCCACCGCAGCCATCATCATTTTTTGAAAAATTGCACACGCATGTAATTAACGAAAATCTCGGGTTCACGGTTCTGGCGCGCTACAAGCAAAAAACAGTAGCCGGGCTCATATGTCTAAATTTTGCAGATCAGGCCGTATGGAAATATGGAGCTTCAGATGACACCTACAAGCATCTTAGTGCGAACAATTTAGTTCTTTGGGAAACAATCAAAGCGTGTGCCGCACGTGGGTTTCGAAGTTTGAGCATGGGGCGCACTGATCTCGACAATGATGGACTAATCTCTTTTAAAAATGGCTGGGGGGCTACTAAAACCTCGGTTGGTTATTATAGATATGACTTCGAGAGCAACGGCTTTGTCAGCAGGAGTAAAAATAGTAGGAAGATTCAATACCAGAAAATTTTACGATACTTACCAGTTGACGTGCTTAGGGTGATAGGTGAATTTGCTTATAAGCACATTGGATAAGTGTATATTCCTGCGTTATCAAAAGCTGTATCAGCCGCTACTGTTGTGATGGAGGATGCCATGACGTGGGCTAAATTCTGGTGGTTAATCTTTTTTTCACTTATGGTTGGTTGCTCACATCAGTCTATCGGTAAAATAGGCCTTCCACAAAATTCTGATGTACCAGCAAAGGAGTATAGAATTCAGCCAGGGGATCAACTTGACATCAAGTTGTTCTACAACCCGGAACTTAATGAACAATTGACCGTACGGCCAGATGGGAGAATTACACTGCAGTTGGTCAATGATGTTGTTGCGGCCGGATTGACGCCAGCAGAACTGACCAACGTCTTAACCAAGGCGTATTCGAGTGAGTTACGTAACCCAAAAGTGGCAGTGATCCTTCGCACCTCTGTAGCCGACAGGGTTTATGTCGATGGCGAAGTAAACCGCGCAGGGCTGATACCTCTGGTGGGGCCAACGACAGTGCTACAATCAATTTCGCAGGCTGGTGGGGTAAAAGAAACCGCAAAGAGTGGCGAAGTTATTTTATTGCGGAAAACCGAAGACAACAAAGTGGCAGCCTACAAGATCAACTTGGAGGACGCACTCGACGGAGGAGGCGGCGCCAAAGATATCTACCTCAAGCCAAATGATATAATATATGTACCTAAGTCAACAATTTCAAACATAAACACCTGGGTTGACCTGTATATCCGAAAAAATATTCCGATTCCATTGGGGCTGAGTATTGGCACTCTTTAAGATACCCAACCTAAAGTGAGCATGCCATGAAAATGCGCGATTTTTTAAACATAATTTTTAAACATTGGACAAAGATACTCACTGTTGTGTTATCAGTTACAGCTGTGAGCGTATATGGTGCAATGATTTCAAAACCAGTATATTTGGCAAAATCCTCTTTTTTAGTAAAGCCATGGAGAGAGGATGCACCACGTCCTGGAATGGATACAAGCAATAACACCATGAACGTAATGCTAAGCCAGGATGAATTGGTAAACACAGAAATACAGGTATTGACCGGTAGAGAGTTAGCAGAAAAAGTCGTGCGGGTCCTTAAGGTCAATGCGATTTACCCGAACCTTGTAAGGTCAAAAAAGAAAAATCAAAATTCAGTAGATGCCGCCGTAGAGCAGTTCGGGAAGCATCTTAAAGTGACGGGTGTACGGAAATCTAATGTTGTAGAAGTGTCTTTCCAGCATAATGATCCAAAAATTGCAGCAAAAGCGCTCAACCTTCTGATTGATACATTCAAAGAAAAACATCTAGCTCTCCATAGTGACCCGCAATCTTATTTCATAGCAACCCAGATGACATCATTCGAGAACAAATTAAAGGACTCCGAGAGAAATCTACAAACATTTCAGCAAACAACGGGGGTTTTTTCGCTTGAGGAACAACGGAGTCTATTGCTTAAGCAAAGATCTGATTTGGACACGGCACTAAAGTTTTCACTAAACAGTATAAGTGAACTTCGAAATAGAATTGTTGCAACTAAGTCCCAGCTCACTGCTTTATCTAAAAGTAATAGCCGTTATACTCCTACCGAAAGAGACAAAATTGTCATCGAGGCTAAAACAAAGTTATTAGAGCTTAGACTGAAAGAACAGGAGTTGAAGAGAAAGTATAATGAGAAAAATCCACTAGTGGTTGAAGCGAAAAGAGAGGTCGACCTTGTTAACCAATTCCTCCTTGATCAGGAAGAGGGAATTAGTGGGAAGGTTAAAACTGGGAATCCTGTATACCAGAACGTTGAAATAGATCTATTCAAGTCTGAGGGAGAGTTGAATTCACAACTTGCCAGAGCAGAGGCTCTCAAGCGTCAGGTTAAGCAACTCGACAATGATATCGCAGATCTTGATTCAAATGAAACTAAATTACAAAACCTGAAGCGCCAAGTCGCAATTAACGAGAAAAATTACAAGACTTATGCGGACAAGCAGGAGGAAGCCCGCATGTCTGAAGCTATGAATAGGTTGAAACTCTCAAACATCAGCATCATTCAAAACGCAGAGGTGCCGGCAAAACCCGAAAGTTCGAACCGCATGATGAAAATAGTGGTTGGTGCGATTATGGGTCTATTTTCGGGTATGGCATGCGGATACCTTGCGGAAATGTTAGGGCAGACTTTTTCCGATCCCGAAAGTGTAGAAATGTATCTAGATATTCCAGTGGTTTTGACTGTTCCATATAAAGAGGCTTGAACATGTATCTTAATTTCTTTGATTTTAAAAAAGAGCCATTTCAAATAACGCCAGATCCTTCATTTCTGTACTTGAGCCACGGACATAGAGAAGCTCTTGCTTCAATAATATATGGAGTAGAAAAGAAGAAAGGGTTTATTCTTATAGTAGGAGCGGTCGGAGTTGGTAAGACAACAATATTAAGAGCATACCTAGAGAATACAGACAAGTCCAAAATCAAAGTAATTTACATTTTTGACTCAAATATCTCCTACCATAATCTTCTTAGGCATATTTTCCTGGAATTGGGGCTGGTTCGCGATTCAGATGAATCTTGCCATATGGTTAATCAGCTACACAGGTTTCTAATTGATGAATACAGGGAGGGTAAGAATATAATTCTTTTGATAGATGAAGCTCAGAACATGCCAGCCGATACCCTTGAAAATCTGAGGATGTTGTCAAATCTTGAAACCGCGACAGAAAAGCTGATTCAGATCATTTTCAGTGCTCAACCCGAATTCGAAAAAACTCTCAATCTTGAAGAATTGAAGCAACTTAAACAACGAATTGCTGTAAAAGCTATAATCTCCCCACTCAACAAAGAAGAGGGATTGTCATACATAGGGCACCGTTTGAAAAAAGCGTCCGATAAGGAAACAATAATCTTCACAGGAAGAGCTCTGCGCGAGATTGTTAGGTGCTCAAAAGGCATTCCCCGTGTAATTAACATTCTTTGTGACAACTGTCTAATATCGGCGTTTGGATATGGAAAGAAGAAGGTTGGACTTGGGGTGGTTAGGGAAATCCTGCGTGATTTCGGGATTCGCCTGCCTTTATACCTTCAGTGGCGCATTTATGTTACGGGCGTGCTTTTAACCACGGTCATCGCAGGAATGGTATATCGCGAAAAGTTTACGGAGACCAAGCGTCCGAATCTCATTGAGAGGAAAATTCAAGATTCTGCTCTAGTCGAGCGGAAGGTGATCCCTTCGGTGACAACGGTAGTAGAATCTGCAGCAGGTGATGAGCTGGTGGCAAGTAGGACCGTGGCACGTGGAGACACCCTCGCCCGGTTAGTGCATGAAGTATATGGTCGTGTGGACTCGAAGCTCATTAGATTGGTTAAAAAGGCAAACCCCAGCATAAATAACGAGAATCTGATTATCGAGGGACGCCGCATTGTTTTTCCCGCTAAAAAGGAAAACTGAAAGTAAAATTCCCTCCCTTCTGACTTATAGGTGAAGCCATGAGTAACATTTATGAGGCACTTGAACAAGCATCTGGAAAGAAAAATAACTCAGAAGTCACACCTGAACTATCCCTGCAGACTGAAGTGATTCGCGGGGTTTCCCTCCGGAAAGAGATGGTGTGGTTACACCACCAAGTTGAAACATGTCTGAGCAATACGGCGAGTAAGATCATTCAATTTGTTGGTTCCCGGCGAGGGGAGGGCGTGTCAACGATCGTTCGTGAATTTGCTAAAAATGCTGTTGAACGTCATGGCAAATCTGTCCTGATACTTGATTCAACGTACAAAGATCACGCCGGTAGGGTATGCATCAATGGGGCTCGTGACTATGGCTGGCTTGATTTTATCGAAGAAGGGAAGTTAATTGATAAGGCATTTTTTAGGGTTGGAGATTCAAATCTATACTTTGCGCCAATTTCAGTTCAGGAGTCACTGATGCCACTACAAAATGACTTACCTCTAGAAGTTAATCTTTGGGAAAAACTCAAAGAACGGTTTGATCTCATACTTATTGACACCTCATCCAATTTAAATTCGTTTGAAAGCATAGGTATAGCAAGAAATGCTGATGGCGTAATCATGGTTATAGAGGCTGGTGTGACAAAAAAAACAACTGCAGCAAAGCTAAAAAAACTTATAGTATCAAATGGTGGAACTATTGTAGGAGCAATACTTAACAAAAGAAGGTACTATATACCAGAATTTATTTACCGGAAGTTTTTTTAATTATTTGTTTACATATTGAGGTGAGGCAGAAGAAAAGGGGAATCCGTGAACGAGGTGAAAACCACGACTGATGCGGAACTCCTTTTTTTTGACTTTCAGTTGAATCTGCTTTAAGTGCCATGAGGTGATCAATGAGATTTACAGAAATTCCTTATATTAAATACCGGGGCGTAAAGGTTAGTAACGTTTCATACCGAAGTGTCCTCAATACTGTTTCTGAAATGATTAAAAGGAAAGAGAAAAGCTATATCTGCCTTACTGATGTTTCAAATTTGATAGTTGCTACAAAAAATTCCGATCTGCGAACAGCGATCAACGAGTCCTTACTCTCCTTAGCCGATGGGATGCCACTAGTGTGGTACGCTTGGATGGCTGGGTGTAAGGAAATTGAGAGAATATCTGGAGCTGCGTTGATGAAACGTCTGATCCTTGACATGCATGACTACAAACATTTCCTTCTAGGTGATACCGAAGAAACAATTCAAAAAGTTATTGCTGAGGCTAATAAGCTTAGTCCAAATATCCTTATGACAGGACATAGCCCACCATTCAAAGAGTTTGATGATCAAGACAATCGGTGCATGATTGAGAAAGTAAAGGCAGCTAAACCCGACATTATCTGGGTCTGCTTTGGAGGAGTAAAACAGGAACGTTGGATGAAAAAGCATTTTGCTTCTCTGGATAGCGGGATAATGATTGGTGTCGGCGCAGCCTTCAGATTTTTTATTGGAGAGATCGTGACGCCTCCAGAAAGTATTCAAAAACTTGGCCTGCAGTGGTTGTTCAGGCTGAGCCAAGCCTTCGTCAGGGATCCTATCCAATGCGTGAAGCTTGTTCACGAAAGGCACATCATGTCGAGCAAGTTGGAATACCTAGTCCGTCTACCGTTGGAAGTTGCCAGAGCTAGGCATAGGATCAGACAAAACCGTTGGCAATGACAAGCTTTAAAGAGTGAAGGTCTAAATTATGAACAAGTCCTTGTCCAGTAATGCGCAACTGAGAGGTGTGATTGGCAGACTAAAGAATGGTGAGTGTCTAGGTGGACTACTATGCTATCTCTGCCTTGCATGTGTTGGGGGAGGCATCGGCACAGTAATCGTTGGCCTTTCGCCTACGGCTGCCATTGCCGCCGCGGTCGGGACATTGTTGATCGGTCTTATGGTAAAAAACCTTCTTTTCCCTTTTTATTTCGCGAGCCTCTGCATTCTTGGATTGCAAGAAGTAGAAATTACTCCGGGATCACTTCTGGGGATTTTTGAAAATGTGAAAGCTCCAGGGATTCCATCAGTGCTTGAGATTTCAGTGTTCCTGTTAGCGATTTGTTTCCTGTTGGGATATGCGTTGCAAAAAGATTTAGCTAAGTTTCCAGTGTTTACTTGGCCTGTTTTTATGTTTGTGGTTTTTTATGGTATCTCCTACTATGTCGGAGCTGAATCTGGTAATAATGTTATTCTCCTAAAAGAAGACTCGAAGAAATTTTTTATTCCAGTAGTATTTTTTTTATCTAGTATAAATATTTTAAACTCTATCGAAAGGATTACAGCATTTGCTAGTTTTGTAGTTGGTATTTCTTTTGTAAAAACTATAATTGGCATTATGAGCTACCTAAAAGGTGTAGGATTCGATTATGGTGATTCAAGAGTAATCTTTATTGAAACCTCAGATCTGATCTTGGTTGTAACCATTTTGGTGGCGATTGCCTCCAGATTGATCTACCGCAAGATAACCTGGAAGGTATTCTTTGTTGTTTCTTTGGTAGGTGCCCCTTTGCTTTTCTCCTTAGTATATTCGAATCGAAGGAACGCCTGGCTCGGGATTTTGATGGCGTTTGGTCTCCTGTTTCTGATGACACCAAGGAACCTTAAGGCTCGTATGGTTGTGATCGTAGCGACTGCCGCACTCGCTGGGGGGGGCATGATCGCATCTGCCATGGCACTACGAGGCGTCCCAACCGGAGAAGATTTGAAAAGTCGATTCGCTTCTATCTCGGATAAAGGTGACAAATCCAATGAGGCGCACGTAAACGAGTGGATAGTCACCGTTGAAGCACTTAAAGGTCATCCGGTTCTCGGGTTGGGGTTCGGATCGGAACATGCCCCCGTACCTGGTGATGATACCATCAATCGTCACACCGTTCACAATGCGTTACTGATGTTGTACATGAAAATGGGCGTCTTCACGTTACTGTTGTTTCTTTGGTGCATGTTCCGATACTTCCGTTTCTGTGTGCGGTGCAGGACGGTCTCTCTCGACCAGAATTTGGAGTGGTTGAGGCTGGGACTCTTTTCGACATTTGCTTACTGGTTGGTGACGTTGAATGTTGCTCCCTCTTGGTGGTACTACAGGGAGACGTGCATGATGGCACTAGTAATGGCGATTGTTATAAGGCTTTCCTTGTTATCTTCTCCGATGCTTCATCACAACGAATACAGCCGACATTTGTCTGAGGAAGTCGGCGGTTAGCCGAGCACTACGAAATATGCTCCCTTGAAGACAGAACCACTGTTTGTGATCTGATATTCTTTACCCTCTCTGGGTGGCCTGCCAAATTATGAAGCTTCTTATGTTTGACCGAGATGTGAACGTATTTGGTTTGTGCTTTCTTTGCTCGGTTATCACCCGCTCTTGTTCTTGCTGCTGGTGTGAGGCTTCGTTATCATTTCCAGAAGTAAAAGAGACAGCACATGTCACCTTAATGGACGAGGTTTGAGATGCCAGCTAAAGTCCCTGACCTTTCTATAGTCATTGTGAGTTACAACACCGTTGATATTACGCGCAGGTGCCTTACCTGCTTGTCTGACGCCGCTGCCGGTCTTGATTGGGAAGTCATTGTTGTTGATAACGACTCAAGTGATGGAAGCGGCACGATGGTCAGCAGTGAATTCCCGTTGTTCAAACTGATACAAAATACCTCTAACCTTGGAGTGGCTGCTGCCACCAATCTCGGAATTCGTCGCAGTAGGGGGGCTTACCTCGTCAGCATGAATAGCGATGTACTAGCACCGCCAGGGGCATTTGTCGATTTAGTGAAATTCATGGAACACCATCCTGACGCGGGAGGTGCAACCCCTCGCCTGGTTCTGCAGTCGCAGGGAAAGCATCCTCCCTTTGTTGGCAATCTTCCTACCTTCAAAACCGATACATTATTCGCACTTTGCCTATTTCACAGCAAGTTTGCCCACTGGAGCAATCAGAAGATCTTTTCCGGTTGGGACAACTGCGAGGACAGTTGTGAAGTACCGTGCATACACTGGGGGACGTGCTTTCTATTGCGGCGCGAAGTTCTCGGCGCAGTTGGAATGCAGGATCCCAGATTCTTTGTTTACTGTGAGGATCTTGATTGGTCAATACGGATCAGAAAGGCTGGTTGGAAGCTTTACTACGTGGCTGAGGTGAGTGTAGTCCATTTGCTTAACCAGAGCACCAAAAAAGGGGGCCACAAGATGTATGGCCAAATGTGGAAGAGCCGTTGCCGGTTAATCGACAAGAACCGTGGGGTTTGGGCTGGCCTGTTTTTCAGGAGTTTGGTTGGTGCAGCGTGCAGCATAAAAGGAATTGTTTTGGTATTGTCTAGCTGCTTCATAGCAAAGCGTCGTGCTGAACTTAAAGAGCGCCTTGTCCTGCTATATACGGTGTTTAGATCAATACTTTCGTACTGAGGGGTCCTCGATGATGCCCTTGCGAATTCTCTTCCTGCTGTCCGATATGAAAGAGTCCGCCACTTACGTGCGGGCCTTCAATCTCTCAAAACAGTTGGCGAACCTAGGGCACGATCTTACCCTGATGGTGGTGTCGCAGGACCAAATATTTGGCAAGGTGTCTTATGTCAAGGAGGGAGTGAGGGTAATAGAAACTCCAAACTTCATGCACCACGGGTTAGGTCATTTCACCCGTCGGCTTTTTCTGGATCCAGGAATGGGAATTCTCGATATTCTTTTGCGATTTCGGGAAATGAGGAATGGTTGCTACGACATAGTTCAGTTGTTCGACCATTCACTCAACGTCTTCCTCCCTTGGCTCATTTTCAAAAGCAATTTAAACCTAAAGTTCGTCTCCGACTGGTGTGACATCTTCAATTACGAAGGGGGGCTTAGATACGCCTACCGTTTTCGGCTTGATGCCATCTATCGGATTATTGGTTTTCCCTTCAGGAAATTCTCACGCTACTTAGAATTTGACCTGCGTCAAAGGGTGGACGCGGTAACGGTAATCTCGGAAGGGTTGGCGGAGTTTGCCATGCGGAATGGGGTTCCCAAAGACAACATATTCGTCGTTGAGGGGGGGGCGGATGTTGAGGCGATCCGGCCCATCCCGAAGGAAGACGCAAGGAGGCGGCTGGGCCTTCCCCTGGAGAGCCGCATCGTTGGATTCCTGGGGACATTCCAGGGCGATTTGGACATCGTGATCAAGAGTTTCGTAAGGATCAAACGCGATGTTCCCGACGCTTTGCTGCTTGTCATCGGCAAACCCTCGGCTTGGATCAAATCTGCCGTGGATGATGCCGGAATTGTCTCGAGCTTCATCCAAGCGGGACGGTGTTCCGACGAGATGCTGCCTCACTTTCTGGCGTGCGTGGATGTGCTTACCCTACCCCTCAAAGAAAACCTTGCCAGCCGCACTCGCTGGCCGAACAGGATCGGTGAGTACATGGCATGTGGTAGACCGGTCGTCGTCAGCGATGTCGGTGACACCGCCAAGGTTGTCAGAAACCATGAAATCGGTCTGGTCGCCGGCAACGATATCGAGAGTTTTGCCGAGACTGTCGTAAAGCTATTACAAGACGGAGCGCTGGCCCACAGTATGGGGCGCAGAGCACGGGAACTTGCCTGCAATCGCTATTCATGGGCGTTACAAGCGACGAAGCTGGAGGACGTTTATTTCAACCTGCTGACGTCGTCTTCTTCGGCCTCTACATCACCTAAGGCGGTATGAAACATGGCCGGACCACAGAGAAACAACAGCATTTCGGTCATAATACCAACCTGGCAGCGACAGGCACAGCTAACTAATCTGCTGCACTCTCTAGGAAGACAACTCAGAGTTCCAGATGAGGTTGTGGTGGTGTGCCGCGACAGCGACACCGGCTCGATCGATGCTGTAATGGAATGGGCACAGTCAGCCCAGCCCCCCCTGCCCCACAAAGTCGTAACGGTTCAACGGGAAGGGCACCTCCCTCCGCTCATCGCGGCACTGGACCAGTGTACCGGGGACATCTTCTGTCTCATTGATGATGATGCAATTCCCCGAGAAGATTGGCTGTATCGTTTGGAGGAAGACTTCCGTGACCCGAGGGTAGGTGGGATCGGTGGCACCGTCGTGAACCATTTCCAGGGGATTCACGCTGCAGACTGCGGCCGTCCCCGTGTTGAGATACCGGGAAAGCTCTCGTGGTTTGGCCGCTCAGGGAACCACGGTCCTTCGGTGGCGAATAGCAATCTTATCGAGGCAGACTGCTTCATTGGATGCAACATGGCCTTTCGCAAAGTGGCCCTGTTGAACAGCTTCGATCTCGTGCTCAACGGTGGATCGGCGATCTCCTATGAAACCGATGTTGCGCTCAATGTGAAAAGAAAAGGGTTCAGACTCTTCTACGACCCGGGTTCTATTGTTGACCACTATCTGGAACCGAGGAAGATCGATTCGAAACGAGGCTGGAACAAAGGTGAGTGCTTTGTCTATGCGCACAACCTGACCTACATCTGCCTCAAGCACCTCAGCTGGTACGGAAAACTTGGTTTCGCGCTGTATTTTTTTGTCGGTGGGTCCTGGGGGTGTCCCGGCCCTGCCACCTTCCTCCTGAGTTTCCTCAAAGGCTGCCCATTATCCTTGCGAGAGCATTTCATCCCTGCGATGAAAGGACGCTTCTTAGGAGTGATCTCCTATTTACAGAATCAGCACCGAGTCCGCAAATCGTCCTGACCGACGGCACGCTCGTCACTACTGAAAAGGCTTCAGTCAGCTCTCCTGGAGAAGTCCACATGGCAAAGATCAGTATCGTCACACCGTCATATAACCAGGCACAGTACGTACGAAGAACCATCGAGAGTGTCCTCAGCCAGGACGTCGACCTCGAGTACATCATCGTAGATGGTTGTTCGACTGATGGATCTGCTGAAATAGCGAAAGAGTATAATGGGTGTGCTCGGGTGATCGTCGAGAAGGACAAAGGGCAATCCGACGCCATTGCCAAGGGATTTGCTCTCGCTACCGGTGAGATCCTGGGGTGGCTCAATTCCGATGACATGTACCTGCCCGGAGCCTTGCGCCAGGTCGTGCAGGCGTACGAAGAGGGACAAGAATTCTTCTATGGCCATGTCTTCATCGTCGACGCCCAGGATGCCCTCCTGCGAAAGAGGATAGCGATTCCCGCCAATTTTGACGATCTTTACTATGGGCGCTACATCATCCCGCAAGAGGCGACCTTCTTTTCCAAAATGCTGTACCGAGCAGCGGGAGGGGTTGATCCCAGTTTCCACTATGCGATGGACTACGACCTGTGGCTCAGGCTCGCTCTACTGCAACAGCCCAAGCGCCTGGATACCTTCCTCTCGTGCTTCCGTTACCACCACAACCAGAAAAGCAGCCGCCGCCCCGACCTATACACCCGGGAAGTGCAACTGGCACGCATGAAGTCAGGGGGCATGCGTCCCGAGTCGATGCTGAAGAGTTCGTCACACCGGACCACACTGCTGCTTCGGAAGATCTGTTCGAACATCGCTGCGTCAGGACTAAGGACCACGATCGCCGACTTGATAAAGAAAAAACGGGGCAGATTGCCTTGAACTCCATTCGAGATCAGCACCTCGAGGAGGGCACAGAAATAAACAGGCCGCTTCCATTAAAGGAGCGGCCTGTTTTCGTGTGAAGCTGGTCGATTCGTTAGTTGAGGCTCAGTACCGGGGCAGACAGCCGTTTGCCCTCGAAGACCCCGATGTCCGGTGCGTTACCGGAGTAGGGCAGACCGACGTTGATCCCTGCATCGACAAGGTTACCGGTACCGGAAACGCTACGATAGTAGGGATCCGGACGAGTGCCGGACCCGGTTATTTGCGGTGCTACACCCTTTGTGTTGTTGCTCTGCGTTGTGCTGCTGCTGGAGTTGGCAATGTTGTTGCTGTTGCCGGTATTGTAGAACCAGTTATGGTCTACCAGGGTATTGGTCAGCGATGAGCCGATGCTGATGGGCGCCGCCGGAGTATTCATTACGAGGTTGTTCTGGATCTTCGCGCCCGACAGTGAGCCGGAAAAGCCGGAGCCGTCAATACCGCTGCCGCCCCACGGGTTCGCCGTCATGGTGTCGAAGATGTTGTTGTAAATCTCCACGTAGCTGTTGGTTCCCCGCACGAGTTGCAGTCCGTCGGCGCAGTTGTAGATGACGTTGTTGCGGAATCTCCAGTGTGAGACGCCCGAGCCAGTCGTGTAGTTGGTACTCCAAAGACCCGCTGCGATACCTTTGTTGCCGGTGATGTAGTTGTTGTAGAAGTCCAGCCAGTGATGGGAAAGCTCCTGCCCCACCGATTGAACCTGCATCTGGGAAAGATCGATGGTGTTATCGTGGATCTTGAGGTTCCAGCTGCTCCCCGAATCAAGACTCTTGGCACCGCCGTTAAGCGAGATCGACTGAAAGAAGGTCGAGTTGTAGATCTCGGAGTCCCCGGTGAAGTTGTAGGTTTCGAAGACGAAGGAGTCGGAGTAGTAGACGTTGGTCTTGATGTTGAGGTTGTAGCCTTTAAAACCCTGCAGCCACCCCGGTACGGCTTTCACGCCAGTGCCGCGTGCCGAGTAGTTCTCGTTTATGGTGACGTTGTACATCTTGAAGTTCGACAGGGCCTGCAGGTCGATTGCGCCGTAGCGGTCATCAGTGGTCTGGGTGGTCTGCGAGGTGCAATCGTCGATGTCGACGTTGTAGACCGCGTCGTTGTAGCCCCAGGCTGCGGGAGGGGTGTTGGCCGTTGTGTTGTAATCGGTCCAGTAGGTCCAACCGGCAAGCTTAATGGCGTGCGACTTCATCTTCTGGAATTTGATGTCGTGGATGGTGTTATAGTCGGTGCCCCTGAGCCAGATGCCGCAGCTCAGTGTCTTGTTGCTCCCGTTGAGGGTAAATCCGCTGATGTCGTTGTTGCCGTGCGGGACGGGGCTGGTCTGGCCGGTCTCCCGGAAGATGTAGCCGGTGCCGTAACCGCCGCTGTAGGCACTGGTGATAGTTACCAGGCTCTTGCCCGCTCCCTGGATGTTGACGCCCGGGGCGAGGTTGCAGCGGTTGTTGTCGGTGTAGTTACCGGCGTTGAGGTAAATGGTGTTTCCGGCGCTGGTGACTTTCGAGCAGGCCGTGGAAAGGGTTTTCCAGGGAGAGGTCGAACTGCCGTTGCCGGAAGTGTCGTTGCCGTTGGGATCGACGTAATAGGTGGCTGCAAAACTGGTGGATCCCAGCAGCAGGGTTGCCAGCAAGGTAAAAAAGGTAATTTTTTCGGCAAATAAGGGTTTCTTCAAACTCATCATGGTCTCCTGTAGTGCTCAAATCGATCGCTCAACCGCTCCCGGAGGAAGTGGCTGGCTCCGGCAGCCCCGGGTGGGGAGCCGGAACCAGCTTGGTTCAGCAACGACGCAGTTCTTGGCGCGAATCTACTTCATCACGCGCCTCTTGCCGGTGTGCAGCAGGGGTGGTTAGAGGAAGCTTGCCTGGACAGTATGGCCCTGGCTTATGTTGGTGAAGGTGTAGCTTGGCACCGCTCCAACCGAAACCCCGTCGACAGTTACCGAGGCGATCTTCTTCCCGGAGGCCGGGGTGATGGTCACGGTCTGAGAGCTGTTGTAGAGTGCCCAGGTGTTCCCCGGGGTGATGGTGCCGCCGGTCCCGGCCGTCGCCACGATGTTGTAGTAGCGGATGCCGAAGGTGGCGGAGATGGTGTGGTTGCCAGCCAGGTTACTGAAGGTGTAGCTGTAGCCGCCGCTGGGGATGTTGCTCGCCACGGTGGTGCCGTCCACCACCACGCTCGAGACGTAGTACCCGGTGTTCGGGGTGATGGTATAGGTCTTGGAACTCCCGGCGCTGGCGGCAGTGGCGCCTGCCGGGGTGATGCTGCCGTTGCTCCCTGCAGAGGCGGTGATGGTGTAACCTTGGGCGAAGGTGGCGTTCAGGGTATGGTCGGCATTGAGGCTACTGAAGGTATAGCTGCTGACGGCTCCTGCCGATTTCCCATCCACCTGCACGTCGGCTACCTGGTAACCGGTGGCCGGGGTGATGGCGATGGCCTGGGATCCCTGGTACTGCACCCAGGCGTCCGCTGGGGTTACGCTCCCTCCGGTGCCGGCAGTGGAGACGAGGTGGTAGGAGCGGACCGCGAAGCTCGCAGCAATGGTGTGCGATGCTGCGAGATTCGTGAACGTGTAGCTGTAGCCCAGGCCGCCGACGATATTCTTGACCACGGCGGCACCGTCCACCGTGACGCTCGCCACGTAGTACCCGGCATTCGGGGTGACGGTGTAGCTCTGGCTAACGCCCCCGGAGAGAACCGTGGTGCCGGTCGGGGAGATGCTGCCGCCAGTCCCGGCTGAGGCGGTCACGGTGCAGGTGCTGTTCTGTGTAGCGGCAGCCGGAGTGGAGTAGCTCACCTGATTTGAGTAGCCACTGACATCACCAGCTGAGCTGTAGGCGGTAACCGCGAAATAGTACGTGGTTCCGTCGTTGAGGCCGGTCAACGTGTACGAGTTGACATTGCCGAGGTCGACCCCGGTCCCGTAGCTTCCCGAGGCGGTTCCGGTGTAGAGCTTGTAGCCGCGCAGGGTGGTGAGTGGCGTGCCGTCGGAGTATGTGGCCGGGGTGCTCCAGGACAGTGCAACCTGCGCAGCCTGCGCGCTCCCCGCACCAAAAGACAGGGTGGCGGTCGTTATGCCGATGATGAAGAGGGCGAGATACGCCAGGCGGGTCAGGACCGTGAGGTTGCCATACCAGCTGCTTTTACCCATAGAATCTACTTCCTCCCTGAAAGGTCTGCCGGAATGAGGTGCTTCGCTGCTGCAACCTGCCGCTGCCGGCTTGCTTCGGCTGGACGCCGAGGCCAGTTGCTCTCTTTTGCAGTACGTGCCGCTTGTTTCATCGCTGCTCCTTTTTGCTGGCCCGCTACGGGCTGTCTGCCCTGTGGACGCAAAAATGCCGGGGCCGATATCAGTGCTGGTGATATTTCGGCAACCCGGCTGTCTCGGTGAGACCCAATAGGCTTTCCGCCACTTCCTCGCAGAAGTTTTAGTATTGTCGTGTATCGAACTATTCGTTTTTTGCGTTGGAGAGACGGTAGCACGGTTGGCGGAGAAAAGTTTGTGACGCCGGTCACCGCATCGGCTGATGCTGCAGGGGCTCTCCCGACCACCATTTCTTGACATTTGATATCTCCAATGTAGGCTTCCATGGGTGCAAAACTTCCGGTAGAGGTGCGGCATGGGCGGAATCAAAAAGGGGATCGTGTTGGCTGGAGGAGCTGGAACACGGCTCTACCCCCTGACCCTGGTTGCCAGCAAACAACTGCAGCCGGTGTACGACAAGCCTATGATCTATTACCCGCTATCGGTACTGTTCATGGCCGGGATCAGGGAGGTGCTGATCATCTCCACCCCCCAGGATCTACCGCGGTTCCAGGCCCTGCTCGGGGACGGTCGCCAGTGGGGGGTGAACTTAAGCTACTGCGAGCAACCGCAACCACGTGGCATCGCTCAAGCCTTCCTCTTGGGGGAGGAGTTCATAGCCGGCGACTCGGTCTGTCTCATCCTGGGTGACAACATCTTTTACGGCAAGATCGGCCTGGACCGGATTGTCGCCGATTTCGACCTCGGCGCAGCGGTCTTTGGGTATCCCGTCACCGATCCGCAACGCTACGGGGTAATCAGCTTCGACGCCCAGGGGAGAGTTACCGGTATCGAGGAAAAGCCAAAGCACCCGAAGTCCAACTACGCCATCCCCGGGCTGTACCTTTACGATCGCGAGGTGGTACCCATTGCCAGGTCGCTCCGTCCCTCGGCGCGTGGCGAGCTCGAGATCACGGACGTAAACCTGGAGTACCTACGCAGGGGATGCCTGCGGGTTGAGGCACTGGGGCGAGGTATCGCCTGGCTTGATACCGGTACCCACGAAAGCCTCCTGGAAGCAAGCACCTTTATCGGCACCCTCGAGGCGCGCCAAGGCCTCAAAATCGCCTGCCTCGAAGAGGTGGCCTACCGGATGGGGTACATAGACACCCCGACCATGGCGCGCACCATTTCCGGCATGCCCGCGTCCAGCTACCGTGACTATCTAGAACACGTACTGAACGAGAATCCCTGACGTCCCGGACAACCCCACCCACCCGGCGTTCAAGCCACCCGACTGCGTCTGAAAAGTCCCACCACGACAGCATACCTTGCTGTCCTGCACCACAAAAAACCCCTCCGCTCCAATTGCTAACCGAAGAGTCGTTGGTATAGTTGGTGGGGCCGTATTTGAAAGCATTAATGTGTTAATGCGTCTTGGATGTTGGAGGGCGCTTCCCCGAATAGCAGCAGCTATCGCAGGTTAGGGTGGGCCCGCGGTAGTGGGAGGAAAATTACGTGTGTGGCATTGCCGGAATAATGAGCCGCGCGATCGGTCGCGGACCCGATCTGGAACAGATAAGCGCCATGATGGCACCACTGCGACACCGCGGTCCGGACCAGTCCGGGGTCTATCTGGACCCGCACCTTGCCATGGGCAACCTGCGGCTGAGCATCATCGGCCTGGGGGATGGGATCCAGCCGATCGGTAACGAGGACGGCACCTTGTGGATCGTCTACAACGGTGAGGCCTTCAACTACCTCGAGCTCAAGGGGGAGTTGGTAGAGAAAGGGCACCGGTTTTCCACCTCAACCGATACCGAGGTGCTCCTGCATCTGTACGAGGAGTACGGAACGTCTTGCCTGCAACGCATCAACGGGCAGTTTGCCTTCGCCATCTGGGACAGCAACAAGCAGGAACTGTTTCTGGCCCGGGACCGCGTCGGTATTCGCCCGCTTTTCTACCTCGACACCCCGGAAAGGCTCTGCTTCGCCTCCGAGATAAAGGCCATTCTGGCACTTGAGGGGTCGCGGGCGCTGGACCTTGAAGCGCTTGCCGAGGTCTTCACGCTCTGGACGACCCTGCCGGGCCGCACTGTCTTCGAAGGGGTGAGAGAACTGCCACCGGGCCATTTCCTGGTGGCCCAAAAGGGAAGACCGTCGGTTCCCCAGCCCTACTGGCAGATCCCGTTCTACCCGAGCGACCCCGCGTTGCACGACCCCGAAGAGGCGGCCGAGCAGTTGCGCGAACTGCTTACCGACGCGGTCAGGCTCAGGCTGAGGGCCGACGTGCCGGTGGGGGCTTACCTGAGCGGCGGACTCGATTCGTCCATCATCGCGAGCCTGATCTCCCGGCAGGGAACCAGCCACCTGAAGACCTTTTCGCTGGGGTTCCAGGCCGCCTCCTTCGACGAGACCCGGTACCAGCGAGAGCTCATCGACCACCTCGGGACGGACAACCGCCAGGTCCTGGTGGGTAACGACGAGATCCGTGCGGCCTTCCCCGACACGGTGTGGCATTGTGAAAAGCCGATGCTGCGTACCGCACCGGTGCCGATGTTCCTGCTCTCCCGGTTGGTGCACGACGAGGGGTACAAGGTGGTCCTTTCCGGCGAGGGGGCAGACGAGATCCTTGGGGGGTACAACATCTTCAAGGAAGCCAAGATACGGCAGTTCTGGTCCCGGTACCCCGGCTCGCAGCGCCGGCCCCTGCTCCTGGAGAAACTCTATCCCTACATCTTCAGCAACCCGAGCCGCGAGCGCCACTACCTCCAGGAGTTCTTTGCGGTGCGGGATCAGGGCACGGCGTCCCCGTTCTTTTCCCACGAGATCCGCTGGGAAAACAGCCGCAAGAACCTCACCTTCCTCTCCGACGACTGCCGCAGCGAGTTGGCAGTCTACGATCCCTTGGCCCGGTTGGCGGAGACCCTGCCGGAGCACTTCGGTGAGCGCGACCTGCTGGCAAGGGCTCAGCACCTGGAGATGGAGCTCTTTCTTGGCGGGTTCCTGCTCTCTTCCCAGGGGGACCGGGTCGGCATGGCCCACTCCGTTGAAATGCGGCACCCCTTTCTCGATTACCGCGTCATCGATTTTGCCTTCAGGCTCCCGGCGCGCTGGAAGCTCAGGGGACTCAAGGAGAAGTACCTGCTCAAGCGGGCTTTCAAGGGGCTTATTCCGGAGAGCATCGGCAACCGCAACAAGCAGCCCTACCGTGCTCCGATCCGGGAGCTCTTTTCACCCTTGGCCCCCCGTGACTATGTCGACGATCTGCTCTCCGAGTCGAGCCTCAGGCAAAGTGGCTACTTCAACCCGCAAAAGGTGGCCCGGCTCTACGCGAAGTTCCTGAATACGCCGACAGGTCTCTCCAGCGAGTTCCATAACATGGCACTCATCGGAGCACTCTCCACACAGATACTGCACGAGCAGTTCGTCAAGGGTGAGCGGCTGCGCTCGCTGGGCCGACTGTCTCCGGACCGGGTGGTGCGGCGCGGCGGAGCGGACGCCGGCCCCGGTGCTCGCTGAAGAAAGAGGAGATCTGGTCATGAGCGAGAGATCGGTCCACCACCTGCTTGAGAACAGCGCACGTTTGCATCCCCAGCGGATCGCGCTGGTCCACGACAGCGAACGGGTAAGCTACGGCAGGCTGAACCAGGAGGCAAACCGCCTGGCAAGCTTTTTATTGCAACAGGGGGTGACTGCCGGAGAGCGGGTCGTAATGCTCCTGGAGAACAGCCAAAGCTACGTGGTGAGCTACTACGGGATTCTGAAAGCCCAAGCGGTTGCGGTACCGCTCAACCCGGAACTTAAGGCCGAAGGGCTTAAAGAGCTTTTGCGGGAGCTGGAGCCGCGGGTGGTGATCGTGAGCCGGAAAGCGGAGCACGCCCTCAGGGAGTGCGATCCGGACAGCCTGGGGATCTCGCTGGTCCTGGTGAAGGAACCGGGGCTTGCCTGGAGCGGAGAGCATGCCCGGATCGTCGTGTGGGAGCAGGCCCTGGAACAGGGTGAGCCGGACGACCCCAGCTACTCCGGAACGCCGGACCGGCTGGCGAGCATCATCTACACCTCCGGTTCCACGGGAAAACCGAAGGGAGTGATGCTGTCGCACCGTAACATCGTTGCCAACACCGATTCCATCGTGGCCTACCTCGGGTTGACCGAGCGGGATATCCAGATGGTGGTGCTCCCCTTGTTCTACGTGATGGGAAAGTCGCTCTTGAACACCCATGTTGCGGTGGGGGGGACGCTGGTCTTGAACAACAACTTCGCCTATCCCGCCTCGGTGATCGCCCAGATGGCGTCCGAAAGGGTAACGGGCTTCTCCGGGGTCCCGGCGACCTACGCCTACCTCTTGCACCGCTCGCCTCTGGCGGCCTTCCGGGACCGGCTCTCCGAGCTGCGCTACTGTACGCAGGCCGGCGGCCATATGTCGCGGCAGATCAAGGAACAGCTCATCCAGGTGCTGCCGCCGCACACCAGGCTCTTCGTGATGTACGGTGCCACCGAGGCCGCGGCACGGCTGAGCTACGTGGAGCCGGAGCGGCTTCGGGAAAAGATGGAATCGATCGGCAGACCGATACCCGGGGTCACCATGCGGGTGGTGGACGACCAGGGGCGCGAAGTGGCTCAGGGAGAGTCGGGGGAGCTCGTCGCCTGTGGCGCAAACATCATGCTCGGCTACTGGCGCGACCCCGAGGCGACCGCGCGGGCCCTGGACCGCAACGGCTACCACACCGGCGACCTGGGCTACCAGGATGCAGACGGCTACCTCTACGTCACCGGCCGCAAGGACGACCTGCTCAAGGTTGGCGGGCACCGCATCGACCCGCAGGAGATCGAGGACGCCCTGATGGCGAGCGGCCAGCTCCTCGAGGTCGCGGTGCTCGGCGTGCAGGACGAACTCCTGGGTAAACGGCTGGTGGCCCTGGCAGTGCCGCTTGACGCGCAGACCCCGGCGGGGACTATCTTGGCCTGCTGCCTGGACCGGCTGCCGCGCCACAAGCTCCCCGGCGAGATCCGGTTCGTCCAGGCGCTTCCCAAGTATCCCAGCAGCAAGACCGACCGACCGGGCTGCCTAGCGCTCTTTCACTCCCTGGGCGCAGACGCCGGCTCCGTGCGGCCTCAAGCAGTGCAACCCGGGGCCGCAGACGAGGAGGTACATCCATGAACGGTAGCACCCCTTTCTCCCGGCACCTTCTGCACCTCAACCCCGAACTCGAGGTTGACCGTATCTGCCGGCGTATCCGGGAACTCATGCTTTCCCAGGTCAAGCGGCGCGGCCTGGTGGTGGGACTTTCCGGCGGGATAGACTCCAGCGTCACCGCCGCCCTGGCTGCCCGGGCCCTGGGGACGGAACGGGTACTGGGTCTGGAGATGCCCGAGCGCCACTCGGCCGAGGAGAGCCTGAGACTCAGCAGCAGCGTGGCCGGCACCCTGGGGATCCAAACGGTCCGGGAGGAGATCTCGGACACCCTGGAATCGGTCGGATTTTACCGCAAGTACGAGGATGCCGTGCGCCAGGTGGTGCCGGAGTACGGGGCCGGGTGGAAATCGAAGATCGTCACGAGCGGCATCACGGCAAGTGCCACCATCACCGCCTTCTCGATCGTGGTGCAGGCCCCGGACGGCGCCCAGTTGAAAAGACGGCTCCCCTTCAAGCCCTACCTGGAGATCGTCGCAGCGACCAACTTCAAACAGCGCATCAGGAAGATGCTGGAGTACTACCATGCCGACCGGTTGCACTACGCCGTGGCCGGCACACCGAACCGCCTGGAGTACGACCAGGGGTTCTTCGTGAAGCTTGGGGACGGGGCCGCCGATCTCAAGCCGATCGCGCACCTCTACAAGACCCAGGTGTACCAGGTGGCGGAGTACCTGGGCATCCCCGAGGAGATCAGGCGCAGACGCCCGACCACCGACACCTACTCGCTCACCCAGGGGCAGGACGAGTTCTACTTTTCACTCCCTTTCGACCAGATGGACCTCTGCCTGTTCGGGAAGAACCACGCCGTGCCGGCTCTCGAGGTGGCCGCGGCGCTCGGGATCACCGAACAGCAGGTCGAACTGGTGTATCGGGACATCGACGTCAAGCGGGCCACCACACGCTACCTGCACCTGCCGCCGCTTCTGGTGGACCGGGTGGAGTGGCAGGAGGAGTGAGCTGGCCAGGAACCAAGGGAGGACACCCACATGAGACTTCAGGAGGAAATCAGGCAGTTCATCGTCGATACCTTTCTCTTCGGGGAAGATGGCGGTCTTAAAGACGACAGCTCGTTTCTCGAGGAGGGGATCGTGGATTCCACGGGGATCCTGCAGCTGGTCTCGTTTTTACAGGATAGGTACCTGATCAGCATCGAGGATGCCGAACTGATCCCGGACAATCTCGACTCGATCGGCAAGGTCTCGGCGTTTGTGCGCAACAAACGGGGCACGTTCGACTTCGAGCAGGAGGCCGCACAGGCACTCGTACCGGAACCGGCCTGAGGCAAGGTGCAGGCAGGCGCGGCAGGGCAGGGGAGAAGAGGAGAGTGATGACGAAAACGGCACGGGTCGACAACTGGCAGATCCTCAGGGAGTTAGGTCCATTCAACTCCCTGAAGCTGTTGGGCTCGCGGGTGCTTTCCCTGGACCACTACTTCGTGCTGAGGAAAAATCTCATGGCGGCCGAGCCCGAGGCTCCGGCATTGGGGGCCAAGTTTACGCTGGAGCCGATCGCCCCGTGCGACGTCCAGAGTATTCTCGACAGCCTGGAGAGCCTCACTGCAGCGGAGAAGCGGGACGTCCTGGGGTACCTGCACTTTTACCAGAGCGGCTTCAAGAACTGCTTCGTGATGCGTCGCGACGGCCAGGTGGCCTACATGCAGACGCTCATCTACCCGGAACAAAACGACCTGATCGCGAAGAAGTACCGCACCAAGTTCTACCCCCTCAAGGAGAGCCAGGTCATGGTGGAGAACGTCTTCACCTTCGTACCGTTTCGGGGGCTGGGCTGCCTGCAGGCGGGGACCGGAAAACTTTTAGACCTGGCGCGCAGCCAGGGCTACCGCTCGGCGGTCTGCTACATCAGAAAGGACCGCATCGTCTCGCTCAACGAGTTCATCAAGATGGGGTTCAAGATCACCCGGATGATGCCGGAGTACAAGGTGCTGGGGAGGGTCTGGCGGGATCTGTAGCACCGGTCTGGTCCGGTCGAGGCTGGTAACGCGAGAGCGGCTTTACCTTCAGGGAGGATAAAGCCGCTCTTTTTTTGCCGATCAGGTGACCAAGGTCGCTATTTCTCGTCGTAGGTCTTCTTCAAAAGGTGGAACAGGATCGCCAGGATGAGTGCACCGGCAACCACGATGCCGCCCACGACCTTGCGCTTGGCACGGGTCTCCTCGATGACCTTGAGGTCGCGGTCCAGTTTGGCGAGTTCGCCGTTGATCTGGGCCGACTCTCCCTGGACCTTGGTGACGCTCACCTCGTGGAACAGCGAGTGGAAGCGGTTGCGCACCGCGAAGAGGCTCTTGCCGAGCCGCTCGGTGTCGACCCCTTGGGACTGGTAGGTCTTGATCCTGCGGTCGATGCTGACGATGGAACCTTCGGTCTGCTGCATGGCGTCCCGGATCACCCGGGCCCGCTCGAAGCTGTGGCAGCGGCTGCAGGTCTTCTCGTTTATGATCGTGAGCGAGGCCCGCTGCACCGCGTGGTTGGTGTGGCAGGTCACGCAGGTGGGGCCCCCCTTACCCAGGGCACGGCCGTGGGCGCTGGCCAGGTAGTCCTTGAGGACCCCCGGATGGCAGCGCCCGCAAAAGGCCGGGATATCAGCCTCCTTGGGGGCGCCCAGAAAGCCGCGCGAGCGGTTCATCGCGTCGGCGGCATCCTTCGGGTCGCCGCCGTGGCAGGCGTTGCAGGAGATGCCGTTTTCGGCGTGCACGCTGGTGCGCCAGAGCTTCACCGGGGCGCCGAGCCGGTCGGGCAGGGAACCGTGGCACTGGATGCAGACCGTCTCGGGTTGCTCGGCCCGGGCGGAGCCGCAGAAAAGGCCCACTCCCAGGAGGACGGCGGCAGTGGCGAGGAGGGTGCGCGGGAACTTGATTCGCATCATCATGAGTAGTGCCCCCATACGGAAAGTCCGACCCAGAGCAGGAACCCGCCGAAGAAGCAGGCCAGGAACAGCGGTCGCTTGAAGGGGTTTCGTTCGGGTGAGCGGTCGATAAACGGCAGCAGTGCCAGGAAGGTCATCGCGGCGGCCTGCACCGAGAGGCCGAGCAGTTCGCTGGGGAAGATCTTGAGCGTCTGGTAGTTGGCCAGGAAGTACCACTCCGGCTTGATGTGGGCCGGGGTCTGGAAGGCGTTGGCCGGCACGAAGGCGTCCGGGGTGAACAGGAGGTTGGGGGCGAAGAAAACCACCGCCAGGAACACGGCAAAGTAAACGCTGATCGAGGTGAGATCCTGCAGGGCGTAGTTCGGGAAGAACGGGATCCCGCCGGGGTGGCTCTCGTAGCGGTAGTGCTCCGGCGACCAGTGGGTGCCGGTTTCTGTGTTGGCACCGAAGGGGGGCGTCGAGATGCCGGTCCGCTTCAGGCAGAACAGGTGGGCGCCGATGAGGCCCGCGATCACCGCGGGGATCACCCCGACGTGCAGCGCGAAGAAGCGCCCCAGGGTGGCGGGGCCGACCAGTTTGCTGCCGCGCAGGAACTCTACCAGGTAGGGTCCGACCACCGGTATGGCCGCCGCCGAGTTGGTGGCAACCGTGGTGGCCCAGAAGGAGAGCTGGCTCCAGGGGAGGAGGTAGCCGGTGAGCGAGATCCCCTGCACCAGGGTGAAGAGCATAAACCCGGTGAGCCAGTTTAATTCGCGCGGGCTCTTGTAGCTCTTCATGAACAGCGTGGAGAGCATGTGCATGATGAGTACCGCGACCATCATGTTGGAGCCCACCGCGTGGCAGAGCCGGATCAGCCAGCCGTAGGGGAGCTCGTTCATGATGTAGGTCACGCTCTTGAAGGCCTTCTCGGCGTCAGGGACGTAGTACACCAAAAGGAGCAGGCCGGTCACCACCTGTAGGGTGAAGATGACCAAAAGTACGCTCCCCAGCGAGTACCATTCGTTGATATTTTTGGGCAGCAGGTAGCCGGTGAGCTCCTGCTCCACGATCTCTTTGGCACCGATGCGCAGGTCGAGCCAGTTGTACAGCCTTTTTATCAGGGCCATGGAACCTCCGTTGGCAGGTCAGGAGTTAACCGACAGTAATCTTTCCGTTGGCGACGGAGACGGGAATCTTGGCGAGGGGTCTGGGGGGCGGCCCCGAGACCACGGTGCCGTCGGGGGTGTAGCGGCCGGCATGGCAGGGGCAGAGGAAATCCTGCTTGTCCTTTTCCCACTGTACGATGCACCCCAGGTGGGTGCAGACCGCGGAGAGGGCTACTACGGCACCGGCCGAGGTCTTCACCAGTACCGCGGAGGAACCGGCGTACTCGAAGAACTTCGCTTCGCCGGCGGGGAGATCGCTCTCGGCGAACTCGATCTTGTTGGAGCCCTGCTGGTCCGAGCGCGGAGCCAGGTAGCGGAACACCGGGTACACCACGGCGGCTGCCGCGGCAGCCGAGGCTCCCGCCAGGCACACACCGAGAAATTTTCTCCTGCCATCATTTTCCATGCTTCCTCCCGGATTGCTTGTGCAAATTGGGCTCAAGTATAGTGGTTGTTCTCGGCATTTCAAGCCACAAACTTAAATGGGCTTTTTGAGAATCTTCCAGATGGTGCACACTCACAAGGATTCGACTACTGAGTATCTTCTTTGAAACAGGTTCAGCTACAGAGGTTTGCAGCCAGATGTTGCCTGGTTCGATCCCTATGGTTGTCATGGAGGCTTGCCAGACAATCAGCCGCAATCCTGTCAGGATCATCGTAGTGACACGTAAGCCAGGACTCATGGCCGTCTGCTCCGCGAATCTGGCCTGGTTAAGGAGAGGACTTTACGGCGTCGGGCAAATCCGTTATCCTGCCACACCACCTGTCAGCCCGCGGCCCGCGGCCGGCTCTTGGATCCTGCACATCTCAAGGAGTGACCCATGCAGAGTTACTATGACCCCAGTGACCTGGCGAAGTTCGGCGACATCGGCAAGGATGCCCCGGAACTTGCCGGTAAATTCTTCGACTACTACGGCGCGGTGTTCGCTGAGGGGGAGCTGAGCGAGCGGGAGAAGGCGCTCATCGCCCTGGCAGTGGCGCATACCGTACAGTGCCCCTACTGCATCGACGCCTACACCCGGGCCTGCCTGGAGAAGGGGTCCAACCTGGGAGAGATGACCGAGGCGTTGCACGTGGCGACCGCCATCAGGGGCGGGGCATCGCTGGTGCACGGGGTGCAGATGCGCAAGATTGCCGAGAAGCTGTCACTGTAAAAGGGAGCCCGATGAGCGAGGAGAGGGAGGACAAGGTGGTCGGCGAGCCGTTTGCCGAGCGGCTCGTGCGGCTGGGACTCGAGCTTGCCCGGGACCGTACCGTGGCGCTGCAGGTGAACGTAGGGTTGCGCTGCGACCTGAGCTGCCGGCACTGTCACCTTGAGGCGGGCCCCGGGCGCGACGAGGTGATGGAGCGTCCCACCATGGATGCGGTGATCGACCTGGCACGGCGCTTTTCCTTTGCCAGCATCGACATCACCGGTGGTGCGCCGGAACTGGTGCCGGATCTCGAGTACCTGATCCGAAACCTGGCCCCCCATACCGGTAGGCTGGTGCTGCGCAGCAACCTGGTCGCCCTTGTCGGAGAGCGTGGCGAAGCGCATATGAGGCTCTACCGCGAGCTTAAGGTGGAACTGGTCGCCTCACTGCCGGCGAGTAACCTGAAGCAGACCGAGGCGCAGCGCGGCACCGGCGTCTGGGAGACGAGCCTTGCCGTTTTGAAGCGCCTGAACGAGCTGGGGTACGGGCGGGAGGGGAGCGGGCTGGTTCTGGACCTGGTCTCGAACCCGGCAGGGGCCTTTCTGCCGGCCGGACAGCGAGGGCTGGAGAAGAAGTTCCGGGAGGACCTCTGGCGTCGCTACGGCATCAGCTTCAACGCGCTGTACAGCTTCGCCAACGTCCCCCTGGGGCGCTTCCGCAGCTTTCTCGAGCGCTCGGGGAACCTGGAGGGGTACCTTGCGACCCTCGAGGGTGGCTTCAACCCGGCGAGTCTTCCCGGGCTCATGTGCCGCAGCCAGCTCTCGGTCGACTGGCAGGGGCGGCTCTACGACTGCGATTTCAACCTGGCGACGGGACTTCCGCTTCTGGACGGGCCCCGGCACGTTGCGGACCTCGAGGTTCTGCCCGCAACGGGGAGCCGGATCGCGGTCGGCGAACACTGCTACGCCTGCACCGCCGGAGCCGGCTTTACCTGAGGGGGGAGCATCGTGGTCTAGTTGAGACCACGCCTCATTTACCTTCCTGGCCCGGGTGAAAGAGCTTCCCCTGGTAGTTGTCGCGATCTTTCCAATAGCTCTTGAACTCGGCGTTGCGTTCGGCGCGGATCTGGGAAAGTGGTTTTTTGCGCAGTTCCGCAGGGAGATCGGCATAGCCCGTCTTGATCCAGGGCCCCCGGTAGCTTGTCGAGCGGTGCCAGATACCGTTGGACCAGTAGTAGTAGGTCTTGTCGAGGTAGACCAGGTCGTAGGGGACCCCGACCGCCACACCGAAGCCGAGCTTGGCGGGGAACAGGAACTCCGGAGCTGCCTGGATCGGCGCGGGCTTGCCGGCATCCACGGGGGGGCGGGGCGGCGGCACCGGCCGCTTGGTCTGCGGGGGGGCGGGTGGGGGAGCCGCTGCCGGGGCCGGAGCTGCCGGTGGCTCGTTTTGCGGCGAGTTGTAGTACTTGTCGATGGTCTGGTAGGGGAAGTAGGGTGCCGGGGCGCCCGCTGCCGTGAGGGTAACCAGAAGCTGCGCCGTTACTGCCAGAGACAGGGCTGCGGTTGTTTTCATGTCGTTTCCTCCCGGGTGTCACCCCTCGGCAAACCTGGCGAGCCTGAGGCTCACCTCCCATAGGCGTCTGGCTGCTACCCCGTCGTACGAGGCTTCGGACGAGGGGTGCTGTACCGTGTCGATGAAGTACTTGCCGCTGACCCGTGCCGCTTCGGGAGCGCCTGCCAGGTACACCGTCCCCTGCGCCGCCTGTCCGGGCAGCCGCAACTCCCCCGCGCGCAGCGATCCCACCACGTGGCACAGCCAGCTGAGCCAGCCGCTGTTCCTGGAAAAGCCGCTCATAACGTTCCCCGGGTGCACTGCGTTCACCACGACGCCGGTACCGTCGAGTTGCCGGGCCAGCTCGTAGCTGAACAGCAGGTTGGCCAGCTTTGACTGGGCGTAGGCCGCCTTTCCCTCGTAGTTCATCTCTCCCTGCAGGTCCTCGAAGTCGATCCCCGCGCAGAGCCGGTGCGCCTCCGACGCCACGTTCACCACGCGCCCCGGCATACCGGTCAAAAGCTCCTTGAGCAGCAGGTTGGTCAGGATGAAGTAGCCCAGGTGGTTGAGGGCGAAGGTCATCTCGATGCCGTCGGCGGAGAGGTAGCGTTGCAAAAAGCGGGCACCGGCGTTATTGACCAGCACGTCCAGCCGCCCGTAGCGCTCGCGAAACTCCCGGACCATGCGGTGAATCTCCTGTTGCACCGAGAGGTCCGCTACCAGCGCTTCAACGCAACCGTTGCCGCTTTGGCGCCTAAGCCTCGCCACCGTGGCCCGCGCCTTCAGCGGATTGCGTGCCGCGAGGACCACCGTGGCTCCCCGGCGGGCCAAGGCGAGCGCCGTGGCGCGTCCGACCCCGGAGGTGGCTCCGGTGACCAGGCAAATTCTGCCTGCCAGCTGACTGTCGGGCTCGGAGTGGAACACGTGCGGCTCCTTGATTGCGGGGGCAGGGCGAAGACCCGGCGGCGCGGCTATTCCGGCAGGGCCCGCGGTACCAGGGGGCGCTGCTCGCGGTGCAGGAACCAGCGATCCAGCACCAGGTGGCGGGTGAGCCAGGAGTTCCCCAGTAACAACCGGGTTCCCAGGCGCTGCACCGGGGCCGGCAGCCCCAGGCGGTGCACCGGACCCGCCGCGACGGCAAAGCGCTCCGCTACCGCCGTCGCGTAGGGCTCGAGCCAGCGCGGACGGTAATCAGACGAGGCGCAGAGGATCGCCTGCGCGGCCAGTATGGCCGATTCTATCGCCGGGAGTATCCCCTCGCCGCTCTCCGGGTAGGCAAGCCCTGCCGCGTCGCCGATTACCAGTGCCCGGTCACCGACGATCCTGCGTCCGTTGCCGGCGCGGAAGGGGAGATAGGCGTGCCCCTTGAAGGGGAGCTCGGCCGTGCCGGGGAGCGCTCCGCATTTGCGCAGGTGCTCCAGGTATGCCGCAAGCCGGCTGCGTAGCTCCGCCCCACCTAAAACCCCGAGCCCCACGTTGAGGGTCGTCCCCTTGCGCACCAACCAGCCGTACCCCTTGACGTCTTCGAGAAAGGAGAGCGAGGTATGTCCGGGTGCCAAAGGAGAGTTCGCGAGCTCGCCCGGGTCCAGCTGGAACTCGGCAACCACCGCGGCGATCGGCTCCTCCTGGGCCGGCTTCGCCCCGAGTACCCGTGCCACCGGGCAGTGATGCCCCCCGGCCCCCACCACCAGCCGGGCCCGGATCCTGCCGTTCACCAGCCAGCCGTCCGGAGTCCGCTCCAGGCTGCGCACCTCTTCGCCCAGGATGGTGCGGCTTTTGTTGTGCAAGAGCAGGTAGTGGTCAAACTCCCGGCGCCTGATCGCGTAGCTTACCGTGGTGCCGAAGTCGAAGCGGTTTTGCCTGCCGAACATGAGGCCGGCGTGGAACTGCCGGATCTCCTGGAGCTCCCTCCCCCTGCGGTACTGGGCCGGGTCGATGCGCAGGGTTTCCAGGACGCTCGGGGTGATCCAGCCGGCGCAGGGCTTGTCGCGGGGGAACTGGTCCCGGTCCATGAGTACGACCGAGATCCCCCAGTGGGCCAGCACCCGTGCGCAGGTGGCACCGGCCGGCCCGGCTCCCACGATGAGGACTTCACACTGTTCCATGACGCCCTTCCGGGTCCATGAGGTGCTGGCGGGTCCAGGGGATCTCGTTGTTCCCCTGGCGCGAGAAGAGTACCTGGTAAAGCTGCAGGGTCCCGGTTTCGAAGCTGGCGATGGAGCCGCACAGGTACAGGCGCCAGGCCCGGACGAAATTGGCGTCGAAGTTCTGCTCCACCTCAGCCGCGTGCGCCTCGAAGCGCCGCAGCCAGTGCGTCAAGGTTCGCGCGTAGTGCAGGCGCAGGTTCTCGAGGTCGAGGACGCTGAACCCCCAGGGCTCGAAGATCTCCATCATCTCCCGCGGGGTCGGGGTGTAGCTCCCCGGGAAGATCCGCTTCTCCAGCCAGTCGCTCATCGGCTGCGCCACGTCCTGGCCGATGCTGTGAATGAGCCCCACGCCGCTTCGGGAGAGCACCCGGTCGATGACCCCGCCCAGCCTGCGGTAGTTATTGGGGCCTACGTGCTCCAGCATCCCCACCGAAACGAAGACGTCGCACTCCCCAGAGATGTTGCGGTAGTCGTCTTCCAGGTACTCGACGCCGGAGATCCCTTCGCGGCGGGCACGCTCGCGGGCGTAGGCGACCTGCTCGGCGGATATGTTGAAGGCCCGCACCCGGGCGCCGTAGTTTTTGGCCATGTAGCGGGCCAGACCGCCCCAGCCGCAGCCTGCCTCAACCACGCGCTCGCCCCCCTTGAGGCGCAGCTTGCGGCAGATAAGCTCCATCTTCGCGGCCTGGGCCTGCTCCAGGGTGACTCCGAACTCGGGGAAGTAGGCGCAGGTGTAGAGCATCTCGTCGTCCAGCCAGAGCCGGTAGAAGTCGTTGCCTAAGTCGTAGTGGTGCTGGATGTTCTGGCGTGAGCCGGTAAGGGAGTTGCCCCACCAGGACCTGCTGAGCCGCGACAGCCGCCCGTAGCGGCGCCGCAGCTCACCCGGCTGCGCCAGCGCCCGGTAAATCTCCTCGAGAAAGCCCACCAGGTCACCCTCAACCTCGAGTGTTCCGGCACTGAAGTCGTCGCCGAAACATAAAAGGGGGTTGGCCACGAGCCTTAAGAGTGAGCGCCGACTCCGGATCAACAGCTGGTGCGCCGACTCCGGGTCCCCTGACGCCCATTCCCCGTCCCACAGCCTTACCCCGATGCGCGGGGACCCCATCCCCTTCAAGAACGCGCGCAGCACCCAGCGGTCGACCTCGAACACCGGTCCGGACCCGGCAAAGGTTGCAGAAAAGGGGGTATCCGGGCAGACACCGCACGCCTTACTACTCTTCATGGCAGCTCCTTCTAATTGGAACGAGATGAGGAACAGTTAATGATTTTGTGGGATTTTGAAAGAAAGTCAAGGGCGGGCGCCCGGGGCCGCCACGGCTGGGTCTGTAGCGTCAGGGTTTCCGGTGGGCTGCCGCCCGGGGAGCGGGGACATCAAAGAAAATTTGGCAGGAAGGGTAAGGGCGCGGGGCAACCGGATGCTAGGCGTCAGGCGTCAGGCGTGGCAGGGGGCGTTGGAAGCTAGAGGGAGGCGCAGCACGGGGGGCTCGTGGTGTCGCGGTCGAAGCTTGTGGCGATGAGCGGGTTTACCAGGTCCGGATGACTCACCGGGCCCATGTGCCCAGTCTCCACGAACTGCAAACGACAGGTTGGGAGGCTCTTGGCCAGCTCCTGGGCGACGCGCTGGGCGGGAAGCGGACTTTGGGTTCCGGCGAGCACGGTGACCGGCATGGCGAGTTGGCTGTAATCGGTAAGGGTGAGGGGAGTCCGGGTGAGGGCCAGGAAGTCGAGGGCGAGCTTGTCCGTTCTGCGGGCGAAGTCCTGCTGCACCCGGGGCGGGAAGTTGGCGAACGATCCGGGTGTGCTCCAGTAATCGAGGAAGGTTGCCGCGGCCTGTGCCGGTTCGCCTTGTTCCAGCAGCCGGGCCAGTTCGGTCATCATCTCCTGAACCGGCGTCGCACCGGGGTCGCCGGCATCCAAAAGGTGGAAGGCAACCGGTTCGAAGATGGTGAGGGTACGAACGCGCTTGGGGAACTGGTAGGCGAAACGCAGGGCGACGGCGCCACCATAGGAGTGCCCGACCAGGTGAAAGGCTTCGTCCGGTGCCAGCAGGTTCTTAAGCAGCCGGTCCACCAGTTCGGCCTCGTTCAAGAGGGTGTAGTTGTCGGTCTGTTCCGGCATCCCGGTTTCGCCGTAGCCGTAGAGGTCCACCGCGATCACCCGGTACTTTTTCTCCAGCATCCCGCACAGGGCGCGCCACTGGCTTTTCGAGCTGAGGGTGCAGTGCAAGAGCACCACGGCAGTTCCGGAACCGACACTATAGTAGGCGGGAAGGGATCCTTCCATTTAAGACTCCTTGTTTGCTGCCGCACACTCCCGATGCTTCCAGGCGTTCGCGATCTGGACCTGACAGTGCACCTGATAGCGTGACGGAAGGGGGTACCTGAATGAAGGGAGCCCCAGGTGCTGAAGGGTTGGTCACGGTTAACAAAACAGCAAGGAACAAAGGCGCTTTATGACTAGTGCGGCCGGTCCGATGAGTACAAAAAAACAGTCCCTTTCGGTTGACGGCAGCCCATTTGCCTATATGCTGAAGTCTTCAGAATGACTGAGCACCGGGACAGCTTCGAGGTCCCGGTACCAGCGGGCCGCCGCGAGCCGGCACCACCATAACGCAGGGAACACCCGCGGTCAAGTGCTGGCGATACGGAGCAGAAAGGGGGACGCACCATGGCAAGGAAACCATGGGTTGACAAGGACGAATGCATAAGCTGCGGCATCTGCAAGACCAACTGCCCGCAGGTGTTCCGCTTCGACTCGCACCGCAAGGCGGAGTGCTACGATCCGGCCGGAGCCTCCGAAGAGGAGATCCAGAGCCAGGCGATCGATCTCTGCCCGGTCTCCTGCATAAGCTGGGTCGACGAGTAAACTCCCGCCTGCCGGAATCACCCATCTATCATCTCGCCCGGCCCGGATTCGGGCCTGCCAGCTACGAGAAAGACCATCACCACGAGGTAATGACATGACGCAAACCAACCTGAACAGCTTTGACACCGAACGCAGCCTGCTGGTCGGTGGAGTGGTACACCGTTACTACTCCCTGGCCGCCTTCGCCCGGAAATCCGGCAAGGACCTCTCCCGGCTCCCCTTCTCCCTGAAGATCCTGCTGGAAAACCTGCTGCGCCGCGAGGACGGCGTAACCGTGAAGCGGGAGGATATCGAGGCGCTGGCCGATTGGGATCCCCAGGCGACGCCGGATCGGGAGATCCAGTTCATGCCGGCGCGGGTGCTGTTGCAGGATTTCACCGGCGTTCCCGCGGTGGCCGACCTGGCTGCCATGCGCGGCGCGCTCAAGCGGCTGGGTGGGGATCCGGCGCGCATCAACCCGCTGCAGCCGGCGGACCTGGTTATCGACCACTCGGTGCAGGTGGACCGTTTCGGGACCACGCTCGCCCTCGCGGAGAACGCGCAGCTCGACTACCACCGAAACCACGAGCGCTACCAGTTCCTGCGCTGGGGGCAGGGGGCCTTCCGGAACTTCAGCGTGGTGCCGCCGGCGACCGGCATCTGCCACCAGGTGAACCTCGAGTACCTCTCGCGGGTTACCATGGCGCTCGAGCAAAGCGGCAGCGATCCCCTCATCTACCCGGACACCGTGATCGGCACCGATTCGCACACCACCATGATCAACGGCCTTGGGGTCGTCGGCTGGGGTGTCGGCGGGATCGAGGCCGAGGCGGCGCTTCTGGGCCAGCCCTGCTCAATGCTGATCCCGCAGGTGGTGGGCTTCCGGCTCTCCGGGCGACTTAAGCCCGGGGTCACGGCGACCGACCTGGTGCTCACGGCGACCCAGATGCTCAGGAAACACGGGGTGGTAGGAAGCTTCGTCGAATTCTTCGGCCCGGGTGTGGCGGAGCTCCCGGTGGCCGATCGCGCCACCATCGGCAACATGTCCCCCGAGTACGGCGCGACCATCGGGGTCTTCCCGGTGGACCAGCAGACCATCGAGTACCTGAAACTCACCGGGCGGGAGAGCCTGACCAGCCTCGTCGAGGCGTACTACCGAGACCAGGGGCTCTGGCACGAGCCGGGGCAGCCCGAGGCGAGCTACTCGTCGGTCTTAGAGCTCGACCTGGGCGACGTGGAGCCGAGCCTGGCCGGGCCGTCGCGCCCGCAGGACCGGGTCCCCTTAAGCCAGGTGGCGAGTGCATTCGAGAAGGACCTGACACGCCTGGCCGGTGCCGGCGCCGCCATAGCCCGCGGCTCCGACCCGCTCTCTCCCGAACTCGCAGCCCTCGAACCGGGGGCGGGGCGGGTGGTGGTGACCCAGCCCGACGGCGCCCGCTACCAGCTGACCCACGGCTCGGTGGTCATCGCCGCCATCACCAGCTGCACCAACACTTCGAACCCCTCGGTGCTCTTCGCCGCCGGCCTCCTGGCACGGAACGCGGTGCGGCGCGGCCTGCAGGTGAAGCCCTGGGTGAAGACGAGCCTCGCGCCGGGCTCAAAGGTGGTCACCGATTACCTGGAGGCTTCAGGGCTCATGTCCTACCTGGAGGCCCTGCGTTTCCACCTGGTCGGCTACGGCTGCACCACCTGCATCGGTAACTCGGGCCCCCTGCCGGATCATGTCGCCGAGGCGGTGAGCGCGGGTGACCTCTGCGTCGCCTCGGTCCTCTCGGGCAACCGCAACTTCGAGGGGCGCATCAACAGCCAGGTGAAGGCGAACTACCTGGCCTCGCCCCCCCTCGTGGTGGCCTACGCCCTGGCCGGCAACATCGCCATGGACCTCGGGAAGGAGCCTTTGGGGATAGACACCGGCGGAGAACCGGTCTTCCTGAAGGACATTCTGCCCGACGACCGGGAAGTGGCCGAACTGGTGGCGCGCTTTGTGACTCCGGCCCAGTTCCAGAAGAACTACGGGGAGGTCTTCGCCGGGGACCCGCTCTGGAGCGCCCTGGAGACCCCGACCGGGGAAATCTACGAGTGGCAGGCGGACTCCACCTACCTGAAGGAACCGCCATTTCTCGCCGAGGTCGGTGCGGAACCGGAGCCGCTGGCCGACATCGCCGGCGCACGCGCCCTCGCCCTGCTGGGCGACTCGGTCACCACCGACCATATCTCCCCGGCAGGCTCCATAGGGAAGAACAGTCCGGCGGGGAAATACCTGGTCTCGCTGGGCGTGCCGCCCGAGGAATTCAACTCCTACGGGGCGCGGCGCGGCAACCACGAGGTGATGATGCGCGGGACCTTCGCCAACATCCGCATCCGCAACAAGCTGGTGCCGGGGGTTGAAGGCGGCGTCACCGTACACTTCCAGGCGGGCGCGGCAACCGGGGACCAGCTCCCGATCTACGATGCGGCGATGCGCTACGCCCAGGAAGGGATTCCACTCGTGGTGATCGCCGGCAAGGAGTACGGCACCGGTTCCTCGCGCGACTGGGCCGCCAAAGGGACCAGGCTCCTCGGGGTCAAGGCGGTCATCGCGGAGAGCTTCGAGCGGATCCACCGTTCCAACCTGGTGGGGATGGGAATTCTCCCGCTGCAGTTCCTTCCCGGCGAATCCGCTGCATCTCTGGGCATTTCCGGTACCGAAACCTTCGACATCGCCGGCATCACCCAGCTTGGCGTTGGCGGTACCCTCGAGGTGCAGGCCCGCTCCGCCGACGGCGGCAGCCGCTCCTTCACCGTCCGGGTCAGGATCGATACCCCGAACGAACTCGAATACTTCCAAAATGGCGGGATACTCCCCTACATGCTGCGCCAGGCGCTGAAAGGGTAACTGCAGGCGCGCGGAACCCGCGGGAAAGCAACAGGTGAATATAAATACGGGGGAGTGCTGGCATGACCGGTATTTCCCCGTTTCTTTTGGCGCTCAGGTGACTTTGTTGGCAACCCGTTCTTTTCCCTTGCTGTCAGCGCCCTCACCCCTGCCCCTCTCCCAGAGGGCGAGGGGATTTCCTTAGGTGCTGTCGGAGCGAACCGGTCGAACGTAAAAATACTGGAAACCACTAGCGATTTGCCGAAGAGTTGGTATATAAACCAGAAGGTACAAGATTAAAAAAGACAGCACCCGGAGTCACATGAAGAAGTCCGACATACTGAAGATCGTTACCTTGGTGGTCTGCGTGGTGGGGATCAGCCTGCTGCACTATACGACGCCACTTAGGCTCGCCATGCTGCACGACATCTTCCAGCGCCTCTACTACATCCCGATTATCCTTTCGGCCTTCTGGTTCGGGTTTCGCGGCGGCATCGGTTGCGCCCTTCTGGTGACGGTTTGCTACGCTCCCCACATCTTGTTCCAGTGGGGCGGGCACATCGCTATGGAGATGGAGAAGTACCTCGAGGTGGTGCTCTACAACGTGGTGGGGGGGATCACCGGCTTTCTCTCCCAGCAGGAGGCGGCACGCCGTGCCCAACTCGAGGAGACTGCCAAGGGGCTCGAGGAGTCCTACCAGAAACTGCAGACCCAGTCGGAGCTCATCATCAGGATAGAAGAGCAGTTACGCCGGGCGGAGCGGCTCTCGGCCCTGGGTGAACTGTCTGCCATCCTCGCCCACGAAATCCGCAACCCGCTTGCCTCCATCAGAGGGACCGCTGAAATCATGATGGACGAAAAGATGCCCGTGGCGAGCCGTGCCGAGTTCCTCGAGATCCTGATCAAGGAATCGGACCGGCTAAACCGGGTGGTGGAAGATTTCCTCAAGATGGCCCGGCCGGAGCCGAAGAGTAAAAAGGCTTGTGATATCAATGAAGAACTGGCGAACATGGTGACGCTGCTCTCCGCCCAGGCCCGCCAGAGCAAGATCAACCTGGAACTGCAACCGGCACCGCTGCCCCCCTTTGTCGGGGACGCCGAGAAACTGCGCCAGGCATTTTTGAACATCATCCTGAACGCCATCCAGGCCTCTCCGGCCGGGGGCACCGTGCGTCTGGCAACACGCGCCGTTCCGGATAAGGGGTACCTGGAGATAGCCTTTACAGACAGCGGCGCCGGCATCGCACCTGACGCCGTGGCGCGGCTCTTCGAGCCGTTTTTCACCACCAAGGGAAACGGCACCGGGTTGGGGCTCTCCATCACCAAGAAGATCATCGAGGGGCACGGCGGGACCATCGAGGTTGACGGCGGGTCTGGAGAGGGGGCCACATTCCTGGTCCGACTCCCGGTCACCCCGGAAACCGAGGAGTAGCGAACAGGGTTTTCCTGGCACCTCTCGTTGTGGAATATCCAACAGCCTTCGGTAGGATATTCTGCTTAATGTGAGCGGGCTGGCTGTATCGGTTCGTATTTTCAGATAGATAGCTCCTGGCACGACGATTGCTCCTTTGTCTCCTAATTAAAAGCACTCTCCTGGAGTCACCATGCACGCCCGGTTTGTTTCAACTGCCCTTCTCATTGCTCTGCTCGCCGCCTGGCCCGTCCAGGCTGCCGACCCCCACACTCCCCGTACTGAAAATCTGAACCAGCTGATCGACACAGCGCTGACCGGAAACCCGGAACTGAAGGCCTCGGCCTCGCGCTGGGAGATGTTCAAGAGCCGAGTGAAGCAGGCCGGCAGCTGGGAAGATCCGATGCTCATGCTGAAGATCCAAAACGGCATCGTCACGGATCCGCTCAACTTCACCCGCGACTCCATGACCCAGAAGGTGATCGGGATCTCGCAGCAGATTCCCTACTTCGGGAAGACCACACTGCGCGAGGAGGTGGCGCTGCACGAGGCCGAGGCGCAGCACTTCGCCCATGCCGAGCGCCGGCTGGAAATCACCCGGATGGTGAAGGAGGCCTACTACCAGATAGGCTCGGTGGACCACGAGCTGCACCTTTTGCAGAAGAACATTGACATCATGGACACCTTCATCACGCTTGCCGAAACAAAGTACTCGGTGGGGAAGGGGGCCCAGCAGGACATCTTCAAGGCGCAGTTGGAGCGCTCCAAGATGCTCGACATGAAGATCACCCTGGAGCAGCAGCGCAGAAGCCAGGTCATCGCGCTGAACGCACTGCTATACCGCCCGGCCGACACCCCGGTGGGCGAAATTCCGGAATTCGGTATCGATCAGGAGGTTCCCAAGACACCGGAGCTTATGAAGCTTGCCGAAGAGAACCGGCCGGCGCTCAAGGGGCTGGCCTCCCAGATCCTCAAGGGGCGCGGTGCCGAGGCGCTGGCCCGCAAGGAATCCTACCCCGACTTCAACGTATCCTTCGAATACATGCAGCGCCAACCGGCCATGGGGAGCGACGGCTCCGACATGTACTCCCTGGGGGTGACTTTCAACCTGCCGGTTCGCAAGGAGCGGCGCCAGGCGATGGTGGCCGAGGCGAATTCCGAGGTGACCATGGCGACCGAGGAGATGAACGCTACCCGCAACAGCATCTCGTCGGGAATCGCCGAGCTCTTGTCCCAGATGGAGCGCCGGCGCAGCCTGGTTGACCTCTACAAAAACGGCATCATCCCGCAGGCCGAGCAGGCGCTGGAGTCGGCGACCATCGGCTACCGGGTGAACAAGGTGGACTTTCTCACCCTGTTGGACAGCCGGGTGAGCCTCTACAACTTCGAGCACCAATACTACGACTCGATCGCCGATTTCCAGATGAAGAAGGCGCAACTGGAGGCGCTGGTCGGGGGGAGCCTGGGCGGCGTGAGCCAGCAAGAACAGCCGCCCGCAGCGGAGCAACCCAAGGGCGCCAGCCACGGAGAACATCTGAACCACGGCGGAGAACATCAGTAAGACCTGACGTCTTTCCCACAGTACCGACAATGACCCGAGGACCAGCGGTCCTCGTTCCAGGAGCGAGCGGATGAGCGTGAACAACAAGGTGGCAATTCCCGTAGTGGTGATCCTGCTGGCCGCGGCGGCCGGTGGCGGGTACTGGTTCTGGCACCAGAAACACGGCGCCGACCAGAAGACCAAGGCAGCGGCGACGCAGAGCCAGGAGCTCTACACCTGCGCCATGCACCCCTTCATCATCAAGGACAAGCCGGGGACCTGCCCCATCTGTGGGATGCAGCTCATCAAGAAGGTGGCTCCTGCGGAAGGGGCGGCGAGTGCCAAGGAACAGGAGATGCTCTCCCATGTTTCGCTCTCTCCGACCCAGCGCCTGATGGCCAATGTGGCCACCGTGGAGGTCGGCAAGGTGCCGCTCGCCAAGGAGATTACGGCCACGGGGATCGTGCAGTACGACCAGGCCCGCCAGGCCAAGGTAACAGCCTGGGTGGCCGGGCGTATCGATCACCTCAGGGTGAACACGGTCGGCTCCTACGTCTCGAAGGGGAAACCGGTAGCCGACGTCTATTCGCCGGACCTGGTGGCCGCGCAGCAGGAATACCTCCTCGCGCTCAAGAGCCGCGAACAGCTGAAGAACTCCCCGATCCAGTCCATCTCGCACGGCGGTGACGGCCTGGTGAGCTCGGCACGCCAGCGCCTGAAACTGTTGGGGGTGAAGGACGAGCAGATCGCCAGCCTGGAGAAATCAGGCGAGCCGAACATCAGGATCCCCGTCTATACGCCGCTCTCCGGCATCGTCATCGAGAAGATCGTCCAGGAAGGGCAGTACGTGAACATGGGCGACCCGCTCTTTGCCATCGCCGATCTCTCCACCGTCTGGGTCGAGGTCGAGGTCTACGAGAACGAGTTCTCCTTTGTGAAGCTGGGGCAGTCGGTGGCGATCCAGTCCCAGTCCTATCCGGGCAAGACGTTTTCCGGCCGGGTGAGCTTCATCTATCCCTTCCTCGACCCGAAGACCCGGACCGTAAAGGTGCGCGTGGAGCTTGCAAACCCCGGGCTCAAGTTAAAGCCGGACATGTTCGTCAACGCCATCATCAAGTCGCCGCTGGGAACCGGGCTTGCGGTACCCGCCTCGGCGGTGATGGACACCGGGACGCGCCAGGTGGTCTGGGTGGAGAAGGATGCGGGGATGTTCGAGCCGCGCGACGTGAAGGTCGGGGCGCGGGTCGGGGAGAACGTGCAGATCCTCTCGGGGCTGAGCCAGGGCGAGAAGGTGGCGGCGACCGGCGGCTACCTGATCGACTCGGAGAGCCAGCTCAAGGGCGGCAGCGGCCACGAAGGGCATACCCCTGCGGCCCCGGCCCCGGCCGGGCAGCCCGCTCCGGCAGCACCGGGAGCGCCGGCACCCAAAAAGGGCGGCGGCCTCAGCATGGATGATATGAAGATGTAATGAAACGGTCTGATTTCAGGATTTAAGGGTTCTCCATGATCGAGAAAATAATCGAATATTCCGCCAGGAACCGCGTGGTCGTCCTGATGCTCTTTGCACTGATCATCGCCTGGGGCGTCTGGTCGGTCTACAAGACGCCGGTGGATGCCATCCCCGACCTCTCGGACAACCAGGTCATCGTCTTCACCGACTACCCCGGCCGCTCGCCGCAGGTGGTGGAAGACCAGGTCACTTACCCCTTGGCGGTCAACCTGCAAGGACTCCCCCAGGTACGCGCGGTACGCGCCTCCTCGGCCTTCGGCTTCTCCATGATCTACGTGATCTTCGAGGACAAGGCGGACATCTACTGGGCCCGCACCCGCGTCCTCGAGCGCCTGAACTACGCGGCATCGCTCTTGCCGCCGGGTGTTGTGCCGACGCTCGGTCCCGATGGCACGGGCGTCGGACACGTCTTCTGGTACACCATCGAAGGGAAAGGGTACGACCTGGAACAGCTGCGCACGCTGCAGGACTGGTTCGTGCGCTACCAGCTGAACACGGTCCCGGGCGTCGCGGAGGTGGCCTCCATCGGCGGCTTCGTGCGTGAGTACCAGATCGACCTCGATCCCAACCGCCTGTTCGCCTACAAGGTGACCGCGGGGCAGGTGATGGAGGCCATCAAGCGTTCCAATAACGACGTGGGGGGGCGGCTCCTGGAGCACGCCGACGCCGAGTACCTGATCCGCGGCAAGGGGTACGTGAAGTCGCCCAAGGATCTCGAAGATATCGTGGTCGGAGCCGACATGCGCGGCACGCCGATCTACGTGAAGAACCTCGGCACGGTGCAGATGGGTGGCGCCATCCGGCGCGGGATGCTCGATAAAAACGGCGATGGCGAGGCGGTCGGCGGCATCGTGGTCATGCGTTACGGCGAAAATGCCAAGGATGTCATCGACCGGGTGAAGGAGAAGATCGTCTCGCTGCAGAAGGGGCTCCCGCCGGGCGTTGAGATCAAGGTCTCCTACGACCGCAGCGACCTGATCGAGCGCGCCATCGAGACCCTGAAGCACGCACTCACCGAAGAGTCGATCGTGGTCTCGCTGGTGATCCTGGTTTTCCTCTTGCACTTCCAGAGTGCCCTGGTCATCGTGCTCACCCTCCCCATCGCGGTGCTCATGTCGTTTATCACCATGAAGCTCATGGGGGTCACCTCGAACATCATGAGCCTGGGAGGGATCGCCATCGCCATCGGCGTTCTGGTGGATGCCGGGGTCATCATGGTGGAGAACTGCTACCGGCACCTCTCCGAGATGCCCGAGGAGGAGCGCAAGGAAAAGCGCCTCGAGGTGATCATCAACAGCGCCAAGCAGGTGGGACGCGCCATCTTCTTCTCGCTGGCCATCATCATCCTCTCCTTCGTGCCGGTATTCCTTTTGGAAGGGCAGGAAGGAAAGCTCTTCCATCCGCTGGCCTTCACCAAGACCTTCTCGATGATGGGGAGCGCCTTCATCGCCATTACGCTGGTGCCGGTGCTCATGTACTTCTTCATGAGGGGCAAGATGCCGCCGGAGAGCGCCAACCCGGTCTCTACCTTCTTCATCAAGCTCTACTCGCCGGTGATCCGCTGGGTGCTCAAGTGGAAGAAGACCACCATCTTCCTGAACCTGGTGGCCCTCGCCATCGCCATTCCGATGTTCATGAGCATCGGTAGCGAGTTCATGCCGCCCCTGGACGAGGGGAGTCTCCTCTACATGCCGGTCACGCTCCCCAACGTTTCCATCAACGAGGCGAAACGTCTCATCCAGGTGCAGGACAAGGTCATCATGAGCGTTCCCGAGGTGGAACACGTGCTCGGCAAGGTGGGCCGCGCCGAGACCTCCACCGACCCCGCGCCGGTCTCCATGTTCGAGAGCATCATCATCCTGAAAGACAAGGCGAAGTGGCGTCCGGGGATCACCAAGGCGGACATCGTTAGCGAGCTGGACGGCAAGCTGCAGCAGATCGGGGTGCGTAACGGCTGGACCCAGCCGATCATCAACCGGATCAACATGCTCTCCACCGGCGTGCGTACCGACCTCGGCGTGAAGATCTTCGGCAACGACCTGAACGTTCTGAAGGACCTGGCGGTGCAGGCGGAGGGGATCCTGAAGACAGTCCCGGGGGCAGCGGACGTGGTTGCCGAGCGGGTCACCGGCGGCTACTACCTGGACATCGATATCGACCGCGAGGCTGCGGCGCGCTACGGCGTCAAGGTGGGGGACATCCAGGATGTGATCAGCACGGCACTCGGGGGCGAGATGCTCTCCACCACGGTGGACGGCCGCAACCGCTTCCCGATCCGGCTGCGCTACCTGCGCGACTACCGCGACAACATCGACTCGATCCGGCGCATGCTCATCTCGGGCATGGGGGCCGACGGGGCTCCGGTCCAGGTGCCGCTCTCCCTGGTGACCAAACTGAAGATGTCGACCGGCGCGCCGGAGATCAACTCGGAGGGGGGCCTGTTGCGCTCCATCGTGTTCCTCAACGTGCGTGGCCGCGACATGGGCGGTTTCGTGGGCGAGGCGAAGACGGTCCTGGAGAAGCAGCTGAAGCTGCCGCCGGGCTACTACGTCGCCTGGTCCGGCCAGTGGGAGAACCAGGTGCGCGCCAAGGCAAGGCTGCAGCTCCTGGTGCCGGCGGGACTCTTCATCATCTTCATCCTGCTCTACTTCACCTTCCACTCGGCGCTGGAGGCGAGCATGGTCATGCTCTCGGTCCCCTTTGCGCTGGTGGGCGGGGTGTATCTGGTGAAGCTGTTGGGCTACAACATGTCGGTGGCCGTCTGGGTCGGCTTCATCGCACTCTACGGCATCGCGGTGGAGACCGGCGTGGTCATGGTCATCTACCTGCACGAGGCGCTGGACAAGCGACTCCTGAAGGGGCCGGTCACCGAACAGGACATCTACGACGCCACCTTCGAGGGTGCGGTATTGAGGCTGCGTCCCAAGCTGATGACGGTCGCTGTGGCGCTTATCGGCCTGGTCCCCATCATGTGGTCCTCGGGCACCGGTGCCGACGTCATGAAGCCGATCGCCGCGCCTATGATCGGCGGGATGATTTCCTCCGCGGTGCACGTACTCATCATGACCCCGGTCATCTTCGTGCTGATGAAGATTCATGACCTGAAGAAAGGGAAGCTGAAGTACTCGGGGATGAAACACTAGGAGCTGTAATTGACGATGGATAGTTGACAATTGACAATGAAGAACATAAGGGCCGGCACTTCTTTGTGGGAGTGGCGGCTCTTTGTGTTGACAACTCTAGGTGCTTTGGCACAATTCTCTGGCTGTGCATCGACCAACTGGCACTATGACAGACTAAATTTGGCTCTGCCATTTTCCATCAAGGCAATGAGACAGATCACACTCACCCAAAGGAGAAACAACATGAAGAAACTGGCCCTCATTCTGGCGGCATCCTGCCTTGCACTATCGGCTCCGGCACTGGCTATGGATCACAGCGGTATGGACATGGACCACTCGAGTCACGCCTCGGGCATGGCGCATGAAGAGGTGGTGGAAGGCGTCAAGGTGAGCTTCAAGATCCAGGGTGCCAAGGAAGCCATGAAGGCTATGAAGATGGAGATGCCGCTGCAAAAAGGCGAAAGCCACTACATCGCGGTGATTTTCAAAGATGCCAAGACCGGCAAGGCGCTCACCGAAGGGGAGGCGAAACTCAAGGTGATTGCTCCGGACAAGGGCGAGCAGACCAAGGACCTGATGGCGATGCACGGCGAGTTCGGCGCCTTCTTCGACCTGTCGAAGAAAGGGAAGTACGGCGTCATGACCAAGTTCCAGCTCAAAGATGGCAAGACCCGCTCCGCGAAGTTCTGGTACACCGTGAAGTAATTCGGCACTCTTGAAAAAACTGGTTCGCGATTCCCGCAGGAACAAAAAAAATCCCATGTCGCCGTCGTCGGCCGCATGGGATTTTTTTCGAGCTGGATCTTGCCCTACCGGAGTGCGTGGGAACTGACTCCGCAGGTGCCAGTCCCCTTCGTTGTTCATTGTGGGGCATGTCGTGCGCAGCTCAAGCACAACGGGGGGTGTGGAAAATCCTACGAATTGCTGCTGGATATTCTCCAACTCCTATAGCGAAAACTGCTGGTATTTTCACGGAGAAAAACAATATCATGCGGTTACAGCTCTCATGAGGTCGTGGCACGCTCCTTGTAAAACGGACAGGGTGCGCCGGTTGGTGGCGCCGGTCGAATGCGGCAAGAGGCCGCTTCTGGGGAGAAACCATGAACAACAAAATCCTCAATTCCTGCCTGCTGCTGGTGGTCCTGGTCATCCTGGGTGTCTGTGCCTTTTTCGTGCGCATCGGTGCCACGGCCGATTCGGTAGTGGTTCTGAAGACCACCGGGATGACCTGCGGCGCCTGCATCTCTAAGGTTTCCAAGGCACTGCAGACTGAGCGCGGTGTGGCAGCTACCGAGGTGGACCTGGCCGGAGGCTGGGTCATAGCCGGCTACGATTCGAAGCAGGTCGCCCCGGAGCGCCTGGCCCAGAAGGTCGCGGCAACCGGCTACGCGAGCACCGTCCAGACGGTTCTCACCCCGGACCAGTTCAGGAAACTGGTGGGGAGGGATGTCGGTAAGCAGAGTGCTGCAACGGGAGGCTGCTGTGGCGGTGATGGGTGTAAAGGGAAGTAACGGCGTAACGGCAGGGACTGGGGACTGGGTCTTTTCTGGATTTTCACTCACTGACGACATAGCGACAAAGGTCATCACACAACAAGGAGTAGGGGCATGGAAAACAAGAAAAACGGCGTGAAGATTGGTTTGGCGATCGGGGCTGCGGTGCTGGCGCTGGTGACGGCTGCCTTCGGATTCAGCCTCCCGGGCATGGGGAAATTCGAGAAGGTGAAGCCGGCCAATGGGGTGGTCACTATCCCGGTTGCCAAGGTGAGTGACGGCAACGCCCACTTCTACAGAATCTCGGATGGCGGCAAGGATCTCGCCTTCTTCATCGTGAAAGGGAGCGATGGTCAGTTGCACACCGCCTTCGACGCCTGCGACGTTTGCTTCAAAGAGAAAAAGGGTTACGAGCAGGCCGGGGACCAGATGAAGTGCAAAAACTGCAACCAGAAGTTTGCTATCAACCGTATCGGTGCGGCCTCCGGCGGCGGTTGCAACCCCTCGTACCTGCCGGCCAAGGTGGATGCCAAGAGCGTGACCATCAGCGTGGCCGATCTTAAGACGGGTGGCAGGTTCTTCTAATTCGGTCTTGGCTATCAGCCGGTAATCAGTTTGTAGCTCAAGGAACAATCCTCTTATGAAACTGCACAACATCTCTTTCAATAACCTGAGACGGCGCAAGGCGAAGATGGCGTTTCTCACCATTGGCCTTACCGTGGGGATCGCCACCATCGTCACCCTGGTCACGCTCACTAAGTCGATGTCCGGCGACATCGAACGCAAGATGGACGAGTTTGGGGCCAACATCCTGATCACTCCGCAGCAAAACGGGCTCTCCATGAACTATGGCGGGATCAGCCTGGGCGGTGTGAGCTTCGACCAAAAGGAGATCCTCGAGTCGGACCTGGCCAAGATCTCCACCATTAAAAACGGCAAGAACATCTCGGCGGTGGCCCCCAAGGTGCTGGGTGGAGTGCAGATTGCCGGGCACCCGGTGCTGCTGGTCGGGGTACAATTCGACAAGGAACTGAAGCTTAAGCAGTGGTGGAAGCTTTTCGGCGAGGCGCCCAAGGGCGAACACGAGCTCCTCTTGGGTAGCGAAGCCGCCAAAGTCCTTAACGTGATGACTGGCGACTCGGTGCAGATAAAGGGAGAGAGCTTCAAGGTAACCGGCGTCTTGGATCAGACTGGCAGCCAGGACGACTCTTTGGTTTTCGCGCAGCTTCCGGTAGCCCAGCGGCTTTTGGGCAAGGTGGGACGACTGAACCTCGTGGAGGTGGCAGCGCTCTGCTCGGGGTGCCCGATCGGCGACATGGTCTTGCAGATCGCGGAGAAGCTCCCTGAGGCCAAGGTGAGCGCGATCCAGCAGGTGGTGGAAGGGAGACTCAAGGCGCTGGACCAGTTCCGCCGCTTCTCGTACGCCATGGCCGGCGTGGTGGTCTTCATCGGTTCGCTCATCGTCTTCATCACCATGATGGGGAGCGTGAACGAGCGCACCACCGAGATCGGCGTGTTCCGCGCCATCGGGTTCAGAAAGAGTCACATCATGCGCATCATCCTCCTGGAGGCGACGGTGGTGGGGCTTCTGGCGGGCCTGCTCGGCTTTGGGGCGGGACTTGGCGGGGCACGCATCGCGCTCCCCTTCATGGCGGAAGGGAAGCAGGTGGCGCTGGTCTGGGACAGCCTGGTGGCCTTCGGTTCGCTGGGGCTTTCGCTCACCCTGGCGCTCCTGGCGAGCCTCTATCCGGCGCTGCACGCAAGCAAGATGGACCCGACCGAGGCGCTCAGGGCACTGTAACGAAATTTCCGGACCAGCCGGATTGCACGAACCACGAAGTGGACCGGCTGACTTCCGGTTTTAAGAGGACCTTACCATGGCTTTAATCGAAGTACGCAACCTGGCAAAAAGCTACCAAAGCGGCGACGAGACCGTCGAGGCGCTCAAGGGTGTCGACGTCAGTATCGAATCAGGTGAATTCATCACCATCATGGGGCAGTCGGGCTCCGGCAAAAGCACACTCCTTTCGGTGCTGGGCGGGTTGAATCACCCCTCTCAAGGCTCGGTGCAGATGGCGGGGGTCGATCTCTATGCGCTCTCCAGTGAAAAACGCGCCGATTTTCGCAGCCAGAGGCTCGGCTTCGTGTTCCAGTCCTTCAACCTGATTCCGTACCTGACGGCGCTGGAGAACGTCATGCTGCCGCTGGCCATCGCCCCCTTGAAAAAGGGGGAAAAAGTGGCTGCTGCCCGGGAGGCTTTGGAGCGCATCGGGCTGGGTGCCAAGGCCGATCGGCTCCCCAACGCCCTTTCGGGAGGCGAGCAGGAGCGGGTCGCCATCGCGCGTGCGGTGGTGAACCGGCCGGAGATCCTCTTCGCCGACGAGCCCACTGGGAACCTGGACTCGAAAACCAGCCTGGAGATGATGAACCTGTTCCGGGCGCTCAACGAAGAAGGGCAGACCATCGTCATGGTGACCCACAATCCGGAGAACTGCGACTTCGCGGACAGGACCATCCATATCCGCGACGGCCGCGTGGTTGCCGGCGCCTGAGGGATTGCTTGACACCCGTCTCTTCAGGGGTGTATTACATCTAGAGATGTTGAGCCACCCGGAGGGACGTAGGTTAGATGAAAAAGGACAAGGACGAGCGCAAGATGTCGCACCTGAAACTGGTCGTTAACAATGCCGAGGTCAGGAGTGCGCGCCCTGCAGGTGGCGAACAGGAGTTCATCCCGCTGGAGGAACTGATCCTGCGGCGTGATGTGTTCCGTCCCGCCTTCTACCGGGGGATGGGAAGATCGCAGGCCCGCAGCTACCAGGCTCTGGAACGCTTTCTGGAAAAGCGGAACTCACCCTACGGTATCGACCCGGTGCACGGCAAAGTGCTGGTGCTCCCCGCAGGAGACCTCTCCCCCGAGGCCCGGGAGTACGGCTCGCCGCAGGATGAAGTGCTCCTGAGCATCTCCGAGGACGCAGGTGGCACCGGCCTTTGCTTCTCGCTTGAGATGATCCTCCCTTACTTTAGCGAGGACGACGCCATCATGGAGGAGGCGCTGCTTTTTGCGCCGGTCTTGCAGTATGGTGCCCTGTTTCTCGAGGAAAACCCCCATGACGGCCTTTTGGACCTGATCTACCGGTTGGCCGTGCCGCTTTACCCTCCACTGCTTACCTCCCGACTCGCCGAGAGGATGTTCGCCATCTTCGGGTTTGAGCTCAAAGAAACCTTCCTTGCCCTCTCCGACTACCCGGAGACGTAACAGGCGATGTTACACACGGCTTGGGTGCTAAATGCAGCTCATGCCGTGTGAGAATGTCCCCAGCTGGTCCTGCGCAATCCTGGATCACGGCACAATGGTCTTGAAAGGGAGGTAGTTGTAATGCGCGGAATCCTGGCAGTTATTGCCCTTGCATCGTTCTCTGCAGCAGCACACGCCGAGGAGTGGACCCAGGTCGGGCCGGCAGACTCCCGACTGTCTGCCGAGTACAGTAAGTCTAGCCTCGAAACCATCTCCCCCTCAACCAAAAGGGTAAGAACTCGCATCATCTCGAAGGTCGACGATGTGCATGTGTTCACCGTGGTCAGTGAAACCGAATTCTACTGTCCCCAGCCACTGGAGAAGCTGCTCTCGGCTCAAATTGTTGCAACGACCGGAGAGGTGACCTCGCAAGAGAAGATCGATGCTCCCGTCTTTTCCGAGATGCCGCAAGGTACCATCAGTTTCCGGCTCTGGGAAGCTGTCTGTTCTCTCGCCAAATAAAGAGGAGATTGTACGGCGGGTCATCCAACTGGGATGCGAAGTGGGAAGGCGGGCAAAAAAAGAACAGGGCCCGTCAGGCGGGAGTCGGATCGCGGTTCAACTGAAGACCGTACGGCTCGGACTGTCGATTTTCCATGGTGTGCTGTGAGGAACCATTACCGCGGAGAACGTATGGTGCTCATGAACTCGGGAAGGGACCGTACCGCAGCGAGATCAGGATCCCGCTCCATTTCAGCCGTGTTCACAAACCCCAGCCTCACCGCGTTTTGAAGATGTTTGAGAGCCTTAGCAGACCTTCCGCTTAGCGATTCCACGCAGGCAAGATTGTACTCGATATTCGCGTCTGTCGTCCCCAGCGAAACCACTCCCTCAAGACACTCCCTGGCAGCATCCAACTTTTTAGTCCTCAGATACAGTGTCCCCAAAAGCGTCATCGCTTCAGCCGATTTCGGTTCCAGTACTAAAGCTTGGCGCAGCGCCTTTTCTGCAGCGTCGAATTCACCAGTCAGGTAGTAGTTGTTACCCAAGTCCAGGAAACCCCGGGAAAAATTAGGGTAATAACGAGTGAGCTCGAGCAGGTAGGGGCGCCCCTTAACCGGGTCGTTTTTCGAGCGAAACAGGGCAGCTACGTGAATCAAGCTGTCAGGGTGTTTGGGATTGAGGCTCAGGACGCGGAGGTACAGGGGGAGAGCCGCCTCGAGGTTCCCCGAATTTTGAAGGGCTTGAGCTTTACCGTACAGGGCAATCGGGTGGTTGGGAGCTTTTGCTGCCGCGTCGCTCCATAGTGTCAGGTCGTTCTCCCACACCGGCCCCCTGGCATAGCTGAGACCGAAACAGGAAGCCACTATGACTGCACCAACTGCCGTAGCAACGACCTGGCTACCCTGGATGCGCGCCAAGGTACGAAAAATCAGCCACCCGAAAAACGGTGCTGCGCCGAGCATCGGGAAGTACAGATAGCGGTCGTTCATCAACGTGGTTATGGGAATAATTTGGGAGACGGGCAACAATCCGAGGAAAAAGACGGCGTACCAGAAGAAAAGTTCGCGGTTTCTCCGATACAGTGCGATTGCCGTGACAAGAAGCAGGATAAAAACTAGACCGCCAGACAGTACAGCGAGGTCGACTCCCGTCTTGACGGGCGGGTCATACATGGCACTGAGCTTGGTTGGCCATACCAGGAGCCCCACGTAGCGCACCAGGACCGTCAGCATGGTCAGCGCAGTATTAAGAGGGCTCCCGCCATGGTAGCCAACTCGCCCGCCTCCGATACCTGGCACATCCCCATGCGATTGGTACTTGATAGTTATCCAGGCTATCAGGAGCGCCGCTAAGAAAAAGGGGATCTTCGCTACCAGAGAGGGGATTCGTTCGGACGTATCCTCGAAGCAGATATCGAACAGAAGAAACAGGCAAGGGACCACGACGGCTATCGACTTGGACAACAGAGCAAGGATGAAGAGGCCCAAGCTCAGGAAATACATTCCCTTAGCTTCTCCCCAGCGCTTGTGCCGGCAGGAAAGGTAGGCGGAAAACGACAGCAGTGAAAAAAACATGGCCAGCAGGTTCTTGCGCTCGGAGATCCAGGCAACCGACTCGACCTGAACCGGGTGGAGGCAGAAGACCAAGGCAGAAAAGGCAGCTGCCAGCCTGGGCCAGCCTAGTCTGATGAGGAGCGAGTAGAGGAGGACTCCGTTTGCAGCATGGAGCAGGATATTGCTCAGGAGAAATCCCTTGGGGTTAAGTCCCCAGAAGGTGTAATCGAGCATGTAGGAGATGATGTGCAGGGGCGTGAAGTTGCCGGCATAGTTGCTGATAATGGCGCTCTTCAGGTGTGAAAGCGAGAACCCACGCACTGCCTCATTTGCCGTGACATACATGGCGTCGTCCCAGAAGACTTGGAAGTGGTTCCCCAGGATGTGCAGGTAGGCGGCCAGTGTCAGGGCAAAGATAGCCGAGACCGTAACGGCATGCGGGTAGACCTGCGTATCGAGAAATCTTTTCATCCTTGTCGTTCTCCTGAAACAATGCTGCACTTAATCTGCACATCCGTTGTTTCTACTGAATCTCCCGAAAAAACGGTGAAATAGCCACCAGCGGATGTACTGGATGTTCATGAGGTGATGAGGCACTTGTTAACTGGTGCTGTTGCTTAAGTGCATAAAAACGATTAGTTACCTCGTCTGGTCCGTTGGCACCGCCATTGCAAAATCCTGGTTGTGCGGCACAACCCCACTGGAGGTGGCAGATGAAAAACGTGGTCCTGGCACTCTTTTTAGGTATTTCCGGTATCGTCGTCTCAGTCCCTGCGGCACATGCCGATTTTGACTCAGCCCTCAGCGCCTTTCGCGAGCAACGCTACACCGAGGCGGCGGTAGAGTTCAAGAAGTGCAACACCGCTAAAGCGAAGTTCTACCTGAGTTTGATGTACAGTATGGGATGGGGGGTGCCGCAAAATAAGGAGGAATCCGTGGCATTGATGCGCAGTGCCAAACAGCAGGAACTCGCCGAAACGCAGCCGGTGCAGGTTGCCGGTAGACAGTAAGCGAAACCTCCATTTACAGCGCAGGCCGCGGATGAACCGCCCTAGGAGGGCGCACCGCGGCCTGTTGTGCTACCGCCATACTGGTTACTGCCAAGATAATCCATCATCGGTCTGCGACGCATCTGGAGATGCTCTGTTCCTACCTGCTACACCGCCTACCTAGTAGTTCGACCTGTCCTATTTCTACCGGGTTTTCTCCGGGGCCGAACGCTCGATCACCGTTGCCGGCACCCCCTGTTTTTCCAGTTCCTGCACCCTGGTCTCCGCGGCTGCGCGCGAGGGGAAGTTTCCGACCGTCAAAAGGTAGGTTTGCATAGGCACTACCGCCGGTTTCAGAGTCGGCTGCACGCCCAGGGCCACCATGCGCAGACGCTCCCGCTCGGCACCTTTCTCGTCCGAGAAGGAACCGGCATAGACCTGGAACTTCCCTTCACTCATCAAGAAGAAACCACTGATTTTACGTGCGCGGAGACTGCTGACTTCCTTCTTTGCCGCTTCCTGGCTGGAAAATTCCCCAACGAAGAGACGTGTCCGTTGCTCCTGCTTTTTGGGCCCCAGTTCCAGCACCGGCTGGATTCCAGTACTCTTCAGCTTCTTGCCTACCTCAGCCAATGCCGATTTCACAACCGACTCGCCGACCACCAGAGTATAGATCACCTGCTGCGGGACCGAACCTACGGAGGCATCCGCTTGCCCGCCCGGAGTTGCAGTGGGGGCAGGCTTGTTTGTCGGAACCGCCACCGGAACGGGTGTTTGGGTGGCAGCCGTCGGCGCTGCCGGCAACGCTGCATCAACCGCAGGGGTGGTGGGAGCGGGTGAGGGGGCCGGCTTTTTGATGGCAATGGTGACCGCCCGCCGGTTTTGGCCCCGACCGATCTTGGTGTTGTTACGGGCGGCCGGACGGCTCGGTCCGTAATACACGATGGAGAGGTTTTCAGCCAGTACACCTTTTTCGATGAGCAGTTGTTTGATGTGCTCTGCCCTCTGGCGCGACAGCTTCAAGTTATGGGTGAGGGATCCGGAATTATCGGTGTGTCCCTCGATGACACCCTTGCTACCTGCCGCCGATTTAAGCCATGTCGCAATGGCATCGAGTTTCTCGCGGTCTTTGCTCGGTATGACCGAACTGTCGCTGGCGAAATAGACCTCGACCCGGCCGGGGATCGGCAGTTCCGGAGGTGTCACCGGTGCGGCAACCGGGGCCACAGGCTCGGTAGGTTGCGGGCTCACTGGCGCCGCGGCAACCTGGGCAGGGGCCGGAGGTGCTATAGCCTCCGGTTTAGGCGCAGCCACCTGAGCCACCGCAGGCGGAGTGACCGCTAGCGGAACATTGGTCAGCCGTACTACCGAGTTGGGCGCAGCAGGCGGCGTTGCCGGTTCGGGTTTGTGCGGGAACACTACCGGTACGCCATAGTTGACGAATACCGGGGAGTCATAGAACATGCCGGAGACGCTAACCAGAGGAGGTGCAGCAGGTGCCGCAGGAACTGAAGGTGCAACTGGAGCAGCAGGAACTGCAGGTGCGGCAGGAGGCGGAACTGCCGCAACCACAGTAGGTTGAGCTGCTCGCGCTTTCTTAACCGCAAGCTGTGCAGAGCTCAGTTCCGGTTCCGGGGCTGGCAGCGCTGCCTCTACAGGCGGGGCAGGTGGCGGAACGGGGGTGACTGGCTGTGCGACAACACGGGGTACGGCACGGGGAAACTGCAAGAGTGCTCGGTACCTGCTAAGAGAAACCGGTTGGCTTGGAGTGTTGAAATCGAAGAAGTAGGAGACCCCGGCGCTTACCAGCAGGTTGTTGCCAATATTGGCAACTTCGATGACATCGCGGATGTCGCTTCGCAAGGCCAGACGGTCGGACAGAAAATAAAATGCTCCCAACCCGAAGTCAGCGTTTGCGCCACTTTTAACGGCCCCGCTGCCCAATGTTCCCCCCACCCCAATTGCACCATACAGGCGCCACTGGTCCTTTTTCAGGAACTGATAGAGGAACTCCAACTGTAGCTGAGAGAAATTGGAGGAAAGCCCGCTCGTAGAGGTTGCAGGAGTGAAGCTGATGCCGGATTCAATGGTGATGAGGTCGGTGATTGATGTACCGATTTTGAGCCCGAATTGTGGCGCGGGGTCTATGTGCTCTGCCCCGCCGGGCAAAAAGCCCCCCAGCTCACCGGTAAGAATGAGATTTTTGGAAGAAGACTCCGCGAACCCGGAACTTGAAGCCACAGCCACCATGGCAAGCGCAGACATTACTTTTAGTAGAAGCGAGTTCATTGCGCCTTCTCTCATCACATTAAAGGTTAAGGCAACCCAAGGAGTGTAACGCCAAAAGCCCCCTGTCGGAGCAGGAGGCTTTTGGCACGCAAAACAATGGCGGAATTTATTTTACAGTAGCGCCTTCCACAATAACTGCATAGAAATAGCCGCTTCCGAAATCCTTATTCTTGGTCAACGTGCCGGTGATGGTCACCGTCTGCCCGACTGCCGGGAGATCTTTGGAGGTGGTCACGGTGAGGTCGTTGTCCTTGGTGGCGGCTTTGCCACTGCCGTCCTGGATATGTATCCAGTTGCGATCCATTATGCCGGAGGAAACCTTGACGACCTTCCCTTTGACGGTAACCTGCTTCTTATCCAGCGAGTCCTTGTTCTTGTAGAGATCGCTTACTTTGGTGATCTTGCCGGGTGCAGCCTTTTCAGAATGCGCGGGCGTGTCGGCGCTGAAGCAAACAGTAGGGATGGTAAGGGCCAAGACGACCAGCAGCGCTTTGGAAAAACTCTTCATCTAACTTCTCCTTTTGGGTTGGGTCTCCGGATGCAGTTACTCCCGAATTAAGCTGGGAATTTATCCTCTTTGTGTCAAAAATTCAAGCAGATTATCTCTCGAGTACACCCAGGATTGCCGCTGTCGCGTTCCGAAAGGCCAGATGCACAACTTTCTCAGGAGCAATCCGCCCCTGTTCTGTGCTATAAGGTGTTTGCCATCCGATAGCCGGTAGGCCGGTGGGAGGCGCCGCAGCCTAGCAGACGGTTGCTCATTACTGATTTGCGGGAGGATATCCAGATGAACTTTGCAAGCAGGCTGGTTGTTGTTCTTTGTTGTGGCGGGGCTGTCCTGGGTCCCATCAACTGTTTCGCTGCCGGAAACAAGATAAACATGATCCCTCTGGTTGAAATGCTGCAGCAGAACAAGGCGAAAATATCCACTGACAAGAAAAGTATCATCGACTTGAAAGGTGAGGTGCTTGCCAAACAAACACCCCCGCCTGTTATGAAAAAACGAGATCCCTCCGCCGCGATCGAGTTTGGTAACAAAGACAAAGACGCAAATGTTACCATGATTGTCAACTGTTACAAGAAATGCGCCATGGTCACACGGCAATGCTACCTTGATGATATTGGCAACACAATTTGCTTAAACGTGTGTGATAAAGAGGGCTTGGTCTGCGAAGAAATGGCCAACTGATCCGCTGCAACACGTGACGAGCCGCGGAAACAATCTTCGCGGCTCGTCTGCACTCCCCAGTCTCGTCCGTTCGTTTCAATCCTTAGCGTGGCATTTGTTGCACAAGCTCCTCTGGAAAAGTGCATAGCGGCTTGCCGGACGATCATAGAATGTCTTCCTGGTTTCCGCCTCGGTGCGTCCCTGCGCGTCGTCTGCTGAGGCGCCGTTATCAATCCCTGGATACCTGCCGTTAGACACCAGCAGGGTCGCCTGGTTATTCCACCTGGTAATGCTGTCCCACCCGGAGGCATGGGCCCTATGGCACGACAGGCACATGACGTTCCCACTTCCATCCGGCCCGCTCAGGTTGGAGCCGTTGCTGTTGGCAACCTGCTTCAATACACCGAAGTCGTCCGTTCCCATCTCGTAGGGTACCATCGAGGTATAGGCGGTATCCTGTCTGCCAGTCAGGTTGCCCGACGCTACGTAAAAGTTGTAATTGTTCGTGGTGTCTGCCGAGAGCCTGGCGTTATTGCCCGCCGGGTGCTGCCGTGAGCGGGCTCCCTCGCTGCTGTGAATGTTCCCGTGGCAGTTTTGGCACCATTCGGACATGCCGCTTCCGTAGGCAACACGCGTATCGGTCATGGCTTCGGATCGGTTGTAGTTGACCGGAGCAACTGCCGCGGGGGGGTCGGTAATGAACGCGCTGCCAGAAGATAGTTTTTGCTGATATCCTTTGCCGGCCAACATGCGATAGGTACCTACCGATGCATTGGAATCCGGATTTGTGCTGTTGGTATAGGAACCGGAACCGACAACGGCGGGCCCTGCGGTAGAGATGGTCCCGTTCACGTCACGGCGATACCTGCCATGCGGATCGTGGCAGCTGGTGCAGGAGAGGTTCGCGGCCTGAAAGCTTCCGCCAGGTGCGGTTCTGAGGATGGCGTCGGCGGAGTAGCCGTAGTCTGCCGCAACTATGTTGTGTCCATGCCGGTCGCCCGAGCTGCGTTCCTGTCCACCATCTTTAGCCTGCCACTGGAAATTTTTTCTCAGCCAGCCGAAGTCGCCACCGGGGGTAAGCTGGGTGGGTGCCAGTCCCTGCCCGAGGTTGGGGGAGGATACATAATGCCCTTGAGTCTGCAAGACGCCTTGGGGCGCCTCGTGGCACCTCAGGCAGGTAGAACTGACATCTGAACCACGTAACATGACTTTGCCACTTTTCGAGCCTACCGCGCGGACGGCCGAACTCGTACCTGTTGCTGCATCGGCCGCCTCGTCATTCCTGGCAGAGAGATGGCACTCTTCGCATTTGCCTGCGCTTCCCGAGTGAAACCATTCAGCAGCGTTTGCGGGGTGTGCCGGAAGCCCTGTGATGAGCAAACTAAGGATAAAAACTAATGCGCCCAGGTATGCCATGACTGATCTCCTCTTTTTCAGATCTGTCCTGGGGTTTACACTAGTTGTGCCAGATCCTGTGCGAAGCTGTCGTCTTGTCCAAGTTGCCGAATTTGATGTTAAAAATTGTCTGGTGACGCACTAATGGAATGTCGATTTCATTTTCAGCTGTACCTAACTTGAACATCGGCTCGGTTGATCTCAAAATTTGCACCGGGGGGGATGAGCGTGGGAAGTGACGCCGTACGCTCGGGATTGGCAGGAGATTTATCGATTCGAAGGGGAGACGTCTCAGTGGGGATCTGAAAGAAAGAAGTAAGCTCTCTGACCTGCCATTTAGCGGGAATTAATTCTTCAATCTTACGTGATTTTTTGACAGTCCGTAGAGTTTGTGATATAGAAAGCCTAAATTAGAAAAACTTTTACTTGCCTCATCTTTAATTCAGCTAGCGACCTGCATCACAAGCCCGTTGTTTTCAGTGCGTGCAGAGTTAGTGCCGTAGGGACCCCTCGTGTAAGGCAACAGAGTTGCAGTTTCTAAATTGTGTAGCTGCCGACACCGTACTGCAAAGGAGTGTTCATTATGTCAGTTAGATGCTTTTCCCCGGCTGTTATGAGGTCAGCTTTGGTCACGACCGCTTTGCCGCTGATGCTCATTGCCGGGTGCGGTCAGGAATCTTCTTCTTTGCCGGGTGCGGCAGTCAGCAAGTCTGTGACATCTAAACCGACTACCGTTGCGACCAAGGCTGAAGTCGCGAAACTTCCCGCACGCGGGAAGCAGAAACTCGCCGCTCCTCCGGCCGTTGCCGTGTTCGGGATGATCTACATCGATTCCACTACCGGCAAAGAGAAAATTTTTGACGGCGCCTCTTGGGTTCCCCACGACAACACGGTCGATAGTTATTACGCATCCCGGAAAGCTCCTGCCAAAACCGCCGCTTCTATGGTGCAGACTGATGTCTGTACCGACGGTGATCCGGCCTGTACCCCGTCGGGGGCCCACGGAGGCCCGGGCACCAATCCCGCCGGCCACTACGCCTTTGCCTGCTCGGTATGCCACAAGGTAGGTGGGCGGGTCTCGTTTGCGAAGAACGGTCCTGCCTTCGGAGCCGGGCTGCCTGCGCCAACGTTTGATGCTACCGCCAAAACCTGCTCGAACATCGCATGCCATGCGGTCAGCGGCACCTTCAGTTACTACGTTTACGATTGGGGCCTCGAAGATTACGTGCTAACCACCATCAGCTACGGAGGTGGTGCCCCTCGTCCGACCTCGTCCTGGTTCTCGACGGGGGCCGCGGGATGTACTGCTTGCCATGACGACCCTCCTCGCAGCGGTTCGACCGGCTCAAATGTTTGGCACAGCGGCAATCACGGCAACCAGGGTCCCACCGGTGACCGCAACCAGTGCCAGTTCTGCCATCCCGATGCTTACAGCCCCGGTAACGGGATAGGCAACACCATAACCAATCCGGCACTTCATGCAAATGGTGTCGCCAATGTCCAGGCTACCTTTACCTCGGCCTGTTTCACTTGCCACTGATCGCCTGGGTGATCGTGGAGCTTCAGGCAGTCTAATTGACGACCGCCACAGAATTGTATTTGTAGGTAGATGAAGTCTCCGTGCAAGGGCAAATCCATCGGAAGGTGGGGGCGCAAAGCAACCAGGTCCCAAGTTCTCAGAACCGGACGGCTGAGCTACCGGAAGTCTTGCTGAAAAAGGAGGAACCCATGTCAGTCAGGAATTTTGTTCCGGTATCTGCACTGTTCGGCGCAGCCTTGGCACTCTTGCTCTTTGCCGGTTGCGGGGACGAATCGACAGCTCCGCAAACGGCTGCGGAAACCAGCTCGACGGAAGCCAAGATATCTTCGGTCGCCGTCCCCGTGGATATCAGCAAGCTTCCCCTGAAAGCACGGCAAAGACTTGCGGAGCCGCCCGCTGATGCCGTCTTCGGCATGATTTATTTCGACACCGCCAAAGGTCGAGAGTACATCTACGACGGTGCCTCCTGGGTTCCCCATGACAGTACGGTCGATTCATACTATGCTGCCAAAAAGGCCGCAGGCGTTGCAAAGACTGCTGCCTTGATGGTGCAAGCTGACGTCTGCACCGACGGTGATCTTTCTTGCACCCCGACCGGCGCACACGGTGGTGCAGGCACCACACCAGCGGGGCATTATGCCTTTGCTTGTTCGGTTTGCCACAAGGTCGGTGGCCGTTTGGTCTTCGATAAGAACGGTCCCGCTTACGCGGCGGGCAAGCCCGCCCCGACCTACGATGCGGTGGCCAAGACCTGCTCCAACGTGGCATGCCATGCCGCGTCCGGTACCTTCACCTACTACACCGTTGACTGGAGTGATGGGTCTGTCGTACTCACCACGATCAGCTATGGCAGCGGCTCCCGCTCGACTCCTTCCTGGTACTCCACCGGTGCTGCCGGATGTTCTGCTTGCCATGACGATCCGCCCCGCAACGGTTCAACCGGGAGCAATGTCTGGCACAGCGGTTACCACGGTGGCCAGGGCCCCACGGGTGAGCGTAACCAGTGCCAGTTCTGCCATCCCGATGCTTCCAGTCCTGGCAACGGGATCGGCGACACCATCACCAATCCCTTGCTGCACGCCAACGGGTCTGTACAGGTGCAGGCAACCTTTACCACCGCATGTTTCGGCTGCCACTGACAACAGGTCACTCTGGCTGCATCGCTCTTTGAAACTGGGCGATTGAAGTTGGGATATGTAAATAAGAAAAGGGCAGCTGAATTCAGCTGCCCTTTTTGCGTTTTCACCAGTCAAACGTGGTGCCCGACTTGACTGCTGGGGCACCTACTCGAACTAGTTCACGAGCCCACACCCTGCTTGTTTAGCAATACCCTGCACCATTGATCCAACCCTTGCATTCGCGACAGAATGGCTGTGGTGAGACCTTTGTTGCATTGGCACGAAACTCAGTGACAACCGAAGCAGGAACTTGTAAAGGTGGCACGCACGTTTGCCACGCCGTTAACGTGGAGAGAAGGATCAATAATAGTGTCGCCGATGCCGTTTCCTGGGCTGGTTGCGTCAGGGTGGCAGAACTGGCACTGGTTGCGAGCGCCGGTGGGGCCTTGACCGCCATGATAACCGCTGTGCCACACGTTGGACCCGTCCGAACCGTGGCGAGGCGGATCGTCATGGCACGCGCTGCAACCGCTTCCGTTACTGGTGCCGTTCCAGGGAGGCGAACTACCGGTTCCCGTGGTACCACCGTAGGTTACCGTCACCAAGGTCACGTCACCGTTGCCATCGGGAACGGAGTAGTAACTGAAGGTCCCTTTGGAAACGCCGTGGCAGGATACGTTGGAGCAAGTCTTGGCGATCGCATCAAAGGTGGGAGCTGGCAGATTGGCAGAGTAGGCCGTCGGAGTAGAGGTCTTGGAGAACGAGAGGCGGCCCCCGACCTTGTGGCATACCTTGCAGTCGAATCCGGCATGCCCTCCGTGTGCCCCTGTCGGCGTGCAACTAGGATCCCCATCTACGCAGACCTCAGACGTATCGAGTGCTACCGTTTTGGACATTGACTTTGCCCTTTGCTCTTTTGCTTTGTAAAAATCGTCAACTGTGTTGTCGTGGGGAACCCAGTCGGCACCATCGTAGATGTAGTTACGGTTGTCAGCGGTATTGAACCAGCGCATCCCGAAGGCAGCTGTCTCCGGTGCCGTCGTACCCGTTACTTTACCTTTGACCGGGAGCTGACCAACGTCTGCGCTCTTTGCCACTGACGTGGTTGTAGCACTGCCTTGCTTGTCAGGTTCACTGCCACACGAAGTCAAGAAAAGGGTGGAGATGGCGCCGGTCAACAAAAGAGCAGTCCGGAGCGGGTAATTCAGGCGAAAATCAGTCATGATTTGCGTCCTCCTTGGTTTTTTCTCCGGTAGCCCAGCTGTCCGGTTCGTTGAACGTGGGACCTGTGGCTTTGTGCCCCCATCTTCCAATGGGTTTACTATGATCAGAGTTTGTGGTTAAAAGATGATCTAAAGATAACCTCCAGACCCTATGTCACACTTGGGATCGCGGCTCCCAGGCCTGGTCCCGCTCTGGATCGCCGACCATTCGCATGCCTTTCGCCCCGTCTCTCTTTGTTCCCTAACATCCCGTACATTTCCGCACCTCCTGTCGTTGAACGGCCGGAAAATTCAGTTCAAGCGTTGCTAGTACGGTCTAACCCAAAGCTCTGGTGGCAGCCTGAGCGAGGGCCTGTGTGGCCTCGCGGCAACCAAACGTTAGTCCTCCGTGATTACCAGGAACTAATCGACAGGGAATGGGTAAAACTTTAGCCGTGCCCATTGGCTATTTTCCTGCCTCTATGATTAGAATGAAGAGGTCTCGAAGGAGAGTCGCGAGGTGGTGCCAGTACACGGTAAACGCGTATGCCGGGCGACTTGTGCATACTTGTAGCCCATCCGTATACCGTAACTGTTGACACTGGTGCATTACATGCGTTAGCCTCTGTGGGCCGTTACGGCTCAATTCTGGTGTGCGGCTACCAAAAACCAGAATGACCGTCAAAGGGCGTACCGAGACCTGGATTGCTACAGGCTGGGCCTGAGAGAACTTGAAGGGGTTTTCCGGGAGACGAGGCGTCTGCTTGTACGGCCCTGTATCTTAATGGCTGCGCGTGAACTGATGAGCGTCATGTTAGAGGAAAAGCAAACGGCCTAGCCGGAGTGATCCGCGTCCAGGCGAGCCGGAAGGGTTGAAGAGGGTGGCAGGGGGCAACGTTGGAGCAGTTCTCTCTCGCTTTCCCGCATTTTGAGAGGTGTTTGTGGTTACCAGGTTTGGTCGAAATTTCAAAAAATGGCCTATAAAGTTCAGACTGTCTCTCATCATAGTTGCACTTTCCACCTTCTTCCTCTTTACGATGTACCACTTTCTGCACTCTTCTCTACGTAGCAGTCTGTCGCGGGTTCAGAGAGATTTCGTTTACGACAGACTGCACATGTTGCATGCAATCATTGAAGAAAACCCAAATTATCTTGAAATCATTCGGTCTGATATGGATTGGGAAGTGGAAAATGTGTTCTTCCCACATTACTATCTCCGTTTTATCGACGCATCAGGACGAGAGGTATTTGAAACAAAGGGGATGAGTAAGATACTGCCCCAGCAATGGTTCCCCCCTCCTCCTAAGAAGTTTGATTCGAAAAGCGATACCATCAAGTTGGCGAACAACGACAGGTATTTCTTTCTGCAGTCAGATTCTATGATTCCTTCACGGGATGGCCAAAAATTAACCATACAGATTGCTCTTGACGTCAATTCTTCTGTCAAGATTGACCGCGATAACTCGGCTAAGATCATAATGGTCGCAATTTCACAGATATTGTTGCTACCGGTAATAATTTTCCTCCTTATAAGAAATGTTGTCAGACCTCTTGATGAATTGGTAGAAGTAGCAGAGGATATAAGCTGCAATAAAATAACAAAAAGAGCCGATCCTAAAGATTGGCCCGTTGAAATTGAACGTCTGGCGATAACGTTTAATGCCATGCTTGACCGGTTGGAAGACTCCATGACACGTTTGTCCCACTTCGCTTCGAACCTGGCCCATGAGATCAGGACTCCCATCAATATCCTTATGGGGGAGGCCGAGGTTGCCCTGATGCATGACATGGAGCCCGAAGAATACAAAAAAGTGCTCGAGTCGGGTGTCGACGAGTGTGCCCGCCTATCTCGTCTGGTGAACAACCTTTTGTTTCTTGCCAGAGCCGAAAATCCGGCTAGTCATATCGAGCGCACTGTCTTCGATCCTGTTGACGAGATAGAAGATTTGTATACCCTGTACGCGCCGATGGCAGAGGAAAAGGGGGCAACCTTCTCCTGTCGCGGCCACGCTCTGTTGAGCGGGGACCCATTGCTTTTTCGCCGCGCCATAAGCAATCTTTTGCTCAATGCATTGAATTACTCGCCGCAAGGTGTTGATGTGAGCATCGTTGTGCGGGAGGCCGAGGGGCAGTTTCTGGAAATTGTCGTAAGCGACACCGGCTTCGGAATTCCCCAGGATAAACTCCCTTGGATCTTTAACCGTTTGTACCGCGGAGACGGTTCGCATTTACTAAATGCCTCAGGTGCGGGACTTGGTCTTTCCCTGGTAAAGGCGGTCATGGACCTCCATGGTGGTTCGGTATCGGTCACGAGCGAAATGCACGTGGGAACAACGTTTACCCTACGCTTCCCGAATGAGGCGACCGGCGGCGCAACGGTGGTGAGCTGATTGGTTGGAAATGAAAAGGAGAGGTGGGAATCATGCGGATATTAATAATCGAAGATGATGAGAAAACGGGCGCTTTTCTCAAAAAAGGTTTTTCGGAATATAGCATTGCTGCAGACGTGGCTGAGGATGGAGAAAGGGGACTTTCTCTGGCAGTCAAGGAAGAGTACGACTTCATTATCCTCGATCTGACGCTTCCTAAAATGGACGGTTTGTCCGTAATCACCGAACTGCGCCGGACCAAGATGACCCCGGTGATCATACTGACGGCTCGCGATTCGGTTCCTGAACGGATAAAAGGTTTGCAGCTTGGCGCCGACGATTACCTGGTGAAGCCGTTTTCCTTTTCCGAACTGACCGCTCGCATAAGCGCCGTGCTCCGCCGCGGACCGGTTCTTAAGGAAGAGCTTTATCGGGTGGCCGACCTTGAGATCGACCTGGTGCGGCAGAGGGTCAAGCGGGGTGGGAAACGGCTGGACCTGACTCCTAAAGAATTCGCACTGCTTTACCTCCTTGTCAGCAATTCTGGGGAAGTTATTTCGAAGACGAGAATTGCGGAGCACATCTGGAGTGCCGATTTCGACAGTTTTGACAAAATTTCGAGCATTATCGATGTTCACATGACCCGGCTGCGAGCCAAGGTTGACGAACCTTTCGAGGAGAAATTGATACACACCGTCAGGGGGAGGGGGTATGTTCTCGAAGAACGCTGACTCAAGCCCACCAATCTGCGGAAAGTAGGTAATTCATAGTGGGGCCTTGCCCCACTATTTTTGTGCCTGACTGCGGTCGCTGCACGTTTCGACCTTGCACCAGGACCCTGTGCAGTATGCGAAAATAACCTTTCGTAAAATTAAGGTTGCAGTATGTCTTTGGAAAGCCCGTCTCTGGTTGTTCCCGCCAAATAAAAATGCCTTCCCGCCTTCCCGCTTTTGCGGCGCAGCGTCCCTACCTGAAAACTCTGTCTTTTGACCGGCAGCTGAAATTTATTCTTCAGATAAAATAGGGTGTTATCTCGCCGGCGAACCGCGAAGTGGCGGTTTGGCATGCGGAGTGTAAAGAGGGATACAAGTTCGCAGCACATGTCATGAAGTAAAAACCAAAAAGGAGACAGTACATGAAAGCAACGAAGATCTTCGCCGTAGCAGCACTCTTCACCCTCGCTACCGCTGGTAGCGCGCTGGCATTCCACTCCGGCGGTGTCGCCGAGTGCGAAGGCTGCCACTCGATGCACAACAGCCTGGAAGGTTCCGCCAACGTGA
>NZ_BLXZ01000007.1 GCF_014193675.1 Geomonas limicola
GGCAGGAGGAATGCGAGTGATTTGGGCAGGTTGTTGAGCTTCAGTCATAAAAATACTCCCCCTAACCCGAAGATTAGAGGGAGTATACCTTACGTTACGAGTTTTTCAACACTTTAAGTAAGGGCGTTGCCACCGGGGGCGGTTTTTTTTGTCCGTGAGGGGAGATTTCCTCATCTTTTTTTAACTCCTGCCGAAAAGAAACTCGACGGCATGATTCCCTTTGTGCCGCTACCTACCACTTGACATATCGGAGCGGCGTGGTTTCATGGCAACTGCCGCGCGGCTCCTTTTAGCGCCAGATACGCCAGCGAGGGAGAACTTACGATGACCGCTAAACTTCTCATATTGGACGACGACCACGATATCCTGCTCATGCTGAAAAGCGTCTTTGGCGGCGAAGAGTACGAACTCTTCCTGGAGAGCGAGAGCGAATCGGCCTTGAGGCGCGTGGTTGCCGACCGTCCCAACGTGGCCATCATGGACATCAGCCTGCCGCAGAAATCCGGGATCGAGGTGCTCAAGGAGGCCAAGAAGATCGACCCGGGGCTCGCGGTCATCATGGCGACCGGCTACAAGACCACCCAGAACGCCATCGAGGCCATGAAACACGGTGCCTTCGACTACGTCACCAAGCCCTTCGACATGAACAAGCTGAAGGCGGCGGTGAAAAAGGCGCTGGAGTGCAACCTGTTGAGCCGCAAGGTGCGCTACACCCGCGAGCGCCCCAGCGTCGAAGAGGACCTCACCGAAGACCTGATGATCGGCTCCTCGCCGGAGATGATCGAGATCTGGAAAATGGTGGGTACCGTCGCCGATTCCGACGCCACGGTCCTCATCCAGGGGGAGTCCGGCACCGGCAAGGAGCTCCTGGCCCGTGCCATCTACAACAACTCGCGCCGCAAGAACCGCCCCTTTCTGGCGGTGAACTGCGCCGCACTTCCCGAGGCGCTCCTGGAGAGCGAACTGTTCGGTCACGAAAAGGGTGCCTTCACCGACGCACATTCACGGCGCATCGGCAAGTTCGAGCAGTGCAACGGCGGCACCATTTTCCTGGACGAGATCGGCGAGATGAGCCCCACCAACCAGGGGAAGTTCCTGCGCGTCCTGGAGAACCAGGAGTTCGAGCGGGTAGGGGGGAACGAGACCATCAAGGTCGACGTCAGGGTGATCGCCGCCACCAACCGCAGCCTGTTGAACCAGGTCAAGGAGAAGGCCTTCCGTATGGACCTCTTCTACCGCCTGCGCGTGGTCAACTTCTTCCTGCCGCCGCTCAGGGACCGGTCCGAGGACATCCCGCTGCTGGTCGACCTGTTCGTCAGGAAGTTCTCCAAGAAGTACGGCAAAAACATCAAGGGGGTCTCCCCCGAAACCATGGCGCATTTGTGCTCGCACCAGTTCGACGGGAACATCAGGGAACTCAAGAACGTGATCAACTCGGCGGTGGTGTTCTGCCGCGGCGACATCCTGGTGCCCGGCGATTTTGAATCCTTCCTGAAGGCCAAGCCGGGAACCGGCATCAAGGAGGTCGATCTCGAGGCGGCTGGCGACGATTACTACGAGGTATTCTGGAGCATGCTCGAACCGGTTTTCGACGGGATCTGCCAGAAGAACAAGGGTGCCATCTACGAGAGCGTCAACATGGGGCTCGAGAAGGCGCTCATCCACATGGCGATGGAGAAGAGCAACAACAATCAGGTCTTCGCGGCCAAGCTCTTGGGGATCAGCCGCAACACCCTGCGCGACCGCCTCGAGCGTTACCGCATCGGAGCCAACGACTAGGCTGCCTGAGCGTTGCAGAGAAACAAAAAGAGCCGGAAAGCGACCATGCTTTCCGGCTCTTCTTTTTGAATCTTTCGGAAACCCAGCGGAAGGCCCTGCCAGAGGTTCCTTATCCTCAATTCGGTGAGTACCTCTTTAAAGCAGCTTCTTTCCCGCTGCGATTTCCCAGGCCGATTTCGGAATCTCCAGGAACACCTCGACCAGCTTCGGGTCGAACTGGTGTCCCGAGCAGCGCAACACCTCTTCGCGCACCGCCTCGAAGCAGAGTGCCTTGCGGTACGGACGATCGGAGGTCATCGCGTCCAGGGTGTCCACCAGGGCGAAGATCCGGGCGCTGATGGGGATCGCCTCGCCTCGTAGCCCATGCGGATAGCCGGCCCCGTCGTAGCGTTCGTGGTGCGACAGCACGAGCTCGGCTGCGCCGGCGAAGTAGCGGATCCCGGAGAGGATCTCGAACCCGGTGCTCGGATGCTGGCGCATCACTTCCCACTCGGCATCGTCGAGCTTCGCCGGCTTGAGGAGGATGTTGTCGGAAACGCCGATCTTGCCGATATCGTGCAAGAGCGCCCCCTTGGCAAGGATGGAGCGTCCCCGCTCCTCGATCCCCGCCGCCTCGGCCAAAAGCTTGGCGTAGGCCATCACCCGTTCGGAGTGGCTCCCCACTTCCTTTTCGCGCGCGTCCAGGGCCCGGATCAGGGCCACCAGGGTGTGTTCGTAGGCCTGGTTGATCTCGCCCATGACGGTGCGGATCACCTCGGTCTGCTCGCGCACCTTCTGCTCCAGGTTGGCCTGGTATTCCCGGTTTTCCTGGACCAGCCGGCGCTTCTCCATCACGTTCTTCACGGTGAGGAGCACCCGGTCCAGGTTGAAGGGCTTGGTGATGTAGTCCTCGGCGCCGTGGTGGATGCAGGAGAGGGCGGTATCCATGTCGTTGAGGGCCGTGATCATCAGCACCGTGGTGTCCGGTGTGTACTCCTTGATGTCCTTGAGCAGGTCGATCCCCGAACGTCCCGGCATCATGATGTCCAACAGGGCCATGTCGAGCTTGGTATGGTTGATGATCTCCAGACCCTCTTCGGCACTGGCTGCCTGGTGGCAGGTATACCCCTCCTTGGAGAGGGTGATGTTGATGAGATCGCGGATCATCTCCTCGTCATCGGCGATTAGGATGTTTCCTTTCAATGGCTACCTCCTGAAACTTCCGGGCCCGGCTGCAGCGGGCTTCCGGCCAACGTCTCTTTTACTTTGCTGATGAGTGTGTCACTGGCAAACGGCTTGGGCAGGAAGGGGACTCCCTGCTCCAGGATCTTCTCCAGGCTGGCCCGGTTTTCGGCATGGCCGGACATGAAGAGGACCTTGAGACCCGGTTTCTTGCGGGTCAGCAGCTCGGCCAGCGTGGGGCCACTCATAAATGGCATCACCACGTCGGTGAGCAGCATGTCGATCTGGTTCTGGTTTTCCTCGAAGATCTCCACACCGAGTTCGGGGTCCGTGGTCTCCAGCACCTGGTACCCGCGCTTTCTCAAGGTATGCACCACCAGGTTCAATACCCCCGGTTCGTCTTCGACCACCAGGATGGTGTGGTTCCCGCGGCTGGGGTCCTCGCTGGCCGGGCGCTTCAAGGTGTCGGCAGGCTGGTAGACCCGCGGCAGGTAGATGTCGAAGCTGGCCCCCTGGCCGGGTTGGCTGACCACGTCGATGTAGCCGCCGCTTTGCTTTACGATGCCGTACACCGTGGCAAGCCCCAGGCCGGTGCCGCGCCCCATCTCTTTCGTGGTGAAAAACGGCTCGAACAGGCGACGCTTCACCTCTTCGCTCATCCCCTGACCCTGGTCGCGCACCGTTACCCGGACGTAACTTCCGGCAACCGAACCCGGGTGCTGCTGGGTGAAATCCTCGTCGAGCTGGCAGTTCCCCGTCTCGATGGTGATCCGCCCGCCGTTTTCCGAGGCGTCGCGCGCGTTGACCACCAGGTTCATGATGACCTGCTCGACGTGGCCGGGGTCCATCTTGATGAGTCCCACCTCCGTCGCGAGTTCTGTCACCAGCTCGATGTGCTCGCCGATCAGCCGACGCAGCATCTTTTCGGCGGATTGCACCTGGGTGTTGATGTTGAGAACCTTGGGCTCCTGGATCTGGCGTCTGCTGAAGCTCAACAGTTGCCGGGTCAGGTCGGCGGCCCGCTCGCCGGCGCGCAGGATCTGTTCGGCCTCCTTGCGCATCGGGGTGCCCGGCTCCAGACCCTTGATGATGAGCGTGCTGTAGCCGTTGATGATGGTCAGCAAGTTGTTGAAGTCATGGGCGATACCGCCGGCCAACTGCCCGATCGCCTCCATCTTCTGGACCTGGCGCAGGTGGTCCACCGAGAGCTTGCGCTCGGTGATGTCCTCCTTCACCGCCACGAAGTGGGTGATGCGTCCCTCGGAATTCTTCACCGCCGAGATGCATCCGCTTTCCCAGAAGAGGTCGCCGTTTTTTTTCCGGTTGTGCAACTCGCCGTGCCACTCGCGTCCCGAGCTGATGGTCTGCCAGAGGTTCTGGTAAAAGTCCCCCCCCATGGTCCCGGATTTGAGGATGCGCGGGTTCTGACCCACGAGTTCGGTCTCACTGTAGCCGGTCACCTCGGCAACGCGCGGGTTCACGTACTCGATGCGCCCGGCAAGATCGGTGATCACGATGGAGACCGGACTCTGTTCGACGGCGCGCCAGAGCTTGCTCAGTTCCTCCTCGGCCCTCTTGCGTTCGGTAACGTCCAGAAGGGTGCCGATCACGGCGGGTGAGCCGTTTAGCTGGGTCCGGGTACCATTCACCTCCAGTTCGATGCGTTGCTGGTCCTGGCGCCTGCCGCGGAAGCTGAAGTGCAGGCTGGTGCTCCCCTGCTGCAGCGGTCGCAGGAACTGGGTGCTGACCCGAATCTGGTCGTCGCGGGTCACCAGTTCGAGCAGGGACATTTTCTCGGTGAGTTGGTCCTGCCGGTAGCCGAAGACCTCGGCGAACTTGGGGTTTACATAGGTGAAGATGTCGTCCTGCAGCAAGAAGATGCCCACCAGGGACTGTTCCACAAGGCTCTGGAAACGGGCCTCTGTTGCGGTCAGGGCGTCCTCGGCGAGGTTGCGCTCGCGACGCACCACGGCCTCGTTCAGTTCCCGCTTGATGGCGGGGACCAGACGGGAAAGATGGTCCTTGATCAGGAAATCGTGTGCCCCTGCGCGCATCGCCTCGACGGCGACGTCCTCCCCCATCTGTCCTGAGACCATGATGAAGGGGATGTCCACCTCGCGCTCATGCAGCAGCTGCAACGCCGCCAGCCCGCTGAAACGGGGCATCACCCAGTCCGATACCACGAGGTGCCATCCCCCCTTGTCCAGGGCGAGGCTCATCTCCTCGGCAGTCTCGACGCGCTCGTAACTGGGGGCGAACTCCTGCAGGAGCTGACGTGCAATCAGGGCTGCATCCTCGGGCGAATCGTCCACGATAAGGATGCGGAGTGCATGTTTCATCAGTTGCCCTCGCTGCAACACACCCGGAGTAACTGCTTCTCTGACTGCTTATCGGTCAGCTGTGAGATTTGTTTAGTCTAAAAACCCGGAGCTGATGCTCCCGAGGCGGGAAACCTCATTCAATACTACTAATATTGCCGGAAGATGCTATGGCTGGCCGGCTTTTTTGCTCCGGCAAAGAGGCCGCCGTTACCAGTGCGCCATGAGGGAGCGACGGCTTTCTCTCCAATAAAATCCTTAAGAGACCGCCGTTTCCGCCGATAGGTGGAACAGCTACCACTGTGTCCTGCGTGCGCAGCTTGAAGTGACGCTCTCTTACCGGCAGTCCCGGGAACCGGCATGCTGATAAACGATGAAGTACAACGACAAGTTCTGCCGGTACTGGCCCGTACCACGGTTGCTCCGCCCGTCGAGGTCCAGCAGCGGGCGGGGACGCAACTGCAGCTCAACCCCGGGCAGCAGGTGAAGGCCGAGATCATCGCAAACCTCCCCAACAACCTCTACCTGGCCCGGGTGGCCGGCGAACTCTTCAAGCTGGAGATCCCGCTCAACGTGCAGCCGGGGGAAACCCTGGAGATGACCTTCGTTTCGGCGGATCCCAAGGTTACCTTCAACGTGCTGCGCCCCGAGGTCGGCTCATCGGTCTCCTTGAGTTCGCTCGGTAAGTGGCTGGCCAGCGTGGTCAACGAGGCGCCGTCGCTGCCGCTTTTGCAGGGGACACTCCTGGAGAACCCGCTGCAGGGGGCCCCCCTTCTATCGGAACGTCTCAAGGAGGCGCTTGCCCAAGGGGGGCTTTTCTACGAGGCTCACCTGGCGCAGTGGGCTGCCGGTGGACGCCCCCTGGCGGAAGTCCTCAAGGAACCCCAGGGGAAGCTTTCCCGGCGCCTGAGGGGAGGGGACGAGGGGGACAACGGCACCGCGGGACCCGGGATCGCGGACAACAGGACGCTCCCGTTCATCAAGGAGCAACTGCACCTGTTGAACGGCGGGGTACTTGCCTGGCGCGGCGAGGCGTGGCCGGGTCAGGAGATGAATCTGGCGGTGACGGTGCGCGAGGAATCCGGGGAGCGCGAGGTGGAGTCGAATCTCGAGGTAACCCTCCCGCGGCTGGGGCGGGTGGCGGCGACCCTGCGCCTGACAGCCGAAGGTGTAAAGCTCGAGCTGGTCTGCGATCAGGCAGGTTCGGCCGGGATACTCAAGGGTGGCGCGGCTGAGTTGCGCGAGGCGCTTTTGGCGCGGGGGCTTTCACTGAACCGCATGGTGGCGAGAGATGCAGAGACGGCCGAATGACCTGAAAAAGGCAGTGGCAATGGCCTACGGCTCGGACGATGGTGCCCCCCGCGTGGTTGCCAAAGGGAGCGGTGTGACCGCGGAGGCGATCATCTCGCTCGCCCAGGATTCGGGAGTCTACGTACACCAGTCAGCGGAGCTGGTCAACCTCCTGATGCAGGTCGACCTGGACAGCGAGATCCCGCCGGAACTGTACCAGGCGGTGGCGGAACTGCTCGTGTGGCTCTACTCACTGGATGAAAGTAACGGGTACCGTCTGGGGGAAGGGACGTAAGGCGTGGGGGCACCCGGGAGTTGCCTCGAAGCGTGTAGAAAAAACGTGGAACGGGAGAGTTGGGAAGCAGCGCCGGACAGGCTCGTGTCCGAGCAGCTACCCGATGTGCACCACCCGTCCCTCGACCGACAGCCGCCCCTGGGCAAAGAGACGCACCGCTTCGGGATAGATGCGGTGCTCTTCTTTTTGGATGCGCGCCGAGAGGGTCTCTTCGGTGTCTCCCTCGAGGATCGGCACGGCGGCCTGGACGATGATGGGACCGGTATCGGTGCCGGAATCGACGAAGTGCACGGTGCAGCCGGCGTACTTGGCGCCGTATTCCAGCGCCTGGCGGGCGGCGTGCAGACCGGGGAAGGACGGGAGCAGGGCAGGGTGGATGTTCATGACCGCCATCGGGAAGGCGTCGAGGAGCACCTGGGTGATGATGCGCATGAAGCCGGCCATCACCACGAGCTCGACCCCGAACTCGCGCAGCGCAGCCACCAGTGCCTCGTCGTAGGCCTCGCGCCCCGAGTAGGCGCGGTGGTCGAGGTGGAGCGCGGGGATACCGGCCTTCTTCGCGCGCTCCAGGGCGTAGGCGTCGGCCTTGTTGCTTATGACACAGGCTACCCGGCCCGGCAGCTCACCCCGACTGCAGGCATCGATGATGGACTGCAGGTTGGTGCCGCTGCCGGATACCAGAACGCCGATGTTGAGGAGGTTATTCATGGAGGGCCTAAGGTCCTAGACGAGCTCGACGCATTCCTTGCCGGCTTCACACTTGACGACTTCGCCGATGTGGAAGGCGGTCTCGTTTAGCCCGGAGAGACGGATCAGGATTTCTTCGGCCTCGCGCTCCGGCACGATGATCACCATGCCGATGCCGCAGTTGAAGGTGCGGAACATCTCGGACTCCTCGATGTTGCCGCCTTTCTCGATGATCTTGAAGATTTCGGGGACCTGCCAGCTCTCTTTGCGGATCACCGCCTTGCAGCCGTTGGGGAGAACGCGCGGGATGTTTTCCAAAAGGCCGCCGCCGGTGATGTGGGCGATGCCGTTGATGGTGAAGTCGCGCAAGAGGTTCAGGATGGAGCGGACGTAGATGCGGGTCGGGGTGAGCAGTTCCTCGGCCACGGTCTTGCCCAGGCTCGGGATCTGGTCGTTGATGTCCATACCCATGACATCCAGGATCACCTTGCGGGCCAGCGAGTAGCCGTTACTGTGCAGACCGGAGGAGGCCAGGCCGATCAGGTGGTTGCCCACGGTGATGGAGGAGCCGTCGATGATGTTCTCGCGCTCGACGACGCCGACGGCGAAGCCGGCCATGTCGTACTCGTCGCCGGAGTAGAAGCCCGGCATCTCGGCGGTCTCGCCGCCGATCAGGGCGCAGCCGGCCTGGACGCACCCTTCGGAGACCCCCTTGATGATGGAGGCGCCCTTGGCGGGGTCGAGCTTGGCGGTGGCCAGGTAGTCGAGGAAGAAGAGCGGTTCGGCGCCCTGGACGATGATGTCGTTCACGCACATGGCAACGAGGTCGATGCCGATGGTGTCGTGGCGGTCGGCCAGGAAGGCGAGCTTCAGCTTGGTGCCGACGCCGTCGGTGCCGGAGACCAGCACCGGGTGCTTGTACTTGCCGGTGTTGAGGGAGAACAAGCCGCCGAAACCACCGATGTCGGCCAGCACTTCCGGCCGCGAGGTGGCCTTCACCAGTGGCTTGATCATCTTGACAAACGTGTTGCCGGCATCGATGTCTACACCGGCGTCTTTGTATGTGATTTTAGTCTCGTTCAAGGCAGATCCTCCGATAAAATAAAGGAGAAATCTAACGCATGTAGGGGCAAAAGTCAAAGCGAAAAATTTGTTTACTTCCCATTGTCCTTTGCTTATGATGCGCTGCAGTGACGGGTAAACCTACTGAAATAAAAGTCCGTTCCATGTCAGAAATTGATCTGGATGCGGTCCTTGAAATCGAGTCAGCGTCCTTTGCACGCCCCTGGACCAGAGAGCACTTCCGCGACGAAATACAGTCGCCCTTCGGTATCCCTCTCGTCGCCCTGATGCCGGAAGATCACCTCGCCGGCTATCTCTGTTTAAAAGTCATCTTCGATGAGGCCGAGATCCTCGATGTCGCCGTCGACCCTGCCCAGCGCGGCCGCGGCGTCGGTCGCTTGCTGGTGCAGCATGCCTTCGCCCTGTGCCGGGAACGTCAGGTCCTTCGTCTGGGGCTCGAGGTGCGTACCGGCAACCGGGAGGCGATCACCCTCTACGAATCGGTCGGCTTTCACGAGGTCGGCCGCCGCAAAGCGTACTATGAAAATGGCGATGACGCCATCTTGATGGAATACACCTTTGAGCAGCAGGCAGAGGAGAACCATGCAGTTTAAATCAATGGTAGTGTCGAATGTGGAGGTCTCGCCGGGCTATTTCCGGATGAGGATGACCGCTCCCAAAGAGCTGGAAAAGACGCTCCCCGGGCAGTTTCTCATGCTCAAGGTGAGCGAGTCGATCGACCCGCTTTTGCGGCGCCCCTTCGGCTTCTTCGATGTCGGTGTGCTTCCGGCCGAGTACGCCGGCGGCGCGGACCAGACCTACGCGGAGATCCTCTTCAAGGTGGTGGGGAAGGGGACCAAGATGCTCTCCACCCTGCACCACGGCGACCTGGTCGACCTGCTGGCCCCACTCGGCAAGCCCTTCAACCCGGGCCCAGGCGGCGAAGAGAAACTCCTGGTGGGGGGCGGGATCGGTCTGGCTCCGCTCTACTACCTGGCCAAGGAGTTGGTGGCCAAGGGGGAGAAGGTGCGCCTCTTTGCGGGTGGCCGAAACCGTGACGATATCCTCTGCATCACCGAGTTCGAGCGCCTCGGGGTGGAAACCTACGTCTCCACCGATGACGGCACCCTCGGCGAGAGCGGCCTGGTCACCGAGGTGCTCGAGCGTCACCTGGCGCCGGGCAAGCGGATCTTCGCCTGCGGCCCGACCCCGATGCTGCGCGCGGTGGCACTCATGGCCGAGCGGCACCAGGTTCCCTGCCAGGTCTCCATGGAAGCCTACATGGCCTGCGGCGTGGGCGCCTGCCTGGGGTGCGTGCTGCCGGGCGCGGCCCACACCGAGGAGACCCCCGACTACCGCTGCGTCTGCAAGGACGGCCCCGTCTTCGACAGCTTCGAACTGAAATGGAGTTAGAGCATGCATAGACCTGACATGACCGTCGAGCTGGCCGGGATCACGCTGCGCAACCCGGTGATGACCGCCTCCGGCACCTTCGGCTATGGCGCCGAATTCGCCGAGCACCTGGACCTGGAGAGCATCGGCGCCCTGATCACCAAGGGGCTCTCGCTGCGCCCCAAGGCGGGCAACCCGACCCCGCGCATCGTGGAGACCCCGGGTGGCATGCTGAATGCCATCGGACTGCAGAACGTGGGGATCGACGCCTTCATAACCGAAAAGCTCCCCTACCTCGCCAAGGTGAACACCCCGGTGATCGCCAACCTCTACGGCAACACCCTCGAGGAGTACGGCGAGGTGGCTTCGCGTCTCGATGCCCTTCCCGGTGTGGCCGGGGTGGAGGTGAACATCTCCTGCCCCAACGTGAAGCAGGGTGGCATCGTCTTCGGTACCGATCCCGCCGCGGCGCAGGAGGTGGTCCGACTGGTGCGGCGCAACACGAAAAAGCCGATGATCGTGAAGCTCTCCCCCAACGTGACCGACGTCGTGGTCATGGCCAAGGCCTGCGCCGACGCCGGTGCCGACGCACTTTCCCTCATCAACACCCTGACCGGCATGGCGATCGACCTGGACCGGCGCCGCCCGGTCCTGGCCAACGTGACCGGCGGGCTCTCGGGACCTGCCATCAAACCGGTCGCCCTGCGCATGGTCTGGCAGGTGGCGCGTGCGGTCAAGCTGCCGCTCATCGGTATCGGTGGCATCATGAACGGGCGCGACGCCCTGGAGTTCCTGCTGGCGGGTGCCAGTGCGGTCCAGGTCGGTACCGCGAGTTTTCTAGACCCGGGTGCCGCCCAGCGCATCGCGGCCGAGATGGAGCAGTACCTGGTCGACCACAAGATCGCTGCCGTCGCCTCGCTCATCGGGGCACTCGAGGTCTGATGCACGCCTGGGAGAAGAGCCTGAACGCAAGCGTTACCAGCCCGGAGGAGCTAGCCGGGCTTTTTCGCGTGGATGCGGCCGCGCTCTCCGGTGTGGTCGAGCGCTACCCCATGCGCATCACCCCGTACTACCTTAGCCTCATCAGGGAACCGGGCGACGCCATCTGGCGCCAGTGCGTGGCGGATCCGGCCGAACTTGCCGATCTCTCCCAGTCACCGGACCCCCTCGACGAGGAGCGCCTCTCCCCGGTCCCTGGCCTCATCCACCGCTACCCGGACCGGGTGGTCTGGATCGCCTCCGCCTCCTGCGCCGTGTACTGCCGGTTCTGCATGAGAAAGCGCGGCGTGGGGTGCGCCGGCATGCAGGTGGCCCCGCAAAACGAAGCCCTGGAGTACCTCGCGGCACATCCCGAGATCCGCGACGTGATCCTCTCCGGCGGGGACCCGCTCCTTCTGAGCGACGAGCGCCTGGAGGATCTCCTGAGCGGTCTGCGCCGCATCCCTCACCTGGAGATCGTGCGCATCGGCACCAGGGTCCCGGTTACGCTCCCCGAGAGGGTCACCCCCAAGCTGGCGGCCCTGCTCAAGCGCTTCCATCCGCTGTTCATCAACACCCACTTCAACCACCCCGACGAGATTACCGAGCAGGCGGCCCGTGCCTGCGCACTCTTGGCCGATGCCGGCATTCCGCTGGGGAACCAGTCGGTGCTGCTCAAGGGGGTGAACGACGATCCCCAGGTGATGCGCCGGCTCATGCAGAAGCTTTTGTACCTCAGGGTGCGTCCCTACTACCTGCACCAGATGGACCTGGTAAAGGGGACCGCACACTTCCGCACCCCGCTCGCCCGGGGCGTCGAGGTCCTCAAGGCGTTGCGCGGCCACACCTCGGGACTTGCCGTTCCCCACTACGTGATCGATCTCCCCGGCGGCAAGGGGAAGGTGGAAGTCTCCGCCGAGTGCGTGCGTCGTGAAGGCTCGCGTCTCGTGGTCACAACCTACACGGGCGAAACCCTGGAGTACCAGGACATAAGCTGAGCCTCAGCTGCCACTCGTCGGCATTTTCCCTCCCTTGGCCGTTCTTTTTTCCCCGCGCCGTGTCACTCTTTTTTAAGGTATACTAACTCAGGTTGCGGGCTGCCAAAAGCGGGGGGACGACCATGAGAAGAGTACCTACCGAAGAAGACATTCAAAAAGATCAACCAGTAAAAAAGGGAGAAACAGCGCTCTGTGCTGTGTGTGGGGCCGAACTGGAAATGGACCAGGAGAGTCACGAGTATCTCTGCCCGGTCTGTGACAGTGAAGAGACGGAGTAAACTCACAACGTGCCCGGTCGGCGGCCTCGGGCAGCTCGCTTGCGCGGGAGCCGGGTCAGGTACCTGCCCTGGTAACCAGTGCTGCGCTGCCGAGTCCCCAGACTGCGGAGGAGGTTTCCCATGCCGGAAAAGTCGGATGTGGTCGATCTGGAACAGAGACATTTGCTGATCGAGCAAAAGCGCAGGCTGTGGGCCGAACTGCGCGAGGAGGTCTTCGCCAACGCCGGCGAGGAGTTGCACACCCAGTACGAGATCCCGCAGGACCCCGGCGAGATGAGTATCCTCGACCTCTTGGCCGACTCGGGGCTTGCCATCGCCGACCTAAGGCGCGCCCAGTTGACCGCGCTCGAAGAGGCCATGCGTCGGCTCGAGATGGGGACCTACGGGGTCTGCGAGGGGTGCGGCCAGCGCATCAGCCTGGAAAGGCTCAAGGTGGTCCCTTTCACCGCGTTTTGCGTGGCGTGCCAGAAAGACCGCGAGGGGCCGGGGCGCCCCCCGGGGGTGAAGATCTATGATGGGTGAGGGAGAGGGGAAATAACCGTAATAGACGAAAAAAAGTCCCGCCTTTTGAGGCGGGACTTTTTTTTGTGTGGCACATCGTTTGGCTGGCTACCCGCTAGATCAGGGCCTCGATCGCCTCGAAGTCGAGGGACTTGTTGGTGTTGGCCATGATCCAGTTCAGCTTCTCCTGGTCCTCGTAGGTGATCTTGGCGACGTCTTCGCTCAGGGCGCTGAACACCTCGGCGGTGGTCTCCTCGACCCTGATGTAGGGGACCCTGCTGTCGTGCAGGATCTGCTGGGTGATCTTCGAGACCGGGCCGTGACCGGCAACCACGAGACCTGCGATCTTCTCCTTGAAGGAGGGGATGTGGTAGAGCGAGGAGAGGGTCACCAAGAGTTCGTCGCGCGAGCTGGTCACGATCATGAGGGTCGAGTCGAGCAGGCCGTCGATCACCCGCTGCGAGGAAGCGGCCCCCAACTGGATGTTGTGGATGATACGGCTCCTCTCGCGCTCTTCGCCCTGCAGGGGGAGGCCGAAAAGCTTGGAGATATGGCTCAGGGTCGGGTTGGCCAGGATCGGCGAGTAGTCGAAACCGTCGATCACCCTGACCCCCAGCGGATCGAAGGCCTGTTTCAGGTACTTGCGGGTGATTTCCTTCTTGCTCGGGATCAGCTTGTTTACGATCACCCCGCGTACGTCGGCACCTTCCCGCTCGAAGAGCGCCATGTTGAGGTGCACCGCGTCGATCACCTTGCCGATGCCGCTTTCGGTGACGATCACCACCGGGGCGCCGATCAGGTTCGCGACCTTGGCGTTGCTGAGCCCCACCACCGCACCAACCCCGCCGTGCCCGGCTCCCTCGATGATCAGGAAGTCGTATTTCTTTTCAAGCTCCTGGACCGCCTCGAGGATGCAGGAACTGAGCGAGAGGTCGTCGAGCTTACCGGTCAGGTAATCCTTGGTGAAATCCTTGTGCAGGGCGACCGGCGACATGATGGCGATATCCTCCTCCATCCCGAAGGCCTTCGCCATGAGCAGGGCGTCCATGTCCACCATGAAGTCGTTGTAAAGGAGCACCTTCGGACCGAAGGGTTTCACGAAACCGACGCGCTGGTACTTCTTGCGGGCGTGGTGCATGAGCGAGATGCTGATGGTCGTCTTGCCACAGTTTTGCCCGGTTGCCGCCACAAAGATCTTCTTCGCCATGCCTTGCACCCCTTCCGCCGTAAATGGGAGGTATGTTTACACAAGCCAAGGCGCTGCGTCAAGTGTCGTCACAGGAATTTCAGCACGAGCATGGAGATGTCGTCGCGGAAGGTGGAGCCGCCGTTGAAGGCGCGCAGGGCAGCGAGCACCGCCTCGATGAGCCCGGCCGCGGTTTTGCGGTGCTCCCTCGCCAGGATGGTCTGCAACCGGCGCGTACCGAAAAGCTCGCCGCGCGCCCCCTCGGTCTCGGTGATGCCGTCGGTGTAGAGGAACAACAGGTCGCCCGGCTCGATCTGGATGCTGCGCTCCTCGAAGCTCACCCCTTTCTTTACCCCGATGATGAGTCCTTCGGCGTCGAGCTCCTGGAAGGAATCCTGGCCCGGGCGGTAGAGCAGGGGGGGAGGGTGTCCGGCGTTGGTGTAGTGCAGCTGGCGGGTTCTGGTGTGGTAGCAGAGGTAGGACATGGTGATGAACAGTTCGGCGCGGGTCAGGTCGTCGTGCAAGAGGTCGTTGAGGGCCGAGAGCACCTGGGGGGGGCGGTGCAGGGTCTGCAGCTGGGCACGCAAGACGCTTCTCGTTTCCACCATGATGAGCGCGGCTCCGACACTGTGGCCGGAGACGTCGGAGATCACCATCCCGACCTCGTCGCGGTTCGCGAAGATGTCGTAGTAGTCACCCCCGATATGGGTGGCCGAGACGCAGCGGCCGGCGCAGTCGATGCCGGGAAGGGCGGGTGGGGCATCGGGGAGCAGGGAAAGCTGGATCTGCTTGGCGATCTCCAGCTCCTTTACGAGGCTCGCATTTTCCAGCAGCGCCTGTTCCGCCTCCTTGCGCTCGGTGATGTCCTGCTTGATGCAGACGAAGTACTTGATGATGCCGGTATCGTCGGTAACCGGGGTGATGGTCTGCTCCTCGGGGTAGAGGGTACCGTCCTTGCGCCGGTTCACCATCTCGCCGTGCCAGACCTCCCCGGCGTTGATCGTGCTGCGCAGCTCCAGGTAGAAGGCGGGGTCGTGCAGGTCCGACTTCAAGAAGCTCAGGTCCCGGTGCAGCGATTCCTTGGGGGTGTAACCGGTCATCTGGGTAAACGCCGGGTTCACCCAGATCACCTGCCCCTGGTTGTCGGTGATGGCGATGGCGTTGGCGGCCGCCTCGAGCGCCACACTCTGCAGGCGCAACGACTCCTCGGCGCGTTTGCGATCCGTGATGTTCGAGATGAGGCCGTCGTAGGCGATCAGCTCTCCCTGCTCGCTGTAGCGCGGCACGATGGTGTTGCGTACCCAGCGGATGGAGCCGTCCTTGTGGCGGATGCGGTGTTCCAGGGAGGGGATGTCCTCTCCGGCCTGGACTTCGGCGGTGAGGCGGACCACGGCGGGGCGGTCCTCTTCGAGGATCATCTGGTACCAGAGAAAGGGGTTCTCGTTGTACTCTTCGTTGCTGTAGCCGGTGACGGTGAGGCAGCCCGGGCCGTGGGTGGTCTTGACCACCTTACCCTGATCGATGCTCACCGTGTAGATGTAGTCGGTGACCGCGGCGACCAGCTTCTTGTAGCGGCGTTCGCTGCGCACCAAGGCCGCCTCCGCCTCGCGCCGCTTGCGCCGTACCTCGGCCTCCTGCATCTCCCGCTCGATGGCCGGGACCAGCCGGGAGATGTTCCCCTTGATGAGGTAGTCGTTAGCCCCCTCCTTCATGGCCTGCACCGCGGTATCCTCGCCGATCTTTCCCGAGACCACGATGAAGGGGAGGTCGAGACCGCTGCGCCGCACCAGTTTCAGGGCCTCCAGTCCGCTGAAGCCCGGGAGCACGTAGTCCGAAATCACCACGTCCCAGCTCTCCTCGCAGAGCGCCTGTTGCATCGCCTCGACGCTCTCGACCCGTCGGGCCACCGGCGTGTAGTCCCCGCGCCTGAGCTCGAAAATGAGCAGGAGAGCGTCGTCTTCCGAGTCCTCGACGATCAGTACGCGCAGCGGTTTTCCCATGAGAATCGACCTTCACCGGCTCTGTTGCAAGGGGAGGGGGGCGTGGCCGGCCGACGCAACCGGCCTCAAGCCGCGTGCAGCGCCCGTTGGCTCCGCGGCCAGCCTAGTATAGCATACTTTGTTTATGCGGCTTTAATTCGTGAAACTGCCGGGGGGAGGCTACTCATGAGCGAGGAAAGGGAGCAGTTCGCGCAGCCACCCCTCCAGGATGGCCACCTTGTGGGGGCCGAACTTGAAGAGGTCGGCACGCACCTCGGCGAGAGACTTCTCGCGCTCCAGTTCGCCGGGCCTCTTGGAGAAGAAGAGATCGGCCAGGGTGACGATGCGCTCCTCGCGGCAGGTGGGTGCCATTTCACGCGGGGGGAGCGGGAGCTTTTGCGCCGCGATGTCCTCGACGCTGAGCCCCACGCCGATGTGGCGCTCGCAGACCAGCGCGTGGCGCGGCAGCCCCTCGGCCTCCAGCATCTCGCGCCCCAGGATGCCGTGACAGATGTAGGGGGCGTGCCCGAAACAGTTGAGCTTGGGGGCGTGCACCCGCGCCACGCCGATATCGTGCAAAAGGGCGGCCTCCTCGATGAAGCCGAGGTCCAGGGGCTGGTCGGCGTTGTGCCGTGCGATGGCCAGCGCCTTGTCGGCCACCATGCGGCTGTGCCGGTAGACCAGCTCGCAACCGGTCCGGTTCGCGCCGAAGTGCTTTTCCAAAAGGGTATAGGGTGACATGGCTCTCCTGGTTATCTCATGAGGATCACGTCTTAGGGTAGGACGAAACGCGCGCCAATGCAAGAGGGAGCGGGGTCGGCCGGCCCCGGCTTTTCGGATCGGGGTGCAACAAAACCTTGAATATCGATTCGGCTCTGTATATGATGTGAAGCCTTTAAATAAAGCGCGTGTGGGTGACTGCCCCATGAGAAGCCGGGCCCTTGAGGAGTAATGAGATGACGGTGCAACTGGAACAACAGCAGGTGCTCGTGGTGGACGACGAACCGGGAATCCTCGCCAAGGTCTCGCTGTTGCTCGCTTCAAGCGACATCCAGCAGGTCATCACCCTCTCGGACAGCCGCGAGGTGCTCCCCTACTTGAGGAGCAAACCGGTGGCCGTGGTGGTGGTCGACTGGGTGATGCCCAACGTGACCGGAGGGGAACTCCTGCAGCGCATCACCGCCGATTACCCGCAGATCCCGGTTATCGTCATGACGGCCATGGGGGACGTGGACACCGCGGTCAGCTGTATGAAGGAGGGGGCCTTCGATTTCCTGACCAAACCGGTGGATCCCAACCGCCTGGTGGCCAGCATCCGCAAGGCGCTGCAGGTGAGCGACCTGGGGAACCAGAACCGGCTTTTGAAGGACTACCTCTTGGGGGACCGGCTGCGCTTTCCGGACGCCTTCGAGGGGATCGTCACCCAGTCCAAGAAGATGCGCTCCATCTTTCAGTACATCGAGGCGATCGCCGGCTCGCGGCTGCCGGTCTTGATCACCGGCGAGACCGGGGTAGGGAAGGAGCTTCTGGCTCGCGCGGTACACCGGGTCTCCGGGGTGCGCGGCCCCTTCATCTCGCTCAACGCCGCGGGGCTCGACGACTTCATGTTCTCGGATACCCTGTTCGGGCACAAGAAGGGGGCCTTCACCGGCGCCGACAGCCAGCGTGACGGGCTCATCAGCGCGGCCGCCGGGGGGACGCTCTTTCTCGACGAAATCGGCGACCTGAACCACTCCTCGCAGATCAAGCTGCTGCGCCTCTTGCAGGAGCGCGAATACTACCGGATGGGTTCCGACCTCTTGTTAAAGAGCGATGCGCGCATCGTCGCCGCCTCCAACATGGACTTCGAGGCCCTGCGCGCCGCGGGGACCTTCCGAAACGATCTCTACTTCAGGCTCTGCGCCCACGAGTTCCGGGTCCCCCCCCTGAGGGAGCGGCTCGAGGATCTGGAACCCTTGGTGGAGTACTTCGTCGCCACCTTCGCGTTGCAGCAGGGGAAGTCGGTACCGGGCGTCTCGCCCAACCTGATTCCGGCGCTCTCCCAGGGCAGTTTCCCCGGAAACGTACGCGAACTCTACAACATGGTGCACCACGCGGTGACCTGCAGCGACGGCGGTGTCCTCGACGTCTGCGACTTCCCCGGGCTCAAGCCCGCACCGGCCCGCTCGCTGCAGATCGCCCCCGGGGAGACCCCGCTCGTCTCCATCTTCGGCCGCTTCCCCACGGTGCTGCAGGTCGAGGAATACCTGATCGCCGAGGCGATGCGGCTCACCGGCGGCAACCAGACCGCGGCAGCCGAGATGCTCGGGCTTGCCCGCCCCACCTTGAACAAGCGCCTCAAGCACGATCGGCAGTAAGCCCGCTCCCCGAGGCGCACCCTTGGGCCGTAGGGTAGCGAGACCCGGAACGCCGCCTTGCGCCGCAGGAAACCTCGCGCTAGCGTTTCGCTCCGGCCGTGGCGGGGTAGTTCATGTTCTGGTTCAGGAAGGTCTCGAGGGTCGCTTCGAGGAAGTCGAAGTGGCAGTCGACCTCGCTCAGCTCTTTACCCTGCAGTTTGGTGAGGAACCGGCATCCGCCGAAGCAGATGGGGAGATAGGAGCAGTCCAGGCAGCGCTCGGTGCGCCAGTTGCGGATACTGTGGGAGGCGCGGTAGTCCCCGATGCCGTCGGAGAGGTTGCCGATGCTGAGTTCTGGGTAGGCCATGAAGGTGGGGCACTTGAAGAGTGAACCGTCCCAGTTCGCCACGAAGTTGTTGCTCAGTTCCACGATACAGGCGGCGAGCTTGGGCTTACTGGGTACGAAGCCGCGCGCCAGGATCGCTTCGCGCAGAAAGAGGTGCGCTTCGACAAGCCACGGTGCGCTGGAGCAGGCGCATCCCGAGTTGTACTCGGAGCAGCCGGCTTGCGGGGTTATCGGGGTGAAGAGCACCTGCAGCAACCGGTCACCGGTAATGCCGTGTGCCACAAGGTGATCGAGCAGCCGCGGAAACTCCCGGTAGTTCTCCTCGGTGAAGTTGCCTCCCAACTGGATCGGGACCAGGTCGCAGACCGCTGCCAGGTTCGCCACGATGCTGTCGAAACTGTCGGCCCCCGAGGTGTAGGGGCGCTGGGCGTTGTGGACCTCGGGAGGGCCGTCCAGGGTGAATTTGGCGCCATTGAGGCCGAGCGGCAGCAGCTCTTCGGCGACGGCGCGGGTGAGGAGCGTACCGTTGGTGACCAGGCTGAAGTTGTAGGTGACCTGGTGCACCCGTGCCGCCTCCCGCAGCGGCTCCGAGATGCGCCGGATCAATTCGGGGGTCAACAGCGGCTCACCGCCGTAAAAGGAGAGGGAGACGTCGTGCCCCTTGGCGAGTTTCTCCCGGATCAGCCAGTCTACCAGGCGGCCGGCCGTCGCTTCGGACATCTTCTGGTCGAAGCGGAAGCCTCCCTCGTAGCAGTAGCTGCAATCCAGGTTGCAGGCGAGGTTGAGCACCACGATCCCCCGAAAGACCCTGCTGCGCACATCCGCCTCGTCGATGATGTCGCACATCTGCTGGCGTTCCTCGTTCAGGTCGGGCACCAGGATGCCGAGCCGTTTAAGGGTACCCGACTCGGGTTCGGCGAGGGTGCCGTCCTGCACCAGGGCGAGGCTCCTCTCGGAGAGCAGGGCCGAAGAACCGCGCAGCGTCGAATAGAGGAGATAGTAGCCGGGGCGTTGCTTTGCGGGGTAGATTTTCAGGTAGCGCGACAGATGCATGGTGATTTCCGGTGAGTGGTTATTGGCCTGGTTACTCTCTTAGGGGCGCTGTACCAGACAACGGGCCGGCCCCTGCTGACAACGCGGGGCCGGCCTTCAGTCTTAGAAGGTGAACGCGAAGACAGCCCAGCAGCAGCCGAAGTCTTCCGCCTGTGCCCCGACGCTGGTTCCTTCCTCGATGATTACCATTTCTTCATTGGACATGGTGACCTCCTTTTATTGCTGAATGACTATTTTGTGCGCGCAAATTAACATTGCCTAAATTAATGAGCAAGGAAAAAAGACGTCGTGTTCTTTTTTGAAATAGGCAGTTCGGTAGTTTCGGTAGGGGGAGGGGCGTTCCAGGCTTTAGGGAAGGTTTAGGTCGGTCCTAGGCAGGTGTCGCAAAAATTGGGGTGGTTTACGCAGAGGTTAACGATGGAACCTCAGGGACAGAAGTAAGGCACGTTCCGCAAGTCATAGCGGAACATGCCTTTTCTCTTAGAAGGTGAACGCGAAGACAGCCCAGCAGCATCCGAGTGCCTCGATCTGAGTCGCTTCGTTTGTGCCTTCCTCGACGACTACCAATGCAACGTTGTCCTTGCTCATGGCCTGCTCCTCCTTTTGTGTTAGAAAAAAATTTGGACATCCCCGGTTGATTGTGTTACATTAGCATGCCTTTATTTGAATGGCAATAGTAAAATTTAAAATAGTTTATTAATTTTTTTCTCTGGCAGAGTCGGTAACAGGAGGGTGCGTGAAAAAGTGTGGGGCGAGCATACTGTCGATTACTGCCAGTACGCTGCAGGTCTCTGTCATGATGGCCTGTTGGTTGTCTCTGGCGGCGTCCCCGGCCTTTGCCGAGGATGAGGACCAACGCTCCCTGGAACTGTACAACGGCAGTGCCAGCGAGTTCGTTTCGGCCAACAGGTCCCCGCGTCCCGCGTCGCAGACTGCCGAAAACATCACCGTGGTGACCGCGCAGGAGATCGAGGCACTCAATGCCCATACCCTCGCCGATATCCTGACGGTTATCCCCGGGATCCAGCTGGAGATGCTGCGCACGCCGGGTACCGTCAGTAACTTCGAGGTCCAGGGCTCGAGCTTCAACCACGTGTTGGTCCTGATCGACAACATCCCGATCAACAACCTCTCGGACAACTTCCCCGATATCTCCGCCATCCCCGCCCAACTCGTGGACCGCGTGGAGATCGTCAAGGGGGCGGCCTCGACCTCGTGGGGGAGCGCCCTGGGCGGGGTGGTCAACGTCATCACCAAGAGCCCTCAGCAGGAGCGTCCGGTGGCCGGACAGGTATCCGGTTCCCTGGGCAGGCGCGGCACCGCCGATACGCGGGCCGAACTCTCCGGCATGGCGAGCAGGCTCGGCTACTATCTGAGCGGCGGGAACCTCCGTTCGGACGGGCTGGTGCCCAACAACAGCATCAACCAGAGTAACCTGTACGGAAAAGTGGCCTACGACCTTCCCGTGCACGGTGTCCTCGGGTTTTCCACGCTCTACCTGAACGGCTCCAGCGGCCAGTTCGCCTTGTATCCCTACAAGGCGGACCAGCACGGCAACCAGCTATTGTCGAATCTCTCCTTGTCCTACCCCATCTCGGATCACCTGAACCTGGAGGCTGCCCTGAAGTCGAAGGTGATCAGCCAGGAGATCCAGATCAAGCTGCTGGACAACACCCTTTTGCAGGTCCACAACACCGAGGAGTCCTCCGTGGGGGGGAGCGCGAGTCTCTCCTGGGTGAGCGATCTGCAGCGCGTGGTGGCCGGTGTGGATTACGATCACGCCAAGGCCCGCCTGAGGGTGCCGCAGGCGCAGCAGGACCTGTTGAACCGCAGTGCGGATCGGGTCGGCATCTACCTCAACGACACCTTCACGATAGGAAACCTCGCCCTGACCCCGAGCGTGCGCTACGACCATACCGGAACCGGCGACGATCTCTTCAACCCCAGCTTCGGTGTCACCTACGCACTTACCGACAACAGCGTCCTGCGCGGCTACACTTCGCGCGGCTACAGCATCACCTCGCTGAACCAGGTGAACGCGGTAGAGGAGGTCTGGACCTCGCAAATCGGCTTCGAATCGGGCGACATCCCGTACCTCTGGATGAAAGGGACCCTGTTTCGCAACGACACCTGGAACGTGAGTTCCACGGTGGCCAACCCGAATTTCAACGCGAGCGATCCCACCTCCAGTCCGACCCTCAACATCAAGCGGCGCATCCTGAAAAAGGGGGGCGAGGTCGAGCTGCGCACCACCCCGGTTATGAACACCTCGCTGTCGGCTGGTTACACCTTCATCGATGCCCACGCCGACGACACCCCCGGGGTGCTCCCCCTAGTGCCCCGCCACACCGTGAAGCTCGGCATCAAGTACCAGGACCAGCACAACTTCCGGGTGCTGCTGACCGGCAGCTACATCGACTGGAACGGTGACCGCAGCAACGGCAAATACGACGACTTCGTCTGGGACCTGCACCTCGCCAAGAAATTCTCCCTGTCCAGCACGCTTTCGCTGGAACTCTTCGCGTCGGTCCGCAACATCTTCGACGGCGAATCCTACGTATCGGAACGCTACAAGAACCCGGGTGCCTGGGCGGAAGCGGGGGTCAGATGCAACTTCTGAGGACCCTGGTGGTAGGTATACTACTGCTGCTGTTGCCGCTCCCCGTCCTGGCTTACGACGTCCTGGTTCTGCAGTCCTTGCGCGAGCGCAGCTACGACGAGGCGTTGCGCGGGGTCAGGCGCGAGTGTGCGGCGAGCATGCGTACCGTCGTCATGTCGGATTACGCCGAGATCGACCTTACCCGCTTGATGCGTGAAGAGCATCCCCGGCTCATCATCGCGGTGGGGGACCGGGCTCTCGAGGTGGCGGAGCGCCAGCGCAATGTCCCGGTGCTCTACATGATGGCCCTGCACGCCAAAGTCCGCCCCGGTGCGCCGGTGACCGGGGTCTGGATGATGCTCGACCCGCAGCGCTACCTCTCGGTATTCGATTCCCTCGGGACCAGGCGGGTAGGGGTCCTCTACGACCCGCAGCGTACCGGCGGCTACCTCAAGCGCGCCCAGGTGTCCGCTCGGCGCAGCGGCATCGACCTCCTGGCGCGCGAGGTCCGCTCCCCCAAGGAGACCGTGGCCGTGCTGGAGTCGCTGCGCGGCAAGGTGGACGCGCTCTGGATGCTCCCCGACCTGACCGCCGTCTCCACCGAAACGACGGAGGCCTACTTCCTGTTCTCGCAGGGGGAGCGCATTCCGGTGGTGAGCTTCGCCGATGCCTACCTCGCCATGGGGGGGGCCGTCGCGCTCTCCTTCGACCGCTACGATATCGGCCGGCAACTGGGGGGCATGGCCCAGAGCGTCCTCGACGGGACGGCGGTCGAGGAACTCCCCACCCAGTACCCCCGCCGCGTGCTCATGAAGGTCAACGACGGCGTGCTGCGCCGGTTCAAGCTGGCCGTTCCGGGGGGGAGCTGATGTCCCTGCGGTTCCGTATCCCCCATATCGCCAAGAACTTCCGGTTCCGGATCTACATCACCTTTACCGCGACCATTGCCCTTTTGACCGCGGCCTTCGCTGCATTTTACGTGATCACCGAGGTGAACGGCTTCCGGGCCACCATGGAACGCGAGGGGCGGCTGTTGGCCACGGTCCTCGCGCAGAACTCCCGGCTGCCGCTCTTCGCCGAGAACCGCGAGGCGCTTGCCCTGCTGGCCGCCGGTACGGCACGCTACCCCTCGGTCCTCTACGTCTCCATCAACAACACCGAGGGGCGCCCGCTCACCGAGGTGAACAACCCCAAGGGGACCGCGGAAGGTGCCATCGACATGGTGGTCGAGGTGACCTCACCGGGGCTGGTGAGCTCCCCCGAGGCAGTGCTCCTTGGGCACCCGCCGGTGGACCAGCAACGGGTCATCGGCCAGGTACACCTGCGCCTGGACACCTCGAGCGCCCGGGAGCGCCTGCAGAAGCTGGTGGCCGCCACCCTGGCCATCGGGACGCTCTTCTGGATCGTCGTCTCGCTGGTGAGTTACCAGATCCTCAAAAGGGTGACTGCCTCCTTCAACCTTTTGATGCGCGGCATCGAGGATATCGGATCGGGTAACCTCTCGGCACGGGTGGACCTGGACAGCGACGACGAGCTGGGGCGCGCCGCCAACGCGATCAACGCCATGGCCGCTTCGCTCGAGTTGCGCGAACTTGAAAACCTCTCCCTGCAGGAGGAGCTCCTGAAGGCGATGCGCCTCGAGGTCCAGGAGGAGAAAAAACGCGTGATGGCGCGGCTCATCCACACCAACAAGATGACCTCCCTGGGGCTGCTGCTCTCCAGCATGGCGCACGAGATCAACAACCCCAACGCCTCGATCCGTTTCTCCGGGCACATCATCGCGAAGATCTGGAACGACGCCATGCCGCTTTTGGACGGGGTCTGGCGCGAGGAGGGGGAGTTCTACCTGGGGGGGCTGCCGTTTCAGCAGGCCCGTGGCGCGCTGCAGGAGAATGCGGCAAAAATCGTGGAGAATTCCGAGAGGATCGCCCGGGTGGTCCAGGGCTTGCGGGATTACGGGGTGGGGGACCGCTCCGGCCTGCGTCCCGACCTCGAGGTGAACGCAGCCGTGGAAGCGGCCCTTTCGGTGCTCGCCTGCCAGATGCACAAGGACATCTGGCTCAAGACCTCGCTGAACCGGGAGTTGCCGGTCATCACCGGCAACCAGCACCAGATCGAGCAGGTACTCATCAACCTGATCCTGAACGCGATGCAGGCCTTCCCGGACGGGCGCGGGGTGGTGTTGCTGAGCACCCGATTCGAGGCGGCTGCCGGGGAGGTGGTGATCGAGGTGGAAGATGACGGGGTGGGGATCAGTGCCGAGAACAGGGAGCGGCTCTTCGAACCGTTTTATTCGACCAAGCTGGAGCAGGGCGGCAGTGGGCTTGGTCTGTACATCTCGCAGTACATCGTGGCCGAGCACGGCGGACGACTGCAGCTGACCCCCCGCCCGGGCGGCGGGACCCGGGCCCGGGTGGTACTGCCGGCGCAGGGACCCGCGCCGGCCGCCACCTAGTTAGGGGGCAAGGCCTGTTCCGAACCGAGGATGCTCAGCATGCCGCTGATCCGCTCCATCAGGTTGCTCAACGCCTCCCCGTCGTACCCTCCGCAACAGATCCCTCTCATCTGGTGCAGCAAGGCCTCGAACACCTCTTCTCCGCAACAGCCCGATCTCACCTCGTTGGGGAGCGCATCGTTGAGCAAAAGGCGCTTCATCTGGATCAGCTGGATTTCCACGCGCAGCTTCTTTATGGTAGGCATCTCGCTCTGTTTGAGCAACTGCAGGCATTGATTGATGATTCGGTACTGGTTGTCCATAATGACGGCGTCCTCCGGGTTGATGCTCGCAGCTGCGGCGAATTGAGCTGTATACCAGAAGCGTACCAAAGAGTGCGGTAGCCGTTTGTCGCCTTATTTCAAATGCTTAGCGGAGGTGCTGCTACTTGCGGGGAGGGGCCTTGGTGTGAATTTGTTTACAACGACCCGCGCCGACAGGGCTAACCTTCCGAATTTACATGACTTGGATCCGCCTTGTAAAAAACGGCACAGGTTTCTTTTCTTTACAACGCGCCAGTAACTGGCGTTCGCCGGCGCCCCTTAGCGTGAGTAACGGCGGGGATGGGGCGTGGAGCGGGCGCAGGCTGACGCGGTTGCGGCGTATAGGCAGGGCTTGGGGGTACTCCAGGCGGCAAGGGTTGTGAAGTCTGCGAGGCTGCGTGCGGCCAGGCCTTCGCTGGTGTGGTTACGGGTGATGTCACAGGTCAGGTCGTTGTAGGAAGCGGTGATCCTCATGATACTCCTTTTTCATACGCGGCGCTCGTCGGGCGGCAATCGCCCTACACCCTGACAGTTATCGGCCGCACCTGATATTTCCTTACAAAAACTTGCCTGCTAAATACCTCAAATGTTAATGTGTGATGTCTTCTGGACGGTGGCGGCGGTCTGCGCTGGCAGAGCGGAGCCCTGAAACAGGGGAGGGAAGGGTGTTGACTTTGTGGGGGAGTCCCCTAGAATGGCCACGGCAAACCGGCCTGAACCAGGTGGGTACTTTAGAGGGAGAACACGGGAGGAATGATTATGAAGAGCTGCCTGATCCTGGTTGACATCCAGAACGACTACTTCGCGGGCGGGAAGATGGTCCTGGTCGGCATGGAGGAGGCTGCAGCGCGCGCCCAGAGCCTCTTGGCGGGCTTTCGCGCGGCAAACCTGCCGGTGATTCACATCCAGCACGTGGCGGCGCGCCCCGACGCCAGCTTCTTCCTGCCCGAGACCCACGGGGCCGAGATCCACCCCATGGTGGCGCCCGCGCCGGGCGAACCGGTCCTGGTGAAACACTTCCCCAACAGCTTCAGGCACACGCCGCTTCTGGACACCCTCCAGGAGCAGGGGATCTGCGATCTCACCATCTGCGGGGCCATGAGTCACATGTGCATCGACGCCACCACCAGGGCCGCCTTCGACTTCGGGTTCAACTGCACCGTTGCCGAGGATGCCTGCGCCACCCGCGACCTCGTCTTCAAGGGGAAACCGGTGAAGGCGGCCGAGGTCCATGCCGCCTTCATGGCGGCCCTCTCCGTCCCCTATGCCCAGATCTCCCCGACCCGGGAGCTGCTCGAGCGCCTTAGCTGATCCCCTGGGGCCCGGTCTCCCGCAGTGAGGCCAGGGTCTCCGCCAGTTCCGAAACCTTGTAGGGCTTGCGGACCGCGCCACAAAACCCGAATTCGCTGTAGTCGGAGAGGGCGAGGTCGTTGGAGTAACCGCTGGAGACCACCAGCCGCGCCGCCGGGTCGTAGGCCAGGATGTGCTGGGCCGCCTCCTTGCCCCCCATCCCCCCCGGGATGGTGAGGTCCATGATCACCGCAAGGAACGGGGTGCCGCTCTCCCGCGCCTGCCGGTACTGCGCGATCGCCTGCTCGCCGTCGGTACAGGTAGTGACCTGGTAACCCAGGTATCCCAGGATCTGCGCGGCGAGTACCCGGACCATCTCCTCGTCGTCCATCACCAGCACGCACCCTCCGGCGCGCTCTCCCGGGACCGTCTCGCCGTGCGCCTCCTGCTCCGGGGCGCGTTCTTCGCTGGCGGGGAGAAAGAGGTCGAAACTGGTCCCCACCCCCAGTTCCGAGTCCACCATGATGTGGCCGCCGTGCTTGCGGACGATGGAGAGGGTCGAGGCGAGCCCCAGACCGTTGCCGCCGGATTTGGTAGTGAAATAGGGATCGAAGATGTTCTTCAGGTCGGCCTGCCGGATGCCGCACCCCTCGTCCTGGAACTGCAGCTTCACGTAGGGCCCGGTCGGCAGCGAGAGCCGGTTCCCGGGCTCGAGGAGCACGTTTTCGCCCGCTACCGTAAGGGTGCCGCCGCCGGACATGGCGTGCACCGCGTTGATCACGATGTTGTTGAAGGCCTGGTTCATCTGCCCCGCGTCCGCCTCGATATGCCGGAGATCCATGGGGAGCGAGAGGCGGGCCTGGACGCTGGTCCCCCTGAGTGCGAGTGACACCGCCTCGGAGACCAAGTTCCTGACCGAGACCACCTTTTTGAGCGGCTGCCCCCCCTTGGCGAAGGTGAGCAACTGGTGGGCCAACTCCGCCGCCCGCAGCGAGGCCTTTTCCGCAGCCTGCAGGGGGAGGCGCGCCTCGCTCTCCTCCTTGAGGACCATCTGGGCGAAGGAGATGTTCCCCATGATGCCGGTGAGGATGTTGTTGAAGTCGTGCGCGATCCCTCCTGCCAGGACCCCCAGCGATTCCATCTTCTGCACCTTCAAAAGCTCGTTATGGATGAACTCCTGTTCGGTGATGTCGGTGAGGATCTCCAGGGTCCGCCCCTGGGAGAGCTGGGTGTTTACGATGACGTGGCGCAGGCTGCCGTCTCGGCAGGCGATCAGGGTCTCCAGCGGGGGCACGGTCCCGCCGCGGCGGCGCGCCTCCGCGATGAGCGCCTGGCGGCTCTCCTTCTGGAACCGGCGCTGGTGCTCGTCGGGGTAGGCGCGTTCGAACCACTCGTCAAGCGTCGGCAGTTCGTCCAGCCGGTAGCCGAAGAGTTCCGCGAACCGGCTGTTCAGGTACTCCACGACCCCCGCCTCGTTGTACCACCAGACACCCGCCGGCATGTTGTCCATGAGGGTGCGCAGGGTGGCCTCGCTCTCGCGCAAAAGCTGCTCGGCCCGCAGCCGCTCGGTGCTGTCCCGGATGCACTCGATCGCGGCGATCACCTTGCCCCGAGAATCCCTGAGCACCGAGGCGGTTGCCGAGAGGAAGGGGGCACGCCCCTCGCGGTTGGGGAGGCTTCCCGTGTAGGCCTCGCCGAAGGTCGTGTCTGCTTCGCGGCGCAACACGGCGTACTCCGGGCGGTCCTGGCAGGCCGGGTTCAGGGCGAGGTCGATCAGGATGGGACGACGCTCGCCGTAGAAGGGGAGGGCGTACTCGTAGTCCCCCTTGCCGATCATCTCCCGGGCCTTCACGCCGGTCATCACCTCGATGGCGCGGTTCCAGGCGAGTATCCTACCCTCCCTGTCGATGACCAGGGTGGCGTCGGGGAGGAAATCGATGATATCCCAGAGCTGCTGACGGGATTCCCTGAGGGCGAGGTCCGCCCGTTTGCGGTCGGTGATATCTTCCAGACAGCCGGTCCAGACCAGGTCGCCGGGGTCCGCAGCAGGCTGGGGGAGCGCAGTGGCCAGGATCCAGCGCGCCGGGCCGTCGGGGGGGTGGATCCGGAACTCCCTGCTGAACGGGCCGCTTTCCGACACCGTGAAGTCGCCGGTGCGCTGGCTGCCGGCGCGGTCCTCCGGGTGCACCAGCTCCAGGAACCTGGCGGCGTCCCCGGTAAGCTCCTCCGCGGTGATGCCGGCCAGTTGGCTGATCTTATCCCCTACGAAACTGAACCCTTCGCTCCCCCCGCTTTTACGGTATTCGTAGATCACCACCGGCACCGCCCCGACCATGGCCCTGAAACGGGCCTCGCTCTCGCGCAGTGCCGCCTCCACCTGGCGCCGCTCCTCGATCTCCGCGGCAAGCATCCGGTTCCGCTCGTCGACCTCAGCCTCGCGCAGGGTGGTCTCCGCCAGGTGTACCTGCAAGATGGCGTTTCGGGTGTTCATGCGCTGCAGGTAGAACATCCCCAAAAGGATGAAGAGGGCGATGCCGCCGGTGGTGTAGAGCATGCGGCGCGGGGCACGGGTGTCGAGCATTTCGGCCCCGGGGACGACGGTGATGAGAGAGAGCGAGGTCCCCTGCACCGGCACCAGGATGGCGTGCCCGAGGGAGCCTGATTCTCCGGGGGCTGCGGGGAGCCGGTAGGGAACCAGCGGCTGGATGTCGGCGGGGAGGGAGGACTGGCCGGGGCCGAGCAGGGTGCGCAGGCGGGCCGGAAGGTTCAGGTAGTTCCGGTCGAAGACCAGTGCCACCGGGAAGCGGGAGGTCTCCGCTGAGGCCTCGATGAAGTACTGGTAGACCTGCGCGGCGGAGATCCACCCGACGACCTCGCCGACGTAGCGTCCCTTGAAGCTCACCGGCTCGGAAAGGACCAGCTTGGCATCGGCTCCCTTGAGCTCCAGGGCCATGCGCGGAGCGGGCTTGGCGGCACCCAGGTAGTTCTGCCAGGATGCCGCATTCCCATCGGAGCCGTGCCGGGTATCGGCGAGCAGCACCCCGCTGTCGTCGATGTAGACGAGGCGCTCGAAAATGGGGGAGCCCCCCAGGCGTTTGGAGTTGCGCATCTTCTGGAACAACTCGTCGATCATGATCTGGCTGGCCCGCAAGCCGTACTCGAAGGACATCCCCAGGTCTTTGTTTTCGAAGTAGGCGGAAACCTCCCGGGACTCACTGAGCTCGTGCAGCTTGTCCTTTTGCTCGCCGAAGAAGTAGCTCAAGGCGGTGGCGCGCCGCGAGGTATCCGAGGTCAGCTGCGTGAGGGCGGCGTCCTGGACGGCGAGCTGGGTCCGGTACTGGGCCAGGACCAGGTAGCCGATGTAGCCGACCAGTGCGAGGCCGATCAGCGTCGCGAGTACCCTGCTTGTCTGACTGAGGATCTTGAACACCATAGAGGGTCAACCTTTTGGAACCGTTGCCGTGCCCGGGGTGGCTACTTGCCCTTGAAAAACTCCGGGAAAAACGCGGAGGCGCTCGGGTAGTACTGCTTGACGATTCTCGCGTAGCTCCCGTCGCGCTGGGCCTGCTTCAGGAAACTGTTGAAGGCGTCGCGCAGCTGCGGGGAACTCTTGGGAAAGGCCACCGCCATTTCCTGTTTGTGGGAAACCGGGCCGAGGATCTTGATCTTGCCCGGCCACTTGTCCAGGGCGACCAGGGCATCGGGGACATCGAGAATGGTCATCTGCGCCTCGCCGGCGATAACGGCAGGCGCCAGCTCGTTGAGGCTGCCGTTGTAGCAGGTGACCTTGGCCCCGGTGGCATCCAGGTTGTAGAGTTCCGGGTCGAGGCAGGTCTTTTTCAGGGCCAGTACCTCCCGGTTCTTCATGAGCATCTTGGTGCGGGCGATGTCTCTGTCGATGTTGCCGGTGGGTTTGATCGGTTTCACCTTGGCGTCGACCCGCGCCACCAGCCAGATCTGGCTGGGGAAGGTGGGGTTGGAGAACAGGACCACCTTCTGACGCCAGGGGAGCACCGTGAACCCGTTGGCGATCAGGTCCCCCTTGACCGGGGTATCCTCGAGGATGGTCACCTCGTCCCCCTTGGCCTGGACCTTTTTCCCCACCAGGTCCTGCACCACCGTCCCCCAGTCCGTCTTGACGTACTCGTAGCGCACCCCGAGGTGCTTGGCGAACAGCCGCATCAATTCGACGTCCATGCCGTCCCCGGCTCCGGTGACGAAGTTCGCATAGGGGATGCCCAGGTGGCGCAGCACACCGCTTTTGCGTACCTGGGGGAGGTCGCCGCACCAGGCCTGGCTGGTAACGGCAAGGATCGCGGCGAGGGCTGCCAAGAGGTGGGTCAGTCTGCGTCCAAATGAAAGTGGTGTCATATCGTCGACCTCGGGACCACGTGGGATTGTAAAGAGATAAGCTAACCTGGTATCTGTTCGGCAGGTAGCGTTAAAGATTCAGTGACAAAAAACGGCAGTGCCGTGCCGAATTTAGAAGATAAGATTGGCGAAAGCTCATTGTTCGTGTTGTTTGTCAGGCACTCCCGGGGAGCAGCTATTCACCAGAGCATAAACCCTTCGTGAATGACACAGAATAGGCCGCCTTTCTCCTCATAGCGCCGAATCAACCACTCCTCTGGAACGGTGCGTTGCAATATTGAAGCTAACTCGCTTTCTTGTCCAGTCCCTTTAGTTCTGGATCCTTGAATTTTGCGGGAACCTGTCACGGGATCATCTATCTCTGATGCGGGCCGGTTACCCCGACGGGTACCGAACACACCCGGGAACCTTGACAAAATTGGTTTATCTTGAGGGCCGGATGCGGTAAGGTAGCGCGTTACAGAAAGGAGGTGCACGTGTTCGAACAGCAGTACGACGAAGAAATGAGCGCCGAGATCCGGCGCCTGGAAGCCAGGGCGCGGGCGGTGCGTGCCGGGCACCCGGAGTGGGATAACGCCTGCGCCGCCTGCGGCTGTCGCCTGGCCGGCACCGAGGAGCGCTGTGCCGAGTGTTGCGGGGGCTGACCGTGCACCAGGACGAACGACTACATCCCGACTGCCTGCGCTACCTGGCCGGGTATTCTGAGAAGGTTTTGGACCAGGTGAGGGAACTGGTCGCCCAGGGACGCTTGGGCGAGGTGCTCTCCAGGCGCTACCCGGCGGCGCATGTCATTCGTACCGATCGCGCCCTCTACGATTTCACCCTCGGCCTGAAAAACCAGTACCTGCGCAGTTCGAGTCCGCTTGGCAAGGTACTCTACGACACGCGCATCACCGCGGAACGGCAGGCGCTCGGGCTGCATAGCTACCAGGGCCTGGTCCAGGGTGCCAGGATCAGGACCCGGAACGAAATCCGCATCGCGTCCCTGTTCAAATCGGCACCGCTCGAGTTTCTCAGGATGATCGTGGTCCATGAACTCGCCCACCTGAAAGAACGCGAGCACAACAAGGCCTTCTACCAACTCTGCGAGCACATGGAACCCGACTACTACCAACTCGAGTTCGACGTGCGGCTCTACCTGACCCTGCTGGAGCAGGGGGAAACGCTCTACGGCCCCGCCGGGCCGGAGACCACCCCAGCGTCCGGCTGATCTCAAAGGAGGAACCATGGAAAAAACTGTCGTCATTACCGGTGCCACGTCCGGATTCGGAGCGGCCTGCGCCCGCGCCTTCGCCAACCTCGGCTGCCGTCTGGTGCTCACCGGGCGGCGCAGCGCGCTGCTGGAGCAGACCAGGAAGGAACTTTCCGCGCTCTGCCCGGTCCACACCGTCACCCTCGACGTCCGCGACCGCAATGCGGTTGAGGCTGCCTTCGCGGCACTCCCCCCGGAATTCGCCGAGGTGGACCTTTTGGTGAACAACGCCGGGCTCGCCCTCGGACTGGAGCCCGCGCAACGGGCTTCGCTCGACGACTGGGACACCATGGTGGACACCAACGTGAAGGGGGTCATGTACTGCACCAGGGCGCTCTTGCCGGGCATGGTGCAGCGTAACCGTGGGCAGGTGGTGAACATCGGCTCGGTGGCCGGCAGCTGGCCCTATCCCGGCGGCAATGTCTACGGCGCAACCAAGGCCTTCGTGGAGCAGTTCTCGCGTAACCTGCGTGCCGACCTTTTAGGGACCGCGGTGCGGGTCACCAACATAGCCCCCGGCATGGCCGAGACCGAGTTTTCCAAGGTCCGTTTCAAGGGGGACGACGAGCGCGCCCACCAGGTCTACGTCGGTACCGAGGCGCTGCTCCCCGAAGATATCGCCGAGATCGTGGTCTGGGTCTCCAGTCTCCCTGCCCGGGTCAACATCAACACCCTCGAGGTGATGTCGGTGAACCAGTCCTGGGGTCCCTTCGCCGTGAACCGCAAATAACCTGACCTTTCAGCGCGGCCGGGCCCCGTCGGACGGCCCGGCTGCGCGCAGTTTCCCCCCTGAAGTGGCGGTGCCCGGTGCCAACTCTCCCCGGCCGGCACGTTGGCCTGCAGCAGTTCTCGGACCCGTCGCCCCCCTAGTTAATGAACCCCGCTCCTGCAGCTTCACCCTCCCGGTAACGGTATTCCCATTTCCTTAGCAGAATCAGGCGTTGCCAGCCTCCCGCTGCTGATTTTAAAATGTGCATGTTTACATGAAAAATTGTGCAGTGCGCATTGCTCCTTTTTAACAATCGGGTAAAGTTATGGTTGGGCCGGGGACAGGCGTCGTTCGGCCGTCTCGGCATCCGGGTCGTCCGGGTGCCACCGTTCGTAAGGAGCTCATCATGCCGAAGATTTCCTATAGCTGTGCCGTGAACGCCGGACTCGATACGGTGTGGAAACTGCTGATCGAGAAAGTGGAACAGCCGCAAAACTACCTGCCGGGGGTGATCCATTCCCGTATCCTGCAGCACTATGGAAATGGCGTCCTGCGGGAGGTCAAACGCGACGGAATGCTGATCAAGGAGAAGGTGGTGATCGACCGGACCCATGGAGAGATCCACTACTTTCTCCTGGAACATCCCCGCTTCAGCGGCCGGGTGGTGAACCGGGTGGTCGCCTCGGCCGCCCAGAACCCGGGTGCCCCGCAGTTGCTCACCATCGAACTCGACTGGACCCCGAAGGACGAGGAGGCCGAGCGCCAACTCTCGGGCGAACTCCCCCAGCAGGTGCAAACCGAGGTGCTGATGCTCAAGGATCGGGCCGAGTCCCTGGAACAGGAAGATTCCCAGCCCATCACCACCCCGTACGCCTTCGGGATGACCGTGGCACTCCCCTTTGCCGACGCGGTGCGCCGCGTTCACGAAGAGTTGCATAAGGAGGGGTTCGGCATCATCTCCCAGATCGACATCACCCAGAAGTTCCGGGAGAAACTGCACAAGGAGTTCCGCAACTACCTCATCCTCGGTGCCTGCAACCCGGGTCTTGCCTACCAGGCTTTCGGCATCGAACTCAACATCGGCACCCTGCTTCCCTGCAACGTGGCCGTCTACGCCATCTCCGACTCGCGCACCGTCGTGATGGCCATGGACCCGGTTGCCGCACTCTCCCTGGTAGGCAACCCGCAGCTCACTGAACTGGCCCACGCGGTGCAACAGAGCATGAAACGGGCGATCTCGGCCCTGTAAAGGCTCCCGGTCCGGGAAGCCTGTTCGCGCCATTTTCCAAACCGTAGGGACTCCCGGCAACAGGTGTCCGGGAGAAGGGGGGGATATGAACCTCATCGATTATGCGCTGCAGATGGAAGCCGACGGCAGGGACTACTACCACAGGTTGGCCGCCGAAACCGACTCCCGGGAGTTGAGAACCCTCTTCACGCTGCTCGCCGAGGCCGAACAGGCGCACTACGATGCGCTCAAGGAGCGTCGGGTGGAGCTCGGGGGAGGGGAGGGGAGCGGTATCGTCGAGCAGGCGAAGAACATCTTCCAGACCCTGCTGGCGCAACGGGAACTCGACCAGACCCCGACACCCCCCGCGGATCCCGACGCCTACCGGCTCGCCATCCGCGCCGAGGAGGAGGCCATCGCCTACTACAACCAGGCGGCCGAAGAGCAGAGTTCAGCCGAGCTGCGCCAGCTGCTTTTGCACCTCGCAGCCGAGGAAAAGCTGCACCTCAACATCATCGAGAACATCTACGAGTTCGTGGAATCCCCGAAGTACTTTCTGGAATGGGGTGAATTCAGCAACCTGAAGGAGCTGTGAGCGCGATGATCGATATCAAGCGGATCTACGACCCTGCCGCGGAGTCCGACGGCAGGCGCATCCTGGTTGACCGGCTCTGGCCCCGCGGTATCTCCCGGGACAAGGCACAGATCGACGACTGGCTCAAGGAGATCGCCCCCAGCGACGAGTTGCGCCACTTTTTCGGCCACGACCCGCAGCGCTGGCCGGAGTTCCGGGAACGCTACCGCCGCGAACTCGCGGCGTTTTCCGGCGAGCTCGCCAAGCTGCGGGAACTGGCGGACCGGCAACGGATCACCCTTGTCTATGCGGCTCGCGATACCGAGCACAACAACGCCGTGGTACTCAAGGAACTGTTACTGGAATAGCCCCCCCTCCTTTGCTCCTTCTGGGTGCGCTGCTGCGCCTGTATCCGGCAGCTTACGTACTGGCACGTACCGCTTGTTCCCCCTACAACCGCAAGAAATCACGCCGCATCTTAGTTTCTGGATTGGTGGTATCATGTATCTGATGTCGTACCTGGCTTTCAGGCACGGCTTCCTGGCAACCTAGTGACCTGACAGTAAGGTGAGCCAGGGGGCTTCATTCTCATAGCCTTGGCTATGGCAGCTTGGCGGTTTCAGCGTAGCTCAAAACAGCCGCCATTGTGACACTAACGGCCGCGGTCCTTTACCAGCGTCATTTTCGCGGTGACAGGGCCGGTCGGGGAGGAATCAATCATGGGACAGAATCTGGCAACCAAGATTTTGGCCAACCACCTCGTCGAGGGGGAACTGGTCGCCGGTCAGCCGATCGCCATCAAGATCGACCATACGCTTTTGCAAGACGCCACCGGCACCATGGCGATGCTCGAGTTCATCGCCACCGAGGTGCCCCGGGTCAAGGTCGACCTCGCGGCGCAGTACGTCGACCACAACCTCTTGCAGACCGACAACAAGAATGCCGACGACCATGCCTTTCTGGCCAGCTGCGCGGAGAAGTTCGGCATCTACCTCTCCAAGCCCGGTAACGGCGTCTCGCACCAGGTGCAGCTCGAGCGCTTCGGGGTCCCGGGGACTACCCTTTTGGGTGCCGATTCCCACACCCCGACCGCTGCCGGACTCGGGCAGTTGGCCATCGGTGCCGGCGGGCTCGACGTGGCACTCGCCATGGCGGGGCACCCCTTCCACCTGACCTGCCCGCGCATCTGGGGGATCAAGCTGACCGGCGAGTTGCGCCCCTGGGTCTCCGGCAAGGACGTGATCCTCGAGATGCTCAGGCGTCACACCGTGAAAGGTGGCGTGGGGAGGATCATCGAGTACTACGGCCCCGGTGTCGCCACCTTGTCGGCGACCGACCGCGCCACCATCGGCAACATGGGGGCGGAACTCGGTGCCACCACCACCATCTTCCCCAGCGACCGGCGCACCCGTGAGTTTCTCGAGGCACAGGGGCGGGGCGACTGCTGGCGCGAACTCACCGCCGACCCCGACGCCGGCTATGACGACTACGACGAGATCGACCTCTCCCAGGTGGAGCCGCTCATCGCCTGCCCCTCCTCGCCGGACAACGTGGTGCGGGTGGCCGAGATCGAGGGGCTCAAGGTCGACCAGGTCATCGTGGGGAGCTCGGTGAACTCGTCCTTTCGCGACCTGATGACCGTCTGCCGGATCCTCGAGGGACGGCGCATCGCCCCGGGACTCTCCTTCCACATCAATCCGGGAAGCCGCCAGGTGCTGGAAAACGTCGTGGACAAGGGAGGGCTCATGATGCTCCTGTTGGCGGGGGCCCAGGTGCACCAGCCGGGCTGCCTCGGCTGCATCGGCATGGGGCAGGCGCCGGGAACCAATCAGGTCTCGCTGCGCACCTTCCCGCGCAACTTCCCCGGGCGCAGCGGCACCAAGGAGGACCGGGTCTACCTCTGCTCCCCCGAGACGGCGGCCGCAGCCGGTGTCTATGGGGTAGTGACCGATCCGCGCAAGTTGGGGGACCTGCTCCCTTGGCCGGCGGTGCAGAACCCCGAGCGCTACCTGGTGGATGACTCGGGGATCGCGGCTCCCCCCGAGGACGGCTCACGGGTCGAGATCGTCACCGGCCCGAACATCGTGCCGTTCCCCGCCTTTGCCTCCCTGCCGGACCAGCTCGATCTCGAGGTGATGATCAAGGTGGGGGACAACATCTCCACCGACACCATCATGCCGGCCGGCAACAAGGTACTCCCCTTCAGAAGCAACATCCCTGCGATCAGCAAGTTCGTCTTTGAACAGGCCGACCCGGAATTCTCCGAGCGGGCCAAGGCGAAGGGAGACGGGGTCGTGGTGGCCGGCGAGAACTACGGCCAAGGGTCCTCGCGCGAGCATGCCGCACTGGCGCCGCGCTACCTCGGAATCCGCGCCAAAATCGCCAAGGGGTTCGCCCGGATCCATCGCGCCAACCTGATCAATTTCGGGATCCTGCCGCTTACCTTCAAAAATCCCGGCGACTACGACCGGCTGAACCGGGGGGACCGGCTGCGCATCGCCGGCTTGCGGGATCAGGTAGCCTCGGGCGCCGTGGAACTTACCTGGCAGCTCGGCTCGGGCGGCGAGGTGGTGACGCTGCTCAACGCTAATGAGCGCGAGCGCGAGGAACTTTTGGCGGGCGGGCTTTTGAACAAGGTCCGGGAGGAAAGCCATGGAAGATAGCCTGAAAGGGGTGCTCCCCGACGAGGAGCTGCTCCGCTTTTACGAACAGATGGTACTCTGCCGGGAATTCGAGGAGAGCTGCGCCGAGCAGTACGCCAAGGGGGAGATCACCGGCTTTTTGCACCTGTACTCAGGGCAGGAGGCGGTGGCGGTCGGCTGCACCGCGGGACTCGAGCAGAAGGACTACATCCTCTCGGCCTACCGCGACCATGCCCAGGCCATCGTGCGCGGCGCGGACCCGAACCGGGTCATGGCCGAGCTCTTCGGGCGGGCCACCGGGATCTGCAAGGGGAAGGGGGGCTCCATGCACCTCTTTTCCCCGGAGCACAACTTCATGGGGGGGTACGCCATCGTCGGCGGCCAGTTTCCCATCGCGGTGGGGTTCGCCTTCGCCTCCACGGTGCGCAGCGAGGACCGGGTCACCGTCTGCTTCTTCGGGGACGGTGCCATGAACCAGGGGACCTTCCACGAGTCGCTCAACTGGGCGCGGCTTTGGAACCTGCCGGTCCTCTTTATCTGCGAGAACAACTTCTACGGCATCGGCACCGAGGTGCACCGGGCCTCCGCCGAGGCGGTGCTGCACCGGCGTACCTGCGGCTACGACATCCCGAGCGAAAAGGTGGACGGCATGGACGTGATCGCCATGTACCAGGCGACCAAGCGGGCCGCCGCCTGGGTCCGGGAGCGCCAACGCCCCTACTTCATCGAGGCGGTTACCTATCGTTTCCGCGGGCACTCCATGGCCGATCCCGCCAAGTACCGCAGCTCGTCGGAGCACGAGGTCTGGAAGAGCCGCGATCCGATCCCGAACCTGGCGCGGCGCCTGGTGGCCGAGGGGATCGCCGGCGAGGCGCTCCTTGAGGAGATCCACAGCCGTTGCGTGGCCCAGGTCCAGGAGGCGGTGCGCTTTGCTTCCGAGTCACCCTGGCCCGACGACCAGGAGATCTGGGAGGATATCTATGTCTGAGATGACCTACCGTGACGCCATCAACCTGGCGCTCAAAGAGGAGATGCGCCGCGACTCCAGCGTGGTGATCTACGGCGAGGACGTGGCGCTCTACGAGGGGGCCTTCAAGGTGACCCGCGGGCTCTTGTCCGAGTTCGGCGAGGTCCGGGTGCGCGACTGCCCGATCTCGGAGAACACCATCGTCGGTGTGGCGGTCGGGGCGGCCATGGGGGGCTTGCGTCCCATCGCCGAACTGATGACCGTGAACTTCGCGCTGTTGGCCATGGACCAGATCGTGAACCACATGGCCAAGGTGCGCTACATGTTCGGCGGACAAACCCAGGTCCCCCTGGTGATCCGGATGCCCGGCGGCGGAGGGAGCCAGCTGGGGGCCCAGCACTCGCAAAGCCTGGAGAGCTACTTCATGCACTGCCCCGGGATGCACATCGCCTATCCGGCCACCCCGGCCGACGCCAAAGGGCTCTTGAAGACGGCGATCCGCGACAACAACCCGGTGGTGTTCCTGGAGCACGAACTGCTCTACAACAGCAAGGGGGAGGTCCCCGACGACCCCGAGTTCCTGGTCCCCTTCGGAAAGGCCGCAATCCTCAAAGAGGGAAACGCGGTGACCCTGGTTGGGTATGGGCGGATGGCGATTCTCAGCCGGCAGGCCGCCCTGGAACTGGAGAAGGAGGGGATCTCCTGCGAGGTGGTCGACCTGAGGACCCTCAACCCGCTCGACCTGGAGACCGTAATTGCCTCCATCGAGAAGACGGGCCGGGCGGTGGTGGTCGAGGAGTGCTGGCAAAGCGCGGGTCTTGGCGGCGATATCGCCTCGCGGATCTACGGGTGCTGCTTCGATCGGCTCCTGGCGCCGGTCAAGCGCATCTCGGGTCTGGACGTCCCCATGCCGTATTCGCGTAAGATCGAGAAACTCTGCATTCCGCAGGCCGAGGGGATCGCGCAGGGGGTGCGCGACCTGCTGGCCCAGGCGTACTAGGAGCCGACATGAACGAGATTGTGATGCCGAAACTGTCCGACACCATGACCGAGGGGCGGCTGGTTTCCTGGAAAAAGCGGGTGGGCGACCAGGTGAACCGTGGCGAGGTGCTGGCCGAGGTTGAGACGGACAAGGCCAACATGGAGCTGGAAGCCTTCACCAACGGAGTCATCCTGGAGATACGGGTGCAGCCCGGCGAGACGGTTGCGGTGGGAACGGTCATCGCGGTTATCGGTAATGCAGCGGAGCGTGGCGCAGCGACCCCGACGGGTGCCCCGGCGGTATCGGCTGGCGCACAACCCCCCGCCGAGCCACAGGCTACACCTGGCGAGAAGGCACCGGGTGGTGTGGGAGCGGGCGAGCCTCCTGGAGTCGCGGCCCAGTCGCAGGAGGTAACCGCCACGGTGCAGCCTGCCACCGAAGGACAGGCGCCGACCGAAGTCCGGCTGCCGGCCGAGGCGCAACTTGCAGCCGCCCCGGAATCCCCCGGCGAGGCGGTGTCCCTATCCCAGGTACAGGCCGATGCCGAGGCCCGGGCCAAGGCGCAGGCCCAGGTGGAGGCCAAGGTCCCGGGCAAGAAGGGTGAGGAGATTTCCCCGCAAGGTCCCGCCGCGCCGGGTGGGGCGCTGCCCGTGGAACGGGCCGCTCCGGTGGTGCGGCGCCGGGCGCGCGAACTTGGGGTCGACCTTGGGCAGGTACCGGGGAGCGGGCCTGAGGGGCGCATCCTCCTCAAGGACCTCGAGGCGTTCGCGGCGGGTGCCCCGGGGACGAGGCCGGAAGCGGCAGGAGGGGAGCCACGACCTGTCGGTGAACCCGTAGCCCCGGCAGGCGCCGGCCCTGGCCAGGGCGAAGCGCTCTCGCGCTTGCGCGCGGCGGTCGCCAAGACGGTGGCCGAGTCCTGGCGCAGCATCCCGCACTTCAGCGTCACCGTCGATGTCCTCATGGACCAGGCCGAGGCCCTGCGCCGCCAGCTGAAGGAGTCCGGGGTCGCGCTCACCTTGAACGACCTTATCGTGAAGGGGGTGGCGCTCGCCCTGGGCAAGTACCCGCGGCTTAACGCCTCCTTTACCGGCGATGCTCTGGAGATGCACCCGCAGGCGAACATCGGTATCGCGGTGGGGGTGCCAGACGGTGTGCTCATTCCGGTGGTCCCCGACTGCCAGTCCCGGACCCTGCAGCAGATCGCCGAGATCTCCCGGTCGCTCGTGGAGCGCGCCCGCAGCGGGTCGCTCTCCGAGCACGACCTTCAGGGCGGTACCTTCTCGGTCTCCAACCTCGGGATGTTCGGGGTGAGCGAGTTCAACGCCATCATCTTCCCGCACCAGGCGGGGGTGCTCGCCGTGGGGGCGGTGGCCGACGCCGTGGTGGCACGGGGAGGGTCGCCGGTCTGCGTGCGGAGCATGAAGCTCACCCTGTCAGCCGACCACCGGGTCGTCGACGGCGCCTACGCCGCCGAATTTCTCGCCGAGCTCAAGGAGATCCTGGAGAGCCCGGTACGACTCTTGATCTGACTATCGTCTCCACACGGCACTGAAAGATCCCCCCTTCTCCCGGGGGATCTTTTTTGTGCCCCGTCCCTCGTTTCACCCGCACCGGCGCCACGCCATCCCCGCCCGATCCCTGCTCCGCAACGAGGAGCCCGCTGCCACATATTTTAATAATCCCGCTAAAGAAAGGCTCTCATGTGTCCGATAGGAGAAGAGACACGGACACTATCGGAACCTGCCGCGTGACGGCTGCAGGTCCAGGAAGAAGGCGGCATTGGCATCGGTACAGATCGATAATCTCAGCCCGGGGATGGTGCTCAAAAAGAACGTGACCGATCGCAGCGGCCGGTTACTGCTCCCCTCCGGGACTGCCCTGGAACCCAAGCACCTCAACATCTTCCGGATGTGGGGGGTGCTCGATGTCGAGGTGACCGACGAGAGCGAGGCGGAGGTCGCGCCGGATCTCCTGGTCCCGGAACTCGATCCCGAACTGGTGGCGCGGGCCAGCGCCGAGGTGGCACGGATTTTCGCCCACAACGATCCGGAGCATCCCGTCGTCCGGGAGCTGATGCGCATCTGCATCAGGAGGAGGGCGGCCCATGAAGCGTAGTCAGCGGATCGGCGTGGACCAGATGGTGCACGACGTCGCCACCATCCACTCGCTTCCCATGTTCTATACCCGGCTCTCCGAGGCGATCGACCACCCGCGCAGCTCCATCGCCGACATCGCGAAGATCATCTCGGAGGACCAGGGGCTTACCGCGCGCATCCTGAAACTCGCCAACAGTCCGCTCTTCGGCTACTTCTCCAAGATCGAGACCATCACCCAGGCGGTCACCATCATCGGGGTCCTGCAGGTGCGCGACCTGGCACTGGCGCTCTCGGTCATGGACGTCTTCGCGGGGATCCCCGAGACGCTGGTCAACATGGAGCAGTTCTGGCGTCACAGCCTTGCGGCAGGGCTTGCCGCGCGCCACCTGGCCACCAGCCAGCGGGAGTCGAGCCTCGAGCGCTTCTTCGTCGCCGGGATACTGCACGACGTGGGACGCCTGGTCATGTACATCCGGGACCCGGATAACTGCCTGCACCTCCTGGAACGCTGCCGGGAAACCGGCGAGCTGCTCTACCTGGCCGAGCGCGATTTCTACGGCTTCGACCACGCCGAGGTGGGGGGCGCCCTGTTGCGGCGCTGGAAGATCCCGCCGCGGGTTGCCGAGCCGGTCGAGCGCCACCACCATTGCCAGAAGGCGGAGCACTACCCGCGGGAGGCGGGGGTCCTGCATCTCGCCGATTTCGTTGCCCACGCCCTGCAACTGGGGAACAGCGGCGAGCCCCTGGTCCCGACGCTGGACCAGACGGTGTGGGAGCGACTGAACATCTCCTGCCACTACCTGCCGACCCTGGTGCAACAGGTCGATAGCACCTTCAGCGAAACCATCGAGGTGCTGTTCGGAGGGGATGCCCGTGCCTAAGGGGAGTCAGGCCATCAAGCTGCAACTATTGCAGGAACGGGTCAACTACCTGGAGGAGACCAATCTCCACTACCTGCGTACGCTCGACGTGCTTTCAGCCTGCAGCTCGTTTCAGTCCGACATCTACCGCAACAAAGAACCCTCCTTCGTGGTGCGGGCCATGTTCGAGCAGCTGCGGCGCCTGATACCGTTTCGCACCATGGCCATGTTCAGCATCGCGGAAGACGCCTCTTTCGAGATCTCGGTCTGCGAGCCGAGCCAGGCCCGCAGCCTCATCGAGAGCGAGTTCCAGGCCAAGGTCGACGACGGCAGCTTCGCCTGGGCCCTGAACCAGAACCACCCAGTGATCGTCGCCACGATCTGCGGTCGGCAGACCCTGGTACTGCACGTTTTGGCGACCAATTCCCGGATCCGCGGCATGTTCTGCGGGATCCTCGAGGGGACCGAGAGCTGCGCCGAGGTCTCCACCCTCAACGCCCTGAGCAGCATCCTGATCAGCACCGCCTACGCGGTGGAGAACTCCGAACTCTACGAGATGCTCCAGGAGAACATGCAGACCCTCGAGGAGAAGGTCTCGCAGCGCACCCAGGAACTGGAGGCGGCCCGACAACTCGCCGAGGCGGCGACGGTGGCCAAGAGCGAGTTCCTGGCCAACATGAGCCACGAGATCAGGACCCCGATGAACGGCATCATGGGGCTTTCCCGGCTCATGATGGACACCGAGCTGACCCGGGAACAACGCCAGTACATGGAATCCCTGGAGAACTCGGCCGAGAACCTGCTCACCATCATCAACGAGATCCTGGACATCTCCAAGATCGAGGCGGGCAAGGTGGTGCTCGAGGCGGTTCCCTTTGAGCTTTCCGGGTTCCTGGAGCGTTCACTGCAGTCCTTCCAGATCCAGGGGCGCGAGAAGGGGGTGGAGCTTAAGTTCCAGGTTGCACCGGAACTCCCCAGGGTGCTGGTGGGGGACCCGGTTCGGCTGGGGCAGGTTCTGGCAAACCTGGTGGGAAATGCCCTCAAGTTCACCGAGCACGGCAGCGTGTGCGTGGAGAGCCGGCTGGAGGCCGAACTCGACGACTGCATCCGGGTGGCTTTCAGTGTGGTCGATACCGGTGTCGGCATTCCCGAGCACGCCCTGGAGAGCATTTTCGAAAAGTTCTCCCAGGCAGACAGCTCGACCACGCGTCTTTACGGCGGCACCGGGCTGGGACTCCCCATAAGCCGCAGCCTCGTCGAACTGATGGGGGGCGGGATCAGGGTGGAGAGCAGGGTAGGCGAGGGGAGCTGCTTCCTTTTCACCGTGCTGTGCGGCATCCCGCACCCGTACGAGGAATCGGCCTTGCAGCCGGCGGCTCCGTGCCCGGAAGGGTCGGTGCGCCCCCTCAATATCCTGGTGGTGGACGATGTCCCGGTAAACCAACTGATCTCGCAGAAGTTCATCGCGAAAACCGGGGAGCACCTGATCGATGGTGCGGGTAACGGTGCCGAGGCGGTGGAAAAGTGGCGCCAGGGAGACTACGACCTCATCTTCATGGACGTGCAGATGCCGGTCATGGACGGGCTGCAGGCCACCCGGACCATCCGCTCGGAGGAGCGTGGCAGCCGGGTCCACATCTGCGCCATGACCGCCAACGCCATGAAGGAAGACATCACCATCTGCCGCGAGGCGGGGATGGACAGCTACCTTGCCAAGCCGGTGCGGGAGCGCGACCTCTGTGCGGTGATCGCGCAGGTTGCCGGCCAGGTCCTGGAACCAGCACTCCAGGCAGAGCCGCGGGGTGCCCAGGACCAGGCTCCCTGCGTCTTTGATCGGGACGACCTCCTGGCGCGCCTGGACGGGGCCGAGGCACTGGTCGACCGCTTCGTGGGGATGTTTGTTGAGAGCGTTTCGGGACATCTGCTGGAGCTGGATGCGGCGCTACACCGCGAGGACCTGGCCGAGGTCTACTACCGTGCCCACACCGTCGGGGGCACGGCGGCCAACGTCGGCGCCCTGCAGATCCGCGCCCTGGCCAGCCGGATGGAGCAGATTGCGAAGGAAGGTTCCCTGGAAGGGGTCCCCGCTCTGTTCAGTGCGCTGCAGCAGGCGTTTGTAGACTTTCAGACCGAGGTTGCTCCTGTGGGAGAAAACGCGTGATAAACGATTCCGTCAAACTTCTGGCCGTCGACGACGTGCCCATGAACCTGGAGCTCTTGGAGCTGATGCTCTCGGGGTTGGGCGGTGTGGTGCTGAAGGCGCTGCACGGCGGCGAGGCGCTCCGTCTGCTCGAGGAACATCCGGACACCGATACCATCCTGCTCGACCTGGAGATGCCGGTACTCAACGGTTTCGATACGTTGGAGACGCTCAAGAAACATCCCCGGTTGCGGGACATTCCGGTCATCGTGGTGACCTCGGACAAGCACGAGGTGTTGCGCGCCCTGGCCCTGGGGGCCAACGACTTCCTGGGAAAGCCGTACAATCCCGAGGAGTTGCTGCTGAGGGTCCGTAACCACGTGCGCAGCAAGAAACTTCTGGACCTGTCCAACAACATGAGCCTGCTCCTCGAGCAGGAGGTGATCCAGAAAACCGCGGACCTCTCGCGCGCCCTGGAGTTTTCCCGCAACGCCGAGTACGAGATCTCCCTGCGCCTTGGCAGGGCCGCCGAGTTCCGCGATGTGGAAACCGGGATGCACATCCGGCGCATCTCCGAGTTTTCCTACCAGCTCGGCAAACTTGCCGGACTCTCCGAGAAGGCCTGCCAGGTGCTGCGTTTCTCTTCGCCCCTGCATGATGTCGGCAAGATCGGCATCCCGGACCGGATATTGCTCAAGCCGGGGTCCCTCGATGACGAGGAGATGCGGGTTATGCGCCTGCACACCCAGATCGGGGCGAGCATCCTCTCGGAAGCCGGACGTTTTCCGCTACTTGCCGCGGGCCAGATCATCGCGCTGCAGCATCACGAGAAATGGGACGGCTCAGGTTATCCTAACGGGCTGGCCGGCAAGCAGATTCACATCTTCGGGCGCATCGTGATGGTGGTCGACGTCTTCGACGCACTTTTGTCCGAGCGCCCCTACAAGAAGGCGTTTTCCCTCGAAGAGACCCTGCGCATCATGGAAAACGGGCGGGGGATTTTCTTCGATCCGGAACTCCTGACGCTGTTACTGGAAAACCTGGAGCTGTTCTGCCGGATCAGGGGCGAGCTTAAAGATGACGATGCCGGGCCACCACTTTTGCAACTGGTCCAGGCTGGATAGCCTGTTCCACAATAGGTGCCCGGAGCCGAACGGCAAGAAGGGCGCCAGGGAGGAGAAAAAGATGAAATGCTTGATCGTTGACGACGAGATGTTCTGCCGCGAGTTTGTGGCTACCCTTTTGCGCTCCACTGCCGAATGCCACCAGGCAGGGACCGGAGCCGAGGCCCTGGAAAAATTTAACCAGGCTCTGGCTACCAAGGTTCCCTTCGATCTCGTCATCCTGGACATCATGATGCCCGGAATGAACGGACAGGAAGTGGCCAAGAAGATGCGCGAGATCGAGACGGCCCAGGGGGTTGCCAAGAAGGGGCACATCGTCATGCTGACCGCCCTTAACTCGGCCAACGATGCCATGGAGGCGTTCTGCCAGGCCCAATCGGCAGCCTACCTGGTGAAACCGGTCTCCAAAGACGGGCTCTTCAACATGATCGGCAAGCTCGGTCTGAGCGGGTAGCCGTTTCCGAATCGGGTCCTTCCGGTTGTCTTGCGGGAGGGAAAGCCCTGCTCTATACTTTCCGGGTCCTAAACTGCTCGATCTCCGGCCTGGCGCCGGGGTACTAGGAGGGGGCCATGACCTGGGAATACAAGATCGTCTACTTCTGCATCGAGCCCCTTTCCGATGAACCGGGCTACGAGACCAACCTGCATGAGGGGGTGCACATGCTCAACGAGCTCGGCGCCCAAGGGTGGGAGCTGGTTCAGTTTCTCGGTCACCCGGTCTCGGACGATGCCTGGAAACATCACGCGGTCTTCAAGCGGCCGTGCCCGGCAGTACCACCAAGCTGAGCGAGACGTTCTGTAGCGCGTCTCCCCCAAGGAGAACGCAGCTACCACTAGTTGCTACACACTAAAGCGCCCGGTGCAGGTATTCGCACCGGGCGCTTTGCGTCGTGTTGGCTTAATTTGCTGCCGGATACCGTTCGTGTTTCGCGCTCCTAAGACTCAGGCGAGCTTGAACTGGGTCACCAGGGTGCTCAAGTCGTCGGAGAGGCTGGCGAGCTGCGCTGCAGCCTGCGACGAGTCTTGGGAGCCTTGGGCCGAACTCTGAACGATCTCGGCGATCTTGTTGATGTTGCCGGTGATCTCGCCGATCGTTGCGGTCTGCTCTTCGGCGGCAGTGGCAATCTGGTTCACCTGCACGCTCACCGCGTTGATCTGGTCCAGAATTTCCTGGAGTGCCGCTCCCGATCTGGACGCTTCCTCGGTTCCCTTTTGCACCTCGCGCACCCCTTCCTCCATGGCTCCGACCGCTCCCTTTGTCTCGGTCTGGATCGCCTTGATCATCTCACCGATCTCGCGGGTCGCCTTGGTGGTCCGCTCGGCCAGGGCACGTACCTCGTCTGCCACAACCGCAAAGCCGCGTCCCTGTTCGCCGGCCCGAGCCGCTTCGATGGCGGCGTTGAGTGCCAACAGGTTGGTCTGGTCCGCGATGTCCTCGATGGTGCCGACGATGGCGCCGATCTGGTCGGAACGCTCCCCCAGGCTCTCGACGGTGTGCGAGGTGGCGTTGACCCGCTCGGCGATTCGGTTCATCACCTCTACGGTCTGGGCTACCACCTGAGCACCCGCCTCGGCGGCGCTGGTCGCCTGCTGCGCGCTGCGTGCCGCGGCGTGGCAGTTCTGGGCGATATCGTTGGAGGTGGCCGACATCTCCTCGCTGGCCGTTGCCACGGTCTGGGTCTGGCAGGCCACCTCCTCGGCACCGCTGGCGATCTTGGTCGCGGTGCCGTGCAACTGGGTCGAGGATGAGGCGATGCTCGCCGCGATGCTGGTGGTCTGCGCCACGATCTCGCGCAGGTTCTGCATCATGTTCTGCAGGGCGGCCATCAGGTGCCCGGTCTCGGTCCCGTCGATGCCGGTTACCTCGACCGTGAGGTCACGCCGGGCAATGCGATCCGCCGTGTCCACTGCCGCGTTGAGCGGTCGGGTGATGCTGGCGACGATCCAAAGCGACACACCCGCCGCGATGCAGGTAGCTACCGCCATGATGACGATGATGGCCCAGCGGGCCGCCCGCGCACTTTTCGCAGTCTCGCCTCCCTCCAGCCGCGCCCGCTGCAGGACGTCGTTTTGCAACTGGATCAGGGCATTCTGATAGCTGTCGCGCAACGGGCGCAACTCGCCCAGTAGCCGCACTGCCTGGTCCCGTTTTCCTTCCTGCAACAGTGCCACGACCTGGTTCCGGGTAGCGCTGTAGGGTGCCCGTTGAGCCGCCACCGCGTGGAATAGCGCCTTCTCCCTGTCCGACTGCAGTGTTCCCTTCAGCTTTTCCAGACTCTCTCCGGCTGCCTTCTGGTTTGCCGTTAGTGGCGCCAACTCTTTGGCGACCCGCTCCTGGTTCTTTGCCATCGCGGCCTCGTCGATGTGCAGTGCGCTCGAGGAGATGGCCAGGTTGATATCCGCCACCCACTTGATCTGGGGGATCCGGGTGTTCATCAGGTTTTCGATGTTGTGATTCAGCCGGCTGATGGAGATCAGCGCGGTACCGGCGACGACCGCGCAGAGGGCCATCAGTACGCCAAAACCGAGAAAAAGTTTCATCTTGATCTTCAGGTCCGTTGTCATGAGGTCCTCCCGGGGCCGGTGCTGATCAATGAGACGGTGACAAACCATTGTATGTCGGGTTGTTAACGTGCTGAAACAGGCGGGAAAAGATTAGGAAAAATTCATAGGGTAGTATAGGGGGCGGTGCAGGATAGTCAAGAAGCCAATGGGGATCGAGGGAGACGGGTCCGGGGTAGCGAAGTTGGGGGCCCAGGGGCCTTCGGTAGGGGACGGGAGTGCCGAAGCTCGTGACGGCGAGGAAGCCGGAAGGGGGATAGGAGGGGGCGGCGGTGCGATCCTGCCGCTCATTGCGGGTCAGTCGGCAAAGGTGAGGGCCGACCACCAGGAGAACAGGATCGCGGCTGAGCTTGCCAGGCAGAGGACCGCGTTGGTGAGACGACCGGGGCGGCCGTAAATCCCGACCAGGAGCTCGGTAAGCCAACCCAGTACCAGGCCCGACAGGAAACCGAAGAAGTGGGCGCCCAGGTCGGTCTGTTTCCCCTCGCTCCCCAGGAGCACCAGGAGTGCGAGTGCGGCTGCCACCGGGACGGGCCAGCGGCGGCGCAGGTGGTGACGGTAGCGCATCATGGCGATGGCGCCGAGGCTTCCTACGGCGGCAAAGACCGCGGTGGATCCGCCGATCGAGGCATGGCTTGGGAGCTGGACCCAGGCGTTCAAAAGGTTACCAAGCATGCCCGCGGCGAGGAGCAGGCTCCAGGCGAGTCCGGAACCGAGGTCGCGGCAGAGGTAGACGATGAAGAGACCGCCGATGGAGAGGTTGCTGAGCAGGTGCAGCCAGTCGGCGTGCAGGGTGAGCGAGGTAGCGAGCCGCCACCACTCGCCGTCCAGGATCCGGTGCACCTGGGCGCTGCCGATCTCAACCCAGTCGACCGGGTGGCGCCCGAGGACCGTCAGATCGAGACGGGTCAGGTTGTGAAAGGTGGCAACCAGCAGGAGCACCGAGAGGGTCGGCAGGGTGTTTTCCCTCATGGGACGCACCGGAGGGAGCAGCGGCGGCCAGTCGCGGTTCTCCTTAACGAAGCGGCGCAGTTCCTCCGTGGCCGTGTCGAGGTCCGGGCGGAGCACCTGGACCCGCCAGCCGTATTCTACCGGGAGGATGCGGGCCTCCAAGAAGCGCGACTCAAGGACCAGGGCCCAGAGCTGGGCCTTGCGCTGGGTCAGGCGCCCAGTGCTGCCGTCCACGCTGTAGGCCGGCACGCTCACCCAGTCCTGTTCGGGCGTCTCGGTAATGTCTGGTTCCGGTACCTGTTCCATGGCCGGGAGTATTGCAGAAACCTCGTCGGATGTCATCAAGAGAAGTCGCGGGGAGGCAACAGCAGCAGGGGTTCCCGTCGAAGGTTCCTTGGCTTCGCGGTGTCACGAGTCCGGGCGGAAGTACCGGGTTGACCGTGCGACTGGCTGCACTGATTGCCTTGACTATTGAAAGGGTGATGTTAAAACAATTTAAGATTTTCGCCACGGCTGCGACTGCTCATGCGGCCCAATCAGATCAAGGCGGGACTGTCACAGGATCCGTCAAAGGGGAGAGACAATGGCAAAAGAACCGTACGTCGACAAGAACGTGTGCATCAGTTGTGAATTATGCGTCAACATGGTGCCTGACGTCTTCCAGATGGGGGAAGATGGTTTTGCTGAAGTACATGATCCCACCGGTGCTTCGGAAAAGGAAATTCAGGATGCCATCGACAACTGTCCGGTCAACTGCATAACATGGCAATAAACAGTTTAAAACCAGGTAGTTATGTGGCCTGGGTGTTCTTAAGTGCTACCTTTTTGTTACCGAATGCGTAAGTGACCGAAATCATGTAAGTATTTAGTTGAATCCGCCGGGCCTGCTATTGAAATGGATACAGTTGTCGTGACTGTGTGTTCTATATGCTCGCTTTCGCTGCCAAGTATGCACTGATGAGGCGGTTTAGCTGGTCAAAAGATGCTGCCGCTAAAAGCATCAGCAGGAACCACAGAAAAACACAGACGAAATGCAAGTCGCCCTGGAGACAGGGCGACTTGGCTACATCGAGAGGGGGGTGGGAGACGTAAACCTGAACCATGAATTCGGACACTACCTGCCTCTTGGCCTTGTAATTGTCACCGCAGTTTCCTTGTCTAAAGCCGTAGATGCCGAACGTAGCAAAGTGCTTGTTCTTCAGGGAAAGCAAAAAACGCAGTAAACCTAGATGCTTAGTGGATTGCCGCGTTTTAGAAATTTAATTGGCCAAGTGGCGCCTTGGGTCATTTGTGCCGTTTAAGGTCGTTAAGGTAGTTGCTAAGATTGATGGCATATGCAAAAGCTATTTCGATCGAATCACTGTCATCTAACTTTCGTAGCATAAAATGTTCAAAAAGGTTTGTACTATGAGGCTCCACAAAATGAACTAAATTTACGTCATCTTCCGTATTTGCAGATAAAGTCGTGGTTATTTTTTCATAAAGAAAAAATTTATCTGTTTTATTTCCGATATTAAGATTGATTCCATATGTATGAACAAAAGCTCTCAACATTCCCAAAGGGCTACTCATGTTTATATCATTTAAATCTATGTCATCGTAATATACTCTCCACGCAGAGATAACAGTCTGAGTAGAACCATGCCTAGCGGCAGTAACCACTAAGGACATGTTGCTATCAGTAACATTTTTCATGTACAGTGAAGCAGCTGAGCCATCTTCAAATCCAAATTTTTCAGGAATCAGATGTTCAACTTCATCTGGATAATGAATTGCCTCTTCAATGTGTGCAGGACGAACATATAACTTAAAAAAAGAATTCCAAAAATTTTTAGTGTATTCTATTTTATAAAGGTCAGATCTTAGGACACCTTTTTGTCCTAATCTTTTTTTTGCATCATCAGAATTTTTACCTTTAAATGCTGCCCTTGAAATTTCGTTTACTATAAAATTGTATAGTTTTGCTTGGGCAACGCTGGAGTCGTCTGATTCAATAATATTTAGTTTAGTTCTAACCTCTCTCATTACTGCGTCTAAAATGTTAGAATCAAACTTCAATGAAGGCGGTTTGTTGTATGGGTGTGGCAACATCTTCAGTGTAAGAGCAGCTAATATGCCCTCAATTGTTTTTGTATCATGATTTCGCAGAGCTTTAATCTTCATGGCTATATCTCTATAATATCAAATTCACATCTGGTCAGGTCACTAATTATATATTCTCTACCTACTCCGGCTCGTTGGGAGGCGGGAACTAGTTGTAGCCTGGAAGCAACTGGTGGCTGAGGTATGACGTAAATCAAGGGCTTCCAGTCTTTAGATGTAGCGTTATTTACTAAATATATGATTTCATCTTTTTCGTCCGGACTAATAATTCCTGCAGCTTCCCAATCAATAGCCAAACGCAGAAAAGAAGCCTTTTGTTCCGCAATTTTCGCGCTGTGTAAATCTCCTCTGTCAACGTCTTGCTTCAGTTGTCTGTAAATGTCAGCGGGGTTAGAACTCGGAGGGGTTTGTGACCCTGCGGTATAACGACCCTGTGCTGTTCCGTCAAAAAATTCACTACACCAAACATAATGAATATCGTTCCGGAACATTTCTTGAATTGTTAGTTTAAGCCGAACATTGGTTGAGTAGAGTAACTGTCGCATGCTTAATCAAGGTGTCTCCTGAGGATCGCTTAAGAAAGTCTACCATAACGGATGCAAACTCCAAACTCAAGTTTTTTATGCACATCGAATACCCTTGAGACGTCGTTGTCTCCAGAAAAGCCCCGTTGATTGGGCACTCGGCTGGCCAATTTCTTGTGCTCTGTAAAAACCGACATCTTGTCGCTCTAGAAATCGAACGACTCGGGAATCTCATCGCATTGTCAACCCGCCTAGTGCCCACCTTTTCGTGATATGATTATCCAAAGTCATTCTATGTTACCGATTTGTTACCGAATGCGTTTCGCTAGTATGCTTCACGATGCTTCAGTATGCTTCATCATAAATCAGTAAATGCTTGATATTACGGACATTAAACTTGAAATTACTTATGCATATCAATAGGTTGCAGATGTGGGAAATTGCCCGGTCAACTGCATCCACTGGCAGTAGGCGGAGGGGCTCGCTTAGGCGAGCCCTTTCCACCCTCGTGCTGCAACGGTCGCGGCACCCTTCACGGCGGTGGCCGATACGCCTGCGTTGGCACCGCAGGCTCTGCCGCTTGGGCAAGAGGAGGTATGTCCCCTTGGTAACCGACAGCATCAGATCGTTCGCGGCGGCGATCGGACATGCCTTCGTGGCCTCAACCGATTCCGAGGGCACCCCGCACCTCGCGGCAGGGCGCGATATTTCTTTCCCGGAGGCGACGCTCCTGGTCTTCGAGGCCTGGTTCTGCACCACCACCCTGCGCAACATCCAGGGGAACCCGCGCATCGCCGTAGCCATTGCCGACCCGGCCACCGGCAAGGGATACCAGTTCCTGGCGCGTGTGGAAAGGGTCGAAGAAACTGCCCTCATGGACGGTTACGCACCGGAACTGGAACCGTTCGGGCTTCCCCAGGCGCAGTGGAGGCTGGCCGCACGCATTGAGCAGGTGCTGGCCTTCAGTGCCGAGGCGCATTCCGATCGCCCCCTGGGCTAGGGCTGCCTCGACTGCTCGTTCAGCAACAGCTCTTCAGCCTTCGGAACGTCCTCTTCTGCCACCTCTATCTCCCACTCACCCCCACCCGATGTTCCTGCCAGGAAGAACTCAACTCCCGCCCGCGTCAACAGGGCCTCCACCCGGGCCAGGTCCTGTTCGTCTTTTGGATCGTAAAAGCGCACCATGACCATCCTCCTATTCTCAGGGATACCCCTATTTTAGTCTTTTCCGGGGTGCAACCCAAGGGGTGCATCAGGGGAAAGCACGGTCGATGATGATCAGGGTAAGCAGGCAAACCAGGTAGAGAATGGATAGCACGAAAGCCGGGCGTGGGTGCTTGCCGTGCAGGCTGGCGCGGGTTGCTATCAGGAACCAGCTGCCAAGCAGTGCGGCACCCAGGGCGTAGTAAAGGGAACAGGTGCCGAACCAGCACAGGCACAGTGAGCTGGGGATCAGGCAGCCGATTCCGATCAGGATGGCACGCCTGGTGACCGCCGGGTTGGCTATAAGCGGCAGGACCGGAATCCCTGCCAGCCGGTAATCGGAGAGGTGGTCCAGGGCGAGCAGCCAGAAGTGCGGAGGCTGCCAGAACAGGAGCACCAGGAAAAGCCAGTAGACGGAGCTGCTGAAATCGGGGGAGATGGCGGCACTACCAACCAGGACGGGGAGGGCGCCGGGCAATCCACCCAGTACGGCGGCCCACGGGCTGGCTGGCTTGAGGATGCGGGTATAGATGACGACATAGCTGAAAAGCGCCAGCAGTATCAGCACGGTTACCTGCGGGTCCAGGGTCTGCCAGGCGGTCGCGAGACCGGCGCAGATGGCGCCACCGGCCACGGTTGCTATCGTCGGCACTCCCAGCAGCTGCAAGGCGGCGTTACGTTGGGCCAGACGCTGCATCGAGCGGTCCCGGTGGCGCTCCATGAGGGAGTTAAAGAGCGCGGCACCGAACGCGGTGAGAAACAGTGCGGCCAAACCGTACAGGGCGGGTGCCGGATCCGGCAGGTGGTCCACCGCGAGCACCATACCTGCGTAGCCACTCAGCACCACGGCCAATACGATGCCCGGCTTTCCCAGATGCACTAAAGCGCGGCACACCTGGAACAGGTGGCTGCGCTCCTTGGCTACCGCGTGACTGGTAAGAGCGAGCCTGATCATGTCAAGCCGGAAGGTTCTCTCTGGGCGAGCCACAGGCGCAGGGAGAAACCGATGATGGTAAGGGTGAGGGCCAGGTGCAGCGAGGTTATCGGGTAACTCAGGCCCGACCGCACCGTGGCGATGCCCACGCAGATCTGCACGGCGACCAGCACGGCCAGGGAGAAGAACTGGGGCCTGCGTTCCTTGAGGCGCCGGTCCAAAAGGGAGGCGAGGTAGAGCAGGAACACGCTCCCCAGGGTGCCCAGCCCGAGCAGGCGGTGGCTCAGGTTGGTGATGGTCGGCGCGTCCCAGTACCTGGGGATCCACTCACCCCGGCAGGTGGGGAAATCCGGGCAGGCGAGGCCGGCTGCCGAATGGCGCAGGTAGGCGCCCAGCGAGGCCTGCGAGAAGACCAACAGCGTGATGCAGAAAAGTGCCGCGGCGTACCCCGAAAAGCTGACCGGGGCGGGGTTACTGCCGTCGTTGGCTGCAAGGTAGAGGACCAAGAGGAAGACCGCCAGGGCGATCATGAAGTGGATCGTGGTCGGCTGCACCGGGAGCTCCAGGAGGACCACCACGGCACCCAGTCCGATCTCCAGGGCAACCAGCGCCAGGGCGAGGATGGGGACCGCGCGCTGCCAGCCGCGGTAGCTGGCGAGGCGCTGTCGGGTCAATAGCACGAGCAGCAGGGTGGCGAGAGCGGCCAGAACCCGGTGCAGGAACTCCATCCAGACGTCCAGGCGCAGGGGCGGAAGCACGTTGCCCTGGCAAAGCGGCCAATCCGGACACGCCATGCCGGCGTGCATCCCTGCCACCAGGTTCCCCCAGATGAGCAGTACGAAAAAGAGTCCAGCAGTCAGGGTGCCAAGCATGTAACCTCCTATCGTGGCTGGATTGGGCTTGGTAAGGCCCGCTCGTGGCTCCAGCGATGTACCCGGTGCCACCCTTTGGCGGCACCAGGATGGCCTGCTGCGAGGTCAGAACCGGTAGATGGCGTCGATCAGGGTGCCGACCAAGATGAGACCCAGGATCAGGAAGGGAAAGACGGCAAAGCCGAGTACCAACTTGATTTCATGGCGCAGGTGCATGAAGTAGAGTGCTACCAGCCCTGCCTTGAGCGATGCAATGGCGAGGGCGACGCTCGCGTTCCAAAGCCCCAGGTTCAGGTAGGAAACCGCCACCGTCACCGCGGTGAGGACCAGGAGCGTGCTCCAAGCCACGAAGTAGATCTTGTAGGCCGCCATAGTCACCTCAGCCGATCAGGTAGAGCAGGGGGAACAGGTAGATCCAGACGATGTCCACGAAATGCCAGTAGAGACCGGTGATCTCCACCGGGGTGCTGTACTCCGCGCTGAAGGCGCCCCGCTGCGCCTTGATGAGTAACCAGACCATCAGCGCCATGCCGGCAATGACGTGCAGTCCGTGCAGGCCGGTCATCATGAAGTACAGGCCGAAAAACAGGTTTGTTCTCGGAAACCACCCCTGGTGAAAGTCATGGCTCCATTCCAGGTACTTGATGAACAAGAAGCCGCAGGCGAGCGCCAGGGTGAGCGCGAGACAGATCTTCAAAACCTTCTGCAGTCCCCGCCGGATGGCCGCGATCCCCACGGCGATGGTGAGGCTCGAGGTCAACAGCACCAGGGTGTTCAGGAATCCCAGCATCCGGTTCAGCTTCAGGTGCTCCTGGTGGAAGAGCTCGGCGTGGGTGATCCTGAACTGGGCGTAGGCGGTGAACAGGGCCCCGAAGAGGAGCAGTTCGGTGGCCAGAAACGCCCAGATCCCCAGACGCGCCGACACCGGTGCGCCGTTGTGTGCATCGTGGTTAGTGGTCACGGGAGGCCTCGTTCCTGTTGCCGTAGCCATAGGGCCAGTCGGTTACCGTCGGAATCTCGTGGAAGTTTTCCTCGGGCGGGGGAGAGCTGGTTTGCCATTCCAGGGTGAGGCCCCGCCAGGGGTTGTCCGGGGCCGGTTCGCCGTTGCGCAACGACCTGACGAAGTTGGCGAACATGATGATGACCCCAAGGGCGAGGAACCAGGACCCCACCGTGGCGACCACGTTGAGCGGCTGGTACTTGGCGGGGTATTCGGCGTAGCGCCGCGGCATTCCCTGCATCCCCAGGATGAACATCGGAAAGAAGGTGATGTTGAAGCCGGCCACCACCAGCCACCAGGCGTTTTTTGCCCAGGTCTCGTTGAACATCCGGCCGGTCATCTTGGGAAACCAGTAGTGCAACCCCGCGAAGAGCCCCATCACGGTCCCACCCATCATGGTGTAGTGGAAGTGCGCCACCAGGAAGTAGGTGTCGTGTACGTGCACATCCGTGGCAAGCGACCCCAAAAAGAGGCCGGTCAGCCCGCCGATGATGAACAGGAAGATGAAGCTCAATGCGTAGAGCATCGGCGAGTCGAAGCTGATGGACCCCTTGTAGAGGGTGGCGATCCAGTTGAAGATCTTGATCCCGGTGGGTACGGCGACGAAGAAGGTCAGAAACGAGAAGATCACCCCGGAGATGGTGGACATGCCGCTGACGAACATGTGGTGTCCCCAGACCAGAAAACCGATAAAGGCGATGGCCAGGGCCGAGTAGGCGATCGCCTTGTAGCCGAAAATCGGTTTGCGTGCGAAGACCGGCACCACTTCGGAAACGATCCCCATGGCCGGCAGGATCATGACGTAGACCACCGGGTGGGAATAGAACCAGAAGAAGTGCTGGAACAAGAGAGGGTCGCCCCCCTTGGCGGGGTCGAAGATGCCGATGCCGAAGACCCGCTCCGCCGCGAGAAGCAGGAAGGTGATACCGATGACCGGGGTGGAGAGCACCTGGATCACGCTGGTCGCGTACATGGCCCAGATGAAGAGCGGCATCCGGTACCAGCTCATGCCGGGAGCACGCATGGTGTGGATGGTGACGATGAAGTTGAGGCCGGTGAGGATGGAGGACATGCCGATCAGGAAGAGCCCGAAGCTCAGCGACGTGACGGCAGCCGAGGTCCGGGTCGAGTAGGGGGTGTAAAAGGTCCAACCGGTGTCCATCGGCGCTACCAGTGTCCCCACGGTGACCAGGATCCCCGCAACGAAGATCCAGTAGCTGAAGAGGTTCAGCCGGGGAAACGCCACGTCCCGGCAGCCGATCAACAGCGGGATGAAGAAGTTCCCCAACGCCGAGGGGATGGCGGGGATGATGAAGAGAAAGATTATCATCGCCCCGTGCATGGTGAAGAGCACGTTGTAGGTGTGGTCGCTGAACAGGGCGGGACCCGGCACCAGGAGTTTGAGGCGCAGCAAAAGGGCGAGGATCCCGGCCACCACGAAGAAACCGAGGGTCGTCCAGATGTACATGACCCCGATCCGTTTGTGGTCCATGGTGAGCGCCCAGGAGCGCCATCCTTGCTCGCTCAGGTAACCCCGGTCCCCGGGGAGGCTGCTGGTTGCGTGATCTGCCATGTGGGTACCCCGTACCTGTCTGGTGCCGTGCGTCGCAGGGCCTGATTACTTGAGTGTCTTCATGTAGGCGATGAGTGCCGAGATCTCGTCCTGCTTGAGGCTCCCCTTGAAGGAGGGCATGATCGGCTGGAAACCCTGCACCACCTGTTCGTTGGGCTCTTCGAGGGATTCCCGTAAATATTCCTCGTCGGCCACCAGGGACTGTCCGTTGTTCAGGGTAACCCGGCTGCCGAAGATCCCCTTGAGGGTCGGTCCCACCTTGGGAGAGCCGTCGATACTGTGGCACCCGCCGCACCCAGCACTCTCGAAGAGTGCCTTGCCGTGTTCCGCGGGGGACTGGGCACCGGCCTTTTGCTTTTGTTGCTCGGCTGCCAGCCAGGCCTGGTACTGCGGCTGGGGCATCACGATGAGGGATCCCCGCATCAGCGAGTGCCCGGTTCCGCAGTACTGGGAACAGTAGATGTCGTAGGTGCCGACCCGTTTGGGGAGCAGCCAGAGGTAGGTGTAGCTCCCCGGGAGGACATCCTGCTTCTGCCGGAAGGCTGGAACGAAGAAACCGTGGATCACATCGCGTGAGATCATGATCAACTTGACCGGTTGGTCCACCGGCAGTCTCAATTCGTTGGCGACGCTGCGGCCGTCGGGGTACTTGAAGCTCCAGGTGAACTGGGAGGCGGTGACCTGGATCTCGGTCGCGTTGGGAAGCGGGGTGCGCATCTTGATGAAGACCGTGAGGCCGTAGGCGAAGATTGCTACCAAAAGCAGCGAGGGGATCACGATCCAGACCACCTCGAGGGCGTGGTTTCCCGTAATGTACGGGGTGCTTTCCTCCACCCCCTTCTTCTTCCGGTAGCGGATCGCGAAGTAGATCAGGAGCCCCTGGGTGAGAACGAAGAAGAACCCCGCGATGGCCAGTATGAAGATAAACACCGCATCGACGTCGTGGCTTACCAGCGAGGCTTCGCTTGCTCTGAGGATGGTTGGATAGGGCATGCAGCTCCCCTTGGTTCGAGGTGTCAGGGATGCACAGAGGTCAGGTTGTTGGGTTTGAGGGGTCCGGGGAACGGGGAACCCGCTCCTTTTTCCAGAGCAGCGCGAGCAAAAGGCCGGTCAGGGCAAGTACCGACAGCATCGCGAGGGTCATGAGCCGCGAGGCGAAGAGGACGTACTTCTTGCCGACTGGGTCGTAGTGGAAACAGTAGAGCAACAGCCGGTTCGCCGCCTCGGAAGAGCCGATTTTGCCGCCTGCCGCTTCGACCAGGGCGAGTCGCAGGTCGCGGGGCCGGATGACCAGCCCGTAGAGGTACCGGGAGATCTTCCCCTCGGGGGTGAGGACTACCAGGACGTTCGGGTGGGCGTAGTCGCCGCTTTCCTGTTTCAGGTATCGCACCCCGACGCTGCGAGCCAGCGCCGCGATGGATTGCTGGTCTCCCATCAGGAAAGGCCAGTACCGTTCTGGGGCTACCACCTCTTTCAGCATCGCGTAGGTTTTGCCTGACTTGTCCTGTGCCAGGGCCGGCGATTCATCCGGGTTGATGCTGAGGGTGACGATGCGGAAATCCCTGCCGAGTTTCAGATCGCCCAGCTCTGCCAGGGTCTCGGCAAGGTTGCGGAACACGAGCGGGCAAAGGGTAGGGCAGGCGTAGTAGTTGAGTGAAAGGAGCACCGGAACACCGCTGAAGTTATCCGAAAGGCGGACCGGTCGACCCGTCGGGTCCCGGAATACCGTCTGAAGGGGAAGGCTGCCCCCGGGGTGTTCGTCGACCCCGATCTGGCTCAGCACCTGGTCGGCGCTGCTGTGTCCCCAAGCCAGCGACGGGAAGGGTACCTGGAGGAGCAGGACGACCAACAGCAGCTGGCGCAGCGCCCGGATCAGCATCGACACGCGATGCGTCCATCGCCGAACTTTATCCGCAGGAGCTCTCTCATGGGGACTTCTCCAAGCCCTGCTCATGCTCAGGCCTTTGCTGGCGCCGGCTTACGGTACTAAAGGGCGATGGTTGGTAAAAACTTAGAGTATTCTAATTGCCGTGAAAGCATTTGCAAGTGAAAGAAAGGGGGTGCACCAAAAAATGTGGAGAGTCGGCAGGGGGTGAGGCCGTGCTGGTAGCACCGGTGATCCGGGAGACCTAATAGCGGAAAACATGCCGCCTTTTTACGTAGGCAATTAAATCCTGCTACGTCGGTCCAAGGAGTTCCACAACATGGCCGGTTCCATCCCGGTCTTTTCACGGCCCCGTTGTCATATCACCGGACTACCGGTAGGAAGCCCGGAGTCAGTTGTGGGTTTAATTCATGATAACGGTGCACAGGATAAATAATGAAACTGTAAAGGTATAGACCTTTAATGCCGTAATATCAATCTGTTATCGAAGGAGGAGCCGGGGGATGCCCTTTCCTTCCTGGCCCGCGAATGACCTGTACTGTCAGTGCATGGTTTTTCGGCATGTTTTAGGCATTGAAACTGTCATTGGTCATGCGGCAGTTGGTCGGTGATGTGTTTTGAATGGGAAGGAGCTTCGTTGTGAAAAGACGAGTCCTTATTGTGGATGACACAGCTGACATCAGACTCATGTTGCGCTACCTCATTGAGCGAGAGAATTACGAGATTGTCGCCGAGGCGTCCGACGGTGTGGAAGCCGTCGAGATGTTCTTTGAGTGCCGACCCGATATAACCATCATGGACGTCGATCTTCCCTTCAAGTCCGGGGTGCAGGCGGCCCGAGAGATCCTCTCGCGTAACGGCGAGGCGCGCATCATCTTCTGCAGCGGTACTGCCAAACACCAGGAACTCTCCGGGTTGGGTGCCGCAGGCGAATTGCCCCGTTTCATCAGAAAGCCGTTTCTTCCCGCACAGCTGTACAGTGCCATGGATATGCAATGTTAACCGTGTTATCTGCTGCCATGTAATGTGATGTGATCTGTTGATGTAATGCCGATGTTAGTATGCGATGCTCTGTAATGAATTGATGTGATGATGATATGGTGTGCTTTGAATCTAATGTAATGATGATATGTCCTGTGATGAATGAGCGGTAATTCGAGTGCTATGCAATGCAGATGTGATGTATGCGCGTGAGTTGTGATGCAGATGTTATGAATGCGATGTAGATGTTATGTTATGAAATGTGTTTTTTATTGGTGAGGTGAGATCCTGTAGTTCTTGTCGATGTGAGTTGTGTAATCTGGATACATTTTAGTTGTGTGATTTGTTTTGGGCTGTGATGCTGTAAATGCTGTCTGTGTTTTGGTGTAGTTGCCGTGCAATGTGATAGTGCAGAAAAAGAGGGGGCCTGCGCGGGCCCCTTTTTTTTATTGCCGCGCTCGCAGGGAACCACCTGGGCCTGGTCGAGCGGAAGGGCAGAGGCAAAAAACTTTGTATGAACTTTACCCCGGCTTGTGGTAGGGTATGAAGCCGCAAGAGGTCCTTTCAAATTAGTAGAATCACAGGATGAAGATCATGACAGTACAGGTCCCCACCATTGCCACTCTCTTACAGCAACTGCACGGACACTCCTACTTTCGTCCGGGCCCCGGCCCTTTGCGTGAGCGGCTTTGCGAGGCGCTGGCCGCTACCATGAAAGAGGAGGACCTCGGACGGTTCGAGGACCCGACGCTCGACATGGAGGTGAGTGTCGGACGCCCCGAGGGGGATGACGAGATCTGGCTGGGGGTTCGGGTTTCGCTACCCGGAGCAGTGCATAGCGCCGAGTTGGCCCTCGAGGTGTTGGCGGAGCCGGCCCTGCAGGACCTGACCCGTTACCTTACCGAGCTTCAGCAGGATGCCCCCGCGGCCCAGGTTGCCGAAGCGGACCAGGGAGCGCAGCATCCGAAACTGGAGGGTGACTACCACGAGCAGGAGGCCGCCGCAGCGCGCCTGAAGGTATCCCCGCAGTGGCTGAAGAGCGTGGTTCCCTGCACCGAGTACACCTATGAGGAGATCGAGGGGAAGAAGTACATCCGGGATTACTACTGGTCCAAGGAGCTTATCGAGCGCCTGTTCCGGATCAAGTCCTCGAAGACCACCCCGGAAGACCTGCAGTACGTTGCGGCTGAGTGCTGCGAGGGGGACCAGGAGTGGGCGCGTGATCTGATCGCCCGCCTGAAGTCGCCGCAGCGTGCCGAACAACCCCCGCGCGAGCAGGGGGCTAAAGGGCAGGGGCAGACATCCCAGGGACAGACGAAAGGTTCCGGCAACCCGGCACAAGGACCGGGACAGGGGCAGGGGCAGGGGCAACAGAAGCAGGGTGAGAGGAGCCGTCGGTCCCGGCACCGCAGAGGGCGTGACAAACAGCGTGGCCAGCAGGGGGCGCCGGGGCCCAAAACGCCCCAGCAGTAAGCCCGGGGTTAATCAGGCCGTCCCTTTGAGGTAGGCGGCCAGTTCCATGTCCACCTTGCTGATGTGCTGCACCAGCCAGGCGGTCAGGGTCTTGTTGGTCATGATGACCAGCGACAGGGTCGCGCCTTCCTCACGGAAGGTGCTGGTCAGGCGTTCCAGATCCGCTATGAAGCGTGCATGCAGCGCCTTGTGCGCGGCGTACTCCGGATATCCCTCCCGTATCTGAAGTTTCTCTTCCGCCGTGAAGTGCTCCCGAACGTAATCCTCCAGAAAATTCAGCAGCCTGAGCACCTCTTCTTTGCCTTTCCCTTCCGCGCATGCCTCCGAAAGACGGTTCACCCTGGCGAAAATCTCGCGGTGCTGGTTATCGATTTCTGCTACTCCGGTTGCGAGGTTGTTGGTCCAGGCGATCGACATCTGCAGCTACTCCTTTGGCTTGGCTTTGTTGCCCAAATTACTCATGAGATGGTTGGCGACCGCTAGTTTAACATACCGGACCCGCGCTGCAAGCGGAATCATTCGAGGATGACGGATTGTGGCTTCTCCGGCGGGAGGATGATCCGGAAGCGGGTCCCCAGGGGTGAACTGGTGACCTGGATGTCGCCGCCGTGGTCCTTGACGATTCCGTAGGAGACCGAGAGACCGAGGCCGGTGCCGGAATCCTTGGTGGTGAAAAACGGGGTGAAGATCTTTTCCAGGTGCTCGGGAGCGATCCCGGTTCCCGTGTCGGCCACCTCAATGCTGCAGCCGGCACCCGGCCCGAGCGACCTGGTGGAGAGGGTCAGGGTGCCGCCCTGCGGCATCGCCTGGGTCGCGTTCAGGATCAGGTTGCTGAATACCTGGCGCAGCTGATCGGCGTCCCCCTTGATGGCACCCAGATCGGGGTCGTAGTCGCGCTCCACCTTGACCCGTTCCAGGGAAACCTGGTGGCCGATCTGGGCCAGGATGTCGTCCAGGATACCGTGCACCTCGACCTGCTTGCGGTCCAGCGATTTCTGCCGGGCGAAGGCGAGCAGGTTGCCGACGATCTTCGCCATCCGTTCGGTCTGGCGGGTGATGATCTCAACCTCCTCGCGGTTGCCGTGATCGGGCGGCAGGCACATTTCCAGGACCTCGGTGTTGCCCCGGATGATGGCGAGCGGGGTGTTGATCTCGTGGGCGACGCCGGCTGCCATGATCCCCAGGTCGGCGAGCTTTTCCGCACGCGCCAGATCTGCCTGGGTTTCCAGCAGCTGGCGGTTTTTCTCGCTCAACTCGGCGGTGCGCTCCTGGACCTTCAGCTCAAGCCCGCGGTGCAGCAGGTTGATCTCTGCCTCCTGGCGCGAGAGGGCCTTGGTCATCTGGTTGAAGGCCCGTGCCAGGTCGCCAACCTCGTCGGCCGCCGGTTCCTCCATCTGCAGGTCGCGCTCCCCCAGGGCCACCCGGTGCGCCAGGCTCTCCAGCTCACGGATCGGCCGGGACAAGAGGGCTCCGATGATGCTGGAGAAGGCGATACCGAGCAGCGAGGTGACCAGGAGCACCAGGTACAGGATGGAGTTCACGTTCTTCTGCATCTGGGTGTAGGGCTTCTCCAGCATCCCCACGTAGAGCGAGCCGACCGCCTCCCCCTGGAGCCCCAGGATCGGCTCGTAGGCCGTGAAGTACCAGTCGTTCACCACGAAGGCCCGCGCGATCCACTTCTTCTTCTCCAACAGCACCCGGTTGTAGACCTGCTCCGAAAGCCGGGTCCCGATGGCGCGGTAGCCGTTGCTGGCAATTACGTTGGTGGCGATGCGGGTGTCACCCAGGAAGATGGTGGCGGTCCCCACGTCGGTACCGTGGAATTTGACCCCCTCGTAGACGATCTGCTTGATCTTGTCCACCAGGTGGTTGTTGTTGTTCAGCAAGGTGGCCCCGTAGAGTGCCCCGATCACCTCCCCCGAGGCGTTACGGACCGGGGCGGCGGAAACCATGATCATCCCGGAGCGTTCCTCGGTGCTGGCGAGCGGCTTGGCGTGCGGGGTGGAGACTACCGAGATGGCGGCGCGGCGCGCCAGGTCGGGGCTTTCGGTAGCGAGCTGCTGCCCGGTCAGGACACTGGTGCCGGTGACGGACCTGCCGGAGAGGGCGCGCTTCACGAAGTCGCAATCGGGACGGTCCCCCGCGCTGGTGGCGTTGTGGGCCCGGTACAGTACCCGCCCCTGGGCGTCCACGGCGGTCAGGATGTCGAGGTGTTTTTTCTGCTGCAGGGGGATGAGGAGCTGGGCAAGCACCTGGCGGTCACCGGTTGCGAAGGCGGTGGCGGCGAAGGGGCTGCCGCAGGTGAGGTCGACCAGTTCCCCGATCCGGTCCAGGTCGTTCTGGTACACCTCGCGTGCGGAGTTGAGGTCGGTGCGTACCTTCTCCTGGGCTTGGTTGACGATTTTTGCCTTGATGAGGTAGAGGCCGGTGAGGGAGCAGAGGAAGCAGGCAACGAAGAGCGGGGCCAGGGCGCCGATGGTGATCTTGGCCCGGATCGGGAAGCGGCGGGGGAGGCGGGTCGGCATCAGAGCACTCCGGCATCGTCGAGCCCGAACTCCTCGATCTTCCTGTCCAGGGTGCGCCGGGCGATGTCCAGGATCCGGGCGGCGCGGCTCTTGTTGTTGCCCGAGGCCTTGAGGACGTGCAGGATGTGCTCGCGCTCGATGGTCTCCAGGGAGACCAGCCGCTCCGCGGTCCGGGGTGCCTCGGCGACCGGCGGCAGACCGTTACTGCGCCACACCGGCAGGGTCTCGGGGCGGATCAGGGGGCCGCGGGTCAGGATAGCGGCACGCTCGATGGCGTTTTCCAATTCGCGCACGTTGCCGGGCCAGTTGTAGGTGGTAAGGAGTTGCAGCGCCTCGGGGGTGAAGCCGGTGATCTCGCGCTTCATGCGCGAGGCGTACTTCTTCAGGAAATGCTTGGCCAAAAGCTCGATGTCCTCGACGCGCTCCCTCAGGGGGGGGAGGTACAGGGAGATCACGTTGAGCCTGAAGTAGAGGTCTTCGCGGAAGCGCTTTTGGCGCACCTCCTCCTCGAGGTCCTTGTTGGTGGCGGCGAGGAAGCGGATGTTCACCGTCTTTGACTTGGTGTCGCCCACCGGGATGAAGTCGCCTTCCTGGAGTACCCGCAAAAGCTTGGCCTGGATGGCCGGGCTCATGTCGCCCACCTCGTCGAGGAACAGGGTGCCGTTGTTGGCGGCATCCAGGAGCCCCTTCTGGTGGTTGATCGCACCGGTGAAGGCGCCGCGCACGTGGCCGAAGAGCTGGCTTTCCAGGAGGGTGTCCGAGAGCGCCGCGCAGTTGATGGTCAGAAAGCGTTCCGAGGCACGCTGCGAGTTATGGTGGATGAGGCTTGCCACGAGCTCCTTGCCGGTCCCCGATTCGCCAAGGATCACCACGTTCGAGTCGCTTTGCGCGACCAGAAGCGCCATGTCGTGCACCTCGGTGAAACTGGGGCTTGCGAAGATGAGCGGGCTCGCCAGCGGGTGCCCCAGCTCGTCCTTGAGCGCGGAGTTCTCCTTGAGGAGTTCCTTTCTTTCCAGCACCTTCTCGAGGATGCCGAAGATCTTCTCCTTGGGGAAGGGCTTAGTGACGTAGTCGTAGGCGCCGAGCTTCATCGCCTCGATGGCCGAGTTGATCGAGGCGTACGCGGTCATGATCACGACCGGAATCTCCAGCTTCATCGCCTTGATGCGCTGCAGGATCTCGATGCCGTCCAGGTCGGGCATCTTGACGTCCAAAAGGAGCAGGTCGCACTCGTCGGCGCCGCGGTTCTCCAGGCAGGTCATCAGGGCGCTTCCCGAGCTGAAAACCTCCAGGTCGAGCCCCTTGGCCGAGAGGATCTTGCTCAGGTACCTGAGAATCTCGACTTCATCGTCGCATATGATTACACGTCCGCTATACATCTATGCTGCCACCTCTGACTGCTGCCGCGTCCGGCAAAGTTGTAGGTAAAGAAGGTTACCGGTTGAGGCCCGGTATGCTGCCGCGCCGTCGCAGCTGCGAACGGTGGGGCGGAGGTGGGCCGGCGGGGTTTCGCTGCCGGGCCTACGTATACATCCCACACTATCTTTCTTCTAGAGCATTATTGTCAAGTACTTTCGCATGCTGCAATGTCGTCAGAGTGCTCCTCCGGAGACTCCTGCTTCTGTCAACCAGACCGCTACCGATTCGTACAGTGATATTGTGAAAGGTGGCACATGAAGTAATTGAAGCGGGCTAGTACGTGCGGTAAGAACGTTACTACAGAGTTTACTCCTGAACACATGTGTGTTAGTCTCGCCTAACTCATCCAGCACCATAGACCGATTCATCAAGGTAGCGCAGCATGGACCGACTCGTCGAAAAACTGTGGACCTTCGTGAAACACGGCGCCCCTGAGGTATCGCTGGAAATCCGCTTCTTTCGCTTGACCTGCCTGACGGTGTCCTTTGTCTCCCTGGTCCTGGTCCTCCCCATCAACCTGCTGCAGGACCTCTCCCCCTACCTCAACCTTATCGTCGCCCTTTACGGGTTGGCCACCGTCTTTGTCTATTACCGCTCCTGGCGTGGCAGCCATCATATCGTCGTGTTCTACCTGCTGACCCTGGCGAGCCTCGCCCTGTCCTGGTTCCTGAATGCCGGCTCGGTCGGCAGCATTGGCTATTACTTCTTCGCCTGCACCATGTACCCGGTGATCTTCTTCAGGGGACGCGTTCGGCAGGGGATGTTCCTTCTCCTGGTAATGGTTGTGAGTCTGCTCCTGGTCCTCGACTTCTACGAACCGCAGCTCTCCTTACCCTACAAGAGCGCGATGGACCGGTTGCTCGACCTTACCACCGGCTTTTCCTTCAGCGCCCTCATCTTTGCCCTGGTCTTCTGGGTGGTGATCACCACGCTCGAGCGGGAACTCGACGAGCGTCGCAAGGCGGAGGCTTCAGCCCGCAAGGAACGGGACCGCGCCCAGGGGTACCTGGAAACCGTGGAAACCCTCATCGTATCCCTGGACACCGAAGGGCATGTCAGCACCGCCAACCGCAAGGCGTGCGAGACCCTGGGCTACCAGGAAAGGGAGTTGCTCGGCAAGGACTGGTTCAGCACCTGCCTGCCGCAACCGCTGGGGCGTGAGCGTGCCGAGGTCTACCGCAGGACCATGGATTCCGGAACGGCCACGGAGGTGGCGCACCTGGAGAGCCCGCTGCTTACCCGGGGAGGGGAACTGCGCCAGATCGTCTGGCACTACGCGATCCTGTACGACGAGAAGGGGACCTGCCTGGGGGCGCTCGGCTCCGGCGAGGACATTACCGAGCGCAAGCAGGCCGAGGAGGCCTTGCGCCAGAGCGAGCAGGCCTTGCGGCTCAAGTCGGCGCTCCTCGAGGCACAGTCCGACGCCACCCTGGACGCGATACTGGTGGTGGATAACGACAAGCGGGTCGCCTTCCACAACCGGCAGTTCCTCGAGGTGTTCGAGGTGCCGGCGTCGGTACTCGACGGACCCGACAACTCCGCCCTGCTTAAGCACGCCCTCGGTCTGGTGCGCCACCCGGATCTTTTCCTCAAGCGTGTCCTCTATCTCTACGATCACCCGTGGGAAACCAGCCGGGACGAAATCGAACTGAAGAACGGCCGGATCCTCGATCGCTACTCCGCCGCGGTGCTCTCCAAAGACGGCTACTGCTACGGCAGGATGTGGACCTTTAGGGACGTGACCGAGCAGCGGCGCTACGAATCCGAGCGGGTCAAGATCGAGAAACTGGAATCGCTCGGCGTACTGGCTGGCGGCATAGCCCACGACTTCAACAACATCCTGGCCGGCATCATGGGTGGAATCAGCTTCGCCCAGGAATTCATCTCCCAGGATCACCCGGCGCACCAGCCGCTCGCGACGGCCGAACTCGCCTCGGTGCGTGCCGCAGATCTGGCCCGGCAACTGATCACCTTCGCCAGGGGAGGCGACCTGGTTAAAAAGCCGGTCTCGGTCCAGCAGGTCGTCGAGGAGGCGGTCTCCTTCGCCCTGCGCGGTTCCAACGTCAAGGGGAGCATCACCATTCAGGAGGCGCTGCACCCGATCCACGCCGACGAGGGGCAGATCGGGCAGGCGATCTACAACCTGATCCTCAACGCCAAGCAGGCCATGCCGTGTGGCGGGACGGTGACGGTCAGTGCGCGCAACGAGACGCTCGGCCCCGACAACCCCGACGGGCTGCCCGCCGGCGAGTACGTCAGGGTGAGCTGTGCCGACCAGGGGTGCGGCATCAGCCAGGACGACCTGGTGAAGATTTTCGACCCTTACTTCACCACCAAGAGCTTCGGCACCGGCCTGGGGCTCGCTTCGGTTTACTCGATCGTCAAGAAGCACGGCGGGAGCATCTCCGTCGCCACCGAGCCGGGGAGCGGGGCCACCTTCACCATGCTGCTGCCGGCCAGCACCGCGTCGAGCACCCCCTTGTCCAGTCAGCCTCCCCCGCAGGAGTTGCTGAGCCATCCGGGCGGCTCCATCCTGGTCATGGACGACGAAGCCCTGGTTCGCGATCTCGCCCGGGAGATGCTGCGCTACGTGGGGTACCAGGTCACTACCTGCGAAAACGGCAGCGAGGCGCTTGCCCTGTACCAGGCTGCCAAGGGGGCGGGGAGCGCCTTCGATGCCGTCCTGATGGATCTCACCATTCCCGGCGGGATGGGGGGGAAGGAAGCGGCAGAACGCATCCTTGCCTACGATCCCGACGCCTGCCTCATCGTTTCGAGCGGCTACTCGAGCGATCCTATCATGGCCGATCACCGTGCCTACGGCTTCCGGGGTGCGGTTGCCAAACCGTACAAAAACCGGGAACTCTGGCAGTTATTGAGCTCGCTTTTGGGAGAGGGGAGGCCGGCCGGACCGCAGGGGCATGGCTAGGCGTGCGGTCCTTCCTGCCCCTCTTTGAGTAGGCGAGGGAGCAAGAGCTCCTACCTAGGGTCGGTATCGGTTGAACTTCGTGGATAATATTACTGGTCGTTATTCTCACAGGACGCTTGCCGGTCAGGTCACAACTGTCATAATGAACCAGTCGCGGCTGTGCCAGCACAGGATGGCCGTAGCATCGAATCGTATCCGCATCCTTTTAGCCTGGTGCACCTTTGGCGCAGCCGGGCCTTTTACTGCAATGACACCGGAGCTACCCCATGTCGAAGAAAAACCGCTTCGTCGCCCTGCTGATCCTGCTGGCCGTCGTGCTCCCCTTTGGCAGCTCCCTGGTCAGTCTCTTTACCGACTGGCTCTTCTTTAACGAGACCGGGTACCGAGCGGTATTTCTCACCAATCTCGGAGCGAAAGGCGTTGCCGCCGGCGGCTTCGGTCTGCTGTTTTTGCTGGTTACCCTCACCAACATGCATTTCGCCAACCGGATCCAGTTTCCCCTGCGCGGCGTCTTCCCGCTGGGTGGGAACCTGTACCGGTTGAAAAACGACGAAGCCGCAAAACTGGTGGCGCCGCTGAGCGTCCTGGCGAGCGTACTGTTAGCGGTTCTCGCCGGGAAGTGGGGAAGTTTTCAGTGGCAGAACCTGCTCCTTTTTTCCAACGCGGTAACGGTCGGAACGCCTGACCCGGTCCTGCGCATGGACCTTGGTTTCTACCTGTTCCAGTTGCCGCTTTTGGAGCAACTGCGCGACTTTGCCGGGGCCCTCTTTCTCGCCAACTTCGCCCTTACGGCCGCGGTCTACTACCTGCGTGGCGGCATCACCCTCGGGGTACGCGGCGTCGGCATCGACGCCAAGGTGCAGCGGCACCTCGGACTGTTGGCCCTGCTCTTTTCCCTGGTGCTGGCGGCCGGCTTCGCCCTGGGCGGCTTCCGGCTCCTGATCTCCGGGCACAGCAGTTTCCAGGCGGCAGGTTATACGGATGTAAACGCCCGGCTGCTGACCTTCCGGGTGCTCACCTGGCTCACTCCGCTTGCCGGGGTTGCCTGCGCGGCCGGGATCTGGAAGGGGAAGTGGCGCTTTTGCCTGGCACCTGCGGCCTTTATCTTCCTTCTCTTCGTGGCGGGCATCGGCGTTTTCCCCGGCATGCTGCAGAAGTTCAAGGTGGCCCCCAACGAGCTCGACCTGGAGACTCCGTACCTCGCGAACCACATCGAATTTACCCGGCTTGCCTACGGGCTGGACAAAATCGAGACCATCCCCTTCGACGTCGACCAGAAACTCTCCGCCGCCGACATCGCCACCAACCAGGCGACCATCAAGAACATCAGGCTCTGGGATCACGCGCCGCTTCTCAAGACCTACGGTCAACTGCAGCAGATCCGGACCTACTACAAGTTCTTCGACGTGGACAACGACCGCTACCAGGTGAACGGCCAGCTTACCCAGGTGATGCTCTCGCCGCGCGAGCTCTCCTATGGCGACCTTCCCAGCCGGAACTGGATCAACGAGCACCTGATCTTCACCCACGGCAACGGTCTCGCCATGGGGCCGGTGAGCCGGATCAGCAAGGAAGGGCTTCCGGAGTTCTTCGTGAAGGATATTCCCCCGGTAAGCCTCGCCGACATCAAGATAACCCGACCCGAGATCTACTACGGCGAACTCTCCAACGACTACGTCATCGTGGGAACCAAGGTCCCCGAATTCAGCTACCCGACCGCCACCGGCAACAGCAACACGGTGTACCGCGGCAAGGGGGGAGTCCCCATCGACTCCCTGGCCACGAAGCTCCTCTTCGCGGTGCGTTTCGGGTCGGAAAAAATCCTGCTCTCCTCGGACATCACCGCGCAAAGCCGGATCCTCTACAACCGCAACGTCGCCGAGCGGGTGCGCAAACTTGCCCCCTTCCTCGCCTACGACTCAGATCCCTACCTGGTGGTGAACCAGTCCGGCGGGCTCACCTGGATGATCGATGCCTACACCCATTCGGACCGCATGCCGTACTCCCGTCCGCTCAAGGACGGCACCAACTACCTGAGGAACTCGGTGAAGGTCACCGTCGATGCCTATGACGGCAGCATCACCCTGTACGTGAGCGATCCCAACGAGGTGCTGGCCAAGGTGTACGGCCGGATCTACCCCGGGATGTTCCGTCCGCTCTCCGCCATGCCCGAAGACCTGCGCCGGCACATCCGCTACCCGCACCAGTACCTGGGGCTGCAGGCCGCCGTCTTCGCCGCCTTCCACATGACCGACCCCAAGGTGTTCTACAACAAGGAGAACCTCTGGGAAATCCCGACCCTCGGCGAGAAGCCGATGGAGCCGTACTACACGGTGATGAAGCTTCCCGGCGAGTCGCGCGAGGAGTATATCCTGCTACTCCCCTTCACCCCCTCAAAGCGCGACAACCTGGCGGCCTGGCTGACGGCACGCAACGACGGCGCCAACTACGGGAAGATCCTCGCCTACACCTTCCCGCGGGACCGGCTTATCTACGGCCCCAAGCAGATCGACGCCCGGATCAACCAGGACGCCTTCATCTCGCAGCAACTCACCCTCTGGAACCAGCGCGGCTCGGAGGTGATCCGCGGCAGCATGCTGGTCATCCCGATCGAGAAGTCGCTGCTCTACGTGCAGCCGCTCTTCCTTACGGCGGACAAGGGCGGGCTTCCCGAGCTGCGCCGGGTCATCGTGGCCTACGGCGACCAGGTGGTTATGGAGGACACCCTGGAACTCGCCCTGCAGCGGATCTTCGGTGGCAAAGCCGAGTCTGCCGCGCTGCAGCCGGCAGGTACGCCTCCGGGCACGGCTGGTTCGCTCCCACCGCTTGCCGGTGGGGGAGCAGGCCTTGGAAAAGAGGCGCTCGCCCTCTTCCAAAAGGCGCTTACCCTGCAGCGCCAGGGTGACTGGTCCGGCTACGGCGAACAGCTGCGCAAGCTCGAAGATGTGCTAAAGCGCATGGCCCGCTGACCGGGTATCCGCGCCCTCGAAAGGTACACCCCGGTGTCCGGGAACGCTGTCCAGTCCCCTCTCCCCTTGCGGGAGAGGGGACTGGGTGAGGGTGCCACATCATTGGAAATGGCAGCTTCACCCACCCCCCGGCCCCCTCCCGTCAAGGGAGGGGGGGATTCCTCGTTCTGACGCTCCGGGGGTAATAAGGACGCGCCCCGCTGACCGTTGCCAGCCCAACCCGCTGTTTCTGGGGGATCTATGCCCAAGGAATCGCCGGAGTCCGATACTTCCCCGCAGTGGCACACCCTTGATGCCGACGAGGTCTGCCGCCTGCTCGACAGCTCCGCTGCCGGTCTGAGCGGCGCCGAAGCCGGCAGTCGTTTCGCTGCGTACGGTCCCAACCTTCTGAGTTCCCCCCAACGCATCTCCCCCTGGCAGATCCTTCTGGAACAGTTCAAAAACGTCCTGATCGTCATCCTTATCTTGGCCGCCGGTCTCTCCCTGTTCCTGGGACACGGTGTGGAATCGGCGGCCATTGCGGTGATCGTCGGCTTTGCGGCCCTGCTTGGGTTTTTCCAGGAGTACCGGGCGGAACGGGCGCTGGAAGCCCTGCGCGAGATGGCGGCTCCCACGGCGCGGGTTCTGCGCGATGGCGAGGAGTTGGAGGTCCCGGCCCAAAGCCTGGTGCCGGGCGACCTGGTACTCCTGGCGGCCGGTGACCGGGTTCCTGCCGACATCAGGGTCTGCGAGGCGATGAACCTGCGCACCGAGGAATCCTCCCTGACCGGAGAGTCGCGGGCCGTCCCAAAGTCCTGCCAGGTACTTGCCGGTACGCTCCTGCCGCTTGGGGACCGCAGCAACATCTGTTTCGCCGGTACGACGGTGAGCTACGGGCGGGGTAGGGGGGTGGTGGTCGCCACCGGGATGGCCACCGAGTTTGGCAAGATTGCCGGACTCCTGCAAACCATCACCACCGAGAAGACGCCGCTGCAAAAAGGGCTGGACCGGGTCGGGATCCTGCTGGCCCGTGCCGCCTTGCTCGGTGTGCTGATCATCTTCGGGCTGGGGCTCTTGCGCGGCGAAGACTGGCTGGAGATGCTTCTCTTTGCCGTTGCCCTGGGCGTTGCCGTAGTCCCCGAGGCGCTCCCGGCCGTGGTGACCATCTCGCTCGCCCTGGGGGTCCAGCGCCTGGTACGGCGCCACGCCCTGATGCGCCGACTCCCCGCGGTGGAAACCCTGGGCTGTACCTCGGTCATCTGCTCGGACAAGACCGGGACGCTCACCCGCGACGAGATGACGGTGCGCTCGTGCCTGGCCGCCGGCACCTGGTATCAGGTAAGCGGTGCGGGATACCAACCGGTGGGCGATTTCCTGCAGGACGGCTCTCCTGTCCTGCCGCCGGAACCGTTGCTCGCCGTGCTGCGGGCCGCGGTTCTTTCCAGCGATGCGCGCCTGCTCGGTCCCGACCCCGACGGGCAATTCCGCGTCAAGGGGGATCCTACCGAAGGGGCCCTGGTGGTGGCCGCGGCCAAGGCCGGGATCGACGCACGCCTGCTGGACACCGAGTCCCCGCGCCTGGACGAGATCCCCTTCAGCTCCGAGACCAAGCGGATGACCACCCTGCACCGTGACGCCCGGGGGAGTTTCGCCTGTGTCAAGGGAGCCCCGGAAGTCCTGCTCGACGCCTGCAGCCGGGTTCGGACGGCGGATGGGGAGCGGGAGTTGAGCGACGCGGCTCGGGAGGAGCTGAAGGAGGCGGCGCGGCGCATGGCGGGCGAGGCCTTGCGCGTGCTCGCGGTTGCGCGACGTGCCGGGGGGCGGGAGGACGCGGAGCGTGGCCTCACCCTGCTCGGGCTGCTGGGTATGAGCGACCCGCCGCGCCCGGAGGCGGCCGAAGCGATACGTACCTGCCGTGAGGCCGGTATCCGCCCGGTCCTCATTACCGGAGACCATCCGGTCACCGCGTGTGCCGTGGCGCGGGAGCTGGGACTGTTGCGGGAGGCGGGGAGGGTGCTCACCGGGCCGGAACTGGAGACCCTGGACGACCGGGAACTGGACCGCACGGTGAGCGAGATCGACGTCTACGCCCGGGTGGCTCCGGCGCACAAGCTGCGCGTGGTAGCGGCCTGGCAGCGCCAGGGGCAGGTGGTCGCCATGACCGGTGACGGGGTGAACGACGCACCCGCCCTGAAAAAGGCTGACATCGGTATCGCCATGGGGATCACCGGGACCGCGGTCAGCAAGGAAGCGGCCGCCATGACGCTTACCGACGACAACTTCGCGAGCATCGTCGCCGCGGTGGCCGAGGGGCGGGCCATCTATGACAACATCCGCAAATACCTGATGTACCTCTTGAGCTCGAACCTGGGTGAGATCGGGCTGATGGCCGGCACGCTCCTCCTGGGACTGCCGCTGCCGCTCAGCGCGGTGCAGATCCTCTACGTGAACCTCGCTACCGACGGCCTGCCTGCGCTGGCGCTTGCCGTGGACCCGGCCGACCGTGACCTGATGCGTCGACCGCCGCGCGACCCGCAGCACGGCATCTTTAACCGAGCCGTGGTCACCCTGATGCTGGTGGGCGGTGGCTGGTCGACCCTGGTCAACCTGCTGCTCTTCGCCTTGGCCCTCGGTGCCGGAAAGCCCGCCTCCGAGGCCCGCACCATGACCTTCGTCTCCCTGGTCCTCATCGAGTTCTTCAAGGCCTACCACTTCAGGTCCGACCGTGCCTCGGTGTTTCGGAACCCCTTCGCCAACCGCTGGCTCAATCGCGCCATCCTCTGGGAGCTGGTTTTGCTCATGTGCGTCATCTACCTCCCGCTGCTGCAAGCCCCCCTGGGAACCTACCCGCTCCCGCTGCGGGACTGGCTGATCGTCACCGGCTGCGCCCTCTCCATCGTGCCTATTTTGGAACTCGCCAAGTGGTTTGCGCGCCGGGGGAGTTTGGGTGACCTGTCATGAGTATCCCGCAACCTCTTGTTATTAGAAATTCTTTTGCTTTTGAAAATGGAAAAACTAGGTACACTGTACGGGTCGAAATTCCAGGGGACGCAGCTGAGGAGCCTGATCCACCGTGAATGGGGAAAGGCCGCTGCGCTTAGGTTCCCGCGCCAAGGAGTCACAATGTTCGATAAGAAGAAGCACAAGACCATATACAGCCCGGGCCTCACCGACCTGCCGCCACTCCCCATGGACGTGCCGGGGTTGATCCAGGATTTCCGCCACCACTACGCCCACCACCTCGGGCGCGACAAGTACAGCCGGTCGCCGCGCTACCACTACCAGGCCCTGGCCTACACGGTCCGCGAGCGCCTCATGGAGCGCTGGAGCGCGACCCGCTACGCCTACCACGATTCCGAGTGCAAATGTGGTTACTACCTCTCCCTCGAGTTCCTGATGGGACGTGCCCTCGGGAACGCGCTGTTGAACCTGGGGATCACCGACCGCGCCTCGACCGCGCTGTTACAGCTGGGGATCAAGCTGGAAGACCTGGCCGAGCAGGAGATTGATGCCGGACTCGGCAACGGCGGCCTGGGGCGCCTGGCGGCCTGCTTCCTGGACAGCTGCGCCACGCTGCAGCTGCCGGTCATGGGCTACGGCATCCGCTACGAGTACGGCATGTTCCGCCAGCGCATCGTGGACGGGCGCCAGGTCGAAGAACCGGACCACTGGCTGCGCGATGGAAATCCCTGGGAGGTGGAGCGCCCCGAATATTCGCAGCGGGTGCACTTCCAGGGGCGTACCGAACTCTTCGTGCGGGCCGATGGCTCCACCGGGCGGCGCTGGGTCGACACCCGCGACGTCATCGCCGTCCCGCACGACATCCCGATTCCCGGCTACCAGAACGGCACGGTGAACACCTTGAGGCTCTGGAAGGCGGCCCCTACCGATATCTTCGACCTGGGCGAGTTCAACGCCGGGAGCTACCCGGAATCGGTGGCCGCCAAGAACGAGGCCGAAAACATCACCATGGTGCTCTATCCCAACGACGCCAGCGAGAACGGCAAGGCGCTCAGGCTGCGCCAGCAGTACTTCCTGGCTTCGGCGAGCCTGCAGGACGTCATCGAGCGCTGGCTTGCCCTGAACCGCCACGACCTGACCGGTTTCGGCGAGAAAAATTGCTTCCAGCTGAACGACACCCACCCAAGTTGCGCGGTCCCCGAGCTGATGCGGCTTTTGCTGGACGAGCACGGTCTTGGTTGGGACGAGGCCTGGAGCATCACCTCGCACAGCATGGCCTACACGAACCACACCCTGCTCCCCGAGGCGCTCGAGAAGTGGCCGGTGAACCTCTTCCAGCAGCTTTTGCCGCGCCTTTTGGAGATCATCCTGGAGATCAACGCGCGCTTCCTGGCCGAGGTGGCCCAACGCTGGCCCGGCGACAACGACCGGTTGCGCCGCATGTCCCTGGTGGAAGAGGGGCCGGTGCCGCAGATCCGCATGGCCTACCTCGCCATCGTGGGGAGCTTCTCGGTAAACGGCGTGGCGGCGTTGCACTCCCAGCTCCTCGCGCAGGGGTTGTTCCGCGATTTCTACGAATTGTGGCCCCACAAGTTCAACAACAAGACCAACGGAGTCACGCCACGCCGCTGGCTTGGCTGGTGCAACCCCGAGCTTACCCGGCTTATCGCCGAGAAAATCGGGGAAGGGTTCATCGCCCACCTGGAGCGGATCCAGGAGATCCTCAAGTTTTCCGACGATGCCGAGTTCCGGGACCACTGGCACGAGGTCAAGCAGATGAACAAGGCGCGCCTTGCCGAACTGGTGCAGGAGAAGTGCGACGTCGAGTTCCCGATCTCCTCGCTGTTCGACGTGCAGGTGAAGCGCATCCACGAGTACAAGCGCCAGCTTTTGAACGTGCTGCACGTGATCCATCTCTACGACCGGATCAAGCGCGGCGACACCGCCGACTGGACCGACCGCTGCGTGCTGATCGGCGGCAAGGCGGCTCCCGGCTACTACATGGCGAAGCTGATCATCAAGCTGATCAACAACGTGGCGAGCGTGGTGAACAACGACCCCGAGGTAGGGAGCCGGCTCAAGGTCGCCTTCCTTCCCAACTACCGGGTCACCGCCATGGAGGTGATCTGCCCGGGAACCGACCTCTCCGAGCAGATCTCCACCGCAGGCAAGGAGGCCTCCGGCACCGGGAACATGAAGTTCATGATGAACGGCGCCATCACCATCGGCACCCTGGACGGCGCCAACATCGAGATCCGCGAGGAGGTCGGCGACGAAAACTTCTTCATGTTCGGGATGACCGCCGAGCAGGTCGAAGAACTGAGGCCGCACTACAACCCGGCTGCGATCATCGCCGGCGACCCCGATCTATTCCGCGTCATGCAGCTTCTGCGCAGCGGTCACTTCAACATGTTCGAGTCCGGCATCTTCGACCCGGTCATCGATGCCATCGGCAATCCGCACGACCCCTGGATGGTGGCGGCCGACTTCCGCAGCTTCATCCAGGCGCAGCGCAGGGTGAGTGACGCCTACCGGGACCGGGAACGCTGGACCCGCATGAGCATCGTCAACACCGCGCGCAGCGGCAAGTTCTCCACGGACCGCACCATCACCGAGTACAGTAACGAGATCTGGAAACTCACCGCGGTGCCGGTTCCGCCGAAACGTACCTGATCACTAACCCATCATCGACCGCGGGGCCCGCAGCCCGGTTCCCGCGGTCGATCCTCCCCCCGCTGGTTCCTCAGACACCTGGCCCTTCTCGGGTAAGACACCTCTTACAACTTCATCCTCAAGATTTCCGGGAACCTGCCGATAGGTGACCCAGGTGAGCGGTGCGGGAGCTCGACAGGGCCCGCTCGTCTCAGACAACCAGCTTATGTGCAGGAACGACCTGCAGGAGGAATTCATGTCACGCGCCATCGTACCGCTTGTAAAAGGTGAAACTCAAAACGAACTGATCCAGCTGGTCAGCTTCAACCTGGGGGCCGAAGAGTACGCCGTCGAGGTACTCAAGGTTCGCGAGATCATCAGGATGACCGCGATCACCCATATTCCGAACACCCCGCCGAGCATCGAGGGGATCATCAACCTGCGCGGCAAGGTCATCCCGATCGTCTCCCTGCGCAGCAGGTTCAACATGATGGGATCCGACAGCGACCAGCACACCCGGATCATGGTGATGGACATCGACGGCAAGCTGATGGGCTTCATCGTGGACGGCGTGTCCGAGGTAATCAGGATTTCCAGCGGGGAGATCCAGCCGCCGCCGGCGATGGCTGCGGGAGGGATGGACCAGGATTTCATCTGCGGGGTGATCCAGCGTGGCGAGCAGCTTTTGCTCATGCTGCAACTGGACCGCATGTTCTCCGGCGAAGAACAGGACGCCTTCAGCTCGTTCTAGGGAACGTTGCCGAGGTGCAAGGAAGGTCGAATACCTTTTAACGCTGGGCTGCCAGCTGTGGGGTGCTGATCACTCGACTGTACTAGATGCAACCGCACACGGGTCCCCCCCAACCGGAGGGGGCTCGGGGGTGGGTGAAGCTGCCAGCTCCGATGAAATGGCCGTTTCCCCCTGTCCCTCTCCCGCAAGGGGAGAGGGGACCAAAGAGGCCCCGTACCCTCATTTTCTCGATTAAAAGAGGCCCCGGAAAAGCTCCGGGGCCTTTTTGCGTTACGGGCGAATGCCGTCTCAGGCCTCTTCCCCCTCGGACTCCACACCGGGTGCCTCGAGGACCAGCTTGAGGTCGAAGGCCATCTGGAACAGGTCGTTCTTGGCACGGGCCCCGAAGAGTTCCACCGAGATGTCCTCCTCGCCCTGCAAGGTGAGCTTCAGGGTGTGCTTGTCCAGCTGGCAGTCGAGCCCCTGTACCACCGAATTGCGGCGCCGGTCCAGGCCGTCGCACAGGCGCACGATGCCGCCGAAACGGGACACCAGCGCCCGATCCGCAGCCGGAAGCCGCATGTACGGCTCGTGCTTTTTCTTGGGGAGGGCCTTGCGGTGGTAACGCGCCATGTTGGCGATCAGCTCGCGCTCCCGCGGCGTGAAGCCGAACAGGTCGGCGTGACGGATCAGGTGGTAGGAGTGCTTGTGGTGGCTCGAGTAGTTGATGAAGTAGCCGACGTCATGCAGGAGTGCCGCGGCCTCCAGAAGGCGGCGGTCCTTTTCGGTGAACCCGTAGCGCTTGGCCAGCGCGTGGTAGATCTCCAGGGCGAGTCGGGTCACCTGCAGGCAGTGGGGCTCGTCGAAGTGGCAGGAACGCCCGAACTCCAACAGCGAGGCGCGCCAGGAACGTGCCGTTTTTTCCCCCGGTAACAGCTTCAGCTTCTGAAGGCCGCGCAGGATGAGCCCCTCGCGGATGCCACGCTCGTTCACCTTCAAAAGGTTCACGCCGAAGAAATCCATCAACTCGTCGACCACCGTCACACCCGCCACGATGATGTCGGAGCGGTCCGGGCTGAGCCCGGGAGTGGAGCGGCGCTCCTTGTCACTCTTTCGCACCAGGCTTGCCAAAAGGTGGACCACTTCGGACCGTAAAAGCTCATAGCCGTGGCTGGAGTCGTAGTTCTCGCGCCGGGTGGCCATTACCATGGCGGCGATCGAGGTGATGGCGCCGCCGGAACCTACCAGGCAGTGCAACGAGCTGCGCTCCTCGGTGGAGAAAGAGGCTTTCAGTGCCTTGCGGATGTGCTTGCGAAGTTTCTGGTGCTCCGGTTCGGTCACCGGGTCGCTCTTCAGGAAGGTCTCGGTGAGAAACACTGCACCCAGTTCCAGGGAGAGGATTTCCTCGATGTGGGTCCCCAGGGCGCTGATCAGCTCGAGGCTGCCGCCGCCGATGTCGAAGATCAGGTGGCGTACCCCGTCCAGGTCGAAGTTGTGAAAGGCACTCAACGCGGCCAGCTCGGCCTCGGCTTCTCCGCTGATCACCTCGACCTCAATGCCGACCTTCTCCTTGATTGCTTCGACCAGCGCGGGACCGTTCAGCGCCTTGCGCATCGCGCTCGTGGCCACGGCCTCGATACTGCGCACCTGGTAGCCGTCGATGATCTTTTTCTGGCGGGATAGGGCGGTCAGGGCGCGGTCCCAGGCAGCCGGCGAGATGCTCCCGGTCTGGTTTAGTCCCTCGCCCAGGCGAACCGTGACTTTCTCGTCGTCCAGTATCTTGTACTTTCCGGAAGCCGCCACCTCGATGACGATGCTGCGGATGGAGTTGGTGCCGATGTCGACGGCTGCCAGGCGGTTTTGTTTCACAAGGCCCTCCTTGCCCTGGTTCCTATCGCGTCCACGGAGATATCGTCCAGCTTGTGCCGGAATTCCGCGAAGAGCCGGCTACGGCGGGCGGTAATTACCCGCAGCACCTGTTGCTGACCGGTGCCGTCTGCGACGCGGTTCAGGGCGAGCTCGGCGAAGACGTCGAGGTCGTGCAGCTTGCCGAGCACTTCCTGGTACCCCTTGAGCGCGGCATGCAGTAGGTCGTACTCGCTGGTGAACAAGGGCTCCAGGATCTCCAGGCGGTAGCGCAGCCGTTTGACCGCAATGCGCAGCCGGTGCTGGGCCCCGGCGTTGGCCTCGAAAAGCGCCTGGGGAAGCAGGTCCGCTACCGAAAGGGCGCGCGCGGCGATGGCCTCGTCGGCAAAGCGCACCAAGGGCTGGAAGGGATCGGTGCGCTGGTTGCCGAATAGCTCGGGTGCGGAAAGACCCTCCCGGATGGCCCGCTTCAGCGGGGTCGCCCGCAGGTCACCGAGGTCCTTCTCCAACTGCTGCCGGGCAGCTTCGCGCTCTTTTTGCAGCTGGGCAACCAGCAGGTCGAGTTCGGTTTGGGCTGGCTCCCGTTCGGCAGGCGAGAGGCCGTTGAAGAAAAGGAGCGCCTCGTCGGTGTTGCGCAGCTCCCCCAGGATGCCGGTCACCTGCTTCACCCGCTTGCGGATACGCCGCACCGATTTCTCGGGAAAACAGTCTCCGAAGAGTGCCAGGGCCTCGCGCAACCGCCGCGAGGCGACTCTTAAGTCGTGGATATCCTCGGCATCGAAACCCTCGGCCACTTTGCGCCAGCGCTTGAAGAACTCCTTGGCGTGCGCCGCCGTCATCTCGCGCGCCGCGCTCCAAAGCGGTGCCTGTCCCGGCGCCGCACCGCGCGATTCACGGGGTCCCGGCGCGGGGGTGGCGTGCTGGGGACGCAGCCTGGTCTGCACATGCGGATCTAGTGTCGATGTCGTGGTACGCATTTAAAAACTCCGGGACGCTGGGGCAGGGCAGGGGAGGCTGCCGGCTGACCGCTACAGCGCCTTGATCAGCGCCTTACGCGCCTTTTTCAGCCTCTTGTGCACCTTTTTCAGGCTTATCCCGTCGAGATCGGTCACCCGTTTCTCCACCTTGTTCAACGCCTTGGCGGCACGTTTGGCCCCTTTCTTGCCGCCGTCACCGAGACGGCTCAGGGCGTCGTCGATGCGCACCAGGTCCCCCGCCAGCTTTTTCCCCTGCTTTCCGGCAAGCCGGTCGGCAAACTGCTCCCGGGTCTGCTCGGCCAGGGTTTGCATGCGCTCCTTCACCTGTGCCAGGCGCTGTTGAAGCGCTGCACTGGAAGAGGGGGGCTGCTCGGCGCTTGCTGCCGTGAGCTGCTGGGCCTGCTCCAAAAGGGAGTCGATCCGGCTTGGGCTGATGCCGGATACCTTCCGAAGTCCCGGCTCACCGGCCTCCACCATGGCGGAGAAACTGCCGAGGCCTGCCTCGTTGAGGCGCTGCGCCAACACCTTTCCTACTCCCCTGAGCTGTAACAGATCGTCCGCTGGTTCCGCCATGAAACTGGTCCCCCTTGTGTTCGGGATCACTCCTGGTTCAGGTGTTTGAGCGCCTTGTTGCGCGAGTCGAAGAGATTTCCCTTGCCGTCCACGAACTGCCGGAAGGCGGCCTCCCCCTGGGCCGTCAGCTTGAAGGTAACGGTAGCCCCCTTGTCCAGGGCGCAGGGGGTATCGGTATCCAGAAGCACCCGGGTGACCTCTCCGAGTTCCGGCTCGTGGCCTACCAGCGCGATCTCCCGGGCATCCGGGTGCTCCTCAAGGAGCCTGCGCAGTTGCGGTGCTCCGAACCCGTGGGCCAACAGGTCGGTGAGCTGGAGCTCCTTTTTGAACTTGAGTGTCTGGGCCAGGATCTCTGCGGTCTGGACAGCACGGATCAACGGGCTTGTCAGTATCAGGTCGGGATCGATACCCGAGATTTTAAGGGTGCGGGCTATCTTGCGGAAGCGGACGCGTCCCCGGGGTGTCAGATAACGGTGCTGCTCCTGTACTTCCGGCGTCCGCTCGATCGCTTCTGCGTGTCGTACCAGATGGATTACCATACCAGGCTCCCGTAGTTCGGCAACTGTCCCAGGACTCTGTCTGCGCGGTAGTTGTCAGTCTCCCGACTCTGAGATAAGCACTGGCCAATTGTAGCATGGGAACGGGAGGAGGGAAGCAAAGGAAGCAGAAACGGAGGGAAAGGGGAATTCAGAGGGAGATGCCAGATAGAGAAATTCCCGCACGGACCCCTTTGCTGATAGTCAGGTGCCGGCGGGAATGGTTAAAGAAAGAGATCATGGACCATGTGGTAACGTACTAGATATACGAAAGATCCTGTGTAACAAACTTTTCGAGGTTTTCCCGTATGGCCTGCACCACCAAGTCGGAGGGAACCGAACCGCCGACGCCGCGCAACCAGAAGCGGTCCGCCGCGGTCTCCCCCAGGGTTTCCACGGTAAGCTTCACGGGGAACAGGCAGCGCATGCTGAAAAAGTCGAGCAGGTCGCCCAGAAAACCGAGACGGTCAACGCCGCGTATCTCGATGTAGAGGCTCCCCTGGTGCCTGCTGCACGGTTCGATCTTCAGGTCGCGCAGGACGATGGGGGCCAGGGCCTGGTGCGAAGGCTCGGTGTTGGCGAGCGCCACGTAGTCGAGGCTCACGGGGTCGCAGGTGGGGCGCGCGGCCTTCAGCTTGAAACTTGCCTGCCAGGCGTAAGCCGTGATCTTCTCTGCCTGTCCATTGACGATGCCGATGCGGTGCAGGGCGAGCGCTGCTGCCAGGCGTCCGAGCCATCCCGGCGAGAGGAAGCCCTTGAGGGTCAGGGTATAGTCACCGGGCTGCAAAGCGCTCGGTGTAATGTCGAAGGTTACGTCCCTGAGGCCGCCGGTAAAGGTTTCCCTGGTGTCGTTCAGGGCAGCGTAAAACATGAAACTCTCCTTTGAGTAGGTATGGATCGCATCGTTGCATTGAGGGCGGCCCTGCTGCTCCTCGAAAAACCTCAAAGCTCCAGGAAATCGCGGGTGGTGCAGGACAGGTAGCGGAAGACCTCGCCCCGCGTGGTAATACTGCGGGGAAGTTCCTGGTTCATCAGGTCCTCGATGAGGTGCAGCACCCGGGCGTCGCTACTACCCAGGTCGTCCATCACCGCCTCCAGCATGGGAAGGATGTCGTACAGGTCGTCACGATCGAACAGGGCTGGATCGTCTTTCCCCTGGAATTTCGCCTCGTGCCGGGTTGTCACTGCCCGAGGGTACTTGTACTTCAAGTCCGAAGGCTTGATGGAAATCCGCATGGTGTGTTCCTCGCGGTGCTAGCTGTCGTAGTGGCAGCCGCAGGTGCCTGAGTTGCAGCTGGTTTTGCAGGAAGGGACCAGTTGCACACGTGCGCTTTCCGGTTCAACCCCCGCGAGGGAACTCTGGTAAATCCACCAGTTCCCTTCGACCAACTCGCCTTTAAGAACGCCCTGCTTTACCAGCATGAGGATGCGGGTCTCGGTGGTCCCCAGCTGCCGGGCGACCTCGGAGAGGGAGAATAATGCCTCGTTGTCAACGGTCATGGTGTGCCCCCTTGGGTTGGTCTGGTTTTTTCATGTTCATGGAACGTGCCAGAGGCCCCCGCCAGGGGAAAGTGCCACCCATGCGGCAGTTATCCACCGGATGCCATCTAGTTCTGCTGCCTCTGCTGCCTATTTATTAACCGCCCTGCCCGGTATCCAAGCAGGGCAGCGATGACCGGCGACGCTACTTTCCTGTGGCTTCCGGCTCCGGCCTGAAGTAGAATGTCGCTAATTTTCCACGACGATCACCTTCACTTCATGAGTACCTCTATGCTGAATTCCTACAATCTGGAACAACTGGACCGGCTGGTGCGCGCTGAACTCGGCTCGCTGGTCGACTGCTACAAGAAACTGCACGCCAACCCGGAGCTTTCCGGATACGAAGAACAGACCTCGGCGTTTTTGGCCCGAGAGCTGCGCGCCTGCGGCTACCAGGTGACCGAAGGGGTGGGAAAGTATCTGAAAAACCCCTGGCGTGGCCATGGCGTCCTTGGCCTGTTGGTCAACGGTCCGGGTCCGGTCGTGCTGGTGCGTGCCGACCTGGATGCCCTGCCGATCGAGGAACAGACCGGGCTTCCCTATGCCAGCCGGGTAAGGGCTCAGCGGGAAGGGGAAGAAGTGCCCGTCATGCACGCCTGTGGTCATGACCTGCACGTCACCTCGCTCATCGGCAGCGCGCGGGTGCTGGCCCGTCTGAAGGAGAGCTGGCGGGGGACCCTGGTCCTGGTCGGGCAACCGGGAGAGGAGGGGGGCGGCGGGGCGCAGGCCATGCTGAACGACGGGGCCTACCGGCTGGTACCCCGGCCCGACGCAGCACTCGCCCTGCATGCCACGGCGCAACTGCCGGCCGGTCAGGCTGCCTGTGCCGCGGGGAACTTCATGGCAAGTCTCACCGAAGTGGAAGTTACCCTCTATGGCGTGGGCGCCCACGGCTCGGCACCGGAGCGGGCCAAGGACCCGGTGGTCATGGCGGCGCAACTGGTGCTCGCCCTGCAGACCATCGTAAGCCGGGAACTGAGCCCCCTGGAACCGGCCGTGGTGACTGTCGGCTCCATCCACGGCGGTAGCGCAAGCAACATCATCCCGGACCAGGTTCGGCTGCTGCTGAGTATCCGCGCCTATGACGACACGGTGCGTGACGGGATCGTGGCCTCCATCGAACGGATGGCTGCGGGAATCGCCCTGGCCGCCGGCGTCCCCGCAGAGCAGGCACCCCGGGTGGTCCTCCGGGTAGCCCATCCTGCCAACTACAACGATCCGGAGCTGACCGGCCGGGTCACCGAGGCGCTCAGGCTGGTGCTGGGGACTGACCAGGTGCACCAGGCGCCGCCGGTGATGGCCAGCGAAGACTTCGGTTACTGGGGCTTGAACCGGGAAATCCCGACCTGCATGTTCTGGCTGGGCGCCGCGGATCCCGAGCTTTTCCGCAAGAGCCAGGAAAGCGGTGTGCCGCTTCCTTCGCTGCACTCCCCGTTTTACACGCCGCTGCCCGAGCCGACCCTCTATACCGGGGTCCGGGCCACTGTCGCCTCCGTGCTCAACCTGGTAAACCAGACTCGATAGGCTGGGTCTGTCATTTTCAGGAAGAGGCGAGGGCGCTTCGATATCGGATAAAATCCACTGTCAAATTTCGCAGAGTCGGCATCAGGGGAGGCGCAGACACGACTTGATATACATGCCTCCCGGGTATCCCAGATAACCAGCAACTTAGAACCTGAAACCTGCAGTGTTGAATTATGACGGCCTGCAGCAGTCAGAGCCTTACGTATCGCCTGATTCCATTCCCGGTTTTTCCTGTTAGACTGTCTGCTGTTCTTGATCTTATATCTGCCAGGCAGTGACTCTTAGCTCCTATGTTGTCTGGAAGAGTCGTTTTGAGGCAGAGCATCACCGAACTGACAGTACATGGTCGCACCCATCACTACATCCAATCCGTCGAGCGTTTATCGTCCGGCAGCTACCAGGAAACCCCAGAGATGAACGAGCCAGGACCCGATAGCCTCCCCAAAGCCTCCGACGCCAAGACGGTCGAAAACGCGCTCAACGTCCTGGGGAGCCGGCAGAACAAGAACCTGCTGGCCCGACTCCTTCCGTTCCTGGGTCCCGCCTTCATAGCCAGCGTCGCCTACGTTGATCCCGGTAACTTCGCCACCAACATCCAGGGAGGGGCCCAGTTCGGCTACCTGCTGCTCTGGGTTATCGTGGCCTCGAACCTGATGGCGATGCTGATTCAGACCCTTTCGGCCAAGCTCGGTCTGGTGACCGGTACCAATCTGGCAGAGCATTGCCGCGAACACTTTCCCAAACCGGTGGTCATCGGGATGTGGGTGGTAATGGAGATCGTGGCCATGTCCACCGACCTGGCCGAGTTCCTGGGTGCCGCGCTCGGCTTCCAGTTGCTCATGGGGGTGCCGCTTTTCATCGGCGCCCTGTTGACAGGGCTTGCCACCGTGCTGATCCTCGGCCTGGAGCGCTTCGGCTTCCGGCCCCTGGAGGCGGTCATCTCGGCCATGGTCGCCCTGATCGCCCTCTGCTACCTCCTGGAAACCACCATCGTACGCCCGGATCCCATCCAGGTGCTGCACAGCATCTTCGTGCCGCGCTTTGCAGGAGCTGAGAGCGTCTTTCTCGCCTGCGGGATACTGGGTGCCACCGTGATGCCGCACGCCATCTTCCTGCACTCGGCCCTCATGCAGGGGCGCATCGTGGTACGCGACCCGGCCCGCCTGAAGAGCCTGTACCGGTTCGAAATCGCCGACGTGGTGATCGCCATGGGGATCGCGAGTTGCGTGAACGCCGCCATGCTCATGATGGCTGCAACCACCTTTTACCAGACCGGGCACACCTCGGTAGCTACCATCGAGGAAGCCTACCGTACCCTGGAGCCGCTCATGGGCAGCGCCGCCCGCTGGATCTTCGGGCTCTCCCTGCTGGTTTCCGGGCTCTCCTCCTCGACCGTGGGGACCAGCGCCGGGCAGGTGATCATGCAGGGCTTTTTGAGTATGCACATCCCGATCTGGATCCGTCGCCTGGTGACCATGGCACCACCGCTTGCCGTCATCGCCTGGGGGCTTGACCCCACCCGCACCCTGGTCGTGAGCCAGGTGGTGCTCAGTTTCGGGCTCCCCTTTGCCGTTATTCCACTGGTGATGTTCACCTCCCGCAGGGATATCATGGGCGATATGGTCAACCGGCGCAGCACCACGGCTGCCGCGGGTTTTATTGCCGCCATCATCGTCGTTCTCAATATCTACCTGATCTACAAAACCGTTGCCGGGTGAAGCCATGTTCAATCACATCCTAGTACCCATCGATGGATCCCTGCTGGCCGAGGCCGCCTTGCCTGCCGCCGCCTACTGGGCGGAGAAGCTGAAAGCCAGGGTCACCCTGATGCACGTCATCGAGAAGAACGCACCGGACGCGGTGCATGGCCAGGCGCACCTCAAGCATCCCCAGGATGCCGAACGTTACCTGAAGGACCTTGCCAAGCGCGCCTTCGCCAAACGGACCCCTATCGACTGTCACGTGCACACCAACGAGACCGACGACGTCGCCGGGTGCATCGTGGAGCATGCCGAGGAACTTGCCCACGACCTGGTGATCATGTGTTCCCACGGTCGTGGTGCTGCGCTGCACCTCTTTATGGGCAGCATCGCCCAGAGCGTCATTGCCCGCGGTTCCCAACCGGTCCTGATCACCCACCCGGACCAGGAGGGGAAACCGCCTGCTTTTTACTGCAGGCACATCCTGGTCCCCATGGATGACGATCCCGAACACGCGGAGGCGCTCCCCATCTCCAAGGGGCTTGCGCGGGTGGCCGGCGCAACCTTGCACCTCGCCGCGGTGATCGAGCAGTTCGCCTCGCTTTCCGGCGACAAGGCCGTGGCCCGACGCCTGCTGCCAGGCACCACCTCGAGGCTGCTGGAACTGGCGCGCCAGGACGCCGAGCACTACTTTGAGGAGCTGGAAAGGGGGTTGCGTGCCGAGGGATTTCAGGCGAGCGCCCATGTTTTCCGGGGGGATCCCGCCAGTGTCATCGTCGAGGCTGCCGCCGCTGCCAGCATCGATCTCATCGTGTTGGGGACCCACGGCAAAACCGGCATGGACGCCTTCTGGTCCGGTAGCGTGACCAACCGGATCGTCAGCCTGTCCCGGATCCCGCTCCTGCTGGTCCCGGTCGGCAAGGGTTAGGCCGCTGCGGGGATGGTTCCCTCTACCCCTTGTGAGAGAGGGGCGGGGTGAAGGGGGGGACCGATGACCTGACTCTGAGCGCAGGTGCTCCTGTCCAAACAACAAACGCCCACCGGCATGCGTCGGTGGGCGTTTTTGCATCACGGGGGAGAGGAAGTGGCTATTGCCCGACCAGTTTCCAGCTCAGGTCGGGATTGTAGGCGTCCATCTTCTTGACCAGTTCTGCAGTCTTGGGGCCCAGGTTCTTCTGGTAGACCCGGCCGCGCTGGTTCACGATGAAGGTCATCACGCCGGAGACCCCCCAGCGGCTTGGATAGGCGATCAGGGCGTGGCCTGCAACCATGTTGCCGTTGATCACGTAGCTGAACTTGCCGCCGGGAGCACTCTTACCTTGCTTTTTCAGGATCTTGAAAAAGTAGCCGTGGAAAGGTCGCCGCCCCCCCTCGCCGGGCTTACCCGGGAGGAAGTACCCCTCCTCCTTGGCCTTGGCAACCAAGGGACCCAGCGGGCTCGGTTTTTCGCCGGCAATCGTGGGCCAGTACAGCCCATTGTGGCGCCCGGGACGACTGATCAGGTGCTGGGCGTACTTGGGGATCTGGTCGCCGTCGGGTTCCGACATGTTGTAGTACTCGCGCTGGGCGTCCACGTAGCTTCGGCAGACGTTGATGGCCAGAAGCTCGTTGTGCCCGATGCGCCGGGTCAGGATCTCCTCGCGCCCCTGCTCGGTGTCGAAGATCCAGCGCTCGCCCGTTTTAACCAGCGGGATGGGGAAGGGCCACTTCTCGTCACCGATTTTCACGATGACCTTGGCAGCTCCCTGGGGCTCCAGGGTGACCGCTTCGCCGACCTCGTGGGCGAAGTCCTCGAACTCCGCGGCCTGTTCGACCGCGTCGCCCGGTTCCAATTCACGCTGCACCGGTCCGAAGATGGCGGCTAACTCGGCATGGTTCTTCGCCTGCACCGCGGTGACCAAGGCCTGGCGCGCCTCCTCGGGGGAGGAGAAACTGCGCTGGACGGTACCGGCACTGGCCGCAGCCAGGGCTGCCGCCGGCAGCAGCGCCAGCATCAACAGGCCCATTGCACCCCAGAAGCCCTTCTGTAACTGTCTCGCTCTAATGCCCGGGTTTATCATGGTTTTATCCTTGTCGCTTAAGACTCGCCGTCGTCTGGCGCCTGGTCGAAAATGCTGCGAATCCACCTACCTGCGATCCCGGTTCCCTTCCGGCTGGGCCGGTCGCTCCGAGGCTGGCGGAGCTGACGGACGAGGCGCCTGGGGGCGCGGAGCCGGAGCTGCAGCGGGACGGGGAGCCGGTGCCGATACTGCAGGGCGCGGGGCGGCCGGTGCCGGTCTTACCGCAGCGGGTGCCGGCGCCGGTTTGACGGCTGCGGGCGCTCCCTGCGGTACGGGGCGCTCGCCGGGTCCGTGCATCTGCTCCCGGCTCGACTGACCACGTTCCCGGTAGATGGTCGCGTCGCGGTTGCTGCCGTATCCGCCGTAGCCGGAGCGTGAGGCGGGCTGGCTGCGCTGGGTGTCACGGCCGCGGTACAGGTCACTCTGGTTGGGCTTGCCTGCCGGCGTGGCGGCCGGCGGGGCAGGGCTGGGGGCGGCCGGAGCGGGTGTCACGGACTGCGGCGCAGGGGGTGTCGGGCGCGTTCCGGACGGTTGGGTCTGGCCAGCCGGGGTGCGGTGTTCGCCGCGGGAGCCGGGCTGGGTCCCCGCTGCCGGGTGCTGGTCGCCACGTGGTGCCGGTGCGGTTGTGGGAGCGGCCTGGGGCCTCTGTTCGGTCCCCTGGCGCCTGCCACGGTCGGCATCCGGCTTGTGCCCCTGTTCGACACGCGGGCGCTGCTCCAGTGCAGGTGTGCGGTGTTCATCCCGTCCCGGGCGCCCATCGCGCCGTACCGGAGTTACCGGCCGACCCGGCAGATCGCGGCGTCGCACCGTTTCCTGACGCAGTTCCTGGCGGTACCGGCTGGTGTCGCGTTGCAACACGCGGCGGTTGATGACGATGGTCGAGGACCGTTGGTTGATGTAGACCCCACGCCGGTCGTGGATGTGGGGACGGGACCGCTCCACCCAGCCACCTCTGCGCCATCCGTGGTAGTAGACTCGGTGATCACGCCAGTCGACGTCGCGGCAGAGCCAGGCACCGATGACGAATCCGGTCCCGAAGGTGAGGTACCCGTAGGAGGGGCGGCTCTCGACATAGATGACCTGCGGGTCGTAGACCGGCACGTAGATGTACTGCGGCACGGCTGGTACGATCCTGATGTCGCCGCCTGGTTCCACGATCACCTGCTGCTGGGTCGTCGAATACAGGTTCCCGCGGTCGCGCGCCTGGGCACGCAGCACCTGGATCGATTCCATGACGTCCTGGGGCTGGTCAATGTAGGCCTGACCGAGCGCCACCGTCCAGTCGTACTTGCGATCCATCATGAAAAGGATGTCCGGATAGTGCGCCACGGCCCGCACGCTGATGTCCCAGGGCTGGTCGTCGATGCGGGGGGAGTTGCCGTAGAAACGCACGAAACGGGCCGCCTCGTCGATCTGGTCCACGAAGGTGGCTGCAGGAAGGATCTGCGCCAGGAGCGGGTCGGGGTAGAGGGCGATGGGGGCGAGCAGGTCGTCGAGTTCCTCCGGACTGAGCAGATTGTCATTGGGGAGGTCCGAGGCACTGTAGTAACCGGGCTCACTCTGGGCCCACACCGGAGTACTGAGAGAAAACCCGGCAATGATTGCCAACAGGGGAACTATGAACAGTAGTTTTCGCATCTAGATTCTCCATGAGACGGGCTGCGCTACCCACCTAGTCTAGCAGAAACAGACTGCCTGGCAAAGGGTGCGCCTCGTTGTCGATCGCCCTGCGTCTGCCAGAGTGACTGACAGGACGCGTGGGGTAGGGCTGCATCGTTGATACGTCAGGGCCATTGGTGGAGACTGCTGCCACTCCCCGGTACTGCCATGGTAGCCATCCTAAGACTGAAAGAGGGAACAAAAATGGAGGGATTGTGCAACGAGTAAGGAAAAAGGACTACCCCCTGCCGGGGCAGGAGGGGGCGCCGGCAGGTACGCTGCTGATCTGGAACTGCTGGACGATGTCGCCGAGCGAGGTGCGCCGGTCGACTCCGCCCAGGTAGGGAGCCACCCCGGTGTCGCGCAGGATGTCGCGTACCGCGGCATGGGCCTCGGCGACCCGGAAGGCGATCCCCTCGAGTTCCAGTTGGGCGACCAGGCGCGCCAGCATCCGGGCGCCGGCGACGTCGATATAGGGGGAGGTGGAGAGGTCGCAGACCACGAGCTTGACCGGTGCCCGTGAGGCGTGGACGGCGTGGATGGCATCGAGCACCAGGCGCTCCACGGTGTCCACGTTGAAGTAGAGTAGCGGCGCCTCGACCCGGAACAGGAACAGCCCGGGAAATGGCTCGTTTTCCGGGTGGCGTGCCAGGTCGGCGAAGCGCGAGGTGCCGGGGATGCGCCCGAGAACCGCCACGTGCGGCCGGGCCAGGAAGCGGAGCAGGAACAGGATGGAGGCCACCGCCGAGATGGTGACCCCTTTCAGGATCCCCAAAAGGAGCACGCCGAAGAAGGCGACCAGCGCCACGTGGAACTCGATGCGGCTTACCCGCCACAGGGTGCGGAACTCGGAGATCTTGACGAAACGGGAGACCGCCACGATGACGACGGCAGCCAAGACCGCCTGGGGAAGGTTTTGCAACATTCCGGTCAGGAAGAAGAGGACAAAGGTGAGACTGATCGAGGCGAAAAAGAGCGACAGCGGGGTGCGGGCGCCGGCCCCCTCGTTCACCGCCGACTGGGACAGGCCTCCCGCCACCGGGTAACCCTGGCCCAGGGCAGCCAGAAGGTTCGCCGCACCAAGCCCCAGGAGCTCCTGGCGCGGATCGATGTTGTAGGCGTGCTTGGTTCCGAAGGTGCGGGCCGCGGCGATGCTCTCGACGTAGGAGAGCAGGAAACAGGCAAAGGCGAGTTCCAGGATCCCTTCCATGTGCTGCATGCCGACGCTGGGGAAGGAAAAGCTGGGAAGCCCCTTGGGGATCGCCCCGACCACCTGGACGCCGAAGTCGGTGAGGTGGAAGGCCGACACGGCGGCGGTGGAGAGCGCCACCACCAATAGCGCAAAGGGGCGCCTTGGGTAGAAGCGGTCCCCGGCGAACATGATCACCAGCGAGCAGATGCCGATGGCGAGCACCACCGGCTGGGTCTCGGGGAGTTGCCGGAAGAGGAACTCGAAGCGCTGGAAGAAGTTGCCGCCCCCGCCGGACACCCCGAAGAGCTTGGGGAGCTGGGTGAGGGCGATACTGAGGGCCGCGCCGGCCTTGAAACCGGTCAGGATGGTTTCCGAGATGAAATTGACGAAGGAGCTCAGTTTGAGGGCCCAGGCGAGAAAGCACAGGAGCGCCACGAGCCCTGCGGTGGCCGAGGCGATCGATGCGTAAAGTGCTGTATCGCCACCAGCCATGGTGCCGACGACGCTGGCGACCATCACCGAGATGGCGGCGGTCGGGCCGATGGCCAGGTGGCGCGAGGTGGCGAACAGGGCGTAGACCACCCCCGACCCGATGTAGCAGTAGAGCCCGACCTGCGGGGTAAGCCCGGCGAGCAGGGAATAGGCCATGGCCACCGGAATGGCGTAGGCGGCCAGGGTCACCCCGGCGAACAGGTCGTGCAAAAGCCGGGGAGCGCGGTACTCCGGAAGCCAGTTCAGGATGGGGAACAGTGTCTTCAAGGTGCTGCGAGCACCCTGCGGACCTCCCGCGTTGTTTTGTTGATACGCCCCTGCCACGACGAATATCCTCTCTTCTGGAATTGTTGCGTGCCAGCTTAGCACAGCGAAGGGGAGCAATGCTCGTTTAATGTGAAGAACACCCTCGCCTGGTTGACACGCTTGTCGACAGGTTCTGACACCTAAGCTCAGCTATCGGCAAAAGACCGCGTTTCTTGACGGAGATGTGCCACATGGTAAGGTAGGTGGTGTTTTTTATGAGTATTGACTCATGTGGAGGCGCCGCCGTGAAGAGAACTGCCAGCTACCTCGCAACTGCCCTGCTGCTTCTGGTAACCGGCAGCCCGGTCTGGGCCGGCCCCACCTCCATCGTCTGGATACCTTCCGTCGATGTGCAACCCTTCAAGACCATGGACCTCGGTATCAACAACTTCTTCAGGGCCTCCGGCGACGTCGATGCACCACCCAACCGTCTGGCAAGCCGGGATGCCAACACCCTCGACCTGAGTCTCACCTTCGGACTGCTACCCTTTAAAGCCGTGCAGATGGAAGTCGGGGTGGACTACGTGGTGATCGCCAACGATCCCAACGACCAGCACCCCTGGAGTGGTAACGCGAAACTTGCCATCACCGAGGAGGCGCTTCTTCCCCACGCCCCGGCCCTGGCCGTCGGGGTCTACAACGGCAGGCCTGCCAAAGATATCGCTACCAACGATGCCCCTTACGTGGCGTCCGGGCAGAACATCGTCTACGGCTTGGCGGCAAAGACGGTCCCGGCGCTCGGGCCGCTCCCCACCCTGGGACGTTTCTCGGTGGGGTACTACCGGGGTTCGCGCCGGGCGCTCATCGACGAAGCGGGGAGGGTGCGCAACCACGGGGTGCTGCTCTCCTGGGACCGGACCCTCAAGGAGATCTCGGAAAACCTCTGGCTGGGATTGGACTACATGGGGGGACGCAACTCCAACGGCTCCTTCAACGTCGGCTTTTCCTGGGCCTTTGCCCGTAACGTCAACCTCCTCTTCGGCTACGACATGTACACCCACAGTTCCCTCGCCGGCAGCAACACACTCACCCTGCAGTTCGACATCAAGGTTCCCGACTGATGTGTAAAAGGAAGAGAAGGAGAAGCACGGGACGCAAGCTGCCGCGCTGCGACTACTTGGTGGTGGGCGTAAGAGGGGGGGCTGGCACTGCCGGCGGAGCCTGCTCTTCGAGCACCTCCTGGATCTTCTGGTGCAGCACGTTCATGTCGAAGGGTTTCTGGATGAAGTGGATGCCGGCCTCCATGATGCCGCGCTGGGCGACGATCTCCGTCGAGTACCCCGACATGAAGAGCACCTTGAGGCCCGGCCGCAGTTCCGCGAGTTGCCGGGCCATCTCCTTGCCGTTCATACCCGGCATCACCACGTCGCTCAACACCAGGTCGTACCAGGTCTCCTGGTCCCGGCAGAGCGCCAGCGCCTGCTCGGGCGAGGTGGCACGGGTGACCCGGTACCCGATCTTTTCCAGCATGTGCGTGGCCATGGACAGCAGCATCGTGTCGTCTTCCACCACGAGCACTGCCCCGGATCCCGCCGGTGTGGGGGCCTCCTCGACCGGTTCGGCCACCTCCTCCTCCGGAAGCCTCGGCAGGTAGATGAGGAACGAGGTACCCTGGCCCGGTTCGCTTTGTACGTCGATGAACCCGCCGTTTTGGGTGACGATGCCGTACACCGTTGCAAGCCCCAGTCCCGTTCCCTTGCCGACCTCCTTGGTGGTGAAAAACGGCTCGAAGATGCGCCGCACCAGTTCCCGGTCCATGCCGATGCCGGTGTCCCGTACCGTGAGGCAGGTGTAATCGCCGGGGTGGGCGTCCAGGCGGTAACGGCAGAACTCCTCGCCGATGGAGACGTTGGCGGTCTCGATGGTGAGGATCCCCCCCTCGGGCATGGCGTCGCGGGCGTTCACCGCCAGGTTCATCAGCACCTGGTCCAGTTGCGAGGGATCGATCTTGACCCTCCAGAGGTTCGTGGACGGGAGGAAGTTGAAGGTGACCTCCTCGCCGATGAGCCGCCCCAGGGTCTTCTCGGTCGCGATGCAGTGCGCGTTCAGGTTGACCGCCTTGGGCGAGATCAGCTCCTTGCGCGAGAAGGCGAGCAGCTGGCGCACCATGTCGCGGGAGCGCTCGCCGGCCTTGGAGATCTCCTGCAGGTAGGGCCACAGCGGGCTCTCCTCGCCGGCCTCCAGCTGGCAGAGCTGGGTGTACCCCAGGATGACGCTCAGCATGTTGTTGAAGTCGTGGGCGACCCCGCCTGCCAACTGCCCGATCGATTCCATTTTCTGCGACTGGCGCAACTGCGCCTCAACTTTCTTGTGCTCCGTGACGTCGACACCGAAACAGAGGGTCCCCACCGGCTCGCCCTCTTCCTCGATGGTACTGGTGCGCCAGGATATGGTGTGCAGGGAGCCGGACTTGCTCACGATCTGGCTCTCCGTGGCCCCGCCGGTCGTTCCCCCCTGCGCCTGGGACCCGTTCAGGGCCTCCCGGCTCTCGCCGCTGGCTACCGTTTCGAACCAGTTCTGTCCCACCAGTTCCCCGGCCTGGTACCCGGTCACCTCCTCGGCGGTCCGGTTCATCAGGGTGACTACCCCCTGCCGGTCCAGCCCCACGATGATGACGCTCGCCACCTGGATCAGGCGCTCGGTGTACTCCTTGGCACGCTTGAGCTGCTCCGCGGCCTCCCTGCGCTCCCTGATGTCCTCCACGGTGAGAACGATCCCTGCCAGGCGCCCTTCCTGGTAGAGCGGTGCTGCACCGCAGGAGATCGGGACGGTGCTGTGATCTTTGCGCAACAGGTCACTTTCGAACTTGGCCTCCGTGCCGAAGATGACCGTCTGCAGCTCCTGGCGCACCCGGATCTCGGCCTCGGGGGTGAAGAGGAGGCCGATCGGCTGGTCCAGGAGGTCCTCACGGGCGTGGCCGCTCAACACCGCGCAGCGCTCGTTGACCATCTCGACGACCCCGGTCAGCTGCAGCACGATGATGGCGTTGGTGCTGCTTTCCATGACCCTGGTAAGAAAGCTGTGCGAATCCTGCAGCTGTCCCGCGGCCCGACTGATGGCGCGGAAGGGGAGCAGGATGAACACCAAAAGCCCCAGTCCCAGCCCGAACAGTGCCACCAGGCCGGAGTGCTCGAGGATGGGGAGCAGCGAACGGCTGATCTCGATCCGTCCCACGACGACGCCGGCATCCATGAGTGCCTGGGACCTGCTGATGATGGGATCGGAGAGCGGTTGGCCGCTGGAGGCGACCTCTTCTCCCAGGGTATCCAGGATGCGCCGCACCTCGGGCTGCCCGCTTTGGGGGCGACGCGACAAGAGCGATTCCAGGCGCTCGTGCTCGAAGCGCCACAGCTCGGGGTTCTGATTGATGAGCCCGGCGACGATGCGGGCATTGATCTCTGCCTCGGTTTCCAGACTGCCGATGGCGTACTGGTAGCTCAGCACGAAGTAGCCCAGGGGAAACAGGAGACCAACCACGAAGGCGAGAGCGACGGTGAAGTGCGCCGTAAAGCGTGTATTGGTTCGGGACAGGTGCATGGACTCAGCGCTCCTTGGCTGCCACGGTGGGGAGGTTTCCCGCCTGGTGCAAAATACCGTGGGCCGCGGGGGAGGTTAAAAAGGTGGCGAAATCCCGGGCTGCAGGAGAGGCATTTTTCCCGAGGACCAGGTAGTAGCGTTTGCTGAGCGGGTAGCTCCCCTGTGCCAGGTTCTTCAGGGTAGGTGCCACCCCGTTGTAGCTCAAGATGCGTACCGCCCGCTTCTCCGTGACGATCTGGGAAAGTGCCGCTGCGCCGAAGGCGCCGGGGGTTTTCTCCAGGGTCTCCAGACAGTCGGCGTCGGTGACCGCGATGAGCATCCCCGGGCGGGCCTGGGCCGCCCGTAGCGCCTGCTCGACCTGGGGGGAGATCTGCGCCACGAGCGAGGTGTCGGTATCGCTCTCCGGGCGCAGGACGATGCGTATCCGGGAACCGTTCGGCCCCACCGGGAGCTCCTGGTTGAGCAGGTTAACCAGTTCGTACTCGGTGATGGAGGTCTTGGAGACCTTGAGGTTGTTGGCGAAAACGAACGGGGTGCGGGCATACTCAACGGCGTGCAGCCCTTGCTCCTGTTCATCTGTTTTCAGGGCCCGGGTGCTCACCGCCAGGTCCAGGGCACCCTTGTGCAGGGCGTTGATGCCGCCGGAACTCCCCAGGTTCGGGAGAACGCGGATGGTGGTGTCGGGGTGGCGCTTGTGGTAGGCCGCGGCCAGCAGTCGCAAGGTCGCCAGGGCCGATCCGTTGCCGCCGATGCGCAGCAAGGTGGCGGCCTCTGCGGCGTGGACGGACCACAGCGTCAGCAGCGTCGCCAGCAGCGGTACCAATAACCGCAGTGCCCCGAGCATGGATACCTCCGCTCCAGGATGAGCTGGAAAGGGTTTTTAATGGAAGGGTGAAACACTAGCACTGTTTGTCGAAAAAGGGAAGGGATCTAGCGGGTTGCGAGGGAAATTATTCTCCCAGACGAAACGGGGAAAAGACCATCTGGTAGGCCGCGATGACCAGAAAAAGCGCGAACAGGGAGATTGCCACCCCGGCAAGGCGGCGCTGCAGCTTGGGAATGACCAGCTGGAGGCTGCCGCGCCGGCGCCAGGGGTGCAAAAACCCGGTCCCCATGCCGGCCAGCCCGCCCCCCAGGAGGGTCGCGTAGATCGGGTAGCCAAGGTAGTGATACTCCCCCTGCAGGATGCAAAACGGGCAGTGGTGGCTGGGGAGCTGGTAGATGTAGAGGCAGAGGAAGGAGACCAGGGAGGCGAGGCTTACCAGGAGGGTGGCAAGGCTTAGGATCGAGAAGGGGTAGAACCCCTTGCCGCTGCGCCAGCTGAACAGGCCGCTTGCCAGGGTAGCCCCAAGGGTGCCGAAAAAGGCCAGGCGCATGGGTTTAACCGGGAGGGAGACCAGGTCGCCCGCGATCCCCGGGCGCTCCAGGCTGAACAGGCTGCCGCAGCACGAGGTGATCACGTCGGCGTGCAGGCCGGAGAAGTAGGCGAAGAGGTAGCTGAACTCGAGCAAAGACCAGGGGACCAGGGGGACCAGCAACAGGTACTTGAAGCGGATCAGCGGGTAGTCGTACCCCTGGTTGTCGGCGTGGTTCACGATGAGCCAGATCCCGGCGAAAAGGAAGTTCACCAGCTTCAGGATCAAGAGGGGATAGCCGAAGCCGTTGGCGTTCAGGGTCCCGGCCGCGCACATGGCGCCGGAGAAGAGCAGGTGCAGCCGGTCGGCGGTGAACACGAAGAGAAACAGTGAGACCAGCTCGAACCCGAGGGCGTAGCTCAAGAGCGTCGAGATAAGGTAGGTGCGCTTCTCCAGGGCGAGCTGCAGCTCGCTGCCGCTGGAGAGGTCCCAGTTGCGCAGGATGCGAACCCCGTACCACCCGGCATAGAGGATCATGGCCGAGGTCAGGAGGGAACCGGTGATCAGGGCAAGGACGCCCGGGTGCATGATCATGGGAGCGACCCGTCAACCAGGGCACCGTCGCGCATCTCGACCACCTGGTCGGCAAGGGACGAGTCGTAGACGATGGGGTCGTGGCTTGCGATGAGGACCGTCTTGCCGCCCTTCTTGAACCCCTCCACGAGCGCCATGAACTCGCGCGAAAGCCGGGAGTCGAGGTGGGCGGTCGGCTCGTCGGCGATGATCACCGACGGGTCGTTGATGAGGGCACGCGCGATGGCCACGCGCTGCATCTCCCCACCGGAAAGAAGACCCACCTGCGCCTGGGCATGGCGGGCGATGTTGAAGGTCTCCAAAAGCGTAAGGGCGCGCTCCCTGAGGACCTTGTGGTTCACACCGGTGGGGTAGGCGGGGAGCATCACGTTTTCCAGGACGCTGATGCCGCGTACCAGGTTGAACTGCTGGAAGATGAACCCGAACGCGCTGCGCCGGATGCCGGTCAGGAAGCGTTCCGGGAGGCTCGTGATCTCGATGGCCGCGTCCGGGTCCTGGCCGAACAGTGACCCGGCTCCGATTCCCGAGAGCACGATGCGCCCGGAGCTGGGGCGGGCCATGCACCCGATCAGGGTCATCAGGGTGGTCTTCCCGGAACCCGAGGGCCCCTTCAGGATGGTGAGTTCACCGGGCATGATCCGGCAGCTGACCCGGCTCACCGCGTCGAACTGGTTCACCTTCCCCACGTTGAACGATTTTGAGACCTCGATGACTTCGATCACGTCAGGACCTCATGGCGGCATCGGGATCTACCGTCGCGGCGAGCCAGGAGGGAACCACCGTGGCGGCGATGTAGGGACCGACGCTCAAAAGAAAGAGCAGGCAGATCAGGTAGGGATCGATCACCGGCGTCAGTTTGAACTCAGGGTAGAGGACGCTCCACCCTTTCAGGGCGTGCTCGAAGAGCGAAACGGAAAAAAAGAAGACGTGCAGGTAGCCAAGGCTCACCCCGGCCAGAAAGGCGCTCAGGGAGATGACGATCCCCTCAAAGGACTTGAGCAGAAGGACGTCGGTGGTCTCCCAGCCGATCGACTTCAGGATGCCGATTTCCTTCTTCTCCTCGGCGGAGAGCCCGGTCGCCTTGTCCCAGGCGAAGATGATGAAGGAGAGCACGGCGACGGCCAGCACTACCAGGACGAGCCCCGAGCGCCAGTCGAAGACCGAGTCGTAGGTTCTCAGCATCTCGCTCTTCAAAATGGGGCGGGTGTCCGGGAAATCGTGCACGATCTTGGCCGCGATGGTCTCGAGCTCGGCAGGGTTGCCGGCGCTCACGGCGAGGTCGGTGGCGCGCCCGGACGGAAAGTCGAAGAGCCTCAGGAAGTCTTCCTGGCGCAGCTGGATCAGGTCGGCGGCCACCAGTTCCGAGGCGCTCGGGAAGATCTTCTGCACCGAGAAGAGCACCGGGGAACCCTTGAGGTCCTTAAGCGGGAGGAAGTCGCCGATACTGATCCGGCTGGTGCGGGCCACGCCGGAACCGATGGCGATCGCCTCGGGCTTGAGCTGCGGGTCGTCCGCGGCTACCAGGGTGAAGTTGGCGCCGGTCACCGGGTCGTAGTAGTAGCCCCAGTAGCGCGGGGTTACCTCGCTCACCCCGCGGATGGCGGCGATTGCCGTCGCATAGGAGACCGGGATCGGGTCGTGGCGGCCGGCGACCATGCGCTGCACCACCAGGTCGGGGGCGTCCTGGAGCACCAGCCCGGCCTCCCTCTTGAGCGCCTGGGTGAAGAAGACGATGGAGGCGATGATGAAGATGATCAGGGTGTAGACCGCGAGAAGCGAGAGGTTCTTCCCCTTGCGACGCCAAAGCGAAGAGAGCGCGAAGTCCAGGATGTTCAGATGGCGTTGCAGGGAGGGGGTCATTTGGCCTCGCGACGCAGGGCTGGCGGGGTCACCAGGCTGCCGGACGGGAAGTGCTCCAGGGCCAGCGGGTGGTCCTGGAAGGGGGCGTGACGGTCCGCCATGGCGGGGTGCCGGGTGTAGCGCGCCTCGGTGAAGAGGCAGAGGTCGCTCAGTTTGAGCTGGCGCACCAGGATGCGGCTCGCGCTGCGCCGGGCCGCAGGCTCCCGAGAACGCACCTCGGCGTGCAGCACCAGGGCGGCCAAAACCAGGAGGTTCAGGGCGATCAGCAGGAAAAACTGGGTAGATTTGCGCAGGGTCACCATGGCTCACCGCGCCCGCCAAGGGGCGAAAATAATCACACTATTCCAAGGTCTTCAAAAGCTCAAGGGTGACCTCGGGGAAACGTAGCACCCGGCGTCCCTGGTGGTCGCTGCTAAACCCCGCGGCATCGGCCTGGCGGGCAAAGGGGACCAGCTCCTTCCCCATCGGGCCGAGTACCTTGCTCCCGGTGACGAAGTATGCCTTCGTGGCGTCGATGCTGGCAAGGGAATAATAGTCTTTGACCTGGAGGCTCACGATGTCGCTGCGCTTTTTGGCGGGGTCGAATTTCTTGGGATTCAGGTAGTAGGCGAAGAGGTCCTTGGGGCCGTCGAAGTAGGTAACGCTCCCGTCGCGGTAGCTGGCACTGGCAGCCCAGTTCGGGTACTTGGCGACGAACATCCCGCAGACCGGGCACTTGGCTTCTTTTGGGGGGGCACTACTCGCAGCTTTGGAGGCGGCCCCCGACGTGCCGGCCATAAGCAGGAGCGCGCAAAAGGGAGCCAGCGCGAGGCGGCCTAAACGGTTGAGGGTGGTGCTTGGCAGTGCTCGCATCGGGTCTCCCCCTTAAAGCTGTGATCAATCCTGCTCTTTGACCGCCAGGTCCCAGGCCTGCTGGAACCCGGCAACCCTGCCGCCGCTGGCCTTTACAAAGGACTGAGCGGCTTCTTTGCCGGCAAAGGCCCACTTGGCCTCGTCGGTCATCACCCCGCTTTTCTCGCCGCCGATCACCCAGGTAGCACCAGGCGCGTCGATGAGGGCACGGCTGTCGTAGTCGGCAACCTTGAGGGCGGCCACCTTCTTGTCGGGATGTTCGCGCAGTTCGCGGGTCGCGCAGTGCAGGCTGCAGGTCCCGGCTTGGGAACCGTCAGCGTAGACGACGAGCATCCGGCTGTGGGCGAACATGGTCCGGTCCATGCCACACTGTTTGCAGGATTTGGGGGCTTCTACTTCGCTTTGGGCAAAGGCGGTGAGGGCGCAGAACATCGCGGCAAGTGACAGCAGCAAGAAAAAGCGTTTCATGTCATCTCCTGGGTTAACGTCCTCTACTATGTATCACGGACAGGAGAAATTATCAATGAGCGCTGCGCAAATTCTCTCGAGATAGAGAACGTAGGGCGACAACGGTGGGATCAAAGCTTAAAAAGGGGAGGGGATGACGGGCAGGTTGCACCAGGCGCAGGGATTATGTCAGCCCGGCCGGAGCAGGTCCAGAAAAGGTGCCCTGGGAAGGCGCCCGGACTTACCGCTCGTAGAGCTCCCTCATGCGCGACTCGAGGTCGTTGGGGAGTATCGGGCTCTTGTAGCGCACGATCCCCCAGGCGTCGACCAGCATGACGGTCGGGGTCTGGCGGATGCCGAAGGCCTCCCGGAGGTCCAGGTAGCGGTCGTACCCGGCGGCGAAGAGGAAGTGGTGCTGTTTCCAGAACGACCGCGCGCGCTCCTCGCTCTCCTGCTGACCGGTGTTGATGGCGAGCACCGTGATCCCCTTTTGGCCAAGTTTTTCGGCCATGTGGTTCAAAAGGGGGAGGGCCTTTCGGGCGTTGCTGCTCCGGGTGTTCCAGAAAAATATCAGCAGGGGGTGTCCCGCAAGGCTGGTGCGGGAGATCACCTCACCATCCAGGGTCCGCAAGCCGAACTCGGGGACCGGTTCACCCACCTCTATGCTCTTTGCAACCGGGGCCGCTATCGCCTGGTACAGCAGTGCGGCCACTATCAACGTGGTAATCCGTGCCATATCAGGTACCTCGAAAACTGACAGCCCAAAGAGCGTCTCTGAATGAGTGCCGCTTTTTGCTGTCAGGAGGTGTACTTGTTGTCTGAGCTCCTGCTGCAACTTGCAGGCCCGGATAGTGAAACGCCACTATCTATGCAATGTCACGAGGTTGCAGAGACTGTGGCTCCTTGAAAGTTCTGTTGAAATGGGTGCGAAAAAGTGAGAATCCCTGCCAAGGTTCTGGCAGGGACGCTGGTAGGTGATGGCAGGAGAAGCAGGTGGCTGTAGACCTTGATGAGTGCAGTACCTGTCAGCTGCACTGCAGGCCGCGGCGCAGGTTGACGAGGTTTTCCCGCATCAGCTCGAGGAAACGCACCTTCTTGTCGAAGTCCTCCCTGCTTATGTTGTGAGCGCCATTCAGCAGGAGTACCTGGGCCCCGGTTTCGCGGGCGATCATCTCTGCAGTAGCCGGAGAGAGGAGCTCTTCGCAGAAGATGTACTTGAGGCCGTTAGCGCGCATCTCCTTGACCAGGGCGGCGATCCGCGCGGGGGTGGGTTCGGCGTCGGGATTCACGGCCTGGGCCGACAGGTACTTGAGATCGTAGCGCCTGGCCAGGTAGGCGAAGGCGTAGTGCCCGCCGTGCAGGAATTCCCGTTTCTGGCAGTGGCTGAGGCCTTGGCGGTACTCATCGTCCAGCTTCTTCAGCTCCTGCTGGTAGGCCTGGGCATTCGCCTGGTAGAAGGAGCGGTTCGCCGGGTCCTTGCTGCTCAGTCCGTCAGCGATGTTCTGCACCATAATCTGGGCGTTGCCGAAATCGAGCCAGATGTGGGGATCCTTCCCCCCCTGGTGCTGGTGTTCCTGCTCCTGGTCGGCCACGGGCACGGCCGGTTTCAGCTCCACACCCTTGCTGGCATCCACCACCACCGGTTTGCTGGTGAGGGATTTTAACATCTTCACCGCCCACGGCTCCATCGCCTCGTTGGTGTAGACCACGACGTCGGCCTTGCTGACCCGCACCATGTCCTCGGGCTTGGGTTCGAAACTGTGCGGCTCGATCCCCGGCGGCAACAGAAGCCTCACCTCCGCCTTGTCCCCGGCAACCGCGCGGGTGAAATCGTACAGCGGGTAGAGGGTGGTCACCACGCTGAGGCGGGCTCCCCGAGCAGGTTCCGTCGTGGTCGGGCTCCCCTCCTTTTTCTGGCAGGCAAGGACGGGAAGTATCATCAGCATGAGGAAAGTCCCCAGTAACGCTCGTTTCATGGCAGGCTCCGTTAGCTCAGGTTCGACGCAGACGGGATCGGGTGGCGATCCAAGATGGAATATCTCTCGCTTAAATAGAAATGATTTTTATTTAGTTGTCAAGTCTACCCTTTGGTTCTAGGCAAGACGATAGATCGCTACCGGCTCTTGGTGGGGGAGGGGGCGCAGGTTGCTGGTACCCGGAGAGGTGTCGTAGAAGGGGAGCGACGCGGTCGGTGCAGCCTTATTAGGACAGAAGGGAGGGGAAGGATTACTGGCAGCCGCTGCAGACGCCGTAGACCACCACGTTTTTGGCCTCGATGCGGCCCCACTGCTGGGCCTTGAGCGGCAGGGGGAGCGCATCGATGGAATGCCAGTCGAAGTCGACGATCCGCTTGCACTTGCTGCAGATGAGGTGGTGGTGCTGGTGCTGGGTGGCCTCGAAGCGGGCCTGACTCTCAACCGTGTCCACCTTGTTGATCAGTCCGTGGCAGGCGAGGGTCGCCAGGGTACGGTACACCGTGTCGAGGGAAAGGGTGGGGATGGTACGGCGCAGGCGCTGGTGCAGGGTTTCCGCAGAGGGATGATCTTCGGCACAGGCCAGCTCGCGGTAGACTTCCAGGCGCTGGTGGGTAAGGCGCAGACCTGCCTGCCGACAGGCGGATTCGAACATCAGGAACTGCTCGTCGAGGAGATGCTTGCTCTGTTCCATGGTGCGGCACCTCTAGCCTCTCAAGAGTTGCCCGCATAATACATTGTGAAATTTCTATGTCAAGGATTCTAATGGGTTGTGGGGCTCAGCTGCCAGGGGGACGGCGCGGGAATGCCCCTGCTGGATCATCGGAAAGTGCTGTATACACAAATGAAATAAAAGCAACTTGACACTGCGGGGATCATCTTGTATTGGTTCGGTAGCACGAATTATTTTTTCGTGCTACGCCGCAGCTGGCGTCTGGAACGTGAGAGGGAGGAAAGCATATGCACATGGCGGACGCCTTGTTATCGCCGGCAGTCGGAGGCACGATGTGGGCGGCATCGGCGGGTACCATCGCCTACTGTTCCGCCAAAGTCAAGCGCGATCTCGACGACCGCAAGGTCCCCCTCATGGGAGTCCTCGGCGCTTTCCTGTTTGCCGCGCAGATGATCAACTTCTCCATTCCGGGCACCGGATCGAGCGGTCACCTTGGTGGCGGATTGCTGCTCGCCATCCTGCTCGGTCCCCACGCCGCCTTCCTCACCATCGCCTCGGTCTTGCTGGTCCAGGCCCTCTTTTTCGCCGACGGCGGGCTGCTCGCCCTGGGGTGTAACATCTTCAACATGGGCTTCTTCCCGGCTTTCGTCGTCTACCCCCTGGTGTACCGTAACCTCATGGGTACCCGACCCAGCCGAAGCCGCGAGACCTGGGTCACCGTATTTTGCGCGATGATCGGGCTGCAGCTGGGTCCCCTTGCCGTGGTGTTGGAGACGGTCGCCTCCGGCATCGCCGAGCTCCCCTTCGAAACCTTCCTTCTCCTCATGCTGCCGATTCACCTGGCCATCGGCCTCGTCGAAGGGGTGGTTACCTCCGCCATCGTCTCGTTCGTCAGAAAGGCACGCCCCGAGCTGCTCGAACCGGCCGCTGCAGCGTCGTTCGCCACCTGGTCGCTGCGCCGCGTACTTGTCGGCTTCCTGCTGCTCGCCGTTGCGACCGGCGGGGTGGTCTCCGCCTTTGCCTCGAAAGATCCCGACGGGCTCGAGTGGGCCATTGCCCGCATCACCGGCGGGAGCGAATTACAGCCCCGGGGTCCCCTGCACCAGACCCTGGCCCGCCTGCAGGGGAAGGTGGTGCTCTTCCCGGACTACGATTTCCCGAAAAGTGCCTCAAAGACGGAACCGGCCGCTCCTGCCAAGGTCGAGCACTCTCTGCCGGTACACTCCGGCACGAGCCTGGCCGGGATGGTCGGCAGCCTGGTGGTGTTGCTGCTGGTCGTGCTGAGCGGCCTTATCCTGAAGAAACGGAACCTGCGCAAAGTCTATGGCATCCATTGACGCCGCGCTGCTTGATTTCCAGCGCCTGGACCGCCTGGCCGCCGGCAGCAGCGCGCTGCACCGGTTGGACCCGCGGGCCAAGGTGCTGGTCGTTTTGGTGTTCCTGGTAAGCGTCATCTCCTTTGGTCGTTACCAGCTTTCCGCACTCCTGCCGTTCTTTGTGTTTCCCGCCGTGCTCATCGGTTGTGCCGACCTCCCCGCCGGCTACCTGGCCCGCAAGGTAGCGCTTGTCTGCCCCTTCGCGCTGGTGGTGGGCATCTTCAACCCGCTCGTCGATACCGAAATAATGGTGCACCTGGGGCCCGTCGCCATTTCCGGCGGCTGGCTCTCCTGCGCCTCGATCCTGGTCCGTGCGCTCCTCACCGTGAGCGCGGCGCTCATCCTCGTGGCCACTACCGGCTTTCCCGCCATCTGCCGGGCGCTGGAGCAGCTTGGCATGCCGAAGGTGTTTGCCGTGCAGCTCCTGTTTCTCTACCGCTACCTGTTCGTGCTGGCCGAGGAGGGGGGGCGGGCCGCGCGGGCCCGCGAACTGCGCAGCTTCGGCAACAAGGGGCAGGGGATGGCGAGCTACAGCTCCCTGATCGGGTCCCTGTTGCTCAAGACCTGGCAGCGCGCCGAGCGGATCCACATGGCGATGCTGGCCCGCGGCTTTACCGGCGCCTTCCAGGTCCGTCAACACTACCGTTTCGGCCGGCCGGAATTCCTCTACCTCTGCAGCTGGTCGGCACTGTTCGTCCTGCTGCGCCTATTCAACCCCGCCGAGTTGTTCGGCGCCTTTCTTACGGGACTTTTTTCATGAGCCATCACATCGTAGCGGTCAAGAACCTGCGCCACGTCTATCCTGACGGAACCACTGCCTTGCGCGACGTCTCCTTCCGGATCCACCACGGCGAGTCCGTCGCCATCATCGGCGCGAACGGCGCGGGGAAGTCCACCCTGCTGCTGCACCTGAACGGTTACCTGGTACCCACGTCCGGCGAGATCCAGATCGGCGATTTTCCGCTTACCAAGGGGACGCTCCCGCAGATCCGCCGCACCGTCGGCATGGTGTTCCAGGAACCCGACGACCAGCTCTTCATGCCCACGGTCTACGACGACGTCGCCTTCGGTCCGCTCAACCTGGGGCTCACCGGCGACGACCTGGACCGCTGCGTGATCGAGGCGCTGGAGCGGGTAGGGGCGCGCCACCTGGTGGAAAAGGCTCCCTACCACCTCTCGGGAGGGGAAAAACGCCGGGTCGCCATCGCCACCGTCCTTTCCATGTCGCCGGACATCCTGGTGCTGGACGAGCCGACCAACGGGCTCGACCCCTACTCGCGGCGCCAGTTGATCGCCCTCTTGAAGGAGTTCCGGCACACCCGCATCTTCACCAGCCATGATCTCGACATGGTGCTCGACCTGTGCGAGCGGACCATCGTCCTCAAGGACGGCGAGGTACGTGCCGACGGCCCCACCCTCGAGATCTTTCAGGATGAGGAACTCCTCGAGGAGTGCCGGCTCGAGAAACCGTTGTCCCTGCAGGGGTGCCCGGTCTGCGGGGGGCGCCGCTGACCGGTCGAATCCAGGCGGGCCAGGCTTACGCCCGTACTGCACCGTAGAAAAGCACACGAAAAAAGGCTATCCCCGAGGTGGGAATAGCCTTTTTTCTTTCAGGAACAGGGAAGGACTATTCGGCTTTTTTGAGCGGTTTGCCGCAGGCGCAGGTCCCTTCTTTCTGGCTTACCGTGTTGCACGGGCAGCCGCAGCTGCAGACGTACTTGCCGGTGGCGGGGGCCGAAACCTCGGCGCCGTTCATCTGGTAGTACACCTTGTTGTCGGCCACCTTGGTTACCGTGGTCTTCACGAGATTCTTGCCGCAGCCGCACTTGCCGGCCTTGGCGCTAATGGTGCCGCAGGGACAGCCGGCTCCACACCCACAGGCGTAGATCGAAGCTCCAGCTTTGAACGGACTTTCCGCATTGCCTTGAGCGAATGCCACAGCAGCAGTTACCACGAACACCAAACTTGCTACAATCGCCATCAGTTTGTTCATGTGCTACCTCCTGTTAATGTTGACTCACGCCTTTCTAACAAATTTTCTTTTATCAGTCAAATATTTACCTGCTCCAGTACGCTCTCGTTTTGTGCCCGATCCGGTCAAGGTGCGATCAATAGTTGGCAAAAGCACTAAGAGAAGGCATACTTGGCTGAACTTTGCGCCGCAGTGCGCGGTGTGTGTACGAGGGAATACCATGAGCTTTCAACGTGCGGAAATACTCATAGTCGGAGCCGGGATTATCGGGCTCACCTTGGCGCGGGAGTTGGTACGGACCGGCCACGGCGACATCGTCATCATAGAAAAAGAGCCGGAACTGGGGCGTCATGCCTCGGGGCGTAACTCCGGCGTACTCCATGCCGGCATCTACTACGCACCGGACAGTCTGAAGGCGAAGTCCTGCCTGAACGGCAACTTCCTGATGCGGGCCTACTGCAAGGAGAAGGGGTTGCCGCTTTTGGAAAACGGCAAGGTGATCGTCACCAGGACCCCCGAGGAGTTGCCGGTACTCGACGAGCTGTACCGGCGGGCGCTGGCTAACGGCGCCAAGGTCGACATCCTCGACGCGCGGCAGTTGGCCGAGATCGAGCCCCACGCGCGGACCGTCGAGCGGGCGCTTTTTTCGCACTACACCGCGGTGGTCGATCCCAAGGCGGTACTGAAGAGTCTGAAGGCCGACCTCGTTGCCAGCGGGCGGGTGAAGATCCTGCTCGACTGCCGTTTCGAGGGACTCAAGGGGAGCGGCGTCGCCCGGACCGGGCAGGGGGAGATCGCCTTCAACCGGCTGATCAACGCCTCCGGAGCCCACTGCGACACGGTTGCCCGGCACTTCGGGATCGCGGACCGCTTCCGTCTCATCCCCTTCAAGGGGGTCTACCGCCTGTTGCGCAAGGAAGCGCCCATCACGGTGAACTCCAGCATCTACCCGGTTCCCGACATCCGCAACCCCTTCCTGGGGGTGCATTTCACCCGCAGCGTGCACGGCGACGTTTACCTCGGGCCGACCGCCATTCCGGCCTTCGGACGGGAGAACTACGGCATCCTGGCCGGCATGGACAGCGAGGCCCTGGCCATCGCCTGGGAGGACCTGGTGCTCTTTATGGCGAACCCGCTGTTCAGGAACGTGGCGCTCAGCGAGCCGAAGAAATACCTCCCCTCCTTCTTCTACCGGGACGCCGCACGCCTGGTCCAGAAACTCGACCCCGCCGACCTGGTGGCTGCCACCAAGGTCGGCATCCGCCCGCAGTTGGTGGATTGGCAGACCAAGCAGATGGTGATGGATTTCCTGGTGGTGGCGGACGGTCCCGCGCTGCACGTGCTCAACCCCATCTCTCCGGCCTTCACCTCGTCCATGGACCTGGCGCAGGGGATCGTGGCAGAGCACTTCAAAAGCTAAACGGTTTGGGCCAATCATCCTCTCGCCAAGATTTCTCCCTCCCCTTCAAGGGGAGGGTCGGAGTGGGGATGGGGGGCACACGCAGGCACGGGATCGATCCCCATCACCCTCCTGTCTTCCCCCTTGAAAGGGGAGGGACGCGCTGGCGGATGATCAACACCCATCACGAAAACCAATGGCGTATCTGCCAGGGAGACACGGAGGGCACGGAGTAACGGCGGCCCCCATGGTAAAATCCGCGGCACGTCACAGAAAAAGGCATGGATCGCCAACCGGCTGCTCTCATGCCTTTTTCCGTTTCTCAACGTGATCTCCAGGGAATTCAGGGGAGCCATACCACGTGGCTCCGGGTTGCAAACCGGCAGGGAGATTTTTACGGGGGAGGGTGAAGAGGGGGGATCCAGAGAGGTACCTCGCCCCCTTCCTTGACGGGAGGGGGCGGTGGGTGAAGCCACAATCGGCGCTGCGGTGGCCCCTTACTCCTCCGCGGCCTGTGCCGTTTTGCCGTCACCCTTCAAGCGTTTGTTGAGGGTCTGGCGCCCCATCCCGAGGAGCTTGGCCGCGAGCCCCTGGTTCCCCTTGGCGCGGCGCATCGCCTCGCGGATCATGTACTCCTCCACCTCGTCGATCGAGGGGAAGTGCCCGAAGATGGCGCTCAGTGCACCACCGGCACCGCTTGGCTCCTGGGGTTCCTGCTTCGTGGTCAACCGCTCGTCGCCGATCACGGCCCGGAAGGTCTCCATGGAGAGCACGCCGCCCGGGTGGCGCAGCACGGCGTCGAAGATCATTGCCTCCAGTTCCCGGACGTTCCCCGGGAAGGGGTAGAGACTCAAAAGGGTGGCAAGCTCGGGGGGCGGGGTCGGCTTCTTCTTGCCTAGGCAGCTCGCGGCGAGCCCCAAAAAGTGGTCCAGGAGCAGCGGGAGGTCGTCCAGGCGCTCGCGCAGGGGAGGGAGGTGCACCCGGTGCCCGCAGAGCCGGTAGTAGAGGTCGTTTCTGAACTTACCCTGCTTGATGCGCTCCAAAAGGTCGCGGTTGGTGGCCAGGACGATGCGGGCGTCGCTCTTCTTGATGAAGTCCGACCCCACCGGGTAGTACTCCTGTTCCTGCAACAGCCTCAAGAGCTTGATCTGGGACATCTCGTTCAGGTCGCCGATCTCGTCCAGGAACAGCGTACCGCCGGCGGCCCGGGTGATCAGGCCGTCACGGGCCTGGTCCGCGCCGGTGAAGGCCCCCTTGCGGTGCCCGAACAGGGTGTCCGAGAACATGTTGTCATCAAGGCCAGCCGCGTTCAAGGCGACGAACTCGCCGGTCGACCCGCTTAACTCGTGGACTGCGCGTGCGATAAGCTCCTTGCCGGTGCCGGTCTCCCCGGTGATCATGATGGGCTGGCGCGTGCCGGAAACCACCTCGAGGTACTGGAAGATGGCACGCATGTTCTTGTTGCCGGTGACGATGGAGCCGAAGGTCTCGGGATGGTCCAGCCGGTCGGTGAACAGGTACTGCTTCAGGGTGGTGAGTTCGCTGGTGAGGCTTGAGAGCTCGAGCGCCTTCCTGACCGCGGTGATCAGGCGCTTTACGTCGATGGGTTTTACCAGGTAGTCGAAGGCCCCCTGCTTGATGCAGTTCACCACGGTGTCCACGTCGTTGTTGGCGGTGGCCACCAAGATGGGAATCTCGGGATGTTTGGCGACGATCTGGGGGAGCAGGTCGAGACCGGTCAGGTTCGGCATGCGCAGGTCCAGGACGATGACCGTCACTTCCTGGCGGGCGAGGAGGTCGAGTACCTGCCGGCTGTCGTTTTCGGTGATCACGTCCTGGTAGCCGCTGCTCACCAGGCAGCGCTGGCAGCTTTCCAGGATCTCGGTTTCGTCGTCGACCAAAAGTATCCGCTGCAGATTTTTACGTGGTGGCTGTTTCACGTACGTAGCTCCTCGGGTGGCGTCGGCTGCCTCAGGATGGTTCCGGCAAGGTGAAGTAGAAGGTGGCTCCTCGGTCCGGCTCCCCTTCGGCCCAGACACGGCCGCCGTGGCGCTGGATGATGCGCTGTACGGTGGCAAGCCCGATGCCGAAACCCTGGAAGGCACCGTCGCCGTGCAACCGCTTGAAGGGGGTAAAGATCTCGTCGGCGTCTTTCATCTCGAACCCGGTGCCGTTGTCGGCCACGAAGTAGGCGGTGTCGCCATCCACCGTGCACTGGCCGAACTCGATCCGGGCCTCTTCGGTGAGCGCAGAGTACTTGTAGGCGTTCCCCATGAGGTTGTCGAGGACGATCTTGATCAGGCCGCGGTCGCACTCGGCGCTGAGGCCGGGCTCGATCTGGAAGCTCACCTGGCGCTGGGAGTTGCGCAGGATGAGCGTCGAGGCACTCGCCTGGGCGAGTTCGCTTAAGTCGGTGCGGGTCCGCTTCATCTCGGTGCGGGAGAGCCGGGAAAAATCGAGCAGGGTCTTGATGAGCTCGCTCATCGAGATGGTCTCGCCGTAGATCACCTCGACGAACTCCCGGCACTTGGAATCCAGACCGGCGCCGAAGATCTCCAGGATCACCTGGCAGTAGCCGTTTATGTTGGTAAGCGGGGTGCGCAGATCGTGGGACACCGTGAAGCTGAAGGACTCCAGGTCACGGTTCGCGCTCTCCAGTTCGGCGGCGTGCGCGGCCAGATTCCGGTTCAGCTCGACGATGGCAGCCTGCTGGGCGCGCACCTCGTGCTCCAGGGTGAGCCGGCCGATCATCTCCTTGATGGCCGAGAAGAGCTTCTCGATGTCGATCGGTTTCATCACGTAGCGGTTCACGCCGATCTCGATGGAGTCGATGAAGTACTCCATGTCGCCGTGGGCGCTGGTTACGATGATGGGGGTGCCGGGATCCTCGGCCCTGATCTGGCGCGCCATCTCGATGCCGTGCATGACCGGCATCTTGAGGTCGGTCACCACCAGGTCGCAGCGCAGGCGGCGGAACAGCTCGAGCCCCGTTTCGCCGTCGGGTGCCGTGTGCAACTCGAGCTCGGGGAAGCGGCGCACAATCAGCGAGGCGACCGTCTCCCGTGTGACCTGCTCGTCCTCCACGTAGAGGAGCGAAAACGGAGCGTTGTGGTCCCGCAGCGCCATCGTCAGACCTCGATCCTAAACTCGGCACCGGCCCCGGTGTTGCGTACCGTGAGCGAGCCGTTCATGGTTTTTTCCACGATCTTCTTCGACATGTAGAGACCGATGCCGGTCCCCTTTCCCTGGTCCTTGGTGGTGAAGTAGGGCTCGAAGACCCGGTCGATGATCTCCTCGGGGATGCCGCCGGCGTTGTCCGCGATGGTCACCACCGGGCGCCCCTTTTCCACGCGCACCCTCACGAAGACGCTGGGGTCCTCGATCTGCTGGCCGGCGAAGGCATCCTTGGCGTTGTTCAGGATGTTTAAGAGCACCTGGGAGAACTCGTTGGGGTAGCCGTTCATTTCCGGCACCGCCTCGGTCTCCAGCTGGAGCCGGATCCGCTTGTCCGAGAGGCTCCCCTCGACGAGATGCAGGGTCTTCTCCACGGTCTTGTTCAGGTCGAAGGGGACCTTGTCGCGCTCGGGGGTGAAGAAGTTGCGGAAGTCGTCGATGGTCTGGGACATGTGGCGGATCAGTTTCATGATCTTCTTGGTGCTGGTGTCCAGGTACGGCTGGTCGAAGTTGCCGTACTCGTAGCACAGGGAGAGGTCCTGGACCAAGAGCCCCACGGCGTTGAGCGGTTGGCGCCACTGGTGCGCTATGTTGCCGATCATCTCCCCCAGCGCGGCCTGGCGGCTTTGCTGCATCAGGATCTCGTCCTTGCGCCGGAGCTCCTCGACGGCCTGGACCCTCTCGGCGGTCTCCGCCTCGAGCTGGGCGGTCCGCTCGCGCACCCGCTGCTCCAGCTGCAGGTTCAACTCGGAGAGCGCCTGCTTGGCGCTTAACAGTTCCTGGTTCTTCTCGGCGGCGAGCTCGTAGGTGGCCAGCAGGAGGTCGATGATCTGCGCCTTGGGGGCGCTGATCCGGTAGTCCTGGCCGTGGTGCTCCACGGTGACCAGGCCGTCGGGACTCTCCTGGATGCAGGCTCCCCGGCGCGAGAGCGCGGCGTGGATGCGGGACAACAAGAGCTTGTTGTTGTAGGGCTTGGAGATGAAGTAATCCGCCCCCGCCTCGAGGCTGTGCAGGACGTCGGAGGGGTCGTTGAGATGGGTGAGCAGGATGATCGGGAGGCACGTCAATTCGGGCACGTCCCGGACCCGGCGGCAGAGCTCGAAGCCGTCCATCTCGGGCATCAGGATGTCGCTGATCAGCAGGTCGACCGGATTGGCGAGCAGGTGCCTCAAGGCCTCGGCACCGTTTTTCTGGACCGAGACCTGGAAACCGTGGGCCAGGAGGACCTGCTCCAAGAGTTTCGCCTGGGTCGGGCTGTCGTCGACAACGAGGATCTGGGCGGGCTGGCCGGGATGAGCTTCGTGCATGTGGAGTAACCTCACGATCTGGACGACAGGTCGGGCGCCGCAGCCGCCAGCCTGGTTAAAAGTTCGATGATCCCCTCGGGGGGGAGGATGTAGGAGGCGGCATCCAGGCGGATCGCCTCGCCGGGCATGCCGAAGACCACTGAGCTCTCCCGGTTCTGGGCGATGGTGATCCCGCCGGCCTGGCGCAAGAGCTTTAATTCCTTTGCGCCGTCACTCCCCATGCCGGTCAAGAGGACGCCGGCGCTCTGCCGGCCGCAGTGCCGGGCCAGGGAGCGAAAGAGTGCCGCCACCGAGGGGCGCAGGCCGTTCTCGGGAGGCGCGGAGCTCAGGATGACCCGGTTTCCCGGTGCCATCTCCAGGTGGTAGCCGTCCGGGGCGACCAGCACCTGGCCCGCCTCGACCGGCATCCCGTCGCGGGCCAGGGAGATGGGGAGGCGCGAGGTGTGCTGGAGCCAGGCGACGAAGTTCTCGGTGAACCCCTCCGCCATGTGCTGCACCAACAACACCGCGGCGTTGTAGTCCTGCGGCAGGGAACTCAGGATGCGCTGCAAAAGCGGCGGCCCCCCGGTGGAGGCACCGATCCCGACCACCCTGACCTGGTCGACGCGACCCGGCACCGCCAGGCGTGCCTCGGGGAGCGCTGCCAGGTTGGCGGCCTCGGGGAAGCTGCGCCGCACCACCTTGATCTCGGACATGAGCTTTAGGTGGTGTATCAGCCGGGCCACCGACTCGGCGTGGTTGGGGCTCCCCAGCGGGGCCGGTTTGGCGAGCACCATGAGGGCCCCGGCCTGCATGACCCGGAACAGGGTGTCCGAGTCGCGCGGGTCGAGTTTCCCGGTCACCACCACGATCGGGGTGGGGCTGTTGGACATGATGGCCCGGGTGGCCTGGAAACCGTCCATACCCGGGAGGTTGATGTCCATGGTGATCAGGTCGGGCCTCAGGGTGGCGGCCGCCTGCACCGCCTCCTCGCCGCTGTCCGCCACCGCCACCACGCGCAGTTCCGGGTCCGCCTCCAGGGCCGCCACCAGTGCCTTTTGCACCGTCTTGGAATCTTCGACTACCAGTACTCTAATCATGCGGTTGTCATTACCCGTTTCGTTTCGGTCAGGTCAATCTCTCGATCACCTCGATGAGGCTCGACTGGTCGAAGCTGCTCTTCACCACGTAGGCGTTGGCACCGACCTCGATGCCGCGCTCCCGGTCGCTGCGCGACTCGAGTCCGGTCACCAGGATCACCGGCAGCTCGGCGAAGCGGGGCTCCGACCTCAGCGCCGCGGTGAGCTGGAAGCCGTCCAGCCGCGGCATCTCGACGTCCGAGACCACCAGGTCGAAGCTGCCGGCCTTGAGCTGGGTGAGGGCGTCGGCGCCGTCGTAGGCGGTCGCCACCTGGTACCCCGCGGCCTCGAGGATGTTCTTTAAAAGGGTGCGCGAGGTGATGGAGTCCTCGGCGACCATGACGGAGAGCCGGCGCCCCTTGGCCTGGGCGGTGCTGGGGCGTGCCGCGCTGCCGGCTACCAAAAGCGCCGAGCGCACCAGGTCGTTCACGTTGAGGATCGGCACCACCCTGCCGTCCCCAAGGACCGTGGCGCCGGAGACGTTGCGCACCCGGGACAACTGGCCCCCCAGGGGCTTCACCAGCACCTCCTGCACCCCGAGCACCTGGTCGACGGCAAAGGCGATGCGCCGCTCGGCGGCCTTAACCAGCACCACCTGCTGGTAGGGCTCCTCCTGGGCGCCGGTCTTTTCGCCCAGTTCCAGGACCGCGGCGAGCGACACCAGGGAGCAGACCTCTCCGCCCAAGAGCACCGTGTCGCGGTTTTCCACCTGGCGCACCTCCTCGCGGGGGAGCCGGGAGGTGAGCTCCACGTTTCCCGCGGGGATGAGCGCGCTGCGCTTTCCTACCGAGACCAGGAGGGCTCGGATCAGGGCGAAGGAGAGCGGCAGGGTCATGGCGAACTCGCACCCCAGGCCGGGCCGGGCGCTCACCGTGACGTGCCCGCCCAACCGTTCCAGGGATTCGCGCACGATGGCAAGTCCCACGCCGCGCCCGGAGAGGGAGGTGATGAGCGGGCTGGTGGAGAAGCCTGATTCGAAGACCAGCTGGAGCGCCTCGTGATCGCTTAACTGCTCGGCCGGCTCCGGGGAGATCAGCTCCAGCCTGAGCGCGGTCGCCTTCACGTGGCTCGCGTCGATGCCGCGGCCGTCGTCGCGCACGGTGAGGCGCGCGTGGTTTGCGTCCAAAAGGCGCAGCTCGATCTCCACGCTCCCCCGGCGCGGTTTGCCCGCCTCCTCGCGGCGCAAGGGCGCCTCGATGCCGTGGTCCATCACGTTGCGCACCAGGTGCAGGAGCGGCTCTTTCAGCTCGGCCAGGATGCGGCGGTCCACCTCGATTTCCGCCCCCCGGCAGGAGAGTTCCGCCTCTTTGCCGAGTTCACGCCCCAGGTCGCGCACCAGCTTCTGGAACGGGTCGCTCAAGGTGGCAAAGGGGAGCAGCTGCAGCTGTTTCATCTCGGCAAGCAGGGGGTCGATGAGTGCCGCCAGGTTGTGCTGGTTACGTTCGGCCAGTCGCTCGAGCCCCCTCAGGCGCACCTCGCACTCCCGCTCGCTGTCGCAAAACTCCTGGATCAGGCCGGCCAGGCGTTGGCTGGCGGGCGCCGGCCCCTGGCTCCTGAGGGCGTACCCGGCGAGTTCCTGGGCGCGCGAACGTGTCGCGGTGCGCTCGGTCAAGAGGCGCGCGGTCAGGCTCAGTTCCTCCTGGAGCATCGCAGCGGCAAGCTTGGTCGAGACGAGCTCTTCGGCCTGCAACAAGAGCGATTCCAGGAGCCGGGTCGGCACCCGTACCGTCTCGGTCCCGGAGGGGTCCCGGCGATCCTGGGCACGTGGCGCCTCGACGGGGGAGGGGGGGAGCGTGACGGCCTGCTCCGGACGCGACGGCTCCGGTCCCCCCCTGAACACCGGGTGGGACGGGACGCCTAGGGGCTCGGGCGTTGTCGTCGGCGCCGCGCCTGGTGCGCTAAAAGACGCGGGGCCGGGGCTGCCGGGGTGCTGGAAGATGCGCGCGGCCAGCAGGTCGACCTCGCGGTGCAGCCGGTCGTAGATGGTCACCTCGAGCGGCAGTTCGCCGCGCTTTACCTCGGAGAGGAGGCTCTCCAGGTCCTGGCAGATGAGGGCGACCTCCCCCAGGTTCACCGCGTGCGCCGCGCCCTTGAGGGTGTGCATGCGCCTGAAAAGGCTCTCCACCAGGCGCTTTTGCTCGGGCTTCTCCGGCTCGCGCTCCAGCGAGATGAGCAGCGTGGAGACCGAGTCGAGGTGGTCCTGCGCCTCCAGACGGAAGGTCTCCAAAAGCTCGCGTAACAGGGCCTCCTGGTCAGCCATGGCTGCCGCCTTGCCGGGCACCGCCGGGTAAAGCCGGGCGGGTATGCCTCCCTACGCGGCTCGTCATGCCAGGGTAAACCTGCTCACCAGCTGCTGGAGCTTCTGGTTCAGCTCGTAGAGGTTGCGCGCTGCGGCCTCGATCTGCCGGGAGCCTTCCAGGTTCTGGCCGCTTGCCTGGTTGATGCTCTGCACCGCGATGGCGATCTGGTCCATGCCGATTGCCTGTTCCTGGGTGGAGGTGACGATCTGCAAGGTGGCGTTAGAGGACTCCTCGATGGCGGCAGCGAGCTGCCGGATCGCCTCGCCGGCGGCACCGGACTGGCGCACCCCGTTCTCCACGGCCTTGCTCCCCTGCTCGGTTGCGAGCACCGCGGCGCTGGTCGCCTTCTGGATTACCCCGAGGATGCCGCGCACCTGGGCGGTCGCCTGCTTGGACTGGGTGGCCAGGTTCTTCACCTCCTGGGCCACCACGGCAAACCCCTTGCCGTGCTCCCCGGCCTTGGCCGCCTCGATGGCGGCGTTCACCGCGAGGAGGTTCGACTGTTCGGCGAGGTCGTTCACCGTGGCGATGATCTCGGCGATGGCCTGGCTCTGCTCCGAGAGGTTCACGATCCGCTCGGCGATGAAGCCCATGCGCTCGTCGATGCCGCGCATCCCGCCGATCGCCTCCTCGACCGAGAGCTGACCGTTCTTGGCCACCTGCACCGAGTTGCTGGCGCTTTCGTAGACCTGGCGCGACTTGAGCGAGGTGAGGTCGGTGGTCTGGCGCACCTCCTGGACTGTCGCGTTGGTCTCGGAGACCGAGGAAGCGGTCTCGGCCGAGCTCGAGGCGAGCTCGCTCACCGTGGTCATGATCTGGCCGGCCGAGGCGGCCAAAACGCCCACCACCTCGCGGATCTCCAGGCTCAATTCGCGCAGGCTGCGGGACATGCTGGCAAAGGAGTGCCCGAGCTGGTCCCTGTCCGAGGCGGGGACGATCTCGACGGTCAAGTCGCCGGCGGCGATCCGGTCGGCGCTGGCGGCGAGTTTTTTCAGGGAGAAGAGCATGTTGCGCATGGCGATACCGAAGACGTCGCGCTCGGAGTTGGGGACCACCTCGAGGTCCAGGTCACCCAGGGCGATCCGGTTGGCGTTTTCCCCCATGCGGCGCCACGAGGCGACCATGGTCCCCATGGAGCGGAGCAGTTGCCCGATCTCGTTGTTGCAGTCGCTGCCGATCTCCACGCTCAGGTCCCCGAGGGCCAGCCGGTCGGCGGCCACGACGGCCTCCTTGAGCGGTCCCAGGATGGAGCGGGTGATCACGTAGGCGATGGCCGCCGCCAGCGCTGCCGCGAGGCAGATCAAGAGGCCTGTCAGGGCCAGGGTCGAGCGCTGGCTTGCCTGCGACTGCTCCACGAACCCTTTGGCCTTGTTCTTGGAGAACTGCAGCACACCCTCGACCTCGGTGTCGATGGTGTTCACCTGGTGGCGGGCGAACTCCTTGTGGAAGCGGGCCGCCTCCTGGAGTTTCCCCTGGCGTACCAGGTCGACGGTGCGCTCCCGTACCGGTCGCCACTGGTCCATCAGGAACTTGATGCGGTCCATCTTGGACTTGTCGCCCAGGTAACGCTCCTTGGCGATGGCCAACTCGCGGAAGATGATCTGCTCGGAGTTGTCGATGTCCTTGAGGGCCAGGTTCAGCTCGCCAGGGTCGCTGCCATAGAGCACCACGTCCTTCATGCTGCGGTGGATCCGGATGATCTGCTCCTGGACCTCCTGGATCGAGCTGGTCACCACGAAGGGGTGCTCGAAGAACCGGGTCATCAGGTCCCCCTGCGCCACCAGGTTGCGCAGCGAGATGCCGCCCACCAGGATCAGGAACAACACCACGACCGCAAAACCTGCGATCAATCGAGAGCGGATTTTCAGATTGCCTAGCATGGAACCCCCACGTGCTGGATATTATCGTGTGCCTGCCGGATGACCGGCGTTACCCCACCTCTTCGTGTACCACGATCCTGCGATCGGCCAGGATCTTCCTCAGGTCGAGCAGCGCCAGACGGTCGGCGGTCACCCCGGCCAGGAACTCTTCGCGCAGCCCGGTGAAGGCGGACGGCGCGGGCTGGAGGTCCGCTACCGCCACCGAGGTTACCCCCAGGATGCTGTCCGCCAGAATCCCTACCTCCATGGAACCGTCAGCCACCACCATCACCCGGTTCAGGTCCGCGAGCCCCACCGAAGGGAGCTCGAAGAAACGGCGCAGGTCGATGATGGAGATGATCCGCCCGCGCAGGCTGGTGAGCCCCAGCACGAAAGGTGGGGTGCAAAAAAGCGGGGTGAACTCGGTCAGGGGGAGGGTCTGGTTCAGGTAGCGAAGCTCCAGGGCGTAGCGCTCGCCGGAGAGCAGAAATTCGAGGCAGTCCAGGTGCCGGCCGCTCCGGGCTGCCGGCGGCACGGCGGCCAGTTCGGCCGCACGGGCCTCGAGCACCGCCTGGACCTGCTCGGGCGATTCCTGATCTGGGAGGTCGGCACCGGCCTCGCGCTCATTTTCCGAAAGCGCCGGCCCGTCCGGGGCCTGTCCCGGTTGCTGTACGTTACCTGCCGCCATCTCTTCTCCTAGCCGGTGTCATGTCGCGGATCAGCTGTGCCAGCGCTCCCGCGCTCAGCCCCTCGGTTTCCGGGAGCATTTCCTGGGGATCGCGGCGTTCCAGAAGCCGCAGTGCGTTGGCGAAGTTGCGCTGGCTCTCGGCCGCGTTCCCGCTGGCCCGGTAGAGGTTTCCCAGGGCGAAGTAGGCCAGGAAAAACTCGCCGTCGATGAAGAGCACCTTCTTGAGCGCCGCGCAGGCCGCCTCCGGCTCCCCCTGGTGCTCGAGGATGATGGCCTTCAGGTAGTGGGCCTGGGTGCTCAGCTGATCTACCGAAAGGGCCGCCTCGCACAGGGGGAGCGCCTCGGCGAACCGGCTGATGTTCGCCAGGGCCCGTGCACCTAGAAGGAGCGCTTCCACCTCGACCGGTCCCGCCTCGTGCAGCCGGGCGACCAGCTCGGCGGCCTGCTGGTAATTGCCGGCGCGGTAGAGACCGAGCGCCTGGTCGAGCCCGCCGGCTGGAGCCGGCTGTGCTGCTGCCGTTTTCTGGGCTGCCGGCGCGGTCCTGGCTGCCACCCGGTGCCGTTGGCGCGTGGGGGGCGGTGCAGGCGCCGGCTTCGGAGCAGGCGCGGGCGGCGCGGCGCTTTCCGGTTTCGGCGTGGCGGGTTCCCTGGTGAGCACGAAGGCCCCATCCAGGCGCCGGCAGGAAAAACCCTCCATCTGGCGCTGGTCCACCTCGGTCGGCCCCACGAACAGGTAGCCACCCTCGTTCAGTGCCCGGTAGAAGCGGGCCATGGTCCGCTCGATCTGGGCCGAGCCAAAGTAGAGCATGACGTTTCGGCAGAAAACGATGTCGAGAAAGTCTGTTCCGGTCACCGGTTCCGCATTGGCCGGGTCTTCAGCGAGGTTCAGGTACTCGAAGCGCACCATGTCCCGGATGCGCGGCACGATCTGGTAGCGTCCGTCCGGTTGGCGCGTGAAGTAGTCCATGAGCCAGGCCGGCGCGTTGCGAAAGGACCACTTGCTGTAGCGTCCCTGCCGGGCCCTCTCGAGCGACACCTCGTTGATGTCGGTTCCCACCAGCGAGATCTGCCAGCGACCCAGGTCGGGGATGACCCGGCTCAGGAGGATCGCGAGGGTGTAGGGTTCTTCACCCGAGGCACAACCGGCGCTCCAAAGTCGCAGCGAGCGGTCGCCCTGTCGTTTGCGGGCGATCAGCGCGGGAAGCACTTCCTGTTCGAGCGCCTGGTAGCTGCGCGGGTCGCGCAGGAAGTAGGTCTCGCCGATGGTGAGCGCCCGGGCGAGCGGTTCCAGCCGGCTGCGCGAGGGGGGGGCGCTCATCAGCGCGGTAAGGAACTCCGCCAGGTCGGCCTGGCCCGCCTCCCGTGCCAGCGGGGTAAGCTTTTGCTCCAACTCCGCCAGGCGGTCCCCGGCGAAGTGCAGGGCCAGGTGGCGGGAAACGAACTGGGCGAACTGCGCGAGCGTCTCCGAGAGCACCGTCTGCCCCTGGCTCACGCCGGCGTCTCCTCGAGCGCCCGGGCAAGTTCCCGGGCCTCGTCCGGAAAGAGCAGGGTCTCAAGGTCGTGGATCAGCAAGAGCCCGTCTTCGTTGCGGGTCACCCCTTCGATGAACTCGGTGCCGCTTACGATACCCTGTGCCTTTTCGATGGCCTCGGGCAGCACCTCCTGGACACTCTCGGTGCCGTCCACGGCAAGTGCCACGGTGAGACTGCCGGCGCGTGCGATGACGAACTGGTCGCTGGTACGCAGCTTCCTCGGCTCCAGCCCGAAACGCCGGCGCAGGTCGATGAGCGGGACCGCCTGCCCGTGCAGGTCGAAAACCCCGAGAACGATCTCCGGCGCCTTGGGGAGCGGGGTAACCGCTACCGCCCGGACTACCCGGTCGACCGTTGCGACACGCAGCGCATAGCGTCTTTGTGCCAATGAAAAGATGAGGAGTTGTGCTGCGTCGATGGGGGAAACCTCGCTGGTAGCTGGCCCAGACATGTGGCGCGCTCTAATGTACAGTCCAAAGCGTCTGATATCAAGGAGATTATTCTGGGTTTGGCGGCTTGAAACACTTTTTCAGGGGAGGGTAGGGGGCGCTCCGAGCCAGGAAACTCCCGGCCTCAGACAACAACTATGTAAAACGCGGAGCTTCTCATTGAAGTGGTGCCCGTCATCCTGCCTGGTGAGGTGGAACGTGCCGCCGAGTTCCCCGGAAAAATGGGGATGCTGCGGTTGCAATCCGCAGCTCTCCTTATAGTATTTGCTGGTGCTAATTGGCGCAGGCCAATAGTTTGGCAGCCCTGGAAACTAGGCAAAGGGTGACACTGATGAGTAAGCTGGACGAACTGGAAGACCGCTCTATTTACATCCTGCGCGAGGCCTACCAGAACTTCGAGAATCTCTGCATGCTCTGGTCCATGGGTAAGGATTCCACCGTCCTGCTCTGGCTGGTGCGCAAGGCCTTTTTCGGCCACTGTCCCATCCCCCTGGTGCACATCGACACCTCGTACAAGATTCCCGAGATGATTACCTATCGCGACCGTACCGCTCAAGAGTGGGGGCTCAACCTTGTGGTCGGGCAAAACAGCGCCGCACTTAAGGAGGGGATGCATCCGACCCGGGGCACCTTTGCCTGCTGCAGTGCCCTGAAGACCGAGGCGCTGCGCCAGGTGCTCGCCGAACGCGGCTACACCGGTGTCATCGTCGGCGTACGCTCCGACGAGGAGGGGACCCGTGCCAAGGAGCGTTACTTCTCCCCACGGGACGGCAACAACGACTGGGATTTCAGGGACCAGCCTCCCGAATTGTGGGATCAGTTCAAGACCCGGTTCGAGCCGGGGACCCACCTGCGCATCCACCCCCTGTTGGACTGGAACGAGATCGACGTGTGGGAGTACATCGAGCGGGAATCCATTCCGGTCATTCCCCTCTATTTCACGCGGGGCGACGGTCGACGCTACCGCAGCCTTGGTTGTGCACCCTGCACCGCCCCCATCGCCTCCCACGCTTCAACGGTCGCCGAGATCCTCGCCGAGCTGCGGGCCTCACGGGTAGCCGAGCGCAGCGGTCGCGCCCAGGACGCCGAACGCGGCATGGAGCGGTTACGAAAAGACGGCTACATGTAAAAAGGGTGCGGGCGGCCGATGTTACGGCAGCTTGTGACGGTGGCCGCCGCTATCTGCAGTGCGGGGGCAGTTACGCTGGCCGGAAGAGACGCGGAGGTGATGCCGCCGCGCCAGGTTACCTGCCGCGCTCGAGTTCGAGTCCTCCCTCCCTGCTGCAAACGGCCAACACCATTTGAATTTGTGAAGTGAAGGAGAACACCCGTGAAACAGGACCGCAGCCCCGGCACCGGGCCGGAACTCGTGATCGATCAGCAGCGTCGGGAATCAGGGGAGGTACCCGGGGCAGGGGAGGGGTTCCGCTTCCCGCCGCTACTGGCCACCCTGGGGCACCGGGCGCTCGACAACCTGAACAGCTTCGGCCGTCTGCTCCTCAAGGACGGTCGACCCTTCATTTCACTGGACCCCGACTACCTGGTCGAGAAGAGTTGCCGTCTCACCGGGCTCACGGATTTCGGGGAACCCGATTTCAGCACCCCTTTCCGAATCCTGATGCGCTCCTTCGTGGAGGATGCCCGGCTCAACCTCCTGGGGCGCATCACGGTCGCCACCGAAATGCTCCGGGTGCTCTCCAACCGGTTGCGCATGACAAGGGACCTCAACCAGTTTCCCGGCATCGCTGCAGAGCGTATCGTGCGTCCGATGTTCATCACCGGTCTGCCCCGCAGCGGAACCACCTTTTTGCATGCGCTCCTCGCGCAGGACCCCGCCTGCCGCGCCCCCCAGGTCTGGGAGGCGATGCACCCCTCGCCCCCGCCGGAGACCGCCAGTTACCTGGTCGACCCGCGCATCGCGCGCACCCGGAAGGAACTCGCCTGGATCGACGTCCTGATGCCGGACTTCGACAAGTGCCACACCATCGAGGCGCGGCTTCCCCAGGAATGCATCGCCATCACCGACCACTCCTTTCTCAGTTACGTCTTCGAGTCCATGTACTTCGTCACCTCCTACCGTCGCTGGCACGACCGCCAGGACAAGACCCCTGCCTACCGATGCCACCGTAACTTCCTAAAGCACCTGCAGTGGCACTGCCCCGGCTCGCACTGGGTGCTCAAGGCCCCCAGTCACCTGATGGCCCTGGACGCCCTGTTCCGCGTCTACCCGGACGCCCAGGTGGTGGTCACCCACCGCGACCCCCTGAAGGTACTTCCCTCCTGCGCGAGCTTCGCCCGGGTGCTCAGGGCCCCCTTTACCGGCCCCATCGACCTGAAGGAACTGGGGGGCGAGGTGAGCCGACGCTGGGTGGACAGCGCGAACCTGCTCACCGAACTGCGCGGGACGCGCGACGACCTTGCCGGCAACTTCTGCGATGTCGGCTATCCCGAATTGATCCGGGATCCCCTGGCCGTGGTGCGCCGCATCTACCGCCACTTCGGACGCGACCTGAGGCCAGAGGCCGAGGCGGCCATGCAGCGTTTCGTCGTGGAGCATCCCAAGGACAAACGCGGTGCGCACCTCTACTCCCTCGAACAGTTCGGCCTGGACGCGGACCTGGAGCGGGAGAAGTTTCGCCACTACACCGAGTCCTACGACGTGGCCGTCGAACGGTGAGTGGTGCGCTCTCCTTCCGGGGTCCAGATGCCCGTTGACGCCACCAAGACCGGAGCCAGTCCGATGCGACGCCTGAACCTTGCCCTGTTGGCGGTGGCCTCGCTGGTCATGTTTCTCATGCTGCACAACATCGACTGGGGCACCCTGGCGCACTCCTTTTGGCAGGGGAGCCGCTACTGGCCTTTGCTTTTGCTCCCCTACGGTGCGACTACCCTGTTCTGGACCCTTTCCTGGTACCTGATTCTCCTGGGGCGTGGGGGGGCACCAGCCTGGTGGCGACTCTACCTTTACCGGCTTGCCGGTGAGTCGTTGAACCAGTTGACCCCCACCGCCTCGCTGGGGGGGGAGCCCTTCAAGGCACAGCGCCTGAACGCAGCCGGAGTCTCCTGGCCGGAGGCAACCGCGTCGCTGGTGATCCATAAGGCGCTCATGGTGGTAAGCCTCGTCTTCTACATCCTGATAAGTCTCGCCTTGACTCCCCAGGTGCTGCCGGGGCTCTCGCCGCGCCTTACCCTCTTGAGTTACCTGGGAACCCTCATCCTGGCTGGCGCCGGTGCGGCCTTTTTGGTGCTGCAGCGCCGACACCCCTGCTCGTCGTTCCTTGCGCTTTTGAGCCGGGTCGGTTTGTGCCCGGCAGTGCTGCGCGCCCGCAGCGCCGAGTGCGCAGCACTCGACCAGGCGCTGGAACATTTCTACCACCGGCATGCCGGCGCCGGGCTTGCCGCTCTTTTGTGTTACCTGGTGGGGTGGGCGCTGCACGCGGTCGAGGTCTGGGTCATCTTCTGGTTGTTGGGGCACCCGATCGGGCTTCCTCGTGCCCTCTGCCTCGATGCCCTCTGTCAGCTGGTGGCGGGACTTGGCTTCATGATCCCGGTCTCCCTGGGGGTCCAGGACGGTGGCACCATCCTGCTCTCCCTCGGGTTCAACCTGGGGGCGACCCTCGGGACCGGCTTCACGATACTCAGGCGTTTCCGCGAGGCGTTCTGGCTCTTGCTCGGGCTGGTTGCCGCAGCCCGGGGCAAGTGAGGCTGGGCACCCTTTGCCGGGCAGCCCGGCCGGCCGGTTACGACCGGCACGCGACGAGGTCTCATGCGCACCATTACCATCGCTAGCGCACTGGCAACGCTGGTCCTGCTGAGCTCCTGCACCTACCAGGTTCCCAGGAAATACCTGCCGTACCCGGTCTCCAACGAGAGTTTCGCGGATCCCGCCAAGACCGTGGCGATCCCCCTGCCGGTGATCGCGGCAAGCCCCAACGAGGGGATCACCTACGGAGGTCTCATCGCCTTTTTGCTGCACAACGCCCGGGACGAGGTCAGCACACTCATCGTCCCTCAGATGAACTACAACCAGTACTTCGGCGTTACCACTACGCTCTACGGTGCCTTTTACCCCAACCAGGACCAGACCATCCGGGTCAACCTTTCCCAAGCCACCACCACCAACCACGAATACCGCCTGCGCTACCTGAACCAGAAGTTCCTCAACGAGCGCTGGGAGCTGAACGGGATGCTCTTCGATTTCACCGACGGCTCGGCCCGGTTTTTCGGATTCCAGTCCACCTCCTCCCAGGAGAACGAGACCAACTACGCCTACCACGAGGTCGGCTTCAGTGCCGCCTTGGGGTACCGTTTCACGGAGCAGGTAGAAGCGATGCTGGGGGAACGCTTCAAAAAGGTGGGTATCTGGCACGGCGCGATCCCCTCGGTCCCCTTCATAACCGAGGTCTTTCCTGCCGACGAGATCCCGGGACTCCCCGGCTACCATGTGCACGACCAGAGACTCTCGCTTATCTACACAACCCTCGACTCTCCGAGCCTCCCCACTTCGGGGTCCTACCTCAGGTTTTCCATCGACATCAGTACGGAGCTCCTCGGGAGCTCCGCTACCTACCATGCCTACGACGGGGAAGCAAAGATGTACTACCCCACCCACGGAGGCCGTTTCATCACCGTGGCGAGGCTCGCGGCCAACCAGACGGTGGGGCATCGGGTCCCCTTCCTGGAGCAGAGTATCCTCGGGGGCGAGACCACCCTCAGAGGGTATGGACAGAACCGGTTCATCGACAAGAGTTTCCTGCTTTTGAACCTCGAGGAGCGCATCAGGCTGTTTCGCTGGGAGATCTTCAACGTGACGGCGGATTGGGAGCTGGCGCCCTTCATCGACCTGGGATCGGTGATGTCCACGCTGGTCGAGGCCAAGGCACGCAGCTTCGAGTTCAACCCGGGGCTGGGACTGCGCACCGTGGTGCGCCCCAATATCGTCGGGCGCATCGATGTGGGGGTTGGCAGGGAAGGGCCGGCGGTTTTTGTGGGGCTTGGCTACCCGTTTTAAGGTCCGGCCGACCGGCCGGGGGAGGTGAGAGATGGATCGAGCGGCATATGAACTGGTTACGGCGCTCAAGAGGGTCCTGCCCGGTGGGGTCGTCTACTGGGATCCCGAGCCACACGGGGAGGACTGGCATGGAGCGGTCCTGACGGTACGCCTGGGAGAGCGCAGGTTGTCGGTCGAGTTCCAGCGTGGCTCGCAGGCGGTTACGGGAGCCCCGGGACCCGATGCCCTGATCGCTGAACTGGTGGGTCAGTTCGCCGACCATTTTTCCCGCAGCATCTATCATAAGGAGAAATTCACCAGAATAATCTGAAACCCTCAGGGTGACTCCCCGTGGTCACGACACTTCTCGGGGCGGCGCCCTCCCTCTGCTCAGATTCAGGGTAAATGACGGGAGTACCGTCGCCTTTTCGCCCTGCGTCTCAAGTAAGTTTTTGACAACTTTGTGCTCGCGGCGTATCCTTGGGCGTCGCGCGTCGCCGACTCCTGGTGTCGAATCTCCCGAGCAGTTACCGCTGGTTTATTAAAGGAAGTATGAGCTCCATTTACCGCTACCGCTCCCTTATCGTCATCGGGTTTGCCATCTGCAATCTCATGGTGATCGTGCTTGCCTGGCACTTCCTCCAGGAAAGCAGAAACCAGCACGAGCAGTATGCCGAGGTGGTCTCCCAGAACCTTGGCAAGGCCATCGACGAGAGCATCTCGGGCGCCATTGAGAAGGTCGACCTTTCCCTGCGGGCCCTGGTTGACGAACTTGAGGAAAAGCCTGCCTGGGATGGGCGCAGGAAGGACCAGATCGAGGGGATGCTGGCAAGCTACCAACGGCGCCTGCCGGGAGGCGAGGGGATCGACGTCACCGACCGTCTGGGCCGGGTCGTCTACCGCAGCGGCGGGGTTGGGCAGCGTGGTCTTGACTGCCTGGGACGCGACTTCTTGAAGCTGTTGAACGAGCATCCCGACGCGGGCCTGCAGGTCTCGGTCCCCCTGGTAGACCCCATCACCGGCCACCAGATCATCGTGATGGCGCGTCATTATCACGGGCGCGATAGCAACTTTGGCGGCATGGTCTGCTCGCACATCAGGGTGGATCACTTCTCAAAGCTGCTGGCCCAGTTCGACATGGGAGCCAGCGGCAGCATTACCCTTTACAGCTCCGACCTGAAGCCCATTGCCAAGTTTCGCGGTGCGGGAAACGGACAGGGGCATGCGCCCGGACCGGTGCCCTCCGAACTTGCCTCCCTGCTCCGTTCGGGCGTGCGACGTGCTACCTATCGCAGCACTGCCAGCGGCTCCGAGCAGATCGTCACCTTCCACCGGCTCCCGGTAGCACCGCTACTTGTTACGGTTGCGCTGGCCAGCGAGGATTACCTGGAGCAGTGGCGCAACGACATGGTGATCACGAGCCTCCTGGTGGGAAGCTTCCTGTTGCTCTCGCTAGTCTCTGCAGGTGCCGCCTTTCAGTCCATGAGCCGCATCGGGCGCAAGAACGAGAAGCTCTTCGAGGTCAACGAGCACCTGCACCAGGTGATCGACGAGTACCAGATCCTGGCCGAGGAACTCAGGGAGAGCGAGCGGCGTTACAGCGCACTGTTCGCGAACCGTCTCAACGCCATCGCCCACTGCCGGATCGTCTCCAACGAGCAGGGGCAGCCGGTCGACTTCGCGCTGCTCAGCGTGAACCAGGCCTACGAGGAGATCCTCGGCATCCGCAAGCGCGATGTGGAAGGTCGCACCATCAGGGAGATCTATCCCGACTTCGACAGTTTCGGTTTCGACTACATCGGGGTCTTCGGCAAGATCGCCCAGTTGGGTGGCGAGACGCAGTTCGAGGCCTTCTTCGAACCGACCCAGCAGTATCTCTCCATCTACGCCTACAGCCCCCAGCCTGACGAATTCACCACCATCATCACCGACGTCACCGAGCGCAAGAAGGCCGACGAGGCGCTTCGAGTCAGCGAGAGCAAGTTCCGCATCATCTTCGACAACGAGGTGTACGGGATCATCATCTTCGAGCTGGATACCGGCCGGATCATCGACGTCAACCGCTCCCTTATCCGGATGTACGGCTATCAGCGCGAGGAACTCCTCTCCGGAATGCTTGCGTCCGACCTGTCGGCCGAACGCGATTCGTCCGAACTGCTGGTCCAGGAGATTGAAAAAAGCAGCAGTACCTTCGTACCCTTGCGCTACCACCGGAAAAAGGACGGAACGATTTTCCCGGTGGAGATCGTCGGCGGCGCCTACCAGTGGAACGGCAGGCGGGTCATGTTCAAGCTGGTGCACGACATAAGCGAGCGGGTCAAGGCCGAGGAGGCTTTGAAACGCTACGCCCAGCGGCTCATCGTGCAGGAGGAGGACCTGAGAAAGGAGGTCTCCCGCGAGCTGCACGACGATATCGGACAGGAACTGACCGCCCTTGGGCTGAACCTGGCCTACATCGGAAACCTGCTCGCCGACCAGACCCGGCCGGACCTGCGCAGCACCCTGGAGGACTCGCGCCAGCTCACCAAGGAGATCAGCCGGACCGTGCGCAACCTGATGGTCGAGCTGCGACCTTCCCAGCTCGAGGAGTACGGGTTGGGAGGTGCCCTCCGATCCTATGCCGACCAGTACCGGCAGCGTACCGGTCTGGAGGTCCTCGTGGACATCGACGAGAACATTCCACGGCTCACCCCCAAGCAGGAGATCGCCCTGTTCCGAATCACCCAGGAGGCCCTCAATAACGTTGCGAAGTACGCCCTGGCCAACCTGGTGACAGTCACCCTTTCCCGGGAGGGGGATCTGCTGCAACTCTGCATCACCGACGACGGACAGGGGTTCGTCCCTTCGACCGACAACCTGCAGCTTACCGGTTCGGGATGGGGTCTTACCATCATGCGGGAGCGGGCGGAATTGGCGGGGGGGACGCTGCGTCTCAGCTCGGAGTCCGGCATGGGTACCACGGTCCTGATCGAGATCAGGGAGTAGCCGGTATGGAGATCCGGATCCTCATCGTCGACGATCATGCCATGATCAGGAAGGTGCTCAGGCGCCATCTCCAGGACCAGGAAGGGTTTCACGTGGTGGGGGAGGCGGGTAACGGCGTCGAGGGGATCGATCTGGTCCGGTTGCTGCAACCTGACCTGGTGCTCATGGATGTCGCCATGCCCGAGATGGACGGGATCGAGGCTACGCGACGCATCCGCAGCGAGTTTCCGCACGTCAAGGTACTGATCCTGTCGGTGTATAACACGAGCGACCACCTGCACCGGGCCGTGCGCGCCGGTGCAGGTGGCTATGTGCTCAAGGAACTTGCGGCCGAGGAAGTGGGCCTCGCCATTCGTACCATCATGGGCGGTTGCCAGTTCTTCGGCGCCGAGTTGATAGATCATCTGGCACCAAGCCCTGGTGGGTGAAACGATAGGTTTCCACGGAGGTGTTCTGGATTCGGGGATGCCGCGGGAAGGGCTTTTGCGAAGAGGGGGGGCGGCATGTGCCGTGCCCTTTTTGTTTGACAGGTTCGTCCCAGGCTCAGGCAGGGTAGGGGTACGATGACGGTCGGGTGAGGGGATCAAGGTGCGACTACTTCTCGAGTGGATAAAGAAAAAGGGGTTGCGGCCTAAACCGTAACCCCTTAGTTCTTTATGGTGCCGAAGACTGGAATCGAACCAGCACACCCTTTCGAGTACTAGAACCTGAATCTAGCGCGTCTACCAATTCCGCCACTCCGGCCAATCAAGTTCCCTACGTATAGCATCGAACTTTGAAACAGGCAAGAGAAAAATGCATCGTAAGCTATTTTTTCCAGACGCTGCTCTTAGCCCGCACCTCCCGTCACTCATCGAACAGAAGAGGGGAGGGTGTCCTTCTCGATAACTTCCTGCGTTAGGACAACCAATTAGCGTGTGAGCGAACTTCTAGTACTGGGATTCACTGCTGAGGATGTACCAAGCGCTAAAGGTGGTGCCGAGGCCTGCAGCAAAGACCTCACGTCCTCCCCTTGGGATGGGCGACCAATTTAGGTTCCCGATCCCTTTGCGGGAGAGGGGGATGCGGCCTTCCCGAAATTGTCGGACGCACCAATAAAAAAGGGGGCCGAAGCCCCCTCTCTTTCCATCATGTCAGGCACGACTACTCGCGTACGAACGTGTCCATGTCAGACTCGTCAACCATGGCCATGATACGGGCGTACTCCGACTCGATGGTCAGGAAGTGGTTGTGGGTCTCCTTGGCGTTCAGCTCGAACACCTCGCGCACCGAAGGATCGGTCATGCGTGCGGCGGTCTCGCGCAGGGCCTTCTCGAGGTTGGTTTCCTTCTCCATGGCAACTTCCAGGGCCTTCTGCTCGGAGAAGTCCGGACCGATTACCTTCTGGATGGCGGTGATCCATACCGACTCGTTCTGGGGAGGAGTGGACATGAACTCTTCGAAGGAGCCGAGGTCGTTACCGCTGTATGCCTTGAAGAAGTGCGCAGCATGCTCTCTCTCTTCGCGGGCGAGCTGCTCGAACATGCGCTTGGCGTCCTGGTCTTTCATCTGCTTGGCGCCCAGCTCATAGAAGTTCATTGCGTTCTTTTCAGTCTGGATGGCCTGCTTAATTGCTTCCTGCACGTCGCTCATTACTCCTCCTTTTGTTCGGTTAACTTAGGAAATCGGTGTATACAATATATGCCGAGTGGCTCATTGTCAACACGGGAGTTGGTAGATAGTGCCTTGAGTAAGGAAATGATGGTTGCGGACAGCTAATCTACAGTCTACGGTGAGGTTCATCTACGCTTCGCCTCGCCGGGAGGTATCGGTCAGGGTTCCGATTGGATTCTGATTGGGAAAATTTTAGGTTCCCTCTTGAAACCGTCTGGCTATGGAGTATAAAAGAAACCTAATGCCAGGCCAGGCAAAATCAATCCTGTGGAGGTGCCTATGAACGCACCGCTTTCCCTGCCTACGCTCGTAAACCTCAATGTCCTGATGTCGCTCAATCCGGCTGAGGCCTTGACCATGAAAGACAACGTCGTCTCCGCGCTGACCAACCATCCCTTCTTTAAAGATATCCCGCTGGGACCCTTGGAGGAGGCCGGGAACAATCTCCAGGAAACGTTGAGCCATACCTCGGCAGGAAACTACGCGATGATCCCGCAGCGCGACCAGCATCTCAGCACCGTCATCAAAGAACTAACCAGGGTGGCATTCCGGGTTCAGTTGCAGGCCTTGGACGAGAATGCCCAGTTGCGGACGGCAGGGCTTCCCCTCCTCGAGCGTCGCACCAGGGTTCCCAAGGCACATCGGGGTCCCGTCCAGCAACTCCAAGGGTTGGAGGTGACCAACCTTGAAACGCCCGGTGAGGTCTTGATCAACGCGGACAGTCAGGAAGCCGCCTTCGGTTACCAGTTCCAGTACACCAGAAGAGATCCGAATCTCCAAGAAGACTGGATTGATGAAGCCCCAGGCCCGCATCGTGGTTGCAAGAAGATTATCGTTCGAGGTCTCGACCCCCTCAACCGCTACTCTTTCAGGGGGAGGGCTATCGGAGATGATGGACCTGGTCCCTGGTCGGCACCCGTCACCATTCCGGTAACCTAAATGGAAACCTGACGGGTCCCACGCTGAGGTGGGACCCGTCGCTTGCCAATCCTTCCCGCGATTTGTCCGCCCTACCTCTGATGTCATCCCGCTGCCAGGAACCCTCTCTCAGAGCCTCGCGACCACCATGTCCCCAATTCCCGCAATCCTCCGGGAACCAGCGATCAGCATCCCGCTAATAGCGACCACCCCCTCGCTAATAACGACCACCTAACCGCTAATAGCGACCACCTAACCGCTAATAGCGACCACCTAACCGCTAATAGCGACCACCTAACCGCTAATAGCGACCACCTAACCGCTAATAGCGACCACCCCCTCGCTAATAGCGACTACCCCATCGCTAATAACGACTACCCCATCGCTAATAACGACTACCCCGTCGCTATTAACGACCACCCCGTCGCTATTAACGACCACCTCATCGCTATTAACGACCACCTCATCGCTATTAGCGGACAGCACCCCGCCAAAAGGTGGGCCACCTCGCTCATGAGGATCCTTGCCGGCGTCTGGCGTGAGGGGAAGCCCTGGGACTGTCCGGTAGGTTGGATAGCTACGATACGTGAATATCGACTACTGCTTTCGGGGACTGGCTCGGGATGGAGGGACGGCTAGGCAGGAACTGCTCCGCGCTATAACTTTCCATAGTACTTATTGTGAATCGGTTTGAGTGAGAGTCTCGAGGAGGGGAGAGGTACTTAGCGGGAAATGTTCTGAACAAAAAGAAAAGCGCCCTGGTCGTTAAGACCAGGGCGCTCTTTGTTATCGATGGTGCCGAAGACGAGACTCGAACTCGTACAGGCTGTCGCCCGCCACCCCCTCAAGATGGTGTGTCTACCAATTCCACCACTTCGGCAAGAAGTCCTCGATATTTATCATTAGTACTGCGAGATGTCAACCAAAAAGTACAACGCTTTATTTTATTTCTGTGCCGGAGCCGACTGAACAGGTGCAGCAGGTGCTACGGGAGCTGCGGGTGCTGCCGGAACTACGGGTGCTGCGCCGGGAGCGGCCGGAGCTGCCGGCTTCTGCAGCGGCATGCCGCCCATCGGGGCCGGCTTCGCCTTTGCTGCATTGGACATGATCGAAGAACTGCCACCTTTACCCGAGACGAAGGCAAGGGACAGGGACGTCAGCATGAAGATGATCGCTGCACTGGTAGTTACCTTGCTCATGAAGGTGTTGCCGCCGCCGGCACCGAAGACCGACTGGCTACCGCTGGCGCCGAAAGAAGCACCCATTTCCGCACCTTTGCCGGACTGGAGCAAGACAACCACGATCAGGGCTAAACAGACGATGACGTGCAGTGTTACCAGTAAAATTGTCATTAAACGTGTTACCTCCGAGAAATTTCAACATGCTTGTTTAACACAATTCCCGGAAAAAACAAAGCCCTTTATTGTCCGAAGTTCACGATGGCGGCAAAGGATGCCGCTTTGAGACTTGCTCCACCAACCAGGGCGCCGTCTATGTCAGTGCAGGCCATGAGCCCCTTGACGTTCTCGGGCTTCACGCTGCCGCCGTACAGGATACGTACTTTCCCGGCGTCATCGGCACCGTAGAGTTCGGTGACCACGCCGCGGATAAAGGCATGCGCCTCCTGTGCCTGGGCGTCCGTGGCGGTCTTGCCGGTGCCGATGGCCCAGACCGGTTCGTAGGCTATGATGACCGGGGCGAACTGTGCGGCGCTGATCCCCTCGAGGCCGCCTCTTACCTGGCGCTCCAGGACAGCGAAGGTTTCGCCGGCTTCCCGGGCTGCCAGGGTCTCGCCGATGCAGAAGATCGGGATGAGCGGGCCCTGGAGAGCTGCCTTGATCTTCTTGTTGACGGTCTGGTCGGTCTCGCCGAAGTACTCGCGGCGCTCGGAATGGCCGATGATGACGTAGCTGGCTCCGGCGTCCAGGAGCATCCTCGAGGATACCTCACCGGTGAAGGCGCCTTCTTCTTCCCAGAAGACATCCTGGGCTGCCAGGTTTATCCGGGTGCCGGCGACGGCGGGCACCAGGGAGGGGAGCACGGTGAATACTGGGGCCACCACGACCTCGACCTGGCTGGCATCCGCCACCAGCGGGGCGAGTTCCTCGATGAGGGAGAGTGCTTCCTGTTTTGTCTTGTAGAGTTTCCAGTTGCCAGCGATTACCGGTTTGCGCATGAATCCCCTCCAGAAGGTTGCCTGATGCGCGCTGACCTTCCGCCAGCAGGAGGGCGGGGAACCACTCCGGGCCCGTCGTGCCCCATCCCCACCCCGACCCTCGCCTTGAAGGGGAGGGGGAGTTTTGCCAGCGGAAAATTGCGTTGATCAGTAATGGTTGTGAAGAAAGCCGTGCAAATACCTGCGGTACCGGTCGGGCAGCGCAAAGAGCGGGAGAGGGGAGGGGAGTGCCGCCCCTTCTCCCGCAACTGTCTGCACGACGCTTAGTGTTTGTGCCCGTTGTCCTCGAGGACCTTGATGCCCGGGAGTTTCTTCCCTTCCAGAAGTTCCAGGAAGGCGCCGCCACCGGTAGAGATGTAGCTGATCTTGGCGTATTCGCCGGCACGGTGCACCGCGACGTCGGTGTCCCCGCCACCTACGATGGTAAGGGCGTAGGAGTTTGCCACGGCCGAAACCATGGCGAAGGTGCCGCGCGAGAAGGCGTCCATCTCGAACACGCCCATCGGGCCGTTCCAGACGATGGTCTTCGAGTTCTGCAGCGCCTCGGCAAAGAGCGTCACGGTAGCCGGTCCGATGTCCAGCGCCATCCACCCCTCGGGAATCTCCTGCACGGTGCAGACCTTGGTCTCGGCTGCCGGGTTGAACTGGTCGGCAACGACGCAGTCGACCGGGAGGTAGAACTTGACACCCTTCTCGGCGGCCTTCTTGAAGGTGGCCATTGCCGTGTCGATCAGGCTGTCCTCGACGAGCGACTTCCCGACGTTGTAGCCAAGCCCTTTCAGGAAGGTGAAGGCCATGCCGCCGCCGATGATGATCTTGTCCACCTTGTCGCAGAGGTTTTCCAGGACCTCGATCTTGCCGGAGACCTTGGCGCCGCCAAGGATGGCGACCAGCGGGCGGATCGGGTTCTGCATCGCCTTGTCGAAGTAGTTCATCTCGTTTTTCATCAAGAAGCCCGCGGATACCACGGGGATGAAATTGGTGATGGCCTCCACCGAGGCGTGGGCGCGGTGCGACACGGCGAAGGCGTCGTTGACGTAGATCTCGCAGCCGTTCACCAGTTCCTTGGCGAAGTCGGCGTCGTTTTTCTCCTCACCCTGGTAGAAACGGAGGTTTTCGAGCATGATGATGTCGCCCGGTTGCATGGCGTCGACCATCGCGTGCACCTCGGGACCGATGCAATCCGGGGCGAGTTTCACTTCCTTGCCCAGGAGGCGGGAAAGGCGTTTGGCGGCCGGGGCCATGGAGTACTTCTCCTTGCGCTCCCCCTTGGGGCGCCCCAGGTGCGAGGCGAGAACGATCTTCGCCTTCTGGTCCAAGGCGTAGTTCAAGGTGGGGAGCACGGCGCGGATGCGGGTGTCTTCGGTGATGTTCTGGTTGTCGTCCAGCGGCACGTTGAAGTCGACGCGCATGAAGATCTTCTTGCCGGCCAGGTTGTCTATCTCGTCGATGTAGCGAATTGACATGATCCCTCCTGAGGTATGACGGGAATGATCCCTAAAACGAATAACGCTGTAGAGCGCACACCGGGCGCTGCGGGTAGCACACACCGGGGGTAAAAGCGGCAAAAAGACGGGGAGAGTAAACCCTCCCCGTCTTTTCAGGTCTGCGGTGCTGCCAGTTCGTTAAAGCAGGATTTTCATCAGGCTGACGACGCGGTTGGAGAAGCCTGCCTCGTTGTCGTACCAGGAGATCACCTTCACCATGTTGCCGGCGATGGCCTTGGTGCAGGAGGCATCGACGATGGAGGAGAGGGGGCAACCGTTGAAGTCGATGGAGACCAGGGGCTCGGTGGTGAAACCGAGGATCCCTTTGAGCGGCCCTTCGGCGGCAGCCTTGAGGGCTGCGTTGACCTGCTCGGCGTCGGCCGGCTTCGCGAGGGTCACGACCAGGTCGACGACCGAGACGTTCGGGGTCGGGACGCGGATGGCCATGCCGTCGAGTTTGCCCTTGAGTTCCGGAAGCACCAGGGAAACCGCCTTGGCGGCGCCGGTGGTGGTCGGGATCATGGAGAGGGCGGCGGCGCGGGCGCGGCGCAGGTCCTTGTGCGGCAGGTCGAGGATGTTCTGGTCGTTGGTGTAGGAGTGTACGGTGGTGACCAGACCCTTCTCGATGCCGAAGGTCTCGTGGAGCACCTTGGCGACCGGAGCCAGGCAGTTGGTGGTGCAGGAGGCGTTGGAGATGATGTGGTGCTTGGACTTGTCGTACTCTTTGTCGTTAACGCCCATGACCACGGTGAGATCCGGGTCGGTAGCGGGGGCGGAGATGATGACCTTGGCTGCGCCGGCGGTGAGGTGCTGGGCTGCCTTTTCTTTGGCGGTGAAAAGACCGGTGGCCTCGAGGACCACGTCGACTTTCAACTCTTTCCAGGGGAGTTCGGCCGGGTTGCGTACGGCCAGCACCTTGATGGCCTTGCCGTTAATGACGATAGAGTCGCCTTCTGCCTTCACCTCGCCCGGGAAAGCGCCGTGTACGGAGTCGTACTTCAGCAGATGGGCCAGCGTCTTAGCGTCAGTGAGATCGTTGATGGCGACGAATTCGATGTCCTTGTCCTGGGCAGCTGCCCTCAGGACGCAACGCCCGATTCTGCCGAAACCGTTAATCGCTACTCGTAAAGCCATGTGCTCCTCCCCGGATTATAATTAAGATTTACTTCTCAATCGGCATAGTATACGGACGTGGGCGCGACAGTCAACAATTTTGTTCAAGAAAAGTTGGCTTTTGGTCGATAGCACGGATGTGACTCACCAGTGCTGTCGCTTGCCATTCTGTGACGTGCATCACCTTGTCTTGAGACAATAAATCCGGATAATTATTGACTTTTCAAGCCAATATAATTATGCTGCAATATCCGGCGCTGTATCCAGTCACTCCCAAGGTTTGGAACTTACCTCATAGATGAACATGACGCTTGAAAAACGCATAACGCTCTTCTCCTTCCTGATCCTGTTCCTCACTATCTTCGTGGGATCCGGAATGGACATCATGGCGTTGCGCAAGGACCAGGTGAACGCCCTCAACCTGCGTTCCCGCAGCCTTGCCAGTGCGCTCAAGGTCAACATCGAGAAAGTACTCAACCTGGGTCTGGACCTTAGGGACATGACGGGCCTCTCCGAGAAGTGCCGCGAGATCATGGCCGGGAATTCCGACCTCGCCTACTGCATCGTCTCCGATCCCAAGGGCAACATCCTCTTCGCCAGTGATCCCCGTTTTCTCTCCCTGCCGTCCCTGCCGGTACCACCCCAACCCCAGAACTCCCAAAGCCGCCTGACGTTCACCATCGAGGGGCAGGAAGGGTCCTACTACGATTCTGCGGTCCCCATCAAGGCCGCGGATGGCAGGCAGGTCGCCCAGGCGCACGTCGGGTTCAGCGAGCAGGTCGTCTTCGACAAGGTGAAGGGGATGATCTTCAAGACCCTGTACCTGCTCTGCATGGCGCTGGGGGTGAGCTTCTCGCTGGTGGTCATCTTCGTCAAGAAGTACGTGATGTCGCCGATCTCCACCCTCCTTAAGGGGGTGAAACAGATATCGGAAGGGGCCTTCGACACCCAGATCGGCGAGGTGCGGGTCCCCGAGTTCAACGAACTGGCCCGCAACATCAACCTGATGTCCCAGTTCCTGAAGCACAGGGACGAGCAGATCAAGAAGAACTACCAGGACATGGAGAAGACCTTCGAGGAGCTGCACGCCTCCTACCGCAAGCTCGAAACCATGAGTGCGGACCTGGAGCGTTCCGAAGAGCTCTACAAGTCCCTCATGGAAGACGCAAGCGACGCCATCCTGGTCATGGGGGCCGACGAGTCGATCCGCATGGTAAACAAGATGGCCGAGGAGTTCTTCGGCTACGAGGCGCGCGAGCTGGTGGGGCTGCCGCTTACCAAGATGCTGCTGCTTTTGAACATCGGCAACATCCCCAAGCTGCAGCGCATCTTCCGCGAGGCGGCCGGCGGCGCACACATCCAGGAGGAGATGCAGCTTCTGAAGAAGGGGGGCGGGGTGATGGTCGCGATGCTCCACGCCACTGCCATCAAGAGCGGCAGCGAGACCCTGGTGCAGGCCATCTTCCGCGACGTGACCCGCGAGCGCGAGATCATCGCCAACCTTGAGAAGAGTTCCGCCGACCTGGCGCGCCTGAACCGGATGAAGGACTCCTTCCTGGGGCTCGCCTCCCACGAGCTGAAGACCCCGCTCACCGTCATCATGGGGTATTCCGAGCTGATCGTCACCGACATGGCGGACCGCGTCGACAAGACGGTTCTCGAGATGGTCACCAACATAAGTAACGCCGCAAGCCGACTGGACAACATCGTGAAGGACATGGTCGACGTGTCGCTCATCGACGAGAAACGGCTGCAGCTCAAGATGGAGGACATCCAGCTGAACCGGCTCATCGAGGCCGCGGTGAACGAGCTGCGCTTCTTCTTCTCCATGCGCAAGCAGGAAGTGGTGGTGAACCTCGACGAGTCGATCCCCACCTTGCGCGGCGATGCCCTGCGGATCATGCAGCTGCTCTCCAACATTCTCGGTAACGCCATCAAGTTCACCCCCGACGGCGGCCGCATCACCGTCGCCAGTTCCGCGAAGTACCTCCTGCGCGGGGCGCCGGTCACCGAGGCGCAGTCGACGGCCTTCGCCGCCGGACGCGAACACCACCTGTTCCTGGAGATCACGGTAACCGATACCGGTATCGGCATCGACCGCGACGACCAGTTGCGCGTCTTCGACAAGTTCTACGAGGTCGGCAACATCCAGGAGCACTCCAGCGGGAAGGTCGCCTTCAAGGCCAAGGGGGCGGGGTTGGGGCTTTCCATCGCCAAGGGGATCGTCGACATGCACGGCGGCGAGATCTGGGTCGAGTCGACCGGCTACAACCCGGAGAAGATGCCCGGTTCCACGTTCCATATCCTGCTGCCGCTCAACCCCATGCTGGGTGAGAACATCGCGGATTACTCCAGGCTGCTCCGTTAGTGGCAACTCAGCAAGTTAACCTTGAATCTGCCGCCCATTTCCTGTATATAACTTAGGTTTTTCACCCCTTTTTAAACTACGACCTTTACCCCCAATCCCTCACCACAGTGTCGTGCCGAGGTTGCTGCAACCTGACCGAAGAGTCGCTTCACGGTAAGTTCCGTTGCCGTAACGAGTTTTGAACGTCGTGGTGTTTCTTCGGTGGGTGGCAGGGTGGTTTTGATTGCAGCAGTACCCATTCTCTGGAGGGATTGATGAAGCTTTGCCTTTTGGCAAGCGGCAGCAAGGGGAATAGTCTCTTTCTGGAAACCGATTCCTGTCGTCTATTGATCGATGCCGGGCTCTCCGGCCGGGAGGCCCTGAACCGGCTGGCCTCCATCGGGGTTGCCCCGGAAACGATCGACGGCATCCTCATCACCCACGAACATACCGATCATATCCGCGGCGTCGGCACCCTGGCCCGGCGCCTGAAGATCCCCGTACTGATGGCGTCACGCACCCACGATGCCGCGCGTCACGTCATCGGCAAGGTGGACCTGGTCGAATTCGACCCCGGCAGCGCCCTCTGTTTCAAGGGGCTGAACATCGATCCGTTTCCCATTACCCATGACGCCACCGACCCGGTCGGCTACCGCATCGAGGGGAGCGAAGGGTGCATCGGCTTCGCCACCGACCTGGGGATCGCCACCCGTCTTACCTGCGAAAAACTGAAGAACTGCCGCGCGCTGGTGCTGGAATTCAACCACGACGAAGAGATGCTGCAAAACGGCCCCTATCCCTGGCACCTGAAGCAGCGCATCCGTTCGCGTCACGGCCACCTCTCCAACTCCGAGGGTGCCGCGCTTTTGGAGGAGCTGCTCCATGCCGGACTGGAAGGGGTCTTCCTGTCGCATCTCTCCGAGGTGAACAACGACCCCTCCCTGGCGATGCTGGCCGCGACCAACCTGGTCAACGGGCAGAACCTCTGCGCTCCTCAGCTTTTCCTGGGGAACCAGTATGAGACAAGCGGAGTACTCGACATTTAGTTCATGATCCTGTAAAGTCAGCTGGTTCAACTCTTAGGGTCCTGCTTTTGACACAGCTTGAGATACACAGAAAGGGATTTGTTTGATCCGCGTTTGCCGCCTGAAAAGCGGTGCCGTGGATTTTCGTGTTTCTACAAAATCTGAAACAGCTATCAATGCAAGGGGGAAGAATTCGTGATTGAACGTTACAGTCGTCCTGAAATGGCCCGTATCTGGGAGCCGGAGAACCGCTACCAGAAGTGGCTGGAGATCGAGATCTACGCCTGCGAGGCACACGCACAGATGGGGAGGATCCCCCAGGACGCCGTGGACCGGATCAAGGCCAAGGCCTCGTTCGATGTGGACCGCATCGACGAAATTGAGCGCACCGTCAAGCATGACGTGATCGCCTTTTTGACCTCGGTGGCCGACTACATCGGCGACGACTCCCGTTTCGTGCACCTGGGTCTTACCTCCTCGGACGTGCTGGACACCTCCTTCGCCATGCTGCTGAAGGAAGCGGGCGAGCTGATCATCGAGGACATCAAGCGCCTCATGGTGGCCATCAAGAAGCGCGCTTACGAGCACAAGATGACCCCGATGATGGGACGCTCGCACGGCATCCACGCCGAGCCGGTCACCTTCGGCCTCAAGATGGCCCTGTGGTACGACGAGATGGCTCGCAACCTAAAGCGCATGCAGGCCGCCCTCGAGACCATCTCCTACGGCAAGCTCTCCGGCGCGGTCGGCACCTTCGCCAACATCGACCCGCAGGTCGAGGCCTTCGTCTGCCATAAGGCAGGCTTGAAGCCGGCACCGTGCTCCACCCAGGTGCTGCAGCGCGACCGCCACGCCGAGTACTTCACCACCCTGGCCATCGTGGCCTCCTCCATCGAGAAGTTCTCCGTCGAGATCCGCCACCTGCAGCGCACCGAGGTCCTCGAGGCCGAAGAGTTCTTCAGCAAGGGGCAGAAGGGGTCCTCGGCGATGCCGCACAAGCGCAACCCGGTACTCTCCGAGAACCTGACCGGCCTCGCGCGCCTGATCCGCGGCTACGCGGTCTCCGCCATGGAGAACATCCCCCTGTGGCACGAGCGCGACATCTCGCACTCCTCGGTCGAGCGCATCATCGGCCCGGACGCCACCGTTTTGATGGACTTCATGCTGAACCGCGCCATCGGCCTCATCGAGAACCTGGTGGTCTACCCCGAGAACATGATGCGCAACCTGAACCAGATGCGCGGCCTGATCTTCTCGCAGCGCGTGCTTTTGAAGCTCGCCGAGGCCGGCGCCTCCCGCGAGAAGGCCTACGCCCTGGTGCAGAGAAACGCCATGAAGGTGTGGGAAGAGGGGAAAGACTTCCAGACTGAGCTTCTGAACGACGCCGAGGTGACCGGGTTCCTGCCTGCCGAGGAGATCAAGGAAGCCTTCGACCTGGGTTACCACATGAAGCATGTCGACACCATCTTCACGAGGGTTTTCGGTGGCTGATATCTGGCGCTATTTCCTCCCGGACGAGGGTGACGTCTTCTACCTCTTCTGGGCCAAGCAAACGCTTATTTCGGTGCTGATCGTCGGCGCCGCTTACCTGGTCTCCAGGTTTGCGGCGCTGCTGCTTGCCCGGGTCGCCCACCGCGTGAACCAGATGACCAAGGGGGAGTGGGACGAGCCGACCCTGGCACGTATCACCGCGCCGCTTTTGTCCCTGGTCAACACCGCGGGCCTCTACGTGGCGATCCGGCGCCTGCCGCTTCCCGAGCGCCTGCACGTGGTGATCTCCGGGATCCTCTTCATCATCAATATCTGCCTTCTGGCCACCTGCGCCTACCGGCTGATGGACGAGGCCCTGAAGCGCTATGGCAAGCAGCTTGCCGGCGAGGAGATGAGCCGGCAGTTGATCCCCCTGGTGCAGAAGATCGGCAGTATCTTCCTCTTCGGCACCGCGCTCATCATCACCCTGAAACACTTCAACTACGACATCCTCTCCCTGGTCACCGCCCTGGGCGTGGGCTCCCTGGCCATCGGCCTTGCCGCCAAGGACACCCTCGCCAACATGATCTCCGGTTTTACGCTCATGATCGACCTGCCGTTTCGCATCGGCGACCGCATCCAGCTGGGGAGCCAGGTGGGGGACGTCATCGACATTGGCTTGCGGAGTACCAAGATCAAGAGCCTGGACAACAGCTACCTGATCATCCCCAACTCCGAGCTCTGCAACACGCTCCTCATCAACCAGGATCTCCCCGACTCCCGCGGTAAGGGGAAGGTCACCCTCGGCGTCGCCTACGGCACCGACGTGGCGCTTGCCAAGCAGGTCCTGGCGGACACCGCCAAGGCGATCCCCGGCGTACTGGCCGAGCCGGCGCCGGAGGCCTTTTTTACCAGTTTCGGCGATTCCACGCTGAACCTCACGCTGCTCTTCTGGACCGACAGCTACACCACGGTCTTCGGCGTCACCGACAAGGTGAACTGCGCCATTCTCGACAGCTTCGCACAAAACGGCATCAACATCCCGTTCCCGACCCGGACGGTTTTCTTCGAAAAGGACACTAACCATGCCCCACAGAATTGAAATTACGCTCAAGGACGAGGTCCGCGACCCGCGCGGCGAACGGATCAAGAGGGAGATCGAGCACTTCCTCCACCTGAGCGTGGACCAGGTGCGCACCATCGACGTCTACACCGTTGACGTTCCGCTCTCCCGTGAGGAACTCGAGGCGGTAGCCGCCGGCCCTTTCTCTGACCCCGTGATCCAGGGGTACGCCATCGACAAGGCCGCGGCCCACGGTTTCGATTGGCTGGTCGAAGTCGGCTTCCGTCCCGGTGTCACCGACAACGTCGGCCGCACCGCCGGGGAAGCGATCGCCTACCTGACCGGGCGCGCTTTGGCGGCAGGGGAGGGGGTCTACACCTCGGTGCAGTACCTGATCTCCGGGAAGCTCTCGGCCGAGCAGATCGAAAAGATCGCCACCGGCCTTTTGTGCAACACCCTCATTCAGCGCTACCAGCTGCTCGATGCTGCCTCCTTCCAGGCCAAGGGGGGGGTAGCCACCTTCGTCCCCAAGGTGCAGGTCGAGGCCAAGGTCGAGGTGAACACCGTCAATCTCGAGGTCTCCGACGAGGAGTTGATGCGCATCAGCCGCGACGGCGTGCTGGCGCTCACCCTGGACGAGATGAAGATCATCCAGGCCCACTACCGCGATTCCAAGGTGCGTGAGGTCCGCCAGAAGCTTGGGCTCGGGGCGGCTCCGACCGACGTGGAGCTCGAGGCCCTGGCCCAGACCTGGTCCGAGCACTGCAAACACAAGATCTTCTCCGCGGACGTCGAGTACGACGACGGCACCGGCAAGACCGAAAAGATCAACTCGCTTTTCAAGAGCTACATCCAGAAGACCACCGCCGACGTACGCGCAGCCCTCGGGGACAAGGACTTCTGCCTCTCCGTCTTCAAGGACAACGCCGGCGTGATCCGCTTCAACGACGACTGGTCCCTGGTCTTCAAGGTGGAGACCCACAACTCGCCGTCCGCGCTCGACCCCTACGGCGGGGCACTCACCGGGATCGTCGGCGTGAACCGCGACCCGTTCGGTACCGGCAAAGGGGCGAAACTCATCTTCAACACCGACGTCTTCTGCTTCGCCGATCCCTTCTACGAGAAGCCGCTCCCCAAGCGTCTCTTGCACCCCAGCCGCATCTTCGAAGGGGTGGTCGAAGGGGTTGAACACGGCGGCAACAAGAGTGGTATTCCGACCGTGAACGGCTCCATCGTCTTCGACGACCGCTTTGCGGGGAAACCGCTCGTCTTCTGCGGCACCGCCGGGCTCATGCCGGCTACCGTGAACGGCGAACCGGGGCACCAGAAGCGCATCGTGCCGGGCGACCTGATCGTCATGCCCGGCGGCCGCATCGGCAAAGACGGCATCCACGGCGCCACCTTCTCCTCGGAGGAGCTGAACGAAAACTCGCCGGTTTCCGCGGTGCAGATCGGTGACCCGATCACCCAGAAGCGGATGTTCGACTTCCTGATCCGTGCCCGCGACAAGAACCTGTACCGCTTCATCACCGACAACGGGGCAGGGGGGCTCTCCTCCTCGATTGGCGAGATGTCCGAGGAGTGCGGCGGCTGCCAGGTCGACCTCTCCAAGGCGCCGCTTAAGTACCCGGGCCTGGCACCCTGGGAGATCCTGATCTCCGAGGCCCAGGAGCGCATGAGCCTCGCCGTTCCCCCCGAGAGCATCGACGCGTTTATGGAAATGGCCCAGCGCTTCGGCGTCGAGGCGACCGTGCTCGGCACCTTCACCGACTCCGGCATCTTCCACATGCTCTACGGCGAGAAGACCGTCGCTTACCTGCCGCTCTCCTTCCTGCACGGCGGTCTCCCCCCCATGCAGATCCCGGCGCGCTGGGAACAGCCGGTACACCCGGAACCGACGCTCCCGCCGGCCGCCGACTACACCGGCGACCTCAAGGGGCTTTTGTCCTCGCTCAACATCTGCTCCAAGGAGAGCGTGGTCAGGCGCTACGACCACGAGGTCCAGGGGGGCTCGGTCGTGAAGCCGTTCACCGGCGTCGCCAACGACGGCCCGTCCGATGCCGCCGTGGTGCGCCCGATCCTCGACTCCTTCGAGGCGGTGGTGACCGGTCACGGCATCAGCCCGCGCTACAGCGACATCGACGCCTACCACATGGCGGCCAACGCCATCGACGAGGGGCTCAGGAACTACGTCGCCGTCGGCGGCTCGCTCGACCTCGTAGCCGGCCTGGACAACTTCTGCTGGTGCGACCCGGTCCTCTCCGAGCGCACCCCGGACGGTCCCTACAAGATGGCCCAGCTGGTGCGCGCCAACAAGGCGCTCTACGACTACTGCACCGTCTTCTCGCTGCCGCTCATCTCCGGCAAGGACTCGATGAAGAACGACTTCTACGACGGCACCACCAAGATCTCCATCCCGCCGACCCTGCTCTTCTCGGTCATCGGCAAGATGGAAGACGCCCGCAAGGCGGTCACCATGGACGTGAAGCGCCCCGGTGACCTCGTGTACCTCGTCGGTGTCACCAAGAACGAACTGGGTGGCTCCGAATACCTGGCTCAGCAAGGGTACGTCGGCAACAGTGTCCCGAAGGTCGACGCGCAGGCTGCACTTGCCAGCTACCGCGCCTACCACAAGGCGCTGAACGACGGGTTGGTGGCCTCCTGCCACGACCTCTCCGACGGCGGTCTCGCGGTTGCCGCTGCCGAGTCGGCCTTTGCCGGTGGTTACGGCATCGAGCTTGACCTTGCCCTGGTGGCCTTTGCCGGCGCAGCCGGTGAAAAGAGCGACGCGGTGCTGCTCTTCTCCGAGTCCGCCTCGAGGCTCCTGGTTACCGTGCGCCCCGAGAAGGCCAACGCGTTTGAGGCTGCCCTGGCCGGCAGCGTCTGTGCGAAAATCGGCGCAGTGCGCGGCGACCAGACCTTCACGGTGACCGGCCTCAGCGGTGCCGAGATCGTCAAGGCAGAACTCGCCGACCTCAAGGAAGCCTGGCAGGCGCCGCTTCGGGAACTGTAGACTGCCCGACCCGGGCATGCAGAACGCCATATATTTAAGTGGACAAAAAAAATCCCTGTTGTGCGATAATGAGAAGCTGAATTTTTTTCGCCTGACAATCTATTAGAGGATATTTGATGACAAAGGCAAAAGCGCTGGTCATAACTGGTAACGGTACCAACTGCGAGACCGAGGCGGCCCACGCCTGCCGGCTCGGCGGTTTTGACGAGGCACGCATCGCCCACATCTCGGAACTGATGACGGGCGAGGTAAGCCTGGACGACTACCACTTTTTGAACCTCACCGGGGGCTTTCTGGACGGTGACGACCTGGGCTCCGCAAAGGCGCAGGCCAACCGGCTCCGCTACGCAGCGGTCGCTGGCAGCAACGAACCGATCCTGGAGCAGCTTCTGCGCTTCATCGGTGACGGCAAGCTGGTCCTGGGGGTCTGCAACGGCTTCCAGCTCCTGGTCAAGATGGGGATGCTCCCCGCCCTGGGAAGCGACTACGTGAAACAGACCGCGACCCTCACCTACAACGCAAGCGGCCGCTTCCAGGACCGCTGGTGCTACCTGAAGGTCGATGCCTCCTCCCCGTCGGTCTACACCCGCGGCATCGAGGGTGGCGTCTACCTGCCGGTGCGCCACGGCGAAGGGAAGTTCCTGGTCGATGCACCCGAGACCCTCACGGCCATCGAGAACAAGCACCTGGCCTGCCTGAAGTACTCGGACGCCGACTACACTGCGGCCACTATGGAGTTCCCGGAGAACCCCAACGGCTCCACCAACGCAATTGCCGGCATCTGCGACGAGACCGGCCGCGTCATGGGGCTCATGCCGCACCCCGAGGCCTTCGTGCACCGCACCCAGCACCCACGCTGGACCCGCGAGGAACTGCCGGAGGAAGGCGCCGGCCTGGTCTTCTTCCGCAACGCGGCCCAGTACGTGAAGCAGAACCTGTAGGGGCGACCAAACCAGCAGTTGCAGTCACATAAGGAGCAATTTTCGTGGACGAAATGTTGATGCATAAACCTGAAGAAGAGTGCGGCATTTTCGGTGTCTTCAACCATCCGGAGGCATCGAACCTCACCTACCTCGGGCTCTACGCCCTGCAACACCGCGGTCAGGAAAGCTGCGGCATCGTCTCTTCGGACGGCGCCGCCCTGCATGCGCACAAGAGCATGGGGCTGGTGGCCGACGTGTTCGGCAACCAGGAAATCTTCAAATCGCTTCCCGGACGCTCGGCCATCGGTCACGTCCGCTACTCGACCACCGGTTCCTCGGTGATCAAGAACGTGCAGCCGATCAACGTGGATTACTCCCGCGGATCGATCGCCGTGGCTCACAACGGCAACCTGGTCAATGCCCAGATCATCAAGGACGAGCTTGAGGCTTACGGGTCCATCTTCCAGACCACCATGGATACCGAGATCATCGTCCACCTCCTGGCGACCTCGAAGGCCAACTCGCTTCTGGACCGACTCACCGATGCACTGAACCGCATCCAGGGCGCCTACTGCCTCTTGTTCCTTACCGAGACCCGGATGATCGCAGCTCGTGACCCCAACGGCTTCCGCCCGCTCTGCCTGGGGCGCCTCGGGAGCTCCTACGTGGTCGCTTCCGAAAGCTGCGCGCTCGACCTGATCGACGCCGAGTTCATCCGCGAGATCGAGCCGGGCGAGGTGGTGCACATCGACAAGAACGGTTTGACCTCCTACTTCCCGCTCAAGAAGGTTCAGCCGACCCCCTGCATCTTCGAGTTCGTCTACTTTGCCCGCCCCGATTCGCACATCTTCGGCAAGAATGTCTACCAGGTGCGTAAGGAGCAGGGTCGCCAGCTGGCACGCGAGCACAAGGTGGATGCCGATATCGTCATTCCAATTCCCGACTCCGGCGTTCCGGCTGCCCTGGGGTACGCCGAGGAATCCGGAATTCCTTTCGAACTCGGCCTGATCCGTAACCACTACGTGGGTCGTACCTTCATCGAGCCGCAGCAGGCGATCCGCCACTTCGGCGTGAAAATCAAGCTGAACCCGGTACGCGAGGTGCTGAAAGGTAAACGCGTGGTGGTCATCGACGACTCCATCGTACGCGGCACCACCTCCCGCAAGATCGTGAAGATGATCCGCAACGCCGGTGCCGCCGAGGTGCACGTGCGCATCTCCTCGCCGCCGACCAGCTACCCCTGCTACTACGGGATCGACACCCCCAACCGCAAGGAACTGATCTCCTCCTCGCACTCGATCGACGAGATCCGCCGCTACATCACCGCCGACTCCCTGGGTTACCTCTCGGAGGAGGGACTGATGGCGTCGGTGGGCGCCGACAAGGCGAGCTTCTGCCATGCCTGCTTTACCGGGGGATACCCGGTTAAATTCCCGCGCCTGGCTCAGGACGAAGAGCCGCAGATGGCACTATTCGAAAAGGAGACCGAGAACAAATGACCGAACTGGAGCGCCTGAAGAAGATCATCATCGAACTGTCCTACGAGAAGAGAAACGTGACGCTTGCCTCCGGGCGGCAGAGCGACTTTTACTTCGACGGCAAACAGACCACGCTGCATCCGGAAGGTGGTTACCTGACCGGTAAGCTCTTCTTCGAGGCGATCCGCGACGTCGAGGGTGTGGAAGGGGTAGGGGGGCTCACCCTGGGAGCCGACCCGATCGCCACCGCCACCTCCGTGGTGAGCTTTTTGGAAGGTAAGCCGATCCCGGCCTTCATCATCCGTAAGGAGCCCAAGGGGCACGGCACCGGCGCGTGGCTGGAAGGGCGCAAGAACTTCAAACCGGGCTCCCGGGTGGTCATCGTCGAGGACGTGGTGACCAGCGGCGGCTCCTCCATGAAGGCGATCAAGCGCGCCGAGGAGGAAGGCCTGGTGGTGCTCGGCGTGGTGACCCTGGTGGACCGCGAAGAAGGCGGCCGCGAGAACATCGAGAAAGAGGGTTACTGGCTCAAGTCCATCTTCACCAAGGCCCAGATCCTGGCCTAACGGTCTGGCGAACCGGCAATGAACGAGAGGCGGCCGAGATAGTTCTCGCCGCCTCTTTTTTTGAAGCTAACCTCCGCCAGTACGTCCCTCCCCTTTCAAGGGGGATATCGCCCGCTTCCGATGTAAGGATTCAGAGCTTTTATGGAAAGAACGGTACAGAATTACCTGGAACTGCTCCAGCAGATCGACCGCTGGTTCGCCTTGAGTATCGAGCGCTACCCTGAACTCATCGCCTGCCAGGGTGGCTGCTCTGGCTGCTGCCGGTCGCTTTTCGACATCACCATGCTGGACGCCTACCTTCTGAAACTCGGCTTCGACGCCCTGACTGCCGAGACCCGGGAAAAGGTCTTGGTAAAGTGCCGCGCACGGCTCGAGCTCATGCGGCAGCAGTGGCCGGAGTTCCGGCATCCTTTCGTAGTGAACGAGCGCCCCGAAGAGGACTGGGAACTTCTGATGCCGGACGAAGACGAGACCCCGTGCGTGCTCCTCGACGCAAACGGTCGCTGCCTGGTCTACGAGAACCGCCCCATGACCTGCCGGTTGCACGGCCTGCCGCTTGTCGACGTCACAGGTGAGGTGCTGCACGATGAGTGGTGTACGCTCAACTTTACCGAGAGCGACCCGCTGGAACTCGAGGGATTGCGCGCCCCCTTTGATACGATGATTCGCCGGGAAGTGGCGCTGGTCCGGGATTTCACCCAGGCGCTTTTGGGAAAGAGGATCAGCGAACTGGACACCTTCATTCCCACCGCGCTGCTCGTCGATTTCGCCGGCTTGGACTGGCACGAATGGCTGCGCGGCTTTACACCCGTTGTAACTGATAGCGAAGAAGAATAAACGATATCCCTCCAAGAGGTTCCCCAAAATGGCACTCCCCTCGACCATCTATCGCGCTTCCATCCAGCTTTCCGACTTGGATCGCCAGGTCTACGAGCAACTGCAGACCACCATCGCCCGGCACCCCTCGGAGACCGAAGAACGCCTCGTGGTGCGCCTTTTGGCCTACCTGCTCTGTTACCAGGAGGGTCTGGTGTTCACCAAGGGGGTCGGCGCGGGAGATGAGCCCGACCTGTGGGTTATCGGTCCTGACGGTAGGCCAACTCTTTGGGTCGAGGTAGGGCTCCCGGACCCGGAGCGCCTGGTCAAGGCGAGTCGGCATGTCGGCTGCACCGTATTGTTCTCTTTCGGCAGGAATCTGGCGCAGTGGCTGGCGCAGCACCAGACCAAGCTGGCGGGCTGCCGGAACCTGACAGTGCTTGCCATCGATGCCCAGTTCTTGGCAAGCATGGTGGGTACACTGGAACGCATGATCTCCTGGGAGGTGACGGTGACCGAAGGGACGCTGTATCTGACGGTGGGAGGGGAAACGCTGGAAACTTCGCCGGCACTGGTCGTGGGATCCGCACTCTAGCGGGTTACGGCGTTCAAGGTACGGCCTGTTTCCTTCGCGTAAACCGAGACCTGGGTTACCCCTTGGTAAATGGGGGGAGGTACCATCTGGAGTACCTCGCTGGACCTTGGCAAAGGTGTGGGAGTGAGCTGGTGTGGGAGTGCGGAGAGCAGGGGCGTTGCCCCCTGGTGATGGGAAGCAGATACAAAAAAAGCCCCGGATTGCTCCGAGGCTTTTTTTAAAGTTCTACGCTATGACTAGATCCGGGTAACGTTAGCTGCCTGAAGACCTTTCGGCCCCTTCACGATTTCGAAGGATACACTCTCGCCTTCAGTCAGGGACTTGAAGCCGTCGCCGTTGATAGCGGAAAAATGGACGAATACGTCCTCGCCATTTTCCTGCTCAAGAAAGCCAAATCCCTTGCTGTCGTTAAACCACTTCACAGTTCCGTTTACCATTTACTTACTTCTCCCATAATACTTCTGATGTTTTTATCCGGGATCATCCGCAGACGCGTCACCTTAGCAGTTTTGCCCTTGGCATGTCAATATTATAATTTTAGTTTTCCGATAATTTTAGCGTTTAAGGGCACCGCCAGCGGCACTCGGGTCAAGAGGGGGGATCGCGCAAACCACCTGAAGTATTGGGTGTTGGGTCCGTGACACCGCCCAAAGATAAGCTTGTTCCCATTAAAGGCGCACCCAGACATCGGGTGCGTTGCCGGATGGCAGGTCCGATTATGATTCCAGATGTCTCACGATCCTGTCGATGCACTGCTCGATTTCCTGGTGGACCACAATACGCTCCCGCCATTCCTGAGGAACAGCGTTTAAACCGAACCGGGCGCCGAGCCAGGTACCGACCATGGCACAGCGTGCCGCGTTGTCTCCGCCGGCATTAGCACATTCCAGAAAGGCCCGGCGCGGGTCGTCCTGGAATTTGAGTGCCGTGTGCAACGCAGCGGGAAAACTATTCTTGATCGGGCAGGACTGCCCAAAACCGAGGGTCACTTCGCGCACCTCTTCGTTGAGCCGCGCGAAGACCGTTTCGACCAGACCGCTCAACTCCCTGCCGAATTCAGGTTCGCCCGCCACCGAACTCGCCGCCGCCTTGACCGCTTCGGGAAGTCCGCTCCCTCCCAGGAGCGCTTCGATGATCATGGCGTGGCATTTCATGTAGACCACTGCGCGTGAGTTGTTCTGGCAGACCCGGGTGGCACTTTCCACGACTCGTATCATCTCGTCGTCCTCGGCGTGGGCCACGACTACCGGCGCGAGGCGCGTAGCGGTGGCAGGCTGGTCGTCGTCGGCCCCCGCCTGGAAGTGAAACGGTTGGTCCGGGAATTTATCGGCATAGGGATGGAAATTCTCCAGGGTCCCCTTGGTGGCATGGTCCAGATACCCGTGGTAGTCGGGTGAGGAGAAAAGGCCGACGAAACGGGCACCGAAATCCTGTGGTGAGAAGAAACCCTTTTCTGCGACACTCTGCAGCAACAGCAGTGCAGCGTCACCGTAGTGGGTGAAGTCGCCGGGGTGTTTTCCAAAGTGGTAGTGCCCTTCGACCGGAGCCTCGAAACCGGCAACCCCTTCAGGGAACCGGCTTTTCAGCTCGTTAAGATCGTAGATCCAATGGGAGCCAAGGCATAGGGCATCGCCGACAAACTGCCCCCAGATGGTGGCTTTACAGCGATCGCTGAAGTCGATAAGCTGGCTTTCTTGATCTTTATTCATGACGTACTCCTCTGGGTTGGTCTGTGCACCAGAAGTTTTAGCTAAAAATTCTGTTGCCCGAGACGACATTTAATATTATACCGCTAGTGGAGAGAACTATTCCAGCCGTGCGCAGACGCGCACCTAAGAGTTCAAGCTGCCGAGCGTTTATTCAAAATGGCTGCCCAGTTTCCGCAATGGTAAGTTCTCAACCTGCAGTCAGACTCTCTGTACTGCAAAGATCACTCAGTCGTACCAGGTAGATGAATGCGAGCAGGAACCCAGCACAAACTCCCGGAAGAGATCGAACTCGACCACAAGCACGGTGAATTGACCGCTTTGCTGGCCGAGCATGCCGCCGTGCGCGCGGACCTGCAAAAACTGCGTGGTGAGATTGGCCGGTTCGAAAGTCAGTACGAACAGACTGTCGGCAGGCGTATCGCGGAGTTGGAGAGGTTAGAGGCGGAGATCGCCCATCTGACGGGGTATCTGGGGAGTGGGGAGCGGGAGGCTGGACACACCCGGGGAGCCGACTCTGCGCGCGACGCCGGCAAACCTGATGAGGAATTCGACGGGGATGACCTTGAAGACGACTCCGCGCAGGTCCGCCGCTTCGAGGACCTCGAGATAAAGGCCCTGTACCGCGAGGTCGCCAAGGCGATCCATCCTGACCTGGCGGCCTCGGGTGCCGACGAGTCACGGCGCCACGAGCTGATGTCGCGCGCCAACCGGGCCTACGCGAGCCAGGACCGGCATACGCTGGAAGATATCCTGCGCAGTTGGCGGCCGGCCCCGGCAAAGCCCAGGGAGGAATCGCTGGACCTGGCGCATCAGCTGGTGCAGGTCATCCGGCAGATCGCCCAGGAACGTCAGGACATTCAAACCACGCGTGCCGTGCTGCAGGAGCTCAAAGATAGCTACGTCTACCGGTTCAAACTGCGGGTCGAGGCGAGCCTTGCCCAGGGTCTGGATCTCTTGGGCGAGATGACGGCTGCTGCGGAAATGAACATCGCCCGGGCCAAAAAAAGGCTGGCCGTGCTGCGCGGCGAGCAGGCTCAGGCTCCGACTGCCGCACCTGGGAAAACGCTACGCGAGATCTGCTTCCCCACCGACCATTTCGACGGGACCATCTACCTGCGGGAGCGCAACTCGCTCAACTTCAGCCAGTGGAAAAAGGTCGGACCGGCGCGCGGCTGCCTGAAGATCCGGGAAGACCAGGCGGTGCGTCTCGATGTGAAGGCGGACGCGGCGGTGAAGATCGGCCAGATCCGCAACCTGAAACCGGACGACCTGCATTCGCTGTTTCTCTATGAGGTGGAGGACCGGGACCTCGACAGCATCATGCACCTTACAGGTCTCGAGGAGCTCTACCTTTCGGGCCAAGGACTCACCGATGCGGCGCTGCTCGGGCTCAACCAGTTGACCAACCTGAAGCGGCTCTATTTGTACCAGACCGTCATTACCGACCATGGCTTGGCGCACCTCGTGCGGCTTCCGTCCCTGAAAGGGCTTACCTGCAGCGGCAACAGCATAACCGAGGAGGGGCTCGCGACCTTCCAGAAGGCGATCCCCGGCGTGAAGACGGTGAGCTTCCCCTGGCGCTACAGCAGGTAAGTTCATCCCTTCCCTCTATAAAAAAGCCCGACCAGCCAGTGGTCGGGCTTTTTTGTTTTCGGTAGGGGACTCTCTCACTTTTCAGATCCCCTCTCCACTTGCGGGAGAGGGTTAGGGTGAGGGGGAGGCTGCCACGAAGGTAACTGGCTCTTTCATCTCCTGCGGTTTCCCCCACCCCCTGGACCCCTCCTGCAAGGGGCGGGGTGTAGCCTACTTCAGGAAGCGCTCCAGGTCGGCGATCAGGTCCTCAGGGTCTTCAAGGCCTACCGAAAGGCGAACCAGGGTGTCCTTGATACCGCGCGCTTCGCGCTCTGCCGGTGGCATGGCCGCGTGGGACATCTTGGCGGGGTAGGAGAGGATGCTCTCGACGCCCCCCAGGCTTACGGCGAAGGCGGCGAGCTGCACCCCTTCCAAAAGGCGCTTGGTGGTTTCGAAGCTTTTCAGCTCGAACGAGAGCACCGCACCGGGGCCGCTTGCCTGGCGCCGGTGGATCTCGTAACCCGGATGTTCCGGCAACCCCGGGTAGTAGACCTTCTGCACCGCCTCCTGCTGCTGCAGCCAGGCAACGATTTTCTTAGCGCTCGACTGGCTCTCCTCCAGGCGCACCTTCAGGGTCTTCAAGCCGCGCAGGACCAGCCAGCAGTCCTGGGGCCCCAACACGGCACCGAAGGCGTTCTGGATGAACCGCAGGCGTTGGCCGAGTTCCTGGGTCGCGGTTACCGCGAAGCCGCAGATGACGTCCGAGTGGCCGTTTAAGAACTTGGTGCCGCTGTGCAGCACGATGTCGCAGCCCAACTCCAGCGGGCGCTGCAGGTAGGGGGTCATGAAGGTGTTGTCGACGATGGTCAAAAGACCGCGCTGCTTGGCGAGGGCCACGCAACCGGGGATGTCGCTTATCTTGATGAGCGGGTTGGACGGGGTCTCCAGGTAGAGCGCGCGGGTCTGCGGGGTGATCGCCGCGGCAATCTGCTCCAGGTCGGTGGCATCAACGAAGCTCACCTGCAAACCCCACCCGGTGAAGAGCGTGGAGAGCACCCGGAAGGTGCCGCCGTAGACGTCTTCGCAGACCACCAGGTGGTCGCCCGGACGGAACAGGAGGAAGGTGGAGGCGATGGCGGCCATCCCCGAGGCAAAGGCGAGGCCGGTCGTCCCTTTCTCGAGCTTGGCTACGGCATCTTCGAGGGCCTCCCTGGTGGGATTACCGGAGCGTGCGTAGTCGTAGCGGCCGAATTGGTCGAAGGAGCGCTGCGCGAAAGTCGAGGTGTGGTAGATCGGGTGGCTCAGCGAGCCGTGCTCCGGGTCGATGGGGTTCCCCCCGTGGATCAGTTCGGTTGCGAATTTCATCCCTTAGTCTCCTTCGAAGGCCTGCGCCAGGTCGGCGATCAGGTCGTCCTTGTCTTCAATTCCCACCGAAAGGCGCAAGAGCAGGTGGTTGATCCCCAAGCGCTTGAGGGTCTCGGGCTCGATATCGGCGTGGGTCTGCACCTGCGGGAAGGTGATCAGGCTCTCCACGCCGCCCAGGCTCTCGGCGAACGAGATCAACTGGGTCTTCATGAGGAGCTGGTTGACCAGTTCCGGTTCGGTTACCTCAAAGGCGATCATGGCGCCGAACCCGGTACCGCGCTCGGCCATGAGCTCGTGCCCGGGGTGGTCCTTGAGGCCGGGGTAGTAGACCTTGCCGACCTTCGGATGGCTGCTGAGCCAGGTGGCGAGTGCCTGGGCGTTCTCCTGCTGGCGGTCCATCCTCACGTGCAGGGTCTTGATGCCGCGCACGGTGAGCCAGGAGTCCTGGGGGCCCAGCACCGCACCGGCGCCGTTTTGGTGGAAGTAGACCAGCTCGGCGAGCGTGGGATCCTTCACCGTCACGAGGCCGCAGACCGTGTCGTTGTGACCTGCCAGGTACTTGCTGCCGCTGTAGATGGCGATGTCGGCACCCAGGTCCAGGGGGCGCAACAGGTAGGGGGTCAGGAAGGTGTTGTCCACGATACAGAGGAGGCCCCGGTCCTTGCAAAGAGCGGCGAGCGCTGCCACGTCGGCCACCTTTAACAGGGGATTGGTGAGGGACTCGACAAAAAGTGCGCGGGTATTGGGCTGGAGCGCGGCACGCACCGCCTCGAGGTCGCTGGTGTCCACGTAGCTGAAGGAGAGTCCGAACTGCTGGAACAGCTTTTCAAAGAGCCGGTAGCTGCCGCCGTAGAGATCCTCGGTGACCACCAGGTGATCCCCCTGGCGGAACAGGAACATGAGGCTCGTGATGGCTGCCATGCCGGAGGCGTAGGCGAAACCGCGGGCGCCCCCGTCCAGGGTCGCCATGCCGACCTCGAGGGCCTCGCGGGTCGGGTTGCCGGACCTGGCGTAATCGTAGCCGGTACTCTGCCCCAGTCCGGGGTGCCGGAAGGTGGCGGTCTGGTAGATGGGGACGGTGACGGCTCCGGTCCTGGTCTCCCGGTCCAGGCCCACCTGGGCTGCCTGTGTTGCGATCTTCATCTGCTACCTCCTAAAAGAAAAGTCCCCATCCGGGGGGCGGAAGGGGACTTCATAGGCGACTAGTCCGCGCTTCCTTATCTACCGGAACGTTGCCGTTCCGCAGGATTTGGCACCTTCCCCCTGGGGGGAGGTTGCCGCGACGTCATCGGGCCAGTCCCTCGATCGCTCTAGATAAGTTGCTGCTATGTGGTTAGGCAATGCTGGTCTACTAATACTTAAATGCACCATTCGTGTCAACTATAAAGTCTCTCATTTTCCCAACTGCATTGGTGTGGATTCAGCCCGCCTCATGCCGGCCCCGAGCGGAGGGTTGAACCACCTGCCGCCTGTCGGTTTTGGTATCTGGAGCAGACCGTTCCTGATGGCTATCGCGGTAGTTGTTTCGCCCCTTCGTCTGTATTAAACGGTGCCTCAGTTCCGGCACACGTGATTGTAGCTACCTATTTCACAGGTTGTACATTGCCAACTCCGATGGCAGCACCGACTAAGAACGGGATGATCTGCTGCAAGTATTGTGGTCGACAGTGAGGTCAGGTCACAGGTCGCGAATAACCCGGTACCTGCCAATATAAGCGCACGGGACACCCGGTTTTCAACCCGACGAAACTGTCAGACTAGTGGGGTGAAACCGACTCTGGCACCAGGTAGATCCGTTCTTGAGGTGATTACTTCAACAGACTGAATTATTCTCATTGACAAAGGCTACAGATATGTCAATATACCCTTAATTATTAATTTCAGTTCCGGAGGAACAATCAATGGCAACGTTAGTGGAAATCGCTGCTCAGATCGTAGCATCACATGCGTCGAGTACTCCGATGACTTCAGACCAGCTTATATTCGAAATCGGCAAAGTACACAACGCTCTCAAGAACCTCGAGGCAGGTCAAAGTATCGAGGGAACCGAAGAAGTAAAACCGACTGTTACTGTGAAGGATGCCTTTAAGAAAGGCGAAGTAGTTTGCATGGTCTGCGGCAAAGGCGGGTTCAAGACTCTGGCGCGTCACCTGAGCACCGCCCATGGCATGAAGCCGGGCGAGTACAAGAAACAGTTCGGCATCCCGAGCAAGCAGGCGCTTTCCGCTAAGAACTACTCCGAGGCCCGCCGCAAGATGGCCCAGGACCGCGGGCTCGCGGACAACCTCGCCAAGGCACGGGAAGTGCGCATGGCCAATATCGAGGCCAAGAAGGGCGCTCCGGCTAAAGCCGCCAAGGCTGCCAAACCCGCCAAACAGGCAAAGCCGGTTGCCGAAGCAAAACCGGCTAAAATGACCAAGGCGGTCAAGCCGCCCAAGGCCGCCAAGCCGAGAGGTCCCAAGGCCAAGACCGTAGCCTAATTCCTGCCAGACCAGAAAAAAGCCGCCCTGATAAAGGCGGCTTTTTTTTATTCCGTGGTGCAGCTAGGTTGCGCTGCCGCTCCCGTCCCACCTCGTGGTACGCTGGTGCACAAGAGGCGAAAGCAGCGGTTCTTTGCCCTGCCACGCTTACCCTTTGTTCCGGGCGATGATCTCCTTCAGCGTTACCTCGAGGTCGTGCAGCGAGTACGGCTTCGAGACCACCCCCGAAAACCCGAACTCCCGGTACCTCGCCATCACCAGGTCCTCCGAGTAGCCGCTCGAGGCAATGGCCACCGCGTCCGGATCGATCTCCAGGAGCCTTTTCACGGCATCCTTGCCCCCCATCCCACCGGGAATGGTGAGATCCATGATCACCGCGTCGAAACGCTGGCCGCCGGCCAGATCCTTCTGGTAGACCTCCAACAGCTCCTCTCCGTCCGACACCACTACCGGCTGGTAGCCAAACATGGCGAGCGCCGCCTTGGCCATCTCGCGGATGGCGTCTTCGTCGTCCATGAGGAGAATTCTCCCTCCGCCGTTTGCCGCAAGCGTTTCAGCGCTGGGCTGTTGCACCGGCACCTCGGGTACCGCCTCATCCTGCGCAGGGAGGGTAATGGCGAAGGTGGTGCCGTGGCCGCGCCGGGAAAATACCTTGATCTCACCGTCGTGGTTCTTGATGATGGCGTACACCGTGGCGAGCCCGAGACCGTTGCCGGTCGCCTTGGTGGAGAAGTAGGGATCGTAGATCCGGCTCAGGTCTTCTTTGCTGATGCCGGTCCCGGTATCTTTGAAGGTGATCCTGATACGGTGCTGGCGGTCCTCTTCATCCATAGGGAGCACGTTCTCGGCCCGGATCAGGATGGTGCCCCCCTCGGGCATGGCTTGATCGGCATTGATGACCAGGTTGCTGATCACCTGGCTCATCTGTCCGGTATCGATCTCGGCCGACCAGAGATCGGGTGCGATATCGAAATCGCAGCGCACGTTGGAACCCCTGAGCGCGAAGGTCGCCGAGTCGGTGAGCACCTGGCTGATCGAGGTGAGTTTCTTCACCGGCGCACCACCCTTCGAGAAGGTAAGCAGCTGCTGGGTGAGGGCCTTGGACTGCTCGGCACCCTTGCGCGCCCGGTCCAGGAAGGCCGCCGCCTGGTGCTCGTCGGGAAGTGTGGCGCGGGATAGGGCGATGTTGCCCATGATCCCGGTGAGGAGGTTGTTGAAGTCGTGGGCGATGCCTCCTGCCAGGATCCCCAGGGACTCCAGTTTGCGGGCCTTGAAGAGCTCCTCCTCGATGCCGCGCCGCTCGGTGATGTCGCTGAAGACCAGGACCGCCCCGGGTATCGCCTGGTTGCGGTCCAGGATGGGCGCGGTCTTACTGACGATAATCCGTTCGGTGCCGTCGCGCGCTACCAGCACCCCGTTTCCGGACTGCTCGACGACCTCCCCGGTGCCAAGCACCCGTGCTATGGCATTCGCCTTGGGGGTTCGACTGCGCTCCTCGATGACCCGGAACACCTGGTCCAGCGGCAGGCCGGCAACTTCCTCCTGGTGGTACCCGCAGAGCTCTTCTGCCACCCGGTTGAGCAGCACGACCTTTCCGGCGGTATCCACGGTGATGACCCCGTCACCGATGGAGCGCAGCGTCACGGCAAGGCGCTCCTTTTCACGCTGTAGAGCGCTTTGGGATGCCTTGAGCTCGGTGACGTCGGCAATGCAACCGACCAGGGCCCGCAACGAACCGTCACTGTTTTCCAGGCGTCGCCCTGAGAGGTATCCCCAGAAATCGCTGCCGTCCCGGCGCCGGTAGTGGCGCTCGACTGCCACCGAGGCCAGTTCCCCGCTGATGATCCTGGCCGTGAGGGTGGATCCTTCGTCCTCTTCTGAGGGGTGCAGCCAGGTAAGGTAGCTGGTCCCCAGAAGCTCAGCCAAGGAGACCCCGAACATCTCCGCCATCCGGCGATTGGCGAAGCTGATCCTGCCGTCGGGGGAAACCAGGACGATACCGACCTGGGAGGCCTCGAAAATGACACTGAGGCGCTCCTCGCTCTCCTTGAGCCTGCGCTCGACCTCGGTGCGCTGGGAGATGTCCTCGTAGACGCCCAGTACACCTACGACGCAGCCGCTGTCGCCGTGCAGGGGGATCTTGGTGGTGTCCACGATGACCTGCGACCCGTCTGCCTGCAGTTGGGTTTCGGTCAGGTGGTATTTGGCGCGGTCCAGGCGCATGACCTCGCGGTCGTCGCGGCGGTAGCCCTCGGCCTCCTCGCGTGACCAGGGGAGGTCGAAGTCGGTTTTTCCGACCACTTCGCTGGGCGAGGAAAGGCCGGCGGCACGCGCAAAGGCGTCGTTGCACCCTGCGTAGACCAGGTTGGTGTCCTTCCAGAAGATGTTCTGCGGAACGGCGTTGATGACCAGCGAGAGCATCTTCTCGCGCTGGCGCAGCGCCTCGGCGACCTGCTGGTGCTTGGCGATCTCGTCTTCGAGCATGGTCGCCTGGAGTTGCTGCTCCTCTTTGACCAGGGTCTGCTCCGTCAGGTCTGCGATGATCCCCACCAGGCCGTATTCGGCCCCGTTGTCGTCCAGCAGCGGCACTTCGATGAAAAAGAGGGTGCTGGTTCCCCCGGTGGTATGCCGTACCGACTGCAAGGTGCCGGGGAGGCGCGGATCGCGACTCGGACAGGCGGCTTCCAACGCCTTGACGATGTCCACCTCCCGCGAGTCGAGCTGGCTGGGGAGCTTTCCGAGAATCTCCGTACGGGGGAGGTGCAGGCAGCCGGTGAAATGCTCGTTGCAGTCGCAAAAATTGCCGCTGGCATCCTTCAGGTAGACCGGGTGCGGCATCGCCTCCAGGAGGGCCTGCACCCGGCGGTCACTTTCAGCGTGCTGCGACGCGGTTGTTTCGATGAGCCAGTGAAAGTATTGGGGGAGGGGGGAGCCGCCTGCCAAAGGGGTGATGGTTGCCCGCAGCGTACCGCCGGCAGCCGGGGAGGCAAGGCGCACCTCCGCGCAGCAGCTTCCGGAACGTAGCGCCTGGTCCATGAAGTGCTGCAGGGACGGGGCCTGCGCTGCCGAGGCGGGGGCCAGCAACTCCGTCAGCGTCCGGCCGACCAGCCCGTGGGCCGTGCTGTCGAACAGCGCGGCAGCCGCAGGCGAACACATGCCGACTACCGTGTCCTGGTCGGTTACCAGGACCGCACTCGGCGGAAGGCTTCCGCCTCCGTCCGTCGTTCGGCGCGGGACTGCGGTTCCCGGGTCAGGGGGGGGCGTACCGGGTTGCTCAGGTACCGGGTTTCCCGCTGTCTGTCCCAGCGGGGGAGTCCGCCGGCCGGCTCTTTCGGGCCAAAACTGCATACCACCTCTCACGAATCAGGCACTATCCTGGCGGGCTTCTCGCCGGCTAGGTGTGCCGTTGTTACCTCAGGCCGGAAAACCTACCTCTTGGTATCGGCACAACTAATTAAAACTAAAGCAGGAAAAATCCGATGCGGCCGCACGGGAAGGGTCGGCGGCGCGGGTGAGCATAGTGAGGCAGGGGGCGGGGGGGCTGTTTTGTCAGGTTTCGGGGGAGGAGATCTCCGCTGGTCAGGGTCCTGGTGGCCCGACCGGCGGCAAAGGTGGTGCCGGTATCAGAGTTTGCCGAGATAGATGAGGACCAGAAACAGGGCGTAAAAGACGCCGCCGGCCAGGAGGGTGACCGGGGTGAGCGAGCGCTTGATGCGCAACTGCGCGTAGGCAAGGCCGATGGAGGCGAAGGTCAGCAGTACCGTGACGAACGCGGCATGGTTCAGCTGCCAGGGGGTCATCATGATGCCTATCGCGGTGATAACCGAGCTTTGGAAGACCATGGCGCCGGTTATGTTGCCGATGGCCAGGGTGTCCTTTCCCTTGTTGATCCAGATGACGCTGTTGAACTTCTCGGGAAGTTCGGTGGCGATGGGGGCAATGATCATGGAGAGGATGAACGGGGAGATACCCATTTCGTTCGAAAGGAGTTGGACCTTCTCGACGAAAATGTAGGATCCCCAGACGATGAGGAACAGCGAACTGAGGACCTGGGAGAGGATCAGGGCGAAGTGCGGGTCGTGAGACTTGGGTGCGAAGTAACAGGGGTCGAGATCTTCCTCTTCCACCACGTGGTTCTGGGTTCCCTTGATGGTCTTCAGGGCGTAGGCGCCGTAGCACATGAAGAGCGTCATGGCGATGAATACCTTCAGGATCGGATGGGTGAGGAAGGTACAGAGGATCGCCAGGGAGTACAGCGAGAGAAAGTACTCCATGTCGCGGCGCATGACCACGGGGTCGACGCGCATGGTCGGGTAGTCGTCGCGCTTTTTCCGGTTGAAGATGACGGCAAGGCCGCTGATGAACAGCGCCAGGGTCCCCAGCATGAAGGGTGCGCCGATGATGGCTCCGACGCCGATAGCGTGACCGGCCTCCTTGGTGCCGAACATGATGGCGATGATCGGGACCAGGGTCTCGGGCAAGGCGGTGCCGATGGCGGCAAAGATGCTCCCCACGGCGCCGTCGGAGAGGTTAAGTTTCTTGCCGAACCACTCAAGGCCGTTGGTAAAGACGGTGGCGCCGAAAAGGATGATGGCGAGCGCCAGAAATAGCATCAGGATGTTGCCCATGAAAACTCCTCGAAGGTAGCTGCGGATTTAAGCGGTGTGGCGCGGTTGGGGGAGGGGAGGCCTCCCCCGGTCTTTAGGGGGGACATTCGGCGCACATGGATTTGAAGAGGTTGGTACTCAGGTAGCGGTCGCCACGGTCCGGAACGATGACCACCACGGTACCCGAAGAGAGCTCACGGGCCAGGCGCAGCGCCCCGGAAACCGCGGCTCCGCCGGACATGCCGCAGAAGATCCCCTGCCTGCTGGCCAAAAGCCGCGCGGTTTCGAAGGCGTCGTCGTCCTGCACCACCAGCTTGTGGTGGTAGGCGCCCGGATCGTAGATGGCCGGAACGATGGCTTCTTGCATGTTCTTGAGCCCCTGGATCTTGTGCCCCAGCACCGGCTCGACCGCCACCACCTGCACCTCGGGTTTCTTTTCCCGGAAGAAGCGGGAAAGCCCCATGACGGTGCCGCTGGTGCCGATCCCCGCCACCACGTGGGTCACCTCTCCGCCGGTCTGTTGCCAGATCTCCGGGCCGGTGGTTAAGTAGTGAGACAGGATGTTGTTCGGGTTGGAGTACTGGTTGGGCATGTAGTAGCGGTCCGGGTCCTCGGCGAGGATCTTGTGGGCCAACCGGATGGCACCGTCGGTCGCCTCGCACCCGGGCGAGAGGACGATCTCGGCTCCGTAGGCCTCCAGCACGCTGCGGCGCTCGACGCTGACACAGGCCGGCATAACCAACTTGATCCGGTAGCCGCGGGCCGCGGCGATCATCGCGAGGGCGATGCCGGTGTTGCCCGAGGTAGGCTCCAGTATCACCTTGTCAGGGGTCAGTTCTCCGCTTGCTTCGGCAGCAAGGATCATCTGGCGGGCCGGGCGGTCCTTTACGGAGCCTCCGGGGTTGTTACCTTCCAGCTTGGCCAGGATCCTGACGGCCGGGAGGCTGGAGAGGGAGCCGATCTCCACCAGCGGCGTAGAGCCGATGGCCTGCAACAGACTTTCACCTTTCATGTGCGCCTCGTCATGTGGAATATGGAGCTATCCATATAATCCTTCCGCGGGGAGAAGGTCAAGGACGTTGACGCAGTGCAACCGTTTTTTTGCGAAGTGAAAAGAGGGCGGGGCGGCAGGTTATGCCACGCCCGACCTCTTCGGGTTTACCTTAACTTCAGCGGTCAGCGGCCGCGCTCATCCCCGCGCTCCGGACCATGGCCGCGCTGCTCGCCACCGCCCCTGTGTTCGCCACCGCCCCTATGTTCGCCGCCGCCCCTATACTCGCCGCCGCGCTCCGGGCGCCCTTCATGCCGCTCGGGTCCGCGACGATCTTCAATGCGCCCACGGTCGGGCCGGAAGTATCTGCCCCGGTACCCTTCCCGGTCCCGCGAGTACACGCGGTATTCGCGGTCACGGTATTCGTGGATCCGGTTGACCTTGTAGCGGCGCAACTCGTAGGGGAGCTCGCGGTGCCGCACCCTTATCCAGTCGCCACCGTAGCGCGAGGTGCGGTACCAGCCGCCGCCGCGGTAGATGTAGTAAATGCCACCGAGGTAGTACATGTCGTAGGGAACCCCCACCGCAACGCCGAAACCGAGTTCAGGCGGATAGAGGAATTCGGGTGGTTGTTCGATCACCACGGGCGGGCCGCCCACGTTGATACTGAACGAAAAGTTGCTGGACGCCTGGACCAGGGTCGCTGTCATAACGAGAATAGTTAGCGTTACTGTCAGAATTCTTCTCATAGTGCCTCCTTGTCAACCGGTCGCACTGTATCAGGCAACCGTGGGACCCGTTGCGCTTCTGGTATTTTACCTCATAGCATACGCAATGCCAAACAAACGGAGTCGATAACTAGCTAATCTACCGTCATGGTTGCACAGATTGCCGACCTGGTTCAGGATCGGCTGCCTTAAATGCGTCCTTGTTACCCTATCTGGGGTGATCCGCGTGGCGGATGAAAAACGGGTGGAGAGAGCCTTTGGGGGTGATGCCTAGACCTGTAGGGAGGGGGGCGATTGCGCCTCGAGAAGAGACGGTGGAAGAGGAACGCGGAACTCTCAGTACCTGCGGTCGTGCCACTCTCCGTGGCGTCCGTGCTCGTAGTAGTGGCGGTGGCCGTAGTATCCGTCGTCATCGTAGTACCCGGGCCAGATGATACAGCCAGAGATCTGGGCCAGGAGTGCCAGTAACAGGGCGAGCGTGGTGATACGTTTCATGGTGAGCCTCCATCCTGGCAGCGCGAGGAGGCCGGGCAGTTCTTGAAAGTTCGTTCGTCCGGAGCAGGCGCTACCTGCTCTATTTTCGCAGAAAACTGCCCCGATGCGCAACTCAGTGCAGGGAGCCATCCTGCTTCCCTGCCAGCTGGCACGCTGCCGGCGCGTGGTTACCGGCTCCCCAGGTCCCGCCACTCGACCGCTCCCAGGTGGGAATCACCGAGGAAGGTGTAGACCAGGCTTATCGTTCCATCGGCTTGCTTGCTGCGTGGCAGGGATCCATAGTGCGCATAGCGCAGCGACTCCACGAATTGCAGCCCGATACCGTGACGGCGAAACACCCGTACCGTGAAGCCGGTGTTGATCCGGGCGATCTGCTCGTACCCCTCGGCATCGTCGGAACCGGTACCGCTTACGTAGTAACCGCGTCCGATCAATTCCAGTGCGGCCCTGTTGGCAAAGAGCATGCGCAAGGCCAGCAGGACCTGGGGTGTCGCGCCGTAATGGTAGTCGCGCATGCCGAGATCCACCGGGGTCTTGCCGGCCGCTCCGAACCCGAAGCCACCAAGGACCGTACCCTGCAAGGCGATGGCCGGTGCCATCCAGTACTGCCCGGTGGTTCCCAGGGAGAGTGCCGTGGTGGAGACCCGGAAATTGGTGGGCGACAGGTAGTCGTAGCCGCCGTAGATCCCCCAGATGCCGCGATAGTTCTCGCCGACGTGGTAGTCCCGGCCGACCAGCAGGCCGCGCAGGAGTACGTAGCTGATCGGGTTCTGTGCCTCGGAGAGGCCACCTATCTGGAAATCGAAGTAATCGAAGGGGCGGCGGTAGGTATACCCGGGCTTGCCGGGCAGGCCGTAGGACATCTGGAAATCCAGTACCGCCGCCTGCCGCCCATTTCCGCTGACGCTCGCCCCCAGGCGGGTCCGCCAGAAGAGCGCAGGGTCGTGGCTGGGAAAGATCGGCTTGAACCATTCCCCGAAGGCCCAGCGGTTGAACCCGGTCGGCGGAGAGAGCAGGGCCGCGCCGGCCTCGTGCCAGGCATCCGGGCGCGGCGCGTCTTCCTGCAGTACCAATTGGGACATGCGGAAAAGTGCTTCCCCCAAAAGACTGCCGGAGTTGCCGGTGGTGATCAGGTCGTTTATCGAGGGGCGGCTGGTCTCTCCGGCCATCTCCCAGGTGAAGCTTCCCAGGTTGCTGTAGATAAGGGACTCCCAGAAGTTGAGGCCCGCGGACCGGGCTATGCCGTACATGGTGGCCCCCTGGTAGGGGTGCCCAATCTGGTTGACGTTGAACGGGTCGCGGTCGAAGGTCCAGTTCTGCTTTCTCAGGTGCTGCCAGATGGTGGAGGGGTTGCTGTCGTAGGTACTGCTTCCTTCCTGGGTTTTGGTGTGCAGGAAACTGCGGTCGTAGAGGTTGAGGAGCACCAGAAAACTCGGGAGTTCGATACCCGGAATCAGGTAACTTCTTCCGGCGCCGCTGTCCCAATCGAGAACCGTGGAGCCGCCGGTTGTCCCTTGTGCCGGTGCCGGGGACGCCGCGCCTACGGCTGTGTCTTGCTCGGCAGCAATTCGGCGCCAGCTGAACGCCGGCGGGGAAGGGGGGAGGGGAGTGCTTTGCAAGGACGCCCTCCCCGGCTGGTCGGCCGACTCCGTTTTGCGTGGGGACACTGCCGGTTCTGCGCCGCGGTGCACAGGGGATGCCCCCCGGGCCGCCTCCGCGTCGAGACCTGGTGGGGCGCCGGCCTGGGAGGCCGGCGCGACTAACAGGCCGGTTACCAGTAAAAAAAGCAGCGCTGAAACTAACCGCGTCATCGGGGGCATAGCGTCTCCATAAGCTGGTCCGACTCCTCTGGTGCACCCCTGACCCAGAAGAGCGAAGGGGAGATGGGTGAGTCCGCACAGCCGAGAGCCTCGTTCGTTACTGAAACAGCGGGAAAACCTCAGGGACTGGCACAGTGATGTGGGGGACAGAGTCGTAAATGATATTAGTCCATGCAAATGTAACGGCATGAGCTTATCATAAAATCTGATATTTTCAGTTTTGCTGCTATCCTTGCTGCGAACCGGACCGAGGGTGACTCAGACCGGATCCGGGTGCCTTTGAGAGAGTTCCCGGCATGCATCGGGTAGGTTGGCGGCTGGGTGGCACAAGGAGTGACAGGTATGCAGACCCTGATAGATCTTTTCCGTACCTTTCCTGGGCTCGGCAACAAAACGGCCTTTATCAACCGCACCGGCATCCGCAGGTTTGTCACCAGCTATCGAGACTGCTACGATCTTGCCCTGAGGATGGCCAGCCTGCTCGAACAGCAAGGGGTGCAACCCGGTGATCGGGTGGTGCTCTGGGGGCCCAACTCTTCCTGGTGGGGGGTGGCCTACTGGGGGATCCTGGTGCGGGGTGCCATCGCGGTGCCGGTCGACTTCATGTCGGACCTGGCACGCGCCGACAGCATCCGGCGTCTGACCGATGCGAAGCTCGTGCTGCAGAGCAGGTTCAAGGTCGAACGGATCGCCGCCGGCACCACCCTGCTTTTGGAACACCTGCCGTTTCTGCTCCCCGAGTTGCCCCCCAGTTCCCTTATCAACGAACCCAAACCCGACGACATAGCGCAGCTCATCTATACCTCGGGGACCACCGGGAACCCCAAGGGGGTGATCCTCACCCACCGGAACCTGGCGGCCAACATCGTGCAGATCAACAGCCAGGTGCCCATCATCACGCCGGAGTTCTCGTTTCTTTCCCTTTTGCCGCTGTCCCACATGTTCGAACAGATGGGTGGATTCTTCACCCCGCTCTACCGCGGTGCCACGGTGATCTACCTGGGCGCGCTCAAGCCGTCAGCGATCCTGGAGGCGCTGGCCGAGGAAGACGTCTACGTCATCATGTCGGTCCCCAGGCTCATGCAGCTGTTAAAAACGAGCATCGAGCGGGAACTTGCCGAGAAGCACCTGGCAGGTGTTTTCGCCAAGCTGTCCCGGTTCGCAGAAGGGACCTCGATGCAGGCCCGCAAGCTGCTCTTTTACCCGGTGCAGCGCAAATTCGGGCGCAACTTCACGGTCTTCGTCTCGGGCGGCGCGCCGCTATCCCCGGAGCTCTTCGCCTTCTGGTTCAACATGGGGTTTACCGTCCTGGAGGGGTACGGGCTGACCGAGACCGCTCCGGTGCTCTGCGTCAACACCATGCAGCGCCAGGTGCCCGGATCGGTCGGCCCACCCTTGCCGGGGGTGGAGCTGAAAATCGAGGACAAGGAAGTGCTGGCTCGCGGCGCTAACGTGTTCCCCGGCTACTACCAAAACGAGGAGGCGACCCGTGCCGCCTTCAGCGCCGACGGCTGGTTCAAGACCGGTGACCTGGGTGAGATCGGCCCGGACGGCTGGCTGACCATCAAGGGGCGCGAGAAGGAACTGATCGTCACCGGGGCAGGGGTGAACGTTTACCCTGACGAGGTTGAGGCGGTGCTCAACAAGGTGGCGGGAGTGAAGGAAGCCTGCGTGATCGGCCTGGACCGGGGCGGTGGGGAGGAGGTGCATGCCGTGCTCCTCCTGGACCATTCGGGTACCACTCCGGACGCCATCATCGCCCAGGCCAACAAAGGTCTCGACGGGATGCACCAGATAACCGGCTACACCGTCTGGAAAGAGCCGGAATTCCCCAAGACCACCACGCTGAAGATCAAGAAGTTCGCAGTGAAAGAGGCGATCAAGCAGGGGGCCGAAGAGGGGGCAGCCACCGGGTCGCGGGACAGCCTGGTCAATCTCCTGGCCAAGGTAACCGGAACGCCGGTGGCGCAGATCCGCGAGGACTCGCTGGTGGTCGCCGACCTGGGGCTTACCTCCATCGCCCGCCTGGAGCTGGTGAACTTTCTGGAACAGGAGTACCGGCTCGATATTGACGACTCGCAGATCGGTCCCCAGTCCCGGGTCTCCGACGTGCGCCGGATCATCGAAAAACGCGAGAAGCTCTCCCGGAAAAACCACTACCGGTTCTGGACCAACGCGCCCTGGGCCCGGGGGATGCGCCGCTTCTGGGACCGCGTTTTCCACTATCCCCTGTACCGCAGCTTCGCCCGACTCGAGGTGCAGGGACGCGAGAACCTGTCCCAGATCAAGGGTCCGGTCTTCTTCATTGCGAACCACCTCGGGTACTTCGACCAACCATCGGTAATGTTTGCGCTTCCGCCCGAGCTTCGCTATAGTACCGCGACCGCTGCCTGGGCAGAGTTCTTTTTCGGCGACTACCACGGCCTGAACCGACTCTGGAGGCGTTTCACCTTCGAGTACGGTACCCTGTTCTTCAACCTCTTTCCGCTACCCCAGCAGCAGGGGTTCAGCGCCGCCTTCAGGTTCATGGGGAGGCTCGCCGATGCGGGGATCAACATCCTGATCTTCCCGGAAGGCGCCCACACCCGGACCGGCACGATGCAACCCTTTCAGCTGGGGCTCGGCATCATGGTGAAGGAGCTGGGGCTCCCGGTGGTGCCGATCAAGATCAGGGGGAGCGACGAGGTGCTGCCGCCCGAAGCGAGTTTCCCCCGCAGCGGTACCATCTCGGTCCGCTTCGGCGCACCGCTTACCTTCCGCTTCGAAGAACCGGCCGAGATCGTGGAGATAGCGCGCCGGGCGGTGGAAGAGTTGTAAGGACATCGGAAGACGGAGGACGCATGCCAGCAGAAACCATCTCGCAAAACTACCGCCGCTACGTGCTGGGACTGCTTTTGGCCGTGAACCTCTTGAACTACATCGACCGGCAGGTACTCTTCGCCGTTTTTCCGCTGCTCAAGGCCGATCTGAACCTCTCCGACACGGCTCTTGGTTTCCTGGGGAGCGCCTTCATGCTGAGCTACATGATGCTCGCGCCGCTTTTCGGCTGGCTGGGGGATCACTGGAGCCGGGTGAAACTTGCCGCCAGCGGCCTGGTGGTCTGGAGCCTGGCCACCGCCCTGGCCGGTCTCGCCCCCGGGTACCGGACGCTCCTGGCCGCGCGTGCCACGGTCGGGGTAGGGGAGGCGAGTTTCGGTACCGTCTCGCCGGGTCTCATCGCCGATTACTTCCCCAAGGAGCGGCGCGGCGAGATCCTCTCCTGGTTCTACGTGGCGATTCCGGTCGGCAGCGCGCTCGGCTACCTTTTAGGCGGGATCCTGGGTGAAAAGTTCGGCTGGCATGCCGCTTTTCTCATGGTTGGCCTGCCGGGGCTCGCCCTGGCGCTCCCCATCGCGCTCTTGCGCACCCCGCCACGCACTCCTGCCGCCTCGGCGCACGGCGCACCCGATTCCGGGACGGACCTCCCCGCCGAGGGTTCGGGGAGTTACCTCGACCTGTTCCGGAACCGCTCCTTTGTCTTTAATACCCTGGCCATGGCTGCGATGACCTTCGCCATCGGCGGCCTCGCCCAGTGGATCCCCTCGTTTCTAAACCGCACCCACGGTCTCAACGTGGCCAAGGGGAACACCCTGTTCGGCGGTATCACGGTGCTGGCCGGCATCCTCGGCACCCTCGCGGGGGGGTGGCTGGGAGATCGCTGGCAGAAAAAGAGCCCGGCCGGATACCTGCACGTTTCCGGCTGGGGCTTTTTGATCGGCACCCCCTTTGCCGCCTGGGCCATCCTGGCGCCCGACCTGAAATCCTGCCTGGGCGCCATCTTCGTAGCGGAATTCTTCCTCTTTCTCAACACCGGCCCGCTCAACACGGTGATCATCAACGTGACCCCACCTACCATGCGGGCCATGGCCTTCGCGGTGAACATCTTCTTCATCCATGCCCTGGGAGACGCCTTCTCCCCCTCCATCCTCGGGTGGCTTTCCGACCTCTGGAACCTGCGCAGTGCCCTCTTGATCACTCCGCTTGCCATGGCATTGTCAGGGGTGCTCTGCTTTGCCTGTGGCCGGTTCGTGGTAAAGGACATGGCTCGTGTCGAAAGCTAGCTGCGCATTTCCCGTCTCCTTGTCTGCTCTGATCCTTCCTTCCTTAAAGTCACTGCTGGTGACATCTCTGGATGCTGCTCGCCGTCCCGATCTGGATTTATGTCTTAGCCTCGTTTTCTGCCCAGGCTGGCCCAACTTCCATTCTTAAGACACCCCGGAAAACACTCTCCCCGTTTGACAGCTCCGGTACGTTACAGTATAAAGTTACGGTGGTTAATAAGGGTTAATGTTACTGCGGCACCACTGGCAGTAACCTGTTCGAGGTCCACGAGTCTTTCGACAAGCAGGGTGACTGCAGGTTCTGAAGGGGCGCGGCTGAAGGGTCAGGTAGTGCCGGGAAAGGAGTTAACGGGAGGACGTGATGGGTGAAGAACTCATGTACCAGGTTAAAAACTTCATCATCAACACGCTGCGCAGCGAGGGGCTTACCGTGCACGACCTTGAGCCGGATGTCCCCCTGTTCGGCGAGGGGCTGGGACTGGATTCGGTCGATATCCTGCAACTGGCTACGGGGATGGAACATGCCTTCGGTGTGGTGATTCCCGATGCCGCGGTCGCCTCGCAGGTTTTCCGGTCGGTGCGCAGTATGGCCGAGTACATCGAATTGCACAGTTACTGACGCCGTTGAGTCGGGTCCAGGCCAACTTCGAAAGTTGCCCGAGGCGTCAAACGGGGGAATCCAGGGTCGAGACTGCAGACTTTGCGCAATCAGTACTTGAATGTGGCGTACCGGTCAGGTAAATAGGAACTCCGACGGTTGCATGCCGTACATCTGCCGCGCCTTGTGAGGTTCTCTGGTGTCCTTTAGGTTCGTTCCCCTCTCGTTCGTTCGTTGCCTCGGCGTCTTGCTGGCGGCTATCGCCCTGACAGCCTGTGCCGCCGTGCCGAAACCTTTAACCGGGCTGGTTCCGGGCCGGCAGCTGGAAACCCTGCAATCCTCGGTGTCACTCTCCATGAAATATGGGGATCGCGGCACCAGCGGCCGGGGCTACCTGGTGTTCCGCTACCCTGACCGTTTCCATGTCGCCGTCCTTTCTCCTTTCGGTCTCACGGTGCTCGAGGTTTTCAGCGACGGAGATCGCCTCACCTGCCTGGTACCCGCCCGGCAGACCGCCTACCAGGGACGCACCTCCGAACTGCCAGCCAATGCGATGTTCAGAAGCTTTGCACTTTTCAAGTGGGTGGTGGCGCACCAGGAGGACACCGCTCCGGACCAGTACGGGCAGGAGATCCTGGCGGCAAGCGGGGACCGGATCCGCTACGACAAGTTCGGCCTGATCGAGCGAAAGATCTCTCCCGCAGGGGACCTGGCAGAATTTCACGACTACCGCAACGTAAATGGGGTGGCTTTCCCCGAATCCATCGAGATCAAAACAGGACTAACCTCGGCACGCATCGTCTTTGACGAACCTGAAATCAACGCGACAATCGAACCTTCCGTACTTGAGCCGAACCTGGAAGGTTACAGCGTGCGGCCTCTCGAAGAATTCACCGGGGTCTGAGAGAATACCGTCCTTCGTTCTTCCAGCCAGGATGCTGCCCGTATCGTTTTTGGTCAGGCTGGATGGCTATGAGCACAAGATGCTCGTGACATTTTGCAGCAATTATTACCGTCAGGCTTTTAATAATAGTCTCTCCTTGGTATGCTTTGCCATGAGGGTCCACGTGGATCCCATATCTGCTGCCGAGCTTCAACCAAGGAGATGACATGAAATCCCAATATATCCTCCAGTCTTTGTCAGTTCTTGCCGTAGTGGTTCTGCTCGGAGCGTGCTCGACCAGCCAGGCCGCCAAACCTGCTGCGCCCCCCATGGTACCGGCCAAGCCGATCGCCATCCCTCTGGGGAAAAACTGGCAGGTCATCGAAGAGGCCCCCCAACTCACCAACGAAAAAAGGGGCAATCAGCCGGCGTTTCAGACCGAGCAGTCGGTACAGCCCCCGGGCGCGCCTCCCACGACGCCGTCCGACGTTCGCAAACTCGAGACGCCGAACTCCGGGCGCTGACCCGAGCTATCCTGGAAACTCCCGCCTGAGGTTACCCGAGGGCAGGGAGCCACCAGGTGACCGTTGGTCTCCCCGTGCTGCTGTGCTGCTTCGCCAGCGGTCCCGGAAGGGGAGCGCATCCCTACCAAAAGAGGACAGGTGCCCTTAATGGATAACAAGATCTACCAGAGCTTTCTTGCTGCGTTTTTCACCATCGCCGCTATCGCCGTGATCGGACTTCTCGCCATGCCGGTCGCCGCGCCGCTCGCCTGGGCCCTCATCATCGGTATCGCGACGCTGCCGCACTACAACCGGATACTGAAGCACTTTCCGGAACGGCCGGGAAAAGCTGCCGGCTTGATGGTCTTTATCGTGACCATCTGCTTCATCCTCCCCCTGGCGGCCTTCATCACCACCGTCGTCATCAACGCGAGCGACTGGTACCGCGAGGCCGAGCAGCTGGTTCGAGAATTTGCCCGCACTGGCGCCAATACCATAAGCCATCTCCCCCTGGTGGACCGGCTCACCTCGCTCACCGACAGGTTGGGGGTAGACCTGAAAGGGATCGGAGCCAAGGCCGCTGCTGCCTCTTCTGCGTTTCTGATCCAACTGGCCACCAACACCGCACGCAGCCTGGCGGACCTGCTGTTCACCCTGGCAGTTGCCCTTTTTATCCTCTTTTTCATCTATCGCGATGGCGAACGCACCGTTTCCGCGGCGATCGACCGATTCGCCTCCAATCCTGCAACTGCACACCGCTACGTGAACCAGATCCGCTCCATCACCACCTCGGTCACGGTGGGGACCATCCTGACCTGCTGCGTCCAGGGGGTAACCGCTGGCCTGGGCTACTTCGTGGCAGGGGTCCCGGCCCCGGTTCTCTGTGGGGCCCTCACCGCGGTTGCCGCACTCATCCCGGTGGTAGGTACCGGTGTGGTCTGGGTCCCGCTGGTGGCGCTCATCGCCCTGAACGGTGCCTACCTGAAGGCGGGGCTCCTGGCGCTGTGGTGCGTATTGTTCGTCGGCCTGGCCGACAACGCAATCCGACCCTTGGCCATCGGCGCCACGGGGGACATACCGGTTCTGGCGATCGTACTTGGCGCCATCTGTGGTGTTTTCAGTCTCGGGATCCTCGGCCTTATCCTGGGGCCGGTCCTCTTTGCCATCCTGATTTCTCTGTGCGCGGATCTCATCCACCCGCAAAAGGTCGTAGCGGACGACGCTGCTTCGCAAACCGGCAGCTGAAGCTGGATGAACAGGCTGCAGGCGCTACCCGCGCCTTGGCGCTTGAGGGTTGCTTTTCCCGAGAAGGGACAGCGGCCTTTTTTGCGTCTCGAGCCTGACACTACTTCCCGGGGGACTCGTAGCAAAGGGATGGAAGGCTTTCCACAATTGGGAGTATTATGGTTCACAGGTAGTACCACACCTTTCAATGAGAGTTATCTGCTGCTCTACCGGGAGGTTCTATGACAGGAAACAGGGAACGCCTCCTGCCGGGTTGGCTACGAAGAGGGATGCTGCTGTTCCTGCTCCTTGCCGCCGCTGTTACCGGCAGCCCGGCATCGGCCGAGGAAGCGGTAACCGGTGCGGCCCGGGCGCTACTCGCCAAGTATCCGTCGGTTGCCCCCAAACTTCAGAAAAACCTCTTCGGCGCGCCGATTTACCTCGAGTCCTTCGAGAACAAGGGGACCGCGGAGGTCGACATGTACGGGGTGTTCGGCCACACGTTCCACCAGGTGAAAGACACCTTGGCGGTACCGGCAAACTGGTGCGACATAACCTCGCTGCACATCAACATCAAGGCCTGTACCGCGAAAAAAACGGGGAGCACCTGGCTGGTGACCTTGTACAGCGGCAGGAAGTACTACCAGCCGCCGGGCGATGCCTACCCGCTCAAGCTCACCTTTCGCGTGGTTGCGCAGCAACCGGACTACCTCAACGTGACCCTCCAGGGAGACCAGGGGCCGCTGAGAACCAAGGATCACCGGATCAGGCTGGAAGCGGTGCCGCTCGACGGTGGCAAGAGTTTCGTCCATTTCAGCTATTCCTACCGCACCGGCACGATTGCCACCATGGCCATCAAAAGTTACTTCGCCACGGTGGCCCGGGACAAGGTCGGGTTCAGTACGGTAGCCGGCCCGAACGGGAACCGGGTCCTGGTAACCGGGGTGCGGGGGGCGGTGGAGCGAAACGCGGTGCGCTACTACCTGGCACTGGAGTGTTTTCTGGATGCGCTCAAGACGCCGGAGAAGGAACGCTTCGAGCGCAGAATCGGCGAGTGGTACGATCTGACCGCGCGCTATCCGCGTCAGCTGAAGGAACTGGAGAAAAACGAGTATCTCGCCAACAAGCGGCGGGAGCAGCAAAATCAGTTGACGCTGCAGGGGGAAGCTGCCTTGCTTCCCGGGGGAGGGAAACCTGACGAGGATACCTGAGGAGGTGTACCGATGCGTGTAAAATCAGTGATCGCCCTGGTTCCGGCCGTCGTGCTTGCCGGAGCCCTCACCTGCGGTGCAGAGACCGCAACCGAACAAAACCAGGACACCGGTCGGGACGTAAAACGGACCGACCAGGGTGTCGGACACGAGATAAAAAAAGCCGGCCAGAAAACCGGACATGAGATCAAGAAAGCTGCCAAGAAGACCGGTAAAGCCTTGAAAAAAGCGGGCACTGCAACCGGCCAGACCATGAAAAGAGCAGGTGAAAAGACCAAGGAGACGGTGAAGGGAGAGTAACAGGCTGGTTTAGCCGGATTGCTGCAGTGTGAAATAGAAGATCGCCCCTTTACCCGGAACTCCCCAGGCCCAGATTTTGCCGCAGTGCCTCTCGATGATGCGCCGCACACAGGTGAGGCCGATGCCGTGGCCGGCCAGCCGGTCCTGGTCGTGCAGGTGCTGGAAGGGGTGGAAAAGCTTGGCGGCGTCGGCGGGGTCGAAACCGACGCCGTTGTCACGCACCATGAAACCATTGCCGTCGGGGCACGCTGCGAACTCGATGACGGCAGGGGACCGACCGGCGGTGTACTTCCAGGCGTTGCCGAACAGCTTGCGGATTGCGATCTTGAGCAGGCTCGGATCGCCGGTTGCCGTCAGGGCCGGCTGGATGCTGAAGGTGACCTGGCGCTGCGGGGTGCCCTGCCGGAACTCTTCGGCGACCTCCTCGGCCAGGGTGCTCAGGTCGAGGTTTACAGCCTGCAGTTCCACGTGGGAGAGCCGCGAGATCTGCAAAAGGGCATCGATCAGTTCGTTCATCTTTTGGGCTGACTCGAGTATCTGGTCGAGTCGTACAGTACCCTCTGTTTCGAGCACGCTGCTCCAGCGCTGCTTGATCTCGCGGGTGAACCCGCTGATGCGGCGCAGGGGGGCACACAACTCGTGGGCTACCGTGTAGTTGAACTCGTCGAGCACCCGGTTGATCGCGTTGAGCCGGGCTTCCTGGTCGAGCAGCAGTTGCTCGAGCAACTCCAGCTGCAGGATCTGGTACCGGGTGGTTTCATTCTGGACGCCGGAGTCCAGGACGGCGCGAACCTGGTTTAGGGAGTCGCGCACCAGGGCGATCAGGGTGGTGGTACAGGTAGAGGCATTTCGGGGAGTCTGGTTCATAGTCCCTCCGGCTGTGCGGGTGAACATCGAACGTGGGGAGAGGCACCAAGCGCGCTGGATAGGTCAATGCTGGCGCACTGCATCTAATTCTAGTGCAATTGGGGAATTTTTCTGGCTGCCAGAGGTTATTCGTCGGATACGGAGCGGGGAAGGGAACTAGTAAAGAAAAAAGCACCCAGTACCTGGGTACTGGGTGCTTTGTGGTGGACGATGGTGGAGCTGATCAGGATCGAACTGACGACCTCTTGAATGCCATTCAAGCGCTCTCCCAACTGAGCTACAGCCCCATCGAAGTTCCATCTTATACCATCTGCTCATCTCGTTGTCAATACCAATTGGATGAGAGGCGGGTTTGCTGCTTTCAATAAAAAAGCATCCAAGGTTTAGGTCTTGGATGCTTGTTGTGTATGATGGTGGAGCTGATCAGGATCGAACTGACGACCTCTTGAATGCCATTCAAGCGCTCTCCCAACTGAGCTACAGCCCCATCAAAGGAGCACCGTTTATAACATCGGGTGGTGGTGGTGTCAATGTTTTTTTGCCGTAGTCAGTGCCAATTTCATTCTTGACCTTGGCAGAACCATTGGGTATACTCCGCAGACACTCGCCGGAGTGGTGAAATTGGTAGACGCACTGGACTCAAAATCCAGCGGGGTAACCCGTGCCGGTTCGACCCCGGCCTCCGGTACCAACGTTTTATAAAGGGTTCAGCCATCAGGCTGGGCCCTTTTGCTTTTTCAGAAGCGATATCCCACCCCTCCCAGGATGACGTCGGTATCCCGTGCGTAACTGGTGATGATCCTGCTCCAGGTGGTGCGCAGCGACCAGTGCGGCGTCATCCGGTAGCTTCCGGTCAGCCCGAGGACCCCCGAGAGGAAGCGTTTCGCCCCCGTCCCCTGGAACGGGCTGTCGTAGTGCCCCAGGTTGCAGTAGAGCCCCACCCCAGCACCCACGCTCAAGGTATCGTCCAAAAGTTCCTGCGCCAGCCACAGCTGGGTTTGTAGCCCGTCGCGCCGCACCAGCCGGTTATCCCACTCGTAAAGCCCTGCCACCGTCCATTCCAGGTGTCGCGACAGGTGACGCCGGTACTCCAATTCTGCGGCTATCGAACGCGGCGAATCGAAGCTGTTCACGATGGTCTGCCCCAACAGCAGGGTGATCTCGTTGTCGAGACGCTGCTCAATTCTGCGGTCCAGCGGCTCGAGGGCAGGTTCGAAGTGGTAGCCGATACCGGCCAGTGCCGACACCGTATTGAATCCGCTGTGCCCCTTCACCCAGTTACTGCGCAATTCCAGCAAGAGGTTGTTCTCCAGGTGCCAGGTGGCGGCTCCGCTCAGCATCGCTTTCCAACCGTGGTCGTCGGTGAATCCGCCGGGAGAGGTGTTCGTGGTGGTATCGAGGAAAAAGTAGGGACCGATGCCGGCCGCCACGGTGAGCCGGTAGTCGAGGAGTTCGGCCCTGGTCCACAACTGTGCGGTATAGCCGTCCCGATGATGCCCCTTGAAGTGCCCCTCGTTGAGGTAGGAAACACCGGCAGCGAAGTGCCGGTGCAGGTCCTGGCGGTATTCGAGCTGCCACGAGTAGGAGAGGTCGTCGGGAGCCGTGGAATGTACCACTCCCCCCAGTCCGTAGATCTCACTCGCTGAAACTGGGGTGGCGATGAGCAGCAGGATTGCGATAAGGATCAGGGGAACCGGCTGTTTCATGTGGTCTCGTCCTGAGTCTGGAGGATGGCAGGGGAGTTTTTCGCTCCCCCCGGAAGGCGCGGAATCTTGAATAAGTCGCCCGTGGCTGGTCTTGTGGGAGGTCAGGTCAACTGCGGGCCTGGGCAAGCCGGCTTTCGGCCGCCTCCCAGTCGATGTTCTGGAAATAGGCGGAGATATAGTCGGCGCGTTTCAGTCCGTAATCGGTAAGGAAGGCGTGTTCGAACACGTCCAGAACGAGTATCGGAACGCAGCCGGCGGGGTGCCCCACGTCGTGCTCGTTGATCCAGACGTTGAGGAGCTTGTTCGCCTGGATATCGAGGTACAGGATGGCCCAGCCGATCCCCCGCATGGCGCCGGTCGCCTTGAAATCCTGCATCCACTCCTCGTAGCTGCCGAACTGTTCGTTGAGTTTGGTCGCCAGGGTGCCGCCGGTGCCGAGCTGACCGTTTCCGCCCAGGTTCTCGAAGTAGTACTCGTGCAACCTCATGCCGTTGAATTCCCAACCAAAGCGCCGCTTTAATTCGGAAAACTCTGCAGTCGCCCCTTTCCCCTCATTGCGCAGGCGGACCAACGCATCACACAGGGTATTCGTGTTGTTCACGTACCCTTGGTAGAGGGTGAAGTGATTACGCAGCAGCGTTTCGCTGAATCCCGTCATGCCGATCAGCTTCGAGTAGTCTTTGGTCTCGTACGCCATAGCTATCTCCTTCTTGTCGAGTATTTGGGATGTTTTCGATGACTCGGAAATTTTACCCGGCTAACAATTGGTGTCAATTAATAATACTAAGGACTGCCTGTGTCTTACCGAGTGGCGAGCGTTGCGTGGTACCTGCTCAAGCGGCGTCAGCAGCGACTTGGCACTAACGGGAGCGGTTGGTGGTTTTGCGGGGAACACATGAAGATACTGCGAGGGGGGGGAGGGGGAAAGGCGCCGCTGCGGTACGGGAGGCAGCGGCACCCTGAGTGCTAGAAGTCGTACTTGACGCGTACCCCGGTCATCTCTTTGCTGACCGAGGGAAGGATCATCAGGTGATTGGCGGCCTTGCCGTCATCCTTGTGGAGTTTCAGGATGGCCTTGCTCATGAAGTACCCGATGGCGCCGCCGAAGAAGACGTCCGAGCTCCAGTGGGCATTGGAGTAGATCCGGGAGAGCCCGGTCAAGGCGGCAAGGCTGTAGGCAACCGGCGGGACCCAGGCGTGGTCCTTGTACTGTTCCGCGAAAACGGTGGCTATGGAGAACGAGGAAGCCGTGTGTCCCGAGCTGAAGGAAAGGTTTTTCATGCTGATGCGGGGACCGTCCCAGGTGGTGGGAAGATCGCCGGTGCTCGGACGGTGGCGCTCGGCCAACACCTTGAGGCCGGAGGTGAGGAGTCCCGAAAGGGCGAAGCTTTCCAGGGCGAGCAGCGAGGTCTTGCGTGCCTTGCTGTCGTCAGCCAGGTACCCGTAGAGGTAAAACGAACCGACGGCGGGCAGGGTGTAGGCGCCGTTCCCCAGGTCGTTGCCGAGTATGGCAAATTTTGACGCTACCTGGCTTTGGTTATTCTGGGAAAAGTTCTTTATCTTCTGGTCCAGCAGCATCAAACTGCCGGTGGCACCTACCACGAGACCCAATTTAAGCCAGTCTTTTTTGTCCCAATTAAATGGCATCGTGACAATTTGGGCAGAGTCTGTCAGATAGCTCTTGATGTATTTCAGGTCGAGGTTGCTGGAACCGTCAGCTACACTGAGATCCGGATTTTCTTCCTGTGGCTCCGATGCTGGAAGGGGTGCTGAACTAGTTACCGGAACAGGATCATCTTGTGATGCTGCATGTGCTGATAGACAAGATACGGTACTGCTGAGTAAGACGAGTCCGGCTATGAGTTTCTTCAGCATGCAGATCTACTCCAATGATTAGGATTCACTTTCTCTTCGTAGTAACGTTCCACCGTCTCTTGTTTTAATGTTGCGGCATACTACTTCAGTGAAAATATAAAAACAACACAAATACAGTTATTTACACCTAATCATTTATGTGATGCATGAACATTTCTGTAAGACCTGAGAGCTTTTTCCCGGAGTTTGTAGGCGTGCGGAGGATGTCGGGACGGAGGATGCGGTAGGGGAAAGGGGGAGCGGGGCTCTATTTGGGAGCGCCGGCGGCGCCCAGAGTGTGCAACTGGCAAGCAGAAGGCCACCAGGGGCGCGCAGCCGGGAGCAAAACGCCCTTTATAATCGAGACCCGCTGTGCTAGTATCCGCAGGTTCTCTGAGGCTCCTCCCGGCCCGCCGTTGCCGACTTCCTGAACGGGAAGCATGGCGAGCGGAGCCGTCGGCAATCGTTATCTTCTTGCAAGCCAGCGCGTCAGGACCCTTGCTGGCTGTGCCGAGGTCGCACGTGAAAAAAATCGTGGCCATCGTGGTGGCGCTGGCGGTCCTGAGCGGCGCCGGATACTTCTTCCTGAAGCAGCCCCCCAAACCGCAGTACAAGACCCTCAGGATCGAGCGGGGAAGCATCCTCTCCGCCGTTTCGGCGACCGGTACCCTCAATGCCGTGGTTACCGTCCAGGTCGGCACCCAGGTCTCGGGGACCCTCGCTAAGCTGTACGTGGACTACAACTCGCCGGTCAAAAAGGGGCAGCCTATTGCCCAGATCGACCCCGCGTTGCTCGGTGCCGCGGTGCAGCAGGCGACCGGCAACGTCCTGAGCGCGGAGGCCAATCTGGCCAAGGCCCGGGTTACCCTGGCCGATGCCCAGCGTACCTTGTCCCGTAACAAGCAACTGCTCGAGCAGGGGATCGTCGCCCAAAGCGACCTGGATGCCGCCCAGACCGCCTACGATGCGGCGCAGGCCGGGGTGAGCGCGGCCCAGGCCTCTCTCGTCCAGACTAAGGGGGCGCTGAAGCAGGCGCAGACCAACCTCACCTATTCGACCATACGGTCGCCGGTGGACGGCATCGTGGTATCCCGCAGCGTCGACGTGGGCCAGACGGTCGCCGCCTCCTTTCAGACGCCGACACTCTTCACCATCGCCCAGGACCTCACCAAGATGCAGATCGATACCAGCGTCGACGAGTCGGACATAAGCCGCGTCAAGGTCGGTCAGCAGGCCACCTTCTCAGTCGATGCCTATCCCGACCAGCAGTTCGCCGGGACCGTGGTGCAGATCAGAAACGCCCCGGTCGTGAACCAAAACGTGGTGACCTACGTCACGGTGATCGCCGTGGACAACCGCGACCTGCGTCTCAAGCCCGGCATGACCGCGAACGTGTCGGTACAGACCCAGAAAAAAGAGGGGGTGCTGAAGCTCCCCAGTGCGGCCTTGCGCTTCAAACCGAAACTGGGGAAGGACGAGAAGCCCAGCGCGGGGCAAGCCCCTTTCACCGGAGCCGCAGCCGGTTCCAAGCAGGGTCCGGCCGCCGCCAGTTCCAGTCGCGACGCCCAAAAAAGGCCCACCCAGAAGGTCTATATCCTCAAGGGGCAGCAACCGGAGCCGGTTTTCGTGTCAACCGGGATCTCCGATGGCAGCTTCGTCGAATTGGTATCGGGATCTCTCAAAGAGGGTGACGAGGTGGTCGTCGAGCAGGTGAGCACCGCCAAGAAGTCCGGCATGGGGCCGCCCATGGGACCGAGGTTTTAGATGGCCGAGGTGGTCCGTCTCGAGGAGGTCGCCAAGGTCTACACCATGGGCGAGGAGAAGGTCGAAGCGCTCAGGGGGGTCTCCTTCAGCGTGGCTCCCGGGGAGTTCGTCTCGATCATGGGGGCCTCGGGGAGCGGCAAGTCGACCTGCATGAACATCCTTGGGTGCCTCGACGTACCGACGAGCGGGGCTTACCTTCTGGACGGGGTGAACGTGGGAGAGCTGTCGGGGAACCAGCTGGCCGAGGTGCGCAACAAGAAGCTCGGCTTCGTTTTCCAGGGGTTCAACCTGCTGGCGCGCACCACGGCGCGTGAGAACGTCGAGTTGCCGCTGGTCTACGCCCAGGTGCCGGCCGGTCGGCGCCGCGCGCTCGCCCAGGAGGCCCTGGCCAGGGTGGGGCTTGCCGGGCGCGAGGGGCACTTTCCGAACCAGCTCTCGGGTGGCCAGCAACAGCGGGTGGCCATCGCCCGGGCCCTGGTGAACCAGCCGTCCATCATCCTGGCCGACGAGCCGACCGGCAACCTCGATTCCACGACCACGGTCGAGATCATGGGGATCTTCCAGGAACTGAACCGCCAGGGGATAACCATCGTCATGGTGACCCACGAACCCGAGGTGGCCGCGTTCACCGGTCGGCAGATCGTCTTCCGGGACGGCTTAATCGTGTCCGACACCCGCAGCGACAGGGCGACCCGTCCCGGGTCAGGGGAGGGCGAGGGATCATGAGCACCTTCCTGCAGAGCCTCCTCATCGCGCTTCGGGCGCTCCGGGTCAACAAGATGCGTGCCCTGCTCACCATGCTGGGGATCATCATCGGCATTGCGGCGGTCATCATCATGGTCGCCATCGGCTCGGGTGCCAGCAAGATGATCTCGGACCAGATCTCCAGTATCGGCAGCAACCTGCTCCTGGTGCTCCCGGGGTCCCTGACCAGCGGTGGCATGCGCAGCGGCACCGGCGGCGCCCAGAGCCTCACCTACGACGACGCCAAGGCGATCCGCACCGAGTGCCCCTCGGTGGCCGAGGTGGCACCGACCGTGCGCGGCTCCGCCCAGGTGGTCTACGGCAACCAGAACTGGTCCACCGTGGTACTCGGCGTCACTCCGGAAATCATCGCGGTCCGGGACTGGACCCTGGTCGCCGGTCGCAACATCTCCCAGTCCGACGTGGACGGCGCCTCGAAGAACTGCCTGGTCGGACAGACCGTTGCGGATAACCTGTTCGGTTCCGCCGACCCGATCGGAAAGATCATCCGGATCAAGAAGATCCCCTTCACGGTGGTCGGCCTCCTGGGGCGCAAGGGGCAGTCCCCGCAGGGGCAGGACCAGGACGACGTCATCTACGTACCGTTGCGCACGGCGCAGCGCAAGCTTTTGGGGAGCCAGTTCCCGAACGCGGTCGGGGCCATCATGATCGAGGCGCGCAGCGCCGATACGCTCAAAAAGGCCGAGGAAGAGGTGGTGGCGCTTTTGAACCAGCGGCACCGGGTGGGTCCCGGCCGGGAAGTCGACTACAGCATCCGGAACCTCTCCGAGCTCCTGGCGGTGTCCGAGCAGTCCACCCGGGTCATGTCACTCTTACTCGGCGCGGTGGCCTCCATCTCCCTGGTAGTGGGCGGCATCGGCATCATGAACATCATGCTGGTATCGGTCACGGAGCGGACCCGGGAAATCGGGATCAGGATCGCGATCGGCGCCAAGGAGCGGGACATCATGCTGCAGTTTCTCACCGAGGCGGTGCTCCTGACCACCTGTGGCGGGATCATCGGCATGCTGCTGGGGGTGGGGGGCGCCCAACTGGTGGCCTCCATCGTCGGCTGGCCGACCCTCATCTCGGTACAGACCATCGCTATCGCCTTCGCTTTTTCCGCCGGCGTCGGGGTTTTCTTCGGTTTTTATCCGGCACGCAAGGCAGCGTCGCTCAACCCTATCGAGGCCCTGCGCTACGAGTAGGGGCTTTTGAGGAAAGGATCCATGATGACCATGACACGCATCGCGGCGGGGGTACTGGCAGGCTCACTCTTCATGGGGCTGGCCCTGCCGGTCTGCGCCGAACCCGCACCGGTCCGGCTTACCCTGAACGACGCCGTCCGTCTGAGCTTCCAGCGTAACCTCGACCTCAAGGTCGAGCTCTACAATCCCGCCCAGGCCCAGGCCGACATCTACCGTGCCCTCGGGATCTACGACCCTGCGCTGAACCTCTCGGTGAACTACAGCCGGTCCTCCACGACCGAGACCTTTTTCTTCACGCCGATCAACATCGACACCTTCACCGCCAGCGCCGGCGTGAGCGAGCTGCTCCCCACCGGCGGCACGCTCGGGGTGAACGCCAGTTCCGGCTGGATCAGCAACTCGAACAGTTACTACAACAACGGGCTCACGCTGAACGCCAGCCAGCCCCTGCTGCGCAACTTCGGCCGCGAGAACACCGAACTCACTATCCAGGTCGCCCGGTTCGGCAAAGAGGGGTCCTTGGCCCGTTACCAGACCAAGCTCACCGACACCGTGGCCCAGGTCCGTAATGACTATTTCAGGCTCTACAACCTGCGCGAGGTTTTGCAGGTCAAGCGGACCTCGCTCGCCCTCGCCAACAAGATTCTCGAGGAGACCCGGGGGAGGGTGAAGGCCGGTGTGCTGCCGGCCATGGAGATCCTCAACGCCGAGTTCAGCGCAGCGGCCCGGGAAAAGGACGTCATCGATGCCGAGCGGGCGGTGCGGGACCAGGTCGACGTGCTGCGCCAGAGCCTGCAACTGGAGGGTGGCGGCGACATCGAGACTTCCGAGCCCCCCATCCGGGAGTTCATCACCATAGCCGAGGGGGAGGCGCTTACCCGGGCACTTGCCAGCCGTCCCGAACTCGCCGCCCAGCGGGTGACCCTGCAGGTTGACGAGCTGCAGCGCCGGGTCGCCAGGAACCGCACCCTGCCGGACCTTTCGGTGAACGCCAACTTCGGCTTCCAGGGGTACGATCCCCGTTTCCTCGGCGCCTACGAGAGAACCGCCAAGGCCGACTTCCCCACCTGGGGGATCGGGCTGCAGTTCAGCTATCCGATCGGCAACCGTGCCGCGGAGAACGACTACATCAAGAGTAAGCTCGCGCTCGAACAGGCCCAGACCCAGTTGCGCAACCTCGAATCGGGGGTGGTGAACGAGGTCCGGGCTGCCCTGCGCCTGGTCGATACCAGCTTCCGGCAGATCGAGGTCACCTCGCGCGGTACCGCCTACGCCGAAGAACGCCTGCGGGCCTTCCGGACCAAGAACGCCGTGGGGCTCGCCACCACCAAGGACGTCTTCGACGTGGAGAACGACCTGGTCAATGCGAAGGCGAGCCAGATCCAGGCGCTGGTCGATTACAACAATGCCCTGACTACCTTGTGGCGGGTGACCGGGGAGTTGTTGGAGCGCCAAGGGATCAAGGTAAGCGCAGCCCAGGCAGAGGAACTCTACGACAGCGCGCGCTAGGTTGATGCGCCGGGTCGCCTGCGGTACCTCATGATAGGGCGCGTTGTTTCCCTGTCATAACTTCCTGCCGCGCTGACAGACGGCGAAAAAACGAGGCACACCTTTGCCTCCCTCCCGAACCACGCTACAATTAGCGCGGCGCAATGCTGGTGAGAGGGAGGGGATATGTCAGTCATTCGTTACGAGCACGTCCACCAGTACAAGATCGACCTGAGCCAGGCCAAATCCATCGACGACTGCATCACCATCTTTGAGGCTGCCGTCGCCCTGTTCAAGCGCTGGGAGGCCAAGGGGGTACAGTTGGATGCCCACGGCATCGGCAGCAGCTACGCGATCTTTTATACCTACGACGAGCAGGTAGCCCGGGAGGAAGGCTTCGAGAGAATCCGCACCGAATCGGGGAACCCGCTCCCCCGCCGTTGACGCCCCGACTCTCCTGATCGAGTCGCGGGTCCTGCCGAGTCAGCCCTTAATTACCTGCGGAAGTTTCCCGTAAAACCACCATCAAAGCGATACTGTAGCCTCCTTTTGAGCTGTGCCGTCTCTACGGCAGCAGGTTCCGGTGCGGCGGTCAACTGCCGGGCCACCTCCCTTCCGGTGGGGCCTCTGCATGGGGGCGAGGACGGGGAAAACTTTTACTTTTAATGTGAGGGGCCGCTGTGCCATACTTTCTGCTGCCGAGCGACCCTGGCCCTAGGCTGGAGCGTACCGGCCCGTCAACTGCCACTTCTACAAAGGATCGACATGTCAACGTTGCACCGTTTTTCACGAACCGAACTTCTGGTCGGCACGGCCGGCCTCAACCAGCTGCAGGCAGCCAGCGTCGCCATTTTCGGCTTGGGAGGAGTCGGCAGCTACGCCGCCGAGGCCCTCTGCAGGGCCGGTATCGGTCGCCTGGTCCTCGTCGACTTCGACGACATCTGCCTCACCAACGTCAATCGCCAGTTGCACGCCATGGATGGTACGGTCGGCAAGGCCAAGGTGCAGGTCATGGCCGAGCGGCTGAGACTCATCAACCCGCAGGCCGAAATCGTGCCGTTTCAGGACTTCTACGCCGCGGAGAACAGCGAGTTCCTCCTGGGGGACCGCTACGACTACGTGGTGGACGCCATCGACCACATCACCAGCAAGCTGCACCTGATAAAAACCTGCCGTGAGCGGGAGATTCCGATCATCTCCAGCATGGGAGCAGCAGCCAAGCTCGACCCGACCCAGATCAAGGTCGCCGACATCTCCCAGACCACCAAGTGCCGGATGGCGCGTTCGGTCCGGAAGCTGCTCAAAAAACAGGGGATCACCCAGGATGTCAAAGTGGTTTACTCGACGGAAGAGTACCGGGAACAGCAGATCAAGGATGGCGGCTGCAAGGGGAACTGCATCTGCCCGAACAAGGACGACCAGCGGTTTTCCTGCGAGCACCGCCGGGTAATCCTGGGGAGCGTCTCGTTCATCCCGTCTATCTTCGGGCTTACCATGGCAGGTGTGGTGGTGAACGATCTTTTGGCCGGCGGGGCGAGCAGCGGCGGGAAATAACCGTCGCCGCACCGGTCCTGGGGCAGCGCACACGAAAAAAGGGGATCTCCTGACGGGGATCCCCTTTTTTTGTCGCAATTGGGGTGTGGTGTGGGCTACATCACCAGGGGGCGCAGGAGTTTCAGCTTGACGCTCGCGCTGGTCAGCTCCTCCCGCATTTTACCCGGCAGGCTGGTTTTGAAATCCCGGATCGCCTTGTTGTATTCCTGTTCGATCTTGGCGCTGTTGTCGTTGAAGGCCTGCAGCGAATTGCCTGGTGTCTGCACCTGGCCGTGCCACTTGTCGTACACCGTCCTTAACTTGCCGAGAGCCGGGGTGCAGTCGCCGAAGGATTCCGGCGCCTTGCCAAGCTTGCCCATGGCCTGGTCGAGTTTACTTTCCACAAGCCCAAAGCCCCGCTCGTCATCGATGCTCAGCCGTGGCGTGTAGGACTGCCCGGCATCCTGGCGCTGTTTCCATTCGGTAGCCATCCTGACGCCGGTCTTCTGGGCGCGCTCGATGCCTGCCTGCAGGCAGAAGGCGGCCAGGGCGTAGTTCTTGGCGTATTTCTTCTCAGCTTCCATCTTGAAGTAGTAGAAGGTCCCCCCGACTCCCAGCGCGATGATGACCGCCAGGGCGATGGCAAGCTGCAGCGTCTTCGGCATGCCGGCCCCTTTGCGGGCGGGACCCTTGACGGCTTCGGGGTGCAGCGCGGCGTCCAGGCTCGGCAGCTGAACCGCGCGTTTTTGTCGCGCGGGCAACGGGCTGAAGGAGAGGGAGAGCTTTTTACTTTGGCGCCGGGCTTTGCGTTTCCCTACCTGGGCGACCAGGAAATCGGGGAAGCAGGCACCGCAGGTCTGGCAGTGCAGGTGCGGACCGAGTTCCGCGCCGCAGACCGCGCAGGAAACGTTACCGGTCCGGTGCAGGGCCCTGCTGCCGAAGGACTCCCGGTAGATGTTCAACTTGACGTTGCAAGCGGGGCAGGGTGCGACGGTTCCCGCTTCCGGAATTTCCTCCGGGACGTCCATTTCGATTTCAGCTTGGCATTTGGGGCAGGTGCACTTCATATCGGGTACCTTTTGTCAAAAGGATCTGTTTGAACGTGTAGACCAAGAGCAGGTTAGGGGACAAAGTCGCTTGCCACACCTACCCAGCCCCCCTCGCTGACGCGCACGATGTTGTCCAGGGAAACCAGGTCCGTTGCATCGGGGCTGGTGTGTCCGTCCGGACCCTTGCTGTAGAGGTCAAAGTCGTCGCTGAGGGATTTCCCTGCGATGTTGAACGGCCCGGTAACCTCCGCGTCGTTGGGGTCGGGGTAGGGGGCGAGGGGCGGGTGATAGACATACAGGGTACCCCAGGGATCCTTCATGGTCCCCAGGTTCAGAGCCTGAAGGTCGGTGGGGTAGGTACCTGCATGATCGAGCGTGTAGGCACTGATACTCTTCTCGATGCTGCGGATCTCCTCCATGGCCCGGACGTTTTGTACCTTAATCTTTATCTGGGCATAGGCTGGAAAGATCATGATGGCGAGTGCGGCCAGGATGATACAGACCATCAGCAACTCAACTAGCGTAAAACCGCGTTGGTCACTAACTGCCCAGCTCACTCTTCTTGCCGATTCAGCTGCTGTGCTGATGTTAGGATCGGTCATAAGGTCTCAGTTCCATCCTTCTCTACGAGGTCAGCGCTGCCCAAGATAGTTTCGGTGCCAACGAGGTTACGGAAACAGCAAAAAACACGCTGTATCCAGTAGTGCCGGCCCGCACTATATATCAGCTTTCAATACGTTGCAATATTTAACATGAAGTTTTATGAAGGAGGGAACCGGCATTATCGCTGGCAGTGTGTGGATTTCCGGCGAGTATCTGTTGAAGGGAACCTGCATTGACGAGTGAGTGCCCCTGGTGGCAGTTGTTGAACATGACGAACACAAGGCGGCAACTCTGCCGCAAGTGAGCGGCGACATTGGCAAATGAAGCCAGCTCATCCTGGCTGTAACGGTATGCGTAGCGCGGGGTGGCGTGGTCCAGCCAGTTCTCGGCGTTGCGGCCGTGCAGGCGCAGGTAGGCTATCGCGGTAGTGGCGGCCGGCACAAAGGGGGCGGTGGCCAGCGTGCCGAACTGCGGTTCGTCGCAGGTGATGTAGGTGATGCCGTGTTCCTTCAAAAACGCGAAGAGGTAGTCGACATGGTGCCGGGTCAGCCAGCTGCCGTGCCGGAACTCGACGGCGATCGGCAGTCCCGACAGCAGTTCCTTGCAGTGCGCCAGGTAGGCAAGGTTCCTCTTCTGGAAGCCGAACCAGGGAGGGAACTGCAAGACGATGAAGCCGAGGCGGTGCAGCCTGCGCAGCGGGGCGACCACCTCCTTGAGCTTTTCGGCAAAGTTTTTGACGAGTGCGGGATCGGTGACCCGGACCGTCTCCGCGTTCCGGTCGGCTGGCGGCAACAGTGCCTCGAGTTCTACCGGGAGCAGGCGCGGATCGACCGGGTGCCCGGTCAGGATGCCGTGGGCCTTCAGGTGAAACAAAAATCCGGGCGGGGTGCGGTTGCACCAGGCATGCACCATGGCTTCCGTGGGGAGGGCATAGAAGGTGCTCTCGACCTCGACGGTATCGAAGCGGGCCGCGTAGTACCTCAGGCGCGCTTCCGCCGTGGTCGCCTCCGGCGGGTAAAATACCCCGCTGTCGATCAGGCTCTTTTCGACCCACGAACAGGTACCCAGGCGGATTCCTTCCCGGTGTTCCATGGCGCCTCCTGTCAGCCAGCAAAGCTTAAGTGTATCTGGAAGCGGGTTGTGATAAAAGGTGGTACCGGCAAACACCAGAACAGAAGCGCTAAAGGCTCCAGGAGGTTTAGGTTGGAACAGCAAAGCACGACGCCGATGCAGGGGGCAGGAGAACAAAACGCTACGGCGGCGCAACAGGGTGCCCAGGAGGGATTCAGCCGGGCCTCGCGCAATCGATTGAACGACCGGATGCTGGCGCACTTTGGTGGAGAGACCCTTTTCGACGCCATCGCCCGGGCGGTCTGCCGTACCGGTTGCCTGCCGCGAAAGGAACTCTACGAAGCCTGGGAGGTTGCCCGGCGGGTGCACCGCCGGTTCCGTGGCGGGCGGGTGGTCGATCTCGCCTGCGGTCACGGATTGGTGGGACAGATCCTTTTGCTCATGGATCCCACGATCAGCGGGGTTCTCGCGGTGGACCGGCGCATCCCGCCGAGCGCCCGGCGGCTGTCAGACGAACTGCAAAAGGCCTGGCCCGGGCTGGCGGGAAGACTGACCCTGCAGGAGGGGGATGTCGACCAGGTGGCAGTGGGAGACACCGACCTGGTGGTCTCGGTGCACGCCTGCGGTGCGCTGAGCGACCTGGTCCTGCAAAAGGCGCTCGCGGCGCGGGCCCGTGTGGCGGTTCTTCCCTGCTGCCACGATCTGGAACGTTGCGCGAGTGGCGGGTTACGGGGGTGGCTCGACGGCGCGCTGGCCATCGATGTGCAGCGCGCCGTGCGACTGGAGGCGGCGGGATATGCGGTGGTTACCCAGACCATCCCCTCGGACATAACACCGAAGAATCGCCTGCTGATGGGCACTCCGCCTGACTAGAAAATAACGCCGAGCAGGTAGTTTATTACCGAGAGCACCAGGCTGAAGATGAGCGCCCAGAAGAACCCGGTAACTACGAAACCCGGGACCAGGGTGCTGGTCAAAAGGATCATCAGGGCGTTGATGACGAAGGTGAACAGTCCCAGGGTCAGGATGTTGAGCGGCAGGGTCAACAGCAGAAGTACCGGCTTTATGATGGTGTTCACGATCCCCAATACCAGTGCGGCGATCAGCGCGGCACCCGGGCCGACGAGCCTTACCCCGGGCAAGAGGTAGGCGGTGATGATGATGGCGATGGCGTACAGCAGCCAATGGATCAGGTAACTCATATTTTCCTCCGACAGGTACCGGACATTGATAGGTGTTGCCCATGAGAGGTAGGGGCGGGCAACTCCTCCCACAGTATAGCCAGGAAGCAAAAATAGCAAGGGAGCCCGGCCACGACGCTCCCCATTTTGATCCCACCACACCTTCTTGCCGTACTCACCACAGCTCACAACAGCGTTCCTATCCTGGCGTCACTCTATGTTTGATATGCCTAAAACATTGTTAGGTCATCAAGGAAACAGCTTCGTCGATGCGAGATAGTTTATCGGTGCAAACGACACTCCCGGATATACTTTTAGATGGTGACCAAGCCGCATCGATACTGGGTTTAGCATCGTAAACGACGTGCTATAAAGCAGTTGACAGCCCACCCGATACTCTAGTATATTTCGCCGACTTATTATTTGAGATTACGAGGACCTGTGCCCATGAAGGAAATACTCTCCGGCAACGAAGCCATTGCCCGTGGTGCCTATGAAGCGGGTGTCAAAGTCGCTTGCGCCTACCCGGGAACCCCCTCCACAGAAATTTTGGAAAACATCGTTAAATTCCCCGAGGTGAACTCCTCCTGGGCGACCAACGAAAAGGTGGCCCTGGAAGTGGGGATCGGCGCCTCTTTCGGCGGCGCCCGTTCCATCGTCACCATGAAGCACGTCGGCGTGAACGTCGCCGCCGATCCGCTCTTCACCCTTTCCTATACCGGGGTGGGGGCCAACGGCGGCCTGGTGCTGGTGACCGCGGACGACCCGGAGCTGCACTCCTCGCAAAACGAGCAGGACAACCGGAACTACGCCAAGTTCGCCAAGGTCCCCATGCTCGAGCCGTCCGATTCCCAGGAGTGCCTCGATTTTACCAAGCTTGCCTTCGAAATATCCGAGCGCTACGACACGCCGGTGTTTTTGCGCACCACCACCCGCATCTCGCACTCCAAATCGGTGGTCGAGTTGGGTGAGCGGGTGACCGGGCTCCCCGAGCCCAAGCTGGTGAAGGATCCCGCCAAGTACGTGATGCTCCCCGGTAATGCGCGCGGGCGCCACTACGTGGTCGAGGAACGCACGGTGCAGCTTTCCCAAGACGGTTGCAGCATGCCCCTCAACCGCAGCGAACTGCGCGACCGCAAGATCGGCGTGATCACCGCCGGCGTCAGTTACCAGTACGTGCGCGAGGTGCTCCCCGAGGCGAGCGTTCTCAAACTCGGCATGGTCCACCCGCTGCCGCACCAGCTGATCCGCGACTTCGCCGCCCAGGTCGAAACACTCTACGTTGTCGAGGAGCTCGATCCGTTCATCGAAGAGCAGGTGAAGGCGATGGGGATCAAGGTAATCGGCAAGGAGATCCTCCCCATCTGCGGCGAACTGACCCCGGGCCGGCTGCGCCGCAGCTTCGGTCTTCCCGAAGAGGAGGAAACCCAGGTCGAGAAGCTTCCGGGCCGCCCGCCCAACATGTGCCCGGGCTGTCCGCACCGCGGGGTCTTCTTTACCCTCAACAAACTGCGCGCCTACGTCTCCGGCGACATCGGCTGTTATACCCTGGGCTTCATGCCCCCCTTGTCCGCCATGGACACCTGCATCTGCATGGGTGCCTCCATCGGCATGGCTACCGGCGCCGTCAAGGTGCTGCCGCCCGAAGAGCGCAAGAAGGTGGTGGCCGTCATCGGTGACTCGACCTTCCTGCACACCGGTGTCAACGGCCTCATGGACATGGTCTACAACCAGGGCGCCGCCACGGTCATCATCCTGGACAACCGGATCACCGCCATGACCGGGCGCCAGGACAATCCCGCCTCCGGTCACACCCTGATGAACCAGCCCTCCGAGGCGATCGACCTGCCGCTTCTGTGCAAGGCGATCGGCGTGAAAAACGTGCGCACCATCAACCCGCTGGACCTCGCCGAGTGCGAAAAGGTGATCCGCGAGGAGATGGAGCGCCCGGAAACCTCGGTCATCATCACCGACAAGCCGTGCGTCCTGATCAAGCGCGATGGGGTCTTCGAGCCGGGCGCGGTTCTCGAGGTGCACAGCGAAAACTGCACCGGGTGCCGGGCCTGCCTTAAGATCGGTTGCCCCGCCATCGAGTGGGTCCCCTCCAGTGGCAAGCGCGGCCAGGCCCACATCGACCCGCTTTTGTGCAACGGTTGCGACGTCTGCAGCCAGCTCTGCAAATTTTCTGCGATCCAGGAGGCCAAGAAATGAGTGACAAGGTGACCAACATCCTCCTGGTAGGGGTAGGCGGGCAGGGGATCCTGCTGGCTGCCGAGGTGCTCTCCGAGACCTTCCTCCTGGCGGGCTACGACGTCAAGAAGAGCGAGATCCACGGCATGTCGCAGCGCGGCGGCTCGGTAGTGTCCCACGTGCGCTACGGCAAAGAGGTCTTTTCTCCCATCGTTCCGGAAGGGGAGGGGGACCTCCTTTTCGGCTTCGAGCTGATGGAGAGCTACCGCTGCCTGGGGCTCTTGCGTCCCGGTGCCACCGTGGTGGTCAATGACCTGTGCATCGCACCTCCTGCGGTACTCATGGGGCACGAGGCGTACCCGGAGAACCTCGAGGCGAAGATCGCGGAACGTTTCCCCGACCTCATCCTGGTCGACGGCCAGAAGGTAGCCATCGAGGCGGGGAACGCCAGGACCGCCAACACGGTACTGCTGGGTGCCGTCTCCAAGAGGCTCAACATCGAGGAAAAGTACTGGCTCGAGGCGATCGAGCGCATGGTTCCCAAGAAGGCGCTCGAGGTTAACCTGAAGGCGTTCGCGGCGGGCCGCGCGCTGGCGTAAAGGGCGCCGTTCGGCGGGATGTAGTCAGTCAGATAGGAGTGAAGTTATGTTCTTCAACGAGGATTTCGAGACGCTGCCCAGGGAGGCTTTGCGCGCCCTGCAACTGAAGAGACTCAAGGCGATGGTGGCACGGGTGCAGGAGTCGGTTCCCTTCTACCAGGAAGCCCTGAAAAAGGCCGGCGTCAACGCCGATTCCATCAACTCTCTCGAGGATCTGGCGCGGCTCCCCTTTACCTACAAACAGGACATGCGCGATTCCTACCCCTACCGGATGTTCGCGGTACCCATGGAGGAGATCGTGCGCATCCACGCCTCCTCCGGCACCACCGGTAAACCCACGGTGGTCGGCTACACCAAGAAGGACATCGAAAACTGGAGCGAGCTCATGGCGCGCTCCTTCGTGGCGGCCGGCGTGCACCGCGGCGACATCATCCACAACGCCTACGGCTACGGGCTTTTCACCGGCGGTCTGGGCGCCCACTACGGCGCCGAGCGGCTGGGAGCGTCGGTCATCCCGATGTCCGGGGGGAACACCAAGAAGCAGATCATGATCATGCAGGATTTCGGCTCAACGGTACTTACCTGCACGCCGTCCTACTCGCTCTTCATGGCCGAGGCCGCCAAGGAAGAGGGGATCGATTTCCGCGAGTTGAAGCTCAAGGTCGGCATCTTCGGCGCGGAGCCCTGGTCCGAGGAGATGCGCGCCGACATCGAAGGGAAGCTGAACCTCTCCGCGGTCGACATCTACGGCCTTTCCGAGATCATGGGCCCCGGCGTCGCCATCGAGTGTCACCAGGCCAAGAAGGGGCTGCACATCTGGGAGGATCACTTCATTCCCGAGATCATCAACCCCGAGACCGGCGCGGTCCTCGGCGAGGGGGAAGAAGGGGAGTTGGTCATCACGACCATCACCAAAGAGGGGATTCCCCTGATCCGCTACCGGACCCGCGACATCACCTCGCTCACCTACGAGCCGTGCGTCTGTGGCCGCACCCACGCCCGGATCGCCCGGATGAGCGGGCGCAGCGACGACATGCTGATCATCCGCGGCGTCAACGTCTTCCCGTCCCAGATCGAATCGATCCTCATGAGTGTGGAAGGGGTCGAGCCGCACTACCTGCTCATCGTGGACCGCAAGGAGAACCTCGACACCCTCGAGGTCCAGGTCGAGGTGGGCGAGCACCTGTTCTCGGACGAGATCAAGCACCTCCAGGCGCTCTCCCAGCGGATCGAGAAGCAGATCAAGGAGATGCTCGGCGTCACGAGCCGGGTACGCCTGGTGGAGCCCAAGAGCATCGCCCGCAGCGAAGGGAAAGCCAAGCGGGTCATCGACAACAGGAAAAAAGCCTAAGGGGGATAATCATATGCATGTTGAGCAGATCTCCATTTTCATCGAAAACAAGTTCGGCAGGCTCGCCGAGGTAACCCGCATCCTGGGGGACGCCGGCATCAACATCCGCACCCTGTCCCTGGCCGATACCTCGGATTTCGGCATCCTGCGCCTCATCGTGAACGACACCGAAAAGGCCAGAACTGTCCTCAAGGAGCGCGGTTTCACGGTCAGCAAAACCGAGGTGGTCGCCGTGGAGATCCCGGACCGTCCCGGCGGGCTCGCCGACATCCTGCAGGCGCTCGACGCCGACGGCATCAACGTCGAGTACATGTACGCCTTCGTGGAGCGCTGCGGGCAGAACGCGGTGATGATCTTCCGGTTCGACGAGACCGCGAAGGCAATCACCACCCTGACCGGCAGGGGATTCCAGATCCTTCCGGGTGAGCGACTCTATAACATCTAAGCGACACCGCGTGTGCCGTGCTTTTTTTGCCGTCACGATTCTCTGAATCTGAAGGGCATGTGGTCTTTGAATTGTGGTAACTGTCATGTCAGCAGGCGCCCGCAAGGTACCGTCGTCAAGCTCCACTTTTTTCTTCCAGCTCCGGATTGCTCATTTTACTGGCTGTACCAGGGGGTATTTTTGAAAAAGTGTCTTTGGCTGATCAGTGTCATTGTGCTGTGCGTTGCCGGTCCTGCCTGTGCTGCAGGTCCCATCAAAATCGGCGCCCTTTTCGCGGTAACCGGTCCTGCTGCCTTCCTGGGTGAGCCGGAGAAGAACACCCTGGAACTCCTGGTGAAGGAGGTGAACGCCAAGGGTGGGATCAAGGGTGCCAGGATCGAGCTGGTCTCCTACGATACCGGCGGCGATGTCACCAAGGCCGTGCAGCTTGCCAACAAGCTGATCAAGAACGACCACGTGGTTGCCATCATCGGCCCCAGTACCACCGGCGAGACCATGGCCGTGCTCCCCATCGCAGAGAAAGAGCAGGTGCCGCTCATCTCCTGCGCAGCCGGCATCAAGATCACCGAACCGGTGAAAAAATGGGTCTTCAAGACCCCCGCCAACGACCACGTGGCCGCCGAGAAGATCCTGCTCCAGGCCGAGAAGCTGAAACAGAAGAACTTAGCCCTCTTGACCGTTTCCGATTCCTTCGGTGCTTCGGGACGTGAGCAGTTGAAACAGATGGCGGGCAAGCGTGGCTTCAAGATCGTGGCCGACGAGGTGTACTCCCCGAAGGACAGCGACATGACCCCGCAGCTCTACAAGATCAAGGCGGCCAAGCCGGACGCGATCATCTGCTGGGGGACCAATCCCGGCCCGGCGGTCATCACCCGTAACGTGCAGCAACTGGGTCTCAAGGTGCAGGTCTACCAGAGCCACGGTGTGGCTTCCAAGAAGTTCATCGAACTGGCCGGCCCCGACGCTGCGGAAGGAACCGTACTTCCTGCGGGGAAACTGGCGGTCTACCACCTTCTGAAGAAGAACGATCCGCAGGCGAAGCTCCTGAAAGAGTACGCCGATAGCTACAAAAAGGCCTACGGCGTGGAGGCTTCCACCTTCGGTGGTTACGCCTATGACGGCTTCCAGCTGGTTGCGGGGGCGTTGAAGAAGGGGGCAGTCACCCCTGCGCAGATCCGCGACGGCATCGAGAAAAACGGGAAAATGGTCGGCATCTCCGGTGTCTTCAACATCACCCCGGCCGATCACAACGGCCTCGACCTCTCCGCCTTCGAGATGGTGCGCATCCAGAAGGGCGACTGGGCACTGTTACATTAATTGTTGGTCTTCAAGGAGGAACCGATGAAACGTCTGATTTCTGCTGCACTGGCGATCGCTGCCCTGCTGAGCTTTGCCTCTGCGGCCCTGGCAGCAGCTCCGATCAAAATTGGCGCTCTCTTTGCCGTAACCGGCCCCGCCTCCTTCCTCGGAGAACCCGAGCGTAACGCCGCCCAGATGGTCGTCGACGAGATCAACAAGGCCGGCGGCATCAAGGGGCGCAAGCTCGAGCTCATCGTCTACGATACCGGCGGGGACGCCACCAAAGCCGTGCAGCTTGCCAACAAGCTCATCAAGAACGACAACGTGGTCGCCATCGTCGGCCCCAGCACCACCGGCGACACCATGGCGGTGATCCCGGTCGTGGAGAAGGCGCACATCCCGATGGTCTCCTGCTCCGCGGGGATCAAGATCACCGAACCGGTCAAGAAGTACGTGTTCAAGACCGCGCAGAACGACACCCTTGCCGTGGCGCGCATCTATGAACAGCTCAAAAAGGAGCACAAGTCCAAGGTCGCCATTTTGACCGTGTCCGATTCCTTCGGTTCTTCCGGTCGTGAGCAGCTGAAGGGCCAGGCATCCCACTACGGGATCGAGATCGTCGCTGACGACACCTACGGCCCCAAGGACACCGACATGACGGCCCAGCTCACCAAGATACGCGGCTCGAAGGCCCAGGCTGTCATCTGCTGGGGAACCAACCCCGGGCCGGCGGTGATCGCGCGTAACGCCAAGCAGCTCGGGCTTACCCTGCCGCTCTACATGAGCCACGGCGTCTCCTCCAAGAAGTTCATCGATCTGGCAGGCGATGCCGCCGAAGGGATCCGGCTCCCCTCCGGCAAGGTCCTGGTTGCCGACCTGCTTCCCAAAAGCGACAAGCAGAAGGCCTCGCTGCTCGCCTTCGTGAAGGACTACCAGCGCCATTACAGGGCAGAAGGCGACCACTTCGGCGGCCACGCCTGGGATGCCGTCATGCTCTTGAAGGGGGCCATTGAAAGGGGAGGGGACACCCCCGACGGGATTCGTAACCAGCTGGAGGCCACCCACGGCTTTGCCGGCATCGGTGGTGTCTTCAGCTACTCGTCCCACGACCACGCCGGCCTTACCAAGGACGCCTTCGTGCTGGTCGAGGTGAAGAAAAAAGACTGGGCGCTGGTGAAATAGGGTCCCATGGAGCTTCTCAACCAGATAACGCAGTTCGTGATTTCGGGGCTTGCCACGGGGGCCATCTACGCCCTGATCGGCCTGAGCTTCGCCATCATCTTCAACTCCACCGGCATCATCAACTTTGCCCAGGGTGAGTTCGTCATGCTGGGCGGGGTCTTCACCATCTTCGCGCTCAACGTCTTGAAACTTCCCATCCTGCTCGCCATCGTTGTCGCCGTAGTGGCAACGACGGCGGTCGGGTTGGCCTTCGAGCGCCTTGCCATCCGTCCCCTGAAAAACGCTACCCCGTTGAGCCTCATCATCATCACCATCGGCGCCAGCATCCTGATCCGCGGCGTGGTGATGCTCTTGTGGGGCAAGGACACCCAGGTGTTGCCCCCTTTCTCCGGCAACACTCCGCTCGAGATTGCCGGTGCCACCTTGCTGCCGCAGCACCTCTGGATCTTCGGTGTCACGGTGCTGGTGATCGTCGGGTGCCGGATCTTCTTCCACCACACCATAAGCGGCAAGGCGATGCGGGCCTGTTCCTTCAACCGCAAGGCCGCCAACCTGGTCGGGATCAGCGTCGGGCGCATGGTGCTCTTGTCGTTTGTCATCAGTTCCGCCCTGGGCTCCCTGGCAGGCGTCATCATCGCGCCGCTCACCATGACCGCCTATGACGTCGGCGTCATGCTGGGACTCAAGGGGTTCTGTGCGGCCATCATGGGTGGCATGGGGAGCGGTTTAGGGACGGTCCTCGGCGGGCTCATCCTGGGGACCCTGGAATCGCTGGGCGCGGGCCTTATTTCCTCCGGGTACAAGGACGCCATCGCCTTTTTGATTCTGCTGCTCATCCTGTTTCTGCGCCCCCAAGGTCTCTTCAAGAAAGGCGAGACGGAGAGGGTGTAACAACGGCCGTTCCAGGTTCTTAGTACTACGTTCCGGGTTGAACAAGGTGGAGCTCCTCAGGTGCAGTTCCATCGGCTGCTGTTAGTTAGCAAGAAACCGGGACCTGGACCGTAGTTTTCAGAAGCTACCGTAGAACCTGGAACATGATACGTAGAACTGATTTTTTGGCTCTCTGGGGTTGCATGAAATCCGATAAACTCAAATTCCTGATTTTCTGCCTGGTGGTCCTGGTGCTTCCTTTGCCGCTCGCCAAGGGGTACCTCACCAACGTGCTCATCTTCGTCGGGATCAACAGCATGCTCGCGCTCGGGCTCAATCTGCTGTTGGGCTACGCCGGCCAGATCTCGCTGGGCCAGGCGGCCTTCTTCGGCCTGGGCGCCTACGGCTCCGGGGTCCTCACCACCAAGTACGCGCTCGACCCCTGGCTCTCCATGGTCCTCGTGGCGCTGGTCGTTGCCGGCTTCGCCTTTGCCATCGGCTTCCCCGTGCTGCGCCTCAAAGGGCATTACCTCGCCATGGCGACCCTCGGCGTCGGCGTAATCGCCCATATCGCCTTCAACGAGACCATCGACCTGACCGGCGGTCCCTCCGGCCTCTCCGGGATTCCCAACCTTTCCATCGCGGGCTTCAGCTTCGACTCCGACCTCAAGAACTACTACCTGGTCTGGAGTTTCGCCCTGGTGGTCATCCTGCTCTGCCTCAACCTGGTCAACTCGCGCTACGGCCGCGGTCTGCGCGCCATCCACGACTCCGAGGTCGCCGCCCGGGTCATGGGAGTGAACGCCCGGCTCATGAAGGTCCAGATCTTCACCCTGTCCGCGTTCATCTCCGCCATTGCCGGCAGCCTCTACTGCCACGTGATGACCTTTATCTCCCCCACCTCGTTCGGTTTCAACATCTCGGTGGAACTGCTGACCATGGTGGTGATCGGCGGGTTGGGAAGCGTATATGGCTCGATCCTGGGCGCGCTTCTCTTGACCCTGCTCCCCGAACTGCTGCGCACCTTCCAGGACTACGACATCGTGGTGTACGGCCTGTTGTTGGTCTGCATGACGATCTACCTTCCCGGCGGGATGGTGCGCGGCATTCCGGCACTGGTGCGGCGCCTGGTGCCGGCAAGGAGCGGCAATGCTTAGACTCGAGGGGATCGGCAAGCGCTTCGGCGGACTTACCGCGCTGCAGGGGATCGAATTCTCGGTGACCAAGGGCTCTATCACCGGCATCATCGGTCCCAACGGCGCCGGCAAGACTACGCTCTTCAACATTGCCACCGGGATCTATCCCCCTTCCGAGGGGAAGGTGCTCCTCGAGGGGACCGACATATCGCAGTTTCCTCCCGAGCGTCGCGCACGGCTGGGGCTGGTGCGCACCTTCCAGAACATCGAACTCTTCGGCAAGATGACCGTGCTGGAGAACGTCATGGTGGGCCTGCACACCCAGAGCTCCAGCGGTCTTTTCGCCTGTTCTTTCCGCATGCCCTGGCAGATGAGCGAGGAGCGCCGGATACGCGAGAAAGCTCTCGAATGGCTGGAGTTTGCCGGGATAACCGAGCTTGCCGATGTCGAGGCGGGGACGCTTTCTTTCGGCAAGGGAAGACTTCTCGAAATCGCCCGCGCCATGGCCCTGGAGCCCAAGTTGCTCCTCATGGATGAGCCTGCGGCCGGGTTGAACAGCCGGGAGACGGCGGAACTTGCCGAACTGATAAAGCGGATCCGGGACCGCGGAGTGACCGTCGCGTTGGTGGAGCACGACATGGACCTGGTGATGGACATCTGCGACGCGCTGGTAGTGCTGAACCTGGGGACCATGCTCGCCGAGGGAACGCCGCGCGAGATCCAGGAAAACCAGGCGGTGATCACGGCTTATCTTGGCGAGGAGTAGCAGGGCAGGGGAGCCACAGGAACTGACGACACTATGCTGAAGATCAAGAACATCAACGCCTATTATGGCAAGGTTCACGCCCTGAAGAACGTCTCCCTGCACCTCAATCGCGGGGAGATCGTTACGCTCATCGGGGCCAACGGCGCCGGCAAAACGACCCTTTTGAACACGCTTTCCGGGATCATTCCGGCAGCCGGCGGCGAGATCCTCCTGGAAGGGAAGGGGATCGTCGGGCTGGCGGCGGACCGTGTCGTTTCGCTCGGCCTTTCCCAGGTCCCCGAGGGGCGCCAGGTGTTCAACCCGCTCACCGTGGAAGAGAACCTCGAATTGGGCGCCTATCTGCGCTACCGCAGCGGCGGCCAGAAAGAGGAGATAGCCGGCGACCTGGAGCGCATGTTCCAGGTGTTTCCCCGGCTCAAGGAGCGCCGGCGCCAGGCGGCCGGTACCCTTTCCGGCGGTGAGCAGCAGATGCTGGCCATCGGGCGGGCGCTCATGGCGCGACCCAAGTTGCTCCTTTTGGACGAGCCTTCCATGGGACTCGCGCCGTTGGTCGTGCAGGATATTTTCAAGGTCATCCAGCGCTTGCGCAGCGAGGAGGGGACCACCATCCTCTTGGTCGAGCAGAACGCCCGTGCGGCCCTCAAGATCGCCGACCGCGGCTACGTGCTGGAAACCGGCAAGGTAATACTCGAAGGAAAGGCAGCCGAACTGCTTGAAAATAAGGACGTACAGCGTGCCTACCTGGGACGTGACAAGAAAGAGATCTGGGAAAGGTAGGAGAACCTATGCAGATTTTTGATCCTGAATACGAATGCATGCCGCGCGAGGAGATCGAGCAGCTCCAGTTGGAGCGACTCCAGGCAACCTTGAATCGCGTCTATAAAAACGTCACCTGCTACCGCACCAAGTTCAAGGAACAGGGAATCGTACCGGAAGACGTTCAGTCGCTTGCCGACCTCTCCAAGCTCCCCTTTACCACCAAAGAGGATCTGCGCCTCAACTATCCCTACGGCATGTTCGCCGTGCCGCTGCGCGAGGTCGTGCGCATCCACTCCTCGAGCGGTACCACCGGGAAACCGACCGTCGTCGGCTACACCAAGCACGACATCAAGGTCTGGTCCAACCTGGTGGCGCGCTTCATGACCGGCGCCGGGGTCAACAGCGACGACGTCGTCCAGATCGCCTTCGGCTACGGCCTTTTCACCGGCGCCTTCGGCCTGCACTACGGTTCCGAATTGATCGGCGCCTCGGTCATCCCGATGGGGGCCGGCAATACCGAAAAACAGATCATGATCATGCAGGATTACAAGACCACGGCGCTGGTCTCGACTCCCAGCTACGCGGTAACCATCGCCGAGCGTATGGAGAAGATGGGGATCGATCCCAAAAGCCTGTCGCTCAAGGTCGGCCTGTTCGGCGGCGAGCCCTGGTCCGAGTCGATGCGCCGCGAGATCGAGAACCGTCTCGGCATCTCGGCCACCGACAACTACGGGCTTTCCGAGGTGATCGGACCGGGGGTGGCGGGGGAGTGCGGCCACAAATGCGGCATGCACATCTCGGAGGATGCCTTCATCGCCGAGATCATCGACCCTGACACCGGCGTGACCCTGCCGCCGGGGAGCGTCGGCGAACTGGTGCTGACCTCGCTTACCAAGGAAGCCTTCCCGATGGTGCGCTACCGCACCCGCGACATCACCTCGCTCGATTTTGCCCCTTGCGCCTGCGGCAGGACCACGGTCCGGATGAAGAAGACCATGGGACGCTCCGACGACATGCTCATCATCAAGGGGGTCAACGTCTATCCCTCGCAGATCGAGGACGTGCTGTTCGCGGTAGAAGGGTGCGAGCCGCACTACCAGCTGGTGGTCGACCGGCAGGGGGCCCTGGATACCTTGGAGGTGAGAATCGAGGTGACCGAGAACATCTTCTTCGACGAAATGAAGATGCAGAAGGCCTTCCTGGACAAGGTCGAGAAGAAGATAGATTCGGTGCTGGGGGTGGGAGCTGTGGTTAAGCTGGTTGAGCCGAACAGCCTGCCGCGTGCGGAAGGAAAAGCTTCCCGTGTCATTGACAAAAGAAAAATCTAGACTACTCTTTCTCCGCCGTACTTTGTCTCAATCGACAGGTACGTACTACTTACCTGACCACAAGGAGGATTAGCATGAAAAAGGTTCTTATCGCCACCGCAGCTATGTTGTCGCTTACTGTATTTGCCGCACCGGGTTTCGCAAAGGAAGATGCAAAGGCAGAATTCGATAAGCACTGCGGCGCTTGCCATCCCAAGGGCGGCAACATCATGAAAGCCGACAAGACCCTGAGCAAGAAGTCCCTGGCTGCACACGGTATCAAGACCGACAAGGACATCATTGCCAAGATGCGCAACCCGGGCCCGGGGATGACCAAGTTCGACGAGAAGACCCTGCCGCAGAAAGAGGCGAAAGCCATTGCGGATTACATCCTGAAGACCTTCAAATAGGGTAGGGGTAACTGCAGGAATGAGGGATTGGGGGCTAGGGACTGGTTGAAGCACATGCTTCCAGGTTCTTAGTCCCCTTTGCTATTTCTGGTCCTGGATCGCCAGCTCGTCAAACCTTCCCACGTCCTCGCCTCACTTCCACTGTCTCAACTCGATCGAGAGTCCATCGATATCGCGAATTTCAGCCCGAACGGAGTCGCCCAGGTCGATGGGGCCCCAGGTCACCGGGACCCCCTGCAATTCAAGATGTTCCAACGCCTCCGCCATGTTCTCCACCTGAAGTGCCATCATCCGGTAGCCGACGCTCCACGGTTCAGAGGTAGCACACGCAGCGGTCGGAACCCGCATCAACTCCAGCACGGTATCTCCCAGTTTCAGATAGGCGATTTCCTCCATCGGTGCATGGTTCACCGGCATGCGCTGTTTAAGGACAAAGCCGAGGACGTCGGTGTAGAAGGCGAGGGATTTATCGAAATCGCCGGGGATTATCTCTATGTGGTCGATCCTTTTGAACATGACAACCTCCTTAGTCTGGCTCGGGAGCTACATTTAGCTTGGCGGCAGCAGCGGAATTGGCAGTTTCCTGAGGCACACGCATCCACTGCGCTGTGATTAACGATACGACACCCAGGATGCTGCCCGCAACAAAGGGAATGCGGTAGTCGATCATCCAGAAATATCCGCCAAGGGCCGGGAGAAATACCGCCGCAATGTGATTTATGGTGAAACCTACGGACATCGACGAGGCGATATCTGCAGGATCGGCAACTTTCTGGAAGTAGGTGCGAATGGAAACATCGAAATTGTAAAGGATGTTGTCGATGATGTACATGAACATCACCACGTTTTTGGAGGTGCTGAAAGCATAGACCAGGAAGACCACGATGACACCGGTGTACTCGATGGAGGAGATGAAACGCTCACCGAAACGGTTGATCGCTTTGCCGATTACCGAGTTGAGCAGGTAGCCCACGATGTTGTTCACGACAAAGAGCAGCGTCATGTCACGAACGGAAAAGTGAAAGACCTGCACCAGGAGAAGAATGGAGAAGACGACGAAGATCTGCCGACGAGCTCCGGAGAGAAAGGTCAAAAGGTAAAAGAGGAAGTACTTCCTGCGCAGGAACATCTTCTTCTTTTGAGGGATTACGCCGGCATGGGTGGGATTTTGGAAGAGTCCCCACAGTCCTGCAGCCAGCACGAGGCTTCCTATGACCAGGTACATCTCGCGATATTGTGCAAACGCTCCGAGTACATAGACCAGTAAACCAGCCGCCACGCTGGATAGTGCTCCGAGAGCCCGCAATCTGCCAAAGACGAGAGGGGACAACGCGGTGGAAAAGTATTGCAGGGTTAGCGACTGGTTGGTGCTCTCGTAGTAGTGAAACCCAAAGCTCATGATGATGGTCGTGCAGATGAGCCATTCGTAGCTGGGAAACAGCCCGGTGATGCCAGTGCCAAGGCCCAGCAGAGCCACCGAGAGGGCCGCAAGCTTGTGTTCGCGCACCAGGAGCAGGACAAAGACCAAAAGCAGGGTTAAAAGTCCTGGAACCTCCCGTATTGATTGAATTATTCCGACTTTGCTGCCGTCAAGGTGAACCATTTCGGCGGCAAAGTTGTTAAAGAGGATGGTATAGCCCTGGAGGCCGATGGAGGAGGCAGCGGTAAGGATTACCAGGAAACGGAGCATGGGGCGCTGCTCCGAGCTGATTGCCTTGGGGTCGAGTTTGCCGAGGAGTCTTTTCATCTATGCACCGGAAGTTGAATCAGGTAGGGGGCTTCAAAAAATCGGATAGAGAGCGCAGGTAATTTCGCCGTGATGGGTACGTTGCGACGCGAAAGTCTGATACGACCATCTTGGGCAGTAACCAAAGCCAACACGCGTGGCACGCCCGGATGAACCACAGATACCAAGAGGGCGACATTACTCAGCTCTAGATCGAAGGTGAACCGTTGACCGCCGATAATGGCATGACAGAAACACCGTGTAAAGGGATTTGGCCGAGGTTCCGATTTTCCTGCAGCTCCCCATCCCGCTTCTTACCCGATACGTCCCATAAGATATATTATGTAAAGTTGAACTTGACAGTTTATGCGAACCTTACTCTGTAGAGGCAATCGAATACAGGGAGGGTATCGCCTATCTTACCCTCGCTATCCCAGAAGCTCTTCTTAAACCCTTTCAGGATTTCCTTACCTCCACAATCTCAATCTCCCGCTACATCCAAACCCGTGTTCGCGTCCAAAAAGCTTTAGCCAAGGCAGAATCTCAGGACTACCAGCAATGTCTTAAGGACGATTCCAAACGCGTCCGGAATAGTGTCATCCGGACATATGACTCTTTCTTTGCAACAGGGATTACTTCTCAACAGGCAATTCGGAAGTGCCGCGACCATCTAAACAGAGGTGGCTGCCATTACACTTGCGCCACGATTGAACTGATTGTGAGGGAAGCTGGACGTCTAAGAAAAAGTGCAAGGAGGGATTAGAGATGGCAACCAGAAAGAAATCATCTGTGTCGCTAGATGACATTTTCGACACATTCCATAACAACACAAATGGCGGTCGCAACGCAGGAATAGCTCTGCTACGGGAGATGCTTTTTTACCAGAACACTGGTAAGTGGCCCTCCCACCTCAAGGGCAGGAAATGGAGACAGTTCGATGGCGGTAAAGAGTGGCAGAAAAGGAAGGTTACGTGAGCCCTTTGTAGCCACTGGATTCAAAAACGAAAGGGTCCCCGGCGGCAACCGGAAACCCTTTGAAAATCTACCTCCCTCCCCTGGCCGGGAAAAGAAAGGTGCGACACATGCGAAATTATCCCAAATCTGGCCCCACGTCAAGCGGGCATCAACGATCAGGCATCCCCTCCCCCCCGGCGCCCAGCGTTGGGGGGGAGGCTTCTCCGCTTGTTAATAAGTGCATATCTCAACAGGCAAGGAGAGGAAACCCCGTAAAGGCTCTCCATATCTGGCCCCGTGTGGTAAAGCTAGAAAGGGAGTTCAAGAGGGATAGTCAGGTGCCCATCGGCGCTGATCGTAGTGAAATCAGTTCATTCTCTGCTGCTTCAAAGCGACGGCTAAGGTTCACTGCCTCCAATGCCTTTCCCGAGCTCGTAAGTCAATTTGCTCTTACCTACCACAACAGGCAACCTGAGGGACGGACCGTTAAAGCGCATCTGAACACTTTTCTAACATCACTACGCAGAAAATACCCTGAGGTGCGTTACCTTTGGATTTTGGAGTTTCAGACGCGAGGCACTGCACACTTTCACCTGTTTCTTTCACTTCCCCACACCACGCCCAATCTGCAAGGATTCATGGCTGAGAAATGGCACAAAATCGCGGAGCCTGACAGCCCCGAACTCCTTAGGTTTCATCAGCATCCCAATAATTTCATAGCATGGGAAATGGGAAGCGGTGCATATCTCTGCAAGTATTTAGATAAAGAACACCAGAAAGCTGTCCCAGTGGGGTTCTCAGGTGTCGGTCGTTTCTGGGGAAACTCTCGGGGAATCGTTCCACCTGCCCAGGAGATTTCAACGGAAGAAATTGATGCTGCCTTTAACAGCTCAGATGTAGTGAATCCTAGCACTGGTGAGATAACTAAAGAAGGTTTCCGGGCCTCAATATTTATTGTTCGTACGCTTTGCCGACATCATGAAAAGCTACTTAAAAGGTCACCTTGGAAGTCCTCCGCGCGTAAACGACCAACCTCATATACCCTGCCTTGCGCAGCTCCTATCTTCTGGCAGCTCGAGCGTTTTCTAGTTCCCTTCTAACTTGGATAAAATTAGAGTCCGTAGTCAAATACTAGTGATTTTGCGATTCCATCTAGGCCAGGAAACATTGAGTTATGCGTTATTCCATATCTTTTAAGCATTATTCTTATTTCAACACAGCATTTTTCTTTAATTACCCACTTTTGGATTCCTTCCTTTGAAAAGGGTTCATCAGCCTTCGGTTGGACAATAAAAAGCCCTGACTGGGCAGCTATTCTCTGGGTCGTATGTCTAGGTCTATAAATAACAGGAGATGTTAAGTCGAATGGAGACTTATCAACTGTGGCGTCAGGAATGTCATAGTGATCATGAAAAGTATAAATAGCGGCATCGGATTTATTCACTGGTGTGTAGGCGGTCGCGAAATAAGCAGCGACAAGAGGATTAGTTGTCCAATCCATCATCCTAGTAGGTAAACCATGATGTTGAGCAGTAGCAAGCCATTCCCATTCATTTTTGGGCTCGTAATTGATATAGGGTGCTGATAATCGTTTAAAAGCCTTTAGCACCGCTTTTTCTTTACCGGAATGAACAACATACGTAAGTGAGGGGTTAGATTTACGTATTTCTCGATTGGTGATAATGCTGCGTCCAAAACGCGATATTAATTGGAATGTCGCATCGCTTACCCCCCTAAAGATAGGGTGCCCACTGCTAAACGTTGAAGCTAGTCGATGCAGATCTTCAGGCGATTTAATTATTTTTTCTTCCATCCTTAAGTCCTCCACATCATTTATTTCTGGGCGTTACTGTATATCAGTGCCTGTCCATAGGCAAGAGCCAATGCGAAGGCCGAGCGCCCTGTGGCGCGCACGTCGGCCTGCTTTCGCGTGCTCTGGCTCCTTTGCCTGTGGGCAGCCAGCATCCCACCTACCTTTTTGGTTGACTCATAAAGAAATTAGCTGTATATCGACAATAATTTATGGGAAATTCACTGATGAATCATGGAGGCTTCAGATGAAGATTGATCTTTCTAAGATAGACTTAGGTAACGGAATTATTGGACTTTTAGTTAGTTCTATGACAGGTCATACTGGGCTGAAATTCGGCCCAGAAGATGACGGGGTTGTCGGGATCACGACCCGCATTTCACCAAAAGCAAAGAGCCTTCTTCAGCAATTTTCTGAGATTGGAGGTGTTTCCCAAGCCGTTATAACCCGCATCTGCATCGAACGCGGCTTGGGCGAAATTTCGTCGCTGTTGCTGGAGTACAAGAAGGCAAAAGAAGAAGCTGAAAGAGCGGAAAGCGAAGAACAAGAAGCCATTATGGCCTATGACGAGGAAGCGGTAAATGCTGAGGTCGTAAACACTCTGGCCGAACTGAAAAAAGATGCTGCTGCTCGGAAGTCGGGAAAGAGATGACAACCGCGGTCGCCCGTCACTCCTCAGAAGCTGCAACTGCAGAGGAAGCAGTGCTTTCGGTGCTGTCTGTTGAGCATACAGGCGGGCGTACCCAATTTACAATGTCTGTTCCTGAAGAAATTTTCCCCATGATCAGGAATCTTTTGGAGAGTGGACTTTCCCTTGTCCGGTGGGTAGAAACTCAGAATCGTGTTAAGAAGGCTCAGGCGAGAGCACAGGACCCTGTCGAAAGAGAAAAAAGGCTCCAGGAGTCCCTCGCCTACTGCAACCGTATTCTGAAGAAGTATGACCACCTGATCAAATCAGGGATGGCGAAGCGCGAGGCAATAAGGGAAACCAAAAAATACCACATCGGGGAAGGTCAACCAATAACCTGTCAAGAGATCGAGATTATGATCAGTCACCGAAGAAAACTGGGACGTGAAAAATGAAGAATAAAACTAGCAATAATAGCAACCTGCGCCCAGAACCTTCGGGAGAAGATATATTATGTCAAGTACGATATCAGGATTCGGCATTAGACACCTGCCGATATCCACCTGGCATCACCACGCTGGCATGAGTGCTGAGTGACGAGCGTCGGTTCTGGTGGGAATGCGCCATTCCCATTATCCCACCCCACAACTTCAGGGTACCCGCCTTTCTGGTACGTCTCCTGAAGCACCACGGGAAGGTCTTTGCCCCCGCTCACAATAACCGATCCGTTCGGGGTGCTGCTGCCGGGTTGGCTTCCTGATGCTGCAGGGCTAATCGCAGTAACAGGCAAGAAGACTGACCACCCTCTTCTGCAGGAGCCACACGACACGGACTTACCCGACTGGTGGGACAAGTCTAAAATGGCTGATTACCCAATGATATCAGCACAGCTTAAAAAGCACCCCATACCTACCCCTGGGCCGAAGGGAAAAGTCCCGTTTAAAGGGCAAATTTGTAAGCCGTTTTTTTAGGCAATTTTGCCGACTTTTACCAGCGCCGGCTTTCCAGGGCCTTTACCAGCTCAACGACCCGTTCGGCGACGAGTCCTTCGATTTTTTCTCCTTTCTCGGCGCTCGCCTTGGCCGGGTTTCCCCAAACCCCTCCGGGCCAGAAGCTTCTCTTGTCGCGAACCAGTATCCCGGTGGGAAAACGGGGGTACTCTTCGGGAGCCGTTCCTTTGACCAGGTGCGGATGCGAGTGCATGATTCGAGAGGTTTCGATTTCGCCGGCATGGGCGTCGCCCCGGGTCTCGATGAGGTGCGCTCCCAGATCCTTGGCAAGATCGAACTCGGTGACCACTGCGATGTTGACGCCAGGAAGCTCTGAAAGCAGTTCTTCGCCGGCATCCTGGAGTGCCATTCGGTGAGAACCGCCGGCATGCCCGGTCAAGACCACGAAATTTTCCACGCCATGTGCGTGCAGCGAACGCACGATGTCCTTAAGAAGCGCCTTCAGGGTTGCCGTACCGATGCTGATGGTCCCGGGATGACACGCCGTGGATCGGCAGGATCCATAATGGACTGGCGGTGCGACGAACAGCGGGATCTGGCGCGCGGCGCGCTTGCCGACCTCGTAGGCTTCGATGGTGTCCGTGGACAACGGCAGATGAGAGCCGTGCTCTTCGACGGAACCAAAAGGAATATACGCCGTTTTGCACCTCGCCAGACCTGCCTCGAACTCGGGCATCGTCATCTCCTCGATGATCATCGCGGAACCTCCATGGAAATTCTAATGAGATTTACAAGCCGGCAGGCGCAAACATCGACGGGGGAATGGATGCGATGATTTCTGGACCAGGCAGCGACTCCTGGTACTAGCGGGCATCCAGCATGTCGCGGATCTTCTTGGCCAGCACGTCAGATTGGGCAGGTTTCGGCAGCAGGTCAATACCATCTACCAAAATGCCCCTGTCCTTAATAACATCTGCCGTGTAGCCTGTCAAAAAGAGAACTTTAAGTTGCGGCTTCAGAGCTCTAAGCGCCTCACAGACCTGTCTTCCGTTCATTCCCGGCATCACCACGTCCAGAAGCGCGAGCGAGATGTCCTGCCAGCTGTTCTCGAAGATCTTTATCGCGGCTTCGCCATTCTCGGCGAGTACCACGGTATATCCATAGCTCTGCAATACCGAGTCGACCATGTTGCGCACCATGGGATCGTCTTCGACAACGAGGATGGTCTCTTTCCCGCCTCGCGGCGCAGCTGACGAGCCGGGGCTCCCCCCCTCCCCTGCTTCGGTTCCGGTCAGCGGCAGGTAGATCTTGAAGGTCGTCCCGAGGCCACAGGTGCTGTCGATCGTGATGTAACCGCCATGCTGCTTGATAATGCCGTACACAATGGACAACCCGAGACCGGTGCCGCGCCCGGATGGCTTGGTGGTATAGAACGGTTCGAAAATCTTTTCCTGTACCTCGGGGTCCATCCCGGTTCCGGTATCACTGATCGTGATCAAGGCGTAGCGCCCGACGACACCATAACCGTGCTGCCGGCAGAATTCCTGATCCAGATGTACCGAGTCGGTGGATATGCGCAGTCGACCGCCGTTGGGCATGGCGTCCCGCGCGTTGGCTGCCAGGTTCATCAGCACCTGCTCGATCTGGCCGGCGTCGGCGTTGACAACCAGGCGCTCCGTACCCAGTTCGGTCTCGAGTTTTACATCTTCGCCGATGATCCGGGATAAAAATTTCGTGTGATTGCGGGCCAGTCCATTCAGTTCCACCAGCTCCAGAAGCATGACTTGCTTGCGGCTGAAGGCCAAAAGGCTGCTGGTCAGATGCGAGGCGCGGTTGGCGGCATCGAGAATCTGCTTGAGATTTCCAGATTTTACGGGGTCGCCACTCAAGGAGTGCTGCAACAGCTGTCCAAATCCCATGATGACGGTAAGTATGTTGTTGAAGTCGTGCGCGACACCGCCTGCCAGCTGTCCGATCGCCTCCATCTTCTGGGCCTGGCGCAACTGTTCCTCGAGTTGCCGGCGCTCCGTCATGCTCTCCATGAACGCCATGTAGTGCGTAATGGCACCTGCTCGATCCCTGATCGGGGAGATCGTGCAGTGCACCCAGTAGAGATCCCCGCACTTGTGCCGGTTCTGCAGGTCGCCAGTCCAGACGCTCCCCGATTGTATGGTGTTCCACAGGCTCTGGTACACCTCGAGCCGCGTCTTGCCCGAACGCAACCTGTTGGTGTTCCCGCCCAGGATTTCCTCGGGCGTGTACCCGCTCAGGGCGGTAAACATGGGGTTCACGAACTCGATGCAGCCGGAGGTTTCGGTGATGACGATCGGCACCGGACTCTGCATGACCGCTTGCGACAACCTGGTCAGCTGTGCCTCGGTCTGTTTGCGCTCGGTGGTGTCCTTGAAGATAACGACGGCACCCACCAGGGTACCGTTCTCAAGGATCGGGGTACTGATGTACTCGACGGGGAAACTGGTGCTATCCTGGCGCCAGAAAAGGTAGTCCGCAGCCTGGCAGGTGAGCCCCTCGTTGAGCGCCTGGTGCAGCGGGCATCCGGAGGCCAGGCAGTGTGACGCCGCTGCCGAGCCGTGGTGCACCAGCGAATGGTGCTTGCCGAGGAGCGTTTCCTCCGGCCAACCCGTCATATTGCCGGCAGCCGGATTGGCAAAGGTGATGTTGCCGGCCAAGTCGATCCCGTAAATCCCTTCCCCGGCAGCATCGAGGATCAACTGCAGCTTGCGCATGGCTTTATCGTGGGCTTCCTGGGCTCCCTTGAGATCGGTGATATCCAGCAAAGCTGCGACGATCCCCCCTCGGCTGCCATCTGCAGCCGGGAAGGCGGTCTGGAAGATGATGACGTTATGCCGCCTGCCATCGGCGTAGACCACCTCGCTCTCGCAGACTGCGGTGTGGCTGCCGGGTGGCGAGGTCTTCTCGAGATCCCGGTCGCAGAGCGGGAGGCGAGGCAGTGCCGGGTCGGGTTCGCTCCTGCCGATGAGCTGACGTTTGGCCGCACCGGCAACCGCCTCGAACGCCTTGTTGCACCCGAGGTAGCGTCCTTCTACATCCTGGTAGTAGACCGGGATCGGGATGCTGTCGATGAGCACCTGAGAAAATTCGAGCTGTTTTTCTATCGCCGTCTTCCGTGCGTCCAACTCACCGAGCAGCTGATTGAAGGCATCGGCCAATACACCTATCTCGTCGCCGGTCTGGATGCTGACTCGAAAGTGCCCTTTCCCCGGGCCACTCATTTCCCTGACTTGGCGGGTAAAGCTCAAAAGCGGCCCGGTAAGGTGCTTCATCGACACCCACACCACAACGAAAGTGATCAGGAAAATGACCAGCAGGGCCCACAGGAGATAATGGCGCGCGCCTTGTGCCAGGCCACCGGATTCGGCCCAGGGAACGTGGCTCGCCAGGATCCAGCCGTTGGTTCTGAGCCGCTTGAACCCGCTTACTACCTTATGGTTGCGAGAAGTTACCGTGGTTCCGGTACCCTCATAGCCGGCAAGGGCCCGGTCGAAGAGCGGGTTCGCCCCGGGCGGCACATCTCTTTTGAGCAGTCGCTCCTTGTCGGGGTGCATGATCATGGTGCGCTGGGTGTTGAAGAGGTACAGGTAACCGTGCTGCCCCAGGCGGATCGATGTCAAGGTGGAGAGGAAGTTGTTCCGGGTAAGGTCGAGACTGCCGGCGAGTACCCCCAGCAACGCCCCGTTGGGGTCGAGGACCGGCGCGGTGACCATGACGATAGGGTGGCGATGGTACTGCGCAGAAAGGAAAGGCTCGGAGACCAGCGGGGTGCGGGTAACGCTCGCCTGCCTGAAGAAGTCCTCCCCGGAGTAGTTTTTGTCGTACAGGACCGCTTCCGGCGCCGTGGTATAAAGAAGCCTCCCCTGCGGCGAGAACAGGAAGATCCCGTTGTCGAACAGGGCGAGGGTGTCGGGACGTTCGCTGAAAAAACGCGAGAGCCGTGCGCGCCCCTGCCCGAGCACGGGCCCGAGGGTGTTGGCGGCACCCCGCACCTCCGACTTCGCAGCGCCGAGCTTGTCGTCGATCTGGTTCCCAAGGGCTGTCAGCAGGGTATCTTGCTGATTTGAGATGAGGGAGGTGACCTGGTTCCCGAAATATACCTGCGCCGAGAGGGCGAGCATCGACAGGAGAACTGCCGCCAGTACCGACACGGCCACGGTTATTTTAGTTTTGAGACTGACAAAAGCCACAGTCCGGCTCCTGTGGAAATGCTTTTAGATTGGAAATGTCTTAATTGATCCAGAAAGAAGTTCGACCCAACAAAATATAACGGCTACTGTACCATAAAAGGATTTGTAAAAACGGATATTAGTCGGTAAGATAAATCCGATTTTACTAGTTGCTTTTCGCCAATTTTAAAAAGGAACTAAAGTAAGATGTATCTTACCACCTGTCAGAGATCACGGTGTTGACTGGAGAGAACCTGCACATGCTTCAAGTTGGAAGAGTAAATATTCTGGAAGTGAAGAAACTAAGCGCGATCGGCATCTATCTCGCGTCGGAATACGGGGAAATCCTGATGCCGACCAAGTATGTGCCCGAAGGGGTCTACCCCGGCGCCGAGGTCCAGGCCTTTGTCTACCTCGATTCCGAAGACCGCCTGCTCGCCACCACGCTGAAACCGAAGGCGCAGGTGGGTGATTTTGCCCTGTTGCGTGTCAAGGACACCAATGAGGTGGGTGCTTTTCTGGATTGGGGGCTGGAAAAGGATCTCCTGGTCCCGTTCAGTGAACAGGTGCGCCCGATGCGGGTCGGAGAGGATCATGTGGTCAGGGTTTACCTGGACCGTTCCGAACGCATAGCCGCCTCCGCCAAGGTCTCCAAATTCCTGGAACCGCGTGCCACCGGTCTCAAACCCGGTGACGAGGTGGACCTGCTCTTCTACGACTTCAGCGACCTGGGCGCCAAGGTGATTATCAACGGACGCTGGGCCGGCCTGCTGTTTAAAAGCGAGTTGTTCGGTACCTACCAGGTAGGAGCCACAGAAAAGGGGTACGTTGCCAAGATCCGCGACGACGGCAAGATCGACGTTACGCTGCGTAAAGGTGGCGTACAGGACGTGGCAGCCGGCAAGGAGTCGGTGCTGGGCGCCCTGCGGGACAACGGGGGCTTTCTCGCCGTGGGGGACAAGAGTTCGCCGGAGCGGATCGCGGAACTGTTCCGCATGAGCAAGAAGTCCTTCAAGGCCACCATCGGCAACCTCTACAAGGACGGCGTGATCGAGATCCTTCCCGATGGCATCAGGTTGCGCTAAGCCTCCTTCCTCACACAGAAAAGGCCGACTGGAACATCCAGCCGGCCTTTTTTCTTGCCCGGGAGCCGCTTATTACCTGCGGTCTCCGAAGAGGCGCAGCATGCTCAGGAACATGTTGATGAAATCGAGGTACAGGGTGAGCGCACCCAGGATAGCCCCCTTTTGGCCGGTGTACCCTTGGCTCTTGATGCGCTGGGTGTCGTAGGCGGTAAGCCCGGTGAAGACGATGACGCCGCATACGCTGAGTACCCAGGAAATCATCGGGCTGTGCAGGAATATGTTCACCAAGGAGGCGATGACGACCCCGATAAGCCCCATGAAGAGAAAGCTCCCCCACGAGGAGAGATCGCTCTTGGTGAGCGCGCCGTAGAGGCTCATGGCGCCGAACATCCCGGCCGTTACCAGGAAGGTCGAGGCTATCGAGGTGGAGGTGTAGACCACGAAGATGGTGGACATGGTGACGCCGTTGAGCGCCGCGTAGAGCAGGAAGAGAGCGCTCGCCGTGGCGGCGCTGATCCGGTTGATCGCCGCACTCACTGCAATCACCAGCCCCAACTCACCGAAAAGAAGTGCGTACATAAGGATCCTGTTCCCCAGGATCGCCTGCAGCAGGGCCGGAGACGAAGCAACGTACATGGCGGCAAATGCCGTCAGAGCCAGCCCGCCACCCATCCAGCCGTAGACTCCCCGCATCACGCCGCTTTGCACGTTGACCACCGTGCCGTATCTCGTCTGATATCTTTCCATACTCACTCCTTTGATAAATCTTTATGAAGGTTTACTGTCAAATAAACGCTGCTATACTCGTACGACATTTCACTGCAGCGCCCTACTGGCTCTGTTTTCGTATCCACACTGACATTTCAATGTACCACAAGGAGAAGAACCATGTTCAAGCGATTGATCGTCCTGCTCTGCCTCGTGTCGTTCTGCCCTGCAGCAGTCGGCGCCCAGGATCTTGCGCCGCTCAAAGAGTCCCTGCCTGCCGCTGTCGCCCAGACTAGCACGGATCAGCCGGCACGGGAAGTAGATCTCTCGATTCCCGTTGCACTGCAGAAGGCGACGGTGCTCGCGGCCAACGAAGCACGCGGCTCGCAGTTGGCCGAACCGGAACGGCCCCGGAAGACCCATACGGGCCTCACCTTCCAGGAGTTCGTCGACGTCCATTTCGGCGACTACCGCTGGGTCTGGTGGGCTGGTGCCGCAGCCGTCCTGGTGGCGATCCACGTGGCCGCCGCCGACTGACCCCTCCCCTACCCCTTTTTCGCCCGGTCGTACTGCACCGGCCAAGGCAGGTCCACATTGAGCGCCTTGGCCGCGTGCAGCGGCCAGTACGGGTCCCGCAACAGTTGGCGAGCCAGAAACACGGCGTCCGCCAAACCGGTAGCGACAATCTGTTCTGCCTGGGCCGGGTCGGTGATGAGTCCGACGGCGCCGGTCGCAATGCCTGCCTCCTTGCGGATGGCGCTGGCAAAGGGGGTCTGGAATCCCGGACCGACCGGAAGCTTGGCGTCAGCCACCAGGCCGGCGCTGGAGCAATCGATCAGGTCGATGCCGAGCGCCTTCAAGTGCCGGGCCAGTTCCAGCGAGTCTTCCAGCCCCCACCCCCCTTCCACCCAATCCGAAGCGGAAATCCGAACGAACACCGGGAGGTGCTCGGGCCAGGTATCCCGCACCACCTTGGCGACCCGCAGCGGAAAGCGCATCCGGTTCTCGAGGCTGCCGCCCAACTCGTCGTTGCGCCGGTTAGTGAGCGGAGAGAGGAATTCGTGCAGCAGGTAGCCGTGCGCCATATGGACTTCGGCCACTTCGAAACCCGCCTCGGCACTGCGCCGCGCGGCCAGGGCGAACTGCCCGAGGATATTCTCGAGGTCCTGCGCCGTAGCCTCCTGGGGGACCGGGTGCCCGGGAGCAAAGGGGATCGCACTGGGCGCAATAGGCTGCCAGCCGCGGTGCTTGGCATCGAGCGGCCCGCCCCCTTTCCAGGGGAGATCCGTCGACGCCTTGCGCCCGGCGTGGGCCAACTGGATAGCCGGAACGGCTCCCTGCTCCTTGATGAAGGCGGCGATAGGGGCAAAGGCGTCGGCATGCTCGCTGCTCCAGATTCCGCTGTCGTCCGGACTGATCCTTCCCTGCGGGGTGACGGCGCTCGCTTCGACCATCACCAGCGCGGCGCCACCCACGGCGCGGCTTCCCAGGTGCACCAGGTGCCAGTTGCTCGGCATGCCGTTTTTGCTGGAGTACTGGCACATCGGCGAGACGAAGATGCGGTTTTTGAAGGTAAGCTCACGCAGGGTGAGCGGACTGAACAGGCGACTCATATAACCTCCTGAAAGCGGCGCGGGAAGCGGTCCCTTCTGGCTGCGGTCTCCGGTACTCTCGGGCCAGGGACCGCGGCAGGTGGCCGCCGGGCGCCATTCCCGGCTCCTGCTGCGTCAGTTGGGCTGGCGCTGGCAGACCGGGCAGAAAAAGGTGGAACGGGTGCCCAGGCGACCACGCTGGACCGTGTTGCCGCAGCGCCTGCAGGGCTGTCCGGAGCGGTCGTAGACGTAGAGCTGTTGCGGGAAGTAGGCAAGTTTCTCCTCTTCCCGGGCAAAATCCATGGTGCTTCCCGTGGCGATGGACGTTGCCAGGGTCTCCTTGATGCAACGCGCCAGGCGCTCGCATTCCGGTTCGCTCAACTCCGCGGCCAGCGTGGTCGGGAGCAGGCCGCAGCGAAACAGCGACTCCGCAGCGTAGATGTTCCCTACCCCGGCAACCACCGAAGCATCCATGATGAACCTCTGAATGGCAACGCGGCGCCCCCGGGTCCTCTCGAAGAGGTAGCGGCCGGTGAAGGCTTCGGTGAGCGGTTCCGGACCGATGCCGGACAGCAGTTTGTGCTGCAGGGGATTCGCGGTGGTCCAGTGAATGGAGCCGAAGCGGCGTACGTCGTTCAGCCGCAGGATGACACCGGAGCTCAAGAGGATATCGAGATGGTCGTGGGGGCCCGGGCTGCGATCACCCGGCAGGATGCGCAGGTGCCCGGTCATGCCGAGGTGCAGGAGCAAAGATCCGGTGCGGCAGTTAAATATCAGGTACTTACCGCGGCGCTGCACCGAATCGATGTGCTGCCCGGTGAGCAGGTCCGCGAGTTCGGGCGGAACCATGGCGCGAAGTTTGGGGCTGTGTACCAGGACACCGGCTACCGATTTGCCGACGACGTGCGGGGTAATGCCGAGGCGGGTTACTTCGACCTCAGGTAATTCGGGCATCAACTTCTCCTTCCAACATCTTTGGTACGGCCGGTTGCCTCAGTGACTCAGCTGTTGTCGGAGAAGCTAACCACTGCGACCCGGTTAGTCAAGGGGGACCGGCATGCAGACATTGTCCGGGGAGTTGGCCTCGACGCCACAGGTAAAACAGGCAACGGTCGGGTGCTCTGTCAGGTGCGCTACTTCCTCATTCAGTCCCTTGCTCTTCAGCATACAGATGTGCCCGGTGTGTTTGGCGCCGCAGCTGCAGACATCGTTGGATCCCATAGATCACCTCGTGTGTGGATTCGTCTCCAAGAGACGTTTGGTTCAGACAAGCCGCTCCGCAACGATCTCGGCCAGGTCCCGGGAGGCCATCTCGCCTTCCAGCCCGCCGGTCTTTATGCCGTCCTCGAACATGGTGAGGCAGAACGGGCAGTTGGAGACCAGAAGCGGCGCTCCGGCCTCCTTTGCCATCTTGACCCGCGCCACGTTGATCCTGGTGCCGATCTTCTCTTCGGCGAGGATCCGGCCGCCGCCCGCCCCGCAGCAGAAGCTGTCCTTGCGTGCCGCTTCCATTTCGGCGAGGCTCCCACCGCAGGCGTCCAGGACGCTGCGCGGCTGGTCGAAGATGTCCATATAGCGCCCGATGTAGCAGGAGTCGTGGTAGGTGAAGAGGAAGGACTCGGGCTTCAGAGCGATCCGCTTCTGTTCCAGAAGTTCCTGAATCAGGGTCGAATGATGCTCGACGGTGAAGTCGCTCTCGAGCCCCAGATCGCGGTAGTCGCGCAGGAGGGTGTTGTAGCAGTGCGGACAGGTGGTGACGATCCGCTTCACGCCGTAATGGCGGATCCGCTCGATGTTCTCGTTGGCGGTGCTCTGGTAGAGGTATTCGTTCCCCAACTTGCGGGGCGGTTCGCCGCAGCACTTCTCTTCCTTGCCGAGGATGCCCACCTTGATGCCGGCGGCGTTCAGGATGGTCACGAAGTTTCTCGCGACGTTGCGGTTACGTTTGTCGAAGGATGCGTAGCAGCCGACGAAGTAGAGCACGTCAACGTCGCTGTCCTCGGCCATGATCTTGACGTCGAGCCCAGCGGTCCAGTCGCCGCGGGTGGCATAGGCGGATCCGAAGGGATTGCCGTTCACCTCGAGGTGGTTGATCGCGGTGCGCACCTCGTCGCCCGGGAAGGCGCCATCCATGAGGCTCAGACTGCGCCGCATGTCGAGGATCTTGTTGACGTGCTCGATATCCGCGGGGCAGATGTCCTGGCAGGCACGGCAGGTGGTGCAATCCCAGAGCACCTCCTCGGTCACCTCCTTGACCAGGCTCCCCGCGGGATCGGTTTGCGCCAGGTGTCCGACCTGGTGGATCACCTTCATGGGCGAGAGCGGCTTACCGGTGGCGTAGGCGGGACAGCGGTCCTGGCAGCGTTTGCAGGTGGTGCAGGCATCGGCGTCGAAAACGTCTTTCCAGGCCAGATCCGTTACCTTGGCGACACCGAACTGCTCGGCGTTCTCGTCCTCGAGGTCCAGGGTGGTGATGCTCCCCTTGGTTCTCAAATCCACCAGGAGGTAGTTCGTGGAGGTGGTGAAAATGTGGCGCAGTTTGGTGAAGGGAATGGCGGCGATGAAACTGATGGCCAGGAAAAAGTGGACCCACCAGAGGATGCGGTGCGTCTGTTCTACGGTCGCTGCGCTCTGTCCGGCGAAACTGCCGGCAAGGAAGAGACCGATCGGCGAAAACCGGGCCAGGTCCGGGTTCACCTTCACCTCGGTCACCGCCATGCGAGCCGCCTCGATGAAGAAACCGGTGACCAGGATGGCGAAGAGCAGCACGTGGATCAGGTAGTCGTCGATTATGGTTTCCAGCCCCTCCGGGGGCTTGACGAAACGACGCACCGCTAAACCGGCCAACATGACGATGGCGACGATCCCGGCGATGTCGAGAACCAGGGAATACCCCTTGTAGAAGGTCCCCTTCAGAAACCGGATCCCCATGAGTGGGTCGCTGAAGTCGGCCTGGACCATGATCAGCAGGGTACCTATGAAGAGGAGGAAAAAACCCCAGAAAAAGAGGCCGTGGTAGGTCCCCGGTTCGGGAATGCGCAACACTTTGGACTGTGTGAAGACCCCGCGCAGGTACAGGTAGATTCTTTTGGGGAGTTGATCCAGTCGGTTCAGCTCTTTACCCAGTCGGTACATGGGAAAACGCTGGTAGAAACCGTAGGCGAAGATGGCAAAACAGACTGCGGTGAAGAGATACATAGGAAGGACAACACCGTGGCCGACGTTCCAGTAGATTTCTCGGGTTGCTTCCATTCATTCACCTCGTTTTTTCCACGTGTATATTTCTGTTTAACCTGCGCGTCAAGCATTAACGACAACGCCGGACCCAATTCTACCATGCAGTTTGATATTTGTCTGACAGCCGGCGCACCCCGTTGACCGGTTTTCCGGTTCGTTCAACCCGGTCGGACAGGTGCTTTACTCCCCCTTATCTGCCGGCAGTAAAACCGTGTTAAAACATGTCCTCCGTTGAGGGGCTTACCTGGATCGGATCGACGGTGGCCGGGGCTGCAAAAAACCGGTTGCGCATACCCTGTGCAGACTTCCAATCGGTGTAACGTCAGTTCTGGTGCAGGCAGATATGGGGCAATTCAGCGAATAGTTGGCAAGTAACTCGCAAAAAAAGATTTACACTTTTGCAGAACTATGTTTTATAATTAATCCGGCTCGAATCCGGTCTATCGACTCGTGAACCGTTTCCCTGAGGTATCCCGATGAAAAAATCGTATGAGGTTGTGGAAAAGGCTCTGGTAGACGCGTTTTTGAAAGGCAATCCGCAGCCCGGCTGTCACCTGGCGAGTGAACGGGACCTGGCTGCGCAGTTTTCGGTAAGCCGTGCCACGGTACGCGAAGCGCTCTTAAAGCTACAGCAGTCCGGCTGGATTTCGGTGCAACAGCGGCATGCCACGGTGGTCAACAATTTCTGGTCCCAGGGGGACCTGGAACTCCTCTCTTCCATCATCAGAAACAGCGAGCACTTTCCCGCGGACCTGGCCTCGAACCTTCTCGAGCTTCGTCTGCAGTTTGCCCCCGACTATGCCCGCCGTGCCGTTCAGAACGAGCCGGAACAGCTTCAGGAGCATCTGGTGCGCTCCAAGCGACTTAGCAGCGGGCCCGGGGCCATTTCGCGCTACGACTGGGAGCTGCACCTCAAGATGGCGATCTGGTCCGGGAACAAGATTTACCCCCTCATCATGAACAGTTTCGCCGACCTCTATTTCAAACTGAGGGGTGAGTTCTTTGCCAGGGAGGAGCACCGCAGCGCAGCGCGCGAGTTTTACCGTGCGCTGCTCCAGGCGACCCTGGTTCATGACGCCGCTGCAGCAGAAGCGATCACCCGCAGCGCGATGCAGCAAAGACTCGATACCTTCAGGCACCATGCCGCCGAATCCGGTTCCACCTCGTCATCCTGACCGCCCCCCTCGTTACACCCGTCGCAGTATCTCCCACCTCGAATCAACTAAGCTGACCTTTGGCCTCATGAAGCAGAACATTTGCCTCAGTATCGGCACCTGGCACGTTATAGCTGCTCGCCTCGCCGACACACTCACAGAGTAGTCATAAACAAGACGCGTCTTGACAGGAGTGCAACTGGCGCGTATATCAGTAGTTAACGCAGAGGTGAAGTATGAGACTTAATGTTCAGGATTGTCTGCAGATCAGCGATCTGGCGAAGAAACTGGGGATTACCGCCCGGACCATCAGGCTGTATGAACAGATGGGGTTGGTGGATCCGCCGCGGCGCACCGATGGCGGGATCAGGGTCTACGACCAGGACGACGTGCTGCGCTTCAAGTTCATCCTGAAGGTGAAGGAACTCGGCCTCTCGCTGGCGGAGATGCAGGAGTTGGCCCAGATCTACAAGGAGCACCGCGAACCCGACAAGATCATGCCGCGTCTGGTCGAGCTTCTCGAATTTCACCTGGCGGGCATCCGGCACAAGGTCACACAACTTCAGTCCCTGGAAAAGGACATCGTCGCCTACCGGCAGCGCATCCTCGACGCCTACCCACACGGTTTTCCCGCGGGACCTCAGTCGGAGGCAGAGAGCGTAAAGTAAAAGGTTGCTCCGCCATCGACCGCCGCCTCGGCCCAGACCTCGCCCCCGAGTCGGTGCACGATCCTCTGTACCGTCGTGAGCCCGATCCCGACCCCGTCGAACTCCCCTTCCTTGTGCATCCTCTGAAATGCTCCGAAGAGACGTTCCGCATAGCGCATGTCGAAACCGGCACCGTTATCACGAACGAAGATGACGTCCTTCCCCTGGTAGCTCCCCCTGCCCACTTCGATCCGGGCATGCGACAATTTTCCGGAAAATTTAAAGGCGTTACTTAGCAAATGCTCGAGCGCTACCCGCAAAAGATTCCCGTCGCCATGCTCCTCCAGGCGCTCCTCGATGACCCACTCCACCTGACGATCGGGTGACTGCTCGCTAAGGGAGGCAGCAATCTCATGCGCCATGCGGCTGAGATCGACTTTTCCCGGGTTGAGCGGTTGGCGCGCAATGCGGTAGAGCATGGTCAGGGCCTCGACCTGCTGTTCCAGGCGGTGCCCGGCCTTGGTGATGCAGCCGAGGTAACTCTGGGCGGTCTCATCCAACTGGGTGCTGTAGTCCTCGACCAGTGCGCTGCTGAACCCGAGCAGGTGCCTCAGGGGTGCTCTCAAGTCGTGCGAGATGGAATAGCTGAAGCTCTCCAGCTCGCGGTGCACCAGTTCCAGGTCCTTCTTGCGTCGCTCGCAGAGCCGGCTTAATTCTGCGATCTGTTGCTGATCTTCCTGGTGTTGCCGGGTCAACTGGCTCAGGTCGGCCCGTGCTGCCGTCAGTTGTGCCTCGAGTTCCTGGTTCAACGCGGAACTCTCCTCGTTCAGGCGCCTGCGCTCGGCAAGTTCGAGCTGGATGGTGGCGTGCGGCAGCACCTTGCCGCTGGGAACCGGATCGTGGGTGGCGCGAAAACGTTTGATTTCGAGCTGATAGCGGATCCGGGTCCTGACCAGCCTCGAGTTGAAGGGACGAGTGATGAAGTCGGCGCCGCCCAGTTCGAGGCCCTTGTGCTCCTCGCTTTTGTCGGTGAGCGCAGTGACGAAGATGATGGGGATCTCGCACGTTTTCGGCTCGGCCTTCAAGCGGGTACAGACCTCGTACCCGTTCATCCCCGGCATCATGATGTCCAGCAAGATGAGGTCGGGGGCCGGATCGGTATTGGCCAGTTTGATTGCCTGAAGCCCGTTCGATGCAGAGATGGTTTGACAGTCATCATGCAGCATCTCGGTGAGCAACTGGACATTTTCCGGCGCGTCATCGACGATGAGTACTTTGGGTCTGCCAGGCAAAGCTTCCATGTTCAGTTCCCCTATCGGTTACCATGAACCCCGTAAAAATCAGGGACCATTGTGCCACAAACCAAGGTCCGGCTCCAACATTTATCCGAAAAAATCTTACAACTCGTGGAGAGTCTTGATGGGGCGGAGCCACTTCACCCTTCAACCACCTCGTTGAAGAGATCGGCAACCTGGCCAAAGAGGCCGGTATCTCCCAGTGCCCGCCGCAACCGGTCGGGATCCGCAAGGAAATCCCGCATGAAGTAGATTTCCGAGGCCTTCAGGTAGATTACGAAGGGGTTGGTCAAGGTCGGTCCGAAGATCTGCTGCACCACTTCGCTCACCAGGTCGATCTCTGCATAGCGCTTTACCTGCCCTGCCCTGTCGATCAACTTTCTGACGTAAAAGAGCAGCGCCTCCTTGACGCTGAGAAGGTACTGGCGGTGGGACGGCAGAATAAGGTCCCCTTCCAGGGTGGCCAGTTTCACAAGGCTGTCGCAATACGACTCGTAGTTGCGGAACCGGCCGGAAAAGGTTTCCACATCGAGATCGAGGGACGGCGACTGAAAGATCTCGCGCAGCAGGATATCCCCGGTGACCGCCTCCCCCTGGTAGCGGTAGACCACATCGCTTTGCGAGTGCCCCGGACAGGAGAGGACCTCAAGTCCGAGCCGGTCCGGTACGTTCGACTCCTCCAGTACCTGGTAGCGCCGGGGACTGGGCGCCAGCATGTCCTGGGAGAGAAAGAGCCGCTGGAGCTTCAGGCAGTATTCCTCGGAGAAGCCGGCCTCGCGCAACAGACGATGCACACCGGCAATCCAATCCTCGAGCCTGCGCAGACGCAGGACGTCCCGGCGCGGGAAGTAGATCTCCGCGTCGCTCTGTTCCTGCAGAAAGGCTGCCTGCCCGTAGTGGTCGACATGGCAATGGGTGACAAAGACGTGCCGCACACGCTTGAGGTCGACCGCTTGTTCGAGGACGTGTCGTCCTTCGGGTGTGGGGGGACCGGTGTCGAAGAGCACCAGTTCGCCGGCAATCTCGGTGGAATAAAAATGGACCTCGCCGACCATATACGGCGTCATGACGGTGTGTTGTTTCATAACGAAAAAAGCCGCGCCGCCGTGGTACAACGGCAGGCGCGGCGCTCCTTGTTGCGGTGCGTTAGAAGAGGTATTTTTCGGCGGCGATGGCCGCTTCGGCGACCTCGCGTTTGGCCTGTAAAAGCCCGGCTGCATCGTACTTGGTGAAACGCCGGATGCCCGCGAGCAGCATGGTGAGTGTGTCTCCCTCCGCGACGTAGAAGGCCCCCTTGCGCGCCGCGCTGGCAGCCCTTTCGCTGGCGGTAAAGGCAAAGGTCTTGACGGCACCATCAAGGGCGGCACGGCGCGCCGCGCTGAGTTTGGGGAGCATCTTCTCGGCTCGCAGCACCGTGCTTTCCAGGGCGAAGATGTTGATGGCGACGTCGGCGACCGCGAGGAGCACCTCCTGCTCGTCCTTGATCTTCGCCTGGAACTTCTGCACGGCGGAACCGGAGAGCACCAGGAACGCCTGTTTGAGATTCACCACCAGCGCCTTTTCCGCAGCGTACGGAACGCTGTCGTCCAATTCCTCGAAACTCGGCGTCATAAGGCCTTCAAAGGCCTTCATCGCCTCGCGCTGCAGCGGTATCTCCCCTTTCAGGGCCCGGGTCAACAGGATGCCGGGGATCAGCAAGCGGTTGATCTCGTTGGTTCCTTCAAAAATGCGGTTGATCCGTTCGTCCCGGTAGAACCCCTCGGCCGGGTACTCCTGGATGAAACCGTAACCGCCGTGAATCTGGACCACCTCGTCGGCCACGTGGGCCAGCACCTCGGAGCAGAAGACCTTGGCGATGGCGCACTCTATGGCGTATTCCTCGATGCCGCGCTGGTAGGCGTCGTAGTAGTTGGGCGTATCTTTGGGGATGGTGGCCAACCGGTCGTCGATGAGACCGGCCAGGCGGTACACCAGGGATTCCGAGGCGAAGATCTCGGCGTTGAGGTCGGCGATCTTCTCCCGGATCGCACCGAAGGAACTGATCGGCTGGGAGAACTGCTTGCGCAGGTTGGCGTACTTGATTCCCACCTCCAGGGCGCGCTTGGCGGCACCGGTCACCGCGGCACCCAGCTTGAAGCGTCCCACGTTGAGCACGTTGAAGGCAATCTTGTGCCCCTTCCCGATCTCGCCGAGGAGATTTTCCACCGGCACCCTGGCGTTGTCCAGGATGATCTGGGTGGTCGAGGAACCCTTGATGCCGAGCTTTTTCTCCTCCGGCCCGACGCTCAGCCCCTCGGTGGTGCGTTCCACCAGAAACGCAGTGAAGTGCTCCTTGTCGATCTTCGCGAAGATGGTGTAGAGGTTCGCGATGGCGCCGTTGGTGGTGAACTGCTTGGTCCCGTTCAAAAGGTAGTATTTTCCGTCCTCGGAAAGCGTCGCGGTCGCCTTGGCCCCCAGCGCGTCACTGCCGGAATCCGGTTCGGTGAGGCAATAGGCGGCGATCCACTCGCCACTGATGATCTTTTCCAGGTACTTTTCTTTTTGGGCGGCCGTTCCGTAGTAGACCAGCGGCAGGGTGCCGATCCCGGTGTGTGCCGAGTAGGCCACCGAGAAGGATCCGGCGCTCGCTATCTTTTCGGCCGCGAGCATGCTGGTTGCCTTGTCCAGTTCGAGTCCACCGTACTCCTCCGGGGCATCGATCATCAAGAGCCCCAGTTCGCCGCATTTCTGCATCAGACTTACCACGTGCTCGAAGTTCTGGTGTTCGATCTCCTCGCGCACCGGCATCACCTCGTTGTTCACGAACATCTCAGTGGTACGCCCAATCTCGCGCTGCTCGTCGCTGAAATCCTCCGGGGTGAACACGTCGTCCTTGGAGGTCTCGCCTATCAGGAATTCCGCACCCTTAAATATCTTGCTCGCCATGACACACCTCGCGATTTTTCATTGTCAACTGCATGAACCCATTCGGGCGTAATCCCCACATTGAAGTCATCAAAAGGTACAGGTCGCCGCTACACCCTTTCGAAAATGCCGGCAGCCCCCATGCCCCCGCCGATGCACATGGTCACGCAGCCGTAGCGGACCTGGGAGCGCTGCATCTGGTGCAGCAGCGTCGCGGTGAGTTTGGCGCCGGTGCAGCCGAGCGGATGTCCGAGGGCGATGGCCCCGCCGTTCACGTTGACGCGTTCCGGGTCGAGCCCCAACTCGTTGATGCAGGCGAGCGACTGGCAGGCAAAGGCCTCGTTCAGCTCGATGAGACCGAGGTCCTGCTGGTTGAGCCCCGCGAACTTGAGCGCGGCGGGTACTGCCTCGATGGGACCGATCCCCATGATTTCGGGCGGTACCCCGCGTACCGCAAAGCCGCAGAACCGCGCCAGCGGCGTCGCCCCGGTCCGTTTCAGGAACTCCTCGGAAACGACCAGGACTGCGGCGGCACCGTCGGTCATCTGGGAAGAATTGCCGGCGGTTACCGTGCCGTCAGCCTTGAAGGCCGGCTTCAGCTGGGCGAGCACCTGGGCGGTCGTGTCGGCGCGCAGGCCGTCGTCACGGGTCACCAACTCCCGGGCGCAGACCGGTTTCCCCTTAACGATCTGGCAGGATTCGGCCTCGACCGGAACGATCTCCGCTTCGAAGCGCCCCTCGGCCCAGGCTCGGGCAGCCTTCTGGTGGCTCGCCGCAGCAAAGGCGTCCTGGTCCTCGCGGGATACCCCGTACTTGGCGGCCAGCAGTTCCGCGGTGATCCCCATCGAGGCGTAGGATTCGGGCCAGGAGGAGACCAGGCCGGGGTTGGCGCTGTACTTGTTGCCACCCATGGGGATCATGGTCATGCTCTCGGCGCCCCCTGCCACGATGCAGTCGGCAAATCCGGCCATGATCCGCTCAGCCGCCGAGGCGATGGCCTGCAGTCCCGATGAGCAGAAACGGTTGATGGTCTGGGCCGGGACCTGGTAGGGGATCCCCGCCTTGAGCGCGGCCAGTCGGGCCAGGTTCATTCCCTGTTCGGCCTCCGGAAAGGCGCACCCCATGATAACGTCATCGATGCCGGCCGGGTCGATGCCGGTCCGCTCCAAAAGCCCGCGAATGGCGGCAGTGGCCAGGTCGTCCGGCCGGACGTCCTTCAGTTTTCCCTTATTGGCCTTGGTACCGGCGGTACGGAAAGCGGCCAGAATGTATGCTGCGTGTGACATAACTTCCTCCGGTGCTACAGCGTGGACCCGCTCTTCCGAAGCTTTCGGTAACGCGAGTCCAGTGGCCCGAACCTGATGCTGTCAGCCCTGGAGACCGACACATCATTGTCAATTGTCCACTGTCAATTGTCCATTGGTTAATTCCGCAGCGCCCTCCCCTTCTTCAGCATGTGCTGGATCCGTTCGGCGGTTTTCTTCTGGCCGCAGAACTTGAGAAACATCTCCCGCTCCAGGTCCAGCAGGTATTCTTCGCTGATCAGGGTTCCGCCGGGGACGTCACCGCCGGTAATCACGTCGGCGATTCCCGAGGCGAGGTACTTGTCGTATTCCGAGATGAAACCACCCTCTTTCAGGTTCCAGAGCTGGGTCTTGATACTGGCGGCGATGCTCCGCCCGGGCGCCTTTAGGCCGGTAAGCGGGCGGCTGGGGCGGTAGTTGGCGGCCAGCGCCAGCGCCTTCAGTTTCGCGTCGTGGATCCGCTTGTCCGGGTCGAGTGTAATGCCGTCACCGTGGCGCATAAAGCCCATACCGAAGAGTTCGGCGGCCGAAGCGCTCACCTTCCCCATGGCTATGTTGCGGTAGTTCTTGAGAAGAAACGGCGTCACGTCGGTCTCGTACTCGTCGGAAAGCTTGATGGCACGCAACGCCATCTCCTTGGTACCACCTCCGGCCGGAAGGATCCCCACCCCAATCTCGACGAGCCCCATGTAGGTCTCGGCCTGGGCGACGATGGCGTCGGAGTGCAGGCAGGTTTCGCAGCCCCCCCCCATGACAAGGTTGTGCGGAGCGGCCACGACCGGGATCCTGGCGTACTTGATGGCCATCATCGCCTTCTGGAAGTTCTTCACCAGCACGGCGATCTCGTCGAAGGCACCCTCGGCGATCCCCATGGAGAGGAGCATCAGGTTGGCGCCGGCGGAGAACATCCCACCCTGGTTGGCGATGACGAGTCCCACGCCGTCCTGTTCGGTGCGCCGGATACCCTTCTGGATCATGGAGAGGGTGTCCCCGCCAATGGTGTTCATCTTGGAATGGAACTCGAGGCAGAATACCCCGTCCTTGAGATCGACCAGCGAGGCGGAACTGTTTTTCTCGACGACGCTGCCGGCATCCTTCAACAGGGTCAGCGAGACGCTGGTCGCCGGGCGTTCGATCTCCCTGAAGGATTTGCTCGCCACGTCGAAGAAGTAATCCTTGCCGGCCTCGCGCCGGTAGAAACGCTCAACGCCCTGCAGAAGTTCGGGTACCGCCACCCCGTCGGCTGTGGCGCGGGCAACGAAGGCGGCAACCCCAATGGCGTCCAGGGTCTCGAAGGGACCGAGTTCCCAGTTGTAGCCCCACTTCATGGCGTTGTCGACGTTGACCACGTCGTCCGCTATTTCCGGGATCCGCTTGACCGTGTAGATCAAGGTGTCGCGCAGGGTTTTCCAGGCAAACTGCGCCGCCTTGTCGTTTCCCTCGAGCAGGGTCCGGATGCGCTGCGCCGGGTCGTCGATCTGCTTGGTCGCCTGCACCGAGGCAAACTTGGGCGAAGTCGCCTGAAGGTAGCTGTCACTTTGGTAGTCGAAGTAAAACTTGACGCTCTCGCCGTTTACCGTCTCCCGCTTGTAGAAGCCCCGGCCGGCCTTTTTCCCGGTAAGCCCGGCGGCGACCATTTTCGAGATGTTCTCGGGGACCCGGAACACCTCGCGCTCGTCGTCCTCCGGCAGCGCCTCGTAGCTGTTGGCGAGTACCCGCGCCACGGTGTCGATACCTACCAGGTCCCACAGCGCGAAGGTCGCCGTCTTGGGGCGCGCCAGTGCGGGACCGGTGATCGCATCGACTTCCTCGACGCTAAGCCCCATCTCCACCATGTGCTGCCCGGTGATGGCGCCGGCGTAGGTCCCAATCCGGTTGGCGATGAAGTTGGGGGTATCCTTCGCGTAGACCACCCCCTTGCCGAGTTTCTCAGCCAGGAATCCGGCCAGGAAAGCGGTGACGGCAGGATCGGTTTCCCGGCAGGGGACCATTTCCATGAGCCGCATGTAGCGCGGCGGGTTGAAGAAGTGGGTCACCAGGAAGTTGCGGCGCACCGTCTCGGGGAGGGACTGTGCCAGGGCGTTCACCGACAGGCCGCTCGTGTTGCTGCTGAGGATGGCCCCCTCCTTCAGGTTGGGCACCACCTTCTCGGCGAAGAGGCGTTTTTTTACCTCCATATTCTCCAGCACCACCTCGACCACCCAGTCGCACTCACCAAGCCGCGCCAGGTCGTCCTCCAGGTTTCCCGCCTCGAGGTTGGCAGCATACTCGGGTAGGTAGAGCGGCGCAGGCTTCAGCGCGGGGAGCCCCGCGATCGCCTGATCCGCCAGACGGTTACGAACCGCCCGGTCCGAAAGCCCCACCCCCCGTGCCAGTTCGGCATCGCTTGCCTGCGCGGGTACGATATCGAGCAAAAGTACCTGGAGACCGGCATTGGCCAGGTGGGCGGCGATGGTCGCCCCCATGACGCCCGACCCCAAAACTGCTACCTTGTTGATCTGTCTCATGTAATCCCCCAAGCGGCACCCAGGCCGCGGCTATTCCGCGTACATCTCCTCGATCTTGTCATGGTAGGCTTCGGCGATCACCTTGCGTTTCAGCTTCAAGGTCGGGGTCAATTCACCGGCGTCGATGCTGAAATCACGCGGCAACAACTGGAATTTCTTGATGGTCTCGTAGTGAGCCAGGCTCTCGTTCACTGCCGCGACCCGCTGCTCGTAGAGTTTGCGCACCGGTTCGTGGACCACCAGGTCGGCCACGTCGTTGTAGGCGATCTTGTTTTCCAGGGCGAACTCGATGAGCCGCTCGAGCGTCGGCACCACCAGCGCGGTCAGGTACGGCTTGCGGTCGCCAAATACGATGGCCTGGGAGATGTACTTGTCGCGCTTCAGGAGGTTTTCGATCGGCTGAGGCGCGATGTTCTTGCCGCCGGCGGTGATGATCAGCTCCTTCTTGCGGTCGGTGATGAACAGGAAACTGTTTTCGAGGTAACCGATGTCCCCGGTCTTGAACCAGCCGTCCTCGAGCGAATCCCGGGTCCCCTCCGGGTCTTTGTAGTACCCCTGCATCACCTGGGGACCGCGCACCAGCACCTCGCCGTCCGGCGCGATCGCTATCTCGGTCTGTTCCAGCGCAGTCCCCACCGACCCGAAGCGCAACTGCTGGAAGGTGTTGATGCAGATGACCGGGCTGGTTTCGGTGAGCCCGTACCCCTCGATGATCGGGATCCCGATGATCCAGAAGAACTCGTCGATCTCCTTGTCCAGCGGGGCCCCGCCGCAGCAGCAGAGTTTCAGGTTGCCGCCGAAACGACGACGCAGCTTGGCGAAGATGATCCGGTCCGCCAGGAGGTACTGGGCCTGCAGCAGAAAGCCGACGTTGTGCTCGATGTAGCGGGCGTAGATATAGCGCCTGCCGATGGCCAGGGCCCGCCGGAACATGGTCCGTTTGAACAGGGAGAGCTGGTGCACGCTCTCGAAGATGCGCGAGTAGATCTTCTCGAAAAGACGCGGCACGCTGACGATGAGGGAAGGTTTCACCTCGACCATGTTCTCGGCGATCTTCTCGAAACTCTCGGCGAAGGCGATGAGGCCGCCCTGGAGGACCGGCAGGTAGTAGCCTACCGTGCGCTCCAGCACGTGGCTCAAAGGGAGAAAGCTCAGGAGCACCTCGTGGTCGCCGAGAACCCCGGCCTTCTTGATGGTGTACCAGGCGTCGAAGAGGAGGTTGCCGTGGCTCAGCATGGCCCCCTTGGGAATTCCGGTAGTTCCGGAGGTGTAGATGATGGTGGCGAGGTCATCCGGCCGGATGCCGTCCATCATGGCCTCGATCTCGCGACGTTCCGCATCGAGGATAGGATCGTCGATTTCGGAGAGCTGGTAGAAGGTGGTGACCGGCAGCCCCGGCTCGCCAAGGAATCGCTCGAAGGAGACCACCAGTTTCACCTGGGGGAAGGCGTCGTGATACTTCAGGAGCTTGCGGTACTGGGCGCGGCTCGAGACGAAGACGATGCTCGCCTTGGAGTGGGTCAAAACGTAGGCAACCTGCTCGGGGGTGTTGGTGGGGTAGATCGGCACGGTGACCGCACCGGCGCAGAGGATTCCCATGTCGGCGATGATCCATCCGGCACGGTTTTCGGAGAGGATGGCGACCCGGTCACCGGGCCGGATGTTCAGCTTGCGGAGCCCGCGCGCCACCATGAGGGCCCGGTCGTAGTACTGGGCGTAGCTGAGGACGACGAAGTTTCCCTGTTTGCGGAACTTGATCGCCGGTCTGGGACCCATTTCGGCCGCATGTTTGCGCAGCACATCGGGAAGCGATTGGTAGGGAATCTGGTCCATACGAGTACCCATGGTAAAGCCGGCACGAGGACACGTCTGTGTCCAGCATAGGTATCCTTGACGTACATGTCAAGGTCAATATCTAATGAACAGCCCGCCCAGGTCAGGTGGCCGGCAGGAGAAGAGTTCCCATGGGTTTTATCGGCGAAAAGGAGCGACACCTTGACAGCGGGCGGTCCTTCCCTCCACGGTCCGCGTCATCAGGGACGGGCGGTCCCCCGCTCAGCGGCCTTGAGGAGTTCCGCCTCGGCGCGCTCAGTCCAGGGGGGTATCTCGGCCTCGCGGCGCAGGCGTGCTTCGCGGATCAGCCTCAGGTTTCGGGCGGTGGTCTTCGGCTCCCAGGCGGCGCGCACCCAGGCCAGGGTCCGTCCCAGGGCGTCGATCCCCTTGGCCTCGTCCAGTCCGAGCACGGCCAGCTCCAGAAGGGTCGAGTAGTCCCAGTAGTCGGCGGCACCCGAGCGGATGCGCTGTTCGACCGCGTAGAAAACCACGGGGAGGATCTCGCGGCGCCGGGCATCGGGCGGTTCCTTCAACTCCATGAGGGTGACCGCATTCACCCCGGGATAGGCGTCGCGCCAGTCCGCCTCGAACCCCTTCAGGTAGGCGTCGATGGCACGATCCAGGAGATCCTTGGCGGCCTTTTTCTCGCCGCCGTTAAGCGCCTTCTCCCAGCGGTTCTTAAGGACCCGCCCAAGAAGGCCGTAGGTCTCACTGCAGGCCCCGCGCCGGTAGATGAGGTCGCGCAGGACGTGTTCCGCTTCCTCCCCGCGACCGGCACGGCTCAGGGCGAGCCCCAGCTGCTCCTGCACCAGCACCGTCGCAGCCAGGTCCGGCGGCATGCGCTTGGAGAGGTCGATCATCTCGTTCCACCAGTTGACCGCCCGGTACGAGAGGAAAAGATCGATTACCACGCCGGATTCGCAAAGAGCCAGATCGCCCAGCTGGCGCTCCACCTCGCGCACCGCCTCCCCTCCCTGGCAGCGGGCCTGGGCCAGACGTTGCCTGAGGTCAGCACTGTGCTGCAGGTTGTCCCGCAAGTCGAGAGGCGGCGTCCCGGCAAACACCGGGTGGTCCGGAACGGCCTGGTAGAGCGGGCTGTCGGGCGGCCCCTGGCGCGAGGCCACCAGCCGCTCGGTCAAAAGGGCCCGGTAGCGCGCCTCGTGCTCGGGGAGCCCCTGGGCGGAAACCCGGTAGCGCACCCCTTGCAGCCGGTCCGGGTCGAAGGGGATCTGGGCGCTCTTCGCCGCCAGGATCAGTACCGTGGAGTTGGGACGTACGGCGTGGCGTACCCCCACCTGGTAGTAGACCGAGGCGTTGGCCGTGGTGAGGTCGGCGACCAGGTAGTCGCAGTGCATGATCCTCTGGTAGCTGTGTCCCTGCAACACGCCTCCCGAGCGGGCATCTTCGGCACGCACCGGCTCCAGACCGGCGGCACGCACCGCCGGAAGGACCAGACGCTCGTACACCGCGTCGAAGTCGACGGAACGCCCGGTAGCATCCTTTCTCCTGCCAAACGGCATCACTATCAGGCACAAGGGCTGATCCATGGAACCCCCTGGTGGTGCTTCTCGGCCGGCAACACGGCGCTACTCGGTGCTGCTGGGCATCATGGCGAACTTCTCGGGTAGGATCTTCACGAACCGGCTGCGCAGGCGCGCCACCACCTGGGCCAGCCAATCGGCCTCTTCTTCCTGGTGCGAGTGGAAAAGCTCCCGCTCGTAGCGCCCGAGGAGTTCCTCTGCCTGGTCCAGGTCTTCCTCGTCGAGGTCGCGAATCTCCACACCGGCTCCGCGGGCCAGGCGTCGCCTGAGCGCATCGCGGTCGAACCCCATCTCCTGGTCGAGGTGACAGTAGACCACGCCGCCGGTCATGCCGGAGCAGAGCCAGGGACCGGGGTCCCCTAAGACCACCACCCGCCCCGCGGTCATGTACTCGCAGGCGAACCCCTTCAGGTTGGCGCGCCCCGCCAGGTTCCCCAGGCTGTCGTCGACACGGGTGCGGATCCTTCCGCCGAAGATCACGTCGGCGCCCGAGAGCCTCACGCAGGCCCGGCTGTCGGCGTCCCCCTGGACGATGAAGGTCCCGCCGGTGGCGCCGTAGGCAAGCCCCTTCCCAACCGAGCCGCCCACCCGGTTTCCAAAGCGGTTCTCCCCTTTGAGGATCACGATAGTCCCGCCGCGTGCAGATTTTCCGACGCCGTCCTGGGCTCCCCCCTCGACCCGGATGTCGATATGCGGAACGGTGAAGGCAGCCAGGCCGTTTCCGGGGATGGAGTCGTGGTGGAACTGGAGCAGCGCCTGGCTTTCGGCGACAAAGCGCCCTTCCTGCCAACCGCGCACCATGGTACCGGCCAGGTGGGTCCCGATGGCGCGGTCCGAGCTGCTGGCGGAGTCGTCGTCGTAGCGCACCCGTTGTTCTCCCGCGGCAAAGGCGTCGCCCACCAGCCCGGAGATGAGCGAGGTCAGGTAGTTGAGCGGCTTCCGGATGATACGGACCTCGCTGTCGAACTGGTGCGGATCGCCGGGGACCACCGGCGCCAGGAGGTCCGAGAGGTCCATGCGGTCCAGACCGCGGGTCTGCTCTAACAAATCGGCACGGCCGACCAGATCCTGAGTGCGCCGGAAACCGAGCTTCGCGGAGAGGATCCTGATCTCGCGCGCCATGGCCCGGAAGAAGGTGGTCTGGTAGATGACGCCGTTTTCCAAAACCCGCGGTACGAAGCGTTTCAGGCCGCGCTGCTCGGCCTCCTCGGGGGACTCGATCTGGGTGGCGATCCCGACGTGGCAGGTCCCCAGGTGACAGCCGCGGCAGGTGGTACAGCCGATCACCACCATGGCCAAGGTGCCGAAGCCGACCCGGTTGGCCCCCAGGAGCATGAGCTTCAGGACGTCGCGACCGGTGCGGGCCCCGCCGTCCGCCCAGAGTTCCACCCGGTGCCGCATCCCCGCCTCCACCAGGGCTCGGTGCGCCTCGCGCACGCCGACCTCGGCGGGAAGCCCCACGAACTTGACCGCATGCTTGCGCGCGGCCCCGGTGCCGCCGTCATAGCCGCTTATGGTGATGATATCGGCACCTGCCTTGACGATCCCCAGGGCGATGGTGGCAAGCCCGGCAACCGCAGGGACCTTTACCGAGATGCGGGCGGTGGGGTTCGCGGTGCGCAGTTCCTCGACGATTTGGGCCAGATCCTCGATCGAGTAGATATCGTGGTTATTCGAGGGGGAGATGAGTGAGACGCCCGGGGTCGCGTTGCGGGCCGCCGCGATCTTGGCGGTTACCTTGAAGCCGGGGAGATGCCCACCCTCGCCGGGCTTGGCCCCCTGCCCTACCTTGATTTCCAGGACATCTGCGGAGTTGAGGAACTCCATGCTGACGCCAAAGCGCCCCGAGGCGATCTGCTGGCCGCGGTTGGCCCGGTACTTCCCGAGCAGGTCGGCAATCTCGCCCCCCTCGCCGTTCATGCAGATGATGTTCAGGCGCCGCGCCGCCTCGGCGTAGATCCGGAAAGGGGTTTCCCCCTGCGAGCCGAAGCTCATGGCCGAGAAGAGGATCGGGAGGTCGTGGTTTCCTACCCGGGTATCCACCTCGTCCGGGTCCACGCTCAACTCTTCCTGGTAGCGCAGGTCGACCAGGTGCCGGATGGCCAGCGGATGCTCCGCCTCGAGTTGCTGGATCAGGCGCGACAGGTCGGCGTAGCTCTCCTCCATCTTGGCGACCTGGCCAACCATCTTCCAGATGCGCGGGTAGAGGCGGAACTGCACCGGCACCGGTACCGGCTCGCGGCTGCGCGCCTGGGCGGTGCGGCTCAGGTTCTCCGCCTCCAGGCGTTCGAGGTTCAGACCGCCCTGGCGGGAACCGCAGAAATTCGGGGTCTCGAAGATCTCAGCGAGGTAGGAGCAGAGTCCCAACGACGCGAAGTACTTCCCGTAGCCGCCGATCTCGTGGGTTCCCATGGTGGAGATCACCTTTTCCAGCCCCCGTTTCAGGACACCCAGGAGGTTACGCTTGCCGTGTTCCTCGAAGGAACCCTGTTCCCAGATCAGGTAAGGACAGAGGGCGTCGGCCCCCATCCCCAGGGCGAAGATGAGGTCGTGCAGGTTGCGCAGCGCGCCGGAGCGCAAGACGATGGAGGCCTGGCGGCGCAGGCTGGCGCCACCGGCGGCACTGGTCTCCTTGAGCGCCTTGTGCAGCACCGCGACCACCAGGTACGGGTCCAGGAAGCTGTTGCCGCGTGCGAAGGCCTGGGCGTCGTCCAGCACCAGCAGGGTCACCCCGCGGCAGACCGCGACGGTTGCGTGCCCGGTGATCCGCTCCAGGGCCGACTGGAGGGTCTCGCCCCGGGCGATATGGCAGCCGATCTGGCGCGTCTTGCCCCGGCCGAACCCCTCCATGAGTGCTTCCAGCGTGCAGGTGCCGAAGGCGGCCGCAAGCTGCCCCTCACCCGAGGGGAGCCCCTGGCGTGCGCCACCGAGCACCAGCGGGAGCGCAAGCTCCACCGCCCGTTGCCGGGGGCCGCGCAGGGTGGGACGCGGGCCCAGGTAGACACGGGTGGAGAAGTGCTCATTCTCGCGCTCCTGGTCGATCGCCGGGTTGGTGACCACCGCCACCTGTTCCTTGAAGTAGTCCGAGAGGTTTTGCCGGGAAAGCGACAGCGCGGCAAGCGGGCCGTCGTAGCCTAGCGAGGTGACCGGATCCTGGCCGTTACGGGCCATCTCGGCCAGGTTGTGCAGGTCGGTGGACTTCCAGGCGAGCGCCGACAGCAGACTTTCCCGGACCAGTTGTGTCCCTTGAGAGCGCGGCACCACGTCGTTTTCGCTGCGGGAAATTTCCGGACCGGTTACCAGGCTCTTCGCCTGTGCGACGAGGTTCGTGCGGCGCCGGAACCGGGACAAGATCTCCTGCCTGAGTTCCTGATGCTGGAAGACCTGCGGCGCCTCCCCTCCCCTCAGGCGCACCCCGATCTTCTCGCCGGGGGCGAGTGGCTTCGGGTCGTCCAGGATCTCCTCGTGGGGCACGACACCCAGTTCCGACGAGGCGAAAAATTCTTTCTCGGTCTCACCAACCCAGAGCGGCCTGAGCCCCATGGCGTCCACGCTGAAAACGCACTGGTCGCCATGCCGGGCGATAATGGCCGCGGGACCCTGGGCGCTCGCGCTCAAAAAGCGCCTAAACCACTGGTACATCCCGGCCAGTTCAGGCTCCATCCGGTCCATGGCGCTGAACACCGGCGGGAACACGAGTTCCATCGCTTCGAAGAGCGTGAAACCGTACTGGCAGATGAGCCCCTCGAGGGTGCGATTGACATCCTGGGAGTCGGAACCTCCGAGCGGGAGCCCGATCCCCAGCATCCGGGCCTCCTCGCGCAACCTCGCAATGGTGTTGATCTCGCCGTTGTGACCCAAGAGGGCGAAGGGCTGGGCGCGCAAAACGGTGGGGAGCGTGTTGGTGGAGTAGCGGCTGTGACCGATGGTCACCGAGGACTGGAACTCCCGGCGCTTGAGTTCCGGGTAGTAGCGCGGCAGCAACTCCGGCGCCCCGTGCACCTTGTAGGCCGCCACCTCTGTAGAGAGCGAGGCCACGTGAACGGGGTAACGTGTCTCGAGGTCGAGCTGCAGTTCGAAAAGATCCCGCACAGCCTGCTGCGGCGTGGGAACCGTGAGGGCGACCTGCCAGACTACCGGCTCGGAGATCCGGGCCCGCGCCGCCAACACCTCGCTGCGCACCGGCGCCGGGCGGTCCACCAAGGGGGTGCAGCCCCGCTCCGCCAAGGTCTCCAGGATGCGGGCGGGCAGCCGGGGATCCTCGCTGAGCGCCTGGCGCGCGACCAGAAGGTGGCCGACCGCGAAGGAGGGGGCCTCCACCAGTTCCGGCGCCTTTCCGGCCCCGGCAAGCACCTCGCTCCACAAAAGGCGCGGGAGGTCGGTCAGGATGCCGCAGCCGTCCCCTTCGCCGTTGATCTCGCCGGCGCGGTGCCCCATTTTGACCAGGGCGTCGATGGTACGCTGCACGTTACCGTGGGAGGGACGGCCAGCCTTGTTGATGTGACAGATGATGGCGCAGGCATCGCGCTCGGCGGGGACGAGACCGGAGGGGTCGTGATCCACTTGATGCATGAAGGCTCCAGGGGTTTTATGGCATAGCAGTGTGGCAACAGCGAAGTTATAACAGAGGATTCTGGGACAGGCAAGGAAGGCCCCCGAGAAGACGGGGGAAAAGGGCGCGGCACCGGGCGTGCCGCGGCGTGTGCCGTGAGCTGAGGCGGGTGGTGAAGCGGCGCACCGGGGGTGGAAAATGCTTACCGCAGTGCGCGCAGCTAGAGGTTCGCCACCAACACTTCGAACTCTTCGGGGGGGAGTGGCTTGCTGATCACGTCCCCCTGGACTTCATCACACCCCTTGGAACGGATCAGTTCCAGCTGTTCCTGGGACTCCACGCCTACCGCATTCACCTTCATTCCCAGGTTGTGCGACATGGAGATCACGGCATTGACCACGGCAAGGTCGTCGGACTGGGTGAGGATGTCACGAATGAAGCTGCGGTCGATCTTGACACGCTCGATGGGGAGCTGCCGGATACACTGCAGCGAAGAGGACCCGATCCCGAAGTCGTCGACGGTGAAGTGGACCCCGAGGTCGGTGAGCCTGCGCATGTGCCGCATGGAAGAGTCGAGGTCGTCCATGATGGCGTATTCGGTGAGGTCGAGCTCGAGTGAGCTCGGATCAAGTCCGGTTTCCTCCAGGAGGTCCCGGGTGCTCTCCACGAAATTGGGACGGTGGAACTGGCGGTTGGAGAGGTTGACGGCGATGGTGAACTGGTGGCCGTCATCCTGCCAGCGCTTCATCTGGGCGCAGGCACTGCGCAGGGCCCACTCGCCAAGCGGCAGGATGACCCCGGTCTCCTCGGCGACGCCGAGGAACTGGGAGGGGAGCAACAGCCCTTCTTCCGGATGCTGCCAGCGTAGCAGCGCCTCGGCACCGACCACCTTGCCGGTAGCGATGCGCACCAGCGGCTGAAACTCGAGCAGCAGCTGGTTTTCATGGATGGCCTGGCGCAACTGGCGGTCCAGTTTCTGGCGCTTTGCGGTGCGGGTGTTGATCTCGGCGTTGTAGAACTGGTAGGTGTTGCCGCTGCGCTGCTTGGCCACGTACATGGCGGAATCCGCCTTCTGTACCAGCTCGGTGCTGCTGTCGCCGTCGTTGGGGAACATGCTCACCCCGATGCTGGTCGAGGCGGCCACCTCCACGTTGTCCAGCAAAAAGGGGGTCTCGAAGACGCCGATGATCTTGCCGACCACGGTGCCGACGTCGTCGGTCTGGTGCAGGTCGGGCATCAGGACGTTGAACTCGTCTCCGCCGATGCGCGCCACGGTATCTGATTCCCGAACGCAGCTCTTGAGCCGCTGCCCCACCGCCTGCAAAAGGAGGTCGCCCGCGGCGTGCCCCAGCGTGTCGTTGATCTGCTTGAAGTGGTCCAGGTCCAGGAACAATACGGCGAGGGACTTGCGGTTGCGCCGGGCCTGGGCTACCTCGAGGGCCAAAAAGTCCATGAAAAGCTTACGGTTGGGGAGGTCGGTGAGCGGGTCGTGCAGGGCAAGGTGCCGGTTGGTCTCCTCCCGTTCGGAGCGCCGGGTCACGTCCCGGGCGATCCCGGAAAGCCCGATGATGGTCCCGTTGCTGTCGCGCAGCGGGGAGAGGGTGATGGAAACCTGGATCTGGCGGGCGTCCCGGCGCTGGTAGGGAAGATCGAGGTGGCCGGCCTTCCCGTCTTTACGGCAAAGCTGGCACTGCTGGCTCAGGTAATCCTTACGCTCGTTGGGCGCCAGCGCGGTGAGGGGAAGCCCCTTGATCTCATCGGCTGAAATCCCGAAAATCCGTTCGGCACCGAGGTTCCAGAGTGTGATCACGCCGTCGCCGTCGGTTGCCATGATGGCGTCGTCCGAGGACTCCACGATGCTCGCCAGACGGGCCACCTCCTCCTCGATCCTCTTGCGTTCGCTGATGTCCTTGAAGAGGGTGAGGATGCAGCGCTTGCCGTTGATGTCCAGGTACTGAGCCGATACGATGCCGGAGAGCACCCTCCCCTGCCTGGTGCGCAGATGCACCTCCAGGTCGCGCAGTTCGCCGAGATCCTCGAGCGCCCGCAACACCCCGTGGTACTCCTTTTCCCGGGCCCAGATGCCGAGCTCTTCCTCGTTGCGCCCCAGCACCTCGTCCCGGCGGCACCCCAGGTCGTCCAGGAAGGCCTCGTTCACCTCCAGATAGGTGCCGTCCTCGGCGCCGGTGATGCACAACAGGTCGGGAGTAGCCTGGAATATCTTCTGGAAGCGCTGCTCGGAGGCGCGCAGGGCGGCCTGGGCCGTCTCCGAATCGGTTACGTCGTGGCAGGTACCGATGAGGGAGCGGGGCCGGCCGGCATCATCGCAGATAAGCTCGGAATGTGCGTTGATCACCCGGATCGAACCGTCCGGCCGTACCAGCCGAAAATACTGGGAGACCTGTGGTTGGCGCAGCTCAAAGGCCCGGGCCAGGGCACGCTCCACGGTTGCCCGGTCCTCCTGGTGCACCATGGCCAGAAAGGAACGCCAGGAGGCTGGTGCCTGTCCCGGTTCCATGCCGCAGATCCGGTAGAATTCGTCGGACCAGGTCGCGGTGCCGGTGGCGGCATCCCATTCCCAACTCCCCAGGTGCGCGACCTTCTGGGCCACGCTCAGCTGCTGTTCCCGGCGGCGGATCCGCTCGTCCTGCTCGTCCACCAGGCGCTGCAGCAGCAACTTTTCCAGGATGGTATCGAGCACCCGGAACAGGTCGGCGTAGTTCACCGGCTTGAGCACGTAGTTGTGGATGCCGGTCTCGATCGCGCTCAAAAGGTACGAGGTATCGCTGTAGGCGGTTACCGCCACCGTCACAACCTCGGGTTCCAGCGCCTTGATCTCGCGCGCCATCTGGATGCCGCTCATGACCGGCATGTTGAGATCGGTCAGGACGATCTGGGGGCGAAACTCCCGGAAGATTTCCAGGCCGGCGATGCCGTTTTCGGCGACATGTATCCTGAGCCCCGGGTAGTTGAGCGACAGCATGCGGCTCAGCATGCCGCGGGCCTCGGGTTCGTCCTCCACGTACAGCAGCGAGATGTCGCTTATGGTGTAGGGAAATGGTGCCATATCAAACCTCGATGCGGAATTCCGCGCCCGTTTCGGTGTTGGTCGCACTGAGTGCCCCGTGCATGTTTTTCTCCACGATGGTCTTCGACATGAAAAGCCCGATACCGGTGCCGCGGTCCGGCCCCTTGGTGGTGAAGTAAGGATCGAAGATGCGGTCCATGATCTCCGTAGCGATGCCGCCTGCGTTGTCGGCAATGGTGACCACTGCCCTCCCCTTTTCCCTGAAGAGCCTGATCACGATCCGGGGATCGGGGGGCCTGCGCTCCAGGAAGGCGTCCTTCGCGTTCATCAGGATGTTGAGGATGACCTGGGAGAACTCGTTGGGACAGCCATGCAGATAGAGGTCCGGATCTGGGTGAACCTCGATCACCACCTTCAACTCGGCGAGGGCTGCCTCCACGATGGAGACGGACTGGGCCAAAACAGCCGCGACCTGGAAATCGACCTCTTCCTTGTCCGGTTCGAAGAAGTTCCGGAACCCGTCGATGGTCTTCGACATGTGGTTGATGACCTGCATGGAGCGGGTCACGCAGGAACCCAGGTACTCGCGGCTGAACTGGTCGTGGTCGTAGTGCCAGGGGAGTTCCTGGATGAGGAGCGCGAGGGTGTTGAGCGGTTGGCGCCACTGGTGGGCGATGTTTCCGATCATCTCGCCCAGGGCGGCGAAGCGTGCCTGGCGGATCATCATCTGCTGTTGGCGGTGTAACTCATCCACCGCACGCTGTTTTTCGGCGACCTCATCCTTGAGCGCCTGTTCGGCACGCTTGAGATCGGTCAGGTCGATGACGAGGCCGATGCCGTCACTCTCCTGTCCGACCATCAAGGCGCCGGTGCAGAGGACCGGAACCCGGTGTCCGTCTCCGCGGTTGAGGAACTCCTTCTCGTAGGGGCGACAAAGACCGCGGGTCCTGATCTCCTCCAGAGCTGCAAAGTCGCGGGAGAGGTGGTCTTCGGGAGTTACCTCGAGCCAGTTGAGCAGCCCTTCGTGGCACTCCTGGGACGAATAGCCGAGGAGCTCGCAGTAGGCGTCGTTGGCGTCGGTCACGGTGCCGTCTGCCTTCCAGAAGAAGATGGCGATGAGGTTCGACTCGAACAGCCAGCGGAACTTCGCCTCGCTCGCCCGGAGCGCCGCCTCGGCCTGTTTGCTCGAGGTGATGTCCTCCACTGTGGCGTAGACCTGGTAGGGGCGCGGCTCGCCGGGATGGAACAGGGGAACGGCGTTGATGCTGAACCAGCGGTAATCGCCGGTTTCCTCGCGGTACATCCTGAGGACCACCTGGCGTACTTCTTTCAAGGTCCGCAAGGAGATGGCACAGGGTATGTCGCTCTCGGGAAAGGGCGAGCCGTCCTCGCGTTCCAGCTTGAGACCGAATTCACCGACCGTTTTGCCGACCAGCTCCGCCTCGCTCTTCCCGATCATCCGCAAGAGGGCCGGGTTCGCCGTGATTACCCGGTTGTCCGCGTCGTGGTAGATGATCCCCTGGCTGCTCGTTTCAAAGAGGAGCCGATGCCGCAGTTCCGATTCGCCGATTTTTTCCTCTGCCATCTTGCGCTCGGTAACGTCGAAAATGATGCCGATGAAATGCGTCGCCTCCCCCTCCCGGTCGTAGTTGAAGCGCCCCAGCACGCAGACCCAGATCGTTGAACCATTGCCGGCGCGCCTGACCCGGTGCTCGGAGCGAAACAGGGAGCGCCCGGTCCGGGCGGTTTCCAGAGCCTGGCGTACCCGGGGCAGATCCTTGGGGTCGATCAGGTCCTGCCACTGCGCGATACTGGCGGGCGCACTTCCCGGCCCCGGGTCCGGGTATCCCAGGAGCACGAAGTGCTGCTGGCTCCAAAGGCCGCGTCTCGTAGCCAGTTCCATGGAACACCACCCCATGTCCGCGCCGCTCAGCGCGAGGTCGAGGCGCTCCTCGCTTTGGCGCAGGGCTTCCTCCGCCGCGAGTTTTTCGGTGATGTCGGTGTAGACAACGACGGCGGAGCGGGCCTCCCCGCCGGGGTCGGAAATGGGAGCTGCATTGATGCTAACCACCGCGTGGCTCCCGTCCCCCCTGACAAATTTGAGCTCCTCCCCGATAACCCGCTCGCCGTGCAACAGTGCGCGCACCATGGGAAATTCTTCCGCGGCAAGCCGCCTGCCGTCCATGGTAGTCACCTCCCACTGCAGGTAATCCCCGACCTTTTCGACACGGGGGAAACTGCTGCGGAAAATCACCTCGGAGGCTTCGTTGTGGTAGACAATCCTGCCGGTGGGACCCTCGGCGATCACCACCGCGACCGGCATCTGGCGGAGCACGGCCTCAAACTGGGCACGCTGGAGTGCGAGTTCCTGCACCAGCCGTTCCCGCTCGGTCTCGACCCGCTTGCGAGCCGAAATGTCACGGGCGATCACCTGGATGCTGGTTTCACCCTGGTAGTTGATCACCACCGAAGAGGTTTCCACGGGAACGACCTGTCCGTCCAGCCGCAAGAGCCGGCACTCCCGCAAGGGGTTGGCCACCCCCTCGATCAGGTGCCAGTAACGGTCGCGCACTTCGGCGCGCTCGTCGGGATGCACCAGGTCAAGAACGGTTACCTGCTGCAGCTGCTCCAGAGAATCAGCGCCGTAGAGCCCCAGGGCGGCACAGTTCGCGTAGACGAAACGTCCCTGCTGCAGGACAACGATAGCGTCGGCTGCCAGTTCGATCTGGTTTCTATAGCGGCGCTCTGTCTCGCGAAGCTGTTCTTCCAGCCGTTCCTGTACCGTATCGCGCCTTGCCAGCAGGGCGAGTGTGCCCAACTCCTCGGAACCATCCTCAAGGGGCACCAGGGTCACCCTAGCTGAAAACGCACCTCCGTCCTGCGCCAGCAACTCAACCTCGAGGGCTTGCACCCCTTCTCCGCGCCGCAATCGATCCAGCGCATCGCAGAGCGGTTCCCGGCCGGCAGGTGCCGCCAGGGTCAGGAGGGGCCGGCCTAGCGCCTGAGCCTCTCCCGCCCCCAAGAGGTGTTCGGCCCCCCGACTCCAAAGCCGGATTACCCCTTCCCGGTTTGCGGTGATGACCGCCTCCGTCGAGTGGTCGAGGAGCGCCCTCAGCAAGATTGCCTGTGCGTTAGCACTCCCTATGGCTCGTTTTTCGTCCATGGCCTGCCCTTTTTTTCCTGCCACCGTGGCGGCGGCTTGCCTGCGGGCTAATGGGTTCTTTCGTAGTAACTGCCGGGTTCGGGGTCGCTTGCCAGGGTAAAGAAGAAGGTCGCACCCTTATCGACCACCCCCTCGGCCCAGATGGTGCCGCCGTGGCGTAGCACGATGCTGTGCACCGTGGCAAGGCCGATGGCGGTGCCACTCCAGGTGAACTCGCCGGGACTATGAATGGTCTGAAACGGCTTGAAAAGCTTGTCCACATACTTCATGTCGAACCCGGCACCGTTGTCGCGCACGAAATAGACCGGGCTCCCCTCATGCCCTTGGGCCCCGAATTCGATCGAGGCCTGCAGCTTTTTCGAGGTGAATTTCCATGCGTTACCGATGAGGTGCTCCAGTGCGATCTTCAAAAGACGCCCGTCTCCCTGTACCACCAGCCCCTCGGCGATCCTGACCTCGACGCTACGTTCGGGTTCGGTGCGCTGGAAATCGGAACTTATGCCGCGTGCCAGGGCACTGAGATCCACCTCACCTATTTCCATGGTGCAGCGGGTAAAGTGGCTGAGATCGTTGAAAGCGCCGATGATGCTCTTGATCTGGCGCACCACCCGCACCGCGCGCTCGGCGTAGATACGGCAGTTGTCGCTGCGGCACTCTCCGCAGTCTTCCAGCAGGGCACGGCAGAACCCTTCGAGACGCGCTATGGGAGCCCTCAGATCGTGGGAAACCAGGTAGCTGAAATGTTCGAGTTCCTGAAGACTTGCCTGCAACAGCGAGGTGCGCTGCAGCACGCGGCGCTCCAGCGCATCGGTCAGGGAACGCACCTCCTCCTCGGCGCGCTTGAGTTCGGTGACGTCCAGGGCGGTGCCGACCAGGGTGACCGGGACGTGTTCCGCGGCGGGCATCACGGTTGCCTCGATCTTGAGGATCCGTTCGCTGCCATCTTCGCGGCGTACCCGGCAAAATAGCGCCTCCAGCGGTTGCCCGTTGGCGGTCGCAGCAGCGAGCTCCTCCTGCAGCAACGCGCGATCCTCGGGGGACATCCGTTCCAGAAACCGTTCGAGGCGCACCTGCGCCCCCCCGGGTAGCAGGCCGAGGATGCGGTACATCTCGTCGGAACAGGTCATGAGGCCGCCGGGGAGTTCGCACTGCCAGCTCCCCAGGTGGGCGATACGCTGAGCGAGGGCCAGTTGCCGCTCGCTTTCGCTGATGCGCCGGTTCTGGCGTTCGACCAGCTGTCGCAGGGCGACCTGGTCGAGTACCTTGTCCAGCGCGGAGAACAGCTCGTCATAGTTGATCGGCTTGAGCACGTAATAGTGGATGCCAATCTGGATCGCATTGAGGAGATAGGAAGTGTCGCTGTGGGCGGTAACGGCAATGATCAGGGCGTCGGGCCGGAGCTCCTTGATGGCCCTCGACATCTGGATGCCGTCCATAACCGGCATGTTGATATCGGTCACCACGATCTCGGGAAGATATTTCTGAAAGGTCGCCAGTCCGGCAGCGCCGTTCTCAGCGGGATACACGGTGAGGTTTGGGTAGTTGAGCAGCAACATCTTGCTCACCATCCCCCTGGGTTCGGCCTCATCCTCCACGTAGAGGAGGGAGAGGCCCTTGAGGTCGGCCGGAGCACCGGAGTGCTGGCTCTGGGCCGGCTGGGGCTCCATCAAGGTTCCTTGTCCTGCACCAGGACCCGCTGCAGGCGGTCGGCGGTCATCGGTTTGTAGATGTAGTCGATGACGCCGAGGGCCCGGCAGCGTTCCTGATCGAGGTCGTTGTCCGACGAGGTGAGCACGGCCACCGGCAGACCACACAAAAGCTCGCTGGAACGGATCGCCTGGAGCACCTCGATCCCGCTCAGTTTGGGGAGTTTGAGGTCGAGCAGCACCAAGCGCACCTGTCGATGCATGCCGTCCAGCGCCATATTCTGCAGCAACTGGCTCGCCTCCTCCCCGTCCCGGGCCACGATGACGCGGTCCGCGCACACCTTGCCGATCACCCGCATGGCAAGGTAGGCATCGTCGGCGTTGTCCTCAACCAGCACTATCAGGCGGTCCCTCATCTCCCACTCCGTTGACTGTAGCCGTTCGGCCCCCAGACAGCAGACCGGCCGAGACAGCCGAAGATACTTCCCCCGGTAGCTCGGCCGTCTCACTGCCGACGGCAGTGACGGAAGCAGTCCGAGATTAACGGTTTCTTAGTTTAGCGATGACTGTCTGGTTGTCAAACCTGCCTCACGACTGTCGGCCCCGATTCAGTCAAAGCCGCATCCTTACCTTTCAGGGGCGAAGGTACCCTGCCGGCACACCTGTTCAGGCAGGGCCCGGTTCGTCAATGACTGCCATCAATGCCTTGAAGTGAAAGGGCTTCGCCAGGAAATGGTCGAAGACCAGCGTCTCGTGGCCGGTGCGTTGCTGGACAGCCCGTTCCAAGTCCGCACTGAGGGCAATCAACTTGGTCCGCGGTTGCTGGGAGCGGATCATTATGGCCAACTGCAAGCCGTCCATCTCCGGCATGCTCAGGTCGGTGATGACGATCTGGGGTGCGTGCTGTCTGAAGAGCTCCCAGCCGGTTTTGCCGTCCCCCGCACAGTAGGTGACCAGTTCCGGGTAGAGTCGCCTCACGATAAGCACCAGCATCTCGCAGGAATCTTTGTCGTCTTCCACAATGAGCAGAGGGCCCATCGTTTGATGGGAAAAATGCTGAGCATCGCGGCCATCGGTCATAGCTTTCTCCATGGAAACGGCACCGTGGTACCGAAGCTGGCGGATAGTTGGCACAGGAAAGACATCGCTACATAGGGTATCCGGCATCCGGTTGGTTGCAACACTCTCATAAGCAATTTACAATGTAGCCTGGATTTGGCCCCACAGCCGGCCCGTGCCGGTAAAAGTGGCGGAACAGCCAACGGAGGAACCATGAAACCGAAGGCAGAGAGCCTTCCAGTCGCGGCGATCCCGATCGCGAAGTGCCCCACCGGCATCAAGGGGCTCGACGAGATCACCGGGGGTGGTCTTCCCCTGGGACGCCCGAGCTTGGTCTGTGGCGGGACGGGGTGCGGCAAAACGCTGCTCGCCATGGAGTTTCTGGTGCGCGGCACCACCGAGTTCGGTGAGCCGGGGGTCTATATCTCGTTCGAGGAGAAGTCCGAGGAACTGGCCCAAAATTTCACGTCCCTTGGCTTTGACCTCGTTGAACTGGTGGGCAGGAGCGTGCTGGCCCTCGACTACATCCACATCGACGCCAGCGAAATTGAGGAGACCGGCGTGTTCGACCTCGAGGGTCTCTTCATTCGCCTGGCTCATGCCATCGACAGCATCGGAGCCCGGCGCGTCGCGTTGGACACCATCGAGTCGCTCTTTTCCGGATTCTCGCACGACGCCCTGCTGCGCGCCGAGCTGCGCAGGCTGTTCCGGTTTCTCAAGGACAAGGGGGTAACCACCGTCATAACCGGCGAGCAGGGGGCCAATACCCTTACCCGCTACGGGCTTGAGGAGTACGTGGCCGATTGCGACATTTTCCTCAACCACAAGGTGACCGAACAGATTGCCACTCGACGCCTGCGCATCGTGAAGTACCGCGGCAGTTCGCACGGCACCAACGAGTACCCCTTCCTCATCGACGACCAAGGGATCTCGGTGCTCCCCATATCCTCCATCGGCCTGGAACACCCGGCCTCCACGGAGCGCGTCTCGACCGGGGTGCCCCGCCTTGACACCATGCTCGGAGGCAAGGGGTTTTACAAGGGGAGCAGCGTCCTGGTGACCGGTACCGCGGGGACCGGGAAGTCGAGCCTCGCCGCCCATTTCGTCGATTCCGCCTGCCGGCGGGGCGAACGCTGCCTGTACTTCTCGTTCGAGGAGTCACGCAACCAGATCGTCCGCAACATGTTTTCCATTGGAATCAACCTCAACCCTTGGCTGGAAGCGGGCCTTCTGCAGTTCAACAACGTTCGCCCCACCATGTACGGGCTGGAGATGCACCTCGTCTCCATGCACAAGGCAGTCGAGACCTATCGCCCCGACGTCGTGGTGGTCGACCCCATATCGAACATGGTGACCGCTGCCAACCCCTTCGAGGCGAAATCAATGCTCTCCCGGCTTATCGACTACCTAAAGCTCAAAAATATCACCGCATTCTGCACCGACCTCACCGTGGCAGGGGGAACTCTGGAGCATACGGAGATCGGGATCTCGTCGGTGATGGATACCTGGCTTTTACTGCAGGTCATCGAGGGGAGCGGGGAGCGCAACCGGGGCCTTTTCATCCTCAAGTCGCGGGGTATGGAGCATTCCAACCAGGTGCGTGAGTTCTGCCTCACCTCGCAGGGCGTGCAGCTGCTCGACGTTTACCTCGGTCCGGGAGGGGTGCTGACCGGCTCCGGGCGTATCGCCCAGGAGGCACGGGAGCGTGCCGAGGCGTTGGAACGCGCCCAGGAGATCGAGCGCAAACAGCGGGAGATCCTGAGGAAAAAGTCGCTTCTCGAGGCCCAGATTGCCGCCTTGACGCTGGAGTTCCAATCGGAAAAAGATGAGCTCGAACGCGCTATCGAGCGCGAACACCTGCGCCGCGAGCATCTTGCCCAAACCACACGTTCAGTGGCCAGAAACCGGCAGTCCGATGAGCTACCCGAAGCCTCCCCTACCCCCTTCGAGACGGTTTCGGGCAGCTAGCGGCTTTTAACTGGTACAACGAGGGGATGTCATGAGGGATAACGACAACACGCGCAGCGCACAGAAAAACAAGCGTCTTACCGGGACCGGTACCACCCGACCCCCCTTCGATTGCGCCACCTACGATTTCCGACTGTTCGTGAGCGGAATGACGCCGAACTCCCTGCGCGCCATCGAAAACATCCGCGCCTTTTGCAAGGAACACCTGGCGGGGCGCTACCACCTGGAAATCATCGACATCTACCAACAGCCACTGTGCGCCAAGGAATACCAGATTGTCGCCGTCCCTACCCTGGTGAAGCAGACCCCGCCCCCCGCCCGACGCTTTATCGGAGACCTCTCCCACACCGACCGACTGTTGAGCGGACTCGGCGTCTCATGTTCGAGGTGAGTTATGGCCTGCGAATATCCCAACGCTGTCCCGTTTCAGGAAGTGGTTGAACTAAAAAACCGCCTCGAAGAGGCCGAGGAGACCCTTCGGGCCATCGGCCGCGGACAGGTCGATGCCTTCGTGGTGACGGGTTCCGACGGAGATCAGGTCTTCACCCTCAAAGGCGCCGATCACCCCTACCGTGTGCTTGTTGAGACCATGAACGAAGGTGCGGCCACCCTCTCGGAAGACGGCACCATCCTCTACGGCAACCAGCGTCTGGCTGACCTGCTCGGCGTTCAACTGACGCAGTTGATCGGCACCAAGCTTGCCTGGTACCTCTCGCCCATGCAGCGCCCCTTGCTCAACGCGCTCATGGCGCAGCCGGAGCCGGGGGGCGCTTCCGATGAGATGGTCCTCATCACCGAGCAGGGGCAGAGCATCCCGGTCATCCTCTGCTGCTGCCCTTTCGAGGTCCCCGGTGGACATGGCGTAAGCGTGGTGATCACCGATCTTACGCTGCGCAAAAAAACCGAGGAGATCGTCGCCTCAGAACGCCTGGCGAGTTCGATCATCGAGCAGGCCGGGGAGGCCATCGTGGTCTGCGACGAGCGCGGCATCGTGATCCGGGCCAGCCAGGTTGCCCATGAACTGTGCGGCAGCAATCCGCTGTTGAGCCCCTTCAACGAGCTGTTCCCGCTGCGTTTTGTCTCTGGCCAGCCTTTCTCCATCTTTTCTCCCCTGCAAGGCGACTGCACCCGGTGCGCCGAAGTAGAATTCCCAACCCAAGCTCGCCAGCACCTGCAGCTTTTGCTCAACGCGACCAGTCTCACCGACAGCCAGGGTGCCATCATCGGCTGCGTAGTAACCCTTACCGATTTCACCCAGCGTAAAACCATGGAAGAGGCGATACGCCGGAAAAACGCGGTCCTCGAAGCAGTGAGTGCGGTGCTGCGGGCGGCACTGACGGCGCCGACCGAGCATGAACTGGCACAGGCCTGCCTCGGGATCGCTCAGCACCTAACCCAGAGCGCCTTCGGGTTCATCGGCGAGATACACGAGGACGGCTTTCAGCAACTGGCGGTCAGTAACCCAGGGTGGGATGCCTGCGACACCCTCGATTGCCAAGGGCACCGAGCCAGCGTCTGCGAGTTCAAAGTGCACGGGATTTACGGTAGGGTCATCAGTGACGGGCGCTCCCACTACTGCAACGATCTGCTCAACCACCCAAACCGGATCGGCCTTCCCAATGGCCACCCTCCCCTCGACTCCATTTTGGGGGTGCCGCTGTTCAGGAACTCCCGAATCACCGGCATGATTGCCGTAGCGAACCGGCCGGGGGGGTTCACCCAGGCGCAGCAGGAGTCTCTGGAACTGCTGGCCCCGGCGGTGGTGGAGGCGTTTTTGCGCAAGCGCGCGGAGGAAGACCTGAAAAGGCTCAATGCGGAACTGGAAAACCGGGTCGACCTGAGGACCGCGGAGCTTAGGGAGAAGGACCAGTTGCTCCTCTTGCAGAGCCGGCAAGCCGCCATGGGAGAGATGATCGGCAACATCGCCCACCAGTGGCGCCATCCTTTGAACCTGCTGGGATTAACCGTGCAGCAGTTCCTGCTGTTTTACGACCTCGGTCATTTCGACCGGGCCTTCGTATCCCAGAGTGTCAGCAAGGCGATGGAACTCATCGAACACATGTCCCGCACCATCGACGATTTCCGGAACTATTTCAAACCTGACAAGGTGAAGGTGGACTTCAACGTAAGGGATACGGTCACCGGTACCCTTTCCCTGATCCGCGGCAGCCTGCAGACGCCCCGCATCGACATCGAGCTGCACGCCGACCGGGACCTGGTCATCCATGGCTACCCCAACGAATTTGCCCAGGTCCTCATCAACATCCTGATCAACGCACGCGACGCGCTAGCGGAACGCCAGTGCCCCGCCCCCAAAGTGACCATCCACATAACCCGCGACGGCGAGACCACCGTGGTAACTGTCGCGGACAACGCCGGTGGGGTGCCCGACGAGATCATCGACAAGATCTTCGACCCCTATTTCAGCACCAAGGGCCCTCAACTGGGGACCGGCGTGGGGCTGTTCATGTCGAAATCGATCATCGAGCGCAACATGGGGGGGCGGCTCGCGGTCCGCAACACCGAGGAAGGAGCAGAGTTCCGGATCGAGATATAGCCGCGGCACGTAAGCTCACGAGCATCCCTCTTAAGTTCAGCCCCCACCAGTAACGAAACCACAAGCCCTCTGGAATTTCCTCTTAATCAATCATTTTAGTCCGGTAGCACCCTCCCCCAGATCCCCTGCTACGGTTGGCGTTAGTGCTCGTCCAGAACGTCGCGGATGGTTTTTAGCAGGTGGGTCGGCAGGATCGGCTTGGCTATCAGGCGGAACTCCTTTCCTTGCAGTCCGCCCAAGGCGTCGGCAGGATAGCCGCTGGTGAAAAGGATCTTGAGGCCGGGCTTCAAGCTGATCAGTTCCTCGTAGACCTCCCGGCCGTTTCTGCGCGGCATGATCGAATCCAGGAACAACAGGTCGATCTCGTCCTGGTGCTCGCGGAACCTCGCGATGGCCTCTTCGCCGTCGGCGGCCTCGATGACCCGGTAGCCATACGCCTCGAGGATCTTGCGGTCCAGGTTCCGGGTCGCTTCGTCGTCTTCGGCGACCAGAATGGTCTCGTGTCCCCCCTTGGGCGGGGCTTCCGGCCCTTTCACCCGCTGCACCGACTCGCGCGTGGTGACCGGGAGGTAGATCTGGAAGGTGGTACCCAGCCCCGGCTCGCTGTAGCAGGTGATGAAGCCGTTATGCTGCTTCACGATGCCGTACACGATGGCGAGGCCGAGCCCGGTACCGCGTCCCGACTCCTTGGTGGTGAAAAACGGCTCGAAAATCCGGGTCCGGACCCGCTCGTCCATCCCCACTCCGTTGTCACTGAACCTGAGGCTCGCGTAGCGCCCGGGGACACCGTAGCCGTGCAGCTTCACGAACTGCTCGTCGAGGTCGACCACCGCGGTGCTGATGCGGATGGCGCCGCCCGAGGGGATGGCGTCGCGCGAATTGGTGGCGAGGTTGATCAGTACCTGCTCGATCTGTCCCGAATCCGCCAGGATGGTCGGGTCCTCGGTCGTGAGGTTCACCTGGTAGGCCACGTTTTCCTTGAGGAGCATGACGATCAGGCGCTCCACCTTCTTGATGATGCCGTTCAGGCTCACCGGCTTGGTCTCAATGGGGGTTTTCCGGCTGAATCCGAGTAGGGCTTGGGTGAGGTTCGCCGCGCGACTGGCCGCCTCGAGTATCTGGTGCACGTTTTCGGCGAGCGGGTCGTGCTTTTCCAGCTTGAGGTCCAAAAGGCTCGCGTGCCCGATGATGGCCGTGAGGATGTTATTGAAATCGTGGGCGATGGCGCCGGCCAGGGTTCCCAGCGCCTCCATTTTCTGCGCCTGGCGCAGCTGCTGTTCCAGGCTCACCCGGTGCGTGATGTCCGAGCCGATGGTTGAGGCACCGGCCACGTTGCCGTCGGCATCGACGATGGGTGAGATGGTGAGGGAGAGATTGATGATCTTGCCGTCCTTTCTGCGGTGCAGGGTCTCGAAGTGCTCCACGTGGTCACCTTGCCGCGTGCTCTCCAGAATCTGCTGCAGTTCGTTGTCCGCCCCCTCCGGCAGTACCTGGCCGTACCAGTGCCCTTTCATCTCGTCGCGGCTGTAGCCGTAGATCCTCTCCGCACCGCGGTTCCAGCTCAGCACGATCCCTTCCAGGTTCATCCCGATGATGGCGTCGTCGGTCGATTCCACGATGGCACCGAGCTGTAGCAGCTGCTCGTCGGCGTAGCGCTGCTGGGTGATGTCGTTGAGGATGACCAGGTGCTTGTTGCCGATGATCGAGCCGAGCATCTCCACGACGCGCTGCGTGCCGTCCTTGCAGGTCACGCGGTAACGGTGCGGCTCGATGTCGTTGCCGGTGCGCTGCGCCTTTTCCTGGGCATGCTGCCAGGTAAGGCGCACCTGTTGCCGGTAGTCGGGGTCGCTATAGGCCCGCTCCCACCAGTCGTCGAGATCCCTCAGGTCGTCGTGGGTGTAGCCGAAAACCCTCACAAATTTTTCGTTGAGAAAGATGATACGTTCCTCATCGTCATAAATGGCCATGGCGACCGGAGAACAGCGGATCACGCGGCGAAACTCCTCCTCGCTGGAAACCAGGGCGAGGTGCTGGCGCTTCTTCTCCAGTGCGGCGCGGACCGCTGCGGGAAGCCGTTTGAAGTGCTTCGGATGTTTGACCACGTAGTCGTCCAGCCCGCACTTCATCGCTTCGACCGCGATCTCCTCGTTGCCGGTGCCGGTGAACATGATCACCGGACAGTCCGGCAGGACGGCACGCACCCGGCGCAACACCTCGAGACCGTCGCTCCAGTTGAGCCGGTAATCGGTGATGACCAGGTCGAAGCGCCGCGCCTGGAGGGCTTGTTCCAGGGCTTCTGCCTGGTAGACCTGATCGACGGCGAGTCCCGCGAACTCCTTTTGCAGTTCGTGGATCACCAGGGTGCGGTCGTCCGGGTTGTCGTCGACAAGCAGCAGGTTCAAACGCTCCATGTCAGCTCCTGAAACCGGTGCTGCGCTCGGGTATCTGGTTCATCCCGAGCCAGTACTGGGTAAGGGTCTGCATCATGACCAACAGGGTGTTGAAGGAGGGGGGCTTCACGAGGTACGAGTTGCAGCCATGTTCGTAGGCGCGGTTTATCTCGGCGATCTCGCTGCAGGAGCTGAGCACCACGACGGGGATGCGCCTGAGGGCGGGATGACTGCGCAGCCAGCTGAGAAATTCCAGCCCGGAACTGCAGTGCATCATGTCGAGCATGACCAAATCGGGCGGCGGATAGTTTTCGCCGTCGGCGTAACACCCTTCAGCACAGAGATACTGCTTGGCATCCTCCACACGCCCGACGGCCTGGACAGGGGCGATCACGCCGACGCGTTGCAGTGCCAGCCGGGTAAAACGCGAATCGTCAAGGTTATCATCCAGAAGGAGAATGGTGTGGTGTACGTAGCTCATAGGACGGTCTCCGGTAGCTCTCGCTCCAGCATAGAGGCTCTTTTTCCACTTTCTGTCGCCCTTAGGAGAGGTTGTTGTTCGTCTTGGTTCAGCCTCCGATCCTCAAGGGGGTGCCGGTCGTCAACGGTCTTCGAGTGCTGCAGGGAGCTCGATCCAGAACCGGCTCCCTGCACCGAGTCGCGAGATCACCCCGATGCGCCCACCGTGCCTCTGCACCGCCTTACGTGCGATGGCAAGGCCGATCCCGGTACCCGGATAGCTTTCCACGCCGTGCAACCGCTCAAAGACCTGAAAGATACGCTCCTGATTTTCCATCGCGATACCGATGCCGTTGTCCTGCACCCAGAGCCGCACCGTGTCCTGGACCAGGTCTGCCCACACCTGCACCCTGGGCTGCACCCCCGGTGCCACGTACTTGAGTGCGTTGGAAAGAAGGTTCCATACCACCTGGACCAGCACCGTAAAGTTGCCGTGCACCGCTGGCCACTCTATGGCCCCGTGCAGTTCGATGTTACCGGACTGTCCGGCGCGACTGAGTTGGTCCACCGCTTCCTGGAGCACCGCGTCCAACCGCACCGTCTGCAGGGCCATCTCGTCGCTGCTCAGTCGGCTGTAGGAGAGCAGATCCTGGATCAACTGGTCCATGTCCTGTCCCACGGCGATGATCCTCCCGAGGAACGCGTCTCGTTCGGGATCCCCTCCCCCTTCGTGCTGGTCCTGGAGAATCGAGGCGAAACTGACGATGGCGCGCAGCGGCGCACGCAGACCGTGGGATACCGAAAAGGCGAAGGCATCGAGTTCCTCGTTTACCTCCTGCAACTGCGCGGTTCGCTCGGCAACCCGCTGCTCCAGTTCACTCGCATCCTTGGTCATCTTCTGGAGGTCCTGGGCATTCTTGGCTGCCTGGGCTGCAATCTGGGCTACGGAGTTGAGTTGTTCCAGATCGAACCCGGAAAAGACAGCGCCATCCAGCTTGTTTTGCGCCTCCAGATACCCGATCATGTTGCCGTCACTGGCCAAAAGCGGAGTGCTTATGACGTTGCGGACCCCGTGACGACCCGCCAGGCACGGATCGATGTGAGGGTCGTGCTCGGCGTCGATACTGAGGTAGGGCTGCGCACTGAATACCACGCGCCCCGGCAACTCCGGCCCCGGCTGCCACACCCTTTGACACGCTGCAGCGCTCCCCTGCCGGAGGTAACGATAACTGGAAAAGCCATCGGGGCTGCACAAGGCGACCAGACAATTTTCGGCCCGCAATAGCTGCTGGGTCTCACGTGCCACCTGGTCCAGGATCGATTCCAGGCTGGCCGTGGCGTGCAACGAAGCGCTCAGCTTCCGCAGCGTAGCCAGTGCCTCTTCAGTCCGTTTCTGCACAGTTGCATCGGTCAGCATCATTCCCAGAAATCCATCGCCCACGGGATGGACCTGCACCAGGTACCACCCAGAGGTTGCCTGGAACCCGAAGGTAACCGGGTGCCCGGATTCAAGCACATCACGGGCATGCTCCAGGAAAGGAACCTCCAGGGACTGAGGGAGCACTCGGCCAGCCCGCGTATCAGCAGGCACTGGCTGATCTCCACCCATTAACTGTCTGGCTGGTCCGTTGCTATCGACCAACAGCACATGCGGTTCCTGCTCACCGGGTGCCACCCGTAGAATCAGTGCAGGTTCTGGCATTTGGTTAAAGAACTGCCGATAGAGTTCCGCACCAGCTATGTAGGTATCGCCCTGATTTCCTTGAGCCATCGGGAGCCTTCCGTCATCGGGTTTTAAGCGCTTCCAGATTATAGCTGAGCTTTCTTAGTTTGCACTAATACAGATAGGGTACCTTCCGCCTTGCAGCAACAAGGCGGAAGATGACGGTGGGCAGAAGCGGGGAACATCAAAGGGGGTGGGAAATGGCTGGAGGACGGGGCGCTACGGGAAGAACAGACCGCCGAGTACTGATGAGGCAGAGAAATCACTAGCCACAGCGAATGCCGATTACCACAAAGTGGCTAGAATCGGAGCAAAACTGGCCGTTGTTAAAGAGCATAGCTAAGGCCGGCTACTGCTGCGTTGGTGTCCGGCACCGGAAACGCCTCCACCGTAAGCAGCCAGGGTGCTGCCGCCTGAAGTACGGCCTGTACCTGTTTTACACTTGCCGGCTTTTCGAGAACCTGGGCGATACCGGAGAGAGCAGCTTGCCGGCATACCTGGTGGCTCGCCTCGGAGGTAACCATGACGATATGCAGGTTGGGCAGCAGCATCTTGGCCTGCTCCCCAAGCAGGTAACCGTTCATCCCCGGCATGTTGAGGTCGGTGACCATGGCGTCGCAAGGGTGCACGCGCAGGACTTCGAGGGCCTCTTCGCCGCTGGTCGCGTAATAGGCAGTGATGCCTCGTTGCCGCACGATACTCTCTACCAGTCTGAGGTAGAGGATGTCGTCGTCGACAAACAGGATGGGGTCTTTTCGCATGATCGCTCCGTTCTGCTAGTTGCTGCCACCTGCAAGGCAGGTGCAGCGCTCCTGGTGATCGTGGTTGTGTGTTCCCGGCAGCGCCAGGAGCGTTGCTCACAGGGTGGTGCCTGGATACCGATTGGCGTTGTCAGTGCCGGCAAGTGTAGAATCAGCGTGGCGCAGCACTATGTCATTGCCATCCTGACCTGGTGATGGCGTCCGGCAAAACTCTTGTGAATAAAACGCGTGATCTGTCGCTGCGGTTGACAGAAAATCGTCGATTGTGCATGCGATACAAACGACAGCGAACCCAGTTTCTACCTCGGGCCCGGCCCTTCCCAGGGGTCAGCTTCCTGTCTCGGGCCCCTCTCGAGGCAGTTGGGAGGAGGCGGCATTTCGCCGGGCTGCGGCCGCAGCTTTTCAGCGAGGGCACGCTGGGATGCGGTCAGCAGCGAAAGTATTCTGAAGCTTGTTTTGACATGGGAAACCATGCGTTCCGCATCGAGCGCGGCCAGTGCAGTGGCGGTGCTACGAACCGCAGCATCGTCGAAACTTGCAGCACGCTCAGCCTCGTGCAGCTTTTCATGCAGCGCCTCCGCCTTACCCCGTTGCACACGTTCTGAAATGCGCTCTTCGTTTACGATGCTCTCTATCTGCTTTTTCTGGGAATCGCTCAGGTCGAGAGCCCGAGCGACCATGGGTGGGAACGGGCCAGCAGACGGCCTGCCACCAACCTCGTGTTCCTGGAAATCAGGTCCCTGATGTGCCTGACACAAAAGAGCTCCACCCAAAATCAGTGCTGAACCCAACACTACTACCAGTTTAGCTTTCATGGTTTGTCTCCTTTCTTTGGCTTACCTGTACCTGGTGACTCCCAAAGCTTTCTAGGTTCAGGAGGGCTGTATGAGGCATGCTTAAACGATGATCGAAGACTACGCCAGGGCGGGGTAAATTTGGGTCAAGAGATATGGATATTTGTGCAATACTGCCAGGACGTTCTTTACAATTCTTAACAAATTCCGAAGAGGGTTTATGGTTATACTGCGACCATCTCGAGGTGTAGGAGTAACCTGATGCAAAAGAAGATCTTGATCATCGACGACGACACGGGACTCTGTGAATTGCTGAGCAGTTACCTGGCCACCGAGGGGTTCGGGGTCGACAGCGTCAATGACGGCGCCGAGGGTGCCCAACGCGCCCTGACCGGCGACTATTCCATGGCAGTTCTGGACGTGATGCTCCCCTCACTCAACGGCTTCGAGGTCTTGCGACGGATCCGTCAGGGCTCCGAAATGCCGGTCCTCATGCTCACCGCCCGTGGCGAAGAGGTGGACCGCATCGTCGGACTGGAGATGGGCGCCGACGACTACCTCCCCAAACCGTTCAATCCGCGCGAGTTGGTGGCGCGTCTGCGTGCGATCCAGCGGCGCAGCCTGGCACAGCCCGCCGGCGAGACCCGGCTCAACATCCTCGAGGTAGGCGACGTCACCCTGGACCTGGGCATGCGCACCGTGGTCTGCTCCGGAAAAACCGTGGAACTCACCTCGATCGAGTTTTCGGTGTGCGAGGCACTGCTGCGTCAGGCAGGAACGGTACTGAGCCGGGAAGACCTGACCCGACAGGCACTGGGGCGGGAATTCGGCAGCTTCGATCGCAGCATCGACGTCCACGTCAGTAGCCTGCGCCGAAAACTCGGACCCGGTGTCGGCGGCAACGACCGCATCAAGTCTATTCGCGGCATCGGCTACCTGTACGGATTTTCCGCCGCTGAGCGCCACCGCAACCTGTAGGGATCTCCATGCATAGCATCTTCAGCAAACTCTTTTTCTCATTCTGGCTCGCCACCATCCTGTCGGGAGTGGTCTTTTTCCTCCTGGCCTTCAACCTGCGCCTGAAACCGCTGCATGAGGAGCACCGCAGACGCTGGGATGCCGAACGAACCGGGTTCATGAGCGAGGTCCTCACCTTGTACGGTACGGCAGCCGTTGCGAGTTTCGAGAAGGAAGGGAAGCTGCCCACGCCACCGAGTGTTCCCCCTCAACCAGCCGGCATGCCGGGACCGGCCAAACACCTCCAGGCCTTTTTCTTCAAAGCAGACGGTAGCGCCCTCAGTAGCGACGTGCCGCCGCAGATACGGGAGGCAGTACGAAAGCAGGAAGCTGCACCTGGAGCAGTGCAGGCACCTGGACGCCTTCTGGTGCTGCCGATAACAGGACCCTCCGGAGCACGCTACCTGGTGGCCAGCCAAAGCTGGCCCGGCCCCGGTCCCGGCAATCCCCCGCCCCCCCGCTTCCCCAGGCCCTTTCCTCCTGAATTCTGGCTGCAGATGCTGATCACCTTCGTAGTGAGCGGCACGGTCTGTTACGGGCTCTCCTGGCGTCTGACCGCTCCGGTGCGGCGGCTCAGGGAAGCCACCCAGGAACTGGCCAACGGCCACCTGGCAACGCGGGTTGTCATCAAAAGCAGGGGAAAGGGGGACGAGATAGTTGGCCTGGGCCAGGATTTCAACCAGATGGCGAGCCGCCTCGAGAAGTTGGTCAACGCACACCGTCAGCTGTTACGCGACGTAAGTCACGAGCTGCGCTCGCCGCTGGCCCGGATGAACGTGGCCCTTGAGATCGCACGACAGCAGTCGCCGGAATCGGCCGAGCCTCCCCTGCAACGCATCCAGCAAGAAGGAGAGCGCCTGAACCAGTTGATCGGCGAGTTGCTGACCTTGAGCCGGCTGGACGGAGACACCGGGGCCGAGCGCACGGAAGTCGATGTGGCTGAACTGGCCGCCGAAGTGGTTCAGGACGCCGACTTCGAGGCGTGTGCCGGCAACCGGCATGTCGAATATCACCCGGAAAGGGGGCTGCTTGTTGTGGGGAACCGGGAACTTCTGCGGCGGGCATTGGAAAACGTGGTCCGAAATGCGGTGCGCTACACCGCGGAGGGGAGCTCTGTTACGGTTACCCTGCAGCAGGCCCCGGGACCGCAGGCCTTGATTCGGGTGAGGGATTTCGGGCCGGGGGTGCCCGAGGAGCAGCTCGACGACATATTCCGCCCCTTCTACCGGGTCGCCGAGGCGCGCGATCGGCAAAGCGGAGGGACGGGAATCGGCCTTGCCATCACAGAGCGGACCGTGGCCTTGCACGGCGGTTCGGTCGTTGCCCGGAACCTGCCCGAAGCCGGACTCGAGGTGGAAATCTGCCTTCCGCTGGTTTCCAAAGGCTGAAACTGCATGGGGGATGTTGTCCTCTCAACTCCGCGAGACGTATGGGTTACCCTTCAGATAGAACCTGAGCGGGAGAGCCGCCCACTCCTTTGCGTAGGCGACGCCGATGCGCGGCTTGGCCTGGATCTGCTCTGGGTCAGGGAGCGGCGCGTCGACCAGGTGCAGTTCGTCGCTGACCAGGTCCTGTCCGTTCAGGGAGCCGTCGATCCCGAGTGCCTTGCAGAGCAGACCGGGCCCCTGGGTCCGCATTTCGATTCCTTGCACCGGTTCCAGCGCGCGCAGCAGGACCGCCGTCCCATGCCCCTCCTCCTCGGTCACCATGTTGAGGCACCAGTAGATCCCATACACCAGGTAAACATAGGCGTACCCCGGTGGTCCGAAGAGCACCCGGGTACGCTTGGTGAGCCCCTTGGAGGAGTGCGCCGCGAGATCCTGCGGCCCAAGATAGGCCTCCACCTCCACGATCCTCCCCACCCGCACCTCGCCTCCCACCCGACGTTCCAGCAGCTTCCCCAAGAGTTCGCGAGCCACCAGTTGAGTTTCGCGCTGGAAGAACGAACGTTGTAAACGCTGGGAGAGACCGGGTCCGTCCACCTGGATCAATCCAGGCCGTAGCGCGGCGAATCACTCAGTTTGCGCCAGGTCTCGGTTCTAACTACGGTTGAGGAATCGACGAGAGCATACGGGACGTAGTTCAAGGTGAGATAAAAATCTGGCTGGGCGAAATAGCTTCCGGCAAGAGTGGAAGGCGCCAGGTTCGAGGAGAGCGAAAAGGCGCCTTGCCGGCTGTTGAGAACGGTGTTGGCGGAGGCCCCGAGATGGTAGCTTCCGGAGGCGGTGAACCCGCCGTTGCCGGCGAGGCTCATGGTATAGTCGGTTTCCTTGAGGCGCAGCGTTCCACTACTGAAACTGGCAAATCGCGTGGTTCCGCTCGCCGAGGTTATCTCGACCTGGGAGGTGACCAGTCGGTAGGTGCCCCGAGTGTCGGCCATTACCGAGGTTACGGCAACCGCGTTTTCTCCCTCACCGCACCCGGCAGTCACCAGCAAGAACAGTAGGGCCCAAAAGCGGAACATCGCGACTCCTTTCCAGCAGGTTCATTAGTGCCTTTCGCGCAGCCGGTACCAGAAATCTTGCGACTGCCCCCAACCCTACCTTGCCACGCACTGCCATAAGTCACCCCAGGCAGGAAAACCCAGGAATCGGCCGACCGCCATCGAACCGCTTAGAGAAGCCTTTCCTTGGCGAGGGCTTCGTACACCATGTTACCCAGATCCTTCGCCACACTTATCACGTTATCCGGTTCGTAACTGGTGACGGTGGCTGCCCAGACGAGTTTTCCGGTTCCGGTATCAAACACGTTGATCTGCAGGGTCGCGATATCGTAGGTCGAGATGTAGGTAGGGCCGGCCATCGTGCCGTAATATCCGTAAAGATCCCAGGTGGGGAAAGCCTCGGGGTACCAGTACCCGGGGTAGGTATTGACATAGCCAGGCTCGATTGCGGTCTGACGCTCGACCTTGGTGGTCTGCACGGTCAGCACCGAATCCGCCGCCGCCTTTTTCACGGCACGGTCCAGCACCCCGCGGTCTGGTCTGACTCCACTTGGGATCAAGGTATGGCTCGGAATCGCATCGATACCATGTTTAGTCAGTTCACTCGCCATGACGTCTTCATACACGGGACGGTTCACATCTTTTTTGGTGATGCTGACCACCAGCATTTTATGCAAACGAATCGGGTGCAATGACGGGTTCCGCCAGGTCTCGACAACAGAGATCGAAGAGCAGGAGCTAAAGACCAGGGCAACCAACAGTACTCCAGCAATCTTGAGAGAGCGATGCATGTGGTACCTCCTCTGTGCCCGGCTGATGTAACCGGGACAAGGCTAGGGCCAGGTGACATAGGCAACTGCGAGATCGATCTTGCACCGATGGGGCTATCAGGACCAAAATAGTTATATCAAGTTGCCGCAGGTTGGCAATGAACTATACTTGGAGGGCCTTAATAATTAAAAAATCGGAAGCAGTAGCCGGACACCACCTAGGTGGGTGATTTCACCCAACTTTCCGGTCCGCTCTTCTCATGGGACGCGAGAGTTTCGATGGCAGCCGGTAAAGGAGGCGTCATGGAACAGATCAAGCACATACTGGTAGTCAGCAGACTCAGTCAGTACTGCCGCGATGCAGTTGGAATCGGTATATCGCTGGCCAAGAAGTACGGTTCCCAGATAACCGTGCTGCACCTGGTCTCCAACCCGGTGACCATGGAGGCCCTGAACGCTCCCCTCCCCTTCCCGGACAGCCATCACAAAACCTATGCGAGCGTCCAGGATGAAACACGGGAAGAGTTGGACCAGCTCCTCAAACGTGAGATGAACGCGGGGCTTCCCTTGAAGGTCCTGGTGAAGGACGGACGCCCGATTGACGAGATCGTAAAAGTGGTCAACGACGAGAAGATCGACCTGATGGTCCTTTTGGCCCATGAGGAAGGTCGGCTGGAGCACCTGCTGTTTGGCCGCGACAATGACGCGGTGATTCGCCGGATGCCGTGTTCCATACTGCTGGTGAAACGTGAACCGGGTCGCGTTAATTGGTAAGGAGCACTGCAATGAGGTCCTGGCACAGCAAGAGGCCGGGACCTCAGGCACCAGCGAACCTTCACTGCACCAAAAGGAGAATCCGATGCAACGATGGATCTGTACCGTTTGTCAGTACGTGTACAACCCCGCAGTTGGTGACCCTGTCAACGAGATCCCGCCCGAGACCCCCTTCGACGACCTGCTCGAAGCCTGGACCTGCCCGATCTGCAAGACCGACAAGAGCTTTTTCATCCCGTTTAGCCCGGAATAAGGATCTGCGTATGGCAAATCGGTTGCATTGATCCCGGATGCAACCCAGCCACCCTCACGTCCTCCCCTTTGCGATGGGGAAACAGAGGGGATTTGGTGCAGGTTCCTGCCGACTCTTCCTTTGCCACAGAGCTGAATCCCCCCAGTACCCCCTTTTCCAAAGTGGGGGACGTATTGGATCTGGTGTTGGCTAAAGATCTACCTGGGAAGAGCACCGGGCATACTAATTGTCAATAATCCGCGTCTCGCCGAAATTCCGCCGGCAATCTTCCTGACGGCACACACGGGGGCCTCATTTCCCTTGTGGTGTTATTTAGTCTCTTCCTGAGTAGGCCTAACCTTAGCCAATACCTGGTGTCTGTGCTACAGTAGTGCACTGCGGCTTTGCCGTCAGGATCTGGCGACTCCACGTTGAGAGACCTGCCAGAACCAACCTGCACCGGAAAGATCATCATGCACAACAGCATCGAAACCAAAGCGCTCACCAAGAACTACCGGATCGGCGAGCGGAGTATCTGCGTCCTCGACTCGGTCTCCTTAACCGTGGCGCCCGGCGAGTTCGTCGTGGTAACCGGCGAAAGCGGCAGCGGGAAATCGACCCTGCTGACCCTGCTTTCTGGCCTGGACCGCCCCGATGCCGGCAGGGTCTTCATCGAGAACCGTGACATCACCGACCTCGACGAGGATACACTCGCTCCGCTGCGCAACACTACGTTCGGCTTCGTCTTTCAGTCGTTTCACCTGGTTCCCTCGCTCAACGTGTTGGAGAACGTGATGTTTCCAGCGGAGCTGCGCGGTGATCCCCAGGCACGCCCGGGGGCGCAGGCACTCCTGACGCGAGTGGGCCTGAGCGACCGTCTTACCAGCTTCCCGAACCAGCTCTCCGGCGGCGAAAAGCAGCGTTGTGCCATCTGTCGCGCCCTCATCAACAACCCACGCATCGTCTTTGCCGACGAACCAACCGGCAACCTCGACTCGGTCAACGGTGCAGCGGTCCTCGACCTTTTACTCGAACTGCACCGCGAGCGCGGCACCACCCTGCTCATGGTGACCCACAGCCCGGAGATCGCAGGGCGCGCGGATCGGGTCGTCACCCTCAAAGACGGCAGGATCGTTTCGGATCAAACCCGTGTCTAGCCTCCGCTTCGTCATCCGCCAGATCGCCGGCGCCCGGCGCCAGGGCGCCATCTTCGTCATGTGCGTGGCGCTCTCCATTGTCTCGTTGGTCTCGCTGGGGAGTTTCAGCCGCAGCGTGCAGGCCTCGCTGTTGCGCGACGCCCAGGCACTGCATGCAGGCGACCTGATCGTGCATGCCCACGCTCCTATTCCCGCCTCCCTGCAGACGCGCCTGGACGAACTCACCCGCCAGGGACGCATCGCCACGGCCCGCTACTATGATTTCTACTCGGTGGTGCGCACCGTCGCCGGCAGCCGATCGCTTTTGTGCGATCTGAAGATCGTCGAACCAGGCTACCCCTTCTACGGACGGGTGCTGCTCGCCTCAGGACGCGACTTCCGCCAGGTGCTCACCCCGGGCAGTCTCGTCGTAGAGCAGAGCCTGTTGGACCGTCTCCAGCTCCGGGTCGGCGACCGTCTCTCGGTTGGCAATGCCACCCTTACCATAAAGGACGTCGTGCTGCAGGAGCCCGACCGACCGGTGAACCTCTTTTCCCTGGGCCCCAGGGTCTTCGTACCCGCAGCCGACCTCAACTCCCTGGGTCTTATCGGTTTTGCCAGCCGTGTCGAGTACATTACTCTCGCCAAGGTCCTGCACGCCGGAGAACTAAACGGCCTCCTGGCCCAACTGCGTGCCGCAGTCGGAGAGAGTCGCATCCGCATCGACAGCTACCAGAGCGCCGACTCCCGGGTGAAACGCTTTTTCGACAACCTCCTTTTTTTCCTCGATTTAAGCGGGATCTTTACGCTGCTCTTGGCCGGATTCGGCATTCAAAGCACCCTTTTTGCGCTTTTGAAACAGCAGGAAAAGACCATAGCCGTCATGAAGGCTGTCGGTGCCCGCAGCCGCTACATCACTGGTCATTTCTGTGCGCTCACCCTCGTGTTGGGGCTGGTGGGAACCCTGGTAGGGTTGGCAGCGAGCCTTTTCCTTCAGGAATTTCTGCCGGCCCTTTTCCATGGCCTGGTCCCGGCACGGGTGGAACTGACACTGTCGCCCTGGGCCATCGGCGAGGGGATGCTGATCGGCCTCTTCGTGGTACTCCTTTTCACCGCCCTCCCCCTGTACCGCTTGAAGGAAGTGAGGCCGCGAGCCATCTTCGGCAAGGAGGAGTCCCCGGGCTTCTCGAACCGCTCCACCTGGGTGATCACGGCGCTCGGCGCAACATTCTTTCTGTCGCTGGTCCTGTTACGGATCAGGGAACTGAAGACCGGGGTATACTTCGTCCTCTCCATGGCCGGGCTCATCCTTGTCGCCTTCCTGCTCAGCTCTTTACTCTTACGATTTCTGAAAAGTCGGGATCCCCGTAACCTGGCCCTGCGCCAAGCCATCAAGGGTCTTTTCCGCCCCCGCAGCGCCACCCGCTCCATCATGGTCACCCTCTCAGCGGCCCTTGCTGTTATCTTCACCATCAGCCTGGTGGAACGTAATCTTGACGCCTCGTTCATCGATTCGTACCCGTCGGACGCACCGAACCTTTTCCTGGTGGATATCCAACCGGACCAGAAGGACGCTGTTGCGGGGCTGGTTGGGAGCGGTGCGAGCTTTTTCCCCATCATAAGGGGGACGGTGACCGCTATCAACGACAGCCCCATCGATCCCGAGCAGGAGCGCCGCTCCCGGGGCGACAACCTGGGTCGTGAATTCAACCTGACCTACTACGAGAAATTGCTGCAGGACGAGAAGATCAGCCAAGGTGGCAGCCTGTTCCGGGCAGACTGGAACGAGCCGCAGGTCTCGATACTGGACATCGTGGTGAAGATGCACCAGATGAAGGTTGGGGACCGGATCAGCTTCAAGATCCAGGGGATGCCCATTACCGCGCGTATTTCCAGCATCCGGACCCGGAGCGGCAGCGGGCTGACCCCGTTTTTCTACTTCGTGTTTCCGCCGGCGCTTCTCTCCGATGCGCCGCAGAGCCTGTTCTGTGCGGTACGTGTCCCCAAAGACAGGATCCCTGAACTGCAGAACCGACTGGTGGCCCGCTACCCGAACGTCAGCGTGATCAACATGGAAGAGACCGTCTCGGTATTCGGACACCTGATGGCCCGGCTTTCGACGATCGTGCGCTTCTTCACCTCGTTCAGCATTGCCGCCGGCGTTCTCATCATCGTAAGTTCGATCTTCGCAACCAGGTATGCCCGCATTCAGGAGGCGGTCTACTTCACCATTCTCGGGGCGCGCAGGCGTTTCGTGGCGACGGTTTTTGCAGCGGAGAGTCTCGTCTTGGGGCTGGCAAGCGGCAGCATCGCGCTCCTGATCGCACAGGTGGGGAGTTGGGCAATCTGCAGCAAAGGGCTCGAACTCGACTACCACCCCTACCCCGGCACCAGCCTCGGCCTTTTAGGAGCCACGGCGGTGCTGGTCCTGGTGGTTGGACTGGGCGCTTCGCTGCCGGTACTCAGGCACAAACCGGCGGGTTTTCTGCGCGAGCAGAGCGACGAATAAACAGTGTGCAGTCCACTCCGTAGGGGAGAATAATATTCGCCCGGCGCGCCGGCAGGCGCGTAAGATATGCAGGAGCCACCAGACAACCGATTCGGCCTTCGGCCGCCTCTCCCATACGGGAGAGTTTGGGCGAATGATTATTCGCCCCTACATATCGAAAACGCCCTTGCCTTAAATGGTGGCAGCTTCAGCCTTCCCGGAGTTCCTGGGTTCAGGAGATACTCAATGAAACTCAAAAACCTTTTAGCGGCAGTGATATCCCTCGCTCTCGGTCAACTCTGTTTTTTCCTGGTGGAACCGGCCCAGGCAGCCCCCTTCGAGGGGACCATTGTGGCAGCCGGAGACAGCCTCACCGCCGGCTATGGGGTGCCGGAGCGGGACGCCTACCCGGCACAACTGGAGCGAAAACTCATCCAATACGGCTACCACTGGAAGGTGGTCAACGCCGGGATCAGCGGCGAGACCAGTAGCGGGCTTTTGTCCCGGGTGGACTGGATCCTCAAGCTCAAGCCGGACATCGTCATCCTGGAGACCGGGGCCAACGACGGCATGCGCGGTGTCGATCCCAAGGTCACCGGGGCCAACATCGACAAGGCGGTGACGCGACTGCAGGCTAAGGGGGTGACCGTGGTGCTGGCGGGGATGCGCATGTTCGCCAATCTCGGCCCTACTTTCACCAAGGAATTCGCGGCCAACTACACAACCGTTGCCAAGAAGCACCATCTCATTCTCATACCCTTCTTCCTGGAGGGAGTAGCCGGAGTTCCCGCACTGAACCAGCAAGACGGCATCCATCCCGTTGCCAGCGGCTACCAGATCATCACTAACCGGGTGTATCCCTATGTGACAAAGGCGATCGACCTTAAGAGAAAAAAGCGTATACCCTAACCACGAAGCATCATTCAGAGATCGAAAAAAAGAGCGCTTAAGCTGCGTCTTTGCTTGCCTTTTGGTGCGATTTAATATAAAAATGCTCTGTTTATAGTGGGCAGCACCTTCATGACCAAAAGGTCAGGCAGCATCGTATCGACAAGCGCACCTTCCTGTTCTGCGCCCACTCCATACCCCGAGCTCTGTCCTTCAAGAGTCGCCGTACAATCAAATCTCGTCCGTTCAGATTCGCCGGCTACAGGAGAAGCATCTTTGAATCGTTTTTCGCCCTGGTGTGACACCTCCGAGCACGCTGACAGAAAAGAGCGTCTCGGATCCTGGTCTGCCCCTGCCGATTCCCCCGGCACCGGCCAGTTCAGCCTGAAGGAGGCCCTGCGCCACGTGCGCCGCCCCCTGTACCTCGTCGAGCAGAAAGGGACCGTCACTGCCGAATTGGGCGGCGTCGGCCACTTCGGAAGCGGTCTGGAAAACGGCCACACCCTGGCCGGCTTCGCGCCTCCCTCCCTGCCGGAACACCTGGGCGATCCCGGTTTCTGTCGCGAGATCGGCATCCGCTACCCCTACATCGCGGGCTCCATGGCCAAGGGGATCAGTTCCGCAGCCATCGCCGAGGAACTCGGGCGCGCCGGGATGCTCGGTTTCTTCGGTGCTGCAGGTCTGCCACTCTCCCAGGTCGAGGCCGCTGCCGACCGTCTGCACGCCTCCCTGGGCGATCTCCCCTACGGTTTCAACCTGATCCACTCGCCTCACGAGCCCGATCTCGAGCGCGAACTCGCCGAGCTCTTTATCCGTAAAGGGGTGCGCATCGTCGAGGCCTCGGCCTTCCTGGCGCTCACCCTCCCCCTGGTGCGTTACCGGCTGCACGGCATCAGACGCGCCCCGGACGGCCGCATCATTACCCCGAACCGGATCATCGCCAAAGTTTCCCGCGAGGAGTTGGCAGCCAAGTTCTTCTCGCCGGCCCCGGAAAAACTGCTGCGCCAGCTGGTCGCCAACGGCTCGCTCACCGCAGAGCAGGCCGAACTCGCCGCGCTGGTCCCGCTCGCCCAGGACGTCACCGCCGAGGCGGACTCCGGCGGCCACACCGACAACCGTCCGGCGATCGCACTCTTCCCGACCATCCTCTCGCTCGCCAGCAAGCTGGAGCGCCAGTACGGCTACGACTGCAAACTGAGGGTCGGCCTCGCCGGCGGCATCTCGACCCCGGCCTCCGCCTCGGCCGCATTTGCCATGGGCGCTGCCTACATCATGACCGGCTCGGTGAACCAAGCCTGCATCGAATCCGGGACCTCGGACCTGGTACGCACCATGCTCGCCGAAACCCGCCAGGCCGACGTCACCATGGCTCCGGCTGCGGACATGTTCGAGATGGGGGTCACGGTCCAGGTGTTAAAGCGCGGCACCATGTTCCCGATGCGCGCCCAGAAGCTCTACGAGGTCTACCGCAGCTACAAGAGCCTGGAGGACATCCCGGCTGCAGAGCGCGAAAAACTGGAGAAGACCTTCTTCCAGGCATCCTTGGACGACATTTGGCGCGACACCCGCGCCTACTTCCTGAAACGCGATCCTGCTCAGGTCGAGCGCAGCGAGCGCGATCCCAAGCACCAGATGGCGCTGGTTTTCCGCTGGTACCTGGGGATGGCCGCTCACTGGGCCAAAGACGGCAAGACCGAACGCCGCATGGACTACCAGGTCTGGTGCGGCCCTTCCATGGGCGCTTTCAACGAGTGGACCGCCGGGACCTTCCTGGCGGCACCGGAGCAGCGCAAGGTGGTCACCGTGGCACTCAACATCCTGCACGGAGCCGCCGGACTGAACCGCGCCAACTTCCTGCGTAGCCAGGGGATTTCCCTGCCGCAGGAGGCCCTTGACCAGCACCCCCTCGAAATCGCACAGATCAAGGAGTACCTTTGTTGAAAACTGACGATACGAAGACCGGCACCAGCAACGGCACTCACCTGGCTATCATCGGCATCGGCTGCCTCTTCCCGCAGGCGGAAGACCGGCAGGCCTACTGGACCAACATCATGGACGGCGTGGATGCCATCACCGAGATCCCGCCGACTCATTGGTCCGTCGACGCCTACTTCAATAAAGACCAGAAGGCCCCCGACCACACCTACGGTCACCGTGGCGGCTTCCTCACCCCGGTCGACTTCAACCCGATGGAGTTCAACATCCCGCCCAACATCCTGGAAGCGATCGACACCTCGCAGCTTCTGGGACTGGTGGCGGCGGGCCAGGCGCTCAAGGACGCGGGTTACGGTCCGGGCAGCAAGTTCGACAAGAGCCGGGCTTCCGTCATTTTGGGCGTGACCGGCACGCTCGAACTCGTCATCCCCCTTGGCGCGCGCCTGGGGCACCCGATCTGGCGTTCGGCGCTGAAAGACGCCGGCGTCGAGGACGCGGTCGCCGAGGACGTGGTCGAGCGGATCTCCGACTCGTACGTCCCCTGGCAGGAGAACTCCTTCCCCGGCCTTCTCGGGAACGTGGTAGCCGGCCGGATCAGCAAGCAGTACGACCTGGGCGGCACCAACTGCGTGGTGGACGCGGCCTGCGCGAGTTCCTTCAGCGCGCTGCACCTCGCTTCGCTGGAACTCGCCTCGGGCAAGGCCGACATCGTGGTGACCGGCGGTATCGACACCTTCAACGACATCTTCATGTACATGTGCTTCAGCAAAACCCCGGCGCTCTCGCCGAGCGGTAATGCGAAGCCCTTCGACGTCTCCGCCGACGGCACCATTCTCGGCGAAGGACTGGGTATCGTGGTCCTGAAGCGCCTGGCCGATGCCGAGCGCGACGGCGACAAGATCTACGCGGTGGTCCGCGGGGTAGGCTCTTCGAGCGACGGCAAAGGGGACGCCATCTACGCCCCGAGCGCCTCGGGTCAGAAAAAGGCCTTGTTAAACGCCTACCGCAACGCCGAGGTAACCCCTCAGAGCATCGGCCTTCTGGAAGCCCACGGCACGGGCACCAAGGTGGGCGACGCGGTCGAAGTAAGTGCGCTGCGCGAGGTGTACGGCGAGGCTGACCATCCCTGGTGCTGCCTTGGTTCGGTAAAGTCGCAGATCGGTCACACCAAGGCAGCTGCCGGTTCCGCAGGCCTCATCAAGGCCGCCCTGGCGCTGCACCACAAGGTGATCCCACCGACCATCAAGGTGCAGACCCCGCAAAAAGAGATAGTTTCGGCAAACTCCCCGTTCTATCTCGCCACCGAGAAACGCCCCTGGCTGAACCACGGCGAGACCCCGCGCCGCGCAGCGGTGAGCGCCTTCGGCTTCGGCGGGTCGAACTTCCACGTGGTCCTCGAGGAGTATGGTTCCCGTAGAACCGCTACCGACTGGGACGGCAACACCCAGATCATTGCCCTCTCAGGCGCCGACGCTACTGCCCTTACCGGGAATCTGGCCGAGATTCCGGCGGAGGCAAACTGGACCGCGCTGCGCACCCTGGCAGCGGCCTCGCGTGCGTCCTTCGACGCTGCGGCAGCCTGCCGGCTTACCCTGGTCGTGGAACGCAACAAGACCAACCTCGCTTCCCTGGTGAAAAACGCCCAGGCAATGCTCGCCAAAAACGCCCAGGGCTCCTGGCAGACTCCGGACGGCGCCTACTACAGCTGCGCAGCCGAGCCCGGACAACTCGGGATGCTTTTCCCTGGTCAGGGTTCCCAGTACACCGGGATGCTCAACGACCTGGCCTGCCGGTTCCCGCAGCTGATCGACGCTCTCACCGAGGCCAACGAAGGCTTTTTCGCCGAGCGTGGCGAACTCCTTTCGGACCTCATCTATCCTGCATCCGCCTTTGACGCAGAAACGAAAGCTACCCAGGAAGCCGCCCTGCGCGCCACTCAGGCCGCACAGCCCGCGATCGGCGCCACCAGCCTGGGCGCCCTGGAAATCCTGCGCGCCTTCGGGCTTACCCCGGATGCCGTGGCCGGCCACAGCTATGGCGAGTTGACCGCCCTGTGCGCCGCCGGCGCACTCGCCCCGGCCGACCTGCACGCCCTCTCCCGCTTGCGCGGGCGCCTGATGGGCGACGGCAGCGGCGACAAGGGGAGCATGCTCGCGGTCTCTGCGCCGCTTGCCAAGGTAAGCGAGGTCCTCGAGCAGGAAAAGCTCGACCTGGTCATCGCCAACCGCAACGCCCCCACCCAGTGCGTGCTCTCCGGCAACAGTGCCGAGATCGTCCGCGCCGCAACAGTATTCAGCGCTCGCTCCATCACCAACAAACAGCTTCCCGTGGCCGCCGCTTTCCACAGCAGCCTGGTCGCCGACGCGGCCCAGCCATTTCTGGCGGCGCTGAAAGAGCTTAACTGGCAGCCGGCACGGACCGCGGTCTACGCAAATACCAGCGCCGATCTCTACCCGAGTGACCCGGCCAAGGCCAAGGAACTGCTGGCCCACCAACTGGCCAAGCCGGTAGAATTCGTAGCCGAAATCGAGGCGATGTACGCTGCCGGCATCCGCACCTTCGTCGAAGTCGGCCCTGGCAACCGGCTGACCGGCCTGGTCCAGGCGATCCTGGGCGACCGGCCGCACCAGGCCCTGGCTCTCGATGCCTCTTCCGGCAAGCGCTCCGGCGTTCTCGACTTGGCGCGGGCCCTGGCCCAGCTTGCAGCCCTTGGCTATCCGGTACAGCTCGGCGCCTGGGACGGCGACTTCCGGCCGGCGCAGCCTTCCGGGAGGAAACCGGCACTTACCATTCCGCTGAGCGGCGCCAACTACGTGAAGCCGAAGCCGAAGAAGGCACCGACGGCACCGAAGCCGGTCCTGGCAGCCCCTGCAGCAGCCGTGACTGCCCCGGCACCCGCGCTTCAGCCGACCCCGGTTGCCGCGGCGGCCCCGCAGACCATGCCTTATCAGGCACCGGCCAACGCGCCCCAGTACGTCCAGGCCCCGGTTACGGCACCGGCAGCCTCTACAGTGGCACTTTCCGAGTCCCTGCGGGTCACCCGCGACAGCATGGCGCTCTTGCAGAAGATGCAGGAGGAGACCGCCCAGCTGCATCGTCGGTTCCTTGAGGGCCAGGAGCAGGCTGCCAAAACGTTCCAGACGCTTTTGGAGCAGCAGCACCAGTTGCTGATGGGCTCCGCAGCCGGCTTCACCATGGCAGCCCAGCCGGCCGCGGCGATTCCGACTCAGCCAATGGCGCCAATGTCAGCTGCTACCGTCGCCCCGACAGCTTTCACTGCACCGGTTTCCGCGCCGACCGTCAATACAGTTGCTCCGACTCCCGCACCTGCACCGACCTATGTTCCTGCTGCAACTGCGGCACCTGCTGCGGCACGTCCGGTTGCCACCGCAGCACCGGCTGTTCCTGCCGCAGCATCCGGCCAGGTAACCGAAACCCTGCTTGCCGTGATCAGCGAGAAGACCGGCTATCCTATCGAAATGCTTGAACTGGACATGGGGATGGATTCCGATCTCGGCATCGACTCCATCAAACGGGTTGAGATCCTCTCCACCCTGCAGGAACGCCTCCCCGGTTCCCCGGTCATCGGCCCCGAGCACCTCGGTACTCTGCGCACCTTGGGCGAGATTGCCGCGCACCTCTCTGCAGGTGCCCCTTCGGCCGCACCGTCCGCTCCGGTGGCCAGCGCCCAGCCGACAACTGTTGTCACCGCGCCTGCCCTCGCCGTCACCGAGACCCTGCTGGCTGTCATCAGCGAGAAAACCGGCTATCCCATCGAGATGCTGGAACTTGATATGGGGATGGATTCCGACCTGGGGATCGATTCCATCAAGCGCGTCGAGATCCTCTCTACCCTTCAGGAGCGCCTCCCCGGTTCCCCGGTCATCGGCCCGGAGCACCTGGGAACCCTGCGCACCCTTGGCGAGATCGCCGCGCATCTTTCGGCCGGGAACATCACTCCTGCTGCTGCCGCACCCGCAACGGCGGCACCGGTGACAACCGGTGTCGCCGTGCCGTCACTCCCCATCACCGAGACCCTGCTGGCGGTCATCAGCGAGAAGACCGGCTATCCGGTCGAGATGCTGGAACTGGACATGGGGATGGATTCGGATCTGGGTATCGACTCCATTAAACGCGTCGAGATCCTCTCCACGTTGCAGGAGCGCCTGCCCGGATCCCAAGCTATCGGCCCCGAGCACCTGGGAACCCTGCGCACCTTGGGGGACATCGCCGGCCATCTGGCAGCCGGTCTCCCCGTCGCTGCCGCCGCACAGGCCCCGGCTCCGGCTCCTTCTGCGACCGCTCCCCAGACGGGTAATGATCTCGGCACCGTGACCGCGACGCTCCTCGAAGTGGTGAGTGAAAAGACCGGTTATCCGCAGGAAATGCTCGAGCTTGAAATGGGGATGGATTCCGACCTGGGGATCGATTCCATCAAGCGCGTCGAGATCCTCTCCACCCTCCAGGAGCGACTCCCCGGCTCCCCGGCCATTGGCCCTGAACACCTGGGGACCCTGCGCACCCTTGGTGAAATTGCACAGTACCTGGCGACCGGACCCGCGCCTCAGGCAGTTGCTGCCACTTCTGCTCCGGTTGCAGCAACGGGTGCCGAGGTAACCGGCGTCCTCCTCGAGGTGGTCAGCGAGAAAACCGGCTACCCCGTCGACATGCTCGAACTGGAAATGGGGATGGATTCCGACCTGGGGATCGACTCCATCAAGCGGGTCGAGATTCTCTCCACACTGCAGGAACGCCTGCCGGGAGCACCGGCTATCGGCCCGGAGCAGCTGGGAACCCTGCGTACTCTTGGAGATATCGCAGCATTCCTCTCGGTCGCGCCGGCAAGCGTCGCCGAGGTTGCCACCCAAACGGTTGCCGCGGCACCGGTCCCTGCACCTGTACCCCAGCAGCCGGTCCAGGCCGAACTTTCCGACCTGGAGAGGAGCACCGTGGTGCCGGTTCTGCTCGATGAAGAGGCCAACCAGGAGGCGGTGATCCTTGCCAACGACGGCGAAATTTGGGTTACCAACGACGACTCCGCCTTCACCGCAGAACTCTGCAGCATCCTTTTGGACCACGGCTGCACGGTACGCAAAATAGACGCGCACAACGTGACCCAGATCGTCCCCACCGGAAAACTCTCCGGTCTGGTGATCTGCGCCCCGGTCACCGGAACCGACGATGAATTCCTGAAAAACGCCTTCCAGCTCTTCAAAAACGCGTCCAAGGCTCTGAACCAGTCCGCCGAATCCGACGGCGCCGTCTGCGTCACCGTATCCCGGCTGGACGGCACCTTCGGTTTCACCCCGGGAAGTAAAATCAAGGATCCGCTCTCTGGTGGTCTCGCCGGTCTCACCAAAACCGCGGCACGCGAGTGGCCCGAGGTGAGCTGCAAGGCGATCGACCTGGGTGAGTTCCCCAACGCCCCACAAGCTGCCGGCGCGGTCGCTGTTGAGCTGTTCCGTCGCGGGCCGCTTGAAGTCGGTCTCCAGCCCACCGGTCGTTACGCACTGAATCAGACCGTGCTGCCGGCGGCCCCCAATGCCGCTACGGCGCCGGTAAAAGAGGGCGAGGTTGTCGTTATCACCGGCGGCGGTCGCGGGGTCACCGCAGAAGCCGCTCTCGCGCTCGCCGAGGCCTACCGTCCCTACCTGGTCCTCCTGGGGCGCAGCCCGGAACCTGCGGAAGAGCCGCAGTGGCTCTCCGGTCTCTCCGAGGAAGCAGAGATCAAGCGCGCCATCCTGCAAAACGCCACCGGCAAACTGCATCCGCGGGAAATTGAAGAACGCTACCGGGCCACGCTCGCTGCCCGCGAACTCCGCTCCACCCTGTCCCGCATCGCCAAGGTTGGCGCCAAGGCGAGCTACCGCTCGATCGACATCCGCGACGAAGGGGCCATGGAGCTCCTGCTCAACGAGGTGCGGCGCAGCCACGGACCGATCCGCGGCACCGTGCATGGCGCCGGGGTGCTCGCCGACCGCCTCATCGTGGACAAGACACCCGAGCAGTTCGAGCAGGTCTATAGCACCAAGGTGGACGGTCTGCGTACCCTGCTCAACGTGACCCACCACGACGACCTGCGCTTCATCGCCCTCTTCTCCTCCAGCACCGGCCGCTACGGTAGGGTCGGCCAGGTCGACTATGCGGTTGCCAACGAGGTACTGAACAAGGTCGCCCAGGCCGAGGCGCGGCGCCGGGAGAACTGCCGTGCAGTCAGCATCAACTGGGGCCCCTGGGACGGTGGCATGGTGAACGCGGCCCTCAAGAAGGTCTTCGCCGAAGAAGGGATCGGGGTCATCGGCCTGGAGCAGGGGGGCGCCTTCCTGGCCCGCGAGATCGCCGCCGGCGATGCGCCCGTGGAGATCGTCTGCCTCGCCACCTTGGGCACTCCTGAACTGGCGGTTCCCGCGCCGAGCGCGACCAAACAGCAGACCCTCCAGGAAGCCTTCTCGCTCACCCTGAAGATCTCCGACTACCCGTTCCTGCGCTCGCACGTGTTGGACGGCAAGGCGGTGCTCCCCATGGCGGTCATCGTTGAGTGGCTGGCCCACGGTGCGCTGCACGGCAACCCCGGCTTCCGCTTCCACGGCTTCAACGACCTGCGCATCTGCAAGGGAGTCGTCTTTGAAGGTAACAGCAGCTTCACCCTCAACGTCATGGCAGGTCGCGCCGTAAAACGCGAGTCGTTCTTCCTGGTTCCGGTGGAGCTCTCCAGCCGCGGCCCCAACGACCGTTTCCTGTTGCACGCCAAGGCCGAGATCGTGCTGGCGACCCGGCTCCCGGAAGGGATCCGTTCCATCACCGAAGTTCCCAGCACGCCGTACCACCCGGAAAACGGTGTGATCTACAACCGCGAGCGCCTGTTCCACGGCCCGGACCTGCACGGCATCGAGCAGGTGGACGGCTGCTCCGCCAAGGGAATCGCCGCGATCGTCAAAGGGGCGCCGGCTCCGGGTTCCTGGATCAAACAACCGCTAAGAAGCACCTGGCTCACCGATCCGCTGGTCATCGACAGCGCTTTCCAGATGATGATCCTCTGGAGTTTCGAGCGCTTCGGCGCCGGTTCCCTCCCCTGCTTCGCCGGCCGCTACCGCCAGTTCCAGGAGGCTTTCCCGCGCGAAGGAGTCCAGGTGGTGATCCGCGTTACCTCGGAGAGCGCCCACGGCGCCGCCGCCGACATGGAATTCCTGGACCGCAACACCGGGAAACTGGTGGCACGCCTCGAAGGGTACGAGTGCGTCATCGATCCGTCACTTAAACAAGCGTTCCAGCGCAACCAGCTGCCGCGTCCCGTTCCCGTCAACCTGGGGGCAGCCTGATCATGCAGTCCCCATCCGTTGCGATCGTCGGCATCGGCGGGATTTTTCCCGACGCGCCCGAGCTCAGTACTTTCTGGGAAAACATCAGTAACGCCAGAAGCGCCACCAGGGTAGTACCCCCGGGGCGCTGGCAACTCCCCGCTGAACAGGCCTTCCATCCAGAGCCGGGAAAGGCGGACCACGTCTACTCCCGGCACGGTTGTTTCATCGACAACCTCCCTTCGGCGACCGAAATACCCGGTTTGCAGTTGGAGCCGGCATTCCTTAAGGGGCTGGACCCGCTCTTCCATCTCTTGTTGCACGCAGGGTCCCGGGCCTTCGCCTCCGGCGTGACCAGCGGCTTGGACCGCTCCCGGGTGGGCGTCGTCATCGGCAACCTTGCCCTGCCCAGCGAAAAATCGGCAGAGCTTTCCCGCCTGTTCCTGGGGCGCACCTTCGAGGAAAAGCTTCTCGGTCGGGCACTCCCCGCTGCCCCGGTAGATCCCCTGAACCGCTACGTAGCCGGGCTTCCCGCAGGCATCCTGGCGGCCGCACTCGGGCTGGGCGGCGGTTGCTGCACCCTGGACGCCGCCTGCGCCTCCTCGCTCTACGCCATCAAACTTGCCGCCGAAGAACTCCTCTCCGGCCGCGCCGACGCCATGCTGACCGGCGGCGTATCGCGTCCCGATCCACTCTACACCCAGATGGGCTTCTCCCAGTTGCGCGCCCTCTCCAAGCGCGGCATCTGCTCGCCCTTCGACGCGGCCGGCGACGGCCTGGTGGTCGGCGAAGGGGCCGGCATCTTCCTTTTGAAGAGGACCCAGGATGCCATCGCACAGGGCGATCACATCTACGGGATCATTCGGGGAATCGGTCTCTCCAACGACGTGGGTGGCAGCCTTCTCGCGCCGATGTCGGAGGGGCAGTTGCGTGCCATGCGTGCAGCCTACGCACAGGCTGGCTGGCAGCCGCAGGACGTGGACCTCATCGAGTGCCACGCCACGGGAACCCCGGTGGGCGATGCCACCGAGGTGGCAAGTCTCAAGGAACTCTGGAAAGAGGGGGCAGCCGGCCGCAGTTGTGTTATCGGTTCGGTCAAGTCCAATATCGGCCACCTCTTGACCGCAGCCGGTGGCGCCGCCCTTACCAAGGTGCTCCTCGCCATGGCGCAAGAGAGTCTGCCGCCTACCGCTGGATTCCAGGCGGCCCCTGCCAGTTTCGGCCTGGAGCAGAGCCCGTTCAGGGTGCTGCAGAGGACCGAAACCTGGAAGCGCCGTTCAGCCAACGCTCCGCGACGTGCCGGGATAAGCGCCTTCGGTTTCGGTGGTATCAATGCTCACCTGCTGATTGAGGAATGGCTGCCGCAGGCCGCGCCGCAGCAACCTGCGACCTCGGGAAGTATCGAGGTTCACGAGATTTCCATGCTCGAACCGGTGGCCGTGGTCGGCATGGACGCCCGATTTGGCTCCTGGCAGTCCCTGGATGCCTTCCAGCGCCGGGTCCTCGGTGGCGACAGCTCTGTCCCTGCGTCCAAACCAAAAGACTGGTGGGGGGCGGAAAAGAGCACCTGGTTCGCCGAAGAACAGCTGAAAGGAACACCGTTCTCCGGCTATTACCTGGACGAGTTTGAGCTATCCCCCACCGCGTTCCGGATCCCGCCGCGCGAGATGGAGGAGATGCTGCCGCAACAACTCCTTATGCTGCAGTCCGCGGCCGCCGCCATGGCCGATGCCGGACTGGACCGTACCGACAACCTGCGCGCTGGCGTGTTCATCGGCATCGCCCTGGATCTTAACTCCACCAACTTCGCCTTCCGCTGGTCCATCGCCGAAAAAGCGAAAGTCTGGGCCAAGGAGTTGGGCCTCAACCTCGACGAGCAGGGCTTTGCGCAATGGGTGGACCAGCTGCGCGAACAGAGCGGACCGGCATTGACCGCGAACCGCACCATGGGAGCCCTGGGGAGCGTGGTGGCGAGCCGGGTAGCCCGCGAGTTCAAGGTCGGCGGCCCCAGTTTCACCATGTCCAGCGAAGAGAGTTCCGGCCTGCGTGCCCTGGAGATTGCCGTCCGCCAACTGCAGGCCGGTGAGATCGACCGTGCCCTTACCGGTGCCGTCGACCTGGCTGGCGACCTGCGTGCGGCACTCGGCCAGCATCTCGGACGCCCCTACTCGCCAAGCGGAGCGGCAACGCCCTTCGACGAGCGCGCTGACGGCAGTACCGTCGGTGAAGGTGCCGCCTGCCTGGTCCTGAAGCGGCTCAGCGATGCCGAGCGCGACGGCGACCGGGTCTACGCGGTCATCAAGGGGGTCGGATCCACCAGCGGCAACGCGATGCTGCCTGGTGCGGCGGCCTACGGCGAGGCGCTGAAACGGGCGTACCGCGAGGCCGGGGTCCAGCCGGCCCAGGTCGGCTATCTCGAGGCACACGGCAGCGGCAACGCCGCCGAGGACCGCATGGAAGCGGCGGCACTCTCGACCTTCTTCGATAAAGGCGCCCAGGCGCCGGTTCCCGCCGAATCCGAGCAAGACGCACCGGTGGTCCTGCCGGCTCAACGCAGCATTGCAGTCGGCAGCGTGAAGTCCGAGATCGGGCATAGCGGTGCGGCGTCCGGTTTGGCTGGCCTGGTGCGAGCTTGCCTCGCGCTGTACCAGGAGATCATCCCTGCGCCCCACAAGGCGGTTGCCAGGCCACTTGCCAAGGTGTCCGGAGACGGTGCGCTTTTCCTCCCTTCCGGGTCGCGCTACTGGCTCAGAAACCGCGCTGCAGGCGCTCGCCACGCCGGCGTCTCGGTGTTCGGCGTGGACGGCAGCTGCAGCCACGTGGTGCTCGAAGGATGCGACACGGCACCACCCCCCTCGGCATCAGACCGGGTCGCCCCGCTGGGACCGCTCAAGGAATGCCTGTTCTGCATTACCGGAGCGGACCAGAAGGAACTGGAGAAGGGACTCGCCGCGTTGCGCCGTCAGGCTGCCGCTGCAGCGACCGCCGACTTGTACCAGGTAGCTGCGAACTGGCATCAGAACCGGCAGGAAGTCCAGCATCCCCTGGCGGTCTCGCTGGTTGCACGCAACCATGAGGAACTCTCAGCACTCATCTCGCAGGGCGAGCGCCTGTTGAACGCCACCGCGGCCCAGGCCGAAGCGCTGATCCCTCCCGCCTTGCGCGACCGGGTTTTCTTCAGCGCAAACCCCATTGGTGAGTCCGGCAAAATCGGTTTCGTCTTCCCCGGCTCCGGCAACCACTTCGTCGGCATGGGGATGGAACTTTCGGCGCGCTGGCCGGAGATCTTCCGCCGCCAGGACGCTGAGAACCTTTACCTGAGGGATCAGTTCCAACCGGAACAGTTCTGGAACGGCACCCCCATCGAGCAGGTCCACGAGAACCATCTTGCGGTCATTTTCGGGCAGGTTGCTACCGGTTGTGCCGTCAGCGACCTGGTGCGCAACTTCGGCATCACTCCCAACTCGATCATCGGCTACAGCCTGGGCGAGTCCGCGGGACTCTTCGCCTCGAGAACCTGGCAAGAGCGCGACCTGATGCTCGCCCGCATGCGCGCTTCCTCGCTCTTTACCCACGATCTGGCTGGCGAGTGCCGGGCGGCACGTCGGGCTTGGGGTGAAGCTGCCGGCAAGGAAATCAGCTGGAGCATCGGGGTGGTCGATGCCTCGGCTCGCGAGGTGCGCCGCGCGCTTAAGAAAACCTCCCGGGTTTACCTGCTCATCGTGAACACCCCGGACGAGTGCATCATCGGCGGCGACAGCAAGTGGGTGAAGCACCTGGTCGCCATGCTCGACTGCCGGTTCTTCCCGCTACAGGGGGTCACCACTGTACACTGCGAGGTGGCACGCCAGGTGGCGCAGGCTTACCACGACCTGCACCTGTTCACCACGCAACCCGATCCCGCCCTCACCTTCTACAGCGGTGCCGCCGGCAGCGCCTACCAGGTGAACCGGCGTAGCGCCGCGGAGTCGATCCTGAACCAGGCCATCGACGGTATCGATTACCCGAAGGTGATCGAGGCTGCCTACCAGGAAGGGGTACGCTACTTCCTGGAGATGGGTCCCGGCGGATCCTGCAGCAGGATGATCGGACGGATCCTGGCTGGCCGGCCGCACCTGGCCCGGTCCGCGTGTCTTCCCGGCGTGGAGCCCGTCTCTGCCATCCTGCGCCTGCTGGCCCACCTGGTGGCCGAGCGGGTACCGGTAAGCCTCGAGCCTCTCTACGCGGCAACCCCTCTGAAAGTCGGGGAAAGCAGCAGCGCAAACCAGGCCAGCCTCAGGTTTGCCACCGGCTACGCACCTTTCTCCCCGACGCTACCTTCCGGTCTGGCATCCGGATCTGAAAGAGAGACCAGCCCCGGCACCGCTACAGGGACAGAGTCTGCGACTAACACCGTCAGCACCTTAACCGCAACAAGGATGGAAGCACCGGTGAATCAGGCTCCGACACCGCACCACACACAGGTAAACCCGCCACCTGCACTGATACTTATCGGCAGTAAAACTGCTCCGATTGCAGCAGGCTCGAGCCAATCTGGTACTGCCGTTGAATCTATCATTGCCCCGGCACAAGCAGCGTCTCAGTCAGTGGCAGCCACCGCTCAGCCTCATATTGCCATTGGCACAGCAGGCGCGGTAGCCACGGCTACGCCCCTTGGTGCGGCCCCGGCAGCTTCCCTCACTCCCCTTTTGGCAGAGTTTGCCGCAGCGCAGGAAGCCCGTCTCAAGGCACACGAAGCATACCTGAAAGTTTCAGAAAACCTCGCCGATTCAATGGCTCATGCGCTTAAACTTCAGATCATGCTTCAGGAACAGATTCTGGCAGGCGGTGGTCTGGCAGCACTACCTGCTGCCGGGAACGAGGCTGGCGCAATGACCGCGGTTCCTGTTGCCAGCACGAGTGTTCCTGCAGCCATATTCACCGCAGCTACTCAGGCCCGGCCGGCCGGACCTGCACCGGCATTTGACCGTGAGATGTGCTTCGAGTTCGCACGCGGCTCGGTCGGCAAGATGCTCGGACCGGCCTTTGCCGAGGCGGACAGTTTTCCCACCCGCGTGCGCCTCCCTGACGAGCCGCTCATGCTGGTAGACCGCATCATGTCGGTTGAAGGCGAACCGAAGTCGATGACCAGCGGCCGCGTGGTAACCGAGCACGACGTACTGCCGGGCGCCTGGTACCTGGACGGCGGCCGTATCCCCACCTGCATCGCGGTAGAGGCTGGTCAGGCTGACCTCTTCCTCTCCGGCTACCTCGGGATCGATTTCATCACCCGCGGCCTGGCGGTGTACCGACTGCTCGACGCCGTGGTCACCTTCCACCGGGAACTACCCGGACCGGGTGAGACCATCCACTACGACATCCGGATCGAACGTTTCTTCCGCCAGGGCGAGACCTACCTGTTCCGTTTCCACTTCGAGGCGACCGTGAACGGCGAGCCGCTCATGTCGATGCGTAACGGCTGCGCCGGGTTCTTCAGTGCCGAGGAACTGGACGCCGGCAAAGGGATCGTGCGCGGCGCCCTCGACCTGCGGCCGCGTACCGGCAAGCGGCCGGCTGACTGGACCGACCTGGTGCCGATGGCTCGCGAGAGCTACAGTGCGGCCCAGCTCGACCTGCTGCGCCAGGGGAACCTGGCCGGCTGCTTCGGTCCATCGTTTGCCGGGATCCCGGTCAGTAATCCCCTCACCATCCCGGGCGGCGCCATGAAGTTGGTGCACCGGGTCGTGGAGCTGGACCCTCAGGGCGGCCGCTACCAGATGGGCTTCATCCAGGCGGAGGCGGATATCCATCCCCAGGATTGGTTCATCACCTGCCACTTCGTCGACGACAAAGTGATGCCGGGCACCCTCATGTACGAATGCTGCATGCACACCTTGCGCATCCTGCTTTTGCGTATGGGTTGGGTGGCGGAGACCCAGGGTGCCACCTGGCAACCGGTTCCCGGTGTCGCCAGCCAGCTCTGCTGCCGTGGACAGGTCCTGGAGTCCACCAAGGTGGTGCGCTACGAAGTCACCGTGCGCGAACTGGGCTTCCGCCCCGAGCCGTACGCCATCGTGGACGCCCTCATGTACGCCGACGGCAAGCCGATTGTCGAGATCACCAACATGTCGGCACGCCTCTCCGGCACCAACCGGGAGCTGCTACTCCAGCTTTGGGGGAAAGGCCAGGCAGCAGTGCCGGTCGCGACCGCGGTCTCTGCAGTGCCGGCCAGCCAGTACCAGCGCAAACCGGCGCTCTACACCAAGGAGCAGATCCTCGCCTACAGCAACGGCAAACCCTCGGAAGGGTTCGGCGAGCGCTACCGGATCTTCGATGCCGAGCGTAAGATCGCCCGTCTTCCCGGTCCGCCGTTTCAGTTCATGGACCGGGTCACTGCCCTTAAGGGCGAGCCGTGGCAGATGGTTTCCGGCGCCATGGCCGAGGCGCAGTACGACATCCCGGTCAACGAGTGGTATTTCGCCGTCGAGCGCCAGCCGCGCATGCCCTTCTCGGTCCTTTTGGAGGCCGCGCTGCAGCCCTGCGGCTGGCTGGCCGCCTACGTCGGCTCGGCTCTCAACAGCCCGACCGACATTTCGTTCAGAAACCTCGGTGGCAACGCGGTACAGCACCGTGCGGTGACGCCACAAAGCGGCACCCTGAGCGCCACGGCCACCCTCACCAAGGTCGCCACCAGCGGCGGGATGATCATCCAGGAATTCGGTTTCAGCGTGGCCGACCAACTGGGCGTCATCTACGAGGGCGAGACCATGTTCGGGTTCTTCGCCAAGGAGGCGCTGGCGAACCAGATCGGCATCCGCGAGGCTGTACCGTATCAGCCCACGGCAGAGGAAGTCGCGCGCGGCGTGAGCCTCCCCTACCCGGTCGAACCGCCTTTCCCGGACCAGATGCTGCGCATGATCGACCGCATCGAGATGTACGTGCCGGACGGAGGCCCTGCCGGGCTCGGCTATGTCAAGGGGATCAAGGTGGTGAATCCGGAGGAGTGGTTCTTCAAGGCCCACTTCTACGAGGATCCGGTAACCCCGGGGTCGCTGGGGCTCGAATCGTTCCTGCAGCTCATGAAGTTCGCGGCGGTCAAACGCTGGGGCTGGCAGGCAGGCGACCAGTTTGCCTCGGTAGCATTGGAAAAACGCCATCGCTGGCTCTACCGCGGCCAGGTGGTGCCGACCAACAAGGAAGTGACGGTGGTCTGCTGGATCACGGCTGCCGACGACGCAGAGCGCCTGTTGACCGCCGCCGGTTTCCTCCTGGTGGACGGCAGGGCGATTTACCAGATGAACGAGTTCACCGTGCAGGTGGTGCGGGGGTAAAGCGGGGGAGACCCCATGAACTGGCCATAGCGCTACGTGGCAGCTTTACCCACCCCCTGCCCCCTCCCGTCAAGGGAGGGGGAGAGTTAGCTCTAAAGTGATTTAACACCAAATGACATTACAGCAGTTAAGGTGCTCAATGAAGTATTCCAAGGTATATATCGAATCTTTCGGCTATGAGCTTGCCCCGGTGGTAGTTACCTCGGCTGAACTCGAGTCGCGGCTGGAACCGCTCTACAAGGCGCTTCACTTCGCACCTGGGCAGCTGCAGGCGCTGACCGGCATCCGCGAGCGGCGCTGGTGGGAACCTGGTTTCCCGCTCTCTAAGGGTGCCGCAGCGGCTGGCAAGAAAGCGCTCAGCGCCGCCGGCATCGCCGCGTCAGACCTGGGTGCCCTGGTCTACACCGGGGTCTGCCGGGAACAGTTCGAACCCGCCACCGCCTGCCGGGTCGCCGCCAAGCTCGGGGTCTCGGGCGCTACCGCGGTGTTCGATCTCTCGAACGCCTGCCTGGGTGTACTGAACGGTATTCTCGAGGTGGCAAACCGTATCGAACTCGGCCAGATCCGCGCCGGCCTGGTGGTCTCCTGCGAAAGCGCCCGGGACATCAACGACATCATGATCACCCGCATGCTGGCAGACCAGCGCATGGAAAACTTCGCATCCTCACTTGCCACCCTGACCGGAGGCTCCGGTGCGGTCGCGGTGCTGCTCACCGACGGCTCCTTCTCGGGCTCGCAGCGCCGCCGGTTGCGCGGCGGAATGACGCTGGCAGCACCTGAGCACCACGCCCTCTGCCTGTGGGGGGTCACCCCCGACGGCAAGGGGGGCTTCGTGCAGTCCATGAGCACCGACGCAGTCAACGTGATGAACTTCGGCGTGGAACTCGGCATGCGCACCTGGGAACGCTTCCTCCCGGAGATGGGGTGGCAAAGCTCCGAGGTGGATCGCGTGGTCTGCCACCAGGTTGGGAGCGCCCATCAAAGCGCCATCCTGAAGACGCTGGGAATACCGCTGGACAAGGATTTCACCACCTACGAGTTCCTGGGGAACATGGGGACGGTGTCCCTGCCGCTCACCGCGGCTCTAGCCGACGAACGCGAGATCCTGGAAAGGGGCGACAAGGTTGCCATGCTGGGGATCGGCAGCGGGCTTAACTGCATGATGTTAGGGGTGGATTGGTGATTACCGCAGAGCTGAAAAACTACTACCCGTTCACCGGTAACCGGCTCGACCTCGACGGGCTTTCCTACCACTACCTGGACGAAGGCACCGGCGCCCCGGTGGTCATGGTGCACGGCAACCCGTCCTGGTCCTTCTACTACCGGAACCTGGTGCTCGCCCTGCGCGACCGCTACCGCTGCATCGTACCGGACCACATCGGCTGCGGCTTCTCGGACAAGCCCGGCGACGAGCGCTACGACTACACCCTCTCGCGCCGGGTCGACGACCTGGAACGCCTGATCGACCACCTGGGGATCACCGAAAAGATCACCCTGGTCCTGCACGATTGGGGCGGCATGATCGGCATGACCTACGCGGCCCGGCACCCGGAGCGGATCGGCCGACTGGTGCTCCTCAACACTGCCGCCTTCCACCTCCCCAAGGAGAAGACCTTCCCCCTGGGACTCAAGATCTGCCGGGACACGGCGCTGGGGAGCTTCCTGGTGCGCGGCTTCAACGCCTTCAGCGTGGGCGCCTCCATCGTGGGCTGCAAAAAGAACCCGATGCCCCGCGACCTCCAGCAGGCCTACCGCGCGCCCTACGACTCCTGGCAAAACCGGATTGCGACCCTGCGCTTTGTGCAGGACATCCCGCTGTTTTCCGGCGACCGCAACTTCGACCTGGTGAGCCAGGTGGCCGATAGTCTGGTAAAATTCCGCGGTCTGCCGATCTCCATCTACTGGGGCGAGCTGGACTTCGTTTTCGACCCCACCTTCCTGAAAGAATGGATCCGGCGCTTCCCGGAGGCCCAGGTGCACCGCTATCCCGATGCCGGCCACTACATTCTGGAAGACATGAAAGACGAGGTCATCCCGCTTATCGAAAACTTCCTGGACACCACCTTCCCGGTGCCCGCCAGCGAGAGCCGATGCTGAACGAATCCCTGGTCAATATCGCCGCCCATCTCCCCGAGATGGCGCGCCGTCAACCGGACACCACCGCGATCATCTTCCCCAAGCAGGGACGCCGGCTGAGCTTTGCCGAGCTGAACCTGATGAGCGACCGGATCGCGCGCAACCTCCTGAGCGTCGGCATCTGCCGCGGCATCCGCACGGTGCTCATGGTGACCCCGAGCCCGGAGTTCTTCGCCCTCACCTTCGCGCTGTTCAAGGCGGGCGCGGTGCCGGTGCTCATCGATCCGGGGCTGGGGATCAAGAACCTGAAGAAGTGCTTCGCCGAGGCGGAGCCGCATGCCTTCATCGGCATCCCCAAGGCGCACTTGGCACGGCTCCTCTTCGGCTGGGGCAAGGGGTCGATCCGGACCCTGGTGACGGTGGGACCGCGGCTTTTCTGGGGGGGCTGCACGCTGAACGACCTGATCAACCGTGACGCCTCCGACCAGCCGTTCATCCCGGCGCCGACCCGCCACGACGACGTCGCGGCTATCCTGTTCACCAGCGGCTCTACGGGCGCCCCCAAAGGTGCCGTGTACAGCCACGGCAACTTCGCCGCCCAGGTCGAGGCGCTGCGCCAGGTGTACGGGATCCAGCCCGGCGAGATCGACCTCCCCACCTTCCCGCTCTTCGCCCTGTTCGCGCCGGCCCTGGGAATGACCGCGGTAATTCCCGAGATGGATTTCACCCGCCCCGGCTCGGTCAACCCGCGCAGCATCATCGACGCCATCAACGATTACGGGGTCACCACGATGTTCGGCTCCCCCGCGCTCATCAACCGGGTGAGCCGCTTCGGGGTGAAGCACGGAGTGAAACTCCCGACGCTCAAGCGCGCCATCTCGGCCGGCGCCCCGGTTCCTGCCGCGGTCCTGGAGCGATTCACCTCGCTGCTTGCCTCGGGGACCGAGGTATTCACCCCCTACGGTGCTACCGAGGCGCTGCCGGTCTGCTCCATCGGCTCTGGCGAGATCCTGGGAAGCACCCGCGGCATCACGGATGCCGGCGGCGGGGTTTGTGTTGGTCGTCCCGTCGAGGGGGTCCGGCTCGAGGTCATCGAGATCACCGACGACCCGATCTACTACTGGGATGAATCCCTGCGCGTACCGACCGGCAAGATCGGCGAGATCGTCGTCCAGGGTCCCCAGGTGACCCGCGGCTACTACAACCGCCCCGACGCCGACCATCTCTCCAAGATCGCCGACCCGGAGACCGGCTCGTTCTTCCACCGCATGGGAGACTTGGGCGGGCGCGACGAAGAGGGACGCGTCTGGTTCTGCGGCCGCAAGTCGCACCGCCTGGAAACCGCCTCCGGCACACTGTTCACCATCCCCTGCGAGGCCGTCTTCAACACGCATCCGGCGGTGTTCCGCAGCGCGCTGGTCGGGGTCGGCCCCCGCGGCGAGCAGCGCCCGGTACTCTGCGTCGAGCTGGAGAAAGGGATCAAGGTCGACCAGGAGGCGGTGCGCGCCGAACTTCTGACCATCGCCCGCGACCACATCCATACCCACAATATCGAGACCATCCTGTTCCACCCGGCATTTCCGGTCGACATCCGGCACAACGCCAAGATTTTCCGCGAGAAACTGGCGGTCTGGGCGGCGAGGAGGCTCCAATGAAGGCATTGGTAACCGGTGGTGGCGGATTTCTGGGAACCGCGATCGTCCGCCAGTTGCGCCAACGTGGCGATGAGGTCCGTACCTTCACCCGCGGAAAGTACCAGCAGCTCTCGTTCCTGGGGGTCGAGCAGTACCACGGGGACCTCGCCAACCCGGAGGCGGTGTACGAGGCGATCCGAGGGTGCGACATCGTGTACCACGTGGCCGCCAAGGCGGGAATCTGGGGGGATTACCGGGACTTTTTCCGGGCGAACGTGCAAGGAACCCATAACGTGCTGGAGGCCTGCCGCTCGCTCAAGATCAAGCGCCTGGTCTATACCAGCTCGCCTAGCGTGGTCTTTGACGGCTCCGACATCGAGGGGGGCAACGAAAAGCTGCGCTACCCAGCGAGTTACGAGGCGCACTACCCGCACACCAAGGCAGTTGCCGAACAGCTCGTGCTGGATGCCAACTCTTCACACCTGGCAACGGTAGCGCTGAGGCCGCACCTCATCTGGGGCCCCGGCGACAACCACCTGGTGCCGCGCATCGTCGCCAAGGGAAAGGCGGGAAAACTGCGCCGCATCGGCAAGCGCCCCTGCCTGGTCGACACGGTGTACGTGGACAACGCGGCCGAGGCGCACCTGAACGCCGCAGACCGCCTGGAACCCGGCTGCCCCATCGGCGGGAAGGCCTACTTCATTTCCAACGGCGAACCGGTGCCCCTGTGGGACATGGTGAACCGGATCCTGGATGCCGCTGGCGTGGCGCCGGTCACCGGCAGCATCTCGCCCTATCTGGCCCACACCATCGGCACGATCTGCGAAATCGCCTGGAAGACCCTGCGGCTCTCCGGCGAGCCGCCGATGACCCGCTTCGTTGCCAGCGAACTCTCCACCGCCCACTGGTTCGACATCTCCGCCGCCCGGGAAGAATTGGGCTACCAGCCGCGCATCTCCATCGAGGAAGGGCTCAAAATTCTCAAAGCGAGCTTCCGGCCGGAGGGACCTTGATCCCGGCCGCGCCTGTGGCGCAGCACCTCCCGGCACTCCCCCGCCCCAACCAGGTGCACCTGCACCTGCTGCCTCTCGACTGCACCGACCAGGAACTCAACAGTTTAAGGGATCTCCTCACCTCGGCGGAACGTGCCCGTTGCGAACGCTTGCTCGACCCGCTCAAACGTCAGCAGGCCATGGCCAGCCGGGGGCGTCTGCGTCAATTGCTGGGGAACTATCTGGGGGAAGTGCCACAGAGGGTGCTGCTTTCGGAGGGGGAGTTCGGCAAGTTGCACCTGTCGGAGCACCTGGAGCCGGATTCGCTCTGCTTTAACCTGTCACACGCAGGAAAGTACTTGGTAATCGCGGTATCGGCAGGCAGCGAAGTCGGGGTCGATCTGGAGGAAATCCGCGGAGATCTTGACTTTCGCCCCATGGCCGAGCGCTATTTCGCACCGTCAGAGCAGCAGGAACTCTTTGCCCTGGAGCCCGCACAACAGCTCACGGCCTTCTACCGTTGCTGGACCCGCAAGGAAGCCTACCTGAAAGGTACCGGAGTCGGATTCTCCCAGCCAGCCAACTCCTTCCAGGTTTCTCTCGCCCCCAATGTCCCAGCTGCCCTGGTCGTCCACCACGACCATCCCGAAGAATCCCGGCGCTGGAGTCTGCGCGACCTTCCGGCGCCTGCCGGTTACTGCGCCGCCCTCGCCGCCCAAATCGCGCGGCCCGAGCTTAAGTTTTATGGCTTTAGGAAATAAGACTCTAGCCTAGATACTTACATCATACCTGTTCGACTATCGCTAGAGAATAATGTCAACTTTCTGCGCCTCGACCACGGGTCCTGTTCCCGTCGCAGGTTGCCGTTCCAGGGCAAGCTCCTGACGAAACGCACGGTGGGCGTCCATGTGGCTGCGATACTTGGCAGCCGAGATATCGCTGGTGATCCAGGTAAAGACCACCAGGTCGCCATCCTTCAGGTACTTGAAAAAAAGCCGGTACTTGTCGCAAGGCTTGGCGCGCTTCCATTGCTGGTAGCTGTGCCCCTCGCTGCGCCCCTGGTAGTAGCTCGCGTGCAGCGGATCACCCGGGATTTCCTGCCTGATGGCGCGGTAGATCCTGGCCAGCAGCCTGGTCTGCGGCGACTTCCGGTAATTTTCCGGATCGCGCTGTTTTTCCTTGGCGACCACGGCCACCAGTTCGTCGAGCACCATCTCGAAGGCCGCATGGAAACGCAACCGCCCCAGTCTTGGTTCGCCACCGCTCACAGCGCCACCCCCGCCACCAACTCCCCGATGATGTTAAGTTTGTCCGGATCTGGCACCCGCAGTTCCCCGCCCACCTGGGCAAGTTCCTCTTCCATGCTGGCGTACAGTTCATAGAGCGCAGCGTTTTCGAAGCTGAAGGAAAAGGCATCGGTAAGGCGCGGGTGGTAATGGGTGCGGGACAGGTGCGCGTCCACCAGGTCCTCGTAGTGCGCAGCGGGAAGGTCGTCAGGGACGATGATGCGAAAGTGCAGAAACGGTGCCTGGCGCCGGCGGGTGACGATCTCGTACCGGAAGTTTTCCAGGATGAGGTTACTGTCACAGAGTGCGGCACCGATGGCTCCCAGAAGCTCCTTCAGGTCGCGCTCAGCAACTCCGTGCCGGGACAAAAGCTCGAGAATGATCTCGGCGTCGAGGTGGCAGCTGTGGGGCACGCCGCTGTTGGCAGTTTGCCACTGGGCAAGCAGGCGCTGATAGTGCGTGAACCTGCCGCTTAAAGGAATCAGCTTGAGGATCGCTTCGAAGATCTTCTCGTTGTGCGGATCGTAATCAAGGGCGATGAGGCCGTAACGGATAGCCTCGCTCCAGAGGCAGGATTTTTCCAGGGAGACCGCGTAGTAGATGAGGGAAAAGCAGGACTCTTCGATTTCGAGCGCCCGTTTGTGGTGCTCGTGCATGGCGGGGATGTCACGCTCCAGGCAGGCCAGCAAACCCAAAAGGGTGTGCCCGCACACCTCGTCCCGGCGCAGAAGACTCTGGGCCAGGTTCCGGTACTTGGTGAGCTTCATCCGCATGCTCGGCTCACGGCGGAACAGCAGGTTCAACTGGCCGAAAACCTGCAGGAACTCGATCTGGGACTGGGAGATCATCGGCGGCTCGGGCGTCTAGTTCGGAAACTCGCTCTGGCAGTACTTGCAGACACTCTCCCGCCACTTGTTGTACTCGCGGCAGGAGGGACATTGCCGATAGTGACCCGCAACCGGCCGGGCCGGGCCCTGGAAAATGGTAACCAGCAGGGTTGGCGGGAACAAACCGTTCACCACCAGCCACAGCAGCGGGTTACGCCCCTTGGTCCAGGCGATACGTGCCCCGGCCACGCCGGGAAGCACGAAAAAAATCAGGTAAAAGCCGACCTGTTGCATAAGCTGCATTATCGATGGCTCCTTTGCCAAGCCAGGCGCCTTTTCAGGTTTTGGGCTCGGTGCGGGTGATGGTGCTACGGACATCGAGTCCCAGCAGGACCGCGGCCTCGTGAATCAGGCGCTGGTAACGCTCCTGGAAGGCCGGAAAGTTTTCGGTGGTATTCCCATCGGCGTCCCAGGGGATGCTGGTACGCACCAGCATGATGAGGATCTCCTCGAGTTGGTCACTGCGCTCCTTGAGTTCGCGGATTTCGCGCGCCGCTGCGTCGAGCAATCCCGGCTCACACGTCCCGGTAGCAAGACACCCCTGCAGTCTGTGAAGAATGTCAGTCATACTGGCTCCTTTTGTGGCGGGCATGGTAACAGCGGCGCAGGGGGGAGTCAATACGGATGTTCTTCGGCAGCAGCGGGTAAAGGTTGAGTCAGTAACGTTCCAGACACCTTCAGGATGCGCCTGACCGAAGAATCCCTAGTATTTCCTTTATTCTTTAATTGCCAAAATACCCCAAAGGATTTATCCTCATTCGGTTGATCTAATCCACACTAAACTACCAGAGAGGATACATCATGAAGAAGTTTGCTGCTCTTGTTTTGGGTTCTGCTGTCACTGCCTTGGTGGCAGGCACCGCACTGGCCGCCGAAACCGTTACCGCTCCGGCAGCCGTTGCCGCACCGGCGGCTACCCCGGCACCAGCTACCCCGGCAGTCGGTACTGCACCAGCAGCACCCGCTCCGCAGGTCAAGGAGCAGGGCTTGAAACTGGGGTACGTCGACATGTCCCAGATCGCCTCGGAAAGCGACCGCGGCAAAGCCGTCACCAAGTCCCTGAAAGCCAAGTCCGAAAAGCTGGGCACGAAACTCCAGGCCAAGGAGAAACAGCTCGAAAAGCAGAAATCCGCCATCGAGGCCAAGCTGGAAACCATGTCTCCGAAAGAGCGGGTTGCCAAGCAGAAGGAGTTCCAGAAAAAGGTCGAGGAATACCAGAAAATGCTGCGTTCCAGTAACCAGGAAATGCAGGATATGCAGGAAAAAGAGACCGAGGATCTCCTCAAGCTGATCAAAAAGGTCGCCGCAGAGTATGCCAAGGCCAACGGTTACACCGCCATCCTCACCAAGAAAGAGATGCTCTACGCAGCCGACATCCCCGCCCCCAAAGACGTGACCGACGAAATTGTCGCGTTGCTGAACAAGGAAACCGGCAGCAAGTAACCGGCAGGCCGCTCTACCGCTAACGTTATGAGAATCCCCCTCCTCGCAGGGGGATTTTTTTTCAACCCCGCCCCTTCCCCACGTTGAATCTCACGTCACACGACCCACCAAAATACAAAACTTAGGTTAGAATACTCTAAGTTTTACCCCTCAATCGACACCACCTAGTAAAACCCACAGTACGTCAGGTCAGCCCATCACGCCGGAACCTTTACGACCGGCAAAGGAACGTGCGCCATGAAAAGAACCTCCTCAGTTGTTTTGTTGGCCTGCATGACCGCTGTCCTTGCAGGCACAGGACCAGCCCTGGCCACGCTCGGCCAGAAATCCGATTCGGTGGCCAGGGACCGACGGGCTCTGGCTGCAACCCAGAAGAGCGCTTCCAGCACCGCGGCCTACACAATCCAGGAACTCGCCCTCGACTCGACCACGATACGGGAATATCTCAACGCTTCAGGGATCGTCTTCGCAATAGCCTGGAAGGGGATGATCCATCCCGACTTTGACACCATACTTGGGAACTACGCCAACGAATACTGGACTGCCAAGCGCGCCACCGAACGAAAGCACGGACGCAAGGGCCTGCGCATCGTAACCCCGCGCGTAGTCGTGGAAACCTGGGGCCATATGCGCGATCTGCAGGGCCGGGCCTACCTGCCCGCAATGCTGCCAGAGGGGGTGAATGTCGATGAGATACGTTAGCCTGATAGTCAAATTGGTGCTTTTGGTAGCGCTCCTGTTGTTTTCCACGGCATGCGGCGGAGGTGGCGGTGGCAGGCCCAGCGGTCCGACCCTTACCTCGATTACCGTAGCCCCGGCAAATCCCACCGTCAGCGCCGGAGGGACCCTGCAGTTCACCGCGACCGGCAATTTCTCGGACAACGGCACCCAGGACCTCACGAATCAGGTAACCTGGTCATCCTCCTCGGGAGTAGTCATCATCGGGACAGGTACCGGTTTGGCAAGCGTCGGCACGACCTCGGGGGTCTCCACCATTACCGCATCTCTTGGACCAGTTACCGGTGCGACGCTTATTACGGTAACGGGTGGAACCAGCATCGGCGCCAACGCGATGCGCATCACGGTCAACGGGTCCCTCTGCTCCGGCGCGACCTCCAGCGGCTATATCAACAAGCCCTGCGTTGCCGTGACCATCTGTAACCCGGACAACTCGGCCTGCAGGACGGTGAACGACATCCTTCTAGACACGGGAAGCTACGGCCTTCGGATCTTCCGGCAGGCAATTCCCGGACTAACCCTGACCCAGGTCGCCGCCGGTTCAGGGAACCTCGTCGAATGCGTCCACTTTGCCGACCAGAGTTCCATCTGGGGACCGGTGCAGGTGGCCAATGTACAACTGGGAGCCGAGCAACCGGTAACGGTCCCCATCCAGGTGATCGATGCCGGTTTTGCCACCCCCACCTCCTGCGGCACGCCCGACTCTACCCCGGCAATCGCCGGTTACACCGGAATCCTCGGCGTGGGGCCCCTGGCGGAAGACTGCGGACCCAGTTGTGCCAACGGTGAACGGGGCGGGGTTTATTTCAGCTGCATCGGTTCGAATTGTAGCAGTACCGCGGTAAGCCTCACAAACCAGGTGCGGAACCCGGTGGCAAGCCTCCCGCAGGACAAAAACGGCGTCGTGGTGCAACTCCCCAGCGTCCCCCTGGGCGGGCTCCCGTCGCTGGACGGCTCCCTCTTGCTGGGAATCGGCACCGAAACCAACAATGCACCCTCCGTGGTCACCGTTTTCCCGACCGACCAGGCGGGCGAGTTCACGACCATCTTCAACGGCGTCTCCAACGTCGCTTTCGTGGATACCGGATCGAACGCGCTCTACTTCCCGAGCAGCCTGCCGCTTTGTTCCAACGATCCCACCGACGTATTTTCGAGCTGGTACTGCCCGTCGAGCACCCTCACCCTCTCGGCAACCGACGTCGGCATCAATGGCACCCCGAGCCTCCCCGTCACGTTCAACGTCGGAAACTTCAGAGGGCTCTTCACCTCGACCAGCAACAACGTCTTCGTCGAGGTGGGTGGTCCCTCCAATTTCGGCTTCGACTGGGGCCTGCCGTTCTTCATGGGCCGTAACGTGTACATCGGCATAAGCGGACAGAGTTCGTCCCTTGGCACCGGCCCCTACGTCGCGTTCTAGGAAATCTGGTCACCACTGCAAGTAACATCAGGAGCTTCCTCACTCGGTCAACCCGGGTAGGAAGCTCCTTCTTTTATGGGGGATAGCACTGGCAATTTCAAAGAACAGCTGCTATTACTTCAATAATAAAAGCAGTTCTACTGATTCTGGAGGTAGCCCTCTTGTCTAAATTAGCGGTAGTGACAGCGATATTGTTCCTCTTTGTCGCAATGTCCGTTCCTCAGCTTCAGGCGGCCCAGCAACATCCTGGGACCGATGCCACCGAAAGGGATAGCGAAACGGCCAAGACCTTGTCCGTCAAGACACCACCATCGGTGACGCGGCACAAGGTGAGCATTGCAGGAAAGGAGTACAGCTACACGGCAACCGCGGGGTATCTGCCATTGACCAGCGAAGCCGGCGAACCCGAAGCGGAGATCTTTTCCACCACGTACACCGTCGACACACCGAAGGGGACCAAGCCGCGCCCGATCATGTTCGTGTTCAACGGCGGCCCCGGAGCGGCGTCGGTCTGGCTCCACCTGGGCGCGCTTGGCCCGCGCCGCGTCGAGATGCTGCCGGACGGCAACATGCCGGCCCCCCCTTTCCGCCTGGTGGATAACGGTTCCTCGTGGCTCGACCTGGCCGACCTGGTGTTCGTCGACCCGGTCGGCACCGGTTACTCGCGCGCCAGTAAACCCGATCTCGCCAAAGGCTACGCTGCGGTGCGCGGCGATATCGAATCGCTGGTAAAGTTCGTTCGACTCTACCTGACCCGCAACGAGCGCTGGAGTTCTCCAATCTACCTGGTTGGAGAGAGCTACGGCACCTTCCGTTGCGCCGGGATGGCGGATCAGCTTGCCGAACACGGCGTGGCGCTCAACGGGATCATCCTGATATCGTCGGTGCTGAATTTCCAGACCATCTCCTTCGATAACGGCAACGACCTCCCCTACCAGCTTTTCCTGCCGAGCTACACGGCGACCGCCTGGTACCACAAGAGGCTCGCTCCTGAATTGCAGCAGGACCTGGAACGGACTCTCGCCGAAGCAGAGGCCTGGGCAGGTTCCCAATACCAGTGGGCGCTCAACAAGGGAGATCGGCTCACGAACGAGGAGCGCCGCGAGGTGGTTACCAAGCTCTCCCGCTACACCGGGCTCTCGCCTGCCTACGTAGATAACCTCAACCTCAGGATCGACAGCCGCAATTTCGTCCGCGACCTGCTGCGCGACCAGCGCCGCACCGTCGGGTACATGGACAGCCGTTTCAATGCCGCGAATGTGGATTCCGCCGCATCATCGGGTTTCGATCCCACCGTGGCCATCATCCGCCCTCCCTACACCTCGCTGGTGAACACCTACCTGCGCGAGGAGTTGGGCTTCAAGTCCGACCTCGAGTACCACACCCTGGGCGGCGGCATCGGGCGCTGGGATTGGGAAACGAAAAACGGCTATGCAGACACCAGCGACAACCTGCGCAACGCCATGGCCAAGAACCCGTACCTGAAGGTCTTCGTGGGCTCCGGACTGTTTGATCTCGCGACACCCCACTTTGCTACCGACTACACCCTGGCCCACCTGGGGCTCACTCCCACCCTGCGCCAGAACATCACCACGCACCGCTACCAGTCGGGACACATGATGTACCTGGAAAAGGATTCACTGGCACGGCTCAAGCGCGATGTGGCCGAGTTCGTCACCACACCATGACAGCTAGTGGCTCACCGTATTTATCACCTCGGGGTGAGTTGATGCAGCAGGTGTAACACCTGTGATACACTGGAACTGGGCGTTTAGCCATGCCTACAACAAATCCCCGCGGGCTGCTTTAGCAACACGCCTAGCCACAGAACCAGATCTTTATGAAAAACCATTGCGGGGTACTCTAGCAGGATTCTGGAAGCTGCGGGTGGGAAACTGGCAAGTTGTTTACCAGATAAGGGAAAATGAAGTTATCATCTATACCATAAAACATCGCTCCACTATCTACGAGACACTTACCGAATAAAGTAGAATTTTCAAGACGTCACACTAACCCTACTGCCAACCTTCACCCAGGCTTTGATTCACCCGCCAGAATCTAGCGGACGGGGTTGCCTCCAGGTGTTCCTGCTCCTGTACCGGCAGCACCGAAAAGAAATCGAGTCCCGTCTCGCGTTCGACCTCGCGGACACTCACCAGGTACTTCGGCAAATCCTCGGTTCTCAGTTTCCTGTTGGGGAGGATGACGGCAAGAGCTTCCTTTTTACCGGGATCCAGCACAATCTTGTAGAGATATCCAGGAACCGCGACCCGGTTGGTGCCGATGGTTTCCTGGTCCTCGGCCCGGTAGATAGGGCCGCTGTACACGAACAGTTCGCCCCGCTCCAGACCCCAGCTGCGCACCTTTTTCTCCAACTCCATCCAGATGCCGCGATTATTGCCGATTCCCACCTGGGGGACCATGTTGGACAGGTAAAAGCTTTCCGACATCGCCTGTTCATCCCAGGCCAGATCCCCCGCCGGGGCCAGGTGACCACGATCGTACCCGGAACCGCGGTAATCGGAAAGTTCTGCGCGCCTCCCCTCGGCAAGGTCGTCGTCGGGCCGGAAGTTGTCCGAGCGACCGGTCACCTTGCGCTTCAGCTTCTCCCGGGTCAGGTGTTCGACCACCCAGATCGGCGTCTTTTTGGTAGGATCGTGGGCCAGCAGATATCCTTTCCGACACAAGAGGTCCCCCGAGTTGCCGGGGACACCGAATGCGGTGAACTCACGGCAATCTTCCAGGGGACCGGCGAAGACTACCCGAACCGAAAAGATGAGTACGGCAAAGGAACTTAGAAGAAAACGATGCATCACCCTACCCGTCCCGCGCACGTTTTTCAAATGAGACACGGCCAGGACCTGTGCTCATGAGGATTGTGCGCCGGATGGTACGACGGCTACCGTCTGAGCACAAGGCAAAAAAAGGGCGAACCTTTTCGGTCCGCCCCTTTCCCGTGTCACAGTGTGCCAGGAATCCGGCTACCCGGCATTAGCTGGCGGCCCCCTTGAGACCCAACGCCACGATCTCCGCAATATCCTTTACCTGCGTGGTAGCACCAGCGTGGTCCTTCAGACCGTCTTCGAACATGGTCATGCAGAACGGACAGGCCACGCAGATGGTATCGGGATCCTTTGCCAGCGCCTCCTGAACCCGGTTCTTGTTGATGGGGGTCCCTTCATGCTCCTCAAGCCACATCCGGCCGCCGCCGGCCCCGCAACAGAAGGCGTTCTCCCGGTTGCGCTCCAGCTCCTTTACCGGGGTCCCGGTCAGTTCCAACACGGTAGCGCGCGGAGCATCGTACACTCCATTGTGGCGCCCGAGATAACAGGAATCGTGCAGCACGACATCACCCAACTCTTGCACCGTTCCCACCTGCAGAGCCTGAGCGTCCAGTAACTCCTTGATCAGCTCGCTGTGGTGCACGACCTCGAGCTCCAATCCGTACTGGCGGAAGTCGTTTTTCAGCGTGTTGTAGCAGTGGGGGCACTGGGTGATCACCTTGGTCACCCCCTTGGAGCGGAACTGCTCGACGCTCTGCTGGGCAACCAGCTCAAACAGGTATTCGTTACCCAGGCGCCGCACGCTCTCACCACAGCACTTCTCCTCCTTGCCCAGGATGCCGTAGGAAACCCCGGCAGCATCCAGCACCTTGGTGAGCGCAACGGTAACCTGCTTGTTACGGGCGTCGAAGGCACCGGAGCAACCGACAAACAATAAGTACTCCGTCTTCCCCGCTTCGAAGGTGGGTACCTCGATCTGCGACGCCCACTTCACCCGTTCAGAGGGTGCCATCCCCCAGGGATTCGAACGCTGCTCGATATTTTCGAAAAAGTTGAGCAACTCCTCCGGGAACTTGGCTTCCATCTGCACCAGGTGGCGGCGCATCTTCACCACCTTGGGGAGGTGCTCGATGAACACCGGACAGGCCTCCATGCAGGCCCCGCACGAGGTGCAACTCCACAGGGAGGCCTCGGCACTCTGCCCGCAGTCGGAGCCGATCAAGGCAGCCGGCCGCCCAGTCGTGACACTCCTGCCGTTTTCCAGGAGATTCTCTTTCAGGGCATGCACCACCAGGCGCGGGTTCAGACTTTTTCCGGTGCTGGCGGCCGGACAGACGTTCTGGCAACGCCCACACTCGGTGCAGGAAAAGGAATCCAACAGGTCCTTCCAGCTCATCTGATCGATGCTGTTGGCGCCGTAGCGATTCCCCTCGGCAAATTGCTCCCTCTCCTGGCAATTGGGACGCCCCAGGGTGCGCAGGAAGACATTGGGGATAGCCGTCAGGATGTGCATGTGCTTACTGAAGGGGAGGAAATTCATGAAGCCCAAAAGGACCAGGGCGTGTAGCCACCAGAAAGTCTCGGGCAGTCCTGGCAGGACAACAGCCAGAGCAGGTGCTGCCAACAGGCCGGCCAGCGCACTGGATACTGGCAGTGTGGCACCGGCAGGCACTTTGCCCAAGGCGATCTCGGCCGCGTGCATTCCGAAGTAGGCGGTCATCAGCAGGGCAATCATGCCGAGGATGAAGTACGCCTCGAAGGTGCGCGCCTCCGGAAACGGCGGACGGACCGTACGCCGGACGGCGGCTACCAGCACCGCCACCAGGGTAGCCAGCGAGCAGACGTCGAAGGCAAACGAGAGTGCACCGGCCAAGGTTTTGGGCAACAGTTGGAAGGAGAGGCCCGGGAATACCCCGGATATGAGGAACTCGGCATTGGCCAGTGCCAACACCAGGAAGCCCCAGAAGATGACCCCGTGGTTTAGACCGAAGGGACGCCGTACCACACGTTTCTGCCCAATGGCGTAGACCAGCATTTCCTTGAGGCGGATCAGGGGCTGATCGAAGCGGTACTCGCCGGTCCCCACCGCAACCAAGGAGAGCCGCCGGTAACAGCTGAAACAGAAAAGAACCAAGGATGCGATGAGAAGAGCGGTAAATAGTGACTGTTGCATGGTTTGCCCGCCTTTGAATAGTGTCGCTGCGTGTGACTGAATAGAAGTGGTGCTACGTGGCGCCCTGTGGCTCCGCCCTCACCCTGCCCCTCTCCCACAGGGCGAGGGGAGAGCGGTCTCGAGTTTTGCTGTTTGCGCTTTTTAACTCGTTCCTGGTTAGGGGGCATCCGTCAATGCGGATTCAAGGGTTTTGCCTCTTAGGATGTGCATCAGCCTTCGAGCTCCTAGGCCCTCGCCTGTTTCAACTCCCTGATGCGTGTCGTCAGTGCCGGAACCACGTCGAACAGATCCCCCACGATGCCGAAAGTTGCCACCTCGAAGATGGGAGCTTCCGGATCGCGGTTGATGGCGATGACGACATCCGAGTCCTGCATCCCCACCAGGTGCTGGATCGCACCGGAGATGCCGCAGGCGATGTAAATCTTGGGGCGCACCGTCTTCCCGGTCTGACCCACCTGGCGGTCTGGCGGCAGCCATCCGGCGTCAACCGCGCTGCGCGACCCGCCAACCACGGCTCCGAGCTCGCCGGCCAACTCTTCGAGGATGGCAAAGTTCTCCTTCGCCATCAGCCCACGCCCCCCGGACACGATGAATTCGGCTCCCGCGACGTCCACCCGATCCTTCCCGCTTTTATCGGTGATTACCTCGAGCACCCTGCTGAAAATGGAGGACTCCGAGATCGCGAAGCTTTCCGGAAGCACCCGTCCCGTGGCATTCGGCTGGCGCTCGGGAAGCGGCATGACGTGCGGTCGGACCGTGGCCATCTGGGGACGGTACTTGTCGCACATGATGGTGGCCATGATGTTGCCGCCAAACGCGGGGCGGGTCTGCATCAGGTTGCGCTTGTCGTCGATGTCCAACCCGGTGCAATCGGCGGTGAGCCCGGTCTTGACCCGGGTCGCCACCGCACCCGCAAGGTCCCGTCCCATGCCGGTTGCCCCCATGAGGACAACCTCCGGCTTGTATTTCTCGACGAGGTAGCACATGGTCTCGAGATACGGTTCGGTGCGGTAGCGGGCGAAAACCGGTTGATCGATGAGGTAGGCGCAATCCGCACCATAGCTGAACGCTTCCTGGGCCAGCTTTCCGACGCCAGACCCGATGATGATGGCGCTCAATTCCACATCGAGACTGTCGGCGAGGCTGCGGCCCGATCCCATCAATTCCCAGGAGACGCGCGCCGGTTCTCCGTCGTTTTGCTCGACGAACACCCAGACCCCGCGGAAGGGGGCAATCCGGCGCTGCCGTTCGAGTTCCTCTTCGTCGACCTCCGGTGCTGCAGCCTGGGCGAGTTCCGCCAGGATCTTCTGTTCCTCCGGGGTAAAGAACATCTCCAGGGCTGACGCCGGGCAGACCTTCACGCATTTAAGGCAGCCGATGCACTTCTCCGCGCTAACGACCGGCTCACCGGCTTCAGTCATCTCGATGCAATCGACAGGGCAGGCACTCTGGCAGCGCGCTCCGCAGGCTGCGCACTTTCCAGGAATTACCCTGGCCCTGCCCCGCGGTTTCTTCGCTTTTACGGCTTCAGTCATCTTCAGCATCTCCTTGCCCGTAAGCTTCAGGTTCAAAAGGTCCACCCCCCGTCAGGCAAAGGTGGTACCGGACCGCCGGCAAGCGACTAAACCGCAAGCAGATCCTTTTCCAGTAGTCGATCTACCAGCAACAGGGCCGCACCCACCGGGTCCTTCAGGCCATCGCCCAGGATCTCGCCTTCGCTTCTTTGCGGGGAGAAGATGCGGCTTACCCAGGTGGGCGACCCTTTCAGTCCCACGGTATTCACATCGAGCTTGAGCACCTCGTTGTTCCAGAGCTCCACCTGGGCCTTCGCGGAGGCAAGGCGCATGGGGACGGTCGGGTAACGCGGCCGGTTCAGCTCGCGTACCACCGTGATCATGGCCGGCAGGCGCGCCTCGACAATCTCGTAACGCCCCTCCAGTTTGCGCCGCACGGTCACCGTTTTCTTGGCCAGGTCGATCTTTTCGATCCGGTCTACCAGGGTCAACTGGCTGAATCCCAGCCGGACCGCGATCCCCGGCCCCACCTGCGCGGTGTCGCCATCGATGGTCTGTTTGCCGCAGAACACGATGCCGATCTCGTCCTCCTGGGCAAGTTTTTCGATCGCAGCGGCAAGGACGTTACTGGTTGAGAGGGTGTCGGCGCCACCGAAGACGCGATCCGACAGCAGGATGCTGCGATCGACCCCGGCAGCAAGGGCCTTGCGCAAGGTGGCCTCAGCGTTGGGCGGGCCCATCGACAGTGCCACCGCGCGGAATCCGTGGCTTTCTTTAAGTCGTAGCGACTCTTCCAAAGCGTGACTGTCGTAAGGGTTGACGATGAAGGGGATGCCGTCCCTGATAAGGGTGTTGGTAACGGGATCTATCTGCACCTGGGTTGTGTCGGGTACCTGCTTGATACAGGCCACTACAATCATTACTCACCTCGCTCGTTTCACGATAACCAAGCTGCCTACGGTTCTAGCAGCACAAACTACAGCCACGGCAGAATTCGACAGATCCTAAGCTGTCACCCCATGCTTCCCATACTGGCGAGAGCAAAAATGCTACCGGGCTGGTACAGGGGGTGGTGTCCCAGGTACATGAGCAGCGCACTCCCCTTGACGGCGAACCCCCGCTGCAAAAGAAGCTCGTTCGCGGTGAAGTTACCGCCGGGAACATCCAGAAAGACCCTCTGTTCACCTTGCACCAGCACCTGGTCCATGAGCTGTGCCGCCTGGGACTGAATCAGGCAACCCCACGGCCCGATCTGCAGACCGTCGTCCCACTCCTGGCAACAGATGAAGCCCCCGGAACTGGTGTGCAGGCGTCCCCTGGCGCAGGTAACCTCCAGCAGCGACTCCCGGCGGTCGCCCCACCCTACCCGGTCCACGGCACGCACCGACTCAAGATCGAGCAGATCGGGGGAACGGGAGAGGTTCGCAGCGGCGCAACCGGTCCAACGGTTGACGCTGTCGATGACGGCAAACCCAAGCTTGCGGTAGATACCGGCGCCTTCTTCGGAGGCGGTAAGCCAGACGGTTTCCACGCCATGCTTCAGAAGTACCGACACCGACCGTTCCATCAGGGCTCGGCCGACACCTCGCCGGCGTGCTTCGGGGCGCACCAGGAGATTTCCGATCCAGCCGCTTTTACCGTACTTAACCGAGGTGAGGTACCCCAAGGCTTCTCCTGCCTCGCGCCAGACGAAACACCCCTGCGGAAAACTGCGCAACAGGAACTCGAACTCCCAGTACCCGCTGATCCACCCTTCGTCCGCGGCAAGTTCCAAAAAGCCGGGGATATCGTCCGGGGTAAAGGGCTCACACCCCGTCATTTCGGCAAGGGCTCGAGCTGCAGGTTTTCCCCGATGAGACCGATGGCATCGGAGCGGCACTGTTTGCAGTGCGCGAACTGGCCGATAACTTTCTCATTGGCTTTCCGCAGGCTATCGATCTGGTCCGGCGTAGGCGGCATGATATCGGCAAAATCGGCGTTCGGGATGAGCGGCATGATGTTCATCACGAACGCCCCGAGTTCCTTCACCTTCTGCGATATCTTGGGGATCTGGTCATCGTTCACCCCGGGAATCAGCACGGTGTTGATCTTGATGGTAAGTCCCAACTCTGCCGCTTGCCGGATCCCTTCCAACTGGTTCATGAGTAACAGGGCCGCCCCTTCCTCGCCGGTATAGCGCTTCCCTTCGTAAAACACGTGGGAGTAGATCTTCCCGCCGACCTTGGGATCCAGGGAGTTCAGCGTGACGGTCAGGCTGTGCAGCCCGATTTCCTTCAAAAGCGGCATCTTGTCGGGAAGCAACAGCCCGTTGGTGCTCAGGCACTTTATCAGGTGGGGAAACTCTTCCCCGACCATCCGGAAGGTCTCGAAGGTTTCGTTGTTGAAAAGCGGGTCCCCCGGGCCTGCAATGCCGACCACCTTGATCATCGGGCCGGTAATCGGGCTTGCCATGACCTCGCGAACCTTCACGATGGCCTCGGCAGGGGTGAGCAGTCTGCTGGTCACGCCGGGGCGCGACTCGTTCGCGCAGTCGTGTTTCCTGGTGCAGTAGCCGCACTTGATGTTGCACTTGGGTGCCACGGCAAGATGCATTCTGCCGTTTTTGTGGTGGTTGCCGCCGAAACAAGGATGCCCCTGGATCTTTTCCATTTTTTTGCACGATGTCGCCATTGATATCCTCCCTTGCGCCGGGCTGATGCTTTTATCCCGGACCATCTGACCAGCAACGTAAAAAGCCCGACGGAAGAGGTCCGCCGGGCTTCATTGCCGGGTAGTTGCGATACGTCGTCGTACCGATGTCCGGGTATGAGCATTTAGTGTGCCAGTAACTGGCACAGCAGCAGTCCTGAATGACAGAAGGCCCGTTCAGGTCAGGTTGAAACGACAGCAGCTGCGTCTTTTCCGGAGGCTGAAAGTGCGTAAATTCGCCTAGTTTCGAGAGAAGGGAGGTGATCGAACCAGAGATTGGCATTACCTGCCGCAGAAGGTAGGTTCTTAAGGAAGGAGACTGAGGGAGTGCTGCCCAAGGATCGGGTCTTTTTTCAAGAGAGTGCCCTGTAAACAGACCAACGACTATTTTTTGTGCAACACCGGCAACCCGTCGTTCGGCGAACCCAGGAACGGCGAGCACCTTTACGGGGGATTGCTTATTGCATGAGAGCCGGCATGATCACACTTCCTCCTCCCGAAGAGTTGCTGTCCCGCGGCCGAGCGGCGTTTTTCGGCTTGGCCATTGGCGATGCCTTGGGCGCACCTGTCGAGTTCATGACCCGTGGTGAGATAAGGGATAAATACGGGGTCCTGCGCGACATGGTCGGCGGAGGGTGGCTGCGGCTTAAACCTGGACAGATAACCGACGACTCGGAAATGTCGCTCTGTATCGCCCGCGCCCTGGTCGATAAAGGTGCCTGGACCCTCACGGGGATTGCGGACAATTTCGCCAACTGGCTCAAATCGAAACCAATTGACGTCGGCGACACCTGCCGGCGCGGTATCCGGAACTATATGCTGAAGGGGATGCTGGAAACGCCACCCAACAACTGGGACGGGGGAAACGGCGCAGCCATGCGCATGCTCCCGGTCGCGCTTTTCACCCTCGGCGACCCGGACCTTTTGCGCCGCTGCGCGGTCGAGCAGGCACATCTCACCCACAACCAGGCACTCTCCGATGCGGCTTGCATCTGCTTTGGCAATCTCGTCCACCTGGCCATCACCGGGCGCTCGCTGCGCAGCCTGCGCCGTGAGGTCGATGACCTGGTGAAAAGCTTCCCGACCTTTGGCTTCGAGCCGTACAAAGGGCTCGCCACCGGGTACGTGGTGGACACCCTGCAGACGGTATTTCACTGTTTTTTCAGCACGAAAACTTTCGAAGGCTGCCTGATCGAGACGGTAAACCAAGGTGGCGATGCCGATACCACCGGGGCCATCGCGGGTGCCTTGGCCGGCGCCTACTACGGTGAAGCCGGCATACCATCGCGCTGGCGCAAAAAGCTGGACCGCACGCTGGCAGCAGAAATCACCCGACTGTCAGAAGACTTGGTCAGACTGGCACCAGCCTACCGCTCACTTGCATAGCCCACCTACCCGCACGCCTGCAAGAGGCAATGCAGTCCCCTCTCCCCGTGCAGTTCACACCGCTCAACATTCTAAAATCACACTGCTATTGACAAAGTGGGGCAGATATAATATCTGGTCACTAGTGTCAATTGCTCGACCCAAATCACATGCCAACAGAGGCCCAGCACAGCATTTACCTGTTGCTAATTAGTTTTTTTTGTGCAATAAAGGTCGCCCGTATTTGACACCGGTTATCCTCAAAAAGCGACGTCATCACTGGCATCCTGACAACAAGCTGCTAAGCTTTGCAGTCAACCGTACAGGAGATGCCAACAACCCTACCTCTCAAAGTTACTGGCGCAGAGTTTTTACCCGTATGGCCAGACCAGGTCCTCAATCCATCCCACAAGGAGCTGTAATGAACCAGACAACCCGCACCCTGATACTTGCAGCAGCAGTAACCGCTATTGCAGCACCTGTCTTTGCGGACACCATCTGTACCGTCAACGCCCTGGAACTGCGCCTCCGGAAGACCCCGAGCATGAAGGCTCGCGTGGTCGCCGTCTTGAAGAAGGACCAGCAGGTCACCACCGCTGGTGATTGTGCCGGCGGATGGGTGAAGGTATCCTCCACCGACGGGAGCCTCACGGGGTATGTCGGGGGCTGGGCCCTGACCTCGAACGCTCCCAAGGCAAGCGCTGAAGCGACTCCCGCGCCTTCCGCTCAGCCCGAAGCTGCCAAGCCAGAGGCAGTCATCCCGGTAACGGCCCCTCCCAAAGAGGTTCCTTCCAACGAGAAGCTGGCCATGCAGATTACCGAACTGCGCCTGAACGTCCTGGGCATCGAGCGGGACATGGACAAGATGAACCAGGAGATCCAGAAGATCAAAACGAGTATCGGGAAGAAGAAAGGGCACAAAAAACAAGCAAAGAAGTAACCGCGAAGAGACAAAGAAAAGGCCGTCCAGGAGCAACGCCCTTACTTAAAGTGTTGAAAAACTCGTAACGTAAGGTATACTCCCTCTAATCTTCGGGTTAGGGGGAGTATTTTTATGACTGAAGCTCAACAACCTGCCCAAATCACTCGCATTCCTCCTGCCT
>NZ_BLXZ01000008.1 GCF_014193675.1 Geomonas limicola
AGGCAGGAGGAATGCGAGTGATTTGGGCAGGTTGTTGAGCTTCAGTCATAAAAATACTCCCCCTAACCCGAAGATTAGAGGGAGTATACCTTACGTTACGAGTTTTTCAACACTTTAAGTAAGGGCGTTGAGTCCACGGACTCCGCCCTTTTTGCGTTGCGGCCCCAAGAACCCGTCAATCCTTGAGTTTCTTCAGAAGCCAGGCCATGTTGCGCCCCAGGGTCTCCATGGTCGCCATCCCTTCGGCATCCGCTTCGACCTCCCCGATCTCCCTGCCGATCCCGATGTTCCAGTAGCTCGATCCCGGTACCACCATCTCCGAGATGAGGAAGAAGTGGTTGATGCTGTCGAAGGCGTGGATGGCGCCGCCGCGCCGGACCGCCACCACCGCGGCACCCGCCTTGCGCCGGTACAGGAAGTCGTTGGCGCGCCCCACCATCCCGGCGCGGTCGATGAGCGCCTTGGTCTCGCTGGTGATGTCCGCGAAGTAGGTGGGCGAGGCAATCAGGATCCCGTCCGAGGCGACCATCTTCTCGATGGCGTCGTTCACCAGGTCGTCCTTGATGGTGCAGCGCCGGTCCCGGTTTTTGAAACAGCCGTAGCAGGCGATGCAGCCGCGGATCGGCGAGCCCGCCAGTTCCACCAGCTCGGTTTCGATCCCCTCCTGGTGCAGCTCGGAGAAGACCCGGTTGATGAGCAGGGTGCTGTTGCCCCCCTTGCGTGCGCTGCCGTTGAATGCGGTTACCTTCATCTCTCACCTCCGTGGTGGATTGGGCGGGGATCAGTGTTCCTTGTGCCGGTGCTCGGACTCGGTGCTCTCCTCCTGCAGGAGTTGGCGCACCCAGGCGATCAAGAGCCCCATCATGAGCAAGAAGGCGGTGTCCTGCAGGGAGTTCCAGTAGCTGAAGCGGGTTCCGGTGTAGCTCAGGTAGTCGGAGGCGAGTCGGGCAAGTCCCGAGGCGAGCGAGATCGCCACCGCGCCGGCACGCCCCAGGAACCAGGCCTCGAGTGCCACCGGGATGGCGTAGAAGATGAGCAGCGAGTAGTCGCCGGTGAGATAGTCAAGGACTCCGAGGCAGGCGACCAGCACAAAGCCGATCACCAGCACGAGCCAGGGCGGGAGCTTTTCCAGCATGAGTGCCACCGGTTACCTCGCAGCTAACGTAGAATCAGGTGCATCCTGGTACTGTCAACCAGCTCCCTATATACTGTTAAAAACATAAAGCGCAAGAACAAAAAAAGGGACCGCGGCTACGGTCCCTCATTTCATACTGCTCTCTCCACCATGCCGTTGGTTCGGGGCCTCACAGCGAGTTCCCAATCAGGTGGGCTCCTGTAGATCGCTTTAGGCAATTCCCGCGCAATGGGGCAGCACACCACGATCGTAACAGTCGCCCGTACAATGAATTATTCCGCAGGGGCGTTAGTAACCTAACGGGCAGGGCAGAGAGAGCTAAATCCTGGGCGTATGATAGCTTTGCTGTAGACAGAAAGCAAGGATTTTTAAGCGTTGCAACGTGCGTCTCAGCCTCTGCTTGAGAGGCCGGCGCAGCCTGTGTCGGCGGGGTCTTGGCGACTGAGAAGCAGCAGCAAAATTATGAGGAAAGAGCGGCGCGCCGGCGTGGTGCGCAAGCCGCCGACTGCGGGAAATCAGATTGCTATTTTGCCCGTTTGCCGTAGAATACGCCAACACTTTTATGGGGGGTACCGATGCGGCTGAGAGACGAACAGATCGCGCGCCTTGCTGAGAAGGTCCTGGGAGAGCTGGAACGGGGCGCGCTGATCGACGAGAAACAGGGACGTCCGGCGCTTTTGGCGGCAATCCGCGGGGCGATCGATGCGGACCTGAAGGCGGAGCAGGCGCTGGAGCGGGACGCCGAGCAGCTTCTGGAGCAGTCGCTGCGGGGCATGGGGGGCGGCGCCGGCATCGACCGGCACAAGATGCTCAAGATGATCAAGGACAAGCTCGCCAAGGAACGAAAGATCGTCCTGTAGCCGTCAACCGGCGGCGTAGTCACGCGCCGCTACCACCAGGAGTCAGCCATGCAGATAACCGAAGACCGCATCTCGCATATCGCCCACAAGATCTACGACAAGCTCTACAACGACGACCTGGCCGACTTCCCCGACGAGCGGCGCGCCCTGGACTGCATCAAGGGGTCCATCGAGGGGTTCTTCTCGGTGATGGGGCAGGTGGACCAGGCGGTCCGGGACAAGCTCGCCTCTTACAGCCAGGCGAAGGTCCCCGGCAGCCGCGAATGGGAGATCCTCTACCAGAAGTTCTACCAGGAAGAGTTGTCCAGGCGGAAGTGGTAACCGATTCTGGCCGGGTGATTCCGGCGCTCCCGTCCCGGCCGGCGGAATTTTTTGCGCCGCCGGGAGGCTGGTGCCGCTATCCGGCGGAAAAACAGTAAGTTATGCATCATGAAGGGCCGGTAAATTTAATTTTGCCGGCCCCTTGATTTTTAAAGGCATGCTGTTTATATTTAGCAGGCGATTAGCACTCGGCAGTATGGAGTGCTAATACTTTTTCTACTACGAGAGATCCTCGATCTCAACGAAAGGAGAGTAAGGCATGAATCTGAGACCGCTGCAGGACCGTATCATCGTGAAGAGGGTTGAGGAAGCAACCATGACCGCCGGTGGGCTGTACATCCCGGAGACCGCGAAAGAGAAGCCCCAGCAGGGCGAGGTTGTCGCGGTTGGCAACGGGAAGAGGGGCGAGGACGGCAAGGTGTTCCCGATCGACTTGAAGGTGGGCGACAAGGTACTGTTCGGCAAGTACGCAGGGACCGAAGTGAAACTCGATGGCGAGGACTTCCTGATCATGCGCGAGGATGACATCCTCGGCGTCGTCGAGAAGTAATCCCGTTTCCGGGGCACGTCCCCCGATGCTTTCCCTCAACATCGCTTGACGCATAACATCCCAAGGAGGATATCAAACCATGGCTGCAAAGATCATCAAATTCGACCAGGATGCCCGCAACTGCATCCTTAAAGGTGTCAATACCCTGGCCGACGCCGTGAAAGTGACCCTGGGCCCCAAAGGGCGCAACGTGGTCATCGAGAAATCCTACGGCGCACCGCTCATCACCAAGGACGGCGTCACCGTCGCCAAGGAAATCGAGCTGGAAGACAAGTTCGAGAACATGGGCGCACAGCTCGTCAAGGAAGTGGCATCGAAGACCTCCGACGTGGCTGGCGACGGCACCACCACCGCTACCGTCCTGGCCCAGGCTATCTACCGCCAGGGTTCCAAGCTGGTCGCCGCAGGTCACAACCCGATGGAGATCAAGCGCGGCCTGGACCAGGCTGTGGAGACCCTGGTTGCTGAACTGAAGTCCATCTCCAAGCCGATCAAGGACCACAAAGAGATCGCCCAGGTCGGTACCATCTCCGCCAACAACGACAAGACCATCGGCGACATCATCGCCCAGGCGATGGAGAAGGTCGGCAAGGAAGGGGTCATCACCGTCGAGGAAGCCAAGGCGATGGAAACCACCCTGGAGACCGTGGAAGGGATGCAGTTCGACCGCGGCTACCTCTCCCCGTACTTCGTGACCGATCCGGAGCGCATGGAGGCGAACCTCGAGAACGTCTCGATCCTGATCCACGACAAGAAGATCTCCAACATGAAGGACCTCCTCCCGGTACTCGAGCAGACCGCGAAGAGCGGCCGTCCGCTGCTGATCATCGCCGAGGACATCGAAGGCGAGGCCCTGGCCACCCTGGTGGTCAACAAGCTGCGCGGCGTCCTGAACGTCTGCGCCGTCAAGGCCCCGGGCTTCGGCGACCGCCGCAAGGCGATGCTGGAAGACATCGCCATCCTGACCGGCGGCAAGGTGATCTCCGAGGAAGTCGGCTTCAAACTCGAGAACACCACCATGGACATGCTGGGTAACGCGAAGAAGATCACCGTCGACAAGGACAACACCACCATCATCGACGGCTACGGCGCAGAGGCTGACATCCAGGGCCGCGTCAAGATGATCCGTGCCCAGATCGAGGAGACCTCCTCCGACTACGACCGCGAGAAGCTCCAGGAGCGTCTGGCGAAACTGGTGGGCGGCGTTGCCGTGATCAAGGTCGGTGCCGCTACCGAAGTCGAGATGAAAGAGAAGAAGGCCCGCGTGGAAGACGCGCTGCACGCTACCCGCGCTGCGGTCGACGAGGGGATCGTCCCCGGCGGCGGCGTCGCCTACCTGCGCGCCATGGCTTCCCTCGAGAAGCTGCAGCTCTCCCCCGAGCAGCAGTTCGGCGTCAACGTCATCAAGCGCGCCATCGAGGAGCCGATCCGCCAGATCGCCCAGAACGCGGGCGTGGACGGCTCGATCGTGGTGGACAAGGTGAAAAACGGCCAGGGCTCCTTCGGCTACAACGCCGCAGACGACACCTACGTCGACATGCTCGAGGCCGGCATCATCGACCCGACCAAGGTTTCCCGCTACGCGCTGCAGAACGCGGCCTCGGTTGCCGGTCTCATGATGACCACCGAGGCGATGATCGCCGACAAGCCGAAGGAAGACGGCGGTATGCCGGCAATGCCGGGCGGTATGGGCGGCATGGGTGGCATGGGCGGCATGGGCGGCATGATGTAATTGGCAGCCCAACCTGCCTAGGTACCAGGAAAAGGGGAATCGGCTCAGCGCCGGTTCCCTTTTTTTGCGCCTGCCAAACCGCAGGGTACGGCCCGAACCTAAGAGGTACCTCCTCACATTGAAAGCAATTTCCTGAGCTCTTCATGAATTTGCTTCAGTTTTACGGTAAATAAGCCGAATATAGGTTGCGAAGAGCGCGTGCTGTCGCCGCTCGACCGACCGGAGCGGAGAGTTTCGGGATGGCGGGCAGTGGCAGCGTGAGCCGTAAGGAGGATTTTGCCAGCGCATGGATCACCAGGAACGCTCAGGACAGACTGCAAAAGCACCGGGGACACAGCCGGACCACGCCCAGGAGGAGCTCCGCTCGGCGACCGAGGTGATGGCCGCTCTGCTGCGCAGCGCCAAGGGGGTGCGCACCTACCTGGCCAACAATCCGGTGCTGGTCAAGTACCTGGAGGAACTCGAGGAGAAGCTCGGGGCGCACCTGGCGCGCTACGGCTCCTTCCCTCTCGAGGTGGAACCGTTTTCCCTGAGCTACCGGGGGAGCGAACTCTACCGCAACGAGGATAGGCGGGACAACCTGGCCCTGCGGCTGCACGCCGACGGCATCCGGGTGGTCCAGTTCGCCAGCGGGATCCAGGGGGCCGAGCTGGCCACTTTCCTGGATATTGCCGGGTTCGAGCGCCCGGACCGGGACGACGATGACGTGGTGACCCGCCTGTGGGGAGCACATCTCCCCCACGTGAGCTACCTCCTCGAGGAAGACCTGGTCGGCATCGATACCCTGGTGATCGAAGGCGAGGCGGTGGCCTCCCAGCAGGAGGCTCTCAGCGAGATCACCACGGCGCTCGCGGAACAGCCGGCAACTCCCCAGCAGATGATTCCCAAGCACCTGCTCATGCTGACGGCCGACGAGGCCGGTTGGCTGCGCAAGGCGGTGCAGGCAGATGCGCGCCGCAATCCGGCGGACGATGTGATCAGCATCCTGGCGGCGACGCTGGCCGGTGTGCAGGACCCGGCGAGCTTCGAGGACTTCACCGCCGTCACCGGGAAGCTGGCGATCGACCTGTTTGTGACCGGTCAGGTCCCCCACGCGCAGCGCCTGGTCCGCTTCCTGGGCCAGCTCATGGGCCTGGGGAGCCTCCCCGCCGAGCGGCGCCAGAAGGTGGGTGAAGTACTCGGCGAGATATTCGGCGAGGAGGTGCTGCAGGCGCTGGCCAGGACCATCAACGAGACCGATGCGCTCAGCCGCGAGGATTTGCACGAGCTGCTCCTGGTGTTCGGGGTCCCCTCCCTGGGGGGGATCTGTGAGCTGCTGGGGCGCATCGAGAAGCTGAAGATGCGCAAGGTGGTCATCGAGGTACTCATCGAGCTGGGCGCCCCGCGCCCAGAACTCTTCGCCCCGTTCCTGGCCGATCCGCGCTGGTACCTGGTGCGCAACGTGGTCCTGGTGCTCGCGCTGATCGGTGGCCCCAAGGCGCTTAAGATGATCGTCGGACTCAGCACGCACCGGGAGGCGCGCATCCGCCGCGAGGTCCTCAATTTTCTGGCCCAGTCGCCGGACCCCAAGGCGCGCCCCTACCTTTTGAAGTTCCTGCGCGACGACGCGAGTGCCCTGCGCGTGAGGGCACTGAAGATCATCGCCCAGCAGCAGCTCAGCTTCGCCCTGAAGCCGTTGCTGGCCCTGGCTGCCAGCGAGGAGCTGAAGCACCGCGGGATGGAGGAGCGGCTCGTTGTGTTCGAGACCCTGGGGGAGCTCGGCGCGGGGCAGGTGGTGCCGCTTTTCAAGGAGATGCTGGTGAAAAAGGGGTGGTTCAAGCGCGCGGTGTCGAGGGAGAGTGCGCAGTGTGCGGTCGCCGGGCTGTTGAAGGTCCGTCACGACTCGGCCCGGCAGCTCCTTGATGAACTGCGTCGGCAGGGAAGCTCCGAATTGCGCGCGGTCATCGACCAGGCGGTCCAGGCGCGGCATGGCGATGCGGGAACGAACGCGGCCTGAGGGGACAGAGATGGTGGCAAACAAACGCGACGAATTGGTGCAACTGGGCAAGGGGCTGGTCGGCAGGCTCTTCGTCCTGATCAAGACGTCGCATAACTACGCACCGGGTCATGCGGCCATGGAAACGCCCGTCGACGACCTGCTCAAGACGGTAGAAGAGATCCGACGCCGCAACGAGGAGGCGCTGATCCGGGTCAAGGGGCACACCCTGTACCTGGGAGATGTCCGACTCAAGCCCGACAACGGTGCCTTCACCAGTTTCGGGTTCATGATCGACGAGTTCGCCCGGCAAAACGTGGGTGGCATAGGTTTCGGCGACGGGTTGACCGCGCAGGGGGTGCAGAACTTCATCTACATCCTGCGGGACCTGGAGCCGGCAGGGGGTAACGACCGGTACAGCCGGATCCTGGACCGGATGCAGCAGCTCTCCATCGCCGGTATCGAGGTGGAGGCTCAGCCCGAGGACGTTCCCAAGGTGCCGGTGGGGCGGTTGCACCTGCGCCTGGAGGGGTTGAAGGCGCGGCTTTTGTACCAGCGGGCCGCCGAGGCGATTGCCGGGGAGATGGCCAACGCCGCCGCGGGCAAACAGCTGCGGCTGCGCTCCGCCAAGCGGGTGGTACAGCAGATCATCGACCTGATGGCAAGCGACGAGGCGAGCCTTTTGGGGACCTGCACGCCGAACCGGAACTGGGCCGGCCGCAGTCATGCCACCAACGTCTGTATCCTGTCGCTCGCCCTGGGACGGCGCCTCGGGATGTCCAAGTTCACCCTCTCCGAGCTGGGCATGGCCGCCCTGTTCCACGACATCGGCATGGCCGGGCTCCCCGAGGATCTCAGGGAGCGCGAACCTGCCCTGTTGACCGGCGAAAAACGGCAGCTGCTGGAGAGCCATCCCCTGACCGGGGTGCGTAACGCGATGCGCTCGCGCGGGCTCGACAGCCTCACCTCGCGGATCGTCACCGCGGCCTTCGAGCACCACCTGCTGGCGGATTTCTCCGGCTACCCAAGCTTTCCCTACAAGTGGCTGGGGCTCTTCGGCAGGATCATCAGCATCGCGGACCGCTACGACTTGCTCACCACCCTCCCGCAGGCCAACGGAGTACCCTTCCCGCCGGAGACGGCGCTGCGCTACCTCTTGACCCAGGCTGGCAAGACCTACGACTGGGGGCTCGTGAAGCTCTTCCTGGGCTGTCTCGGGCTGCACCCGGTCGGCTCGCTGTTGCAACTGGACAGCGGTGAGCTGGCGGTCGTGGTGGGGAACCATCGCGACCCGGACCGCCTGGGGCATCCCCGGGTGAAGGTGATCGCCGACCCGCAGGGACGTGAGGTGGACGGAGTGCTGCTCGACCTGGCCGACCCGGCGGTGGGTCGGAGGATCATCGGGACCTTGGACCCGAACCGGCACCAGATCGACGTGAGCCGGTATCTCTTGGCGGGGTAGAGAATAGAGGAAAGGACGCAGGAAAGGGGAACCGTAGCTGGTTCCCCTTTTCTGTTTCAGCGCCCCGGCTTCGGCTAAAAGAAGTCGACCCTCAGCTCGGGTGGGGATGTGGTCTCGTTGATTGAGATAACACCGGGAGGAACCAGACTCGGGCCATACATGATGCGCACCTGGAAGAAGTTGCCGTGGCTCCAGGCAGTTTGGACCAACGGGGTGACCGGGATCTCGATGTAGCCGTCGATGGGGACGATGTTTCCTAAATCCGCAGGTGTAATGGTATCGAGGACTACCGTGGATCCGACCGCGGGGGTATTGAAGTCAGCGGCACTAAGCGGGGGGATAAATTCAACCAGCTCGATACGAATGGGAACCGACGCTCCTCCTGGCAAAATGTCGTTGATGTAGAGCCGTAATCCCGCATAGTCGATCACCGCATTTGGCGGGAGATTAGACGCTAACGAGAAGTCCAAAAAACTCCGGAAATCTCCTCCTAAAGAGTCAATGCCGGCGAACACGTTGGCAGTTCCCAGGTTGACCGAGGTCCCGTTCAGTATGTAGCCATCGACATTGATGTTCCGCGTTATTTGGGTGGTGTACACCGTTGGGCCGCTGCTACTGCCACAACCGGTCAGGGTCAAGGCGAGTATGACAGCAAAGACAGCCGAAAGTTTTTTCCACATAAGTCCCTCCATGTCTTCTTTCTCATGATGCTGGTCCTCTCTGAATAGTAGCAAAGGTTGGTTAAAACGGAAGCGGCTTTTGGTAACTCCTTGTCAACCAACCTGGCACCTGTTGCACTGCGGAACATGGGGTATACAATAGGTGTCTAGTTCATTAGCTGCACGATTAGAAGGCCCGCGCAGCTTCTCATGAAAGCTAAGTCCAGTCGCAGCGGCGAAAAAAAACGGCATAAAATTGGGGAAAGGCGTATCATTTTTTCGAGAGCTTGCAAATCAATGAGAGAGATATCTTGAGCAGTAGGACGCGGAGGAAAACCATGACTGCGCAGAAGAACAACTCGCTCCGGCAGCATCTGACCGCCGTCAAGGCAGGGGAAAGGGTCTTTGAAAACGCGTTCCAAGGCATCAGCCGCATGATCCTGGAACAGGGTTTCGAGAAGGTCGTGGTGAACGCCAAGACTACCTACGACTTCAACATCTTTCGCACCGGACGCAAACACACCATCGGGATGTACGACGAAATCAACAGTTTCGTCTCATTCGTCAAGGATGCGGCCGAAGGGGGCTCCAGCAAGGAGATGGCCTTCGTGCTGGTCGGTGAGCCGGGCAACGGCAAGACCTTCTTCGTGGAGTTCCTCTGCGCCCAGTACCGCAACTTCCTGGCCCGCGAGCGAAACCGCAAATACAGCTTCCGCTTCCTGAACATGGACAAGCTGGGGACCTACGGCAAGATCCGCGAAATCGATTCGCAGACCTACGAGGACCCCATGATCCTGGCCATGAACTTCTACGACAGCGTCGAGGAGAACCGGCGCTTTCTGGCCGAGCAGGGGGGCTTCACCGAGGACGAGCTGGATCTTTTGTACCGGAACTACCGTCCCCTGGGGGCCTGCAGCGGCTACATCTGGAACGACATCCGCCAGCACGCCGACAACAACCTCGAAGCGATGCTGGATCAGTTGGCGGTGATCCCGGTTCCCATGAGCGAGAGCCTGGGGACCCTGACCGGCAAGTATCCCGCCAAGGACAAGATCACGTCCTCGGCGGTGGACCTCCTGGGTGAAGAATCGATCCAGCGCCTGCTGCACATCACCGACACCAACAACCCGTACCGCTTCGACTTGAGACGCGGCGCGCTGGCCCGCGTGGCCGGGGGTGGCATCCACTTCTCGGACGAGATCTTCAAGAACAAGAAGGACCTGGTCCAGGTGTACCTCGGTGTCATCCAGAACCGGGCCATCGAGATCGACGGCTACAAGTGGCCCATCGACTCGATGATCATTGCCACCAGCAACAACTCCGAATTCAACCGCTTCCTGGCCGAGAAGGAAGAGGCGCCGATCGTGGACCGTTGCCGCATCTGCTACGTGTCGCACAACACCAACTACCGAATGCAGGAAGGGCTCACCTCCTATGCTATCGGCTCCGACTCGAAGACGACCTTGACCAAGGAGACGCTGCACCAGGATCCGAACCTGAACTACGCGGCATCGGTAGGCGTGGTGCTGACCCGGTTGCCGCGGAGCGAGAAGCTGACCCCCATCGAGACCATGAAGCTCGCGGCCGGCGAGGTGGCCGGCGAGAAGAGCATCAAGGCGCTCGCCGAGGTGATCGACGCCTTGGGGCAGGAACCGGACATCACCAAGCGCTTCGGACAGCGCGGGCTTGGGCATCGCTCTTTAGGGCGCAGCATCCAGATCCTCAAGGAGAGCTCGGACACCAACGAGGGGCGCTGCATGGTCGCCTACGACATCTTCAAGGCCCTGGAACGGGTGGTGCTCGACTACGTGGTGGATACCAACGAGCGCGCAAAGTACCTCGAGGACCTGAAGACCGGCAAGAAGCTCTACCGTGAGCGGATCATGACCGAGATGTTCAACGCCTACATGGACGAGCCGATGGCCATCCGCAAGGATGTGCAGAACTACGTGAACATGATCATCGGCATCGACGCCGAGAACCTGGGGCCGGACCGGATGTGGAAGTACAAGGATCCCCAGACCGGCGAGTTGCGGGCGCTGAAGATCGACGAGCGTTACGTGAAGAGCGTCGAGGAGCGCATCGGGCTCAAGACCGAGGAACAGCGCGCCTCGTTCAGGACCTCGATCCGCAAGATCTACGGCCAGAAGATCTCGGTCGATCCGAACTACGACTTCATGGACAACCTCGAACTGGTGAAGGCGGTCACCGATGTGAGGCTCAAGTCGGACATTGCCGGCGCGGGAAGCCTGATCGGCGCCTTGGCCAACCGAACCAACGAGGAGAACCAGAAGCTCTACGACCGCATGATCGTGACCATGCTCGGCAAGCTCGGCTACTGCCGCACCTGTGCCCAGAAAACCATCGAGTACTTCTGCACTCAGGAGGACGAGAGCTAGAGGCAGGGGCGCGAAGCCCCCCCTCCCCTTGCGGGAGGTTGCCACGGAGTGACACTCACCCTGGGGTCGCGTCCAGAGCTGGTCAGAGGTTACTGGAGCCTTGAGAGGCTACAGGTCCACTTTAAGTAGGGCAATTGTCAACGAGGGCGGATGGACGCCATGAAAGATCCGGAAAAATACCTGGAAGAGCTGAAAGCGAAGGGGCTGGACCCGGAACGAGCCGAGCGGTTCGCGCGGGAGTTGGTCCTGCCGGGACATCGCGAGATCTCCACCGGTGACCGTGGTGGCCCGTTCCCGCTCTTTTCCCGCGGGCTCTACACCTGGCACGACCTGGCTGTCCTGCAGGCCCAGGAGCGGGTGGCCAACCCCTTCACCATGCAGATGAAGGCGCTCGACGAACTCCTGGAGCGGGACCGGCAGCGCGAGAAGGACGGCTTCCCCCGCAAGATCAAGGTGGGGCGCCTGGTAAAGCCGGGGAAAGGTGGCAAAGGGAAGATCGTGGTGGTCCCCTCGACGGAGGAGGAGAAGCTGGTCCACGACCCGACCATCCGTCCTCCCGGCGAAGGGGGATCGACCGGCGGGGCCGGCAAGGGTGAGGAAGGCGAGGTCATCGGCGAGCAGAAGGTGCGGGAAACCGGTGAGGACTCGGGGCAGGGGCCGGGGCAGGGCGAAGGTGAGGCCCACGAACTGGACACCTCGGCCTACGAACTGGGCCGCGTGCTGACCGAGCAGTTCCAGCTCCCCAACCTGCGCGAAAAGGGTAAGAAACGCTCCTTCACCCGCTACGTCTACGATCTTACCGACCGCAACCGCGGCTCCGGCCAGGTGCTGGACAAGAAGGCGACCTTGCGCAAGCTGGTGGAGACCAACATCGCGCTGGGGAACCTCCCGGACGTGGGGGATATCGACCCGAGCCGTTTCCTGATCTCGCCGCGCGACAAGGTGTACCGGATCTTCTCCATGGAAAAGGACTACGAGCCGCAGGCCATGGTCTTCTTCCTGCGCGACTACTCAGGTTCCATGGCCGGCAAGGTGACCGAGTTGGTCTGCACCCAGCACGTCATGATCTACAGCTGGCTCTTGTACCAGTACGCGGGGCAGGTGGAATCGCGCTTCATCCTGCATGACACCGAGGCGAAGGAAGTCCCCGACTTCAACACCTACTACAACTCGCGGGTGGCTGGCGGCACCGAGGTGGCCAGCGCCTACAAGCTGGTGAACGAGATCGTCGCCAAGGAAAACCTGGCGGCCGACTACAACATCTATGTGTTCCACGGCACCGACGGCGACGACTGGGACACCGGCGGCGACAAGTCGATCCCCGAGCTGGTGAAGATGCTCAGCTACGTAAGCCGCATGGGGGTGACCATCGCCGAGCACAGCGGCACCCAGTGGACCGAGGTGGCACGCTACCTCGAAGGGTCGGGGCTTTTGCGCGACAAGGCGGACCTGCTGCGCATGGACGTGATGACCGAGGACGCCGAGGAAGCCCGGGTCATCGACGGGATCAGGAAGCTGATTTCCTAGGGGCAATCCCCCCTGTCCCCCCCTTTCAAAGGGGGGGACGCGAGGTCAGCTGCAGCGAATCAAGGGCGGCTTCTTCCGCAAGGGACAAGGGCGTTCAGGTAGAGGCGAATAATCAAGCGCCCGACGCTGCTGACCAAGGGCGGAAAGGGGGCAGGCACCTGGCGGAGCCAGTCCCCCTCATAAAACGGATACCGATCATCCAGAGGCTGTTATGGAACTGATCAACCAACATACCAAAGAGATCATGGAAGGGTGCAAGGTACGGGCGCGCGAGGCGGGCCTCTCCTTTACCGACGAAACCCTGGAGTACATCGTCACCAACCGGGACCTGATCGAACTCTCACCCAAGGTGATGATCCCCACGCTCTACGACTACTGGGTGCACGACGTCGAGGTGCTGCGCGGCAAGGGGGAGTACGAGCTCTACCCGCACAACCCCTACGAAACCGTCATCAACACCCGGCCGGCCATCTCTTTTTACAACGACAACAATCCGGACTGGTTGAACGTGATGATCTTCTACCACGTGCTGGGGCATATCGACTTCTTCCAGAACAACCACTGCTTCCGGCACACCTGGGAGTACGACTTCACCGGCGAAGCGCTCTCGGACAAGCGGGTCATCGCCAAGCTGCGCGCCGAGAAGGGGCGCTGGGTCGACTACATCCTGGAGTTCGCCCGTTCCATCGACAACCTGGTGGGGTACCACGAGGAGCTCTCGCCGCTTCTGGCACCGAGTGCCGCAGAGTGCTCGGCACGGCTCAACTACTACTTCGACGTCTTCTTGCAGGCGGTCAAAAAAGTCGCGATCGGCGACTACCTGAAAGAGGTGGCGCACTTCAACGAGTTGGTGCAGGCGCATGGTTCGGAGCGCGGCGAGCAGCTCTTTTTTGCCGACGTGATCGCCAAGTATCCTGAGCTCGATGCCCACTTCGCCAGGAACGCCGGGGTGCAGCACCGTGAGCGCCACGACCTGTTGCGCTTCTTGATCGAGAACTCGGAGTTTCTGGCGCGCGAGGAGAACCAGTGGATGCGCTCGGTACTCGAGGTCGTGAGGAAGACGTCGATCTTCTTCCAGCCCCAGATCCGCACCAAGATCATGAACGAGGGGTGGGCGAGCTACTGGCACGAGAAGCTCTTTCTCGAGGACGACCGGATCAAGGGGCACGAGGTCGACTTCGCCCGGGTGCACGCTGGCGTCACCTCGTTGCCGCGGGTCGGCATGAACCCCTATGCCTTGGGGATGCGGCTCATGCAGTTTTTAAAGGAAGCGGGCGACGCCGGTCGGGTGGGGTACGACTTCCACCGCCTCACTGATGCCGAGGCGCGCAAGAATTACAAAACGGACGCGGGCCTGGGCGACCAACTGATCTACAAGGTGCGCTCCGAGCTCTCCGACTTTTTGTTCATCAAGTACTTCGTGGACCAGGAGTTCACTGACCGCCATAACCTGTTCGTTACCGGCAAGCGCCTGGATCCCCAGCGCATGGTCTGGCAGTACTACGTGAAGAGCCGTAAGGCCGAGGATTACCGGGACATGGTGCTGGCATCCCTGTACCACCCTCCCTACATCGAGATCGCTCCGGAGCGCGGCGAGAACGGCACGCTCTACCTGGTGCACCATTTCGAGGGGAAGCAGCTGGTGCAGGAGTACATCGCCAACACGCTGGTAGGGATCGAGTTCCTCTGGGGTAACGAGGTCCAGCTGGAGACCAGCGAGGCGGTGGTGGACGCGCCGCGCGGCGCCGGCCGTGAGGGGGCCGAGGAACCGCAGATCACCTGGCAGCGGGTGCTCTACACCATGAAGAACAAGACCTTGAATCGTAAGACCCTGTGACAGGCGGGACAAGCCATGCCAGACATCGAAACCGTACTCAAACAGCTAAGCCGCACCATCGTGGAACGGGAAAAGGGTGGCGCAATCTCCTACCAGGAGTACATCAAGCTGGTGGCCGAGCATCCGGCGCAGATGATGCGCAACGTCTTCCAGCTGTTCCACGACATGGTGAAGAGCTACGTGAGCCAGGGGGTAGACGAGTACCCCGACGACCCCGAGTCGATCAACTTCGCCAGCTTCGACACCCGTAGGCTCTTCGTAGAAAATTCAGACCGCCCCTTCTTCGCCGACCGGCTCTTCGCCAACCGGTTCATGAACCATGTGGCCGCTATGAAGAGCGGGGCACGCCAGAACAAGATCTACATCTTCGAAGGACCGCCGGGTTCGGGAAAGAGCACCTTCCTCAACAACCTCCTGATGAAGTTCGAGGAATACGCCAACACCGAGGCCGGGCGCACCTACGAGGTGGTCTGGCACCTGGACCGGCGTATCCTGGGGCGCTTCAAGGAACACCAGGTCGGGGCCTTCATGGAGAAACTGTCGCACCTGTTGGACGAGTACGAGCTCGACCCGCAGGACCTGAACGAGGCCAAGGGGTCACTGCACCGCAACGACGTGGTGGAAATCCCCTGTCCGTCGCACGACAGTCCGCTCCTCATGATCGACAAGGTGCAGCGGCGCCCCTTCTTCGACGACCTGTTCAACAACGACTCCTTCAAATGGCAGCTCTTTACCGAGAAGGAGTACGACTGGGTCTTCAGGGATGCGCCCTGCACCATCTGCAGCTCGCTGTTCCAGGCCCTCTCGGCGCGGCTCGAGGACCCGGCTGACCTCTTCAAGATGATCCAGGTCCGTCCCTACCGCTTCAACCGTCGCCTGGGCGAGGGGATCACCGTGTTCAACCCCGGCGACAAGCCGATGCGGCAGATCGTTCTCACCAACGAGCTGTTGCAAAAGCGGATCGATCACCTGTTGGGTGATTCGAACGAGGTGAAGTACCTCTTCTCCAACTTCGCCCGGACCAACAACGGCATCTACGCCCTCATGGATGTTAAGTCGCACAACGCCGAGCGGCTCTTGGAGCTGCACAACATCATCTCCGAGGGGATCCACAAGGTCGAGGACATCGAGGAGAACGTCCGCTCGCTCTTCATCGCGCTCATGAACCCCGAGGACGAGCGTTCCATCGAAGGAGTACAGTCCTTCACCGACCGCATCGAGTTCATCAACATCCCCTACGTGATGGACCTCAATACCGAGGTGGAGATCTACCGGAACATCTTCGGCAAGCACATCGACGGCAGCTTCCTGCCGCGGGTGTTGCACAACTTCGCCCGGGTGATCATCTCCACCAGGATGAACATCAAGTCGGACGCGCTCATCGAGTGGATCGGCGATCCCGAGAAGTACCGGCTCTACTGCGACGAACACCTGCAGATCCTCAAGATGGAGATCTACACCGGGCACATCCCGGAGTGGCTTACCGAGGAGGACCGCAAACGGCTCACCGCCAAACGGCGCAAGAAAATCATCGCCGAGAGCGAGCACGAAGGGGATCACGGCTTCTCGGGGCGCGAATCGATCAAGATCTTCTCCGATTTCTATGCGGCCTACGCCCGCAAGGACAAGATGATCAACATGAGTCACCTTTCCACCTTCTTCCTGCGCTGGAGAAAGGAACTCAAGGAGCTGATTCCCGAGGGGTTCATGGAGAGCCTGGTGCACAACTACGATTTCGTGGTGCTCCAGGAGGTGAAGGAGGCGCTCTACTACTACAACGAGGCGCAGATCGAGCGCGACACCCTGCACTACATGTTCGCCGTCAACTTCGAGCCGGGTTCCGTCGAGGTGTGCCGGTTCACCGGGGAACGTTTGGAGATTACCGAGGAGTTCCTTTTGGCCATCGAGGGGAGGCTCTTGGGACAGAAGGCAGACGAGGAGAGCCGGCATCGTTTCAGGAGAGAGACCCAGAAGGAGTACACCGGGCGGGCACTTACCCAGGAGATCCTGGTGGAGGGGAAACGGCCGCAGGAGACCGCGCTGTACCAGGACCTGCACGACCGTTACGTGTACAACCTGAAAGAGAAAGTGCTGGAGCCGTTCCTGGAAAATGCCAACTTCCGGCGCGCCATCAAGGACTACGACACCGAGGCCTTCAAGACCTACGACAAGCGGATCCGCGACGACGTGAGCTTCCTGATCAACAACCTGAGCTCTGATAAATTCAAGTACACCAAGCAGGCTGCCAAGGAGATCTGCGTCTACGTGATCGACAACGACCTGGCGCGGAAGTTCCATGTATGAGACGCAGGGACTAGGGGCTGGGGATCAGGGATTAGGGAGAGGCAAAAGCGGGAAGCAAAAAGGGCAGGACGCCGAATGGCGCCTGCCCTTTTTTTGTTTGACAATCGGTGATGGTAATAGGTCGCCCCTGGCCTTACCCCACCAGTTTGAACCGGTTCACAACGGTGTTCAGATCGCGTGCCGAGTGTGCCAGGTTTGCCGCGGCCTGCTCGGACTGGTGGGCACCCTGGGCGGCATCGTGCACCACGCCGGTGATCTGCTGCATGCTCTCGGTTATGGTGGCGCTGGTCGCCGACTGCTGTTCGACGGCGGTTGCCACCTGGTCGACGTACTCCAGAAGCGGCGAAATCTGCTCCTTGATGAAGGCGATGGCCTGGCTGGAGTGCTGCACGTCCTCGCTGCCGGTACGCACGCTCTCGGCACTGCGCTCCATGGAGTCGACGACCTTCTTCACGTCCCCCTGCAGCGCGCCGATGATGGACTGGATCTCCCGAGTCGCCGTGGTGGTCCGCTCGGCAAGCCGGCGCACCTCGTCCGCCACCACCGCAAAGCCGCGTCCCTGCTCGCCGGCCCGGGCCGCCTCGATGGCCGCGTTCAATGCCAAAAGGTTGGTCTGGTCGGCGATGTCCTGGATCGCGACGATGATATCACCGATCCGCTCCGAGTTGGTCCCCAACGCCTTCACGTCATCCATGGTATCGACGACGCTCTTCTCGATGGCACCCATGATGGCCGCCATGTGAGCGATGGTCTCGTCCCCTTTGCGGGTGGCGCTTTCGGTGCTCCCGGCACGCTCGGCCATCTTCTGGCAGCTGAGCGCGATGTCGCTGCTCACGGTTGCCATCTCGACCACGGCCGTCGACACGGAGTCGGACTGCTGCGAGGCCCGTCCTGTCCCCTCCGCTATCTTGCTGGAGGTGGCACTCAGTTCGCCGGAGGCGCTGGTCAGCTGGTTCGCCGTGCTCTGGATCCCGGAGATGATGTTACGCATCGACTCCTGCAGGTTCTGCAGGCTTCTGAGCATCTTGCTGATCTCGTTGTTGCGGTTGATCACGATGCGCTGGGTGAGGTCGCCGTTGGCCATGGTCTCCAGGTACCCCACCGTGCGGATCAGCGGAGCCCGGATCGACCAGATATTGAGTCCACCAAAGAGCGCGCCCAAAAGGATGAAAAGCACGATCGATCCGTAGCGGATCAAGCCGGACTCAAATCCCGCTGCCAGGGCCGCGGCTATGATGCAGAAGCTGTAGCAGACGCAGAGCAGGGTGAGCCGGAACCTGATGCTCATGTTGAGGTAGAAGTTGACGAGTTGGTTCATATAGCGGCCTCCTTTGGCGCGGAACTCGGGCGGGGTGCCCTGCTGCTGACCGCGGTTCTCTCATGAGCTTATCGGCAGCTGCTGTTGTGACTTGAACGGAACTCGCCATTGTAGGAAAAAGTTAGTAGGATCTTGGGTGCTTGGCTGTCGGCCATGGTCATCGCACAGCCAGCGGCCCTCATAAAAAACGCTTGCATGGCGTTGCTAATCTGGTATAAGGATAAATAAGATCGATATGGTCCTGTTGCTTGAGGGCGAAGGGGGGACTCGATGGAACCGATACTGATATGCGCTCTGGCGGTGGTGGTATATGGAGGGTTGATTACCTTGCGCGACTTGGTGCGCGATCTGGGAGTAGAAGGAATCGTGGTGAGCCGGCTTCTGGCGGGGTACTGGCAACGGGCGAAGGCCAGTGTGGTACGCTCCGGGCATGATTTCCTCGGGTGGTTGGCGCCCCCTCGGCAACTGGTTTCCTACCGGTACGCGCGAACCACGGCGCCCCTTTCTTACAGCTCCGCGGTGCAGCATGCCGCACAGCAACGTATTCGCGGCGTAAGGTAATCTACCAAACCGCGGAAGCCAACGAGGCTGCCGCCCATCGAACAACAAGGTCCCAGCTCCTGCTCCTCGGGAAACCGGAGCAGGGAGCTGGGACCGTTTTCGTTTAAGATGAGGTTTGCCAGCCCCTGATCCCTGCCTCTATCCCCTGCTCTTCACCGGTGCGGAAGGCGGCCATCTCCTTTTGCAAAAGGTCTACCTGGGCGGCGAGCCCCTGGACCGCTTCACTCAGACCGGTGCTGGCGGCCAGATTGCCGTCGGCGGAACGGGTGATGGTCTCCATCTCGGAGGCGATACGCACCCCGAAGCTGCGCTGCGCCACGCAGGCCTCCTTGATCCGCTGCACCATCGCGGTGACCCGCTCGGTTGCCTGGGCGATGTCCGCGCTCGCGCTGTTGTGCTCCCGGGTCGAGTTGCGCACCTGGTGGTTCAGGCTCTTCATGCGCTCCACCGTGGCGACGATCAATTCGCCCCCCTTCTCCTGCTCGCGGGTCGCGTTCCTGATCTGCAGCACCATGTCCGACATGTCTTCCATGGCCTTCATGATCATCTGGCCGCCCTTGCCCTGCTCGATCGTGGCACGTGCGATACCTGCCGCGTGGTCCGCAGAAAACTTCACCCGCTCCACGATCCGCTCCAGCGCCTCCCCCGATTGGCGTGACAGCGCGGCACCCGAATCGATGCCGGCCTGGGCCTCGTGGATGGTCTTGACCGCGGTCGCGGTCTTATCAAGGACGTCGTTGATGACCTTGCCGATTTCGACGGTGGAGGATTTGGTCTGGTCGGCGAGCTGCTTGATCTCTCCGGCTACCACCGAGAAGCCTTTGCCGTGCTCGCCCGCCTGGGCCGCGATGATGGCGGCGTTCAGCGCGAGCAGGTTGGTCTGCGAGGTGATCCCGTCGATGACCCCGAGGATGGCGCTGATCCCGGCGGCACTGGAGGCGAGCGTCTCGATGACGTCGGTGGTGGTCTGGGAGGCGCTGCGAATTTCCTCGATACCGGAGATGGTGGCTTGCACCGAGTTCCGGCCGGCCTCCGCCTCGACCAGGACCTCCTGGGAGATCCGCGCGGTGCTCTCGGCATTTTCGCCCACCTGGCGAATCGAGTAGTCCATCTCCATGATCGAGGAGCCGGTGGTAGCGGAGACGTCCATGAGCCCCTGTACGCTCATGCCGATCTGTTTCACGGCGGCGCTCATCTCGGTGACCGACGAGCTCACCTCCTCGACCGCGGCGGCGAGGTTTTCCATGTTCAGGGCGACCTCTTCGACGCTGGCCCGCATCTCCAGGGTCGAGGTCGAGGTCTCGGCTGCCGAACCGGCCAGTACCTCGATCCCCTGGCTGACCAGCTGCACCGAGGCGAGGATGTCCTCCACCGCCTGGGAAGCCTGGGCCACGGCGCGGGACTGGGTGCCGGCCCCCTCGGTGACCTGCAGGGACGACGCGGAGACGGTCTCGGAGATGTCGGAAAGCGAGTGGCAGCTTGCGTTGATGTGGCGCACCATGCTGTTGAGCCCGGTGACCATGGCCTTTTGCGCGGCCAGGAGCCTGCCCAGTTCACCGTGGCTCATCTGCTGGTCCGGCTCCTGGCCCAGGGTGAGGTCGCCGGTCGCCAGGCGGTCCGCGAGTGCTGCTGCCTGCTCGACCGGGCGCGCGATCTTCCTGCTGATGACCAGGCTGGCAACCGAGAGGAGCAGGATGATGACCGCGCCGCACCCCACGTTCCACTTCAAAAAGCTCGCCTTCAGCTGGTCGAAGTAGTCGGCCTTGTTGACCCCCGGCACCACCCAGACCTTCCAGGCCGGCAGGTAGCGATAGGCGACGATCTTGTCCTGCCCCGTGGTCCGCGCGGTGTATTCGTAGAAACCGCTGCCGCGGTGGCTGCGGATGTAGTCGATGTGCGGCTGGCCGGCCAGGTTCTTCCCTTCCTCCTTGTAGTGCACCACCAGGGTGCCCTGCTCGTCGAGCAGAAACGGATAGCCGCTCTTGCCGATTTTCACCTGGTAGATGGACTTCTTGAATCCGGGATCGCCGAGAGCGTCGGGTTTGATCGCGGCGACGTAGTTGATGCTCTTCTCCAGGGCATCGGCCACGGCGGCAACGTCGGTCTTCATGATGGTCTTGATCTCGTTGACGGCCAGGAAGTAGGAGAGGGAGACGCTGAGCGCCACGGCGAGGAAACCGAGGGCGGAAAGGAGGGCGAGCTTTGCCTTGATACTGGTGAACATGGCATCCTTTTGCTGCGAAAAAAATGGGGGGCCATCCCAAGGGCGGCAGGTGCCAGGTGCACGCCTAGGCAATACCCCTAGCAGGATAGGGGATTATGGCATAGCTGCCAATTAATATCAAATAGTTGCAACTCATTGGCGGCAATTGTGTTTTGAGGAGGCAAAAGCCTCAAGTTTCCCGTCCTGACTACCTATGTAAAACAGTAGGAAACTCCCGACGTTTGCACAAAAAGAGCCCTCCCCATCGCCTCGGGGAGGGCTCCTTGTTCGTGCCTGGGCCTCCGGCCCCTCTAGGACTCGAAATCGAGCCCGGCGAGCTTCTGGTAGTAGTCGAAGCGCGCCTTGGCCACCTTGCTCGCCTGCTGCATCAGGCGGTCGGCGACTTCCGGGTTCAGCTTCTTGATCGACTTGTAGCGGTTCTCGCCGTAGGCGTACTCCTCGAAGGCGATGCTGGGCGCCTTGCTGTCCAGCTGCAGCGGGTTCTTACCCTCTTCGGCGAGTGCCGGGTTGTAGCGGTAGAGCGGCCAGTGCCCGGAGGCGACTGCCTTTTTCTGCTCGTCGATGCCCCGGGTCATGTCGATGCCGTGGGCGATGCAGTGGGCGTAGGCGATGATGAGCGACGGACCGTCGAAGGCCTCGGCCTCCAGGAAGGCCTTGACCACCTGGGCCGGATTGGAGAGCGCCACGCTCGCCACGTAGACGTTGCCGTAGGACATGGCCATGAGCCCCAGGTCCTTCTTGGGCATGGTCTTGCCCCCTGCGGCGAACTGGGCCACCGCCCCCAGCGGGGTCGACTTGGAGGCCTGGCCGCCGGTGTTGGAGTAGACCTCGGTATCGAGCACCAGGAGGTTCACGTTCTTGCCCGAGGCGATCACGTGGTCCAGGCCGCCGTAGCCGATATCGTAGGCCCAGCCGTCGCCACCTACGCACCAGACCGATTTTTCCACCAGGTAATCGACCAGCGGCAGGAGCTTCTGGGCGGCCTCCACCGGCGAGGTTCCGATGAGGGCGCGCAGCTTTTCCACCCGTCCGCGCTGGGTCTCGATGCCGGCTTGGTTGGACTGGTCGGCGCCGTTTATCTCGCGCAGCAGTTCGCGGCTCCCTTTAAAGGAGGGGTCCTCGATGAGCTGGTTCACCAGTTCGCGGGCGAACATGGTGAACTTGTCCACCGCAAGACGCATCCCGTAGCCGAACTCGGCGTTGTCCTCGAAGAGCGAGTTGGACCAGGCCGGGCCGCGACCGTCGGCGCGCTTGGCCCACGGGGTGGTGGGGAGGTTGCCGCCGTAGATCGAGGTGCAGCCGGTGGCGTTGGCGATGAGCGCGCGGTCCCCGAAGAGCTGGGAGAGAAGCTTCAGGTACGGGGTCTCGCCGCAGCCGGCGCAGGCTCCGGAGAACTCGAAGATCGGGCGCACCAGCTGGCTGCCGCGCAGGGTGTCGAGCTTGAGGCTCGCCGGGTCAAGGTCGGGAAGTGCCAGGAAGAAGTCGAAGTTGGCCGCCTCCTGGGCGCGCAGCGGGGGCTGGAACTTCATGTCCAGCGCCTTGTGGCCGGGGTTCGTCTTGTCCTTGGCCGGGCAGTTGTAGGCGCAGGCGCCGCAGCCGGTGCAGTCCTCGGGTGCCACCTGCAGGGTGAGCTGCATCCCCTTCACCTCGGGGATCTTCGCCTCGCAGGACTTGAAGCTCGCCGGCTTCCCGGCCAAGAGCTCGCCGGGATAGGCCTTCATCCGGATGGCGGCGTGCGGGCAGACGAAGGCGCAGATGCCGCACTGGATGCAGAGCGCCTCGTCCCAGACCGGGATCTCCACCGCGATGTTGCGCTTCTCGTACTGCGAGGTCGCGGTCGGGAAGGTGCCGTCGCGCGGGATGAGCGAGACCGGCAGCTGGTCGCCGCGACCGGCGATGATGGGGGCGGTCACCTGCTGCACGAACTGGGGGGCCTGGCCGGAAACCGCCGGGGGCATGACCAGCTTGCTGGTGGCCGCCGCCGGAACGATGACCTCGTGGATGTTCTTGAGCGCCTCGTCCACGGCGCGGTTGTTCATCTCGACCACCTTGTCGCCGGCCTTGCCGTAGCTCTTCTTGATGGCCCCCTTGATCTCCTTGAGAGCCGTGGCAAGCGGCAGGATCCCGGAGATCTTGAAGAAGGCGGTCTGCATGATCACGTTGATGCGGGCGCCCAGCCCCAGCTCCTCGGCAAGCTTGATGGCATCGATCACGAAGAACTTGAGCTTCTTGCCGATGATCTGCTGCTGCACCTCGACCGGCATGCGGTCCCAGACCTCTTCCTTGGCAAACGGGGCGCACAAGAGGAAGGTGCCGCCGGGCTTCGCCTTTTCGAGCATGTCGTACTTCTCCAGGAAGGTGAAGTTGTGGCAGGCGATGAAATCGGCGTTGTCGATGAGGTACGGTGAGTTGATCGGTTTTTTCCCGAACCTCAGGTGCGAGGTGGTGATGGTGCCGGCCTTCTTGGAGTCGTAGACGAAGTAGGCCTGGGCGTAGTTCTTGGTGGTCTCGCCGATGATCTTGATGGAGTTCTTGTTGGCCCCGACGGTGCCGTCCGAACCGAGACCGTAGAACATCGCCTCAAAGGTTTCGGTCATCGGGGTGCGGAAACTCGGGTTGTAGTCCAGGCTCGATCCAGTCAGGTCCTCGGTGATCCCCACCACGTAATGGTTCTTCGGGTTTTTCAGCTTCAGGTTGTCGAAGACCGCCTTGGCCATGGCCGGGGTGAACTCCTTGGAGCCCAGGCCGTAGCGCCCACCCACGATGACCGGGTAGCCGGTGCCGCGGTACTTGCCCGCGGCCATCGCCTCGCCGATCGCGGTGCGCACGTCGAGGTAGAGCGGCTCGCCCAAGGAGCCCGGCTCCTTGGTGCGGTCCAGCACGGCGATCTTCGTGACGCTCGAGGGAAGGGCCTTGACGAACGCATCGAGCGGGAAGGGGCGATAGAGGCGCACCTTGATAAGCCCCACCTTCTCACCCTTGGCGCTCAGGGTCTGCACCGTCTCCTGCACGGTGTCGGCGCCGCTTCCCATGATCACGATGACCCTTTCTGCGTCCTTGGCCCCCACGTACTGCACCGGCTTGTACTTGCGGCCGGTCAGTTTAGCGAACTTGTCCATCTCCTGCTGCACCACCTTGAGGCACTCGGGGTAGCTCGCGTTCACCGTCTCGCGGGCCTGGAAGTAGACGTCGGGGTTCTGGGCGGTGCCGCGCAGCACCGGGCGGTCCGGGGTGAGGGCGCGGGCGCGGTGCTCGTTCACCAGGTTGTCGTCGATCATCTGGCGCATGTCGTCGAAGGAGAGCTCCTCCACCTTCTGGACTTCGTGCGAGGTCCTGAACCCGTCGAAGAAGTGCAGGAAGGGGAGCCGGCTCCGAAGCGTCGCGGCCTGGGCGATGAGCGCGAAGTCCATCACCTCCTGCACGTTGTTGGAGCAGAGCATGGCCCAGCCGGTGGAGCGGCAGGACATAACATCGGAGTGGTCCCCGAAGATGGAGAGCGCCTGGGTGGCGACGGCGCGCGCCGAGACGTGGAACACCGTGGAGGTGAGCTCGCCGGCGATCTTGTACATGTTGGGGATCATCAGCAAAAGCCCCTGGCTCGCCGTGAAGGTGGTGGTGAGGGCGCCGGCCTGCAAGGCGCCGTGCACCGCGCCCGAGGCCCCCCCTTCGGACTGCAGTTCGGCCACCAGGGGGACGGTCCCCCAGATGTTCTTCTCGCCGCGGGCACTCTTCTCGTCCGAGATCTCGCCCATGACGGAAGAGGGGGTGATCGGGTAGATGGCGATGACTTCGTTGGTGGCGTGGGCCACGTGGGCGGCGGCGGTATTGCCGTCGATGGTTACCATGTTCCTGGGCATCGGGCTTCTCCTGTAGCCGGTGGACGGCCTACTTGGTGGTGTCGGTGTACAGTTGCATCGCCTCGCGCATCAGCTCCGAGATGGAGGTCCGGCTCTGGCGCGAGATCTCCTCGAGCTCGCGTTTCTCGTCCTCGCTGATCCTGAGCGAGACGACGGTATGCTTGGCGTGTTCCTTGGTCTTTCCCATTGCTGCCTTCTCCCGAAGTTTGCTGAGGGTGGTACGGTACGAGGTTCCGCACAGACTTCTGTGCTGCAGGAAGGTGCGAGTGGAAGCAACCCCTCACCCGTTCGCTCTTTTCATGGCCTGCCGTACCTGTCTCGTCTGGACTCCTGCAGGCTCTCCCTCGCCCCCTGGGAGAGGGCAGGGGTGGGGGAGCCGCAGGCTTTGCCGGACCTAGCTTCTGCTGCTTCTGTAGTGCTCTTTGCTGGCGGCAGTTTCGGAGCCGGCCGCCCCCTCACCCCCTCCCCTCTCCCGGAGGGCGAGGGGAGGGTCGGATTCCCTCTGTTTTACCTGGTCTGCGCGTCCACCACGGCGATGGCCGCCATGTTGACGATGTCGGAGACGTCGTCGCCGTACTGCAGCACGTGCACCGGCTTGTTCATCCCCATGAGGATCGGGCCGATGGCGTCGGCGTTCCCCAGGTGGCTCAAAAGCTTGTAGCAGATGTTCCCCGAGGTGAGATCCGGGAAGATGAGCACGTTCGCGGCACTCTTCAGCGCAGAGAACGGGTAGCTCTGCTGCAGGATCTCGTCCACCACCGCGGTGTCGGCCTGCATCTCGCCGTCGATGACGAGGCCGGGCTCCCGCTCCTTCACAAGCTGCACCGCCTCGCGCACCTTGGCGGCGAGCGGGTGCTTCACCGAGCCGAAGTTGGCGAAGGAGAGCATGGCGACCTGCGGCTCGATCTCCAGGATGCGGGCGGTCTGGGCAGCCAGGATCGCAGTCTCGGCCAATTCCTCCGAACTCGGATCGATGCAGACCGTGGTGTCGGCCAGGAAGAAGATCCCCTTTTTCAGCACCATCATGTAGAGGCCGTGCACGCTGGAGAGCCCCTCTTTCTTGCCGATCACCTCGAGCGCCGGCCGGATGGTGTCCGGGTAGTGGGCGTCGATGCCGGCCAAGAGCGTATCGGCGTCACCCTGGCGCACCATCATGCAGCCGAAGTGCACCCGCGACTTGCGGGTGATGAGCCGTCTGGCCTCGGAGAGGGTGAGCCCCTTTCTCTGCCTGAGCTCGAAGAGCTCCTGGGCGTACTCCTCGGACTTCGGGCAGCTTGCCGGGTCGATGATGGTCATCAGGCCCGGGTCGATCCCTATCTCGTGCAGACCGTCGGTGATCTTCTGGGCGTTTCCCACCAGGATCGGCTGGCCGATCCCTTCCTCGAGCACGGTCTGGGCGGCGCGCTGGATCTTCGGATGCTCCCCCTCGGGGAAAACGATGCGCTTGGGATCGCTCTTCGCCTTGTTGATGATGAGGCGCATGGTCTCTTTGGAACGCCCCTGCAAGGCCTCGAGCTGCTCGACGTACTTGTCGAGGTCGATGTGCTGGCGCGCCACGCCGGTTTCCATGGCGGCCTTGGCCACCGCGGGGGCCACCTTCAAAAGGACGCGCGGGTCAAACGGCTTCGGGATGATGTAGTCGCGGCCGAAGCTGAACTTCACGTTGCCGTAGGCCCGGGCCACCGAGTCGGGGACCTCCTCGCGGGTCAGTTCGGCAAGCGCCCGGGTGGCGGCGAGCTTCATCTCCTCGTTGATCACGGTGGCGCGCACGTCGAGCGCCCCGCGGAAGATGAACGGGAAACCGAGGACGTTGTTCACCTGGTTCGGGTAGTCTGAGCGGCCGGTCGCCATGAGGACGTCGCCGCGCACCGCGTGGGCCTGCTCCGGGGTGATTTCGGGATCCGGGTTTGCCATGGCGAAGATGATCGGGTTGGCCGCCATGGAACGCACCATCTCGGGGGTGAAGGCCCCCTTCACGGAGAGGCCGTAGAGAACGTCTGCGCCGTTTGCCGCTTCCTCCAGAGTTCTCAGGGGGGTGTCCTGCGCGAAGAGCTCCTTGTACTTGTTCATCCCCTCGGTGCGCCCCTTGTAGATGACCCCCTTGGTGTCGCACATGATCAGGTTCTCGCGCTTAAGGCCGAGCGAAATCGCCAGGTTGGCACACGAGATGGAAGCAGCACCCGCGCCGTTTAAGACCAGGCGCACGTCCTCGATCTTCTTCCCCACCAGCTCGAGCGCGTTCACGAGCCCCGCCGCCGAGATGATGGCGGTACCGTGCTGGTCGTCGTGGAAGACCGGGATGTTCATGGTCTTTTTCAGTTCTTCCTCGATGTAGAAGCACTCCGGCGCCTTGATGTCCTCCAGGTTGATCCCCCCGAAGGTCGGCTCGAGCATCTGTACGGCGCGGATGATCTCGTCCGGATCCTCGCTGTCCAGCTCGATGTCGAAGACGTCCACGTCGGCGAAGCGCTTGAAGAGGATCCCTTTCCCCTCCATGACCGGCTTGCCGGCCAGTGCCCCGATGTTCCCCAGACCCAGGACGGCGGTACCGTTGGAGACCACCGCAACCAGGTTCCCCTTTGCGGTGTACTGGAAGGCATCATCGGGATTCTGCTCGATGGCGAGGCAGGGCTCGGCCACCCCGGGGGAGTAGGCGAGCGAGAGGTCCTGGGCGGTCCGGCAGGGTTTGGTGGGGACGACCTCGATCTTTCCCTTGCGGCCGGTGGAGTGGTACAGCAGCGCGTCCGTTTTCTTGCTCATGGCGGTTGTTCCTCCTTTATGCATAAGAATCGCAGGCAGTCTGATACTCCCAGGCGGTCACCGTGGGAGGGGCCTGGGCCGTGACGCCGGCGCCGCGGCCTAAGCCGCTCCCACGGTGGGACTGACCCGGACTGCTCCGGGGCCTGGATGCACCTTGAGCCGGGCTCGCTGGCGAGCTGTCGGCTGCAGCCGTACCCCAGGCATGCTGCGGTCGGCTAAGGTGGTTCTTCTTGGATGTGTGCTGGGACCAGCGCCCGACTGGCGGAGGGGTGGACGGGGGGCTGCAGGTAGGGCAGGGGCCAAGCCCCCGGGTGGGGGCCGCGCTGCCGTCTGCGGAGCCGGAAGCCTGGGGCCTCCGGCTCCGCCTGCTTGGGCGAACTACTTGGACTTCTTCCTGGTACCGGCGGCCATGGCTTCCTGCATGGCATCGCCCATCCGGGTCGGGCTCGTTGCCACGACGACGCCGCACTCGGACAGGGTGCGGATCTTGTCCTCGGCCTTCCCCTTGCCGCCGGTGATGATGGCACCGGCGTGCCCCATGCGCTTGCCCGGAGGTGCGGTGACCCCGGCGATGAAGGCACCGACCGGTTTCTTCATGTTCTTCTTGATCCAGTAGGCGGCCTCCTCCTCGGCAGCACCGCCGATCTCGCCGATCATGAAGACACCTTCGGTCTGGGGGTCCTCGTTGAAGAGGCTCAACACGTCGATGAAGTTCATCCCGATGATCGGGTCGCCGCCGATCCCCACGCAGGTGGACTGGCCGAGGCCGTTGTCGGTCAGCTGCTTGACCGCCTCGTAGGTGAGGGTGCCGGAGCGCGAGACCACCCCGATCTTGCCGGCCTTGTGGATGTGCCCGGGCATGATGCCGATCTTGCACTCGCCCGGGGTGATCACGCCGGGGCAGTTGGGGCCCACCAGGCGCATCTTGGACTGGTTGATCATCCCCTTCACCGGCACCATGTCGCGGACCGGGATCCCCTCGGTGATGCAGACCGCCAGTTCGAGCCCGGCATCGGCCGCCTCGAGGATGGCATCGGCCGCACCCGGAGGGGGTACGAAGATCATGGAGACGTTGGCCTCGGTGTACTTGACCGCCTCGGCCACGGTGTTGAAGACCGGGATCCCTTCGATGTGGATCCCGCCTTTGCCGGGGGTGACGCCGGCCACGATGTGGCTGCCGTACTCGCGGCACTGCTGGGTGTGGAACAGGCCGCTGCGGCCGGTGATCCCTTGTACGACGATCTTGGAACTATTGTTGATCAGAATGGACATGAAAGGTCTCCTGTTCGCTTGTGTGGATGTCCGCCCGGCCTAGCCCAGCATGCGCACGATCTTGCCCGCCGCATCGCCCAGGTTGTCGCCGCACTGCACGTTGAGCCCGCTCTCGGTCAAGAGGCGCTTTCCTTCCTCCACCTGGCTGCCGTCCATGCGGACCACGATGGGGAGCGTGCAGTTCACTTCGCTGGCTGCCTCGATGATGCCGTGGGCGATCACGTCGCAGCGCATGATGCCGCCGAAGATGTTGACGAAGATACCTTTCACGTCCTTGTCCTGCAGGATGATCTTGAAGGCCTCGGCCACCTTCTCGCGGGTCGCCCCGCCCCCTACGTCCAGGAAGTTGGCCGGCTCGCCGCCGAATTCCTTCAAGACGTCCAGGGTGGCCATGGCGAGTCCCGCGCCGTTCACCAGGCAACCGATGGAGCCGGTGAGCTTGATGTAGGCCAGGTCGTACTTGCCGGCGGTGATCTCCAGGGGGTCGAGCTGCGAGTAGTCCATCATGTCCGGGTACTCGCGGTGCCTAAAGATCGCGTTGTCGTCGAAGGTGATCTTGGCGTCCATGGCCATGAGCCAGCCGGCCTGGGTCACCACCAGGGGGTTGATCTCCACCAGGGCGCAGTCCTTCTCGAGGCAGACCCGGTACAGGTTCAGGATGAGCGTGACGCAGTCCTCGCAGACGCTGCCGGTGAGCCCCAGCTGCAGGGCGATGTGGCGGGCCTGGAAGGGGCGCAGCCCCGTGAAGGGATCGATGTTCAGGGTCTGGATCTTCTCCGGGCTCTTGGCCGCCACCTCTTCGATGTCCATCCCCCCCTCGGCGCTGGCGATCAGGACGTAGCGCGAGGTGCCGCGGTCCAGGGTGATGGAGAGGTAGAACTCGCGCGCGATGTCCACCGCCTCCTCCACCAGGATGCGCCTGACCCGGAGCCCTTCCGGACCGGTCTGCGGGGTGACCAGCGACTTGCCGAACAGCTCCTTGGCGAGGGTCTGGGCCTGTTCGGGGTGGTGCACCAACTTGACTCCGCCTGCCTTGCCGCGTCCCCCCGCGTAGATCTGGGCCTTCACCACGCAACGCCCGCCCATCTCCTTGGCCGCACGCTCCACCTGGTCCGCCGTCAGTGCCACGCGGCCACGCGGGATGGGAATGCCGAAGGCATTCAGAATCTCCTTGGCCTGGTACTCATGGATATTCATCGTGATCTCCTGTTTCCGGTGCTGGGATTTGTACTCATGCTGCAGATCGATGATGCCGATTGGCTGCTCTTTGGCTGGAACACTCAGGAGGCCGCTTTCCACTGACAAAGAGCGGCCTTCTTAGGGGGGAGTTTTCCAGATACTAACACTACTGCTGATTGCCACAGTGTCAACGACTCCCGCCCTTGCTGCTAAGCCTGTGGCGAGCACACACCACTGAGCGCGAATCGGTTCTTATTACATCGGCGGGTACCGCTGTTTTATTGATTTCTGTGTGACTGTCGACCGCTGTGTTGGAGTGGCCTGGGTGTAACTGCCTGAAAAAGCGTAAAACGATGATTTGGTCCTCGCTTTTCCGGAAAGCTGTCGTTGTTTTAAAAACACGTATACTTGAAAGCGATTGATAAATCAAGCTTTTTTGGGGGTTGTGCCGAGATTGTGTCTTTGCTGGAGGGGTGCTGTTCTATTTTATAGTAACGGCTGTAGGAAATAGTGTCGATATTGCAGGGATTTTTTCGATATATGGCGGCGTGGCAGAGGTGTCGCGGGGGATAATAAAACACCTAGAAGCGAAGGCTGGCGCGGGATGGCAGGCCGAAAGGCTGGTGTCCATGCCTGGAAATAAAACACCCCGGTGCCGGGCCCTGAAGGCCCCGAAACCGGGGTGACGTTGGTTGGGGTAGCGCTGCTGCGTTTTAGGCTGCGCTGGCGTCCTCGAGCGCCGGATCGGCGTCCTCCTCGGCGAGCACCGCCTCGAGCTCCTGGGCCAAGGCGTAATCACCCTCCAGGACCGCGTAGAGACGGTCGGTATCTACCGAGTTCTCCCACTTGGCAACCACGATGCAGGCCACGGCGTTTCCGATCATGTTGGTGAGCGCGCGGCAGGTGGCCATGAACCAGTCGACGCCTAAAAGGAGCACCAGGCCCGAAACCGGCAGGGTGTGCAGCGAGGCCAGGGTGGCGGCCAGGCAGATGAAGCCGCCGCCGGCCACGGCGGCCGCCCCCTTCGAGGTCAGGAGCAGCACCAGGAGGATGGTGAGCTGTTCGCCCAGGGAGAGGTTGATGTTGAAAGCCTGGGCGATGAAGACCGCGGCCATGGTGAGGTAGATGGAGGTGCCGTCCAGGTTGAAGCTGTATCCGGTCGGAATCACCAGGCCGACCACGCCGGACTCGATCCCCAGGTTTTCCAGCTTGGTCATCAGGCGGGGGAGCACCGTCTCGGAAGAGGAGGTCCCCAGGACGATGAAGAACTCTTCGCTGATGTACTTGAAGAGCTTCCAGAGACTGACGCCTGCCATGCGGCAGACCAGCCCGAGCACCACCACCACGAAGAGGACCGCGGTCCCCCAGACTCCCAAAAGGAGCTGCCCCAAGCCGGAGAGGGTACCGGTGCCGAACTTGGCGACCGCGAAGGCGATGGCGGCGCCGGCGCCGATCGGGGCCAGCTGCATGATGTAGTGGATGCACTTGAAGAAGCCGTGGGTCACCTCGTCGATGATGTCGACCACGCGCTTCCCTTTCTCGCCCAGGGCAGCCATGGCCATGCCGAACATCACGGCGAAGAAGAGCACCTGCAGGATGTCGCCCTTGGCAAACGCGTCCACCACGGTGTCCGGGATCACGTTCATCAGGAAGTCGGTGGTGCTCAGGTGCTTGGCGCCCTCGGTGAACTTGGCGATCTGCCCCACGTCCAGGGCCTTCGGGTCGGCGTTGATGCCGGCGCCGGGTCTCAACCAGTTCACCATGACCAGGCCGATCACCATGGCAAAGGTGGTGAGCACCTCGAAGTAGACGAGCGCCTTTACGCCGACGCGCCCTACCTTTTTCATGTCCCCCATCTTGGCGATCCCGACCACCACGGTGCCGAAGATGATCGGGGCGATGACGAAGCGGATCATCTTGATGAAGCCCATCCCCAAGGGTCTCAGGGTCTTGGCGAGTTCCGGGGACATGAGCCCCAGCGCCACCCCGATTACGATGCCGATGGTCACCCGGAACAGCAGTGAACTGAAAAACGCGCGCTTCTTGCTGGTCGGTTGTGCCACTTCAACTGCGGTGCTGCTCGCCATCTTCGGCCTCCTCAAAGGTGAATCGCGTAATAAAAACGGGGCAGGGACGGTGCCGGAGCTGCCGACGCCATGCGTTTGCCCCAATCAAACCTTTGTTTGTGAAGCGTGCGGCGCGCTGAGCCGGGAGCCGTTTGCCGGGCAGCTTTTTCTCGGCTCCGCTTTGCGCGTTAATAAAACTGTGTTAGCAATGGTTATACCAATGGGAGCCGGCAGGAGCTAACCCCTCGATATCGTATACGAGTGTGCTGTCTGGTGGGGTGCGGCTCCCCGCGAATGGTTATAACCGGGGATGGGGGTTTAGGGGGTAAGGGGTGGGTACTGGACGTTTATTCCGCAGGTTATGGGGCGTATAACCTGGGTTATGCGGATAACTCTGGTTATACCCTTTTTTGAGGGGGTGGCAGCAGGTCGCACCGGGTGCCGACGCCAACAAGACGCCGGTTTGTTGGCGCGGGAATGGCCGGCGGGCGCCAGGCCTGGCGCGGCGTGTGAGGTGGGACGCATGGCGTCGTGAACCGGTATTGGGAGGTGCTGTGGGGCGTGACGGCGAGGCGCTGCAGGTCGTGGGCGCAAAAAAAGAGGGTGCCGTAACGGCACCCTCTTTGGAAAAACCCGGGAAAAGGACTTTAGATCTCTTCGGACAGCGGATCGAGGCCCAGTTCCGGCTCGTCGAGGGAGGCTACCGCCTGGTTGCTCAGAACGGCGTTCATCCGGTGCGTGTCGAGTTCGTTCTCCCAGCGGGAAACCACCACGGTGGCAACGCCGTTGCCGACCAGGTTGGTGAGGGCGCGGGCCTCGGACATGAAGCGGTCGATGCCGAGGATCAGGGCCAGGCCGGCTACCGGGATGGAAGGGATGGCGGCGAAGGTCGCGGCGAGGGTGACGAAGCCCGAGCCGGTGACACCGGCGGCACCCTTGGAGGTCAGCATCAGGATGGCGAGGATGGTAAGGGTCTGGGTCATGGTGAGCGGGGTGTTGGTGGCCTGGGCCACGAACACGGCTGCCATGGTGAGGTAGATCGAGGTGCCGTCCAGGTTGAAGGAGTACCCGGTCGGAATGACCAAGCCGACTACCGACTTGGTGCAGCCCAGGTTCTCGAGTTTCGCCATCATGCGCGGCAGGGCGCTCTCGGAGGAGGAGGTCCCCAGGACGATGAGGAGTTCTTCTTTGATGTAGGCGATGAACTTGAAGATGTTGAAGCCGGCCAGCTTGGCGATGATCCCCAGCACCACGAAGACGAAGAGCAGGCAGGTCAGGTAGAAGCATCCCATGAAGGCGCCCAGCTTGGAGAGCGAGCCGACCCCGAACTTGCCGATGGTGAAGGCCATCGCGCCGAAGGCGCCGAGCGGGGCGGCCTTCATGATGATCCCTACCACGCCGAAGAAGGCGTGCGAGGTCTTGTCGATGAAGCGGTACACCGGCTTACCCTTCTCGCCCATGGCGGAGAGTGCGAAGCCGAACATGAGGGCGAAGAGCAGTACCTGGAGGATGTCCCCCTTGGCGAAGGCGTCCACCACCGAGGAGGGGATGATGTTCATCAGGAAGTCGACGGTGTTGGTCGACTTGGCCTGGGTGGTGATCGCGGTGAGCGCCTTGGTGTCGATCTTGGTGACGTCGGCGTTGAAGCCTACCCCCGGCTGCAGGAAGGTGATCACGGCGAGGCCGATGGCCAGCGCCAGGGTGGAAACCACCTCGAAGTAGAAGAGCGCCTTGGCTCCCACGCGGCCGACCTTCTTCATGTCGTCCATGCCGGCGATGCCGGTCACCACGGTGCAGAAGATGACCGGGGTGATGATCATCTTGATCAGCTTGATGAAGCCGTCACCGAACGGTTTCATCGCGACGCCGGTCTGCGGAGAGTAGTAACCGAGGGCGATACCGATGGCGATCGCCGTCAGTACCTGTACGTACAGATGCTGGTAAAACTTTTTCCCGTTCATGCCCTTCTCCTTTATGCCAAAAAGTGAACTTCTTTTGTTTTCCGCGGTCTGGGGCCCGTGGGAGGGCGCCGAATCACCTTTTGAGCGCAGGTACTTGCGTCAAAATTTAAAACGATGTTAGCAACTAGCGTACCAAGGGGCGTAAACGGCGCCGATCTCAGCCAGTGGCGCGATTTCGCCGTATACGTGAGGGTGCGGGCCGGGCGGTAATGGGTATAACCGTATACCTCTCTAGTAGAGGGGCTTCAGAAAAAAGAGCTTTACCTTCAGGCTGTTCCGGCGATATAACCTGGGTTATTGTTATAACCTGGGTTATGACCATTGCCGGTGCGGGTGTTTTTGAGGCGGGAAAAACCCTCATTAAGAGAGACGCCGGTTGATTTTTGACCTGTTTGAAAGGCGGGTAAAAACGAACTATCGTTTGGTACTGGCGGGAAGTGGGTTGGGGAAGGGGGGGGGGGGCGGACCCCCGGGCGCGGGTTAGCCGCGCGCCGAGAGTCGCTTGCTGAGAGCGGGCTGGGAGATGCCCAGGAGCCGGGCTGCGATGGTCTGGTTGCCCCCGGAGCGGGCCAGCGCCTCGGTGACCAGCAGATCGGCAGCTTCACCGAACGTGGGGAGCCGCTCCAGCCCGGAAAAGAGGTTGTGGTCTTGGGCCGCAGCAGCCGGCTGCTGCTCCTTGGCCGGACCGATCGCCTTGATGAAGGTGTCCAGAGAGAGGATGCGCTCGCGGTGCACGCTCACCGCGTCGTAGACCATGGCCCGGAGTTCGCGGATGTTGCCGGGGAAGCTGTAGGTGGCGAGCAGCTGGGCGAGTTCCTTGGGCGGGGTCGGTCTCTTCTTGCCCAGCGACTCGGCGGCCTCGGCCAGGAAGTAGTCGAGCAGAAGCGGGATGTCGCCGGCCCGCTCGCGCAAGGGGGGCAAGAGGATCTGGTGGGTGCGCAGGCGGTAGTAGAGGTCGCGCCGGAACTCACCCTTTTCCTCCTTCGCCTTCAGGTCGCGGTGCGTCGCCACGATGACCCGTGCCTTGAGCCTCTTGGGGCGGTCGCTCCCCAGCGGGAAGTACTCCCCCTCCTGCAACAGGCGCAGGAGCTTCACCTGGCTTGGGATGGAGAGATCGCCGATCTCGTCGAGGAACAGAGTCCCGTCGGTCGCCTCCTCGATCATGCCGCGCCGGGCCTGTTCCGCGCCGGTGTAGGCACCGCGCACGTGCCCGAAGAGGGTATCGGCGAAGACGGTGTCGTCGAGCCCCGCCACGTTCACCGCGACCAGGGGCCCGGTGGCTCCGGAGAGGGTGTGCACCGCGCGCGCCACCAGCTCCTTCCCCACGCCGCTCTCGCCGGTGATCAGGAGCGGTTGCCGGCTCACCGCCACCGCCTCGATGTAGCCGAAGATCCCGAGCATGGTGCGGTCGGCGGTGACGATGTTCACGAAGGCCTCGGGGTGGCGCAACTGGTTCGAGAGGATGCGGTCCGAGATCGCCTGGTTCTCGCGCTCCAATTCGAGCATCCGGATGGCGCGCAGGACGCCGGTCACCAGGCGGTCCTCCTCGACGGTCTTCACGAAGTAGTCGAAGGCCCCCAGCCTCATGCAGCGTACCGCGGTCTCGATCTGGTTCATGCCGCTTACCACGATGGTGAGGATCTCGGGGTGCTGCTCGGAGATCATGGTGAGCAGCGCCTCGCCGGGGAGGTGCGGCATGGTGAGGTCCAAAAGCACGAGCCTCACCTGGCCGCGGGCCAGGATCTCGGGGACCTCGCGGCTGTCCGAGCAGGTGAGGATGTTGTTGATGCCGGCGCGCGCCAGGGTGAGGCTCACCGAGCGGAGCCAGGCCGGTTCGTCGTCGACCAGCAGGATGGAGAAATGAGGTACCAGTGCTTCGGTCATCTAGGGTTCTCCTCGTTGAATAGGGGGAGCGTGAGGGTGGCCGTGGTCCCCTGGCCGGGAGGGGAGTCGAAACTGAGGCTCCCGCCGTGCTCCTGGACGATGCCGGCCGAGATGGAGAGCCCCAGGCCGGTGCCGCCGCTCTCGCGCTTGGTGGTGAAAAACGGGTCGGTGAGCCTGCCCAGCGATTCCGGAGGGATGCCGACCCCCTCGTCCCTGATGGTGAGCCGCACCTCGCCCGCCTCGAGGTCGTAACCGGTGGCGAGGAAGATGCCGCGCTCGCTTGAGGGGAGCGCCTGGCAGGCGTTGATCAAAAGGTTCACCACCACCTGCTCGATGCGCAGCGCGTTGCCGCTCACCTGGGGCAGCGGGGTGCAGTAGATCGCCTCGAAGCGCGTGGTGGCGCGCCTGAGCGAGGTGTCCACCAGGCGTACCGCCGCCTGGGCCACGGCGTTCAGGTCGAAGGGTTCCCGGCGTACCACGGAATCCTGGCGTGCGTAGTCTTTCAGGTCCTCCACGATCCGCTTGATGCGCGCGGCGCCGTCGGACATGTCGGCGAGCATCTGGGGGACCTCGTCGCGCATGCGCGAGTAGGGGAGCCCGGCCACCAGGAAGTCACCCTGTTCCCGGTAGCGCGCCTCCAGGGTTTCCAGGGCGTCCTGGTAAACGTCCTTGAGGATGGGGAGGTTCAAGAGGATGAGCCCGTTGGGGTTGTTCACCTCGTGCGCCACCCCGGCGACCAGCACCCCCAGGGTCGCCATCTTGTCGGCCTGGATCAGCTTGTCCTGGTGCAGCCTCAACTCCTCGTAGGCGCGGTTGCGCTCGGCGACCTGGCGGGCCAGCTCCTCGGTGCGCTCCTCGACCCGGCGCTTCAAGGTGTGCGACCAGGCCGCGGTGGCGATCAGGATCACCAGAAGCGGCAAAAGCACCATGGAGCCGTACTTGATCACCTTCTCGCGGGGGAAACGCTGCTGCTCGTGGGGCCCCAGCCAGCGGTCGTAGATCGCCTGGTACTGTCCGGTCTGCTGCAGGATGGCGAGCCCCTCGCTGAAGCGGGTCAGAAGTTCGTGGTTTCCCTTGGCGACCGCGTAGCCGTACTTCTCCGCGGCGACGTTCTTCGCAACCGGCACCACGTTGGTCAGGTGCAGCTGCTGGATCAAGAACATCCCGGGGAGGCTTGCCAGCACCGCGTAGTCGCAGCGCCCGGAGGCCAAAAGCCTCAGCGCCTCGGCGGGGGAGTCGGTGAGCAGCAGTTCCGGTCCGAACCCCAGGCGCACCAGGGAGTCGTGCATGATCCCGTCGCGGAACACCACCACCTTCTTGCCGCGCAGCTCCTCGAGGTTGCTGACCGATCTGGTGCCGCGCCGGGCGAAGATGGCGTGGTGCACGATGGTGTGCGGCGGGGAGAAGTCGAGAGTCCTGGTGCGCTCCTCCGAGTAGGAGATCCCCTGCAGGATGTCGATCTTCCCCTCGGTCAGGTCGTTACGGAGCGTGGACCAGGCCCCGAAGCGGAACTCCACCTTCATCCCCATCACGTCGGCGATGGCGCGGGTCAGGTCGACGTTGTAGCCGGCGGGCTTGCCGTCGGCGTCGAGAAATTCGTAGGGGGGATAGGCCCGGTTGCCGCCGACGATCACGGTGCGGCTGTCTGCGCCGTTTTCTGGCGCCTCGGCACGGGCCGGTGCCGCAGTGAAGAGGCTGAGCGTCGCCAGGAACCAGGCGAGGAATAGCGCCCTCGCAAGCAGGATAGTCGGGGAGCGCCGGAAGGTGGGGGACGTTTTTGGTGGCGCGCTGTGCTGCCTGAAGCGCCGGATCATGTGGTTACCGATAAAAGCACGGGTGCGGGTCCGTAAGGGTTGCTGGAAAAACTGGCGTTTACCATAGCACATCAACGGCAAAAAAAAACGTATTTATCAGGTGTGGCCGGGTTGCTGGGTGCCGAGTGCCGAAACAAGGAACCCCAAAGAGCCCGACAGTATCAGGCGCAATCCCGTGCTGGCTGTAACCTTCGGTGCCGGCACCGAGATAGTGAAACGGCCCAGGGCTTACTGTACAAACGGCTGCAGCGGGCTATCATCTGGGTAAGCCTCTAACAGGGGAGGTAGTCGCTATGGAAGAGGTCTTTGCAACTCTCTGCGTGTTTGTCTCACTGTGCCGCCTGCTCTCCGAGGAGATGGCGCACGGCCTCTGCTCCGGCATGACCTGGGGGCTGGGGATCCACCTGTTCTTCTGGCATGCCATCATGTCCGGGTCGCTCGCGCTCCTCGTCAAGTATCTCGCGGCACTGCGGGTGGTCCCGCTCTACAAGGTGCTGTCGGGGAGTCTCTGCCTGCTCTTGGTGAGCTGGTACGTCGACCGGATCCTCAAGCACAACACCTACCTCATGGTGCGCGCGGTCGGCGTTGCCATCATCTTCTGTGCGGCATTGGGTGTGGTCATCGTGAGTGACGCAGGATTTGCACGGCGGCAGGAACAGGTTCAGGCGAGCGCCCCGGCACAGGGTGAGACGCTGGCCCAGGCGGACTACGAGGTGCACAGGGACTGACGGGGATCGTTCAGGAGGGGCGTGCCTGGCGGTTCGATGCGGCAGGGGGAGAACCGTCGGTTGCGGGACGCGGTTTTGCGGGGGTCTTGCCCGCCGCCGACCCTTTGAGGGCTGCCCGGACCCGGGAGAAGGAGAAACAGGCAAAACCGAGCGCGATCGCGCTCACCGCGGCGAACTTAACGTAGTAAAACCATTCCAGGTAACCCTGGGTGACTTGGTAGTTCGACCAGCCAGTCGCCATGACCCATCCTTTGGGCGCCCAACCACTCCCGCCCCGGTAGGTTTTTCTGCCGCGGCAGAATAAACGTTTTACCCCATTCTGTAAACATAATTAATGTTAGCCCGCCGGGCCCCTCCTGGCCCGTCGCAACAGGGTGCGCCAGCCGACGGCGCCGCTCAACCATCTTTCAGGGCGCCGTCTGCAGCAGCCGCTTTACGGTCTGCTGCACGGCTCCCCGGCTGCAGCGCAGTTCCACCTCGGAAAACTTCTGGAAGGGGACCCCCGGCGCCGAGCGCGCCGCCTTGTTCTGCCGCTGCTGGGCGATCTTTTTGCAGTTCTCGAGAACCTCCCCTACCTCCCCGCCGGTAACCTCGCTCACCTCGAAATGAAAGATCTTCACCACCAACCCACTCCCCTGCTTGCTGGTTATGGTGCCGCGGCAGACCATCTGGTCCTGGGCCTGTGCCGAGGCGACGCCAACGAGCAGCGCCACTGCAGCGATTGCCGACATCGCGAAGATCCTGGTCATGGCAGACTCCGTGGGGTTACTCGTCGTCATCCGAGCGTACCCGGTGCGGCCGGGCCCGTTTGGGGGACGGTACCCGGGGCGCCGAGCTTGCCGCGGGTACTGGCGCCGGGTTGTTGGGGATGATGGTGTAGCCGGGACGCTGCCCGGGGGCCCCGGTTTGCGTATCCCGCAGCTGCTGCACCGAACCTGGCTGCCCGGCCTGCGCCGGTCCCGCAGAGGGGGGCGCGGGCTGCGGTACGGGAGCCGGCACGGGTGTGACGACCGGCACCGCTGCCGGGGCGGCACCCGCCGGTGCGGGGCTGCCTGCCGACGGGCCGGCGGGGATGGGGACTTTCTTGCCGGTGGCCACGTCGAGCAGCTTGGCCCGCGCCCGGTAGCGGGCCGGGATCTCGTGCAGGCTGTTGGTATAGAAGGCGGTTCCGGCACGGTCCTGCCAGGTGTAGATCTCGGCCGAGGCGCTGGAAGCAAAGAGCAGCAGGAACAAAAGCAGGTTCTTCATCGAGGGAACCCTCCCGAAAGGTAGCGGCAGACGCGCCATTATTAAAGATTACGGCACGCTATTCAATCGGAAAAAAGGGGAGGGACTTTAGCCGGGGCCCTGGTAGAACCCCGCAGCGGAGCGGCGCGGCTTTAAGAGAGGAGACCGGAGACCGGGTTTTCGGCGAAAAATACGCCGTTTCGTCCCCCTTCCTTGACCCGGTACAGGGCGGCATCTGCCCGCTCTACCAGGCTTTCCACGGTGTCGAACTCGGTTGCCTCGGCGGCGCCGATGGAGAGCGTCACCGTTATGCCGACGTTTTCAAAGGCGTAGCGGCGCTCGCGCACGCCGGCGCAGAGTTTCAGGGCCACCGCCTCGGCTGCCTGCGGGGTCGACTTGATCAGGATCACGGCGAATTCGTCGCCGCCGAAACGCGCCACGAAATCGCTCTCCCTGAGCGTGGTACGGATCTGCTGCGCTACCCCCTTCAGGATCAGGTCGCCCGCCTGGTGACCGTGGGTGTCGTTGATCGACTTGAAGTGGTCGACGTCGAGGATGATCAGGAAAAAGCTCTCGTCGTAGCGCTGGCGCAGCCTGAGCATCTCGGCCAGCTTGTCGTCGAAGTAGCTGCGGTTGGCGAGCCTGGTCATGCCGTCCACCAACACCGCGGTGCGCAGCATCTCGATCTGGCGCTGCTGTGCCGAGAGGATCTTCTGCGAGCTGGCGAGCTTTTCCCGGAGGCTTGCGTTGTTGGAGATCATCCGGTCGATCTGCTCGGTGAGCCGCGAGGTTGCGGCGGCGACCTCCGCGGGGAGCCCGGCCCGGTCAAAACTCTCCCGCAGTTTCTTGAGCGCCTGCGAGGACTCGCTCGCCGCCTGCTCGGTGCGCTCGATGACCGCGGTCAGGATGAGCAGGATGCTGCGCACCGCCTGGGCCGAGTCGTTGATCTGCTGCTCGCGGGGGTCCACCGGGTGGCTGGCGGGATCGGGGGAAAGCGGCTCGATCAGCGCCTCTTTTTTGTCGAACGGCGGGACCGTGCCTAATTGGGCGACCGGGAGCAGGCGCTCGAAGACCTCGCGCAGTTGCTGCGCGCCCATGCTTTTCAGGGTGCGCCGCAAGGCGGGGAGAAGCGCGAGGCCCAAGATGAGTCCGGCAAGGAAAACGAAGAGTTGCGTCAGGGAACCCACGGTGCCACCTCCTTGCTACGCGCGGCGTAGCTGCCGTGTTGTAGGCGGTACTGACAAATATTAAAGCATTATAACAATCTGTCGCGCGTGCACAAGCAACTAGGTGAAGTTTGCTCTGTCAAGAGAGAACCCGGGACCCGATTCGGCCGGGTGACTTCTTGTTCGAGGGAACCTTGGTGACCGGTATGCCGGTGCCTGGAATACTGACAGTGAAACCCTCGAGTGGCAGCTCGGGGGTGAGTCTGACAGGGGCGTGTAGATTTGATGCCGGTGTGATATTCTTATACCTGCATGTTATGCCTGCTGCTGGAGTGAGCCGGCAGAACAAAGGAGGCGAGGATGAGATATGCGGCACTTTTAACCGGGCTGCTGTTGCTGGGCATCACCGCGCTAGTCCTTTTCTCAGGAAACGGCGCCTTCATGACCAGCAGTGCTGACGCAGCGGCACGGATCAGAGTCTATTCGGCAGAAAAAGGAAGCTATGTCATGAGTGACGAGGTGGTAAAAACCAAGGAAGAGTGGCGGAAGATGCTGTCTCCCGAGCAGTATCACGTCCTGCGCGAAAAGGGGACCGAGCGCCCCTTCAGCAACAAGTACGCGAACAACCACGAGCACGGCGTCTACCGTTGCGCCGGGTGCGGCCTCGACCTGTACCGCTCCGAGGACAAGTTCGAATCCGGCACCGGCTGGCCCAGTTTCACCAAGCCGATTGCCCCGGAAAACGTGAAGACCGAGGTCGATCGCAGCTTCTTTTCAACCCGTACTGAGGTTCTCTGCCGGCGCTGTGGCGGACACCTGGGGCACGTGTTCGATGACGGGCCCAAACCGACCGGGCTGCGCTACTGCATGAACTCGGCGGCACTCAGCTTCGTGCCGACAGCCAAGTAGCCGCTTGTGTGGCGGTTCGGGAGCTGGGGCAGGGGGACCTGCCGAGGAGGGAACATGAAAGCGATGACGCTCGTGGGACTGATCCTGGCGAGCTTGTGTATCGTCCAGCCGGCCGGCGCCGCGGAGTCCGGGAAGGGGCCGGCCGCTCCGCTGCAACTGGCAACCTTCGCGGGTGGCTGTTTCTGGTGCATGGAACACCCGTTCGACGAACTTAAGGGGGTGGTCTCGGTTACCTCCGGTTACACGGGGGGGCAGAAGAAGAACCCGACCTATGAGGAGGTTTCGGCAGGAGGGACCGGGCATGCCGAATCGGTGCAGGTGCTCTACGATCCGGCTAAAATCAGCTACCAGAAGCTTTTGGAGCGCTACTGGCACAACGTGGATCCCACGGTGAAGGACCGCCAGTTCTGCGACGTCGGGCACCAGTACCGGACCGCCATCTTCTACCACAACGAGGAGCAGCGGCGCCTGGCGCTCACCTCCAAGACGGCCCTGGAGCAAAGCCGGCGCCTGCCGGGACCGATCCAGACCGAGATCGTGCCGGCCGGCACCTTCTATCCCGCCGAGGAGTACCACCAGCACTACTACAAGAAAAACCCGCTGCGCTATCGCTACTACCGCACCAGCTGCGGGCGGGACCACCGGCTCAAGGAGCTCTGGGGGGACCAGGCGGGGCGCTAGCCTGAAGAGTGCAGTTATCAACAGAAAAAGGCCGCGTCTCGGTGTACAACCGGGGCACGGCCTTTTTTGTCGGTGGGGACCGGCATGTGGGGGGAAACGCGGGGCCGGTCCTCCACACCCCGTCCACAGCCCGTGCACAGCTTTTACCGGGGTTATCCACAGAAACGGGGAGTGCTCGGGGGCGGCCTCCCCCGAGGTTCCCCTCGTGGAGTTATCAACAGAAAAAGGTCGTGTCGCAGCGTGCAGAGCCGGAGACACGACCTTTCTTTTAGTGCGGCTGCCGGGCCTGAGGCGGGACGGCACCTGCGAATCCACACGCCATCCACAGTTCTTGAACAGCTTTTCCCGCCGTTATCCACAGACGTGGGGACTGGTACCTCAGGTGCCGGTTCCCCCTTGCGGTTCCCCTCAGGAGGCGCGCAGGTAGTTGGCGATCTGCCACTTGAGGATGTCGAGCTCCGAGGCAAGTTTCTCGGGTTCGGTGCTGAAGCGCTGCACCAGGTCGAGCAATTGGTGCTGACCCGCCTCGTCCAAGGGGACGAAGCGCATGCCGATCATGGCGTTGTTGCAGTGGATCACTTCGATATTGAGCCTGAGTTGTGCGGTTTCCTTCAGGTACACGGTCAACAGGCAGATGGCGCCGACCGGAATGGTGACTGGTTCAGCGAAGCTCACCACCGCTCCGTTCAAGGAGATGTTGTCAAGCTGGCCATGATAGAGGGTGCTCTGGAAGCTGAGAGAGCAGGTCTCTGTCATGCGCACCCGGTGAAACATTCGCTGTTCTGTCATGGCTTACCTTGGTCGACGCTGTTAGTACAACCAGGAAACTGGTTGCCAGTACTGCTCATCGGGACAACGCGTGGGAAACTTTAGGAGAGAAGCGCTGGACCCTCCTTATACCTTCTTTTGCATTCTGAGCACAGCACTTTGTTGCTCGTAATGACGGGGGCCGTCATCGAAGCTCCCGGAACCCATGCGAAAATTGCTATACTGGGGTCAGACCGCGAGGGTTCGGCGCGGCAGGAGGCGAGCCATGAAGAACAGGGAAATTGCCAGGATCTTTGGCGAGATTGCCGACATCATGGAGATCAGGGAAGAGAACCCGTTCAAGATCAGGGCCTACCGTCGGGCCGCCCTGAACCTGGAGGGGCTGAGCCGGGACCTGGCCGGGCTCTCCCGCAAGGAGCTGCGCGAGATCCCGGGGATCGGGGCGGATCTCGCGGCGCGCATCGAGGAGTACCTGGCGACCGGCAGCATGGAGCTCTTCGAGCGGATGAAACAGGAGGTCCCCGCCGGGGTCTTCTCGCTCATGGCCGTGCCGGGACTGGGGCCGAAGACCGCCAAGGCAATCCACCAGCAGCTGGGGGTGGCAAGCCTCGAGGAGCTGGAACTTGCGGCCGCCGAGCACCGCCTGGCCGGGATCCGCGGCATCCAGGAGAAGACCGAGGAGAACATCCTCAAGGGGATTGCGGCGCTGAAGCGCGGCCGCGAGCGCCAGCCGCTCGGGCGCATGCTGCCGGCGGCCTGGGACCTGGTGGCGGCGCTCAGGGAGCGCGCCCCGGTGGACCGCATCGAGGTGGCCGGGAGCATCAGGCGCCGCAGGGAGAGCATCAAGGACATCGACCTGGTGGCGACCTCGCCCGACCCGCGAAGCGTGATGGAGGCCTTCGTGAACCTCCCCCAGGTGGAGGCCGTGACCATGCACGGGGTGACCCGCTCCAGCATCGTCATAAGGCCCGGGGTGCAGGTGGACCTGCGCGTGGTGGAGCCGGACTCCTTCGGCGCGGCGCTTGCCTACCTCACCGGAAGCAAGGACCACAACGTGCGCCTGAGGGAGATGGCGGTGAAGCGCGGCCTGAAGCTGAACGAGTACGGCATCTTCCGGGTCGAGGACGATGAGCGGTTGGGAGGGGGCGAGGAAATAGAGGTGTACCGGCTCTTGGAACTCCCCTACATCGTGCCGGAGCTGCGCGAGGACCGCGGCGAGATCGAGGCGGCGCTCGCCGGTAGCTTGCCCGATCTCGTTCAGCTGGCCGAGCTGCGCGGCGACCTGCACGTGCACTCCAGGTGGAGCGATGGCGGGCATCACCTCCCGGAACTGGTCGAGGCGGCACGGGCGCACGGCCTGAGCTACCTGGCGCTCACCGATCACTCCAAATCCCTGGGGGTGGCACGCGGGCTCACCGTGGAGCGGCTCATGGAGCAGGGCGAGGAGGTGGCGGCGCTGAACCGGGAGCTCACGGATTTCCGGGTCTTGCGCGGCACCGAGATGGACATCGGGCTCGACGGGAGCCTCGATTTCCCGGACCAGGTGCTCAAGCGGCTGGACGTCGTGGTGGCGGCGATCCACTCCGGATTTACCCAGACCCGCGAACAGCTCACCGCGCGCCTGATCGCGGCGATGCAGAACCCCTTCGTCTCGGTGATCGCGCACCCCACTGGCCGGGTCCTCGGGGAGCGCGAGGCCTACCCGCTCGACCTCGAGGCGGTACTGCGGGCGGCACGCGACACCGGGACCGCGCTCGAGATCAACTGCTACCCGATGCGCCTGGATCTGAACGACCTGGCGGTGAAAAGGGCCAAGGAGCTGGGGGTGAGGCTCGCCATCAGCACCGATCTGCACAGCGTGAGCCAGTTCGATACCTTCCACTACGGGATCTCGGTGGCCCAGCGCGGCTGGCTGGAAAAGGGGGACGTGCTCAACACCATGGAGTTACCTGAGCTGCTCAGGTGGGTGAGGGACAAGCGGAACAGAAAATGACGAGATCCCGCTGAGGTAGGAAATCAGTTCAACTTTCTTCCTAAAGCTGCTATGAACTGCTGCAGGAAGTGCAGCCCTTTTTGAGGAGGTCCCATGTCCGAACCACGCTACTGGCTCTTCAAGTCTGAACCCTCCAGCTTTTCCCTCGCCGATCTCAAGGAGCGCCCCGGCGCCACCGAGCACTGGGACGGGGTGCGCAACTTCCAGGCGCGCAACTTCCTGCGCGACGAGATCAAGGTGGGCGACCAGGTCTTCTTCTACCACAGTAACATCGCGGAGCCGGCAATCGTCGGCATCGCCGAGGTGGTGCGCGGTGGCTATCCGGACTTCAGCGCCTGGGACCCGCAGAGCAAGTACTTCGACCCGCGCTCCACGCCGGAAAAGCCGGTCTGGTTCATGGTGGATGTGCGCTTCGTACGCGAGCTCCCCCGCGCGGTGACCCTGAACGAGCTGAAGGAGATCCCGGAACTGGCCCAGCTGCCGCTTATGAACCGCAGCCGGCTCTCGGTGCAGCCGGTGACCGCGGATGCCTGGCAGGTGATCCTGAGAGTCGCCGGAATTAAGGCATGACGTTCAGCGGGTGAGGTGGATGAGGGCATAGATGAGGGGGACGCTGCCGAAGGCGAGCAGGATGCCGGCTCCCACCAGGGCGACCGAGAGCTCGGCATCCATGCCGGCGATTACGGCGAGTGCCGCTGCGGTGACCATGGGGGGCATCCCGGCCTCCAGCACCGAGACCTCGAAAGCCGGTCCGGCGGCACCCAAAAGGCGCCCCAGCGCAAGGGCGCTCATCGGGGCGACCAAAAGCTTGATGGCAAGCCCGACGCAGAGCGGTTTGAAGACCTTGGGGCGCAGCCTGAAGCTGAGCTGGTAGCCGATCGCGGTCATCACCAGGGGGACCAGCGAGAGCGAAACGTTGTGCAGCCCCTGGGCGAGCGCCGGCGGGTAGGGCCAGGGGCGCAGCAGAAAACCGAGCACCAGGGCGATGGCGGGCGGGAAGAGGACCAGGCGGCGCACAATCCCGCCGACGTCGAGCTTCCCCTCCTTGCCGTACAGGGGGAGGATCACCGAGCCGTAGCTCGTGAAGATCAGCATGGTCCCCAGCTCGTCGTAGATGATGAGGTTCGGCAATCCCGCAGGGCCGAAGAAGGCCTGCACCATGGGGATGCCGAGAAAGGCCGTGTTTCCCATGGGGACCGCGAGCAGCAGCACCCCCACCACTTCGCGGGAAAAGCGCCAGATGCGCGCCGCGAGCAGCACGAGCCCCGCCGAAAAGACCAGCATGCCCCACGGTACCAGGAGCGGCACCAGGGCCGCCGGGCTCAGGGCGATCTCCGGCACCTTGAGCAGGATGAGCGCCGGCATCGACACGTAGATGGCAAACATGTTGAAGACCTGCGGGGTGTCCTTGGGGAATGCCTCCAGGCGCCGGAACAGCATCCCCAAAAGGACAAACACGCCGATCAGTACGAAATTCTCCATGCTCCTTCTTTCCCGCCGCTACCTGCCGACGGACCACCATCCCTAGAGACTCTTAGCCGCCAGTTCGTAGACGTCACGCGCCAGCCCGGGCTCCGCGAGGATGCGCTGCAATTGCTGTTTCATGAGCTCCTGCCGGGAGGGGTCGAAGCGCCGCCAGCGGCTGAAGGGGGTGAGCAGGCGCGCCGCGATCTGCGGGTTCATGCTGTTCAGCTTGAGGATCTGGTCGGCGAGGAAGCTATAGCCCGCGCCGCTTTTCTCGTGGAAGCGGACCTGGTTCGCCTGGCTGAAGGCGCCGATCAGCGAGCGGGCCCGATTCGGGTTGCGCAGGTCGAAGTCGGGGTGCTCGAGGAGCGCCAGCACCTCGGAGAGCGTGCCGGGTAGCCGGGAGGTCGCCTGCAGGGTGAACCACTTGTCGATCACCCCGCGATCCCCCTGCCAGCACTGGTAGAAGGCGGCGAGCGCCTGGCTGCGTTCCGGGCAGTCGCAGTTGGAAAGCGGCGACAGGGCGCCCAGGCTGTCGGTCATGTTGTCGGCGCTCTCGAACTGGCGCATCCCCAACTCGATCGCCTGCTGCTTGCCGGTGGCCATCAGGTAGGAGAGGCTCAGGTTCTTCAGCTTCCGACACCCGGAGAGGCCGTCGTCGGGGTGGTAAGGCTCTCGCGCTACGCACTTCTCCCGGGCGGCCAGGAAGAGGTCCCAATGCCGCTCGCCCAGGGTGCTGCGCACGAACTCCCGGGCCTGGTGGATCGCCTCGGGATCGATCACCTCAAGCTGTTCGGCCAGGTAGCTCTCCGCCGGAAGGGTGAGCGCCTCGGCCAGAAACGCGCTGTCCTGGTCCAGGTCGGCCAAGAGCTTCCCGAAGGCCGCGATGAACGGCTCGCTCACGACAAGCGGTCGCCCCGCCTGGATATCCGCGACCAGCCCGCAGATCAGCTTCACCGCCTGGATCTGGCCGGCCTCCCAGCGCTGGAAGGGGTCGCTGTCCTGCGCCATGAGGAGCATCAGGTCCTCGTCGCTATAGGGGTACTGCACCTTGACGGGAGCCGAGAAGTTGCGCAACAGCGACGGGACCGGCCGGGACGGGACGTCGAGGAAGCTGAAGCTCTGGCTCGCCTCGGTCACTTCCAGCACGCGGCTGGTGCCGCCGGCCGCCCCCTCGCCGGAAAGGCGCAGCGGTATTTCGCGGCCGCCGCGCTCCAAAAGCCCGAGCGCCAAGGGGAGGTGGAAGGGGAGCTTCTCGGGCTGGCCCGGGGTGGGCGGGCAGCTCTGGCTGACGGTCAAGGTGTAGGTCTTGGCGGCCTCGTCGTAGCTGTCGCTTATGCTCAACACCGGGGTGCCGGCCTGGTCGTACCAGCGCATGAACTGGGTGAGGTCGCGACCGCCGGCGTCGGCCATCGCCTGGACGAACTCGTCGACCCGGACCGCCTGGCCGTCGTGGCGCTCGAAGTAGAGGTCCATCCCGCGGCGGAACCCCTCCTTGCCCAAAAGGGTGCGCAGCATGCGGATCACCTCGCCCCCCTTGTGGTAGACCGTCATGCTGTAGAAGTTGTTGATCTCCACGTAGCTCTCGGGGCGCACCGGGTGGGCGAGCGGCCCGGCGTCCTCGGCGAACTGGGAGCTCCTGAGGAGCTTCACGTCCTCGATCCGCTTCACCGGGCGCGACTGCATGTCGGCGGAGAACTCCTGGTCGCGGTAGATGGTGAGCCCCTCTTTCAAGGAGAGCTGGAACCAGTCGCGGCAGGTGATCCGGTTGCCGGTCCAGTTGTGGAAGTACTCGTGGCCGATCACCTCCTCGATCGCCTGGTAGTCGGCGTCGGTGGCGCTCTCCGGACTCGCCAGCACGTAGCGGGAGTTGAAGATGTTGAGCCCCTTGTTCTCCATGGCCCCCATGTTGAAGTCGTCCACCGCCACGACCATGTAGGTGTCCAGGTCGTATTCGCGGCCGAACTCCTCCTCGTCCCACTGCATGGCGCGCTTGAGAGAAAGAAGCGCGTGGTCGCACTTGTCCCGGTTCTTCTCCTCGACGTAGATCTCCAGGTTCACGGTGCGGCCCGAGCAGGTGGTGAAGGTCCCGGCCTTATGCACCAGGTCACCGGCCACCAGGGCGAAGAGGTAGCTCGGCTTCTTGAAGGGGTCGTGCCAGGTTGCGTAGTGTCGCCCCTCGGGAAGCTCGCCCTGGGCGGTACGGTTGCCGTTTGCCAGAAGGACCGGGCAGCTTTTCTTGTCCGCCTTGAGCGTCACCGTGTAGATCGCCATCACGTCGGGGCGATCCAGGAAGTAGGTGATGCGCCGGAACCCTTCCGCCTCGCACTGGGTGCAGAGCATGGGACCCGAGGCGTAGAGGCCGGAGAGGGCGCTGTTGGCCGCCGGGTTGATCTCGGTGCCGATCTCCAGGGTGCAGCGCTCGGGGAGGTCGGGGATACTGAGCTGCTGGTCGGTAACCTGGTAGTACTCCGTGGGAAGCTCCACCCCGTCCAGCTTCAGGCTCACCAGTTTCAGGTCGTCGCCGTTCAGAACCAGCGGGCGCTGGCCGTTACCGGTGTCGTGGTTCAGGTGCAGGGTCAGGCGGGAGAGCACCCGGGTGCACTCGGGCGCCAGGTCGAAGTCCAGCTCTACCGTGTCGATCAGGTAATCGGGGACGCTGTAATCTTTCTGGTGGATGGTCCGGTGCTGGTTCTCATGCATGGCGGGGTCCTCGTCGGGTATCTGGAATGGGAAGCGCGTCAGGTGATGCTGGGTCGCCGCAATCTGGATCGGCAACTCTTACGCGAAAGAAGACATTGTAGCGGGTATGCATACTGTTTTCAATGGCCGAGGGCGCCGGGAGACAGAATCTGGTTCCCGCTGCACACAGTGCGGAGCGTTTTTTTTGCTCACAATCCGGCGCTCCATCCAGAGACGGACAGGTTTGACTTTCCAACCCGTAAACGGTATATCTTCCCCCATGAAAACTCTATGGACTTGTGCTCTATTCCTTCTTGTGCTGTACTGCCACCCCCTGGCAGCTCACGCCACCGAAGCCTACGCCAAACAGACCGGCAAGGCCTGCGCCGTCTGCCACCTCGATCCCGGGGGCGGTGGCGAACTGACCCCTGCCGGCAAAGAGTTTGCCGCGTCGCTCACCGCCAAGGCTGCGCCGGCCCAGGTGTCGCCGGTGGCGAAGGGTGTCCGCTTCGTGGCGGGGTACCTCCACCTCTTGACCGCCATCCTCTGGTTCGGCACCATCCTGTACGTGCACCTGGTCCTCAAACCGGCCTACGCCGCGGGAGGGTTGCCGCGCGGCGAGGTGCGGGTCGGCGTCCTGTCCATGGCGGTCATGGCGGTCACCGGTGCGGTGCTCACCCGGTTTAGGGTCGATTCCCTCGACACGCTGCTGCACACCCGCTTCGGGATACTGCTCCTGGTGAAGGTCTCGCTCTACCTGGTCATGGTGCTCACGGCGGCCTACGTGGTGGCGGTGATCGGGCCCAAGCTCAAGGCGAAGAAACGCAGCGGTGACGCTCAGCTCCCCGCAGGCGGAGAGCTCACTGCCGATCAGCTGGCGAGCTACGACGGCAAGGAAGGGCGCCCGGCGTACTTCGCCTACCACGGGAAGATCTACGATGCCACCGCGAGCCGGCTCTGGAAGCAGGGGGTGCACATGGGGCGGCACAATGCGGGGATGGATCTGACCCAGGCCCTCGACCTGGCGCCGCACGGCGAGGACAAGGTTTTGGGGTTGCCCGAGGTCGGCACGCTCATAGCCGAGGGGGAGCGCAAGGCTCCGCTGCACGAGCGGGTGTTCTTCTTCATGGCCTACATGAACCTGACCATCGTCTTTTTGATCGTCCTGGTCCTGGCGCTCTGGCGCTGGTGGTAATGTCGGCGGGATTTCATCGAGGTACGCAGGGGGGGAACTCCAACAGCTTGGGGCGAGAGACCTTACTGGGGAAGTCGTTCGACTGCGGTGAGTCCGTGCAGCGGTTTCGGGGGAGGGCCGTCCGCTGAAACCGGGGGCTCGGCGTCGTTGGCGGGCTCCGGAATGGCCGGCAGGCGCACCGTGAAGGTGCTACCCGTCCCCGGCGTGCTTTCCACGGTGATCTCTCCGCGGTGCTTGTTCACGATATCGTAGCTGATCGAGAGCCCGAGCCCGGTCCCCTGTCCCACCTCCTTGGTGGTGAAGAACGGCTCGAAGATGCGCCCCCGGATTGCCTCGGGGATCCCACGGCCGGTGTCGCTGACAGCCACGAAGACGCTCCCCGGCTCGCTCCAGGTCCGGATGGTGATCTCACCCTGTCCATCAAGCGACTGCGCCGCATTGACCATCAGGTTGAGCAGCACCTGGTTTATCTGCTGCGGATGGCACTGCACCTGCGGCAGCTCGCCGTACTCCCGCTTCAGCACCGCCACGTACTTGATCTCGTTCCAGGCGATGTTGATGGTGGTCTCGATGCACTCGTTGAGGTCCACAGGGGAACTCTCCGGCTGGTCCAGCCGGGAGAAGGTCTTCAAGTCCTGCACGATGCGCCTTACCCGGCTCCCCCCCTCCTGCGACTCCTCGATCAGTTCCCCCGCGTCGGCGAGGATTCGGTCGATCTTCAGCCTAACGCGCAGCGTCCGCAATCCCTCCAGCCGCTCCTGGTCTCCTGTCTCCCGCAGCGCCTGCTCCTGGCTCTCCAGGTACTCCGCAAGCCGCCCCAGGTACTTCTGCAACGTCCCAAGGTTGCTGGTGATGAATCCCATGGGATTGTTGATTTCATGGGCAACCCCGGCCGCCAGCTGCCCCAGGGAGGCCATCTTCTCTTGCTGCATCAGGAACTTGTCCTTGTCGCGGTTCTTGGCGACCTCTTCCTGCACCCGGCTTTCCAGGGTCCGGTTCAGCTGTTCCAGCTCCTCGGCCCTCACCAGCAGGGCCTCCTTGGCCTGGGTCAGCTCGCGCACCCGCTCGGCGATGGCGCGCGACATGGTATTGAAGGCGGCCCCCAGCCGCCCCAAGTCGTCCACCCCCTCGGGGAGCGGCGCCGGGGTCAGGTTCCCCTCGGCCACCTCCAGGCTTGCCTGGGCCAAAGGTGTTAGGTGCCGGGTCAGCCAGTAACCGATCAACATCATGATGATGGAGGAGAGCACCAGCTCGAGCACCGCGATGCTCCCACCCTGGGTGAGCAGCAGCTTGCGCGCCGTGAAGATCTGGGAGAGGTCCAGCCCGAAGTGGAGGGTCCCCAGCGGCTCTCCCTGTTGGGAGATGGGGCTCTCCACGTGGTAGTCCTCGTCGGCTCCCCCCCCGAAGAGCGGGAAATCCTTGCTGGGCGACGGTAAGGGGAGGGACCCGGGCCAGCCGCTACCGGCGACCCTTTTCCCGAAGCGGTCCAATACGGCGATGTACTTCACACCCCCGACCGACCGGCTTTCGTCGATCACCGCCTGTACCGTCGCGTAGTCCCGCTGCACCAGGGGGGCGGTGAGCGCCGCCTTCAGCACCGGCGCCATCTCCTCCGCCTGCCAGCGCGCCTGTTCGGTCATCGCCCGGTGCAAAAGTCTCAGGCTGTTGGCCACCATGATGGTGAGCATGACCAGCTCGACGCCGATCGCCAAGACGATCAGCTTGCCGCGCACCGTGCGCCACGGGGAGAGTCTCATGGCCTCGCCTTCTTCAACTCCCGGCGCACCTCGTCGGCGAAGTGTTCCATGGAAGGGAGCTCTCCGGGGCGCAGTCTACGGTACCCCCCGAGCTTGTGAGTCTCGAAGTAGCGCCTCCCTTCCGGGGAGGCGGCGAAGCTCCAGAGCGCCTCGTCGATCGCCGCCTGGCGGGGGGCCTGACGGGCTCCCAGCAGGTAGACCCGGCCGGGAATCGGGGGGCTGCTGGCCAGGACGCGCAGCTGGGACCGTACGGCGGGGGCGAGCATATCGAAGTTGGACCGGGAGGTGAAGCCGGCCGCCGCCTCCCCGGCGAGTACCAGATGGGCGACGCTGTCCGAGGCGCTTACGTAGCGCACCGGCACCGAGGAAAGGCGCCGGTCCCTCAGCCACTTTTCACCCCAGAGGGTGACCAGCGAGGTCGCGCTCAGCCCAAGCACCCCGCGCCCCTCGAGGTCCGCGGGGCTGCGGATCGGACCCTGGGCCGCGACGATCACCACGGCGCGGAACTCGGCCCGGTAGGTGAACAGCGGCAGGTAGTGCGCGTCTTTCTCCAGAAGCCGCGCCTGGTGCGCCGTGGTGATGGCCAGGTCGTAGGACTGCTTCATCCCGGCGCGGGCGAATTCGGTGAAGTCGGTGGCGGTGACGATCTCCACCGGCTGCCTGAGAGCGCTCTCCAGGTACCGGCGCAGCGGCTGGTACATCTGGACGATGACCCGCGCGCTGGTGTGCGGGGCCACCCCGACCACGAAGGGTTCCTGCGCCCCGGGGGCCGTGGGAATGCCCAGTGTGAACAGCGCGGCAACTGCCGCCAACCATCCCTTCCATCGGGGGAGACCTGCCATGGTCCTTCCTCCTGCCGTATATGCCGGGATCCCGGATGCCGCTGGAGCGGTCCGCTTTTTCACGGTGCCAGTGCGTTGCACTCGGCGATGGTCCGGGCGATCTCCTCGTCGGAGACCTCGGTCTCCAGGCGGATCGCTCCGCGGGCGTCGCGGCGCAGCGCGGAGATGCCGGGGAAGCTCTGTTCCAGGTGCTTGAGCTCCTGGGACTGGCGCCGCACCGTCTGCAACAGCCGGCGGTTCTCCCGTTCCAGCTCGTACTTCTCCAGGGCCCCCCGGATGGCGAGCTTGATCTGGAGCTCCTCCCACGGTTTGGTGAAAAACCGGTAGATCTCGCCGCAGTTGACCGCCTGCATGGTCGACTGGATGCTGGCATGGCCGGTCAGCATGATCCGGATGGTCTCCGGGTAGCCAAGCTTCACCTGGCGCAGGAATTCGACGCCGTCCATCCCGGGCATCATCTCGTCGGAGATGACCACCTGGACCGGCTGCTCCTGCAAAAGCCGCAGCGCCTCCTCACCCCCCCCCGCGCCGATCACCAGGTACGGCTCCTCGACGAGCGCCCGCTTCAGGGCCGAGATCACGTGTGGCTCGTCGTCCACGATCAGTACCTTGCACGTTGTCTGCATCTGGTTTCCTCCTGAGGCGTTGCGGCCCAAACGGCGCCGGCCGCTGTGCCGGCGGCCGGTCAACTCTCCGGCCTGGTGACGAAGACCCCACCGGGCGGGGGGTCGATCTGGTAGTAGCGCTTGACTGAAACGATCTTTTTCGCGTCCAGCGGGGTCCCCGCGGTCAACAGGAGCAGCCCGGTGCCGCTGTACAGGTTGCGGGTGGTGCACATCCCCTCGACGAGGTCCCTGGGGCGCAGCTCCAGCTCCAGCTCCAGCGGATCCTCGGGGGGGGCTGGACTCGGAGCGGCGTCCTCGGGGCGGAAACTGACGAAGACTCCGCAGGGGGGCGGGTCGCTGTGGTAGAGATGCCTGACGCTCCCGATCTTGCGCTCGTCCATGCAGGTTCCCTTGGCGAGCAGCAGCGCCCCCGAGCCGCTCACCAGGTTCCGGGTCAAAAACATGCCCGGCTCGAGCTCCCCGGGGGGGAGTTCCCGCTCTGCGGCTTCCGCCTGGGCCGAACGTCCCGGCAGGTAGCGGGCGCGCACCAAGGGCTCCAGAAGCAGGAAGAGCCCCGGGTCGAGCTGATGCCCCAGTTCGCGGCGCGCCCTCTCCAGCACGAAGTTCACGGCAGCCTCGCCGCGCTGCTTGTCGATCTGACGGTCTATGAAGTCGGCGCAGCTGAGGATCCTGGCGCCCAGCGGGATGTTGCTGCCGGCCAGCCGGTCGGGGAACCCGGTCCCGTCGTAACGCTCATGGTGGTGCCGGATCAGTACGCCGGCCTCCCTGAGTTCCTCCACCTCGTCAACCGCCGCCTGGCCGCGTACCGCATGCTGCAAGAAGATGCGGGTCTCCTCGGCGCTCAGCAGTCCGGGGTGCTTTTCCAGGATCTCCGGGGCGATCCCGATCACCCCGATGTCGTGCAGCAGTGCGGCGGTCCGGATGGTCTCCACCTCTCCGGGGTCGAGCCCCAGCGCTTGGGCGAGTTCCGTCGCCAGTTCGGTGACCTGGGTGGTGTGCTCCTGAAGCCGGCTCGAGTGCTGCTCGATGAGCCGGGAGAAGGCGACCAGGGTCTGGCGGAAGGCCCGCTCGATCTGCCGGTGGCGCTCGCTGAGCTTCTCGTTTTGCTGACGGATGGTGGAGGTCTGCTCCAGGACCCGCCCCTTGAGGTTCTGGTTCCAGGCCGAGAGCTCCTGGTTCTGGCGCTCCACCAGGGCACTGAGCTGGCGGTTGCGTTGCACCAGCAGGTACTGCTCCAGCCCCTCCAGGACGGCGTGGCGCAGCATCTCATCGTCCCAGGGCTTGGTGATGTAGCGTGACGCCCCCCCCTTGTTGATGGCGTCCACGGTGGCAGCCATGTCGGCATAGCCGGTCAGCACCATGCGCACCGCCTCGGGGGCTACCTCGCGCGCCTGTTGCAGGAACTCCGCGCCGCTCATGCCGGGCATGCGCTGGTCCGAGAGGATCAGCCCGACGTCGGGGTGGGCCTTGAGGAGCTCGAGCCCTTCGGTGCCGCAGGTGGCGGTGACCACCTCGAGGTCGTCGTCCTCGAGGAGCAGCCGGGTGATGGAACGCAGGATGTTCTCCTCGTCGTCGACGAGCAGCACCTTGCGCGGGATGTCGGGTAGCTGGACGTTCATGCCGATGCTCTCCAGGTTGCGTGGCGTTGGCCGGGACCGTCCCGACGGGTTAGCAGATTCCCTTGCGCATGAGGGTGAGGACGATGCCGGCCGGGGCGTCCTCCCGCATGGCGAGCCCTTTCACGGTGAGCTCGCAGCCGGCGACGCTGAGGGTCTGGTAGCCGCAGGAACAGGCCGAGATGCAGCCGAGCAGGCCGACCAGTTCCTGTGGCAGCGCTTCCTCGGCAGGGCGCCCGAGTGCCGCTGCCCGGTCGAGCCCCAGGAGCAGGGATGCCTCGTGGTTTGCCTGTACCAGGATCCCGCCGCTTACCCCGAGTACCCCGTAGGGGAGCTGCTCGAGCACGTTCCTGGCGTGCCAGAGCTCCCGGTTTTGCTGCTGGAGTTCCCGGGTGCGCTCCTGCACCAGCGCCTCGAGGTTCGCATTTAATTCCCTGAGCTCCTCGTTGCGCAGCCGCAGCTCCTCGGTTAGCTGCACGTTCTTGCGGCGGCTGGCGAAGTGCTCCAGCGCCGTGGCGACCGTCATGCGCAGCTCGTCGTCGTTCCAGGGCTTGGGGATGAACTTGTAGATCTTCCCCTCGTTTATGGCCGCCACCACCGATGCGGTGTCCGCATAGCCGGAGAGCACGATCCTGATGGTGTCCGGGTGGCGACTGAAGACCTCGCGCAGGAACTCCACCCCGTTCATCCCCGGCATCCGGTAGTCCGAGATCACCACCTGCACCTGCGGGGTCTCCGCCAAAAGGCGCAGCCCCTCCTCGCCGGAGCCCGCGCTGAGGATCTCGTAATCGTCGTCCATAAAGATCCGCTCAAGGGAGCGCAGCACGTTGCGCTCGTCGTCCACGCAGACGATCCGGGTCTGGTTCATGTGGTCACCCCCTCCACGGGGAGCCAGACGGTGAAGGTGGTCCCCTTGCCGGGTTCGCTCTCCACCTCAATGCTCCCGCCGTGCTTCTTGATGATGTCGTAGCTTATGGAGAGCCCCAGGCCGGTCCCCTTCCCCACCTCCTTGGTGGTGAAGAACGGTTCGAAGATCCGGCCGCGGATCTCCTCGGGGATGCCGCAGCCGGTGTCGGCTATGGCGACGCTGACCCGCTCCCCCTCGGCGCGGGTGGTCACCGTTACCCCCCCCTGCTTCTCGATGGCGTGGGCCGCGTTCACCAGGATGTTCAAAAACACCTGGTTGAGCTGCTGGGGCAGGCACTTCACCTGGGGGAGCGTGCCGTAGTCCCGGTTCAGGGTGGTCTTGTACTTGAGCTCGTTCCAGGCGATGGAGATGGTGCTCTCCAGGCACTCGTTGAGGTCGACGTAGGTCGCCTGGGTGTCATCCACCCGGGAGAAGCTCTTCAGGTTCTGCACGATGCGCCGCACCCGGTCGGCCCCCTCCTGCGACTCGCTGAGCAGGCTGGCGGCGTCGGAGAGGATGTAGTCGACCTTGAAGCTGCGCCTGGCCCGGGCCAGCTCCTCCCTGAGCGCCTCGGGGGCGCACTGGGCCACCGCGTCCGACTGCTGCCCGAGGAACCCGGCCAGCCGCTGCAGGTACTTCTCCATGGTCCCCAGGTTGCTGGAGATGAACCCCATCGGGTTGTTGATCTCGTGGGCCACCCCGGCCGCCAGCTGGCCGATCGAGGCCATCTTCTCCTGCTGCAAAAGCTGCGAGTGGGTCGCCTTGAGCTCCTGAAAGGCCTGGGCCAGCTGCTCGGAGACCTCCTTGATCTGGGTCAGGTCGTGCAGGGTGATCACCTCGCCGCGCCCCTCGTCGTAGGGGTAGGTCTTCAGGGTGAGCCAGCGCCGGCTGGCGGCATGGAACAGCTCGCCGCTCCCCCCTTCCAGGCTCTCCAGGCCGAGCCCCGCCTCGCGCAAAAGTTCGCGCCAGTCCCGGTTGCCGAGTTCCTGGTGCGAGTACCCCACGAAACTCTGGAAGGCGCGGTTGTAGCGCCGCACGGCGCCGGTGCGGTCCGCCATGACAACCATGTCGTCGATGCAGTCCAGGGTCTGTTCCCACTCGCGCTTGCCCCGTTCCACCAGGCGGAACAGCTCGGTAAGCTGCTCGTGCTTGACCACGAGCTCCGCCTGCTTCTGCTGCAGGCGCCTTTCGGTCTGCTTGCGCTCGGTTATGTCCTCCTTGATCGCCAGGAAATGGCTGATGCGGCCGTCAGCGTCCAGGATCGGGGAGATGATCACCTTCTCCCAGAACGCGGTGCCGTCCTTGCGCCGGTTGTGGAGTTCGCCGTGCCACTCGCGCCCCGAGCGGATGGTCCCCCAGAGTTCGGCGTAGAGCTCGGGCCCCTGCATCCCCGACTTCAGGATGCGGGGGTTCTGTCCGATCGCCTCGGGGAACTGATAGCCCGTGATCTCGCAGAACTTGCGGTTCACGTAGCTTATGGTGCCGTTCGGGTCGGTGATCACCACGGTGCTCGCGCTCTGCTCCACGGCCTGGGAGAGCAGGCGCAGCTGCTCCTCGGCGCGCACCCGGGCGGTGATGTCGTAGAGGGTCTCCACAACCGCGACCACCCGTCCCTCCTTGTGGACCGGGGCCGCGTCGAAGATCAGGTAGCGCTCCCGGCCGCCGAGGCTGGCGAAGCGCCCCTCGGCCCGCACGATGCCGTGCATCACCACATCGCAGGCGTAACTGTGGTAAAAACGGCCGATCTCGTCGGTCTTGTCGTCGAGTACGAGGTCGCACAGCGTCGGGCGTTCCTCCTGGTAGAAGGGTTGCCATTGCCGGGAGCTCCCCAGCATCTGCTGGGCCCGCACCCCGGTGAGCTCCTCCATGGCGCGGTTCCAGATGATGACCCGGTGGCCGGTGTCTATGGCGAACAGGGGGGTGGAGGTGCTTTCCAGCAGCTTTTCGGCGAACTCGCGCTGCTCCTCGAGCAGCCGCTCCAGTTCGCGCCCCTGGCGCAGCCGCAGGTCGATCTCCTGGACCATCTCGCTCACCGCCCCGCTTAACGCCTCCACCTCGTCGCCGGCGAGTTCCGGGCGGTGTTCGCGCTCCGGCAATACCGGGAGGGCACGCACGCGCTCGGTGAGCCGGCTCAAGGGGGCGGTGACGTGTCGGACCAGGTAGCAAAGGGCGAGGTAGGTGAGCCCGAGCGTACATGCCAGTACGACGGCCGCCCAGAGGCGGGCACGCTCCAGGGGGGCGTAGAGCACCGAGAGGGGGTTCTGGCTCACGTAGAGCCAATCGGCCCTCTTGAGCGCCTGCGCCGTGGTGATCTCCTGGTCTCCCCGTTGGTTGGCCGCCTGGACCGGGGCGCTCAGGTTCCCCTGTAGCGCGAGATCCAGCCCCGGCGAGGTTCCCGGCTCGATGCGGGTCAGGACGCGGCGCCGGTCCGGGTGCAGGATGACGGTGCGGTTGCGGCTGATCAGGAAAAAGGTGCTGTGCTTGCCGAGGTCGAGGTGCCCGAAGTCGGCGAGGCCGCCGCCGCGCAGCAGGTTGATGTGACCGGCCAGCACCCCGGTAATGGCACCCTCCGGGTCGCGGAGTGCGACGGCGATGCTGACCGTGGGGGTCTGCACGTTGAGGTACGGGTTGGATACGTAGGGCTTGCCGGTGGCGAGGACCATGGCGGCGTAGTCGTGTCCCTTGAGCGACGCCCCTCGCTTCCCGGCGACGGCCGGACTGGCGGCGACCACCCGCCCGTCCTGGTCGAGCAGCTGCAGCCCCCCGTCGAAAAAGGCACGGGCAGTCTCCTCGTGGTCCAGCAGCCGCTGGGCGTGCTGCGGGTCCGCGAGCGTCTCCGGGGTGAATTCCAGGGCCAGCTGGGCGAGCATCTGCTGGCTGTTGCCGATGTCCTCATCGATGTGCCGTGCCCCCATGCCGACCAGGGCGAGGCTCTGCCGGGACACCGCCTCCTTGAAGGTTTCGGCGAGGTGGTAGCCGACCAGGGTCAAAAGCACCGTCAGCGAGGCGACCAGCAGGAAGACCGTCCAGGTTATCTTCGTCTTGATGCTCATGGCAGGGTTTCTCCGCGGCTGCCCAGGCAGCGCGCGTCGGACGGAGCGGGCCCCGTTGCCCGCAAGCTCCTCTATCGGTGGAAAACGCCCGCTTCTTGAGTGGTTTGTACGGTAACTGGCTGGAAGTAAGAGCTATTTAACGGCTATCTCGGGTCGAAACGCAGGGGTAGGTAGGTGCGGCGTCAGGTGCGCCGGCTGGACCCGGGCGAGGAGGTGCGTGGCATCTCGATGCTCACCCGTGTGCCGTTGCCGTCGCTGGTGATGCTGATGCGCCCGCCATGGCCGGAGATGAAGCGCTCGGCGATGGTGAGCCCCAGCCCGACGTGGCTTTCGGGGGGCTTGGTGGTGAAGAAGGGGTCGAAAAGCGAGTGCAGGTGCTCGTCGGAGACACCGTGGCCGGAATCGGTGATGATGATCTCCGCCAGTTCCGGGTGTGCGACCAGTTCGACCCCGATGTTCCCCGGCTCGCTTCCCAGCGCCTCGCAAGCATTTTTCAAAAGGGCGATCAGGGCGGCGTTGAGCAGGGGGAGCGAGCCGTGCACCGTGACCCCCTGGTGCGGCTGCTTCCACTCCACTCGGGTTCCGTCGGGAGCCAGAACGTCGAGCATCCGGATCAGCGGCTGCAGGACAGTCACCAGGTCGAGGTCGGCCATGCGCTGGTTGCCAAGCCCCACCTCGAGCTGGGCGAGTTGCTGCACGATGAGCGCGATGCGCTGGTTTCCCTCGCGAGTCTCGTCGAACAGCGCGGGGAGGTCGCGGCGGATCTGCTTCAGGTGGTTCACCCGTTCCAGTTCCTCGAGGGTGCCCCTGAGTCCCGGATTGATGCCGAGCAGTTCCCGGCTCAGTGCGTCTACCTGGCGGTCCAGGGCCTGGGTGTAGCGTTCCAGGGTGGCGAGGTTGCTCATCACGAAGCCCAGCGGGTTGTTGATGTGGTGTGCCGCCCCCGCGGCGAGCCGCCCGACGGCACCGATCTTGGCCTGCTCCACCAGCTTGCGCTGGGCGCGCTTGAGGCGCGATAGGGCCGCGTCGGTCTCCTGGTGGGCCTGTGCCAGGGCACGCTTGTGCAGGGCGTTGCGCAGGGCGGCCCTGATCCGGGCCAGCAGATCGACCTCCTGAAACGGCTTCACCACGTAGTCGTCGGCACCCAGGTCGAGTCCTGCCACGATCTGCTCCAGGGTGGATTGGGTGGTGAAGAGGATCACCGAGTAGAGCCTGGGCGTAGGCCCCAGGGTCTGCAGCACCTCGAGGCCGGAGATCCCCGGCATCTCCACGTCGAGCAGCACCACGTCGGGAAGCGCGAGCTCTAGTGCCGCGAGGCATGCCGCGCCGTCGCTGGCTTGCCGCACCAGGTATCCTTTGCCGGAGAGCAGCTCGGCTACGTAGCTGCGCACCGAGGAGCTGTCGTCGACGAGCAGGATGGTCGGCTGGTTATTACTGGTAGTGATGGTCATGGCTGACGCCCCGAAGTGATCGGTCGGCAACTGCCGGCGGATCGGTCGGTTGAGGTCGGGTATCTCCCTTAAAAGAGGGGCCTTGCATAGGTATCGGCAGCGCGCGGCCGCTGCTGTAGAAGTTATTTTGCCAGGGGGGGTGCGTGCTCCTGGATGCAGATTTGGGGGTGACAGGGCGAGCCGGAAAAGGTAGTATCGGGCGCTATCGTCAAGCGGCCGAAGCCCCGCCGACCCGAGGGTAAGGCGCCGGCTGTCTGCCGCATCCAGAGAGGAAAGAGCTAGATGACCATCGATATCCAGAAACTGCGCCTCGAGGGGATCTACCCGCAGCGCCAGAAGGAATTCCACATGCAGCGGGTGAAGCTTGCCGCCGGCATCATCAGTTCGGACCAGGCACTCAAGGTGGCGCAGGTCGCCGAGCGCTACGCCCGCGGCCTGGTGCACCTCACCACGCGCGGCAGCATCGAGCTGCACTGGCTCACCCTGGAGGACCTCGCCCCGGTGGCGGTGCAGCTCGCCTCGGTGGGGCTGGTGAACCGCGGGGCCTGCGGCGGCGCGGTGCGCGGCGTGGTCTGCGGCTCGCTCTCAAGCAGCGCCCTGCCGGAGCTCGAGGCCCTGGCGCGGCGCATCCACCGCCACTTCACCGGGAACCCGCGCTTCGAGAACCTCCCCAAGAAGTTCAAGGTGGGGATCGAGGCGGACACCGCAAGCGGCCGACACCTGATCCAGGACGTCGGGCTGGTCTGCACCGGGAGCGCGGAGGGGAAAAACCGCTTCGACGTCTACTGCGCCGGGGGGCTCGGACGCGAGCCGCAGCCGGGGTTCCTCTTGGCCCAGGGGGTTGCCGAGGAGAGCCTCCTGCCGCTCATCGAGACCATCGCGCGGCTCTACCGGGAGAACACCCCGCCGCCCAAGCGCCTTAAGTTCCTGGTGCGCCAGATCGGCGAGCAGGCCTTCCGCGACATGGTCTTCGCGCAGCCGGGTGTGCTCGACGAGCTCCCCATCGCCCCGACCCTCTCCGCGAGCCTGGTTCCGGCCCCCCAGCAGGAGTTGAGGCTGGTGGCACGCGTCTTTGCCGGAGAGCTGAGCTGCCACACCCTGGCAACCCTCGCCGGCATCGCGCGCGACTACTGTGGCGGGATGCTCATGGTGACCGGCGACCAGAATATCGAGATGCACCTCGTCTCGGGCGAGGACCGCACCCTCGCCCTGCAGCTTCTGGGCGAGGCCGGATTTGCCGCCGAGTCTGCGCGCGAGCGGGTGACCTTCCGGGTCTGCCCGGGTAACCACGAGTGCATCATGGGGCTCGCACCGACCCGCGAGGTGGCCGGTGAGCTGCTCGACGCCATGGGGCCGGCGGCGCAGGCGCTTACCTGGGCGATTTCCGGCTGCCCCAACTGCTGTGCCCAGCCTCAGCTCTCCAGGGCCGGGGTGGTGGCGAACCGGTTGGTGAAAGAGGAGGGGAGCGAGGAGCGCACCCCGCGCTACGACCTGTACCAGGCCGGCAGCGCCCCCTTCGCCGAGGCGGTCAAGCAGGGGCTCACCCGCGAGGAACTGGTCGAGGCGGTGCGCCAGCTGGGGTAGGACGACCAAGCTACCACGCAAAAAAGGGCAACCAGTCACTGGTTGCCCTTTTTTTATGTCTTCTGGAGTTGACGTTCCCTTACTACACCGCCAGCAGGAAGAAATCGAGCGTCACCATGTCGTTCACCAGGTGCATGCCGAGTTTCTCGAAGAGCTTTCCCGAGCCGTAGCGGATATTCCACTGGGTGCGGTCGATCTCCAGGGTTGCCTGGGCCTTGATCCCTTCGGCCTCCGGGGCGACCAGGGCGGGAAACTGCACCGGGTGGGTGATCTCCTTGATAGTGAGGTCGGCCTCGATGAGGTAGTTGGCGCGCCCCGGGGTGGCCCCTGCGATCGGGCTCCAGCTTTTGAGCCGCGCCTCGGCCTGCGGGTAGTGCTCTACCTCGAAGAAGTCGTCGGAGAGCAGGTGGTTGATCAGCATGTCGCGGAAGTCGGCCTGCTGCAGGTCCAAGTTGCTGAGGCTCTTCATGTCGATGACCAGCCGCCCGGTGAGCTGGCCGTGGGCGATGCTGATCTCGCCGCTGGAGATGGCCAGCGTCCCGGTGTGCCTGCCGTTCAGGTTGCGCCCGGTCCAGGCTACCTGGCTCTTCCCAATGTCGATCCGGTAGCTGCGTTCGGCAATTTCAGGGCTCGGCTGCAGGGCGGCCCCCGCGGGCTCCAGCGGCCGCCCCGCGGCGAGCCAGGCTTCCAGGCCGCCGGTCAACTCGCAGACGTTTCGGTAACCGGCGCTGCTGAGCTTTTGCAGGGCGCACTCGGAGGCCTGCGAGCGGCTGCTGGTGTCGTAGACGACGATCGGGGTCTCCGGGTTCGGGATGAGCCGCCGTACGGTCTCCAGGAAGACCACTTCGTAGACACAGGCGTTCAGGGCGCCGGGGATATGGTGGGCTTGGTAGTGTTCGGGGAGCAGGACGTCGAGGAGGACTGTATCGGTGGAAGTTTCCAGCTTGCGTGCCAGCCCCGCCGGGTCGATGGTGCAGGTCATGTGAGACACCTCCGGTGATTAATTAAGATGCCAGATCACATTGTACCGCATTTGCAGGGAGGCTCGTCGCTGTTTTGCCGTGCTTTCTTCCGGTGTTGGTGTGGCGAGGTGTTTACGGGGGAGTGTGGCCGCTATCGGGCATGGCGATCAAATTGATTGAAAAAGCCGCTCGCGGCTGCTAGATTGACACGGCCCGAACTGTGTCTCGGTACCTCAATTACCAAGGAGTTTTCCCCATGAAGAAATTGCTGCTGGGTACCCTTTTGGCTTCCCTTCTCCTGGGGGGCGTCGCCTGCGCCTCCGGTTACACCTACACCGCGACCAAGGAGTTCAAGGAGTCTCTGGAGAAGGCAAAGCCGATGATCATCGTCGACATCCAGGTGCCGGTGGAGTTCGCCAAGCATCACTTCAAGAACGCGCTGGAAACCGATGCCTTCCCCGCCAAGAGCGATGCCGAACGGGCCAAACTGGACAAGGTGCTGCCGGTGATCGCAGCAAGTCAGGACGAGGTGGTGATTGTCTGCCCGCGCGGCGGTGGCGGCGCCAAGAACACCTGGGACTACCTGAAGAGCAAGGGGGTCGCTGAGAAGCGGATGCGCATCCTGGAAGGTGGCATGCAGGGGTGGCCGCACCAGGAACTGACCGTCTCCGGGACGCCGGTACAGAAGTAGCCCACGACACCGGGGCGGCGGGTTCCCGCCGCCCTTTTTGCATCTCCTTCCCCGTTTCCCCTGCCTCCCCTCAGAGGTGCCCAGGCACCTGTATTTTGGTCGCCGTTTGGCACTCCTGGGGCTCTCCGCATTTGCGAAATTTTGTAGTCAATTCTTACGGCATTCGTGAAAATACGCCACTTGGCTGCTACGATGGCGTCAATTATCTGTCGGTTGCCTCCTGGTCCAGCTCAAAGTGGACAACTTTCAGCAAGTTAGCGTGCTATACACGTAGATGGTTGCCAGTGGATGTTCCGCTATCCACCGCACCTGTGGAAAACCGTGTGGACAACCGGAGCGTCGCGTGTCTCATTTTGACGATTTTTGCGGATTTCCAGCAATTTGCCCAAGAAATGGGCAAATTTTGCGCTCCAGGAGCTTTCCTGTCACACCCTTGACGTAAGAGTAAGCTTACAAAAAAGGGAGGGCCGCAGCCCTCCCTTTTTTGTGTATACGCCGTAACCCGTCTTGTGGTCGGGGAAACGTCTAAGCCACTACGATGATCAGCTCCTCTTTTTCGACCTTGCCACCCTCCTTGCAACGCACCTCGACGATGATGCCGTCCTCCTTGGCCTTCACGTTGGTCTCCATCTTCATCGCCTCGGTGACCACCAGGATGTCGCCGGCCTTGATCACGTCGCCGGGCTTCACGTTCACCTTGAGCACCTTGCCCGGCATCGGGGCGCCGATCTGCTTCGGGTTGTGCTTGTCCGCCTTTTCGTGGGAGGCCTCCTCGGACTGCACCGAGTTGTCACGCACCGTGACGCTGCGGGCGTTGCCATTCAGCTCGAAGTAGATCTGGCGGGTGCCGTCTGGTTGGGTCTTCCCTATTGTGTTGAGCTTGATGATCAGCGTCTTGCCCGGCTGGATCTCGATGGAGGTCTCCTGTCCCGGCTCGAGCCCGTAGAAGAAGATCGGGGTCGGGATCACCGAGGTGTCCGAGTACTCCTGGCGCTGCCGGTCGAACTCCACGTAGACGTTGGGGTACATGAGGAAGGACATCAGGTCCTTGTCGTTTACCGGGTGGCCGACCTTGGCGGCGGCCTTCTCGCGCTCGGCCTCGAAGTCGATCGGCTCCAGAAGGTCACCCGGCCGGCAGGTAATAGGTTCCTGCCCTTTCAGGATGATCTTCTGCAGCTCCTTGGGGAAGCCCAGGTACGGTTGGCCGATCATCCCCTTGAAGAAGCCGACCACCGACTCGGGAAAGGCGTAGTCGGCACCCTCGACGTAGATGTCCTCGGGTTGCAGGTTGTTTTTCACCAGGAACATCGCCATGTCGCCGACGATCTTGGAGGAGGGGGTCACCTTCACCAGGTCGCCGAACAGGTGGTTCACCTTGTGGTACATCTCCTTGCACTCTTCCCAGCGGTCGATGAGCCCGAGACCCGCCACCTGCGGCTTGTAGTTGGAGTACTGGCCGCCGGGGATCTCGTGGTGGTAGACCTCGGCGGTGGAGCTTTTCAGTTCGCTCTCAAACGGCACGTAGTAGTCGCGCACCGTTTCCCAATAGTTGGCGAGCTGCTGCAGGCCGCGCTCGTTCACCTGCGGGTCGCGCTCGGTCCCCTTCATGGCCGCCACCAGGGCGTTCAGGTTGGGCTGCGAGGTGAGCCCGGAGATCGAGGAGAGCGCCGCGTCCACGATGTCCACCCCGGCCTGGGCAGCCATGATGAGCAGCGCGCCGCCGTTTCCGGAGGTGTCGTGGGTGTGCAGGTGGATCGGGATGCCGATCTCTTCTTTCAGCGCCTTCACCAGCTGGTAGCCGGCGTAGGGTTTCAAAAGCCCCGCCATGTCCTTGATGGCCAGGATATGGGCCCCCATCTTCTCCAGTTCCTTCGCCATGTTCACGTAGTAGGAGAGCGGGTACTTGGTGCGGTTGGGGTCCGAGATGTCGCCGGTGTAGCAGATGGCGGCCTCGCAGACCTTGCCGCTTTTGCGCACCGCTTCCATGGCGACTGACATCCCCGGGGTCCAGTTGAGCGAGTCGAAGACGCGGAAGACGTCGATCCCCGCCTCGGCCGCCACCTCGATGAAGCGCTGCACCACGTTGTCCGGGTAGTTGGTGTAGCCGACGGCGTTGGCACCGCGCAGGAGCATCTGGAACATCACGTTGGGGATCGCCTCGGAGAGCTCGTGCAGCCGCTGCCAGGGGCACTCCTTCAAAAAGCGCATGGTGACGTCGAAGGTGGCGCCGCCCCAGTTCTCCAGGGAGAAGAGGTTACTCCCCAGCCGCGCGGTGGCCGGAGCGATCTGCAACAGGTCGTGGGTGCGCACCCGGGTGGCCAAAAGCGACTGGTGGGCGTCGCGCATCGTGGTATCGGTGATGAGGAGTCCCTGCTGCTCAAGCACCCAGGCAGAGAGCCCCTCGGCGCCGCGCTCGCGCAGGATGTCGCGGGTCCCCTTCGGGGGCGGCACGAGCAGATCCACCTCGGGCACGAGCGGCTCGATCATCCCGGCCGAACGCTGCGGGGTGGCCACGCCGGGGGAGCCGTTCACGATCACGTCGCCCAAAAAGCGCAGCACCTTGTTGGCGCGGTCCTGCTTCTCCTTGAGCTGGAGCAGCTCGGGATGCTGGTCGATGAAGGAGGTGTTGCACTCGCCGGCCAGGAACACCGGGTGGTTGATCACGTTCTCCAGGAAGCCGATGTTGGTCTTCACGCCGCGGATGCGGAACTCCTGGAGGCTGCGGTTCATGACCCGGGCCGCGGCCTCGAAGGAGAGCCCCCAGGCGGAGACCTTGACCAGGAGCGAGTCGTAGTGCGGGGTGATCTGCGCGCCGGTGAAGGCGTTGCCGGCGTCGAGGCGCACGCCGCATCCGGCCGAGGAACGGTAGGTGGAGAGGGTGCCGAAGTCCGGGGCGAAGTTGTTGGCCGGGTCTTCAGTGGTGATGCGGCACTGGATGGCGTAGCCGCGCATCTCGACCGAGCCCTGGTTGGGGATGTTGATCGCGGGGTCGGAGAGGCGTTTCCCCTCGGCGATCAGGATCTGGGCCTGCACCAGGTTACGGCCGGTGATCATCTCGGTCACCGTGTGCTCGACCTGGATGCGCGGGTTCATCTCGATGAAGTAGTAGCTCCCCTCCTCGTCGAGCAGGAACTCCACGGTGCCGGCGTTACGGTAGGCGACCTGCTTGGCGATCTTCAGCGCGTCGGCGCAGAGGGCGCGGCGGGTGTCGCCGTGCAGGGCGAGGGACGGCGCGAACTCGACCACCTTCTGGTGCCGGCGCTGGATGGAGCAGTCGCGCTCGTAGAAGTGCACCAGGTTCCCGAAGGAGTCGCCCAGTACCTGCACCTCGATGTGCTTGGGGTTTTTCAGGTAGCGCTCGAGGAATACCGAGGGGTCGCCGAAGGCGGCCTTGGCCTCGCTCGACGCGGACTGCAGCCCCTCGAGGAGCTCCTTCTTGTCGTGGGCGACCCGCATGCCGCGCCCGCCGCCACCTGCAGCCGCCTTGATGATGATCGGGTAGCCGAAATTCTTGGCGAAGATGAGGGCCTCTTCCTCGTGCAGGATCGGCTCTTCGGTTCCCGGAACGGTCGGGACGCCGGCTGCCTTGGCCACCTTGCGGGCGGCCACCTTGTCCCCCAGGGCGCGCTGCATCTCGGCGGTAGGGCCGATGAAGGCGATGCCGTTTGCCTCGCACTTCTCGGCGAACTCCGCGTTTTCGGCGAGGAACCCGTAGCCCGGGTGGATGGCGTCCACCTCGCGCTTCTTGGCCAGCGCGATGATCTCGTCGATGCCGAGGTAGGCATCGATCGGCTTCTTCCCCTTGCCAACCTGGTAGGCTTCGTCAGCTTTGTAGCGGTGGAGCGAGAGTTTGTCCTCCTCCGAATAGATTGCTACGGTGCTGATGCCCAGTTCGGTACAGGCCCGGAAGATGCGGATGGCGATCTCCCCGCGGTTGGCAGCCATGACCTTCTTGAATTTCCGTGCTTCCATTGACTCTCCTTTTGCTGTTCTGGTTGAATAGAGTAGAACAAAGTGTGGCCAAATAAAACAGCTGGTAAGACCAATTCCTATCAACTATTGAATACTTAGGCGGCTTTTGGGGAGGATCGACATAGAATCATGTTCACATATGTTTGTCAATATGTAATGCTGTTATATCACGTTAAAATCCCCCTACCCGCACCGGGTCCCTTTCGGGGCTGTTTTTGCTTGCCTTTCCCCGGTCAACTTACTATCTTTGCGGGATGATTATGTTGGGAACGACGGTAAATGCCTCTGCGATTGTGCTGGGAAGCTGCCTGGGCCTGAAGGCCGGGCATCTTTTGTCTGAGCGGGTGCGCGGCACCATCATGGCGGGGTTGGGGCTGGCGGTACTTTTGATCGGTGCGCAGCTGGCGCTTAAAAGCCAGGAGCCGATGATCGTGATCGGCAGCCTGATCGGCGGCGGCCTCTTGGGAGAGCTGATCGGCATCGAGGCGCGCCTGGAGGCCTTCGGTGCGCTCCTGCAGCGCCGCTTCAAGGGAACGGGCAAGATCGCCGAGGGGTTCGTGACGGCGAGTCTTTTGTACTGCGTGGGGGCCATGGCGATCATGGGGGCCCTGCAGGACGGCTTGGGGCAGCGCCCCGAGATCCTCTACGCCAAGGCGGCCCTGGACGGCATCGCCTCGGTGGCGCTCGCCTCGACGCTGGGGGCTGGTGTGCTCTTCTCGGCGGGCCCGCTTTTGCTCTACCAGGGATCCATCACCCTCGGTGCCACGGCGGCACAACAGCTCTTGACCCCGGCGGTGGTGCGGGAGATGAACGCGGTGGGAGGGCTCCTGATCGTGGCGATCGGGCTCGACCTCCTGGGTCTCAAGCGCTTGCCGGTCGGGAACCTGCTCCCCGCAGTGTTCCTGGCTGTGCCGCTCGTCCAGCTGTTCTGTTAAAAGCGAAAGGCTCACTACAGAGGACACTGAGGGAAAATCGAGGAACACAGGGGAAGGCAAAACGGGTAAAGACTTAAAGATTTGAGGTTTACCCTGTGTGACTCTCGCCGTTCCCCCTGTGCTACTCTGTGGTCAGTTTTTAAGTGTTTAAAGATTAAAGGTGTTCCTCTGAGTGCCTCTGTGTCCTCTGTGTCCTCTGTGGTTAACGCTTTGTCTGGAGTGTTTCGTGGCGTGGAAAGCAATCGGCATATTTGATTCGGGTGTGGGCGGGCTTACGGTGCTCAAGGAAGTGGTGCGCTCGCTCCCCCAGGAAGACACCATCTACTTCGGGGATACCGCGCGCGTTCCCTACGGCACCAAGTCGCCTGAGACGGTCCTTCGCTACTCGCGCCAGATCGCCAACTACCTGCTGAGCCGCGACATCAAGCTCCTGGTGGTCGCCTGCAACACCGCCTCGGCGGTGGCGCTCTCCCAGCTCCAGAAGGAGCTCCCGATCCCCGTGGTCGGCGTCATCGAGCCGGGAGCCCGTGCCGCCTGCCAGGTGACCCGCAGCGGCAAGGTGGGTGTCATCGGCACCGCCGGGACCATCGGCTCCAGCGCCTACACCAAGGCGATCAAGCGGATCAACCCGGACATCGAGGTGGTCACCAAGGCCTGCCCGCTCTTCGTGCCGCTGGCAGAGGAGGGGTGGGTGGATAACGAGGTGGCGCGGCTCACCGCACGGATCTACCTCGAGGAACTCAAGGCCCAGAACGTGGACACCCTGGTGCTCGGCTGCACCCACTACCCGATCCTCAAGGAGGTCATCGCCGAAGTGATGGGCCCCGAGGTGACCTTGGTCGATTCGGCGGAGCAGACCGCCATCACGGTGACCCGGATCCTCTCGGAGTCGCACCTGCTGCGTCCCGACGGCGAGCAGGGGAACCACCACTACTACGTATCCGATATCCCGGCGGGCTTCATCCGGGTCGGCAACCGCTTCCTGGGGGGGCGGCTGGGCGATGTCTACCAGGTGAACCTGGAGCAGGAACAGCAAGACGGAGGGGGCGGTGAGGAAGAAGCCTAGCAGGGCAAAGGGGATAGTGATACTGGCCTTCGTGGTCTTCGCCTGCGTGGTGGGCGCGCTGGTGGTCAAGAAGTACCAGACCGCGCACCGCAAGGCGGAACAGCCCCAGCAGACCGCACCCGCACCGGCGGCGACCCGGGTGGTGAACCTCTTTTTCGCCTCGCCCGATGGCGACCGGCTGGTGCGCGAGGGGCGCGAGGTCGAGATCGAGGAGGAGACGGAGGCCGACATCGAGAGCGTGGTCGACGAGCTGGTGCGCGGCCCGCTGGGTGAGCTGGGGCCGACGCTGCCGCCGAACACCCGGATCCTCGGTGTGCAGCTCAAGGGGGACCAGGCCTTTATCGACTTCGGGCCCGAGCTGCAGCAGGGGCTTCCCGAGGGGAGCTCCGCCGAGCTGGTGGCCGCCTATTCCCTCGTCGACACCGTGACCGCCAACTTCCCGCAGGTAAAGAAGGTGCAGATACTGGTGAACGGGGTAGCGGTCGAGACCTTGAAGGGGCACCTCGATATCAGGTATCCGTTGGTCCCCGACTACTCGCTGGAGCAGCCCGCCGAGGGGGATAAGGGGGCGGGCGCTGCAGAACCGAAGGGTGAGAAGGGTGGCAAGCCCGGGAAGGCTGGGAAGGGCGAGAAGGCGGGCAAGTAAGCTCCACCGCTGACGGCCTCACGTCTCCCCCTTTGCAAAAGGGGGGGCGCGGGTTGACCGGCTTGAGTGATGAGCTTCCTGGTTGGCAGGGCAACTTTTACCGAGACTCTTTGATCGGTCTTCAGGAAACACCACGCGAACCACCGGCGCCGTAATCGACGCCGTTTTCTTTTCAATGTCCTTCAACGTAGAACCTAGACCTAGAACTTAGAATTTAGCAGCAGTCCCGAGGGGGGTAACGATGATGAAGCCGTTTATGCAGGCGATCGAAGAGCGGGTGCTGATCCTGGATGGTGCCATGGGGACCATGCTGCAGGAGCGCGGCCTGAAGCCGGGCCAGTCGCCGGAGGAACTCAACATCACCGCCCCCGAGATCGTCGCCGGGGTGCACCAGGCCTACCTTGACGCCGGCGCGGACATCATCGTCACCAACACCTTCGGCGGCACCTCGGAGAAACTCTCCCACTACGGCCTTGCCGACCGCCTGGTGGAGATCAACCAGAAAGCGGTCGAGATCGCCAAAAAGGTGGCCGGCGACAAGGCCTACGTGGCGGGCTCCATGGGCCCCACGGGGCGCTTCGTCGAGCCGGTGGGGGATCTCTCCTTCGACGCGATGCGTGACATGTTCAAGGCGCAGGCCGCCGCCCTCATCGACGCCGGCTGTGACCTGCTCACCCTGGAGACCTTCCTGGATATCAAGGAGATCCGCGCCGCCGTGATCGCCATCCGCGAGATCTCGCAGGAGATCCCGGTCATCGCCATGCTCACCTTCGAGGAGAAGGGGAGAAGCGTCCTGGGCTCCCCGCCGGAGGCCGCTGCCATCACGCTGGAGGCGGTGGGCGCCAGCATCGTCGGCTCCAACTGCGGCCTCGGGGTGGACGGCATCTACGAGATACTCTCCGCCATGCGCCGGGTGACCCGCCTGCCGCTCATCTGCCAGGCAAACGCGGGGCTCCCGGTCCTCAAGGACGGCAAGACCCTCTTCCCCGGCACCCCGGACGAGATGGCCTCCTACCACGACCGGCTCATCGAGCTCGGCGTGCGCATCATCGGCGGCTGCTGCGGCACCACACCCGCGCACATCCAGGTCATGCAACAGGCGCTCTCCGGCAAGCAGAAGCCCTTCAGCCGCCCCCCCGAGGCCGGCATCACCTGGCTTTCCAGCCGCGGCTCCTTTGCCGCCATCGGCGGGGGCCACAAGACCGCCCTCATCGGCGAGCGGATCAACCCGACCGGCAAGAAGCTCTACTCGCAGGAGCTGAGGGACGGCAAGGTGAGCTACATCCGGCGCGAGGCCATGGAGCAGACCGAACTGGGGGCGACGCTTCTCGACGTGAACGTCGGAACCCCGGGGATCGACGAACCCGCGGCCATGGAACGCGCCGTCTTCTGCGTTCAGGGGGCGGTGCAGACCCCGCTGGTGCTCGACTCCTCCTCGCCGGCCGCGCTCGAGGCGGGGCTTAAGGCAGCCGACGGCAAGGTGCTCATCAACTCGGTGAACGGCGAGGAGAAGAGCCTCGCCGCGGTGCTGCCGCTTGCCAAGAAGTACGGCGCGGCCCTGGTCTGCCTGACGCTCGATGAAGCGGGGATCCCGGCCGACGCCGCGGGGCGCGTCGCCATCGCCGAGAAGATCGCCCAGGCCGCCGGAAAGGCCGGCATCTCCCGCGACCAGCTGGTGGTCGACTGCCTCACCCTCACGGTGAGCGCCGAGCCGAAGGGGGCCGTGGTGGCGCTCCAGGCGATCCGCCAGGTAAGCGGCAAATTGCAGCTCAACACGGTGCTCGGCGTCAGCAACATCTCCTTCGGGCTCCCCTCGCGTCCGCTCATCTCCTCCACCTTCTTCGCCATGGCCATGGAAGCCGGGCTCACGGCCGCCATCGTCAACGTGAAGGAGGCCCCGATGCTGTCCGCCTGGCGCTCCGCGATGGTCCTTCTGGGGCGCGATCCCAACGCCGCCGGCTACATCGACGCCTACAAGAATGTCGTTGCCGATAGCGCACCGGCCGCAGCGACCGCCGAGCCGGAAGGGATCCGCGGGCGGCTTGCCAAGGCGGTCATCGACGGCGACCTGGAAAACGTGGTGGGTCTGGTGGAGATCGCCCTCGCCGAAGGGCTCACCCCGATGGAGGTGAGCTCCGAGGCGCTTTTGAAAGGGCTCGAGGAGGTGGGGCGGCGCTTCGACAAGGGGGCCTTCTTCCTGCCGCAGGTCATGCTCTCCGCCGACACCATGAAGGCCGCCTTCACCCGCCTCAAGCAGGAACTCTCCGGCGGCGGGCTCGCAAACCTCGGGCGCATCCTCATGGCCACGGTGGAAGGGGATATCCACGACATCGGCAAGAACATCGTGGTGACGCTTCTGGAAAACCACGGCTTCGAGGTGATCGACCTCGGCAAGAACGTCCCGGCCGAGCGGATCCTCTACGAGGCCCAGGCGCACCAGGTGGATGCCGTCGGCCTCTCGGCGCTCATGACCACCACCATGGCCCAGATGGAACAGGTGGTGGCCCTTTTGAAGCGCGAAGGGGTGAAGACCTTCACCATGGTGGGGGGCGCGGTGGTCACCCAGCAGTACGCCGACGAGATCGGTGCCGACCTTTACGCCAAGGACGCCATGGAGGCGGTCGAGCGTATCAAGAAACTGCTGGCAAAATAGCGGTTTCGGCCGGGTCGCTTCTCATGGGAGAGCTGCGTAATTAGCTTGCAACGCCGACGGCGCTGTGCTACTTTGCGCAGGTACGCCATTTGGCGTAGAGGGTGATGGACATGGTGCTCGGATTCAATCACAACATACGGTATAAAGGGGAGTTATTCCACGTGCAGACCGAAGACAGCGGTCTGGCAAATCCCCACATCATCACCCTGCTCTACCTGGGCGGGACAATCCTCTGCTCCAAGAAGACCAGCTACGCCGACATCATAAAGACGGAACAGCTGGAGCAGGTGGTTGAATCCATTATGAAAGAGCAGCACAAGGAGATGATGCGCCGCCTCAAGGGGGGCGAATTCGACGCCCGCATCTTCCCCAATGCCAATCCCCACGCAGCGCCGGCTGCGTCAAGTCCCCCCGCCGAACCGGCCCCTGCCCAACCCACACGCAGCCTGGATGAGGTGATCCTCGATTACCTGATTACGGGCGAGGAAAAATAACGCCACCCTGAAAGGAACCTCCGTGAAAGAAAAGATTGCAGAGCTCGAGGAAAAGGCGAGGCGGCTGCGCGTCGCCATCGTGAAGACGCTGCACAAGTCGCAGTCCGGGCATACCGGTGGCTCGCTGTCCGCCATCGACATGATCTGTGCGCTGTACTTCCACAAGATGCGCCACAACCCGCAGGACCCCTCCTGGGACGGACGTGACCGTTTCGTTTTGTCCAAGGGGCACGCGGCACCCGCGCTCTACGTGGCGCTCGCCGAGGCCGGCTACTTCCCGGCCGAAGACCTCATGATGCTGCGCCGCCTGGGAAGCCACCTGCAGGGGCACCCGGATGCCAAGGTAACCCCGGGCGTTGACGTCTGCACCGGCAGCCTCGGCCAGGGACTTTCCATGGCCAACGGCATGGCATTGGGCCTCAAGCTGGAAGGGAAGCCGAACCGGGTCTACGCGGTCCTGGGCGACGGCGAGCTCCAGGAAGGGCAGATCTGGGAGGCCGCCATGGCCGCCGCCCACTACAAGAGCGACAACCTCTGCGCGCTCATCGATTCGAACCGCCTGCAGATCGACGGCTTCGTCGAGAAGGTCATGAACGTGGGCGACATCGCCGGCAAGTTCCGCGCCTTCGGCTGGAACGTGATCGAGATCGACGGCCACGACATGGGCGCCATCGTGGCGGCCCTGGATGCTGCCGAGGCCCACAAGGGTGCGCCGACCGCCATCGTGGCCGCCACCGTCAAGGGCAAGGGCGTTCACCTCTTCGAGAACAAGGCCGCCTACCACGGCGTCACCCCCAACGACCAGGAGCTTCCCGAGGCGCTCAAGTGCCTGGGCTGCTTTGACTAGACAGGAAAGGATCCGACTATGATTGCAACGAGAGACGCCTACGGCGAGACCCTGGCTGAGCTGGGCGCCGAAAACGATAAGATCGTGGCCCTGGACGCCGACCTGTCCGGTTCCACCAAGACCGGCGTGTTCGCCAAGAAATTCCCGGAGCGCTTCTTCAACTGCGGCATCGCCGAGGCCAACATGGTGGGTACCGCCGCCGGCCTCGCCGCCGTAGGGAAGATCCCCTTCGTCTCCACCTTCGCCATTTTCGCCGCCGGCCGCGGCTGGGAGCAGATCCGCCAGTCGGTCGCCTACCCCAAGGCCAACGTGAAGATCGTCGCCACCCACGGCGGGGTCACCGTCGGCGAGGACGGCGGTTCGCACCAGTCCGTCGAGGACGTGGCGATCATGCGCGCCATCCCCAACATGACCGTGATCGTGCCGGCCGACGGCGAGGAGACCAAGGCCGCCATCCGCGCGGTTGCCGCCTACAAGGGGCCGGTCTACGTGCGCCTGGGGCGCAACAAGGTCCCCAGCATCTTCCCGGCCGGGCACACCTTCGAGATCGGCAAGGGTAACCAGGTGGTGGATGGCTCCGACCTCACCTTCATCACCACCGGCCTGATGACCGCCGCCGCGGTGACCGCCGCCGAGAAGCTCAAGGCGGAAGGGATCTCCGCACGCGTGGTGCACCTGGGGACCGTGAAGCCGCTCGACAAGGAGCTGGTTCTGAAGGCTGCCGAGGAGACCGGCGCCATCATCACCGCCGAGGAGCACTCCGTGGTGGGCGGCCTGGGCGGCGCAGTGGCCGAGTTCCTCGCCGAGAACTGCCCGACCCTCATGAAGCGGGTCGGCGTCTACGACCGTTTCGGCACCTCGGGCAAGGCCGACGAGCTCTTGAAGTACTTCGGCCTCAACGCCGAGACCCTCATCGAGGAAGCCAGGGAGATCCTTCCGAGGAAAAAATGACCCCTCATCCGCTCCGCTCGCAGGCCGGACTGACCTACATCGCCACGATCATCATGGTGGTGATCCTGGGGATCATGCTCTCCCAGGGGGCACAGTACTGGACTACCCGGATGCAGCGCGAGCGCGAGGTGGAGCTCCTTTTCCGCGGAACCCAGGTCCGGGACGCCCTGAGGATCTGGTACGGCTTCAAGCCCCCTTCCACCGACTCGAACGGGAGGCAGACACCGGCGAGCGACGGGTCGCTGACCGGTGCGGTAAAGCGGCCGCCGCTGTCGGAGTTGAAGATGCTCCTGAGTAACCCGGGTCAGGCGGGACGGGCCCGTTACCTGCGTCCCTCGAACCTGGTGGATCCCATCACCGGCAAGGAGTGGGCGGTGGTGAAGGACGCTTCGCAGCGCATCGTCGGGGTGGCCAGTACCAGCGAGAAGCAGCCTCTCAAACAGGCCAACTTCCCGCTGGACCTCGATCCGCAGGATTTCGAGGGGAAGAAGAAGTACAGCGAGTGGCAGTTCATCTACAACCACTACCCGAAGCCGGGTGGCGGCGGGTATCAGAAAAACCTGAACCCCGAGTCTCCCACTCCCCAGGGGAAATAGTTCGCCCCCCTGCTTCCAGGAACCTGGCAGCCGGGAAAACCGTTCAGCGATGTCGCCCGGCCTGGCCGGGCTTTTTCGGCAGTAGGCCGATCGCCAGGAGCCCCGGGGCTCGCGACCCCTTTACGCCTTACGCGGAGGTACTCTGAAATTCAAGAGTCTGACAACGAGGGTCATCCTCCTTACGATCGCCCTACTCATCTTCGGCATCGGGACCTTTGCGGGTCTGACCCTGCGCCGCGAGCAGCAGCAGCTCATCAACTCCGCCCGTGAGAGCAGCGACCTTCTGCTCAACACCATCGAGCGCAGCGTCTACAACTCGATGCGCATCGGCAACACCGAGGATGTCCAGGTCATCCTGGAGATGGTCGGCCAGAACGAGAAGCTGGTCGGCGTGCGCATCTTCCACCCGCACGGCGTGATCCTCAAGTCGTCCCAGCCCGGCGAGGTGGGGCGTCCGGTCGACGAGCGGGACTTCAAGCTTTTCCTGGACAACAAGCGCGAAGGTGTCTTCAACCTCCCCGGGCACGGTGAAGTGCTCGGCATGGTGAAGCCGATCTACAACGACCGGCAGTGCAACCTCTGCCACGGTTCCAAGAGCCGGATCATCGGCCTTTTGAACGTGAACTACTCGCTGGTGGAGACCAGGAGCAAGATCGTCGAGCTCACCAAGCTCTTCGCCGCCTCCACCTTCGCCATCATCTTCTTCCTCTCGGCGGCGATCTCCATCGTCATGGTCCGCTTCGTCAAGAAGCCGCTCTCCCGGATGGCCGAGAACATGGCCAAAGTCGAGGCGGGGGACCTTTCGGTGCGCATGACCTCGCACGGCCAGGACGAGATCGGCAGGCTGATCCTCTCCTTCGACTCCATGGTGGACCGGCTGGACCGGGCCAAGAAGGAGCTCGAGGCCTACCACTTCCAGCAGATGGAGCGCGCCGACCGGCTCGCCTCGGTAGGGGAGATGGCCGCCGGCATCGCGCACGAGATCAAGAACCCGCTGACCGGCATCGCCGCCGCGATGACCGTCATCAAGGACGACTTCTCCGAGGGGGACTCCCGCATCGGCATCATCAACGAGGTGCTCGAGCAGATCTCCCGGCTGGACAAGACGGTGAACGACCTGCTCTTCTTCGGCAAGCCGACCATCTCGGAGCCGGCCTGTACCGACATGAACCAGGCGCTCAAGAAGATCCTGGTCTTCGCCTCGCAGCACCGCGGCGGCAAGGACATCCAGAAGCAGCTCGACCTCGAGGAGAACCTCCCGCCGGTCTACGTGGACCCCAAGCACATCCAGCAGGTGTTTTTGAACCTGTTTCTGAACGCGGTGCAGGCGATGGCCAACGGCGGCACCCTCACCGTGCAGAGCCGTCGGGTGCTCGTCGACGGCGAGGACCTGGTGCAGGTGAAGGTCACCGACACCGGTCAGGGGATCCCGCCCAACATCCTGGAAAAGATTTTCACCCCGTTCTTCACCACCAAGGCCCAGGGGACCGGTCTGGGCCTGGCCATCAGCCACCGGCTGATCGAGCAGCACGGGGGACGTTTGACCGTCGTGAGCGAATGCGGCCAGGGGACCACCTTCACGGTGGAACTCCCGGCCTTCGGCAGCGACGGGGAGTGCAAGTTGCCCGACGCGGAAGCCTGAGCTACAGGGCCGGCGCCGGCGCGGCAGAGTCTGCTGGTTAGGTACATCACAGCTTGAAGGAGCAGCCATGCGCAGAACAAAAATTATGGTGGTGGACGACGAGCACCTGATCCGTTGGTCTCTCGAGCAGAACCTCAAGAAACAGGGGTACGAGGTCTGCACCGCGGGTACCGGCGAGGATGCCCTCCGGCTGGCCCGTGAGGAGCAGCCGGACCTGGTGCTTTTGGACTACCACCTGCCGGGCATCAACGGCCTGGAAGTGCTGCAACGCCTCAAGGAGAGCGATGACGACATCGTGGTCATCATGGTGACGGCCCAAGGGGGGCTGGAGACCGCGGTCAACACCATGCGGCACGGCGCCTACGACTACATCAACAAGCCGTTCAACCTCGACGAGCTGTCCATCGTGATCCGCAAGGCGCTGGAGACCTCGGACCTGCGTCGCGAGGTGGTGCAGCTTAGAAGCGAGCATAAAAAGCAGGGGCCGCCCAAGATCCTCGGCACCTCGAAGCACATGAAGAACGTCCTGGATATCATGGCCAAGGTGGCGAAGAGCGATGCCTCGACCGTGTTGATCCAGGGAGAGTCCGGAACCGGCAAGGAGCTGGTGGCCAAGTGGATCCACTACGAGTCCGCCCGCGCGGAAAAGCCGTTCGTGGCGATCAACTGCGCCGCGGTGCCGGCGACCCTCCTGGAGAGCGAGCTCTTCGGCCACGAGAAGGGCGCCTTCACCGACGCGAAGGCCTCCAAGAAGGGTCTCTTCGAGCTGGCCGACGGCGGCACCGTGTTCCTCGACGAGATCGGGGACATGGAGATCGGCATGCAGGCGAAGCTCCTGCGTTTCCTGGAGGACCGTACCTTCAGGAGGATCGGCGGCACCAAGTCGATGCCCGTCGACGTGCGCATCGTCTCGGCGACCAACAAGGACCTCTTGAAGGCGATCGAGGATAAGACCTTTAGAAACGACCTCTACTACCGTCTCCAGGTCATTCCGATCTTCCTCCCCCCGCTTAGGGAGCGCAAGGAAGACATCATCACCCTGGTGAACTTCTTCATGGAGAATTTCTCCAAGGAGTTCAACAAACCGATGAAGGGGATCTCCAACATGGCGGAGAAGCTCCTGGTCGATTACAGCTGGCCCGGCAACATCCGCGAGCTGAAGAACGTCATCGAACGTGCCATCATCCTGGGCACCGACGAGAACCTGCTCCTGGAGAACCTGCCGCTGGAGATCGTGGCGAAGGCGAGCCAGACCGGTGCGGTCCCCATGACCACCTTCAAGCTTCCGCCCGAGGGGATCGACATCGAGGAGGTCGAGCGCGAGCTGATCAAGCAGAGCCTGGAGATCACCGACTGGAACCAGTCGAAGGCCGCCAAGAAGCTGAACCTCGGCATCGACGCCTTCCGGTACCGGATGAAGAAGTTCGGGTTCTTGAAGTAAGGACAACAAGTCAACCCCCTGGAAGGCGGATGGTGCGGATGCAGCCGGATTTCCACGGATAAACCACAAACGTTAAAAGCATCCTTACGATAAAAAAGAAAAGGCCGACACCGGGATACTCACCCAGGTCGGCCTTTTCTTTTGCTTCAGGTAAATGACGTTGCAGGTAATCCGCGGAAATCGGCCCGATCACCCGATCCGCTCAATCCGCGTCCAGAACTTTGGACGTTAAATCTTCACCAGCTGGTACTCCCTGGTCCCCAGCCCGATCTTCTCCGCGTGCTCCAGCTGCACCTCCCAGTCGATCTCCGGGTGCACCCCGCGGAACTTGTCGCCGCCCGGCTCATGTCCGCTCGAGAGGGCCGTGTTCTCGTTACCGCGCGCGTTGTTCACCAGGTCCGCGCAGGCCTGGTCCAGCGCAACGGGATCGGTCGAGGCGCAGATGCCGATGTCGTTCACGATCGGCGCGTCGGCGTGCCCGTAGCAGTCGCAGGCGGGCGACACCTGGGTGATGAAGTTGAGGTACAGGGTCTTCTCACGCTTGCCGGCAACCGACCCCAGGGCGTACTCGGCCATCTTGCGCATCACAAGCGAGGCGCTCTCGTTCCACTGGATGTTGATCGCCTTCTGCAGGCAGGCGGTGATGCAGCGGCTGCACCCGACGCAGGCCTCCGGATCGATGCGCGCCTTCCCCTCCAGGATGCTGATCGCCTCGTGGGCACAAGATTTCAGGCAGATTGAGCAGCCGTTGCAGAACTTCTCGGCCACCTTGGGTGCCACCGTGGAGTGCTGCTGCATCTTGCCGGTACGGCTCGCGCACCCCATCCCCAGGTTCTTCAGGGTTCCGCCGAAGCCGGTCAGTTCGTGGCACTTGAAGTGTGAGACCGCGATGAGGGCGTGCGCCTCGACGATCTCCGTGCCGATGGAGACGCTCTTCAGGAGCTCCCCCTCAATGGGGACGTCCACGGCGGTATGCCCGCGCAGGCCGTCGCTCATGATGAGCGGGGCTCCGACCACCGCGTAGGCGAAGCCGTTTTCGATGGCGCAGACCAGGGCGCTCGCCGCCTCCTTGCGCTCGCCGGGGTACAGGGTCGAGGAGTCGGTCAGAAAGGGGATTCCCCCTTTGGCCTTGATCTCGTCCACCACCCGGCGCACGAAGATCGGGCGTACGAAGGCGTGGTTCCCCTTCTCCCCGAAGTGCACCTTTACCGCGGTCAGGTCCCCCTTGGCGACAACACGCTCCAGACCCGCCTCCTGCATCAGCCGGCCGATCTTGGCAAACAGGTTCTCGCGCGAACCGGCCCTCATGTCGGCGAAAAATACCTTGCTGGACATATGAAACTCCCGTCGTATCAGTGTTAGAACAGCTCCTTGGTGGTACCACAGATCCGGAGTGATTTCAATAAGCTCAAGGTTTCGCTTGCTCTGCCGGCAAAATCTGTTATTTATTAAAAAAATTGTTCGGCAACCGGGGGTGCCAATGAAAGAATGCGAAGATCGCGAGCTCTGGCTTTTGGGGCTTGGCGATAAAATAGAACGTGGTGCCGTGGTGTGCAGCTATCTAGCCGAAGGGGGCTACCGGGCCAAGGTGGCCGGCATTGCCGACCTGGCCAAGTGCACCCCGCTCGCCATCCTCCTGGACATCTCTCCCTGGTCGGACGACGGCTGGGGAATACTGCAGACCCTGAACGGTGACCCGGCGACCCGCGACATCCCGGTGCTGCCGCTCTACCTGAGTGAAAACGGTCAGGTGGGCGAGGTCTTCCCGGTGGCCGGCTTCTTCACCCTGCCGCTCGAGAATGGCTACCTGACCCAAAAGCTGCAACGCTTCGGCCTGACCGACGAGTCGGATGACTACGACCTGCAGGCCATGGTGGTCACCCGCAAAGGGGAGGAACGCCTCGAGCACGCCATCGTCAAGTTGGGGTTCGAGGTGGTCAACGCCTACACCGGCAAGGAGGCCATCGCACTGGGGACCATCGTGCACCCCTACATGATCTTTTGTTCGCTGATGCTCCCCGACCAGACCGCCTTCGATCTCCTGGAGCGTTTCCGGCTCTACCCGCAGACCCGGAACATCCCCTTCTTCGTGCTGTTGAAGGAGGCGATGAAGGAAGGGGAGCGCGGTGCCATGAGCCACGCCATCGATCACCTGGTGCGCAAGAACTACCTGACCCGCGACGAGTTCCTCTCCTACTTCAAGAAGTCCGCCTAGCCCGGGAACGCGATACACGAAAAAAGGTGAAAGGACCAGCCGCACGACCAGATCGGTCGCCGCGGCTCGGCTCTTTCACCTTTTTTTATGACCGACGTGCGAGTCGCCTGCTATAGCTGCCCGGCAACCTGGGTACCTCTAAACCCCTTCCCACGAAGCGCCGCCTTTGAACCAGCGTTCCCCCCTTTGGAGAGGGGGGGGCAGGGGGGATTCGCCTTTCGTCGACCTTTAGCTTATAAAGAACCTTCGCGCTGGTGCTACCGACAGGTAGCACGGTGGCAAGCTTTGGCGTGTAACCCTTCCTAGTACGTTATCCCCGCATAGAAATCCTGCAGGAACTGGCGCTGGTTCTTGGTCATTACTCCGCGCACGTCGATTTCCGACAGGATGCGCCAGATGATCCCCAATTCGCTGAAGACCCTGAGCACCGCGGAGAGCTTGTGACGCGCGCCGGTGTCCTCGCCTATGAGACAGCCCTTCACCAGTTCCTCGGTGAAAACCGAAAGCCGGGTGATTTCGTGATGGGTTGCCATGACGGCTATCGGAGTGATTTCTTCTTCTGTCGTCATATGCCTCTCCAGTCCGCAAACGGGCTGAACCAGCCGGCCGGCATCCTTTGGGTACGCTCCCTGCCGGTTCAGGTGTGGATACTGCTGCGGTCGGGGTTGGGAACTCGGGTGGGCTCCGGGGCTGGAGCCGCGTCGCGTTTGGGGACGACGCTTTCCCAATCTGTTCGGCACCGGGAAGAGAAAGTTTAGGCGAAATAGTGAAAAAATTTTGTATTCCGCGGCAGCCTGCCGTCAACCAAAAGCCGCCCGAGGGCTCGAGGGGCCTCGCTCTGCCACCGTTTCGAGCGCGCTGGCGGAGCTGCTCTCAGGGCTGGTGGACAGAGGGCTGTGACACTCGCCCGGCTCCTTGGGTTGCTGGCTGTCGCCGAGGCGGGGACCCGAGCCCAGCACTGATCTGGCGTCGAAGCTGCACTAGATCCGGTGGGAGTGGTTCGGCATAGGGGTAGGTAGTCTTCTAGCGCCAGCTCAGGTGCTGCTAATAACTGATTTATTAAAAATCTTGACATGTTTGTCCTAAAGATATTAATTCTTTCTGCCCACAGCCTCCGCCGCGCCTGCGGGACAACCTGGCATTTCCCCTTGCTGACTCGGTGTTTTAGGCCGTCCAGAGAGCGGAGCGCCCGGTTGCCGTGGCAGAACTGCGCCGCACTGCTGCCTGCACGACCCATAGAGATCCTCAATTCGCATCTTCTGCGCACTGCCAGGTAAAACCCTTGCTCAACGACGTCAGAGTCCGACACATGCCCCACACCACAGCTGACATTCACGACATCGTCGTGCCTGCTACCGTGCTGGTTGTAGAAAAGAGCGCCGACCCCCTGCTGCCCACCGGCCGGCTCCTCGAGGAGGCCGGCTACAGCGTGATCCTGGGTAACAGTGCTGCCCAGGCGCTTTCGCTCACCTCGCTGTACCGCCCGGACCTCCTGCTTCTGGACGATGAACTCGTCGACGGCTGCGCCGAGGAACTGGTCACGGCCATCAAAAGCGACCCGCAGCTCTCCGGAGTGTTCGTCGTGCTGCAGACGGCGCAGCGTCAGCGTTACGGTTCCTTGGCGGCGGGGCGGCGCAAGGGAGGCCCGGACGCCTTCCTGGTCTCCCCTTGCCAGGGGCTCGAACTTCTGGACCGGGTGGCGGAGTACCTTTGCCTGCGGGGTGCCCGCGAGCAACTCAGGGAGAGCGAGCGGCGTTACCGTACCCTGTTCCTGGGAACCGAAAAGGGGATCGCACTCCTCGAGATCATCAGCAGCGAATCCGGCATCCCCTACGATTGCCGCTTTCTCGAGGTAAACCCCGCCTTCGAACAGTTGGTCGGGCTTCCGGCGGCGCAACTGGTCGGTCACTCCGTGCCGGAGGTGCTGCCGGGTTCGGCTGCTCTTTGGGCTCAGGCCTACGGGCGGGTGGCGCTCTCCGGCCAGGCCATGCTCCTCGACGAGTACCTCGGGGTAGGGGGACGCTCCTGCCAGATTGAGATCCACGCACCTCAGCCCGGGCGGCTCTCCTGCATCTTTATCGACGCCACCCAGCGCAGGTCCCTCGAAAATCAGCTTGCTGCCACCGAAGAGCGCTGCCGGGCACTCATCGCAGCCTTCGATGGCTCGGTCTATACCTGCTCCCCGGACTACCGCATCACCTACATGAACGACGAGCTGATCCGGCGTCGCGGCAACGGGGTGGGACAACTATGCTACCAGGCGCTGCACGACCTCGAAGAGGTCTGCCCCTGGTGCGTCAACGACCGGGTCTTTCGGGGGGAACGGGTCGCCTGGGAGGTGAAGAGTCCCAAGGACGACCGCTGGTACCACTGCATCAACACCCCGGTGCACCACGATGACGGCAGTATCTCCAAGCTGGCCCTGATCCGCGACATCACCCACCTCAAAGAGGCCGAGGCCGAACTCAAGTTCAAGAACTTCACCTTCGAGAACCTGGGCGCGGAGGTCTTCTGGCTCAGCTCGGATTGCCGGATCATGGATCTGAACCGGGTCGCCTGCGAGAACCTGGGCTATACGCGGGAGGAACTCGTGGGGCGTCCGGTAGGGGAGATCGACCCGAACTTCGACGCCGAGAGGGCCCGGCGGGCCTGGATCGAGCTCAAGGAGCGGGGGACCCGGCAGTTCGAGACCACCCACCAGGCCAAGGACGGGCGCTGCTATCCGGTCGAGGTGCTGGCCAACTACCTGAACCACGAAGGGCTTGAGTACAACTGCTGCATTGTGCGGGACATAAGCGAGCGCAAGCGCCTCGAGAGCGCCCTCCACGACGGCAGAGAACTCTTCCGTACCCTGTGCGATTCGGCTCCCATCGGCATCTTCCGCTGCGACGCGCAGTGGAACAACATCTACTGCAACGCGCGCTGGGAGGAGATCACCGGGTTGTTCGCCAGCCAGGGCGCCGGCAACGGCTGGCAGACCGCCATCCACCCGGACGACCGCGAGGATCTCTTACGGGTGCGCAGCGAGGCGACCGCACGAGGCCAGGGGTACTGTCACGAGCACCGCAAGCTGACTGCCCAGGGGAAGGTGGTCTGGGTCCGGGTTCTGGTGAACCCGATCAAGGACCAGCAGGGGGCGATCGTAGGGTACGTCGGGACGGTTGAGGACATCACCGAACTGCGCCTGGCCCGCCAGGAGATCCTCAAGGCCCAGAAGCTCGAGTCGATCGGAGTCCTGGCCGGGGGGATCGCCCACGACTTCAACAACATCCTGACCGCGGTCTTGGGGAACATCTCGCTGGCCGGCTTCCAGCTCGATGACCCGAAAAAGGTGGCCGAGCGACTGGAGGAGGCGGAGAGCGCCGCAGCGCGCGCCCGCGACCTCACCCAGCAACTGCTCACCTTCGCCCGTGGCGGCGAGCCGGTAAAGAAGAGCCTCGAGCTTGCCGGCCTGCTCAGGGAGGCGGTCGCCTTCGGGCTGCACGGCTCCCAGGTCGGCTGCGAGCTGAGGCTCGACGATGATCTCTGGCCGCTGGAGGCCGACGAGGGGCAGCTGGTGCAGGTAGTGCACAACCTGGTGCTCAACGCGGTCCAGGCGATGCCCGAGGGGGGGACGCTGGTGGTCGCCGCAGCCAACCACCGGGGTCCCCACGGGGATCCCTTCGTCGAGATCAGCGTTACGGATACCGGCATCGGCATCTCCGAGCAGCACCTCGAGCGGATCTTCGATCCCTACTTCACCACCAAGAAACAGGGGAGCGGCCTCGGGCTCGCCTCCTGCTACTCCATCGTGAAGAGGCACTTGGGGACCATCACGGCGCAGTCGATCCTGGGGCAGGGGAGCACCTTCCGGGTGCTGCTCCCGGCTTCCCGTGAGCGTTCCGTATCGGCTGCTCGCAGCGAGATGGGCGTCTCCGGTGGCGCGAGCCGTGTCCTGGTGATGGACGACGAGGAGATCGTGCGCACCCTTGCCAAGGCGATTCTGGAACAGTTGGGTTACCAGGCCGAATGCGTGGAGAACGGTGCGCAGGCCGCCGAGCTCTACCAGCACGAGAAAGAAGGGGGCGAGCCGTTTTCGGTGGTGATCCTCGACCTCACCGTTCCCGGCGGTGTCGGTGGAAAAGAGGCCATCAAGATGCTGCGCAGCTACGACCCGCAGGTCAGGGCGGTGGTCTGCAGCGGCTACTCCACCGATCCCGTGATGGCCAACTTCAGGGAGTACGGTTTCAACGCGGTGCTCGCCAAACCCTACCGCCCCCACGACCTAAGCCGCGTGCTGCGCGAGGTCCTCGCCTAGGTCCGGCGCAGCGGTTCCGCCACGTGTCATTCATACCCGGTGCCCCCTCGCCGGCCCGTGTCCGTTGGCACCCCCGCGTCCCCCCTCCCAAAGGTCCTCCGATCGTTCCGCTCCGATCTATCGGTCTGATTCCCGGGCAAGTCCGCGTCCGATGCCCTACACCAACCCCTGCTCCAAGCCCCACCCCCGGTCACCCAGCAACCCCTTTCAGGACCACTTTGGTCGTGTTAAAATAGCACAGCAGTTACCGTATGCTTTCAGGGGGAACCCCATGCCGATCATCCGCCAGATAGCCCAGTTAGGCCAGCCGGTACTCAGGAAGGTAACCCGGGACATCGACGATCCCGCCCATCCCGAGGTGCAGGCCCTCATCGACGACATGCTGGTCACCGTGGACGATGCCCACGGGGTCGGCCTCGCTGCGCCGCAGGTTTTCCAATCCCTCTCGCTCTTCGTGATCGCCTCGCAGCCCAACCCGCGCTATCCCAAGGCGCCCGACCTGCCCCCCTTCGCGCTCATCAATCCGGAGCTTGTCTGGGCCTCGGACGAGAAGGAGAAGGGATGGGAGGGGTGCCTGAGCATCCCGGGGTTGCGGGGCATCGTTCCCCGGCACCGCAGGATCGGGGTCCGCTACCTGACCCGGCATGGGGAGGTGCGCGAGGACGAGTTTGCCAACTTCGCGGCGCGCATCTTCCAGCACGAGTTCGACCACCTCAAGGGGGTCGTCTTCCTGGACCGGATGGAGAGCCCGCAGGAGCTGGTGACCGAGAAGGAGTACATCCGGATTGTCTCCGGCTGAAAACGGCAGGGCGCCACGGAGGCTTCAATCCCAAACTCACCTTGGTTCGGCCCTGGCGTTCACGTTTCAGGGCCGAACCCGTCTCCGGTTCTTGGTGTGTCTTCTCCGTGTGCTCCGTGTCTCCGTGGCGAAAGCTCTAAAGGCTTTCCCGATTTTCCCCTAGCCCCCAGTCTCTGATCTTTTAATTTATCTCTCAAGCTACTGTCACCACTCTCCGATTACTCAGTCAGGATCGTTCGTTCCGGCAGGTCGGCGCATCCAGTTTGGTCATAACCGTAAGAGGAGAGCATCATGCCCAAAAAAGTACTGGTAGTGGACGACAGCCTGGTAGTAGCGCGCCAGCTGGAACAGATCATCGGCGGTTCCGGTGACTTCTGCTGCATCGGCTCGGTAAGAAATGGCGCGGAGGCCATCAAGGCAAACATGCAGGACAATCCCGACATCATCTGCATGGACATGAACATGCCAGGGATGGACGGACTCACCGCCCTGCGCAGCATCGTGGCCCTGGACAAGGAGGTGAAGGTCGTCATGGTCACCTCGCTGGGCGGGGTCAGCGACAACTTCAACGAGGCGATGAAGCTGGGCGCCCGGTGCGTCGTCTCCAAGCCCTTCGTGGCGGAAGACATTCTGCGGGCCCTGCGTGCACTCTAGCCGCGGCCTTTCTCAAAAGGGGAACTGATATGGCAGTGAAATTTTTCGGGCAGTACCTGGTGGAAAAGGGGGTGGTGTCGCGTGAAGCGATCGTCGAAGCCATCGCACTGCAGGACAAGCAGAACCTGAAGCTGGGCGAGATGGCCATCGCCATGGGGCTCGTTACCCCCGCCGACATCGAGCGCGCCCACCAGAACCAACTCTCCCGCGACATGAAACTGGGCGACCTCCTGGTAGGCACCGGCATCCTCAGCGAGGGGCAGCTTGCCGAAGTGGTGGCCCGACAGAAGGCGACACACCTCTACATCGGGGAGGCCCTGGTGCAGGTCGGGGCTCTCGATAACGAACAGCTGGCCCGCCAACTGGAGGCCTTCAAGATCGATCAGGCCCCCTACCTGGGTGAAAGCGTGCAGCTTCCGCCGGGGCTTGCCAACTCGGCGCTCTGGGAGATGGCGGTCGATCTCACCTACAAGCTGGTGACCCGGGTGCTCGGGCTGCGTTTTCGCCCCGGCACCTGCCAGGTAGTGACCCAGCTGTCGGCTGCGCACCAGGTGGCAGCCCTGGACTTCGCCGGAGACGCCAAAGGGCGCTATCTCGTTGCCGTATCGGCGCCGGTGCAGAAGAAAGTGGCCCAGGCCCTTTTGCACACCGCTGTGGTCGATCACGAGCCCCTCGAGGTACTGGAGGACTGTCTCCTCGAGTTCATCAACGTGGTTTGCGGCAACGTGGCGGCCAAGGCCTCACAGCAGGGGAGCGCCCTCAGCATCAATCCGCCCGTCAACATCCATCCGCCAGCCACCGGCCTGCCGCTCGCGGCGCAGGAGCAGGGGTTGTGCTTCCCGATCCACCTCGAGGACGGCGACCTCATGGAGCTCTACCTGGTGCTCCCGAAATAGAAACCGCCGAGGGCGCAGTGCGTCCACGAAAAAAGAGAGGCCCGAGGGTTGTCACCTTCGGGCCTTTTTTGTTGGACGCTGCCTGGTCTCAGGCGGCGCACTGCGCCTCGGGGTGGTGCGGCAGGTTCACCCCAGCGCCTCCTTGACCTTCTCGCTCAGGCTCGCCAGGTTGAAGGGCTTCGCGATGAAGTGGACCTCTTGGTTGCCCTGGTAGCGCTCGGAAAGCTCGCTTGCTGGGTAGCCCGACATGAAGACCACCTTGGTTCCCGGGCGCAGCACCTGGATCCGCTCCACCAGTTCGCGGCCGTTCAGCTCGGGCATCACGATATCGCTCAGCACCAGGTCGATCGGGAGCGAGCCGCACAGGGCCAGTGCCTGCCCCGGTGTGGTCGCCGTGTGCACCGTGTAGCCCAGCACCTTCAGCATCGACTCCGCCAGCCGCAGCACCTCCGGGTCGTCCTCCACCACCAGGATGGTCTCCTTCCCCGGCAGCGGCAGCGCCGCCGGCTCCGGCGCCTGCGTCAGGGCCTCGGCCTCGCGCGGCAGGAAGATCAGGAAGCTCGTGCCCCGGTCCGGCTCGCTCTCCACCGTGATCAATCCGTGGTTCTGTACCACGATGCCATAGATGGTGGCGAGGCCGAGCCCGGTCCCCTTGCCGGTCTCCTTGGTGGTGAAGAAGGGCTCGAAGATGTGCCGGCGTACCTCCCCGGTCATCCCGGTGCCGGTGTCCGAGAAGACCATCCGGACGTAGTCGCCCGGCGGGGCCTCGAAGGGCTCCAGCAGGTCGGGGTCCTCGACCCGGACGTTGTCGGTACTGATGCGGAGGCTCCCCCCCTGGGGCATGGCGTCGCGCGCGTTCACTGCCAGGTTCATGACGATCTGGTCCAGCTGGATCGGGTCGATGAGCACCCTCCAGAGCTGGTCGGAGAGCTGATAGCTGAGCGTGATATCCTCGCCGATCAGGCGCGGTAGCGTCTTTTGGGTGGCCTGCAACGCGGCGCTCAGGTTCATGGGCTGGGGCCTGATCAACTGCTTGCGCGAGAAGGTGAGCAACTGCGCGGTGATGTCGCGCGAGTGCTCTGCCGCCTGCTGGATGGCGTCCAGCTGCTCCTGGAGCTTCTGGGCCGCCGGGTACTGCAGCTTGATGAGCTCGGCATACCCCAGGATCACCGAGAGCTTGTTGTTGAAGTCGTGGGCAACCCCGCCGGCCAGCCGCCCCACCGATTCCATCTTCTGGGCCTGGCGCAGCTGCTCCTCCAGTTTGCGGTGCTCGGTGATGTCCAGGGCGATGCCGGTGGTCCCCAGCACCTTGCCGTTGCGGTCGATGACCGGCGTCTTGCAGGTGATGGCCCAGCGTGTCCCGCGCGGCGTGGCGATCTGCTCCTCCACCTGCACGCTGAGTCCACTGGCGCAGACCTCCCGGTCGTCGGCCATGTACTTCTCGGCCAGGGTGTCCGGGAAAAGGTCCAGGTCGGTCTTGCCCAGGCACTCTTCGACGTTGCGACCGCAGGACTCGGCGTAGGCGGCGTTCACCATTTCCAGTCGCCCCTCGGTGTCCTTGAGCCAGGCCATCATGGGGAGGTTGTCCAGGATGGAGCGCTGGCGCAGTTGCAGGCGCTCGGTGGCCTCCGCGTGCCGCTTCTGTTCGGTAACGTCGGCGAGCATCACCATAAGGTGAGGGGACTCTCCCTGCTGCAGGATGTCCGCCGAGTAGAGCAGGTCGAGCACGTTGCCGTCCTTGCGGGTAAGGCGCAGGTCGCGGTTCACCACCTTGCCGGTTATCCGGATGGCGGTGACCATGCCGTCGCGCACCTCGGGGCTGGGGTAGAGGTTTAGTTCCGTGGTTGTCCGGCCCAGCACCTCCTGGCGCTGATACCCGAAGAGGCTGAGCCAGGAGTCGTTCACCTCGAGGAGCTTGCCGGAGGCCAGTTCCCCGATGCCGATCGCCAGCGGCGAGTGGTCGAAGACCGCTCGGAAGCGGCGGGCGCTATCCTTCGCCTGGCGTTCGGCGTGGGCGATGCGCCTGTTCTGCAGGGCAAGGGCGGTGACCGACAGGCTGAGCATCACGATGACCGCCAGCAGCGCGCTCAGCTCGACCCGGTAGCGGTGCCACAGCGTCATCGGGCGGTTCAGTAATACCGTTTCCTGAGGCAGCGCCGAAGCCGAGGCGCCCCAACGGGTCAGCTGGTCCCAGTTGAACATGGGCTTGATGAAGGCGGAGTTGGGCTCCAATGCCACCTGGCGCCCCGGCTCGAAGGCGACGATGGCGCGCCCCAGCACGGCGCCGGCGGCCTGGAAGTCGATCACCGATCCCCCCAGGATGCCGGTGTCCAGGTAGGCGGAGGTGACCCCGAAGGTGGGGACCGGCGCGGCGGCAACGATGCGCTGCAGGACGTCGCGGGGCACGAAGATCTTTCCGGTGCGGTCTGCAGTTACGATGGAGTAGAGGATGATGGTGTCTTGGGAGAGCTTGGGGAGCTGTTGCACCAGTTCGTCGATGGAGCGCTCGCCCAGGTACTCGAAGTTGAGCTTGCCGGCGAACAGGCGGTCGAACTCGGCGCGGGCGCGCTGTTCCACCGCTTGGTTGGTGCGCGAGTTGCCCGCGACGAAGAGCACCCGCTTGGTTTTGGGGAAGAGCTTCAGGGCGAGCTTCAGGGTTCCGGCGCAGTCGTAGCTTATGGGGCTTGCGGTGATCTGCCGGTCACTGTGGGAGAAGTCGCGGTTGGGGAGGCAGAACAGGGCGATGCAGGGGGTGCCGGGGGAGAGGTCCTTCCCCTCGTTGAGCAGGAAGTCCAGCGCCTGATCGTAGACCGTCACGACCAGGTCGAAGTGTTGCCCGGCGTACTTACTGAGCAGCAAGCGGCGCAGCTCCTGGTTCTGGGTGGCCGAGCGCGGGGGGGCCACGTCGAGGTATTCGTGCAGCACGTTCCCCAGCGGGATGTGCGAGCTCTTGCTCACCGTTTCCAGCCCCTCGGCAATGTCCTGTTGTGCCGGGAGGTTGTAGTTGTACGAGTAGAGCACCAGGATCCGCTTTTGCGGTGCGGACCCGGGGAGGGGAGCGGCATATGCCGCTGCAGCCCAGAGCAGGCTCAGCAGGGTTCCCAGCAGGAAAAGAGTAGGTTTCATGCCGACGGTTATAGTCCGAGAACTCCGGTAAAGTCAACAAGAGTAGAGCGCAAGTATACATTAATACCTGAGCAACTCTGATCACTTCCACGCCGGTGCCTCTGGGCGAGGGAGGTGGTGGTCAGTCTTACCCCAAAAGATGTCGGAGAAAACCCGCCGTCACCACCCCGATTACCACCGTGTTGAACATGGAAAGTCTCATAGCCGCGAGCACCGTAATCACCAGCGCGATCAGATCCGCCGGGCGCGGGGAGACGAACGCCGGTGCAATCACCGAGATGAGCACGCATCCCGGCACCGCCTCCAGCACCGCCATGGCGCGCGGGCTCAGCTTTCGGTTACGCAGCGCCACGAACCCGATGATCCGGGTGAGGTAGGTGGCCGTTGCCATCCCGAAAATGGTAAGGACGTTATCAAGCTGCATCAATAGTCCTCCCTGGCCCACAGGGAAGCCGCCACTATCCCCGATACCGCTCCCGCCGGCACGTACCAGGCGCCGGGAACGAGCAGCGAGGTGAGCCCCGCCACCACCAGGCTGATGATCCAGGGGCGTCCCTTGCGGAACCCGGTCCACATCCCCTTCAGCAACACCAGGAACACCGCGGGGAACGCCATGTCGAAGCCGTAGGTCTCCGCGTTCCCCATGATCGGACCGAGCAGCGATCCCAGCGTGGTAAAGCTCACCCACATGAGGTACATGCCGACGCAGGTCCCTACGTAGTAGGGGAGGCTGAAGCACCGCACGATGCCGTCCGCGGCGCGTTTGCGTGCGTCCGCGAGCGCCAGCGCCCAGCTCTCGTCCGTCATGAAGAACAGTGCGGGAAACGCCTTACGTTTGGGAAGGTGCTTTAGATAAGGAGCGAGTGCCGCGCCCATGAGGAGGTGGCGGCTGTTCACCAGGAACGTCATGGCGGTGATCAGTGCAAGGTGCGGTGGTGAGGTCCAGAGCTTCACCGCGGCGAACTCCGATCCACCGGCGAAGTTGCACCCCGTCATGAGCGGGACCTCCGCGACCGTAAGCCCCTTCTGTGCCGCCTGCGCCCCCAGAACGAGTGCCATCGGGATGACCCCCAAGAGTACCGGAGCCGTATCCGAGAGCCCGCGCCGGAACTCAGATTTGGTCGAAACCACAGCCGTCTCCAGCTCAGCAGCAACCGCCCCGCTTACTTCCGTCCCCGCATCCTCACTCATAAATCCCTCCAGACTCGATACTGTAAACCAAATTTGCCGTCAGGTACAGGTGCAGACAGATCGTTTTCGAACAGTAACAGTTGATGGATTGAATACATGCCGGAAGCTGTCACATCGTTGAGGAGCCGGCATTGTCAATTGTTCATGGTCCATTGTCAATTGTTCCTCGCCGTTACGCCGATTGTTCCCAACGAACACAACTGTGCCCTGTAGGGACACTTCCAGTTCCTTCCCAGCTCCGTAAGTGGCTGAATTGGCTCATAAGCTCGCTCTGGCACTTTGCCTGCTCATTATAGGGGACGCTGCAAGGCAGCTGTTCCCTGAGGGGACACATTTCATCAAGGAGGAACGTGAATGAGAGGGGTATCGGTGATTGCGGGGAAAAGCGACGATGTGCATTCCGACCTTGTCCTTGTCCTGGATGACGACGAATTCATTCGGGACTTGGTCAAAAACATGCTGCAACATCTGGGCTACAGCGTTATCACCTGCGCCACTGGCGAGGACGCCATCGAGCGCTACAAAAGAGCCATGGAGGCAGGCTGGCCCTTTTATGCAGCAATTTTGGACCTGCTGGTAGTTGATGGAATGGGAGGGGCGGAATCGGCCAAGGAAATTCTCAGGATCGATCCCGCGGCTAAGTTGATTGTTTCCAGTGGCTACTCGGATGAGCCAGTGTTAGCCAAATGGAAAGCTTACGGGTTCACCGCAAGTCTGGCGAAGCCTTATACCCTCAAGGCCTTGTCGGACGTGCTGGAATCCCTGCGCTCTTGACGGTGGGCACGAGTGCAGGACCGGAACCTGGAGGTGAGCTCAAAGTACCTGGGTAGGGCTGGCACAATGGTTTGCACTTGCGGGTGAGCTTGATGTCATGGCGCTAGTCCCCTCACCCCTTTCGGGAGAGGGGACCGCTTGGTTTTCAACGCCTGCTGTACGTCTTTACCTCCGTCTTACCCAGCAGGATGACGTACTTCCCGTCGTTGAGAGAAGTATGGATGACCTCCGGATTGTCGCTGATCTCGAGCTTAAGTTGCATAGGGTAATCCGTCTTTTCACCCGAGAGCTTCTTATAAGCAGCGGTGACCTCAGCCTCGTCGAAACGAACAACAGCTTGGAACTTCCGCCCGGTTTTATCATCCCAATACACTTCCAGGCTTTGCGGCAGCCCACGAGAAGTCCGTGCATTCGAGGTTTTGACAAAATCAAAGTATTCCTCTTCACCATTCAGCGTCTTCAGCCACAGCATTCGATTTTTCTGCCCGATAACCTCGAGGTTCCATCGGTACTGCTTGCTGAAATGATCAGATATCCCCGGAGGCACCCCGTGCTCGTTAAGATCTCTCAGTTCTTGCGGCTTAAGCGACTCGTGGAGAATTTGATCAATAAAATCAGCCCTGGACACTTCCTCATTATCTAGAACAGTCTTCCAGTCCATAGCCACTTCTGCGGCTCTAAAGTTGCCAACTTCTACCGAGATGCCTTCTGCTGAAACCCAAACTGAGACTGCGCCCTCCGGACCAAAACCGAACCTGATGTAGTAGGAATTGGGGGTTTTACCCGTCTTGGGACTGATCATCGTTTGGCACAATTCCAGGATGGTGTCGTACGGTAATACAAAATCACCAGCAAAAAATTTGTTCTCCGTAAAAGAGAACCATGTTGCAGAAAGCTTAGCGGGAAGGGATTTCATTGTTTTCCCTACAACGTGCGTGGAACCGATTTCTCCCCATCTATTATCGATCAGAAACTTAGCGGGTACGTATAGATACGAGCCATCTTTAAGGGTGAGGTCTCCACGTATTAGCGTCATAGGGTAGCGCCTGTGAGCACTTTCTGTTGGTAACCAATCAAATTTCTCTGTATGCATAATGGAAAATATTCCTTTTGCCTCAGAATTAAACGGAACTAGAATAAATAAGGTTATTAACAAAATGCGTAGATGTCTAACCATCGAATACCTCCCGTTTCCGGTGCCCAAACACAAGATCCTCATGTGTAAACTGAGGATCATTGCATCCCAAAATACAGCCAAAACGTGCAGAGAAGTGAAGATAGTCATGCCTTACTGTTTTGATGGTGTCAGAATTTAAATTAAGCCAGTCTTCAGGTGAAGACAGAGGAGAATTATTAATTAATGCATCAATTTCAAGGAGGGGTGTAGGTATGAAATATTTTGTTATTAGTTTGGAACTAAAGTTAAGACCTTTATTTGCTGCGAATTTTGCCATCATTTTCAAAGGGATGCGATGGTATTTGTTACTGATTGCTTTTCGCGTCGCTTTTACGGAGTTCCAAAGTTCATCTTCCTGAATCTCATCCTTGTAATACCATCCCGTCGCTAGCAGCCAATCTCTTTCTCTGATAAGTGCAACCTTATCAGAGACGCTGAGGGCGTTTTTCCTTAGAATAAACATTATCAGGTATTCATTCTCATCCTCATTGTCGACATACCCGCCCCCAATGTCTGAATGAGCTCCTGGCAGGTATAACTCTTTACCGTGAGGGCTACTGCTAATATTGGTAAGTGGGTAGTGTTTCCTGTGCTCCTCTGCGGCCGCCAATTGGACTACGTCCTCAGCATATTTTATTGCGTCTAGATTAAGCTCACGTGTATCATTGCTTGGATTAAAACCATAAGAAGCCACCGTATCAAACAATCCAATGAATTTTACTTTGATTTCATGTACTACATGGCCGCAGGACTTTAGTTTGAGCTTCAGGTTGCTCTGCTTTCCGAGCAGCGCAGAGTGTATAAAGCTTCTGGCTGCAGCTGCGCCTCGGCTGAAACCAAAACAATCAAGGTGCAGGCAATTGATATCTCTGTCATTTTTTAACAATTGATTGATTTCTTTCATGACTCTAGTAATCGCTTTTTCTACTTTGCCCAGTATCCCCCTTGAACCCAGCCCGGTTCCTGCCGTTATTGACGAATCAGCTTCGTCATCTTCTGTTCCAATGCCTTCAATATAAATAGATAGACTATGGTCATACTCAGGATCTTTCCGGTAATACAGCTCAAGTATCGCAACGTTGGTAAGCGCATTTTCATAGCTTGCTCCCCGGTTTATTCCTTTCTCCCCCAGCCCTGTGTTCGTCCTGTTATTAAGAGTCCCGTCGAAGAAGAGTGCGACTCGTATCTTAACTCGCGCTGTTGCCGCGCCAATTTGTTTCTGACAGTAGTAACAGGGCGATCCGGCCTCGTTGGAATTGCCGGAATATTCCACTTTCGATGCCGTTCCCGTCATGGCCACTTGTCCAGGACATCTTCCAAGGTCAGCTTGATCAGCGGCGACAGGTCCTCAAACTGGCGCAGGAAGTACTCCAACTTGCTCTCTTCTGTCATGTCGGCCTTCGTCAAAATGGAAGCCAGCTGGGGCGACAGCGGAATGTCGTAGTGGAACAAGATCTTGTACGCGATCAGCTTCTGAATGCCGATCTCTTGGCGGATCCCGTGTTCCTGGGAGAAGGTGATCATGGTCCTCACAAAGACGGTGAGGACATCGTCGGTCTGGTTGCGGCTCCACTCGGGGAAGTTCATCTTGATGAAGTCGAGCGTTATAGTGACAAAACGCTCCATCATCGCCTTTCCCATTGCCTCCATTTGCCTCTCTCCAATGACAAACATCGCCTTTCTCCTCCGGTCCCCATCGTCGAACCTTAGTCGCAAAGGGTGGAAAACAGCGCTGCTCGCTACGTGAGTTTAACCCGGTACTCACTCAGGCATTCGGTAGGTGGTTGCTCGTCCGTCCCGCCGGCTCTGTCCAACGAAAAGCAAACTACCTCCCGACCAGTATGCGATTCCAGATACGCCGCCGTCAGAGGCCCAAAGAACTGGAGGAGTTCCTCCTTGGTGCAATTCGGCAAAAGATCCCGTAAAACCCGCGGGTCATAGAACCTGAAGAGCGCTCGCTCTCCCCCTTGGAGTTGTACGAAGAGCATTCTCCGCAGATGGCGACGAACCGCGGCGAAGTTGTCCGGTCCTGCAAGGTAGATTCCCCAGCTGTTCCCCCAGCCGGCTGTTGTGAGTCGGTCGAGAAAGCTCGAGTTCGGGCGCAGCGCTACCAGGTGTGGGCCTCGGTGGTCCATTGCCAGGGAAAAACCCGGAGGGTAGAGAGGTTGGACGTCGCAGTCGGCGTCTTCGAGTAACGAAAAGATCCTACGATCCCGTGCCGTGTCGATGACGGCATAGAGCGGTGTTGTGAGACGATTGAAGAACCGGTAGAGAACCATGGAGATTTCTGGGGAGTTGTGCCGAGGAAGGTCGCCCTGCATTTCTTATTTCTCGGCAACGATGAAAGGGCTTCCTGCGGCAGCAGCTTGTTCGGCGCAGCGCCCAAGCGAACTCGTCCCGATGAAGACGTTCGCGCAGCCACCGACGATGACTCCACCATGGGCGGTCTTATCCCCCAGTCGTGCGGTTGGCCGGCCGTTGATGAAGACGGACGGCTCACCTTCGACGATCACGTCGACAGGTCCAATACACTTGACCTTGTCACCAACACGCGCCGCCGGCATCCCTCCGACAAAGACGTCGGGAGATCCCTCCAATATCGGCCCGCCCTCATGCGGACGGGTGATTTCCTTCGCAGGGCATGTGTGGGCGTCACCAACTCTTGCGGCCGGCATTCCCATGGTTTTCCTCCTTCAGGGAAGGTGCCAGTTTTGTCCCCGGATCAGCTCGGGTTAATATAATCTAACCAGTTGATTCGTCAAGTTGGTCAATTCGGCATTTGAGCCACCTCCGGGTGGACAGCCGAAAAATTTCCTTATTAGCTCTGATCTTCCTCTAGTGAGTCCCTCTCCCTTCAAGGGGGAGGACAGGAGGGGGGTGGGGGTCAGCTTCGTACCAGTTTGCCCATCGGTGCGAAGTGGCGGTTTGGTAGCTAGTCAGTGGCTGAAGCACTTTCGGATATCTCTAGTCCATTTTCATTGTCAAATCATAGCTTTTGAACCATCAAAATACCCTGAACACCAGTTGCTGGAGCCAGCCTGTACCAGTGTTGTCTTTTCTGATACCCAATCATACAGTGTCCTTAGCATCTTCATGACCCTCAAAACTTTGAGAATTTCTGAGTAAGACCAAAACTTACACTGAGCAAGATTTAATTGTAGTTGACTCAATCTCTGAAACGGTGTAAGTCAGAGTGCATGTGAATTGTAGTCATGTACTGGGGATGGAGGGCATGGTAGAACTGAAAGATAGCCGCCTAAGTCAGCAAAGCTGAGTAGGCGGCTTTTTTTATGACAGAAGCCTGGAAACTTAACGCCTAGCATGAAATGCACGCGAAGGGATCTTGGACGATAAGTCCCCACTCCCCAAAACATCGGCTAGGTGTTATCCCATTAATCCGTTCATCCCTGTTAGCTTTAAGGTTTTATCCCATTAATCCCGTTCATCCCTGTTGGTTTTAGGGTTTTATCCCTTTCATCCCTATTAGTAATTGGAGGGTTTCATGTCGCAGTTCGTAGTAGCCGATGCCATCGTATCCATCATCAGTTCCCCGCTTGTTACCCCCTTCAGGATAGCCACCGGACAGCACGACGAGTTGGAGAACGTCTTCCTCTGCCTGCGCACCACTGACGGCGTCTGTGGTTACGGCGAAGCCGCCGTGGCCACCCACATCACCGGGGAAACCATCCCCGGCACCCTGGCGAACCTCGAGCGCATCGCGGCAGCCCTGAAAGGGTGCACCGTTGAAGACCCCGAAGCTCTCTGTCGCGAACTCGCCCCGAGTCTCAAGGGAAACCACGCCGCCCTGGCCGCCCTCGAGATGGCCATCCTCGACATCACCTGCCGAATCCAGGGGATTCCCCTCTACCAGTACTTCCCGCCCGCTACCGACAAAGGGAACAAGTTCACCTTCAACACCGACATCACCATCGTCATCGGCAGCGTCGAAGAAGCGCGTACTGCCACAGCTCAGTACAGCGCGCAGGGTTTCACCACCTTCAAGATCAAAGTCGGCAAAGACGAGGCAATCGACCTCGAGCGCGTGTTGGCCGTGCGCGAGATAGCGCCCCAAAGCGAGCTCATCCTCGACGCCAATATGGGCTTCAACGCCGCCCGGATGCTCGCCTTCCTGGACCAGCTCGACCAGCACGGCGCCCGCCCCGTCCTCCTTGAGCAGCCCGTCCCCAAGTACGACTGGGAGGGGCTCTCCACCATAACCAAAGCCCTGGAGGGGAGCGAGACCCTGGTCTGCGCCGACGAGAGCGTGGGGAGTTTGAGCGATGCCAAGCGCGCCATCGACACCGGAGCCGTCAGCGCCATCAACATCAAGACCATGAAGAGTGGCCTGTTCGAGGGAGCCGAGATAGCCAGGTTGGCCGCCCGGAACAACATCCCCCTCATGTTGGGTGCCATGATGGAAAGCGCCCTCTCGATAACTGCCTCCGCCCACATGGCCGCGGGCCTCGGCTGTATCGACTACGCCGACCTCGACACCACCTTCTTCATCAAAGGCGAGCTGTCGCACTCGCCGTACCTGGATAACACCGGAAAGTTCGAGTTGGTAGGAGCCGCACCTGGAATTGGAGTTGAGCCTAAGTTCTAGGTCATCTGTAAATTTCAGACGAGCACGACCTTTAATCGGCAAAAGATTCGCTCACGTTTCCTCCTTTGGAGAAAGGGGATCAGGGGAGAGTCACTTTTGAGTTCTTGACAGATAAGGCCTGAAGGTAACGCAACACCGTAAGTTTGGCACCAGGTTGTCGTGGGGATAACGAGAAGACAGCACAATAAACTGAGCGTTACTAAACGGGTATACAGGGGGGAGTTATGCCGAAAAAAGCGTGGTACGCAGCGGTGCTTCTCATTGTTGTGGTGCTTGGACTGTTTGGCTGTGGCGGTGGTGGGGGCGGGGGCGGTACTCTCACCCCGACCGGGACACCCGTTAATCTCGCGGCCTTCAAAGCCGTGTACATCGGTGCTACAACCGGCACGCAGTACTCGTTTCCCGCTCTCGTCGGCTCAGATTCGCTGGGGCGTCCCTGGTCCGGTTCCTTAGCTGTGATTGCCGATGGCCCGACGACCTTCGAGGGACAGAGCGTAACCAAGCGGCGGATCCAGGCTACGGCACGGCTTGGTAGTGGAACTCCCGTCACAGAAACGACAACGGCCTACTTCCTGGCATCGACAGGGCTTCCTTACAAGTCCGTCACAAGTACCGGCATCACCTATATCCCCACCACAGCCGCGAACATCCCGTCGACCGCCAATGTCGGAGACTTCGGTGAACTCGGCACGTATTCAGGCAGTGATGGAACCACCGAAAGCGCGACGTGGTCACTTGCTCCCGGCATAAATGGGGCTTCGAAGTTGTCCTTCTCCTCAGCAATCAAATCAGGTTCAACGATTGTTTCTGCAGAGGTAGATACCTTCACCCTTGACCCAAATGGGGGCGTACTCGGGTTAGAGGTGAGTGTTACGATCAGTGGCGTCACCGTAAACATGGCGGGAAGCAAAAACTAGCTGTGCCAATTGCTTAGCTTTGTCTGGCTGTGCAACCTTGGGAGGGATGCATGAGAAAGCTGATCTCGATAATCCTGCTTCTGTTTGTACTGGTTCCGGTTGCCCTTGGGGCTGAGTTCTGGGGATCACGGCAATCGAACAAGTACCACTTCCCGTCCTGCAAATGGGCACAGAAAATCAGCCCCCAGAACCTGATCAAGTTCAGTAGTCCCAGCGATGCGCAAAAGATCGGGTATGTGGCGTGTAAGGTCTGCCGCCCCCCTAAATGAGGGGCGGTCGAGGGAAAGATGCAGGCTTGTGCGGTGAATACGGGTAGGAAAATAGGGAGGGGATAGATATGGCAGTAAATTACATGGTTAAGGCCTTTGTTCCAAAAGTAGCAGGCTGTGGCGCTCAAGACAAGGGTTGGGATGATGAAAGATGTCGCCAGTTTCAGGAGTTCCTGAACACGCATGCGGTAAATGGGTGGCGCTTTCATTCAAGTGACTTCCGGGAAGTTGCTGTTGCAGGTTGCGGCGGTGGGAAGGGGGCGTGGCTGGTTTGCACGTTTGAACGCTCAGAATGAGGAGACTCGCGATTTTCTTGATCAGGACATATCAAGCGAGATTAAGGCATTTGCACAACAGGTCCTGCATCTACACGCCATCCTGCTCAGATTACGGGATACAGGCAATAGAAAAGTACGGTGTGTGGCAAGGAACCCGATTCACCTACTTAAGGATCAAGCGCTGCAATGGAGCGCTCTATCAAGGTGGCGTTGATTATCCGTAACGCGGAAGAAATCCTGGGAGGCAGGCCTGAAAGACTGAAAGTCCAGTCGCATGTTTCAGTCTTTTAGGCCTGATCCCAGGTACGCCCTGATGGTTAGTTTCAACCTGTGAAGGTTTTGGGAGCTGTCATGTTTAAGGCGGTTGTGAAGGGGAAGGCCGGCCGTATCCAACTCGAGAATGGGTCGAGCTTGAGTTGGCGCGATCTGTTCCGCAAGCGCGAGGACTTGTTGACTGCTACGTTCTTCGGTAGGCTCCGCTACCTCTCCCAAGCGGGCGAGCAAAAGGTCTTGGCCCTTCTACTGGATCAGGATGCGGCCACTCGTGCTGGTGCGATCAAGCACATTGAGTTCTGGCCAAAATTCAGCAAAGAAGATCAGGGGTATGTTGAGCCTGATGTGCTGATGATATGTGAAAATGCCTGTGTTCTGGTTGAGGTGAAACCTCCTTTTGGAGGTGACCAGCATATAGGCCAGTGGAAACACGAGATTACTCAAGCAACCAAGGAATGGGCAGCAGATGGGCTGTTTACGGGCGATGACCAATGGCAGCTCCATTTTCTGGCGTTGGGTAGGAACGTGCCCGAATGGAAGGTGAATGCACGAAGCCTGGAGGAGAAGTTCTCGCAGTGGAAGTTGCGCGTGCATACCCAGGAATGGCTCCCGCTGAGAGACTGCATCGCTAAAATCTGCGAACAGGAAGCAGGGCGTGACAGGTTTATCTACCAGGACTGGCTGGAGGCTCTCCAGCTTTTCGGCGTCAGTAAAAGACTCCTACCATTCAGCGAGATGGAGATGATGGACAAGGTAACCATGGATGTAAAACATCTATTTATGGGATGGGAGCCTTTATGACCTGCAGCGTGAAGTCAAAAGAACTTGTTGAGCAGATACAAAACTCGCACCGTATAGCAGTGGCCTTTTATCGAAGGATATTGCCCCTGTTCGACGCAATCGCGGATGCATTCAATTGCGAGTTTGCCTACTGGGAACCTATCGAAACGCAGAGGCCTTGTCGCAGTGGCTCCCAGCCGAGTAAGTACTGGGCATGGGACTACGTGCCTCTGTTCGCCTCGAACCATTGCTATTTTAGGCAGGCGGGAAGTAAGGCCTCACCTGAGGATCTTGCGTTCGAATTTAATCTTTACATAGATGAGAATTTCAAAGAGGAAAAGCGTAAAGAGCTCAAGCTTTCAAATGGCCGGCAACCAGGAGCGATTACGTTGGAGAAGGGGCGGGCGATTGTTGATGTCTACATTTTCAAACCAAGGGAGGCTGCAAAAAGATCTTTTGATCACCTTTGGAGTAAATGCGATCCCGCTCCTATCGGTACAGAAAAATTTAAAGACGTTGGACACGGTATCGACGCCGTTGCATTTGAAGTACTGCTTGAAGAGCTAGTTACCGATCACCATGTGGTGATAGAGAAGATCTCGAGGCTTCTAAAAGAGTCAGTGGAAGAGAAAGGCTGAACGTAGTTTTGTGGGTACGCCCCTGCAATCACCAGGAAGAGGGGCGGGGAGGATTTGGTGAACAAACGCAGCTTGCTGAGCGAGCAGGAAGAGCTACATCAAGGGCTGCGTCCTGCAGGGAGAATGAACATGGCACGGAATATCATTATCTGCTGTGATGGGACGGGTAATCAGTTCGACTCCACCAACACCAGTGTGGTCCGGATAGTTCAATCTCTTGATAGGGATCCAACCAAGCAACGTCTTTATTACGACCCCGGGGTTGGCACTATGCCCGAACCTGGTGTGTGGGGTAAGGTGCAGCAGAAGGTATCATTGCTCGTAGGTCTGGCGGTAGGCCACGGGCTCATGTGGAAGGTTCAACAAGCGTATACCTATCTGATGAATATTTGGGAACCGGGTGATCGTATTTTTCTGTTTGGGTTTAGCCGCGGCGCCTACACTGTCCGCGTGCTGGCGGGGATGCTCCACACCATGGGGCTTTTGCCCAAAGGAAATGACAACCTCGTCCCATATGTCGCCAAAAACTACCAAGCTCTCAAAAGGAAGGATTTTAGACAGTGGAAAACGCTGTGCGATAGCTTCCGGTGGACCTTTGCGCGGCCCATGCCTGGAAGAAATGATCGACGCTGCCCCGTCCATTTTATGGGAGTTTGGGACACTGTCTCTTCTGTAGGGCTTTTCTGGACGCCCCCAGCCTTCCCCTTTACAACGCGCAATCCGAGTATCGGTATTATCCGCCACGCTGTTTCAATTGATGAACGACGCTGTTTTTTTCGTCAGAACCAGATGGAGCCCGAATCCGAGCAGAATTTAAAAGAGTACTGGTTCCCCGGAGTCCATTCCGATGTCGGAGGTGGCTATCCTGAGGTAGAGTCGAGCCTCTGGCGCGAGCCTTTTGAGTGGATATTGGAGGAAGCCCGCAAAAGTGACCTCGTACTGCTTGGAGACCGGGTGCAGGCGGTAAGGCAAAAGAGTTCACACCTAGCGCAGAGCAGTTGGGATGGACCACAGCATGAATCGCTTAAGGGGCCATGGTGGCTACTGGAATTTATGCCTAAACCGGTCTGGAATTCCAGATTTAGAGCTAGGTTTCCCCAGTGCGGTTTTGGTAGGCACCGTATTATCCCAGAGAAGGCACTAATCCACAGTTCAACCATTCACCGCCTAAATAATTGTGGTGATTACCATCCGCCCAATATTTCAGATTCGTTCAGGCAGCAAGTCGCAACTCTTCGACAGATTCCGGAGGCAATTGAATATGTGCCGTAACATTTAACCTCGGCGACTCAAAATTTCAAAGACGTACATGTGGACTTCTAAGCTTATAACTGAGTATAAGCTGTCGTAAGGGGTGCCATGGGGGCGTTATGAAAACGATGGTAAAAGCCAGCAAATGATCCGGTGGTGAAAATCAACAACCTTTGCGGTGTCCAGTTTTGAAATCTGCACAATAAAAATTTAATTGCGAGGAACCCAGTGCCAAAGAATGAGTTTGATGCAACACCCAGCTGGTCCGGATACACTTATCAGGGTAAACTGGCAATTTTAGAATCTATTAAAATCATCGGTGACCTTGCCAAAAATAAAAATCTCACAGAACATAAATACCTTTCAGTTGAGATAGAATGGGAAGAAGACTTTGCTATTAAGAAAGGTGACAGTTACCAGTCTTTGCATCAAGTAAAAGCTCATAAAACATCAGTACCAAGCAAATATAAAACTGCATTACAAAACTTACTGTTCAAGGTAAACAAACACAAAAACGCAATTGGGTATTTACATGTATGGAAAGATATAATCTACACAGACGAATTTAAAACCTTTGACAGTTTGGTTGGTGGTTCCAATGACAAAGGATACGCTGCAGCAGTAACTTCAAAAGTTAAATTGTACAATTACCAGAAGGGCCAGTCCTGTGACTTAGATCAGGCGAGTCAATACATTAAAGCTGAGATAGAAAAATATTATGCATCATGCAATGGAGTCCCGGCCACCTCACGTCAAATTGATTGTGCCCTAATGGCACTAAATGACATTATTGACAACCATGTCATGTACCGTCATAAGAACAAGGGCTCCAAAAAACAAAGCAAAGAGATAGGCTTTCATGAAATAATAAAGGTTCTAGAAACAAATTTTGAAGAGTCGAGTCAAGATTATATCTTTCAAAAAACGAAGCAATTTGCATTGCACATGGCATCTAAGTATTGCGACAGCAAAGTCCTATGCGGCAAAGATAATTGTGAGGAAGAATGCGGCGTAAATAAAATATCTATTGACATTGAAAGTATGTCGCCACGTGAGTTGTTTGTTTTTCTATCAGAACGAAGCCCAGATAAAATTGTGAACTTGAATCAAGTAACTATTGATGACTACAGCGCAATCTGCGATGAGGTGGGTATAAGAAATTCTTTATTCAGAGCATTGTACGAACTCCCGCTCAATCGTTATACCGACGGTGGCCAGTACAAGGGTAAAAATAACCTCTTGTATTTGCCTACAACTTTGCACGAAAATGACAATTCTGCAGAAATCGCAAAGAATATTTTACAAAATCCGTCGTTAAAGGCAATTATGCCACTGTACAATTACGACAAATTTATATCAAAAGATGTGATAATTGAAGATCTTGAAACTACTGCTGGTGGACTTAGATCATGGGATCCCCAAGTAATCAGCACTTTTATAGATTATGATGGTGATAAGATCAACAAAATTAAAAAAATTAAGGTGTTACCAATAGACATTGCAAAAGGTGAGGTTCAATAATGATAGCACTAGACCTTCTATTAAAAATTTTCAGTCAGAACAAATGTAAGGTAGTTGAATTCACATTAAATAACTTCAGAGGTTTTTTTGCCTCGACCGAAGGTGAATCCGAATATTATATGGTATTAGATAAGGAATATCTCGAAAGTGAAGAGATTAAATATCTAATAAGTGAGGGCGTCGGAGCGCTTGCGAAAAAGATAAAAACATTTGAAACATATACCCCTTGTGCTGACAAGAATACTGTTTTGATTATATGCATGGATGCAAGTGTGTCGCTATTAGCCGAGGGGGCACGAATTGAAGAAGATGCTTTCACATTCAAAAAAAATGTTCTGCGGTACTCTAAAGCTTCAGTATTTCAATTAAACGAGGCTTTAGCGGGTGACTATACCAAAAGCAATCTATCTAGCCATTTATTTAATCCTGACAGATTTGATGATATGAAATCAAAAGTTGAGCCTGATGAATACAAGTTGTTACTAGATGTGTTTATTAAGGTCCCCATGCTAACGCTTGATGGCAATAAAATCAAAAAAATTAAGAACCTGTCTGAAAAGGTTAGAAATCGGCTCTCCAAGTTGAATTTAGGGATCTTGCTAGACGAAACTTTAAACACACACTGGGATTCTGTAGAAGGGTTTGATGATATAAGCAAACTGTGTCTACTCATAGATGAGGTATGATATGCCAAATTTTTCGATAGATTCGATAACGGTTAATAACTTCAAAGTTTTTTCTCAATACTCCGTTGGTTTTTCAGGTAACGAGATGGTCGTCTTATCCGGACCCAATGGGTTTGGCAAAACAACCATATTCGATGCGTTGGAGTTGGCGTTTACTGGTAACATTGATAGATTCAAGAACATCGAATCTTCAACTGGATGCGAAGATGTTTTAGTTTCTCGAGAACAGGGAAAACCAGTTACAGTCGAAGTTGTTTTGTCTTCTAGCAAACAAAAGATCAAAATAGTTAGGAGCTTAAAAAAACAATACATAGAATCTGCAGGGAATAAGATAGACAAAAAGGCTGGTAATTTTCAAAATTTATGGCACTTGTACGTTAGCAATGGGGGTGACGGGAAGTTGTCATCGTCGACCCAGTTTGAATTGGAAAAGTTGATAGGTCAGAATGAACTATCTCGATACTACAATCTGTTCTACTATGTGCGCCAAGAGGACACAACTCACTTTTTAAAGCGTTCAGAGAAAGAGCGTCTTTCGGAAATTTCCAGACTTTTCGACACAGTTGAGGAAGAAAATGCGCTAAAGACGATAGACACTGCTAGAAAGAGAGTTAGCCTCATAAAAAAGAATCTTGAAACTTCAATGACGGAATTAAAACGTGAGCTTTCAATTAATATAAGTTTGCATGAGCCTGCACCATACATAAGGTTATTCCCCAACATGGATGTTTCTTGGGATGAAGCAGAAGTACTGATCGAAAACCAAAAGGCTAAAGACAATATCATATTCGAGTTGCAACGCATCGACGCTATTGTTAAGCACAGGCATGAATTCATAAGGTACAGGAAGTTTCTTCACGTGGCGGCCCAAACTGACACCCTCCTCTCAACTTTATATATCTGTCGGTGGTTGAATAGTCTTGATGAAATTGTAAAAAACTATCAATTTAAAGTCAGCCTTATACAACTTCTTGCGGATTTAGAAATAGATTCCTTGTTAGAAAAAAAGTCCATTCAATCCGATTCACTATCGATACTGTTGCCAGATTTCGATTTTGAAAGTTTCCAGACTCGGGTTTCCGAAGTAAGAGAAGCGAAAAAACAGATAAATTCAACCGCGTCTATTTGTCAGCAATTGCTTGATATACGTGCTAAGCTTGTCAACGTTTTTGCGCCAGGTTCTGGTGTAGCCGACAATGAATGTCCTCTTTGTGGATATGATTGGGGTGCGCATTCCAAAGTGTTAGAAGAAATCTCTTCCAAAAAAGAGTCTCTTTCTGCCTTTCTTACAAAAGAACAATCCAGCTATAACAAAACTCGAGATGATCTTGACAACTACCTTCTTGCCCCCATTCGCAAAAAAATTAAAGACTATTTATCTAATGAAAGATTTAATATTTCTAAAAGTATGTTTGATTCCATTGTCAGTCACCGTCCTCACGCAGATGTCGTCAAGCGATTGATTGGGTGGTTGGATGATAACAGAGTCAATATTGATGATCTGGTGTGCAATTCTCTCAGCCAAGAGACAAGTCCCGACATGGTTGCACTTAATCTTGAGAGATTTAAGTCCAGAATTAAAGAAAATATGCCGCCACTCTCAGAATATTTTCAAACTCATAGCCAAGAATTTGCTTTTGAAAGCGCTTTTAGATCTTACTTCAACAGTTATGACAAGTTGCTTGCAATATCTTCCACAGACATAACAGATAAGATTAAATACATAAACTACAAATATGTTTCCAGTTTGGACCAAAAGAAAAATGTAATGGCTGATTATGAAAAACGTATGTCTATGATCAATAAACTAGAAAATAAACTCAAGAATATCGGTGAAGTATATAAATCGGAAATCGGCCTGCATCGTAGGGATATTATAAAAGATATCGAGATACCTTTTTATGTTTATAGCGGGAAAATTCTTCAGTCTCTTCGTGAAGGCTGCACTGGAGGCGTTTTCGTAAAAGACCCATCACCAGGTGATGAACTCAAAAATATTCGATTTGTATCTGACTGGAAAAGCGATCATGACGTCATTAATACAACAAGCTCAGGACAACTCTCTGGAATAATTATAGCCTTGACTCTTGCCATGAATAAGGTTTACAGCAGAGGCTTGTCCTCCATCTTTATAGATGATCCGGTTCAGACCATGGACGACATTAATATAGTGTCACTTGTAGATTTGTTGCGGCACGAATTTAGAGATAAGCAAGTTTTCATATCCACACATGAAGACGATTTTGAAAGATATGTTTTGTACAAGTATTTAGTGCAGAATCGGAGTGTGAAAAAAATTAATGTCATGACAAGGCGGGAGTACAGTAATCAGGCGAACTGAAATCTGTCCGCTTCTGGTTTGGGGCAGTCGCTGGTGCCGGGCTTGCACGTTTGCAACTTTCTATTTACACGAGCGCTGATGGTTACCGCAAAGGAAATGGTTATGGATGATATCAAGGAGTTGCTGACGGGGCTCGGGCTGACACCGAAGCTCCTTACTGCGTTGGTGCAGGGGATCCCGGCGGAGAGGCTTGATCTGCGCCGCGGGGAGGGCTCTTGGACCATCGCGGAACATGTCAGCCATCTGGCCGAGGTGCAGCCCATGCTCCTGGGACGGTTGCATCGGCTCGCGACTGAAGACCATCCTGTGTTTGTGCCCTTTCTCCCCACGGATGAGCCTTCCACTCCGTTCCGGCAAGATATGACCGTGGCGCTGGAGCAATTCGCCACCTACCGGACCCGGCAGCTCGAGCTTCTTGAACAGCTGGATCAGGCCGTCTTCGCCAAGGCCGGCAGCCACCCCGAGTACGACAGCTACACGCTCTACATCCTGACCCGCCACATCCTGATGCACGATCACTGGCACATGTACCGCATCGAGGAACTCTGGCTCACCAAGGACCAGTACCTCACCGCGCTCAGCTGACCACCAAAATTGCCACGGAGCACAGGGAGAATGAAACTTGGTGCAGAGCCCGGGGCAGGCTTAAAAGAGAGGAGGAGTGAACTGTGTCTCTTGTTTTAGATGAGAATCTGCGTCTGGGCCACCCGGGAATCGACAGGCAGCACCAGGAGGTGCTGGAGCAGATCAACAAGTTGTCGGATAAATTGACGGAGGGGGCCGACGATGTCGAGGTCCGGGACGTGCTGGACTTCCTGCACACGTACGCCGACAAGCACTTTTTCGAGGAAGAACGGCTGATGAAGAGCTGTAATTACTACGGCTTGTACAAGCAGCAGAAGGAGCATGCGCAGTTCAAGCGGGAGATCGAGGGTCTGCAACTGATGCTGCGTAAGAAGAGACCGTCGATTGATTTGGCCCACCAGGTGGAGACCAGCCTTTTCAGGTACTTTGTCGAGCACATCAACGGTATGGACCGGGAATTCGCCGACTACATAAAACGAAATGATCTCTAGAAGGTGCCGGCCAGGAAAGGGAAAAGCCTGGGGTCAGCCTTTAAAGAATGAAAGTCTAGGAGCATGTTTCAGTCTTTCCCAGGTACTGTTGATTGCACGGGCAACTTTGGAGGTACCATGAAGCGTCGCCACATTCTGGTAGTCAGTCTAGTGCAGATCCTTGTTATGCTCTCCTTTACCGTAGCCCAGGCCGGCTTTCTGGGTGATCTGGGCAAAAAACTGGGACTTTCCGACACTCAAAGCAGCAATCTGGATGATTCCACCATCATCAAGGGGCTCAAGGAAGCTCTTGCTACGGGGACCTCGCGAGCCGTCAAGTCGGTTGCAAAAACAGACGGTTACTTCGGTAACGACCTGATCAAAATCCCGATACCAGAAAAAATTAGCAGTGTTACCAATCTCTTGGGTAGATTCGGCTTCCAGCCCCAAGTGGACGAATTTGTCCTGAGCATGAACCGCGCTGCGGAAAAGGCGGCACCCAAGGCCGCGGAATACTTCGTTTCCGCGCTTCGTGAGATGACGTTCGACGATGCCAGGAAAATCCTCCAAGGTGGCAACACTGCTGCAACCGAATACTTCAAAGAAAAGACCGGGGAGAAGATCTTCTCGGCATTCAAGCCTGTGGTAGCCTCCAGCATGCAGGATGTCGGCGTGACCCGTCATTACAATCGGATGACCGACAAGCTCAAGTCCATTCCCTTTGCCGGAGCCACCGCGGGTTCCCTAGACCTGGACAACTACGTGACGACAAAGGCAGTCGACGGGCTGTTCGTAATGCTTGGAGAGGAAGAAAAGAAGATCCGCACCGATCCTGCAGCTAGGGGAACCGAGTTGTTACGGAAGGTGTTCGGTAAGTAAGGCAGGGACTGAGGGCCGGGGAGTAGTCCCTCGTCCCTGCTTTCCGCTCCTCTTCAAGCCGCCTGGGGCTGACTGACCAAGACCATCTGTGCCGGCATAGGTGCGGGGAAACCGGCAGCCGCGAGACTTTCGCGAACGGTGCGGTTTCCGTCGAAATACACCTGCCAGTAATGATCGTTGTGGCAGAAGGGGCGGACCACCAATACGGGACCGACCAGATTGAACTCCAGAATCTCCACCTCCACCCCCGGTTGGGCAAGCACGTTGGGAACCTTCCCAAGTTGGTCCCTCAACAGCTGCATCGCCGCGACGTGATCGGCACTTCCGGCCAGCTGGCATTTCAGCTCGACTCTGCGGAACGGATTGGCGGTGTAGTTCTGGATGTTGTCGCTGAAAATCTTGGAGTTGCCTATCAAGGTGAGGACGTTGTCGGGGGTGTTGACCGAGGTGACGAATAATCCGATCTCCTTAACCGTACCGGTCACTCCACCGACTGTGACAAAATCACCGACCTTGAAGGGATGCAAAACAACGAGAAAAATCCCTGCTGCAAGGTTAGAGAGCAGTCCCCCCCACGCAGCACCTATCGCGATACCGATACCGGCTACCAATGCTGCAAACGTGGTGGTCTGGATCCCGCAGTATCCCAGGATGGCTACAACGAGGATGATGTTCAAGGTAACCGCGACAAAGTTACCGACATAGCGCATCAGGGTGGGGTCCAGTTTCTGCCGCTCAAACACACTTTGCAGCATCCGCCCCACAAGCCCGATCAGCCAACGACCAACTAACCAGAAAATGATTATCGCTATGACTTTGGTCCCAAACTCCGTGGCGTAGGTGACTGCGAGTTGCTGGTACCGATCAATGTCTGTCATGTGCGCCTCCTCTCAGGTTGATGAGTCTTGGATGTCATAGCGTCTTACCTCATTGGATCCTGATCTACGCCCCCTCTGTTTCTTGATAAATTTTACAACAAAAGATCAAACATACTATGCTGGAACGTTCAGTGTACCCTTGTATTTCTCAGATGCCGCGACCGTAGATGTCAGATGCTCAATGCAGACACATTAATATATAGGCGTGACAAGACAGTTTGATATTGATTTTGACGCTACATGGCCAAGAGTTCGCAAGTAAAGGGGCGGGCTGGGTGAGGAAAATGCAGCGACCATAGGGTGATCTCTCGGCCCCAGGCGTAAGACCGGTGCTGGTTCGCTTCTCTGAGGGAGGGTGAAGCATGCGTGTCGAGCAGGTACCTGATCGTGGGTGTGCGAGATGTGGTGCTTTTGCCGGTAAGTCGCCGGAAAAGCCGCACCGATTTTGGCAAGCCCGGCTACGGCGGAGCCTGTCACCGTTACCGCTTCACCATCTACGCCCTGAAAACCGAGCGGCTCCCGCTGGACCGCGAGGCATCGGCAGCGATGGTTGGGTTCTACCTCAACGCGAACAAACTCGACTCCTGTTGAGGCAGGGCTTGCTGAAGGAGAACCAGAAACGGCATGACCTGAAACGGCCATCCCTTTCTTTTTGAACGGTTACCTCCCCTGTCACTTATTCTTGCCGGTAGGGCGTGCCCCTGGCTCTGGTTTTCTTAGTGCATTAATAATAGTATTTAACATTAAATAAGTTGCGAATCTGATGCGAAGAGGCTTATTTAAGAAAATGTAGGCTCTCGTTTATCCTCATGAAATTATTGCGGATATTCTATGTGTAGCTGGCGTAAACTCTTGCCCCGTGGTTGGTTAGGAGGTGTCTATGAAGAGAAACGTTTTAACTTTGCTGGTGCTCGGCTGCCTCACGAGCGGATGCGTTGCAGCTACGGTGGTGAACGAGCCGGGCGGTGACCTGAGGACCGGCTCTCCGGCTGTAGCCCCCGCACTCAAACAGCAGCTGGAGTCCCGCACCCTGAAACGCAAGGTCGCCATCGCCAGGTTCTCCAACGAAACCAAGTATGGCAACAACTTCCTCACCGACAACTACGGGGACCGGATCGGCAAGCAGGCGTCCGACATTCTTGCTGCCCGACTCACCGAAACCAACAAGTTCATCATGCTTGAGCGTGCCGACTTCAACCGAATCCAGGACGAAGTGGAACACGGCAGGATCGCGGCCATAAATGTCCCCGCAGACTACCTCATCATCGGATCGGTGTCCGAGTTCGGCAGGAAGGACACCAGCGAGGTCGGGATGTTCAGCCGCACCAAAAAGCAGACTGCCTACGCGAAGGTCAATATCAGGCTGGTCGATACCAAAACAGGCCAGGTCGTCTTCGGTACCGAAGGCTCCGGTGAGGCGGCCAGCGAAGTGGGATCCACCCTGGGTATGGGCAGTAAAGCGGGGTACGATGCCACACTGGACGATAAGGCGATCTCTGGGGCGATAACCAAGATGATCGGAAACATCATCGACAAGTTGCTCGACAAGCCCTGGAGGAGCTACGTGCTCTCCTACGCCAACGGCCAGTACATCATTGCCGGCGGCAAAGCACAGGGGATCAAGGCCGATGATGAGTTCGCCATGTTCCAGAAGGGGCAAGTCATCACGAACCCCCAGACGGGGTTACCGATCGAGTTGCCGGGGGTGAGCCTTGGAAAGATCAAGGTGGTCGCGACTCTCGGGTCTACCGTGGACGACGAGGTGAGCATCTGTGTTCCGGTGGGCGGGGCGCACATGCCGGATCGGGATTTCGACAAGCTGTATATCGCGCAGTGAGGGGAGGGCACATGAAAACCACCAAGATTCTGCTGGCGCTGCTGCTGGTTGCCGGGCTCTGCTCGTGCCGAAACACCAACATTGTCACCGGGACCAGCTACGGCATCATCTCGTTCACCGGCGACTACAACAAAGCCCTGCTGTACCTGGATGACCGCGCTCCCATCACGATTACCGGCGACAACAACATGTCGAAGATTGGTGAGGGGATGCACCGGATTAAAATCGAGAAAAACGGTGTCACCGTGGTGCACAAGACGGTGTACATCGTAAACGACGTGACGACGGAGGTACATGTACCGTGAGAAAATTCCTTGCCCTTGCCCTGGCGGCGCTCAGCCTTGCTGGATGCGCGACAAAACCGGTGTACTACTACGGCAACTACACCAGGTCGCAGCTCGATTATGTCCGCGAGCCCAACGAGGAGACGCTTAAACAACGCTTCGAAGTGCTCGACGACATCATTGCAAACTCCAAGGACAAGAGCACGAGTGGCAGGGTGCCACCGGGCATCTTTGCCGACTACGGCTACCTCCTTGCCCTCAACGGTAAAAATGCTGAGGCTGTGGCCAAGTTCAAACAGGAACGGGAGCTGTATCCCGAATCGTCGGTGTTTGTCGAATACATGATCAACAAGGCCAACAGCAAGGCTGGCAAATAAGCGGAGGAGAGCGTGAGAAAACTGATCGTGTTGGTGCTTCTTGCAGGTGTTGTGGCAGGGTGCGTACCCAAGCAGATAACCAAGATGGAAGCTTTCCCCAACATGTACCAGAACATGCCGGTAACGGTGCTGGTGCTTCCCCCTATCAACAATACCACTGCGGCGGACGCTTCCGACTGCCTCACCACGACGCTTACTTCGGCTCTTGGTAGGGTCGGGTTTTATACGTATCCCGCCATGGCGATCTCGGACATCCTGAAGTCGGAGGGGATCAGCTCCACCGAGATGCTGCTCAACGTGCCTCCGGCCAAGTTCAGGCAGTATTTTGGCGCCGACGCCGTGATGTACGTCACTGTCGACCAGTGGGATACCAGCTACTATGTCATCGGCGGTCATGTGACGGTGGGCATCACCTATGCGCTCAAATCGACCGCGACCGGCGAGACGCTCTGGAAATACCGGAACGTCCTGCAAGTCGATACCAGTGGCCAGAATTCAGGTGGCGGGCTCGCTGGATTGATTGTTCAGGCCGTCGCGACGGCGGTTAAGACCGCTACCCAGGACTACGTGCCGGTAGCGAACCAGCTCAATGTCATCTCGCTCAATACGGTTCCCTTCGGGAAATACCACCCTGAACATGGCAAGGATCAGAATGTCATGACCGTGTTCGAGAAAAACGCACGTTTCGACGAGTCTGCTCCCGCAAAAAAGTAGTCAGTGCAACGCGATGAGGTTACGGAGAAAGCCCCGGATTCGGGGCTTTTTTCATGTGCCGAGACAACTTGAGTCATCGCTTGCCGTTATCCCGTTCCCTCCTCCCCAAGCGGAACCCCTCGCTTCAACACCCCGACCACTCTCCAGCCCAGCTGCCAAATCCTCAGCTGCCAGAAGTAACTTCTCAGGAGCAGACGAAAGGCTATCAGTCGCAGGATATAGGGTATCAGTTGCACCTTATAGGCTATTGGCCGCCGGTGATAGGCTATCGGTTTCGACTTATAGCCTATGTCTCGCATATTATGGGCTAAAAGTCCAAGGTGATAGCCTATCGGCTGCAGGTGATAGGCTATAAGTTGCAGGTGATAGGCTATAAGGTGCGGGTGATAGGCTATCAGGTGCGGGTGATAGGCTATCAGGTGCGGGTGATAGGCTATTGGTCAAAGAAAAACAATTCTCTGAGGTGGGGAGTCGGTCTAGTGGGCGGGATTTGAGAGAAAGGTAGAGGGGTTGCCTGATCTGGTAACCCCTCTTCTGTTGGCGGTGGGCGTATGTCGACCTGGATAAAAGGTGACAGGTTCAAATACCGGCGCCAAGGTCAAGGCTCTCGGTTATGTGGTGGGCAGGCTCGGAAGCTGGGACCTTGGTGCTGGTGCGCCCTTTGAGCTCTTTTGCCAGTGTGAAGCCTGAGGCAATGAGAATCTCCGGATTGCGCACCGCTGCCGCCTCCAGGTAGGCCGCGATCTCGTCGAGAAGGAGCGTTACCTGGGCCTGGAGCAGGTCGCGCTCTGCGATCGACAGCGTACTGCGGAGCAGGGCTTCGTGGTAGAGAACGTCGTACTTTGCCGACGCTGCGAGATATCTTGGAAGTAGCGTCGTGTTCATCGCCCAGACCCACTCCGGAATCCTCTCGGTGTCGACCAGCGCGCTGGCAACTCGCTGGTTGAAGTCGTGGAATCTGCCCGGCATCATGCTCCTGTAGTTCCGGAGCAGCCGGGGAGCCTGCCTTGCCACGGTGCACCTCCTGCCGTGCTGCATGCTGCTTGAAAAGATTGGCGCGTGCCAATGTTTCATCCGAGCATATCGGGTCACCGCAGTAAAGCAAGTGACCAGGCGAGCTGGGTGCAGGGCAGCTGAATGTGGCCCGGCCCGACAACTCACTCCGGCGCGTTTATCCGTTTTACCCATTGTTTTGGACTGCGCCTTGCGTGAAGGATGGCCAGTACGATTATACGGGTATCATCGGCAGCAAAGAAAATCTGGTAGGGGAATCGGCGAACTAGTGCTCTGCGGAGGGTCTTGTAAATGACGGGGAACTGCTGGTGGTTTTCCTGCACTGCCATAAATGCGGCATCGACTGCCGCTAGAAACAGGGTGCCATATCCATGGCATTGAAGCTCATACCAATCGAAAGCTTCGGCGAGATCCGATTCAGCCTCGATCCAGATCACGAGCTCGCGCGTCATTTCCGATTAAGGATGGTGTCGCGCACGTCCTTCCAACTGCGGCCGCTGGAAGGATCCAGTTGGAGGGAGTCGAGCCGTCTGTCCAGCTCCTGCTTTTGCGCATCGGAAAGCTGGAGAGTGCCCGGCTCGTCGGCCATGCTTTCCCAGATGACTTCCAAAAGGTGCAATCGGTCCTCGATGCTCAGGTTTAAAATGTCTTCCTTGGCGATTCCCATAACATTGCCTCCCGACTCCAAGATATGGTAGCAAAAGCCGGCCCGCTTTCCAACCTCGATCAGGAATCAGGTCAGGATGAGAATAAATGTTGCGCTGAGATCTGCAGCGGTGGTCAAGTGCAGCGGTCTAGGGGGAGGAGATGGGGAGGCTCCCGAAGGAGCCTCCTTTCTTGCCGGTGGGGAGAGACTGGCGTCCGGTGCGAACCGGGACGGGGAGGAAGTCAGCTGCCGCTTTGGCCTTCGCCGTCTGCTGCGTGAGCCGCGTGCGCGGCGGCTGCGGCGGATTTGATCCGGGGATGGCCCCTGCGCTCCTTGGCGAGGTCGAAGCCGGAGACGATGAGGATGTTGGGGTCGTACACTGCGGCAAGTTCCAGGATGGCCGCAATCTCGTCGAGGAAAATGACGAGCTGCGCCTGGAGGGCGTCGCGCTGCGCTATGTCGACTTTACTCCCCAACTGCGCCTGGTGGTAGAAGGTGTCGTGCCTTGCCGAGGTGGCGAGGTAGTTCGTGATCAGGCCCGGGTTGCTGGCCCAGACCCTTTCGGCGATCTTGCTCTTGTCCCCAAGGTTGGCAGCAATCCGCTGGTTGGAGCGATGGAAGTTGGACGGCGCCATGATTCGGTAGTTCCGTAGTACCCTCTGGCCATACGACACGCTGCACCTCCTTTCCTTCCGAGCTCGAAAGGGTGAACCTGGGTTCACTGGTAAAATTAAGGCAAGTTAATTCTTGCGTTTCCTTGAGAATACCGGGGAACGCGGGCAATGCAAGTACCTGGCGCGGTTTTTCCCGTTAGTAGTACCGGTGGGCTCTAGGTCCCGAATCGGGTGACCAAGGTGCTCGGAACGAGCGGGCGAAGTCGCGAGCTCGCATCTCCGTTCTACTACAGGCCTCTTCTTTCATTGCCTATCACGGCACTTGCCAATGCTGATATAATGAGTTGTGGAGCACCTCTGGTATCGCTATGTTACCTAGAACAGGAGGGAAAATCATGTCCACGAATACCGTGAAATTGCACCGGGTGTTGCGGGCCAAGCCCGAGAAGGTGTACCGGGCCTTTCTGGATGCCGATGCCATGGCCAAATGGCTTCCGCCGCACGGGTTCACCGGGAAGGTGCATCACCTGGACGCCCGGGTCGGTGGCAGCTATCGTATGTCGTTCACCAACTTCAGCAGCGGACAGGGCCACACCTTCGGCGGCAGCTACCTTGAACTGGTCCCCAACGAACTTATTCGACACACCGACCGCTTCGACGACCCCAACCTTCCGGGGGAGATGGTGGTGACCATTACCTTCCGCAAGGTCTCCTGCGGCACCGAGCTGAACATCGTCCAGGAGGGGATACCCGAGGCGATCCCGCTGGAAGGGTGCTACCTCGGCTGGCAGGAGTCGCTCACGCTCCTGGCACAACTGGTCGAGGCGGACATCCCCTAGCAGGCACGAGGAGGAGAAGCCTAAGGGGCTGGCCTACAAGTGTGAGAGGCCTTCTCCCTGAAGAAAGCCTGCCACTACCCCGGCAGCTTTTTTGTACCCGAGTTCGCCCGAGCCGGGCCTGGCCCTCGGTTTCCCTTGACTTCTTTAGTTGTAAATACCTCATAAATCCAGTAAGCTCCCGCCAATTCAGTAACATTCCGCAACGTAGATTGTAGGTGATCCGGAGGTTGGATGTCGTCCACTAACAGGAATCTGTACTTCTCCCTTTTTGTCCTCTCTGGGTTCTCCGGTTTAATCTACGAGTCGATCTGGACGCATTACCTGAAACTATTTCTTGGCCACGCCGCCTATGCGCAGACACTCGTCCTGGCTATTTTCATGGGAGGGATGACCATAGGTTCCTGGCTTTGCAGCAAGTACTCGGTACGCTGGAAGAACCTCTTGGCCGCCTATGCAGTTGCCGAATGCCTCATCGGTGTGTGCGCCCTGATCTTTCATGTTGCCTTCACCAGGACCATCGAGTTCTCCTATACCAATATCCTCCCGACTCTCGGCAACCCTCTGACGATCAGCATGTACAAGTGGGGCATCTCGGCCCTGATGATTTTGCCCCAATCAATACTGCTCGGGATGACCTTCCCGCTGATGAGTTCAGGATTGCTTCGGCTCTACCCAACCAGCCCGGGGAAGTCTTTGGGGATGCTGTACTTCTCTAACAGCATCGGGGCTGCGTTCGGTGTCCTGGCCAGTGGTTTCCTCCTGATCCGTCTCACGGGGCTCCCCGGGACTGTCGGTATCGCGGGGGTTTTCAACCTCGCCATCGGCTTGAGCGTGTGGAGCCTCAACAGAAACGCGAGTCTGCCCCAGCCTGAGGTGCTCGACCAGGAGATCGACAGCCACCCCTCGGCACCCCCTCTTCGGTACCGGGTCTTTCTGGCCGTTTCCCTGTTGACCGGTACCGCCTCTTTCATTTACGAGATCGGCTGGATCCGGATGCTTTCCCTGGTTCTGGGAACGTCGACCCACGCCTTCGAACTGATGTTGAGCGCCTTCATCGTAGGGCTCGCCTTGGGGGGGCTGTGGATCCAGCGCCGGATCGACCGCATTGCGAACCCGGTGCGTTACCTCGCCCTGGTGCAGCTCGTCATGGGGATGCTCGCCCTGTCGACCCTTTGGTTCTACGGCGGTACCTTCAAAATTGTGCAGTGGGTGGTGCAAACCCTGCCCAAAACCGACACCGGCTACATGCTCTACAATCTTTCCAACATCGGCATCGCCATGGCTATCATGCTGCCTACCACCTTCTGCGCCGGCATGACCCTGCCTCTGATCACCTATGCCTGCCTTACGGAAAAGGCGGGAGAAAAGAGCATCGGCGCGGTCTACGCCGCCAATACCCTGGGGGCTATCGTGGGGGTATTCGCGGCTGTTCACCTGGGAATGCCGCTTCTGGGCCTGAAAGGGCTCATGGTCTCCGGTGCCAGCATCGATCTCTTCCTGGGCGTGGCGCTGGTGCTGTTTGTGACTCGAGAAACCAGGAGTTTCAAGCCGCTTTATGCCGCAGCGGCGCTGGGGGCAACCGGCATCCTGGCGACCCTCCTTTTCGTAAAGATGGATCTCTACAAGATGGGGTCAGGGGTGTACCGGCTTGGTAACCTGGATACGCCGGACAGGTACCGGGTGCTCTTCCACAAGGATGGCAAGACCGCCACTGTAAGCAGTTTCATGAGTGCCGACGGCATGCTCTCCATTCGCACGAACGGAAAGCCGGATGCCGCCGTGAGGATGATTCCCGGGCAGGCGCCGGTCAGCGACGAATACACCATGGTCCTGCTCGGTGCCCTGCCGATGACCTTTCACCCGAACGCCAAAACCGCGGCAGCCATCGGTCTCGGCTCGGGGATGACCTCACATACGTTGCTTTGCAACCCGGCCCTGGAGCATGTCGATACCATCGAAATTGAAAGGGCGATGATAGAGGGAGCCAGTTACTTCAGGCCGAGGGTTGAACTGGTTTTTTCCGACCCGCGCAGCCAGATCCACAATGACGACGCGAAGACCTTCTTCTCCAAATTCAACAAGAGTTACGACCTGGTGGTATCCGAGCCCTCCAACCCTTGGGTGAGCGGAGTGGCCGGACTGTTTTCCGAGGAGTTTTACCGCCTGGTCTCCCAGCACCTCAATGAGCAGGGTGTATTCGTGCAGTGGGTCCAGTTGTACGAGATCAATACCGACCTGGTCGCCTCCATTCTCAAAGCGGCTTCTGCAGTTTTCTCCGATTATGCCGTGTATGCAGCCAATGACATCGACATGATGATCATCGCGAGAAAGAGTGGCTCCCTGCCCGAACCGGACTATTCTGTCCTGCAGACGCCGCGTCTGGCGGCCGACTTGCAACGGCTCAACGTGCGCAGCATGCAGGATCTGGAAATAAGAAAAGTCGGTACCAAGAAGTTTCTCGACAAGTTCCTTAGGTCCTACCCCATTCGGGCCAATTCCGACTACTATCCGGTGCTCGACCAGAGTGCGGCGCGCACCCGGTTCCTGGGGGCCAGTGCGGAGGCTATCACCAGTTTCTCGAACTTCCCGGTGCCGGCGCTGGAGATGCTCCACGGACAAAGGGCGGCGAGGAGCCGTACCGAAATTGCTCCCGTACCGAACTTCGAGAAATCGCGGCAGGCGTTCATAGCCACCGCGTTACGGGACTACCTCGTCTCCGGCAATTTGGTCGCGTCACTACCTGAGGATCTGCGCGGCAAGGTGCAGGCTTTGAAGGCAGGCTGTACAGGCAATGCGATTCTGGCTGAGGATGAACGGCTCGGCATAACCTTCAATCTTGGTATAGCCATGAGCCCCTACTTGACCCCTGCAGAGCTGGAGCCCCTCTGGCTGGCAACGATGTCGGGAAAGTGTGCCTCCCAGACGACACCAATGGCGAATCAGTGGCTCGGGGTGTTGCAGGCAGTCGGCAACCGCAATGCGGGCGAGATGCTTGCCGGCGCCCGTGCGCTGCTCGCGGGCAGCGGAGGTCTCACACCTGCCGCCCGGCATTTTCTCCTCGTCACCGCCATGCTCGGGGCAGAGGCGCGCGGGGAGCACGTCGAAGCCAACCGGCTCTGGCTTCAGTACGGACAGCAGGTTGGTGCTAATCTGGAAGATGACCTGCTGCTGAGGCTTCTCGTGGCGGAGAGTTCGGCAAGGCAACCCTGACAGGGATAGAGGGGCTGCTGGGGAAGAGCTGGACGATTTCGCCCTTGACGGAAGGGGCGTAAAGCGTGACGCTGGTAACATCATGGACACACCTACCCTGAAGCGTATCCCCCGGGGCATCTGGGCCCTTGGCCTGGTCAGCATGTTCATGGACATCTCCTCGGAGATGATCCACAGCCTGCTCCCCCTGTTCCTGGTCGGCCCCTTGGGCGCCAGCACGTTCCTGGTCGGCGTGCTCGAAGGTCTGGCCGAATCCACCGCCCTCGTGGTCAAGGTTTTCTCCGGCACCCTCAGCGATTACCTTGAGAAGCGCAAGATCCTGGCCGTCTTCGGCTATGCGCTGAGCGCGCTGACCAAGCCGCTCTTTGCCGTCGCCCCGAGCGTGGGCCTGGTTTTCACCGCCCGCATGCTGGACCGGGTGGGAAAAGGGGTGCGGGGCGCTCCTCGCGATGCACTGGTGGCCGATCTCGCTCCACCCGAGATTCGCGGTGCCGCCTTTGGGCTGCGCCAGGCCCTCGACACGGTCGGAGCACTCCTGGGGCCGCTCTTGGCGGTCGGCCTGATGCTCCTTTGGGCAGACAACTTCCGCGCCGTGTTCTGGGTCGCGCTCATTCCGGGGTTGCTCGCCGTTTTGCTGCTGCTCTTCGGCGTGGAAGAATCGCCGCAGAAGGAAGGCGCCCGCCGCACGAACCCCATTCGAAGAGAAAACCTGGCCCGCCTGACCGGTGCCTACTGGTGGGTGGTCGGCATCGGTGCCGTCTTCACCCTGGCGCGTTTCAGCGAGGCATTCCTGGTGCTGCGCGCCAAAGAGGGAGGGGTTCCGATTGCCTTCGTCCCTTTGGTCATGGTCGGCATGAACCTGGTCTACTCGGGGGCCGCCTATCCCTTCGGCAAACTCTCCGACCGCATCAGCCACCTGACGCTGCTGTCGCTCGGCTTGCTGGTCCTGATCGCAGCCGATCTCGTCTTGGCGGCAGGCGGCCACTGGAGTTCTATCGCGGTGGGGGTCTCGTTGTGGGGGCTTCACATGGGGATGACCCAGGGGTTGCTGGCTGCCATGGTTGCCCACGCCGCCCCTGAAGACCTGCGCGGCACGGCCTTCGGCTTTTTCAACCTGGTGAGCGGAATCGCCATGTTGATTGCCAGTGCCGTCGCTGGAATGCTCTGGGACCGCTTCGGTGCACCTTTCACCTTCTACGCCGGGGCGGGCTTCGCTGCGCTGACCCTTACTGCTCTGCTCCTCAAGAAGTCACTGGGAACACGAGTGGGGGGATAACACCCAGCTACAGTTCGAAAGAAACCAGGGGAGCGCCCTTTCGGTTAATAACGATGAAGAGGGCCAGTCATGATGACTGGCCCTCTTCATTTTGCGGGAGGTTCCTTGGCCGCCAACCTTCCTGTCGATGACAGGTGCCCCTCGGGGGATTAGCGATAGACAAAGAAGAAACACTGTGTCAGATTAAACCGCACCTGCGCTGTGGCCGCACTCCCACTGGGGTCTGCCGCCAGCGGACTACACTTTCGCTTCAGGCGTGCCGATAGGTATCGGTAACGGTTCAAAACCTACGGTCTGCGGCAAGAGGAACGCCAATGGGTGGCTTTTCCCTGACAACGGCAATGGTGATCGCCTGCCTGATGTCCCTGATGATCTTCGGGTTTCTGGTCGCGCTTTCGCGCGGTCAGCGTTCGGGACAGTTCTCGACCTCGTACCGCCTTTTGGGGATCGCCTACCTCTTTAACGGGCTCAGACTGATCTGCCAACTCCTCTCAGTGGCGTCCCTGCCCGGGCTTACCATCGCGGGGGATTTCTGCTACCTGGCATTTATCACCACGTTCTGGTTCGGGATGCGCTTATACGTGCGCCCCGAGCCCGCTAACCGGCGCCTCGTCCTGGTCCCGGCCCTCCTCTTCGCCTGGATCCTCTTCTCGCGTCTCACCGGCGTCCCCATCCCCTGGCTGTTCGTCCCGCAACACGCGGTGGGAACGGGCATCTTCCTGCTCTCCGGCTACCATGTCTGGCGCCTGCACCGGGAGAGGACCAACTACGATCTGCTGGTGCTCGCCCTCATGATGTGGACCCAGGGGATCAGCACGGCAACCTACCCCTTCACCCGGCACACCTGGTACGCCCCCTACGGCTTCGCGCTCTTCGCGCTGTTGGCCTCTGCCATCGGCATGGGGCTCATGGTCGCGGCGCTGCGCGAGGAACAGCGGGAGCTCGAGACGGAGATAGCCGCGCGCAGGGAGGCCGAGAAGACCCGCGAGGAGTCCCTGGCCTTCATCGAAACCCTGCTCGCCGAGTCACCGACCGGCATCGTCGTCTTCGAAGGCACCACCGGGGAGTGCGTGCACGCCAACTCAAGAATTGCCGAAATGATCGGAGGCCCGGTCGAATCGGTCCGCGGACAGAACTTCAGGTCGATCGAGTCGTGGCAGCGAGGGGCGGTAACGGCCGTCGCGGAACAGACCCTCAGGGACGGAATCACCCGGTCCGCGGAGCTCAACCAGGAAACCAGCTTCGGGAAAAGCGTCTTCCTGGAGTGCTACCTCTCCCGCTTCACGGTCGACGGGATTTCCTACCTCCTGGTGGTGGCCTCCGACATATCGGAGCGTAAGCGTTCGGAGGCGCTGCTGCGCGAGAGCGAGGACCGGCTCCGCAGCATCCTGAAGACCGCCATCGACGGCTTCTGGATACTGGACCCGCAGGGGAGGGTCCTCGAAGTGAACGACTCTTACTGCCGCATGAGCGGCTACGCCAAGGAGGAACTGCTGGGAGAGCAGATCGGCCTGGTGGAGGATGTCGAACTCGCCGAGGAGACGACGGCACATATCCGGCGCCTGAAGGACCTGGGGAAGGAACGCTTCGAGACGCGGCACCGTCGCAAGGACGGGAGCAGCTTCGAGGTCGAGGTCAGCGTCCAGTACCTCCCCTCCGGGATGTTCGTGGCTTTCATCCGGGACCTTTCCCAGCGCAAGACCGACGAGGCGGAACGCCGCCGCCTGGAGGAGCAACTGCAACAGTCCCTCAAGATGGAGTCGGTGGGGCGCCTGGCGGGGGGAGTGGCGCACGACTTCAACAACATGCTCTCGGTGATCATCGGGCACGCCAACCTGGCGCTGATGCGGCTCGAGAAGGGGGACGGCCAAAAACTTCGCTCGGACCTCGATCAGATCGGCAAGGCAGCGGAACGCTCGGCAGGGCTCACCCGTCAGCTTCTCGCCTTTGCCCGCAAGCAGACCATCGCACCAAAATCGCTCGACATGAACCTGGCGGTCAAGGGGATGCTCGGGATGCTGCGGCGTATCATCGGCGAAAATATCGAGCTTAGCTGGAACCCCGCTGCGGGGCTCTGGCCGGTGAAGATGGATCCCAGCCAGCTGGACCAGGTGCTCGCCAACCTCTGTGTGAACGCGCGGGATGCCATACGTGACGTCGGCAGGATCGTGATAGAAGTGGCGAACCGCAGCTTCGACGGCAACTACCGGGCGACGCACCTCGAGGTACTGGGGACCGACTACGTCCTCCTGACCGTGCGCGACGACGGTTGCGGCATGGACCCGGAGACGCTCCCGCACATCTTCGAACCGTTCTTCACCACCAAGGCCCTGGGGGAGGGGACCGGGCTCGGCCTGGCCACCGTGTACGGGATCGTGAAGCAAAACGACGGCTTTATCGACGTGGCGAGCGAGCCGGGAGTGGGGACCACCTTCAGTATCTACCTCCCGCGGCACCTGGAGGCCGGAGAGTCCCTGGCGCTTCCGGAGCGGGAGCGGGTTGCCGAGGGGGGAGACGAGACCATCCTCCTCGTGGAGGACGAGCCGGCCATCCTGGACATGGCTACCCAGATCCTGGCCGGTCAGGGGTACCGTGTCCTGACGGCGCAGGCACCGGGCGAGGCGATCGCACTCATGCTGGAGCACCGGGGGGTGGTCGACCTGCTGGTGACCGACGTGGTGATGCCGGAGATGAACGGGCGCGACCTTGCCCAGAGCCTGAAGAAATTGAACCCCGAGCTGCGCTGTCTCTTCATTTCCGGGTACACGGCCGACATCATCGCGCCGCACGGGCTGCTGGAGCCCGGTGTCTGCTTCCTGGAAAAGCCGTTCAACCTGGGCGACCTGGCCGCGAAGGTCCGCGAGGTCCTCGACGGCGTCGTTATCTCAAGTTGATGTGGTGTTCGAAGGGGGCACAGCTCAACCATCGACTCTAGACTGGCAGCTTGGTTTCCGCTTCCCGATCACGGCTTCCTTTTCTCGTCGTAGGAGTTGTATTACGATAAGGGGAGACGCAGCTACCGTAACCGGAGCAGTCGTGGAGGAGAAGCAGATGAAGGTAACGAGAATCGGCATCGTCGGATCTGGTCATATCGGAGGCAATCTCGGCATCTTGCTCGGCAAGGCGGGGTACGAGATCTTCTTCAGCTCGAGACACCCGGAGGCGCTGCAGGGCCTGGTCCAGGAGGCCGGACCTGCCGCTCGTGTGGGGACGGCGGAGGAGGCCATCGCCTTTGGCGACGTGGTGATCCTCTCCATTCCGCTCAAGAGCTACCGGGAATTGGACAGGGAGGTAAAACAGGCCCTGAAAGGGAAGGTCGTCATCGACACCTCGAACCCTTACCCGGAGCGGGACGGGGTGATGGCAGTCGAAGCGCGGCAGGATGCCGGCGGCATGGGGACCGTGGTCTCGCGCCTACTGCCGGAAGCGCGGATCGTGAGGGCGTTCAACTCGGTCTACTTCGAGGATCTTAAAAAGGGGATCAACCAGAAGGGCGAGCGTATCGGCATACCGATCGCGGGGGACGACGGGGAAGCCGTGGACGTCGCCGTGGAACTGGCCCGGAGAGCGGGGCTCGATCCTGTCGTGGTGGGAGGGCTCAGGCAGTCGAAACTCTTCGACGTCGGCACCTCCGTCTACGCCACCAGTGCCTCGGCGCGTGAGATAAAAGAGCGCCTCGGGATCGAGTGAGAACGGAAACAGCCAGCGAGAGAAACAAAGCGAGGGCCGGTCAGCAATGACCGGCCCTCGCGCATTTCAGGTGCCTGCTTTCGTTGTCAATAGTCCATCGACAAGTGCCTCAGTGCGTGTGTCTCTCCCTCACCTGGGCGAGTTCCTCCCCGGTGGCGTCCCGGACGGCGACGACGGTGCACTCGAAGACCAGCGCCATTCCCGCCAGGGGATGATTGGCGTCGAGGACCGCCTTGCCGTCGGCGATGTCCGTTACCGTCGCATAGGCGGGCGGTGCGTCGCTGTCGTCGGGCACCGTTCCTTCCAGCTGCATGCCGACCTCCAGGGGCTGCGGGAGCTGCTCAACGGGAACCATGTCGACCAGTTCAGGGTCGTATTCGCCGAAGGCATCCGCGGGCTGCAGCTTTACCGTCACCGAGCAACCGACGCTCTGCCCCTCGAGGGCCGCCTCCACCGGAGCGAAGATGCCGCCGTAGCCGCCATGCAGGTACTGAAGTTGCTCGTCGTCCGCCTTGAGCAGGTTGCCGTCGCTGTCGGCGACGGTGTAGCTGAGAGTGACGACTTTATCGTTGGTGATTGTGCTCATGGTCCGTCCTTGAAAGAGTGATAGGCGGCCGGTCGTTACTTCTCTCCGGCGCGCAAGAAGGGACATCATAGCATAAAAAGGCGCAAACACTAGGAGTCAGGTTTTTACCTGCCACCGGCGTCTCCCGGAGATACCGTAGGGGTGCGCCCTCTCTGCAGATCTGTGAGTACTGCTTCTCGTAGTCTGACGTATCGGTCAGGCATTTTTAATTTACTTTCTAAATGATATCTCCTATAGTCCCACTGTCTCTGCCACTGGAAGGTAATCTCATAGTTAGATTTGATACGTTTACTAGCTGTGACGAAGGACTCTAGCTACACGATGCTGAAGATCCTGATGTTCGATTACTAGCACAACCGTCGAGAAGATGCTGCTGAATACTATTTTAATGGAGGGATGTATCTATGAAACGTGTGTTGTATCTTCTTGTCGCTTGCGCACTAGCCTTACAGGGCTGCTCGATCTACAAGGCAGCCACTGCGCCGGCACCGATTGCCCTGGAAAACGTGAAAAACGGTTCCAGCAGGATCGCCATCGTGGGAACTCTCGGGGTTCCGAAAATGACGGAGACCAAAGACAACGCCAAGACCGATGTTTATGAGTTCGTGAACGGCAGTCACGAAGGGACCAAGGCGAGGATCGTCATCTACATTGCGGGCGATCTCTTCACGATCGGCCTGACTGAGCTGGTGTTCTGGCCGATGGAGCTTGGCCTCGGACAGGGCACCCCCGGGCGTGCGGTCGTGACCTATGGCATGGACGATATCGCGAAGTCGGTCCTGCTTACCAAGGCGGACGGCTCGCCCTGGGAAGCCACGCAGACCCCTTAAGCGACCTCGGTTCCCTTTCGGCAAGCGAGCAACCTCACCTGCACTTCAGCCGTGGCGTGCGCGGATCCCGGTCAACCGTTCGTTATCGGGAGAGGCGCCACCACGGCTTTTCGGTCACAGTTTTCTCCTGCTGGTAGCGCCACCTCTGCGTGAATCAAGCCGGGCGTCTTGGGACTGATTTCCGCTCCCTTCCTTTGTAGCAGCAAGGGCTACTGGAACAACCGAAAGTCTGCTACGTATCAATGCCGGCTTCTGATGGATCACAGAGACATTACCCTGGAACCTTGGTATCCTAAGAGCGGAACGGACCCTCTCAGCTCCAATAGAGGTGTCGTCTGAACAGTAGGAGATCGGTTCCGGGGGTGGGATGGGTGCAGCGGAGATCAAACTGAAGGGGGGATGGAAGCTTCTTGTCGCCGTGGGGACAGTTGCGCTTGCCGCCCTGGTGCAGGCCCAATGGCTGGATGTCGTCGGCCACCGCTTCCCGTTCCTGCTGTTCTTTCCGGCCGTAACCGTGACCGCGCTGTATGCCGGTACCTCGGCAGGGCTTCTCGCGATCGTCCTTTCTGCGTTTTTCGCCTCCTACCGCCTGGCCCCCTATGGCCACCTCTTCTTGATCCAGGATGCCTCGGACCGGCTCGGCCTGCTCATTTTCGTCGTCAGTGGCGTAGCCATCTGTCTTGTCGTGAAAGCCCTCCATCGCCTGCAGGCACGCGCCTCCGAAGCCGAACTCCAGGCGAAGATTGCCGAGGCACGCAGGGCGGATGCCGCGCGCTTGCTGGAAAGCGAGGCACGCTACCGGATCCTGTTCGAGAACAACATGGACGCGGTCTTTCTAACGATACCGGACGGCAGGGTCATAGCGGCAAATCCGGCGGCTTGCACCATGTTCGGCTGGACCGAAGAAGAGCTCTGCCGCATCGGACGGGCGGGGGTCATGGATCTGAAGGATCCCCGCCTGCCGGAGGCGCTGGCGCAGCGGGCTCTGCAGGGGAGGTACCAGTGCGAGCTGACCTGCGTGCGTCGCGACGGCACGAAGTTCGACGCGGAGGTGGGCTCCGTCATCCTCAACGAAGAGAACCAGTCGTTCGTGATCATCCGCGACATCACGCAGCGAAAACTGGCCGAGCAGACCCAGAGAAAGTATGCCCAGCGCCTCATCATGCAGGAGGAGGACCTGCGCAAATCCATTGCCATGGATCTGCATGACCAGGTTGGCCAGCTGCTGGTGGCTCTCGGGTTCAATCTGCGTCACCTGGGGCAGCGGGTGCCTGAGGGGGCTGCTGCCGATGTCCCGCAGATCCTGGAAGATTCCAGGCTGCTGCTCAAGGACGTCAACACGAGCATCCGTGACCTGATGGCTGAACTACGCCCGCATCAGCTGGATACCCTTGGCCTGGTGGAGGCTATCCGTTCCTATGGAATGCACTACCAGAGGAGGACCGGGATAAAGGTGGAGATCATCGCGGTTGAGGACTTCCCGCGCTTGAGCAGCAGCGTCGAGACCGCCCTGTTCCGGATCGTCCAGGAGGCGCTCAACAATATCTCCAAGTACTCCGGTGCCTCGAAGGTCGCGGTGGTGCTGCACGATGCCGGCGCGATACGCCTCACCATCAGCGACGACGGCAAGGGTTTCGAACCGCAGCAGGAGGTGCCCCATCCCACAGGCTCGGGATGGGGGCTCACCATCATGCGCGAGCGTACCGAACTGCTGGGAGGCCAGTTCTCCCTGGAAACCGCTCCAGGAAAGGGGACGACCATCCGGGTGACCATCAGAGACAGGGATTAGCTATCGGAAGCTACTTATCGTACGACTCACTTACGCTGCGGCGCCCTAGCGCTGGTACCACAAAAAGGAGAACCCCTACCGATGTCCTCGTGTGATTTCTACTGTGACAAGATCCTGACCCGGACCATCGAGGTGCCGGTCTGTTACGAGAACGACCAGGTTTTTGCCTTCCACCACACCAATCCTATCTGGGAACACCACATCGTCCTGTTGCCCAAAAAGCATCTCGAATCGCTGATCTCCCTGGAGGAAGCCGACAACGAACTGCTGCTCGAACTGATGCGCGCGGCAAAGACCATCGCGGGTGACCTGATGGCCCGCTTCGGTGCGGCCCGGGTCTACACGAACCTGGGCGAGTACCAGTCCTCGAAACACCTGCACTGGCACATCGGGGCGGGGAAACAACTGCGACCGTACTGAGCCAGGGACTGGACTTGGGTATCGCCCTGATCACATGAGATTCAAGTCGTATTTCACACGCGTCCTTCTGGGTAGCATTGCAAAAAACGCCGTAACCCTCATTGCTCGGGGGTTACGGCGTTTCCGTTTGCTAATAGCTATACCATACGATCCTGCGGGGCCACTCTGGCACTAACTCATGATTTGCGAAGCTTTCTGCCAAAGAAGCCAACGTCAAATGCAATATTTGGCATGCTTAACGCCGACCCTTCGGTATACCACGCCGATTCCACGGTGAAGGGAGCATTGACGGAGGCAAAACTAGCGAAAGGATCGGAGTCCGCATAGAAAGCGGCCAGCATGTAGTCCGTATCACTCAACAATGTATAAGGAGTAGCAAGATCCACCCACCGGTAACCGTTCGCATCTTTGGGGCTCACCGTCCCTGCTGGCACGGTAGCGCTTGCTAGCAGATTGCCATTCATGTCAAAGAGACCGATCGGGCGACCGCTTGTTAGCCCGTTCCCGTAATAATCGGCCACGCCAAGCCCGGTAACCATAAACGCCTGGCTGGAACGGAACTCGTAACCTACGGTCCCCCCCCCACCTGGGAAGTACCAGCCCCCTGCACTAGGAGTCCCGGCCAAGGTACTTGCATCTGCCAGTCCTGCCATCCCCGCTAACCAGAAAACCAAAGCAGCGAAAATCCTCAAGGCTTTCATTTCCCACCTCCGTGAAAGAGATTCCTGCACCCAGGTAACCGTCAGCAGAATTGCACGCCAGAGTGGGTCGTTGAGTCATTTCAACAACATCCAAAATCGAACCTGTTGTGCCGACTGCTTCACGTGTAAAAACGCCGATATGGTTGGAAAGAAATGTAAGGGTTTCCGACATGGTTTCGGTGAGCTGATGATTCAAGATCTCGAAAAACGCGGCGCAAGGCAGACGGAGTCGGCAGGGGAGCGGGGCTCCTCCTCAGATCCGCACGGTTTTGTAGAGGAAGTTCTTGAACCGGAAAAAGCGCTTGCGCTCTTCCTCGTCCTCGAGGTCGGCGCCGACGGCCTTCAGATGCCGCGCGATCTCGGGCATGGTCTTCCCTGCCTGGACGCGGCTCTTCTCGATGACCTGGCAGACCACGTCGCGCGAGATCCTGCTCTGCGAGAACGGCTCGTAGACCGCCTCCCAGAAGTCCTGACCTGCGGCTATCGCACTGAGGATACCGGCTGCCACTTCGTCGACCAGCCGCTCGGCCGCCGGCACCACCTGGTCGCGGGAGCCGTCCTTGATCGCCCGTCTGATATCCGCGCCGGTCACCACCTTGCCGCTTCTGAAGAAGAGCGCCCGCAACAGGATACTGCGCAACTCGCGGATGTTCCCCTGGTAGTTGTGCCCGACCAGGGCGTCCTTGGCGTCCTTGGAAAGAGACGGCGACTCGTCGCGCCCCTCTTCGCGGCCGCGGTAGGTGCGGTAGAGCTTGCCGAGGAAGTGGGTGGCCAAGTCGGGAATATCCTCGCGCCGCTCGTTCAAGGAGGGCACCACCACGGAGAGCTCGGTCAGGCGGTGGTAGAGGTCCTCGCGGAAGTTCCCGAGGCTGATCTCGCGGCGCAGGTCCTTGTTGGTGGCGGCGACCAAAAGGACGCGGCTGATCCTCTCGCGGTTCTCGCCCAGGCGCACGAAACCGCCGTTATCCAGAAAACGCAGGAGCTGCACCTGGGTCTTCGGGTCGGCATCGCCGATCTCGTCCAGGAAGACCACCCCACCTCCTGCCTCCTCGATGATCCCCTTGCGGTCGCTGTAGGCGCCGGTAAAGGCCCCTTTGATGTGCCCGAAGAGTTCGGAGTAGGTGAGTTCGCCGCTGTAGGCCGCGATGTTGGTCTTCTTGACCGGGAGCTCGCCGTCCGGGTTCACCTCTTTGCGGTAGAGCTCGTTCAGCTTGTTGTAGAGGTTGTTGAAGAAGAACTCCTTGCCGGCGCCGGTGGGACCGAGGACCAGGATGGAGGGGAGCCCGATGGTCGCCTCCTGCAGGATGTTGCGGCTCCAAAGCGCGATCCGGTTGGAGAGCGGCACCGAGACCGTGTTGATGAACTCGACGATCTCCTGGGCCTTGCGGCTGTTGCCGATGATGTTTCCCAGCCGATAGGAGGAGACCTTGGGGTCCTTGTAGGCGATGTCGCTTTGCAGCTTGGTCACCTCGTTCTGCAACCGCTCGATGCGCTGGATGTCCGAGATGTGCCGCGAGGTGAGCCTGTCGATGATCTGCAGGATCCGCTTGTGCTCCTCGGTGAAGTACCCCTCCTGCAAGGAGTTTAAGCAGATGACGGCGATCACCTGGTCGTCGGAGACGACCGGGACCGCCATCTCGCTCTTGATGAGCTCGCTCATGGAGCGGTGGAACCCCTGGTGCTGGCCGGCGTCGGAGACCTGGCCGATGATCTGCGGCTTCTTGGACCAGGCGACGTACCCGGTAAGGCTGCGTTCCTCCACGGGGAGTTCGGGGCCGCCGATCTTGAAGGGGGGGATCTTTTTCTTGATCCACTCCTTGTTCTTGGCGCCGACGATGTTCCCTTCCTCGTCCTCGACGACCAGCCACTTCTCCCCTTCGCGCTCCTCCACGATGGCGATGGAACCGGTGTCGGCGCCGATCAGCTCGGTCGCCTTGGAGAGCACCTTGGTGAGGAACTGGTGCAGCCCCTCGTTTCGCTCCTGCAGGAGATCCGAGATCTCGGAGAGTACCTTGATCTCGAGGTGCTCGCCGCCGACCTCGTTGATGACCCGCTCCACCATCTCGGCGTGGGTCTGCAAAAGGCCGCGCTCGAACTCGGTGAAACTGCCCCGCTGCCGGGTGAAGTAGTTGATGAGGCAGATGATACGGTGCGTGTTCGGCTCGTAGCGCGGCACCATGTACAGGGAGCGCAGCGCCATCTCTTCGGTGAGCGCGCGGCGCTGAATGGTCTCGTCGCAGAGATCCGGCACGTAGAGCGGTTTTAAGAGCTGCTCGTCGACGATGATGCCGTTTTCGTTCACGTAGCGCGAGACGAGCGAGGTCCCCTGCTTGAGCCCGATGCTGCCAACGCTGTCGTAGGTGCTTTTCAGCTCCGGATCCTCGGCGTGGCTTGCCAGCACCTCCATCCCTGCGCGGTTGGGGACCAGCACCGAAGCGAGGGTGAGCCCGTCGACCAGGCGCACCGCGGAGCGCACCATGAAGCCGGCTGCCTCGCGCCGTTTGTAGAGTTCGACCCGGCGCGCCAGAAGGAGCTGCTGGTGGTACTTTCTCGCCTGGTCGAGCCGATCGCCGGACTTGGCGAGGAAGTGGGAAAGGATGGCGATCTGCTCCCCGGTCACCTCCATGCCGTCCAGGCAGGCGACGCCGATCGATTTCCCTTCGCTCGCTATGGGGAGGATGGTGCTGGCCTCGATCTGGAAACGGGTGGAGAAATCGCGGTCCTGGGGGAGGCCGGTCTCGGTGGGGCGGGCCAGGCGGGCGACTTTTTGGTTCACGAAGGTGAGGGAGACCGCGGCTTCCGAAGAGATGATGGGGAAGGTCTCTTCGCGGATGGCGTCGGCGAAGTCGCCGCAGGCGTAGGCGCAGGAGAGGGCACCGCGGGTCAGGTCCTCCAGGTAGATGCGCACCCGCTCGACGGAGGAGATGAGTCGCACCCCTTCGCTTACCATGTGGAGCGTCTCGTCCAGGTTTTCCTTGCCGAAGGAGGCGATCTTGTCGCTGATTCGGGTCAGCTGCTCGTTGATGGCTGCCATGTCGTCCTCTGAGTAAAAAATTTACACAGTGGGTACTTTAGGGAAAAACTACGGCAAAGTCAAAGTCAAAGGAAGCGTCGAGGGAGGGGGCTGTAATTGGGACGTGGCTCCGCACCCGGGCTGCGGCCTGCAGGCGTGGATGGGGGGCGCGTTGGTGCGCTCCCTGGAAAAGGCTCGGGCGGATCTTCTCGGACAATCCCTGAAGGTGGGGCCGGGGGAAGCAGGGACTGTGCTACCGGCGTATTTTTGGGGGAAAAGGTGAAAAGGGCACTCCGGCGGCTATGGTGGGGCGGTGACCGGTCTGCCGCTGGGCACACCCCGGCACCGCCCCTGCCGGGACGGTACCGGGTGAACTGCCGGTCAGTCGAAGTAGTAGTAGAGCGCGAGCCCGCCACGGAAACCGGCGACGGACTGTTGACGGAACTCGCCGATGCTGCGGCGCGACTGCTGCAGAAAGGCCCCGGAAGGGAGCAGGTAGAGGTTCTTCCTCAGCTGGAGGTAGGCACCCAGTTCGGCAGCATAATCCTCGGCCGGCGTGCGCAGGTCGGCCGAGGTGGCGAACTCGGCCGACAGCTTGCCGTCCAGGGTGAGGACGTGGTTCAGCTCCTTTTCGACACCAAGGACCACCTCGTGGCTGTCTGCCTCTCCCTTGGTCCGGAGGCGGGCATGGTAGTCGAAGTAGGGGATCGTCCCGGACCCCAGGCGGTAACTGGCGGAAAGCGAGGGGCTGAAGACGGTGCTGCGCTCCCCCGCACCGTCCCGGGGCGCACTGTCGAAGGCGACCGCAAACCCGGCGACCACGGCTAGCGGTGCCTGCTCCGGGAGCGGGTACCGGTACTGGAGCCCGGCGCTCAGGTCACCCATGCCGCTGCGCCGTTCCACCCCGTCTGGCGTGAGGCTGCGCTCCTTGAAAACCTGGCGCAGGGAGAGGTCGAGCTGCAGGCCGTGTCCCAGCCCGAAGCCCAGCGAGCTCACCTGGGTGTCGTCGGCCTTGCTGTAGGAACCGACGTTCTTGATGGTCGGGCGCAGAAAACTGAACTGATAGCCGGTCTTAAGTTCGGCCTGGCCGGTGTCGAGCAGGTCGGTGACCAGGAGCTTGTGTGCGGCGTTGGCCGGCTGCGCTGCAGCCAGCAACAACGCGAGTGCTACTAAGATGCTGCCTTGTTTCACGGGGCTATCCTCCTTGGCGCCTGCCGCGGGAACCTTGGGTAAAGACTCCGGCAGGCGCCGCTAAACGGCGGTCAGTTGACGGTGACGGTTACCTGGGCCGGGAGTTCCGTCCCGGCGCTACTGAGGATCTTGACCCCCGTGACTGCGAAGGAACCGGCGTCAGGAGCGGAGCCCGCCGTAGCCCGGGAACAGGTGAAGGTCAGGAACGACCCTGAGCTGAAACCGGTGCCCGAGGCGATACCGAAGACGAAGGAACCCGAGCCCGGGTTGGTCTCCAACAGCGAGCCGACTGCGGCCCCGGTCAGGGTGGTGGACCCCGGATTCAGGGTGAACCCGGTGGGAAGGGAGACCGTCCCCTGAACGCCACCCAGAAGCGCAAGTCCGTTGGGAACGCTCAGGGTGACGGTGAAGCTCTGGGACGTGCTGCTGTTGAAGCTCGACAGTGTCGTCACCGCGAGGGAGAGCCCGGCGGAGAGGAGGTTGCGGTTGGCATCCAGCACCTTGACCTGCGACAGGGTGAAATCCGCGGCCGTCGGCACTGGCTGCGCGGAAGGGACGCTGCAGGTGAAGGTCAGGATGTTGCCGGAGGCAAAGCCGGTGGAGGAGAGGAGTCCGACGGTGAGGGCGCCGGCACTGGGGTTGCTGGCCAGGATGGTGCCGACCGCACCGCCGGTCAGGGCGGGGCTCCCCTGGTTCAGGGTGACGCCGGCGGGCATGGTGACGGTCCCCTGCACCCCTCCCAACTGGGCACTTCCCGGCACGCTCACGGTCACCAGCACGGTGCGGGTACCGACGTTGGCCAGGGGAGAGTTGCTGGCGTCGGTGACGCCGGTTTCGTTGTGAACGTTGCCGGTGAAGTCTGACAAGGCCCCCTTGAGCGCGTCGGCGGTGCCGCTGTTCATGGAACTCGTGGCCACGTCGATGTTGCTGGCGAGGTCGGCGAGGGTGCTCGCCAGGGACTGGCTGCCGTTATCGCGCAGCTGCGAGATGACGGCCAGGGCCAGGGTATAGGTGGCCTGGTCGGCCGAGGCGCTGTTCAGGTCCGCGGCACGGGCCGCCACCGGCTGGGTGTTGATGATATCCACCTTGAAGAGGTCGGAGACCACGTCGTTGGCAGCCTGGATGGCTTGGGGGGTATAGGCCCCCCCGGTCTTCTGCACCGCGATCTCGGTGAGTGCGGTGACCGGGAGGTTCATGTCGCCCTGGGCCTTGGGGAGCGCGGCGCGTATCGGGGCGTCCGCCGGCACCTGCAGCACGCTGCCGGTCGCCTCGTCCAGGTAGTCGCCGCTCGCCTCGGCGACCACCGGGCCGACGTAGTTCCCGAGATTCGCCGAATAGGTGCCGAAGGCGGGGTTGATGGCGGCCTGTTTGAGGAGCGCGCCGCGCTTGCCGTTCACCAGGGCGTAGAGGTTCACGGTGCCGCTGGTGAATATCCCCTTGGAGGCGATGCCGCTGATGCGGGTGGGCTGTTGCTGGGCGGCGCCGTCGTGGTAGTCGCTGCATCCGGCAGCCGACAGGCCGAAGGCCAGCAGGAGGAAGCCGATGAGTGTGCGCAGGTTCATGGTCTGGGTCCTTTTCGCGAAGCTTGCCGGGGCAAGGCTAGAAGTTGAGCGATCCGACTGCCTTTTTCAGGATGGCCAGGGCGTCCTCGATGTCGATCACGCCGTCGGGCTGGGGGACGTTGCCCACAAGCGGCCCCACGTCGCCTACCGCCAGGTCGTCGGCGTCGGCCGTCGCGAAGCCGACGGCGATCTGCAGCGCCTTGAGGGCGTCCGCTATGTCCACCCTGCCGTCGCGGGTCAGGTCGCCGAGCATCTTCGGACGCAAAACGTTGCGCTGCACGGTGCTCACGTTGCCGGCCTGGTCGGTGGCGCGCACCGTGATGGCGTAGCTCTTGGCGCTGGGGAGGCTCAGCTGCTGGGTGAAGCTCCCGCCGGTCACCTGGGGGGTGTAGTTCTGCCCGTCCAGGGTGACGACGACCTGCGGCTGGCCGAGATCGTCGCTCACCGTGCCGACGATGGTGACGCTGGTGGCATTCACGGTGGCATCGGCTGCCGGGGAGGTGACCGCCAGCGCTGGGGTGGTGGTGTCGGAGACCACGGTGCGCTTCACGGTGGAGCTGTTGCCGGCCAGGTCGGTCGCGGTCAGGAACACGGTGTTGGTGCCGTCGGCCAGGTTGAGCGAGATCTCGAAGGCGCTGCCGGTCATGGCCGCCTGTTGGGGGGCCCCCCCGTTCACGGTCGCCGAGACCGTACCGATGTTGTCCATCTGGCCGGTGCAGGTAAGGGTGCGGCTGGAGACCACGCTGTTGTCGGCCGGGGTGTCGACGCCGATTGCCGGGGCGGTGGTGTCAAGGGTTATGCTTCGGCTGTCGGTGGTCTCGAGCCCCGCGTTGTCGACGGCGGTGATCACGAAGGTGTTGCGCCCTTCGACCATCGTCCTGGCCACCGAGAAGCCGCCGCCGGTCACCTGGACCGGCTGGCCGTTCAGTACCAGCGACGCGATGCCGTTGAGGCTCGTGACGGTTCCGGTGAGGTTGATGGTGGCAAGCTGGGTCACCGTGCCGTCTTCCAGCGTGGAAACCGTGAGGGCCGGTGCGCTGGAGGTGTAGCCGACCACGAGCGGCTGGTTGACGCTCGCCGCGGCGCCGTAGGTCGCGTTGCCTGGCTGCGAGGCGGTGATGGTGGCGGTTCCCACCCCGACGATGGTGACGGTGGAGCCACTCACCGTGGCGACCGCCGGGTTGGAGCTCGCGTAGCTGACGGGGAGGCCGCTGTCGGCACTGGCGCTCAGGTTGAACGGCGCGTCGGTCAGGATCTTCAGGGCAAGCGGCGCAAAGGCGATGCTCTGCCCGATCTTGTCGACCTCGAGGAGCACCGTTGCCGTTGCCGAGGTGTAGTTGCCGGTGTCGGTCGGGGTGAAGGTCACACTCAGGGCCTGGGTCTGGCTCACCAGGGCGCCCGTACCCGGGGTGTAGGCGAAACTCCCGGGAAGGCTGGCTGTCGCATTCAGCTGCCGCGTGTCAAGCGAGGTGCCCGAGGGGACCGGATAGGGGGGAAGCCAGCTTAGGGCCGGCGTGGCCCTGGTGATGGTGAGGTTCGCGCCGGTGAAGGAGATCTGGTAGTTGTTGCCGGCCGCGAGGGTCCCCTGGCCGATGGCGTAGGGGCCGCCCGCCACGCTCTCGCCGGCGGCGCGGGTGAGCGCGCCGCTGATGACGCCAGCGCTGTCGCCGTTCGCCAGCCCGCTGAAGATGTAGCTCAAGGTCGGGTCGGCGGCGCCGTAGACCTTGGTCTGGGAGTTCGCGATAACGGTGAGGGTGGCTTTGTTGACGGTCACGGTGCGCTGCACCGGTGCCGCCGCGTTGTAGCCCGCATCGGCGGCCTGGTCTGCCTGGATCACGATGCTGCCGGCGGAGCCTGCACTCAGGAGCTTTCCGTTGCTCCCGCTCAGGGTGCCACTGCCGGTCCCCCCCACGATGCTGAAGATGACCGGGCTGGTGGAGGCGCCAGCAGTGACGAAGCCGGAGAGATCGAGCGCCTGGGCGCCGTAGCTTGTCGCCGGGGGCTGGGAGAAGCTGAGGCTCTGGCTCCCCTTGTTGACCGCGAAGCTCTGGGAGACCTGGGGGGCCGGGCCGTAGCTGCCGTTGCCGGCCTGATCCGCGCGGATGGTGCAGGTCCCGGTGGCGGAGAAGGATAGCTGGCCGTCGGCGGTAACCGCGCAGATGCCGGCGGTCGCCGAGCTGAAGCTCGGGGTGAGCCCGGAGGAGGTGCTGGCGTTCAGGGTCGGGGTGCTGCCGAAGCTCTGGGCGCCGGGGTTTGCAAAGGTGATGGTCTGGGCCGCTTTCGGGGTCACGCTGTTGGAGGGGGCCGAGGCGGAACCGGTGCCGGCCGTGTTGGTGGCGCTGACCGTGAAGCTGTAGCTGGTGCCGTTAGTGAGGCCGGTTACCGTAAGCGGGCTGGAGGCGCCGGTTGCCGTGGCGCCGCCGGGGCTCGCGGTCACCGTGTAGCCGGTGATGCTGGTGCCGCCGGTCGAGGCCGGCGCCGTGAAGCTGACGCTCGCCTGGGCCTCGCCTGCCGTCGCGCTGCCGATGGTCGGGGCACCCGGGACGACCGCGTTGACCGCGAAGGAGCGGGTCACGGTTGACGCCGCGAGGTAGCTGCCGTTGCCGGCCTGGTCGGCGGCGATGCTGCAGGTGCCGGCGGCGAGGAAGCTGAGCGCCCCCCCCGCGGTTACCGTGCAGACTCCGGTGGTCGAGGAGGAAAAGCTCACGGTGAGCCCGGAGCTCGCAACGGCGCTCAGGGTCGGGGTGGTGCCGAAGTTCTGGGCGCCGGGGTTTGTGAAGGTGATGCTCTGCACTGCTTTGGGCGTCACGCTGTTGGAGGGGGCCGAGGCGGAGCCGGTGCCGGCCGTGTTGCTGGCGCTGACCGTGAAGCTGTAGCTGGTGCCGTTAGTGAGTCCGGTTACCGTGATCGGGCTGGAGGCGCCGGTTGCCGTGGCGCCGCCGGGGCTCGCGGTCACCGTGTAGCCGGTGATGGGGCTGCCGCCGTTTGAGCCCGGTGCCGCGAAGCTGACGCTCGCCTGGGCGTCGCCTGCCGTCGCGCTGCCGATGGTCGGGGCGCCGGGGACCGTGTAGATGGTCTGAGTAAGGGGAGCCGAGGTGGAGCCGTTGAAGCTGGCGTCGCCGCCGTACTGGGCGGTCAGGGTGTGACTCCCCACCGAGAGAGCCGAGCTCGAGTAACTCGCGCTGCCGCTGCCGTTGAGCGCCGCGGTCCCTAGCTGGGTGGCCCCGTCCAGGAAGGTGACGCTGCCGGTCGGGGTGCCCGAGCCGGTGACCGTCGCGGTCAGGGTCACCGAGGTCCCCTGGCTGACGGGTGAGCCGCTGGTCGCGAGGGACGTGCTGCTGGTCTTCTTACTGACCGTGAGGGTCGCCGAGTTGGAGGTCGCCGCAGGGTTCACGCTCCCGGTGATCACCACCCGGTAGGCGTAGCCGTTCATGGCGAGGGTGGCGCCGGCGATGCCGAGGGTCGAGGTGGTGCTGCCGCTGTAGACGCTGCCGTCGCTCAGGTTGCTGAAGCCGGAGCCGGTATCGACCTGCCACTGGTAGGTGATGCTCGATCCGGTGGCGGTGGCCGAGAAACTGGCGGTGCCGCCCAAGGTCACGCTCGCGTTGGCCGGCTGTGCGGAGATCGAGGGGGCTACCGCGCTGTCGACGAAGCTGTGCAGCCAGAGGTCGCCGGTGCGACCGTTGGGAAAGAGAACCCCCTTCGCATGGCCGACGGCAAGCGGGGCCCCGAAGTACGAGGTGTCGTCGTAGCTGTCGCAGTAGCTCCCCCAGTCGGGGTCTGGCCAGCAGCGGTCCGAGTAGCTGTTGTCCAGCTTGGTCGCCGCCTCCAGAAGCGTGCCGCTGTTTGAGTAGCGGGCGCCGGTGGTGTAGTAGTAGTCGTAGCCGCTTACGGTGTTCACCAGGCTGTCGAAGATCATGAAGCCGCCGTCGCCCAGGGACTTGAAGCTCGGCCAGACCCCGGTGAAGCTACCCGCACTGCTCGTCGTGCCGTCAGACTGCACCTTCTTCAGCTGGTAGCTCGCGCCGCTGTTCCCGGAAAAGGCGACCATGAAGTTGCCGTCGCTGAGCCCCATGACGTTCGTATAGGGGGAGTTGCTGTAGGTACCCAGGGCGAAGTGCTGTACGCCACCCACGGTGATCTGGGTGCCGTTGTCGCTGTAGAGGACGCCGTAGAGGTTGGCGTTGTTGTAGCAGTGCTCGGTAATGAGGAACTGCCCGGCCTGGTTGGAGGCGATGTTGGAGGAATAGGCCGAGGAGTTGTTGCAGTTGCCTTGGCCGGTCCCCGTCTTCTGGATGGAGGTCTGCCCGGTGACGGGGGTGCCGTTGGGCTGCAGGATGCGCAGGGAATAGCTGTCCCCCGCGGTCTGGAAGGTGAAGGCGAGGTTGCCGTTGGAAAGCTCGGCCATGTCGGTGTAGCAGTTGTACGCGTTGGTCGAGGTGTTGATCGCGGTAAACGGGGTCGTGATGACCCCCGTGGCGCTCAGGCGCAGGAACATGTACGGGTTGTTGGTGTTGTTGTCGCACCCGTTGGAGGTCCCTTCCACGGTGACGATCAGTTCGCCGTTGGCGACCGGGTAGATGGCCATGGTGGACTTGTTGTTGGCGCGCGCCCCGAGGGCTGCCGCCAGGGAGGTGTTGTACACCAGGGTGCCGTCCGAGGTGACCACCTTGACCGAGGGGGAGTTGGTGTTGGCGTTGACCAGCATCGCGATGGTGCCGTTGCTGAGCCCCGCGACCTGGTTGGCCCCGCTTCCCCGCTGGCCGGTCAGCTTCGGCGAGCTGACGGGGTCGATGTAGTTTGCCAGGGCCGGGACTGCTGAAGCCAAAGCAAACAGGCATATCGACAAGAGGCCGATAATGAGCCTTCGTACTTCCATGTGTGCCTCCTTGAACGACACGTCAATTCTGGTTTCTGGATGTGAGACGGTAGATGGAATGTGCGAGCATCATTGGGCATGGTGGAAAGGGGACATTGGCATCTAACAGGGCGCTCGCAATGTAAGAGTTATCGGAAGGAGAGGCGTGCTCTTTAACGAAAAAGGGTACTTTAAATAAGTTTCGGAAGGATGCAGGCGGGTGTGTTCCAGATGGCCCAAAGAGGCTTAAGGGATCTTTTGAGTGGCAACAGGGGCAAGCCCGAGAACCATGCTCTGGTCCCTTGGTGCGGCGTAGGCCGAACCGGGGCAGCGACTTGGGTACTTTGGATGGCGTCTGTGGTCGACTTTGGAAGGGGGACGAGCGGGATAACCAAAGGTACTCGAGCTGAAAGAGGGGCGGGTTTCGGTGCCGGAACGCTCTCCCCGGAGGTGCTGTCGGCGAGAGGGATGCTGGTTGCCCGGGATACGAGGGTTAAAGTTGTTTTAATTGAGTCCCTTGCGGATCTGGTACAGCTCCTCCAGGTCGAGGTCGTTCAGCTCGAAGAACTCGCGCTCGAGCTCCTCGACGTAGAAACGGTCCAGACCGGAATTCTCCAGGAAGTCCTCCCTGAGCGAACAGTTCTTCTCGGCGACGATCTGGGGCAAAAGGTTGTGGATGTAGATGGCCTCTTTCTTGATGGCCAGGATGGTCTCGTGGAACAGGTGCTCGGGGATCTCTCCCTCGACGAGTTTCTTGTGGTTCAACTCCTCGGTGAGTTCCTTCTTGAGCGCCTCCTGGTCTGCCTTGGTGGTGTACTTCGAGTAGAAGTTGCGGATCCGCTCTTTTACGTGCTCTAACAGGATCAGGTAGAGCCGCTCGTCTTTGTCGATCTGCTGCAGCTTCTCCAAAAGCGCCGTGATGGTGAGCCGGTTCTCCTCGATGAGCTTCAAACCTTCGGCCAGGTGTGTCACCTTCTTGCGGCCGTAGTTCCCCAGGTACTTATCCTCGAAGATGCCCGAGAGAAAGAGCTTGGTGAAGAGCCCCGGGGCGAGCAGGTCGAAGGCGCTCTTGTTCCCCAAGAGGCTCCTGATCATCTCCTCGGAAATCCTCACGTTCTCCATGAAGGCCAGCTGGTTGATGGCCGACGAGGTGGCGTCGTAACGGTCGAAGTAGGTGATGATGTACGAGTACCCCTCGAGGATGGAGATGTCGGCACCGTCGCGGATCTTCTCGTCGCAGACCTTGCTCGCGTCCAGCAGCATCTCCTCGAAGGCGTGGTCGCGATTCTCGGCGGCCTGCTTCTTGGCGAAGAGGAGCTTCAGCATGTCCTCGGTGTCGATGGCGCTCTCGATGTGGCGCTCGGAGAGGAACATCCCCTCCAGGATCTGCCGGGTCTCGGAGATATAGTTCGACTCCTCCAGATCGACCAGCTTCTTGTCCTTTTTGAGCATCTCGTCCAGCGTATAGAAGAGCGCGCCGGGGATCTTGTTCCTGACCGAGAGGGTCTTCAAACGGGTCAGACGGGCGTTTTCCAGCTTGTTGATCTCGCCCTTTCGGTTGCAGGCGATCAGGATGTTCTTGTACTCGTCGACGATGCGCCGGTTGTCCGGATGCTTGTACATGACATCGATCCGGATGCGCTCCTGCTGGTAGCGGTCGATACCGTAGCGCTCGGCCAGTTGGGAGAGCTTCTGGAACTCGGAATCGGTGATCTTCTTGTTGCTGAAGTAGAGGTCGCGGAAGGTCTCGGAGTACTGGCGGTGCCGGGTGTTGATCAGCTTGAAGAGGAAAAGGTGGGCGCTCGGCTCGTCGATGAGGCTCAAGATCTCTTCGATGATCAGGTTGTCGTGTTCGAACCCGACCGCGTGGGAGCGCTTCAGCGCCTTTCCCAGCACCTTGACGATGCGCTCCTGCTGCTCGTGCAAAGGTCCGGTGAAGTCGGCGCCGGTCAGGGCGAAGAAGTAGTTGAACACGGCGTTGCCGTCGAAGAAGATCTTGTCGAAACTGTGGTAGCCGTCGGTGCGGTCGGAAAACTTGAGGGTGCCGCTTTTCTGGTCGTAGTGGGTTCCGTAGACCACCAGACGGTTCGATACCTCTTCCTTGGCGAGGTCGGCAATCGGCTGGTCCACGCCGAACATGTACTCGCAGAAGGAACCGCCGTTGCCGCGGTGGCTGATGCCGTCGCGGCCGATGATGAACTCGTTGCCGGGGGAGAAGAAGCGGATTTCCGAATCGGCCTGGTCGGAGTTGTAGAAGTAGCGGTTGTACGCTTCGCTGCCCGCGGTTATCGCATAGAATTCAATCTGATCATTGGCATAGCCGTGCAGTCGAATGTCTCTGAACATCAGTTCCGTCCGTTTCGTGCGGCTGGGATGGTGGTGCGAGCGACGCGGCGCTCAAACTTCATGGCAGCTCCAGAACCATGCCATCGTAGGCGAACTCGACCCCCGGCGGCAGACGCTCGCCGTCGGCGTGCCGCACCTCGTGGGTGAGGTGGGTCAGCACCGTGCGGCGCGGATGCAGCTCCTCGACCACCTTCAGTGCGCCCTCTATGTTGAAGTGGTTGGGGTGCGGGGAGTAGCGCAGACCGTCGATGATCAAGAGGTCGAGATCCTGCAACAAGGCACGTGAGCTTTCCGGGATCGCACTGCAGTCGGTGAGGTAGGCCGCAGCGCCGAACCGGTAGCCGGTGGCCAGAAAGGCGCCGTGCTCGATGGGAATCGGCACGATCCGGCAGCCGAACAGCTCGAAGGGGGCCTCTACGTTGTGGGGTTCCATGAGCTGCGAATACCCCTCGCTGGAGAGTCCGTCGAAGATGTAGGAGAAACTCCGGGTTACCTGCTCCATGGTCTCGGGACTGCCATAGCAGGGGATGATGCGGCGATGGATGAAGTGGAAACCGCGCAGGTCGTCGATGCCGTGGATGTGGTCGGCGTGGGTGTGGGTGAGGAGTACCGCGTCGATGTGGGGTACCCCCTCGCGCAGCATCTGCTTGCGAAGGTCGGTCGAGGTGTCTACCAGGATGCGTCCGCCGCCGCACTCTACCATGATGGAAGCGCGGGTTCTCTTGTCGTGCCGGTCGGTGGAATCGCAGACCTGACAGTGGCAGCCGACCATGGGAATGCCGGTCGAAGTGCCAGAGCCGAGGATGGTAATTTTCATGTGTCAGACCTCGTAATGGCGCGTAACGTAGCATGATTGTGCTAGCGAGGCAAGGGGTTTGTCCCTTGCCTGGCGCGGCATTTGCGGCTATGATGAAGTCATTCCACGAAGTTGGAGCCGTGCCATTACCCCCGGTACTCTTGCCTGCTCCGGAGGTGTCGGACCGGGATCAGCGGCGTCCGGCTCATGAAGGGCGGCTAGGCTCCCCCCAAAGGATTGTAAATGCGTGTCTGCCTCATTGCACCCAACTATTTTCCCGCCGAGAACGGCAATGCGGTGACCGTTCGGCGCATCGAGCGCCACCTGAGGTTGCTGGGCTGCGAGGTCCGGGTCTTCCAGGTGGACAAGATGGCGGGCGAAGAGCTTCTGGCCGGCGTGAAGGAATTCGCACCGGACCTTTTGCACGCCTTCCACGGCTACCACGGCGGCCGGATGGCACACGCCATCGCCGAACAGTTGCAACTCCCCTACCTGATCACCCTGACCGGCACGGACGTCTACCAGGCACTCGACGACCACCGCAGCTTCGACACCCACGCCGCCTTGAAGGGGGCGGTACGGCTGGTGGCTTTCCACGCCTACGTGAAGCGGCGCCTGGGCGAACACCTCCCGAGCATGGAGGAGCGCACGGTGGTGATCCCGCAGGGTGTGGAACTGCCGAATCTGCCGGCGCCGCCGGTCCCGGCGCAGAAGGAGGGGTGCACCTTCCTGCTCCCGGCGGGGCTGCGTCCGGTCAAGAACGTGCTTTTCCCGTTGCAGCCGCTGGCGGCTTTGCACGCGGTCTATCCGGGGGTCAAGCTCCTTTTGGTCGGGCCGGTGATCGACGCGGGGTACGCCGCCGAGGTGATGGACGCCCTCGAGCAGTACCCGTTTGCGCGTTACCTGGGGACCGTGGGGCACGACGCGATGGGGAACCTGTACCGCAGCGCCGACGTGGTGCTGAACAGCTCGCTTATCGAGGGAGGGATGTCCAACGCGGTGCTGGAGGCGCTCTCGCACGCCAAGCCGCTTTTGGTGACCGATATCGAGGGGAACCGCTCCATCATCAAGGAGTGCCACACCGGGATGCTCTACCGCGACGCGGGTGAGTTTTACCGCAAGGCCGAGCACCTGGTGACCGATACCGAGTTGCGCGAGCGGTTGGGACAGAACGGCCGCAGCCTGGTGCGTGACAAGTACCCGCCGGAACGGGAGGCGGGGGCGTACCTGGAACTGTACCGGGAGATCCTCGAGTCGATCAAACAGCACAAAGCCTGACCACAGAGGACGCAGAGGCACACAGAGGAGACCCGGGGAAAACTGCCCGGGTCTCTTTTTTTTGCCACGGAGACACGGAGGGCACGGAGAAAACTCCAAGCGAAAAGCCGGAAGGCGGATTGGACGGATTAGCGCAAGGTTTTGACGGATAAACCTTTAAATCTAGGGGGAGAGACAATAACAACTGCGGAGGTTTGATCCGGGTAATCCGCATGAGCCTTCGACAAGACGACGGCTCACAAACAGATCCGTATCATCCACGTTGGAAGGGTTTGCTTTCTTTGCGACTCGGGCAGTCGCCATTACAGTTCGTTGACGTCAAAATCTGCTTTCTGTTAGCATGAATTAATGCCATTGTGGCAGCAGGCCAACAGAGAAGTCAGAGGAGGCACGCAATGAGATACCTTAAACTGCTGTTGTTCGTGGTTCTGGCGGTGGTCTTCGCGGCGACGACGGGGCTCGCCAAGGAAACTCACTTCAAAGCTAAGCTGACCCCCAAGGAGGAGACTCAAAAGCCGAAATCGAAGGCTTCGGGCAAAGCAGACTTCAAACTCACCAAGGACGGCAAGACGCTCTACTACAAGCTCGAGGTGAAGAACATCGTGGATGCCACGGCGGCGCACATCCACCTGGCCAAGAAGGGTGAAAACGGCCCGCCCATCGCAGGACTTTTCAGCGCAGAGAAGAAGGGGAAATTCAGCGGGATGCTGGCAGAAGGTGCCATCTCGGACAAGGACCTGATCGGCCCGCTGCAGGGTAAAACCGTGGAAGATCTGCTCCACGTCTTCGAGGCGGAACAGGCCTACGTGAACGTGCACACCGAGGCGAATCCAGACGGTGAAATCCGCGGACAGATAAAGTAGTTCGCTCAAGGCCAGTCAAAGCCTGACCACAGAGGACACAGAGGCACACAGAGGAAACCCGGGACGGCAACGTTTCCGGTTTTTTGTGACCTCTATTCGCCGCAAAAAAGCACAGAAGACACAAAAGAACCCCACCAACTGTCCGGCCATCTTCCTGAGCAAACAGGGGAACCGGTTTTGGTGGGGTTCGTTTTTGTGAATTTTGTGCCTTTTATGGTTAAACGGATCTTGAGCGTGTTTTCCGCAGGTTCTGCTTTTATGCCTTTCCCCGTTTTTTCCTCTGTGTACCTCTGTGTGCCTCTGTGGTGAGAGCCTTTATGTTTTGTGCCTGCATGGTGACCGGTCAGGCCGACGGGGGGCCATCCTCGAGCCTGGTCCAGACGTCTTCGCTCTCCTCGGGGAGTTCCTTCAGCTCTTTTCCCAAGAGTTCCAAGCTCTCGGTGGCCGGCAGCTCCTCGATACCCTGCATCCTCTTCTGGATGCGGCGGGTTCGAGTGGCAGCGGTGTCGATACTGGAGGAGGCCTCGTCGAGCTTTTTACGGGTCTTGTCGAGGAGGGTCCCGAAGCTGGAGAACTCAGTCTTGATGGCTCCCAACAAGCGCCAGACCTCGCTGGTGCGCTTCTCGATGGTAAGGGTCCTGAAACCGAGGCTCAAGGAGGAGAGCAGGGCGGCTATGGTGGTGGGACCGGCGACGATCACCTTGTAGTCGCGCAGGATGCTGTCGAAGAGCCCCGGCCGGCTCAACACGGTGGCGTAGCTCGCCTCGTTGACCAGGAACATCACGGCGAAGTCGGTGGTGCTGGGGGGGGCGAGGTACTTGTCGCAGATGAGCTTCGCCATATTGACCACGGTCCGGTCGAACTGCTTGTTGGCCTCCACGAGCGCGGTCTGGTTTCCCTGTTCCTGGGCCTCGACGATGCGCAGGTAGTCCTCCTGGGGAAACTTGGCGTCGATCGGAAGCCACAGCGGCTGGTCGTCGCGTCCCGGCAGGCGCACGGCGAACTCGACGCGGGCGTCGCTGCCGAGTTTGGTGGCGACGTTCACCGCGTACTGGTCGGGGGTGAGGATCTGCTCCAGGAGGTTGTGCAACTGCACCTCGCCCAGCGTGCCGCGGGTTTTTACGTTGGAGAGCACCTTTTTCAGGTCGCCGACTCCCGCCGCCAGGTTCTGCATCTCGCCCAACCCCTTGTGCACCTGTTCGAGTTGCCCGCTTACCTGCTGGAACGACTCGCCGAGCCGCTTTTCCAGGGTCTCGTGCAGCTTCTCGTCCACCGTGGCCCGCATCTGGTCCAGCTTCCTGCCGTTGTCTTCCTGGAGCCACTTGAGCCTCACCTCGACGGTCTCGCGCAGCTTCTCCAGGCGCTGTTCGTTGCCGGCGGTGAGGGTCCCCATCTGCTGGGCAAAACCGTCCAGCTGCCCCTTTTGCAGGGTGGCGATCTCCACCATCCGCTTTTGTACCGCCTCCCCGAACCTCCCGAGGTTAGCGGCCAGTTCCTCGCGGTTCCGGCTCAGCTCGGCCTGGAACATCCGCTCCAGTCTCTCCAGCCCCTTTTCCAGCTGATCGAAACGTGCCGTGCCGGTCTGCCGCTCCTTGAGCGCGCGCCAGCAGAAGAGGGCGACCGTGAGGATCGCCAGCAGGAGGGTGATGGTGACCAACTGGAACAGCTCGGGGCTCATAGGGTTTCCCGGATCCGGTTCAGGAAGTCGAGGAGTTTCGCGTTGAAGAGCTCGGGCTTTTCCATGTTCACCATGTGGCCGCCACCGGGGATGATCTGGCTTTCACAGTTGGGCAGGCCGGCCCGGAAGACGTCCACGGCGCGCGGCGAGCCGGCGCGGTCCTCCTGGCCAAAGAGCACCAGGGAAGGGTGCTGGAAACCGGAAAGGAGCGGGGTGTAGTCCTTGCGGTCGCGCATGGCGATAAGCCCGCCGGCCAGCGCACCGGGGGCGGTGGAGCGCATCCAGGCGGTTACCTGGGCGATCAGGGCGGGCTGGGTCTGCGAGGTCTCGGGGGCGAAGAGCAGTTCCGCGAAGATCTTGATGATCGGGTTGGCGCCCAGGCGCTCGGCCTGTGCTGCCATGGTGGTGCGGCGGGCGCGTCCCTCCTCGTCGTCGGCTGCGCTCTTGGTGGTGATGAAACAGGCGGCGCTGACGCGTTCCGGGTAGCGCTCCAGGAGGTCGCAGAGGATGTAACCTCCCATCGACATCCCGCCGATCACGGCGTGCCGGATGTCCAGCGCGTCGAGCAGTCCGACGATGGCGTCGGCAAAACTGTCCATGCTGTAGCCGGTGGCGGGCGCTTCGCTCGTGCCGAAGCCGGGAAGGTCCGGCGCGATGACCCGGTAGCCGGCCTGAGCCAGCGGTTGTATCTGCGTCTGCCACATCTGGCGGTTTAGAGGGAAGCCGTGCAACAACAAGACGACGGGACCGCTCCCCTCATCGTAGTAGGCCATAGTTGTTCCATTTACCTGCGCTCTATGCTCCATTGGATCTCCAAGTGGTGTTGTTGTATCGGTCTGTCAAAGGCGGGAGTGCGGCGGATGGCTGGGTGCATCAGCAGAGGGTGCTGAAAGTGCCTTCAGCCTGAGGCAATCCCTGGCGTGGTCGCCGATTGTCTGCGAAGCGCATCTCATTGTCAATTGTCAACTTTCCCTTGTCAACGCCGACGACCCGCCGTTCATTGTCAATCGTCCATTGTCAACCGTCAATTGGTTCCCTGCCCCAAAGCTTCTCCCTGAGTCCTGATCTTCTGACGATCTGGCGCTCGACCGCGGTGCAGAAGAGGTCGTCCGAGGCCAGGATCTCCACACTCTTTTTGGCTCGGGTGATGGCGGTGTAGACCAGTTCTCGGGTGAGCAGCGGGGCGTCGCGGTCGGGCATCAGCAAAAGCACCCGGTCGAACTCGGACCCCTGGCTTTTGTGCACCGTCATGGCGAAGGCGCACTCGTGTTCGGGAAGCCGCAACGGAAGGACCTTGCGCATGCCGCTGCCACTGGGGAAGTAGGCGCGCAACTCGCCGCCGTTTTCCGGGTCGGGAAGTAAAAGGCCGATGTCGCCGTTGAAAAGTCCCAGGTTGTAGTCGTTGCGGGTGATCATTACCGGCTCGCCTGGGTACCAGCGCCCGCCCGGCTTGACGAGTCCCGCCCTGGCCAGGCGCTCCTCGACAATCCGGTTCACGGCCTCGACCCCGAAGGGACCGCTGCGCATGGCGCACAGGATGCGGAACTCTCCGAACCTGGCAAAGGCGGCCTCGGGTGAGGTCTCGGCGAGATAGTCCCCGTACCCTTCCAGGATCCGGCTCGCCAGCGCCTCGCCAAGCTCTCCCGGGGCCGGTGCGTCCGCCAGCAAAAGGTCGCTGCACCCTGCGTCGCGCATCGCCTCGAGGGCGGCCGGACCATTGCCCACGTTCACCAGGGCACTCACCTTGCCGATGCCGCTATTCTCGGAGAAGCGGTAGCTCTTGCGAAGCAGCACGACGGCATCGCCCAACTCAGACCTTCCCGCAACCTCTCCATATGACTGCATCCCCTTTGCTGGGGTGATGGCGCCGGTCAGGTCAGGCTCCTCGTCCAATTGATCCCTGGAAAGCTCCGCGGCAAGTTGCACGAACGCCTTCGAGAACCCGTTGACCGCGCCGGTGTTGCAGATGTCGCCCAGCACGGAGCCTGCCTCGACGGAGGCCAACTGGTCGCGGTCGCCTAAAAGGATCAGCCGGGTGTCCTGGCGTAGGGCGTCCACCAGCTTGGCCATGAGCGGCAGCGAGACCATGGAGGCCTCGTCGACGATGATCACGTCGAAGGGAAGCGGGTTGTCGCGGTGGTGCCGGAAACTGGCGGAGCCTTTCAGGTAGCCGAGCAGACGGTGGATGGTGGAGACATCCTCGGGGATGAGGGCGCGCAGTTCGGCGGCGCAGTCGATCCCCTTGACGATCGATTCCTTGAGGCGCGCGGCGGCCTTACCGGTGGGGGCGACCAGGGCGATCCGGCAGTCGCGGCCGCCCATCTGCTCCAGAAGAAGCGCCAGCACCTTCACCACGGTGGAGGTCTTGCCGGTCCCCGGCCCTCCGGAGATGACGCAGAAGCGCCTGGTCAGGGCGGCCAAGGCAGCTACGCGCTGCCAGTCGGTCGCGCCGGCGGCGCTGGTGGGGAAGAGGCGGGCAAGGCTTGCGGCGAGAACCTCGCGGTCGAATTCGACGGCGGCGCCGCGGGCCAGGATCGCCGCCGCGAGCTGGTCCTCGTAGCGCCAGTAGCGGTGCAGGTAGAGGCGGTTCGCCGGGTCGAGTACCAGCGGGGCGAACTCCCCTGGTTCGCCGACGACCGCGTGGGCGCGCAGGCTGGTAACCCAGGTCTCGAGGTCCGCAACGCCGTAACCCGCAGCACTGCCGTCGGCCAGGGCTGCGGCGAGGTCGAGGCAGACGTCGCCGGCTACCACCCCCCGGCTCAAGAGGGCAGCTGCGCACCAAAGCCGCTTATCCTCGCTGCCGGCCTGGCGGCAGATGAAGGAGGCGAACTGCTGGTCTATCTCGTTGAACTGGATCCCTTCGGGAATCATTAGGCTCTCGTCTCGGTTGCTGGTTTTGCCGTGGGCGGCTTGGCTAAATCCCCCCTGTCCCCCCTTCGCAAAGGGGGGGACGTTAGGGCGCCTGCGGTGCTTCGTGAAACAATTTTCCAGGCCGGGGCGCGGAGCGTCCCGGGCGGCGTTCCCACGCCGGAGCGCAGGAACGAAGGTGTAACCAGGCGTCTACTCGGGACCTCCCTCCCCCCTGGCGGGGGAGGGTCGGGGTGAGGGGGACGTCAGTCCCATCCGTTGCGGTGCAGCGGAGCGTCCGGCTTCCCCTACCCCCCTGCCCCCTCCCGCAAGGGGCGGGGGAGCAACCCCTGGGGACATCGATGTAAAATGTCCACGACTGGCTGCCTCACGTTCTCATCCCGGCCGGACTCGTCAGAACTCGAAGGAGGTCTGCACGGGCTTTACCGGTTGGGCGGGCTGCGCCTGGAACTCTGCCGGCCCGTGGTGCGCGCTTCCCAGGAGAGCCTCGGAGAGTTCCTCGATGAGGCGCTTGGGCGGGCGGTCGGCGAAAATGCCGTTGCCGCTGCCGTCCACCCCGCGCAGGAAGATGTAGAAGATGCCGCCGAAGTGCTCGTCGTAGTCGTAGCCCGGGACCCTCAGCCTCAGGTAGTTGTCGAGGGCCACGGTGTAGAGCAGGTACTGCAGCGCATAACAACTCTCCTCCATCTCGCGCCGCATCCCGGCCATGTTGTAGGCGCCCGGGTGGTTGCCGAGGTGGTTCGACTTCCAGTCCAGGATGTAGTAACGCCCCCCCTGCTCGATCACCAGGTCCATGAAGCCGCGTAGCATCCCCTCGAGGGGCGCAAAGGAGAGCCGGCTGAAGAGCCCGGCCAGGTCGACCGGGAAGCTGAGCCCGGTGCAGCGGGTGACTGCCTCGCGCAACCTCTCGGAGGTGACCCGCGCCAGCGGGAAGAAAAACTCCAACTCGCTCAGGCGCCGCTCGGCCCCGATGCTTTTCAGCGCGAAGCCGTCCTTGCCAAGCGGGGCGGAGAGCACGCTGCGCACCATGGAGCAGACCGCGCCGTGCCACTGGGCGTCGAAGTCGTGCTTGATGAGCTGCTCGCTCACCAGCTCCTCGAGCCCCTCCCGTTTCGTGAAATCGAGCACCTCGAAGATCTCGTGCAGGAAGATGCCGGCCTTGGCCCCCTTGGGAAAAGCGAAGATCCCGGTCGCCTCGCCGCCTGGCTCCAACTGCCCTTTGCTGCTCCCCTCGTCACGGTCCGGCAACTCCCCCGGGCCGTGGTGCTGGTGCTGGTGCGAGGCGAGCGAGGTGAAGCTCGCCACCCGCCACTCGCGCGCGATACTGCCGGCGAACTCCCTCACCTGAAACTGTGCGGCGATCTCAGGGGGCGCCTGGTAAGGGACCTGGTCCGGCTCAGGCATGGCGAGAATCTCGATCGCCCCTGCCGAGCGCTCGGCGAGCTGCTCTAGTTGGGCCAGGAGCGCCTGATCACTCAGGGTGACCTGGCCGCGGGACACCGGGGCCTCGGGGTGCAACAGGTAGCTGAGCGCGCTGTCGCCGGCGTCTTTGAAGGCGCCCCAGACGAGGTAGGTGCGGTGCTTGCCGCGGGTGAGCGCGACGTAAAGCAGGCGCAGGCTCTCGGCCAGGCTCTCGCGCCGGGCAAGCTCCTGGTGCTCGCTCAGCCGCTCGGAGCCGATGTCCAGCACCACGCTGCCGTCCTCGGTGTGGAACAAGGCGGCGGGATCTTTGCCGGAGTACTCGGCCCAGCAGAAGGGGAGAAAGACGATGGGGTACTCGAGACCCTTGCTCTTGTGGATGGTGACGATCTGCACCGCGGCCTCGTCGGTCTCCAGCCGGATCTCGTGCTCCTCGCGTTTGGGCTGCTCGGTGATGCGGCAGGAGAGCCAGGCGAGCACCCCTTCCATGCCGAGACGCCCCGAGATCTGGGCCTGGTGGATGGTTTCTACGAGGTGCAGCACGTTAGTGAGTCGACGCTCGCCAAGAGGGGCCGCCAGGAGCCGGGCGCGCACCTGGCGGCGCTCCAGGAAACGGAGCATCATGGCGAGGCAGCCGCTTTCGGCCCAGAGTTCGTGGTAGCCGCGGAACTCCTCGAGCACCTCCTCCCAGCCCCGCTCGTCCTCGCTCAGACGCGCGAGGTCGGAGCCGCTCACGCCGCTCAGGTCGGTGGCGAGCGCGCCGCGCAAGAGCGCTTCGTGGCCGGGTTCGGAGACTGCGGCCAGGACCGTCAGCAGTTCGCCGGCTTCCTCGGAGTCGAACAGGTTCCCCGCGGAGCAAAGGACGCTCGGGATGCCGCGCCGGGTCAGTGCCCGCTGCATGAGTTTTGCCTGGCGGTTGGCCCGCACCAGGACCGCGATGTCGCCGGGAACCACACGCCGCTCGCCGATCTTCAGGGTCCCCTCATCGCTTTGGCGCAAGAGCCGCGAGATCTCGGAGGCGACCGCCTCGGGAAGGAGTTCGCCTGCCTCCCCCTTGTTGATCGGCTTCCCCGGCTCGCGCCGCGGGGTGAACCAGAGCTTGAGGGGGGGCTCAAGGTCGCCGGCCACGGAGAGCAGGGAGAGCTGCCGGGGGGCTGCCTGCACCGGGCTGAAGGGGATCTCCTCGAAGAGGAAGGGGGCCTGGTGCGAGGCGAACAGGGTGTTCACGCCGCGGATCAGGCTCGGCTCGGAGCGCCAGTTCTCGATGAGGGTGTGGCGCTTCTCGGTCGCCTTGGCCGCCCCCATGTAGGCGAAGATGTCGGCGCCGCGGAAGCTGTAGATTGCCTGCTTCGGGTCGCCGATCAAGAAGAAGGGGGTGTCGGACTCGACCGGGAAGATGCTGTCGAAAATGGCGAACTGCACCGGGTCGGTGTCCTGGAACTCGTCGATGAGCGCCGCCTTGTAGCGCCCGCGGATCAGCCCGGGAAGGGGCGAGCCGGGACGGCAGACGGCGGCGTGCAGGTCGAGCAGGAGGTCGTCGAAGGAACGCACGTTTTTGAGACGCTTGCGGCCGGGGAGCTCGCTCGACAGGAAGTCGAAGAAGCCGCGCCGCAGGGCAAGGAGCCACTGCTGGGTGTCCCCGGCTGCCTGCGGGGGGGGCGGAATGACGCTCGCAAACGGGTCGGCGGCCAGGCGCCGCGCCAGGCTCAAGAGGGCGTCCGGCGAGAGACCGGCGTCGTGGGCGGCGGCGATGCGCTCCAGCGGCGCACCGTAGCAGTTGATGCGCCAGTAGTCCTGGGCGATCTCGGCGAGGAGGGCTGCCTGGTCGGTCAAGAGCTCGGTGTCGCACAACGAGCCGCTCTCGAAGGGGTTCTCCTGCAGGGTGCGCTGGCAGAAACCGTGGATGGTGAAGATGGCAGCCTCGTCGAAGCAGCGCAGGGCGTTGGCGAGCAGGCGGCGCGCTTGGGGGCGGTCCGCGCACCGCTCGAGGAGGCCGCCCAGGAGGGGATCGTCGGTCTCATTGGACTCGAAGGCGAGCTCGGCCTCTTTCAGGCGCTTGCGGATCCTCTCGCGCAGCTCTTTGGTCGCGGCCTCGGTGAAGGTGACCACCAGGATCTCGCCGACCGGCAGGCGCAGCTCCAGCACCAGGCGCAGGAAGACCCCGGCGATGGCGAAGGTCTTGCCAGTCCCCGCGCTCGCCTCGATCAGGTTGCGTCCGGCAAGCGGGGTGCCGATGAGGTCGAAGCGGTTCATGAGGCGCTCCCCCTCTTGGCCGGTGCCAGCTGCGCACCCAGGTAGGGGCCCCAGACCTGCAGGGCGAGTTCCATAAACTCGGCGTCGAGCGGGACCTGGTCCCCGAAAAAACGCCGGATGTGCCGGTCGCTCGCCTCGCCGGGAAAGAAGTCGCTGCCGTGCCACTTGCCGCGGGCGTCGGCCAGCGCCCGGGAGGCCTTCTTCGGGTCGCGGGACTTCTTGGCGTACTCAAGCGAGGTCTCCGGGAAAAAGTGCAGCGGCCGGGTCATCCCCTCTTGGTAAAGCGCGACCAGTCCGGCGAGGAGTTCAGTCGCCTCGGGGACGGGGGTGAGTTCGACCCTGGTGTCGGAGGCGAGGAAACAGGAGTGCTGCGGGTAGCCGTCGGCCCCCTGCGCGTTGAGCGCCAGGTGCTCGACCCACAGGCGCAGCTGGTCCTTGGGCTTTAACCTGGTGTAGCGGTAGATGACCAGCCGGTCGGAGCGCAGCGACCCCAGGCGACCGGTGAGCCGCACTTCACCCAGTTTCAGGTCGACGTCCAGCGGAGGGAGCGGGGTCTCCGCGGAGGCCTCGGCGACCGCGGCGGCAAACTCGACGGCGGGGCCGCTCAGGCTCTCGAAGAGCGCCTGGCCGCAGACGCCGGGTGGCAGGTCGCCCCGCCCGCAGGCGACCGCGAAGGGAAGTGCCGCCTCTTCCCCCTCCAAAAGTGCCGCGACGATCTCCTGCTCCAGCTGGTACTTCACCAGCGAGTTCAGGTTGAAGGGCTCCACCTCCTCCAGAGGTTCCATCCCCTCCTCGACCCGGATCCCCAGACGCCGGCGCAACAGCTCGCGGGCCGGGTTGCACAGGAAGTCGACGAGCCCCTTGATGGTGAGCTGCTCGCTCTCCGGCCAGGGGGTGAGTGGCTGCTCCAGAAAGGGGGGAAGGCTGCGCTGCGGGGCGCGCCGGACCAGGGCGCCGTGGAAGTTCTGCGCCGAGTAGCTGAAGAGCCCGGGGCTGCCGTCGAAGTAGCGCGGGCTGAAGGGCTGCAGCGGGTGGCGCTGGACGGCGCCGCAGGGGGTGCCGTCGGGGTGGCAGAAGGCGCGCGCCAGGTAGTCGGTAAGTTCACTCACCAGGACCGACGGGGGGAGCTCGCTGTTGTCCTTGATGCTCTGCCCGACGAAGCTTAGGTGCAGGTGGCTGCGCGCCGACAGGAGCGCCTCCAGGAACAGGTAGCGGTCTTCGTCGCGCGGCGAGCGGTCGCCGCGGCGCGGTGCCCCGGCGATCAGGTCGAAGCCGCGCGGCGGGTTGCGCCGCGGGAAGGCGCCGTCGTCCATCCCCAAAAGCGCCACGACCTTAAACGGGATGCTGCGCATCGGGAGCATGGCGCAGAAGGTGACCCCGCCGGTCAGGAAGCCAAAGCCGCGCTCGGCCTTTTCCAGGCGCCGGGAGAGCCAGTAGCGCACCACCTCGATGGAGAGCTCACCGGTAAAGGGACCGGCCTTCGCCTGCTCCCCGAGCTTCCCCACCAGTTCGGAGAGGGCCAGCAGTTCGCGCTCCCCGGTCTCGTCGACCTTCAGGAACTCGGACAAAAGCTCGCGCAGGGTCTCCACCCACTTCTCCGTGCCGCGCGGCCGGGCGAGGGCCCGGGTCATCCCGAAGAGCTTCTCGCAGAAGGTGATGAAACGCCCCAGTACCAGCGCCTCGGCCCCTTCCAGGTCGTCGAAGGGGAGGATCCCGTTGAAGAACCGGCGCCCCTCGCCGTCTAAGGCGTAGCCCAGAAGGAGCCGGTCCAGCCCGGCCTGCCAGGAGTTCTCGCCGAAGGGGGGGAGCCCCTGCTCGCCGCGCTGGGCGGCGTCGATGCCCCAGCGGATGTTGGCCGCGCGCAGCCACTCGCGCACGGTGTCGAGATCCTCGCCGGAGAGACCGAAACGGCGCGCCACCGGGGCCGCCTCCAGGATGTCCAGCACGGTCGAGACCCCGTAGCGCCCGCCGCAGAGCTTCAGGATGGCGAGCAGGGCCTGGGCCGCCTCCCCCTCGTTCATCAGGCTGCGGTCGGCGATGGAGTAGGGGATGCGCACCCGGTCGCTTTCGGGAGTGCCGAACACCGCGCCGATGTAGGGGGCGAAGCGCTCGATGTCCGGAGTCATCACCAGCACGTCGCGCGGCTCCAGGGCGGGATCGGATTCGAAGAGTGCCAGGAGGGTGTCGTAGAGCACCTCGACCTCGCGCAGCGGCGAGTGGCAGGAGTGCACCGCGAGGGAGAGGTCGCCTTGGGAGATCTCGCGCCTGCCGGCGCCCGGTTCCACCAGGTCGAGGATGTCGCGCTGCACCTGGTGCAACAGGGTCTCTTCCGGGATCTGCTCGAAGAGGTCGACGCGCTCGGGGTCGCCGCAGTCCTCGATGATCGCCTCGAAGAATTCGCGCCCCAGTTTCCCCCAGGAGGCGAGTAGCGGGTTGCCGGTCTCGTACCACTCACCCTCGGCGGCGCCGCGCTCTTCCAGGCGCGCCAGCTCGCGCTCGGAGACGATGTGTCCCCAGTACTCGCGGCAGGGGTTCAGAAGAAAGAGGTTCACCTCGGCGTGCCGGGCGACCCGGGCCAGCACCTCGAGGTGGAAGGGGGGGAGCGTCGGGATCCCGATGAGCGAGATGCGTGACAAGTGCGGCGAGGGGGCGGCGTTTCCCAGCTGGCGCAGCTTGGCCAGGAGCCGGGCCCGGTGCTGGTGTGGCTCGCCGGCCACCAGGGCGCGCCAGAGCTCTCCCTGCCACCCGCCGTCGACGCCCTCTTCCCAGGCGAGCACCAGCTCGGGGCGGTACACGCTGTAGCGGTCGAAGCTGTCGGCGATGCGCTCGGCGAGCTGCAGGCGCTTCAGGCCGCCGCGGTCGTCCGCCAGGTAGCTGCAGATCTCCTCGAACCCCGGCTCGGCGGCCTTGTGCTCCAAAAGCTCCAGAAGCTTCCAGGTCAGGACGTCGGGGGTAAAGGCGGGGGACTCGGCGGGGGACCCCGGGATGAGGTCCGCGAAGAGGGTCTCCACGATCTTGGTGGGGAAGGGGAACTCGCAGTTCGCCCAGACCCCGACCCGGCGCGCCAGTTCCATGGAAAGCCAGCGCTGCATCCCCTTGCTCTGCACCACGACGATCTCTTTGGTAAACGGCGTCGCCGGGGCCGGGCGCGGTTGGCGCACCACCCCCTCGAGCTGGTCCACCAAGAGCTCCATCCTGTTGCTGGTGTATATCTTCAGAGGCATCGGGATCCCTTGCTACGGGCGGGGTTTGCTGGCCGGCAGGCAGGATGCCTCCCGGATTAAAGAGCTAGAACGATAGCATATCGTCGCGTCCCTGTCTTGGGCAAAGTGTGCCCCCTGGCCGAGCGCGGAAGTGCGGTTGCAAAGGAGGCGGGATCCAGTATATTTTTGCATTGAATATTTCTAATTTTTAACAATCGCTTACAATTCAGCTGCGCCCGCCACATCGGGCCCGACGCATTTCGGAGCGACCATGAAACTCATCAGCGAAGAGGCCATTTCCCGCGCCTATTACAAGGTGAAGCCGCTGTTGTCACGCCGCATGCAGATCGCCATCCGGAGCCTGGTGGCCCGCCAGAAACGCAGACTCTACCGCGAGATCTGGCCGATCGACAAAGGCGCGGGGAGCGTCCCTGCGCAGTTCCTGGGGTGGCCCAACGGGAAGCGCTTCTCGGTGGTACTCACCCACGACGTCGACACGGCACGCGGGGTGACCCGGACCCGGCAGCTCATGGAACTTGAGCTGGAGATGGGCTTTCGCTCCTCGTTCAACTTCGTGGCCCGCGACTACCCTCTCCCTCCCGAACTGCGCAACCTCCTGGTGGAGCACGGTTTCGAGGTGGGGGTGCACGGCCTGGAGCACAACCGCAGCCTCTACGACTCGGCAACGGCCTTTGCCGAGCACGCCAAGGGGATCAACAGCTACCTGAAGGAGTGGGGGGCGGTAGGGTTCCGGTCCCCGTGCGTCTACCACAACTTCGAGTGGCTGCACGGGCTCAACATAAGCTACGACGCCTCCTCTTTCGACACCGATCCCTTCGAGCCGCAGTCCGACGGCGTGAGGAGCATCTTCCCGATCCTGCAGAAAGGCAAGTACCCGGCCAAGGGGTACGTTGAACTCCCGTACACGCTCCCCCAGGACTTCACCCTCTACATCCTGTTCGGCGAACGTAACATCGATATCTGGAAGAAGAAGCTCGAGTGGATCGCCGAGCGCGGCGGCATGGCCCTGGTGAACACCCACCCGGACTACATGTGCTTCGACGGTCGGCCCCGGTTCGACGAGTACCCGGTGGGGCTGTACCGTGACCTCTTGACGCACATCCAGGGGGAGTACCGCGGAGAGTACTGGCACCTCTTGCCGCACGAGATGGCCAGCTACTGGAACGTGATCTCGGGGGTGGCCGAGCTTTCTGCCGGAACCGATACCGTGATCCCCGCAGACGGCAACATCAACGTCGCCACGGCGGTCCCATCCTTGGGCGCCACATTGCTGGAGAAAGTGAAACTGTAAGGGGCCGCGCGCCCCTTTCCTCTGTGGAGAGACACTCTTGAAACTCCCCTGGCAGCTTGCTGCGACCTCCCTTTACCTCGTCGTTCTCGCCCTGATCACCCTCCTCAACTGGACCGGCGCCGACCGCTGGTGGTTCGGCGCCCTCAACCTCTACCTCCCCCAGGCCATGTGGGCGCTGCCCGGCCTGCTGCTCACCGTGCTGGCTTGGCGTGTGGAACGGCTCTGGGCGTTGCTGCCGCTCTGCTGCGTGCTCTGGGTGCTGGGGCCGCTCATGGGACTGCGCTGGTCGGCGCCGGCGGCCCAGGCCGCCCCGAACGCGGCTACTTTGCGGCTCATGACCTGGAACATCAAGTACGGCAGTTATCCGCTCGAGCCGCTTCTGGCGGAACTGGAGCGCAGCCGGCCCGACGTGGTCCTTTTCCAGGATGCCATCGGTGCACTCACCGGCCCTCTGGCGGGATACTTCCGGGACTGGCAGGTCTACTCCCACGGCCAGTTCGTCATCGCGAGCCGCTATCCCCTCTCGGACCTGGAGGTGCGCGAGCTGCCGCGGGCCGGAGAGGGGCAGGAGTACCTGCACTGCCGGCTGCACCTGGGGGGAAGCACGGTATCCCTGTACAACGTCCACTTCAAGACGCCGCGGCGCAGTCTGAACGAGTTTCGCACCGCCAGAAAGCGTCCCTGGTACCTCCCCCTGGCGATCGAAGCCTTGAGCCACAATGCCGAGACTCGGCAGCTGCAGGCAGCCGCGGTGGCCCGGGCCCTGAGCCGCGAGGCCGGGCCGGTTTTGGTGGCCGGCGACTTCAACGCTCCGGTTACCACGCGGGTGGTGGGGATGCTGGCCGAGCAGGGGCTGAAAGACGCCTTCGACGAGCGCGGTCGGGGCTACGGCTTCAGCTACGGCCAACTGCTCCTCAAGCACCGTCTCCCCTGGCTCAGGCTCTCCTTCATGCGTATCGACCACGTGATGTCGAGCCGCGGGTTCGTCACGCTGCGCTGCTGGACGGGGACCGGGATCGCCTCGGACCACCGGCCGGTACTGGCCGATCTGGCGCTGCAGCCTGCCCCTTCCCGGTAACCCACCGGGGTGACCCCCTTGCATTGTCGGAGCCGGCATGGTAGTTTGCCTCTTTTACCAGCTTCGGTAGTCCGGATCCCGCCCGTTCCCCCCCGCATTTACCTGCACCGGATATCTCAAGGGGTGGCTGACTGCCCGTTTGGCGCAGTCGCCCACGAATCGGAGTAGCAGCATGTTCATCCTTACCCTCAACTGCCGGAGATATTCCGTGCAGTACCAGCTTTTCGACTGGCGGCACCTGGTCTCCCTGGCGACCGGAAGCGTGGAACGCATCGTGGTCGGCGACTCCTTCATCACCCACGAGGTCCCGGGGCGGCTGCCCGAGCACCGTGAGCGGGATTGCCCGGACCACCTTAGCGCACTGAAGCTCGTCCTGGACACCCTGACCGACCCCAAGGTCGGCGTCCTTACCAGCGTCGCCAAGATCAAGGGGATCGGGCACCGCGTGGTGCACGGCGGTGAGAAGTTCACCCAGTCCGTGCTCATCGATCAAGAGGTGGTTGAGACCATCGAGGAGATGGCGAAGCTCGCCCCGCTGCACAACACGCCGAACTTGGCCGGGATCCGCGCCGCACAGGAGCTCTTGTCGGACGTCCCCCAGGTAGCCATCTTCGATACCGCCTTCCACCAGACCATGCCCGAAGAGGCCTACCTCTACCCGCTTCCCTACGAGTGGTACGAGAAACACGGCATCAGGCGCTACGGCTTTCACGGCCAGTCCCACCTCTACGCGGCGCGCCGGGGTGCGGCGCTCGCCGGGGTGGAGCAGGACCGGGCCAACCTGGTCACGATTCACACCGGTGACGGCGTCTCCCTGTGTGCCATCCGCAATGGCAAGTCGGTGGATACCAGCATGGGGCTCACCCCACTCGAGGGGGTCATGATGGGGACCCGCTGCGGCGATATCGATCCCGGCATCATCCCCTTCATGATGAACCAGGCCGGGGTCTCGGCACCCGAGATCGATCTCTTCATGAACCAGAAAAGCGGGGTTGCGGGGATCGTGGGGCGGCGGGTGAACCGGCGCATCGTGATGAACGAGGCCAACGATGGGGACGAGCGCTGCCGTCTGGCACTCGAGATGGAGTCCTACCGGCTGCGCAAGTACCTGGGTGCCTACATCGCGGTGACCGGCAAGCCGGACGCCATCGTGTTCACCTACGGTGACGGCTGGGCCGACTGGCCGGTGCGCGGCCTGGCGCTGGCCGGGATGGAGCAGTTCGGGATCAAGCTGGACACCGAGCGCGACCTCATGGCGCTCATGGGTGGGCAGGAGATGCTGGTCAGCGCGGACGACTCGCAGGTGAAGGTGTTTGTGCTCCCGACCGGCGAGGACATGGTGCTCAACGAGGACGTCGCGACGATCCTCGGCTGGAGGGATCTGCCGGCGTAAAGGGCTGGCTGCCGGCAACGCGGAGTTCCTCCCTCCCAAAGGGCGAGGGGATGTAGTTTGAAGACGGTCATGGAAAAGGGGCACCCCCGGTTGAGGGTGCCCCTTTTTTGCGTGGTGCTCCTGTGGTGGAGATGAGGTTTGTCCGGTCGCGCCGGTCTCCCTCCTAGAACTTCACCCTGGCGAAGAAGTCCTGCACCATCGGGGTGAAGGTCTCGTGCTCCAGGAGGAAGGCGTCGTGACCGTAGGCTGAGGTGATCAGGTGGTACTCCACCGGCTTGCCGAGCTTCTCGAGTGTCACGACCATCTCCTCGGTCTGGGCCGGAGGGTAGAGCCAGTCCGAGGTAAAGGCGAAAAACTGGATCGGGGCGCTGACCGGGGCGAAAGCCTCCTCCATCGATTCGCAGCCGCTGGCGACGTCGTAGAGGTCGAGGGCCTTGGCCAGGTACAGGAAGGAGTTGGCGTCGAAGCGGTCCACGAAGTTGTAGCCGTTGTAGGTGAGGTAGCGCTCCACCTCGAACTGGCCGAAGAAGTCGAACTGGCCGTCGCGGGCCGAGAAGCGTCGGTCGAACTTGGCCGTCATGGACTCGTCGGAGAGGAAGGTGATGTGCCCGATGCCGCGGGCCAGGGCGAGACCGTCCTTGGGGTTCTTGCGGTACTCCCCTTTTTTCCAGTTCGGGTCGTTGAAGATCGCCCAGCGGGCCACGGCGTTGAGCGAGATGGCCTGCGCCGAGGGGCGCGGCGTGCTGGCAAGCACCACGGCCGAGGCGACACGCTCGGGGAACTGGGTCGCCCACTCGAGCGCCTGCATCCCCCCCATGCTGCCCCCAAGGACGCAGAAGAGCCGCTCGATGCCGAGCCGGTCCATGAGCAGGGCCTGGGCGCGCACCATGTCGCGCACCGTGATGACCGGGAAGGAGAGGTTGTAGCGCTTGCCGGTCTTGGGGTTTGTCGAGGTGGGGCCGGTGGAGCCGAAACAGGAGCCGATCACGTTGGAGCAGATGACGAAGAAGCGATCGGTATCCAGAAGGCGCCCTGGGCCGACGATCTCGTCCCACCAGCCGGCGCGCTTTTCCTCCGGCGAGTAGCGGCCGGCCAGGTGGGCGCTGCCGGTCCAGGCGTGGGTTACCAGGATGGCGTTGGAACGCTCCTCGTTGAGCGTCCCGTAAGTCTCGTAGGCGATCTCGATCGGCCCGAGGATGCGGCCGCTTTCCAGGCGCAGTTCGGTATCAAAACGTACCAGCTGTTCGGTTACTAAGCCGTAGGACATATATCTCTCTTCGTCGCGGGTCGCGCCCTCTTAAAACAAAAAAGCCCCGTCTCACATGAGAGAAGGGGCTTTTGGGGTGTTAAACGTATCCAAGCACCTTCTCATCTTCGCCTTTCGGCAGGATTTAGCACCTGGCGTCCCACGGGGACCGGTTGCTGTGGCTTCAAAGGGCCTTTCCCTCCACCACTCTAGATAAGCAGGTCTTACTATTTAATTTTGAGGCAGAATAAGTCGAGCAGCCCCTCTTTGTCAACGGCAAAGTACTGTTCCAGCGGCTAGAGGTCCCTGCGGTACTTGACCAGCAGGTAGACGCAGACGATCCCGGCGGCTCCCATGAGGAGATCGCGCCACCAGGGGATCGGTTTCTCCAGAGTCGCGTAGATGACCGGGTCGAGCAGCGCGCTGGTGAGCAGCCCGACACCGCCACAGGTCAAAAGCCACTTCATGAGCTGATGGCCTGGAACACCGCGCTGAAATCCTCGTCGGAGAGTCCGAGGGCTCGGGCCTTTTTGAAGGACTCATTGGCGTTTGCGGCGGCGAAGAGCGGCTGTCCCAAGTCATCACCCAGCGCGATTGCGAGCCGCATATCCTTCTGCATGTGCTTCAAGGGGAAGGCGGGCGCGAAGTTCCCCTGGGCGATCTGGGCACCTTTCAGCTTGAACATCGGGTTCGCCAGGGCGCCGGAGTCGAGGACGTCGAGAAGCGAGCTGCTCCTGAGCCCCGCCTTGGTGGCGAGCGCCAGTCCTTCGCACAAGATGGTCATCATGCCGCCCATCACCATGTTGACGATGAGCTTCATGCGGGCGCCGTTGCCCAGTTCACCGAGGAAGAGGCATTTCTTCCCCATCTTCTCCAGGGCGGGGAGTGCCTCGTCGAAGAGTTCGCGCTCTCCGGCTGCCAGAATGATGAGCGTGCCGTCTTCTGCGGGCTTTTTGCTGCCGGAAACCGGCGCCTCGAGGAAGCGTCCCCCCTTGAAGGCGATTGCGGCGCCGATCTTCTGGGAGGTGGCCGCGTCGACGGTCGACATGTCCACGTAGCTGCGTCCGGCGCCGATCCCCTGCAGTGCGCCATCGGGCGCGAAGCAGACCGCCTCCGCGGCCGCCGGGTCGGCCAGCATGGCGAAGGTGATGGCACAGGAACCGGTAACCTCAGCCGGGGTGGCGGCGACCGTGGCGCCCAGCGCGGCGAGTTCGGCGCACTTTTCGGGTGAGCGGTTCCAGACGGTAACGGCGAAACCGGCCTTGAGCAGGTTTTTGGCCATGGGGGCTCCCATGATGCCCAGGCCTAAGAAGCCGAAGGTTTGCATTTGTTGTCCCTCCTCTTGTAGTGATGAACATCGGTCCGCTCGTCGGTTCGGACTGATCGATCTGAGTCAAGTGGTGCTAGCGCGGCTAGCTCTCGCCTTTCGGGCAAAGCTCGCTGATGGGGCACTTGAGGCAGGCGGTGAGGTCCTTGCCGTCGCACCCCTCGGAGATGCCGAGGTGGCACAGGGCAAAATCATACTTCACCGGGTCGGCCGGGTCCAGTTCCCGAAGCCGGGCGGTGATCTCGCGCGCCATGCGCCAGTCCGCCTGCTTGCGGCTGGTGAACCCCAGGAACCGGCAGATGCGCTGGATATGGGCGTCGACCGGAATAACCAGCTGCGCCGGGCTCAACCCCTGCCAAAGCCCCAGGTCGATGCCGTCGGCCGGGCGCACCATCCAGCGCAGGAACATGCAGAGCCTCTTGCAGGCGCTGCCGGAAGCGGGTGAGGGGAAGAAAAAGGGGAAGTAGGAATCGGCTGGTATGCCGTGGTCGCCGAACACCGGTGCATAGTCCAACCCCTTCAACGCCTCGGTCGCCCGGGAAAGCATTCCGGTCACGTCGGCCTCGGCGCTGTCCTGGAACTGCAGGAACCACCCCTCGACCGAGCCCGCCTCGCGCAGCATGGTCTGGCAGGCGAGCAGCAGCGCGCAGAGGTCGCGACCGTCGTTGAAGCGGTGCTTGAAACCGGAAAAGCGGCGCAACTCCCTCGTGGCCTGAAAGCCTTCCACGAAATGGCGCGGCTCGGGCCCCATGGCGGCGAAGATCCCCTCCAGACTGCGCAGGATGATCTTCACGTTGCCGTAGGCGAAGGCCGCCGCGACCAGTCCGACCACCTCCCGGTCCCGGGGATCCGGATAGCGGTGGCAGAAGGAGAGCGGGTCGTTGGCCAGGTGGGCCTGGGAACGACTGGCGTAGAGCCCATCGAGTATCGCTTTCAGCTCCACGGTCGGTTTCCTCTGGTTAAGCCAAGTGGACATTTGTCAAGCTCGCGATAGATTAACATAGGTAGTTTGAGCGCTGAAAGTAAAAAGGGGGCACCATGAAACTAGCTGAATTGTTTCCGGAAGGAGGACGTGGCATCATCGCGACCGCTAACACCCAGGGGGTGATAAACCAGGCGGTATTCGCCGTGCCGCACGTGATAAATGAAGAGACCCTGGCCTGGGGGTTCTCGGAGGGGCGCAGCCTCTTGAACCTGCGGGAGAACCCGCACGCGAGCTACCTGTACCTGGCGCCGACCCGCGGCTACAGCGGCTGGCGGCTATCCCTGACCATGAAGAAGGAGGAACAGGAGGGGGAGGTGCTGGAGAGCATTCGTGCGGGAGCCAGGAATGCGGCAGGACCGCAGGCGGGGGCCGCGCTACGGGCGGTGGTCTACTTCACGGTGGACGAGGTCCGTCCGCTTATGTGACCTTCTTGGCCGGTGACTCGAGTATGAAGGTCACCGGCCCGTCGTTCACCAGGGAAACCTCCATGTCGGCCTGGAAGATGCCGCTTTGCACCGGCACACCAAATTCCCACACCTTCCCCATGAAGTAGGTATAGAGGCGGTTCGCCTCCTCCGGATCGGCCGCCGTGTCGAAGGAGGGGCGCCGCCCCTTGCTGCAGTTGCCCGCCAGGGTGAACTGCGACACCGCCAGCATCTCCCCTTTGACATCCTTGAGCGCCAGGTTCATCTTCCCCGCCTCGTCGGCAAAGATCCTCAGGTTGACGATTTTCTCCGCCATCCAGTCGGCCTGTGCCAGGGTGTCGCCGATCTCGACGCCGAGGAGCACCAGGACGCCGGGGCCGATTTCCCCGGCAACCCGCCCCTCCACGCGCACCCGCGCTTCCGTTACCCGCTGGATCACCGCCTTCACGTCAGTACCTCCTGAGCCGCGTCCCGGTAGGCCCGTGTGGCCTCGTCCGAAAACGCGACGAAATAAACCTTATTAAGCTGGGGATTGTCGGCCAGGGCGCCCCGGGCTTCCTCCAGGGCGATGCGGCAGGCCTCGAGGAGCGGGTAGCGGTAGACCCCGGTGCTGATGGCGGGGAAAGCGATGCTGGAAAAACCGTGCTGCCGGGCGATATTGAAGCAGTTCCGGTAGCAGTTGCGCAAGAGCTCCGGCTCGCCCTGGTACCCGCCGTGCCAGACCGGGCCCACGGTGTGGATCACGTGCCGTGCCGGGAGCCGGTACCCCTTGGTGAGTTTGGCCTCGCCGGTGGGGCAGCCGTTCAAGGTGCGGCACTCTTCAAGAAGCTCGGGTCCCGCGGCCCGGTGGATGGCGCCGTCCACGCCGCCGCCACCCAAAAGGGAGCTGTTGGCTGCGTTAACGATGGCATCAACCGCAAGCCGGGTGATGTCCCCCGCTACGATCTCGATTCTTTCCCGCATGGATTCCCCCGTGGCGGCCGATCGATGCCGATCAGGTGCCGATCAGGCTGCGCAAGAGCTTCAGGTTGACCCGGTCCATCTCGTCGTCATCCCCCTTCGGGGTCTCCAGGAACTTCGGCACCGAGACGAAACGCTCGTCGTTCATAAGCAACCGGAAAGTCTCGAGCCCGAGCGCACCGGAACCGATGTGCTCGTGGCGGTCCACCTTGCAGCCGAGCCCCTTCTTGGAGTCGTTCAGGTGAAAGGCCTGCACGTTCTCAAGTCCCACCGCCTGGTCCAGTTCGTCGAAGCTGCGCAGGTAGCCGTCGCGCTCGGAGATGGGGTACCCCGCGGCGAAGGCATGGCAGGTGTCGATGCAGACGCCGAAGTGATCCTTGAAGGAGGTCCCTTCGATGATCGCCTTGAGATGTTCGAACCGGTAGCCGAGGTTGGTGCCCTGGCCCGCGGTGTTCTCCAGAAGGACCTTGCCGGTAAACTGGGGCACCTGGGGGAAGAGGTCGTCGAAGGCCTCGCAGATGCGCCGGATGCCGACCGCCTCGCCGTCCCCGTTGTGGGAACCGGGGTGCATGACGATCTTCCGGATCCCCAGGCGGGCGCAGCGCTCCATCTCCTCGCGGAAGGCGATGAGGCTCTTGTCGCGGGTCTCGCCGGGGGCGGCAGCCAGGTTGATCAGGTAGATGTCGTGGCTGACCACCTCGGTGATGCCGGTGGCAGCGAGCTTGTCCTGGAAGAGCTTGGCGTCGGCATCGGAGACCATCTTGCCGCGCCATTGGTTGGCGTTCTGGGTGAAGAGCTGGATCGCGTTGCAGGTAGCCGCGACCCCGCGCTCGGGGGCGTTGTAGATGCCGCCGGCGATCGATACGTGTGCGCCTAACAGGTCCACGGGAACTCCTTGTTCAGCTGGGCTTTGATCGCTGCGGCACGCTCCTGGTACTCCTGCGGGGTGAGCAGAAGCTCGGTGTGCGGCTCGCTCCAGTGCGGGCGGGGCCAGAGCGGATCGCTGGCAAAGCGCGGCACGATGTGCCAGTGCATATGAGGTGCCATGTTACCCAGCAATTCGTAGTTGATTTTATCCGGGGCAAAGAGGTTGTAAAGGACCTGCGCCACGGCCGTAACCTCCGCCATCACCTGGTTTCTGACCGCCTCGTCGAGGTGGAAGAGCTCGGTGACGTGGTCCTTGGCGTAGACGAAGCAGTAGCCTTTGAAGAACTGGTCACGGTTCAGGGAAACCTTGGTCTGGGTGAGTTCGATGACCCGCTGGTCGGGGTCGTCCTGCCACTTGGTGCAGATGGGGCAGTTGGGGACGGTGCTCACGGGGGCTCCTTGAAAAAACAAACCGGCTGCCCCGGAAGGGCCGGGGCAGCCGGTGTAGTGGAGAGTGCAGCGTGGAGACTATTCAGTCGGGATCGACGGCAACGACTAGATCGCGATCTCGCCGCTGAAGACTTCGACCGCGGGGCCGGTCATGTAGATGTTGCCGTCTTCGGCCCACTCCATCTCCAGGTCGCCGCCGGAGAGGTGGTTCAGGATCTTCTTGTCGGTGAGGCCGTTCAGGACGCAGGCGGCGGTTACCGCGCTGGAACCGGTGCCGCAGGCAAGGGTCTCGCCGGCGCCGCGCTCCCAGGTGCGCTGACGAACCTCGGTGCGCGAGATGATCTGCACGAACTCGACGTTGGTGCGACGCGGGAACAGCTCGTGGTTCTCGATGAGCGGACCGTACTTCTCCACCTGGAAGTTCTCGACGTCGTCCACGAAGATGACGCAGTGCGGGTTCCCCATGGAGGCGCAGGTGATGTTGAAGGTGGAGTGCAGGATGTTGAGCGGCACGTTGATCACCTTCTCTGCGGGGCTCCCCTGCATCGGAATCTCGGCGCGGGTCAGGCGCGGCGGTCCCATGTTGACGCGCACCTTGTCTACCTTGTTCTCGGCGTTGGCGAAGAGCTGCAGGGTGAGGATCCCGGCGCCGGTCTCGGCGGTGATCTCCTTCTTGGTCACGATGCCGTGGTCGTAGGCGTACTTGGCGACGCAGCGGATGCCGTTACCGCACATCTCGCTTTCCGAACCGTCCGAGTTGAACATGCGCATCCTGACGTCGGCCTGGTCGCTCGGCATGATGAGGATCAGGCCGTCCGAGCCGATGCCGAAGTTGCGGTTGGAAACCTTGACGGCCACCGCCGCCGGGTCGGCCACCTGCTCCTCGAAACAGTTCACGTACACGTAGTCGTTGCCAGCACCCTGCATCTTTGTGAATTTCATATGAAAAGCCCCCGATTGGTAGTATCTCTCTCTAATAACAAAATCCGCAGACGCCAACAAGAAAAAACCGGCGTCCTTGACCTTGCCACACCCTTTTCAGTAAGATCGGGAAAAAACGGCGAGCGGAGGGGAAATGGAAATCAAGAACAAGATCTGGATGAACGGCAGCCTGGAGTGGTACGCCTACCTGGGCAACGACGAGGTATTCCTGGGGGCGCGCGAGGTTCCCATGCCGCTCGAGGAGGGGGACACCTGGACCAACCAGTACGGCGACGTCTTCAAGGTGGTGGACGGTGAGATCGTGCGGCAGGGTAGGGTGGAGCCTCCCCAGCGTTATTGGTAAACCCTCAGAGAGTCATGTGGGATGAGCCGCACGGCCGTGTATATATTCTTGACATGATACCTGTGGTACTGTAGTCTCGCCTTAACTACCGAAGCGGGGGACTACCGATGAGACTCTCCACCAAGAGCCGTTACGGCCTTAGGGCACTTTTCGACATAGCGTACAACGCTGGAAGCCAGCCGGCACAGATCCAGGATATCTCGCGTCGCCAGGACATCTCGCCGCGCTACCTGGAGCAGATCTTTCAGGGGCTCAAGAAGCACGGCATCCTGAAGAGCAAGCGCGGCCCGCAGGGGGGGTACTGTCTGGCGAAGAGCCCGGAGGAGATCACCGTTCGTGCGGTGATCGAGGCGACCGAGGGGGACACCCTCCTGGTGGACTGCACCGGCCGCAAGAAGGGTGAGTGCACCTTCGACGGCAGCTGCGTGACCCAGACGGTCTGGGAGGAGTCCAACGCGAAGCTGAACGAGTTCTTCGAGTCGGTCACCCTGAAGACCCTCTGCGAGCGTGGCGAGTCGCTCGGCATCAAGCGCGAGCAGGACCACCGCTTCATGTACTTCATCTAGCAAAAGATTTCGGCACACCCGTGCCGGCACCTCGAGAAACTACCGGATCCCCATTGCCTAGCCGCCGTGGGGATCTGTTTTTTTCCGCAGCGCCACTTGACGGGACCGCCGCGAGCTGCCACCATCTTGCGGCCGCTTCCGGTGGCAGCGGAGCCCACGGGGAGAGGCACCTGGCGGAGCCAGTCCCCAGCCGCCGGAAGGTAAGCCACTAAAATTCAATCGGGAGGACCTGATGGAAACCCTGGATCAGAAATACCAAAATCTGCAGAACCTGCTGCGCGAGCTGGGCTCGGTGCTGGTCGCCTTTTCCGGCGGGGTCGATTCGACCTTCCTGCTCAAGGTCGCCCAGGATACGCTCGGTGCCGAGCGGGTGCTGGCACTTACCGCCACCTCGCCGACCTATCCCGAGTCGGAGCTCGAGGAGGCGAAGAACCTGGCGCTGCTGATCGGTGCCCGGCAGATCCTGGTGGAATCGAACGAGCTCGAGATCCCGGGTTTCAGCCACAACCCGAAAAACCGCTGCTACCACTGCAAACACGAGCTCTTCAGCCTGTGCCGCGCCAAGGCGGTCGAGGCGGGGCTTGCGGCCGTTCTCGATGGGAGCAACACCGACGACCTCGGCGATTTCCGCCCCGGACGCACCGCGGCCGGCGAGCTTGGGGTGCGCTCGCCCCTTTTGGAGTCGGGGCTCAGCAAGTCCGAGATCCGCGAGTTGAGTCGGCGCCTTGGGCTACCCACGGCAGAGAAGCAGGCCTACGCCTGCCTGGCGAGTCGGTTCCCCTACGGGACCGAGATCACCGAGGGGCGCCTGAACCAGGTGGAGCGTTGCGAGGAGTATCTGAAAAAAGAGGGGTTCACGGTGTACCGGGTGCGCTTTCACCAGGAGACCGCCCGGATCGAGCTCTCCGAACAGGAACTGCCGCGGCTCATCGATCCCGAGCTGCGCCGGCGCACCCTGGAGTTCTTCAAGGCGGCCGGCTTCACCTACGTGGCGCTCGACCTCCAGGGGTACCGCACCGGGAGCATGAACGAGTCGTAAGCCTAGAGTTCGACGGTGATGCCGGCGCTGTGACTCGACGTCTTGGGGATGGTGATGGTGAGGATGCCCAGGTTGCAGCTGATCGCGATCCCGTCGCGGTCCAGGTCGGGCGAGAGTGAGAAGGAGCGCTGGAACGGGCCGAAGTAGCGCTCGATACGGTGGAAGTTTTCGGTGAGGACCTCGGGGCGGTGGCGCCGCTCCCCCTTGATGGTGAGGGCGTTCTCCTCGACCCTGATCTCGAGGTCCTTCTGCTCCAGGTCGGGTACTTCGACCTTGATGGTGACCGTGGTGTCGTCCTCGTAGATGTCCGCCGGCGGGAGCCAGACCCCTTCGCGCAGTTCGTCGCCGACCTCGCGCGTCCAGGCCAGGTCCAAAAGCCGGTTCATCTTGTCCTGCATGGTGCGCAGCTCGTTCAGCGGGTTGTACTTGACGATCGCCATCGCTCACCTCCGGGGTTGCCTACTGTCTCAGAAATTAAAGGGGGAGGAGGTTGAATGTCAACCCCCTCCCCGATATTAACTGGGCGTCGCCGCCCCTTATATACGTTTTCCTTTTGGTACAGTGTGCTTGAGTTTCTTGGAGCCGTCGTAGAGATGTTGCTTGGTCAGTTCTCTCTGTGCTTTTAGATCTCTTCTTTCATAGTCGATTTCCAGGTTGAGTTCCGCTTCCTGCGCCAGTTTGTCAATTTTTACTTCTTCGCTCTGTACCATGCTGACTCCCCTTATAACCTGGTTGTTGACGTTGACGCGACTGTCTGCTGACCCTGCACACCCCCCTTTTTTGAGTTTCCCAAATCATAGCAGTTATGCCGGGTATTGCAACAACTTTCGCCTTGAAGGACGCGAGCTTATGGGCTACTATGGCTGCGGAAAAAACGCAATAATGAGGAGTACCTATGCTGCAGTACAAGGTCGTTGAACTAAGCGACGTCACAGATCTGACCATCGAGGAAACCTTGAACGATTTCACCGCCAAGGGGTGGAAGTTCGACACGCTGCAGTTCGCCATGCGCGACTCGAGCCGGCGTCCCGCAATGGCTTTCGTCATCTTTACCAAAGAGGTGGACTAGGTGACAACTGACCGCGAGAAGCTGTACCTCCTGGACGGCTCGTCCTATATCTACCGGGCCTACTTCGCCATCCGCCACCTGAGTTCCCCCACCGGTTTTCCCACCAACGCGCTCTACGGCTTTACCCAGATGCTTCTGAAGGTCATGAAGGATCACGCGCCGGCCCACGTGGCGGTGGTCTTCGACGCCGGGAAGCACACCTTCAGAAACGAGCTCTTCCCCGCCTACAAGGCGACCCGCTCGGCGATGCCCGACGACCTGGTGCCGCAGCTTGGGCCGATCAAGGAGATGGTGCGCGCCTTCAACATTCCGGCGCTGGAGCTTACCGGCTTCGAGGCGGACGACATCATCGGCACCATCGCGCGCCAGTGCGAGGCGAAGGGGCTCGACTGCGTGGTGGTGACCGGCGACAAGGACCTGATGCAGATCGTGAGCGAACACGTGACGCTCTTGGACACCATGAAGGACAAGGTCACCGGGATACCGGAGGTGCACGAGAAGTTCGGCGTCGCCCCGGAGCGGGTGGTGGACGTCCTGGCACTTTGGGGGGATGCCTCGGACAACATCCCCGGGGTGCCGGGGATCGGCGAGGTGACCGCCAAGAAGCTGATCCAGGAGTTCGGCTCGCTGGACGAACTGCTCGCCCGCGCGAACGAGGTGAAGGGGAAAAACAGCGAAAAACTGGCGGAGTTCGCCGACCAGGCGCGGCTTTGCCGCACGCTTGCCACCATCGATTGCCAGGTCCCCATCGAGTACACCATGGAGGACCTCTCGGTCTCGGCGCCGGACACCAAGAAGCTCGCCGAGATGTTCCGCGAGTTCGGCTTCACCACCCTCATGAAGGAACTCACCAGTTCGGCCACGCTCTCCTGCGAGGAGTACCACGTGGTCCTCGAGGAAGCGGAGTTGCGCACGCTCGCGGCCGAGCTGAAAAAGGCCGGCGCCTTCGCGATAGACCTGGAGACCACGAGTCTCAACCCGATGGAGGCGCGTATCGTCGGCTTCGCGGTGAGCCATAAGGCACACCAGGCCTGGTACATCCCGGTAGGGCACCGCTACCTGGGGGCACCCGAGCAGCTCAGCGAGGCGACGGTTATCGAGCACCTGGGGCCGCTTTTGACCGATGCCGGCATCCGCAAGATCGGCCAGAACCTCAAGTACGACTACCAGGTGCTGCGCCGCGCCGGCGTGAAGCTGGAGGGGATCTGGCTCGACACCATGCTGGCGGCCTACCTGGAGAACCCCGGGCGCAGCAGCCAGGGGCTGGACGCGCTGGCGCTCCAGTACCTGGACCACCGGATGATCTCCTACAACGAGGTGGCCGGCAACGGCAAGGAGCAGCTGAACTTCTCCGAGGTCGACCTGGACCGCGCCGGCCCCTACAGCTGCGAGGACGCCGACGCCACCTACCTGTTGCACGAGATCCTGCTTCCCAAGGTCGAGGAGCAGGGGATGTCCGAGCTCCTCTTCAAGACCGAGATGCCGCTTCTGGAGATCCTGGCCGAGATGGAGCTCACCGGAGTGAAGATCGACCTTGACCTCATGAGGGAGCTCTCCACCGGCTTCGGCAAGGAGCTGGTCGAGCTGGAGGCGCGCATCCACGAGCTGGCCGGCGGCCCCTTCAACATCAACTCCCCGAAGCAGCTGGGCGAGATGCTCTTCGAGCGGATGATGCTCCCGGTCGGCAAGAAGACCAAGGGGAAGACCGGCTGGTCCACCAACGTGGAGGAGCTGGAACGCCTGGCGGCGGAGCACGAAGTGGCGAAGCTTTTGCTCATGTACCGCTCGATCTCGAAGCTCAAGTCCACCTACACCGACGCGCTCCCAAGGCTCGTGGAACCGGAGACCGGCCGGATCCACACCTCCTATAACCAGGCGGTCACCAACACCGGGCGGCTCTCCTCGTCGGACCCCAACCTGCAGAACATCCCGATCCGCAGCGAGGCGGGACGCGACATCCGGCGCGCCTTCGTCGCCGAGGAGGGGTCGCTCCTGCTGGCCGCAGACTACTCGCAGATCGAGCTCAGGGTGCTCGCGCACCTCTCCGAGGACCGGGTCTTCTGCGAGGCGTTCGCCGCCGGCGAGGACATCCACCGGCGCACCGCGGCCGAGGTGTTCGGGATGTTCCCGGAGCTGGTGAGCGCCGAGCAGCGGCGCCAGGCCAAGGTGATCAACTTCGGGGTGATCTACGGGCAGGGGGCCTTCAGCCTGGCGAAGGAACTGGGGGTGACCCCCAAGCTCGCCAAGGCCTTCATCGACCACTACTTCGAGCGCCACAGCGGGGCGCGCGCCTTCCTGGACGGCTGCGTGCGCGAGGCGGAGATCGCCGGGTTCGTGCGCACCATCCTGGGGCGCCGGCTCCCGATCCCCGATATCTCGAGCAAAAACGGGAATATCCGGGCCTTCGCCCAGCGCAACGCGGTGAACTACCCGATCCAGGGTTCGGCTGCCGACATCATCAAGGAGGCGATGATCAAGGTGACCCGGCGCATGCAGGCGGAAGGGGTCAAGAGCCGGCTCATCATGCAGGTGCACGACGAACTGGTCTTCGAGGTGCCCGCCGGGGAGCGTGACCTGATGGCCGAACTGGTGCGCTGCGAGATGGAGGGGGCGCTGCCGCTGCGCGTGCCGCTCAAGGTGGATCTCAACTTCGGAACCAACTGGAGCGAGGCGCACTGACCGTCGTTTAGTTAAGTCTTTGCCGTTACTCGCCGATACGTAGGGTAAGGCCGACCGGACCCTTTGGACCAGGGGCGTTTTCGGGAGGCCACCCCCGGCAGCCGGTCAGGCCGGGATCATGCCGGACGCCGGAAGCGGCGGGCGGCGGAGGGGACATGGCAGGGGACTTCACTGAATATGCCGACTGCTTCCCGGTCGGGGCGCGGGTCAGCATCGCCATCCCGATCGCGGGTGGGGGGCAGTTCCAGGACTGGGCGCTGGTGAACTCGCTGGAGCGCGACCTCCTGGAGGTGGCGCTCTCCCGCGACGCTCTCCCGGACGGGGCCAACCTCGCGCGTGGCAGCATGCTCCAGGTGCGCCGCCCGGAGAAGGACGGCATGGGGCGCTGCTGCCGTGGCATCGTGGTGGGCGACGGCACCCAAGGTGCCCTGGAGCTGCGCCTGGTGGACGGCGTGGTCCCCTTTGAGCCGCGTGAGTACTACCGGCAGGACGTCTACCTCCCGGTGGAGTACCGGCTCCCCCCCAGCCAGCACCTTGTCGAGGTGCGCGAGCGCTGGCGTACCAGGTTGAGGGAGCAGGAACTCGCCGCCCAGCAGCCCGAACTGGGCGAACCGGAGGAGGTCGCCCACCAGCGCGAGGAGCTGCGCCGGCGCCTGGCCCAGCGGGCCGAACTGCCGCCGGCGGCCGCCAACATGAGCGGCGGCGGGATACGCATCGACATCCCGGAGCGCTTCATCCCGGGGCAGCTCGTCGAGCTCACCTTCTACATCCCGGAACCGCACCGGGTCCTTGAACTGGTGGGGGAGGTAGTGTCGGTGCAGCCTTCACCGGTCTCCGACTCGCACCGGACCGCGCTGCGTTACCGTTTCATCGAGGAGGCAGACCGGGACCGCATCGTGGGGTACGTCTCGCGGGAACAGCTGGCCCAACTGGCACGGCTGGGGCGCGGCGAGGCGCGCGAGAGTCGGGAACTGACGGGAAAGAGGTTCCCACGCTGGCTGCGCCTGGCCCTGGGACTGTTGCTCCTGGTCGGCCTGGTGACCAACCTGGCGCTCTCCATCGTGGCCAAGCGGGAGCGGGGGGAGAAACACGAGATCGAGAGGATCTTCGAGGAAGGGATCGCACGCTACGTCAAGCAGCGGCGCTGACCATCACCATGGCGTCTTCGATCATGATTTCCAGCTCGGCCAAGGTGATCTCCTTGATACCCAGCCCCTGGGCCTCGAAGCTCGCCGCCAGCATCAGGTTCGGTTCGGCCGGGGCCCCGGCGAGCCCGAGTTTCCGGCAGGTGTCGTCCACCAGGCGCACGATGCTCAACAGCACGTTGGAGGTGTCGCGCTGCTCCTGGTGGTGATCGCGCACGATCACGCAGTAAAGCTCCGGCAGGTTCCACTTCAAGAGCATTTCATGCCCGGTCTGGGTATGCATCGCCACCATGATCTCGTTGATCAGGTCCCGGGACAGGGACTTGGTGCCGTGATCCCCCAAGAGTATCCCCTCCAGCACTTTCAGGATCAAAAGACTCCCGATGTCGTGCAACAGTCCGGCAATGAAGGCCTCCTGGGCTATCTGCTTGTAGCCGGTCCGCTCGCAGAGCCACCTGCTGCCGATGGCGCTCCCGATGGCGTGCTTCCAGAGTGTGAGCGCGTGTACCTTCAATTCCGGGATACTGAAGCTGTTGTAGCTGTTTTGCTGGCTGGCCAGCATGGCGACGTTGGCGATCTCCTTGGCCCCCAGCCGTACCACCGCCTCGGTGATGGTGGTCACCTTGGAGAGGCCGCTGAAAAAGGCCGAGTTGGCGAGCCTTAAGATCTGGCTGGTGAGCGCCTGGTCCTTGATGATGAGCGCCACCACCTGCTCGATGGTGAAGTCCTTGCCGGCCAAAAGGGCCTGCAGCTTGAGTGCGATGGGGTGGAACATGGGGAGGTTCAGGGTCTCGGAGGCGAGCTGCTCCTTGATGATCTCGACGAAGGGCCTGGTTGGCATGGCTTATTCCCCCAGTAGGTGCCGGATCTCCTGGATCGGGCGTGGTTTGCCGATGCGCGGCAACAGGCGCACGGTGTCCTGCAGCGAAACGAGCCCCTGGGCCGCTTTGCACAGGCCGGACTCCAAAAGGGTGACCATCCCGGTGGTCTCGGTGGAGATCTTCCTGATCTCGTAGGAGGTCTTCTTGCTCAGGATGGCGTCCTTCACCAGTTCGTTCAGGAGGAGCATCTCGAAGACCCCGATGCGCCCGCGGTACCCGGAGTAGCGGCACTTGGGGCAGCCGCGCCCCACCGAGAACTCCGCCCCCCGCAACTCGTGGTTCGAGTACCCGATGCGCCTGAGCTCAGTGGGGGTGGGGAGGTAGGGCTCCCGGCAGTCCGGGCAGATGCGGCGCAACAGGCGCTGGGCCACCACGCAGACCACGGTGGAGGCGATCAGAAAGGCCTCGATGTTCATGTTCATCAGGCGCAAGAGCCCCCCCACGCTGTCCTCGGTGTGGAAGGTGGTGAGCACCTTGTGGCCGGTGAGGGCGGCCTGGATGGCGGTTTCGGCCGAGAAGGAATCGCGGATCTCCCCAAGGACGATGATGTCCGGGTCCTGGCGCACGATGTGGCGCAGGGTCTCGTCGAAGGTGACCCCGATCTTCTGGTTGATGGAGCACTGGGCCACCCCCTCGATCACGTACTCCACCGGTTCCTCGACGGTGACGATGCAGCTCGAGGGGTCGTTGAGGTACCTGACGCAGCTGTACAGGGTGCTGGTCTTGCCGCTGCCGGTGGGGCCGGTGACGATGAGGACGCCGCTTGGGGTGTCCAGCGCGTCGTCGGTGAAGCGCTCCAGCATGCGCGCGGGCATCCCGATGTCCTTGAGGTCGAGGAGATCCCCCTTCTTGCTCAAGAGCCTCAGGACCGTCTTCTCGCCATAGATGGTCACGTAGAAGGAGACCCTCAGGTCGAGCACCTGGCCGCTTTTGGCGCTCTCGTAGCAGATCCTGCCGTCCTGGTGGCGCCGTCTCTCGGCGATGTCGGCCTCGGCCATGATCTTGATGCGGCTCGACACCGGCATGGCGAGTTCCTTGGGGAAGTCCTTGTAGAGGGTGAGCATGCCGTCGCGCCTGAAGCGGACCCGCAAGGCCGCGCGCATCGGCTCGATGTGGATGTCGCTCACCCCCTCCTTCAGGGCCTCCTCGAAGATCGAGTTGACGATGCCGGTCACGGTGTGCTCGTCGGTGGCGGTACCGTCCCCCTGCAGGACGCCGCGCTTTAAGGTGCTCACCGTCTCCCGGATCCCCTTCAAGGTGGTGATGGCGAAGGTCGTGGTGGCTCCGAAGAGCTTCTCGGCGGTGCGGCGTGCCTCGGCGTTGAGCGGGTCGGCGATCGCCACCAGAATCCGCCCCTTCTCCTCCCGGACCGGGATGAAGCTGTGCTGGGCGATCCAGTGCTGGGGCATCCGGGACAAGAGGGTGCGGTCCACCTGGTCCGGCTCGAGTTCCAGGTAGGGGTAGCCGAGCTGGAAGGCGATCACCTCGGCCAGGGTGTACTCCTCGATGAAACGCTGCTCCACCAACACCTCACCGAGCATCTTGGTGTGGCCGCCGTCGCGCTGGATCCCCAGTGCGGCCTGGAGTTCGGCGGGCTTTAAGTAGCCAAGCTCCACCAAGAGCGCCCCGAGCTTCACCGAGACGATGTTGTGGCGCAGGGTCTCGCGCAACTGGTCCCGGGTAAAGAAGTTGAGCTCCAGCATGACCGCGATCAGGGTGCGCGGGGTGAGTAGCTTGTCCTTGACGCGCTGGGCATAGCTCAACTGCTCCGGGGCGAGGTGGCCCGACTTGATGAGCATCGAGGCGATCTCGAGCCCGGAATCGATCGCCCCGTCCTTGCGCCCGGTGTCCGACGGGTTCCCTGCAGTTCCCATGACGACTCCCTTCACCGCTGGTGGGCTCTCCGGGTACCCTTGTTGGGCATCCGGAGCGGGGAGCTTCGTTGACAGCCCCCCTGAAACACTGGTAGTATACCATGCCCAATTGGAGCGCATTAATGCAATGCCGCGTAGCGGGTTCAGGCAACCAGGCATTGACAGCCGGCGCAAAGCGGGCATTATTGGAGCGCTCGGTGTTAATGTGAACCATTCGCCCCGCTCTCTTAACAAACAGCCGGGCTGGGGATCTGCGAGAAAAACCGAAGGAGGATGACATGCCGAAAACAGTGATGATTGCCCTTTTTATCGCCTGCGCGCTGGTGACCGGGTGCGTTTCCAGCGGCACCTACGAAGCGAAGAAACTCCAGGCCGAGGGACTCGAGAAGAGCCTGAGCGAGCAGCAGAACGCCTACCAGAAGCTCTCGGCGGAAAACGCCTCGTTGCAGGACCAGCTCAAAAAGTTGAAGGCCGACCTGGGAAGCACGGTGCAGGAGCGCGACCTGCTGGTGAAGGACAAGCAGGGGCTCGAGGAGAGCCTCAAGTCGACCGCGGACGCGAAGAACAAGAAGATCGGGGAGCTGAGCCAGCGCATGGGACAGCTTGAGGCCGAGAACGCCCGGCTCAAGGACGAGATCGCCCAGGTCCAGAAACAGAAGGAACTCGAGGTGCAGAAGACCTCGAAGACCTACGAGAGCCTGTTGGACACCATGAAGAGCGAGATCTCCAAGGGAGAGGTGACCATCTCCGAGCTCAAGGGGAAGCTCACCGTGAACCTCATTGACGCGGTGCTCTTCGACTCCGGCAAGGCCGAGGTGAAGCCCGAGGGGCTCGTGGTGTTGCAGAAGGTGATCGACATCCTGAAGAACGTGAAGGACAAGGCGATCCGTATTGAGGGGCACACCGACAACGTGCCGATCGTGGGGGCGCTCACCCGCCGCTACCCGACCAACTGGGAGCTCTCCTCGGCGCGCGCCTTGAACGTTGCCCGCTACCTGCAGCAGCAGGGGATCGACCCGACGCTCTTGGCCGCGGTGGCCTACGGCGAGTACAAGCCGGTGGCGCCCAATGACAGCGACGAGGGACGGGCCAAGAACCGCAGGATCGAGATCGTACTGGTGGCGAAGGACTAGGCACGGGGACCATGAAAAAAAAGGACAAACCGACACCCAAACCAAAGGAGTTCTCCGCCTCCCCCTTCAAGGCTCTCAAGGGGGTGACTCTGGAGACGCGCGAGCAGCCGCCCGCAGCGGCCTCCCATCAGAAGCCGACCCCGCCGAAGCCGCCTAAGCAGACGCTAGAGCAGCAGAAGCAGAAGAGCCGGGAGGAGCTCGAGGACGCGCTCCTCTTCCTGGACGCCTTCGCCGACATCCGGCCGATGAACCCGGTGAAGAGCCAGCCGCACCGCGAGAAGGCCAAGGCGGTCAAGGAGCAGAAAGACGACGAGGAGATGCGGGTCTTTTTGAAGGCGGTCGAGTCGCTCAAGCTGGACGTGCGCTTTTCGGACGAGAACCTGGAACCGCCTCCCCAGCAGCCGGTGGCGGTGAACCGGTTGAGGCAGGTGCGCCGCGGCGGGATCCGCATCGACTTCCAGCTCGACCTGCACGGGCTGACCCGCGACGAGGCGATCGAGAACCTGGAGCGTTTCGTGCGCGGTGCCTACAACCGCGGCCAGAAAGGGGTGTTGGTGATCACCGGCAAGGGGAACAACTCCCCGGGGGAGCCGGTGCTCAAGATTGCCGTGGGGAACTGGCTGCGCGAGGCGGGGAAGGCCATGGTCTCGGAGTTCGTCGCCGCACCCAGCGACCTGGGGGGCGCCGGCGCGTTCGTGGTATTTCTGAAGGAGAAGAAACCGGAAGAGCCCGCCTCGAAGGAGTAGCGGGTCCGTCCGCGGCCGCCGCGCCGGGCATACCTGGAGCCTCACCGGAGTAGCGATGGATACCTCGACACCGTTTCGCATCGGCATCGACTTGGGCGGCACCAAGACCGAGGCGGTGCTGTTAAGCCCGACCGGGAGCCCTCTCTGGCGTGAGCGCCGGGACACCCCGCTCACCGGCGGGTACCCGGCGGTTTTGGAGTCGCTTGTCGGTTTGGTCGCCGGGACCGCTGCCCGGGTGCCTGAGGGTGCCCCCTGGACGCTCGGCATCGGGATACCGGGATCGGTGGATGAGTCGACCGGCCTGGTCCGCAACGCGAACTCCACCTGCCTGATCGGCGAGCCCCTGCCGGCGGACCTGGAACGGCTGTTAGGGGGTCCGGTTGGGGTGCGCAACGATGCCGACTGCTTCACCCTCGCCGAGTGCCGGATGGGTGCGGGGGCCGGTTACCCGATGGTCTTCGGTGTCATCATGGGGACCGGCTGCGGCGGCGGGCTTGCCATCGACGGCGTAGTGGGTGAGGGGCCGCATAAGATCCGCGGCGAGTGGGGGCACTTTTCGGTGGACCCGCAGGGGGCTCCCTGTTACTGCGGCAACCGTGGCTGCGTCGAGACCAAGATCAGCGGCTCCGGTGTGGAGGCCGCCTTCCGCACCCGCTACGGCGAAAGTCTCACCATGGCCGAGATCGTGGCCGGCGCCCGCGCGGGCGAGGCGCGCTGCCAAAGGTGCTTCGATATCTTCCTGGACGACTTCGGGCGCTGCCTGGGTGGCCTCATCTCCATCCTCGACCCAGACGCCGTGGTCCTGGGGGGCGGCCTCTCCAACATCGCAGAACTCTACACCGAGGGGGTCGAGCGGGTGCGGCACTACGCCTTCCACAACGACCTTACCACCCCCATCCTCAAGAACCATCTGGGCGATTCCGCCGGCGTCTTTGGTGCCGCCTGGATCGGTAGGTAGCCGCTTCCTAAGTACCCCCCCGGGCGCAGCGGCTTTTCGGCAGGTCGTGTGGAGGGGGATGCCGGTGCACCGCGCGACCGCCTGCCAGCCATGTGCTACCTAAGACAGCGCGTCAAACAACAAAGGGGTTACAGCATAAGCTGTAACCCCTTGTTTTTCTGGAGCCGAAGAGCGGACTCGAACCGCCGACTTGCTGATTACGAATCAGCTACTCTACCAACTGAGTTACTCCGGCCTTTAAAAAACGCTTTCCAACGGTAGTCACTCTTTCTATCGTAAAAAATCTGATACGTCAATGCCATTTCTCGGCCGAAACCGCTTCAGCACAGACATCTCCTGGGCCTGTCACCGTGGCCTTGCCACCTCACTGAGTGGTCTCAGGTGCCCAGAGCTTTTCGGCAGCTGCCTTGGCAGAACATTCTCTTGACTTCGCTGCCCTGCTCTGGCTCGAGCGAAACGATTGCTGGTGCAGAATCATCGATTTATGTTAAAAGGTAGATCTATGGGAAAATTAACTATTGCCAGAGAGATACTCTTCGCGCTGCTTCTGACTGTGGCGCTGGTCGGCTGCCAGAAACAGGAGGCCGCAAAGCCAGCGGCGCCAGCCGGCACTGCCAGTCCGGGGGCCGGTCCTGTGCAAAGTGGCCCAGCGCTTGCCAAAACCGTCCAGGAGCGGATCCTCACCTACAACCGGCTCCTGATCGAGGGGTACCAGGCCGGCAACATGACTGCGCTGCAACAGGTGACCACCACCGCGCTCGCCGAGAAGGCCTACTACCACATGGCCGCCATCGCCGAGGGAAAAAAACGGATGGTGTCCCAGTTGAAAAAGATCGACTTCCGGGAGACCGACTGCGGCCAGCAGAACAAGTGCCGCGTGGTGACCCGCGAGGTCTGGGACTTCGGTTACGCCGACCTGAAGACCAACGAGGTCTCCAACCAGGTCAAGGACTACAGCTACGATGTCCAGTACCTGCTGGAGAACCGCCAGGGACAGTGGCTCATCACGGAAATCACCGCTTCGGGAGAGGAGCGCAAGGAGCTCCCCTCCTGGGACAAGATGTTCCACAAGGAAAAGTAGCGGCGGTCGAGCCCCGCTCCCGTCCCTGCTCCCCTTGAGGAACCGCCTTACCACAGGGTGCCGATGCCGCAACCAACCAAACTCAGCCTGACGGCTTGCCTGTCGCTGGTCGTCCTCTTCGTGCTTGCGCTGTACGGGCTCAACGCCTACGGGGTGTCCACGCGCCACGCCGGCCCGGCGGGGAGCATCGGCCGGGCGCGCGCGGTCACGCACCTGTTACAAAACCCCACCGACGCCTATGCGCTCTGGAAAGAGGCCGGCTACCGCGGCCGCACCGTGGTCTTCGTCTCGGGGAACTGGCCCTCCTTCGTCCCCGGCGAGCGGCTCCCCGAACAGATGTACCGCGCCTACCCCCTTGAACTTTTCAACACCGCCCAGGTCTTCGAGAAGGACAGCCTGGACCGGCTCAGCTTTCTCTACGTCGCCGCCCTAAACGGCATTGCCCGCAGCATCGTGGCCGTGCTCCCCGAGGAGGAATTCGCCCGCCAGCGCCAGGCCGCACTGAAGGCGAAGGACCACCGCATCCTCGACGGCGAGGTCTACTTCCCCCGCGAGGGATACCCCCGACGCTTCAGCACCGCCGCCAGATTGCGTGCCCCCGGTGAGCCGGTGCTCCTCTACGTGGGGGCGTCCTACTTTTCCGCCGCCACGGCGGATGAGCTTTACCGGCAGCTGAGCACGGCCGGCCTGCGCTCCGACTGCGTGGTTCTCTGTGCCGAGACCGAGAGCCAGGGCCTCGGGCCCCGCGCGGCCGCCGAGCTGAACCGCTTCGCCCGGCTGATCGGCGCCACACCCGGAGGGGGAGCCCCGGCAGTTGCCGGCACGGGCTCCCGGTCCACGCCATGACGAACCCGCTCGCCACCCGCCGCTTTGCACTCGGGCTCATCCTGATCACCGGACTCTCCGTCGTGCTCAACCTGGCGCTGATCGGCAGCCAGCCGGTCTCCGTCGACGACATGTCGGTGGCCCTGAGCGCCATCAATTACCTGGAGAACGGTCAGCTGGGCCCCACCATGTGGAACCACCCCTGCCTGCGCAACATCCTGGTCTACGGGACGCTCAGGCTCTTCGGCTCCGGCGTTGCGGGGGTCAAGGGGGTAAGCCTCGTCCTGGGGATCCTGTGCACCCCGCTGGTCGGCCTGGTGGCCCGGCGCATCTTCGGTAACGGCCGCATCGCCCTCCTCGCCGCCTTCCTCTGGACCCTTGACGCCCTGGTCATCGAGTTCACCCGCCAGGGGATCAACGACATCTACCTCGCCTTTTTCCCGCTGGCGGCGATCCTGCTGTGCTACCGTTTCCGGGATTCCGGCAACCACCTCTGGCTCCTGGGGAGCGGCGTCCTGTTCGGCCTGGGGCTTGCCTCCAAACTCAGTTCGCTGCTGCCCCTGGCGGCGACCCTGGCACTATTGGCCTGGCTGCAGGCGAGGGAGAGCCGGGGAGACCTGAGGCGCCTGCTGGCCGGTTGGTTCCAGCTTGCCGTCCTCCTGTTGCTCGTGCCGGTGCTGGTTTACCTGCTGACCTTCCTCCCCTGGTTTAGCCGCGGCTACTCGCTTGCCGAGTGGGGCGACCTGCAGCGCAGCATGCTCCTGGAAACCTCGCAGCACGTGGGCTACCGGCCCAAGCCCTGGCACGACACGGACAACCGGGCCTGGAAGTGGTTCGTCACCCCCTCGGTGTTCGTCGACCCCTTCGTAAACATCGACATCCTGGACCCGGCGGTCGAGCATCCAAGCATCGAGGAGGGGACCACGGTGGTCCTCGGTTACGCGAACCCGCTGGTCTGGCTCCTGGTACTGCCGGCGCTGTTCATCACGCTAAGGCGCGGGGTCCGGGAGCGCGACGAGGGGCGCCTGTACCTGGCCGGGCTGTTCCTGGTAGCCTACCTGCCGCTGGCTGCCACCTGGCGCCCCATCTGGATGAACACGGCACTTTCGGTACTCCCCTATGCGGTAATGCTGGTGGCCGGGCTCGTTTGGAGCGTCACGGAACGCCTCCCCCGCCCCAGACTCGCGCTGGGGGCCTACCTTGCCGCGGTCGCCCTGGTGGCGGCCCCGCTCTACCTGCTCGCCATCGGCAAGGGGATGCGCATCCCGGTCCTGAAAGAGCACTTCGTCGACAAGTACCTGGTGGAGATGAAAGAACGGGAAGCCGATGCGGCCGGTAAGGGGCTCTCGCCCGGCGCCGCCATGGGGTTGCCGCCCCGGCACTTCGGGAACTCGAAGCCATGAAAGCCCTCAACTTCCTCACCTCCCGAAAGACCGTCCTCACGCTCTTGGCCGCCGTCACCCTGGCGCTCTTGACGGCCGTGTTGGTCCCCCAGCGCGAGAACGCGGGGAGCAAGGTTCCGGCCTGGCTGGAAAGGCTCCCCGAACCGCTCAGGGAGGCCGCCGGCTTCATCGGCCTCGACAACGTGGTGGGGAGTTGGTGGTTCATGCTGCTCATCGCGGTGTTCGGCCTCTCGCTCTTGCTGTCCACCTATAACCAGTACACCGCCGTCGTTGCCCAACTGAAACGTTCCCCGAGTCCCGATGCGCTCCCCGACGGCGTGCGCGTGGCAGGAGACCTGGCCGGTTTCGCCCCGCGGCTTGACGCCGCCGGCTACCGCCTGTGCGGCAGCACCGGAAAGCTGCACCGGTTCGTCAAGCACCGGATGGGGTACTGGGGGAACTTCCTGTTGCACCTCGGGCTGGTCATCGCGGTCATCTTCTCGCTCATGTACGTGGTGACCCAGCACCGGGTTTTCCTCCGGCTGGTGAGCGGGGAGACCGTGGTGCCCGGCGCGGAGAACTCGGCCGAGATGCTGGGAGCGCTGCGCTTTCGCCGGCCGCTCCCCGCCGGGATCACCCTCGAAGAGGTGCAGCCCGCCTTCTACCCCAACGACAAGCTCGCCGCGCTCGGCTCGCGGCTCTCGTTCCAGAAGGAACCGGGCGGTGCCCCCCAGCGGGTGCAGGTGGCCCTGAGCGACAAGTCCTGGTACGACCCCTTCGTGGTGTACCAGGTGAACTCCTTCGGCAGGGCCTTTGTGCTCGAATTCGACTCCCCCTACCGACAGGGGCGAGCCCGGGAGCGCCTGACGATCCCGTACCCGCAGCGGCGCGACCTGGCGGGGTACGGCGAGGTGCCCCTCAAGGAGGAGGGGCTCGTCCTGAAGGGGAAGTTCTACGCCGACCCCGAGAAAAAGGGGATGCAGCTCACCCCGTCGCCGCTTTTCCTGCGCCTGTACCGCGACAAGGAGCTTCTGGGCGAGACCGCCCTGAAGCCGGGGGAGAGCGGCAGCCTGGGCCCCCTGGTGCTGCGCCTGGCGCGCGACGCCTGGTGGACCGATATCCTGTTGGACGGCAGCCGCGGTACCTTCGGTATCTTCGCCGGCTTTGCCGTCATCCTGTTCGGCGTGCTCTTCTCCTACTGCCTGGTACCCCGTGAGATCCTGGTTCGGGAGGGGGACGGGGAGCTCTACCTTAAGCACTCGGCACGCCGCTTCGCCCAGATCTACCGCGAGGAATTCGACGCGATAGTCGGCGCACCGCGAACTACCAGCGAGGGACAACCATGAAAGGATCGTTTGCACTGGTCACCGGCATCCACTGGGGTGCCGTCATCCTCTACGTCGTGGCCACCATTATGGTGGTGGTCGGGCAGTACTTCCAGAAGCCGCAGCTCGCCCGCCGGGGACTCTGGGTTGCCGTTCCGGGCCTGGTGCTGCACGGGGCGGGGCTTTTGATCTGGTGGCGCATGGTGGGGCACGGCCCCTACATCGACCGCTTCGAGGTGCTCTCCTCCAATGCCTGGATCCTTTTGGCCGCCTTTCTCCTCTTCAGCATCCCCTTTCCCCGCCTGGTGACGGCCGGGGTGGTGGTACTGCCGGCGAGTTTCATCCTGGTGGCCCTGGGGCTCTTCTTCAGCCCCGAGATGAAGACGCTCCCCCCCACCTTCCGGAGCGTCTGGCTCGTGTTGCACATCATCTTCTACAAGATCGCCTTCTCGGCCATCATCATCGCCTTTGCCTTTTCGCTCTTCTACCTCCTGATCCGGCGCGGCCGTCTCCAGAAGCTCTCCCGGAGCCTCCCTGACCTCCCGGGCATCGACAGCTACGCCTACCGCTTCGCAGGCCTTGGGTTCACCTTCTGGGCCATCGGGATGTTGGCGGGCTCCATCTGGGCCTACCAGTCCTGGGGGACCTTCTGGAACTGGGACCCGGTGCAGACCTGGAGCCTGGTGACCTGGGCGGTCTTCGGCATCTACCTGCACCTCAGGCGCTTTTTCTCCTGGCAGGGGGAGCGGGCCTCCTGGCTCTTCGTGGTCTGTTTCGCGCTGACCCTGGTCTCCTTGTTCCTGACGCCGCTTTTTGAGTCATCGATCCATGCGGAATACTTCAAGTAACCAGGTGGCGGGGGACGCGTCCCGCCGGGGCCGGCTTTTAAAGGGGCGGCCGTCATGAACCCTGCGAACCTCGTGCGGCTGGTGCGGGTCTTCTGGCGCATGCGCCGCGGGCTCCCCACCTTCGTGAGCTACAACTCGCTCAACGCCTGCAACCAGGCCTGCCCCATGTGCGCCGTCTGGCGCCGCGACGGCGAGATGCTCACCGTCGAGGAGCTTGCCCCGATCTTCGCCGACCTGAAGCGCTTCGGCCTCGAGGTTGCCGAGATCTCGGGGGGCGAGCCGTTTCTCAGGAAGGACATCTACCAGATCTTCGCCCTGCTGGACCGGCTCGGCTTTCTCTACACCACCGCGACCAACGGGACGCTCCTGACCCCCGAGGGGATCGAAAAACTCAGGGAGGCCCGGGGGCTTTTGCAGGTGGCCTTCAGCCTGGACTCGCTCGACCGGGAGCGCTACGCCTTCCTGCGGGGGCGCGACCTGCTCCCCAAGGCACTCGAAAACCTGGAGCTTTTACTTGCGGCCAGGATCCCCGCACCGGTCAAGATCAACCTGGTCATGAACCGGCTCAACTACAGGGAGACCTGGGATTTCCTCGCCTTCGCGCGGGAGCGCGGCATCCACCTGTCGGTCTTCCCGGTGAACCAGGGGGACGGTTTCTTCCACCGGCACTCGGACCCCGAGTTCCTGGCGACCCCCGAGGAGCGCCGGGAGATGGCCGGCATCTTTAAAGAACTGGCGCGCCTGCGCCGGGCCGGGGAGCCGCTTTGGGAGTACAGCGGCTTCTACGAGCGCGCCGCGGACTACGTGCTGGGAAAGCCGGTGGGACCCTGCGACGCCGGGCGACTCTACCTCGACCTGAACGCCGACGGCCAGGTGGCGGTCTGCCTGGACCGCGAGGGGGTCGGGGACCTGCGCCGGGAGGGGATCGCTACCCTCTGGCAGCGGCTCGAGGCCCAGAGAGAGGCGGTTCGGGTCTGCTCACTGGAGACCCCCTGCTTCTACACCTGCACCTACAACGTCTCCCTGACGGCGCGGAACCAGGCGGCGTTTCTCCTGGAGACGGCGCGGGTGCGCTGGCGCGGGCTGGTGCGCCGGATGCTCCCGGGCGCCCGGTGAGCCCGGCCCTGCTGCTGCCCTGGGCGGCTTGACCGGCAGCGTCGCGCAACGGGTGGCTGGCGTTGGCCCTCCGCAGGAGGCGCGGCTTGCCGCTTACCCCGTTTCCGAGAGTTTCACGAGGTGTCATGCACGCTGCAACAGACCCACATAGCCAGGCCGGAGAACGCGCGGAGGAGCCGGTCCTGGTGATTGGCGCCGGCCCCGCGGGGCTCACCGCGGCCTATGAGCTGGCCCGCCGCAGTGTGCCGGTGCTGGTCGTGGAGGCGGACGACCTGGTGGGGGGGCTTGCGCGCACCGTGGAGTACCGCGGGTTCCGCTTCGACATCGGCGGACACCGGTTCTTCACCAAGGTCCCCTCCGTGGCCGAACTCTGGCACCAGCTTTTGGGACCGGACCTGCTCTCCCGCCCCCGGCTGTCGCGCATCTACTACCAGGGCCGGTTCTTCGCCTATCCCCTGAAGCCCCTGGATACCCTGGGGAACCTGGGACTTCTGGAGAGCCTGCGCATCCTCGTGAGCTACCTGTGGCGCAAGCTCTTCCCGATCCGGCCCGAGGTGAGCTTCGAGGAGTGGGTGAGCAACCGTTTCGGCCGGCGCCTCTACGAGACCTTCTTCCGGGCCTACACCGAGAAGGTCTGGGGGATCTCCTGCCGGGAGCTGAGTGCCCAGTGGGCCGCCCAGCGCATCCGGGGGCTTTCGGTCCGGACCGCGCTCTTGAACATGTTCCCCGGCGTGGCCCCCGGCAGGGGGAGCGCCCTGAAGACGCTCACCGAGCGCTTCGACTACCCCCGGCTGGGACCCGGCATGATGTGGGAGGCGCTCGCCGAGGCCTGCCGGGCCCTGGGGGGGAAACTCCAGCTAGAGAGCCGGGTGACCCGGATCTTTCACGAGGGGGGGCGCGTCGAGGCGGTCGAGGTAGTTAAGGACGGGCGGCAGGTGCGGCTGTCGGCCTCCCGGGTCATCTCCACCATGCCGCTTCGGGACCTGGTGCAGGCGCTCTCCCCGCCACCCCCCTCCGAGGTGCGCGCCGCCGCTGCACGACTGCGCTACCGCGACTTCTTGGTGGTGGCCCTCATCGTGGAGAACCCGGAGATCTTCCCGGACAACTGGATCTACATCCACGACGACAGCGTCCGGGTCGGGCGGATCCAGAACTTCAAGAACTGGAGCCCGGACCTGGTCCCCGACCCGCAGCAGAGCTGCCTGGGGCTCGAGTACTTCTGCTTCGAGGACGACGACCTCTGGAGCCTGCCGGACGGGGTGCTTGTCGAACTGGCCCGGCGTGAAGTCGCAGCCATCGGGCTGGTCGACCCGGCTCTGGTGCGCGACGGCCGGGTGGTGCGCATGCCCAAGGCCTACCCGATGTACGACGCCGGGTCCCTGGAGGCGCTGGAGGTGCTGCAGGGGTACCTGGAGGGGTTCGAGAATCTGCAGCCGGTGGGGCGCAACGGGATGCACAAGTACAACAACATGGACCACTCGATGCTGGCCGCGCAACTGGCGGTACGCAACATCTTCGGGGAGCGGCACGACCTCTGGAGTGTGAACAGCGACAGCGAGTATCTGGAGGAGAGTCGGTGAAATGGCGTGAGTCGGTGAAATGACGGCCAAATTCGGCCATATCGCCGGGTGGTGGCAGCTCCCCCGCGTAGCCTTAACGTACCAGTCAGTACTTGGATGCCTTCCTGTCGGGACTGCTCCGGCAGACGAGGGACGCGCGGCTGCTACAGAGGAATCTCACCAGCTTAGGAGGAGGATCGTCAGCAAACGCGGTGTTTAGCACCAGCGAGGGCGGGAAAGAAAAAGTCACCTTCTGTAGGGTTTGGTTAATTCCTTGCAGTATACACACGGCCTGCAACGGGTCAAGCGGACCCAAAAGGGCCGATACTTCGGTAGCTTCACCTGGAACCGGGATTTTGAAGATTAAAAAAATATAATTTAAAAAACGTTGCAGCGATAAAACGTTTTTTGTATTTTCTTTAGCATCGCGCAACATTTTGAAAGCCGATACACGACAAGACTAAACCATCCGTGAGGGTGGGGCGGAAAGCCTAGGGTCTTTTAGCAAAGACAGCCGGGATGCCGAAATATCATCACTGATATAAAGCACCCGGCTTTTTCGTGTCCGCACGGGGACGAAAAGCCGACGCACCCCCACGGAGAGGTTCCTACCGAACCACCGGCCGGCAACGGACGGTACCTGATGCCTCCCCGAAGAGCTGAAACGATTTCGACGAACCTTGGCCCAGGTGAGCACCACCTGGAGCCGTATCACGATTCAGGAGGAAGTGCCCGAGCTTATGTAGCCAACGCCACGAGCAAGGACAACACGCCTTACTTGCCTGACGCACTCCGCACCGCGCCAGGTCCTGTGTAGCGATACACGATAAGACTAAACCATCCGTGAGGGTGGGACGGAAAGCCTAGGGTCTTCATAGCCAAGACAGCCGGGATGCCGAAATATCGGAATGACGATATGCGGCCCCGGCTTTTTTTTATTTCCCGCCGGTGGTTTTTTGCAGTCCTTTAAGGCAATTTCCTGAGCAGTTTCAACATCCTGAAGGTTGACATGTCACCCCTGGGTCAGGGCGAGGTTTCGAGAAAAAGAGCCCCTGAGCCCATCGGAAACCGAGCAACTCGCCACCTCCTGCACGTGGGGAGGGGCACAGCGACTAAGTGCTGAAGCACCTTGAGACGACGTACGCCGGTCCCTACTGGAGGGGCTTGGCGTCCCCCCTGGTACCTCTGAACGTTTCGACCGCCGGCGACGGCGGGGTCTCCTCTTTGTACATTGAAAACATGATTCGATTGCCTCGCAACGAAGCGAACTTTAGTGGAGTCACCCCCACAGTAAAAGTCAAAGGAGGAGTAGATGAACAACCGTAGAAGAGGAGCCTTCGGGGTAGTCAGGGCGGCAGCTGCGCTGCTGTCGCTGGGACTCACCCTGGTCTGGGCCGGCCTCGCCCAGGCGCAGCCGCAATACAGCCTGTCCTGTATTTCCTGCCACCAGATGCCGCCGCTCGATTCGGGGACCGCCAAGAAGAACCCCTATACCGGCGCGATCCCCGGCAACCACCAGGGTCATGCCAGCGCGAGCGTCAACAGCTGCGTGATCTGCCACGGCACCGGAGTCACGAGCTACGCTAACGGCCATCGCAACAAGGTGATCGAGCTCTCGGACTCGATCGGCTACAGTCGCAAGGCGGTCGGGGTCTTCCTGAACCAGACCTCGGTCCCTCCGGCTACCCTCGGGAGCTGCTCGGCGGTTGCCTGCCACTCGGACGGCAAAGGCAACCTGAAAGCAACCCCGGCCTGGGGCGCTGTGGCCTTCCAGTCCCCCGCCGACTGCGGCCAGTGCCACGGCAACGCACCCGCCACCGGCAACCACCCGGTCACCGGCTCCAAGCACGCCGCCTACTTCGGCACCAGCACGACCTCCTGCGCCAAGTGCCACGCCGATCACACCGTCGAGGTCAAGCCGTTCGCCCACGCCTCGAGCGCCGGTCGCCGTGCCATCCAGGTGCAGTTCGCCGGCGGTGGTAGCTTCGCGGGAACCAGCTGCTCCACCGTCTACTGCCACTCAAACGGCAAGGGGACCTTTACCACCGCGACCTGGGGCGCCACCCTGGACTGCGCGGGGTGCCACGGCACCGCCACCTCGACCGGGGCAACCGCCCTCTCTGCGAAACACGCCCTGCACGTGAACAACGCGGCGGTCCTGGGCTCCAACTACGGCTGCGTCGAGTGCCACTCGGCCACCGTGAGCTCCAACACCGCCATCGCCGATTTCACCAAGCACGCCAACGGCTCCCTTGACCTGGCCGGTGCCCGGGTAGGGACCGTCTCGGCCGGCTCCTGCGCCACCTCCTACTGCCACTCGGACGGCAAGGGGACCCAGAAGACCGTCACCTGGACCCAGACCCAGACACTTGACTGCAAAGGGTGCCACGGCTCCGACGCGACCCCGGCGTTCACCTCGGTGGCCGGCGAGCCTAACTACACCAACGCCGGCTCCGGCGTGGCACGCGCCAACAGCCACAAAAACCACGTGGCCGCAGCAAGCGACTGCCAGAACTGCCACGCCACCACCACCGTGGACGGCCTTTCCATCAAGTCCGGCTCCACCGTCCACACCAACAGCGCGATCGACGTGGTGGCGGGTAACGGCAAGAGCTTCACCGTCTCGGGCAAGACCTGCTCCAACGTAAGCTGCCACAGCGGCAACGGCATCATCGCCAACGTGGCCGCGGCCACCTGGGGCGCCTCTTTGGGCTGCGCCGGCTGCCACGGCGACGCCACGACGCTTGCCACCAATGCCCACGCGAAGCACGTCTCGGGCAAAGGGTACGCCTGCGCCACCTGCCACTCCTCCACCGTGACCGGCTCCACCACCATCGCGAACCCCGCCCTGCACGGCGATGGCATCGTCGAGGTGGCCGGCAGCTTCACCTACACCGCAGCCGCCAAGACCTGCGCCACCGCGGCCTGCCACGGCACCTCGACCCCGTCCTGGACCAACACCGCCTCCGGTGCCTGCGGCTCCTGCCACGCGGCGCTCTCCACCACCGGCGGCGTGATCGCCACCAACGGCCACGGTGCGCACTTCACCGCAGCCTACGGCCCGGCCATGTCGGCCAGCTCGGCCACCAGCTGCGCTGTCTGCCACATCTACACCACCGACACCGCCGCAACCCACGTGGACGGCACCGTCCAGCTCGCCGCCGGCTTCAACAAGGTCGGGACCTGCACCGGCTGTCACCAGCAGTCGACCACCTGGACCGGCGGCCGCGTCACCTGCGAAAGCTGCCACTCCACCGCCGGCGGAGCGCTCTCCGTCATCGGCGGCGTGACCGCACCGGACAAGACCCTCGCCGCAACCAAGGGGCACGGCCGCACCGGCATCGCGCAGGCCTGCACCGCTTGCCACGACAACACCGGAAGCCACATCTCCGGCGTCCTGGGCGACAACAACCGCCTGCTTGCCGGCCTCACCGGTGCCGCCAACCAGGAGTGCAACTACTGCCACAACAACGCGGCGAAGGTCACCCCGCAGCACCTGAACATGCAGGTCCACGTAGGCTCGGGCGCTACCTGCGCCGCCTGCCACGATGCCCACGGCACCGCCAACGCCAACATGGTGGCAACCAGCATGAACGCCACCGCGGTGAGCTTCTCGGGGACCGACTTCGTGAACACCCAGGGCACCGGCGTCTGCCAGGCCTGCCACACCGCAACCCTCTACTTCAAGAAGGGTGTCAACGAGACCAATCACCCGACGACCAACTGCCTCGACTGCCACGCGCACAACGCGGCAAGCGGCACGGCGTTCGAACCGAACCGCGCCTGCGACTCCTGCCACGGCTACCCGCCGGTCCCCAGGAAGACCCTCAGCGCCTTCACTTTCGGCGTCCAGGGTAGCTGGTCCAGCGCCCGCTTCGAGGATTACTCGGGCGGCGGCGGCGCCCACGTGGTCGCCGGCCACATCCCCAAAAGTGCCAAGGCCTCCGACGGCTGGGCGAACTGCATCCCCTGCCACGCGGGCGGTGCCACCAACCACGCCAAGGTCATCCCGGCCAGAAGCCACGTCGAGAATGTCTCGGTCAAGATCGATCCGAAGTACCGCTTCTCGAACGACGTCCTTGCTTCCTACACCTCGGCCAAGCTGGTCTCCGGCGGGGCCAACAAGACCGGCAGCTGCTTCAACGTAAGCTGCCACTTCGCACCGACTCCCAAGTGGAGCACCGAGCGATAGTTTTTATTAGCTTTACTTAGAAAGAAGTAATGGTATACACCTTACCGGTGGGGGCTCAGTCCCCCACCGGTACTGTTACAGCAAAAAACTATGACAGTGATTGCATCTTCCTATGACAGTGCCCTGCAAAGCCTTGAGAATATGCGCCCCGGTCCGTGACTGATGGGCTCCCGACTGTGAAAAAAATCCGCGCCCGGGTATCGGGCAGTTCCGGTTGAATCTAAAGTTTAGTGTTTCTAGTGTCAGATGTTATCAAGACAAGGAGTAGAATATGACGAGCTCCCATAAGGTGGTTTGGCCCAATCTGCGAGTGCTTGCATCCCTTTTCAGCTTCGGGGTGGCACTCATCTTCGGCACGTCGGCACAGGCCGCACCGCAGTATACCTACGACTGCACCTTCTGCCACACCATGCCGCCGCTCGACTCTTCCTCGGGGAAGCGCGACGCGGCCACCGGCGCAGTGAAGGGGAACCACCAGACCCACGCGGGTGCGACTGCCGCCACCTGCGTGAAGTGCCACGGTCCGGCACTTACCTCAACGGGACACCGGGACAAGCTGATCCAGGTGCAGGGTAACATCAACAGCTCGCCCTTGGGCGGGGCCTACAGCAGGACCTTTTTCAACCAGACCTCGGTGCCGCCCAACCCGCTGGGGACCTGCTCCAACGTGAACTGCCACTTCGAGCGCGTCACGCCGGCCTGGGGGAGTGCCGCCTACGGTGCCCCGGCCGACTGCGCGAGCTGCCACGGTGCGCCGCCTGCCGGCGGAAATACCGGTGCGGCCGGGAGCCACGTGCGCCACGACGCCTACTTCAGCGGTGCCGCCCAGTGCGTGAAGTGTCACCCGAACCGGCTTGGTGAGGCGAAGCCCTTCGCCCACGCCACCAGCGCCGTTGCCGCGAAGATCAAGGTGAGCCTCACCGATCCCGCCGGTCTTGCTTCCGGCAGCTACTCCGGTACCGGGGCGAACTTCCTCCCCAGCCAGAGCGCGGCCCAGGTGTTCGGTACCTGCTCCAACAACTACTGCCACTCCTCGGGTAACCTGAACGTCGCCGCGGCGAGCCTTCCTGCGAGCTACGCGGGATCGAGCTACGCCACCCCGACCTGGGGGAGCGGCGCCCTGGCCTGCAACGCCTGCCACGGCCGCTCCACCACCAACGGTGCCCCCGACTACACCAACGCCGGCACCCCGGGGAGCGCCACCTCGAACAGTCATCCCCGGCACGTCTCAGGGAGCAACATCACCTGCAACGAGTGCCATGAGCGCACCACCAAGAACAACACCACGATCCGCGCCACCACGATCGCGGTGCACGTGAACAAGACGGCAGACGTCTTCTTCAACCTCTCCGGCGCCAACAAGACCGCGACCTACAACGCCGCCGTCGGGAGCAAGAGCTGCTCCAACACCTACTGCCACGGCACCGCCGCGATCCAGTGGGGCGGGGCCTCCTTGACCTGCGCCTCCTGCCACGGCGCGAGCAACGCGGACCTCTCCGGCGGCACCACCGCCGGCCACGGCATCCACGTAGCGACCGCCACCGCCTTCACGACCATGACCGGCAACAGCCGTTCCACGGCGAGCACCTACATCTACGCCTGCAAGAGCTGCCACCCGACCGCCTCGCATGCCACCGGCGCGGCCAGCACCCTCTCCGCGGCCCAGGTCGGCGGTACGGCGATCACCTCGGTGCAGTACACGGCGGGGACCACCTCGGTCACCGACACCAAGGGGTTCAAGTACACCAACGGCTCCTGCTCCACCAACAACTGCCACTCGAACGGCCGCGGCGGCGCGCCGCTGACCACCGCTTCCTGGAGCGGCACGGCGACCACCACCTGCCTTGCCTGCCACGACACCAAGCTTACCGGCGCCACCGCGAGCACGCTCTCCCCGCGCCACGACCGGCACATGAACCCGACCACCAACACCACGCTCGGGCTCAACAACGGCTTTAACTGCGTGGACTGCCACGCGAAGACCGTCTCGGCCAATACCACCGTCTCCGACAAGACCAAGCACGTCAACGGCTTTGTCGACTACTCCGGCGTGAAGGCCGGCGGCAGCGCCCGCTACAACGCGACCACCAAGGTCTGCTCCAACGTCTACTGCCACTCCAACGGCAACCCGGGCGCGCTGGTCTTCGTCAACATGACCGGCTCCAAGGCCTGGGGCGGCACGGCGGCCCTGGGCTGCAACGGCTGCCACGGCCGCACGAGCACCCTCGGTGCGCCCGACTACGCAAACGGCGGCGCGGTACCCTCGACCACCGCCAACAGCCACGCGAAACACGTCGCCGGTGCCGCCGACACCACGGTCTGCGCCTCCTGCCACGTGAAGACCGTGAACGCCAGCGTGGGCGGCCGCTTCAAAGACTACACCGCGGCCACCTACCACCTGAACCGTACCCCCAACGTCTTCTTCGCGGCCGCCAAGGCGGGTGCGACCGCCGCCTGGGTGCAGTCCACCGGTACCTGCAACAACGTGAGCTGCCACGGCGGCAACGCGGTGGTCTGGGGTTCGACCCTCAACTGCCAGGACTGCCACGGTAACGGCGCGACGGCAAGCGTGGCCGATTTCGGCGCCACCTTCTGGAACAACGGCACCATCTCCAAGTTCCAGATGACCGGTACCGGCTCCTGGGCCGGCAACGGCCACGGTCTGGCCACCGGAACCTATGCCGGTTCCGCCAACCCGGCCGCCAACTTCGGCGCGGTCACCAACCAGTGCGAGTTCTGCCACGATTCCACCGTCGGCCACAGCGTCGCCACCAACCCGTTCCGCCTGAGGAACTACTCCACCGCGAGCTACGGCCGCAACGCGGTCTGCCTGGTCTGCCACTCGGCAACCGGCGCCGGCGTCACCCTGGGGACCACGCTGAAAAAACGCACCACCTCCAAGGCGGTCGAGGCCGACCACTACGGCGCGAAGCATGGCGCCTCCAACTCGGGCGGCCAGTTCTGCTGGGATTGCCACGAGCCGCACGGCACCGGGCTCAACACCGCGGCTACCGCGAACCAGTACATGATCCGCAACAACCCGGCCCGCGTCTCGAACCTCGCCACCGGCGCGCCGACGACCCAGACCGCCACCGGCGTGGTCTTCACCCTGTCGGCTACCCCGACCGGCACCGACTACGCGAAGAGCGCGACGCCGTTTAACGGCATCTGCAACGTCTGCCACACTTCGACCAGCCACTACACCCAGACTGCGGGCGATGCCCACAACTCCGGGTCGCGCTGCACCTCGTGCCACGGCCACACCGGATCCACCCACGGCTCCGACGCCTTCACCCCGGTAGGCGGCGGCATCTCCGCCGGCGGCAACGCCTGCTTCGGCTGCCACAGCGAGTACCAGGCTGCCATGAGCATCACCGGCGCAAGCCGCACCTCGAGCTACCATCACGTTCTGGGTACCGGCTCTACCGACATCGGTGACCAGGCACCCAACGCCGGCGCGTACCCGACCAGCACCACCAACGTGTACTGCGTGTCGTGCCATACCGACCACAACTACTTCAACAACGGCGGCACGGTGACCACCAAGGCCGCCAACCTGAGGACCGACATCGCCAACACCTCCGGGGCCACCCCGACCAACACGGACTTCCTGGCGACCGGCACCTACGGCATCTGCGTCTCCTGCCACACCGCGTCCCTCACCAGGGATACCACCAACCAGGCGGCGGGCGGCGTCGCCACCACCCCGGTCATCTCCGGGGCGAACTTCGCCGTGAGTATGCACAACTACACCACCATGTCGGCCTTCGGCACCCAGCAGTTTGCAGCCAACTGCGTGAAGTGCCACAACGACGAGCAGACCAAGACCAAGCAGACCTCGACCAACAAGTTCGGTCCGCACTTCAGCGCCTCGGTGAGCATCCTGGACGACCTGGGCACCGGCACCAACGCCCAGTACCGCGAGCAGTACATGTGCTTCCGCTGCCACAGCCAGACCACCGACACCGTCCTGGGCGGCACGCTGAAGAAAACCAACGGCAAGGACTGGTTCGGCTCCAACACCATGAGGACTGCCTCCGAGGATACCTTCAAGTCCTTCACCTCTGCCGGCCGCAGCCCGCGCCACAAGATCTCGAAGTACAGCGGCCTGCACAAGGCCAACGAGACCCTGGCCGATATCTCAACCAGCAGGCACGTGGAGTGCGCGGACTGCCACAGCCCGCACGCGGCCAAGTTCGGTAACCACTCCTCCAGCCAGCCGACCACTGCACGCGGTCTGAGGGCCAACACCATCGCCGGCTCCCTCACGGGCGCAACCGGCGTCACCGTCACCACCTGGGGTGCCGCTTCGCCGACCACCACCTGGGGTGCCAACGCCAGCACCTATGGCCAGACCACTACCACGGCACTCCCCGCGGCGACCCTGGAGTACCAGGTCTGCTTCAAGTGTCACACCAAGGCGATGGGCGCTACCGGCTGGTTCAAGAACATGACCAGTGCCGGCCAGATGGGTGGCAAGAACCTGACCTGGACCGACCTTGCCGTTGAGTTCAACCCGAACAACGCCTCGCGGCACCCGATCGGGACCGCACTCACTACGGCTAACCAGCTCACCGCGGCACGGCTCTCCGGTGGCTGGAAGCCGGGCGACATCATGACCTGCACCGACTGCCACAACACCGACTCCACGGCGTCCAAGGGTCCGCACGGCTCGTCCGTCAAGTGGATGCTCTCGGGGACCAACAAGGCTTGGCCGTACACTACCGCGGCCGGTAACGGCGGAACCACGGGCACCCCGTTCACCCCTGCCACCTACACCACCGGCCAGGGCACCAACAACGGTCTGTTCTGCATGAACTGCCACACCATCCGCCCGACCACCGGTGGCAACGCCTGGCACACCCAGAGCAACGTGACCGGCGGCCAGCACGGCAGCAACACGACCATCATGGCCTGTGTTTCCTGCCATATCAGGGTGCCACACGGTGGGAAGATCTCGCGCCTCTTGCAGACCTCCAAGGCTCCGCTGCGCTACAAGGCCAACGGTAACGGTTCCAGCTCCAACTTCGCCAACTGGGGTAGCTCGACGGTGAACATCAAGGGATCGACCTTCTCCAGCGCCAACTTCAAGTCGTCCTGCAGCGAGCACAGCGGCGGCGGCACCGGAGGCGAGGCCTGGTAGTAATCAGGTAGCACCGCAGCACAACGTGGCCGGGGAGCGATCCCCGGCCATTTCTCTTTGGCAGGAATATACTGGATCGACTCGGGCCCCGGAGCGTGACGCACTGTAGCAAGCGCAATCCCAACTAGCACAAATCGAGGCCGTCGATGTCAAAACGTCGTCAGATCTCAAACGCTTACACACTCTTGCAGGTTGATATTTTTACTGACAAAGTTACATTAACCACGTAAAATTACTGTCGCTGGAACTATTCCAGTCTCTGTCCTTTGAGCTGCATGGATGTGTCTAAAAGGAGCAGTCTTATGAGCATCAAACGGGTGGCCCTGATCACACCGCCGTACCACTCCGGAGTCGTGGAATCTGCCGGAACCTGGCTCAACGTCGGCTTCGTCTACATCGCTGGATCGCTACGCGCGGCCGGCTACGAGGTGGACTACTACGACGCGATGTCCCTGTGGCACAAGTGGCCCGACATCGAGGCGCGCATCCGTGCCTTCAATCCGGACGTCGTGGCCACAACCTCGTTTACCGCCTCCATCGCCCACGCGCTGGAGCTCACGGCGCTCGCCAAAAAGATCAATCCCTCCATCGTGACGGTACACGGTAACGTGCACGCCACCTTCTGCTACGACGAAATCCTGAAGGAAGAGCACGACACGGTCGACTTCGTGATACGCGGCGAAGGGGAAGTGACCCTGGTGAAACTTCTGGACTGCCTCAACGCCCAGGCGGACCCGGCCTTGATTCCCGGCCTTGCTTTCTGGCGCGACGGAGGGGTGGTGGTCACCCCCAAGGCCGCTTCCATCCAGAACCTCGACGCGCTCCCCATGGCCTGGGACCTGGTGGAGTGGCCCATCTACAGCTACCGCGCCAAGAACAACGCACGGCTCGCCATCGTCTCCTCCTCGCGCGGCTGCATGGAAAAGTGTTCTTTCTGTTCGCAGCAGCTCTTCTGGTCCCAGTCCTGGCGAGCCCGCAGCCCCGAGAACTTCATCGCCGAACTGGAGCTTCTGCGCGACAGCTACGGCGTCGAGGTTGCCATGCTCTCCGACGAGATCCCGACCCTGGACCGGGAGCGCTGGGTGCGCATCCTGGACCTGATGATCGAGCGCAAGGTCGGGGTGAAGCTTCTCATGGAGACCCGGGTCGACGACATCTTAAGGGACGCGGACATCATGCACCGCTACCGTGAGGCGGGGGTGGAGCACATCTACGTGGGGGTCGAGGCGGGGGACCAGGCGACGCTCGATCTCTTCAACAAGAACACCAAGGTGGAGCAGTCCAAGCAGGCGATCGACATCATAAACGCGGCCGACATCGTCTCGGAGACCTCCTTCGTGCTCGGCATGCCCGATGATACGCCGGAGTCCATCGCTGCGACCATCGAGCTCGCCAAGCACTACAACCCGGACATGGGGTTCTTCCTGGCCATCGCCCCCTGGCCCTACGCCGAGCTCTACCCCGAGCTCGAGCCGTACGTGGCGACCAAGGACTACCGCAAGTACAACCTGGTCGAACCGGTCATCAAGCCCAAGAACATGACGCTCGAGGAGTTGGAGCGCGAGTTGGGGAAGGCGAGCCAGAAGTTCTTCATGCACAAGTTCCAGAACCTGCACAAGCTCACCCCCTGGAAACAGGAGTTCATGCTTTCGGTGCTCGACCTCCTGATGAACCATAGCTACCTGGCCGGGCAGATGAAGAGTGCCATGAAGCAGGAAGGAAAGGAGATGCCGCCCGAGGTGCGGGAGCTTCTGAAAACCGTGAAGGGGATGCAGCCGCCGCACAAGCCCGCGGCGCAGGGTGGGCACCCGCACAACTTCGCACCGATCCCCTAGATCGAGACGACAGGAGCAACCTTGGAGAGCATCAAGAAAATAGCCATCGTCCTCAACGGCTTCATCCACGACTTCGCCACCGGGTACTGGCTGTCCGACCTGATCGCGATTTACCTTTTGCACGGCTACCGTGCCGGCTCGCCGGCCCTGGCGGTGACCATCGCGGGAATCGAGCGTTTCTTCTTCTGGAACAGCGTGGGGGCGGCGGTGACCATTTTCGCCACCGGAGGGATGCGCAGCTTCACCTACGTGGACAACTTCTACGGTCCTGAGGCCGAGAAGACGCGGCGCAAGATGCTAGTGATCAAGCACATCCTGCTTTTCGTCATCGTAGGAAGTGGCAGCTGGTGGGGGTATTTAACAGCTTTCAGCTGAAAATTTGCCACGGAGCCACCAAGGTCACGGAGAAAAACATGCCAGGCGCAGCGGGCGACGGAGTAGCCCCGAGGCGACGATTACGTCAAACATAAGCAGGTAGCCACGGAGACACGGAAAAAATCTGAGGAAGACTAAACTCATCTGTTCGGCCTTGAGCGTTAACGTTCAAGGCCGAACCAGTTTTAAGAGGGTGGGTGGTGTTCTCTCCGGTTTTTCGTCTGTGCCTCGGGTTTCCCGGACGTTTTCGGTAGCCTGACCCCTCTGTCGTACTACTGCCCGCTTTCCTCCGTGCCCTTCGTGGCTCCCTGGCTAATCCAGGTATTTCCGCCGCTGCGCAAAAAAAGCAAAGCCGCCGTCCCATGTTCGGGGCCGGCGGCTTTTTCGGTTCTGCGTGAGTTGAGTGCTGTTACGCGGCGGCGTTCGCCTTCTCGCGCTCGGTGGCGTCGTCCATCACCTTGTAAGCACAGAACTCGCCGCACATGGTGCAGGCGCCGTGATCGGCCACGCCGGACTCTTCGCGCAGGCGACGCGCCTTCTCGGGATCGATGGCGAGGGCGAACTGTCCCTCCCAGTCCAGCTTCTTGCGGCAGCGCGCCATCTGGTTGTCCTTCTCCATGGCACCCTTTACCCCTTTCACGATGTCGGCGGCATGGCCGGCGATGCGGCAGGCCATGACACCCTCGCGCACATCTTCCACGCTGGGGAGCCGCAGGTGCTCGCTCGGGGTTACGTAGCAGAGGAAGTCGGCACCGGCGGAGGCCGCGATGGTGCCGCCGATTGCCGAGGTGATGTGGTCGTAGCCCGGAGCGATGTCGGTGACCAGCGGCCCCAGGACGTAGAAGGGGGCGCCGTGGCACAGCCGCTTTTGCAACAGGATGTTGGCCTCGATCTGGTTCAAGGGCATGTGACCCGGACCCTCGATCATGACCTGCACGCCATAGTCCTGGGCGCGCTGGGTCAATTCACCTAACAGGATCAGCTCGTGGATCTGGGCGCGGTCGGTGGCATCGGCCAGGCACCCCGGCCGGAAACCGTCGCCAAGCGACAGGGTCATGTCGTAGGCCTTGGTGATCTCCAACAGGCGGTCGAAGTGCTCGAACAGCGGGTTCTCTGCGTTGTTGTGGGCCATCCACTCGATGGTGAAGGCGCCACCGCGCGAGACCACGTCCATGATGCGCCCTTCGCGACGCATCCGCTCGACGGTGGCGCGGGTCACGCCGCAGTGTACGGTGATGAAGTCAACGCCGTCTTCTGCGTGCTTGATGACCCCCTCGAAGATGTCGTCCACCGTCATGTCGACGATCGCCTTCTTCTTGGTGCGCACCGCGTCGAGGGCCGCCTGGTAGAGGGGAACCGTGCCGATGCAGGCCGGGGTCTCGGCGATGATGGCGCGTCGGATCTGGTCCACAGGGCCGCCGGTGGAGAGGTCCATGAGGGCGTCGGCGCCGGCCGCCACCGCGACCCGGGCCTTTTCCAGCTCCTTGTCGATGCTCAGGTCGTCGGCCGAGCTGCCGATGTTGGCGTTAATCTTGGTCCTCAAGCCTTTGCCCACGGCAAGCGGAGTGCCGTTGGCGTGCTTGATGTTGTGACAGATGATGATGTTGCCTGCGGCAAGGCCGGCGCGGATGAATTCCGGCTCCACCCCTTCGGCCTGGGCGGCCTGGCGCATTTTGTCGGTGATGATCCCTTTGCGGGCGCTTTCCAGCTGAGTCATGGCTACTCCTCGTTGAATGCCGAGCCCTCAGGTCTCGGACGGATCTTTGGCTGCCAGGTAGTGATTGACGGGACCATGCCCCCGCCCCATGGGGTGGGAGAGCTTGATGGCCCGGGTGATGAACTGTTTGGCGCGCGCCACGGCGACCGGCAGGGGCTCCCCCTGGGCGAGAAAGCTCGCGATGGCCGAGGCCAGGGCACAGCCGGTGCCGTGGGTGTGCCGGGTCAGGGTGCGCGGCGCGGAAAAGCGGGTGAAGCTGACGCCGTCGAAGAGGACGTCGGTTACCTCTCCCTCGTTTTGATGTCCCCCCTTGATGAGCACGTTGCGGGCGCCCATCAGGTGCAGGGTGCGGGCGGCGAGTTCTACCCCGGCGGCATCGGTGATGCTCAATCCCGTGAGCCGCTCGGCCTCGGGGATATTCGGGGTGACCAGGTAACAAAGCGGGATCAGGCGCCGCTTCAAGACCGCGAGCCCCTCGTCTTCCAAAAGGGTGGCCCCCCCCTTGGCGCTCATCACCGGGTCGAGGACGCTGATCCGGATCCGGTGCGCCAAAAGCTGGTCGGCCAGCACCTCGGCGTTTTGCGGGGCGAAGAGCATGCCGATCTTCACCACGTCCACCGGCAGGTCCGAGAGGACCGCTTCGAGCTGCTCCGTCAGGAATTTGGGCGAGACCGGCTCGATGGAGGTGACCCCGCGCGAGTTCTGGGCGGTCAGGGCGGCGATGGCGCTCGCGGCGTAGCTCCCGAGGACGGTGATGGTCTTCAGGTCTCCCTGGATGCCGGCGCCGCCGCCGGAGTCCGAGCCCGCCACGGTGAGTACCGAACCGCGCGGGAAGGGGGCGCGCCGATTGAAGAGCAGCGCGAGTTCGGTGGCAGCGATCCCCGGCGTGCGGCAGGAGAGTACTGCCGAGATGACGGCGATCGCGTCGGCTCCCTGGTCGATGACGGCGCCCGCGTTGTCCCGGTTGATGCCGCCGATCGCCACCACGGGAATCGCGAGCTCTTGTTTCAAGCGTGCGATCCCTTCCGGGCCGCGAATGGCGGGGACCTCTTTGCTGGAGGTCGGGTAGATGGCACCGTAGCCGACGTAGTCAGCACCGGCCTTTTGTGCGGCGAGGGCCTCCTCCAGCGAGTGGGTGGAGACGCCGATGATCTTGCCGGGTCCGAGTGCCGCACGGGCCTCAGCCGGGTCGCCGTCGTCCTGCCCGAGGTGGATGCCGTCGGCGTCCAGGGCATGGGCGAGTTCCAGGTCGTCGTTGACGATGAAGCAGACCTTGAAGCGGGCGCAGATCGCCTTGAGTTCCGCTCCCAGCATGAGGCGTTCGCGGTACTCGCGCACCTTGTCCCGGTACTGCAGGACGCTCACCCCCCCCGCGACCGCCTCGCGCACCCGTTCCAGGAGGCGCTCGCCCTGATCCGTGATCAGGTACAGGCCGCTTACCTGTTTCTCCTTGCCGCTATGGTCGACCACGAGTTTGAGCACGGAAATCCTTTAGGCGATGGGGGCCACGGAGCCACCAAGGGCACGGAGAAAAACGATGTATAAGAGCTCAAGGCCTCGCTGGTGCTGAACCGACAAGGAATTAAGCAAAAAAACTTTTCAAGCTGTTCGGCCCCAAGCGCTCACGCTGCAGGCCGGAACAAGACAGCGGGGGGTAGTCTTCGCAAGTCCGACACGTTTACCCTTGGTCACCTGCGGGCAGCTTCGAAAAACTCGCAGTTCTCCGTGTGCTTGGTGGCTCCGTGGCAAAAGTGCCTTTAAAATTAAAAAAGCCGTGACGGAAAAGGGTCACGGCTCCGGGGTCGGATGGGACGGAGTGCGCGCCGCTTCCCTACGCCGGATTTACCCGGATCAGGTTCAAAGGGTCTCAGGCGTCGCCTGTCTCAGTTCTCGCGAACTCCCCCAGCTGGCTGACGGATAACGTTAAAGTATACACGTCGTAAAGTCAACAGATTTCAGGTTTTTGCCTTTACAGCGGCACTCAGAAGTGATAGATATCCCCTTAATGATTAACGCCCCGGGGTGAGTTCCGCCCGGGGCGTTTCAACTCCCACTCTCAATGACATGTGGCAGGTACTATGGACAGTCGTCCCACGGTCGCTGAAATAGATCTGGCAGCGCTGCGACACAACTTCGCGGTCATCACCAAGAGTAAGCCCAAAGGGTGCGGCGTGCTCGCCGTGGTCAAGGCCGACGCCTACGGCCACGGCTTCATGGATATCGCCCAGGAGCTGGAATCGCTCGGCGTCACCGCCTTCGGCGTCGCCTTCCTGGCCGAGGGGATCCAGCTCAGGAAAAGCGGCATCGACCGCCCCATCCTGATCCTGGGGGGCATCTACCCCGGTCAGGAACGCAAGTGCGTCGGTTTCAACATCTCCACCGCGGTCTTTGCCCTGGAGCAGGTGCAGGCGCTCAACGACGCGGCGGGGAAGCTCTACCGCAAGGCGAAGATCCACGTGAAGATCGACACCGGCATGGGGCGCCTGGGTATCGTGCACAGCGAGGCGGAGTCGTTCTTCCGGGCCCTGAAGGGGTTCAAGAACATCGAGCTGGAGGGAATCTTCTCCCACTTCGCCTCGGCTGACGAACTCGACGAGGACGGCAAGCTCTACACCCGGCGCCAGGTGGAGTACTTCACGAAGGCCCTGGAACAGGCCAAGGCGGCCGGGTTCGCCCCGGGGTACGTGCACATCGCCAACAGCGCGGCGGCGCTCTCCCTCGAGCTCCCCTTCTGCAACCTGATCCGCCCCGGAATCACCATGTACGGGGTGCTCCCCTCGCCGGATTTCCACGGCATGGCCGAACTAAAGCCGGTGATGCGCCTGAAGAGCGTAGTGGCGATGCTCAAGTGGGTGGAGCCGGGGACCAGTATCAGTTACGGCAGGCGCTACACCGCGCCGGAGAAGCGGCTCATCGCCAGCGTACCCATCGGCTACGCCGACGGCTACAACCGCTCGCTTACCAACAAGGGCGAGGCATTGGTGCGGGGAAAACGGGCGCGGGTGGCGGGGACGGTCTGCATGGACTGGATCATGCTCGACGTGACCGACATCGCCGGGGTGACCGTGGGGGACGAAGTGACCCTCTTGGGGCCGGACCCCCGGGGCGGCTGCATCAGCGCCGAGGAACTCGCCGAGGCTGCCGGCACCATCCCCTACGAGATATTCTGCGGCATCAGCAAGAGGGTGCCGCGTATTTACCTGAGGTAACACGCAGATCGGGCAGACAGAGGTCCGATCAACCAGAGGACGCAAACGCATGACCGAAAAAATCAGGCTCACCCAAATGGTGCAGGCGGCCGGTTGAGCCGCCAAGCTGGGCCCGGCGGGCCTGGAAGAAGCCATTGCCGATTTGACTCGCTCGGATGACCCGAACCTGATCGTGGGGGTGGAGGGTGCCGAGGATGCGGGCGTGTACCGCATTGGGGAGAGCCTCGCCCTGGTGGAGACCACCGACATCATCACCCCCTTGGTGGACGACCCGTTCAACTTCGGCCGCATCGCCGCAGCGAACGCCCTGTCCGACGTCTATGCCATGGGTGGCAAGCCGGTCACCGCCATGAACCTCGCCTTCTTCCCGGCCTGCTCGCTCCCCAACTCGGTCTTGGCCGCCATCCTGGCCGGCGGTTCCGACGCACTCAAGGAGGCGGGGGCCTGCCTGGTGGGTGGCCACACGGTCGAGGACCAGGAGCTGAAGTACGGCCTTGCGGTTACCGGGCTTATCGACCCGGCGCGCCTGGTGCGCAACTCGACCGCCCGTCCCGGCGACCTTCTGGTGCTCACCAAGCCGCTGGGGACCGGCATCGTCTCCACCGCCATCAAGGCGGAGATGATCTCCGAGGCGCTGGAGGCTGAGGCGATCCGCTGGATGACCCAACTGAACGCCGCTGCCGCCGAGCGCATGCTGGCCGCCGGTGCCAGTGCCGCCACCGACGTCACCGGTTTCGGCTTCATCGGGCATGCCTGCGAGATGGCCGTGGGTGCCAACGTCACCTTCAGGATCGAGCTGGACCAGGTTCCCGTCTTCCCTGGCCTCGAGGAGCTGATCCTCGACGGGCTCATCCCGGCCGGCTGCTATAGAAACCGCGACCACTACTCCCACCTCATCTCCGGCGTGGTCGATGACCGGCTCTTGCCGCTTTTCGATCCCCAGACCTCCGGCGGCCTGCTCATCGCCCTGCCGCCCAACGGTGCCAAGGAGTTTTTAGCGTCGAGCGCGGACGCGGGTGCCTTCGCCGCCTGCATCGGCGTTGTGGAGCCTCATGACGGCAGCTTCCTTGACTTCTACTAGCCCCCTCGGGGTCGCCTTCGACCTCGGTACCACCACCATAGCCGCGTCCCTGGTCGATCTGGCCAGCGCTGCGCGCCTTGCCGCAACCTCTTCCCTGAACCCGCAGCGCCCCTGGGGCGCCGATGTCCTCTCCCGCCTCCAGGCGGCCGCCGACCCCACGGTGCTCGCCGCATTGCAGCATTCTCTCGCCACCGAGATGGAGCGCATGGCCGAAGAGTTGCTGGCGCGGGTCGACGCCCAGCCCCGGCAGCTTGCCTGCGTCGCCGTTGCGGGGAACCCCGCCATGGAGCAGATCGCCCTGGGGTTGCCGAGCGCCTCGCTTGCCTATCCCCCGTTTCGTCCCCAGTTCAGCGCCGCCCGGGAAACGACCACCGCAGAGCTCGGCTGGCAGCGCGACCTGCCGGCCTTTCTGTTTCCCCTTCCCAGCGGCTTCGTGGGGGGCGACCTGGTCGCCTTTCTCTACGGGTGCCGCCACAGCGCCCGTCCGGGCACCCTCTACCTCGATCTCGGTACCAATGCCGAGATGGCGCTCTTCGACGGTACGCGCTACCTGGCGACCTCCGCGGCGGCAGGTCCCGCTTTCGAAGGGGGAAACCTGAGCTGCGGCATGGCCGCGCTGCCCGGAGCCATCGCCGGGGTTTCCCTGGAAGGGGAGAGGTTGAAGCTTGCCACCATCGGCGGGGTAGCGGCGCGCGGCATCTGCGGGTCCGGGGTGCTGGAGGCGGTCGCGGCGCTGCTGGAAAACGGCGTTCTTGACCGCACCGGGCGGATTCGGCCTCCCGAGGAGATCGCCTCCAACCTTGCGAACCGCGTGCAGCAGATCGACGGGGGGACGGCTTTTGTGCTGCACCGCGACGCCAAGGCGACGGTCTACCTGACCCAGGAGGATGTCCGTGCCCTGCAGCTTGCCAAGGGGGCGCTCAAGGCGGGGATGGAGATCCTGCTGGCGCGAGCCGGGCTCAGATTCGAGGATCTTGCCGAGGTCGTGTTGACCGGTTCGTTCGGCGCCGTGCTGGCGCCTCAGGTCCTAAAAACCGTTGGAGTTTTCAACGAAAGCATGGTAATAATCTCAGGTTTTATCAGGGAAGGTGCGCTTTTAGGGGTCGAGCGTTTCCTGGTGGAGCCCGAGGGGCGCGGGGAGCTGGAAGCCTTTACCGAGAAGATCAAGGTGCTCCCGTTGTCGGGAACCGCCGCCTTCGAGAAACGCTTCCTCGCCAACCTCGATTTCGACTAGAGGCAGATTTCGCCACGGAGGCACGGAGGTCACGGAGAAAGGCACAAAGAATCTCTGGTGTCTCCTTACACCAAGAGGCAGGAGAACGCCGGGTAGCTGCAAAACCCAAAGACGTAGGGTTTTCCTCTGTGCCCCTCTGGTTTTTCCCTCAGCGTCCTCTGTGCTGAGTCGTAGCCCGTTGGCCGTCTGTTTTCGCTTTTTTCCGTGCGCTCCGTGTCTCGTGGCACCGGCGCTCTTCGATTTTGGTCTACATCATCAGGTATAAAAGGAGCTTTTCATGGCAAAGATTGGTCGTGCGCTCATCAGCGTATCGGAAAAGACCGGGGTGCTGGATTTCGCCCGGGCCCTCTCGGGGTATGGGGTCGAGATCCTCTCCACCGGCGGCACCGCGAAACTTTTGCGCGACGCCGGCGTCCCGGTGAAGGACGTCTCCGAGTTCACCGGGTTCCCCGAGATGCTGGACGGCCGGGTGAAAACGCTGCACCCCAAGGTGCACGGCGGCATCCTCGGCATGCGGGAGAACCCGGCACACGTCGCCAAGATGCAGGAGCACGGCATCGAGCCGATCGACATGGTCGTGGTGAACCTCTACCCGTTCGAGGCGACCGTTGCCAAGGAAGACTGCACCATGGAAGACGCCATCGAGAACATCGATATCGGCGGCCCGACCATGCTGCGCTCCGCCGCCAAGAATAACCGCGACGTCACCGTCATCGTGGACCACGTCGATTACCAGGCGGTGCTCGACGAGATGCAGGCCTCCGGTGGGGCGGTCTCCCGCGAGACCAACTTCCGACTGGCGGTCAAGGTCTACCAGCATACCGCGGCCTACGACGGTGCCATCTCCAACTGGCTCGGCGCGCGTCTCCAGGCGGAGGTAGCCCCCTACCCGCAGACCCTCACCCTGCAGTACCAGTTGGCCCAGGGGATGCGCTACGGCGAGAACCCCCATCAAAAGGGCGCCTTCTACGTCGAGAAGGGGGCCAAGGAGGCCTCCATCTCCACCGCGCGCCAGCTGCAGGGCAAAGAGCTCTCCTATAACAACATCGCCGACACCGATGCGGCGCTCGAGTGCGTGAAGCAGTTCAGCGAGGGACCGGCCTGCGTCATCGTGAAGCACGCCAACCCGTGCGGAGTGGCACTCGGCGAGAATATCCTCGAGGCCTACGAGGCGGCCTACAAGACCGATACCGAGTCCGCCTTCGGCGGCATCATCGCCTTCAATCGCGAGCTGGACGAGATCACCGCCCGCACCATCGTGGATCGCCAGTTTGTCGAGGTGATCATCGCTCCCAAGGTCTCCGAGGCTGCCGGCGAGGTGGTGGCTGCCAAGAAGAACGTACGCCTGCTGGAGTGCGGCTTCTGGCCCGAGACCCCGGCTTCCCGCCTCGATTTCAAGCGCGTCAACGGCGGCATCCTGGTGCAGGACGCGGACCTGGCGCTTTTCGAGCAGCTCAAGGTGGTGACCAAGAGAAGCCCCTCCGACAAGGAGATGGAAGACCTGCTCTTCGCCTGGCGCGTCGCCAAGTTCGTGAAGTCGAACGCCATCGTCTATGCCCGCGGCAACTCCACCGTCGGCGTGGGTGCGGGACAGATGAGCCGGGTCAACTCGGCACGCATCGCCGCCATCAAGGCCGAGCACGCCGGGATCCCGGTCCAGGGTGCCGTGATGGCGTCCGACGCCTTCTTCCCGTTCCGTGACGGTCTGGACAACGCGGCAGCAGCCGGCATCACCGCGGTGATCCAGCCCGGCGGCAGCATGCGTGACGCCGAAGTCATCGCCGCCGCCGACGAGCACAACATCGCCATGGTGCTCACCTCGATGAGGCACTTCAGGCACTAAGAACCAGGGACTGGGGGCCAGGGGGCAGGGACTAGCGAACAGGTGAGAAAACGGAAATTGAACCGTTTCTTCCAGTCCCTAGCCCCCCATCCCTAGCCCCTGCCTTTACAAGGAGAAGTCATGAACATTCTGGTAATTGGCAGCGGCGGCAGGGAGCATGCGTTGGTCTGGAAGATCGCCCAGTCCCCGCTGGTTAAAAAACTGTACTGCGCCCCGGGGAACCCGGGCACCGCGCAGCTCGCCGAGAACGTGAACATCGCGGTGGACGACCTGCCGGCGCTTCTGGCCTTTGCCAAGGAGAAGGGGATCGATCTCACGGTGGTCGGCCCGGAACTCCCGCTCTCGCTGGGGCTGGTCGACCTCTTCGAAGAGAACGGCCTGAAGGCCTTCGGCGCGCGCAAGAACGCGGCACTTATCGAGGCGAGCAAGGCCTTCTCGAAGGACCTGATGCACAAGTACCAGGTGCCGACCGCCGCCTACGGCGTCTTCACCGAGGTGGATAATGCGATCGCCTTCATCGACCAGACCGGGGTGCCCATCGTCATCAAGGCCGACGGCCTGGCGGCGGGTAAAGGGGTCATCATCGCCCAGAACCGCGAAGAAGCGGTGGCCGCAGTCACCGACATGCTCTCCGGCAACGCCTTCGGCTCGGCCGGTTCGCGCGTGGTCATCGAGGAGTTCCTGAAAGGGGAGGAGGCTTCCTTCCTGGCCTTCACCGACGGCAAGAACATCATCCCGCTGGCGAGTGCCCAGGACCACAAGGCGGTCTATGACGGCGACCAGGGGCCCAACACCGGCGGCATGGGTGCCTACTCTCCCGCTCCGGTGGTGACCCCCGCCATCCACGAGAAGGCGATGGCCGAGGTGATGCGGCGCACCGTCGACGGCATGGCGGCCGAGGGGCGCACCTACCGTGGTGTCCTCTACGCCGGCCTCATGATCGACGGGGAGAGCGTGAAGACCCTCGAGTTCAATGCCCGGTTCGGCGACCCCGAGTGCCAACCGCTTTTGATGCGCATGAAGTCCGACATCGTGCCGGTACTTCTCGCGGTCGCCAACGGAGACCTCTCCGGTATCGAGATCGAGTGGCATGACAAGGCGGCGGTCTGCGTGGTGATGGCGGCCGGCGGGTATCCCGGCGACTACAAAAAGGGTGACCGGATTGCCGGTTTGAGCGAGGCTGCCAAGGTCGAGGATCTGGTGGTGTTCCACGCCGGGACCAAGAGCGACCAGGGTGGCGTCCTTACCAACGGCGGCCGGGTCCTGGGCGTAACCGCGCTCGGCGACACCGTACCCGAGGCGATCGAGCGTGCCTACCAGGGTGTGGCGCAGATCTCCTGGCCCGAGGTGCACTACCGCAAAGACATCGGCGCCAAGGCGATCAACCGGTAGACCGAAACCGCCCTTTTTTGCCACGGGGCCGCTTTTGATTTTCAAGGAGTGATAACTATGAGCAATCCACTCGTTCTCATCGTCATGGGCAGCGATTCCGACCTCCCCACCATGGAGGAGACCGCCAAGATCCTCACCGACTTCGGCGTCCCCTTCGAGATGCGCATCTCCTCGGCGCACCGCTCCCCCAAGCGCACGGCGCAGCTCGCCGCCGAGGCATCCGGCCGCGGCGTCCAGTTGATCATCGCCGCAGCCGGCATGGCCGCACACTTAGCCGGGGTGATCGCTGCTGAAACGACCCTGCCGGTCATCGGCGTTCCCATGGGGGGCGGCGCACTCTCCGGCATCGACGCCCTCTACGCCATGGTCCAGATGCCCGGCGGCATTCCGGTCGCCACCATGGCCATCGGCAAGGCCGGTGCCAAGAACGCCGGACTCTTCGCGATCCAGATCCTCGCCCTGCAGCACCCGGACCTCGCCGCCAAGTTCGTCGCCTACCGCGACAAGATGGCCGCCGAGGTGGAACAAAAAGACGCGGCGCTCCAGGCGGCAAAGCCCCACTAAGCGTGCATTTGCGGCCTTTTTGCTTGACAACCCGCACCGGCTTGTATACTTTCCTGCATACCAATTACCTATGGAGGGAAAGCTGATGACCAAAATGATCGCTGCAGTAGCTTTGACGCTCGCATTTGCTGTATCCGCCTTCGCTGCGGATTCCGTGGTGTACCCCGCTAAAAACGGCAACGTGACCTTTAACCACAAGGCACACAGCACCAAAATGGAGTGCAAAGCCTGCCACGAAGGGGCTCCCGCTAAGATCGCCATCGACAAGGACGTGGCTCACAAGCTCTGCAAAGGCTGCCATGCAGACAAGAAAGCCGGCCCGACCAAGTGCGGTGAGTGCCACAAGAAGTAATCCCTGACAGGGGTAAGTAGGAGAAAAGGGATAGCAGCTCAGGCTGTTATCCCTTTTTTGCGTTCTAAGAGAACTCCCCAATTTTTTTTCTTTTGCGCTTATTCGCAATTTGACTATAATGGCAAGCTTGATTCAGCAGTAGCAGCACATAACCTCTTTGGGAGACTGCCTTGACAACAAATAAAAACAGTTTTGCGTATCAGGTGTGGGACTTCTTCTGCTCCTTGAAACTCAGCATCTTCCTCCTCATCGGCCTCGCACTCACCTCGATCATCGGCACCATCGTCATGCAGGGGCCCTCGCGTGAATACCTTGCCACCTTGAGCGAGACCAAGATCCGCATCTACTCGACCTTGGGCTTCTTCGACATGTACCACTCCTGGTGGTTCATCCTGCTCCTCTACATGCTCACCCTGAACCTGATCTGCTGCTCCATCAAGCGGCTCCCCCGCGTCTGGAAGACCGTGTTCGAACCGGTGCTGGTACTGGACGAGCGCTTCGAGAAGTCGCTTTCCGCGGTAAAGGAACTGAAAATCTCGGGAACCAAGGACCAGCTCAAGGACAAGATGGCCGAGTTCCTCAAGTCCGAGTTCGCCAGCGCGACCGTCACCGAAAAGGACGGCGAGTACCACCTGTACGCGGAGAAGTCCCGGCTCTCCCGGCTGGGGGTCTACGTGGTGCACTTCTCCATCATCATCGTCTTCATCGGCGCGCTGGTCGGCTCCTTCTTCGGCTACAAAGGGTACGTGAACATCCCCGAGGGTGGGAGCATCGGCGAGGTGCAGACCCGCAGCGGCAAGATGGTCAACCTGGGCTTCAACGTGCGCTGCGAGAAGTTCACGGTCACCTTCTACGACACCGGGGCCCCGAAGGAGTTCAAGAGCATCCTGACTGTCCTGGAGAACGGCCAGCCGGTGCCGGGGTACGTGAACATCCCCACCATCGTGAACGAGCCGCTTACCTACAAAGGGATCACCTTCTACCAGTCGAGCTACGGCCCGTCCGACGAGGGTGCCACCTACCACATCTCGGTGCGTGACCGCAAAGGTGGTGCACCCATCAAGCTGACCGCCCGCCAGGGCGAGCGCCTGGCACTCCCCGGCGGTGCCTTCCTCTCCATCATGGAAGCTACCGCTGACGTACGTCCCTTCATGAAAGATTTCGACGGCCCCGGCGCCCAGGTCGAGTTCACCCCGGCCGGCGGGAAGCCCCAGCCTTTCGTGATCCTCAGTGAAAAGTACGAGGCCTTCAACTCCCAGCACGGCGGGGACCTGATCATCACCATGGACGGCATGGACCAGAAGTTCTTCACCGGTCTGCAGGTCGCCAAGGACCCGGGTGTCTGGGTGGTCTGGCTCGGCTGCTTCCTGATGGTGGTGGGCATCATCATGGCCTTCTTCATGTCGCATAAACGCATCTGGGCGCGGGTCTCCGACGGCGCGGTGACTCTGGCCGGTTCCGCCAGCAAGAACCCCACTGGCTTCGAACTGACCTTCGACGAACTGGTCCAGAAGCTTAAATGATAAGTCTCCGGGGGGTTTGTCCCCCTTCAACTGTCAACTGACTACACCGGAGGGTACTAACGTATGTCCAGTTCCATGTTGTTCAACATCACCATGGTCACCTACATGGTTTCGACCTGCATATTCTTCGCCTTCCTGGCTTCCAAGACCAAGGCGGTCGGTCTGGCCGGCACCTACGCCGCGCTCTTTGGCTTCGTGGTACAGACCGCGGCCATCGCGATGCGCTGGAAGGAGTCCTACGACCAGGGGCACGGCCACGCGCCGCTTTCCAACCTGTACGAGTCGGTGGTCTTCTTCTCCTGGACCATCATCCTCATCTTCATGATCATCGACTTCAGGTACAAGTACCGCGCAGTGGGCGCCTTCGTGGTCCCCTTCGCGCTCTTCGGCATGGCCTGGGCGCAGCTCGGCCTGGATAGCGGCATCGAGCCGCTGGTGCCGGCCCTGCAGAGTAACTGGCTCATGTACCACGTGATCACCTGCTTCCTGGGTTACGCCGCCTTCGCGGTCGCCTGCGGCATCTCGATCATGTACCTGATCCGCGACAAAATGGAGGGTGGCAGTTCTGCTCAGGCGGGCGGCATCCTCTCCATGTTCCCGGCCATCAAGGTGCTGGACGACCTCAACTACAAGGCGATCATGATCGGCTTCCCGCTTCTGACCCTGGGGATCGTGACCGGCGCTGCCTGGGCCAACTACGCCTGGGGCACCTACTGGAGCTGGGACCCGAAAGAGACCTGGTCGCTCATCGTCTGGTTCGTCTACGCGGCCTTCCTGCACGCCCGCATCACCCGCGGCTGGGTTGGGCGTCGTGCCGCCATCCTCTCGGTGATCGGCTTTGCTGCGACTATCTTCTGCTATCTCGGGGTTAACCTGTTCCTGTCCGGTCTGCACAGCTACGGTAAGTAGTCTTGCCAGAGGGGCCGTTTGACACCATGCAAAAGTCCCGCACCGCACATTGGGTAGCAGCCTTACTTTTCCTCGCCGTAAGCTTCGTCCCGGCCTTGGCCGGGGCGGAGCCTTTCAAATGCAGCGCCTGCCATCGCGGTCTCGGTGAGGGGAAAGTGGCCCACCGGCCGGTAGCCGACGGCGAGTGCCTGAAGTGTCACAAGCAGTTTTCCGACGACCACCCGCTGGACAAGGGGAGCATGGGATTCATCGTCCAGAAGGACAAGCTCTGCCTGCAGTGTCACAGCACCCTCCTGAAAAGTGACAAGCCGATGCTGCACAAGCCGGTGGCCGAAGGGAAGTGCTACGATTGCCACCTGCCGCACGCCTCGGAGAACAAGGCCCTTTTGAAGGACGCCGTGCCGCAGCTCTGCTTCCGCTGCCATCCCAAGGAACAATTCACCGGTGCCAGCCACGGCCATCCTCCGGTTGCCAAGGGCGAATGCCTCTCCTGTCACGACGCCCACCAGTCCGGGGTGCGCTCGCTTTTGAAAAAACCGGGTTCCCAGCTCTGCTTCAGTTGCCACGATCCGAAGCTTGCCGTCGGGAAGTCGGTGCACAAACCGGTGGCCAGCGGCGACTGCGCCAGCTGTCATGCGGTGCACGGCTCGTCCTACCGGAAAATCCTGAAGGCCGACCTGCCGACTACCCTGTACCGTCCCTTTTCCGAAGACGCCTTCCCGCTCTGCTTTACCTGCCACAAGCCCGCACTGGTCTCGGAGAGCGTCACCGACAAGGCGACCAATTTCCGCAACGGAACCCGCAACCTGCATGCGGTCCACGTCAACAGTCCCGGCAAGGGGCGTTCCTGCCGGATGTGCCACAGCCCGCACGCCTCACAGCAGGACCGGTTGATTTACCCCAAGGCGCCCGGTTTCGGAACCTGGGAGATCCCGATCCGCTTCAACACGACGCCAAGCGGAGGCGGCTGTTCGGTGGGGTGCCATCGCACCTTTCGGTACGACCGCGTCAAGGCCGTGGAGAACTAGCGGAGGGCCGCCGACGGCGCATCCGTTCCATTCCCGATGAATTTTCCCAAGGTCTCCATCATCATACCCCGCAAGCCGGGAGGCGACGTCCGGGCCCTGGCCGGGCTCACGCGGGTAAGTTACCCCCCGGAGCGTTTCGAGGTCCTGGTGGCCTACGGCTGTCTGCCGAGCGCGCAGCGCAACCAGGCGGCCCAAAGGGCTGGTGGGGAGATCCTGTTTTTTCTCGATGACGATTCCCAGGTGGATCCCGGTTTCCTGGAACGGGCGGTGGCGCACTACGAGGATCCCCGGGTGGCCGGGGTGGGTGGGCCCTCGCTTACGCCGGCGACCGATACACCGCTGCAGAGAGCTATCGGGACCGCATTCGGCTCGGTGGTGGGGGCCGGCGGGGTGCGTAACCGCTACCGCAAGGCGGGCCAGGCGCGCCTGAGCAGCGACAGCGAGCTGATCCTGTGCAACCTGAGTTTCCGGCGCGAGGTCTACCTGGCGCAGGGCGGCTTGGACGAGCGGCTCTACCCTAACGAAGAGAACGAGTTGATGGACCGGCTGCAGCACGCCGGGCACCACCTCGTGCACGACCCGGAACTCGCCGTTCAGCGCAGCCAGCGGGCCACCTTCCGCGCCTACCTGAGGCAGATGTTCGGCTACGGGCGCGGGCGGGGCGAGCAGACCGTGGTCGCCGGGAAGCTGAAAGCCACCTCGTTGGCTCCGGTGTTTCTGCTGCTCTACCTGCTGCTCATCCCCTTCGGGACCCTTGAGTTTGCCTTTCCGTTTCTGTGCTACCTGGCGCTCATGGGGGCGGCGAGCTTGGCGGGGAGCTGGAGTGGGCGCGACTGGCGGCTTTTCCCGTGGCTTTTGCTGGTCTATCCCGCCCTGCACCTGGTGTACGGGGCAGGCATGCTGGCGGGGCTTACGCGCCCGCGTTTCAGGCGACAGGTCTGCGACGCAAGCGGCATCGAAGTCAGGTGCGTGAAGGGCTTTGAAGAAAAGCTTTAGGGCATTATTTCCGATTTTATTCGCTGCAGAATGGAGTGTCGTGTGGATCTCAGTATCGTAGTGCCCATTTACAACGAAGAGGACAACATCCCCGTCCTGTGCGCCCGGATTTCCGAGGCGCTTGCCGACACCCGGCTCGAGTATGAACTCATCCTGGTGGATGACGGCTCCTCCGACAATTCCTATGCCGGGCTGAAGCTCGCCGCCAGTAGCGATCCGCGCGTCAAGGTGGTGAAGCTGCGCCGCAACTTCGGACAGACCGCCGCCATGGCCGCCGGCTTCGACAACGCAAAAGGCCGCGTCGTGATCCCCATGGACGGCGACCTGCAGAACGACCCCCTGGACATCCCGCTCTTGCTCGCGCGCATCGACGAGGGGTACGACGTGGTCTCGGGCTGGCGCAAGGACCGCAAGGACACCTTCATCAATCGCCGGCTCCCCTCGATCCTGGCCAACGGCTTCATCTCGCGCATGACGGGGGTGCACCTGCACGACTACGGCTGCACCCTGAAGGCCTACCGCCGCGAGGTGCTCGAGGACGTGAACCTCTACGGTGAGATGCACCGCTTCGTGCCTGCGCTGGCCCACCAGGTCGGCGCCCGGGTCACCGAGATGCCGGTGCGGCACCACGAGAGGCTGCACGGCGTCAGCAAGTACGGCATCTCGCGCACCATGAAGGTGATCCTCGACCTGATGACGGTCAAGTTCCTGCTCTCCTACTCCACCAAGCCGATCCAGCTCTTCGGCCGCTGGGGGATCTACACCCTTTTTGCCGGTTTCCTGACCGGCGGGGCGACCCTCTACATGAAGTTCTTCGAGCAGATGAACATGAACCGCAACCCGCTCTTGATCCTCACCGCCTTTCTGCTCTTCATGGGGATCCAGTTCATCGTGCTGGGGCTTTTGGCGGAGCTCTCCGCCCGTACCTACTACGAGGCCCAGGGCAAGCCTATCTACAACATCAAGGAAAAGATAAACCTTGGCTGAGCCGCTGAGAGTCCTGGTGCTGGCGCCCACCCCCTTCTTCGCCGACCGGGGCTGCCACGTGCGCATCTTCGAGGAGGCGCGCGCCGTCATCCCCTTCGGTGTCGAGTTGTGCCTGGTGACCTACCCCATCGGACGTGACCTCCCCGGATTCCCCATCTTCCGGATCCCTCGGATTCCCTGGTACGGCAAGCTCGAGGCCGGCCCTTCCTGGCACAAGCCCTATCTCGACCTCCTGCTCCTTTACAAGGCCTGGCGGGTTGCCCGCCGCTTCAAGCCGCAGCTCATCCACGCCCACCTGCACGAAGGTGCCTTCATCGGCGCCTTGTTGAAACCGCTTTTGGGTGTCCCGATGGTGTTCGACTGCCAGGGGAGCCTGACCGGCGAGATCACCGACCACGGCTTCGTGAGGGAAGGGTCGCTTTTACAGAACTGCTTCGCGCTCTTGGAGCGCTGGATCAACCGCCGCTCCGACTTCATCGTCGCGAGCGCCGGCCCGACAGTCGACGTGCTGGTAAAGGAGGGGGTGCCAACCGGGAAAGTGCAGGCACTCATCGACGGCGTGGATACCGAGGTGTTCGCCCCGGCACCCCGCGAGGCGGTGGCTGCGCTGAAAGAGCGCCTGGGGTTGCCGTCCCGGCGGCCGGTGGTCGGCTTTCTGGGGCTTTTGAACAGCTACCAGGGTGTCGACCTGCTCCTGGAGGCCGCGGCACTTTTGAAACAGCAGGGAGCGAACCTGCACTTCCTCATCATGGGTTTTCCCGAGGGGAACTATCCCCAGAAGGCCGAGGCGTTGGGAGTTGCCGACCAGGTGACCTTCACCGGGAAGATCCCTTACGACCAGGCGCCCCTCTATCTGAGCGTGGCCGATGTCGCGGTTTCCCCGAAGATCTCGCTTACCGAGGCCAATGGCAAGCTGTTCAACTACCTGGCCTGCGGGCTTCCCTGCGTGGTGTTCGACACGCCGGTGAACCGGGAGATCCTGGGAGATACGGCGCTGTACGCAAAATTCGGGGATGTCGCCGAGCTTGCCTATGCCATCGGAAGGCTCGCCGGCGATCGTGAGCTGCGCGAGGAGTTGGCTACGGAGGGACGGGAGAGGGCCGTGGAGGCGCATTCCTGGCAGGCACGTGGCAAGACCCTGGTCGACATCTACCGGAAACTGCTTGAGGTGGGGTAGCCAGGGAGCCACGGAGAACCCCGGAGAAAACCAAGAGAGCAGAGTGTCAGCCTGACATCAGCCAGTTTGAGAACAAATCTCTTCTTTCATTTTTTCAGCAGCGCTGACTTGAAGTTAATCAGCACCCCCCACACGAATCGCTCAAGTGCCAGCAACAGAGCCTCGAAGATCGGGGCGTAACGCCTTTCTCCGTGTACTCCGTGTCTCCGTGGCAAAACCAGGTTTTGTATTGTCAAAAGTTCGCATTTCCTGTATGTTCGCCGGATGAACAAAGAAGAAGAAAAGGTCCTCGATACCTATCGTTCCTTCCTGCTCCTCTCTGAGATCTCGGGTTCGGATCAGCTCTCGCAGCGCGAGCTCTCCCGGCGCCTGGGGATCGCCCTCGGCCTGGTCAACTCGTACCTCAAGAACCTGGTCGCCAAGGGTTTTGTCCGTGTCACCAGCTTCCCCAAAAACCGCTACGCCTACCTCCTCACTCCGTCCGGCTTCGCCGAGAAGAGCCGCCTCGCCTACCAGCACTTAAGCTACTTCACCGGGCTCTACACCGTGGCGCGCCAGGATTACCTGAAGCTCTTCCGCAAACTCGCGTCGGACGGGATCAAGGGGGTTGCCTTCTGCGGCATCGACGAGGTGGCGGAGATCGCCTACCTTTCGCTCACGGAAGTGGGGCTGGAACTGGAGCTCGCGATGGATACCGGCAACTCGGGACGCAAGTTCATGGGGCGCCAGGTGGTGACGCCGGCCATAGGTCTGCTCTCCGGCAACCACCGGATCGTGATCACCTCGCTCAAGCGGGGAGATGCACTGAAGGAGGAATTGCTAAGACTCGGTGCGGACCCGGAGACGATCTTCTGGACCACGGGGCCCGGCAAAACAAGGGGAGCGGCTAAACAGTAGAAATCTTCTGTCTGAGTCGACAACGGTTGGTCCGGAAAACACCCTTGCAATCGGGGTGTTGAGCAAGAAGATCGACGACGTCGAGGAACGACTTGGCAAAGAATTGATTCCGTAGCTGCGGATCTGTCGGCACACCGTGCTGATACCGAGATACATCCCGGGGTCTACCGCATAAAGGAAACTGAAGAGAAGTACCCGAAGTAGGCTTACATCCCAGACTCCAAGCTGCGAGGTTTCGATGGAAACGGATCGTGTCGAAGTTCTGCTGGAAAACCTGAAAGGGAGGCTGGAAACGCTCCTGGAGGATTACGCTGCACTCAATGAAAGAATCGATTCTCGCTTCGTCGCGGTGCCTGTGAAACAGAGCCGCGATGAGCAGATTTAGTGGTATCGGAGGAGACTAGATGAAGGTTGTCATTCTGGCAGGCGGTTTCGGAACCAGGATCAGCGAGGAGTCCCACCTCAAGCCCAAGCCGATGATCGAGGTGGGCGGCCGGCCGATCCTGTGGCACATCATGAAGATCTATTCCCACTACGGGTTCAACGACTTCGTAATCTGCCTGGGCTACAAGGGGTACGCCATCAAGGAGTACTTCGCCCACTACTTCCTGCACGAGTCGGACGTGACGTTCGACTTCCGCAACGCGAACCAGCGCATCATCCACCAGCACACCGCGGAGCCCTGGCAGGTAACGCTCGTGGATACCGGTGCCGAGACCATGACCGGCGGCCGGGTGAAACGGGTGGCGGAGTACCTGGACGGTGAGCCGTTCATGCTTACCTACGGCGACGGCGTCGGGAACATCAATATCCCGGAACTGGTCGCATTTCACAAGTCGCACGGCAAGCTGGCCACCCTGACCACCACCCAGCCCTCGGGGAAGTTCGGCGCCCTCGGCATCCAGGAGGGGGACCAGGTGACGAGTTTTCTGGAGAAACCGCGCGGCGACGGGGCCTGGATCAACGCCGGCTTCTTCGTGCTGCAACCCGAGGTGCTCGACCTGATCTCCGACGACGCGACCGTCTTTGAAAAACAACCGCTGGAGTCGCTCGCCACGAGCGGTGAGCTCATGGCATTCAAGCACCACGATTTCTGGCAACCGATGGACACCCTGAGGGACAAGAACAACCTGGAGGAGCTCTGGAAGAACGGCAAGGCTCCTTGGAAGATGTGGTAACCGATGGATCACGCAGCTGAATCGATGCGTGCCTTCTGGCACGGAAAAAGAGTTTTCCTCACCGGGCACACCGGCTTCAAAGGGGCCTGGCTCTCGCTGTGGCTGCACACGCTGGGAGCGCAGGTAACCGGCTACGCGCTGGAGCCCCCCACCAACCCGAGCCTCTTCGAGCTGGCCGGCGTGGACCGACTGGTTCACTCGGTGATTGCCGACGTGCGCGACCTGGAACGCCTGAAAAACGAACTGGCCGAGGCCCGGCCCGAGATCGTGATCCACATGGCGGCCCAGCCCCTGGTGCGCGACTCGTACAAGATCCCCGTCGACACCTATGCGATCAACGTGATGGGGACGGTGCATCTCCTGGAAGCGGTGCGCGCCTGCCCGTCGGTACGGGCCGTGGTGAACGTGACGACCGACAAGGTCTACGAAAACCGCGAGTGGGCCTGGGGGTATCGCGAGAACGAACCGATGGGGGGGTACGATCCCTACTCGAACTCCAAGGGGTGCTCCGAGCTGGTGACCGCAAGCTACCGCTCCTCGTACTTCAACCCCGCCCGCTACCAGGAACACCGGGTGGCGGTCGCGACGGCACGCGCCGGCAACGTGATCGGCGGCGGCGACTGGGCGGGCGACCGGCTGATCCCCGACTGCATCAGGGCGATCCTGGCCGGCGAGGCGGTGCAGATTCGCAACCCGCACGCCATCCGTCCCTGGCAGCACGTGCTCGAGCCGTTGTCGGGGTACCTTACCCTGGCACAACGCCTCTACGAGGAGGGGGTGCGTTTCGCCACCGGGTACAATTTCGGCCCCGCTGAGGAGGACGCCCGTCCGGTTGGCTGGATCGTCGAGAAACTCTGTGCCGGCTGGGGCTGGGGAGCCGGCTACCGGATCGATGACGGCGAGCACCCGCACGAGGCGCACTACTTAAAGCTCGACTGCTCCAAGGCGCGCCTGGAACTGGGCTGGACCCCGCGCTGGCCGCTGGCCCGCACCCTGGAGAGCATCGTCGCCTGGACCAAGGCCTACCGCGACGGCGCTGACCTGCGTGAGGTCTGCCTCAACCAGATAGCCGAGTACGAGGCCAGCTGAAGGGTAAAGACTCAGGGGCTAGGGACTGGGGACTAGGGACTAGGGCTGGCAATCTCATTGGTTTGATCAGTTCCATTGTCCCACTCGACGCCCCCCCTGGGTCCGCGCCACTGCCCTAGAAAAATACGGAGGACCCAACGTGCACGACCCGAAAGAACAAGAAAAACAGCTCCGCGAGGCCGCCATCAAGGCCGCCGTGGATTACTACAACTTCAGGCACAAACCCGAACACCCCTTTACTCCCGGCAAGCGCATCTCCTACGGCGGCCGCGTTTTCGACGAGCGCGAGGTTGCCAACCTGATCGACTCCTCGCTCGACTTCTGGCTCACCACCGGACGCTACGCAGAGAAGTTCGAGAAGGAGTTCGCCGAGTTCCTCGGCGTGCAGCACGCCTCACTGGTCAACTCCGGTTCCTCGGCGAACCTGCTGGCCTTCATGGCGCTCACCTCGCCGAAGCTGGGCGAACGGCGCATCAGGCGCGGCGACGAGGTGATCACGGTCGCCGCCGGCTTCCCGACCACCGTCGCCCCCATCATCCAGTACGGCGCCATACCGGTGTTCGTGGACGTGGCGCTGCCCACCTACAACGTGGACGTCACCCTCCTGGAAGCGGCGCGCTCGGCAAAGACCAAGGCGGTCATGCTGGCGCACACCCTGGGTAACCCCTTCGACCTCGCCGCCGTCCAAGCCTTCTGCGATAAACACGGCCTCTGGCTCATCGAGGACAACTGCGACGCGCTCGGTTCGCGCTACTTCCACCAGGGGGCCTGGCACTACACCGGTACCCTGGGCGACCTCGGGACCTCGAGCTTCTACCCGCCGCACCACATGACCATGGGGGAGGGGGGCGCGGTCTACACCAACGACACCACCTTGAAGCGCCTGGTGGAATCGTTCCGTGACTGGGGGCGCGACTGCTGGTGCCCCTCGGGGCGCGACAACACCTGCGGCAACCGCTTCACCCAGCGCTTCGGGGAGCTCCCTTACGGCTACGACCACAAGTACGTCTACTCGCACTTCGGCTACAACCTGAAGGTGACCGACATGCAGGCGGCCATCGGCTGCGCGCAGCTCGAGAAGCTCTCCGGTTTCGTGGCGGCGCGCCGGGCCAACTGGCAGTTCCTGCGCGACGGGCTGAACGACCTTGCCGACCGCTTCGTGCTCCCCGAGCCGACCGAAAACAGCGAGCCCAGCTGGTTCGGCTTCCTGTTGACCGTGCGTAAGGATGCGGGCTTTAGCCGCGAGGACGTGGTGAACCACCTGGAAAGGAAGGGAATCCAGACCCGCATGCTCTTCGCCGGCAACCTGATCAAGCACCCCTGCTTCGACGAGATGCGTGCATCGGGCGAAGGGTTCCGCGTGGTGGGCGAGCTCAAGGAGACCGAGCGGATCATGAACGACACCTTCTGGATCGGCGTCTACCCGGGGATGAAACCCGAGATGCTCGAGTACATGGTGGCAACCATCCACGACTTCGTGGGGTAAGCTGCCAGGAGCCTCGCAGAGGGGAGGCTCGGAAAACATTCAACACTTCGATAAGGAGTTTCCAGCATGAGGATGCGAGTAGCGGACTATATCGTGGATCGGCTGTACCAGGCGGGCGCCGAACACGCGTTCCTGATTACGGGCGGGATGATCATGACCCTCACCGACGCCCTGCTTGTCCACGGCAAACAGCAGTACGTCTGCTGCCACCACGAGCAGGCTGCCGCCATGGCCGCCGACGCCTACGGCCGCTACACCAACAAGCTGGGCGTTGCCTATGTCACCGCTGGCCCGGCCGCCCTCAATACCCTGACGGGGGTGGTGGGGGCCTACGTCGACCGCTCGCCGTGCATCGTGGTGGCGGGTCAGTCCAAGGTTTCCCAGGCCACGGTCACCGAGCCGCGCCAGTTTGCCCTGCAGGGTTTCAACACGCTGCCCATCTTCGAGCAGGTCACCAAGTACGCGGTGATGCTGGACCGGGTGGACAAGGTGAAGTACGAGGTCGAGAAGTGCATCCACATTGCCATGTCGCACCCTGTGGGCCCGGTCTGGATCGAGTGCCCCATCGACATCCAGGCTGCCTCCTTCGATCCGGACGACTACCCGGGCTTTACCCCCGAACCTTCCGTGCCTGACGACGCAGTGCTGGACGCCCTGGTCGACCAGGTGGCCGAGGCGTTGCGCTCGAGCCGCCGCCCCTTCCTGCTCCTGGGGGCCGGGGTCCGCCTGGCCGGTGCGGTGGATGCCGCCCGTGATTTCGCGACCGCCACCAACATTCCGGTGCTGACGAGCCGCCTGGGGATGGACCTCCTGGAGTACGACCATCCGCTCTACGTCGGCCATCCCGGTACCTACGGCGACCGCCCGGCAAACTTCACGGTCCAGAACGCGGACCTGATGATCAACATCGGATGTCGTCTGGGCGTGGGGCTCGTCGGCTACGACTACCAGGACTTCGCACCGCACGCGAAAAAGGTGATCGTGGACGTGGACCCCGAAGAGCTGCGTAAGCCCTCCATCGTCCCGGATATCCCCGTGCTGGCCGACGCCGCCTGTTTTCTGGAGCGGTTGACCCGCAAGCTTGCGGGCTTCAAGCACCAAAATCAGGCCTGGGTGGACCAGACCCAGAGCTGGAAGCGCAATTACCCGGTGGACCTCCCCGAGTACCTCAAGGAGAAGGAGGGGATCAACTCCTACCACTTCATGACGGCCTTCTCGGAGAAGATGGAGGAGGGGGACCTGTTCCTCCTGGATACCGGCTCCTGTTTCCACGTGCACGCCCAGGCCTTCCGGATGAAGCGGGGGCAGCGCCACATCATCACCGGCGGCCTCTCCACCATGGGCTACATGCCCGGCGCCATCGGTGTCGCTGCGGCCAGCGCAGGCCGCGACGTCTACTGCGTAACCGGCGACGGGTCGCTGCAGATGAACCTGCAGGAACTGCAGACCATCGTGCACAACAAGTTTCCGGTGAAGCTCATGGTGCTCAACAACAACGGGTACCTCTTGATCCGCCACTCCCAGGGGAACTTCATGGAGGGGCGTCTGATCGGCGAGAGCCCGGCCACCGGGGTGAGTTTCCCCGACCTCAAGAAGATCGCCAAGGCCTACGGCATCAGCTATGTCAAGATCTCGCGCCTGAGCGAGCTCTCGGCCAAGCTGGACCAGGTGAAAGAACTCACCGGCCCGGTCATCTGCGAAATCATCACCCCCTCGAAACAGCTCTTGGTCCCGAGGGTGGCCTCCAAGAAGCTTGACGACGGCACCATGGTCTCCATGCCCTACGACGACATGTTCCCCTTCCTGCCCCGGGACGAGTACCAGAAGAACCGCGTTTTTGACAAGCTGTAACCTCGGTGTTTCAGGCACCGGAAGGAGCACTATGGAAAAGGTCAAAGTAGCCATACTGGGTAGTGGAAACATCGGTACCGATCTGCTCATCAAGATCTTGAGGTCCGAGTACCTCGAGTGCAGCCTGTTCATCGGTCGCAACCTCTCCTCGCGCGGCATGTCCAAGGCGGTCAGCCTCGGGGTCAAGGTCTCGGACCAGGGGATCGACGCCATCGTCAAGGACCCGAAGTGCTGTGAAATAGTTTTCGACTGCACCTCTGCGATGAGCCACGAAAAGCACGCCCCGATCTTCAAGGAGTTGGGGATTGTCGCCATCGACCTCACCCCCGCAAAGCTCGGCCCCTTCTGCATCCCGGCCATCAACCTCGAGGACACCATCGGGGAAATGAACGTGAACATGATCACCTGCGGCGGCCAGGCTTCCATACCGCTTGCCTGGGTGATCGGCCAGACCCAGAAAAACGTCGAGTACGTCGAGGTGGTTTCCACCATCTCCTCCAAGAGCGCCGGCCCCGCCACGCGCCTCAACCTGGACGAGTACATCGAGACCACCGAGAAGGGGGTCCAGATGTACTCCGGCTGCCCGAAAACCAAGGCGATCCTGAACCTGAACCCGGCGGAGCCCTGCATCGACATGCAGACCACCGTCTACGCCAAGGTTCCCAAGCCGGACATGAAGGCCCTCCACAAGGGGGTGGAGGAGATGATCGCCAAGATCCGGCGCTACGTGCCGAGCTACGACCTGGTGGTCCCGCCGACCTACGAGAATGACCGCATCATCATGACCATTCGCGTCAGGGGGCTGGGGGATTTCCTCCCCACCTACGCGGGGAACCTGGACATCATCAACTGCGCGGCCATAGCCGTCGCGGAGGAGTTTGCCAAGTCGCTGGCGGCCCAAAGGGGGTAATCCATGAAGAACGTGATCATCAGTGACGCAACGCTGCGTGACGGCTCCCATGCCATCGCGCACCAGCTCACCAAGGAGAACATCGCGGAGTACGCCAAGGCGGCGGATAAGGCGGGCATTCCCATCGTCGAGGTGGGACATGGCAACGGGCTGGGCGCCTCCTCGGTGCAGGTGGGCTTAAGCCTGTTGTCGGACGTCGAGATGCTGGAGACCGCCCGGGAGAACCTGACGCGTTCCAAGCTCGGCATCCACGTGATCCCCGGCTTCGCCACGGTCCGCAAGGATCTGGAGGTTGCCTTCAAACTGGGGGTGGACGTGGTGCGCGTCGCTTCGCACTGCACCGAGGCCGACGTCACCGAACGCCACATCTCGGCGACCCGCGAGCATGGCAAGGAAGCCTACGGCGTCCTCATGATGAGCCACATGGCGTCCAAGGAAGTGCTCCTCGACGAGGGGCTCAAGATGCAGTCCTACGGTGCCGAGGCGCTCATCATCATGGACTCGGCGGGTGCTTACCTGCCGGACGACGTGGAGGACCGCATCAGCCACCTGGTGGCGAACCTGAACATCCCGGTCGGCTTCCACGCCCACAACAACCTGGGGATGGGAATCGCCAACTCGCTGACCGCCCTGAAGGCCGGGGCTCAGCTTTTGGACGGAGCGGCTCGCGGCTTCGGTGCCGGCGCCGGCAACGCGCAGCTCGAGGTGCTGGTAGCCGTGCTGGAGAAGATGGGGTACCACACCGGCATCGAGCTCTACCCGCTTCTGGACGCTGCAGACCTGGTCGAGAAGAAGATCATGAAGGTGGTCCCCAGTATCTCCAGCTCGAGCCTGGTGAGCGGTCTCGCCGGTGTGTTCTCGGCATTCTCGAAGCACGTGGCGGCGGCTGCGAAGGAGTACGGGGTGGACCCGCGCGACATCTTCTTCGAACTGGGGAGGCGGCGCGTGGTTGGCGGGCAGGAAGACAAGATCGTCGAGGTTGCCATGGAACTGCGCGACGGCAAGGTGAGAGGTGCACATGCAGAATAAAATCGCGATGCTCAGATCTGATTGTGCCGAGGTGCTGGCTTCCCAGGTGGAGCGGCTCGCCCCGCTGAAAAACCAGCTGGTCTACGTGACGGGGGGGACCGGGTTCGTCGGGACCTGGCTGGCCGAAATGGTCTCGTACCTCAACGACGACCACGGCTTCGGCACCAGGCTCATCCTCGCAGCACGCGACCTGGATGCCTTCCGGGCCAAGGCGCCGCACCTGGCGGCACGCGCCGATCTGGAGCTGGTCAGCCAGGACGTGCGCTACCTGCGCGAGCTTCCCGAAGGGGTTAACTATCTTGTGCATGCCGCGGCCACCCCGGACAACCGGCAGCACGCCTCCGATCCGATCGGTTCCATGGAAACCATCACCCGCGGTACGGCAAACCTCCTGGACGCCGCCATGAAGCTCCCGGATCTGAAGAAGATCCTGAACCTCAGCTCCGGGCAGATCTACGGGCGCCAGCGCATCGACGAGGCGCGCATACCGGAGACCCGCCCGGGGACCCTGAGCTGCGATAGCATCATGTCCGTCTATCCCGAGGCGAAGCGCTACGCCGAGACCCTGTGCTGCGCCTACTGGAGCCTCTACAAGATCCCGGTGGTGACTGCGCGTCCCTTCGCCTTCATGGGGCCGTACCAGGGACTGGACAAGCCGTGGGCCATCAACAACTTCTTCCGCGACGCCCTGAAGGATGCGACCATCCGCATCATCGGCAACGGACTGCCGGAACGCAGCTACCTCTACCCGAGCGACATGGCGGCCTGGCTTCTGGCCATCCTGGTCGACGGTACTCCCGGCCACGCCTACAATGTCGGCAGCCCGACCGGCGTAACCCTCGGCGACCTCGCGGAGAAGATCAAGCGCTACGCCCAGTCTTCCTCCATCATCGAAATCAGGCGGATGAACGATGACCGTTCGCGGTTCATCCCGGACGATACCCAGTGCCGCAAGACGCTGGGGCTTCAGGTGACGGTGGGGATTGACGAGGCCCTGCAGCGTTCGGTGCGCTGGCTCAAGACCATCGCCTAGCGTGCGGATGCTCTCCCTGCGGCTGTCGGGGTGAGGTCGATCGAGCGGTAGTACCACGACATGGAACGAAGCATGACAAAGCCTAACCACAGGATCGCCATCCTCGGGGCCACCAGCCACATCGCCAAAGGTCTTATCGTTGGCCTGGCTGCTGCCGGGCACCGGCTCACCCTTTTTGCCCGCTCCCCCGAGCGGGTACGGGGCTTCCTGGTTCTCGCCGGTATCACACAGCAGGTGCCGGTGCTGCCCATCGAAGGCTTTTGCGAGGGTTCCTACGACGTTGTCATCAACTGTGTCGGTATCGGCGATCCGGGAAAGCTGCGCGAGAAGATGTCCAGCATCTTCCGGGTTACCGAGCATTTCGACAACCTGGTGCTCGACTACCAGGGACGCCATCCTGCCACCCTCTACCTGAACCTGAGTAGCGGAGCAGCCTACGGCCAGGATTTCTACGAGCCGGTGCGCGAGGATTCCCGCGCCTGCTTCGACATCAACCATCTTGGCATGGGCGACTACTACGGAATGGCCAAAGCCTGCTCGGAGGCCAAGCATCGGGCACTTTCCGGACGGCCCATCGTCGATTTGCGGGTCTTTGGCTACTTCAGCCGGTTCATCGACCTGGAGACCAAGTACCTGATGTGCGAGGTGGTAACCTGCCTGAAGCGCGGCGAGGTGTTCGTGACGGGGAGCGGCAACATCATGCGGGATTATGTGCATCCCGACGATCTGGTTGCCCTGGTTGAGTGCTGCCTGGAACATCCGGAGTTGAACGAGGCGTTCGATGTTTACAGCCTGAAGCCCGTGGCAAAGTTCGAGATCCTGGACAGCTTCACCACGCGCTTCGGCCTCAAGGTTCGCATCGAGGGAGATGTCGCCCACGTAGCACCGACCGGAAACAAGGATAATTACTACTCCGTTAACCGCCGGGCGGCACGAATAGGCTACCAGCCGAAATACAGCTCCATCGATTCCTTGCTGGTAGAAACGGAAGTGTTGCTGAAATAACGATATTTTTGTCGAGATGTTGCTTATCACGTCTGCGATAACGAAGATGGGCTCGGCAATTAACGACATCGCTGAAGAAATAACGATATTTTTGTAGCGATGTTACTTATCGCGTCTGCGATAACGAAAATGGTCTCGGCGATTAACGACATGGCGGAAGAAATAACGATATTTTTGTCGGGATGTTACTTATCGCGTCTGCGATAACGAAAATGGTCTCGGCGATTAACGACATGGCGGAAGAAATAACGATATTTTTGTCGGGATGTTGCTTGTCGCGTCAGCGATAACGAAGATGGTCTCGGCGATTAACGACATCGCGGAAGCAATAACGATATTTTTGTCGGGATGTTGCTTATCGCGTCTGCGATAACGAAAATGGTCTCGGCGATTAACGACATCGCGGAAGCAATAACGATATTTTTGTCGGGATGTTGCTTATCGCGTCTGCGATAACGAAAATGGTCTCGGCAATTAACGACATCGTGAAAGAAATAACGATATCTTTTCACGGAAACTCGCGTATTCCGCAGTCTCTGCACAGTCAGTTCCCTCAAGAGAGAGATGTCAGGCTCATGAAAAGGTCAACGGTTTAAGAAGGAGAAGTTGAGTGAGCGTTTTGAAGTCTTTTGCCAAGATGATCCCCTATCCCTGGCGCAAAGGGATCTTGGACCTGGTTCGACCCGAGCGTCCCGGTATCGGACCGGTACTCCGCGGCATGGATCGAAACTTACGTACGGTGTTCGACATCGGTGCGAATGTGGGCGATATTTCATCGCTTATGCTGTACTACTTCCCTCAGGCTACGGTCTACTCCTTCGAGCCCTGCACCTCTACCTACGACACCTTGGTCCGAAATATTGCAAGGACGGGCCTGGCCGAACGCTCGCGGACCTTCAAGCTCGGGTTCTTCGATGAAGAAAAGCAGGCCGACCTGCATATCACCTCCTTTCACGGCGCCAACTCGATGCTGGAAATCACCGAAGAGTACCGTGCCCTGCACCCGCACATAAGCAAAATCGACACGGAACAGATCTCCCTGGTCCGCTTGGACGATTTCGTCAACGCCAACGGAATCGAGCATATCGACCTGATAAAGATAGATGTGGAGGGGGTGGAGCAGCAGATCCTCAAAGGAGGAGCCGCTACCCTCTCTTCCAAAGTTGACACGGTGATCATGGAAATGTCGTTCCTGCGGAATCCGCGCAATTCTGGAGAATATCTCCGACTGTTCCAGATCATGCACGATTACGGCTTCGCTCCGGCAAGAATTTACGATCTCGAGCATGCTTCTGTGCAGGCTGATTGGCCGCTGGGGCAGTTTGACTGCGTCTTTAAAAAGTTCTGATACCTCCTTTCACGGCAGTAGCGGAGAACAACCCTTTCCACCATGGACTATGACAGCCGATAGGATCTACTTTAAAGGCTTAAACGGGATCAGGGCCATAGCTGCCTTGACGGTCGTGGTGATCCATACCGGCCAGTACCTTTACCTGTTCGACCTGCCACCCTCTCCACGTTACCAGTGGCATTGGCAGAGTTATGCCGTCACGCTCTTCTTCGTTTTGAGCGGGTTCCTGATAACCTACCTCCTGCTTGAAGAGAAAAAACGTACTGCCACGGTTTCCCTGAAGGGGTTCTACCTGAGGCGTATCCTAAGGATATGGCCCCTTTACTACCTTGTTGTCATAGGCGTAGTCGTTGCCGCTGAATTCTTGCCGGCGCTGGCATTTCCGGCCATCTCCCCGAAGCAGCTTGCGCTCTATGCGTTTCTTCTGGCCAACGTGGCCTCTGTTTCGGGTACGGTTGCAACCCCTCTGACTCCTCTTTGGTCCATCGGTGTAGAGGAACAGTTTTACGCCATCTGGCCGGTCATCATCAAAAAGAGTGGGAATGCCCTTCGTGCACTGCTGGGGGTTATCTTCCTGTACCTCGCGGTCAGAGCTGTCTGTACGGTGGCTGGTAGTCAAGCTCTCAACGCCTTGGTTGCCGAGACCAGGATCGACTGCATGGCCATTGGCGGAGTAGGCGCCTTGCTGCTTCGTGAGAAGTCGAAGCTTCTTCCCTACCTCTACTCATATCCCGCGCAAGTTGCTTGTTGGGGGATTTTTCTCTATTCGAGTATCTGGAAGCCGATACACATCATGTCGTCGATCGACCATGAACTCTATTCCGTCATCTTTGCAATTATCATCCTGAACGTCAGTACCAACCCCAGAACACTGGTAAATCTGGAGAATCCCTTCTGCGATTTTCTTGGGAAGATATCGTACGGGCTTTACGTGTACCACATGCCCATCATTTTCCTTTTGCGCACAATTCTGAAGTCTTCTTTCGGCAACCAACCGGCGGCGTGGCTCGTCTATGTCCTGGTTCTGGGCGGAACCATCGTGGCGGCGTACCTGTCGTACCGTTTCTTTGAACTGCCGTTTTTACGCTTAAAGGACCGCTTCAGTATTGTCTTAAGCCAAGGTTTCGCAGTCGGGCACGAGGTGCAGGCGGCTCACAGCCAGTCCGGCTCTACCGGTCCTGTGCCGAAAGATCCCGAAGGGTAGTGCAGCTTTTTTAAGAGAAGTCTTGGCAGGTAACCTAGAAAGGCTCCAACAATGTCACGGTGGCACAAGAAAATCTTGGCAGTCCTCATGCAGTGGGATTACGGCATCGCCGCGCGCGGCATTTCCATCGAGAAATCCAGCTTCTATCCCTGCCTCCAGGACTTGGTAGCCGATGTCGAACCGCTGTGGTACGACGACTACCTCCACAATCCGGGCCCTCTGCAGGAGGTGGTGCTGGCCAAGGCTCGCGAAGTGAAGCCGGATCTGATCCTCTTTGTTCCCTACACGGACCAGTTTTCCCTTGAGACACTCGACACCCTCAGGAAAGAGTTCGCCACCTACTGCTGGTTTGGTGACGACCAGTGGCGCTTTGAAAGCTTTACCTCGCGTTACGCCCCGCATTTTACCCACGTCTCCACCACCGACCCCTGGAGTGTGCCGAAATACCAGGGGCTCGGCATCGAGCCGATTCTTACCCAGTGGGCCGGTCAACCGTTTCTCGCCGATCGCGGGGCACTCAAAGAGGATAAAGCCTTTCGTTACGACGTCTCGTTCATCGGGGCTGCCACCAAGTACCGGAAGTGGTTTGTGGAGAGCCTGGGCAAATGGGGTATCCGGATCGAGTGTTTCGGTCACGGCTGGCCCAATGGGCGTATCGACAACGAGGAGATGGAGACCATCTTCCGGACCAGCCGGATAAATCTCAACATTTCCAATAGTGTCAGCCACGATATCCGCTTCGTCCTGAGCAGTCCCAGAAACCTCTTGCACTACCTGCGCTCCCCCAAGCGGGTGGAGCAGATGAAAGCACGCAATTTCGAGATTCCGCTTGCGGGGGGATTCCAGTTGACCAACTACGTCCCCTGCCTCGAGCGCTACCTCACCATAGGCACTGACGTGGCGGTCTATTCCACCCCGGAGGATTGCAGCGGGCAGATCCGCTACTACCTGGCGCAAGAAGAGGAGAGGATCGCCGTGGCAGAAGCGGGACATGCCAGAGCCTTGTCCGAGCATATCTATAAGCATCGGCTCGAGAGCATACTCGAAGCGATCTGGGGCGCCTCCCCCGAGAAGGCCTGACGTGACCATGACGAGGAAGGCAGCCATAGTCGTCAGCGACTATTACCAGAACAACAATCTCTTCAAGCGCAACGATCCGGCCTACGACCGCGACGATTGTCTCTACTGCTTTTCCAGGTTGAGAGAGAAGCTGGGTGCTGCTGGTATCGAGCTTAATACCTCGGACATCAGCAAGGTTTCCGATGCTGAAATCGTCATCTACAACGACATGCCCCGCGAACTTCCCGAGAAGCTGCCGGGGCAAAAATTCTACTTGCTGGCTCTGGAGAGCATTGCCATCCATCCGGCCAATTTCGAGGTCGCCCGATACGGCAGCTTCGACAAGGTCTTTACCTGGTACGACAACATCGTCGACCGGGACAAGGTGGTCAAGGTCAATTACGCTTTTCTGTTCAAGACCGACTTCGATCTGAGCGGCGGCAACAAGAACAAGCTGGTGTGCCTGATGGCAAATAATAAAAGATCCAGCCACCCGGGCGAGTTGTACACCACGAGAAAAAAGGCCATTGCCTGGTTCGAGGCCCATCACCCGGAGGATTTCGATCTTTTCGGCCAAGGGTGGGATCTGCTCTTTGCCGGGACCAAGCTTGCCGGCGTGATCAGGAGGCTCGGCCTGAAGCGCTTCTTTAGACGTAACCTCCATGCCTGCTACCGGGGAATCGCCCAGGAAAAACTCCCCGTGGTCAGCAGGTACCGTTTCAGTCTCTGCTTCGAAAACGTCAGAGACATTCCGGGGTACATCACGGAGAAAATCTTCGACTGTTTCTTTGCGGGGTGTGTTCCGGTGTACCTGGGGGCCAACAACGTAACCGACTACATCCCCTCGGACTGTTTCATCGACATGCGCCGGTTCAAGGACTTCGCAGCGCTCTACCAGCATCTGGTTGCCATGTCGAACCACGAGTATCTCGGTTACCTGCAGCGCATCAAGGGTTTCCTCACCAGCGAGGCATCGTATGCCTTTACCGGCGATTATTTTGCCGACACGGTAGCTCGGGGTATTGCCGGTGAATAAGAACATCGTCGTCATAACGCTGGGCCGGGTCCTGCAGATGGTGATCGCCCTGATCTCGGTCCGCGTGTTTACCTCGCTGCTGAGCAAGGGAGAGGTAGGCAACATCTACCTGATCAACTCGATGTTCGGCTTTTTCGGGCTGGCACTGATCAACCCGGTGGGATTGTACCTGAACCGCAAGTTGCACCGCTGGGCTGAGGAAGGAGTCATCCTGAGCCGATTCCTGGTCTTCAATGCCTACCTCGCCATCCTCGCGCTCCTCTCGGCAGGGGTGGTTTTTGCCGCCAGTCGCTACGGAAGGGTAGGGGAGACCATCGACCTGCGCCTGCTCGTCCTCTTCCTGATGTTGAGCGTCTACTTCACCACCTGGAACCAGACCATCGTACCGGCGCTGAACCTCTTGAACCACCGCGTGAGCTTCGTGGTCTTTACGCTCCTCACTCTCGGCACCGGTCTCCTTTGTTCGATTCTCCTGGTGCAGTACGAAGCTGCCACTGCGGTCTCCTGGTTGAGCGGGCAACTGGTCGCTCAAGCCGTAGTCGCGGTGGCGGCACTGGTGTATTTCCAGAAGATGGTCCAGGAGAAGGTCAGCCTTGCGGCAGTCCGCCAGGTGACGACGCGCGAAAACCTTTTCAACGTCCTGCACTTCGTATTCCCCCTCGGATGCACCACGTTTTTCATGTGGCTGCAGAACCAGTCGTACCGGATCGTCATCGAGAAGGCCATCGGGACTGAGTTCCTGGCGCTCCTCGGCCTGGGGATCGGACTCGCCTCAAACATGGCGGGAGCCGCAGAATCCCTCATCCAGCAACTCTACCTTCCCGGTTTCTATCGAGACATAAACACGCCTGATCCTGCCCGGCGTACCGCGGCGTGGAACGCCATGGCACAGCTTACCATCCCCGTCTATATCTCTCTCACCATCATGGTTTCCTGTCTGGCCCCGTTCCTGCTCCATATCCTGGCCAGCAAAAAGTTCGGTGACGCGTACATCTTCGTCATATACGGAGCATGGATCGAGTTCTTCCGGATGACGGCAGGAATCCTCACCTCCGTCGCCCACGCCGAGATGCAGACCAAGTACCTGTTGCGCTCCTACTGTTTCGGTGGTCTGGCTGCGGTAGCCGGGACGGTTTGGGCGGCACGCCTTGAGAACTACGCCCAGGCCATACCGCTGGTCCTCGTGGTGAGCGGTCTCATCGCCATGACGGTCATGTACCTCGACATGAGAAAGATCATGCCGATCAAGGTGGGAATCCGCCGTCTGAGGAAATCCATCCTGCTGTCACTGCCGTTTGCCGTTTCGTTGCCTTTCTTTGGTCAGGAACCTACCATGCTTGTGTCTCTGCTCCTGGTAGGCATCTGTGGGTGCTATTTCATCGCGAGCCAGTACTGGTTGGCACGGCCACTTCTTAAGGAGCATGCTCTGTGACGCGTGAAGCTCCTCTCGTCTCCATCTGTGTCCCCAGCTATAATTCTGCGCGTTACCTCAGGTACACGCTCGATTCCATCGTGTGCCAGAGCTACCGCAACATCGAAGTGATCATCTCCGATAACGCTTCGACCGATGGCAGTGTTGCCATCGCCAAAGAGTACGCGGAACGTCACGGCTTCAGGCTCATCGTGAACGAGAAGAATATCGGGGCGGGCAACAACTGGAACCTGCTCATCGGTCAGGCGCGCGGCGAGTTCCTGGCCATTTACCACTCGGACGACGTGTACGGGCCGGAGATCGTGGAACAGTCGGTCGCGGCCCTGCTGCGCGAGCCGCGTGCCGGGCTCGTCGGTACCCTCGCCACGGTGATCGACGAAAACGGAGACGAGGTTTCGCCCATACTGCTGCACCCCGAGGTGCCGGAGTTGCCCTGTTACGGGTTTCCGGAAGTCTTCCGCGCGGTGCTCAGAGATGGCGCGGGACGCATCTTTTTGGTGACGCCGTCCATCATGGTAAGGCGCAGCTGTTATCAGGAGCTGGGGATTCTGGACAACAGCGGGCGGTTTCGTTCTGCCGCTGACTACGAGATGTGGTTCAGGATCGCCGCGCGGCACCCCGTTATCGTGATTCCGCGCCCGCTCATGCGTTACCGGGTGCATCAGGGACAGGGGAGCGAACAGGAGTTGCGGCGCAACGTCGCGCTTCCCGACATCGTCTCGGTACTGGACGCCTATCTCGATGCTGCCGGAGACGATGCCGCTCTTCGCGCCGAATACCGGCGCTATCGTAACCGCGTCTGCTTCAAGACCGCCCTGAAGCAGAACTGCTGCGGCGAGTTCCGTCGCAGCCTCGACACCATCGGGCTCATCGACGGCACGAGCTATGCGGTCGCCGGCGCGGCCCTGGGGTTCGCCAACCGGCTGCACCTCAACCTGCGCATCTGGCCGGCTCGCCCCTGGCCCTGTCGCGTGCCACGGGGGCGGAACTGATGGCTCGGCCGCTCAAGGTCCTCTACCTGCTGCACGATGCGCGGCGCTCCGGCGTGCCGGCCGTCGCCGCGAACTTCATCCGGCTGGCCGCCGGGGTGAACGTCGAGCCGACGGTACTTTTTGCCTACGACGGGATCTATGCCGACGAGCTGCGTGCCGAGGGTGTTCCGGTCCTGACACTCGGTCCGCGCACCCCGCTCTGGTGGCGGGCCAAGAGGTTCCTGCTGAACCGCTACCTTTTGACCCACGGCACGACGTTCGACGTCGTCCACATCCACAGCCTGAAACTGGCCTGGTCGGTGCTGATCGCCAAGGCGCTGGGGCTCAAGGTGGTGTTTCACCTGCACGAATTGCCGCGCCGGGGCGACTGGCTCTTGCAGCGGGCGATCGCGGCGGCGGACGCCGTCGTCTACTGTTCCGAGACCTGCGCGGCCCACTACGCCGGTTATCCCGCACGGCTTAGCCGCACCATCGTCAACGCCATGCACCTCCCGCCGGCTGCGCTGCACCGGGAACCCGCCGGGCGGCTCAAGGTGGTGATGGCGGCTTCGCTCAACAAGAACAAGGGGCAGGACCTTTTGCTCAGGGCGTTCGCCAAGCTTGCCTGCCGGGACGCCGAACTCTGGCTCTACGGCACCACCGGGCTCTCGGCACGCCGCTACGTTCGTGAGTTGCAGGTCTTTGCAGAACAGCACCAGTTGGGCGAGCGCGTCTTCTTCCCAGGTCCCAGCACGGAGGTGTTCCGGGTGTTCGCCGAGGCGAGCGTCGTGGTCCACACCTCGTGGACCGAATCGTTCGGGATGGCCCTGGTCGAGGCACAGTCCTGTGCCGTGCCGGTCATCGCCCACGACCTGGAAGGGATGCGCGAGGTGGTGCTGGATGGCGTCACCGGGTACCTGGTACAGCCCGGTGCTGTCGAAGAGCTCGCGGCGCGGCTCGACGAGCTTTTAGGCGATGCGGCACTGCGCAGTAAGATGGGCGAGGCGGGGCGCGCCATGGTGGAGCGGCGCTTCGACATGACCTCGCGCGTCGCGGAGTACCGGCAGCTGTACGACGAGGTTCTCAACCGATGAAGATCGTGTTCCTGGCACCCTTCGGTATCCGCCCCAAGGGGACGGTAGTGGCCCGCATGCTCCCGCTGGCTGTCGAGCTGCAGCGCCTGGGGCGTGAGGTGGTCATCGTGGCGCCGCCCTACACCAACCCCGAGGACTCCGGCAAGACCGAAATCCTGCGCGGCGTCCGTCTGGTGAACGTGCGACTCCCGGTCGGCGGCAAGGCGCTCGGCGCACCGCTTCTGGCCTGGCGCCTGCTCAAAGCCTCCCTGGCGGAGCGCCCCGACATCGTGCACCTTTTCAAGCCCAAAGGGTACGGCGGGCTTGCTGCCATGCTCATGCTCTGGTTCGGACGGGTCGGCATCCGGATGCCCCGGTTTTTCCTGGACACCGACGACTGGGAAGGGCGCGGCGGCATGAACGATTTGCACCAGTACTCGACGGCCGAGAAACGGCTCTATGCCTTCCAGGAACAGTGGCTGCCGCGCCGCGCGGTCGGCGTCACGGTGGCAAGCCGCATGCTCGAAGGTGCCATCCGCGACATGGGAGTCGAGGCACGCCGGCTTTTGTACCTCCCCAACGGGGTCGAGGACTCAGCCCTAGGCGACGGGGCGAAGGCCCGCCAAAGGTGGGGGATCCCGCCAGAGGTCCCGGTGCTGTTGCTCTACACCCGTTTCTTCGAATTCAGCCAGGAGAAGCTGCACCGGGTTTTTGCCGAGGTGCACCGAAGGGTGCCGCAGGCCCGGCTCCTGGTGGTCGGTAAGGGGCGGCAGAACGAGGAGGAAGAGCTTGAACTGGCGGCTCGCCGGGAAGGCTTTGCCGAGGCGTTGATCCTGGCGGGGTGGGTCGAGGTTGCCGATCTCCCCGACTACCTGGCGGCCGGCGATGTTGCCATCTACCCGTTTGCCGACACCCTGCTGAACCGTGCGAAGTGCCCGGCGAAACTGACGGAACTTTTGCGCTCCCGGGTGCCGGTGGTGGCCGATGCTGTGGGCCAGATCGAGGAGTACATCGAGTCAGGCGCGACGGGGCTGCTCTGCCCGCCCGACGACTGGCAGGATATGGTTGACAAAACCGTCGAGATGCTTGAAAACTCACAGCTGCGCCGGCAGTTCGGCGTGGCTGGACGACAACGGCTTCTGGACCGGTTCAACTGGCAGAATCTGGCCGGTGCCCTGGACAGCTTTTACCGGGAACTCACTGGAAACGCGAACCCTGGTAGCTAAAGAAGAATCACGCAGCGCCCGAACGTCTTATTGTGGAGCTTAAATCAATGACCGAACGTAGAAAAGACCTCCTTTGCCTATCCGCTCTCTTCGTGGTGCTCATGCTTTTCTACGCGAAGATCCTTTTCACGGGGAAGGTGATCAGCGCTCCAGATATCATCAACGAGTCCTACTGGGGATTCGTCTCGCAAAAAAGCGAGCCCTTCTGGGATATCTTCGCCTTCGACAAGGTGCAGGCAGGGTGGAACATCTTCATCAACAGCGGGTTCACCTCGGAAGGTGGCATCTCGCCGATCCATTTCCTTTTCTGGCTCAAGCTCATTCAGTTCGTCTTCCCGCTCCCCTCGGTGGTCGCCTGGCACATCGTGCTGCACCTCTTTTTCGGCGCGACGGGTCTTTTCCTGTTCTGCCGGGCAATCGGCGCCGGCCGGCTGGGCAGCCTCCTCGCCGCGCTCATCTTTGCGATAGCCCCCGAAAACGCCACGCTCATCAATGCCGGGCACGTGATGAAGATCGCCACCATCTCCTACGCCCCCTGGGCCTTCTACGTCCTGGAACGTGGTTTTCTGACCAGGCGGCTGATTTTTTTCCTGGCCACCGGCCTGGTCCTGGCGCTGCAGTTTTTCAACACCCACTGGCAGATCGCCTACTATACCTGCCTGTGCATCGGTATCTACGGCATCGTGCGTTCCCTGATCATCCTGCGCTCGCCGCAGGAGCGGGCCCTGTTCCCGGTCCCCAAGCTCTTCGGAATGAACCTGGTGGTGCTGGTCTTCTTCCTGACCACGGTCTCCGTCGGTTTGTTGCCCTTAGCCAACTGGTCGCAGGACACCAACCGCGGGGTGCAAAGCGGCGCGAACCAGGGTAAAGGGGGGCTCAGCCGCGACGAGGCGATGTCCTGGTCGCTGCCGCCCGAGGAGGTCGGCGCCTTCGTCATTCCCGGTTTCTTCGGCCTTTCCCGTCAGGAAGGGGGAGAAAACCCGAAGAACATCGCCAGCTACTACTGGGGGCGCATGAACTTCACCCAGACGGCGAGCTACATGGGGCTGCTCCCCTGGCTCCTGGTGCCGCTGCCGCTCATCTTCCGCCGCAACCGCTACACCTGGCTGGCGACCGCGGCGATCGTCGGCGGCGTATTCTTCTCGATGGGGAAGTACAGCCTCTTCTATAACCTGCTCTTCGACTACTTCCCCGGGATCAACCGGTTCCGGGTTCCCAAGATGATCATGTTCATCCCGGTCATGGGTCTGGGGGTCCTCTCCGCGTTCGGCCTCGACCTGCTGCTCGATCCGCGTACCAGGGAGACCAGACAGTTCAAGAAATACCTGATCGGGGTGACGGTACTCCCCGTCGCTCTTCTGCTGCTGTTGGGGGCGGAACTGATCGGCAGGGATTTCTGGATCAACCAGTTCATCGACATGCTCTCGCAACCAACCCGCTACCAGCCGCAGAGCGAGCAACTCGTGCTGCAGCGTTGGACGAACCTGGTGACCGAGACCGGACTCGCAGCCGGACTGGCCGCGCTTTTCGCGGCTGTTTTCTGGGCCTATCGGAAAGGGGTGCTCGCGGCGAAGTTCCTCCCCGCGGCGCTGCTGGTCCTGTTCCTGGTCGACGTCGGGAGGATCGACAGCAAGTTCCTCTTCACCATTCCCGTCCCCGAGAAGAACCGGGCGCAAAAAACTCCGGTCATCGAATACCTGATCCAGCACCGTTCGGATCAGTACCGGGTGCTTCCGATGGACGGCAGCGATCCGATGGCGTACGTGGCGCAGAACATACCCGTGATGTTCACCTCGAACGCCGTGCAGCAGCGCCGTTGGCAGGAGTTCCTGGACAACGTCAACATGGCCTCCGCGATGCTGGACCTCCTCAACATCAGGTACCTCGTGATCGGCAGCGAGCAGTTCGCAAAGGAGAAGGCGGCGCTCGGCCCGAAGTTCGTGCCGGTCTTCACCTCCCCCGACGGCAAATCGCTGATCCTGGAGAACCGGACGGTACTTCCCAAGGCGTGGCTGGTGGGAGCGGTGGCCGTGATACAGTCGCCGGAGCAGAGGCTCGGCTACCTGCAGGATCCCGGCTACGACCCGAGCCAGATCGTGATGGTCGAATCGCCCCCTCCCATCCCGCTGGCCAATCCGAATGCACCGGCCGCGGGCGCCCCTGGCACCGTGCAGGTGACCAGGTACCAGGGCGAGCATATCGACCTGAACGCCCTGGTGGCCAGGAACGCGATCCTCGTGTTGGGGGAGAAATACTATAAGGGGTGGCGCGCCACCGTGGACGGCAAGGAAACCGAGATTTACCCGGTGAACCACGTGCTGAGGGGGATCTACCTGACGCCGGGCAATCACAAGGTGGAGTTCAGCTTCGACCCGGCCCCCTTCAAAATCGGCAAGTCGCTGACGCTCGCCTCATTCGCATTGTTTTTCATCATGCTGGGACGCGAGCTCTGGCTGAAGCGAACCGGGAAGCTCAAGGCCTGACCGGGCCAGCTCACTCGCCTGGCTGACGCCCCTGACTACTGACCCTCGGGCACCGACGACGCTCACGTCCCAGGTGCCCTGCCGCCCTTTGCGTCCTCGCTGTGCAAGGGGCTTAGCTTTTCATCTATGAGTACGGAGAACAGGACGTTTGGATCGACACCTTGAGGAATCGGAAACTCTTGACGAACTGACCGGCTACCGGTTGCGCCTCATCCAGCCGCGACACGGCTACCGGTTCTCGGTCGACCCGCTGCTTTTGGCTGACTTCGCGGGGGTGCGGCCGGGGGACCGGGCGGCGGACCTGGGGACCGGCTGTGGAGTTATTCCGCTTCTTTTGGCGCGACTGGAGGAGTCCTGCACGGTGACCGCGATAGAGTTTCAGCCGGTGATGGCGGATATCGCACAGCGGAACGTCGCGCTGAACGGCCTCGAGGAGCGGGTGGAGATCGTTTCCGAGGACGTCGTTTCCCTGAAGTCGCGCTTTCCGGTGGACAGCTTCGACCTGGTAGTGTCGAATCCCCCCTACCGCCGACCCGGCACCGGAAAGGTGAGCCCGCGCGCCGGGCGCGACGACGCTCGGCACGAAACGACCGCCACCCTGGCCGATTTCCTCGCGGCGGCGAAGTACCTGGTAAAACCCTCCGGTCGCATCTGCTTCGTCTACCACACCAGCCGCCTCCCTGAACTGATGGAGCAGGCCGCCCGGCAAAAGCTCGGCATCCTGAGGTTGCGCATGGTGCACGGCAGCGTTTCGGCGCAGGCCAGGATGTTCCTGGTGGAACTGGTCAAGGGGAGAACGGGTGAGCTTAAGGTGGAGGCGCCGTTGTTGGTGCGCGGCGAGGAAGGTGGCTACAGCGAGGAGAAACTGCGAATTTACCGTGGCAAGGACTGCGTGAAACAGGGCGCTGCGCAGGCTACCGAGGTACCTGAGAATCGCGAGCTATTGAGAGAACCTGCCAAGGTTATTTAGATAAAAGATAGCGGTGACTTGCGCATCAGGTTGATTGTGTGGATAATGAGACGCTGCAGCGGAAACCTTGACAGTCCCTAGACCCCAGTCCCCAGTCCCTAATCCCTGCTTTCCCGATCCCTCTTGATGAGGCGCTCGAGGATGCTGCGCAGTTCCGGGTCGGAGATGGTGGCGGTCTGCTCGGTGATCTCGGTCGCTTCGACGTCAGAGAGCTCGCGCCGCTTGGGAACGTGAGGTTTCTTCAGGGTTGGGGGGACGATGCGGCCGGCCTTCATGTAGATCTCGCGTACCATCTCCTGGCCCAGCTGTTCGTTGACCTTGGCAATCAGCTCCTTCTTGAGATAGGTGAGCTGTTGCATCCAGGGCGCGCTGTCCACGGTGACGGTGAGGGTTCCTTCGCGATAGGCAGAGGGCTGGGCGTGCAAGGCGATGCGGTCGCCAACAGCCTGGTCCCAGACCAGCCAGATACGCCCCTCGTAGAGACGCTTCTCGGCAGGGGTGCCGCTCAGAAAAGCCCCGAGCAGGTCCGAGACCGCTGCGGGACGTTTCATTTTCGGGCGCCGGTCACTCGCCAACGCCGTTCCTCTTGCGGTAGATCCGGCCGCCCATGAACTGGCCGGCAACCGATCCTGCGAGCGTGAAGGGGATGTACTGGATGCCCAAGCCTATCTTCAGCCTGGCATAGATGATGAGCGGGATGGAGATGTGGATGTAGAACCACCATCCGGGAGAAAACTTCCGGCAGCCCTGGCGTAGGTATCCCAAGGGAATGTTGACGGCGGCCGCCAGAAGGACGACGACGGCTACTTGTAGGGCTGTCTGCATGAAGGACCTCTTGAACCACGAATATTATGGATTTAATACGGCCTTGTCAATCCGGATCTCGGGGAGGGGGGGCAAGGCAGGTAAAAGGAGCTGGTGTGGTAAACGAAGGCGATTACGTAGTGATTTTTAACTCGATCCATCGCGTGATGGAGGCCGAGAAACTTTTGAAACAGCAGGGACTGGCGATCCTCTTGATCCCGGCACCCAGGGCACTCGCCGCCGATTGCGGTCTGGCCATCCGTTACGCGGAGGAGGTCAGGCCCCAGGTGGAGGCGGCGCTCACCCTGGCGGGGCTCATGCCACGGGAGTCGTTTCGCAAGCAAGGTGAAGAATTCATAAAGATAGAGGGAGCATGATGATGGATCTCGACTGCAGAGGAATGGCCTGCCCGGCGCCGGTTGTTTCGGTGAAACGGGCCTTGGAGACGGCGGATGGCGTACTGCGGGTTTTGCTCGATGACGGCGCGCCGCGGGAGAACGTGCGGCGCTTTGCCGAAGGGCGAGGCTACCAGGTCCAGGAAGATGCGCAGGACGGAGCCTTCGCCCTGACCATCACGGGTGGCGGAGCTGCGCCTGTGGCTGCCCCCCAGGTGGCAGCTGCCAAGACGGGGCACTCAGTGCTGCTGATCGGTACCGACCGTCTGGGGGACGGTCCTGAGGAATTGGGGCGGCTTTTGATGCGCAACTTCATCATCACCCTTTTGGACGTGGCCGAGTTGCCGGACCGGATGTTCTTCATCAACACCGGCGTGCTGCTTGCCGCCGAAGGTTCCGAGGTGCTGGAGGCGCTGGAGAAGCTGGGCAATCGCGGCGTCGAAGTCCTCTCCTGCGGGGTGTGCCTGGACTTCTTCCACAAGAAGGAGCTCTTGAAGGCCGGGGCGGTGACCAACATGTTCACCATCGCCGAAAGCCTGCTGAACGCGCGCTCGGTTGTCAGGTTGTAATTTGGGAAACCAGCCTCTAAACAGGGATGAACGGGATGAAGGGGATAAACCTGAAGCTGAACCCAAGGCTTTACCAGATGAACTTCTGAGATAATGGGAGTAAAGACAACACCGACACCTTTAGAACTGGTTCGGCCTTTAGCGTTAACGTTCGAGGCCGAACCCGCTTGGAAGGTGTGGTTTTTATCCCCTGCATCCCTTTCATCCCTGTTATTGGTTTGGGGTTTGGTTCTGGATATTTTCCTTGACAATAGATGGGTTTATCTACTAGATTGACTCTCTTGCCGCGGGATACCTGTGTCTTTTTGCAGGCTTCCCCTGAGGCTTTTCGGAAAATAGTGCGCTTTTTCGGCACTTTACAGGATATCGATGTTCGCGACTCTCTCTGACAAGCTGGACCTGGTTTTCAAGAAGCTGCGCGGTCAGGCCGTAATGACCGAGGACAACGTCAAGGACGCACTGCGTGAAGTGCGACTGGCGCTCCTCGAGGCCGACGTCAACTTCAAGGTAGTCAAGGACTTCATCGAGCGGGTGCGCGGCCGCGCCGTGGGCACGGAAGTGCTGCAGAGCCTGGCCCCCGGTCAGCAGGTAATCAAGATCGTCCATGACGAACTGGTCCAGCTGATGGGCGGCGCCGAGGACAACTCGCTGGACCTCGCTGCCAAGCCGCCGGTCGCCATCATGATGGTCGGCCTGCAGGGCGCCGGTAAGACGACTTCCTGCGGCAAACTGGCCAGGTTCCTGAAAAGCCAGCGCAAAAAGACGCTGCTGGTTCCGGCCGACGTGTACCGCCCCGCTGCAATCGAGCAGTTGAAGGTGCTGGGACGCCAGCTGGACGTCGAGGTCTTCGACTCCACCGCGGATCAGAAGCCGCTCGACATCTGCCGCAACGCAACCCGCTACGCGACGCTCAACGGCATCGACGTGGTGATCTACGATACCGCCGGCCGCCACCAGATCGACGACTATCTGATGGAGGAGCTGGAAGGGATCCGTGACGAACTCGCTCCGCGCGAGATCCTCTTCGTGGCCGACGCCATGACCGGCCAGGAAGCAGTCAACGTCGCCAGCGGCTTCAACGACCGCCTGGGGATCACCGGCGTGGTGCTCACCAAGCTGGACGGCGACGCCAAGGGTGGCGCAGCGCTCTCCATCAAGGCCGTCACCGGTAAGCCGGTCAAGTTCGTGGGCCTTGGCGAGAAGCTGGACGCGCTGGACGTGTTCCACGCCGACCGCCTGGTGTCCCGTATCCTCGGCATGGGCGACGTCCTTACCCTGATCGAGAAGGCGCAGGCAACCTTCGACCAGCAGGAAGGCGAGAGGCTGCAGCAGAAGCTGAGGAAGAACCAGTTCGACCTGGAAGACTTCCGCGCCCAGCTGCAGCAGATCAAAAAGATGGGCTCGCTGGAATCTATCATGGGCATGATCCCCGGGATGGGGAAGATGATGCGCCAGATGCAGGGCGCCCAGCCGTCTGAGAAGGAGTTGAAGCGCATCGAGGCGATCATCGATTCGATGACCCCCAAGGAGCGCGCCAACCACACCATCATCAACGGCAGCCGCCGCCTGAGGATCGCCAAGGGAAGCGGCACCAGCGTCCAGGAAGTGAACCAGCTCCTGAAGCGCTTCACCGAGGCGCAGAAGGTGGTGAAGCAGTTGCAGAAGATGGGCCCGAAAGGGCTTATGAAAGGGATGAAGGGCATGGGTAAGGGGATGTTCCCCTTCTAAACCCGGCTTTTACTTTTGACACGATAGACGAACCCGAACACCCATACTTACAGAAGTCGCGGATCCAAGATCCGAGAATACCAGGAGGAAGAAATGGCAATAAAGATCAGACTTGCACGTGCGGGCGCCAAGAAGAAACCGTTTTACCAGGTAGTAGTTGCTGACTGCCGCAGCCGCAGGGACGGGCGCTTCATCGAGAACGTCGGTACCTACGACCCGAACAAAAACCCGGCAGCGTACAACCTGGAAGAAGGGAAGACCCTTGAGTGGCTGAAGCAGGGCGCTCAGCCGACCGATACCGTCAAGCAGATCCTGAAGAAGACTGGCATCTGGGAGAAGTTCGTAACTCCGGCTGCCTAGTGTATAACGTCCGGTAAACCGGATATCCCACACTACAGAGGATAGCGACAATGAGAGAACTTGTAGAGACCATCGCGAAAGCACTTGTTGATGATCCCAGCCAGGTCAAAGCTACCGAAGAGATGGAGGAAGACACCAACGTCATCAAGTTGACGGTAGCCAAGGAAGACATGGGACGTATCATCGGCAAGGAGGGACGCACCGCAAAAGCGATCCGCACCCTGTTGAACGCAGTTTCCACAAAGGACAACAAGAAAGCTATCCTGAAGATTGTAGAGTGACGATGTCTCAAAGCAGCAAGCTGTTACTGATCGGTAAAATCCAGGCAACCCAGGGGATCCGGGGGCAACTTCGGGTCATTCCCTTTGCGGGCGATGCCTCGAGCATCTCGCTTCTGGACCACGTGCTGATCAAGGCTCCAAGCGGCGCCCTGGAAAGCTTTCCGATGCGCTCGGCGAAGGCCCACGGCAAGAGGGTGATCCTGACCCTCAGCCAGTTCGACAACATAAACCAGGTGCTGCACCTGGTGGGCCGCGAGATCTACGCGGAACGCGGCCAACTGCCGGAACTCCCCGATGACGAGTTTTACTGGTCGGACCTGCTCGGCCTGGAAGTGGTAAGCCAGGAAGGGGAGGTGTTGGGAGAACTGGTCGATATCATCGAGACCGGCTCCAACGATGTCTACGTGGTACGGTTGGAGGGGCGCGAGGTATTGGTCCCTGCACTGGAGGACGTGGTCCTGTCGGTCGACCTGGAAGCAAACCGCATGACGGTCTCTCTTCCCGAGGGGCTGCTCGATCTATGAAATTCGACATACTGACGCTTTTCCCGGCCATGTTCGAGGGGCCGCTGACGGAGAGTATCCTGAAGCGTGCCTGCGAGAGCGGGCTCATCGAGGTCGCGCTGCACAACATCCGCGACTGGGCGCTCGACAAACACGCCACGGCCGACGACTCCCCCTACGGTGGAGGGGCCGGCATGGTGATGAAGGTGGAACCGCTGGCCGGTGCCATCGAGAGCGTGAAGGAGAAGCACCCCGGTTCCAAGGTGATCCTGACCTCCCCGGGCGGGCGGACCCTGTCCCACGCGGTGGCGCAGGAACTCTCCCGCGAAGAGGGGCTTATCATCATCTGCGGCCGGTACGAAGGGGTTGACGAAAGGGTGAAGAAGCTCTTCGTCGACGAAGAGATCTCCCTGGGGGATTTCGTGATGACCGGCGGGGAGATCGCCGCCATGGCGCTCGTCGACAGCGTGGCGCGGCTGGTGCCGGGGGTACTCGGTTCCGACGACTCCGCACTGTACGACTCCTTCGCCGACGGTCTTTTGGAGTATCCGCAGTACACGCGGCCTCCCGAATTTCGGGGCGAGAAAGTTCCCGACGTGCTCCTGTCCGGCAACCACGCGGTGATCGCCAAGTGGCGCCGCAAGGAGTCCTTGTTAAGAACGCTTGCCTCCCGTCCCGAGCTCCTCGGCCGGATCGAGTTGAGCAAGGCGGACCAGAAACTTTTGGCGGAGGTGAATTCGTGAGCCTCGCCGAACGTTTGAGCATAGCGCTGATCCACTACCCGGTGCTGGACAAGAACCAGGACCTGGTGGCGACGGCAGTAACCAACCTGGACATCCACGACATCGCGAGGTCGGGGCGCACCTTCGGGATAGCGCGCTACTACATCGTGACGCCGGTCCAGGAGCAGAGGAACCTGGTCGACAAGATCAGGACGCACTGGCTGGAGGGTTGGGGATCCACCTATAACCCGAAGCGAAAGATGGCACTGGAATTGATCCAGAGCGAGAATTCGCTGGCCGATGCGCTCGACGACATCGAGAAACGTACCGGGAAAAAGGCCAAGGTCGTGGTGACCGGCGCCGCGGGACGCCCCAACTCGGTGAGCTTCGAGAAGATGAAAGAGATCCTGGCAAGCGATCCCGAGCAGCACTACCTGCTCCTTCTGGGGACCGGCTGGGGGCTCACCGAAGAGGTCTTCAACAAGGGCGATTATGTGCTGGAGCCAATCAGCGGCGGTGGGGACTACAACCACCTTTCGGTGAGAAGCGCGGCAGCCATCATGCTGGATCGGCTCTTCGGTAGATAGAGAGAAGTTCAACTTCAATGGAACGCGGATCAGGCGGATGAACCGCTCGGAGATCAGCTGAATCCGCGTCATCCGCGTTCTATTGAATTCGTGTTTTCCGTTTTTTTACGCAGTCACAAACTTGCAGAATCAGAAGTTCCGATAAGGGAGGAAGTAGAACATGAACAAGATCGACCGTATTGAATTCGAGCAGATGAAGAAGAACATCCCGGTTTTCGTCCCCGGCGACACCGTGAAGGTGCAGGTTAAGATCGTTGAAGGCGACAAAATGCGTATCCAGGCGTTCCAGGGCGTCTGCATCGGCCGTCAGAACGGCGGTATCCGCGAGTCCTTCACCGTGCGCAAAATCTCCAACGGTGTAGGCGTGGAGAGGGTGTTCCCGCTGCACTCGCCGTCCATCGAGGGCATCGAAGTGGTAACCCGTGGCCAGGTACGTCGCGCGAAGCTGTACTACCTGCGCAAACTGCGTGGTAAGGCTTCCAGGATCAAAGAGCGCAAGTACGTGCACGCGGTTAAGTAAGACCAACGTCGAAAAGCCCCGGTCATCCCGACCGGGGCTTTTTTTGTGTGAGTTACCATTCGCTTCAGGAGGGAAGGGTGTCCGATCTTTTCCAGGACAACCAGCCGATCGATCTGCTCTTGCACGAGTCGCAGGCCCAGCGGCGCGGCTATCGCTGCGTGGCCGGCATCGACGAGGCAGGCCGCGGCCCACTGGCCGGTCCCGTGGTCGCAGCTGCGGTAATCCTCCCGGAGGGATTGATACTCCCCGGCGTGAACGACTCCAAGCAGCTCACCCACCTGCAACGTGAAGAACTCTACGACACAATCCGCCGCGAGGCTGTTTCCGTGGGGGTCGGTATCGGTGACCACGAACTGGTGGACCGCATCAACATCCTGCAGGCGACGCTCTCAGCCATGCGCGACGCCATCCTGCAACTCTCTCCCACACCCGACTTCCTGCTCATCGACGGCATCTCTGCGGTTGCCATGAACATCGCCCAGAAAACGGTGAAGAAAGGGGATTCTCTCTCTATCTCCATCGCTGCCGCCTCGATCATCGCCAAGGTGACCCGGGACCGGATGATGGTGCAGTACGACGCGCAGTATCCCGGTTACGGCTTCGCCGAGCACAAGGGGTACGCGGCGGCTTCCCACATGGCCGCCATTGCGAGCCTCGGCCCCTCGCCGATCCACCGCAAGACCTTCCGCGGCGTAAAGGAACATCTCCCCGAAGCAGTTCCGTCTGAAACGGCCGACTCGCTCACCCTCCCAGGCTTCTAATCTTTCCTCCACAATTACATCTACAACGTGATAACTTGCTGCTACACTGTCTGGGGTGAATCGATCAGAACCGTCCGGTGCGGGGTGCTATGCAAGAGAAGCGCGGCAACAGCTCTTTCGGAGAGCAGGGTGAGTCTATAGCTGCTACCTATTTGCAGGGGCAGGGCTTCACCATTGTCGAGCGTAATTTTCGCTGTGTCTGTGGCGAGCTTGATATTATCGCCCGCGAAGGCAGAACGATCGTGTTCATTGAGGTGAAGTGCCGCAACAATGAGAAGTACGGGCCGCCTCAGCTTGCGGTTACCCCGTTCAAACAGCGGCAGATTTCCAAGGCGGCGTTGGTGTGGTTGGCGAAAAAGAAGCTGTATGACGCCGAGGCCCGCTTCGACGTCGTTGCCATAGTGGCCCGGAAAGGTGAGGTGCCGGTGATCGAGCATATCCGTGATGCCTTCGAACTGGCTTACTGAAGACTTATTTGCCACGGTGCCACCAAGCACACGGAGAAAGGCGTTGGGATCAGAGGGTGCGCCAGCCTCTTAAGTAGGGTGGACTTTTACTGTTCTGGTTCGGCCTCTTTCGTCCGCGGAGAAGGCCCAACCGGTAAAAATGTTGGACTGATTTTTTCAGACGTAGCTGCTAGGCAAGGCCCCTGTTGCTGCCGGATACCCGGTTTTCTCCGTGATCTTGGTGGCTTCGTGGCTAATTCTGATTTTAGGGGGGTTATTTATGCAGGTCGTTACCATTCTCTACCGCCTGGCGGTATCGCTCTGGCTTGGCGGTGCGGCGCTCTTTACCTTTATGCTGACCCCGATCCTGTTCCGGTCGGAAAGCCGGGACAGCGCCGGTCGTATCGTCGGTCTGCTGTTCCCCGGCTACTTCCGCTGGGGGCTTGCCTGTGGTGCGGTGGCGCTGATTTGTCGACTGATTCTTTCGGGGAAAGGGACGGTTCTCGCCGGGATCATCCTGGCGGTCATGCTGGCGCTCTGCTCGTTCCAGGCATTTTACATCGAGCCTAAGGCTGCGGCGCTGAAGAAGGAAATCGTCTCCTTTGAGACAACTCCGAAAGATCACCCGCTGCGCCGCGAGTTCTCCAAGCTGCACGGGGTATCGGCGGTGTGCAACCTGGCGGTGATCGGTGGCGGCGTGGTACTGGTCGTCCTTTTTTAAAAACCGATATTGCCACGGAGCCACCAAGCTAAAACCGGCTTTTTTAGGAAAAAGTTTGCCCCTCCCTCATAGGCTATGCTAGTTATTAGAAAAAAATCCCGGAGACGTTCATGGATTTTACTGTTGCCCTGGCCCAGATAAAGCCGAAGCTCGGCTGTCTGGCTGACAACCTGGCCATCGCCGAGGCCGCCATAGAGAAAGGGATCGCGGAGGGCGCCGAGCTCATCGTGTTCCCGGAACTCGCCCTCACCGGTTATTTCCTGAAGGACCTGGTCCCCGATGTCGCTCTCAGGCTCGATGCGCCGGAGCTCCAGAAACTGAAGGATCTGTCGCGGCACATCTCGATTGCCATCGGCCTGGTCGAGGTCACCTCCGATTACCGCTTCTTCAATACCGCGCTCTATCTCGAAGAGGGCGAGATCCGCCACGTGCACCGCAAGGTGTACCTGCCGACCTACGGTCTCTTCGACGAGCAGCGCTACCTGGCACGCGGGGAGCACTTCCGTGCCTTCGACAGCCGCTTCGGCCGGATCGGCATCCTGATCTGCGAGGACATGTGGCACCTCTCCGCGCCTTACATCCTCGCCATGGACGGCGCTACCTCCATCATCTGCCTCTCCTCCAGCCCGGGGCGCGGCATCAGCGACGCCGAAGGGCTTGGCTCCGCCGGTGCTTGGCAGCGGCTCACCTCCACGACGGCAATGTTCCTGAACTGCCGGGTCTTCTACTGCAACCGCGTAGGCTACGAGGACGGCATCAACTTCTGGGGCGGCTCCGAGGTCATCACACCGTCGGGTGACGTGGCAGTGCGCGGTGCGATTCTCGACGAGGACTTCGTGCTGGCCAAGGTCGACGAGGGGGCGCTCAGGCGCGAGAGGATCTTCTCTCCCATGATGCGGGACGAGAACATGATGCTGACCGTGAAGGAGCTGCGGCGCATCGAGCGGGAGAGGGGGTAGCGATGGGCGCGTTATCGGTGAATACCACGCTGTTGCGCAAGATGCTGGTCGGCTTCGTGCGCGACGAGGTGTACAAGGTTGGGGTGAAAAAAGGGGTACTCGGGCTCTCAGGAGGCATCGACTCCGCGCTGGTGGCCTTCATCGCGGCCGAGGCGCTCGGGCCGGAAAACGTCTACGCCTATACCATGCCCTACAAGACCAGTAACCCCGAGAGCGAGGCGCACGCCAAGCTGGTGGCGGACGCGTTGGGGATAAACTACAAGGTCATCGAGATAACCCCGATGGTCGACGCCTATTTCGGGCTGGTGCCGGATGCCGACAACATGAGGCGCGGCAACAAGATGGCCCGCGAGCGCATGACCATCCTGTACGATCACTCTGCCGCGGTGGGCGGCCTGGTGCTGGGGACCAGCAACAAGACCGAACTCCTCCTGGGGTACGGCACGTTGCACGGCGACATGGCCAGCGCCTTGAACCCGATCGGCGACATCTACAAGTCGCAGGTATGGGCACTCTCCGAAGCCATGGGGGTGCCGCACGAGGTGATCGAGAAGAAGCCGTCGGCCGACCTGTGGGCCGGGCAGACCGACGAGCAGGAACTCGGCTTCAGTTACCGCGACGCCGACGAACTGCTCTACCGCATGGTGGACCAGCGCATGACTCGCGAGGAGCTGATTGAGGCGGGTTTTGCCGCCGACTTCATCGATAACGTGCAGCGCAAGGTCCAGGGCTCGCACTTCAAGCGCCGGCTCCCGGTGATCGCCAAGGTTTCCAACCGCACCATCGACCGCGACTTCCGCTACGCGCGGGATTGGGGCAAGTAACGGTAACTTTGCCACGGAGACACGGAGCACACGGAGAAAACCTAACGAAGGGAAAGGCCGAACCGACCTTGTCAGGTACTGCCTTTCCCCTTTTGTTTTAATGTCCCTCTTCGCTTTGAAGTACTCTCCATGACCTCCGTACTTCCGGGGCAAAAAAAGGATTTTATGTCATTTGGAACTCTCTACATCGTAGCCACACCGATTGGCAACCTCGAAGACATCACGCTGCGCGCGCTGCGCATCCTCAAGGAGGCGGACCTGATCGCTGCAGAGGATACCCGCCACACCCGCAAGCTCTTGACGCACTTCGGCATCTCCCGGCCGCTCACCTCGTACTTCGACCACAACAAGGAAGTGAAGGGGAGCTACGTGCTTGATAGGCTGCTCAACGGCCTGAACGTGGCGCTGGTTACCGACGCCGGAACCCCCTGCGTTTCGGATCCGGGGTACCAGCTGACCCGAGACGCGGCTGCTGCCGGCGTCACCGTGGTACCGATCCCCGGCGCCTGCGCCGCCATCACGGCGCTCTCGGCATCCGGCCTACCGTCGGATCTCTTCACCTTTGCCGGATTCCTTTCGAACCGGGCGGGGAGACGGCGCGAGAAGCTGGAGTCGCTGGTGACCCTGCCCGGACTGATCATCTTCTACGAGGCCCCCAAGCGTCTGCTCGCCACGTTGAAGGACATGCTGGAAATCCTGGGGGATCGCGAGATCGTCCTGGCGCGCGAACTCACCAAGCTCTACGAGGAGTTCCTGCGCGGCAAAATCTCTGATGTCATAGCTGAGGCTGAACGGAGGGAGCTGAAAGGTGAGGTGGCGATCCTGGTCGCCCCGAGTACCGAGGAAGCCCTGCCGGATACGCCGCAGATGGAAGAGTTGCTGGCCAAGTATCTGGCCTCGGGAGAGTATTCGCTGAAGGATGCGGTGAAGAAGGTGACCGAGGAAACGGGCCTGCCGAAGAGCACGGTGTACGCCGAGGCGCTGAAGATGAAGCAGGGGCTAGGGGCTGTGGAATGAAGCAGGGATTAGGGATTAGGGACTAGGGAACGGCAAATACAAGATGAGAAAAGGCAGGTCGCCGAAATGGCGCCTGCCTTTTTTGTTGATTTCCAAAGAGGTGAAAGAACAGCCCTAGCCCCTAGCCCCTGCCTTTACGCCAATCTTGCGCCGTTGGGGACCGGGCGCTCTGGGACGGCGAGGACGATGGCGCCGTTTTCGTCGGGGAAGCCGGTTATGAGCACCTCGGAGAAGAATCGGCCGATCTGCTTACGCGGAAAGTTGACGACACCGATCACCTGTTTGCCGACCAGTTCCTCGCGGCTGTAGAGCCTGGTGATCTGGGCGCTGGATTTCCTGATCCCCGCTTCCCCGAAATCCACCCGCAGCTTGTACGCCGGGTTGCGTGCCTCCGGAAACTCCTCCACCTCCAGAATCGTCCCCACCCGCAGTTCCACCCGCTCGAAATCATCCCAGGTTATTTCTGCCATCTCATCTCCCTTTTAGCCCCAGCCTTTCATATCGTCAGATCCTAACGGGTCCACCGCGTCTCAGCTGAAGAAACTTCTGAATGCGGCTATGGTGCGCTCGACGTCTGCTGCACTCACGTCGAGGTGGGTGACCAGGCGGATGCAGTCGCCGCCACCCAGCAGAATTCCCTGACGCCCCAGTTCCTCGCGCAGCTTGGCAGCGGTTCCCGCCGGAGGGGTGACGAAGAGGATGTTGGTGTTGGCGGGGCTGACGCTCAGGCCTTTGATTCTGGAAAGTCCGTCGGCCAAGGCTTGGGCGTTTTGGTGATCCTCGGCCAAACGCTCCACGTTGTGCTTCAAGGCGTAGATCCCTGCTGCGGCCAGGATGCCCGCCTGCCTCATGCCGCCGCCGGCCACCTTGCGCCAACGGTGTGCACGGTCGACGAAGGCGGCGCTGCCGCACAATACGGAGCCTACCGGTGCCCCCAACCCTTTGGAGAGGCAGACCGAGACGGTGTCGAAGTGTTTGGCGATTTCGGTGACCGCCACTCCCTGGTGCACGGCGGCGTTGAAGACGCGGGCGCCGTCCAGGTGCAGAGAAAGGCCGTGACTGCGGGCGCAGCGCTCGGCCTCGGCCAGGTAGGGAAGCGGCAGCACGCGGCCGCCCTGGGTGTTTTCCAGGCAGAGCAGCCGGGTCACAGCGTGATGGTGATCCGGGGACTTAACAGCGCGGGAAACCTTACCCAGATCGAGGCTGCCGTCGGGCTCGAAGTCGAGCGGTTGGGGCTGGATGCCGCCGAAGATGGCTCCGCCGCCACCCTCCCAGCGGTAGATGTGGGCCTCCTGGCCGGCGATGTACTCGTCGCCACGGCCGCAGTGGGTCAACAGCGAGAGAAGGTTACTCATGGTGCCGCTGGGGACGAACAGGGCGGCTTCCTTGCCGAGCATCTCTGCCGCCAGCTCCTGGAGCCGGTTAACCGTCGGGTCCTCGCCATAGACATCGTCGCCCACCTCGGCCTGGGCCATGACCTTGAGCATTTCCTGGGAGGGGCGGGTTACGGTATCGCTTCTCAGATCGATCTGTTTCATTGATCTCCTCGTGTGGCGGTTAGTTGTGTTGTGGGGACGGTGGTCCGGCGTCCGGCGGAAAGGACCTGCCGTGCAAGAAAAAAGGACCGGCGCCTCAGGTGCCGGTCCCTTCTATCGTTGCTGCGCGTGCCGCCGGGCGGTGCGCCTAAACAGCTGAAACCTCAACCCACCTTTCCAATACCGGAAGCGGGCGGAGTTGGCAACAAAAAAACCAGCAGGGATGAACAAGATGAAAGGGATAATGCCCAAGAGTTTTTGGTGTTATCCCCTTCATCCTGTTCATCCCTGTTGTCTTACCCGTTTTATCCCTGTTTCATCGCGAAACGACTCTCCCAGGGCCGGTCCGCGGGGGTCATGGTTACCCCATGGTCCGGGTTGGCCGAGAGATGGCGCAGGATGAGATAGACGGTCTCCACCTCCTCGGGGCGTGCCAGGGCGAGCGCGCATTCCTCGCAGGTGAAGGCGCGGCTGTTCTGGCTGCGCATAAGCTCCAGGATCTCGGCCTGCAGCTTGAGTACGGTTCCGGCCGCTTTCTTGCCCGCTTCCACACCGGGCTGGTGGTAGGCGTTCACGTTGATGAGCGTGGCGTAGAGCCCAACGGTCCGCTCATAGAGGGCAATGAGCACGCCCACCGTGAAGGGGTCCACCCCGGGGACCGTGATGGTGACCGACTCCCTGCCGCTTTCGTAGAGCGCGGTCCGCGTCCCCTGGAAAAAGCCGGAGAGGTAATCCCCCGTGGTGGCGCCCGGTTCGACCTGGCTGGAGGCACCGGGACGGTCCTTGAGGACTTCGATGAAGGTGGCAAAGAAGTTCGGTACACCTTCACGCAACTGCTGCACGTAGGCGTGTTGGTCGGTTGACCCCTTGTTGCCGTACACGGTGATCCCCTGCAGTACCACCTGGCCGTCCAGGTCCTTCTCTTTGCCCAGCGACTCCATGATGAGCTGCTGCAGGTAGCGAGAGAAGAGGAGCAGGCGGTCCTTGTAGGGGAGGATCACCATATCCTTGGCCCCTTTGCCTTGGGTGGCGTGGAACCAGGAAAGCGCCAAAAGGGCGGCGGGGTTCTCCTTGGTGGCGGTGCGGCGGGTGCTGACATCGCAGAGTCGGGCGCCTGCCAGCATCCGGTCCACGTCGATCCCCTGAAGGGCCGCAGGCAAAAGGCCCACTGCCGAGGTCACCGAGGTGCGCCCGCCGACCCAATCCCACATCGGGAAGCGCGCCAGCCACCTCTGCTGTGAGGCGGTCCGGTCCAGTTCGCTGTCGACGCCGGTCACGGCGACGGCATGGGCGGCGAAGTTGAGACCGGCCCTTTGAAAGGCAAGCTGCGCCTCCACCATGCCGTTGCGGGTTTCCTTGGTGCCGCCGCTTTTCGAGATGACCACCACCAGGGTCTGGGGAAGGGCGGGACCGATCTCCGCAATCACCCGATCCATACCGTCAGGATCGGTATTGTCGAAGAAAAATGGGCGCATCGGGTCCCCGGCGTTTCCCAGGCTGTCTGCCACGAACTGCGGCCCCAGCGCCGAACCACCGATGCCGACCACCAGAGAATGGGTGAACCGGCCGCCGTCGGGTGCCTTGATGTTCCCGGAGTGCACCGAGTGCGCAAAGGCCTTCACGGAGGCGAGGGTCCCGGTAATCTCCTCGGCCAACTCGGGAGTGGGGGCCAGTTCTGCTGCGCGCAGCCAGTAGTGCCCGACCATCCGGTTCTCATCGGGGTTGGCAATCGCTCCGCCTTCCAACTCGGCCATCTCGGCATACGCCTTCTGCAGCCTGGGCTCCATCTCCGCAAAGAAATCGGCGGGATAGTTCATACGGCTGGTATCGAGCACTAGGCCGGTTTCCGCATCCGCGTAGAGCCGGTCCTTGAAGCGCTCCCAAAGCTGCAACTTTTCCATGGTCTCCTCCGTGCCGCCAGTAGGTACTCGTATCTGGTGAATCCTTCTCATTAGATGTTAGCTGCTCCCCTGTCACCGTTACCGGCGGTCCGACACCTGCCACTACCAGGTTTTCCGCGAACTCAGCCTCGTGAAGGGGGCACTGTGTTCCTCATGTGCGTCGGGGCATGATAACACAGATTAGTTTTTGTTCAAGTGTCCGGGAGGCCCTGAGACGCTGTTCAAAGCCTGCTGAAGTTCATGAAATGCTTGCGCTGTATAAGTATTCGAAAATGCGCAGTAATTCCCGATATGTACCGATCCTGTGCACCTCGTGAACAAGTTTTGAAGCTGGTCCGGATTGCTGCCTGCGCCTTCGGTGTCAGTCAAAGGCTTGAATTATCAATAGCTTGCAAAAATAATGAAGAACGGCGACCGGCTGGTATGGCTGTTGTAATAGGGGAGAATGCGGCAAGCAAAAACGCTGGCAGCAATCCTCCACGAGGCTGCGCAATGATCACTGCGGCGAGTCCTCGGCCGGCAGAAATCTACCAGAACCAGAAGAGGAGGCGATCATGGGACACAGATGCAAGGATTCGAATCACCGGGCTGGTGCCTACCAGTACCGTGCGCTCGAGGTGGTACTGACCAAAAAGAGCCTCCCTGCTGATTACGGTGGACCAAGCGCCGTGCTGACCGTGGAAAACGACTGGGATACCTTGAGCTTCGTCAAGGAAAATATGGCCGATATAGCGGCGAATATGGTGAGGGTGAACGCTATGAGAGTGGACAACAATCCGCATGTGGAGGAGAGCGCAAGGCTCTTCGAGAGTAATCTGCAACCCCTTTTTACCCTGATCAGTGCCACCGCGACGGAGCACGTCATGGACAAACTCTCCATCTCCTTGCGAAAGGCGTTGCTCCTCATGGCCATGGATCGCTACAGCTGCGACAGCGAAAGCATCTGCCGCGCACTGGGGATCACCAGGATGAAACTGGAGAAGGAACTTAAACGGTGCGGTCTCTTGCAGCAGGAGCAAAAGGCGGCGTAACGGCAGGTTACCTGCAGGGTTGAGGTTGAGGTTGACCGGGTTTTCCGGCCGGGACCTCAACCTTAACCTCAACACACCTATTACTCGAGGTTTTCTCCTTCCCCCCTTGTCCCCACCTCACGTTGCGATTCCCATCCGCCGTTTTATGGTAGCGAAACATTCAGTCGCCCGACCCCTCCGGTTGACAGCGATGTCCCCCGTGACGAGTTGCGCGCTCGACCTTCTTTTTACGCGATCCCGGATTATGCCAGAGGCGTGCCGTAGACGTTCTACCTTGTCGAAATGCCTTGAATAATAAGGTGGGATTTGCTACAGTGCCCCGTCGATCCCGATTGATATATGGCTTCCCTACCCCGCCGGAAACACCGATACTACACGGTGTTGCTTCGGTGGGAGGTGCGCCTTTCTAAAGAACCGAGGCCTGTTATGGATGCAGCACTTGCCCTTATTGGGGAAGACCTGAAAAACGTAGAACTGCAGTTCAAAAAGGACCTGCAGTCGGATGTTCCCCTGATCCGCAAAGTGGGCGAGTACGTGCTTTCCAGCGGCGGCAAGCGAATCCGTCCGGCCCTGGTGCTTCTGGCTGCCAAGCTCTGCGGTTACCAGGGTGACAGAAGCGTCCCCCTGGCAAGCGTGGTCGAGTTCATCCACACGGCAACCCTGCTGCACGACGACGTCGTCGACAATGCGAACCTGCGCCGCGGTCTTGCCTCCGCCAACACCCTGTGGGGCAACGAGGCATCGGTGCTGGTCGGCGACTTCCTGTTCTCCAAGTCCTTCTCCCTCATGGTGCGTGACGGCGACCTGCGCATCCTGAAGGTCCTCGCCGACGCCACCACCATCATTGCCGAGGGGGAGGTGTTGCAGCTCGTGGTGACCAGCGATCTCGACATCACCGTGGAGCGCTTCATCGACGTGGTGCGCTGCAAGACCGCGATCCTCCTCTCGGCCGCCTGCGAAGTGGGCGCCATCCTGGGCGGCGCCGCGCTGGAACAGCAGTCCGCTCTCGCCGCTTACGGGATGGAGCTGGGGATCGCTTTCCAGTTGATGGACGACACCCTCGACTACACCGCCAGCGAAGAGCAGTTCGGCAAGAGCATCGGTCACGACCTCGAAGAGGGCAAGATCACCCTGCCGCTCATCCACACCCTGAAGAACTGCAGCGCCGACGAGCGCGAGGTCATCTCGAACGTCGTCGACAAGGAACTCCTCTCCGACGAAGATTTCGCCAAGGTCCTTGCCCTGGTGCAACGCTACGGGGGGATCGAACACACCATCGCGACCGCCCGCGACCATGTCGCCCAGTGCAAAAAGCACCTGGAGTGCTTCCCTGCGTCCGTGGCTCGCGAAGCGCTCGCCGAGCTCGCCGAATACGTGGTGACGCGCGTTAAATGACGAGCCGGCACCTCGTCATTTAACCGACCCTGTCAAAAAATCCCCACCAAAAACGCATCTTTAGCATTAGTGCTCTCACATTTTAAGTCTCTCGTTGAAGTTCTGTATTCAGTAACTTCAGGGCTGTCGCCTATTTCCCCCGTCTCGTCAGAAAATGCCACGTTTGCAGCTCTCGCTGGCGTGTTTTTTGCTGCCGTGTAAACGGATGTTTTCTAATGATTGTTGGCCGGGGGGGGACGTGGACGAAGAGATGCTGCTGCACTCGTCTGAGTTGGAGTTGAATGGAGAAACATTCCAGATCAACGTTTTCTGCAGTACTGCCGGGCGTTACTTCGCAAAGACCTGCCTGAGCGAAAGCGACGTCATCATCACCGATGGCCCTTCGGTACCGGAAACTTTGAAGAAGCATGAAGGGTTGCTCCCCTTGGCTCTGGGGACCCGAGAGCTTACCCAAAGCTATCTCGGTTATTGCCGGAGAACCAAACCCAAGCGCTAAGTCGGACCGAGAAGTTCGGTCCACCCGTTGCTCCTGCCCTGCCGCCACGGCAGGTTGGCCTCGCTCGCTCTGACGTACTCCGAGCGGGGCTCATTTTTTTTCGCCCCGCACGAACCCGCCCCAGAACCTCCTGCCGCCACGTTGGGACGCTCAGCTCCCGAGAATGACTCACCGAAAGGTCCCGATTCATTATAAAAGAGGTTGCCCTGATCCCAGTAATCGGTTAAAAATTGATCTGGATCTGTAGCGGAACCACTTTCTCCAATGAGACCGGACCCCCATGACCGCCAGAATTCTCATCATCGACGATGACAGCTCGCTGCGCCGCGTGCTGGAGTACAACCTGCAGCAGGAAGGGTACGAGGTATTTGCCGCGGCTGACGGTGAAAGCGGCCTGAGGCTCTTCGAGGAACGTGCGCCGGCCCTGGTGATCACCGACCTGAAGATGCCGGGGATGACGGGATTCCAGCTTCTCTCCGCCGTGAAGGAGCGCTCGCCGGGCACCGTGGTCATCGTGCTCACCGCCTTCGGCGCCATAGATACCGCCGTCGAGGCCATGAAGCTTGGCGCCTTCGACTATCTCACCAAACCGTTCAACCGTGACGAGCTGAAACTCACCGTACAAAAGGCCCTGCAGCTGCGGGGGCTCTCCGAGGAAAACCGCCTGCTCAAGGAGGAGCTTTCCGGACGGGCTGAGTTCAAGAGCATCGTCGGCACCTCGCGTGCCATGGACGGAGTCTTCTCGGTGGTGCGCAAGGTGGCCGATACCGAGGCTACCGTCCTCATTACCGGGGAATCCGGGACCGGCAAGGAGTTGGTGGCGCGCGCCATCCATTCCGGAAGCTCGCGCCGCAGCGGACCCTTCATCGCGGTGAACTGCGCGGCGATCCCGCGCGACCTCCTGGAAAGCGAACTGTTCGGCCACGTAAAAGGCGCCTTCACCGGTGCGATCCGGGACAAGGACGGCAAGTTCCAGCTGGCCGACGGCGGGACCATCTTCCTGGACGAGGTGGGTGACCTGCCGCTCGAGCTGCAGCCCAAGCTGTTGCGGGTTCTGCAGGAGCGGGTACTCGAGCCGGTCGGGGGCACCAGCGTGAACCGGATCGATGTCCGGGTGGTGGCCGCCACCAATGCCGATCTCGAGAAGGCAATCGGTGAGGGACGCTTCCGCGACGACCTCTACTACCGGCTCTCGGTGATTCCCCTGCGGCTCCCCCCCTTGCGCGAGCGGGTGGAGGACATCCCGCTTCTGGTGCGTTACTTCTGCGGCAAGTTCGGCGGCAGTTCGGTGACCTTCAGCAAGCAGGCGCTGGAACTGCTCAAGCAGTACCCCTGGCCGGGCAACGTGCGCGAACTGGAAAATACCGTGGAGCGCCTGCTCATCATGCGGGAAGGGGACGAGATCGGAGTGGAGGAGCTTCCGGAGAAGTTTTCTGCCTCGGGTGAAAAGTCGGAAGGCGGGGTGCTGCGCCTGCCGCCGGGGGGGTATTCGCTGGAGCTGCTGGAGCGGGAGGTGGTACTCGAGGCGCTGAACCGGTGCGACTGGAACCAGACTGCCGCGGCGCGCTTCCTGCGCATTCCGCGCCACACCCTGATTTACAGGATGGAAAAATACCACATCACACAGCCGGGGAGGAAGTAGATGAAGGGACGCATCGTGGTACTCATGCTGTTGGCGCTCAGCCTCGCCTTCGGGTGCACCAAGCGCCAGGAGGTCGCCGCCGAAGGAAAGCCGGCTCCCGATTTCACCCTGAAGGACCTGTCGGGCAACCCGGTCCAACTCTCCTCGTTGAAAGGGAAGGTGGTCTTGGTCAACTTCTGGGCCACCTGGTGCCCCCCCTGCCGGGAAGAGATCCCCTCGATGGCGCGCATGACCCAGGCCATGCAGGGCAAGCCCTTCCAGCTCCTGGCCATCTCGGTCGACGAGGGTGGCAAGAAGGCGGTGGTAGATTTCTTCCAGAAAAGCGGCAACGTGCTCCCGGCCCTGCTGGATACCGATGGTGCCGTCTCCAGGCTCTACGGTACTACCGGGGTCCCCGAGACCTTCGTGGTCAACCCCAAGGGGGTCGTGGTCAAGAAGGTGGTAGGAGCCATGGACTGGAGCGACCCGCAGGTTCTGGCGGCGCTGGACCAACTGGCTAAGGAAAAATAGACCCTGCGCTGTCTGCCGCAGCCGGTCGGAGGAATAGGTATGGAAAGCACCAACATCACCCTGGTGGGCGCCTTTGTCGCGGGCCTTTTGTCGTTTCTGTCGCCCTGCGTCCTGCCGCTCATTCCCTCCTATATCACCTACATCACGGGGCTTTCTTTTGCCGACCTGCAGGCCGAGCATCCCAGTCACCAGGTGCGTCGGCAGACCATCATCCATTCCCTGCTCTTCATCGCCGGGTTCACCTGCGTGTTCGTCCTCTTGGGGGCCTCCGCGAGCTTCCTGGGCGATTTCCTGCACGAACACAAGACGGCGATCCGGCGCGTGGGCGGCATCCTGATCATCGTCTTCGGTATCCATGTCTCGGGGCTCTTCGACATCGGGATGCTCCTGGGTGAAAAGAAGCTGACCCTGCACCGCAAGCCTGCCGGCTACCTCGGGAGTTTCATCGTCGGGGTGGTGTTTGCCGCCGGCTGGACCCCCTGTATCGGCCCGATCCTCGCCACCATCCTGGCCGTGGCGGCCACCGAGGGACGCGGCGTACTGTTGCTGCTGACCTACTCGATGGGACTCGCCATCCCGTTTTTCCTCGCCGCACTCGCCATGCACCAGTTCCTGGTCTTCTTCAGGCGCTTCAAGCGGCACATCCGCCTCTTCGAGATCTTCACCGGGATTTTGATGGTCGTGGTGGGTGTGCTCATCTACTTCAACTACCTCACCATTTTGAGCCGGTACCTGAGCGGAATCTTCGGAGAGTAGCCAGGGGAAGAGTCCTCGAGTGGTTGAGCGGTCGAGTGGGTGATAAAACGGAAAAACCGTTGTTCGCTACCGAGCGGGGTGTTTGCAACCCGACGCGGAGCGAACAACGGTTTTTTTGTAGCCGAGCTGCCAGCGCCTGCTACACGGCCTCCTCGAGTACCACCAGGTAGCCGTCCGGGTCGAAGCACCAAAGCTCCCGGGTGCCGTAGGGTTTCAGCTCCGGGGGGTAGAGCACCTCGAGTTCCTCCTCGAGAAGTTCCTGGTAGATATCCTCGATCCCCTCGACTTCGAAGTGCAGGGTCATCCCCACCCCCACCGGGAAGGCCTGCAAACGGGCCCCCAGGATGGGGTGACGCCGGGAGACCTCTTCCTGCTCCACAAAGATGATCTTCGCCTCCCCCACCGAAAGCAGCAGATGTTCGGGCGCCCCGAACGAGGTCAGTGCCCGCTGTACCGGCAGGTCCAGGATGCCTCCGTAAAAGGCCTCGGTGGTGTCGAGATCGGCAACCGAGAGCTGGATGGACCGCAGAATCCCTGCCACGAACCCCCCGTTCTTCCTGCGTTCTCCCCCCAAGCTGTTCACGCGGGACAACCGGCCTGCGCTGCACGGCTCATTCCCCGTCAGGTCCTACTACCCGACGCCGTTTCCGTTGCCCCGGCGCCACTCGGCCAGGTGACGCTGGTCCCCTTCTCTCCCGGCCCCACTCACGGCGCGCTGATGGTGTAGAGGTTACTCTCTTCGCCGTTCTGGTTTACCACCTGGAGCCGGATGTCCTTCGGGGAAGGGTCGTAGGGGTGGCGCTGGTAGACGATCTGGTTGCACCCCCGGTAGACCAGGTTGTCGCGGTCGCCCACCGCAGGGCCGCGGGTCCCGACCCGGGTGCCGTCGGCGACCAGGACCGAGTTCTGCAGGAAGTTCCTCCCCGTGATCACCAGCTCGTAATAGCTTACGAAATCGCTCCCTACCGCTACCCCGAGGATCTCGGGGCGCGAGTCGAGAAAGAGCGCAAGCGTCCCGGAGAGCGCCTCGGGCGGGTTGAGTACCTGCACCTGGTGCAGGCCCGGGGCGAGTTGCGGTGCCATGAAGGAGAGGGCGTTGCCGGAGATGACCCGGGTTCCGACCGCGGCACCATCCAAAAGGATCTTGCTGTTGGGCTGGAAGTTGGTGCCGCTCAGCACCACCTCGCGCTCCCGCCCCGACGCGCAGATCGTGACGGTTTCCGGGAGCAGGTTCGAGGCCACGGGTTTCACCGGCTGCAGGTTGAAGTTGTAGGCGCGGCTCGTGGCGTTGTCTTCGCGCTTCAGGTAGAGGGCGTAGACGCCGGCAGGGAGTTCGGGGAGTACCACGCTCAGTACCTTCGGTCCGAGTACCGTGGTGGGAAGCTCCTGGGTGCCGAGCCAGGCCGCGGTGCCGGTGGTGAACCCGGTGCCGCTGAGGGTGACGGCGGTGCCCGGTTCGCCTTGCGCGGGGATGATGCTCAAAACGGTGAGTGGCGGGAGCTTCGCCTCTGAGGTCGCCCCCCCTTTACGGGGGGGGGCAGCGCCGGGAGGACCCTGCGCGAAGCAGGTAGCCGCAAAGAAGAGGCAAATCATGAGGATGCTGATCGAAAAACGGTTCACGGCGCTCCCTCCCTGTGGTGGCCCTGCCAACGGAACCTGCCGTAACTGCACCGGTTTCAGCGAGGAGGTCGAATGCCGCTCTTGGACTGAGCCAGATCCCCTCACAGGCTTAATTAGATCATTTGCCCTCGGGTTGTCAACGATCCAGGGTGAGCGAGAGCCAGGCGCCGATCAGGAGGAAGATGAAGTTGGTGGCCCAGGCTGCCACCATCGGGGGGAGTAGCCCGACCTGGCCGAAGGAGATGATCACCGAGTTGACGATCACGTAGAGAAAACCGATCCCCAGGGATAGGCCGATCCCCATGGCGATGCCGCTGGTGCGCCCCCCCCTGAGGGCGAACGGGATGCCGAGGAAGGACATGATGGCGCAGCCGAAGGGGAGCGAGAAGCGGCTGTGCATTTGCGCCAGGTAGCGGGTCGGGTCGTAGCCGCCGGCCCTGAGTTTGTCGCAGTAGCGCCTGAGCTCAATGATGGTCATGCTGTCCGAGTACTTGCCGAGCACCTTCAGGTCGTCGGGTTTCAGCTTGAGCGGTACCTTGAGGGTCGGGAAACGGCGGGTCTGCGCCACCTCGCCCCCCTGGAAGTCGCGCACCTGGGCGTTTATCAGGGTCCAGCCGCTGGCGCCGAGCACGCCGGAGTCCGCGTCGGTGCGCTGCACCGGCTCGCCGCCGTCCTTGAGCTGCCAGAGCGTCACCCCCTTGAGGGACTGGCTGGCGGGATCGAAGAGGCTCGCCCTGAGGATGAGCCCCTCCTCGCGGTGCCAGATGTTGTGCTGGCGGAAGTACATGCTCGGGCCCTTCTTCTCGATGAGCACCTCCTGGATGTAGGTCCGTTCGGCATAGCTCCGGGGGAGCACCAGCTCGCCCAGGAACAGGCTCAAAACGCTCACCAGAAAGGCGATGCACAGGATCGGGGCGGTGATGCGCCACAGGCTCACCCCGCAGCTGCGCATGGCGGTGAGCTCGCTGTTCATCGAGAGGGTTCCCAGGGTGAGCAGGGTGGCCATCAGTACGGCCAAGGGGGCTGCCTGGCTCACGATCTCCGGGGTCTTCGCCACGAAGAACGCGGCGATGTGGTACCAGTGGGCGCCATGCCGGGTGAAGCGGGCGATCTTCTCCATGAAGTCGACCACCAGGTAGATGGCGATGAAGGCACCCAGGCAGAGTCCGAGCATCTTCAGGTAGGCCTGGGCCACGTAGCGGGTGAGGATCCTCATCGCGCCCCCTTCCTGGCGAAGCGTGCCTTGATGAGGGCGCTCAGCCGGGCGTAGCTCTCGGTGAAGGGGAGTGGTTGCTCGCTGGCGGTCTTGTGGAACAGGTAGGCCCCCAGGAGCAAAAAGAGCAGGTTGGGCGCCCAGCAGGCGGCGACCGGCGCCAACAGCTGGCGCTCACCCAGGGCCTTGAAGGCGGAGAGGGCGACGTAGTAGAGCAGGAGCACACCGATGCTCAGGGAGAAGCCGGCGGCCTTGCCGGAGCGGCGGTTCTGGATCCCCAGCGGCATGGCGAGCAGGGTGAAGACGATGCAGGCAAAGGGGAGCGCGAGGCGGCTGTGGTACTCGAGCTGCATCGAGAGGAGCTCCTTCGGCTTGTAGCGTCCCGCCGGCGGGCGGATCAGCTCGTCGAGGGTCATCTCCTCTTCGCTCTTGTTCTGGTTCCCCCCCGGCTTGGCCAGCGAGACCCTGAGGTTGTACTCGTGGAAGTCCACCATACGGTAGTTGCCGGCCTCGGTGGAGCGGTGGATGCTGCCGTCGTTCAGGTGGAACTCGATGGCGTGGGCCTGGGGATCGGTCAACAGGGCGCCCGATTTGGCGAAGATGGTCGCGGGCTCCTTCGGGTCGCGCTCGTCGTGAATCACGATCCCGCTCATGGTCTGTCCCTTCTGCATGAAGATGTCGGCGTAGATCACCATGCCGGGAAAGGCGTCGTTGAAGACCTTTTCCTTGATGACCACCCCGGCGCTGGCCTGGGCCACGTTGATGACCAGCTTCTTGAAGGAGCTGTTGCCCCAGGGGACGGCGTAGACGGTGACCCACAGGCAGGCGGCGCAGGCGAACAGGGAGAAGATCATGGGAGGCGGCAGCATCCCGTAGAGGCTGATGCCGCAGCTTTTCATTGCGGTGATCTCGCTGTCGCCGGAGAGCCGGCCGAAGGCGAGCAGGATGGCGAGCAGGAGCGCCATGGGGATCGTGAAGAGCCAGAAGGAGGGGAGCAGGTAGATGACCATCCAGAGCACGTCGGAGAAGGGAACCCCTTTTTCCACCACCATCTCGGCGAGCTTGAGGAACCTCCCCATCAGGAGCACGAAGGTGAACGTGAACATCCCGACCAGGAAGGGGGGTGGTATCTCCTTGAAAATATACGTGTTCAGGGTCTTTCTCATGAATCCAGGATGATACATGAGATGGCGGGGGAAGTAAAGGAGAGAGGCAGGGGGAGAGGCAGGGACTGGGGACTGGGGACTAGGGGCTAGGGACTAGGGACTAGGGACTAGGGAAAGGCTAAAGACGGGAAACGGCACCAGGGATGAGGGGCTTTCCGGGCTAGTACAGCTTCTGGATGCGGGAGCGTGAGGCTTGTGGCTCTTCGGCTGGAGACGAGACTGGAGGCGAGAGGTTTCCCCCTGGTCCCCAGCCCCCAGTCCCTAGCCCCTGTTATTGTAGCCCCTGCCTTTACGCCGCCTCGTCGGTGGCCAGGTCGGAACTCTGGAAGATCTTGTCCAGGTCCAGGATCATCATGAAGCCGCCGTTGTGCTTGCCCATCCCGACGATGAACTCCATGTTGAGCCTGGTGCCGATCCTGGGTGCCGGCTCGACCTGCTCGGGCTCGAGGTCGATCACCTCCTGCACGGCGTCGGCCAGGACGCCGACCACCACCTGGTCGTCCTCAATGGTAAGCTCCACTACGATGACGCAGCTGTTCACGGTCTGCTCGGTGGCGCTCATGCCGAACTTGAGCCTCAGGTCCATGACCGGAACCACGCTGCCGCGCAGGTTGATCACGCCGCGCATGAAGGAGGGGGTCCTCGGCACCTTGGTCACCGTGGTGAAGTCGAGAATCTCCCGCACCTCCGCCACGTCCAGCGCGAAGGTCTCCTCGCCGAGCCGGAAGGTCAGGTACTGGGTGCTTGCCACTGCGATTTCTGCTCCGCTCATGTCGTGCTCCTTTTTAAAAGGATGGGGGTTGAGGCCGAAGGCGGTCCAAGGCACCTCTCGACCTCAACCGTTTCTCCTGCCTTGTCAGTACTTTTCGAATGCCGAGTCCTGGCCGTCGCTCTCCTCCAGGCTGAAGGCGTGACCCGCGACCGCCTGTTTCTTCACGGGGGGGGAAACCTGGACGTGCTGGGGAGTGGCCACCCGTTTCGCCTCGGCACGCTGACGGGCCACCGGCTTGGCGGCAGCGGCACTTTCCTTCACCTTGAAGAAGGCGATGGTGGTCTGCAACTGCTCGGCCTGGCTGGAGAGTTCTTCTGCCGTCGAAGACATCTCTTCGGCAGCTCCGGCATTTTGTTGAATGACTTGATCGAGCTGCTGAATTGCCTTGTTGATCTGGCTCGATCCGGTGTCCTGCTCTTTGGAGGCCGCGCTGATCTCCTGGACCAGTTCGGCGGTCTTCTGGATATCCGGCACCAGTTGGGCGAGCATCTCGCCCGCTTTCTCAGCCACGTCGACACTGGATACCGAGAGCTCGCTGATCTCGCCGGCGGCCGCTTGGCTCCTCTCGGCGAGTTTTCTCACCTCGCTTGCCACCACGGCGAACCCTTTGCCGTGCTCGCCGGCGCGGGCCGCCTCGATGGCGGCATTGAGGGCCAGCATGTTGGTCTGGCGCGCGATCTCCTCGATGATGTTGATCTTGCCGGCGATCTCCTTCATGGCGTTGACTGTCTGGGCCACAGCCTTGCCCCCCTCGAGGGCGTCCGAGGCGCTCTTCACCGCGATCTTCTCGGTCTGTAGCGCGTTGTCGGCGTTCTGGCGGATGTTGGCCGACATCTCCTCCATGGAAGACGAGGCCTCTTCGGCGGAGGCCGCCTGCTCGCTCGCCCCCTGTGAAAGGCTCTCGGCTCCGGAGGAAAGCTCCATGCTCCCTTGCGCCACGTTGTCGGCGGCGCTCTTCACCTCGCTCACCACCTCGGAAAGCTGTTTCACCATGGCAGCCAGCGCTTTCATCAGCTCGTCCTTCTCGGAGCGCTCCTTGATATCCAAAAGGAGGTTCCCACCGGCGATCTCCTGGGCGGCCTTGGTGATGGTCTCCATGGCGGCGATCAGCACATTCAGGTTGTTCTTGAGCTCGTTGAAATCCCCCTGGTACTGCTCGACGATGCGCGGCGGGACATCCCCCTTGGAGATGCGATCCACGTACTGGGCGGCCACGTTCAGGGGACCGATTACTGCGTCGAGGGTGTCGTTGACGCCGGCGACGATCTTCTGGAAATCCCCCTGGTGGCGCTTGGCGTCGGCGCGGGTGGCGAGCTTGCCGGCGATAGCTGCCTCGGCCAGCATGTTGGCGTCCTGCACCAGCGCGTTCACGTTGTCGATGCAGTTGTTGAGGTTCACCTTCACCTCGTTGAAATCGCCGTTATAGGTATCGGTGATCTTGGGCGGGATGTCCCCCTTCGAGATGCGATCCACATACTCTGCGGTGACGTTCAATGGGCCGATGACGGCGTCTAGTGTTTCGTTGATGCCGGTGATGACGCCGCGGAACTCGAAGTTGATCTTGTCCGCTTCGCCGCGGGTCCCCAGTTTGCCGGCGACCGCGGCCTCGGTGAGTCGGCGGCACTCCTCGAGAAGCGACTTGAGGATGCTGCCGATATTACGGGAGAGGAACAGGCCGACACCGATGCCGAAGAGGATGCTCCCGACGATGAGCGCGATCATGAAACTGCGGCTGTCGTTGTACATTTGGGTGGTGTCGTCGGAGATCTTCTTGGAGTTCCCCTCCTTCATCTTACTCAGATCGGTCAACAGGTCATCCACCACGTTGACCTTCTCGCGCCCCTCGGATTCTGAAAGCTGTACCGAGGCCCTGTTCTGGGCGAGCTGCTCGCTCAGGGCGAGGGTCACCATCCGCTTGTGAACATCAAGGTACTCCTGCCAGGCCTTGTCCAGCTTGGCAAGATTCTGCTTGCCGCGCTCCGAGGTGAACAGCGGGCGGGACTTGGCGAGGTTGTCCTGGTACAACTTCTCGTACTCGCCAATCCGCTTCTGGTAGAGGTCCCGGTCGGTCTTGCTGGAGGAGAGCATCAGGTTCTTGGTGGCTCGGTCGAGGTAGATCAGGTCGATGTTGGCCTCCTTGATGTAGGAAAGCCCCAGGAGCTCGCGCTGGTACATCTGGTCGGCCAGATCGTTGATCTTACCCATGTTCTTGATGCCGATGAAGCCGACCAGCGCGGTCAGCGCGGCCAGGATCATAAACGAAGCCAGGAGCTTCTTGCTGATGGTGAGGCTGTTGAGCAGGTTCATAGTCTTCCTCGTGTTGGAGTTGATAGTGTCGCTACTAGAGCAGTGGCAGAAACAGGTTCGCTACGGGTTGCCGGAATCTCGTTGCTTGTGACGCTGGTCTCCTCCTGTTCGTGAGCGTAACCCGGGCCCGACGGGCCACCGCAACCGACAGTGCATCGTTAAAAACAGTCGGCACAAGGTTCATTAACCGGTTTCGGAACAGCGTATACTTTCTAAAGTCCGTAAATATCCGTTTTTTATGTGGTTATTGACCGGACGCTGGCGTAGGAATTTGTAAGGATTGGGGGGGTGCGGATGCTGCTTGCCTGGGACTTGGAGCGGGATTGGCGTGTGAAAGGGACGAGGGGGGAATTGACGGGTGCCGCGCTACCCAATGGCGGGGGCCAGAAACGAGTGCGCAGGAGCGCGACGGGACCGGAGGGGTCGGCTGTCGCCTAGCCCCCGGTCCCTGGTTGTTGATTCCTGCTTTGGTTACGCGGCCGACTGCTCTACTTCGAGGTCGGAGCCCTGGAAGATCTTGTCGATGTCGAGAATCATCATGAACGTGCCGTTGTGCTTGCCCATCCCGAGGATGAACTCCATGTTGAGCTTGGTGCCGATCTTCGGCGCCGGCTCGATCTGCTCGGGCTCGAGGTCGATCACCTCCTGCACCGCGTCGGCCAGGACGCCGATCACCACCTGGTCCCCTTCGAGCTCGAGCTCGACCACGATGATGCAGCTGTTCACGGTCTGCTCGGTGGCGCTCATGCCGAATTTGAGCCTCAGGTCCATGACCGGGACGACACTGCCGCGCAGGTTGATCACGCCGCGCATGAAGGGAGGCGTCCTCGGCACCTTGGTCACCGTGGTGAAGTCGAGGATCTCCCTCACTTCGGCCACGTCCAGGGCGAAGATCTCGTCACCGAGTTTAAAGGTGAGGTATTGGGTGCTTGCAGCTGCCGATTCTGTTGTGCTCATGTCCCGCTCCTTGGTTAAGGGTTAAGTGGAGGTTAAGGCCGGTACGGGGAACGTGAGCCCTGACCTTAACCTCAACCGGGTTCCTAGTATTTTTCGAAGGCGTCGTCCTTGAAGTCGACGTCATCCAGCGCAAGGGCATGCCCGCCTACCGCCTGCTTTCTGGCAACCGGCTCGGGGTGTGCCAGGTGCTGCACGACGGGCTTCGCGATCCGTCTGGACTTGACCGGAGCGGATTTCGCGGACGAGGCGCCTTCCTTGACCTTGAAGAAGGCGATGGTCGACTGCAGCTGCTCGGCCTGGCTCGAGAGTTCTTCTGCCGTCGAAGACATCTCTTCGGCAGCTCCGGCATTTTGTTGAATAACTTGATCGAGCTGCTGGATCGCCTTGTTGATCTGGCTTGCGCCGGTGTCCTGTTCCTTGGAGGCCGCACTGATCTCCTGGACCAGTTCGGCGGTCTTCTGGATGTCCGGCACCAACTGGGCCAGCATCTCGCCCGCCCGCTCGGCCACGTCTACGCTGGAGACCGACAGCTTGCTGATCTCGCCCGCTGCCGCCTGGCTTCTCTCGGCGAGTTTGCGCACCTCGCTCGCCACCACCGCGAACCCCTTGCCGTGCTCGCCGGCACGGGCCGCCTCGATGGCGGCGTTCAGGGCGAGCATGTTGGTCTGGCGCGCGATCTCCTCGATGATGTTGATCTTGCCGGCGATCTCCTTCATGGCGTGCACCGTCTGGGCGACCGCCTTGCCCCCTTCGATGGCGTCGGAGGCGCTCTTCACCGCGATCTTCTCGGTCTGCATCGCGTTGTCGGCGTTCTGGCGGATGTTGGAGGACATCTCCTCCATGGACGAGGAGGCTTCCTCGGCGGCAGCCGCCTGCTCGCTGGCACCCTGCGACATGTTCTCGGCACCGGAAGAGAGCTCCATGCTCCCCTGTGCCACGTTGTCGGCCGCACCCTTCACCTCGCTCACCACCTCGGAGAGCTGGCTCACCATGGCGGCGAGGGCCTTCATCAGCTCGTCCTTCTCGGAGCGCTCCTTGATGTCCACCAGGAGGTTGCCGCCGGCGATCTCCTGGGCGGCCTTGGTGACGGACTCCATGGCGGCGATCAGCACGTTCAGGTTGGTCTTGATGATGTTGTACTGCCCCTTGTACTCGGCGGTGATGGTCGGCGGGAGGTCCCCCTTGGAGATGCGGTCCACGTAGTCGGCGGTCACCATGAGCGGGTTGACGATGTTGCTGACCGTGTCGTTGACCCCGGCCACCAGCTTGTTCCAGCCACCGACGAAGAGCTCGGCGTCGGCACGCTGGTCCAGTTGGCCGTCGGCCGCCGCACGGATCAGGATGTCGGTCTGTGCCAAGAGGTCGTTCATCATCTTGACCATGTTGTTCAGGTTGTTCTTGATGACGTTGTACTGCCCCTTGTACTCGGTAGTGATGGTGGGGGGGATGACCCCCTTGGCGACTTGGTCCACATAGTCGGCGGTGACCATGAGCGGGTTGACGATGTTGCTGACCGTGTCGTTCACGCCGGCCACCAGCTTGTTCCAGCCGCCGACGAAGAGTGCTGCGTTGGCACGCTGGTCCAGCTGGCCGTCAGCAGCTGCGACGATGATCTTGTCGGTTTCCGCCAGCAGATCGTTCATCATCTTGACCATGTTGTTCAGGTTGTTCTTGATGACGTTGTACTGCCCCTTGTAATCGGTGGTGATGGTCGGCGGGATGCTCCCCTTGGCGATCTGATCGACGTAGTCGGCGGTGACCATGAGTGGGTTGACGATGTTGCTGACCGTGTCGTTGACCCCGGCCACCAGTTTGTTCCAGCCGCCGACAAAGAGGGCGGCATTGGCGCGCTCGTCAAGCTGCCCGTCGGCGGCAGCCTTGATGATCTTGTCGGTTTCCGCCAGCAGGTCGTTCATCATCTTGACCGTGTTGTTCAGGTTGTTCTTGATGACGTTGTACTGCCCCTTGTAATCGGTAGTGATGGTCGGCGGGATGATCCCTTTGGAGATCTGGTCGACGTAGTCGGCGGTCACCATGAGCGGGTTGACGATGTTGCTGACCGTGTCGTTGACGCCGGAAACCAGCTTGTGCCAGCCGCCTACGAACTGGCTTGCGTCGGCGCGGCGATCCAGATCCCCGTCCGCCGCCGCCTGGATGAGTACGAGGAGCTGGGACTCGAAGCTCTTGATGTTCTGGCGCAGGGCCTCGATGGTGTTGTTGATGAACACCTTCTTGCCGGGGAACTGCTCCAGTTCGGCGTCGAAGTTCCCCTTGCCGAACTCGGCGATGCAGGCCATCGCCTTCTTCTTCACCGCGATGTGGCCGTTCACCATGGTGTTCACCCCTTGTGCCATGGTGCGGTAGGCCCCCTGGTACTTCTCGACCGGCATGATCACGTCGATGTCGCCCAGGTCGTGCTGGCGGGACATCTCGTTCATGTCCGAGAGCAGGTTATTAAGGGTGTCGATGCAGTTGTTGAGGTTCAGCTTCACCTCGTTGAAGTCGCCGTTGTAATTGTCGGTGATGCGCGGAGGGATGTCCCCCTTGGAGATGCGGTCGACGTACTCGGCGGTGACGTTCAGCGGGCCGATCACGGCGTCCAGCGTGTCGTTCACGCCGGTGACGATCTTGCGGAAATCCCCCTGGTGGCGGCTTGCGTCAGCGCGGGTGGCGAGTTTCCCCTCCACGGCGGCCTCGGAGAGCAGGTTTGCGTCGGCGATCAGGGCGTTGATGTTGTCGATGCAGTTGTTGAGGTTGAGCTTCACCTCGTTGAAATCGCCGTTGTAGCTGTCGGTGATCTTGGGCGGCATGTCACCTTTGGATATGCGGTCGACGTACTCGGCGGTGACGTTCAAGGGGCCGATGACGGCGTCGAGAGTCTCGTTGACGCCGGAGACGATCTTCTGGAAGTCCCCCTGGTGGCGGCTTGCGTCGGCACGGGTGGCGAGCTGGCCGGCGATGGCGGCATTGGAAAGGAGCGTCGCGTCGGCGACGAGCCCCTGGATCGCCTGCACCATCTTCTGCATGGACTGCTGCAGGAGCCCGGTTTCGTCTGAAGAACTGGAGTCGAGCACCACATTGGTGTCGCCGGCGGCGATCTTGTTGGCCGCAGTGATGCACGCCTCAACCGGCTTGATGATGGAGCGGGTGATCAGGTAGGCGATGGCGACACCCAGGAGCAGCGCGATCACGGCCAGGGCGATGATGATGTTCTTGGTAGTGGTTGCCGAGGCGTCGGCCTCTTTGCCCGCCTGCTCCACCAGCTTGTCCTGGAACTGGCTCAGCTTGTCCAGCGAGGCGAGGTAGGCGTTTTGCTTGGCCCGGTTATCGCCCAGCAGGAAGTTGCGGGCCTCGCCGAACTTCCCTTCCTTGACCAGGACGAGGTAACGGTCGGTGGAGTCACGGTAGCTGGCCCTGAGCGTCTTGGACTCTTCGAGGAGCTTCTTGCCTGCCTCGCTGGTGATCATCTTGGAGAGCTTATCCATCCGCTCACCGGCGATCTTGCGCTGCTCGACGATCCGCTCCACCTCTTTTCCGACACTGGCGGGGCTGGTGTCCAAAAGGATGTTCCGGGTGGCGCGGGCCGTGATGTTGGTGGCATCGACGGCGTCGTTCACCAGGACCGCTTTGGGGAACTTGTCGGTGGCCATCTGGTTGATCTCGTGGTCCAGGCTGTTCACCCTGATGATGCTGAAGACCGACATGACGCAAAGAAGCGTCAACAACAGTCCGAAGCCAACCCCAAGCCGTACTCCAATTCTCAGATTCTTCATACGTCCCTCCCTGTTAGTGGTGCAGGTGCCGTGATATGTGGTGTCTGAAGAGGTGCAGCCGAGCCGCTCAACCGCTCGATTTGCTCAAGTGCCTGGGCGATCTGTTCCTGTGCCTGCTCGAGCACCGGGGCATCGTGCCCGGAATAGATGCTCTGTACCCTTTTGCCCGCCAGCCGGCGCAGTCCCTCCAGAAAACCTGGTGGGAACCGGTCCAGTGGCGGCCGGAAACGGAACTGGGTATCCCCGCAAAAAAGAGCCCCGTTCGACGGTGCGAACAGGCAGATCGAATCCGAGGAGTGCCCCGGCAGGTGGATCACCTCGAGGAGGTCGTCGCCCGCCTTCAGGAACTGGCCGTCCCGGATGATCTCGTCCACCCCGTGACCGGCACTGAAGGCTATGACCCGGGACCCGTAGCGCTCCTTGACGGCGGCAGCGCCTCCCATGTGGTCGAAGTGGTTGTGGGTGAGGATGACCTGTTCCACCTTGACCTTGCCGAACCCGGTAGAGAGGCGCTCGATCTGGTCCAGGACAAAGTCGTCGCTTCCGGGATCGATGAGCGTGTTCAGGTCACCGATGCGGTTCCAGTCCCCCAGGATCAGGTAGGCGTTGCAGCTGTAGGTCCGCTCGCTCTTGCGCAGGGGGATGATCTGCATCTATGAGTCTCCGACCTTCTTGTACAGCTGGGCGTCGGGAACCACCTGGGTGAACAGGTGCGCCACCTCGGCGGGTAGCTTCTGGGTGTTCTCGGTGGCCAGGTAGCCGCCGGGCGCCAGTGCCTGGTGGAACATCTTGAAGACCTCGACCCGTTCGGGGTACTGGAAGTGGAGCATGACGTTCTTGCAGACGATGAGGCAGTAGTCCGAGCCGATCGGCTTCAGGGAGAGCAGGTCGTGGTACTGGAAGGTGATCCTGCTGCGCAAAAGTTCCACCGCCCGCAGGTGCCCCTCCCGCTCGGTCGTCTCGAAGTATTTGTCCAAAAGCTCCGCCGGCGTGCGCTGCAACTCTTCCCTCGGGTAAACCGCCGCCCGCACCACGTCGCCGAAGTTGTTGGCGCTGTCGTAGTCGGTGGCATCGATTCTCAGGTTGCGATACCCGTACGGGTTCATACGTTGGGCGAAGATCATGGCGATGGTGTAGGTCTCCTGCCCCAAGGCGCACCCGGCATCCCAGATCTTGATCCGGCTGCGGCCGCTGGCGTACTGGATCATGTGCTGCGCGGCGTACTCGAGTGTGGGTTGGTCGCGCATGAAAAAGGTGAAGGCCATCGTCTTCGGCTCCCTACAAATGACGTTATTTAATGTAAGTTTCGGCAGATTGTTCCGTCGGCTGTAGAGCGATTCTTGCTGAAAATTTCGTAGTGTATACTCTTACCGGTCTACTTGCTCAGCTTGTGCCTGATGGCATAACTGATCAATTCGGCGTTGCTTTTGAGGCCCAGCTTGTTCATGACCCGCGCCCGGTAGGTGTTCACCGTCTTCACGCTGAGGAAGAGTTCGGCGGCGATCTGTGCCGGGCTTTTTCCTGCTCCGGAGAGGCGCAGCACGACGAACTCGCGGTCGGTCAAATCTTCGTGCGATAACACGGTGTGTCCGGGGCCGGCAGCCAGGTGCTCCGCCAGGTGTTCCGCGAGCCCGCCGCTCAGGTAGCGCCCACCCGCCAGCACCTTGCGCACCGCGGCCACCAGGTCCTCGGGAGCGCTCTCCTTGGCGAGGTATCCGGAGGCTCCCTGGGTGAAGCAGCGGATGGCGTACTGGTCCTCGGGGTACATGCTGAGGATGATGATGGGGACCTTGGGCGCCTCGCGATGCAGGGACTTCAGCAGGTCGAGTCCGTTCACCCCCGGCAGGGCGATGTCCAGGAGCACCAGGTCGTAGCTCCCCTCGCTCACCAGGCGCACCGCTTCCTGGGCCTGTCCGGCTTCGTCGCAGACGATCTCGAGGTCCCGGCTTAGTTCCAGAATTCGGATCACCCCCCTGCGCACCAGGGTATGGTCATCGACTACCAGTATTTTCGTCACGGTCACCTCGTGATGACGAGATTGGAGCTTCCTAGGGGGTGTCCGCGGGTTATCGGAAAATTCGTATACGGTTTCCCTTAAAAGGTAACATTTTCTTTCTCGTATCGGACCGGATCGGGAAAGCTTTAGCATTTTCATGAACTTTACGGCTTTGCCGCGTTGCGCTTCGCCCCCGCTTTCCGGCTACTTGACCCGGTGTCATCCCGTTCCGGGGAAGATTTTTTTTGCCTCTTAATGTGGTTTGCGGTACAAGGGGGGTATGGAAAACAAAGAGATCATCAAGAAGGCGCTGCTCTTCTCCGGGCTGGACGAGGAGCATCTGGTCGAGGTTGCCAACATCGCGGTACGCCGTCCCTTTGCCAAGGGGGAGAGCCTCTTCGTCGAGGGGGAGAAGGCTCAGGGGTTCTACCTGCTCGCGGAAGGTTCGCTCAAACTGTGCAAGATTTCGCCGGACGGGCGGGAAAAGGTGCTGCACATGGTGCACCCGGTGGAGACCTTCGCGGAGGCCGCGTTTTTCGGGGATGGCAACTACCCCGCCGAGGCGCGTGGCGTGGAGAAGGGGGAGGTCATTTTCTTCCCGCGTGAGTCCTTCATGGGGCTTTTGGAAAGGAACCCGCGCTTCTCGCTGAACCTGATCGCCTCGCTCTCCCTGCTGCTGCGCCGCTTCGCGCGGCAGATCGAGGAACTCTCCTTCGCCGACGCACCGGCGCGACTCGCCTCGTACCTCATCGACCTGGCCGGGCGCAAGAGTACGAGTTTCCAGGGGAAGACCTACCTGGAGCTGGACATGCGCAAGGGGGAGCTCGCCTCGCGCCTGGGTACGGTGAGCGAGACCCTGTCGCGCACCTTCCGCAAATTGAAGGACGACGGCATCATCGAGGTCGACGGCAACAAGGTGATCATCCTCAACATGGAGCGCCTGAAAATGATCGCCGGCCGTTAACGGCCCCGCGCTGGCGCCAGTGCACCCTGTCGCACCGCATGAGCCGGTTTTAAACAGCAGAAACCCGCGATCAGGGACTGCTGGAATGAAGGGGGTGCGTTTCCAGGCTTTCCTGCTGGTGACGTTAATCCCCTTCATCCCGTTCATCCCTGTTATGTTTGGTTTATCCCCTCCATCCCTACCTCTCCCACAACTCCCTGTCCCGCAATTGTTAATTAATAATTTTATGTAAAAATCCCGCAGACCCTTGTCACGGTTCAACCTGCTGCTATACTTTTGCCGGTTCAGCCTGTTGCTATCTTTTTCTTAGCTGTGCGGAGGAAGCTTGGATTGGGAATGCTGCTGGAGTAAGGATGAAATAACCCCCGAGGGTTGCCCGTACATCGGGGATGGCGAGGAGGATCTCTACACCTCGCACCGCCGCAGGGTGGTGGAAAAATGCGTCGAATGTCCCCGGTTCAAGAACGACCTGGCCCGCATGAAGAGCACCGGGCAGCCGCTTGCCGAGGTGCTTCCCTATATCCTCACCGAATTCCAGGAGCAAAAGGCGCAGATGGGCGCCATGCTCAGCTTCCTGAACAGCAAAACCCGTGAAATCAAGTTCCTGCGCGAGGTCGGGCTGGTCTTGCAGACCTCCCTGGACCTCGACGAGGTGCTCTCGGTCGCCATGACCGCGATCACCGCCGGCAAGGGGTTCGGCATGAACCGGGCCTTTTTGCTGATGACCGACAAGGAGCGCCGCAACATCCGCGGCTACCTGGGGGTCGGGCCCAAGAACTACGAGGAGGCCTGGCATACCTGGGAGGATCTCAGCCGTTCCAACTTCACCCTCAAAGAACTCGCCAAGAATTTCCAGAAGACCAAGCTCACCTCCGAAAAGGTGAAGTTCCACGACATCCTCTCCCTGCTCACCGTGCCGCTTTCGGACCAGGGGCACATCTTCAACCGGGCCCTGCGGGGCAAGAAGCCGATCCTGGTCGAGAACGCCCTCAACAACCCGGACCTGGACCGGGGGCTCGCCCGCATCCTCGGGGTGGACACCTTCCTGGTCATGCCGCTTATCTCCAGAAACCGGCGCATCGGCGTGATCATCGCCGACAACTGCATCACCCACAAGCCGATCACCTTGCAGGACATGCAGTCGCTGGAGACCTTCGCCTTCCCGGTCGCCTTCGCCCTCGAGCGCGCCTCGCTCTACGAGAGGCTCCAGGAGGAGGTCGCCAAGCAGAAGTCCGCGAACCTGAAACTGAGGGAGCAGCAGGAACTCATCGTCAAGATGGAGAAGATGGCCTTGGTGGGGAAGATCACCTCCTCGATCGCCCATTCCATCAGAAACCCCCTCATGGTGATCGGCGGCTTCGCCCGCACCCTTTTGAAGGGGACCGCCGAGGACGACGAGCGCCACGGCTACCTGGAATCCATCGTGCGCGAGACGCGCCAGCTCGAGGAGGTCTTAAGCGAGGTGCTCGACTACTCCGAGTCGCTCTTCCCGGTGATGGACCTGTGGGACCTGAACAAGCTGCTCTCCAGTGCCATCGACGAGCTGGGGACGACGCTCGAGGAGAGCGGGGTGGTCTGCCGGCAGGAGCTGGCGAGCGAGCTCCCCATGGTGCGCGTCGACTACAAGCAGATCAGCTACTGCGTGAAGACCATCATCTCGACGGCACTGGCCGCCATGGAACGCGGCGGCGAACTCAAGGTCGAGACCGAGCTCGACGGCGACGGCGTCCTGGTGCGCATCAGCGACAGCGGCACCGCGCTCACCCAGCAGGCGCAGGACGCCCTCACCACCCCCTTTTACCTCACCCAGGAGATGGGGGGGGGCGTCGGGCTCTCCCTGTGCAAGACCATCCTGGAGCGGCAGGGGAGCTCCCTTTCCATCATGAACCGCCCGGGTGGCGGCAACACCTACAGCATCAGGTTAAGTACACGCAAGGAGGCGATCTGAACATGGCACAACTACTGGTAGTGGACGACGAGGCGAACATCCGGCTTCTCTACGCCCAGGAACTGAGCGACGAGGGGTACCAGGTGGTGACGGCGGGCTCGGCGCTGGAGGCGGTCGAGAAACTGCAGGAGAGCGCCTTCGACCTGGTGGTCCTGGACATCAAGCTGAAAAACGAAAGCGGGATCGAGCTGTTGCAGCGCATCGTCAAGGAGCGCCACAACCTGCCGGTCATCCTGTGCACCGCCTTTTCCTGCTACAAGGACGACTTCTCGGCCTGGCTCGCGGACGGCTACGTGGTGAAATCGAGCGACATGCAGGAACTCAAAGACGAGATCAAGCGGGTGCTCACCAAACGGCAGAAAGCGGCGCAGGCTGCAGGGTGACCTCCGGGGGAAAGGCGTTGAGTCGTTGAGTGGTCGAGTCGTTGATCCGGAGGTGCCTGAAGTCTCCGGCCCTGGGACCGCTCGACCGCTCACCCACTCAACCGCTTAACGCGTTTCCCGTGGCACCCGCAGCCGTCTGGAGTCCGGCCGCTGCACCACTCAATTTGCTCTACGAATTTTTCCCCCATTTCTTGTCGGATTGCGATCGTCCCAAGGAGGATTGACCTATGAAGGCTGTCATTATGGCGGGTGGCTTTGGTACCCGCATGCAACCGCTTACCTGCAACATCCCCAAGCCGATGGTTCCGCTCATGAACCGTCCCATCATGCTGCACATCGTGGAACTCCTGAAAAAGCACGGCATCACCGACCTGGTCATGCTCCTGTACCACCAGCCGAGCGTCATCAAGAACTTCTTCCGCGACGGCGCCGAATTCGGCGTGCGCATCACCTACGTGACGCCGCTCGAGGACATGGGGACGGCGGGGGCGGTGAAGTACGCCGAGAAGTACCTGGACGAGCGCTTCCTGATCATCTCGGGCGACCTCTTGACCGACTTCAACATCCAGAAGGTGATCGACTTCCACGAGAACAACAAGGCGCTCGCCACCATCACCCTCACCTCGGTGAAGGACCCGCTGCAGTTCGGCGTGGTGATCACCGACAAGGACCGGCGCATCACCCAGTTCCTCGAGAAGCCGGGCTGGGGCGAGGTGATCTCGGATACCATCAACACCGGCATCTACGTCCTCGAGCCCGAGGTCTTCAAGATGATCCCCGAGGGGGAGAACTTCGACTTCTCGCAGGACCTCTTTCCGCTCCTGTTGAAGAAGAAGGCGGCGCTCTTCGGCTACCCGGTGAAAGGGTACTGGCGCGACATCGGCAACACCGACAGCTACCGCGAGGCGCACCACGACATCCTCAAGGGGAAGGTCAACGTGAAGATCGACGAGCCCAAGAAGGACCTGGTGGGCAAGGATCTCAGGATCGGAACCGACGTGCGGCTGGGCGAGGGGACCCTCATGGAGGGGACCGTGGTCGTGGGGGACAACTCCCAGGTGAAGGCGGGCGCCCAGATCAAGGACTCGGTGATCGGCCGAAACTGCACCATCGAGCCCGGCGTGAAGCTCACCCGCTGCGTGATCTGGGACAACGTCTTCATCAAGAAAGGGGCGAAGATCAACGACTGCGTCCTGTGCAACAACGTAAGCGTCGGGCAGGCGACCGTCATGGAGGAAGGGGTGGTGGTCGCCGACGACACCTCGATCGGCGAGGACAGCTACTTCAAGCGCGACGTGAAGGTCTGGCCGCGCAAGGTGATCGAGTCCGGCTCCACGGTGACCGACAACCTGATCTGGGGCGAGCGCTGGAAGAAGTCGCTCTTCGAGGGGGAGATGATCAAGGGGCTCTCCAACATCGAGCTCACCCCGGAGTTCGTGGCGAAACTCGGGTGCGCCTACGGCACCTCGCTTCCCAAGGGGAGCCACGTCCTGGTCGGGCGCGACTCGACCCTCTCCTCGCGCATGCTGAAGCGCTCCTTCCTGGGGGGGATCCTCTCGGCGGGGGTCAACGTGCGCGACATCCGGATGATCTCGCTCCCGATCCTGCGCTACAAGCTGCGTACCTTCGGCGAGGTGGGGGGGGTGCACTTCAGGCAGAGCCTGGATGATCCGGCCATCACCGAAATCGTCTTCCTGGACGCCGACGGCCTCGACTTCTCGAGCTCCATGGGGAAAAACGTGGAGCGCATCTTCTACAAGGAGAACTTCAGGCGCGCCCACTACCAGGAGCCGGGCGGCATCACCGAACTCCCCCAGGTGGTCGACTTCTACCGCGAGGGGTTCTTCAGGGGGCTCGACCAGCAGCTGATCCGCAATGCGGCACCCAAGGTGGTCATCGACTTCAACCACTCGGTGGCCGGGCAGATCCTCCCCCAGATCCTGAACGACCTGGGTGTCGAGGTGATCGGGCTCAACACCTACCTGGACGAAAGCCGCGGCTCGAAGAGCGCCGACGAAAAGCCGCACTCGCTGCAGCAGCTCTCCAAGATCGTGGTCACCCTCGAGGCGCAGGCGGGGTTCTGGCTCGACCCGACCGCCGAGGAGGTGGTGCTGATCGACGAGACCGGCAGGGTTTACCCCCCGGAGGAACAGCTCCCGTTGTTGGTAGCACTCATGCTTAAAAGCGGGGCCCGCGGCACCATTGCCGTCCCGGTCTCCGCCCCCTCGGTCATCGAGCAGATGGCGGGGGAAAACGGCTGCGCGGTCAGGCGCACCAAGAGCGCCGAGCGCTCCATGATCGAGACCGCGATCTCCCCCGAGGTCGTCATGGCCGGCACCATGAGCGGCCGCTTCGCCTTCCCGAAGTTCCAGGCCGCCTTTGACGGCATGTTCACCATCGCGAAGACCATCGAACTGGCGGCCACCGCGCGACAGCCGATCTCCAAGGTGCTGACCGACGTGCCGCGTCGCACCTTCCTGCAGGGGAAGGTCCCCTGTGTCTGGGAGAAGAAGGGCGGCATCATGCGCAAGATGAGCGAAGACAGCCTGGACAAGGAGGCGAGCTTCATCGACGGCATCAAGGTGAGCTTCGGAGAGGATTGGGTGCTGGTGCTTCCCGACCAGTACCAGCCGGTGGTGCACGTGGTGGCCGAGGGGAAAGACCCCAAGGCCGCACACCGTCTCTTGGACGAGTACATGCAGAAGGTTGAGAAGTGGAAGAAGGAGCTGACGCTCTAGGCACGGAAGGCGCCGCGCAGCCGGGCGGCACAAGGAGAGCCAAGCCATGGCCGAACCGTTGTACGTGTCCTTTCTCTGGCACATGCACCAGCCCTTCTACAAGGACCCGGTCCAGGGGGAGTACATCCTCCCCTGGACCTACCTGCATGCCATCAAGGACTACTACGACATGCCGGCCATCGTGGACGCCTCCCCCGGCGCCAAGGTGACCTTCAACCTGGTCCCCTCGCTCCTGGAGCAGATCCAGGACTACGCCGCGGGGACCGCCGTCGATCCCTTCCTGACCCGGGCGCGCATGGCGCCTGCCGACATGACCGAGGAGGAGCGGCTCTTCGTCCTGGACAACTTCTTCTCGGCGAACCGGCAGCGCATGGTCGAGCCGCACCAGCGTTACCTCGAACTCTACTGTCTGGCGGGAGACGGCGTGGGGGGCGGTTCCCGGGACCGGCTCCGGGTCATGGGGGACCAGGAGATCCTCGACCTGCAGGTCTGGTTCTACCTGACCTGGACCGGCGAGGCGGCCCGGCGCCGCTTCCCGGAGTTTCGGGAGCTGGTGCGCAAGGGGAAGAACTTCACCGCCTCGGACAAGATGCTGCTCTTCGAGACCCAGCGCGTCCTGATCGGCGAGATCATCCCGCTCTACAAACGCCTGCAGGAAGAGGGGAAGGTCGAGCTCTCGGTCACCCCCTACTTCCACCCCATCCTGCCGCTTCTGTGCGACAGCCGCCTGGCCCAGGTCGCCATCCCGCGGGTCACCCTCCCCACCCAGCACTTTCGGCATCCCGAGGACGCCCGCAGCCAGCTGGACCGCGGCATCTCCTGCTTCGAGCGGCTGTTCGGTACGGCCCCCAAAGGGGTCTGGCCCTCGGAGGGGGCGGTGAGCGACGAGGTGCTGGGGATCCTCGCCGAACGGGGAATCACCTGGACCGCCACCGACGAGTGGGTGCTGGCGAAAAGCCTGCCGCGTGGCCTGGGGCGGGATAGGGAAGCCCTCTACCGCCCCTACGACTGCCAGCAGGGGGAGCGCGAGACCAGCATCTTCTTCAGGGATCACGTGCTCTCCGACCTGATCGGCTTCACCTACTCGCAGTGGGAGGCGGACAGGGCCGTGGCCGACTTCCTGGCGCGGCTCAAGGAGGTGCGCCAGCGCTGCCACAGCGCGGTGGTGGCACCGGTCATCCTGGACGGCGAGAACGCTTGGGAGTACTACCAGGACAACGGGCTCCCCTTTTTGAGCAAGCTCTACCACAGCCTGGCGGGGACCCCGGGCCTGGCACCTGCCACCTTCTCCGAGGTCCTCGAATGGGTTCCCGAGCGGCGGGTCTTGAGCCACATCCATCCCGGTTCCTGGATCAACGCGAACTACGGCATCTGGATCGGGCACCCCGAGGAGAACCTGGGGTGGGACTACCTCGCCAAGGCGAGGGCCGCCGCCGTGCAGCAGAGCCCGGCGGTCGCGGCGCTCCTGGCCGGAGAAACCGCACCCCCCGACCCGGGAAAGCTCGACGTGGGGTACGAGGTGGCCGAGCTGGTGGTGCAGGCGCTCTACGCGGCGCAGGGGAGCGACTGGTTCTGGTGGTATGGGGACGATCACTTCTCGCCGCACTCCGCGAGTTTCGATCTCCTGTTTCGCCGGCACCTGATGAACGTCTACCGGCTTTTGGGGCTCACCGTGCCGCGCGAGCTCTACGAGCCGATCAAGAAGCAGTCGCCGGCGGGGTTCGTCCGCGAGCCGGCCGCGCTGATCACGCCGGCCATCTCCGGGCTGGTTACCGACTACTTCGAGTGGCTGGCCGCGGGGCTCTACGACCTGACCAAGCAGTACTCGGCGATCCATGCCGGCGAGAACCTGCTGCAGTCCTTCTTTTACGGCTACGACCGGAACTTCTTCTACGTGAGGATCGACGGGGTGCAGTTTCTGGAAAAGATCCTCAAGCGCGACGACGTCCTGTCGCTGCACCTGATCCACGCCAACGAGTACCGTCTGGACATGCAGCTTGGGCTCTCCGAGAACCAGCTCATGGTGAAAGGGCCGGCGGAATGGCAGGCAAGCGGCACGCTGGCCCAGTACGGCGTGGTGCGCATCGCCGAAGCACGGATCCCGCTGCCCGTCTTGCAGCTCACCCCGGGCGACAAGATCTTCGCCTACCTGACCCTGATCCACAGCGGCGAAGAGGTGGGGCGCTGGCCGGTCGACACGCCGCTCCTATTAAGCTACACCGGCCCGGATCTCGACCTGGAGACCTGGCTTATCTGAAACGCAGGAACCCGGAACCTTTGTGGTTCCTCGAGGTCACATGTCCGAATTAAGGTGGGACCCACTCAAACAGCACTGGGTGATAATCGCGACCGACCGGGGGCGTCGCCCGCGCGACTTCCAGGTGGAACCGGAAACCGGCACCCTCACCAACTGCCCGTTCTGCTACGGCAACGAGGACAAGACGCCGCCGGAGATCTTCGCGATCCGACCCGACGGCGAGCCGAACCAGGCCAACTGGCGGGTCCGGGTCATCCCCAACAAGTTTCCGGCGCTGCGCATCGAGGGGGATCTGAGGACCCGCGGCTACGGCCCGTACGACGTCATGGAGGGGATCGGTGCCCACGAGGTGATCATCGAGACTCCGGACCACGACCGGCAGCTCGCCGACCTTTCGCTCCCGGAAATCACCGACGTCCTGATCGCCTACCGCACGCGCATCCTCGACCTGCGCGGCGACCCGCGCTTCCGCTACCTGGTGCTCTTCAAAAACCACGGCAAGCGCGCCGGTTCTCCCATCTCGCACTCGCACAGCCAGCTCATCGCGGTGCCGCTCACCCCGCCGGTGGCCGCGACCGAACTGAGGGTCTGCCAGGAGTTCTACGAGGCCAAGGAGCGCTGCATCTTCTGCGACGTGGTGCAGTTCGAGATAGCGGAAGGGACCCGCGTGGTGCGGGAATTCGGCAACTTCGTGACGGTCACCCCGTACGCCTCGTGCTTCCCGTTCGAACTGAGGCTCTATCCCAAGCGGCACTCCTATGATTTCGCCCTCTTAAGCGATGCGGAGCTCATGGAGCTGGCCCAGGCGCTCAAGGACATGCTCTGCCGGGTGAAGAGCGTGTTGCGCGATCCGCCCTATAACTTCATCCTGCACACGGCGCCCCCCCGGCAGCAGCGCCTGGGCAAGCCCGAGTACTGGGGCTCCATCGAGTACGATTACCACTGGCACATCGAGCTGGTGCCGCGCCTGACCCAGATCGCCGGCTTCGAGTGGGGGACCGGGTTCTACATCAACCCGACCTCGCCGGAGGACGCCGCGGTGTTCCTGCGCGAGGTCGAACTGGATTTCGTCTGACCGTGGGGGGACTCCGGTACTTTCCCTGCACCCCAGCGGGCACTGGAGCGGTATACAGCGTTGACGAATGGGGCCGCGAGCTGTTAAGTGGTCCGGTCGCGCGTCCCGTTTTCCCAGAAAAACCTTTACTTAACCGCGCTTCTAATCTAAAATCACATATAATTTTAAGCTTTTAGAGGTTTCTCCATGAAGATTTTGTTCGTTTCCTCTGAGGTAACCCCCTTTGCCAAGACCGGTGGTCTGGCCGACGTGGCGGGTGCCCTTCCCAAGAATTTAAAGACCCTGGGCCATGATGTCCGGATCATGATGCCCTTTTACAGCAGCGTCGAGAAGGGGGGCATGGCGGTCAGAAAGGGGCGCAAGAGCGCCTCGGTCCTTATGGACGGCGTCGAGAAGAAGGGGTTCCTGCGCCAGGCCGCGCTGGGCGACATCCCGGTCTACCTCATCGAAAACAAGGAGTACTTCGCCCGCGAGGAACTCTACGGCACCGCCGACGAGGACTACCCGGACAACTCGCTGCGTTTCTCCTTTTTCTGCCGCTGTGTCCTCGAGCTGCTGAAGAAAATGGACTTCCGCCCCGACATCATCCACTGCCACGACTGGCAGACCGCGCTCATCCCGCACTACCTGAAGCACGAGCGCAAGCATGATCCGTTCTTCGCCAAGACCGGGGTCATCTTCACCATCCACAACCTCGCCTACCAGGGGCTCTTCCCCCCCGAGGAGCTGGAAGGGATGGGGCTCTCCAAGGAGTGCTTCACCATCGACGGGCTCGAGTTCTACGGCAAGGTGAACCTCCTGAAGGGGGGGATCGTCTCCGCCGACCTGGTCACCACGGTCTCCGAGGCCTACTGCCGCGAGATCCAGACCCCGGAGCTTGGCTGCGGAATGGAAGGGGTGCTGCACAACCGCAAGGACGACCTGTACGGGATCCTGAACGGCCTCGACTACGAGGAGTGGAACCCCGCGATGGACAAGGACATCATGAAGAACTACAGCCACGCCTCCCTGTCGGGGAAGCTGGTCGACAAGATCGGCCTGCAACGGCTGATGGGGCTCGCCAGCGCGCCCGAGATCCCGCTTTTCGGGATGGTATCGCGCATGGTGTCGCAAAAAGGGTTCGACCTGATTGCCGATCTCCTGCCGCAGCTTGCCAAGGCCCCCCTGCAACTGGTGGTGCTGGGCACCGGTGAGGAGCGCTACCTGAAGGCCTTCAGCGACATCAAGGCGGCAGGCGCCCGCAACATCGCCTGCGCTACCGGGTTCGACCACGCGCTGGCCCCGAAGATCTATGCCGGCAGCGACATGTTCCTCATGCCCTCCTCCTTTGAGCCGTGCGGCCTGGGTCAGCTGATCGCCATGCGCTACGGCTCGGTGCCGGTGGTGCGACGGACCGGCGGCCTGGCCGACAGCGTCTTCGATCCGCAGGACAGCGACAAGACCCCCAACGGGTTCGTCTTCGAGGATTACACCCCGGAGGCACTCTGGGAGGCCATGAACCGCGCCATCACCGCCTACCAGGACCGGGCCCTTTGGAAGAAACTGATGCGCCGCGGCATGAGCTGCGACTTCTCCTGGCAGAACTCGGTGCACAAGTACCTGGAACTCTACCGCAAGGCCCTGGCGCGCAAGGGGGTTGAAGCATGACGCAGGAGCCGGAAGACGACGAGATAGAGGAACTCACCAAGGAGATCCGCAAGCTCATCGATAGCAACAAGCAGTTCCTGGCGCGGGTGAACGACGAGGATTTCGACGATGATGAGGAGGCCGAGGCCGAGGAAGGCGAGGCCGATTCGGATGACGAGGATTTCGAGGAGCTGTAAGCCTTCTCGCGAAACGACAGCCAGGCTCAGTTGAAACAGAAGAGGCCGGTGCTGGGGATGATCCCTGCACTGGCCTCTCTTTTTGCGTCACATTGTCACGGCAGCTACTTGGCCGGGGTCTCCGGCATTATCTCTTCGGATCTCACCGCCGGTTCCTGGATCCCCTGGGGAACCGGGGCCGGAGCCTCCTGGACTGCAGGTGCTTGCGGTACCTCCTGGGGCGCCGGCGCTGCCTGGGGGGCGGGGGCTGCCGGTGCCGGGTTCGCCGGCGCCGGTACCGCGGGATTCGCGGGTTCCAGGGCTCCGGTCGGCGCCGCTGCCGGGGCGGTCTCTTTCTTGCCGCCGAAGAGCGGCTGGTACTTCTTCATGAGGCTGATCATGTCGTCGAACCGGTCGGCGTACAGGGAGGAGACCGGCGGACCGTTACTGACCGACGTCTCGGTCTTGGCAAGGGCCCTGGTGATGCCGGCGATGGTCTTGAACTTTACGTCCACCTTGTCGCTCAGGTTGGCGGCCGCCTCGTCGAAGTCCGGGTACTGCAGGGAGAGCAGCATGGGATAGGAGAGCGGCAGCGACTTCTTGAAGTTCGGGTATTCCCAGATGATCTCGCCGTCCCGGTCCACCAGTTCCGCCGATAGTGCCAGGAAGTTGTAGTCGGTCTCCAGGTAGGAGAGCAGATTATTGGCGTAGACCTTTTCCGTCCTGGTGATCCCGTTCACCACCACGAGCAACAGGGCATCCAGGTTGTTCTCGGCCGCCAGGCGCCGCACCTCGTCCTTCTTGTAGAAGTACTTGTTGTAGGTCACCCCGGCGTCTTCGCGGCGCTCGCGGTTTTGCAACAGCGTCGAGAAGAGTCTGCCCGGATCGCCGTCCACGGGACGGACCGAGTAGAAGGTTCCGGTGCTCCTGAGCCGGGCAATCAGTTCCTTCTCGTTCTTCGCGTTGAAGGTCTGGATCAGCGCGACCAGCGAACTCTTGTCCGGATGCCGCAGGTCGGAGTCCGCGTCGGTGAAGAGCGAGGCAACGCCTACGGTCTTCACCTTTTTCTCCAGCGTCTCCTGGGGAATGTTGTAGTAGTTGTGGGCGCAGCCGAAGGTGCTAAGGGTTAGGGCAACTAACAGGGCCAGCTTGAGAAACGACCGCATCGTACCTCCTCCTGTAGTGGCGTGCTGTCGGCACACCGGGATGATAAGCGGGGCCGCCGGGAATAGCGGCGCTTCCGAGTTACTCTGCTTCCAGCATGATGAAACCCACCTGCCTGCCGGTATCGCCGCCGTCACGCCGGTAGGAGAAAAAGAGCTCCTGGTTGCAGCTTACGCAGAGCCCCTCGGTCTCGACCTGGCCCGCGGCAAGCCCTGCGTCGAGCAGTTGCTGGCGGTTCAGGCCGGAGAGGTCCAGCTGCCACTTACCTTCGGACTGGCCGGGGCTCGTGTAGAGATCCCAGGCGGCGCCCGCCTTCTTGAAGGCGTCCCGGACCGGTGCGTCCACTTCGTAGCAGCACGGGGAGATGCAGGGGCCGATGGCAGCCTGGATGTCCTTCAGCTTGCTGCCGAAGAGGCTTGCCATCGCCTCGACCCCCTTGCCGGCGATGTTGGCGACCGTCCCCTGCCACCCGGCGTGCAGCGCCGCCACGACCTTTTGTACCGGGTCGTGCAGCAATACCGGCGCGCAGTCCGCGACGCAGACCGCGATCATCAGCCCCGGCTGGTTGGTGACGATGCCGTCGCACTCCAGCTTGAGGAAGTGGTTGAACTCCGGGTTCGGCGTGTCGATGACCAGGAGGTCGGTGCCGTGCACCTGGGTCACCGTGAGGAAGCGGTCCAGCGTGGTGCCGAAACTGCGGGCCAACAGGCTGCGGTTCCCCTCGACGTTGTGCGGGGAATCCAGGGTATTGCTCCCCAGGTTAAGGGAGTTGTAGGGAGGGCGCGAAACCCCTTCGTGGCGGGTGGTGAATCCGGCGGCGACCGCCTTGCCGCCCAATTGCGGTTTCAGATACTGAATCTTCCCTGCCTTGCTCATTTCCATGACAAATTACCTCGTGTTGATCCTGGTGCTGCCAGTACCGTAATTTCGTGTTGCTCTATTCCGATTCTTCCTGCGGATACTTCTCGTCCAGGTAGGCGACGATCTCTGCCATGTCCGGCGGCAGCTCGGTATCGAACTCCAAATACTCCCCGCTCGCCGGGTGCAGGAACCCGAGCGTCTTCGCGTGCAGCGCGTGGCGCCCCATCTGCTTGATCAGCTTCTTGAGTACCGGGTCCTTGAGGGTGGCCAGCCGGCTGCCGCCGCCGTACAGTTCGTCGGCAACCAGCGGGTGCCCCGCCTCGGAGAGGTGCACCCTGATCTGGTGGGTGCGGCCGGTCTCCAGGCGCAACCGGACCAGGGTAACCCCGGGATAGCGGGCAACCACCCGCCAGTGGGTGACGGCGTGTTTGCCGTGGCGGGCCTTCCCGGACATCCTCAGGCGCTCGACCGGGTGGCGGCCGATCTCCGACTCGATGCGTCCCTTGTCTTCTTTGAGGTTGCCGTAGACCAGTGCCAGGTAGACCCGCTTGATGGTGTGCGCCTGGAACTGCTCGGAGAGCGCGTAGTGGGCGCGGTCGCTCTTGGCGACCACGAGGGTCCCGGAGGTGTCCTTGTCGATGCGGTGCACGATGCCGGGGCGCAGCTCGCCGCCGATGCCGGAAAGATCGGTGCAGTGCCCCAAAAGCGCGTTGACCAGGGTGCCGTCCGGATTCCCGGCCCCGGGATGCACCACCATTCCCGCGGCCTTGTTGACCACGACGACGTCGGCGTCCTCGAAGAGGATCTCCAGCGGGATGTCTTCCGCCTGCGGTTCGGCCGGTACCGGCGGGGGCACCTCAACCACGATGTGCTCGCCGCCTTTAAGTTTCAGCGACGGTTTCTGCACCTTGCCGTTCACGGTGGCCTGGCCGCCTTCGATGAGCCGAAGCGCCGCGGAACGGGTGAGCTCGGGTACCGAGCGGGAGATGAAGCTGTCCAGGCGTTCGGGGTCCGCGTCGCCGGGGAAGTAAAGTTCAATAGGTTCCATGCTTCAAAAATTCCCTTGGTAAAAAAAGCTCGGGCGCGTTTCGAAGAGAAAGCGCGCCCGGGAGGTGAGTGTCCTGGTGTCGATGTGTCTACCAGATGGTCGATTCGATCTTGCCTGCCCGTTTGATCAATACGTCGACCACCGCTATGTCGAAGATGTTAGAGGCGGCGATCTCCAGGGTCACCCGGGATTCGAAGTGCTCCCGCCCCTCGGTGAGGGCGTCGTTCAGCAATTCGAAGATAGTGTCTTCCTTGATCCCCTGCTCCACCTTGTCCCGGTTGTAGATAGCCACGTCGGAAACGATGGCTCTGGCAAGCCTCCTGGCTTGGTCCCGGTTCTCTATGAGGCTCATGTATCTCCCCCGACTGGTTTTATCAGCGGATCACTATACCCAGTTTTTACGGAGCTGACTACCAGTTTTTGCGGAGCTGACTACTTTAGTTTCAAGGAGAAGTAGATGTTCGCGTTGCCCCGTCTGATCAGCAGGGTTGCCGAACCTTTGGCGACGGCGTCCTTGATCGCCCTCTGGTATTCGCCGAGGCTCCGGACCTTGCGCTGGTTTACCGCGAGGATGACGTCGCCGCGCTCGATGCCGCTGTCTTCGGCGATGCCGCCGGGTTCCAGGTCGCTCACCACCACACCGGAAAGGCCGCGCGACTTCTGTGCTGCGCTGAGATCCTGGACCGAGAGCCCCAGGGCTCCCGCCTCGCGCTCGGCCGGACGCTGCGTCTGGGCGGGGGCGCTTTCGGCTGGCGCGGTGGTCACGTAGACCTTGATCGGTTTGCCGTCGCGATACACCTCGACTTCCACCTTCTTGCCGATCGGCGTGTCGGCGACCACCCGCTGCAGCATGCGCACATCTTTAACGGTGGTGCCGTTGAAGGAGGTGATCACGTCCCCCTGCATGATCCCCGCCTTGGCGGCCGGGCCGGAGGGGACCACGTCGTTCACCAGGGCCCCGTAGGTCTTGGGGAGCCCGAAGGAGCGTGCCATATCGTCGGTGACTGCCTGGATCGAGATCCCCAGCCAGCCCCGGCTTACGTTGCCTTTGCTGATCAGCTGGGTAACCACCTGCTTGGCCATGTTCACCGGGATGGCGAAGCCGATCCCCTGGCCTGCGGCCACGATGGCGGTGTTGATACCGATCACCTCGCCGTTCACGTTCAAAAGCGGGCCGCCCGAGTTCCCCGGGTTGATCGAGGCGTCGGTCTGGATGAAGTCTTCGTAGGTCTCGATCCCCATGTTGGAGCGGCCGGTTGCCGAGACCACCCCGACGGTAACCGTGCGGTCCAGGCCGAAGGGGTTGCCGATGGCGACGGCCCACTGTCCCACCTGCAGCTTGCTGGAATCCCCCAGGACGGCGGCCGGGAGCGGCTCCTTGGCGTTGATCTTGATCACGGCGATATCGGTTTTGGGGTCGCTCCCCACCACCTTGCCGCTGTAGACGCTTTCGTTGGAGAGTTTCACCTGGATGGACTCGGCGTCACGCACCACGTGGTCGTTGGTGACGATGTACCCTTCCTTGTTCAGGATGAAGCCGGAGCCGAGGCTACTCTCCCGGCGGACCTGGGGACGCATGCCACGCTCGCCGAAGAACTCATCGAAAAAGGGGTTCGCTTCGAAGAACGGGCGCACTAGCTTCTTCTTGCCGACTGTGGAGATGTTAACTACCGACGGTGTGACGTTCTTGACCAGGTTGATGAATGCTTGTTGTGTGCCCAGGATATCCTTTGGTACATCCTTAACCGGAGCGTCGACACTCTCTTTTCTGTTTGATTCGTAGAAGGTTGGTTCGTGCTTTCTCTTACAGGCAGCAAGAACACAGATAACCATTAGACAGGCGATGAGGATACGTGCGCTTTTCATGGAGCACTCCTTGGCTGTTCTGCTAGGGCTGAAACCCAAAAAAGCCTAGCCAAAAAAGGAATTGATGTCAACCCCTTCGGGTATTTAGGAATCTCTGTTGGGTTAGTGTAAATACCCCTTGACGACCGATACAGTTTTGCCTATATATGTGCCTATCAGGGGGTGCTCCGTGCAAGAGAAGATCAAGCAGGAAATTCGTGAAATGAAGCTGGGGGAAAAGGTGCGCGGGCTTCGCCAGGAGCAGCGTCTCACCTTGCAGGCTCTTGCCGACATGACCGGGCTCTCCAAGCCGTTGTTGTCCCAGATCGAGAACGATCAGGTGACGCCGCCCATTGCCACCCTGCTGAAGATCGCCAAGGGCCTCAAGGTCGGCATCCACTACTTCTTCGAGGAGGCGACCGACCGCCAGAAGTTCGTGCTGACCCGCGGCGAGCAGTCGGTGGGTACCCAGCGCCGCCCGGGCAAGGATTCTGCCCAGGGGTATGTATATAAGCCGCTCGCCCCGGGGATGCGCGAGAAGAAGGTCGAGCCGTTCCTTGTCGAGTTCGAGGAGCGCGATTGGGACAACTCCCTTTTCTACAGCCACGAGGGGGTCGAGTTTCTCTACATCCTCGATGGCGAGCTCGAGTTCCACTATGCCGACGAGGTGATGCGTCTCATGCCCGGCGACAGTATCTATTATGAGTCTTCCGAGCCGCACGGCTATGTTTCGGTAGGCCCCACCCGCGCGCGTGCGGTTGCGGTGCTGTACACCAAGGGGTAGAGAGACGGCTGCCGACGGGGCGTGCCTATACTAAGTAGAGAGGCGGTGGTCCCCAGGGATCACCGCTTTTCCTTTTTCTGGAGTTGACAGTAAAAAAACTCCGGATATATTCTAAAGCTGTTCCGTTCTCTTCCGATAGAGTTCCTTGCCCGGTTATACTTCCCCACCGACTACTTCCTCTGGACTTGTTGGGCTGGCCGCACCCCGTCAGGTGCTCACGCCGGTATCGTGGTGTTGCTTGCCGGGTTAAAGAAAATTATTCATTAAGTGATCGGAAAAGGGTTGACGCACCCGGGAAGCTTTGCTATAAAACGGGACTCTGTTGCAGTACTGCTCTCCGACAACTCAATAACTGCCCTGGCTTGATCCTTTACGGATCGGCCGCCGAAAAAACCTTGAAACTTTTTGTTGACAGGTTGGAACGGTTCGGGTATGTTGCCAAGTCTGTCGCGACGAGCGGCTTGGTCTTTGAAAACTAAATAGTAGACGATTTACGCAATGT
>NZ_BLXZ01000009.1 GCF_014193675.1 Geomonas limicola
GGGCGGTCACGCCGCTGGCATCCACGGTCACCGTGGTGGCTGCGTCGATGGTGTTGAGATCCCCCGCGTCGGCCGAACCGGTCACCGTCACGGTGTAAGCGTTGCCGGTGCCGTTGAGCCCCGCGAGGGTTCCCGCAGCGTGGTCGCTCAGGGTCGCGGTGATGACACCGTCGGTGGCAGCCTGGATCCCGTTCGCCTGGGCCACGGTCACTGCGTCGGAGACAGTGACCGCCTCGTGGGTCGACAGGGTAATCCCGCCGGCGGCGATTGCCGTGGCGATGTCTGNCACCGTCACGGTGTAAGCGTTGCCGGTGCCGTTGAGCCCCGCGAGGGTAGCTGCGGAGGTGTCGCTCAGGGTCGCGGTGATGACACCGTCGGTGGCAGCCTGGATCCCGTTCGCCTGGGCCACGGTCACTGCGTCGGAGACAGTGACCGCCTCGTGGGTCGACAGGGTAATTCCGCCGGCGGCGATTGCCGTGGCGATGTCTGACTCGAGGCCGGTAAGCGTGGTGACGCCGCTGGCGTCCACGGTTACCGTGGTGGCGCCGTCGATGGTGTTCAGGTCGGCGGCGTTGGCAGAGCCGGTCACCGTCACGGTGTAGGCATTGCCGGTGCCGGTAAGGCCGGCTAGGGTGCCCGCCGAGTGGTCGCTCAGGGTGGCGGTGATCAGCCCGTCCGTGGCAGCCTGGAAGCTGTTCGCCTGTGCCACGGTCACCGCGTCGGATACGGTGATCGCCTCATGAGTCGAAAGGGTGATGCCGCTTGCGGCGATGGCCGTGGCAATCTCGACCTCGAGACCGGTAAGGGTCGTGACGGCCGAGGCCCCCACGGTCACCGTGGTGGCAGCATCGATGGCGTTCAGGTCGGCGGCGGCTGCGGAGCCCGCTGCCACGGTAACGGTGTAGGCATTGCCGGTGCCGGTGAGCCCGGCCAGGGTGGCGGCCGAGGTGTCGCTCAGGGTGGCGGTGACGACGCCGTCGGTCACGGCATCGATGGCATTCGCCTGGGCCACAGTTACCGCGTCAGAAACCGTCACGGTTTCGTGACCCCACAGGGTGATGCCGCCAGCGCCAATGGCGGTGGCGATGTCCGACTCTAGGCCGGTCAGCGCCGTTACACCGCTGGCATTGACGGTTACCGTGGTAGCGCCGTCGATAGTGTTCAGGTCCGCCGCGGCGGCCGAGCCGGTAACAGAGATGGTGTAGGCGTTTCCGGTGCCGGTAAGGCCGGCCAGGGTGGCCGCCGAGTGGTCGCTCAGGGTGGCGGTAATGATACCGTCGGTGACCGCCTGAATACCGTTGGCCTGGGCGACCGTGATGGCATCGGTAACGGTGACGGCTTCGTGGGTCGACAGGGTGATGCCGCCAGCAGCCAGGGCTTGGGCGATGTCGGCTTCCAGGCCGGTTAGGGTGCCGACGGCCGAGGCGTTGACGGTGACGGTGGTGGCGTTATCGATGGTGTTGAGATCGGCCGCGTTGACCGAGGCGTCGGTGACCGTAACGGTGTAGGCATTCGTCGTGCCGGTCAAGCCGATGAGATGCGCCGCATCGTGCTCGGTGATGGTAGCGGTCACCAAGCCGGCAGTTTCACTGCTGATCTGGTTAGCCTCCGCAACGGAAGCCGTACCGCTGTTCACGGTGGCGTCGACACTCGGGTCGAGCAGGATGCCGGCAGAGGTCAGGGCAGTGATGATGGCCGCGGAAGTCCCGGTGACCTGGGTTACGGTGGTGCCGTCCACGCCAAGCGTGGTAGCAGCATCAATCGTGTTCAGGTCGGCGGCGCTCACCACGAAGTCCGTGACGGTTACGGTGTAGGAGTTGTTGCCGGCGGTGAGCCCGGCCAGGGTGGCCGCGGCGCCGGTCACCGTGGCGGTGATCACCCCGGTGGTGTCGGCGTTGATGGTATTCAGGTTGCCCACGCTGGCAGCGCCGGTCACGGTGGCGTTGTAGCTCGTCGAGGTAGTGATCCCGGCGGAGTTGATGGCGGTGACTATGTTGGCCGCGGTGCCGGAAATCGCCGTGATGGCGGTGGCATCGATCACTGCCGTAGTGTTGGTGTCGATGGTGTTCAGGTTGATGGCGGTGGCGGTGCCGGCATCCAGGGTGACCCCGACGTTGGCGGCCGTGTCGATGGTCGCCGCGCTGATCACGGTGGCGACCTGGGTGGCACTGCCGGTCAGGGTGGTTACCGCGTTGGCGTTCACCACGGCAGTGGTGTTGGCGTCGATGGTGCCCAGGGTAGCGGCGGTCGCACTGCCGGCATCCACGGTGACCCCGACGTTGCCGGCGGTATCGATGGTGGCGGCGCTGATGGCGGTGGCGATAGCGGCTGCGCTGCCGGTCAGGGTGGTGACGCCGGTGGCACCGACGTTGACGGTGGTGGCTGCATCGATGGTGTTGAGCAGCGCAGCGTCGGCGGTCACATCGGTCACGGTCACGGTGTAGGCGTGGCTGCCGGTCAGGGTGGCAAGGGTTGCCGCCGAACCGTCCGAGATGGTGGCGGTGATGGCACCGGTGCCGTTGTGGGCGTCGATGTTGTTCGCCTGGGCGACGCTGGTGGACCCGGTGGGCGCCGCATCGAAGCTGCCGGCTGTGATGGTGCCGGCGCCGATGGCGCTGGCCACGGCGTCGATCTCAGCGGCCGTGCCGGTGATGGCGGTCACCGCGGTGGCTGTTACGGCAACCGTGGTGGCAGTATCGATCAGGGTAAGGTCGCTGGCTGCGGCCGTGGTGTCGGTCACGGTGACGGTGTAGGCGTGGCTGCCGGTCAGGGTGGCGAGTGTTGCCGCCGAACCATTCGAGATGGTAGCGGTGATGGCGCCGCTGCCGTTGTGGGCGTCGATGTTGTTCGCTTGGGCCACGCTGGTGGTGCCGGTCGGTGCGGCGTCGAAGTTGTTGGCCGTGATGGTGCCGGCCCCGATGGCGCTCGCGATGGCGTCGATCTGGGCTGCCGTGCCGGTTACGGTGGTGACGGCGCTCGCGTTCACGGCCACCGTGGTGGCGGCGTCGATGAGCGTCAGGTCGCTGGCGGCGACGGTGGTGTCGGTCACGCTAATCGTGTAGGCGTGGCTGCCGGTCAGGGTGGTGAGTGCGGCGGCGGTGCCGTCCGAGATGGTGGCGGTGATGGTACCGGTGCCGTTATGGGCGTCGATGTTGTTGGCCTGGAGGACGCTGGTGGACCCGGTGGGCGCCGCATCGAAGCTGCCGGCCGTGACGGTGCCGGCACCGATGGCGCTGGCCACGGCATCGATCTCGGCGGCGCTGCCGGTGACGGCGGTCACCGCAGTGGCTGTCACGGCAACCGTGGTGGCCGCATCGATCAGGGTCAGGTCGCTGGCGGCTGCCGTGGTGTCGGTCACGGTGACGGTGTAGGCGTGGCTGCCGGTCAGGGTGGCAAGGGTTGCCGCCGAGCCGTCCGAGATGGTGGCGGTGATGGCACCGCTGCCGTTATGGGCGTCGATGTTGTTCGCCTGGGCCACGCTGGTGGTGCCGGTCGGGGCGGCGTCGAAGTTGCCTGCCGTGATGGTGCCGGCACCGATGGCGCTCGCGATGGCGTCGATCTCGGCTGCAGTGCCGGTGACAGTGGTGACGGCGCTGGCGTTAACTGCCAACGTGGTGGCGGCATCGATGAGCGTCAGGTCGCTGGCGGCCACGGTGGTGTCGGTCACGGCAATCGTGTAGGCGTGGTTGCCGGTCAGGGTGGTGAGTGCGGCGGCGGTGCCGTCCGAAATGGTGGCGGTGATGGTTCCGGTGCCGTTATGGGTGTCGATGTTGTTCGCCTGGAGGACGCTGGTAGCCCCGGTGGGCGCCGCATCGAAACTGCCGGCCGTGATGGTACCGGCGCCGATGGCACTGGCGATGGCGTCGATCTGGGCGGCGCTGCCGGTGACGGTGGTCACGGCAGTGGCGTCCACAGTCACGGTGGTTGCCGCGTCGATGAGGGCGAGGTTCGCGGCCGATGCGGTGCTGTCGCTGACGATGATGCTGTAGGCGTGGCTGCCGGTAAGGGTGGCAAGCGTTGCGGCCGAGCCGTCCGAGATGGTGGCGGTGATGGCGCCGGTGCCGTTATGGGCGTCGATGTTGTTCGCCTGTGCGACCGTGGTGCTACCGGTCGGGGCCGCATCGAAGTTGCCGGCCGTAATGGTACCGGCCCCGATGGCGGTCGCCACCGCGTCGATCTCGGCGGCGCTGCCGGTGATGCTGGTGGCTGCGCTGGCATTGACCGTTCCGGTGGTGAGCGCATCGATGGCGGTCAGGTCGCTGGCGGCAGGTGCATTGTCGGTAACGGTGACGGGGTGGCTGCCGGTAAGGTAGCCGCCGGCGTTGGCAGCAAGTTCGGCGGCCAGGCCGGTGATGGTGCCGTAGGTCAGCGTGCCGGTGGTGAAGGCGTCGATGGTGGCGAGCTCGGTAAGCGTCGCGGCATCGGTTACGGTGACGGCATGTGCGCCGGTGATATAGCCGTCCGCGTTGGCCGCCAGTTCCGCTGCCAGGCCGGTGATGCCGGCGTAACTCAGCGTGCCGGTGGTAAGGGCATCGATACTGGCCAACTGGGTAAGCGTCGCGGTGTCGGTCACGGTGACGTCGTGCGCGCCGGTGAGGTAACCGCCCGCGTTGGCTACCAGTTCTGCGGCCAATCCAGTGATGCCGGCGTAGCTCAGCGTACCGGTGGTAAGGGCATCGATGCTGGCCAACTGGGTCAGGGTCGCGGTGTCGGTAACGGTAACGTCGTGCGCACCGGTGATATAGCCGCCGGCGTTGGCGGTGAGCTCCGCGGCCAGACCGGTAATCGCCCCGTAGGTCAGCGTGCCGGTGGTGAAGCCGTCGATGGTGGCCAACTGGGTCAGGGTCGCGGTATCGGTTACGGTCACCGGGTGGCTACCGGAAATGTAGCCGCCAGCGTTGGCGGTGAGTTCCGCGGCAAGCCCGGTAATCCCGGCGTAGCTCAGGGTGCCGGTGGTAAGGGCGTCGATGCTGGCCAACTGGGTAAGCGTCGCGGTGTCGGTAACGGTAACCGGGTGGCTGCCGGTAATGTAGCCGCCGACGTTGGCAGTGAGTTCTGCGGCAAGGCCGGTAATCCCCGCGTAGCTCAGGGTGCCGGTGGTGAGCGCATCGATGCTGGCCAACTGGGTCAGCGTGGCTGCGTCGGTCACGGTAACGTCGTGCGCGCCGGTGAGGTAACCGCCCGCGTTGGCCGCCAGTTCCGCAGCCAGGCCGGTGATGCCGGCGTAGCTCAGCGTGCCGGTAGTGAGGGCATCGATGCTGGCCAACTGGGTCAGAGTCGCGGTGTCGGTCACGGTGACGTCGTGTGCACCGGTGATATAGCCGCCAGCGTTGGCGGCCAGTTCAGCGGCCAGGCCGGTAATACCGGCGTAGCTCAGGGAACCGGTAGTGAACCCGTCGATGGTGGCAAGTTGGGTCAGCGTCGCGGTATCGGTCACCGTCACCGGATGGCTGCCGGTAAGGTAGCCGCCAGCGTTGGCGGTGAGTTCCGCCGCAAGGCCGGTAATTCCCGCGTAGCTCAGGGTACCGGTGGTAAGGGCGTCGATGCTGGCCAACTGGGTAAGCGTTGCAGTGTCGGTCACGGTAACCGGGTGGCTGCCGGTAAGGTAGCCGCCGGCGTTGGCAACCAGTTCCGCGGCAAGGCCGGTGATCCCCGCGTAGCTCAGGGTGCCGGTGGTGAGCGCGTCGATGCTGGCCAGTTGGGTAAGCGTGGCTGCGTCGGTCACGGTAACCGGGTGGCTCCCCGAGATGTAGCCGCCGGCGTTGGCCGCCAGTTCCGAGGCCAGCCCGGTAATCGCGCCGTAGGTCAGCGTGCCGGTAGTGAGTGCATCGATGCTGGCGAGTTGGGTCAGTGTCGCGGCGTCGGTTACGGTAACGTCGTGCGCGCCGGTGATGTAACCGCCCGCGTTGGTCGCCAGTTCTGCTGCGGTCCCGGAGATCCCGGCGTAGATCAGCGCGCCGGTGGTGAAGCCGTCGATGGTCGCCAGTTGGGTCAGCGTCGCGGTGTCGGTCACGGTCACCGGGTGGTTGCCGGTGATATAGCTACCAGCGTTGGCGGCGAGTTCTGCAGCAAGGCCGGTGATCCCGGCGTAGTTCAGCGCGCCGGTGGTGAAGCCGTCGATGGTGGCAAGCTGGGTAAGCGTTGCGGTATCGGTCACGGTCACCGGATGGCTACCGGTGATGTAGCCGCCGGCGTTCGCGGTGAGTTCCGCGGCAAGACCGGTAATCCCCGCGTAGCTCAGGGTGCCGGTGGTAAGGGTGTCGATGCTGGCCAACTGGGTAAGCGTTGCGGTGTCAGTCACGGTAACCGGATGGCTGCCCGAGATGTAGCCGCCGGCATTGGCGACCAGTTCCGCCGCGAGGCCGGTGATCCCCGCGTAGCTCAGGGTGCCGGTGGTGAGCGCGTCGATAGCCGCCAGTTGGGTCAGCGTCGCTGCGTCGGTCACGGTAACCGGGTGGCTCCCCGAGATGTAGCCGCCGGCGTTGGCCGCCAGTTCCGCGGCCAGGCCGGTAATCGCGCCGTAGGTCAGCGTGCCGGTAGTGAGCGCATCGATGCTGGCGAGCTGGGTCAGCGTCGCTGCATCGGTCACGGTGACCGCGTGGCTGCCGGTTACATAGCCGCCTGCGTTGCCTGCCAGGGCGGCCGCCGTGTCGGCAATGCCGGCATAGCTGATGGCGCCGGTGGTGAAACCGTCGATGGTGGTCAACTGCGCGATGCTGGCGTCATCAGTGACGGTCACCGCATGGTTACCGGTAATATAGCCGGCAGCGTTGGCTGCGAGTGCAGCGGCAAGTCCGGTGATCCCGGCGTAGTTCAGCGCGCCGGTGGTGAGGGCGTCGATGGTGGCGAGCTGGGTCAGCGTCGCTGCATCGGTCACGGTGACCGCGTGGCTGCCGGTAATATAGCCGCCGGCGTTGGCGGCGAGTTCCGCGGCCAGGCCGGTGATGCCGGCGTAGGTAAGCGTACCCGTGGTGAGCGCATCGATGCTGGCAAGCTGGGTGAGCGTTGCGGTGTCGGTCACCGTGACGGCATGGCTGCCGGTGATGTAACCGCCCGCGTTGGCGGTGAGCTCCGCCGCCAGACCGGTGATGCCGGCGTAGGTCAGGGTCCCGGTGGTGAGCGCGTCGATGGCGGCGAGCTGGGTAAGCGTCGCCGTGTCGGTCACGGTGACCGGGTGGCTGCCCGTGATATAGCTCCCCGCGTTGGCGGCAAGTTCGGCCGCAGTACCGATGATCCCGGCGTAGCTGAGGGAACCGGTACTGAGGGCATCGATGGTTGCCAGCTGGGTCAGGGTCGCCGCGTCGGTAACCTGGACCGCGACGCTGCCGGAGAGGTAATTGCCGGCGTTTGCGGCGAGGTTGGCTGCGGTATCGCTCACCTGCGTGGCGGTGACGGTACCGGCGTAGAAGTCAATAGCGGCAAGTTCCGCGATGCTGGCCGCATCGGTGACGGTTACGTTGTGGCCGGTGCTGTAGCCGGCGCCCGAGTGGTCCGCCTGGATGTGGGCCAGGGTGTCGCTGATCGAGGTGACGGTAACCGTGGCGGCGAAGCCGTCGATAGTGGCGATATCGGCGATGCTGGCGGCGTCGGTGATGGTGACGTTGTGGCCGGTGGTATAGCCGGCGCCCGTGGTATCGGCAAGCAGGTGCGCGGCGGTGTCGCTCACCGAGGAGACGAAAACGGTCCCTGAATAGGCGTCGATCGCGGTAACCTCGGCGATGCTCGGGCTGCCGGTCAGGTAGACGTCGTGGCCGGTACTGTAGCCGGCAGCTGCGTGGTCGGCTGCGATATTTGCCGCGCTGTCGGTGATGCTGTCGTAGTGGATGGTGCCGGTGGTGTTGGCCGCGATCTGGGCGAGTTGCTGGATGCTGGGGCTGTCGCTCACTACCACGTTCTTGCCGTTGATGTAGTCGCCCGCGTTGGCTGCCAGGTTGGCGGCGGTATCGACGACCGAGCTCTGGACGTTGCTGATGGAACCGGCGCCCGAGGATGCCAGGGTCGTTGCCGAGTCGATAGCGGTGGCAACAGCGGCGATCGAACCGGTTACGGCCCCGAAGGAGCTGCCGGCGGCGCTGTCACCCAGGGCGACGATCTGGTTCTGGATCGCGGTGAGATCGGTGCTGTTTGCGAGGTCGAGCTGGTGGTTTGCGTCGAAGGTGGTACCGAGCAGGCTGACGATGGAGTTAAGGACCGTGCTCCCCAGGCCGGTAGCGTGGGACTCTGCCTGGCTCATGGTTGCGGCGAGTTGCGCAGCGGCCTTCTGGATTGCCAGTGCCGTCGGGTCGGTCGGGTTCGCCGCCAGCGGATCGTAGCTGGTCAGGTTCTGGTTCAGGCCGGTGAGGCCCAGGGCCGCTTCAACGACTGCCTCCGCCTGTGCCGTCGAGACGTTGTTGGCCTGGGCATAGCTCTGAATCAGGGTGGTGATCGGGTTGACCACCACTGCGCTCCCCTGCTCTGCACTCAGTACCAGGTTATTGGTGAGCCCGGTGTCGACGTTCTGGCCCCCCTTGATCATGATGTTGCCGGACTTGGTGGTGGTTCCGGAGAAGTGACCGGCGCCGTCGGTGGTGATCCCGGTGAACTCGCTCTCCTGGATAATGCCGTCGTGGTTCTCGTCGATGTAGACCCGGGCGCCGGAGATGTAGCCGTCGGCCACCACGCCGCTGATGGCAGTGCCGCTGGAGCCGTGGCTGCTGGAGCCGCCCATGCCAATCGCCGCGCCTACGCCACCACCGACTGCGGCTACGCCGCCGGCGATCCAGGGAAGGAAGCTGCTCCCTTCAGCATGGGCAGCCGGCGCAGCGGCAGGGGCAGCGGCAGGGGCGGCCGACAGGTCGCCGCCGGCAAGTGCGCACTCACCCGGCCCGGCAACTGAACCCGCCTCGGCCACCTGGGTGTAGCCCGAAGCATCCGCCATCAATACCGGTGCCGCATCGGAAACCGCCACCTGAGTCGCGGCGTCAGTCGCGGTGCTCAGCTCCTGATCCGGAGCAGCGTGCTTTCCCTCGACTTGGCCCAGGGCAGATTTGGCAGGGGACACCAACTCGTGGCCGGCGGTGTGACGAGCTCCGTCTACCTGCTGACCTGCGGGGACTTTTTTCCCCACCAAACCGGCGGCTATCTTCCCACTGTTGAGTTCGTTGCGAGATTCCTTGGACATTTCAGTTTCTCCCTTCTGGATGTTGAATATGAATCGGATGTGAGTGGTGTATTCCGTTTATGATCACGCGCACGCGTTGTTTTCGATGTCTTCTGCCCTACCGCCTCTGTCCACCGTGACAGGTGGCGAATTTAAAACACCATGATGAAACTGATAATCGGTCAATTCCCTCAAATCTGTAGGGTCGGGAAATTATAATTTCCAAATTTTGCACATCATGTCAGTTTCTGAGCAAATGGTTAACCGACAAGGTAAGTTGTTATCTTACAGAAGGTTTGCCAGTTGCTGAGATGACCTGTCATAAGGATGTTGGCAGAGAGTAAGCCATTTAACGAAGCCCTAAAAAGGGTCTCTATGAGTAGCGGTAATGAAAGATATTTTCATTTTTCAGTGAGTGCCTTTTTCTCACCCTCTTGTCTTCAACCAATGTGAGGAATTCCTGTGACTGAAACGTCAGGACCTCTTGTTTACACTTTGTGTGCCTAGGTAAAGATTAATGAGGCAGGCGTTGTCCAAGTTGCAACAGACCGTTCAGATTGGAGTATCTGGAATTTTAGCCGGTGTGGCGCTGTCGGAACCTGTCAAGGGCTTGACTGTGGAACCCGATTCGCTGACGCAATGCCTGCCAAGGTTGCGGCGCCGCCAGCAAGATGTTGACGCGTTTGACGGGAGCGGGTACTTTGCGGGGCATACCAACGGCTGCCGGGGTAGGAATTGCGGTGGCTCACCTTGAGGACAACGGAGGAAAGCGGTGTTTGTCGTGGGTTCGCTACTCTTTTTTTTGCTGCTGGGCTTCCTGTACTGGCAAGGGGTGCTCCCTGTGGGAGTGCTGGTACTGTACGGGTCGGTCGGATGCGGTACCTGGCTCGCCTACTTTTTCGACAAGCAGGCGGCGCGCTCCGACTCCCGGCGCATCCCCGAGAGGACGTTGCACCTGCTGGCGCTGGCCGGCGGGTGGCCTGCGGCGCTACTCGCCCAGCAGCTATTGCGCCACAAGACCCGCAAGGTTTCCTTCCAGCTTGTTTTCTGGGTCACGGTCGTCCTGAACTGCGCGTTTCTGGCCTGGCTTTGCTCGGCAACCGGCGCGCAGGTCCTGCGACTGCTCCCCTAACCTCTCGCCTGCCAGCCGGCCGGGCTCACGGCACGATGTTCACCAGAGTGCCGACCTTTATCTTAGCCGCCAACTCGAGCCCTTCGCTGTTTCCCATCACGAAGCAGCCGCCGGTCACCCGGCGCCCTACCCTGCGCGGGTCGTTGTTGCCGTGGATGCGGTAGATGGCACCTTTCCAGGTTTTATGCGACAGGGAGATCTTGAAGGCCCCCATGTAGTTGAGCGGGTCGCCCGGCGGCACTGCCTTGGGAAGTTCGATGCCGTGCCCGCGGAACACCTGGCGCGAATACTCGGTGGGGTACCACCAGGGGTTCAAAGAGATGGCGGTAACCTTCCCCTGGCCGAGGGGAAAGGTCTTCAGGCCGCGCACCACGGTGCCAACCGGATATTCGGCCACGGCGACCGGCTCGGCGCCCGGGTTCTGCGCGAAGAGGGTGAGCAGGTTTCGGCTGATGCTGATTTCGATGGAATAGCTGAGCGGGGTGCGGCCAGGATCGGTGGAGGCGGTTTGTGGTGCGGACTGGGCAAAGGCGGGCTGTGTCGAAAGGATGAGGGTGAGGAGAAGCAGCAATCGGGTCAACATGGCTTCCGTCCCTGCGACAGACGGGAAAGGCGGAGGTCGCACTCGGCAACGCGGCAGATGAGCCGTCGTTTCCCTTCCTGTCACCATGATAGCATGTCCACCCGGGTCAGCTGAAGCTGCGCAGCACCTCGCGGGCGATGATCAGCCGCTGGATCTCGTTGGTCCCCTCGTAGATGGAGGTGATGCGGGCGTCGCGGGCAAAGCGCTCCACCGGATAGCTCGCGGTGTAGCCGTATCCTCCCAGCATCTGCACCGCCTTGTAGCAGGCGCGGTTGGCGGCGTCGCTGGCAAACAGCTTGGCCATCGAGGCTTCCTTGGCGAAGCTCTTGCCGGTCTCCTTGCGGAAGGCGGCGTTCATCAAAAGGAGCCGGGCGGCCTCCAGTTCGGTATAGGAATCGGCGATCATCCACTGCAGCGCCTCGAACTCGACCAGTTTGCGTTCGAACTGCACCCGCTGCGAGGCGTAAGAGGTGGCGAAGTCCATCGCCGCCAGCCCCACGCCAAGGGCCAGGGAACCGATGCCGATGCGGCCACCGGCAAGTTCGCTCATGGCGATCCGGTAGCCGTCGTTGAGCCGCCCCAAGAGGGCTTCGGCGGGGACCCGGCAGTTCTCCAACAGCACCTCGTTGGTGGCGGAGGCGCGCTGTCCCGTCTTCAGTTCTTCACGCCCGACGACAAGTCCCGGTGTACCGGCTTCGACAAGGAAGCAGCTGATGCCGCCTCCCTTGGCAGCTGCCGGGTCGGTGACCGCCCAGACCACGAAGACGCCGGCGTAGGGGGCACTCGTTATGAAGACCTTGGTGCCGGAAAGCCGCCAGCCAGCGCCATCCGGCTCCGCACGGGTGGCCAGCGCGGCGGCGTCGGAGCCGGCACCCGGTTCGGTGAGGGCAAAACTTGCCGCCGGGTAACTGCCGGAGCAGATCCTGGGGAGGTAGCGTTGTTTCTGCTCCTCCGAGCCCACCGACTGGATCAGCTCGCAGACCATGTTGTTGACTGAGACCGTCACCGCGGTCGAGGCACAGGCCCGGGCGAGTTCGGTGATGGCGAGGCTGAAGGCAACCGAGCCGGTTTCCGAGCCGCCGTAGGTCTGGGAGACGTTGAGCCCCATGAAGCCAAGACAGGCCAGCTCCTTCAGGTTGGCAAGGAAGCTCTCCCGGTCCCCTTCCAGGTCCAGCCGGGCCGCAATCGGCGCCAGCCGCTCGGCGGCAAACTGCCGCGCGGTTTCCTGGATCAGCTTCTGTTCTTCGGTGAGCTCGAGGTTCATGCGTGGTTCCCCGGAAACGATGAGACGGCACGAGCGGCCCGACTCAACCACTCAACGACTCGACACCTTCTCCCGCCCTGACTCGACTCATCCGGGATTTCAGGGAAAGGCGTCCCATGAGGTCCCCTCTCCCCTTGCGGGAGAGGGTCAGGGTGAGGGGGAAGGCGCCACTTCATTGCCTATGGCAGCTTCACCCACCTTGGCCCCCCGCCCTTCATTTGCCGAGTTTGGCGGTCAAGGCCGGTACGAACTGCATCACGTCGGCGACGACCAGAACGTCGGCCACCTCGCCGATGGGGGCGTCCTTGTCCTTGTTGATCGCGACGATGAACCCCGATTTCTTCATCCCGGCCAGGTGCTGGATGGCACCACTGATGCCGCAGGCGATGTAGAGCTTCGGGCTCACGGTCTGGCCGGTGGTGCCGACCTGGTGGGCGTGATCGACCCAGCCGCCGTCGACCACGGGCCGGCTGGCCCCCAATTCACCCCCCAACGCCTTGGCAAGCGCGGCAATGGCAGGGACGTTCTCCGGTTTACCGATGCCGCGTCCGGCACTGACGATGATCTCCGCCTTGCTGAGATTCACATCCTTGGCGACCGCCGGTTCGTATCCCAGGAAATTGACGCCAGGCTCGCCCGCCGTCTCCAGCGGTACGACCTGCGGAGTGCCCCCCGGCTTCAGCACCGGAAACGCGCCTCCCTGCAGGGTAAGGAGCACCGGTGTCCCCTGGGGCTTGACCGTGCGGCGCATCTTCATGTTGCAGCTGGGGAGCTCGAAGCCACCGTCTGCCACCCCCACCACCTCGGAAAGCTGCGGTGCCTTCAAAGCGGCCGCCACACGCGGTGCCAGGTCCCAGCCGTACGAGGTGTGTCCGAAGACGATGTAGTCCGGTTTCTCCTGGTCGACCGTAGCCAGGATGAGCTTTTTGTGCAGGTCCGGGTTGTACTCGCCGAACTTGGCCGCATCAGCCAGGTAGAGTTTCCCGGCAAAGGCAGGGAGATCATCCTGGCGGCCCACCAGCACCATGGCGCTCGTGGCGCCGAGCTTGTCGGCAAAGCCGAACAGTTCGTAGTTGGTATCGAGAAACTTGCCTTCCCTGCATTCGGCAATGAGCAGTGTTTTCATGGCATCCCCCTTAGCGCAGCACGGTGGTCTTGTCGCGGAGTATGTCGAGCAGTTGGTCGACCTGCACGGCGACATCACCCTCCAGCACGATCCCGCCGGACTTCTTCGGAGGTGCGTAGAAGCTCGCAGTGACCGAGCGGGCCTCCTCGTGCAAGAGCTCGCCCACCGGGAGGGTCAGGATCTCCTTCTTCTTCGCCTTCATGATGTTGGGGAGGGTCGGGTAGCGCGGCACGTTGAGACCGAGCTGGCAGGTGACCAGGGCCGGCGTCTTCAGCTGTACCCGCGCCTTGAGCCCGCCTTCCAGCTCGCGGCGCACCGTGACGCTGCCGTCGGCGTACTCGAAGCCGACGATGGTGGTGACGCTGGCAATGCCCAGGATCTCGGCAAGGGTCACCCCCACCTGTGCCGAGCCGCGGTCCTGCGACTGCAGCCCCGTGAAGATGAGGTTGAAGTTCTCCCCCTTGGCGTAGGCGGCGATGGCGGAGGCGATCTGCCAGGGATCCTTCAGGTGAGCCGCAGGATCCTGTACCTGCACCGCGCGGTCGCACCCCATGGCGAGCGCCTTCTTGAGCGCCTCAACCACCCGGTCCGGCCCCACCGAGAGCACCACTACTTCCGGTTCGCCACCTAATTGTTCTTTGAGCTGGACCGCCTGTTCGACCGCATACTCATCGTACTCGTTCATCCGGAAGGCGAGATCGGTATCTGAGTACCAGACACCGGCACTGTCCGGCTTGAAGCGCGATTCCATATCGGGAACCTGTTTGATGCACACAAGGATCTTCATAATTACCTCCTGATTCCCCGGCGGAAGATAGTGAGACCGACGTTTCAGATAATAGCAGCAGGGGTACGACTGAGAGAAACGACCTTGCAGGATTCAGCTTAGCAGAGGGCCCAGAGATAAAGCAACAGCCCATTTTTCGGAAAAGCACCTGTATCTCTAAGTAGTTGAAAGTTCGTCGGGCGTCGCGAACGCGTCACCATCACCCGTGGGACCGTCCTGTCAGGGGAGTCCCGTCTAGTGGTCGGCCAGCAGCAGTTTCGAGATCACCACCCGCTGCACCTCGTTGGTCCCTTCGTAGATTTCGGTGATCTTGGCATCCCGGTACATGCGTTCCACCTCGTAATCGCAGATAAAGCCGTAGCCGCCGTGGATCTGGATCGCCTCCTTGGTGACGTAGGTCGCCGCCTCGGAAGCGAGCATCTTGCAGAGCGCCGAATCGAGCGTGTAGTTCTTGCCCGACTCCTTGAGCCAGGCGGCGCGGTAGGTGACCAGTCGGGCCGCCTCGATGCGCGCGTGCATGTCGGCCAGTTTGAACTGGATGGCCTGGTTGTCGCAGATGGGGACGCCGAACTGTTTGCGCTCTTTCGAGTAGCCCAGCGCTCGCTCGAAAGCCCCCTCCGCGATCCCCAGCGCCTGTGCGGCGATGCCGATGCGGCCTCCGTTCAGGGTGTCCATGGCGATCCTGAACCCCTCCCCTTCCCGCCCCAGGAGGTTCGCCGCCGGGACCCGCACCTGGTCGAGCGCGAAGGCCGTGGTGTAGCTCCCCCGGATCCCCATTTTCTCCTCGTTACGCAGCACCGTCACTCCCGGGGCTGCCAGGTCCACGATGAACGCCGAAATCCCCTTGTGCTTCAGGGTTTTGTCCGAGGTGGCGAAGACGATGCCGGTACCGCGGTAGCCGCCGTTGGTGATGAAGATCTTGGAACCGGTGATGACGAACTCGTCCCCCTCGCGGCGGTACGAGGTCTTGATCGATCCGGCGTCGCTGCCGGCGTCCGGCTCGGTAAGCAGGAAGCAGCCGATCGACCTGCCGCTGACCAGGTCCGGGAGCCAGCGTTCCTGTTGCTCCTGGGTCCCGAAGCTGAGGATCGGGCCGCAGCAGAGCGAGGTGTGTGCGGAGATGAGGACGCCGGACGAGGCGCAGGCCTTGGAGACCTCCTCGACCACCAGGATGTAGGAGAGAAAGTCCATCCCCGCGCCGCCGAACGCATCGGGGAGGTAGCTCCCCAGGAGCCCCAGGTCGGCCATCTTGGCGACCAGCGCATCGGGGATCTGGTGTTCCTCGTCGATGCGCCGGGCGATCGGCTTTACCTCGTGCTCGACGAACTCCCGTAAGGTGTCAAGCAGCAGCTTGTGATCCTGGCTCAGCTCGAAATCCATGTTTCCCCCTGCCGTGCTGCCACGAGCTCTCAGACCTGCGATCCTTCGTTGTCAATTGTCCATCGTCAATTGTCAATTGCTTCCGAACGTCAATTGCTTCTGAAATTTGCCTTTCGTTTCTCGACGAAGGCCGCCATCCCCTCCTTCTGGTCAGCGGTCCCAAAGAGCACGCCGAAGAGCGCCGCCTCGTAGCGGAAGCCGTCCTCCTTGGCCATGTCGAGACCATGGGCGATAGCGTCCTTGGCGTAGCCGATCCCGATGGTCCCTTGCGACGCAATGGCGCGTGCGCATTCCAGCGTCTTGGCAAGGAGCTCCTGCGCCGGGAAGACCTCGTTCACCACGCCCCACCCTTCCGCCTTTTGGGCCGGGATCATCTTGCCCGAGAAGATGAGCTCGTTGGCCCTTTTGGGACCGATCAGCCGGGCCAGGTTCTGGGTCCCGCCGAAGCCGGGCATGATCCCGAGAGTGACTTCCGGGAAGCCGAGCTTGGCGCTCTCACTGGCGTAGAGGAAATCGCAGGCAAGGGCGAGTTCCAGGCCGCCCCCCAGCGCGTAGCCGTTCACCGCGGCGATGACCGGTTTCTTCATCTTCTCCAGGGCGAGCAGCACCCGCTGTCCCTTCAGGGCGAACCGGTGCGCGTCAGGCGGGGTCATGGTGGCCATCTCCTTGATATCCGCACCCGCCACGAAAGCCTTCTCCCCCGCGCCGGTCACAACCAGCACCTTCACCTCCGGGTCCAGTTCCAGCTGGTAGAAGGCGCACTCAAGTTCGTTGAGAAGCTCGCTGTTCAAGGCGTTCAGGCTCTGCGGGCGGTTCACGGTGAGCACGGCGACCGATTCGGAGATTTCCAGCAGCAGATTCTTGAATTCCATTTCTCCCCTCCTAAAAACAAAGACCGGTTTGCCACGGGGCAACCAAGTGCACGGAGAAAATCAGGGTATCGTACCGAGCCTGGCATCGGCCACCGGGAGACTGGTTTTAAGGTGTTACCCCCTGAACCTTACCCTTGGCTTCATCCGTGAAAAGATTCAGTTAACCGCCTTTTCTCCGTGGTCTTGGTGGCTCCGTGGCACCCCCCGCCGTTAATAGCTGAAAAAGCCCCTGCCGGACTTTCTCCCCAGGTACCCCGCGTTCACCATCTTCACCAGCAGCGGACAGGGGCGGTACTTCGGGTCCTTGAAGCCGTCGTAGAGCACGTTCGCGATGGCAAGCACGGTGTCGAGCCCGATGAAGTCGGCCAGGGTGAGCGGCCCCATCGGCTGGTTGGTGCCCAGCTTCATGCCGCGGTCAATGTCCTCGGCACTGGCCACCCCCTCGTAGAGCGCAAAGATCGCCTCGTTGAGCATCGGGATGAGCACCCGGTTCACGATGAAACCGGGATAGTCCTGGGAGAGCGCCAGCTCCTTGTCGAGCTTGGCCACCAGCTCACGGGTCACGGCAAAGGTGGCGTCGCTGGTCGCATGCCCCCGGATCACCTCGACCAGGGTCATCACCGGGACGGGGTTCATGAAGTGCATGCCGATGACCTGTTCCAGGCGACCGGTGGCCGAGGCTATCTTGGTGATGGGGATGGATGAGGTGTTGCTGGCAAGGATGGCGTCGGGCTGAACCACGCTGTCGAGCCGAGAGAAGATCTCCAGCTTGAGCGCCTCGTTCTCGGTGACCGCCTCGACGCAGAAATCGCTATCGGCAAGGGCGGGAAAATCCCGGGTGGTCGAGATGCGCTGCAGGGTCTCCGCTACCTGGCCCTGGGAGATGGCCCCCTTCTTCGCCTGGCGCTCCAGGTTTTGCCCGATGGATCCCAGGGCCTTCTCCAGTTGCGGCGCTGCGATGTCGTAGAGGGTAACCTCGAACCCTTTCAGTGCGAAGACGTGGGCGATGCCGCTTCCCATCTGCCCCGCCCCAAGTACGCCGATCTTCTGGACCACGGCTTCCTCCTTTTGGCCGGCTCCAGGGGCCGGCAGTACGAACACGTTCCGGCTAGACCCGCTCGAAGAGCGCCGCGACCGCCTCGCCGCCGCCGATGCACAGGGTTGCGAGGCCGTAACGTGCCTGCCGTCTTCTCAGTTCACGGACCACGGTGGCCGCCAGCCGAGCGCCGCTCGCCCCGATGGGGTGGCCGAGCGCACAGGCGCCGCCGTTCACGTTCACCCGTTCCAGCGGCAGCTTGAGCTGCTTCTGGGCCAGGAGCACCACCGAAGCAAAGGCTTCGTTGATTTCAAAGAGATCCACCTGGTCGACCGTGAGTCCCGCCTTCTCGAGTACCTTCTGGATGGCCGCTACCGGCGCCTCCGGAAAGAAGTCCGGGTGCATGCTGGCGGTCGCCTGTGCCATCAGGCGCGCCTTGGGGGCCAACCGGTGCCGCTTCAGCCCGTCGGCACTGCAGAGCAGGCAGAGCGCCGCCCCGTCGTTGATGGTGGAGGCGTTGCCGGCGGTGATGGTCCCCTCCTGGTGAAAGGCCGGACGCAACGTGGCCAGGCGCGCCAGGTCGCTCTTGAAGGGCTCCTCGTCGCGCTCCACGGTCTGGCTCCCGTCACGCCCCTTCTTGACCACCGGGACGATCTCCTCGGCCAGGATCCCCTTCTCCACCGCCTCGCGGGCCAGCTGGTAGGAGCGCAGCGCGAAGGTGTCTTGCTCCTCGCGGGTCAAAAGAGCCCGGCGCGCACTGTCTTCGCCGATCTCCCCCATGTGACGTCCGGTGTAGGGATCGAGCAACCCGTCGGCAAGCAAGAGATCCAGCAGCTCACCGTGCCCCAGCCGGTAGCCGCTGCGGGCCTTCTTGAGCAAGTAGGGAGCCTGCGACATGCTCTCCATGCCGCCGGCGATCACCACTTCCGCCTCCCCCAGCCGGATGCTGTCCGCGCCGAGCATGATCGCCTTCAAGCCGCTGCCGCAGACCTTGTTGACGGTAAGGGCGTGCACCTGGTCCGGAATCCCGGCGGCGCGCATCGCCTGGCGCGCCGGCGCCTGTCCGCAGCCGCCCGAGAGCACCTGGCCGACGATCACCTCGTCGAGGGCCTCGCCGGGAAGCGAACTGTACTGCAACAAGGCGCGCATCACCACCGCCGCCAGTTGGTGCGCCGGCTGATCGGCAAGCGCCCCCATGAAAGAGCCGAAAGGGGTTCTCAGGGCTTCTACGACATAGACATCGTTCATGACTCAACCTCCGCGTCAGCGGGACTCGCGACAACACACTATACGCCAGCTTACCTTCAAGTCAAACTCACTGTAAACATTTGTGTAATGGGGAACACTACGGTGCCTGAGAGTGCAGCGGGGATTTAAGAGAATGTCAAAAGGGATGAGCTAGGACGAATGAGAATTGGCATGACAAAGCGGGGAGAATCGGGCACGACGAGGCGCACCTCTGCCACGAGTGGTCAATCGGGATCCAGCTCCTCTTCGGGATACCCCTGCCAGATGAAATCGTGCTGCTTGATGCGCGTTTCCAGTTCGGAAAGTTGCTCGGTCAGCTGCCTGAACAGGCGATTTTTCTCGGCGATGTCGTGGGTGGTATCGAGCTTGGCGAGTGCCGCCAGGTAGTCGGCGTATGCCTCATCAAAGGCCTTGGTCATCGTATCCTCCGGCGCTTGTGCTGCGGCGTAGAGGAATACGTGTACACACATCCTGAACGTTTTTCAACTAAAAAAACCTAATAGTGGGGAATTCCTACACGGGGGTTTCGGCCATCACCTCGACCCGGTTGCGGCCGTTTTGTTTGGCGCGGTAGAGGGCCTCGTCCGCGCGCCTGAACAGCGAGTCGACGCTGTCCACGTTGGGCGCGGGATAGGTGGCAACCCCGAGGCTGATGGTGACGGTGAGGTCTTCCATGGGGGATGGGAAGGTGTGCTCCAAAACGGCCTGGCGCAGGCGCTCGGCAGCCATTACGGCGCCGGCCAGCCCGGTGCCGGGGATGACCAGCACGAACTCCTCGCCGCCGTAGCGAGCGGCGCTGTCGTAGGCGCGCAGCTGGCGCTGGGCGAGCTGGGCCACCGCCGAGAGGACCACGTCGCCGTTTTGGTGGCCGAAGGTATCGTTCACCTTTTTGAAGTAGTCTATGTCGAAGATGATGAGGGAGAGTTCTTCCTTGTTGCGCCTTGCGCGGAAGAATTCGCCGTCCAGGATCTCGGCCAGGTAGCGCCGGTTGAAGAGGTTGGTGAGGTGGTCGATGTTGGTGAGGCGTTTGAGCAGTTCGTTGGCTTTTTTCAGCTCGTCCTGCAGGGATTTGATCTTGAGCTGCACCTTGACCCGGGCCACCAGCTCGCCCACGTCAAAGGGTTTGGTGAGGTAGTCGCTGGCCCCCTGCTCGAGCCCCCTGATCTTGGAGTCGAAGTCCATCATGCCAGTGAGCATGATGATCGGTACCCCCAGAAGCTCGGGACGGGATTCCACCAGCTGCAGAAACTTGAAACCGTCCATGCGGGGCATGTCGACGTCGCAGATGACCAGGTCGGCCTTCGCATCGATCAGGGTCTTGAACCCCTCGAGACCGTCACGGGCCTCCAGGTAGTTTTCGAAGAGCCCCACTTCCTTCAAAGTACGGATGACTTGATCCCGGATGGTGGCCGAATCGTCAATAACCAGAACCGAGGTTGACATGGAGGCAACTCCCTTCACCTTCCGAAGAGGATCTGTCGCGCAGAGCCGACAGTCATAGCATTGCATGATCCGGCGACGCGGAAACTTCCGCAGGCGCTGCGGCCCGTCCCGGCGTTAGTCCCGGGAAGGCTTGACGAAGAGGTAGATGATCAACAAAAAGGGAAACGACGAGAAGGCCGCCTCCAGATTGCCCAGGAACAGCTGCCAGGTCCCGAAACTGATGACTGAGAGGGCAAAAAGGAAGGTAAAAACGGCAACCGGCTTTTTCATACCGGGATAGTAACCAAAGCTTGCCAAATTTGTCCAGAACTTTAATTAAGCGTTCGGCTTCTGCGGCTGGTTATCCGTTCACTCGGTGTTCCAGTCCCAGCAAAAGCGCAGTTCTATGTTGGCGACGATAAGCTCACAGCAGGTCTTCTTGAAGGCAGCCTCGTTGGCGGCGCTGTCCACCTCCTCCTGTGCCACCGTCTCGATCTGGCTGTCGGGAAGGTCGAGCGTCTTTTCAAAAGCCCCCTCGATGATCCCAGGCTGCCACCCTCCATTCTTGAGCGCCTCCTTGAACCGTGCGATGTGCAGCGAGTTGTTCACCCCGTAGTCCACGAGTAAAAGCACACTCCTTGCCATGAGAAACCTCCTGAAGCATCGATCCGGAGCCCGGCCGCCCCGGCAATGGCTTGTAGCTTATCACAAAAGCTCGCGATCCGACTGGAACTTGCGAGGCACACCGCTTACCGGATCGACGAATTCAAGTCGCCTGGCCAGCAGTTTGAGCGGCCTGTCGAAATCGTCGGGCGCCTGATCCTTGAGCCGGGGATAGAGCCGGTCGTTCATGATGGGGAACCCCAGGTCGCTTAGGTGCACTCTCAGCTGGTGCGTCTTGCCGGTCAGGGGAGCGAGCCGGAAGCGGCCCACGCCGTCCACCAGTTCCGAAAGCTCGATGGTGGAGCGGGCGTTCACCTCGCCCGGCACCACCTGCATCCTGAACCAGGGCTCGCCCGGCACCAGCCGGTTTTCCACCCGCCAGTGCCGCTGCGCCGGAACCTCGGCGACCGGCGCCAGCGCCAGGTATTCCTTGCACACCTCCCCCCTCTTGAAGAGCTCGTAGTAGCGCGACCGGGTCTCCGGGTTCACCGAGAAGAGCACCAGTCCCGCGGTCTCCCGGTCGATGCGGTGCAAGGGGACCAGGTCGTGGATCCCGGTCGAGCGGCGCAGGCGGTACAGCAGCGACTGTTCCACGAAGCGCCCCACCGGCGTTACCGGCAGGAAGTGGGGCTTGCAGCAGACCAGGATCTGGTCGTCCTGGTAAAGGATGCGCTCCTGGAAAGGGATCGCCTCTTCGGCCTCGACCTCCCGGAAGTAGAAGACGCGGGTTCCCGGCCGGTACGGCACATCAAGGGCAAGCGGCACCCCCTCCTTGTCCAGGAGCTTCCCCTGGGCCAGGCGGCGTTGCCAGATCGAGGCGGAGATCCGGGGGAACCTGGTACTCAAGAATTCGACGAGGGTCGGATAGGGTTGCGCGGCTTCGGGCAAAAGGACCGAGGCGGGATACGGGGAGATGCCCATCTGGGCTCCTTGGAAAGAGATCTGCCGGCTTGGGGGAGTCGCGGCGCCTGCAGGATACCAGCTTTGCCGCGCGAGGCAAACCTGTTATCGTGCGGACGAAAAAATAGGGGTAACCCGTCGGTTACCCCACCAAGAATGGCCGGCAGAAGGGGCCGATTGCAGCGAGGGCCCGAGTCTTCGCGCTAGCGGCGCTGCGGCCCGCGAGCGTTTCAGACAAACACTATGTCATCCGGAATATCGGTTATCTTTTCGCCGCCCGCCTCACTCACTGCAAAGGTGTTCTCAATGCCGATGACCCCCTGCCCGGGGAACACGAACTTCGGCTCGATCGCGATGGTCTGTCCCGCCTTGAGGGGAACCTTGAACCCCTGGGCAAGCACCGGGAACTCGTCGAGTTCGAGTCCCACCCCGTGTCCCACGAAGCGGGCATTCTCCCCCGGAGGTCCCATGAAGCAGTTGCCGAGCCCCGCCTCCTCGGCCAGCCGTGCCGCCGCCAGAAAGAGCTCCTCGCAGATCGCTCCGGGCTTGAGCCGCTCCACCAGGTAGTTCTGGATTAAGAGCGAGACCTCGAAGGCCTTCATCAGCTGGTCGGGGAGCTTCCCGATGGAGAAGACCCGGGTCATGTCCACGATGTAGCCGTCAAAAACCCCGGTATAGTCCATGAAAACCGGCGACCCGGCGACCAGCGAGGCCTGCGAAGCGCCATGCGGCGAGGCTGCCGAGAGTCCCCGCCCGGTGACCGCGCCGTCGAAGAAACCGGGCATGACCGCACTTGCCCCGGAGAGCGCGAGCCCCATGAAGAGCTCCTGGTTGAAGGCACGCATCCGCACGTACCCCTCCCCTCCCGCTTTCCTCAGGCGGTACTCGAATTCGGCTGCCAGGTCCACCTCGCGCAGACCCGCCTTCAGAAAGTCCGGCACCTGCAGGAAGACCTCCCCCAGGCGCCGGCCGCTTTCGCGCATCCGCTCCAGCTCCCAAGCCGATTTCACCGAACGGACCTCGCGGTTAATCGCCGAGGCATCGACAAATTCGCACCCGGCGAAGAGCTTCTGGTAGAACTGGTACTGCTGTACCGGGACGACGTCGAAGGTGAAGCCGATCTTGCCGAAGTTCGCGGGGAGCGCCGCGGCGAATTCCTTACTGGAGGGGAAGGGACGGATGTCGTCGATGGTCGCCTCCAGGCGGGCCCGGGAGAGACTCTTGCGCACCAAAAGCAGCGGCTCCCCCTGCGCCGGAACCAAGAGCAGCGAGTTTTGCCGTGTGCCGGCGTAGTAGTAGACGTCAATAGGATAGATAAATACAGCGGCATCGAGTCCCTGGGCCCGCAACTCTCCCTTGAGCCTCTCGATGCGCCTGAGTGATTCGGCCTTCTCTAGCATGAATTCCCCCAATCGTCACAATAGGCGATCTCGCCCAGTTCCTTACGCGGCCTTGGTTTGGGCTCCTGGTCCGGGTAACCAAGCGGTGTGACCCCGACCACCCGGATCCCCTGCGGGATATTCAGCGCCGAACGCAGCGCCGCCTCGTCGAACATCCCCATCCAGCAGGTCCCCAGACCGAGGTCGGTGGCTGTCAGGCAGAGGTGTTCGAAGGCGATGGCGGTATCGGCAACGAAATACTCGATACCGTTCTCCACCCCGCTCTCCGTCGGGTCGGCACAGACCACGATGACGCAGGGCGCCATGACCAGCGCCTTCTTCCCCGGGTTCTCGTCCGGAAAAGCAGCCAGAAGGTTCACCTTCTTCCCGGGATCGGTTACCACCAGGAAGCGCCAGCACTGCAGGTTTTTCCAGGACGGCGCCAGCCGGGCCGCTTCCAGGACCTGTTCTATTTTCTCCCACTCGACGGGACGATCCTGATACTTCCGGATGCTGCGCCGGTCGCGAATCACCTGGGAAATGTCCACAGCCGCCTCCCCGGGCCGGTTGCCCTGAGCTAGTCATACACCAAAAACGTTGTTTTGTAAATCATCCATTTCTTGTTTTAGCCCGCACTAACCGGTGCCGGGCATGGTCGACATCCCGGCAGGTAACACACTAAAGAAACGAAAGGTTTTACTCGCTGATTACGACTTGCATCGCACTAAAAGTGTTTTGAAAAACATTGACAGACTCCCTGTCTTTGATCTAGATTGTCCGCACTCTGACTCAAGGAAGATGCATGGACCACTTACAGGATTGCGAAGAGATAACCCCCATCGGCGACCTCGCCAACTCGCTCGGCCTCACCACCAGGACCATCCGCTACTGGGAAGAAGTAGGACTCATCGATTCAGTTCAGCGCAGCGACGGGGCCACCCGCGGCTTCACGGCGTACTACGTGCGGCGCCTCAAGTTCATCATCAAACTGAAAGAACTGGGACTCACCATCAAGGAGATGCAGGATCTCTACGCGGCCTACGGCGAAGCCAAGCAGACCGAACGAATGGTGCCACGCCTGGTTGAGATACTCGACGAGCACCTCGACAAAATTGACGAGAAGATCGCCAAACTCGCCTCGCTGAAGAGCGACATCGTGAGCTATCGGGAAAAGCTTGGAGATAAGTTCGAGCTGGCCTCGCGTGGCTGACCTGCCCCAGCGCTGCCGCACGGTCCGCACTTGCCAACCGTGAGGTCTTTCGCGCAACCTCGCGTCCACGACCGGACACGACGCGAGCCTGACGGCCAGCGCCTGCCGCACCGCGGTGCGCTCCCCATCGGTTCCGGGCCCCGTCCCACCCCGCCTGAACTGCCTGGCGCAACTCGGCGTCAGCTTGCCGGGTGCCTGCCGGCCGTGCTATACCTTCCTGATGGAATTCATCGCCGACCTGCATATCCACTCCCGCTACTCGCTCGCCACCAGTAGCGACCTCACCCCCGAGAACCTCTGGCGCTGGGGACAGCTCAAGGGAATACGGCTCGTCGGCACCGGTGACTGCACCCATCCGAAATGGCTCGACGAGCTCGAAACGAAGCTCGCCCCGGCGGAAGACGGGCTTTACGCCCTGCGTGAGGCGCCGATCGGCACCCCGGTTCCGGAAAGTTGCCGAGCCGACGTCTCCTTCCTGCTCTCGGGCGAAATAAGCTGCATCTACAAAAAAGACGGGCGCACCCGCAAGGTGCACTGCCTGGTGTACCTGCCGGATTTCGCTTCCGCCAGACGCTTAAGCCTCGCCCTCTCCCGCATCGGCAGCGTGAGCTCCGACGGCCGGCCCATCCTGAAACTCGACGCGCGCGACCTCCTCGAGATGGCGCTCGACGCCTCACCCCGGGCACTGCTGATTCCGGCACACGCCTGGACTCCGCACTTCTCCATCTTCGGAGTGACCACCGGGTTTTGCTCCCTTGCCGAGTGTTTCGAGGACCTGGCCCCCCAGGTGTATGCCATCGAGACCGGGCTCTCCTCCGACCCCGCCATGAACTGGCGCATCTCCGCCCTGGACGGGATCACGCTCGTCTCCAACTCGGACGCCCACTCCCCCGCGCGCCTGGGACGCGAGGCTACCGTCTTTTCCTGCGCATTATCTTATGACGGAATCCACCGCGGCCTGGCCGAAGGGGGTGCCGTAGCCGCCACCATCGAGTTCTTTCCCGAACAGGGGAAGTACCACGCCGACGGGCATCGTGGCTGCGGCGTGAGGCTCTCGCCGCAGGAGACCGTGGCCGGAAACTACCGCTGCCCGGCCTGTGGCGGTAAAGTAACCGTCGGTGTCTTGCACCGGCTCGAACTTCTGGCGGACCGCCCCGAAGGAACCCGCCCGGCAGGCGCCCCCCCCTTTCACTCCGTAATTCCCCTCAGCGATCTCATCGCCGGCGCACTCGGCGTCGGCTGCACCACCAAGCGTGCCGTCGCCCTCTACTTCAGGGTGCTGGAAGAACTCGGTAGCGAGTTCTACGTACTCCTGAAGGCGCCGCTAGCCGAGATCGAGCGGGTCTCCCCCCAACTGGCCCGGGCCATAGCAGCGGCTCGTTCCGGCCAGGTCCTTATCGATCCCGGTTACGACGGTCGCTTCGGAACCGTCTCAGTCCCCAGTGCCCCCACCTGCGACTGACGGTTTCCCCCTGCTCTGCCCAGCTCAACCCGCTCTACCCGCTCTCCCCCGCGCCCCCACCAGTCCCCAGTCCCCAGTCCCCAGTCCCCAGTCCCCAGTCCCCAGTCCCCAGCCCCTAGCCCTTAGCCCTTAGCCCTTAAACGCCGCCCTCCTTTCTCTTACGCTTTAGTCCGGGGAGGCATCTGCGTTTCATTGACAAGCCATTCACTCATGGCAGAATTAGCCTGGTTAAATTTCTCCAATTTTACTTAGCAAGGAGCCCACCATGAGAAAAAATCGGATCACAGCAGCTCTGGCAGCAGTCCTGGTCCCTGCGGCCGTCATGGTCGCTTCCCAGGGCTGGACCGAACAGCAAAAACAGCCCCCGCCCAAAACGTCCAACGACGCCGTGCAGGATTTCCAAACCCCGCGCCAGGTTCCCATTACCCGCCCGGAGCAGCACAAGACCAACGAGGACCGTCCCGAGAAATTCGCCCCCACCAACGTACAGCCCGCCTCCTCCGCCTTCGCCAACCAGCCCGATCAGGGGAAGATCCTCGGTTTCGACTTCTACCGTGATCCCCTGAACGCCAAGCACCCCATGATGACCTTCGAGGAGGTCTACAAGCAGGACACGGCCCAGCGTCCCCAGGTGAACGTCCAGCAGCGCAAACTCCTCGAGATGCGCTACGTCCTTACTCCGAAGCTCTCCCCTGATGTGAAGATGTCCCGCGGCAAACCGATCGCCGTCGGTCCGACCGCGCGCCTTGCGCAGGGGAGCAGTTGGGACCAGCTCGCCACAATGACCCCGGAAGATATCCGCAGCGGCAACCTCTTCCCCTACCCGCCCCTGCCCCACCCCAAGCAGAGCACCGGCGGGCAGGTGTTCCCGCAGATCCAGATCGACATGTTCCCGCGCCTGCAGCGCTTTGATGTCGATTTCGACATCCCCGATGCCTTCCTCCCGGAATTCCCGCCGGCCATCTTCCTGCAGAGCAGACCCGAACTGGGTGACGTCTCGCGCGGCGAGGTCGTTTCCATCAATAACTTTGAGCGCCTCTTCAAGGACCTGATCACCCCGGTGCAGTTGGACGGCCTGCGCATGCTGCTCACCCCGCTGCCGCAGGAGGAATTCAACGCGACCGACGACCGCAAGTCGGCACAACCAAGCATGGGGGTCGCCTGCCTTGACTGCCACGTAAACGGTCACACCACCGGCCAGTTCCACCTGAGCCCGGACATCCGTCCCCAGGAGCGCCGTTTCCGTCTGGACACCACGAGTCTGCGCGGCCTCTACAATCAGCAGGTCCATGCCTCCAAACGCAGCCTGCGTTCCGTGGAGGACTTCAGCGAGTTCGAGCAGCGCACCGCCTACTTCAACGGCGACCAGGTGCACGCCTTCAAGAAAGGGCCGGTCATCCTGGACCGGATACGGGTCTCGCACATGGCCCAGATGCAGAACATGTTCGACGTCCCGCCGGCACCCAAGCTCGATCCGATCGGCTTCCTGATTCCCGAGAAGGCGACCCCGGCGGAAATGGCCGGCCAGAAGGTCTTCTTCGGCAAGGGAAGATGCAGCAGCTGCCACCAGCCTCCCTGGTTCATGGACCAGCAACTGCACGACCTGAAGATGGAGCGCTTCACCCGCGAACCGGGCGACGGGCCGATCAAGACCTTCACCCTGCGCGGCATCAAGGAGAGCCCCCCCTACCTGCACGACGGCCGCTGCTTCACCCTCGAGGACACCGTCGAGTTCTTCAACCTGGTGCTGTCCCTGAAGCTCACCCAGGAGGAGAAAACCAACCTGGTCGCCTTCCTGCGGGTCCTCTAACCGCAGAACCTGGGCAACGGACACAAAAAAGGGGGAAAGCTCGTAAGAGCTCCCCCCTTTTTCTTTTGGCGCTAAGCGCAAACCATCTGGTGCAGGGCTAAACCATGAGATGAAGGGCCTGGTCTAAGCTTCCCCTGCCTCACTTGGACAGCAAGTAACTGATCCGTTTACCGGCCCGACACCCGGTGGCCTTTCTCAAGGCTTTCTGGACCTTGTCCCCCTCTTGACGGGCGCATTAACCTCGGAAGAGAGAATCAGGTTCGGCGGCAGTTCCTTCGCACCCAGAATCCTCACCAACTCGTCCAACCCATCGGATATCTTCAGCAGCGTCCGGTCGGGAAGCGGCTCCAACCCCTTCACGAGCATCCCCTGTGCGACTTCAGGCGCGCTCGCCACCAAAGCTTTCCCCTGCTCGGTCAATTCCACCTCCACGATCCTCCGGTCCACCGTGGAACGGTTTTTCACCACCAGACCGCGCGCCTCGAGCCGATCAAGGATCCCTACGACCGTCGTGGGGTGCAGGTACATTCTCCGGGCAAGTTCCGCCCCTTTGATCGGGGCGAATTCGGCAATGGTCTTTATTGCCCAAAGCTGCGGCCCGGTAATCCCGGTCTCCTTTTCCGCCCTCTTCGAATGCTCGTTCACCACTTGGAAAACCCGGCGTATGTTATCGATTATTTCTGCTACACGCCTGCTTTTGGTGTCCACAGCCATTCCGCACCTTCCCCTTTGCGAATTTTGGCGCCACTTTGGCACATGTTGGGCGTTTTGGCAACCTGGCTGAGTGGCGAACCTCCAGGAGCGGTTTCCTTCGGCATTTGAAAAAATTGTTGACAATTTTAAAATGTACACCGATAGTAGGTATACCTATCTTTTATTCCAACCACTCACTCGCCGGGTTGCCATACCGGCGGAGCGAATTTCAGTTCCAACAACGGAGGGATGATCATGAACGGGAAAGCAGTTGGGGCGGTGTTGCTGGCAAGCGGCTGGCTCTTGATGGCAGGCGGTTGCGCCAAGAACCAGACCGTGAAAAAGGATGAGGGAATTGCTCCGGCGACGACTGCCGCGGCTCCAGCGCCCACGGTGGCGACCGCGCAGCCACAACCGGTGTCCAAAGTCCAGAACCAGCCGGTTCAACAACCCGTGGTAGCGCAGGAACAACCGGTAGCCAAACAGGTGCAACCTGATCAGGCTACGACCTTGGAAAAGGGGCTCAACAGGATCTATTTCAACTTTGATTCCTCCAACCTCTCCGACCAGGCGCGCACTACTCTGGTGGGCAACGCCGAGGTCCTGAAAAAGATCGGTTCCGGCAAGATCAGGGTGGAGGGGAACTGTGACGAACGCGGCTCCGACGACTACAACCTTGCTCTCGGCGAAAAGCGGGCCAAGGAAGCCGTCCAGTACCTCTCCAGTCTGGGCATACCTGCCGAGCGGCTCTCCACCATCAGCTACGGCAAGGAAAAGCCGGTGGCCCAGGGGCACGACGAGGCCAGCTGGTCCAAGAACAGGCGCGATGACTTCGTAGTCGTTCCTTGACGCTTGCGAAGCATCACTGGCTCCGCCGGTCCTCCTCCCGGCGGAGCCTTTTTCACCTCTACCCGTAAAACCGGAACGACCTGGATGCAGCAACACCTCACCGAGCAGATCACCCTCTTCGCCAGCGTCCTCAAATGGACCGTGTACGCCTCTCTGGTCGGCCTGCTGGTCGGCCTCGGCACCACCGGTTTTCTCAGGTCGCTCGCCTGGACCTCCGCCCAGTATGCTTCCCATCACAACTACTTCCTTTTTCTTCCGGCGACACTTTTGGTGAGCACGACGCTCGTCCGCTGGCTCGCTCCCGACGCCGCCGGCCACGGCACCGAAAAGGTGATCGAGGCGGTGCACAAGCGTATGGGGAAGATACCGCTCGCCGTGGTGCCGGTGAAACTGGTCGCCACCGTGCTGACCCTTGCCGGCGGCGGCTCGGCCGGCAAGGAGGGCCCCTGCGCCCAGATCGGCGCCGGTCTCGCCTCGGGACTGGCAGATATCTTGCGGGTTGCAGACCGGGACCGGCGCAAACTGGTCATTTGCGGGATCAGCGCGGGGTTCGCCACGGTGTTCGGCACCCCCATCGCCGGCGCACTCTTCGGCGTCGAGGTCCTCGTTCTCGGCCAGGTGTTCTATGACGTGCTGTTCCCCTCGTTCGTGGCCGGCATCGTCGGGTACCACGTGGCGACCTCGCTCGGGGTGAGCTATCCGCACCCCCCTTCCTGTCTGCTGCCCCAGCTCAGCAGCTTCACGTTTCTGGAGATCATCCTCTTGGGTGCGGTCTGTGGCCTGGTCTCGCTGTTGCTTATCGAACTGATGAAATTCGGACACCGGATCTTCGAGCGGCTCCCCTGGCACTGGTCGCTCAACCCGCTGCTTGGTGGCGGGCTTTTGATCCTGGTCGGCACGCAGGTTTCCACAAATTACCTTGGGCTTGGGCTCGACACCATCGAGTCGGGACTCAACGGAGCTGTCCTGCCGGCGGGCGCGGCTTTCTGGAAGAGCGTCACCACCTCGATCACCCTGGGATGCGGCGGCAGCGGCGGGATCCTTACCCCGATCTTCTTCATCGGAACCGCAACCGGAAACCTGTACGCGCAACTGGTGAACCCCTCCTACCTGGCCGCTTTTTCCTGCATCGGCATGGTCGCCCTGTTGGCAGGCTCCGCCAATACCCCCATTGCCGCCTCGGTGATGGCGATGGAGCTTTTCGGGCCCCAGATCGCGCCTTTCGCCGCCATTGCCTGCATGGTGAGCTTCCTCATCGTCGGCTACCGCAGCATCTATCCGAGCCAGTTACTCGGCATCCAGAAGAGTGCCTCCCTCAGCATCGCGACCGGCCGTCCCGTCGGGTGTTCCGGCCATCCCGTCTATCAGCCGCGGGACAAGACACTCGTCAAGATGCTGCTTACCTCCCTTGGGGCCTACCGCAACAGGTGGCGCAAATGAGATATGCACCGCACCAGCCCACGACAACGGCTTGAGAAGAACCTGACGTATGAAGGGTGTTGGAAGAACCTGAGGTAGACGAGGTTTGTGAGGGAGAGGGTACTGGGCGCCTGTTTGGCCGCTTACCAGGAGTGGTCATGCTTTCGTACAAGTCGCGCCGGCGAACGGACCTGCGGCCGCAGGCTAAAGCGCCTTCCTGCCCGTAGCCCGGCCAGGAAGGCGGTGAGATGGAGCAGCGCCGCCTTGAGCGCTGCCCTGAAGAGTTCTAGTGCACCTCCGAATACCTGCCGAATGTCCCGCCTCCGTCACGAAACCCGACCGGCACAACGCCCTATTTCCCGCAATTCCCCCGACGAAACTTTCGCCAGGTTTTCCAGAACCGGCAGTTCCCGCACCGGTCCAGTCCAGTTCCCGCTTACGGCGCCAATGCCCGGGTCCTCAGCACCACCTGGTCGCCCGGTTCCGAAACGTTCGGGCTGTCCTCAGCAGAAATCACCAACTGGAACACCTCGTACGGGGTCACCGCCATCAGCGTCCCTTCCAGGTCCTTATTCACCTTGAGCTGCCCCAGGTTGTACAGGTCGTGGTTCGGGGTCTCCAGCCAGACCACGTACACGGACTTGGGCGGGGTGAGGCGCTGGGGCGGTGCGAAATGCTTCACCTTGAGCTGCACCACGTTGTTGCCGTTGGCATCCCGGGTGAGCTTCGCCTCCCCTTCGGCGGCCGGCATCTCCTGCGAGGGGGGCAAGGTTATCGTCTTCGTCGCGCAACCAGCCAGTGCCGCCCCGAACCACAATGCCGCAAGTACCATTACGAGTCTCATCGTCTGCCTCCTTTTGGTTGCGGAGCGCATCGAAAAAACGCCCCATGAACGTAGGCAGGGCGCCTCGTTGGACGCCCTGCGGTGGACCGTACTAAAGAAACTGCTACCTGCCTGAAGGACCCTCTTCCTGGCCCGAAGCCCCCTGGACCGCCCCGGCGCCGGCTTCGTTGCTTCAAGGCTGCACAAATGGTATATTAGCACCCTGTAATGTCAACCGTCGGTCTGTCAAGCACACGACCCGCGAGGTGCTCATGCAGACCTTCCACCTGATCGGAATTCTCACCACGCTCGCCGCCGGCTTCGGCCTCATCAACTACCACCTGTTACGCCTCCCCACCACAATCGGTCTCATGCTGCAGAGCCTCGTTTGCTCGGTACTTCTGCTGGTCCTGCAGGCCGCAGGCATTCCGATCGCGGAGCCGGTGCGCCAGGCGCTGGCCCAGATCGATTTCGATCAGCTGCTCCTGGAAGGCCTCTTGAGCTTTCTGCTCTTCGCCGGCGCGCTCTTCGTGAAGAACGAGGAGCTCCTCGAGGTGAAGTGGGATATCGCGGTCTTTGCCACGGTGGGGGTCCTGATCTCCACCGGACTCATCGGAGGGATGCTCTGGTGGGCCTGCCGCCTCTTCGAGCTCCCCATCAGGCCGCTGTACTGTTTCCTGTTCGGCGCGCTCATCTCCCCCACCGATCCGGTCGCGGTGCTCCCCATCCTGCGGGCCCAGGGCATCTCCCGCCAGCTCGACGCCCAGATCGCCGGCGAGGCGCTCTTCAACGACGGGATCGGGATCGTGCTATTTTTGACCCTGCTCACCCTTTCGGGCGGCGCAGCAGTACACGGCAGCGACGTGGTGTGGCTGCTTGTCAAGGAGGCCGCTGGTGGACTCGGCTTCGGCGCGCTCCTGGGCTGGATCGGTTATCGGCTTATGAAGAGCGTGGATAATTACCAACTGGAGATCCTGATCACCCTCGCCCTGGTGAGCGGCGGCTATGCGCTGGCTCTTTTGGCGGGGGTTTCCGGTGCGCTTGCGATGGTGGTGGCGGGGTTGCTCGTGGGGGGACCGGGGCGCCGGCTCGCCATGTCGAAGCGCACCCGCGACAACCTGGACCGGTTCTGGGAACTGGTGGAGGAACTGCTTAACTCGGTGCTCTTTACCCTGATCGGGCTGGAGATGCTGGCGATCGTCACCAGGATCGACGCAACCCACATCCTGGCAGCCCTGCTCTCGATTCCCCTGGTGCTCCTGGCGCGCATGCTTTCGGTGGGTTCGATCCGGATCCTCTTGCGCTGCTTCGGCTCTTTGATACCGCACTCCTGGCCGATCATGACCTGGAGCGGGCTGCGTGGCGGCATCTCCATTGCGCTGGCGCTCTCCCTACCCCGGTCCGGTGAGCGGAGCGTGGTCTTGGTGGCGACCTACGCCGTCGTCGCTTTTTCCATCCTGGTGCAAGGGAGCACCCTCAAGTACCTGGTGGCCTGGCGCACCGGGCGAAACGGCTAGATCCTTTCCCTCCTTCCCCGTCCCCTTCGGAATCCTCGAAAACGGAAAAAGAAAAGCCCCGCCTGGTGAGGAAGCGGGGCTTTTCTGCGACAGGGGCTTGGCGTCACTTCTTACGGTGACTCCCTCCCGGGCTACTTGAGCAGTTCGTCGAGACGCTTGGTATCGGCTCCAACCACCTGCTGGCCGTTCACGTAGAAGGTCGGGGTTCCCTGGATCCCCACCTTGCGGGCCAGGTTCAGGTGCTCCTGGGCCAGGGTTTTCACCGCCTCGGTAACCGGCTTCGCATTGGCCGGGATATCCTGCCCCAGCATCATGGCGTCAAACGCCTGGGTCTTGTTGTCTGCCCCGAGGATGTAGTGGATCTTGGTGATGGCAGCCGGGTGGGCCAGCGGCGCAAAGAAGACGTACTGGGTCACGTCGCTGCGCTTGGAGAAGTACTCGAAGGCCTTGCGGCAGTACGGGCAGTCCGGGTCGGTAAACTCGATCACCGAGATTTTGCCGTCGCCGATCTTCACTGCCTTTTCCAAGGGGAGTGTCGCCACCACTTTGGCAGCCAGGGCGCCGCGGCGCTCGGCAGTGCGGCTCTTGAGATCCTTGCCGATGATCTCCCCGGTGACGATCAGCTCTTTATCGGGGTAGAAGTAGAAGATGCTCTGTCCCGAGACGACCTCGTAGAGTCCTGGAATCTCCGAAGGGGTGACACTGTCGAAGGGCACCTGCGGGAACGCGGCACGCAGGGCGGCATCAGGCTTTACCGCTTCGGGAGCGGCATTCGCCACAGCGACGCTGCCGAGCCAGAAGGCTCCCAACAACAGACTTGCGAACAATCCCCTTTTCAAAAACATACACGCCTCCATAGAGATAATCCCGCCTGGTTGCGGGTCGATCTGTACCGTATCACACTTTGAATCAATTTCGAAGCCGCTAATACCGTCGAGGGGCGAGCCGAGCTATCTCGAACCAGCGACGACAGCACCTGCCGTTGCAGCCGCACCCAAAACACCCGCATCGTCTCCCAGCATGCCCCTGAGAACCTGAACCCGCTGGGCCGGGATCGGAAAGGCGCGCTCCCTGATCTCCTTGAGAAGCGTGTCGCCAAAAAGAACGAAGCTCTCGGCCACGCCGCCCCCCAGAACAACGGCTTCCAGATTGAGCAGGTTGACAACCGAAGCGAGCGCGATCCCCAGGTAGCTTCCCGCACGAACATACACCGCCTGCGCCTTCGGGCACCCCTCCCGGGCTCGGGCGGCCACGGCGGCCGCATCGAGTCGCCCGGCCAAAGGCGCCACCCCAGCTTCGGCAGCCAGCGCGGCAATTGCCGAAGCCGAGGCGTACTGTTCCAGGCAGCCCCGGTTACCGCAACCGCAACGCCGCCCTTCGGGCTCCACGGTAAGGTGCCCGAACTCCGCGGCGACGCCGTCGATACCGGTCCAGAGCCTGCCGTCCAGGATGAGACCCGCCCCCACTCCGGTTCCCAGCGTCACCATGAGCGAAGAAGCGAAGGGGCGGCCGGCACCGTAGCGTTGCTCGCCGACTGCACTGGCATTGGCATCGTTCAGCGCGACCGTGGGAACCCCGACCCGCTGCGCCACCAGGTGGGCCAGGTTCACACCTTCCAGGGAAACCAGGTTCACACTCGAGCGCAGTATGCCGTCGTTGGAGAAGAGTCCCGGGACTCCGAGCCCCGCTGCGGCTACCCGTTTCCCCCGCGCCTCCGCCCCCTGTTTTAAATCCTGAAGGTGCTGCACCAACCGGTCCAGGAAAAGTTCCCTGCCGGAGCGTATGTCCGTCGGCAGGCAGTGCCGCTCCAGGATCGTGCCGCTTTCGGTCACCAGCGCGCAGCGCAGGTTGGTGCCACCGACATCTACCCCCAGACAGAGTGTCTCAAGTTCGCGGGCCGGCATCAGGACACCTGGGGCGCGGCCTGAAAAAAGGGCAGCAGCCTGTCGTAGCACGCTTCCAGGGCCTCGGGGATCACCCTCAGGTCGGCGACCACGCTCATGAAGTTATTGTCCCCGCTCCAGCGCGGCACCACGTGGATGTGCAGGTGCTCTTCGACACCGGCGCCGGCCGCCTTCCCCAGGTTGATCCCGATGTTGAAACCGTCGGGACCGGCACTCTGGATGAGGGCCTGCTGGCACAGCGCCACGGCACTCCACAACTCCAGGACCTCCTCTTGGGAAAGGGAGGCGAGATCTGCGGTGTGACGGCGCGGCGCGACCATGAGATGCCCGTTTACGTAGGGATAGCGGTTCAGCATGATCAGGGTGTGCGGTGTTGTTTTAAAAATCAGCCGTTCCCGCTCGTTTCCTGCGCCGCAAAAAATGCACCCGGCAGGTTTCTCCTGAACCAGGTACTCCAATCTCCAGGGAGCCCAAAGCCTGTCCATATCAATAACCTCCGCAGCTGGTCGGTTCCTCCCGAACGGCCGGAACGAAAACGCATTATTAACCAAAACGGTCCCATTTACAACAAGAGCCCCGCGACAACTTTAAAACAGCTGTTTTATTCGGGAGGAAATGTCTTGACAGCCGTATACGATGGGTTTATTTAATCCGTGTGCACTCATCCTAGAGCCCACCTCTCTTTTCGCTCCATGTAGCTGATTTGTAAACTGTTTGTTCTTGTTGAACTTTTTATTCCCTACAATGAACAGTCCAACGAGAATCACCCGTTTCCTGCCTATGGCAGAACTACGGTATTAGTATAAAAATTTTCAGGAGGTAGCAATGGCAAAGAAAATGGACGCTCTTGAGTATCACTCGACGGGTCGCAGGGGCAAGATCGAGGTCGTCTCGACGAAACCGTGTCTCACTTCCCGCGATCTCTCTCTTGCCTACTCGCCGGGCGTCGCAGAACCTTGCCTTGAGATAGAAAAAAATCCCGAAGACGCCTACAAGTACACCGCCAAGGGAAACCTGGTTGCGGTTGTTTCCAACGGCACCGCCGTTTTGGGTCTGGGGAACATCGGCGCACTTGCCGGGAAACCGGTCATGGAGGGGAAAGGGATCCTCTTCAAGCGCTTCGCCGACGTTGACGTCTTCGACCTCGAGGTGAACTCGGAGAACCCGGACGACGTGATCAAGGTGGTGCAGCTTCTCGAGCCGACCTTCGGCGGCATCAACCTCGAGGACATCAAGGCCCCGGAGTGCTTCTACATCGAAGAGGAGCTCAAGAAGACCATGAACATCCCGGTCTTCCACGACGACCAACACGGCACCGCCATCATCTCCGCCGCGGGCCTCGTCAACGCCCTCGAGCTGGTGGGGAAAAAGATCGACGAGGTTCGCCTGGTCATCAACGGTGCCGGCGCCGCTTCCATCTCCTGCGCCAACCTCGCCATCTCGCTGGGCCTTAAGCGCGAGAACCTGATCATGTGCGACACCAAGGGGGTCATCTACAAAGGTCGCGTCGAGGGGATGAACAAGTACAAGGAGCTCTTCGCCCAGGACACCCCGCTGAGGACCCTGGAGGAAGCAGTCGAAGGTGCCGACGTCCTCTACGGCCTCTCCGTCAAGGGGGCCTTCACCCCCGAAATGGTGCGCAAGATGGCGGTCAACCCGATCATCTTCGCCATGGCGAACCCGGATCCCGAGATCACCCCGGAACAGGCCCACGCGGTGCGCGGCGACGTCCTCATGGCGACCGGCCGCTCCGACTATCCGAACCAGGTGAACAACGTGCTCGGCTTCCCCTTCATCTTCCGCGGGGCACTCGACGTGCGTGCCACCGGCATCAACGAGGAGATGAAGCTTGCCGCGACCCGGGCGCTTGCCGAACTGGCCCGCGAGGAGTGCCCGGATTCGGTGTGCCGCGCCTACGGCAACGTGAAGTTCAGCTTCGGCCGCGACTACATCATCCCGAAACCGTTTGACCCGCGTGCCCTTTTGCGCGTCGCCCCGGCAGTCGCCAAAGCAGCCATGGAGAGCGGCGTGGCACGCCAGCAGATCGACCTCGACAAGTACGTCGAGCAGCTCGAGGCGCTCCAGGGGAAATCCAAGGAGACCATGCGTCTCATCATCAACAAGGCGAAGAGCGATCCCAAGAAGATCGTCTTCCCCGAAGGCGATAACGAGAAGATCCTCAAGGCCGCCTACACCCTCATCGAAGAAGAGATCGCCCAGCCGATTCTGGTCGGCAGCCGCAGGAAGGTGGAAGGGAAGATCGCCGAACTCGGGCTCGACCTGAACGTCCCCATCATCGATCCGGAAGAGTCGGAACTCACCGAAGGCTACGCCCAGGAACTCTACCGGCTGCGCCAGAGAAAAGGGGTTACCCTCTCCGAGGCGCGCCGCATCGTGCGCCGCAAGTCGCGTAACCACTTCGCCTCGATGATGGTGCACATGGGCGACGCCGACACCTGCCTCTCGGGTATCGACTCGCACTACCCCGAAACCATCCGCCCGGCGCTCGAGGTGATCGGCAAGCAGTCGCAACTGGCCGGCGTGCACGGCATGTACATGATGGTCTTCAAGAAGGGTATCGTCTTTTTGGCCGACACCACCGTCGAGATCGATCCGACCGCCGAGGAGCTAGCCGAGACCGCGCTGCTGGCAGCAGAAAAGGTGCGCCTGCTGGACATCGAGCCGCGCATCGCCATGCTCTCCTTCTCCAACTTCGGCTCGGTCAACAACCCGCTCGCCATCAAGGTGAAAAAAGCGGTGGAGATCGTGAAGCAGAAAGCCCCCGAGCTGGAAATCGACGGCGAGATGCAGGCCGACACCGCGGTCACCCCGGAGCTCTTGGCCAACTACCCGTTTGCCACCCTGAGCGGGCCGGCCAACGTCCTCATCTTCCCCGACCTCAACTCCGGCAATATCTGCTACAAGCTGTTGCACCGTCTGGGAGGCGGCGAGGCGATCGGTCCGATCCTCATGGGGATGAAGAAACCCTTCCACGTGCTGCAGCGCGGCGACGACGTATCCAACATCGTCAACATGGCCGCCATCGCCGTGGTGGACGCCCAGAGCGCGTAACGCTTCCAAGCAAAAAAGGCACAGAAAAGGGACTCCGAACCGGGGTCCCTTTTTTATTTCCCCGCGCTGCGGGAAACAAAAGCACCGGCAGGCGTCGCAGCGCCACCCAGTCGTTGCTTTTCGTTAGCTTGATGAGGCAGAATTTGTTATAAGAAGGCCGGTGTTTTTAACGAGAAGCGGGAGGAAAGCTGGGGGCATGGCAGAAGCGCTGCAAGAGACTGAATCGATATCGCACCTTACGGTGAACCGCAAACTGGTACTGGGACTGGCCGCGTCGTTCCTTTTGCACCTTTTTGCCGCCTTTGTCCTGATCTCCTTTTCCGGGAGCCAACCGGCGCCCGTTCCCGCCGTTACCTACGTGGACCTCAAATCGGTGCAGTCCCCGGCACCGCAGACGCTTCCCCCGAAGCAGGAAACGGTCACCCCGCCCGCGGAACCCGAAATGCCGGACCAGACCACTCCTCCCGAACCCGTCCAGGAGCAGCGCGTCGAAACCCCGCCGGTTCAGCCTGCCACCCCACCGCAAGCGAAAACCGACGAAGACCGCTCCCACACCTTCCTGGGGCTCGGCCTTACCAGGGGGTATTTCAAGAGCCTGGGCGAAGGTGAGACCTTGCGGGACGACATCAAGACCTACTACCTTGACATGCTGCAGGTGATCAACGAGAAGTGGTGGATGAACGAGCAGATAGACAAGCGGCGAGTCGCCCCGGTGGTGGTGCTGCTTGCGGTGGCGCGCAACGGCTCGATCCTGGAGGCGAGAATCTCGGAGAGTTCCGGCAACCGCCAGTACGACAAGGCGGTGCTGGATTCGATAGCGAAGGCGGGACCGCTTCCCCCGCTCCCCGCCAGCTATGATATGCAGGTTTTCCTGGCACCGATCCGCCTGGTGCCCCCGCTTAACTTGATGGGCTTGGCCCCTTAGGGTACCAGTTCCTCTTCTTCCTCGGGCTCGAGCTCGATGATATCGAGTCCCTCCTCGCCGGCCAACGCCCCGATCCGCTCTGCCACCTCGTGGAATGCGGGATTGGCCTGTAACACCTGGCGGTAGAGCTCAAGCGCCTCCTCCAATTTCCCGGTACTCTCCAAAAGAAACGCAAGCTCGTAGCGCAGGCTGGTGCGCTCGGTGTCGCCCAGTTCCAGGGCGAGTCCGCGCTGCAAAAGCTCGCGTGCCTGGTCGAGGTTCCCCATTTCGCGGTAGCAGATCGACTGGAGGATCAGGCAGTCCAGCCGCCGACGTTCGTTTCCGGCGGCGAGAGCGAACTCCTTGATCGCGCCGGCAAGCTTACCCATCTCCTTGTAGGCGATCCCCAGGTCGTAGTGCGATTCCAGTTCGTCGAGATCGAGCGAGGCGCCGGGGGCCAGGGCCTCGGGGAAGATCTCCTGCCAACCGCTGCTGATGCGCGCCTCGGCAGCACGCGCCTCTTCCGCAACCCTGGCGGCCTCGGCAGCACGAGCGATTTCAGCGAGCCGAGTTTCTTCCGCCAGCCGGGCAGCCTCGGCTGCCTTGGCTTCCTCGGCCAACCGTTTCTCTTCGGCGGCCTTCGCTTCCTCAGCCAGCCGGGCAGCCTCCGCCTCCTCGGCGGCAGCGGCACGGGCCTGCTCGGCCGCCTTGGCAGCACGGCTTGCTTCAGCCGCAGCGGCCAGTTCAGCAGTGCGGGCCGCGTCGGCGTCGTTCCCGACTTCCAACTCCAGCGAAAGATCGATCTCCTCCGGCCAGTCGAGTTCCAGCATCTCGGGTTCTTCCCCAGTCCCGTGGGCAGCGGGAGCCTCGGGAAGCGTACCAAAGCTGGGAAGGTCGTCGAAGGACGGCAGTTCGGCAGTGGCAGGTTCCGTGGGGGCCTGGGCGGCAAAAGGATTGTGCTCGTCGGATTCCAGGGAGAGCGAGAAGTCGAGCGGCAGGTCGATTTCGGGAACCGGAGGGGGAGCCGCCTCGAGCGGATCGCTCATATCGAGCTCCAGCTCGCCGTGGGACTCCCAGGGGAGCGGTTCCTGCGCCGAGGAGGCCGGCGCCGCGGGCTCCAACTCCGGCGTCTCCCAGGGGGCCGGGGTGTCGCCCGGCACTCCGGGAAACTCCGCGACCGCTTCAAAAGGGGTCGAGGGCAGGTCGAGCCCCGTCGCCGCCTCGCGCACCGGGGCGTCGGCGGGCGGCGTCCCAACTGGAGCCGGGGAAGCCTGGCGCTCGGGAAACAGCTCCGCGATCCGCTCGGTCACCCTGGCTAGGGCGGCCCGGTCAGCACCTTTGGTGAGCTGTGCCGCATAGCTTTCGAATTCCTGGTACGCGCGCTCCCGGTCTCCCGTGCTGTACAGGAGCTCGGCAAGTTTCAAGCGGGTCGCGGGGGTAACACCGTCCACCAGGAGCATCCGGTCCAGGACCTTCACGGCCCCCTTCAGATCCCCTTCCTTCTCGAACTGGGTCGCAACCTGGCCGAACTCGGCAAGGGCGTTGCCGGTGAGTCCCTGCTTCGCGTTCAGCTCAGCCAGGTGCAGTGCCACGTCCGTACTCTCCGGAACCAGGCGCTGAATCTGTTTGTAGACCGCGATCGCCTTCAGGTAGTAGGAGTTTTCTGCGTAGTGCCTGGCGATGTCCTCGTACTGTACGATCGCCTCATCTTTCCGGTTGTCGCGCACCAACAGTTCCGCCAGGCGCTGGCGATGCCTGATCTCCTTCGGGTCGAGCACCACCACTTGCTGGTAGTCCTTGATCGCCTTGTCGATCTGGCCTTTGAGTACAAAACGTTGCGCACTTTCCAGTATTTTGTCTTTTTTCGAAGCCAAGGGGCCGCCTCATATCTCGCAGAAATAAGCCGCTGCTAAAACTAAAACAATCGGGCGCGGGTGTCAAGGACGATGCTGATTGATAACCCGCACAAGTTGCTTAAGATTATCCAATTCCCCAGGTTCCAGGCGACGGTCTTGGTAGATCGCAGAGCCGTAGATCGCGGCGAACTCGGCAACCTGCGGATCTCCGGTACGTTGCGCCAGATCGAACAGGCCGTTGTGTTCCGCGGCGACCGTCGGGTAGCGCCGTGCCACCGCCCGCAGAAAGCGCCGCAGCACCCTCTCTTCCCAGCTCACGGAACCGACCAGGTACCAAAGGAGTGCGCCACCCAAAGGCACGAGCCAGGCGATCCAGACCAGCGCTCCCTTGACGGAAAAACTGGGCAGGTGCAGTTGGCGGACCGCGCCTCCGGCCTTGCGCATAAGAGAGATCTGTTTGTCCAGATCGTAGGTGATAACCGCCTTGTTCCAGTAAAAACCGAGCGTATCGACGTACATCCTCAAGGTGTCCCCCAAGGCGGCCCGGCGCCCGAATCCGATGGACCAGGCGGTGGGATCCAGCGTCACCCATCCCCTGCCGTCCAGGTAAGCCTCGACCCAGACATGAGCCATGTCCTCAGTCACCTGGTAGTACCCACCCATCTCGTTGTAGTTCCCCCCCCGGTAGCCACCCACCAGGCGCGCCGGTATGCCGGCAAGCCGCAGTAAAAGTGCGGAGCTCGAGGCGAAGAATTCGCAATTTCCCCGTTTCCTGGCAAACAGGAAGTCGTCCAGGGCCTGGTTGCCTACCGGTAATCCGCTCGTGGCGTAAGAGATGCGCTGGCTGCGCATGAAGCGCTCCAGCAGGCGAAGTTTCTCGACATCGGTGGCCCCCGGGCGGGAAATTTCGCGGGCCGCTCCCTGCAACCGGGGTGACACCACCGCGGGTACCTGCAGGTAGAAGTCCCGGTCAATGCCGCCCTTTACCCGGACCAGGTCTGAGAGTGACGAGACCGCCTCGTATTTGACCCGTTTTTCCAGCGGGGCGCGCACCTTGAACACCACACCGGCTTCGTTTGCGGTGCGCAGGCCAGTTATCTGGCGCGGGATATTCAGCGCCACCAGATAGGGGCTATTCGTGGGTTCCGGGTAGATCTCCTGGTGGATCAGCTCGCCGCTGGTCGGAACCAGGCTGTGCTCTTCCGGTCCCGGAACCCGAACCCAGGCGTTTCCTTGCAGCGCGTTCAAGACGATCCCGCGCCAGTAGAGCCGGTTCTCGGGGATTTTCGGGCTGGTGACCCGTAGCACAACCGCCTTCACCTCGCTGACACTGGCGGTAGCTCCCGGCTTGACCGTGTCGCTGAACCCGGTGCGGTTGCCGCCACCGCGGTTCAGGAAGTCCCAGAGTGGAAACTGGGTCCGCGGCAGGATCACGAAGAGTACCAGCAGAAGGGGAAGCGCCGCCACCGGCATCAGTCCCGCAACCCCCAGCACTTTTTTCAGTTGCCGGTGTTCCAGCACCAGCTTGGCATCGTGGGCATGGAAGGTGAGCACCACCAGGGAGACCGCCAGCAACAGGAGCAGCGCCAGCAGGTAGACAAGAAAAAGGGCCGAGAGGTTGTACAGCGAGGAAGCCGCCAGGCAAAAGAGCGCAAGCGCGAAGATCTGCAGGTAGTTGCGCCCGCTCTTCTCTCCCACCAGCCGGATGCTGAGAAACATGACCAAGAGGTTCGCGGTAACCGAAAGCAGGTTGTCCCGGTTCATTCCCGATGCGTAGTAGAGAAAGAGCAGGATCGACGCGGGGGTCAGCAGGCGTCCGGAGAGCGAGCGGTCGGTGCGCTGCTGAAACCAGGCAAAGAGCAGGGCCACGGGGAACGCCCAGGTCGCCAGCGGATCCAGATAGGGAGCAAGCGGCAGATAGCCGATCAGGGCGACGCACAACGTCAGAATACTGAGGATGGTTTTAACTCTGACCATATACGGCAAGCTCTCCGAGCAGTTTCAGGCGATGGCTGCGGCTGGCGGCCGGAGTAATGACCCGCTGGGCCAGCTTAAGACCCACGGCACTTCCGCCGCGTACCAGGCGGTTCACCAGGAAGGTGCCGTAGCCCAGCCGCTCCTCGAGGTCACGCCCCGGCAGGGTGTCTATTTCGATGAGCACCGGTTCCGTGGCGTTGGAGGTCAGGTGTTTTACCTTGTAGTCCTCGTGCTTGGCGGAAAGGCGCCAGTGGATCAGCTTGAGCGATTCGCCCCCCTGGTAATCGGAAATTTTGGCAAGTTCCCCTTCATGCCCCGGCGCCGCAAGGCTCCGGGCATTGCCGTTCTCCGGCTTGCCCGCACCCGCCGGCAGGGCAAGGGAGCGCGGCGCAGGAAACACCAGGAGGCTCCCCGTCACCGGGACCCTTATATTGCGCACGAAGAAGTTAACCGGAAAGGCAGAGCTGATCAGGGCCACCGGAAGGGCGATCCTGCCGCGCTGCGGAAAGGCGACCAACAGCGAGCCCGTCTGCGCCTTTCGCGGATCGAGCAGGAGAAAACTGGCGGGATGTCCCAGGAGAGTCGCGGTGATCAGAAAGGAAGGGAGCAGTCGTTTGCGGTTCTCGACCCGCACGGTGAGCTGGGTGGAGATACCGGCGTAGACCTCGTCGGGCAGGCGCACCGACACCGCGAGCCCGCGGATGTTCAGCCAGCCCAGCAGGCCCGAGACCGCCATGAAGCCGAGCATGGCGGAGACCACCAGGAAGAGCAGGTTGTTCCCGGTATTGACGGCGGCCACCCCCAAGAGCAGTGTGGCCGCCACGTAAAGCCCCCCTCCCTTGGTCAGCTTTATGTGAGAGGGAGCGGAATCTCTTGCAGCAGTGCGGTTAATAATTGCTCCTTGTCCACCCCTTCCTGTTCGGGGCGGAAGATCAGCCGGTGTGCGCAGACCACGGGGGCCACCTCACGGACGTCCTCGGGGGCGACAAAGGGTCGGCCGGCCAGGTAAGCCGCGGCCTTGGCGGCTTCCACCAGGCCGATGCCGCCGCGGGTGGAAATGCCGGTCTGGATGAGCGGGTGGTTCCGGGTGGCGGCAATGATGGCGTAGACGTAATCGGTTACCTTTTCGCCGAGATACACCTGGCTTCTGACCGCGCCGATCGCCTCAACCAGGTCCTGGTGGGTGACCAGCGCCGGGATGTGCAGGATCTCGTCCCGGATCGAGCCGTGCATCAGGATCTCCTTCTCGATCTCCTCGGGAGGGTAGCCGATCCCGGTGCGCATGACGAAACGGTCCATCTGGCTTTCGGGGAGCGGAAACGTTCCGACCTGCTCCGCCGGGTTCTGGGTGGCCAGCACGAGAAAGGGATCCGGCAACTGGTAGGTGACACCTTCGACGGTGACCCTGCGCTCCTCCATCGCCTCCAAAAGCGCGCTCTGGGTCTTGGGCATTGCCCGGTTGATCTCATCGATCAGTACGATGTTGTTGAAGATGGGGCCCTTGACGAAGCTGAAGCGCCCCTCGTTGCGGTCGTAGATGGAAAGGCCGGTGATGTCGGAGGGGAGCAGGTCGCTCGTGCACTGTACCCGTCCGAAGGAGAGCCCGAGCGCACTGGCGAAGGCGAGTGCCATGGTGGTCTTCCCAAGGCCGGGGATATCTTCCAGGAGGATGTGGCCGCCGGTCAAAAGCGCCATCAAGCAGAGGCGCAGCGCCCTCCCCTTCCCTTTCAGGTGCTTGCCGGAAAGAGTCTCCAGAACCGCGACCATCTCCTCTCGTTTTGCCAAGCTGTGCAAGATAACCCCCATTGAGAACCAAACCGCCTCATTGTAGCAGAAAGCCCAGGGAAGAGAAAAGGGGCCGCTTTGGGCCCCTTGTTGTATCATCCAGTAAATTCAGAGTAGTTTCCCCCCTCCCTTGACGGGAGGGGGTCAGGGGGTGGGTGAAGCTGCCATCTTCAATGACGTGGCGCCTTCCCCCTATCCCTCTCCCGCAGGGGGAGAGGGGACTCTCTTGCAACAGGCCAGCTGTTTGTGCGAAGGTGTTCTTCGGAATTACGCGGGTAACGCGTATCAATCTTCTACAAAACTCCCAAAAACTTATGCGTCTGCGGAATCACCCGCACCTCGACAAGCAGCACACCGGCCACTTCCTGGAGTTCCAGGGCACGCCGCGAAGAGATGGCGAGTCTGCCATCCGGCAGGGTCATGGGCTGCAGGATGAGCGGAATCTTCCGGTCAACCTCCGCAATCATGCGACAGCTCTGTTCAACTTCTTCGTTCGTTGTCGTCGCCCCGACCACCAGCTTTACGTACACACTCTTCTGGGCGGCAAGTTCCAGGAACTGCTGATGTTCTTCCCAAAGCGGTGCACAACCGGTGGCGGAAGGGATTTTGAAATCCATCCCGATATAGTCCAGGTGCGGCAAAAGCGGGGCGAGCGCCTTCGGTAGGGTCCCGTTAGTCTCCAGGTAGATCGGAAGAAGCTTCCTCAGCTCCGGGAGCCACTGTTCCAGGATGCGCCCGTGCAAAAGCGGCTCTCCGCCGGTAACGCTGATGGAATGATGCAGTCCCGGCCACTTCCGGGTCCACCCCTCGATCAGCTCCACGATCCGCTCGCAGCTCACCGGGTTTGCCACCCGTACCAGGTCTTCCCGGCCCGGCGTCTGCTCCAGAAGACATTCGGCGGGAGCGTCGGCCATGCCCGGGGTATCGCAGAAAGAACAGCTCAGGTTGCAGCCGGCAAAGCGCAGGAACACCTGGCGCAGCCCTACCTGCATCCCCTCCCCCTGAATCGAGGAGAAGCACTCGACCAAGGTGGCCGACTCTCTACTCATAGTAGCTCGCTGCGGCGTAGTCGGACTCCCAAACGGTCACCATTTCCACCTTTACCTTATCGGATCCGAAGATCTTGGTAAGTTCGACGTAGAGGTAGCGGGCGATGTTCTCCGACGAAGGGGAGAGACTTTTGAAGGGTTCCAGTTCGTTCAGGTATTTGTGGTCCAGGGTCTTCAAAAGCGTGTTGGTTTCACGCTTGAGGATCTTGAAGTCGATCCCCAGGCCGGCCTTGTCGAGTTCGGCGGTGGTGATGGAGACTTCAACCTTCCAGTTGTGTCCGTGAAGGTTCTCGCAGTCGCCCTGGTAGTGAATAAGGTTGTGAGCCGCCGCGAAGGCTGTGTGTATGGTAAGACGGTACATGGTTCCCTCCATTCTCATTGGTATGACCGTGCCAATATAGCACGCCGCTATTTCCAAGACCAGAAAAACACCGGCCACTATCCGCGCACGAAACGAAGCCATCTCGCGTGAAACGTTTCCATCTCCCCGCTAAGCGAAACAATCCCGCGCGAAACAAAACCATCTCGCGCGAAACGATTTCATCTCCCCACTTAGCAAAACCAACCCGCGCCAAACGTTTTCATCTCGACGCGAAACAAATCCATCTCGGACGAAACGATTTCATCTCCCCGCTTAGCAAAACCAACTCGCGCCAAACGTTTTCATCTCGCGCGAAACGAAACCATCTCGGACGAAATGATTTCATCTCCCCGCTTAGCAAAACCAACTCGCGCCAAACGTTTTCATCTCGCGCGAAACAAAACCATCTCGCGCGAAACGATTTCATCTCCCCACTTAGCAAAACCAACTCGCGCCAAACGTTTTCATCTCGCGCGAAACGAAACCATCTCGGACGAAACGATTTCATCTCCCCACTTTGCAAAACCAACTCGCGCCAAACGTTTTCATCTCGCGCGAAACGAAACCATCTCGGACGAAACGATTTCATCTCCCCGCTTAGCAAAACCAACTCGCACCAAACGTTTTCATCTCGCGCGAAACGAAACCATCTCGGACGAAACGATTTCATCTCCCCGCTTAGCAAAACCAACTCGCGCCAAACGTTATCATCTCGCGGGAAACAAAATCATCTCGCACGAAAACGGTTTCATCTCCCCGCTTAGCAAAACCAACTCGCGCCAAACGTTATCATCTCGCGGGAAACAAAATCATCTCGCACGAAAACGGTTTCCATTTACACCTCAACGGGTCATGAACGAAAGGCCTTGGGCAGGAACAGGTTCTGGGCAGGATGTTCGGGGGGTGTCTAGCTAGATATTGATGCTTTCACCGCGTTGCAAAGCCGGAGCCTCAGCAGGCGTGGTAAAGGAGCTGTAGGCGAGCGCGAAGAAAAGTACCACCATGGAGAGGAGCATGACCACGGTCGGCACCAGGCGCACCTCGCGCTCGTTGCCGCCAGCCTGCACCAGGCCTGCAGCGGCAACCAGCACGCCGCAGCCGCCGCATACTCCACCGAGGAAAAACCCAAGGAAAGTGAGTCGGACTTCGCCACCGATCCCCAGCATCAGGAAATCGGCAGCCTGGGCCGGGAAAAAGGTAGCGATGATCACGCAGATCACGCCGGCCAGCATGAACTTGAGGCCGCTACGGACCGTTCTCTTACGCATGGTGCCCCTCCGGGCGGTTCGTCATTCGCACCAGCTTACATCCCCCACACCTTTGCGGAGCACGGTCGGCACGTCGCCGATCAGGCTCACCACCGAACTCACATCCGCGGTGAGCTCGCCGCCATCCACAACCACATCCAGCAACTTGCCGAGATCCAGGTCTACCTGCCAGGGATGACCTATCGGCTCCTCACCCGAGAGGTTGGCGCTGGTGGTAACGATGGGATGCCCCAGTGCATTCACGATCTCGAGGCAGATCTTGTTGTCCGGCATACGGATACCCACCGTCTTCTGCTTGGTCAGCAAAAGGTCCGGGACTACCGAGGCGGCGTCCAGCACGAAGGTATAGGGGCCGGGTAGCAGGCGGCGCATCTGCTTAAAGGCGTAGTTACTGACCTTGGCGTAGCGGGCAATTTCAGAGAGATCCGAACAGATGAAGGAAAAGGGCTTCTTGCGGTCGCGCTGCTTGATCTGGTAGATGCGCTCGACACCTTTTTTCGAGAAGATGCTGCAACCGATACCGTAGGTGGTATCGGTCGGATACGCCACGACACCACCGGCCTTGAGGATATCCACCACTTTGGCAATCAGTCGAGCTTGGGGATTGTCGGGGTTAATCTCGAGAAGCATGCATTACTCGCTTGGGTTGAGACCCAAAAGCGGCTCGTGGACAAAACGGCCGTCCTTCTGGATCAGGATGTCGTCGAACCAAAGCTCGCCGTCGCCGGCCAGGATTTTTACCATGTCCCAATGTACCGCAGAACGGTTGCCGTTGTCACACTCGTCGTAAGCCTGACCCGGGGTGAAGTGGATGGATCCGAAGATCTTCTCATCGAAGAGGATGTTGCGCATCGGCACACGGATACGCGGGTTGACGCCGATGGCGAACTCCCCGATGTAGCGTGCGCCCTCGTCGGTGTCGAGAATCCGGTTCAGTTCCTCGTCCATCCCCGGAGAACTGGCGCGCACGATACGGCCGCGCTCGAACTCGAGACGGATGTTGTTGAACTCTTTCCCCTGGTACACGGTCGGGCAGTTGTAAGTTATGTACCCTTCCACCGAATCGCGTACCGGCGCGGAGAAGACTTCACCGTCGGGAATGTTGAGCCTGCCATCGCACTTGATGCCGGGAAGCCCCTTCAGACTGAACCTGAGATCGGTGTCGCTCGCCACGATACGTACCTGGTCGGCCGCGTCGACGCAGGCCTTCAGGGCGTCCTGTTTTTTCGATTCCGCTTCCCAGTCCATGCAGCAGGCGGCGAAGAGGTAGTCTTCGTACTCGTCGAGACTCATGCGCGCTTCCTGGGCGGCGCCGTGGGTCGGGTAGCGGGTGATCACCCAGCGGGTGTGCTTTACGCGCTGGTCCTGGATCGGGCGTACCACCTTGGACCAAGCGATCATGTTGGACTGGTTGGCCCGGGCCATCACCATCGAGTTGTCCGAGGCGGTAAGGCCGATGAAGACGTCCACCTTCTTCATGAACTCGAGCTTGTGCTCCGGGAAGTAGGAGATCTGCTCGGCACTCGCGCCGTTGTAGAAGTAGCGGGTGATGTCGGGGAGGGTGAATTCGTACTCGACGTACTTCGCCCCCTTCTCAAGACACAGGGCGTAGATCGCCTTTACCAGGGGAGCGGCCTCGAACCCGGCTGCAGAGATGAGCACCACGTCGCCGGCCTTGACCCTGGCAGAGTAATTCACCAGAACGTCAGCAAGTTGTTGTACACGAGGGTCGCGCATAGGTACCTCGAAAAAATCTTTTTTCACCGCAAAGACGCAAAGGACGTCAAGAACACTTAAAACAACCTGAAGCGGGTTCGGCCTGGTGCGTCAACGAACAGTCTTGAAAGGTTTACCGTGATTTCTTGTGACGGTTGGTGCCTTTGGTGGCTATAGGTTTTCTTTGCGTTCTTTGCGTCTTTGCGGTGAACGGTTTTGGGGGTTCAGCGCCCGGTGTGGCCGAAGCCGCCGGCGCCGCGCTCCGTGTCGCCCAACTCCTCGACCTCGACGAACTGAGCCCGCTCGTAACGGGCAAAGACCAACTGGGCGATCCGCTCGCCATTTTCGATGACGAAGGTCTCCTTGCCGTGATTGATCAGGATCACGCCGATCTCGCCGCGGTAATCGGCATCGATGGTTCCGGGCGAGTTCACCAGGGAAATCCCGTGCCGCAGAGCGAGCCCGCTCCTGGGGCGCACCTGCGCCTCATAGCCGGGAGGGATCTCCAGGGCAATGCCGGTCGGCACCAAGGCGCGCTCACCGGGATGCAGGACGCACGGTCCTCCCTCGAGTGCGGCGTGCAGGTCGACACCGGCCGCCTGCTCCGTCATGTAACACGGGAGATTAGTGGGCCGCAACCTTTTTATTTTTACAGCAATATTGGGCATGTCAGACGATGATATCCGCGGGATGGAACTGTGATGCGCCGACCCTCCCCAGCATCACCAGGGTGAGGGTGGAGTTGTCGAGGATTTCATTGGCAAGCTTCTGGATACTCTCCGAACTCACCTGGTCGAAACCGGCCATGATCTCGGAAAGCGGCAGAGGATTACCAAAGTAGATTTCGTTTTTGGCCAGCCGTGACATCCGGTTGTCGCTCGACTCCAGCGACAACAGGAGGTTTCCCTTAAGCTGCTCGCGGGCGCCGTCCAGTTGGGCCTCGGGAACCGGCTCCGTCTTGAAGCGGGAGAGTTCCTTCAGCATGATCTCCAGAAGGTTGCCACTGTTCTCGGGTGCGGCGCCGGCATAGACCACCAGTGAACCGGCATCGGCGTGCGAGGCGATATAGGAGTAGACCGAATAGGCTAGGCCGCTCTTCTCACGGACTTCCTGGAACAGGCGCGAACTCATCGAGCCTCCCAGGATCGCGTTCATGATGAAGGCGTCGTAGCGGTGGGGATGGTCCTGTTGCACACCCCGCATCCCAAGGCAGACGTGAACCTGCTCGAGGTCTTTCTCCACCAGTTCGATGCGGCGCACGTAGCTGGGACGCTCGGACGGAGTCCGGCCGTGCCCGTCGGGAACCGACTTCAGGTGATCCTCAAGGAGGCGCACGAGATCATCGTGTTCCAGGTTGCCGGCAGCGCTCACGATGATGTCCTCGCCGCGGTACATCTGGTCCTTATAGCCGATGATGGCGTCGCGCGAGAGTCCCGAGACGCTGGCAACATCGCCCAGGATGGACATCCCAAGGGGATGCCCCTGCCAGAAATGCTGGTGGAAGAGGTCGTGAATCAGGTCGTCGGGGGTGTCCTCCATCATGCTGATTTCCTGGAGCACCACGCGGCGTTCTTTTTCTATCTCGTCGGGATCGAAGGTGGAGTGCAGAAACAGGTCGGTCAAAAGATCGACCGCACGGGGGAGGAACTTGTCCAGAACCTTTGCGTAGTAGCAGACGTACTCACGGCTGGTGAAGGCGTTCAACACGCCGCCGACCGAGTCGATCTCCCTGGCGATGTCCAGGGAGGAACGACGGTCGGTCCCCTTGAAGAGGAGGTGTTCAATAAAATGGGCGACGCCGTTCGACTCCCGCTGTTCGTGGCGGGAGCCGTTGGCGACCCAGATACCGATGGAAACGGAGCTGGCGTACGGTATCCGCTCGGAAATGACGCGGATACCGTTATCGAGGACGGATTTTTTTATCATGGCTCAAACTATAACCGTTAACCCGAAAATTGCCAGACTCCCTTTCATTATTCCTCCAGCGAAAGCCCCAAAGCTTCTTTCCTGGAGAGCTTGATTTTGCCCTGTTTATCGATACCTATGCACTTCACCAGGACCTTGTCGCCCTCATTGAGAATGTCGGTGACGTTCTTAACGCGCTCTTTGTCCAGTTCGGAGACGTGTACCAGGCCGTCGGTGCCCGGGAAGATTTCCACGAAGGCGCCGAACTCCATCACCTTCTTGACGGTGCCCATGTAGAGTTTCCCTTCCTCGGCCTCGGCGGTCAGGTTGCGGATCATCTTGATGGCGAGGTCGCAGGCTTCCTTGTTGGTGGAAGCGATGTTGATCTTGCCGGTGTCCTCGATGTCGATGCTGACGCCGGTCGCCTCGGTGACGGAACGGATGTTCTTGCCGCCGGAGCCGATGACGTCGCGGATCTTGTCGACCTTGACCCAGATGGTGGTGATGCGCGGAGCGAAGGCGGAGAGGTCCGCACGTGCGCTGCCGAGGGTCTTGGCCATCTCGCCAAGGATGTGGATACGCCCTTCTTTGGCCTGGGCCAGGGCGTTCTGCATGATCTCGCGGGTTACGCCGCCGATCTTGATGTCCATCTGCAGCGCGGTGACGCCCTCGGCGGTGCCGGCCACTTTGAAGTCCATGTCGCCCAGGTGGTCTTCGTCACCGAGGATGTCGGAGAGGATGGCGTAGCCCTCGCCTTCCTTGATGAGGCCCATGGCAATGCCGGCTACCGGCGCCTTGATGGGTACACCGGCGTCCATCATGGACATGGAACCGCCGCACACGGTCGCCATCGAGGAGGAGCCGTTGCTCTCGGTGATGTCGGAGACGATGCGGATGGTGTAGGGGAAGTCATCGTGCTTCGGAAGTACCTGCTGCAGGGCGCGTTCGGCCAGGTTGCCGTGGCCGATTTCGCGGCGGCCCGGAGCCAGACGGAAGCTGGTTTCGCCGACGGAGTACGGCGGGAAGTTGTAGTGCAGCATGAACTTCTTGCGGGAATCGCCGTAGAGCGAATCGATGCGCTGCTCGTCGACCGAGGTGCCCAGGGTGGCGGCCACGATGGCCTGGGTCTCGCCGCGGGTGAACAGGGCGGAGCCGTGGGCGCGGGGCAGGAAGCCGGCCTCGGTGCTGATGGCGCGGATGGTCTTGGTGTCGCGGCCGTCGATGCGGCTGCCGTCCTTGATGATGTGCTCGCGGACCAGGTTGTACTCGAGGTCTTCGATGAAGGCCTTCACCTCTTTCTCGGAACCTTCGAACTCCTCGGCGAGGGCGGCAACGGTGGCGGCGGTGATCTCGTCGATCACGTCGTGACGCTCACCTTTCGACTTGATGCGCACGGCAGCCTTCATCTTCTCGAAAGCAAGCTCGTTGACGCGGGCCTTGAGCGCTTCGTTGACGACCGGCGGTTCGATGACGCGTTTGGCGACGGCGGCCTTGGCAGCCAACTCTTCCTGGGCCTTCAGGACGTCCTGTACGGCGGCCTGACCGAAGAAGATAGCTTCCAGCAGGTCGTTCTCCTGGACTTCCTTGGCCTCACCCTCGACCATCAGGATGGCATCCTTGCTGGCTGCCACGACGATTTCGAGGTCGCTCAGCTCCAGCTCCTCAGCGGTCGGGTTGGCGACGAACTTGCCGTCCACGCGCCCCACCTTGACGCCCGCGATCGGGCCGGCGAAGGGGACGTCGGAAACCATGAGAGCTGCCGAGGCGCCGATCATGGAGAGGATCCCCGGATCGTGATCCTTGTCGGCCGAGATGACGGTCGCCATGATCTGGGTGTCGTTTAAGAAGTTCTCCGGGAACAGCGGACGGATCGGGCGGTCGATGAGGCGGCAGGTCAGGGTCTCGTTATCGGAGGGACGACCTTCGCGCTTGAAGAAGGAACCCGGGATCCTGCCGCCGGCGTACGCCTTCTCCTGGTAGTTGACGGTAAGCGGGAAGAAGCCCTGCCCTTCCTTGGCGGTTTTCAGTGCCACCGCGGTGACGAGCACCATGGTGTCGCCGCTTTTGATCATGACGGCGCCGCTTGCCTGTTTGGCCACTTTACCGGTTTCGATGGTGATGGTTTTGCCGCAGCATTGCGTTTCTACAGTGTGAATCATAATTGGCCTCCAATTGCCAGCTAGGTTGGTGTTGGGGCCGCCGAGAAAAGAGCCTTGGGCCAACTGCCCAGAGCTTTTTTATCCACGCCCCCAACAAGAAAAGGGCACAAGGCCCTTGGTTAAATGGAAAGGCAATATACCCCGGGAGAGGCATATTGCCTTTTTTTCCTACTACCTTCTGATGCCGAGTTTCTCGATGATCGCTTTGTAGCGATTCACATCCTTGCGCTTGAGGTAATCAAGCAGCCCCCTTCTCTGACCAACGATCTTCAGCAGACCGCGACGGCTGTGATGATCTTTCTTGTGGGTTTTGAAGTGCTCGGTGAGGTAGGTGATACGCTCCGAGAGGATGGCGATCTGCACTTCCGGAGAACCCGTGTCCGAGTCGTGCAGCTTGTGAGCAGAAATGATTTCCTGCTTCTTTTCGGTTACCAGCATGAATTTTCCCCCTTAGTTTTGGTTGCTTGTTAAGTACTGCACGCGGCGAGGTATGTCCGCGGCAGGGTCAACATCCCACCTTTCTACCACAAAAGGTAGAGTGTGTAAAGATTGAATACTAGTTAAAGCCTCGTGCCAGCCTGAGTCCTCTGACCTTGTCGCAGCGCGCTACTGCAGCAAGACGCCCCGCCACATAGAGTCTCACTTCCTCGTCCTGCTTGAGTTCGTCCAGCGCTCCGGGCGGCAGATCCTGTACCTGGGGCGCAATGCCGTTGGCAATGCGCCTGCCGGCCTCCTCGCAGAGTTCGAACGACTTCAGGTGATCGAGCGCCCGATCGAGCGGCATGAGGAGTTCGCTCTTGTCCGCCGCTTCCTGCAACGTCTCCAGGGTGATGGCCTCGGCCTCCAGGAACAGGCCGCTTTTAAGGCGCCTTAATTCCAGAAGGTGGGCGCCGCACCCCAGCGCCTCGCCGATGTCGCAGGCAAGCGTGCGCACGTAGGTGCCGCGCGAACAGCGCACGGTGAAGGCCGCCTCGGGGAGTCGGATCCAGTCGAAGGTAAGCGAGTAGATCTCCACCTCGCGCGGCTCACGCTCCACCTCTTTCCCCTGGCGCGCCAGCTTGTAGAGCGGCACACCACCCTGCTTCAACGCGGAGAACATGGGGGGGAGTTGGGAGAGCTTTCCGGTGAAGCGGGGCACCAGCGCCTCGAGGTCTGCCGGGGTGACCCCGGTCCAGTCCCGCTCGGAAACGACCTGTCCGGTCAGATCCTGGGTATCGGTGGCGATCCCCAGCCGCAAGACGGCGCGGTACTCCTTTTCGGACTCGTCGAGAAACTGGATCGCCTTGGTCCCCTCCCCTACCGCCACCGGTAAGACGCCGGTCGCGAAAGGATCGAGGGTACCGGTGTGCCCCACCTTCTTCTGGCCGATGGCGCGCCTCACCCTCGAAACGATGTCGTGGGAGGTGACACCGACCGGCTTGTCAATCACATAAAAACCGTCGAGCATCAGCGGGATTTTTCCAGTCGGTCGAATACCAGGGCTTTCACTTCGGCGAGGGAACCTTTGACGACGCAGCCGGCGGCGTTGCGGTGCCCACCGCCTCCGAAAGCCGCGGAGATGGCGGAGACATCCACCTTCCCCTTACTCCGGAAGCCCACCTTGAACTCCCCTTCCCGAAGCTCGCGGAAGATGAGTGCTACCTCGACGCCACGGATGCGGCGCGCGAAGTTGATGAAGCCGTCGGTGAGCTCTGCGTTGCCGCCGGTCTGGCGGTACATCTCCTGGGTAACGGTGAGCGAGGCGTACTCGCCCGAGGGAGAGATGGTGAGATCGGAAAGTGCCTGGGCCAGGAGGGTGATCTTCTCGCGGGGATCGCTCTCGTAGAGCGCCTCGGAGACGTCCCAGGGTTTGACCCCCAGGGCGATCATCTCACCCGCGATGGCGAAGGCCTCGGGGTTGGAGTTGGAGTAGTGGAAACTGCCGGTGTCGCTCAAGATGGCAGTGTAGATGCAAAGGGCGGTGGGGTAGCCGATGACGTCGCCACGCGCCTTGATGATCCGGTAGATGAGCGCGGCCGTGGCGCAGGCGGTAGAGTCGATGAGGTTGTGCACCCCGAAGTCCTCGCAGCCCAGGTGGTGGTCCACGTTGACGAAGCGGGCGATGCGGCTCGAACCGGTGATCGCCTTGCCGGCGCGCCGGAACTCGCCGATGTCCAGAACGAAGCAGACCTCGAAATCACGATCCGGCAGCTCGTGGCAGACTTGGTCCGCCATGGGCAGGAAGCTGCAGTTCTCCGGGACCGGATCACACAGGTAAACGGTGACGTCCTTGCCCAACGCTGCCAGATGATTGGCGAGCGCGAGGGTGGAACCGACGGCATCCGGGTCCGGTCCCTCGTGGCTGGTGATCAGGAACGTGGAGTGGCCGTCGATCTCGGCCGCGATATCAGCTATTACCGCCTGCATCCTTTCCGTCATCCGTGGCACCTATCTCCTTCAAGAGCGATTCGATGTGTTGGCCGTATTCGACCGAGGTGTCGTACTTGAAAAGGACCTCCGGGGTCACCCGCAGCTTGAGGGCCTGCCCGATTTCCTTCCTGATGAAGCCGCGGGCGGAGTTGAGTCCCGCCTCGGTGTTCTTCTTCTCCTGCTCGGAGCCGATCACCGTGAAGTACACGGTGGCATAGTGCAGGTCGGTGCTCACCTTGACGCCAGTGATGGTGACAAAACCGACGCGGGGATCTTTGATCCCTTTGATGAGCAGTTCTGAGACGACTTTGTGGATTGCTTCGGAGACTTTATCGGAACGTTTTACCATAACTTGAAATACTCACTTTTGCTTGGGTACCGCAGGGGGCAGTTCATGCTGCTGCGGCAAATCGGTAGGGGCGGAACCGGGGTTCGCCTGGTAGACCTTCCTCTCCCCAGGCGGGAGAGGATCGGGGTGCGGGGGAAACCGGCGATCGTGACGTTAGCTCACTTCGTGGCAGCTGCACCCACCCCCTGCCCCCTCCCGTCAAGGGAGGGGGTGGAGTGAACTAGATATTAATTACAGCTTGCCGGCCACCTTCTCCATCTCGAAGCACTCGAAGATGTCGCCGATTTTCAGGTCGTTGTAGTTTTCCAGCGACATGCCGCACTCGTAGTTGCTGGCGACTTCCTTCACGTCGTCTTTGAAGCGGCGTAGGCTGGAGAGCTTGCCTTCGTAAACCACCACGTTGTCGCGCAACAGGCGGACCTGGGCGTTCCTGACGATCTTGCCGTCCGTGACATAGGAGCCGGCCACGTTGCCGACCTTGGGTACCGAGAAGACCTCGCGGATCTCGGCACGGCCCAGATATTTCTCCTTGAAGGTCGGCTCGAGGAGGCCTTCCATCGCCTTCTTGATGTCGTCCACCGCGTCGTAGATGATGTTGTAGAGGCGAACGTCCACCCCTTCCTTCTCGGCGAGTGCCGCCGCCTTGACTTCGGGACGCACGTTGAAGCCGAGGATGATAGCGTTGGAGGCGCTGGCCAGGTTGACGTCGGTTTCGGTGATGGCGCCGACCGAGGCATGCAGCACGTTGAGACGGATGGCCGCGGTGGTGAGTTTCCTGAGCGATTCGGCAACCGCCTCCACCGATCCCTGCACGTCCCCTTTGACGATCGTGTTGAGGTCCTTGACCTCGCCCTTCTGGATCTTCTCGTAGAGCTGCTCCAGGGAGAGCTTGCTGTGCTTGGCCAGTTCGGATTCGCGCAACTTCATCTGGCGATGGTTGGCGATCTCTTTGGCCTGCTTCTCGTCACCCATGGCCACGAAGATGTCGCCCGCATCGGGGACCCCGGTGAAGCCGATGACCTCGACCGGCATGGCCGGACCGGCAGCCGGTACCTTCTCTCCGCGGTCGTTCTGCATGGCGCGTACGCGGCCGTAGTGAACGCCGGCCACGAAGTAGTCGCCGACCTTCATGGTACCTTCCTGAACGAGTACGGTGGCCACCGGGCCACGACCCTTGTCGAGTTTCGCCTCGACGATGGTACCGCGGGCCGCCTTGTCCGGGTTGGCCTTCAGTTCCAGGACGTCGGCCTGCAGAAGGACCATCTCCAGGAGCGCTTCGAGGTTGATGCGTTTTTTCGCTGAGACCTCGACGAAGATGGTGTCGCCGCCCCACTCTTCCGCTACCAGCCCGAACTCCATGAGTTCCTGCTTGACGCGGGTCGGGTTCGCCTCGGGCTTGTCGATCTTGTTGATCGCGATGATGATCGGTACGCCGGCGGCCTTCGAGTGGTTCACCGCCTCGCGGGTCTGCGGCATGACGCCGTCGTCCGCCGCCACCACCAGGATGACGATGTCGGTGACCTTGGCGCCCCTGGCGCGCATCGCGGTAAAGGCCTCATGGCCCGGGGTATCGAGGAAGGTGATCTTGCGGCCGTTCAGCTCGACGTCGTAGGCGCCGATGTGCTGGGTGATGCCGCCCGCCTCGCCTGCGATGACGTTGGTCTCGCGGATGGCGTCGAGCAGCGAGGTCTTGCCGTGGTCGACGTGACCCATGATGGTGACGACCGGCGGACGCTTCTGCAGGCTCTCCGGTGCATCCGGCTCGGCCTCCAGCATCTCCTCCACGTCCAGCGCCACGTTCTCGATCTCGTAGCCGAAGTCGGTGGCGAGGATGGTCGCGGTGTCGAAGTCGAGCGGGTGGTTGATGGTGGCCATGACCCCCATCTTCATCAGGGCGCGGATCAGGTCGGTCGCCTTGATACCCATGCGCTTGGCAAGTTCGCCTACGGTGATAGATTCGCTGATTTTGATGATCCTCTTAATGGCCTTAGGTACCGTGATCTCGGTCTTCTTGCCGATCTGGACCTTCTCAACGCCGCGCTTTTTCCCTTTGGAACGCGGTCCGGGCTCGAAGACGCGCTCGCGCTTGTCCATGAGGTCCGGCTTTTTGAAGGCCTCTTTCTTCCCTTTAGTGGCCGGAGCACCTTTCTTGCCGTTTTTGGCGTAGTCGGTGCCGCCTGCGGGTGCCGGCTTGCGGGCACCTTTGCGACGGTCGTCGCCACCCAGCGGCAGTTCTACCGGAGCAAGCGGCGCCGGACGATCGGTACGCGGGTGCGCCCCAGCAGGACGCTCGCCGGTGCGCGGTGCCGGGCGCTCGGTGCCCGGGCGCTCCACGCCGCGCGGCATCCCCGGACGCGGGGCCGGACGCTCGCCGTTTGCCGGACGCTGGTACTCGCGGCGTTCGGCCGGACGCTGGGCGGGAATGGGAATCTCGACGCGGCCGAGGATCTTGGCGCGGGTCGGCGATGCCTGCTCCGGCTGTGCCTCGACCTTGGGGGGCGCGGCGGGCTGCGCCGGCTGGGCGGCAGCGGGTGCCTGCGGTGCTTGGGCCGGTGCTTCGACCTTTTCTGCCGGCTTGGCAGCTTCAGAAGCAGCGGGAGCGGCCGGCTTGGCCTCTACCGGAGTCTCCGGAGCCTTGGCAGCCGGGGCTGCCGGCTTGGTCTCGGCTGCAGGGGCCGGCTTGGCCGCTGCCGGTGCCTGCGGGGGCGCCGGTTTCGGGGCTGCCTCGATGATGATGGCACGACCCGGATCGCGGACCGGTTTCTTGGGCTCTTCGGCGACATCCTTGGCAGGCGCTGCTGCAGCAGGGGCTTCCTGAACCGGTTCTTCCACCGGGGCGGCTGCCTCGACTGCTTCCGACTCGGGCGTTTCCACCACTTTGGCGCGGCGCCGGATCAGGGTCGGCTTCACCCGGACCTCTTCCTGGGAAACCTCTTTGTGGGTCGGCTGCTGCGCGGGGGCGGTAAGTGCCTTGACCACCGAATCTTCCAAAACGGCCATATGATTGGTCACCGGCTCGCCAAGGGCAGCCAACCGTGCCATCAGCTCCTTATTGTCGATCCCCATCTGCTGCGCCAGCTCGTATACGCGGGTTTTACTCATCTACTCACGCTCCTCCTCAAAGAAGTTCCTGTATCTTTCCATTTCCAAACTTATCGAGCCGACAAAGCCGCTGTCCAGTATGGCCAGCACGCTCCTCAACTCTTTACCGATCAGTTCCCCAAGACGCTCCTTGGTGAACAGGGCCATGCAGGCAACCCCTTTGAGTTCTGCGAGGCCACGAAACTTTTCCCCGATATCCGCCGAGATGTCCGTGGCCAGAAACAGTATGCCGACGCCGCCCTTCTTCAGCTTGTCGGTTACCTGGTCGGAGCCGGAGACGACCTTCCCCCCCTTGTTGGCAAGGGAGAGGTAGCTAGCTATGCGCTCTTCCATCTTGGCGCCCACCTGGCGTACCAGCTGTTCGGGGTCGATCCCCAGCACCTCGGTCTTGAAGCCGCGACTGAACTGCCTTTTCTGGGCTGCCGTCTTAAGGCAGCTCGCCTTGCAGCAGGTGTACACCCCGCGGCCGGGGAGTTTCTGCTGCAGGTCGGGTACCACGGTGGCGTCGGGCGCCAGGACAAAGCGGATCAGCCCGCGCTTGTCCCGGGGTTCCCGGCAGGCTATGCAGCTGCGCTGCGGTTCAGCCTTAGGCATAAATTCTATTCCTGCTCCTCTGCGGCAACCTCGACAACCGGGGCCTCCGCGACAGCCTCGGCCTCGGCAGCCTCGATTTCGGTCCCGTCATAGGAGGCGAACTGCAGAAGTTCCGCCTCGGCCATACGGGTTTCACTCTTGATGTCGATCTTCCAGCCGGTCAGTTTGGCGGCAAGACGTACGTTCTGGCCGCGCTTGCCGATGGCAAGCGAGAGCTGGTCGTCGGCCACGATAACTTCCATGGCGTACTCTTCTTCGTCGACGTAGACCTTGGAGACCACGGCCGGAGCCAGCGCGTTGCAGGCAAAACGGGCGATGTCGTCGCTCCAGGGGATGATGTCGATCTTCTCGCCCCTGAGCTCAGAGACCACGTTCTGCACGCGGCTGCCGCGCATACCGACGCAGGCGCCCACCGGATCGACGTCGGAGTCGTGCGAGTAGACGGCGATCTTGGCGCGCCCGCCCGGCTCGCGTACCACGCCCTTGATTTCGACGATCCCCTCGGCGATCTCCGGCACCTCGGCTTCAAAGAGCTTGGCGAGCATCTGGGGATGGGTGCGCGACAGCATGATCTGCGGCCCCTTGGTGGTCATGCGGATCTCGGTGATGACAGCCTTGACGCGGTCGCCCTGACGGTAAACCTCGCGCGGGGCCTGCTCCTTGTGCGGCAAGAGCGCCTCGGCGCGCCCCAGGTCCACGATGAGGTCGCCCTTCTCGAAGCGGCGCACCACGCCGTTCACGATCTCGTTCATGCGCTCCTGGAACTCGTTGTAGATGGTCTCGCGCTCGGCCTCGCGTACGCGCTGGATGATGACCTGCTTCGCGGTCTGGGCGGCGATGCGGGAAAAGCCGCTGGCGTCCATCTTCATGCCGATGGAGTCGCCCACCTCGACTTCCGGATCCTCCTCGCGCGCCTCGGCCAGCTCGATCTCGCGATAGGAATCCTCCACTTCGTCCACGACGGTAACGAACTCAAACAGCTCCACTTCACCGATCTCCGGATTGTAGTGAGCTTCCAGATCGCGGGTATTGCGGAACTTCTTGTTGGCAGCGGTCAGAACGGCCTGTTCCAGCGCCTCCACGACGATGTTCTTGTCGATACCCTTCTCTTTGACGATCTGGTCAATGGTATGCTTGAGGTTAAAGCTCGTTTCCACGTCACTGTCTCCTTCGACTTTCTGATATTGTCAGGTGTAAAAAGATTAAAATTCAAACTCGAGGTTGGCCTTGGCCACCTTTTCCAGCGGGATCGCTGCGTGCTGCCCTTCTTTGAGATCCACGCCGATGACCCCGTTCTCGATCCCCGTCAGAGTGCCGAGAAAGGTCTTGCGCTTGTTCCCCTGGTCGTCGGCCCACATGTCGTAGGTGCGCACCTTGATGAGCTTGCCGGTGTAGCGCTGGAAGTCTGCCACCTTTTTCAGGGGCCGGCAGATGCCGGGGGAGGAGACCTCGAGGTTGTAGTGGCCGGGGATGACATCCTCGACGTCGAGCAGATCGGAGAGCTCGCGACTTACCGCCGCACAGTCATCCAGGGTGATGCCGCCTTCCTTGTCCAGGAAAACCCGGACCACCATATCCCGCCCTTCCCGCTTGTACTCCAGATCAACCAGCTCCATACCGAGCGGAGCCGCGATCTGTTCGATCACCTCGGTGAGCCGTTCTGCAACATCAACTTTTGCCATAACTTTCGATTTCCCAATAAAAAAAGTGAGCCGGAAGAGCTCACTTTTGAGTGAACATTAACATGTGACCCTTTATTTACCACGTACTGATCCTTTATGCAAGGGAATTTTTTAGGGATTCTTCCCGTTTTTCAGAGACCTGCGGCACAGGATTGGGGCACCGTCATCTGCTATCTTACCTTTTTTGACGGGGACAGAGCAGCGACTTTTTCGGCACCTTGCAGTATCACTTTTTCAGCCTGAAAAACGACGCTGCATTGAGTATTTCCAATTGGCCACGCAGCGAACACAAAGCTTTTACCGCAGGGGATACGGAGACACCCAGAGGAAAACCTTAAAGCATAAGAGGCAAGCGCAGAGGAACACAGGGGGAAAGCGAGAACTGCACCGAGGAAAACCTGAAGTCTCCGGGTATAGCTCTCGTTTATTTCCGATTTTCCTCTGTGCGCCTCCGTGGTTCAGGCTTTTAAACCTGTAGCCCACTCACCTGCTTTCGAGATTGTCCGGTGCGTAATAAGCGTAGTGGGTATCGGTGTATTTTTTGTAACCGGGATACCAGGCTCTCGCGATGATATTCAACAGAGGGTCGGTCATCCCGTTCAAAAAAGCGTAGTTCCGGTTGTCTTCAAGGTGGTGGTGGGCGTGGTGGCGCTTGGGGAGGATGATCTTGAGCCTGCCCAGCAAGAGGGTTAGCGGAGCTGTCGAACTGTGCGCGAGGTAGTGAGAGACCTCGGCCAGCGAGGAAAGGATGCCGACGTAAACGAGGATGTGGGCGGCCAGCGGGGCCAGTTGCCCCACCTCAAAAAGCAGCAGGACAAACGACAGGTACCCCACGAGCCAGACCTTGGAGCCGGTTTCGTTAAAATAGACCACCGGCAGCGGCCGCTTTTTGTACTGGATGATCTTGTGGTGCAGGTGGAAATTCGCAACGAAGGGACCGAAGACCGAGTCGTAGCTGTCATTGTTGTCCATCATCATGTGCACCAGGCCGTTTAAAAAGTCGGTGAGCACGAAGGAAACCGCTACTGCGACAGCCAGACCGACCGGACCGATACGCACCGGCCAGACGAGCACAAGCAGGTAAGTCTGTAACGCAACATTTACGGATGAGACAGCAACATTGAAAACCTGGTAGCGCGCCAGCGACTGGTAGCGCTTCATGGCATCATTGAACTGGATCTGCTTTTCCGACAACTCCTGGTTCAGAGTTTCCACGCCGCCGTTCTCCATCCAGTCACCAGTTCAAGAGCTAGCGAGGGGCTTTATTGCATCTATCTACAGTGAATCTATTACAACGGCAGGGTGCTTTGTGTCAATGCAAGGCTCGGCAAAGCGCCTGATCGGGAAATGCCAGCGGCCTTTAACGCAAAACGCCCGCAGCCGGCGGGACTCTTCCGGCCAGCTATCTCTTCACTTTTAACGTTTTAACTGTTATATATGGACGCTGTGCCGAACGGCCGACTACCTTCAAAGGAAAGAGAAACGACCATGAAATACCTCAGCACCAGGGGAAGTATCGCACCGATCGGCTTCAAAGACGCTGTCATGATGGGACTTGCCACCGATGGCGGCCTGATCCTGCCCGAGAGCATTCCGCAGCTGGATCGCGCTACCGTCACTGCCTGGTCGAAGCTCCCCTATCCGGAACTCGCCTTCAACATCATCTCCCTGTTCGCAACCGACATCCCGCAACACGACCTCAAAGAGCTGATCGACCGCTCGTACGCCTCGTTCAACCACGCCGAGACTACGCCGGTGGTTAAGAAAAACGGCGTCTACATCCTCGAGCTCTTCCACGGGCCGACGCTGGCCTTCAAGGACGTGGCGCTGCAGCTGCTGGGTAACCTGTTCGAGTACCTTTTGAAAGAGCGCGGCCAGAAGATGAACATCCTGGGTGCTACCTCGGGCGATACCGGGAGCGCGGCCATCGCCGGAGTGCGCGGCAAGAAGAACATCAACATCTTCATCCTGCACCCGCACCTGAAGACCTCGCCCATCCAGGCGCGCCAGATGACCACGGTGCTCGACGCGAACGTGCACAACATTGCCGTAAAGGGGACCTTCGACGACTGCCAGGACATCGTGAAGACCCTGTTCAACGACCTCCCCTTCAAGGAGAAGTACGCGCTGGGTGCGGTGAACTCCATCAACTGGGCCCGCGTGCTCGCCCAGGTGGTCTACTATTTCTACGCCTGGGGCCGGCTCCCCGAGCAGGAAGAGGCTGTGTTCTCGGTACCCACCGGCAACTTCGGCGACATCTTCGCCGGCTACCTTGCCAAGCGCATGGGGCTGCCGGTCAAGAAGCTGCTGCTCGCCACCAACGAGAACAACATCCTGAGCCGCTTCGTAGCCAGCGGCGACTATTCGCTGGGCCAGGTCGTGCAGACGGTCTCCCCGTCGATGGACATCCAACTCGCCTCGAACCTGGAGCGCTACCTCTACTACCTTTTCAACGAGAACCCGGCGCGGGTGCGCGAGGCGTTCGCCGAACTGCGCCAGACCGGCCGTATCGTGTTCAGCACCGAGGAAGTACAACAGGTGCAGAGCGAATTCCTCACCTGCTCGGTGGGTGAGGCGGAGACCCTGAAAACCATCGCCGATTTCTACCGGGAGACCGGTTACACCCTCGACCCGCACACCGCGGTCGGCGTCCACGGCGCACTCACGTGCGTCACCGACGGCTCGAGTTCGATCTGCCTGGCGACCGCGCATCCGGCCAAATTCGGCGAAGCTGTCGAGAAGGCAATCGGCGCCCCTACCCCGCTCCCCCCCCAGTTGGCCGCCCTGGAGGGGCTGGAAACCCGCTGCGAGGTGATGGAGCCGGACAAGGATCAGGTGAAGGCGTTCCTCGAAGCAAAAGCCAGCTAGTTCATGCCCCGCTGTTCCCGTCGGGAAAGACTCTTGTCTCCTGCTGGACAACAACCTAAACCGCTTATGTAAAAGTCCCCCCTCCCTTGACGGGAGGGGGATAGGGGGTGGGTGAAATTGCCAACTGCTGCAGGGTCGGCACCTTCCCCCTCGCCCTGTCCCTCTCCCGCAAGGGGAGAGGGGACTTTGCTTTCCACGCCCCAACCGATTCCGGTGGACCTCAGTCTTAACTTACTGCTGCAAGGAACCCCCTTATGTCACCCGCCCCCCTCACCATAGATTGGAACCAGATCGACACCGTCCTGCTCGACATGGACGGGACGCTCCTGGACCGGCATTTCGACGATCACTTCTGGCTCGAGCACGTACCGCTGCGCTGGGCCCAAAAGCACGGCGGCAGTATCGAACTGGCCAAGGAGCGCCTGTACCGGATGTTCCGCTCCCAGGAGAACACGCTCAACTGGACCGACCTCGACTACTGGTCGGCGCAACTCGGCCTGGACATCCCGGTTTTAAAGGAAGAGGTGCGCCACCTGATCGCGGTGCACCCCTTCGTCGTCGAGTTCCTGCTCTTCTTGCGTCAGCACGGCAAGGCGCTCTACCTGGTCACCAATGCCCATGGCAAGACGCTGGACCTGAAGCTGCGTCGCACCAGCATCGGCCCCTATTTCGACGGGATCATTTCGGCTCATGAGGTGGGACTTCCCAAGGAGGATCCGGCTTTCTGGGGGAAACTTAAAGAGATGATCAGCTACCGGGCTGAGCGGACCATGCTCGGGGAGGACAGCGAGACCAACCTGGAAACGGCACGGCTCTTTGGCATCAGGTACCTGATCCACGTCGGGCGCTTCAGTTCGACGGCTACGCCGGCGGTTTCCGAGAGGTTCACCACTATCAGGTACTTCAGTGAGCTGCTGCCGCGGGACGGTTCCCTCACGGTCAGCGTCGGGGACAGGGAGTAACGGGAAGATGCTTGAAATAACAGGGATGAATGGGATTAACGGGATTAACGGCCAAGACTCACTACTACGAGTACCACTAAGGCTAGACCAAAACTAATCACAGCTAACGACTGCCGCCGGGATTGAAGAGCCCGTGTTTTTTCAAAAGGTCGTAGAGTGTCGATCGACTCACGTCGAGCAGCTCGCTCGCCTTGGCCAGGTTACCGCGGCTGGAGTCGACGGCCGCACTGATCACGGTGCGTTCGGCACGGTCGCGAGCTTCCCTGAGGCTCAGGCTGCGCGCAGCGGCCACCTCTTCCCGTACCGCTTCCACTCCAAGCCCCAGCACTGACGGTTCCAGGAAGGGACCTTCGCTGAGGATCACTCCGCGCTGTACCCGCCCCTCGAGTTCCCCGACGTTCCCCGGCCAGCTGTGGACCTCGAGTGCCGCGGCTGCCTCGGGGGTGAAGCCGCGCACCCGGGAATTGCACGCCTGGGCAAAGCGGCGTAAAAAGAGATGGGCAAGCAGCATGATGTCTTGACCACGGGAGCGCAAGGGGGGCAGATCCAGGGTGATCACCGATAGGCGGTAATAGAGTTCCTCCAAGAGGAGCCCTGCCCTTACAGCCTGAGACAGGTTTTCCTTCGCGGCGCAGATGACCCGGATATCGGTGCCGATGTCTTGAGTCCCCCCGACGCGCTGCAGTTTCCTCTCCTGCAACACCCTCAAAAGCTTTACCTGCAGATGCTGCGGCAACTCAGCCGGTTCGTTGATGAACAAGGTCCCCTGGGCCGCGTGCTCGATCTTCCCCGGCAGAAGCGCCACCCCCACTCCGGCACCACACTCCGCACCGAACAGTTCACTCCCCAGTTGGTCCTTATTGGTCACCGCGCATAGAATCGGGACAAAGGGGCCGTCGGCCCTGGCGCTCAAGGATTTGATGGTGCGGGCCACGAGCTCTTTACCGGTACCGAGTTCTCCGGTGATCAGCACCGGAACGTCCGAGGCTGCCACCATCTGGGCGGCGGAGTAGACGCGCTGCATTGCCGCGCACTGTCCCACGACCCCTTCCAGCCCCTGGCCACGCCGATCCAGGGTCTCCTGCAGGCGCCGTCGTTCCTCTTCCAGGTTGATCAACTGGAAAGCCCGCTTGATGACGCTCTTCAGCTCGTCAAGGTTGACCGGCTTGTGGTAAAAATCGTAGGCGCCGAACCGCAAGGCGCGATGGGCAGTTTCCCAGTCGCCGTTTCCGGTCAGGACCACAACCTTGGTTTCCGGCTGGCTCCCCAGCATCCACTGCAGGCAGCGAAAGCCTTCCGAGGTCCCCTCAAGGTCCGGAGGCAGCCCGAGATCGAGCGCCACCACTTTCGGATTGTGCCGGTGGAACTGCTCCATGGCCTGGTTGAAGTCAGCACCTTGCAAGACGGTGTATTCTGTTCCGAGTGCTACCGCCAACTCGTGGCGCAAGATCTCGGTAGCTTCGATGACGAGCAGAGTGTCCATGATAGACCTTAGAATACTTTAATTTAAATCTGTGTATTTCTACCCTACCCGAATTCTCTTGTCAAGGATCTGCCCTTGCTCAAAATGGCGGAAAATCAGATCCCTAGCTCCGATGCCGCGGCCACGGGCAGCCCGTTCAGGCACGCTCTATCTTGCGGCGCCTAAAACTACTCCTTTTCCTGGGAGCGTGGAGCCTCAGCTTGCACCGTGAAACAAGGAACGCAGCACGTGCCCATTTCCCCTCCGGCTTGACAGTCTTCGACCCATCTATTAGTATCTGAGGTCATTCATCTGTAATTATTGAGTAAAAATCAGGAGATAACCATGAGTAACGAGCTTACCTGGGATACTACACCGCTTTATCCTTCCACGACCTCTCCTGAACTGGCTGCTGATTTCGACAAGGGGGCCGAAGAAGTCGCCGCGTTCAGGCAGCGTTACCGCGAAAAGGTGGCCGGCCTCTCCGCCGAAGGGCTGCTTGCCGCCCTCAAGGAATACGAACAACTGCAGGAACTCCTTATCAAACCGCAGCTCTACTCCCACCTGCTGTTCGCGGCTGACAGCGAGAGCGACGACACCAAGAGGCTCTCCCAGAAAGCCGCCGAGTATGGAAACCTGATGGGGAGGGAGTTGCTCTTCTTCGACCTGGAAATCATTCAGTTGGAGGACGGTGCCTTCAACGCCCTGGTGGAGGACAGCCGGCTGGAGGTCTATCGGCATTTCCTGGAGGCACTGCGCAAGTTCCGCCCGCACACCCTGAGTGAGCGCGAGGAGAGCCTGCTCTCCCAGAAAGGGCTGACCGGCGTGCAGGCGTTTTCCCGCCTCTTCGACGAGGTTTCCGCCTCGCTGCGCTACAAGATGGAACTCGACGGCGAGGAGCGCGACTTTACCGGCGAGGAGCTCTTGGCTATGCTGCACCACCCCGACGCCGCAGTACGCGAGCGCGCCTTCAGCACCTTTTTGAACAAGCACCAGGAGCACGAGATCCTGTTCTCTGCGGTGTTCAACAACGCCGCCTTGGACCACGCCCAGGACATGGAGCTAAGAAGCTACCAGCATCCGATGGAGCCCACCAACCTGGGAAACGAGATCCCCACCGAGGTCGTGGAAAGCCTCATGCAGGTCTCCGAGGCCAACTACCCCCTGGCCCAGGAATACTTCCGACTCAAGGCAAAGCTGCTGGGGATCCCCAAGCTGAAGAATTCGGACGTCTACGCCCCCTTGAGCGACAGCGGCAGGACCTACAGCCTCGAGGAGGCGCGCGCCCTGGTAGTAAAGGCGTACGGCGGCTTTTCCGAGGAGTTCGCCAGGTTGGCCGACGACTTCTTCACCGACCGGCGTGTCGACGTCCTGCCCCGCCCCGGTAAGAGCGGCGGCGCCTTCTGCATGGGGATGACCCCGTCGCTCCCGCCGTACCTGCTTTTGAACTTCACGGGCAACCTGCGGGACGTTTCCACCATCGCCCACGAGGTCGGCCACGGCATCCACTACCATGTGGCCCAGGTGCAGACCATGCTGAACTACCACCCGCCCCTCCCCTTGGCCGAGACGGCGTCGGTCTTCGGCGAGATGCTGCTCACCAGGCTCTTGTTGGAAAACGAGTCGGACAAGGAACTGAAGAAGTCCCTGCTCTGCGCCAAGATCGAGGACATCATCGCGACCACCTTCCGGCAGAACGTGCTGACCCGCTTCGAGGAGCGCATGCACCTGGAGCGCAAGAACGGTCTCTTGACCGCGAGCACCCTGTGCGACTTCTGGTGGGAGGAGAACCACAAGCTCTACGGCGACGCCGTCGACATGATCGAGCCCTACCGCTACGGCTGGAGCTACATCTCGCACTTCATCCACGCCCGGTTCTACTGCTACTCGTACACCTGCGCGGAGCTCCTGGTCTTGTCGCTGTACCAGATGTATCTGAAAGAGCGCGAGAAGTTCCTCCCGGTCTACCGCGGCATCCTGGCAGACGGCGGTTCCAAGACTCCGGCGGACACCCTGGCCCCTGCCGGGATCGAGATGAGCGACCCGGCCTTCTGGCAGAACGGCTACGACCTGCTAAAGGGGCTCATCGAGGAGCTGAAGCAGCTTTTGTAGCCTGCGCCGGCAATTCCGCTCTTCATCGTACCGATCGGCCAGATCCGACTGATCGGTACGATGAGCTAACCCCCAACGTAAAAAGGCCCACCGGTTTCCCGGTGGGCCTTTTTTGTGGTTACTGGCGACTGAGGCGTTACGCCTCGTCGAACTGCAGGTACTTGTACACCTTGTCCTTGTTCGGCTCGACCTTCTCCTGGTACACCTGGAGGTACTCTGCGGGGGTCGGGAGTTTGCCCAGGTTCACCGCGACGGCACCCAGTTCGGCGGAGCCCAGGAACACCTTGGCACCGTTGCCGATCCTGTCGTCGAAGTTGCGGGTCGAGGTGGAGAACATGTTCACCCCGTCGGGCACGCGCGCCTGGTTACCCATGCACAGCGAGCAGCCGGCGATCTCGATGCGGGCGCCCATGGCGCTGTACACGGAGAAGTACGCCTCGTCTTTGAGCTGCTGCTGATCCATGCGGGTCGGCGGGCAGATCCAGGTGCGGACGTTGGGGTTGAACTTGGTCCCTCTCCAGATCTCGCCGGCAGCACGGAAGTGGCCGATGTTGGTCATGCAGGAGCCCAGGAACACGTCATTGATCGGGGTGCCGGCCACCTCGGAGAGCACCTTCACGTCGTCCGGATCGTTCGGGCAGGCGAGAATCGGTTCGGTGATCTCGGCCAGGTCGATCTCGATGACCGCGGCGTACTCGGCGTTGGCGTCGGCTTCCAGAAGCTTGGGAGCCTTGAGCCACTCGTTGACCGCATCGATGCGGTTTTGCAGGGTCTGGGCATCCTGGTAGCCGTCAACGATCATCTGCTTCATGAGCGCCACGTTGGAGCGCAGGTAGGTCGCAACGGACTTCTCGGAGAGCTTGATGCAGCCGGCAGCGGCGCTCCGCTCGGCGGCGGCGTCGGTAAGTTCGAAGGCCTGCTCGACGGAGAGCTCGGGGAGACCTTCCATCTCGAGGATGCGGCCGTTGAAGATGTTCACCTTGTTCTTCTTGGGCACGGTCAAAAGCCCCTGCTTGATGGCCCAGAGCGGGATCGCGTTCACGGCGTCACGCAGGGTGATGCCCGGGTTGAACTTCCCTTTGAAGCGCACCAGCACGGACTCGGGCATGTCGAGCGGCATGAAGCCGAGGGCACCCGCGAAGGCGACCAGGCCGGAGCCCGCCGGGAAGGAGATGCCGATCGGGAAACGGGTGTGCGAATCGCCGCCGGTACCGACGGTGTCCGGAACCAGCAGGCGGTTCAGCCAGGAGTGGATGACGCCGTCGCCCGGCTTCAGGGGCACGCCGCCACGCTCGATGATGAACTGCGGCAGGGTCTTGTGCATCTTGACGTCGGCCGGCTTCGGATAGGCTGCGGTGTGGCAGAAGGACTGCATGAACATCGGGGCCAGGAACTTCAGGCAGGCGAGTTCTTTCAGTTCGTCGGCGGTCATCGGGCCGGTGGTGTCCTGGGAACCGACGGTGGTCATCTTCGGCTCGCACGCGGTACCGGGAAGGACCCCTTCCACGCCGCAGGCACGCCCCACCATCTTCTGGGCCAGCGAGTAGCCCTGGCCGGCCTTGGGAACCGGGTTGACCGGCAGGGTGAACACGTCGATCGGTCCCATGCCGAGGGCCTTGCGGGCACGCTCGGTGAGGGCGCGGCCGATGATCAGCGGGATGCGGCCGCCGGCGCGGAACTCGTCGAACAGGGTGTTGGGGGCGACGTTGAAGCTGGAGAGCAGCTCACCGGACTCGCTCTTGATCTCGCCCTTCTTGGAGTCGATCACGATGACGTCGCCGGTCTTCATCTTGGTCACGTCGGTCTTGATCGGGAAGGCGCCGGAGTCCTGGGCGGTATTGAAGAAGATCGGTGCGATGACGCCGCCGATGATGATGCCGTCACGGCGCTTGTTGGGGACGGCCGGGATGTCCTTGCCGATGGCCCAAAGAACCGAGTTGCAGGCCGACTTGCGCGAGGAACCGGTCCCCACCACGTCGCCTACGAAGGCTACTTCGAACCCTTCGGCGCGGAACTTCGCGATGGTGGCGTTGCCGTCGGGGAAGCGGGTCTTGCCCATGGCCAGGGCGTGCAGCGGGATGTCAGGACGGCTCCAGGCGTCGCCCGCCGGGGAGAAGTCGTCGGTGTTGATCTCGCCTTCCACCTTGTAGACCTTCACCTTCACGGTCTCAGGCAGGCCGGGCTTCGAGGTGAACCACTCGGCCTTGGCCCAGGACTCGATCACCTTCTTGGCCGAGGCGTTGCTCTTGGAGAGCTCCAGGACGTCGTCGAAGGCATCGTACACCAGGGTGATACCGGAGAGCGCGGTCACCGCGGCATCGGCCAGCTCGGCGCTTTTCAGGGCCTCGACCAGCGGGGCCACGTTGTAGCCACCCAGCATGGTCCCCAGGATCTGGACCGCGTCTTTTTTGGAAACCAGCGGGGAGGTGGCGGAACCGGAAAGAATGTCGGCGAGGAACTTGGCCTTCACCTCGGCGGCGGGATCGACACCCGGAGAAACCCGCTCTTTCAGAAGATTCAGCAGGAATGCCTCCTGCCCAGCCGGGGGAGCCTGCAGCAGTTTGCACAGATCTGCAGTCTGTTCCGGGTCGAGAGGTTTGGCAGGAATTCCCAGTGCCTTGCGTTCGGCTTCTTGCTTCAGGTACGCTTCGATCATGATGCCTCCTCGTGATATTTTAACCAGCGAATTACGACAGTTACGGGATGAAGACAAAACAGCCATCGTTCATTTGAACGGATACTGTATACAGTTTTTACCCCGCTTTGTCAATTGCTGAAATGGCCTCGATGCCGCGATCCGCAGCCGCGGAGCCCGCGTGGCGCACGGTTTTCTGTCTGCGGGCACGCAGCAGAGCACATTGGAAAAAGGTAGGAGACGGGAAAGGGAGCACGGGAGGAACGACGGGTACCAAAAAGGCAGCACCCCTTGCGATGGTGCTGCCCTCATCTCTATCTATTCGGTCACCGCGGAGATCCGCTGCGGGTGGGAGTAAACCAGGAATTTTCCGCCGCGCAGGTAGCCGATGAGCGTGATCCCCGCCTCCTGGCAGATCTTGATCGCCATGTCGGTCGGCGAGGTGCGCGAGGCGATCAGCGGGATGCCGAGTCCCGCAGCCTTGGCGGCCATTTCCGCGGAGATCCGCCCGGAGGTCACCAGGAGTTTGCCGGCCAGGTCCATGCGCCGGATCAGCGCCTCCCCGGCCAGGCGGTCCAGGGTGTTGTGCCGACCGATATCCTCGGCATGCAGGACCAGCGTCCCGTCGAGGGCGCCGACCGCGGCGGAATGAACGCCGCCGTGCACCTTGTACTGTTCGGCCTTCCGGGCCAGCTGTTCCATGAGGGCGAAGATCGCCTCCGGTGCGACCGGTTCCCCGTCGGCAACCCGCACCGTTTCCTCCCCCGCGCCGGGAAGGCTATAGGTAATGCCGGTGCCGCAACCGGAGGTAAGGATCGGCTTGAGGGTCTCCGGGAGCTCCCCCTTGATGCGGACATTGGCGACACCGTAATCGCTGCAGACGCTCAGCATCTGGAAATCGTCGACCGAGCCGACGAACCCCTGAACCCGGAGAAACCCTGCAACCAGGAACCTGAGGTCGTGCGGGGAGGCGATCAAGGTCACCAGTTCCCGGTCGTTCACCCGGATCGCCAGGGGGAACTCCCCCACCACCTCGGTCTCGTCGCGCACCAGGCGCCCATCTGCAAACGCGTGAACCTCTTTCATGCTCCCCCTCTTGACACAAATTGCGGGAGGTCTCCCGTGAGGATGACCTCCCGCATCAGTTGTAACCTCGATCCCACCGCTGGCGCGGCGGCCCGGCAGCTTATTTCTTGGGTGCCCCGGAGGCTTTCGCCCCCTTCTGGAGCAGGTAGTTGCCGGTGAAGATGTAGTCGTCCTGGTAGTCGCGCCGGCCATCCCCGTTCAGGTCGTACTTCGGTGCCTTCTCCGTCCCGCGCTCCTTGAGGAACTGGGCAAAGTCGGCCTCGGTTACGCCTCCCGACTTGTTCAGGTCGACGCTGACCTTGGGAAGCACCGTGAGCGGGATCTCCTGCTCCACGCCGTCTACCGTCATGACAATGCCGGCCCTGATGGCGTTCTTGTCGGGTTTGAGTTCCAGCTGCCACTCCCCTTCCCCGGTCTGCTTGAGCGAGACGTACTTGGCGTGGCTGAAGGCGAAGTTCGGCGCCCGCTCGCCCGGCACGCGGGTTATCTGCACCGTCACGGTGGAGGTCCCGTCGGAAATGGCGATGGCGGGGGTCTGTACGAAGACGGCATCAGGCGCAAAGAGTGCGCTGAGCTTCTCCGGGGTCTTCTCGCCGGTGAACAGCCGGAACTTCTCCAGCACGCTCGTCACCGTACGGGGCTGGTACTTCTCCACCTTCTTGGCGGCAACCGGGGCCTCCGGCGCTGCGGCCGGTTCGCTGGCAGGTGCCGGGGGTGACTGGGAAGTCTCGCGGCCTTCCTGCGGCGGCTGCTGACCCGGTGCGTCCTTGCGGGGGGCAGTGGACTCGTCCGTGGGCATGGTAAGGGTGCCGCCTACGCTGTAGGTACCGGATGAGGTCTGCGTAGTACCACTTTTGTCGCTGGTAGAACCGGTGCTGGCGGTGGTGCTGGTATCCTGCTGCTCGGAAGGTGCCCAGGCGAAATAGCTTACCGGGATGTTCTTGGCCGTGGGCAGTGACCCGTCAAGTACCGCACTCGCGGTACCCGGACCGACCGTGATCCTGCCGGGGGTGCTCCCGGTCTGGTTGAAGGTGATGGTGGCCAGGACTCCGGAACCGCTCATGCCGGCCTGCGACAGTGCGGCTATCTGGATCGAGCCCGCAACATTAGCGTTGTAGGCGAAGATCGCGTTAGAAGCCATCTGGCCGGCAGTCACATTCTGCACAGTGAGCAGGGAGCTGTCGTAACCTACCACCACATGAAAGGCGTGTGGGGCCGGAACTCCGCTGGCGACTACGTTGAAGGTGCCGTTTCCGGCAGCAGCAATCGAGACCGACCCGGCGGCGAAGGCTGCCGGTGCAGACAAAAGCAAGGAGCAGATCAGCAGTAACTGGCACAGCACGGCCTTTTTGAACTCGAACATGAACACCTCACGATTGCAGGGAGGACTGGCTACAGAGTAGTCTGGCACCAGTGAGAATGGGTTTGAGCCTGTGTAGTGTACCGCAACTTTACGTCACTCGCACTTTTCCTGTCAAGAAACCCTTAAGACACTCCGCAGTAACAGCTGGTTCTACACGAAAAAAGCGGAAGAGGGATCCCTCTTCCGCTTTTACGTTCCTTAAGCCTGGCGTTACGGTACTACGCCTTGCCCATCGCCTTCAGGATGTCCCAACCTTTCAAGAGGTCGAGGGCACGCAGCACCTGCGAGTCGCCCTTGATGGACTCGTCGGTCTTGTAGGGAGCGGGCTTGGCCTTCTTGTCGTCGACCGCTTCCTTCTTGTCGTTCTCGAAGTGGTTCTCGAGGTCCTTCTCGCGGATGTGCATCCCGTCGTTCTTCTTCTCGGCAGTCGCGGCGATCTCGACCTTCTCGGCGACGATATCCGGGGTGATCCCTTTGGCCTGGATGGAACGGCCGCTCGGCGTGTAGTAACGGGCGGTGGTAAGCCGCAGGCCCGAGTTGTCGGAGAGCGGGATGATGGTCTGTACGCTCCCCTTGCCGAAGCTCTGGGTACCCATGACCACGGCGCGCTTGTGGTCCTGCAGGCAGCCGGCCACGATCTCGGAGGCGCTCGCCGAACCGCTGTTGATCAGGACCACGATCGGGTAGTTCCCCTCTTTGCCCCCCTTGCGGGCGGTGAAGCGCATCTTGGAGTCCTTCTCGCGCCCTTCGGTGTAGACGACCAGCTTCCCTTCCTCGATGAAGTGCTCGCACACCCGCACCGCCTGGTCCAGGAGCCCGCCGGGATCGTTCCTCAGGTCAAGCACCAACCCCTTGAGCGGCGCGGTGGCCTGCAGGCTCTTCAGTGCCTTCTCGAGGTCGTCGTCGGTCTTCTCCTGGAACTGGGAGATCCGGATGTAGCCGTAGCCATCGTCCAGCACCTTGGACTTAACGCTCTTGACCTGGATGATGTCGCGCTCCATGGTGAAGTCCTTGGTCTTCTCGAACCCTTCACGCATGATGGTCAGGGTGACCTTGGTCCCCTTGACGCCGCGCATCCTCTTCACCGCCTCGGTGATGGTCAGATCCTTGGTGAACTTGTCGTCGATCTTCAGGATCTGGTCTCCCGCCTTGATCCCTGCCTTGAAGGCCGGGGTATCTTCGATCGGCGAGATGACGGTCAGGATCCCTTCCTTCACGGTGATCTCGATCCCCAAGCCGCCGAAGGCGCCTTTGGTATCGATCTTCATCTCCTTGTAGGTTTCCGGCGGCATGAAGGAGCTGTGCGGGTCGAGGGAGCTCAGCATGCCGTTGATCGCGCCGTAGACCAGCTTCTTGGTGTCCACATCCTCGACGTAGCTCTTTTTCACGATGGAGAGCACGTCGGTGAAGAGCTCAATCGACTCGTAATCGTTGCCGCCGCTTTGGGCCGCACACCTGCGCTGAACGCCAAAGGCGATGGTAAGCGTCAGCAGTGAAACCGTCGCGATGAACAACGTCGCCTTTTTGTAGTTACTGCCCTTGAACATTCTGCCTCCCTAATCTCGTTGTATGCGTTTCATCTGAACCAGGGAGACGGATCAACCGGTTTTCCCTGATAGCGTATCTCAAAGTACAACATCGGTCCCTTACTGGAGTCGAGATCGCCGACACTCGCCAGTACCTCATTGCGCGACACCTTGGCCCCGACCCTCTTCGCCATGGATGAGGCGTGGGCATAGAGACTGAAGAAGCCCCCCCCGTGATCGACGATGATCATATTACCATACCCTTTGAAATAATCGGCAAAGATAACTTCGCCGTCAAAGATCGCATGGATGGGGGTTCCCGAGGGTGCCGACACCGAAATCCCGTTACTTACCGTGAATGAGTTGAAGTCGGGGTGTTTGTGCCTGCCGAAGGTCTCGAGCATGGTCCCCTTCACCGGCAGGGAGAGCCGCCCCTTCTGGGCGCCCAACCCCTTGTCGGGAACCGGCGTCGCGGGGGGCAGGGATGCCACATTCCCCTGGCTTCCCGAGCCGGCCTTGCCACGATTTTTGGCACTATACGCCTTTCTATTTCGCGCTTCAAGCCTTTCAAACATGCTCTGCAGCCGCTTGGCGTTGGCCTGCAGTTCCTTGATCGAGGCGAGGTACCCCTGCTTGTCCTGGCGCACCTTTACCAGGTAGGTTGCCTTGCGGTTTTGCTCCTGCTCGATCTCGCGTTTCTTGGCCTCCATGGAGCGGCGGATCCCCTCCTTGCGGGCCGCGTCCTGCTCCAGGCGCGCCTTGAGTCCCTTCAGGTGGGACAGGTCCTCGTTGTACTGGGCGAAGAGCTGCTTGTCGTGCGCGAGGACGCTCTTTAGGTAGCGCAGGTTCTCCGACATCTCCGGGAAGCTCTCGGAGGAGAAGATCACCCTCAGGTTGCCGATATCGCCCCCCTTGTAGAGGGCCACGATGCGCCGCTCGATGTGCGAACGCTTCTTCTCGGCCTCCTGGCGGGTATGCTCGATCTCGGTCATGGTCTGGTCGATCCCCTGCTCGACGCCGGCCAGGTCGCGCCCCAGCTTGGTGAGGTTCTCCTGTTTCTCCTTGAGCGAGCGCTGGATCTTTTGCAATTCGCCGGAGACCTGGGTCTCGACCTTGCGGGTCTTGGAGAGGAGCAGGTTCTTCTCCTTGATCTCGCGGCGCACCCCCTGGAGGTCTTCCTTGACCCCGGCCTGGACCGGGCCGGCGAGGCCGAGCGCCAGCACGAGGGAACCTAGTTGTATGAGAAGGTGACGGTGCATGCTAGATGTTGATGAACCTTCTCAGCGAGGTGAGGCTGCCGATGAAACCGAGCAGCACCCCTCCCCCGAGAATGGCGGCCAGGTGCAGCGGCGACAGGAAGGTGAGCCCCGCACCGGCAGGATTGACGCCGAGAAAGCTGCCGGCGTTGTGCATAAAGGCGAAGTAACAGCCGGCCAGGGCGAGAAGCGACAAAAGCGCCCCCAGGGCTCCCTGCAGGATCCCCTCGATCAGGAAGGGGGCCTTGATGAAGAAGCGGGTCGCCCCGACCAGGCTCAGGAGTTCGAGCTCCTCCTTGCGGGCGTAGATGGTGAGCTTGATGGTGTTGGAGACGATGAAGAGGACCGCGACGGTCAGAAAGCTCCCCAATAAAAGCCCCATGAGCCGGAAGAAGTTCATGAAGGTGTTGAAGCGCTGCACCCACTCCTCGCCGTACTGCACCTCGCTGATCCCCTGCACCTTCTTGAGCGCCGCCACGTAGTGGGTGACCGCGAAGTTGTCGCGGTGCTCCCGGTCGAGGCGGATTTCCAGCGACGCGGGGAGCACGTCGGCGTTTACCCCTTCCAGAAGCGACTCCTGCCCTTTCAGGCGGGCGCGCAGGCGGCTCTCCGCCTCCTGCTTGCTGATGAAGGTCACCGACTTGGTGCCGGGGATCGATTTTACCGTGGTCTTCAAGGCAGCGACCGCCAGGGGGGCCGGCTCCTTGTCGAAGTAGGCGGTGATCTGGACCTTGTCGCTCCAGCCGTTGGCGAGCCCTTCCAGGTTCACGTAGACCAGGAGAAAGAGCGCCCCGATGAGCAGCGCAAGCGAGATGGTCGCGACCGTCACCAGGCTCACGAAGACGTTCTGGCGCAGGTTCGCGAGCGCGCGGGCGCTGAAGTAGCTAAGGCGCCCGAAGAACCCTTCCTGGGCGAGCTTGGGACGCACGCTCGCCGCCGGTTTCGGGGTGTTTTTCATGCTGTTAGCCTTGGACGCTGCCATCGGGCACCTCCGCACTCTCTTCCCCGGGCAGGCTCGGTTCCCCCTGGTCCACGATGCGCCCCTTGTCCAGGCGGATCACCCGGCGGTGCGAGTTCTCGATCACCCGGCGGTCGTGGGTGGCCACCACGACGGTGGTACCCCGGTTGTTGGCCTCCTTGAAGAAATTGAGGATCGCCTCCTTGTTCTCCTCGTCCAGGTTCCCGGTCGGCTCGTCGGCGATCAGGATCTTCGGATCGTTCACCAGGGCGCGCGCCAGGGCCACCCGCTGCTGCTCGCCACCGGAGAGCCGCAGCGGCGTGGAGTTCAGCTTGCTCTCCAGCCCCATGCGCTTGAGGATGTGGAAGACCTTCTTGCCGATGTCGCGCTGCCCCCACCCTAAAACCTCGAGGGTGATGGCGACGTTCTCGAGCACCGTCCGGTTGGGGAGCAGTTTGTAGTCCTGGAACACGACACCGATGCTGCGCCTTACCAGGGGAATCTGGGATCGCGACAACCGGGTCAGGTTCTGACCGTCGATCAAAACCTGCCCCCGGCTCGGGGTGAGTTCGGCGTAGAGGAGCTTCAACAGGGTGGACTTCCCGGCTCCGGACTGCCCGGTCAGAAAAACGAAATCCCCTTTGGGGATCTTGAGGTTGATATCGGAAAGCGCAGCCACTTCGGGCTGGTAGGACATCCCTACGTTGTGGAGTTGAATCATGTCGTATCTGAACCTCGTTGTTGCGGGCGGGGGGTTAGCTCACCACTCGTTGTACGGTTTGCCGTCGGTGCCGATGAGCGTCGAGCCGCTGTGCACATCGTAGACGTTTCCCTTGACATCCTGCCCCTCGGTCTGTGGGGGCGGCAGCACCTGCCAGGTGTCGGCCGCGCGGGTGAAGGGATCCTTGGGGACATCGCGCAGGTACTTCTTCTCGGCCATCTCCTGCAGGGAATCCGGGTACTTCCCCTGGTCGGCGTAGAACTGGTCGATGGTGGAGCGGAACATGTAGAGGTCTTCCCTTAAAACCGCCTCGCGGGCCTTGATGAGTCCCCACTGGTAGTTGGGCGCCGCGATGGCGGCCAGGATCCCCACGATGGAAACCACGATCATCAGTTCGATCAGGGTGAAGCCCCGCTGGCTTTTCAGTAACGTCTTCAGCATGTCACCAGTCCTTGTATTTGGTGCCGTCCAGGGCGGTTGCCGTGCTCAGCGAGTAAACATCGAAGACGTTCTGGCTGCCCCAGGAGTTGCTGTCCGGCTCGTCCTCGTAGGAGCGCATCCCCCAGGCAGGCTCACCCTCCTTGACCGGGTGGAAAGGATCGGGCGGCACCTTGCGGAGAAACTTCTTCTTGTAGTTCACCAGCCCCCCGAAGTCGTAGCCGTCGACCAGGGTCTGCAGGGTCTCGGGGTACCCGGGGTTATTGAGCGTCGGGATGATCTTTTTCTCGTCCACCGCCTTGTCGTAGTACTTCTTGTAGTCGTCGATGGCGGTGCGGATCTCCCGCAGGCTCCGCTTGAGTTCCAGCTCCTTAACCCGGATGGAGGTCATCCGCGCCGACGGGATGATCATCGAGGTGAGGATCCCCAGGATGACCATGGTGACCACCAGCTCGATGAGGCTGAGCCCCCGGTTGTTGTCTAGCATGCTGAACATGGTCGTGCGCCCGTGCGGGCTACTTTACCTCAATGAGCGCGGTGGAGCTGTTCACGATGAACGGCTGCCCCGCCTTGTTCGAGAAGTTGGTGTTGGCGACGTTGAGGGTGGCGCTCCCCTTTTCCAGCGCCCTGAAGGTCACGGTCGCCAGCACGCCGTTGCCGCTGGCCCCCTGGGCACCCGAGACGCGGCTTAAGGAGACCCAGAGCTGCCCCTTCTTCTTGTCGTTAAAGGTCTGGAACACGGTGGGTGCGCCGTTTTGCTTGAGCACCACACCTTCGGCCTGGGTCGCCACCTCGAGGTTCGCCGGGTAGTTCACCACGAACACCGAGGCGTAGAGATCGCTGGCGCCGGTCTCGTTGATCTGCACGGTGAACTGGTCCTGCACCTTGACCGAGGCAGGCGCGTCGAGTTTGAGCACCACCGGTACCGTGCTGGCCGGCTGCCGGCCGGCCGGGGCAACCGGTGCCTTCTGGACGGGGGGCGCAGCAGCTGGCGGGACCGCAGCAGCAGCTCCCGGTACCGGAACGGCAGGTGCCGCGGGGACCGCCGGGGGCTGCGAAGGTGCCGCCTGAGCCGCCTGCTGCGGAGCCGGGGCAGTCGCGGGGGCGGCAGGAGGTGCAGGTACCGCGGGAGCGGGCAGAGTCTGCGGAGCCTGCCCTGCGGCACCCTGAGCCGACGGGACCGGAGCCGGGGCCGGCGCTGCCGATCCAGCGGCATCCGGCACGCCAGCAGGCGGTGCCGGGATGATCTTGCCCACTCCCGGTGCAGTTCCCGGTACCGGTACCGGAACCGCCGGAGCCGGGACGACCGGAGCCGGCGCCACCGGAGCGGCCGGCGCTGCTTCCGGGACCGCCGGAGCCACCGGGGCTACCTCGGGGGGAGCCGTCGGCAGTGCGGCGGCAGCGGGCGCCGGAGCGACCGGCGCAACCGGGGCCGCTGCCGGGGACGGAGCAGCCGGCGCGGGCTGGACCGCCGACGGGGCGGGCAGCGCGGCAGGTGCAACCGGAGCAGGTTTGACCGTGGTGGCGGAGCCCCGGCGGGTCACCGGGGAGGTACCGGTGCTAGTTCCGATCCCGACCGCTGCAGAGCCGGGGAGGCCGGGCTCAAGGGGAGCCGGGGCCAACTCGGGCTCCAGGGTGAAAGAAGAGTACGGCTTGTTGGGAGAGGGTTCATCCTCGCGGCCGGACCAGAAGGCCGCCACATCGTTCTCGGGAACCGTCACGCTGCGCACGATGTGCGGGGTGATGGCGAGCATGAGCTCCTTCTTGTCCTTGGAGTCGTTCGTGTTGGTGAAGAGCGAGCCCAGAAACGGGATGTCGCCCAGCAAGAAGATCTTGTTCTTGGAATCGGTCGAGGACCTCTGCATCAGCCCGCCGATGATGCTGGTCTCGCCGTCCTTGAGCGAGAGCACCGTGTCCAGGTTGCGGGTGCCGATGGTGACCACGGTGGTCGCCTGGTCGGTACCGATGGTGTCCTTCTGCAGAATCGAGCTCACCTCGAGGCCGAGCTTGATGGACACCTCGTTGTTGAGCTGGATGGTCGGCTCGGCATTCACCTTCACGCCGACGTCGACGTACTGGACGTTGACGCTCACCCCGCCCCCCGAGGGGGAGGAGGTGGTGGTGATCGGCACCCGGGTCCCCACGTTGAACTTCGCCTTCTCGCGGTTTTTCACCCGGATCTTCGGGTTGGAGAGGGTTTCGCCGTTGGAAAGGGTCTTGCCGAAGTTGAAGGTGGCGGTCGGCACGGTCAGGTAGCCGTTATAGCCGCGAAACGCCCAGAAGTGGAGCAGGTTCGACGGGGTCGCCGAGGTCGTCGTGGTGCTGCTCGTGGTGCTGGTGCTGGTAGTGGTCGAGGAGCTCAGCGAATCGGTCAAAAACGAGCCGTTGGTGCTCGCCGGCGAGGTCACCCCCATGGAGGTGGCGTACTTGGAGAGCGCCAGGCCGAAGGTCTCGGCGTTGGACTTCGACAGCTCGAACACCTCGACGTCGAGGAGCACCTCGGCATCCGGGACGTCGTTCGCCTCGAGGATCTTGCGGGCTACCTCGATCACCTCGGGGGTGTCGCGCAGCACCAGCGCATTGAGCTCCTCGTTCACGTAGATCTTCTTCACCTGCAGCATGGTGCGGACCAGGTTCACCGCCTTCTTGGCGTCCAGCTTGTTCAGGTAAAAGGTCTGCACAAAGAGCTCTTCGTACTGCTTGAGCTTCTCCGGGGACTTCGGAAAGAGGATGATGGTGCTCTCGTTCAGCACCTTCTTGCCGAGCTTCTGCATCCCGGTGATGATCTCCATCGCCTGCTGGAAGGAGGCGTTTTCCAGGTACAGCGAGAGGTTCACGTCCTTCACAGCATCGTCGAAGACGAAGTTGATGCCGGAGAGCTGGGTCAGGATGTTGAAGATCTCCTTGAGCTTGGCGTCCTTGAACTTGAGGGTGATCGGCTTGTTGGACTTCAGGTTCAGCTCATAACCGTCCAGCTTGTTTTTCTTGACGGCAACCAGCCGCTCCAGGGCATCCTTGATCTCGCGATTGCCCGGATCGAACTCGAGGGCGTGCTTGTAGGCAAGGAGCGCCTCGCGGGTCTTGCGGTCCTTCTCGAGGGTCTGCCCTTCCTGGTAGTAGGTCTGGGCATTGCGCAGCTTGACGAGCAGGTCCGCCTGCTGTTTGGCGAGCTGGTTGGTCGGATCGATGGCGTAGGAGCTCTGGTATTCCCTCAGGGCGTCGTCGTAGCTTTTCTGGGCGTAGAAGGCCTCGGCTTTTTTGAAGTGGAAGCGTGCCGCCGCCTCGGTGGCCTTCAGGTACGCCACCCGGTACTCTGCCACGTCGGGATTTGCAGAGGCAACTTCGGCATATTTCACCAAGGCGCCATCGATATTCCCCTCGCCCTCCAGCTTCTGTGCCTTGCTGAAGGCGGTGCGGCCGGCGGTACAGCCGGAGAGAAGCAAGGACGCCAGGATCAGGGTGCAGATCGGTTTTATGCTATGCATGCAGTTGCTCCTTAGGGGGTCCGCGTATTGGGGCCGATGCGGCGCACGAGCGACCTGTTTTCTACCAGCGGAATGACGACTTCCTTGCCGCCGCTGAGCGACTTGATGGTGATGGCATCGTCGGTGAGGCCGGAAACCTGGTACTTGCCGGCCAGGGTGCTCCCCTTCTTGGCCAGGAAGATTTCACGATCCTTGGAGAGAAAGACCGTCCTCTCGTCACCCTTTTTCAGAAAGCCCAGGAAGGTGAACTTCGCCATTTCCCGGCCGATCAAATCCTCTTCGGTCGGTGGCGGAGGAGGCGGAGGCGCCACTGGCACCGGTGGCGGCGGCGGGAGAGCGACGGGCTTCGGGGGCAACGGGAGCGGCACCGGCTTGAAGGGGGGAAGCTTCACCTCTTCCTTGAAGATCGGGCTGAACAGGTTGCGCCGGAACCCGGCAGAGCGCCCACGATCCTGGTCCAACAACGCGAGATGCACCTGGCTTTGGCTCTCCGCGGCTGCCGGAGCGCCGGGGGCGGGCCGCGTCGGCGCCTGGGCCGGCTTGCGCGGAGCCGCTGCGGTTCCGGTCCGGTAGGTGAGCGCGGCGACGTGCTGCTCTTTGGGGCTGCGCAACAAGGCGTAGCCGATGGCTGCGACCAGCATGAGGATCAGGAGGCAGAGCACGAGTTTCTGGCGGTTCATGCCCCCTCCTTCTTAAGGTACACGGTGAGCTGGACCTTGAGGTCCACCGATTCCTCGGTCTTGCTGGTGTTGGCAAGGCTGATCGAGTTGAGCACCACGAGCTTCGGGTAGCGGGCCAGGTCGGCGATGAACCCCTTGACGCCGCCGTACCTGCCGGAGAGAGTGAACTCGATGACGTAGGTGACCAGCGGCTGGTTCTTCACCTGTGTCGGCTGGTAGTTGATCCCCTTCAGGCTAAGCGAGTTCGCCTTGGCGATGCCGAAGAGATCGCTCAGGAAGGCGGCGAAGTCCTTTTTGGCGATGTAGCGCTCCTCGAAGGTGGCGAGGTCGCGCTGGTTGTCGCGGAAACGGGCGGCCTCGCCACGGTCCTGACCCTTGAGCGCCGCCTGCTGCCGCGCGCTCCACTCCTTGGTCGCCGTGGCAAGCTGCGGCGTTTGCCACTGGCTTACGTAGACCGCGAGCACCAGGTTCACGAGCGCCAGAAAGAAGATCAGCCCGAAAATCCGGCGCCGCTGTGCGTAGATGTCCTTGATCAGGTCGAGGTTCATTGCGGGACTACCTTGCAGCTGATCTCGAAGGTGATCCCCTCCTGGGTCGAGCCGACTTTACTTTCTTTCTGGTTCAAGAGGTACACCTCGCTGAAACTGCGCGAGCGCTCGAGCCCTTCCATCAGGCCACGCAGGGTGTCGAAATTCCTGACCACCCCCCGAAGCCTCAGCCCCCGGTTGCGTTCCGGCACGATCTCGGAGAGGCTGATGCCGGCCGGCACGACCTCCTCGAGACGGTCCAGGAGCCCGAGCCAGTTGACGGTCTTCATCTCGATGAGCTGGTTGGCGAATTCGACCTGGCGTGCCTGGGCTTTGAGCTGCGCCTCGCTCACCTTGGGTCCGCTCGGCCCGCCGGTCTTTGCCGTGAGCGCGTGCAACCGGGAGATCTCGGCCTGGTTCTGGGCCAGTCCGGCAACCTGGTAGCCCGCCAGCACGAGCATGAGGACCAGGGCGCCCAGCAGCCAGCCGTCCAGCTGACGCTGGTTGATGTAGCGCCGGGTGGCGAGGTTGGTGGTCAGTTTCATGCCAGGCTCCTCACGGCAGCACCGAGCGCACCGGCCAGGGCGTGCAGGGTGCCGCGGTCCAGGGTGAAGCCGCTTCCCAGGGTGACCATGCGCTCCAGGTCGAGCAACACCGGCTCGAGGCCGCTCGCCTCGGCCACCAGGGCACGGAACGACTCGGCCTCGCCGGCGGGGGCCATGCAGAACACCTCGGTCACTGCCTGACCGGGATAGCGGTCGTGGTAGACCAGAAACGAACTGTTCACCTCGCGGTACAGGTTCTGGATCTCGCCCACGGTCTCCTTGGTGCGGTAGAAGGAGAGCACACCGCCGTAGAAGATGAGTACGGTCATGGCGCCGCCGTAGAAGGTGACGAAGGCGCCGTTCTCCGCCATGCCGAGCCGCGGCTCGAAGAGGCGGTAGAGGTTGAACGAGGCGAAGTCGATGAACTTGGGCTCCAGCCCCGCCCCGAGCAGGAGTTCCTCGTACTGGGTCACCACCGGCCGGGAGATCAAGGATACCAGAAGCGAGACCGCTCCGTTTTCCTTCTCGCCCAAAAGCTGGTAGTCGAGGTGCACCTGGCTCACGTCGAAGGGGAGACTCTTTTTGAGCTTCCAGCGGATGATGTCGAGCCCTTCTTCGCGGTTCTTGAAGCGCGCCTCGAGGTCGAGGAGCACCACCCGCCCGGTCGCGTCGGGAAGCGATACCGAGACCGTCTTCTCCTTGGTCAAAAGGCGCAGGTGCGCCTCGCGTACCAGGGACATGAAGGCGGATGGGTTGACCACGTTGGGCTCGCGCCGGGAGAGCTGGAGGGTTCCCGCGGCAAAGGAGGCCGTGAGCCCTGCGTCCAGCCGGGGGGCCTTGCCGCCGCTCACCTGCGCCAACCTGATACCGTCGGCAGCTATCTCCAATCCCAGCGCATGTTTGGCAAAAAGCATAGGAGCCTACTCCACGAAGGTGACGCGGTTAATTTCCTTCAGGGTGGTCTCGCCGGCCAGCACCTTGGCCACCGCCGACTCGCGCAGGAACGAGGTCCCCGCCTGGCGCGCCGCCTTCTTGAGCGCGGCGATGGGGGCCTTGTTGATGATCAGTTCGCGGACCTCGTCGTTCAGGTCCAAAAGCTCGACGATGGCCGAGCGCCCCCGGTAGCCGGTGCCGTTGCACTCCTCGCACCCCACCGCCTCGTAGAGCGTCACCCCGCGGGTGCGCTCCGGATCGATGGCGGATTCGCGCAACTGCTCGTCGGAGTGGACCACCACCCTTTTACAGTGCGGGCAAACCTTCCTGACCAGACGCTGCGCCATGACGCAGTTCAGGCAGGCCACGAAGTTGTAGGGATCGATCCCCATGTGGGTGAAGCGGCCGATCACGTCGAAGACGTTGTTCGCGTGCACCGTGGTGAACACGAGGTGGCCGGTGAGCGCCGACTGCACCGCGATCTGGGCGGTCTCCGAGTCGCGGATCTCGCCGACCATGATCTTGTCCGGGTCGTGACGCAGGATGGAGCGCAGACCGCGGGCAAAGGTGAGCCCCTTCTTCTCGTTCACCGGGATCTGGGTGATGCCGTTTAGGACGTACTCGACCGGGTCCTCGATGGTGATGATCTTCTCCTCGCCGGTGTGGATCTCGGTGAGCGCACCGTAGAGCGTGGTGGTCTTGCCGGAACCGGTCGGCCCGGTGACGAGCACCATGCCGTAGGGCTCGCGGATCATCTTACGCAGGCGCTTGACCTCGTGCCCCTCCATCCCCAGGGTCTCCAGAGTGAGCCCCCTGAGATCGCTCGCGATCGACTCCTTGTCGAGGATACGGATGACCGCGTCCTCGCCGAAGGCGCTCGGCATGATGGAGACGCGGAAGTCGATCGATTTCGCGCCGATGCGCACCTTGAAGCGGCCGTCCTGCGGGATGCGGCGCTCCGAGATGTCCAACTCGCTCATGACCTTGAGGCGCGAGATGAGCGGCCCCTGGAAGTGCGAGTCGATCGGGTCGGTCGCCTTGTAGAGCACCCCGTCGATACGGTACTTGATGATCACCCCTTCCTGGGTGGTCTCGATGTGGATATCGCTGGTCCTGCGGGTGAGCGCGTCAAGGATGGTGGAGTTCACCAGCTTGATGATCGGGCTCGTGTCGGCGGAGACGTTCTCCACCGAGAGGACCTCCTCACCCTTCTCGGTCTCGGTGACCAGCTGCAGCATGAAGTCTTCGGAGACTTCCTTGAGGACCCGGCTCGCCCCCTCGCCGCGCTTTAAGTGGTAGGCGATCTCGCTCTCCGCGGCCACCTTGAAGATAAGCGGGCGCTCGAGGATGAGCGACATCTCGTCGAGCCTCAAGACGGCGGTCGGGTCGGCGATGGCCGCCACCAGCAGGTCGCCGCGCAACTCCAGCGGGATGAACTGGTAGCGGTACATGGTGTCCGGCGGGATGGCAGCGAAGATGGTCTCGTCGGGGCGGAACCCCTTCAGGTCCACGTACTCCAGGCCGAACTGCTCGGCGAGCGCCCGGGCCAGCGCCACGTCGCTGATCAGGCCGTCGGCCAGGCAGATGAGGCCGAAGCGCTCCCGGGTGGTCTGCTGCTTGTCCAGGGCGTAGGCCAGCTGATCGGCCGTGATCTCGCCCATCTCCAGAAGGATGTCACCCAGTCTTTTCCTGCGGAACGGTTTGAGCATGGTGCCTCTATCCTACGGTACCGGCGATCCTGAAGATCGGCAGGTACATGCAGATGATGATGATGCCAATGACAAACCCCATGGTTACCATGATCGCCGGTTCGATGGCGGTGGTGAGCACCGAGAGGTTGCGCTCGATCTCCTCCTCGAAATAGTCCGAGATGTCGGACAGCATCTCCTCCAATGACCCCGTGGTCTCGCCGACGGAGAGCATGCGCAGGGCAAGCGGCGGCATGAGCCGGATCCCCTCGAGGGCGCTCGATAGCTTGCTCCCCTCTTCCACCCGGACCACGGCGGCAAGAAGGGCCCGTTCCATCACCTTGTTGTTCAGGGTCCCCACCGACATGCGCAGCGCCTCGACGATCGGGATACCCGAACCGAGCACCGTTGCCAGGGTACGGGTGAAGCCGGAGACCGCGTAACGGCTCAGGATCGGCCCCACGAAGGGGAACTTGACCTTGAAGGCGTCGACGGCGAAGCGGCCGGACTCGGTCTCCTTCCAGCGCCTGAAGGCAGTTGCCCCTGCGATGGCGGCGCCGATGAAGACCCAAAGGTAGTTACGCAAAAAGGTGGTGAAACTGATCAGCATCTGGGTGGGAAGCGGCAGCGCGGCCCCCGAGTCCGTGTAGATCTTGCTGAAGGTCGGCACCACGTAGATGAGGAGCACGGACACCGCGATGGCCGCCACCGAGACCAGGATCGCCGGGTAGAAGAGCGCGGTGATGATCTTGCTGCGGAACCCCTCGGTCCGCTTCAGGTAGGCGATGTAGCGCCTGATGGTCTGCGGCAGGTCACCGGTACGCTCGCCGGCCTGAATGGAGGCGATGTAGAGGTGCGGAAAAATCCGGGGGTATTTCTCGAAGGCCTGCGAGAAAGCCATCCCCCCCTTCACGTCCTCGCGCACCGCGGACAGCACATCCTGGAGCTTGCCGACGCCGGACTCCAGGATGGTATCCAGGGCCTGCAGGATGGGGAGACCGGCCTTCAGGAGCACCAGGAGCTCCTGGTTGAACATCAAGAGCTCCTTGTTGCCGATCTTCTTGCGCCCCAACCCCGTGTCCATCAGGAACTGCAGAGGCTTTTTGCGCAACTCGAAAACGACGTACCCCTGGTCCTCCAGGGTCTGTCTGAGGATCCCGGCGTTGACCGCGTCAAACTCCTTGACGACGATCTTCCCGTCTGAAGAGCCTATCTTGCAGGTATAAATGGACATTAGACCATATGAGTATCACAAATATGGCAGAATGAAAACAGTTCAAGTCCAATAATGTGTAAATTGTCTCAGGTATCGGTGGGTCAGAGAACCGCGGATGACAAGGGAGTGCAAGGCTTGATACTTCCTGCGGGCGAAACTGTTTTCAGGCGTGGGACATCCCGATCAACCACAGGACGAAAAATGCCAGGGCAGTGGCACCCCAGCGAAGAGCGGGCCGGGACAGGAAGACACCCCGGGCGGGAAAGGCTGTGAGAATGAGCCCGACGACGGTGGCGACGAATCCCCACACGCCGATCACGCAGAGAACGGACCAGGCGCTGTTCAGCATCAGCTCCTCCCGAAGAGTTTGCGGGCCAGAGAGCCCAGCTTGAGCTTCCAGACCATGAGCACGGCCTCGCGCACGATCCGCTTGGACATCTTCGAGGTGCCGGCATGGCGGTCGATGAAGATGATGGGGATCTCGGCACCCTTGAACCCCTTCTCGACGCAGCGGAAGTTCATCTCGATCTGGAAGGAATAGCCGTCGGAGCGGACCTGGTCCAGCTCGATCGCTTCCAACACCGCGCGCTTGAAGCACTTGAAGCCGGCGGTGCAGTCCTTAAGGGTGAGCCCGGTAATCACCCGGGTGTAGACGCTCGCGAAGTAACTCAGCATCAGGCGGCGCAGCGGCCAGTTGACCACGCTCACCCCGTTCAGGTAGCGCGAACCGATGACGAAATCGCACTCGCGCAACTTCTCGAAAAAAAGCGGCAGAATCGCGGGATCGTGGGAAAAATCGGCGTCCATCTGCACGATGTAGTCGGCACCCATGTCGAGCGCCACCCGAAATCCCTCGCGGTACGCGGAACCGAGTCCCATCTTGCCGGCACGGTGCAAAACGCTCACCCGTCCGGTCTCGGCGGCCAGACGGTCGGCGAGCGCCCCCGTGCCGTCGGGGGAGTTGTCGTCCACCACCAGGAGGTGGATCGCCGGATCCTGGGCCAGGACCTGGGCGGCCAGGCGCTCCAGATTGTCACGTTCGTTGTAGGTAGGGATTACTACGACAGCTTTCAAGGAGGACTCGCTTTTCCTGAAGAGTTAGGGACCTGCAGACCGGGGAACCGCACCGTGCAGTGCCCGACGCAGACCGGCTCGGACAGGGTGAGGATAAACGATTTGAGTTAATCAAGTCAAGCTAAAGGGCGCAGGCGGTGCGAGTCCCCCCGCCCGGCGCGCCACGCAAAAAGGCCGTCCGGGAAGGGACGGCCTTTTACGGTTTCGATGGCGGGGTTGACGGGGCTCGAACCCGCGACTTCCAGCGTGACAGGCTGGCACTCTAACCGACTGAGCTACAACCCCATGATGAAACTGTGTACTGCAGGCGACCGGCCGGGGGGATCGGTCGCGATGGTGAAGGAGCACATATGTGGTGGGTGAAGAGGGGATCGAACCCCCGACATCCAGCTTGTAAGGCTGGCGCTCTCCCAGCTGAGCTATTCACCCATGTATATGTTGGCGGGGTTGACGGGGCTCGAACCCGCGACTTCCAGCGTGACAGGCTGGCACTCTAACCGACTGAGCTACAACCCCGCATGTGCTTCCGAACTGCTATTGGTGTACTGCTTATTTCCCGTTGACCGCAGCCTTCAGGGTGTTGCCCGGCTTGAACTTAGGGGTCACCGAGGCGGCGATTTCGATCTTCTTGCCGGTCTGCGGGTTCTGGCCGGTACGTGCGGCGCGGGAGGCAACCGAGAAGGTACCGAAACCAACCAGGGTCAGCTTGTCGCCAGCGGCGAGGCAGTTGGTCAGCGCGTCGAGGAGACCGTTGAGGGCCTTGTCTGCGTCAACCTTGGTGATCTTGGCCTGCTCGGCAATGGCGTTTACCAGTTCTGCCTTGTTCATCTAACCCTCCTGGGACTGCATCGCAAAGTGAAGCAACCTTATACCAGAGCCCTGTCAAAGCTGTCAACCACTTTTTAATGCGGAGCCCCTAAATTTTTCTCGTCCGCCGGAACGGGCTCGGCGTAGTGCACACCCGCCGGCAGCGGCTCCGGGGCGAGCAGGGCATGGCTCAAAACCTCGTCCATGTGGGCGACGGGAACGATGCTGAGTCCGGCGCTGATCTCCTGCGGCACCTCGACCAGGTCCTTCTCGTTGTCCTTCGGGATGAGGACGGTACGGATCCCGCCACGCCCGGCCGCGAGCAGTTTCTCCTTGAGGCCGCCGATGGGGAGCACGCTGCCGCGCAGGGTGATCTCGCCGGTCATGGCGATGTCGCGGCGCACCGGGCGCCGGGTGAGCGCGGAGGTAAGCGCACAGGCCATGGCGATACCGGCTGAGGGGCCGTCCTTGGGAATCGCCCCTTCCGGGACGTGGATGTGGATGTCGAGGTGCTGGTAGAAGTCCCGGGCAAAGCCGAGGAGCTCCCCCCGGCTGCGCACGTAGGTCATCGCCGCCTGGGCGGATTCCTGCATCACCTCGCCGAGCTTGCCGGTCACGGTGAGTTTCCCCTTGCCGGGAAGGGTCACCACCTCGATGTTCAAAAGCTCGCCCCCCACCTCGGTCCAGGCAAGCCCGGTCACCAGGCCGATTGCGTCCTCTCCGGGGGCAACGCCGTGCTTGTAGCGCGGCACGCCGAGGTACTCGGCGATCATCTTGGGCTGCACCTGGCGCTTGGGCTTCACCCCCCCGGCCGCGCCAAAGGCGATCTTGCGGCAGACCGCACCGATCTCCCGTTCCAGGGTACGCACGCCGGCCTCCCGGGTGTAGCGGCGGATGATCTCCAGGAGGGCCGCATCGGAGAAGCTCCCCCCCTTCCTAGCCACGCCGTTTTGCCTGGCCTGCTTGGGAACCAGGTACTGGCGCGCGATGGCGAGCTTTTCCAGCTCGGTGTACCCCTCGATCCTGACGATCTCCATGCGGTCCAAAAGCGGGCGCGGGATCGAGTGGCTGGAGTTCGCCGTGGTGATGAACATGACCCGGGAGAGGTCGTAGTCCAGGTCCAGGAAGTGGTCGTTGAAGGTTGCGTTCTGCTCGGGATCGAGCACCTCGAGAAGCGCCGCCGACGGGTCGCCGCGGAAGTCCGAGGTCATCTTGTCGATCTCGTCCAAAAGGAACACCGGGTTCGAACTCTTGCACTTCTTGAGGCTCTGGATGATGCGCCCCGGCATGGCCCCCACGTAGGTGCGCCGGTGGCCGCGGATCTCTGCCTCGTCGCGCACCCCGCCCAGCGAAACCTTCACGAAGTTGCGGCCGGTCGCCTCGGCGATGGAGCGGGCCAGCGAGGTCTTGCCGACCCCCGGAGGACCCACCAGGCAGAGAATCGGGCCTTTCAGGTTGGAGACCAGGGTGTTCACGCAGAGGTACTCGAGGATGCGCTGCTTCACCTTTTCGAGACCGTAGTGGTCGGCGTCCAGCCGCTGGCGCGCACGGGCAAGATCCGACTTCTCCTCGCTCAGTACCCCCCAGGGAAGTGCCAGCACCCAGTCCACGTAGTTCCTCAGGACCGCGGACTCCGCAGACATGGGGGACATGAGCCTGAGCTTCTTGATCTCGCCGAGCACCTTCTCGCGAGCCGGCTCCGGAAGCGCCAGCTTGGCCGCCTTCGCCTCCAGCTCGCGCAGTTCCTGCTTGAACTCGTCCTTCCCTCCCAGCTCCTTCTGGATCGCCCTGATCTGCTCGTTCAGGTAGTAATCCTTCTGGGTCTTCTCCATCTGCTGCTTGACCCGGGCGTGGATCTTCTTCTCGATCTGCAGGATCTCGATCTCGGCGCCCATGAGCTCCAAGAGCCGCTCCATGCGCTTGGCCGGCGCCGCGATGGCCAGGAGCTCCTGCTTCTGGGGAACCTTGAGGTTCAGGTGGGGGACGATCGAGTCGGCCAGCCGGGAGGGGTCGCCGATCGCGGTTACCGTCTGCAGCACCTCGGCGGGAACCGAGGTGGTGAGCCCCACGTAGTTCTCGAAGCTCGCGACCACCCCGCGCTTCAGGGCCTCGATCTCGCTCCCCTTGGCGGCCGGCTCGGCAACTTCGCGCACCTCGACCTCGAAGTACCCCTCCTCGCGGAGGAACTCGGAGATGAGACCGCGCTGCTTCCCTTCCACCAGCACCTTCACAGTCCCGTCCGGGAGCTTCAGGAGCTGGATGATCTGGCAGATGGTGCCGACCTGGTAGATGTCCTCCGGGCCCGGTTCCTCGGTCTTGGCGTCCTTCTGGGTGGCGAGCAGGATCCGCTTCTCGTGGTCCGCCATGGCCGCCTCGAGGGCGAGCACGGACTTCTCGCGCCCCACAAAGAGCGGGATCACCATGTGCGGGAAGATGACGATGTCCCGTAACGGAAAGAGAGGGAACCTTTCCGGTTTCCCCCTCTTTGTGCGACTGCCGGTGGTGCTTTTTTGATTGGTCATGTGGTCCTGTAGGCTAGGCGCTTTCCGCCACGCTTTCGTAGACGATGATCGGCTTTTCCTTGTTGTAGATCACCTCTTCGGAGATAACAACTTCCTTCACCATGGCCTGGGACGGGATCTCGTACATGATGTCCAGCATGGCGTTTTCCAGGATGGAGCGCAGGCCGCGGGCGCCGGTCTTACGCTTCAAGGCCTCGCGGGCGATGGCGATGAGCGAGCCGTCGGTGAACTTGAGCTTCACGTGCTCCATCTCGAAGAGCTTCTGGTACTGCTTGATGAGCGCGTTTTTGGGCTCCTTGAGGATCTGCACCATGGCCTCCTCGTCCAGCTCCGTGAGGGAGGCGAGCATGGGGAGACGCCCGACGAACTCGGGGATGAAGCCGAACTTCAGAAGGTCCTCGGGAGTCACGCCGGCCAGGAGCTCGCCCGCCTTCTTCTCGACCTTCTTCTTCACGTCGGCGCCAAAGCCCAGGGTCTTGATGCCGATACGCTGCTCGATGATCTTGTCGAGCCCCGGGAAGGCACCGCCGCAGATGAACAGGATGTTGGTGGTGTCCACCTTGAGGAACTCCTGCTGCGGGTGCTTGCGGCCCCCCTTGGGCGGCACGCTTGCGATGGTCCCCTCGATGATCTTCAACAGCGCCTGCTGCACACCCTCGCCCGAGACATCACGGGTGATGGAGGGGGAGTCCGACTTGCGTGCGATCTTGTCGATCTCGTCGATGTAGATGATACCCTTCTGGGCCTTCTCGACGTCGTAGTCGGCGTTTTGCAGCAGCGTCAGGATGATGTTCTCCACATCCTCGCCGACGTAGCCCGCCTCGGTCAGGTTGGTGGCATCCGCCATCGCGAAGGGGACCTTGAGGATGCGGGCCAGCGTCTGGGCCAGGAGCGTCTTACCGCTGCCGGTCGGCCCCAAGAGGAGGATGTTCGACTTCTGCATCTCGACGTCACCGGGCTTGGTGACCGCCTCGACCCTCTTGTAGTGGTTGTACACGGCGACGGCGAGGACCTTCTTGGCCCGCCCCTGGCCGATCACGTACTCGTCCAGTACTTCCTTGATCTCCTGCGGCTTGGGGAGCTTCTTGACGTCGGTGCCGGAAGCATCTTCGAGCTTGGACTCTTCCGCGATGATGTCGTTGCACAGTTCGATGCATTCGTCGCAGATGTAGACCGTCGGCCCGGCAATCAGCTTCTTAACCTCTTCCTGGCTCTTACCGCAAAAAGAACAGATCAGGGTGTCGCTTCGGTCGTCTCTTCTGCTCACGAGGCACCTCCCGTGACCACGTTCCTGGTCACTATTGCATCTATAATACCATATGTCTTGGCCTCATCGCCCGACATAAAGTAGTCGCGCTCGGTGTCGGCCTCGACCTTGGCCACCGTCTGGCCGGTATGCTCGGCAAGGAGTTCGTTCAGCTGCACCTTCATGCGCAGGATCTCCTTGGCGTGGATGTGGATATCCGAGGCCTGTCCCTGGAATCCGCCGATCGGCTGGTGGATCATGATCCGCGCGTTGGCCAGGGCGAAACGTTTCCCCTTCTCGCCGCCGGAGAGCAGGAAGGCCCCCATGGAGGCCGCCTGCCCGATGCAGATGGTGGAGACCGGCGCCTTGATGTAGCGCATGGTGTCGTAGATCGCCATGCCGGCCGTGACCACTCCGCCGGGGGAGTTGATGTAGAGGTGGATGTCCTTGTCCGGGTCCTCGGCCTCCAAAAAGAGGAGCTGGGCGATGACCAGGTTGGCGACGTTGTCGTCGATGGGGCCGCCCAGGAAGATGATCCGGTCCTTCAAGAGACGGGAATAGATGTCGTAGGATCTCTCGCCGCGGCCGGTCTGCTCCACAACTATCGGTACAAGCATGGGACGCTCCTCTTTAACTACTTGTTGAGTTCTTCCTTGGCAACCTCGGTCACCTTCGCCTTATCGACCACGAAGAGGATCGCCTTGTCTTCCTTCATCTGGATCTTCAGGCTTTCCAGGGCACGCGGGTTGTTCTGGTAGAGCCCTTTGACCTTCTCAAGATCCTGGTTCGCCTGCTCGGCGATCACCTTCACCTGCTCGGCCAGGTCTTCCTCGGTTACCGTGATGTTTTCCTTATCGGCAACCGCGTCCAAAAGCATAGAACCTTTTACCTGGTCCACGGCCACATCCCTGAACTGGACCTTGTAGGCGTCCTCGGTGAGCCCCATCATTTCCAGGCTCATGCGCTGCTGGGCCAGACGCCGCTTGGTGTCTTCCAGCATCCCCTGCGCCTGACGGTCCACCAGCGCCTCGGGGACCTCGAGCGGGTTCTTCTCGATGAGCGCCTTGATGACACGTTCGCGCAGTTCGGTGTTGACGCGCTGCTCCTCCTGGGCCTTCTGGTACTCGGCGAGTTTCGCCTTCAGGGCATCCAGGGTCTCGAACTCCTCGCCGAACTCCTTGGCAAAATCGTCGTTCAGCTCGGGAAGCTCCTTCACCTTGATCTCTTTCACGGTGACGGCGAACTCGGCGGGCTTGCCGGCCAATTCCTGCGCGCCGTAGTTCTCCGGGAAGTTCACCTTCACGGTCCCCTGGGTGCCGGCGGTCATGCCGACCATCTGGTCCTCGAAGCCCGGGATGAAACGGCCGCTCCCCAGCTCGAGCTGGAAGTCTTCCGCCTTGCCACCCTCAAACGGCACGCCGTCGATGGAACCGAGGAAATCGAAGATGACGAAGTCGCCAAGCTTGGCGGCGTGCCCTTCGGCTGCCGGGACGAGCTGGGCCATGCTCTCCTGCATCTCGCGCAGGCGCTGGTTCACCGCCTGGTCGTCCAGGACCAGGATCTCTTTTTGCACTTCCAGGCCAACGTAGTCCTTCACCTCGATCTCGGGGTAGACCTCGATGGTTGCCGAGTAGCTGAACGCTTCGCCCGGCTTCAGTTCGTCGTTTTCGATGGCCGGGTAGGAAACCGGGTTCAGCCCATTCTCCTGCAGCCCCTGGTACAGGGTCTGGTTTACCAGGCTCTTCATCACGTCGTCAGCCATCTTGTCGCCATAGTGCTTCTCGATGAGCCCCATGGGAACCTTCCCCTTGCGGAACCCCTTGACGGAAGCGTGCTTGCGTATTTCGGCATAAGCCTTGTCGACCTCGGCGGAGACCTTCTCGGCCGGGATCTTGAAGCTTATCTTCTTCTTAATGCTGCTAAGCGACTCGACACTGATCTGCATGGTAAACCCTCTCTTTGTCGTTATAGGCAGGTTAGCTGCCGCAATGCTTTCTGCATGTCATCGGGTGGGAAAACGGCGACGGAATGTGGGGCATGCACGGGCAAGCCTGCATCCCGAGCGGCGCCCGCGATGCGAGCGCCATGCCACCCGGCACGCAAGAAAGAGGTAAGGTAACAAAGGGGGGCGGAGCTTGTCAACAGAGAATTTCCTTTTCAACCGGGGGCTTGGACTCTAACCCCTTGAAACGATGGAGTTGCATGAGGCCGGTGTTGGGCGCCACAGCCCCCCTGAAACAACAACAGGCGCAGGGGGTGTGCCCCCCTGCGCCTTCTCTTCTACAGCAGGTCCGCCTTGTTGAGTACGAACAACGCGCTACCGTAGGAAACGGACAATACCAACAACCACCCGATCAAAAGTACACTGTTCATTGGTTTTACCTCCAAATAGGGTCAGTACATCTTCCTGGCGTCTTCACCAGTAGTCAGCTCCGCCAGGGTGAGCTGCTTGGAGTCCATCACCCGCCACACGTAGGCGACGTACGCCAAGACGAAGGGAACGCCCAGGGCCACGTAGCTCATCACCGTCAAGGTGAACTTGCTGCTCGAGGCGTTGTAGATAGTAAGACTCGACTGCAGGTCGGTGAGCGACGGGTAGAATGCGGTTCCATGGTAGCCTGCCAGCGAGAAAACCGCAAGACCCACCAGCACCGTACCGAGCCCCCCGAACCAGATGCCACGGTTTTTGTTGAGCAGCGCCGTAGCAACCACCCCCCAGACCACCGAGACCAACCCCACCAGGAGCAGCACCAGGACGATCGGCATTCCCAAGAGGTTGTGCAGGTACTTCCCCTGCTCCAGGGAGACCACACCGGTTGCCGGATCGACCGCGAACCCGGGCATGGTGAGAAGCCCGTAGAGGACGGTCAACAGGAAGGGGAGCGAGAGCGCCAGGTTGATCAGGCTCGCCTTGCGGGCCCGGGCCACCAGGGCCTCGTGGTTCACGTGATTCACCAGGTAGAGCGCACCCAGGGTGCGGGCCAGGAAGACCAGGAACAGGCCGAAGGCGACGTTGAAGTAGTTGAGCGCGGCCTCCAGACCGTGATAAGGGGTCCCCCAGGTGACCTGGTTGTAGGTCCCGAGCGAGAAGCGGGATCCGGTGAAGAAGGTCCCAACCGCTGCGCCGATCAAGAGAATCCCCACGCTGCCGTTTAAGAACATGAAGATCTCATAGGTGCGCGCGCCCAGGACGTTGTTCGGCTTCTTGCGGTACTCGTAGGAGACCGCCTGGAGCACGAAGGTGAACAGGATCAGCATCCAGACCCAGTAGGCGCCGCCGAAGCTCGTGGCGTAGAAGAGCGGGAAGGCGGCGAAGAGCGCCCCGCCGAAGAGCACCAGCGTGGTGAAGGTAAGTTCCCACTTGCGCCCCATGGCGTTGACGATGAGCGACTTCTCCTCCTCGGAGGCAGGCAGGGTGAAGATCAGGGTCTGCCCCCCCTGCACGAAGGTGAGCATGAGGAACAGGGAGCCGACGACCGAGGCGATCAGCCACCAAAGCTGCTGCAGCACAGTGATATCCAGGTTACCGATCATCGTTTAGGCCTCCGGTCCGATCTTGATCTGTTTCACCATGATGCCGATCTCGGCGATCAAAAGCCCGGTGAACAGGAAAAGGAAGATGAAGAAGGTAGTCTTGACGCTCCCCGCGGCGATGGCCGTGCTGGCTACCCCCACCGGCAGAAGCCCCTCGATGGCCCAGGGCTGACGCCCCACCTCGGCGACGACCCAACCGGCCTGCGAGGCGACGTAGCCTAAAAACAGGCAGGCAAAGCAGATGGCCGAGAGCCAGCGGTGGTTCTCCAGGGTGCCGCGCACCGAGCAGAAGAGCACGCAGAGAAAGACGATCGGGAAGAAGGTGCCGAGCCCCACCATGATGTGGAAGGCGTAGAAGGTGAGCGCGACCGGCGGAACCGCCTCTTCGGGACGGTTCAGGTAGCCGTAGCCCAGGTTGTCCTTGTGCTGGTTAAAGAGGGCGAGCGCCGCCTGGGCTCCCGCCTGGTCGCCGGCCTTTTTGGCCTCCTTGTACTTGGCGAGTTCCGCAACGGCGATCTTGCCGGAAGCGATGCGTTCCTGGGCACCGACGATCTTCCTGGTCGGGTTGCCGTAGACCAGGTCGTTGATGCCGGGGACAAAGCTGTTGGGATCGCGGTTGGCAAGCAGCGACAGCATGCCTGGGACGATCACCTCCTGCTTGAAGGCGGGGAGGTTGTCACCCGGCTTCTTGTCCGGGTTGATGATACCCATGGCGACAATCGGGGCCTTTTCGGTCCCGGTGTAGAGTCCTTCCATGGCGGCAAGCTTCATCGGCTGGCGGTGCGCGATGTGGAAGGCGGACTCGTCACCGTTGAAGGCGGCAAAGCCCGAGGAGACCAGGCCGAGCACCGAGGCAACCACCATGGAGCGCTTGGCCATCTCCTTGTGGCGGTTCTGCAGCAGGAACAAGCCGGAGATCCCCATGACGAAGAGCGAGGCGAGCAGGAACGAGGAGCTGGTGGTGTGGGTGAATTTCTGTACCGCGGTGGGCGAGAGCGCCACGTCGAAGAAGTTCTGCATCTCGAAGCGCGCCTTGTCCGGGTTGAAGGCCATGGCGACGGGGTTCTGCATCCAGCCGTTGGCCACCAGGATCCAGACCGCGGAGAGGTTCGAGCCGATGGCCACCATCCAGGTCGAGAAGAGGTGGAACCTTTTCGAGGCACGCTCCCAGCCGAAGAACATCACGGCGAAGAAGGTCGCTTCCAGGAAGAAGGCGAAGATCCCCTCCACGGCAAGCGGCGCGCCGAAGATGTCCCCCACCATCCAGGAGTAGTTGGACCAGTTGGTGCCGAACTGGAACTCCATGATGATGCCGGTGGCGACGCCGATGGCGAAGTTGATGCCGAAGAGCGTCATCCAGAACTTGGTGAGCTTCTTCCAGCTCTCGTCGCCGGTCTTTACGTAGATGGACTCGAAAAAGGCCACCAGAAAGGACAACCCGAGGGTCAACGGCACGAAGATCCAGTGATACATGGCGGTGAGCGCGAATTGCGCACGGGACCAGTTCACCGTCATCAGAATATCATTTCCCACTTTACCCCTCCTTTGTGTAAGTTCGGCGGGTGGGCACCCGCCTTTGTCTATGCTGCAAGCCCTAAGGCCTGTGATCGTCGGTTTACCGGGCTGCGCCGCGGGTCAGGTTGTCAAGGACGTGCGCGGAGCGCTCCGCATCGCTGTGGAAGTTCTTCTCCAGGTTGTCGGAAAAGAAGAAGAGCTTCAGGACGGCGAACATCAGGAAGAGTTTGATGAGGATGATCTTCCACAGCGTGCGCCCCAGGACCATGGAACGAAAGCCGTCCCGGTAGAAGGCGAAGAGCTCGCGGGGTGCCACTCTCACGCCGGCAACTCCCGGCAGCTGGCGGGGCGGCGCCTGAGAGTCAGGCAGAAGGTGGTCTGCGGCTTGGGATAGGGCTGGGCGGGCATCGACATAACAGTCCTCATTACTCAGGTGATGTGGTGGTGCCGGGTGTTCCAAAAGCGTTTACAGAATAAACCGGATCTTTTTACTCCCATTTACAGGCAAATTTTTTTAGCTTTCGCGGGTACGTGCGAGGGTTTCGATGGTCACGCCATCCAGGATGTTGACCACCTCGGTCTGCACCGTTCTCCAGACGCCGTGCACCAGGCACGGGCCGCCGCGGTCGCAGGAGTTGCCAATCAGGCAGCGGTTGGGAAGGATCGGTCCCTCCACCGCCTCGACCACTTCGCGCAGGGTGATGGCCGAGGCCGGGCGCGCCAGCACGAAGCCGCCGCCGGTGCCGCGCGACGAGGTGACCAGCCCGAGCTTGGCGAAGCTTTGGAAGATCTTGGCAAGGAAGGTCTGCGGCACGTCGGAGGCCGCGGCAATCTCGCTGATCAGCGATACCCGCCCGGGCGGCTGCTGCGCCAGGTAGATGATTCCCCGTATTGCGTATTCTCCCTTGCGGGTCAGCTCCATCATAAAAGCACCTTTAGGACCAAATTTATCCCTTTTATAGCGAAGAGATTTCTCAGTGTCAAGTCATAATTTTAAGGTTTTCTATGATTGGGTTACCTGGTGCGGGTTAGGGAAGGCGCTCGAGGCGACGCCCCTACCCCGCCGGAGGTCGGGATGGCGGGGTGGAACGGGTGGCCGGATTCCGGATGCGGAGCCTGAACACACGAGACGGGGCCCGATTGGGGGTCCCGTCTCGTGTGTTTGGTCCGGCAGAGGGAATCAGCCGATCAGGCTGTTGAAGTTGCGGGCCCTGTTGGCGAGGATGGTCGGATCGAGGACCTCACCGCAGCAGGTGCATTTCCAGGCGTCGAAGGATCTAACGAAATCGTAGTATTTCTCGGCGAACATACGTCCTTTGCATTTCGGGCATTTCATAACTATGTACCTCCCCACAGGAATGATTAAAGGGCTTCATGTGAGCAGGTATAATTCATCTAACATGCCAAGAAGGGGTTTATGTGGACTTTGTAATCTAACCAAAGATTGGAACCTCGGTAACTAGAGAGGTTACAGACCATTAAAAGTAGCGCTGTAACGTTTTAAGCTTCCCAGGCCCTATCCCCGGCACCCGAGCAACCCCTGCCAGGGAGCGGAAAACGCCATTTTTGTGACGCTCGGTCTCAATTCTCTCCGCCAGAACCGGTCCGATTCCCGGCAGTGCGGCCCACTCCTCTCGCGTCATCCGGTCGGGATCGAGAGGGATCCCCAGCAGCATCCGCTCCTGCACTGGCATGGTTTCCACCGTAACAACGTGGGGTTGACCGTTGGCGGAGTGAACCGTCACCAGGTCGCCGGAGGTCAAGCGGCGCCCCGCTACCACGCTTGAAACACCTGTCAAGCTCCGGGCACCGACCGTCATTTTAATGGCGGTTTCGGCAGTTGTCCCGTCAGGGAACCGGTGTACTCCGGGACGTCCCACATCGCCTGCCAGACGAACCACCACACCCCCTGCAGGCACAGGTGCAACAAAGGCCGTGCCCGCACCTTTCGGGGTGCAGACACGGCCCTTGGCCAGCAAAACGAGCGACAGCAGGAGCGCCAGCGAACTGAGCGCCCAGCGCGTGCCGCGCGGCATCACTTCTTAGCGCCCGTCTCCTCGTCCCGGTGCAGCTTGTACTCGATGGAGTCGATGAGCGCCTGGTAGGAGGCCTCGATGACGTTCGAGGATACGCCGACGGTACCCCAGCGGCTCTCCTTGTCGCCCGACTCGATGAGCACCCGGATCGAGGATGCGGTCCCCTGCCCTGCCGGCAGCACGCGGACCTTGTAGTCGTGCAGTTTCACGTCTTTGAGTTTCGGGTAGAACTTCTCGAGCGCCTTTCTGAGCGCGTTATCGAGCGCGTTCACCGGACCGGTACCGTCGGCCGCGGTGTGCTCGATCTTGCCGCCGACCTTCACCATGATGGTCGCCTCGGAAAGCGGCTGCTCGTCCTCGTGGCGTTTCTCGTCGATAACCCTGAAGCCGACCACCTGGAAGAACTTGCGGTGCGTCCCGAGGGCGCGTTTCATGAGGAGCTCGAAGGAGGCCTCGGCCCCCTCGAACTGGTAGCCGCGGTTCTCCATGGCCTTGATGTCTTCCAGGATCTCCAGGGTGACCGGGTCCTTCGAGTCGAGGTTGATGTTGAACTCGGTCGCCTTGGCGAGGATGTTGGCGCGGCCGGAGAGGTCCGAGACCAGGACGCGCGTGGTGTTCCCCACCAGTTCCGGGCGCATGTGCTCGTAGGTCTCCGGGTGGCGCTGGATCGCCGAGACGTGCACCCCCCCCTTGTGGGCGAAGGCGGAGTTGCCGACGTAGGGCTGGTGCTTGTTGGGTGCCAGGTTCGCAAGCTCGTAGACGTAGCGGGAGAGTTCCCTCAGCTGGCGCATCTGGGCGTCGCTCACGCACTGGGCCCCCATCTTCACCTTCAAGGCCGGGATGATGGAGCAGAGGTTCGCGTTGCCGCAGCGCTCCCCGAAGCCGTTGATGGTCCCCTGCACCTGGACGATGCCGCTTTGCACTGCCACGATGGAGTTCGCCACCGCGCACTCGCCGTCGTTGTGGGTGTGGATCCCCAAGGGGACCGACACCGTCGCCTTTACCTTCTCCACGATGGCCGCGACCTCGTAGGGCATGGTGCCGCCATTGGTATCGCAGAGGATGATGCAGGCCGCCCCACCCTGCTCCGCCGCTTTCAGGGTCTTAAGCGCGTACTCCGGGTTCGACTTGTAGCCGTCGAAGAAGTGCTCGGCGTCGTAGAAGACCTCCGGCATGCGTGCCTTCAGGTACTCGATGGAGTCGAAGATGAGCTCCAGGTTCTCCTCGAGCGGGATGCGCAGCGCCTCGTGGACCTGGAAGTCCCAACTCTTGCCGAAGATGGTCACCGCGTCCGCCTCGGAGGCGACCAGGGTACGCAGGTTCTGGTCCTTGTCCGGGGTGATCTTGGCGCGGCGGGTCGAGCCGAAGGCCGCGATCTTCGCCTGGGAGAGTTTCTCCTTCTTGATGTCCTTGAAGAAGGTGACGTCCTTGGGATTGCTCCCCGGCCACCCCCCCTCGATGTAGTGAATGCCGCACTCGTCCAGCTTGTGCGCGATGCGGATCTTGTCCTCAACCAGAAAGGAGATGTCCTCGGCCTGTGTTCCGTCCCTCAGCGTCGTGTCGTACAGTTTGACCAAACTCATGTCTTCTCCACCTAAAACGACAACGCGCGCCGTCTCCGCCGGACCAATAGTGGCGGATCAGGCGCGCGCAGCCCCTTGTTTGATTGTAGTTAAAGAGCGTCGTTACTTGCCGGACAGGCCGAAGGCGTCGTGCAGCACGCGGACGGCGAGCTCGGTGTACTTGGCATCCACCACCACCGAGATCTTGATTTCGGAGGTGGAGATCATCTGGATGTTGATCCCCTCGGCGGCCAGGGTCTTGAACATGGTGGTGGCGACGCCGGCGTGGCTGCGCATGCCGAGGCCCACGATGGAGACCTTGCTGATGTTCTCGTCGACGAGCACTTCCTTGGCGGAGATCGCCTCGGCGGTCTCCTTGCTGATGGCGAGTGCGCGCTTCAGGTCCGCCTGGGCGACGGTGAAGGTGAAGTCGGTGAGGCCGTTCTCGCTTACGTTCTGGACGATCATGTCGACCGAGATGTTCGCGTCGGAGAGCGGCGAGAGGATCTGGGCGGCGATACCCGGCTTGTCGGGGACCTGCATGACCGCGATCTTCACTTCATCCTTGGCGTAGGCGATACCGGAGACGAGCACTGCTTCCATTTCTTTATCCTCCTTGGTGACCATGGTGCCCAGGTTCTCGTTGAAGCTGGAACGCACATGGACGTCGACATTGTATTTTTTGGCGAATTCAACGGAACGGATCTGCAGCACCTTGGCGCCCAGGCTGGCGAGTTCCAGCATCTCGTCATAGGAGATGCGCTCGATCTTCTTGGCGTCCTTGCACATGTTGGGGTCGGTAGTGTAGACCCCGTCCACGTCGGTGTAGATCTCGCAGACGTCGGCTTTAAGCGCCGCGGCCATGGCGACCGCCGAGGTGTCCGAGCCGCCGCGCCCCAGCGTGGTGATGCTGCCGGTCGCGTCCACGCCCTGGAAGCCGGCCACGATGATGATGGTACCGTCTTTCAAGTCTTCGCGGACCTTGGTGTCCGGGATCTCTTCGATGCGGGCCTTGCTGTAGGCCGAGTCGGTGATGATGGGGATCTGGAAGCCCAGGTAGGACTTGGCCTTGTAGCCCATGGATTTGAGGCACATGGCCAAAAGCGCGATGGAGACCTGCTCACCGGCTGCCACCAGTACGTCGTACTCGCGGTTGTCCGGGAACTCGCACACCTCGTTGGCCAGGGCCACCAGCTTATTGGTTTCGCCTGACATGGCGGAGACGACCACGACCATGTCGTTGCCGGCGTCGTAGGTCTTAGCCACCCTTTTGGCGACGTTGCGTATGCGTTCGACAGACCCCATCGAGGTGCCGCCGTACTTCTGGACCACCAAAGCCATGTCCGTCCTCCTTTATGCTCTACAAGTAAATGCGCCGATGCATTGCATGCTCGGGCGGTTGGATCAACTTTATTACCAAGATTACACCTTTGGGTCAAAACATTTTTTGAGATATCAGGTATTACGTTGCTGAAATTGTAGCGACTGACTCAATAGCCACGCGTTGCAATGTCAGAAACCTGGGGTGTCAGAATGAAAACGGCATCGAGAAACAGCATATCACAGGGCCTTGAAAGCGGAGAAGCCATTGGGGGAATGGGACCACGGGGTGCCAATCCCCAGCGCTCCCCATCGGCCTGTATCACCCAGGAAAAAGCGCCGCCACCAGCTCCTCGCCGCGTTTTCCGGAGCCGGTAAAGCTAACGCTGCGGCTTTCGGGCCCGGTATGGCTGAGCGTGACCGTGAGTATCTCGGACGGCAGATCCTCCTCCAGTCGTTCCGCCCACTCCACCAGACAGGCACCGTTGCCGCTGAAGTACTCGTCAAAGCCCAGGTTCTCGACGTCTTCGGGCCCCTGCAGCCGGTACAGGTCGAAGTGGTAGAGCGGAATGCGCCCCTGGTAGATGTTCAGGATGGTGTAGGTCGGGCTGGTGACCGGGGTGTCGCTCGCCACCTCGAGCCCCTGCGCGACCCCCTTGGCGAACTGGGTCTTCCCTGCGCCCAACTCCCCGACCAGTGCCACGAAATCGCCGGGTAGCAGGAACCGTCCCAACCGGGCGCCGAGAGCGACGGTCTCGGCGCCGCTTGAGGTTTCCACACACGACATGCGGCTACCCCATCATGGTGCGGATCAGGTCGATGCGGCCGACGATGCCGACCACGCAGCCCCCCTCCACGACCGGTACCGCGTGCACCTTCTCGCGGCTCATGATGTCCGCTACCTCGCTCACCGGAGCCTCCGGGGCGACGTAGAAAAGCTGTTTCGAGAAGATCTCGCCAACGGTCTGGGCGGTCATCTTCTGCAGTTCGCGCTCGAAACGCTTGTCGCTTTCCAGGTAGATGACCCAATCGAAGATGGAGACCACCGTCGGGATGTGCAGGCTCTTGTCCTGTTCGACGAGGTCGGTCTCGGAGACCATCCCCAGGAGGTTCCCCGCCGGGTTCACCACCGGGGCACTGGAGATGCGACGCTCGGCGAAGATCTTGGCGAGTTCGGCAACGGTAGTTTCGGGACGCACGGTAATGACCTCTTTGGTCATGACATCTTTAGCCTTGAGCATAGCAATTCTCCTGTGTGGCAATCCTGCGGGGCAGGTGCGAAGGGGGCGAAGGATCATCCGTCCCAGGTAGTTCAGTGAAATCGAGTGCTGCCGGTGGCAAACGCCACCGCCTTCAGCGCCTCGGGAAGCTTCTCCTGCACGTCGGTGGCGCTCATCCCCTGGGTCCCCTTGAGCGGGAGGAGCAGGTCGGCGGCCAGGCCGTGCAGGTAGGCGGCCAGACAGCAGGCCTCGAAGGGCTGGTACCCCTGGCCTACCAGGGAGGCGAGCACGCCGGTCAGCACGTCCCCCATGCCGCCGCTCGCCATGCCGGGGTTGCCGCTGCCGTTTATGGCGATGCGGCCGTCCGGAGCGGCGATGACGCTGCGGGCCCCCTTGAGGATCAGGTACACCTGGTAGCGCCGGGCGAAGTCGGCTGCGGCGGCGCTGCGCTCAGCCTCGATCTCGGGAATCGAGCAGCCGGCGAGGCGCGCCATCTCCCCAGGGTGCGGGGTGAGCAGGGTGATCCGGTCGCGGCGCGTGAGAAGACGCTCGGGAGCCTGGGCCAGGGCGTTCAGCCCATCGGCATCGATGACCAGCGGCTGGGCGAGCTCCGCCAGAAGCGAGTGCACCAGGAAGACCGTCGAGGGCGCGGTGCCGATACCCGGGCCCAGTGCCACCACGTCCCGGGTACTCGCCTCGCGCAGCAGTTCAGGGAGAGCACCGGCCTGCAGATGGGTGGCCCCGGATGTACCCACCGGCAGGGTCATCACCTCGGTGGTCTTGGCTTCCAGGATGGGATTCAGCGCGGCGGGGATGGCCAGGGTAACCAGGCCGCCGCCGGTGCGCAGCGCACTGTTGGCCGCCATGGCCGCAGCACCGGTCTTGCCGGGCGAGCCGGCGATGACGAGGCTGTGTCCCGCGCTCCCCTTGTGGGCCAGCGGGCTGCGCGGGCGCATCAGGGAGTGCGCCCGGGCAAGGTCGAGGTACTCCACGCCGGGGGCCCCGTCCAGCACGGTCTGTGGCATGCCGATGTCGGCCACCACCAGGCGGCCGCAGAGGTCGCAGCCGGGATGCAGCACGTTCCCGAGTTTGGCCAGGGCAAAGGTTACGGTGAACTCGGCCCGTACCGCGACCCCGAGGACGCGTCCGGTTGCCGCGTCGACACCGGAGGGGATGTCGACCGCCACCACCGGACGGCCGGAGGCGTTGATCGCCTCGATGGCGTCGCGGAAAGCGCCGGTGACTTCACTTTTCACCCCGGTCCCCAGGAGCGCATCCACCACCAGCGTCGCCTCGCGAAAGAGTTCCAGCGGCAGCGGCGCGCCCACCGGCGGCAGGACCAGGGTCCCCTTGTCCAAGAGAGCCAGGTTGGCGGCGGCATCCCCGGCGATGGCGGAAGGGGGAGCCAGCAGCAGTACCGCAGCCTGCCAGCCGCGCTCGGCCAACAGCCGGGCGATCACGTAGCCGTCGCCGCCGTTGTTCCCCTTGCCGGCGACGATGAGGACCTTTCTCCCCTCGCCCGGACCGAAGCTCTCGGTAATGGCGTCGGCACAGGCCCGGCCGGCGTTTTCCATGAGGGTGAGACCGGGAATCCCGAACTCACCGATGGTACGCTGGTCCATCTGCTGCATCACCTGGCCGGTCACCACTTTCATGAGTACCTCACTTTTCAAGGACCACCATGCCGACCCCCGCTCCCGCGTCGTGGGACAGGGAAAGGAAACAGGAGGTCAGGCCGTGGCTGCGGAAGAGTTCCCCCGCCTTGCCGTAGAGCTTCAGTTCCGGTTTGCCCAAGGGGTCGTTCACCACCTCGAGGTCCTTCCAGCAGATGCCGTCGCGCAGCCCGGTTCCCAGGGCCTTCAGGAAGGCCTCCTTGGCCGCGAAGCGCAGGGCGTAGTGCTGGGCCGCGCGTTTTTTGCCGGCGCAGTAGGCGATCTCCGTGGGCGTAAAGAGCCGCTGGATAAGGGGATCGTTCCCCTCCTCCAGGAAGCGCTCGAAGCGGGCAATTTCAACTATGTCGACACCGATGCCGAATATCACGCATTCTCCATAAACAGACCTACAAGAGTTACTACAGAGGACGCAGAGGGAAAGGCGAGGAACACAGGGTAAAGACTGAAAACGGGTTCAGGACAAACCCTCAAGCTTGGTTTTCCTCTGTGCTCCGCTCTTTTCCCTCCGTGTCCTCTGTGGTGAAGCTTTTTGCTTTTGGTTCTCAACCCTCGCCTACGGTGCCGCGGCCTCGGCCGGGAGCCCCAGGCTCTCCCGCCACTCGCGCTGCACCGCCGGCATGTCCAGCGACCAGTCCGCGAGCGCCTTCGACACCGCGACCTCTATCTTCACCCGGTCCTTCAGGTTTTTCAGGACGTTCTGCATGGCGTACCAGCCGTAGCGCTGCACCATGAAGCTGGTGAGCGAGTAGCTCTGCCGGTAGGCAAGGCCGGCACTCTCCCGATCAAGTCCGACGAAGGATCCGGAGAGCGAGCGCATAGAAAGCAGCTTCTCCTTGGCAAGGGGGGCGCCTTGCGCCGCCATGGCCGCTCCGTACTCCTTGAACTCCTCGATCTGGGCCAGCCCCTCGTTGAGCCAGGTGGGGACGTTGCCGCCGGTAATCTCGGCCACCAGCACGTGGGTAAATTCGTGGAACAGCACGCCGCGCAGCTGCGGCGTCATATTGCTGACCCCGCCCAAGGGGAGGCGGATCTTGCCGTCGTAGAGACCGCCGGACCAGTCCGGCCCGTTGGTGACGCTGGAATACTCCTGCTTGGTGTAGAGCAATACCGGGATGCGCGCGGTGGGGAACAACCCGAGATCGGTCCCGACGCTGTTGTAGGCGGTCTCCAGGGCGTCCAGCACCTCGGCGGAGAGCCCGGGCGGGAGTTCGGCATCGAAGGTGATGTCGAACATCGAGCTGTACCCCTTGTCCATCCGGGACTCGACGGGTAGCTCCCGTTCCGCCTTGGCGATCAGTTTCTTTACGCCCGGATCGGAGCCCAGCGTCTCGGCCCGGCGCCAGTTGTCCAGCGCCCCGTTCAGGTCACCGGTGTCGTAGCAGATCTTGCCCAGGTAGGTGAGTGCTTCGGCACTCTCGCCGAGCTGGTTCAGTTCGGCGCGGGCAGAGTCGAAGTTCTTGGCGAAGTACAGGGCGACGCCCCGCATCAGGGTGAAGCGGCTTTCGCCGGGATAGAGCTCGCGGGCCTGGCTGTAGTTCTCCGCGGCCTCGGTGAAGCGGCTCAGGTTCAGGTTGCGCTGGGCCTGCGAGAGGTAGGCCTGGGCCAGGTCGTGGCGCAGGGTCTCGTTGTAGGGAAACAGCGAGTAGCCGGCTCTCAGCTCCTCGATGGCCTTGTCGTACTGGCCCTCCTGGACCAGCGCCTTGGCATCGGCACCGATGCTGGCAGCATCGCCGGCGCCTGCGCCAACCGGCACCAGGAGGAGGGAGCAGAGCACCCCAAACATCAGGAGAAAGGTCGAACCGGTTGATCTCATGGCGCGTCACACCTCTTGGTCACGCTTTCGGGTCACGCCTTCTTGACAACACCCCGCACGCTCGTGGCGATGCCGGCGGCATCCAGGCCGTAGCTCGCCCGTAGTTCGGCCTGCTCGCCCTGCTCCACGAAGCTGTCCGGATACCCCAGGCGGGTGACCGTGATACCGGTCAGATCCTCTTCTTCCAGAAGCTCGAGCACCGACGTCCCGAAGCCCCCCTGTACCACGTTGTCCTCCACCGTGAAGAGCCGCCCGGTCTCGGCAAGCGACAGGATCAGTTCCCGGTCCAGCGGTTTCACGAAGCGCACGTTCATGACGGCGACGTCGATCCCTTCCTGGGCCAGCAGCTCGGCCGCCTCGCGGGCCGGTTGCACCATGGCCCCCACCGCGAGGATCGCCCCGTCTTTCCCCTGGCGCAACAGTTCCCCCTTGCCCACCGGCAGGGCCTTGAAGATCTGGTCGATGGGGACGCCGCAGCCGGAGCCGCGCGGGTAGCGTACCGCCGAGGGGCCCGGGAGCTGCAACCCGGTGTAGAGCATGTGCTGCAGCTCGTTCTCGTCCTTGGGGGCCATCACGGTGATGCCGGGCAGCAGGCGCAGGTAGGAGAGGTCGAAGACGCCGTGGTGGGTCGGACCGTCGTTACCGACCACGCCGGCGCGGTCGATGGCGAAGAGCACCGGCAGGTCCTGCAGGCAGACGTCGTGGGCCAGCTGGTCGTAGCCGCGCTGCAGGAACGAGGAGTAGAGCGCCACCACGGGCCTGAGCCCCTGGGCGGCGAGGCCGGCCGCGAAGGTGACCGCGTGCTGCTCGGCGATCCCCACGTCGAAGAAGCGCTCCGGGTACTCCTTGCCAAACGGGGAGAGCCCGGTGCCGTCCGGCATGGCCGCGGTGACCGCCACGATCTTGTCGTTCTCCAGGGCGAGCTTTTTCATGGACTCGCCGAAGATGCCGGTGTAGGAGGCGGCGCCCCCCTTCCCCTTGAGGACCTTGCCGGTCTCGGCGTCGAAGGGACCCACCCCGTGGAACAGCGACGGGTTCGCCTCGGCGGCCGGAAACCCTTTCCCCTTCTTGGTGAGCACGTGGATCAATACGGCGTCGTCGAAGCGTTTCACGCTTTCCAGGGTATCCAATAGCTGCGGGATGTCGTGGCCGTCGATGGGGCCTATGTACTCGAAACCGAAGGCCTCGAAGAGCATCCCCGGCGTGAAGAGCCCCTTGAGCGACTCCTCGGCGCGCTTGGCGACCTGCAGGGCGCTTTTGCCGAACATGGGGAGTTTTTCCAGGAAGGCCTCGAGGTCCTTCTTGGCCTTGTGCACGAACTCCGAGGTGATGGTGCGCGACAAAAGGTTGGAGAGTGCCCCGACGTTCTCCGAGATGGACATCTCGTTGTCGTTCAGGATCACCACCAGGTCCTTGTTCAGGTGGCCGGCGTGGTTCAAGGCCTCGAAGGCGATGCCGCCGGTCATGGAACCGTCGCCGATCACCGCGAGCACCTTGTTGTGGCGCTCGCTCAAGTCGCGGGCGACGCCCAGGCCCAGGGCCGCGGAGATGGAGGTCGAGGAGTGGCCGACATCGAAGACGTCATGCCGCGATTCCGCGCGTTTCGGGAAACCGCTGATGCCGTTCAGGGTGCGCAGCGTCCCGAAGTTGTCGTTGCGGCCGGTCAAAAGCTTGTGGGCGTAGGCCTGGTGCCCGACGTCCCAGACGATCTTGTCGTTGGGTGAGTCGAAGACCCGGTGCAGCGCGATGGTGAGCTCCACAACCCCGAGGCTGGGAGCCAGGTGCCCGCCGTTGGCGGCGCAGACCTCGATGATCCGGGCGCGCAGCTCGTCGGCCAGCTGCTCCAACTCTTTCAGGGAGAGCCCTTTGACCTGCGCCGGATCGGTGATGCGGTTCAGAATGCTCGACATCAAGATTTCCTTTTCACGATGTAAGAGGCGATCAGGCGCAGCGGCTCGGCCTTCTCGTCGAAGACGGAGAGTGCCTCGAGCGCCATATCCACCAGTTCGGCTGCGCGTTGCTTGGAGGCCTCGAGACCCATGAGCGCGGGATAGGTCGCCTTGCCGCGCGCCTCGTCGCTCCCTGCGTCCTTGCCCAGCTCCTCGGTGGTCCCTTCCACGTCGAGGATGTCGTCGGCGATCTGGAAGGCGAGGCCGATCGCGTCGGCGTAGCGGGTCATCGCCTTCAGCTGGTCGGCGCTGGCGCCACCCAGGATGGCCCCCGCGCGTACCGAGGCACGGATCAGGGCGCCAGTCTTGTGGGTGTGGATGTAGGAAAGGGTGGCGAGGTCGATTTCCCCCTTCCCTTCGCTCTCCATGTCGACCACCTGGCCGCCTACCATGCCGCGCGAACCCGAGGCGGCGGCGATCTCGTGGATCACCTTGAGCTTGGCCGCCGGGTCGCCAGTCTCGTCGCGGGAGAGCAGGATGAAGGCCTCGGTGAGCAGCGCATCGCCGGCCAGGATGGCGGTCGCCTCGCCGTAGACCTTGTGGTTGGTGGGGTTACCCCTGCGGAAATCGTCGTCGTCCATCGCCGGAAGGTCGTCGTGGATCAGGGAATAGGTGTGGATCATCTCCATGGCGCAGGCAGCAGGGAGTGCGGCTTTCAGCTCGCCCCCCACCGTTTCGCAGGCGGCCAGCATCAGTACCGGGCGCACCCTCTTGCCGCCGGCGAACACCGAGTAGCGCATGGAGCCGTGCAAGGATGCGGGGAGCTCCGTTGCCGTGGGAAGAAAACGGTCCAGCGCCTCGTCGACGATCTGGCATCTCTCGGTCAAATATGCTTTCAAGTCCATGGATGATCTCACTTAACTGAATTGGATTTTTGGTTCTGGTGACGGTCCGGGCCCGGCGACAAAGTCAAACGCGCAGACTAAGACGAGTCTACTTCTTTTAAGCAGTTTAATCTACCTCATCGAACGGTTTGGTCACGAAGCTGCCGTCGCGCTGTTTGAGGAGCACTTCTACCCTGCGCTCGGCCTCATTGAGTTTCTTGCTGCAGAACGCCGACTGCTTGACACCCTCTTCAAAAGCTTTCAGCGACTCTTCCAGAGAAAGGTCGCCGGTCTCGAGTTTTTTGACCACATCCTCGAGTTTTTTAAGAGCAGTTTCGAACTTTTCTCCAGCCATGAGAACCTCTCTTGAAAAAAATGAACGCCCATTATACAGACTGTTCGCCCTGCGTCAAGGCAGTAGAGGCAGGGGCCGGGGACTGGGGACTAGGGGCTGGCCTCTTCCACTTTGCAGAGGGCCGAGCCGGCAGCGAGGGTGAGTTCCAGGCGATCGCCGGGGGCGAGGTCACGGCTGTCGCGCACCACCGAGCGCTGCGGGAGTTTCCGGGCGATACTGTAGCCGCGCCCCAGGACGGCCAGCGGTGAGACGGCGTTCAGGGTACCGGAGGCCAGCCGCAGCCGCTCGCCCGCGCTCACGATGCGCCGGGTCATGGCGTGTTCCAGGCGCAGCGAGAGGTTCCCCAGGCGTTCCTGGGTCCGGCGCAGGGTGAGTGCCGGGTTTTGCTGATGCAGCCTCGTGGTGAGGTTGTCAATGCGCTCCTCCAGATCGCCCAGGGTCAGGTCCACCTCGCGCCTTAGGCGCTGGTCCAGGCTGTCGACGCGCTGGCTCAGGTGTCCCAGGATCCGGCTGGGATCGGCCACCAGGCGCGACAGCGCGGTCACCCGGGAGCGGGTTCCCTCCAGCCGGCGCACCTGGGCAATCTGCAGCCGGTGCACCAGGGCGTCGAGCTCGGCGGTGAGCTCCTTCTTGCTGCGCACCACCAGCTCAGCCGCGGCAGACGGGGTGGCAGCCCTCAGGTCGGCCACGAAATCGGAGATGGTGAAATCTACCTCGTGCCCCACCGCCGAAATGACGGGGATCTTGGAGCGATGGATGGCACGCGCCACCACCTCCTCGTTGAAGGCCCAGAGGTCTTCCAGGGAGCCGCCGCCGCGCCCGACGATCATGACGTCGAGCCCCCCCCGGCGGTTCAGGTCGTCGATGGCCGTGGCGATCTCCTGCGCGGCCCCCTCCCCTTGCACCCGGACCGGGTTGATCAGGATCTCCAGGTTGGCAAAACGGCGGCCGAGCACGGTGAGGATGTCGCGGATGGCGGCGCCGGTGGGCGAGGTGACCACGCCGATCCTTTGGGGGAGCTTGGGGACCTCGCGCTTGTGCAGTTCGGAGAAGAGCCCCTCGCGGGCGAGCTTTTCCTTGAGCTGGATGAAGGCCATCTGCAGGCCGCCGATCCCCTGCGGCTCCAGGTACTCGGCGACCAGCTGGTACTCGCCGCGCGGCTCGAACAGGGTGAGCCGGCCACGCACCAGGACCCGCATGCCGTCCTTGGGGACGAACTTGAGGGTACGGGCGGCGGTGCGGAACATCACGCAGCGCAGTTGGGCGCCGGCGTCTTTCAAGGTGAAGTAGCAGTGCCCCGACTGGGGCGAGGCGAAATTGGAGATCTCCCCTTCCACCCAGACCTGGTCGAAATTTTCCTCAAGAAGGTCGCGGATAAGCGAGGTGAGAGCGCTGACGGTGAGGACGCGACGTTCGCGGAAAAGCACCATTTCTCCCCCTTTTTGGCACGGCTCACCGTTTCTATCACGCCCCCTGAGCGGTGTCAAACCGGTTGACCGGCGCGCGCTGTCGATGCTAGTATGCGCGCCATGAAAAATTACCCGTACGTGATCACCGTCTCCTCGGAAAAAGGGGGGGTGGGCAAGACGACGCTGGCAACCAACCTGGCGATTTTCCTGAAAGCGCTCGACGAGAACCTGCCCGTCTCCATCTTCTCTTTCGACAACCACTTCACCATCGACAAGATGTTCGCCATCAAGGGGCAGAAGACCACCGGAAGCGTGGCCGACCTGCTCCTGGAAACGCCGGGGTGCGATCTCCTGCATACCGGTCAGTACGGGGTGAACTTCATTCCCTCCTCGACCGCACTCCCGGATCTCAAGGGGTCGCTCAAGGGGCCGATGGTGCTGGCCCGCCTCCTGGCCAACTCGAACATCCCGGGGATCCTCATCGTCGACACCCGCCCGGACCTCGACATCATGACCCAGAACGCGCTCTACGCAGCCGACCGGGTCTTCGTGCCGATCAAGGACATGGCGAGCATGGACAACTGCCGCAACATCTTCGAACTCTTCGACAAGCGCGGCCTGGACCGCAAGAGCCTGTCGCTGGTCCCCTGCCTCATCGACGAGCGCATCAAGTTCGACGGCCTGTTCAAGGACCAGAAAACGCTCCTGAAGGCCTTTGCCATCAACCGCGGCTACCGCTGCATGGAGACCTTCATCTCCAAGAGTCCCAAGGTCGAGAGCCTGAACACCAACCCGGACGGCCGGATCTACCCGATCCTCACCCACGGGCGCGGCACCGACGTCTACGGCCAGTTCACGGCCCTGGGGCAGTCCGCGCTGGAGGAGTTCTACGGGACCGCCGAGCCGCGTTCGCTTTTGTTCGACAAGTGGCTCACCGAAGACGACAGCCGCAAGAAGGAAGCCTACTTTGCCCGCCTGACCGGCCTGAAGAGCGAGTGCCTCGCCTGCGGGGCGCAGCTCGACAAGCAGTCGCAGGTCTCCTACTACTGCGAGAGTTCCGACGGCGCCTCCTCCGGATTCATGGAAGCCGACTGCTTCGTCGAGTTCCTGATCCGGGCCGTGTTCAAGATCGACCGCGAGCTTTCCGCCGACGACCCGACCCGGCTCATGATCGCCCACACCGCCCAGGAGTCGGTATTCGTGCTGAACCCGGGCGATCCGGAAAAGGCCATTCTCGATTTCCACCGCTTCGACCTGCGCGGCACCTCGCTTCTGAAAAAGCAGTACTCCATGGCCGTCGCTCCGGAGCAGGACGAGTTCACCTCCCTTTTGCAGGGGAGTCTCGCCGGCTACGAGGGGAAACTGCGCGACGCCTTTTTGCTGGTGCACCCGGTGAACGGCGAGAGTCCCGAGGCGATCCTGCTGGATGAGAACTACCGCGAACTGAACCGCCTGAAGAAGAAGATCGTGGCACAGTTGCAGAGCTGACCACCACGTGGCACAGCAGCATAGGAAAAAGGCCTCCCGGCATCGAGCCGGGAGGCCTTTTTTATCTTTACTGTTACCCACCGCGGTTCTCAACCTCAACCAGTTCCTAACTGGTCAGCTCCGAGGCGTGTACGAAGGTGATCCCCTCGCGGGCCAGTTGCGGCATCATCGCCCTGAGAGCCCGGATGGTCGCCGGATGGGGGTGGCAGATGGCGATGGCCGAACCGCGCTTGCGGGCTATGGCCGCCGCCTGGGCCAACTGTTTGCCGATCAGTGCCTCGTCCTGAACGTTGTCCAGGAAAACCTGGCGCGCCGCACAACGTATCCCAAGGGCCTTCGCGGTACGCAGACCGGCCGATGACGGCGAGGTCATGGAATCCACGAAGAACACCCCCTTACCCTGCAACACCTTGAGCACTACTTCCATCTTCTCGGCACTCTGGGTGAACCGTGAACCCATGTGGTTGTTGGCCCCCACCGCGTGCGGCACGCTCCGGAAATAGCTGTTCACCCGGTCGGCGATCTCGGCATCGGACATGGCAACCAGCACCCCGACCTTCTCCATCGGCTGGCGCGGATACCCCTCCGGCTCCATCGGCATGTGCACCATCACCTCGCGCCCCGCGGCATGCGCCTTTTCGGCAACCTCCCTGGCATGGGCCAGGCTGGGGATCACCGAGAAGGTTATCGGCAGGTCGATGGAAAGAAGTGCCTGGAGTTCCTTCGGGCTCGCTCCCATGTCGTCGATGATGATGGCGAGCCTCCCCGGGCCGCTGCCGTGGGGCAGCGCGGCCTGGTGCGGCTTGGCCGGCTTGGTCTCGGGCTTAAGCGGATGTGCACTGGAGAGCGCCTCTTGCCGGGGCTCGGGGCGCGCCGGGATTTTCAGGTGCGCGGCCGGATGCTCGGCCTTGGGCGCGGGAGCCGTCTTACTGCGCCCGTGCTCGAGCAAAAACATGGCGGCGGCGATGACCACGGCTACCACAACGAGCGCTACCAGGGGACCTTTGCGGCCTCCGGAAGGCGCCTTGCGTCTGTTGACTGCTTTACCTCTACGTGCCAATGCGGCAAGCCTCCCCAATACACAGCGTGAAGTGAGTACTGGCTCTGCGCGTTTTGGTGACTCCGCCAGTTCCAGCCTCCTTGGGGTTATAAAGCGATACGCTGCGCTTTGACAAGTCTTTTGTCCGCCGAGCCCGGAAGGCCGTATCCCCCCAATCGCAAAAGTTCTTCCGAATCCCGGAAAAGTCTTCCAACTGGTCCCCTCTCCCCTGCGGGAGAGGGACAGGGTGAGGGGGAAGGTGCCACATCGTGGCCGATGGCGGCTTCCCCCACCCCCCGGCCCCCTCCTGTCAAGGGAGTGGGTGTTGGGATTCCCGGGATTTCACGTCAAACTTGGCAACGGCCTCGGTTCCGCCTGCTACACCAGGCAGCCCTTCTCGGGAACTCTGCCAAAACTTACCATTGGCTATTTCTAACACTCCATCGGACGCTATACTTTTCCAGGACCGCAGCCGCCTGCGACCGGAATTCCGACACTCGACGTGCCGCTTCATGAGCTTTCAAGGTATCGGGAGGTGCATCGTGATCAAGCCCCAGCAGCATAACCTCGGTTTTCGCCACCTGGAGAAACTGGTTCTGCTCGTCGTCCTGCTGCTGTGCACCAGCTGCGGCAGACCGCTCGCCGGACAGCACGCAACACCCACCCAACAGCCCGCTCCGCCGTCCAACCAAACCACACGAGTCCCCGAGCCTGCGCCGGCACCCCCTGCCCCGGTTCCGGCGACATCCGTGCAACAGGCGCCCCCCCAGGCGAGTTTCACGCTCGTCAGGGTTTTCTTCGCCACGGACCGGGCTCGCTCCACCAGCAGCGATCCCTACAAGATGTTCTCCGCCAAGCGCGGCCCGCTCAGTTTCGGCTCCTGCGAGATTGCGCTCCCGCTGAACCCGCCGGAAGCCGGCAACGCGTCCGGTCAGGACACCCCGGGAAAAACCGCGTCCCGGCCCGCCCTGCGTCGTGTGGTGCCGCGCGAGCGCACAGAACTCCTGAACCAGCTGCGCAGCGCCCTCGCCAAGACCGGCAAACGGAACCTGCTTATCTTCGTGCACGGCTACAACGTAGGCTTCGCCGATGCGGCCCGGCGCACCGCGCAGCTCAGCCAGGATCTCAACTTCGACGGCGTAGCCGCCTTTTTCAGCTGGCCTTCCAAGGGGCGCAGCGAGGCCTTCTCGGCTGACGAAACGGATGTGGAATGGGCACAGCCCGATCTCAAGGAGTTTCTAAAGGAAGTGACCCTGAAAACGCGGGTTAAGAACGTCTACCTCATCGGCCACGGCATGGGGAACCGCGCCCTCGCCAAGGCCTTCATCTACCTGAATTCCGAGCGTCCCGATCTGGCCAGGCAGGTTCGCGAACTCGTCCTGGTGGCTCCGGACCACAACGCCGACCTGTTCCGAAGCGAGCTGGCACCGAGCCTCAGTGCTGCCCCCATCCGCACCACCATCTACGCCTCGTCGCGCGACCCTGCTCTCAAGGCTGCACTGAAATACCAGGATTACCTGCGGGCCGGCGACTCCGGACCGAGTCAGCCGATCTACGAGGGGATCGACACCATCGACGCTTCCCGGGTCGACACCTCCCTCGCCACTCCGAGCAAAGGTGCCAATCGGTCCTCGATCTTGAGCGACATCCACCGGGTGATCCACGACGGCAAAAAAGCCTACGAGCGCAGCGGACTGCAGGCGGTGAACGACGTATCCGGGCGTTTTTGGCGCCTTAAGAAACAGTGAGGAGTTGCTTTGAAAATGGTGGGATAAAAGCAGGAACTTACAGGATTTTACTCAAGGAGGATGGTCATGCCACTTGTTCACGTCATCATCGTACTGATCGTGGTCGGCGTCTTGTTAGGGCTCATCAACCGGTACATCCCCATGGCCGGTTCCATCAAGTCGATCCTGAACGCCGTAGTGGTCATCGCCGTGGTGCTCTGGCTGCTTCAGGTTTTCGGCCTCTTGCACTACATCACCAGGATGCAGGTCGGCAAGGTGAAGTAATTCCCGCTGCCGGTTTCGGGCCGAAGTTGGCCTCAACCCGGTTGCGCCCGTTGCGTTTGGCCCGGTACAGGGCCTGGTCCGCCGAGCGAATCAGGTCGGCGGGTTGGCAGGAGGTGTCGCAGCAGGTGGCGACGCCGAGGCTCAGCGAGGTTGCAACCAAGCCCTCCGGGGTATCGATCGGCTCCCGACAGACGCTCAGGCGCAGGCGTTCCGCCAAGGCCTGGGCGTTCTCGGCACTGCACCCCGCCAGCACGATCAGAAACTCTTCGCCCCCGTAGCGCCCCACGCCATCGTAAGGTCTCATGCGCCCCTGCATCTTCTGCGCAACGGCGCGCAACACCACGTCTCCCGCCAGGTGACCGTACCGATCGTTCACCGCCTTGAAGTGATCGATATCCGCCATCACCACGCTGAGGGGTTGACCGCTGCGCCGGGACCGGGACAGTTCGCGGGCCAGGCAGCCGACGATCTCCTCGTGATTCCACAACCCCGTCAGCGGGTCGCGGGCGGCCTTCTCGCGCAGCGCCTCGCGCGCGGTGATCAACTGGTCCTGCAGCTCGACGATCCTTCGCCCGGCGCGCAGCCGCACCTGAAGCTCGTTCACGTTGAACGGCTTGGTGAGGTAGTCGTCGGCTCCGGCACCCATGCCGACACAGAGGTTCTCTTCCCCGGTCAACGCGGTCAGCAGGATGATGTAGGTGTACTGGTCGCAGGTGCCGCTGCGCATCCTGCGGCAAAGCTCCAGGCCGTCAATCTCCGGCATCATCCAATCCACGATGGCCAACCGGGGCGCCTTCGAGGACTGCATAACCTGCCAGGCTTCACTCCCGTCCCGGGCCTCCACGACGTCGAACCCCCAGCGTCCCAGATGGGCCTCCAACAAGCGCCGGGTAACGGCATCGTCCTCCGCAACCAGAATCTGCATATCCCCTCCATCGCCGGTACCGCAGCAGCTAACCGCGGCAACGGGCCGACGTATCACACGAGCCGGAAATCAATCCGCACAACTTCTCAATCTAATTTCGTCAGTTCCTGTCAAAACTTGAGTCTCTTTATATTATTTTTTAGACAGTTATCATTTCCCGACGAGGCAAAGGGAGTATTGCGCAGCCAATAACGTGTGAGCGTTAATTTCTACGTATACGCGTGGAACTCTCTCTGACAGATGCAGCAACCCAAATCTGTGTTAGTCTTTCCTACCAGTTGAATTTGCAGCACCTTCAGTTTTTACACGATCCTTCACCGGAAAAGAAGACCAACCACCACGATGCTGCTGAGATTATACCTGTGCATCGAAATCCAGCCCGGCCCCGGTTTAGTCCAGCCACTGTATAACCAGAATGCATTGCACATTTTTTTGATGGAGACCACTACATGCTGACCATGCAGGAAGTAAAGAACCACTATTTTTTCACCGAAAAGGATGCCGAGCTGCTCAGCGAGCTGCTGCCGCTGGTACGCGATAACAGCAGCGCTCTCATGGACGCATTTTACGACTACCTGTTGAAGATCCCGGAGACGGCGAAGTTCCTGCGCAACGAGCAGGACCTGCAGAAGCTGAAAAAGACCCACGCCGAATGGCTGATCTCGGTCTTTTGCGGCAGATACGACAACGAGTACCTGCTCACGCTGCAGCACATCGGCCAGACCCACGTGCGCATCGGCGTCAACGCCCACTATGTGAACGCCGCCATGAACGTGATGCGGCGCCATCTCATCGAGATGTTGCAGTCGAACTATCCCAACATCGAGGACCGCCGCAAGTACCGGATCGCGACAGAGAAGATACTGGACATCAACCTGGACATCATGAGCACCTCGTACCAGGAAGAGGAGCTGCGCCGGGTGTTCGTCTCGCACCGCATCGAGTCCAAGCTGATCCACGCCGCCGAGCGTTTCACCTACGGGCTCAACCTGATCCTGGTGCTGGCACTCATCGGGGTGTCGCTCTCGGTGGTCGTGCTTTTTCTCTGGGACCTGGTGCACATCTTCCAGGGCGACTTCGAGAAAGGGATACTGTCGGCGCTGGGAACCCTGCTCATCCTCTGGATGATGATCGAGCTCATGGACAACGAGATAAAGACGCTTAAGGGGGGCAAGTTCAACATCCTCATCTTCATCGGCGTCATCATCGTCGCGCTCATCCGCGAGATCCTGATCTCCACCCTGCGCCACGATGTGCTCAACACCCAGGTCTTTCTCGCAGGAACACTGCTCATCCTGGGTATCGTCTACTACCTGGTGGCGCGCAGCCAAGGGGACCGCAATCATCGGGACTGAGTCCGTGGCGCCGTCAGCTACGTGAGCTGCGTCTCTACATCCAGATTTTTTTTCGCAGCGCACAGCTGTCGGGCAGGTTCGGACTATCTGCCGTCCTTCTGAGCCAGAGATGGCAACAGGTCAGCCTGCCAGGCTCTTTCTCATCCCTTGTCTCGTTATACAGGCTCTTGTACCCGAAAGAAGTTGTGACTAAGAGCAACAAACGAATAAGAGAAACCGGTCTACCCAAGCCTTTACAATGCCTGTGTCTTTGCTATGATGGGCCAGATGGAATCCGGAATATCCGGAGAAACCAACCCCATCGACGCGAGGTCAATGGCACATGCAGGCCAAGAAGAAAACAGGGGTACTTCTGGATTCCAGCCTCTGGTTCAACCGCGAGGATCACAAGTTTCTGGGAGGAGACCGCATCGAGTTGCTGGAGCGGATCGATGAACTCGGCTCCATCACCAAGGCGGCCAGGGCGGTCGGCATCAGCTACAAGACCGCGTGGGACCAGATCAACACCATCAACAACTTAGCGGAAAAGCCGCTGGTAGAGCGTCTGACCGGCGGCAGGGGTGGCGGCGGCACCAGCCTCACTGCCGAGGGGAAGCGGCTGATCGCCGAATATCGCATCATCCAGGGGGAGCTTCGCACCCTCCTGGACAACCTGGGCAGCAGGCTGGGAGACAGCAACGGCCTGTTCCAATTTTTGAGGAGAATCTCCATGAAAGTGAGCGCACGCAACACCTTCGCAGGGACGATCACCAACCTTACCAAGGGCGCCGTCAATGCCGAAGTCACCCTTTCCCTGAAGGGGGGAATCCCGCTGACCGCCGTCATCACCAACGGTGCGGTCGAAAACCTCGGGCTGACCACCGGCAAGGACGCCTATGCCATCATCAAGGCAAGCTCCATCATCATCGGTACCGACCTGCACGATGCCAAGACCAGTGCCCGCAACGTCTTCTGCGGCACGATTTCGAAAATCATCGAGGGTCCGGTGAGCACCGAGGTGGACATCGAGATCGGCGGCGGCAATACCGTGAGCTCCGTCATCACCCACGGCAGCTCGCAGAATCTCGGCCTGAAGGTCGGCGCCCACGCCTGCGCCATGTTCAAGGCCTCCAGCGTCATCATCGGCGTCAACTGACACCTCGAGGGGGACAGTCACTGCGGCCTGTCCCCCTTCTCCCTTTCCCTCCAGGTTCTTCCCTCTCCCAGCGTCTCTGCACCATACTCGTAAGACTGATTTTCCGTTTGTCCCCTTGCCGGCTCCCTTTGGCGCCTGAGCACCTCGCTCCCACACCGCTCGCTGGCTAGGGACCGGGCAGATAGGACGCAGTTGCACAACTTTGCGGCAGGCCGGCGCGACCATCTCACCCAGCAACCCCCTAACCAGCTGTTCATACGGCATATTCTCCACCCTTTCTCGTTGGCACAGAGCGTGAAATCGGAGAAGTGCTCGAGATCTTCGAAAGGAGGTGACATGGCGACCATCACCTATTTCACCAAGCTCGGCTGCCAAACCGCGGCCAAACAGGTCGAGGCACTGCGGCAAGCCGGACACCAGGTCGAGGTGCGCGACCTGCTGGCGGAACCGTGGGACGCGGCCCAGCTTACCTCGTACTTCGGCGACCTGCCGGTAGCCCAGTGGTTCAACCCGAACTCGCCCAGGGTGAAGGCCGGCGAGATCGATCCGGCGGCCTACGACGCCGCTGCCGCCCTCGAACTGATGCGCGCCGACCACCTTTTGATCCGGCGGCCCCTCATGGAATCCGGCGGCACCCGGATGTGTGGCTTCGACCCTGCTAGGGTCCACGCCTGGATCGGTTTTTCCAACCCGGAGGAGGTTCTGCCTCGCGCTAAGGAGTTCCAGACCTGCTCGCATCCGGCCAGCGAACCGCTACCGCGCTGCCCCTAGCGGGCGGGAGGGAACCATGGCGTTGGATCGAGAGCAAGCCAAAAGCCTCTTCGAAAAATACCGCAAGCACCGCGACGGCATCCGCAGTAATCCGGAACTCGCCGGCGTCTGCCTGATCTGCGGCTCGACGCACGTAGGGCCGCACCCGGAATTCTCGCAGCAGATGATCTGCCACAGTTGCGGCTTTGCCTTTTACCGTTACCGCTGCCCGGACTGCGGCGCCACCGTCGACGGCAGGGACCCGCTCAACCCCGCGTGTCGGGAGTGCGGCCTGCGCCAATGCACCTGCGGGGCCTGCGGGTGCCGGTCCTCTTACGGGAGTAGCCCATGATCTGCGTAACCCAGGGAAGTAAGGTCACCCTCAGCTACATCGGCACCCTGGATGACGGGACGATCTTCTACAGCACCGAGGAACACGGTCCGCTCACGGTGACCATCGGTGCCGAGCAGGTCTTTCCGGCACTGGAGCGCGCGCTCATCGGCATGCGTGCCGGCCAGAGCAAAAACGTGGTGCTCAGCGTCGATGAGGCCTACGGGCCGCGCCGCGCGGAGAACATCCTCAAGGTGCCCTGCAGTCTGTTTCCGGTGGAACGAGAGGTTGTCCCGGGGCAGAAGCTGAGTATCGACTTCAAAGGGGGGCAGTCCCGCATCATGCGGGTGATCAGCCTGGAGGAAGGTGTGGTGACGCTGGATGGCAACCACGCACTCGCTGGCTGCGAGTTGAGTTTTGCGCTGCGCGTGGACGACGTTACTTGAAAGAAGTGCTTGAGGTATTGATGCATAACAACCCGAAACCTGACCGCTACGTCTCCTTTACCGGCATCGAGGCGGACCGCAACTCCGTCGAACTGGTGGCACACTTGCGCCGCTACATCGACGATCCCGAGAAGACGAACCCCTTTTGGGAGAAGTTCAAGGAGAAATTGTCCCGGGTGGGACAACCGGAGCACAACGGCGGGCGCTCGCTGGACGAGCTGTTCCTGATCCACTCCTATATCAACAACATCCGCGAACTCTTCGAAAATGAGGAGGATCTTCCGGCACTGGCGCTTCTGGAAAAGATCGAGCTGGAGAGCTGCTGACGCTACATCTTGCGGTTCACCTGCAGCAGGAGATCCCCTTCGAAGAGCAGCGGATGGCGGCGCATCCCGGTAAGCAGGCCAGAGACCGGCGCCACTACCCGTTCCACGATGTTGCCGTTGAAGCTGTCGTAGATGTACCCCATCTCCTGCCCCGCCGCCACCCAGCGCCCCACGGGACGGTCCGAAACGAAGGTGCCCGCCTTGGTGGCATACACGCCATGACAGCAGGTGCGGTCGAAATAACAGGTTTCCTCATCCTCATTTGACAGCTGCACCCCTTCCAGGACCCCCGCCTTGCCCAGAAACTCCACCAGGGCGCGGAACACCCGCTGGCAGTGTTCCAGCTGTACGGTCCCCCCCTGCCCTACCCTGAGCAGAAAGCTGCGCCCGGGCCAGACCTTCCAGGAATGTTTCAGCGTCGTGGTAAAGACCGGTGACAGGGAGCGCTCCAGAATAGCCGGCAACCCGAACCAGTGGGCGGCCTCCCGCTCCTCCTGGCTTGGTTCGTAGAGCCTCACCTGGGGGAGATCCTCGAAGTCGATCCCGGCGGTGTGGATGTCGATGCGGAACTCGGCGCGCTTGGTCGCCTCGAGGACGGCATAGGCGATTCTCTGCGTGGTCTCGCCGATGGTACTCCCCGGGAACATCCGGTTGATGTCGGTCTTGTCGAAGGGCCAGGTCCGGGTACGCTGGTTCACCCCGAGGACGTTCACCGCCGGGATGATCAGCACCCGCCGGGCCAGGCGCAGCGTGGGATAGCACCTTCCCTCCACGGCCCCCAGAAAATCGGCGAGGCGCGACAGGATGAAGATGCCGTTGATCTCGTCGCCGTGCAACCCCGCCACCAGGGCGACCGCGGGGTGGGCTCCCGCCGGGCCCAGCTCGTGGCAGGGTATGTCCACCCCCTCGCGGACCGGGGCCGTCATGCAGAGCAGGTTGCGTATCATGAGCGCCCTCCTTTGCGGGCCATGACCCGGGCCATCAGCGATCCCTCGTAGACCAGCGGATACTCGCGCAGGGTGAACAGGACACCGTCCACCGGCGCGCGGACCTCGGAGAGGGTGCTGCCACTGAAGGGGGACACGATGCTTCCCAAAAGCTCGCCACGGTGCACGTCGGTCCAGTGCGAGGCCGCGGCCACGAACATCCCGGAGGTCTGGGCGTTTAAGAAGTGGACGTTGCTGTCGTCGGCGATGAGCGGCGTGTGGGTCACGGCGGGGAGTTCGAGATCGGGGGCGAGCACCCCCAGCTCCTGCCAGGCCGCCAGCAGTCCTGCCACCAGCTGTTCGCAGTACTCCGGCGTGACCCGCATCCCCACCCCCATCTCCACCACCAGGCAGGGGGTGGAGCGGCTGTTCAGACTGTGGGCGAGCGTGGTCTCCAGGACGGTGGAGGCCCCGTGCAACCAGATCATGTCCAGGTTCATACGACGGGCGATGGGTACCAGGGAGTCCTGGAACTCCTGGTTGATGCGCACCTGGGGGATCTCTCGCAGGTAGACGTTACTGGCGTGGATGTCGACCACCAGGGCCGCGCCGGTCAGCGCTGTCATGATCGCCTCGGCGAGTCGGGCCGGCAAGGGACCGCCCGAAGAGCCGGGAAAGGCACGGTTCAGGTCGGTTTCGAAGACCGGCAGCCCGCGGGTCAGGGTGTCCAGCCCCAGCGTGTTCAGGGCGGGGTAGAGCTCGACCGTCCCCAGAAGGGCCTCGGGCCGGCGGTGCAGCAGGTCCTCGAGCCAGGCCGACAGCAGGTGGCAAACGTAGAGCCCTTCCAGTTCGTCGCCGTGGATGCCCGAGACCACCGCGACACGCGGGGCGTCGCCGCCGGTAAAACAGGTGCGGCGCAACTCCATGCGCTCGCAGTAAGGAAGGTCGATGGTAAAGAAGGTTTCGGTAGAACCTGCCGTTTGGGACATCGTCGTCTCCGCTTCATGTTCAACTAGTTCGACTAAGGTCACCACCAGAGTGGATACCTGAAACCGGGGAGCCGGTGGGCGTGCCCCTCGAGCACTGCCACATCACATCACCGTCCCCAGGCTTCCCCAGAGAGCGCTTTGTTTTCCCCTGTGTTCCTCGGTGTTCCCCTCAGTGTCCTCTGTGGTCCAGCTTGCGGTCCTGCGTTGTTACTGCTCTTGGGTCTGATCCAGCACGCTCACCTTTACGGTTGGCTGATTGCCACTGCTCTCACCCTTGAAGCTGCCGCGCTGCGGTGCCGCGTCGTGGGAATCACGCCCGACGCAGACCTCGATGTAACGGTCATTGACCAAAAGGGCATTGGTGCTGTCGAACCCCAGCCACCCGCACCCCGGCACCAGCGCCTCGGCCCAGGCATGGGTTGCCAGTTGTTCTCCCGCCGCGTGGATCCCGGGATCCAGGTAGCCTACGACGTAGCGCGCCGGAATCCCCCAGGAACGCGCCACGCTGATGAAGAGGTGGGCGAAGTCCTGGCAGACCCCACCGCGCTGGCGCAGCGCATCGGTGAGGGCTCCGTGCACCACGGTGGCCCCGGTGCGGTACTCGAGCACCCGCGGCAGCCAGGCCATGAGACCGAGCAGGTTGTCCTGCACGGTCTCCTTCTCGTCGAACTCTGGAAGGGGCACCGGGAGCAGTTCCGCGAGCTTTCCGACCGCGGGGACCGCGTCGCTTCGGTGCAGCACGAAGTCGTTGAGGCGCGGCTCGCGGGAGAGCTCGCTCTTCAGCCACTGGCGCTGCTCTGCTGCCGGCGCGGGGAGGAAATCGAGCGGGTTCTCCTTGCAGGTCTCCACCACGGCACGCAGGCGGGTGACCAGTCGGGTGTGCGGCGGGATCACGCTGAAGTAGTGCACCAGGTTCCCGAAGTAGTCCCGATAGCTCGCCAGCTCCGCCGCCGGGTCCGTCTGGATCTCGCAGCTGAGCAGGGTCTGGTGCCGGTTCTCGCGCGGTGCCAGGCGCAACTCCACGTGGTGTTCGCGTACTGCGGCGGGATATTCAAGCGCCGTTTCGTGTTCGATCAGGTAGCGCATCGTGGTCCTCTACTGGAAAAACTCCTCGGCCAGGGAGTTGTGCAGTCGACCGATCCTCGGCAGGAGATCCTCGAGATACTCGTGCAGCCCCTCGGCCAAAATTTCATCCTTCGAGAGGCGTACCTTGTCGCACAGCTCGTCGCAGGCGGCCCGGGTCGCCTCCTTCCCGTCGGTGCCGATGATCTGCAGCGCCGCCCGGATCCGGTCCACCGAGAAGGCGACCGAACGGGGGAAGTCGTTATTGAGCACCACGAATTCGGCGACATCCGCCGGCAGGAACCCCGAGTGACAACTGCGCCGGAAGGCCTCGAAGCCGGAGAGCGACTTAAGGAGCGCCGCCCACTGGTAGTAGTCCAGCGCCGAGCCGACCATGGAGAGATCCGGCAGGATGATGTGGTACTTCACGTCCAGGATCCGGCAGGTCATGTCGGCCCGTTCCAGGCAGCCACCCAGCTGGAAAAAGGCGTAGGCTTCGCCCCGCATCATGGTGGAGGTGACCAGCCCGTTGAAGCGGGCCACCTGGTTCCTGAGCTCGACGAACAGCGCGCCGGCACGCTCCGCGGTCAGCGTCCCCTTGAGCCTCTCGTCGAACGACATCCAGATCTCGTTTACCGCTTCCCACATCTCCTTGGAAATCCGGTCCCGGGCCACCCGGGCGTTTTCCCGGAAGAGCCTCAAACAGCTTCGGATGGCGCTCGGGTTGTTGCGTCCGGCAGCGACGAACTGCAGGACCCGCGACGTGCTGATCCCGCCGCTGCCGTGGTGCTGTTCGTAGAGTTCCTCCGCGGAGGCGATCTGCAGGATGGGGCGCCACCGGTCGTCCTCGCTCATATCCTCCTCCGCCTCGATCAGGTAGAGCAGGTTGATCTCCATGAGCCGCGCGGTTTCACCGGCGCGCTCCAGGTAGCGGGCCATCCAGTACATCGAATCTGCAAGTCTGCTGAGCATGGAAAACCTCAAGAAAAACAAGTTCTAGGTTTTATGTTCTACGTTTTGGGTCTAAACCAGCAAACCGGCCGATGCGCTAGGTTTCTGCGTTTAATCTGGCAATTCGCACCGCTTTTGCCCTGTCTTGTTTTAGGTTCCCGCATCTGACCTGGCAACCTGGAACAAAGAAGCCCTCTATTCCGCCAGTACCCAGGTATCCTTGCTGCCGCCGCCCTGGGAGGAGTTCACCACCAGCGAACCTTTCCTGAGCGCGACGCGGGTGAGCCCTCCCGGTACCACCTCGATCCCCTCGCCGTAGATCACAAAGGGACGCAGGTCCAGGTGACGCGCCTCCAGCTCTCCGTCCATGTAACAGACATGCCGCGACAGGTACACCACCGGCTGGGCGATGTAGTTGCGCGGGTTTTCCAGGACCCGGTCCACGAACTCCCTGCGCAGCGCCGGGGTCGAGGAGGGGCCCATGAGCATCCCGTAGCCGCCGGACTCGCTGACCGCCTTGATAACCATGCGCTCCATGTTGTCGAAAACGTATTCGCGGTCCTGCGCGTTGGTCATCTGGTAGGTGGGGACGTTGTTGAGGATCGGCTGCTGCCCCAGGTAGTAGCGGATGATCTCCGGGACGTAGGGATAGACCGCCTTGTCGTCGGCAATCCCGCTCCCCGGCGCGTTGACGATGGCCACGTTGCCGGCACGCCAGGCGTTGATGACGCCGGCGATCCCCAGGGAGGAATCGGAACGGAACACCAGGGGATCCAGAAAGTCGTCGTCGATGCGCCGATAGATCACGTCCACCCGCTGCAGCCCGGTGGTGGTTTTCAGGTAGACGATGTCGTTCACCGTCACCATGTCGCGCCCCTCGGCAAGCTCCACCCCCATCTCTTTGGCCAGGAAGGTGTGCTCGAAGTAGGCGGAATTGTAGATGCCTGGAGTGAGCACCACCACCTCCGCCTGGTCTTTGCCGCGCGGCGACAGGGAGCGCAGGGCGTCCAGGAGCAAGGACGGGTAGTGCTCGACGCGCCTGACCCGGTACTTGTTGAAGAACTCCGGCATGATACGCCGCTCGACGACCCGGTTCTCGATCATGTAGGAGACCCCCGAGGGGGTACGCAGGTTGTCCTCGAGGATCAGGAATTCGCCCTGTTCGTCGCGAATTATGTCGATGCCGCTTATGTGGGTGTAGATGCCGCGCGGCGGCACGATGCCGACGATCTCCCGGCGGAAGTCGCGCCCCTGGTAGATCAGCTCGGGGGGGATCACGCCGTCCCTGATGATGCGCTGATCACCGTAGAGATCGGCCAGGAACAGGTTGAGCGCCTGAACCCGCTGCTTGAGGCCGGCCTCGATCTTGGCCCACTCGCGGGCCGTTATGATGCGCGGTATCAGGTCGAAGGGCCAGATCCGCTCGATCCCTTCCTCGCTCTCGCCGTAGACGGTGAACGTCACCCCCTCGGCCTGCAGGGCAAGCTGACTTTCGTGCGCCTTGGCCTCGAGACCGTTGTTGCCGATGGCCCGGATATGGTCCCACAGCAGGCGGTAGTGCTCCCGTGGCGAGAAATCGTCCGCGTAAAATTCGTGGTAGGGGTTGCGCTTTTGCTCTGGCAGTCCCGCCTGGTACATGCGTCACTCCTTTAACAGCGCTTGCAAAAATGGGAAGGCAGGTCCCCGAGTTGCGGGCGGGATGCCCAGGCAGCAGCAGCGCCGACCGCAGGGGATAGTCCTACCCGTCTGCAAGAGTTCCGCCAATGCTTCCGACCGCCTGTCGTACCACGAACCCGATGCTCAAAGCACCAAATCAGCGTCGTTTTCACCAAGGATAAAGCTCGCCCCCGCCAGAGATGCTGAAAGCCTGCTGACGGAACATGCCTTATTGAGGGCAGCTGCCCAAATTTGCAGCGCAGGTCCCCATTCTTTTACGGAACTCGATCACTGACAAAGGGATCTTTTTGTTCCAATTCCCTATAAGCTATCACAGTTGTAAGATTGTGCTATTGAGTAAGAGGAAACGACTGAGAGATAGGTTTGCAGGTTCAAACAGAGTGGAGCGTAAGAAAGTGCAAGGCATCGAGTAAGGCACCCCCTTAATTCTCCGGCGCTCTGGCGGGGTTTTCCACTTTTTTGCAAACGTTACGATCGTAAGCGGCGGTCCGCGAAGCGGCGCGAACCGCGGGAACCACAAATTAGCCATTGACACGCAAAAACGGGCACTTGCACCAGCTGCCTAATCGTTGTGCAACTTGGTGAAGTGCCCATGGATACGTGACATTGAGGCAACGAATCCACAGCTTCTCCCTGTTTTTCCACAAGGGGAGTGGAAAGCTCGCACCCCCCTGAAAAAACCGTTCATCCCCTGCCGATGAGGCGCTGGAAATCCTGGTATTTTGCAAACCCGACCAGCCTGATCCCCTCGCAGAGGTGGCTGGGCACCGCGGTGATGCCGTACTCCTCGGCACGCTGCCAGTCGGCATCGACGGCCGCGGCGAAGCGCCCCTCGGCAAGGACCGCCTTGGCCTCTGCTCCGGAAAGCCCCACCTCGGCAGCAAGCCGCGCCAGCTCCTCGACATGTGCTATGTTGCACCCCTCGACGAAGAAGGCCCGGTACACCGCCTGGCGCCAGGCATCCCCCTTGCCCAGGCTCTCGGCCCACTTGCCCAATTCCTGGGCGCGTCGGCTGTTGTAAGTGCGGCTGCGCTCGGCAAGGGGCAACCCTTCCGCTGCTGCGACCTCACGGACCCGCGCCTGCATCGGCCCAAGCTGCTCCGGTGCGATCCTCAGCAAATCGGTCAGTTCGGCCCCCTCTTCCGGGGTCTCGGGATGCAGCGGGAAGACATACCAGCGAAACTCAACGTCGTACTCCCGGCTGAGACGATCGGTACGCACGGTACCGAGATAGCACCAGGGTCAAACGTAGTCGAAATACACCTCCACGAGCGTTTTTCTCATGAGGCACCTCCTTGTTGAGATACGTCTCGAGTTTAGCCTGCTCCCGTTTCCCGGCAAGCAGGACCGGTAATGAATTACACAACCCTCCCAGAAGGCAATCGAGACGGCGGCGGCCGGTATCCCCCCTCCCCCAGCTGGAACCGTAGAACCTCGTAGCTCCGGCCCGGGCTCAGGCTCACCCGGGATCACCCGGCGAAGTCGCGCACCTCGTAGCGTACGCCGTTGCCGTGATTCTGCCGAACGATACTGCGGATCGCGTCGGCGACCTGTTCGGCGGAACGCAGGGCACCGGATCGCTTGAGCTCCACGAAACGCTTCAGGTCGGGGAAGTCATGCTCGCTGCTGGCACGGATCGCCGCCTGCATCTCGGTGTCGATGATCCCCGGCTCGATGCTGATAGCCAGGAAGGGGTGCGGCTCGGCCCCCTGCTCCAGTGCCACGCTCCTCACGAAGGTTTCCAGGCAGGCCTTCGAGGCACAGTACAGGGACCAGCCGTAGTAGGGTCTCAGCGCCGCGCCCGAGGATATGTTGACGATGGTCTTGCGGCAGGGGTGCGCCTGGAACTTTCGGATCGCCTCGCTTAGGAACAGGACCGCCGAGCTCACGTTGACGTTGAGGCTGTACAGCACCTCCGCGGGCTCCTTGCGGCTGGTGGGACCGATCGGCTGCACGGTCGCGGCATTGTTGACGATAACGATCTCCTGGTACTCGAGGGCAGCCAGCCTACCGAGCTCGGCGGCGACCGCGGCGCGTGCGCCCTCCGGGTCGCTGAAATCGGCCGGCACGGAAAAGGCGTGGGGAGCGCTGCGGGAGAATTCGACCACCTGGTAGCCTGCCTCCAGGTACCCCTTGGCGAGCGCGAGTCCCAGCCCGCGCGATCCCCCTGAGATGGCGACGAGTTTCACGATGGTGCCTCCTTTACCGAGCGTTGCTGCACAAACCCGTCAAGTATAACCGCTGGAGATCGGGTTGCAGCCCCATCGGGCGACTGCAGCCTGCAATCTCCACCTCACCCAACTGTATCGACCGACTCCAGGGACTGATACCACCCGCAGCCCAGCTGACAAAAAACTCAAAAGACCATTTTGATCTTACAGTAAAAAAGGTACAACCTATCTCCTCTACCTGTTTTACCCATACAATATCTCTTACGAACTTCCCAGAGAATCTCTTAGTAATATTTCAGCTACAGCTTATGTATTCATATTGACATTTGTGATTTAAAGGCATATAGCTAACAAAAACTGACTGCCAACTTTGTACTAGATTGTCCTGCAGATACCGGCCCTTTACTCGGAAATTGTTATGGCCTCGGACGGTTCCGATCACGGCAGATACTCCTTCGCTTTACTGCTTGCCTTTTCCTTGGCAGGTCTGGCCGCTAATTTCTTCAACATCTCCCTTTTCCCCGGTCTCGAATTCCTTTTCGGCAGCATCTTCTCGATGCTGGCACTGCAGCTTCTCGGGCTCTGGAGCGGCGTCGCCGTCGCGCTCGCTGCCAGCAGCTACACCTGTTTCCTGTGGCAGCACCCCTACGCCCTGCTGATTCTCACCATGGAAACCCTGGTGGTGGGGTGGCTCGTCCTTACGCGCCGCATGGGGATGGTTCTGGCCGACACGGTCTTCTGGCTGGTCCTCGGCATGCCGCTCGCCTACCTGAGTTACCACTTCGGGATGAGCTTTCCGAGCGCGGAAGCCACCGTGGTCATGGTAAAGCTGGCGCTCAACGGCCTGGCCAACGTCCTTCTGGCCCGCCTGGCACTCTCCGGCTACGCCGTCGGCACCCGCAAGATCTCGGTCTCCTTCCGCGACATCATCTACGAACTGCTGGCTGTTTTCGTGCTGTTCCCCTCGCTCATCGTGCTGCTGGTAAGCGGCCGGGCCGACTTCAGGCAAACCACTGCGACCATCCAGGAGACCCTGCGGCGCGACGCGCACCGCGTGTCGCTGAACCTGGACCACTGGCTGACCGTACGCAAGGGGGTGCTGACCCACCTGGCACAGCTTGCCGCCACCCTCCCCCCTGAAGAGATGCAGTCCCGCCTCGACCAGGCACGAAACTCGGACTACGACTTCCTGCGCATCGGCCTGGTGAACCGGGACGCGATCACCGTCGCCTACTCGCCGGCCAGCGACCCCTTCGGGCAGAGCAACCTGGGCAAGAACTTCGCGCACCGCCCCTTTTTCTCCCAGCTGCAGCAGCGCAAAGAGCCGATGCTCTCGGAACTGGTCCGGGGCACCATCGACAGCAGCACCCCGCGGGTGCTCATCCTGGCCCCGGTACTGATCCAGGGAGAGTACGCGGGGCACCTGGGTGGGGTGCTCAACCTGGAGCGGGCCCACGAGATACTGGACCAGGCGCTCGACAGCCGGGAGATCCGCTACACCCTTTTGGACCGCCACGGCAAGGTGATCGTCTCAAACCGTAACGACCAGGAGGTGATGTCACCGTTTGTGCGCGGTCCGGGGAGCCTCACGCCGCTGGGAAACCAGCTCTCCTGGTGGGTCCCCACGGTGCCGGGCATGGTCCCCTCCTGGGAGCGCTGGAAACGTTCCGCGTTCACCATTGAGTTGCGGGTCGGCAGCTTCTCGGAGTGGCGCCTGATCCTCGAGCAGCCGCTGCTTCCCAGCCTTTCCGAGCTCTTTGCGCACTACGCGAAAAAATCGGCCCTGATCCTGTCGATCTTCCTCGCTGCCCTTATGGTCGCCGAGCTGCTGAGCCGGCTCTTCCACTCCCGCTTCCTGGAGATCAACCGGCTCACCGCCGACCTCCCCGAGCGCCTCGCAGCCGGACAGCAGATCGCCTGGCCCGACCGGCCGATGTCCGAAGTGCGCCAGCTTATGAACAACTTCAAGCAGGTCACCGCCTCGCTCACCGCACAGATCCAGCAGACCCGCGCCCTGAACGAGACCCTGGAGCAGCGCGTCCTGGAGCGGACCGCCGAACTGAACGAGCTGAACCGGGACTTCGTGAATTTCCTGGAAAACACCTCCGATTTCGTCTATTACAAGGACCGGGATTCGCGCTACCGCTTCCTGAGCCAGGCCGTGGCGACCAGCACCGGGCATCCCCAGTGGCGCGACCTGGTCGGCAGGCACGACTGCGAACTGTTCCCGGAGGATCTGGCCCGGATCTACAGCGAGGAGGACGCCCAGATCTTCAAGGACGGCGTTTCGCTGTTCAACAAGATCAACCCCACCTGTGACCCGCAGGGGAAGCGTCGCTGGATCAGCACCAACAAGTGGCCGGTGTTCGACGCCGCCGGCAAGGTGGCCGGGATCTTCGGCATCAGCCGGGACATCACCGAGCAGATCGAGATCCAGGAATCCTTGCGCCTGGCCCAGCAGTCCCTGAACCAGGTGCCGGACCCGATCATGTGGGCCGACCCCGCCGGTCGGATCGTGGACTGCAACCAGGGGGCCTGTCAGCTGCTGGGCTACCACCAGTACGACCTGCTCGACAGCACCATCTTCGAGATCGACCTGGCCACCAGCAGGGAGAGCTGGCCGGTGCTGTTCGCCGAACTGCGCGGCCAGCGTACCCGGCACTACGAGTCGAACTACTGCACGCGGGACGGCCGCAGCATCCCGGTCGACGTGCAGCTTGCCTACATCTCCTTTGGTGACAAGGAGTTTTTGTGCGGGGTCGCCCGCGACCTCACCGAGCGCAAGGCGATGGAAGAGGAGCGGCTGCACCTGGAGCGCCAGTCGCTGCACCTGCAGAAGCTGGAGAGCCTCGGGGTCCTCTCAGGCGGGATCGCCCACGATTTCAACAACCTTTTGCAGGTGGTGCTGGGGAACCTCGACCTGGGGCTCATGGCACTTCCCGAGGATATCGGGATCCGGCGCAACCTGGAACAGGCGGTGATCGCCACGGTGCGGGCCTCGGAATTGAGCGGCATGATGCTCGCCTACTCCGGAAAGGGCGTGCTCAGCGTGCAGCGTCTCGACCTGAGCGGGTTGATCCGGGAAAACGCCTCGATGCTCACGGCGGTCGTCACCCGGGGGATCAGCTTCAGCTCGGCCCTCTCACCCGAGCTGCCACCGGTTCAGGCGGACGCCACCCAGGTCCTGCAGGTGGTATTGAACCTGGTGCGCAACGCCAGCGAGGCCATCGGCAGCGGCAGCGGGACCATCACCCTGGGGACCGGAGCCCAGGAATTCGACGGGGCGAGCCTCGCCGCCAGCCGGATCGAGGAGAAGCTCCCGGCGGGGCGCTACGTCTGGGTCGAGGTGCGCGACAACGGCTGCGGCATGGACGAAGCCACCCAGTACCGCAGCTTCGACCCCTTCTTCACCACCAAGTTCACCGGTCGCGGTCTGGGGATGTCCGCGGCCCTCGGCATCATGCGTGCCCACAAGGGGGCCATCATGCTGGAGAGCACCCCCGGGGTCGGCACCGCGGTGCGCCTGCTCTTCCCGGTCGCCCCGGCGCAGGCCCCCCTGCACCAAGGAGACGGCGCGGCGCAGGCCGCACTCAGCGAAGCTGGCCAGGAGCGCCCCCTGACGGTCCTGGTCGTGGACGACGAGGAGATGGTGCGCACCCTGTCCATGTCGATGCTCGAGGCCTTCGGCTTCCAGACCCTCGCCGCCAGCGACGGGGAACGGGCCCTGGAGATCTTCCTGAGGGAGCGCCAGCGCATCGACCTGGTGCTTTTGGACCAGAACATGCCCACCATGGACGGTCTCACGGTCTTCAAGCAGCTGCGCCAGCTGAGCCCCGGGGTGAAGGTGCTCCTGGCCAGCGGCTACAGCCACAAGGAGGTGGCCGCCCGGTTCCAGGGGCTCGACCTGAACGGTTTCATCCAGAAGCCGTTCACCGTGCGCCGCCTTTTGGACGAGGTCCAGCGGGTGCTGGGCCGGGAGGTTGCCAACTGGCGGCAACCGTAGTGCCGCGACTCTCATCAATGGAAAGAGGATCATGCCCACGTCTCCCCAGGTTTCCTTCCTTATGCCGGTGCGCAACGAAGCGCGCTACCTGCCGGCCGCCCTCACCTCGCTGTTTCGCCAAAGCTACACCGACTGGGAGCTCGTTGCCGTAGACGACGGTTCCAGCGATGCGACCCCCGAGATCCTCTCGGCTGCCGCGGCCGCCGACACCCGGGTCCGGGTGCTGCGGCTCCCGGGAACCGGTCTCATCCCGGCCCTGAACGCCGGCCTCGCCCTCTGCCGGGGGGAGCTGCTGGCCCGGATGGACGGCGACGACATCTGCCATCCCGAAAGGCTCAAGCGCCAGATTGCCTACCTGGCCGAGCACCCCGAAACGGGACTGGTCGCCTGCGAGTTCCGCCACTTCCCGCGGGAGGGGCTCAAGCGCGGCATGCTCGACTACGAGAGCTGGCAAAACGCGCTCCTCGACCACGACCAGATCCTTAAGGACCTCTTCGTGGAGTCCCCTTTCGTGCACCCTTCGATCCTGACCCGCACTGAGCTGGTCCGGGGCCTTTCGGGATACCGGGACCTCGGGTGGCCCGAGGATTACGACCTGTGGCTGCGCATGGCGGCCGCGGGGGTCCGCTTCGGCCGCCTGGGGGAACCGCTCTTTTTCTGGCGCGACCACCCCGAGCGCGCCACACGCACCCTCAAGGAGTACGCGGCCCAGGCTCTCAGGCGCTGCAAGCTGCACCACCTGCGGCTCGGCTTTCTCAACGGGGCTGACGAGGTGGTGCTGGCCGGGGCCGGCAGCGAGGCGCGTGCCTGGCAGCGTATCCTCGATGCCGAGGGGATCCGGGTGGGACACTGGCTGGACATCGATCCGCGCAAATTGGGGCGCCTTTTGCACGGTGCGCCGGTGCTGCGACCCGAGGAGCTCGAGCTTAATGGGAGAAAGATGCTCACCGCGATCGGCCTGCGCGGCGCACGCCAGGAGTTCCGTAAAACCGCCCAGGGCCTGGGCTGGCAGGAAGGAGTCGACTTCGTCAGCGTCGCATGAGGGCGCCTCGTGCACATGAGAAATTTTCGGTCTCACCTGCAGCCGAAGTCGAGCGCGATATACTTAGCTACGATTGCGGCCGGATCAAGCCATCGGAGGACCGGCTGCAGAACTTCGACAAAGGAGATTTCGTCATGAAAAGGAGCATGTGCGCCGTCATCACCCTGATCGCCCTCGCCGCCCCGACCGTCTGCCTGGCGACCCCGCCCCGCCCCGGTCCCTACATCACCGGCTTTGCCGGCGTCTCCATCGCCAACAACACCAACGCCTCCTCGAACACCCCGCTGCGCACCCCGAACCTGGACGACCGGATCGAGTTCGATCCCAGCGTGAACGTCGGTGCCGCCGCCGGCTACGACTTCGGGATCATGCGCATGGAGGCCGAGCTCTCCTACAAAAATGCCGAGATCAAGTCGCTGGTGGACCGCAACGACGGTTCCTTCTACGGCGACATCGACGGCAGGGTCGGGGCTCTCGCGCTGATGGGTAACCTCTTCATCGACCTGCACAACCCGGGACCGATCACTCCGTACTTCGGTGGCGGCCTGGGCTTTGCGTCGCTGAACCTGAGCGACACCACCGGCACGAACTTCACCACCGGAACCCCCGGGGTCCACCTCTACAGCTCCGACAACGATGCGGTCTTCGCCTACCAGGTCGGCGGCGGCTTCGAGGTCGCCATGAACCGGGTACTCTCGCTCGACGTGGGCTACCGCTACTTCCACACCTCGAAGGCGACCTTCAACGCCGACACCCCCGAAGAGACCCGGCTCAGCTTCGAGAGCCACAACGTCACGGTGGGTCTTAGGGTCAAGTTCCGCTGAGCGGGCTGAACCCGTCCAAGGAGGTGCGCCATGTTGCGCGTGGTGGTCGTCATGCTGCTGGCCCAGCTCTTGCTGGCCTGGGGAACCGTCCTGGCCGCAGAGGATGTCGGCGAATGCCGGACGCGCTGTGAGACCGAGAACACCGACTGCGTGAACCAGCAACCGAACCCGGACCCTGACCTGCAGGCGGCACAGCTCGCGCAATGCGAGCGCCGCCTGCAGATCTGCTACGGCGAGTGCGAGAACCTGAAACCGATGGAGCCCCACACCCTGGAAAACACCCCCAACGTGATCGTCAAGTAAGGCGTTTCCGATTACCTCACGAAAAAAGGCGTCCCCCCACCGCGAGGGGGCGCCTTTTTTGTTTCGGTCCGTACTGCCACGCCGCTAGACGAGTTCCACCGACCCGGCCTCCTTGACGAAGGTCCCCTTGGCGTACTCGTCGAAGGCGACCCGCAGCTCGTCCTGGGTGTTCATGACGATCGGCCCGTACCAGGCGACCGGCTCGTGCAACGGCTTGCCCGAGATGAAGAGAAAGCGCACCGGGCGGTCTGCGGCTCTCACCCGGATCTCGCTCCCATCCGGCTCGTAGAGCACCACGGTCTCGGGGCCCAGGCAGCAGCGCCGGGAGAGGTCCATCCAGCCGGCACCGACCATCTCCACGTCGAATGGGTCGCGCCGCTCGTCGAAGAACCCCTCACCGTCCAGGAGATAGGCGATCGCTGTGTGCCCCTCGGGCAGGGGGTGCCGGAACTCCCCACCTGCCGGGATCGAGACGTCGAGAAGCTCGGGATCAATCACCACGTCGCGCACCGGGCCGCGCACCCCCGCCACCTCGCCGGCCACCACCCGTACCTGCACGCCGTCCACGGTGGCAACCGGGATCTCGGCCGCCTTCACCTCCTGGTAGCGCGGCGCCATCATCTTGCGCTCGGCCGGGAGGTTCGCCCAGAACTGGAAGCCCCACATCACGCCGGAGGGGCTTTCCTTGGGCATCTCCTGGTGGATGATGCCGCTTCCCGCCGTCATCCACTGCACGTCGCCGGCCCCGATCACCCCCCGGTTCCCCATGCTGTCGCCGTGTTCCACCACCCCTTCCAGCACGTAGGTGATAGTTTCGATGCCACGGTGGGGGTGCCAGGGGAACCCCGCCAGGTACTCGGCAGGGTTCGCGCTGTGGAAGTCGTCCAGCATGAGGAAGGGGTCGAAGAGCGGGACCTGCGAATAGCCGAAGGCGCGCTTGAGATGTACCCCGGCCCCCTCGATGGTGGGGCGGCTCTTGAAGATCTTGGCGATGCGACGCACGGTCATGTGATAACTCCTTGATGCTTTGATCAGGCTGCTGCCAAAAACTGCAGCAACTCGTGGTTCACGTTTTCTGCGTGGGTCCAGATAATGCCGTGGGGTCCCCCACCCACGACCACCAGGTGCGAGCCCCGGATCAACTGGTGGCTGCGCACCCCGGTCGCACTGATGGGGAGGATGCGATCCGCGTCGCCATGGATCACCAGCGTCGGGATGTTGATTTTTGCCAGGTCCTGGCGAAAATCGGTGCCCCAGGCAGCGACGCAGTCGTAGGTGCCGCGCGGCGAAGCGCCGACCGCGTTGTTCCAGCTGTACTGGATCGCCTGGCTGCTCACCCTTTTCCCCCCAAGCTGGTCCACGTTGAAGAAGTCGGCCAGGAACCCGGAGAGAAAGGCGGGACGGTCGGTGCTGATCGCCTTGCGGATCCCGTCGAAGACGTTCAACTCCACCCCGTCCGGGTTGTCGTCCCCCTTGAGCAGGCAGGGGGGAACCGCCGAAATCAGCACCGCCTTCCGGACCCGTTCGGAGCCGTAGCGCCCCAGGTAGCGCACCACTTCGCCACCCCCCATGGAGAAGCCCACCAGGGCCGCCTGGCGCAGGTCCAGCTTGGTCAGCAGGTGGTGCAGGTCGAGCGCGAAGCTGTCGTAGTCGTACCCGACCGTGGGGCGGGAGGAGTGCCCGAAGCCGCGCCGGTCGTAGCTGACCACCCGGTACCCGGCATTCAAAAGCGGCTGCACCTGGCGCTCCCAGGAGGCACTGCTCAAGGGCCAGCCGTGGATCAGGACAACCGGCGTGCCGGTGCCGTGATCTTCGTAGTAAAGCTCGATGCTGCCGGAATTTTCCTCGCCCACATGGATATATGGCATTGGGTGCTCCTTTTTCTGATGGAGATGTGCAGGGGAAGGAAGTGCCCGGATCCGAGGTACTGGGGAAGGTCAAACCTCTCCATAGTAGCAGAACCGCGCCGCCCTTCAAGGATCCAGGGTAGAGGCTTTCCTCTTAATAAAGGTCTTGCTCTGGCAGTAGCATCCGACATTACCGGGTCTTCCCCCGGGAGCGTGTTCTTTGCAGGTTTTTCTGCCGTACTGCTGTCTCAAGGACGGAGCTGTGGTAGAATCATTAACGTTTTCACACCAAAACTTCCAGAGACCTCAGCGCGACAAGCCAAGGAGTGCACCATGAGCTGGGAACCGATGACACAGGACGATCTGGCCGGGTATCAACAGGCCTGCGGCGTCAACGTGGTAAAGACCAGGGGTATCTGGTGGATCGAACCCCGTCCCTATTTTTTCCGGACCCTCTACCCTCTCCAGTTGATCCCCCCGCAAGAGGCGAGCTACCCGCTGCCGCACCTGATCGGCGGTGTCCTGCACCTGGTGCCGAATCACTGTACCGGCAACACCAGCATGAAGCTCTTTCTCTACGACGAGCTGAAAAGCTACGCCCCCGAGAAACTGCCCGCCAAGCAGAAGTGGGTCATCAAGAAGAGCGCCGAGAACTTCCAGGCGCGGCGCATCCTCGACCTCGACGAGTTCGTGGAGACCGCCTACCCGATCTACGCCTCGTTCTACGACCGGACCCGCTACACCTACAAGAAGGAGCGCACCCAGCGGGAGATCTTCGCCTCCTGGGGGAAGACGCTCTTCGACTACCCGAAGATCATGATCCTCGGGGCCTACCACCAGGGAGAGCTCGCTGCCGTGGACATCTCCTACCAGGTCGAGGACCTCGTCATCGACGATGTCTTCTTCGCCAGTACCGAGAGCCAGAGTCTCCGGGTCACCGACTTCATGGTGCACACCCTGCGCGAGCTGGCCACGACATCCAGCGCCCGCTACCTGTTCCGCGGTTTTCCCTGCGGCAAAAAGAGTCTGGACGAGTCGAAGATCAACCGGGGGTGCAAGATCTTCAGGATCCCGGCACACCAGAAGATCAACCCGCTGGCGCTCCACCTGGGAAGGCTCTTCATGAACGAGAGCTACCGCAAGCTGATGACCATCACGTCCGCATCCTACCTGGACGGGCATCCCACCTGCGAGTGGCAGGGCGCGGCGCAGAGCGAAGCTTCGGAGGAAGTACGTTGAGAGGGCGCCCGAGGCTGCCGGGGCCTTTGCCCGTCACAGGGCCCGGGCGATGCGGGCCAGTTTCGTCTGGTGGGTGCCGAAGATCTCCAGCGCATCGGGGCGCAGCAGCTTCAGGGGGTTGGCGAGCAGGTCGCGCACCAGGTAGACCGAGAGCGTCTCGCCGTAGGGGACGTAAAAGCCGACCGGCACCCCCAGGTCCTTGCCGAGCGCCAGCATGGCAGTTGCCGGACGCCCGAAGAAAAGCTCGAGGGAGACCTTGGTCCCGGTCTTTCTGCAGTGCATGACGGTATCGAGGGCGAGCGCGCAGTCGTGGCTCGCCAGGGCAAGTTCCGGCACCTGGCCGGCCACCAGGTCCACCAGTTCCAGGCACCCCTCCATCGGGTCCAGCTCCTCGTCGGCGGGCCCGGGAAAATCCCCCTTCACCAACCTCACCCGCACCCCGCGCTGTGCGGCCCAGCGGGCATCCTCGCGGCTGCGTTTCCAGCGGGTCGGCAGCGACAGGCTGTAGCGCCAGGGACTCGTGCCAGGCGGGCCGGGAAGCCGCATGCCAATCAGCTCGTCGAGAAGCTGCAACGTGGCGTCGGTCTCCTGGAATTTGTGCGAGTCGAAGTGGATGCCGTGGCCGTTTTCCAGGGCTGTGGCGGCTATCGCGGCGGCATGGTCGCGCACGAAGCGGAGCGCCGGCGGTTTTACCGAGAGGTAGAAGCGCTCCGCGGGGGTGTCTTCCTTGAGCGCCCGGCTGGCCGCCTGGTACTCGCGGACGATCTGACCGGGATCGTCGCCCGCCTTGCTGAGCCGCCCCAGGGTGGTGAAAAACTGGTGCCCCTGGAGGATGCGGCAGAGTTGGGCCCCCTGGGCGACGCTTTGCGGCTGGATCGGGACCAGCCGTCCCAGTGCGTAGATGACCGTTTTGGCCGCGGCTAGCATGGCTTCGCCTTTTCGAACCGGACCAGGAGATCTTCCAGGATCTTTTCCCCCGCCTCGGCCGAGCGCTGCACCAACTCGTGCCGCACGTACTCCAACGCCTCGCTACAACGCCGGTCGTCCCAATCGTCCCTGATCACCTGGATACTCCCCTTCCCCCAGGCGAGGTGGGGACGGTTCACCTCGGTGAGTCCCTCCCTGAGCAGTTCCATGCACTGTCTTAGGTGGGCTTCGGTCGGCTGGGCACCTTTGAGCACCTGCTCGACCAGTGTTTCGGCTGCCTTCATCGCTATCTCGCAGTTGAGCATTGTCTTTCCTCCCGGCGGAAACAGAATGGGGATAGATTAACGCACTCTAACCGCAGCACAATCGACAGCCACAAAGAAAGCTAGCGGCCGGTCCAGAGCGACTCGTCCATAAACTGACGGCGCAGACGCTCTTCGGGATTCTGCTCATAGAATTCGTCTTCGCTGAATGAGAAACGGTACTCGGTGAGGTAGTCGGTAAGTACCCGGTAGGCAGCATTGACCTTGCGTATCTGGGCGGGATCGCCACCGTTACCGGCATCGGGATGGTGCCGTTTCACCAGCTCGCGGTGGCGGTCCTTCACTTCCTTGAGCGTCGCACGTTCACCCAGCCCGAACACCGCACGGGCCAGACAGAGTTCCTTGAAAGTCATGGCGTTACCTTTCCCGATGTCGATCCCTCGACCACCGGATGCTGGTGCACGAGCCGGGCAGCCTCCCGGTCCACCAGCCAGAGGAGTTTTCCCGTTACCGGGCGAATCAGTTGGGCCGGCAGCTCCTCAGGCTGACGGGCCCCTTCCAGCACCCGCGAGAAGATCTCGGCCTTCTCCCGCCCTGCCACCAGGAATACGACGAGGGCTGCCTGGTTGATGAGCTCCGCGGTCACGGTCACCCGGTAGAGATCGCCCTCGGAGCGGTAGACCTCGCAGGCCCAGCGGTTGCGCTCGCTGAGCGCGGCGTTGCCGGGAAAGAGCGAGGCCGTGTGGCCGTCGGCGCCCAACCCGAGAAAGACCAGGTCGAAGCGGGGGGGCTCGCCGTCGAAGTAGCCGCGCAGCTCCCGGTCGTAGCGTGCCGCCGACTCCTGCGGCGAGGCTGCAAAGGGAATCCCGTGCACCTGTTCTTCGCTCAGGGGGACCTGGTCGATAAAGGCGCGCCGCGCCATCCCCTGGTTGCTGCGCGCGTCGTCAAGCGGGACCCAGCGTTCGTCCCCCCAGAAAAGGTGCACCGCATCCCAGGGGATGCTGCTGCGCAGCGGCTCGCGCCCGAGCAGCTCGAAGCTCCCCCGCGGGGTTTCCCCTCCGGAGAGGAGCGCGGCGAAGCGGCCGCGCTCGCCGGCCCCCTGCAGGGCCTGGTCGGCGAAGAGCCGGGCGGCGGCGCGGCTTACGGCTTCCCTGTCCTCGTACACGATGACCATGGTTCTCCCCTCCTAGCCCCCGGTCTCCACGGGCTTCGGGTTGAACCAGGAGCCGTCCTGGGCGATCACCTGCTCGGCCTCGGCGGGCCCCCAGCTCCCCTGGTCGTAGAAGTAGAGCGGCGTGGTGTCGTTCAGGATCGGGTCCACGATGCGCCACTGGGCCTCGATGGTCCCCTGGGCTGCGAAGAGCGAGGTGTCCCCGTTGAGCGCGTCGCCTAAAAGCCGCTCGTAGGGCTGCATCCCCTCCCCTTCCCCCTGCAGGGCCACCAGTTCGACGTCTTCTCCACCGCGCCGCTCGCCGGGCACCTTGACCCGCATCCCAAGGCCGATCATCATGTCCGGACTCAGTCGGAAGCGCAGGTGGTTCGAGAAGGCCGGCACGATCTCGCCGAAGGTCTCGCGCGGGGGGCGCTTGAAGGCGACGGTGACCGTGGTGGAGGTGACCGAGAGGCACTTGCCGGTACGGATGTAGAAGGGGACCCCGGCCCAGCGCCAGGTATCGATGAACAGCCGCACCGCCACGAAGGTCTCCACCGAGGAATCCGGGGCCACCCCCGGTTCGTTACGGTAGCCCCGGAACTGGCCGCGCACCACGTGCGCCGGGTCGAGCGGCTTTACCGCCCGCAAGAGCCGGGTGCACTCCTCGCGGATCCCTTCCGGATCGTCCCCGGTGGAGGGGTCCATGCAGAGGTAGGCGACGATCTCCAAAAGGTGGTTCTGCAGGACGTCCCTGATGGCGCCGGTCTCCTCGTAGAACTTGGCCCTTCCCGCCATCCCGAAGGCCTCTGCCATGGTGATCTGCACGCTCGCTATGTAGTTCCGGTTCCAGAGCGGCTCGAGAATCGAGTTGGCGAAGCGGGTGTAGTAGATGTTCTGCACCGGCTCCTTCCCCAGGAAGTGGTCGATGCGGAAGATGGCGTCGTCGGAGAAGTGGGCGGCAAGCACCCGGTTCAGCTCCTTTGCCGAGGCGAGATCGCGTCCGAAGGGCTTCTCGACCACCACGCGCGGCTCGCGCAGGCACCCGGTGCTGGAGAGCCCCTGCACCACGGTCTCGAACATGCTCGGGGGGATGGCCAGGTAGTAGAGCGGTCGGGTGGCGTCCTTCAGCACGTTGCAGAGTCTGTCGTAGGTCGCGGGGTCCTGGTAGTCGCCGTCGACGTAGACAAGCTGCTCGCTCAGCCTGCGGAAGGCCTCCTCGCTGAAGTTGCCATGGTGCTCGAGGCTCTCCTTGAGCCGGTCCTTGAGTCGCTCCAGGTTCCACCCCGAACGGGCGATGCAGATGAAGGGGATGTTGAAGTGGTCGCGGGCGGCGAGACCGGCAAGCGCCGGGTAGATCTGCTTATAGGCGAGGTCGCCGGTGGCGCCGAAGAAGACGAAGGCGTCGGAGGGGGTACGGCTCATGAATCACCTCCTGCGGGAGCCGGTTTTTCCCGGTGCCCGCCGAACTGCTGGCGCAGGGCCGACAACAGCCGGTCACCGAAATCGGCGTTCCCCCGCGAGGCGAAGCGCCCGAAAAGCGCCGCAGAGAGCTGGTAGGCGGGGACCCCCTCGTCGATGGCGGCCTGAAGGGTCCAGCGCCCCTCCCCCGAGTCCGAGACCCGCCCCTGGAATTCGGCGAGTTCCGGGCTCTCGGCGAGGGCCGCGGCGACGAGGTCGACGAGCCAGGAGGAGAGCACCGAGCCGCGGCGCCAGAGTTCGGCGATCTCGTCGAGCCTGAAGTCGTAGCGGTACAGCTGGGCGTTTTTCAGGGGTGCAGTCTCCGCGTCGGCACTGCGCTCTTCGGCACCGATGCCGGCGTGGCGCAGGACGTTGAACCCTTCGGCGAGTGCGGCCATGACGCCGTACTCGATGCCGTTGTGCACCATCTTCACGAAGTGGCCGGCGCCGCTTGGCCCGCAGTGCAGAAAACCGTGCTCGGCATCGCTCGGCTCTCCCTGGCGCGCCTCGAGGCGCGGGGCAGCGGCCGCCCCGGGCGCCAGGGCGGCGAACACCGGTTTGAGCCGCTCGAAGGCGCCAGACGGCCCCCCCACCATGAGGCAGTAGCCGCGCTCGCGCCCCCAGACCCCGCCGCTCGTCCCCACGTCGAGGTAGTCGATGCCGCGCCCGGAGAGTTCGGCGCTGCGCCTGAGGTCGTCGGCATAGTGCGAGTTGCCGCCGTCGATCACCTGGTCTCCCGCACTCAGCAGCGGCAATAGCGCTGCCAGCATCTCGTCGACCACCGCGGCGGGGAGCATGAGCCAGAGCGAGCGCGGGGACTCGAGCCCGGCAACCAGCTCCGAGAGGCTCTTGGCCCCGGTCGCCCCGGCCTCGACCAGGGCCTCGACGGCACCCGCGTTCAGGTCGTAGACCAGGCAGTGGTGCCCCGCCGCCAAAAGCCGCCGCACCATGTCCCCCCCCATGCGTCCCAGTCCGATCATCCCGATCTGCATCGTCTACCTCGCTTGGTTTTCCCAACTCCCTCTACCTTACCACCCCTGCGCTGCCGACGACCGATCACACGCGGCCCGAGGCCGCGAGCGTCCTGCCTTACCCCTGCCGGTTGAGCGCCGCCAACCGCTTGCGCTCCAGGGCCTGCATCAGGCTGTCGAAGGGGCGGATGAACTTCTGTACCCCATCGTCTTCAAGCTGACGGCTTACCACGTCGAGATCGACCCCCAGTTCGGTGAGGCGCTGCAGCACCTGGCGCGCCTCCTGCTGCCCAAGGTCCAGGGTGGGCGCGGGCCTGCCGTGGTCGCGGTAGGCGACCAGGGTCTCCAACGGGGCCGTATTCACGGTCTCCGGTCCGATCAGCGCCTCCAGGTACTTCACGTCGCTGTAGGAGGGGTTCTTAGTGCCGGTGCTGGCCCACAAAAGCCGCTGGGGCTTGGCACCCTGTGCGGAGAGCGCCGCGAAGCGGTCGCTGATCAGCATGTCCCGGTACAGGGCCCGGGCGATCTTCGCGCAGGCGATGGCGGTCTCCCCGATGAGCTGTCCGGCCTGCTGGCCGCGGCCCCCACCCTGCTGGGCGATCTCCTCGAGGAGCGGGTCGACCATGACATCGATGCGGCTCAAGAAGAAGCTCGCCACCGAGGTGACCCCGGCAAGCGGCAGTCCCCTGGCCGAGCGCTCGGCAAGGCCGTCCAGGTAGGCCTCCACGACCGCCCGGTAGCGCGGCAGACCAAAGAGCAGGGTCACGTTCACGTTGATCCCCTCCAGCACCAGCTGGCGGAGCGCCGGGAGCCCCTCCCAGGTGCCGGGCACCTTGATGAACAGGTTGGGGCGATCCACCCGCTCCCAAAGCCGCCGTGCCTCGAGGATGGTTCCGGCGCTGTCGTGGGCCAGGTGCGGGGAAACCTCGAGGCTCACGAACCCGTCCGCCCCGGAGCTGCGCTCGTAGATCGGACGCAGCAGATCGGCAGTCATCCTGATGTCGTCAACCACCAGCTCCTCGTAGATCTCCCCGGTCTTGCGCCCCTGTACCGCAAGCTGGGCGATCGCCTCGTCGTACTCGCTTCCCTGCGAGAAGGCCTTCTCGAAGATGGCGGGATTCGAGGTGACGCCGCTCACGCCGTCCTGCTGGATCAGGGAGACCAGCTCGCCGGTGATCAGCATGCGCCGGCTCAGAAAGTCGAGCCAGATGCTCTGCCCCAGGGCCTCAAGCCGCAACAGCGGATTATCTCTCATCATGTGTTTCCTCCTGCCGGATGGCGTTTTCGAGTTGGCTCACCTTGGCGAGCCTGCGGCGGTGGCGCTCCGCCGCGCTGAAACGTGCGGTCAGAAAGAGCCCCACCAGCCGGCGGGCCTGGGAAACGTCGACCACCCGGCTTCCCAGGCAGATCACGTTCAGGTCGTCGTCCTCCACCCCCTGGCTGGCGGAAAATTCGTCGTGAATGAGTGCGGCGCGCACCCCTGCCACCTTGTTGGCGACGATGGAGGCGCCGACCCCGCTGGTGCACAGGGCGATTCCCCGCTCCACCTCCCCCGCGGCAAGCGCCTTGGCCAGCGGGATCACGAAGTCGGGGTAGTCGTCCCGCTCGTCGAGCCGGAACGCCCCGAAATCCACCACGACGTACCCCTCCTCCCCCAGCGAGGCGCGCAGCTCTTCCTTGAGGGCAAATCCGCCATGGTCCGCCGCCATCCCGATGCGCATCATCCCTCCCCGCCGGCGCGCCGCAAAAGGCCAAGCGCCGCCTCGCGTACCCGCTCGGCCGTGAAGCCGTACTCGTTGAGCACTACCTCGCCCGGCGCGGAGGCCCCGAAATGGGTCACGCCGAGGATGACACCGGCAGAGCCCACGTAACGTTCCCAGCCGAAGGGAGATCCCGCCTCGACGGCGACCCGCAGCGTCACCTGGGGCGGGAGCACCTGGTCGCGGTACTCCCCGGGCTGCTCTTCGAAGAGCTCCCAGCTGGGGAGCGACACCACCCGGGCGCGTACCCCGTCGCGCGTCAGGGTCTGCCAGGCCGCGAGGGCGAGCTGCAGTTCCGATCCGGTGCCGATGAGGATCACCTCGGGGCTCCCCCCTGCCGCCTCGGCAAGGACGTAGCCGCCGCGCGCGGTGCCGTCGGCGTCTGCGAGGGTGCTGCGGTCCAGGGTGGGAACCGACTGGCGCGACAGCACGAGCGCCACCGGGCGGTCCTTAAGGGTGAGCGCCACCTTGAGGGCGACCACCGCCTCGTTGGCGTCACCGGGACGCAGCACCACGAGACCCGGGATGGCGCGCAGGCTGGCGATCTGCTCCACCGGCTGGTGGGTCGGGCCGTCCTCGCCCAGTCCGATTGAATCGTGGGTGAAGAACTGGATCACCTTGAGCTTGGAGAGCGCGGCCAGGCGCAGGGTGGGACGCAGGTAGTCCGAGAAGGTGAGGAAGGTGGCGCCAAAGGGAATCACGCCGCCGTGCGCTGCCATGCCGTTCACCGCGGCCCCCATGGCGTGCTCGCGCACCCCGAAGTGCAGGTTCGCACCTGCGGGGCCCCACCCCCCTCCCAGGCTCCCCTGCTGGTCGGCCGGGACGAAATCGCCGCACTGGAAATCGCCGAGCCCCTTGAGCCCGGTGTAGGTGGAGGGGTCCAGGTCGGCGGAGCCGCCCAGCAACTGGGGGATCCTCCCCGCCGCCAGGTTGAGCGCCCGGCCGTTGGCGATCCGGGTAGCCATCCCCTTGGCATCCGGCTCGAACTTCGGAAGGGCCTCTTCCCACCCCGCCTCGAGCTCCCCGGCCAGCACCCGGGAGAGTTCCCGCGCCGTCTCGGGGTGCTGTTCGCGGTAGTCCACGAAGAGCCGGTCCCACTCGGCGGCCGCCCGCTGTCCACGCTCGATGGTGGCGCGGAACTGGGCGAGCGCTCGGTCCGGGATCAGGAAGGTGGGCTCGACCGGCCACCCCAGACGCTCCTTGGTGCGACGCACCTCGTCGGTCCCCAGGGGGGAGCCGTGCGCCTCGAAGCTGTCCTGCTTCCCCGGCGAGCCGAAGCCCAGGTGGGTGCGCACCAGGATGAGCGAGGGGCGGGCCACTTCCTCGCGCGCCTGGGTGAGCGCCGCCGCGATGCCATCCAGGTCGTTGCCGTCCTCGACGCTCAGCACCTGCCAGCCGTAGGCGGCAAAGCGGGCGGCGCTGTCCTCGGTGCAGCAGACCCCGGTCGAGGCGGAAAGGGTGACCCGGTTGTCGTCGTAGAGGCAGATGAGCTTCCCGAGCTTCAGGTGCCCGGCCAGGGAGGCTGCTTCGGCTGCCACCCCCTCCATGAGGTCGCCGTCGGAGGCAAGCACGTAGGTGTAGTGATCGATGACCGGAAAACCGGGGCGGTTGTAGCGGGCAGCCAGGTGCGCCTCGGCGATGGCCATGCCGACCGCGTTGCCGAACCCCTGCCCGAGCGGCCCGGTGCTCACCTCCACGCCGGGGGTGAGCCCGCGCTCCGGATGGCCCGGGGTGCGGCTTCCCAGCTGGCGGAAGCGCCGGAGCTCCTCGAGCGGCAGGTCGTACCCGGTGAGGTGCAAAAGGGCGTAGAGGAGCATCGACCCGTGGCCGGCCGAGAGGACGAAGCGGTCCCGGTCGAACCAGTCGGGACGGGCCGGGTCGTGTTTCAAAAACCGGGTCCAGAGCAGGTAGGCAAGCGGTGCCGCACCCATCGGCATGCCGGGGTGCCCGCTGTTCGCCTGCTGTACCGCGTCGACGGCCAGGAAGCGGATGGTGTTGATGCAGAGGTAGTCGAGGTCTCCCTCGGTCCGGATGGTTCGGGTGGTTTCCATGGTCCTGCTCCTTGCTGCCCGGGGTGGTGGGTCGCTTGGGCCTACTCCGAGCTGTCGATATACTGCAGCGCCTCCTTGGGATAGCGCTCTCCCGCCACCTGGAAGGAGGCGAGCGCCCCGTCGAGGGTGGCCCACACCGTGTCGGAGAGCCGCAACAGGGCAGCCTGGGCGTTCTCCTCGAGGTGACGCAGCTGCCGGGTCCCCGGGATGGGAACCACGTCGCTCCCCTGGCGCAACACCCAGGCAAGGGCCAGCTGCCCCGGAGTCACGTCATGGGCCGCGGCCAGCTCGCTCACCGTCTCCACGAAGGAGAGGTTGTGGCTTAGGTTATCCGGCTGGAAACGCGGGTTGCGGCGGCGCCAGTCGGTGTCGTCCAGGTCGTCGGCGCTCCTGATCTTGCCCGAGAGCACCCCGCGCCCCATCGGGCTATAGGCGACAAAGCCGATCCCCAGCTCGCGCAGGGTCGGGAAGAGCTTCTGCTCCACCTCGCGCTCCCACAGCGAATACTCCGACTGCACCGCGGTCAAGGGGTGCACGGCGTGGGCCCGGCGCACCGTCCCCGGTCCCACCTCGCACAGCCCGATGTAGCGCACCTTCCCCTGGGCCACCATGTCGGAGAGCGCACCCACGGTCTCCTCGACGGGGACGGCGGGGTCGAGGCGGTGCTGGTAGTAGAGGTCGAGGTAATCGGTACCCAGGCGTTTCAGGGACCCCTCGAGGGCGCGGCGCACCTGAGCCGGGCTGCTGTCCAGGGCAAGCTGCTCGCCATGGGGACCAAAGCGCCAGGCGAACTTGCTGGCGATGGTCACCTTGCCGCGCGGCACCTCCTTCAAAAGGCGCCCCAAGAGCTCTTCGTTGGCATAGGGGCCGTAGAGTTCCGCCGTATCCCAGAAGTTGATTCCCAGGTCGAGGGCTCGGCGCAAGACCCTCACGGAGCACTCGTCGTCCGGGTGCCCGTAGGCGAAGGACATCCCCATGCACCCCAATCCGAGCGCCGATACCTCGAGCCCCTGGCAACCGAGTTTTCTTTTGTACATCGCGTGCCTCCTTCCGCGCAGCCGGCACCCTCTCGGGGAGCCGTCGCTGTCGGGCGTTTGCGGGACGCTTCCCCGCAGCTAGGAGTCTGAATCCGTGTCGGCCCCGCTGCGGGGGGTGCGTTTGTCGAGCACCAGCCGCATGAGCGGGACGGTCGTGGCCACACCGACCAGGAACAGGGCCCAGCCGGCCGCCCGGCGCTGTTTCTCGCTGAACCGGTCGGCGAAGAGCAGTGCAACGCCGCCCCCCAAAATGGCCCGGGTTCCGGCTATGAGTGACAGCTCCGGCAGGGTGAGTCTGGACTCTTTCATAGATGCCTCCTTGCTCTGGCTTCGATTGGCTCAGTGCGGGTACCTTGTGCTTCGAGCCGCCGCGGAGCTCTCCGAATAAGGGTGTGAATCCTACAACATTCCGGCAATTTGCCTGTGAGAGAACCAGTTCAAAGTATAACAAGATCTCTGCAATGCGACAGCGCTTTCCGCCTTTGAGGAGCACCCTCGGCTCCAGACTAAAAAAATAGCCCATAATCTTTATGGGCTAGTGCTGTTCTCTTAAAGGGAACCTAAAAGAGTGATGCGAGGCCCGGGGCAGGAAACCCCGGGCCCAATCCTTGCGCCGCTAGCGAACCACGCAGTCGATCACGGCGTTGATGCGGCGGTTTTGCGCCCGCCCTTCCGGGGTGTTGTTGTAGCTGACCCGGCGGGTGGCACCGTACCCCTTGGCGGAGAGCCTGGAGCGATCGATCCCGAAGTTCTCCACCAGGTAGCGCACCACGTTGTCGGCACGCTGCTGCGAAAGCCTCATGTTGTTCTCCGGGCTCCCCACGTTGTCGGTGTGCCCCTCGATGACGGCGGTGGTGGTCGGGTACTGCTTCAGATAGTCGGCCACCTTGGCGATCTCGTCGCGGTACTGGGGTTTCACGTCGGCCTTGCCGGAGTCGAAGTCGATGACCAGCGACATGCAGAGCCGCTCGGCGGGCTGGATCTGCTGGACGTCGAAGGCGCAGTCGATGATCGCGTCGATGCGGCGGTTCTTCTGCTTGCCGGCCTCGGTGCTGTTGTCGGCCACCGGACGGGTGAAGCCGTACCCTTTGGCGGTGAGCCGCGAGCGGTCGATGCCGAAGTTGTCCACCAGGTAGTTCACCACGTTCTCGGCGCGCTGCTGGGAGAGTTCCATGTTGTGGTTGTAGGTACCGACGTTGTCGGTGTGACCTTCGATGACGGCGGTGGTGGTCGGGTATTTCTTCATGAAGTTGCCGACCTTGGCGACCTGCTCACGGTACTCGGGACGCACGTTGGCGCGGTCGATGTCGAACTCGATGTTCATGGTGACGCAGTACTTGTAGTGCCCCGGAGTCGGTTCGGCGGCAGGGACCGGGCCGAGCGGCGCTTCGCCTGCGGGGGGCGTCCCGGCGCCGGTGGCCGGTTGCTCGGCGGCAGGCTGGGCCGGAGCGCGCTCGGCAGGGGCCGGGGTGGTCTCGGCGGCGGAGGCCGCGGCGGGACGTGCCCCGCCAAACAGGAAGGTGAAGCCGAGCGAGTATTCCACGTTGTTGAACGCCTCGTGGCGCCAGTTCTCGTTGCTGAAGTCCCACAGGTAGCGAGCGTCGGCGCGCAGTGCGATGGAGTCGGTCATGAAGAACTTGACGCCGCCACCAACATTGGCGGTAACCTCGGAAAGATCCCCGGTCTGATTTTTCGGGTACTCGAACTGGATCCCGCCCGCGCCTGCCGCGATGTAGGGAACCATGGTCGACTGCGGCATGAAGTTGTAGAGGAAGTCAAGCCGGTAGGACCAGGTCGAGCGGTCGTGCCCACCGGGCATCTGTTCGGCGTTGATGTAGTTGCCCACCAGTTCGGTCTCGAAGCTGTCGGTCCAGTCGTAGCCCAGACGGACGCCGTACACCATCCGGTTGCGGCGCAGGGCCTGTTCCTCGTCGAACTTGTAGCCGCCGACATACGGGGAGATGGAAAAGGCCCCCGCCCGTTCTCCGGCATGTGCCAGGCCCGAGAGCCCGAGCACGGCCAGAAACATCATGCACGAGATTATCTTCTTCATGTGTGTCCTCCTTGGGTGGAAAGGCTTTCCCATGAGCGCTTTCCGGTTTGGATTATAGTGAAACTGAACTTGGAGCCTGCCCTGGGGCAGTCCACCCGCGGCAGAGCGGGCGAGGCGTGAACGATGCTAAGGTAACTGTTGGTTCTGACGGTGGATTGGCGGAGGATCAGGGCCGCTGCGGCATCTGGTTTTCAAGGGTCTCGTCCTCCCGGTAGGCAGGCGGAGATTCACATTAGTATTAAAAAATTAATGTTTATCAATATAGCTGGTACCAATGACATGTCAACCGCTCATTATGAAGGAAATTCCGACGCTTTCCGACGCGACTCGCTCAGAGCCCTCTGAGCCGGGTCATGCTTTTCCCCTCGCTGGTCTCCACTACCTGGATGCCGGCCCTGCGGCAGGCGTTGAAGCCACCGATGATCACCTGGACGTCCGGGAAACCGTGTTCCCGCAGCATGCGCGCCGCCGCGAGTGCCGGCGCATCTTCCGGTGCCGTCGAGTAAAGCACCACCTTGCGCTCCCGGGGGATCTCGTCCAGGTGGTTTTGCACGTCGTCATCCGTCAGGCGGAGCGCCCCGCGAACTTTCATGAGCGCCAGGTCCCTATCCGCCCCCCGCCGCACCTCCAGGAAGAAGACCGCCTCTCCCCGCTTCAGAAGCTCCCGTACCGACTCGGCCGACACCTCAAGATCACTCATCTCATTCTCCTTTGACTAGTAGCGCGGGGTTCCCGGCAGTTATGGCTATCCTGGCGGCAAGCTACAGCAGGATTGGCAAACGTTCATAAATTACCTTAGCATCTATTAATGTCAAGCTTGAAATAACAGTAACGGCCAGTGAGGAGCTGCCATGGAAGAAGAGAACCTGCCTGGTCTATGAGAGAAAAAGAACTGGTTTCCCTATTCTGGAATGACTATAATTCAGACACTTCGACAGTATTCCCTGCTGTCGTCACCCAATGCGAGAAGACACCATGAAGATTGTCCCGGGCCAGCAACAGCCCACCCCGATATCGGAAACGCCCACCAGTGACCCCAAACCAGCCGGCTCCTCGCCACAGCGCCCCGGCCCCCAGGCCATCCCGACCGGCGACCGGGTACGGCTTTCCGAGACTGCGCAGTGGCGCCTGAAGGTGCGCCCTGCCGACCAGCCGGAGCGGCTGGCCCAGCTCAAGGCGAGCATCGCGGCGGGAACCTACCAGGTAAGTTCCCGCCTGGTGGCCCAGAAGATGCTCGAGGACTCGGTGGACCTTTAAGGGGAGAGTGGTAGTGCCCCCTCGTGAGCGGTCAACCGCTACACTGCAAAAAAAAGGAGGGGGTGCCGCGTGGCCGCCCCCCCCTTCCTTCCCCCCTCTTTTTCCGCTCGATCCCTTTTCGAAAAATTGCGACAGCTGCACCACAAGGTTCCTAAAAATCCACCAGTCCTACGATCTTGCGCATGATCACCAGCACGTCCCCCGCGTCGATGCGCCCGTCGGGGCGCGGTGCACCGTCGACCAGCGGTGCCACGTCACCGTGGGCCAGGAGCGCTGCACTCACCGGCTCGAGCCCGAGCGAGGCCTGCAACGCCAGCTGGGCGTCGAAGAGGTCGATACAGCCGTCTCCGTTCAGGTCGCCGCGAATCAGCTCCACCTTCACGATGTTGCGCCTGGTCAGGCTCACCCCGGCCAGCGGATCCAGGGCGCGCGCTACCACCGACACGACTCCCTGTGCCGGTAGCGTGATGCGCTGCTCGAATCTCCCCCCCTGCACTACGGGGGTGTAACTGGTGCCACCCGCCTCGAGGGTGACGGCGGTCACCCCGGCTCCCACACTCCCCCGCACCACGAGGCTCGCCAACTCGGTCCTGAGGTCCTGGCCCGGCTCGTCAATGGCGAGCGCCGGGAGGCCCGGGCGCCAGTCGAGGCTCCGCTTGAGGCACGCGCTGCGACCGGCGCGCCGCGCGGTGAGCTCTACCGTGTTGTTCCCCTGTGCCAGCGCCCCCAGGAAGCTGAAGACCCCGGTCTGGGGCTGGACCGTGACCGGAAGCGCGGGGGCGCCGTTCAGCACTACCGAGAGCTCGCTCCCCGGGGTGACGCTTCCCGTGAGGGCCAGCTCGCCCCCACCGACGATACTGTTGTCCGCGGGAGCGACCAGGAGGATTTCCGGCGCGGCCGCGTCGAGCGTGACGTTCAGCGTGCGGCCGGTACTGTTCCCCGCCGCGTCCCGCACCAGCACCTCGACCAGGTTGTTTCCCGGGGTAAGGGGGACTGCCCAGCTGAAGGGGCTTTGAGGATCCGGCAGTGCCACGCCGTTCACCGTGAGGCTCGCCACGCCGACGTTGTCCCGGGCCTGGCCGCTGAGGTTGAGCACCGGGTTCGCGGTCGCCGAGCCGCTGGAAAGGGTGGAGAGTTCGAGCTGCGGCGGCTCGGACTCGGGGGCGACGCTGAGCGCTTGGGGGACCGGCAGGGCGGGATTGAAGTTCGCGTCGCCGCCCTGCAGTGCGGTCAGCACCGCGGTGCCAGCCCCCTTGACGGTGACCTGGTTCCCGACCACCTCGGCGACGCCCGGGTCCGAGCTCTGGAAGCTGACCGGAAGGGCGCTCGAGGCGCGCGCACTCAGGGTGAAGGGGGGATCGCCCACCCGGTGCGCGGCGACCGGGGCGAACTCGAGGGTCTGCCCCGCCCGATGTACCACCAGGGTCCGGGTGACCGGGGGGGCCGGATCCAGGTCGGATGACCCTGGCTGCGCTGCGCCTATGACCGCGTTCCCGGCGCCGGTGATGCTCAGCACCCTGCCGTTTACCTGCGCCACCTGCGGGTTCGAGCTGGTGAAGTTCAGGGCGAGGCCGCTACAGGCAGTGGCGTTGAGTTCGAAGGGAGGATCTCCATAGGTCCGCTCGGCGAGGGGCGGAAAGACGATCTCCTGGCAGGACCTGACGACGCTCAGCACCCCGTCTTGCAAGGTGAAGCGGTAATTGGCGGCGGCGAGACTGCCGGTCGCCACGGTTATCGGATAGCTCCCCACCGCGCTCTCCGGGGTTGCCGTCGTGGCAAGCTGGGGCTCCCCGGCCAAAACCGCGGGGGTCTCCCCCCTGACGAACCCCTGGTAGCTCACGGTGAGCGGAGGGTTGGGGGTCCGGTAGGCGCGGGCCTGGTCGTCGGCGCGCACCATAAGCGGAGCCTGGGTGACCGTGAAGTTCCCGGCGAGGTAGCTTAGCTGGTAGTTGTTCAAAAGCCCGCTGCCACCGTCGTCCGCACGCGCGCTGACCTGGTAGCTGCCGACGTTTTCGCCCGGGACGCGGCTCGCGCCGAGCTGGATCCGCCCCGGCCCCAGGTCCGCCGGGAGCAGCCCGCTCTGGGTGGCCACGAGAACCGGGTCCGGCTCACCGTAGCTCTTCGTGCCGTCGTTGCCCGTAAGCGTCGCGTTTCTCTCCGAGATGATCAAGGTCCCGGGCTGAAAGGTGACCTCGTAGTTGGCACCGGCACTCAGGGTCCCCTGGCCGATGGCGTAGAGTCCCACCGTCTCCCCCGGCACCCGCGAGAGCGCCCCGGTGAAACTGTCGCCCGGGGCAAGGGGCGGAGTGAAGCTGAAGGTGAGCGGAGGGTCGGCGTCCCCGTACCGCTTGGTCTGGGCGTCGGCGCTCACCGTGATCGTCGCCTGCTGGGGGGGATCGAGGTAGTAGAGCAGCACGCTTTCCATGAGGGTCCCGCCGCTCCCCCTGTCGCCGGCAACGCGCCCCTGGGCCCGCAGGTAACGGTTGGCGCGCAGGCCGTACTGGCCGAGGTTCAGGTTGCCGATCCGCCAGCCGCCGGCGACCCGCTCGCCGTAGCCCAGAAAGGTCCAGCTCGCCTCGGGGGTCTCGGGGTCCTCGCAGTACTCGAACCAGACTTCCCGCAGCTCCGGAGCCGTGCCGCAGCGTCGCCAGGTGGCGCCGCTGCCGTCCGCAGCCACCGCGAGCGACTCGGCAGCCCAGCCGTACGCGTAGCGCGCCATGCGCTTGAGACCGTTGCCGTTCACCGAGTCGAAATCCCCTCCCAGTAGCAGCTTGCCGTCGGGCTGCAGGTTCACCGTGTTCACCTGCCCGATGATGGTGGAACCGTGGTAGACCAGGGGGCCCAGGTCGAAGTCGGGATCCACGGTCCCGTCAGGCCGGATGCGGGCCACGCAGTCCCGATAGTAGCTGGTTCCCGTGGCGTCCCGCACGTGGTCGAACACCCCGTAGATGATCATCCCCCCGTCGGCCTGGAGATCCGTGCGCATGACGGTGCTGGCGACGGTGTAGCCGTCAAAAAGGGTCATGGTCTCCACCCGGAAGCTGTGATCGATGCTGAGGTCCGGGTTCAGCCGGACCAGGGTACGCTCCCAGTCCGGCACGCTGGGTGGTGCCGGCCCCCCGCCGGAAACCAGGAGCTTGCCGTCGGGCTGCAGGACCAGCCCCATGATCAGACTCATCATCCCGGTCACGCTGGTGTCGAGCTGGCCGTCGTTTTTCAGCCGCAGCAGCTTACCGTTGTTGGTCCCCACCAGCAGTTTCTGGTCCGGTTGCAGGACCACCGTGTACACCACGCTGTCCAGTTCGGGCGGGTCGCTGAAGCTTGGATCCCGGCTGCCGTCGTTTCTAAAGCGCGCCAGGTAGCGGTAGGGGGAGGCCGTCGCCGTCATGCGCCCACCGAGGTAGAAGCTCCCATCTGGAATCGCGCTGCCGTTGGGGAGGGTGCTCCCCTTGGGAAGCGGCAGAATCACGGCGATCTGGTCGGTCATCGCGAGGGCCTTTATGGCAGCGTTGAAGGCGGCAATCTGCGGGTCGGCGTTGACGCTTCCCCGGGCGTCGAAGCGGGCCAGGATCTTCTGCGGCACCCCGTTGACCTGCAGGAAGCGCCCCCCCACCAGGTAGCTGTGGTCCGGAAGCGGCGTCATCGCGTTGATCGCGCCGTTGACCCGGAGCGTCGGGTCGAAGTTGGCCGGTTCGGTCAGGTTCAGGTCTTCCTTGAGCCGGGCGAGGTAGTTGCGGGTCTGTCCCTGCACCGTGGTGAACAGGCCGGCAAAGGTGATGGTGCCGTCGGGTGACGGGGAAATCGCGCTGACCGCCCAGTCGAGGGCCAGGTTGGCAGCGGCCAGGTCGTCGTCCAGCGCCCCTCCGGGATAGAAGCGGGCCAGCCGGGTGCGGGTGCGAGCCCCGGCCAGGCTGAACGCGCCACCGGCCAGGAGCTTCCCGTCGGGCTGCAGGGCGAGCGCGCGGACCGGAGCATCGAGGAGAGGAAACAGGGTGGTGTCCCAAAGGCCGGAACGGCTCAGTCGTGCCAGGCGGCCGGCAGCGCTGCCGGAGATCGTCGTGAAGTCCCCCCCGACGACGATTTTGCCGTCCGGCCGGACCACGATGCTGCGCACCGCCGCGTTGGGGGCCGCGCCGAATCCGGCGTCCGGGGTGCCGTCGCCGGCAAGCCGGGCCAGGAACCCGCCACCCAGCGCACCTGCCGCGAACGTGCCGCCGACCAGGACCTTCCCGTCTCCCTGCAGGGCCAGGGCGAACACGCTCCCCCCCGGGTCGGGAGCCGCAAAACCTGGATCCGGGGCGCCCGTGAGGGAAAGTCGCACCAGTCCGGCCCGCGGTGCCGTGAAATCCCCCCCGAGGAGGAGCTTCCCGCCTGCCAGCAGCACCGCGTTGACCGCAGCGTTTGGGGGGGTGCCGAGGTTCCAGGCGGAGGCGCCCGGATCGGAGCTGGCCACCGAGACCCGGGCCAGGTTGGCGCTCGGGGTGCCGGCGACCAGTTCGGCAAAGGCCCCGCCGACCACCAGGCCGCGGCCGTCGGGCATGAGCGCAAGCGCATGCACCCGGACCGGGGTCGAGGTGCTGACTGGGTCGAAGGGGTCGAGGGTGCCGTCGCTGCTCGCCACCCGGGCCAGGCCGCGGCGCGGGGCGCCCCCGAGCTGGGTGAAGTCCCCTCCCACCAGAAGGTGCGGCGCGGCAGCGGGGAGGTCGGGATCCGGCTGCAGGGCGAGTGCCCGCACCGGGCCGTTGGGGGGAGGCGGGGCGAAACTGGTGTCCAGGGTGCCGTCAGGGTTCAGGCGGGCCAGGTTTGTGAGGGTGACCGAAGGGGTGCCGCCGGTAATGCTGAAATCCCCGCCGATGACGATCTTGGCGTCCCAGGGCTGCACCACCACGGCCTCAACGGCGACCCCGCTCAAGGAGACCGGTCCGGCGTTCCCCGTCAGGAAGCCGTCCACCCCGGTGTAGCCCGGTAGCGACGCGGGAAAGAAGGTACCCACCAGCAGCAAAACCAGGCCCACGATGCGCACGTTCATGCCTGCCTCCCACGGGCTACGCCCGGTGCCTGACACCGGGCCGGCCCGTCAGCGTTCCTGGATGTGGATGATCTTTTTGAGGGGTTTGAGGCCTGAGTTGGTGACCAGCCTGGCATTGCCCGGCTTGCCGGAGAGCGCCTCGCTGCGCCGTCCATCCCGGTCGCTCCACCCGGATAGGGAGAGCTCTGCCGTGCTGGCATCGGAGAGCGGTACCAGCCCCTTGCCGCTGCGGGGGGCGCTTCCGGCCGTGTCGTAGCGCACCCCCCACAGGTAGGAGCTCCCCTGCCGGCAGGGGTCGCTCGCCGGCTTGAAGCTTGGGAAGTAGACCACGCCGCCGGTGAGCGCACCGGGGTTGGCGGTGAAGCGCTCGCTGCCGTAGCCGTCGGCTGCGGGGTCGAGCCCGATCCACCACCCCTTGGTGTCGCTTCCGGCGGGGACCGGGCCGCGGCTTGCGTCGTAGAGGTCGGCAACCCCCAGCGCGGCAGCGGTGCAGACGATGCCATCTTTCGGGGTGAGGGTGTTGTCGGGACGGTAACAGGGCTCCTGCACCCCGAAGAGCGCCCGCCCCGCGCTGAGGTCGTCGCGGTTGTAAAAGTAGCGCCCGGTACCGAAGTACAGCCACAGTTTGTTGTTCCTGCGGTCCTGCAGCTTGGAGATGCTCCCGGTCACCGGGCCGATGCCGTCGATCACCCGGCTCACCTGCCAGGTGGCGGGATCCAGTCGTTCGCGGGTCAAAAGGCGCAGCACCCCTCCGGTCCAGCTGCCGTCCCCGGCCTTGCGGGTGTACCCCAGGTAGAGGGCATCGTCCTGGTAGAAGCCGTCCGAGACGGGACTCCAGCGGTCGGCGTCGATCCCCGCCCCGGAGAGGCTCCCGCCGAAGGCGTTGGCGATGCCGGTGTCGATCACCCAGTAGTTCACCCCCAGGACCAAGGGCCCGGCAGGGTTCAGGTCGACCACGAAGAGCTTCAGGTTCTGGTCCGAGGTCCCCTGGAACTGGCAGAGGTCAGGGTCGATGGAGCCGGTCGGCCCCGACGCGAAGACGGCGAACCAGCGGCCGTTTTTGGTGTGGGCCGGCAGTGCCGAGGTCCCGTCCCTGGCAGCGTTGATCTTCAGGATCGCGGGTCCCGAGGTGGCGAAGCCCAAACCCGGCGGCGCGAACTCCCAGAGCAGACGCGGTGCCGCTCCCTTGCCATCGGCGCGCTGCCCCGTGACGTCGAGGGCGAAGTAGGCCGAGAACCCGGCATCGGTGCGGGGAGACTTCACACAGGTCCCCCCTCCCCCCTCGCTGCAGCTCCCGGCCGGACTCCGGGTGGCTCCCCCCTGCCCCATCCCGCCGATCAGCACGGTGCGCCAGCTGCTCCCCGCGTCGTCCTTGGGGCAGTTCCAGTAACCGTCCCGGCTGCACTCCACGGGTCCCGCGATGGCCGCATCGACCAGTGTCGGACTGCCGTCCACGTAGTAGAGGTGCGGGTAGTCGGGCTCCTTCAGGTAGCGCAGGTAGGGGAGCGCGTTTCTCGGCACGAAGGCCCACTCCTCACGCCCCAGGTCCGTCCCTTCCAGGCTCGCCCGCTGTCCCGCGCTCCACTCGGGCTGCGGGGTGAGCTGCAAGGTCCCGAGCCGGAAGGCGTGCAGCATGCCGTCGTTGGCGCCGAGATAGACGGTGCCGCGGCCTTGGTAAGCGCCCCCCTTGAGAAACGCGCGGTAGGACGGGTCCCCGTAACCGCGGGGCGGGGTCAGGCTGTACCCGGCAAGGGGGTTGACCGACTGTACGGCGGGGGTGGAAGAGATGATGTCTCCCAGCTTCCAAACCCTGCGCTCGCCGCCGGGGGTTCGGGCTACGCTGCGGCTGCGGGTCTCGGCGGCGTCCTCACCCCGGACGTAGGAGACGATCTCCGCCGCCTCGCGCAGGCTGGCCGCCTGCAGGAGCACGCGCTGGTCCGTGCTGTCCGAACTGAGCGTGGTGAGGTTGCTCCCGTCGGTCTGGGTGTAGATGGTCCGGCTTTGGGGATCCCGGCTCCAGAGCTGGAGTCCGGCGCGCCACAGGCTCTGCAGTGCCTCGAGGGTCACCGGGCGCGGGTAGCCTGCGGTTTGTACGAGGTCGGCGCTGCCGTCGCCGTTGGCGTCCTGGTAGAGAGTTGCCCGGGTTTCCTTGGCGCCGGGGTCGTAGCTGAAGCGGACCACCCGGTCCCGCTTCAGGTCCAGGCTCAGGAACCCGCCGGTGTCCTCCCTGATGGTACTGGCAGTACCGCTACTCCCCAGGAGCGGGTCGAGGTAGTACCAAAGCGCCTGCATCTCGCCGATCCAGCTCGCCGAGCTCGCCCCGCCGTCGAAACTCTTGGCCGGGTAGAACTGTTCCTGCAGGTAGAGCGCGCCGTTGGCGTCGCCGCTCGAGATGATGGAGGCGTCGGTCCCGGCGCTCGACCCGGAGCCGATCTGCTGGAACACGCGGGAGAGGGCACTCGCCAGGTCCGCGGGGCGCTGGACGTTCAGAAAGCGTCCGCCCCCCTTGGTCGCCACCAGCTGCATCAGCTTCTCGGGGACCCCCTCGTCACCGGTACTGCAGCTCCCGTCGGGCAGATACCCGGCCCCGCTCGTGGGATCGCCACAGGGGACACCGGTGTAGACCACGTAGCTCGTGATGAAGTCGCGGTTGTTCTGGATCGGGCGGGACGGGTCGTTGATGTTGGTGTGGTTGGCGATCCAGGCGAGGTCGTCCACGTTGTAGCTCCCCTGGAACGGGGGACCCGTCCCCGGCTGGTCGGAGCTGCTCGTGGTCTGGCTGGAAGGCATCCCCCCTCCCCCCCCGAAGTTCCGCACGGCACCGGCCAGGTAGTCGCTCACCACCCGGGCGCGATCCGCGGTGGACATGCCGTCGGTGACCATGAGGATGTTGTTCTTCTGGCAGCTGTACTGCGACGGTATCCAGGTTTCGTCGAAGTCCGCAGCCTGGAGCCTTAAGTCGGTGCGGTTGGCGTAGTAACCGATCGCCTCGTAGAAGGCCTCGGCCCAGGGGGTCCAGGAGTTCGCGTTGACGGCGTCGATCGCCGCGATGAGCCCGCTCCCCGGGGTGTGGTCGCCGAGCGGGGAATGGTTCAGGTAGGAAATCACCCGTCCCCCGTCCAGGTGGGGATCTTCCCGGCAGGCGTCCCGGCTCGCGACGAGGCAGTCGGAGGCCTGGGCGCATTCGCGCCGGGGTGCCGGGTCGTACTGGCAGTGCTTGACGCAGGGGACCGGGCTCGACTCGTCCCCGCATTCCGAGCCGGCCCCGTTGTCGTTGAACACCATCGCGCCGAAGTTGATCTGGTTGCCGTACTTCTGTACCAGCCCGGTGGGGGCGCTGGCGGCAGGCACCCGGGGCACCAGCGTCCCGGAAACCTCCCCGAGGTTGCTGATCCCGGCATCGAGGATGAACCCCGGGACGTTCAAGGTGGTGCCGGTCATGTTCGCCGTGACCGAGGGATCGGTGAGCCAGGGGTGCGCCAGGTCCTTGCAGTAGTCGAGGGTCTGCCTCTCGAGGCAGCTGGACACCATGGGGGAGCCGTAGCCAAAGGTCAGGTCGTAGCAGGAGCCCAGGTATCCGTTACTGTAGGATTTCCCCTGGTAGGTGGTGAGGTGATGGAACACGCCCCGGCCACAGACGTCGTCGCCGGTGTTCTTGACGATGTCAAAGGGGTTGCCGCCATAGACCCCATCGATGCGGGCCTGGCAATCATCCAGGAGTTTCGGGTCAAAGGAGAGCGAGCCGGTAGCGAAGAAGGTGTAGCAGTCGGCCATGATCTCGGTGTAGACCTTCCCCTTGCTCGGGGTGCCGTCCGCGTCGTACTGGTTGCTCAAACAGCCAAGGGCGGCCTGGCTCAGCGCAGCGACCCCCGCCCCATCCCGCCAGGCCGTGATCGCCGCGAGACAGGCGTCCCGGTTGTAGAGGTTCGCGTAGATCTCGATCCGCGAGAGTCCCCCCCGCCCCGACTGGTAGGAGTACTCGGGCTCCGAAGGGATCGGGCCCCGCACCGCGAAGGTAATCGGTATGGTGCCGACCATCTTGACGAAGCGCTTTCCCTGGCAACCGCGGGTTTCCGCCGACAGGAGGCCGGTTGCCGGGTCGTACTTTCCCCCGGTGAGCGCCCGTTTCTCGAGGTCGAGCTTGCTCATGACGAGCCAGTTCAGGAAGTTGCCCCGGGCCAGGAAGTTGTCGACGCGCTGGTAGCTGGTCCCCAGCGCGGTCACGTCCGGGACGGTGTTGACGCAGAGGTAGTCGGTACGGGCGGCGCCGCAGCGCTCCGCGGCGGGGATGCCTGTCGGATCGGCGGCAATCTCGAAGCGGCTGGCGCCAAAATCGTAGCGGTAGGAGAGTTCCGGCTGGAAGTACCCGAGATAGCTGGCGTTGTTGTCGTAGCTGTCATCCAGGCAGTAGGTGGGGGACTCGGTAGAGGTAGTGGTATAGGCGAGGTCGTACATGCTGGCCGAGTTGTCGATCATGAGCAAAAGGTTCGGCTTGATGCCGGACCCGGCCAGGGGGGGAACACTGCAGTAGTTCCGTGCGCTGGGAATGCCCGGGACGTCGGCCCACGCCGGGAGGTTCACCCCGGCCAGCACAAGTGAGCAGAGCAGCACGATCAGGCAGCGTCCCGCCGCGCCTCCTGGATACCTGGTTTCCATGGCACCCTTCCTCGTCTTGGGGCGGCCGCTGCACCGCCATTAGGATTTTCAAACCTGCACTAGTATAGCCGCAGGCCCGCCAAAATAAAGCAGGCGGGGCCCGGGAAACGGGTTGGCTGCAGGTTTCGCTGCCAGGATGGAGGGGAGAGGTCGGCGTTAGCGGCGCGGGAGGGTGCCGCCGGGAGCCGTAAGGCCCAGTAGTTTGGGGGAGAAATCGAGGTGCTGGTAGTCCGGGAAGCGCCAGTCGCCCCCCCAGCGAAAGCCGCGCTCGAGGAAGGCGTCGAGGGGGGCAGTCCCGGGAAGCAGCATCCCGGGCCGGGGGCGGTCCCGGTCCAGATACTGCGCGGCAGCGGGGGGAGCGATCGGGCAGGCAGCCGGGTAGCGGGGACACCAGCACGCGGCAGCGTTGTCCCGGCAGCCCGCAGTGGCGAGGAGCTCGGCCTCCAGCGTCGCGCGGTCCAGCCCCAGGGCCGGCAGCGCCTCGCGGTCCGGGCTCAGGAAGGGGTTCTGGACCGGGTTCAGGTCGAGGGCGGTACCGTAACTGTGCAGGGAGAAGGTCCCCGGTTTGCCGGGAACGCAGCGGCAGTTGAAGCCGGAGCTGTTGTCGGCTGCCATGGAGCGTGCATCGTCCCCGGCGTACTCGTCGATGAGCCGCAAGGAGGCGATGGGGAAACGGGTACGGTACAACGTCTCCAGTGCGTCCAGTGCCAGCGGGGCCAGCGCGGCGTGGAGCACCAGTTCGCCGTAGTGGCTTACGCCGTCGAATCCCCAGTAGCGCAGCACCAGGTAGGCGAGTTCCCCGGGAGCCACCGGGCACCCCGGCCGCCAGGAGCCGCTTCTCTCCAGCTGGCGCTGCAGCTCGACCGGCAGGGTTACCGCGGCCCCCCGGTACTCACCCTGCCGGTTCAGGGCCAGGGGACGCCCCCCGGCAAGGCGCGTCCGGAACTCCTGTGGCAGGTCGGAAGGCAGAGTTTGGGCGATCCCCCCGGCAAGTACCTTGAGATCATCCGGTGAGCCGAGCGCGAGCTTCGGGTGGCGCTCCGGGTCGAGCCAGGCCAAAAGCCTGAGCAGGTCGGGCTCATTCAGGGAAACGCACCCGGAGGTGGTTGCGCCCGGAGCACGCTCGAGGTGCAGGAAGATGGCGCTTCCCAGGCCGCGCAGCACCGGGTCGCTGTTGTAGTCGAGCACCAGCACCCACCGGTAGAGCTGGTCTGGGCGCAGTAGCCGCTCAAAGGAGCGCGGCGCGCCGGTGCCGCGCAGCACCGGGCGGTTGTAGTCCGGGGAGAGCGGGTCGTCGACCCAGAGATCGTCCGGTCCCACCTGCCGGTAGGGGAGCCGTCCCGGTGCGTCGGCACCCGCGCCGAAACTCCCGGTCAGGGGAAAGAGTCCCGAAGGGGTGCGACCGTCACCTTCGCGCTTCTCCCAGGGAGGGGCCACACCGTTGCGGCCGAGGTTCACCGCGACCGCAACGAAACCCGGCGCCGGCCGCCAGCCGCCGTGCTCCCGCGTCAGGGGGTAGAGTGTCCCTTGGCTCGGGAGCCCCGCCGAAGGAGCTACGTAGAGCAGCTGGTCCCCTGGGAGCGCGTCGGGAAGCAGGCGTTCCAACAGTTCACGGGCCGTCTCCGGCAGTTCGCTTGCCCCCCGTTCCCCCGCGCCGGAAACCAGGCGCAGCCCGGAGCAGCCGAAAAGGGAGAGGGTCAGGGCGAGGAGCACGGCGCGCGCTCCCCAGCGTAACAGGACGGCAGGAACGCGAGATCCCGTGATGGGTGCAGTGGAACTGGTAACCATGAGGAAGGATCTACTACGAGGAGGTGGGCAAAAGCAAGTGAATCCTGGAACGGGCCAGGTGCGGGCTAACCAGGACGCGCGGCGGCCCGGCGGATCCGCTCGGCGACCTCGGCCATCTCGGCTTCGTCGCGGTACCCCACCCGGGGCCAGAAGAAACCTTTCAGGCCGTCACCCATCCGGCGCGGCACGATGTGGACATGCAGATGGGGGACGCTCTGGCTCACCCGGTTGTTGAGGGCGACAAAACTCCCCTGGGCATCCAGGGCAAGCTCGACGGCCCGGGCCAGCAGCTGGGCGGACAGGAACAGCGGGGTCACGAGGTGCGGCGGCAGTTCCGGCAGCGTGACGTGGTGCGCCCTGGGAACCACCAGGAGGTGCCCGGGGAACAGCGGCCGGCGGTCCAGAAAGGCCACCGTCAGGTCGTCCTGATAAACCGTGTGGGCCGGCAGTTCGCCCCGCACGATGGCACAGAACCGGCAGGTAGCAACCGTCTCGCTGCCGGCGACTGTTGTTCCCGTTTCCCGTTCCATGGCTCTCCTCCCGTTCCGCAGCCTCCCCTCGCCCACTGGGATCGATTCTACTCGCCCGGTGCACCATGGCAAGGGGAGGAGCGAAGCGGTGCCAGACTTGAAGAAACCAGGGACCCGGCTATATTAATCAGCTGTAATGCTTTCCGCACACCCGCCCCCGCAGGGGGGCTCACCAGCCTGAACCGTACCGAGGGGTCCCATGAGCATCGTGCGCTCGTTTTTCATCGCCGTTAGCGCCTGCCTCGTCTTCACGCCACCGGCGGACGCCGCATTGAAGCTCAAATCGCTGTGCGAGATCCACTACCCGAGCGACGACCGGATCGAGTGGACCTGCGAGAAGCTCGAGTGGCAGGACACGCCCGCCTCGAAGTTCGGGGCCTCCTGGCAGGACGTGCTCCGCTTCAACCGGCTGGACCGGCGCCATTTCCTGGGCGGCCGCTCCATCAAGGTCCCCAAGAACCTGACCCAGATCTTCCACTACAGCCCGCTCCCCCTCAGCTATCCCGAGGCGTCCCGGGAAGCCAAGTTCATACTCATCGACCAAGGCGAGATGTTCCTGGGGGCCTACGCGTACGGCCGGCTGGTGCTCTCTTTTCCCGCTGCCATTGGTATCGAGAACCATCGTGTGCCGACAGGCGACTACCAGGTTGACGCCGCGGACCGCACCCACCAGTCCAACCTCTACCAGGTCGAAGAGATCGACCGCCCCTACCCGATGCACTACGGTCTGCGCTTCTTCGTCGACAAGAGCAAGGACGGCTGGCCCTCCTACTGGATCCACGGCCGGAACCTCCCCGGCTACCCCGCCTCGCACGGCTGCGTCGGCCTCTACGACGAGGAGATGCAGGTGGAATACTACAGCGCTCACGACCAGAAGGTGAACAAGAAGTACTACCACCCGCTCACCCTCCCCTACCTGGAAGGGGCCCGGAAGCTCTACCAGTGGGTGGTGGACCCGCGCAGCGACCCGGGCACCTTCCACCTGATCGGAAACGGCCCCAAGGTGAAGGTAGTCGGAGAACCGCCGATCTAGTAGCGAACTCCCGCGCCCCGCGGGCGATCCCCCGAAGTTTTCTCCCTCACCAGTCCTCCAGCCCCCTCATGATGGCACGGTCCACAGGTTCCTCTCCTCATGCTCGCCCGGCTGGGCTCCCTGCCGCCCCCCCTTTTCGCCTCCCCCCGGGCAGCTACGACCGGCGTTGCCTGGCGGCGGGTGCGCCGATTTCTGTCCTAGGGCCGACGGCCGCAGGAGTACAATGAACTGGAAGGTAAGGAGGCTCTATCATGAGATTTTCAACGCCGCAGGGACACCGTTTCGTTCACGGAAACAGCACGTTCCCGGGCGTTCCTACCTTGGAACGCGGCCTAGGCCAGGCATGCAGAGCTAACTGAACCGGCCCGGAAACACCGAAGTGGTCCGGGCCTCCCTTTCCGCTGTTCAGCTCCCGCCCCGGGTGGCGGGAACCCAGGGTTACGGAAACGTCCATGTCGATGAAGAAGAGATGCCAACTGGTGCTCGATGCCCTGGCGAAGCTCTGGCGAGCCGAGCCGGTCTTCGGCATCTTCCAGCGTGCCGACCTTGCCAAGGGGCGCCTGGTGCTCCTGGCCAGCTTCGCCATCACGCTGGCCATCTCGGTCTGCATGGGTTTTTTCTCCTACCAGAACCTGAGAGCCACCCGCGAGGCGAACCGTTGGGAGAAGCACACCTACCTGGTGATCCTGGAGCTGGACAGCCTGCTCAGTGCGGCAAAGGATGCCGAGTCGGGAGAACGGGGCTTCCTGATCACCGGGGACCTGAAGTACCTGGCTCCCTACTACCAGGCCATCGGCAACGTGAACGCCCACCTGGCAACCCTGCGGCGTCTCATCCGCGACAACCCGGACCAGCAGCACCGTCTGGACCGCATCGAACCGGAACTGCGCAGCAAGCTCGCTCTTTTGGACGAGAATATCCGGCTGCGCTCCACGCGCGGCTACCAGGCGGCACGCGAGCACCTCACGAGCGACCTGGGGCGCCGGACTATGGATGACCTGCGCGAGCAGGTGGGGCAGGCGGTACGCCAGGAAAAGCGGGTGCTCAGGGAGCGGGCGCTGGTGGAGCGGACCTACTCGGCCCGCAACTTCTCCTACCTGCTCGGCGCCAACCTGGTCGGGGTGCTGCTTTTGTGCATCCTGTACCTGTTTTTGTGGCGTGAGTTCAGCCGCCGCATCCACAACGAGCGCGACCTGATCGCCAACCGGGACCTTCTCGAGCAACAAAACCGCGAGCTGCGTAGCGCCGGTGAGGAACGCCAGGCAATGGAGGCCCTCATCGGCAAGTTCAGCGATCTCTACGACCTGGCACCGGTCGGGTATTTCAACCTGGACCGCTGCGGGGTGATCCGGGCCGTGAACCTCACCGGGGCGAGTTTCCTGGGCATAGAGCGATCCACGCTCTTGGGTCGCCCGCTGGAAGGCTTCCTCACCGAGCCAGGCCGCCCCGCGTTCCTGGAGTTTTTGGAGCGGGTCTTCGTCAACCTGGGGGAAAAGGCAAGTGGAGAGGTGGTGTTCCAGGGCGAGGTCTTCGCCCGGGTCGAAGGGGTGGCCTCGGCATCCCGGGAGGACTGCCGGGTGGCCATCTTCGATATTTCGGATCTCAAGCGCTCGGAACAGGAGCGCAGCCGCCTCGAAGACCAGTTGCACCAGTCCCAGAAGATGGAATCGGTGGGACGGCTGGCGGGCGGGGTGGCCCACGACTTCAACAACATGCTGAGCGTGATCCTGGGGCAGGCGAACCTCGCCCTCATGGACCTCTCCCCCGGCGATCCGCACTATACGGCGCTCGACGAGATCCGCAAGGCGGCCGAGCGGTCGGCGGACCTGACCCGCCAGTTGCTCGCCTTCGCCCGGCGCCAGCCGGTCGCCCCGAAGGTGCTGGACCTGAACCGGACCATCGAAGGGATGCTCACCATCCTGGAGAGGATCCTGGGGGAAAACCTCCGGCTCGCCTGGCATCCCGGGCCCGGGCTGTGGCCGGTCCGCATCGATCCAAGCCAGGTGGACCAGATCCTGGCGAACCTCTGTTCCAATGCCCGCGACGCCCTGGGCGAGACCGGCACGATCAGCATCAGCACCCAGAACCGGACCCTCGACGAGGAGTACTGCGCCCACAACGCCGAGCTGGTGCCGGGCGACTACGTGCGGCTCGCGGTGAGCGACGACGGCTCCGGCATGGACGAGGAACTCATCAGCCACATCTTCGAGCCGTTTTTCACCACCAAGGGGGCCGGCAAGGGAACCGGCCTGGGACTCGCCACCGTTTTCGGGGCGGTGAAACAAAACAGCGGGTTCATCAACGTCTCAAGCGAGCCGGGGCTGGGGACCACCTTCAGCATCTACCTGCCGCGACACCGGGAGGAGCAAGCGTCGGCGAGCCAGAGGCCGGGGGAAGCGACCGCCCAAAAGGGGCAGGAAACGGTCCTGGTGGTGGAGGACGAGGAGGCGGTTTTGAGCATGGCGCAGCAGATCCTGACCCGGCAGGGGTACCGCGTGCTGGCGGCGAACTCGCCCGCCGAGGCGATCAGGCTTACCAGGGAGCACACCGGGGAGATCGCGCTGTTGATCACGGATGTGGTCATGCCTGAGATGAGCGGGAGGGACCTGGCGGCGCAGCTGCTGCGGGAGAACCCGAACCTGAAACTCCTGTTCATGTCCGGCTACACCTCGGACATCGTCACGCACCACGGAGTGCTCGACGAGGGGACCTATTTCCTGCAGAAACCGTTCAGCAGGGGGGAACTTGCAACCAAGGTGCGCGAGGTGTTGGACCGCAATTGAGCGCGGCCGGCGTGGGGCGGGGCCCGGGCCGCCCGGGAGGGCGGCCGGTAAAGGAGAGCCTAGGAGGCGTAGCGGGTGGTTTGATCCTTGATCTGGTGGATGTGTCCCTTGATCTGCTCGATTTCGGCCTTGATCCTGCCGGAGTTGCAGGCAGTGCGGATCTGTTCGTAGAGCGAGTTGAACTCGCGCTCGCTGCTGGCTACCCCTGCCACCCGGTACTCCACTTTCTGGTCCAGGAGGATGCGCTTGGTCTGTATCAGCTGAACCTCGAGCTTGAGCTTCTCGATGATCGGCAGATCGCTGTTCTTCAGCTCCGCCAGGCACTTGGTGAGAATGCTGTATTGCTTCAACATAAAGGGTCCTCCCGTTCTGGTAACTACGCCGAGTGATTAACCAAAAAGCGTACCAACGGGCGGAACGGGGATACTTCCTAACTTTTCAGACAGTTACGAACCACCCGGCAGGTACGGCCGGTTCCGGGCTCTGTTCCTTTTCTTACACCCTGCAGGGCCAGGACCGAAAAAGCGGCACAATGACAAGCATTTATGCTGGCACTGTAAAAAAACGAACACTGTGAATAATTTTACGACTCTATCTTGCAGCGCGTATCCTATCAAAGTATATTAAATCTACATTAATTACACCGTGAGCGAAATAGCAGATTGAGTCAGATGTTTACCTAGAGGATCCCAAATAGAGAACAAAGTGTTTCCAATGAGTATCACACAAGGTCTTCTTTCTCAAAACCTTGCATAGCAACGGCGGTGGTAACGCCGGCATTGACCGCCGCAGTGATATCGATTGCCTGCAGCAGCGCCTCCTGGGGAATCCCCGTCTCCAGTGCCTTGCGCATCCTGGTGCCGGTGCAGTGCACGCAGCCCCGCGTCAGCGCGACGGCAAGACCGATCAGTTGCTTCTCGCGGTCTGTCAGGTGTTCGGCGGCATGGGAGTGTTCCAACAGCGCCGTTGCTGCGAAATCTTCGAGTTTCATAGCCAATCCCCCTCAAGACGATGATATGGCACTTATTATAACAGCTCAAAGAACTGGACATTCCGATCGGCTGCAGTTAAAGTGCAGACATCGTGCAGTCTAAGGTGGGTACCTCGCTGAAGGAGGATACGCTGGTGATCGAGTGGCAAGACTCTCTGTCAGTCGGCGTGCTGGAGATAGACATCCAGCACAAACTGCTCTTCGAGCGTTTTAACAGTTTTCTGCAGGCCTGCCAGTCGGAGGCCGAGCACGACAAGGTGCACCGTTTGTTCTGGTTTCTCGAGGCCTACGCGGTGACCCACTTCACGGAGGAAGAGAAGCTCATGCAGGCATCGGGCTTCCCGGATCTCCCAATTCACCGCAAGCAGCACCTGGAGTTCGCCGCCGAGGTCGCCAGGGTCAAGGAGCAGCTGCGCAGTGAAGGGCCAACCGCGCCCCTGGTGAACGGCCTTACCACGTTCATCAGCGACTGGCTGGTCAGGCACATCTCCCAGATGGACCGGGCCATCGGCAGGCACCTGCAGCGTAGCGCGACCTAGGCCGGACATACGTTCAGCTTCAGCGCACGCGCACACCGTGGCCTCGCCCGGTGACCGAACGCGCGCCGGGGGAAAAAAAAGGGACCAACCACTTCCCGGTCAGGTCCCTTTTTCACGTCCAGGTTTCTACTTGAAGATGAGCTGGATGGTCTGGGTCGGTTGCTTCAGCTCGAAAGCGGCATCCGCGAAGCTCGGGGGGCCCATCAGACCGCGGGCCCCGTTGGATGCCGCGGTCGGCTCCACCGGCCACCCCAGGAGGCTGCGGTCCAGGGTGCCGTTGTTGTTCTGGTCGTGGTAGGCGGCAGCGGCGTAGCTGCCACGGGGGATACCGGTAAAGGCGAGTTCCAGCTCCGGTCCGGCGACCGGCGCGGACTTCTGGGCCACCGCCTTCTCAGGCTGGGTCGGAAAGCCCCCGGGCTCCTTCCAGAGCATGACCCGGACCGTGCCGAACGGCTTGTGCAGACCGGAGATTTTCACGGTGAGGGTTTCCGCGACGGCGGCGTTTTGCCAGCCAAACAGCACCACGAGGACCAGCAAGGACACGGATTGCTTCATGAATCGCCTTCCGGGTAGATGGAGTGGCGGCCCGCTCTTTTAGGGGGTGGGTCGCCCGATCCTTGTAGCACATCTTGCCCGGCGGCGCGATCATTTTTCCGGTTCCGCCTGGGCCTCGGGCTCCAGGGAGGCATAGAGCGTCTTGCCGGAGCGCTTCAAAAGGAGCAGGAGCGGTTCGCCCGACGGGGCCTCCCGGAGGGCCGCCTGGTACTCGACCAGGGTACGCACCGGCTTGCGGTTTACCTCCAGGACCAGGTCCCCCAGCTGCACCCCGGCCTCCTCCGCGCGCCCCCCCGGTTCGAGCTCCACTACCGCGACCCCGCTCTGTTCCTCGATGCCGGAATGCTCGCGCAGGCTCTCGGTCAACTCGGCCACCCTAAGCCCTGGCCCCGATCCGACGCCGGCCGCGGGGTGCGGCTTTGGCTTCTCCTGCTCTTCGCGTAACTCCCGTACCACCAGCGTCTTGCCCAGCTCCAGGCCGTCGCGCACCACGAGGACCGTGACCCGCTCCCCGACCGCCGTCTCGGCCACCAGGCGGGTCAGCTCGCCGCCGTCGTTCACGTGCTTGCCGGCAAAGGCGCTGATGACATCCCCCTGCCGGATCCCGGCGTGCTGCGCAGGACTCCCCGGCTCCACCTCCCCCACCAGCGCTCCCTTGGCCTCCTTCAGGTTGAAGGAGCGGGCGATCTCCGGGGTGACGTTCTGCACCCCTGCCCCGATCCACCCCCTGACCACCCTCCCCCGGGCCTGAAGCTGGGCGATCACCCGCTTGGCGAGGGTACTCGGAATGGCGAAGCCGATCCCCTGGCCTCCCGAGACGATGGCCGTCGTGATGCCGACTACCTCCCCCTTAAGGTTCACCAAGGGTCCCCCGCTGTTGCCCGGGTTGATCGGGGTGTCGGTCTGCAGGAAGCTGTCGTAGGGACCGGACCCGATCACCCGCCCGGTCGCGGAGATGATCCCCTGGGTGACGGTGTGCTCGAGCCCGAAGGGGTTTCCCACCGCGAGCACCCAGTCCCCCACCCGCATCCGGTCCGAGTCCCCCAGGGTGAGCACCGGCAGGTCCTGAAACCGGGTGGAGATCTTCAAAAGTGCCAGGTCGGTCTTGGCATCGCGCCCCACCACCCTGGCCTTCAGCTCGCGGCCATCCGAGATCTTCACCTTGATCTCCTCGGACCCCTGCACCATGTGGTTGTTGGTGACGATGTAGCCGTCCCGGGTAACGATGATCCCGGACCCCAGGCTTTGCTGTTTCATCTCGCGGTCCGGCAGGTCGCGGAAGCGCTTGAGGAACTCCCCCAGCGGCGAGTCGTCTTCGGGACCCAGGAAATGGCGGAACGGGTTTCCCGGGACGGTGACCGTAGAGGTGGTGCTGATATTCACCACCGCAGGGGTGACCCGTGCGGCGAGCTCCGCGAAGGAGGGGGGAATACCGGCCACCTCGCTGCGCCCCTGGCGCTCGCAGCCAAACGGGAGTACCAGGAAAAGGGTGCACAGAGCCAACAGCGCCTTGGGCCTAACCGTATGCCACAGGTTCATCGCGCGCCTCCTCACCGCAGTCTGACCGCCGACACCCCACCTAACGTAACTAAGATGGTTTTAATGTCAACGAACGGCGCAAAAAAGGCGCCTTCCCCGGGCGGGGAAGACGCCGTGCGACGTCGGGTGGCAATGAAGTGAAGGTAGCCTTACTGGAGCTGCGGTTGCGCAGCACCCGGGACCGGTTGGGGATCCGGCGCCTGCAGCTCCTGCTCGGGGAAGCTCTCGGTGCCTGCCGGGGGAGCCGGGGCGCTGCCGTGTTTCGGGCAGTACTCGGTGGGCTCGGTCCCCGGAAGGAAGAACTCCTCGCGCGGGTTGGGGCACTGCGGCGTGGCGAGCTTCCCGGTCGTCGGATCGATGGTCGCCGTGACCACCGTCTCCGGTTTGGGGAAATCGACGACCGGCTTGCCGGCGAGCGCTCCCCTCATGAAGCGCCCCCAGATCGGGGCTGCGACGGCGCCGCCGGTAAAGCCGCGTCCGCCGGGCTTCGGCTTGTCGTGCCCCACCCAGACGCCGGTAACGAGCTGCGGTGTGTAGCCTACAAACCAGGCGTCGCGGTAGTCGTCGGTGGTGCCGGTCTTGCCGGCGGCCGGGCGCTCCTGGCTGAACTTCTTGAGCCCCTTGGCGGTCCCGTAGGTGAGGACGTCCTTGAGCATCAGGGTGGTTACGTAGGCGGTGGCCGGGGCGAGCGCCGGGGTCACCACGGGGGGGATCTCGGTCCAGGCGCGGCGCCTTTGGTCGTAGATCCGGATGATGGTGCGCGGCTCCGAGCGCACCCCTCCGCTGGCGAGCGGCGAATAGGCGGAGACCAGCTGGCTTAGGGTCACCTCGTCGGTCCCCAAGGCAAGTGAGAGCCCGTTTTGCGGATGCAGCGACAGCCCGAGGGTGCCGGCGAATCCGGCGAAGTAGGGAACGCCGATGGCGTCTAACAGCTTCACGGCGATCACGTTGTTCGAGTGCGCCAGCGCCTCGCGCAGGGGGAGCTCGCCAAAAGCCTTACGCTCGTAGTTCACCGGTGTCCAGCTCTGGCCGTTGCCCCGATCGTAGGCGACCGGCGTGTCGTTCATGAGCGTTGCGGCGGTGTAGCCCTTCTCGAGCGCCGCCGCATAGATGAGCGGTTTTACCGAAGAGCCGGGTTGACGCCTGGCCAGAAAGGCGCGGTCGTAGGGGCTCGCGGCGAAATCGACCCCGCCTGCCGCGGCCAGCACGTCGCCGGTGGCGGGGTCCTGGCAGAGGATCGCCCCCTGCAGCTTGGGTGAGATTTTCTTCACCCCGTCGCGCAGCGTCTCCTCGGCCAGGTTCTGCAGGTTGAGGTCCATGGCGGCGATGACGTCGAGTCCCCCCTGCTCGAGGACCCCGGCGCCGAAGCGCTCGATGAGCTTCGCCTTCACGTGGGCCAGGTAGTAGGACTGCTTGCCGGGTTTGATCACCGTGGCCGGATGGGCCATCAGGGTCTGGCGCTCCCGCTCGCTGATCATCTTCATGTCGACCATGCGCTTGAGTACCACCGAGCGGCGCAGCGCCACCTTCTGGGGATCCCCCAGGGGGTTGTAGCGCCCGGGCGCCTTGGGTATGCCGGCCAGGAGCGAGCACTCCGCGTCGGTGAGCTCCTGGGGTTGCTTGTCGAAGTACAGGCGTGCCGCCTGGGCGATCCCCCAGGCCCCGTTACCGAAGTTGATCTCGTTGAAGTACATCTCGAGGATCTGCGCCTTCGAGTATTTCTTCTCGAAGTCCATGGCGAGCTGCGCTTCCTTCACCTTGCGGTCCAGGGTCTTCTCGCCGGTCAAGAACTTGTTCTTGATGAGCTGCTGGGTGATGGTCGAGCCCCCCTCGGCCATGCGCCCCTTGGCGACGTCCTTCACCAGGGCGCGCGCGATCCCTTTCAGGTCGATGCCGTTGTGTTCGTAGAAACGGGAGTCCTCAACCGCCACCAGGGCGTCCTGCAGGAACTTTGGGATCTGGTTGATGGGGGTCCAGTAGCGCCCTGTGGGGAGGATCCGTCCGGCGAAGCGGCCGTCGCGGTCGAAGACCCGGATCGAGCCGGTGTTGGCAGGGAGCAGGGGGAAGGTGGCGACCTTTTCCGCGAACGCGGAAGAAAGCGGGAATACGATCAAAAAGGCCGCCAGGGCAAGAGCCTTGAGCAGCCTGGTGGACAGCGGGGTAACGGGAGACGACAAGATAGGTTCTCCTTTGCAAGCGGGATGACGCTCGGTAATTTTTACTCCTTCCGGCCAAGCTGCGTCAAGCTGCAAATGCCAATGCTGCGGCAGAAGCGGCTTCACGGCAAAGAAGGAGGAGGATGCGGAACTGGTACCACGGTTTTCCCTTGACGCACATACCCCCAAGGGGTATCTTCAGTTCATACGATACCCCACCGGGGTATAAGGGAGTCTGCCATGGAAGAGAGTCAGAAAAAGCTGGTGGCCCGGGTCAAGAGGATCGGCGGACAGGTGGCAGGTGTCGAGCGGATGCTCAACGAAAAACGCTACTGCGTGGACATCCTGAACCAGATCGCCGCCATACGCTCGGCGCTGGATGCCCTGGGGGTGGAGCTTTTGACCCGACACCTGGAGAGCTGCGTGCTCGGCCACGGCAGTGACAACGAACACCCGGAAGCGAAGGCCATGTCGCAACAGGAACTTTTGGCCGAAGTGAAGACCGCCCTGTCGCGGTTTCTCTAGAGGAGATGGACCATGACTACAGCTAAGAGAGCACGCTGCGAACTGCCGCTGGTCGGCATGCACTGTGCCGGTTGCGCGGGGCGCATCGAGAAGGCGCTGGCCCAGGCAGACGGCGTGGAAACCGCCAGCGTCAACTTCGCCACCAGCCGCGCCACGGTCAGCTACAATCCGCAGGCGACGGGCGTGGAGGCATTGAGCCAACTGGTGCGCGATATGGGGTACCAGGTTATCGACACCCCGGCCGGGGCCGAGGGGGCAGCCAGCGAGGAGGTCCAGGCGGCCGAGAGCGAGGTGCGTGCGGCCGAGTACCGGGAGCAGAAGATCCGCTTCCAGTTCTCCCTGGCGCTCTCCCTCCCGGTGATCTTCCTTGCCATGGCGGGGCACCTGGTGCCGGCCTGGGAAGAGTTCCTGGATTTCCCGGGGCGTAACTGGCTGGAACTCGCCCTCACCACGCCGGTCCTTTTCTGGGCCGGGCGCGGCTTCTTCACCGGCGCCTGGGCCGCCGCAAAACACCGGGTGGCCGACATGAACACCCTCGTTGCCCTGGGGACGCTCTCCGCCTACCTCTACAGCCTGGCGGCCACCCTCTTCCCCTCCTGGTTCGCCGCGGCGGGCGGCAGCCACGCGGCCCACGCCGGTGCACCGGTCTACTACGAGGCGGCGGCGGCCATCGTGACCCTCATTCTCATGGGGCGGCTTTTGGAGGCCCGCGCCAGGGCCAAGACCGGCGGCGCGATCCGCGCGCTCATGGGGCTGCAGCCCAAGCTGGCCCGCGTGGAGCGCGACGGGGTGGCACTGGATCTTCCGGTGGCCGAACTGCGGGTAGGCGATCTCGTCCTGGTGCGCCCCGGCGAGAAGGTGCCGGTGGACGGTGAGGTCGTCGAAGGGGGGTCGAGCGTCGACGAGAGCATGCTGACCGGCGAGCCGCTCCCGGTCCAGAAGAAACCGGGTGACACGGTGATCGGCGCGACCCTCAACAAGACCGGCGCGTTCAAGATGCGCACGACCCGGATCGGGCGCGACACGGTGTTGCAGCAGATCGTGCGCCTGGTCCAGGAGGCGCAGGGGTCGAAGGCCCCCATCCAGCGGCTCGCCGACCTGATCGCCTCCTATTTCGTCCCGGTGGTACTCTGCCTGGCCATCGCCACCTTCGTCGTCTGGTTCGACCTGGCCCCGGCGGAGTCGCGGCTCACCATGGCGCTGGTCACCATGGTTTCCGTGCTCATCATCGCCTGCCCCTGTGCCCTGGGACTCGCCACCCCCACCGCCATCATGGTGGGGACCGGCCGCGGCGCGCAAAGCGGCATCCTGATCAAGGGGGGCGAGGCCCTGGAGAAGGCGCACCGGCTCACCACCGTGGTCCTGGACAAGACCGGCACCATCACCCGGGGGGTTCCGACGGTGACCGACCTCGTGGCAGCGAACCTCGAGGAAACCGCGCTGCTCACCCTGGCGGCCTCCGCCGAGACCGGGAGCGAGCACCCGCTGGGCGAGGCTATCGTCCGCTCGGCGCAGGAGCGTGGGCTCCCCGGCTACCCGGCCAGCGGTTTCCAGGCACTCCCGGGTCAGGGGATCGAGGCAGAGGTCGAGGGACACCAGGTCCTGGTGGGGACGGCGGCGCTCTTGCGCGAGCGCGGCCTTACGGTCGATGAAGACGCGGCGCACCGGCTGGCCGACCAGGGGAAGACACCGGTATTTGTCGCACTGGACGGCAGCTTTGCCGGCATCATCGCGGTCGCCGACCCGGTGAAGGAAGGGTCGCGTGAAGCCATCCAGCGCCTGCACGCCCTGGGGCTCGAGGTGATCATGCTGACCGGCGACCACCGGCGCACCGCCGAGGCGATCGCCCGCGAGGTCGGTGTGGACCGGGTCCTCGCCGAGGTGCTCCCCGAGGCCAAGAACCAGGAGATCAAGCGGCTGCAGGGAACCGGCAAGCTGGTCGCCATGGTGGGCGACGGCATCAACGACGCTCCGGCGCTGGCCCAGGCCGACGTCGGCATCGCCATGGGGACCGGTACCGACGTGGCCATGGAGGCGGCCGACATCACCCTGGTGCGGGGCGACCTGAACGGGGTGGTCGCGGCAATAGCACTCTCCCGGGCCACCATTGCGAACATCAAGCAGAACCTGTTCTTCGCCTTCATCTACAACATCCTCGGGATCCCGATCGCCGCGGGGGCGCTCTACCCCTTCACCGGCTGGCTCTTGAGTCCGATCATCGCCTCGCTCGCCATGGCGCTTTCCTCGGTGAGCGTGGTGAGTAACGCCCTGCGACTGCGCGGCTTCAAGGTAGAGAGGAGCTAAACCATGGACGGCATCCAGATTATGGTAACCCTGGGCGGCATCGCCCTCATCGCGGCAACGCTCTGGTTTTTCTTCGGCGCGAGCACCGGTCCCGGGGCAGGGAAAAAGAAGTTCGCCTGTCCCATGCACCCCTGGATCACCAGCGACGATCCCGCGGTCCCCTGTTCGTTGTGCGGGATGCCGCTGGTTCGCAGCGATGAACTGAAAACCTGAGGAACCGGCGTTTCCCGGTCCCTCCCCGCGTCAAAATGACGACTCGCGCAGGCTGGCTTTTTCCAAAAAATTGGCGGTAGCGCCGGAGGGAGCAGGTCTGGACAGTGGACCGGCCCCTCCGCCCCCCGGCAGCCCTAAAGGTTCGAGATCAAACGAAAGTCAGCTCCCCCCACCGGATAACCTGCAACGCCAGGAAAAGGCAAACGCACGCGATTCCCCTCTCCCTCTCCCGACCGACGCCCCGGGCCTGACCACCCACCAACTGCAACATACCGATTTGACAGCAGTTTACCCCTCCATCCCCCAGGACAGCTTCCTTTTACCGTACTTTACCTATCTTTACCTTCGGCAAACCTAACCGAGCAATCCGCAGCACGCTCCTTGCTCCCTCCCCTACTGCGGGCCGCTCCCGGGCAAACCGGGTCCTGGTCCGGAATCCATTCAAGGAGGTACCGGCAGACATGACCACAGCATCGGCACGAGGCCCCGGCTAGCGGGTGCTTCCAGCGGACCTGAGACCACGGCAACCAACCACCACAAGGAGGCACCACGATGTCAATTTCCGCAATTTCCTCCGGTAGCACCAGCTACCTCGACCTCGCCACGTTGCGCGAGGAGTTCAAGAACCTCGGCAGTGCGCTCACCTCGGAAAACCTCTCCGACGCCCAGAGCGCCTACAGTGACCTGAAAACCGACAGTGCCAGCGCAGGCAGCGACACCAGCAACCCGATGGCGAAGGACCTGAGCAGCCTGGGGAGCGCCCTCGATTCGGGAGATCTCTCCAGCGCCAAAGAGACCTATGCCGAAATCCAGAAACACCTCGCCGGTCACGGCGCATTCGCCCGGCAACAGATGGAGCTGAAAACGGCCTGGGACAGCACGAGCGACTCCTCCACGAGTTCGGCGGACCAGGAAAGCGGCACAAGCTCCACCGACCAACTGGGCCAGGAACTGCAGAGCCTGATCGCAGCCCTTGGCTCCGGCAACCTCTCCGACGCCCAGGCCGCCTTCGCCACCTTGCAAAGTGACGTTTCCTCGAAAACTGGCGGCAGCTCCGACGACCCCTTCAGCAAAGACCTGCAGAGCTTGGGGGATTCGCTCACCTCGGGAAACCTGAGCGAGGCCCAGCAGCAGATGGCAAAGATCGAGGACAAGCTGAGCCAGCGCCCGCAAGGTCCGCCGCCGCCCCCGCCGCCGCAGAGCGGCTCCGAGGAAGACAGCAGCACGCTGCAAAGCGACCTCGACACCTTGAGCGCCGCGCTGCAATCAGGCGATCTCTCTGCGGCCCAGAAGGCCTTCGCCAGCTTCGAGAGCGACCTCACCGGCCAAAGCAGCGACACCACAACCGGCGCGACCGGCACCTCGGGGACCAGCCAGGTGAAGCACCACCACCCGCACCACTCCTCGGCGACCAGTGCCCAGAGTTCCACCGACTCCAGCGCGGAGAGCAGCACAACCGCCAGCACTGCCAGCAGCACCAGCTCCGAGACCGGCTCCAGCGCCAGCAGCGCAACGAGCGTCGAGTTGAGCCGGTTGCTTCAGACGGCTCTTACCAGCTACCTGCAATCAAGCAGCAAGTACTCCGCGCAGGATTCCGCGTCGGCCGCGCTGTTCATGTAACTCGGCGACGCAGGGTGTAGGCTGGACCGACCACCAGGAAGCCTCTCCGCGCCGACCGACCGAAGCGCGGGACACCGCACGCTGCACAGCACGAGGGTCAGCCGTATCCAGGCTGGCCCTCTTTTCGTAGCGTCGGGCGCGCCGGCCCTACCCTCGTGAAAGTATTTCGCCCCCCTCCAGGGGGAGGTTTCCCGAACAGGATCTTGAGGCACCTGGTGCCGCAGCGAAGTGGTGATCACGATCACAAACTGGCACTGATTGTGCTTCAGCAAGTAACTGTTGGGAAAGTAACTATGCCGGTTGACGCCGGGATGGCGGTAAGGAAGAGGAGCCGACGATGCTTGTTCAGGTTCAGTGGACCAACAGTATGTACGACTACGTTCAGGATGTCCTGCTCGACGATCTTATCGAGGCGGGCGGGGTGCAGCGTTTCCTGCGCAGTTCAGGATGGGCGACCATCGGCGTGGACCAGATCCGCTCCAAAACACCTGCAACGGGGTACATCGGCCCGGAACGCCGGGGGACCTGGCAACCCGACCCGCAGGCGGAAGCCACCGAGCTCCAGGCACACAGTTTTAACCACTGCGGCGCCTGCTGAAGGTCCCCGTGATCCGGGCTAACGCTGCGAAGGATCGGGCTGGGTCTTACCCCTGCGCCCCATGATCAGCCCGCCGGATACAACCGCCAGGGCAGCCAGTACCAGGTTCGCCATGAGGAAGGCGTAGCCCCGTCCCCGGTGTTCCAGCGATCCCCAGAGTACCCCGGCCAGCAGACTCCCCAAGGCCTGCCCCACCACCCGCGCGATGGAGAGGAGCCCCGAGGCCACCGAGTCGGTCTCCTCCGGAGCCAGCGAGAGCACCGCGGCGTTGTTCGCCGCCTGGAACAAGGCGCGCCCCAGCCCGATCCCGCCCAAGCCCAACGCCACACTCCCGGTGATCCCCTGCAGACAGGAAGAGAGCGCCATCACCGCGCTCCCTGCCCAGCTCACCAGGTTGAACCCCTTGCGATCCGAGAGTTTGCCTGCCCAGGGCCCCAAAAACAGCAGCATGAGCGGCGGTACCAAAAGCACCAGCCCGACCCGCCCCGGGGTCATCCCCCCCGCCTCCAGGTAAAAAGGCCACAGCAGGTTGGTACCGAAGGATTGGGCGAAGAAGAGCACCGTCGCCAGGAGCGCCAGCAGAAAGCGCGGCGCTCGCGCTGCCCGGCGCAGCCCTTCCTTAAGCCCCACCCCGCGCAGCTCCCCCAGGCGCCCCGACAGCGCCAACGCCACCATCCCCAGCGGCAGGTTCATATAGAAGATGCTGCGCCACCCCAAGAGATCGACCAGGAAGCCTCCCACCGGCGGTCCGGTCAAGGTGCCGGCAGCCACCGAACCGGCCACCATTCCCAGCGCCCACCCCTTGCGTTCCGGGAAGGTCGCCGCAGCAAGCCCCGGCACGAGCCCAATCACCCCGGCCCCCGCGATCCCCTGCAGGAACCGCAGCGTAAAGAGCCATCCCAGGTTGGGGGAGACCCCCAAGAGCAGCGAGATGGCGCTGAAGGTGAGCAGCGAGACCCGGTAGACCCGTACCGTCCCGTAGCGGCCGGCGAGCCCCGACAAGGGGAGAAAGGCGAGCGCCGAGCCGATCAGGTAGAGCGAGGCCGCCCACTGCACGGTAGCGGCATCGGTGTGGAAATGGGCCGCCAGCGAAGGGAGCGCCAGGTTCAGTGCACTCGCATCCAGGGTGGAGAGGGTGACGCCGATGAGCAGCGCAGCCAGGCGCAGGTCGGCGCGAAATAGGGTGAATCGTCGAAACATCTGAAGCTTCCTCGCTGCAAGCCGTGCCGTGGTGCCTGGGCACTTCATCACGCCGGGCTTGGTTGGAGCGGCATTTCGTAGGCCTACCGGCGTACACACCGGCAAGGTGAAGGGTGCCAAATTGAAACAGTACTCCTTTTTTGGTCAGCGCAACAGGGATCGTAATTCTAATGAGTTAACTGCCGGACTTGGCAAGCCCTCGCAATTAAGCACACCCTTCCCGTTCGCCACCTCGCAGCACTTCCACGTCTTTTCGATCACTTACAAAGATTAACAATCTGGCACCATTCCTGAATTGTCTCATGAAAGGATCCGGGATACGCCGGCAACCATTACACCGGAGCCGGATCACTTGATATGTCATGCAAATGGGGAGGAATTATGAAAAGGAGATCCGTTGTTTTGTTGTTGTTCTGCTGGGCGCTGCTCATTGCCGCGTGCGGCAAGAGCTCGTCGGGGATCGTGGTCCAGGCGAGTTCCGGAAAGGACCTTCTGGATCCACTGGCACTGCAGCAGTTCGCCAGCGACCTGCCGCTCATTCCCGTGGCGGTGCCGGATACCACGAGCGTCCCGGGAGCCGAGTACTACACGGTGGTTGCCGAGCAGACTGCCGGCTACGACTTCGGCCTGCGCAGGAAGGACGGCAGCGAGCTGGTCAACCCGGCAACCGGCGCCCCGATCCGCACCACCGTCTGGGGCTACACCACCAACGGGATCAAGGCGGGCTACCTGGGCGCCACCATCGAGGCACGCTCCACACTCCCCGGCGAGACCGGGAAGCCGGTGCGGGTCAAGTACCTCAACAACCTGCGGGGCTCGGACGGTCAACTGCTCGCCAAGCACCTGCTCACCGTGGACCCCACGCTGGGGGGTGCGGGCATGGGCGACCCTGAAATACGCATGGTGACGCACCTGCACGGCGGCCATGTGGCACCCGAGATGGACGGTCACCCCGAAGCCTGGATCACCAACAACCCGGCGGCAGCCGGACTCCCCGCCGACCCGGTCAGCGGCCGCCCCGAGCGCCCGGCCGGCAACACGGTCACCTACAGCTATACCAACGACCAGCCTGCCAACCAACTCTGGTACCACGACCACGCCATGGGGATCACCCGGCTCAACGTCTACGCCGGGCTGGCTGCCAACTACCTGTTGCGCGACAGCAAGGAGGACGCCCTCAACCTGCCGCGCGGCGCCTACGAGATCCCCCTGGTGATCCAGGACAAGTCCTTCAACGAGGACGGCTCGCTGCACTACGACTCGAACGCCCTGTTGAACCCGGACGGCACCCCGGTGACGGTGGACGGCAAGCCGGTGTTCAGCTCCAACCCGGAGTTCTTCGGCAACGTAATCACCGTTAACGGCAAGGCCTGGCCCAAGCTCGAGGTGGAGCCCCGCAAGTACCGTTTCCGCATGCTGAACGGCTCGGATTCCCGCTTCTACCACATCTGGCTCGAGCGCAGCGACGGGCTCCCGATCCCCGCCGGCGCCATCACCCAGATCGGCAACGACGGCGGTCTCATGCCCGTTGCGGTTGCGGACATCGGCAGTGGAGAGGAAAAGGGATTGCTGCTCGCCCTGGCCGAGCGCGCCGACCTGATCGTGGACTTTTCCAAGTTCCCGGCCGGCACCAGAATCACCGTGCGCAACGACGCCGCCACCCCCTATCCGAGCGGCTCCGAGGTAAACCCGGCAAGCACCGGACGGATCATGCAGTTCAGGGTCAGTAAGCCCCTGGCACAGGCCGACACGACCCAGGTCCCGAGCAACCCGCGCCCGCTGGTGGCGCTGGGTACGGCCGACAACGTGCGCCTGGTCGACCTGCAGGAGACCGAGGAGAATGGCGCCTACCTGTACGACCCCATGACCGGATCGATCTCGAAAAGGCTGAAGATCCTCTTGAACGGGCTTCCCTTCGACGCACCGGTTACCGAGAACATCCGGCTCAACGACGTAGAGGACTGGATCATCATCAACAACACGGTGGACATGCACCCGATGCACCTGCACCTGGTGCACTTCGAGGTAGTCGAGAAAGGGAGTATCGCCCCGGGCGCCTACACGCCGGCCGACGGCGCGGGGGGGATGCCGCGGGTGGCACCGGGCGGGCTGCGCCCTTCTATCAATCCGGACGGCACCGCCGCGGACGCCGATTCACCCTACACCGTGCAACCCCAGGAAGGTGGCCTCAAGGACACCGTCCGGGTTCCCCCTGCCGACGACGTGCTGGGTGCCCAGGGGTACGTGCGGGTCCGGGCCAAGTTCGACCTGATCGGCACCTACATGTGGCACTGCCACATCCTGGCCCACGAGGACCACGAGATGATGCGCCCGTTCAGGGTGCAGTAGCTACGGCTCGATGACCGGTAACAAAGAAGCGGCGCTCCCCTGCGGGGCGCCGCTTCTTCTTTGCCAGGCAAGGGCAGGGCCCGAGGTACTAAGCTCCAAATCATCGGCCCATCGGGCAGCCAGCATCCCAGTTCCCTGATTCCTGCCCCCTTATCACTACTCGCCAGTCCCTACTCGCCACTCCCTACTCCCTACTCCCTACTCCCTACTCCCTACTCCCTACTCCCTACTCCCCAGTCCCCAGTCCCCAGTCCCCAGGCCCCAGTTCCTAGCCCTTAGTCCCTATTGGCCAAAGCCTCTCGACAACCTCGCGCCGGTAGGCGAAGATGGCGCGGATCTTTTTGCGGACCATGCCGGAGGCGATGCGCCCCAGGGGGCCCAGCGGCAGGGCGAAGTGCACGATGTCGCGCATTTCCACCCCCTGGGGCACCTCGCGGAACAGGTGCTGGTGGTGCCAGAGCCGGTACGGTCCCAGGCGCTGCTCGTCGATGAAGTAGCGCGGCGCCTCGCAGTGGGTTATCTCGGTTACCCAGGAAAGCGGCAGCCCCAAAAGAGGGCGCACCGTGTAGGTGATGATCATGCCCGCGTACATCTCGGGCTGGGGGGGCGAGGTCACCTTGAAGCCGAGCCAAGGGGGCGTTATGGTGGCCAGGTTCTCGGGGCGGCCGAAAAAATCCCAGGCCTTTTCCAGGGTGATGGGGAGCAGGTGCACCTGCTCAAAGCGTTCCACAGACATCAGTCACCTTCCTTTGGTTCGGGGGACGGCGCGCAGATCACCACGAACCGCCCGTCGAAGTACTGTTCCAGGAGCGGCCGTACCTCGCTCCAACTAAGGCCGCCGCCACCGCACCCCGGCCGCGGCACCAGCACCCGGTCCCACCCCTCACGGTCCGCCAGCTCCCTCAATTCCCCGGCCGAACGGGCGATGAGCCTCAGGTCGGGATTGGCCCAGGCCGATTCCTCGACCGGGAAGCTGACGATACCGTGCTCGAGGAGGTGCACGTGGTTTCCGCTGCGGCCGATGATGCCACCCAGCAGTTCGGGGAGTTCCGGGTAGCGCTGTGCCGCCTGCCCCGCGACGCCGCGCCGCAGTACCGCCCTCCCCTGCCGGCTCACGCTACCGCTCGTGGTGATGGCGATGATGGCCCGTCCCGCTTCGGCCCAGATGTCTCCGGATGCCTCGATCATGTCATGTCATCCTCATAGGGCTGAACGTCGCTGTCTGATCCACCCGAAGGTGATGGCATACAACCTACCAGAGTTCGAGGTGTGACTCAACCGCTGTGCACCGGTTTATCTGTGAGTGAACCGGTAGTGGCAGCAAATGGGTTTCACATTGACATTGGTAACGGCTTGACCTAATTTACCTGCACACGGTTCCTTGGGCGTCTGGCTCGGCTCCACCCAGGTTCAGTCGAGCGGATGCACCAGATTCTACCATCCCGCAAAACCAGGAGGTACTATGAAGAAGTGGCGCTGCATCATCTGCGATCATATCCACGAAGGCGACGATCCGCCGGCAACCTGTCCGGTGTGTGGAGTTGACTCCAGCAATTTCGAAGAGGTCGCCTAGCGGCACGAGCCCGCGCAGTTGCGGGTCGTTGTGGCGAGAATGACAAAGGGGGCGCACCGGATGGTGCTCCCCCTTTTTTTGCGCTGAGGCTGCGGGATCCGGGACGCAGATTTCCGCAACCGGAACTCGTGGTATGGCAAGGGATCAGTGGATGGTCTGGTCCGCGAGCATGCTGACATTCTTGCCGCTTCGTTTGGCACGGTACAGCGCCTGGTCGGCCTTGGCCAGCACATCCTTCAGGGTGCACTCCCGCTTGTCGCTCCGGCTCGCGACGCCGAGGCTCGCGCTGACCTGGACCGTGAGCGGGCCCATGGCAAGCCGCAGGTTCGCGATCCGGCTGCGGATGCGCTCCGCAACCCGTAGGGCATCCTTGGCGCGGGTCCCCGGCAGGAGCACGGCGAACTCTTCACCACCGTAGCGGGTGGCCAGGTCGGCTCCGCGCAGCGCGTCCCGGATCACCCCGGCGACTTCGGCGATGACCTGGTCCCCGGCGGGATGACCGAAGGTGTCGTTGAGCGCCTTGAAATCATCGATGTCGATCATGATGAGGGCCTGGGGGCGCTCCTCGCGGCGTCCCTCCTCGATCTCCAGGAGTTCCTCGAAGGCACGCCGGTTCAGGAGCCCGGTGAGTGCGTCGCGCAGCGAGAGTTCCTGGAGTTCCCGATACTCACGCGCCTTTTCCAGTGCGGCGGCCAGGGACTCGCCGATGCCGGAGAGAAACTCGGTGGATACCCTCGGGCCGGCTGCCTCGCTCATCCTGAGCGTCCCGAGCCCGGTGGGCAACTGCACGGTGATCTCGTACCCCTGGTCCTGCGCCCCAGCGGGGACGCTGAAGCGCCGCGGCTGAGCGGCAGCCCCGGAGATGCGGGAAACCTCGGCTGGCGCGTGCTGGGAAGCGCCGGGAAAACTCATGTTCTCCAAAATGTCGTTAGGAAAGGCAAAATGGGCCTGGCTGAAACCGAAATAGCGGTGCAGCCACTGTGCGGCGGTAGCACAGACCAGCTTGGGGTCGCGCTCCCCGAAGACGGCACAGCAAAAAGCGGCGAGGAACCGGGCCTCGTTGAGCAGCTGAACATCGCTCGGGCTCGGTTTCACACCCACCTCCACAAAGTTCGAGGCAGGTGCAGACTCCTCGAAGCCCTCGTACACCTGATACGCCATTTCTGAACCACGGATTCTCGGACTCACGGTTGGTCCTTTCGTCGGGCTGGCACCCTCTGGAAAATCTGCTGCGGTTCCCGTAAACAGCAACCACCGTGCCAACGGTAGGCCTTGTCTTACATCCACCGCCCGGAGGGGCCGCGACCCACCCGAAGAGGCAGCACCCCTTGTGCCTGCGCCCTTCCGCTGCCATTGCAGATGCTCCGGTCCCGGGACGACACCCACGTAAAAAAAGCGCCGTCGTTACGGCCTAAGGTCAAAAAACCGTCACGCGTCGCTTTTTTGGTGTCAGAAAATGCTGGAAGCCGCAGCGCTATGTGGAGGTTACTTGGTCTGCGGGGGGCCCGGAAGGTTCGAGGAAAGCGACAGGGGGGCCGACGGCTTCCCCTGGTGAGCCTGCGACTCGGCAGAGATCAGCTCGGCAGTGACCCTCCCCAGGGCGATGGTGGTCACCATCTTCACCGGGACCTTGCGCGCGTCGTCGGTCATCCAGATCAAGAGATCGCCGGTACGCCTGAAGATGCCTGCCGTTTTCTGCACCGGTTTCACCACCACGGTTGCCACCTTGTCGAAGTTGGCGAGGCGGATCTCCTCCTTGCGCAGGACTTCCACCGGGACCTCGGCGTAGACCTCCGAGTCGTAGATGTGCAGGAATTCGGTCTTTCCTACTTCCAGTTGCCGGTTGCGCAGGTAGTAGATACCGGAGAGCGAGTCGAGCACGTCGTCTTCGGGAACATCGGTGCGCAGCACGCGGTGCTGCAGGAAATCCACCCAGTTGACCTGTTTTTTCCCAAGGTTGATGGTGATCATTTCGTCACTTTGGAAGCTCCCCTCGGTCTGGCGGATCTTGGTCATGATGAATTGACCGTCCACGTGCCGGGTCTCGATCAGGTCGTCGACCGGGTAGAAACTGGAGATGGCGGCGTTGGACCTGACCCTGAGGACGATGCTGGTGGTGCCGTTTTCCAGCTTGGCCTCAAGCTCGGCGCTGCCGATCGGTACGCCGTGCATGCTCAGGACATAACTCAGTTTTTCCTGTTGTGAGGAGAGGAAATCGCTCCCTTTCAGGCGCGGGCCCGGTGCCTGCGCCACGACACGACGCAGCGGGAAATCGGCAGGCAAGGGGGCGGGGGTTGGAAGCGGTCGCGCCACCCGGGCGCTGGGGCGGCGCACCCTGGGTTTGCGGATCCGGGGCTGCTCCTCTTCCGGATCGACCGGCTCGCTGGACGCAGCCGGGGTTACAGCCGGTGGCTCTGGCTGGTTAGGAGGGGCATGCGGTTTTAGTTGCGGTTCGGGCTCAGGCGCGGGTTCGGGCTGGGCAGCGGGGGGCGCTGCGGCGGCCTGCACCGGTTGAGCCGCGGGGAGCTTGGCTGCGGCAACCGGGCTGGGCGGGGGCACCGCCCGAGCCGGAGCGGCAGCGCTCTTGGCCTCGGCGAGATCCACCATGACGACCGGTGGCTGCTGGACCGGAGCCCCGAAATTGTAACTGGCAAACATACCCAGGAGTAGCCCGGGGAGAAAATGGAGGAGCACCGAACAGGCGAGGCAGAGTGCGAAGGTTCGTATCTTGTGCGGGCGGAGTGTCATGACCTTAACGATGCAAGTTCTGCACCGCGCGAAGGGAGCCTAAAGGGGGGGGCGACGCATGCGGAATCTTGTCCGCCGGACGTAGCACTCCCGCGCACCGGCGCCTGGGCGACGGGATCGGGGTACGACAGGCGGCGTGGGCCAAGCGCAGGCTAGAGACAGCTCAGCTGACGCAGACAGCAGTGGGTACGGGGTTGGGCGGGAAGTTTCGGACAGGGCTTCAAAGAGGAGACGGCGATCCACCCGGTGGCACCCAGAAACTCGCTGATCAACCCATTGTCGATCAGCTCTTCCAGCTTGGACGCCAATGCAACGGTTACCGATTGATCGGGGCAGCGCACGAGGATTACCATGGCGAGTCTCCTGGGCCGTAAGAAACCGGCGCTAGATGCTGCTGTTACGAAAATACATGCGTAGTCTGGGGGGAATGACTTTCGGTTTATACACAACCTGCGGGGAATAGTAAAGCTTAAAATGCACTAAGACTTCCCTGTCCCGCAACTCACGCTTTTTAGCCGTGTCAGCACGACGTTGGCAGCCGCCTCCTGGGCAGGGGGCGGGTTCAAGATTCCGGGCACCTTCAGCCGGCCGCCCCGCGCCGCAGCTACGAAAAAGGGGCGCCGTCGCTGGCGCCCCCTCCCCTTTCAACCAGTTGATCACCTGCATCTAAGTCCCCAGGGCGTGCTGCAGATCCTGGTCCGCCGTCGAGATCGGGCCCAGGTCGTAGTTCTTCACCAGGACGTCCAGCACGTCGGGCGAGACGTAGGCCGGCAGGGACGGCCCGAGCCGGATCCCCTTCACCCCGAGGTAGAGCAGGCTCAAAAGGATCACGTGGGCCTTCTGTTCGTACCAGGAGAGGATCATGGAGAGCGGCAGGTCGTTCACGCCGCAATGGAAGGCCTCGGCAAGCGCGGTGGCGATGCGTACCGCGGAGTAGGCGTCGTTACACTGCCCCACGTCCAAGAGGCGCGGGATCCCGCCGATGTCGCCGAACTCGAGCCGGTTGAAACGGTTCTTGCCGCAGGCCAGGGTCAGGATCACACAGTCCTGGGGCACCTTCTCGGCGAGTTCCGTGAAGTAGTTGCGTCCGGACTTGGCCCCGTCGCAGCCGCCGATCAGGAAGAAGCGGCGGATGGCGCCGTTTTTCACCGCATCGATGACCCGGTCCGCCACCTTTAACACCGCCTCGTGCCCGAAGCCGACCAGGATCTGCTGCCCCGGCATCTCGGGGAGGTCGGGAAGCGAGAGGGCCTTGTCGATCACCGGGGTGAAGTCGTGCCCTTCCAGGTGTGGGATCCCCGGCCAGGCCACCTCCCCCCAGGTGAAGAGCCGGTCGGTGTACTCGCCGGCAGGCTTCTGGATGCAGTTGGTGTTGAAGACGATGGCCCCCCTGAAGTCCGGGAGCTCCTTCACCTGGTTCTGCCAGGCGGTGCCGAAGTGCCCGGCGAAGTGCGGGTACTTCCTGAGGCCGGGGTAGCCGTTGGCCGGAAGCATCTCGCCGTGGGTGTAGACGTTGATCCCCTTTCCGTCGGTCTGTTTCAGGATCTCTTCCAGCATGGGGAGGTCGTGCCCGGAGACCACGATCCCCTTGCCGCGCCGGGTTCCCAGGTTCACCAGCATCGGTTCGGGTGCCTGGAAGCGCTCTGCGTGCCCCTGGTAGAGCAACTCCATGGTGCGCAGGTTCCACTTGCCGCACTCAAGCGAGAGGTTCACGAAGTCGTCCAGGGTTGCCTGAGGGTTCTCGGTCATGGCCAGCGAGTGGTGGATGAAGGCGTAGATCTCGTCATCCTCCTGTCCCAGTTCGGTGGCATGCCAGGCAAAGGCCGCCATCCCCATCAGGCCGTAGATCAGGATCTCGATACCGGAGAGGATGTTTTGATCCTGGTGCCAGGTAAAGACGCCGTGCTGGCGCCCCTGTTCGATGAGTCCCTGGGTGTCCCCCGCCGGGGTCCACTGGGCCGGCCCCTCGCCAAGTTCCGGGGCCGCTCCTCCGTTTTTGGCCTGGTAGGCGTCCTGGTAGAGCACCTTGGCCCGCTCCTTCATCAGGTGGCACTTCCTGAGCCGGCGCGCGATGTCCTCGGGGTCGAAGTTCACGTTGGTCACCCGGGTGAAGAACCCGTCGAGCATGAAGCGATCCACCTCCTGGTCCTTTTGTCCCAGGGTGCGTGCCTGGTTGGCGTAGAGCGCCACCCCTTTCATCCCGTAGATCATCAGGTCGAGCAGTGCCGAGACCTGCGGGTCCTTGCCGCAGTTCCCGATCACGTCGCACCCCACCCCTCGCGCCGCCTGTTCGCACTGCCGGCAAAACATTTCCCGTTCCATAGGCTCACTCCTTAATGTTAGAAATTACCAACCGAAAGAGTGTTGCAGATGCGGCGGGATTTTCAAGGATGGCGCGAGGAATGGTGCCGAGTTGCACGGAAACCCGATTCAAACGGAAATTCGGGAAAGCGCTGGAGGGGCTCACCCCTCCCCTGGCAGGACAGGGTGAGGAGGATGTAGCACATGGGGGTGGCCGGCAGTTGGCCGATCAGGACTCGATGAGAGAGAAGAGGAGTTCCACCAGTTCGGGGTCCAGGTTCCTCCCCTTCATGCTGGCCAACAGGGCGTGCAGTTCGGGGCCCACGAGCCCCTTGCGGTAGGGTCGATCCATGGTGAGGGCGTCGCAGATGTCGGCGGCCGCCACGATCTGGGCCGGCAGCGGGATCTGGTGGCCTTTCAGGCCGAAGGGGTAGCCGGTGCCGTCGAAACGTTCGTGGTGGTAGAGCACGATGTCCTGCACCGTCTTCGAGAGGTTTGCCTTGCGCACCACCTCGGCCCCCCACTCGGGGTGCTTCATGACCACCTTGAACTCCTCCTCGCTGAGCGCCCGCTCCGCGTTGAGGATCGCCTCGGGGACCCCGATCTTGCCGCAGTCATGCAGCCAGCTGCCGTAACGGATCTCCTTGCGGGTGCGCTCGGGGATATGGCGCGCCTCGGCAAGCCTCAAGGCGAGGGTGGCCACCCGGTCGCAGTGCCCCTTGGTGGAGGCATCCTTGAGTTCGATGGTCTGGGCCAGCGAGTGCAGGATGAACTCGTCCTCGCGCTGCAGGGACTGCAGCACCCGGTAGCGGCGGATGCCGTCCTTCACCGCGAGAAGCATCTCCGATTTCTTCCAGGGCTTCAGGACGAAGCGGAACACCTCCCCCGAGTTGATGGCAGCAAGCGCCGTGGCGAGGTCGGCACTGCCGGTCATCATGATCTTCACGGTATGGGGAGAGACTTCCTTGATGCGGGCGAGCAGCTCCACCCCGCGCATGCCGGGCATCTCGTTGTCCGAGACCACCACGGCGATCGACTGTTCCTCCACGATCTGGAGCGCCTCGAGCGGTGAGTTCGCCGAAAGCACGTTGAGACCGCGGTTGCGGAACATGGCGCTGGTGTAGGTCAGCACGCTTTTTTCGTCGTCGACGAAGAGCACCGTTTCCTGGCTCATGCGCTCCCCTTCCCGATCGACGTCCCCATTTCCTTACCCATTACGAGCTCCCGTTCACGACCTGCAGCTGCCAGAACCGCAGCAGGCGGCCTGTTGCAGCTTAAGGACTCATCGGCTGGGACCTGAAAAACTGAAACCGAATCAGGGGGGGTATCAGAAAATCTAAGCTCGGCGTGTACCGAGCCTGCCGCTTGAGAAAAACGCCTGTCGGCTCACGGTTTCTGCCCCAGGAAGAGAGGTGGGGCAGGCAAGGAGAGGGAAAGAAAGGTAGCTGCCGTTAGCCGTGCAAAAGACGCAGCTCGTAGCTCAGCTCTTCGGCCTTGTAGGGTTTGGCGACGGCGGCACAGAACCCGTACTCCTTGTGCCGCGCCATTACCGGGTCGTAGGAGTAGCCGCTCGAGACGATGAGTCTTGCCGCGGGATCGATGGCGAGGATCTTCCGGGCCACCTCGACCCCTCCCATGCCGCCGGGGATGGTGAGATCGAGGATCCCGGCGAGGAAGGGTTGCCCGGCCTCGAAGCGGGCGCGGTACGCCTCGACCGCCTCGGCCCCCTCGGCGCAGACGACCACCTCGTAACCCAGGAATCCCAGGGTCTTGCGGGAGAACTCGCGGACCATCTCCTCGTCGTCCAGGATCAGCACGGTTCCCCCGGGGCCTGCCGTAAAGAGCGTCGCGGGGGCAGCCTCCGCCACCGGTTCCCCTGCCCCCCCGCTCACCGGAAGGCAGATGGTGAAGGTACTCCCTACCCCCACGGTAGACTCGACGGTGAGGTGACCGCCGTGCTTGTAGATGATCGAGTGCACCGAGGCGAGCCCCAGCCCGGTGTTGGTCTGCTTGGTGCTGAAGTACGGGTCGAAGATCTTGGAGAGGTCGGCCTCGGCGATACCGTGTCCCTGGTCGGTAAAGGAGATGCTCAGGTAGGTCGCCAGGTTGCCGTGGTTGGGGTCCTTGCAGCTGCGCGACCCGACCTCGGCGCGCACCGTGATGGTCCCCCCCTCCGGCATCGCCTGCATGGCGTTCAAGACGATGTTGCTGAAGGCCTGGATGAGCTGCCCCTCGTCGCCACGGATCTGGGGAAGTTCGGCGGGGAGCTTAAGCTCGGGACGCACGTTCGAGCCGTTCAGGGTAAGCGAAACCGCCTCCTCGATCAGCCTGCCGAGGGCCACCGGTTTTTTCACCGGGGCTCCGCCGCTGGCGAAGGTGAGCAGTTGTTTGGCCATTCCCGCGGCGCGCTGCGAGGCCTTGGTGGCGAACTGCAGGTACTCCTGGGCGCAGTGACCGGAACCCACCAGGTTGGCGGCAAGCGAGATGAAGCCGAGCACCCCGGTGAGGGCGTTGTTGAAGTTGTGTGCGATCCCCCCCGCCAAAACCCCCAGGGACTCCAGCTTCTGCACCTTGATAGACTGCTCCTTGATGAGCTCCCGGTCGGTGAGGTCGATGACGATGAAGATGGTCTGGTCGCCGTGACGCTGGTTGGACATGATAACCTGGCGTACCCGGCCGTCCTTGCAGGTGACCCGCGCCTCTAGCGGGTCGCCGTGCTGCCGCGCCAGCGATTCCGCCTGGGCCAGGGACATGGCACGGCAGTACTCGGGGTCCGGAAAGACCCGGGCGAACCACTCCTCGATGCTCCCGATCTCCTCGAGCCCGTAGCCGAAGCATTCGGCGAAGAAGCCGTTTAAGTACTGCACCCGCCCTTTCTGGTCGGCGGTCAGCACCCCCACCGGCATGACGTCCATGAGCGCCTTCAACGCCTGTTCGGAGGTGCGGGCGGCCTGCTCGGCATGGATGCGCTCGGTGATCTCCTGCTCCAAAAGCTCGTTGGTCTGGGAGAGTTCCTCCTTGGCCCGCACCTCCATCTCGATCGACGAGACCAGTTGCCGGTGCAGCCGCTGGTTTTCCGTCTGGCGCTGCTCGAGGGTCTGGGCGAGACCGTTGAAGGCCTGCGCCACCCGTCCCGACTCATCGTTGGAGAGCACCTCGATGCGCGAGGAGTAGTCACCCTCCTCGATGGACTGCACCCCCTTGACGAGCGCGTTATAGGAGCGGGTCAGCCGCCGCAGCACCGGCAGGCTCAGCCCGGAAACCGCAAGCCAGAAGCAGAGCGTCAAAAGGCCGGAAACCAGCACGTCGTGGTACAGGGAGAGCTTCAGGTCCTCGGTCTGCCGCTCGATCTGCACGGTGCCGATCAGGGCTCCACTTCCCGGGACCGGCAGAGCGCTTTCCGGAGAGGGTTCGACCGCCAGACTCAGGACATCCTGGGTTTCGGAGATCAGATCACCGGTGTGAGTGGGTTCCCGGGACTCGAACCGCGCCAGCACCCTGCCGTCCACGGTGCGGATCACCACCCGCGCGATGCCGGGGACCTGCCCGGCCTTCTCGGCAACGCTTACCAGCGCGTCGACGTTCTCGGCGAACAGCGCCAGACGCACCGTGTCGGCCACCTGTCGGGCCAACAGGTGCACCTCTTTCTTGGCGTGGCGACGCAGGGTGCTCGCTTTGTCGAAGCTGTGCAGGGTGATGAAGAGGCAGGATATCAGGAAGGTGACCACCGTGAAGATGGTAAAGAGCGTGGTCTGCAAACTTCCGGTACGGCTGGAACCTGGCTGAGTTTGCACGGTGGCCTCCGGGGGACCTTATTTCCTGGTGAGGGACTGGATCAGTTCCGTCGGGTAGTTGAGACGTCTGGCCACGGCATCGTTGACCTTCAGCGTCACCCGGCGCGGAGCGGCCAAGGCGGGATCCGGTACCACGCCCTGGAGCAGTTGTTGCGCCATCTCGCCGGTCTGGCGTCCCAGGTCGAAACGGTCCACCTCGAGCGCCACCAGGGCACCCAGTTTCAGGTGCATCGCCGAGAAGGAGAGCACCGGCACCGCCTGGGACTGGGAGAACAGGAAGTAAGCCTCCAGCGTTTCGCCGGTCACCGCGGTCGGATCGGGCAAGAGCCAGAGGGCGTCGACCTTCCCTTTCAGGCTTTCCAGTTGCGCCAGGGTCTGGCGGGGATCGTGAACCTCGCGGGTCACCAGGTCCACCCCGTGCTGGCGCGCCGCCTGACGGGCCAGTTTCAGGTACCACTCGTTGCGCGACGGGTCGTAGACGATCCCGATCCGGTGCGCCCTGAGTTTTTTCGCGACCGCGAGGTACTGCTCGGGTTTCACGGCCAGGCCGACACCGGCGGCGAGGCCGCTGTGATTGCCCAGCCCGAGCGCCATAAGGGAGACAACCGGGGTGCCGCGCACCTTGCGCAACGCGGAGAGTGCGGTATCCCCGATTGCGACGATGAGGCGCGGGCGCTCCTCGCGGACCACACGCGGCAGGTCCGGGTCCGCATAGTCGGAGAGCACCAGGGTACGCGAGCGGGCCGGGAGGCTCTCCTTCAGGCCGCGCAACGCCTCGTCGTAGAGCGGCGAGCGCAGGCTCTGGACCACGAGGATCTCGCTTGCCAGGGCACCTGACACGGTGACGCAGAGGGTCACTATGAGAAGAAGGAGCGCTCTCAAAACTTGAACCTCGCTCCGCCTTCCAACCAGCGTCCGGTATTCTGCCAGCGGTCTTTCAGGTACTGGCTGTCGTTGAAAAGGTTGTGCACCGAGAAAAAGAGCTCAGGCGATTGCTCGGTTTCCGGAGAAAGCTTCTGGGTCAGGCTCAGGTCAAAAATGGTGGAGTGGTCGCGCGCGCCGTTGCCGGGGTCGGCGAACCAGCGCACGTAGTTGCCGGTCAAAATACCGGTGAGCCCCAGTGGGTGGTTTTGGTAGGTAAGGCCGAGCTTCACCCCGTGTTCTGGCACGTCGTAGAGCCTGAGACCGGTGTCCCGGTCGCGCGCGTCGATGTAGGTGTACCCGCTGGAGAGCGCGAAGTTGTAGACCGGTACCGTGTGCGCTTCGACCTCGAAGCCCTGCTTTACCTGGCTCCTCAGGTTGACGGTCGGGTTAGTCGGATCGAAGTTGCCGACCTCCACGTTCCAGATGTTGTTGTAGAAGTAGGTTCCCTTCAGCCAGAGGTTTGGTATCTCGCCGGTCTCGAGCCCCCCCTGGTAGGTAATCACCCGTTGCGGGCCGTTATTCCAGATCGCGTTGGGGAGGCTGTAGCCCCGGGCGAAGTAGCCACGCAGCACCGTCTTCTCGGTGAGCCCCAGGGTGGCACCAGCACTGTAGCTCAGGGCATCGCCGCTTAGACCGGTCTGGTCGAAGCGGATCCCCGGGAGGATGGTAAGCGGGCCCAGGGTCAGCGAACCGTTGCTGTACACACCCCAGCGGTCCCAGCTCTTGTTGGTGTAGAAGGAAGGATCGTCAACCAGTACCTCCCACTGGTGAGTCTCGTCATGCTCGTACTCCCCCCCCAGGACGAGGTTCGCGACCTGGTCTCCCAAGGTCAGCTTGACGCCGCCACCACGGGTAGATTCGTTCAGCTTGAAGTGGCGGTAGGGAAAGACCACACCACCGAAATAGTCGCCCCACCAGGTCTGGTCGTTTTTACGGCTCTCCCTGAGGTCGATATCCAGACGCAGTTGGTTCCCAAACGGCATGAATAGGTTGAGGAAGGAGTAACCACGGTCGGACCGCGCAGCGTCGTGGGTGTTCACCGTCTCGTTGCTGCCGCGGCTGACCTCGTAAAAATCAGTGCCGAAGGTGAGGAGGCCCTGGCCAGGGAGCTGGTAGTTGAACTTCGCGTAGACGGAGTTCTTGTCGACGGCAGTGTTGTGCAGCAGTCCGTCGGAGTGGAGATTGCCGGCCGAGAGATAGTATCCAAAGCGCTGCACGGTTCCGGTGAAGTCGCCGTGCAGGTCGCTGGTGAAGCGCTCGCCAATACTTGAGAAGAGCGTGCCGCTTGCCTGCCGCTCCGTGTTGGGTGACTTGGTGATGACGTTGATCACCCCGCCCAATGCCTGCCCCCAGGCAGTCGAAGCCGCCCCCTTGATGATTTCCACCCGCTCGATGTGCTGCACCCCGATGCTCCCCGGGTCTACCTGGTTCTGCAGGAGATCGAGCTGGGGCACCCCGTCTATGAGTAGTTGCAGATGGGCACTCGAGGCACCTTGCAGGGAGACGTCGCTCCAGGATCCGGGGGTGCGGACCTGTTCCAGTTGAAATCCGGGGACCGTCTGGAGGACCTCGGCAAGGGTGTGGGCGTTGAGGGCGGCAATTTGGTCGGCAGTGATGACCGTGACGTTTTCAGCGATGCGGGAGGTTGGTCGGGGAATGCGGGAGGTGGAGACGTACTGGTCGTCTCCGCCAAACAGGTCGAGCACCTCGCGGTCTTCGACTCCGGCAGCCCGCGCGCCAGCCACTGACATCACGAGTGACGTGATCAGTAGGAAGCTTATCTTGGCAAGCCGAACGAATTCCACGTAAGTCCTCAAGCTCGGATCCTGCCAGCCAAAGGCCGGGAGAGAATCAGAACTTTAATGAAGTCTGCGGCGCAAACGTAGCACAGCACGTCTCATTAGTAAAGAGCCGACCCCCGTTTTATGCAAGGAATTGTACCTTTTTGACGGTACAACAGCGACTTTCAGGTTTTGACTTGCCTCGAGATAAGGAAACCGGCGCCACGTTAGTTGGATCTTCTTTATGACCACTTGCTCCAAGTTCATCCCGGGAACCTCCTCAGCACTCCTATTGTGTCGGAATATTCGTACTTTAGAATCCTGGGCTTGCGACGATGGATAGATAGAGTTTGTAAGGGCTCACCGCAGATTCCGGGGATACAGGAGTCTCTCACCGTATTGGTGCCGCGGCAACGCGCTCAGCGGGGGGGCTGCTGAACCCTGTCGGGCCCAGGCAGAAACCTTCAGAAAATAACGGTGGCACTAAACGTTGGCAAGGGGAACTACATGAGAATCGGGGTAAGACTGGGTATCGGCTTTGCGGCAATCATCGTCATCATGCTCGCCGTGAGCGCCTTCACGGGAAATAGACTCTCCTACATCAACCAGAAGGTCAAGGTGATCACCGAGGACGAGTACCCAAAGACCGTGCTGCTGAACCAGGTGCACGAGAACATCAACATCATCGCCCGGGTGATGCGCAATGCGGTCATCATCGAGGACCCCGCCGAGGCCAAGAAAGAGCTGGACCGGATACCTCCGCTCAGTGCCCAGACCGTGCAGTGCTTCGAGAAACTCGGCAAGGTTGCCCACACCCCGGAAGAAAAAGCGGCTCTCGAGAAGATCAACGGCGTCCGAGCCCCCTACAAGAAGGCTCAAAAAGAGGTAATCGCGCTCATCGAGGCGGGGAAGAAAAAGGAGGCCGGGGACCTGTTGCTGGCCCAGTACCGCACCACGCAGAACCAGTACATCGCCGCGTTGAAGAAGATGATCAGCGTGCAGGAGAAAGATCTGGCCAAGGCGGGGCAAGCGGTCGAGGACGCCTATCGGTCCACCAGGAACCTCAGTTTCTGTTTCGCTGCGCTGGCCGCACTGATCGGAGCGGCCTTCGGCTTCCTGGCGACCCGCAGTATCACCCAGCCGGTCGCGCACCTGGTGGCGGCAAACGCCCGACTGGCCCAGGGGGACCTCACGGTTGCTATCGAGCTGGAAAGCCACGACGAGATCGGTCAGCTCGCCGACTCTTCGCGCACCGTGGTCGCCAGCATGCGCAGCATCCTCGGGCAGGTCGCCGACGCCTCGCAGTCGGTGGCCGCAGCGTCGCGGCAGTTGCAGCAGACCGCCCAGCAGATAGCCAGCGGCACCGAGGAGATGGTCTCCGAGATCAGCACGGTTGCGGTAGCAAGCGAGGAGATGGCAGCCACCAGCAACGATATCGCCTGCAACTGCGGCATGGCCGCCCAGAGTTCCCAGTCGACCAGCAGTTCTGCCGGTAAGGGGAGTGCGGTGGTCCAGGAGACCATCGAGGGGATGGGCCGCATCGCCGAGCAGGTCAAACAGAGCGCCCAGACCGTGGAAAGCCTGGGGGTACGCTCCGAGCAGATCGGCGAGATCGTCGGGACCATCGAGGATATCGCGGACCAGACGAACCTCCTGGCTTTGAACGCCGCCATCGAGGCGGCCCGGGCCGGCGAGCAGGGGCGCGGTTTCGCCGTGGTGGCCGACGAGGTGCGGGCGCTTGCCGAGCGGACCACCAAGGCGACCCGCGAGATCTCCGGGATGATCCTGAGCATCCAGAACGAAACCAAGGCCGCCGTGCGCGCCATGGAGGAAGGGGTGGCCGAGGTCGAGCGCGGTGCCGCCAGTTCCGAGAAGTCCGGCGAGGCACTGGAGGAGATCCAGAGCCAGGTGAACGAGCTCTCCCTGCAGATCAACCAGATCGCTACCGCAGCGGCCGAGCAGACCGCCACCACCAGTGAAATCACCGCCAACGTGCAGCGGGCAAGCGGCGTGGTCCAGGAGACCGCCCGCGGCGCCGGCGAGACTGCGGCAGCCTCCGCCCAGTTGGCCAGCAGTGCCGACCAACTGCAAGACCTGGTGCGTCGCTTCAAACTTGCCTGATCGGGCAGCACAATGAACCGGCGGGAGCTCTGGCAACAGGCTCCTCCGGCCCTAATTTAGATGCAGTCTCGGGCCACCGCACAAAACGAGCCTCCGGAGTAAACCGGGGGCTCGTTTGCGTTGTTGCTCGTGTCAGCGTTGGAAAAACAGAGGACATCGGAGCATCGGGCAAAAAATGTGCAGGATCGCGCTACCCCCTTTCCGGTGCCGGCGCTACACTTGGACAGTCGCAGACTGCGGGGCGCAAGGGCACGGGCGAAAGCGCTCGCACTCCCGTTTCTGCAACGAACATCGAGACCAACCTGCCACCTTAAAGGAGGAGATGAGATGCAGAAACGTGTACTTGGGAAAAGCGGTTTGGAGGTTTCGGCATTGGGACTGGGCTGCATGGGGATGAGTTATTCTTACGGCCCGCCCAAAGACAAAAAGGAGATGACGACCCTGCTCCAGGCGGCTGTCGAGCGCGGCATCACCTTTTTCGACACCGCCGAGGTGTACGGACCCTTCACCAACGAGGAACTGGTAGGCGGAGCGCTCACACCGCTACGCGACAAGGTGGTCATTGCCACCAAGTTCGGCTTCGACCTGAAGCCCCAGGCCGACCCGCGTGGCATGAGCGGCTCCCCCGCCCTGAACAGCCGGCCACAGCACATCAAGGAGGTCGCCGAGGCCTCGCTCAAGCGCCTGAAGATCGAGGTCATCGACCTCTTCTACCAGCACCGCGTCGATCCGCAGGTACCGATCGAGGAGGTGGCCAGTGCCGTCAAGGAGCTGATCCGGGAGGGAAAAGTGAAGCACTTCGGCCTTTCCGAGGCGGGGGTCGACACCATCCGGCGGGCGCACGCCGTCCAGCCGGTGACCGCGGTGCAAAGCGAGTACTCACTGTGGTGGCGCCGCCCCGAGCAAGGGCTTTTGCAGACCCTCGAGGAGCTCGGCATCGGTTTTGTACCCTACAGCCCGCTCGGTCGGGGCTTCCTGACCGGGAAGATCGACGCGAACACCAGCTTCGACAGTGCCGATTTCCGCAGCAACCTGCCGCGCTTCACGGCCGAGGCGCGCCAGGCGAACCAGGTGCTCGTCGACCTGATCGCCGGCATCGCCGACCGCAGGCGCGCCACCCCGGCCCAGGTATCCCTCGCCTGGCTTTTGGCCCAGAAGCCCTGGATCGTCCCCATCCCCGGCACCACCAAGCTGGAGCGGCTGGAGGAAAACATCGGCGCGGTGTCGCTGCAGTTGAGCGCCGACGACCTGCGCGATATCGAGGAGGCCTCCTCGAAGATCCACATCGAGGGGGAGCGCTATCCGGAACGACTGGAGAAGATAACTGAAGGCTAGCCAGCTGACCTTCGCACTGCCATTCCAGAAAACCCGCAGCCGCAGAGGGGTGGCACCACCACTCCTCTGCGTTAGACCACTTCGAGGTAGGGATGCATGGCGATCCGGCCGTCGTGGACCCCGCCCCCCCTCACGATCGCGCCGAGCGCAGCCACGATACCATCGGCGGCGTCATCCGAGGAGATGATCTCGAGCTTCACCTTCTCGGCGACGTTGGCCACCAGTTGGGCCCCGCGAAACACCATCACTCTCCCCTTCTCATGGCACATGATGGTGCTCTCCATGAAATCCACCACCCCCAGATCCTCGAGAGCGCTCCGCACCTCCTGCACCTTCAACTTAGTCACCACCGCCTCGATCAATTTCATGACGTCCCCCTTTGCGTGCTGGACCTGCAGGCTGTCCGTTTCATGGGTCGTGCCAACAGGCAGGCCGCGAACCAGGCCCGTCATATCAGCCAGTTAACCGCGCCACGTGCGCCGCGGTCCACGCAGCTGCCGCTATCTTGTGCAGCACGGCAGCCGCAGCCCGGGAAAGCGGCAGGCCGTTTTGCCCGACCGCCTCCCCGGTAGCGAGGCTATTTCAGAACTTGTAGGTGACCCAGGTGGTTAGGTAGTCGACGTCGCGTCCCGGCCCGGATTCGCGTAGAAAGGGACCCGCCAGGAAGTGGGCGTAGATCCCCACCAGGCTCAGGTGGCGCTGCACATTCCATTCGCACTGAAGCTGCGGCTGGCTCCCGATGAAGCGTGCTGAACTGGTCCTACCCGAGCGTACCAGGACCACCGAGTTGTTGTAGATGCCGTCCCGGGTGCTCTCCCGCCAGAAGAAGTCCCAGTTGAGGCTCAAGTTCACCCGTTTGGGGAGGTGGAACTCGACCGAGGGGTTGAGGTTTATGAAGTTGCTCGGTCCGACCAGCCCGTTTTCGCTGAAGTAGGCCCCTTTGGGGAACAGCGGGTTGAAGGTCTCCAGGTCCCGGTCGCGGGGGTCGCGGTCACCGCTTGCGATGTCAGCCTTCAGGGCAAGGCGCGGGGTTGCCGGGAGCTCCTCGAGCCAGTATCCCGTGTCGGAGGCCGCGGTCCAGGCCCGGATAGAACCGTCGCCGAAGCTCCCCCACTGGTAGAGGAACTCGAAGTTGTAGTCCAGGGGCTTCGCGGTACGCCAGATGCGGGTACCGAGCGAGTGGCGGGTTTCCCGGGCACTCCCCTGGTCGAAGAGCGCCTGCTTCTTGTACAGGCCGAGGTAGTAGAGATCCAGGCTGGCCCTGGTCTTCTCCGGCAGGGCCAGGACCGAATAGGCGCCCCACAAGGCCTGGTTGTGGTTGGTGGAATCGTCGAAGCTTGAGCGGTTGCTTTGCACCGGACGGGTGGCGATACCGTCCAGTGCAAGACCGCCGGCGCGGTAGCTGACCCGGAAGCCGTCGAAGCTCTGGCGCACGTTGGGCCCTTCGCGTACCGAGATGATACGCTGGGAGCCGAAGCTCAGTTCCTGCCGCCCGGTGCGCAGGGTGACGGTGCGCTGGGGGCTCCTGACGAGGTCGAGGTCCAGGAACCCCTGATGCAGATCGAGCAGGTTGCGGTCCACGCCGGGACGGGGGCCGCCGCTACGGCCGTACTCCAGGCTGCTTTGCAGCTGCCCGAACAGGCGGACCCGCTCGCCCAGGTGCAGGTCGGCATGGAGGAAGTAGCGCTGCAACGAATAGCCGCTGTCCTGGGGCTGTTCCCTCCAGTTGTAGTTCTCGAAAAATTCGTAGCGCTCCCGCACCTCGCCGCCAAGGCTCAGGTACCAGTCCCCTTCCCTGTCGAGCGGCAGGTACTTGACCGGATCCCAGAAGTCGACCTTTTTCGCAGGGTCCTTCAGGTAGCGGTAATCCTCGTCGGCCCGGTTCAACTGGTAGTTGGCTACCTGCGGCTCGGTCTGCTGGGCAACGACCGCGGTCGCTGTCCACTGAGCCAGCAAGACCGTTACCACCCCCGTCAGCAGCAATCGGCCCATATCCCCTCCCCTTCCCGCTGCGGATCCCCCCCAATGCAGCGGGAGTGCCGTCGGTCCGCGGACGAGCGCCCCGGGATCAGAACCCCCTCACCCCCTGGCCCCTGATCCCTTCCCTCGTCCCCGACTCTAGAATGCGAAGCAGTCGCAGCCGATCCCCCACAGGGGGAAGTGGCGCCGCTCCGCCCGGCTCACCGCGGCGCAGCCGCAGGCCTGCCTGGCGTGCCCACCGGCCGCCGTGTAGTGGTAGCCGCCGTAGCGCCCCACCGGCGACCAGTTTGGGCTCACCGGCAAGGACGGCGGTGCGAGGTTGCCGAACTCTCCTGCCCCGTACACCACCTTGCCGTCCACCATGGTGAGCAGCGACTCTATCCCCTTGATCTCCTGCTCGGCAACGGTGAGGTAGTCGGACGAGAGCACCGCGAGGTCGGCGAACTGGCCGGGGACCAACCTACCCTTCGCGTCCTCCTCGCCGGAAAACCAGCTGCTCCCCACCGTGTAGAGCCTGAGGGCGGCAAGCCGGTCCAGGCGGTTTTTCTCGGGGTAGAGCTGCAGCCCCCCCACGGTGCGGCCGGTGACCAGCCAGTACAGGGACACCCAGGGGTTGTAGCTTGCCACCCGGGTCGCATCGGTACCGGCACCGACCGGAATCCCCATCTCCAGCATCCTCGCCACAGGCGGCGCTTGCTCGGCGGCCTCGTGGCCGTAGCGCTCCCTGAAGTACTCTCCCTGGAAGGCCATGCGGTCCTGGATGGCGATGCCGCCACCCAGCGCCCGTACCCTTTCCAGGTTGCCGGGGGTGATGGTTTCGGCGTGGTCGAAGAACCAGCGCAGCCCGGCAAAGGGGACCTCGCGGTTCACCGCCTCGAAGACCTCGAGGAACCGTGAGATCGATTCGTCGTAGGTGGCGTGCAGCCTAAAGGGCCAGCGCCGCTCGACCAGCAGGCGCACCACCCGGGTAAGCTCCGCCTCGAGCTGGGGCAGGAGATCGGGACGCGGCTGCAGGAAATCCTCGAAGTCCGCCGCCGAGAAAACCAGCATCTCGCCGGCGCCGTTCAGCCGGTAGAAGTCGTCCCCCTGGCCGGGGGTCAGGGAATTCACCCAGGTACTGAAGTCTGCCAGCTCCGCCGTGGGGTGCTGGGTGAACAGGTTGTAGGCGATGCGCAGGGTCATCTCGCGGTCCCGGGCCAGTTGGCCGATCACCTGGTAATCGTCCGGGAAGTTCTGGAAACCGCCCCCCGCGTCGATGATGCTGGTAAGCCCGAAGCGGTTCAGCTCGCGCATGAAATGGCGCGTCGAGTTCACCTGGTCCTCGAAGGAGAGCTTCGGCCCTTTGGCGAGACTTGCGTAGAGGAGCATCGCGTTCGGCTTGGCGATGAGGAGACCGGTGGGGTTGCCGGCCCGGTCCCGCTCGATCGCGCCCCCCGGCGGGTCGGGGGTCTCCCGGTCGTAGCCCAACTGGTTGAGCGCCGCCTTGTTGAGCAGCGCGCGGTCGTAGAGGTGCAGGACGAAGACCGGGGTGTCGGGGGCCGCCTCGTTGAGCTCTGCCAGGGTCGGCATGCGGCGCTCGGCGAACTGGAACTCCGTCCAGCCACCGATTACCCGCACCCACTGGGGGGGCGGCGTGCGCTGGGCCTGCTCGCGCAGCATCCTCAGTGCGTCGGCGAGGGAGGGGACCCCGTCCCAGCGTAGCTCCAGGTTGAAGTTGAGGCCGCCGCGGATCACGTGCAGGTGCGAGTCGTTGAGCCCCGGGACCACCCGGCGTCCCTTGAGGTCGATGCACCGGGTCTCCCCGTCGGCCGATTGAAGCAGTTCCTCCCCACCTATCTCCGTTATCCGCCCTCCGCTGACCGCCAGCGCCGAGACTTGCGGGGTTTTCTCGTCGAGCGTCGTTATCGCTCCGTGGTGCAAAATGATTTCAGGTGCGCTCATCACGTGCCTCCGTGGGGGGGGCTCGCGCCTGCGGGCTACGCGTTTCCGCTGCCTGATGCCCCGGTCAGTGCGGCTGGCAGCCGGTTGGCGGCACGGGGCACTGAGCACAGGGAGAACCTCCCCTTTCGAGCGTTCTCCGGGTGCTCCGCGTCTTACCGGCCTGCCTCCCGGTCCTTACGCCGGCGATTCAGGGAACCAGGAGGTGCCGCAGGCGGCTCCCCACCTTCCCGTTCACGCCGTTACTTGCCGAGTTCCTTTTGGCCTTCGCTTGCATGCTCCCCGAGCATGCTCTTCGCGTAGTTGATCCCCAGGCCGTACCCGCCGGCGTGCTCCTTGGCCAGGGTCATCACGGCGTTGTAGGTCTCCTGGCGCGCCCAGTCCCGCTGCCACTCCAGCATCACCTGGAGCCAGGTCATCGGGACGGCGCCAGCCTGGATCATGCGCTGGATCGCCATCTCGTGCGCCTCGCTGGTGACCCCGGCCGAGGCGTCGGTGACGATGTAGACCTCGAAGCCGTCATCGAGCGCCGAGAGCGCAGCGGTTGCCAGACAGACCTCGGTCCAAAGAGCCGCCATGACGACCTTCTTGCGATCCGTTGCACGCACCGCCTCGACCACCTTGGGATCTTCCCAGCTGTTCATGGTGGTGCGGTCGATGGGATCCACCGTGGGATACACCTCCTGGACCGTGGCGAAGAGCGGGCCGGAGAAGCTCTTGGCGGCCACGGTGGTGAGGACGACGGGAACGTTGAAGATCTTGGCGGACTTGGCGAGGCCGGTTACGTTGTTGATGAGCAGCTGAACATCCATGGAGTGTGAAGCGAAAGCCATCTGAGGTTGGTGATCGATGAGCAGAAGCGACGAATTCTGAGGGGTTAACAGGCGTGGGCTCGGCCCACCCTTTGCGATCGAGTTTGCCATGGTCGTGCCTCCTTTGCGTTGCACCTGTCGGCCGATTGCCGACTTCCACATTTTACTCCTGTTGCCGCAAAGGGGGTTCGTTTCTTTCGACACCCTCCACAGGTATGCCCGCCAGGCCCTGGGGAGCCGGGCGGGTTCCTCGGCAACAAAAAGCTTTCCGAAGCAGAAACCGCCCGGGCAGCCGTCCCTCCTGATTTTTTCTTTTCAGCTGACAGACAGGTGCCGATATGTTATTCGGTAGCGCCGCATGCTAACCCTCCCCCCCCGTAACGTTCGGGGCAACTGGAGACCGCGATGAGCCGCACGTTCAGTATCCAAAACAGATCAGACCGGGAACTGCTGGCACAGCAGATCAGCCGGCAGTTCGAGGAGGCGGGGAAGTCGGAGCACCTTCCCGACCCGACCCGCTTCCTCTCCTACCTCAACGTGGCGCTCGAGAACCGGTCCCCCACCCTTTTGCTGAGTTACCTCACCTGGTGCCAGGGGAGCGCAACGGACCCCTCCGGCGGGTTCCTCAGAGCGATCGAGCTGCTGCGCGATACCCTGGCAAGCGCCCTGGAACCCGCCCAGGCGCCCGCCGCAGGCAACTGCATCGACCTGGTACTTAGGTGCGCTGGTCCAGCAACCGGCGGCCGACACCTCCTTTCTTCCGGAAGGGTCCCCGCTCTCCGACCTGGCCCGGCGCTACCTCGCCGCGCTCCTGGCCGGTGAGCGAAGTGAAGCGACCCGCACCATCCTCTTCGAGGCGGACCGCGGCACCAGTATCGAGCAGATCTACCTTGAGGTACTCCAGCCGGTGCAGTACGAGGTGGGGAGGCTCTGGCAGCTGAACCGGGTCACCGTCGCCTTGGAACACTTCTGCACCGCGGTTACCCAAAACATCATGCTCGAGCTCTACTCAAAGATCATCTCCGGGAAAAGGGTGGGAAAAAGCGTGCTCTCCTGCTGTGCAGGTGCGGAACTGCACGAGGTGGGGATCCGCATGGTGAACGACTTCTTCGAGATGGCCGGCTGGGACAGCTACTACCTTGGTGCCGGGGTGGCTCCCGAGCAGCTGATCGAGGCCTTTTGCTCCCGCAACCCCGACCTGGTCGCCATTTCGGCCACCATGACCTACCATGTCCCAACCGTCGCCGACTTGGTCCGTGCGGTGCGAGAGGCGGATCCCTCCCGACGCACCCGGATCGTGGTGGGAGGCGCCCCCTTTACCCGCAACCCGGGACTCTGGCGGAGCGTCGGCGCGGACGGCTGGGCACCCGACGCCGAGCGGGCCATTAAGCTGGCCCAGGAACTGGTCGCATTGGAGCAGCCATGAGCCTCACGGAGACAGCGGTCACCCGGGGTTTGGCCGTCATCTGTGACGATGCCGACACGGTGGACTGCGTACTGAAAAACGACTTTTCGCTGGCCACCACCCTCGCCCCCGGCGACCTGGTCACCAGCATCTTCGACGACCAGAACCAGGGGAAGGCCCTGCAGTTCTTCCACGAGGCGAGAAGCCTCGGGGCCGCCTTTGACTGGGAGCTGGTGGTCTGCCTGGGGAGCGGCCCGGTGGCCCTGCACTGCGCAGCGGCAACGCTCGAGGGGGGCCTGCTGGTGATCGTCGCCGGCACCCGCGATTCGACCTTCACCATGATCGAGGAACTGCTCAGGATCAACAACGAGCAGACCAACAGCATGAGGATCCTGGTGAAGGATCTCCAGGTGGCCTCCCGCCGGCTCAAGGAGCGCGACCGGAGCACCTACGACGCCATGACCACCCTGAACAGCCAGATGGCCTCGATGCAGCGGGAGCTGATCAAGAAAAACCGCGAACTGGCCGAGCTGAACCAGCAGAAGAACTACCTGCTCGGCATGGCTTCGCACGACCTCAGGACGCCGCTCAACTCGATTGCGCTCATCGCGCAGTACCTGCAGACCGCCAAGGGTAACGTGCTTGACCAGGAAACCCTCGAGATGGTGGACGCCATCCGCACCTCCAGCAAATTCATGGCGACGCTGATCGACGACCTGTTGGACCTGACCAAGATCGAGGCGGGGAATCTGGAACTGCACCGGACCCGCTTCGCGCTCCTCCCGTTTCTGGACAAGGTAGTCCAGCGCAACGCGACCCTCGCCCACTCAAAGCAGATCGCAATCGTGCACCAGGCCGCGGCCGAAGTGGAGATCGAGGTGCACTGGGACGCCATCAAGATCGAGCAGGTGCTGAACAACATCCTGGGAAACGCCGTCAAGTTCAGTTCGGCGGGATCCACGGTGACGGTGAGCACCACGGCCTGCGCAGGGACCGCGGTCATCGAGGTGCGCGACGAGGGGACCGGGATGAGCGCTGCCGAACTGGAGCGGATCTTCACCCCCTTTGCGGCGGGAAAAGAGGGGACCGGCGGCGAGAAGAGCACCGGCCTGGGGCTCGCCATCGCCCGGCGCATCGTGGAAGGGCACGGAGGAACCATCGACGTGATATCTGCCGAAAAGGTGGGAACCACCTTCACGATAACCCTGCCGGTGTGAGCCGGACGTCCTCTGAAGGCTTAACGGGTCAGGTTGCCAGCGCCTCCAAAACAGGCCCAAGCGGCGTGCCGCAGTACGGGCAGACGGTACAACTCGGAGAGACGTAGCGCCGGCAGTACGCGAAACTGCACTGTTTGGGGCGCACCTTGGCGACAAAGCTCATCTCTTTTTCGGCGGCCTGTTTCAACGCCTGGCACTCCAGTGCCTCCTCCATCTGACGCCGGCGCTTCTCGACGTTCTCCGCCTTCTTCTCTTTACCGCGTTTGGACATCTACTCCTCGACCTCCCCATCCCGCGACAACCGGATCACCTGTCGTTCTCAGAGATGGCAGTGTAGTAAGGTAGGTGCGACGGCGCAGGTCTGCCCCTGCAGGGGCGAATCAGCGTGCGCCCGCCGCGCCGGCAGGCGCGTACGACGCACCATGGCGAGCATTCAATCCTCTCATTCGGCCTTCGGCCGCCACTGCCGCTGGCAGGTGGACGAAGGGTTCTTCGCCCCTACGGCCGGTAGCGGAGACACCTTCGAAGACCTGCGGCCTCCGTTGGTATCACACAAATCCGACGGCGCCAAGAACTCTCTGTCCTTGCCAGTTCCGTGTACCTGCCCCTACCCTCCTCGATACTGTGTACTCAAATGAGTACACCATCAACTTCATTTTTACCGTTTACACAGGACAGCTGCGCACCCTTTCACGCTAACCTCCCGTAAAACCGTCTGGTGCAAAAATCGGCACTGTTGTTGCTATATTGGACCGTCACTCGCTCGCAGGAACACTATCCCGAAAAGGTTGCATCACATGAAAACTACCGGATTACCCAAGAAGCAAGGGATGTACGATCCCCAGTTCGAGCACGACGCCTGCGGCGTCGGCTTCGTCACCAACATCAAGGGGAAAAAATCCCACGAGATCGTTCAGCAGGCCATCACGGTCCTCGCCAACCTCGACCACCGCGGTGCGGTCGGCAGCGAACACAATACCGGCGATGGTGCCGGTATCCTGATCCAGATGCCGGACGCCTTCTTCCGCAAGGTCTGCCCCGAGCTCGGCATCGAACTGCCGGCGGCCGGCGAGTACGGCGTCGCCATGCTCTTCACCTCTTCCGACGCCACCGAGCGCAGCGCTGCCAAGCACATCTTCACCCGGATCATCCGCGAGGAAGGTGTCGAGGTCATCGGCTGGCGCGAGGTCCCCACGGACAACTCGCTGCTGGGCGACACCGCGAAGGCCGGCGAGCCGCTCATCCGGCAGATCTTCTTCAAGCGCCCGGACTCCTGCGCCGACGAGGACGCCTTCAACCGCAAGCTCTACGTGGTGAAGCAGCGCGCCCTGCACGAGATCCGTGACAAGGGTGTCGATCCCTACTGGTACTTCCCCAGCATGTCGACTCGCACCATCGTCTACAAGGGGATGCTGATGCCGGCCCAGCTGGACCAGTACTACCCGGACCTCAAGGACGAGGCTGTCGAGTCCGCGATTGCGGTGGTGCATTCGCGCTTCTCCACCAACACCTTCCCGAGCTGGGACCGCGCCCACCCGTACCACTACCTCGCCCACAACGGCGAGATCAACACCTTGCGCGGCAACGTGAACTGGATGCACGCCCGCCAGTCCATGTTCTCCAGTGAACTCTTCGGCGACGACATCAAGAAGCTTTTGCCGGTGATCGACAACAACGGCTCCGACTCCGCGATGTTCGACAACTGCCTCGAGCTGCTGGTCAAGTCCGGCCGCTCGCTCCCCCACGCCATGATGATGATGGTCCCGGAGCCCTGGGAAAACCACGAGGGGATGAGCAAGGACAAGCGCGCCTTCTACGAGTACCACTCCTGCCTCATGGAGCCCTGGGACGGCCCGGCCGCGCTCACCTTCACCGACGGCCGGATCATCGGCGCCATCCTGGACCGTAACGGTCTGCGCCCCTGCCGCTACTACCTGACCGACGACGACCTGGTGATCATGGCCTCCGAGGCCGGCGTCCTCCAGGTGCCGCCCGCCAAGGTGATCAAGAAGGGTCGCCTGCAGCCGGGCAAGATGTTCCTGGTCGACACCGAGCAGGGGCGCATCGTCCCGGACGAGGAGATCAAGAACGAGCTCGCGACCGCCAAGCCCTACGCCGACTGGGTCAACGTGAACCACACGCGGCTCTCCGCCCTCCCCGGCCCCGGCAAGACCCCGGCGCTCGAGCCGTCCACCCTGGTGCAGCGCCAGAAGGCCTTCGGCTACACCTTCGAGGACCAGGAGACCATCATCGGCCCGATGGCGACCGACGGCGTGCAGCCGCTGGGCTCCATGGGCACCGACACCCCGCTTGCGGTCCTCTCCGAGAAACCGCAGCTTTTGTACAGCTACTTCAAGCAGCTCTTCGCCCAGGTGACCAACCCGCCCATCGACCCGATCCGCGAGGAGATCATCACCGCGACTGCCGTTCGTATCGGCAGCGAATCGAACCTCTTGAAGCCCTCGGCCCTCTCGGCGCGGGTCATCCGCCTGGAGCACCCGATCCTCACCAACGAGGAACTCAACAAGCTGCGTGACCTGAACCAGCCCGGCTTCAAGAGCGCCACCCTGTCGCTGCTCTTCAAGGCCTCCGACGGCGCCGAGGGGATGGAGAAGGCGCTGGAGAGCCTCTTCAGCACCGCGATCCGCCACATCGAGATGGGGACCACCATCCTGATCCTTTCGGACCGCGGCGTGAACGAAGAGTACGCGGCGATCCCGGCACTTTTGGCCGTGGCCGGCCTGCACCACCACCTGATCCGCACCGCGACCCGCACCCACGCCTCGATCATCCTCGAGTCGGGCGAGCCGCGCGAGGTGCACCACTTCGCGGTGCTTCTGGGCTACGGCGTCACCGCCATCAACCCCTACCTCGCCTTCGAGAGCATCGAGGACATGATCCAGCAGGGGATGCTCCCGGGGCTCGACTACAAGAAGGGGATCAAGAACTTCCTCAAGGCCTCGGTGAAAGGGATCGTGAAGACCATGGCCAAGATGGGTATCTCCACCATCCAGAGCTACCGCGGCGCCCAGATCTGCGAGGCGGTCGGCCTGCACGAATCGCTCATCGAGCGCTACTTCACCTGGACCCCGTCCCGGATCGGCGGCATCGACCTGAACGGCCTCGCCGCCGAGCTTCTGGAGCGGCACCGCAAGGCCTACCCGAAACGGGTGCCGGTGGAGCCGACGCTGGAGCCGGGGGGGCAGTACGCCTGGCGCCAGGATGGGGAGGAGCACCTCTTCAACCCGCTCACCATCCAGTCGCTGCAGAAGGCGACCCGGACCGACGATTACCAGGAGTTCAAGGTCTTCTCTAAGCTCATCGACGAGCAGAACGAACGGCTCTACACCCTGCGCGGTCTTTTGGACTTCAACACCGAGATCCGCATCCCGGTCCCCATCGAGGAGGTCGAGTCGGTCGAGGAGATCATGAAGCGCTTCAAGACGGGCGCCATGTCCTACGGCTCCATCAGCCAGGAGGCCCACGAAGCGCTCGCCATCGCCATGAACCGCATCGGCGGCCGCTCCAACACCGGCGAAGGGGGCGAGGATCCCGAGCGCTTCACCTGGACCAACGAGCTGGGTGACTCCAAGAACTCGGCTATCAAGCAGGTCGCCTCGGGGCGTTTCGGCGTCACCGCGAACTACCTCACCAACGCCAGCGAACTGCAGATCAAGCTGGCCCAGGGCGCGAAGCCCGGCGAAGGCGGGGAACTTCCGGGACACAAGGTGTACCCGTGGGTCGCGAAGACCCGTCACACCACCCCGGGCGTGGGGCTCGTGTCCCCCCCGCCGCACCATGACATCTACTCCATCGAGGACCTGGCGGAACTGATCCACGACCTGAAAAACGCCAACCGCCGCGCCCGGATCAGCGTCAAGCTGGTCTCCGAGGTAGGGGTCGGCACCATCGCGGCCGGCGTCGCCAAGGCGCATGCCGACGTGGTGCTCATCTCCGGCTACGACGGGGGCACCGGCGCCTCGCCGCTCTCCTCGATCAAACACGCGGGTCTCCCCTGGGAGCTCGGTCTCGCCGAGACCCACCAGACCCTGGTCCTCAACAACCTGCGTTCCAGGATCATCGTCGAGGTGGACGGCCAGCTGAAGACCGGCCGCGACGTCGCCATCGCCGCCCTTCTGGGCGCCGAGGAGTTCGGCTTCGCCACCGCCCCGCTCGTTACCCTCGGGTGCGTCATGATGCGCGTCTGCCACTCGAACACCTGCCCGGCAGGGGTCGCGACCCAGGACCCGGTCCTGAGGGCCAAGTTCGCCGGCAAGCCCGAGTACGTGGTCAACTACATGCGCTTCATCGCGCAGGAAGTCCGCGAGATCATGGCCGAGCTCGGCTTCAGGACCTTCAACGAGATGGTGGGCCGTGCCAACCGGCTCGAACCCAAGCGCGCCATCGCCCACTGGAAGGCCCAGGGGCTCGACTTCTCGAACATCCTCTACCAGCCGAAGCTCGCCATCAACGGCAGCCGCTACTGCGTCGAGGCCCAGGACCACGGCATCGACAAGTCGCTCGACATGACGAAGCTCCTCGCCATCTGCAAGCCCGCCATCGAGCGCGGCGAGAAGGTGCGTGCCGACCTCCCCATCACCAACGTGGACCGCGTGGCGGGGACCATCGTGGGTAACGAGATCACCCGTGCCTACGGGGCCGAAGGGCTTCCCGACGACACGATACGCCTCAAGTTCCACGGTTCCGCAGGCCAGAGCTTCGGCGCCTTCGTCCCCAAGGGGATGACCCTCGAACTCACCGGCGACGCCAACGACTACCTCGGCAAGGGGCTTTCCGGCGGCACCATCGTGGTCTACCCGCCGGACGGCTCGCCGTTCAAGGCCGAGGAGAACATCATCGCCGGCAACGTCGCCTTCTACGGCGCAACGAGCGGCACCGCCTACATAAGCGGCATCGCAGGCGAGCGTTTCTGCGTACGTAACTCCGGGGTGAACGCGGTCGTCGAGGGGGTGGGCGACCACGGCTGCGAGTACATGACCGGCGGCATCGTGGTGGTGCTCGGTGAAACCGGCAGGAACTTCGCGGCCGGCATGAGCGGCGGCGTCGCCTACGTGCTCGACACCGAAGGGGACTTCAAGAACCGCTGCAACACCGAGATGGTGGCCCTGGAGCTCTTGGGCGAGAAGGACCTGGCGACCCTCAAGGAGATGATCGAGCAGCACGCGAAGAGGACCGGCAGCGCCCGGGCGACCAGGATCCTGCACGACTGGCGCACCGCTGCACACCACTTCGTCAAGGTCATGCCGACCGACTACAAGCGCGTTCTGAAGGCCATCGAGCGTGCCGAGGCGGCTGGTCTTTCCGGCGACGCGGCCCTCGAGGCGGCTTTCGCCGAGAACGCGGCAGTCGGCGCCCACTAACAGAGGCAGGTTAAGGCCGAGGTTACCAAAAGACCTCGACACAGTATCGATCACACTAAGAGGCAGGGAAAAATGGTTATGGGTGCTTGAAGTCCCCTCAACCCTGACCCGAACCTCGATTTAATAGGATTTGAGCTATGGGAAAACCTACCGGATTCATGGAATACCTTCGCGAACTCCCCGCCGACCGCGAGCCTTTGGAGCGGCTCAAGGACTGGAACGAGTTCCACCTGCACCTGCCCGAGGAGAAACTCCGCACCCAGGGCGCCCGCTGCATGGACTGCGGCATCCCCTTCTGCCACACCGGTAAGCTGGTGAGCGGCATGGCCTGCGGCTGCCCGGTCAACAACCTGATCCCCGAGTTCAACGACCTGGTGTACCGCGGACTCTGGAAACAGGCCCTGGCCCGGCTTTTAAAGACCAACAACTTCCCCGAGTTCACCGGACGGGTCTGCCCCGCCCCGTGCGAGGGTTCCTGCACCCTGGGCGCCACCGAGCCGGCGGTCACCATCAAGAATATCGAGGTGAGCATCATCGACCGCGGCTGGGAGGAAGGGTGGATCGTCCCCACCCCGCCGCAGCTGCGCACCGGCAAGAAGGTGGCGGTGGTCGGCTCCGGTCCGGCAGGTCTCTCCGCGGCCGCCCAGCTCAACAAGGCGGGGCACCAGGTGACCGTCTTCGAGCGTGCCAGCCAGCCCGGCGGCCTCCTCATGTTCGGGATCCCCAACATGAAGCTCGACAAGAAAGAGGTGGTGCTGCGCCGCATCCGGCTCATGGAGCAGGAAGGGATCGCCTTCGTCTGCAATACCGCCATCGGCGCTGCCGACTATCCCGTCGAGAAGCTCAAGGCCGAGTTTGACGCGGTAGTCATGGCGACCGGCGCGACCGTCCCCCGCGACCTCCCCATCGAGGGGCGTCCCCTGAAGGGGATTCACTTCGCCATGGATTTCCTGACCGCCAACACCAAGAAGGTCCTGGGCGAAACCGTGGAGCTCATCTCCGCCGAAGGGAAGAACGTGATCATCATCGGCGGCGGCGACACCGGTACCGACTGCGTCGGCACCTCGCTGCGTCACGGCTGCACCTCGGTCACCCAGCTCGAGATCATGCCCCGCTTCCCCGACACCCGCGCCGAGGACAACCCCTGGCCGGAATGGCCCAAGACCCACAAGGTCGACTACGGGCAGGAAGAGGCTGCGGCCAAGTACGGAGCCGACCCCCGCGTATTCCTCACCACCGCGACCAAGTTCGAGGGAGATGCCTGCGGCAACGTGAAGTCGGTGCACACCGTCGAGGTGAAGTGGGAGAAGAACGCCCAGGGGCAGTTCGTGCCGACCCAGGTGCCGGGTACCGAGAAGGTGCGCCCCGCCGACCTGGTGCTGTTGGCCATGGGCTTTCTGGGACCCGAGGGAGAGCTCCCGAAGGCCCTGGGAGTCGCGCAGGACGGCCGGAGCAACATCAAGGCCGAGTACGGCAAGTACGCCACCAACATCCCCGGCGTCTTCGCCGCCGGCGACTGCCGCCGCGGCCAGAGCCTCGTCGTCTGGGCCTTCAACGAAGGTCGCGGCGCGGCCCGCGAGTGCGACCGTTTCCTGATGGGCGAGACCGAGCTGCCGTAAGGCACGCCAGAACGTCCCGGCAACAAAAAGCCCCTCCTGATCGCGCAGATCGGAGGGGCTTTTTTTAGGGTTAAGGTCGGGAGCTCGGCCCTGCGTCCTCAAAGCGCAGCCCCCTCACCCTCGCCCCCCTTTTCCAAAGGGGGGAACGTATGAGCACTGTTGCCGACTAAAGATCACCCTTCCCGGATATCCCGGAAGAGCTAAAAAAAGACCCTCGCAAGCCGATTGCGAGGGTCCTTTCGTTTATTACGCGGTACCTCAGGTAGCCCGTAAGCCTACTTCTTCCCCGAAGTCCTCAGCGCCAGGCAGTCGATGAGCAACCGCTCGCCGGTGAAGGAGGCGTCCTTTCTCTTCACGATGCGCCAGCCGCCGGTGTTGAAGGAGCTGTGCGTGGTGACCTCCTCGGCCAGCCCCGAGATCCCTTCCAGGTGCTCCACCAGCCCCTGGTCGTGCCCCAGGACCACCGGTTTGAACCCCTTCCCCACGATGATGGTGATCGGCTCCACGATCAGGTTCGCCAGATCGTAGGGGGTCGGCTCCACCGGCGCGACCTTACCCTGCAGCCGGATCATCCGGGCCCGCGAGTCCGGCCCCACCGTCCCCTTGGTGGTCGAGATCAGGTCCAGGAGGTGGTCACGGATGTCGTTCAGACTGTCAGCCGAGTCGAGCTTCTCCACCGGGTAGATCTCGAGCGCCTTGGCGAGCAGCGAAACCTCCCTCAGGTAGTTGCTGCGCTGGTTCTCGGGGACCAGGTACATGGCGATGATCTTCACCGGCCGGCCGTCCGGGGCACCATAGGCGATCCCCTTGGGACTCCAGCCGACGACGCACATCAGGTCCTCCTCGAAGCCGACCCGGGCGTCGGGGCAGGCCCACCCTTTCCCCAGAGAAGTCCGCGAGGACTCCTCACGGGCCAGGATCAGTCCGGCCACGTCGGTGTCCACCGGCAGCGAGGGGACCGCCTCCAGGATGTGGGCCAGGAAGCGGAGGGAGTCCTCCTTGTCATAGTCCTCGGGAATCTCGAGAAGACGTCCTTCCTGCAAGGCATCGAGCAAGCTGTCCATTGTCAGTCACCTCCAAAGCGGTTGAAGAACCAGGTCTTCACAAAGTGGGTAATGAGCGAGTAGCTGATGAGGAATGCAACGATCCAGACCCAGTATATCGCCGGCAACGGCACCAGGCTGAGCGAGGCGGCAAACGGGGAGTACGGCAGCCAGGCTCCGAGCCCCATGATGGCGAGCGTGGTGAGCGTCATCGGGACCGAGGCGCTGGAGCCGAAGAATGGGATGCGCCGGGTGCGGATGATATGCACGATGAGCGTCTGGGTCAAAAGTGACTCTACGAACCAGCCGGTCTGGAACAGGTGCGCGAGCCCCTCCTTGGTGGCAGCCGTCGCCCCCGGCGCGTTGTAGGCGCTGCAGGCGAAGAAGTACCACATGAGTGCAAAGGTCGCGTAGTCGAAGAGGGAACTGATCGGCCCCACGCAGATCATGAAGCGCTTGATGTTCTCGATGTTCCACTTAAGCGGCTTCGCCACCAGTTCCTCGTCGACCCGGTCGGTCGGGATCCCGGTCTGCGAGAAGTCGTAGAGCAGGTTGTTGGTGAGGATCTGGATCGGGAGCATGGGGAGGAAGGGGAGCAGGTAGCTCGCGCCCAGCACCGAAAACATGTTGCCGAAGTTGGAGGAGGCCCCCATCCTGATGTACTTGACGATATTGGCGAAGACGCGCCGCCCCTCCATGATCCCCTCTTCCAGGACCAGGAGGCTCTTTTCCAGAAGGACGATATCCGCGGTCTCCTTGGCCACGTCGACGCCGGAGTCCACCGAGATCCCCACGTCGGCCGCCTTGAGAGCCGGTGCGTCGTTGATGCCGTCGCCCAGGAAACCGACCACGTGCCCCGAGCCGCGCAGCGAACGGACGATCTGCTCCTTCTGTGCCGGGCTCAGCTTCACGAACACGTCCACGTCCTGGACCACCTGGTCGAACTCGGCGCCCGAGAGCCGGCCCAATTCGGCGCCGGTCAGCATCCGGTCCGCCTTGAGCCCCACGTTGGTGCAGACGCGTTGGGTCACCAGCCCGTTGTCGCCGGTCAGCACCTTGACCCTGACCCCGGCCTGCTGCAAGAGCCCCAGGGCCTCGCTCGCCTGCGCCTTGGGGGGATCGAAGAAGGCCACGAACCCCAAAAGCACCATCTTCGACTCGTCCTCGACGCTGAACGAGGTCTTCTGGCGCGGGAACTCGCGGTAGGCGATGGCCAGGACCCGGAACCCCTCGCGGTTCTCGCGCTCCACCTCTTCGAAGAGGTTGTTGCGGATCATCTCGAAGAGCGGGAAGACCTCCTCGCCGTTTTGGTAGTGGCTGCAGCACTCGTAGATCTCTTCCACGGCCCCCTTGCAGATCAGCACGTGGTCGCCCTCGTAGTCCACCACCACCGACATGCGGCGCCGCTGGAAATCGAAGGGGAGCTCGTCCACCAGGCGGCAGTACTCCACGTTGAGCTCGGTGTGGTCCATGATGGCCCGGTCGATCAGGTTCCTTAAGCCCGTCTGGTAGTAGCTGTTCAGGTAGGCGTAGGTAAGGACGTCCTCGTCGGTGCGCCCGGTGATGTCCACGTACTTCTCCAGGACGACCTTGTCCTGGGTGAGGGTACCGGTCTTGTCGGTGCACAGGATGTCGATCGCCCCGAAGTTCTGGATGGAGGGGAGCCTCTTGATGATCACCTTCTTGGCAGCCATGGTGAGCGCGCCCTTGGCGAGGTTCACCGTGACGATCATCGGGAGCATTTCGGGGGTGAGACCTACGGCGATGGAGAGGCTGAAAAGCAGCGCCTCGAGCCATTCACCCTTGCTGATCCCCACGATGAGGAAGACCGCCGAGGTCATCACCAGCATGAAGCGGATCATGAGCCAGGTAAAGGAGCGGGTCCCCTTGTCGAAGCTGGTCTCCTCGGCGCGCTCGGCAAGCGATGCGGAGATGGAGCCGAACAGGGTGCGCATGCCGGTGTTGATCACCACGGCGCGGGCCGTGCCGCTGTTCACACTGGAGCCCAGGTAGCATGCATTGGGGAGTTCCCAGGCGCTGTGGTCGGTATCGTGCCCCTTTTCGGTGTGCGCGGTTTTCTCGACCGGCATCGACTCGCCGGTGAGCGCGGACTGGCTCACGAAGAAGTCCTTGGCGGACAGGAGCCGCACGTCGGCGGGGATCACCGAGCCGGCGAACAGCAGCACGATGTCGCCGGGAACCACCTCGGAGATGCGCACCTCGACTTCCTTGCCGTCCCTCACCACCAGGGTCCGCGACTGCACCCTCTTTCCCAAGGCTTCCACGGCGCTGCTCGAGCGGCGGTCCAGGATGAAGGAGAGCCCCACCGACAGAAGGATCATCGCTCCGACCACCAGGGCGCTTTTCATATCGCCCATGATCCCGGAGATGGCCGCAATCACCAGGAGCTGGATCACCAGCGGGCTCTTGCTGCGTTCCCAAAGGTCGGCGAGGATCCCGAGCCGCTTGGCATGCGCCAGTTCGTTGGGACCGAACTCGTCCAGGCGCTTTTCTGCCTCCTCGGTGGAAAGGCCTTCCTTGGCCTTGCTGTCGAGATCCTTCAGGGCGTCGCGCACCGAGATCGAGCAGAGCTCGACCAGGCGGCGCTCGCTTTCCCCCTGGGGCACGTTTTTATTCGGGGCCGACGTGCTGGCGGACCGGCCGGTTAGAATGCTGGAAAACATGAACATCTGAAACTCTCCTTCGCAACGGCAACGAACTTACGGGCGACGGCAGTTGCCGGGCGAACCTGCGCAGGCGACTCCGGACGCTGCCGGGGGTCAGGACGCACCGCGACGCAACGGTACCTGACGGACCTGGCGTCCAAGCGGCGCACCCGTCGGGCAGAGGATCTGCGCGCAAGGCTCGAACCGATGGTTAATCTGTACAGAAGGGGAGTTGCTTTTATAGGCAAGAACTCCCTGCATCTCTCGTGTCCCGTTCCGAAAAACGGCGACCGTCAAAGCGTGCAGGAAGAGAGGGGGCTTTGAGGGGGCTACCGCATGAGGAACGGGATGGGTAACGGATATTCGCTACTATGACTGTCCAATGTGTAGAACCACCACCTTTTCTTTTCGACGTAAACGGCAACAAAAAAGGCCGCGGGGGAACCGCGGCCTTGTGCGCCGAAATCCGATTCCCCACTCGTAGTTTTTTCAGCAGTGCACAACGTAGGTCCCACGGGACCAGCTACCTTAAGTAGAGCCTTAAGCCGGCAATACCTGGTCTACCCATTGGCGTCTTTCGACGTTTCCGGGCAGTAGCCTGTGTTTGTGCAAACGCCTCATGCTAACGAGGAACGTTCTCTGCCGGCCGTGCGGCCGACGTTTTGTAAGTACCAGTCCATCTTCAGGAAAATGGAGCAGCACCTGATTGTGTAACAGATTCGGCAGCCGATTGCAAGTTCTTTCATTATGATTTTTCCCCGCTCAACCGCAGCGTTGCCGGCCGAGGTCGGTCCCCGAAAGCGGTTCCCCGGGCGGGGTATCCGCGCCTGACAGGACGATCGGAAAACAGGCCGGGGTCAGATATTCCGGCACCCTCTTCGGTCAGGACGGCAACCGGCGCAGGCATAAAAGCGACAACTCTTGTACTTTAAGGATCATTGCTGTTATAGTGCGGGCTTATCGGCCCGAGCTATCATTTTCTGACACTTCTGCCGTCCACGTGCCTCTCGACGAGATTTCCATGGAAAACCTCTACTCCAGTTCTGACCGATCGATCTCCTGCGGCGAGCTTTACGATCTCTCCCCTGTCCCCCACGTTGTCCTCAACGGTGCTGGCACCGTGGTGCACCTGAACGGCGCTGCGGCGGACCTGCTCGGCAGTGGCGCCACGCCGCCCGAGGCATCCCTGGCAACCTATTTGCCGGAACAGGAGCGCCCCGCCCTCCAGAGCTTCCTCGACAAGATCATGGCGGGGCAATGCGCAGCCTGCACGATCACCCTGCTGCGGGGGGCCGCCGCCCCGATTCCCCTGCGCCTTGCGGGTCGCCAGCTCCCCGATGCTGAGCTTGGCCTGGTGGCGCTGCTCGAGCTTTCCGGCCCGGATTACCATCCCCGCGAGATGCTGGAGCGCGGCATCCTGAAGGTCATCGACGAGCAGACCAACATCGTCATCTGCGTAAAAGATCGCGAGGGACGGGTCAGGTACCTGAACCAGGCGATGTCCCGCTTCCTCGGGAGGAGCCCGGAAGAGGTCCTGGGCAGGTGCGATCTCGAACCGATCGCCGATGCGGAACAGGTGGCGCAAATACGGGCCAACGACCGGCGCATCATGGAAACCGGCAGCACCGAGTGTTTCGAGGAAAGCGGCACCTCGCCCGCCGGTCCCTGGACCTACCTGTTCACCAAATCCCCCTACCTGAACCGGGAGGGGAACGTCGTCGGCATCGTGGGCATCGGGCTCGACATCACCGCCCGCAAGGAAGCCGAAGAGACCCTGAAGCGCTACGCACAGCGCCTCATCGTGGTCGAGGATGACCTGAGAAAGCGGATCGCCATGGAACTCCACGACGACGTCGGCCAGGAGTTGACTGCCCTCACGCTGAACCTCGGCATCATCGACCGCAACAGCGGTCCGGACACCGCACCGGCGCTCCGGGCCACCATGGACGATTCGCGCCAGTTGATCAAGGCCATCCACAGCTCGGTACGCAGCCTCATGGTGTCCCTGCACCCGCCCCAGCTCGAGGAGTATGGGCTCGTCTCGGCGGTACTGACCTACACCAAGCAGTACCAGGAGCGCACCGGTATTGCCGTGACGGTGCAGACGACGCCCGAGTTTCCCAGGCTCGACTCGGGTCGCGAGATCGCCCTGTTCCGCATTGTGCAGGAGGCCTTGAATAACGTGCTCAAGCACGCCAAGGCAACGAGGGTGTCGATCGCCCTGGCCCGGGAAGCCTGCGTGCTGAGACTCAGTATTTCCGACGACGGCAAAGGGATGGCCCTCCGGCCCGGCATTTCCAGGCTCACCGAAACCGGCTGGGGTCTCACCATCATGCGCGAGCGGGCCGAACTGGTGGGGGGGCGCTTCACGATGACCAGTGCACCTGGAGAGGGGTGCACCATAGCCATCGAGTTCGACGAGGTCACATGGCCATCAATATTTTAGTGGTGGACGACCGCGAGATGCTCCGCACCCAGTTGAGCCAGTTCCTGGGTGACTACCCCGAACTCTGCGTGGTTGGCGTAGCCGGGGACGGGGCGGAGGCGGTCGCCCTGGCGGAAGAGCTTCAGCCGGACGTGGTGCTCATGGACGTGTCGATGCCGGGGATGGACGGAATCGAGGCGACCAGGCTGATCACCGAGCGACTCCCCCGGGTGAAGGTTTTGATGCTCACCCTCTACGCCTCGGTGGAGAACCGGGAACGGGCCTTGCGGGCCGGGGCCGCCGGGTATCTCCTCAAGGACAATGTGGTCGAAGAAGTGGTCGAAGCCATCAACACGGTCATCACGGGAGGAACCTTCTTCAGCCCGCGAATCGAGGCAATGGATTCAGGACCTGATCGTTTCTGAATTGAAACGGCAATGCTGTCGTATCCCCCGGCAATCCCCATCCCCTTAGCGCCAGACTCTTCTTATGTTTCCGATCCCCTGCTCCCGGCACCGGCCTTCCCGCTTTCCAGTCAACCTCCGCCTAAGGGCCTATGCCGCCAGCAGTGCTAACACCCTGAAATAGCAGTCTCCCCTCCCCTTTCAGCTCCCGCTCCCTTTTTTCCTGCACGATCCGGTACAATGGAGTGGACGGAACAACCGGAAGTTCACCCGAAACCCGTGAGGACACCGTGCGCAACTACGACTACTTTTCCAACGAAGAGGACGATCCGTGGGCCAGTGTACAGCTCACCAAGGAAGCTATTCGGGCCCGCTCGACCCTCATGATATATACCGTCCTGCTGACGGCCCCCTTTGTCACCCTGGTCGCCTTCGGGGCTCACTTCTGCGGTTTAAAGCCCCACGAGGTGCTGGGGATCTCCTGCTACAAGAGCATGCTCTCGGCCCTTTTCTTCTTCGACACGCTCAGAAACGCAGCTCACGAATGTTTCGACGAGGCAAAGGCCGGCGGGCTGGTAAGCTGCCCCAAAGGGGTCCCGGTCATCGACCCGAGCTACCCGCACCGGCGTCTGGCACGTCTCTCCTTTGCCATCGGCGGGCGCATAACCCGCAGCAGGGACCGCTAGGACCACAACCGACAAAGACCCCCAGAGGGCGAATCCTCATGCGCCCTTATTTGCCCTCCCCGCTCTGTCCCCCCTCTTTCGCCGCTAAAGTCTTACCGCATAAGGGTCGATAAGCCCAGAAACCTGCGCTTGGGCAGGGCAATAACCGAGCAGGCGTCACTGCCCCCCTTGGCAGTGGGATCCGCTCTTTCAGGCAGGATGTGTGGAGGGCCGAGGAACGCCTCGGGCTAGCGACATGGTTTCCTTTCTCATCGACAAGTACTACCGGCTCACCATCAAAAGACGCCTTTTTCTGCTCTGCGTCTGTTATTCCTTCTGCATACTGACGGCCGCCTACGCTGCGCAAAGCAGCAGCTATCTCATCCGCTACGGGACCTTGGTAGTGTCCATCGTCGCCGGCTTTGTCTTCGGCTTTTTGAACATGGTCGGAATAAAGAACTCCATCGAGCGCACCCTTGGTTGCGTCAAGGACCTGGCCGACGGCAACATCGCCAAGCCGATCGTCTCGCGCCGCAACAACGAAATCAGCAAGATCCTCCAGGCGCTGGAGGTGCTGCGCCGGGCAACCCGGGAAAGCGTGACCCACTCGGCAGCGGCCTCGCACGAGGCGGCTCAGGCGAGCCAGCGGCTTTCCAAGGTGGTTGCCAACCTCTCCGAGAACATCCAGTGCCAGTCGGGCCTCATCAGCGAAAGTCATCAGCTCACCCAGGATGTCACCGTCAACCTCGACGTGACCGAGGAGATGTCGGTATCGACCACGGAAACCATCGAGGCGACTCGATCCACCCTCTCCCGGTTCGTCGAAGACCTCAATGACGCGGGAAGCACCATCATAACCGAGGCGGACCGGCAGGTGATTCTGAACCAGCAGACCCAGGAACTCTCTCGCAAGGCAGCCGACATCAGCAACATCTTGAAGATCATCTCCGACATCGCCGACCAGACCAACCTCCTGGCCCTGAACGCCTCCATAGAGGCAGCCCGGGCCGGCGAAGCAGGCCGCGGCTTCGCCGTGGTGGCCGACGAGGTACGTGCCCTGGCGGCAAAGACCCAGAACTCTCTGGTCGAGATCGGAACCGGCGTCAAGGCGGTGGTGCAGGGGGTTGACCAGGTCTGCAGGGACAACGAGAAGAGTGCCGCCGCAATGCGTGAAATCGAAGAAAAAACCCGGCGGCTCATCAGCGATGTCGGGGAGACCGATGCGCGCCTTAGGGGAGCGGTCGAGATCTCCTCCGACCTGGTGCGCAAGAGCACCTTCATCGCCACCCGCACCAAGCAGCTTTTTGGCCTGATGCAGCAGGTCACTGAACTCTCCGAACGAACCGGTGCCGTGGTGGCTGAGGTTGGCGAGGTGTCGGTGAATCTGGCGCAAAAGTCCGGCAACCTTGAGAGCGAACTCGCCAGATACCAGGTCTGACGCTTTCGGGGTGTTCCTTCAGCATCCGTCCACCAAGGGACAGGCCCTGCCAGGCCTGTCCCTTTTCTTTTTGGTCTTCCCTCCAGCCCAGTTCCAGTTCCAGCCCTAGCCAGCTAATATCTGGAGGGGTCCACCTTACCCGTGCTACCATGGAATTATGTCAGGGAGGGTCCAGCTATGCGGACCACAGCAGGGGTAACGAGGGCGTCCGAGATCTTCACGGACCTGGTGCCGCCCGAACAGTGGGCGGTGTACGCCGGGTTCATGGCCGAAGCGGTTAAATCCGACATCCCTTTTGCCGTGGGGGGCGGGTTGGCAATCTCGGCCTATACCGGATGTGCCCGCAACACCAAGGACCTGGATCTCTTCATCCTGGAAAAGGACAGCCAGCACGCGATCCAGATCACCAAAGCGTTGGGTCTCGAGGAATACCTCGAGGTCCCCTACGATCCTACCTGGAGTTATCGCAGTTCGCGGGGCGGGTATATCCTCGACTTCCTCTGGAGGATGTTGAACGGGAGGTCTTCGGTTACCCCGCACTGGTTGAGCGCAGGGTGGGAGCTTGAGGTGCGCGGCGTGAGGTTCAGGCTGCTGCCGGTGGAAGAGCTTATCTGGTCCAAGCTGTACATCGTACGACGTGACCGCAGCGACTGGCCCGACCTGCTGAGCCTGCTGTACCGGCACGGGCCGGAGCTCGATTGGGAGCACCTTCTTGCCGATCTCGAGGCGGATACCTTGGTATTGGGGGGTGTCGTGAATCTCTTTCGTTGGCTCTGCCCGGGAGTGGCCAACCGGTTTCCGGAGTTAGTCTGGGCCCGCCTGGGGCTTACCCCTCCCGAACCCGACGAGCGGCCGATCGACCGCAACCGGGTGGCCTTGTTCAAGGCCGAGCAGCTTTTTTGCGAGGACCAGCCATGAAAATAGGGGCTATGAACCATCCGGCCCTCGATCCCCTCGCGGAGATCAGGGACTTCAAAGCACTGAACCTCGACTTCATCGACCTGACCCTGGAGCCGCCGGGGGCGGGCTGGTGGCAGTGCGACCCGCTGAGAATCCGCGAGGCATTGGCCGAGACCGGTCTGGAAGCGGTCGGGCACACCGCCTACTATCTCCCGCTTGCCCACCCCTTCGAAGAGGTGCGCCGGGGGGTGGTCGAGGCGTTTCGCAACTGCCTTGAGTTCTTCGCCATAGTCGGGGTCAAGTACATGAACGTGCACCCGGACAGCCACACGCCGATGCATGACCGCAGCTTCACCGTTCAGCAGAACCTGAAGAGTCTTAGGGAGATCATCGAGGCGGGAGAGAGGCTGGGGGTGGGGGTCATGGTGGAGAACCTGCCGCGCAACTTCAACACGGCGCACCAGTTGGCGGAGCTGCTCGATCCCCTGCCGCAGCTCGGGTTGCACCTGGACATAGGTCACACCGAGCTCATGCTGGCGAAAAGCAGCGCGGAGGAGATCCTCGAGCGATTCGGCGGACGGCTTAGGCACGTGCACCTGCACGACAACAAGCGAGGTGATGCCGATCTGCATCTCCCCCTGGGCGCTGGGCTCATCGACGTCCCGATGCATCTCGCCGCGCTTAAGAAGGCGGGTTACGACGGCACCATCACCCTCGAGGTCTTCACCCCGGACCGCAGCTTCCTGACCTACAGCGCCAGGAAGTTGCGCGCCATGTGGGACGAATCCTGAATGAAAGGGACAAGCTGCAACGACACTCCCCGAGACCTCGGTTAGATCCGCTGCTGTAAAGCCCGTAACTCCTGCTTGGTTCTCTCGTAGCCCACCTGGGCATTGACATCCCGTTCGCCCGGATTCTCCTGCAGTTTCAGGATGGCACGGCCGATTGCCGCGATCGTTTTCCGGTCCGTGGGACCCGCCAGCGGGGAGTTTTCGGCTTTCTTAACGAGCCGGTAGGCCACACTCAGCTCCTGATCAGCCTTCTCCGGCTCCTGGGTGGTCAGTTGGTAGGTCTCGGCAAAGTCAAGATGCAGGGAAGCTTCGATGAGATCGGAGTCACCCTTGAGTGTCGTCTCCTCCTCGGTTAACCGGGTGGAGAGGTACGCCACGGCGCGCTCCTCCAGCGCCTTGCACTCTTCCCAGAGCCCCTTCAGCTCGGATTCCTCGAGCTTCCCTTTTTCCTCTACCTTCTTCTCGACCCGTGCCACCTGCTGCGTCACCTGCCCGATCTCCGCCCTGCCCTGTTTCTCTTGCACCCCGGCCTGTTCGAGATTCTTCCTGGTATCGGACAGGTGCCTCCCGGCGGTCGAGCGGTTGCCCAAGGCAAGCCAACTGTTCTCCCTCGCCCCGTGCAGAGGAGAAGCCAGGTACGCGTTCACCGTCATAAGTTGTTCCTCGATCCTCGCCAGAACCCGGTCAGCCTTCCGATAATGGTACAGGTTCAGGTAGCTTTGAGCCTGGGCACTCGCCGCCAGGGCGACTGAAAGGGGAGATTCCACATTGACGGTTACCAAGAGCGCTTCCGCACGGGAAAGTTCATCCGCCGCCTTGCCAGATTCCCGGTGTTCCAGCAGTTTCCGGGCCCTTTCCAGATGGATTGCCGCCTTGTCCGTGGGAAGGTATACCGAGATCCGGTGCAGTTCGCTGAACATCTGGGGAAACTCGCCGAGCACCTTTGCAGGTGGGTCGTAGGTGAGATGCAGCCGGGCGATCCGGATACGGTTTTTAAGCGGTCCCGCGGTTAGGTCTTCCGCCACGCTGTTCATCAACCGCCTCGCGGCGGCAAGCTCACGTCCCGCAGCCTGCGGGTTCTGCCGGTAGAGGTAGAGGCGTGCCTGGGCGACCTGGCGGGCTATGATGAGGGTCGTGCGGTCGGCGGTCGATTCAAAGAGGGGCAGCACACTGCGGTACGGTATCCGCCCCGGGTCACGGTTCGCTTGCGCAGCCTCGGCTAAAACCGGCATCGACAACGAAAGGTGACAAAGGACGACTGCTATGCTTGTTCGCACGAAAAATCTGTCCATGATGTCCTCCTCCATGGTTCGGCAGTTCGCAGCGGTTCCCGGTAACTCGAGGAACCCCTTGGTGCCGTAAGGGTTGGGGAGCAAGAACGACAGCAGCCCGAGATGGGCTGCTGTCAGGTTTCTGCCGCACTGTTTCTGCAACTGCCCCTCAATGACCCGGCTTGAGCAGATCGTCCAACTGCGCGTTGACCTCCCTGAGCTTGCCCTGCAGGACCTTCAGGTCCTGTGCCGTGTACACCTTGGTTCCCTTGGCAATTTCACCGTTGAGCCTTGCCATCTTCTGCTGGATGGTGTCCACCTGATCGCTGCAGTTGCGGGAGGCGAGGAGACACTCATCTTTGTTTTGCGCAAGAGCGGGAACACCGCTCAAAACCACTGCTGCCACTGCCAGTACTGTTGCTTTCCGTAACATGGTGCACCTCCTGGTGATCTTTGTTGTGATCGTACATATCTTCTATGTTCATCGCGGCAAAAGCGGCTGTTCGCCCACTCCGGCCCCGTCAACCCTTGTCCAAGTTCAACCAACCGTCACGAAGAATTCCGTCCCTCCCCGGTGTACCAAGAGCAGCACCGGGGTTCCTTTTGCCGCCAGGGCATCGAAGAAGCCTGCCACTCCCCGGACCGGCTTGCGGTTCACCTCCAGGATGATGTCTCCCGGGCGGATCCCTGCGTTGGCGGCCGGGCCGTCCTCGTCGACATCGGTGACAACCACTCCGCGCCCCTTGGGCACCCCGGCGCGCAACTGCCGACGCTGGTCAAGCAGCGCGACCTTGAGCCCCAAGTCCGCCTCCGAAGTAACGGAGGCACGGGCAACCGTCGCCGACGAGGCGTCTTTAAGGGTCACCCGCAGCGGCAGTTCGTTGCCGTCCCTTACCACCGTAATGGCGATCTCCTTCCCCACCGGTGCTTCGGCGACGATGCGAGGCAGGTCGTTCGCCGTGGCCACTGGGTGGCCGTAGCAGGAGATCACCACGTCGCCGGTGTGCAGGCCGGCGGCGCTCGCCGGGCTTTCGGCGACCACCGAGGAGACCAAGGCACCCTTGGCCTCCTTGAGCCCGAGCGACTGGGCGATTTCCGGGGTCACCGTCTGCACCGCGACCCCGAGCCAGCCCCGGGTCACCTTCCCTTTTTCCCTGATCTGGTCGCTCACCGACCTGGCCAGGTTGCTCGGGATGGCGAACCCGATCCCCTGCCCTCCCTGGATGATGGCAGTATTGATCCCGATCACCTCGCCCTGCATGTTGATAAGGGGCCCTCCGCTGTTGCCCGGGTTGATCGGGGCGTCGGTCTGCAGGAAGTTGTCGTAGGGTCCCGAGCCGATCACCCTGCCGGTGGCGCTGATGATCCCCTGGGTCACCGTGTGTTCCAGCCCAAACGGGTTGCCGACCGCCAACACCCAGTCCCCCACCCGCATCTTGTCCGAATCCCCCAGGGGGAGTACTGGGAGGTTCTTGAAGGGGGAAGATATCTTGATCAGGGCGAGATCCGTCTTGGTGTCCCGCCCCACCACGCGTGCCTTGAACTCCCTGCCGTCCGAGAGCTTCACCTTGATGTCGTCTGCCTTGTCGACCACGTGGTTGTTGGTGACGATGTAACCGTCACGGTCGATGATGAAGCCCGAGCCGAGGCTCTGCTGCTTCACGGCCCGGTCCGGGATGTCGTGGAAGAAGTTGCCGAAGAACTCGCCCATCCCCTGATCCCCTCCGTCCTGGCCGAAGAAGTTACGGAAGGGATCGCCGGGGACCCTGACGGTGCTCGTGCTGCTGATGTTGACCACCGCGGGCTGCACCTTCTGGGCGAGTTCCGAAAAGGAGCGCGGAAAGGCGAGCACCGCTGCCGGCTCGGGTCTCTTGCACCCGGAGACGAGCGTCGCGAGCAAAACCAGCAGCGCGACGCCGCTCCTTTTCACCAGTCTTTTTACGCCTGTGCGGTACATGGTTTCACCTCGTCTGCCGACTTAAGAGCTCTACGGAAGGGTAAAGGCGACAAACAGGGATGCCTCTTTCCTCTTCAGCAGGAGTCGCACCGTGCTCCCCTTCTTAAGGTGTGCCATCGCGGCATCGTACTCCTGCACCGTGGTGACCTTCTTCTCGTTCACCTGGCGGATCAGGTCGTTCACCCGGATTCCCGCCGCCTGCGCTGTACTCTCCGGGGCCACCGAGGTGACGACCACTCCCGCTTGATAGGGAATCCCGGCGCTCTCCGCGTACTCGGGGGTCAGGTCCTGAACCGCCAGTCCGCCGCTCGAGGTACCGGCCTCGGTGGAGGGAGTACCCCCCTCGGCCGGCAGCCGTGCGAGGGTGACGCTCTTCGCGGTTTTCTTGCCGTCCCGTAACAGCTTGAGCTGCACGGTCTTGCCAACCGCCGTACCCGCCACCAGGCGAGGGAGTTCGGTCATGTCGCGCACCGCCTTGCCGTCGAACTCGAGGATGATGTCCCCGGCCCGAAGCCCCGCCTTCTCCGCAGGACTGCCGGGCACCACCTCGGCAACCAGGGCACCCCTCGCCTCGTCAAGACCGAAGGAGTTCGCCAGGTCATCGGTAACGGTCTGCACGTTCACCCCAAGATAGCCCCGGGTCACCTTCTTACCCTGCTGCAACTGGGGGAGTATCGACTTCACCAGGTCGATCGGGATGGCGAAACCGATTCCCTGGCCGGAGGCGATGATGGCGGTGTTGATGCCGATCACCTCACCCCTGCCATCGATCAGCGGCCCTCCGGAGTTCCCGGGGTTGATGGAGGCGTCGGTCTGCAGGAAGTCGTCGTAGGGGCCGCTGCCGATCACCCTCCCCTTGGCGCTGATGATCCCCGCGGTGACGGTGCGCTCCAGGCCGAAGGGGTTGCCGATGGCCATCACCCACTCTCCGACCCGGGTCTGGTCGCTGTCCCCCAAGGGCGCCGCATGCAGGGGCCCCTTGGCCTCAATTTTCAGCACCGCTACGTCGAGTTTGTCGTCGGTTCCCAGCACCTTGGCCTTGTAGTGGTGATGGTCGGAGAGCCGCACGGTGATCTCGTCGGCATCGGCTATCACATGGTAGTTGGTGAGGATCTCGCCACCGGCGCTGATGATCACCCCCGAGCCGAGGCTCTCCTGCGGCTGGGAGTGCTCGGGTATGCCGCGGTAGAAACGGTCGAAGAAATCCTCGAAGGGGTCCCGCCCCTGCCGGTTCGGCTGATGCGGGAACTGCGGCAGGTGCGCCTTGGCGCTCTTCCTGCTGCTGATATTCACCACCGCCGGGGTGAGATCCTCAGCGAGCTTCGCGAAGTTGGGGGTCTGGCCGGCCACGTGCCGCACCGGGGTTACCGCTGCCAGCGCCGCAGTAGCGGCACTAAGCGACAGCGCCAAAACGGCTGCAGCCAAACGTTTCCAGTAATGTCTCGGGTTCATGGTTCATCTCCACCTGCTACGGTCAGGTTATTTTTTCTGGTTGAGGCGAAAGATCTTCTCGGACTTTTTCGCCGCCTTTTCCGCCTCCAGTGCCGCCTGTTTGGCGTCGCGTGCCGCAGCCTCGCTCTTGCCGGCGTCGCTGCGCGCTGCCTGCGCTTCCGTTTCGGCTTTTTTGGCCAGCTCTAGCGCCCGGTTCGCCGTCTCCTTGGCGTCTTGCAGCGCCGCCCGGTCCGCCGGGGACATGCCGGTCGCCTGGACCTGGGCAAGTTTCGCCTCATCGGAGGCGAGCCGGTTCTCCAGGGCTCCCACCTTCCCTTCCAGGGTGTTCATCCGGTTCGCCAGCGGATCCACCTGGTCCTTGACGTAGCGGTCGGTTGCACAACCCGACACCAGCAGCACACACCCGAGAAACCCGAACATCGTCATCCTTTTCATGATCCTTACCTCCTCCTTGAAAGTGGCCCCGGCAAAAAACGGAGGCCTCGTCTGGCAACTGGCCCGGGCGCCTCCCGAGGAGAGACTGCCTCCCCCCTCTTAGGGGCCGGTACCTGGTCGAGTCACGGTCAAAAGATCAAACGAGCGGCCCTGGCGTCGGAGGGCGCTGCGCCGCCGACGCCAGGTGCCGGGAGAGCCGGAAAGCTCTGCCGGACCAAAGGGTGGGACGCCTGCTCATGACTCCTCTAGAGCACAGGGCGTGCCTAAGCGTGTTTCTTCGAGGTTACAGGAAGTTAGCCGGAGAGACCCGGCGCAAGGGAGGTGGGCAGTCGTGATAGTGGTATCGAAAATGGATAGCGGTGATCGATAGTGGGGGACCGGTTGGGGGGGAACGCCCCCCAACTCAGTCTTCGGCGCTCGCCAGGCCGTACTTTTCCAGTTTGCGGCGGAAGGTGTAGTAGTTCATCCCGAGCATGGCCGAGGTCTTCATCCGCTTCCCCCCGCAAAAGCGCAGCGCCTGTTCCAGGGTCCAGCGCTCCAGGGTTTCCATGGTGCAGGGGAAGGGGGGCGGCAGCGGGGCCTCACCGGCACCCAGAGGTTGCGTCGGGGTCGGGGGAGCATCGATGAGCGCTGCGACGTCGGCGGACCGGATCACCCCCTCGGTCTCCAGGGCGACGCGCCGCACCAGGCTCTTCAGCTGGCGGATGTTCCCGGGCCAGGGGAGTGTGGTAAGCAGGGCCTGGGCTCCCTCGTCGACCAGCGGGACCGGTATCCCCAGTTCCTCGCAACTCTCCCGCAGAAAGCGCAGCGCCAGGGGGAGGACCGCCTCCGGGGTGGAGCGCAGCGACGGTATGGCGATGACGGTGTCCGCCAGGCGGAAGTAGAGGTCCTGCCGGAAGCGGCCGGCGGCGGCCTCGTCCTTGAGGTTCAGGTTGCTGGCCGCGATAATCCGGACATCGACCTTCTTCTCCTCGGCGGCGCCGACCGGGGTGAAGCGTTTTTCCTCGACGAAGCGCAAAAGCTTGGCCTGCAGCTCCAGGGGGGCCGACTCGATGTCGTCGAGAAAGAGGGTCCCGCCGTCGGCACGCTCCGCGAGGCCGGTCCGGGTGCGCTCCGCACCGGTGAAGGCACCCTTGAGGTGGCCAAAAAGCTCGCTCTCCACCAGGGTCACCGGCAGGGCCCCCATCTGAACCAGGACGAACGGCGCCTCCCGGCGCGCCCCGAGCGAATGGATCAGCGAGGCAAGCCGGGATTTCCCCGTGCCGGTCTCCCCCTGCAAGAGGACGTTATAGGAGCTGCGGGCCACCCGGGTCACCTGCTCGGCCAGGGAGCGCTGCGCCGGCACTCCGCCGAGCTGCTCCCAGAGGCTCGCGCGCAGTTCGCCGGAGAGCCCTTCGATCTGGCGCCGCTGCAAAATGGGGAGAGCCACCCTGGCAAGGGTCGCCAGGAGCTGGTCGGTATCGGCCGGCTTGCGCACGAAGGCACCGATGCCGAGCTCGATAGCCTTCATGAGATAGCCGGTCTCGGTGAAGGCGGTGCAGAGCACCACGGGGGTGGCCGGGGAGAGTTCCTTGAGCCGGGTCGCCAGTTCGAGCCCGTCCATGATCGGCATGCGGATGTCGCTCAATACCAGGTCCGGCTCCTTTAACGAAAACTGGGCCAGTGCTTCGGCCCCGTTGGCGGCTTCGAGGACCTCCCGGCAGTACAGGGAGAGAAAGGCCGCGGTCTCCTGCCGGAGCTCGGCTTCGTCATCCACCAGCAAAACGGTGAGTTTCTTCAGATCGGTCATGGTAGTTTTCCTGTCGTGAGTTCGATCCGGAAGGTGGTCGCCGCGCCGTCACGCACAAAGCTCAAGCTCCCTCCCATGCTCTCCTCGATGATCATCCTGGAGAGGTAGAGCCCTATCCCGCTCCCCCCCCTTTCCTTTTTCGTGGTGAAGTGCGGGGTAAAGAGTTTGGCCTCGGCCTCCTCGGAGACGCCGCAGCCGTTGTCGCTCACCTCGATGCAGACCTGCCCCGGCTGCGGGCTGGTCACGCTCACCTCGATGATCCCTCGTTCCCGACCGCCGGCCTCGCGGCGGCGCTCCAGGATGGCGTCGCGGGCGTTCCCCAGCAGGTTGAGGATGACCTGCTGGAACTCGCCGGGCACCCCCTGCACCAGGAGCTGCTCCTCCCCCCCCGCCGCCAGGCGTGATTCGATGGCGTGGTGGGCGAACTGGGCCTCCAAAAGCGTCAGCGACTCCTCGATGCAGCGTGCGGGGGAGAAGGGGATCCGCTCTTTGTCAGGACTGTAGAAGTCCCGGAACTTCTCGATGGTATCCGACATGTAGTGCACCTGGCGCATGGCGTTCGCCTTGAACTCGTCCAGGTACTCCGGGGTGAGTCCCTTGAGGGTGCCCAGGGCGTGGGTGCGCTGGACGATCATCCCCAGGGTGGCCAGGGGCTGCCGCCACTGGTGGGCGATGGCGCTGATCAGGTCCCGCATGGCGATGATGCGGGCCTGGTACGCCTGCTTGCGCTCGGTGATGTCTCGGCAGATGCTCAGTACCACCGGGCGCTCCCCGAGCTGAATCAGGCGCGCGCTCGCTTCGGTCGGCACCAGGGACCCGTCCTTGCACCGGTGCACCGTCTCGTAGGTGAGGGACATTTGCTCCAGCAACCGGTCCCGCCGTTGTTCCCCTTCCGGCTCCACCTCCCCGAGGTCCATTCCTGTCAGCTCCTGCTGTGCGTACCCCAGCCGTTCCACGGCGAGCGGGTTGGCCTCGAGGATCCGACCGCCAGTATCGGTGATGAACATGGCGTCGTTGGCGCTATCAAAGAGCAGGCGGTACTTCTCCTCGCTTTCTCTCAAGAGCAGCGCCTGACGCTCCAGGGTCTCGTTGGCGCTCCGGATCTTGAGGAACTGGTTCTGGAGCGATTCGGCCATATCCCTGAAGTTGGCGACCAGGTAGTTCCCCTCAGAGACGCTGGTCTTGGGCCAGTCCACAGTCGCGCCAGAGGCAAGCCGCGCCGGCAAGGCCCGGGTCACCTCGAGCAGCCGCTCCAGATCGACCATCATGCGGCGGCTGAGAACCTCGGCCAGGCCAAGCGACACCACGAGCACCACCACCAAGAGGGTGAACTTGTCCGTGTAGGTGGCGTAGAGCACCTTCTGGAAGGGGGCAACCGGCTGCTCGAGGGTCAGGCTCCACTCGGCGAGGTCTCCCACCACGATCTTCGAGAGGTAGCGCGACGCCGTGGCGCCAGCTGCCCCGGACCCGCTCCCTGGGAACCGCAGGACGCCGGCAGGAGGGAGGGGCGCCCCCCCCTCTTCGGGGCGGTTGGTCATAATGACCCTGCCGTGCCTGTCGGAGAGGGTGTAGAGCTTTCCGGTGTGCTCGGTGAACTTGTCGAGCAGTCCCCGGGTCTGCTTAAGGCTCAGCACACCGCAGACGTAGCCGGAAAATCTCTTCCGGTCAAGTACCGGGGCAAGCAGGGCAACCCGCGGCCGGGGGGTCCCGTCCCAGATGAAGGAAACTTCCGAAAGCATCGGTGTCAGGGTCTGCCTCAACTGCGGCAAGTAGCGACGGTCGGCGAGGTTCAGGCCGACGTCGGTGGATTCCCCAGGGCCGGGGGGAGGATAGAAAGCGACCACCTCTCCCGCCGGGTCCATCAAGGCGATCTGCCTGAAGTTGCCATCGGACCTGGTGGCGAGCGCCAGGTAGGCCTGCGCCTCCCGGGAAGGCCTGCCGTTGAGCGTCTGCGCCAGCACGGTGAGGCTCAGCTTGCGGTTCAGGGCCCAGGTTTCCATCAGTTTCTCGATGCGCTGGGTATCCTGGTCCAAGGAGGTCTTGATAGCGCGCTCGGTTTCCCGGAAATCGGTTCTGCTGCTCAGCACCAGGATGACGAGGCTCGGAAAGAGCACGAAGAGCGAGAAGAGGTTATGGACGATCTCACGATACGAGAGGGTGACGCTCCGGCTGTACACGGCCCACCCCATGAAGATCATCCGGGCGACGAGGGCATTGGTGATCCCGTTCAGCGTCAGGGTGGCCAGGCTCATCGAGGTGCTTCCCTGGGGGAGTTTGAGCACCAGGTGGAACAGCAGGTAGCTCGCCGGGATGCCGAGGCAGAGCCAGTAGAGGGCGTCGGCCAGAACCATCGCCAGGTTGCGGCGCAGCACCAGGAACCCGACCACGGCCACTTCGGCCACCAGGATGGGGAGCATCCAGAGGGTCCCGTAGTTGAGGGAGGCGACCGCCCCGGCCACCAGGGCTGCCGCCACCCCGCCCCGCATCCCGAGCACCTGCAGGGCGAGCAGGGTGAAGATCGACCCGAACAGGAACCGGATGTCGAGGAAAAAGGTGAAGGCGAAATGGCTGCCGGCAAGGGCGGGGGCAACCAGCACCGCGAACAGCAACCGTTTCTGGGAAGTGGAGAACGACGCGGCAGCAGATGACGAAGCAGGCATGGTAATCCCTACATCATAGAGACGCGAGTAGTACCGGAAACGCTTCCGGTGTACCGTCGCCTGCAGGACAGAGGACTTGCACTCCTCCCCAGGCGGTGTACATAATTAGACCTGATTCTACCTCATTTTTCATGTGAATGCAGGATACCCATGCGCACTGCCACATTAACCCATTTTTTAAGCCTCTCCCTGCTTCTCGGCCCGGTTGTCCAGGTTCCCCCGCCGCTTTGGGCGGCCGAGGTGTCCTTTCACGAAGGGTTCGGCGGCAGCCTCGGGTCGACAACGACCGCGGTCGACGATTCACTCCTGGAGATCGCCCGTGCCCATGACCTGGGTTACAACGAGATCACGGCAGCCAATCCGGAGGTCGACCCGTTCCTCCCGGACCCGGGAACCCGGGTCACGCTCCCCACGGCATGGCTCCTCCCCGAGGTCTCCGGGGATCCGGGCATCGTGGTCAACATTGCGGACCTGCGCCTGTACCATTTCCCCAAGCACCGGAATAAAGCCGTTTCCACCTATCCCATCGGCATCGGCGACGAGGGGTGGGACACCCCGCTGGGGAGTTACCGCATCATCGAGAAGATCGAGCATCCGGCATGGCACGTTCCTGCCTCGATACGTGCGCAGAAACCAGAATTGCCGGCCGTTGTTCTGCCTGGACCGGACAACCCGCTGGGGAGCCACGCCTTGCGGCTTTCCCTGGAAAGCGTCCTGATTCACGGCACCGACCGCCCCTTCGGCATCGGGATGCGGGTGAGCCACGGCTGTATCCACCTCTACCCCGAGGATATCGTCAAACTCTATGGAAGCGTTCCGGTCGGGACCCGGGTTACCATCGTGAACCAACCCGTCAAGGCGTCGCTGGTGGGGAATCGGGTTCTCGTGGAGGCCCACGAAACCGAAGGAAAAAACCTCGAGCAGGAGGCGTGGCAATTGTTGGAGAAAAAGGGGCTGGCGGGCAAGGTAGACCCTGGAAAGCTTGAGGCGGTGCTGCAGTCGCATGCGGGGATCGTCACCGACGTGACGAAATAGCGGCCGAGCCGCCAGGAGGCCCAACTGAGAGTGACACCAGGCTTGGGCTAAGCGGCATAGGGCGCGCGGATCACTGCGGGAGACTCGGGCGGGCTAACGGAACGACCCGCCTCCGCTGCGCGGTGCGTTGCCAAAACATGACAGCACGGGGCAGCGGAGACGGCCATGCGGCACGTTCTAGCACATCTCCAGTGCAGCCCCAATCCTGGTCTTCAGCTGTCCGATGTCCTGCGACGAGAAGTCGGTGACGATCTTCAGGTAGTTGGTCCCCAGTTCCCCCCTTACCAGCGACTCCACCTTAACCGCCTCGACGTTGAAGGTATGGCAGGACTGCAGCACCAGATCGATGACCAGGTCCGGTTTGAGCAGGTCCACCTGCTCATCGAGGACCTCCATCCTCCCCGTGTTGGGGGTCATGCAGGCGCAGGGGATCTTGAGGTAGCGCGTGGCGATGGCCCGCAGGGGATCGCCGGTCCCTTCCTCTATCCTTCCTGCAAAGGCCTTGAGACCAGTGCAGCTGTCCAGGCCGACGATGGCCGCCCCCTCCTCGTCAACCAGCTTCAACACCTTAAGGACATCGCCCCCTACCGGGCAGCCGGTCACCAGAACCCGCTTCGCCCCGGCCGCCGAGGTATGAATCCCTTTGTCGCGGCGCTCGGTAAGCTTCGCGACAATCTCCTCGAGCTTGGAGATCGCCTCGCTGCCGCCCGTCACCATGGCGTAGCTCGTGACGTCGTACATCTCCTGCCAGGTGATCACCGCCGGGCGGTGTGCGCCAAAGCCGAGGATCTGCTCCACCAGGGCATTCTTCCTGTTGGTATGCTTGATGGCTTCCTCGATCGCCTCTTCATCGATGACCGTACCGAACTTTTCCTCCAGGAACTTTTTAAACCCGTTGATCGAGTGTCGCCAGTAGTCCACGGCCCCTTCGTTGGTGGGGCATTGGGGCAGGTCGAGGACGTGCAGCGGCCGCTTCTCACTGATGAGTTCGAACATCTTCTTCTTGCCGTCGCAGGTGGTCTCCCCCACCACGGCGTCAGTCACCTCAAAGAACGGGCAGGTCTTCAGTTCGATAAATCCGTAGCTCGATTTGATGAGTGGGCAGAGGTTGACCGGCAGCGTCTCCTCCGCTTTGGGTATCGAGGCGTTCGAAAAGGCACAGAGCACTGCGGGAACCCCGCCCATTGCCCAGATCACCTCCACCGGTGCGTAGGAACAGTAGGCACCAACGACCCTGGCGCCGGCGTCGCGCTGTTTGAGAACCTGGGCAAGCGCCCGTTTCAATGGGAAGTCGGTGAATGCGTCGTCGAAAAGCGGGGTCGGGTTGGTCATCTATATTCCTCCGTTATGGTAACTGGTTCAGGTTGGTTCTTGCTACCAGGGCAGCACCGTAGGCACCAAAGAAGTCGGGATGTTCGGGCACTATCACCTCGCGGGCGAGTGCGTCGGCGAGGAACTTGACGAGCGTGGAATTCCTGGCGCCGCCCCCTACAAAGAGAATCGAGTGTGTCTCCGCATTGAGGATCCTGGAGAGCAGCGAGACCAGCTTGACGAGCAGCGATTCGTGCACCGCACGGGCGATGTCTTCGACCGATTTCCCCGAGGTCAAAAGCGAGATGACTTCCGACTCTGCGAATACCGTGCAGGTGCTGTTGATCTCGAAAGCGCGCTCCCCTTTGAGAGCCGCCGCCACGAGTTCTTCAAGGCTGAGCCCCAGCGTAGCGGCCATCATCTCGAAGAACTTCCCGGTCCCCGCCGAGCACTTGTCGTTCATCTCGAATTTTATGAGCTGGCCGCTTTTGCGGTCCAGGGAGAGGACCTTGGTGTCCTGCCCCCCCAGGTCGATCACCGTGTTGATGTCGCGGTGGAAGTGATGGGCCGAGGTGGCGTACGCCTTAATCTCCGTGGTTACCCCGCCCCCCAGGATCTTTTGGGAGAGGAAGCGGCCGTAGCCGGTCGAGGTAAGCGCGTCCCAGTGGTAGGTATCCTTGAGCTCTTTGAGCTGTGCGGCGAGATCGATGGACGTGGCGGCACGCACCCGCTCCGAGACCTCCAGCGTCTCCCCATCCATCAGCACGAACTCCACACTGCGCGATCCTATGTCGATTCCTGCAAGTTTGATAAAGCACCTCGTGGCTTTGTGTTGCCCGCTGATTCTTTGCTCCAACCGTTGCGTCAACCGGCTTGGGCCGAGTTCAAACGCCCGGGATACTAGCAGATGTCCTTTCCATTGGCCAATTCATATTATTAACAAACCTGCTATTCCCTATCGATTTTTACCATGGCAGATTTGAGGCCGTCCCGGCATTTACCTCAAAACGAGGGATCGGATGGCTCAGGGTTCTATCCTCGAGAGCTGCACTTATGATTCATGAGCTGCCTAAGCAGACAACATGATCGACGGAGCTCCTCACTCAGGGGCAGTCTCTGACGTTTTAGTCAGAATTACTTCAGTTGTGAAAATTCCGGCATTCACTATCATTAGACCCAAGGAGAAAGCCATGCACATTCTGGTCATCGAGGATGAGCCCAAGGTCGCGGGAGCCCTGAAAAAAGGACTCGAGGCGGAGAATTATCAGGTTTCGGTCGCCGAAACCGGTGAGGACGGCTTCTTTCGGCTCAACACGGAGGCCTTCGACCTGGTGCTTTTGGACCTGATGCTCCCCGGGCGCGACGGCATTGAGATCCTGACCGCACTCAGAAAGCGCGGCTTCGAGACGCCGGTCCTCATCCTTACGGCGCGTGATTCCGTCGAAGAGCGGGTGCTGGGACTGGACAGCGGCGCCGATGATTACCTGGTAAAACCCTTCGCCTTTCCGGAACTCCTGGCCCGGATTCGACTGGTACTGCGCAGGGAGAAAAAGGAGAAAGAGCCGGTGCTGAAGCTCGCGCTCCTCGATCTCGAGATCGACTTGATGACGCGCAAAGTGGTACGTGAGGGGCAGGAGCTCGAGTTGACCGCCCGAGAGTTCGAACTCCTCGAATACCTGCTGCGCAACCAGGGGAACATCGTTTCGCGCGAGATGCTTTCCAGGGATGTTTGGCAGGTCAGGGACCGTTCAACCCCGCTTGACAACGTGATCGACGTGCACATCGCCCGGCTCAGGCGCAAAATCGACGGACCCTTTGCCCTGAAGTTGCTCAAGACGGTACGCGGCCTGGGCTTCACTATGAACGGCGAGGGCGCATGAAACCGAGACCGAGCATACGACTGCGCCTTACCCTGTGGTATTCAGCTGCGCTGGCGGCGATCATCCTCTGCTTCGCCCTGGGTGTCTACTGGTCGGTCCGCTCGAGCCTGCTGAGCAGTCTCGATGCCCAGTTGGAAAGGGACCTCGCCACAGTCACCCGGGTAGCGCGCGACGAACCCAATGAGATCCACGAGCTGGCCCAGCACGGCTCAGTCGACCTGTTCCAGGTGCGTGAGGGGAGTGTCGTTCTGGCGGAGACCGGAGACTGGATCAAAGCCGGTCTTGAAAAGGCTCAACTCGCCGGTACGAACCGGGGACCGAGGTCGTGGACGGGGCCAGGCGGCAACAGTTACCGGTTGGATGCGCTAACCGTGACGGCTCCCGGACATCTCTACCAGGTGGTGGTCGCCGAGGACGAGCGGGACCTGCGCGCCAGCCTGAAGAGTCTCAAGTTCATCCTCCTGCTCGGCGTACCGCTGGCACTCGCACTGGCGCTGATCGGGGGGTACTTTCTGGCCGGCCGCTTTCTGGCCCCCCTCGCAGCTATGGCGCAAAAAGCCGGCGAGATCACGGCGGATCGGCTATCCGAACGGCTACCTTATGGGCAAGACGACGAATTTGGCAAACTTGCCCAGGTCTTCAATGCGACCTTTGCACGACTAGAGGCGTCCTTTGAAAGACTGCGCCGTTTCACGTCGGATGCTTCCCACGAGCTAAGGACCCCGCTGACCGCGATACGTAGCGTGGGAGAAGTCGGGCTGCAAAAAGGGCAGGACGCCGCGGCGCTCCGCGAGGTGATCGCCAGCATGCTCGAGGAGGCAGACCGCCTGACTGAATTGGTGGACAGCCTGCTGACTCTCAGCAGGGCCGAATCCGGAACTCTGCAGCTGAAACCCGAGCCGACCGAGCTCGGCGTGTTGGCTGCGGAAGTAGTAGAATGCCTCGAGGTGCTCGCAGAAGAGAAGGAACAGAGCCTTGTGCTGGAGGCAAACCAGGCGGTGCTTGCTGACATAGACCGCGCGACCTTGCGCCAGGCGCTGATGAATATCCTCGATAATGCCGTGAAGTACTCACCCGAAGGAACCCGAATAACGATCCGTACCGCAGTGGCGGCGGGCAAGGCTGCGCTCGAGGTTCAGGACTCAGGTCCTGGTATCGCAGAAGAGCACATCGCCAAGGTGTTCGAGCGTTTTTACCGGATCGACAGCGCGCGCTCCCGCGAGGTGGGGGGTACCGGGTTGGGGCTGGCCATCGCCCGCTGGGCGGTGGAGCTGAACGGCGGCCAAATTTCGGTGGACAGCGAGCCAGGAAAAGGGTGCACGTTCAGGATAACCCTCCCCCTCGGGAGGCTTTGAGAAAATCGCACGATTACAAAGAAGGAGGAGATCTATGAGAAGAGCTTTGCGGGCGGGAATAACGTGTGGAATGGTCACGGTGGTAGCCGGGGCAGTCTTTGCGGTCACGGCCTTTGCGCAGCCGATGACCTTCCCCGAGGGGACCGCTACCCCCTCGGAAAACTGCGGGGGGTGCCACAAGGCGATCTACCGGGAGTTCGCCTTCGGGTTCGGCAGCGATCTGCACTACAACCCGACCACCATTCCCCAGAAGGAAGGGGCCGCCATCCCCATGCCGGCCGGTGTCTCTGCGACGGCGACCGCACACGCCTTCGCAGGTACCGAACAGTACCCGATCCACGCCCGAGAGGCGGAGGAGGAAGGAAGATCCTGCAACGTCTGCCACTACCCCGAGCCGTTTGCCGTCCCTGACCTCAACGTGGCAGAGATGACCAAACCCAAGGGGCGCCCGAAGGGCAAGGAAGCCGTCGGCATTACCTGCGCCAGCTGCCACCTGACCCCTGAAGGGAAGATCAGGTCGGCCCACACTGTCAACGCTCCGCACGAGACGGCGGCCGACCCGGCCATTCAAACCTCGGCCATGTGCGCCTACTGCCACAGCATGGGGAAAAGGGTCGTCGGCAAACAGACCCAGACCTTCCTGGAGTGGCGTGAAGATTTCTTCAAGCCGGGGCTGGGCAAGCAGCAGTGCCAGGACTGCCACATGCCGCGCACCATGCGCAAGGTGGCCGAAGACTTTGACACTCCCGAACGCCCCGTGGCACGCCACCTCTGGACCGGTGGACGTTCGCAGCAGCGGTTGGCGAGTGCGCTCAGCATGGCGATCAGTCAGCCCGATGCCGGCAAGCCCGCCCTCACCTTCCATGTCATCAACATCGGTGCCGGGCACTCGGTTCCCACCGGTTCCAACCGCCGCGCGATTTACCTGAGCGTCGTGGTGACCGACCAGAAAGGGAACAAGGTTGCAGACCGGGAGTGGATGTTCGCTCCTTCCTACGGCAACCGCCCTGACGACAGGAAGTTCCTTGAAGAGGACAAAAAGCGCCCCGATGCAATTGCCGTGAGTCAAGCCGACGCCCAGGGACCGCACGAGGCGACCATCAGGGCCGGCGAGGAGCGTATCCTCCCCTGGGCCCCGGAGCTCAAACCTGGAGAGTACACAGTGAAGGCCCGTCTCATCTACGACCTGAACCGCTACAACGAGCGTTCCTTCAAGGAAGATCAGACGGAGATTAACAGCACTACCCTGGCCATCAAGGTACCAAAGGGGTGACCTGGCGATTCGGGGCCTGACCAAGCTCGGGCCCCGAATGTTTCCTGTGGTTGCCTTTAAGAGGAGCAGCAGATGAACCACATCATGACCCGGATTTTTTTGGCATTTCTGACCTCATTGATGACCCTGGCAATCACCGGCTTGCCGGCCCTTGCCAGGGGAGTACACACCATTGACTTCGGTAGGAGCACAGCTGGAACCGAACCCACCTCGTTCAGTGCACTCGTCGGGATCTGGCACCAGGATCGGGATGAAGCCCGTAATATCTACGCCGTGGACGGCAGGGAATGGGAACAAGGGCTTCTGGCGCCCGGAGCGGCGGAAAAGGCAAGGGCCCTCTACGGTGATGCCTCCACTGATTTCCTGCGCAACCTGGAGAACTACCGTTATTATCCGCTGACGGTACTTAAAGAGTTGAAACACTTCAGGGAAGGGAGTATCGAGGTCTCGTTCAAGCCGGTAAGCGGCAGGATCGACCAGGCTGCCGGTATTGCTTTCAATATCAAGCCCAACGGCGAATATCTGGTGTTACGGGCGAATGCCTTGGAAGACAACCTGGTCCTTTTCCGACTGGACCAGGGGAGGCGCTCTACGCTGCAGTGGATCGGCAAGGTACCAGTTCCCTCGAACCGCTGGCACACCCTGCGAGTCGTTGTCACCGGCAAAAAAATTGAAGGCTATTTAAACGGAACGAAGTATGTGGACTACCAGTGGAACGAGAAGATCGACGGCAGAATCGGGCTCTGGTCCAAGGCTGATTCCTTTGTTTTCTTCGACAAATTCTCGGTTACAGACAAATAGCTCTTTCTGCGGTTTCTCGTACTATCGGGCAAATTTTCGGCAGGATCAAACTACCTCCTTTTCTCTTACTGGGTGTACGATACAATCATCCAAAAACAACGGGAGGCACAAGATCATGTACCAAGCAAAAGCATATTCAGTCGCCAGCGCGACTGCCCAGTTCACTCCCCAGAGCATTCCGCGCCGCGCCACCACCGAGCGCGATGTGCAAATCGAGATTCTCTTTTGCGGCATCTGCCACTCGGACCTGCATACCGCACGCGACGAATGGCACAGCATCATGCCCACCACCTACCCTTGCGTTCCGGGTCACGAAATAGTCGGCCGTGTTACCGAGGTCGGTTCCGCCGTGACGAAGTTCAAGGCCGGCGACCTCGTCGGAGTCGGCTGCCTGGTTGACTCTGACCACAGCTGCCCGAGCTGCCAGGCAAACCTCGAGCAGTTCTGCCCTGGCTCGACCTTCACCTACAACTCCCCGGACCAGCACGGCACCGCACCGGTCACCTACGGCGGTTACTCGGAAAGCATCGTGGTAGATGAATCCTTCGTGCTGCGCGTCCCGAAAAACCTGGAACTGGCTGGCGTGGCACCGCTGCTCTGCGCAGGGATCACCACCTACTCTCCGATCCGCCGCTGGGGCGACCTGAAAGGGAAGAAAGTCGGCGTGGTGGGACTCGGGGGACTGGGACACATGGGAGTGAAGTTCGCCCATGCCTTCGGCGCCCACGTAGTAGTCTTCACCACCTCGCCGGGCAAGAGGGAAGCTGCACTGAAACTGGGGGCCCACGATGTGATCGTCTCCAGCGATCCAGAGCAGATGAAGCAGCACGCCGGCACCTTCAACTTCATCCTCGACACCATCGCCGCCGACCACGACATCAACGCCTATATAAACATGCTTGGGCTTGAGGGGAACATCACCCTGGTCGGCGCCCCCGAGACCCCGCTCAAGCTCTCCGCCTTCGCCCTGATCTTCGGGCGCAAGAGCATCTCGGGCTCCCTCATCGGTGGTCTCAAGGAGACCCAGGAGATGCTCGATTTCTGCGGCGAGCATAACATCACCTCGGACGTCGAGGTGATCCCCGTCCAGAAGATCAACGAGGCCTACGAGCGGATGGTCAAGTCGGATGTAAGGTACCGCTTCTCTATAGATATGGCGTCACTTAAAGAGGAATAAACGACATAACGGCCAGTCGCTTACCTTAAAGGAATGCGACTGGCCGTTTTTTTCCCCACCGGCACCCCGCGCAGGCTAGTTCTCCTGATCGGAATTGCGGCTTTTATCACGTTGTCACTATTGGGTGCATTACACCTCGCCACCCGTCTCAAGCCCCTCCGGAAGCAGCGCGAGGAAGGCCCGTGCGGCTTCAGAAAGATAACGATCCCGGCGATACACAACATAAAGCTCCCGTTTCTGCCACTCTCCAGCCAAACGAACCTCGGACACCACCCCGCTCGACAGTTCCCGTTCCACTACGTGGCGTGACAGGATTGAGATGCCGAGCCCCGCGGTAACCGCCTGTTTCACCCCTTCTGTCGTCCCCAACTCCATGGTGTTCCCGAGTGGAAACCCCGACTCCTCAAGAACCGCGGAAACCATGCGCCAGGTTCCTGAGCCCCTCTTAGATAAAAGAAACATCTCGGCCCCCAGTTCTTCCGGCGACACGGGGTCCTTTCGTTTCGCCCAATGATGCCCCGGAGGCACGATAAGCACGAGAGGATCCTTGTGGAAAGATCTGACGACCAGCCGCGGGTCCGCGTAAAACCGGCCAACCAATCCCAGCTCGGTCCTGGTCGCCAGCACCAGTTCAACGATCTCACCGCTAAAACCTGTTTGCACCGTGAGCTCCACGCCAGGCGCCTGCGTTTTGAACGCCGTCAACATCCTTGGCAACAGGTAGGCAGCGATGGTTGTCCCCGCCCCCACCTGCAGCTTCCCACCAGCAAGTCCTTTAAGATCATCCAGACGCGACTTTGTCTCATCAAGAAGTGCGGTCAGGGTGCTGGTTGCCGTGTGGAGTATCTCCCCTGCCTGGGTCAGCGAGACTTTCCTGCCGATCCGGTGGAAAAGAGGTGTCCCGTAATACTCCTCGAGCGCGGCAATGTGTTTGCTGATCCCGGGCTGGGTCAGATGCAACTCTTGGGCGGCGCGGGTGAAGCTCAAACGCTCGGCGACCACGTGGAATACGATCAACTGGTTCAGGTTCATGGCCGGAACTATAACATAGAGTTATGGATACAATGAAAACAATTCATTTGTGTCATAAATAGCCACAGGCTACCATTGCCGGCAGATAGAGAATCGGGATGTGCCTGAAGAGGAGACCGTCATGATGAAGCTATATCCAATGTATCTCATGCTGGCGACCTTCACGGTGTTCAGTCCAGGCCCCGGCGTAGTCATGACTCTTACCAACGCTCTGAGCTACGGGTTGAAAGGGAGCTTTGGCGGGATACTCGGGATATCGGTGGGCGCACTCATTATCGCGACGGTATCGGCAACGGGACTTGGGGTAGTGCTGGCGGGTTCCCCCCTCGCGTTTACCATCACGAAGTGGGTCGGTGCCTGCTACCTTGGCTACCTCGGGTTAAAACTCTGGAGAGCTCCGGCTTTCATGTTCATGGAGCAGGTGGAGCGCGAGGCGGGATTCCGGCGGAACTTCATGAAGGGGATGACCCTGCAGTTCACCAACCCCAAGGCAATCTTCTTTTTCCTCTCGGTACTCCCCCAGTTCGTCGACCATGACCTGAACTTCACCATCCAGTTCGCGATCCTGGCGCTCACCTACGGGGTACTGATCGTCATCATCCACTCTCTCTATGCGCTGGGGGCGCACCGAACCCGCTCCTGGTTTACCTCGGAAACGGGGGGGCGCACCATCAATCGGGTGGGCGGAACCCTCTTCATCGTATTCGCAGCACTACTGGTGGTGTCCAGAGGGGCACGTTGAGGGAGTAACGAATAAGAGCAAGTCTCCCGAAATGTTGTACGCTAAAAATTCAAGCAATAGTTACCTGAGCCACTACCCTGCAAGCTCAAGATGAACATGCTTTCTCCCTTGGCGCAGGCGGTACCGCATTGGGCAGTCGGACATAAAAAAAGGCACCTGCAATGAACAGGTGCCTTGGAACCATCCGGGGCCGCCCCGTGCCTTACCTTATTGCGGAGGCAGCTCAGCGGGGGGAGTATGCGGCACCCAGTTACTGCCGTCGAAGATGTACTCGATGTTGCTGGTACTATCCACCCAGATCATGCCCACTACCGCCTTGGGCGGAGCCGTATCGCTCACCACCTTGCCGCTGGGCGGCAGCGACGGGAGGTCGCTTTCCGTGGCCAGCGTCGTCCCCCCGGGTACCGGTTCCGCAGCGCACACCGTGGCCCACAACAGCAGCGTTCCCATAAAGCCGGACGCGATCAAGATCGTCACAAATCGTTTCATGCGGATATCCTCCTCAGGTAGTTCCCTGCAGTAATCCTCCAACTTGACTCGGACCGAAGGTCAGCGGTCTCCGCCCTCCCCTAGTGGCACCCGAAGCAGGTCGACTTGAAGGTTGCCTGCACGTTGAGCGTGCCGTTTCGGTGCTGCGCCAGGTTGGTGATCGTCGTCCCCTGGCCGTTCACGCTGCTCACGTCGGGGTGGCACAACTGGCACTGGTTCAGGCTCGAGGTCAGCCCCTGGTTGCCGTGATGACCACTGTGCCATACCCTGCCGTCCGCAGGCGGATTGCCGTGGCAAGCCGCGCACTGCTGGCCGGTCACGTTCCAGGCCGGGGTACGCTGCGCACCACCGTAGTTCACCGTGATCAAGTCGTACTCATCGGTTGCCGCGTTGTACGAGTAGTAGCTGAAGCTGCCGCTCTTCACCGCGTGGCAGGATACGTTCGAGCAGCTCTTTCCGGAGTCGTACAGCGGCGCAGTGCCCGCGGAGAAGCGGTACTGGAGATCGACGGCAACAGTCACGTTCGCCTGGTGGTCCTTGATGGGGAGCGTCATGAGGTGGCTGGCAGCCCCGCCGCTGTGGCACGGCGTGCAGTTGTTCCACCCCTCCGAAGCCTTGGCCGTCTTCGCCACGTGCGACAGGTGCGCCCCGCCGCCGCCCGAGTAGGACTCGAAGCGTGCCCCGGACCAGTTGTTCATGGTGCCGAAGC
>NZ_BLXZ01000010.1 GCF_014193675.1 Geomonas limicola
AAAAACCAAAAAGGAGACAGTACATGAAAGCAACGAAGATCTTCGCCGTAGCAGCACTCTTCACCCTCGCTACCGCTGGTAGCGCGCTGGCATTCCACTCCGGCGGTGTCGCCGAGTGCGAAGGCTGCCACTCGATGCACAACAGCCTGGAAGGTTCCGCCAACGTGACCGGCATGGCACAGTACCAGTCCGGCCCGTACCTCTTGAAGGCACAGGACCAGTCCGGCGCCTGCCTCAACTGCCACAACTCGGCTGATACCGTGGGCAGCGGCTACCACATCTCCACCGACGGTTCGCTGGTTGGCCAGACCCTCCAGGGTCCGGTCGAGCTTACCCCGGGCGGCGACTTCGCATGGCTGAAAATGACCACCACCGGCAAGATCCGCGGCTCCGCAACCACCTGGGAAGGCGATCGTCACGGCCACAACATCGTTGCAGTCGACTACGGCTACACCGCTGACAAGACCCTGACCGCAGCACCGGGCGGTACCTACCCGGCAGCCAGCCTGGCCTGCTCCTCCTGCCACGATCCCCACGGTCGTTACCGTCGTTTCGCTGACGGCAGCATGGCTTCCACCGGTCTGCCGATCTTCAACTCCGGTTCCTACACCAACAGCAACGCGCCGATTTCCGGCGTATCCGCAGTCGGTGTGTACCGCCTGCTGGCCGGCGTCGGCTACCAGCCGAAGTCCCTGGCCGGTTCCTTCGCATTCGTCAATCCGTCCCCGAGCGCGGTTGCACCGTCCACCTACAACGCCACCACCAACACCACCGCAGCCGGCGTAGCTGACCGCGTCGCTTACGGTTCTGGCATGTCCGAGTACTGCGCAAACTGCCACACCTCGATGCACAACGACACCTACACCTCCGGTACCAAAGGTCTGGTTCACCCGGCAGGTAACGGCGCCAAGCTGACCGCACCGATCGCGGCCAACTACGCAGCATACGTATCTTCCGGTATCATGACCGGCACCGGCGCCGGCTACAGCGCAATGGCTCCGTTCGAGACCGGCAACGGCAACACCCTTGCCGACATCACCGCTCTGAAAGCCTTCCAGGCTGCTCCGACCGCTCCGACCACCAGCCAGAACGTGCTCTGCCTCTCCTGCCACCGTGCACACGCTTCCGGTTTCGAGAGCATGGCCCGTTACTACCTGGGCAACGAGTTCATGACCATTGCTGACAGCACCAACGCAGCTTCCTACGACACCAGCACCACCGAGAACAAGATCAACCAGGGCTACACCGTTGCTCAGCAGCAGAACGCATACAACGGCCGTCCGGCTTCCGTGTTCGGGCCGTGGGCACGTAACTACTGCAACAAGTGCCACGCTAAAGACTAGTACCACCTTGGCTTGACTGTGATGAGATCGGGGGGCCGGCTTTATGCCGGCCCTCTTTTTTTGTCCCGTGTCAGGTGGGGGGATGCTGCAGGGAGGTCTCTGTCATCCAGTTATTCAGCTGATGAGATCTGCCTGGTAATAAGAATCAGTTGGTGGATGTGGACCAGCAGCCTCGGCCCATGGCTCGATGACGGCTACGAATGGCATAATCCATCCGGGCAACAAGGAGGCCCTATGGTTATGAAGGTCCTGATCGTAGCGGGAATGGGGGATGCGGTCCCCGAGAAAAGGAGGCGAAACTTGAGGAATCGGTTAGAAAATCTCGGGTAAAAGCAAAGTTAGCGCAGGTAAGAGAGCCAACTCGGGTGAGTAAGGCAGGGATTGACAGGAATTGGGTTAAAACGCGAATCCGTCACGGCCACCCGCTCGCAAAGCGATTGATACTTTTGTTGGGCTAGGACCGTATTACTTTCCGATAGTGCGTAGCCAGTTTTTTGCCATGAGGGAATCCGGCTTTAGTTGCAGCACACGGTAAAAACACTGCGCTGCCTCGTCCCGTCGGTTTTGCTTGGCGAGAAATACACCCATGTTGAAATTGACGTCAGGAGAATTCGGCTCAAGGGCCATTGCCTGTCTGAAATACTCGTCAGCGTCTCCTACCAGTCCGGCTGAGGCCAATTCTACCGCGATCGTAAGGGGGCCTCTTGCAGAGGAGGGCTCCAACTTCTGCATGGCTTCATAATGCGAGCGTGCCTCGGAGGTGCGGCCGGTCTTAATAAGCAAAAGAGCCAGCTGCAGGTGTGCGTCCGTTGCTGCCGGGTCCTGCTTCAGGGCCGCTTCAAACTGCTCAGCAGCCTCACCCAATCTTCCCATCTTGGCAAGCGTCCGTCCCGTATTGATCCTGACCATCGGTTCGCCGGGATCTAAACGGGCCGCCTCCCGGAACTGCTCCAACGCCTCGGTGAACCTTCCTTTTGCCAGATACATCGTCCCAAGGTTATTGCGGGTCAACGCGGATTTGGGCCAGACGCGCAGGGCTTCTTGGTACGCTGCAAGTGCACCGTCGACGTCCCCGTACTCCTGGTTCAGCGCAATGCCATAGTTGTTGAGAATGAGGTAGTTATTGTTGGTAACCGCCAGAGTGTGTCGATAGAGGGTGATGTTGTTGCGCCAGTAGCCGAGCTGCTGCCAGGTCAGTGCGGCACAGACCGCGATGGTCAGAACAGAGAGTGTTGCCAGAACTTTAGTTCTCTGCGCCAGGGACTTGCAGGCGTCGGATACACCCCAAACGGCAAGTATCGACAGCCCGGTAAAGGGAAGGTAGGTGTAACGGTCGGCGTGCGATTGCCCACCCACCTGGATCAGGCCGATCACCGGCAGCAGGGTGACCACGAACCAGAGCCAGCCGGTTGCCAAGTAGGGCAGACGCCGCCTGAAAGAGAACACTGCAACACTTATGACGATGAGCAGCAGAACCGATCCGGTAAGCTGCCACATGATGATTTCTGTCGGAAACGGATAGAGGATCGCCATGTCGTGAGGCCAGAACATCGCGATCAGATATCTCACGTACGCCAGGAAAACATTTGCGATCCGCAGGCCGAACTGCACCTTCTCGAGGCTCTGTACCGCTCCGCCGTGCTGTTGCACGTAGATGGTGGTGACCGATGAGAGGAGCGAGAGGAGAAAAAAGGGGATCTTTTCCAGGAAGAGGTGCCGCGCCGTTTGGACCGCGGCTGTCGTGTCTCCCTCGTTGCGCCGAAAGCGGTTCAATGGCCACCAATCCAGTATCAGCAGAACCACCGGAAGGGTTACCAACATGGGTTTGGCCATCAGGCCGAGGGCGAAACACACCATGGTTGCCAGATAACGCCAGAGTTTCGGTCTCTGCACGTAGACGACGTACATAAGGAGGGTCAGATGCCAGAACAAGCCACTCAGCACATCCTTGCGTTCAGCAACCCAGGCAACCGACTCTGTATGCATGGGGTGCAGGGCAAACAGCGCAGTGACAACCAGACTCCGCCACTGCATCCCGGTTATCCGGACTAGCAGCAGAAACAGCAAGAGGGCCGAAACAGTGTGAAGTACTACGCTGGTAAGGTGGTGACCGGCCGGTTTGAGTCCGAACAACTGAACATCGGCCATATGGGAGAGCCAGGTGAGGGGATGCCAGTTGGACATGGCAGCCGACTGGAAGGCCCAGGCGACGCTACTGGCATGCAGCCCGCTCTTCACTACGGAGTTGGTTGTGACGTATCCCGGGTCGTCGAAGTTGATGAAGTCAAAGCTTGCGGTTCGCGAAAAGATGGCGAGGGTGACAACCAACATCAAAAGACAAAGCAGGGTGCTGAGCCGCATGTGTGATCCTTTAGGTGGTATGCACGACGCAACGCCTTCCCGGGCTGTACACCTGCATCCTTTTCCGCTGGAGAGCACCACCCGGGGGGAGTTCGGCGAAAAGGAACGGGGACCGACCTCAAGGCAATAGTGCAGTCGGGAGGATGGAGAAGAACCAGCGACTGGGTGCGCGTTATGGTTAGGGAAGGGGCACTCGGAGCTACGGAGCCTGCCTGGGAAGAATCCCTTTGATCTGCAGCATGTCCCGCTTGAGCCGTTGGGCTGCATAAAATTGCGGTCGGGTCATCTCTTTTTCCAGCGAGTCCCGTTTTTCCTCTGCATGTTCTACTCCCTGCCGGGCAGCATAATCGAGCCACGCATAGGCCTGAACCAGGTCTTTAACGTCGGTCCCCGGGGCACTGTACAGCACGCCCAAGGCGTACTGAGCCTGGGCGTGGCCGTTAGTGGCCGCAAAAAGGTACCATTTAATGGCCTCGGCAGGATTTGACGAGATTACGGTCCGAATGTCGTACAGCGCTCCCAGGTGGAACGCCGCCGCCACATGTCCCTGGGTAGCAGCAACCCGCAACCAGACGGCAGCCGCCACCTTGTCGGGAGCCATTCCCTTTCCTTTGTTGTATTCCATTCCCAGCAGGTAGGCAGCCTCTGCGGGCGGGTGAACCGAAGCGAGGTGGTGCCAGCGCAAGGCTTCGACGGGCGTAGGCGGTATGGCGAGGCCGGCGGAATAGATTCTGGCCAGACCTTCCTGGGCCGGAAGGTACCACTTGGCAGCGGCCAAGAGGTACCACTTAACCGCACTGGCGTAGTTCTGCTGGAAGCCGCAGCCGGATTCGCACATGGCTCCCAAGATGTACTGGGCTTCGGTGTCCCCTTGATCCGCAGCTTTTTTGAACCAGGCTGCCGCGGTCTGGTAGTTCTGTTTGACTCCCCGGCCGGTGGCATACATGATCCCCAGGTTGAATTGCGCCTCCATCTGGGACTGCCGCGCCGAAATGAAAAAGCAGTTGAACGCAGCGGTCAGATTGCGAGCCACGTTATGTCCGTTTACGTGGTCGACGCCGATGTCGTTCAGGGCCGCAGCGTTGCCACCTTCATCCTCGGCAAAGTCGGGCGTCTGTGCGCGTGACGTCCCCCTGGGGCCGACTCCGGATGACTTGCGAAATTCAAGAGAAGAGGTGGCCTCAAGGGACTGGCAGAGTGTCTGCCCTGTCTGTGCCAGGACGTTCCCTGTGCCAAGGGAAATTACTAATATGAAGGCTGCCGCAAGAACAGGTGCTTTCAAAATGCTCTCTCCGAATTGAAGCTAACGGTCCGGCGCTTTCCTCGACAACCGCCGGGGAAAAACCGGTAGACATTACATATCATGACACCTGACGCAGTTTTCTCTGGTGGTAAAGGCCGTGTAGTCGTCGTGGCAAGCGCCGCAGGATTTTTTCTCTTCATCCATTTCGGTCATGCTCACCCTGGGAGTGGTGTAGTTAAGAGGGAAGATCTTGGCATGGCAGTCGATGCAGCGGTACGTCTTGACGTGAAAACTATGGCTGAAGGTAACAGGGCCGGCGTTGATGCACTTCATAACCAGGTCCCCGGCCAGGTGGCAGCGGTAGCAGTCAATAAGGGGAAAGGCTTTTTTCCTGTTGTGGCAAGCGCCGCACGATTTGCCGCGTTCCATCTCGGCCATGGTGACCGGATTGTTCCTCCCGGTCTTGAACAGGCGCGTGTGGCACTCGTTGCAAGAGAACTTCTTGGTGTGCGGGGCGTGCACGAAGATCACGTTGCCGACCGTTTTGACGTTGAAGGTGATATCGCGGATCGTGTGGCAACGGCCGCACTCGCCGAGCGGGAAGGCAATTTTGCCGTGGCAGGCGCCGCAGGATTTCCCCTTGTACATCTCCGCCATGGTTACCGGGCGCACCGATTTGTTCCGGTAGATTTTCTCGTGACACATCGTGCAATTGTCATTGATCGCGGTGGTCTTGGTGTGTACGTCATGGCTGAACACCACGGTTCCTCCATTAACCGCTTTAAACACGATATCAAAGACATCCGAGGCGAAGACCGAAATGCACAGGGCCAGAGTAACGGCGCCCGCCATGAGGAAGTGTTTAAGCGACATTGCGTGTCCTGGAAGTTCTTGGTGTGATCAGCACTAAGGTGGCAGCTTGCTATAACGTGAAAAAGGTAGTTCTGTCAAGGGATTAGTTGCGTTTGTGCCGCCATCCGAGCGCCAGCGTAGTAATGAATGCCAGAACACCTGCCAGAGTGACGAACCAGCCGATTTTTACTTCGGGCGGATCGTACTTCATTTCCAGCACGTGCCGTCCGGAACGCCAGGGCACCGCCCTGACCACACAATCGGCGCGCCAGATGGGAACCTCCCGGCCGTCGAGGCGCGCCTGCCACCCCGGCCAGAAGGCATCGTTGACGACCAGCACACCATCTTGGGCAGTTTCCGCTTCGATGCGCAGGTTGTTCTCGGTCCGTACCGAGTTGAGAAGCCGTCCGGCACCGATGATTCCGGGGAGCGAGGAAGCCCCCTCGACTACGACCGCACCGCTACTTGCGCCAATATTCGCCAAAAGCCCCTGGAGCGCTGCCTCCTCGCTTGGTGCAGCAAGCAGTTGCCCGGCAAAGCCGGCCCAGGGACGGTGCGGAACCTTCCAGACCGAGAAGTCCCAGTCCGTGTTGTCGAGGACCCTGGTCCCCCCCTCGCTGGCGGCGATGGCAATCTCGGTTTCTTCAGGGCTATGCGGGTTCTTGATGACCATGTGGGTCACTGCGTAGCGTCTCAATGCCAATAACGACCGGGGGCCGAAGGTTCCGTTCAGGGCGCTTATCAAGCTGTCGAAACGGCGCGGGCGCAAACCGGTGTAGGTACTGATCTGGTCGATGCCCGAAGCGACGTTGTAGGAAGGCGATCCCATGTGTGACTGGCCCCCTACCTGGGCATCCAAGGCATCGAGTCCCCGTGGATAGTGGTAGTTCTCCTCCATCGGTGTCGCAATCCGGGTCGGCTCGTTGTCCCTCTTGATGGCGGCCAGGGGGGCGTTGTCGCAGACTCCGGGTACCCCCGCATGCAGGGCCAGCGGCGCCGCCAGGGAGGACTCCAGGAAAATGAGGGCCGCGAAAAGCGGACAAAGTTGCGCCCGCAGCCTCGGCCAGCGCAGGGCAGCGACGATCAGACCGGCGCAGGCAAAAAGGCTCAAGCCGGCGTGCAGCAGTCCGGTGGAGAGGTTCTGACCCGCCTGCAAGGCTCCCTGCTGCGCCGCCAGCGTCTCAAACTGTGCATCAAAGGAGTTCCAGCGCCAGAATAACAATGCGCCTAGCAGCGCAAGGCCGCCGAGCGCTCCGGCAAGAACAGCCCAGCGCTTCTCGGGATTGACGGATACCCGCTGTGCTCCGAGGGAGGCTAGTACGGCAACACAGAGCGTCAACGGCCCCACCATTTTCTCGGCATAGCGGAATTTGCCCCATACCGGCAGGTGATGCAGGAGTTGCTCGGCGCCGCCATTGAAGCCAAGCGCAAGCCAGAGTAACACCAGCGAAGCTCCGCCCAAAAGAAGCGTCAGTCTTTTTTGCCGCAGCCCCGCCAAGGCGAGCAGCAGGAGCACCGCTCCCAGGTAAACGCTCGGAAGAAAGGGCATCTCCAGCCCCGGTCGCGACATCCCGCCCAGCCAGACGAAAACCGGCCATTTGGTGGTTCCCAGATTAGGACTGCCGAAAAAGCCCGGTGCCAGGAACTCGACTACTCGCCAGGGTGCCAGTGCCCACTGAAGCCGGTCGAAGGGGTCCAGTTGCACTCCGCGGGACGTTTCCCTGAGAAAGGCCAGGGTGGGGATCAATTGGACCGCTGCCAAGGCGGTTCCCACTGCGATACCGAGAGCCGATCTTGGTAAGCTCCTGAGTCCGCCCGCTTCGACTGCCAGGGCAAGGCCCAGGAGCAGCGCGACGATGCTCCACTGGGGGTCGCCGGAAAACCAGAGGGCACAGGTTGCCGCAGCCACCGTAACGGCTCCGAAACGTCGTCCTTCTCCAGCCCGGCGCAGTGCCGCCAAAAGCCAGGGGGCAGTCGCGGCAGCGCAGAGGTACTGCACGTTCGAGCTGAGCCCCTGCACGTACCCCGATAGGCCATAGCCGAGACCGGCGATGGCCGCCGCCGCAAGGGGCGCGCCGAGTACCCGGGAGAGCAGCGCGGCTCCGAGAGCCGACAACGCGAAGTAGCAGAGGATAAGGGCATCCATCCCGGCGTGCGGGAACAGGTAGGCACCCAGCAGGGAAACCGGGTGCAGGACCCCGTGCATCATCTGGGCAAAAAGCGGGATTCCCAGAATCTCGTGCGGGTTCCAAAGAGGCAGGTGATAGCTGCGCAGCGCGTCCACGACGGTTGGCCGGATCGGCTGGAAAAGTTTCGAGGTGTCCCGCCAGGAAAGGGTGTACCCGGAGAGGAGGTAGAGCGCCGCAGGCGAGAGGACCCCGGCGACGATTGCCGCGGCCCAGAGAAATGCCGACCTTGTCGTACGCGGTGCGGCGAGTGGGGTGCCCGGGTCGGAAAGTCTCGTTGATTCCCGCTGCATGTCAGTGCTTCCCGGACCCGGCGTTCATGCTCCGGACGCTCTCGAGGTTGCGCCTGGCGTTGGAATTCTCGGGGTTGAGTTGCACCGCACGCTCGAACTCCCTGAGCGCGTCGGCGGACCGGCCGGATTTCAGGTAGGCGATCGCAAGGTTGTTGTGCAGTTCGTCGTAATCCGGGATGATCTGCAGGCACCTTTCGTAGTACTGGATTGCTGCAGCAAGATCGCCCTTGGCGAGATATGCGTTGGCCAGGTTGAAAATCGACATGGGGTCATTGGGGTTAAGTTGCGACGCCCTGGTGTAGGCGTTAATGGCGTTTTGGTAGTCCCCCAGCTTTTTGTAGACGATCCCCAGGTTGTTGTGCAGCTCGAAGTTGTTCGGGGCGATCGTCAAGGCGGCGCTGAGCTCCTTTTTCGCCTCGTTCAGGCGCCCGGCCGCGCTGTAGTAGAGGCCCAGGTTCTGGTGCGGACGCAGCTTATTCGGGCTGTTCTGGGCGGAGTCCGCCCAAAGCGAGATCTCGCTTTGCCACACCTCGTTTCTCGAGAAGGTCGCCACGGCGAGGACCAGGATGACCACGCCGAAGAGGCCGGCGAAGAGCCGGATGCCGGCTGCGGTCCCCAGAGCGACCCGCACTGCCAGGTGGGCGAGGGCGGTCACCGCGAGGAAGAGCCCGAACGAGGGGAGGTACACCCGGTACTCGGCGCCCAACTCTCCAAGCGGCAGGATGCTCGATTCGACGGAGAGCGTGACGAAGAACCAGAGGATGCCGAAGCCGGCAAGCCTCAGCTCGGGGTGCTCGCGGCGTCTGCCGCTAAGGTAATAGCAGGAAAGGCCGACCAGGAAAATAGTGACCAGCAGCAGGAAACAGGCGAAGACCGGCAGTGCGAACAAGGTGTGGTACTTGGTGAAGTCGTGGTCCACGTTCTGGTGGATCGGCAGGAACAAGAGCCTGAGGTAATCGGTGATGACCCCGAACTGGGTGAGCAGGTAGTCACCCCGGGAGATCTTCGAGACATCAGCGGCGGTAATGGTGCGCATCGTGCTGTCCAGGGCGCCAACCTGCCCCTGCTGCAGGAAAACCAGGATCGGGATGATGCACAACGTTACGGCGAAGGGAGCCAGGGCCTTCAGGCGCCGCTTGAGCTCCCGGTCCAAGAAGGTGAAATCGTAGAGGGCGACGACGAAGGGGAGGGTAAAGCTGAACTCCTTGCTCAACATGGAGCCGACGGTGCTGGCTAGGGCTAGCCCGTACCACAAAGTGCTCTTGCCGGCGGACTCGGTCTGGGACTTCAGGTAGCAAAGCAGGGCCAGCAGGTAGCCGCAGGACGCCAGCAAGAGGAAGCGGGAGGTGATATAGGTGACGGCATGGGTCTGCATCGGGTGCACGACGAAGAGCAGTGCCGTCGCGACGGGGATTGCCCCGGGGTAGCCCGTGCGGGAGGCGTCCCCCCGGGGAGCACAGCGCTCCAGCTCCAGGGTGTAGCGCGCGATCAGGTACACCAGGTAGCCGTTAAAAAGGTGCAGCGCCAGGTTGACCACGTGATACCCCACCACGTTCAGGCCGTGCAGCTTGAAGTTCAGCGCCAGGGTGAAATAACCGAGGATCCTGGTCATGAAGGCGAACTGCAGGGCGGGTGGGAGCGAGGTGGGGGAGAGTTTTTCTATCTTGAAGATATCGAAGGGGGAAAAGAAGTAATGGAAGCTCCGTATGATGGAGTTGGTCACCACGTAGGACTCGTCGTCGAACTGGAAGGGGACCGTGAAGGAGTTGGAGTAGGCCAGCACCCCCAGGACTAAAATCAACGATGCCATCACATACTTGTTACCGCAGATGCTCTTGTACATGCGAGGATTCCTTCGGAAGGCGGAGGCGCTAGCGGAACAGGTTGTATTTCACGATACATTTCAGGGCCGAGAAACCGTCCTTCCAGCCGATCTTCTTCCCTTCCTTGTAGGTCCTTCCCGAGTAGGAAATGCCGATCTCGTAGATGCGGAGGTCCATCTTGGAGATCTTCGCGGTTATCTCGGGCTCGAAGCCAAAACGGTTCTCCTCAATAGTTATCCCTTCGAGCACCTCGCGCCGGAACACCTTATAGCAGGTCTCCATGTCGGTGAGGTTCAGGTTGGTCATCATGTTGGACAAAAGCGTGAGGAACTTGTTGCCCACCATGTGCCAGAAAAAGAGCACGCGCCGGTATTCGCCCGTACAGAAACGGGAACCGTAGACGACGTCGGCCTTCCCCTCGAGGATCGGTTGCACAAGTTTGTGGTACTGGGCAGGGTCGTACTCGAGGTCGGCGTCCTGGATGATGACAATGTCGCCGCGTACGTTCTGAAAACCGGTCCTGAGTGCCGCCCCCTTCCCTTGGTTGCGGTCGTGCAGGACGACCCGGGTGTTGCCTCCGGCCAATTCGGCCAGTATTTCGCGGGTGCCGTCCGTGGAGTAGTCGTCGACCAGGACGATTTCCTTGTCGATGTCCACCGCCTGCACGGCGCGGTAGATTTCCCTGATGGTCCCCTTTTCGTTGTAGATCGGGATGACGACGGACAGTTTCATGAAGGACGTCCTTTGGATGCTTTGATTCGCGCCGTGGCACCGGTGGCGACCGGGCTGTCGCGGGAGCGGAAAAACCGCGCTGCTTCCGGCCAGGCAGGGCATTTGCCGACAGCGAGGAGTACCACAAGCTGTCCAAAAGGTCAACTCGCCCGAACAGGATAAGGCGACCGGGAACTGTCATAAAGCTTGCGCGGATATCTACTCTTAAGGTATATTCCGACGCACTTGTGCCTCAAGCCAAGGACCCCCGCTGGGCGTCCCCGGCACGCGCCGCCCCGAATGGGCCGGCCGCGCCCGGACGAAGCGGATTGCAAGGTGAAAGGTTGTTACCGTGATCAGCACAGCACGCCTCCTGAAAACCCCCGGAATCAGAACCTTTCTACAACTCTTCACGCTGGTGCTGGTCTCCTTTGCCGTATTCGGCCCGGCGTTGCGCCACGACTTCCTGATCAACTGGGATGACCGCCAGTACGTACTGGACAACCCCCTGATTCAGGGCCTCAGCCTGGAGCACCTGCGCGGCGCCCTCACCACCTTCCATCTCGGCAACTACGCTCCCCTGCATCTCATCTCGTACATGCTCGACTACGAGCTTTGGGGGATGAAGTCTTTCGGGTTCATCCTCGGCAACCTCACCATTCATGCCGTTAACGGTGTGCTCTTTTACCTGCTGCTGCGGCGCCTGGTCGGGGAAAAGGTCTGGATCTTCGCCGCCGCGCTTCTTTTCCTGGTCCATCCGGTTCAGGTCGAGTCGGTGGTCTGGATCTCGGAGCGCAAAAACCTGCTCTCCATGACCTTCTTCCTGGTCTCCTGGTACTGCTACCTCCGCTACCGGAGCACTGAGCTGGGGCGCGGCACAACCTACTACTGGGTGTCGCTCTTCGCCTTCGTCCTGGCCATGTTGACGAAGTCGGTGACCGTCGTCCTCCCCCTGGTACTCATCCTCCACGAGCTCTGCTGCGGCGAGAAGCGGCAGGGGAGGGGGGTACTGGTCGACAAGATCCCCTATTTCCTCGTGGCGGCCCTTTTTGCCGCGCTCGCCCTGAAAAGTCACGCCGTGGCCCAGGGGGGGATCACCTCCTTTCATGGCGGCAGTCCCGCAGCCACCTTCTTCACCATGCTCACGGTGCTGATGCGCTACCTCGGTTTTTTGGCCTGGCCGGCGCAGCTGAGCGCCTTCTACGACATACAGCTCAAGCCCGGAGTGGACCAGCAGGTGGCCTGGGCGGCACTTAGCTCTTTGGCACTGTGCGTCTTTGGTTTCTTCTTGTATCGCCGTAGGCGAAAGCTCTTTTTCTGGTACGCACTCTTCTTCGTTGGGCTGATCCCGGTCTCCCAGATCGTGCCGATCGTCACCTTGATGAACGACCGCTACCTCTACTTCCCGATGCTGGGAGCGGCGGCCTTTGTCTGTGCCGCACTGCTGGGAGAGGCTAGCTGGGAGGGGGTGTTCGCCTCGCGCCGCTCGCTGGTGACGCTGGTGCTCATCCTGGTAGCGACCGGGGGCTTTGCCGCTGCCGCCAGCGCCAGGGTTCCGGTATGGCAGGACAGCTACACCCTCTGGAAGGATGCCAGCGCGAAGGCTCCCAGGCTTGCGCTTACCCACGATGCCTACGGCGAGGGGCTGCTGCAGCGCGGCCGGTTCGACGAGGCCATCAACGAGTTTCAGATGGCCCTGAGCCTGGAGCGCACCGGTGCGCAAAAGAGCCACGACCCGAACTGGCGCACCACCTGGGCGAACACGCGCAACAACCTGGGGACCGCCTACGGGATGAAGGGGTGGACCGACCAGGCGATCGACCAGTTTGTCATCGCCCTGAAGCTGGATCCGGATCTCGCCAAGGCGCACTTCAACCTAGGGAACGCGCTGATGAACAAGGGGCAGGCCGAGGCGGCGCTGCGCTCGTTCAGCAGCGCGGTGCGTCTGAACCCCGGCAACCCCGCTTTCCAGGCGAACCTCCGCCAGACGCGCGAGATCGTGGAGTCGAGAGCGCCCCAGGCGATGCCTGGTGGGCCGAACTAGCGGGCAAGGGTCCGGAAGGAAAACCGCATCCCCCCCTCCCTTGACGGGAGGGGCAGGGGGGTGGGTGAAGCTGTCATCTGCGATGATATGGCGCCTTCCCCCTCACCCTATCCCTCTCCCGCGAGGGGAGAGGGGACCTCATTGTTCTGCTTTCCAGGATGTTCCCGAGGACCCTTCCGCAAAGGGAGCGACGCGGCGCCTGCCGGCACTGGAACCGTGGTGGGAGCTTTGTGACAGGGCTCCGGTGAAATGACATAGCGATGTGATGGGCAGGCGCCCCAAACCGAGGCGGCCTGCGATTGAAGGAGACGGTTCATGCTGGAGAAATGCAACGTTTGCGGAGAACCCCTTAAGGCGCACTTCACCGAGGTGCGGGACCCGCTGACCGGCGAGATGTTCGAACTGAAAAAGTGTCCCGCTTGCGGCCTGGGACATACCGTGCCGCAGCCCGAGGACCTGGGCCCCTACTACGCAGGGTATTACGGCGGCAGGCACGGCTTCACCCTGCGCTACTGCATGAACCGGCGCATGGGGTTCGTGGGGCGGGCGGTTGCCGGTAAAACGGGTGGACGGCTGCTGGACATCGGGTGCGGTGACGGCTCCTTCCTGCTCACCGCCCAAGCCGCTGGGTGGGAGGTGGTGGGGACCGAGCTCAACCCGGGTCCCGCCCGGCAGGCCGGGCTCGAGGTCTGGGAAGCGGTGGCGCAACTCGACCCTCGCCAGGGTTTTGACTGCATCACCATGTGGCACACGCTGGAGCACATGCGCGACCTCCCGTCCATGATGGCCAACATTGGTAAGGTGCTTAAGCCAGGTGGCAAGCTCATCGTCGCCGTACCAGACTTCGGCGGCTGGCAGGCGAAGCTCTTCAAAGGGAAATGGCTCCATGTGGACGCGCCGCGCCACCTCTATCACTTCGATGCCGGTGCCTTGCGTCGTTGCCTGAGTGGGGGCGGGTTTTCCGTAGAGCGCGAGTGGCATCAGGAGTTCGAGTACGACCTGTTGGGATGGTCACAAAGTGCGCTCAACTACCTCATGCCGTATCCCAATGTTTTTTTCGAAGCGCTGGCCGGCAAACCCGCCAAGCACGGTCCCTTGGTGACGGGAGCGGCCTACCTGTTCGGCTTGCTGCTCACCCTTTTCCTACTCCCCGCGCAGTACGCCGGTACCTTCTTCAAACGCGGCGGCACCCTGATATGCGTCGCCGGACGCTCCTCGACCGCAAAACCGGTAGCCGCCGGAGTGGCTGCGCAATGATCCGCCTCTTTGCCGATAGCCGTTTCTCCCATGCGGAGGGATCGGCATGATCCAGGCAAATGCCAACCTTGGCAGTTCCCGCAAAGAGTTGTGGATCCCGCTGCTCTTGATCGCGTGCCTGACCCTGGCCGTCTATTACGTGAGCTTTTCGAACGGCTTTGTCTGGGACGACGACAGCATCATCGTCAAGAACTCGCAGACCCTCGAGCTAAGCCATCTGCCGGACGTACTGTTCTCCCCCGACGTGGTGAAGCCCTACTACCGCCCGCTGAACCGCGCCAGTTATCTCTTCGATTACTGGGCCTACGGTATGAACCCTCTCGGGTTTCACGCGGTCAACATCGCCATCCACCTGGTAAACGCGCTCCTGCTTTTCCTGGTTGGCTGTCGGCTGCTTCCGGACCGGCGCGGGGCCCTCTTTGCGGCCCTGCTCTTTGCCGTACATCCCGTGAACGCTGAGGCGGTCAATTTCATCTCGGCGCGCAACACTCTCCTGTCCCTCGCGTTTTCGCTGGCCGCCTTCCTCTGGTTCCTCGAGGCCAGGGGGCGCTGGGGGCGCCCGCTCTTTTTCTCGGCGCTGCTTTTTTTCGGCGGGCTGCTCAGCAAGGAGACCGGGCTCATGCTCCTTGCCGTGCTCCCCTTTTATGCGCAGTCGTCGGAACCCGGGGCCTCTGCGGTCGACTGGCGGACAAGGGTGGGATGGATTTTCCCCTACCTCCTCTTCCTGGCGCTGTACCTCGGTATGAGGACCTATTCGCTGCAGGGGGTGGTGGGGGTCGCGGTCCCGGCGGAGGGCCTTTTCGCGCGTCTGGCCCAGAACTACTACATCCTGCCCCGTTACCTCGGGCTGCTCTTGGCCCCGTACGGTTTTACCATCTTCCACACGGTGCCCAAGGAGCACCTCTTTTCCATCCCCTGGCTCTTCGTGGCCTGGGTGGCTCTTTTGGGCGCAGTCTTCCTCATCCTGCGCGGGCGTAACGCCGCGGCCCGCTTCGGGTTACTCTGGTTTGCGGCCAACTACGTGCCGATCTCGAATGTCGTGCCGATACCCAGCGACTACATGACGGAGCGCTTTCTCTACCTGCCGGCGGTCGGATTTTTCATCCTGGCGGGAGCGGGATTCTGCTGGTTGCAGGCCCACCTGGAGACAAGGCGCTGGGCGGCAATCGGTGCGCTCGCCATGGTGATTTGCTGCGCCGGCCTTACTGCTGAACGTAACCTGGACTGGCGTAACGATCTTTCCCTTTTCGGAAGCGCGGTGCGTAATAACTCCGAGTCTGTCGGCGCGCGATTCAACTTCGGCACGGCTTTGATGGAGAAGGGGGACCTGGCAGGGGCGCAACAGGAATGGCAGAAGGCGCTGGAGATAGATCCTCGGCATACGGATACTCTTGCCCAACTCGGGACGCTTGCGGCGACGCAGGGGGATTTGGCTCGTGCCGAGAGCTACTACCGCGCGGCCCTCGACTCCCCCTCGGCGAATAACACACCCGGAGCGTCGATGGCCCATTTCAACCTGGCCAAGATCTACGAGAAAAAAGGGTTGCCCAGAGAGGCTCTCCGTCACTACCGGCTTTTCCTGGAGAATGTCAACCTGAGCTACGAAGAGTATCGTCCATTTGCCGAGCGCCGTGTCGCGGCCCTTGGTGCTTCCGTCCCCGCCGAGGCGCGCTAGTCGTCCTCTGTTGCCACTGGCATTGCAGTGAATTGAAGACTTTGTATCGAGAAGATGACTAAACCTATCGTGGAGAGAGTATGCTGAACGGAAAAAAAATCATCGTAGTCATGCCGGCGTACAACGCGGAAAAAACCCTGGAAAAAACCTACAACGAGATCCCCATGGAGATCGTCGACGAGGTGGTACTGGTAGATGACGCAAGTCGCGACCGGACCTCAGAGATCTCCAGGCTCATCGGGATCCACACCATCGTTCACTCCAACAACAAGGGGTACGGGGGAAACCAGAAAAGCTGCTACCGTGCCGCTCTGGACCTGGGGGGGGACATCGTCATCATGGTGCATCCCGACTATCAGTACACGCCCAAGCTTATCCCAGCCATGGCGTCCATGCTCGCCTATGGCGACTTCGACGCGGTGCTGGCGTCGCGCATCCTGGGAACCGGTGCACTTGAAGGGGGGATGCCGCTTTACAAGTACATTGCAAACCGTGCTCTTACCCTCTTCGAAAACCTGATGCTCGGTCAGAAACTGTCCGAGTACCATACCGGCTACCGGGCCTTTACCAGGGAAGTCCTTGAGAAACTGCCGCTGGATCAAAACTCCGACGATTTCGTCTTCGACAACCAGATGCTGGCCCAGATCACCTATTTCGGCTACAGGATCGGCGAGATCACCTGCCCCACCAAGTATTTTGAGGATGCTTCATCTATCAACTTCCGCCGCAGTGTCATCTACGGTTTAGGTGTTTTGAAGACTTCCTTGCAGTATCGCCTGCACAAGTGGGGCATCGCTAGCTCGTCGATTTTCTCTTAAAAAAGGGAGTTCAGTTCACCGTGCTAATTAAACCATTGTTGTGCGCTTAAACTGCCTGATAAAGTACACGGGGAAGTGTAGCATGCCTGCTGAGGGAATTACCAGATACCGTTATACGAAGCTCCTCTTTGGCGTTCTCCTTGCCGTAATCGTCTGCGGGGTCTATTGCAACAGTCTGAACAATGGCTTTGTTTGGGACGATCATGAAATAATTGTCGATAATCCTGTCAACAAAGATTGGTCCAACATCGGCCTCGTGTTCCGCCAACCGGACGACCTGATGAGGGGGGCGGGAGTGTCCGCCCCCTTCTACCGTCCGGTGAACCGTCTCAGCTACCTGGTCGACTACCAACTGTACGGGGTCAATCCCTTGGGCTACCACGCCGAGAATGTCCTCCTGCATCTTGCTGTGGTATGCTGCCTCTACCTCCTAGCCTTGCGCCTGTTCGGGGCACCGGCTCCCGCCTTTGTCGCTGCACTCCTGTTCGGTATCCACCCGATTAATGCCGAAACCGTGAATCTTGTCTCCGCCCGGAACAACCTGCTGGCAGCGCTCTTTGTTTTCCTCTCCTTTTTCGTCTTCAACCGTGCCTCAAAGACCGGACAGAAAGTCTTTTTCCTGCTCTCTGGCGTGCTCTTCTTTCTGGCCCTGCTGTGTAAAGAAACGGCGCTCATGCTGCTTCCTTTTCTCTTTGTGTACGACTTGCCGGCTATCGGCGCACTGAGGGGGAGGTTGTGGGACAAGCTCGTGAGCACCTTCCCGCTTATTTTTTTTGCCGGAATCTACTTCGCCCTGCGAAGTGCGGTCCTAACTGGCAGTTCCAGGATGAGTCTCGACTTGGGCCGCTTGGGCCACCGCATGTTACAGAATCTCTTCGTGATGCCGCGCTACCTGGAAAATCTGCTGCTACCGCTGAGGCTTAATGTGGACTACCAGGTGCCATCAGAACTGAAGGCCGCTGATTGGTGGCTAACGCCTGTGTGGTGCTTTGTTGTCGCTGGAGTCGTTCTTCTCTGGCGAACTGGCCGGCCGGTAACCCGGGCGGGGTTGGTCTGGTGCGCGATCAATCTTTTTCCGATTGCCAATGTAATTCCAATTCCGAGTGCTCCTCTGGCTGATAGGTTCATGTACCTGCCGTTGCTAGGTCTCTGTTTAGTGGTAGTCGACCAAGGACTGAGCTATGGCCAGAGACCTCGAAACTTCGCCTTGGGCGCCGGCGCAATTCTGGCCATTTTCCTGATGACACTGACTGTCAGGCGGAACCTTGATTGGTTAGACGACTGCTCCCTCTTTGCCAGTGCCATCAGGGTCGCCCCCGATTCCACTTGGGGATACTATAACCTTGGCGCGGTGCTCTTGGACAAGCAGGATCTCGCCGGCGCGACGCACGCGTTCCTCGCCGCATTGCGCGTCGACCCGAAACACAGCGGTTCGCTCTTTCAACTGGCGAGCATTCAGCTCAATGCTCAGTCGTACCAGGAGGCGGAGCGGTATCTCCGATTGGCATTGCAGGCAGATCCTGGCCACGCCGAGTCGCTCTTCAACCTTGCTGTGCTCTTAGAAAAGTTAGACCGGGGGAGAGAGGCTCTCCCATTGTATGAAACTTTTCTCACCAATGTTTCGGCCAAATATGAGTCCCTGCTTCCAAAGGTCCGGAGCAGGATTGCCCAGTTGCACAAGCAATATGACTGACTGTGCCCCCTGAAAATGACGATCGGAAGGCGCCAGTGGGGCGTTGTGGATAAGTTTTTTTACGGACACCACGGGGAGATCATTTGCAATGAGCATTAACCGTCGCCACATCTTTTTCCTGCTGTTCGGCCTCTCCGGGTTTTCAGGCCTTATCTACGAGTCCATCTGGACTCACTACCTTAAGCTTTTTTTAGGCCATGCGGCCTACGCTCAGACTCTGGTGCTTGCGATTTTCATGGGTGGGATGGCAATCGGTTCCTGGATCTGCAGCACCTATTCCGCGAGCTGGAAGAACCTTTTGTTGGGGTATGCCGTTACCGAAGGGGTCGTCGGATTCTGCGCCCTATTGTTTCATCCTGCTTTTACCCGAATTATTGACGCTGCCTATACGACGATGATACCGGCCATCGGGGAACCGGTTGCCGTCAGCGTTTTTAAATGGACGCTTTCCGCACTGATGATTCTGCCCCAGTCCATTTTGCTCGGAATGACCTTTCCGCTCATGAGTGCCGGAATCCTGCGCCGTTTCCCCGACCGCCCCGGTCGTTCCATAGCGTTTCTGTATTTCACCAACAGCATCGGAGCGGCTTTTGGGGTGTTACTGAGCGGGTTCGTCCTGATCCGGTGGATCGGCCTCCCGGGCACCATCTGCCTTGCCGGGGCTATCAACATTGCACTGGCCCTTGTTGTCTGTTTCCTGGTGAAGGGGCCCTCCTCCACTAGCGAGAATGTCGAGTCCGAGACATTGCCTGCTGGCGAACCGAAAGCCGGCGGGTGGTATCGGCTTTTTCTTTTGGTCTCCCTGCTGACCGGGACGGCTTCCTTCATTTACGAGATCGGCTGGATCAGGATGTTGAGCTTGGTCCTTGGTACCTCAACTCACGCTTTTGAACTTATGTTGAGTGCCTTTATCTTCGGTCTTGCCTTCGGTGGGTTGTGGATCCAGCGGCGTATAGATCAGGTTGGCAGGCCCGCCCGGTACCTTGCCTGCGTGCAGGTTGCAATGGGAATTCTGGCACTGTCGACCCTCCTTCTGTACGGTAACACCTTTGAAGTGATGCAGTGGATTGTGAAAAGTCTGCCGAAAAATGATTTAGGATATGGCCTGTTTAACCTTTCCGGCAGTGCCATCGCCATGGCCATCATGTTTCCGGCGACCTTTTGCGCAGGGATGACTCTGCCGCTCATCACCTTTGTTCTGCTTCGTCAGGGGCACGGGGAGCGGAGTATCGGTGCCGTATATGCAGCCAACACGGTGGGGGCGATCATCGGGGTCTTCTTTGCTATCCACCTGGGACTGCCGTTGTTCGGTCTGAAGGGGCTGATCAGTTTCGGTGCGGGGCTCGATATCCTCGTTGGCGTGGTCTTGTTCTGGGGTGCCGCCGATTCGGGAGATCGTCGTCAGGCCGTGGGCTTTACTGCTGCGGGGGGCGCTGCGCTGAGTATCACGCTTCTATTCGTTAATCTGGATCCCTACAAGATGGCTTCGGGAGTATACCGGTACGGTACGCTTTTGAACCGGCAAAACACAAAACTTGTCTCCTACCAGGACGGAAAAACGGCGTCAATAAGCGTGGTGCGGGATGGCGACGGTTCAATGTCCGTCAATACCAATGGCAAGACAGATGCCTCCATCATGATGCAGGGGCAAGGAGCAACCAGCGACGAATCAACTATGATTCTGCTTGCAGCACTCCCCATGTCCCTTAACCCAGGGGCGCGTACCGCGGCCTCCATTGGGATGGGTTCCGGCATGACTTCCCATGCCTTGCTAGGAAATCCACGGCTTCAGCAAGTCGATACTATTGAAATTGAGAATAGGATGGTTGAGGCTGCTCGTCTGTTCCGTCCCGCTGTCGAACGTGTTTTTAACGACACGCGCAGCAAAATCTACATCGACGACGCAAAGACCTACTTCTCCAGTTACAACAAAAGCTATGATCTTATTGTTTCAGAGCCCTCGAACCCGTGGGTTAGCGGGGTGGCTGGGCTTTTCTCCGAGGAGTTTTATCGGCTGATCAAGCACCACATGACCGACGATGGGGTATTCGTGCAGTGGGTGCAACTCTACGAGATCAACACCGACCTGGTTGTCTCGGTACTTAAAGCGGTGTCCAACGAATTCTCCGATTTTGCGGTGTATGCGCCCAATGATTTTGATATCGTCATAATCTCAAAAAAACGCGGGCTACTTGGTGAGCCGGACCAGGAGATTTTGAACCTGCCGGCCTTGAGATCAGCCTTGAGTAAAAACAGCATCCATGGCGCGCAGGACATTGCCGTGCGTAAGATCGGCACTAAGAAATTTCTCGGCAATTTCTTAGTGAATCATCCCTGCCGGGCAAACTCCGACTACTACCCGTTCGTGGATCAAAATGCTGCTAAGACCCGTTTTCTCAGTAGTAGCGCCACTGAGTTGTTGCAACTGCCTCGAGCACCCCTGCCGACCCTCGATATGCTCCAAGGGGAGCCAAAGCCTTGGCGAGAAACCAAAGTCACTCCTGCAGTATATTCGCACAGCAGCCAAGCGGCTTTCGCTGCCATGGCGCTCAGGGACTTTTTTCTCGTGGGGGACTTCCATGACCGCTACAATATTGTTCCGGACCAAGTCAAGCAGGACGCATTACAGGTGAAAAGACTCTTTACGGTCTGCGGCGCTAATCCGAATCAGCAATTGGGAGCGCTCTTTGCCACTGCGATCCGCATGATCCCGTATTTGACCCCCGAGGAACTGGATTCCGTGTGGGCAGGGTTGGAGAGTGGTCCTTGCACCTCCTCGTTGGCTCCGTCCACCAAGGCCTTCGTCTCGTTGTTCAAGGTTACCGGCCGTCGTGATGCCCGCACCATGAGTACCAATGCCAGTGCACTGCTGCAAAATGCCGACGGGATGACGCAGGGGACGGTAAAATACCTGTTAGCTTCGGCGATGCTTGGCGCATTGGCGTGCGGCGATATCGCGACGTCTGAAGCGTTATGGTCTAAATTCAGGGTAGGAGCCTTTGGCGGCACGGAACCCGACCTGTTGTACCGGTTGCTTACCACGTACCGCGCCCCTCGATGAGGCTGTGTGCGTCCGGCCTGGCTCAGTTCTAAATTGGAAAAAGGATAACGCATGCGCAATCTCAAGATGCTGCTCTGTGTCGTACTGACGTTGGTTACCATGATTGTCTTCCTGCAGACGGCAACTCACCAATTCATCAATTTCGATGACCCGGGATATGTCACGTCAAACACTGCTGTCAAGGGAGGCCTCTCTGCTGCCGGCCTGGCCTGGGCCTTCACGTCGACGGCCATGTCCAATTGGCATCCTTTGACCTGGCTCTCCCACATGATCGATGTCCAGTTCTTTGGCCTGGATCCCCGGTGGCACCACCTGACCAGCGTTTTCCTGCATGCAGTTACGGTCGTTGTGCTGTTCATGCTCTTGGAAGGGATGACCGGGGCGTTGTGGCAAAGCTTTTTCGTGGCGCTCCTGTTCGCGGTTCATCCGCTCCATGTCGAGTCCGTTGCCTGGGTGGCGGAGCGCAAGGACGTACTCAGTTGCCTGTTTGGATTGATTTCGCTTTCCTGCTACGTCCGCTACGTCAAAACACCAGGGGCTCGCTGGTACTTGGCCTCACTGCTCCTTTTCGTGGCCTCCTTGATGAGCAAGCCGATGCTGGTCACCCTGCCCTTGGTGATGCTCCTGCTGGACTACTGGCCTCTCGATCGGTACGGGTGCGATCCCAGCACTAACGCCACACTGCCCGTGCTGCGCCTGGCGCGGGAGAAAATTCCCTTCTTCGTCTTTTCAGCGCTCTCCTCTGCCATCACCGTGTATAGCCAGCACAAGGGCGGGGCGATGGCGACCCTCGACAAAGTTCCGGTAACCGCGCGAATCGAAAATGCGCTGATCGCCTGGGTTAAATACATCTTTTTGATGGTCTGGCCCCAGGACCTCGCGATTCTTTACCCCTTTCCCAAGCATCTGGTGCTGTGGCAGGCCGCTGCCGCGGGCATTGTCCTGGTCATAATCTCCACGGCAGTGGTTCGTTACCGGCGCCGCTTTCCGTACCTCCTCACCGGGTGGTTCTGGTACTTTATAACGCTGCTACCGGTCATCGGGCTGGTCACGGTGGGCGGCCAATCCATGGCGGATCGCTATACCTACTTCCCACTCATCGGCCTTTTCGTGGCCTGTTGCTGGTTGATACCCGATCTCATGCAGGGGTGGCAACATCGCCAGGTCGTGTTGGCCGTACTGGCGCCACTGGTCTTTTCGCTCCTCACCGCAGTCACGTGGCGCCAGCTCGGCTACTGGAAGGATGATTTCTCCTTGTTTCGCCACACGCTTGAGGTGACCTCCGATAACTACCTGATCCTGAACAACTACGGAATTGCTCTCGATGCCAAAGGGAACCATGCCGAGGCGTTTAGATATTTCAACGAGGCGGTGCAGGTAAACCCACGCTCGGCAATGGCCTACAGTAACCTTGGATCGGTCAGCCTGGGATGGGGAAAACTCGATGACGCGGTCCAGAATTACACCAAAGCGTTGGAGATAAACCCGAATCACCTGCAGGCTCGTGCCGGCATGGGCAAAACGCTGGCAGCACTGGGACGTTTCGACGAGGCAGTCTGGCAGTTTCAGGAGGCCCTGAAGATTGACCCTTCGCTCACTGCGGCTCACCAGAACTTGGCGCTGCTGCTTATTAAGCTTGGAAAAAACTCGGAGGCACAATCGCACTATGAGGCTGCCTTGCAGCTGGATCCCCGGTCCCCCAAGGCTGCGCTCGACATGGGAATAGCTATGGCGCAAGAGGGGAAGATGGTGGAGGCGCTCGGTTATTTCGATGATGCACAGCGTATAGCACCAACCTCGGTCGAGGCGCATTTCAACCGTGGGCTGGCCTTCGTGCGGCTCAACAGAAAGGAAGAAGCAGCCGGCGAATTCGCACGCGTGCTTGAATTACGCCCTAATTCCCGCGAAGCACGGCACTGGCTGGACATGTTGCAGAAACAGAATTAAGTACTGCCCAGGAAGGGACAACTGGGTAAGGTGGCAACCCAAGTCTAAAAAGTTGACATTGAACTGCTACCTGCCTATATTTTCGATCAATCGGGAGCTCATTGCGAAAAAAGTGGGAAACTCACATGAAACATAGAAACTTTCGGCACCTTGCGATTGCCCTGTTATGGACCCTGCTTTCCGCTGCGCCGGCCTTGGCAGGTAGCCTGACCGTTACCTACCTTTACAACCTATCTGATTTTAACGGCGTAGTTCCCTATGACAGTGCGCGGGTCGTTCTCGACGAAGTTAACAGCGAATCCTTTGTGGTGTCTGGCGGCAGCATTGACATATACAACGCCAGCGGCATGCAGGTTTTTCACATTGATTCAGATCGGGAACTTGGCGGGGTATACGACGCCGCTGTAGACGAGACGGGGAATATCCTGCTCCTGACCTACAAGGACGGGATCTATAGTATCGTGACCTGCAACTATCGGGGGGAGCCTTACAAATCAGCCGCTCTGAAAAATCTCCCCCCGGAGTTCGAGGATTTCCGCCCCTCCCGCATAGCCTACCGCAACGGGAAACTCTACTTGGTGAGCCTTACCGGGATGCAGGTGGTGGTAGTGGACACCGAAGCAACGTTCCTGGTGGGGTATGACTTCGCTGCACTGGTGGTACTATCCGACCAGGAGCGAGCCGATACGGGATTGGGAGGCTTCTGGGTTGATCACAACGACAACATGTTTTACGTCATTCCGGCGCTGGGTAAGGCGTACCAATGTGCTCCTGATGGCACGGCGTCGCAGCACGGACAGCGGGGAAGTTCCGCCGGGAAATTCGGCGTCCCCTATGGCATCGCCACTGACAGGCTCGGCAACCAGTACATCACCGACAAGTTGAGGGGCGCTGTCATGGTGTACGACAAGGATTTCAAGTTCATTAAGGAGTTCGGTTTCCGCGGGCTGCGCCCCGGTAACCTGATTGTCCCCAACGAAATCGCCATAGATACCGTTAATAACCGGGTGTACGTCAGCCAGATGCGGCACAGAGGGGTGAATGTATACCAGCTAAGCTACGAGTGAAGCAGACCAACTCAACTTGTATATGACACAACCTACCAAGGGTCGGCTTAATGCCGGCCTTTTTTTTGTTTATCAGGGGATCTGCCAAAGTTGCCATATCCGCCAAGCCTAATCACAAATACTGTTTCATCATGTCCTTTCTTTGCGACGGTTCTTCAATTACCTGCCTTCCCTTGACGGGGGGGCAGGGTAGTGGGTGAAGTTGCGATTTGCAAAGAGGTGGCGCCTTCCCTCACCCTGTCCCTCTCAGCAAGGGAGACTAGCTTGGTGGCTTTCTCGGAATTCGCCGAGCACCCATTCCGCTCTCCGATTGTTATTGATCGCCGCAGGGCTGTTAGAGCAGGCGTTACGCAGACCTTAGTCATTTGGCGGTAAAACGTGGCGCCTGCATTTTGAATCAAAACCCCAGCAATTACGATGTAGTAGCTGCTAGAGGTGCGGACGGAAGAGGGCGCGAGGGGCCTTGAGAAGCAAGTAGAGGAGCCCCTGCTAGTTGCCAGTATGCCGCTATCATGCGGTGTCTTCGCGATATGGCCGGGTGTTTTGGCGAAAGCGCCGGCTAGATAACCCCAAAAATACGAACCGATATTTGGTGCTTAACGGTAAGTCTGCGTAATTCAGTCTTTTCCGGAAAAAAACTCAGATTGGCATGCGGTGTGCTATAGAGATGGCATCGAAAGGTTAACGAAAGAAATTGGAAGTGATAGGGCAAGAAAGAAGACACGCAAAAGTAGTAGACGGGAAGTAGAGCAGAAAGGGTTAAGGCTTCAAAAGCAGCAATTGTTATTCACTGCAGTTCACTTTCACTGGTAGTACCAAACCAAAAAGGAGAAGAGAAATGAAAGCAAGCAAGATTCTCGTAGCCGCAGCACTGTTCACGTTTGCTACCGCAGGTAGCGCATTGGCATTCCACTCCGGCGGCGTCGCTGAGTGCGAAGGCTGCCACTCGATGCACAACAGCCTCGAAGGTTCCGCTAACGTAACCGGCATGGCACAGTACGCATCCGGCCCCTACCTGCTGAAAGCACAGGACCAGTCCGGTGCCTGCCTCAACTGCCACAACGCGGCTGACACCGTGGGCAGCGGCTACCACATCTCCACCGACGGTTCGCTCGTTGGCCAGACCAAGCAGGGCCCGGTCGAGCTTACCCCGGGCGGCGACTTCGCATGGCTGAAGATGACCACCACCGGCAGCATCCGCAAAACCGCGACTACCTGGGAAGGCGACCGTCACGGCCACAACATCGTTGCAGTTGACTTCGGCTACACCGCTGATAAAGAGCTGACCGCAGCACCGGGTGGCTCCTACCCGGCAGCCAACCTGGCATGCTCCTCCTGCCACGATCCCCACGGCCGTTACCGTCGTTTTGCTGACGGCTCCGAGGCTTCCACCGGTCTGCCGATCTTCGCTTCCGGTTCCTACACCAGCTCCGCAGCTCCGATTTCCGGCGTGTCCGCAGCTGGCGCATACCGCATCCTGGCAGGTGTTGGCTACCAGCCGAAGTCCCTGGCCGGCTCCTTCGCCTTCGCTAACGCTACTCCGATGGCAGTTGCTCCGTCCACCTACAACGCAACCACCAACGTAACCGCTGCCGGCGTAGCTGACCGCGTTGCTTACGGCTCGGGCATGTCCGAGTGGTGCGCAAACTGCCACACCTCGATGCACCTTGACACCTACGTTTCCGGCCAGAAAGGTCTGGTTCACCCGGCAGGTAACGGCGCTAAGCTGACCGCACCGATCGCTGCTAACTACGCTGCCTACGTATCTTCCGGTATCATGACCGGCACCGGCGCTGGCTACAGCGCGATGGCTCCGTTCGAGACCGGCGCTGGCAAGGCACTTGCCGACGTAGTCGCTCTGAAAGCCTTCCAGGCTGCTCCGACCGCTCCGGACACCACCAGCAACGTGCTCTGCCTCTCCTGCCACCGTGCACACGCTTCCGGTTTCGAGAGCATGGCTCGCTACTACCTGGGCAACGAGTTCATGACCATTGCTGACGCATCCAACGCAGCTTCTTACGACACCAGCACCACCGAGAACAAGATCAACCAGGGCCTCACCGTTGCTCAGCAGACCAACGCTTACAACGGCCGTCCGGCTACCGTGTTCGGACCGTGGGCACGTAACTACTGCAACAAGTGCCACGCTAAAGACTAGTACCACCTTGGCTTGACTGTGATGAAATTGGGGCCGGCATCCTGCCGGCCCCACCGATTGCTGACAGACCCCGCTTTTTAGGAAGCGGGGTTTTTTTGCGCACGCTTACTGCTCAAACCGTCTCTCCTCAATAAACGATAACCGTTCGGATTCCCTTTGGCCGAATTGGGTCATTGAGGTGAGGTGAGGCACGGGGGTAGATTCGGTCGCGTGCGATTTTCCCATCGGCTCAAGTGGTGTTCATGGAGTAGTTTCTGAGACCTGGAGTTACGGAAATAACGGTAATGAGAATGCCGATTGACGGTGAAGCAAGGGATCGATGGTTGCAGTCTCTATTGATCACGTAAGTAGAGTTCTTTTACAATCCGGAAACATTTGACAATGACTGTTCATTTTAGGTAATATGTCGCAGCTGAGACCAGAGTAATTTCCCTTTCAAGCTTTACTTTAGTATCGCTGCCTGCCTTGAGGAATAACGCATTTGACGAATCCTAGGATCCTAATATTCCTGATGGTGTCTGCGCTGCTCTCCTTTCTGGCATCCGGTGCGAAGAATGCCCGGGCATTTCACTCGGGCGGCGTCGGCGAGTGCGAAGGCTGCCACTCCATGCACAACTCCCAGTCCGGTTTTTCTGCCGGGAGTGCAGGAGCCTCCCTCCTCAAAGGGGGCGACGCGAGTTCTACCTGCCTAACTTGCCATCAGGTTTCCGGTGATACAGGCCCTTCCAGCTACCATGTCAGCACCCCAAGCGGTGAAATGCCGTTCGGCACACCTCCAAAACAGCTGTCCCCCGGCGGGGATTTTGGCTGGCTCAAGAAGACCTATACTTGGTATGCCGATGTAGTCTCCCCCATGGCCAGCAGTGCGGGGGACCGGCATGGCCACAACATAAGTGCCCAGGATTTCGGGTTCCAGGCGGACAGCAAGAATGCCAGTGCCCCCGGCGGTTCCTACCCTTCCAGCGCGCTCTCCTGCACCAGCTGCCACGATCCCCACGGCACCTATCGCAGAAACCAGGACGGCACGATCTCCACCTCGGGCAAGCCGATCCGGGATTCGGGGTCCTACGACACGAGCCCCACACCCGACGCACAGACCTCGGTCGGCAGCTACCGAATGCTGGGTGGAACGGGATACGTCCCGCAAGGGATGACAGGCGGCCTTGCCTTCAGTTTTGCCCCCCCAAGCGCCGTGGCGCCCAGCGATTACAACCGCTCCGAGGCCACCACGCTCACCAGGGTCGCATACGGTTCAGGCTTTTCCGATTGGTGCCGTAACTGTCATACCAACATCCACAACGGGACCTATTCGTTCAAACATCCGGCTGCGGGGTTTGCCTCCGGGGCTTCGGCTGGCACCCTCGACGTGACGATGATTAATTACTACGATCAGTACATAAAGACGGGTGATTTGACCGGGAGTGCCGCTACCGCCTATTTCTCCCTGGTCCCCTTCGAGATCGGAACTCAAAACTACAGCATCCTCAAGTCTATCGTGACTACTTCCCCGACCAAGGGTCCGGATCTGGCCGATGGCAGCCCTGCAGTGATGTGCCTTTCCTGCCATCGTGGGCATGCAAGTGGCTGGGATTACGGCATGAGGTGGAACTCCAAGACCAGCCAGATCACTTACAACGGCAAATATTCCCAGGAATCGCTCCTGTACCAACCCTACGGGCAGGGAAGAACCGAGGCGGAAGCCCTTCAGGCGTATTACCAGACTCCATCGCTTAAGTTCGACCCCTCTCAGCAGGGGCTCTGTTACAAGTGTCATGCAACCGTTCCCCAATGAGTGAAAGGCATGCCATGTGGTTGAAACCTTTTTTATTGCTCATTATTGTTGCGCTCTGCGCAGGCTGCCAGCCGTCGCGTGTCGTCGTGAAACAGGCGTTGACCAATGACGGGGAGGTCTATCTCTACCTGCAACCGTTGCCGCAGGAGTCCGCCAAACTGCGCTTCGAGCTGGAAAGTGCTTCGGCGCTGCGTACCGACGGCGTCGACGTGCCGCTTACCTTAACCCGTGCCAGGTACGACGGCAACGGTCCTCAGCGCCAGGTGCTGGTCGCCACGGGGGTACTGGCGCCGGGGCGCTACCGCGGGATCTACCTCAAGGCGAAATCGGCCGTCCTGCAGCAGCAAGAAGGTGAGGTGGCACTGCCGGTGGCCGCCACTCAGGAACTTGCTGAACTCCCCTTCGATGTGGTCCGGCAAAAAGCCCGGGTCCTCTCCCTTTCCTTCAAGTACCGCGAATCCGTAGGGGCGGGAAACGCTTTTCGCCCGGTTTTCTCCCTTTTCTTCCCGGAGAGACCTCCGGTCAACCTGACAGGCTATGCGACAAACTTCGCCTCCAACAGCGTGACCGTGTTCGACAAAAAGTCGGGTGAAGTGCGGCATGTGATAGCAACCGGACAAGGGCCGAGAACCGTTCTTTTCAACCGAAACGGGTTGCTTGCCTATGTTATTGTCTCCGGCGAAAACCGGATAGAGGTCATCGACGTATCCTCGCACGAGATCATCAACAGGATACGACTGAACAACGGTGACACCCCAAGCGAGGCGGTCCTCACCCCGGACGCAAGAACGCTGCTCGTCGCCAATACCGGGTCTAACACGGTGAGCATCGTCGACCCTACCTCGAATTTTGAGACCACCAGGCTCAACGTCGGCAACATGCCCCGATCGATACTGCTCGATCCGGCTGGCAGAAGAGCCTTCGTGTTCAATACCTTCTCCAACAACATTACGGTAATCGACGTCACCAGTCGCAGTATCGTCGCCACCGTGACTACGGAGGCGAGTCCCATGCGCGGCGATTTCAACCGGCGTGGAGACAAGCTCTACGTGTTCTGCCAGTGGTCACCTTATATCTTTGTGTACGACACCACTACGTTTGCGGTGACCAAGAGACTCTACGTTGGAATGGGCGTCAGCGCCATCAAGGTGGACGGTGCCACGGACCGCCTCTACGTAGCCAAAAACGGGAGCAAACTGGTCGACATCTATGACCCTTTCTCTCCCATACCGATGGACTCGCTCCAGGTGGCAGGGTGGCCCGGTTATTTCCTGATCGATTCAGATGAGAGCAACCTTCTGATGGTGTTGCCGGAACAAAACGCCCTGGAAAGCATCAACCTGGTGAGTAAAAAAGGACGTTTCCTGCTCGACACGGGGGGTGCCCCCTTCTGGTCAACCATAATGGGCGAGAGGTAGGACTTACCGTGCCTGAACGGAATACCACACTACGCGTGCCGATACGCAGAGGTCTGCTGCCGTCACTCCTTTTGTCCGCGCTGCTGGTGCTCCTCTGCGCCCCCTCGGCCCGTGCCGACGGCATAAGCGGCTACCTGGAGTACCTTTACGGCACCTCCAGCATGAAGACCAGGGATATCTCCGGAGTCTCCTCGAGCACCAGAAACGACAGTTTTCTCCAGCGCTACAACCTCGCCATGGACAAGACGCTCTATCCGTTGCTGACACTGTCGGCGGGAGGGCTCTATGAGGATACCAACGCGCACGCGACAACGGACGGAATCAGCAGTGACTCCTCCACCACCAGGCTAAGCCCCTATGTCGACCTTGCCCTGAAAAACAACTTCGTCTCATCGGGCCTGGGGTACCGGAGAAGGGAAGAAACCACATCGAGCAACGGCCAGTCGACACCGAAGCTGATCCAGAACGAGTACACGGCAAACTTGGGGTGGCGCCCTGCTGGGCTTCCCACGTTCAGCCTTTTCTACACGAAACGGGATTTCTACGACGAGCTGCGCACCTCCCAGGACCTGCAGACCGAAAGCTACACCTGGTCGTCGACCTTTCGGGAAATAAAGGGACTGGAAGTGAACTACGGGGGGAGCTACAGCCAGAACAGGAACAACCTGCTCCAGTCGGAAACCCAAAGTTTTGCCAATTCGGGAAGAATCGCTTACTCGGATAGCTATTTAGGAAACCGGGTCCTTTTCCATACGGGCTACAGCTTTGCCCTGCAGAATTCGACCATTATCTCCCACGGGACGGCGGGTCTTCTTTACACAGCCCAAACGGCGCAGAGCCAACTGTTTGCCACCACTCCGGATACCACGGTCGTGCCGCCTACCACGGTCACTTCCGGAGCTCTGACGGCGGTGTCAAGCTTCCCGACGGTGAACCTGGTGCTGCCCCAAAACACGGTGCCCCCTGCGGTTCTGAAGCAAAACAACATAGGGCTGGTTTTTCCAAGCCCCCTCACGGTTAGCACGCTCTTTCTCTCGGTTACCTCGAAAGGTGCCGCACCCTCTTCGGTCAGCCTGTCCCAGGTCGCCGGCAACTTTTCCTGGCAGGTCTACACCAGTACCGACGGCGTAAACTGGAGCGGCCCGACGGTTCCCACGGTGACTACGAGTACCAACCCGGCCGATTTTGGAATCAGCGAGTCCGGTTTCCTGCTGAGTTTTCCGGCGGTAACTACCCAGTACGTCAAGGTGGTGGAGACCCCGGCCCAGATCCCGATCACCGTGGTGGTACCCGCCGACATCGATGCCGGAAGTATCCTGCTGAGCAGGCTCTTGTCGTTTTCGTTGGTGCAAGGGAAGGCAGGAACATCCTCAAGTTCCTCGAATATCGGTGGCGTTTTGGACGTGAACGCCAGGGTACAGCTTCTGGAGGCTCTCAACCTTTCCTGGGACTTCAGTTTCGTCATGAGCCACAGTAAGTCCGACGAGAGTTCGCTGGCGACCACGTACCTCATGAGTAACGGGGTGTCCTTTTCACGGCGGCTGAACGAGATACTCACCTCCAACGGCCGGGTGGCTGAAGACTTCAGCATGGATTCCCAGAGTAAGGTGAGGAACTCGCTTTCCTATAGTGCCGGACTCAACGCGACGCCGCTTCCGACCTTGAACCACTCCCTAGTCTACGGTGGGCGTACCGATATCTCGGATTCGGGTACCAGCACAACGAATTCCGTGTACCTCAACAACTCTGCGGCGCTGTACCGCGGACTTTCGCTGAATGTCGGCGCCGGTTACAGCACCTCGAGCGATGCAAAAAGTGGCGATACCGACAGCGTTTCCTTTACCGCCGGGCTCGACATGGTCCCGAACAAGGATCTTACCCTAGGGCTGAGTTACCAGGACTCGACAGCCGAACACAACGGCGGAGGACAGCCAAGGACAACGTCCTTTATCCGCAACGCTGCCGTTTCCGCAACCTATCGTCCTTTTGTTGCCCTGTACCTGGTGGGCGGCTACAGCATCTACATGCAAAATGACCGATCGAACGTCTCCCTGGTGAACTACGGCGCTGGTTGGTCCCCCTTTGCCGGTGGGGACCTGCAGATCAACATGAACTACACCGAATCGCTCACCTCGACGGGGAACGAGAAGGTTACCACCTACGGTCCCAGCGTGCGCTGGAACATCAGGTCGGGCTCGTCCCTGGACCTGTCTTACAACAGACAAAAAACCGTTAGCGATTTCTCGGGTTCTACGGACGTCAACTCGTTTTCGGCCCAACTGCGGATCGCACTTTAAGTTTTCGGGGGAGACATGACATCACTGACACGGAGAACGGGAACCTCTCGTCTCAAGCATGTACTGCTGGCGGCGGCCCTCTTGTCGTTGAGCGCCTGTGCCGTCTTGGGTAAGACGGACGTATATCGCGATTCGAACATGGACTTCGGCTCGCTACGTACCGTTGCGGTACTTCCCTTCACCAACCTGACCAAAGAACAGCAGGCCAATGATCGGGTGAGGGACGTCTTTACCTCGGAACTGATGGCTACCGGTGGTATCTACGTGGTCCCGGCCGGAGAGGTTGCCCGAGGCATCGTTGCTGCAGGCGCCGGGAGCCCGAGTACTCCGACCTCGGAAGAAGCCATGAAGATCTGCAAAAACGTCAAGGCCGACGCGCTCTTTACCGGCACGCTGAGGGAGTACGGCGAAATCCGCTCCGGTACCGCCTCTGCCAACGCCATCGTTTTGAGCGTGCAGCTCATGGAGGGGCAGACCGGGCGAGTGGTCTGGTCTGCTGATACCACTCAGGGTGGCATCGGTCTTAAGGACCGCCTGTTGGGCGGCGGCGGTCAACCCCTTAACATCGTTACCCAAAAGGCCGTCAATGACCTCATCAAGAAGCTTTTCGAATAAGATGCGGCTGGTCCTGGTTGCGGCGTTGTGCATGCTATTACTCGGCTGCCTGCACGCTCCGGGTGCACAGACGGCGCCGGCTGCGCCGGTTGCAGAGGTCGTAACGCTGCGTGTGGCGGTTTATCCTATCGATAACCTAAGCGGTGTCCCTGCACCCGTGAATGAACTCCGCAAAGAGTGGATCGTGAAGCTCAAGGAGTTGGGTCTCGAGGTCGTAAGCGACGCCGAGATGGAGCGGGTCTTTGTCAAACACCGCATCCGTTATACCGGCGGGGTGGATACCGCCACAGCCCAGGCGTTTCGCAAGGATGTGGAGGCCGACGCCATCCTGGTTACCTCCCTCGAATCCATCAGCGACCTTCCCCCCAAGTTGAGCATGATGTCCCGCCTGGTGAGCACGGAGGAGAAACCCAGGATTTTCTGGATGAACAGTGCGACCCTGGCCGGAGACGACGCCCCGGGGCTTCTCGGGCTCGGCCTGGTCACCGATTTTAAGGTCGTGCAGGAGAAGGTGCTGCGGCGTCTGGCAAGTTCCCTGCGCCTTTATCTGGAGGATGACCCGCGCCAGTGCAGCTTCGGTTCGTTCGAGTCAAAGTTCGAGCCCAAAACTATTGCCAGGCCCACACCCGCCGGCCAGGAAAAGCGAACTTCCATTGCCGTGGTCCCCTTTTACAACGAAAGCTTCAGGAAATCGGGGGGGATGCTCCTGCAACTTCATTTCGTGAATCAACTGGCCTGCTACGCGAAGGTGGACGTGGTGGAACCGGGATTGGTCCGCGAGAAAATGCTCAGCATCAGGATGGTGATGCGGGAGGGGATATCGACGCGCGACGTCGACGTCATGAGCTACATCCTCGAATCGGATTACGTTCTTTCGGGAACGGTCTTCGATTACCAGGATACCTCCGGCGGGGGTGGCACGCCCAAAGTCGACTTCAATGCCTTACTGGCCGACAAAATCAACAGGAAACTCGTGTTCGCCTCGAAAAGCTATAACCAAGGCGACGACGGGGTGTTTTTCTACGACGTGGGGCTTTACAAAAACGTCGCAGTGATGACCGAAAAAATGACTGGAAACGTGGTGAACGAAATGAGACTTGGCGAGCGCAAGACCAAGTCCGATCGGCCTTCCTACTAGCCTTTCCGCCCCCCCAACTTAAAAAGTTTACAGTTGCAATTTGACCCTAATTTACATAAGGTGTGGGCGTTTTTTGACCGGTTTCGGTAGCCTAGATTTCAACCTATCAGCAAAAAAGAGAGGTCCAATGAAAAGGAATGGTTTGACGTCGTCGAAAATTGCAGTGGCAGCCGTCCTCCTACTGCTGGCTGCGCATCCGGGTTTTACCGCTGAACAGACCTCGGCCCCTGCAACGGTACCTGCTGAAACTCCCGCTGCGCCTGTGGCTGCCCCCGCCGCCGATGCTGCGGCTCCTGCCGCCGCAGCTGCTCCCGCGCCGGCTGCCGCTACTGAAGGCGCTGCGTTGCACCTGAGAGTTCCCTTTTACTCCCCGTTGTTCACCGACGTCCCCCTGGCGGCGGTAAACGACGAGAAGATCACCCTGGAAGACCTGCAAAAAGCCCTGATGTCGGTACACGAGAAGATGACCGAGGAGAAGGCCACCACTGCCAAAAAGAACTTCCTTGATGCGTTGCAGCGGCTCATCAACGTAAAACTCATCGTAATGGAAGCCAAGAGCATGGAGTTGGACAAGCTGCCGGAAGTGGCGAGCGACCTGGAAAACTTCTCTGCGGCCCAGCTTCGGCAGGCACTCTTCCTGGAGCGCGTCAAGGACCTGAAGCCCGACGAGAAGGAAGTGGAAAAGCTTTACCGGACCAAGATCAAAGAGTGGAAGCTGAAAACCCTCCGATTCGAGAAAGAGGCCGAGGCCAAGAAGTTCAGGAAGGAAATAGGCGAAGGGAAGGACTTCATGGTCTTGCGGGAGAAGCTCCTTGCCGACTACAAGGCCGACACCTTGGGGAGGAACGAAAACGAGTATGTCAACTCCGATGGTCTGGGACCCGAGCTGACTGCGGCTTTGGAGAACGTGAAGGCCGGTACGGTGAGCCCGGTCATAACCGGTATCAACGGCTTTATCGTGGTCAAGGTTGAAGACGTCCGTTCCATCGAAAAACCCGAGGAGAAGGCGAAAGCCCAGGCGGTGCTGCTTAGCCAGCTGCGCCTTAAGAGCCTGAGGGCTTACAAGGACGAGCTGCTCAAAAAATACGGGAAAGAGAACACCAAGCTCATCAAGAGCCTCGACCTGGAAGCCCCCAAACCGGGGATAAAGAAGCTGATGACAGACAAAAGGGTGCTGGTGAGCATCAAGGGAGAAAAGCCGATAACCGTCGCCGACCTCACCGATGCCATTCAGACCAAGTTCTTCCATGGTGTGGAGAACGCGATCAAAGAGAAGAAGCTCAACCGTGAAAAGTTGGCGACGCTCGACGAGATGACCTCGCTGCGCCTTTTCAATAAAGAAATCCGCGAGCGGCACATCGAGAACAACGAAGAGTACAAGAAGAAGATGGAGGAGTACAAGAACACCGTGCTGTTCAGCATCTTCGTCGAGAAGGTCATCAAGCCCGACGTCACCTACACGATGAAGGACCTGAAGGAGTACTACGACGCACATGCCGCAGACTACAAGTCGGCCGAGGTGCTGCAGTTGGACGGGATCGCCTTCAAGACCAGCGAACCGGCCCAGGCCGCGCTCGACAAACTGCGTCATGGCATGGACTTCAAGTGGCTCAAGGACAACGCCGAAGACCAGGTTCGCAAGGATGCGCCGGGGATGCTCAAGTTTGACGGGGAGATGCTGCCCATCACAAGCTTCCCGCAAGACATGCAGAAGGTGCTGAGTGGCGCCGTCAAGGGTGACTACAAACTCTACCAGAGCCCGGAAGGCTACCACTACGTACTGTCGGTGGCAAACTACATCCCGGCCAAGGTGCAGCCTCTCGAGGAAGTTAAAAATGCCATCGGCGAGCAGGTCGTTTGGCGGAACCAGAAGAAAACCGTGGAAGAGTGGTTCAAAAAACTGCGGGATGCCTACACTGTCAAGATCTATCTCGAGGAGCGCTAGATTTTCGTACCAAGAGTAGTTCGGGTACACGTTCTTTAGTCGTTAAAATGAATGAGGGGACTGTATGAACATGTTTAACATGCAGAGAAGTGGACGGTCTTTAATTTGGAGTCTGGTGGCTTTTCTTGGAATCCTCTTTGCTCTGACTGCGGCGCAGCCGGTTTCGGCGGCCATGAAGTTCGCCCGCAAAGAGTGTTCGGACTGTCACAAGAAGTTCGAGGACGCCTACGGGTCCAAGAAGTACCTGCACACCATGGTCAAGGACAAAAAGTGTGAGGAGTGCCACCTGCGTCACGGCATTGTTCCTAAGCTTCTCCTCAAAAACGATGGCAACCAGCTCTGCCTGGCCTGCCATCCCGCCGACAAGATCGGCTTGTCCAAGGCCAAGGTTCATACGCCTCTCAAGGGTGGCAAATGCGTCGGCTGCCACAACCCGCACGGCTCGGATCAGCGCTTTTTCTTAAAGTCGGCTGGCTCTGAAGCGTGCTACGCCTGCCACAAAAAGGACGCCTACGAGAAGAAGGTCGTCCACCAGGTTTTGAAAACCGAAGGGTGCCGGGCTTGCCACCTGGCCCACAGCTCCGCGTTCAGCAACCTTTTGAGCAAAGAGGAACCCGCGCTGTGCCTCTCCTGTCACGACAGCAAGGCGGGCTCCTTCAAGAAGGCGCACGGCAACTACCCGGTCGAGACCAGGAAATGCACCGGTTGCCACAACCCGCACTCCTCGACCCAGGCGAAACTTCTGAAGTCGAGTGCCCACAACCCGGTTGCCACCTCCGGCTGTGACGGCTGCCACCCGGCTCCCAACTCGCCAAAGCCCTTCGAGGTGACCGCGAAGGGGGGAGAGCTGTGTGCGCAGTGCCACGAAGCCAAAACCTTGAACGGCGGCGGTACCGTCGAGCACCAGCCTTTCAAGAAGGGTAACTGCCTGTCCTGCCACAACCCGCACGCTTCCGAGCAGGACAAGCTGCTGGTTAAAAGTGGCAACGCCCTGTGCTTTGACTGCCACAAGGAAAAAGCGGCCATGGTCACCGTAAAGCACGGCGCCGTGGTGCAGGGTAAGGGGTGCCTCTCCTGTCACAAACCGCACGCCTCGGTACAGAAGAAACTTCTGGTCGCCGCCGGTGCGGAGCTCTGCTACACCTGCCACGCCAAGACCAAGGATGGGCTTAAGAGAAAGGATGTCCACGCGCCGTTCTCCGGTGGCGACTGCGAGAAGTGCCACAACCCGCACGGCTCCAGTTTCCAGGGAATGCTCAAGGACCGGATGGACACCGTGTGCTACAGCTGCCATACCGACGCCGAAACCAAGTTCAAAAAGAACTACATCCATCGCCCGGTGCTGGAGCAAAACTGCGCCGCTTGCCACATCTCGCACGGGTCAGAGGTTAAAAAGCTCCTCAAGAGTGCGGCTCCCGGCCTGTGCACCCCGTGCCACGCCGAGATGATGAAGAAGGTGGCCCAAGGGGTGAACCATCAGCCGTTCACCGACGGTGACTGCCTCACCTGTCACGACCCGCATGCAGGCAACCTCCCGGGCCTCATCGTCAGCAAGCAGACCGAACTCTGCGCGACTTGCCACGACGGCACCTTCAAGGGGCACCAGCAGGCCAAGGATTCGCACGCCCCCTTCACCAACGGGGATTGCACCAAGTGCCACAGCCCGCACAAGGCCAAGCTGCCCAAGCTGCTCCTGGCCCAGAGCCCGGACCTCTGCCTGAATTGCCACAAGGACGTCAAGGCGAAACTGGCTAGAGAGAAGAACCATTCGCCGGCGCAAAAAGACTGCACCACCTGTCATAAGCCGCACTTCGCAACGGAGCGGGCACTGTTGGTGGAACCGGTACAGTCGATCTGCTCGCAGTGCCACGAGACGACCAAGGAACCCTTCAGCAAGGCGCACCTCGGTATCTCCGCTGCGGCGCTGGACTGCATGGCCTGCCACAACCCGCATGCGTCGAAGGACCCCAAATTCTTCAAAGATGTGACGCATCCGCCCTTTGCGGCTCGCACCTGCGATGACTGTCACATAAAACAATAGCCATGAGGAGCTATACAATGAAAATTCATCTTAAAACATTTATACTGCTCGGCGTCCTGGCTATGCTTTCCCTGGGCCTCAACTCTTATGCCCAGGACAACACCGCCAAGTTCAAGTTGAAGCCGGGTGCCTACGGGAAACTCTGCCTGGACTGCCACCCGGGGTTTCAGGACAAGCTGAAGAAACAGCACGTTCATACTCCGGTTAAAAACGGCAACTGCTCAGGGTGTCACAACCCGCACACCTCGGCCTTTTCCAAACTTTTGGAGAGCGACGCGTCGAAGATCTGCGCCAGCTGCCACAAGACTCTGGTGGTCGCCAACCCGCTCAGCGTCCACAAGCCGGTGGCCGACGGGGCGTGCATGAAGTGCCATGACCCGCACTCTTCCGTCAACAAGAACAACCTGCTCAAAACGGGGAACGAGCTGTGCCTCGAGTGCCACAAGTCCCTCGCCGACACCCTGGCCAAGATAAAGGTCAAGCACAACCCGGTCGAGAAAGGGTGCCTTAACTGCCACGACCCCCATGCCTCGGCCAAGGACGACTCTCTGCTCAAGGAGCGCGTCACTGCGCTGTGCATCGGCTGCCACAAGACGGACCGGCCGTCCTTCATCAAGCAGCACATGAACTACCCGGTAGCCACCTCGCGCTGCACCTCTTGCCACGACCCCCACGGGTCGGACCGCAAGGGGATCCTCTACAACAACGTGCACAAGCCGGTTTCCACCCGCATGTGCAATCAGTGCCACGAAGAGGCAACCTCCGGGACCCCGCTCAAGATCAAGCGCGAGGGTGCGGAACTCTGCCGCGGCTGCCACAGCGACATGTTCAATGCGACCTTCGGCAAGAAGCGGATGCACTCGCCTCTGCTGAGCAAGAAAGGGTGCCTGACCTGCCACAACCCCCACGCCGCCAAGGAGAAAGGTCTCCTCAAGGAGTCGCCCCTGGTGCTGTGCGGCAGCTGCCATGCCGATACCATCAAGCGGCAGGCGAAATCGGTCACCAAGCACGAACCGGTCAAAAATGGCAACTGTGTCGCCTGTCACGACCCCCATGCTTCCGACAGCGCACTGCTGGCGAAACAGGCCTCGGTCGTCGACCTGTGCGCAAGCTGCCACGACTGGATGAAGCACTCGACCCATCCCATCGGGGACAAGTTCGTCGATCCGAGGAACAAAAACGCCACGCTGAATTGTCTGAGTTGCCACCGGTCTCACGGCACGGAGTACAAAGGCATGATGCCTTTCCCGGCCATCAGCGATCTCTGCACGCAGTGTCATGAACAGTTCAGGAGGTAATTCTTTTATGCGCTCATTCGTATTGTGGAGCCTTTTTGTTCTGACGACGTTGTACCCGCTTGGTTGCTACGGCGCCGACGCGCTCAAGCTGCGCTACCTGGCGACCATCCTGGGCGATATCAAGGAAACCGGGCTGAAGAAACCGGAAGGGGTGGCCTGCGACGACCAGGGGCTGATCGTCATCGCCGACACCGAGAACGGGCGCCTGGTGCGCTATGTCCTGCAGGACAACACGCTTAAGGGGGGGACCGAGATCAAGGTTCAGGAAGTCGTGTTCCCGGTCCGGGTGCAGCTTAACTCCAAGGGAAACATCTTCGTCCTCGACGGTCAGCTGCGCAAGGTTGCCCAGCTTACTCCTGAAGGGGCCTTCGCCGGTTACCTGACCCCGCAGGGGGTCAACCCTCCGCTTGTCGTTCCCAAGAGTTTCAAGCTCGACGGCCGGGACAACGTCTACCTGCTGGATATCGGAGGAGAGCGGGTACTGCAGCTGGATCCTTCGGGGAAACTTCTGTCCCAGATACCGTTCCCGAAAAACTACGGCGCCATCTCCGACCTGGCACTCACCTCCGGGGGAGACGTCCTGATTCTCGACTCTGCCAAGTCGACCGTCTACATCGCCAAAAAGGAGAACCCGCAGTTCACCCCCTTCACCAAGGGGCTGCAGGACTACCTGAATTTCGCAACCAACATGCTGACCACCACCCGCAGCGCGGACATCTACCTCATGGACCAGGACGGCGGTGCCATCGTCATCCTGGGGCCGGACGGCCTGTTCAAGGGGCGCCAGCTTGCCATGGGGTGGAGAAACGGCCAGTTGTACTACCCGCAGCAGATGTGCATTAATAAAAACGGGGACGTGGTCATCGCCGACAGAGGTAACAGCAGGGTTCAGATTTTTGAGAACCTGAAATAAGAGAAGTCTGCGCCGGGTCTTTGCCGCGGGTCGCGCCCTCGAAAGGCCCGCTTGCAGGTTACCCCCCCGTACCGAAGCTTTGGGGGGAGACGCATATGTCGGTAAGGATCGGACTATGAAACGTTTAACAGGGATGTTCGTCACCTGCCTCGTCCTGGGGAGTCTTGCCACGCTAGCGTGGGCCGACTACGATGCTGCCGAGAAGGCATATGCCGCAGGTCAGTACTCCGCCGCCATCAGCCTGTACCTCGCGGACGGCACACCTCAGTCCCTCAACGCCGCCGCCCTCATGTACTACAAGGGCGACGGTGTCGGAAAGGACCTGCGCCAGGCGCTCGTCCTGTTCACGAGGTCCGCTACCTTGGGGGATGCCGAGGCTCAGGCCAACCTCGGGCAGATGTACGAGTTCGGCGAGGGGACCGCGCCGGACCCCCGGGAGGCCATCAAGTGGTACCGCAAGGCTGCGGACCAGGGGCATGAAGAGGTGCGGCAGGACTTGGAGCGGCTCTTCGTGCAGACGGAGGGGCTTAAGGCCCACTGGTACCGCAACGACGCCATGCGGGGCCACGTGCTCGCCCAGTACAACCTCGGCCTTTCCTATTTCCTCGGCGAAGACGCGGTAGTTGACAAGGGAGAGGCGGCGCGCTGGTTCGCCAAGGCGGCCGAACAGGGGAACCTGCCGGCGCAGTTGCGCCTGGGGGCCATGCTTTCCTCGGGCGACGGTATAAAGGCCGACGAAGTTGAAGGCGCCCGCTGGCTCTTTAAGGCTGCCTCCTCTGGTATGGCCGAGGCGCAGTATCTGTTGGGCGATTGTTATCAGAAAGGCAAAGGGGTGCATCGCGATTATCGCGAAGCGGAAAAATGGCTGCGCAAAGCCGCAGACCAAGGAAACCCGGACGCCGTCAAGGCCTTGGCCGGGCTCGGGAAACACTAAAGCCTTGCGGGCGCTGCTCCACTACCTAATTTAAGGGGAGGTTGTTATTTTGAGACTAGTAAAGGTACTCTGCGCCATCGTGCTCTGTCTGGGGATCGTCGCTTGTTCGAAGCCTGAGTCGAAACTGGTTGGCAAGTGGGTCGGGAAAACCGGAAAATTCGAGTTCACTGCTGACAAAAACGGGGTAATGACCCTGCCGCAGGTCCCCTCGGCAAAGTTGAGCTTCCCGTACAAGTGGAGCATGCAGGGAGACGACGTTGTCGCCATGGTGTTCGCACAGCCGATCAATAAAACCATTTTCGGCAAGCTGGAAAGCAAGACGTCCCTCATCATCGAGGACGACAAGTTCACAAAACAGCCGTAAGCGGCATTGGAAAAAGGACTTCGCATGAGCTGGTTTCGTAGTCTCAGTGTCGTGGCATGGTTACTGGTCGGCGTCGCGACCGCCTGTTTCGCCCAGCAGGGAGGGACCACCGGACACAAGGCGGGCGGTGAACCGGGGCTGGTCGATTGGAACCTCGCCAGCAAGGAGCAACTGATGACCTTGCCGGGCTTCGATGAGCGGCTCGCCCAAAAGGTAATCGACGGCCGGCCTTACGCCTCCAAGTCGCAGATCATCAAGAAGGATGTGATCCCAAGCGACCTCTTCTACAAGGTGATGGACAGAACCACCATCGATCTCAAGGCTTTTGCCGACTCGCTCAAGGCGAAGGAGCGCTCCTCGTTTCAGGAGGAAACCGCGAAGATCCCCGCCTCCGTGAAGAAGATCAAAACCCGTTCCGGCCTCATCTACCAGGATCTGGTGGTCGGGACCGGCCGGACTGTCCTTAAGGACCACAAGGTGCGGGTCGATTACACGGGGTGGCTAAAAGACGGCACCAAGTTCGACAGTTCCGTGGACCGGGGCAAGCCGATCGTCTTCGCGGTGGGTAGGGGAGACGTGATCCGCGGCTGGGACGAGGGGATTCTCACCATGAAGGTCGGCGGGAAGCGTCGGTTGACCATTCCCCCTGCACTGGGCTACGGCAAGAAGGGCTCTGGCGAAAGGATCCCGCCCGATGCCACCTTGATTTTCGACATCGAATTACTGGACGTCGAACCTTGATCACCAGATATTTTGACTCAACCAGCAGCGAGAGACATTAGTTACTGCAAGGAGACTAACGATGAAACGGGTTGCCATCGCTTTTATGCTATTTTCGGTCTTTTCTGCTCTTCCGGCCTGGAGTGACTACTCCCGAGCCAGAGAAGCCTATCTGATGAAAGACTACCCGAAGGCACTCAAGATGTTCCAGAACGAGGACGACCAAGCCTCCCTCTACATGATCGGTTACATGTACGACCATGGCGAAGGCGTCGCCCAAGACGGAAAGCAGGCGACGGAATGGTATGCCAAAGCGGCCGAAAAAGGTTCGGTGAAGGCGATGTACCGTTTGGGCGTCATGTACTCCAACGGCTACGGCGTCGACAAAGACGTGAATGAGGCCAAGAAGTGGTACAAAAAGGCCGCCTTCAAGGGGTTCCTCCCTGCCAAGGAAGCGCTCAAACGCCTCGAAGAAGGGAAGTAGCCGGTACGCCCAGTTCTAAGAGTACAACACAAGGCCCGCGCTGCGGGTCTTGCTGTTTCTAAGGAGCCCGCCGGCCGGGAAACAACTTGTCTCTTATGAATTATTGATGCTATCTTTACCTGCACACCCAGTGTGACGCCTGACATTCTAACATCAACTCTTACAGCGAGGACTCTTTGATGAATCGATTCCTAAGTTTAGCGGCGGCTGTTGTCCTTTCTCTGCCTGTGGCGGGTTACTGCGCGGACGCATCCCCCCAAAGCTCCCCCGGTGTCGCCGGAATGGCGGTGAATACCGGTGTTACCGGCAAGGTTGTTGAAACCACCACCGCAGGGGAATACACCTACATCAACCTTGAGAAGGACGGTAAAAAAGCCTGGGTCGCCTGCAGCGCCACGAAAGGAATCGCGGTGGGCCAGCAACTCTCTTTCGTCGGGTGCACCCCTATGATGAACTTCGAAAGTAAAGCGCTCAAGCGCACCTTCGACCTCATCATGTTCTGCGGAGCCCCGCTCTCCGCGGCTGAAGCTGATTTTCTCAATAAGAAATCGACCGGTAGCAGCGGTCTGGTGCCTGAATCAAAGGAAAAGATCGTCGTCGAAGCGGCCAAGGGTGCCAACGCATTTACCATTGCCGAACTCTACGCAAAGAGTGGAGAACTCGACAAGAAGCAGGTTGTCGTGACGGGAAAAGTGATGAAGATTTCGCCCAAAATTATGGGCAAGAACTGGCTGCACCTCCAGGACGGCTCCGGCACCGCTTTCGAGAAAAACAACGACCTGGTGGTAACCACCAACGAACTCCCCAAGGTGGGGGATGTGGTGACGCTCTCGGGCACGCTGGCAAAGAACAAGAACTTCGGTTCCGGTTATAAGTACGATGTGATACTGGAACTGGCTACCGCGCAGCACAAGTAGCTTTACCTAAAGGTTAGGGATTCCGCGTCGTGGGGCTGGCGCGGAATCTTTTTTTGGAGCACATGGTGAAGTCGGCTGAGACGATTCGGACGGAGGAGTCCGATGTGGTAACAGGGGCGGCGAGGGCGAACCTGGCTCGCGCGGCATTACTGTTCGTGGTGACGGTGACGCTTTTCTTGCAGACCGCGAACCATGGCTTCATAAGTTATGACGATCCAGGCTACCTGACCGGTAACTCGGTGGTACGGTCGGGACTCAATGCGGCATCGTTGGTATGGGCGTTCCAGTCCGTCACCATGTCCAACTGGCACCCCGTCGCTTGGCTCTCCCACCTGCTTGATGTCCAACTCTTCGGTATGGTACCGGCTGGGCACCACCTGATGAGCGTGGTTCTGCACGCTGTCTCAGCCGTGTTGCTCTACCTGTTGCTGGAACGGCTCACCGCACGCCCCTGGCGCAGCCTGATCGTCGCGGCACTTTTTGCCTGGCATCCGCTCCATGTGGAATCCGTCGCCTGGGTGGCGGAGCGTAAGGATGTGCTGAGTGGGCTTTTCTTCCATTCCACCCTTTTGCTCTACGTCTCCTACACCAAACGTCCGACCGCTGCTCGCTATCTGGCTGCGCTTGCGGTTTTCGCTTTGGGGCTGCTCACCAAGCCGATGCTGGTGACGGTCCCGGTCATCATCCTGATACTCGACGCCTGGCCGCTGGGGCGTCTGGTTGTAAACCGGCAGGCTCTTTCCCCCGCCACGACCGTTAGTCGGCTTCTCGCCGAAAAGATCCCTTTCCTGCTGCTCTCAGTGGCATCCTCTGCCGTCACGATCTATGCCCAACACCACGGCGGCTCGATGGCCGAATTGCGCACGGTTCCCGTGGACCTGCGGGTCGCTAACGCCTTGGTCTCCTGTCTTGGTTACCTGCGCCAGGCTTTCTGGCCGCACGACCTGGCGGTCCTCTATCCGCTCCCGGTCTCGATAGCGCCGGCACACGCGGTGGGGGCCGCGGTGCTCCTTTGTGCAATCACTGTCGGTGCACTGTGGTGCCTCCGAAGCTTTCCCTACCTGGCGGCTGGCTGGTTATGGTATCTCGTCATGCTACTGCCGGTAATCGGTCTTATTCAGGTGGGTGCCCAGTCGATGGCGGATCGCTATACCTACCTCCCCATGACCGGGGTATTTATCGGGGTCGTCTGGGGCGTCTCCGATCTGTTGAAACGCTTCTCGTGGGGTGGCAGGGCTGCGGCTCCACTTGCGGGAATGGTACTCGCTGTCCTCGGGTGGGCCACGTGGTTGCAAGTGGGTGTTTGGGCAGACAGTCTAACCCTGTACCGGCATACCCTGGAGGTCACCACAGGCAACTACCTCATTATGAACAACTACGGTGCCGCTTTGAACGACGCGGGCAGGACCGAGGAGGCCGTCCAGGTACTGGAGCGCGCCATCGAGGTCGAACCTTCGGATGCCGCCTCGTATTACAATCTCGGGCGGGTCCGCCAGGTGGCCTACCACGACAGCAAAACAGCAGCTTCCCTGTACCAGCGGGCCATTGAGCTGAGGCCCGGCTATCTGGATGCCCACATCAATCTTGGCGGCGTTCTCAACGAGCTCGGGCGGTTCGCCGAGGCGCGGCAGGTACTGGAACGCGCTCTAGGTTTTGCCGATGCGAACCGTGCCGATCTTCGCTTCAACCTCGCGGTAAGTCAGGTTAACCTTGCCGATACAGGCGCTGCGCTTAGAGAACTCGAGGTCATCCGTTCCCTCGACCCTGCACTGGCGCAGCAGCTTCAGGAATTTATGGCAAGTCGCAGGATCGGCATGGCGCAGCCGAAGTGATTGGGACTACAACAGCGCACTGTTCCTTTTCAACTATTGGCTTGACAAAAAGGCGGCTATGCCATTAATATTCCGTGCAAATTCGGCAGAAGGCTGCGTTCGGGCCGGAGAGACTTCGGTTTTTCAGTCAACCGACCATGTGCCTTATTTCTTAATGATCCAAGCTTGAGTGCGGAATGGCCGACTTGACGCGAGTCGGCCTTTTTTCGCACCGGGCCACGCGGCACCAGGTTCGGCCTAAGAACCGGCATCATGCGGCAGGTTCGTCAAAGGTTGCCACGGTTATTTCGTCTGGCAGTTTACTTGTGGTGCAGCTTTACTGCGTTTTGGAGGAGTGATTTGACCATGGCGAAGACACTTGTCGCTTTTGCCTTTTTGGGGTTTGCTATGGCAGCATTCTCCTGCCTGCCGGGCCCGGTTACCTCGACTGCATTTGCAGAGGTGGTCGCGGCAAAGGAAACCTGCGTTACCGCTTCCTGCCACCCCGGCATGGGCAAGGCGCGCTTTGTTCACGGACCGGTCGCGGTAGGGGAGTGTACCGGGTGTCACAAGCCTGTCGGCAAGCACAAGTTCGAGCCTATCCTCGATGCCGGTAAACAGTGCGAGGAGTGCCACGAGGGGCTCCGTACCATGAAGGTCGTGCATAAACCGGTGCAGGAAGCAAAGTGCACCAAGTGCCACGACCCCCACCAGTCCGGCTACAAGTTTCAACTGCGCGCCGAGGGAAGCGAGCTGTGCTTTCTCTGCCACCGTAAGGCAATAGCGGGCGGTAAGTACCTGCACGGCCCCCTGGGGACCGGCAGTTGCAACTCCTGCCACGCCGCTCATCAAAGCGGGTTCCCGAAGTTGCTCTCCGCCGCGGGGAACGACGTCTGCTTCTCCTGCCACACCGACAAGGCCGAATCTTTCAAAAACAGCAAGTTCATGCATTCTCCCGTACGCGAAGCCTGCGTCAACTGCCACAGCCCGCACAGCTCGGATTTCCGCTTCACGCTCACTGCCGCCGGGAGCCAGGACCTCTGCTACACCTGCCACCAGGGGAAGGCCAAGGAGATCCCGGCTGACACCGTACCTCACCTGGCACTGGCAACCGATCGCAAGTGTCTGGCCTGTCACGACCCGCACGTCTCCGACAACCCTCGGCAACTGCTCAAACAGCCGATGGAGCTTTGCATGAGCTGCCACAACCGGGAGTATAACGGCGCCACCGGGAAAATTGCCAACATGAAACCGATCCTGGCCAACAACTCGGATCTTCATGGCCCGATCAAGGAAAAGGATTGCTCAGGTTGCCACAACCCCCACGGTTCCAATAACTTCCGCATCCTGCGGGAGAGCTTCCCGCAGCTTTTCTACGCGCCCTACGCCCCGGACAACTACAAACTCTGCTTCATGTGTCACCAAAAGACCATTGCAGCCGAAGAGTACACCACCACCCTGACCGGGTTCAGAAACGGCGAACAAAATCTTCATTTCGTCCACGTCAACAAGTCGGTGAAAGGGCGTACCTGCCGGGCCTGCCACGACGCTCACGCCACCAACAATCCGAAGCACGTTCGTGACAGCGTGCCATTCGCCAAGTGGAACCTGCCGGTCGGTTTCAAAAAATCCACTAATGGCGGCACCTGTCTGCCAGGGTGCCACCAGCTCTTCGGCTACGACAGGATCGCACCGGTCGTGAACAAACCGGTGGCGAAATGACGGCTCTAACCCTGCTCCCCGTAAAACTCCCCGTACTGAGGCAGGTTCTTTTCTGCCTCCCTCTGTGCGCGCTGCTGACTGTTTCTCCCGGTACCTTGTCGGCTGCCACACCGGAAGAGGCAGCGTCTGCCTCGACACCTGCGGCGGGTGCTGAACTGGCCGCGGCGCGCGCCGAGGTCGCAGCCAAGCCTGACAACGTCCAGGCTCAGGTCCGCCTGGGGTACCTGCTTGCCGAATCAGGGGCGCCGGAGGATGCGCTCGTCCACTTCGACCGGGCACTCGCGATCGCGCCGCGCACCTTCGAGGCCAAGACCGGCAGGGGGATGGTGCTGACCCGCCTGGGACGTTATCCAGAAGCGGAAAAGGCACTGCGCGATGCCTTGCTCCTCAATCCGAATCCGGTGCGGGTTCACTACGAGTTGGGAGTCCTCTACCGCAAGATCGGGGAGTACCAAAAGGCCGTGGACGAGTTCAAGGAAGGGATTCGCAAACACAGACAGGGCCGGAATTAGGATAGGGTTGCTATGAAAAAAATGGCCATGACTGTGGTGTTTCTGCTCACCTTCGGGTTGTTCATCTCTGCCCCTGCGGCGGCGACCCTGCTGGTGCTCCAGGTTGGCATGGAGGGACCGCAGTTCTCACTTACCTCTCCCGAAGGGAAGAAGGTCACCTCTGCCGAGCTCAAAGGCGAGAAGCTCACCGTGCTGGTCTTCTGGTCCAGCTGGATCCGGAAGTCGGAAGCGGCGCTCACCCGGATGCAGAAGCTCTTCGCCCAGTACCGCTCTGCCGGGCTCTCCGTGGTCGGGATCAATGTCGACGAACTGAAGGTCTCACCGCAGACCCTGAGGCAGGTGAAGGCGACCCGGGACAAACTGAAGATTGAGTTCCCCATGCTGGTCGACCCGGGGCTGGTCGCCTTTCGCGACTATGGTGTCATCGCGCTTCCCACCATGGTTGTCCTGGATAAAGCTGGGACCATACGGCACGATCTCACCGGTTATCCACTGTTGGGAGCCGAAGAGATGGACGACTTCGTTGTTGCCACCCTGACCGGCGCCAAGCCGAAGGCGGTTGCGGCCAAACCTCATTATCAGCCGACTAAAAGCGCCCTCAGCTTTTACAACATGGGGCAGAACAACCTGAAGTCGAAACTGCTTGCTGGCAAGGCTGAACTCTGGTTCAAGAAATCGGTAGAGGCAGACCAGGGCTTTGTCCTGCCACACCTGAGCTTGGGGAGGATTTACAGCGACAGGGGGGATCAGGCCCTCGCGCAGGCCGAATACCAGGCGGTCCTTGCCAAGGAACCGCGGCACCCGGTTGCCTTGTGCGAGCTCGCGATCCTGCTGGTAGAAAACGGGAAGGCAGGTGAGGGGCGAGCCCTGCTCGACACTGCGCGTAGTGCCGAGGACTCCTATGCCCCCTGTCTTTATTACTCCGGGTATGCCCTCGGCCGGGATGGGAAGGGTGCCGACTCCGCCAAGTTGTTCGACGAGGCGGCCAAGCTCGCCCCGTTCGACTACCAGGTGTACAGCTACCAGGGGAAGCTCTTCGAACAGCAAAAAGACCTGCAAAAAGCGGCCGACTCCTACGGCAGGGCTCTGGAGATAATCATCCATGGACATTGATCTCAGGCAGAGAGCGTGGCGCGGTATTGCGGCAGGTATGAGAAGCCTGCTCCTCCTGGTGGCCCTGGCAGCCTTTTCGAGTACCGGTAGCGCAGGGGCCGATTCGGGGACGGGACAGATATCCATCGTCTCCCCGCCGGACCGGTCGGTGCTGGAAACCCCGCTGGCAAGCCTGGTGGTGCGTCTGCAGTCCGGGTCCGTCGATGAACTCCAGCTCTTCGTCAACAAACGGAGGGTTTCCCTGCCCAAAAGGGATTACAGCCACTACACCGTCTGCTTTGATGGGCTCGGGCTTATGAGCGGTGCCAACGAGATCAAGGTAGTCGGCATGAAGGGTGGGAAGAAGGTGGAGGAACTGAAGTCCCGAGTCTTTTACCGCTCGGACTTGTTCGCCGATGCGTCCAGCGCCCCCGACGGGTTCACGCGGTATCAGTACCACGGTTATCAAACCGAGAAGGTGTGCATGCCGTGCCACCAGCTGGATTTTACTGCTGCCTCCGAAGGAGAGACCCCTGCGGCCAGTTCTCCCTGTTACCAGTGTCACAAGAAAATGCTCAGCACCTATGCGAACGTGCATGGGCCGGCTGCGGTGTGGGCTTGCCTGTCTTGCCATAACAAGAAGGGGACTCCGAAGCTCGTTGCGGTGAAACCGGACAGCAAATCCTGTTTCGGCTGCCACGAGGATATATGGTCCCCCATGAAGTACGGTCACGGGCCGACGGCGGCGGGGAGCTGTGCCACCTGTCACGACCCCCATGCCTCCAACTATCGCTACTTCCTGCGCACCTCGGCGGGCGACCTGTGCCTTGGCTGCCACGAAGAGATTGCCACCAAGCCGCACGTCATCGTCGGGTTCTCGAATGCCGGACACCCGGTACGCAGGACCCCTGATCCGTACCACCCGGGTCGGGAGTTCACCTGCGTATCCTGCCACAACCCCCATGCGGGCAGTTCTCCGGTATTTTTGCAGAACTACGACGGCGTAGCTCCGGCAAGCGATTTTTGCAAGAAATGTCACGGCATGTGATGACGGCAGTATTCCTCGATCTGGTGCGAGCCGAGGAATAGCTGCCGCGCACAGTGACACAACGACACAACACAGGAACCCCGCGGCACGGTTACCCTGTGTGCTTTACGATGATTCGCCCTAGCTGGTTTTAACAACCTGGTAGCCTTACTGTGAGTTTTGGGGTATGTTGTGGGGCGGTTTTCAGACTGATCCCTATGAGTTTTGGAAGGTAAGATAGAGCAGCATTCCTGCTGCTTTGTCCATTAACCTTGTGCGAGGCCGAAGGTGACTACTGGCGGGTGCAAGCAAACGGTCAGCGTGATCGTACCGTGCTACAACGAACGTGAAACGATCGACGAGTTCTACCGGAGAATGACCGGAGTCGCCGACCGGGCCGGATCTTACGATTTCGAGATCATCTTCGTAAACGACGGCAGTGGGGACGATACCGCCCTTCGGTTGAACGAACTGTCCGACCGTGACCGGCGCGTGAAGGTTGTGCACCTGGCCCGCAACATGGGGCACCAGATCGCTATTACTGCGGGGATGGACTTCGCCGATGGCGATTTGATCGTCATCATCGACGCCGACCTGCAGGACCCCCCCGAAGAGATCCCCGGAATGCTGGCAAAGCTCGAGGAAGGTTTCGACCTGGTCCACGCCCAAAGGAAGCGGCGCGACGGGGAAAGCGGGTTCAAGCTCGCCACTGCCTGGCTGTTCTACAAGCTGATGCGACGGTTCTCGAGTCGGGACATCGTCGACAACTGCGGCGATTTCCGGGCCTTTAACCACAAGGTGCTCAAGGTTGTCCGCAAGTTCAGGGAACGCCACCGCTTCATGCGTGGCATCTTTGCCAGCATCGGCTTCAGGCAGTGCATCATCCAGTACGATCGTGACCGGCGCTATGCCGGCGAGACCAAGTATCCGTTTCGAAAGATGCTGGGCCTTGCCATCAATGCCATCCTCAGTTTCTCCTCAAGTCCTATCAGGTTCATCACCTGGGCCTCCTTCGCACTCTGGGGCATCAGTCTCATCTATCTCATCAAGGCGCTGCTCGATCACTTCGTGTTCAAAGTGACCGTTCCCGGCTGGACTTCCATCATCATCCTGATGACCTTCTACAACGGGATCATCCTCTTCAGTATCGGCATCATCGGTTCGTACGTCGGCAGATCGTTCGAGCAGGCGCAGGGGAGGCCGCTTTACTGGATCGGCGACACCAGGAACATCGACCGGGGTGAGACCGAATGATTTCCCGCGCTTCATTTTCAATCCGGTCCCGTTCCGCCGTCGCCCTCATCCTGGTGGCTGTCGTCTGTGTCGCCTACGGAAACACGCTGGTCAACGGGTTCGTCTACGACGACGAGTTCCAGGTGCTTAAGAACCCGTGGATCAGGGACATCCGCCATCTTCCCGCCATTTTCTCGAGCGAGGTCTGGGGGTTCAAGGGGACCTCAATCTCCAACTATTACCGGCCGCTCCTGCACGTGGTCTATATGGCCGGCTATCACCTGTTTGGCCTGAAAGCATGGGGATTCCATGCCATAAACCTTCTGCTCCATGTAGTGGCCACCATTCTCGTCTATCTGCTTGCCGAGGCCTTGCTGTCCAAGGAGCATTCCCGGCCGTTTTGGGGGCTAGCGCTCTCGTCTGCGCTCGTCTTCGCAGTGCACCCCATTCACACCGAAGTGGTGGCACCGGTCATGAGTGTGACCGACCTGCTCTTGACCGTCTTCTACATCTCCGCGATCTACTTGCATCTGCGTTTTGTGCAGCGGGACTGGTATTTCAACCTGCTGCCGGCGGTATTGTTCGGCCTGGCGCTCCTTTCCAAGGAAATCGGGATAACCTTGCCGCTTGTTTTGCTGGCCTCCGATTACTTCCTTGTCAAGGAACGCGCTCCGCTTCTCAAACTGGCGGTGCGCTATGCACCCTATCTGGTTGTTTCACTCCTCTACCTGGCAGTCCGGGGAAGTGTGCTGGGGGCTTTCGCACCCATCAACCGACACCCCGACCTCTCCGGGTTCCAGTTGATCCTCAACGTGTTCCCGCTTGCCGTAGAATACGGTTTCAAACTGCTGGTGCCGGTGGAACTGAACGCCATGTACGAGTTCCACCCGGTGCTGTCCTTCGCCGAACCCCGCGCCTTTCTCTCCGTACTTGCGGTCCTGGCCGTAGCGGCGCTGTGCCTGACCGTAGCCCAGAGATCCAAAACGGCCGCATTCGGGCTGGTGCTGACCGTGGTTCCGCTGCTCCCGGCCTTTTACATCCGTGCCATTCCTTACCCGTTTGCGGAGCGCTACCTCTACCTGCCGTCGGTGGGTGCCGTCCTTTTCCTAGCTGGTCTCGTGGCCGGGTATGTCCGGAATCCGAAGCATCTCCGTGGACTCGCGGGCGTCCTTGGCGTCGTGCTTTGCTGGTACCTTGCGGCAACGGTTCAGCGTAACGTCGTCTGGAAGGACAACTACACCCTGTGGTCTGACACCGTGACGAAATCTCCCGGTAATGCCGTGGTGCACAACAACCTGGGGGAAGCTCTGAAGTTGATGGGGAGGTTGCCGGAAGCGATCGTAGAGCTAAAGAAAGCGACGCAATTGGATCCGCACACCGAGTACTTCCGGCACCTGGGGAATGCCTACTACGAAGCCGGAGACCGGCGCGAAGCGATCAGGCAGTACGAAAAAGCCGTGAGCCTCGAGCCGCGCAACCCGATGGCTCGCAACGATCTTGGTTCCCTATATGGGGAGATGGGGGACTTCGGCCAGTCGATAGTGCACCTGGAAGCTGCGGTAGGTCTCGATCCTCTTCAGCCTGACAGCCACTTCAACCTCGGGATGGCTTACCGTGACACCGGCAGGTTAGACCGGGCTGTAGAACAGTTCGAGGCCGCAGTGCGGCTCAACCCGAACGAGCCTGCCTTTCGGTCCGCCCTGTCCGAAGCGTACCGCTTGAAGGAAAGGAGTAAATAATTGACCGGAAGGGCAATCAACCCACGCATCAAGAGCCTTGTCGTCATAACCCTTCTGGTCAAGGTCGCGATACTTGTCCTGATCGGTGCGAGCTGGTATCTCGTACCCTTTTCCTTCGCGGGTCACGACGCAAATTTCGTCTATCCGATCGGGGAACCTGCCTGGCTCGCCTCGGCCTTTAAAACCTGGGACGCCAATCACTACCTCTATGTTGCCGACAACTGGTACTCGCCGTTTCACATAGGCAACGCCTTTTACCCGTTGTTCCCCTTGCTGATCCGGATGGCGGGCTACCTCACCTTCGGCCATACCTTGGTGGGGGCTTTTGTCCTTTCGACGCTGTTTGCCGTGCTCTCTGTGGTCTACCTGTTCCTACTGATAGCAAAGACGTACGACGAGGAGGTGGCCTACCGGTCGTCCCTGATCCTGCTCGCCTTCCCGACCAGCTTTTATATCGGTCTCGTCTACACGGAATCGGTGTTCCTGTTGCTGGCGATCATGCTCCTTTACTACCTCAGAGAAAACAGGATGATGCCGGCCATCGCCTGCTCGTTCCTGCTGCCGTTGACCCGCCCCACGGGAATACTGGTTATCGTGCCGGTGCTCGTTGCACTCCTTTTGGAACTGCGCACCAAAAGGAGCTTCGACCCGAAGAAAACTCTCCTGCCGCTGGCTTTTGTTGCGGGGTATGGCAGCTATCTGCTGGTGATGAAACTCGCCACCGGTGACCCGTTTGCCGGCTTCGACGCCCAGAAGGTGTTCCAGGCAAGCAATTCGCTCCTCAACCTTCTGCACCCGGTGGATTGGTTTCTCAACAATTTCATTTACACCGATTTTACCCTGAACGGCTTTACCACGAGCATCATGAACCGGGTGTTCTTTGTGGTCTACGCCGTTATCGCGGTACTGTCATACAGAAAACTCGACACTACCCTGTTTGCCTACCTGCTGATTACCGGTATGATCCCGGCCCTGACCGGCAGCCTGACTTCGTACATGCGCTATCTGGTCATTGTGTTCCCCATGTTCGTCTTACTGGCGATGAAACTGAAGGGGAGATCGGTGCTGTTCTATCTGGTACCGTGCTCCATTCTTCAGGTTGTGCTTGTTTTGCTGCACGCCTCGAATCGATGGGTGGCGTAGCACTCGGGACGGTGGCCTGACTCTATTTTGTGGGAGAAGCAGACTCGTGACGATTGGTGATACCATTAGAGACATTATTGCAGACAAGTCCGACTATTTCGCCAAGTTCATAAAGTTTGGAATAGTTGGTTTCTCAGGAGTAGCAGTTGATTTCAGTATTACTTATCTCTTAAAAGAGAAGGCAAACTGTCAAAAGTATTTGGCTAATACAGTGGGTTTTGTCGTTGCTGCCAGCTATAACTATCTGCTGAACAGGATATGGACTTTCAATAGCCACAATCAGTACGTACTGACAGAGTACATGTCTTTTATGGTTGTGTCTATGGTTGGGCTTTCCATTAATACCGTCACCTTATGGTTGTTAGTCCGTAAGGACAAAAACTTCTACCTTGCCAAGCTGTTCGCGATTGCTGTAACAATGGCATGGAACTTTACCGCCAACCTTCTGTTTACGTTTCGAGGCTGACTTTTTTTGTTTGCTTTTATGGTGCGCCAATACCAAATATCTAATTGTCATGGATGGGGCAGAGTATGATCATGAGCAGGATACCTTCACGCGTAGTCGCACAAGTTACCTTCATAGTCTGCATCGTTGTCGCTGCCTATTTCAATACGTTCAAGGCTCCCTTTCTTTTTGATGACACCGTCAACATCGTTACAAACCCGGTAGTTAAAAGCCTTGGGAATTTTACAAGCTTATCCCGGCTGATCGATGCATCAACCTACGCTACGAACATGAAGTATGCCACGGTCGTTAGGCCGGTGACCTTCTTCACGTTCGCCTTGAACTACGCTGTGGGTAGCCTCGACGTCGTGGGATACCATCTCACGAACTTGGGGATTCATCTGGTCAGTTCCCTTCTGGTCTTCGTCCTGATGCGGTCCCTAATGGCTACGCCTGTCTTTGCCGGGCAGGGGAGCGCCGACGAGAGTCTGCTCAAGGCATGGGCTCCTTTTTTCACTGCCGCTCTTTTTGCCTGTCATCCCTTGCAGACCATGGCGGTTACCTATCTGACTCAGCGCTTTGCCTCGCTTGCTGCGCTTTTCTATCTGGGGGCTGTTTGCTTCCATGTCTATTGGCACCTTAAAGAACGGCCACTGCATCTGCGCATGGGAGCTTTGGCCTTTTCTTTACTAGCCATGCTTAATAAAGAGCTTTCGGCAACTCTGCCGGTGGTACTCTTGGTCGTTGAGATGGCTTTCTTCGGTTCTACCTGGCGTGATGCTCTTCGTCGTGTCTGGCCGTTCTTCTTGACGGTTGCAGTCATCCCGCTTTTGATGTTCTACGTAAGCCACCATATCGGTACGGGGTCTGTCAACGCTGTTGTTGCACGGGGGCAAAACGTCTATAACCCGCTTGAGTATTTCTTTACTCAAACGACGGTTATCGTAATGTACCTGAAGCTTCTAGTCTGGCCGACGAACCTGAATTTCGACTACGACTATCCACTGTTCCGCTCTCTACTCGAGCCCAAGGTCATGCTGTCCACCCTGTTCCTGCTGGTCTATTTGGCGGGTTCGCTGGTTATCCTCCTTAGTGGGCGCAAACGTTTGAACGGCTCCCGGTTGTTGATCGGGTTCGGTCTGCTGTGGTTTTTGATCACGCTGTCCGTCGAATCGAGCTTCGTTCCTCTGGCAGACCTTGTGGACGAGTATCGATGCTATCTCCCCTCTGTCGGATTCTCCATGGCTGTCGTTGTTGCGCTCCTGAGCATGGTCGAGCACAGGTCGTTGTTAATTCAGCGCGCGACAACTGCCGTCCTTGGGATAGTCACCGTGCTCTTGGCGATTGGAACCTATACCCGCAACGAGGTATATCGAGATGATGTCACCCTCTGGGCTGACACTGTCAGCAAGAGCCCGCTCAAGCCACGTCCACGTACCAATCTCAGTGTCGCCTATGGCAAGGCTGGTAAGGAGGAAGAGTCCATTATCGAATACCAGGCTGCCGCCATGCTCAATCCTGAATTTCGCAAGGCACATGGTCGGGTAGGGGTGAAACAGGAAGAGTTCGAACAGATGATGCAAAACGTGGCTGCCAGGTTTGTACAACAGCACCTCAAAAATGGCCTCGATGCACTCAACGCGGGGGACTTTTCCAAGGCGGAAACTGAATTCCGCGCAGCGTTAAAACTTGACCCGACCTGCGCCGATGCACATAGTGACCTCGGCCTGATCTTGCTGAAGCATAACGACTTGGAAGGGGCCATTCGTGAAAACCGGGAGGCCATCCGTCTCGCTCCGAAAAGGTCAGATCTTTTGCGAAATCTTGGCATCACGCTGGCTCAGGCTGGCCAGTCCGCTGAGGCCGTCAAGGTATTCAAAGAGGCTTTAGCGATAGACCCAGCTGATCCTGTTTCCACCAGCATGATGAACCAGCTTTCAAAGGTGCGCTGACACAGCGAACCTTTACCTGCGGAGCGATTTACCCGGTTTGCCCTTGCCTGGTTGTTTCGGCTGTCGTGGTCGGTGCAGAGCCCATTCTTTGGCATCGTCCGGTAGGTTGTTAAGGAGAGTTGGACATGTGGGTACTTTTGATGGTTGCTTGGCTAACTGCCGCAGTCGTTGAGCCTGCTCAGGCAGTCACGTCCGGGGATGCCGTTTTCCAGGCGGTAGCCGCGAGTACACGTCTGGTGACGAGCGATATTGCGGAAGGTAAGCTTTGGTCTGAGGCCACTGCCAAGCTTGCGGCAGCCTGTGCCCTGGCAAGCAAGGACGCTACCGGGGCCAATTTTCAGAGGCTCAATGAAGCAGAAAAGGAAGTTGATAAAGTCGTTGAGTCGGCGGTTAGGGGAAATACCCAGTTGTTGCTGGAAATAGAGTCATCGATGCAGATGCTGGAAAAAGACCCTGTGCAAGACTGCACCTACACCTATATCAGATCCTCGATTGGAGCCGCAAAATATAAAAAAGGGCAGATTGCTCCGTGACTTTTCGAAAGCTTGGCAGCGGATGTTGTACTTCATCATGTAGTTACTTGTGAGGGGGAGAAAAATGGAAAAAATAAATCGCAACGATAAGTGTCCCTGTGGAAGCGGTAAAAAATACAAGTCATGCTGCTTGCCGCAACTCGAGGCCCAGAGGTTTGCCGCGCTCTCCCATCTCCGGGAAACCTGTGGCATCCCCCACGGTGAGCCGGTCTCGACGGCAAAGGCTATCTTTATTGCCGTCGAATGCCAGAAGTCGGGCCAGTTGCAGCGTGCCGAAACGGTTTACGAGAACGTGCTCAAGCTTGAGCCCGAAAACCAGGATGTCCTTTTTGCCATGGCGCTCATCGCCCAGTCGAAGGACGACAAAGACGCGGCGGTGAATTTCCTGGTGAGATGTCTGAATGCTGATCCCGGCAACTACAACTACTGCATACGGATCGGATCCATCTACAACTCTTTGGGTATGCCGGAAAAGGCGCAGGAATGCTTCCAAAGCATCAAGGCTCTCATTGCCAACACTCCGCAGGATCAGTTCAACCTGGGGAACCTCTTCAACAACCTGGGAGAGCTTGACGAAGCCATAGTCTGCTATGAACAGGCATTGCGGGCGAAACCTGATTTTGGAGAGGCGCATTTCAACCTGGGGACGGTGCACCTGAAAAAGAACGAGTTAGCAAAGGCGGTGGAGTGCCTTCAGACGGCACTTAAGGTGAATCCCAGCTACTCGAAAGCCCATAACAACCTGGGGTATACCCTGAGTAAAATGGGTGACCTTGATGGTGCTATCGACCATTATAAGAAAGCCCTCTCTATCAGCCCCGATTTTGCCCAGGCGCATTACAATCTGGGGAATGCTCTGAAAGAGCAGGGCCTGACCGACGAAGCTATGGCCTGCTTCGAAAAAACACGTGAGTTACAGCCGACAATGCCCGAACTGGCAGAAATCTTCAAATAAGCGGCAAAGGTCGCCGCAACAGGTTACCGCAAGCAGTTAGCTGCTGCGTAAGTTCTTGTGCGTTAAATTGAAGTCGTTAATGGTTCCTTTTTAGCTGCAGGGATGCAGCGTGCAGGTCTGTAGTCCCTTCGTCCCGCCCGATCTGAGTCCGGGCGGGACGAGGCCCTTTCCAGTTGTCCAAGTTATCCTGGATCCGCTTGGCTCTTATCGGAAAAACCAAGCGGATCCCTGTCGGATATCCACCTTCGCACTTTTCCTCCTTAGGGCCGTAACGTTTTGATTATATGTAAAATGTCTGGTCCCGGATCTCTCTCGGGCTCGCGTACCCTCTTCTTGGCAATCACCTGCTCCCTTTTTGCGGATCTTCTCTAGGACCACGTTCAGGAAAGTGTTGTAGAGTATACGTTGCAGATAATTAAAATACTTGCAAGTTAAGTGTGAGAGGATTATAAATCTGCAATGTTTTGTGCTTTTTATGTTATGCGAGCCGGTCGGACTCGGTGTTGAGTAAGGGGTGTACAAGATGACAACGCCTTTTTTAAGGGGATGCTGCGGGCTTATTCTTTTGGCGGTGGCGCTCTTTTTATTTCTTCCAGAGGAAGGTACTAATGCTGTGTGGGAAGCCTACAGAAGGTTCAGGCATGACCCCGCACAGGTTGCCTTTGATACTGCACGCAAGAATCTTCTGCACCCGGAAAGCGCACGGCTTTTGAGTTTTGAAAAGATCGTGAAGGATGAAAGCTATAGCAAGTGTGATACGTATTTGTTAAGGTATGCCATCAGAAATTCCTATGGCGAGTACGGTATCGAAGAGAAATTCGTCAAAAGGGATGGCAGGACCGATGTACAGTACTATGCGGAAAGGCAGTTGCTGAAAAATAGGTATGTGAAGGTTAAAAACCCGGTTCAGTGACGGTCCCCTGAAAAGGTCCCCGTTCACGGATCTTGGGTGCGCCGGCATGATTCAGGAATGGAAACTGCCACCTTTCATAAACCCCGCGATTCTGCAGCAGAACTTCCAAAACGTAAACTGCGGGTGATCCGCCAGCCGGAAATCTTCTAGAAACCCCATAAGGTGAACGACCATGACAACTGATGACCAAGCTCAAGAGACCTTCCCGATCCCGACAGTGCCCGATGAGTTCTTCGATGAATTTACCGTTTTACTGAAGCAACTGGAGACGGTAAATGAACGGGCCACGTTGAAGCTGCGGAAGATCTACAGTTTTCTCGACAAGTTCTCTGACTTTGTCTCGACCTTTACGGTATGTGGTAAAGGTTGTTCCCATTGCTGCAAGATAGGCGTAGGGATAACCGATCTGGAAGCAAAAATGATCGAGGAGACCACCGGCAGGGTAAGAAAACAGCCCAAAACTGGTGCCGCGCACGCCGACCCCACACCGTGCCCCTTTCTGGACGCTTCGGGAGCCTGTACCATCTATTCCTGCCGTCCCTTCAACTGCCGGACCTTGTACACGCTGGATGACCCGGAGTTCTGCAGAACAGGCGAACCCCATTTCATCTATGGCAGCAGCGACGGCCAATACTCGGTTTATTTCTATGCCAAGCTGAATGAAGTTCTGGTGCGGCTCAACGGGCGCAAGCCGGTATACGATATTAGAGATCTGTTCGGTTGAAGCTTGGGGAACTGAGCAGGTTGACCCTGGAGGGGAAACAGAATAGAAGGTCTCGGCAATGCGATTATGCCGAGACCTTTTGCTTTTGAGGGGGGAGATATTCTGCGGGTGCTACTGGATGTTGAGCAGTTCTACCTCGAAGATGAGGGTCGCATTGGGGGGGATGTCCCGTCCTGCGCCACGGCTGCCGTAGGCTAGATCGGGGGGGCAGACGAGTTTCGCCTTGCCGCCGACCTTCATCATCTGGACTCCCTCGGTCCAGCAGGGGATGACACCGTAAAGCGGGAACCGGGGGATTATCTTGCTCTCGTAGGAGCTATCGAACACTTTCCCATTGGTCAAGGTGCCGCGATAGTTGACCCCGACGACGCTGGAGGCCTTGGGCGAATCGCCGCTTCCCTCCTTGATGGGGATGTACACCATGCCGGAGGGTGTCTGCACCGCTCCCTTTTCTTTGGCTGCTTTCTGAAGAGTGTCATCTCCCGCAGCGAAAACCGGGACCGCGAGAGTCAGGGCAATAGCACCGACGATAAGTTTCTTCATATCTGCTCCTTGGTGGCTGAATTTAGGGCTACTGGACGCGGCATCCTATCATCGTAATTTGTACTCCGTCAATTGCGATATTTAAGCCTCCACCTGCAGGTACCCCGGCCGAGCACGCTGAACGGGTCTCCTCGCTCCATACCAAGATCGCCTTCTGCTCCCGGCCCTTTTTCTTGCCTAATCAGGCCACTTTCTTCACGCAAATGCTGCTTCAGGAACGCGCGTCGTTACCCTTGTGTCTCGCGCTGCGGCCGCCCTCCCGACAAGACGGTCCAACCCGGCTCTGGGATCCGCCTGGACTGCTTCCCCCACACTGTCGGATGAACCAAAAACAGAAGGGCTCACGTTGTTGCGCGTGAGCCCTTCTGTTACTGCCGGTTCCTTTTGGTGCGCCTCAACGGCAGGTTACGGCCCGATGAGGGCAAATGACGGGCTGATGGTGTGATCACCCGATACCGAGCTGAAGGTATAGGTGGTTACCGGGCCAATGAAGACACCGTCCACTGCGACGTTCAGTACCTTGTATCCGTCGGCCGGGGTGATGGTGTAGGTGATAGTGTCTCCCGCGGTTACCATGGTGGTACCCAGCGGGTCGATGCTGCCGTTTGCTTCGCTGGTTGAGACGATGGTGTACACGTCCAGGGTAAAGGTGACGCTGATGGTGTGGCTCGTCCCGGAAATCCTGGCGAAGGTGTAGCTGGTCAGCGCCCCCTTGGACACGCCGTCCACCACTACGTCGGCTACCCGGTACCCGGCTGCCGGGGTCATGGTGTAGGTCAGGCTGCTGCCGGTGTAGGCGGTGCTTATCCCTTCCGGAGTGATGGTGCCGTTCGGGCCGGCGGTTGCGGTGACGGTTACCGCCGGGTTCGGAGCAAACTGCGACTCGATGGTGTGGTCAGTGGTTATGTTGCTGAAGGTATAGCTGCTGACCGGACCGACAGACTGACCGTCCACCAGGACGTCGAGGATGTGGTATCCGGCGCTCGGTGTGATGGAGACGTACTGGCTCGAACCGTAGGTCGGGAATACGGGGTTGGCCGGCGACATGCTCCCGTTGGCGCCGACGATGGGGGTGATGGTGTAGGTGATCAGCCTGAAGGTAGCACTCAGGGTGTGATCGGCCGTAACGTTGGTGAAGGACGTGGTGTACGGGGCGCTGGGGTTCTTGGCCAGCTGCTTGCCGTTGTCGCCTACCGACACGATCATGTAGCCGGTATTCGGGGTCACGGTGTATACCGGGCTGTCGCCTCCCTTGGCGACGCTCACATCCGCCGACGGGGAAATGCTGCCGCCAGCCCCGGCGCTGGTCCTGATGATGTAGGCGTCGAGCATGAAGGTCACGTTGATGGTGTGGTTGGTGGCCGAGATGTTGCTCATGGTGAAGCTGGTAGCAGGTCCTTTGGATACGCCGTCCACCACGATGTCGGCCACGCGGTAGGCGGGATCGGCGGTCATGGTGAAGGTGAGGCTCTTGCCTGCCAGGATCGAGGTGGCACCGGCCGGGCTGATGCTGCCATTGGGGCCGGCAGTGGCGGTGACGGTAACAGTCGGGTTCTCGGCGAAGACGGACGCGATTGTGTGATCCGCCAGAACGCTGGTGAAGGTGTAGCTCGCTACCGCCCCGACCGAGACGCCGTCGACCAACACGTCGGAGATGTGGTAACCAGGGCTGGCCGTGATTTTGTAGGTCGGGCTGGTGCCGTAGTTTACATAGGCGACGGAACCCGGGTAGTCGGTGCCGCCAAACCCTGCGGAATACGTGATGGTGAAGGTGATCGGGGTAAAGCTCACGGTAATGGTGTGGTTAGCCGTAATAGAGCTGAAGGTGTAGCTGGTCAGGCTCCCTTTGGACGAACCGTCGACCACGACGTTGGACACCTTGTACCCGATCGTCGGGGTGAAGGTATAGACCAAGGTGCTGCCCGGGGCGATGTTGCTGGTAACCCCCTGCGGGTCGATGGTGCCGTTAGCACCAGCGGATGCGGTGATGCTGTAGACATCCAGCGTGAAGGTCGCGTAGATGGTGTGGTTCACCGACGAGATCTTCGAGAAGGTGTAGCTGTTCAGTGCACCTTTCGAAACACCGTCGACAACCACATCGGCCACGCGGTACCCGGCTGCCGGCGTCATGGTGTAGGTCAGGTTGGTGCCGCTCAAGACGGTGGTGACCCCTGCCGGGCTGATGCTGCCGTTCTCCCCGGCGCTCGCGGTCATGGTGACCGATACGTTGGCCTCGAAGCGCGCCTCGATGGTGTGGGGGGCGGTTATGTTGATGATGGTGTAGTTGGCGACTGCGCCGACCGACACGCCGTCGAGCAGGACGTCGGCGACATGGTAACCGGCGTTCGCAGTGAAGGTGCAGTACTGGTTGGTTCCGTAAGTCGGGAACACGGTGCTGGTGGGGGTCATGGAACCGTTCGCCCCTGCGATGGGAGTGATGGCGTAAGTCGCCTGCCTGAAGGTTGCGCTGAGGACGTGCGCCTTGGTGACGTTCTGGAAGGTGTAAGTATACGGTCCAGCAGGGGGACGGATCAGGAGCGCGCCGTTGTCGCCCACTGAGGCGATGACGTAGCCTACCGCCGGGGTGATGGTGTACAGCGGGCTGTCGGTCCCTGCGAGGACGTTGGTGTTCCCCGCCGGGGTGATGGACCCGTTGGTCGGCGGGGTGACGCTGATGACGAAGTAGTCGACGTTGACGACCAGCGGTGCGAAGGAGGCGCTGATGGTGTGGTTTGCCGTCACGCCGGTGAAGCTGTAGGTCGTAACCTTGCCCACGGAAATGCCGTCAACCTGGACGTCGGAGATCTTGTAACCGGAGCTGGGGGTGATGGTGTAGGTCTGGCCTGCGCCGTTGTTCACGGTGGTGACGCCTGCCGGATCGATGCTCCCGCCCGTGCCTGCGCTGGCGGTGAGGTCGTAGGTGATCGGCGTGAAGGCCGCGACGATGCTGTGCCCAGCCGTGACGCTGCTGAAGGTGTAGCTGGTTACCTTGCCGACCGACTGAGTGTCGACGACGACATCGGCCACCTTGAAGCCGGCGGCAGGGGTGATGGTGTAGGTCTGGCTCGCCCCGGAGACCACGCTGGTGACGCCTGCCGGGGTGATGCTGCCATTGGCACCGGCGGTCGCGATCAGGTCGTAGGTGATCTGGGTGAAGCTTGCGACGATGGTGTGGTTTGCGGTTACTCCGGTGAAGCTGTAAGCGGTCACCGCCCCGACGGACACGCCGTCGACCAGGACGTCTAAGACCTTGTAACCGGCTGCCGGAACGATGCTGTAGGCCTGGTTGCTGCCGTAGTTCACGCTGGCCGGGCCCTGCGGGGTGATGCTGCCGTTCGCCCCGGCACTCGCGTTGATGAGGTACACGATCGGGGTGAAGGTTGCGGCGATGGTGTGGTTTGCGGTGACGTCGTTCAGGGTGTAGCTGGTGACGGCACCGACGGAGCCACCGTCGAGCAGGACATCAGCCACTTTGAACCCGGTAGCGGGGGTGATGACGTAGGGCTGGCTGGCCCCGTAGTTCACGCTGGTCTGCCCTGCCGGTGCGATGCTGCCGTTCGGCCCGGCGCTGGAGCTTACCTGGTACACGATCTGGGTGAAGCTTGCGCTGATGCTGTGGTTCGCGGTGACGTTGTTGAAGCGGTAGCTAGTGACGGCACCAACGGACGAACCGTCGACCAGGACGTCCAGCACCTTATAGCCGGTGGCCGGAGTGATGACATAGGACTGGCCGGTGCCGTAGTCCACGCTGGTAGTGCCGGCCGGTGTGACGCTGCCGTTTGCCCCTGCGCTGGCGTTCAGGTCGAACCGGATCGGGGCGAAGGATGCGGTGATGGTGTGGTTAGCCGAGACGGAGGCGAAGCTGTAGCTGGTGATCTTGCCCATCTGCTGGCCGTCCACCAGGACCTGGGCGATCTGGTAACCGGTCGACGGGGTGATGGTGTAGACCGGGCTGTTCTCTCCGGGGAACAGGACCGTTTCGCTGGAACCACTGATGCTGCCGCCAACGCCGGCAGTGGCGCTGATGATGTAGTAGTCGACGCTCTCGGCGAGCGGAGCAAACGATGCGGTGATGTTGTGGTTCGCGATCACGTTGCTGAAGGTGTAGCTGGTGACGGCGCCGACGGAAGTCCCGTCGACCAGGACGGCGGCTACCTTGTAGCTGTCCAGCGGGGTGGCGCCGTGGTAGGGGGTAATGGTGTAGCTCAGATCCGAGCCGCTGTTGACGGAGGTGACGCCCGCCGGGGTGATGCTGCCGTTGGCCACTGCGCTGGCGGTGACCTGGTACACGATGGGGGTGAAGCTGGCAGCGATCGTGTGGTTGCCGGTGACGTTGTTGAAGCTGTAGTTCGGCACGGCGCCGACCGAAGTCCCGTCCACCAGGACATCGGCGATCTTATAGTTGGGTGCCGCGGTGATGGTATAGGACTGGCTGGTCCCGCTGTTCACGTTGACCGGACCGGCCGGGTCGATGCTGCCGTTGGCGCCTGCGGTGGCGGTCACGACGTACACAATCGGGGTGAAGCTGGCGCTGATGGTATGGTTACCGGTGACATTGCTGAAGCTGTACTCCGGCACGGCCCCGACGGACTTACCGTCCACCATGACGTCGGCGATCTTGAAGTTCGGTGCCGCCGTAATGGTATAGGAGAGGCCGGTGCCGCTGTTCACGTTGCTTGCGCCGGCAGGGGTAATGCTGCCGTTGGTGCCTGCGCTGGCGGTTACGACGTACACGATCGGGGTGAAGCTGGCGCTGATGGTATGGTTGCCGGTGACATTGCTGAAGCTGTACTCCGCCACCGCCCCGACGGACTTACCGTCCACCATGACGTCGGCGATCTTGAAGTTGGGTGCCGCCGTAATGGTATAGGACAGACCGGTGCCGCTGTTCACATTGCTTGCCCCGGCGGGGGTGATGCTGCCATTTGCCCCGGCGCTGGCGGTCACGACGTAGATGATGGGGGTGAAGCTGGCACTGATGGTGTGGTCGGCGGTGACCTCGACGAAACCGTAGCTCGCCTCGGGACCTATGGAACTCCCGTCTACCACGACCTCGGCGATTTTGTAGTTGGGCGCTGCGGTGATGGTAAAGCTCTGACTGCTGCCGCCGTTCACGTTCACGGGGCCGGCCGGGTCGATGTTGCCGTTTGCTCCCGCGCTGGCGGTGATGACGTGCACGATCGGGGTGAAGGTGACGGCGATAGTGTGGTTCGCGGTTACGTTGCTGAAGCTGTAGCTGGTGACGGCCCCGACGGAAACACCGTCCACCTGGACGTCGGCAATCTTATAGTTGGCCGCTGCGGCGATGGTGTAGGTCAGGTTGGTGCCGCTGTTCACGTTGCAGGGGCCTGCCGGGGTGATGCTGCCGTTCGCACCTGCGCTTGCGCTGATGACGTAGATGATCGGGGTGAAGCTTGCGCTGATGGTGTGGTCAGCGGTGACGTTGGTGAAGTTGTAGCTGGAGACTGCGCCGACGGAGCTGCCATCCACCAGGACATTGGCGATCTGGTAGTTCGGTGCGGCAGTGATGGTGTAGGTCAGGCCGGTCCCGCTGTTCACGTTGCTCGGTCCGGCGGGGTCGATGCTGCCGTTGGCACCTGCCGTGGCGTTGATCACATAGACAATCGGAGCGAACGTTGCGGTAATGGTGTGGTTCGCGGTTACGTCGCTGAAGCTGTAGCTGGTCACCGCGCCGATGGAAACACCGTCGACCTGGACGTCGGCAACTTTGTAGTTGGGAGCTGCGGTGATGGTATAGGTCTGACTGCTGCCGCTGTTCACGTTGATCGGGCCGGCATTGTCAATGCTGCCGTTGGACCCGGTAGAAGCGGTAATGACGTAGACGATCGGGGCGAAGCTCGCGGCGATGGTGTGGTCCGTCGTGACGTTTTTGAAGCTGAAGGAAGTCACCGGGCCAACGGAGGTCCCGTCCACCACTACATCGGCCACCTTGAAGTTGGCCGCCGGGGTGATGGTGTAGGTGAGGGCGCTGCCGCTATTGACGTTGCTCGGGCCTGCGGGGCTGATGCTGCCGTTGGTACCGGCGCTGGCCTTAATGACGTAGACGATCGGGCTGAAACTGGCGGTGATGGTGTGGTTGGTGGTGACTTTGGTGAAGCTGTAGCTGGCCAGAGGGCCGACCGAGGTATTGTCAACCAGGAGGTCCTCGATCTTGTAGTTCGGCGCCGCGGTGACGGAGAAGGTCTGGTCGGCGCCGCTGTTGACGTTGGTCGCACCTGCGGGGGTGATGCTGCCGTTGGTCCCGGCGCTGGCGTTGATCACGTAGACGATCGGGGCGAAGCTCGCGGCGATGGTGTGGTTGGCGGTTACGTTGCTAAAGCTGTAGCTTGCGACAGCGCCGACCGAAGACCCGTCGACCAGGACGTCGGCAATCTTGTAGTTCGCTGCAGCGGTGATGGTGAAGGACTGGTCGGCACCGCTGTTGACGTTGGTGGTGCCGACGGGGGTGATGCTGCCGTTGGTCCCGGCGCTGGCGTTGATCACGTAGACGATCGGGGCGAAGCTCGCAGCGATGGTGTGGTTCGCGGTGACGTTATTGAAGCTGTAGCTCGTTACCGCACCGACGGATGCGCCGTCGACCAGGACGTCCGCCACCTGGAACCCGGTAGCCGGGGTGATGGTGTAGTTCTGGCCGTTCCCCTGGTTCACGGTGCTGGTTCCTGCCGGGGTGATGCTGCCGTTTGCCCCAGCCGTGGCGGTGATGCTGTACACGTTCGGGGTAAAGGAGGCGCTGATGGTGTGGTCGGCGCCGACATCGCTGAAGGTGTAGGTGGTGACGGCCCCGACGGAGACGTTGTCAACCAGCACGTCCGCGACCTTGAAGCCGGAGGCGGGGGTTATGGTGTAGGTCTGGCTCGAGCCGATGGCAAGGACCGTTGCCCCCGCGGGTGCTATGTTCCCGTTGGCGTCGGCGCTTGCTGTGATGGTGACGGCGTCGTCCAGTGCGAACGTCGTGGCGATGGTATGTGCCTTTTTCACGTTAGTGAAGGTGAAGGAGGATATGGCACCCATGCTGTTGTCGCCGTCGACCAGGACGTCGGCAATATGGTAACCACTGGCAGGGGTGATGGTGAAGCTGATGTTTTGCCCCCTGTCCACCATCGTGATGCCGGCCGGGGCTATGGTGCCGTGCGGGCCTGCCAAGGCCACGACGGGGTAACTAAGATCAGTGTTGCCGGGTGCTGCCTGGGTCGTTTTCAGCTTCACCAGGTGGTCTCGCGACATCGTCACGATGCAGTCGCTGCCCTGTACGGCATCGCACCCCGACCAGCCGACGAAAGTAGAGTCGGGGGCCGGTGCGGGGGTCAGCCGCACCGAGGTGCCGCTGGGAAAGAATTGCACGCAACCGCCGGAGCAGCTCTGCCCCGGTGCGAAGTTGACCACGTCGGTGTTGTTGCTCAGGGTGACCAGGTGCAGCCGGTACTTGGCCTGTACCAGTTCGGGGTCGAAGACCTCGGCACCAGAGGCGGCCGAGGTGCCGTCCCAACCCCCGGCTACCAGTACTTTGCCGTTGGGGAGCAGGACCGCAGAACTGATGTCGCGCACGGAGGTCATGTTGGCGGTCGGGGTAAAGGCCGCTAGTTCAGGATAGAATACCTCCGCGCTGTTCAGGTACCCAAGGGTGTTGCGACCGCCGGCGATGAGGACCGATCCGTCCGGCATGAGCGTCGAGGTGTGGTCGGCGCGAACCGAGGCCATGGTGCCCACGGTACTGAAGCTCCCGGTCGCCGGGTCGAAGGTCTCGGCGCTGCCGACGATACCGTTTTCGTTGCGTCCTCCTGCGACCAGCAGCCTGCCGTCCTCAAGCAGCGAGGCGGTATGGGCGATGCGGTTGACGTTGAGGCGCCCCGACAGGGAAAACTTGCCGGTGGCCGGGTCGAAGATTTCCGCGTCGCCGGCATAGCTGGCGCCGTTCATGCCGCCTACGAACAGCACTTTGCCGTTTCTCAGCAGGGTTGCGGTGTGGCCGCTGCGGGGGGTGTTCAGGGCGGCTACTTGGGAGATGGAACCTTTTTGCGGATCGTAGATTTCTGCGGTGGCGATGTACTTGTTGTTGTTGGTGCCGCCGGCTATCAACACCTTGCCGTCGGGAAGCAGGGTGGCAGAGTGGCCGACCCGGCCCAGGGTAGGGGCCGCGACCGGGGTGAAGGTGCCGTTGGCGGGATCGTAGACCTCTGCGCTGTTGACTGCGGCCGTTCCGTTTCTACCTCCGGCAATCAACACCTTGCCATTGCCCAGCAGCGTCGCGGTATGCTCCATACGCGCTGCGTTCATTTTCCTACCCGCGGTGACGTTACCCGTCGCCGGGTCGTAGACATCCACCGTATTGAGGCAGTTGGTGTTGTCGTAGCCCCCGGTAATCAGGACCTGACCGCTTGGTAACAGGGTGATGGTGTTACCGTAGCGTGTTGCGGTCACGCTGGGCTGGGCGGCAAAGTTCTTCGCCGTCGCCTCCGGAGCCGGAACGAGGCAGCCTGCCACAATGAGCAGAGCTACCAACCGCATGATGGCGAAGAGCCACCACTCCTTCCTCTTCGAACTTCGAGCGTTACTACTCCATTGATCGTGCATCGATTCCTCCTGAAATTAAATTGAAGGCAAAACAGGTCGGTATGCTAAGAAGCTGTAATTCATTCAGTGTCGTAAGTGATCGAGTGCCGCGATTTTCGTGATCTTTGCACCGTGACTGAGTCAGCGATCTTGCCCAAAAAAAAGCCCATCACGGAGATGGGCGCTAGTGATTCCAGGCTGTAGTGGCCTGGCGCCGACTCCGCTACTTTCTACGGTAACCTGGCTGTCCCCGCCGGCTTTTCGGGCCTGACGTGGATCCATGGCTTTGCGTCGCCGGATTGCTCCGGGTTTGCCATTGTACGGAGTGAGCTTTATGGGTGCTGCTCCCCCTCGGGAAACAGAAGAGGGATGATAAAATGATTTAATGAACATTGAACCGGTTGAGCCAAGACGTTGCGACGTCTGCCTGAGCAGGAATCGTGCCAAAGTCCGTGTAATTGTCTGGTCCACTCCTAAGGTTATGTAATGTTTACAAAGCGCGATATCACGGCGTGATGTTGCTTGCGGTGTTGCTTTCAAGGGGGCGTTATTACACTGAGGCGTACGCCATATAACTGAGTCTGGCCTCTGGTATGCATGGTGGTTAGAATCTGCTCCTAAATTAGTAAGGTGCTGGATTGTAATGGTTATGCCAATGGAACAGGTGGTCGGGTAAGGGGTGAACGGCTCCTTCGGCAAGCTTTGTAGATTGTTATATCGCTGAGTGATATTGGAGCAAAGGGGAAAGGCAGCAATGCCAGCGGAAACGCGGAATGGCAGGAAATTGGTGTCTGCAGAGCGGTAGCAATCGAGTGAACGGTGTCGGGTACAGGGGGTGGGGCGGGAAATACTGTGTGGCTAATTAAGATATGTCAACCTTTCGCGGGCGCGAAGACTGCCGGAGGTGGACACGGTGTCCGGCCGCTGATCTGGCGGCCGGGCACCAAAACGACCTGTCGATGTGCCTCGGAACGCGGCCCGACGGGCACAGTTGATCATTGCTATTTCGAGGCCAATTGAGTGCCAATCAGGGTGGGGTGTTCCAGTCCCGCCATCTCGAGTGCGGATTGGGCCTCGGCAAGTCCCTGCGCGGCGGCTTTAGCCAGCCACTCAAGGCCAGTTTTCTCATCCGCCTTTACCCCAGCGCCCTCCAGGTAGATGAGTCCCAGACTGGCCTGGGCAACATCCAGCCCCTTTTCGGCCGCACTGCGCAACAGGGCGAGCGATGCTTTCCTGTCCTGGCGCGTCCCGTCTCCTTTCTGGTACATGAGACTGAGAATGAACTGAGATGAGGCGCTGCCGTCGCTGGAAAACTCCTGGAAAGCGCGGGTGTAATCCCCCTGCTTGTAGGCCCGCAGCCCCGCCTCGTAATCTGCCAGAACCGGACGGGATCCGGCGGCAAGTAGAGCCACACAAAGACAACTGCCGATGAGATACTTTTTCATAGGACCCTCCCGTCGGAGTGTTCGCAAGCCACCCCTCGTTGTTCCTGGAGAGCAACAAGAATGCCAAATCGGATCCGAGTAAAACATGTTGAGAAACAGCCAGTTACGCTTTATTGGGAGGGGCGTGTCGGGTGACGGTTGAACAGCCGCTTCCGGGGTTGTGAGTTAAAGATGCTGATTTTACTCGAAATTCGCCGACGGGGCAGCTGTGCACAACCGGTACATCGCCTGCCCGGGTCAAGGTAGTGCCCCAGGAGCCTAGGCTAGGGACCTTGGTTGGAACGAGCCGGGCAGCTACGCATGGGGCGCTCCTATTGGTCTCGAGCGGGTAGCGATAGCTTGCAAAAGCCTCGTGGGCGGCTTGGTTGCAATAGGGGGCGCTGTGCCGGTCACCAGGGGCGGCGGAACATAACGCTTCAAAAAGGAACCGATTGATGTTACATATGGTCACGCCTTCGGCACACTACCAAACAAGGGGATGGGTCCGTCATGAAGAAGATTGTGGTTTGTTTGTTTACCGTTATGTTGCTGGCACTTTCGGCCAATTCGTTTGCCGCTGCGCTTCCCAACGGCTACGAAGAGATAAAGTGGGGGACCCTTTTTCACAAGATCATGGAAGTCTATCCCAAGGGAAAGATGACCGAGTACAACAAGGAGATGGTGTACACCCAGGAAAATCCCGACGAAACCATCGCCTCCAGGATGTTTGCGTTCAAGGAAGGGCTGCTGACCAGTGTTTCTGTGACCTTCGAGAGCCGCTACGTCATGAAAACCGGCGTCGACAAAATGCTGCAGAAGTACATCAAGCAGTTCGGTAAGGGGAAGCAGGGCCCGAAGTCGAGCCACATGTCCACCTATGTTTGGGAGAACAAGCAGACGCGCATCTCCTTCCTCTACGTCCCCAAGCGCGCTGACATGACGGTCTTGCAGTTCGAGAAGAAGTAACCGCTGCGCTCGTTGTCGAGCGCTTTGACCGGCTCGCTGCGCTGTTTCCGCCCGGCTGCCTCACGTGACGTTCGCTGGCCGGTGCTGCCGGAACGGTTAGTCACAATCACCGCTGCACCTTTCTTGTTGTTACCCGAGCGCCCCTACTCTTGCCACGGCTTGTATCAAGCCAGCGGGCAGGGGTAGGGGCTTTTTGCAGCGTAACCCGGTGTTTTCGATCCGATCCCCCCGGTCGTTTTCCTCCTGCCTCCGCATCCGGTGTAAACCGGTTACCGCCTGACGTGCTGCCACCTTCCAATGTTACGGTTAACGGTGCGTGTCCTGGTGTCCCGATATTGCCGCAAAAGTCGCATAATGCAAAATAATTGCCATTGACGGCGGCGGAAGATTGCTGGTAATATTCGGGCCTTAACCCGGTCGTTTAGCCTATCTGTCACTGCCTGTTGAAAGATACCTGTGCTGATTCGCATCCTCAAAAACTCATTCCTGAAACGACCCAAGTCGGTACTCCTGGTACTCCTCTCCATCACTATGGGCGCCGCGGTTGCCACGGCCTTTCTGGGCATCGCCGGCGAAGTGTCCCACAAGATGGCTCTCGAGCTGCGTAGCTACGGGGCCAACATCCTCCTCGAGCCGACTGCGCTGGAGGGGGGCGGGTACCTGCGCGAGGACGATCTCCCCAAAATCAAGACAGTTTTCTGGAAGTACAACATCACTGGTTTCACCCCGTACCTCTTCGGTGTTGCCGACCTCGCCGCTGCCGGCCGGCACGAGCGCTCCGTTGTCGCAGGCACCTGGTTCTCCAAGGAGGTACAGGTCCCCGGCGAGGAGAGCACCGAGCAGGGGATCAAGGGGATGGCCCCGTGGTGGGATCTCAAGGGACGCTGGCCCGAGGCGGCCGATGAGGCGATTGTCGGGGCCGCGCTGGCCCGGCGCCTCAAGCTGGTCCAGGGGAGCGAACTCGCGGCGACGGTGCGCGGTACCGTGCAGCGCTTCAGGGTCTGCGGCGTGGTGACCACCGGGGGGTTCGAGGAGGAGCAGCTTTTCGCTCCGTTGGTGACGGTGCAGCAACTGCTCGGGCAGCAGGGGAAAATATCCCGGGTCCTGGTGAGTGCGCTCACCGTCCCCATGGACGACTTCGGGAGAAAAGATCCGAGCACCATGACCAAGGACGAGTACGAGAAGTGGTACTGCACGGCCTACGTCACCTCGGTTGCCAAGAACGTCGAAGAGGTGATGTCGGGAAGCCGCGCCAAGCCGATCTGGCAGATTGCCAGTGCCGAGGGGGCGCTCCTTACCAAGCTGAACGCGGTCATGCTCCTTTTGACCCTGCTGGCACTGGGCGCTTCGGCGACCGCCGTCTCCACGAGCCTCATGGCCTCGATGGCCGAGCGCAGCCCCGAGATCGCCCTCATGAAGGCGATGGGGGCGGACCGTTTCCAGATCTCCTCCATCTTCCTGGGGGAAATACTTATCATCTCCGTGGTGGGGGGCTTGATCGGCTATCTGATCGGCAACCAGCTGGCGGCACTCATCAGCCACACCGTCTTCAATTCGACCATCGCATCTCCGCTCTGGCTCATCCCCATGGCGGTCGGCTCCGCCTTCCTGGTGGCCTGCGCGGGGAGTATTGCGCCGCTGCGCCGCGCGCTGCTCATCGAGCCGGTGCGGGTTCTCAAGGGGTAACATGAACAGGCGTCGCTGGCTTTTGAAGATGATGTTCCAGGCGCTGGCCCACCGCGGCGGGCGGACCGTGCTCCTCTTGGCGGTGCTCGCCATGGCCTCGAGCCTCGCGACCGCACTCTGGATCGTCTCGCTCTCCATGGAGCGCCGCATCGCCGAGGAGGTGCGCAAGTACGGCGCCAACCTGGTGGTGGTGCCCCAGGCGGCACGCCTCGACGTGGGAAGCGGCGGGCTCAACTTCGGCAGCATCGCCGAGCCGAGCTACCTGGGTCAGTCCGAGGTGGAGCGGGCGCTGTCGACCAGCGGCATCACGTCGGAGCGCTCCCTGCACCTGCGCGGAGCGCTGCGCTACCAAAACGCGGACCTCCCTGCCGAAGGGGTCGACTTCGCCGAGATCCGCCGGCTCTTCCCCTGGTGGCAGGTGAAAGGGGCCTGGCCCGCAGCGGGCGAGGCGGTCCTGGGGGGCGACCTGGCGACCCGCCTGAAGCTCAAGCCCGGCGACCGGATCGAACTCGCCGGAACCGCCGGCCCGATCCCCCTGCGCATCTCGGGGACGGTCTCCACCGGGGGCGAGGAGGATGGCCTCCTCTTCATGGCGCTTCCCGAATTGCAGCAGGCACTCGGGCTTACCGGGCAACTCTCCCAGGTGCGCCTCATGGTGACCGCCAGCGGCGACAGCCTGAAGAGTGCCGCCCAGTCTCTGCAGCGCCAGCTGCCGAGCGCCAAGGTGAACGAGGTGCGCCAGACGGCCCATACCTCCGAGGGGCTGCTTGCCAAGGTAAAGCTCCTCATGATGCTGGTCACCGCCGTGGTGCTGGTCTCGGCCGGCAGTTCGGTCACCGGCACCATGAGCACCACGGTCCTGGAACGGAGCAAGGAGATCGGCCTCATGAAGGCGATCGGCGGAACCCGGCTCGAGGTGCTGCTCATCTTCTGCGCCGAAGCGGCCCTCTTGGGGGGCGCCGGCGGGGTTGCCGGCTACCTTTTGGGGAGCGGCATCGCCCATTTCATCACCCGCACGGTCTTTGCGGCCTCGGCCGAGTTCATCCCCTGGATGGGCGCGGTATCGCTCGCGGTGAGCCTCTTTCTGGCGCTTTTGGGGAGCGTGGGCCCCATGGTCTCGGTGTTCAAGCTCGACCCGGTGCGCAGCCTGCGCGGCGAGTGACGGGCAGGCAGGATTCGGGCACCTTGGGACGCACCTTAACGGTGAGTGAGCCCGTGCCCCCGTCAGTTTCCTGAAGAGTCGTTAGTTTTTTCAGTGTCTGGTGTGCCTTTTCGTGGCACGAGACGAAGGGTCCTTCTCCATGGCAGTGGCAACCATCGAAACATCCGGACTGACAAGAAGTTACGGCGAGATCTGCGCCTTGAAGCCGATCGACCTGAGCGTTCCCGAAGGGGAGTGGCTCTCGGTAATGGGGCACTCAGGCTCCGGCAAGAGTACCCTGATGAACCTGGTGGGGGGGCTTGATCGCCCCACGGCGGGGGCGCTCGTCGTTGGGGGGCAGGACCTCTCGACGCTCACCGAGGACGGCCTGGCACGTTTCCGCCGCGAGTACGTCGGGATCATCTTCCAGCAGCACCACCTGGTCCCCTACCTCTCGGCGCTGGAGAACGTGATGCTCTCCCAGTACTTCCATAGTGTCCCGGACGAGGCGGAGGCCCGGCACGCCCTGGAGCGCGTGGGGCTCGGGCACCGGCTGAAAAATCGCCCGGGCGAGCTGTCGGGTGGGGAGCAGCAGCGCGTCTGCATCGCGCGGGCCATCATCAACAGCCCGAAACTCCTTTTGGGAGACGAGCCGACCGGTAACCTGGACCACAAGAGCACGCTCATGGTGATGGAGCTTTTGAAGGAACTGCGCGCCGAGGAGCGCTTCACCGTGGTCATGGTGACCCACAACGAAGAGGTCGCCGCCTGGGGAGACCGTACCATCTACCTCACCGACGGGGTCCTGGTGCGCGAAGAGAGGACCCGGTCCTGATGATCGCACTCAAGCTGGTACCGCATCTGGTCGCCTTCTTCGGCATGGCGACCGTCGCTCTTCGGGGAGCGACGCGGCGCGGCATGCTGGCCGGGACGGCCCTCGCGGGCTTTCTGGTCGGCACCGGGTTCGCCGTGGTTTCGACCGGTAGCGTTTCCGGCCAGTTCTCCTTCAGCCTGGTGCGCGCCCTGTTGGCGCTCTCGTTCCTCCTGTTCTGCGCGGTGAGCTTCACCGCCCTGTACCAGAGCCTCGGGGGGAGCCTCCCCGTCGGCTGGCTCGAGCGTCTGAGCAGCCGCCCCGTAAGCCGCAGTTGCGCTCTTTTCCTGGCTTCCGCCGCGGCCGGCGCGGTAGCCGGTTGCCGCCTGGGCCCGGCCGTCCCGTCGTGGGTCTGGGGAGCGCTGGCCGCCGCCGCGGCTGTCTTGGTGCTGGCGGCTGTTCTCCTGGAGTCCCGGCTCCCCGCGGGGCTTAGCACCTCGCGCGCGGGGTACCTCGCCCTTACCGTGGCGTTCCTGCTCTTCAGCGCCTCCTGGTCGACCCGGCTCGACCTGTTCGCGCCACTCACCATGAAGGTCATGAAGTTCACCCACGACTTCGTGCACCAGTTCTTCGAGTCGATGCTGATCCCGGACCACCTGTTCATCCACAGCTACCTGTGGGGGTACATCGGCCTGCTCTTCGGCAAGGAGGTCGGGTTCTGGGGCGGGCTCATCATCTGGTTCACCCCGGTTGTCATGGTATTTTTGGCGATCGGCCTGGAAAGGCTCCCCTCGGTGGCGCACCTGCGCCAGGGGGCCCAGCGGCGCCGGGTGCTCGCCGAGGCGATCAGGACGCGGCGGATGAGGTTGGTGCTCCCCGGGCTTGCGCTTGTGCTTTTGGCTTCCGCCGTGTACCGCAGCCTCTACCCCAGCGTCGAATACTGGGATCCCAAACCGGTCCCGGTCACCGCGAATGCCGGCGGCGAGATCTTCCTGCCGCGCAAGGGGGAGATCGACCTCATGGACGGCAAGCTGCACAAGTACGTCTTCGAACGGGGCGGCAAAACGGCGCGCTTCTTCGTGCTCTTGACCCCTTCAGGGAAGCTGACGGTCGACCTGGATGCCTGCGCCATCTGCAAGCCGGACGGCTACGGCCAGGCGGAGGGGACGGTGCTCTGCTACTACTGCAAGACCTTGATCCCGCTCGAGACGGTGGGTAAGCCCGGCGGCTGCAACCCGGTGCCGGTCCCCTTCACCGAGCAGGATGACGGCATCCACCTGAGCGGGGTGACCCTGATCAATACCTGGAGCGGGACCGTCCAGTCCACCACGCGCACCACGGAGAAGGGGAAATGAGAAAGCTCTTCGTTCGCCTGTGGCGCCTGATTTCCTCCCGTGCCGTGACCCCCGCGGTGATCGCCATCTTCCTGGTGCTCTATGCGCTGGTCGCCTTCTGGACCGACGAGGCCCTGGTGGTCTTGATGCAGCTGGTGCGCTCGAACCCGGTGCTTACCGCGCTGCTCGCCCTCCTGCCGCTGAACAGTGCCTGCTGCCTCATTGCCGAGACCCGGGCCTTCTGGTTCCGGCGCCGCCTGCTTGCGGGGCAGGAGCTCCCCGTCCTGCCGGGGCTCTTCGACGAAGAGGTTCCCCTGGCGCTGGGTGCACTTCCTTCCCCGGCGACGGTCACCCGCGTCAAGGGGAACCTCGAGTCCGCGGGCTACCGGACACGCGTAGGCGAGCGGGGCACGGCAGCCTGGCGCGGCCTGAACGGTTTCCCGGCCCGCTTTCTCTACTTGGTTGGGGTGCTCTGCCTGTTCGGCGGGATCCTGGTCAGCCTGACCACGCGGGTATCGCTGCGTGGCACCGTGGTAGAAGGCGAGTCGCTGCCGGGCGCTGGACCCGGGGAGGGTGTGGTCTCGCGGATCAGCTACGCCAAGGCTGACGGACTGGTCCTCTCCAAGCGCCTGGTCATCGAAAGCAGCGACCCCGGCTCCGGTCGCCGGGAGGAATACGGCATCTATCCGCCGGCACGCTTCAAGGGGGCCTTCGTCTATCCCCGCTACCTCGGGGTAGGTGTCGCCTTCCGGTTCAGCGCACCGGAGCTTCCCGCCGGCTACCAGCAGCAGGCGCCCTTGTCCATCTACCCTCCGGGGAAAGAGGCCGAGGTCGCAGTGCCGGATACCGGCTATCGCCTGCGTTTCAGCCTTCAGGCCCCGGCCGACGGGAGCGATCCCTACAGTACCGGCAAGCTCGTCATCAACTTCAAGCTGTTGAAAGGCGCAGCAGAGGTCGCGGCAGGCACCCTGGCAAGCGGCGGCGAGTTTGCTCGCGACGGCTACCGGCTGGCACTCTTGGACGCCCGGCGCGTCGTCGTCACCGACCTCATCAAGGACCGCGGCGTGGTGCCTATCTGGCTGGCGGGCGCGTTTTTCCTCCTTGCCTTATGCTACTGGGTGACGGTTCGCCTTCTGGGCCCCAGGCGGGAGCTCTACATCACCTGGCGGGGGGGAGCCGGCCTTGCGCTGTCGCGAGCCGAAGGGCGCAGGCGCCGGCACAACGAGCTGTTCCACGAGGCGCTGGACCGGATCGCGGACGACTCCGCCCATTGACATTACCAAACAACAGGAGACGCCTCGCGCGGGGCTCCCTGGAAACAGGAGACACCATGAAAACTACCCGTTCACGCATCACTCTCGCCCTCGTCCTGCTGGTCGCCCTGGTGGGCTGCAGCAAGAAACAGGAAAACGCCCAGGCTCCGGCCCCGGCCGCTCCCCAGCCCCAGGCTGCCGCCGGTGCCGCTCCGCAGGCGGCTGCCACCCAAGCCGACAAGCGGGACGAGGCCGAGGCGGCGCCGGTACGCGACCGGGTGCTTAACCAGGTCAAGCAAGGGCAGTTCGCCGAGATCTACCGCCAGGCCTCTGCCGGGTTCCGGGAGGTTGGTGCCGAGGAGCGTTTCGTGGACCTCTGGAAGCGGCAGGTGGCGGAGACCGGGACCTTCCAGGATGCCAAGCTCATCGAGCACAGTGTCCGTCCCCAGGACAAGTTCCAGGTCTTCGTCTATGCGGTGCAGTACGAGAAGAAAGTCAAGCAGCTAAGGCTGGTGATCGGCCGTTCCAAGAAGGGGACCTTCGAGTTGACCGGGATCAACCAGACCGAGTTGAAGCCTAAGGGGTAGTGCCGAGGGAAGTTTCCCTTAAAGTTTGCGGCCACATAGCCGAAACGTTACCGATACGTCGAGCCTTCCCGAAGGGCGGCTGACGGCCCCGCAGCCCCCAGGGGCTCCCAACCCAGGGCAGGACCTGTCGTAGCGCAGGTTCCTGAACCCAGACAAGGAAGTATTCCAGCGCATGAACAAGGGAGCAACGCTACTGAGAGGGGTCCTGGTATCCCCCTGGCCTCTGGCCATCTTTCTGGTCATCCCGCTGCTGGCGGTGCTGAAGGTCGCCTGGCACCTCCCCCTGCCACTGCCGGGGGTCAAGATCCCGCTGCTGGTCAACAACATCTGCCTGGCCCTGCTGGTTGCCCTGCGGCTGGCCTACTACCTGGTGCGCCTTGGTAGCGGGATCCGTTACGGTGCGACCGGTACCCCCCGCTACACGCTGGACCCGGCAGAGCCCCCCGAGCGGGTGCGCGAGCGCTTGACGGCGGGCGGCTTCCGGTTCGTCGAGAACGGCAGCTACGGAGAGAAGCCGGATTTCGGCTACTGGGGAACGGTGCTGGTCTACGGCGGGTTGTTGCTGACCCTGGCGACCGGAGCCTTCGACAACCTCTACCAGTTCTCCGGCACCCTCTTGGACGGCCAGGGGCGCGCCACCGACCTCAACAAGCTGGAGTCCTACCGGGACCTGCTCACCGGTCCGTTGACCGGCTCCCCGAAGCAACTGCCCCAGTTGAAGATCGTGCGGCAGATCAATCCGAACAAAGACTATCCGCGCGGCGCCACCGAGGTCGCCTTCCTGTTCCCCAACGGCGATGCGAAGAAGACCATCCTCAAGTGCCCGGATCCCTTCCCCCTGGGGAGCTTCGACATCTACATGTCGAAGATGGTCTACGAGCCGAAGCTCCTGGTCACCATCGACAAGGTGAACCAGGTCTTCGCCGGGTCGGTGCTGCTCGATCCGCTGGTGACCCCGGAACACGGCTACAGCTTCTACGGGGCCTTCGTGAACAACAACCTGGACGGCGAGGTCTTCTACCAGCCCGAGACGAGCCGGCTCAAGCTCACGCTTCGCCAGGGTTCTCTGGTCCTGGTCGACAAGGAACTGGTCTTCCAGGGTGACCGGATGCAGAGCTCCGGCAACATCGATTTCGCGGTGGAACGCATGGGGGTCTGGTCGGAACTGCACGTGGTGCACCGCCGCCACAAACCCCTGCTGATGGCCGGCGCGGTGCTTGCGGTGCTCGGCCTGATTCTGAGGCTGGCGGTAGGTCGGCAACGGGTTTGGCTGGAAAATGTCGCCGGCAGCTGCCGGGTCGGTGCGGTGGGCACTGCCGCTCAAGAGATCCTGACGCAGGGTTAAACCTTTACACGAGATACGAGGGTAACATGGCATATTGGGAAATGATCTTCTACTGGGTTGCACTCGTGGTCTACTCGCTCTCCTGCGGCGGGTTCCTCTACTCCTTCATCTTCAAGAACCCGAAGGTGATGCCCCGGATGTTCACCCTGCTGGCGGTGGGCGCGGTGGCCCACACCATCGCCATCGGGGCCCGCTTCGAGGCGACCGGGCACCTCCCCTGGTCGGGACACTACGAGTACGCGCTGATGGGGGGCTGGTTCATCATCTGCGGCACACTCTGGGTCGGCTGGCGCAACAAGCAGCTGCAGGGGCTCGCCGTGGCAACCCTGCCGCTGGTGATCATCATGATGGGGTACGGCTACATGCAGAACCCCGGCCTCACCCCCAAGGCAGCGAGCCTGAAGACCATCTGGCTCTACATCCACGTCTACTTCGCCTGGCTCGCCTTCGGGGCCTACTCCCTGGCCATGGCCGCCGGCGTGCTCTACCTCAAGAAAAAGAAGAACTTGCAGCAGCCGGTCCCTAACCCGAGCTACGACCGTTTCCCGTCCCTCGAGCACCTGGACGAGCTGATCTTCCGCTACGTCGTCTTCGGTTTCATCACCGATACCATCATGATGGCTGCCGGGTCGCTGTGGGCCAAGGACCTCTGGGGCGGCTACTGGAACTGGGACCCGGTCGAGACCTGGTCGCTGATCTCCTGGCTTACCTACGGCATCACCATTCACCTTAGGGTGACCTTCGGCTGGAAGGAGAACCGGCTGGCCTGGCTCGCCATCTGCGCGCTCAGCACCGTGATCATCTGCTTCTTCGGCGTCAACCTGGTGGTCAATACCAGTCTGCACATGTTCCAGGTAAGGTAACCGGCGACGATGCTCGACAAGCTTCTGAAATACTTGCGTTCCCTGCGGTTTACCATCGTGTTGATCGCCCTGCTCGGGGCCCTTCTGGCGCTCGGGCTCTGGGTGCCGCAAAAGAGCCTCTTGAAGGATATCTACTTTCAGTGGAAGACCCAGTCGCCGCAGCTGGTGGCCTGGCTCGACTTCTTCCAGCTGACCAGCATCTACACCTCCTGGGTCACGGTCACCCTCTGGGGGCTGTTCTTTTTGAACCTGTCCCTGGTGATGTGGCAGCGCATCCCCCTCATCTTCAAACGGATCGAGATGCCGGAAGCGCGCATCGTGGATCCCGAGACCGGCGGGGGGTACGTCTTCCGGGCAGCCTATTCGGTAGCGCAGGGGACTGACGAAGCCGGCATGGTGAACGCCCTCAAGAAGCGCGGCTTCGCCATGGTCAGTAACGGCTCCGGGTTTTACGCCGTGAAGAACCGGCTCTCCCCCATCGCCTCGGTACTCTTCCACCTGAGTTTCTTCCTGATCCTCCTGGGGGGGCTGATCAGCTTCTACACCGAGTTCATCGGCTTCGTCGATCTCGCCGTGGGTGAGCCCTTCGACGGCTCCCTGGCTCAGTACAACGTCACCCCCAGCCCGAAGCTCCCCAAGGTCGGCAGCCTGCCCCGAGTCGCCTTCACCGTCACCAGCGTCAAACCGCAGGTGGTGCGCAACACACCGACCGGGATCACGGTAAAGGTGAAGGAAACCAGCGGTGCGGAGCATGTCGTCGACATCAACAAACCCCTGTCGACCGCGCACTCCTCCTTCGTCTTCAAGCACCTGGGGGTGGCCCCGCTGTTCGTGCTGAAGGATCCGTCGGGGCGCGAGGTGGGGGGAAACTTCTTCAAGCTGGACGTCGTGGGGGGCAAGGCCGACACCTTTCGTCTGGGAGATTTTATCTTCACGGCCCGCTACTACCCCGATTACCAGTTCAAGGACGGCAAGCGCAGCACCAAGTCGATGGAATTCAACAACCCCACTTTTTTCCTGGTCGCCGAACGCGACGGGAAGAAGGCTGCCGAGGGTGACGTGCCGCTCTTGGGGGGGCTAAACCTGGTGGACGGCTACCGCCTCGAGATGAAGGACTGCCCTTACTGGGTCCGCTTCTACGTCATCAAGCAGCGCGGTCTCTCGCTGGTCTACCTGGGCTTCGCCATCGCCTCCATCGCGGTGATCTGGCGCCTGCTCTTCTACCGGCGCGAACTGGTGGGGGCGTTCCGCGAGAAGAACGGGCAGCGCTGCCTGGTGGTGGCGGGCAAATCCGAGTACTACAAGAAACTCGCCGAAGACGAATTTGCCAAGCTCTTTGCGGAACTGTTCGGCCCACCTTTGGCCGGCTAGCTGTTTTGATTCTGTACCGAGGAGATACCATGAAACGTCTGATTCTTTTGTGCCTGGTTGCGCTTTGCGTCGCTACCGGCTGCCACCGCGAGGAAAAGGTGGTTAAGCTGGACAACTCCTACCGCTTCCTGGTGAACTTCAACGGGAAGTACGGGTACTGCGATCCCACCGGTACCACGGTGATCCCGCCCCAGTTCGATTCCGCCTCGGTGTTTTCCGAGGGGCTCGCGGTGGTGCAGGTCAACGGCAAGAACGGCTTCATCGACGTGAACGGCAAGCTGGTGATCCCGGCAACCTTCGAGTCCGCCTCGCCGTTTCTCAACGGTCGCGCCGCGGTGCGCAAGGGGAGCCGCTACGCCTACATCGGGCAGTCCGGCAAGGAGATCACCGGCTACGACTTCGTCTCAACCTTCATCTACACCGAAGGGGTTGCGGCGGTGATCGTCCCGGAGAAGGGCGGCAACAAGGCAGGGTTCATCGACCAGGAAGGCAAGTTCGCCATCAAGCCGCAGTTCGACGATGCCTCCCACTTCTCCGAGGGGCTAGCGGCGGTGAAGGTCGGCAAGAACCACGGCTACATCGACAAGAGCGGCAAGATGGTGATCCCCCCGCAGTTTTACGATGCGGCGATGTTCCGCGACGGTCTTGCCATGGTGAAAGTCAACGGCAAGTTCGGCAAGGTGGGCTACGTCGACAAGACCGGCAACCTGGTGATCCCGGCTCAGTACGACCAGGGAACCAGCTTCAACAACGGTGTCGCCGCGGTACGCCAGGAGAAAAACTGGACCCTCATCGACCGCACCGGGAAGCCGATCACCGACAAGAGCTATCCCAATCCCACGCTGTTCTCCGAGGGGCTCGCACCGGTCATGGTGGAAAACCAGGTGGGCTACATGGACAAGACCGGCAAGATGGTGATCAAGCCGCAGTTCGAATCGGGTTCGATCTTCGTTGACGGCTACGCTCCGGTGCGCGTGAACGGCAAATGCGGCCTGATCAACAAGGAAGGGAAACTGGTGGCCGAGCCCCGCTTCGTGTGGGACCAGCGCGCCATCGACCAGTACACCCACTACAACACCCACTTCAGAAAAGACCAGTAAGGAATAAGGAACTCAGCATGCAGATCGGTCCGGGACTCGGCGTCGCCATCATGATGAACAACTACTTCCACGACATGGCCACCGGCCTGCTCGTGGGGAGCGGGTTTGCCCTGCACGCCATCATCCAGATCCAGAGGGTGATGGATACTCCCGAGGCGACCCTGTTCTTCCTCAAGACCAACCAGAAGATGGTGAAGCTGTTCAAGTTCGCGCTGTGGTGGGTGGTGCTGGGCGGGGTGCCGCGCACCATCTTCTACACGAGCTTCGAGTGGGCCAACGCAGCCGATAAACTGCAGGTACCGGCGCTGGCCGTGAAGCACGTGATGATGTTCACCGCGGTGGTCTGGGGTGTGGTAGCCTGGCGGCGCATGCAGAAGAAGGTTGCCGTTTTGAAGGAGAGTCTCCCCGATGAGTATCGAGCCCGTCTCGCCTAGCCCCTGTGGCTTGAGGACAATACGCGGCGTTTGACGACAACGAGCCGCGGTGCCCAGTGCATCGCGGCTCGTTTTTTTTGGGGTCTATAAGACCGTTCGTAGTACGAACGCTGATGCGCTGCTGGCTTGGAGGTATGCTCAGCAACTATCAGGACTATCGGGGAGATACGGAGGTTAGGGAAGAACGGATAAGCTGCCCGCGGGGGAGGTTGGGCCGAGCTCCTGCGGCTTCTTTGATTCCGGAAGCCCGGGGCATGCGCGTGTTGGGACGATGCGCTACTTCCCGAGCTGCGCCCGGGCGCGCTCCAGGTTCTGGCGGGCTACCGGGTCCTGAGGGTTCATCTGGAGAACGGTCTCGAACTCGCGGCTCGCCGCTTCCAGGTTCCCCTGGCGCGCCAGCGCCACGCCAAGGTTGCTGCGGGCTTTGAGGTTGTCGGGGGCCATCAGCAGCACCTCCCGGAATACGGAGATGGCCCGGGGGAGCTCGCCTGCATTCACCAGCGCTGTTCCCAGCGAGATCCTGGGCATGGGGAGCTCCGGACGCAGCTGGCTGGCTCGCTCGAAGGACGCGATCGCTCCGGCGAGGTCGCCACGCTGCTGCAGGTCATACCCCAAGTTGTTAAGCGCCTCGAAATGGTTGGGGTTGAGGCGCAGCACCGTCCGGTATTCCTGCATCGCGCCATCCAAATCCCCTTTGGTGTCCAGGGCGAACCCCAGGTTGTAGTGGGCAGTGGCGAACTGCGGATTGATGCGCAGGGACGCCAGATGGGACTCGATGGCTCCCGCCAGGTCTCCCTGCTCGAGGAGTTCGACTCCCAGGTTGTCCAGGATGATGCTGTTGTCCCGGGTCACCTCAATCGTGTGCCGATACAGGGTGATGCTGTCCTTCCAGTAACCCACCTGGTGCCAGCTGACAGTTGCCAGCAGCAGGATTCCGAGCGCCGCTGCTGCAGGAAACCAGTGGCGCGCCGGCTCATACTGCCCGGTGAGCTCGGCAAGCCCCCAGCTCACTGCCAGGAAGATCCCGACTAGCGGCAGGTAACTGTAGCGATCGGCCATTGCCTGCCCACCGACCTGCACCAGCCCGATGACCGGTACCAGGGTGATCAGGTACCAGAACCAGCCGACGGGAAGGTAGGGATGGCGGCGGCCGAAACGGAGCACCAGGTACGAGGTGAGAATGATGAAGCAGAGCGCGCCAAGCACCTGCCACCAGGGGAGCTGGTCGGCAAACGGGTAGAATACGGCAAGGTCGCTGGGCCAGGCGGTTTTGAGCAGGTACCGAACGTAAGAGAGCGCGCTGTTTTCGAGCCTGAGGAGTAACGGGATGCGCTGCAGGTCCATGACGGACCCTCCGCGCTGCTGCGCGACGACGGTAACGAGGACCGAGGCGATGGCTGCGGCGAGAAACGGCACTTTCTCGAGGACGAGGGGTTTCAGCTGAGTCCAGCTGATGCGGGGAGTGCCGCTGAGGTCGAGGCGTTTAAGCGGCCAGTAATCGGCCAGTACCAGGAGCAGTGGCAGGGTGACCAGCATCGGCTTCACCATAAGCCCGAGCAGGTAGACAGTCAGGGTGAGCAGGTAGCCCGGCTGTCCGGGCCGCTCGGCGTAGCGGCGGTACAGGATGAGGGTGAGAAAAAAGAACAGGCCGCTTAAGACGTCCTTGCGCTCGGCGGCCCAGGCGACTGACTCGACGTGCAGAGGGTGCAGTGCGAACAGGGCTGCCACCAGCCAACTGCGCCAGAAGGCACCGGTTGCCCGGTGCAGAAAGTACATGAGTAGCAGCACGGCAACGATGTGTAGCGCCACGTTGACGAGGTGGTGTCCTGCGGGTGCCATCCCAAAGAGCTGGACGTCAACCAGGTGCGAGAGCCAGGTCACCGGATGCCAGTTGCTTCCGTACAGTGAGGTGAAGGCCCAGCGGATCCCCTCGGCCGAGAGCCCGCGGGACAGGTTCGGGTTGGCCGTCAGGTAGAGCGTGTCGTCGAAGGAGACGAATCGGTGCTGTGCGACCTGTGCATAGACCGCCGCGGTAAGGCAGACCAGCAGCAAAGGGGCGAGCACCAGCTTGAGTCGGCTGGTGTCTTTACCAAGCGCTCTGGGGAAATCGGTTTTCTGCATCGTGTCTCCAAGGATGGACTGGCCGATACTACCTCAGGAGGTGATGGCGTGCAACTGCTTCGGCAACCCCTGAGTTAACCGCTAGCTATCTGCGTGTTCTTACTCCTAGTATCTGGAAATTCTGTTGACGACCTCGAAACGGTGGTGCTATGGTCACGCAGCACGGAAATCCACGTGCCATGAGGACTTCTCTACAGGGCGCACGGGCATGTCTAACTGGGAAACCATACTCTTCTGGATCACCCTCAGCATCTATACGATAGTGTGCGGGGGATTCATCTACTCCATCGTTTTCAAGAACGAGCGTCCGCTCCCCAAGCTGACCGCGCTGCTTACGGCGGGACTGGTGCTGCACAGTGCTACCATCGCGGCGCGCTTTGCCAGTACCGGCCATCTCCCCTGGTCGGGCGACTACGAATACTCGCTGATGGGTGGCTGGTTCATCATTGCGGGATCGCTGTTCGTGGCCCGGCGCAACAAGGAGTTGCAGCCCCTGGCCGCAGCCACGGTGCCGCTGGTCGTGGTGATGATGGGGTACGGGGTGATGCGCAGCCCGACCTTGAACCCGATGGCCGCGAGCCTCAAGACCGGCTGGCTCTACATCCACGTCTACTTCGCGTGGCTCTCTTTCTGCTCCTACACCTTGGCCATGGCCGCCGGCGTCATGTATCTCCTGAAACGCCCCGCTGCCGGCGACCATGAACTGCACCCCTTCTACGACCGTTTCCCCAGCCTGGAGCGCCTGGACGAGCTGATCTTCCGCTACATCGTCTTCGGCTTCGTCACCGACTCTATCATGCTGGTCGCCGGTTCCATCTGGGCCGAAGGGCTCTGGGGGAGTTACTGGAACTGGGATCCGGTTGAGACCTGGTCGCTCATCTCCTACCTCATCTACGGCGTCATCATCCATCTCAGGGTCACCATGGGGTGCAAGGGGAGCAAGCAGGCCTGGCTCGCGGTGTTGGCCCTTACCACCGTGGTCATCTCCTTCTTCGGGGTCACCTTCGTGGTCAACTCCAGCCTGCACGTCTTCCAGGTCCGTTAAGCCGCATCCGGTGCGGCTGCGCTTTTCCTGCCGCTGCGCCGTCGAGTCTGAGGCACCCCTATGGAAAAAACCATTCTCCTGCAGGCCGTGATCTGGATGAACCTGGCCCTCATCTTCTACACCTGGGCCGTGTTCAGCGGGCGGCGTCAGGGGTTGCACGCCAAGCACCTGGTGATCTTCGGTATCGGTCTTTTGTGCGACTACCTGGGAACCCACCAGATGAACATCTTCGCGCAGAGCTTCGGCAAGGCGCCGGAGTGGCACAACATCACCGGCATCGCGTCCTTGGGCGGGATGGCCTTCCACTTCCTGTTGGCGCTCATCGCCGCCCTGGCCCACAAGACCGAGTCCGTGAACCGGGTCTTTCACCGGGTAAGTCTCACCATCTACAGTTGCTGGCTGATTGCCTTCTTCTCCGGCGCCATCTCCGGAATGATGAGGATGCACGGACGGTAACAGTGGACAATTGACAACTGACAATTGACAATGAAAAGCTGAATGGCAGAACTAGACAGATAAACATTTATCACTAGTATATTAGGATGACGTTTCTCTTGTTTAGACTTTGCAGTTAATCGTCAATTGTCCATTGTCAATCGTCAATTGTAAGTGGTCCTATGTCCTCTCTCTCCAAAAAAGTCCTGCTGGTCACCCCTCCCTACCACTACGGTCTCACCGATGTCTTGGGACGCTGGATTCCGCTCAACCTGGTCTACCTGGCCGGTGCGGCGCGCCAGGCTGGAGCGCAGCCGGAGATCTACGACGCCCAGGTCCTGAACCACGGCTTCCCGGAGATCGAGGCGCACCTGGCTGCCGCCGCTCCGGAGCTGGTTGCGGTCGGTGCCGTCACCGCCACGGCCAACGACGCGCTGCGCATCCTGGAACTCGCCAAGAAGATCAATCCGGCGACGCTGACCGTGCTGGGCGGGGTGCATGCAAGCTTCAAGTACCGCGAGATCCTGGAAAACTCTCCCGCCGTGGACTTCGTGGTGCTCGGGGAAGGGGAGGGGACCTTCCGGGAACTCCTGGAAACGCTGTCGCAGGGCGGCGACCCCGCAACGGTTGCCGGCCTCGCCCTGCGCCAGGGGGATAGTGTCGTGGTGAGCCCCGGGCGGGCTCCCGAAACCGACCTGGACCGGCTCCCTGCAGCCTGGGACCTCCTTGACTGGGACAACTACCGCTACCAGGTGCTGCCCGATTCCCGGTTCGGCTCGCTCAGCAGCTCGCGCGGCTGCGCCCACGACTGCAGCTTCTGCTCCCAGCAGACGTTCTGGGGACACTCCTGGCGCGGCCGCAACCCCGAGGCCGTGGTGGATGAGATTGCCCTGCTTCACGAGCGCTACGGGGTCGACCTGCTGCAGCTCACCGATGAGCACCCGACCCGCGACGCCGAACGCTGGGAGAGGCTGCTCGACCTGCTCATCGAACGCGCGCTGCCGGTCCGCCTGATCCTCGAGACCCGGGTCTCCGACCTGATCCGGGATCGTGACATCGTCGCCAAGTACAAACAGGCCGGCGTGATCCATGTCTCCATAGGGGTGGAATCGCTGGAACAGGCCCGGCTCGACCAGGTGCACAAGGGGCAGCAGGTCGAGGAGGCGCAGCAGGCGGTGGAACTGTTGCGGGAGCACGGCATCGTCTCGGAGATCTCGCTGGTCCTCGGCTTCCCCGACGACACCGCGCAGAGCGTCGCCCATGGGCTCAAGTTCGCCCAACTGCTCAACCCCGACGCGGCCAACTTTCTTCCGCTCACCCCCTGGCCCGGTACCCCGCTCTATCAGGAACTCAAGGAGCTGATCCGCGAGAGCGATTTGGCGCGTTTCAACCTGATCGACCCGGTACTCGAGCCGCACCAGTTGACCCTTGCCCAGCTCGACCTGGCGCTCACCGACTGTTTCCGCAAGTTCTACATGGGGAAGATGTTCGAGGTGATGACCATGAAGGACGAGTTCAGGCGCGGCTACATGGTGCGCGCCACCAAGCTCATCATGGCGAGCCCGTTTGTCATGAAGAAGTTCGGGATGCTGGTAAAGGCGATGATGCCGGGAAAACTCGGTGGGAAGAAATAGGCGGGCGTGGACCGCGGCACCACCCTCGAAAACAAGGGAAGCGCATGGTGCGGACCGTGCCGAGTTGAGGGCTCTGCTTCAGTCAGTACCGGAGGTTCTTCATGAAAGCAAAAAAGGTCGTGGTGAACGACCTGATGCAGACCGATTACGTGTACTACCTCACCGAGCCGGTTGGGGAGAACTTCGATCCGGAATTCAGGCCCGAACTGACACCCAAGGAGCTTTTGGAACTGGGAGTGTTCGGGGGGAAGTACCTGACCGATTGCCGCGACGAGTTTCCTGCTGATTGGTTCGAACACGCGAAGCTCTGCCATGAGTTCCACGATCCGAAACTCAACTTCTTCGGAGTGAACGCATCGAAGCCTTTGTCATATTGGCGGGAAAAAGGGTGGATCCACAGCGACGATCCGCGCGGCTGGTTCCAATGGTACTGCCGGTACTACCTGGGGCGGCGGGGACCGGACGACCAGCGCCAGATCAAGCGCTGGAAGGCGATCGCCAGGCACATCGGGCAATTACGCAAGAACTGCCCGGAGGGAGTCTTAAGTTGCCGTCGCAAGCAGCGCCAGGCGCTCCTGCACTGGGCCTACGACAGCAGGAAGATGTGAGTGAGTCAGGGGCTAGGGACTGGGGAAAAGGCGGGGACTAGGGATCGGGGACTAGGGACTAGGGGAAAGGCGGGAACCCCTTGAACGGGACTGGTTTTTATTTCGGCACCCGAACGCTAGCCTCTGCGAGATCCAGATCTCCAGCCCCTAGTCCCTAGTCCCCAGTCCCCAGTCCCTAGCCCCTAGTCCCTTGCCTCTAATCCCTGCTTCTCCCCTTTTCGATAATGTCCGGCGGGGTGTCCTGGGGGGAGCCGGGGAGCTTTCTACCGCAGCGCTCGCAGCACTGCTCGCAGCCGCTTTTGTTGTCATCCTCGGTCCCTTCCTCGCTGGTGGTGATCGGCTTCTTGGCTGCCTTGCACTTCTGGCAGCAGTCGCAGTCGTCTTCCTGGGACTTGTCCCGCTGGTCGGTCCGCCCCGGGGGGAGCTGTACCGGCTCCTCGAACGTTGCCGCCAGACCTTGCAGAGGCAGCAGTGACCAGACCAGCAACCCGACGATCAGCACATACTTTCTCATGTCTTCCTCCCCGTGGCGCTTTGTGACGCTGCCATCTGTGGTGATATGGTGCCTGGCTTTCTCAACGTGGGACCCTCCCGCAGGATGAAGAGGGGACTTCTCTCTGGATCTTTTCCCTGAACCGTTGGGGACCAGTCCACGTCCTGCTGTTGCCATCCCAGCTCGTCAGCTGATTCCCCAGTCCCAGTCCCTAACCCCTAGCATCCTACCGGCGCTATACCGGCGAGTAATGGTCCGGAACCGCGACACACAAGTATTAGCATGGGCCCATGCTATGTCAAACACCCCAGCTGGTATGTTGCAAGGGCGCGTGAGCTACGTCTTTGGGTACCTGTACGAGGTGGCGTTGACAGTAACGAAGCGGACTGTGTGCTCAGGAGCTTTTCCTTGACAGCTGTGGCGAGTCGCGCCTACAAAAGAAGTAATAGTATCCACTCGGTCTTTTAGCCGGGAGGATCCACATCGAAATGAGGTGTCTACCAGCTCACGGATCGGCCGAGGAACTTCGGGTTCGCTATCCAGCCAGCCGCTTTTAGCCGTGCAGCACCGGCTTGGGCGGCTTTGGTGTTTTTGGGGTTCTGCTTCGGACGTCACTTGGCCTTGAGGAGGGATGTCATGAAAGGATTATTCGTTCTGGCAATGTTGGCAGTGCCGGCAGTCGCCGTGGCAAGTGGGGGCGGCTCTGAAGGCTTTTCCCAACGGGAGAGCGCTCCGAGTCTTAAGGAAATCAAGCAGAGCATCGACAACAGCAGATATCAGGAAGCGATCACCTCGCTGAAAAAGTACCTGAAAAGCGATCCGCGCAGCGCTGACGCCTACAACTACCTGGGCTTCTCCTACCGCAAAACCGGGAACCTGCGCGAGGCCTTCAAGGCCTATGACCGGGCTTTGGCGCTCGATCCGAAGCACCTGGGAGCTCACGAGTACCGGGGCGAGGCGTATCTTTTGAACAAGGAACCGGAGAAGGCGCGGGAAGATCTGGCCGCTTTGAAAGCGATCTGTGGCAACTGCGAGGAGTATCGTGACCTCGAACGGGCGCTCAAGGCCAGCGGCAAATAAGAGGGCGGATACTTTCGACCGGCGAACCTGGGACAGAGGGAGTGATGCTGATCGGGGTCATCTCGGATACACACGGGCTACTCAGGCCCGAGGCGCTCAGGATACTGAGGGGCGTGAACCACATCATTCACGCCGGGGATATCGGAACACCGGAGGTGATCTACGCCCTTAGGGCGGTAGCGCCGGTGACGGCAGTGCGCGGCAACGTCGACCGCGGTGCCTGGGTTGCGGAGTTCCCGCAGCGCCAGCAGATCACCTTGGAAGGGGTTCGCCTGCTGATCCTGCACGACCGCCACGAGCTTTTGGAACAGCCGGCCGACCCGGAGGTGCGGGTGATCGTCACCGGGCATTCGCACCGGGCACTCGTCGAAACTCGCGACGGGGTGCTCTACCTGAACCCCGGGAGTGCGGGGCCGCGGCGCTTTCGGCTCCCGGTGAGCGTGGCGCTTCTTACGCTGCAGCACGGAGAACTACGGGCGGAGATCGTTGACCTGGGGGCGCTGCGCTGATCCTGGGAGAGCGGCGCTTTAGGCTACCTCCACCATTTCCTTCAATTCGCGCACGATCTCGACCTGGCGCTGATAGATGAACTGGCTGATCAAACCGTCGTTGCGGCGGTCCGGGCTGATCTTGAACATGCAGAGACTGCCGTCATCGACCTGGTTGGCCCTCACGAAGCTCCCCGGCGCCTGGACCGCCGTCCCGCCGAGCATGAAGGAAAACGCGCCGGTTTGTCCGGGGTGCAGCATCGGTGTAGCCTCACAGGCGAGCGACAGGCCGATTCCCGAGATGTCCACCAGGTTTCCCGCAAGTGTCCCCTCTTCGGTATCAAAACGTGCCACCACCGTATCCCTCACCTTGACCCGGACAGCCTCCCGGCGCTCGGCCCGGATCTGGGCATAGCTGAAGTTGTTCAGGATCACCAGCCGTTTCGGGACGTTCACGTAGCTTGCGAAGCAGTGTACCCCCAACCCGTGTTCGAAGTGGCTGCTCTTGATCAAGGTGCTCTTCTCGTGCTTCATGATCAGGGCCTGGTGCTCGTGGACGATCATCTCGACGCCGTCGCTTTCCAGCCCCGTCACGGTGGAGCGGTAACTCACTGGAACCTCGTCGTAATAATTGACCAACACCAGGTCGTTATTCACGCGGTTCTCCATCAGGGCGCCGAGTACTTCCCTGATGGCATCGGCATCGGTCTTGCCGTCGGCGAGAGTGATCAGTTTGTAGTGCTGTTTCTTCATGGAGGTCACCTTGGGTCAGGGTCAGAGTTGGGACCGGGGAGGCCGCCCCTGCGGAAACGGCTCTGGAGTAGTTATCGGATTGAGTTACAACATCTTTAACAAAAATGCCGTCATCAACAGGGATAAACTGTGCGCACCGGCAAAGTTCACGGCTGCCACACTCAGCAACGATTGAAACTCGCCTAATCTTCACATTGCCTTCACAATTCTTCCCCATTGTCCTGATACTTTGCAGCCATAACGACAGCAGGTATAAATTTACAGCCGGGTGCCGGTATGTTAACGTATTCTTTCTTCCAATACGGCTGTACGGTCTCCCCATCGATGTGACCTGTAGCTACCTATTTCTTATAAGGTGAGTGCCAGACCATGCCCGAACTGCTTAACAGTACTGAGCGCGATTCCTCTTACCCGCCCCCTGCCAGAAAACGGCGCTGGTGGATCCCCGTCCTGGTTGTCGCCGTGGTCGCCCTGGGCTGGTACCTCTTCGCCGGGCGCCAAAAGGCCGCTACCTCGAAGAACGCTGCCAAGCCTGCGCCGCCGCCCGCGCCGGTCCTGGCCCTGCCGGCCCGCAAGGGGGATGTCGGGGTCTACCTGAACGGCCTGGGGACGGTGAGCCCGCTCAACACCGTGGTGGTGAAGTCGCGGGTGGACGGTCAACTCATGGAGGTCCGCTTCCGCGAGGGGCAACTGGTCAAGAAGGGGGAGCTTTTGGCGCTCATCGATCCGCGCCCCTTCCAGGTGCAGCTTACCCAGGCCGAGGGGCAGATGGCCCGCGACCGCGAGCTGTTGCGTAACGCCCAGGTCGACCTGGAACGCTACCGCCTGCTCTGGTCCCAGGACTCGATCCCCCGCCAGCAGCTGGACACCCAGGAATCGCTGGTGCGCCAGTACCAGGCCGCCATCAAGATAGACCAGGGATCGATCGACAACGCGAAATTGCAGATCACCTACAGTCGGATCACCGCACCGGTGAGCGGTCGGGTCGGCTTGCGCCAGGTGGACCCCGGCAACATGGTGCACGCCTCCGACACCAACGGTCTGGTCCTGATTACCCAGCTGCAGCCCTCCGCGGTGCTCTTCCCGATCCCCGAAGACAGCCTGCCGCCGGTCCTCGCCAAGCTGAAAACCGGCGCGAAGCTGGGCGTTGCGGCCTACGACAGGGAGCAGAAACAGAAGCTTGCCGATGGCACGCTTCTGACCGTCGACAACCAGATCGATCCCACCACCGGTACGGTGCGCCTGAAGGCGCTCTTCCCGAACCTGAACAACGAGCTCTTCCCCAACCAGTTCGTGAACGCACGGCTCTTGCTCGAGGTGAAGCGCCAGGCGGTCCTGGTGGGGAGTTCGGCGATCCAGCGCGGGCCGCAGGGGACCTTCGTCTACCTGGTGAAGCCGGACCGTACCGTGACGGTGCGCCCGGTGACCGTCGGCGTGGTGCAGGGGGACGACACCTCGATCAGCGCCGGTGTGAACGAGGGTGACCTCGTGGTGGTGGATGGCGCGGAAAGGCTGCGCGAAGGGAGCAAGGTCGATCTGAGGGATCCCAGCAAGGCCGGCCGTGGCAAGGGCGGTCAGGCAGGGCAGGGCGGTAAACCGGGGCAGCCAGGGCCCGGTGGCCAGGGTCAGGGCGCTTCGCACGGCGCCGCCCCAGGAGCGCAGGGGAGCCTGGCGAACCCCGCTGGCACCGGTAACCCGGCAGGTCCGGGCGCCCCGAGCGGTTCTGGCGCACCGGCCGTGCCGCAGGGGAGGGGAGCCCAGAACGCTCCGGCTGCAAGGCAGGCTCGATGAACATCTCGCGTCCCTTCATACTCCGCCCGGTGGCGACCACGCTTCTCATGGTCGCCATCCTTTTGGCCGGTGCCGTGGCCTACCGGCTCCTGCCGGTCGCCGCGCTCCCCCAGGTGGACTACCCGATCATCCAGGTGCGCACCTTCTACCCCGGCGCCTCGCCGGACGTGGTCGCCACCGCCATCACCGCACCCTTGGAGCGCCAGTTCGGCCAGATGCCCGGCCTCACCCAGATGACCTCGACGAGTTCCGGTGGCGCCTCGGTCATCACCATGCAGTTCTCGCTCGACCTCTCCCTCGACGTGGCCGAGCAGGAGGTGCAGGCCGCCATCAACGCGGGCTTCACCTTCCTCCCGAAGGACCTCCCCAACCCGCCGGTCTACTCCAAGGTGAACCCGGCCGATACCCCGATCCTCACCCTGGCGCTCTCCTCGGACTCGCTGCCGCTACCCCAGGTGGAGGACCTGGCGGATACCCGGCTCGCCCAGAAGATCTCCCAGCTTCCCGGCGTGGGGCTCGTCTCCATCTCGGGTGGCCAGCGCCCGGCGGTGCGCATCCACGCGAACCCGACCGCGCTCGCCTCCTACGGGCTCACCCTGGAGGACCTGAGAAGTGCCGTGGCCGCCTCCAACGTGAACCAGGCCAAGGGTGGCTTCGACGGACCGCGCCAGGCCTACATCATCGGCGCAAACGACCAGCTCTACTCCTCGAAGGACTTCAAGCCGCTCATCATCGCCTACCGTAACGGTTCGCCGATAAAGCTCACCGACGTGGCCCAGGTCCTCGACGACGCCGAGAACGTGAACCAGGCCGCCTGGATGAACCAGTCTCCGGCGGTGGTGCTGAACATCCAGCGCCAGCCCGGCGCCAACGTGATCGAGGTGGTGGACCGCATCCAGAAGCTCATGCCGCAGCTCAAGAGCTCGCTCCCCGCCGGCATCAAGGTGCAGGTGCTCACCGACCGCACTACCACCATCCGCGCCTCGGTGGAGGATGTCCAGTTCGAGCTCCTGCTCGCCGTGGGGCTCGTTGTGCTGGTCATCTTCCTGTTTTTGAGAAACCTCCCGGCGACTGCCATCCCGAGCGTCGCGGTGCCGCTCTCCCTGGTGGGGACCTTCGGGGTCATGTACCTCCTGGGCTTCTCACTCAACAACCTCTCGCTCATGGCGCTCACCATCTCCACCGGTTTCGTGGTGGACGACGCCATCGTCATGATCGAGAACATCTCGCGCTACGTGGAGGAGGGGGAAACCCCGCTGCAGGCGGCGCTTAAGGGTGCCGAGCAGATCGGCTTCACCATCCTGTCGCTCACCGTCTCGCTCATCGCGGTGCTCATCCCGCTCCTCTTCATGGGGGATGTGGTCGGGCGACTCTTCCGCGAGTTCGCCATCACTCTCGGGGTCACCATCCTGATCTCCGCGGTGGTCTCCCTGACACTCACCCCGATGATGTGCGCCCGGCTGCTAAAGCATGTCCCCGAGGAGAAACAGGGGCGCTTCTACCACGCCTCCGGCCGGTTCTTCGAGCGGATCATCGCGCGCTACGGCAGGTCCTTGCAGTTCGTCCTGAAACACCAGGGAACTACGCTGTTGGTGGCGGTGGCAACGTTGGTCGTGACCGTGCTCCTCTACATCTGGATACCCAAGGGGTTCTTCCCGGTGCAGGACACCGGCGCCATCCAGGGGATCTCCGAGGCGCCCCAGTCCATCTCCTTCGCGGCGATGGCCGAGCGTCAGCAGGCGCTGGCCCGGGTCATCCTGCAGGACCCTGCGGTCCAGAGCCTCTCCTCGTTCATCGGGGTGGACGGCACCAACACCACGCTCAATAGCGGCAGGATCCTGATCAACCTGAAGCCGCTTGCCGACCGCGACCTCTCCGCGACCGAGGTGATCCGCCGCCTGCAGCCCGAGCTCGCCAAGGTGCCGGGGATCCAGCTCTTCATGCAGCCGGTACAGGACCTCACCGTCGACGCCCGGGTGGCGCGGACCCAGTACCAGTACACCCTGGAGGACCCCAATACCGACGAGCTGAAGGCCTGGGCTCCCAAGATCGTGGAGGCGCTCTCCCAGCGTCCCGAGCTCCGCGACGTGAGTTCCGACCAGCAGGACCTGGGGCTCATGATGGCGCTCGACATCGACCGTTCTACCGCGGCACGGCTTGGGGTCTCCACCCAGACCATCACCGACACGCTCTACGACGCCTTCGGGCAGCGCCAGATTTCCACCATCTTCACCGAGCTGAACCAGTACCGGGTGATCCTCTCGGTGGCCGACGAGTACAAACAGGGGCCGCAGGGGCTCTCGACCATCTACCTCCCGGGCACGACCGGCGGCAGGGTGCCGCTTTCCGCGGTGACCCGCGCCAGCGAGGGGACCACGCCGCTCGTGGTGAACCGCCAGGGACAGTTCCCCGCCGTGACCGCCTCCTTCAACCTGGCCCCCGGTGTGTCGCTCGGCGGGGCAGTGGCCGCCATCGAGGAGGCGACCGCCAAGATGGGGCTGCCGGCCAGCATCAAGGGGAGCTTCCAGGGGACCGCGCAGGCCTTCAAGGATTCGCTCACCAACGAACCGCTCCTGATCCTCGCGGCGCTTATCACCGTGTACATCGTCCTGGGGGTGCTCTATGAGAGCTTCATCCACCCGATTACCATCCTCTCCACGCTCCCCTCGGCGGGTGCCGGCGCGGTCTTCTCGCTCATGGTCTGCCGCAGCGAGCTCTCGATCATCGCGGTAATCGGCATCATCCTGTTGATCGGGATCGTGAAGAAAAACGGCATCATGATGGTCGATTTCGCCATGGAGGCCGAGAGGAAGGAAGGGAAGAGCCCCGAGGAGGCCATCTACCAGGCCTGCCTTTTGAGGTTCCGGCCGATCATGATGACCACCTTCGCGGCGCTGTTGGGCGCGTTGCCGCTCGCGCTCGGAACCGGCGTGGGGAGCGAGTTGAGGCGTCCCTTGGGGATCTCCATCGTGGGGGGGCTCATCATCAGCCAGATCCTGACCCTCTACACCACCCCGGTCATCTACCTGGCCTTCGACCGCATGTCGCGCAGGATGAGGAAAGGGTAAAAACAGGGACTAGGGACTGGGGGCTAGGGACTAGGGGGAAGACGGGCTTGAGAAGCCCGAGAAGCTTAAACGGGATTTCGGGAATCGAGCGGAGCTGGAGCTGATGTTAAGGGTTTTTCCCTAACCCCCAGTCCCCAATCCCTAGTCCCTGTTTTTAGATTTTCTGGGTTTCCCCAAGTCCCTAATCCCCAGTCCCTAGTCCCTGCATTTAGGAAACCATGAACATCTCCGCCACCTTCATACGCCGACCGGTCGCCACCACGCTCCTTACCATCGGGCTGGTGCTCGCGGGCATCATCGGCTTCCGACTCTTGCCGGTGTCGCCGCTGCCGCAGGTCGACTTCCCGACCATCTCGGTGGGCGCCTCGCTCCCCGGCGCCGACCCGGAGACCATGTCCACCTCGGTGGCGGCCCCGCTCGAGCGCCAGTTCGGCCGCATCGCCGGGGTGACCGAGATGACCTCCACCTCGAACCGCGGCTCCACGAGCATCACGCTGCAGTTCGAGCTGAACCGCGACATCAACGGCGCCGCCCGCGACGTCCAGGGGGCCATCAACGCGGCGCGCGGCTACCTGCCGGCCAACCTCCCCAGCAACCCGACCTACCGCAAGGTGAACCCGTCGGACGCGCCGATCATGATCATCGCGCTCACCTCGGACACCATGACCAAGCCGCAACTCTACGACGCGGCCTCCTCGATCCTGAACCAGAAACTCTCGCAGGTGGAAGGGGTGGGACAGGTCTTCGTGGGGGGAAGCTCACTCCCCGCGGTGCGCATTGATGTGAATCCGCTGGCACTGAACCGCTACGGGGTGAGCCTGGAAAACGTGCGCGGCGCCATCTCCGCGACCAACGTGAACCGCCCCAAGGGGAACCTGGTAAAGGGCGACCAGAGCTGGGAGGTCCGCTCCAACGACCAGTTGCGCAAGGCGGCCGAGTATCTTCCCCTGGTGGTGAGCTATCGAAATGGGGCTGCGGTACGGCTCACCGATGTGGCGAGCGTCCAGGACTCGGTGGAAGACATCCGCACCATGGGGATCGTCAACTCGAAACCCGCCGTCATGGTGATCCTGTTCCGCCAGCCGGGCGCCAACATCATCAAGACGGTGGACAACGTGCGCGCGCTCCTGCCCCAGCTGAAGGCGGCGCTCCCCGGCGGCGTCGACCTCTCCGTGGTGCTGGACCGCACCCCGCCCATCCGCGGCTCCCTGAAGGACGTGGAACTCTCGCTCATGGTCTCGGGTGTCCTGGTCATCCTGGTGGTGTTCTGGTTCCTGCGCAACGTGCGGGCGACGGTGATCCCCGCCGTGGCGGTGGCAGTCTCCATCATCGGCACCTTCGCGGTCATGTACCTCCTGGACTACTCGCTCGATAACCTCTCGCTCATGGCGCTTACCATCGCCACCGGCTTCGTGGTCGACGACGCCATCGTGGTCCTGGAGAACATCACCCGCTACCGTGAGGCCGGGCTCTCTCCCCTGGACGCGGCCTTGAAGGGGAGCAAGGAAATCGCCTTCACCGTGGTCTCCATGAGCATCTCGCTCATCGCTGTCTTCATCCCGATCCTGCTCATGGAGGGGATGGTGGGGCGGCTTTTCCGCGAGTTCGCCGTGACGCTCTCGGCGGCCATCCTGGTCTCGCTGGTGGTGTCGCTGACGCTTACCCCGATGATGAGTGCGAAGCTTCTGAAACCGGAAGTGCCACGCGAGCACGGCTGGCTCTTTCGCTTCTCCGAGCGCTCCTTCACCTGGCTGCACGGACACTACGAGACCACGCTGCGCTGGGCGCTGCGCCATACCCGGATCATGCTCGGCGTGCTCATGATCACCCTGGTGGTGAACGTGTTCCTGTTCCGCCTGGTCCCCAAGGGGTTCTTCCCCGAACAGGATACCGGCCGCATCTCGGGCTCCATCCAGGCTGCCCAAGATACCTCGTTCCAGGCGATGAGCGAGAAGCTGGCCCGGGTGGTCGCCGTGATCCGCCAGGACCCCGATGTAGAGTACGTTACCGGCTTCACCGGCGGGGGGGGCTCGACCACCAACACCGCGCGGATGTTCATAGCGCTGAAGCCCTTCGAGAAACGGAAGGCAACCGCCTCCGAGGTCATCAAGAGGCTGCGCCCCAAGCTTTCCCAGATTCCCGGTGCGCCCACCTTTCTGCAGCCGGTGCAGGACCTCAGGGTTGGCGGCAGGATCAGCGCCTCGCTCTACCAGTACACCCTGAAGGGGACCAACTCGACCGAACTCAACGACGCCTCGCAGCGGCTCCTGCGCAAGCTGCGCACCGTGCCGCAACTGGTGGACCTTAACTCGGACCTGCAGGACAAGGGGCGCGAGGCGACTCTGGTCATCGACCGCGCCACCGCCTCCCGCATGGGGATCACCCCCGCCGCCATCGACAACACGCTTTACGACGCCTTCGGGCAGCGCCAGGTTTCGGTCAGCTACACGCTTTTGAACCAGTACCACGTGGTGATGGAGGTCGACCCGGCCTTCTGGCAGAGCCCGGAGACCCTGAAGGACATCTACGTGCCCGGGACCGGCGGGACCCTGGTGCCGCTCTCCACCTTCACCCACTTCGAGCCGACGGCCTCCGCACTTGCCGTGAACCACCAGGGGCAGTTCCCGGCCATCACGCTCTCCTTCAACCTGGCGCCGGGGGTGGCGCTCGGCGAAGGGGTGAAGGCGATCGAGGCGGCGGCGCGGGAGGTCGGCATGCCGGCCGGGGTGCAGGGGAGTTTCGCCGGCACCGCGCAAGCCTTCCAGGCGTCGCTCGCCAACGAGCCGCTTTTGATCCTGGCGGCGCTCGTCACCGTGTACATCGTGCTCGGCATGCTCTACGAGAGCTACATGCACCCGATGACCATCCTCTCCACGCTCCCCTCGGCGGGGGTGGGGGCGGCGCTCGCGCTGCTCTTATTCAAGACCGACCTGAGCCTCATCGCCATCATCGGGGTGATCCTCCTCATCGGCATCGTCAAGAAAAACGGCATCATGATGGTGGATTTCGCCCTGGCCGCCCAACGCCAGGAGGGGAAGAAACCGGACGAGGCGATCTTCGAGTCCTGCCTCTTGCGGTTTCGCCCCATCATGATGACCACCATGGCGGCGCTCTTCGGTGCACTGCCGCTGGCGCTGGGTACCGGGGTGGGGAGCGAGCTCAGGCGCCCGCTGGGGATCTCCATCGTGGGGGGGCTCATCTTCAGCCAGATGATGACCCTGTACACCACGCCGGTGGTCTACCTCTACCTGGACCGCCTGCGTGCCTGGCTCGATAAAAAGCGCGGCAGAAGCGAAACGCGCCGCCTCTACGAGGAGAGCCGCAACCAGCTCGCCCCGGATGCCGATCACTGATTTTTGCGTTATTTTGTGTCCCTGAGGTCCTTTTTGCGTCCCTTAGGTCCTCGATAAGGAACTGACCATGACCGACCGTCTTAAAAAACTGAGCCTGCTCCTCGCCCTGGCCCTGCCGGCGCTCGCCGCCTGCACCGTGGGGCCCAACTACGTCCGTCCCGAGGCCCCGGTACCGGTGGCCTTCAAGGAGGTCAAGGGGTGGAAGCTCGCCGAGCCCGGCGGCACCGGGAAGCTCAGCGCGACCTGGTGGCAGCTCTACAACGATCCGGATCTGAACGCCCTGGAAGAGCAGGTGGTGATCTCCAACCAGAACCTGAAGGCCGCCGAGGCCCAGGTGCGTCAGGCCCGCGCCATCATCCAGGAACAGCGTGCCGCGTACTTCCCGACCCTCACCGTGGGCGCCTCGATTACCCGCTCGCAACGCGGCGTAACCACCACGAACGCCTCCGGGGGAAGCCAGAGCAGTACCGTGAGCGGCACGGCCTATTCGCTCCCCTTCAACTTCTCCTGGGAAGCGGACGTCTGGGGCCGGATCCGGCGCAGCGTCGAGGCGGCCAGCGACAGCTACCAGGCAAGCGAGGCAGACCTGGCGGCGGCCCGGCTGAGTGCCCAGGCGGAACTGGCGCAGGATTACTTCCTGCTCCGGGTCCAGGACCTGCAGCAGAAGCTTCTGGACGAGACGGTGGCGAGCTACCAGAAGGCCTACGACCTCACCCTGAACCGCTACAAGGGGGGCGTCGTGGCGAAGAGCGACCTGCTCCAGGCCGAGACCCAGCTGAAGACCGCCCGCGCCCAGGCGATCGACCTCGGTGTGCAGCGCGCCCAGCTCGAGCACGCCATCGCGCTGTTGATCGGCAAGCCCGCCTCGGACTTCGCGCTCCCGGTGCGTCAGTTCACGTCAGTTGTCCCCCAGATCCCCACCGGGCTTCCTTCCGAGCTCCTGGAGCGCCGGCCGGACATCGCCGGGGCCGAACGGCGCATGGCCGCTGCCAACGCCCAGATCGGGGTGGCCAAGGCCGCCTACTACCCGACGGTGGGGCTCTCGGCCTCTGCGGGGCTGCAGTCGACGAGCTTCGCAGACTGGTTCAGCTGGCCCAGCCACTTTTGGTCTGTCGGGCCGGTGCTGTCGCAGACGCTCTTCGACGGCGGACTGCGCCGAGGGCAGAACGAGCAGGTTCTGGCCGCCTACGACCAGACCGTCGCCAACTACCGGCAGACCGTCCTGGCCGGGTTCCAGGAGGTCGAGGATAACCTCGCCGCGCTGCGCATCCTGGAGGCCGAGGCGCTGGCCCAGGAGGATGCGGTGCGCGCCGCGGCGGAAACCGTCACCGTGGCGCTCAACCAGTACCGTGCCGGGGTGATCAGCTACCTCAACGTAACCGTCGCCCAAAGTACCGAACTCGCCAACCGGCGCAGCGCGGTGAGTATCCTCGGCCGGCGCCTGACCGCGAGCGTGCTGTTGATCCGCGCCTTGGGCGGCGGCTGGGACGCCGCGGCGCTGGCCGATGGAGCAAAAGCTCCCTAAGGTTCTCAAAGGTTCTCACGGAGTTCAGTCCGGCTGTCATAGGGACTCTTGTCGGTCTTTGAGCTTGTCAAAGCCGGACCCTTGCTATACTATCCAGCCGGAATAGATTTCGGTTAATTAGGGAGGGCTGCTGTGAATACTGCGTTAAAAGCTCTTTGTCTCCTGGCGCTTGTCGGTTTTTCCGGGTGTGGCATCGATTGGTTCCCCAAAGTTACTCCAGCACCGACACCCAATGCCTTCAGCTTTACCTCGAAGTTCGGAGTACCCCTCCAGGGGCAGATTTCCTCCAATACCGTTACCATCTCCGGGTTCGCCAATAACTCCACAGCGGGCTCCGTCAGCATCTCGAGCGGCAGTGCCTTCTCGATTAATGGCGTGCGCGCCACCAGTCTCACCGGAACCGTAAAGAACAAGGATCTGGTCAAGGTCTATCAGACTGCCTCGAGCGTGCTGGGAGGCACGCAGGTATCCACCCTCACCATAGGGACCCAGCCGGGGACGTTCACAACGGTCACCCAGACGATGGCCACCCCGACCTTCACGGCGAGTACCAACCCCACCCCGCCCGCAAATACCACGCAGATCACGACCGGGCTCCTCAACGCGTTGGACTCGGGAGGGCACAACATCAGGATGAGCGGCAACACTACCTCTTTCGCGGTGACCGACGCCAACAACGGTGACGTGATATCCTTCACAAGCTCTACGGCCACCTTCCCCATCTTGAGCCTCGCGAACCATCACATTTTGCTGCGGATTCCGTCGGGTGCCACGGGAACGACCTCTCTGACCGTCGATGCCACAACCTACGTCATAGACAACACCACGTTTGCGGTAACCACCCTTCCCCAATAGCTTTTCCCCCGCGAGGTGGCGCCAGGCGTTGGCGCCACCTTGCCTGTACCATTTGACAGCACCTCCTGGCGCTGTTCTCTCTCTGCTTGACGCTTACTCCTCGTTGCCCAACCAGTCTCCCCCTGTTCCCTGTTCCTAGCAGTCCTGCCCTTTACCGCGTTCTACCTCGTCTGTCAGTCAGTTCCGGGACTCTGAGATGCTCTCTTTGTTCCGGATGTGGCGCACTACCTCCTATGAGACCCCTTTCATTGACATTGCGCAGCGGTAATGCTATCAATAGTTAAAAGATGCTAATGATTCTGCTTGAGGGAGGTGGAATATGAGGATGCGCGTGAAACTGGCTCTTGTCTGTGGCCTGTGGTCGCTGCTTGTGGTCCCGTTCGGCGGCCGGCCAGCCTTCGGGGTGGAGGAGATGACGCCGACCGACCTGAGCCGGGAGCTCGAGGAAATGCCGGTCCTGACCGGGGAGGAATGGCAGACGCTGCAGCTCGACACCAAGGTCGCCTTCATCTGGGGGGTGGGGCACGTGGTCACCATCGAGGAGAACGTGGTACAGCGGCACCCCGAACTCAAGCGGCCGGACTTTACCGCGAAACTGGCCGAGGGGTTGCGCGGGGTCCCCATGAGTACCATCATCCAGGCGGTGGACGCCTACTACCGCAACAATCCGGACGATGTCGACATGCCGGTACTGCGGGTGGTTTGGCGTCAATTGGTGAAACCGAAACTTAAAACGGGGATTGCGGACCGACCCCTGGCCACCAGCCAGCAGTAGCGCCGGACCGCAGGTCCAAGGAGGTAACCATGAGAGTAATCAGGATCGTGACTCTCCTCATACTGGCCTTGGTGCAGTTCGGCTGCGTCGGCATGTCGAACCGGCAGCAGGGCACCTTGAGCGGTGGCGCCATCGGAGCCGGTGGCGGCGCACTTTTGGGAGGGATCTCCGGCGGGAGCCCGGCCGTGGGCGCGGTGCTTGGTGGTGCCGCAGGCGCCTTGACGGGCTATATCCTCGGCGACCCCGGCGACCATCGCGGCGGACGCCGTCACTACGAGCACAGGTACTGAGTACGCCAAGGGTGGAGCAGCAAGTAGCCGGAAGGGGCGATCCCGATCCGGTACCACAAGGAGGTACACCATGAAGGTCGTAAGAAGCATCACCGTGGCAGCGCTCGCCCTGCTGCTCATCGGGGCGCTGACCACCGCTGCGCTGGCCAGGGATAACGTGAAGGACGTCAGGGATTCGGCCAACGTGCTGCAGACCATCATGAAGATTCCCGAGAAGGGGATTCCGCCGGCACTTTTGCGGGATGCCCAGGCTATCGTCATCGTCCCGGACGCCATCAAGGGGGCCTTTATCGTGGGAGGGCGTCACGGCACCGGTGTGGTCGTGGTGCGCCAGGAAGGGGGCGGCTGGAGTGATCCGGCTTTCGTGAGCCTGACCGGCGGCAGTATCGGCTGGCAGGTAGGGGGACAGGCAACCGACGTCATCCTGGTCTTCAAGCACCGCAAAGGCGTAGAGGGACTCTTGAAGGGTAAATTCACCCTGGGTGCGGACGCCGCCGTGGCTGCCGGCCCGGTGGGGCGCAGCGCCGAGGCCGCCACCGATATCATGCTGAAGAGCGAGATCCTCTCCTATTCGCGCAGCCGCGGTCTTTTTGCCGGGGTTTCCCTGGAAGGAGCATCCCTGCAGGTGGATGAGGACGCTACCGCGGAATACTACGGAGGCGGTGTACGTGCCGCCGACGTCCTTTCCGGCAAGGGGGGCAAAGCCACTCCCGAGGTGAAACACTTAAAACAGCTGCTGCACACCTACTCGACGATGAAATAGACCCGCGCCGGGAGCTGAGTCAAAGCTCCCGGCTTTTCATTGGTCCTTAAGGCAGCCGGCAAGCCGCACCTGAGGTAACCCTGAAAAATTTCTCCAGTAGTTCCGGTCCGGTACCGATACAGCACAAGTGAGATCTTGCCCCAAACCGCTGATCCTGCTACATTGTTCTCTCCCGCCGGCCAAATAAGCCGCCTGGAGCCCCTTCAAAGCCCGTCTGTCACGTCGAGCCTCCCGCTCGTTGCAAAGGAACTACCTGCATGACCTACCCGAGATGTCTTGGCGCCACCCTTACCACCTCACTGCGTTGGCTGGTACTTGCCGCGGTCACCGTGGCCGCCCTGGTGCCGGTACCGGCCCGGGCCGTGGGAGCCGCCCCGGTACCTTCCCGCGAACCTGCCAAGGTCTTCGCTCCCACCGGCCGCGCCAACTTCATCGTCTCGGGTCTGGACACCCTGTCCGGTTCGGCGGTGGAGATCTTCACCCTCGCCCTCGCCGGCAAGATGGACCGGGTGCCCAAGAAGTTCGAGCTGCTCAAAAAGAATGCCGCCGCCTTCGACTACCTCCAGGACGAGGGGAACAGCATCCTGCTGCCGCGCCTGGGACGCACCATCGCAGACCTGGACACCGCGGTGCAGACCAAAAACCGCCTGGACACCATGCGCTACTCGAACCGCATCACCCTGATCGCGGCGACGGTCGCGGTCCCCTTCAAGCCGGTGCTGCCAACCGAGGTGCTGCTGCTCGACTACAACGGCCGCGAGCTGGAGATCTGGAGTGAGGTGAAAAAGCTGGACAAGCTCTCCAACGTGGTGATCCGCATGCACCTCGCCTGGCAGACCCTGATGCCCAAGCTCGTGGAGCAGAACAGCCTCAAAGAGTTGCGCCGTTTCTCCGACCTGATGGGGCACCTGGAGCTGGCCAAGACCCCCGAGGAGTACGCCAAGCTCTCGCGCCAGGTGCTGGTGGAAGTCGAAAGTATGAAGTCTTTTTTCAGCAAGCCGTCCCCCAAGTAGCCGCACCGGCGGCTACTTCCTCCCTCGCCCCGCAACTGTCCCTTGCGCCAGCTGTGCCGCAAGCTGTTTTCCCTCCTGAATTTTCCAGCCGACCCCTTGTAGGAAAAATAGCCATACTCTCCATGCTGGTCACGGTATCTATTCAAGTTTGTTCACGGACTGACCGAGAAGTGACAAAGAGTTCCTCTTCTCCTGGAGCGGGATGGAGAGCGGGGAAGCCTGCCGATCCGGGAGATCCCGGCTGCGGCGCTCTCCCGAGTGTATGCTCGTTTCCTGTCGTTACTGATGCTGGAGTTTTACCTTAACGTCGACTTAACCGGTTTTGGGGTTCCATGACAACCACGCCAGCAGATAAAACGGGTGCACCAAGCGGCGCAGGAGGTCGACTCCGGCGGCTCTGCACGCTCGCCGGCGCCCTGGTGCTGCTGGTCGGCCTGCTCGTGGGGCTTACCGGCCCGGTACGCGCGGCGGGTAGTGCGGAGTACCAGGTGAAGGCGGCATTTCTGTACAACTTCCTGAAATTCGTCGAGTGGCCCAGCGACAGCACCACCTCGTCCGGCAGCTTGACCCTGGGGATCCTCGGCAAGGACCCGTTCGGCGAGGCGATCGAAGAGGTGCGCGGCAAGACCGCCAAGGGGCGGCGCATCGCGGTGGTGCACCTGCGTACCCCCGAGGAGGCCCGGGATTGCGACCTGCTCTTTATCAGCGCCTCGGAGAGGGGGCGCTTGGCACAGATCCTCAAGACGGTGCAGAACTACCGGGTGCTCACCGTCGCGGACCAGGAAGGGTTCTGCCAGGCGGGGGGGATGATCAACCTGGTCTCGGTGAAAAATAGGGTCGGTTTCGAGGTGAATATGGCCGCAGCCACCAGGGTGCGTCTCAGGATCAGTTCGCAGCTGCTCAAGCTGGCCAGGCAGGTGCTGGAATGATACGAATGCTTCCCAACCTGAAAAACCTTTCGATTCGGCGCAAGCTGATCGCGCTCTTGGTGCTCACCAACTGCGCGGTGCTGGCCGTGGTGGCCTGCGCCTTTGTGTTCAACGAGGCGACCCAGTTCCGCACCGGTGCCCGTGCCGAAATGGCGGCGTTGGCGGAGATCATTGGTAACAACACCTCGGCCGCGGTCGCCTTCAACGACCGGGTCGCGGCGACCGAGACCCTCTCGGGGCTGCGTGCCAAACCCTCCATCATGGCAGCCTTCGTGCTTTTGAAGGACGGCTCGGTACTGGCGAGCTACCTGGGGCAGGGGGTGCAGCCCGCCGGGCTCGGCTTCGTGGTCACCGGCTCCGACGGCATCCGGGTCGATACCGCCCGGCTTTTCGCAAAGGTACGGGCAGCCGATTCTCCGTTTGCCCTTGCCTCCGACCTCTACGGCACGGCGCCGATCGTCCTGGACGGCCAGCAGATCGGCACCGTGGTTCTGCGCTCGGATTGCCGCGAGCTTGCCGACCGGCTGCTGCGCTTCTTCGGCCTGGTGGTCGCCGTCATGCTCGGCGGCCTGGCCCTGGTCTACTTCCTGGCCTCCCGGCTGCAGCGGGTCATCTCCGATCCGATCCTGCACCTGGCCCAGGTGATGAAGCGGGTCTCCCAGGAGCGCTGCTACTCGGTGCGCGCCGAAAAACAGGGCGAGGATGAACTGGGAACCCTCATCGACGGCTTCAACGAGATGCTCGGCCAGATCGAGGATCGCGAAGCGCGGCTGGCGGCCCAGCGCGACCAGCTGGAGGACCAGGTGCTGGAGCGCACCGCCGAGCTGAGCCAGACGGTTGACAAGCTCAAACTGTCCAAGGAGGCGGCCGAGGCCGCCAACCTCGCCAAGTCGCAGTTCCTCGCCAACATGAGCCACGAGATCCGCACCCCGATGAACGGCGTCCTCGGGATGGTGGGGCTTTTGCTGCAGAGCGGGCTCTCCGGCCAGCAGCGGGGCTTTGCCGAGGCGGTGCGCAGCTCGGGAGAGTCACTGCTCTCCATCATCAACGACATCCTGGACTTCTCCAAGATCGAGGCGGGGCGCCTCGAGCTGGCGACGGTCGCCTTCGACCTGGTCGAGGCGCTGGACGAGGTGGCGGAGATGTTCGGGCCGGGGGTGCAGCGCAAGGGGATCGAGCTCACCGCCCTGGTGCATGAAGGGGTGCCCCGCCTGGTTGAGGGGGATCCGGTACGGCTGCGCCAGATACTGGTGAACCTGGTGGGGAACGCGGTGAAGTTTACCGGGGAAGGGGAGGTGCAACTGCGGGTTGGCGTTGCGGAGCGGCTGGGCGACGAGGTGTTGCTACGTTTCACCGTTACCGACACCGGTATCGGGATCGCCCCCGAGGCGCAGGAGCGCATCTTCGACAGCTTTTCCCAGGCCGACTACTCGACCACGCGTACCTACGGCGGCACCGGGCTGGGGCTCGCCATCGCGCGCCAGTTGGCCGGCCTCATGGGAGGGAAACTGGGGGTGGAGAGCGAGCTGGGAGCCGGCTCCACCTTCTGGTTCACGGCACGTCTGAAACAGCAGGACCTCCCGGCTCAGCCGGACCACCACGGCGTCCCGGAACTCGACGGCGTGAAGATCCTCCTGGTGGACGACAATCCGACCACGCTCGAGGTGCTGCAGCACCAGGTCGCGGGGTGGGGGATGCGCAGCTCCCTGGCCGGCGACGCCCCCCAGGCGCTCGAACTCCTGCGCCAGGCGGCCGGCAGTGACCCCTTCGAGGTGGCGCTTCTCGACCTCTTCCTGCCGGGCATGGACGGCATCGAACTGGTGCGCACCATCAAGGCGGACCCGGCGCTCGCCGCGCTCCCCCTGGTGATGCTGAGCTCCTTCGGGAGCGAAGAGCGGGCCCAGGCGGCGCTCGACGCGGGGGTGCTGCGCTTTCTCAACAAGCCGTTGGGGAGTGCCCGCCTTAAGGAGTGCCTCAGCTCGGTACTGGCAGGGGAGGGGGGCGGCGCCGGCGAGCGTTCCCCGGACCCGACGCCGGTCTCCTTCGACGCCTCCATCCTGGTCGCCGAGGACAACCCGGTCAACCAGGAGGTGGTGCGCCACATGCTCACGCTCCTGGGGTGCCGCATGGAATTGGCCGAGGACGGTATCGTGGTGGCGGAGGCCGCGGCCCGCGGCGGGCACGACCTGATCTTCATGGACTGCCAGATGCCGCGCCGGGACGGCTTCGTAGCTACCACGGTGGTCCGGGAGTGGGAGGCGCGCGAGGGGCTCCCGCGCATCCCCATCGTCGCGCTCACCGCCAACGCCATCGCCGGGGACCGCGAGCGCTGCCTGGCAGCAGGCATGGACGACTACCTCAGCAAGCCCTTCGACCTGAACCAGCTGCGCACCATGCTGCAGCGCTGGATCCCGGCACTCGCCAGGGAGGCAGCCGAGCCGCCACGGGAGGTGCAGGGGACGGTAGAGCGGCGGCCCGAGCCGGGGCAGGCTGGGGCCGCCGCGCCGGTGGTCTTCGACCGGGAAGGGCTCTTGCAGCGTATCGGGGGGGATCAGGCGTTCCTGGGGATGTTCGTGGAGAAGTACCTGCAGAGTACCGAAGAGCTGCTGGCGGCGCTGGGGGTGGCGATCCGGGAGGGGGACGGGCCCGGCATCCACCTTAAGGCCCACAGCATCAAGGGGGCCGCCGCCAGCATAGGGGCGGAGGCGATGCGCGCGGTGGCACTGGAGATGGAGACCCGCGCCAAGGCGGGGGAGTTGGCCGGTCAGGACCGGCTCTTTGCCCGGCTGGAACAGGGGCTCGCCGAGTTCCGCGCGGTGAGCGCGGAGTTGGTCGCGGCCTAGTCGGCAAGCTCCCCGGCGCTGAAACCTATCCGGCTCACCTCTTCGACGAGCCGCACCCCGGTTTGGCTCAGGACCCGCTCCTTGACCAGGCGCGCCAGCTCAAGCACGTCGCGCGCGCTCGCCCCCCCGGTGTTGATCAGGTAGTTCGCATGGATCCCGCTTACCTGGGCGCCCCCCACCCGGAGGTTGCGCAGCCCCGCCTGGTCGATGAGCCAGCCGGCGGGAAGCCTCCCCTCCCGGGCCGCAACCCGTTGTTCGGCCTCGAAGCGCGCGACAAGCGCCCGGTCGCTCACCACGGGATTGGTGAAGTAGGAGCCGACGCTCTGCTCGCAATCCAGGCGGCGTGCCGCCCGCTTGGCGAGGGTCTCCGCCACCCGCTCCTCGAGCTCCTCGACCGGTGCCGGCGCAAGGGAGAGCCGGGTTCCCAGCACCACCAGGGCCGGGTCCTGCTTGAAGCGGCTGTCGCGGTAGCCGAAGCGGCACTCCGCACGGCTCACGATGCGCTCCTCGAGGCTCCCCGCGTCGAGCACCCGCACCGAGGTACAGACCTCCCCCAGCGAGCCGCCGTAGGCTCCGGCGTTGCCGCGCAGCGCACCACCCACCAGCCCAGGTATCCCCGCCAGCGTTGCCACCCCGGCAAGTCCCCAGCTGGCACAGCTCCGCACCAGATCGATGAGAACCACCCCCGCCTCGACCTCCACATCCGTCCCTTCCCGGTTCAGTGCGCGACCGGTATTCCTGATCACCAGCCCGGGAAACCCCGCGTCGCTGATCAGGAGGTTGCTGCCACCTCCCATGAGGAAGAAGGGGAGCCCCTCTGCGCGTGCGAAGGAGAGTGCCTCGCGCAGCTCTGCGAGGCCGGCGACCTCGGCGTAAAAGCGGGCGGGCCCGCCGATGCCGAAGGTGGTGCAGGGGGCGAGGGGGAAATGTTCTCTGAGCTCGATCATGGCTACTACCTTAACAGGTAAGCGCCCGGGAGCAAGGCGCTTTTCGGAAACCGGCCCGTGGGTGCAAAAAAGCCCCGCTTTTCGGGCGGGGCTTTCCAGGTGCGGCCGGCGGCTCGCGTCTTCTAGGGTGCCTGACCCTCTTCGTAGAGCAGGTAGCCCTGGCGCTCCTTGCGGAAACGCTGCACCGAGGCTCCCCAGCGGGCACTCACCGCCGCGGCCGGGAGTCCCGCCAGGACCCCCTGGCGCAGCTCGGAGGAACCGGCCATGTCGTCGAACCCCGGGCGGAACAGCACCCGGCGTGCCGGTTCGGGGAGCGTCCCGTACAGGGCACTCAGCACCGCAACGCCTACTTGCACCGGGGTGACCCGGTGCGGGTCGCTGATCTCGATGCGCACCCCGCCCAACTCGCGGTTCTTGTACTTCGGGGCGCTCGATTTTCCCGGCTGGCTCACCGGGGTGAAGCGGACCGGCTCGAAGCGCAGCCCCGCCAGCTGCTCGGCATTGAGACGCTGCGCCAGCACCTGCGGGTCGAGTCCCGGCCACCCCACCACCTGGAAGGGGGCCTCGCTGCCGCGCCCCTCCGAGGCGCTGGTCCCCTCCAACAGCCCGATCCCGGGGTAGAGCAGCGCCGATTCGAAGCTCGCCAGGTTGGGTGAGGTCGCCACCCAGGTAAGCCCAGTGTCTGGCCAGCGCATCCAGCGCTGCCACCCCTGCATGCGCACCACGCTCACCTCGAGGTGCTCGAGCCCTGGCAGCATCGCCTCCCCCTTGATCATGAGCGCCAACTCGCCGACGGTCATGCCGTGGGCGATGGGGATCGGGTAGAGCGAGGTAAAGCTCGCCGGGAGCTCGCGGCGCACGAAACCGGCCACGTCGTCGCCCCCCAGGGGATTGGGGCGATCCAGGACCCAGAAGGGGATCCCCGCTTGGGCTGCGGCCTGCATGGCGAGCCCCATGGTGGAGATGTAGGTGTAAAAGCGGACCCCCACGTCCTGGATGTCGAACACCAGGAGGTCGATCCCCTTCAGGTCGGCCGGCTGCGGCTGCTTCACCGCACCGTAGAGGCTCTTCACCGGGATCCCGTGGATGCTGGAGTCATTCAGCTTGACGCCGTCCTCGGCGCTGCCGGTGAGGCCGTGTTCGGGGGTGAAGATCAGGGCCGGCTGCACACCCTGGCGGGCCAGGAGCTCGATGAGGTGCACCCCGCCCACCAGGGCGGATTGGTTGGTGATCAGGGCGAAATGTTTCCCCTTGAGGGGGGCGAAGCCGCTCTCGGCGAGGAGCTCGGCACCGGTTTTCACCACGGCGGCACCGGAACGGACGGGAGAGAGCAGGATGGCAAGGAACAACAGCAGGAACAGCATGATGCAACGTTGCACAGGTAACCGCCTTCGTTGGGGGTAAGAGTTTGTCAGCTTAACCGTTAAGGTACGCTGGATCAAGTATTTATTTGAACGAAAGATTGTATTTGTAGGCCAATTCATTGAGTAATTTTCCATTGTAAGACTGATTCCTACAGGGATTCTTTACTAAAGTTTTTCTGAGATATGACGATTAAGGTATACAAACTTCTAGGTAAGAACACTGACACGGTAAGTTCGCGAAAGAGGAAAACTGTGACAGCTTTCTAACTGACGTGGCTGTATTAGGGAAACGCCCTACCGTTGTCGGTTAATTCTGACTACGCAGCATCTATCGGGTATTTTTATCAAAGCTAAAGGGGGAAGCAGCATGAGAAAGATGATCGTGGCGTTGGCAGCACTGTGTCTGGTTCAAGCGGGGGTGGCGGGAGCCGAGGAGATCAAGGTCGGCGGCGGGGGGGCACCTCTGGATGGCGTAATGCGCCCGGTGAAGCCCTATTTCGAGAAGGCCTCCGGCATCACCGTCAACCTCAACTTCAGCAGCGCGACGCTCTCCTTCAAGCAGCTCATCGCCGGTGAACTGGATGCCTCGACGGCCGGCGTCGCCTATGCCGATCTCTTGGCGGCCATGAAGAGCGAGAAGCTGGAGGTTCCCGATCCAGCGGCCTTCCAGGCGACTACGCTCGGGGTGAGCAAGATCTTCACGGTAGTGCACAAGGACAACCCGGTCGGCAAGCTCTCCAAGGAGCAGCTGCTGGGTATCTTTACCGGCAAGATCGTGAACTGGAAAGAGGTCGGGGGAAGCGACGCGCCGATCATCGTGGTGCTCTCCAAGATCAACCCGGCGACCAACGCCGCCTACCGCAAACTCGCCCTGAGCGACCAGCCGTTTTTGGCCGACGTGCTCGATGCCGGCCGCTTCGAGGATGTGCGCGACAAGGTCGCTTCCACCCCCGAATCGATCGCCTTCGGCCCGACCAGCATGCTCGACGCCACCATCAAGGCCGTCGATACCCCGGAGTTTTCCCGCCCGGTGAACCTGATCACCAAGGGGAAACCGAGCGGCAAGCTGCAAAAGCTCATCGACTACATCCAGGGCGAGGGGAAGCAGTACCTCAAACTGTAGCCGCACCTGTTTCTGCTAAGGGGGGCTCGCGCCCCCCGACATCTTCGCCGTAACGGATACCTGGAGCACTCACGCAATGACGATAAAAACCAAACTCACCCTCAACGTAGTCATCGTCATCATGATCATCGCCGCGGTCGCGGTGACCAGCATCGTAGGCATGGGCTTTGTGAAGAGCCGCCTGCAGGATCTCACCCAGCGCAGCACCCCCTTCCAGATGCGCACCGTGGAATTCCAGCGCGCCATCCAGGGTGCCACGGCCGATCTCACCAAGGTCGCCGCCGCGAAAAACCGCAACGACTTCGCCTCGGCGAAGGGGGAGGCCGAGCGGGCGCTGGGCGAGGTGCAGGCCGGGCAGTCGGCGCTCAAGTCGCTCTCGGGTGACGCCCAGCTTGCCGCCCACGAGGACCTCTCGGCCATCGCCGGCGAGCTGTTCACCATCACCGACGGCAGGCTGAAGGCCGAGGAGGAGTCCCAGGCCGCGGCGCGCAGCATCTCGGACAAGCTCGCCGAGGCGAGTAACCGCCTGAAGGAGCTCGACAACCGGATCAAGGGGCTGCAGTCCGGCGCCTCGAGTTCCTACACCAGGTCGGTGGACGCCACCCGCGAGGTGTCGGCCCGGGTGCACAACGTCGAACAGTTGAAGCTCACCCTGAAGGACTTCCAGCTCGGTTTCTTCGAGGTGCTGAAGACCCAGAACAAGAAGGCGGTGCTGATCGCCCAGGGCAAGTGCAACTCGGCCCTGACCAAGGCCCAGCAAAACGACCTCTTGAAGGTATCCCCCACCCTGGCCGGCGACCTGAAGACCCTGAGCGTCAAGGTGCCGCTCTTCATCAAGGCCCAGACCCTGGTAGCCGGGCAGCAGGGGGCGGATACCACGCAGCGCGACGCCCTGGCCGCCGAGGTCACCGACCGGCTGAACGCAGTGGTCCTGACCGCGGAGCAGGAAGGGGCCATGGCCAGCGACAACCTCTCCAACGAGACCCGCAAGCAGACCGGTTACTTCGGCTCCAGCAACCTCGCCACCTCGATCATGGCGGAGAACTCGGAACTCTTGAGCCTGGGACTCAACGTGGAGGCGCTCGCCACCCGGGTCGCCACGGCGCGCTCGGTGAAGGACGTCGATCTCCTGGCGGGCGAGCTGACCCGCGTCTTCGCCCGCATCGAGGCCCTGCAGGGGGGGCTCGCCAAGTCGCTCTCCCGCCTGGGTGCCAAGCGCGAGATTGCCACCCTGGGCGGGGCCGGCAGCGCGCTTTCCAGCATCAAGGGGGTGCTCTTCGCCAAGGACGGCGTGCTCTTCAAGATGCGCAACCGCCTCGAGATGGAGGATAAGGCGCAGGCCGCCACAGCGAAGCTGCGCGAGGTGGTGCGCAAGCAGTCGGAGAGCGGCAAGAAGACGGTGAGCGCGGCACAGGGGGACCAGGAGAAGGCGATCGCCTCGGTAAACCGCATGGTGCACTACTCGACCGGCCTCATCGGCGCCATCAGCCTCGGTGCGGTCCTCTTCGGCATCCTGTTCGGGGCCTGGGTCTACCGCTCCATCTCGCGTCCCTTGAACCAGCTGATCCAGGTCTCCCAGTCGGTGGCCCGGGGCGACCTGGCCGTGGAGATCTCGGTGCACAACGCGGACGAGATCGGCAAGGTGCAGGGGGCCATGGCGGAGATGGTCCGCAACCTGCGCGAGATGGTCGGCAAGATCAAGGCGGCCACCGCCTCCCTGGCCCGTAACTCGCGCGAGCTCTCCGGAACTGCAGAGCTCCTGGAGCGCGGCTCGGAGGCGCAGACGGTCCGGGTGGACCAGTCGGCGAGTGCCATGACCGAGATGACCCAGACCACCGTCGAGGTGGCCCGGAACTCCTCCGACACCTCCGAGGCGGCCCAGAGCATGCGGCAGATCGCCGAGCAGGGGCAAAAGGCGATGCAGCACACGGTGCTCGAACTGGCCGAATTCGCCGAGACGGTCAAGGAGGCGGCCGCCAAGGTGGAGAGCCTGGGGCAGCAGTCCCAGGAGATCAGCAACGTGGTGACGCTCATCAACGACATCGCCGACCAGACCAACCTGCTCGCCTTGAACGCCGCCATCGAGGCGGCCCGGGCCGGAGAACAGGGGCGCGGCTTCGCCGTGGTGGCCGACAGCGTACGCAACCTGGCCGAGCGCACCACGGTGGCGACCAGCGAGATCTCCGAGACGGTGAAGACCATGCAGGGGTCGGTGGCCGCCTCCGTGCGCTTCATGCAGGACGAGCGCAGCTCGGTGGGACGGGTGCAGCTCGAGGTGGACGACACCCTGAAGGCGATCGGCGAGATCGTGAGCTACGTGGAGCGGGTCAGCGACATGGTGCAGCGTATCGCGGTGGCCGCCGAGGAGCAGTCCTCCACGAGCGTGCAGGTTGCGGACAACATGGACGGCATCGCCCAGGTGAACCACGAACTGAAGAGCTCCTGCGCCGACATCCAGCACTCCTCGAGCCAACTCTCGCAGCTGGCGGGAGAGTTGGACGGCATGGTGGGGTGGTTCAAGGTGTAGGTTTTTTCGGTTCAACCCGGCAGGCAAAAATAAGGCCCGGCAGCGCGTGAGCGTTCCGGGCCTTTTCGCGCGGGTGGCGGGATTCAGGCGAGGCAGAGGGCGGCGTAGATCCGGGCCGCCTCGAGCACCTCGGCGAAGGGGACCTGCTCCTCGGGGGTGTGGCAGACCTCGAGCGCCCCCGGGCCGAGGATGAGCGGCCGGCAGCCGGCGGCGTAGAAGAGGTTCCCGTCGGAGTGGGACCGGAAGGCGTCGAGCTTGAGCGGACGCCCGAGCCGCGGGTAGAGCTCCTTGAGGGCCTCGGCCAGGGCATTTTGGGTCCCCAGGTTGTAGCCGGCCGAGGCGAAGTCGAAGGCGACGCTCACCTCGAGCCCCGGGATGTAACGGTCGGCGCCGGCTATCAGGTCACGGATCGCCTTTTCCAGCGCTTCCGGCGCGCGCTCGGGGGGGAGGTGCAGGTCGATCCAGGCCTCGCAGCGGTCCGGAACCACGAACCCCTTCTGGGAGGAGCGCATCTCGCGGATCGAGTAGACGATCTCGGACTCCTCGCGCCGGAAGAGCGCGTCGTTACCCAGGTGCAAGAGCACCCGCAGCATCGACTCCACCGCGTTGTGCCCCAATTCCGGAAGCGAAGAGTGGCTCTTCACGCCGTGGGTCACGAAGCCCGCCTCGAGGTAGCCGTAGTGGGCGAAGCAGGCGGCAAGCCCGGTCGGCTCGCCGATTACCGCCCAAGGGGGGCGGCAGCTCTTAAGGAAGCGGGCGCTCCCGTCGCCGTTTTCCTCCTCGCCGATGGCAAAGAGCAGCCCCACCGACGGGCGCTCCGCCTCGGGGAGTGTCTCACTGAGCGCGAGCCAGCATTCGAGCATAGCGGCGCACCCCCCCTTCATGTCGGCGCTCCCCAGCCCGAAGACGGTTGGCCCCTCCTCGCGGGCCCCGAACTCCTCCAGGTCCCAGGCCGGGACCGTGTCCACGTGCCCCACCAGGAAAAGCCCCGGCTCTCCCTTCCCCATGGTGGCCACCAGGTTGTAGCGCTCCTCTTCAACCTCCTGGCGCCGGACGGTGAACCCCGCCCGGGTGAGCCGTTCCTCGAGGTAGAGCTGGATGTCCTCCTCCTTTCCGGAAGGGGAGTAGAGGTCCAGGAGCTCCAGGAAGCTCTGTTTGAGCCGCACCGGATCGACGGCGGCCAGTACCCGTTCAAGACGCTCGTTCATGGTTTTTTCACCGGTCTCTTCTTGTGCCTGCGCGACAGGTTGAGCGTCATGTAGACGTGCTCCTGGATGTTGTCGAAGCCGTGCTTCACGAAGAAGTTGATGGCCGGCTTGTTGTTGGCCGAGGTGTCGATGATCACCATGCGCACCCCCTGCTCCTTCATGCGGCGCACGATCTCCTTGAAGAGCCGCTCGCCCACCTGCAGTTTCTGGAGCTCCCGGCGCACCCCGAGCCAGACCAGGTAGCCGTACTTCCAGGGGCTGTTGTGCTTTTTCACCGTGGTCCCCAGCGCGAACCCGAGCAGACGCTCCCCCTGCTCGGCGACGATGCACAGCTCGTTGTCCGAGTTGAACAGGGTGGTGATCTCGTACTCGTCCCAGGTCCGGTACAGGCTCTGCGAGTACTCGGCAGTGAAGAGCTCCTCCCCGATGTGAAACACCTCGGAGAGGTCGTCGATGATCATCTCCCGGATGCGCAGTAGTTCCTCGCCATTGTGGTTGTTCTCTGACATGCCGCTCTCCCTTGGGGGGATTGAACCTGGGTTCATTATATCAGACTGGCACGGCTTAGGCAGGTAGACGGAGATCGGTGGCACCTCGCTTTTCCCTGGTGCTCAAGTCTCCGGAATTACATATGGTTCTTTGGGACAGGCTGCATGAGGATGCGTGCGGTGGACCAAAACGGTGCGGGATGTATCGTTTTTTTTCCAATGAAAGTCCAAACGGCATACCTGCAGCGTTAAGGATAGGTGGTAGAATTGCAGCGTCCCGCCGGGCCCCGCGCTCCCGGCGCTACTTTTCTCGCAAAGGCTGCCGCCATGTTCCGCTTCGCAAAGCTCCCCCTCATCGTCTGCTCTTTGGTGCTCCTTCTCGGGGTGGTGGGCCCGGCGTGCGCCGCCGATCCGCTCGAGCTCGAGGTGACCGGCGTGGAGGGGGAGGCGCTTAAGAACGTGCAGCAGGCTCTCGCGCTCCCCCCCGGGCTGGTGCGCGACGGCAAGGTGGACCGGCTCTGGCTGGACCGCTTCGCGGGGCGTGCCGCCGAGCAGGCCCGGCAGGCCCTGGAACCCTTCGGTTACTACCACGCCGTGGTCGGGGTCTCCGTCGAGGAGGACCGTGGGCGGGGGCGCTACCGGCTCCTGGTCCGGGTGGCGCCGGGGACGCCGGTACGGGTGAGCCAGGTGGAGGTGGGGGTCACCGGTCCCGGGGCCGGCACCTCGGAACTGGTCGGCCTCTCGCGCGCCTTTCCCCTCGCCAAGGGGGACATCCTCCTGCAACCGGAGTACGACCGGGCCAAGGGGGGGCTCAAGGCGACCGCGGTGTCGCTTGGCTACCTCGATGCCGATTTCACCCGCCACGAGATCCGCATCTCCCCGGGCGAGGTGGAGGCCCGCATCGCGCTTACCCTGGAGACCGGGCCGCGCTACTACTTCGATGGGGTCAGCATCGAGGGGGCTCAGGATTACCCCGAAGAGTACCTGCGCCGCTTCGTGACCTTCAAGGAAGGAGAGGTCTTCTCCAACGCGAAGCTTGCCGAGACCCAGCTCAACTTCACCAACTCCGAGCGTTTCAAACAGGTGGTGGTGAACCCGCAGAAGGAGCAGGCCCGGGATCACAAGGTGCCGGTCCAGGTGGTGCTCGCCCCCGCGCCCCGGCGCAGCATCCGTCCCGGCGTGGGGTACGGTACCGATACCGGGGCCCGCTTCACGGTCCGTTTCCGGGACCTGAACCTCTTCCACCTCGGGCACGACCTCGACCTCAACCTCTACGCCGCCCAGCGCCTGCAAGGCTTCGCCGGCCGCTACACCATCCCCAGCCCCCGCGACATCAAGACCTCCACGGTTTTCCAGCTGAACCTGCAGCAGGAGGACGTGGGGACCTACCAGAGCAAGCTCGTCGCGGTCGAGGTAGACCGCAACCGCAGTTTCAAACGGGGCGAGTTAGGGACCGCCTACGTCAAGGTGCAGGAGGAGCGCTTCACCATCGGCGCCCAGGACTCCACGTCGCGCCTGGTGCTCCCGGGCTTTCGCTTCTCGAAGGAGTACTTCGACAACCTGGTGCGGCCCCGCCGCGGCTACCGCTACATGGTCGACCTCAGGGGGGCGCACCCGGCACTCGGCTCGGACTCGGCCCTCGCCCAGGCGATCGTCGAGGGGAACGCGCTTCTGCCGCTCCCCTGGCGCCTTGCCCTGCAGCTACGCTCCCGGCTGGGGGGGACCCTGCTCGCCGACCCCCTGGGAGATGTCCCCCCCTCGATCCGTTTCTTCGCCGGCGGTGATGAGAGCGTGCGCGGCTACAGCTACCAGAGCCTGGGCCCCCGGGACGCCACCGGCCAGGTGGTGGGGGGACGGCACCTGATCTTCGCGAGCGCCGAGCTGCAGCGCTACCTCTTCGAAAACTGGGGGGTCTCCACCTTCTTCGACACCGGCAACGCCTTCAGCGACCTGAACCGGATCAAGCTCTACCAGGCCTTAGGGGTCGGGGTGCACTACTATACCCCGGTGGGGGGGCTGAACCTCTCCCTGGCCCATCCGCTGGACAGCGGCTGGACCCGCTACCGCATCGTGTTCACCGTGGGGTTCCAGCTATGAAGCGGCTCGCGCGCTACCTCGCCATCGCCGTGCCGCTCGCCGTGCTGCTCACGGTGCTGGCGCTGGCCGCCGGCTTCGCCTGGCTGGTCGGGACGAGCGATGGTGCCCGTTTTGCCCTTTCGACCGGGGCGGGCGCTGCCGGGTACCGGGTGAGTGCGGCGCGGGTGGAGGGGCGCCTGTGGGACCGGCTGCACCTTTCGGGAGTGACACTGGGAAAGCCCAGGCTTTCGGTCCGGGTACAGGATCTGGAACTCGTCTGGCACCCTCGGGAGCTCCTGGACTGGCGGCTTGCCGTGTCGCGGCTCGCCCTCTCCGGCGTCGTTATCCAGGACGACACCCCTTCCTCCACCAAGGCACCGGTGCTCTCCTGGCCCAGGCTCTCCGGGATGACCCGGCGCCTGAGCGGCCGCGTGGAGCACCTGGACGTTCGCCAGCTGAGCTACCGCAAGCAGGCCCAGGAAGCGGTGCAGGTGCAGCGGGCCGCCGCTTCACTCGAGTACCGCGAGGGGGAGTTGAGCGTCACGGGGCTCACCGCGCAGCTCCCCCAGGGGCGTGCCACCGGGGAGCTGGCGGCGGGGTTCTTCGCCCCGCGCCTCAAGGTCGACCTCGCCCTGGTGCCGCGCGCCGCGGTAAACGGCATGGACTCCTTTTCGCTGCAGGCGAGGCTTTCGGGGGGTAAGGCTCCCGAGCTCTTGGCCGGGACCCTTGCCGTGGCAGGGAAAAACCGCGGCCGGCAGCGCCTCGAGCTGACCGGCGGCCTCGCCATGACCCAGCACGCCTTCCTCCTGCGTGGTCTCAGGTTGGTGCGCCCCGGCGAGCGCGGCACCCTCGGAGGGCGGGGGAGCCTGACGCTCACCGCCGACGCCCCGCTGATCGCCCTCGACCTCACCGCCTGGGATCTCGACCTCAACGAGTTCCTGCACCGGCCGACCCGCCTTTCCGGAACGCTCTCCTTTACCGGCACGACCGAACGATACCGCGGCAGCTTTGACCTGAAAAATCAGGGGCCGGGCTGGCAGACGGCCGCCCTCGCCGCGCGCTACCAGGGGACCGCGACCGCCCTCAGCCTGAGCCGCATCGCGGGGCAGGCCCTGGACGGCACACTCTCGGGGACGCTCGACCTCGACTGGCGGAAGGCGTTCACGGTGCGCGGCCGGCTGGGGGGGCGGGGGCTCAACCCGGCGCGGCTTGCGACCACCTGGAACGGGCAGGTCAACCTGGACCTGACAGCTGACCTGGTCCTCCCGAAACAGGGTCAGCCCCGCGGCAGGGTGGAGGGGCGCCTTTTGGAGAGCCGGCTGCACGGGCAGGAGCTCCAGGGGGGACTGGCAGCGGCCTTTGCCGGCGAGCGCCTCCGGGTAGAGCGCCTGCAGCTTACCGGGCGCGGCTTCGATCTCAAAGGCTCGGGCGACCTGGACCAGCGCCTCGACCTCACTGCCCGGGTGAGCGACCTCTCGCGCCTGGTCCCGAACAGCGCCGGAAGCCTGAACGCCGACGCCTGGGTGCGCTGGCGCGACCGGCGCCTCTCCGGGAGTGCGACCGGAACGGGGGCCGGCCTCGTCGTTGCCGGTATCCGCGCCGCACAGCTGAGCTTCGCGGCGCGCCTGGGGGAGGCCCCTGCCTATCCCCTGCAGCTCGATGCCGCCCTCACCGGCGTGACGGCCGGCAGCTTCCGCGCCGAGAGCGCCCGGCTCGCCCTGGACGGCACCCTGGCGCAGCACTCGCTCGAGGCCCAGCTCGTGGGGCCGCTTGCATCGGCGCACCTCGCGCTTTCCGGGGGGTACCAGGCGGGCACCTGGAGCGGGACCCTCCGCGCGTTCTCGGGGCAGGACCGGGTCGGCCCCTGGCAGCTTGCCGCTCCGGCCCCGCTGACCGTGAGCGCCGAGCGGCTCTCGGTGGCGCAGCTGGTCGTGACCGGCCTGCCGCAGGAACGGCTGGAACTCTCGGGGGATCTGAGCCTGAAGGACTCCACCGGCACCCTGGCCGGCACCTTCAGCAGGCTCAACCTGGCGCGCGCCAATGTCTGGCTCTCGGGCAGCGAGCTCGCCGGTGTGAGCTCCGGAACCGTGAGCCTCACCCTCTTGCCGGGTGGCAAGGTTAAGGTTGCTGCCCGTGTCGAGGGCGCCGGCACCGTTACCGCCAACAAGCAGACCATCGGGATCGAGCGGCTGAACGCCTCGCTGGACGGCGGGAGCGCCGGGAGCCACGCCGTCCTCGACCTGGTGCTCTCCGGCGGCCTCGGTACGGCCTCCGCGGTCTTCGACTCGAAGGTCCCCGCCGCCCTGGCGCTTTCCGACCAAGGGGAGCTGAGCCTGCGCGTCTCCCAACTCGACCTGGCACTCCTCCGCCCGTTTCTCCCCCAGGGGGTACAGCTCACCGGGCGGCTCGCCGGACTGGCCAGCGGCAGGCTGAGGCCCGGTGGCAGGCTCGACCTGAAGGGGAACCTGGCCCTCTCCGACGGGCGCGGTTCCTGGATCAACGCAACCGATTCGCTGGCGGCCCAGCTGCAGAAGTTCGAGGTGAACTTCGCCTGGCGCGGCAGCAAGGGAGAGCCCGGGCACCTGCAGCTTGCCGGCGAGGCGGAGGCGAGCGGGGTCTACCAGTCCCAGGGGCGGCAGCTCGCCCTGGAGCGCCTGGGACTGCGCCTGGACGCCGACGACAGGGGGACCCGCGCCAGCGTGAACCTCGCCCTGGAAGGTGGGGCGGTCTTGCGGGGAAGCTTCTCCTTCACCTCACCCGCGACGCTCGCGCTCCCCGAGACCGGCGAGTTCGCCCTCGCCTGGGGCGGGATCAAGCCGGAGCTTCTGAAACCCTGGCTCCCCGGTTCCGTCAACCTGAGCGGGCTTCTGGGAGGCGAGGCGCGGGGCAGGCTCCTGCCCGGCCGGCGCCTGGAGCTCTCCGGCACGAGCGAATTCTCTTCTGGGGAGGCCGGCTGGCAGGGGAGCGGCACCCAGCTCACGGCTAAGCTCCGCTCGGCCTCGCTTCGCTTCGACTGGCGCGGCGAGAGCTTCACCGGGAGCCTCGATCTTGCGCTGGCACAGTACGGTTCGGCCCAGGGGCGCCTGGTGCTCCCGATCCCGGCCCGGCTCCCGGTGACCCCTAACCCCGCAGCCCCGGTCACCGGTTCCCTGAACGGTCGGGTCCGCGAACAGGGGGTGCTCACCTCGCTCTTCCCGGGACTTGTGCAGGAGAGCCATGGCGACCTCGAGGTTGCCCTCGCCCTGGCCGGCACCTGGGGAAGTCCGATCCTGACCGGCGGGGTGACCCTGGCGAACGCCGGTGCCTACCTCCCCAGCGCCGGTATCCAGGTCGAGGACCTGGGGTTCCAGGCGACGTTGGGGAGCGACGAGGTGCGCATCGAGGGGCTCAGGGCGAAATCGGGTGCGGGGCAGCTCGAGGGGAACGCGCTCTTCCGGCTCAAGGGGTGGCGGCTGGCGAGCTACAGCGTCGTCTTGAACGGCGAGCGCTTCCAGACGGTCTACCTTCCCGAGCTGCAGCTTCTCACCTCGCCGCACCTGCGCATCGAGGGGGAGGAGTCCCGGGTGACCATCCGCGGCGAGATTGCCGTGCCGGAAATGCTCATCTCCGGTCCCCCCACCCACTCCGCCGTGGGGACCAGTCCCGACGTGGTCCTCGAGGGAGCGCCTGAGGCGGCCCCGGGCAAGAAGTTCCCGCTCGAGGTGGACGGCCAGATCCGCCTCGTCCTGGGGAACAAGGTCCAGGTCAAGGCCGCTGGGATCGATGCCACCCTGGGAGGCGAGATGGAACTCGCCTTGGCCGGTATCGACCACATCACCAGCCGCGGCGAGATCCGAGTGGTCAAGGGGCGCTACCGGACCTACGGCATCGACCTCGACATCGTGCGCGGCCGGCTCTACTACGTGAACGACCCGGTGGAACGCCCCACCCTGGACATCCTGGCGCTGCGCACCGTGACGGATGTGAAGGCGGGGACCGAGGTGAAGGCGGGGGTGACGGTCGCCGGGACACTGGGGTCGCAGGTAGTGAAGCTGTACTCCGAGCCGGCTCTCCCCGAGGTGGACATTATGGCCTACATCGTCCTCGGGCATCCGCTGGGAAGCAGCAGCGCCGATCAGGCGATCCTGGTCGCCGGGGCGGCCAGTTCGCTTTTCTCGTTGGGCCAGTCCGAGTCCCTGCAGACGCAGATCCAGGACCGCCTGGGACTGAGCGTTTTGGGACTGCAGACGGTGGATCAGAGCACCACCGGGCGCATGGGGTACAAGGAGATCGCGATGACCCCGCCGGGGATGGCCCCCAGGGCGCAGACCTCAGAGTCGCTTCTCACCGTGGGAAAATACCTGACCCCTCGACTCTACCTGAGCTACGGCCGCTCGCTGGTCACTGGCGGCAACCTCTTCCAGCTGCGCTACGACATCTTCCGGCACTGGCAGATCGAAACCCAAAGTGGCAGCGAAAGCGGTGCCGATATCTATTACAAGCTGGAGTTCGACTGATCTTTGCGAGCAGGGACTGAAAGTGTGCGGGTAGTCCGTGACACTGAGGCAGCACCAACTACAGGGGCATCCTTGCCAAACAGTAAACACCCGTCATACTCTAAGTGACGGACCCTTACTTCCCGCAAACGATGTGAGAGGAGGATCGCCATGAAATGCCCGGTATGCAGGAACCAGTTACAGACCGCCACGAACCTTCATTCAGAGGGATTCACCGAGGGGATCACCGAATGCAGCGTCTGCGGTGCGGCCTGGTCGGTGAACCACGGTGTCACCGAGATCATCAAGGATCCGCAGCTCGAGTCGTTTTTGGAGGCGCAGACCGAGTGCGTCGAGGGAGACGACTACGGCCTGGAAGGACGCGACAAGTAGGTGATACCCACCCCATCCGGTACGACAAAAGCGCCCCCTGCCTCGCAAGAGAGAGGGGGCGCTTTTTTGTGTACGGACCAAGATGTCCTCTGCCCCCCTCTCGTCAGGGGGGCATCCGCCTCCCTCCTGATTGACACCCTGCCGCTTTGCGGGTAACCTGACCCGCCAGCTTAACGAGGTGATATTCATGACGACACTCAACCTGATCGGCTGCGGCGCAGTGGGACGCACCCTCGGGCGCCTCCTGCACGAGGCCCGGCTCTGCGAGGTCGGGGAGATCCTGACCCTCTCGCCTGAGAGCGGGGCCGCCGGGGCGCGCTTTATCGGCTCCGGTCGCCCGGTTACCGACTATGCAGACCTGCGTCCTGCCGAGCTCTACCTGGTCGCCGTCCCCGACGACGCGATCGCCGGGTGCGCGGAGCTCCTGGCCGCCTCGGGGAGGCTTCCCGAGGGGTGTGTGGTCTGCCACCTCAGCGGCGCGCTTGCCAGTTCGGTCCTTGCCCCGGTTGTTGCGGCAGGGGCCCGGATCGCCTCCCTGCACCCGGTAAAGAGTTTCGCCGATCCGCTGCGGGCCGCGGCGGAGTTTCCCGGGACCTGGTGTGCCGTGGAGGGTGATCCCGCGGCGCTGGAGTTGGTGGAGGCGCTGTTTCACGCCCTGGGTGCCCGGCTTTTCGCCATCGATCCCGCCTTCAAGACCGTCTACCATGCCGGGGCGGTGCTTGCCTGCAACTACCTGACCGTGCTGGTGGAACTTGGGCTGCGGGCCTTCGGCCGCGCCGGCGTGGAGCCAGAAGTGGCGCGGCAGGTGCTCGAACCGCTGGTCTCGGGGACGGTGGACAACATCTTCCGGATCGGGACGGCAGGGGCGCTTTCCGGCCCGATAGCCCGCGCCGACCTGGGGACGGTGACGCACCAGCTTGCCGCCCTGGAGAGCTGGGACCCTTCGGTAGCGGAACTCTACCGGCAGCTGGGGTTGGTCGCCGTGGAACTTGCCGGTGCCAAGGGGAGCGCGACCCCTGGGAGGCTTGCCGTACTCGGAGAACTGTTGCGGAACGAGGAAAAGGTGTAAGGCGGGGAAGGGGAGGGGGCTGCAGCGCTCCCCTTCCCGGAGAGCGCTGCAGCCTGAGCGTTTTTAGAAGCTTTCGAACTGGTCGTCCATCTCGCCCATGAGCAGGGTCGCTCCCTTGCTGCCGGAGTGGGTGAGCTTGGCGCCGGGGGCCGCGCTCTTCTTGACTACGGGCTTGGCGACGGTTTTTGCCGTCTTGCTGGCCCGGTTCCCCTTGCCCTGGCCGATGTCGAAGTACTCCACCGTCTCCTGGAGCTGTTCGGACTGGCTGGAGAGTTCCTCTGCGGTGGAGGACATCTCCTCGGCGGCCGCGGCGTTTTGCTGGATCACCTGGTCCAGTTGCTGGATCGCCTTGTTGATCTGTTCGGCGCCGCTGTCCTGTTCGCGGCAGGCCGCCGAGATCTCCTGTACCAGTTCCGCGGTACGCTGGATGTCCGGGAGCATCCGGGTCAGCATGTCGCCGGCCTGTTCGGCCACCTCGACGCTCGTTGAGGAGAGTTCGGAGATCTCCGCCGCCGCCTTCTGGCTCCGCTCGGCGAGCTTTCTCACCTCGCTTGCCACCACCGCGAACCCCTTGCCGTGTTCGCCGGCGCGGGCCGCCTCGATGGCCGCGTTGAGTGCCAGGAGGTTGGTCTGGCGCGCGATCTCCTCGATGATGGAGATCTTGCCGGCGATCTCCTTCATGGCGCTTACCGTCTGCAGGACGGCCTTTCCCCCTGCCTGGGCGTCCTGGGCCGACTTCACCGCGATCTTCTCGGTCTGCAGGGCGTTGTCCGCGTTCTGCCTGATGTTGGCGGACATCTCCTCCATGGCGGCGCTCGCCTCTTCCGCGGCGGCTGCCTGTTCGCTCGCCCCCTGGGAGAGCTCCTCGGACCCCGAGGACATCTGCTGGCTCCCCGCTGCCACGTTGTCGGCGGCCCCTTTCACGTCGCTTACTACCTCGAAAAGCTTGGTCACCATGGTGGAGAGCGAGCGCATCAGCTCGTCGTTGGCGGAACGCTCGGCCAACTGGACGGTAAGGTTGCCGCCGGCCACCTGCTTGGCGGCCTCGGTGATCTTTTCCGTGGACTCGATCAGCAGGTTCAGGTTGTTCTTGATCTCGTTGAAGTCGCCGCGGTACTCCTCGCGGATCTTGGGCGGCATGTCCCCCTTGGAGATCCGCTCCACGTACTCGGCGGCCACGTTCAGCGGGCCGATCACCGCGTCGAGGGTCTGGTTCACGCCGGAGATGATGGTCTGGAATTCACCCTGGTGGCGCGAGGCGTCGGCACGGGTGGCGAGCTTGCCGGCGACCGCCGCCTCGGAGAGCATGATGCCGTCCTTGATGAGCGCCTGCACCGCCAGGACCATCTGCTGCATGGCCCCCTGCAATACCCCGGTCTCGTCTTTGCGGGTGGCATCAAGCTCGACCTCCATGGTGCCGGCGGCGATCCGGTTCGCCGCGGTGACGCAGGCGTTGATCGGGCGGGTGATGATGCGGCTGATCAAAAGCCCCAGGCAGATGGCGAGCAGCACCCCGCCCAGAGCCACCCCGGTCATCAGGCGGGCGGCGGAGACCGCCAGGGCCTTGTTGGCATCGCCGGTCAGCTTGGCCTGCTTCACCTTGCTGTCCTGCAGCTTGTCGATGATCTCCTTCTCGTAGGTGGCCGCCTTCCTCCCTTCGCCGTTGATGAGCGCCATGGCCTCCTTGTCCTTGTTGGCCATCGCCAAGGGGACCACCCGGTCGATCACCGCCCCGTAGGCGGCACGGCTTTTCTTGAACTCCTCGAAGAGCTGGCGCCCCTCGTCGGAGAGGATGGTCTTCTCGAAGGTGGCCGCCTTCTCACCGACCTCCCCGCGCAGCTTCTTGATCGCCTCGAGGTGCTGGGTCTTCTCCTGGGGGTTGTTGGTCTCCACCATGGCACGCACGGTGATGCGCACCTGCTGGAACGCGACCGCCATGTCTCCCAGTTCCGCCAAGGGCAGGGTCACCCTCTGGTACATGGTGTCGCTGGCCTGTTCGATCTGGTTGATCTTGCTGATGCCGAACCATCCGATGAAACCTGCGATGAGTGCCACCGTCAGAAACCCTGACAGGAGCTTCACGCCAAGCTTCAGATTCAAAAACAAGTTCATCTCAATCCTCCCTTTTTCTCGTAGTGTTAAAAAGCGTCGCGCTTGCACGTTTGAAGTGGTCTGGTGCCAGGCTGTCCACAGATTCTGGTTACTGTGAGTGATATCGACAGGGAAACTGGGGATATTGAGAGTATTTCTCGGGGGTGAGCTTAATATAATTTTTGTCTGTGCTAATGCGGAGTGGCGGGTGGGAAAAACGAGAAGCGGAGAGTAGGTGTTTGCACCCATCCCCTGTCCGGCGTGAACCGGGGATGGGCGCCCTGTTAGAAGGAGCGGTTGCCCAACTGCTTGAGCTTGCGGTACATGGTGGCGCGCGAGATCCCCAGGCAGTGCGCCACGGCATTCATGTCGCCGCTGGTGCGCTTGAGGACCGCCGCGATGTGCTGTTCCTTTACCTCGCTCATGGTGAGCATCTGGTGACTGCCCCGCGCCTTGAGGGAGGGTTTGAGCCAGTTGAAGTGCTCCGGGCCCAGGGGGGCGCCCTGTGAGACGATGAGCCCCTGCTCGAGCGCGTTTTTAAGTTCCCGCAGGTTGCCGGGCCAGTGGTACCCCTTGAGCGTGGCGAGCGCCTCGTCGCTGATGGAGGCCTGCGGCCCGCGCAGTTCGTCCAGCAGGAAACGCACGATGTTAGGGAGTTCGCGCAGCCGCTCCCGTAAGGGGGGGATCCTGAGCACGCTGCCGCTTACGAAGTAGAGGAGGTCGGGGAGGAAGTAGCCGGCGCAGGCCAGCGCGTCGAGCTGGTGGTTCGTGCTGCAGATCAGCCGGAACGGAACACCCGGGCGAGCGGTGAGCGCCGCAAGGAGCTCGCCCTGCACGGCAAGGTCCAGGTCGCCGATCTCGTCGAGAAACAGGGTCCCGCCGGCCGCCTGCTCGAGGAGCCCCGGTTTAACCTGTCCGCCGGAGCGGGTGCCGAACAGTTCCGCCCGCACGAGTTTGCCGGGAAGCCCGGAGCAGTTCAAGGCGGCGAAGGGGCGGGTGGCGCGGAAACTCTTCTGGTGGATCCACTTGGCCAGGAGCCCCTTGCCGGTTCCGGTCTCGCCGGTGATCAGGACCGGGGAACTTCCGGCGGCCGCCTGCGTGGCCAGTTCCAGGCAGCGCCGGGCCGCCGGGCCGGTACCGAAAAAACGTTCCTCGACCCGTCTGGCCGGGACTTTCCCCGCACCGCGCGGCACCCTGCGGGCTTCGTCGGCCAAAAGCGCCTTGAGCGCATCGCTCAGCGCCTCGAGGTCTACCGGTTTCCCCAGCACGTTGTCGGCGCCGCAGCGCACCGCGTCGACGGCAACCTCGATCTCCTCGCTGCCGGTGAGGACGACGATAGGGAGATACGGGTCGTAGACCCGCACCGCCCTGATGAAGCCGGAAGCCTTGCCGCAGGCGCGGGAAACTCCCAGGACGACCGCGTCGAAGCGCCGCGCCAGGACGTCTTCCTCGGCGTTTGCCAGGTTGCTGGACACACTCACCGCGAAGCCGAGTTCGGAGAGGGATCTGACGATGCCGAGGCGATTGGAGGTGTCATCTTCGATCAGCAGGATTTTTTGCTTCATGGTGCTCTCCACGTGCCGGTCTCGCCTGAATGTCGCTGGCGCCTGGCCGCTGATTCTGACTATCTGGTGCGCTTGTCAAGCTAAAGTGTAACGGGTATTTCCTTATAGGCTAGGGGGAAAACTAGGAGATGCGGTATACACTTTGTTTTGTTTTAAAACCTGCGGTGCTTCAACTCTTTAAACCCGCTTTGGGTGCTGAAACTACCTACTCAGGCCGCTTAAATTCCGAGTCTGGATTAGCTCCTTTTTGGAGTTTCGTCAGCCGCTTCTGTATGGTCAGTCAGTGAAAGCGCCGTCTCCTTTTTCAGTTCGGGTTTTGGAGCCGATCACTTGAGCACTCATGATAAATGAGATAGACTCTGGCGACCCTGTTCTGCCGTACCGGTACTCCCCGGGTCCGGGACTGTGCCATCGGAATCCCTGAAAACCGTGCCGGGGAGCGGGGTTCTGCTTGACGGCCCGCCGCCCTTCACTGTATGGTGTAAACAAATTTTATGTTTGGTTATATCAAACAGGAGGCGCGTCATGAAGATACTGGCAATCGACCCGGGCTCCACCTCGACCAAGATCGGGGTGCTCCACGAAGGGCGGACCCTGAAGGCGAACCTGGAGCACCCCAGGGCTGAGATCGATCGCTTCGTGAGGGTCGGCGACCAGTTTGCCTTCCGCCTGGAATGCATCGACAGGTACCTGGAGAGCCAGGGGCTTTCCGAGGTGGCGTTTGATGCCGTGGTTGGGCGCGGCGGGTTGTTACGGCCGGTCGAGGGGGGTGTCTACCTGGTGAACGACGCCCTGGCCCACGACCTGAGCGTCGGGGTCAGTGGGGAACATGCCGCGAACCTGGGTGGTATACTAGCGCGCAGCGTCGCCCAGCGCACCGGCGCACCGGCCTTCGTGGTCGACCCGCCGGTCTTGGACGAGCTCTGGCCGGTGGCCCGGGTCTCGGGACTCTCCGGGATCGAGCGGCGCAGCATGTTCCACGCGCTGAACCAGAAGGCGGCGGCCCGCGACGTGGCCCAGGAGCTCGGGCGCCCCTACCAGGAGATCAACCTGATCGTGGTGCACATGGGGGGCGGCATTACCGCCGGCGCCCACTGCAAGGGGCGGGTGGTGGACGTGAACAACGGCCTGAACGGCGACGGCCCCCTGGCCCCCGAGCGGACCGGCGGCCTCCCGGTGGTCGGCGTGCTGGAGCTTCTGGAACGCGGGGTGTACACGATCCCCGAATTGAAGGCGCTCATCGCCCGCAAGGGTGGCATCTACTCCTACCTGGGGACCGTGGACCTGCGTGAGGTGGAAAACCGGATGGCCGGGGGGGATGCCGAGGCGCGACTCATCTTCGACGCCCTGGTCTACCAGATCGCCAAGGAAGTCGGGGGGCTCGCGGCGGCCCTGGACGGGGCGGTGGACGGCATCGTCCTGACCGGCGGGCTCGCCCACAGTAAGGAGCTGGTTGCCGCGCTCTCCGCCAAGGTAGGTTTCATCGCGCCGCTTTTCCTGCGTCCCGGCGAGTTCGAGCTCGAGGCGCTCATCGGAGGGGCTCTGAGGGTGCTGACCCGGCTGGAAGAGCCGCGGGTCTACCCGGGGAGGGAGGCATGAAGATCGGTCGCCACCTGAAGGAGCTGCTGGAGATCAAGGGGGTCTCGCTGGAGAGCGTGGCGCAGGCGCTCACCTGGAACCGCGGCACCCTGGAGAGCGTCCTCGCGGACGAACTGGCCCCCTCCATCTCGGAACTGCTCCGGTTGGCCACCCTGTTAGGCGTCGGGATCTCGCGGCTGCTCTACGGTCAGGACCAGGTGGAGCAGAAGGCGCTCAAGACCAGCAAGAACGAGCGGGTCGGGGTGACCCGGCGCGACTTCCTGCACTACGAGAGCCTGGCGCCCGCCTTTGCCGGAAGGCACCTCGAGCCCTTCATCGTGGACATCTTCCAGGAGAAGAGCCAGGAGCTCGACGTAAGCCGGCACCCCGGCGAGGAGTTCCTCTTCGTGTTGGAAGGGGAGCTCGAGGTGACCGTGGGGGAGACCGCCTACCGCCTGGAGCCCGGCGACTCCTTCTACTTCGACTCGGTGCTGCCGCACACCCTGAAGGCGATCACCCCGCAGGCGCGCATGGTGGCGGTCATCTACAAGAGCGAGTCGATGCTGCACCTCACCCAGGGGCGCGGTATGAAGAGCCTCATCGAGGCGGCCCAGCTCTTGCCCCGGCAGAACGTGGTCCTGGTCTGCCCCGACCCGGTGTCGCTCTCCGCGGTGAACAAGGGGATCGAGGAGGGGGTCATCGAGCGCGCCTTCCTGGTGGGGAGCGTCGAGCGCACCCGCAGCAAGTGCTCAAACGAGCTCCTCTACCTGAAACGCTACGAGTACCTGGATGTCGAGGTGCCGGCCGAACGCTACGAGGAGGAGGCGGCCCGCGCGGGGGTCGCCCTGATCCGCGAGGGGAAGGGTGACATGCTCATGAAGGGGAGCATCAACACGGCCCCCTTCATAAAGGCTGTCCTGAACCGGGAGCGCGGCATCGGCACCGGGCGCCGGCTCTCCATCGTGAGCATCTTCGAGCTCCCCGGCGTGGAACGGCTGGTGTTTCTCACCGATCCCGGGATTAACCCCGAGCTCTTCTTGCACGACGATCCCGCCTCGGGGGTGGACATCATCGAGAACGCGGTCGACGTGGCACGCTCCCTCGGGGTGGAACGCCCCAAGGTGGCGCTTTTGGAGGCGAACGAGGTCCCCTCGGCGAAGATACCGACCACGCTCATGGAGCGCATCCTCTCGGAGCGGGACTGGGAGCTCGCCGACGTGTACGGGCCGCTCTCCTACGACCTCGCCCTCTACCCGCAGGCGGTCGCCAAGAAGGGGATCGTCGGGAACCCGGTGGCGGGGCAGGCCGACATCCTGGTGGTGCCGCACATCTCGGGGGGGAACTTCCTGTACAAGAGCTGGGTGTTCACCATGGGGGCCGAGGTGGCCAACGTGGTCCTGGGGGCCAAGGCCCCCATCATCCTCACCTCGCGCAGCGATTCGGACTTGACCAAGTTCCTGACCATCAGCGCGAGCGCCCTTTACAGTCACTTCCTGAGCCGGGGCGCGGGGCAGGCGAGCGCCGGCGCCGAGCTGGCGTCGGCACCCTAGGAGGCAGGCGATGTCGGGAGCGACCCTCATCGTCGGGCACCGCGGCTCCTCGCAGGAGGCCCCGGAAAACACCCTGGCCTCCTTCCGGCTCGCCTTCGCCGAAGGGGCCGACGGCATCGAGACCGACTTCCGGCTCTCGAAAGACGGCGAGATCGTCTGCCTGCACGACGAGCGGACCGCCCGGACTGCCGACGCCGATCTCGTGGTGGCCGACTCCTCCTTCGGCGCGTTGCGCCGCCTGGACGCCGGCAGCTGGAAAGGGGAGCGCTGGCGCGGCGAGCGGATCCCGAGCCTTGCCGAGGTCCTGGGGATACTTCCCGAGGGGAAGCGCTGCTTCCTCGAGCTTAAGTGCGGACCCGAGATCCTCCCGAGGCTCGAGGAATCCCTTTTGGGTAGTGCGGTTCCTGCCGAGAAGGTTAGGATCCTCGCCTTCAGCGCCGAACTGATTTCCGCTGTGAAGGAGCGCCTCCCGGGCTACCGGGCCTGCTGGCTCACCGATTACCGCTTTCGGGGGAGCTGGCAGCCAAACCCGCGCCAGGTGCTCGAGACCCTGAGAAGCTGCCGGGCCGACGGGCTGGCGAGCCGCGAACGGAGCGTTTTGGACCGGGAGTTCGTGACCGAGCTCAGGCGCGAGGGGCACGAGATCCACGTCTGGACCGTGGACCGCGCCCGGCCGGCGCGCCGGCTTGTAGAGCTCGGGGTGGATTCCATCATGACCAACCGGCCGGGGTGGCTGCGCCAGGCACTGGCCCGTTAGGGCGCGCCGGCTCCCCCGGCAAACCTCACAACCGCAACCGGGATGAGCCCATGAACCGCAACGCCTACCTTGCCACCGGCCGGATGATCGCCTTAGCCGAGAGCTTCTCCAAGCTCAGGGTGCGGCTGCACGGGCAGGAGAACATCCCCAAGGGCTCCGTCATCTTCGTGGTGAACCACTTCACCCGCATCGAAACCCTGCTGCTCCCCTACCACATCTACCAGTTGACCCACACCCCGGTCTGGTCCCTGGCGGACGCCTCCCTCTTCGACAGTCCCCTCAAGGTGTTTCTTGACCTGATGGGGGCGGTCTCCACCAGGAACCCGCACCGCGACCGCACCATCGTCAAATCCCTTTTGACCGGCGAGGCCAACTGGATCATCTTCCCCGAGGGGCGCATGGTGAAGGACAAGGGGGTCTTCCGCCGGCGCCTGTTGCTGAAGCCGCGCGGCGAGCGCCCCCACTCCGGCGCGGCGACCGTCGCCCTGCGTACCGAGTTCTACCGCCAGCGCCTGGGGCACCTGTCCCGGCACGATCCCGCGGAGCTCGAGCGGCTGCGCGGCCTGTTCCAGATCGGCGACCTGGGGCCGGTGCTCGCCGGCGCCTGCTGGATCGTTCCGGTGAACCTCACCTACTACCCGATCCGGGCCCGGGAAAACGTGCTGAGCACCCTGGGGGACCTCTTTTTGAAGGACCTCTCCCCCCGCCTCAAGGAGGAGATGCTCACCGAGGGGAGCATGATCTTCTCGGGAGTGGACATCGATATCCGCTTCGGCCAGCCGCTCGATCCAGGCACCTTCCTCACGACCCCCGCTATCCGGGCCGACATCGGCTCGGCAAACCGAATCGACTTCGACGACGAGCTCCCCTCGCTCCCCGAACTGAGACGCGCCGCCAACCGGCTCATGCAGAGCTACATGACCGCGATCTACGAGCTCACCACGGTGAACCACGACCACCTGTTCGCCTCGCTGTTGCGCGCGCTCCCCTTCAAGACCATCCGCGAGGACGATTTCCGCCGCAAGGTGTTCCTGCTCGCCGCGGAACACCTGCAGACGAGCCAGGTCACCTGCCACGACAGCCTGGGGACCGGTCAGGTCCCGCTTTTGACCGACGACCGCTACCACAAGTACCGCGACTTCGTGATGCTGGCCATCGAGACCGGGGTGCTGACCCGGCACCAGGGGGTACTGACCAAGGATCGCTCCAAGTTCTCGGCCCCCTTCGACCTGCAGCGGATACGCATCGAAAACCCCTTGGGGGTGATCGCCAACGAGGTGGTGCCGCTCACCCAGTTGCAGCGCGAGGTGCACCTGACCGCCTGGCACCCCAACTGGCTGGTGAAGAGCCGGGTTGCCTCCCTTTTGGAGCGGCAGGCCCTGGAGCAGTTCGACGCGGACTACCGGGAGTACTACCGGGCCGGCGAGACCAAGGAGCGCGCGGTGGGGATCCCGGTGCTGCGCCGCGGGCGCACCCGTCGTCTCGGCGTGGTGCTGGTGCACGGCTTTCTGTCGGCCCCCCAGGAGGTCGCGGAGCTGGCAAGCTACCTGAACGCGCGCGGGCTTTGGGTCTACCAGGTGCGCCTCAAGGGGCACGGCACCGCACCCGAAGACCTGGCCAAGTGCCACGGCCGGGAGTGGGCCGAGTCGGTGGACCTCGGCTACGCGCTGATGAGTGCCATCTGCGACCGGGTGGTCTTGGGCGGCTTCTCCTTCGGAGGGGGAGCGGCGCTCGACTGTGCCAGCCGGGTCGAGGGGGTGGCCGGGGTCTTCGCCGTCTGCCCCCCTCTGCAGCTCATGGACATCTCCTCGCGTCTCACCCCGGCGGTCGCGGCCTGGAACCGGGTCATGGACCTGATCAGTTACCAGGACGCCAAGATGGAGTTCGTGCCGACGGTTCCCGAGCGTCCCCAGATCAACTACTCCCGGCTGCCGGTGGCGGCACTGCACCAGATGGGGCGCTTCATGAAGGAGCTCGAGCCGAAACTGGGGCAGATCCAGGTGCCGGTGCAGGTGCTGCAGGCCGACCACGACCCGGTGGTGGACCCGCGCGGCTCGGCGCGCCTGTTCAGCCTCTTGGGGAGCAGCCAGAAGAGCTACCTCCGCTTTCCGCGGGAGCGCCACGGGATCCTCGCCGGGCCGGGTGCGGAGGAGGTGTACGCCGCCATCGGCGGGTTTGTCGGGGGACTCATGGGCGGGCTTCCGGAACCGGAGCAGGGCTCCTGAGGCGGGTACCCGGGTGTCTCCGGGCGGATAGCCCCCCGCGGGCTGGGGCATTTCCAAAAAAAGCGGGATCTGCTACAACGGTGGCTATGACTATTTCGGGACGACATACGGACATACTCAGGCGGGGTCACTGGATCTTCGACCTGGACGGGACCCTCACCGTGGCGATTCACGACTTCGCCAGCATCAGGGCGGCCCTGGGGGTGCCATCGGGGAGTGACATCCTGGAGCACCTGGAGGCGCTCCCCCTGGCCCAGGCCGAGCTCATGCGGCAAAAACTGGTGGCGATCGAAGAGGAACTGGCGGGACGTACCGAGGCGGCCGAGGGGGCCCTCGGTCTGGTTGAGAAGCTCCACGGCCGGGGTGCCCGGCTCGGGGTGCTGACCCGGAACACCCGGGACATCGCGCTTGCCACCTTGCGGCGCATCGGGTTGGAGGGCTACTTTTCAAAGCGGGATGTCCTGGGACGCGAAGAGGCGCTTGCCAAGCCGGACCCGGACGGGCTCTACCGGCTGGCCCGGGAGTGGGGGGTGGTGCCAAACGTAATGGTGATGGTGGGGGATTACGGGTTTGACCTGGAGACCGGCCGGGCCGCGGGTGCGGCCACGATCCACGTCGATACCAGCCGGACCTTTCGCTGGCCGGAGTTGACCGACATCGCGGTGGGGAGTCTGGCGGAGCTGGCGCTGGCCCTGCCTGAGCTGCCGGTTACGCCATGCTCTCCAGTTCGTGCTCGGTGATCTGGACGATCTCGTCGTAGATGGCGACCATGACATGCAGCTCGCACCACTTGTTCGCCACCCGGCGCATCAGGTAGCTTGCGTTTACCAGGACGCCGGAGAGGAGCAGAATCCCCAGGGTGCGCTGCTCTTCCAGGGAAACCAGCATCACGGCGTAGGCTGCCAGGCAGACCATGGTACCAAGCCAGGCGATCTCGGGTCCCTTGAAGGGGTTGCGGGTTACCGTGGCGAGGTCGATGTAGTAGCGGGTCATGCCGCAGATACGCTGCAGGTACTCGGCGATCTCCCAGCGCTGCTGCTTGAGGTAGATGCAGGCCAGAAAGTGGCTGCTGGCGGTGTCCTTCCCCTTGGCCATCCGTTCGGTCACGTAGAGATCTATAGCTTCATCGACGGAATCTTTTTTCATGATCAGTCCCTCTGGTCTCCCCGCCAATTCCCCCGAACTGCCGTCAACTAATGAACGCTCAGGAACTGGGCAGCCCCGGCTCAAGCTCCTGAAATCTGCGATTGGAAAAATTCCGCGTTGAATCAAGAATTTAGCGGGACAGCTAGGCTCTGCCGCGGCGCGAATCAGCTGCCGGAGCGAGTCGTTTTTCTGATTAAACTATGGAAGAAAAGCTCTACCCTGTCAACCGTCTGACGGTTGGCAGCACCTGAGGAGTTTTCTAGCAAAAAACTGGCCAAACCAGCGATTCATTGACAAGGCGCGGCGCCTGCCGTACCCTCGCAGCTGTTCCGGCCCGAAACGGGCACCGGGCTGCACCAAAGGCGAACACACGAGGTGGTTGGTGAACAAAAGGGAACATCACAGGTGACGGCACAGGGGGTCATCGTCTCGCACTTCGGCATCGCGGTCGAGGTGCTCTTTAAAGACGGCGCGCGCCGCATGGTGAAGGTGAAGCGCAACTCCGGGCACGTGGTCGGGGACCGGGTGAAGGTTGCCGGTGAGGTGCTGACGCGCCTTGACAGGGAAACCGAGCTGCGGCGTCGCGATGCCCGGGGGGGCATCCATCTGGTCGCGGCCAATCTGGACGTTTTGGGGATCGTGGTGGCGCCCTCGGCTCCAGCCGGTTTTACCGACCGCGCCATCGTGGCGGCGCGCGCTGCCGGACTGGAACCTTTCCTGGTGGTCAACAAGTGTGATCTTCCCGAAGGGGATGAGGTTGCGCAAACCGTGGTCCCCCTCTACCGGGAACTGCTGCCGGTCTTCGCCCTGAGCGCGGCAACCGGGGGAGGGCTCGACCCGCTCCGCGAGTTCCTGAGTCGGGGGCACCGCGGCGCCTTCGTGGGAAGCACCGGCGTGGGCAAGAGCTCGCTTTTGAACGCCCTCATTCCCAACCTCGACCTCAAGGTGGCGGAGGTGAGCGAACACAAGTACCAGGGGCGCCACACCACCACGGTCTCTTCGCTGCACGGGCTGCCGGACGGGGGGGAGCTGGTGGACACCCCGGGGTTCCGCGACTTCGGCCTGGTGGATATCACCTGCGAGCAGCTGGCCGAGTTCTTCCCGGGGTTCGAAACCCTGGAAAGGCAGGGGTGCCGGTTCCACAACTGCCGGCACCGCAGCGAACCGGGGTGCGCGGTCTCGGCGCTGGCCGCGTCGGGCACCTTGAGCGCGGAGCGCTACCAGACCTACCTGGAACTGCTCGACGAGGTCGAGGCTGCCGAGGAGGCCGCGCAGCGCCGCGGCTGGAAAAAATGATCCGCATCAAACGACAGATAGTCGCCTAGGTAAAGGGAAACAAACAGATGGCACAACCGTGGAAGGTATTGGACAGCGTGGCGACCGCCGAGGGGAAACTGGAGCTCCGGCAGCGCGGGGAGCGTGACTTCCTGATCACCGTGAACTCACTGGTGCTCATGAACAGTTCGCTGCACCGCTCGGAGGTGGCGTTGGGGGCGGTAGCCTGCGGGCACCTGAAGACCGAGCCGGCCGCTCGGGTCCTGGTGGGGGGATTGGGGATGGCGTTCACGCTGCGGGCGGTGCTGGACCAGCTCGCTGCCTCGGCGCAGGTGGTGGTGGCCGAACTGAACCCGGTGGTGCTCGACTGGTGCCGGGGGCCGCTTGCCTTTCTCACCGAGAACGCCGCCAGCGATCCCCGGGTCAGCGTCGAGATCGCCAACGTCGCCGACGTGATCAGGCGCAGCGCCATGAACCGCACCCACTTCGACGCCGTGGTGCTCGACCTCTATACCGGCCCGCACGCTCGCTCGCACAAGGTCGAGGACCCGCTCTACGGCTCGATCGCCATCGAGATGACCCGCGCGGCCTTGAAGCCCGGTGGCATGTTCGCGGTCTGGGGAGAGAACTACGACCAGGGGTTCGAAAAACGCCTCTCGTCCGCCGGTTTTGCCGTAACCACCGACCGTCCCGGATACGGCGGGCTGCGTCACGTGGTCTACCTGGCCCGCAAGAAGGAGTCCGCGTCCGCGGCACCCCCCCCGAGAAAGAAAGCGGTGCGCCGCTAGCAGTGACCCGGCACCCGGGAACAGGGCGAACTGGCAGTGCCTCTCGTCCGCCCCGGTCCCGGTGCCTGAAGCGTCAGGTAGTTAGGTGGTCGCCTCAGCCGCGGCGGAAATCGGCGCCGGCAAACTGTACCGCACCGGCATCGTTCGCCCGCGGCGGGCTCACCGCATGCACCCCGCCACAGGCCGGGCAGTCCTGGACGAAGGTCCGCAGCACGAAGTCCTCGCCACAGTCGTGGCAGGCAAGCTGCAGGCCGCCGTTGGGAAGCTCCGAGTCCGCCACCGCACCCCCGTGTGCCGCCAGCACGAATTCCACCAGCTCACGACCGGTCGCGTACGGTCCTCCGGCTCTACTCCCCGATCCACAATCGCACATTCCTGCCTCCTTCAACCGCTGTTGTAAAGTTGCGCAAGAGTATCCCTTTCCCGTCTTTGCCGCCTTGACCTTCGTCAAGAAACCCGCAATGGCTACCTGCCGCTTCCCCGCGTTTCACGCCGTATCACAAAGTTCCCGAGGCTGTTGCATTGAACCGAGTTTCCAGTATATTGGTTAAGAATTTTCTAACCTTCATTGACGCGGTTCCGGGAGAAGCGGATGTCTGACAACAACGAACCGATCGAAGAGCTCAAGCAGGAACGCGACGAGGGGGCGGGCCACCTCTGCCTGCTCTATGAGTCCGAGGCCGAACTGCTGGTGCCGGTGGTCCCCTTCATCCAGAAAGGGGTGCAACTGGGACAGCGCTGCATCTATCTCAACGCCGGCGAGGAGATGCTGGACTGTGTCCTCAAAAATGCGCTGGCCAGCCAGAAAAACGACATCGGGGCCCTGATGGTGCTCTCGGCACGGGAAGCCTGGCTACAACTGGGGGGCTTCGATCCCCAACGGGTGCTGGGGCTTTTGCAGTCCCTGTGTGCCCGGGCGCTGGGAGACGGCTTCAAGGGGACCCGGATCATCTGCGACATGGGGTGGGCCGGGGGTGACGCGGTACCGGGTCGGGTGCTGGCGGAGTTCGAACTGGAATTGACCCGCTTCGCCGAGCGTAACCAGGTGCGGCTACTCTGCCTGTACCACCGCGGGAGTTTTCGCCCCGAACAGCTCCTGGAGCTGGCGCGGCTACACCGGCACCTGCTGATCGGCGAAACGCTCTGCAGCAACCCGTTCTTCATCCCCCGGGACGGCGAGGCTGGCAGTGCGGACACCAGCGAGCTGGACCTGTTCCTTACCGCGGTCCAGGCCGCGTCCGGTGCCGCCAACGACCGGGAACGCCTGCGCCAGGAACTCGAACAGGCCTACTCGGCACTGGCCCGCAAGATCTACGAGAACTGGCAGGAGGAGGACACCCTGAGGGCGAACGAGCAGGAGCTCCAGGAAAAGGACGAGGCGCTCCTCGAGCACCGCAGGAGGCTGCAGACGGTTTTGCAGCACCTGCCGGTGGTCCTCATGGCGCTGGACCAGGAGAACTGCCTGGCCTCCTGCAACCACCACTTCGAGCACCTCACCGGCTTCCGGGCCGAGGAGGTGATGGGGAAGCAGTTGCTCGAGCTGCTCGAGGTCGACGAGGAGGATCGCCAGGAGGTGCTGATGGCGCATCCCAGCGACGGCGGGGATTACCGGGACGAGGAATGGCCGCTTAGGTGCAAGGACGGCGGCGTCAAGTCGATCACCTGGTCCAACCTCTCCTGGTACGTCCCGATCCAGGGGTGGCCCAACTGGATCATCGGTATCGACATCACCGCGACCCGCCATGCCGAGCGAGGATTCCGTGCGCTGAGCGACGAGCTCAGGGTGCGCGGCGCCGAACTCGAGGCCCTGGGGTACGCGGTGTCACACGACCTGAGTGCGGAACTCACCAGGATCGAGCAGCAGTGTACCCTGCTGCGCCAGCTCTGCGCCGCGACACTCTCCTCCGGCGGGCAGGAAGTGCTGGCCGAGATACACCGCAGGGTCCGGGAGAGTGCCGGCCGGGTCCAGGCACTCAAGCGGTTCACCGCGCTGGCGGCCGAGGGACTGAGCCCCGAGCAGGTCGACCTGAGCGCGATCGCCGCCGAGATCGCCGCGAAACTTGGGGGGCGCGGCGGCGAGCACCGGGTGACCTTCAACATCGAGCAGGGGGTAACAGCCACCGGCGACCGGCAGCTTTTGCACCTGGCCCTGGAACAGCTCCTCGAAAACGCCTGGAACTCGACCTGCGGCGTGACCCACCCGCTCATCCGTTTCGGTGCGACCGAGGTGGAGGGGAAACGGAGCTTCTTCGTCAGCGACAACGGTCCGCGTATCCCCACGAAGCTGCCGCCCCACAAGCCGAGCCGCAGCCTGAGCGGGCTGGGTGGCGGGCTTGGCCTGGTGACGGTACAGCGCATCATCTCGCTGCATCGCGGGCGCATCTGGGCCGCTGACGAGGCTGAGAGGGGCGCTACCTTCTATTTCCGTGTCTAGCCCGGGAGTGCCGGCAGGGGGGACGCTGTGGTGAGATGGATCGAACAACCGGGTGCCCGTGCAGGCGAGCTGACCCTCTCCTTGCGGGGAGACGCGCAGTTCACCCAGGTGGCCGACCTGGAGCGGGAGCTGCAGCGCGCCCTGGCCCGCTGCCAGCTTCTCACCCTGGACCTCTCGGGGGTGCAGCGGCTGGACTCCAGCATCTGCGCCCTGTTGTGCGTGCTGCACCGCCAGGGGGAACTGGCAGGGAAAGAGTTGAGGATCTCGGGCCTGCCGCCTCGCGGTGTCGACGTGCTGCACCACCTTGCGGGGTGCAGCTGCCGGCATCAGCCGGGCGAGGGGTGCCGGTTGCGGCGGGCGCTGCGAGATCCCCGACTCGAAGCTACCGCCTAGCGGTTGAGGCCCACGCTGGGAAACCGACCACAAGGAGCCCGCATGGCCAGCATCTTCAGGGAAAAACGGGGCAGCGGAGGAGGCAGATACTTGAACATCGACAAGGAAATCGCGTCGAGCATGCTCAACACGTCCCACGCGGTCGACCTGAAAACGGCGGTGCACACCTCCCTGAAGACCATCCGCACCATGCTCGAGGAGCGTCCCGACAACGAGGAGATCAGCGAGCTGACCCAGAAGGTCGAGTTGCTCCTGACCGAGCAGACCGAGCGCCTGGAGACCATCAACCGCGACCTCGAGGCCTTCAACTACTCGGTCGCCCACGACCTGTGTGCGCCCCTGAAAAGGATCTGCGGCTTCACCCGCGCCCTGCAGCAGCAGTACGCCGGCCGGCTCGACCTGGACGGCATGGATTACCTCGAGCGGATCTACAAGTCTTCCCAGCACATGAACGAGCTGATCGAGGCGCTTTTGCAACTATCCCAACTCTCCTACCTCTCCTTGAAGCGCGAGGTGGTCGACCTGTCCCAGATCGCGAGCGACACGGCGCAGGATCTCAGACAGGGGACCCCGGAGCGCACGGTGGAGTTCACCATCCAGCCGCGCATCCGCACCTTCGGCGACGCGAACCTCCTGGAAATCGTCATGAGAAACCTGCTGCGCAACGCCTGGAAGTTCACCAGCAGGCGCGACGTGGCGCTCATCGAGTTCGGAGCCCGTGAAAGCGGCAGCGAAAAGACCTGCTTCGTGCGCGACAACGGCATCGGCTTCGACATGGCGAACGCCGAGCGGATGTTCCACGCCTTCCAGCGCCTGCACAACAGCGCCGAGTTCCCCGGCAACGGAATCGGCCTCACCACGGTCCAGCGTATCATCACCCGTCACGGCGGTCGGATCTGGGCCGAAGGCGAGGTCGACAAGGGAGCGACCTTCTACTTCACCCTGCAGTCCTGCATCACCTGAACCTGTTCAAGGCATACGCCAGCCGCCGCGGGCCTGCGGCGAGCCGGTCTCCCCAGGAACGAAGGTACCGCGAGCCTCGAGAACGCCGCAGGTCCGGTCACATGCGCCGGAAGACCCGTCGCCTCGCTCGCCACGCGCGTATCGCCCGCCCGGGTTGCTGCCGCAGGTTTGCCGTGTACCTATCGGAACCCACAAAGAAAGACCGCTCTCGGTCAGGCCACCGGGCGAGCGGGCGAGGAGGGGGTATGAACATCGCCGAGTACCAGCCAGGGGGAGCACCGTCGTGCGGCGGGGTGATCGAGAATCGCTGCTATACCCGGTATCCGGTGAACGTCGCCGCCACCATCTGGCGCGAGGAGGCCACCATGCCGGCGCAGGTCGTGAACATGAGCCTTGGGGGAGCGCTTTTGAAGATCTACCCGCGGCTTTCGCTCAACGAGGTGGTCACGGTCTGCATCCATGAGAGCGCCCGGGTCCCCGGCAACCTGACCAACCTTCCTGCCACCGTGGTGCGCACCACCGAGAGCGGCTGCGCGGTCCGCTTCGACCGGATGCTGTTGCAGCGCGGGCTGGGTGACCTGCTGCCGCTCAACAGGACGCGGTAGAGGATTCGGGGCGCGCTGCAGAAAGCCCCTTTTGCCGCGCGCACCTTTCTGCTATCATCCCCGGACCAATTACAGCTTCGTGGAGTGGTGTTCATGCATGAGATGTCGATTACGCAGAGTATGGTGGAGATCTGCCTGGCGCACGCCTCGGGGCGCCGGGTGACCGATGTGGTACTGGAGATCGGAGAGCTCTCCGGAGTGGTCCCCGAGAGCATCGAGTTCTGTTTCGAGGCCTGCACCAAGGGGACGCTTCTGGACGGGGCCACGCTCACCATGGAGATCGTGCCGGCGCTGGCGCACTGCGGCTCCTGCGGCAAGGAGGCAAAGGTGAAGACGCTCTTCGATCCCTGTCCCCACTGCGGGGGCTTCGGGCTTGCCCTTTTGAAGGGGGAGGAACTTCGGGTAAAGGAGCTCGAACTGCTTTAAAAGGGAGCAATTGTCCCAGATCTGACGTGTCAAAATGATACGTTTTGGACAAAAGGATACAAAAGGGTGACGGCGCACTACGGAGACGATTTCCGGGTGCGCCGTTTTTTTGTAAACATTTCAGCACTTTGTTAAAAGTATTTTTGTTTACCAGATTGGCATGGGAGTTGCCGTATACGCGGGACGTGATTTTTCTCGGGAGGTATTATGAAAGAAGAGACTGAAATGTACTGTGAAGGGGTAACCCGCAGGAGCTTCATGAAGGCTGCCGTCACCGCAACGGCCATGATGGGGCTTCCCTTTGCCATGCACACCCAGGTTGCCGAAGCCATGGAGAAAAACGGTAATCCGGCGGTGATCTGGCTGCACTTCCAGGAGTGCACCGGCTGCTCCGAGTCGCTCCTGCGCTCGACGCACCCGACCATCTCCAGCCTGATCCTGGACATGATATCGCTCGACTACCACGAAACGCTGATGGTCGGCTCCGGGGCGCAGGCGGAAAAATCGCTGCACGACTCGATGAAGGCCAACCACGGCAAGTACATCCTGGTAGTGGAAGGGGCCATCCCGACCAAGCAGAACGGTATCTTCTGCAAGGTCTCCGGCAAGACCGCGCTGGAGAGCCTGCAGCACGCCGCTGAAGGCGCCGCCGCCATCATCTGCATCGGTACCTGCGCCTCCTACGGCGGGATCCAGTCCGTTTCCCCGAACCCGACCGGCGCGGTGGGCGTACGCGACATCGTGAAGGACAAGCCGATCATCAACATCCCGGGCTGCCCGCCGAGCCCCTACAACTTCCTCTCCACCGTCCTCTACTACCTCACCTTCAAGAAGGTGCCCGAGCTCGACGAGATGGGCCGTCCCAAGTTCGCTTACGGCCGCCGCATCCACGAGCACTGCGAGCGTCGTCCGCACTTCGACGCCGGCCGCTTCGCGAAGGCTTACGGCGACCCGACCCACGCCCAGGGCTTCTGCCTCTACAAACTGGGATGCAAGGGGCCGGCGACCTACGCCAACTGCTCCGTACAGCGTTTCAACGATGTGGGCGCCTGGCCGGTATCCATCGGTCACCCCTGCATCGGCTGCACCGAGCCGGACATCCTCTTCAAGAAGCCGATCGCCGAGAAAGTGCAGATCCACGAACCGACTCCTTTCGACAGCTACGCCCCGGTAGATCTGAAAGAGAAAGGGAAGGGTCCGGATCCGCTGACCACCGGCTTCGTGGGGCTCGCCGCAGGCGCTGCCCTGGGCGCCGGTGCCATGATGGCCAAGAAGCTGCCCGCCGGGGAAGAGCAGGAGGGTGTCGATGAAAAAACAAAGTAGAAGGGACTTCCTCAAGCTGGTCGGCGCCACCGGCGCCGGGCTGGTGGCGACAGGTGCCGCCACCTGCCAGGCCAACGAGGCGGTAAAGGTCAACAACGAGGAGTTGGGCATGCTCTACGACGCCACCAAGTGCGTCGGCTGCAAGGCCTGCATGTCGGCCTGCAAAAGGGTGAACGCCGACTACGGCAGCCTCTCCTACGAGAAGGCCCGCTTCGACACGGACGGCCTGTGGGATGCCCCGAGCGACCTCTCCGGCTCGACCCGCACCCTGATCAAGCTGTTCAAGGAGTCCAACAAGCAGTGGAGCTACGTGAAGTACTCCTGCATGCACTGCCAAAAGCCCTCCTGCGTTTCGGTCTGCCCGGTTTCGGCCATGACCAAGGAGCCGGTGACCGGCATCGTGGACTACAACAAGAACACCTGCATCGGCTGCCGCTACTGCCAGGTCGCCTGCCCCTACAACATCCCGAAGTTCCAGTGGGAGAAGGCGCTGCCGCAGATCGTGAAGTGCGACCTGTGCAAGAACACCAACCTGCGCGAGAAGGGGATTTCGGCCTGCGCCGAGGTCTGCCCGGCCGGTGCCATCAAGTTCGGCAAAAGAAAGGACCTGCTCGAAGAGGCCCAGACCCGCTTGAAGGACAACCCGGACAAGTACATCGCCCACATCTACGGCGAGCACGAGGGGGGCGGCACCAACCACATCTACCTCGCCTCCATGCCGTTCAACAAGCTGGGGCTCCCGGACATCAAGCCCGAGGCGCCGGCCGAGTTCTCCGAGAAGATCCAGCACACCATCTACAAGGGGTTCATCGCCCCGGTGGCCCTGTACTCGACCTTGTGCTTCATCGCTGTGAAGAACATGAAAAAACACGGCCACGGCGAGGACGACTCCCATAAGAAGGAGGACAAGTAATGGCACACAGTGAAGAGTTTCAGAAGCTGGAGGGGAGGATTTTCACCAAATCCTTCTTCATCCTGCTCGCCGTGGTCCTTACCGGCTTCTTCTTCGTCGGCGTGCGCTTCGTGAAAGGGATCGGCGCGGTCTCCAACATGAGCGACGGCTACCCCTGGGGTATCTGGATCACCTACGACGTCGCCACCGGCACGGCAATCGCCTGCGGCGGCTACGCGGTCGCCATCCTGGTCTACATCAGGAACCGGATGCAGTACCACCCGATCATCCGCTCGGCGATCCTTACCTCCATGTTCGGCTACGGCCTGGCCGGCTTCTCGGTCATGGTCGACCTGGGCCGCCCCTGGAACGCCTACAACTTCTTCGTACCGCGCCAGTGGCAGGCCAACTCCGCCATGTTCGAAGTGGCGCTCTGCGTCATGGCCTACTCCACCGTGCTCCTGATCGAGTTCATCCCGGCCATCCTCACCTCGATCGAGAACTCGAAGTGGACCAGGATGAACGCGATCCGCAACTGGCTGCACCCGCGCATCGCCCCGGACCAGAAGACCATGGAGGACAAGCTCGAGATGGTGCGCCTGGGTGCCGCCTGGCTGAACCCGCGCCTCAACAAGGTCCTCATTTTCTTCATCGTCCTAGGGATCACGCTGCCGACCATGCACCAGTCCTCGCTGGGGAGCCTGCTTTTGATCGCCTCCACGAAGCTGCACCCCTTGTGGCACACCGGCTTCCTGCCGCTTTTGTTCCTTTTGAACTGCATCTTCATCGGCTACTCGATCGCCATCCTCGAGTCGCTCATCTCGAGCTACGCCTTCAAGCGCCCCTTCGAGATCAAGGAACTCTCCGGCCTGGCCGGCCTGGTCCCCTACGTCACCGTCATCTGGTTCAGCGTGATGGTGGGCGACCTGATCTACCGCGGCCAGCTGGCGGCGGCCTTCAAGTTCGACTTCTACTCCCGGTACTTCCTGAGCGACTTCCTCTTGGTCGCCATCGGGAGCCTCTTCATGTTCTCCGGGAAGCTGCGCCGTTCGCCGCGCTGGCTCTTCATCTCCGCCGCCATGATCGTCTTCGGCGGGGCGCTGTACCGCTTCAACGTCTACCTGATCGGCTTCAACCCCGGTAAGGGGTGGAGGTACTTCCCGTCCTTTGCCGAGGTGATGATCACCGTCGGGATCGTGGCGCTCGAGATCCTCGCCTACAAGGTGTTCGTGGCACTGTTCCCGGTGCTCCCCAACACCTCCCACGGCAAGTCACATGGCCATGCTCCGGCGGCAGAGCCCGTCAAGGAAGCCGGCTACGCTGGCGCTGCGGCGCTCAATACCCATAACTAACAAGCTTTTTGGAGGAAATACATGTCTACCAGAATCACTCTTGACCCCATTACCCGCATTGAAGGACATCTGCGCATCGATGTCGAAGCAAACGGCGGCAAAGTAACCAACGCCTGGTCCTCGGCACAGATGTGGCGCGGTATCGAGGTCATCCTCAAGGGCCGCGAGCCCCAGGACGCCTGGAGCTTCGTACAGCGCTTCTGCGGCGTCTGCACCACCGTGCACGCCATCTCCTCGATCCGCGCCGTGGAGCACGCCCTCGATGTCGAGGTGCCGCTGAACGCCCAGTACATCCGTAACATCATGATCGCCCAGCACTCGGTGCAGGACCACATCGTGCACTTCTACCACCTCTCCGCGCTCGACTGGGTCGACATCGTCTCGGCTCTCCAGGCCGATCCGAAGAAAACCGCCTCCATCGCCCAGAGCATCTCCGACTGGCCGGGCAACTCCGAGAAGGAGTTCAAGGCGGTGCAGGACAAGCTGAAGGCCTTCGTGGCCGGCGGCAAACTCGGGATCTTCGCCTCGGGCTACTGGGGTCACCCGGCCATGAGGCTCTCCCCCGAGGTTAACCTGATGGCGGTCACCCACTACCTGAAGGCCCTCGACTACCAGAGAAAGGCAAGCCAGGCCACCGCGATCCTGGGCGGCAAGAACCCGCACATCCAGAACCTGGTGGTGGGCGGCGTGGCCACCGCTATCAACATGGAGAACATCGCGACCCTGAACGTGGAGCGTCTGGCCTACCTCAGAAGCCTCATGGAAGAGACCCGCGACTTCGTGCAGAAGGTCTACTACCCGGACCTCCTCGCCGTGGCCGGCGCCTACAAGGACTGGTTCAAGTACGGCGCAGGCGTCACCAACTACATGGCGGTGCCGGAGTTCCCGGAAGACACCAAGAACACCAAGTTCACCCTGCCGGGCGGCGTGATCATGGGCGGCAACGTGGGCGGCATCAAGATGGTGAAGGACCACCGCGACGACTACCTGATCAAGAACATCAAGGAAAACGTCACCCACGCCTGGTACGAAGGAAACGGTACCCTGCACCCCTGGGACGGCGAGACCAAGCCGAACTACACCGATTTCCAGGAAAACGGCAAGTACTCCTGGTGCAAGGCCCCGACCCTCGACGGCAAGCCGGTCCAGGTCGGTCCGCCGGCCCAGATCCTGGCTGCCTACGCAGCCGGCAACCCGAAGGTCAAGAAGCTCGTGGACGGCGCCGTGTCGACCCTGGGGATCTCCCTGAACGACATCCACTCCACCATGGGCCGTCTCTTCGCCCGCGGCGCGCGTGCCCACCTTATGGCTGACATCGCGCTGGACAACCTGGACAAGCTGATCGCCAACGTCGCCTCCGGCGACAAGGCGTACGCGAACCCGACCGAGATTCCCAAGGGCGAGTACCGCGGCGTCGGCTTCCACGAGGCTCCGCGCGGCACGCTTTCCCACTGGATCGTGATCAAGAACAAGAAGATCGAGAACTACCAGGCCGTGGTCCCCTCCACCTGGAACGCCGCTCCGAAGAACGACAAGGGCGAGCACGGGCCGTACGAGGCATCGCTGATCGGCAACCCGATCGCCGACAGCTCCCGTCCGCTCGAGGTTTTGAGGACCATCCACTCCTTCGACCCCTGCATCGCCTGCGCGGTGCACACCATCGATCCGGAAGGTAAGGAGATCACCAAGGTCAAGGTACTGTAGGAATAACCGTAGGGGCTAGAGGCCAGGGGCTGGGGGCTAGCCAAGGAGATATTCCTTGAGCCCTCAGCCCCTTTGCTTTATCATGAGGCGCTCACGGTGAGGCAGGTCGAGGTTGAGGAGAAGCTCTAGTTGGCCTTCCCTTACCCTGTCCAGACCGGAGAGGAGCAGGAGGGTGGCAACCGGCGGGATGGACCCACGCCAGGATCCGGTTTCTCCCTAGCCCCTGCTCCCCAGTCCCCAGCCCCTGCTTTTAAGGAGATTTACATGCAGATTCTGATTTACGGTGCCGGCAACCTGATCCTCTCCGACGAGGGGTTCGGGGTCCACTTCGTGCGGCACCTGGAGAAAAACTACGAAGTTCCCGACAATGTCGAACTCTACGACGGCGGGACGCTCGGGATCATGGTGCACTTCAAGTTCGAGGAGGCCGACAAGGTCATCCTGGTGGACGTGGTGGCAACCCAAGGGGAGCCCGGTGACATCTTCCGCTACGAGCGCGAGGACATCATGCTGAAGAAGATCCCGGTGAAGATGTCCCCGCACCAGATCGGCCTGCAGGAGATGCTGCTCTTGTCCGAGATGCGCGACGCCCCCAAGCCGGACCTGACCTTCTACGGCATTATCGCCCAAAGTCTCGATCCGGGGGACCAGCTCACACCGCCGCTTCAGGCGGGACTCGAGAAGGTGGCCGGCCTGGTCGTCGAGGAGCTCAAGTCGGTGGGCGTGGAACTGAAGAGGAAAAACGCCTAGGGGCTTTCCGGCCTTGCAGCAGTACCTAGTGATTTTCGAGCATCGGGCCTCGGGCGCACATCGCGCCACCGGGCACCCGGTGCACCAGGTAAGGAGATAGTTCATGTTTGGTTTCGGTTTGCCCGAGTTGTGCATCGTGTTGGTCATCATCCTGCTGGTTGCCGGTCCCAGCAAACTGCCGCAGTTCGGCCAGGCGCTGGGGAGCAGCATCAGAGGCTTCAAGAAGGCGATTGCCGGCGACGAGGCGGAGAAGATCACCGAGAAGAAGCAGGACCAGGCTTAACGAGGGGCACCGGGGCGGCCCTGGCTTGGGCCGGTTCGGAAAACCCCGCTGTTTTGCGGCACCCGCGTGGGTAACTATGCGGCTAGCCGCCCGTCAATCTGATTTTCCTCTTCGGGGCAGGTCTTTTGCTGCCGGCCCCAAGACCACGGAGGTACACCATGTGCGTCGACTGCGGTTGCGCTCCCCCTGACCACCATCACGATCATGACCATGACCACCACCACGGTCACGAGCACCGCCATGGCCACAAGCACGATCATGGCGATGGTCACAGCCACGATCACGAACACAGCCACTACCATAAGCACGATCATGACCATGGGCAGGGTGAGGATCACGACCACGCTCATGAACATCATAAAGAGAAGCACGGTCATGGCCACGATCACCACCATGGCGATCATGAACACGGCCACGACCACAAGCATCACCACCATGACGGCAAGCACCACCACCATCATGAGGGGAAGCACCACCATCACGAGGCGCCGGCGGCCCAGCCCGACCCCCCCAGGAAGGTGGTCATCGAGACCGACATCCTGGCGAAGAACAACCGGATGGCCCAGGCGAACCGTGCCCTGTTCCAGTCCAAGGGGCTCTTCGTCCTGAACCTGGTGAGCTCCCCGGGGTCGGGGAAGACCACCATCCTGGAAAGGACCCTGAAGGACCTCTCCGGCTCCTGCCGCGCGGCGGTCGTCGAGGGTGACCAGCAGACTGACAACGACGCGGTCAGGATCGCCGCCACCGGCGTACCGGTGAAGCAGGTGAATACCGGCCAGGGATGCCACCTGGATGCCCACATGGTGCTGCACGCCACCGACACTTTCGACCTCGACGACCTGGATCTCTTGCTGATCGAGAACGTGGGGAACCTGGTATGCCCGGCCTCCTTCGACCTGGGCGAGCACCACAAGGTGGTGGTGTTGAGCGTGACCGAGGGCGAGGACAAGCCGCTCAAGTACCCGCAGATGTTCCACGCGGCCGACATCATGCTGCTCAACAAGGTCGACCTGCTGCCGCACCTCGACTTCGACGTCGAGGCCTGCAAGGAGATGGCGCGCCGGGTCTCCCCGGGTATCACCATCTTCGAGGTCTCCAGCCGTACCGGCGAGGGGATGGACGCCTGGTACTCCTGGCTCCAGGAAGGTATCGCCAAGGCGCGCGGCTAGCGCCCGAGGGACGCTCATGAACCGCAAGCGCGCCAGCATCGAGATCGAGGGGATCGTACAGGGGGTGGGTTTCCGCCCCTTCGTCTACCGGCTTGCCGGGCGCTTCGGTCTCTCCGGCTGGGTGCGCAACACCGGACGCGGGGTCCAGATCGAGGCGGAGGGGGGCGGTGAGGAGCTGGATGCCTTCTGCCAGGCCCTCAAAAACGAGGCGCCGCCGCTTGCCGTGATCAGTGCGTTTCGGGTGGTTCCCGCCATTCCCCAGGGGGGCACCGGGTTCACCATTGAGCAGAGCGCCAAGGTGAAAAGCGGCGGGCAGGTCTCGCCGGACTGCGAGGTCTGCGACGACTGCCTCGCCGAGATGTCGGATCCCGCCAACCGCCGCTACCGCTATCCCTTCATCAACTGCACCAACTGCGGTCCGCGCTACTCGATCATCACCGGCATCCCCTACGACCGACCCGCCACCACCATGGCAAGCTTCCCGATGTGCCCGGAGTGCCTCGCCGAGTACCACGATCCCATGAACCGGCGCTTCCACGCCCAGCCCAACGCCTGCCCGGTCTGCGGGCCGCAGCTGAGCCTCTGCGACGCCGCGGGGACGCCGGTTGCCGGCGATCCCCTCGACGAGACGCTCGCGGCGCTTGCGGCGGGGAAGATCGTCGCGGTGAAGGGGGTAGGGGGGTACCACCTGGCGGTGGACGCCTTGAACGAGGAGGCGGTGGCGCGCCTGCGTCAGCGCAAGAAGCGCGACGAGAAGCCCTTTGCGCTTTTGGCGACGGACCTCGATGCGGTGCGGCGCCTGGTGCACTGCTCGGAACTCGAGGGGCGGCTTTTGACCGGGGTCGAGCGCCCCATCGTCCTGATGCGCAAGCTGGAGGGTAACCCGGTAAGCCCGCAGGTCGCGCCGCGTAACGGCTGGTTCGGGATCATGCTCCCGGGAAACCCCCTGCAGCACCTTTTGATCCAGGGATGCGCCGGTCCCCTGGTGATGACCAGCGGCAACCTGTCCGACGAGCCGATAGCCCACCTGGACCAGGACGCCCTGGAGCGGCTGGCGAGCATCGCCGACCTGTTCCTCACCCACAACCGCGAGATCCACACCCGCACCGACGACTCGGTGCTGCGCCTGAGCCTCGGAGAACCGCTCTTCTTCCGGCGCTCCCGCGGCTACGTGCCGCGCAGCGTCATGCTGCAGCAGGCGGAGGCGAACGTGCTGGCGGTGGGTGCCGAACTGAAGGGGACCATCTGCCTGACCCGGGACGGCCGCGGCTACCTGAGCCAGCATATCGGCGACCTGAAGAACGCCTCTACCCTGCAGTCCCTCGAGGAAACGGTAGCGCACCTGGGGCGGCTTTTAGAGGTGACACCCGAGGTGGTGGTCCACGACCTGCACCCGGATTACCTCTCCACCGGTTTCGCCGAAAAGCTCGACCTGCCGCGCCTCGGGGTGCAGCACCACCACGCCCACCTCGCCTCCTGCATGGCGGAGAACCACCTGGAGGGTGAGCTGATCGGGGTGATCCTGGACGGCACCGGCTACGGTGAGGACGGCGCCATCTGGGGCGGGGAGTTCCTCCTCGGCGGTTACGAGAGCTTCGAGCGGCGCGGCCACTTCAAGTACCTGCGGCTTCCCGGCGGCGACGCCGCGGTGAAGGAGCCGTTCCGCATGGCGCTTTCCACGCTCTACGACTGCTTCGGGGCGGGGCTCTTCCAGAAGATGCCGGCGCACCTCCCGGAGCTGAGCGCCATGGAGCGCTCCCTGTTTCTGAAGATGCTGGAGCGCGGCATCAACTCGCCGCTCACCTCGAGCTGCGGCCGGCTCTTCGATGCGGTGGCGGCGCTGGTCGGGGTACGCAACCGGATCAGCTACGAAGGGCAGGCGGCGATCGAGCTGGAGGCCCAGGCCGAGGGGGGGCGTGCGGTCTGGAGCTACCCGTTCCTGGTCTCCGATGCCCCCTGCCACCAGGTCGATTTCGCCCCGATGATCGCGGCCTTGGTTGCCGACGTCGCGGCGGGGCTGGACCGCTCCGAGCTGGCGCGCGCCTTCCACCGCACCGTGGCGGAGGCCGTCGTCGAGGTCTGCAGCCGGATCCGCCGGGAAAGCTGCCGGGACCGGGTGGTGCTCTCCGGCGGGGTGTTCCAGAACCGGCTCTTGACCGAGGAGACCGCCACCCTGCTGAACCAGGCGGGCTTTACCACCTACTGCCACCGTTTGGTGCCGCCCAACGACGGCGGGATCGCACTGGGGCAGGCAGCCATCGCGGCGCGGCGCTGGCGACCGGACCCCCCCGAGGCGGCCTGAACCGTCGGCGCCTCCGTCGCAAACCATTCACTTTCACGCGTGCCCGGTGCACGAACAAGGGAGTTAGCTTATGTGTGTTGGAGTTCCCATGCAGGTAATCAGTATCGACGGCGATCAGGCCGTGGCCGAGGTCGACGGCGTGAAGCGCGAGGCGAGCCTCATGCTTTTGAACGATGAGGTGACGGTGGGTGATTTCGTGATCGTCCACGCCGGGTTTGCCATCTCCAAGCTGGACGAGGAGGATGCCCGGGAGACCCTGGCCCTGATGCGCGAGGTGTTCACGCCGGAGAGCATGGGATGAACTACCTCGACCAGTTTCGCGACAAGGAGATCGTCAAGGGGCTGGCCCGGCGCATCACCGAATTGACCGCCGGTCTGAGCGAGCCGCTCACCTTCATGGAAGTCTGCGGCACCCACACCATGGCGATCTACCAGTTCGGCCTGCGCACGCTCTTGCCCCCCCAGGTGCGGCTCATCTCGGGTCCGGGGTGCCCGGTCTGCGTCACCCCCAACGGCTACCTGGACCGCGCGCTCGCCTTGAGCCGGCTCTCCGACGTGATCATCACCACCTTCGGCGACATGCTCCGGGTGCCCGGCTCCAGCTCTTCGCTCATGGAGGAGCGTGCCAAGGGCGCCGACGTGCGCATCGTCTACTCGCCGCTCGATGCCGTGCAGATCGCGATTAAGAACCCGTCTAAGCGGGTGATCTTCCTCGGCGTCGGCTTCGAGACCACGGCGCCCACCATCGCCGGAAGCATCCTGAGCGCCCAGAAACTCGGGCTTACCAACTACTTCGTGCTTGCCTCGCACAAGACCATGCCCCAGCCGATGGGGATCCTCTCGGCAGATCCGGAACTCTCGGTGGACGGCTACCTCTGCCCCGCGCACGTGAGCGCCATTATCGGTGGCAACGCCTACCGGTTCCTCTGCGAGGAGTACGGGGTCCCCTGCGTGGTCACCGGGTTCGAGCCGGCCGACGTGCTGCAGGGTGTCGAGATGCTGGTCAGGCAGCGCCTGGCCGGCGAGGCCAAGGTGGAGATCCAGTATTCGCGGGTGGTGAGCTGGGAGGGGAACCCCAAGGCCCAGGCAATTCTGGCGGAGGTCTTCACCCCCTTCGATGCCGACTGGCGCGGCATCGGGGTACTCCCGGGATCCGGGTTGAAGATCGCCGAGCGCTACGCGGCATTCGATGCCGAGCGGGCCATCCCGGTCGAGGTGGAGCCGCTCAAGGAGCACCGCGGCTGCCTGTGCGGCGAGATCCTCAAAGGGAAGGTGTCGCCGTTTGACTGCCCGCTGTTCGGCAAGGCCTGCACCCCGGAGTCCCCGGTGGGAGCCTGCATGGTCTCCTCCGAGGGGACCTGCGCCGCGGCCTACAAGTACGGCAGGTAGCACCCCAAAACTGATCGGTCCTATCCGACCGGTCGGACCGATGAACACGATAAGGAGCACCGCTTGAACAACGATCTCATTCTCCTGGGCCACGGCAGCGGCGGCAAGCTGTCGCACCAGCTGCTGGACGACCTGATCATCGCCAAACTCTCCCGCACCCCGGTGCGCGGCCAGAACGACGCCGCGCTGGTGGAGCTCGCCGGCGCCAAGCTCGCCTTCACCACCGACTCCTACGTGGTGGATCCCATCTTTTTCCCGGGGGGGAACATCGGCGACCTTGCCGTGAACGGCACCGTGAACGACCTCGCCATGATGGGCGCGTGCCCCCGCTTCTTAAGCGTGGGGCTCATCCTCGAGGAAGGGTTCTCCAAGGCGGAACTCGCCGCCATCCTGGACTCGATGGCTGCCGCGGCCGAGAGCGCCGGGGTGAGCATCGTCACCGGCGACACCAAGGTGGTGCCCAAGGGGAAGGGAGACCGCATCTTCATCAACACCTCGGGGATCGGCGTCATCGAGCACACCCTCACCATCGACGGCGCCTCGGCCCAGCCCGGCGACCAGGTCTTGGTGAACGGCAGCATCGGCGACCACGGGATCGCGGTACTCTCGGCCCGCGAGGGGCTGGAGATCGACAGCGGCATCGTCACCGATTCCGCGGCGCTCAACGGCCTGGTCCAGGAACTGCTCGCCCTGGGCGAGTCGCTGCACGTCTTGCGCGATCCTACCCGCGGCGGGGTGGCCACCACGCTCAAGGAGATCGCTGCACAGTCGGAGGTGAACATCGTCCTAGACGAGGAAAGCCTGCCGATCAATTTGGGGGTCAAAGGGGTCTGCTCGATTCTCGGGCTGGATCCGCTCTACGTGGCGAACGAGGGGAAACTTTTGGCAATCGTGGCACCGGAGCGTGCCGGGGAGGCTCTGGAGATCATGCGGCGCCACCCGCTCGGGAAAGACGCCGCTGTCATCGGGGAAGTGACCGGGACCGCCGACGGGCGGGTTCAGATGCGGACCTCGGTGGGCGGCCTGCGGGGGGTCGAGATGCTGGCCGGCGAACAACTGCCACGCATCTGCTGACCCCCGAAGAACCGGAAAACCTGGCCCTCCTCAATCGAGGAGGGTCTTCTCGAACTGCAGACCCATGCCGCGGTCGGTAACCCGTACCACCTTCGCCTTGAGGTCGCAGAGGATCTGCGGCGTCAGGGTGTGGTAGATGGTGACCGACACCTTGTCCTCGATCTCCATCTTGCGCGTCGAGGTCACAAAAACCCCCTTCATGCTGAGGTTCTCCACTTCGGCTTCGACCATCTCGTCATCCACATGGATGTTCGCCTTCGCATGCAGTGCCAGCCTGGCAAAATTCCGTTTCTCCTTGTACATCGGCCCTCCCGCGTGACAGCAAAAGTAGGGTTTCGTGGCGCCAAATCGACCTTGATTAGTCTAATCTAATAAAGTCTGATTGCAAGCGGCGTGGTCTGAAAAGATAAAGCTGCACTGCTGCTGATTCGAGCGGCGCCGATGCTCGCATGAGTCAGCTGACTCTTGCGGTTTAATCTCGTTCTCATGGGGAAAACCTGCCCCTGGTGGGACGCGGGCGGGGGGGAGGCGGAGAAGGGGCGTAAGGCTTCGGTGGGATCCGTGTGGTACGGCGGTTTAGGGTGGGGGGGCCGAGAACCTGGCGTCTCAGGCCCCTTGAACGCTGCGGGTTAGGGCGGCCGTGTTGCGGGATCTCACCTTTTGCACCAGCTCGAAAGCGCGCTTGACCCGGGCCACCATCCGGACCGTGGTCATCGGCTTGCCGATGAAGTCGTGGAACCCTGACTTGAGCGCGCGGTGTTCCTCTTCCGGCGAGGCCTTGGCGCTCAACAGGATCATCGGGATGTGCGCGGACGCCGGGTTGGCCTTGATGGCACGCATCAGGCCGTAGCCGTCCAGCTTGGGCATTGCCGAGTCGCACAGGATCAGGTCCGGTTGCTCGGCGAAGGTGGCGCGCAGCCCTTCGACGCCGTCGCCCGCGGTAAGCACCTGGTACCCCTCGCTGCGCAGTGCGGAGCTGATGAGGTCGGTGATCTCTTGCGAATCGTCGACCACCAGCACAGTCAACTGGCAGTTTTCGGCGCACTCGTCACGCAGGTAGTGCTGACGCAACGCATCCAGGATCGCCGCGCGGGTGGCGAGCACCGGAACGATGCGCAGCGCGGTCTTCGCTTCCAGAAGGTCGATGGTCTCCTGGTCGAAGGGGTCGGTGATGGCAAGGGTCAGTTTGCCGTCTTCATGGCGTAGCGGAAAGACCAGCTTTTGCAGGGCGATCTCCTGGGGGATCAACTCGAGCAGCGCCTCGGGGATCTGGTGGCAGGCCGTGTCGCCCAGGGTCTGGAAGCCGAACTGGCGGGCCAGTGCCTCCACCAGTTCCTCCTGGTAGACCACCCCCATCTCGTCGAGTACGGCTCCTAATTTTTTGCCGGTACCCTGCTGTCTGATGAGAGCGCGCTCCAAGGTCTTCGCCGTTATGATGCCGGATTCAACCAACAATTCGCCGAGGTGCTTTTTCATTATTATCCGGACCTTTTATTGTAATTAGAAATAACTCACCAAGAATATATCCTCTTTCCCGAAAATAGCAAAATAAAAAAGGCCCGTTTCCGGGCCTTTCGGTGCTGCATTTGCTGAAGTAGTGCCTAGCGGATGCTGTCTTCCGGGTAGGCGCCGATGTTGTGGATGGAGAGGTCGGCACCGGCAAACTCGGCCTCCGGGTCGAGACGGATCCCCACGGTCTTGGCCAGGACGCCGTAGATGAGGAAGCCGTTCACCAGGGCGAAGACGATCGCGGAAACGGTGCCCAAGAGCTGGGAGACGAAGGTGACGCCGCCCAGTCCGCCCAGCGCCTCGCTGCCGAAGATACCGGCGGCGAGGCCGCCCCAGGAGCCGATAATCCCGTGCAGCGGCCAGACGCCGAGGACGTCGTCGATCTTGAGTTTTTCCTGCTCGATGTGAAAGCCGAAGACGAAGATGATCGAGGCGATGGCGCCGGTGACGAAGGCGGCCAGGGGGTGCATGATGTCGCTGCCGGCGCAGACCGCGATGAGGCCTGCCAGGGCGCCGTTGTGCACGAAACCGGGGTCGTTCTTGCTGGCAACGAGGGCTGCCAGGACGCCGCCCACCATGGCCATGAGCGAGTTGACCGCCACCACGCCGGAGATCTTTTCGAGGTGTCCGGCACTCATCACGTTGAAGCCGAACCACCCCACCGCGAGGATCCAGGAGCCCAGGGCCAGGAAGGGGATGTTGCTGACCGGGATCGGGTGCGACTTGCCGCGCACGTAACGCCCCATGCGGGGGCCGAGGATCAGGACGGCGGGGAGGGCGAGCCAGCCGCCGATGGAGTGCACCACGACCGAACCTGCGTAATCGTGGAACTCGGCGCCGCCCAGGGACTTGAAGACGTCCTGCAGGAGGGACATGTTCTTGCCCCAGATGAGCGATTCGAAGAGGGGGTAGCTAAGACCCGCGAAGACGGCGCCGGCGGTGACCTGGGGCCAGAACTTGGCGCGCTCGGCGATGCCGCCGGAGATGATGGCGGGGATGCAGGCGGCGAAGCAGAGCAGGAAGAAGTAGTGGGTGATGTCGTAGCCCTGGTTCTCGCCCAGGATCTGCTTGACCGGCTTCAAAAAGCTGATGCCGTAGGCGATCGGGAAGCCGATGAGGAAGTAGACGACCGTGGAGACCGACCAGTCGGTGAGGATCTTCACGAAGGCGTTGACCTGGTTTTTCTTGCGGACCGTCCCCACCTCGAGAAAGGCGAAGCCGGCGTGCATGGCGAACACCATGACCGCGCCGAGCATGAGGAAAAGCACATCGCTGCTGTTGCCCAGTGGGGTCGTCATTGACATCCCGTTCATTGAGTTACCTCCGTTGGTAAATGGCCAGGTCAGCACTGACCAAGGCGCCCAGAGACAGCAAGCTTCCTGCCAAGTTGCTAACCTGCTGGAATGTCGTGAGGGCACCTGTCGCTGTCGCCTAATTAAACGGCAGGGCTGCCTATTTGCTGGGCGTTCATGCCTAATGAATGGGCAGTGAATAGGGGTTGACCTCCCCTGCGGCACGGGGTACATTCAACCGGTTTCCAGAGGGAGGAGTCGTGTCGCGCAAGACAGCACTCATCAGTTGCACCGACCTGGGCGGGTACAGCTACGGGGAGGCGCACCCTTTCAAGGTACAGCGCTTCCGCCTGGCGCACGACCTGATGGGGGCCTACGGCCTTTTGCAGCTCCCGGGGATGGAACTGCGCCGACCGCGCCCGGTGAGCTATCAGGAGCTGCTCACCGGCCACAGCGCCGAGTACCTGGAGCGCCTGCGCGAGTTCAGCGCCGCCAGCGAGTCGCGTGCCGATTTCCGCTTCGGGCTGGGTGACCTGGAGAACCCGATCTTCCCCGGCGTCTTCGATTGGGCCTGCCTCGGGGTCTCGGGGACCCTGGAGGCGGCCCGGCTGGTGAGCGAGGAGGGGTTCGCCGCCGCCTTCAACCCGCTGGGGGGCTGGCACCACGCCCAGAAAAGCCGCGCCTCCGGCTTCTCTTACTTAAACGACGCGGTGGTCGCCATCAACCACCTGGTGGCCCAGGGAAAGCGCGTGGTCTACCTGGACCTCGACGCCCACCACGGCGACGGCGTCCAGAACGCCTACTACGACACCGATCGGGTGCTCACCATCTCGCTGCACGAAAGCGGCATGTACTTCTTCCCGGGGACCGGGTTCGAGGACGAGACCGGCGTGGGGGCGGGGGAGGGGTACTGCGTCAACGTCCCCCTGCAGGCCCACACCGACGACGCCCTCTTCATGAAGGCCTTCGACGAGGTGGCCTTCCCGCTCATCGCGGCCTACAACCCGGACGTGCTCTTCACCCAGCTGGGGGCGGACACCTTCCGCACCGATCCCCTGACCCGGCTCGAGGTCACCACCCACGCCTACGCCTACATCATGAAAAAGCTGAGGGCCCTCGCCATCCCCTGGGTCGCCGTGGGGGGCGGGGGGTACGACATGATGAACGTGGCGCGCGCCTGGACCATCGCCTGGGCCATCATGAACGATCGCGAGATTTCGCCCCGGCTCCCCCAGTCCTTCCTCACCCTGAGCGGGGAACTGGGATTTCCGCACCGCATGCTCCTGGACGCCATGCACTGGGCCCAGGAGGACGACCGCAACGTGGCGCTGGACGCCGTGCAAAAGAGCATCGCCCAGGTACGGGCCCGGGTCTTCCCGGTCCTGATCGGTCCCTATGGCAGCGGCAAGCGCTGAGCATATCCTCAGGGACGCGCGCGGGCGCGAGCTCTACTCGCTGAACGACATCAACCGGCTCGAGCCGGAAGAGAAGGAGGCGATCTACCGCGTCCTGTTGCCGCAGCGCCTGGTGGAACTTTTGGACGGCGCCGGCGGCTCGGTGCGCTTCATCGCCCCCGACGGGCTGCGCCTGGTGCGCATCGAGGTGCGCCTGAAGCCCGAGGACCGGGACCTGGTCTTCTTCGTGGAGCTCTGCGACACCCAGCACCGCCAGATGGAACTCTCCTTCTGCATCATAAGCGACCCCTTTGCGCCGCGCTTCGACGTGGACCTGGACGAAAGGGGGCGCGACAACTGTTTCGCCACCCTGGGGAGGAACCTCCCCGAGGAGGAGCGCGCCATGGCGGCCGGCCTCTTCCCGAACCAGACCCGGCACGGGCTGCGCATGTTCCGCGAGTTCCTGCCGCTTTTGGAGCGTTTCACCGCGAGCCTCGACATGCAGTTCATCGTCGCCGAGCCGCTTACCTACGACAACGCCATCCGCTACGAGCACTACGGCTTCGATTACCTGGTGGGAAAGCGGCTCATGCAGGAGATCGATGCCGGCTTCGCCCCGGGGGGGATCCTGGCCCGCCGCCTGGACGGCTCCACCCCCTTTCGCAGGCCCGGTGCCGAGAAGAGCGTCCTGGGACGCAGTTGGGCGATCCACGACGGGATCCTCGACGAGCCCTGGGACGGCGTGCGCATCTACAAGACCGTCGGCGTCCATGCCGGCGTGGATACCTTCCCGTCACGGGAACGCAAGGAGATCTAGCATGGAGAGGAAAACCACCCCGCTCCCCGGGATCGTCTATTTCACCCCCCCTCCCGGGACCGTGGTCACCGGGCTGGACGACAAGGTCGTGCTCCAGGTCGGCAACCTGCCGATACCGCTTCTGGAGCAGGACTTCCTGGCCCTTTCCGGCGAGCTCGGCTACGACGCACTGGGGCGCGGCATCTACCAGGCGCTGCGCACTGACCCCGGCTGCCTGAACGCCGCCGACTACGCCCAGCTTCTCAAGGAGGGGTATCCGCACTACCTCTCCGAGCTGGCGAGCCACATCCTCATGCTCGGTGAAAAGGACGTCGAGATCCCCTACCTGGACCGCCGGGTGAACCTGTTGCGCATCTTCGCCCTGGTGGAGCCGGACAACGCCCACTTCCCGCTGGAAATCGGCGCGACGCTCCTGGACAAGGGGTGCCGCTTCTCGGCGCTGCACCTCTCCACGGTCACCCTGTACCGTGCCGAGGAGCACCTGGAGCGGGCTTTCGCGCTCTCCCCGGACAACCCCAAGGTGCTCTCCACCCTGGCGGAGGTCCTGTTCCTGCTCGGCAAGTACCCGCGGGCGGCCGAGCTGTGGCAGCGGCTTTTGCCGGGGCTCGCCCCCGAAGCGGCCGAGGTGGTGCGCCTGCGCCTGGAGAAGATCGCGAACAACGAGCTCCCCCGGGTGCCGGCGGTCGATTACCTGGAGGCGGTGGCGGTGGCGCTGTCGCTGCAGCAAAACGGGGCGAGCGACGAGGCTGCGGCGATCTTCGGGGACATCATGGCCGACGAGAAGTTCGCTGCCGAGTTCCCGATGGCCGAGATCCCCTATCTGTGCGCCCTGTGCTGCAACGACCTGGGGCGTGGCCGGGATGCCCGGCTCTTGCTGCGCCAGGCGCTCAAACTGAACCCGGACTTCGCCGAGGCGCGCGAGGCCCTGGATAAACTGACCGAGTAGGAGGGGGCGATGTTTGGCTTTAGTCCAGCCGATTGGATCTTCATAGCCGGGGTAATGGCGGTGATTTTTTTCTGTGTTGCCATAAGCGGCATGAGGAAGAGATGATATCCTGTAGGTGCTAAAACCGTGAACGACGTTGAGTAGTTGAGTCGGGGGGGGGAAGGGGGATGCCGGACTTGGTTCACAGGCACCCCGGTCCCTCATCCAGTAAAAGGTAGCTGGGACCACTCAACGACTCAACCACCCGACGGTTTTACCCAAAAAGGAGGTTCGCCATGTTTAAACCGATCGAGCAGATCATCACCAGCTACAAAACCATCGCGGTGGTGGGGCTCTCCCCCGACCCCGGCAAGCCGAGCTACGAGGTGGCCTCCTACCTGAAAAAGGCCGGCTACCGGATCATCCCGGTAAACCCGGCCTGCCGGGAGGTCTTGGGCGAGCGCTGCTACCCGAGCATCTCGGAAATCCCGGAAGAGGTCGAGGTGGTGGATATCTTCCGCCGCTCCGAGTTCGTCCCGGAGGTGGTGGAAGATGCCATCAAGAAAGGGGTCAAGGCCATCTGGATGCAGGAAGGGGTGGTGAACCAGGAGGCGGCCCAGCGCGCCGAGGCGGCCGGCCTTCTGGTGGTGATGGACCACTGCATGCTCAAGGAGCACTACAAGCTGCACAAGACCACCCGGTGACCCGGGCCGAGCACTTCAGCCAACCGTAAGGAAGCCACCCATGTCGTACCAACCGGAAAGCCGCCCCTGGGGCCTTAGTGCCCTTTCGGCGGCTTACTTCTTGTTCCTCATCCTCACCATGTCGAGTTACGGCGCCCCCTTTCCGCTGTGGGGGCGGTTCTACAACGGGTCCGCCGCCCAGTGGCTGGTCTTTGCCGACAGCATGATCTCGCTGTACCTGTGGCTCGGCGTCCTGAAAAGGCAGCAGCTTACCGTCTGGCTCATCATCGGCTACAACCTGTTCGATATCCTGAACGCCTGCGTGAACCTCGCCCGCATCTCCGCCTCCGAGTACGCCCGCTTCGCCGAATCAGCTATCTCCGAAGACGACCTGCGCCTGAACACCCTGGTCGCCGCGGTGCTGCTCATGCTGCTCAACCTTTACGTCTTTCGCAACCGGCGCCACTTTTACAACCGCTCGCTGTACCTTTTTTAGCAACCTGCCGACGCTTTCCGGTCCCGCTTCAGTTTCTCGAGCCGCTGCCGATTATTCCTGAAGGGTCCACATTGGCTCAAGCGGGGAGGGGCCAAGGTACTGGGAAGAGCCTGCTGGCTCACAACCGCGGCGCCGACCACTCGCTTATCGGTGGCGACCCTACCAGGGAAGCGGCTGACAGGTAAAAAACGCAGCTCGCTGAACAAGCAGACACGCCGGTAGACAATGGCTGTCTCCCTTAGTACAAGGTGCGATTCGGGCAGGTACTGTAGGAGTTTGTCCCTTTCTCTGTACCCGATTCAGAAAATATCAGCTTATGCGCTAACTGGTTAGTGTCAGCCAAGAATCTCCTCTTGCCAGGTACCTGTAATCTCTGCTAGTATGTGCGCCGTTTAAGGCACCAGAACCCGCCGCAGTCAACCGGCACCGGTTCGAGCTCACAGGCACCTTTTCCGACACCAACTTATTGCGCCGACGAGGAACTATAGTGTTTGCCAAGCTCAAACATGGTCTGACCGGCTCATTCTTTCACGCCGACAACGCGGACCGACCGATCAACCTCGACGACACCCGCGGCGTCGGCATCCGAATCGAAGCGCTCAACAAGTACTTCGACGGCCACCACGTGCTGAAAGACATCAACCTGGAGATCAAATCCGGCGAGACCTTCAGCATCATCGGCCCCTCGGGTACCGGCAAGAGCGTCCTTTTAAAGCACATCGTCAAGCTGGAATCTCCGGACTCCGGCGAGATCTTCATCGACGACATCCCGATTTTCAACCAGCCGCGCGGCGGCGAACAGCGCGACTACCGCTACTCGATGGTGTTCCAGTCCTCGGCACTCTTCAACTCGCTTACCGTGGGGGAGAACGTCGGGCTCTGGCTGAGGGAAAAACGGGTCTGCAAGGAACAGCGCATCCGGGAGATCATCCGGGAGAAACTGGAGATGGTGGGCCTGGTGGGGAAGGAGCAGCTGCGCACCTCGGAGCTCTCCGGCGGCATGAAAAAGCGCGTGGCCATCGCCCGCTCGCTTGCCATGAACCCGGACCTGATCCTCTACGACGAGCCGACCGCGGAACTCGACCCGGTCACCACGGACGAGCTGGCCAACACGATCCTGAAGCTCAAGGAGAGTACCAGGAACACCACGGTGATCGTGACCCACGACCTCAACTTCGCGCTCTACATCTCGGACCGCATCGCCATGATGCACGGCGGCACCATCGTCGAGGTGGGGACGCCACGCGAGATCAAGAAGAGTGAAAACCCCATCGTGCGCGGCTTCATCTACACCACCACCAAGGGGATCAGGGGAGATTAGAACATGGCACTGCCGGGCACTGTGCGCCAGAAACGAGCCTTCCTCATAGCGCTTTCAAGTGCGCTCTTGCTGGTTTCGTGCGCCTCGCTCAAGCAGTCCAAGCCCATCCTCCCGGTGCGCGAGTACGAGAGGATGATCGTGGGACGCCTTGATGCGGAGTACGTCGGTACCAACAACTGCGTCTCCAAGTGCCACGCCCACGACAAGATCACCAGCGACTTCAGCCACTCGGTGCACGGCGAGCAGATCAAGCCGGAGACCGGGCTCCCCCTGGTGAACTGCGAATCCTGTCACGGTCCCGGCAGCCTCGCCATCGCCCACCTGGACGACGACCGCGAAAAGAACATCCAGCTGCAAAAGAAGTGCGACACCTCGAAGTTCCTGGACATCATGAACCTCCCCCCCCAGGCCCAGTCCCTCATCTGCCTCAAATGCCATTCCGCAGCCTCGATCCCCGCCCTGGCCCACTGGAACGCCTCGGCCCACGCGGTGAACGACGTGAGCTGTTTTGACTGCCACAAACTCCACAAGGGCCCCCAGCAGAAGGTGAGCCGCGAAGAGATGGCCGAGATGTGTTTCGGCTGCCACCCCGAGGTGCGCGCCGAGAACGCGCTTTACTCGCACCACCCGCTGCGCGAGAAAAAGATGGTCTGCGTCGACTGCCACGAGGTGCACGGCTCGACCCAGGAGAAGCTTTTGAAGGGGAACACCCCCAAGGAAACCTGCACCCGCTGCCACATGGAGAAGCAGGGGCCCTTCGCCTACGAGCATGGCGACGTCACCGAGAACTGTGCCAACTGCCACACCCCGCACGGTTCGGTGAACAACCACCTCCTGAACGCGGCACTCCCCTTTCTCTGTCTGCAGTGCCACACCGGGCACCTGGTCACCAATACCAACGTAAAGCAGCTCTTCACCAACCGCTGTACTGACTGCCACTCGCAGATCCACGGCACCGATACCCCCTCCCAGGGAGTCACCGGGAGGGGCACCCTGCGTCAGTAACGGCAAAGGAGCCTCGAGGACCAGATGAAAAACCTGCATCCTGCATACGGCGCCCCCTCACTGCTGCTGCTTTTGCTGCTCAGTGCCGGCAGTGCCCAGGCCGAAGCCGAACCGCGCGAGATCGCGCCGGAAGCCGAGCGGGTAGCCGTCGCCGAGGAAGGGCGGGTCTACGGGGCTGACGAACGGGTAGTGGAGACCCTGGAGCAGAAGGGGGGGCAGATCGGCTACAGCTTCCTCGACGTGCGCAACTACGGTGGGCGCGCCGCCCCGTACGGCTATCTGCACTCCTCGCGATCGGGGGGGCTCTTCTACCGGTCCCTCGAGAAGGACGGCAACTTCGAGCTCGAGGGGAACTTCTTAAACGAGAACGACTACCACGGCGACCTCCTGATCGACTACAAGGGGGACTACCGGCTGCACCTGCGTACCGAGGCGCTCTACCACAACCTGGACCGCGAGCTGCTGTTCTCCCAGCCTTTCAACTCGGCCCGGGTGGACCCCCCGCTGCTCGGCCAGCCGGCCAGCTACACCTCGTTCCAGGATCCCGCCACCGACTACGGCATCACGGTGACCCAGGATATCGCCGAGTTCCGCTACCGGCTGCACAACTTCCCGCTGCACGTGAACCTGGGCTACTGGCGGCTGGTGCGCGAGGGGACCCTGCAGCAGCGCTATGCCGACACCGGCTTCGAGGGGGATACCAACCGGATCCTCGCCGAGGCACGCCAGATCCGCCAGGTGACCCAGGAAGGGCGCCTCGGGGTCGATGCCCACCTGGGGTGGGTCGATCTCATCTACGACTTCAGGGTGAGGGCCTTCGAGGACCAGGTGCCCATCCCCACCGCGAACTACCTCGCCCGCAACAGCGGTTTCGGTACCGTCGCTACCCCCGAGAGCGTCGGGGGCGTCCAGCAGCACAACGAGAACCCCGACAGCATCTTCTTCTCGAACACCGTGAAACTGCACACCTCGCTCACCGGCGGCATCGTCGGGAGCGCGTCCTACAGCATCGACCAGCGCGAGAACCTCTCCCGGCTCATCGATACCGCAGGGATCAAGCACGCCCAGGTGAACCTGCAAAACGCCGCCGGCGACTTCGTCTATACCCCGTGCAAGGAGTTTTCGCTGGCGGTCAAGTACCGCCGCCAGGAACTGGAGAACGACAACCGCGGCGCACTGCTCAGCAGCAATTTCGTCGACCCGCAGCAAAGCGTGAAAGCGCCGGTGGACAGCACGAAGGACCTGGTGCTGGTGAACATGGCCTTCAAGCCGCTCACAGGTATCACACTCAACACCGAGTACCGCGGGGAGATGGTGCACCGCGACCACGTCTCGGACCTCCCCAGTACTACCACCTGGGCACTGCCGGCCAACACTGCCACCCAGAAGGGATCCCTGGCCTTGCTCTACCACCCGATCAAAGGGTTGCGGATTACCGCCAAGTACGCCTACGCGACCACCGACCACCCGGCCTACGGCAACTCCTACCAGCAGCACCACGAGGGGCAGCTCCTGGCGACCTACACGGCCAGCCGCTGGGGTGCGAGTGCCAACGTCCGGGCGCGCCGGGAATGGAACGACAGCATCGAGCACTTCATCGTGAGCCCGCCCCCGTTCAGCAATCCCGCCGGCTGGAGCGCCTCGAGCCCGCTGTCGCGCACCCGCGCGGTCCAAGACGTGAACCTGAGCGCCTGGGTGAATCCCGTGAAGCGGCTCGCCCTGTCGGCAAACTACGGCTGGCTCAGCAATTCCGTGGACCAGGCGGTGCTCTTCACCGGCGTCGCTGTGGGGAGCGAGGCCGCCAGCAACTACCTAAGCCGCGCCCACGTCTACGGGGTCAACGCGACCCTGGCCGCGACCGAGGACCTCGACCTCGCGCTCTCCCTGCAGCAGATCCGTTCCCAGTCGGCGTTCAGTCCGCAACAGGTGACCTTCGCAGGGAACTCGGGAGACACCTCGGGGATCCGCGAGATCACCCGGCAGGACACCGTGATAAGCTCAGTCGCCTGGCGCGGCGAGTACCGTTTCACCAGGCAGTTTTCCGGCAAGCTCGAGTACACCCTGCAGGATTACCACGAACGAAATCAGGCTTATAGCTACCAAAACGGTACGGTGCACGCCGTGGTGGCTTACCTGGCAGCCAAGTGGTGACAAAGAGGTAGCCCCTGAAACTGATCCGTACTATACTGCTGCTGTTGGTCATGGCTGCCCTGCTCCCCGCCGCGGATACCCGTGCGGCCGGAAAGCTCGTGGCAGCGCTTTTGACCTGCGATATCCCGCGCTACCGCGATGCGCACCGGGCTTTCGTCAAGGCACTGGTACAGAAAGGGTACGATCAGAGCAACATCGAGGTCATCACCCAGACCCCCAATCCCGACCCCATCTCCTGGGCCAACAGCATCCGGAAATTCAATGCGATCGGCGCCGACCTCATCGTCACCTACGGCGCGCCGGCCACCATGACAGCACTGCACGAGGCGGGCGACGTCCCGGTGGTCTTCGCCGACGTCTACGGTCCGGTGGAAGCCGGTGTGGCACGCAGCCTCACGTCGACGGGCCACAACATGGCCGGGGTGAGCTGCAAGGTGCCGCTGGTCACCCTGGTGAAGACCGCATTGGAGATCAAGCCGATCAAGGAACTCGGGGTGGTGTACACGGGGCGCGAGGAAGGCTCCATGGTGCAGCTCAAGGAGTTGCGCAAGATCGCAGCCCAGTACGGGGTGATCCTGGTGGAGGTGAACCTGGCGGGGACCAGCGGCATCGATGCCGCGCTGGCCACCATGTTCAACGCGCGGGTCGAGGGGATCTACGTCACCGAGTGCACCGCCGGGTCGCGCGGCTTCGAGAAGATCGTGCACCGTGCAGCCGAGTCGAAGATACCTACCTTCTCGCAGATGCCGGGAGCGGCGCAGAAAGGGGCGTTGCTCTCCCTCGAGGCGGACCCGGCCGAGCAGGGGCAGGTGGCGGCGGACTATGCGGCGCGGATCCTCGGCGGCAAAAAGGCGGCCACGCTGCCGGTCGCCACGCCCAAGAAGGTCGAGCTCGTGGTCAACATGAAGGTGGCCCGGGCTTTGGACCTGCACGTGCCGTTCCCGGTGCTCTCCGCGGCGACCCGGGTGCTTAAGTAATCGGTTTGAGGTGGTAATGAGAAAAATCCTGATTGTGGACGACGATGCTCCGTACCTGGATGCCCTGAGGGAGCAGATCCGTTCGCTCTATCCGCTGCTTGCGGTGGTGACCTGTACCGACCCTTTCCAGGCCCTGGCCGTGCTCAGGCAGGAGGCGGTGGATCTCTTGCTGGTCGACCTGGAAATGCCAGTCATGGACGGTACCAAGATCTTCAACTTCGCGGTGTCGCTGGGGATGGACAAGAACCGGATCGTGATCCTTTCCGGGCGCGATTCCGACTACCTGCACGAGCAGTTCCCGATGGGGACCTGTCTTGCGGTCCTCAACAAGTATGAGGCCAAGCAGAAGGCGGTCCTGGACATGATCTTCAGCTCGATGCAGCGCAAGGCGGCAGGCGGCTGAGGCGCGAGGGGGCTGGCCCCGGCAGGGGGCCTCCCGATGCGGGGCCGATTCCCCACAAGATGGCGCAGTTCCAGCTCCCCGGTCTCCCGGGGGCTTTTATTTCTGACCCTGAAGGAGGTGCCCAACCAGGTTTGGCACGTCTTGGCGGTGGTGCTGGAGGAGTTTCGATGGGAAAGATGATGCGGTTAACCTGCTACGAGCAGAAACACCTGAGGCCGGAGTGGCAGGACGCCATCAGCGGTGTCGGGTTCGAGCTCTTCTTTGCGGAACTGGTACAGGACCTGGCCCGTTTCGGGATCACCCTGGAGCGCGGCGACGGCTCCGGGCAGGTCATCGAGGTGAAAAGCTACGCAGACCTTTTGAACGCGGTGCGCATCGCCTCGCCCTCGGACGGCATCAGCAACGTCTGCGTCGGTCACGTCATCGGCAAGAGCCCGCACCTCGACCCGCAGGAGGACATCAAGCGCGCGGTAAACCGGATTGCCTTCGCGCCGGAGACCGTCCCCCCCGACGACGAGAACCGCCGGGCCTGCCACAACTGCGGCTGCGGCTGCTAGAGTAGTTGCGGATTAAGGCGTCGCAAGGTGGGTAGGGCAATCCCGTGCGGCACTGTCGGTGGTAGGCAAAGGGTGAAAGGGAAACTGAGAGGGCGAACGCAAGTTCGCCCTCTCTGCTCTGGTTTAGATGTTGAAAAGCTCTGCCCTCGGCTCTCCGTGCTGTACCGTCAGGATGGCGTAGCTCGCCGGAAACCCCTGCTTCAGCGTCCCCGGATTTACCAAAAGCATCCCCGATTCGATCTGAACTGCCGGCAGGTGCGTGTGACCGTAGAGAATCACCCCGGCTCCCACCTCGATCCCTCTCTCGATCAAAAAGCTCAGCCCCGACTTGACCCCCTGGTGGTTGCCATGGGTCGCCAGGACCCGGCAGGGACCGATCTCCAGGATGAGTTCGCGGGGGAGGCTCGCATCGAAGTCGCAGTTTCCCGCCACCCGCAACACGGGAACTTCCAGGACTTCCGCCAAAAGCTCCGCGTCGTCGGCCCCGTCACCCAGGTGGATGATATGATCTACCGGGCCCGCCAGTTCATGAGCCTTTAGTGCCAGGGGGAAGTTGCCGTGGCTGTCCGAAATGACCAGTATCCTCATGATCTCCTCAGCGTCGTTGCATAACCGGCTCGCGCCTTGCGCCGAAATAATGCTAGAATTCCTGCTGGTCCTCGCTACTTCGGCCGAACCGCTCCGTGCTTCCGGGCCGGAGGCTTTTTCATGAAGGGCCGGTCCACTGATATAGGACAGGTGTAGGTCCGCTGACAAGTAAAAATTTTCTGGAGGTATCATGAGAAACAGGTGGCTGATCTGGACCGCCTTCGGGACAGGCGGGATCCTGCTGCTCTTTGGGATCTGTGTGCTGGTCGCTACCGCCCTCATGGGAGACAACGAGGGGGGGAGCGGCGACGGCGTCGGGCTGGTCGAGGTGAAAGGGGTGATCGTGGACGGCCAGGACACGGTGCGCCAGTTGCGGGCCCTGAAAAAGGACAAGCGGGTCAAGGCGGTGGTATTGCGGGTCGACTCCCCCGGCGGTGTCGTCGGGCCGTCTCAGGAGATCAGTGCCCAGGTGCGCGAGGTCGCCAAGGTGAAGAAGGTAGTGGTCTCCATGGGGAGCGTCGCCGCCTCGGGCGGGTACTACATCTCCGCCCCGGCCACCAAGATCTTCGCCAACCCCGGCACCATCACCGGCTCCATCGGCGTGCTCATGAAGTTCTCCAACCTGGAAGGGCTCATGGACAAGGTGGGGATGAAGGCCTACACCATCAAAAGCGGCCAGTTCAAGGATGTGGGCTCCCCGAACCGCGAGATGACCGCCGAGGAGCGGGCCATGTTGCAGGGGGTGATCGACAGCACCCACAGCCAGTTTGTGCGTGCCGTCGCCGAGGGGAGAAAACTCCCGGTTGCCACGGTGGCCGCCATCGCCGACGGCCGGATCTTCTCGGGGGAGCAGGCCCTGGCTTTGAAGCTGGTGGACCGTCTGGGGAGCATGCAGGACGCCATCGAGGAGGCGGCCCGCCTGGGCGGGGTGACCGGTGAGCCCTCCATTATAAAGCCGCCCAAGAAACGGACCTCGGCCTGGGACCTCCTGGTGGAAACTGCCGCCGGCCAGTTGGGGCTGTTGAAAGGCACCGGCGACGGCGTCAGTGTCGATTACCGGATGCAGTAGAGGCAGGGGGTGAAGGGCAGGGATTAGGGACTGAGAGGCAGGGGCTAGGGGCTGGGGATTAGGGACTGAAAGCAGGGGCTGGGGACTAGGGACTAGGGAAAGGCAAAAGCAAAGGGTGAGGATAAACAGGGACTGGAAGGGTTAGAGTAACATCCTGCTGTCTTAACGAGATGCTTCAGATTACTGAAGGCGCCTGCGTACCCGGCGAGGGAGGTGCTTAACTAACTCTCGGTTTTACCTAGCCCCGAACCTGCAGTCCCTCGTCCCTGTTTCTCGAGTCCCCAACCCCTAGCCCCTAGCCCCTAGATTTACCTTGACAAAAACGCTAGCGTATATATACTCAGTTGCTTCGAAAAAAGGGGGACTACGTCCTTGAAGATACGTATCGATGAGGTTAAGAAAAAGCGGGTCGACCTCAACGAAGAGGAACCAGCGGCCCACTATCCGAATCTGGTTGAAATGGAACAAGCCGGCGAGTGCAGCTTCACGGCGCCGGTACATACGGAGCTTTCGGCGGTCTGGGAATACGACCACGTACGTGCCACCGGCAAGGTGACCACCGCTGCGAAACTCTCCTGCTCGCGCTGTCTGGCCGAGTACGAGAAACCGGTCAGTTCCAACTTCACAATTTTCTACACCCAGACGTCGGGTGATCAGCTCGACGAAGAGGTGGAGCTCAGCGACGAAGACCTCATCTCGGTCTCCTACCAGGGAGACGAGATCGAGGTGGACTTCGAGATCGCCGAGCAGGTAATGATGGAAATACCCTTCAAACCTCTGTGCAGCGAGGATTGCAAGGGGCTGTGCACCGAGTGCGGCGCAGACCTGAACCAGGGCGACTGCGGCTGCGATCGTGGTACGGTGAGTTTGAAAATGAGTGCCCTGAAGAAGTTAAGCATAGACAAGTAAAAGGAGAAACCGATGGCTGTACCTAAGAAGAAAACCTCCAAATCGCGTAAAAACATGAGGCGTGCTCATGACTTCCTGACCCCTCCCACCGTCTCGACCTGCCCCCAGTGCAAGGCTCCCAAGCTTCCGCACTGCGTCTGCCCCTCCTGCGGCACCTACAAAGGTCGCCAGGTGCTGAAAGCCGAAGAAGTCTAACGTCGCGTTGAACCTGCCGTGACTGTTCGGAATCCGCTCCGTAGGGGAAATATGAGAGTTGCAGTGGATGTGATGGGGGGCGACAACGCCCCTCATGTCGAAGTTGAAGGTGCAGTGGCGGCGGCGCGCGAATTCGGCGTGCCGCTCACCCTGGTCGGTGACCGCGAGCGTGTCGAGGCCGAATTGGCCCGCCACGACTGCACTGGACTTGATATCGAGTTGTGGCATGCCTCCGAGGTCGTGGGGATGCACGACTCCGCCTCCGACGCGGTTCGCAAGAAGAAAGATTCCTCGATCCGCGTCGCCTTCGAACTGGTCAAAGGGGGCGAGGCGGCCGCGGTAGTCAGCGCGGGTAACTCGGGCGCCACCATGGCGGCCGGGATGTTCGTGCTGAAACGGATGCGCGGCATCGATCGTCCTGCCATCGCCCAGTTGCTCCCCACCCTGACCGGCTCGACGCTGGTCCTGGACGTGGGCGGCAACGTGGACTGCAAGCCGGACCACCTGGTGCAGTTCGCCGTGATGGGCGAGGTCTACGCCCGCTTCGTCATGGGGCTGCAGTCCCCCCGGGTCGGCATCCTCTCCAACGGCGAGGAAGCCAGCAAGGGGAACGAACTCACCCGGGAAACCAGCGTGCTGTTGCGCGAAAAGCCGCTCAACTACATAGGCTACGTGGAAGGGCGCGACGTCTTCAACGGCTCGGTCGACGTGGTGGTGTGCGACGGCTTCGTCGGCAACGTAGTCTTAAAGCTCTCCGAAGGGCTTGCCGAGACCGTCGGCAAGATGCTCAAGGCCGAGATCAAATCGAGCCTCCTGTCCCAGATCGGCTACCTCCTCTGCCGCAAGGCTTTCAATAATTTCAGAAAAACGGTAGATTACGCGGAGTACGGCGGCGCCCCCCTGCTGGGTATCAACGGCGTGGGCATGATTTGCCATGGCGGCTCCAATCCCAAGGCGATCAAGAACGCGATCCGCTTCGCCTATGACTATGCGCTCAAGGGCGTGAACTCCCGGATGGCCGAAAAGCTGGACGAGAGCTTCCCCAAGAGTGTGCGCGAACGCGAGGCCAACGAGGCCCCCGCCGACGCTAAGGAGAGGGTAGTCTCATGATTCGAGCAAAGATCACCGGAACGGGATCGGCACTTCCCGAGAAGGTACTCACCAACTTCGACCTGGAGAAGATGGTCGACACCTCCGACGAGTGGATCGTCGCCCGCACCGGCATCAGCCAGCGGCGCATCGCTTCGGAAGGGGAGTACACCTCAACCTTCGCCACCCAGGCCGCCCAGCGTGCCCTCGAGGCCGCCGGCGTCAGTGCCGAAGAGATCGACCTGATCATCCTCGGCACGCTCACCCCGGATTTCCCGTTCCCCGCCACCGCCTGCCTGGTGCAGCAGAACCTGGGCGCTAAGAACGCCTTCTGCTTCGACCTCTCCGCAGCCTGCTCCGGTTTCGTCTACGCCCTGGCCACCGCCGAGAAGTACCTGCTCTCCGGGACCCACAAGAAGGCGCTGGTGATCGGTGCGGAGGTGCTCTCGCGCATCATCGACTGGAAGGACCGCAACACCTGCCTGCTCTTCGGTGACGGCGCCGGTGCCGTGGTGCTCGAGGCCGTCGAAGATGGCGACCACGGCCTGCTGTCGACCCACATGTACTCGGACGGCAACTTCTGGGAGATCCTCTACCAGACCGGTTCCGGCAACCGCAATCCCGCGACCCAGGCGAACCTGGACGCAGGACTTGTGTACCTGACCATGCAGGGGAACGAGGTGTTCAAGTACGCGGTGCGCGCCATGGCCGAGGTCTCGATGGAGGCCCTGGAGAAAAACGGCGTGACCGGCGAAGACCTGACCCTCTTCATCGCGCACCAGGCGAACCAGCGCATCATCGATGCGGTGGGCAAGCGCCTGAACCTGACCGGCGAGCGGGTCTTCGTGAACCTGGACCGTTACGGCAACACCTCGGCCGCGTCGATTCCCATTGCGCTCGACGAGGCGGTGCGCGGCGGACGCGTCAAGGAAGGCGACCTGGTGCTGCTCTCCGCATTCGGCGGCGGTCTCACCTGGGGTTCCGCACTCCTGCGCTGGTAGCTGGACCGACAACTTACTCTTTTAAAAGCTTGGGGGGCGGGTCTTAGATCCGCCTTCTTTGCGCCGTAGCACCGGCTGCCGCTTACGTAAAAGTTTCCTAGGGCGGCCTTCGCTGCGGCCTGACATCTCCCGGCGCGGTACCGGCCGGAAAATCGCGAGGTATCGACATGAGTCATGCATTCATCTTCCCCGGCCAGGGGTCGCAGCATCCGGGCATGGGGCGCGAGCTTGCCGAGAACTTCAAGATCGCCAAGGAGAGCTTCCAGGAGGCGGACGACGCCCTCGGGTTCAAACTCTCCACCATGTGCTTCGAGGGTCCCGAGGAGGACCTGAAGCTCACCGCCAACACCCAGCCGGCCATCCTGGCCGCCAGTGTCGCGGCCTACCGGGTACTGAAGCAGGAGTCCCCGCTTGCCGCGAGCTTCGTGGCCGGCCACTCGCTGGGCGAGTACTCGGCCCTGGTAGCCGCAGGCGCCCTCGATTTTGCCGACGCGCTGCGCACCGTGCGCGCCCGCGGCAGCTTCATGCAGGACGCGGTACCCGTCGGGGTGGGGGCCATGGCCGCCATCCTGGGGGTCGAGAACGACGTCCTTGCCGAGATCTGCCAGGAGGCGGCGCAGGGCGAAGTAGTTTCCCCGGCCAACTTCAACTCGCCGGGCCAGATCGTCATCGCCGGCCACGTCGGTGCCGTTACCCGCGCCATCGAGATCGCCAAGGCGCGCGGCTTCAGAAAAGCGATGCCGCTACCGGTAAGCGCCCCCTTCCATTGCGCCCTGATGCAGCCGGCCGCCGAGCGTCTGGCCGGGGTTCTGGAAAAGGTCCAGGTCTCCCCGCTGGTGACCGCCGTAGTGAGCAACGTGGAAGCCAAGCCCAATACCGACGCCGGCCGCGTCAAAGGTCTGCTGGTCGACCAGGTCTGCTCCCCGGTGCGCTGGGACGAGTCGGTGCGTTTCATGGTCGCCCAGGGTGTCACCAATTTCGTGGAGATCGGCCCGGGCAAGGTGCTCGCCGGTCTGGTCAAGCGCATCGAGAAAGAGGCCCAGACCCTTAACGTGCAGGACGTAGCCGGGGTGAAGGCCCTGACGGAGGTGGCATAACATGAGTCTTAACGGACAGGTAGCCGTAGTAACCGGAGCTTCCCGCGGCATCGGCCGCGCCATCGCCCTGAAACTTGCCGCCGAAGGTGCCGCCGTGGTGGTTACCGCAACCAGCGTCGAGGGGGCCCAGAAAACCGCCGACGAGATCGTCGCAGCCGGGGGCAAGGCGCTCGCCGTCAAGGTGGACGTCTCCCAGGTGGCCGAGGTGGAGGAACTCTTCAAAAAGACCGCCGACGCCTTCGGGCGCCTCGACATCCTGGTGAATAACGCCGGGATCACCAAGGACGGCCTCTTGCTGCGCATGAAGGAGTCCGACTGGGATGCCGTCATCGACGTGAACCTGAAGGGTGCCTTCAACTGCACCCGCGAGGCGGCCAAGGTGATGAGCAAGGCCCGCTACGGCCGCATCGTCAACGTCTCCTCGGTGGTCGGTGAGATGGGGAACCCGGGCCAGGCGAACTACTGCGCCTCCAAGGCCGGCATGATCGGCCTCACCAAGTCGGTGGCAAAGGAACTCGCGCGTCGCAGCGTCACCGTGAACGCGGTAACCCCCGGCTTCATCGAGACCGACATGACCAGCGAACTCTCCGAGAAGACCCGCGAGTCCTTGCAGGAACAGATCCCGATGGGGCGCCTGGGGGGCTCGGAAGACATCGCCGCGGCGGTACTTTTCCTGGTGTCCCAGGGGGCTTCCTACATCACCGGTCACGTTCTCTCGGTCAACGGCGGGATGTACATGTAGGGTAGGGAAGGGGCCGAAAATTTTAGCTTGCGGGCCCTAAAATACCTTTTGCAAATTCGCTTTGTGCATGCTATGAAACTAGGCGTGTTTTTTCCCAACTAAATGTCTGAACAAAATCAACTGGAGGTGTATAGATGGCTTCGATCGAAAAACGTATTAAAGAGATAGTGGCAGAGCAGCTTGGTGTTGACGAGGCGCAGGTGACCAACGAGTCTTCCTTCATGGACGACCTGGGCGCCGACTCCCTGGATACCGTGGAACTGGTGATGGCTCTCGAAGAAGAGTTCGAAATCGAGATCTCCGACGAAGATGCCGAGAAGATCCAGTCCGTCCAGGACGCCATCGACTACATTACTGATCATACCTAGTAGGCAGAGGGGAAGTTGACTTCCCCTTTTTTCATGGCGCCATGGCGTCGTGACGATCAGAAACTAAGGAGTTCAGAAATATGAGAAGAGTTGTTGTCACGGGGATCGGCGTGGTCTCCCCCCTGGGGACCGGGAACGCCAAGAACTGGGAGAACCTGATCGCCGGCAAGTCCGGGATCGCTCCCATCACCCGTTTCGATGCCAGCGAGCTGCCGGTCAGGATCGCCGGCGAAGTGAAGGATTTCGTCGCCGAGGACTACATCGACAAGAAAGAGATCAAGAAGATGGATCTCTTCATCCAGTACGCGCTGGGTGCCGCTCACTACGCCATGGAGGATTCCGGCCTGGTGATCAACGAGGAGAATGCCGAGCGTGTCGGCGTCCTGGTAGGTGCGGGCCTTGGCGGCCTCCCCGCCATCGAGCGCTACCACAGCGCACTCGCCGAGGGTGGCTACAAGAAGATTTCTCCCTTCTTCATCCCGATGCTGATCATCAATCTGGCTCCGGGCCACATCTCCATCAAGTACGGCGCGAAAGGTCCGAACCTCTCGTCGGTTTCCGCCTGCGCGACCGGTACCCACTCCATCGGTGACGCCTACCACATGATCAAGCGCGGCGATGCCGACGCCATGATCGCCGGCGGCACCGAGTCGACCGTGACCCCGCTGGGGATCGGCGGCTTCGCCGTCATGAAGGCGCTCTCGACCAACAACGACGATCCGGCTGCGGCCTCGCGCCCCTTCGACAAGGGGAGGGACGGTTTCGTCCTCGCGGAAGGCGCCGGCATCGTGGTGCTCGAGGAGTACGAAGCGGCCAAGGCCCGCGGCGCCAAGATCTACGGCGAGATCGTGGGATACGGCATGTCCGGCGACGCCTACCACCTGACCAGCCCCGCTCCGGGCGGCGAGGGTGCCGCACGCTGCATGAAGATGGCGCTCAGGACCGCCGGTGTGAACCCCGAGCAGGTCGACTACATCAACGCCCACGGCACCTCCACGCCGTTTGGCGACGTGGGTGAGACCATGGCCATCCGCTCGGTGTTCGGCCCCCATGCCGACAAGCTGATGGTTTCCTCGACCAAGTCGATGACCGGGCACCTGCTCGGAGCGGCCGGCGGCGTCGAGGCGGTCTTCTCGCTCATGGCGATGGAAAAGCAGGTGGTACCTCCGACCATCAACTACACCGATCCCGATCCGGAATGCGATCTGGACTACGTCCCGAACACGGCGCGCGAAGCGAAGGTCGAGTACGCCATGTCCAACTCGTTCGGCTTCGGCGGCACCAACGCGTCGCTGCTTTTCAAGAGGGTGTAGATGATAGTCATTGCCAGCGATCACGGCGGTTTGAACCTGAAGGATGAGATCAAGGCTCTCTTGAGCGAGCGCGGGGTAGCCTGCGAGGATCTCGGCACCAACAACGGCGACTCGGTCGACTACCCGGACTTCGGGGCCAAGGTGGCGCAGCGCGTCTCCCAGGGAAATGCCGATCTCGGCATCCTGGTCTGCGGCACCGGCATCGGCATGTCCATCGTGGCCAACAAGTTCCCGGGTATCCGGGCGGCCCTGGCAACCGACGTCTTCATGGCCACCATGGCCAAGGAGCACAACAACGCCAACATCCTGGTCCTCGGAGGGCGCGTCATCGACGGAGCCACCGCCCGCGCCATGGTGGCGGCCTGGCTGGACACCGAGTTTGCCGCGGGGCGCCACCAGGCGCGTCTCGACAAGATCGCCGCGCTGGAGAAGGACCTCAGGGTCCAGGCACCCTAAGGGCCCGGCAGCATTTGAACAAAGCACAAACGGGACCCTCGGTCCCGTTTTCATTTCCACAACGTTTATTTCAGGAGAACACACCATGTCAGTACTGGAGAATTTCGATCCGGCTATCGCGCAGATCATCAAGGCCGAGACCGAGCGTCAGGAGTACAACCTCGAACTGATCGCCTCCGAAAACTTCGTCTCCCCGGCGGTCCTGGAAGCGCAGGGCTCGGTGCTCACCAACAAGTACGCCGAAGGCTATCCCGGCAAGCGCTACTACGGTGGTTGCCACTGCGTGGACCAGGCCGAGAACCTGGCAATCGATCGCGCCAAGGAGCTCTTCGGCGCCGACCACGTGAACGTGCAGCCGCACTCCGGTTCCCAGGCCAACATGGCGGTCTACTTCTCCGTGCTGAAGCCGGGCGACACCGTGCTGGGGATGAACCTGGCCCACGGCGGCCACCTGACCCACGGCTCCCCGGTCAACTTCTCCGGCCGCTTCTTCAACATCGTTCCCTACGGCGTCACCAAGGAGACCCAGACCATCGACTACGAAGAGGTCGAGCGTCTGGCCCTCGAGCATAAGCCGAAGATGATCGTGGTGGGTGCTTCCGCCTACCCGCGCATCATCGATTTCGAGGCCTTCCGCCGCGTGGCGGACAAGGTGGGCGCGGTCGTCATGGTGGACATGGCGCACATCGCCGGCCTGGTGGCCGCCGGTCTGCACCCGAACCCGGTTCCCTACGCCGAGTTCGTGACCACCACCACCCACAAGACCCTCAGGGGACCGCGCGGTGGCATGATCCTGTGCCGCGAGGAGTTCGCCAAGACCCTTAACTCCAACATCTTCCCCGGCATCCAGGGCGGCCCGCTCATGCACGTGATCGCGGCGAAGGCCGTGGCTTTCAAGGAAGCGCTTTCTCCGGAGTTCAAGGTTTACCAGGGGCAGATCGTGAAGAACGCCCAGGCGCTTGCCGCAGGGCTCATGAAGCGTGGCTTCAAGCTCACCTCTGGCGGAACCGATAACCACCTGATGCTCGTCGACCTGACCGAGAACGGGCTCACCGGCAAGGTTGCCGAAGAGGCGTTGGACCGCGCCGGCATCACCGTGAACAAGAACGGCATCCCGTTCGACACCCGTTCGCCGTTCATCACCTCCGGCATCCGCATCGGTACCCCGGCAGCTACCACCCACGGTCTCAAAGAGGCCGAGATGGAGCAGGTCGCCGGCTTCATTGCCGAAGTACTGGCCAACGTCGAGGACGAGGCGAAGCTTGCCAAGGTGAAGGGCGAGGTCAATGCGCTCATGAAGCGCTTCCCGCTCTACGCTGACCGTCTCGCCTAAGTGCGGCAGTAGCAGGCATTAAACAAGAGGGGGGCGCCTGTGGCGCCCCCTTTTTTTCGTTGCGGCAGTTCCCCCTCGCCCTCCGGGAGAGGGTCGGGGTGAGGGGGCTTCGGGCTCGTTTGCCGTTAGCCCTTAGGCGTTCCCCGCTGACCGGCCATCGGTCCGAGAAAGTGCAGCTGGCGCACCCAGGAGATCCCCATGATTTTCAACCGCATCCGCTACGAAGAGCCGCTCTTTCGCCCCCCCTCCGAAGCCAACAGCCTCATATTCCAGGCCACTATTGGCTGCTCGCAGAACACCTGCCGTTTCTGCGGCATGTACAAGATGAAAACCTTCCGCATCCGCCCGGTCTCCGAGATGCTCGCCGAAATCCACTCGGTGCCCGAATCGGTGCGTCCCCACGTGCAGCGGGTCTTCATCGCCGACGGCGACGGGCTGGTCTATCCGCAGGCCGGTCTCGTGGAACTCCTCGATGCGCTCTCTACCACGTTTCCCCGGCTCACCCGGGTCGGTGCCTACGCCTCGCCCAACAGCCTCACCACCAAGACCGAGGAGGAACTCACCCTGCTGCAGCAGAAGAAGCTGCGCATCCTCTACTTCGGCCTGGAAAGCGGGGACCCGGATACGCTCACCCTGGTGCGCAAGGGGTTTGCTCCTGCCGAGATGCTCGCACTCTGTAAAAAGGCCCAAAGGGCCGGGATGAAGCTATCTGTGACCGCAATCCTAGGTCTTGCCGGCAGGGCGCGCAGTGCCGAGCACGCCAAGGCTACCGCCGCGTGGATCAATGAACTCTCGCCCGAGTACTTTTCGCTGCTCACCATGTTCCGGCGCCACAACGACGATTACTTTAAGGAAATCGAGCCGCTCAGCTACGGGGGGATCCTGGAGGAGGCGCTTTCGATGCTGCAGGAACTCAATCCGCAACGCACCATCTTGCGCTCCAACCACGTCTCGAATTTCCTGAATCTGGCGGGGAGTTATCCCAAGGACCGCGAGCGACTCATCGAGACCGCGCAGCGGGCCCTGGCCGAAGCCCGACGGCAGCCGATATGGTTCAATGAGGTTCCGGACTATCAGGAGGAGTATTATTAGGGACTGGGGACTAGGGACTAGGGACTAGGGACTAGGGACTAGGGACTAGGGACTGGGGACTGGGGACTGGGGACTGGGGACTGGGGACTGGGGACTGGGGACTGGGGACTTGTGACTGGAGACTGGAGACTGGAGACTAGGGCTAGGGCTAGGGCTAGGGCTAGGGCTAGGGCTAGGGGCTAGGGGCTAGGGGCTAGGGGCGGAGGGGGGATCCTTTTCACGAGAATTTGTCGCCGAACACAGGTTCCCCCCTTCGCAAAGGGGAGGACGTGACGCCAGCTGCTTTGCCTAAATTTAGGGAAGTAGCTCTCGAACAACAGAAAAGCCACTCCGAAACCGGAGTGGCTTTTCTGTGTTGCCAAGGGGGGGACAACGGTCCTGCTTCTCTCCCAACCCGCCCCGTCCCGGTGCCTGCACCGAAACGGCCACCGTCCTGGCAAGGGCGTCGCTGGGCCGAGCTCTTAAGCCTCTGATAATAGACCGGAGAACTGCTCGGGGAGCTCCATCCGGTCCGAATGGGACGCTAGCGTGCTACTCCGCAAAGCTGCAGCTCCGTATCGAGCTTCTCCCGCGAAATCCCGAGCACTCGGCACGCCTTGTCCCTGTCGCTCTGGTAGCGCTCCATCACCATGAGGAGCAACGCCTTTTTGAGCGACGCTGAAAGTTTGTCCATGACGCCCTGGCCGTGACTGGCCGCCAGCGAAGAGACCAACGGCTCCAGGTTTCTCTGGAACAGGGCGGCACTCTCGTTGACCCCCTTGGTCTCCCGCTCCTGCATTCTCTTCAGCTTCACGATGTTGCCGACGCACTCTTCCATGTGATCCTGCACCCAGCGCAGGGTGTCCCAATGGTTGTCGACCGTCATCAGGCGCAGGTCGTCCCTGGTTCCTGCCGCTGCATTCTTCCGCTTCAGCCGCACCTCCATGATGCTATAGTCGAAGGCCCCAGATTTCTCGGCACTGCTGCGATCCCGGTATGCCATGACGTCCCCCTTTGTTGCCGCGATTTTTCTCTATCCTGTTCAACGGCCGTACCAATTCAGTCGTTGTTCGTCTAACATCGCTAAGTAGCCGTAATTATGGCTTAATTTGATCTTTATTTTGAGGGCGCTAGCAGGCAGCTTAAATGCCGGTCTGTTTCAAGCCTGCACAGATGCCTGTTCGGAAGCTGGTATTAGCTGTAATAACAGCAGCTTGGCCCGATGTTGATTCGTGAACAGGCCAAAGGGTGGCCTGCACACGCTGCTGCCGGTGCTGCAGGACATGATATACATTGGGGTGACCTAATGGAGGTGGACCCTGGAAAGGCCGCTGCTCATCCCGCTCGCCGCCCTGATAGCCGGGCTTGTTACTGCCGACGCCACCGGCTGCTTTCCGCCGCCCTGGAGCCTCGGCGCCTGGCTGGCGATCCTCTGCATTACCTCTTGCCGCACCGCATCTCTGGGTTTTCTGTCTGCCCTCGCCGCGTTCTTCTTCTGTTATGGCCAGATCTCCCTGGAGCCGTTTCTCAAGCCACCTGAGGAGATCGCTTCCTGGAACTGCGACCGGCAGGTCCTCCTGGAGGGGGTACTGGCGCGTCGTGCCGAGGGGCTTCCGGACGGCGGCAGCCGCTTGGTGCTGGACGAATTGCTGCTGCGCGAGGGGCAGGAACATCGGTTGCCGGGCAGGCTGCTGGTCCACATCAAGCAGGGGAGGGTGCCACTTGGTACCGGGGACCGGATCCTGTTCTCCTCAAAGCTGCGTCGCCCGCGCCTGTTGGGGCTCCCCGGCGAATCGGACTACCCGCGCCGCTTGGCCTACCAGGGGATCTTCCTGACCGGATTCCTGAAGGATCCTGGTCAACTGGTGCTGCTTGAAAGTGGGGAAGGGTGGCGCTACGACATCGACCGCCTGGCGGCCCGACTGGGAAGGTTCCTCATGGAGCATGCTCCTCCAGCGGAGGCCGGGATACTCAAGGCGTTGCTGATCGGCGACACCGGCGATGTCCCTCCAGAACTGGACACGGCCTACGCCGTGAGCGGCGTCAACCACATCCTCTCCATCTCGGGGTTCCATGTCGGCATCATCTTCCTGTGCCTCTTCCAGCTCCTCTTTATGCTGGCACGCCAGATAGAGACCCTGAGCAGGCTCTGCAACCTGCGGCGCACCTTGCTGCTCGTGGCCCTGCCGGCAGTGGTTTTCTACCTGTTTCTCTCGGGCACCCAGGCGGCAACCCTGCGCAGCGTACTTATGATCGTGGCGGTACTGCTGGCCCTCTACCTGAAGCGCGAACTCGATCCGGTGAACTGCATCATCCTGGCTGCCATGGCGATCCTCTGTTTTGCTCCGGAAACCCTCTTCAACCTTTCCTTTCAGCTCTCCTTCTTGGCCATCTGGGGGCTTGTGGTGCTCTCCCCGCAACTTGCCGCCCCCTTCAGCCGGATCAAGGGGGTTCGCGGGTGGTTGCTGCCTCTCGCTGCCGCTTCGGCGGCTGCCATCCTGGTAACCCTGGTCCCGGTCGCCTTCTATTTCCACCGGGTCTCCTTTACCGGTCTGCTCGCCAATCTGGCCGTGGTTCCTCTTATGGGGTACGGCGCGGTGGTGGTCGGTTTCGCCTCGCTGCCGGTCTGCCTCATCGCGCCCGCCGCCGCCCATCCCTTGGTGCAGCTTGCTGCAGCGCTGGTGAGGTTTTCCGACTACCTGATCGTGCACCTGGCTCGACTCCCGGTCTGGAACGGCTACTGCCCGGACCGGATCGACCTGGCCCTATCCGTGGCAGCCTTGATGGCACTCACCTTGGTGCGTTCGGTCCGGCTGGGGCAGGGTGTGGTGCTGCTGCTGGTGATGGTTCTGGTGGCACGGGGGATTCCGGCAGCACGCTCGGCGGATGGACAGCTCACGGTGATCTTTCTGAGTGTCGGCCAGGGGGATGCAGCGTTGGTGCGCCTGCCGGACGGCAAGCAGATGCTGGTGGATGGCGGCGGGGACTACGGAGACCTTGAACTGAGGGTAGGGGAGCGTCTCCTGGGGCCGGCCCTCCATGCCCTCAACGTGGACCGGCTGGACTACCTGGTACTTTCGCACCCGCACCCGGACCACCTGCAGGGGGTGCTGTGGGCCGCTGCAAATCTAGAGGTGGGCGAGTTCTGGGAAAGCGGCATTCCAGGCGATGCACAGGAGTACCGCAAACTGAAGTGGGTGCTGGCGAGTCGCGCGGTTCCGGTTCGTACGGTGAACGCGGCCGGTGCCCCTTTTAAGGCGGGTGGCGTTCTGGTCGAGCCGCTCTGGCCGGAACAGACCGTGGCGGTAAGCGCGGACGAGAACGACAATTCCCTGGTGTTCCGGTTGCGTCATGGGCAGAGTTCGGTGCTTTTCACCGGTGACCTGGGTGGTGAGCCGGAAACCGGGCTCCTGGATAGCGGCAGGACACTCGCCGCGACGCTTTTGAAGGTGCCACATCACGGCAGCAAGTATTCATCCAGCGTGGAGTTTCTCAAGGCCGTTGCACCTAAGGCGGCAGTGGTATCGGCAGGGTTCGGTAACAACTTCCACCTGCCGGCACCCTCCACGCTCTGGCGTTTGCAGCACCGGGGAACCAGGGTGTATCGAACCGACCTGGAAGGCTCGATACAGGCTATCTGCCAAACCGATGGAACTGTTATAATAGGGGCACCTTGGGGGCATTTTAATTGACACTGCGAAGATGTATCTGCTAGTTTATGCTCGAATTGGTCTATATTTGTGTCTGTAGGAGAGCCGCTTCATGGAAAGGATACTCATAGTCGAGGACGACAGCTTCTTCCGTGAGGTTTTTACGGATCTGCTCCAGCAGGACGGTTACAGCGTTGATGTCGCCGCCTCGGGAGAAGAAGCGCTCGATTTGATCTCCAGCCGCGAGTACCAGTTGGTGGTCACCGACCTGGTGATGCGCGACGTGAGCGGCCTGGACATCCTTTCCGCAGTAAAACGGCTCGATCCCGCGGTCGACGTTATCATGGTCACCGGGCACGCCAATGTCGAGACGGCCATCTTCGCGCTGAAAAACGGAGCCACTGACTATCTCGTGAAACCGATCAACCACGACGAGTTCCGGCACATCGTGGCGCAGTGCATGGACCAGCGGCGACTTTTGGACGAAAACCTGGAGCTCAAGGGGCTCTTGCACCTGTTCCAGGTGAGCCAGACCATCGCCAACTGCCTGGAGCTCGACCGCGTCTACCAGCTCCTCATGGACGCGCTTTCCAAGGAAGTGGGGGTGACCCGCGGTCTCGGCTATTTCAGCGACAGTGGTAACCTCGTGCTTCACGAAGTCAAAGGGATCGACCCGGAGCACGCCTCGCTGCTCGGTCAGGCGGTAATATCCGAGTGCGAGCTGATGGATGACGGTGGCGCACTGGTTATCCTGAAGGACTTCCTCCCCGAAGATGCGGCGTACGGCGAAGGGGTGCACGAGGCGATGTGCCTCTACGTTCGGCACAAAACGACGCTCCAAGGGGTGATCGTGCTGGTGAACGACCCCGGACAGCCGATCCCCCGGCCGGTCAACCGCAAGAACCTCAGTTTCCTCCTCGACCAGGCCTCGCTTGCCCTCGATAACGCCGCCCGCTACAACTTCGCCAAGGATCTTCTCTACATCGACGAGTTGACCGGTCTGTACAACTACCGTTACCTCGACGTGGTGCTCGAGCGCGAACTCAAGCGTTGCGAGCGCTACGGGTCCAACCTCTCGGTACTCTTCCTCGACATCGACCTCTTCAAGATGGTGAACGACAACTTCGGCCACCTGATCGGCAGCCGGGTGCTGCGCGAGGTGGGTACCCTGCTCAGGAAAGGGGTGCGCGACGTCGATGCGGTGATCCGGTACGGTGGCGACGAGTACACCATCGTCCTGGTCGAGACCGGGGTCGAGGGGGCAAAAGTCGTGGCCGAGCGTATCCGGCGCAACATCGAGCAGCACACCTTCGGTCGGGCCGACGGCCTGGCCATCAAGCTCACCGTGAGCCTCGGTTACGCCTGCGCTCCAGCCGACGCCGGCACCAAGGGCGAGCTCCTCGAGATGGCCGACCAGGCTATGTACCGCGGCAAGGCGGCCGGCAAAAACCAGGCCTTCCACTGCCTGCCGGCACCCCCGCCAGCGGCCGAGTAGGATATCCCTTCCAGCTATCTGCTTCATCTCATTTTCGGGTAACACGTTCTTCTCCACGGAGCACGGCAGCCGTTCTCAGGTCCTCCCCTTTGCGAAGGGGAGAAAGAGGGGATTTGGCCCAGGCGGCCACTTCGTTGATGCTTGCCAACTGCTCAATTTCCAACTGCCCCATCGATACAAACTGCACCTTTTCTCAAGGGTAGTTGCGACCAGTATGCCCCCCATCCCCCCGAGCTTGTGCTCTTCTCAGCTAACTGCAAAACCTTCCCTGCGCGAAGACTTTTTTATGGTCGTGCCGGGGAGAAAATGCTATTCTTCTGCCCTTGGTCTTGGGCTGCAAAATTTCTATTATGACCGGTCCTACCTCACTACCTGGGCCCTGGTGGTGACTGAGTTAAAATCGGCAACACTGCTACTATTCCAGCCGTTTTGAGGCTGACACTGATTGTGCAAGGAGAGCGTGACTCGTGGCTATCAACGGTATCAAAGGCTTTAACGACATCCTTCCCGGCGACGTAGAGAAATGGCAGCACATCGAAGCGACTGCACGTCGCGTGTTCGAACTCTATGGCTTCTCCGAGATCCGCACCCCCATCCTGGAAAAGACCGAACTCTTCTGTCGTTCCATCGGTGACGCCACCGATATCGTCGAAAAAGAGATGTACTCCTTCGTGGACAAGGGGGAGAACAAGGTCACTATGCGCCCCGAAGGGACCGCAGCCGTGATGCGCGCCTTCATCGAGCACAAGATGCAGGCCCTCGACCCGGTGGCCAGGCTCTACTACATGGGCCCCATGTTCCGCTACGAGCGTCCCCAGAAGGGGCGTTACCGCCAGTTCCACCAGATCGGCGCCGAGGTGACCGGCGTGAGCGCCCCCACGGTCGACGCCCAGGTGCTCACCATGCTGACCCACTTCTTTGCCGAGTTGGGTCTCGACGAGCCCTCGCTGCAGATCAACTCGCTGGGCTGCCCCTGCTGCCGCCCGGTGTACCGTGAGGCGTTGAAGAGCTTCCTGTTGAGCAAGATCGAGCTTCTGTGCGAAGACTGCAACCGCCGCTACGAGACCAACCCGCTGCGCGCCCTGGACTGCAAATCACCGGGGTGCCAGGAGGCGACCAAGGGCGCTCCGGCCATGCTCGAGTACCTCTGCCCCGAGTGCGCCGAGCACTTCGAGGCCACCAAGAAGTACCTCGAACTGGTGGGGACCAAGTACCAGATCAACGAGCGCATGGTGCGCGGGCTGGACTACTACACCCGCACCACCTTCGAGCTGGTGACCGGCCTTCTGGGCTCCCAGAGCGCCGTCGCCGCCGGCGGGCGTTACGACGGACTGATCAGCGACCTGGGCGGACCGGCACTTCCCGGCATCGGGTTTGCCATCGGCGTCGAGCGCGTGGCTCTCTTGCTCGCCGAGAAGGATTTCAGCCGGCGTCCCGACCTCTTCATCGCGGCCTTGGGTGACGAGGCCCATGCCGAGGCGTTCCGCCTGATGAGTGCCCTGCAGCGCCAAGGTGCCGCCGTGGAGATCGACTACGAAGGGAAGAGCCTGAAGAGCCAAATGCGGCGCGCCGACAAGTTCAAGTCGCGCTACACCCTCATCATCGGCGGCGACGAGCTGGCCCGCGGCACGGCCCCGCTCAAGGACATGGACGGCGGCACCCAGAGCGAGGTGGCTCTCAACGCCGACGCCATCGTAAAGGTCCTTAAAGGCTAACCCAGAGACGCGGATTCCGCGGAAACTGTTACGGACTCCCGCGGATAAGCCGAAAAAGTTCAACCTGCAAGGCAAGCGAAGTGCGAGTAAAAAGGTGGATCTGTTTTTTCAGCGCCTTTCAAATCCGTATAATCCGCGTGCAAAGCCTTTGACGTAGATTTGCCTTTTTTGCCTTTGTTTTTTGTTTAGAGGGACTTAGTGGAACCAGGTAATTTCGTACATCTGCATCTGCATTCGCAGTACTCGCTTCTGGACGGCGCGATCCGCATCGGCGACCTGCTCGGCAAGGTGAAATCTACCGGCATGCACGCCGTGGCCATGACGGACCACGGCAACATGTTCGGCACGCTCGAGTTCTTCCTCAAGTGCAAGGACAAGGGGATCAAACCGATCCTCGGCGCCGAGGTGTACATCGCCCCGCAGTCCCGGCACCTGAAACAGGCCCCCGCCGCCGGCGAGGCCTCGAGCTACCACCTCATCCTCCTGTGCGAGAACATGACGGGGTTTAAAAACCTCTCCTACCTCACCTCGGCTGCCTTCAAGGAAGGGTTCTACCGCCGCCCCCGGATCGACAAGGAGATCCTCGCCGCCCACAGTGAAGGGCTCATCGTGCTCTCGGCCTGCCTGCAGGGGGAGGTCGCCTACCTGGCCGGCCGCAACAAGATGGAGGAGGCCCGCGCGGTCGCCAAGTGGTACTCGGAGCTCTTCCCGGATCGCTACTACATCGAACTGCAGGAAAATACCCTCCCCGAGCAGGCCGTGGCCAACCGCCGGCTCATGGAGATCGCGAGCGAGCTGAACCTGCCGCTGGTCGCCACCAACGACTGCCACTACCTGAACAAGGAAGACGCCCGCGCCCACGAGATCCTGCTCTGCATCCAGACCGGCAAGACCATGAACGACCCGTCCCGCATGCACTTCACCGCGGACGAGTTCTACGTGAAGACGCCGGAGGAGATGGCGGCCGCCTTCCACTACGCGCCCGAGGCCCTGGCCAACACGGTCAAGATCGCCGAGCGCTGCCATCTCGAGTTCGACTTCAAGACCTATCACTTTCCGGCCTACACTGCACCCGAAGGGCAGACGCTTGACGACCAGCTGGCCCAGGAGGCGCGCGACGGCCTCAAGCTCAGGCTTGAGAAGATCCGCGTCAAGTATCCCGATATCACCGCCGAGGGGGAAAAGGCCTACTGGGACCGCCTGGAGATCGAGCTCGCCTGCATCAAGCAGATGGGGTTCCCGGGCTACTTCCTCATCGTTGCGGACTTCATCAACTGGGCAAAAGACCACGGCATCCCGGTAGGCCCCGGCAGGGGCTCGGCGGCGGGGAGTCTCGTCGCCTTCTGCATCCGGATCACCGATATCGATCCGATGCCCTACAACCTGCTGTTCGAGCGATTCCTCAACCCCGAACGTATCTCGATGCCTGATATCGACGTCGACTTCTGCCAGGACCGCCGCGAAGAGGTGATCCAGTACATGGTGGAGAAGTACGGCCGCGAGAAGGTCTGCCAGATCATCACCTTCGGTACCATGGCGGCCAGGGGCGTCATCCGCGACGTGGGGCGCGCGCTCGATCTTCCCTTCGGCGACGTGGATAGGATCGCCAAGCTGGTCCCCGAGGTGCTCGGCATCACGCTCGAGAAGGCGCTGCAGCAGGAACCGAAGCTGAACGAACTGGCAGCCCAGGACGCCCGGGTAAAGGAAGTCCTCTCGGTCGCCCTGAGGCTCGAAGGTCTCGCCCGCCACGCCTCCACCCACGCCGCCGGCCTCGTGGTCGCTCCCAAGCAGATGGAGGAGTTCTGCCCGGTCTACATGGATCAGAAGTCGGGATCTTTGACCACGCAGTACTCCATGAAGTACGTCGAGAAGATCGGCCTCGTCAAGTTCGACTTCCTGGGGCTTAAGAACCTGACGGTCATCGACAACGCGGTGAAGCACATCCGCGCCGGCAAGGACCCCAACTTCGACATCACGCTCCTGCGCGACGACGACGCCGAGTCCTATAAGCTTCTGCAGGCCGGCAACACCACCGGCGTCTTCCAGCTCGAGTCGAGCGGCATGAAGGAGCTCCTGGTCAAGCTGAAGCCCTCCTGCTTCGAGGACATCATCGCAGTCTGCGCCCTCTACCGTCCGGGCCCCTTGGGCTCCGGCATGGTGGACGCATTCATCGAGTGCAAGCACGGCCGCCGCGACGTCGTCTACGAGCTCCCCCAGCTCGAGCCGATCCTCAAGGACACCTACGGCGTCATCGTCTACCAGGAACAGGTCATGCAGATCGCCCGAAGCCTGGCGGGCTACTCGCTGGGTGGCGCGGACCTCCTGCGCCGCGCCATGGGTAAGAAAGATGCCGAGCAGATGGCCAAGGAGCGCGACAAGTTCCTCGTCGGCGCCAAAGAGCTCGGGCTCGACCTCACCAAGGCTGCGGCGATCTTCGACCTGATGGCCAAGTTCGCCGAGTACGGCTTCAACAAGTCGCACTCCGCGGCCTACGCCCTGGTCGCCTACCAGACCGCGTTCCTGAAGGCCCACTACCCGGTCGAGTTCATGGCGGCGCTCCTCACCGAGGACATGGGGAACACCGACAAGGTCATCAAGAGCATCAGCGATTGCCGCGAGATGGGGATCGAGGTGCTCCCGCCGGACATCAACGAGTCGAACCGCTCCTTCCGCGTCCTGGACAAGGCGATGCGCTTTGGTCTCGGTGCCGTGAAGAACGTGGGCGAGGGGGCCATCGAGGCGATCATCGAGGGGCGTGGCAACGAGCCCTTCAAGGACATCTTCGATTTCTGCGAGCGGGTGGACTTGCGGCGCGTCAACAAGCGCGTCATCGAGGCGCTCATCAAGTGCGGCGCCTTCGACTGCACCGGCGCCAAGCGCTCCCAGCTCATGGCGGTCCTCGACGAGGCGGCGGCCCTGGGGCAGAAGGTGCGCGAGGAGCGCGAGAGCGCCCAGGTCTCGCTCTTCGGCGCCGCCGACATCGTGCGCGGTTCGAACGGTGGCGGCAACCGGCTCCCCGAGATCCCGGAGTGGGACGAGAAGTACCGCCTGGGGTGCGAGAAGGAGGCGCTCGGCTTCTTCGTCACCGGGCACCCGCTGGACCGCTGGGTCGCCGACATGAAGCGCTTCTCCAACGTGGATACCTTCACCATCCTGGAGGCCAAGGAGAAGAGCGAGGTGAAACTCTGCGGGGTGTCGACGAGCCTCAAGGAGATCATGACCAAGAAGGGCGACCGCATGGGGTTCATCGCCCTGGAGGACCTGGTGGGGAACGTCGAGGTGGTGATCTTCTCGGACGTCTATGCGCGCTGCTCGCAGCACCTGAAGAACGACGATCCCCTGCTGGTGACCGGCACCGTGGAACTGGGCGAGAAGGGTGCCAAGGTTATGGCGAGCGACATCGTCTTGTTGCGTGACATGATCGAGCAGCACACCCGCCGGGTGAACGTCACCATCGATGCCCAGGAGACTGACTCGAGCAAACTCGGCGCTCTCAAAAACATCTTCGCGCGCTACCAGGGAGCCTGCCGCACCTTCCTGCACCTGAACATGGAGAACAAATCCCGCGTCACCATCAGGCTTTCGGACGTATACAAAGTATCGGCCACCGAAGAATTAACAGTGGAAGTCAGCAACCTCTTGGGCTATAATGCCGTTTCATTCGAATAGCCGCAGTACTGCACCATCGGCCGCAAAGACGCAAAGCACGCAGAGATAACCTAAAACGGGTAGACTTTCAGGTGGTTATGCCGTTGTCGCGCACACCTGATTTTCTTTGCGCCCTTTGCGTCTTTGCGGTGGGCCGCACCCGCAGTCATTTTATTTTGTGAACAGGAGATACCAATATATGGCAGTCACCCCGACCTACATGGATTTCGAGAAACCTCTGGCAGAGCTGGAGAAGAAGATTCAGGAGCTCTCCTCCTTTGCATCCGAGGGGGTCGATCTGACCCAGGAGGTGGCAAAGTTGGAACAGAAAGCCGAGCAGATGCGCGAGGAGATGTTCAACAATCTGAGCCGCTGGCAGACCGCCCAGGTGGCGCGCCATATCAACCGTCCCTTCACCCTGGACTACCTGAACCTGATCTTCACCGAATTCGTGGAGCTGCACGGCGACCGCAACTTCGGCGACGACCACGCCATCGTAGGCGGCCTGGCCCGCCTGGACGGCGAGCCGGTCATGGTGATCGGCCACCAGAAGGGGCGCGACACCAAGGAGAAGGTGTTCCGCAACTTCGGCATGCCCAACCCCGAAGGGTATAGGAAGGCACTGCGCCTGATGCAGATGGCCGAGCGCTTCAAGCTCCCCATCATCACCTTCGTGGATACCCCGGGCGCCTTCCCGGGCATCGGCGCCGAGGAACGCGGCCAGGCCGAGGCGATCGCGCGCAACCTGCGCGAGATGTCCCGCCTCACCGTGCCCATCATCGTGGTGGTGACCGGCGAGGGGGGCTCCGGCGGCGCGCTCGCCATTGCCGTCGGCGATCGTATCCTCATGCTGCAGCACTCCATCTACGCCGTGATCTCCCCGGAAGGGTGCGCCGCAATCCTCTGGTCCGACGGCACCAAGGGGGCCCAGGCCGCCGAGGCGCTGAAGCTCGTGGCGACCGACATCAAGGAACTCGAGGTGATCGACGAGATCGTCAAGGAGCCGGCCGGCGGCGCCCACCGCGACCACGCCGAGATGGCCGAGAACCTGCACGAGGCGCTCTCCAGGAACCTGAAGGAACTTAAGGAAGTCACTCCGGAACAGCTCATCGAGCTGCGCTACCAGAAGTTCAGGAAAATGTCGCGCTTCACGGAGTAAGATCCGATCCCTACACTGAATCAGGAAAGGCCGAAGGTGAGAACCTTCGGCCTTTCTTATATTCGGAACACTGTACCTGTCGCTGGAACATTGGGTTGCACTAATCGCAGTGTGACTAAAAATGTGAAATACTTAAATTCATTCAACCCTCCCTTGACACCACTTTTTAGAAATGCTAATCCTTAGTTTGTTTGCATGTGATAATGTGTCCTGTGTAATCCAAACAACCACAACGAAGTGAAGAAAGGAGAGGGACTATGAAACTGAGAATCCTGCTAGTAGTCTTGATGGTCGCGGCATTTGCCAGTTCGGCCAGTGCTGCCGCTCCCGGTCCGTACCTCGGGGGCTCGCTGGGGGTGAGCATCGTCCACGACACCGACATCCACGACCCTTCCGGCAATGCTACGTTCGAGTACGACCCCGGGTTTGCCTTCAACATTGCGGGTGGCTATAACTTCGAGCCCGGGCGTTTGGAAGCCGAATTCGGCTACAAGAATGCCGACGTGAGCAGGGCAACGGTGGGCGCACTCTCGGGTAGCGTATCTGGCACCGACATCACCGTCTTGAGCTACATGTTTAACGGGTACTATGACTTCAAACTGTCGGGAACTCCGGTAACCCCGTTCGTCGGTGCCGGCCTTGGCATCCTGCACGGCGAATTGGACGTGCAGGGCAGCAAAGGCGACGATACCGTTTTCGGTTACCAGTTCATGCTTGGCGCTGGCTACAAGGTGAATCGCAACATAACCCTGGATCTCTCCTATCGCTTCCAGGGAGCGGCTTCGGACTTCTCCGAAAGCGGCACGAGCTTCTCCTACAACAGCAGCAACATCCTCTTCGGGATGCGCTACAACTTCTAGAACACACGAAATCTGGCAACAAAAAGGCGCTTGCTGTCCATCACCCGATGAGACCGCAAGCGCCTTTGTTTTTACCTCAGTTGGTATGCCGCGCTAGATCAGGCCGTGGGCGACCATCGCGTTGGCGACCTTAATGAACCCGCAGATGTTTGCGCCGAGCACGTAGTTGCCGGGAGAACCGTACTCCTCGGCGGTTTCGAAGCAGTTCCGGTGGATATTGATCATGATCTGCTCCAGCTTCTTCTCGGTGTACTCGAAGTCCCAGGAGTCGCGGCCCGCATTCTGCTGCATTTCCAGGGCCGAGGTGGCAACACCGCCGGCGTTGGCTGCCTTGCCGGGACCGTAGGCGATGTTGGCGGTCTGGAACACCTTGATGCCCTCGGGAGTAGTCGGCATGTTGGCGCCTTCGCCTACCGCGATGCAGCCGTTTTTCACGAGTGTCTTGGCATCTTTGCCGTTGATCTCGTTCTGGGTGGCGGAGGGCATGGCCACCTGGCAGGGGATTTCCCAGATGTTGCCGTTGGGGATGTAGCGCGCGTGCTTGTGGGTGGTGGCGTAGTCTTGGATGCGCCGGCGTTCGACCTCTTTTAGTTGCTTGATCAGGTCGAGATCCAATCCCTTCTCGTCGTAGATCACGCCGTTCGAGTCGGAGCAGGCCACGCACTTGCCGCCCAACTGGTGGATCTTCTCGATGGTGTAGATGGCGACGTTGCCGGAACCCGAGACCAGGCAGATCTTGCCATCGAAGCTGTCCTTGCGTGCCTTGAGCATCTCGTTGACGAAGTAGGTCGCTCCGTAGCCGGTTGCCTCGGTACGCACCAGGGAGCCGCCCCAGGTGAGACCCTTGCCGGTCAGCACCCCCGGCTCGTAACGGTTGGTGATGCGTTTGTACTGGCCGAACATGTAGCCGATCTCGCGCCCGCCCACGCCGATGTCGCCGGCGGGAACGTCGGTGTGCTCACCCAGGTGGCGGTGCAGTTCGGTCATGAAGCTCTGGCAAAAGCGCATCACCTCATCGTCCGATTTACCCTTCGGGTCGAAGTCGGAGCCACCCTTGCCGCCGCCGATCGGCATCCCGGTAAGGGAGTTCTTGAAGATCTGCTCGAAGCCCAGGAACTTGATGATGCCCAGGTACACCGAGGGGTGGAAGCGCAGCCCTCCCTTGTAGGGGCCCAGCGAACTGTTGAACTCCACGCGGAAGCCACGGTTGATGTGCACCTCGCCCTTGTCGTCCTGCCAGGGCACCCGGAAGATGATCTGGCGCTCCGGTTCGCAAATCCTCTGAATAATCTTGCGGTCGGCGAATTCCGGGTGCTTCACAAGCACCGGGCCGAGGCACTCGAGAACCTCCTGCACCGCCTGGTGGAACTCCGTCTCACCCGGGTTGCGCCTGAAAACCTCCTGGTAGATTCCCTCGATCTTCTCATCCATCTGCGACATTTTGCTCTCCTTTGAACAAAAATTGTAGTGGCGCCTGCCTAATGAATTGGCAGTAGCTCGCCATGAGCCCAAAATTTGTGCACGAACCGCACCATATTGACTAAAAAGGAGGCAATACTGCACAAAATGTTTGCATGTGCCCTATTTGTGGGCAGTTTGGGGCGACGCCGCTGGGCCTGGCAGGAACCGTACTGGTGCCAATAGAGTAGGTCGTATACATATTCTAATTCTGAAAGTTACTCAGTTACCTGCCTTGGTGGGAATTGCCTGGTAATCCCGTGGGGAGTACGGTCCGGACGAAGAAGGCATAGTTTGGTAGGACATGGGGAAAAGTGACGCAAAGAGAAAGCCCCTGGAGGCGGTCCAGAGGCTTTGGCAGGTCAGGTGGGGCGGTCCGGAGAGTGGTGCGATCTCTGCCCCCTGAGGGGCGCGACCAGGTTATCCGAGCGCGAGCGCCACGGCGTGCAACAAAAGACCGATCGCGCCGCCCACCAGGGTGCCGTTCATCCTGATGAACTGCAGGTCGGTGCCGATGCTCAGCTCGATCTCGCTGATGAAGTCCTCGTCCTTCCAATCCTTCACCGTGCCGGAGATGTGTTTCGCGATGCCGCCGCGCACGGTGTCCGCGTAGTTTCTCACGATGGTTTCGAGGTGCTCGTTGATCGATTCCCCCAACTCCCGGTTGGCCGAAAGGGTCTTTCCCAGGGCAACCGCCGCATCGGAGAGCTTCTTCTGCACCTGGGAATGCGGGCGGTCCAGGTCCTCAACCAGCCAGTTTTTCAGGTCTGCGAGAAGGCTTTTCACGTACTCGCCCAAGGGCGCGTTGCCTGCGGTCTCCAGCTTCAGCGCCTCCACCTTGGAGCGGAACAACGGATCGTACTTGAGCTTTACGGTGAATTCGTCCACCGCCTTGTCGAACTCGCGCCTGAGTTCGTGGGTGGGATCGGCGTCTACTGCCTGCACGAACTCGTTCAAGCGCTTGACGATCTTCTCACCCGCCCCCTTGGAGAAGCCGGCAGGAATGAACATGCTGAGCATCGGGTATTCGGCGCCGGCCCAGGTGTCGATGGCGGCCGCCAGTTTCTCCTGCGACTCGGGTGTCGAGATATAGGCGGCGAAGCGGTGCATGAGCTCGTCCAGCACGACCTGGTGCCGGTGTTCTTTTCTGAGCGAGTCGACGATGACAGCGGTCGAACTGGCGAGGTCGAACTTTTCGATCCGGCTGGTAAGCGCTTCCCTCAGGACCTTCTGGACCCGCTCGTCCTCGACAAAATCGAGCGACTCCGAGATGACCCGGGACAGGCCGCGGGCCAGGCTGTCGGCGTTGTGCCGCTCGATGAGGTAGCTGCAAAGGTGTGCGGCCGGGTTCCAGGCCTTGAGTTTCGCCACCACCACGTCCGTCGCCAGGAACTTGTCCTGGATGAACTTCGCCAGGTTTTCGGCGATGGTCTCTTTCTTGTTGGCGACGATCGCCGTATGCGGGATAGGAACACCGAGCGGGTGCCGGAACAGGGCGACTACGGCGAACCAGTCGGCCAGTGCGCCGACCATGGCAGCCTCGGCAAAGGCAGCCACCCAGGCCCAGGCGCCGCTACCGTGCTGGCTGCGCGCGATGACGAAAAGAATGGTGGCGGCTACCAGCAACCCGCCGGCAATCGTTTTGTTCCTCTTCAGTGCTGCTTTTCTTGCTTCCATCTCCACTCCTTACTGTCAGATCAATCATCCCGTTTGGTGGTCGACCGGCCATTGCACGGGAACTCCTCTTTTTAACAGGTTGTCAGGCTGATAGCAATACCGCTGTGCCATTACTTCCTGAGAACCGAGCCGGTTTTGTCTTGGGATCGGGGTTGCCGTTGTGGTAGTCTCTCAGGCTCTTGAGATCAGCCCTTGAGGAGGAGATCATGTTCTACAAGAAGGACCACGACGGCTATCGCACAGCCGTTGCCGGGGTGGCGATGAAGACCCTGGTGCACGGCGCGAACACCCTGCTCACCGAGTTCAAGCTCGCAGCGGGACACCTCTTGCCGATGCACTCGCATGATCAGGAACAGACCGGCTACCTGGTTTCCGGTACCATCCTGCTGACCATCGGTGCCGAGACCTATCGCGTCGAGGCTGGTGACAGTTGGTGCATCCCCGGCAGCATACAGCACGGCGCGCAGATCGTCGAGGACGCCGTGGCTATCGAGGTCTTCGCCCCGGTACGCGAGGACTACCTGCCGCAGGGTTGATGCTGGAACTCGCACCTCAGAACTTCTTCCTTATTCATTGCGATGGCTGTATCTGCTGTGTTATGAGTGGAAGTACTATCAGAAAGTTTGGATCAGGGGAGTATCCCGGTCGAGGAGATTGAGCATACATGCAGGAGCGTTTGCAGAAGATACTTTCACAGGCGGGAGTGGCCTCGCGCCGTGAGTCGGAGACCATCATTCAGCAGGGGAGGGTGGCGGTTAACGGCGTGGTGGTGACCGAACTGGGCACCAAGGCGGATCCGGACCAGGACAGCATAACCGTTGATGGCAAGGAACTCGTCATCAGCGAAAAGCGGGTCTACATCCTGCTCTACAAGCCGGTCGGCTACATGACCACGATGAAAGATCCGGAGGGGCGTCCCATCGTCACGGATCTTTTGAAGGGGGTCAAGGAGCGGGTCTATCCCATCGGCCGCCTGGACTACAATACCGAGGGGCTCTTGCTGCTCACCAACGACGGCGCGCTCGCGAACCTGCTCATGCACCCAAGCCACGAGGTCGACAAGGGGTACCTGGTCCGGGTAAGCGGCATGGTCTCGGAAAGCCAGATGGACAAACTGGCCAAAGGGGTAATGCTGGAGGACGGCATGACGGCGCCCGCCAAGGTGCTTCCCGTGAGCGAGAGCGAGAACAACTCCTGGATCTCCATCACCATCCACGAGGGGCGCTACCGCCAGGTACGCCGCATGTGCGAGGCGGTGGGGCTGAGTGTGGTGCGCCTGAAGCGCTCGCGCTACGACTTCCTGGAGATTGGCGAATTGAAGCCGGGGGAGTTCCGCTTCCTGAGCCCTGAAGAGGTGGTGCGTCTGAAGAGGAAGACAGGGGCGGCTACCGGTCGGGCTCCCCGCAAGACCGGGGTGGTCGCCAGAAGGCCCGCGCCGCGACGTTGAGCCTTGATGGTCTGCTGTGGTCCCAAGGGTGCGAAGGGGAGCAGCGGGAAAAAGTTCCAACACTGGAAAAGCCGCCTGCTGCTCAGGCGGCTTCGCTGTCGATAGTTCGATGCGCGCTCGCTAGGCATTGGCGGCCCGCTTTGCTTTGGGAATTCTCGGTGTTTTGGGTGCCTTCTTCTCGCCGCCTCCCTTGGCGGCAAGCTTGGCGGCCCGAACCGCCCGTGCCTTGGCCAGGTTATCCGCGAGCCCTTTCTCCTGAGCCATGCGGCGCCGCGCCTCGGAGAAGTTCTTCGCGGTAAGAGCCTGGCTGCTGGGGATGCCGAACTGCTTGCGGTACTCCCCCGGCTTCATGCCGTGCACCTGGGCCAGGTGGCGCGCCAGGGTCTTCATGCCGCACTTGCCGCAGATCATGCAGCAGACCTGTTCCGGCTGAAAGGCCTTTTTCACCGACATGGCCGGGGACTTGGCCTCCGGGCGCTCTACCCCTTCCCCGATTTCCCCTTCCAGCTTCTGCAGAGCGATGTGGACTTTCTGCAGCTCCAGAAGCAGATCCTCCCCGGACATCTCGGACACCGAGGCGTGTGACGAGACGATGTTGGCGGTCAGTTCCAGAAGCGATGATGCCATATCCTTGTCCTCCATTTGAATTTTTTAAGGTGTATAATCTAATTGCCACTATTAAACTACATGCCCCTGCAAAATCAAGCAATAAAGTTTTCTGTAAACGAAAAAAGTTGACGGCCCAGACTCATATCTGCTAATTTTCATGGCTCATTTTCCAGCGTGTGAGGGGTACACCGACAAGAGGGTTGATCGAAATATGGGACGCATAGAGATAGACGAAATCAGATGCAAGGGGTGCGGAATCTGCACCGTGGCCTGCCCAAAGCAGCTGATAAAGCTGTGTGATAAGGCCAACATTCAAGGGTACACTCCTGCCGAGGCTGTCAATCAGGAGCTTTGCACGGGGTGCGCTCTGTGCGCCGAGATCTGTCCTGATGTCGCCATCAAAGTCTTCAGATAGTACCCGCCTCGGGTGCTGTGCAAGACCCGCCTGACCGTCGTGAGCCAACTCCACATTTGCTGAGCGTACCTTTATAGAGCACAGCCCGCTTCCGCAGGGAAACGGGCAGTCATTTTTGGGAGGAGCACGTGTCCAAGCGCCTTTTCGTGAAAGGCAACGAAGCCGCCGCCATGGGTGCCATCGAGGCCGGTTGCCGCTACTACTTCGGCTATCCGATCACGCCGCAAAGCGACATCCCCGAGTACCTGTCCCGCGAACTCCCCAAGCTGGATGGCGAATTCATTCAGGCAGAGAGCGAGGTCGCGGCCATCAACATGCTGCTGGGCGCCTCGGCCTGTGGCGTGCGCGCCATGACCTCCTCGTCGAGCCCAGGCATCTCCCTCAAGCAGGAAGGGATCTCCTACATGGCCGGCGCCGAGCTTCCCGGGGTGATCATCAACATCTCGCGCTCCGGTCCGGGCCTGGGGGGGATCGATGCGTCCCAGTCGGACTACTTCCAGTCCGTGAAGGGGGGCGGTCACGGCGGCTATCGGATCGCCGTCCTGGCACCCAACTCGGTGCAGGAGATGTACGACCTCACCATGCACGCCTTCGACCTGGCGGACCAGTACCGCACCCCGGTCATGGTGCTGGGGGACTCGGTGATCGGCCAGATGAAAGAGGCCCTGGTCCCCAATCCCCGTCCGGTCCGCGAACTTCCGGCCAAGGAGTGGGCGGTGCGCGGCAAGAGTGGCGGCGAGCAGCGCATCGTGAAGTCGCTCTTCCTGGGTGACGGCGAGCTGGAGGCCCACAACTGGAGGCTGCACGCCAAGTATCGGCAGATGATGGAAAAGGAGTGCCTGAGCGAGGAGTTCGAGACCGCCGATGCGACCCTCCTGGTCACCGCCTACGGCTCGGTGGCCCGCATTGCCCACACCGCGGTCGCCATGGCCCGCGAGGAGGGGCTCAAGGTCGGCCTGTTCCGCCCCATTACGCTCTGCCCCTTCCCGGAAGAGGCGCTCAAGGCCGCCGGCCAGCGTGCCGGGCGAATTCTCGACATCGAGCTGAACACCGGACAGATGGTTGAGGACGTCCGCCTCGCGGTCGGTTCCGGTGTCGAGGTCTCCTTCTACGGCAGGCCGCCGGGAGCCGGTTCCCTGCCGTCGCCCGAGGAGCTCTTGGACCAGATCAGGAAACACTACGCCTAGGCTTTCGACCCAGAGAGGGGTTACCACTATGCAACAGGTATTTACGAGACCGGAAAGTCTCAAGGACGTGCAGACCCACTTCTGCCCCGGCTGCCAGCACGGCACCGTGCACCGCCTGGTGGCGGAGGCGTTGGATCAGTTCGGGGTGCAGCAGAAGACCATCGGCGTCGCCTCGGTCGGCTGCTCCGTCTTTCTCTATGGCTATTTCGATATCGATGTCGTCGAGGCGCCCCACGGGCGAGCTCCCGCCGTCGCCACCGGGGTGAAGCGCGCCCGGCCGGACAGCTTCGTCTTCACCTACCAGGGCGACGGCGACCTGGCCGCCATCGGCACTGCCGAAATCATCCACGCCGCAAACCGCGGTGAGGACATCACCGTCATCTTCGTGAACAACACCACCTACGGCATGACCGGCGGCCAGATGGCCCCGACCACCCTGGTCGGGCAGAAGACCTCCACCTCGCCCTACGGCCGCAACAAGGCGAAGGACGGTGCGCCGATCAAGATGGCCGAGGTGCTGGCGCAACTGGGCGGTGTCGCCTACTCGGCGCGAGTGGCGGTGAACTCTCCCAAAAACGTGCTGCAGGCCAAAAAGGTGATCAAGCGTGCCTTCCAGTTCCAGGCCGAGGGCAAGGGGTTCTCGTTCGTCGAGGTGCTTTCCTCCTGCCCGACCAACTGGGGCATGGCCCCTCTGGCCGCCAACGAGAGGATAGGCGAGGAGATGATCCCCTACTTCCCGCTCGGCGTTTTCAAGGACGACCCGATAGCCCAGGACTAGGCCGCCTTGAGTCCAGGGGTGAGGGAGCCGGCAGCACCCGGGCGACCGCCCCACGCACTAAATGACAACTGCTTTACCGGTGCAACCGGTCAAAGGAGATAAAGATGCGACACGATGTATTGATAGCCGGTTTCGGAGGGCAGGGGGTGCTGCTGGCCGGCAACGTCCTTTCCTACGCCGCCCTGGACGATGGCAAGAACGTCAGCTACTTTCCCGCCTATGGCGTCGAGAAGAGGGGTGGTACTGCAAACTGCACGGTTGTTATCGCGGACGGCGCGGTAGGCTCACCGGTAGTCGGCTCCCCCTCGGTGCTGGTGGCACTGAACCAGGGTTCCCTCGACCGCCTTGGGTCGAAGATCCGCTCCGGCGGCATCTGCATTATCAACTCTTCGCTGGTCGACGCCACCACCTTGAAGCGCAGCGACGTGAAGCTGGTGAGCGTTGCGATGAACGAAATCGCCACGGAACTGGGTGATCCCAGAATGGTGAACATGGTGGCGTTGGGAGCCTACGCCGAACTCACCGGTGCAGTCTCCCTGGAGGCGTTGGCCGAAGCACTCAAGGCTGCGCTTCCCGAACGCAACCACCGCTTCATCCCCGCCAATGCCAAGGCCATGGAGTCCGGTGCCAGGAGCGCCCGCGGGGAGTAGCCGGCAACTTAATGAGCCGCTCCCGGAAAAACGCTTGACAGGCCCGGAACGATTCTGGTATTAAGGTTGTCTCGCAACGAAGGGGTGTCGCCAAGCGGTAAGGCAACGGACTCTGACTCCGTCATTCCGAGGTTCGAATCCTCGCACCCCTGCCAATGGCAGTTCCGGCCTCGGGCCGTTATAGATTGGTCCCATCGTCTAGTGGTTAGGACACCGGCCTTTCACGTCGGTAACAGGGGTTCAAGTCCCCTTGGGATCACCATTAAAAAAGGCAGCGCCGCTCTCGGCCGCTGCCTTTTTTCTTTTCCCCTCTCTCGACCACTTCCTCAGCTCCCTTTTTCTGTACAGCTCTCCTGAATGTCCTGCGAAGCATGGCCGCAGGTACGCACGAGGCGCTGCAGGCGCCTTCGTCCAGTCGCGAAAGAACATCCTGCCGGCGCCAGGTCATGCCTTGACCGTGCCTGCTCAATCTTTGAAAGTTAAATGATACAAATGTGTTGCTGCGCTTTGGTGTTGGATGGTGTGCAGCGGAGGTGCAGCAGGCGTTGGAGCCGATGGTGAGATCCCAGGCGAGGGGCGGTAAAAAGATGTGTATTGTCCGAGTCCTTGGGCATTGTGGCATGACTTGGGGGAGCTGGCATTGTACTTGATGAGGTCTTTCCAAGAAGTCGTTTTCGACACCCACCTGCAGGAGGTGCTTCATGGAAGAGCTCAAGTTCAAATCGACCGGAACCGACGCAGCGTATCTCGGCAATGCCAACATCTTTTTCACGATCTTGTATGCACTCAGCATCTTTCAGCATGATTGGCGCGAGGACAAGCTCGGGTCCCAAGGCTTTCTGGAAAAAGCACTGGAGTGGTTCCGTCAGATGTTCGCAGGCGGTCAGCTTCACCTCGCTTCTCGCAAAGAAGCCCGAAAGGCGCTGAACGCGATCATCCAGAAGATACTGTACTACATCGCTATCTTTGCCGACGAAAGCGACATCCAGATGTTGTTGAACTCCGGCGTCGTCACCAAGAAGCCCCGGAAGAGAACACGCAAGTCTGTGAAGCACGTACCAGCTCCCGGTAACAGCACCTTACGGTCACAGCGTTCCCACCTCTAATCCCGAAGGTCATTTCCGTTTCTCGAGGTAACCCACCCCGGCGGCTCCAGCGCCCTGTATTGGGCTGGAACTGTCGGGATTTTGGGTACGCCTCATTCCCCTCCTGAGCCGGCACGCTCGCTGCTGGTGCGCTTTTCCAGCATGATCCCCAGCATGGTCTGATCCACCTTGGCCATGCCGATTTCCGAGATCCGGCTCAGGTTGCGGATGGTTTCTTCCGCATGCTTCCCGACAAAGCCCTCCTCCTCGGTGATCCCATGTCCCACAAGCGCCATGTAGGCGGCGCGGATCGCGGCATCGGTGGAACTCACCACCTTAAGTGCGCATCCCCCTTTGGCACCGTCGCAGAGCATTCCGCCCAAATCGGAGATGATGGTGTTGACTGCCAGGTCGATCTTGTACAGGTCGGAACCCGCCTGCTGGTAGACGATTGCGACGGCAGCGCCCACCCCCGCGGCGATGGCGCAGCCGCAGATCGGGGCCAGTTCGCCGGTGTGGCACTTGATGTAGGCGTTCACGATGTGCGAGAGCGCGATGCTGCGCAGGATCTTCTCTTCCGGGATGTGGAAGAAGAGCCCCACGTTGTAGGGGACCAGGATCGCCACAATCCCCTGGTTGCCGCTCCCTCCGCTGGACATGACCGGGAAAGAGAGTCCCGCCATACGCGCATCGGAGGCTGACGCTGCGAGGATCTTGCTGGAGGAAACGACGTCTGCCAAGAGAAAGCCTTTCCGCACCAGTTCCTCGACGTAATGACCAACCTTGACGAGTTGCTTCCCTGCTTCGGCCACCCTCAGGTTCATCTCGATGCCCCGCTTGAGATAGGCGAGGTCCTCCGGTCCAATCTCGTCCAGCAACTCCAGAATCTGGGCAAAGGACATCTCTTTGAGTGCGGCCCGGTAGGGGTGCCCCGTGGCAGTTCCTCCCGCTTCGGTATGGACCAGTAGTTGCCCGTCACATTCCAGGTGCACCAGATCGGTGTGGCCTCCTTCGAGTACCGCCCGCGCCTCGCTGCCGCCACCACGCACGGTTACCTCGATGTAGAGGGACGTCCGCTCCTTTGCCAGCAGCACCTCGACCTTCCCGGCGTTGACCATTTCGACCGCGTGCGCGAGCAACTCCGGGTTGCTCCCGGACAGGATCTCCATTTTCAGCTGCGGCCGGGCGATCAGGGCGCCCAGGGCGGCAGCGATAACGTTGCCCTTCAACCCTTCGGTTTCCGGTACGGTGACCGCGAAGCCGTTCTTGTAGACCCCCGGGTCCACGGTAACGGTGATCTGCTCTGGCTTTTTATCGAACTGGGCTGCGGCGAGGCTGGCTGCATAGGCCACCGCGATGGGCTCCGTACAGCCGAGCGCGGGGAATACCTCAGCGGCTATTATGTCATGGTAGATTCCCATTATTTTCTCCGTAAATATCTAAATGGTTGGGATTATGCAGGTCGCGTTGGCTGACGCTCATCACCGCGGTATCTTGTTCTGGCAATATTGTGCCGCGACTATATTCCAATATCTTCATTGTGTAAATTAAAAGAGGAAACGTGGGTGCTGAACCGGGCAATCATGGTGCAGTCGCCTTGGGAATAGGCTCGGGCTCGCTTATCCTGTGGCTGACTCCCAACCTTGCCAAACGGCTAACTACCTCCAGAGACCCATTGTGAAATGCGATTTTTCGAAATACTGCCGCTGAAAAAGAACGTTGCACATGAGCCTGTAAGATGGCTATACCTACAGGGTCTTTAAGGATACAAATTAAACAAAGTAAAATTAAGCTGGAGCGCGGGTTGCGAGAAGCCTTACTACCTAAGGTGACGATGGATATCATCAGTCAAAGTACTGATGGTGCCGTGTCGGTTCAACCGTAAATCTGAAGGTGCTCAAATAGCGGTCAACTTCTGACGTCAATGTTATTCAATCTATCCTCTGTAAGGGTTAACTCACTGAAAAGTGGGGGCACAAAGCTACAGGTCCTCAGTTCTCTCGCGAACCGGACGGCTGGGCCACCAGAGAAATCTCAACGAGGAGGAGTGTTATGAAAAAAGTTGCACTGCTGTTGTCGGCGATGGCCCTGTTTGGTTGTGGTGGTGGGTCCAGCTCCAGTGGGGGGGTAAATCTGGAGGGAGGCGGCTCTACGACTCCTGCTGCGGGACTTTCGGTAAAGCTGGTGGATGCCAGCGCCCCTGCTAAAGCCTATAAGATGCTGGGGATGACGGTGGGAAACACCGGTGCCCAGCCGAGCGCCAATAAAGTAAGGGTTGTCGCGAGGATAATCAAAACAACCTACCCCATCGACACGGTTTACGATTCTGCAACAGATACTGAGGTACCCGCGATAAATTATGACGGTGCTACACACTTTATTGACAGTACCGGCCTAAACAGTGCCCCGTATCCGAACTGCGGCGGGCTGTCACCTGTTATGCTGAACAACTCGTGTGCCCCCACTGGGGTGCCGGTTACCTCCCTGTCCGCAACCCACCATGCTGCACCAGGTTCGACTGATTATAAGAAGGTTATCGATCAGGATTATGCCGGCGGGACCATGACGATATATCTTCCGGTTAATGATGGCTACACCCTGGACTTCATAACCAGCGCGTACGATTCGGTCACGCAGAAGAACTCTCTCCTGACACTTGGCTCCATCACCGGGGTAAATGTGACTCCTACCGGTGGAAACGCCACGGTAACAATGAACGGTTTTGCCAATTTGGTCTCTTATAACCCGGTAGCTCTTACCAATACCAAAACCGATCTGACACAAATTACCTCAGAGGAACAATACAGCCTCACCGTTACCGCCAATGGCCAGTTAAAGAACAGCTTCACCGTGGGACAGTCCCTGACAAATACCCCCATCGCAGCGGCAAGTCTGGTCAGAGCAAATTCTGGCATACCGGTATCCTTTACAGCACCGACTTCCCATGTTCCCGGTTCCTTATTTTTCCAGGGAGTCTTCACTCTTGACGACACCATGCTCAAAGCAGGTGAGTCCGCTACAAACTGGACACGGGTTTATCCGAATCCTGCCTATGGTGAGTCTGTCTCCACCGACCTGCTGTATCTTGTTGGGATGACGTTCCCCTGATGGCAGGACGGATTGAATCGTCATGATCTAGAGCGTAACTATTTTTGCGGATTACAGCAAAGAAAGGCCTTCCCCAAAACGGGGAAGGCCTTTTGTCTTTCGGCGAGACCTGGAAGCGCTGAATTGACTACTGTACAGGTTACTAGATATGCCGCTCCTTTTCTCATAACCGGAAGCGAGGCCGTACTCGGGGCCCCAAAAGAGCGAGGGCCCCCGAGGCGAGACACTATTTCCCTTTGCCGCAGGTCCGTTCGCACTCTGCCCAGGTATCGAGGGCAGTCCCGGTTTCCAGCAAAGTTTTGAGGCTCGACAAGACCCGCGGCCAACCCTCGGATACCCGGCTTGCCATGGTCGAACCATCTTTGAATTTTCCGTGGGTAACGGTGAGCCGAACCATTTCCCCCACCGCTTCGATGGCAAAGGTGAGGCAGGAATCGTCCTCCTTGTCATCGACCTGTGTCCAGGTCATTACCAGTTTCCTGGGAGGTTCGCTCTCCAGTACTTCACCGAAGATGCCCTGAGTCCCCGTACCGACTCTTACGCTATGCCACGGGCTACCCGGTTGCCAATCGGAGATGAGCTCTTCCCCCCAGTACTGACGGGTAAATTCGGGGGAGATAATCGCTTTCCAGACTTTTTCCGGTGTTGATTTGATGTACGTCGCATAAACGAAATCCTGCGTTTTCATGGTTTAGTCTCCTTCGGGACCAGAGTTGCTTTCCAGTGCCTGTTTCAGGTTGTCGAGTGCCTGAACTTTTTTTCGGGCGAACTTACCGACCCAGCGCCCGTAGATCTCGCTGATGGGCGCCGGGTTGAGGTAGTGAAGCTTTTCTCGCCCCTGTTTTCTCGTGATGATCAAATCCGCCTCTTCCAGGAGCACCAGGTGTTTGGTTACCGCCTGTCTGCTCATCGCCTGACCCTCGCACAACTCCCCTAGCGTCAACCCACCTTCGGTTCGCAGCCTGTCGAGCAACTGGCGTCGGTTAGCGTCGGCAAGGGCCTTGAAAACTTTGTCTTCATCGTTTGTCATAGCTTATTATATGCAACCATTTGGTTGCATGTCAAGCATGCTTAGTTCAGGTATTTTGAGATAGGAGGGATGGGCACCACAAAGACGCGGTCAGCATCCGGCATCTCAGCCACTTTGTAACTTAATTTTCAGTTGCTAACGGTGACGTTCTTGCCTATTCTGTAGCCCCTTTGGGCTGTTACCTTTAACGTTGCGAGGGAATTGGATGAGGCAAGCTCTGTTGCAACAGGCAGTTCGAAGTCTGTCCCGCGCCGGCTGGAATGTGCTGCTGGGGACGATCCTGCTCAGCGTCTGGTTGCTTTCGGCTCCCCAGGTTGTCCATGCTGCGGATACCTTTTTCAGCAGCAGTGCGGCGTTCAAGGAGGAGCTGAACCGGCTGGGGGGAGAGGCGGCGCTCATGGTGAAGGCCCCGGTCGATCCCTACCTGCTGGAGACGACTGCTGTCGCGGGTATGTTCGCACTGAGCTACCTCTACGATCAGGACATCCGGTCGGACCTGCAGGCCAACCGTAGCCGCACCCTGACCCGCGCCACGGATGTTGGAAGCCTGATGGGTGATCCCTATATCCATTTGGGTGCGGCGGCCTTGGTCTACGGAGTCGGGGCACTCAGCGAGCGGCCCAAGATGCAGGAACTTGGTGCAAAGCTGGGCGAGGCGCTGGTTCTGGCGGACGTCTCGACATTTGTGCTGAAGCAAGGGATCGGCAGGGCACGCCCTGGTAACGGAGCCGGATCGGGAAGCTTCCGACCATTCCAGTTCAAGAACGATTACGATTCGCTTCCTTCACTGCACACCGCCAGTTCTTTTGCCGTAGCCCACGTGCTGGCCAGCGAGAGCAAGAGCCTGCCGGTAAAAATCCTCTACTACGCTGGCGCGAGCTTTGTGGGCTTTTCACGCATGTACAAGGACAAGCACTGGGCAAGCGATGTAGTGCTGGCGGCGGCGCTGGGTGAACTGGCAGGTAATTCGGTGACCAGGTTCCGCAATGCCAAGCCGGGAACGATGACGCTGGCACCGGCGGTCAGCGGCGGGACGCCGATGCTTGCGCTGCAGGGGAAGTTTTAGCGGATTAGCGCAGTGCTGGTTAGTAACTTTATCCACTTCGCCGACCTTCCAAGACGTCGGCTATCGCTAAAGGAGCTTTTGAATGTTAGACGCTGTCATCTTCGACTTTGATGGGATCATCGTGGACACCGAGCCGCTGCACTACAAGGCCTTCCAGGAGATCCTGGTCCCTCTCGGGCTGGGTTATTCGTGGGAGGAGTACCTCGAGACCTACATGGGATTCGATGACCGCGATGCCTTCCGCGAGGCTTTCAAGGTAGCGGGACGCTCCCTTTCCGACACCGAGCTGAAGAAGATGATGGAGGAGAAGGCGGAGGCATTCCTGCGCATCGTCGCGGGCGGGGTCGCCCCGTATCCGGGTGTGGTCGAGCTGATCCGCTCCATCTCGGGGAACCTGCCGCTCGCGCTCTGCTCGGGTGCGCTGCGCAGCGATATCGATCCCATTCTCACTCAGCTCGGCCTGACGGATGCCTTCGATACCTTGGTGACCGCGGATGAAGTGGCTGCCAGTAAACCGGATCCGGAGAGCTACCGGGTTGCCGTGCAACGCCTCCAGGCCCTCTACCCCGGCATGATCGACGCCTCCCGCGGCATCGCCATCGAGGATACCCCCGCCGGCATCGCCTCGGCCACTGGCGCCGGGCTCAAGGTGCTGGCCGTTACCAACAGCTATCCCGAGGAGCGCCTCTCCAGCGCCTGGCGCGTGGTCAACTCGCTCGCCGGCATCGACCTGGAAGGACTCCGCCTGCTCCCTTGAGTACCAAACTCCCCCCCACACCGATCGAAGAAATCCTCCCGGAGCTGGTTGCCAGGCTCGAGGGGGGTAACGTCGCCGTTCTCCAGGCTCCTCCCGGCGCCGGCAAGACGACCCGGGTGCCGCTTGCTCTTCTTGATGCCGCGTTCGCGGCAGAAGGGCGGATCATCATGCTGGAGCCGCGCCGGCTTGCCGCGGTGAATGCTGCGCGCTTCATGGCCCAGGCGCTTGGTGAGGAGGTCGGCCAGACGGTCGGCTTCAGCATCCGATTCGAGCGCAAGGTCTGCGCCGCCACCCGCATCGAGGTGGTGACCGAGGGGATCCTGGCGCGCCGGCTGCAGAGCGATCCGCTCCTCGAAGGGGTCTCCACGGTCATCTTCGACGAGTTCCACGAGAGAAGCCTCACCTCGGACCTTTCACTTGCCCTGTGCCGCGACGTACAACTCGGCCTGCGTGAGGACCTGCGCATCCTGGTCATGTCGGCGACCCTGGACGCCGGCCCTGTTGCCGACCTTCTGGGCGGTGCCCCACTCATCTCCAGCGCCGGCCGCAGCTTCCCGGTCGAGGTGCGCTACCTAAGCACCGAGCCCACAACGAGACTTGCTGAAACCGCTTGCGCCGCGCTTGTCCGCGCTGTCAAGGAGACCCAGGGGGATATCCTGGTCTTTCTCCCCGGCACCGGCGATATCCGGCGCTGCGAACGCCTGGTCAAGGAAACGCTTCCGGTCGATCTCCTGGTGGCCCCGCTTTACGGTGATCTCCCCTTTGCGGCCCAGCAGCAGGCGATCGTTCCGGTACCCGGGCGGCGCAAGGTGGTGCTCGCCACCAATATCGCCGAAACGAGCCTCACCATCGACGGGGTGCGGGTGGTGATCGATACCGGATACTCGCGCCAGCTCCGTTTCGATCCTTCCAGCGGCCTGAACCGTCTGGATACCCTGCGCATCTCTGCAGCCTCGGCGGAACAGCGTGCCGGTCGCTCCGGGCGTCAGGCTCCCGGCGTCTGCTATCGGCTTTGGACCGAGCACACCCAGCGTACCCTGCTCCCTTTCACCCCCGCCGAGATCAAGGTGTCGGATCTGGCCCCACTGGCCCTCGATCTGGCGCTTTGGGGAGTGCCGGATCCCGCCGCGCTCAGTTTCCTCGATGCGCCCCCGGCAGCGCACCTCGCCGAGGGACGCGCGCTGCTCACGACCCTGGGCGCCCTGGAGCACTCGGGTGCCATCACCCCATTAGGACGGCTCATGGCCGCGCTCCCCATGCACCCGCGCTTCGCCGCGATGCTGCTGGCAGGTGAGTCGCTGGGGACCCCTGCGCTGGCCTGTACCCTGGCGGCGCTCCTGTCCGAACGTGACATCATGCCGCGGGGAACCGGGAGCATCACCGACAGTGATTTGCTGGATCGGGTGGAAACCCTGGAACGGCGGCTCGACCCGCAGGCAAGCCGTACTATCGAGCGGGTGGCCGCCTACTTCCGCAAGGCGCTCAGGGCAGGGGAGGGCGGGGCTCGCCCTGATGCGGCGCAGGTCGGCGAACTGCTCATGCGGGCATACCCGGATCGCATCGCGCGGGAACGCTCACCAGGTTCAGGGCGTTACCTGATGGCCAACGGCACCGGCGCGCGGCTTTCCAACCGCAGCAACGTGCGCAACCAGCAGTTCATCGTCGCTGTCGAGGTCGAGGGGGCGGGCGTCGAGGCGGAGATCCACCTGGCAAGCGGGGTCTCTCTGGATGCGGTGCGCGAGGGTTGTGCCGCTGCCATCACGCGCGGCCGACGGGTCTTTTGGGACGAACGGGAGGGAAGGGTGATCGCCCGGGACGAGGAACGCCTGGGAGCCCTGCTGCTCTCCGAGCGCCCGGCGCAGGCGCGCCCCGAGGACCTGGCCGAAGCGCTCTTGCAGGGGATCCTGAGCGGTCGGGGGCTTGCCGGGCTCAACTGGACCCCGGAAGCTCTTGAGTTTCGCAACCGGGTGAACTTCCTGGCCCGGGTGTTGCCCGGTGCGGGGCTGACCGAGCTTAGCGACCAGTACCTGCAGGCCGAGATCGGCACCTGGCTTTTGCCACACCTTTCCGGGGTGCGCAGCCTGAACGCCTTGGCCCGGGTGGATCTGCTGCAACCGCTCAAGGGGATCTTCAGCTGGCGGGAGTTGAAGCTTATCGACGACGAAGCGCCCACCCACCTCTCGGTCCCGAGCGGTTCCCGGGTGCGGCTTAGCTACCCGGAGCATGGCGAGCCGTTTTTGGCGGTGAAGCTGCAGGAGATGTTCGGTCTCGCCGAAACGCCGCGGGTTGCCCAAGGCCGGGTACCGGTGCTCATCCACCTGCTTTCGCCGGCGCGCCGTCCTATCCAGGTCACCGCCGACCTGAAGAGCTTCTGGAACGGCGCCTACCGGGAGGTCTGCAAGGAACTCAAGGGGCGTTATCCCAGGCACCCCTGGCCCGACGACCCCTGGGAAGCCCAGGCGACACGGCACGTCAAGAAGCGGATGTAGAGCAAGGCGCTGTAGGGCGCAAGGGATACCAGGGATGTATAGGACGCAAGGAACCTGGAGAAGGGGCTTTGCGTCCTTTTGCGTTCTTCGTGTTTCTACAGGAAGCGGTGGAGGGACACTCAGTTCAGGTTGGTGAAGACGATGGAGCCGTTGCTGTGGAGGTAGGTGCGGATGCTGCCGGCCACTTCTGCGAAGCCGGCACCGTTGCTCAGGTAGTTCTCGGTCACGTTGACCCCGTTCTTCCAAAGTTCGAAGTGGACGTGCGGACCGGTGGACCTGCCGGTGGAACCGGACAACGCCAGGGTCTGCCCGGCGGCGACCCGCTCGCCGACGGCAACGTCCAGACGGGAGTTGTGACCGTAGCTGGAGATGCTTCCATCGTCGTGCTGGACCCGCACCAGGTTTCCGTAGCCGCTGTGCGCGGCGCTCTCGATGACGTTACCGGCGGCGATCGCCTTTACCTGGGTACCTGCCGGGACCGCGATGTCGATGCCGTTGTGGTGCCGCAGCGTGCCGTCGATCGGGTCGTGGCGCCAGCCGACTTTGGAGGTGAGCACCCCCTGCACCGGCAGCGCCGATTCCTGCCCGGGGCCGGGGCTCCCCTCGGTGACCGGTTCGGCGTGGGCCTGGGGTTGAGGCTGGGGCTGCGCCTTCCGTTTGAGCGGCCCCTTGGTTGCAGGAGCCGGTCTCGCCTCCCGCAGCACCCGGGTGCCACCGTTCGAGGTGGGGGTGTTGGTGTAGGTTTCCACGCCGTCGTCGTCGACGAACCTGTAGAAATCGGCGCAAGCCGCAGCCGGAAGAAGAAAGCAAAAGCCGGCCAAGAGGGAGACGACTAGGGATCGCCCCACACTGCTGCCTGCAAAAAGGTTGTTTGCTGAAAAACTAGGCACGTCTAGCTCCCGACACGGTGGCCGTCACCGCGTGAGTAGGGAAAAAAGTGCACCTGGACCAGCCCGGAGCGGAGGCCAATATACCTGCATCCCCCGCCAATGGCAAGATCTGACCACGTTTGAAGGTTTCAGGGTGATTTTCCGGAGGCCCGCCCATGAATTGGCATCTCGCTTGCTGTAGTGGGGAAGCTTTCGGCGATGATCGCGTAACTTCCTGAAACATCGATTTCAGCTGACGTGGTATTGCCTAAAAATTACGCACCGCTGCATAAAAAGGAGGCTGTATCGTGGAGATGTTCGGGCAAAACGTGTTTAATCAGGCAGTTATGAGAGAAAGGCTGCCGAAGGCTGTGTTCAAAACCCTGAAGAAAACTATCGATGAAGGGCTGCCCCTCGATCCCTCCATTGCCGATGTTGTAGCGACTGCCATGAAAGAGTGGGCCGTCGAAAGAGGCGCGACCCATTTCACCCACTGGTTCCAGCCGATGACCGGCATTACCGCCGAAAAGCACGACTCGTTCCTTTCGCCTGCCGAAGGCGGCGCCCTGATGGAGTTCTCCGGCAAGGAGCTGGTAAAGGGCGAGCCGGACGCCTCCTCCTTCCCGAGCGGTGGCCTGCGTGCTACCTTCGAAGCCCGTGGCTACACCGCCTGGGACTGCACCTCTCCCGCGTTTCTGAGGGAAGAGGCCGGCGTGGTCACCCTCTGCATCCCGACCGCCTTCTGCTCCTATACCGGTGAGGTGCTGGACAAAAAAACCCCGCTGTTGCGCTCCATGCAGGCGCTTTCCACCCAGGCGCTGCGCGTGCTCAGGCTGTTTGGCAACACCACCGCCACCCGCGTCATCTCGACCGTCGGGGCCGAGCAGGAATACTTCCTTATCGACAAATCCTTCTACGAGAAAAGGCCTGACCTCATGATGGCTGGCAGGACCCTCTTCGGCGCCATGTCCTCCAAGGGGCAGGAGCTCGAGGACCACTACTTCGGCACCATCAAGGAGCGGGTGCTGGCGTACATGAAGGAAGTCAACGAAGAGCTGTGGAAGCTGGGCGTCACCGCCAAGACCCAGCACAACGAAGTGGCCCCCGGCCAGTTCGAGATCGCCCCGATCTTCGAGAACACCAACATCGCCACCGACCACAACCAGATGGTCATGGAGACCCTCAAAAAGGTTGCCACCCGTCACGGCCTGGTTTGCCTGCTGCACGAGAAGCCGTTCGCCGGTGTCAACGGCTCGGGCAAGCACAACAACTGGTCCATGAGTTCCAACGACGGGCAGAACCTGCTCGAGCCGGGGCACACCCCGCACGACAACGCCCAGTTCCTGACCTTCCTGATGGCGACCATCAAGGCCGTGGATACCTACGCGGGGCTTTTGCGCGCCACCTGCGCCAGCGCCGGCAACGACCACCGTCTGGGCGCCAACGAAGCGCCGCCGGCCATCATGTCCATCTTCCTGGGCGACCAGTTGGCCGAGATCCTCGACCAGATCGTGGCAGGCGCCGAGAAGTCTTCCACCAAGGCTGGCGAGATGAAGGTCGGCGTCAGCACGCTGCCGGCACTCCCCATGGACGCCACTGACCGGAACAGGACCTCCCCGTTCGCCTTCACCGGCAACAAATTCGAGCTGAGGATGCTGGGCTCCTCCTTCTCCATTTCCGGGCCGAACATCGTCATCAACACCATCATCGCCGAAGTGCTGAAAGGCTTTGCCGATAAGCTGGAGAAGTCGAAGAACTTCGATGCAGATCTCGAGAAGCTGCTGCAGGAGACCGCCAAGAAGCACCAGCGCGTCGTGTTCAACGGCAACAACTACTCCGACGAGTGGGTCCAGGAGGCCAAGAAGCGCGGCCTGCTGAACATCCCGAACACCCCCGAGGCACAGAAGCAGCTGATTACCAAGGAAGCTGTCGCGGTGTTCGCTGCACACAACGTCTTTAGCGAGAAAGAGATTCACGCGCGTTACGAAATCGTTATCGAGCAGTACGTCAAGACCTTGAACATCGAGGCTTTGACCATGATCGATATGGCCAACCACAGCATCATCCCGGCCGCCGTGGAGTACGCTACCATCGTCGCTTCTTCCATCAATGCCGTGAGCGCGGTTTCCGCCAAGCTCAACGTGTCGACCCAGCAGGGGCTCCTGGAAGAACTCTGCGACAAGCTGGCGGCTACCAGCGCCGGCGTGAAGGCGTTGGAGGCGGCACTGGAAGCTGCGCTGGCCATCGCCGATCTCGAGGAGCAGGCCGCCGCGTTCCGCGCCGAGGTCTACACCAAGATGCAGGATCTGCGGAACAACGCCGACGGACTGGAAAAAGTCATCGCCGCCAAGTACTGGCCGCTGCCGACCTACCGGGAGATGCTGTTCCAGCTGTAATTCCGGAATTTCGTCTCTGTTTGCTCAAAAAGGAGTCCCCGCGCAGGGGGCTCCTTTTTTTGTGATACGTATCCCTCGCCCTGACGAGAGGGTGCGGGGGACTGCCATCTGTTACGAGGTGGCGCCTTGGGGAAAGGGAATCCTGTTGGCAGCTTTTCCGGAATTTTCAGTTGAAGCTCCGCAAGGAGGGATGAAGGACTGTGGGTTTTGGTTAACGGAACTATATTTCAACGTGCCTAGAAAGGAGCAGAGGAGCCGCGCTGCCGGGGCACTACACTCTTCCGGGTTGATGCCTAAAAAGTAGGCAGTGGTGGGCGTGTTGCTGCCTGGTATTTAGGCAATGGCGTCTTCTCCGGACTGGATCTGCAGGTAATTGTCGCTCTCAACAGGCTGAAACTACGACTCTTATAGTGCCGCTTGTTCCTTGGCAGACATCTTGCTGAACGTAAGCATAGCGCGCTACGAGACACTTGATTAAGGTTGCTTTTTAACAACAAGCTCTCTATAATTTGCGCGCACTGAAAAACGGAGCGGGGGGTACCAGTCTTGAAAAAAGTCGAAGCAATCATTAAACCTTTCAAGCTTGATGAGGTCAAAGAGGCCCTCAACGAAATCGGTATCCAAGGGATCACGATCGGTGAGGTAAAAGGATTTGGTCGCCAGAAGGGGCACACGGAACTTTATCGTGGCGCCGAGTACGTGGTGGACTTCATCCCCAAGATCAAAATGGAAATCATCGTCTCTGACGAGGTCGTTTCCAAGGTTGTCGATGCCATTGAGCAGGCTGCGAAAACGGGCCGCATCGGCGACGGCAAGATCTTTGTTACTCCTGTGGAAGAAGTTGTCCGCATCAGGACCGGTGAAAGGGGCGAAGACGCCCTCTAGTCCGATCTGATTTTACCCACTTTGAAAGGAGACTGTAGATGACACCGAAACAAGTTGTGGAGTTTGCCAAAGAAAACGGCGTGCTGATGGTAGATTTCAAGTTCATGGACTTCGTTGGTATCTGGCAGCACTTCACCGTTCCGATGAGCGAGTTCGGCGAAGATACCTTCGAGGAAGGCCAGGGTTTCGACGGCTCCTCCATCCGCGGCTGGCAGCCGATCCACGCCTCCGACATGATCATCATTCCGGATCCGACCACCGCGAAACTGGATCCGTTCACTGCACTGCCGACCCTATCGCTGATCTGCGACATCTTCGATCCGATCACCAAGGAAAGCTACACCCGCGACCCGCGTAACATCGCCAAGAAGGGCGAGGCGTACCTGAAGTCGACCGGTCTCGCCGACACCGCCTACTTCGGACCGGAAGCCGAGTTCTTCATCTTCGACGACGTCCGCTACGACTCCTCCGCCAACCAGTCCTTCTACGCCGTCGACTCGGTGGAAGGCGCCTGGAACACCGGCCGCGAAGAGTTCCCGAACCTCGGCTACAAGCCGCGCCACAAGGAAGGCTACTTCCCGGTTGCACCGACCGACTCCCAGAACGACCTCCGTAACGAGATGGTCGTCGAGCTGCAGAAAGTCGGCATCCGCGTCGAGTGCCAGCATCACGAGGTGGCTACCGGCGGCCAGGCCGAGATCGACATGCGCTTCAACTCGATGGTTGCCATGGCTGACGACCTGCAGTGGTTCAAGTACGTCATCAAGAACGTCGCCAACCGCAACGGCAAGACGGTAACCTTCATGCCTAAGCCGCTCTACGGCGACAACGGTTCCGGGATGCACTGCCACATGTCGCTGTGGAAAGACGGCACCAACCTGTTCGCCGGCGACAAGTACGGCGGGCTCTCCCAGATGGCCCTGTACTACATCGGCGGTATCATCAAGCACGCCCGCGCGCTGTGCGCCTTCACCAACCCGACCACCAACTCGTACAAGCGTCTGGTGCCGGGCTTCGAGGCTCCGGTGAACATGGCATACTCCAGCCGTAACCGCTCGGCTTCGCTGCGTATCCCGATGTTCTCCACCAACCCGAAAGCCAAGCGTATCGAGTACCGGACTCCGGACCCGAGCTGCAACGGCTACCTCGCCTTCGCCGCCATGCTGATGGCAGGTCTCGACGGCATCGAGAACAAGATCGATCCGGGCCAGCCGCTGGACAAGGACATCTACGGCTTGTCGCCGGAAGAGCTGTCCACCATCCCGTCCGCTCCGGGCAGCCTGGAAGAAGCTCTCAAGGCCCTGGAGGCCGACCACGAGTTCCTCTTGAAAGGCGACGTCTTCACCCTCGACGTCATCGAGAAGTGGATCGAGTACAAGACCGAAGCCGAAGTGAACCCGGTCCGTATGCGTCCGGTTCCCCTCGAGTTCGCCCTGTACTTCGACATCTAGTCGGTACCGGCAATTACTGCAGCAAAAGAGGCGGGGGTCACCCCGCCTCTTTTTTTGTGGTGAGCCAAAGCCGGCGTCCTCCCATGAGTGTGGCTCCAAGGTTGCTGCACATGAATAGCTTGAACCCCTGTCGGAAAACTGCTAGTTTCCAGGTGGTACAAAGGTCCCGGGGCACGGCGTCGGGACGGGGAGGGGAGGACGATTTGGTGCAACAGGACAGGGTAGCCAAGCTCATTGAATGGTTCGTCAGGGCGGCGCTTCGGCACGCCGAGGCGATAGAAGCGATGCAGGAAGAGGTGGCGGCGCTGCAGGTGGCCTCGCTAACCAAGTATTTCAAGGCGCTCAAGGCTGAAGAAGGCGCGATGCCGCGCTTTTTGCTGCTGCTGGAAGAGGGTAATCCGGTCATAGCCGGGATGGCTGCGGTGTACGGGCTCGCACAGGCGCCCGAGCGCTGCCGCCCGGTGCTGGTAAAACTCACGGAAATGCCGGGTCTCATCGGCTTCCGCGCGCAGGTCGCCCTGCAGCGCTGGGATGCCGGAGAGTGGCAGGAACTGTAGCTTCTCCTGGCCACAAAACGGCACAAACCGCACAAGAAAAACCCCACGGGGTGACCATCATCTACTATCAGGAGGTGTGTATGTCGGAATTCAACAACGTAAGCGTGGTAAAAGAGGCCAACATCTACTTTGACGGCGGCGTTACCAGCCGGACCATCTACTTCGCCGACGGCTCCCGCAAGACGCTGGGGATCATGCTGCCGGGCGAGTACACCTTCAACACCGGTTCCGCAGAATTGATGGAAATCCTCTCCGGCGACCTCACCGTGCTGCTGCCGGGTTCTAACGAGTGGGTTGCCGTGAAAGGTGGCGAGGCCTTCGAGGTCCCCGAGAACTCCAGCTTCAAACTGAAAATCACCGGCATCACCGATTACTGCTGCTCCTTCCTGTAAGAATGCGGACAGGGATGAATGGGGTGAACGGAAGGTAAACGCCCCATCCCATTCATCCCTCTATCATGCCGATGATGATCGAATCCTTGAACCAACGTAGTGGTCCCGTCGTCGGACGGTTCGCCCCTTCGCCGACTGGCCCGATGCACCTGGGCTCCCTGGTCGCGGCGCTGGGGAGTTACCTGATGGCCAAGCGCAGCGGCGGAACCTGGCTCTTGCGCATGGAGGACCTGGACCTGCCGCGCGTGGTGCCGGGTATCGCGGACGACATGCTGCGCACCCTGGAGACCCTCGGCTTCGCCTGGGACGGCGAGGTCGTCTACCAGAGCCGGCGCACCGAGTTCTACCGCGCCGCGGCGGCTCTTCTCGTCGAGCGCGGGCTCGCCTACCCCTGCGGCTGCACCCGCAGCGAAATCGCCCAGATCGCCTCGGCGCCCCACGAAGAGGGGCTTGTCTACCCGGGGATCTGCCGCGACGGTCTTGCTCCGCAAAAGGTGGAGCGCGCCCTGCGCGTCAAGGTCTACGACGAGGTGATCAGCTTCAACGACCAGGTGATGGGGCACTACAGCCAGCACCTCACCGGCTCCTGCGGGGATTTCGTGATCCACCGTGCCGACGGCCCCTACGCCTACCACCTCGCGGTGGTGGTCGACGATGCCGCCTCCGGCGTGAACCAGGTGGTGCGCGGCGCCGACCTCTTGAGCTCAACGCCGCGTCAGATCTACCTGCAGCGCATCTTCGGCTATCCAACGCCCAGCTACGCCCACCTGCCGCTGGTGTCCGGCCCTGCCGGCAGCAAGCTCAGTAAGAGGGACAACGCGGTCTCGCTGGCCGCCGGAGGTAACCTTGCCGCTGAGGCGGGTAGCCTCTTGCTGGACGCCCTGCGTTTCCTCGGCCAAAACCCTTTGCGGGAACTGCTCGGCGCGTCTCCGACCGAAATCCTCACCTGGGGGGTGCAGCATTTCGAGATCGCAGCGGTCCCCAAGGCCTCCGCACCCTTTCAGCGCACCCCACTGTAACGAAAAAAGGACCGGTGCACCCGGTCCCTTTGCGACGTGATCCTCTCAGCTACCTCGCGCGCTGTCCTGCCCAAAAAAATCGATCTCCAGGCTACCCTTCATCAAGGAAATCAGGAGCCGGCCGCGGCTGGACGGGCACCGGTGCTTGTTCACGTTTTTTGAGCCCCTCCCTGATCTGGGTGCCGACCCGGTTGCCGAGCTGGTGATCCATGAACCAGGCGCGCACCAGGGAGTCGTTCAACTCGGCGCACCCGGTAAGCAGTAGCACCGTCAGCACGGCTAGAAGTCTAGCCGCCATGACGCTCGGCCTTTTTCTGCTTTTCGACCTGGCGCCATTTTTCGATCTCGGCCTCGGTGACCGGCTGCCAGGGCGGTACTGCGGTAGGGTGCCAGTTCTCGTCAACCGCCACCATGGTGAACTGGCCGCTTGCGCCGCGCCGCTTGGTCCCTTCCATGACGTTTTCGACTTCCACCTCCACCTCTACTTCCATGGAGCTGCGTCCGACGTGGATGATGGTGGCGCGCGAGTAGACCACCTCGCCCATGTTGATGGGGGTGTGAAAGCAGATGCGCTGGGCGCAGGCAGTCACCACCCGGCGCTGGGAGTAGCGCCAGCAGGCAACACCGGCTGTCTTGTCCATGATGCTCATGATTACGCCGCCGAAAATGTTGCCGTACCCGTTGGTGTCCTTGGGCAAGAGCGTTTCGATCAGTTCGGCCTTACGTTTGTGCTCCATAGTGTTCCTCCTCAAGACCTGCAGAAATAAGCCGTTTCAGCTGTTTTATGTTGGCCCGCTCCATCGGCTTGCCTGTGATGCTGCTCACCGTGCGGTTATGCCGCTCGTCGACCGGATAGACGGAGCACTCCACGGGAACGCCGCCGTCTTCCAGGTAGACATGAAGATAATCGTTGATGCGACCGCCCTTGCGCACCGTGACGGTTTCCGTTTCAAAAGAAAGGCCGTGCTGCATGAGGAGTTCTTCGACCTCCTCGACCGAGTCGGCAAAGAGATGGATGTCGATGTCGCTTTGCCCGGTGACCGCGCCGGAAAGCACTGATCCCACCAAGTAGGGGGTGAAGGGTTCGAAAAGCTCCAGGTACCTGAGGGCGGCCAGTCGCAGCGCCAGTAACCGCGCCGGGAGTACGTCTTCCTCGCGCTCCGCGATCAGCCGGGCCAGCTCCTCGTGGATCTCCGCGTTGCTGGGGAGGTGCGCCCCCAAGGAGAGGGCCTTCTCGGGTCCGAAACGCTTGGCGGCCTTGCGCTTGGCATCGCGGTATTCGCGCACGCCATCCTCGTACATGGGTCGGGCGGCCTCGACGGCAACCTGCTCCCGTATCTTGTCCAGCTTTCTCATGATCACCAGTATAGCCGATCATCCGCGATATGATACGCTTTATCCGGAAAGGCGCTACGGCAAAAATCACCCTCCCATTAAAAAAGGAGTTGACTCAGGGAACCGGTATTTGCTATAAGAGGGAACTCGCTGAGCGGGAATAACTCAGTGGTAGAGTGCAACCTTGCCAAGGTTGAAGTCGCGGGTTCGAACCCCGTTTCCCGCTCCAAATATCTACCAGGAATCCTCGGTGATTCTTCCCAAATAGACCCCGGCAGCATGAATTTCATGCTGCCGGGGTTTTCGTTTTTCGGCCTTTTTGAACCCTCCGACGCCCTCTTCCTGTATCTCGGGGATTGCCCTAGTCATGGCACCAGACAGGTCCCGACACCACATCGCCGGCAACTGGTTTTGCGTTAGTGAATTCGCGGTTGTTCCCGCCAAAAGACAGGTTCCGCTGACAGCATCACCCGCCTTCAGTCTGACAACTCCCTCATCCAGTTATTTTTGAAGTGTTTTTTTAAAAATGTATTCATTGTAACGTTTTGGACCAAATCTTGTAATGATAGTTCAGTTGAGTCTAAGTCTCAGTCATTATAGGAGATTATCGTCGGAGAGACAGTTACACCTCGTTGCGCTTGTCATTATCTACTAATTATATTCAGCTTATCAGCTGTACTGTGACAGGGCCTTGCTGCGACCCTGACCACAGCAGCGCTATGTTAGGACTATGGGGACGCTTGTTGTACGGGTGGTCCGGGAGATGCTGCCGGATGGAACCGCGTTCAGCGGAGAGTCGCCGCTGATCGTCTGTTACTAAAGACAAGGGGGGCTTTATGTCGAAGAGAGTACTGTCTGTTCTCGTCTGCTTGCTGTCAGTCGGGGTCCTGTATTCCTGGGCTGCTACCGCGTGGCAGTTGCAGACGAAGCTGAGCACGTCTGGTGGCACGCTTAAGGTACGTAACAATGCCACCCAGACCACGGCCGGTAGTGTCGTGTACACAAACTTCACCACCAGCGCCAACGTGCCGGTGACGGTCTCGGCGAATGTGGGATACAAGATCTCCGCCTTGACCAAGAGCGGCACGGCTGTGCCACTCGGCAACTACACCACCCAGTATGCGACGACCTTCAACAAGGCGAACGGTTCGGTGCAGTCCCTGGTGGCCGGTTTCATCGCGAGACAGTACCAGGTGACTGCCACTGCCGTAGGGCCTGGCAGCATCTCGGCCACTTCCGTAATGGTCTCCTATAACAACTCGGCTGTTCTGACGGCAACGCCCACCTCTACCAACTGCTACCTCATGGGGGTGACCGGCGGCACGGTGGCCGATATCTACGGAAGTCCCGTGAGCTACCCCTACGGCGGTGCCGTCAAGATTACCGTCGCCAACGTCACCGCGCCGCGAACGGTGACCGCAACCTTCATGCAGGCCACGGTCAATGCCGGTGTGGACCAGGTCGCGCAGACCAACCAGGTGGTCAATCTGACCGGCAACCTCACCGGAAGCGGCACCCTCGCCTGGAGTTTTGTAAGCGGTCCCGCCACGGTCAATACCAGCGCTTGGAACACGTTGACCCCCTCCTTCATCCCCGTCGTTCCGGGTACCTACGTTCTGCAACTGGCGGAGATGGCGGGTACCAAGACGCTTGCCTCCGACACGGTACAGATCACCGTCACCAATTCGGTAACCGGCTACATGCGCACCAATTGCAACGGCTGCCACGGCTCGCGCGGGGTGTCCCCATCCACGGCGTTCCCATTGTGGTCGACCGGTTCCCACAAGACGGCCGGGATACACTGCATAACCTGTCACACCAATTCGGCGATGCCGACGCCGGTCAACACCAACACGGTGAACAGTTCCACGTTCACGATAGCCTATGCAAGTGCCGGGACTGTCGGAACCAATTTTTGCGCCACCTGCCACCCTGTCTCGATCGTGACGGCATTTGCCGGATCGCCCCACAATGCCAACGGCCTGACCTGCTCGACCTGCCATGCGGGGGGCGGACACCTGCCTGACGTCGCCGACAGCGTCTGCAACGGCTGCCATCGCGATGCCAGCGGCAACGTCGCCAACCACCCGTTTGCCATAGGCGCCAATCCCTGCATCGCCTGCCATAACCCGCACAGTACCGCAGGGAGTGCGGCAGGGGCTACCTCAGCGCACTTTAACAACATGACGGCCGCCGGCTACCCGGCCTCCTACGTGACCTCGCGTTCCAACTGCTCGAACTGCCATGCCGACAGCAGCGCAAACCTCGCGGTGCGTCAGCAGTGGGGGCGCTCGGCACACGCCGCAGTCGCGGACGCCCCCTGGAAAGGCGAGGACTTCAAGACCAGGTCGGGCTGCGTGCAGTGCCACACCACGACCGGCTTTGTGGCCTGGTCCAGCGCCAAGGTTACCGCAGCCTGGGGAAGCGCGGCCGACAAGACCAAAGAAGTGCTGAGCTGCGTCGGCTGCCACAGCGACATCA
>NZ_BLXZ01000011.1 GCF_014193675.1 Geomonas limicola
CGATTCTAGTTTTGAAACAACTGACTTTTTAAAAACCTACATTGCGTAAATCGTCTACTATTTAGTTTTCAAAGACCAAGCCGCTCGTCGCGACAGACTTGGCAACATACCCGAACCGTTCCAACCTGTCAACAAAAAGTTTCAAGGTTTTTTCGGCGGCCGATCCGTGAGGACCAAGCCAGGGCAGTTATTGAGTTATCGGAGAGCAGTACTGCGAAGCCACACTTTATAGCAGAGGAGTTTTTCACTGTCAATGCTTTTTTGTGGTGCGCTGACAGACGTTGCTGCTTTCAAAGCGCCCCGTTCGTCAGCGGATGGTGGTTATAACAAAGCTTCCTTGAGGCGTCAACGGGTTTATCATTTGTTTTTACCAACTAGGGAGAAATGGCAACGATAGCCCTGAGTTACCGCTCTTAAAAAGATTCGTACCCCGGGATTGCACCCAAAACGGGATGCCGGAGCGGCACTGACTACACTTCACCGCGGAACGTGGTAACGAAATTAGAGCACCTGGAGGGCGGACGTTTCTGCAGCTGCCGCCCCCCTCACCCCTGCCCTCTCCCGGAGGGCGAGAGGGGGCCTTTGGTGGGCAGCCCTAACCACAACGCACGAAGGGGCGATCGAATCGATCGCCCCTTCGTCAACTAATACTACACATCATTCCAAGATCAGGCAAAGCGCACCCGGGCAAACCTGCGCTTGCCGACCTGGATGATGTACTCACCTTTGCAGGCGATTTCCTGGTTCTCGTCCGAGACCTTTTCGCCGTTCACCTTCACGCCGCCGCCCTGAATGGAGCGACGCCCTTCGGAATTCGACTTCACCAACTGGGCCTCTGCCAATACACGACACAGGAGCACCTTCTCTCCTTCCGGGGTCAGGGTGACCTCAGGCATTTCGTCCGGAGTCTGGTTGTCGCGAAAGCGGCTGACGAAATTTTCCTCGGCCTGCGCGCCGGCGGCCTCACCGTGGTAGCGCGTCACGATCTCGCGACCGAGTGCTTTCTTGGCAGCCATCGGGTGCACACTGCCGTCCTTCAGCCCTTCCTTCAGCTTCTCAATTTCGGCGGTGCTCAGGTCACTCAGCAGTTCGTAGTAGCGCAGCATCAGTTGATCCGAGATGGACATGATCTTGCCGAAGATCTCGTCTGCCGGTTCGTTGACCCCGACGTAGTTGCCCAGCGACTTACTCATCTTGTTGACGCCGTCCAGACCTTCCAGAAGCGGCATGGTGATGACGGTCTGGGGAACCTGGCCCCACTCGCGCTGCAACTCACGGCCGACCAGCAGGTTGAACTTCTGGTCGGTACCGCCAAGCTCCACATCCGCCTTGAGCGCGACGGAATCGTACCCCTGCGCCAGCGGGTACATAAACTCGTGAATAGAGATCGGGAGTTGGTTGGCGTAGCGATTGCTGAAATCCTCACGCTCGAGCATGCGTGCCACGGTGTACTTCGAGGCGAGCGCGATCATGTCGGCAGCGGTGAGCTTGCTGAACCACTCGGAGTTGAAGACGACCTTGGTCAACTTGGGATCGAGAATCTTGAAGACCTGCTCTTTGTAGGTCTCGGCATTCTTGAGAACATCTTCGCGGGTGAGTGCCTTGCGGGTCTCGGACTTGCCGGTCGGATCACCGATCATGCCGGTAAAGTCGCCGATCAGGAAGATAACCTCGTGGCCCAGCTTCTGAAACTGACGCATCTTGTGCAAGAGCACAGTATGCCCCAGATGCAAATCCGGCGCGGTGGGATCGAACCCGGCCTTGATCTTGAGCGGTACGCCGGTCTTCACGGATTTTTCGAGCTTCTCTACCAGCTCTTTCTCCACCAGGATCTCGACGGCCCCTCTCTTGATGATCTCCATCTGTTCTGCAACAGTCATCACAACCCTCCAGTATCAGCCTTTAATGACAATAAAGGGGAGCGCCCCGTAAAGGAGCGTCCCCGGTGACTGCCTTGTGCGCGCGATTTGCCTCAGACCGCGATGTTGATCCTTTCGATTTTCAAAGCCAAGCCGGTCTTTTCATCCACCTCGATCACCACGCCATTGACCCGGATGTCCTTCTTGGCGACTTCGAACTTGGCAGGGCGCTGGGTGACGAATTTCTCGATGGCGTCTTCCTTGCGGACACCGATCACCGAGTCGAAGGAACCAGTCATCCCGGCATCGGTCAGGTAGGCGGTTCCGGCGGTGAGGATCCGCTCGTCGGCAGTCTGCACGTGGGTGTGGGTGCCGACCACGGCGCTCACCCGGCCGTCCAGGTACCAGCCCAGCGCCACCTTCTCGGAAGTCGCCTCTGCATGAAAGTCGACAAAGACAATCGGGGTCTCTTCCTTGAGCTTCGCGATCTCGCGGTCGGCGCAGCGGAACGGACACTCTAGGTTGTTCATGAAGACCCGCCCCTCGAGGTTGAGGATGCCCACCTTGACACCACCTGGAGTACTGACGATGGTGGCGCCGCGCCCCGGCGTCCCTTCAGGGTAGTTAGCCGGGCGTACGATGCGCTCCTCGCGCTTGATGTAGTCGAGCGCGTCCTTCTTGTCCCAGATATGGTTCCCGGAGGTGAGCACTTGGATGCCGCACTTGAAAAGGTCCTGCGCAGTCTCCTGGGTGAGTCCAAAACCTCCCGCAGCGTTCTCGCCGTTGGCGATCACCAGGTCGACGTAGTGCCGGTCCACGATGCGGTGCAGTTCGCGGGAGAGCGCCTCGCGCCCCGGCTTGCCGATGATGTCGCCTATGAACAGCAGCTTAACGGGCATATTCGGTCGCTCTGGTCTCGCGGATCACGTTGACCTTGATCTGGCCCGGGTAGGTCATCTCGTTCTCGATCTTCTTGGCGATGTCTTTAGCAAGCAGCAGCGCGCGGTCGTCGGAGACCAGGTCGCTCGACACCATGACGCGGATCTCGCGGCCCGCCTGGATGGCAAAGGAGTTCACCACGCCGTCGAACGAGGTGGCGATGCGCTCCAGGTCGTCGAGACGCTTCACGTAGGTCTCCATCATCTCGCGACGGGCACCGGGGCGAGCACCGGAGAGGGCGTCGGCCGCCTGCACCAGCACCGCCAGCACGCTGGCCGGCTTCTCGTCCTCGTGGTGTGCCATGATCGCGTGCACGATTTTCGGGGACTCGCCGTACTTCTTCGCGATGTCGGCACCGATGACCGCGTGGGAGCCTTCGATCTCGTGGTCGACCGCCTTGCCCAGGTCGTGCAAGAGGCCGGCACGCTTCGCCTGCTTCACGTTGATGCCGAGCTCCGCCGCCATGATGCCGCAGAGGAAAGCAACCTCCAGCGAATGCTGGTAGACGTTCTGGCTGTACGAAGTGCGGTACTTGAGACGGCCGATCAGTTTCAGGATCTCCGGGTGGATGCCATGCACGCCCAGGTCGAAGGCAGCCTGGTCGCCGGCTTCCTTCATGGCCTGGTCGATCTCTTCCTGGCTCTTGGCCACGACCTCTTCGATACGGCCCGGGTGAATGCGGCCGTCGGCGATGAGTTTCTGCAGCGAAAGCTTGGCGACCTCGCGGCGCACCGGGTTGAAGCCGGAGAGGATGACCGCTTCCGGAGTGTCGTCGATGATCAGGTCGATGCCGGTGGCAGCCTCCAGCGCGCGGATGTTGCGCCCTTCGCGACCGATGATGCGCCCCTTCATCTCGTCGGACGGGAGGGTGACCACCGAGACGCTGCGCTCCGCCACGTACTCGCCGGCGTAGCGTTGAATGGCCAGAGCCAGGATCTCCTTCGACTTCTTGTCGGCGGTCTCGCGGGCCTCTTCTTCCATGGCCTTGATGATCTTGGCCGCGTCCAGCTTGGCCTCGTCCTCCATGGCGTCCATCAGCACCTTCTTCGCCTCGGCCGAGGTCATGCCCGAGATCTGCTCCAGCCTGGCACGCTGCTCGGTGACCAACTGGTCGATCTGTTCTTCTTTCTGAACCTGGGCCTGCTCCTTTGTGCTGAGCACTTGCTCGCGGGAAGCCAGGGACTGCTCCCTCTTAAGAAACTCAGTATCGCGCTGGTCGAAAAGGTTGGTCTTCTTGTCGAGATTCTCTTCCTTTTGCTGCAGCCGTTTCTCGAGCGCCTGGAGGTCGCGCTTTTTATCGCGGGTTTCCTGCTCGAACTGCTTTTCAAGCTCCTCTTTTGCCTGATATACCGCGTCCTTGGCCTGGATGGCGGCTTCCATTGCCATCACTTCAGTCTGCCGCTTTGCGTCTTCGATCATCTTGGCTGCCAGTTCTTCGGCATTAGTCACCAAGGCCTCAGACGATTTTTTGCGCAGCATGCTGCCTACTACGTAACCTACGCCTCCTGCTATGAGCGCCAGGATTATTGCAATCATTATGCTGTTCGTCACGTGCGTACCTCCTACCCTATATATTGTTATGAACGCGAACCACCTGCTCTTCGGTGACGATCAGATCCATCGTCACATCATGTGGTTCGCCGGCGATCTCCTCGACCAGTTGAAACTGATAACAGAATGCGGCCAGGCGGCCGGTGCCTTCCAGTTGGTGCAGCGCCTTGTCGTAGTACCCTTTGCCGTAGCCGATGCGCCTGCCGGACCGGTCGAAAGCCACACCCGGGACCACGATCAGGTCCGCCTGCCGAGCCTCCCACACCTCGCCCCGCGGTTCCAGGATCCCGAAACGGCCTGGGACCAAGTCTTCAAGGTGGCGCACCCGGCGAAACTCCATCTCGCTCCCCACGACCGCCGGGTAAAGCAGCGTCTTTCCGTCGGCAAGCGCCCGGGTAGCGACCGTGGCGGTTTCCACCTCGTGGTGGATCGGCGAGTAGAGAGCCAATACCTGCGCCCGCCGGTATTCCGAAAGTGCCAGGAAGAGTCGCTGCAGCGCAAGGCCGTGGCAGGCAACCAGGTACGGGGTCAGCTCGCGCCTGCGGGCGAGCGTCGCAGCTCTAAGGGTACGTTTGGGCATAAAAACAACTATTTTCGCGATAAAAAGCAGAAGGGCGGGCGGCAAGGCGCCCAAAGAGACAGGTACTCTGTGAGGGAAGGCAGATTGAGGACGGGTGATGCGTTGACAGTATCGATAGGGCCGCGTTCAAATGAAGCGCCAATTGAACTTTATATCATGCAGCCATTAACCCCAGGACGTAACTTATATTTGTCGTTAGGCTACCTATCAGCAAACGGGAATTCATGCTTTCCTGTTCCACGCTGGTTCTGGCAATGCGTACAACCGTTGGACAACCTGCTATATAATTAATCTCCCGCAAGAGACCTGAAACCTTAATTTTTCTGCCCTTCCAACCGCTCGATGAGACCGGTAAGCCTCTCACGGTTGGTACGTCTTTCTTCCTCGCGCTCTTCCTTAAGTGCCAGGTAGGCCTCAGCTATGTTCAACATGGCCAGGATACTCACGATCTGGGTATCCGCACCGGTGGTTGCAGCACTGGCTTCCGCCAGTTTCTCATTTACCAGAGCCTCGACTTGCGCCACATGCTCAGAACTCGCGGAGCTCTTTACCTGGAGTTCCCTGCCCAGCACTCTGATGCTGTGTGTCGCGATCAAGATGTCAGACCCCTTCCAACCTCTTCAGTATCGCGTCGATGCGGGACTTGAAATCCCCTCTTTCATCGTTGAGACGCTCGTTTTCCCGCTGCAATCTGCCGTTATCGAGCTTCAGCTCATCAAGCGACTGTAACAGCGAACCGATTCGATCTTCCAACTCTATAAAGAGATCCACGCTCATATGATACCTTTTCCGGCAGAATTCTAGTTAATAAACCCGCAAAAGTCAAGGCGTTTATTGGAAAAGCGCCTCTACGAACTGTGCCGGATCGAACTCGCGCAGATCCTCGACAGCCTCGCCGACGCCAATGAAACGGATCGGCAGCGCATATTCGTGGCTCACGGCAACGACGATCCCCCCTTTGGCACTGCCGTCGAGCTTGGTGAGCACCACGCCGGAAACGTCGGCAGCTTCCTTGAAGAGCTTCGCTTGGGAAAGCGCGTTCTGGCCGGTCGCGGCATCGAGTACCAGCAGGGTTTCGTGCGGAGCATCCGGGATCTCGCGCGTGAGTACGCGGCGGATCTTCTTCATCTCCTCCATCAGGTTCACCTTGGTGTGCATCCTCCCGGCGGTGTCGATGATCAGCACGTCACAGCCCCGTGCTGCAGCTGCCTTGCAGGCATCGAAGACCACGGCAGAGGGATCTGCTCCTTCCTTGTGACGCACGATCTCAGCCCCGACGCGGCCTGCCCAGGTCTCCAACTGCTCTGCAGCCGCAGCACGGAAGGTGTCGGCGGCAGCCAGCAGCACGCGTTTTCCCTCTCCCGCATACCGTGAGGCCAGCTTGCCGATGGTGGTAGTCTTGCCCACCCCGTTCACCCCGATAACCAGGATGACGAACGGCTTCTTGTCGGTGACCACCAGCGGCGCGGAGTTCGCCTCGAGGCGGACCAGGATCTCTTCCTTGAGCGCCTGTTTGAGGGCCGCCCCGTCCTGCAGCTCGGCCCGCTTGAGGCGCTGCTCGAGAGTGCGAACCAGGTCAACGGTGGTCTTAACCCCGATGTCGGCGGTTATCAGGATCTCCTCGAGCTCTTCGAGAGTATCGGTGTCGATCTGTTTCTTGCCGAGCAGCAAGGCGTCCATGCGCCCGACGATCGACTCGTGGGTCTTGCTGAGGCTGCGCTTGAGGCGCTCGAAGAAGCTTGGCTTGGCCTGCTCGACTGCGGGGGCCTGCGGGACGGACGATACCCCGGCAGAAGCGGTGGGAGCAACCGGGATAGGTGGTACCGGCGCCACCACGGGGGCAGTAGGCTCGACAGGAGCAACCGGAGAGGCTGGCTGGGCTGCGGAAGTTGCAACCGGTTCCTCAGCCGGAGTTGCCGGTGCTGCAGCTTCTTCAGGGGCAGCGGGCGCGTCCATCTTCTTGAACAGATTGTGCGCCCACTCGCTCGCCGACTGGGTCTCGGCTGGTTCCTGGGGCTCGGTTGACTTCTCGACCTCGGGATCCGGCGGCGCTTCCTTCCCGATACCGAGCTTGCCGAAAAGTCCCTTAAAAAAGCCTTTGTTTTCCTCGGCCATCTAGTAGATCTCCTTTATCAAGAGCCCTGCAGTAGCGCGAAAGCAGTGCAGCGCCACCAGGGGCAGAGCAGAATCTGTCAAGGTCATAACGAGTGCGTAGTCGTCACCGAGAGCACCGACGATCGCGTACTGACGGTCAGTCGCGATGAGTGCCTCGCGCACCGGCCCGGTGTGCAGTTTGGGATGCAGGTCCTTGAGCTGGGCGAGCAGGATGCCCCAGTGAGCTGCAGTCACCTTCATATCGTAGGGGTCGCCAAAGCAGTGTTGCTCGACGGCTTCGCCTTCCCAGTCAGCCAGAATGGCACCACTCGCCCCGGGTACGGCCTCAACCAATTCGGTCAGCAGTCGTTTGAACGGCACGGGTTTCTCCTCGAAACGGCATTACAGATTCATAGCAAAGAAAAACAGAGCGGCAACGAACTTTCTTGTCTGAGCGACAGAAATACTCGCTGAGCATCTGACCACCTTGCCGAGTTGGTGTCGCAAATCGGGTCCAGCGACCTGGCTGCACTAGCTCAGCAGTTAAGGCGCACCGAGACCAGTTTCGAGACGCCGGGCTCTTCCATGGTCACCCCGTACAGCGTGTCGGCGACAGCCATGGTGGCTCGGTTATGGGTGATGATGATGAACTGGGAAACGGCACTCATCTCACGCACCATGTCGTTGAACCTGCCGATGTTGGCGTCGTCCAGCGGTGCGTCGACCTCGTCCAGCAGGCAGAAGGGCGACGGCTTGATCATGAAGATGGAAAAGATGAGCGCGACCGCGGTGAGCGCTTTTTCGCCGCCGGAGAGCAGCGAGACGCTCTGCAGCTTCTTGCCCGGAGGCTGCACTACGATCTCGAGACCGGTGGAGAGCAGGTCCTCTTCGTCGGTGAGCCTCAGCTCCGCCTGGCCACCGCAGAAAAGACGCGGGAAGACCTGCTGGAACTTGGCGTTGACCATCTCAAAGGTCTCCAGGAAACGCTTGCGCGTGGTTCGGTTGATGCGCTGGATTGCCTTCTGCAGCGAGTTCATCGACTCTTCCAGGTCCTGCTTCTGGCTGGAGAGGAATTCGAAGCGCTCCTCGAGCTGCTTGAACTCGTCGATCGCCATGAGGTTCACCTCGCCCATGTCCTCGATCACTTTCTGCAGTTCGGACTGGCGCTTGGTGCGCTCCGGCTCGTCCCATTCCAGCTCGGCGTAGTGATTCAGCGCCTCGGCGATCTCCATACGGTGCTTCTCCTGAAGGGTCTCCTCCAGGTAGCGCAGCTTCATGGCAAGTTCGGAGAGCCTGAGCGTCTTGGTGTTCAACTGGTCGCGCAGCTGTCCGGCTTCGATGCGACCTGTCTTAAGGCGTGCCTCTTCTTCCTGTACAGCAGCCGATTCACCCTCGTACCGGTCACGGACCTCGAGGAGCTTCTGTTCGCTGGCGATCTGCTGGGCAACGATCACCTTGAGCGCCTCTTCGCCTTCCTCGATCGCGGCGGCAAGCCTACTGCGCTCGTCTCCAGACCCCTGCAGCTCGTTGCTGCGCGAACCGATGCGTGCGGTGAGGTCGTTGCAGAGGTTCTGGACCCGCATGCTGGCTCGCTGGGCGCCCTCCCCCTTTTCCCGCAGGGCCGCGACACGGACCTTGAGTGAGGTCACCAGTTCTCGGGCCTCCTCCATCTCGAAACGGGAGCCCTGCAGGCGCGACTGCAGCGCCTCGACGCTTTTCTCCAGCTGGATTTTGCGCTCTTCGGCCGCCGCCTTCTTGGCATCGGCCCGGGCAAGTTCACTCTCGACCAGCGCCTTCTCCTCGGCGAGTTGCTCCTCCTCCATCTCGCGCACCGCGGCGTTCTCTTCGACACGCCTGCACTCGGCCGAGGCCGTCTGGAGGTCCTTCTCGGCGGTAGTGATCCGGATCTCCAGGCGATGCAGTTCCTGCCTGAGATCCTGGCGCTCCGCCTCTGCCTGGACGATCTCCTCGCGCCGTGTCTCCCGCTTCCTGGTGAGCTCTTCCACCTGGGACCCGAGCTTCTCGACGTCACTGGTGAGGCTCTTGATCTCCCGTTTCTTGTGGATGATGCCGGACTGCTCGGCTTCGCTTGAGCCGCCATGTACGATCCCCCCCGAGTGGACCAGGTCCCCCTCGCGGGTCACGAAGGTGCAGCGCGGATACAGGGAGGCGAGGCTCACGGCATGCGGCAGGTCGCGAGCCAGGAAGGCGCCGGAAAGCAGGGGAGCAACCAGGTGCCGGAAAGAGTCGGCTATGGTGACACCCGAGGCGAGTGCTGGTACATCAGAGGGGGCCTCATCCGGCGCGTCCTGACAGGGCGGCGCGGTGACGAAGCTGCAGCGCCCGCCGGAGCGGGTCTTCAGGTGGGAGACCGCGTGCAAGGCAACGTCGGCGGTGCCACAAAGAAGATACTGCAGCCGCTCGCCGAGCACCGCCTCCAGAGGCACCTCGTACTCTTCCTGGACCTCGAGGGCGTCGGCCAACATGGTGAAGGCGCCGTTCTTGAACGGATCCGCCAGAAGGAGGTTGCGCACCCCCTGGCCGTAACCGGCGAACTGGGCCTCCAATTCCTGCAGTGACTTCAGGCGCGATGCGGCACCGGAGAGCTGATCCCGGCTTTGCTGCAGGGCCTTTTCGCCGGCCTCCTGTTCCTGCTTCAGGTGGGCTTCCCGGGCCGTGGCCAGGGTGAGCTCTTCGCTGGTCTGTTCCTTGGTATCCCGCAGCGACTGCAGCTCTATTCTGAGCGCCTCGACCTTCTGGTTCGCCTCGGCCAGGCGTTCGGCAAGCAAGATCCGGTCTCGGGAACTCGCCGCCAGGCGCTCCCCGATCGCAGTGAGCCGCTTGGCGGCAGCCTGGTGCTGGTTACCAGCCTGGGCGCCTTCGGAAAGAACCGCAAAGAGCGAGCGACGTACCTCGTCCAGTTCACGGGTGACACCTGCCTCAACGGCAGCCATCTCTTCCAGAAGCGACTCGCGGTGTTCCAGGTTCTCTTCCTCCCGGGCGATCTCTTCGAGGAAGGCTCCCCGCTGTACGGCAAGCGTCTCGAGCTCGCGCTGCGAGGCAGCCAACTGGTCCTTGAGCCCCTGCAGTTCTTCCTCGAACCGGGCACCCTGGCGCTCCAGGTTGGCCAACTCCCGGCGCTGGAACTCGAGCTTGTTTTCACCGCCCTGCAGCTCACTTTTCCAGCGGAAAATTTCTTCCTGGGCGGCAGCCAAGAGCCGCTCGGTCTCCGCGAGGGTTACCCGCTTTCCCTCCACGGAGAGCTCTTCGGCCTCGAGTTTCGCGCCAAGGGCAATGTGTTGAGCCTCAAGGTCGGCGATCTGGGTCTCGAGCCCCAGGCGTTCCTGCTGCAAAGAGGCGTACCCTTTGGCCGCAAAGAGGAGCTCGATCTCCTTGAGTTCCTGGCGAACCTCCCGGAAGCGCTCCGCCTTCTTGGCCTGGCGCTGCAGGCCGTTCATCTGGCGTTTGATCTCGGCCACGATGTCGCCGATGCGCAGAAGGTTCTGCTTGGTCGCCTCGATCTTCTTGAGTGCGACCACCTTGCGGGCCTTGAACTTGGTAACGCCGGCGGCCTCCTCGATCAGGAAGCGGCGCTCCTCCGGTTTGGCGTGCAGGATCATGCCTATCTTCCCCTGCTCGATGATCGAGTAGGCGCGGGCACCGATACCGGTGTCCATGAAGAGTTCGGCAACGTCGAGCAGGCGGCAGGGGGTCTTGTTGATCAGGTAATCGCTCTCGCCGTCACGGTAGAGTCGGCGGGTGACCTGGATCTCGGAAAAGTTGAGGTACTTGGCGGGGACACGACCGTCGTCGGTTGAGAAAAAAAGGGAAACCTCGGCCATACCGAGCGGCTTCCGGAATTCGGTGCCGTTGAAGATGATGTCTTCCATCGACTTGCCGCGCAGGTTTTTGGCGGATTGCTCCCCCATGACCCAGCGGATGGCGTCGACGACGTTGGACTTGCCGCAACCGTTGGGCCCGACCACGCCGGTGATCGCCTGGTTGAAGTCGAGGACGACCTTGTCCTGGAAAGACTTGAAACCCAATATTTCGAGTCGCTTGATTCTCACAGTATGCTTGCGATGGATAGGAGCGCTAAACTCCTACACATTCGTTGACTCCTTGGTGATGCAGTGGTATAGAAATTCGCACACGCTTGACACTATGAAGCCTCTACGCTGGACACTACAGGGGAGTGCCACTCATGCCGCAACTGAAGATCACCAAAGCGAACCTGTCGGGGATCACTCTCCCAGGATCCGGGCAGGTCGACTACCACGACACGGAGCTCAAGGGCTTTGGCGTTCGTGCGACCAAGGAAGCATTGACCTTCTTTGTCCGCGCAACCATGCGCGGTACCGGAAAAAAGCCCTTCATCCCTATTGGCCGTTACGGCACTTTCACTCCGGACCAAGCCAGGAGCACCGCCAAGGAATATCTGCAGCGCCTCGACAAGGGGGAAAACCCACATCCGAAGGCCCAGATACAGCGGCAGATCATAACCGTAAAAGACCTGTACAGTCAATATTTAAGCGCCCGGAAGACGCCCGTGGCAAAATCCACCGCTTACCAGTACGAAGCGTGGATCAACAACCATTTTAAGGACTGGCTGACACTACCGGCGGACACTATCACCGGGACGATGGTGATCGAGCGCCTGGGGAGGATCGAAAAGAGGAGTGGATCGGTGCAGGGCGCCAATGCTATCAAGCTTCTGAAGGGGCTTTTCCGTTTCGGGATAGCACTGTACCCGGGTGTAATCACCTTCAATCCTGTTGACGCGGTAAAGGAGATCCGCGGCCGGGGATGGACTAAGAAGACCCGGCGCAAGACCTACATAACCCCGGAGGACTTCCCCGCCTGGTACAAGGCCGTCGACGAGTACGATAACCCGAAGGGGCGTGACTTCATCCTTCTGCTGCTTTACACAGGCCTTCGTCGCGGCGAGGCGTCAGTGCTCAAATGGTCAGATCTGGACCTGCAGAACAAGACCTTCACCTTTACCCCAGAGAAGAAGCGCGGGGAGAAGCCGGAAGATGACCAGGTTACCATGCCCATGTCAAAGCAGCTGCACCAGCTCCTGGTGAAGCGCCTTGCGGCTGGATGGGAAAGCGAGTTCATTTTCCCGGGCCGCGGGATGAATCCCCACATCACCAATCCAGACCCCTGGAAGCGCGACATAATCCAGGCGAGCGGGGTCAACTTCTGTTTCCACGACTTGCGGCGAACATTCATCACAGTCGCCGAGTCCCTCGATATCTCGCACTATGCTCTGAAGGCCTTGCTAAACCATAGCCTAGGAAACGACGTTACCGGCGGTTACATTATGATGACGCCGGAAAGGCTCAGAGAACCAACGCAAAAAGTGGTGAACAAAATCATGGAACTGGCCGAGGTTGGAATTGGCATTAGCCGGGAAAATGTCACTTAAGAGACCTGCTACGATTCAGAGGCTTTTTTTGCCCGCCTCATTCTGACGGCTTCTTCATATATATTTGACCAAAACACTTTTTTTTCTTCCCCAAGAGCGGCAACTCTTTTCTCATATTCAGCTTCCGACTCGCCCTTTTTCCTGGGATTTTCTTGCCGGAAGGTCCTCAGCAGTATGTCTTCGACAAGTTCACGAGACTCCTCTTCAGAAAGCCAACATTTATCCTCATCATCCCCCCTTAACCACGCTACTGAGGTTTCAAAATAAGTGGCAAGTTTTTCAAGGCTCACCTGAGACGGCTCAGAAATGCCGTGCAGATACCTTTCCACGCTCGTTGGATTTATCCCCGTTTTCTTGCAAAACAAATACTTTGTAACCCCTTTATCTTCAAACTCCCTCCTCAGCAATTCTACAACTCGAGGATAGGTCTTCCCCATAGAGGGCCTCCTGCCAATTATTTTATTGACACCTACCATACAACTGTATAACATGCAATGCCATACAACAGTATAATACTAAAAGGCTGTGCAAATACTTTGCGTGAACAGGGAGGAAACTATGGCTCAAGAGAGGTACTTAGGTACAGGTGACTGCCAGTCCCTTCAAACGGCGGACCGGCTCCTAACGGTTCAACAGGTGGCGAATATCATAGGCCAGAAAGTGAACACTCTCAACCGTGCAAGGCTCACCGGCGCACCAGCTCCTCCCTTTATCAAGGTGGGGGCAAGTGTTCGATACAAACTCTCTTCTGTCATGAATTGGATCGCTGCCCAGACCGAACACCAGAGCACTAGTGAGGCTGCAGTACGTAAGGGCTAGATGTCGGGAAATCGTTACCAGCAACCCACTTTAAGGAGAATGTAAATGACATGGGGAGAATTAAACAGCCAGGAGCGTGCAATTCTTGTACTGGTTCGGAAACTGGAGCCTCAAACCGTTCTTGACGTTATGGAGCAGGCCCTTATGGAATCGCCATTTGAGCCGCACCTGGTGAAGCTGCGCGATATCGCCGCTCGGCGGGTCCCTAAGTTTACGGCATAGGCGTTTTGGACTATGTGTTGTCTTGAAAAAAACCGGGTCTCCAAGGCTTATACCTCACAGGAGGATTATTCATGCAATTTTTAAACAGAAAAGAGGATCTGGCAGCTTGCCTGGATGAAATCGCAAAAATGTGTGAGTCCCTAACATACAACGAGCGAGTTTCTACCATTGAGCAGTCAGCTGCCAACGTCGCAAAAAAGGGCATAGCCGCGCTGTACATTTTTATAAGTGCTGTTTTCCAATTCGATTTGAGGTTGACCGAAGATTTTCTAATGGACCGCTACCCCAATCACTACTCCAAGCACCGCAGCCTCAAGGCTTTGGTCCCATCTGCTCCCTATTCCGGAGCCTCAGGTTTTTAGGCGCATACCGTCTTGAGAAACGCGAGGGGGCTCTGGTGATGTTTCAGGATTTGGACGAAATGGAAGCGCTTTCTAGCCCTGGTTCTGTGGGTGTTGGTCAAAAGCTGGAGGAGGTCGACTATTTGTGGCGTCAGATTCTACATGGAACACCAAGTAGCACCTCTTTACTTTCTCGGGTTAAGGGCCTTATCGAAAGCAGAGCCGCTGCTATTCCATGTCTAGGCCCCAGCGAGGTGCTCCAAGCTCCGGTGATTAACATTATAAACCAATACGGCAAAGTGCTTTCCGTAACTTCTGGTGTCTTTGATGCAGATGCTACTGAAGAGGTGCTAAGGCTTGGAATGCTCCTGTTGGAATTGGATATTGCTTTTGATGTTTTCTTAAAAACTATCATTCCGGCAAATATCACAAATCTATTAACTCAGTACCAAAAAAATAGTGATAAAGACAGGGCGAAGAGTGCGGCTAAAGCTAGATATGTTTCTCTCGACAACTTCAAAAAGAACATTGAACTTCTTGTTGACTGGAAGCTAACTGTAGATCAAAGCATTGACCATTTAAGCATGGTGAACCAAATAGAAAATTTCTCCAATGATGACGGTAAGTTTCCTTATTTAAATCTCCCCTACCTGAGACAAGGTGAGCCCAGCTCTGCGAGGGGGGTGATCCTAACCGTTGTGAAAAAGGTCTACCTGGAACGTGGCTTGGCTCACATGATAAAAGGCAGAAAGCGCGAGACAGCGCTCCTCGGGTAGTTATGCCATGCTTAGCACAACCCAAGTTATCCCGGCACAACTCGGGTTATGCCGGGATAGGCAGTCTTCTTTTTTTCGCGAAAATCAGTATCTTACTTCAAAAGCTAAACAAAATCCTTCTAAGGAGAAATGCGATGGCAATTATCACCTCTCTTCCCAATTTGACCTCCACCAGAGAACTTGATCTTGAGATTGAGTCCTTTCAGAGACACATCGAAAAGCTGAAAGCGCTGCGCGCAAGGCTTGCGCAAGAGGAACGCCAGGCTGGCAAAACTGCTACCGAGAAATAACAAGATCTCACAAGGAGCCTCTCTCATGAACGAAAAGAAGCGTGAACTGGCCCAGGCAAAGGTGGATCTTGCTGAGGCCCAGAAAAAGCTGTCCCAAACCATGGAAAGTCGCGAATCTCTTTTTTCAAGAAAAGGCGACTTCGCTTCTAAGCTTGCAGACCTCGAGGCTGAAATCTCTGAGGTTGAAACCAGAGCGAGCTCCGCAATAACGCAGTATGCCCGCGGGGAAATCTCCGAAGGAGACCATAACGAGATACAGGCAACGCTAGAAATGCTCAGGGAGAGAAAGAAAACGATGGCCGCCGCAATTCAAGTCTTGGCCGCAAATATCCAGTCCGCTACTACGACTGAGTCCGGGGATCGGGAGCGTGTCCAGAGGTTAAAAGAGAGCGCATACCACCTGGTCATGGCAATTGAGGCCGGGAAACTTGCCCCGGCTCTTCGGAGAACCTATGCCGCCTACCTTGAGGCCTTTGGACATGGTTATGGCGTAACACCGACCATAACTGATTTCATGGAGCGTCTCCGGACCCTCGGCGCGGGTGTTCATCTTGACCAGTTGGCTCCGTTCAAGGATCAGCTCTCTCAGGAATACTTCAAATAGTTTACGCCAAAGCTAAATAGGGGGGGCAATGGAACAAGCCAATAGTCAAGACATGCAGAGCAGCGAAAAGCAATACAGGATCATCAACGGTGTTATTCAGACTTCCAATGATTTCAGGAAGCCTGCGTTAAAGCCGGGGGATATCGTCACCCTTGACTTGGTCACTGCCAGAGCGTTTCTCGCCAGTGACGCAATTGAGGTGCTGGATGGCGATGAAATGCTTTCTGATGCGGGGGATCTTGAATCTCAGGCGGCTGAGCTTGAAAACCAGGCAAAAGGGCTTAGGACGCAGGCCGCCAACGTTCGGCAGGATGTAGCGCGGACTAAAGCCAGCGCTAAAAAGGAACTCCTGGGCCTTTAGCAATATGCTTTCCTGTATCCCTCTCTACTCTTCCAGATAGAGAGGGATGCTGCTCATGAATCCCGAGAAGAGGAACGCCATAGGGATCATGAGGCTCCCTTATAGGGGAGCGCTCCAATGGCGGTCCAGGGGCTAAGTCCCCTCCGAGACCCGGGCTATGTGCCTCTAAGGAGGGGAATCCTAGCAAAGGAGTCACCGAATGAACTTCAACAGTGTGCTGCGCGGGCCGTGGATGATTTCACCGTACCTGCTTGATGAGATACTGTCGGCCTATTCATCGTTTTTAGATGGCGATGGTTTCGAAAGCAATGCCGTAATATCCCACACCGGCAAGCAACTCTTTAGCGGCGACAAGCTGTATGAGGTAGTAAATGGGACGGCCATTATCCCCGTGCATGGTCTGATCATCCCGCGCATGAACCTATTTGGGAGAATATTAGGAGCGACTTCGGCGGAGGCGATCCAGTTGCGGTTTCGGGAAGCTCTTTACGACCCGCGCGTCGAAAAGATCTTGCTGCATATCGACTCTCCAGGGGGAGCCGCTCCTGGCACCTTCGAGCTCGCAGAATTCATTTTCCGTAGCCGCGGTGAGAAGCCCACCACTGCTTGGACTGATGGCCAAATGTCCTCAGCTGCCTACCTAATCTCCTCGGCAGCCGAGAAACGCTTTGTATCCAGCGAGGCGGCTAACATTGGTTCTATCGGGGTCATTACCAGACACCGCGATCTTTCGGCCAGGGAAGCAAACTCTGGAGTAAAAACCTCCGTGCTCACCGCCGGCCGTTATAAAGGAACAGGGCACCCACACGCTCCCCTCTCCAACGCTGACAAAGAAATCCTCCAAGCGCGGCTAGATCATATCTATACGGCCTTGATCAATACCGTAGCACGCAATCTCAAGCTCTCAGCAGAAAAGGTAGCGACCGAATTGGCAGATGGCCGTGAATTCCTTGGTTCTCAAGGGATAATGGCTGGTTTGGCCGACGGAATGTGTACGAAAGATGAGCTTTGCAAACAGGGCAATGGGGGTGAATACCAGAAGATATCGGCCTCTTTAGTCCAAAGATCTCGAATCGCCATTTGTAAGATGTTGGAATTAAGACCCCGCACCGTTACGAGCTCCCTGCCGGTAAGGCAAGTAGCCTCCAGCCCCCAAGTTAACCCATACGTTGAGGCAATGGTGGCCTTTGCCAGGAGTCTTGGGCGTGCCTGAACACGGGACAAGGAGCTACGGTATGAGTGCTGTAGAAGATGGACCAGTTACCTTCTCTTCTGGCTCGAATGGGGAACTCATAATCTTTGATGCCTCAACCTCAGTAACACCAGCAGATGCTCCCCCCCCCTAGCAGACATAACATCAGGAGGACGTGATTATGGCCGACGCCGAAAAGAAAGTTCTGTTTTCCATTGATGCCAAGCTGGACGGTCTGGCCAAGACCCTGCAGGACGGCCGCAGCATGACCAAGGACTCAGTGTCTGCCATGTCCAGCAGTTTCAACGAGCTCGGTGGCGGCATCGTTAAGCTGACGTCTCTTACCGGCGTACTCACCGGAATTTTGGCCGGCGGGGTCTTCAAGGGAATCATCTCTGAGACAACCGGATGGATCGGAGAGGTCACCAAGCTTTCGCGGGTTTTGGGCACTACCGCTCAGCAGTCCTCGGAGCTCAACGTAGCGCTGCGCACCCTTGGTATCGATTCAGACGTAGTAACCGGTGCGGCGCTCCGCCTGGCCAAGAGCATAGGAAAGGACGGCGGTGAGGCAATCAAAGACCTTGGCGTCAGTATCACCGACAGCAACGGCCAGCTGCGCTCCTCAATCGAAATCATGGGTGATGTTAACGGCAGACTGGGCTCCATGCACAGCGCCCTGGAGCGCAACATTGCCGGCCAAAAAGTCTACGGCAAGGGTTGGGCCGAGGCGCAGCAAACCCTCAGGCTGACCGCTGCGGAACTTATTGCGGCAAAAGAGCGCGCCGAGCAGTTGCACCTTGTCGTAGGCGGTGATGGCCAGCTCCAGGTCAAAGAGTACAAGCGTCACATGAACGAGCTAAAGCTGGTGTCAACCAGTCTTGCAGTACAGATTGGGAATGAACTGCTTCCGGAACTGGTGCGGCTTGGTGCCCAGTTTGGCAATGTGGCTGTAAAAGGCGTCCATCCCTTTGTTCTCTTAATGCACGACGTTGAAGCGATCGTTCGACTTTCGGGTGCGTCTCTAGATCGTTTTGGGGCGAGTCTAGCTACTGCCATGTCTCTGACCGTCGGTGGGAAATTCACCCAGGGGGGAAGGTGGTGGCAAGGTATTGCCGCGGATCTTGAAGGGCGAGCGCAGTCGCAAGAGAATTCGCTTCAAACCCTCGCTTATAGTGAGGTTGGTCTTGATTCCAAAGGGAATCGGGTCTCTGTTTTAAATCCTGGTGGCGGAGGAGACCCTGGCACCACCACCTCCACTGAAAAGAAAAACTACACCGTGGATGCCCCCGGTTTCATGAACTGGCGGCGCCGGCAGGAAGACGAGAAGGAGGAGCTTGACTGGCTGACCCAGCGCAATAAGGAGTTGGAACAGGCGCAGGCCGAGCTGGCCAAAATTGAAGGCGAGATGCGCCTTGACGAGGTCGAGAATGGCCTGATGAAATCCGACGGCTACTTAAACGCCATCGGGCGCATGTCTGATAGTCAGCAGGCAGCTTTCGACCAAACATCGATGCGTTCCACCTGGGCGGCTGCCAACCAGACCTCTGATCAAAATGCGCAAAAGGCCGAGTCTCGCTTTAGATTGCAAACCGAGGGTGGCAACTCCGAGCTGCAACGCCTCGATGAGGAACGCGAGGCAGCTATCCGCAACTGGGCTATGATGACCAATTCCTTCGAGGAGTACGAAAAGCGCAAAGCCACCATTCAGGAGCTGTACTCCCAGAAGCGAAAGCAAATAGAAAGTCAGCAGAATAAAGAGCTTGGCGCTTTGCAGGGCGCTGCATTCCAGCAGGGCATTGGCCTGATCAACATGTTTGCAGGGAAATCGAAGGTTGCGGCTTTGGCAAGCCTGGGGCTTCAAAAGGGCCTAGCCATTGGCGAGACGTGGGTATCGACCAAGGCTGCAGAAATGAGGGCCATGGCTGAACTCGGTCCCATTGCCGGCCCCCCGGCCGCTACAGCGATTAATACCTGGGGCATGATCAACATGGGGTTGATTGCAGCCACGGGCTTAGTTGAAGGCGTAATGGGCATGGGGGGATCTGGAGGCGGCTCTGGGGGTGGTTCTTATAATACCAACCCATCTTCAAACGTGGTTACCCAACAGTCAGCGGGGCAGACCTCTCAGCAAGGCACCGTGACTATCAATATTGCGAGCGTCTATGGCAATAAAGAGGTGCTCGAGAAGTGGTTTGAGGAAGAGTTGGCCCCAATAATTAGCCAGGCAGGATCAAGAGGCGTCACACTCAACATGTAGTCACTTAACACGGAGGGATGCAGAACATGGGAACGGTAATCAGCTTTCAAGAAAGGCGAGATGCTGCAACAGCAAGAACTGGGTTAAGGTCTGCAATAGAATCACGACTGAGCCGTAATGGCCACGCCCCTGAAACCATTTGTCTCAAGGCATCTGAAGTCATGGCCATATATGATAGGTACCCAGCAAAAGATGCCGTTTTTAATGTCGAGCTCGACAGTAGCTTATTTGGCTTTCTTACCGAAGCGCAGGTCCAAATTCTGTCTGACGAGTTCAGTAGGCATCTGAACTTGGTGGTCCAGCCTCTTAGGGAAGCCGTTGGTGAGGCGATTCAGCTTAAGCTGGAAGTACTCGATCTTCTCAGGGGTTAACAGCAGATTTAGGAGCTTCCCTTTGAGTAAAGAGCATGACTCCATAATGGCCCAGTTCAAGTACCAAGGCGCCTTGGACGCGTTTAATACCTTTGCCTCAAGATTCAATGCGCTTACTCCAGCGGCGCAAGAACGTCTGATTGCAGAGGTATCATTCAAAGTCTTCCGCAAAAGCCGGGCAAAGCGCAAAACTTGACTGCCCGGGGAGGGTTTCTCCCCCCTTCCCCCTTCGCTGTTGGGAGGGGCAGATTGATTATATATCCTGGAGGGGGACTGTGGATGTATTACAGGTGCTGTTGACGGCTGAACAGAAACACAATGACGGGGCCCTGGCGCCAAGTGTGGCTTGCCACAGGGAACTGGGTCTGACGTCTGCGGGAAAAGATCAGGGGAAGAAGGGTCATAGGTCATGCCGCGGGTCCTTCCAGCGACCTTGAGCCTTGCGGGTAATTGTACCCCCGGTGTTTGTGTCCGCATAAAATTTGTGAATGTGCTGGAATAATGGAGTTTTCGGTACTGGAATTACCTACTTAGATCCTGAGGTTATTTTACATGGTAACAGTTCGAAGCTTAGTTTTGGAATTGCTCGACGAATTTACCGTCGACCACCTCAATGAAGGTGCCTGTCGCGCCTGGTTCCTTCGCAAACTTCACCCAGATGGTGCAATCTGTCCCCAATGTGGTCAGCCTGTTGTAAGCACCAAGAGGCTTGAGACATTCTGGGCTATGGGACGCGTTCAATGTTGTAACTGCACCCGGTCATTTTCAGCAGTCACGGGCACTGTCCTGAATGGGCTAGGAATAGAGTTCCGGGCCCTCTACCTTCTTCTATTTATGGTTGGCTGTGAAGTATCACCTCGGAAAGTAGCTCGACAACTTGGGATTTCTACTGCTGCCGCTTATCTGTGGGCGCAGAAGGCAAAACACTTGAGTTGTAACGGGGGGGACCTTCCCCTATGAGCGGTTCCATTGGGCAGGACCCTTTCTATGACCGGTCTCTTGTAGAGGACCGGATCCGCCTTGAGAACGATTCCCTTGCTGACCTGGATAAGTCTGAGGATGTTCCTGCACCTCTAATCACCCCCCAGTTTATCAGGGACTGCCTGGGTAACAACGAGCGGGGGGACGGTGTGCTGTACGCTACGCTCCATCGAGGGAAGTACGTATGTAACCTCAAAGAGCGCGATGCCACCAAAGATCGTGGCGTGTGGTACGTCTTCAATGGTGTGCATTGGGAGCTGGATAAGCGCTACCTGGCGCACAATGCCGTAGAAGAGGTCGCAGTGCTTTATGACCAGGAGGCACAGAAACTGGTGCCGGCACTCGAGGAGGCATACAACAACCTCACGGAGGCTAACCTCCGAGTCTCGCAAGCCAACAAAAAGGCAAAAGTGGCTGAGCGCAACAAGATAGCTGCTCTTAAGTCTGAAAACAAGGAATTGGAACTATCCTCCGAGATCCTTAAGGCGGAAGCCGATGCAGAAGGTTTAGCCGCAGAAGCAGAAGTGCTGAGTCTGAAGGGTGCATACGCCAAGTTGAAGGCGGAGAAAAAGGAGCTCGAGTCAAGGGTTGACAGGCTCCGTTCTGCTAGTGGTATTGAGAGGACCCTTACGCACGCGCATAGGATTGGTCCTAGAGATTCGCTGGCCGTGATCGGGCACGAATTTGATCAGAAACCTTGGCTCTTGCCTTGCCTCAATGGGGTGATCGATCTCCAGACGGGGATGCTCTACAAGGGCAAACCGCAGGACTACCTCTTACGGGCAGTTCCGTTTGAATACAACTACGCTCCTGATTTCCTCAAGAACGGTAATAAGTCCCCTTGTCCGACCTGGGACCACTTCTTCGGAGAGATCCACCAAGAAGATCCTGAGGTCATCTCATTTGTTCAGCGGATCCTCGGCTATGGGATTACAGGCCTTACCACAGAACATTGGTTCCCCGTATTCATCGGGGCTGGTCGTAACGGTAAAGGTACTATGTTCGAGGTTATCAAGCAGATACTGGGGGAACTGGCCTGGGCGATCCAGCCGGAGATGCTCCTGGAACAAAAGAACTCTAGAAGCTCGGTAGGGCCTTCCGCTGACCTTGTTTCGTTGTATGGTCGACGTTTTGTGATTGCCTCTGAGACCGACGAGGGGCGCAAAATTTCTACCGCGATGGTGAAACGCTTGACCGGAGGCGACTCCCTTACTGTCCGGGCACCCTTTGACAAGTATGAGTGGGGCTACACCCCAACTCACAGCATTTATCTGTACACCAACGATCCACCTTGGGGGCTCACCAAGGATTTCGCCATGCGCCAGCGGCTAGCCATGATTGAATATCCGCTTCGTTACGTGGACGCCCCAGATCAGGAGCGGAAAGACGACCCCGCGCGTGCAAACCTGTACCGATTGAAGGACAAGGGGCTCATGGAGAAACTTCGTAAAGAGTACCCTGGGATTCTCCAGGCGCTCGTCCGTTGGTGTCTATTGTGGCAAAGGGATGGTCTCCAACTGCCGGACAAGCTGCGCGACACTCTGCATGAGCGGGTCCGCGAGGAGGACACACTAGGGCAGTTCTTCGATGAGTGCATAAATCGGACTGACGACAATGACCACTGGGTGACCTTCAAACAGCTTTACGGTCATTTCCTTAAATGGTGGGAGGAGTATAACGGAGGCGGAAGAGCCAAACCCCATAGCAAGAAGGCTTTTGGCCACTATCTGAAGGAGGTGCTTTGTCTTTCCTGCGACAGTAGCAACGGTCGCCGCTATTTTGGGCTCAGAATCAAAGATGAGTATGCCTTCTCGGAATGATCTCGCATTTGTGTCTGATGGCCTATCGGGGAGGGGGCGGGCGGAACGATGGAACGATTACGGAACGATATTTTTTACATCGTTCCGCGTGCAAACAGCTGGAGTGACGGCCTAAATTCAGTTTACGGAACGATGGAACGATTATTTTGTACGCACGCACGTGCGGAAATGTTCACGCAAAAAAACAAACAAAGCTTAAATTAACAACTCTACTCTTTATCCATAATATCATTAGATAATCGTTCCATCATTCCATAAAAAGATTTTCAATCTATAAAATTAGCACTTTAGGTAATGGAACGATTATGGAACGGTACGGAACGATGGAACGATAGTATTTATTGAGGCTGCTGTGACCCTTTTTGATCTCCTGCGAGAAAAGAACATTGGGCCTTATCGGAAAGTAGGTTCACGATATGTTGGTCCCTGCCCTATCTGTGGAGGCTCTAGCGACACCAATAGATTCGTTACCAAGCTAGGCAGCGATACCGGGAAATGCTTTTCCTGTGGATGGGGAGGCAATACCGTCCGACTCCTCCGGCACCTTGAAGGAATTGGGTGTAAGGAAGCCCACAAACGCTTGGACCTGAAATGTGAAAACGCCTCCTGCCCTTGCTATGAAAAATGTCGGAAGCAGGATGGCATACGCAGGACTCATAGTTCATCTGTTTCGGCCATCCATTCTGAACGTGATAGATTTGCTCCTGCAGATCCCCGCACGCCCGAAGAGCGCTGGCAGCGCTCAGCTCTCGACCTGGTAGTATCTGCTCATAGCCGTTTAGTTGAAAACCAGGAAGCACTTGCATCCCTGGCAGAGCGAGGGCTTGACCAGGAGGCAGTGCACAAGTATAGACTTGGTTGGTTAGATGGAGAGCGCGGCATGTCCTGCATTTTCCGCCCTCGGTCAAGTTGGGGGCTCGAGGAGAGGCTTGACGGAAAAACTGGCAAGCCTACAAAGCTGTGGATTCCTCGCGGCTATGTTATTCCATCAATCATGCCCGACGGCTCTATCAACAGGATAAGGATTCGTCGCCCCCCAGAAGACCTCCGTGATAAAAACGATCCGAAGTACATCGCAATAGAAGGCGGCGGAAACTCCCTCCGTAGCTTGAACGATCGCGCGCGAGCTCAGATGGTGCTTGAAAGTGACCTTGATGCTCTGCTGGTTGACCACCTAGCGGGTGATGTTGTGGGAGCAATCCCATTGACGACCTGCGGTGTGAGACCGGATACAGTGATTTTTCCAGTGCTGTCTCAAGCAGCTTTGATATTGGTCTCTCTGGATTCCGACCCGATATCTACTGATCTCACGAGCCAAAGAGTAAAAGGCGGTGGGCCGATTCATTCGCTGTGGTGGAAACAGCACTTCCAGAACTCTCTGCGCTGGCCGGTGCCGATGGGAAAAGACCCCGGGGAAGCATTCAAGGCGGGTATTGATATTCGTGCTTGGGTGCTTGACGCTCTCCCGATCTCTCTACATCCAGCGCAGCGAGTTTGTGAAAAACATTCGGCGCTAGTTTTCGACTCCGACATTGCTCATGGTGAGATACGGGCGGCCACCCGCAGAATAAGCTCAGCCTGCCCTGCCGGAGCGTTTGATTGGCTTGGGGTTCATCGTCCTGTCGAAATTCGACGCATAAAGGCTTTGTGCCAGGAGGTAGAAGAGGCGTTTGCGGCAGCGGATGCCGTCCGATTCCGGGAGGCTTTACGGACTTGGGAGATGGTTCACCTCGCTGCTTGGCAGCTAGTTCCGGGTGCGGAACGAACACCGCATTAATTTCTGTCATTAGTAATAGGGGGGGTGGGACAAAAGTGAGACAGGATCTCTTGGGGCCTATCGCACGGGAAGGTCTACATGAACATTAATTACATTAAATTTGATGCATTGTGTCTCTAATGCGTGTAAATTGTTGCGGCGAAAGATAGCCGTTACCAGTCGAAGCCAAAGGAGACCACCCGATGGGCTTTTTTTCAGAGTATCTCGCTTCACAGTTACATCAGGACCCAATACGGTTGCTTGCTGAACGTAAACTCCAACTGTCACGGATCTCCGCCCTTCGGGGAGGAAGGGATATTCTGGTTTACGCTGGAGACATTAATGCCTCTGACCAACCAACTCAAATCGGGTACGAAGATTTATTGCCTTTTGGGGACCAACTGGCGAATCTTAACGGCAAAGCAATAGACATTATCGTTGAGACGCCTGGTGGATACGCTGAAGTAGTTGAAGATATAGTGAGAATCGTCCGAAACAAGTACTCAGATTTCGCAATAATCGTTCCAGGGTGGGCTAAGAGCGCAGGGACAATCTTAGCAATGGCTGCCGACGAAATTTTGATGGGGCCAATGTCGGCACTTGGGCCGATTGATGCGCAGATGCAATGGCAGGGGAAAAGGTTTTCTGCGGGCGAGTTGTTAGATGGGATGACAAAAATTAAAGATGAGGTCCTCGCGAAAGGCTTTTTAAGCCAAGCCTACATTCCCCTTTTACAGGGCATCTCACCAGGAGAACTACAGCGTGCCGAAAATGCGCAGCAATTCTCGCAAACACTGGTAAAAGACTGGCTCGTGAAGTTTAAGTTCAAAAACTGGCACACCCATTCGAGCACAGGTGCTCCTGTAACTGAAGAAGATAAGAAACAAAGAGCTGAGGACATTGCCGCCCTTCTGTGCGACCATGCCAAGTGGCTGACACATGGCAGATCTTTGAAGATAGAAGACCTACGGAAAATGAAGCTCGAAATTGCAGATTACTCCGTGAATACTGCCCTGGCAGAGGCGATCCGGAGATATCATGTGCTCCTCCAAATGACTTTCCAACTGGGTCACTTTAAAATCTTCGAAACCACCTCCAGTCAAATCGTCAGGTCTGTGCAGAAAAACGCCCCGGTATTTCCGGCGTTAGCTCCCCCTGGTGGTCAAGGTTCGATGGCCGAAATAGAAGTGCTTTGCCCCGCGTGTGGGACCCAAGCCAAATTACAAGCTAGCCAACCTGGTACCCCTCTAAAACCAGGCAATCTAAATTTCCCCGTAGAGAACGCGTTCCCATGCCCGAAATGTGGTTTTATGCATGACTTAGCACAAGTTAGAGCCCAATTGAAAACGATGGGCCTTGGTGTATAAATTACGCGCTACCTTAACTTTTTTATCCTGACTGACGATAAGGATTATGTTATCATTGCCCCACCTGGAGGAGAAAATGGAGACATCGGAAAGATTTAAGATTCTGTTTGAGGCGTTGCCCCCCATTGAGGTTACAACTACTACGGTATATCAGGAGTGCGAGGCGATCAGCAGACTTCGCGCGATTGTTGAAGGGGTCATGGCGCCCACCTCCACTACTACCTATTCAACGTAAGCTTAGCCTCTGCTGCTGGCAGGCAGGCCTGCTCCAACCTGTTTTAAAAACGCCCCATCGGTCCCGAGGGGCGTTTTTTATTTTAGGGGGCGGCGGCCCAGGTTCTTAGCAGCCTGACTGATTACCATGCACAATAAACCAAGTGTATAGTAATGGGAGGGGGCAGTATGGTGGATCGATTGCTCGACACCCTTGAGGCGGCAAAACTTCTTGCCACTGCTGAACAGACTCTTCGGATCTGGCGTGTTCAGGGCAAAGGACCAAAGTTTGTAAAACTGGGTCGGGCTGTCCGTTACAGGGAAAGCGACATTGCCGCGTTCATCAAGTCTTTAGAGACGACATAAAACACGAGCACAAAGCGTTGGCATCCCAGTTTGGCCACGGTAGCAGGCCGCCTCCCTCTTCTGGAGAAGAACTTCCAAGTCTCTTTCCCTTGGCAGGTCATTATCGAGGCTTTCTCGGATAGATTCCTTTTTTTGCGGCCGCTTCAAGGAAGGCCTGCCGACGCGCCGCAAATGATTCTGGGGCAACAGGGGGCTCACCTTGAAGGAAAGGTGAATGTGATAGAAGGAGGGGGGCCAGCAGTGTGACGACTTCTTTAGCAATAGCCACATGGTCTTCGTGATCAAGTTGCATATTTAGCCTCACTAGGGTGACACTATAGAGCCACTACAAAGAGCTTACCTATTTTTTAGCGTATAATTGCCTAGAGTTATGAGCTTTGGACTTGAAACCCAATATCGAGGCGTTTAATTCTCATCGGGTGGGCATAGTAGCAGAGAGCGGGTTTTACTGCAAAGGCAAAGATGACAAGGGCTGACAGCCGGTTCGTGGATCAGGTCCGCGCTGCAGTTCGAGCTTCCCATCCGGGCTTTTAATTCAAAGTTCAGCTCAGAAAACTGGTTCCGGAAGCTGCCGCATCCCCGCCTGCACTCCCCCCGGGAGACCGGGACCAAGATGGCTCACCCGAAGCGCCTTTTCTCGAGTAGATACGCAAAGAGGCACGGTTTCCCGTGCCTCTTTGGCTACTGCTGTAATTTTTACGAAGATTACTCTTCAGTCTTCTCTTCGGCCGGAGCTTCAACCGCTTCCGCAGCGGCCGGAGCTTCTTCGACTGCCGGAGCAACCGCGGCGACCGGAGCTGCCTTCTCGACCTTGGCAGCCTTCGGAGCAGCCGGCTTAGCAGCTTTCTTCGGCTTCATCTCTGCTTCCACCAGTTCAATGATGGAGACCGGTGCGTTGTCGCCCGGACGGATGCCCAGCTTGATGATCCGGGTGTAACCACCCTGACGCTCGGCGTACATCGGTGCGATTTCGGTGAAGAGCTTGGTCACGACCTTCTTGTCGCGGATGTAGGCAGCTGCAAGCCTGGTCGCGTGAAGGTCACCCTTCTTACCGAGGGTGATCATACGCTCGGCGATGGAACGGAGCTCTTTCGCCTTAGCGTCGGTCGTGGTGATCTTTCCGTGCTCGAGAAAGGACGTCACCATGTTCCTGAACATGGCGATCCTGTGGCTTGTGGTCCTGCCTAATCTTCTACCCGCGCTGTTGTGACGCATATCAATTCACTTCCTTTTATCTAAAAGTAAAGTCTTACAAGACTATTCTTCTTTCTGCTCGCCTCTCAGGCGCCTCATGATCTCCGGGTCGGGGAAGTTTTCCAGCTTCATTCCCAGGGTGAGTCCCATATCGACCAGGATGTCCTTGATCTCGTTGAGCGACTTGCGGCCTAAGTTCTGGGTTTTCAGCATTTCGGCTTCGCTTCTGGAAACCAGTTCGCCGATCAGCTTGATTCCGGCATTCTTCAGGCAGTTGGCCGAACGGACCGAGAGCTCGAGTTCGTCTACCGAGCGATAGAGGTTCTCGTTGAAGCGCTCGCGCTCCTCTTCCGGCTCCGCCTCTTCCTGCGGTTCCACATCCTCATCGAAGTTGATGAAGATGGAGAGCTGGTCCTTCAGGATCTTGGAGGCAAAAGCCACCGCGTCCTGCGGCTTCACCGAACCGTCGGTCCAGACTTCGATGGTCAGCTTGTCGTAGTCGGTGATCTGGCCTACGCGAGCGTTGGTGACGGTAAAGTTGACCTTGTAGACCGGGGAGAAAATTGCGTCGATGGGAATGGTTCCCACCGGTGCCTTCTCGTCGCGGTTACGGTCTGCCGGGACGTAGCCCTTGCCAACCTTGACCACCAGGTCCATCTCCAGGTTCGCGTCCTTGGAGCAGGTCGCGATGTGGTGTTCGGGGTTCAGGATCTCAACGTTGTTGTCGGTGAGGATGTCCTTCGCCTTCACCACCCCTTCGCCCTTCTGGACGATGCGGATCATCCGGGGCTCGTTGCCGTGGACCTTGAGACGTACACCCTTCAGGTTCAGGATGATGTCGGTCATGTCCTCGGTGACGCCGGGAACCGCGGAGAACTCGTGCAGCACCCCTTTGGCCTTCACCGAGACGATGGCGGCACCCTGGAGGCTGGAGAGGAGAACCCGGCGCAGTCCGGTGCCGAGGGTGGTGCCGAACCCCCTTTCAAAGGGCTCGGCGTAGAACTTACCGTATGTATTAGTGAGCGATTCTGTCTCAACCTGAAGTTTCTTCGGCCTGATCAGATCGCGCCAATTTTTATACATTTAGATCCCCCTGTATAGGTTGTAGTTCAGCCTTTACTTGGAGTAGAGCTCGACGATCAACTGCTCCTGAATCGGCATGGTGATGTCTTCGCGTACCGGCAGCAGCTTCACGGTGCCTTTGAAGGCGTCCTTGTCCAGCTCCAGCCACTGCGGAATACCCCTGCGAACTACTGCCTCGAGAGATTCGGTGATGCTTGCGACCTTGCGGCTCTTCTCGCGCAGCTGCAGCACATCGCCAGCTTTAACCTGGATGGACGGGATGTTTGCCTTCCGGCCGTTCAGGGTGAAGTGGCTGTGGCGCACCAGCTGACGTGCTTCCGTACGGGAAGCGGCGAAGCCGAGACGGTAGATGACGTTGTCGAGCCTGCGCTCGAGCAGGAACAACAGGTTTTCGCCGGTGACACCCTTCATCCGGTCTGCGGACTCGAAGTAACCGCGGAACTGGTTCTCCAGGATGCCGTAGATGCGACGCACCTTCTGTTTTTCACGCAACTGAACGCCGTAATCAGAAACTTTTACGCGACCCTGACCATGCTGGCCCGGCGGATAGCTCCTTCTCTTAATGGCACACTTGTCAGTGTAGCAACGCTCGCCTTTAAGAAAAAGTTCCGTGCCTTCCCGCCTGCACAGCCTGCATGAGGGTCCTGTATACCTAGCCAATGAAGACCTCCTTGAATCCTAACTGATAGTTCCGTAACTCTAGTACCGACGCGTGTCCGGACTAGACTCTTCTTCTCTTCGGGGGACGGCAGCCGTTGTGCGGAATCGGCGTGACGTCGCGGATGAAGCTGACGGCAAAGCCGGCAGCCTGCAGGGCGCGCAGTGCGGACTCGCGGCCGGAGCCGGGGCCCTTCACGTAGACCTCGATGGTGCGCATGCCATGCTCCTGGGCCTTCTTCGCGGCATCCTCTGCAGCCATCTGCGCTGCAAACGGGGTGCTCTTGCGGGAACCCTTGAAGCCCTTGGCACCAGAGGTGCACCAGGCGACCACGTTACCGACCGGGTCGGTGATGGTGATCATGGTATTGTTGAAGGTAGCCTGAATGTGGGCCACCCCAGTGGGGATATTCTTTTTCTCTTTTTTCTTCTTTACGACCTTCTTAGCCGGGCTCGCCATTATCCCTCCAGATTATTTCTTCTTGCCAGCGACCGTACGAGCCGGCCCTTTCCTGGTGCGTGCGTTGGTCTTGGTGCGCTGACCGCGGCAGGGCAGACCTTTCCTGTGACGGAGACCGCGGTAGCAGCCGAGATCCATCAGACGCTTGATGCTCATAGAGATGTCACGGCGCAGGTCGCCCTCAACCTTGACACTCTTGTCGATGTAATCCCTGATCTTGGAGACTTCCGCCTCGGTCAGGTTGTCACAACGGGTGTTGAAGTCCACACCGGTTGCTTTCAGGATTTCCTGGGAAAGAGACCTTCCGATACCGTAAATGTAGGTAAGGGCGATCTCGATTCTTTTATTTTTGGGTAGGTCTACCCCTGCGATACGTGCCAATGCCCGCTCCTCCTAATAGTTGCTCTTAACCCTGTCTCTGGGAATGCTTGGGAATGTCGCAGATAACACGCACGATCCCTTTACGCTTAACAATTTTGCACTTTACACAGATCTTCTTTACCGATGCACGAACCTTCATAGTTCACTTCCTCTCAAAACGTAGTGCCGTTCTTATAATCGTGAAAGTATCAGCGGGCCGTTGTCAGTTACCGCCACCGTGTGCTCGAAGTGGGCCGAGAGCCCGCCGTCGCAGGTGACTGCCGTCCAACCGTCCTGCAAAACCTTTACATCGAAACCCTTCTCGTTGATCATCGGCTCGATGGCGAGCACCATGCCGGCCTTGAGCTTGGGACCTTTGCCGGGAGCGCCGAAGTTGGGGATCTGCGGCCCCTCGTGCAGCTCTTTCCCGATACCATGTCCTACGAAGTCGCGCACCACGGAGAAGCCGTGCTTCTCGACGTGTGCCTGGACCGCGTGGGAGACGTCCGAAAGCCGGTGTTCGGTGTCGGCCATCTCGATTGCCTTGTAGAGCGACTCCTCAGTGACCCGGATCAGCTTGGCCGCCTGGGGCGAGATCTCGCCAACCGGGACGGTGATCGCCGCGTCTCCGTAGAAGCCGCCGTAGATCACACCGAAGTCGAGGCTCACGATGTCGCCGGCGTTCAGTACCCGACCGGAAGGCATTCCGTGAACCACCTGCTCGTTCACCGAGCAGCAAAGCGAATAGGGAAAGCCGCTGTAACCCTTGAAGGCCGGCTTCGCCTTCCGTTTCAGCGTTTCCTTCTCGGCGAAGGTATCGAGCTCGAGGAGCGTGACACCCGGTGCAACTATTTCTTTGAGGCCGGCCAGGATCTCGGCGACCATCCTGCTGGCCACCGCCATCTTCTGGATCTCGGCAGGCGATTTGAGTACGATCACGACTTAGGCCTGAATCTGGGTGAGGATCGCGCCCTGAACCCCGTCTACCGTGCCGAGGCCGTCAACCGAGCGCAGCAGTCCGAAGCCCTGGTAGTAGGCGATGAGCGGTGCAGTCTGCTCGTCGTACACCTTGAGGCGGTTCAGGATGGTGGCTTCCTTGTCGTCCTCACGCTGGTACAGCTCACCCGCGCATGCGTCGCACACGCCGACCACCTTGGGAGGTGCAAACTCAACGTGGTACACTGCGCCGCACTTTGCGCAGGCACGGCGACCGGTGAGGCGCTTCAGGAGCTCCTGCTGATCAACCGAGAGCGAGACCACGTGGTCGATGGCCCGCCCCTGCCGCGACAGCACACCCTTGAGAGCGTCTGCCTGACCGACGGTACGCGGAAAGCCATCCAGGATGAAGCCCGGAGCGCAGTCCGACTGAGCCAAACGCTCCTCGACGATGCCGATCACCACCTCGTCAGGGACCAGGGCACCGGCGTCCATGAACCCCTTGGCCTTGACCCCCATCGGGGTGAGGTCTTTAACGGCAGCCCGCAGAATATCGCCAGTGGATATCTGCGGGATGCCGAACCTGTCTATTAACAGTTTTGCTTGGGTTCCCTTGCCGACGCCCGGGGGCCCAAGAAGGATCAGATTCATGGCGAGTCCTATTTGCGCCCTTGAATCCGGACGCCCTTCATGAAACCTTCGTAGCTGCGGGTGATCAGGTGCGCCTCGATCTGCGACAGGGTATCCATGCCGACGCCCACGGCGATCAGCAGGGAAGTGCCGCCGAAGTAGAAGGGAAGGTTAAACTTTCCGATCAGGATCGAGGGGAGTACACAGATAACCGAGATATAGATGGCACCAGCGAAGGTCAGCTTGGTCAGCACCGAGTCAAGGAAGTCTGAGGTCTCTTTGCCCGGCCGGATCCCCGGCACGTAGCCACCCTGCTTCTTCACGTTGTCTGCGACGTCAACCGGGTTGAAAGTCACAGCCGTGTAGAAATAGCAGAAAAATACGATGAAGGCAACAAAAAATATCTCATAGAGCCAGTTGCCCGGCGTCAACTTCTTGGAGGCCTGCTGCACCCAGGGGACGTTGATGAAGTTGCCAACCGTCGCAGGGAACATGATGATGGAGGAGGCGAAGATCGGCGGGATAACGCCTGCCATGTTCACCTTGAGCGGCAGGTGCGAGCTCTGCGCCCCCATGGTCTTCAGGCCGACCACCCGTTTGGCGTAGTGAATCGGGATGCGCCGCTGGCCGCGCTCGATGAATACCACCGCAGCGATCACCAGGAACATCACCGCAGCCACGAACACCAGGGCCAGGAGGTTCATCTCACCGGTCTTGATGAGCCGGAAGCTGTTGCCGATCGCGGTCGGGATGCGCGCCACGATGCCGGCAAAGATGATCAGCGAGATGCCGTTGCCGATCCCCTTCTCGGACATCTGCTCGCCCAGCCACATGATGAACGCGGTGCCGGCGGTCAGCGTGAGCACGGTCATGAGGCGGAAGCCCCACCCCGGACTCGGCACAACCATCTCGCCGGCGGGACCGCGCATCGCCTCGAGGCCGATGGAGATACCGAAGCCCTGCACCACCGACAGCACGATGGTGCCGTAGCGGGTGTACTGGATGATCTTCTTGCGGCCGGCGTCACCTTCCTTGGAAAGCTTCTCGACGGCCGGAAGTACCACGGTCAAGAGCTGGAAGATGATCGAGGAGGAGATGTACGGCATGATGCCGAGGGCGAAGACCGTCAACTTCTCGAGTGCCCCGCCAGAAAACATGTCGAACATCCCGAGCAGGGTACCCTGGGCAGCCTTGAAGAAGTGCGACAAGGCCTGTGCGTCGATACCCGGGGTCGGAATGTGACAACCAACACGGTAGACGGCCAGCATGGCCAGGGAGAACAAGACTTTCTTTTTGAGTTCCGGGATCTTGAAAATGTTCTGGAAGGCTTCTATCACAGCCTAGATCTCCTCGATCGAACCACCTGCTGCAGTAATTTTTTCGCGGGCGGATGCGCTGAATTTGTGAGCCTTGATGGTCAGGGCGCGGGTCAGATCGCCGGTGCCCAGCACCTTGATGCCGTCGCACACAGCCGAGATCAGGCCGCTCTTCAGCAGCGCCTCTGCGTCGACTACGCTGCCGGCCTCGAAGATCTCGAGCTGGCAGAGGTTGACCAGGGCGTATTCCTTCTTGGCAAGCGGGGTGAAACCGCGCTTGGGGAGACGCCTGTGCATCGGCATCTGGCCGCCCTCGAAGCCGGGCTTGATCGACCCGCCGGAGCGCGCCTTCTGGCCCTTGTGACCCTTGGTTGCGGTCTTGCCGTGACCGGAGCCGGTGCCCCTGCCGATACGCTTTCTATTCTTGTTAGCCCCGATGGCGGGCTTGATAGTATTCAATTCCATTGTTTATCACCTTTAGGGAAATTACCCGGGAATTACTCTTCCACGCGTACCATATGGGAAACTTTTGCGATCATCCCGCGGATTTCCGGGGTGTCCTTAAGGACCACGGTCTTCTCACGCTTGGTGAGGCCCATGCCCAACAGGCACCCCCTCACTTTTTCCGAGTTCCCGATGTGACTCTTGATGAGGGTAACCTTCAACTCTGACATTTTTTCAGCTCCTTAAAATGGTACGTGGGGCTACTCGGCAGCCAGGCCGCGGCGAGCCATGAGCTCCTCTGCGGTCTTCAGCTTGGCCAAGCCGGCAAAAGCAGCCTTCACCACGTTGTGCGGGTTGTTGGAACCCAGGCACTTGGCGAGGATGTTGTGCACCCCGGCGGACTCGAAGACCGCGCGGGCGGCGCCACCGGCGATCACGCCGGTACCGGCGCTGGCCGGCATCATCAGGACCTTGCCTGCGCCGAACTGGCCCAGGATCTCGAACGGGATGGTCTGGCCGGCAACGATGGGAACCTTGATCAGGTTCTTCTTGGCCTGTTCGACCCCTTTGCGAATCGCTTCGGGAACCTCGTTGGCCTTGCCGAGGCCGTAGCCCACGACACCGTTACCGTCGCCTACCACCACCAGGGCGGAGAAGCTGAAGCGGCGGCCACCCTTGACGACCTTTGCAACGCGGCTGATATGGACGACCCTATCAGTAAGATTCATTTCACTGGCGTTGATCTTAAGCAAACCTATTCCTCCTTACCTGCCCTAGAAGGACAGACCGTTTTCACGTGCGGCTTCAGCCAGGGCTTTGATTCTTCCGTGATAGAGGAATCCGTTACGATCGAAAACGACCGCAGTGATATCCTTCTCAAGGGCCTTCTTGGCGATCGCGGCGCCGACCTTGGTAGCAGCCTCGATGTTCCCCGTGTAGGACAGCCCCTCGGCGACGGCGGCCTCGACGGTGGAGGCGGCGACGAGCGTGGCACCAGTGGTGTCATCGATCAGCTGGGCGTATATGTGGCGCGCGCTCTTGAAGACGTTCAGTCTCGGGCGAGCGGTCGATCCGGTGATTTTCTTCCTGACCCTGGTCTGTCTTTTAAGACGAGCCACCTGTTTTTGGGCTAAAGAACTCAAGGCACTTCTCCTTAGTCGTATTGCTTAATGGTTTACGGTTTATTTCTTACCAGTCTTGCCGGCTTTCCTCAGGATGGTCTCGTCGGCGTACTTGACGCCTTTTCCTTTGTACGGCTCGGGCGGACGGAAGGCGCGGATCTTGGCTGCGGTCTGGCCGACCACTTCCTTGTCGATACCCATGACCTTCATCTTGGTCATCTTCTCGACCTCGACGGTGATCCCTGCCGGCAGCTCGAAGTTGACCGGGTGGGAGAAGCCCAGGGAGAGGTTCAGGACGTTGCCTTTCACCTCGGCGCGGTAACCGACGCCGTTGATCTCGAGGGCAGTCTCAAAGCCTTTGGAAACGCCGATCACCATGTTGTTGATCAAGGTGCGGGAAATCCCGTGTGCGGAGCGGCACTTGGTGGAATCGTCGTTGCGAGTCACCGTTACCGCCTTGTCGTCGACCGAGATCGCGACACCGCCCATCATGGAGCGGGTAAGGGACCCTTTCGGGCCCTGCACCGTGATCTCCGGGGCGTTGTATATGACTTTCACCCCCGCAGGGATCGCGATGGGAAGTTTTCCTATTCTAGACATGCAAAGCTCCTTAAAGCGAAATGACTACCAGACCGTGCAGAGGACCTCGCCGCCGATGTTGAGCTCGCGAGCGGTCTTGTCGGTTACCAGGCCCTTGGAGGTCGACAGAATCGCGACACCCAGTCCGTTTTTCACCTGCTTGATCTTGTCGGAGTTGACGTAGACCCGGCCGCCCGGCTTGCTTACCCTCTTGATCTCATTGATGACCGGATCCTTCTCATCGATGAACTTGAGGTAGACGCGCAGAATCCCCTGTTTGTTGTCAGCGATCACCTTGAAGTTCTTGATGAACCCCTCGTTACGCAGAACGGTAGCGAGGCTCACTTTCAGGTTCGACGACGGGATGTCTACTTTCTGATGTTTTGCCATACCGGCATTCCTGATACGGGTCAGCATGTCGGCGATTGGATCTGTCATGCACATACAAACTACTCCTTATTACCTGAATCGGTATATTACCAGCTGGATTTTATCACGCCCGGAATCTGGCCGGAGTTAGCGAGCTTCCTCAGGCAGATCCTGCACATGTCAAATTTCCGGTAGTAAGCTCTGGGGCGACCGCACAGGGGGCAGCGATTGCGCTCGCGTACCTTGAACTTGTTGCCTCTCTGAGCCTTTATGATCATCGATGTCTTAGCCACGGGATTCCTCCAAAACTTGATTAGTTCCTGAACGGCAGGCCCATGAGCTTCAAGAGTGCCTTACCTTCTGCGTCGGTCTTTGCAGTCGTCACGATGGTGATGTTCATCCCCTTGATCTTGTCGACCTTGTCGTACTCGATCTCCGGGAAGATCATCTGCTCCTTGATGCCCATGGAGTAGTTGCCCTTGCCATCGAACCCTTTGCCGGAGATCCCTTTGAAGTCGCGCACGCGCGGCAGGGCCACCGCCACCAGGCGGTCGAGGAATTCGTACATCTTCTCGCGGCGCAGCGTGACGGACACGCCGATCGGCATCCCCTGACGCAGCTTGAAGCTCGCGATGGACTTCTTGGCCTTGGTGATCACCGGTTTCTGACCGGCGATGGCGGCCATCTCCTCCACTGCGGAGTCGAGGATCTTCACGTTCTGGATCGCCTCGCCGAGGCCCATGTTCAGGACCACCTTGGTGATCTTGGGAACTTCCATAACGTTATTGTAGTTATGGTCCTTCATCAACTGCGCAACCATCTCTTTATTGTAAAGCTCAGCTAGCCGTGCCATTCAATCCTCCAATCTATTTATCAAAGGACTCGCCGCATTTGACACAGCAGCGCGCCTTCTTACCGTCTTCCAGGACAGTGATCCTGGTCCTGACCGGCTTGTTGCACTTCGCGCAGAACAGCGCGACGTTCGAGATGTGCACCGGGGCCTCTTTCTCCAGGATGCCACCCTGCTCGGACCCGCGGGCCTTGGTGTGGCGCTTCACGATGTTGATGCCTTCGATGAGCACGCCATCTTTCTTCGGGACCAGCGACAGGACCTTGCCGGTCTTCGCCTTGTCCTTGCCCGTGATGACCATAACGGTGTCATTCTTTTTTACGTGTAACTTTTTGCCCAGCATGGTTTTTCTCCACGAAAAATGATTAAAGTACCTCAGGAGCGAGGGATATGATTTTCATGAACTTCTTCGCGCGAAGTTCCCTGGCGACCGGTCCGAAGATACGGGTACCGACCGGCTCCTGGGCGGCGTTGATGACCACACCCGAGTTGGTGTCGAAGCGGATGTAGGAACCGTCCGGGCGACCTACCGCTTTGGCGGTACGCACCACGACTGCCTTCACCACGTCACCCTTTTTCACCTTGGAGTTCGGGATGGCTTCCTTCACCGAGGCGACGATGATGTCGCCGATCCCTGCGTAGCGGCGCTTGGAGCCGCCGAGCACCTTAATGCAAAAGAGTTTCTTCGCGCCGGAGTTGTCCGCCACGTCCAATAGTGTCTGCATCTGAATCATTGTTTAACTCCCAGCCCCCGAGACCCTTACTAGGCCCTGGACTCGATAATTTGTCTGATCTTCCAGCGCTTGTCCTTGGAGAGCGGACGGGTCTCGACTATGAGCACGCGGTCGCCGATCTTGGCTACATTCTCTTCGTCGTGGGCCTTGTACTTGGCCGAGCGCTTGATGTACTTATTGTAGACGGGGTGCTTCACGAGACGGTCGACCTTTACTACGGCGGTCTTTTCCATCTTGTCGCTCACCACGATGCCGATCTGGGTTTTACGATTGCCTCTTTCGCTCATATCTATCACTTACCCTCTCTTCTCACGGAGTACGGTCTGCACCCTGGCGATGTCCTTCTTGATGGTGGACATTTTGGAGGTGTTCTCCAGGCGCCCGGTGTGCAGCTGAAACCTCACGTTGAAAAGTTCCTTGGTGAGTTCGGCGCTTTTGGTCTCCAGTTCGGCAACCGTCGCGTTTTTAAGTTCACTAGCCTTCATTGTTTTCAGCCCTCGTAATGAATTTGGTGGCTACGGGAAGCTTGTGCGACGCCAGACGGAATGCCTCGCGAGCGACTTCCTCGGTGACACCTTCCATCTCGTACAGGACACGGCCGGGCTTGATAACGCAAACCCACGAGTCCGGCGAACCTTTTCCCTTACCCATACGGGTCTCAGCCGGTTTTGCGGTGAGCGGCTTGTCCGGGAAGATACGGATCCAGACCTTGCCACCCCTCTTGATATAGCGGTTCATGGCGATACGGGCCGCCTCGATCTGGCGGGAATCCAGCCAGCCGCACTCGGTTGCCTGCAGACCGAACTCGCCGAAGGCAAGCGACACGCCGCGCTGCGGGGTCCCGGTCATGCGCCCTTTCATCTGTTTTCTATGCTTAACTCTCTTGGGCATTAACATCGCGAAAAACTCCTAACTCTATTTTTTAGCGGAGGCAAGTACTTCACCCTTGAAGAGGAGCACTTTCACGCCGATGATACCGTAGGTGGTCTTCGCCTCGGCGAAGCCGTAGTCGATGTCCGCGCGCAGCGTGTGCAGGGGCACCCGCCCTTCGCGGTACCACTCGGTGCGGGACATCTCCGCACCACCCAGACGGCCGGAGCAGGTGATCTTGATCCCCTTGGCGCCGAACTTGAGGGTGGAGGTCACGCTCTTCTTCATGGCGCGGCGGAAGGCGATACGGCGCTCGAGCTGCAGAGCAACGTTCTCGGCCACCAGCTGGGCGTCCAGTTCCGGCTTGCGGACTTCCTGTATGTTAAGGTAGACCTCTTTGTCGGTGAGCTTGGCCAGCTCCTTCTTCAGGGTCTCGACCTCGGAGCCCTTCTTGCCGATGATCAGGCCCGGACGAGCGGTGAAGATGTTGATCTTCGCCTTGCCAGCCGCGCGCTCGATCTCGATCTTGGAGACGCCGGAATTGTACAGCCTCTTCTTGAGGAAGCTGCGCAGCTTCAGGTCTTCGTGAAGCAGCTTAGAGAAGTCTTTTTCCGCGTACCATTTGGAGTCCCAGGTTTTGACAACTCCCAGCCTGAACCCTATAGGATTAACTTTCTGACCCAAAACATCACCTCCGAGGTGTTAGCTTATTTCTTTTCCGCAAGGACCACGGTGATGTGGCTCGTCGGTTTTCTAATCTTGCTGGCCCGGCCCATGGCGCGGGGGGTGAAGCGCTTCAGCACTGCGCCGCCGTCAACGAAGATGGTCTTCACGTAGAGGTTGTCCACGTCGGAGACCCCCTTCTGCTCGGCATTGGCAACGGCCGAGCTGAGCAGCTTGGCGATCAGTTTCGCCGAAGGCTGCGGGGAGAAGCGCAGGGTGTTGAGCGCGGTCTGTATGCCTTTGCCACGGACCATGTCCACAACCAGGCGAGTTTTCCTGGGGGAGAGGCGGACAGAGGATAATTTAGCTGATGATTCCATTGAAAAAACTCCTTTAGACCTTACTTCTTCTTCAGCTTGCTTTTCTTATCAGCAGCGTGACCGTAGAAGGTTCTGGTGGGTGCGAACTCACCCATCTTGTGGCCGACCATGTTCTCCGTGACGAACACCGGAATGAATTTCTTGCCGTTGTGCACCGCGAAGGTGAGCCCGATGAAGTCGGGGATGATGGTCGAACGACGCGACCAGGTCTTAATCACACCTTTCTTGCCGGCCAGTTCTGCCTGGGCCTTTGCTTCCAGGTGCGCGTCGACAAAGGGTCCCTTCTTAATAGATCTTGCCATCTCTTAAAATCCTCTATCCAGATGATTTATTTGCTGCGTTTCTTCACGATGAAGGCCGTAGACCGCTTGTTGGTGCGGGTCTTGTAGCCCTTGGTCGGAATACCCCACGGGGTAACCGGATGACGACCACCGGAGGTACGACCCTCGCCACCGCCGTGCGGGTGGTCGACCGGGTTCATGGCGACGCCGCGGACGTGCGGGCGGATCCCCAGCCAGCGGGAGCGGCCGGCCTTACCGATGGAAACGTTCTCGTGATCGATGTTGCCCACCTGGCCGATGGTGGCTTTGCAGTCCATGAGGATCATGCGCACCTCGGAGGAGGGGAGCTTGACCTGGGCGTACTTGCCTTCCTTGGCCATGAGCTGGGCGAAGGTACCGGCCGAGCGGGCCAGCTGCGCCCCTTTGCCGATCTTCAGCTCGATGTTGTGGATGATGGTACCCAGCGGGATCGCCTTGATGGGGAGCGTGTTGCCCGGCTTGATGTCAGCCTGCGCACTGGAGATAACGGTATCACCCACCTTGAGGCCCAGCGGAGCCAGGATGTAACGCTTCTCGCCGTCCACGTAGTTCAAAAGCGCGATGCGTGCGCTCCTGCACGGGTCGTACTCGATGGTAGCGACCTTGGCCGGGATGTCGATCTTGTCGCGACGGAAGTCGATGATCCGGTACTTCTGCTTGTGCCCGCCGCCTACGTTACGGGAAGTGACGCGGCCGTTTGCGTTCCTGCCGCCCGATTTCTTGAGGTTCTCAAGGAGCGACTTTTCCGGCTTGCACGCCGTGATCTCGTCAAAGGCAGAACAGGTCTGAGCCCTTCTCCCCGGAGAGGTAGGTTTATACGTTTTGATAGCCATTATCTAAATCCCCGTGAAAATTTTATGCTTCGAAGAAGTCGACGTTGGAACCCTCCTGGAGGGTCACGTAGGCTTTCTTCCAGTTGGAGCGTTTGCCGACGCCGTGTGCGGTGCGCTTGGTCTTGCCAGCCACATTGACCGTGTTAACCTCGGCAACCTTGGCATTGAAGAGCTGCTCGACGGCGGCCTTGATCTCTATTTTGTTGGCTGCTTTGTTCACCACGAAGGCAACGACGTTCTTGTCGTCTTTCTCAACAGTCGTCTTCTCGGTGATCAGCGGCTTCTTGATGACGTCATAGATATTCATGACTGTAACACTCCTTCGACCCTGCGAACGGCTGCCTCAGTGAAGACGACGTTCTGAAACTTCATGATGTCGAAAATATTGAGACCTTCGGGGCCCAGAACCTTAACGTTTTTTACGTTACGGGCGGAAAGCTCCAAAGTAAGATTCGCAGTATCTGTGATTACTAAGGTTTTGTCAAGATTAAACGCATTGAGAACCTCGACAAAAGACTTAGTTTTTATTGCAGGCAGTTCGAAGGAGTTGAGAACCGTGATGGCGTCCTTCTTGTAGAGCATGGAGAGCGCGCTTCTGAGAGCGGCCTTCCTCGCCTTCTTGTTCATGGCGAGGTTGTACACCTTCGGCTGCGGGCCGAAGGCGACGCCGCCGCCCGGGTACTGCGGAGCGCGTTTGCAGCCCTGACGGGCCTGGCCGGTACCCTTCTGCTTGAAGGGTTTCTTGCCGGAGCCGGAAACCAGGGAGCGGTTTTTGACCGCTACGGTTCCCTGACGACGGTTGGCGAGCTGGATCTTCACGGCCTCGTGGATCAGATACTCGCGGACGTCGGTGTTGAACACCGCGTCGTCGAGCTCGATCTCACCGACCTTTGCTTTCTTGATGTCGAATATATCTAACTTAGCCATAGCTATCTCCAGCCCCCGTTATTTCTTGGCCTTGACGCTGTCCTTGATCAGGACCACGCCATTAGCCGAGCCGGGGATCGCTCCACCGAGCAGAATCAGATTTTCCGAAGCGTCCACGCGCACCACTTTGAGGCGCTGCACGGTCACTTTCTCGTTGCCGAGCTGCCCCGGCATCTTCTTGTTCTTGAAGACCCTGGAGGGGGTCGCCGAGCAGCCGATGGAACCCGGAGCACGGTGGAAGCGCGAACCGTGGGAAGCGCGACCGCCCTTGAAGCCCCAGCGCTTGATGACGCCAGCGAAGCCCTTACCAATGGAGGTGCCGGTCACGTCGACCAGGTCGCCTTCGGCGAACACGGTGGTCTCGATCACGTCGCCCACGTTGTAGGCGTCGGTGTTGTCCATGCGCATTTCGCGGTAGAAGGAGAACACGCCTGCGCCGGCCGCCTTGCAGTGACCGACCTGTGCCTGGTTGGCGCGGGAAGCGTCCTTGGAGCCGAAGCCGACCTGGATGGCGGAGTAGCCGTCCTTGGCGACAGTCTTTTTCTGAAGCACGACGCAGGGGCCGGCCTCTACCACCGTGACGGGGATGCGACGTCCGTCCTCGGCGAATATCTGGGTCATGCCCAGCTTTTTACCAATCAGTCCCTTATTCATGGTTGATCCTATCCTTAAGTATTAAAGCTTGATCTCGACGTCCACACCGGCGGAGAGGTCGAGTTTCATCAGCGCGTCCACGGTCTGCTGGGTCGGCTCGAGGATGTCGATCAGGCGTTTGTGGGTCCTGATCTCAAACTGCTCGCGCGACTTCTTGTCAACGTGGGGTCCACGAAGCACGCAGTACTTGTTGATGACGGTCGGCAGCGGGATCGGCCCGGCAACGCGTGCACCAGTCCTCTTGGCGGTGTCAACGATCTCGCCTACGGAGGTGTCGAGCAGTTTGTGGTCGTATGCTTTCAAACGGATTCTAATTTTCTGACTAGGCATCTCTTCCTCGTGATGAATCAGTTTTGCAGTTTACCGGCGCAGACTCGGCAGCGCTGCCGTGAGACGGCGCTGCCGGGACCTTTTCGCGGGAAAACCGTGAGTATTTGCTACTGCTTACTCGATGATGGAAGCAACCACGCCGGCGCCGACGGTACGGCCGCCTTCGCGGATTGCGAAGCGCAGACCTTCGTCCATGGCGATCGGGGTGATCAGGTTGACGGTCACGGAGACGTTGTCGCCCGGCATAACCATCTCGACGCCTGCCTCGAGGTCAACCACGCCGGTCACGTCGGTGGTCCTGAAGTAGAACTGCGGACGGTAGCCGTTGAAGAACGGAGTGTGACGGCCGCCTTCCTCTTTGGAGAGGATGTAGGCTTCGGCTTTGAACTTGGTGTGCGGGGTGATGGAGCCCGGCTTGGCCAGAACCTGGCCGCGCTCGATCTCTTCACGCTTCACGCCGCGCAGCAGGGCGCCGATGTTGTCGCCAGCGCGACCTTCGTCCAAGAGCTTGCGGAACATCTCGACACCGGTAACGGTGGTCTTTGCGGTTTTCTTGATGCCGACGATCTCGATCTCTTCGCCGACTTTCACGATGCCGCGCTCAACACGACCGGTTGCAACGGTACCACGACCGGAGATGGAGAACACGTCTTCGACCGGCATCAGGAACGGCTTGTCGATGGCGCGCACCGGCTCCGGGATGTACGCGTCAACGGCGTCCATGAGAGCGATGATGGCTTCCTCGCCCAGGGGCCCTTTGTCGCCTTCCAGCCCTTTCAGAGCGGAACCCTTGATGATGGGTACGTCGTCGCCCGGGAAGTCGTAGGAGGAGAGCAGTTCGCGAACTTCCAGCTCGACCAGCTCGAGGAGCTCTTCGTCGTCCACCATGTCGGCCTTGTTCAGGAACACGACGATGTAGGGGACGCCTACCTGGCGGGCCAAGAGGATGTGCTCGCGGGTCTGCGGCATCGGGCCGTCAGCTGCGGAAACAACCAGGATAGCGCCGTCCATCTGGGCAGCACCGGTGATCATGTTTTTAACGTAGTCGGCGTGGCCCGGGCAGTCGACGTGAGCGTAGTGACGCTTGTCGGTCTCGTACTCGACGTGGGCGGTAGCGATGGTGATACCACGCTCGCGCTCTTCCGGAGCGTTGTCGATCTGGTCGAATGCTTTGAACTCAGCCTGGCCTTTGCCGGCCAGCACCTTGGTGATAGCAGCGGTCAGGGTGGTTTTGCCATGGTCGACGTGACCGATGGTGCCGATATTTACATGGGGTTTAGTTCTTTCGAATTTAGCTTTTGCCATCTTGGGAATCCTCCTCGATAGAAATTAAATCTTGAGTACAAGCGTCAGGTGTTAGCCCTTGGCTTTGGCGACGATCTCTTCCTGAACCGACTTCGGAACCGGCTCGTAGTGGTCGAAGGTCATGGAGTAGGTCGCACGACCCTGGGTCGCAGAACGCAGGTCGGTGGAGTAACCGAACATCTGGGCCAGCGGCACCATGGAGGTAACCACCTGTGCGCCAGCGCGCCCTTCCATACCCATGATGCGGCCGCGGCGGGAGTTCAGGTCGCCGATGACGTCGCCCATGTACTCTTCCGGAACCACAACCTCAACCGACATGATCGGCTCGAGGATGATGGCGCCCGCCTTCTGGCAGCCTTCTTTGAAGCCCATGGAACCGGCGATCTTGAACGCCATTTCCGAGGAGTCAACTTCGTGGTAGGAACCGTCGACCAGGGTAACCTTGACGTCCACAACCGGGAAGCCAGCCAGGGTACCGTTGTCGAGAGCTTCCTTGATCCCTTTGTCGACCGCCGGGATGTACTCGCGGGGAACGACGCCGCCCTTGATAGCATCGACGAACTCGTAACCCTTGCCCATTTCCTGCGGCTCGATCTCGAGCCAGACGTGACCGAACTGACCGCGACCACCGGACTGGCGTACGAACTTCCCTTCCTGCTTGACCTTCTTGGTGATGGTCTCGCGGTAAGCAACCTGCGGCTTGCCGACGCTCGCCTCGACCTTGAACTCGCGGAACAGACGGTCCACGATGATCTCGAGGTGCAGCTCGCCCATGCCGGAGATGATGGTCTGGCCGGTTTCCTCGTCGGTCTTGACGCGGAAGGACGGATCCTCCGAGGCAAGCTTCGAGAGGGAGAGGCCCAGCTTCTCCTGGTCGGCCTTGGTCTTCGGCTCAATGGCGATGGAGATAACCGGCTCGGGGAACTCGATCGACTCCAGGATGACCGCGTGGTCTTCCACGCAGAGGGTGTCGCCGGTGGTGGTGTATTTAAGACCTACGGCGGCGGCGATGTCGCCGGCGTAGACTTCTTTGATCTCTTCACGCTTGTTGGCGTGCATCTTGAGGATGCGGCCGATACGCTCGCGCTTGCCCTTGGTCGAGTTGTAGACGTAGGAGCCCGAGGTGATGACGCCGGAGTAAACGCGGAAGAAGCAGAGCTGGCCGACGAACGGGTCGGTCATGATCTTGAACGCCAAGGCCGAGAACGGCTCGCTGTCGGAAGACTTACGCTCGATGGGAGCCTCGGTCTGTGCGTCGACACCCTGGATCGGCGGAATGTCGGTCGGAGCCGGCATGTAGTCGAGCACCGCGTCGAGCAGATTCTGCACGCCCTTGTTCTTGAAGGAAGAACCGCAGATGACCGGGCAGATCTTGATCTCAAGGGTCGCCAGGCGGATCGCAGCCTTCAGCTCGTCCTTGGTGATCTCCTCGCCACCGAGGTACTTCTCCATCAGGGCGTCGTCGACGGAAGAGACTTCCTCGACCAGCAGTTCACGATATTCGTTGGCCTGGTCCACCAGGTCGGCCGGGATATCGATCACGTCGAAGGAGGCACCCAGGGTCTCGTCGTTCCAGACGATACCCTTCATCTCCACCAGGTCCACGATCCCCTTGAAGTTTTCTTCGGAACCGATCGGGATCTGCAGCGGGATCGGGTTCGCCTTGAGGCGATCCTTGATCATCTCGACGCCGCGGAAGAAGTCAGCGCCGATGCGGTCCATCTTGTTAACGAACGCGATGCGCGGAACGCGGTACTTGTCGGCCTGACGCCAGACGGTCTCGGACTGGGGCTCAACGCCGCCTACCGAGCAGAACACGGCAACCGCACCGTCGAGTACGCGCAGCGAACGCTCGACCTCGATGGTGAAGTCCACGTGACCCGGGGTGTCGATGATGTTGATGCGGTGATCTTTCCAGTTGCAAGTAGTCGCCGCGGAGGTAATGGTGATGCCACGCTCCTGCTCCTGCTCCATCCAGTCCATGGTAGCAGCACCCTCGTGCACCTCACCGATCTTGTGAGTTACACCGGTGTAGTAGAGGATACGCTCCGTGGTGGTGGTCTTACCTGCATCTATGTGAGCCATGATCCCGATGTTACGGGTCATTTCCAACGAAACCTGACGTGCCACTTAAAAAACCTCCGAGTTACTTACAACTGTGTAGGGAAAACTACCAACGATAGTGGGCAAACGCGCGGTTCGCCTCGGCCATCTTGTGGGTATCCTCACGCTTCTTCACCGCGGAACCGCGGTTGTTGTAAGCGTCCAGGATTTCACCGGCCAGTTTGTCGGTAACGGTCTTCTCGGAACGGGCGTTGGAGTACTTCACCAGCCAGCGCATCGCCAGGGACACGCGACGCTCCGGACGGACTTCGACCGGAACCTGGTAGGTGGAGCCGCCCACGCGGCGGGATTTTACTTCCAGCATCGGCTTGATGTTATCCAGGCACTTCTTGAGCACCTTCACCGGCTCGTCGCCAGCCTTGGCAGCGGCGATTTCCAGCGCACCGTACAGGGCGCGCTCGGCGGTGGACTTCTTGCCGTCCAGCATGATTATATTGATCAGCTTAGCAACCACCCGGTCACCGTACTTCGGGTCCGGAAGAATTACTCTCTTGGCTACTTCTCTTCTTCTAGGCATCGGAAACCTCTCCTCGATTTACTTGGGACGTTACTTGGGACGCTTAGCGCCGTACTTGGAACGACTCTTCATGCGGCCCTTGACGCCGACGGAGTCGAGCGTGCCGCGAACGATGTGGTAACGCACACCCGGAAGGTCCTTAACCCTGCCGCCCCTGATGAGGACAACGGAGTGCTCCTGGAGGTTGTGACCAACGCCCGGGATATAGGAGGTTACCTCAACGCCGTTGGTAAGCCTAACCCTCGCCACCTTGCGGAGTGCGGAGTTCGGTTTCTTCGGAGTAGTGGTGTAAACCCTGGTGCAAACGCCGCGTTTCTGCGGGCAGCTCCTGAGTGCCGGAGCAGTGGATTTTTCACCCTTAGACTCCCGACCATGACGAATAAGCTGATTGATAGTTGGCATTTAAACCCTCTCGCGCGGTACTTCCAGACCAGGGGGACTCCCTGCGGAAGCGCCGAATATAGCAGATATTCAATCCGCCTGTCAACAAATTTACGATAGCCCTCTAAAAAACCGTCAACCCAGGGCGCAAAACAACCGCTACTTTTGCCCTTTGAAGGCCCACCCCTTCACCGCGCGCCAAGCGAGCAGTTATCGCAATTTACTCCGCCACGGTCAGGAGGCGGGAGAGCTGGGACGGGGTAAAACCCCGTCCCTACCCATCTTCAATTGCAACCCTCCCGGTTAGGGGAGGCGGAGTGCAGAGTAGCGGAACACACTGCACCAAGTTGTAGGTACTGCTTGAAGCGAGGCCTTATGCTTCGTCGACCTCGTTGTCGTCGAACACTTCTTCTTCGGGCTCCACCGGCTCCGGAATGATTACCGGCTCCTCGGCCACCATGCGCAGATTGCGGTACAGGGCGAGCCCGGTACCAGCCGGGATCAGCCGACCCATGATGACGTTTTCCTTCAAACCGCGAAGACTGTCGACTTTACCTTCGATTGAGGCCTGTGTCAACACTTTTGTTGTCTCCTGGAAGGAGGCAGCAGAAATAAATGACTCAGTCGAGAGCGATGCCTTGGTGATACCGAGGAGCAGCGACTCTGCAGTGGCAGGACGCCCGCCTTTCTCCAGTGCCTTCTCGTTCTCTTCCTCAAAGACCCAACGCTCGATCTGGTCGTCGATCAGGAGGTTGGTGTCGCCCACGTCCTTCACCCTGACGCGTCTGAGCATCTGACGTACGATGGTTTCGATGTGCTTGTCGTTGATCTTGACGCCCTGCAGACGGTAGACCTCCTGCACCTCGTCCACCAGGTACTTGGCCAGTTCCTTCTGGCCCAGGACGCGGAGGATGTCGTGCGGGTTGGAGGAGCCGTCCATGAGCGCCTCGCCGGCGCGCACGTGATCCCCTTCGTGCACCGAGATGTGCTTGCCTTTCGGGATCAGGTACTCTTTCGGCTCGCCCAATTCCGGGGTCACGATGACCTTGCGCTTGCCCTTGGCGTCCTTGCCGAAGGCGACCACGCCGTCGATCTCGGTGATGACCGCGAAGTCTTTCGGCTTTCTAGCTTCGAAGAGCTCGGCGACTCGCGGCAGACCACCGGTGATGTCCTTGGTCTTGGTGGTTTCACGCGGGATCTTGGCGATCACGTCACCTGCCTTGACGATGGTTTCCTCGGTGACGTTGATGTTCGAGCCGGCCGGCAGGTAGTAGCGGGCCAGGAGGTTTTCGCCGATCTTGGCGGTTTTTCCGGACTCGTCCTTGATGGTGATGCGCGGACGCTTGTCGGCGTCGCGGGTTTCGATGATGACCTTGCGGGACAGGCCGGTTACTTCGTCGACCTGCTCCTCCATGGTGACGCCTTCGATGACGTCGCCGAACTTCACCTTACCGGAGATCTCGGTAAGAATCGGCATGGTGTACGGGTCCCACTCGGCGATGGACTCGCCCTGCTTGACCGGGCCGTCCGGGCTGACCTTGATCTTCGCGCCGTACACGACGGAGTACTTCTCGCGCTCGCGACCGGTCTCGTCCACCACGGCCAGTTCGCCGTTACGGTTCATGACGATGTGGTGCCCTTCCGAGTTCGTTACGTAGTTGATGTTGATGAACTTGGCGCGCCCCTCGGTGCGGGATTCCAGCGAGGTCTGCTCAGCGCGACGGGATGCGGTACCACCGATGTGGAAGGTACGCATGGTCAGCTGGGTACCCGGCTCGCCGATCGACTGGGCGGCGATGACGCCGACCGCTTCGCCGCGGTTCACCAGGTGGCCGCGTGCCAAGTCGCGGCCGTAGCACTTGGCGCAGATGCCGCGACGGCTTTCGCAGGTGAGCACCGAGCGGATCTTGACCTTCTCGAGACCGGCGGCCTCGATCCGGGCGACCAGGGTCTCGTCGATCTCCTCGTTGGCCGGGACCAGCACGTCGCCGGTGACCGGGTCGAGGATGTCGTCCAGGGCCACGCGGCCGAGGATACGGTCGCCGATGTGCTCGATGATTTCGCCCCCCTCGGTAAGCGAGGAGACGGTGAGGCCGTCCAGGGTGCCGCAATCCATCTCGGTGATGATGGCGTCCTGGGCGACATCGACCAGACGGCGGGTCAGGTAACCGGAGTTCGCCGTCTTGAGCGCGGTATCGGCGAGACCTTTACGTGCACCGTGGGTCGAGATGAAGTACTGGAGCACCGTGAGGCCTTCGCGGAAGTTCGCGGTGATCGGGGTCTCGATGATCTCGCCGGACGGCTTGGCCATCAAACCACGCATACCGGCCAGCTGGCGGATCTGCTGGGCGGAACCACGGGAACCGGAGTCGGCCATCATGTGGATCGCGTTGAAGGACGGGACCTTCACCTCTTTGCCTTCCGGATCGATCAGGGTGTCGCGGGACAGGTTGTCCAGCATCTCCTTGGCGATCTCCTCGGTGGATTTCGCCCAGATGTCGATGACCTTGTTGTAGCGCTCGCCGTCGGTGATGAGACCTTCGGTGTACTGGTTCTGGATCTCCTGCACCTCTTCGGTGGCACGCGAGATGATGGCCGGCTTCCCTTCCGGGATAACCATGTCGTTGATCGAGATGGAGATACCGGCCTTGGCGGCGTAGCGGAAACCGATCGCCTTCAGCTTGTCGGCCAGGATCACGGTCTCCTTGTTGCCGGCCAGACGGTAGCAGGTGTCCACCAGGTTCGAGAGCTCCTTCTTGGTCATCACCTTGTTGATGGCCGAGAAGGGGACCTGCGGCGGCAGGATGTCGCGCAGCATGACGCGGCCCGTGGTGGTCTCGATGAGACCCGGCTGCTCGTCGCTCTCCAGGTTCTTCATGCGCACCTTGATGCGCGCCTGCAGGTGGATCTCGCCGGCGTCGAGGGCGAAGGCTACCTCGTCCGGGGAGGCGAAGATCTTACCTTCACCCAGGGCGAAGTACTTGTCGCGGGTCATGTAGTAGATACCAAGAACCATGTCCTGCGACGGCACGATGATCGGCTTGCCGTGCGCCGGGGACAGGATGTTGTTGGTGGACATCATGAGCACGCGGGTCTCGACCTGGCTCTCCACGGAGAGCGGCAGGTGGACTGCCATCTGGTCACCGTCGAAGTCGGCGTTGAACGCGGTGCAGACCAGCGGGTGCAGCTGGATTGCCTTACCTTCGATGAGTACCGGCTCGAACGCCTGGATACCGAGGCGGTGCAGCGTCGGAGCACGGTTCAGCATGACCGGGTGCTCCTTGATGACCTCTTCGAGTACGTCCCAGACCTCCGGCTTCTCCTTCTCAACCATCTTCTTGGCGCTCTTGATGGTGGTGACGAAGCCGCGTTCCTCGAGCTTGTTGTAGATGAACGGCTTGAAGAGCTCGAGCGCCATCTTCTTGGGGAGACCGCACTGGTGCAGCTTCAGTTCCGGACCGACGACGATAACCGAACGACCGGAGTAGTCGACACGCTTACCGAGAAGGTTCTGACGGAAGCGGCCCGACTTGCCCTTGAGCATGTCGGAGAGCGACTTCAGCGGACGCTTGTTCGGGCCGGCGATGGCGCGGCCGCGGCGGCCGTTGTCGAACAGGGCGTCAACCGCCTCCTGCAGCATGCGCTTCTCGTTGCGGATAATGACTTCCGGAGCCTGCAGTTCCATGAGGCGCTTCAACCGGTTGTTGCGGTTGATGACGCGACGGTAGAGGTCGTTCAAGTCCGAGGTCGCGAAGCGGCCGCCGTCCAGGGGGACCAGCGGGCGCAACTCCGGCGGAAGTACCGGGATGCACTCGAGGATCATCCACTCGGGCTTGTTGCCGGAGTTTTTGAAGGCCTCGATGACCTTCAGGCGCTTGGCGGTCTTCTTGCGCTTGGCCTCGCTCGTCGCCTCCTGCATCTCGATCCTCAGGCTCTCGGAGAGCTGGTCGAGGTCCATGGCAGTGAGGCAGGTGCGGATGGCGGCGGCGCCCATGCCGGCTTCGAAGCCGTAGTTGTGCTCCTCGAGCGCCTTCTGGTACTGGTCCTCGGAGAGCACCTGGCCGAAGGTGAGGCCGGTGTTCTTGGGATCGGTCACCACGTAGGCCTCGAAGTAGAGCACCTTCTCGAGGTCTTTCAGGGTGATGTCCATCAGGTTGCCGATACGCGACGGCAGGGACTTCAGGAACCAGATGTGGGCGACCGGAGTGGCCAGGTCGATGTGACCCAGGCGCTCACGACGCACCTTGGAAGGGATGACTTCGACGCCACACTTCTCGCAGACGATGCCGCGGTGCTTCATGCGCTTGTACTTGCCGCAGTTGCACTCGTAGTCCTTGGTCGGTCCGAAGATCTTGGCGCAGAAAAGGCCATCGCGCTCCGGCTTGAAGGTACGGTAGTTGATGGTCTCCGGCTTCTTTACTTCGCCGAACGAACGCTCGCGGATCTTCTCCGGGGAGGAGATGGAGATCTTGATGGAGGAGAAGTGGAGCGGATCCTTCGGCTTATCGAAAAAGTTGAAAATATCTTCCAAAGTAATTTCCTCCTGTATCTGTAGGAGTGACAAAGATCGGTTGAAAACCCTGCTGCCAGCTACCCGGGACATCCCCCTCCCCTCGCGGGAGGGGGTTAGGGGGTGGGGGTAGGTGCCATCTCTGCGCTGCCGCATGGACAGAGCTTTGCGGCTTCACCCACCCTTGCCCCCTCCCGTCAAGGGAGGGGGTGGGTAGGGTTCGTGGTCCTGCGGAACGACTTACTCGTCGTCGCCGCCTTCCAGCAGTTCGACGTCGAGACCCAGGGACTGCAGTTCCTTGATCAACACGTTGAACGACTCCGGCAGACCCGGCTCGAGGGTGTGCTTACCCTTGACGATCGCCTCGTACATCCTGGTGCGCCCCGCCACGTCGTCCGACTTGACGGTGAGGAACTCCTGCAGCGCGTAGGCGGCGCCGTAGGCCTCCATTGCCCAGACCTCCATCTCACCCAGACGCTGACCACCGAACTGCGCCTTGCCGCCCAGCGGCTGCTGGGTGACGAGCGAGTAGGGACCGATGCTCCTGGCGTGGATCTTGTCGTCAACCAAGTGGTGCAGTTTCAGGACGTACATGATACCGACGGTGACCTTGTGCATGAACTTGTCGCCGGACTTGCCGTCGTACAGGGTGACCTGGCCGGTGGTTTCGAAGCCGGCGTGCTGCATCATCGCCTGGATCGACTCCTCGGAAGCACCTTCGAAGACCGGGGAGGCCATCGGCACCCCGCGCTTCAGGCGCTTGGCGACGTTGACGAGCTCCTCGCCCTCCAGCTTGTCGATGAACTTGTGCATGTCGGGGTCGTGGTAAACGCCCTTGAGAAAGCGCTTCACCTCGTCCTGCGGGCTGTTTTTCTCGAGGAACTCCTCGATCTTCCAGCCCAGGCCGCGTGCAGCCCAACCCAGGTGGGTCTCGAGGATCTGCCCCACGTTCATACGGGACGGAACACCCAGCGGGTTCAGAACGATCTCGACCGGACGGCCGTCTTCCATGTACGGCATGTCCTCTTCCGGCAGGATGCGGGAAACGACACCCTTGTTACCGTGGCGGCCTGCCATCTTGTCGCCGACCTGGAGCTTACGCTTGATGGCGATGTAGACCTTGACCATCTTGATGACGCCCGGCGGCAGGTCGTCGCCGCGGCGCAGCTTCTGTACCTTGTCGTCGAAGACGTACTTGATGATGTCGATCTGCTGGTTCAGGGTGGACAGGGTCTGTGCCACTTTTTCATCGACGGTATCGTCGTCAGCGATGGAGATCTCGTCCCAGCGGTCCATCGAGAAGGATTTCAGCATCTCCTCGGTGATGGCGGCACCCTTGGCGATCAGCACCTTGCCGTCGGTACCTTCGATCTTGTTGGCTGCCACGCGCCCGACCAGGAGCTTCTTCAGCTTGCCCATGGCGGAGTCGCGGATGATGCGGATCTCGTCCTGTTCGTCTTTTCTGAGGCGCTGTTCCTCGGCCTTCTCGATGATCTCGGTACGGGCGTCCTTGTCGGCCCCTTTACGCGAGAAGATCTTGGCGCCGATGACGGTACCTTCCACCCCCGGCGGAACCCTGAGCGAGGTGTCGCGCACGTCGCCGGCCTTCTCGCCGAAGATGGCACGCAAGAGCTTCTCTTCCGGGGAGAGCTGGGTCTCGCCCTTCGGAGTGATCTTGCCGACCAGGATGTCGCCCGGGCGGACTTCGGCGCCGATCCGGATGATGCCGGACTCGTCGAGGTCCTTCAGGGTCTCTTCGCCCAGGTTCGGGATATCCGAGGTGATCTCTTCCTTGCCGAGCTTGGTGTCGCGGGCCACCGCCTCGAACTCCTCGATGTGGATCGAGGTGTAGCGGTCGTCCTTGACCAGGCGCTCGGAGATGAGGATGGAGTCCTCGTAGTTGTAGCCGCCCCACGGCATGAAGGCTACCAGCACGTTCTGCCCCAGAGCCAGCTCGCCCATGTCGGTGGACGGGCCGTCGGCGATGATGTCGCCGGCTATCACGTGGTCGCCGACCTTGACGACCGGCCTCTGGTTGATGCAGGTGTTCTGGTTCGAACGGGCGAACTTGATCAGGTTGTAGATGTCCACGCCGGTGCCGGTTGCGTCGTACTGGTCCTCGTCGATCTTCACGACGATACGGCCGGCATCGACCGACTCGACCACGCCGTTGTGACGCGCCACCGAGGAAACCCCGGAGTCGCGGGCCACGACGCGCTCCATGCCGGTTCCGACCAGCGGGGAGTCGGCGCGCAAGAGCGGTACTGCCTGGCGCTGCATGTTCGAACCCATGAGTGCGCGGTTTGCGTCGTCGTTCTCGAGGAACGGGATGAGCGAAGCCGCGACCGATACAAGCTGCATCGGTGCCACGTCCATGAGCTCCAGCTCGTCGCGTCCCACCAGGACGAACTCGCCGGACTTACGTGCCGAGATGTAGTCGGCCACGAAGCGGCCGGTCTCGTCGACCTCGGCATTGGCCTGGGCGATGGCGTGACCTTCCTCCTCGAGAGCCGAGAAGAAGCGCACCTCGTCGGTCACCTTCCCTTCGCTTACCACGCGGTACGGCGTCTCGACGAAGCCGTGCTCGTTGATGCGGGCGTAGGTGGAGAGCGACGCGATCAGACCGATGTTCGGACCCTCCGGGGTCTCGATCGGGCAGACGCGACCGTAGTGGGTCGGATGTACGTCGCGGACCTCGAAGCCGGCACGCTCGCGGGTCAGGCCCCCCGGTCCAAGAGCCGAAAGACGGCGCTTGTGGGTAACCTCGGAGAGCGGGTTGGTCTGGTCCATGAACTGCGAGAGCTGCGAGGAACCGAAGAACTCCTTCACGACGGCGGAAACCGGCTTGGAGTTGATCAGGTCGTGCGGCATGAGGTTCTCGACCTCCTGCAGGCTCATGCGCTCCTTGATGGCGCGCTCCATGCGGACCAGGCCGATGCGGTACTGGTTCTCGAGGAGTTCACCCACGGCACGCACGCGACGGTTACCGAGGTGGTCGATGTCGTCGATGTTCCCCTTGCCGTTTTTCAGCTCGATCAGGTAGCGCACCACCTCGAGGATGTCCTCGCGGGTGAGCGTCATGCAGTCAAGCGGCACGTCCACGCCCAGCTTGTAGTTCAACTTCAGGCGGCCTACGGCGGAGAGGTCGTAGCGCTCGGCGTTGAAGAACAGGTTGTCGAAGAGTACCAAAGCGCTCTTCAGGGTCGGCGGATCGCCCGGACGCAGACGGCGGTAGATCTCGATGAGCGCCTCGTCGGTGGAGCCGATCTTGTCGATCAGGATGGTGTCCCTGAGGCTCGAGGTGACGTGCAGGTTGTCGATGAAGAGCACCTGGAAGCTGGCGATCCCCTTCTGGATGATCTCCTCGATCTTCGCCTGGGTCAGCTCCTCGTTGCACTCGGCCAGGATCTCGCCGGTAGCCGGGTCGAAGATGTCGTGGGAAGCGACCTTCCCGACGATCTCCTCGATGGTGATCGGGATCTCCTTGATGCCGTTCTCGGCCATCTTCCTCAGCGCGGCCTTGGTGAACTTGCGGTTCGCCTTGAGGATCACCTCGCCGGTTGCCGGGTTCACGATGTCGACCATCGCCTTCTGGTTGGAGAGGAGCTCAGCATCCACGAGCTTCGTGAGTGCGCCGTTCTCGCCGACCTGGACTTCCTCGGACTTGTAGAAGTAGTTGATCAGCGCGTCGTTGGAGTAGCCCAGTGCCTTCAGGAGCACGGTGGCCGGCATCTTGCGACGACGGTCTATGCGAACATAAAGGATGTCTTTATGGTCAAATTCAAAGTCAAGCCACGAACCGCGATACGGGATCACGCGGGCCGAGTAGAGCACCTTGCCGGAAGAGTGGGTCTTCCCCTTGTCGTGGTCGTAGAACACGCCCGGCGAGCGGTGCAACTGGCTCACGATAACGCGCTCGGTGCCGTTTATGATAAAGGTCCCGTTGTCGGTCATCAGCGGGATTTCGCCGAAATAGACCTCCTGTTCCTTGATGTCTCGGATCGAACGGCTACCGGGGTCCTTGGTGACATCCCAGACGACCAGCCTCACCTTCACCTTCATCGGGGCAGCAAACGTCATCCCGCGCTGGTGGCACTCTTCCACGTCGTACTTGGGCGCGCCCAGCGAGTACGAGACGTACTCAAGCGAGGCCGTGTCGCTAAAGTCCTTGATGGGAAACACGCTTCTGAACACCGCTTCCAGACCGGAGTTCTTGCGTGCATCCACAGGCGTGTCGAGTTGGAGGAATCTCTTGTAGGAATTCTTCTGGATGTCGATAAGGTTCGGTATGTCGATGATCTTTTCGATCTTGGCGAAGTTTTTGCGCAACAGGGGGTTATTCGCGATTGAATAAGCCATTTCTTCTCCTTTGGTGAACGCCTTGGAAAGACCTTCACCCCCTTGGGAAATCCTGCTTTTTGCTGCGGGAGGCGTGGGTGAAGCGGCCTCAACCTAAAAATGGAACAGCCAAGGCCGCAAAAAGCGACCTTGGCTTGGATGAAGATCGGAGCTGGCTTACTTACTTGACGTCAACTTCAGCGCCTGCTTCGACCAGCTGCTTCTTGGCGTCGTCAGCTTCGGCTTTGGAGATGCCGGTTTTGACCGGCTGCGGAGCGCCGTCAACCAGGTCCTTGGCTTCTTTGAGGCCCAGGGAGGTCAGGCCGCGCACGACCTTGATGACTGCGATCTTGTTGGCGCCAGCGCTTTTCAGGATGACGTCGAACTCGGTCTGCTCTTCAGCAGCCTCAGCAGCAGCCGGAGCAGCGCCAACAGCAGCAACGGCAACCGGAGCAGCAGCGGAAACGCCGAACTTCTCTTCGAGCTCTTTCACGAGGCCAGCAAGTTCCAGGACGGTCATGTTCTCGATAAAGCTGATTACTTCTTCTTTGGTGATAGCCATTTCTTCTTTCCTCCAGGGAATATGTTTAGTGTGTCAGTAGTTGGTGGTTAGTTGCCAGCTTTCTGTGCACGAATGCCGTCCAGGGCACGCACGAAGCCGCCCGGAATGGCTGCCAGAACGCCGACGAAGTTCTGGACCGGTGCCTGCATGCTGCCCAGCATTTTCGCGAGAAGAACTTCGCGGCTCGGCAGATCGGCAAGGGCCTGGATGTCGTTGACGTCGATGGTTTTGCCGGTGAGCACCGCACCCTTCAATTTGAAGGGAATGGTTGCATCCTTGTTGAACTTGGACAGAACCTTGGCAGCAGCGACGGGATCGTCGTAGCTCAGAGCGATCGCGGTGGGGCCTTTGTAGAAGGGGTTCAGACCTTCTTTGTCGGTGCCCTTTGCGGCGATCTCGAGCAGGGTGTTCTTGACGACCTTGTACTCGACGTTCGCCTTGCGCAGCTCGTTCCTGAGATCGGTTGCCTGGCCCACGGTCATGCCGCGGAAATCGGCGGCAAAGATTGCCTGCGCCCTCAGGAGCTTGTCGTGCATCTCGGCAACAAGTACTGATTTGCTTTCCTTATTCAAGCGCCTTCCTCCTTTCTTTTGGTATAGGGGCCGAAACCCCGCCAAAGTCAGGAAGTTGCGGATAACTCCACAACATATTCCCCTTAGTCTCGGCTGGCCGCGCTAGGCGATTAAGCCTCTCCCACACGTAACCTGGATCAGCACCAACTGTCTTTGACTTTGGCTTTACAGCTTAAGTGAAACTTTTTATTTCAAGATCGCGCCGATGTCGGCGAGATCGATGTTGACGCCGGGGCCCATGGTGGAGGAGATGCTCACCTTCTTCATGTAGGTCCCTTTTGCGGCAGCCGGCTTCGCCTTCTGGAGAGCTTCCAGGAGGGCAGCCACGTTCTGGCGCAGCGTCTCGGCCGGGAAGGAAACCTTGCCAACCGGGGCGTGTACGATACCGGCCTTCTCGACGCGGAACTCGACCTTACCGGACTTGGACTCCTTGATAGCGCGGGCCAGATCGAAGGTTACGGTACCGACTTTCGGGTTCGGCATCAGGCCGCGGGGGCCGAGGAGCTTACCGATCTTACCGACCACACCCATCATGTCGGGGGTAGCGATAGCGGTATCGAACTCGAACCAGCCGCCCTGGATCTTGGCGACCAGGTCGTCGCCGCCGACGTAATCGGCGCCAGCGTCGCGAGCCTCTTTTTCCTTCTCGCCCTTGGCGAAGACCAGGACGCGAACGTCCTTGCCCAGACCGTTGGGGAGCACTACCGCGCCGCGCACCATCTGGTCCGCGTGGCGGGGATCGACGCCCAGCTTCACCGCGACGTCGACGGTCTCGTCGAACTTCGCGAAAGCTGCGCCCTTCACCAGCTCAAGGCCGTCACTGAGGGGATAGCTTTTGCTCCTGTCGATCTTTGCAGAAGCTTCTTTAAGCTTTTTAGTCGTTGCCATTTCTGTTAACCCTCTCTTTATTCTTAAGCTATCTCGACGCCCATGCTGCGCGCGGTGCCTTCGATGGTCTTCATTGCAGCCTCGATGCTCGCGGCATTGAGGTCCGGCATCTTCTTCATCGCGATCTCGCGCACCTGCTCCTTGGTCAGTTTGCCGACCTTGGTCTTGTTAGGGACCGCGGAGCCGCTGGCCAGGCCGAGAGCCTTCTTGATCAGGTTCGGAGCCGGCGGGGTCTTGGTGATGAAGGTGAAGGAGCGGTCCGCGTAGACGGTGATGACCACCGGAGTGACGGTGCCGGGCTCATCGCCCTGGGTCTTCGCGTTGAACGCTTTGCAGAACTCCATGATGTTGACGCCGTGCTGACCGAGTGCCGGTCCGATCGGGGGGGACGGGTTGGCCTTCCCAGCGGGGACCTGCAGCTTGATGTATCCGGTAATTTTCTTAGCCATCTTCCTACTCCTTTGAATCGTTCCTGATTCTACAATCTATTGGCAGCAGCGGGTGATCCTACTGCTTCTCTACCTGCATGAACTCAAGCTCGACCGGCGTCGCACGGCCGAAGATGCTTACCATGACTCTCAGCTTCCCTTTGTCGGGCTTGACGTCCTCGACCACGCCGGAGAAGTTGAGGAACGGGCCGTCGATAACGCGTACCGTCTCGCCCACCTCGAAGAGCACCTTGGGACGGGGCTTTTCAGCGCCCTCTTCCATCCTGCGGGTGATCTTGTTCACTTCATCGTCGGGGATCGGGAACGGGTTGTTGCCACCCACGAAGCCGGTCACCTTGGCGGTCTCTTTGACCACGTGCCAGGTGTCGTCGTTCAGCTCCATGTTGACCAGGATGTACCCCGGGAAGAATTTGCGGGAGGAGGTTTTCTTCTCCCCTTTTTTAAGTTCGACGACGGTCTCGCACGGGATGAGAATCTCCCCGAAGAACTCCTCCATTTCGAGCTGTTTGATGCGCTCTGCAAGCGAGAGCCGCACCTTGTTCTCGAACCCGGAGTAGGTGTGAACGCCGTACCATTTATGTGCCATGTATTAGTCCTCTAGCGAAGGATCGACCTGATGAGCTTTGCAAGGACCACGTCGCAGGCGCCAAGATATAACGAGATGAGAACGATGATAACGACGACAACCTGGGCAGTAGAAAACGTTTCCTTGCGGGTCGGCCAAGTCACCTTGGCAAGCTCGGCCTGCACTTCCTCAAAGAAATTCTTTGTTTTCGCGAGCACTGTGACACCCCACACTTGATAATCCCCCTTAGCCGAGGCTGCGGGGGTACGGTCCCCCTCCGCCCGAGGCTTTGGGGGGGACGTGAAATAAAATGGCAGGCCAGGAGGGATTCGAACCCCCAACACCCGGTTTTGGAGACCGGTGCTCTAGCCGTTAGAGCTACTGGCCTGCGGCGGAGATCCGAGCTTGAGCTCAGATCTCAAATTGTAACTACTTCGTTTCTTTGTGCGGAGTATGCTTGCGGCAGAAACGGCAGTACTTGCTGAACTCCAGTTTCTGCGGGGTGTTTTTCTTGTTCTTGGTCGTGGTGTAGTTACGCTGCTTGCACTCGGTGCAGCCCAGCGTGATGATATCTCTTGGCATGTCCCTATCCTTTTAAAACAAATTCTGCGTTGCGGGTCAGCCCTGAAAGAGCGACCCGCAACGCCGATAAATACTGGCCTTACTCGATGATCGAAGCAACCACGCCGGCGCCGACGGTACGGCCGCCTTCGCGGATTGCGAAGCGCAGACCTTCGTCCATGGCGATCGGGGTGATCAGGTTGACGGTCACGGAGACGTTGTCGCCCGGCATAACCATCTCGACGCCTGCTTCGAGGTCAACCACGCCGGTCACGTCGGTGGTCCTGAAGTAGAACTGCGGACGGTAGCCGTTGAAGAACGGGGTGTGACGGCCGCCTTCCTCTTTGGAGAGGATGTAGGCTTCGGCTTTGAACTTGGTGTGCGGGGTGATGGAGCCCGGCTTGGCCAGAACCTGGCCACGCTCGATCTCTTCACGCTTCACACCGCGCAGCAGGGCGCCGATGTTGTCGCCAGCGCGACCTTCGTCCAAGAGTTTGCGGAACATCTCGACACCGGTAACGGTGGTCTTGGCGGTTTTCTTGATGCCGACGATCTCGATCTCTTCGCCGACTTTCACGATACCGCGCTCAACACGGCCGGTAGCAACGGTACCGCGACCGGAGATGGAGAACACGTCTTCGACCGGCATCAGGAACGGCTTGTCGATGGCGCGCACCGGCTCCGGGATATACGCGTCAACGGCGTCCATGAGAGCGATGATGGCTTCCTCGCCCAGGGGCCCTTTGTCGCCTTCCAGGCCTTTCAGAGCGGAACCCTTGATGATGGGTACGTCGTCGCCCGGGAAGTCGTAGGAGGAGAGCAGTTCGCGAACTTCCAGCTCGACCAGTTCGAGGAGCTCTTCGTCGTCCACCATGTCGGCCTTGTTCAGGAACACGACGATGTAGGGAACGCCAACCTGACGAGCCAAGAGGATGTGCTCGCGGGTCTGCGGCATCGGGCCGTCAGCTGCGGAAACAACCAGGATAGCGCCGTCCATCTGGGCAGCACCAGTGATCATGTTTTTAACGTAGTCGGCGTGGCCCGGGCAGTCGACGTGAGCGTAGTGACGCTTGTCGGTCTCGTACTCAACGTGGGCGGTAGCGATGGTGATACCACGCTCGCGCTCTTCCGGGGCGTTGTCGATCTGGTCGAATGCTTTGAACTCAGCCTGGCCTTTACCGGCCAGCACCTTGGTGATAGCAGCGGTCAGGGTGGTTTTGCCGTGGTCAACGTGACCGATGGTGCCAATGTTGACATGCGGCTTAGTTCTTTCAAATTTCGCTTTTGCCATGAGGAATCCTCCCTGAGGTAACTACTTGACAGCTTTTCAATTATATACAACAGCGTTTAGTATGTGAATGCGATTTTACTGAGGGGAGTGGAGCCCACAACCGGATTCGAACCGGTGACCTCTTCCTTACCAAGGAAGTGCTCTGCCTACTGAGCTATGTGGGCTTATCTAGTTATTGGAGCGGGAAACGGGACTCGAACCCGCGACCCTCAGCTTGGAAGGCTGACGCTCTAGCCAACTGAGCTATTCCCGCCAATGACAGCGTGAAGCGAAGTTGTTTGAATCAACGTGCCCTCGCCCTTACCAGTTCCGCGACCGTTCAAGGTCTCCTGGACTCGAGCAGATGCCCATCTCATCTGCAGGGTTGGTGGTGGAGGGAGGAGGATTCGAACCTCCGAAGTCGATGACGACAGATTTACAGTCTGTTCCCTTTGGCCGCTCGGGAATCCCTCCAGACGGTGTGCCTACCTGTTCATGCTGTGCAAAAGAACTGGAGCTGACGATGGGACTCGAACCCGCAACCTGCTGATTACAAGTCAGCTGCTCTACCAATTGAGCTACGCCAGCCTATCATCGTCCGCTACGCAGCGCCCGTTCTCGTTGGGCGAAGCGAATCCCTGTTCTATAGCAAACCCAGATCTAAGTCAACAAAATTTTTTCGCGACACTGAATTTTTTTCGGCGAAGTGTCTCGAGCGGAATCCCCGGTGGCGCCGGTCGCGCGAAAGCCAGTAGTATATCGACTGCGGGTTTTCGCGCAAGTGACGAGAATGGCGAGAGAGGCGAAATAGTGCGAAGGGGCTGGTGTACGCTACCCACCCACGTCACCCTCAGTCAGCCTTGGCACTCGCACCGAGCTCTCTCTTCAGCCCCCCCTAAAACTCGCCCTCGCCCTCGGAGGGAGGGAATTTTAGGCTTTCGCAGGGAAGTGGCGACATCAGCGCCGGCGATCACCGCCGTCACGCTTGCCACCTGCGCTGCGACTGGAAGTACCGGCACTGGCACCACCAGCACCGCCCGAGCCGTTACCGCCAGTGCGGCCGCCACTGGAGCGGCCAGCAGCTCCGGCGTTTTTCCCACTACCACCACTGTTACGCACATGCCCCTCACCAGCACCGAACAGCTCGGCTGCGGCATCTTCCCTGCCACACTCCCTGAGCGCCTCAAGGCAGAGCTTGCGCTGGTCCGGCAGGTGATAGAGCAACAGCGCCTTCTGCAAACCCTTTTCACGGTCCGTCTTCGCCACGTAGACCTGTTGCCTGGTGAAAGGATCCACCCCCGTGTGGTACATGCAGGTCGATAGCGTCCCGGGCGTGGGGGTGAAGTCCTGCACCTGCTCCACCGCCATGTTCCAGCGCCGAAGCTGCAGCGCGAGGTCCACCATGTCCGACAAGGTGCATCCGGGATGGCCCGAGATGAAGTACGGGACGATGTACTGTCGTTTCCCTTTCTGGGCGCTCTGTTTCAGGAAGGCATCCCTGAAGCGGACGAAGCTTTCCCGTCCCGGCTTGCGCATCGCCGCAGTCACCCGGTCCGAGAGATGTTCGGGCGCCACCTTCAGGAGCCCGCTCACGTGGTGCTCGACGAGTTCACGCAGGTAGTTCGGCTGGCGCTCCAGCAGGTCGTACCGCACCCCCGACGAAACCGCGATGTTCTTCACACCGGAGACCTTACGAGCCTTCACCAGGAGACGCGAACTGGAGGCATCATTGGTGACGAGGTTACGACAGGGCTGGGGATAGAGACAGCTCTCCCGGCGACAGACCGCGCCAGCCTTGGCATCGCCGCAGGAGAGACCGAACATGTTGGCAGTCGGCCCGCCCAGGTCGCTCACCGAGCCACGGAACCAGGGAAGCTTGGCAAGCCGCTCCAGTTCCTGCAATACGCTTGCTTCGCTGCGGGACTGGATCGTCTTTCCCTGATGGTGCGTGATGGCACAGAAGGCACACCCGCCGAAACAGCCGCGGTGCGTGGTTATCGAGGTGCGGATCTGCTCGTAGGCGGGAATCGGCTCACGGTAACTGGGATGGGGAGCCTTCACAAACGGCAGCGCGTAGAGGGCGTCCAGCGCCTTCTGCGACAGAGGCTGTGCCGGCGGATTGCACACCAGGTAGCGGCTTGCGTGACGCTGCAGTACCGTTTTGGCGCACCCCGGATTCTGCTCACCACTCAGCAGTCGAAACGCCTCGGCATAACGTGCCTTGTCGGCACTGACGTCCTCGTAGCTCGGCAACTCCACGCACTCACCAACCTCCGCAGCCTCCGGCCGGGTCGATGCGGCAACGGCAGTTCCACGAATATCCCTGATCGAAGCAAAGGGTTCGCCAGCCATGAGTCGGGCCACCAGCTCCAGCAGGGGAGTTTCCCCCATGCCGTACACCAAGAGGTCGGCCTTGGCGTCGAAGAGTGCCGAGCGGCGCACCTTGTCTTCCCAGAAGTCGTAGTGGGCAAAGCGGCGCAGGCTCGCCTCGATGCCGCCGATGACCACCGGGGTGTCGCGGTAGGCCTCTTTCAGTCGCGAGGTGTAGATAATGGTGGCGCGGTTGGGGCGGGCGCCGTGGCGGTTTCCGGGGGTGTAGGCGTCGTCGCGGCGCAGCTTGCGGGCCGGGGTGTAGTGGGCGACCATCGAGTCCATGGCGCCGGCGGCCACCGCAAAGAACAGGCGTGGGCGCCCCAGGGCCATGAAAGCGTCCTTGCTGCGCCAGTCGGGCTGGGCGATGATGCCGACCTTGAGCCCCGTGCTCTCCAAAAGGCGCGCCAAGAGCGGCACGCCGAAAGCGGGGTGATCCACGTAGGCGTCGCCGGTAACGAAGATGACGTCGAGTTCGTTCCAGCCGCGGGACCTGGCTTCGGCCAGGGTCATGGGGAGAAACTGCGGGGGTACTGAGGGATTTTCGGGATGCTGTTTCATGGTTTTTTCACCGGACCGACCAGTCTGATCCGACCGATCGGTCCGATAAGGGTGTTACTGCAAAACGGTTACGGGAAAATCGGCAAAAAGTCGAGCCCCAGCGTCTCCGGCAGGCCGCACATCAGGTTCATGTTCTGCACCGCCTGCCCCGAGGCCCCCTTCACCAGGTTGTCGATCGCCGACACCACGATGATCCGCCCGGTGCGCTGGTCCACGGTGACGCCGATGTCGCAGAAGTTCGAGCCGCGCACAAACGCCGTCGAGGGGAAGCTCCCTTCCGGCAGCACCCTCACAAACGGCTCGCCATCGTAGAACGCCTGGTAGAGTTCAACCAGCTCTGCGGCAGTGGCACTCTTCAGCGGAGTGCTGTAGATCGTCGCCAGGATGCCGCGGTCCATCGGGACCAGGTGCGGCGTAAAGGAGATGGCGAGCGGCGCCCCGTTAAGAATCGACAGCTCCTGCTCGATCTCGGGGATGTGACGATGGACGCCCCCCACACCGTACGGTTTGAATCCTTCGTTCACTTCACAGTACAGGTTGTCGACCTTGGCACCGCGGCCCGCACCGGAAACGCCCGATTTGGCATCGACGATGATTGACTTCGGATCGATGAGCTTGTTTTTCAACAGCGGCGCCAGGCCAAGGATGGTGCTGGTCGGGTAGCAGCCGGGATTGGCGATCAGCGAGGCCTCGCGGATCACATCGCGGCGCAGCTCCGGAATGCCGTACACCGCCTTGGAGAGCAGCTCCGGGTTCATATGCTTTTCATACCACTGGCCGTAAATATCGGCGTCGCGCAAGCGGTAGTCGGCAGAGAGATCGACCACGTCCTTCCCCATCTTCAGGAAGGTCGGGACCACTTCCATGGCGGCCTTGTGCGGCAGCGCGGTGAAGACCACATCCACCTTCTCCGAGATGCCTATCGGCTCCAGGTTTTCCAGCGGCAGGTCGATGCGCCCGCGCAAGGTCGGAAACACCGAGCTTACCGGCTTGCCGGCATTCTGCTCGGAGGTGACACAGGTAACCGCCACCTCGGGGTGCGCATAGAGTATTCTCAGCAGCTCGACACCGGTATAACCACTGGCACCAACAACAGCGACCTTAAGCATAAAAAACCTCCCAGGAAAAACAGTTCACAGGTTATCTATTCTATGTCAGAGGCCTGTGCCACCTATCGGCGCGAAGCCGACCATGCGCACGCAGCCTCTCGAGAGAGTGTAGAACGGAGAACGTAGCACAGAGAACCTGCCTTTGAACATCCCCTTGTCCAAACAGCAAAAGGAGGAACCCTCGCGGGTTCCTCCTTTGCAATGAAACAGCGCCCTCGCCAGCGAATTAACGCTTGGAGAACTGGAAGCTTGCGCGTGCAGCTTTCTTGCCGTATTTCTTTCTTTCTTTGATACGCGAGTCACGGGTGATGAACCCGGCTTTCTTCAGCGTACCGCGGAGATCGGCATCGGCCTCGATGAGGGCCTTGGTGATGCCGTGCTTGATGGCGCCAGCCTGGCCGGAATCGCCGCCACCCTTGACGGTAACGAAGATGTCGAACTTGCCGACATTCTCAGTCAGTTCCAGCGGCTGCTTAACAACCATCTTGGAAGTTTCGCGACCGAAGTACTGGTCGAGAGTCTTGGTGTTGACGGTGATCACACCGGAGCCGGGCTTGATCCAGACACGGGCGATCGAGGATTTCCTTTTGCCAGTTGCATAAAAGGTTGCTGCTGCCATTTGTATATCTCCTAGAACGAATTAGATGTTCAGATTTTTCGGCTGCTGGGCGGCGTGCGGATGGGTGTCGCCTGCATAGATCTTCAGCTTCTTCATCATGTGACGGGCCAGCTTGTTCTTCGGCAGCATGCCCTTCACGGCTTTCTTGAGCAGTTCTTCCGGCTTCTTCTCGATCAACTTACCAGCAGTAACCTCTTTGAGGCCACCCGGGAAAGAGGAGTGCGAGTAGTAGGTCTTGTCGGCCATCTTCTTGCCGGTCAGCGCGATCTTCGCGGCGTTGACAACAACGACGAAGTCGCCAGTGTCGACACTCGGGGTGAAGGTCGGCTTGTTCTTGCCACGCAGGACGTTGGCAATCTCAGTAGCGACACGGCCCAGCACCTTATTGTCCACGTCGACCAGATACCAGTCCCTGGTCACTTCTTCTTTTTTAGCAACTTGCGTCGTCTTCATTGAAACCTCACAGCTATCTGGAATGTGCACTCGGATTACGGAAAGTTGAAAATCTAATCGAAACGCGAACGCATGTCAACACAAAAATGTCAAGACAAAGGATCCTCGTGGTAAAAGACCCGCATGAGACAGAGCCCGTGGGGGGGCGCGGTCTGTCCGGAAACCTGGCGGTCCCGCTCGACAAGCAGGCGCGCGATGTCTTCGGGCGGCCTTTTCCCCTGCCCCACTTCCACCAGCGTCCCCACCATGACCCGCACCATGTTCTTCAGAAACCCGTTCCCGTTCACGTCGATGTGCAGCCAGGAACCGTCCTGGACCAGCTCCACGGAATAGATGGTACGGACCGTGGTCTTGGCCACGCAGTTGGAGGCACGAAAGGCGTTGAAGTCGTGCTCGCCCACGAAATGGGCTGCGGCTAAGCGCATGGCGTCGAGATCGAGCGGCATCCCGATGCGCCAGGCGATGTGGCGTGCCAAGGGCGAGCGCAGCGGGTCGAGCAGGATCGAGTAGCGGTAGTGCTTGCAAGAGGCATCCGAACGCGGGTTGAAGGCAAGCGACACCTCGCAGGCCTCACGCACCGCGATATCGGGCGGCAGGAGCGTATTGAGCCCCTCGCGGAAGGCCCGCAGCGGCAGCGCCTTTTCGGTGGTGAAACAGGCCACCATGCCGCGCGCATGCACGCCGGCGTCGGTGCGCCCCGAGGAGCGCAGCTTGGTCGGCGTGCCGAGCATCTGCACGAGCGCTCCCTCCACGACCTCCTGGACGGTAAGCCCGTTGGGCTGCACCTGCCACCCGGCGTAGGCGGTGCCCTCGTATTCTATGGTGAGCTTGATGTGGCGCATGTACTACCGTGGTTCCTTTTCTTGATGACAATCCTTACGGCCCACAGTGGAGGATGTGGCAGCTTCCCCCACCCGCAAGGGGCGGGGGAACGGGATCACCACCGGGGGGCAGAAATGAGCGCCGCCTGTGCCTCAACATAAATACTACTTCAGGTACTTCTCGATCAAGAGTTCGGCGATCTGCACCGCGTTGGTCGCGGCACCCTTGCGGACGTTGTCGGCAACCACCCAGAGGTTGAGGCCGTTCTCGAGAGAGAGATCCTCGCGCAGGCGTCCAACCAGTACGGCGTCCGCGCCAGCCGCGTCCATCGCCATCGGGTACTCGTGCTCGGCCGGGTCGTCCACCAGTTCCACGCCCGGGGCATCTTCCAGAAGCTCACGTGCCTTTTCGACGCTGAGCTTCTTCTCAGTCTCGATATTGATCGACTCGGAGTGCCCGAAGAATACCGGCACCCGGACACAGGTCGCCGAGGTCTTGATGGCATCCCCCATTATCTTCCGGGTCTCGTTCACCATCTTCATCTCTTCCTTGGTGTAGCCGTTTTCGAGGAAGGCGTCGATCTGCGGCAGGCAGTTGAAGGCGATCCGGTGCGGATACACCTCGCTGTTGGCCGGGCGACCGTTCAGAAGCTCGCCGGTCTGGACACGCAGTTCGTCGATGGCCTTATTGCCGGTACCGGAAACCGCCTGGTAGGTGGAGACCACGATGCGCTTGATGGTGGCAAAGTCGTGCAGCGGCTTGAGGGCCACCAGCATCTGGATGGTCGAGCAGTTCGGGTTGGCGATGATCCCTTTCCTGGTGTAGCCTGAAAGCGCCTCGGGATTCACCTCCGGAACCACCAGCGGCACCTCCGGGTTCATACGCCAGGCGCTCGAGTTGTCGATGCAGACCGCGCCGGCCTTGGCCGCCGAAGGGCAGAACTCCTCGGAGCGCGCGCCTCCTGCCGAGAAGAGAGCGATGTCGATCCCCTCGAAGGAGTCGTGGGTCAACTCCTCAACCGGCACCGCCTTCCCCTGGAACTCCAGGACCTTCCCGGCGCTGCGCTTGCTGGCCAAAAGTTTGAGGGTGGCAACCGGGAACTCGCGTTCTTCGAGGCACTCGAGCATCTGGGTACCGACTGCGCCGGTAGCGCCGACGATGGCTACGTTGTATTTCCTGCTCATGCGACTTCTCCTTTAGACAAAAACGGGAGCGCGCCCCCCGCTGTGCTGCCCGGGGGACGCGCTCCGTTTGATTACTACCACACAAAGTCGGCACGCGGAAACTGCCGGAAACCACGAAAGCGGAGCCGACCAGGCCCTTAAAAGGGGTATCTGCTGTTTTGCCCTGGGTTCCGCGCCATCCGTGTGCTGAGGTTTAGGGTTTAACGCTCCTTCAAGATCTGCAGCATGCGGCGCAGCGGCTCTGCAGCGCCCCACAGGAGCTGGTCACCGCAGGTGAAGGCCGAAAGGTACTGCGGCCCCATCTTCATCTTGCGCAAGCGCCCCACCGGCACGGTGAGCGAACCGCTGATCGCTGCCGGGGTAAGCTGCGCCAGGGTGTCGGCCTTGTTGTTGGGGACCAGTTTCACCCACTGGTTGTCGTTCTTGATGAGCTCCTCGATCTCGCCGATCGGCACGTCCTTGTTGAGCTTGATGGTCAGCGCCTGGCTGTGGCAACGCATGGCCCCCACGCGCACGCAGATGCCGTCCACCGGAATCGGGTTTGCGGTGCCGAGGATCTTGTTGGTCTCGGCGTAGCCTTTCCACTCCTCGCGGCTCTGGCCATCCTCGACTTCACGGTCGATCCAGGGGAGCACGTTGCCGGCGAGGGCAAACCCGAACTCTTTCTTGGGCAGCACGTCGCCGCGCAGCTCGGCGGTCACCTTGCGGTCGATCTCCAGGATCGCCGAGGAGGGGTTCGCCAGGTGGTCGCAGACCGACCCGTGCAGGACACCCATCTGGCAGAGGAGCTCGCGCATGTTGGGAGCGCCGGCACCCGAGGCAGCCTGGTAGGTCATGGAGGAGATCCACTCCACCAGCCCGGCGCGGAACAGCCCGCCCAGACCCATCAGCATGAGGCTCACGGTGCAGTTGCCGCCGATGTAGTCCTTGATCCCGTTTTTCAGCGCCTGGTCGATCACGTTGCGGTTCACCGGGTCGAGGATGATCACGGCATCCTTCTCCATGCGCAGGGTGCTCGCCGCGTCGATCCAGTACCCCTGCCAGCCGGCCTTGGCCAGTTCCGGACGCACCGCCTTGGTGTAGTCGCCGCCCTGGCAGGTGATGATCACATCCAGCTTCTTCAGCTCGGCGATGTCCGAGGCGTCCTTCAGGGTCCCGGCATTCAGGGGAGCTTGCTGCCCCACCTGCGAGGTGGTGAAGAATACCGGCTCAATACCGGCGAAATCGTTCTCCTCCTGCATCCGCTGCATGAGGACCGAACCTACCATGCCACGCCAACCGACAAGTCCGACTTTCATAGGGGAACTCCTTTTCGACGTATGTAATTACAGTTCTAGATAGTGCTGGTACAGACCCGGCCCGGTGCAGGACTAGAGGTAGGCGATGATGGCGTCACCGATCTCCTTGGTGTTCACCAGCTTCAGGCCCGCCTTGTCCTGGTAGATGTCGCGGGTGCGGTACCCCTGGTCCAACACCTTGGCGACGGCGTTGTCGATGGCGTCGGCCGCCTCGATCATCCCGAAGGAGTAACGCAGCATCATCCCCGCGGAGAGGATCTGGGCAATCGGGTTTGCGATCCCCTGGCCGGCGATGTCGGGTGCGGAACCGCCGGAGGGCTCGTACATGCCGAAGGTCCCTTCAGCGAGAGACGCCGAGGGGAGCATCCCCAACGAGCCGGTCAGCATGGCGGCCTCGTCGGAGAGGATGTCGCCGAACATGTTCTCGCAGAGCATGACGTCGAACTGCTTGGGCCACTTTACCAGCTGCATGGCCGCGTTGTCCACGTACATGTGGGAGAGCTCGACGTCCGGGTATTCCTTGCCGATGCCGATGACGATCTCGCGCCAGAGCACCGAGGTGGAGAGGACGTTCGCCTTGTCGATGGAGCAGACCTTCTTGCCGCGCTTCCGGGCCGCCTGGAAAGCGACATGCGCAATGCGCTCGATCTCCGGGACGCTGTAGCGCATGGTGTCCACGCCGACGCGCTCGCGGCCGGCCCCTTCGATCCCCTTGGGCTGCGAGAAGTAGATCCCGCCGGTCAGTTCGCGGATCACCAGGATGTCGAAACCGCCGGCGATCACCTCTTCCTTCAGCGAGGAAGCGGCGGTCAAGGACGGGAAGATGATGGCCGGACGCAGGTTGGCGTAGAGGCCGAAGATCTTTCTCAAGGGGAGCAGCGCACCGCGCTCGGGCTGCTCGTCCGGCGGCAGGGTCTCCCACTTGGGGCCGCCCACCGAGCCGAACAGGATGGCATCGGAAGCCTTGCAGATGTTGACGGTGGTCTCGGGAAGCGCTTTCCCTTCCAGGTCGATCCCCGCTCCGCCGACGTTGGCGTGGGTGCGTTCAAAAGTGACATCGTAGCGTTTTTCAACTGCGTCCAGCACCTTGAGTGCCTCTGCCATGACCTCCGGACCAATGCCGTCGCCCGGCAGTACCGCCACTTTAAAAGCCTTTCCCATTTCCGCAAACCTCCAGTAAGTATTGAAGGATGGATTCTATTTGTGAGGTCACATATTGTCAACACAAAAAGCCCCTTAAACTTAGGTTTAACGCCCCCATACACCGCCTACGAGCACGGCAAACGGGCACCCGGCCTGTCACCTTTTGCACAACGGAAGGCGAAGTTTCTCCTGCACCCGGTCCACGCCCCACACGACGCGCTCTTTTGCAACACAAGATCGCCTTCTGCAATGATTGAGCGAAATAATTGCACGAGATAACCCAAAGATGTTTCCTCGACGACCAAATGCACGAGGTCACTCCCCAATAAAAGAACAGACTCAATGTCTGTTTTTTGAGCTCCAAAAAGTAAATGCAGGACTACATAGTTGTGTTTCGAAGCTCCAAAAACGTTCAAGGCAAGGCATACCCGGTTTTGGCAGCTCTGCCCCCGCTATCCGAAACATCCCGGTTCGCATTCTAATGTACGTCTACCAAAAACGGTCTAACGGTTCGCATCTTACGGTCGCTGCTCAACATTTTTATAGTTTATTTTCATGAATTCGTGTGCTATGCTTTCCCAACGAAACTGAGCCAGGCTGTGCGCCTCGCGGAATCCCCCGGCAGCCCGGGCGCCCCGTCGCTACAAGCCACTGGAAATATAGGGGCTCTTCGTGTGGGATCGGCCTGGCACTGCCATAGTTTCCGATCTTTTCTATCAAGGCCAGAGTCACAGCCGACAGCTTGACAACACCAACCTGCTGGATTAGTTTTTATCCCTCTGTGGTACCGCGACCTTCTGAAGTTGAACCTTCAGTAACCGGGTCGTCGTGAACAGCATCTATCTTTGGGCGCACTCGTTCTCTCTGAGATGCTTGGGCAGCTACACAAAGATTCCTGCTGCAGTACCCGATGACGGATTTTTTGCTACAATTGCCAAGATTGATTCCCACATACCAAAAGATAGAAGTCAAATTCGGTTGGAGAGCACATGAAATGCCTGCGTTCCGTACTACCCCTCGTTCTGGCTTTTTCTCTTGTTTCCATGACCGGCTGCAGCCATCCTCCGGTGAAGCGCTTCATGGGTGATCCTCAGAATCCCTACCCGCTGACAGCGCCCCCCAAGGTGGGCGACATCTTGCATATCCCCACCGGCGTGCTGGTGACTCCCGAGCAGATGCTTTCGGTAGCGGCCGACGCCCGCGTGGTCTACGTTGGCGAGACCCACGACAACCCGGCCTCGCACCGGCTCGAGCTGGACGTCCTGAAGGCCATGGAAGAGCGCCACCCGGGCAAGGCGGCGCTGGGGATGGAGATGTTCGTCCGCTCGCAGCAGCCCGTACTGGACCGGTGGGTGGCCGGCGAACTCGACGAGAAGGCCTTTCTGAGGGAATCGCACTGGTTCGAAAACTGGAAGATGGACTTCGGCTACTACCGCGATCTCCTCGTCTACGCCAAGGAGCACCGTATCCCGGTCATCGCGCTCAACGCCGAGAAGGACTTGGCCCAGGCGGTGAGCAACATGCCGCTCGAGGAGCTTTCCCCCGAGTTGAAGGCGCGCCTGCCCGAGATGGACCTCGGTGACCCGTACCAGCGCGGCATGGCCGAGAGTATCTTCGCGGGGCACAGCCACGGCAAGATGATGATGGACGGCTTCGTGCGGGCCCAGACCCTGTGGGACGAGACCATGGCCGAGAGCGCCGCCCGTTTCCTGACCAGCCCGCAAGGAAAGGACCGGCACCTGGTGGTGATCGCCGGCGGCAACCACGTCGGTCACGGCTTCGGCATCCCGCGCCGGGTTTTCCGCCGCATCCCCACCTCTTACGTCACGATCGGCGGCAACGAGATCGCGATTACCAGGAGTGAACAGCCGGAGACCATGGACGTGGAGCTTCCGAGCTACCCGAACGTCTCCTACGATTTCCTCAACTTCCAGGCCTACGAGGAACTCCCCGAGCCGAGCGTGCGCCTGGGGATCGCCTACGAGTCCACGCCGGACCAGCGCGGCATGCGGGTGCAGAGCGTGCTCCCGAACTCGAACGCCGAGCGTGCCGGGATGAAGGAGGGGGACATCTTGCTGGCCCTGGACGGCGAGCCGCTCAAAGAGAACATCGACCTGGTCTACGCGCTGAAGAAGAAAAAACTGGGGCAGAAAAGCACCCTTACCGTGGAGCGCGACGGCAAGCAGCTCACCCTGGACGTGGTGTTCCAGAAAAACGAGAAGCCTAAGCACGGCAAGCCTTAACTTAGCGCTGACGTACCAGTACGACCGGCAGAACCTGGCAGCATTGCAATGCGTAGAAATTGGCAATTCATTCAAGGAGACTCGCTATGTATTCCATGAGCAATGTCGGAAGGAACACCATCGCAATGGTTCTGGCCGGCGGCAAAGGTGAGCGACTGAGCCCCCTCACCACCCGGCGGGCCAAGCCGAGCGTCATGTTCGGCGGCAAATACAAGATCATCGACTTCGTGCTCTCCAACCTTTTCAACTCGGGGATCAAGAAGGTCTACATCCTCACCCAGTACCGCGCCTTCTCGCTCAACAAGCACATCCGCGAGTCCTGGGGCAAGTGGACCGGCCTGGGCGAGTTCTACGTCGCCATCTCGCCGGAGACCAGCAGCGAGAGCGAGTCGTGGTTCAAGGGGACCGCGGACGCCATCCTGCAGTACCTGCGCTTCGTGGAGTCCTCGGATGCCGACTACGTGGCGATCTTCGGCGGCGACCACATCTACAAGATGGACATCAGCCAGATGATCGACTACCACCGCAGAAACCGCGCCGACCTGACCCTGGCGGCCTTGGAAGTGCCGGCCGAGGAGGCGACCCGCTTCGGCGTCTTCTCGGTGGACGACGACTACCGGGTCACCGCCTTCACCGAAAAGCCCAAAAAACCCGAGCCTATCCCGGGGCGCAGCACCTGCTTCGCCTCCATGGGGAACTACATCTTCTCGACCAGGAAACTCATCGAGGTGCTGCAGGAGGGGGCCAAGCGCTACGAAGACCTCGACTTCGGCAAGCACGTGATCCCCATGATGCTGGAGAACAAGGACAAGGTGTTCGCCTACAACTTCAACGACAACATCATCCCGGGGATGAAGGCGGAGGAGAAGGGGTACTGGCGCGACGTGGGGACCATCGAGAGCTACTACGAGGCGAACATGGACCTGATCAACGTCTCGCCGCAGTTGAACCTCTACAACTACAAGTGGCCGATCCTGACCAACCAGGGGAACCTGCCGCCCGCGAAGACGGTCTTCGACGAGGAGGAGCGCCGCGGGATGAATGTCGATTCCTACGTCTGCGCCGGCTGCATCACCAGTGGCGGCACGGTGCGTCGTTCCATCCTGGCCCCGCGCTGCAAGGTGAACAGCTTCAGCCTGGTGGAGGATTCCATCCTCTTCGAGAACGTGAACGTCGGCCGGCACGCCAAGATCAAGCGGGCCATCATCGACAAGAACATCACCGTCCCCGACGGCGCCGAGATCGGCTATGACCACGACGAGGACCGGCGCCGCGGCTACCGGGTCACCGAGTCCGGAATCGTGGTGGTTTCCAACGTCGACGTGAAGTAGCCCGCGCGAGGCAGCAACTCGTCCCCACGCTGGTGCGGGAACGCAGCAGGGGACGCTCCGGCGTCCCCGTACCGTTTGACGCTCACCCCTCCCCCTGGAATACGGGCAGTGAACCGCTATTTTGATTCTCCCCAGGAGTTCCATGAAGACCGTTCTACGTTTCCCCTGCCGCCTCCTCACCGTTTCCCTCTGGCTTTTGCTGCTGGTTGCCCTCCCCGGGTCCGCCTTCGCCGGCAACCGGGAGGTCCTGTGGACCATCCTTAACACCTGCCTCGATCCCCGCGTGGCCGACTACTGCAATTCCTGCCGGGCGCCCCTGGACTTCACGCCGTGTGCCGCAGCGAAGGCCTGCCGCGATACCACCCAGGTCTGGGTGGAGACCGCGGAGTTCGTGGCGTTGCGCGACCGCAAGATGTGCGACTGCCCCGAGGAGTTCGTGCACGGGCTGGTGCTGCCGCGCGCGAAGGTGACCGGCGTCGAGGACCCCAAGCGTCCCGGCGGCATCTGGAAGTTTGCCTGGGCCATCGCCCAGGGCAGGATACCGGTGGATGCCGAGCGCGCACTGGCGGTGAACCCGGCCGGCAACCGGGACCAGGACCAGCTCCACGTGCACGTGGTGCGGCTGCAAAAGGACGCCCGCCAGCGTTTTGCCAAGGTCCCCAGCTGCCGGGTGCGCGACCTCGACGAGGTCTGGGGTACCGCCTGCCGCCTCGCCCAAGGTGCCGGGTATGCCGATTACGGTGTGCTGGTCGCCAGCGATGGCGAGGGGGGGTACCTGGTCGTGGTGGACCGGGCAAGCACGGAGAAGACCTACACCGTTCCCCGCTGCCGCTGAGACTACGCCGAGGGGCACAAGAAGGGTGTCGGCCCTCCCGACTTTCATGAACACACTTGTTATTTATGAAAAAGTCGTGTAAACAGGCCGTAACGTAAGACAATCACCGGCAACGCAACCCGCTGCAACCTCCCGACGAGGCCGACTCCATGAAAACTCCGCCAACTCCATCTCCCGAACTGATCTTGGAGTCGCTCTTCGACGGGGTGTACTGCGTCGACCGCGATCGGGGAATTTACCTCTGGAACAAAAGCGCCGAGCGGATCACCGGCTTCACGAAGGCCGAGGTGCTGGGGAAGTGCTGTTCGGCCAACATCCTGCAGCACCTGGATGACGAGGGGGAGAACCTCTGCCTCAGTGCCTGCCCGCTTTCCGCCACCATGCGCGACGGCCAGGAGCGGGTCAGCAACATCTACCTGCACCACAAGCAGGGGCACCGGGTTCCGGTCTCGGTACGCACCACGCCGATCAGGGACAAGCAGGGAGAGGTCGTTGGGGCGATCGAGGTGTTCGCCGACAATTCGCAATCACTACACGTGTTGCGGGAACTGGAAGCGCTGAAGAAGGAAGCGTGCCTGGACGCGTTGACCGAGGTGGGGAATCGCCGCTACGGCCAGATAACCCTGAAGACGCGTATCTACGAGTGGCAGAGCGACCGCATCCCTTTCGGGGTGATCTTTTTCGACGTCGACACCTTCAAAGAGGTGAACGACCACTTCGGGCACGCCATCGGGGACGAAGTGCTGGCCATGGTGGCCAAGACGGTGAGTAACCTGCTGCGGCGCATGGACGTGATCTCCCGCTGGGGAGGCGACGAATTCGTGGCCATTCTCAACAACGTCCGTCAGCGCGACTTCCAGATCATCGCCGAGCGTATCCGCGCCTTCGTCGAGAACTCCTTCATCATGATCGGCGACCGCAAGCTCTCGGTCACCGCCTCCATCGGCGCCACCCTCGCCAAGACCGGTGACACTGCCGAAACCATCCTGCAGCGCGCGGACTCCCTCATGTACGCTAGCAAGACGGCCGGACGCAACCGGGTCACCTTCGGCTGAGCGTCTCCGCTCCCCCATCCCTCCGGTAGTTATTCTCCCCAGAGTTCCTTGAGCCGGCCGCGGCGGCCGCACCCTTCGTGATAGCGCTGGTAGTTCAGCGGGTTTTTCCGGTAGTACTGGTGGTGGTATTCCTCGGCGGGGTAGAAGAGGTTGGCGGAGCGCAACTGGGTGGCGATCGGCCAGGGTCTTGACTGCTCGAGTTCCTTCTTGGAAGCCTCGGCAGCCTTGCGCTGGTCCTCGTTGGTGTAGAAGATGGCAGTCTGGTACTGGGTGCCGAAGTCGCAGAACTGGCGGTTTTTGGTGGTGGGGTCGATGTTGCGCCAGAAGACCTCGAGGAGTTCACGGTAGCTTACCTGCCGAGGGTCGAAGCTGATCCGCACCGCCTCGAGGTGACCGGTAGCGCCGGAGCAGACCTCCTGATAGCTGGGGTCCCGGGTGTTGCCCCCGGTATAGCCCGGGGTCACCGAGACCACCCCGGGAATCCTGTCGAACGCCGGTTCCATGCACCAGAAACAGCCGCCGGCGAAGATAGCAGTTTCAGTTGTTGCGTCCGGATGGATCATGACGATCTCCCGTCGGGAGGGGGGAATAATCGGGCAGCCGGGACTATCACCCCGTCACCGCGATGACCTCCTCGTAGGTGGTTACCCCCTCAAGCATCTTTCGTATCGCGATGTCGCGCAGCGGCACCAGGCCGTCCTTGCGCGCCACCTCCTGCAACTGCCCCAGGTCGAGTTTCTCGCTGACCACCGCACGCACCTTCTCGTTCACCTCGAGCACTTCGAAGATCCCGGTCCGTCCGCGGTACCCGGTGCCGCGGCACTCGGCGCACCCTTCCCCGAAATTGACCCGCGCCGCCCTCCTGAGTCCCAGGTACTCCAGCTCGTCAGCCGACAGGTCCCGCTCCTTCTTGCAGGAAGGGCAGATCTTGCGCAACAAGCGCTGCGCGATGATCCCGATCACCGTCGAGGTGATCAAAAACGGCGGCACCCCCAGGTCGATGAGCCGGGTCACCGACGAGGGTGCGTCGTTGGTGTGCAGCGTGGAGAGCACCAGGTGCCCGGTGAGCGCCGCCTGTACCGCGTTCTCCGCAGTCTCCCGGTCGCGGATCTCGCCGATCATGATGATGTCCGGGTCCTGGCGCAGGATGTTTCTCAGGACCTTGTCGAAGGTGACCCCGATCGCGCTTTGCACCCCCACCTGGTTGAACTCCTCCATCACCATCTCGATGGGATCCTCGACGGTGACGATGTTGACCTCGGGCGAGGAGAGCGCCCTGAGCGACGAGTAGAGCGTGGTGGTCTTACCGCTGCCGGTCGGCCCGGTGACCAGGATGATGCCGTTGGGCCTTCTGATGAAGGAGCTGTAGAGCTGGAACTCGCGCGGGTAGAAACCGATCTGGTCGAGCTCCTGCATCAGGATGTCGGGATCGAAGATCCTGATGACCACCTTCTCGCCGAAGGCAACCGGAAGCGTGGAGACGCGCAGCTCGATCTCCTTGCCGCCGTGGCTGGTCTTGATCCTGCCGTCCTGGGGGCGGCGCTTCTCGGCCAGGTCCATGCGCGACATCATCTTTATGCGCGACACCATGGGCGGGTGCAGCTGGCGCGGCACGTCGTGCACGTTGTGCAAAACGCCGTCCACCCTGAGGCGCACCAGGGACTTGTCGCGCTTGGGCTCGATGTGGATGTCGCTCGCCCGCTGGTCGAAGGCGTACTGCAAAAGAAAATCGACCGCCGAGACGATATTGCGGTCGGTCCCCTCGATGTCGTGCCCCAGCTTGAGCCTGACGAACTGCTCAAGGTTCCCAAGGTCGACCGCGTTCCCCACCTCGTGTTCGGCCGCCTTCACCGAAGCCCGGAAGCCGAAGAACTCGCGCAGGATCTTCAGGATGTCGCTGCGGGAGGCGAGCACCCGCTTGAACTCCATGCGCTTGAGGCTTCTGAGCTCCTCGACCACCTCGTCGTTGAAGGGGTCGGCCACCGCCAGGGTGAGCAGCCCGTCGCTGACGCTGACCGGTACGATGAGATGCTTGAGGGCAAAGGGGCGCGAGATGTGGGTGGTGACCAGCTCGAGGTCGAGCTTCATGGGGTTGATCTTCAGGTAGGGGAGCCCGACGGCTTCGGCGAGCACCTCGGTGATGGCGTCCTCGTTGAGCAGTTTTCCGCCGGACCCGGGGATCTCCAGGTTCAGGGAGGCGATCACCTCGGCGGGTGAGGCCTTCTGCGGAGTCTGCTGCAGGCGCCGGGAGTAGCCTGCCTGCTGGGCCCCCTGCAGGCGCGCTGCCTGGGCCTCCCCCTGCTCGTCGAGGAGCTTTAACTGGGCCTGGTCGATGAGCCCGCGCCGCATCAGGATCTGCCCTACGTTGTGAATGGTTACCGCCTTGCGCTTAGTCATTGGCGCTCCCATTTCCTCCCATGAGTAGTTTGCCTGGAGCATCGTCTAGAACCCCAATAAAGTCAATGAGCTTCAACATTGACTTTGGCAGTTACAAGGATATCATTAAGCCCAGGCCGTGCAATGACATCAGATGTCGTATGAGGAGGTGCACCATGCTGGAACTTTTGGAGAAGGCGGCCCTGACCGCCCTGGGCGCCGCGTCGCTCACCCAGAAGAAGGGCGAGGAGATGATGCAGGAACTGAAGACCCGCTACAAAATGAGCGAGGAAGAGGGTCGCGCCTTCATCGAGCGCATCCAGGACCTGGCTCGGGTCGGCAGCCAGCGGACCTCGGAGATCGTGGAGACCGAGGTGCGCCAGGTCATGGAGCGCATGGGGATGGTCTCCCGCGAAGACTTCGAGCGCCTGGAGCGCCGGGTGCGGGCACTTGAAGCTGCCCGGCTGGAAAGTGCGGATGAAGAGGCCGGGGACTGAATGCTGAGACTGATGCAGTTCAACCGCAACGTGCGCAACATCAGGCGCTACCGCCAGATCATCGCGGTCTTGGCGGGTTACGGCCTGGACCACCTGTTGGAGTATCTGAACCTGGCCGGCGTGGCGGCCTTAAGCCGCAGGATGCTGCGCCGCTCGGGGGGCAAGGCGGCGCACCTCTCTCCTCCCGAGCGCCTGCGCCTGGCCCTCGAGGAACTGGGGCCCACCTTCATCAAGCTGGGGCAGCTCCTCTCGACCCGCCCGGATATCATCCCCGCCCCCTTCATCCGGGAGTTCGCCCGCCTGCAGGACAGCGTCCCTTCCCTCCCCTTCGTCGAGATCAGGCAGCAGCTGGAAGCCGCCCTTGGGGTGCCGGCCGCCGAGGTATTCCTTGAGCTCGACGAGGAACCGATCGCCGCGGCCTCCATCGCCCAGGTGCACCGTGCCGTGCTGCTCACCGGTGAAGAGGTGGTGGTCAAGGTGCGCCGCCCCGAGGTGACCGAGCTGGTCGAGACCGACATCGACATCCTGATGGACATCGCCTCGCTTTTGGAGCGCCACCTCCCCAATGCCGACATCTACGACCCGGTCGGGGTGGTGCGCGAATTCGCCTCCACCATCAGGCGCGAGATGGACCTGGCCCGCGAGGGGCACACCATCGAGCGGATCCGGGACAATTTCCAGGCCGACCCCACCCTCGCCTTCCCCAAGGTCTACTGGGAGGCGACTGCCAAGGCTGTTTTGACCATGGAGTTCATGCGCGGCATCAAGGTGAACGACCTGGCTGCGCTCGAGGCGGCCGAGCTGGACCGGCGCGAGATCGCCAGCCGCGGCGCGGACGCCTTCTTGAAGATGGTGCTGGACCACGGCTTCTTCCACGGCGACCCCCACCCGGGCAACGTGCTCATCATGCCGGGAAACGTCATCTGCCTCCTGGACTTCGGCATGATCGGCCGGCTCGACCCGAGCCTCAAGACCTACCTCACCGACGTCCTGAGCGCCGTGATCCGCCGCGACGTGGACGGGCTGATCCGCACCATCGTAAACTTCAACGAGATGAACGAAGGGGTCAACCTGCGCTCCCTGAAAAAGGGGCTCTCCGACTTTATCGACAGCTACTTCGAGATCCCCCTCAAGGAAATCGAGGTGGGGAAGATGCTCCTGGAGTTCGTCGACCTGATCTCCACGCACCGCATCAAGCTGCACCCCGACCTCACCATGCTCATCAAGGTGCTGGTCGTCGTGGAGGGGATGGGGCGCGAGCTCGACCCGCAGTTCAACATGGTGGCACACCTTGGCCCGTTTCTGGAGGACGCCCTCAGGGAGCAGCACTCGCCGGGACGCTTTCTGCGGGAGCTCATGGACGGGGCCGAGGGGTACCTGGCGCTCACCCGCGACCTGCCGCGCGAGATCCGCGAGCTGCTCAACAAGATAAACCGCAACAAGTTCCGCATCGATCTCGAGCACCGCGGTCTGGACCGCTTCACCCGCGAATTGGACCGCTCGGCAAACCGGGTCTCCTTAAGCCTCATCCTTGCCGCACTTTTGATCGGATCCTCCATCGCCATGCACGCCAACCACGGACCGCTGCTTTTCGGGCTCCCCGCTTTCGCCTTCTTCGGCTACCTGATCGCCGGCCTCATCGGCTTTTGGTGGATGATCGCCATCATCCGCTCCGGGCGGCTTTGAGCCGGCTTCAGCCTCAACCTTGACCTCAACCCGCTTCCCCAGTGTTGCATTTTAAACACACCCTGCGTAGCTTTTGCACCACACGACACAGTCGGGATGCCCGGAAAACCGGACAACTCCCGCCCCCCCGCCGCGCTAACCTGTCGAGCTGTCGTCACTTTGCAAACCTGTCTTTTGTTTACAGTTTTGGCTCACTCTTTGCTAGATAGTCCGCATACTGATTAAATGTGGCAGGGAGCCAGTTATGATATTTCAGCAGACCTTGGGGAACAAAGCAGCATTCAGCGGCATCGGCCTGCACACCGGGAAACCGATCAACCTGACGCTGCGTCCGGCCGAGCCGGGCACCGGCATCGTGTTCCACCGAGTGGACCTCTGCCCCGCGGTCTCCATCGAGGCGCGTGCGACCAACGTGGTCAACACCAGGCTCTCCACCACCATCGGCAACGGTCAGGCGACCGTTTCCACCATCGAGCACCTGATGGCAGCCCTCTACGGCTGCGGTATCGATAACGCCCACGTCGACATCGATGGTCCGGAAGTCCCCATCATGGACGGTTCGGCCACCCAGTTCGTCGACGGGATTCTGAAAGCCGGCACCAAGGTGAGCAGCAAGCCGCGCAAGTACCTGGTGCTCAAGAAAGCCGTGACCATCGTGGAAGGTGACAAGAAGATCTCCATCATCCCGTCGCGCCACTACAAGATCACCTTCGACATGCAGTTCGCCCACCAGGCGGTGCGCAGCCAGACCCGCTCGATGGTCTTCACCCAGCAGGGGTTCAGCGACGAGATCGCCGGCGCCCGCACCTTCGGCTTCCTGGCCGAGGTGGAGATGCTCAAGGCCAACGGCCTGGCCCGCGGCGGCTCCATGGAAAACGCCATCGTGATCGGCGACGAAGGGGTCCTGAACCCCGAAGGGCTGCGCTACTCCGACGAGTTCGTGCGCCACAAGATCCTCGACTCGGTAGGCGACCTGGCACTCTGCGGCCACCGCCTGATCGGTCACGTGAAGTCCACCAAGTCCGGCCACGACCTCAACAACAAGCTGGCCCGCGAACTCCTGAAGCGCACCGACTGCTTTGCGCTGGTCGAGTTCACCCCGCAGGCCACCAACGTCCCCTTCAACCTCGCGCTTCCGGAACTCTCCTGGCTCGAGGCCTAAACTGTAGTTACTTGATATCGTTGACAACGAGAGGGTGAAGGCTTACGGGCTTTCACCCTTTTTCTTTGCCGACCTGTTGGATCTTCCCCTGAGATCTTGCGGCGACGTCGTTGCACAGAGGTACCGCACGCCCCCACGTCCTCCCCTTTGCGAAGGGAAGACAGGGGGATTTGATCCCGGTTGCTACCATCTCGACGTTTGCCACAGCGCTAAATCCCCCCTGTCCCACCTTCGCAAAGGGGGGAACGAGGGTTCGGCCACAAATCTGTATGAAAAGGAAATCAGAATAAGGGGGAGATCGCTCGCAAAGCTTTCTGATGGTCGGAGAGATGAGGTTACCCTGTTCCGCAGCCTTCCAAAACCTGGCACGAAACGGCTTAACTCCTTGAATCTTACTCAGCTTTCATATAAAGTGGCCTGATGCCAAAAACACCCGAACAGAACACGGCAGCTGCCGAAGCTGCGGGCCCCACCCTTACCCCGAGGGAGCTGCGCAAGAGAAAGCGCGAGGCGGTGATCATCGTCGTCTCGCTGCTGGCCATCCTGCTTCTGACCAGCGCCGAGATCCACCTGTCGCGCCTCAACTCCGAGGTGCCGATTGGCAACAACATCACCATCTTCGGCATCATCAACATCATCATCCTGCTCATCATCCTGCTGGTCTACCTGGTCTTCCGCAACATCGCGAAGCTCTTCGTGGAGCGACGCAAAAACGCTCCGGGGTCGCAGTTGCGCACCAAGCTGGTGCTCGCCTTCGTCTCCCTGTCGCTCATCCCCACCCTGCTCCTCTTCTTCGTCTCCGCCGGTTTCATCACCAACAGCATCCAGAACTGGTTCAACAAGCAGGTGGAGAACTCGCTCAACGAGTCGATGGAGGTGGCGCAGACCTACTACAAGAACCAGGCGGCCAACGCGCTCTACTACGGCCAGCAGATCTCGGACGCCATCAAGGAACGCAAGCTCCTGAACGAGGAGAACCTGCCGGCTCTGAAGGCACTGGTGCGCCAGAAGCAGAAGGAGTACAACCTCGGGGTGGTGGAGGTCTTCTCGTCGCAGCGCGAGGAGCTCATCCGCGCCTCAAACCCGAAGCTCCCCGCCGGCGAGTTCACCAACCCCTCCTCCGAGGACCTGAACGTCGGCCTGGCCGGGCAGCAGTTCACCCGGGTCAACTCCATCGGCAAGGCGGACCTGATCCGCGGCATCGTCCCCGTGCACTCCAACTGGAACTCCAAGGACGTCGTCGGGGTCATCGTGGTCAACTACTACGTCCCCTACTCCATGGTCGCCAAGATGCGCGAGATCTCGGCCTCCTACCACGAGTTCCGCCAGCTGAAGATCCTGAAGAACCCGATCACCACCGGCTATATCCTGACCCTGTTCCTCATCACCATGGTGATCATCTTCCTGGCGGTCTGGTTCGGGGTCTACCTGGCCAGAAGCCTCACCAACCCGATCCAGGAGCTGGCCGAGGCTACCCGGCAGGTGGCCGAGGGAAACCTGGACGTGCATTTGGGCGAGACCGGCCACGACGAGATCGGCATGCTGATCACCTCCTTCAACCGGATGACCCAGGACCTACGGGAAAACCAGCTGGCACTGCAGGACACCAACCGGGAGCTGCAGAAGAGCAACCTGGAGCTGGACCAGCGCCGCCGCTACATGGAGACCGTACTCGCCAACGTCACCGCCGGGATCATCTCGGTGGACAAGGACGGCCTCCTGACCCACGTGAACAAGGCTGCCGAGAAGCTCCTGTTCATCAACCTGGACAAGGTTTCCGGGCACAACTTCCGCGAGGTGCTGAGGCCCGAACACCTGGACATCGTCAAGGGGCTTTTGCGCGACATGGTGGTCGCCAAGCAGGACTCCATCACCCGCCAGGTCACCATCCCGATGCGCGAGGGGGATCTCACCCTGCTCACCAACCTGACCGTGCTGAAGGACGAGAACGGCACCTTCATGGGTATGGTCGTGGTACTCGACGACATGACCAGCCTGATCAAGGCACAGCGCATGGCGGCCTGGCGCGAGGTGGCCCGGCGCATCGCCCACGAGATCAAGAACCCGCTCACCCCGATCCAGCTCTCGGCCCAGCGCCTGAGAAAGCGCTACCTGGCGCGTTTCGAGGAGGAGGAGCGGGTCTTCGACGACTGTACCGCCATGATCATCAAGTCGGTCGACGAATTGAAGGGGCTGGTGGACGAGTTCTCCAAGTTCGCCCGGATGCCCGCGGCCATCCCCTCCCCCAACGACCTGAACGCCATCCTCAAGGAGGCGCTCACCCTGTACCAGGAAGCGCACCGCTCCATCAGCTTCAGGCTCAAGATCGACGAGAAGATGCCGCTCATCCAACTGGACCGCGACCAGATCAAGCGCGTGCTCATCAACCTACTGGACAACGCGGTCGCGGCCGTCGAGGAACAGGGGGAGATCGAGCTCGCCAGCGCCTTCAACACGGAACTCAAGATGGCGACCTTCAGCGTCTCCGACAACGGCCACGGCATCGCGCCGGAGGACCGCCCGCGCCTCTTCGAGCCCTACTTCTCGCGGAAAAAGAGCGGCACCGGCCTGGGGCTTGCCATCGTGAACACCATCATCACCGACCACCACGGTTTCATCCGGGCCAAGGAGAACTACCCCAAGGGGAGCCGTTTCATCATCGAATTGCCGGCGGACGCCGCCTCCTAGGCGGGCACCGCTGTTTCGGAGCCAGCAATGCAACTAAGAAGGGCGCGGGCATGGCTGCTGCCGCTCATCGTAGCCATCATCTCTTTCGTGGTCGTCGCAGGAAGCCTGGCCCTCAGGTTCCTCGACCTCGACACCTACAAGGCCGAGATCACCGCACAGGTCCGGGCCGCCTTGAAGCGCGACCTGCGCTACCAGATGGGGGATTTTTCCTTCCGCTACGGCCCTGCTTTCACCTTCACCGGGGTCACCATCAAGGAGAAAAACGGCGTCGACGACTTCGTGACCGCGGACCGGCTCACCATCCGGATCGCGCTCATCCCGCTTTTGCGCCGGGAACTGGTGTTGAGCCGCATGCAGCTCGAGCACCCCAAATTGACCCTGACCCGGGACAGGAACGGGGTCCTCAACATAACCGACCTCCTGGAGCGCCCGAAGGACGAGAGCGCCACCGCGATCAAGGGGCTCGAGCTGAAAAACGCCGACGTAAGCTTTAGCGACTTCGCCTTCTCGGAAAAGCCCCTGATCACCGAACTGACCCGCACCGACCTCTTCCTCAGTAACCTCACCCGCGGCAAGAGCTGCGACTTCAAGCTCTCCGGGACCCTCAAGTACCCGACCCGCAAGGTCCCCATCTACCTCGCCGGCGTCGCCAAACTGGCGCCGGAGGGGAAACCGTTCACCCAGAGCGAACTAAGCGGCCACGCCAAGCTCGGGGCGCTCGACGCCAGCCACTTCTACCCGTACTTCGGCCGCTACCTACCCTTCAAGAGCCTGTCCGGAGACCTGGAACTGAACGCCCACCTCAAGGGGAAGCTCGCCGCCTTCAAGCTGAAGGGGGATCTGCAGGTCTCCCGGCTGCGCCTCGAGTACCCCCAGGTTTTCCACGCCCTGCTCACCCCGAAACTGGTGAAGGCGAGCTACGAGCTGGAGCTCACCGAGCGCGACCTCAACATCGGCGCGTTCAAGGCGAACGTGGACGGCCTCGCCGTGCAGGGGAGCTGCAAGCTCTCCGACATCCATTCCAAGGATCTGCGCATCACCGCCAAGGCGACCATGGGGCGCTTCGACCTGAAAAATTTCCGGCAGTACATCCCCTACGGGATCATCGTGAAAGACACCGCCGACTTCATCGAGCAGAAGATCGCCGGCGGCATCTACCGGCTCGACGAGGGGCGCCTGGACGGGCGGGTGAGCCAGATCCTGCACATGGAGCGGGGGCAGAACTACAACATCCTCACCATAAAGGCGCGGGTCGAGGAGGGGATTGTTAACTACGGCTCCGGCATCCCCGGTTTCACCGGGATCAAGGGGCAGCTGGAGCTGGCCGGCAAGGACTTCACCCTCAGGGGGATGAGCGGCCGCTTCGGCAACTCCCCCTTCACCCTCGAGGGGCGCATCACCGACTACCCGCTGGAAATCCCCTGCCGTTACCTGTTCGACATGAACCTGCAGCCGCAGCAAACCGAGCTCGCCTGGTTCCTGGGACACGGCCGCGGCGACAAGTCGACCTTAAGCGGCGGCTCGACCCTGAAGCTTACCGGCGAGGGGACCACCTCGCTCTACAACCTCTCGGGCGACTGGGATCTCACCCAGACCTCGTACTCGCTCCCCGATCTCATCGCGAAGCCGGCGGGGCGCCACAACACCCTCAGCTTCCACGGCAGCTTCGACAAGGAGCAGTTCCGGCTCGCCGGTTCGCACTTCGCGCTCGCCCCACTCTCCCTCTCCGCCACTGCGGTGAGCCAGTACCACGGGCCGATCAGCGTCGATTTGAAGACCAACAGCTTCGTCGTGAACGACTTGGCGCCGCTGGTGCCGCCGGCGCGCAAGTACCAGCCGACCGGCAAACTGCAGGCCGCCCTCCAGGGGAAGGGGGCCACCCTCGAGGTCGCCTCCTGGTCCGGCGATGTCTCGCTGGCCGGCTTCTCCTTCAAGCCGACCGAGAAGATGAAACCGATCACCGGGGTGAACGGCACCCTGCGTTTTACCGGCGATTCGGTGGAGAGCAGCCAGATCGCCGGGCGGCTCGGCAGCTCCAGCATCTCGGGGCACGGCAGCGTGAGCAACTTCAAGTCGCCGACCGTTTCGGTCAGCTTCGCATCTCCCTCCCTCGATCTTGCCGACCTCGGCTTCGCCACGGGGAAGACCCCCATCAGGGCCGAGCGGGTGCAGGGGAGCGTCGCCTTTAAGAACGACAGCCTGCAGATCGCCTCCCTCGCCGGTCAACTCGGGCACAGCATCCTGCAGGTCAAGGGGAGCATCCAGGACCTCAAGCACCCGCACATCGACGTCACGGTGAACTCGCCGCACCTGGAACTCGAGGACCTGAACCCCTTGTTCGGCAGCCGGCAGCAGGGGGTCGACGGTACGCGGTTCACCATGAAGGCCCAGGTGACGGCGGCCGAGGGGAAGTACCGCGACACCCCCTTCCAGCACCTGAAGACGCTCATCCAGCTGGAAGACAAGATCGTCTACCTGCAGCCGTTCGAGATGGCCTGCCTGGACGGGGAGTTGACCGGGAAGGTGCGCATGGACTTCGGCTCGAGCGCCACCCGCTACCAGGTGAGCTGCAACGCGCAGAAGGTCTCGGCGGACAAGCTGCTGCACGCCTTCGGGGTGAAAAAGCAGCAGGTCGTGGGGGCCCTGACGCTGCAGGGTGAGCTCTCGGCCAAGGGCGAGACCGCGCAGGAACTCAAGCAGAGTGCGCTGGGAGCCCTGAAGCTGCGCATCGAGCACGGCAACATCAGGAGGTTCTCCACGCTGGCCAAGGTGTTCTCCATCCTGAACGTCTCACAACTGGTCAAGGGGCAGCTGCCGGACATGGTTTCCGGGGGGATGCCCTTCAACAAGATTTCCGGCGACTTCGCGGTGAAAGACGGCATCGCCTCGACACAGAACCTCTACATCGACAGTAACGCCATGAACATCTCGACGGTCGGCAAGTTCGATCTGCCACGCAACGAACTGGACCTCACTATCGGCGTGCAGCCACTGCAGACTGTCGACAAGGTGGTAAGTCACATCCCGATCGTCGGCTGGATCCTGACCGGCAAGGACCGCTCGCTCATCACCACCTACTTCGAGGCGAAGGGGCCCATTGAGGATCCGCGGGTCACGGCCATACCGGTCAAGTCGCTGGGGAAGGGGGTGTTGAACATCTTCAAGAGGGTCTTTGAGCTGCCGGCGAAACTCTTCACCGACACCGGTGAGGTGATCATCGGAAAGTAGTGTATTCAAGGAGAAGTTAGTGTCAGAAACTGACTTTTTTCTATTGTAACGCTCGTAGCAGTTGTGCTATTTTGGCCGTTGGGTTAAAGCTTAAATTTATCCAACTCGGAGGAAACTGTGAAGAAGACCTTAGTAGTCATGTTGGCAATTGTTGCTGTGGCAGCTGCCGGCTGCAAGAAAAAGGAAGAAGCACCGAAAGCGAACGCTCCCGAGGCAGCAGCTCCGGGCCAGATGCCTGCCGCTCCCGGCCAGATGCCGGGCGCTCCCTCCCAGATGCCTGCAGCCGCTCCCGGCGGTGGCGATCCCCATGCCGGCCTGAAGCCGCAGGAGATCAAATCCGGCGCTGGCCACAAAGGTAAAGTCACCGAGACCATGGACTCCGGCGGGTACACCTACGTCCAGGTAGAAGAGAACGGCCAGAAGGTGTGGGTTGCCGTTATGCAGACCAAGGTGAAAGTTGGCGATACCGTGGAATTCCCGGACTCCCCGCCGATGATCAACTTCCAGAGCAAGACCCTGAAGCGTACCTTCGAAAAGATCATCTTCGCTCCGGGAATCAAAGTTAACTAATAGTAACGCTGTCAACGCTTGAAAAAAAAAAGGGGGCAGGGCCATTCGGCCTTGCCCCCTTTTTTTTTATGCACCGCCATTACGCTTCGCGCCTAAGGTTTCATCCGCCCCAGCCTCACCCCATGAGCTCCCGGGCGACCTGCACCCCCTCGGCGGCTGCCGCGTCCCCCGGTGCCAGCTCGAGAGCCTGGTCAAACCAGTCGAGCGCCTCGTCCGGTTTGCCCAGTTCCAGCGCAAGTTCCCCCAAGGCCAAAAACGCCGGGAGGTGGCGCGGCACCAGCTTGAGCACCTTCAGGTACCCCTGCCGCGCCGCCTTGAACTCCCCGAGTCTCCCCTGCAGACCCGCCTCGAGCAACGCCCCCCACGGGTTCTTCGGTTCCCGCCGCACCATCTCACGATACAGCGCCAGCGCCCCCGCAAAATCCTCACCCTCTTCGAGGCTCTCCGCAGCGAGCATCTCGGTGACAAACGAGTACCCGACCAGCTCGCGCTGCTTCTGGAAATCGCGCCGGGAGTAGCGGGCCTTGGCACCGGCCTGTTCGAGAGATTTCAGGATGCCGCGCCGCGAGCGTTCCACGAAGGGGTCGCTCCGCACCAGAAACCCCTCCCCCGACGCTTTCTCGAAGAGCCGCTCGGAGACAGCCCCCTTGCGCACCGCCTGACTGAACAGCTGGGTCCCCGGGTAGTAGACCAGAGGCGACACCTGGCCATCCTGGGGTTTGATCCGCTCGATGAGGCGCTGGGTCGCCTTCAGGTCCTCTTCGCTTTCGCCGGGGATGCCGGTAATCAGGTAGATGGAGAGGTTGAGCCCGACGCGGCGCACCGCGGCCGCGGCCTGCTCCACGGCATCCGGGGTGATCCGCTTGCCCAGAGCCTTCAACATGGTGGGCGACCCTGACTCCACGCCGAACTGGATGCACTCGCACCCGGCGCGCTTCATGGCCGCCAGCATCTCCTGGTCCACCGCAGTGACCCGGGATTGGCAGTTCCAGAGCATGCCGAGCTGCGCCTCTTCCAAAAGCCGGCAGATCTCCAGCACCCGCTCCCGGTCCGCCGTAAAGGTGTCGTCGCGCAGCGAGAAGTAGACCAGGCCGAAGCGCTCGCGCAACAGGCGCAGCTCCTCGACTACCGAGGCCGGGGAGCGGAAGCGGACCCCGCGCCCCCAGAAAAGCGGCGAGGAACAGAACAGACAACTGGCCGGGCAGCCGCGCGAGGTGATGATGAACTCGAGCTGGCGCCGGTAATCGACCCCGATGCCGTGGCTCTCGGCGGCCGCGGCAAGCGGCAGGGCATCGAGATCGGCGATGGGGGGGCGCGCCTGGGTACGCAGGACCGTGCCGTTCCCGCGGTAGAGCAGTCCCGCCACCTCCGAGAGCTTGCGTCCGGCGGCTAAGGCCCGCAGGAGTTCCAGAAGGGTTTCCTCACCCTCCCCCAGCACAACCGCATCGACCTCGGGGTGCTGGGCCAGTTGTTCTTCCCCTGCGTGGGTCGCGTGCGGACCTCCCAGAAGCACCAGGCAGCGCGGGTCGAGCTCCTTGGCCACCCGGGCAAGCTCCAGCGAGTCGAAACGGTTGTGGGTGAACTGGGAGATCCCCAGCACCGCGGGACGCTCTTCCTTGAGGATCCGGCGCACCTCCTTCCACGGGTATCCCGAGAAGTTGGCCAGGGTGACGCGGTGCCCCTCTTTGCGCAGCACCGCGTCCAGGCTCAAAAGCCCCACCGGCAAGAGCGAAGTGAAGGGATCCTGCGCCCCTTCGGGATGGCATCTATAGGAAAGTACGACCTTCATGGAGTTCCTCGTGAAAACCGCCTCCATCTTAGCCCGAAAGCCGGGCAGTGGACAAAAAAAATCCGGCCAGGCGGCCGGATTTTCGAGGCGTAAATTTTAAAGCCAGGCTAGTTGCTGTTCAGCCCCAGGGCGTCGTTCGACATGGTATCTTCCGCGCTCTCCTCCTCGACACCGAGCATCAGGTCGTCGAGCTTGAAGACGTCCGGGTTCACCTTGGCGATGCGCTTGGCGCCCAGGTACCGGGAGCGGTAGTAGGAGGTGTTCATGGGGGAGATGACCACCCTGCGGTCCCGGGAGGAGGCATGGATCATCTTGCCGTTCCCCAGGTAGATCCCGACGTGCGAGGCGTAGGAGGCGTAGGTGCTGAAGAAGATCAGGTCGCCCCTCTGCAGGTCGCCCGGCGCCACCGAGGTCCCCACCTCGAACTGTTCGCGCGCCGTGCGCGGCAGGGAGACTTCCAGTTCGCGGAACACCTTCTGCACGAATCCGGAGCAATCGATGCCACCGGATTTCGAGCTGCCACCGAAGCGGTAGCGGGTGCCCAGGAAGCCGTAGGCAGATTTCTTGAGTTCCTTCAGGCCGTCCACCTTGAGCTCGGTGTTCTTGCGCAGGTCCACCTGGCGCTCGGGCTCGTTCTCGGTCAGCTCCATGAGGCTCTGCTCGTAGTCCTTCTCGTTGAACAGGTCCCCGTGGCGCAGCTGCAGCTTGCGCACCGCGGCCACCCGGGGACGGGCCTCCTCGGCGGCGGGGGCGCTTTCACGCAGCACCAGCACTTTCCCCTTCTTCACCCTGCTGCTGGCGAGACCGTTCAACCGCTTCAGGTCGGCAACGGAGACCCCGGTTTTCTGGGAGATGCGGGAAAGGGTTTCGCTCTTTTTGACCTTGTACACGGCGGCAGAGGCTGCGCCGCCTGCGGAAGGAACGGTACGGGGAGGAATGACCAGAACCTGTTTCGGCTTGATGTTGTCGCTCACCAGGTTATTGGCGGACTTCAACTCCTCTGCCGTGACGTGGTATTTCTTGGCCAGGGTATAGACGGTTTCGTTCTTTTTGACGCGATGGGTTTTCGCTGCGAAGGCCAAGGAAGGGAGGGCAAGGATAATAAGGCTGAAGGCTATTAGCTTGAGGCTACGTATCATTAATCCTCCTTCATTGTTTTATAAATAGTTGCAGGCGCGCACATTTATATAACAAATGTGTCACATTGTCAACCTCATTGCCCCTTTCGGCAGTCCGGCACGGATTCTTTAGCAAAAATATCAGTGGTTTCCGCTGCTAGCGATTTTTTGGAGTGCCGTCCTTGCTGTTCTTGCGTTCCGCGGTCACCCTGACCTGGGTCCGTTCGATGCTGTCCACCATGATCCCCGGGGGGAGTTTGATGTCGTCCTTGCGGATGGTCACCGTGTTGCCCCCCTCCTTCACCTTGGCGAGATCGAGGTCGACCACCACGTTCAGGTCACGCGGGGAGCGCACCAGGTTCGAGTAGGCCTTGAGCTGCAGATCCACCTCTTCCGGGTAACTGCGCGCCAGGACCAGGCTGTCCGGGAGGTTGTGGAACTTGATCGGGGCGGTGACGGTGAGAATTTCTCCCTGGCGGTAGGTGATCAAGAGCCAGCTGATCAACACCACGGTCAACACCCCCAGCTTGGGCCAGAAGTTGCTGAACAGGCGGGTCTTCCAGGTGATCCGTTGCGCCTGGGCCGACTGGGGGAGCAAACGCGAACTCAGGCACTCGTGCAGGTCGGCGGCGCTGGCCACCCGCTCCAGGCGCCCGTCCACCGAGATGGAGACTTCGCCACGCTCCTCCGAAACGATGACCACCAGTGCGTCGGAGCGCTCGGTGAGCCCCAGCCCGGCGCGGTGCCGTGTACCGAAGTGCTGCGGGACATCGGCGCTGACCGAGAGCGGGAGGTGGCAGGAGGCCAGCGCCAGCCGGCCTTCGCGGATCAGCGCTGCCCCGTCGTGCAGGGGCGAACTCGGCAAGAAGATACTGGTGATAAGCTGTCCGCTCACCAGGCTTTCCAGGGGGACGCCGTGCAGGATGTAGTCGTCGAGCTGTTCCTCGCGCTGGAACACCAAAAGGGCGCCGATCTTTCTCGCCGCGAGACCGAAGACCGCTCCCGAGACCTCCATGAAGTCGACGCGCTGCCCCACTTCCTGGCGGTCGAACAGCTTGCGCAACAGGCTCAGGCGGTAGAGTGCCTGGCGGATCTCAGCCTGGAACACCACGATCAGGAGGACCAGCAGCACCGTCCCGAGTTCCTGAAGGATCCAGCTGGTCATGAAGAGCCCCAGGTTCTTGGTGACCACGTAGATCACCCCGAGAAAGAGCAGGCCCAGAACGACCTGAAGGGCCCTGGTGTTCTTGAACCAGCAGTAGAGCTGGTACACCAGAAAGGTCATGATCAGGATGTCGGCGATGTCCTGGGGCCGGAAGTGCGGCAGCACAGCTTCCTCCTTAGCGTGGTCGGGGGCGGTCTTGAAACGGGACCGGTGGTGTTTTTACTGGCAAGCGGCACCGCTTTGTGTTAATAAGCAATGCTTCCCTCCGGCAGCGCCGGGGCAAAAAGCGGTGAAATTTTATAGCATTTCAGGCTTCAAAAAGGTAGGGAAATATGTACAAACTGTCTGAAAAAGGTGAACGTATACGCGACATGTTCGGCAGCATCGCGCCGCGCTACGACCTTTTGAACCGTGTGCTTTCGCTGGGAATCGACCAGCGCTGGCGCCGCTTTGCGGTAGCCAAGATCGGCGTGTCCGGCTCCGGGCGCGTACTCGACGTGGCCACCGGCACCGGTGATGTCGCCCTTGAAATCGCGAACCAGACCCCGGCGGCGGTGCAGATCGTCGGCGTCGATTTCTGCAAGGAGATGGTGGACCTGGGGGTGGTCAAGGTTGCCGAGTCACGCCATGCCGGCCGCATCAGTTTCCAGGTTGCCCCCTGCGAGGATATCCCTTTTGAAGATCAGACCTTCGATGCCGCCACCATAGCCTTCGGGATCAGGAACGTGGTGGACCGGGTGAAGGGACTCGGCGAGATGCACCGTGTCTTGAAGGGCGGGGCCAAGGTGGTGATCCTCGAGTTCTCCACGCCGACCCTGCCGGTATTCAAACAGCTCTACCACTTCTACTTCCTGAAGGTGCTGCCGCGCATCGGCGGCGCCTTCTCCCGCTTCAGCGCCTACCAGTACCTTCCCGACTCCGTTTTGGAGTTCCCGTCCCGCGACGTCTTCAAGGGGATGATGACCCAGGTCGGCTTCAAGGACGTGAAACACTACGACCTGACCGGCGGCATCGCCACGGTCTACGTCGGGACCAAGTAACACAGCTCAAGGTACAGAAAAACAAAAGGCAGGTTCGATGAGCGAAGGGGCAGCTGCCCCGTGCTGTCGATCCTGCCTTTTCTTCTTTGAGCGCCTCAGCAGGTTGCCTGCCGTCACCCAGCCTCAACCCGCCTTTTGAAAGATGATCCGCGCAACCGGGGTGGGGCCCTTGGCCTCCTCCTCGAAGAGGTGGACGGTTCCACCGAAAGCCTCGAAGAGCTGTAACAGTTCGCCCGGTTGCAGGAGAAAGCTCTTGGTGTGTCCCGGCTCGAGCGATGGGATATCCAGAATGGTCTCCATGACGATAACGCCCCCGGGGTTGAGTGCCTCGACCATCATCGGGATGAGCGGTCGCAACAGGAAGTTGAAGTTCAGGATCACGTCATAGCAGTCGTCGAACCGGTATTCCTCGAGATCTGCCTCGACGAAATCTACCGAGACACCGACCTCGGCAGCTCGGTGTGCCCCGCGTTCCAGGCCACGGGGCGAGATGTCCACGGCGGTAACCTCGAACCCGTGCCGGGCCAGGTAAATTGCGTTTCTCCCTTCCCCGCAGGCAAGATCCATGGCCCGCGGCCCGGGAAGCAGCGGACTCACCACCGGGAAACAGCGGGCCAGAAACTTGGATGGCTCGAAGGAGAAGAAATAGCTCTCCCCGGTGTAGCGTTCATCCCACTTGATGCGATCCTCTTCCATCGTCCCCCCGTTTCTGATTGGTGACAGTTCTGATAGCAAGAGCGACAAAGCTCTGTCAAGCCATTCCGCTCCGCCCGCCAGACTCGCCTCCCAGTCCCCAGTCCCCAGTCCCCAGCCAGCACTTGCGACATTTCTTGTCAGCTGCCTGTGATTTACTACAGAAAAACCACAGGAGGTACGTCCCATGATCTACCTTACCAACGACGCACTGGACCAGGCTGTCTACTTCGAACTGCGCGGCAGGGAGTCCCGCAAGCAAGGGAGCAGCGCGGAACAACTCTATTTCGGCCTGCTCGGGAACGGCATTCATGAGGTAGCCGTCACCTTGAAGAGCCTGCGCGGCTCTGTCGAGGTGGTATTCGGCAGAAGCGACCTGTTCAACTTCGTGGAGGAAGATGTCCTGCGCCGGATGCTCGGCGAGGCCGTCAAGACTGAGACGGTACACTGATTCCAGCAGGTCGCACGGCGGCCGGGGCAAAAGCTAAGAGGAATTTTAAGCCGTGTCACGATTTTGCGACAAGGCTTATTCTGCGGTAGCGCCAGAATGTGAATCTTGGTATAACTAGCATATCATTAGAATCCGATACCCAGATCAGGCCTGCGAACGGTAGGACGCAGGTTGTTAGGGTGCGTACAGGAGACCTCTTCCGATATGCAGACCATTGATGCTCTGTTGCGCTCGCGCTGCGAGACCTTTGCCGACCGAACCGCCCTGCGCCAGAAGATTGCCGGCAACTGGCACGAGATCACCTACCGCGATCTGTGGGACGCCTCGGGGCGGATAGCCGCCGGGCTCATCAAACGCGGCTTCCAACCGGGATGGCATGCCGCCCTGCTCGCCCCGTCGTCAATCCGCTGGGTGGAGACCTACCTAGGCGTACTGCGAGCCGGCGGCGTGGTAGTCCCGATCGACAAGGAACTCAAGAGTGCCGAACTGCGCCATATCCTCACCGATTGCGGCGCCCGGATCATCTTCACCGACCCGCCCTACCTGGACGGCCTGCTCGAGTACGTACCCAAGCTCCCCACCCTGGAGAGCATCGTGCTCTTGCACCCGGTCAAGCAGCAGACTGCCGACCCCAAGACGGCCAAGGCGCTGGAAGAACTCCAGGCCGAGTGGCACGGTCTCATCACCGCGCACAGCATCCCCCAGGAGCGCGTGACCCGCATCGAGGCGCTGGCTTCCCAGTTGCACCGGCACTGGAACGCACCGACGACCAAGGCCAACGATGTGGCCGACCCCTTCTCGCAGGTCCGCACCATCCGCGCCTCGCTCGCCAAGGAGGGAAGGCTTTTCAACCTGGACGACCTGCGCCTCGAGGCCTGCGTCACCACCCCGCCGCGCGGCGCCGCGGATACGGCCGTCATCCTCTACACCTCGGGGACCACCGGTCGCTCCAAGGGCGCCATGCTCTCCCACGGCAACATCGTCTCCAACATCGTCGCCACCGCGCAACACTTCGGCCTGGACGACAGCATGCATACCCTCTCCTTTCTCCCGATCAACCACGTCTTCGAGCAGGTGGTGGGGATCCTCCTGCCGCTGCACATGGGGGGGAAGATCTCCTTTGCCGAGTCGATCAAGAAGCTCGGGGAGAACCTGGCCGAGGTGAAACCGACCTTCCTCCTGGGCGTCCCTGCCGTCTACCAGATGCTCCTGGAGCGGATCCGCAAGACCATTGCCTCCAAGAAACTCTCCCAGCTGCTCTTTTCGACCCCCCTTACCCGTCCCCTGGTGACCAGCAAGGTAAAGCGGGCCTTCGGCGGCAAGACCATCTTTATCAGCGGCGGAGCGGCCCTCGACCCGGCCATCACCTCCGGGCTCCTCTCCCTGGGTTTTCCCGTCTACCAGGGGTACGGCATCACCGAGACCGCGCCGGTAATCGCTGCCGAGCAACCCAACCGGCGGCGGCTCGGCACGGTGGGCCGGGTGATCCCCGAGGTCCAGGTGAAGATCGACGCGCCCAACGAGGAGCAGGTGGGCGAGATCCTGGTGCGTGGCCCCAACGTGATGCAGGGGTACTACAACAACCCCCAGGCGACCGCCGAGGTGCTCGACGACGGCTGGTACCGGACCGGCGACCTCGGGAGGCTCGACGCCGACGGCTTCCTCGCCATCTGCGGCCGGGTAAAGAACCTGATCGTCACCCCCAACGGCAAGAACGTCTACCCCGAAGAGGTGGAGAACGAGCTTTTGAAGAGCCCCTTCATCGCCGAGGTCATGGTCTACGGGCACAAGGTGGGCGCGGTCGCCGAAGAGGTGCACGCGGTCATCTACCCGAACCAGGAGGAGCTCGACAACCTCGCGGTGAAGCGCGGCAAGGGTTCCCTCACCGTGGCCGACGTCGAACAGCTGATCCGCGACGAGGTCCTCGCGGCCTGCAAGAATCTCGCAGACTACAAACGCGTGAAACGCTTCACCTTGCGCGAGGACGAATTCCCCAAAACCACCACCCGCAAAATCAAGCGTTTTGCCGTGGAGGCAAGCCTCTCCACCCACGACTGATCCACTCCAACGCCGCCGGCTCCCTTACTCCACGAGCCGGCGGCGTCTCATTTTGTTGCACCGGCAGCAGCTCCTCCGCTTGACATACGCTGCTCAGGCAGTAGCATCACCAGATAAAAATTCCAAGAGCACATGAAAGATCTTACCCAGCCAGCATCGTGATTACAGCAGCTTGTCGCCGTAGCCTGAGCAATCGGCCTGCTTGCTCATTAGACAATGGCTGTCTATACTGCCGCACCCGTCGACCATACCGAACCAACTTCTCCTGCGCCCAGGGGAAGTCAACAACCCTAGGCACAGGGGGCCACATGAGAAACAAGCTGATATGCGCCGCAGTTTTGGGCATCGTTTGGGGGGCAACGTCACAGAGTCATGCAGCAGGGTTCAAGGTAAGCGAGCAGGGAGCCAAGGCGATGGCCATGGCCAATGCCTTCACTGCCCAAGCCGACGACCCGTCGGCCCTGTTTTACAACCCGGCGGGGATCGCCTTTTTGCCGGGTGCCCAGGTCAACCTGGGCGGGCTCACCATCATCGTTCCGCAGACACAGTTCACCGGCACCACCCCTTTGAGCGGCAACCCGCCGTTCGACATCGGCAACTCGGTGGTCACCGAACATGCCAAACGTGACATATTCATCGCCCCGACTCTCTATGCGACCTACAGTCTGGAACATCTGCCGCTGAGCTTCGGCCTGGGTATCAACTCGATCTACCCACTGGCAAAGAGCTGGGACGACAGCAGTGTTTTCCGCAACCAGGTCCAGAACGTCTCGATCAAGCCGATCAACTTCCAGCCCACGGTGGCGTACCGTTTCGACGACCTCAACCTTTCTGCGGCAGTCGGTCTCGACGTGACCTACGCCATGGTCTCTTTGCAGCGAGCCGCCTACTCCCCCGGCGTGTCGGCCCCCTTTGGGGCGTTCGAGCTCGGCTCCTTGGGGCTCGACGGTACGGCTACCGGCTTTGGCTACAACCTCGGTGTGGCCTGGCGGCCACGCAATGACCTGCGATTCGGGGTTGCCTACCGTAGCGAGGTGCAGCTCGACATCACCGGGGATTCCAACTTCCTGGCCACCACCGATGCCGGACTGACCGCCATAGGTCTTGCGCCGGCAAACTTCCCCTACGCCAGGGCCCGTGCCACCAGCACCGCCTCCACCAGCATCACCCTGCCCGACAGCCTCGATCTCGGCGTCGCCTGGATGCCTACAGACAAGCTGACCCTGGAATTCGATGCGACACGCACCGGTTGGAGCAGCTTCGACAAACTCGACATTCACTTCGACAGTCCCCAGTTTGCGGCGTTCAACGGCCACGGGGATCCGCGCAACTGGAAGGACGTCTGGGCCTACAAGTTCGGCGCCCAGTATGCGGTGACCCCGCAGCTCGACCTGCGCGCGGGCTACTCCTTCGACACCAGCCCGGTCCCCGATTCGACCGTTGACCCCTTGTTGCCCGACTCCGACCGGCACAGCTTCTCGATCGGTTCCGGTATCCACAGCGGGACGACCACCTTGGACCTCGCCTACATGTGGGTGCACTTCACCGACCGCAAGGTGAACAACCAGGACCTGGGTTCCCTGCGCGGGGAAAACGGAACCTTCAAGAGCGACGCTCATCTCTTGGCCGCAAGCATCACGGTTAAGTTCTAGCGGCCCCGATGACCAACAACCCAAACCTGATCCAGCTCAGAGCTAAGAGGTGACACCATGATTCGCTTCAGCCTATGGTTCATGCTGTGCTTGTGTTCCCTGCTGCCCCTTGGTTGCAGCTCGACCGGCTTGTCGGAGAGCACCAGCCCCAATGCGGTCCAGTTCGACCCGACCACCAGCAACGTACCGCTTCCCAACATCCTGGCGACCGCGACGGCGGCCGACCCGCTCACCCAGTACCAGGACCCGACGACCGGCTTTGTCGGGGCCCGCCCGGCCACCGTGCCGCTGGACCCGCTCGAGGCACTCGCCTACCAGAACCTCTACGAGGTGGGGGGGACCAACGCCGTGTCCGGCCTGAACGCTCCCATTTACCTGCGTTTCTCGGCGCCCCTGGTCCCCTCGACCGTCACCACGCAGAACATCAAGGTGTTCCAGATCAGCGCCGACACTAACAGTCCGACAGAGAACAACCCGCTCGGCTTTACCGACGTATCCGCCCTGTTCAGCGTGCGCTACACCCCGGGGACGACCGACGTACAGCTCTTCCCCAACTTCCCGCTCCTGCCGGGCACCCGCTACCTGTACCTGGTGACCAACCGCGTGAAAGACGCGGCGACCTCCGGCTCGGTGACCAGTTCGCCCTATTTTGGCGCCTTGAAGTCGACGCTCCCCCTGACGGGCCCCTTCGCCGCACTCGAAGCCATCCGGGCGAACCGCACCAGCGGCAACAACGTGCTCCTCTCCGGCTACGCCAAGGTGATGGACGACCTGATCGCCGCCTCCTCGACCACCACGGTGAGCAGCCGCGATCAGATCGCCGTGCTCGGGCGTTTCATCACCACCGGCTCGGGATTCCTGCAAAACGTTCAGGTCAACGCGAACGGGACCCCCTTGACGGTGAGCCAGCTCCCGGTTGACAGCGCCCTCAGGGCGTTTGCCGCCGGCAACGACCTGGGCGGGCTCACCGGTAAAAACTGGATTGCCGACGGGCAGAACGTAGCTAGCGTTACCGCCACCATCCCGGCGGCTGCCTTCTGGTCCCAGACCGTCGGGATCGGCAGCGCCCCGACCACCATGGGCGACGTCATAGCCGGTCACTTCCCCAGCGCCGACATCTCCATGAATCCCGTCGTGGCGCGCGGCAACGGCTCGATGGACCTCAACGTCCCCTTCGGGACCTACTCCCCGGCAACCTCGGTGGTCATTCCATTCCGAAATGCCAACCTCGCCACCGGCTTCTACTACACGCCGCGTGACGTACCGTTCCTCTACATCCCGCCGGTCGGCGCCGCCCCCGCCGGAGGGTGGCCGGTGGTGATCTTCCAGCACGGGATCACCGGCCAGAAAGAACAGGTGGCTGCGGTCGCCGGCGCACTCACCGCTGCGGGTTACGCGGTCGTCGCCATCGACCTGCCGCTGCACGGCACCGGCATCCCCGGTGTCGACCAGGGGCTCGCCTTCCCGCAGCATACCGCCAGCAGCGTCTGGGGGCAGGATTTCATTTCGGTCGGTGCCCCTCTGGCTACCCGTTCCAACATCCAGCAGGCCGCCTTCAACCTGCACCGGCTCGAACTGGTACTCGCCACCCCGAGTTTCGCCACCTTGCTGGCAGGCAAGAGCTATGGACCGGCACTGCCGACTCAGGGCTTCGCCCCGCTCGGCGCGGCAGCCCCCAACCCGGCCATCAAGCCGAAGTACGTGAGCCTCAGCCTCGGCTCCATCGTCGGTGCCTACTACCTCGCCGGTAACACCACCCTGAACCCGGTCGGCATCCCCTACACCCAGGCGACGCTCAACGGCGACATGAAGGGTCTCCTCAGCGTGCCGGGGGGGCGCCTCGCCTACCTGATCCAGGAGAGCCCCGCCTTCGGCCCCAGCGTCGACGCCGGCCTTGCCGCAAACGGGATCGCCAAGGGGAGCCCGGAGTATCTGCAGTTCTTCCTGCTGACCCAGACGGTCATCGACCCGGCGGATCCCGCCAGCATGACCACCCCGCTCGGCACCGGCCTCCCCTCCAGGCTCTCCAACCGTATCCTGGTACAGGAGGCAACGACGACCCAGTTCAGCGCAAGCGGCCTCCCGCTGGACGGGGACCAGGTGATCCCGAACTCCAGCACCCGCTACTTCGGCAACGCCCTGGGCGGACGAGGGGTACTCGGCACCGACATCGCCCCGGGCTTCGCCCAGGTCACCTACGACGACGGCAGCCTCCCCACGTCGTTCATGCTGACCCTGAGCGGGCTCCCCAAGAAGGTGACGGCAGCCGTCTCGGCCGCGGCTACCTCCCCCACCGAAGGGTACTTCCACTTCGGTCGTTTCGGAAAGACGCCGCAGTCCGACGTAACCCACGCGTTCCTGATCGATGCGCTGCATTCGCCTGCGAGCGTCCAGCTTGCCCAACGCCAGATGGTCTACTACCTCGGCCTGCAGCGCCCGGTGGTCACCACGCCGCAGCTGGTGGTGGATCCGACCGTCACCTCGAGCGCGCTTCCCAAGGCCGTCGCGCCCCAGGCCTCTGGCCTGAGCGGCCAGGTCAGCGTCCCGAAGGTCATGAAGATCTTCACACCGAGATAATCCGGCGTCGCCGGACGGCAACCACAGCGAGCACCAAAAAAGCGCCCCGTGCCGCACCAGCGGCCGGGGCGCAGTCGTTTCAGCAGCTTCGGGCTGGGTCAGACAACTTCCCTCTCGACAAAGTGAATGATTTGCAATATATTCGCGAATACTGTATACAATCCGGCTGGCCGCCCAGCTCCTCGCGGCGCAGTCAGCGTTTCCAGCACCGGTGTCACCCATCATTCCACGCAAAGGAGAAGACAAAACGATGGCAACTCCCGAATTCAAGTACCAGGAAGCCTTCCCGCTGGGCCCCGACACGACCAAGTACCGCCTGCTCCCCGACACCCAGAAGTACGTCTCGGTGGCCAACTTCGAGGGCAAGGAAGTGCTCAAGGTGGATCCCGAGGCGCTGACCGTGGCGGCCAACACCGCCATGAAGGACCTCTCCTTCATGCTGCGCCCCGAGCACAACGAGCAGGTTGCCACGATCCTTGCCGACCCGGAGGCTTCCCAGAATGACAAGGGGGTGGCTCTCGCCTTCCTGAGAAACGCCGAGGTTGCCGCCAAGTTGGAGCTTCCCATCTGCCAGGACACCGGCACCGCCATCGTCATGGGCAAGAAGGGGCAGCAGGTCTGGACCGGCGCCAACGATGAGGAGTACCTCTCCAAAGGGGTCTACAAGACCTACACCGAGGAGAACCTGCGCTACTCGCAGACCGTCGCCCTCGACATGTACAAGGAGATCAACACCGGCACCAACCTGCCGGCCCAGATCGACCTCTACGCCACCAAGGGGGGCGAGTACAAGTTCCTCTTCATGGCCAAGGGGGGGGGCTCCGCCAACAAGACCTACCTCTACCAGGAGACCAAGGCGCTCTTGAACCCGGACAGCCTGATCAAGTTCCTGGTTGCCAAGATGAAGACCCTGGGGACCGCGGCCTGCCCCCCCTACCACCTGGCCTTCGTCATCGGCGGCACCTCGGCCGAGACCTGCCTGAAAACCGTGAAGCTCGCCAGCGCCAAGTACCTCGACGCCCTCCCGACCGAGGGTAACGCCGGCGGCCAGGCCTTCCGCGACGTGGCACTCGAGGCGGAACTTTTGAAGGCGGCCCAGGAGAGCGGCATCGGCGCCCAGTTCGGCGGCAAGTACTTCGCCCACGACGTACGCGTGATCCGCCTGCCGCGCCACGGCGCCTCCTGCCCGGTCGGCATGGGTGTTTCCTGCTCCGCGGACCGCAACATCAAGGCGAAGATCAACAAGGAAGGGATCTGGGTCGAGCAGATGGACGACAACCCGGGGCGGCTCATCCCCGAGCGCTACCGCGGCAAGCACGAGCACGGCGTGAAGATCAACCTGAACCAGCCGATGCCGGCCATCCTCGCCGAACTGACCAAGCACCCGGTCTCCACCCCGCTGCTGTTGACCGGCACCATCGTCGTGGGGCGCGACATCGCCCACGCCAAGTTCAAGGAGATCCTGGACTCCGGCAAGCCGCTCCCCGAGTACCTGAAGAACCACCCCATCTACTACGCGGGTCCGGCCAAGACCCCGGCCGGCAAGCCGTCCGGCTCCTTCGGCCCCACCACCGCCGGCCGCATGGACTCTTACGTCGACCTCTTGCAGGCCAGCGGCGGCTCCATGGTGATGATCGCCAAGGGTAACCGCAGCCAGCAGGTGACCGACGCCTGCAAAAAGCACGGCGGCTTCTACCTGGGCTCCATCGGCGGCCCGGCAGCCATCCTCGCCGAGGAGAACATCAAGAAGGTAGAGTGCATCGACTTCCCCGAACTCGGCATGGAGGCGGTCTGGAAGATTGAGGTAGTGGACTTCCCGGCGTTCATCCTGGTGGACGACAAGGGGAACGACTTCTTCAAGCAGTTAGGGCTCTAAGAGCCGACCCCGACGCGTTCCCTCTCCTGCATGGGGGAGGGAACGCGTATCAACCGCTCGACAAAACGACGGACGTAAAAAAGCCCCCGGCGCCAACTGGCATCGGGGGCTTTTCTTTTCCGAGGTTTCCGCCTGCTACATGTAGACCATGACCCGGAAGCTGATGGTCCCGTCCATGGTGGTGAAGGGGATGGTGACCCCCTTGCACTGCACACTCATGCTGCCGTCGTGGCCCGACTGCGGTTCAGGCGGGTCGGTGATGGGCCGGATACGCCCCGAAACGACCAGCGGCAAACCAAGGGCCACGCTGCCGTACTGCTCGTGGTACTTGGTCTTGAAGACACCGGCGATGTTGTTGGAGATCTCGCCCACCGCGTCGTTGATCGAGTCGTCGTCGGTCTCCTCGAGCATGAGCAGCCCCTTGGCGATCTGCTCGGCCGATGCGCGTTCGGTCGCGAAGAGGATGTAGCCCACCCGGTCCCCGGCGACCCCGATGATGCCGACCACGTCGCTCCCCAAGGGATTGATCTTCTTCTCGACTTTGCCGGCGTAGCAGTCGAGGTTCATGTAGCTTTTAAAGGTGTCCTGGGTGGCGGACATGATGGTGAACATGATTTCTTCAAAAGTGATGGCGCTCAAGGAAATCCCCTCCTTCTGAGGTTCAGATATATACCGGTGCGTCATGAGAACTGACCGGGTTTGTCGGTGCAGACGATGCCTTCCAGGACGTCCAGCAGGTGGTCGTTGAAGGCGCCTTTCATCTCCTGCCTCATGATCTGCAGGGCGATCGAAGAGGAAAGTGCCTTCCGGCAGGAGCGGTCGATGGTAAGGGTGCAGTAGACGTCGCAGATGGCGGCAACCTGCACGCTCCGCGGTATCTGTGCTCCTGTCAGTCCCTGCGGGAACCCGGCGCCGTGGTTGCGCTCGTGGTGCGAACGGACGATGCCCAGGGCGATGTCGCTTATTTCCGTGTGGTTCTTGAGGTACTGGTAGCCGGCCTCGGGATGGCTTCGATACGCCTCGAGTTCGGCCGCCGTCAACTTCCCCACCTTGTGCAGGATCTCCTGGGCGACGAAGATCTTGCCGAAATCGTGCAGCAGGGTCCCGATCCCGATGTCGAGCATCTCGTCATGGGAAATCAGGTAAGCGTCGCTGTGCAGCAACAGGCAGAGTGCCGTGACCTGCAGGCTGTGCACGAAGGTGTGATAGTTGTGCGCCATCACGCTCTCCAGCGCGGTGAAGGACTCCTTGTCGCTGGAAAGGTACTTGAGCAGGTTTTCCATGAGCCGCCGGCTGCGGGAGAAATCGGTCACCTTGTCGGGGTGCTCGAAGATGTCCCCCACGTAGTTGAGGGCGGTCTGGTAGATGATCTTTCCCTTCACCTTCGGCTTCAGGGACGGGTCCTGGAGTACCCGCTGGGCCGATTCCTCGAGGAACGCGGTGACGAGCTCCAGATCCCTCGGGCTGACGAAGACGAAATCCACCCGGCTCTTGGCCAGGCGCGCCGCATCCTGCCTGGTGAAGCTGCGCCCGGTACTTTTGTACAGGATGAACTTCTCACCGCTACGCAGGTAGAGGGCGACGTCGGGAAACAGGTCCGCCTGGATACTTTCTATGCTGACGGGTACGTACAACTCTCCCATTGCTACCTCCGGCTCACGTGCACCGGCGGCCATCGGGACCACGCGATACAGAAAGCATATCGGCAGTTGCACATTAAGCTTTAGGCCCGCAGAAAAGATAAGTTGTCCCGCTGTAGCGACGAGCTAGATACCGGTGAGCTCCTGCAGCTTGAGCTCGACGTCGTCGCCGTTCACCCGTACCGGAACTCCCCCCTCCTCCTCGGTACGGATCACCCCTTCGTCGATCCAGACCCTCAGTCGCTCCTCTTCCACCCCGAACTTGTCAACTGCTTCCTCGATGCTGTACCAGGTCTTCGCGACGAGCATGACACCCTCCCTTTGGATATGGCATTTGCGTAACTATGCCAATCCTCTACTATTATAGCGCTACCACCGTTTGCATGGTATCGCTGATGCTCCCCATGTCAAGCTTATGGCCGAAGATGCTTGCCCCTTTGCGGAAACAGGGTACTCAACCGCCCCTGATTCCTACAGGCACATGAGCAAAAAAAAGGGGGAGGCACCCTCAGGTACCTCCCCTCTCTCTCCGCAAGCCGTCTATGCTACTTTTTCTTCAACTTCTCCACGGCCTTCTCGAAGCGCGCCTCGCTGAACCCCTTGAGCACCACGGCGTCATCACCCAGAACGATCAAGGGTACCCCCTGACTCTTGTACTTGTCGGTCACCTCGGCCATGGCAGCCGGGTCGAGTTCGACGTCCCTATTGATGAAGGGGATGTTGTTCTTGGTGAAGTACTCCTTGGCCGCCTTGCAGTGGGGGCACCAGGAGGCCGAGTAGAGAATCACCTTGGGATACTTCAGTTTCTGCGCAGATTTGGCCGGTAGTGGACTTTGCTTCAGGTCGCCCGCCTGGGCAGTCATGCCGCCCCAAACAAGAGCGGCCGCCAAGAGGACACTGGTAAGGATCCGCATCATTCCCCCTTTTTGTTGGACTTCTTCCCGGACGCCGGGATCTCCAGCTGACGGCGCATCAGGCTGAAGGTTAAGCTCTTGGTTTCGCCGGGGCGTCTCACCTGGATCAGGACCGAGGTTCCGGCACGACCACGCAGCCGGTGTTCCACCATCTCCTTGAAGTCGCTGCCGAAGGTCGCCTTGCCGTCGATGCGGGTAATGACGTCGCCGGGCCTGATACCTGCCCGGTGTGCGGGGCCACCCGTCACCAGCTGGCGCACCAGGATGGTGCCGTCGGAGCGGGGGACGCCGTCGATCCCGACACCGCCGAAATCGCGCGAGGTGTTGCCTCCCCAGGCGACCGGCACAAGACTCAAAAGCAGTATGAACGTGATAAAGACGCGTCTGATCATGGACTGTTAAGTTATACGAAGCTTCCAGCCACTGTCAACTATGGTTTTGCCGACCTCATTACGCTGTGCTAAAATAGGAAATCTTTTTGCTTCCAGAGGGAGACGTTCCTATGACCGCACGTACCAAGGTGAAACAGGCACTCAGTGAAGGTAAACCGGGGAGCGAATGCCTCGTGAAGGGGTGGGTGCGCAGCGTCAGAACCGGCAAAGGTGTCTGCTTCATCCAGCTTAACGACGGCTCCAGTCTTGCCGGACTGCAGGTAGTAGCCGAACCGGACCTGGCGAACTTCAACGAGGTCTGCGCACTGGGCACCGGCGCCGCCATCGCGGTGACCGGCCTTTTGCAGGAATCCCCGGCAGCGGGGCAGGCACTCGAGCTGAAGGCAGCCCGGGTCGAGGTGGTTGGCGGGGCGGACGAGAGCTACCCCATGCAGAAGAAGCGGCACAGCTTCGAGTTTCTGCGCACCATCGCGCACCTGAGACTGCGCAGCAACACCTTCGGCGCCGTATTCCGGGTAAGGTCCTCGCTGGCCCAGGAGGTGCACCGATTCTTTGCCGAGCGCGGCTTTCTCTACGTGCACACCCCGATCATCACCGCCAACGACTGCGAGGGGGCCGGCGAACTCTTCCGGGTCACCACGCTCGATCTCGCCAAGCCGCCGCTGGTAAACGGCAGCGTCGATTTCTCGCAGGACTTCTTTTCCCGGGCCACCGGACTTACCGTCAGCGGGCAGTTGGAGGGGGAACTCTTCGCCCAGGCCTTCTCCGACATCTACACCTTCGGCCCCACCTTCCGTGCCGAGAACTCCAACACCGCGCGCCACGCCGCCGAGTTCTGGATGATCGAGCCCGAGATGGCCTTCGCAGATCTCAACGACGATGCCGACCTGGCAGAGAGCTTCTTAAAGCGGCTTTGCAGCCATGCCCTGGAAAATTGCGCCGAAGACATGCAATTCTTCAATACCCAGATCGACAAGGGGCTGATCGAGCGCATCCAGGCGGTGGCCAACGCCTCCTTTGCCCGCATGGAGTACGGCGAGGCGATCGAGCGCCTCAAGAAGGCGCCGGTCTCCTTCCAGTTTCCCGTGGAGTGGGGACTCGACCTGCAATCCGAGCACGAGCGCTACCTGACCGAGCAGGTGGTAGGCGGACCGGTTTTCATCCTCAACTACCCCAAAGAGATCAAGGCCTTCTACATGCGCCAGAACGACGACGGCAAGACCGTGGCGGCCATGGACCTGCTGGTACCCAAGGTGGGCGAGATCATCGGCGGGAGCCAGCGCGAGGAGCGCCTGGACCGCTTGACCGCGCGCATGCAGGAGACCGGCATCGACCCCGAGAGCCTTTCCTGGTACCTGGACAGCCGCCGCTGGGGGACCACGCCGCACGCCGGGTTCGGCCTTGGCTTCGAGCGGCTCATCATGTACCTGACCGGCATGGAGAACATCAGGGACGTGATCCCCTTCCCGCGCACCCCGCGCCACGCGGAGTTCTAGCCCGGGATCCACCAGAGATCCTGCCCCCATCTTAAAAAACTCATCCAATGAAGATCCGCGACCTTCCCCCTCCCTTGACGGGAGGGGGTCAGGGGGTGGGTGAAGCTGCCAGCTGCACCGAAGCGGCACCTCCCCCCTCACCCTAACCCTCTCCCGCAAGGGAAGAGGGACTAGCTGAAAAGGTTACGCGAGATAAGGGAGAAGCCTTAATGGCGCAGAGAAAGGGCCAGGACAGGGCCGCGGCCGACGCCGAGGCGCTCATCGCCCGCTACGGGCTCAAACCGCACCCGGAAGGGGGGTGGTTCGCAGAGGTACACCGCTCGGGGAGATCGGTCGGGACCCCTCAGGGCTACCCCGGCGAGCGGGTGGCACTTACCGCCATCTACTTCCTGCTCAGGGAAGGTGACTTTTCCGCCTTCCACAGCGTGACCAGCGAGGAGGTCTGGATCCATCTGGCAGGTGCGCCGCTCGAGCTGGCACTGCTCGACCCGGAGCCGCAGTTGGTCACGCTTGCCGCTCCGGGAGAGCCGGGAGAGTCGCTCATCGTGGTAGCGCCAGACGTGCCGCAGGCCGCCCGCAGCCTGGGAGCCTTTACCCTGACCAGCTGCCTGGTCGCTCCGGGGTTCGACTTCGACGACTTCCGGATGCCGCGCGCGGCGGAGCTCCTTGAGCGCTACCCGCACGCCGCCGAGTTGATCACCCGCTTCACCCGCAGCTGAAAAACGAAAAAAGGCCCCGGGGCAGGTTCTGCCGCCGGGGCCTTTACTTTTTGGGCCAACTTTTTACTTCTGCTCGGGCCAGTAGCTCCCGCCCACCAGAGTCGCCGTGATCTTCCCCAGCTTCACCTTGGTGGTCATCTTCACGGGAATCCGGCGCTCGTCATCGGTGAGCCACACCGTCACCTCGCCGGTACGGGCGAAAAGCCCCTCGCTTTTCAGAAGCGGCTTCACCACGATGGTCTTGAACTTTCCAACCGACGTCTTGATCTCCTCGCGCCGCAGCACCTGCACCTCGGTGTTCCAGAGCCTCTTGAAGTCGTAGATCTCCACGAAGAGCGACTTGCCGATTTCCAGCTCGCTGGTACGCACGAAGTAGATGCACGAGAGACTGTCGAAGGTCTTCGCGGTGATGCTGTCGGTCTTCTCGGTCTTCTTCAGGTGATCCTTGGAGTGCACCTTCAGGTTCACCGCGTCGAAGTGCGCCTCCTTCAGGGTGTGGAAGCTCCCCTCGTTGATCTTTTCGTAGTAGGTCTTCGGCATACCGATCGCTTCGCTCCCGTTGCCGCGGGCCACCACCGACTCGGTACGATCGTCGACCGGGAAGATCGGACTGAGCCACCCGGCAGAGTGGACCGTGGAGACGATGTGCAGGTCGCCATCCCGCAGGGTCACCTCCTGGATGGCAGTGCCAGCCTTGATCCCGGTCCAGCTGATGTCGTACACCAGGCGTTCGGGGACGGTAAGCGAGGATGCTGCATAAGCACTGGAGAGAACGCCCAGGCTGCCGATAAGGAAGAAGACGAGAAGTTTCAAACGAAGAAAGTTTTTCATCGGGACAGATTAGCTCTAAGGTCAGGTCTTTTCAAGTGAAAAGGTGAAGGTTGTCCCTTAGTCTCATGATGATTGAATCCTCTTTGGCCCTTGAAACCATTGAGCAACGGAACACAAAGAGATCCTCCTTCATGAAAATAGAAACCCTCGGCAGGTTCAAACATGTCACCCTGGAACCTGGTGAGCTCTACGCTTCCAAGGAACCGGTAACCATTTCGACGCTCCTTGGTTCCTGCGTAGCCGCCTGTCTCTACGACCCCGTGCACCGCGTGGTGGGAATGAACCATTTCATGCTCAGCAACCGGCGCTACTCCCGGGATCTGCCCCACTACCGCACCGATGCGGGGCGTTACGGGATCCAGGCCATGGAACTCCTCATCAACGAGATGATGCACCTGGGGGCCGACCGCAAGAAATTGCAGGCCAAGGTGTTCGGCGGCGCCACCATCCTGCAGCGTACCGGCGCTATCGGCAACTTCTTCTGCGTGGGCGAGGTGAATTGCCGGTTCATCCATGATTTTCTCGAGGACGAGCGCATTCCGATCCAGGCTAAGGAGCTGGGTGGCGACAAGGGGCGGGTGATCCATTTCTCGAACGGCGACTTCGCGGTGTACCTGAGGAAGGTGGAGCGCAGCAGCAGCGAGCGGCTGGCACAGCGCGACCGCAACTGCTGGCTGAAGGCGATCGAGATCCAGGAGCTCACACTCCCCACGCAGGACATCTGGCTCTAGTGCATTCGCTAGGGGAGCGGGGACGAGAACGCGTCGTTTGCCCGGAGCACCACTTCTCATGCACCATAAACACACACAAAAAAAGCCGCTCTCCCCATGGGAGGCGGCTTTTTCGTTAACTGCTGCAGACGGACCGTTTCTAGGCGCCGCCGCTTTTGGTGATCATCACGACCCCGATGGCAACCAGCACGGTTCCGGCCCAGCGCATGGGGGTCACCACCTCGTGCAGGAAGTACTGGGACAGGAAGGCAACCAGGATGTAATTGAGCGCCTGCATGGGGAGTGCGACCGAGAGGTCCTCCCAGGAGAGTACGGCGAGCCAGAGGAAGAAGAATATTGCCAGCATGACGGTGCCGAACATAAGCTTCGGGGAGCTGAGTGCCTGCAGGGCCACGTTGAGGATCCCCTTCAGGTTCATCGTCGAGAGATCCCCCAGTTCTTTCATCCCGCGCGCCAGCAGGATATCCCCGATTGTCCCCGCCGTCACCGCCAGCAGCATCACGATCACAGTCTTAAGCATAGTTCTTCTCTTCTCCTCGATAGTTTCTCAGGGTGATGCCCGATTGAGCCAGCTTGGCCGTCACCTTCCTGCTGGTGAGTGCCGCAAGCTCGTCGTCGTGGCGGTACTCGGGCATCCAGCGGTCCAGCTCCGCGCAGGGGCGGCAGCCCGGATGGAAATAGATCTCGGTGAGCCCTTCGCCCACGCTGTCCAGTGCCTTGAGCAGGTACTCCTCGGTCATTCGGCCCGAGTTGAGTAGCCCCTTCACCTCGCCGGCGTAGCGGATCCCCAGCCGGTCCAGCTGCGGCCGGCAGCGCTTGGCGAGGCTGGCGAAGATGAAGGCGTCGGCACACTTGCCGACCAGTCGCTGGCGGTCCACGGCGAGGTTCGCCGAAAGGTTCTCGCGTGACAGCCGGAAGGTGGTGATACCGTACCTGGGCATGAGTTCGGTGAGGACGTCGAACACTGCCGGATGCATGTGGATGTTGAGATGGCCGTCCACATGGCTCAACGCAAGCCCCGTTTCGAGGAATGCAGTGATCTGCGCCTCGATCTCCTTGAAGAGCTGCTTCCGGAGTGGCTTGAGGAAGAAGTAGCGCATGCCGGCCATGACCGGGTCGTTGCCGAAGTTGCCGTCGGCGTCGACCAGGGCGGGAAGCCCATGGGCCGGCAGCACTCCACGCCCCTGCACCAGGGTAAGGTGCAGGCCGACCTGTAGCCCCGGGTTCTCCTTGGCAAGCGCAACGGCCTCCTCGGCCGCCGCACCCCGCACCATAAGCGAGGTGGAGGTCAGTATCCCCTGCTGCCAGGCCTTGACGATCCCGAGGTTCGCGCCAGGGCTTAAGCCGAAGTCGTCGGCGTTGATGATGAGCTGTCGCATGAAATTCAGGGGCTTAAATTCAGGGACTAAGGGACTGGGGGCTAGGGACTGCAACCCCGAAGGACCTCTTCCCTCACCGATCTGTATCTAGCCCTTCCCCTTTGTCATCTTTTAATTCCTGGACATAGCCGGGTACCTGGTGAAACGGGAAGTGCAGTTGACTTTCCCTAGCCCTAATCCCTAGACCCTAGACCCTAGACCCTAGTCCCTAATCCCTAGTCCCTGCCTCAACCCCTGCCTTACTTCCCCTGCTTTCTCTTGCGCATGTAATCCAGGTACTGGGCGCCTTCCTTGAGGAGCTTCTTGCGCTCTTTGGAGTCGACTACCATCTTCCAGATGCTGCGGGCGATGTACTTGGGACGGAAGTAGAACTTCTTGTAGAACAGCTCGACGGCGTCGAAGATCTCCTGGTTGGAGAGCCCGGGGTAGTTTATTACGCACTGCTGGTGGCCCTCGGCGTCGATGTAGGTATCGGAGGCGATCCACCCTTCGCGTTTGGCGAGCGCGTAGAACTCGGTCCCCGGGTACGGCGAGGCGATGGAGACCTGGATCGAGTCGAGGTCCAGCTCGATGGCGTACTTGATGGTTTCCTTGATGGTCTCCCTGGTCTCACCCGGAAGCCCCATGATGAAGGCGCCGTGAATGGTGATCCCGAGCTTCCGGCAGTTGCGGGTGAACTCGATGGCCTGGGACTTGGTGACACCCTTCTTGATGTTCTTGAGGATCTGCTCGTCGCCCGACTCGTATCCCACGATGACGTGGTGCAGACCGGCGGCGCGCATCTCTTTCAAGGTCTCGAAGTCGCAGTTGGCGCGAGCATTGATGACCCAGGAGACGTTGAGCGGCTTGATGAGACGGGAGACGGCGATGGCGTGCTTCTTGTCGGCCGAGAAGGTGTCGTCGTCGAAGGAGATTTCCTTTACCTGCGGCAGGTTCTCCTTGATCCACTTCACCTCCTGGAAGACGTTCTCCGGGCTCCTGGTGCGCATCTTGTGGCCGGAGTAGGTCTGCGGCCAGAGGCAGAAGACGCAGCGTGCCGGGCAACCGCGGCTCGTGTAGATGGAGACGTAGGGGTGCTTGATATGCGGGATGATGTACTCCTCGATGGGGAGGTCACGCGCATAGATTTGGCTGGAGAACGGCAGGCTGTCAAGGTCGGTGAGGATCGGCCGATCCGGGGTGTGCACCACCTCGCCGTCCTTCAGGAAGCTGATGCCGGCGACCTGCTCCCAGGGCACACCTTCGCATATCTCCTTCACGGCGTAGTCGAACTCGCCGCGGCAGACGATGTCCACTATCCCCTTTGCGAACCGGAGGCTCTCCTCCGGGAGGATGGTGACGTGCGGGCCGGTCAGGACGATCACGGTCGAGGGTTTCTGTTCTTTGATCCGGCGCGCGGTTTCTACGTCGATAGGGAGCGTCGGGGTCGAGGTGTACATCAGCACCAGGTCGAAATCCTGGGCGATCTTCAGGCAGGCGGCGAGGTCGAGGCGCTGCACCGGCGCATCCACCACGCGGCTTCCCTCGATCATGCCAGCCGGATAGGTGAGCCAGGTCGGGAACCAGAACGAGGTGACCTCACGCGAGGCCTGATAACGGGCACCGGCGCCACCGTCGAAATCTTCGAAGGTGGGCGGGTTGAGAAATAGCGGTTTCATATAGTCGGCTCCCTTTTGCAGCATGGGGTCTCTTTAAAAAACAATCCGTCACAATAAAGCGGCACCGGTTTTTTGTCAAGACCAAAGCCCCCCGAGTTTTAACGTTGCGACGGTCGGCGCCCTCTGCTAAAGTGCGCGGCAGTCAAGGAAAAGGGGATGTTATGGGAATCACTGGACTGGGATTGGTGGCGGCCATGCCGGAGGAGATCGCTCCTCTTTTGCGCAGGGTGGGAAAGCCCCGCAAGGAGCACCGCGTGGGGTACAACTGGTATCGCTTCGAGGTCTCCGGTGTGCCGGTAACTCTCATAGAGTCGGGAATGGGGCTGCGCCACGCCCAGGCGGCGACCCGGGCCCTCATCGAAGATGCTGCCCCCCAGCTTTTGCTTAATTTCGGCTTCACCGGAGCGGTACGACCGGGACTCGAGGTGGCGGATCTGGTCCTTGCTGAGCGGGTGCTGTTTCTGGCAGAAGACCGGGTTATCGAGCAGCCCATTCCGGCCCCCGGGTTGGTCCAGGCGGTTTCCGCCTCCCTGGCGTCAGGGACGCAGCGGATGGTACAGGGAACGGTCATCACCGCGGCGTCCATCACCAGCAAGCAAGCCTTGCAGGCGCGGCTCCCGTCCGAGCTTCCCCACCCGGTACTGGACATGGAGTCGGCAGCCTTCATGACCGAGGCAGCCCGCGCGGGCATCCCGGCACTCGTTTTGCGTTGCATCAGCGATGCTGCCGACGAAGAGCTCGGCTTCTCCCTCGACGAGTTCTGCGATGCCGACCTCAAGATCCGCCTGCCGCGGGTGCTTTGGACCATCGCCCGCAAGCCGCGTATCATCCCCCAGCTGATCAGGCTCGCCGACAACACGAGCCGCGCCGGCAAAAGCCTGGCAACTGGCGTTCACGGGGCCTTGGAAACGCTCGTAGAAGTTCTCAAGAACGGTTAAGACGTTTCCAGAGCGGTTTAAACGTGCCCACCACGAAAAAGGGGCGAACACGAGGTTCGCCCCTTCAATTCTTCCGCAGTTGTACTACTCGCGACTCAGTCGAAGCTCTCGGAGAACCTTGCCGCAATCTCGCTCTTCAGGTAGCTGTCCGCCTCGGTCGCGGTGGCGAAGGTCACCATCCGGTCCGCTACCTGCTTCGCCTCGGCCATGGTGCAGCGCCGCAGGATCTTCTTGACCCGTGGGATCGAGACCGGGTTCATGGAGAGCTCATCGAACCCCATCCCCAGCAAGAACGGGAGGTACTCCGGGTCCCCAGCCATCTCGCCGCAGATGTGGGCCTCGATGCCGGCCCGGTGTGCCGCGTCCACCACCTGCTTAAGTGACCGTAAGACTGCCGGGTGCAGCGGCTCGTAGAGCGAAGAGAGGTGCTCGTTGGTCCGGTCGATGGCCAGGGTGTACTGGATCAGGTCGTTGGTGCCGATGCTGAAGAAATCCACCTCGGCCGCCAGGAGGTCGGCGATCACCACCGCGGAAGGGATTTCGATCATGATCCCCATCTGGATCTCTTCGTCGAAGGGATACTTGCCGCGCAGCTCGGCCTTGGCCTCCTCGAGAAGTGCCTTGGCCTGCCTCACTTCCGCGACACCCGAGACCATCGGGAAGAAGAGTTGTACCGGCCCCAGCGCGCTGGCACGCAGGATGGCGCGCAGCTGGGCCTTGAAGGCCTTGGGCTGGCGCAGCGAAAGCCGGATGGCGCGCACCCCGAGGGCCGGGTTCATCTCATCAGTCAGACCCGGCTCGGTGAGGCACTTGTCCCCCCCGACGTCAAGGGTCCTGATGGTCACCGGCCGCGGCGCCATGGCCTGGACGATGGCGGCATAGGCCTGGTACTGCTCCTCCTCGTCCGGGTAGCTGGCGCGATTGAAGAAGAGCATCTCGGTTCTGTACAGGCCGATCCCCTCGCCGCCGTGCTTGTGAATGGCGGAGACTTCCTCGACGAACTCGATGTTCCCCTTGAGGCGGATTCGGTGGCCGTCCAGGGTCTGGGCCGGCAGGTCCTTCAGTTTCAACAGCTCGCGCTCGACGTATTCGTAGCGCTGCTTGCGCTGCAGGTACTCCCGGAACACCTCGGGATCAGGATTCAGGATCACCACACCGGTGGCACCGTCGATGATCACGGTATCGCCGTCGCTCACCTCGCTGGTGATCCGCTCGACCCCGACCACAGCGGGAATCTCGAAGGCACGGGCCAGGATGGAGGAGTGCGAGGTCTTGCCGCCGAGGTCGGTGACGAAGCCAACCACCTTCTCCTTGTCGATCTGCAGGATGTCGGCCGGCGAGAGCTCGTGGGCCACCACGATGGCCTTCCCCTCGATCTGGTCCAGAGATTCCTGTTTCTCGCCTACCATGGTGCGCAGTACCCGCTCGACCACCACCTCGATGTCGTTACCGCGCTCGCGCAGGTACTCGTCGTCCACGGCGTCGAAGAAGGTCTTGAAGCGGCTCATGGTACGCTTGAGCGCCCCCTCGGCGTTGATCCCCAACCGCTCGATGTAGCCGGTGGTCTCGCTGATCAGCATGTTGTCGTCGAGCAGCAGGAGGTGCGCATCGATCACGCAGAGGTGCTCGGGACCGTGGGTCTCGGAGAGCTGCTCCCTAAGGGCGGCAAGCTCCTCCTTGGTGCGGTCCAGCGCCTTGCGTAGCCGAAAGCGCTCGGCGGGGATGCCGTCGGCGGAGATCGGGTACTCGGTGACGATTACCCGGCGCCGTTCGGTGATGCGAACCTGGCCGATGGCGATACCGGCCGAGGCGCCCATCCCCTGGAATTGTCTGGCTTCACTCTTCACCAAATCCATTGCGGATCAGTTCCCCGATTGCCTCGAAGGCCTCGGCTTCATCCGGCCCCTCGACCTTAAGCGTCACGACGCTCCCTTTGCCGGCCGCCAGCATCATGATCCCCATGATGCTCTTGCCGTTCACCTCGACACCCTCGCGCTCGATCTTGATCTCCGAGCCGAAGCGGCTCGCGGTCTTCACCAACAATGCGCTGGCCCGGGCATGCAGTCCGAGCTTGTTGGGTATCACGAATTCACCTTGATTCATATGCCTCTCTTCGTATCCTGTCGGCTTGGGGCCGGTGTCGGCCCCGGCCGCTACCTTTTCAGGTAGTCTCCGGCCACCGAGATCCCCTCGCGGCCGCTCTCCTTGAGTTTCAAGGCCAACTCGCCCACCGCCAACCGGTTGCGGTCCTGGGTGAACCGGATCAGCATCGGGAGGTTCACCCCAGTCAGCACCTCGACCCTCCCCTCCTCCAGGAAGGAGAGGCTCATGTTGGACGGCGTGCCGCCGAACATGTCGGTCATGATAATGGCGCCGGCGCCGGAGACCCGGCCCACCGCCTCCTTGATGGAAGCCATCACCGTCGCAGCCTGGGTGTCCGGGGCGATTCCCACCACCTCCACCAGCTCCAGTTTCCCGACGATCATCTCCGCCGCAGCGAGCAGCTCGGCTGCCACCCCCGCATGCGTTACTACAACCAGTCCTATCATCCCTGCCCCTTGTCGATATCCCTGTGGGTGATCTTGATATTTACGTTTCTCTGCCTGAAATACTGGTACAGCTCTTCTGCGATGGCGACCGAACGGTGCCGACCGCCGGTGCAGCCAATCGAGACGGAAAGGTACGACTTACCCTCCCGCCGGTAACCGGGGAGCAGGTGCTCCAAAAGACCCCGAAAGCGCTCCAGGAAGACCTCGGTCTCCTTCTGGCCCAGGACGTAGTCGCGCACCCCCTGCTCGAGCCCCGAGAACGGGCGCAGCGCCGGGACGAAGTAGGGGTTCGGGAGAAAGCGGACGTCCATGACCAGATCGCTCTCGAGCGGGATGCCGTAACGAAACCCGAAGGACTGCAGGTTCACCTGCATCTCCAGGGCGCTCTCGCTCCCCTTGATGCTGGAGATCACCACCTCCTTCAGGCGGTGCACGTTCATCTCGGAGGTGTCGATGATGGCGGTCGCAATGCGTCTGAGGCCCGCCAGCTGGTCGCGCTCGAAGCGGATCCCCTCGGGGACCGTGCCGCCGTCCAGGGCCGGGTGCCGGCGCCTGGTCTCGGAGAAGCGGCGGATCAGCACCTCGTCGCTGGAGTCGAAGAAGAAGATCTTCAGGATGTGACCGGCGTGGGTCAGGTTCCTGAACACCTCGTCATACCCTTTCATGAAGTCGCGGCTGCGGATGTCCATCACCAGCGCCACGTCCTTGATATCCTCGCGCGAGTGCTCTACCAGGTCGATGAAGGTGGAGACCAGGGAGACCGGGAGGTTGTCCAGGCAGAAGAATCCTTCGTCCTCGAGGGCACGAACCGCGGTGGATTTTCCCGAGCCGGAGAGCCCGGTGATGATCACGATGCGCATTTCACTCCACCTCGTTGCCCAGGGGCCTCACCTCGAGGCGGGCCAGGAGCTTTTCGTGGAACTCCTTCGCCGAGTGGTACCCCATCCCCTTCAGCAGGAAGTTGCGGGCCGCCACCTCGATGATGGAGGTGAGGTTTCTGCCCGGCCGGACCGGTACCTGCAGGTGCGGCAGGTCCACGCCGAGGATGGTCTTCACCTGCTCGTCGATCCCCAGGCGGTCGTACTCCTGGCTGGCATCCCACTCCATGAGCTCCAGCACCAGGTCGATGATCTTCTTCTCGCGGATCGAGGAGACCCCGTAGAGGTCCTTGATGTTGATGATCCCCAGGCCGCGGATTTCCATGTGGTGCTGGATCGATTCTCCCGCCTGTCCCACCAGGGCCGCAGGCATCTTCTTCTTGATGTGGATGATGTCGTCTGCCACCAACCGGTGTCCGCGGATCACCAGGTCCAGGGCGCACTCGCTCTTGCCGATGCCGCTTTTACCCAAAAGCAGGACACCCACGCCCAAAACGTCCACCAGAACGCCGTGGATGTGGGTCGAGGGGAGCAGGCTCTCTTCCAGGAACTTGGTGACCAGGGAGATGAAGGTGGAGGACTGGTGGTGCGACACCAGAAGCGGTATCCCCGCCCCCTCGGCGGAGGTCTTCAGGAACTCGGGAGGATCCAGCCCCTTGGTGACGATGAAGCAGGCGATCGGGAAGCTGCACAGGGTTTCGATGTGCTTGCGCCCGACCGCGTCGGGAATCTGTCGTAGGTAGGAGATCTCGGTATTGCCCAGGACCTGGACCCGGTCCGGATGCAGGTGTTCCGTGTACCCGGTGAGCGCCAGACCCGGTTTCTGGATGCGGGAACTGTAGAGGCGGTTGGTGAGCCCGACCGCCCCGCCGATGAGCTTCAAGTCGAGCCCGTAGGCCTTGTCCTCGAGAAGGTCCTTGATGCTGAGGCTCATGTTGTTCACTGCTACCGACCTTTCCCCGCTCAAAAAAAGCGGTTCTGCGTTCCAGGTTCTACGTTGTCCGAGTCAAGGGTGGGTAACGTAGAAGCTAAACGTAGAACGGGTTTTAGGTTAGCGGTTCCGCGCTCTACGCTCTACGCAGTCCCCCTTGGGTTTCAACGTAGAGCGCAGAACGTGGAACTGGTTTTTACATCTCTGGCGCCGTTATACGTTTTCCGGTGCGATCAACCCGTAGTTGCCGTCTTTGCGACGGTACACCACGTTGATGGTCTCGGTCGAGGACTCGGTGTAGACCAGGAAGTCCTTGTGCAGCAGTTCCATCTGCATGACGGCCTCTTCCACGCTCATCGGCTTCATGGAGAAGCTCTTGGTCTTGATCACCACCGGGGCGGCGCTGGCCTCCTCGATGCTCTGGGCCTCGACGATGGATTTCTGGACCTGGCGCTCGCGGGCGTCCGAGGCAGGTTTGTGTGCTTTGATGCGCTCCTTGAAACGGCGCAGCTGGCGCTCGATCTTGTCAGAGACCGCGTCCAGCGAGGCGTACATGTCGTTGGTTTCCTCAGCGGCCTTGATCGTGATCCCTTTAGCGGTGATAGTCACCTCGGCCATGTGACGGATCTTCTCGACGGTAAGGAAAACCTGGACGACAATCGGCTCGTCGATGTACTTCTTGACCCTCTCCAGCTTCTCTTCAGCGTAGCTCTTCAGGGCTTCGCTTGCTTCCATGTGCCTAAATGTCGTCGTTATCTGCATGACTTGGTACCTCCCTTTATTGTAATACACGCCGGCTGCCGCCCATGGCCAGGCGGGGACGGACGTTTAGAAATGCTTCTTGCGCTCCGAGGACGAACCGATGCGGAGCATTTCGCGGTACTTGGTGACGGTGCGCCGCGCGATGACGATGTTGTGGGTGGAGAGCATCTCGGCCAGGCGCTGGTCCGAATAGGGGCGCTTGGGGTCTTCCGCGTCGACCAGCTCCTTGATCTTGCTCTTCACGCTCTCCGAGGCGATGAAGTCCCCCTCGCCGGTGGAGATGCCCGAGTTGAAGAAGTACTTGAGCTCGAAGAGCCCCTGCGGCGTCTGCATGTACTTCGCGGTGGTGACGCGGCTGATGGTCGACTCGTGCATGCCGATGTCCTCGGCGATGTCGCGCAGGACCAACGGTTTCAGGTACTCGATGCCGCGGTCCAGGAACTCGCGCTGGAACTTCACCAGGCTCTTGGCCACCTTGAAGATGGTGCGCTGGCGCTGCTGGATGCTCTTGATGAGCCAGATGGCCGAGCGCATCTTCTCGCCGATGTACTCCTCGCACTTCTTGTCCACCGGGCGGGACGCCTTGGTGTCGGGTGCGTAGAGCGGGTTGATCCTCAGGTTGGGCATCCCCTCGTCGTTCAGCATCACCACGTACTCGTCGCCCACCTTGTGCACGAAGATGTCGGCGGAAATGTACTGGACGTCGTCGGAACCGTAGACGCGGCCCGGTTTCGGGTCGAGTTCGGCGATGATCTTCGAGGCGGCCAGGATGTCATCCACCTCGACCCCGAGAACCTTGGCGGCCTGCTTGTAGCGGCGGCTTTCCAGGTCCTTCAGGTGGTCGCGCAAAAGCGCCTCCACGATGGTCCCGCCCATTCCCAGGCTCGCCACCTGCAAAAGCAGGCACTCGCGCAGGTCGCGCGCCGCGACGCCGACCGGGTCGAACTCCTGGATCCGTTTCAGCACCTGCTCGGACAAGGGGACCAGCACCGTCTCGGCGAAGCCCTGGCTCGCCTCCTCCTTCTGGCCGGCATCGGCGTCGGGGCCAAGCCCCGCCCACTCCAGGAGCTCCTCCTGGAAGGGTGACACCTGCACACAGGCCTCGGCCACGTCGGACAAGGTGGCGCGCAGGTAGCCGTCTTCATCGATGTTGCCGATGATCTCGGCGCCGAGCACCATCTCGCGCTCGGTGAACCGGGTCAGGCTCAATTGCCAGAGCAGGTGATCGCCCAGGGTGGATTTCTTGGTCAGGAGGTTTTCGAAAGAGGGGCGATCTTCGTCGTCGTAGTACTGCTCGCCGGAGCTGTAGTTGTAGCCGTCGATGTAGGAATCCCAGTCGGCCTCCCGGGTCTCCTCACCGGTGCGCACCTCCTGGAAATCGGAGGCGGGGCTCTCGGGCTCCACCTCCCGCTCCCGCAGTTCCAGCTGTTCGGGCTCCCGGACCTCTTCCTGCTCGATCGCCTCGTCCAGGATCGGGTTCTCTTCCAGTTCCTGGCGTACCACGTCTTGCAGCTCCAAGCGGGAGAGCTGGAGAAGCTTTATCGCCTGCTGCAACTGGGGGGTCATCACCAGTTGCTGACTCATCTTCATCTGCTGGCGCATCTCAATAGCCATAAATCCTCTTTGAAACCCTACTGAATTCTTCGGTGAACTCTGGAGCTGCCGGGTACCGAGGCAGTCTCATTGGAATTCCCCCCTAAGTGAAGAATACACCGAAAGGGGCTCATGTGCACGGAAACGCTGGTGCTTTTCTTCGGCCCTGCCGCATTGCCGATTTTTTTAGAGACGGAACTTGTCCCCCAGGTAGATCTCGCGCGCCTTCTTGCTCTGGGAGATCTGCACCGGGTCGCCGCATTCGAGCACCTCGCCGGCACTCATGATATAGGCCTTGTCGCAGACCCCCAGGGTCTCCCGCACGTTGTGGTCCGAGATCAGGACGCCGAGACCGCGCTCCTTCAACTCGGTGATGATGTTCTGGATGTCGATGACCGCGATCGGGTCGATCCCGGCAAACGGCTCGTCCAGGAGGATGAAGGCCGGATCGGTGGCAAGCGCCCGGGCGATCTCCACCCGGCGTCTCTCGCCACCCGAGAGGGCGAAGCCGCGGCTCCCCGCGATGTGCTCGATGCGGAACTCGCTCAAAAGCTCCTCGACCCGCTCGCGCCTTCTTACCTGCGGAAGCGGCATGGTCTCGAGGACCGCCAGGAGGTTCTCCCGCACCGTCAAGCGCCGGAACACCGAGGGCTCCTGCGGCAGGTAGCTGATGCCGCGCCGGGCCCTCAGGTACATCGGGAGCTCGGTGATCGGGTCGCCGTCCAGGAAGACCTCCCCCTGGTCCGGCTTGGCGAGCCCCACCACCATGTAGAAGGTGGTGGTCTTGCCGGCGCCGTTGGGGCCCAAGAGCCCCACCACCTCGCCGGAGCTCACGGAGATGTCCACCCCGTTTACCACCATGCGCCGGTTGAATCCCTTGGCGAGCCCCCTGGTGCTCAGGGTGCTACGGTTTGACATCTTTCCCCCCGCCGGGATGGATCACCGCGTTCACGCGCTCGCCGGGACCGCCGGTCACCTCGCTGCGCTGCTCGTTCACGTAGTAGGTGATCAGCTTGCCGGTGATGACGTCACCACCCTGGGTCACCTTGGGGGAGCCGTCCAGGACGATGCGGGCCAGCTTGGGATCGTACACCGCGTGGGCTCCGGTCGCCTGCCGGGGTCCCTGCAGGATCCGGACGTTGCCGAAGGCCTCGGCGCGGCTCAGGTCCTTGCCGTCGCCCGAGTAGCTGATCACCAGGCGATCGGCGTACAGGGTGAGATCCCCCTGGCGCGCCACCACTTTCCCTTCGAAGGTGGCGGTCTTCTTGTCGTTATCGGCACGCAGCGTGTCCGACTTGATAGTTAATGGTTCCCGGCTGGCGACCGGTGTGGCCTGCGCCGTGGCAACCAGAACAATCAGTAGCAGAAACGGAAGGAACCCGCGCATCAGCGTACCCCCTGCGGCCGGTACACCGCGCTTACGTCCTTCATTACCTTAAGCCTCCGTGCCTGGGTCTGAAACTCCATCCCGGTCCCCTTGAGTTCGAAACCGCCATCCTTGAACTGCACCGGCTGGTCCGTCTCCAACTGCGAGCGGGCCGCTACGTAGGTGATCCGCGAGGTGGAGAACTCGAGCCCCGAAGCGCTGCGCCCGAGCACCTTCCCGGAGAGGGTGACGTCGCGGGTTGCGTTGCGGTACTCGGCCCGCTCCGCGGTCACCTCCAGGTCACCGGTGGAGCCGCTGCCCGCTACCACCAGCTTCACTCCGATAAGGGTCGTGGAGTCGGCCTCCTTGTTGTACTCCGCACGCTCCGCGGAAAGGTCCCAACGCTTGACCCCTTTTTTCGTCTCGGTGTAATGGACCCGCTGCAGGGAAACATCGACCTTGAGAGGAAGTTTGGGGACCTTGCGTGAGGGCGCTCCTTCCTGGTGCATCCGGTACGCGATGGTGCCGACCACGCAAAGGGTGACAACTGATGCCAGCATGACGAGAAATCGCCTGATATTATTGACTTTATGCATGATTTCGGACCAAAGTATAGCATCATAAAAAATGGGTGTAAAGCCTATTTTATTAAAAAGCGGGAGTTTGGCACAGAGATTGTAAAAGGGCGTAAACACAGCAAATGTTTTACGGTTTAAAACAGTGAGCTACAGGAGGGAACACCGGGAAGGGGAAGAACTCCGGCCGGAAGGCGCCGGGTGAAAAAAGGGGTGCGGGCTGCCGAAAACCGGCACCCGCACCCCTTGTGGGTTTAACCTTTGGCGCGCTGCTCGCGCTCGGCAAGTTTCAGGTCCCAGTCGGTCATCATCTCGACCAGTTGCGGGAAGCTGGTCTTGACCTCCCACCCCAGCTCGCGGCGGGCCTTGGCGGGGTCGCCTAACAGGAGGTCCACCTCAGCCGGGCGGAAGTAGCGCGGGTCGATCTCGATGACCGTCTTGCCCGAGGTACTGTCGATACCCTTTTCGGCCTCACCGTGCCCCTGCCACTCGATCGGCATCCCCAGGCGGGCGAAGACCAGCTCGGCGAACTCGCGCACGCTGTGGGTCTCGCCGGTTGCCACCACGTAGTCGTCCGGCGTGTCGGCCTGCAGCATGCGCCACATCGCCTCCACGTAGTCGCCGGCAAAGCCCCAGTCACGCTTGGCATCCAGGTTCCCCAGGTAGAGGCGGTCCTGCAGCCCCAGCTTGATGCGGGCGGCGGCGCGGGTGATCTTGCGGGTTACGAAGGTTTCGCCGCGGCGCGGGGACTCGTGGTTGAAGAGGATCCCGTTGCAGGCGAACATGTTGTAGCTCTCGCGGTAGTTAAGCGTGATGTAGAAGGCGTAGGCCTTGGCGCAGGCATACGGGGAGCGCGGGTAGAAGGGGGTGGTCTCCTTCTGCGGGGTCTCCACCACCTTGCCGTAGAGCTCGGAGGAGGAAGCCTGGTAGAAGCGGGTATCGAGCCCGGTCTCCTGGATCCCCTCGAGGATGCGCACCGCGCCCAGGGCGTCGATCTCCGCGGTGTATTCCGGGACGTCGAACGAGACGCGCACGTGGCTTTGCGCACCCAGGTTGTAGATCTCGTCCGGGCGGACCTCGCGCAACAGCCGGTTGATGGAGCTTGCGTCATTCAGGTCGCCGTAGTGCAGGAAGAGCTTGGTGTCCTCCTCGTGCGGGTCGCGGTAGATGTGGTTGATCCGGCCCGTATTGAAGGACGAGGAACGGCGGATCATGCCGTGGACCTCGTACCCCTTCGAGAGGAGCAGTTCGGTGAGATAGGAGCCGTCCTGCCCGGTAATGCCGGTGATAAATGCTTTCTTCATGGGTCCTCCGAAAACGCGTAATTTTCAAATTAACAAAAATACCCGACCGCAGCCGTCAACGCAAGCAGGATCGGGAAAAGGCCTCAATAGGAGGCCAAAATCTTTTCGATGATGCGGCTGGTGGACCTGCCGTCCACGAACTGGACCAGCTCGACCCGCCCGCCGCGGGCTTCGACGATCTCGCGCCCTACCACCTGGTCCAGGGAGTAATCGCCCCCCTTCACCAGGACGTCGGGCTGCACCCCCTCGATCACCCGCACCGGTGTGTCCTCGTCGAAGAGGACCACGAAGTCGATGCAGTCGAGTGCGGCGAGGATGTGCGCCCGCTCGGACTCCTCGATGAGCGGCCGGCGTTCCCCCTTCAGGCGCCGTACCGAGGCGTCGGAGTTGAGCCCCACCACCAGCAGGTCGCCGAACTGGCGGGCCTTCTGCAGGTACTTCACGTGCCCCACGTGCAGGAGGTCGAAACAGCCGTTGGTGAAGACGATCTTCTTGCCGCGGGAGCGCTCGCCGGCGATCAGGTGGGCCAGCACGTCGAGGTTCTTGATCTTGGTATCGGCGTCCTTCTGGCTGTGCCCCACCTCGGCCACGATCTCCTGGGGGAGCACCACCGAGGTGCCGAGCTTGCCGACCGCGATCCCTGCCGCCACGTTGGCCACCCAGGCGGCTTCCGGGAGCTCGAGGCCGCAGGCAAGTCCCAGCGAGAGGACCGAGATTACCGTGTCGCCGGCGCCGGTCACGTCGTATACCTCGCGCGCCACGGTCGGGATGTGCACGGCGGAGAGTCCGCCGCGGAACAGCGACATGCCGGCCTCGGACCGGGTGATGAGAAGGGCGTCGAGTTCCAGAGAACCCAGGAGGCGCTCGGCGGCGAGTTCCAGGCTCTGCTGGTCCACGATGGCGACACCCGAGGCGATCTCCGCCTCCTTGCGGTTGGGGGTGAGCAGCGTGGCTCCCCGGTACTTGCCGTAGTCACTCCCCTTGGGATCGACCACCACCGGGATCCCGAGGTCGCGCCCGGCCTGGCAGACCGCCGCCAGGACATCCGGGGTGAGCACACCTTTCAGGTAGTCCGAGACGACGATGACGTTGAAACGGCCTGCGTTCTCCTTGAGGTAGCTGAGCATCGCCTGCTGGCTCGCCTCCGCCACTTCGCTGCGGCTTTCCCGGTCGATCCGGACGATCTGCTGGTTGGCGGCGATGACCCGGGTCTTCTTGCTGGTCTTGCGTTCGGCTTCCTCGAAGAGGCCGGCGAGTTCCACCCCCTGGTTCTGAAACGCCTGGCGCAGCAGCGCACCGTTCGGGTCCGCGCCGATCACCGAGCAGATCGAGACGCTGGCGCCTAGGGCCACCAGGTTGTGCACCACGTTGCCGGCGCCCCCCAGCCGCAGGTCCTCGCGCACCACCTCAACCACCTGCACCGGGGCCTCCGGCGAGATACGCTCCGCCCGCCCCCACAGGTACTCGTCCAGCATCAGGTCGCCCAGGACCAGCACCCGGACCTGCGTCGCTTTTTCAAAAAAGGATTCGACTTCTCTGCGTTCCATGAAAGCTCCAGTTCCGCCCGAACGTTGTCGCCCAGCCGGCGGGAATCGTCATTGCCCAGCCTATTTGTGCCCCTTGGCGAGGCGGTCCAGCACACCAGCGGCGAAAAGCGGCAGCATGATCTCGTGGTGACCGGTTAGGGTATAGCCGTGGCTCTTCCCCGAGGTCGGACGCTTCACCACGTTGGTGAGCGGGCGGTAGTGCTGCTGCATGTCGAAGTTGGCGGTGGTGAAGTGATCGACGTGGTGCCCCAGGTTCTGGGCGATGGAAAGCGCCTTCAGAAACACCTCGGGAAGCAGCACGGCGCTGCCGATGTTGAGGTACACCCCGCCATCCCCCAGTTCGGAGACGACGGAGGTGAGGATCCGGAAATCGGTGTAGCTCGCCTGACCGATGACGGCCCCATCCGCCGTGGGATGCTGGTGGGTGATGTCGGTTCCCACCGCCACGTGCACGGTCACCGGGATGCCGCGCTCGGCGCAGATGGCCTGCAGGCTCTCGCTTTTGAAGGGGAGCTCGCGCTCGTTGATCATCCGGCCGATCGACTCGCCGTACCCAAGCCCCTTGGCCACACCGGCCTTGAGCGCGGCGTTGATCTGGAACCCGGTCTCCTCGGCCATGCCGAAGGTGCCGGCGTGCAAGACGGCCCCCACGTCCTCGCTGGTCGCGCCGATCAGGGCGATCTCGAAGTCATGGATCGATCCGGCACCGTTTAAGGCCACCGCGGTAATGACGTCCGCCTCGATGAGCGAGCGCAACACCGGCTGCAGCCCGCACTTGATCACGTGCCCCCCCATGGCGAGCACCACCGGCTTCCCCTTGTGCCGCGCGGCGACCACCGCGTCGATTACCTTGTTCAGGGCCTGGGAGCCGAGCTGCTTGGGGAGCGCGGCCAAAAGGTCCGCGACGCTCATCCCGGCCCTGACCGGCTTGGCAAAGTCATGGGCCACCGAGACCTTGTTCTTGCGCTCGGCGATGGGGTAGGTGCTGACACCCGAGATATCCAACGGTTCATATCGTTTCATGCGGGATCCTTTCTGCTTCAGTAGTCCGGGGCGCCGCTTACAGCCCGGCGTAGCGGCTGTAGAGGTACTGCATGTAGGCCTGTGCATCCTTGAGCGTCTCGACCTGGCGGGCTTCGGGGAGCTCAGGGCCGGTCCTCAGCACCACCTTGCGCGAGACGTTGTCGAAGACCGTGGTCTGCTCCGGAGTGCGCAGGGCAAACCCGGTATAGGAGTTGTAGAAGGCGTAGTTGTTGCGGTGCCGGTTGAACAGGTTGTTGCTCCAGGTAAAGCCGTCGTGGGAGAGCCCCAACTGGGCGAGGACGGTCGCCGCAATGTCGGATTGCGCCCCGATCTCGGCGCGGCGCACACCTCGGTAGGAGGGTTTTATCACCTCGCCGTAGAGCAAAAGCGGGATGTGGTAACGCTCCGGAACGATGTCGCTGCGGTGCAGCGGCAGGGAGTGCCCGTGGTCCGCCACGAAGATGAACAGGGTGTTGGCGTACCAGCTCTGTTTTCTCGCCTGCTCGAAGAACCCCTTGAGGCTGCGATCCGAGTAGTGCACCGAGTTCTTGAACAGCGATATCTCGTCGCGTCCCGGAAAAACCGGCTGCATCGGCACCTCGAACGGCTCGTGGCTGCTCAAGGTAAACATGGCGCTGAAAAACGGGGTGCGCTCGCTGTTCAGATCGTCGATCACCCGCTTGAACAGGACGTGGTCCTGGGCACCCCACTTCGAGTTCATATCCTCCTTGCGGAAGGAGTCGCGGTTCACGATCTTCTGGAACCCGGAGTGCACGAAGAAGGCGTGCATGTCGTCGAAGCGGTCGTCGCCGCCGTAGTGGAACTGGGTGGCGTAGCCGGCCTGGGCGAGGCTCCCCCCCAGGGTCGGCAGCCGCTCCATCTTGAGCGGGTGGTTCAAGACGCTCCCCTCGGGAGTGGAGGGGAACCCGGAGAGCACCGCGGCGATGCCATAGGAGCTGCGGTAGCCGTTGGCGTAGAAATCGGTGAAGAGCATCCCGTCCTTGGCGAGCTCGTCGAAGAACGGGGCGACCCCTTTCTCGCCCCCCAAAGAGCCGATCAGGTCGGCGGTCCAGCTCTCCAGGATAAAGAGGACGATGTTGGGGCGCTTGGTGGTAAGCACCTCCTCGGTGTCGTTGGAGGCCCCGCGCCCCATGATCCGCTCCACCCGGCCCTTCGCCTCGTCCTCGGCGAGATAGACGAAGCTGTTCCCCTTGTGACGCAGGTAGTACTTGACGTCGTAGAGGAGGTTCCAGCTCGCGTTCAGTGCCGCGTGGTTAGCGAACTGGTGTTGCGAGAAGTAGACGAAGCTCGGGTTCATGGGGGCGACCCCCACGCTGCCGCGGATCCCCAGGAAGATGAACCCGGCGCCGAGGATGCCCAGGCCCGCGCGGAGCACTCCCGCCCGCACTCCGCGGCCGCCGCGCTCCGAGTAGAGCCCGGTACACAGGGTGCGCTGCAACAGGACGCCGGCCACCACCAAGAGACCGGCCAGGCCAAAGAGCAGCACCAGGGGGGAGGAGGAGATCGAGGCGAGCGCCTCTTTGGGGTAGCGCAGGTAGGCTACCGTCTGGGCGTTCAGCTTGGCGCCGTACTCCTGGTAGGACTGCAGGTCGCCGCCGGTGATGAGCGCGGCCAGCACGAAGCAGCACCAGGTGTAGATCTTCGCCAGGCTCGCCGCCTTGGGGATCGGGTAGTAGCGGTTCGCCAGCCAGAGCAGGTACGGGACGGCCACCAGGTAGCAGGAGCTGGAGAGATCGATGTAGAGGCCGTAGCCGAATATGCCGGCCAGGGTGGCGGCATCCAGGCCGCGCAACTTGTCGAAGTGGTAGCCGACGAAGGCGATGCGGCAGAGCAGGAAAAAGACCAGCCAGGTGATGCCGTAGCGCAGCAGGAATCCGGCAAAGGCCTTTACTTCGGGGAGAAACCCTTCAGGCGCGCGTGACGCCTTGGAGAAATCGTTCATGCGTTGTTGGTTCCAAGTGCTCTCGTCCGGCCGGTGTCCCGGAAGGGGCTGCCGCCGGCGGTGTACGGGCCGCCCGTGAGGGTGTTGGCCCGAGAAATCAGGGTGCTCGTCCCGGGCCGGTCAGGGGATCTCGGCCAGGTAGGAGACGGTGAAGCGTTCCCGCTCGACGCGGTCCGCGCGGGACATCAGGTGAAACAGCGGCTTGTTGCCGTAAAAGGAGCTCCACTGCGAAAAGGTGCTCATGGGGCCGAGGATCAGGTCGCACCCCGCCAGTGCCGTCAGATCCCCCACCGGCGTGCCGGGTCCGAAACCGACCGTGAGACCGGGGAACTCCGCCGGGGTACGTTGTTCGTCGCTGCAGATCAGAAAGGCGAGCCGCTGCCCCGGGAATTGCTCGGCGAGTTCGTGCATCCACTCGGCGTAGCGGCTGGTGGGGTAGTAGAACTGGCCGCCGTTCAGGGTCGGGTAGTCGCCATGGCGCACGTGCACCCCGACCACCAGGTCGGCCTCGCGCCTAAGGGGCTGGACCGAGCGCTCGGCAGCCTCCTCGAAGGCGGCCACCGGGCGGAAGTAGTCCCGGATCACCCCGGCGTGACGTTCCACCCACTCAGGGGCACGGAAGCGCCACCCCTGCACCAGCACCAGGCGCGCCGGGTCCAGGACCGCATCGACCGCCGGGGAATCGAGCCAGGTCACCTCGGCTCCAGGCTCTTCCAGAAGGGTCACCAGCGCGTTTCCGGCGAGCGGCAGCTTCCGGTTCAGCCAGTTGAGCCCGCGCACCGTCTGGTAGGGAAGCCGCGTCTTCTTGAGAAAACCGGCCACCGGCGCACAATCGAGAAGGCTCGAACGCTCAGGAACCGGGTACTGGCAGAAGACGTCCTTGCGGGTGGTCTCAAAGAAGTCGGCATAGGAGTGGAAGCTGAAGTTCACCACGCGGTGCCCCCGCTCCTCGGCAAAGGCCAGGAAGTTGGCGAACAGCACCAACCGGTTGGCCATCCGCCCGCTGCGCGAGGCTATCACGAATGTCTTGGCTGTACCGGCCATCGGTTACCCCTTCACCCGGCGAAAATGGTTCTTGGCAAAATCGATCCCGAAGAGCCTCTCCAGCACCATGAGCACCTTGTGGCGCCGCTCCCGCCAGGTGAGCCGGTAGCCCGGCTGGGTCTGGAACAGGCCGGTGACCTCTTCTCGCAACAGCGGCTGGATGATCTTCGGGTGGGTCCCGGTGAACGGGCGTAGCGAGTCGGGATCGACCTTTTCGTAGACGTCCTTCTTGTTCTGCCCCCCCTGGTGCAGTGCATCGCTGCGCACCCAGCCGTAGTGGTACATCTTGGCCCCGCTGACCACCGCATTCAGGTACCGGGCACGTCTGCTGGTTTTCAAAAGCACGGCGAAGAGCCCGTCCGAGGGGAACATGAGCCTCAGGTTGTTCCGGAAGACGCGCACCTCGCGGCGGTACCAGCGCGGGCTCCAAGCCTGGGTGTTGTGGTTGCCGTAGAAGTGGACGTAGTCAAAGGCGAGCCCTTCCACCTTCGGGTTGTCCAGGTGCTGGTGCATCAGGTCCAGGAGGCGCTGCTGATCCTCCTCGTGCAGGATCTCGTCACCCTGGATGTAGAACGCCCAGTCGCCGGTGCAACTGTAGTAGGCCACGTTGGTCTGCTGGGCCAATACGAAGTTGCCGACCTTGTAGTTCCAACAGCTCCGGAAGATCTTGATCTTCGGCTCGTTGAGCGCGGCCACCGCCTCTGCGGTACCGTCCTCTACCTCCCCGACGACGACGATGAACTCGTCGCACAAGGGGAGCGCCGAGCGAATCGACTCGCGAAAGGGGTAGCCTAGCGTGACCGCCCGGTTGAGAAAAGTGAAACCACTGACTTTCATGTCCGCCCCTCTAGGCTCCATAGTAACTGCGGTACCACTCCACGAAGCGCGGGATCCCCTCTTCGATGCTGGTGGCCGGGCGGAACCCGGTGTCCCGCATCAGGTCGTCGACGTCCGCCCAGGTGACCGGCACGTCGCCGGGCTGGAGGGGGAGCAGGTTCTTCTGCGCCGTCGTGCCCAGGGCCTTTTCCAGCACCTCGATCAGGTGCAAAAGTTCCACCGGCTGGTTGTTGCCGATGTTATAGATCCGGTACGGCGCGAAGCTGGTCCCCGGGTCCGGTGCGCAGCCGCTCCAGGCGGGGTCGCCCCCCGGCACCCGCTCGAGCACCTGGCAGACCCCTTCCACGATGTCCTCCACGTAGGTGAAGTCGCGCTGCATCTTCCCGTAGTTGAAGACGTCGATGGGCCGCCCCTCGAGGATCGCCTTGGTGAACATGAACAGCGCCATGTCCGGCCTTCCCCAGGGTCCGTACACGGTGAAAAAGCGCAGCCCCGTGGTCGGGATGCCGTAGAGCGCGGCGTAGCTGTGGGCCATGAGCTCGTTGGCCTTCTTGGTCGCGGCGTAGAGCGAGACCGGGTGGTCCACGTTCTGGTGCACCGAGAACGGCATCGCGGTGTTGGCGCCGTACACCGAACTGGACGAGGCGTAGACCAGGTGCCCCACCCCGGTGTGCCGGCACCCCTCCAGGACGTTCAGGAACCCGGTCAGGTTGCTGTCGGTGTAGGCATGCGGGTTCACCAGCGAATAGCGTACGCCGGCCTGGGCCGCCAGGTGCGCCACCTGGTCGAAACGCTCCTCGGCAAAGAGGGTCTCCATCCCGACGCGGTCCGCCAGGTTCAGCCGCACGAAGCGGAACCCCGGGGTCGCCTCGAGCCGCTCCAGCCGGGCCCTTTTCAGGGTGGCGTCGTAGTAGTCGTTCAGGTTGTCCAGACCGACGACCTCAGCCCCTTGGTCGAGGAGCCGGGTGGCCAGGTGGAAGCCGATGAACCCCGCGGCTCCGGTTACCAGGATCTTCTTCATATCCCCTCCTCGTGCGGCCACGGTTCGCGTTGCTGCCCCGCCTGCCGACCGCCGATCAGCCTCCTGCCACGATGAAAGCGTCCGGGTCGACCGGGTCCTGCACCGACCTCACCACGAAAAGCGGCACCGAGCCGTAGAACGAGGCCCACAGCGTGTAGGTGCTCGGGGGGCCGAGCAAGAGGTCGCACTGGGCGAAGGAGTACATGTCCTCGAACTGGTGGTTGTTTCCGAAGATGACGTCGAGCCCCGCAAAGTCCTCTTTAGGCTGCGCCTCGTTGGAGCAGATCAGGAACCTGACCCGCTTGCCGGGGTGCTGCCCGACAAAGCGCCGCATCAGCGCGGCGTACTCGTCGCTGCGGTAGTAGTAGCGCCCCTGCTCCCAGGTCTTGTAGTCCCCCTGGCGGATGTGCACCCCCACCAGGAGGTCGCAGTCCTGCCGCGCCTTTTCGATGAGGCGCGCGATGTTCTCGGCGTGCCTGGGGGCCGGGGTGAAGTAGTCCCGGATCAGTGCGGCGTGCTTGTCGAAGAGGGGGGGATCCCTAAACAGCCACCCCTTCACGAACAGGTAGCGGGTCGATTCGCGCAGCCTGAGGTACTCCGGGCTGGACAGGCTGTAGAGCTCGGCTCCCCGCTTGGGGAGGCTCATCACCTTGAAGAGCGCGTTACCGACACCGAGAGCCTTGCAGACCGAAAAGCCCGTCTTGAGCGCCTTGAAGTAGGCGGCGTGCAGGCGCTTGCCGACGGTTTTGCCTGAGTTGCGGCGGGGAAAGCCGCAGAAATAATCCGTCTCGATGTTTGCGAAGTAGTGCGCGTAGTCGAAGAAGCTCGGGTTGGAGATTTCGTAGCCGTACTCCTGCGCATTGGCGATGAAGTGGGCAAAGACGAAGAGCCGGTTGCCCAGTTGGCCCGACTTGTTGCTGATGATTACCATCTACTCCCTCTGAAAAACTGTTGACGGGTCCGGATCCGGTTACAGGGAACCGGTCATCTTGGCCAGGCGGCGGCAGATCTTGCACCAGATCCGCGCGGGCACGATCGGCCAGTTGATGGCCGGGTAGATGAAGAACCAGTAACTGGGATAGGACCTGAAAATCGGCTGCAGGATCTCGGTGAAATCCTCTTTGAGGTAGCTTTTGTAGTCCTCGCGGGCCGACATGATGTACTTGGACAGGTGTTTCTTGAGAATCAGCCGGTTGATGACCTTGAAGCTCTCGGGGTCGAAGCCGTACTGTGAGGTCAACAGGTCGAAGACCCGGTTCAGCTTCCTGCCAAACACCTCGCAGAACCGGTAGCCGCCGGAGTTCTCGTTCTGCGCCGCCACCAGGTACTCGCGGAAGTAGGCGTTCTCTTCCGCCCGGAACACGGGGGGGAGCGTCCAGCCGAGCTGCTGCAGGTTGGTCGCCCCGAACTCCTCCTGCCGGATCGCAGGGTCAACCAGCGTCTTGTTGATCACGTTGCTGGAGATGAAGGTGAACCAGATGTTGACGTCCTTGACGAATCGGGCGCGGTCCCGGTAGACCTTGAGGCCGCGCTGCGGCCGGCGCGGGCGCTCCGCCAGGTGATCCTTCAGGAAAAAGTAGGGTTCGAGGTAGACCACCCCGTACTCGCCATCCCGAAGCGCCGGGACCAGCTTGTCCAGGGCGCCGTCGAGCAGGATGTCGTCGTCCGAGAAGAGCAGGAAGTACTTCCCCCGCGCGGCCCGAAAGCAGCTCAGGAAGTTGCCATCGGCCCCCAGGTTCTCCGGGTGCACCGTGAAACTGATGGGGTGGCCGGCAGCCTGAAGCGAGGCCACCACCTGCGCCGTGTCGTCGCTGGAGCAGTTGTCGAAGACCAGCAGTTCAACGAGGTCCCGGTGCCGGTCGAGCTGCCCCAGGATGCTCTGAAGCGAGCGCCGTAAGAAAGAGGACCGGTTATAGGTCGGCACCGCGATGGTCAAAAGCGGCGTGTTGATCGAATTCATGCCTTAATCCAGGGGAAAATGTCGTAGCCAGCGGGCCAGTTCCGGTAGCCCCGGGGCTGGACGTCCCAGGTGCGGCGTACCCGGCGCGGCAGATTGCGCCGGAACTGACGCACTATACGTAAAACGGCGAGATTTTGCAACGAAAGCCGCGGTTTGTCACCCGAACAGCCTGCGCACCGGCTGCTTCAGGTAGCGCTTGAAGAGCGCGTTGACCCGCTTGATCAGGATGTAGTGCGGCTGGCCGACCTCCCGGTACATCCGGTCCTGCTCGGCCTGCCACTCGGCCGGCGAGGACTGCATGCTGAAGCCGTCCTCGTAGTAGTTGACCAGGGTCGCCTCTAGGAAGCGGGTGTCGGCGAGGCCGCGCTCGCGCACCAGGCGGTAGGTGAGCAGCCTGTCGCTCATGATCCGGAAGCTGATGTCGTAGTGGGGCATCAGGTCGCGGCGGTACAGGATGGCCTGGTGACAAAGCGGCATCCCCTTCAAGAAACGCCGCACCGACTTGAGCCGTTTCCCCTTCACGTAGCTGAGCGTTCCATCCGGGTTCAGCATGTTGGCCCTGCCGTAGAGCAGCGCCTCGCCGTTTCCTGCCGCGGCGAGCCCGGCGACGTCGGCCAGAAGCTCGTCGCCGGCGTTCAGGAACATGAGGTAGCGCCCGCGTCCCAGTCCGGTCCCCTTGTTCATGGCGTCGTAGATGCCCCGGTCCGGCTCGCTCACGAAGCGGTCCACCAGCCCCTGGTGCGCCTCGATGGTCGCCAGGGTACCGTCGGTCGAGCCGCCGTCAACCACCAGGTACTCGACCCGGTCGTTCTTGTGGCGCGCCACGCTCTCGAAGGTGCGCTTGAGACGCTCGGCGTCGTTGCGCACCACGGTGACGATGCTCACCTCGAACCTGGAATCAGTCATGACGCCCCTTGCTGGTACGGTTCATCTCGATCGCCTTGCTGTACTTGTAGAAGGTGTAGTGGGAGTAGAGCTTGGAGAGGATGAAGCCGGTGTACCCTTCCAAAAATCCCCGTCGCAGCACAAACATCTTGAAGAAGGTGAAGGCCGGCTTGTAGACGAGTTGCGGCAGGCTGGGGCGCTTCCCCGCCTTTACCAGTTCCTCGGCGGCGAGGGTGGAGTAGCGGTCCATGCGCTTTAGGTAATCGGCGATCCCGGTGTAGGTGCGGTGCACCAGGTTCCCCTGAAGCGTCCCCACCTCCCCCGGGCAGACCAGCGCCTCGTGCACCTGCCGCTCGCTGAAGGCGCAGCGGGTGCGGTCGTACAGGCGCATGTTGTAGTCGGGATACCAGCCGCAGTGTTTGATCCAGCGCTCCCCGAAGTAGTTCTCGCGCGCCACCTTGAAGCAGGCGGTGCTGCCGGGTTCCGCGGCGAGGATGGACTCCTTCAGGCGCGGGGTAACCCGCTCGTCGGCATCGATGTTGAAGACCCAGTCATTCACGGCCAGCGAGGCCGCCAGGTTCTTCTGCTTGCCGAAGCCGAGCCAGGCGTGCTCGACGAAGCGGACGCGGTCGTGGGCGCGGCAGATCTCGGCGGTGCGGTCCGTGCTCCCGGAGTCGACCACGACGATCTCGTCGGCGAAGTCGAGGCTGGCGAGGCACGCGCCGATGTTGGCCGCTTCGTTCAGGGTGATGATGGTGGCGCTTATCTTGGTCACGGTATGTTGAGGAGTTGCGCGATGCCGGAGAGCACCTGTTCCGCTTTGATGCTCTCGGAGCAGGGACCGTCCTGGTCGCACTGTTTGCGCTTGCACTTGGTGCAGTGCATGGGTGATTGGATGGTGAGGTTACCCTCGCCCCGGGGACCGGTGAGCTTGCCGTCGGTGACCCGGAACAGCGAGACCGTCGGCGTCCCGACTGCGGCAGCGATGTGTACGGGCCCGGTGTCGCCGGCAACCACCAGGTCGACCTTCTTGAGGAGCGCGGTGAGAGCCTTGAGCGGGTAGCGGTCCACCACGCGCGCACCGGGACCGATCCCCCGGGCGATCTCCGCGGAACGCTCGCGCTCCCCCTGGTCGCCCCAGGTCAAAAGGATCGAGGCCTCCGGGTAGCGCTCCAGTACCTGGCGCCCGAGTTCGATCCAGCACTTGGCGGACCAGAGCTTGGTCTGCCACGAGGTGCCGCAGTGGAACAGGAAGACCAGCCCGTCCGACAGCGTGGACAGGAGGGCCGCCGCGTTGGCGTCGTCCTCCGGCGCAGTCGAGATCGTCGAGGCGAGCCGCATGGTCCGGAAGTCCTTACCGAAGGGGACGCTGATCAGGCGCAAGTACTTGTCGGTGACGTGGTAATCGAGCTGGCGCAACGGCACCTTGCGGGTGGTGAACCAGAGGTTCGGCCACTCGCGCACCGCGTCCTTGGTGAAGCCGATGCGTTGTTCGGCACCGGTGGCCCAGGTAACCAGGCCGCTCTTCAGGTTCCCCTGGATGTCGAACACGAAGTCGTAGTTGCGCTCGCGCAAAGTTTCGCGCAGGGCCGCGATCTCGCGCCAGGTGTCGGGCGCGAAGGGGCGCTTGCGCCAGACCTTGGTGCGCACGGTGTGCAGCATGCTCACGAGCGGGTTACCTTCCAGGATCTGGCGGAAGGGCTCTTCCACCACCCAGTCGACCTCGATCCCCGGCACCACCTGGTGCAGGTAATCGAGAGCCGGGAGAGCATGGATGATGTCACCCAGGGCGGATGCTTTTACGATGAGTACGCGCATTATTAGAACCAATTGATAATTGGCAATGGACAATTGACGATTAAAGTCAGTTGCCTACTGGCATTGGTAGTTGTTGTTAAGCTCTTGCTTCAAGTGGCTACTGTTTGATTGCAGTTCATCGTCAATCGTCAATTGTCAATCGTCAATTGCTTCTGCAGTTCTACCGCGGCCGTTACTACATCCTCCGCCGTCACCTGTTTCATGCAACGGTGGTCGGTGGGACACTCGCGCTTGAGGCAGGGGGCACAGTCGACCTCCTTGCGCACCACCACGGCTTTCTCCGACCAGGGGTAGGTGGTGCGGTGGTCGGTCGAGCCGAATACCGCAACCAGCGGGACCCCGAAGGCGGCCGCGATGTGCATGGGGCCGGAATCGTTGCTGATGAAGAAGTTACAGCGCGCGATGCTCGCCATCAGCTCACGCACCGTGAGGGTCCCCGCCAGGTTCAGGCAGTGTCCCTCGAGCGCGGCTTCGATGTCGCGAGCGATGGCAACCTCGCCCGGGCCGCCGAAAACCACCAGCTTGGCGCCCCAGCGGCGCGCCAACTCGGCTCCTGCAGCCGCAAAGCGCTCCGGATACCAGCGCTTGGCCGAACCGTAGGCGGCGCCGGGGTTGATCCCAATCACGAAATCATCGGGGGTAATGCCACCCTCTGTAAAACGTGCCCTGACCGCCTCACGTTCCGCGTCGGTCAGGCAGAGGAGCTGGTGCTTCTGGGTCGACCGGATCCCGAAGTACCGCAACATCTCGAGGTAGTAGTCCACGTGGTGCAGCCGGGGGTTGAGGCTTTTCTGGTTGAAGCCGTGGGTCAGCAAGAAGCCGCGCCCGTCGGTCCGGGTCCCCATGCGGCGCGGAATCCCCGCCAGCGTGGCGATGAGTGCCGCATCGATGGCGTTTTGCAGCAGGATGGCCAGATCGAAACGGCGCGGGCGCAGCTCGCCGGCCAGGCGCAGCCGGCCGCGGATCCCCTGGTGCCGCCCTTTACGGTCGTAGATCAGCACCTCGTCCACCCACTGGTGCGGGGTGAACAGTTCGGCCACGGCGGGGATCACCAAAAGGGTGATCCGGGCCTGCGGGAAGGTCTCGCGGATGGCGCCCAGTGCCGGGGTGTTCATCACGGCGTCGCCCAGCCAGTTGGTGCCGCGCACCAGGATGTTGCGTACCCGGGTGGGATCGAGGGGGGTACTCATAGGGGCTTGGCCGCCTCCAGCAGCAGGACCGGGATCCCGTCGCACACCGGGAAGCTGAGCCGGCAGGCCGGGCAGCACAGGGCCTCAGGCGCCTGTTCCAGGGGGCCCTGGCAGGCCGGACAGGCCAAAATCGGCACGAGGTTTTCCAGATTCGACATCAACCGCTCCACACAAAAAAACGCCGGTTCCACCTTGGTGGTCCGGTTACCTGCCGGTTGCGCCTGAAGCCGCCGCGACCACTCGCCGCCCGGTTCGCTGCTGCACCGGCAGCAGGCAGCATTCTGCCACAAATGAGAAAGCTTAACCACGTTTTTTCATCTTAGGGATAAAAAAGAGGTTCAGATCGGGAAGGTGCTCAATTACCAATGGGTGGGTCACACCACGTGGAATATAGGGGCGTCTGATCATTCGCCCGACCTCTCCCGCAAGGGAGAGGCTCCCGGTGGTCGGCACGCATGCCGAGGCGGCACGGGCAGATCATCCGCGCCTGGCGGCGCGTCGGGCGAATGATATTCGCCCCACCGAGCACGAGCCAGTTGACCCGGTTCAGACGAATCGATCCAGGGCCTGCCGCAGGGCGCTCCCCTCCAGGAGGTCGAGCTCGAGCTGGGCGACGAAGCAAGGCCCCAGCCGCCCGGCAAACGGCGCGAGTTTCACCGCGTCCTTCGCGGTGGTGATCAGGAACTCGGCACCCGAGGTCTCCTTCAACCGGCACAGGGTATCGACCTCGGCGGCACCGTAGTTCACGTGGTCCGGAAGGCCGAGCGTCGCGGTCAGCGTCACCCCCTCCCCTTCGAGGAGCGTGAAGAAGGAGGCCGGCGAGGCGATCCCGGAAAACGCCGCCACCCGAACACCCTGGAAGAACTGGAAACCAAGCTGGTCGCCACCTTCCAAGGGGCGCACCCCGGTGAGCCGGTGAGCCGCCCAGCAGCTGGGAATTTCGGGGAAAAGGTTCGGCACCCCTGGGTGGGCGGCGCGGGTGTAGAGCACCAGGTCCGCGCGTCGCGCCGCGTCTATCCCTTCGCGCAGCATCCCGGCGGGCAAGGTGTAGCCGGTGGCGAAGGGGCGTGCCGCGTCCAGCAAAAGCACGTCGAGATCGCGCCTTAAACGCAGGTGCTGGAAGCCATCGTCCAGGATGAAGATGTCCGGGTTGAGCTCTCTCAGTGCGAGTTCACCTGCGCGATAGCGATCGGCGCCGGTCACCACCAAGAGCCCCGGCAGCTGCCGGGCGAGAAGGTACGGCTCGTCGCCGCACTGCTCGGGTGTCGACAGCAACGTGCTGCCATCGGAGACGACGAGGGGCTCGCCCATGGCGGAGCCGCCGTAGCCGCGGGAGAGGACGGCGACCCGCTTGCCGCGACTCATGAGATACTGGGCGATCCAGGCGACGGTCGGTGTCTTGCCGGTGCCGCCCAAACCGATGTTCCCCACCGAGATTACCGGGCGGGGGAGCCGGTAGGAACGCAAAAGGCCCTGACGGTAGCCGAAGGCGCGCAGGGCCAAGAGGTGGCGGTAGGGGTGCGAAACGGCCTGCAAGGTGCCGAGCAGAAGCCGGTCGCCCAGCCCCCGGCGCTTGCCGTCGACCAGTTCGGTGAAGTAGTGCGCGAGCCCGCTCACCGGCGGCCCCCCGGCGCGGCAGTACCCGGTGCATGAGCGAGCAGGGCGGCCGCAAGATCGAGTGTCCTGCCGGTTGCCCCGGAACACTCTTCCAGAAGCGCCCTCCCCTTTTCACCGATGGCGCGGCGCGCGGCGTGGTCGCCGGCAAGCCGCAGGACCTCGGCTGCGAGTCCGGCAGCGTCGGGGACCTGGAGGCCGGCCCCGGCGTCCAGAAAGAAACTGGCGATCTCCCGGAAGTTCTCCATGTGCGGCCCGAAGAGTACCGCGACGCCGCACGCGGCCGGTTCGAGCGGGTTGTGGCCGCCGGTCGGGACCAGGCTCCCCCCTACGAAAACCAGGTCGCTCACGCTGTAGAGCCGGGCCAGCTCACCGACCGTGTCGAGGAGCAGCACCGATCCCGGGGCAAGCTCGGCGGGGCTTTCGGAAAGCCGGGAGCGCAGGGTGCAGGAAAGGCCGCGCCGGGCCACCAGTTCGGCAACCGCAGCGGCGCGCTCGGGGTGGCGCGGAGCCAGGATCAGGAAGGAACCGGCATCCTTTGCGAGAAGCCGTTGGTAGGCATCCAGGGCCGGTTCATCCTCACCCTCGTGGGTACTGGCGACGGTGAAGACGAAGCCCTGGGCGGGGATCCCGTAGCGCCTCTTGAGAGCGCCGAGTTCCTCGGCACTCGGGTGCTGCAGCGGGATGTCGTACTTCAGGTTGCCAGTCACCCGCACGGTCTCCGGACGGGCTCCGATGGCTGCGATCCGCTCGGCATCCACCGCGGTCTGCATTCCGAGGCCGGAGAGCTGGCGCAACACCGGCCCGAAGAACCAGGCCAGGCGCAGGTAGCGGCCGAAGGAGCGGTCCGAGATGCGGCCGTTGGCGAGCAGGACTGGAATCTCGAGTTCCGCGGCTGCCCTGATGAAGTTGGGCCAGAGCTCGGTCTCCATGAGGACAATCAGCTCGGGGTTCACCTGGCGCAGCAGGGAGCGCACCGCGAACAGGTAGTCGAAGGGGAGGTAGAGGCAGCGATCGGCGAGGTTACTCTTGAGCGCCACCGCGCGGCCGGTTTCGGTCACGTTGGTGAGCACCAGCTTGTGCCCGGGGTAGCGGGAGCGCAGCCCCTTTAAAAGCGGGAAGGAGGCGATGGTCTCGCCCACCGATACCGCGTGCACCAGGATGACCCGCTCGCCGCGCAGCACCGCCAGATCCTCCTGCGGGATCACCCCGAACCGCTCGGAGAGCGCCGAGCGCCGGCCACGGCTTTTGGAGCGGTACCAGTGGTAGGCAACGATCCCTGGGAGCGCCAGGAAAAGGATGAGGTTGTAGAGCAGGCGGATCACGCGGTCTCTCCGGGGACGGGTAGCACGGGTGCACCCGGCTCGTCCAGGCGCAACAGGTAGTACAGGGCGAGCCCCACCAGGTACACGATGCCACCGGCCCACAGGACGTCAGTCGGGAAATGCCCCCCCTGCGCCATACGCGCCACACCCATGATCGCGCCGTAGCAAAGACCGGCGGCGAGCGCCAGGAGGGCCCGGCGCCGGTCGCGCGCCCGCAGCACGAAGTAGGGAGCAATCAGGTAGAAACCGGCCGAGGCGTGCCCCGACGGGAAGGAACGTCCGGCTCCGTCGATACCGCGCTCCCAGGGCTGGTGGAACGGCCGGTCGCCCCCGAAAAGCTGCATCTGGCGCGGCCTGGGCCGGCCCCAGTGGTCCTTGAATACCGCATTGACCAGAAGACCGGGCCCGAGCAGCATGAGCAGCACCATGAAGAGCGCACTCTTGCGGAAAAGCAGTGCCTTTGCCGAGAAAAACCCGGCCACCAGGAGCACGAGCGCCCCGGAACTCAGCAGGTAGGAGGGCCAGATGCCGAAGCGGTAGAGAAAACGCCAGGGGTCGAGGTTGCCGATCCCCCAGTTGGGCGCGGCCAGGTAGAAGCGCTGTTCCAGACCGAGGTCGAGCCCGGTGGCGGCGCAGAGTGCGGTCGCGCCGACCAGAACGACCAGGACCAGCAGGAATTCGCGCATGATGGTGTTACGGCGCATCGCTTCCTCCGGGCACCGGGGCGCTCAGGCCGTCGGTGTTCTTCCAGCGCTTGTGGATCCAGTACCACTCGGTAGGGTGCTCCACGATGTAGCGCTCGATGCAGCGGTTCAACGCCTGGACGTCCTCGGCCGCCGCCCGCTCCGGGTCGCTTGCCGTCGACGGGATCAGCTCGGGGTAGCTGGTCATCACGTGGTGGTTCCCTTCGCGGTGGATGAAAGCGGGAACCATGGGGGTACCGGCTTTCTTGGCGATGTAGGCGGGAAGCTTGGTGGCCCAGGCCGGCCGCCCCAGGAACTCGATCAGGATCCCCTCGTCGGCCCCCACCGCTTGGTCGATCAGCATCCCGACGGTCTCTCCGCGTTTGAAAGCCCCCAGCATGGCGCGCAGCGCGCTCGACTTGTAGAAAACCCGGTTGCCGTAGGCCTTGCGGATCCGCTCCAGCACGTCGTTCAGGTGCGGGTTATCCTGGCGCCTGGCCACCACGGTGAGCTCCTGGATCCGGGCCCCGAAGGCAAGCGCCATAAGGTCCCAGTTGCCGCAGTGCGCGGTGATGAAGGCGACCCCTTTCCCCTTTTCCCGGGCACGCTCGAAGTGCTCCTGCCCCCGGAACTCTACGGTATCGATCAAGCGGCGGCCGTGACCGTGGTAGATCTTGCAGTCCTCCAGGAGCGAGCGCCCCAGGTTCTCGAAGGTCTCGCGAGCGAGCTCGTGCGGCGTGCGGCGCACCCAGCCGGGCTGGGCCTCCAGAAACGGCAGGGCCCGCTCGATGTTTTCCAGCGCTATCCGGCGGCGCTCCTTCAGGAGAAAAAAGAAAAGGCGCCCCAGCCGACGCCCCACCCAGTCCGCACTCCGGCCGGGAAGCCAGGAGATGACCAGGGAGAGCGCCAGAAACAGCGCCAGTTCCAAATACCAACGAATCTCTTTCAGCACCTGCTCTCCAACGATTGACCGTCCAGGTCGTGTAAATTAGTTGCCGCGGTGTTACTCAGCGGCCGGCTGCTCGCCGAACTGCAGCGCGTGCAGACGGCTGTAGGTGCCGCCGTTTGCGATGAGCGCGTCGTGGTTGCCGGTCTCGACGATCTCCCCCTTCTCCAGCACCAGGATCCGGTCGGCATGGGTGATGGTGGAGAGCCGGTGGGCGATCACGAAGGTGGTGCGGTTGGCCATCAGGTTGTTGAGCGCCGCCTGCACCATCTGTTCGCTCTCGGTGTCGAGTGCACTGGTCGCCTCGTCCAGGATGAGGATCGGGGCGTCCTTCAGGATGGCGCGCGCGATGCAGATGCGCTGGCGCTGCCCGCCGGAGAGCCGCACGCCGCGGTCGCCGATGTTGGTCTGGTAGCCGTCGGGGAGCTGGCTGATGAAGTCGTGGGCGAAGGCGGCCTGGGCGGCGCGCTCCACCTCTTCGTCGCTTGCATCGGTCTTCCCGTAGCGGATGTTGTTCGCGATGGTGTCGTTGAACAGGATGGTCTCCTGGTCCACCAGGGCGACCTGGGCCATCAGGCTCTTCAGGGTCAGCTGACGGATGTCGTGCCCGTCGATGAGGATGGCGCCCTCGGTCGGGTCGTAGAACCGGTTGATCAGCGAGACCAGCGTGGTCTTGCCACCCCCGGAGGGACCCACCAGCGCCAGCACCTCGCCGCGGTTCGCCTTGAGGCTCACCCGGTTCAGCACGTTCTCATCCTCGTAGCGGAAGGAGACCCCGCGGAACTCCACCTCGCCCTTGGAGCGCCCCATCTCGTGGGCGTCCGGAGCGTCGGCGATCTGGGGGATCTGGTCGATCACCTCGAAGACCCGCTCGGCAGCACCCATGGCACGCTGCAGCGTGTTGTAGGAGGCGATCAGGCGCTTGACCGGGGTGTAGACCAGCAACATCGCGGTGATGAAGGAGAAGAACTCGGGGGCGCTCATGGTCCCCTTCATGACCGAACGACCGCCCACCCAGATCACCACGGCGATGCCGAGCGAGGTGATGGACTCCATGAGCGGCGTGGAGATGGCCTCGTACTTGATGTTGCGCCGGGTGAACGAGTAGAGCTCGAGGTTGGTCGCCTCGAAGCGCTCAATCTCGCGCGACTCCAGTCCGAAGGCCTTGATGACCTTGATGCCGGAGAAGGTCTCCTGCAGTATCGAAGAGATGTCCCCCATCTTCCCCTGCCCCTGGCGCGCCAGGTTCTTGATGCGCCGGCCGATCTTCTGCGCCGGGACCACCGACAGCGGGATTACCGTGAAGGAGATGATGGCCAGCTGCCAGTTGCGGTAGAAGATGAGCCCCAAGAGCGAGGCCGCCGAGATCCCGTCGCGAAACAGGCCGGTGATGACATTCCCCATCCCCTCCTGCATCATCCCCACGTCGTTCAAGATGCGGGACATGAGCGAACCGGTCGGGTGCTGGTTGAAGAACCCCATGCTGAGCCGGATATTTTTGCGGTAGATGGCGTTGCGCACGTCCTGGACCGCAAGCTGGCCGGCGGTGCGCAGGAAGTAGTCGTTCATGAAGCGGCAGCCGCCGCGCACGGCGTAGAGCACCATGATCCCCACCGGGAGGAACACGAAGATCTGCATATCCTTGCCGGAGAAGATCCGCTTCAACACCGGCTCCACCAAGTAGGCGAGAGCGCCGTCCATCCCGCCGACCGCGAGGGAACCCAACACGGCGAGGACGATGCGCCACCAGTAGGGGCGGCAATAGTTAATGAGTCGTGCAAAGGCATTCATTTAAACAGCGTCCTTTTCCATCATCTGCCGGGCAAGCAGTGCCAGACGCCGTAACGCGCCGCCGCTCCCCAGCTTTTCGCGCACCCCGGCCAGGTCTCGTGCGACCTGCGCCGCGTAGGGGGCGTCGTTTAACAGCGCGTCGACCTCCGCGGCAATCGCCTGCGGGTTCGCCTCGTGCTGAATCAGTTCCTTGATAATCCGCTTCCCGGCGACGATGTTGCAGATCCCGATGTGCGGCACGTTGATCACCCGCTTCCCTATCTGGTAGGTAAGGGGCGAGACCTTGTAGATGAGTACCGTCGGCACCCCGACCAGGGCAAGCTCCATGATGACCGTCCCGGAGACCGAGATGGCGGCGTCGCAGGCGGACATGAGCTCGTGGTTTTTGCCGGAAATCACGGCGACCTCGAGTCCCGAGGCGGAGAGTTCCGGTTCCAGGTCCGCCGGGCGCAGGGTGGCAGCCAGGGGGAGCACGAACTGCAGCTCGGGCATGCTCTTTTTAAGGAGCGCCGCCGCCTCGAGTACCGTCGGCAAGAGGCGCTTCAGGACCCCTTTACGGCTTCCGGGAAAGAGCCCCACGGTGCGCCGGTCGGGGTCGAGCCCCAGGACCTGCCTGGCCTCGCGCCGGTCCAGGGCGGGCGGCACCATGTCGACCAGCGGGTGCCCCACGAAGCTCACCGGGACCTGGGCCTTCTCGTAGAAGGGGACCTCGAAGGGGAAGAGGACTGCCATCATGTCCACGACCTTCCTGATCTGGTGCACCCTGCCGCTGCGCCAGGCCCAAACCGTGGGGCTTATGAAAAAGAGCACCGTGATTCCGGCCTGCTTGGCTACCTTGGCGAGCCGCTGATTGAAATCCTGGTAGTCGATGAGGACCAAAAGCCGGGGCGGCTCGCTCAAAAGGCGCTTCTTGAGGACCGAGAACCCCTTCGCGATGGTGGGGAGGTGACCGATCACCTCGACGAGCCCCATGACCGCCATGTCGTTGGCATCGACCAGCGTCTCGACCCCGGCCGCGCGCATCCGGTCGCCCCCCATGCCGATCAGGCGGGTGCCGGGAGCCAGGGCGACGAGTTCACGGGCAAGTTCCGCCCCGTACAGGTCGCCGGACGCCTCACCGGCTACGATCATGACTGAGTCGCTTTTCTGGGACAACGGGTGAACCTCGAAAAAGTGGACTTCGGGAAGAGCAGGCCCCTCAGAAACAGCACGAGGTCAAGGCTGAGGGGGGAAGACGGCACTGTACCGTTTCTCGACCTCAACCTTAACCTCAACCTGCAGTTACTTGCATACCCCGCGCGGGGAGGACTCGATGAAGGAGATGAAGTGGTCGACCTCCGGACAGGACGGGATCTCCGTCTTCATCCGCTCGATCGCCTCGACCTGCCGCAGTCCCGACATGGTCAACAGCTTGTAGGCTTTTTTGAGCGAGGCGATGGTCTCGGCGGAGAAGTTGCGGCGCTTGAGCCCCACAAGGTTCAGCCCCCGCAGGCGTGCGTCGCGGTTGTCGCCGGTTACGATGGTGTAGGGCGGCACGTCGAGCGCCACCGGGGTCGCACCGCCCACCATGACATGGGCACCGATCCTGGTGAACTGCAGGACACAGCAGAGGCCGCCCAAGATGGCGAAGTCCTCGACCCTCACGTGACCGGCCAAGGTGGCGGCATTTGCCATCACCACATGGTTGCCGATGTGGCAGTCGTGGGCCACGTGCGAGTAGGCCATGAAGAGGTTGTCATCACCCACCGTGGTCTCGCCGTCGCCGGTGATCGTGCCCAGGTGCAGGCTGGCGAACTCCCGGATGGTGTTGCCGTTGCCGATGCGCAGGTAGGTCTCTTCGCCACGGTACTTGAGGTCTTGCGGGACGGCCCCAACCGAGGCCATGTGGAAGATGGTGTTGTTCTCCCCGATCTCGGTCCAGCCGTCGATCACCGCGTGCGGTCCGACCTTGGTGCCACGGCCGATCTTGACGTGTTCTCCGATCACGACGTACGGGCCTATTTCTGCCTCCGGGTGAATTTGCGCGCCCGGTTGAATGATTGCGGTTGGGTGGATCATGTGTTCTCCAGTACTGCGGGGACTAGGGACCAGGGACTGGGGACTCGTGGATCCGAATGGGGACCTGAACCGGGGAAGTTTCACTCCCCCCTAGTCCCTGCCGTTCTCACTTGTCTGCCAGTGTTGCCTTCAATTCGGCCTCGGTCACCAGGGTGTCGCCGACGTAGGTCTTGCCGGCCACGCTCCAGATGCCGCGTTTGTAAAAGAGGGTCTCGATCTCGATCCTCAGGGTGTCGCCCGGCTTCACCGGCTTGCGGAACCGTGCGTTGTCGATGGCCATGAAGTAGCTCACCTTGTCCTTCTCGTTGTCGTCGGTGGCAAGGTACGCCATGATCGCCGCCACTTGGGCCATGGCCTCGATGATCAGGACCCCCGGCATGACCGGGTGCCCCGGGAAGTGCCCCTGAAAAAAGGGTTCGTTCATGGTGACGTTCTTGATGGCCACGACCCGCTTACCCGGTTCGATCTCGAGCACCCTGTCTACCATGAGGAACGGGTAGCGGTGCGGCAGAATCTCCATGATCTGAGTAATATCAAGCATGCCAGCTCCTAGTACTGCGAATAAGAATTTCGCGCCGTAGGCTACCCGGCGCGCGATCAAAAAACGGTACGACTGCGAAAACGGGGGCTTTTAATAGGTTTCCCCGTCGGACGGCTAAGCCTCGGGCTCGGCAGGGACCAGCCTGGCCACCAGGGCCTCCAACTCGGCCACCCGTTTCTCGAGGGTGCTCAGGTTCTTCTTCATCTCCGGCAGTTTCGGGAAGACGCCGGATGCCTTGAGCCACTCCCGGTGCGGGATGCAGGGGGTGCCGCTTACCGTCTGGTTCGGGGCCACGTTCCCCGGGACGCCCGACTTGGCCCCCAGCATCACGTTGTCGCCGATCTTCAGGTGACCGGCCACACCCACCTGGCCGCCCATAATAACATGGTTGCCCACCTGGGTGCTACCGGAGATACCCACCTGCGAAACGATCATGCAATCCTCGCCGATGATGCAGTTATGGGCGATCTGGACCAGGTTGTCGATCTTGGTGCCGCGCCGGATGCGGGTCACCTCGAGGGCGGCCCGGTCGATGACCGTGTTGGAGCCGATCTCGACGTCGTCCTCGATGACCACGATGCCGATCTGCGGGATCTTGTACCAGTTCTTGCCGTCCGGCGCGTAGCCGAAGCCGTCCGAGCCGATCACGGTACCGTCGTGGATGGTGACCCGGTTGCCGATGCGGCACCCCGAGCGCACGCTCACGTTGGCATGCAGGGTGACGTCGTCACCCAGGGTGACCCCCGGGTAGAGCACCACGCCGGGATAGAGCACCACGCGGTTTCCCAGGGTAACCCCGGGAGCGACCGAGGCGCCGGGGTGGATGGTGCAGTCGGCACCCATCCTGACCCCTTCGGCCACCTGGGCGCCGGGGAGAACACCGGCCGGGGCCGGAGCGCTTACGTAGAAGAGGGTAAGCAGCTTCGCGAAGGCCAGGTAAGGGTTGGCGTGGAAGATGGCGTTACGCCCGTGCGGCTCGGCCCCCTCCGGGAGCAGGACCCCCGAGGCGCGGGTGGTGGCCACCTTGCCGGCGTACTTCGGGTTGGCCAGGAAGGTGAGCTGCCCTTCGCCGGCGTCGTCGAGCGTGGCCAGGCCGCCGATCAGCACCTCGCCGTCGCCGGACACCCTGCCGCCCAGGTGCTGGGCGATTTCGTTGAGCGATTTTTTCATAAAAACCCCACAGAAGGCAGTTCTAGGTTCTTCGTTCCAAGTTCTACGTCGAGAGAAAGGAGCACAGGCACCGGACCGGGCAGGTTCCCAAGGGTGCCCTGTACCCGGATCGACGCCTGTTACCCGTCCCCGCGTTTGCCAGGGCGAGAGCCAAAAGAGGCAGATCCCCTAGCCCCCAGTACCCAGTCCCTAGCCCCTGTCCTTTACTTCTTGCGCGCGGCGTTGAAGGACTTCAGCACTTCCTCGGTGACGTCGGCGCTGGGGTCCAGGTAGATGATGCTTTCGCTCTTCACGAAGATGGCGGTGTAGCCGTTCTGGCGGCCGTAGGCCTGGGCCACCCTGACAACCTCGTCCACGATCTTGCCGGTGAACTCGTCATTCTTCGCCTGCAGGTCGTCCTGGGCGTCCTTCAGGAAGCGCTGGTACTCCTTGAGGCGCTGCTGGTAGTCGCGCTCCTTGGCGCCGCGGGCGCTTTCGGAGAGAACGAGCCCCTGTTTCTCAAGTTCGCCCTTGAGCCTTTTCAGCTCGTCTTCCTTGGAGGTCTTCTCGGCTTCGTACTTGGCCGCCTTCTGGCTCAACTGCTCCTTGGCCTCCTTGCCGGCCTCGGACATCAGGAGAACCTTCTGGATATCGACCGACCCCACCTTGGCCCCCTCGGCTGCCGAAGCGGCGCAGGGAACAGCTGCCATCAGGAAAAACGCGAGGATGAAACGTTTCATGTCGTGCTCCTTGTCGAACTAGGAAATTAGAAAATACTGCCGATCGAGAATTCGAGTTTTCCACCGGAGTTGTCGATCCCCGGACGGGGTTTCAGCGGGATGCCGTACTCAAGCCGCAAGGGGCCGATCGGCGAGAACCAGCGGAAGCCGAAACCGTAGCTGGTCAGTATGGTGCCGAAGGTGTCCTTGAGGCTGTTCTGGCAGTTGCCGGCATCGAAGAAGAGGACCCCTTTGAGCCCCGCGTCCTTCAGAAGCGGGAAGGTGAACTCGGCGTTGGCGACAGCTTCGATCTCGCCACCCAGGAACACGTGGTTCACCACGTCGGTCCCGATACCCCCGCCGGACTGGCTGGTGTGCGGCACCGCCCGGTACGGCGAGACGGTGCGCCCGGCGTAGCCGCGCAGGGAACTGATCCCCCCGAGGTAGAACTTCTCGTCGATGGGGATCGTTTTCCCCAGCCCCTGGATGTACCCGAGCGTGCCGCGCAAGGAGGCGACGGTCCCGAGACCGACCGGGTAGAAGGCGCTGTGCTCGGTCAGGTAGCGTATGAAGCGGTTGGTGCCGCCCAGGCCGGCGAACTCGATCGAGAGGGTGTCGATGAATCCGGACGAGGGATCGATACGGTAGTCGGTCGTGTTGCTGGTCAGGCTCCCGGTGACCGAACTGGTGGAGGAGTGCCGGTCCGGGGCGATGATGGAGCCGTTGTGAATGCTCTCGGCAAGGCCGGCGGATTCGTCGAAGATCTCCTTCTCCTCGTACTTGTAGAGCCAGAAGGTGCTCAGGTTGTCCGAAAGGCTGTAGCCCGCCTTGATGTCGCCGCCGGTGGCGCGCCTGGTGTAGTCCAGGTACTGCCGCTCGGTCCGGTAGACGTCGGCACCGACCGTCCACTTGGTGTCCATGAAGTACGGGTCGGTGAGCCCCAGGTTGTAGGTCTGCGACTTGCTGCCGAAGGATACCGCGGCGGTGGCCTTGAGCCCGAGGCCCAGGAAGTTCGCCTGCTGCACGGAACCCTGGCCGATGACGCCGTCCAGCGAGCTGTAACCGGCGCCGACGCTGAAGGTCCCGGTCGGCTTCTCCTTCACCTCGACGTTGAGGTCGAGCAGGTCCGGCCGGCTCCCCTTCACGGTGGTGAGGCTGGCGTCCTCGAAGAAGCCGGTGTTCATCAGGTTCTGCTTGCTGCGCTTAAGGCCCGAGGCACTGTAGAGTTCCCCCTCCTCGAGTCGCAGCTCGCGGCGCAGCACCTTGTCGCGGCTTTTGGTGTTGCCGGCGATGTTGATCCGGTCGATGTGCACCAGCTGCCCCTTCTCCATCTCGAAGGTGATGTCGACGGTGCGGTCCTCCGGGTTGATGTGCAACCCCGGCGAGGCGTTGGCGAAGGCATACCCCTTGTCGGCGTAGAGATCGGTGAGGCCGACCACGTCGGTCCTGAGCGCGCTGCGGCTGAAGAGCTGGCCGGTCTTGGTGGTGAGCTTCTTCATGAGCACGTCGCGGGTCTCCAGGAGATCACCGCCGAAGGCGAGCTTGCCGATCTTGTACGGTTCCCCCTCGGAGATCCCGATGTTCACGGTAAGCCCCGACTTGTCCGGCAAGAGGTCGACCTTCGGCTCGCCGATCTTCACGTTGACGTAGCCGTTGTTCATGTAGAACTCGGTCAAGAGCTGCACGTCGTTTTTGAGCACCTCTTCCTTGTAGGTGCCGGCTCCGGTCAACCAGGAGAACATCCACTTCTCACCGGTCTCCATGGCCTTTTTCAGTTTCCGGTTGCTGAAGGCGTGGTTCCCGGTGAAGTTGATGGTGCGGATCAGGACCTTGTCCCCTTCCTTTACCTTGACCAGGAGGTTCAGTTCGCTGTCGGAGCGCGGCGTGGTGCTGGTCTCCACCTCTGCCAGGTAGTAGCCGTCGTCGGTGTAGAGCTTCTTGACCTTCTTGACCCCTTGCTGCAGCTCCTTTGCCGAGAAGATGGTGTTCGGCTTGATCCCGAGGGCCTCACGCACCTTGTCGGTACTGAGCTCCTTGGTCCCTTCGATCTTCACCTCGCGGAGCACCGGCTTTTCCTGCACCACGTAGAAAAGCGCCACCCCACCGTCGGCCTTCTCCACCTCGGCGCGCACGTCGCGGAAGTGCCCGAGCTTGTAGATGGCCCGCAGGTCGAGGTCGACCTGGCCCTGGTCCAGGGGCTCGCCCGGCTTCAGGTGCAGCGCCGGCATGATGGCCGCGGTCTCGATGCGCCGGTTCCCCTTGATCTGCACCGAAACGATCTTGGCGCCCGCCAAGTCGAGCTTTGCGGCTTCCGCGACCTTGGGCGCCGGACTCTGCTCCGCGGCCTTCTCGGCGGTGGCAGCGGCAGGAGGCGCCGTCTTGCCGACTGCGGCAGTGTCGGTGCCGGCAAATGCCAGTGCGGAGCTGACGGTGAGCTGTGCGACGATGATGGCAGATACGTTTTTGCGGAGCAAATTTCCCCCAAGAGCGCAGTGCGCGGATAAAGAACATTACAAACAGGATGCGGCGTGCCGCTCGGTCGATCAGGACCCGCCGGCTGCGGCACAACGGTATTCGGGGAGGCGCCAGGCCCTAGACGATGCGCCCGTCCACGATCCTGATGGTGCGCCCCATCCCGGCTGCGAGCTTCTCGTTGTGGGTCACGATGACCAGCGAGATGCCGGTGGAGCGCTGGATGGTGTCGAGCAAGAGGTGAATCTCGTCGCTGGTCTTCATGTCCAGGTTGCCGGTCGGCTCGTCCGCCAAAAGCAGGCGCGGCTCGCGCACCAGGGCGCGCGCGATGGCCACCCGCTGCTGCTCGCCGCCGGAGAGCTCCCCGGGCCGGTGCGTGATCCGGTGCGACAGCCCCACGTCGTCCAGAAGCCGGCGTGCCGGGACCTCCGCCTTGCTGCGGCTGGTGCCCCCGATCAAAAGCGGCATCATCACGTTTTCCAGTGCGGTGAACTCGGGAAGCAGGTGGTGGAACTGGAAGACGAAGCCGATGGAGCGGTTGCGGAACGAGGCCAGGGGCTGCTCCGCCAGGGTGAAGATGTTCTGCCCGTCGAAGAGCACCTCTCCCTTGGTGGGACGGTCGATGGTCCCCAGCATGTGCAACAGCGTACTCTTGCCGGCCCCCGAGGGGCCCACCAGGGCCACCGTGTCGCCGGCCTCGATGCTGAGGTCGATCCCCTTGAGGACGTCGACCGCCTGGGAGCCGCTGCCGTAGCTTTTGTGCAGGTTGCGGACCTCGAGAAGGCTACTCATAGCGCAGCGCCTCCGCAGGGGAGAGCCGCGAGGCGGCCCAGGACGGGTACAAGGTGGCGATGAACGAGATCGCCACGGCCGTCACGCTGATGAGGATGACGTCCGAGGGGATCACCAGGGACGGGAAGTGGTCCAGGTAGTAGACGTCCTTGCTGAAGAGCTCGAAACCGGTGACCTTCTGGATCGCGCCGACGATCGGCTCCAGGTTGAGCGCGATCAAAAGGCCGCTTAAGACCCCGATGACCGTGCCGAACACGCCGATGATCACCCCTTCGAAGACGAAGATCCTCATGATGGAGCGGCTGGTCGCCCCCATGGACTTCAGGATGGCGATGTCGCGGGTCTTTTCCATGACCACCATGAAGAGGGTCGAGGCGATGCCGAAGGCCGCCACCAGGACGATGAGCGTCAGGATGATGAACATGACGCTCTTCTCGGTCTTCAGCGCGAAGAGGATGTTCTTGTTCATCTGCATCCAGTCGCGGGCGTGGTAGCGCACGCCGAGCGTCTGGTCGATCTTCTGTGCCAGTTCGCCGGTCTTGTAGACGTCGCGCACCTTGAGCTGGATCCCGGTCACCGCGTCCCCCAGGTCGAGGAACTGCTGGGCCTCGGCTAGGTTCACGTAGGCGAGCGTCGAGTCGTACTCGAACATCCCGGTGTTGAAGATCCCCACCACCTTGAAGCGGCGCAGCTTGGGCATCATCCCGAGCGGGGTGATGTTCCCCATGGGGGAGATGACGTCGACCATATCGCCGGCGATCAACCCGAGGTTCTTGGCGAGTTCCTTGCCGATCACCAGCCCCGGTTTCTCACCTTTGGCATCGAGGTCGTCGAGACTTCCCTGCACCATCGACTTCTTCAGGTTGGTAACCTTGACGTCGGTGGCCACCTCGATGCCGCGCAACACCACCCCGGAGACGTTGCGGCCGCTGGAGAGCATCACCTGGTTGTAGATGAACGGTGTCGCGGCGACCACGCCGTCCATCCCCTGCAGGCGCTTGACGATCGCCTGGTAGTTCTCCATCGGCCCGCCGCCGCTCAAGACCACGATGTGCGCGTTGGTCCCCAGGATCTTGTCCTTGAGGTCCTCTTCGAATCCGGTCATCACCGCGAGCACGATGATGAGCGCCATCACCCCGAGCGCCACCCCGGCAACCGAGATGAGCGTGATCAGCGAGATGAAGGTCGACTTGCGCTTTGCCTTCAGGTAGCGCAGCCCGATCAGGAGCTCGAAAGGCATCTACTTCGCCTCTTTTCTCAGCTGCGGGAACAAGATGACGTCGCGGATCGACGGGGAGTCGGTAAGGAGCATGACCAGGCGGTCAATGCCGATACCCTCGCCGGCAGTCGGCGGGAGCCCGTACTCCAGGGCGCGGATGTAATCCTCGTCCATGTAGTGGGCCTCCTCGTCGCCCTTGGCCTTGGCGGCCACCTGGGCCAGGAAGCGCTCCTTCTGGTCGCGCGGGTCGTTCAGCTCGGAGAAGGCGTTGGCCATCTCGCGGCCGGCGCAGAAGAACTCGAAGCGGTCCACGTAGTCCGGATCGTGGTCGTTCTTGCGGGAGAGCGGCGAGACTTCCGTCGGGTAGTTGGTGATGAAGGTCGGCTGGATCAGCTTCGTCTCGGCGACTTCCTCGAAGATCTCGGTGATCAGGCGGCCGTAGCCGACGTCCTCGGGGAGCTCGAGTCCCAGGCGCTGCGCGTAGGCGTAGGCCAGGTCGCGGTCCTCGAGGCTCTTGGCGTCGATGTCGCCGTAGTGCAGGATCGCCTCCTTGACGGTGAAGCGCTGCCAGGGGCGCTGGAAGCTGATCGGCTGGCCCCCGTAGCTGAAGTCGAGGGTCCCCAGGACCTCCTGTGCCACGTGGCACAAAAGCTCCTCGGTGAAGTTCATCAGGTCCTCGAAGGTCGCGTAGGCCTGGTAGAACTCCATCATGGTGAACTCGGGGTTGTGGCGTACCGAGATCCCCTCGTTTCTGAAGTTGCGGTTGATCTCGAAGACGCGGTCCAGGCCGCCCACCACCAGGCGCTTCAGGTAAAGCTCCGGGGCGATGCGCAGGTAGAGGTCCATGTCCAGCGCGTTGTGGTGGGTGATGAACGGCTTCGCGGTGGCGCCCCCCGGGATCTGCTGCATCATCGGGGTTTCCACCTCGAGGAAGTCACGGTTGGTCATGAATTCGCGGATCAGGGAGACGATGCGGGAGCGCTTGAAGAAGACCTCGCGCACCTCTGGAGAGACGATGAGGTCGACGTAGCGCTGGCGGTAACGGGTTTCCACGTCGGTCAAGCCGTGGAACTTCTCCGGCAGCGGCAAAAGCGCCTTGGTGAGCAGGCGGATCTCGGTGACGGCGAGGGAGAGCTCGCCGGTCTTGGTCCGGAACGGGGTGCCGACGGCGCCCACGATGTCGCCCAGGTCGTAGTCCTCGAACTCGGCGAAGAGGTCGTCGCCCAGGACGTCCTTTTTCAGGTAGAGCTGGATGCGGCCCTTGCGGTCCTGCATCTGCACGAAGGCAGCCTTGCCGAAGGAGCGGCGCATCAGGATGCGGCCTGCCACCACGAAGGTCTGCGGATTTTCCTCTATGACCTCGACAGCACCGTAGGCGTCACGCACGTCCGCCGAGGTGTGCTGCGGTTTGAAATCGTTGGGGTACGGGTTGATCCCGGCCTCCCACAAAGCATCGACCTTGCGTCTTCTCTGCAACAGCAGTTCGCTCAACTCTTCCATAATCGTAGGTAACCTTTCTGAAAACTGAAGCTGAAAAAGCAATCTGTCAAACTAACTATTTCCCAAATGCAAGTCAAGGGAAAAGGGGAACTTGCCGAAGGGGCGCGGGTACGGCAAAGCTGCGCCCCAGCGGCGGAAAGTTCGCTAGAAGCCGTTGACCAGGGTCGGCTGGAGCAGGTATCCGATGGAGCTTGTGGCGATCGGATTGCCGAGCTGGCCGTTACCGTTGTCGCCCCAGCCGTACCAGGTGCCGGGGTTATCCCCCTTCCGGGCCAGGGAGTGGTTGCCAAAGGCCATGATCTGGGTGACCCCGGTGAGCTTGGTGCTGGTAGCAGAATTGGCGTAGACGGGGACGGGCAGGTAGTTGTACCTGATGCTGGTGTTGGCACCGGTGGTGCCGTTACCCACTTGGGCGTACTCGTTGAAGCCCCAGCCCACGACGGTCCCGTCGTTCAGCAGTGCCAGCACGTGATCCCAGCCAGCGGAGATGGCGACAGCCGGCAAGGGGAGCACAACCTGAATCGGGGTGTAGCGGAAGAGTCCCGAATTGCCGCCGTTCCAGGTGGTCGTGGTGGGATCCTGCCCCAACTGTCCCATGCCGTTGTAGCCCCAGGCATAGACATCACCGTTGGACAACAAGGCGTAGCTCGTGCTGCCGCCTGCGGCGATCTGAGATATCGTGGTGCTCGCAGGTAGGGGAATGGTGACCAGCTGCGGATCGATCGGGTTCACATTGGTACCGTTAGAAGGGACTGCAGGGTTGCTGCCCAGCTCGCCATAGGTGTTGTCACCCCAGGCGTACAGGTTACCGTCGCTGGTCAAGGCCAGCGAGTGAATCGCGCCGGCGGCAATCTGCGTCACGTGGGCAAGCTCGCTGCCGCCCAGGAGCACCTGCTTCGGCGCTTGCGAATCGCCGTAGCTCCTGTCGAGGTAGCGGGCACCCAGCTGGCCGTAGGTGTTGTTACCCCAGCTGAACACGGTCCCGTCGACAATAGCCATCGAGTGGTACCAGCCGGCGGACACGGCGCTAACCTGGCCGGTGACCAGGGCAGCGTGTTGGGCATTGTGCAGCCGGATCCGTACCGGGACCTTGCTGTAAGCCTGCAACCCGCTCGTGGTGATATTCGTGGCAGCGTGGGCAGGATCAGTATCGGCGCCCAACTGGCCATGGTAGTTGGATCCCCAGGTGTAGACCGAGCTGTAGTCGTTGAACTTGTAGGCGATGGAGTGCACGCCGCCGGCTGCCACGCCGCTGATCTTGCCGATACTGGTCACCGGAGTGGCCACGGACTGGGTGGTCAGGCTGTTGATGCCGAGCTGGCCAAAGGCGTTGTAACCCGTAACATACAGAGTGCTATGGTTATTGAAAACACTGTGAGCGAAAAAGATGGTGGCAGTCGAGGGGATCGAAGTGTTACTGGACGACCCGCACCCTGAAACCAGTGCGGCAGTGAGCAGCAGGCAGCCGAGCAGAGCTTTGGAATTGCTTGTTTTCATGGAGTGAGTCCCCTCGTCAGAGTATTTGAACCTGCGGATTTAACTATACCTAGTGGAGAAAGTCAAGGATCGACTTGTTAAGATTCCCCTGTTGACACAGCGCCCTGCAAGCATGTAAGAATGGGAAATCTAAATTAAAAACGGAGGCGACGAGACTGCATGGCCATAGATCCGAACAAGGTTATCTACTCCATGATCGGAGTGAGCAAATTCTACGACAAGAAACCCGTCCTTAAAGACATCTACCTCTCCTACTTCTACGGCGCGAAGATCGGCGTCTTGGGCCTGAACGGCTCCGGCAAGAGCTCCCTTTTGCGCATCCTCGCCGGCGTGGACAAGGAGTTCAACGGCAAGACCATCCTCTCCCCGGGCTACACGGTCGGCTATCTCGAGCAGGAGCCGCAGCTCGACCCGTCCAAGACCGTGCGCCAGTGCGTCGAGGAAGGGGTCCAGGAAGTCGTGGACCTGGTCAACGAATTCAACGAGATCAACATGAAGTTCGGCGAGGAGATGAGCGACGCCGAGATGGAGAAGCTCTGCGACCGCCAGGCGAAGGTACAGGAGAAGCTGGACCACCTGGACGCCTGGGACCTGGACAGCCGACTCGAACTCGCCATGGACGCCCTGCGCTGCCCGCCCCCCGAGACCAACGTGGCGAACCTCTCCGGCGGTGAAAAGCGCCGCGTCGCCCTGTGCCGCCTGCTCTTGCAGAAGCCGGACATCCTGCTTCTCGACGAGCCGACCAACCACCTGGACGCCGAGTCGGTCGCCTGGCTCGAGCAGCACCTCCAGCGCTACGCCGGCACCATCATCGCCGTTACCCACGACCGCTACTTCCTGGACAACGTGGCCGGCTGGATCCTCGAACTGGACCGCGGTCAGGGGATTCCCTGGCAGGGGAACTACTCCTCGTGGCTCGAGCAGAAGGAGAAGCGCCTGGCCCAGGAAGAGAAGACCGAAAGCGATCGCCAGAAGACCCTCAAGCGCGAGCTGGAGTGGATCCGGATGTCGCCCAAGGGGCGCCACGCCAAAGGGAAGGCGCGTATCACCGCCTACGAGGATATGCTCAACGACACCAGCGACAAACTGGCCCGCGAGCTGGAGATCTTCATCCCGGCCGGTCCGCGCCTGGGTGGCGTGGTGGTCGAGGCGAGCAACGTCGACAAGGCCTATGGCGACAAGCTCCTCATGGAAGGGATGGAGTTCCGTCTGCCGCCGGGCGGCATCGTCGGCGTGATCGGCCCCAACGGTGCCGGCAAAACCACCTTGTTCCGGATGATCACCGGGCAGGAGCAGCCGGATTCCGGCGCCTTCAAGGTCGGTGAGACCGTGAAGCTTGCCTACGTGGACCAGAGCAGGGAGTCGCTCGATCCCGAGAAGAGCATCTGGGAAGTCATCTCCGACGGGCAGGAACAGATCCAGCTCGGCAAGCAGTTGGTGAACTCCCGCGCCTACGTGGCCCGCTTCAACTTCTCCGGTTCCGACCAGCAGAAGAAAGTGGGGATGCTCTCCGGTGGCGAGAGAAACCGCGTGCACCTGGCGAAGATGCTGAAGGAAGGCGGCAACGTCATCCTGCTCGACGAACCGACCAACGACCTGGACGTTAACACCATGCGCGCCCTCGAGGAGGCGCTGGAAAACTTCGCCGGCTGCGCCGTGGTCATCTCCCACGATCGCTGGTTCCTGGACCGCATCGCCACCCACATCCTCGCCTTCGAGGGTGACAGCAAGGTGGTCTGGTTCGAGGGGAACTACTCCGAGTACGAGGAAGACCGCCACGCCCGACTGGGGACTGCGGCCGACCAGCCGCACCGCATCCACTACCGCCAGCTGACCCGCGCGTAAGCGAAGATCGCAGGATTCCATCCCACTGACGCAAAAGGGGCACCTTCGATCGAAGGCGCCCCTTTTTACGTTATGCGTTATGCCGGAAAAATCAGAAAAACCGTATCCCCCCTCCCTTGACGGGAAGGGGCAGGGGGGTGGGTGAAGCTGCCATCTGCGATAAGGTGCCGCCTTGCCCCTCACCCTGTCCCTCTCCCGCAAGGGGAGAGGGGACGTACCTGGACCGTTTACCGGAATTCCGGGATCAAGCCTTTTTCCTTTCGTCTGTCCCTACTTCACTCCCCAGCCGTACACCACCTCATACGTCGCCGAGATGCCGTCCTGATCTCCGTACTCCCGCCGGTACTCATCCATCATGTCGAGCATGATGCGACGCTCCGAGAGCCCCCGCGATGCCGCCGGCGCCGTGCTTCCCGCGCCGATCCTCTTCAGCGAGCGGAGCAGGTCGGGAACGTCAGCGTGCCGTTCCACCTCCAACTCGACCCGAACCGAGGCGTCCCGGAACCCCGCCCGCTGCAACGCGGCCAGCACCTCCTGCTGCGGCAGAAAGTTGTGGGTGCGGTCGGGGCCTCCCTTTAAGACTTTCCGGTACGAGTCACGCAGCTCGAAAAGTGTCCGAGCCCCGAAGAGGGCGAAACGGAAAGTCCCCGCGGGCGCAAGCACCCTCAGGACTTCACCAAAGGCCTGGTCCAGGGATGGGAGCCATTGGTAGGTGGAAGACGAAAGCACCAGATCAAAGGCCCCCTCCGCAAAGGGAAGCCGCTCGGCATCGGCGTTAACCAGCAGCGCATCGGAGCCGGAGAGGTTGGCCGCCGCGGCCTGGCACATACCGAAGGCAAGGTCGGCTCCCACCGCGAGTGCGCTGGGGTAGAGGCGGCAGAGCGCGCCCAGGAGCCTTCCGGTCCCGGCGCCCACGTCGAGGAGCCGCCCCGGGTGCAGGTCCTGGGACATCAGCTCCTGCGTAAGCTTCTCCACAACCCGGCCCTGCACCAGCGCGTGGCTGTCGTAATTGCCGGCCTGCCGGTGGAACGAGCTCTGCACCTTGTTTCTGTCTATATTGGTAACCATCAATATCCTGTTAGCCCTCGGTCTGCGGAAGGGGGGACTGGCTCCGCAGGTGCCTGTCGCCTTAGGGGCACCTCCGCCTCTCTCCCCTTCTCCCTACCCCAGCCGCGCCAGAAAATCCAGCAACACGCCGTTGAACTCGTCCGGTCGTGTCATGAACGGCGCATGGCCGCACCCTTCCATCACCTTCAACTCCACCTGGGGCAGACGCTGCGCCATGTACTGCGACGCCCCTACCGGGCAGATGCCATCCTCCGCGCCGTGCACCAAGAGCACCGGCCGGTCGATTCCCGCCAGCTCCTCGCGCTGATCGGCAACGGAGAGGATCTGCAGCGCCAGCTGGGCCGCCTCGTGATCCGGCGACTTGCCACCCATGACGATCTCGTGCACGATCCGCTGGTACTGCGCCGGATCCGTCTCGTCTTCGGCAAACATGCCCCGGAAGAAATCCCCCATGGTCTTCTGGTAATCGCGCCGCAGCCGCAGCCCGAGCCCCTTCACCTCGACCGGAGGCTTGCCGTGCGGATAGTCGTCGCAGGAGGTAAAGCGCGGAGTCCCGCCGACCAGCACCAGGCCGGCCAGCCGTTCGCGCAGCTGGGGAAAGGCCTCCAGCACCACCTGCACCCCCATCGACCAGCCGACCAGCACCGCACCCTGCACATCCAGGTGTTCGACGAACGAGACGAGGTCCCCGGAAAAGTCGGCAAGCCCGTAGCCGTTGCCGGTACTCGAATGCCCGTGCCCCCGCTGGTCCAGGAAGATGAGCCGGTGTGACTGGGCCAGGGTGTGCTGGAATCTCCAAACCCGCCCGGACATGGCCCAGCCGTGCACAAAGATCACCGGACGGCCGGTGCCCATCTCATCATAGTGCAGGCTTACGCCGCTATCGATTTCCACATCTGGCATCTTTTCCTCTTACCGCCTTCTCGTTCCCACGCTCCACGTGGGATGCTGCCGGGGTCGCGGACGCTCCAGGGTCCCAACGTGCGACCAGCGTCTGCGCCGCAGCCAATCCTAGATAACCCCAAGCTGGCGCCCTACCGCGGCAATGGTATCCGCCGCCTCCAGCAGGTCAGCAGGTTCATGCGTCGCCATCACCGTGCAGCGCAGCCGGCAGCTGCCAGCCGGCACCGTAGGTGGCCGAATCCCCTGCACGAAGATGCCGCGCTCCAAAAGTACCCGGCTGAATTCCATGGTCGTCTCGGCGGGCCCCACGAAGATCGGGACAATCTGGGTCTCGCTTCCCATGGTGTCGAATCCCGCTTCGGCCAGCCTCTTCTTGAAGAGCGTGGTGTTGGCACTCAGCCGCTCGCGCAATTGAGCCCCCTCGGGCGAATCCACCAGGTCGACCGACGCCAGCGAGGCCGCCAACACGGCGGGAGGGAGCGAGGTGGAGAAGATGAAACTGCGCGAGGTATTCACCAGGTACTCGCAGATCTCCGCAGAGGCCGCCGCATAGGCGCCGAAACTGCCGAACCCTTTACCCAGCGTCCCCATCTGGATGTCGATCCCCCTTTGGACGCCGTAGCGTTCGGCGCTGCCGCGGCCAGTAGCCCCCAGGACTCCGCAGCCGTGGGCGTCGTCCACCATCAGGAGGGCATCGTAGCGCCGTGCCAGGGCGACCAGCCGGTCCAGCGGCGCGATGTCGCCGTCCATGCTGAACACGCCGTCGGTGACGATGAGGCGCCTCCCCTTCCCCCTTTTCTCTTCGAGCAGCTTCTCGAGGGCGGCGAGGTCGAGGTGCGGGTAGCGATAAAGGTTCGCGCGGGAGAGCAGCGCACCGTCCACGATGCTGGCATGGTTCAGCCGGTCCGAGAAGATGGCATCGCCCCGCCCTACCAAGGCAGAGATGATGCCGGTGTTCGCAGCGTAGCCCGAGTTGAAAAGCAGCACCCGCTCGGTCCCCTTGAACTTTGCCAGGCGCGCCTCCAGGCGCTCGTGCAGCTCCATGGTTCCTGAGACCAGCCGGGAGGCCCCGCTGCTGGTTCCCAGCTCGGCCCCCTCGACTGCCGCCCTCTTCAAGGAGGGGTGGTCCGCAAGTCCCAGGTAGTTGTTGGAGCACAAAAGCAGCACCGGCCGGCCGTCGAGCTCCACCCGGCTCCCCATGGCGCCATGTATCACCCGCATGCTCCGGTACAACCCTTGAGCACGAAGCTGTTCCAGTTCTTCCGTGAAACTCTGCACGTCGCCTCCTCCGATTGCCCCGCGAAACGTGGGGGAAATCCGGAAGTCACCTTCTTAACACAGGTGCCGCCACTCGTCAACCAAGGAGAGCTGTACGGTTGACAACAGTGCAGGAGTGACAACGTTCGGTTACGAGGATGCTTTCGCCCGCGGCTCCCTCCCCTTGAAGGGGGAGGGACCTGAGGAAAAGACCTCTCGTTGAATTTGCGGCAGGACCTTGCCAATCGGGGAATGAACGGGTACCAGAAGAGCTTCAAAAGCTAGGTGAGCTAATGTCCTTGGGGAGGGTGCGCCAGGAACATGGAACCTGCTGCGGGACCGGAAACCAAGCCGGGTCCTGCAGCACCCGGATCGCCCCTAGCGCGTTTCGGACGAAACGATGTCGAAGACGGTCACTTCGGGCGGGGCGAAGACCCGTATCGGCGGCCCCCAGGTTCCGGTTCCCCGGCTTACGTAGAGATGGGATCCTGCTCCCGCCTCGGAAAGCCCCAGCTTGGCCGGGTACACGAAGTGCGTGATGAGGTTGAAGGGAAAGATTTGCCCCTTGTGCACGTGCCCCGAAAGCTGCAGATCGAAGCGGCCTTGCGAGGCCTCTTCCACCTTGGGACGGTGCTTGAGCAACAGCACGAAGCGCCCCTGGGGGACTGCGGCAAGCAGGCGCGCTTCGGCCCCCTTGTCACCACCTCCCGGCAGGGCGGGATCGTCCACACCGGCGAGCGCCAGACGATCGCCCACCGGCAGCCACTCGTTACGCAACAGCCTGAACCCGGCCTGTTCGGTAAAGGCAATCGAATGATCCAGACCGGCTATCACCTCGTGGTTGCCGAGCACCGCGAACTTGCCAAGTGTCAGCTGCAGCGCACTGAGCTCCTGGTCCCGGTCCTGCAGACCATCCCGCTGGCCGTCCACCAGGTCCCCCGTCGAGACCAGCAGGTCCGGTTTCTCGGCCCGAACCAGGGCAAGTATTCGTGCCAGACGCTTTTCGCCGACCATCAGCCCCAGGTGCACGTCGGAGACCTGCACGATACGCAGCCTCTCTCCTGCCGGCAGCTTGGAGCTCTTCAGGGTCACGCGCTCTACCCTGATCTGCCGCGCCTCGAAGTAGCCGTACAGCGATCCGGCCAGGGCGAGCAGCAACGCGGCCCCCAAAAGTTGTGGTTCGCCAGGGACCAGGTTGCGCTCGGTCAGCCAGCCGGTCCAGGCCAGCAGCAGGCGCAGCACGTCGAGACCGATGGTGGCGCTCAGAAAAAGGAAGAAGAATCCCATCCAGAGGTAGCCCAGATACGCCACGATCTTTGCCGGCACCTCCAGGTGCCGATGTTCCAGGATGCGCACCAGGATGGGCGCCGCGACCATGAAGACGCCCAGTGCCGTAAGTGCCGCAGGAACCGGTGCACCCAACCCGAAGCAGCGCACCACCCGCAAGAGCAGCCAGGCATGGGCTCCGCCATAAATGGCAAGATAGCAAAGCAGAAACAACAACATAGCTCCTCCAGCCGGGATACTTCGGCACTCTGTTTCATCCGCTGTTGCAGGTGCGACAAAGGCCGCTATACTGTTAAAAATTTTTCATACAGAGTCAAAAGGCGAAAGTGCGTCTGGGCTATGACAGCGGGAGGGCCAGCCCACACTTCCGCTCTTTTTGCTCTTAGGCATAGGGGCCTCCTATCTTTCCCTTCGAAACTGCCGTTTGTCAACCTGTCACAGCGTTGGAGATCATCTATGTCGTACCTCTCGGCGCATCACGGCTACCAGCTACTGATCGATCGGCTAAACAGATACCCACAGGGCGCTCCACACTCCGAGCTGTTCATGAAGATACTTGCGCTCCTGTTCACGGAAAAAGAGGCGCGTCTGGTGAGCCAGGTCCCCTTCGGCCCCTTTTCTTCGGCACGGATGGCGCTCTTGTGGCAGGTGCGCGAGGTGGAAGCGGCCCGCATCCTGGACGGTCTGGCGGACCGCGCCCTCATGCTCGACCTGGAGCGGGACAACGGCGAGAAGCTCTACCTGCTGCCGCCGCCTCTCCACGGTTTTCTCAAGTACGCCCTGATGCGGGTCAAAGGGGACGCCTCGCAGGAGGCGCTGAGCGAGTTGCTCAAGCAGTATCTCAACGTGGAAGATGAGTTCGTGAAATCGCTGCTCGGCGTGGGGAGCACCCGTTTGGGGCGCATCATGGTAGACGAGGAACAGGTCCCGTCCCAGCAGGTGACTCGGGTCTTCGACTACGAGCGCTCCAGTGCAGCCATCCGCGCCGCGCGTGCCATCGCCGTCGGGACCTGCGCCTGTCGGCACCGGCAAATCAACCTGGGACGCGGTTGCAACGCCGAACTGGAGACCTGTCTGGTATTCGATTCGGTTGCCGATTCGCTGGTCCGGCACGGTAACGCCCGGCAGATCGATGCGCCGGAAGGTTTGGATATCCTGCAGCGCTCGCGCGAGCAAGGGCTGGTGCAGTTCGCCGAGAACACCCAAAACGGTATCAGCTTCTTGTGCAACTGCTGCAGTTGCTGCTGCGATCACCTGGCGGCGGCCCGCAAGTTCTGCCACCTGCGCCCGGTGGCCACCAGCAACTTCCTGGCCCGCATCAAGCGCGACCAGTGCAGCGGCTGCGGTAAGTGCGTCGACGCCTGCCCGGTGGAGGCCATCGGTCTGGTATCGGCCCACGATCCGCTGTACCGCTGGCAACGCCGTGCGGTACTCGCTCCGGCACGCTGCCTTGGGTGTGGCGTCTGTGTGCGTGCCTGCGGTGACGCTGCCCTGTTCCTGGTCCCCCGCGCGGAGCGGCTCATCACTCCGGTGGACAGCGCGCACCGGGCGGTGCAGATGGCAATCGAGGAGGGAAAGCTCCAGCACCTGGTCTGGGACAATCAGGCCCTCACCAGCCACCGGGCCCTGGCAGCCATCCTCGGGGTCATCCTAAGGCTACCCTCCCTGCAGCGCTCCCTGGCCGGCAGCCAATTGGGCTCGCGCTACGTCGACGCGCTGGTCCGCAGACAGGCAACCCGGGTCGAGCGGGAACTGGCCATGGTGGAGCGGGCGGCCCGACTGCGGGACTAGCCGGCGAGCGTAGAGCGGGGGATGGAGAGCGGTCCGCGCAGGGGAGCCCGAGCGCTGCGCATCTTTTGGAAAGGGAGCAGGAGGGTCTTTCCCAGGGTGAGTTCGGCCGCGTTCTGGTAGGGGGCGACGCCGATGGTGACCGACTGCTGCGGCACGTTGAGACGCAGGGTACCGTGCAGGTAGTCCGGCCAGGAGAAGATGGTGGACCAGTTGGAGTCGGTTTCACGGCGCACGATGGAGTGGTGAATGCCGTGCATGCGCGGGGTCACGATGATACGACAGAGCCGGCGCTCCAGGCCAAGCGGCAGCCGGAGGTTCGAGTGGTGGAACAGGATCTCCATGAGGGTGAGCGTCTGCCACAGGGCGAGCGGGAACGGAGCGATGCCGAGCAGGCGCACCTGGAACGCACGCCAGGGAACCGAGAGCAGCAGCTCCCCGGGATGAAAGCGCAGGGCCGTCGAAGCATCCAGGTCCAGGTCGACGTGGTGTGCCAGGTGGAAGCGCCACAGGAAGGGGACCTTGTGGGTGAGGTAGTGCCAGATGAAGAGGGTGTAGTCGAGCAGCAGCACCGCAAGGCATACCTCGAGCGGCACCGGGAGGCGGACCAGTTTCAAGAGCCCCTGCTCGCGCCTTTGCACCCTTTTGGCGAGAGGACTCACCACCGGACCTTCGGCGAGTGCCACGGTCCCCGCCGCCAGCAGGGCCACCGCGAGGTTTCTGCGGTCCCGGCTCAGCTTGCTTTGTCGTGGCACCCGCAGCGGGCGCTTGAGCTCCATGAGGGCTATCGCCGTCATCGTCCCGACGATGAGCAACCTGTTGAGCCAGGACGGGAGTTCCCCTGAGAGTGTGCGCGATCGCGAACCCATTGCCGACTCCTTTGGCCCCGAAGCGGCGGCCGCTCTGGCACCGATCAGCGCTTACCCGCGAGCCGGTGCACCATTTCGGAAACTGCGGTCCAGGTGATGTGGTTCCCCAACTCCTTCAGACTCGGCTGCCAGGGTATCCGGGTGAGCGGGGGGGATACCCCGAGCAGCGGTGCGATGCAGCCGTCGCAGGCGAAGAAGAAGGGAACGGCGAAGGGGAGTCCCGCCAGGCGGGTAAGCCGCGGGAAACGGCGCCTGAGGCGGCCGTGCAGCAGCCCCCACCCCAAACCGTAGGCGACGCTGAAGGCGAGTTTGGCCCGTTTCTCGCCGCCCCTGCTGAGGCGGTGTCCCAGCAACTTCTTGGCGAAGTAGGGACCGGCAATCTCGTGCGGCGAGCCTTTACGGACCTTGCGTTCCCGCCGCTTGTGGGCGTCGCTCACCAGGAGTCCCAGCAGCCGGTCGGTACGCCCGGTGACCATCCCTGCGATGAGTCCCGCTGCCGCCCCTACCAACAGAGGATGCCTCGCTACCAGTGAGCTCTTCTCTGCCTGTGACATGGCCGCCTCCTTTGGCAGGACTGACGGTTGCGGAGCTTCCTTCGGCGCCGTCCGCCGTTCCACATTGTAGCGGCGCCTCGGAGTGTGTCAATTTTTTCTAATGCTGGTGCGTACTGCCACAACTTGCGTGGGAAACCGCTCGCAGACAGTCGGGAGGGTACTGTTTGAGGACGGTACTTGACCGAGCGACGCAGAACACTATAATTAGCATTCTGTCATCATACCTGATCGAGCGGAGATTAGCTGTACGAAATGCCCATGTGCCCGTCATCTTTGTCGAAGAGCATAAGGAGGGAGTTCATGTTCATCAAGACCCTGACCACGCTGGTCCATGCCGAGCACGACACGCTGTGGAACCTGCTTCTGGATCGGCTGCAAAACCCGGAGCGCTTCACTCCCGGAGTCACCGAATCAAGGATCGTCGAAAAGAACGGCAACGTCTGCATCAGGGAGCTCATGCTGCACGGCGAGCGGGTAAGGGAGAGGATCACCGTGTACCCTTACGAAAGCCAGATCCAGCACGAATTGCTGGAGCACCCCCAGTTCACCGGGACGATCGTGACCAAGGTGGTGCGCACCGCCCGGCAGAGCCCGGTTGCCCCCCAGAACCTGGAGTACGACATCGACGTGAGCCCCAAGTCGCGCATCATCAAGGGGGTGCTCTACGGCGAGGCCGAAATCGTCGCCGACCTGGAAACCGAGATGCAGCGCCTGAAGTCCCAGGCCGAAGAGATCGAGTCGCGGGCCTGAATCGAGAGGCCGGAGCTTGTGCCGGCAGGGGAGGTAACCATGGTGAACCAAATAGCGAGGTGGGTGGGTAGTGTACTGGCAGCAGCAGCGATTCTGACGACGGGTGCCGCCTGGGCCGCAGCGCCGGACTGGGTGCTCCTCGACGAGAACCAGGACTCGCGCTTCTACTACGACCAAAGCGGCCCCAAGCCGCACGAGGGGATGACGCAGGTGCGCACCCGGGTGGTCTACAGCGACGAGGGGAAGGCCGATGCGGTCAAGATTCTGGGGAATCAGAAGAAATACCAGGCGCTCTTCGAGTCGCACTACCAGCACCAGGTGGACTGCACCGAGGGGCGCAGCCGGCTTCTGGAGGCGACCCACCTGGACGAGCAGGGGGCGGTCCTGAACCGCAGCGACCTCTCCGGGGTGACCAGTTGGGAACAGGTCCCCGCAGGGGAGCGCATGTCGCTGGTGCTGGAAAAGGTCTGTACCCCGGTGGCACCCGGGAAGAAGTAGTCGAGGCCGGGAAAGTTCGGGGCCTCCCATAAAAAAAACCTCTCCGCAATCTGGGAGAGGTTTTTTCGTTTCAGCCTTTGCGGAACTCCTGCCTCAGCAAAAGATCCATCAGCACCAGGGCGGCCATGCTCTCGACCACCGGCACGGCCCGCGGCACGATGCACGGGTCGTGGCGCCCCTTGGCCTCGAGGTCGGTTTGGACGCCGTCGAAGCCCGCGGTACGCTGCTTGAGCCCGATGGTCGCGGGTGGCTTGAAGGCAACCCGGAAATAGATGGTCTCACCGTTGGAGATCCCCCCTTGAACCCCGCCGCTGTGGTTGGTCAGGGTCCCCAGGCGTCCCCCCTTGGCCACGAACGGATCGTTGTGCTCGCTTCCCAGCATCCGGCTGCCGGTGAATCCGGAGCCGATCTCGAACCCCTTGGAGGCCGGCAGGGAGAGCATGGCGTGGGCCAAAAGCGCCTCCAGTTTGTCGAAGACCGGCTCGCCCAAGCCCGCCGGAACGTTGCGACAGACGCAGGCGACCACGCCGCCGATCGAGTCCTTGTTGTCCTTCACCTCGGTAATCAACTCCACCATGGCCTGGGCCGCCTCCGGGTCCGGGCAGCGCACCGGGCTTTGGTCCACGTCCTGCCGGGTCAGGGTCTCCCGGTCCACCCGTCCGGCCGCGAGTCCCCCGACACCCTCAACCCAGGCGACGATCTCGATGCCGTGCTGTTGCGCCAGGTACTTCTCGGCGATGGCCCCTGCCGCCACCCGGCCGATGGTCTCGCGGGCGCTGGCGCGGCCACCGCCGCTTTGCGCCCGCACCCCGTACTTCACCTGGTAGGTGTAGTCGGCGTGCGAGGGACGCGGCACCTCCGCCATCTCCTGGTAGTCCTCCGGGTGCTGGTCCGCGTTGGGGACCAACAGCCCGATCGTGGTCCCGAGGGTGACCCCGTTTTCCACCCCGGAGAGGATGGAGACCGGATCGGCCTCGCTGCGCGGCGTGGAGAGCGCACTCTGCCCCGGCCGGCGCCGGTCCAGTTGCACCTGGATGTCGGCTGCGCCGAGGGCGATCCCGGCAGGGCAGCCGTCCACGATGGCCCCCACGGCCGCACAGTGACTTTCTCCGAAGGTGGTGACTTTAAAAAGGGTCCCGAAGCTTGAAGACATGCCTACTCCTTTTCGTTACGTGGTGCGTATCCAAATTTTTAGCGAATGCGGGTCAGGACCTCTCGAGAGTCTGCCGCGTTTTTTGCCAGCGGGCATCGAGACCTGCTACGGGGCGAGGGCGACCAGGACCACCAGTGAGCGGCCGACCAGGCGGTAGCTTCCGTTGGCAACCGGGGTGAGTGCGTCCCACGGTGCGATGTCCTCCGGTGCCTCCCGGGAGGTATCGATCCAGCGATACCAGGTGCCGCCCGGCATCTTGCGCGGCGAGGGGAGTGCGAAGCTGAGCGGTTTCCAGAACGCGTTGATCATGTAGTGGAACACCACCCGACGCGAGGCGCTCCAGGCGGTGAGTGCGATACTGTGCGACTCGTGGCTCCAGTCCGGCGCCCCCAGGCGCACGCCGTGCCACTCGAGCTTGGCCTGCCGCAAGAGCTGGTTCAGGGTGAGCGATTCCATCAGGGTGGTGTCGTCGCGCATCAGGCGCGCCGCGATGAGGAGCCTGGTGAAGCGGTGGATATCGGCGTGGCGCTCCAGCAGGCTCCAGTCGAACCAGCCGATCTCGTTGTCCTGGCAATAGGCGTTGTTGTTCCCCAGCTGGGTGCGACGCGCCTCGTCACCCATGAGCAGCATGGGAGTTCCCAGGGCCAAAAGGGTCACCGCGAGGAAGTTCTTCACCTGGCGCTGACGCAGCTCCTCGATCGCCTGGTTCTGGGTCGGCCCCTCGACGCCGCAGTTCCAGCTCAGGTTCAGGTCGGCGCCGTCGCGGTTCTGCTCACCGTTGGCCTCGTTGTGCTTGCGGTCATAGGAGACCAGGTCGTTCAGGGTGAAGCCGTCGTGGCAGGTGATGAAGTTGATGCTCTGCTCCGGCTCGCGTTCCTGATGGCCGTAGATGTCCGGGCTCGCCAGAAGCCGCGACACGAAACGGGAGATCGAGCCGTTATCCCCCTTGATGAAGCGGCGCACGTCGTCGCGGAACTCGCCGTTCCACTCCTTCCAGCTGTCGCCGATGAAGCTTCCCACCTGGTAGAGGCCGCCGGCGTCCCAGGCCTCGGCGATCAGCTTGATCCCCGCCAGTGCCGGATCGGACTCGATATCCCAGAGGATGGGCGGGTTTTTCAGCGGATGCCCAGCGCTGTCCCGGGACAGGATGGAGGCGAGGTCGAAGCGGAAGCCGTCGACGTGCATCTCCTTTACCCAGTAGTGCAGGCTGTCGATGATGAGCCGGCGCACCACGTGGTGGTTCGCGTTGAAGGTGTTGCCGCAGCCGGAGTGGTCGATGGGGCTGCCATCCTCGGCCAGCATGTAGTAGACGTCGTTGCCGAAGCCGCGAAAACTGAAGGTGGGGCCGTCGTGGCTCCCCTCGGAGGTGTGGTTGAAAACCACGTCCAGGATCACCTCGATGCCTGCCTTGTGCAGTGCCTTTACCATGTCGCGGAACTCGTCGAGCGGCCCCAGCGGGTCGCGCCGCGAGCTATAGGCGGCATGGGGGGCGAAGAAAGAGACCGGGCTGTAGCCCCAGAAGTTGTAGAGGCCGAAGGGGGCGTCGTGCGGGTCGAACTGGAAGACCGGCAAAAGCTCCACCGCGGTGATGCCGAGCTCTTTCAGGTAGGGGATCTTTTCGATGAGCCCGGCATAGGTGCCGCGCCGCTCCGGTGCCACCGCCGACGAGGGGTGCTTGGTGAAAGCGGCCACGTGCATCTCGTAGATGATGGTCCGCGAGTAGGGACGCTTGAGCGGCTGGTCGCCTTCCCAGTCGTAGCCACGCGGGTCGGCAACGACGCTCTTCATGGCGCAGGCCAGGTTGGCGCCGGGGCGGCAGGCGACGCCGCGGTCATAGCCGGCGGGAACCGCCACGGCACGGCCATAAGGGTCGACGAGCAGCTTTTCGGGATCGAAGCGCAGCCCGCGCTCCGGGGCGAAGGGACCGGTGACCCGGTAGCCGTAGAGCTGGCCGGAGCCGATGCCGGGTACGAAGGTGTGCCAGTAGTGATAGGTACGGTTGTACTTCGGATCGAGCTGGATGACCCGCGAGGGGTGCGCCGCGTCGACGTGATCGAAGAGCAAGAGTTCGACGCTGGTGCAGTCTCGGGAAAAGACGCTGAAGTTCACCCCGCCATGGTAGACAGTCGCACCAAGAGGTGAGGTGTTTCCTTTATTGAGCTCGCAAAAAAGCTCGGTTGTTTCTGGCAGAGTGGTCATCGTATCCCTTGTGGGTCTGAACGGAGGTCGATCCGCTTGAGTCTCTGTCCGTACTCTCAGAAAGAACCCCTGGAACGATAAAAAGCTGATTCCCTGTCTTGAAAGAACGTAGTGCCGCTGAGTCAGGAACTATAGTCGATTATCCCCTGCTGTCAAACCTGAGGGAACCCTGATCATTACATGAAGAACCAGTTAGTGTCCCCGCTCACTCAATGCCGTTTCTTGGCTGGATGCGCTCGACGGTGCGCCACAAGCCCGTCATCCTCAGCGGTCCCAGGCGCGCCGTCACCCCCCGATCCCTTCCTTGCCATGCTGAGAGCCTGACCGATACACCACGCGGTTAGCAGGATGCAGAGCCAGCCCAAGAGGTCGCCGTAGCGGGCGTAGACCGTCGTTCCCTGCAGCATGGGGACCCGGCTCACCAAAGTCTCCTTGGTCCAGATTCCGGTGCGGCTCACGATGCGGCCAACCGGGTCGACCACAGCCGAAATGCCGGTGTTGGTGACCCGTACCAGGGCGCGGCGGTTCTCGATGGAACGGAAGCTGGCCAGGGCAAGGTGCTCCATCGGCTCGGTAGACTTGCCGTACCAGGAGTCGTTGGTCAGGTTGAACATCACGTCGGGCCGGCGCCCCTCGCGACCGCCGCGCATCAAGGACCTGATTTTTTGGGGAAAGATGTCCTCGTAGCAGATGCTCACCGAGAGCCGGTGCTTGCCCAGGGTAAGCGGTTCTTCGCTCTCACCGGGCCAGAACCTGCTGGTGTAGGGGGACCAGGAGTAAAGGCGCGGGAAGATGTCCCCGAAGGGGATGTATTCCCCGAAGGGGACCAGGACGCTCTTGTCGTAGGTTCCCAGGATGCGCCCCGCGGGGTCGGTGAGCACCGAGGTATTGCGGTATTTCTCGGAGGTGGGCCCCACCTCCTTCAGCACGGCGCCCCACAGGATCGGCGTCTTCATGCTGGCAAATGCCGGTACCTGACCCTCTCGGGATAAGGCGAGGGCTATCTCGCAGATCCCCTCGGGCCAGACCGTGAGGTCCAGCGGCTGGACCTGGGCCAGCGCCACGGTCATCGCTTTGTGCTCCCGGAAGAGGGCGTCCGGATCGTAGTACTTGGACGTCCCCCCCTGGTTGGTCTGGATCAGCCCGACGCTCATGTGCTCGGCTGCGGCCACCTGGCGCTCGACCGACTGGATCCTCAAGGCGCCGTAACCCAGCACGGCAACGAGGACGGCTACCAGTGCAGCCGCCGGGCGCCAGACAAAGCGTCGCGACTCCAGCCAGCCAGTGAGGACGCTCCAGAGCGCCGCGTTGATGAACACCACCAGGAAACTCACCCCGAGGATGCCGACCAGGTCGGCAACCTGGGTCAACCAAGGGAGTTGGTACTGGCTTGCGCCCAGGTAGTTGGGGAAGATCTCTGGCCAGAACTTTTCGAGGGCGGTCCAGATAACCGGTGCCACCCAGACCACGTTCCAGCGTGTTCTCAGAACAATGAGGCGGACGGCCCAGGCCCATACCCCCATGAGCAGACCGTTGGCAGCGGCCAGAGCCAGTAGTCCCAGGGCGGCCACGGGCCAGGGGAGGCCGGCGAAGACCTGGAACATCCCGATCACCCAGTAAAAGCCTCCAGCGTGCCCCACGAGGCCGGTGCACCACCCAAGCCATAGGGCTTGCCGAGGCTGCTGGTCGCGGATCGCCCAGAACAGCGGCAGCAAGAAGACCCATTCCAGATAGAACTGGTCAAACCCGGCATACCCCACAAAAAACAAGATGCCGCCCAAAACGGCGGCACAAAACGGCAGCGCTTTACCAATGGTCATAGGCTATTCCTGCAAAGGTCCCCTTTTTTCCGATCCTTACCACAGCAGCTCGCTGCAGGGTGCGTCGTGCAGCCAGGGCGAACCTAACACATCGGCTTTCTGTGTTCAAATTAATTCACTACCGGTCAACGACCCGGTGCCGGGTAGTAATCGGGCGGCACCGCATAGTCATAACCCGGCGGGGGTGGCGGCGGTGGTGCCGTGGCCCTGCGCGGCGATCGACGCACCACGCCCGGGATCTGGTTCCCCTTGGCGTACATGCACTGCACGTAGGTGTTGTCATAGTTCCGCTGCGACTCGTAGCCGGATGACTCGCCCGAGCTGGCACCCGCCGCGGTTCCGAAGAGCAGGCCGGTACCGGCCCCGATCGCAGCACCGGCACCCGCGTGGCCGCCCGCGGCACCGAGGGCCGCACCCAGTCCGCCACCGATGACGGTACCAGCCACAGCACCGGTTGCGGTGTTCTGATCGGCACGTTCCTGGGGCGATATGCCGACCTGGCGTTCGGCCCACTGGCGACAGATGGCATCGTCGGTCTGGAATTCCTCAAAGCTTTTCCCCGGCGCGGGCAATACCCGGACCGACGGTCCTGTTGGCATGGTGGCGCACCCCGCCAGTACCAGCAGGACACCCAGTAACCATAGCGAAAGAGAGCGCGTCCTCATGGCCCTTCCTCCCCTGCTGGCGGCGAGGGAACAACTTTGATCCACCCGCCCGGACAGCGTTTCACGTAGGGGTAGTACCCCTTAGCATCCTGGCAGTAGTACCAGTACCCGGTATCCTGGGATCGGGTCTCGGGCACCACGTATTCCTGGGGCTGCTGGATCACCACCTGGGGCTGGTTGTAGTAGGGATAGGACGAGTAGTACGGATAGTAGAAGGGATCCCACCACCAGCTGGGGCCGAACCAGACGTTGAAGTTCCCGCCGCCGTGCCCGCGGTACCCTCCATGCCAGCCACCACCTCCGCCGTGCCACCCACCGCCTCCGCCACGCCAGTCACTGCCTCCCCTCCCGACGCCGGTATGTACCCCGTGCGGTGCGGCCTCTGCGACTTGCAAACTCTGGCCGATCCAGTCGCCGGACAGCAGGAAGGCGGCTGCAAGGACTATGATGACGACTTTTTTCATGGGTCACCCCTTTGCCGATTTTCTTTCTTCTATCGCTATTTTATCAGTCGGCGGGGGGGCAAGGCAAAGGCTAAAGTGGCAGGATCAGGCGGTGCTCGCCCTGCTTTTAAGCTGCAGGACGAGGGGCCAGAGTTCCGAGCAGAGCATGCCGGTCAGCATGAGGCAGCAGCCGAGCAGGCCGCGGGTGCCGAGCACCTCGTTCAGGAAGAGCCAGCCCCAGATGGCGGCGAATACCCCTTCGGCACTCAGGATGACTGCGGTGTGGGCGGGATGTGCATCGCGCTGTGCCACGACTTGCATGGTGTACGCGAAACCGACGGAGATGAGGCCACCGTACCCGATGGGGCGCCAGGCGGCGATCATGGCGGACAAGGTGATGTGTTCGATGGCAAAGGCGGTGATCAGGCTCAGCACCGAGCAGACGGCGAACTGGGCGGCGGAGAGCTTGAAGGCGTCCAGGCGCGGGGACAGCCAGCCGATCAGCAGCACGTGCCCTGCCCAGAAGAAGGCTCCGATCAACTCCAGCAGGTCGCCAAAGCCGATGGTGAAGTGCTCGGTAACGCTCAGGAGGAAAAGACCGGAGGCAGCCAGGATGGCGCCGAGCCAGGTCCCGGTGCTGGGGCGCTGCCCCCAGAACATGCCGAGGATCGGTACGATCACCACGTAGAGCCCGGTGATGAACCCTGCGTTGCCGGCGGTAGTAGAGGCGATGCCGACCTGCTGCAGCGAGGCACCCAGAAAGAGGGCACCGCCTGCCAAGAGGCCGCCGTACAGCAGGGCGCGTCTCCCACCCTGCGGCAGGGCGCCATGGTACGGGGCCTGGCGTCGGCGGTTCAGGAACACCAGCGGAAGCAGCGACAGGCTCCCCAACGCGAAACGGACCCCGTTGTAGGTAAAGGGGCCGAGGAATTCCAACCCGTTGCGCTGGGCCACGAATCCGCCCCCCCAGATGGCGGCAATCAGGAGGAGTAAAAGGTCTGACTTGAGAGTTTTCGCCTGCATGATAGTTCCCGCTTTCCAGATTTAGCCCGTGACCGAAGGTCCGGCCGGGTAGTCTCGTTGGTTTTCGCTGGAAAGTCAAGAAACTGATGGCGAAATAGCGGAGGGTTGGGCAGGTTCAGTGGCGACCCAGCTTCTGGGCCAAGCTCCTCGCGTGGTCCAGGTGCTCCTGGAGAATCGGCAGGTAGTGCAGGCTCCAGGCCTTGAGATCCTCGTCGTCGAGCCTGCGGTTTGCCTTCTTGAAGCGGGCCACGCTTTTTTTGTGGCTTCGTATCATCGCCTGTACAAAGGTACGATCGAACTCCCCTCCCGAAAGTTTGGTCAGCCTGGCAAGCAGCCCGGCATGCTTGCGCTCCACCTGGGGGGGGAGCTTGACGTTGTTGGCAGCGGCAACCTTTTGCAGGTCGTCCTTCGCGTTACCGTGATCCATCTCAAGTTGTTCACCAAACTCCTTCACCTCGGGGTCCTCCCCCCGCTCGCGCGCCAACCGGCCCAGTTGCATCTCCATCACATTGATGCTTGCCGCCTCCTTGAGGAAGCGTTTTCCCCCAGGGGTCAGGGTTTCCTGGGCCAGGCCCCATCCGCAGGTTGCCCCCAGCAACGCTACCACCAAGATACCGATCCAAAAGAATCTCGCTGTCATTGAGGCCTCCTCTCGACCCACTGCACAGTTAGCTCACACAGTGCGCAAAAGCTAGATTAGTATTTTTTAATTTAACCTTGGAGAGTGTAGCGGATTTACCACGGAAGGAAACGTCCCGTTCAGAGAACCTGCGCCTTGAAGAAAAGCGTAACTGTCTTGGAGGGAAATTTAATTCGCCCGGGCCTTTGACTAACCCGGACCGGGCAGGGTACAATTAAACCATTGAAAATACAGACGATCTTAAAACTGGCTAAGGTTTTCTCGTCATGGGGAGCGAACCACTCCAGCCTGACTTGTTGCCGAAGGAGTGAAAGGCATGACCGATAAACTTTCCAACCTACCGAAGATTCACCAGAGCGAACTCGCCAACGGCACCCGTATCATCACCCAGCCGACGCCCGGCCTTCAGGGGGCAGCTATCGCCATCCATGTGCTGAGCGGTTCCCGCGATGAGGACCCCAGAATTGGTGGTGCTTCGCATTTCATCGAGCACCTGCTTTTCAAGGGAACCAAAAAGCGGAGCTCGTACCAGATCACCACCGAACTCGATGCCATAGGGGCCCAGCCCAACGCCTGCACCAGCCAGGAAGGGGTGACCTACTACCTGAAGGCCTTAAGCAGCGACCTGCCCCAGGCGTTCGACGTGCTGAGCGACATGTTCCTGAATAGCAACTTTCCCGAGAAAGAGATCGAGATGGAGCGCGGTGTGGTTCTCGAGGAGATCAAGCGTGCAGAGGACAACCCGGATCGCTTTCTGCACAACCGGTTTGCTTCAGGCTTTTGGGCGGGGCACCCCTTGGGCCGGCCGGTACTGGGGACCCCCGAGGTGATCGGCTCCATTACCCGGGAGCAGCTCATGCAGCACATGCAGCAGCGCTACGTGCCGAAATCGACCGTAGTGGCGGCTGCCGGGAACATCGAGCACGACAACATCGTCTCACTGATCGAAAGCTACCTGGGTAGCACCGCCGCTCGCGAACCGGCCCCCAAACCGCCGCTCCCCGCTCCGGCCCAGGTCGGCGTCGGCTGCGCCCGCCACAACATGCGCGACATGCAACAGGTCCAGTTTTATTTGGGCTACCCCTCCCTGCCGCCTACCGACTCACGCTACTGGTCGATGCAGTTGTTACGCCTCGTCTTGGGCGGCGGCATGAGCTCTCGCCTGTTCCGCGAGGTGCGCGAGGAGCGCGGGCTGGCCTACTCGGTCGGGGCGTACCTGCTCGAGTACAGCGACCGGCCGGCCTTCGTCGTGGTGGCTGGCTGCAACAGCAGCCGCGCACAGGAGGCGATCGACGTCTGCCACCGCGAGGTGCTGAAACTTGCCAAGGAGAAGCTTACCTCCCTCAGCCTCGACGATGCCAAGCGTCAGGCACGCGGCAAGCTCCTTTTGAGCCTGGATGATCCAGCAGACTGGCTGATCCCGCTCGCCAAGGAGGTCGGCTATTTCGGCCGGGCACGCACCATGGCAGAGGAACTCGAACAACTCGAAGCCGTGTCTCCGGAAAGTATCGTCGCCCTCGCCGAGGAGCTCTTCACCCCTCAGCTGCCGCGTCTTGAATCGATCGGCCCTGACATGGAACTCACACTCCCTTCCTGACCGGAAGGTGCTCTCAAAGAAAACGCCCCGCGGACTTCTCCGACGGGGCGTTTTTTGTTGCTAGCCAAGTATGCCCCCCCCCTACAGTCACAGGTGCGGGGCGGTTCCTGAGTCAGGGCAGGCGCCAGTCGATGGGAGTGCTCCCCTGCTGTACCAGGTAGGCATTTGCCTTGGAAAAATGGCGGCATCCCAGGAATCCGCGGTGGGCCGAGAGCGGCGAGGGGTGCGGGGCTTTCAGAACCAAGTGTTTGCTGCTGTCGATGACCTCGCCCTTCTTGTGCGCGTAAGATCCCCATAACATGAAAACGATACCGTTTCTCTTCTCGTTGAGTTCGGCGATGGCCTTATCGGTGAAAGTCTCCCACCCTTTGCCCTGATGGGAAGCCGCACGCCCCTGCTCCACCGTCAGCACGCTGTTGAGCAACAGGACACCTTGGTCTGCCCAACTCTTCAGATTGCCGTGCCGGAAGTCCGAAGGGCTCAGGCCGAGATCCGCCTGGATCTCTTTGAAGATGTTGATCAGCGACGGAGGAGGCTCCACACCCTGCTGCACCGAAAAGCAGAGACCGTGGGCCTGGTTAGGGCCATGGTAGGGATCCTGCCCCAGGATCACCACCTTCACCTGCTCAAACGGTGTCGAGTTGAAGGCGTTGAAGTACTCGTTCCCCTTGGGATAGATGACCTTTCGTTGCGCCAGTTCTCCACGCAGGAATGTCCTGAGATCCTGCATGTACGATTTACCGAACTCGTCGATCAGGTGATCCTTCCAGCCTGCTTCCATCTGGACCTGTGATGACGTCATAGTCCCCCTTTTCGCGGTCAGCCACATATGATACGTGAGGTGAACCCTCCACCTTCCGCCGGTACGAGTTCCAGGTGATTCAGGATACAAGGAATCCTGTCTTCCTGGTGATGCGTCACGTAAAGGATCTGGCTACGCCCGGTCTTACCAAGATGATCGACCAGCTTCAGGACCATCTCCCGATTCACATCATCGAGTCCCTGGCACGGCTCATCCAGGATCAACAGGTCTGGCTGCTTTACCATGGCCCTCGCCAGCAGAACCAGACGCTGTTCGCCATAGGACAGGTTACGAAACGGCGCATCCAGATACTTTTCCATATGGAGCATCCTGAGCCATTCAAGCGCGATGTCCTGCTGTGTCTTCGAGTACTCATGATAGACGCCAATCGAGTCGAAGAACCCGGAGATAACCACGATTTTCACCGTTACGCCGACACGGTAATCCTGCTGGAAGCCGGTGGAAACGAGGCCGATGCGCCTCTTGATATCCCAGACACTCTCGCCAGAGCCCTTCCGTATCCCGAAAAGGGTGATGTCGTTGGCATAGGCCTGGGGATTGTCGCCACTGATCAGGTTGAGGAGCGTCGACTTCCCGGCGCCGTTAGGACCGGAAATCTTCCAGTGCTCGCCGCGGCGTACCTGCCAGTTCAATCCGTTGAGGACGTACTTTTCGTCGTAGCGGACCACGACATTGTGCATTTCGATGAGTGGTAAGTTTTCCGGTAGTGGCTCTATCTCGGTAGACGGATCAAACTGAGGCAGTTGGGCGGGCAAGGTGTAATGAAAGGCATGAACGCGCCGCAAAGCTTCCGAGTTGAGGAGCTCTTCTTTCGGACCAGCCATGAGGATTCGGCAGTCCTTCACATAGGCGATATGGGTGGTCTCTGCGACAATCTCACTGAAGCGGTTGAGCAGCAGAATGACCCTGAGCCCGTTGCCGATCGACTTCGAGATCAGGTCATTGAGTACCAGGACGGACTGCCGGTCCAGACCATCGAACGGCTCGTCAAGAACCAGCAGGTCAGGATCCTGCATCAGGGCCTTGCAGATCAGAACCTTGCGCATTTCCCCGGTTGAGAGGAACTTGAGTCCGCGAGCGAGGATGGCGGTAAAGGCGAGATCCTTGGCAAGAGCCTCAAGCTTCTCCCGAGCACCTGCGTCAGGATGTTCACCCAGGATGAAGTCGGTGACGAGGGTGCCTTCGTCAACCTTTCCGATGAAATCGGAGTCATCCTTGTAGCGCTCTTCCTCGAGAATCTCGTTCAACTTCTCGAATGAGACAAAAGCCGGGCACTCGGCAGCCTGACAGGTGCCGGAAACAATCTTCAAACTATTGCAGAGCAGCTTACCGAAGGAAGACTTTCCGGAGCCGTTGGCACCTACGATTGCCCAGTGCTCATCCTCGCGAAGGGTAAGCGTGATATTTTCCAGACGGACGGAATCATTGATCTTAACAGTGACCCCGTCGAAGCTGATCTGTGACAAAGTAAATTCCCCAAAGTACTACGGCAAGAAACTGAGACAGTTTCGTACAACGGACCGCCGATTGTCAACCCGCTTCACTGGTACGTGAAAGCTGACACTGGATTTGCCGGTGGTCCAGGCTCTCCGGTTTCCGGTGCTGATTGAAGTAGCAGTCTGAACGCGAAAAGCCCCGCTGATTTCTCAGCGGGGCTTTTCAATTAAATTCCCTGCGGCGACCTACTCTCCCACATAGCTTCCCATGCAGTACCATCGGCCCAGAGAGGCTTAACTTCTGTGTTCGGGATGGGAAC
>NZ_BLXZ01000012.1 GCF_014193675.1 Geomonas limicola
CCCGAACACAGAAGTTAAGCCTCTCTGGGCCGATGGTACTGCATGGGAAGCTATGTGGGAGAGTAGGTCGCCGCAGGGAATTTAATTGAAAAGCCCCGCTGAGAAATCAGCGGGGCTTTTCGCGTTCAGAACTAGGCTTCTATTTATCCTTTATTTTTGATCACGCCCTGCCATATATGATGGTCATTTCTGTCAGCCTCTCCTTAACCTCTTCCGTCACATCCTCTGGCGCAAGGCGCCATTGTCAGTTCCCCCAAGCTCTTTCCTGGTCGTTCATACGGGCATCCTGACCTAATCCACGAAGGTCTTGTAGCTGTGTTGTCGCGGTCTTTCCTGTCCGCATCATCGCCCTACGAATCATCTTTCAATTCACCGCTTTGGTAACCCTGTGTCCCCTGCTCGAACTTGCACTGCTCGACCTCCTTTCCTAGTTCCTTTAATAACTGCGTAAACTTACTCGGGAACGGGTACGCACGGGGTGCGGCCACTGCGACAGCGGCTTTCCGGAAAAGTGTCTGCGCAGCGCTATGAACCTGCCGTACTCCTCAAACTACCAGTCATTGGAGTCACAGAAGATCCGGTACGGCTCGCAAAAGTCTGTCCGATTCTGAAAGTGGAGATTTTCTGCAAAGCGGAAAGGCTGTTGTAGGGAGAATCGCTTGTGACGGGGGCGGTGGGGTTGAGGGGAAGCACCTGCCAATAATTCTGCCTGGTCTCCTTAAGAAAATCGGCGAAAGCATAGGCTGCGGGGCCGAGGTCGCCAATCCCGAACGGGGAGGGGAGGCTGGTTATGTGGCAGAGTACCCCGCTTGCGCGATTTTCCATTGAAATCCTCCTCCCCATTGTCGAATAATATTAGCGGACGCTTACTTGCCATGGCGAAGGCCTTTGTCGAGGGCGTCCCGCTGTAGGTGGGCAAGGGGCATTGCAATGAGAGTCCAGATTGGTACTATTAGCGTGCTTTAAAATACGAAAATGAAACCCACGGAACATGAGGAGAAGAGATGAAAACAACCGTACTTGCAGCGCTGCTGTTAGCCGGAGGGCTGGCGGGATGTGCCACAAAAAGTTATGTTGGTCAGCAGCTTGAGCCGATTTCCTGCAGAGTCGACCTTCTCGAAAACAGGGAGAAGAACCTTGAAGCCCGCACGGCCGCTGCAGAGGCGCGCCTCACTCGTGTTGAAGCGCAGCTCAACGCACTGCAGAGCCAGATAACAGCCCTGCCGAAAACATTAGACCTCAGTCCTGCGGACCGCGCCTTACTCACCGGCAGCACTGACCAGGCGCGTCGTGCTGCCGAGAGTGCCGACCGAGCAGATGCTGCCGCGCGGGGAGCAGCCGCGTCGGCACAGGCCGCAGAAACTGCCGCCAAACGAGCGACCAAGGCCTTCGAATTGGGTCAGCGCAAATAGTAGGAGAAGGAGCTGCGCAGGTTAATCTGCGCGGGCTTCCGATTGTCCATCCCATGAAATGCGTTCGGCTATTGCTCAATCTGGTAACGGCGATACTCATCATGGAACTGCCGGTTACTGAGTCCTTCGCTGCACCTGCGGACCAGGTCATCAGCTCATCCAAGATAGGCAGCCTCCGAAGTTATCGGGTGCGGGGAGCGGAGTCACTGGTGGAAGTCGCCAGGAGGTTCGACCTCGGTTTTAACAGTCTCATCGCAGCAAACCCGGGGGTCGACCCCTGGGTGCCCGGAAGCGGAACCCGCGTCACCCTGCCGACTGCCAGGATTTTGCCCACCGTGCAGCAGCGCCCGGTAATCCTCGTCAATATCCCCGAGTTTCGCCTGTATTACGTTCCCCGTTCCAAACGTGCTCCCGTGCGAACCTTCCCCCTGGGTATCGGCGAGCAGGGACGTACTACCCCCACCGGTGATTACACCGTAATCGAGAAGATAGTTCATCCGGTGTGGCATGTGCCGCCGTCTATACAGGCGGAGCAGCGCTACCGGCGTGCTGTCGTGCCACCCGGCCCGGAAAACCCGCTGGGCAGCCACGCTTTGCGCCTGTCTCGCAACGACCTGATGATCCACGGCACCAACCGCCCCCACGGCATCGGCAGAAGAACCAGTCACGGTTGTCTGCGGCTGTATCCCGAAGACATCGTCACCCTGTTCAAGCTGGTGTCTCGCGGCACCCGGGTCCGCATCGTCGACGAACCCGTGAAGGCTAGCAAGGCAGGGAACCGGATTCTACTGGAGGCGCATCCGCCGGTGACGGGGACGATTTCGGTGGGAGAAACCTTACGGCTGCTGGCCCGGAAACGGCTGCTGACCCGGGTGGACTTTGCCAAGGTGGTGCGGGTGATCGAGGAGAGAAGGGGAATCCCGGTGGACATCACCCTCACGCTGCCAAGCGCACCGGGAAGAGGAAACTGAGAACGTTGACGGTTTGTGTCGTAGCTGGGAGTGTGCAGGAACAACCTACCCGACATCGGGGACCCTGCGGGAGGCGGCATGAAAGGGATCGTCGTCAGGCTTATGGCTGGTGAAGGAATCGTTCGAACTACCGAGGGAACCTGCTACCGGCTCAGCCCGGTGGTCTGGAGGAGAGGGGGCGAGCCGGATGTTGGAGACACCGTCAGGTTCACGGTCATCGGTGGTGCGGTTGCAGAGCTTCGGGTGCCGCTCGTAGCAGCACGCCGGGGTCAATTGAGGCGCCTGTTGGTACAGGTGGAGACCAGGCTGCCAACCATGATCTACGGCTGCTATGCCACGGCTTTTCTCTACGGGATCACCATGGTGATGGGGGTGATTGCAGCCTACAGCTATCGGGACAGCGGCAGCGAGCCCTGGCTAGAGAGTCATTATACCTACCAGATCAGGTTGTTCTGGAAGACCCTCCCCCTGTTTTTGGCTGCGGTGCCGCTTACCTTTTACTATCGCACAGGGACAGCCATCGTGCTGCTCACCTACCTCTGGGTGATTCTCAAGAGCCTCAAAGGGTGGCGCTGCCTCGTCGAACGGAGACCGGTCAGCTGAGACGTCCTACTGGACCGGTTTCTTCGCGGGTTTAAGCGGGGTCTGCTTCCAGAAGATACCAAGTACCTCGCGCTCCTTCGGCTCGAGCTTGGCCCCTTTTTTCTCCATTTCCTGCTGAATTTTTGTCATGTTCTTACCGGAGAGGAAGGCGGCACTGATACGGTCTTCAGTATGGCAGGAAACACATTTCTTGCTGATGACCTCGTGAGCCTGTTTGAACTCGCCACCGGTTACGGCTCCGAGTTTAGAGCCACTCGTTTTAGCCGGGGTTTCCCATAAGGCCCAGGCAGAGCTGAGGGAAAGTAAGGTCACTGCGATGGTTAACGCTATGCTTCTTCTCATTGCGACTCCTTGGTAAACAGTGGTAGCTGATTCCCGTTATCTATACCAGACTTTTTGCTGGTTGTCTTCTGTCTGAGCCGATTTACGAATACTGCATTTGACAAAGACAAAGTGTGAAATATCATTAGTTATGCCTGTGTAATGTCACGCGCTGCCAGCGCTGGAGCTACCTATGCTATCCAAGGGAACTGCGAGAATTCAGATGCTGGGAGCGCTGCGCCTGCTCCGGATGCAACGGGGCCTTGCCACCACGGTGGAGGTTGCCATTCCCCCCTGTGGATTTGCCGCCAGCGTGCTGGCTCGCGATCTGGGGCTGCCCCTGGAAAGCATCGAGGCGGTGCTGGTCAACCACGAAGGGTTCCGTCTGGACCACTGCATCAAAAGCGGAGACCGGGTTGCCTTTGTTCCCAAAGAACATCCGGCCGAAACCGTTGCACAATGGGTAACGGGTTCCGTGTAACTGTTTCTGGCCTCCCTGTCTCACCTTCAGATGACCTTTGTCTTTTCTCACAAATCATCCCTCTGACAAAAGAGTCAGCCATTCGTTCGCCTGGTATCGGCTCTGCTGAGAGTGGCTCGACTCCAGGCTCTTTGCAGCTTCTGTCAATGCATTTGGCAGGTATGATAAACTGCAAGGGTGGCAGATGAACACCCGTTACCGGCACAGGGAAACCAGATGACCCAGTCACCCCCCAAATCCGTCGCAGCCTTGGAGGCAGAACTTGCCGAGGCAAGTCTTGCCGGCCGCAGCGCACGTCGCCAGATCGCGCTGCTGAGCTCCATCGTCAGTGTCCTCAGGGAGACAGCCAACTGTCAGACCGAGGAGGAGATGGCCCAGGTCTGTCTGAGGGTGGCCGAGGATCTCACCGGTAGCGCCTACGGCTTCATCGGGGAGCTGAACGAACAGGGGCTTTTCGACACCACACTGGTAAGCGAGCGGGGCTGGGCGGCCTGTCGCATGCCTACGGCAGAAGCGGTCCGGCTTCTCAAAAGCATGCCGAACCGCGGCATCAACCGGATCGGCCTGCAGGCGAACCGATCCTGGATCGTGAACGACGTGGGGCGCGATCCCAACTCCGTGCCGCGACCAACGGGCCACCCGGAACTCAGCTCGTTTCTCGGAGTCCCCCTCAGCTACGCCGGCGGCAGCATCGGGATGATCGGGCTCGCCAACAAGCCGTCCGGTTACAGCAGCGCCGACCGCGAAGAAGTGGAGGCTCTGGCGGCCGCCTTCATCGAGTCGCTGAACCGGCGCCGCGCCGAAAAAAGAGTGGCAGAGCTCAACGCTGAACTGAGTAGCCAGGTGCGCCAAGTGGAGGCGGCCAACAAGGAACTCGAAAATTTCAGCTACTCGATGTCCCACGATCTCAGAGCGCCGGTCAGGCACCTGAACGCCTACCTGGAACTTCTGGGCAAGCAGGACCTCTCGGTGCTGGATCACAAGAGCCACCACTACCTCGAGGTAATCCGGGATGCGGCAGAAAACATGGCCCTGCTGGTAGATGGCCTGCTATCATTCCTGCACCTGGGGAGGGTGGAGCTCAAGGGCGCGCGGGTAGACCTGGGCGAACTGGTCAACGAGGTGATCCTGGAAATGGCCGGGCATCCCGACGCGGGACGGGTCGACTGGCAGATCGCCCCGCTACCGGAGGTCTGGGGAGACCGGGAGATGCTGCGCACGGTTTTCCAAAACCTGGTGGCCAACGCGCTGAAATTCAGCCGGGATCGCCAGGAGATCGAGATAGAGATCGGCACGGGAAGCGGCAACCTCAGCGAGTTGGTGTTTTTCGTGAGAGACAACGGGGTCGGGTTCGACATGCGCTACCAGCACAAGCTGTTCGGGCTCTTCCAGCGTCTGCACTCCAACGAGGAGTTCAAGGGGACCGGCGTCGGTCTCGCCAGTGTGCAGCGGATCATTCAGCGGCACGGCGGGCGGGTCTGGGCCTCGTCGGTGTTGGGGGAGGGGGCCACCCTCTGGTTCTCGCTCCCCAGGCAAGAGGAGATCGTACCATGAAACTGAAACGAATCCTGTTGGTGGAGGACAACGCCAACGATGCAGAACTGACCCTGGAGGCACTTTCCGAGCACAATTTGGCAAACGAGGTGGACCGGGTCACCGATGGTGCCGAGGCGCTCGACTACCTGTTCCAGCGTGGTGCCTATGCCGCGCGTGAGGACGGCAACCTCGCGGTGATTCTTCTGGATCTGAAACTGCCCAAGGTGGACGGCCTCGAGGTGCTGCGCATCATCAAGTCGGACGACAGGCTCAAGTACCTCCCCGTGGTGGTGCTGACCTCGTCCCGAGAAGAAAGCGACCTGGTGGAGAGCTACCGTCTCGGCGTCAACGCTTACGTGGTAAAACCGGTCAACTTCTCCGAATTCATCAACGCCGTCCGTGAGGTGGGTGCTTTTTGGGCAATCGTCAACGAACCTCCGCCGGCCAAAGGTGTCGCGAAATGAGCAGGAGCCTGCGCATCCTCCATCTGGAAGACGACCCGATGGACGCCGAACTGGTGCAGATGACCCTGGTATCCGAAGGGGTTGAGTGCGAGGTCCAGGTGGTGTCACGACGCGAGGAGTTCCAGGTGGCCATCGAGCGCGGCGGGATCGACCTGATCCTTGCCGATTTCGCGCTCCCCAGCTTTGACGGGATGAGCGCCCTGGGCATGGTGCGTGCCCAGCATCCGGACCTCCCCTTTGTCTTCGTCTCCGGGAAACTGGGGGAGGAAGCGGCCATCGAGTCGCTGAAGAGCGGCGCCACCGACTACGTGCTGAAAAGCCGCCTGTCACGTCTGGTTCCGGCGGTGCAGCGCGCCCTGACCGAGGCCAAGGAACATGCAAAACAGCGCAGGACCGAACAGGCGCTGGAGCGGGCCTACGCCGAGATCGAGAAGCGGGCCGAAGATTACCGTAACCTCTTCAACAGCATCCGTGACGTCATCGTGGTGGCAGACCAGGGGCGCCGGATCCTGCACGTGAACCAGCCAGCCCTGCGGGACACCTTCGGCTACGAGGTGGAGGAGGTGGTCGATCGCAACGCGGGGATCCTGTACGCGGACGAGCAGGAGTTCGAGAGCCTGGGGCGCGAGGTCTTCGACGTCGCCGGGTCGGAAGGGAAGCTTATGGAGGTGAAGTTCAAGCGCAAAAGCGGCGAGGTCTTCAACGGCGAGATCTATGCCCTGAAGCGCCTGGACCGCTTCGGGGTCCCCACTGGCAACATCGGGGTGTGCCGGGACATCAGCGAACGCAAGAGGGCTGCTGCGGCCTTGAGGGAGAGCGAGATGCGGCACTACCAGCTGCAGCTCGAGCTGCACTACGCCGCCGAGATCCAGGCCAAGCTCTTGCCGCGCAGTTACCCGAACATCCCGGGTTTCGAGGTGGTTGCCCGCTGCCTGCCGGCCAAGCAGGTGGGAGGCGATTTCTACGACTGGCAGGAGGTCTCTCCGGTCATTTTTAACATCACCTTGGGCGATGTCATGGGGAAGGGGATGGCCGCCGCCATGCTGATGGCCACCGCCCGCGCTGCGCTGCATGCCGTCACCCTGTACAACAGCCCGGGGCAGGCCCTGCACCTGGCCGAGGCGTCGCTGCTCCCCGACCTGGAAAACTCGGAAAGCTTCGTGACCCTGTTCCACGGCCAGCTGGATGCGAGCCGACGGACCCTCAGCTTTGTCGATTGCGGTCACGGCTATGTCTTCGTGCGCCGGGCGGACGGTAGCGTGGAAACCCTCTCGCCGCGTGGCTTGCCGGTTGGTGTGCAAAGTGGCCAGGTGTACCAGGAGGGGACGGTCCAGTTCGAGAAGGGGGACGTCCTGGTGCTCTTCAGCGACGGACTCATCGATGCGAACCCGCAGCTTGAGCTCACCAACAAGATCCTCGCGAGAAACCTGGCGGGGCTTCAGAGTGCTCAGGACATGGTGGACCGTCTGGTGGGACTTACCGGGATGCCGGATCCCCAGCCCGACGACATCACGGTGGTCGTGCTGCGTTGCCTAGCCTGAAGCCGAGCTTTTCACCAGCACCCCAGTTCCCGAAACTGCCGTAACAGCTCATCCCCTTCGGGCGTGGCGAAGAAGCTGCGCACCCGTAGCGCCGCCGGGCCTCCTGCCTTGCCGTTTCCTTCGAGGATTTCTCCCAACGTCCGGTAGCTTCCGGACAGTTCCCGTACCGATGCCGGGCCGACTCCGGGGATCCCCAGCGCCTGCAGAAGGCGAAAAGGCTGGGGACGCCTGGCCCGTGCCAACGCAGCGACGACGGATTTGGCCGAGCGCGCAGCGAAGCCCGGGACCCCCGCAAGGTGCTTTTCCTGGAGCCGGAACAGGGAGGGAAGGTCGGCTACCAGCCCGGCCTCCACCAACTGCTGCAGCCGCCCGGAGCCCAGCCCTGCGATTCCTAACCCGGTTTTCCGGGAGGTAAAGTAGCGGGCCCTGGCGAGGAACTGCTCGCGACAGCCGGGAGCATCACGGTAGCAGGCGGTCGGGGTCAGCGCCGTGGAGATCTGGGCCGTGTCAGCTAGGCGGGGCCCCTTTGCTACCACGGCACGGACTTCGGGAATCACATCCCCCACCAGGACGATTTCCACCCGGTCACCGACACGAACCCCCAGCTTTTCCAGCGTACCCGGGGTATGCAGCGAGACCCGCTTTACCTCCAACCCGCCCAGCGACATCGGGGCGACCCGAAGCACCGGAGTCTGCCGCCCGGAGCGCCCCGTCTGCCACTCGATAGCCACCACCTGCGAGATCGTACTGGGGGGCGGGAACTTCCAGGCGGCGGCCCAGTTGGGAGTCCTGGTTCCGACACCGAGCCGGTCACGCAACGCCAGGTCGTCCAGTTTCACCACGATCCCGTCCGCTGCAAAGGGGAGCCGCTCCCGCCCCTCGAGGTACTCGCGGTACAGGGCGGTCACGTCACCGAGGCTCCCCGCGCTGCGGCTGAATGCGCGGTGCACCGGAAAGCCCCACCCCGCCAGTAGCTCCAGGGCCTGCCGGTCGGAACCCAATCTCAGGTCCGGCTCGGTCTGTACCAGCTCGAACGGGAAGAGGCGCAGTGCGCCCACCTGGTCGGGGGTGACCCACTTCGCTTTCAGGATCGCCGCCGCGAAGTGGCGCGGCGTCGCGTAGGCGCCACTGTTCCGTTCATCCAGTGCCGCATATCGGGCGCGTTCGGCGTACACCTCACCACGTACCACGACCAGCCGGGGAGCTGCACCGTTGAGGTGCAACGGGATCCCGGGAATCTGGCGCACCCTTCCGGTTACCTCCGCGCCAAACCTGCCATCCCCGCGGGTTGCCGCCGATACCAGCTGCCCCGCGCGGTAGGTGAGCTCGACCGGCAGACCGTCGACCTTGGGCTGAACCAGCACCCAAGGGACTGCTTCGGTCGCGACTATACGTCCCCAGAGTTCTTCGACGGCCTGCGGGCCCGTCGCCGCGTTGAGGCTCAGCATGGGGTGGGGGTGCGCGATGAGTTCGGAGCCGGCGGCAAGGTCCGAGCCGACCGAGTTGTTTAGGGACCGGCCCTCGGCGAGGCGAGGAAAACAGGCTTCCCCGCGCCGCAACTCGGCAACAAGCGCGTCGTACTCGCCGTCGCTCAGTTCCGGATCGAGCGCCTGGTAGTAGAGCTCGTCGTGGTGCTTGACCGCGCTGCGCAGCCGGTGCAGTTCGGCTTCGGCAGCCGGGGGCGGGACCTTGGGACAGGCGGCCTCTTCCGCGCAGGCGGTGGTGAACGTCAGAGAACCGGCCAGGAGCAGCAAGCAGACTCGGCGGGACATGGTCCACCTCCCGGAGCGAAAGGCCGCCCGAAGGCTGGCGGCCGGACACGTTGAGCCAGGTATTCGGGTGAGCTAGGTGCTGCTGGAGGATAGCAGGCGGGGCTCCCGATCAAGGAGCATCGGCTCTCGATCGGGAGTCAAGGAAGGGGAAAAGGGTTATTCCCCGATGATCTTGATCAGGACACGTTTCCTGCGCATGCCGTCAAACTCTCCGTAAAAGACCTGTTCCCAGGGGCCAAGGTCGAGTTTTCCGTTGGTTACGGCCACCACGACCTCGCGTCCCATGATGGTCCGCTTCAGATGAGCGTCGCCGTTGTCCTCGCCGGTGTTGTTGTGGCGGTAGTGCGAGTAGGGCTTCTCCGGGGCGAGCCCCTCCAGCCACTGTTCGAAATCATGGTGCAGCCCCGACTCGTCGTCGTTCACAAAAACGCTCGCCGTGATGTGCATCGCGTTGCAGAGTAAAAGCCCCTCCCGGATGCCGCTTTCGGTGACCGCCTGCTGCAGCTCGCCGGTGATGTTCACGAACCCGCGCCGCTTCTTGATCTCGAACCACAGTTCCTTACGGTGCTGCCGCATCGCTCTCCCTCCTGTCTACCATTTGAAGATTATCCGCACGCGTCCGCACAAAACCGGCATCGAGGAGTGCCGGCGCCAGCTGCCAGCGCTCTCGCGAGTGCAGCAAGACCAGGAACACCCGGATGTTGTCGCGTTCCGCTACGGCCACCAGGCACTGGCCGGCATTGGGCGTCGTCCCGGTCTTGACCCCGCGGGCTCCCGGATAGCGGCCGATCAGGCGATTCACGTTGTGGAAGCCGATGCTCCGTTTGCCGGTCACCGTGCGGATGCACAGGCTTCGCTGCGTCACCAGTTCGGCAAAGGCCGGGATGTGCAGCGCGCGCTCCGTGAGGATTACCAGATCTCGGGCCGTGGTGTAAAGTCCCTTGTGGTCGTGTCCACAGACGTTGCTGAACTGGGTGTCGCGAAGCCCCAGGGTCTGGGCACGCTCGTTCATGAGTTGCACGAAGGCCGGCTGGCTTCCGGCGACATGGTCGGCGAGGGCTCGGGTGGCGTCGTTGGCCGAGGCGATCAGCGAGGCGGCCAGCAGGTCGCGCACCCTGAATCGTTCGCCGCGGCGCAACCCGACCCTGCTTCCCGTTTCTCCGGCCGCGGCGCGGCTCACCGTCACCACGTCGTCCAGTCGGGCGCGCTCCAGGACGATGAGCGCGGTCATGATCTTGGTGAGGCTGGCCGGCGGACGGCGCGTGTCGGCATCCTGTTCGCGGAAGGTTTTTCCGTTGACCAGCACCAGGTAGGAGGTGCCGCTTCCAGCCTTTCCGTGGCCCCGGTGCCTCTTGGCTGCTGCCGCACTCGGGTGGACCAGACACAGGGTGAGGACGAGGATAAATATGATTGGTGAGAAAATTTTCATCAGGCAAGTTATAGCATCGATTACCCCGCCTGCAATCGTTCCGGTCGGGTTGCTTTGGGATTTACAAACGGCAGAGGCATGCGGTATCTTGAAACCCTTTTACTGCACTTTTGCGAGGTTCCCTTGGCAACGACGATCCGGATACTCCCCGAAAACCTGACGAACAAGATCGCGGCCGGCGAGGTGGTGGAACGCCCTGCCTCGGTGGCCAAGGAGCTGGTGGAAAACGCCCTCGACGCCGGCTCGCGCGAAGTGGTGGTGGAGATCGAGTCCGGCGGCAGAAAGCTCATCAAGATCACCGATTCCGGCTGCGGCATGTCCAAGGAGGACGCCCTTCTAGCCCTGGAGCGTCACGCCACCAGCAAGATCGCCTGCGACGCCGATCTCTTCTCGCTGTCCACCCTCGGTTTTCGCGGCGAGGCGCTCCCCTCCATCGCGTCGGTCTCGCGTCTCACCATCTCGACGCGTCCCGGCGATTCCGTCGAGGGGACCGAGATCTACGCCGAAGGGGGGCGCATCAAGGAGGTGAAGAGCTGCGGCATGGCAGCCGGTACCGTGATCTCGGTGCGCAACCTCTTTTTCAACACCCCGGCCCGGCTCAAGTTCATGAAGAGTGCCGAGACGGAAGGGGCGCACGTAGGTGAGCTGCTCACCCGGCTTGCCATTTCCCGCCCTGACGTGCGCTTTACCTATGTCAACGACGGGCGCACCGTGTTCCGTGCCCTCGACGCCAACCTCAAGGAACGGGTGGCGACCCTGCTCGGGCGCCCCATCGCGGCTTCGCTCTACCCGGTGAATTACCAGGATCCGGCCGGGCTCCAGGTGACCGGGCTGGTGGCGGCGCCGGAGTGCAGCCGCAGCGCGTCGAGTCACCTCTATACCTACATAAACGGCCGTTTCATAAGGGATAAGGTGGTGCACCACGCCATCTTGCAGGCCTATCGCAACTTCCTGGAACGCGGCCGCTACCCGGTGGTCGCCGTGTTCATCGACATCCCGCCCGGCGAGGTGGACGTCAACGTGCATCCGACCAAGCACGAGGTCCGCTTCCGGGAGCAGGGGCGGGTTCACGACGCGATCCAGGAGGCGGTGGAAAAGGTGCTGCGCGAGACCCCCTGGCTCAAGAGGGACCAGCAGCGTGCCGCTGCACCGGCAGCACGCCCGGCCCCCCCCGTCTCCAGCACGCCGGTCTCGGCCGCTGCGGCGCAACGGTTCGGGGCAGCTGATGAGGTCCCGGTTCCCGGCGCAGCTTCGGCCGATGCGGCTGGCTGCGCCGGCACGGCTGCTGTTTCGCCGGCGAGCGCGACCCGGGTTGCCGAGGTGCGCGAGCTCTTGGTCGATTTCAAGCCGCGCCCCCAGCCGCCTTTGCGCTCCTTCTTCCAGGCTCCGGCCGAAGCTTCCCGCGCCACACTGGAGCGCGAGGCTGTGCCTTCCCCTGCCACTGTGGCTCAGAGGGCACCGGAACTCTCTGCGGTTCCCAGCACGGTAACGCCGGCGATCGAGGTCCAGTCCGAGGAGCCGGGGTACTTCTCCTCGCTGTCGGTGATCGGGCAGTTCAACGCCTCGTACATCCTCTGCCAGCAGGGTACGGATCTCGTGCTCATCGACCAGCACGCGGCCCACGAGAGGGTGGCCTTCGAAAGACTGAAGTCCGAGTTCGCGGGGCAGCAGGTGGACAGCCAGGGGCTCCTCTTCCCGGAAACCCTGGAACTCTCCTTCAAGGAGGCGGCCGCCCTCAGCGAGAATCTGGACGAGATGACGCGCCTTGGGTTCCTACTGGAGGAATTCGGCGGCAACACCTGGCTCCTGAAGGGGGTGCCGCAGCTTTTGGCGGGGACCGAGTACCTGCGCACCATCCGCGACATCCTCGAGGAGCTCTCCAGCCTGGGGAGAAGCCGCACCTTCTCCGACGTTCAGGAGGACATCCTGGCGCGGATCGCCTGCCACAGCGTGGTGAGGGGGAGGCGCACCCTGAGCCCGCAGGAGATCGCGGCGCTCTTTGCCCAGATGGACCGCACCGACTTTTCCAGCAACTGTCCCCACGGCCGGCCGGTCATGCAGCGGCTAACCCTGGGCGAGATTGAGAAGATGTTCAAGCGGATCTAGGCAGACCATGGCTGAGGAGAAGATCAAACTGCTGGTGCTGGCCGGTCCCACCGGGTCCGGAAAGAGCGCCCTGGCGCTGCGGCTTGCCGAGTCGATCGGCGCCGAGATCGTCAACGCGGACTCGATGCAGATCTACCGCGGGCTCGACATCGGTACCGCCAAGCCGTCGGCCGAGGAACTCGCCCGGGTGCCGCACCACCTGGTGAGCTTCGTCTCCCCCGAGGTGAACTTCAGCGCCTCCGATTTCAGGCGCGAGGCCGCGGCGGTCATCGAGGAGATCCACCGGCGCGGCCGGAAGGTGATCGTGGTCGGCGGCACGGGACTGTACATCAGGGCACTCCTCGAGGGGCTGGTGGATTCGCCGGAAGGGGATCCCGAGTTGCGCCGGCAGTTCGAGGGAAGCTCGGGGGCGGAGCTTTTGCAAAAGCTGGCTGAGGTGGACCCGGAGACCGCGGCGCGCCTGCACCAAAACGACCGGGTGCGCATCGTCCGGGCACTGGAGGTCTTCGCCCAGACCGGCCGCCCCATTTCGGCCTTCCGCTCCGAGCACGGTTTTGCCGAGCGGCACTACGAGGCATTGAAGATGGCCATCCGGGTCGAGCGCGAGGAACTCTACCGGCGCCTCAACCAGCGGGTGGACCAGATGCTGCGCGACGGGCTGGTTGCCGAGGTGGCCGGGCTTGTGGCGGCAGGTTATTCGCGGGAGCTCAAGGCATTGCGTTCGATCGGCTACAAAGAGATCGCTGCACATCTGGCAGGGGAACTGGCACTGGATGAGGCTGTCGAACTCATCAAGCGGGACACCAGGCGTTATGCCAAGCGGCAAATGACCTGGTTTAGTAGGGAAAATGATATTTATTGGCTTGAATATCCTGAAAGTTTTGCTACTATCCAGGAACATGTGATTGAATTTTTTGGGTAAAGGAGCGGAATCATGCCGAAAACGCCTTTTAACATCCAGGACCAGTACCTCAATCAGTCCCGCAAGGAGCGGGTGAAGGTCTTGGTTCAGCTTATGTCCGGGGAGAAACTTGAAGGACATATCAAGTCGTTCGACAACTTCTCCGTCCTGATGGAAGTCCACGGTGACATCCTGATCTATAAGCACGCAATCTGCAGCATTACCTCCGTGGACGGTGTGTTCCGCCTCCACCAGTAGTTTTAAACACAGCTTTGCAGGGTTGAGTGTCTTCAGGCTGTCTGGCACACAAATTATGAAACACGCAACCATGTCGCCTCCCCTCACAGCCGGTCCTGCTCGGACCGGCTGCCTTTCTTTCCACCTCAAGCGCGGACCCCACTTCTGTAGATCTGGTAGCTCCCCGAATAAGGCTGGACTGAACGCCGTTTTTCCTGGCGAACTCCCACCGGACTGCGGGATGGTGCGCCTGGAAGGAGCAAAGGGGCGAGGTGTGTGCAATCTCGGGGCGTCGGGACTGCGCCGGGAATCAAGGGAGATCGTCTGATGGCAGGACTTATCATAGAAAGTGTCATGCCGGGAAGTATCGCCGAGGAAATGGAGATCGAGCCGGGAGACCGTCTGATCTCGGTGAACGGCAACCTGTTGCGGGACGTCATTGACTACAACTACTTCACCTCGGAGGATCTCCTGATCCTCGAGGTGGAAAAGCCGGACGGCGAGCTGTGGGAACTCGAAGTCGAGCGGGACGAGGGGGAGCCCCTGGGACTTACCTTCCCCGCGCCGGCGCCGGCACGCTGCGGCAACAAGTGCGTGTTCTGCTTCGTGCACCAGCTCCCCAAGGGGTTGCGCAAGCCGCTCTACGTGAAGGATGAAGACTACCGGCTCTCCTTTCTCTACGGCAACTACGTGACCCTCGCCAACATCAAGAAAGGGGACCTGGCGCGGATCAAGGAGCAGCGGCTTTCGCCCCTCTACATTTCGGTACACGCCACCGATCCCGAGGTCCGCGAGGAGCTGCTCGTCAAAAAGGGGATCCTCCCCATCCTCGAGGTGATGCGGGAACTTGCCGAGGCGCGCATCGTCATGCACACCCAGGTGGTCCTCTGCCCGGGGCTTAACGACGGTGCCATCTTCGCACGTACCGTCGAGGACCTGGCCGCCATGTACCCGGCGGTCGCCTCGCTGGCCGTGGTCCCGGTCGGGCTCACGGGGCATCGCGCCAAACTGCCAACCCTGCGTCCAGTGGACCGGGAGTTCGCCGAGGGGTTTGTCGCAGAGTGGGAGGTGAAGGCCCAGGACCTGGCCAAAAAGCTGGGTGAGCCTTTCCTCTTCCTGGCCGACGAGTTCTACCTGAAGGCCCGTCGCCCCTTCCCTCCGCTGGAGAGTTACGGCGACCTGCCGCAGATCGAAAACGGTGTCGGGATGATCCCGTTGTTTCTCTCCCAGGCCGAGGAGGTACTCCAGGATGCGGAGCACCTGGGGCAGGGGAGGGTGACGGTAGTGACGGGAGAATCTCCCTACCGCTACCTGGCCGCCTTCCTGGATCGCCTCTCCGAGACCACGGGCATCAGTGCCCTGCCGGTTGCGGTGCGTAACCGTCTCTTCGGCGGTGGCGTTACGGTAACCGGACTGGTTTCCGGGCGGGATATCCTGGAGGCGCTACAGGGAGTGGAGTTGGGCGAGGAGGTTTTGGTGCCTGACGTGATGATCAAGGAAGGGGAGGGGATGTTCCTCGACGACATCACGGTGGAGGACCTGGAGCGCGACCTGGGAAAACCGGTCCGGGTGGTGGAATCGACCCCCTACGGCATCTACCTCGCGCTGGAAGAGATCTTCGGCAGGTAGCCAGGAAGGAAATGGATACGAATGAGGAGCGGGCAGGTCGGCCGCTCCTCTTTTTCGTGCGGAGCGGAAATGAGAAAGGCCCTTCCCCAAATTGGGAAAGGGCCTTTCTGCGGGTAACGTCCCGGTTAGGCAACCTTTAGGCGCAGCCTGCGCTGGTGCGAGGCCAGCGAGTCGATGGTCTCGAAGTTGAGGACCTTCTCTGCGGTGTGCTTGATGAGGTCGATCTTCTCGTGATCCTCTGCAGTGATCTTCGAGACGTGCTCTCTCAAGGTGGTGAAGACTTCGGCGGTGGTCCGTTCAACCTTGATGTAGGGGATGTTACTGTCGTCGAGGATCTTCTGGCTGATGGCGGAAACCGCCTGGTGCCCCGGGATCACGAGGCCCGCGAGCTTCTTGCGGTAAGCCGGGATGTTGTAGAGCGCCGAGGCGGTCACGATCAACTCGTCGCGCGAACTCGTGGTGATGAGCAGCGTGGAGTCCTGCAGCGTGTCGATGACCCTCTGCGAAGAGGCTGCGCCCAACTGGATGTTGTGGATGATCCTGCTGCGGGCGTGCTGGTCGCCGTGCAAGGGGAGTTTCAACAGGTTGGAAAGGTCGGCCAGCGTCGGGTTGGCCAGCGTGCGCGAGTAATCGAAGGCGCCCGCGACCAGTTGTGAGCGGCCCGCAAAGAACTTGTCCAGGTACCCCAGGGTCTCCTGGCGCAGTTCCGGGATGAGCTTGTTCACCAGGACCATCTTCACGTCGGCCCCTTCCTGCTTGAACAGGGGAAGGTTCAACTGTACCGCGTCGATGACGCTTCCCACGCCGCCGCTGGCGACCATGATGACGGGGGCGTTCAGCGCCTTGGCGATCTGGGCGTTGTTGATGCCGATCACCGAGCCGACCCCGCCATGCCCGGACCCCTCGATGATCAAGAAGTCGTTCCTGGCCTCCAGTTCGCGGCAGGCCCGGATGATGTTCTCCAGGGGAGCCGACTGCGGGATCTCTCCGGCAAGGAATTTCTTGGTATAGCCCCGGCCGATGACCACCGGGGACATCAGCGCACGGTCGTCCTCCAGGCCGTAGATCGAGGCGATCAGGGCGGCATCCATGTCCATCTCGACGCCGTCCAGCATGAAGAGCTTCGGCCCTATCGGTTTGATGAAACCGACCCTGGCATACTTCTTCTTCGCCAGATGCATAAGCGAAAGACTGATTGTAGTCTTACCGCAGTGCTGACCGGTTGCTGCGATGAAAATTTTCTTACAGACCATGTTGAGTCCCGTTACGTTCCAGACACTTGACTGCGTATGACCGAAGTATACCCAGTTGTCACAAAGCGGGCAAGGATGTATACGGTGAGCGGGCTTTGCCTGAAGGATTCTGCCGAGATAGCAGCCGCGACGGGGCCTGTTAGAGAACCGTTACCTCTCGTATTTATACGGTTGACGCTATCACCAGATAGGGCTATAATCCGCCGGTCCAAACGACCGTTTATTGTCATCAAAAAAGCTTGGCAGCACACTACTATAGAATGAAAAGGAGTGTTCACCGTGAAAAAACTCGTCGGTCTGTTTTCCTGCCTCTTGCTGATTGCCTGCGCCGTTTCGGCCTTTGCTGCTGACGGTTCCTTCAAACGGGTCAAAGCCGAGAAGGTGCTCACCATCGGCCTCGATGACGCCTTCCCGCCCATGGGCTACCGCACCGACAAGGGCGAACTGGTCGGCTTCGACATCGATGCAGCCGAGGAAGTCGGCAAGCGTCTGGGCATCAAGATCAAGTGGCAGCCGACCGCGTGGGACGGTGTCATCCACTCCCTCAACTCCAAGAAATTCGACTGCATCTGGAACGGCATGACCATCACCGACGAGCGCAAGAAAGAGGTCGCCTTCACCAAGCCGTACAAGATGGACGGCCAGGTTGCCGTAGTCCGCTTCGGCGAGAAGCAGTTCAAGAAGCTGGCTGATCTGAAAGCCGCCAAGATCGGCGTGCAGAAGGGCTCCTCCGCTGTCGAGGCGGTCAAGAAATTGCCGGCAGCTCCGGTTGAGGTGCGCGAGTACGAGGACAACCCGAAGGCGCTGCTCGACCTCGAGTCCAAGCGCATCGACGCCGTGGTCATCGACGACGCAACCGGCCGCGACTTCATCGCCAAGCGCCCCGGCAAGTTCATGATCCTCCCGGGCAACATCACCAAGGAGCCGTTCGGGGTCGCCTTCCGCAAGGACGACGTGGAACTGCGCCAGGCCGTGCAGAAGCAGCTCGACGCCATGGTGAAGGACGGGACCATGGGCAAGATCTCCAAGAAGTGGTTCGGCGAGGACATCACCAACCCGAAGAAGTGGAAGTAATCTGAAGCCCATCCGCTTCCCCCTCCCGGAACGGGAGGGGGAAGTTCACCAGCAGCGCCGCTTGTACGGTGTAAATAACAATCAGGTATGCCGATGAAAGTCCTGTGCGGCAGGGTCATCCGAACGATCCTGCTTTTTTCTTGCTTGCTCCTCCTGTTAGCCCCGCTCTCCCGCGCCGAAGATACCGAACAGATCTTCCAGGACGCCAACGATGCCATGGCTCGCGGCGACCTCCCTGCCGCCATCACGGTCCTCAAGAAGGTTCCCTTTTCCAAGACCGACGACAGCGGAGCTTTCGTGCGCAGCCGGATGCAGGTCGCCCGCCTGCAGTTCGCCCTGAAGGACTTCCCCGCCGCCACGGCGAGCACGAAAGAGGTGCTCGCGGTCTACCCGGACAACAGCGAGGCGCTGAACTTCCTGGCCTCGGTGCAAAAGGAGCAGAAACCGCGCTACGTGGTGTTCTGGGAGGACTGCCTGCGCTTTCTTCCGAACCTTTTAAAGGGTGCGGTGATGACCATCACCCTGGTGTTCTGCACCATGCTGATCTCGCCTTTGGGGGGGCTCCTGATCGCCTTGGGGCGCATCAGCCGGTTTAAGCCGTTCTCGGTGCTCTGCTGGTTCATCATCTGGCTCTTCCGCGGCACGCCGCTTTTGTTGCAGCTTTTCTTCATCTACTACGGCCTTCCTTCGCTGGGGATAACCTTCAAGCCGTTCACCGCGGCGATCCTGGGGCTCGGGCTCAACTATTCTGCCTACCTGGGTGAGATCATCCGCGGCGGCATCCAGAGCATCGAGCACGGCCAGATGGAGGCGGCCAAGGCTATCGGCATGAGCTACGGGCAGGCGATGCGCCGGGTCATCATCCCGCAGACCTACAAGCGGCTCATGCCCCCCATCGGCAACGAGTTCATCGCGCTCATAAAGGACACCGCGCTGGTTTCCACCATCGCCATGGTGGAGCTGATGCGCTCGGCCGACCAGATGTTCAATGCCTACTTCAACGTGACGGCGCTCATCCTGGCGGCCCTCATCTACCTCGTTTTCACCACCTTCTTCACCTTCATCTTCGAAAAGATCGAGCACCGGGCCGGCATCTATGAAATCCGCTAACCAACCGCTTCTCAGCCTCAAGGGAATCACCAAGCGCTTCGGCGCACTCACCGCGGTAAACGGCGTCGACCTCGACGTCTGCCCCGGGGAGATCGTGGTCATCATCGGACCGTCGGGCTCCGGCAAGTCCACCCTGTTGCGCTCGGTCAACTTCCTGGAGGAGATCGAAGAGGGAACCATCACCTTCGAGGGGAAGGAGGTGGGCTACGTGAAGAACAAGCACGGCCGGCGCCACCTGGACACCCCGCAGAAGATCTGCGCGCTGAGATCCGAGATCGGCATGGTGTTCCAGCACTTCAACCTGTTTCCGCACATGACGGTACTGGGGAACGTGATGGAGGGGCCGCTCACCGTGCAGAAGAAGGGGCAGGAGGAGGCGCGCCACATCGCGCTGGACATGCTGGCCAAGGTGGGGCTCTCGGAGAAGCGCGACGTCTACCCGGCGACCCTCTCCGGCGGACAGAAACAGCGCGTCGCCATCGCCCGTGCGCTTGCCATGCGCCCCAAGCTCATGCTCTTCGACGAGCCTACCTCGGCGCTCGACCCGGAGCTCATCGGCGAGGTCTTCGATACCATCCGCGCCCTTGGCAAGGAGGGGATGACCATGATCATCGTCACCCACCAGATGGGTTTTGCCAAGGAGATGGCTGACCGCGTCATCTTCATGGAGGCCGGTTCTTTCGTGGCGCAGGGGACTCCTGAGGACTTCTTCGCCAACCAGATGGAACACGACCGGATCCAGTCCTTCCTCTCCAGAATACTCTAGTAGTTACCAAGCCTTGCGGCGGCCCATGCGGCCGCCTTTCCCCCCAATCGACATACTTTTCCCCCGATGGTACAATAAATCCGTGCTAAGAAAAGGTTTCCGGCACGAGGTGGTGGGTTCCCCTATGGCTCGATATTTCCTGGGCTGTAGCGAACTCAAAGGTAGCGACACAAGGGGGAACGACGATGATCCGTTCAGAAGAGGTAATTGGTGCGGTGCTCGCAGCCTTCGAGCGGGAGCCGCGGGTGAATCTGCATAAATCCCCGATAGATCTGAGATTCGAGGACGGGGTTTTGACGTTGAGCGGCGAGGTCGACGGTATCGCCGCCAAGAAGCTCGCTCTGGAACTGGCGGCAGCACCCCGGCCGGTCAGTGGCGTGGTGGACCGGCTCCGGGTGGCGCCGGCGGAGCGGATGGAGGACGGTGCCATACGCGACCACGTCTGCGACGCCCTGCTCTCCGAACCGGTCTTCGAAGAGTTTTCCATCCAGGTCGTGATCAAGCAGGACCTGGAGCCGGTGCGTTCCCTCATGTCCCGCTACGAGATTCAGGTCGAGGTGAACGACGGGGTGGTCATCCTGAACGGAATCGTTGAGAGCATCTCGCACAAGAGGATGGCCGGCGTGCTGGCCTGGTGGGTGCCGGGGAGCCGCGACGTGGTGAACGGTCTGGAGCTCGCCCATTCCGAGGATAACGACGAAGAGGTGGTGGACAGCCTGCGGCTCGTGCTCGAGAAGGATCCCATGGTGAACGCGTCCCAGCTGCGCCTGAGCTGCCGCAACCTGGTGGTGACGCTGGACGGTGCCGTCTCGACCGAGAGTGCCAAATCCACCGCCGAGGCCGACGCGTGGTACCTGTTCGGGGTGAACGGCGTGGTGAACCGGATCGTGGTGCTGGGCTGACGGGGAGTAGCCTGGGGACGTGGTATTTGTCGCTGGAGCCAGCTGGCGTTGAAAGAAGACTGAGAAAATCTGCGCAAAGGGTGCTTATCTATCGAGAAGGCACCCTTTTTTGTGGGGTTCGGCTGCCCCGGCTCAGACATCGAGTACCACGGTAGCCTGCCAGCCTCCGGGAACCTGGTGCACCGACAACCTGAGCATGGTGACCGCCTTCACATCGGTATCGAGCTGGTGCCGGCAAGCGTCGATTTCTTCCCCCTGCAGGGCTGCCTGCAACTGGTAGCTATCGACCCCCTCGCTCCCGATCTCCAGCCATTGCGGCCGCAACAGGAGCCGTCGGGCGTCCTTGTAGAAGATCAGCTCGTTCAGGAACTCGAACAGGAGCATCTCGAGACTCTCCTCGGCCAGCGAGACCCGTACCGTTTCGGTGGGGCGCACCGCTGTCGGATCCTCGGCCATGACCTTGAGGGTCGCCTCGGCCGCCGCGCTGAAGAGCTCCTCCAGGGTGCTCCCGGAGGCGTCGAACGCGATGTCCGCGTGCGCTATGTCGCCTCTGAATTCGTAGGGCATTGGGGACCTCACGGTGATGGGCACTGTTTGGGTTGAGGTACCCGGGCTGCGTCGAGCGCCCGTCACGGTTCCTGACCGGCGAGCTGGCAGCCCGGCTCGACGCACGGCCCGGGTTTGAGTCCTAGCCTTTGATGTTGCCGATCGGGACCAGGCGGGCCACCCGTTTGCTGAGTCCGGCGAGCTCAGTGGTCAGCACCACTTCGTCGATGTCCTTGTAGGCGGCACCCGCCTCCTCGGCCAGGCCGCCGAACGAGTCGGTGCGCACATAGATGCCGCGCTGCTCCATGTCGTGCTGCAGCTTGTCGCCCCGGAACTGCTTTTTCGCCTCGTGCCGGCTCATGGTCCTGCCGCTGCCGTGGGCAGTGGTGAAAAAGGCGTCCGCGCCACTGGACATGCCGGCCAGCAGGTAAGAGCCGGTTTCCATGCTCCCGCCGATGATCACCGGTTGGCCGGTCTTGTCATAACACTTCGGGATGCCCTGGGCGCCGGGACCGAAGGCCCGGGTAGAGCCCTTGCGGTGCACCAGGAGTTCCTTCACTCGGCCATTCACGGTGTGACGCTCGAGCTTGGCGGTGTTGTGGGCCACGTCATAGACCATGCGCATGGCAAGCTCTTCGGGGCTTTTGTGGAACACGTCCGAAAAGACCTCCCGGATACGGTGCAGGATCACCTGGCGGTTGGCGAAAGCCATGTTCACGGCGCACTTCATGGCGCTGAAGTAGGACTGCCCTTCGGGGGAGTGGAATGGGGCGCAGGCAAGTTCACGGTCTCGGATCTTGATGCCGTACTTGCGTTCCATGACACCCAGGAAGAGTTTCAGGTAGTCCGTGGCGACCTGGTGCCCGAACCCGCGGCTGCCGCAGTGGAACATGATCACCACCTGGTTGGGGACCATGGTGAGCCCGAACGCCTCGGCGCGTTCGGCGTCCATGATGTTGTGCGGTTGGACCACCTGGATTTCGCAGTAGTGGTTGCCGCTTCCCAGGGTGCCCAGCTGGTTGAAGCCCCGCTCTACCGCCTTCACGCTCACGTCCGAGGCATCGGCACCGGAAAAACAGCCCCCCTCCTCGGTCATCTCCAGATCCTCGTGAGTCGCGTAGGCGTGCTTCAGGCACCAGCGTGATCCCTGCTCGGCCACCTGCCGGAACTCGTCCTGTTTCAGCTTTACAAAACCGTGGCAGCCGACGCCGGTCGGAATCCTGGCGAAGAGCCGGTCCACGAGGTGGTGCAGCCGGGGCAGCACCTCTTCCGCGCTCAGGTTGGTCAGCACCAGTCGCATCCCACAGTTGATGTCGAAGCCGATGCCGCCGGGAGAGATGACCCCGCTGCCGGGATCCATGGCCGCCAATCCTCCGATGGGAAATCCATACCCCCAATGGCCGTCCGGCATACAGTAGGCGTAGCGCTGGATACCCGGGAGGGTCGCCACGTTGCAGACTTGCTCGAAAACGCCTGCGTCCATCTCCTTGACCAGCTTCTCGCTCGCGAAGATGCGGGCCGGAACCAGCATCCCCTCCTTGTAGCTCATGGGAAGTTCCCAGATCGTATCTGCTATCCGTTTCAGCGCCGCCGGGGTAGTCATGACGTCCTCCGCTACTGTAGATCGTTATCCATGGCGCTATGTTACCATACTTGGTTCTGCTGGTGATTCGCTACGGGGGGAGTGGCAAGCCGGGCTGGGGGGCGTGTATCGAAGAGGTGGTGCTATGGGGGGAGTTGGGCTGGGGCGCGGTCTGCATCACCTCAGGATGAGCACGCGCCGTTGGCATGCCAAACGGAGCCTTCCTTCCGGGAGAAGGAACAGTTATTTCTGCCGCCTGGTGGAAGGTTTTCCGGGTATCAAGGAAACCGGGAGGCAGGCGCCCTGGAAGGCCCGGCTGCACGTTAGCAACCTTTGCCCAGGAGTCGGCCCGGTCACCCTTGGCCGTTGGTGGTGCGCTCCCCGGGCTTCGGGAGCTCGTTTCGCCCGGGACATCGCCATCGAAAATGCGGGAAGTAGATTATTTCGCGCGTTCTCTTCTGGCTATGCCATGTGCCAGATCGGTGAGCAGGATGACGTCTGCCTCGGCGTCTTCGGTCTTCTGCCAGTCGCTGGTATCGTCGTAGCCGATGATGCACCCCTTGTCGATGAGGTAATCGAGGTGGTACGCGTTGATGACATCGTAGGTGTAGTCGTCGTAACAGACCAGAACGCCCATGGGGGTCCCTCCCTGGTTTGATGCGGGCCGAACCGGCCCGTTAATGATCTTATCGGACGGGGTGCCGAAATACTTTAATGCGCACCAAGGGGGGTGGTGGCCACAGCTTGTGCGTTACGTGGTACAGGCATGGGGGCTTTGCCATCCCGGCGGTCGGCCAGCACCTTTTGATACTCTGCGAGCCCGCGTGCCTCCGCCTGGAGGTGCATCTGGTATTCCCTGAGTCCCGTGGCCTGTGCCTGTTGACGTCCTTCGGCCTCGGCACGCTTGCGCATCTGCTGCACCGTGGCCTTCTTTGCCTTCGACGTGCGGCTGTTGGCCGCGCGGTGGTGTTTGGTCGTCGCCCCGTGTGCCGGTGCCTGACCGGCCTGTACCGTCCCTGTCAGCATGAAGAGAATGGCGATGGTCCCTGATGCTCTCATCAGTCTCCTTACGGCGGCGGGCTCACTCTCGAGCCCGCCGCTTGTGTCCTTTTTACTGAAGGTTACCTGCAATGACGGCGGGTGCTGCGGTCACCACGGGCTCGGTCGGCTGGCCCGGGTCGGCCCAGATGCTCAGGGTCGGTGTAGCGACGTTCGACACCTGCAACGCCTCACAGCCTGTCGTCGCCTTCATGCGCTGCTCGAGCTCCAACGGTTTCACCAGGTAGCTGTTGCCGCTGGTATCGGTGACAGTCGAGCCGCTGGTGATGGTGAACTGCTGTACCCAGCGTACCGACGAGTTCGGTCCCTGCAGCGAGCAGTCCGCATCGGCACCGGTGTTGGAGTCGATACACTTGCCGGGGATGCCCTGCAGGTCGCCGAACCCGTTGTACTGCAGGTAGAACTTCGCGTTGGTGTAACCGTTGCCGGTGTGGCTGTAGAGCACCTGGAGTGGCTGCTGAAAGCTGAGGAAGGTGCTGCCGTTTTTCAGGGTGGAGAACTGCTGCCAGGACTGCGGGCCAGTCTCCCAGGTGTAGAACTCGGCAAGGTTACCCCAGGCCTGCCAGCCGCAGGTGGCGTTGGCGTCGAAGCCGCAGGCCAGGCTCGCGATGTTGTCGGAAATGCTCGGGTCGAAGAGCGGGCCGCTCTGCAGGCCGTTAGGGTAGACCTCCGCATTGCTCACGACAACCGGGTTGCCGCTCTGGGTCAGGGTGAGGCTGTTCGGGTTGAACGCGTAGGAGTAGAGCAGCCCCGCGCTGGGAGCCTGGGCCCGGAAACCGACCTCGCGGTAGGGGAACGGATCGCTGTTGGCGACCTTATCGAGGTCCGGGCAGTTGGTGGTGCAGGCGAGGGTACTCGGCACCGTGTCACCGGGGACTACGACGGACCGTGCATAGAGAACGACCTGGGCGGTGTCGCTTGCGCTGCAGGCGAAGGTTTGCGGCCCCTGGTTCTGTACGGAGTTCGGGGCGCAGGCAAGTTTCACCTGCACGTCGCCACCCAGGGCGTCGGAGTAAAAATTGAGGCCTGCGCTCCCCAGGCTCGCCAGGTCGATGTTTTCCGGAGTGATGTCCTGCCAGGTCTGCCCGTTGTTCCCCTGCACCATGAGGGCGTCTTTCACGAAGTTGCTGCCGTCCCAGGTGACCCGATAGCTGCTCGGGGTGTTGTTCGTGAAGGAGAACAGGCTCAGGGCCACCCCCTTGATCTCCGCCAGTGTCAGGGTCTTGCGGGTATGCTTGACCAGTTTACCCGGAGCCGTGAACACTGTGTAGGGGGTAGTGTCCGGAGTGGGACCGTAGCTCTGCTTGTAGACGGTGTCACCGTTGGCAAGCGGGGTACCCTGGTTCTGCCAGATTCCCCAGTACCCCACGTAGCCGTTGCCGCTGACCCCGTTTTTGGTGAAGCTGATCGGGAAGCCCGAGTTCCTCTGCATGCGTGCCCCGGTCCCCGCGTCGTAGAGACCGTAGCGCCAAGCCGAGCTGTCGAAGTCGTTGCGGTTCAGGCAGCGGTCGTCGTTGCCGGCCACGCGATGGAACAGGCTCGTGTTGTAAGCGATGTCCATTGTACCTAAAATGCTGTTGGAGAGGGTGCCCGAGCCGGTGGAGCCGTCGGCAGAGCGCAAGAGGGCCGCGGCGGAGGTTCCCCCGCCGTTGCCGGCATCTTGCTCGACGAACTTGAGCGAAACCTGGCCGCCGTTGGCGGGTTCGGTGAGCAGGCTCCCCTTGAAGACGGGCTGGCTGCTGGACGGCAGACCGGCGGTAGCAGGGTAGCCGGCAAAGTCCAGACGGAAAAGTCCGAGCGGGTTGGCGGTGCTGGCGCCGGCACTTATATTGGCGGAGCCGTAGATAATCTTCTCGCCGTTTTCGTGGGATTCGTGAACCCATACCCGCAGCACTTCAGGCGAGTTCGAGTCGGCCCGGGTGGCAAGGACGGTCCAGGTAGCGTAATCCGGGGCGTTGCCGGCCTGCCCGCCTTGCCCGCCGTTGTCGCCACACAGCTTGTTGTCGATAAGAGCCCGGTAAGCACCTTTGTTCACCATGTCGGAGTGCCTGGTCTGGGCCACCTTGCACAGGATGTCGTTCGGGGTGTTGAAGGCCTCGATAGAACGGTCGTTAACGTAGATGAAGGGAATGTCCTTGTCGAAGTCGGAGCCCGCAGGGAGGCTGGCTACAGCCTTGGCGGTGAGCTTCCCCGCTTGTCCGGTCTTGGGATCCACGACGCTTACCTTGCTGGCGATGGTCAGGCCGGCTACCGGCTGTTGGCCGCCACTTGTGCTACCGCCACTGCATCCTGCCAGTGCCAATGCCCCCAGGGGCAGCAGGATGAAGCTTTTCTTCACCTTTCCGTGCATGGTCGAACCTCCTTTGTAACGAGTGCCGGTTCTGCCGGCGCTTGATTACCGGCAGTGAAACCGCCGGGACAATGCGGGACCAAGCGCCGGTTTGACCGGCGTTGTGAGTGAAATATCGTCAAGGTGTGGAAAAACTACAGGAATTTGTCGGCGCGTTCCCAGAGACCTCGTTGCCCCCGCCCTGAAGCTGGTGCATGACTTGGAACCGACGCAGTGTAATTTCAGGAGGTTGCCGACGGGGGGGACTTCCAATGCTGTTGGCTCTGATGTGGCATTATGAGAAAAATAATGTATACCCCTTCCTGCCGCTGCCTCTGACAGCGCTCAGCCGGGCTGTGTTTTCGCCGGGTCCGGCGCATTGCAAACCGGTGGTTGACAAGGGTGTGGGGTGCCCTGTATGCTCGTGTGATGCCCGACGGCAGACAATTCAGTGATGAGGTACTCAACAATGGACGAAATGTTGGATGAGATGGAAACCGGCGAAGAGAGTTTCGCCGAGCTGTTCGAGGCGAGCCAGAAGGACGCCGGTCGCCTGGCACCGGGTGACAAGGTGGAAGCAACGGTTCTGAAGATCGCCAAGGAGTGGGTGTTTCTGGACACCGGCCGCAAAGGCGAAGGTGTCCTCGATATAAAGGAACTCATGGACGCCGAAGGCAACCTGACCGTGCAGGTCGGTGACAAGGTGACCGCTTGGTTCATTTCCTCGCGCAACAACGAGATGCGCTTCACGACCAAGATCGGTGGTGCCGGTGGCTCGGCAGGCAATGCCCAGCTTGAGGAGGCCTACGCCAACGGAATTCCGGTGCAAGGGGTCATTGAGAAGGAGATCAAGGGCGGTTTCGAGGTTAAGGTCGCCGGTTCGCGCGCCTTCTGCCCGTTCTCCCAGGTTGCGCTGCGCCGGGTACAGGACACTGCGGCCCTGATCGGCAAGCATCTCCCCTTCATGATCACCGAGTACGGTGAGAAGGGGCGCAACATCGTCCTGTCGCACCGTGCACTCCTCGAGGAGGAGCTGCGCCAGCAGAAAGAGTCTCTCAAGGAGACCCTGCAGGTAGGCCAGAAGGTGCACGGCACGGTCACCTCGCTGCGCGACTTCGGTGCCTTCGTCTCGATCGGCTCGGTAGAGGGGCTGCTCCCGGTATCCGAGGTGGGCTGGACCCGCGTAAACCACGTGAGCGAGGTTTTGAGCGTAGGGCAGGAACTCGATCTGGTCGTGAAGTCCATCGACTGGGACAAGGACCGCATCTCCTTCTCGCTCAAGGATACCCTGGCCGATCCCTGGGAAGAGGCTGCCGGCGCCTTCCCGGAAGGGACCTTCCACAATGGCAAAGTCGCCCGTCTCACCCCGTTTGGCGCCTTCGTCACCCTGGCTGACGGTGTCGACGGTCTGATCCACATCTCCAAGCTGGGGGCAGGCAAGCGCATCCAGCACCCCCGCGAAGTGCTCTCCGAGGGGCAGGAAATTGAGGTGAAAGTCGAGGGTGTGGACCGCGAGCAGCGTCGTATCTCGCTGTCGCTCGCCTCGGTGAGCCGTGCCGAGCAGGAGCAGGCCGACTCCCTGAACGCCTTCCGCGCCAGCGCGGCAGAGGCACCCAAAGGGATGGGGACCTTGGGCGACCTGCTCAAAGCGAAGCTCAACAAAGGCTAATCGGTGCAGGAGATCTTCCCGGATCCCGGCTTTCTACTCAAGCTGGCCCGCACCAAGATGCCGTTTGGCAAGTACGCCGGGACTCTCTTGGTAGATCTTCCCGAGCCATACCTGGTCTGGTTCCGCCAACAGGGTTTCCCGAATGGCGAGTTGGGCGAGCTGCTGCAGTGCCTGTACGAAATCAAGTTGAACGGCCTGGAGTACCTGTTCGCCCCGCTGAAAATACGCTGACGCTGTACAACAAAAAAGCCCTCTCGGATATCGAGAGGGCTTTTTTCATGCCCGAAAAAGTTGTCGAGGACTCTCTTGCGAGTTGTCCCCTTTACTTGGAGCGCTGCCAGCCCGGTGGCAGGAACGTATCTAGCGCATCCAGTTCACCCGGACCTGGTTCAGGTCGTGGGTCCACTGGTACTGCAGTTCCCCCCGTTGGGACTTGTACACTTCGCGCCCCAGTTTCTGGGCCAGCTTGTCTTCGGTCGTGGTTACCGTGATGTGGTCCCCCTCCTCCCGGATTTCCATGATGCGACCAATCGGGTTTTTCTCCCGGGACCGTTGTTCCTCGTGTCGGATGGTGTTCAGTATCTCTTTCTTGTGCTCGGCCAGGTAGGGACCGGAAAGGGTGACGACCCCGCCGGGGTTATGATCTTTCATCCTTTGGCAGGCCGGGCAGAGCACCTCGCAGCTGGGCGGTCCCTCGGGGTGGCCCAGCTGCCACCTTTTACTGCGGTAAACCAGGCCACATCCTTTGCACAGGGCATCTTCCGGCAGTCCCCGCTGCTGGAGGTAGACGTGCGGGCTGCGGATCGTTCTCAACCGGTTTTCTTCCGGTGGTCCTTTACGTTTGTGTGCCATAATGAGCCTCCTCGACACTCTCTGTGGTCAACCCCAGTATAGCATCGCAGCACGTGGGGAAGAGCGCTTTCTCCAGAAAATCAGGCGGTTCCGCCCAGCATCCCCTCCCCGGTTGCCCAGCTGGGGGCACAAAAAAAGCCCGATACCTTCGGCGTCGGGCTTTTTCGCAAAGTGTAACTGGCGTTCATTTCGAGATGCTTTAATCTAATCCGTCGGTGGGCTGCTAATCGGAGGTCGGAGTACCTGCTCACCCGGTGACCAGGTAAGCCCCGGTGAACCCTTTTGGCTGTCCCCTTTTTGAAGCGGTTTTTACGCGCATGGCGGATGAGAATCTACGCCTTCCGGCTTGATCTCCTGATACGCCAGTTACCAACTCCAAAGTACCGTAAAGGATATATGAGACATCTGCCCTTGTTTCTAGCATTCCCCCGGAAAACGTTTCAGGCATATTCTTGAACTGAATTGCTCACCACGTCTGAACCTGAGAATCACAAGAAAGTTGTATCGACAGCTTCCTCAGAATCACCCTTGCCTGTACCCCAGAGTTGTTTTCAAAGAGCTTGCTTCGTTACAACTTCATTCTACGCTTGGGGGTAGGGTGAGTCAACAGTTCCTGCTGAGAGCCAGCGCAGGGACCGGCTGTGACACTCTCGACTCGGAGGTGCTGTGGGGCACGCCGGCTTCCGCGCCCGGTTCCAACTCGCCTGCCGCGAGGGCGGTCACCACGGCACCGGTCGGCAACAGCCGGCTGAAGCGCGAACCGGTACGGGACCAGGGGCGGTCGGCGGAGAGGATCCCGGCGCTGCACTGCAGTTGCGGCACCCGGGCGTTGAGGTAGGTGGCATACCCGAAGAAGTCCTCATGGAACCAGGTTTCTTCCTCGAACCCGCAGGGGGGGGTCGGCTTGCCACAGCAGGGGCAGGTGAAAAGGTTCCCCAGAAAAACGTCCAGACGGATGTCCATGCGCCTCTCGTCCCGCCCAAAGGTCACCGAAACAATGTGCCAAGGATGGTGCAGCCCCAGCGTGGCCGAGAAAATTGCGGGATAATCCATGGGTAAACCTCTGATCCGTCGAGTGGTGATGTGGCATTGTCGGACACCTTGTGGGGGGTAAATGCTCGATATCCTTTAGCAACGAGCATGCCATCACCCGGTATCCACTTCCAGCCCGCATTAAAGCTCTATTCCTGCCGGTCGGTGTGCTTATGATCGGTGCCAAGAAATCGTTGCAGGGTTTAGTCAGCTTTCACCGTGCCGCCCCTGTTTTCAGCATTCTCGCGGTCTGTCACCTTTTTTGCAGTTGTAATAAATGTGGCACCCCTATAGAATCGCCCCCTGGCCTTCCAGGCAAGGCCGAGGCTTTGGCGCTGCCGCACCGCAGGTTTCCAGCTTTTTGGCACGTGCCTTGAAAATCGCCCTGCCAACCCGCAGCGCTGGCTGCACCAAACCCACAGCCGACGGAGCAGTGCATGACCCAGATGAACGGCCTCAGAAAACAGGTGCTGCTGGTCGATGACGAGGAACGGATTCTCACCACGTCGAGGCTCTGCCTGCAGGGGAGCGGGATCGACGAGGTCCGTACCTTGAGCGACAGCAGTAAGGTGCTGCAGTACCTGGCCGAGGAACCGGTCGCGGTCCTGGTCCTCGACCTGCACATGCCGTCCCCCTCCGGCATGGAGCTGCTCCCCAAGATCATCCACGACCACCCTCACATACCCGTCATCATCGTCACGGCTGACGACGAGATCGAGACCGTGGTGGAGTGCGTGAAGACCGGGGCCTTCGACTACCTGGTGAAGCCGGTAGACTCGCGCCGCCTGGTCACCTGCGTCGGGAAGGCGCTGGAGATGCGCAACCTTTCCCGCGAACTCTCGGACCTCACCCAGCGCCTGCTCACCGACCGCCTGGATCACCCCGAGGCCTTTACTGCCATCGTCACCGGGAACAAGAAGATGCGCGCCATCTTCCAGTACATCGAGATGGTGGCGGTGACCCGGCAGCCGATCCTGATCACCGGTGAGACCGGTGCCGGCAAGGAACTGATCGCCCGCGCCATCCACGACCTGAGCGGTTGCAGCGGCGAGTACGTGGCCCTTAACGCAGCCGGTCTCGACGACAACATGTTCTCGGACACCCTGTTCGGGCACAAAAAAGGCGCCTACACCGGTGCCGACCAGAGCCGCGACGGCCTGATCACCCGCGCCTCGGGTGGAACGCTCTTTTTGGACGAGATCGGCGACCTCAACGAGCTGAGCCAGGTGAAACTTCTGCGCCTTTTGCAGGAGCAGGAATATTACCCGGTGGGGTCGGATTTTGCCAAGAAGAGCAACGCCCGCATCGTCATGGCGACCAACCGTGACCTGCAGGGGCTGATCGCCGCGGGCAAGTTCCGCAACGACCTCTACTACCGGCTCTGCGGGCACCGCATCCATCTCCCCCCTCTGCGCGAGCGGCTGGACGACCTCCCGCTGCTTTTGGACCATTTCCTGGGACTGGTGGCCGAGCGTATCAACAAGAAAAAGCCCACCCCGCCGCCTGAGCTCGCCGTGCTGTTGTCGCTGTACCACTTTCCGGGGAACGTGCGCGAACTCGAGGCCCTGGTCTTCGATGCCGTGGTGCGCCATACCTCGGGTATCCTCTCCATGGAGAGCTTCCGCGCGGTGATCGGCGACGAGCGTCTCCTGGCTCCACCCCCTACCAGTACCGCTGCCGTCACGGACGACGACCCGCTGGCCGTCATCTTCGGTCATTTCCCCACCGTCGACGAAATCGAGGAGTACATGATCAAGGAGGCCATGCAGCTCTCCGGAGGTAACCTCGGAGGCGCCAGCAGGCTCCTCGGCATGGGGCGCCAGACCCTGAACAAACGGCTGAAAGGCTGATTTGTCGCCCGTTCCTGCTGTGATACCATTGTGCGGTCGGAGGGGGTATGGACAGGTGGAACCTCAATAACCAATCGGCCAAGGAACGCATGATCCGTGAACACCTGATGGGACGCGGCATCCGCGATCCCCGGGTGCTCTCGGCCATGCGCGAGGTCCCGCGCGAGTCCTTCCTCCCCGACGAGATGCACGCCTTCGCCTACGACGATTCCCCCCTTCCTATCGCTGCCGGCCAGACCATTTCCCAACCCTACATCGTGGCCTTCATGATCGAGGCCCTGGAGCTCGAGGGGGGCGAGCGGGTGCTCGAGATCGGTACCGGTTCGGGGTACGCCGCGGCGGTGTTAAGCCGCTGCGCGGCGCAGGTGTACACCGTGGAGCGCATTGCGGTGCTGGCGCAAGCGGCCCGCAGCAGGCTCGAGGAATTCGGCTACGCAAACGTGACGGTGCATCTGGGGGATGGGACGCTGGGGTGGCGGGAGCAGGCGCCCTACCAGGGGATCGTGGTCACCGCCGGGGCGCCGGAGGTCCCCGGGGCGCTCTTGGAGCAGTTGGCCCCCGGGGGACGTCTGGTGATCCCGGTTGGCGCCACCCAGCAGCTGCAAAACCTGGTGCGGGTGCGGCGCATCGGGGAGGGCGAGTACCGGCGCGAAGATCTGGGAGCGGTGCGTTTCGTGCCGCTCATCGGAGAACAGGGGTGGTAGCTACTCCGCTTCGGAAGGGGAGGGGGCTTCGGCAGGAGGAACCTCCTCCAACCGTTTGAGCAGGGTTTCTTCCTTTAACCCGGTGAGACGGGTGAGGGTCTGCAGCAGCGGAGCGGGAAGCGGGGCCGGAATCACCAGTGCCTCCCCGGTCGCCGGGTGCACCAGTTGCGTGACGAAGGAGTGCAAGAGGTGCCCGGTAAAGCCGGGAAGGGGGCGGCCGCCGTAGCGCTTGTCCCCCAGAATCGGGCGCCCGAGCATCTTGAAGTGCTGCCGAATCTGGTGCATCCGCCCGGTCAGCGGGTACACCGCAACGAGGGCCCCGGAACTCCCCTGCGACAGCCGCAGGTAGCGGGTCTGGGACTCCTTCCCGTCCAGCGGGAAATCGATCATACCTTCTGCAGGCAGTTTTCCTTCCACCATTGCCAGGTACAGTTTCCCCAGCCCTTCGTTCTGTATCATCTTCCCGAACATCCCCGCCGCCACAGCACTCTTGGCGAGCAGTATCGCTCCGGAAGTGCCGCGGTCCAACCGGTTCACCGGCCTCAGGCGGCTCGTCCCGTCCCTGCGTTTCAAAAAGCTCTCCGCCAGGTCCACCAGGTTCGCCTCGCTGGCGTCTTCGGTGCGGTGCACCGGCAAGCCGGGCGCCTTGTTGAAGCAGATGATCCAGGTGTCTTCGAAAAGGATGTCCAGCTCGGGAGGCTCTTTGGCGACGAAGGCGACGGTCTTGCCGCTCTCCTTCAGATGCACCAGGTCGTGCTGCTTGAGGAGTTGCTCGGGCGTGGGGGCAGACCCGTTCACGGTGAGGTGCCCGGTGTTCAGCAGCTTTTTCAGGTAGGAGAACTGTGCGGTGGGCATCAGGTTGCGCAGGAAGCTGTCGACGCGCCGCAGGTGGTCGTGGGCCGATATCTCGTAAGTTAACATGCGCGGGAGTATAGCCTCATTGAGGGCACCCTGCAAGGCTGACGTTGCCGGGGGCAGCTCCGGTGCTCTCCGGTCTACCCTGCCGAGGCGCCAGGTTGCAGACATAAAAAAGGCAAGGAAGCGTGCTTCCTTGCCTGTGATTTCACGATCCGCCGCTTTTCAGGTCTGCCCCACCTTGGTGCCGACGTTGTCGGCACCGTCTCCTAGCCCGGCGATGTCAGGCAGCGACACCGGATCACAGACCCGGTCCTGGTCGCTTACTTTGGCGCCGCAGTTGCCACATTCGAAGGTGGGGTGCAGGGCCAATTCGTGAACCAGGTCCGTTTCGCCGGCCGCCGTCAACGCGCAGATATGTTCTTTGTGTTTCTCGTCCGTGCATGCCATGGTTGGTACCTCCTTGTGAGCCGCCCTGGTGGTCGGAGCCAGTACCCCGGGCAGCCACGCCGTACTTCCTGCAGTATAGCATTGAGGACTTTTTCCGGCAGATAATCCGCGAGACGCAAAAAAAGGCGCACCCCGCGTGGGGTGCGCCTTCGTGTCCTGCACTGGCGGTCGCTTCCTACTTCTTGAGGTTGTAGAAGACCTCGGCGCCGCGGAACTGGGCCACTTCGTCCAGTTCGTCCTCGATGCGCAGCAGCTGGTTGTATTTGCAGACGCGGTCGGTGCGGCACAGCGAACCGGTCTTGATCTGGCCCGCGTTCACCGCGACGGAGAGGTCGGCCAGGGTGGTGTCCTCGGTCTCGCCGGAGCGGTGCGAGATGACGCAGGTGTAACCGGCGCGCTTGGCCATCTCGATGGCGTCGAGGGTCTCGGTCAGGGTGCCGATCTGGTTCAGCTTGATCAGGATCGAGTTGGCGATCCCCTTCTTGATCCCTTCCTTCAGGATGGAGGGGTTGGTGACGAACAGGTCGTCGCCCACGATCTGGATGCGCTTGCCCAGGCGCTCGGTCAGAAGCTTCCAGCCGTCCCAGTCGTTCTCGGCCATGCCGTCCTCGATGGAGACGATCGGGTACTTGTTCACCAGGTTCTCGTAGAAGTCGACCAGTTCGGTCGGGGTCTTCTTGGGCTGTGCCTCGTTCTCCAGCGTGTACACGCCGTTCTCGAAGAGCTCGGAGGATGCGACGTCAAGCGCCAGCAGCACCTCTTCACCCGGCTTGTAGCCGGCCTTGACGATTGCTTCCATGATCACTTCCAGCGCCTCTTCGTTGGACTTGAGGTTCGGTGCGAAGCCACCCTCGTCGCCCACGGCCGTGTTGTACCCTTTCCCCTTGAGGACGGACTTCAGGGCGTGGAAGATCTCGGCACCCATGCGCAGCGCCTCCTTGAAGCTCTTGGCGCCGGCCGGCATGATCATGAATTCCTGGATGTCGACGTTGTTGTCCGCGTGCGCTCCACCGTTGATGATGTTCATCATCGGCAGCGGCAGCTCTTTCGCGTTCGCGCCCCCCAGGTACTGGTACAGGGGCAGGCCGACTTCCTCGGCGGCTGCCTTGGCGACTGCCAGCGAAACGCCCAGGATGGCGTTCGCGCCCAGGCGGCTTTTGAACTCGGTGCCGTCCAGGGCCAGCATGCGGTTGTCTATTCCTGCCTGATCGGTGGCGTCCATGCCCGTGATCTCGTCGGCGATGATGTCGTTCACGTTGGAGACCGCTTTGAGGACCCCTTTACCCAGGTAGCGCCCCTTGTCCCCATCGCGCAGTTCCAGTGCCTCGCGCTCGCCGGTCGAAGCGCCGGACGGGACTGCAGCCCTCCCCATGGCACCCGAATCGAGGAACACTTCGACCTCCAAGGTCGGATTCCCCCTGGAATCAAGGATCTCTCTGGCGTACACTTCGGTAATCTGGCTCATTTTTCCCCCCGCGTTTTGTTAATGGCGGCAGTTTTACCTGCCAATGGAGCCCTGGTTTATATCACATCCGGCGACAAATGGTAAGCGGTTTTTTAAATTTTTATTAACTAGAGCCGCGGGCAGGGGGACTCGGCTGCGCCACCGTCGTTTCCATTGACAGAAAAAGGCCAAAGAGGATATATTGGCTCCTTGTCTGCTTCCCGGCGGCTTTTGCCTACGACATGGGAACCACTGGAAATAATGCCCACCGAAAACGGCGATAAACAAAAAAACGACAAAACCTCCGTCGCCCAGCTCTGTACCTGCTGGCTGGAGAAGTTCGCCGACGCGTTCTCCGGTGAAAAATATCAAAAAAGCACCCGCATCACCCTCCTATTCGCCACCGCCTTATTCCTCACCCTGCTCATCATTCCCAGCCCGCAACTCCTCACCGTAAAGTTCCGCGAGGGGGACATCGCTACCTCCGATATCCGCGCCTCGCAGGACTACCTGATCGAGGACCTGCTCCTCACCGAGAAGAAGCGTGCGGAGGCCGAAGCGACGGCGCCCTACGTCTACAGCCTGGATCCCAACGCGAACCTGGAGATCGTCAGCCGCTTCGAACAGGCCTTCGCCCTGTTGCGTGAAAAAGGGCGCCAGGCGGTTGCCGAGGTGCTGGTGCCGGACCTGACCGACCAGGAGTTCGGCGCCTTGGCGCGCATCAAGGATTCCCGGGCCTTCCTCGCCGACCTGGGACGCCAGGTGGCGCCGTTTTACCGGCAGCGCATCGTCGCGGACCTGGCGAAGTTCAGTGCCAACCGCAAGCACGGCATCCAGGTGATCGATCCCGGGACCCGGCAGGAGGTGGCGGCCGGCGATTATGCGGCGGTCATCGACCTCGCTACCGCCAGGCGGAACTTCGCCGCAGCGCACCTTACCTACGGCGGTCAGTCCCGGGACCTGGAGCTCTTGAAGGGAGTGGCGCTGCGCATGCTCTCGCCCAACCTCTCCTTCGACCGCGACGCCTCCGAGGATAAGAAGGGGGAGGCGCGTGCCGCGGTACGCCCGGTGCTCTTCAAGCTGAAACGCGGCGAGATGGTGGTGCGCGTGGGCGAACGGGTCTCCGCCGAACAGGCGCTGAAGCTCGAGAAGATGTACAAGTCCAAGAACCTGACCCCGCTACTTACCGGAGTCGGGGTATTCGGGCTGATTCTCGTGCTCTCCTACTCGCCGTACCGCTTCGCCCGCAAGAACATCCGCAAGTTCAACCCGACGAACAAGGACATCATGTTCCTGGCGCTTTTGACCGTCGCCAACTTCGCCGGGCTCAAGTTCCTGTTCGCCGTCTCCACCGCTCTCGGCGGGGTCTTCCCCAGCATCGACACGGCGAGCTATTTCTACCTGTTCCCCTTTGCCGCCGGCAGCATCATCGTCCGGATCATCCTGAACTCGGAAGTGGCCCTGGTCTACTGCTCCATCTGTGCGCCGCTTCTGGGGATCATGATGAACAACTCGCTGCCGGTGGTGATCTACGCCCTTTTGGGCGGCATCGTCGGCGCGCACGGGGTGCGCCAGTGCAAGGAGCGCGGCACCATCTACTCGGCCGGGCTCAAGGTGAGCGTGGTCAACGTGGCGGTGGCGCTCTGCTTCCACATCTACGGCGACAACCCGATGTCGCTGCAGACCCTCTACTGCATCGGCTTCGCCTTCTTCGGCGGTTTCCTCAATGCGGTCTTCGTCTCGGGGACGGTTCCCCTGGTGGAGGCACTCTTCCAGTACACCACCGACGTAAAGCTCCTCGAACTCGCCAACCTGAACTCCCCGCTGTTGCGCGAGCTGATGATCCGGGCTCCCGGCACCTACCACCACAGCGTGCTGGTCGGCAACCTGGTCGAGGCGGGGGCCGAGGCGATCAACGCCAACCCCCTCCTGGGCCGGGTCGCGGCCTACTACCACGACGTCGGGAAGCTCAAAAAGCCGCTCTACTTCATCGAGAACATCCGCGACGGCGAGAACCGCCACGACAAGCTCTCGCCCAGCATGAGCGCGCTCATCCTCATCTCGCACATGAAGGAAGGGGTGGAGCTGGCCCGCGAGTACCGGCTGGGGCGCCCGATCATCGACATCATCCGCCAGTCGCACGGCACCAGCCTCATCAGCTACTTCTACCTGAAGGCGAAGGGGATGGAGACTCCCGGGGCGCCGCCGGTGGACGAGCGCGACTTCCGCTACCCGGGGCCGAAACCGCAGACCCGCGAGGCGGGACTGGTGCTTCTGGCCGACTGCGTCGAGGCGGCGAGCCGCACCCTGGTCGATCCGACACCTGCGCGCATCCAGGGGATGGTGCAGAAGATCATCAACAACATCTTCATGGACGGGCAGCTCGACGAGTGCGAACTGACCCTTAAAAACCTGCACGAGATAGCCAAGAGCTTCAACCAGATCCTGGCCGGGATCTACCACCACCGGATCGACTACCCGGAACCTGCCTACAAGGAGAAGAGCTGTGCCAAGAAGTCCCCAGAAGATAGTGATAGCGAACCGCCAAAAGCGGAACCCAGTCGGGATTCCGGCGTTCAGAAAGGTGGCACAGAGGATCTTAGACGCCTTGGGATGTCCTGAGGCCGAACTCTCGGTCACCGTGGTCGGGGATCGCTCGATCCGGACCCTGAACCGCGACTATCTTGGGCGCGACAAGGCCACCAACGTGATCTCCTTCGCCATGCAGGAAGGGGAGTTCGGGGAGCTGAACCCGCAGATGCTGGGTGACGTGGTGATCTCCGCCGACACCGCGGCGCGCGAGGCCGACGAGGCGGGCGAAACCTACTGGAACCGGCTCTGCTTTTTGCTCTTGCACGGCATCCTGCATATCACCGGCTACGATCACGAGAGAAGCGGCGAGGCCGAGGCGGCCCGCATGGAAAAGCGCGAGCGCGAGATCTTCGCCCAACTCGTCGAGGAAGGGCTTGTCTAGCGGCTTCGGCCGGATACCCGCATCGGGAGGGGGAGGGTGAAGCCGACCCGCTTCATTGAATCGGTCAACTGCGCGATAGAGGGGATCCTCTACACGGTGCGCACCCAAAAGCACATGCGGCGTCACTTCGCCGCGGCGCTCGTGGTCATGACCGCGGCCCTCCTGGTACGGGTCACCCCGATGGAGTTCATGCTGATCGCGCTGGCGATCTCCTTCGTTTTGTTCGCCGAACTCCTCAACACCGCCATCGAGGTGGTGGTCGACATGATCTCGCCGGAGTTTCATCCGATGGCCAAGGTGGCCAAGGACGTGGCGGCGGGAGCCGTACTGGTGGCGGCCTTCGGGACCGCCATCCTCGGGTACCTGGTCCTTGCCAAGTACCTGTTTCCATTTCATCGGGGAGTGCTCGCCATGGTCGGCACCAGTTCCGAGCTGGGAACCGTCGTGTCGGTCATCATGGTGCTCATCACGGTGATCATCCTGAAGTCCCTGACCGGCAAGGGGACGCCGCTCAAGGGGGGGGTGCCCAGCGGGCACGCGGCGGTCGCCTTTTCCATCGCCACCAGCATCTCTTTCAACACCCAGGACCCGCTCACCTCGCTTTTGTGCTTCGTCCTGGCGGTGATGGTGAGCCACTCGCGGCTCCTTTTGCAGATCCACAGCACCCGGGAGGTGGTGATGGGCGCCTTGACGGGGACGCTGGTGACCGTCGCGGTGACCAGTGTGTTTCACGCCTTTGGCTGAACCGGATCACAACGCGCGCCGGGCTGGCCGGCATCAAGACAGAGAACTACCCCCGCCGGCTGGTGGGAGAACAGGGAGGAAGAGACAGGGCTGACAAAGTGGTCAGTATCCCGACGCGACAATGGCTACGAACGGAGGCAAACATCCCTTGGATGAGGAAAACGGACGGAAAAACGGTGGGCTCATAGACCTTCTGGGCAGGTTCCTCTACGGCAAGAAGAGGGTGACCGAGGCCGAGATCCAGGAGATCATGGACGCCGGAGAGGAAGAGGGGGTCATCAACGAGGAGGAAAACGCGATGATCCGTTCCATCCTCACCCTGCGCGACTCGGTGGTGCGCGAGATCATGCTGCCGCGCACCGAGATGGCCTGCCTGTCTTCCGACATGCGCTTGAGCGAGGTCCTCAAGGAGATTATCGCCTGCGGCCACTCCCGACTTCCGGTCTACCAAGGGACCATCGACAACATCATCGGCCTGCTCTACGCGAAGGACCTGCTCAGGTACTGGGGGCTCCCCGACGACCAGGTTGAACTCAGGAAGCTCCTGCGGGCCCCCTACTTCGTCCCCGAGACCAAGGACCTCGAAGCGCTCCTGCACGACTTCAAGAAACGCCGGGTGCACCTCGCGGTGGTCATCGACGAGTACGGGGGGACCGCCGGCCTGGTGACCATCGAGGACCTCCTGGAGCAGATCGTGGGTGACATCCAGGACGAGTACGACCTCGAGGAGGAGATGCTGGCCGAGGAGGCGGACGGCGCCATCGTGGTGGACGGCCGGCTCCCCATCGAGGAGCTCGAGGAGCACTTCGACGTGGAGATCGAACGGGAGAAGTTCGAGACCGTGGGGGGGCTCATCTTCCACCTGGCCGGACGCATCCCCTGTGCTGGCGAGATCTTTGTAAGCGATGCGCTGGAACTCACCGTGCTGGAAGCGGACGAACGGCGCATCAGCCGGGTCCGCATCGTAAAGCGTGACCAGGGCGCGCCGGACAAGGATACGGAGCAGCCGTGACCGACCTCCTCGTCCCCGGGAAACGCGTTGCCTGGGGGCCCCTGCTCCTGGCGCTGACTTCCGGAGTGCTCCTGGCGCTCTCCTTTCCGAACCCGGGCATCTCGCTTTTGGCCTGGTGTGCCCTGGTGCCGCTGTTCAGTGCCGCCAAGGAGGCGACCCCCGCGCGTGCCGCCCAGCTCGGTTTCCTTGCCGGCCTGGTCGCCTACCTGGGGATCCTGTACTGGCTCAACATCGTGATGGTCAGCTACGGGAAACTCCCGAGTGCGCTGAGCGCGCTCCTCTACCTGGTGCTGGCGGCCTACCTTGCCCTCTACCCGGCGCTGGTGCTCTGGCTCGCCAGGACAGGGGAACTGGGCGGCATCTCTTCGCTCTGCTCCTTTCCGGTCCTGTGGGTGGCGGCAGAGCTGATGCGCTCCTTCCTGTTGACCGGTTTTCCCTGGGCCAACCTCGGCTACTCGCAGTACCGCACCCTGCCGCTCATCCAGATCTCGGACATCACCGGGGTGTACGGCGTGAGCTTCCTGGTGGCCTTCGCCAACCTGGTCTTCTTCAGGATGTGGCTCTGGCTCAGACGCTCGGACGCGTATTACCCGGTGCGCAGCTTCCTCGCCCTGCTTGTCCTGGTGGCCGCCACGCTTGGCTACGGATTTGAGGCGCTGAACCGCCCGGAGCCGGGTCCGCTGGAACGGGTCCTCCTGGTGCAGGGGAACGTCCCGCAGCAGCTCAAATGGGACCCCGCCTTTGCCGCCGCCAGCGTCGACACCTACGAGCGGCTCTCCCGCCAGGAGTGCCGCACCCCCGGGACGCTGGTGGTCTGGCCGGAGAGTGCGCTCCCATTCTTCCTGCAGAGCGAACCGCAGTATGCGGCGCGGGTCCAGTCCCTGGCCGCGGAGCTCAAGAGCTGCCTGGTCGCCGGCAGCCCCGCCTTCGAGCGGGAGGGGGAGCTGACCCGCTACCTGAACAGCGCCTTTTTGATCGCGCCGTCCGGGGCGCTCGCGGGCAGAAGCGACAAGCAGCACCTGGTCCCCTTCGGTGAGTACGTGCCGCTCAAGGGGCTGTTTCCCTTTGTGAACAAGCTGGTGGAGGGGATCGGTGACTTTTCACCGGGGCGGAGCCTCAAGCCGCTCGATACCGAAGCCGGCAAGATCGGCGTCCTGGTCTGCTTCGAGGGGATCTTCCCGGAAATTTCCCGGGCCTATGTCCGCCAGGGTGCGGGGCTTCTGGTGAACATCACCAACGACGCCTGGTTCGGGAGATCCTCGGCCCCCTACCAGCACCTCTCCATGACCGTGTTCCGGGCCGTGGAAAACCGGGTGCCGCTGGTTCGCGCGGCGAACACCGGCATCTCGGCCATCATCGATAGTAAAGGGCATGTGCGCGGCATGACACAGCTTTTTCAGGAGGCCACCCTGGCCGGCCAGGTGCGCCGCGGGACTGGCGGGAGCTTCTACAGCCGCCATGGCGACCTCTTTGCCCTGGCCTGTCTGGCCACCTCGCTGGGAGGGATACTCTCCCTGTGGTACCGGGGGCGCAAGAAAATTTCCGCAAATGCGTGACGCGGCAGGCCTATTCCTGCTATAGTGGGCCGCTGTTCCATGCCTTATGCGCAGTATCAGAAAAGGAGTCGCAACCGATGTTCAGAGAAGAAGTCGCCAAGATAGAAGGGCTCGCCGAGCGGATCAACAAACTCCGGGGGTCTCTTTGACGTAGATAGCAAGAAGGAGCGGATGTTCGAGATGGAGGAACTCACCTCCAGTCCCGACTTCTGGAACGACGCCGACCGGGCCCAGAAGGTGCTCAAGGAGCGCATGGCGCTGGAGAAGGACGTCACCACCTGGGAGGCCCTCGACACGCAGGCAACCGACATCCGCGAGCTGATCGAGTTGGGGAGCGAGGAGCAGGACGAGGCGACGCTTCAGGACGTCGCAGCCATGAATGGCCGGCTGGAAGAGGCCGTGAGCGCCGCCGAGTTCCGGCGCATGCTCTCGGGCCCCCACGACGCCTCGGGCGCCTTCGTCTCCATCAACGCCGGCGCGGGGGGGACCGAGTCCCAGGACTGGGCCGAGATGCTTCTGCGCATGTACCTGCGCTACTGCGAGAAGAAAGGGTGGAAGACCGAGATCACCGACTACCAGGCCGGTGAGGAGGCGGGGCTCAAAGGGTGTACTTTTGCGGCGAGCGGCGAGTTCGCCTACGGCTACCTGAAGGCGGAGGCGGGGATCCACCGCCTGGTGCGCATCTCGCCGTTCGACTCCAATGCACGGCGCCACACCTCGTTTGCCTCGGTCTTCGTCTTCCCGATCGTCGAGGAAGACGACATCGACGTGAAGATCGTGGAGAGCGACCTGCGCATCGACACCTACCGCTCCTCGGGCGCCGGCGGTCAGCACGTCAACACCACCGACTCGGCGATCCGGATCACCCACATCCCCACCGGGATCGTGGTTGCCTGCCAGAGCGAGCGCAGCCAGCACAGCAACAAGGCGACCGCCATGAAGGTGCTGCGTTCCAAACTCTACGAGCTCGAGTTGCGCGAGCGCGAGGCCAAGGCGGCCGACATCGCCGGCGAGAAGAAGGAGATCGGCTGGGGGAGCCAGATCCGCTCCTACGTGCTGCACCCCTACAAGATGGTGAAGGACCTCAGAACCGGGGTGGAGAGCGGCAACCCCGACGCCGTCCTGGACGGTGCTCTCGAGGACTTCGTGGTCCCCTACCTCATGGGAGTGCGCCGCGAGACCAAGGACATCTAGCTTAAGCAGGCCAGAGTCGTATTCAGCAAGAACGCAGTGCCGGTAGCAAAGGAATTCAGGTAATGCCCAACTATGTAAGCTTTTTTGCGGGATGCATCTTCCTCCTCGCCTCGGTCGCCACGGGGTGCGCCGCCCAGCGCGCCGGTCTCAAGGACGTAGGCTTCACCATCCAGGTAGGTGCCTTCTCCGAGGTGAAAAATGCCGAGCGGCTCGCCCGCAAGCTCCAGGAGAAGGGGGTCGAGGCCTTCTACTTCAAGCGGGAAAACGGCATCTACGCGGTCCGCTTCGGCGATTTCCTCCGCCGCGAGGATGCCAGCAGCACCGCGCGCCGGCTGGTGAAGGAGCGGGTCATCTCCTCGTACTTCATCGCGCCCCCCAAGCCGGCAGTTCCCACAACCATGCGTGAGCCGGTCCTGGAAAAAGCTCCGGCTCCTTCGCTGAAGAAGCCGCCCCGTCCTTCGGCCGTCGCTGCCGTCCCGGCGCCGCCGGTCCGGAAAGCGGAGCCCGCTGCCGAACCGCGTCGCGACCGCAGCGACATGGGCTCCATCGCGGCCCGTACCGCGGAACGCTTCGTCGGGATCCCCTACCGCTGGGGCGGGGACACCGTGGTGGACGGCATGGACTGCAGCGGCTTCGTCCGCGCGGTCTACAACCTCTGCGGCGTGAACATCCCGCGCACCTCCCGCGATCAGTTCAAGGTGGGGGACGTGGTGGCCAAGGAGGAGCTTAAAGACGGCGACCTGGTCTTCTTCGGCAGCTCGGCAGAAGAGATCAACCACGTCGGCATCTTCGTGGGCAACGGCCGCTTCGTGCACGCCCCGCGGCGCGGCGACGACATCAAGGTCTCCACCATGGACGACGCGTATTTCCTGAAGCGCTTCGTCGGGGCCAAACGCTACTTCTAGCCGCACGCCGGCTGAAGATACTTAACAGCTAGTTCGCTTAACGACATCGAGATCGGAGTACGCATGGCATTTATCAAACCTTTTAAAGGGGTGCGCCCCACCAAGGAGCTGGCCGATAAGGTGGCAGCTCTCCCCTACGACGTGATGAACACCGCCGAGGCCCGCGGCATGGCCGCCGGCAACCCGGTGAGCTTCCTGCACATCTCGCGGCCGGAGATCGACCTGCCCGACCAGGTGGACATCCACTCGGACGAGGTGTACGACCGCGGCGCGGAGAACCTGAAGGTGTTCCTCGATAAAGGGGTGCTGGTGCAGGACGCCACCGAGTGCTACTACATCTACCGCCAGAAGATGGGGGGCATCACCCAGACGGGCCTCGTGGTCTGCGCCGGGGTCGACGACTACCAGGACGGCACCATCAAAAAGCACGAGCTTACCCGGGCCGACAAGGAAGAAGACCGGGTGCGCCACATCGACGCCCTGAACGCGAACGACGAGCCGGTCTTTTACACCTACCGCAACGACGCGGTCATCACCCAGGCGGTCGACGAGGTCACCCAGGGGGAGCCGCTCTACGACTTCACCACCGGCGACGGCGTCTCCCACACCCTCTGGCTTTTGAACGATCCTGCCAAAATCGCCATGCTCACCGAGCGCTTCGCGGCGATTCCGACCCTCTACGTCGCCGACGGGCACCACAGGAGCGCGGCGGCGAGCCGGGTGCGCGACCTGAGGAAAGAGGCCAATGCCAACCACAGCGGCAGCGAAGAGTACAACTTCTTCCTCACCGTCATCTTCCCGGACAACGAGATGACCATCATGCCCTACAACAGGGTGGTGAAGGATCTCAACGGCCGCAGCGTGGCGGAGTTCATGGCCCGGGTCGCCGAGCGCTTCGAGGTGACCCCGGTCTCCGCCGCGCTCAGCCCGACCCGTCGGCACCAGTTCGGCATGTACCTCTCCGGCAAATGGTACGAGCTGGTCCCCCGCGAGGACTCCTTCCCGGCCGACGACCCGGTGGGGTCGCTGGACGTCTCCATCCTGCAGGACAACCTGTTAAGCCCGGTGCTGGGGATCCGCAACCCGCGCACGGACCAGCGCATCCACTTCGTCGGCGGCATCCGCGGTCTGGCAGAGCTGGAGCGCGAGGTGAACTCCGAGGAGTACCAGGTGGCCTTCTCGCTGTTCCCAACCTCGATCGAGGAACTCATGGCCCTGGCGGACGTGGACAAGATCATGCCGCCCAAGTCCACCTGGTTCGAACCGAAGCTGAGAAGCGGCCTCTTCGTCCACCTGCTGGACTAGGCGCTGCAAAGCGGGCCGCTTGGCAGGGCCCGCTGCAGGACTCTTGATGGCGCACAGATTGCTATCTGGAAAACTCGCTGCAAAGATGCTGAAACTACTTGTAGAAAAACGACCAACGTTGTTCGGAGGATGTTTGTGATGCGTAATGTCGAGAAGTTCATCGTTTTGCTGTTGCTCGTCGTGGCCATCGTCATCCCGGCCTGCTCGCAGAAAGAGGCGAAGCAGCCGGAGAAGAGCGCGGCAAGCGAGCCCCAGGCTGCCCCCCAGGCCGCTGCCGGTACCGTGAAGCTTGCCTCCGGGCTCTCCTACACGGACCTGGTGCCGGGCAAGGGCGCTTCGCCGGTCTCCGGCAAAAAGGTGACCGTGCACTACACCGGGTGGCTGGAAGACGGCAAGAAGTTCGACAGCTCGGTGGGCGGCCAGCCTTTCGTGTTCCGGATCGGTGCGGGCGAGGTGATTCCCGGATGGGACGAGGGTGTCATGTCCATGAAGGTAGGGGGGAAGCGCAAGCTCTTCATCCCTGCGGCCCTGGGGTACGGCACGGCCGGCGCCGGTGGGGTGATCCCGCCCAACGCCAACCTGATCTTCGAAGTGGAACTGCTCGACGTAGAAAAGTAGTTTCTGTCAAAACCTTGCAATTGCCGCGGCAGCCGCTACATTTGTCACTTCGGGTTTCCTGAGATCTGTTCTCATGTTCCGGAGGTGCCAGATGCGCTGGATGCCGCTTTGCTGTGGACTGCTCCTTATTCTCGCTGCTCCGGCAGCGGCCGGCCAGAAAACCATCACCCTGTACCTGGACGGTGCCCGGGTGGAGCAGGAACTGGCGGCACAGAAGGGGTATCTGGAGTGCCCGCTCCCCCAAAGCTACACGCCCGGGTCGCTACGGGTAAAGCCGCTTGCCGGGGCGAGTGTGCTCCGGGTGGAACTGGTCCCCGCCGAGGCCGACCGGCGGCGGGCTCAGGAAATCTCCCGGCTCGAGGAGCGGATCAGCGAACTCCAGGACCGGTTGCAGGCGCTCTCCCGCCAGGAGGAGATCTTCAGCGCGGCGGTGAAGTTGCAAAGCGGCAAGGCGCCCCGCAAGAGTAAGGCGAACCCGGACCCGGTCAGCTCCCTGGCGCGCGGCACCGAGTTCGCGCTGGCGCAGCTCGAGTCGGTGTACCGGGGCAAGCGCCGCTGCCGCAAGTCGCTGGAAACACTCGAGCAGGAACTGGCCCGGGCCCGCAAGGGGGCCGTGGTCGCCCGGGTCTGGCTCTCCAGTGACAAGGCGCGCCTCTCCTATACGGTGGGTGGCACCCGATGGGTTCCCAGCTATGCCTTCCGCTGGGCCGGCGACGCTACCGGGGAGCTGGTGCTGCACGCCAAGCTCCCCCCTGCCGAGAAAGGGGCGCTCTACGCGGTTTCTCCCGGGACTCTGGCACAGGGACAGCCCTCCCGCAGCGTGCGCGGCGAGTTCCCCGTCCTGTCCCGCAACGCACTGACGCTGAGCGGCACGGCAACCGGCCCCAACCCGCCGGTTTCCTTCGCCTTCGCCGGCACTGCCGGCGACCTGCCGCCCGGCGAGGCGGCCGCCTACTGGCGGGGCGAGTACCTCGGCTCGGGACGTTTTGCCGGGGGCGGTGCCGGAGAATTTTCGCTGATACCGTAGTGCGGGCTTGACCAGTGCTGAATTAGGATGCTATAACGTAGACGTTTTTTGCAATGAAGCAATTACACCAGGTGATAAGGAGGAGATATGGCAGCTGCAGCTACAGATTTCGTCAAGGCCCTCGAGGTCGGTCGTCCGCCCAACGTGGCGAAGCTTTTCCCCAACTCGAAAGCACTGATCGTCAGTGGCAAGGTCGTCGACCGGGCCATGAATGCCAAGGGTAAAGCCATCGCTTTGGCAGCAAACGGCAGGAACCACTTCGTGATCCGCGGCGTGCTCGCCGCCGCCCAGAAGGCCAACGCCGCTGTCATCATCGAGATCGCCAAGTCGGAAGGCGGTCAGAAGGCCTACTGCCCGGTCAACTACTGGAACATGGCCCGCCAGGTCGATGCCGTCTGCAACGAGCTCGGCATCACCATCCCGGTCGCCATCCACGCCGACCACTACGGCATCAAGGGCGAGGCTGACGTCAAGTCCGCCAAGGTCGAGATCCCGAGCATGTTCGATGCCGGCATCACCTCCATCGCCATCGACGCCTCACACCTCCCCGACGAGCAGAACCTCCTGGCCAACCTGGAGCTCTCCAGCTTCATCCCGGCTTGGGCAGGTCTCGAGACCGAAGTCGGCGAGATCAAGGGGAAAGAGGGGCTCTCCACGGTCGCCGAGGCGCTCTTCTTGATCCGCGGCCTGAACGCGAACAGCATTTTCCCGGACTGGATCGCCCTCAATAACGGCACCACCCACGGCATCGAGGCCTCTGACGCCGGTATCCAGGTGGACCTTACCGCGCAGATCCACGAGGCGATCCAGCAGTACGGCGTAAATGGCGCACAGCATGGCACCTCCGGTAACAGCTACGAGCGTCTGCGCCAGATCGCCCAGCGCACCCGCACCACGAAGGCGAATGTGGCCACGGCGCTGCAGTTCATCTCCTGGGGACTCGAGGTGAACGACTACGGCAATGCCAAACTCGACGCCGACGGGAACTTCATCAAGGTGCCGGGCGAGGGGATGACCGAGGAACTCTGGACCGAGATGGTCGCCTTTGCCGATAGCAAGGGCTGGAAGAAGGGGGACTACAAGAACCTGAACCTTCCCTTTGAGAACAAGCTCCTGGCGCAGCCGCGCGAGGTGCGCGAGCGCATGGCGGCCCGCGTCGAGGCCTTCGCCTTCAAGCTGATCACCGAGGTGTTCAACTCCAAGGACACCGCCCCGCTGGCCATCGAGGCGATCCTCAAGGCCGGCAGCTACGACCTTGGCCCCAAAGGGAAGCTCATCGAGGACCCGGCACAATGGACCCCGGACCTCCTGCCGCTGCGCGCCGAAGGGATCTCCCGCGACAAGGGACCGGAAGGGAACTTCGAAGACTAATGAAGAAAATACGGTAGTATCAAGAAAGGGGGCGCGTGCCCCCTTTTTTTACTACGGCGCAAGAAAGGGGTTTGCCATGCAAGAGAAACGGAGCTTTTCCCGGGTGGGCTTCAGGGTGTCGGCACTGGTACAAAGCGAAGACGTGGTACTCAAGGGCGAGGTGAGGGATCTCAGCCTGCACGGCCTGTACCTTGAGACCAGCCAGCGAATCCCCATCGGAGCACCCGTGGAAATCACCATCTACCTCACCGACACCGAGGACCCTATCGTCATCAACGTAAGCGGCAGCGTGGCGCGCAGCATGCCGGAGGGGATCGGCTGCATCTTCGAGAAGATGGACGTCGAATCCTTCGCCCACCTGCGCAGCGTGATCTCCTACCAGGGGGGCGACGAGTCAAAGGTAATGGCAGAGTTCGCGGCGTTTGCCGCTGCCAAGAGCCACCATGTTTGACAGCTCCACGGTTACCGACCTCGCCTCTCTTACGGCGTGGTTCGGCTCCTACTGCCGCTCTTTTCGCGGTAGCGACCTCGAGGCGCAGCGCAACTTCGACCTGAAGGAACTGCACACCCGCAACGTCTGCGAGGCTGCCCGGTTGATTGCCGCCGGGGGGGACGAGCGGCGCCAGATGCTGGCCCAGGTGGCGGGCTTGTGCCACGACTTGGGCCGCTTCCCGCAGTACCGGGAGTACCGCACCTTCCTGGACAGCCAGTCGGTGAATCACGCCCACCTCTCGGCCCAGATCCTCAAGCAAAGCTCCCTGCTCGACTTCCTCCCCAAGGAGGAGCGCGACAGCGTCTACTTCGCGGTCCGCCTGCACAATGTTTTTCAGCTCCCCGCCGGGCTCCCTCCGGCAACCGAGGACCTGTTGCGCCTGGTCCGCGACGCGGACAAGCTGGACATCTGGCGCGTCTTCATCGACTACTTCTTCGCCCCCGAGGGTGAGCGCGCCTCCGCAGCCGGGCTCGGATTCCCCGACCTCCCCTCCTGCTCTCCGGAGGTGCTCGAGGCGGTCGAGGCCGGCCGCATGGTGGAACTCGCCACGCTGAAAAGTCTCAACGATTTTAAACTGCTGCAACTCTCCTGGGTTTATGATATTAACTTCGTGACAACGCACAAGCTCATTAAGGAGAGGTCGTTGATCCAACAACTGGCCGCCACGCTCCCCGACGATGCGGTGGTGCAGGGGATCGTGACCCGGGTGCACGACTATCTCGAAGACCGGTTGGCGTCAGAATCGGCTACCTGATACAATGGCCTGTGCGCTACTTTCCGAGAGAAACAACAGTGAGGAGAACGTGATGAGCAGAATAGTGAGAACGTGGGCGATGGTTGCGGCTCTTGCGGTTACGGCGCTGCTCGTGGTGCAGCAGGGGGCCGAGGCCCGCGTGGGTGGCGGAGGTTCGATCGGCAGCAGGGGGACGCGGAGCTACTCGCGGCCGGTGGCGCCTCCTTCCCAGGCGGCGCCGTCGCGCCAGTACGCCCCCTCTCAGCAGCCGTATCAGCAGCCGTACCAGCAGCCCTCCTTCGGGCGCAGCTTCGGCGGCAGCCTGCTCGGTGGCCTTGCCGGAGGTATGCTGGGCGGGATGTTGTTCCGGTCCATGGGGTTCGGCGGCTACGGCGGAGGCGGCGGGGGAGGCATCGGCCTGTTCGAGATCCTGCTGTTGGCGGGCATCGCCTACATGATCTACCGCTTTGTAAAAAAAAACCGCGTTAGCGACAGCGGCTACGGGGAGCCTGGCCGGGTAATCCAGATGAACGACTATCAGTCCCAGAGCCAGGGGCTCAACTACGCCCCGCAGCGCGACGAGTTGGCCGACGGCCTCGCCTACATCCGCCAGATGGACCCTTCCTTCGATGAACAGCGCTTCAACGACAACGTCATGGACATGTTCTTCAAGATCCAGGGGGCCTGGATGAACCGGGATCTCTCCGGCGTGAGAAGCCTTCTGACCGAGGAGATGCGCGGCATCCTGCAAAACGACGTGGACCGTCTGCTCGGCGAGAAACGCGTGAACCGCCTGGAGAACATCGCGGTGCGCACGGTGGAGATCTCCGAGGCGTGGCAGGAGAGCGGACAGGACTACATCACCGCGCTCATTTACGCGAACCTCCTGGACTACACCACGGACGACACGACCGGCCAGGTGGTTGCCGGGAGCAAAACCGATCCGGTGAAGTTCGAGGAGTTCTGGACCTTCACCAGGGCGGTCGGTAACAACCCCTGGAAATTGAGCGCGATAACCCAGAAGTAGCACCAGCCATGAACCAACCAGGTGGCCCGTCGAGAGATGGGCCACTTTCTTTTTGCTGCGTCGGGTTCCGCATTTAAACTTGCCTCGGCTACCGCTCACCAGTTATAAAAGCTCCCGAGGAGCGCAATCGTGGAGCTGCACTACGTAAAAATTCACTTCGAGTTTCTGCTGGAAGAGGATCTCGAGGATCCCTACCTTCTCTACGCGTGCCGCGGCGGCTTCGAGGCCGCCTTCCGCCGTGTCGTGTCCTGTGACCGTACTACGTGTGCCGGTTGCCGCGCTGCCGAAGGCTGCCCGTACCCCGAGATCTTCGGTCAGCAGCTAGCCCGCGACCCGGAGGCCTTGCGACGCCACCAGAAACCTCCGCTGCCTTTCGTGTTCCACTTTCCCCGGTTACTGCCCCTGCCCAACGGTGGCAGCAGTTTCACCTGTTCCCTCACCCTTTTCGGAAGCGCCGTGCATCACCTGCCCCATTTTATCGAGGCGGTGAGGATTCTGATCGAGGCGCTACCGGCCAGCGTGCTGAAGGTCGAGGCGGAAGCGCCGGGTGGCGGGCGCGAGTCTGTGGCCGGAGGACTGCAGCCGGCGCTCCCTCTCTTGAGTGCCGAGGACCCCACCGCATCCGGACCGCTGCCGCCGGACCGGCTCACCGTTCGCTTCGTGACGCCGCTCAAGCTCACCCATGAGGGAAGGCTGGTGCGCCGCTTCAGCTTTGCCGAACTCACCAGGGCACTGATGCGTCGTGTCTCCTCGCTGGCATACTACTACGAAGGGTTGGAGCTCCCGCTCGACTACCGCTGGCTTTCCCAGGCTGCGGCTTCGGTCCAGCCTCTCGGCTCCGACTGCAGGCTCGAGGTGTGGAATGGACGCCCCGCCGGGTTGATCGGCAGCGTGACCTTCGCCGGCGACCTGGAGCCCTTTCACCTGCTGCTGCAACTGGGGGGCGCCACCCATCTCGGCAAAGGGGCCTCGTTCGGTTTCGGCCGGTTCCAGCTGGAAGGGTAGCTGGCACACTGCTGCAGTTAGCGTCGGCCGAAGAGGCAACGAACCGGACGCTTTCTGTCGTCGGAATTTCTCATTATCGCCGCCTGAGCAACCCCGCTTTTCTCATCAGAGCCTGCCGCGATGCTCCTCATGATAAAAATATCCCAGCATCGCCTCCTGCCTCATAAAGCCGCCCCGCCTTGTATTGCGCCCTTTCTCGGTTAGACTTCCCCTGTGTTAGCGGTCACTCACTCGCCGAGGAGCTTCTCATGGGGAAGTCAATCTGGAGGCCGTTGCTGGTTACCGGTCTTTTGGTCCTGTTGCTCAATGCCTTCTACGGTTCCTTTGTCAAGCAGTCTGCCGAGCGTGGTGCCGATATCAGTTATTCCCGCTTTCGTGATGAGTTGACCGCCGGCAATGTCAAGAAAGTCACCCTGCGCGGCAGCAACCTGCGTGGGGAGTTCCGCACCAAGATCTCAATCCCGCAACCGGCGGGGCAAAAGGGCGGTTCGGTTGATACCGCCTTTTTCACCAGCAATATCCCCTCCTTCGGTGACCCCACACTCCTCCCAGAACTACAGGCACGCAAGGTCGACGTCCAGGTCCTGCCGGTCGACGGCTCCACCGCGGGCAACATCTTCATCTACCTGCTCCCCTGGTTGCTCATCCTGGGAGTCTGGTGGTTCATCATGAGAGGGATGAAGAGTCAGGGACCCGGTGCCATGATGGGCGGTTTTTCCCGTTCCGGCGCCAAGACCTACACCTCGGAGCACATCAACGTCACCTTTGCCGATGTCGCGGGGATGGAAGAGGCCAAGCAGGAACTGCGCGAGGTGGTCGAGTACCTGAAAGAACCGGGGAAGTTCAAGCAGATTGGCGGGAAGGTGCCCAAGGGGGTTCTCCTGGTGGGGCCTCCGGGTACCGGTAAAACCTTGCTGGCCCGCGCGGTGGCGGGGGAGGCCGGGGTTCCCTTTTTCTCCATCTCCGCCTCGGCGTTCATCGAGATGTTCGTCGGCGTCGGCGCCAGCCGGGTCCGCGATCTCTTTGCCAGCGCGCGCAAGGTACTTCCCAGCATCATCTTTATCGACGAGCTCGATGCGGTGGGACGCAGCCGCGGTGCCGGGTTCGGCGGCGGGCATGACGAGCGCGAGCAGACCCTGAACCAGCTACTGTCCGAAATGGATGGCTTCGATCCCCACGCCGAACTGGTCGTCATCTCGGCAACCAACCGCCCGGATGTCCTCGACCCCGCCCTGCTGCGTCCGGGGCGCTTCGACCGCAACGTGGTGATAGAACGGCCGGATTGGCGCGACCGGGAAAAAATCCTCCGGGTGCACACCCGGAAGATCCCACTCGCCTCAGACGTCGACCTCGCGGTGATCGCCAAGGGAACTCCCGGGATGACCGGGGCCGATCTGGAAGGGCTGGTGAACGAGGGGGCCATCCTGGCGGCACGTGACAACGTCATGGTGGTGACTCTGGATCACCTGGAACGCGCCAAGGACAAGATCCTGATGGGGGGCGAGCGTCACATGGTGATCTCGGATGACGAAAAACGCATCACTGCCTACCACGAGGCGGGACATGCCCTGGTGGCGCGGCTGCTGCCGAGTACCGACCCGGTGCACAAGGTGACGATTCTTCCCAGGGGGCGCGCCTTAGGGGTCACCCAGCAGCTCCCCGATGACGACCGCTACCACTACCCGCGCAACTACCTGGTGAACCGTCTCTGCGTGGCACTGGGAGGCAGGGTTGCCGAGAAAGAGGTGTTCAACGACATCTCGTCGGGCGCGCAAAGCGACCTGAAGTACGTCACCGACCTCGCCGAGAAGATGGTCTGCCAATGGGGGATGAGTGATAAGATCGGGCCAATGACCTTCCAACGCGGGGAAGAGCATCCTTTTCTGGGAATGAAGCTGGCGGAGGAAAAAACCTTTTCCGAGGAGATGGCCTGGCAGATCGATCAGGAGATCGCTTCGTTGATCCGGCAGGCGGAATCAAGGGCGCAAGAACTGGTTTCACGGAACCGCGAGAAACTTGACGCCCTGGCCGCGGCATTGCTCGAGGAGGAAACCCTCGACGGCGTCCGGGTGGACGCCGTTCTCGCCAGTGCCTGAACCCGGAGGCTACCGACTCTAGTAGATAATGATGTAGCCTTTTCGCGTTGCGATTGCGGAGATCTCCAGGGTGTCCTTGATCTGGAAGGTCTCCCCGTCCAAAATGAAGTCGTAACCGCCGACATCGTTGGGAACCGCGTTCTCTAGCAGAGCTTCGAAAGTAGCTGTCTTGATAGTTTCCATGGCGGCACTATAACATCTCCCTTCATCACCGTAAAGTCCCCCTCTGTTTGCATTACAGCTATTTTATGGCATAGTTCATCCTGCTTTGTCTCAGGGGGGCACCCCTAGGCTCAGGGCTCGATTCTCTTTAGCTCACCCAAAGAGCACAGCGGCCTTTTCTTTGGAACTTTGATCCTGAGACTGCTGCTATGACGAGTGCCGGCCGTACCTTATGATGTGAGGGGTTTTATAGTGAGAAAGAGAAAGAGTGGGGTGCTGTTACACCCCTCGTCGCTGCCGGGCACAGGCGGCATCGGGTCCTTTGGAGAGGAGGCCCGTCGTTTCGTTGATTTTTTGCACAAATCGGGTCAGTCGCTCTGGCAGATCCTGCCGCTTGGTCCCACCGCCTACGGAAACTCCCCGTATTCCTGCTATTCCGCGTTCGCCGGCAATCCGCTGCTCATCAACCTCGAGGCCATTGTCGATGATGGCGACCTCACAGCGCAGGACCTGCAGCCCGACCCCCCCGGCGACCATGTCGACTACGGCGCTACCACCCTTTACAAGACCGGACTCCTGAAGGTGGCGGCGACGCGGTTCTTTGAATCGGCCCCACAGCGGCGCAAGGAAGAGTTCTGGCAGTTCTGCGACAGCACCTTCTGGTTGCATGATTACGCCCTCTTCATGGCGTTGAAGGAGCATTTCAAGGGAGAGAGCTGGAATGCCTGGCCTGAGCCAATTGCCCAGCGCGAGCCGGAAGCACTTGCCAGCTGGAGTGAACAACTCGGTATGGCTATTGGCGAGCAGAAGTACCAACAGTGGCAATTCACCCGCCAGTGGAAAAAACTAAAGGGCTACGCGAACGTGCTGGGGATCTCTATTATTGGTGACCTCCCCATATTCGTAGCGTTCGATTCTGCCGACGTCTGGGCAAACCCGCACCTGTTCCACCTGGACGAGAAGGGGGGGCCTATCGTCGTCGCGGGGGTGCCGCCCGACTATTTCAGCAAGACCGGTCAGCTTTGGGGCAACCCCCTCTACAACTGGGAACGCATGGCTGCGGAAGGGTACGGTTGGTGGGTGGCGCGGTTGCGCAACGACCTATCCCTCTACGACATGGTGCGGATCGACCACTTCCGCGGCTTCGAGGCGTTCTGGGAGGTGCCGGTCTGGGCGAAGACTGCCATCAACGGGCGCTGGGTCAAGGGTCCGGGCGAGGCGCTCTTCAATACCTTGCGTTACGCTTTGGGTACTCTGCCGATAATTGCGGAGGACTTGGGTATCATCACCGCCGAGGTCGAGGCCTTGCGCGACCAGTTCGGCTTTCCCGGGATGAAGATCCTGCAGTTCGCCTTTGGTTCCGGCCCGGAGAATCCCTACCTGCCGCATAACCACGTAAGATCGTGCGTTGCCTATACCGGCACCCACGATAATGACACCACGCTCGGCTGGTTCGAATCCCTCAAAGCCAAAGAGCAGAAGGCCGTGCTCAATTACCTGGACCGGGACAATACCGATATCGTCTGGCAGATGATCAAGTGCGCGCTGGCTTCGGTGGCTGATTACGCAATCATACCCATGCAGGATCTCCTGGAACTTCCCAGCTCCGCGCGTATGAACGTCCCCGGCCAGGCAGCAGGCAACTGGAGCTGGCGCTGTCCGCCAGATGCGTTCTCGGGCCGCCTTGCCAGTAAACTTGCACATGTTACCGAGCTTTATGGCAGGCAGCCCGACTTCGTTGGTTGAGGGGGAATGTATAGAGTAATTTGTTGACATAGTAGATGTAATTTCGTATAGCTCATAAAAGGCTTTTCTTTACCAAAATGATTGTTGAAAGGATGGGAGAAAAACATGGCAGACACTAATTATGGCTTTGACACCCTCGCACTGCATGCTGGTCAGACTGTGGATCCGACGACCCTTTCGCGCGCCGTGCCCATCTACCAGACCTCCTCGTATGTCTTCAAAAGCTCGGAGCACGCGGCAAACCTCTTCGGTTTGAAGGAGTTCGGCAATATCTACACCCGTCTGATGAACCCGACCACCGACGTCCTCGAGAAGCGGGTCGCGGAACTTGACGGCGGTGTTGCCGCGCTTGCCGTGGCATCAGGCCAGGCTGCCACTACCTACGCCGTCCTCAACATCGCCAGCGCCGGCCAGAACATCATCTCCACCAGCTACCTCTACGGCGGCACCTACAACCTGTTCCACTACACCCTTCCCAAACTGGGGATCACGGTGAAGTTCGTGGATTCTTCCGATCCGGAAAACATCCGCAAGGCGATCGATGAAAATACCCGCTTGGTCTACAGCGAGGCGATCGGCAATCCCAAGAACAACGTCGACGACTTCGAGGCGATCGCGAAGGTTGCCCATGACGCCGGCATCCCGTACATCGTCGACAACACCGCCGCAACCCCTTTTGTCTTCAAGCCGCTCGAACACGGGGCTGATATCGTGGTCTACTCGCTGACCAAGTTCCTGGGGGGCCATGGCACCAGCATCGGTGGTTGCGTGGTCGATGGCGGCACCTTCCCGTGGAACAACGGGAAATTCCCGGAATTCACCGAGCCGGATCCGTCCTATCACGGCCTCAAGTTCTGGGACGCGCTCGGCAACATCTCCTACATCATCAAGATGAGGGTCGAGTTGCTGCGCGACATGGGTGCCTGCATCTCTCCGTTCAATGCCTTCCAGATCATACAGGGGATCGAGACCCTGCACGTCAGGATGCAGCGTCATGTCGAGAACGCGCAGAAGGTTGCCGAGTGGCTGGAGCAAAATCCGCTGGTAAGCTGGGTGAACTATCCCGGCCTGCCGAGCCACAAGGACCATGCAAACGCCAAGAAGTATCTAAACGGGTGCGGTGCCATCATCGGCTTCGGCATCAAGGGCGGGCTCGAGGCTGGCAAGAAGTTCATCGACAGCGTGAAGCTCCTGTCGCACCTCGCCAACATCGGCGATGCGAAGAGCCTCGTGATTCACCCGGCTTCGACGACCCACCAGCAGCTCTCCGCCGAGGAGCAACTCTCTACCGGTGTAAGCCAGGACTTCATCAGGCTGTCGGTAGGCATCGAAGATGTGAAGGACATCATCGCCGACCTCGATCAGGCCTTGAAAGCCGCACAGGCCTAGTCCACGCTAATACGGCGGGTTCACCGGAAAAGCTGCCACCCATAACGGGTGGCAGCTTTTTTTACTACCGAAGCTCGCGAAGGAAAGAACCACTCGCCAGCCGGGAGAGGGGCAGGGGGGAGGCACCGGATGCTATTAACGGTGGCAGGCCCCTGGTGAAGGTTTCCTGCGGAGCGCCTCGATCCCGGGCTCCGCGAGCATGCAGCCAGGGACGCTCCGACGGCTCGATTTAGTGTGCCAACCGCATGGTCTGAGACTTTTCACCGCCTTAACCTTCGGCTATCCTTGCCGTTTCTCCCTGGTTGGTAAAAACAAATGATAAACCCGTTGACGCCTCAAGGAAGCTTTGTTATAACCACCATCCGCTGACGAACGGGGCGCTTTGAAAGCAACAACGTCTGTCAGCGCACCACAAAAAAGCATTGACAGTGAAAAACTCCTCTGCTATAAAGTGTGGCTTCGCAGTACTGCTCTCCGACAACTCAATAACTGCCCTGGCTTGATCCTTTACGGATCGGCCGCCGAAAAAACCTCAAAACTTTTTGTTGACAGGTTGGAACGGTTCGGGTATGTTGCCAAGTCTGTCGCGACGAGCGGCTTGGTCTTTGAAAACTAAATAGTAGACGATTTACGCAATGTAGGTTTTTAAAAAGTCAGTTGTTTCA
>NZ_BLXZ01000013.1 GCF_014193675.1 Geomonas limicola
TCAAAATCCTTGGGAAGATATTTTCCGAAGAAAAACAAAAACTCCCACCTTCCTTAACATCAGGAATAGTGGGAGTTTTTGTTTCTTTACAGGGTCACCGTTTCAACACTTTAAGCAAGGGCGTTGCCCCAAACCGGCGCCCCTTTTTACGTTGCACTCTTCTCTGACATCCTACGAGCTGCGCGGGTTCTCGCCGATCACCCTGCGGATCAGCCCGAGGGTCTCTTTGAAGTCAATCGGCTTGGAGACGTAGTTGTCCATCCCGGCAGTCCGGCACTTCTCCTGGTCTTCCTTGGAGGCGTGTGCGGTCATGGCAACCACCGGCGTATGACCACCCGCCCGGCGCTCCTGCTCCCGGATCTGTTCCACGGCCTGGAAGCCGTTCAGGCGCGGCATCTGGACGTCCATGAGCACCAGGTCGTAGCGCTCCGCCCCCCACATGTCCACCGCCTGCTGCCCGTCCTCGGCAAAGTCCACCTCGAAGTTGGCGCGCTCCAGCATCACCTTGAGGCACTGCCGGATCACCTTGTCGTCCTCGGCGACCAAAAGCCGCCCCCCCGGCTGCCCCGTGGGAAATGCCTTCGGGGCCGCTGCCGCTGCAACGTCGATCTGGCAGGCCGCGCGCTGTTCCACACTCACCTCCTTGAGCGGCAGCATCACGGTGAACCGGCTCCCCTGCCCCGGCTCGCTCTCCACCTCGATGCTTCCCCCCAGCCGTTCCACGATGTCCTTACTTATGGCCAGCCCCAGGCCGGTCCCGCCGAATCTGCGCGAGTGCGAGACGTCGAGCTGGGTGAAGGGCTGGAAGAGCTGCCACCGGCTCTCGGCGGGGATACCGATCCCGGTGTCGCTCACCAGGAAACGCAGCTCCCGCCCGGCCGCGCCGCACCCCGCCGTTACCTCGAGCGCCACCTGCCCCTTTTCGGTGAACTTCACCGCGTTGCTGGTCAGGTTGGTGAGCACCTGCACCAGGCGCACCTGGTCGCCCAGCACCAGGTCGGGAAGTTCCGGGTGGAACGAGCAGGTAAGGGCGATGCGTTTGGCGTGCGCGGTCGGCCGCAGGGTGTTCACCATATTCTCCAGGCAGCCGCGCAGCTCGAAGGGCTCCTCGAGGACGCTGAACTTGCCGGCCTGGATCTTGGTGAGGTCGAGGATGTCGTTCAGAATGCGCAACAGCGAGCGGGCCGAGGTGCAGGCGGTCTGCAGGTAGCCGCGCTGCTCCGGTTCGAGCGGCCCGTCCAGGATCAGGTCGAACATGCCGAGAAGCCCGGTCATCGGGGTGCGCAGCTCGTGGCTCATGTTGGCGAGGAACTGGCTCTTCGCTTCGTTGGCCGCCTCCGCGGCCTCCTTGGCCTGGAGCACCCGGTCCTCGGAGGCCTTGCGCTCCAGCGCGATGGCCACCTGGTCCGCCACCGCCTTCATGAGCAGCAGCTCGTCCTCGGTAAAGCTGGTGCGGCTGCGGGTGCCGAAGGAGAGCGTCCCCAGGGTGCGCCCCTGGGAGATCAGCGGGTGGCAGGCGTAGGCCTGGATCCCGTAGGAGCGCACCAGCTCCACCCGCGCGTCCGACGACACGGCGATCTCCTCCACCACGACGCGCCGGGCGTCGCGCGCCACGCAGCCGCAGACGGCGATGCCGTAGTCGAGCCACTCGATCCGGTGCGCCTCCGCGGGGTCGATTCCGGCGCAGGCGTTGAGGTGCAGGCGCCCGGCCTGCTCGTCGACCAGGTAGTTGAAGAAGGCGTCGCACTCCAAAAAGTACATCACCCGGCGGCAGAGCTCCTCAATGATCGCCTGCGGAGAGTCGCTGGCCAAAAGCCGGCTCGCGGTGTCGGCAAGCAGGTCGAGACGCTGGGAGAGCTTGCGCAGGTTCTGCCCGGCGTCAACCGCCAGGCGCCGGGCGACCTCGGCGTCCTCCATCATGTCGAGGGCGGCACGTTGCGACTCCACGAGCGAGTCGTTGGCGTTTTGCAGCTCCAGGGTCCGCTCGGCCACCCGCCGCTCCAGGCTCTCGTTCAAAACCTGAAGCACCTGCTGCGCCTCGGTCAGCTCCCGGGTGCGCTCTTCGACCCGCTGTTCCAGCTCGTGGCGGTGCGCCCTGAGCTCCTCCTGGTTGTGCCGGCGCTCGGTCACGTCGGTCTGCACCCCGTCCCATACGGTCCGGCCGTCGGCCAGCCGGCGCGGCCGCGAGTGGAACTGCATCCAGCGCAGCTCCCCGTCCGGCCTCTGCATCGGGACCTCCATGTCGAAGTCGCTCAACTCCTCTTCCGAGATCCGCTCCGCCTCCAGAAGCTGGGCGTAGTACTCGGGGAGGATCTGGCCGTGCAGGACCTGCGGGTCGGCCAGCAGCGCCGCGGCCGTCACGCCGTTCAAGCGTTCGATCCCGGCACTGATGTAGAGAAAGCGGATCGTGCCGTCCGGGTTGTGGGTGTACTGGTAGACGGCGGAGTCGGGGAGGTTGTCCCCCAAAAGGCGCAGGCGCTCCTCGCTTTCCCTCAGGGCGTCTTCCTTGCGCTTCATCTCGGTTATGTCGTTGAAGAGGATCCCCACCCGGCGGCTCTCGGGGTCACCGACCCGGTAGGCGCTCACGTCGAAGTAGCGGTCCAGGGCGCGGGCATAGTTCACGATGTGCACCGCCGCACCGGTTAACGCGATGCCGCCGTACAGTTCGTACCAGTACTCCTCGTTGTCCGGCGCCAACTCCCGCATCAGTCGGCCGCGGACCCCGGAAAGCCCGGTGAGCCGCTCGAAGGCCGGGTTGGTCTCCAGGAACCGGTAATCGACGGGACACTGGTTCTCGTCGAAGACCACCTCGATGATGCAGAACCCTTCGGTGAGCGATTCGAAGAGCATCCGGTAGCGCTCCTCGCTGTGGCGCAGCGACTCCCGGGCCGCCAGGTGGTCCGCCACCTCCTTTTTGAGCTGCACCACCGCCTGGTTCAACTGTTCGGTACGCTCGTCGACCAGTTCGCGCAGGTGCTCACGGCTGTGGCGGTATCGCCCGGCAACCAGGCTCATGAAGACACCCATGCCGAGGAACAGCGCAATGCTCAAAATGTCACGCAGGAAGCCGACACCCAAAGAAAGGTTCGTGGGGAGATAGAAAAGGCTGACGATGACGGACGAGACCAGGGTGGCAAAGACGCCGGGACCCGGCCCGCCGACCAGGGCCGCGATCATGACGGCAGGATAGAAGGTGAAAAAGGGGGGGAGTTCGCTGCCCACCAGGGGCATCAGGGCATGGCGCAGCAGGACTGCCAGGGTCACCAGTGCCACGGCTCCGGCATACCGGAAGAGTTTGTACTGGCTAGGGCTCATGGTTCTCCTCAGGCCACAGCATCGAGACGAGTCGAGGATCTGAGAGAAGGGGAACTGTGCGGCCGCACGGCTGGAGGGCTTAACAAATACGCCTGCCGTCAAGCCGTCACCCCTTCGGGAAAGCCGTGATATCTATAGCACAATGGGGGGACAACTGATACAGGAAAGTGAGAGTCAGACAAGGTGGCGAGCTTAAAGAAACCGCTCACACATTTGGTGAATTTCTTTACACCGCGTCCCTATTGCTTCCACATTTGGGGCGTACAAACGTTCTCACGTTCCACCTCTTGACCTTTGGGCACCGTAATAACGGTGCCCCTTTTTTTGTTTTCCCCCAAGATTCCGCAGAGGCAGCAGCACCCCCGCAGGCCCCTCCCCTCTCGAAAAAACCATTTCGACAAACACAAAAACAGATTGACACTACGGCGGCTTCGGTGCTATCAATTCGATACACATCGAATTGGAGGTTGTACCGTGAAAAGCGAAGAGAGCATCGCCATCATGAAGGCACTGGCGGACCGTTCCCGCCTGGCCATCGTCAACTCGTTGCTGGAGCGCCCCCAGTACGTCGAGGAGATCGCCAAGCGCCACGACCTGGCACCTTCCACCGTCTCGTTCCACCTGCGCAAGTTGGAACAGGCAGGGCTGGTCAGCACGCGCCGCGAGCAGTACTACCTGGTCATCGAGCCGAACCTGGCGATCTTCGACACCACCCTGCGCGAAATCGTCTCGGCAACACCGGCGGGAAAGGAGCTGCAGGACGAGCGCATGGACCAGTACCGGTGCAAGGTACTCGACGCCTTCTTCGTGAACGGCGTGCTGGAGAAACTCCCGGCACAGCATAAAAAGAGGCTCATCGTCCTGGAGCAGTTCGCCCTGCGCTTCGAACTACAACGGCGCTACTCCGAGACGGAGGTATCCGCCCTCATCGCACCGCTGCACGACGACTACTGCACCATCCGGCGGCTTTTGGTGGACGAGGGGCTCATCAAACGCGAGGCTACGGAGTATTGGCGGGAACAGGAACTGAGCGCACCGGCACGGCTCTCCGGAGGCGCACCAACGAGGTCCCAAACGATGATAAACGATACCAGACGGGCGGATGCGAAGCGGGTCTACAAGCAGACGAGCGGCCAGCCCGGCGTCTACCAGATCCGCAACAAGGCGAACGGCAAGGTCTTCGTCGACAGCAGCACGAACCTGGAGGGGGCGCGCAACAGCCGCCTTTTCCAGCTCAAGATGGGGAGCATCGTGTTCAACGAGGAGCTCAAACGGGAGCTCACGCAGTACGGAGCGGAGAATTTCGAATTCGAGGTCCTGGAGCAATTGCCGCCGGTAGAGCCGGGGCAGCAGGAGAAGCGACTTTTGGCAGATCTGGAGCTTGGCTGGCTGGAGAAGCTGAAACCATTCGGGGAGCGCGGCTACAACAGCGCGAAGGCCTTCGAGCGGGAAAAGGAAAAACGGGGGCGCCGCACCGCGTCAAGGGACTGATCGAGCACCTCCAGGGGTGAACAAGAAAAACCCGGCGACCTCATCTGGTGCCGGGTTTTTCTGTTCAGGCGCTACCGGTACTTCTCGTGACACTCCCCGCAGGTGGCCTCGAGCTTCTGGAAAGCGGCGCGGGCCGCGGGGAACTCCCCTTTTCGCGCCAGGTCCCGCACCTGCGTCGTCTGTTCCCCAAGCTGCCCGGCCAGCTTCACGAACCCCTTTTTCAGCTTCACATTGCGGTGCGGCCGCGATTTCTTCAGATCCGGAATGGCGGCGAGTATCCGGCCGGCCTCATGGTCGGCTGCGGCTTGATCCCCCTTCGCCAGGGCCGTCTCCAACTGCGCCGAACTCTCCGAGAACATCGGCATCATGGCGTGCAGCTTCTGCATCTGGGGATCGTGGCTCATCCCGCCGTGCTCCCCGGTTCCGTGCGCCGCCGCTATACCGCCAAGTGCAACGACACCCAGCGCCGCACACGTCATGATCCGACCGATTTTCTTCATGGTTCCCCCTCGCGTGAATGAACTGAACCTACCACTGTCATTATCTACCGTGCTCACACTCTAAAGGCAAGCAGCCATCTGTAATAATCATGCCCCGCCGACCATACCCGGTGGAGTTCTTCCCGCCCGTCAAGTTCCGCTCTGCGCTCTTCCTAAGAAGCGGCTGTGCCGCGCCTGGCTCCAGCCGGAAGCTCGATCTGGTACTTCTCCATGCGGTACATGAGGGTGTGCCGCGGGATGCGCAGAAACCGGGCGGCAGCCGCCTGGTTCCAGGAATTGCGCTCCAGGGATTCGACCACGGCCTCACGCTCCAGCTGTTCAAGTGAGTAGCCACCCTCGGGGAGCCTCAGCACCGAGGCCGCCGACACGCGCTGTTCCCGGAATTTCCCCGGAAGCTCGTCGAGCCGGATCTGGTCGGTTTCCCGCATGATGAGCAGGCGCTCCACGGTGTTTTCCAGCTCCCGCACGTTGCCCGGCCAGGGGTAGTTGACCAAGGCTTGCAGGGCTCCCTTTTCGATGGTCACCTTGTCGCCGCCGTGCTTGCTGCAGAAGTAGCGGATCAGCAGCGGGATGTCGCCCGGGCGCTCACGCAGCGCCGGCAACCGGATGGGGATCACCGACAACCGGTAGTAGATGTCCTCCCGGAAGGTTCCCTGCTCGATGGCCTTTTCGATATCTATGTTGGTGGCCGAAACGATGCGTACGTCGATCTTCTGGGTGCGGGTCCCCCCCACCGGCTCGATCTCCCTCTCCTGCAGGGCCCGCAGCAGCTTGGGCTGCAACTCCACCGGGAGCTCGCCCACCTCGTCCAGAAAGAGCGTCCCGCCGTCGGCGAGCTGGAACTTCCCGATCTTGTCGCGAATTGCACCGGTAAAGGCCCCCTTCAGGTGCCCGAAAAGCTCGCTCTCCAACAGGTCGCGGGGAATCGCGGCACAGTTGATGGCCACGAAGGGACCTTCGCGACGGGCGGAATTGGCGTGCAGCGAGCGTGCGACGAGCTCCTTGCCGGTACCCGATTCCCCGGTTATCAGTACCGCGGCCTCGGTATCGGCGACCTTGCGTACCACCTCGAAAACCCGCTCCATCTGCTGCGAGGAACCGACGATGGTGCGCAGTTCCGAGCGGTCCGAGAGCTCTCCCTTGAGCCGGCGGTTCTCCTCGGCAAGCCCCTTGAACTCCAGCGCCTTTTTCACCGTCAGGCGCAGTTCGTCCCGGTTGAAGGGTTTGGTGAGGTAGTCGTGCGCCCCCGCCTTCATCGCCTCGACGGCGAGATCGACCGTGCCGAAGGCGGTCAGGATGATGACCAGCGTCTCGGGAGAGCGCTCCTTAACCGCGGTGAGCACCGCAAGCCCGGTCATCCCGGTCATCTTCATGTCCGTTATCACCAGGCTCGGCTTGTTCTGCTGAAATAGCTGCAGCCCCTCCTCGCCGCTCGACGCGGTCTGCACCAGGTAACCGTCGCTCTCCAGGTTGTACTCGAGGACCCGGCGCAAGGAAACGTCGTCGTCGATGACCAGAATGTGGTGTTTCATGGGGACTCCCAGTTAGTGCTGTCGGCTCCTCCCTGCTGGCACGCGCTACGCGGTGCAGAAATAGGGGCGCACCCTGAACGAGGGCTGTAAGGGTGCGCCCGATAGCAAAGAGGTTAACCGGTTTAACGGTCGAAACGTCTTCCCGGGGAGTATCAAGGTCCATGCCAAGGAGGGAGCGGAAGCTACCCCTTTGATATCCATGAGGAATTCGCTCCCCCGGGTAACGGGAAGCTCTCCTCGATGCAGAATATTCCCAGGGGTTTGGGGAATATTCTACGGGTAGCGGGCCCGGGCGGGGGTGACGGGGGCGGATGGTGATGCGGCAGGCTCCCACCGAAACGACACCGGCTCGGAACCGAATGCGGAAAATTCTCAGCTGCCCGGGAAAACCTGCAGCATATTCCCACATCCCCGTAGCGCCGCCCCCATCCAGCCAGGACATCTTCCCCTGTAGTTACGGCGTGTTGCGCTTAATTCCACGATTCTGGCACGCTGCTGGCTATGAAGATCGGCGAAGGCCACGGCGCCTTACATCCCAGCTAAAGGAGCACACCCATGAAAAAATCGTTGATCGTTGCACTTGCCCTCACCCTCGGCGTAGCCAGCTTCGGAGTTGCTCAGGCCTCCGGCGGTTCCTGCTGCCAGAACGGCCCCTGCCCGCAGCAGGCGGCACAGCATACCGGCGCGGCAGTCGACCAACTGGCCCAGGCGGTCAAGGCGAAAGATCTGGAGCTGCGTCGCCTCTACAGTGACGACACCATCGACCCGCACCAGGTCGACAAGGTGGAGGGAGAGCTTAAGGAGTTGCAGGGGCAATTGCGGGCGGCTGCCCATAAGCAGGGGGCACCTTCCTGCTGCCTGAGCTGACGTGGGGTTAACGTGGTGGGGGCTGACACCCCTGCGGGCAGACTTACGGCAGCCGGTGCGCCAAAGGAGAAGGAGAAGGGGCGCTGCGGCTGCCGTCAGTCCGTCAGCTAGCGGAGGGTAGCACTACTTGCCCGGCTTCATCATTTCGTCGAGCATCGCGTTGGCCTCTTTGAGCTTGTCGTTGAGTTTTCTAAGCTCGTCGGCGCTGTACACCTTGGTACCCTTTTTAATCTCGCCATTCAGCTTTTTCATCTTCTGCTGAAGGCTGTCCACTTCTGCCTTGCAGTTTTTGGATGCGAGCAGGCACTCATCTTTGTCACTTGCAAATACGGGTACGCTGCTCGACACAACCAAGGCTGCAATCACAAACAATGCTGAGCTCTTCATTGTTCTACCTCCTGAGAGTGTGACTACCTATTAAGGATTAGCACTGAAACATCCGAAGTCAAGAGTGCACAGTCAGTAAAGAAACCCGACATTGCAGCAACTTAACACCTTTAGTATACCTCTAAGTCACAGGGAAGGTCACCGAAGAATTCTCCTGTCAGAGGAACACCGAAGTGAGCATCTTGGGCCTCACCGAAGACCATGAAAGCGACGCACAACAGAAACGGCCATGTCGGGTGACATGGCCGTTTCTGTAATTGTAGCGCTGGAAGAGAGGTACGTACAAACGGGCAGCACAAAGAGACAGGACAGCGTGTTTCTATCCACCGTTAACCGCACGTCCTGACCCGGCCGGGGTCGGCTCAGTCGGTGGGCTCCTCCAGGTTCAGGCGGTAGGTCCCATACTTGAGCCGGGTCAGCACCTTCTTTTCCAGCATGATCTGGAAGGTCGCCACCACCGTGGGCTTGCTGGCACTCAGCGCCTCCGCAACCTCATCGTAGGTGCCGCGGAACAGGTTATCCTCATCCAGATGGTTGATGACGTACTCCATGATCTCGGCGCGTCTTCCTCCGAGGGTCCCCAGAATTTTGAGGACGAACTCCTTCTTCTCCGGACCGCTGCCGAGGTCCCGGTCTGCGGCCACCTTCTTGGTGGCAAGGTCGGAGAGCAGTTCGAGCAAGTCATGGAAGTTGAACGGTTTCAAAAGATAGCCATCGGCCTTGTAGCGAAAGGCGTCCAAAAGGTATTCCGATTCCGAATGGGCCGACACCATGACGACGGCAACCGCCGGATCCTTCTGTTTTACGGTATTGAGGAGCTCGAGCCCCGAGGAGCCTGGCATGCGGATGTCGGTGAGTACAATTTCCGGATGGTGCTCCTGCAGCGCGACCAGGGCCTGGTCGGCACTTCCCACACAGATCGTTTTTTTGCAAAAACTGCTCAGGACCATCGTCATCTGCTCCCGAGCAGTCTCCTCGTCGTCCACAAAAAGCACCGTCATCTGTTGCAAGGCGGTGACGTTCATATCGATTTTCCTCCTTCGGTTGTTCTGGTGAACTGCAGACAGATGCAGGCGCCGTTCCGCGTTTCCCCATCCAGTTCAAAGCTCCTGTTTTCCGCCCAGACCTTTCCCCCGTCCAGATTCTCGACGATCTGTTGGCACAGGTAGAGCCCAAGTCCCGTGCCGTCGGCCTTGTCCTTGGTGGTGACATAGGGTTCGAAGATACGTTTGAGCAGGTGATCCGGAATACCACCGCCGTTGTCCTGGAAGGTGACGGTCACTCCCCCTGCCGCTTCCTCGCTGCAGGAGAGCAGGATGAACCGCTCACCCGATACCAGGGAAAGCTGGTCCCGCGCATTCAGCAGCACGTTTATGGTCAGTTGCACCAGGTCGTTCACGAACCCCATGGTGTGCACCGGCGTGGTGATCCGGTTCACGATGGTCACCCGGCTCTGCTCCATGACCGGTGCCACCATGGCGATGGCACGCTCGACGGAACCCTTGAGCTCGATCAGGGTCCGACTGCTCCCCGACATGAGCAGCGAACGCCAGTCGTCGATGATGTTCGACATGTATTCGATGTTCTGGTTCGCCTGGGTGATCTGCTTGCCGAGCAGGGCGTCGTCCAGTTTGCCGAACTGGTTCAGCACCCCGATATTTTGAACGATCAGGGACAGGTTGTAGAGAGGTTGCCGCCATTGGTGCCCGATATGCCCCAGCATTTCCCCAAGGGCGCACTGCTTCGAACGCTGGGCGAGCATCTTACCCTGATCGGTGATGATGTGCTCGTACTTTCTGAACCCGACCAGGTTGATGCAGAGCATGACGCAGGCGGTGATGGCGAAGAACAGCAGCCAGACGTAGAAATAGCCCCAGTGCCGGTTCCGCAACTCGGTCATATCGTAGGCGACGAGGTACTTGCCGACTTCCCGGCCATTGTTGTCTCGCAGTATCTGCGAGGTGCTGACAAGATAGTACTTGTCACCAAGCTGAATGTCGTTTTTGGTCCGCCTGAAATCGATCCTGTCTTTGAACTGGTTGAAGAACTCGGCGTCGTTACTCTTCAACCGCTTGTAGTAGTCATAGACGAATTCAGCAGAATCGGTCTTGTTTCCCCTGTCGATTTCCAGCAGTCTCCCGCCGGAAAAGATCGCGGTCCTGACGTCGTGCAAAAACCATTTAAGGTTGTAGTGGAAAAACGACAGGTCGACACCTATCTCGACCGTTCCGACCACCTTCGAAAGAGCGTCCCGCACCGGGAGAACGGTGCAGAAGTAGAGGGGAACGATGTTGGTTTCGTACCCGTAGGTGTATTTCTTGGTGGCGAAGGCATCAATACCCACATGGGGGCGCAGTTTTTGGGGCTCGTGCACGATGGACGGCGGGACCATATGGTATCTGAGCTTTCCCCTGCCGTCATAGATCAGGACCGAGATGATCGGGACGTAGCGTTTTCCAAAGTCATGAAAGATCGGTTGGGCCACCTTCTCCAGTTCTTTGGTATCGCCTGCCTTCAACAGTTCGGCGAAGTTCTTCTCCTTTGCAATGGTGCTTACGTAGTTGACCAGGCGCGAGCAGAGGTACTCGGATTCGCTGTCGTGGGCATTCTTGATGAACGTGTTGATCTTGTTGGCGAAAAAGGCGTAGTCGGACGTCCTTTTGTGCAGATCCATAAAAGAGAAGAAGCAGAACATGCAAAAGAGCAGCACATAGGTGACGATGACGATCCGCTTTTTACTCGCTTCGAGAAACTTCTTCATTGAGGCACCCTCGTCAAAACTGTTCGCTCCTGGTGGCGGGACGACGCTTCCGGCGTAGCTGAAAAGTTTCCCCGGGGCTGGCGGGGCGGCAGCGAAAATCGGATTTAGTTTACTTCAATATACCAAAAATTGTAAACCCAAAAGTCGCAGCCACCGTTCTGCCCCCCCTGCCCGTGCCCCCCAGACGTTCGGGAAGCCACCCTCCCCGGCTCGGCAAGCACCCCGGTTACCTTCCACAACCTCCGGCTATCACGATGCTTTTCCAACCAGGGCCTGCCATTTCCTCCCGAGCACACCCAGCAGTCACACGCCCCTCCACGCAGTCCCAACGTCGATAGTAAAAAAAATCGTAAAAAAATACTTGACACCTGCATTTTGGTTTTGTTAAATAAACCAAAAAGCAGATTATGCTACCAATTAAAACCGTTAACCGTTTCGAGCAACACAATTGTCGCAAAAGTTCAATTTACCAGCACAGGACGGCACCAGGAGGAAAGGAGGGAGCCACCACCATCACCCGTCAAGCGACGCCAAACGAGGCCAGGATCCGCAGTAACCATCAACCGTCACAAAGGAGAGACATCATGTTCACGTTCGCCAAAACCGTTCTGAAGAGTTTCGCTCTGGTTGCCCTGCTTGCCGGCACCAGCTTCGCCTTCACCGAAGGGACCGATTACGTCAAGCTGGCAAAACCGATCGCCAACGCCCAGGGAACCCTGATCAAGGTGTTCAGCTACGACTGCCCCTTCTGCTACAAGTACGACAAAAAGATCACCCCGAACCTGGTTCCCAAGCTTCCCAGAGACCTCAAGTTCCGCCCCTTCCATCTGAAGACCAAGGGTAAGTACGGCGTCCAGGGGAGCGAGCTCTTTGCCGTGCTGCTCCTCAAGGATCAGAAGGCCGGCCTCTCCGACCGCGATCTCTACACCGAAAAATCCCTCCTGAAGAAGGCAAAAATGGCCTACTACACCGCCTACCACGACAAGAAGGAGCGCTGGGATGCGGGCCCCGATGCCTACCTGAAGACCGGTCTCGACGCAGTCGGCATGACCAAGGCCGAGTTCGACAAGGCGAAGAACGATCCCCAGGTCAAGGCACTCCTGAAAGAGTGGGACCAGTCCTATGACGTCGCCAAGATCCAGGGTGTCCCCGGCTTCGTCGTCAACGGGAAGTACCTCATCATGACCAAGAACATCACCTCCATCGACGGGATGCTGCAGCTTATCAACGAGTTAAAGACCAAATAAGGAGGTGCGCCGTGAAACTCTCGGAAATGATCGGCAACGTCAGGTCGAACCCGATAGGAACCATCAGCCAGTGGCAGGACAAACGTTTTCTCTGGATCTTCATGGCAGTGCTCAGCCTGTTCATGGTCATCCTGGCTCACTCCGTGTTCCAGATCTGGCTCTACATGAGACCCTGCGAACAGTGCGTCTATATCAGGATCGCCTTCTTCGCCATGGCGTTCGGCGGCATCGTCGCGGCCCTCAAACCCTCGAACCCGGGGTTTAAGATCGTCGGCTACCTGTTCGCCATCTGGGGGAGCTTCAAGGGGGTCCTCTACAGCATAAAGCTCAACAAGATCCACCACGCCGCCCACAGCGACGACCTCTTCGGGGTGCAGGGGTGCTCGCCGGAGCCGACCTTCCCGTTCCATCTGCCGCTCGATAAGTGGTCTCCGGAATGGTTCAAGCCGACGGGCGACTGCGGTTACGACAACCCGATCATTCCCGACGGCGCCCAACTGAGCTCGCTACAGAAGGCCATCACCGACTTCTACTCCGAGGGGTGGTACCTCTGGCCTCCCGCCCACTTCATGAACATGGCGCAGTGCACCGTCATCACCTTCGGCGTGATCCTCCTCTTCCTGGTGGTGGCGGCAGCCTGCTGGATCGTGACACTGGTGCGCAAGCGCCAGACTGCAGCACAGACGGCGAGCGCCAGCTGCCATGGCAAGCTGGCCTAACGGCACACTTCCCCGGTGAGGGACGGCCAAGGCCGCCTCACACACATAACAAAAGGAGAACAGGCATGAACTGTCCAAAAGCTGCAGTGGTGAAAACAGGAAGAATGGCGCGCATCGTGTTGTGCTCTGCACTTATCGGGGTGGCGGCCCCGACCTTGGCCCTCGCGATCGGCGGGGCGAGCGGCGCGAAAGTCGACTACCAGGTGCAGGGGAAACTCGGCGAGGTCGTCATGAACCCCTACGACATCGCCCCCCTGACCGCAGTCATCAAGAACGGCGGCTACGTCCTCAAGGATGTCACGGTGCGCATCGTCCCGAAGAAGGACGGGCAGGAAATCAGCTACCGGGTCGCCCCCAAGCACCTCTTGACCCACGGCGGCATCCCGGTATTCGGCCTCTACGCCGATTACATAAACACGGTCGAGGTCCAGTACTCGAAGCTCTTCAACGGGAAGTGGGAGCAGGCCAAGGAAAGTTACACCCTCTACGCTCCCCCCGTGTATTCGGAACCCAACGCCACCAAGACCCTGAAAGCGGCGCTTTTCTCCAGCGCCGAGGTGAAGAAGGTCGACAAGAAGTTCAGTGACCGGCTCTATTTCGTGAACAACTTCCTGCACAAGGCGGGCAAAGGGACCAGAGCGGTTTGGAACAACCCCACGGGCGGTGCCCTCGAGTGGAACTACTATCCGCAGAACTTCATCGTCGACACCAAGGGTGACGTCCGCTGGTACATGAAAGCCGACACCATCTACGACCTGAAGTCGATCTACAACGCCGGGGTCATGATGGGCTTCAAGCAGAATAGCGACGGCGCCATGAGCTGGGGCTTCGGCCAGCGCTACGTGAAGTACGACATTCTGGGTAAAGCGATCTTCAACCGCGAGCTCCCCGCCGGTTACAACGACTTTTCCCACTCCATGGACAACTCCCCCAACGGCAACTATTTCCTCCGGGTGGCGAGCTCCAACCTGAAGCGCCCCGATGGCAGAAACGTCCGCACCGTGCGTGACGTCATCATCGAGGTCGAGCCGGCAACCGGCCTTGTGAAGGACGAGTGGCGCCTCTTCGACATCCTCGACCCGTACCGCGACATCAACATGAAGGTGCTCGACCAGGGGGCGGTCTGCCTGAACATCGACGCAAGCAAGGCCGGTCACACCATGACCGCCGAGGAGCTCGCCAAGCAGGACGCGAGCGACAAGTTCGGGGATATCGTCGGCGTCGGTCCGGGCCGCAACTGGGCCCACGTGAACAGCGTCGATCATGACGCCGAGGACGATTCCATCATCATCAGCTCCCGCCACCAGTCCGCGGTGGTGAAGATCGGCCGTGACAAAGAGGTCAAGTGGATCCTGGGGAGCCCGGAAGGGTGGAAGAAGGAATATCAGGGCAAATTCCTGACCCCGGTCGACTCCAAGGGGAACAAGATCGAGTGCCAAAGCGGCGGCTCCAAGTGCCCCGGTTACGAGAACGACGAGGGGGGGTTCGACTGGACCTGGACGCAGCACACCGCGTTCAAGATCGACAGCAAATCCAAGGGGGACATCCTCTTCCTGAGCGTCTTTGACAACGGCGACAGCCGCGGCATGGAGCAGCCGGCCCTGCCGAGCATGAAGTACTCCCGCGCCGTCATCTACAAGATCGACCAGAAGAAGATGACCATCGAGCAGGTCTGGGAATTCGGCAAGCAGCGCGGCAACGGCTGGTACAGCCCGGTGACCTCGCTGACCGAGTACCAGACCGACAAGGACTCCGTCTTTGTCTACTCGGCGACCGCCGGTGCCGACTTCGACATCACGACGGGCGCCTTCAAGAGCGACCCCAACCCCTACATCATGGAGTTCAACTACGGCTCCACCGAGCCGGCGGTCGAAATCCAGCTCAAGGATACGACCGGCTACCAGGCCATGCCGTTCAGCGTGGACAAGGCCTTCACCAAGTAACCCATCTGCCGCACACCTCAGGCTGAGGGAGCTCCTTCAGCCTGAGGTATTAAAACAAGTACCGCAGCGAAACCGCACCAACGAGAGGTTGTCACCATGAACCGATTGTTCCGCACCATCTGCGCCTGCCTTATCGCCCTCAGCATGCTCGCCGCGACCGCGCCGGGGGGAGCCCGGGGCGACGCCGGCCCGGTCCGGGTCGGCTCGGCCGCTCCGGATTTCCGGCTGACCACCCTGACCGGCGAGAGCAAAAGCCTGTCCCAGTACCGCGGCAAGATCGTCCTGGTGAACTTCTGGGCTTCCTGGTGCCCCTACTGCCGCGACGAGATGCCCTCCATGGACCGACTGATCAAGGCGTTCCCCAGAGGGGACCTGGTGATCCTCGCGGTGAACGTGGAAAAGCACATCCCCGAAGCGTTCCGCCGCACCCGGGTTTCCTTCGACCTGCTCAGCGATGCCGCCGGGCAGGTGCAGCAACGCTACGGAGCCAACCGCCTCCCGGACACCTTCATCGTGGACCGTAGCGGGATCATCCGGCAGCGGGTGACCGGCGGGATCGAGTGGGATGCGCCCAAGGTCGTCAGTTACTTAAAGACGTTGTAGGGGAGACCGACATGGACTTCGGCCCGCAACTCAGCTTCTGGATCGCGTTTTCCGCCGGGTTTCTCTCCTTCTTCTCCCCGTGTGTACTGCCGCTGATCCCCTCCTATATCACCTACATCACCGGGCTTTCCTTCGGGGAGGTGCAGCAGGCGCAACCGGGGGCAAAGGTACGGCTGACGGTGGCGCTGCACTCCCTGGTCTTCGTCCTCGGGTTCTCGGCGGTTTTCGTCGCCATGGGCGCCCTGGCCGGGGCCGCCTCCGCCACCTTCCAGACAGTCATGAAGGACGGACTGGCGTGGCTGCAGCGGGCGGGTGGGCTACTCATCTTCCTCTTCGGCATCCACATGACGGGAATCTTCCACTTCGGCCTTTTGCTCGGGGAGAAAAGGATCCAGATCCAGAACAAGCCGGGGGGGCTTGCGGGAACCTTCCTGGTCGGCATTGCCTTTGCCGCCGGCTGGACCCCCTGCATAGGTCCCATACTCGGCGCCATCCTCGCCATGGCGGCCGGCACATCGGGCTCGACCGTCACGAGCATGCTGCTGCTCGCCAGTTATGCGGCGGGGCTCGGGATCCCGTTCCTCGTCTCCGCAGTGCTGTTCCACGGTTTTCTCCAGTTTTTCAAGCGCTTCCGGTCCCACATCCGGAAGATGGAGTTCTGCACCGGCATGCTCTTGATGGCGGTTGGGATCTTACTCTTCTTCGGCCTCTTCAGTGACTTGACGACGTTGCTCTATAGGTGGCTCCCCATGGGGGGCTGAGTATCAATACCGGGGGTTCTCGCCATGAAAACAGTGATATTCGCCATCTTGCTTCTTTCCCTGTGCCAGTTGCCGGTGCTAGCTGCGGGTACGGTTCACTATGCCCCCTTGACCCCGGAACTCCTGGCGTCGGGGGTGAAGATCATCGACATCCGGACGGAAAAGGAGTGGCGGGAGACGGGGGTCGTGAAAGGTGCCCTGGGCCTGACCTTCTATCGTGAGGACATGAGCTACGATGCCAAAGCGTTTCTCGCCACGTTGCAGCAGCACGTCAAACCGAACGACAGAATCGCCCTCCTCTGCAGGACGGGCAACCGCTCGGACAAGGTCAGCAGGTACCTGGTACAGCAGGGTTTTACCTCGGTGACCAACATCGACGGCGGCGTAACCCGGGCCAGGGAAGCTGGCATCAAGCTGGTGCCGTATCAAAAGGACAACGCATTCATCGCCATCCGGCAGTAAGCGCTGCCGCACAGCAAAAGGAGCACGTCATGAAATTCAGCAAGCGCATCATCCCGCTTTCCCTTGCAGCACTTTGCAGCTGCGCCGGACTTTCCTGGGGCGCCGAGGCACCTGCCGTCCCCCTCCCCTTCGGCCCGACCATCTCCGCCTTCGGTCCGGCGGGCACCGGTTTCCCCGTGGGGAAGCTTGGTGTGCTGCTCAACTACCAGAACTGCGAGACCGACGGGACCCGCCAGGGCGACCGCGAGGTGAACGAGAATGTCAGGCTGTCCAAGAAGGTCGGGGTGGTGAAACTGCGCTACGGCATCACCGAGGGGCTCGACATCCGCACGGCAACCCCCCTTTACGACGTGCACAAAAAGAACCTGGCCACCGGCAAGGGGGAGCACCTGGGTTGGATCGGCGACACCGGCATCGCGCTGCACAAGGTGCTCATGAACCAAGCGAAGGGGGCTCCCTTTGACCTGGCGGTGGATCTCGGCCTCGTGGTACCGACGACGGATGTCAGCAATAAGAGCGTCGACTTCGTCGGCAACAACGCCTGGGGTGCCGGCGGTGCCATTGGCCTTACCTACTCGGCAGGCTCGCACCGCCTCGACCAAGAGCTCCACGTCTACACCTTCACCGAAGGGGCCCACGACTACCGTAAGCCGACCTACCTCCGGAGCACCACCGCCTGGGGAGTCGCCGTGAACAACTACTTCGACATCGGGGCGGAATCGCAGTTCGACTGGAACGCGAGCAGCGAAAAGAACGGCTTGAAGCAGAACGATTCCAAGAACGAGTGGTATGCGGGGCCCAAGGTGGCGTTCAAGTACAAGCCATGGGGATTCGCGGCGGGACTGGCGACCATGTTCCCCTTCGCCCGCTGGTATGAGGCGAATACCCCCTCCGAAGGATACCGGGTGGAGCTGAAACTCAGCAAGACGTTCGATCTTAAGTAGGACAGGGGGCCGGCGGCAGTCGGCGTGTTCAGCTGGAGAAAAGGCCTTGGAGAGGGAACGCTCAATGGAACAGCACGGGCAGCAGCGGGGTGATCACGGGTATGGGTATGACAGCAGATTTCTCAGGGTCATCGCCGTTATCGACGACGCCGTCCGGGACGCCGAGGGTGGTCGCCTGCACCTGGTGGAAAACCGGCTGAAACATCTCCTGGTCAATATCATCGAGCACGCCCGCGCCGAGTACGACGCCATGCGGGGCACCAACTACCCCGACACCGCTGAGCATGAAGAGGACCATGTCAGGATCTGCAAAGCCATCGCCGGCCTTTGCCGGCGATGGTCAGGCACCACCGATACGTTGCACGATCTCTATGACCTGCGCAGCATCGTGTTTCGCCACATCGGTACCCACGACCATGCCTTGGGAGAACACCTGATGGGGATGGTATCAAGCTCGGTGGTGCGCTGCACGCTGGTGCCGCAGACAGGCCCCTGAGGTAGTCAGACAGAAGATGGTTTACCAACGGCCGGGCAAGGTAGAGAGGCTGGAACAGAAACGGAACGATTTCAGGCGGAGAGCGTAGCTGTCACAGACAGACCAGGTGCGCTAGGTGCGGGACAGACCGGGTAACAAAAAAGGGATCCCGAAGGATCCCTTGAATTTGTTTTGGAGCGGGAAACGGGGTTCGAACCCGCGACTTCAACCTTGGCAAGGTTGCACTCTACCACTGAGTTATTCCCGCTCAACGAGTCCTGATTTATAGCAAAACCGCCGGTGGCAGTCAAGCAAAAGTTACAGGTCGGAGATTTTTTCTGCGGCCGCAGCCCCTCCCCTATTTCCCTCCCAAAACCTTCTTCACGGTCTCGTAGATCTCGCGCGGCACGAAGGGCTTTTTCAGGATCGCCTTGGCTCCCGCATCGAGGGCTGCCTGGGTGTCGCTGTCGTAGTCGGAGGCGCTGCAGATGAGCACGTTGGCGTTCTTGTTGAGCGCCAGCATCTCGCGGGTTGCCTCGATGCCGTTTTTCTCCGGCATGTAGATGTCCATGATGACGATGTGGGGACGCAGGGCGACGTACTGGCGTACCGCCTCATCGCCGTCGGCCCCCTCGCCGACTATGGTGAAGCCGATCTTGCCGATGATATCGCGCAACACCTTGCGGAAGAAGACCTCGTCGTCAACTATGAGTACCCTGACATCCTTAAGTGCCATGCATGCCCCCACGGACTTTTCCGTTCGCGCTAGTCTTGCCAGCCTTTCGGCAGGTTCGCCAAACACAACCCCCTCGCCGACACAGCGTACGCAGCATATGTCAGAGAAAAAACAGAGTCAACGGCAAAAATGAAATAGTACCAAGAATCTCGGAAGCCTTGAGCGACCCTTTCCTTACCTCGGCGCCTGGGCCGCCGGCAAAAAAACGCCCCGCGCCGGAGAGCGCGGGGCCGAGGTACCTGCCACCAACTCGTTGCTACTTCATGGTGAGCGTCGCTGTGGCGTTGCCGCCGCTCAGGTCGATGCCGCGCGCACTCCCCGCTACCAGTTTCCCACTCCCCCAGCCGAGGGCGTACATGCCGTAGACGGCGCCCGACACTCCTGAGGGGAGGTTCGCGAGTGCCACCGCGTGGCCTGCCCCGCCACCGGCCTGCATGGCGCTACTCACCGTGGTGTCGCCGGTTAACACGCCGAGGCTGTCGATGACCATGCCGCCGTGGGTCACGAAGAGCTGCCCTTGGGTCGGCGCACCCAGGTTGCGCATGCCGCCTCCCATGCCGTGCCCCGTCCCGGTCCCCATGAGGGTCATGTCGAAGATGCCGGTGATCTGCCCCGACTGGGCCGGCAGGGTCACCTGGGGCGATTCGGCGCTCACCATGGTGACGCTTACCGCCTGCCCGGAGCTGCCGGAGACGCCGTTGTGCATGCGTCCCCTGCCGTAGAGCCCGCCCGCATCGGCCACGACCGAGAAGGAACCCTGGCTGGTATTGTCGTCGGTGAATACCAGCGGTTGCCCCGCGCTGTAGCTCGCCACGTGCAGCGGACCGGTGGAGAGTTCCACGCTGGTGCTGAACTTTCCGGTGTAGGGGTTCAGGTGGCGGTAGCGCACCTCGAAGGGGACCGAGTCGCCGGCGATGGTCTGGTAGAAGTTGATCCAGGCGCCGCTGGGGTGCATGGCGCTACTGAGCTGCGCGGTGAATTCGGTTCCCGGGGTGAGGGTGATGGTCCCGAGGTTCACACCGGTGGCCGGCGTGCTCCCCTTGTGCACGGTGATCCCCTTGACGATGGAGGTCTCGGCGTAGCGCCCGCGAATCAGCACGTCGTAGACCGCGGTGGTGGCGCTGCCGAAGATGGGGAGCGGGTACAGCGTGAAGGCGCCGGTCGTCTTGTCGACTCCGGTCAGTCGGCGCACCACGCGGTAGGAACCGTTCGGCTTCACCTGCTCGGCCTTCACCACGATGCGCGAGGTGCTCAGGTTGCCAAAGCTCACCGTGCCGGTGATGGCCCCCACCGTGGCCATGTCGAAGTAGCCGAGCCTCGGCTTGAGCAGGAACTCGGTACTGCCGGTGCTGGACTGGGAGGCGGGAAGCTTCAAGACGTCGTTGTTGAGATTGAAATCGAGGGCCAGTGCGGTGTTGCCGCCCGCCGTCACCTCGACCGGTGCCTCGGGGATGACACGGATCCCCTCGTCGGCGGTCGGCACGCGCAGGGCATACTCGGTGCTGTCGTTTGCGAGCACCACCTCGTTATTGTAGGTAAGGCCCGGGATGGATCCCACGTAGGCATCCTCGGTCGAGGCGAGGAAGATGCGCAGCTGCTGGTAGCGTCCCACCGGTAGGGTGATGTTGTTGAACAGCGAGGAGTTGCCGTTGGTGTCGGCGTACATGGTGCCGTTGGCGAGTTGGGCCAGGTCCACGGTCTGGGGCTGGGCAAGTCGGACTACCTGCCAGCCGGCCATCCGGGCGCTGCTGTACCCGGTGAACCCGGCACTGCTGCTGGTGTGAAAGCCAAGCGCGGTCACCGTCACGTAGACGTGGGCGTAGTCGCTTGCGGGAGCGTCGGTGACGTCAAGTTTCACCACGCCTGTCGCCGAGGAACTTGCCGTCGAGCCACCACCACTACAGCCACCGAGATACAGGGTGAGGGAGAGCAGGGCCAGGCAGAGCCAGGCCAGTTTGCCAACGTTCTTCATAGCAGACTCCTTGCATGGTACCGGTGGCGCTGACCACCGGCCGAGAGATAACCGCGCGGGGCGGATCGGGACAGCGTGAACCCTGTGCACCTTCTGTGTTCAGCGTTACAGGTAGGGGTTTCTATCCCTGGCGCCCGCTTGAGTTGGCAGGCATCGAAGCGGCAAACCGGCTCCGTATACCCAGCTTAAACGCCCGGCTCTGCCGCACGTTGACACGCCTGGGCAATTTTTTTACGGTTCTTTGCAAAGCTCGCGGAATGATTATCGGCACGGGGAAGCAGCGGGGGGGGGGGGGGGGGGGGGGGCGGAAAAGAAATGCGGCCAGGCAAGGTGTACCTGGCGGGACAGTGCGGAGAAAGGGGGAAGGGAAACGGGACACGCGGATCAAACATGCTGCGGGGGTTACCAGGTAAAAGCTGCAGGGTTACCGGGAAGGAGTTGCGGCGCCTGCACGGTAGCGCAGGTGATCAGGGGTGCTGCGCCGGCCCCTTCCGTGTGGCATCCGTCAGGTCCAACCAACGGTAGAAGTCGAGGTCCTGGATGAGATCGACCTGCTCCGGCGCGGTGAGCACCTCCAGATCCTCGACAGCCACGGACTGGGGGGCGCGGGCCGGAACCACCAGGAAAAGGGCCAGGGCCGCCACGGTGACCGCCGAGAGGGAGAGCCGCGCCGGGGTAAGCCAAGAGGGAAGCCAACGAACCGGCCGGCGCTCCCGAGCCTCGGACAGTGCCGCGAGGCGGGCACGGCTCAAGGCATTGAGCGTGCCCTGGTCCAGTTGGTCCAGGGAGGCATCGAGCCTTGCCCGGATCTGGTTTTCCAGTTCCTGGTCGGAAAGCTCAGGTTTCATGGCCGGAATTCCTCCAACAATTGACGCAGGGCCTGCAGGGCCCTGAAGTAGTGGGTCTTGACGCTCCCCTCGGAGCACCCCATGGCGGTGGCGGTTTGCCGGGTATCGAGCCCTTCCCAGGCCCGCATCAAGAAGGCCTGTTGCTGGCGCAGCGGCAGTCGGCGCAGCGCCTGTTCCAGCGAAGCGGCCAGCTGCTCCCCGGCAATCCGGTGGTCGGCCGGGACCGCCTGGAGATCAGGCATCTGCTCGAGTGGGTCCTCGCGGTCCGGTTCGTCGCCCAGGCCGAAGAAGCTGCGCAGGCGGTTACGCACCTGAGAACGCCGATGATAGTCGGTGATCCGGCTCTGCAGTACCCGGTAGAAAAGCGGCGCCCACTCCGGCTCCGGATGTTCCGCGTACTTCCTGACGAAGGCGAGCATGGCGTCCTGGATGATGTCCAAGGCGTCGTCCTCGTTGCCGGTCCCCAGTGCCGCCATGCGGAAGGCCTTGCGCTCCACGCCGGCCAAAAAGTCGTTCAAGCGTCCCGGGTTGTGCAGGTGCCGCTCCGTGCCGATCGCTCAGGGTCCTGAGGACCGTGGGTGACGTCTGTCTAGAAGTTGAAGGCCAGTGATGCCCCACCCTGCCAGTCGGGCGCGGCGGTTGCGAGCCCCCGGTCCAGGTACGCCTTGAGATCGATCGAATCGCTCAGCGCCCAGACCAGTTTGCCACCCAACAGCATGGTGCCTCCCGTGCCGGTTTCCACCGCGGTGGCACCCCGCACCCCCAGCGAGGGGCGCAGTCCCGGTATCACCTCGTACCCTACCCCGGTCTCGCCATCGGCGAAGTCACGTGCCGTGAAGAGCGAGGTTTTCCCCTGAAAGGTGTAGTTGCCGCTCGCGTACAGGTACCACGCTCCGAAGGACTTGGTGGCCGCCAGCCCGACGATCTCGTCGAAGGCCCCGGTCCCCAGGCCGCTCTCGGCAGTGGGGAACTTCACGGCGGCCAGGCCGCGCAGTTGGGGCGCGTAGTCCCCCTCCTTGAAAAGGAGGTACCCCACGGTGCCGACCAGGTCCCCGAAACCGTGCACCGCCTGGCTATGCTGCGCAGGGCGCCGCAGTATCCCTCCCGGCCCGGCCTGGACCGAGGGATTTTGAACCGGCCTTCCCTCCACCACCAGGTCGTTGTTCTGCCACAGGTAGGGGATCATGAGCCCCAGGTCGAGCCGGGGGGTGGGAAGGTAGAGAACCGACACCGGGATCGACAGCGTCGTCGTGGAGACCGTGTTGCCGTACCTGCCGGTTGCCAGGTCGAAGCCGATCTCGGTCGAGAAGGTAGTGGCCTCGTCGGAGGAAAGGGTGTCGGCGGCGCGGGCGGTCGTCAGGTTACCAAGGACCAGGCAGCAGATAAGGGCCAAGGCCCTCAGGTACAGCGACATCGATTCTCCTGAATCCCCCGGTGGGAGAGCCAACGCGGGAGCGGCTGAAGGTTCGGGAAAAAGCCCGGCCCCATGGCTACCTGCGCAGCATGGGGCGACGGATGTTTACGTTCCTGCGCTCGTTGAGGAGCTGCCGGCGCGTTTCGGGGGGGAGTGACTGCCACTGCTGCCGCAAGCGGCGCCGATCCTCCTCGGGGAGCCGGGAGAACTCCTGAAAGCGCTGCCGGATCGCCTCCTGCTGTTCGGGCGGGAGGTTGCGCAGCTGGGCCAGGTTCTGCCTGACCTGCTCCTGTTTTTCCGGGCTCAGCCGGCGCCAGGCACTGAAGCGCTGTCGGGCCCGTTCCCGTTCCGGGGCTTTCAAGGAGAGCCAGCGGTCCGCGCCGCGCACCAGCTGTTCCCTGCGTACCGCAGGCAGACTGTCCCAATTCCCCTGCACCGACTGCAGGGCCTGCTGCTGGGCCGGCGAGAGGGTCTCCCAGGAGTACGGGGTTGGGGCGGCCTCGCCGGCACCAGCCAGGCAGCAAAGCGCCACGAGGCAACACAGGATCATGTTAGTGCTTCGGCGCATCGGCATGCTCGTTACCCTTCTCCTTCCCTTGGTCGTCCTTCTTTTGGCCCACCGCCTTTTTCAGCGCTGACTTCAAAAACTGCACAAACTCCTCGAGGCTTAAGTTGTCGATATCCTTGATGCCGCCCGACTCGACCGTCCCCAGGTACTCGAGAAACTCGGGCGACAGCGGTTCCTCCGCCCCCCGCGCACGCCCGGCACCCAGGACCAGGGATACCAGGAGAAGCGCCAGGACCGGACCACAGCTCAGGCGTTTTCCTATGCTATAACGTGTCAGCCGACGCGCGGTTGACACCTTTTTTTTAATGTGTTGCACAGCAGCTCCCACTGCGCGGGGTGGATGAGGTACGGCCGGTTCGGCAGGCGGTCCCCGTGGCGACCGGCGCAGTGAAATAATCTAGACCAAATGGAGGCGGGAGGCAAAAGAAAAGTCGTTTCCAGGAAGGTGGCGGCGAGGAGGGCCAGCACCGACCGGGGGCAAGCGGCCCGGTCGGTGCTGAACTGCGCGGAGCTTGGGAGTCAGGACAATACCACCTGGCAAGGGTTCAGCTGTACCAAGGGCCACTTCTTCCCGCTCAAGGTCAGTGCCGGGGGATGCGGCGCGTTTTTCAAAAGTAGTTCCACGCCCAGGGATTGCAGTTCGAGGGCGATCAGTAGGGTCAATTCCCCCAGGACTCCCGCGACCTTCGAGGAGAGTTCCAGTCCGGTCCCCAGTTCGGCCGGCTGCACCCCGAAGAGCACCAGTCGCTTGGGCAAGAGGTCGATGAGCCGCGCCGCGGCCAGCAGATCCGAGATGCCCAGCTGGTGCGGGGAGATCTTCCGACGGAAGACAGCAGGGACCTGGTCCCCTTCGAAACGGATCACGGTACCCGGAGCCTTGCCGCTTTGCACGGCATCGACGATGATCAGCGCGTCGCGGCAGCCCAGCTGGTTCAAGAGCTCGAGCCCCGCAGTACCGCCATCCAGAAGTTCCACCGCGGGAGGGATCCTGAAGCGCTTCTCCAGCTCCTCGATGGCCCGCCCCCCTACCCCTTCGTCCTGCATCAACAGGTTGCCCACGCCCAGTACCAGGATGTTCATGGTGTTACCTCCTGCAGGAACCACCGGGGCCGTCCGCCTGATCTGGGGGATCAGGCGGTCGGTCCGGTGCCTGCCAGCACACGTTACGTTGCGCGCACCTCGACAATCTCCTGGTGCTCGGTGTCGGTCAGGTGAATGGCACAGGCCAGGCACGGATCGAACGAGTGCACCGTGCGCAGCACCTCGAGCGGCCGCTGCGGGTCGGCGATCGGCGTTCCCAAAAGGGACGCCTCGTAGGGGCCCGGGAGGTCCTGACCGTTTCTCGGGCCGGAGTTCCAGGTACTGGGAACCACCGCCTGGTAGTTCTTCACCTTGGCATCCTTGATCACCACCCAGTGCGAGAGCACGCCGCGCGGCGCCTCGTGGTACCCCACCCCCTTCACCTCGCCCTTGGGGAACTCGGGGCGTATGAAGGTCTTGGCATCACCGGAGCCGATGTTCTCGATGAGGTTCTTCCACTGGTTCTGCAGGACCTCGTAGAGGACCGCGGCGCGCACGGCACGGGCGGCGTGGCGGCCGATGGTGGAATGCAGCGCCTCCAACGGGATTTTCTGTCCAAGCTGCTTACCCACGGTCTCGAGGGCAAGATTGGTGTACCTCCGGGTCGGCTCGTGTCCCGCCGCGTACATGACCAGCACGTTGGCCAAGGGACCCACCTGCGCCGGCTGCCCGTAGAAGGTGGGCGCCTTCACCCAGGAGTACTTGCCGTTGTCCTGGAAGTCGGTGTAGTGCGGCTTGGTTTCCTCGTCCCAGGGATGGCGGGTCCACTCCCCCTGGTACCAGGAGTGCTTGACGCTCTCCTGGACCCCTTTCTGGAAGTACTCGTCCTGCAGGGTGCGGATCGGGTGGAACTTGGCGAAGTCGCCGCCGGGGAGGTAGCCGCCGGGGAGCAGGCAGGCGATCCCCTTGCCGTCCTCGGGGAGGTCCGGCACGGCCAGGTAGTTTTTCACACCGGCGCCGATGGCGGTCCAGTCGGCATAGGCCGCGCCGATGGCACAGACGTCCTTGAAGTAGACCTCGTTGACGAACTTGCCCAGGTCGTCGATGAGGGTTTTCACGTAGTAGAGGCGCTCCATGGTAAGGGTGGCCGGGCTGTCGGTGTTGATGGCGTTGGCCACCCCACCCACGGCGAGGTTCTGGATGTGCGGCGTCTTGCCGCCCAGGATGGAGACGATCATGTTTGCCTTTCTCTGGACCTCGAGCGCCTGCAGGTAGTGGGTGGTGGCCATGAGGTTCACCTCGGGTGAGAGCCGCATGGCGGGGTGCCCCCAGTAGCCGTTGGTGAAGATCCCCATCTGGCCGGTGTCCGCAAAGGCTTTCAGGCGCTGCTGGGCGTCCGAAAAGACCTGGGTGCTGTGCATGGGCCAGCTAGAGAGGTTCTGGGCCAGGGTCGCCGTCTTTTTTGGGTCGGCCTTGAGCGCTGACGGGACGTCCACCCAATCGAGCGCGGAGAGGTGGTAGAAGTGCACCAGGTGGTCCTGGATAGCGTGGGCCGCCACCATGAGGTTCCTGATGTACTGGGCGTTCAGGGGGATCTCCATGCCGAGCGCGTTCTCCACCGAGCGCACCGAGGCGATGGCGTGCACCGTGGTGCAGACCCCGCAGATGCGCTGGGTGTAGAGCCAGACCTCGCGCGGGTCCTTCCCCTGCACGATGGATTCGATGCCGCGCCACATCTGTCCCGACGACCAGGCGTTGGTGACCTTGCCGCCGTTTATCTCGCAATCTATCCGAAGATGCCCCTCGATCCTGGTGACCGGGTCGATCGTTATTCTCGTTGACATACAAAAGCCCTCCTTTTTACTCGAAATCAGTTCTCTGTTCTAAGTTCTACGTATGCCTCTTGGGCTGCCCTTTAACGTCCCAGGTCCTGACTCTCAGATTTTCCCTGGCCCCCAGTCCCTAGTCCCTAGCCCCTGCCTTCATCCCCCAGCCCCTGCCGTTAATGCGGCTCGGGGAAGAGGTTCAGGTACTTCGCACAGAGCTTGAAGCCCAGGACGGCGAAGGCGATCATCCCCAGGGTCAGGATCCATTCCATGGCAGAAGGGAAGTAGTCACCCCCGAACGCGGTGTTGTAGCGGGCCACCCCGAAGATGCAGACGTTGAGCCTGTTGAACAGCACGCCGAAGATGACCAGGATGTCCACCGCAAAAAGCTTGTTCCGGTTGCGGCGCACGCTGGGAAGTGCCAGGAGTAACAGCGGAAGCACGACCCCCACGGTCATCTCCAGAAGCCACATCCCACCCTCCAGGCTTCCGTCGAAGGGGGCCATGAGACCCGGCCCCTGCACCAGTTCGAAGAGCTTGAAGACCAGGTAAAAACTGCCGACGATCATGATGCCCCGGGCCAACCCCTTGATCACGTCAAAGGGGACCGAGTGTTTGAAGACCTTGCCGGTGAGGATGGTCTCGAAGCTCACCATGGAGAACCCCATCATCAGCGCAGACGCCAGGAACTGGTAGGGGAGGTGTTTGTTGTACCAAAGCGGCGAGAGTTTCCCCGGAACGATCAGGTAGTTCGCCCCCAGGGAGGACTGGTGCAAGAGCGAGAGCGCCACCCCGAACATCACCGCCCCCACCATGATCCGGTGCACCCCGTCCAGGGCGCGCTGCCAGCCGAGCTTTTCCAGGACCATCGGGCTCGACTCGGTGGCGAGCGTACTCAGGTAGAGCACCAGGTGCAAGGCGACGATGAACATGATCGAGTTGATCTGCCACATCACCAGGGGGTGCCAGATGACCAGGGAACGTCCCACGTCGAGGGTGATGGAGATGGCCGCCAGGAGGTACCCGAAGAAGGCGTTCAGGATGGAGGCGCGGGCGATGCACTTGTACTTCTGCCAGTTGAGGATGTAGACCGCGCCGGCGATCATGAAGGCCCCGGCCGCCATGGCGACCCCGCCCAGGACATCGAAGCCGATCCAGAGCCCCCAGGGCCACTGGTCGTTCAAATTACTGGCCGCGCCGATACCGAACACCAGCCGGTAACCGGCAACCACCGCGGCGAGGGCGATCAGGGAGATCATGACGCGGGTCAAGGGGGTATCGAGCTTGATGCCGAGGTGCCTGCTGACCGAGTCGTCCAGGAGCCGGTTCAACAGCGTCCCGGCGGTCTGTCCTGCGTAGCGTGTCATGTCGATCATGATTGCCCCTCCTTATCCTTCTTCCGGTGGGTGATCTGGTAGGTGGCGGTGCCGGCGCTGAAGACCCAGAAGAAGACCCAGAGTACTTTGGAGATGTAGGCCCAGGTAAGGCGTGGCAGATCGTAGTTCGGGATGTTGTTCTTGAACCCCAAAAGTTCGAAGGAAATGCCGGAGAGCATGATGTTCTGGGTCCCGCCGGCCTCCTTCAAGCCGTAGACCTGGGCGACGTAGTGCGCCGCGCCGCGCACGGTCCAGTCCTTGGAGCCGACCACCTGGATCGGGTAGCGGTACTCCTCCCCCGGACGCAGGGCGAGCCGCCTCTTGGCCTCCTCGCGCAACTCGACCACCTTCCCGAAGATGGTGGCCCCGGTCGGGCAGGCCTCGGCACAGGCCGCCATTTTCCCTTTTTCCTGGCGGTGCCTGCAGAGCTGGCATTTTCTGACTTCAGGCCAGGCGGAGTTCCACTCGTAGCGCGGCACCCCGAAGGGGCAGGCAAGCTGGCAGTAGCGGCAGCCGATGCAGCGCTCGGCCAGGTAGTACACCGCGCCGTTTTCCGGGTCCTTGCGGAACGCCCCGGCCGGGCAGACCGAGACGCAGGCCGGCGAGATGCAGTGCAGGCACTGCTGCTTGAAAAACGCGTAACCGTTCACCGCGCGGTCTTTCACCTGGGCGTTGCCGTTTTTGTACAGCTTCACGATGTTGAGGGTGTCGCCGGAGAGCTCCCGCGGCGCATCCCAGATCCCGTTGTTCGCCTCGAGGTTCCCTTTTTCGTAGGGGGGCGTACTCCTCCCCTTCTTGTAGAGCGCGCCTCCGGGGACGTTGTTTTCGGCCTTGCACTTGGACATGCAGGCCTTGCAGCCGACGCAGAGAGTCGCGTCGTAGAGGATACCGGTCGCCTGCGGGGGGAGCTCCGTCGAGAGTTGAGCCTGGGCGAGGGGAGCCAGCGGGGTGCCCGAAGCGACCAGGGCCCCTCCGGTGCCGGCGACGATCTTCACGAACTTGCGTCTTGATATCGCCATGACTACACCTCCTTGCCGTCGCCCCGCCCCTTCTCGTCACCCTCGTCGTCAGCATCGCTGCGTTTGAGGGCGGCCAGGGCGGCGGTGCCACCCACGCCGATCGCCATTCCGGCAGTACCGGCGGCAAGCACCTTGATGCCCGGAGAGATCCCGGACTTGTCGGGGAAGGCCTCCGAGAAGAAGACCGGCGGGGAGAGTTCCTTGATGTTGGCAAGGGTGAAGAGCGGCGTCTTGAAACCGACCTTTTCCTCGGTGCAACCAAAGCAGGGATGTCCTATCCCCACCGGCCAGGTGCCGGCACCGGTCTCACCGAACAGTACGGTCGGGCAGTTTGCGTAGGTTTCGGGCCCTTTGCAGCCGAGCTTGTAGAGGCAGGCACCCCGCCGGTGCAGGTCGTCGCCGAACTGCTGGGCGAAACGGCCGGCATCGAAGTGCGGCCGGCGCTCGCAGTTTTCGTGGATGATCCGGCTGTAGGCGAACTTGGGACGCCCCTTCTCGTCCAACTCGGGGAGCTTTTTGAAGGTGATGTAGTAGAGGACGGTGGATAAGAGGTTGTAGGGGTTGGGCGGGCACCCCGGGATGGTGACCACCTTCTGCTTCGGGAGCAGATCGACGATACCGACGGCATCGGTGGGGTTACTTCCGGCGGCGGCCACACCGCCCCAGGAGGCACAAGACCCCATCGCGATGACGGCCCCGGCGTGGGGTGCTGTTTCCTTGAGGATCTCAAGGGCCGTCTTACCGGCGATCTTGCAGTAGATCCCGTTGTCCTTGGTCGGGACGGCCCCGTCCACCACCAGGACGAAACGCCCCTTATTGGCCTTGATGGAATCGGCCTTGGCCTCTTCCACCTGGTGACCCGCAGCGGCGCTGAGCGTCTCCGAATAGTCGAGCGAGATCAGGTCGAGCAGCAGGTGTTCGAGGGTCGGGTGGCTGGAGCGAAGCAGCGACTCGACGCAGCCGGTGCACTCCTGGAAGGAGAGCCAGATCACCGGCGGACGTTTGGCGGTCACCACCGCTTCGGCGATGCGGGCGCCGGCGGAAAGCGGCAACCCCATCCCCGCGGCGAGTACGGTACAGAACTTGATAAAATCCCTGCGGGAGATCCCTCCCAATTGGCGACGTACTGTTGCAAACGCATCTGTCTCCATAAATCCCTCCGATCAAAACAGTGATGATCTCTACCATCCTGGCCCAATGCGAAGCTACCTTGCTGGAATCGATGCGAATTCACCTCCTTGCGCTGCTCAAGGTCTGCCGTTGACGATGCGGACGCACTCCTGCAGCCGGAGCGCGTTCCGCCAGGGTGGTATTACAGCGGACGCCGAAGAGAGTTCCGGCACGTTCCGCGTTGGGTTTTCAAGATACTGGAGAAGTCTATAGGTAGTGGCGGTGGCAGGCAGATTCTGGGGACCGAGGAGCGCTGTCTGGCGCCAGCATTCTGAAATGAAACAGGTAGTGGCTGCAGTAAAACGAAAGCGATCGTGATGAACGAAGCCATAGGCTCACACTAATTAATTTTATCCCAATGTATACGATGTCAAGAGATGTAAGAAGTTTTTTTTCATTTTTTTTGCTCCCCTCAGGCAGGAAACCGTCACCAGGCTTTTAAGCAGTAACGACAGGAGGTTAGCGCGATACCAGTTGGGAGCCCCCGACCGGTGCATCACCAGCTTCATGAGAATGGCGGACGCCGAACCCGGTTGTTTCCCTCCTGTAGGGTATGAACGGACATCAAACATCCTGGTTCTATCTAGAACAACGACCGGGAGTGGAGCTGCAACGGGGGGAATTTATAGAACGTCGTGCGCGTCCTGGTCGAGCCGATCCTCCTGGAAACGGTCCACCGCGGCCCGCAGCGCCCTCAGGTTGTCCGGGGGGGTGGCAAGGGGAAGGTCTGCCCCCGCGGTACCCAGGAGGAAGGGACCGGCCGGGACCGCGCGGTCGAGCTTGGCGAGGCTCAACTGGCAGACCTGGTCCGGGGTGAGGCTCGGCAGCAGGTGGCAGTCCAGGTTCCCCACCAGAGGGAGCTGGGAGCCCACAAGGTCGCGGGCCCGGGCCAGGTCGTCCCGGGCGCCCGGGCAGACGGCGACCAGCCCGGGGAGGCCGGCCAGGAGGTCGAGGTTGTGGTTCAGGGAGCCGCCGGTGCCGCTTAAAAAGGTGGGGGCCTTCAGTTCGTGGAACATGTCGAGCAGGTGGGGGAGGAACTGGGGGACGAAGATGCTGCGCGGCGCCACCTCGGAGACCGCCATCCCTTCGCTGACCACGAGGTAGTCGGCACCCGCCTCGAGAAGTGCCCGGGCCCAGGCGAGGAAGCAGGGACCGGTGTGCGCCAAAAGCCGCCGGGCCTCCGCCTCGTCGAAGAGCAGGATCTCTATCCAGCGGTCCAGGCCGAAAAGCAGCGCCGGGAAGATGCAGGGGCCGGGAACCGCAGCCACGATCGGAACCCGCTGCCGGTAGATATCGGCCAGACGGCGGGTAGCCTCCAGGAAGACCGGCAGCCTGCCGCTGCTGCACGGGTCCGGTAGCGGGTGACTGAGCGCCTCTTCGGGGCGCCGAAACGGGGGACGCCTGGTGTTGGGGACCTGCTCCTCGTGCCAGGCCACCTCGCCTCCGCAGGCCTCGGCGAAGGCGCTGAAATCGAAGGGGGCGAGCACCAGGTCGAAACCGAACTCCGCCTGCAGCGCCTGCTGCCCGGCGACGTAGGCCTCCGCGGAGCTGAACAGGGTTTTCAGCGCAACCCGGGTCAGCCGGGCACCGTAGGCCCCCAAAAGGGGGATGACCGGGACACGGTCCACGGGGTCCAGGTTGAGGGCGTTCTGCAGGCGCTGGTAGGGGTTCATCCGGCTCTCCGGGACAGGCTTTACCACCTATCAGTGGTGGGGGAGTTTCTTCTTTTCCTTGAGCGAGTCTTTGAGCCTTTTGGCGGCCTGGGCGATCAACATCTGGTGGGTCCCCTCGGCCGGCTCCCCCTCGGCCGGATGGCGCTGCAGGTAGCTGTCGTCCGGGAGCATGTCCCAGGCGGAGCGGTGGTCCGCGTCGTAGGTATCGAAGATCTGCCTGATCTCGCGGGTCAATTCCGGCGCGGCTACCGGGCAGAGGATCTCCACCCGCGCCTCGAGGTTGCGCTTCATGGCATCGGCGGAAGAGATGAAGTACTCCTCGGTGCCGCCGTTTCTGAAGTAGTAGATCCGGGCGTGCTCCAAAAAGCGCCCGACGATGCTCACCACCCGGATCTGGTCCGAGAGGCCCGGGATCCCCGGCCTCAGGCGACAGGTGTCGCGGACGTAGAGGTCGATTTTTACGCCGGCCTGGGAGGCACGGTAGAGCGCTTTGACGATGTCACCGTCCTCCAGCGCGTTCATCTTGAACTGGATGAGCCCTCCGCCCTGCGCCCGGTGCAGCGCCACCTCGCGCTCGATCTTCTCCAGGAGGGCCTTCTTCAAGAGCTTGGGGGCCGGCACGATGGCCTGGTAGTTGCGCCGCGCCAAGAACCCGGTGGTCAGGTAGTTGAAGAGTTCGGTGACATCCTGGCCGATGGTTTCGTCGCAGGTCAAAAGCCCCAGGTCCGAGTAGATGCGGGCGGTCCCGGCGTGGTAGTTGCCGGTGCCGATGTGCACGTAGCGCCGGAGCCCCTGGTAGTCCTGGCGCACCACCAGGATCACCTTGCAGTGGGTCTTGAGCCCCACCACCCCGTAGGTCACGTGGATCCCCGCCTCCTCCATCTGCTCGGCGAGCCTGATGTTGGTCGCCTCGTCGAAGCGCGCCTTCAACTCCACCACCACCGCGACCTGCTTGCCGTTTTGCGCCGCCAACAAAAGCGAATCGATGATCCGGCTTTGGGTGGAGGTGCGGTAGAGGGTCATCTTGATGGCGCGCACCTTGGGGTCCTCGGCCGCCTCGCGCAGGAAGCGCTCCACCGAGGTGGCGAAGGACTCGTAGGGGTGCTGCAAGAGAAGCGACCCGGCGTCGCGGATGGTGTGGAAGATGTTGCGCTGGCTAAGCAGCAGCGGGTGATCGATCGGGTGGTGCGCCGGGTCGTGCAGGCGCGGGTAGTCGAGCCGTGTCAGCTCGAAGAGGTCGCGCAGGGCGAGCATTCCCGGGACCTCGAAGACGTCGTTCTCCTCGTCGAGTTCCAGCTCGGCCGCGAGCCTGCCGCGATGCAGGGGCTCCATGCCGGCGCCGATCTCCAGCCGCACGATCGGGGCGAAGCGCCGCTCCTTGAGCTCGCTCTCGATCATCGCCATCAGGTCGTCGGCCTCCTCCTCGTCCTTCTCGGTATTGGCGTTGCGGGTCACCCGGAAGATCTCGCACGAGACGATGTGCATCCCCGGAAAGAGCATGTCCAGGTTGTGCATCAGCACCTCTTCCAGCGGGATGAAGTGGTCCCCCTTCCCTACCCGGATGAAGCGCGGGCTCCCGAGCCCCACCGGCACCTTGACCCGGGCCAGGGAGAACTCACGCGCCTTGGGGTAGCGCAGGGTCACCAGGAGGTTCAAGGAGAGGTTCGAGATGAAGGGGAACGGGTGCGCGGGGTCGATGGACTGCGGGGTCAGAAGCGGATAGATGTTCGTGTAGTAGTGCTCACGCAGGTGCTTCTTTTCCTTGGGGGTGAGGGTCGCCCAGCTTTCGATGACGATCCCCTTCTGCTCCAGCAGAAGGCGCAGCTTGGCGAAGGCCTCGCGCTCGCGGACGTGCAGCTCGCGGATCGAGAGGTGACACTCGAGCACCTGCTGGCGCGGGGTGCGCCCGTCCAGGGTGGGTTCGTTGAGCCCGGCGCCGATCTGCTGCTTCAGGCCGCCGATCCGCTTCATGACGAACTCGTCGAGGTTGGAGGCGACGATGGCGACGAACTTAAGCCGCTCCAACAGCGGGGTGCGCTCGTCCAGCGCCTCGTTGAGCACGCGCCGGTTGAATTCGAGCCAGGTCAGCTCGCGGTTCAGGTACCACTGGCTTTCACCGAGGTCGAACGGGCTCTCCGGCTCGCTGAGCGCCGGGCGCGCCTTCCCCTTCTTGACGGTCTTCACCTTGCCTGCCTTGCTCTTGGCACCCTTGGCAGCGGGTTTGCCGGTGGCCGCCGGTTTGCCGGCAATCGGGGCACCAACCGGTTCCCCGGGGCTTTCTTGCCGGGGTGGCGACTGTACCAGTTTGAGCGGACGATCTTCCATTGCAGTCTCCCGGACCCTCAGGTCCTCATCATCAAGCTTTCAGCACCTGAATACTACCAGCTTGCGCTGGGGGGGCAAGTCAATGTCAGGGTTTTACTGACACGGATGAAATAACTATAACATTAATCACTCTACAGTTTCCAGTTGGTTCGTCCGATACCAGCAGCAGTACTGCCAGTAGGTGCACGGAGAAAGGAGAAACAAATGGGAAAAATGGGATTCGGAGCCAAGGTACTGAGCCTGGTTCTTTTAAGCAGTATCGGAACGGCACTGGTCGTGAGCCTCATCGCGCTGACCCAGTACAACGCTTCCTACCACAAGTTCATGGAATCGTACCGGCAATCCCTGTTCAGCGACTTCGACAACCAGGCCAAGAGCGAGGTCCAGTCTGCCCTTACCATGCTGCAAAAGGTCGCCGACATGGAGCAGCGCCAGGAGCTTAGCCCCGAGGCGGCCCGCAAGACGGGGGCGGATCTGCTGCGCGGCATGAAGTACGGGGAGAGCGGCTACTTCTGGGCCGACACCACCGAAGGGGTCAACGTGGTCCTCCTGGGCAAGCCGGTCGAGGGTACCAACCGGATGAACGCCAAGGATGCCAAGGGAAAGTACCTGATCCAGGAGATCATCAAGCAGGGTGTGGCCGGCGGCGGCTTCACCGACTACTGGTTCCCCAAGGCGGGCGAGACCGAGCCGCAACCCAAGCGCGGCTACTCCCAGCTCTTCAAGCCGTTTGGCTGGGTGGTGGGCACCGGCAACTACGTGGACGACCTGAACCGCAAGGTGCAACAGGCCGCCCGGCTGCATGAAGAGCAGCACAAACACCAGGTCTACCTGATGGTGGCGGCGGTTGTCGGGATGCTCCTGTTCACCTCTCTCGGGTCGGTGCTGGTGACCCGGCGGCTCTTGCGCCAGATCGGCACCGAGCCTACCGAACTCGCCCGGATCGCGGAGGAGGTGGCCCAGGGCAACCTCGGCCACCGCTTCGATCCTGAGCGCGGCGGGATCTACGGCGCCATGCGCCAGATGGTGGACCAGCTGCACCAGGTGATGCAGCGGGTCAACGAGAGCGCCCAGGCCATCACGGTCTCGGCGGTGCAGCTGAACGGCAACGCGCACCAGATGGCGAACTCTACCGAGACCATCGTGGGCCAGGCGAACACCGCGGCTACCGCCAGCGAGGAGATGGCAGCCACCAGTCTCGACATCGCCAGCAACTGCCACCTGGCCGCGCAGAACTCGGATCTCGCGAGCCAGACCGCCCTGGAAGGGGCGCGCATCGTCCAGAACACCGTGGAGGGGATGGAGCGGATCGCGGAAAGGGTGCAGCACTCGGCGGCGGTGGTGGAGCAGCTCGGTGTGCGCAGCGACCAGATCGGCAGCATCGTGGCGACCATCGAGGACATCGCCGACCAGACGAACCTTTTAGCCCTGAACGCCGCCATCGAGGCGGCCCGTGCCGGCGAGCAGGGACGCGGCTTCGCCGTGGTTGCCGACGAGGTCCGTGCCCTGGCCGACCGTACCACCAAGGCGACCCACGAGATCAGCCAGATGATCCGCAGCATCCAGGCGGAGACCCGGCAGGCCGTGCAGGCGATGGAGCAGGGGGTTCAGGAAGTGCATTCCGGCACCGTCGAGGCGGCCCGCTCAGGGCACGCGCTGGAGGAGATCCAGCGCCGCATCGTCGAGGTCACCCAGCAGATCAACCAGATCGCCACCGCGGCCGAGGAGCAGTCGGCCACCACCCGCGAGATCACCGACAGCCTGCAGCAAATCTCCGGGACCGTGAGCCTGGGAGCGCAGAACTCCCGGGAGATCGAGGGGGCCGCGGCAGCCCTCACCGGGCTCTCCGGGGAACTGGACCAACTGGTGCGCCACTTCCGGGGCTAGGTCTCCAAAACTTCCCGCAGCTGTTCACAACCAAAAGGGCGCCGCCATGGCGCCCTTTTCGCGTCCGGTACCAACTGCAGCGGTCCGATAACGTTAAGCCCCCACTCCTGCCTCTTGAAAAATTGTTCCCGCGTATGGCCTCCGCCCAGAGCGAGGCGCGCCAGACCCCGATCAACTCCTGAGCATCGTACTCCCCTTCCCCACCGGAAGACGCGCCCGACCAGGCGCTGATGGTTGTCCCTCGCATGGCGCATCTGGCAGGTCGACGCAAGCCTGATGATCCCCTTCGGAAAGGGGGTGGATGCCGGACAACGGGATGGGGAGAAAGGAAACGAGCAGGGCGAGGGGGGCTATCGGGGAGTGGGGGGAGGAAGCGGCGCGGGGGAGGCCTCAACTGGGCGCTCCCCCGATGCTTTTGGTGCGTTAGTACTTCTCGAAGGCCTCGTCGCTGCCGGTGTCGAGCCTGAGGCTCGCGCCTGCCGCACGGGAAAGCACAGCCTCGCGCACCGGCAGTTTCGCCTGGCTCAGCTTGGGCCGGGCGACGGCCTTCGTCGTGGGGGCCGACCGGGCTGTGTGCCGATCCTCCACCTTGAAGAAGGAGATGGTGCTCTGCAGCTGCTCGGACTGGGAGGCGAGTTCTTCTGCGGTCGAGGACATCTCCTCCGAGGCACCGGCGTTGGACTGGATTACCTGGTCGAGTTGCTGGATCGCCTTGTTGATCTGGATCGCCCCGCTGTCCTGCTCCTTGCTCGAGGCGCTGATCTCCTGGACCAGGTCGGCGGTACGCTGGATGTCCGGCACCATGCTGGCCAGAAGTTCCCCGGCCCGAACCGCGACCCCCACCGAGTGGGCCGAGAGCTCCGAGATCTCCGCCGCGGCCTTCTGGCTGCGTTCGGCAAGCTTCCTCACCTCGCTCGCCACCACCGCAAACCCCTTGCCGTGCTCGCCGGCGCGCGCCGCCTCGATCGCCGCGTTCAAGGCGAGCAGGTTCGTTTGGCGGGCGATCTCCTCGATGATGTTGATCTTCCCGGCGATCTCCTTCATGGCGACTACGGTCTCCTGCACCGCGGCACCCCCCTCACGGGCGTCGGCTGCCGACTTGGTCGCCATCTTCTCGGTCTGCGTTGCGTTGTCGGCGTTCTGCCGGATGTTGGATGCCATCTGCTCCATGCTCGAAGAGACCTCCTCGGCAGCGGCCGCCTGCTCGCTCGCCCCCTGGGACATCTCTTCCGAGCCCGAAGAGAGTTCCTGACTCCCTGCGGCGACGTTGTCGGTTGCGGCTTTCACCTCGGTAACGATCTCGCGCAGCTTCTCCACCATGAGGTTCAAGGCGGCAACCAGTTTGCCCACCTCGTCCTGCTGGTCCAGTTCGATCTTCTGGGTCAGGTCGCCACCAGCCACGGCCACCGCGAACTCCACCCCTTTTTTAAGCGGCACGCTGATCAAACGGGAGATCAGGATGCCCAAGCCAATGGCCAGGAGCACCCCGCCCAGGACCAGCATCACGGTAAGCCGGATTGCGGCCTTACCGGTGGCCACGTTGAGATCATTTTTCTGCTTGGCGTGCTCTACCTCGACATCGGAGAGGGCCTGGATGGCATCGTCGGCAACCTTCACCGCCTGGGCGCTTGCCGGGTCGCGCAGCGCTTTGAACGCCTCCTCGCTCTTCCCTGCCTGGGCGAGGGAGGCGATCTTCTGGGCCACACCATCGAACCCGGACAGGCTACCGCTCACGGCGGTAACGGCCTTCTTGAGCTCCGGGGTGCGGGCCTGGTCCTCCACCAATTTGAGCGAGTCACGGATCTGTTTGTCGAGTTCCTTAAGCGCAGCCAGGTGCTTGGCGCGCTCCTCGGGGGTCCGGTCCAGCACCAGGTCGCGCAGGTAGCTGCGTTGCTTCTGAAAATCGGTGGAGACGTCGAGCAGATCACCCAGCGGTTTGGTGTTGTGCAGGAAAAGCTCCTCCCCGGTCGCCTCGAGAGCATTCAGCTTCGAGATGCTGAGGTAGCCGATGCCGCCGGCAATGAGCGCCACCATTATGAATCCGGACAAGAGTTTTGCCGAAACCGGCAGGTTGTAAAACCACTTCATGGCTGTCTCCTTTCCTTCGGTTCAGAAAGCAGCTGCGGCATGTGCGAGCCTGTGGCTACCGACAGGTACTTTCGTTGTAAAACAGGCAGATCGTCGGGGGCGATTGGTAAGATTTGCTTTACCGAATCACTATCGGATTCCCTAGGGCTATCTTTAGTTTTTTTATCGACATTCGGTTCTACTCAATAAAACAAGAGGACGACGGCTCGCGGCATCGGGCACGGGAACCACTTCCCCGCCTCCCCTGGCCGGGAGGGGGCCGAAAGATGGATGACAGCGCCATCAGCACTAGCTGTGGCCCCTTTCCCCCTCACCCGGCCCCTCTCCCGCAGGGGGAGAGGGGATTCAGTTGACGCCCTTCCCGAAGTCACTTAAAGGGCAAAAAAGGCCGGATCTGGCGATCCGGCCCTGGAGCGTTTTACTACAGCGTGTACTTGCGAATCAGCGTGCCGCGGCTCCGTTTATGGAGGTGAGTCCGTTAGCTCCCAGGGTATCCCAGATGACGCGGCCTTTCCCGCTGGTCGTGTTGATGTCGAGCACCTTGGTGCCGCTGAATCCGTACAGGGTGACCTGGTCGTTGGAGGAGAGGCCGAAGACGTCCGGGTAGTCGATCGTGCCAACCAGTGTCGCCACGCCTGATGCCGGGTTGAGGCGTACCAGCGCGTTGCTGGAGGTGTTGTAGATGGAGGTGAGGAAGAGCTGGTTCCCCAAAAAAACCAGGTCGCCGCTCGACTTGTACTGGATGTCGCCCCCGCTCCCCAGCAAACTGGCGTGGCCGGTCGACGGGTTGATGCTGTAGAGGGCCGTATTGGCGGTGTACAGGGTGCCGTTGGCGCTAAATTCCAGCGAGGTGGCATCGCTGGTACCCAACGGCCCGACCGGAGTGACCTGGGCAGTTTGCAGGTCGATGCGGTAGAGCTGGTCTCCCGAAATCCCGTAGAGGTTTCCGTTCGGGTCGAAGGCAATATCGTTGAGGAAGGTCTGGGTGTCGCCAATGATGGTGACGCTCTGCGCGTTGAGGTCCAGCCGGGCCAGGTGGTTCGTGTCGTCGACCACGTAAAACACCGGCGGGTTCGGGGTGGCGGTGACGTTGGAGGCGACCAGGTCGGACCCGTTGACCGTGAGGCTCTCGCTGCGGGGGAGGCACGAGTAGTCTTTCTTGGTGCTGGAGACCGTGTAGCTGCCGTTACCCAGGCCGCCAAAGCGGTAGTTGCCGGTGGAATTGGTGAAGACGACCTGGTTCCCCGCACCACCCAGGGCGACCCGGACGCCGGAAACCCCGGTACCTCCGTTGCGCACGCTCCCGGAAATCTGGTGCGCCGAACCGCCCCCCGGAGAGGAACCACCGCCGCCTCCACACCCTCCCACCAGCGCAACGATAACTGCCAGCATGATTACCTTCACCTGTCCGCATCCGCTCATGGTCGTTCTCCTCGTGAGGTAGCCGGTGTCGCGACGCGGCCTCCGGCTCCTGGTAGTCTGCGGGTCGTCGTGCGCCCAGGTAAAAATAAAGCACAAAGAGCGGCAAAGTAAATGTTTTCTAATAATACTAACCCTGAAGGGTTCACATGGGGCAGTCCCCGATGTTCCTCTCACGGAGAGGCCCGGCAAACTTCGACGCTCTGGTGGACGGGCAGGCGTCAAAAGATCCTTTAAAATTTCCTAAACGTCTTGCACAGTCCCCCACCCCTTTGGTATAAACAAAGGGCCGTCGAGCAATCCACAGTCAGACGAGGAGGTGCCAGATGTTTGGATTCGGGATGCCGGAACTTATCGTACTTTTGGTCATCATGCTGGTGATTTTTGGTCCGGGAAAGATTCCTCAATTAGGTTCCTCCCTGGGTGGCGCTATCAGGAATTTCAAGAAGGCGAGCGAAGAGGACGGCAAGATCATCAATCCGAAAGAGGATGAAAAGCCGGAATCGAAGGGCTGAGAGTATCGCTATGCCAGAGATGTGGGAACGGGAAGTAACCGGGGTCATCCTGGTGGGTGGCAAGAGCCGCCGCATGGGCCAGGACAAGGCCTTCCTGCCCGTTTCCGGCCGGCCGCTCTTCGAAGGGGTGCTGGAACTCTTTCGGGCCCAGTTTTCCCGGATCCTTTTGGTGGGTGACCGGGAAGAGCGTTTTGCCGACTACGGCCTTCCCATCCTTGCCGACCAGTTTCCGGGCAGTTCCCTCGGGGGGCTCTACACCGGGCTCTCCCAGGCGCCGTCCCCTTACGTCTTCGTGGCCTCCTGCGATCTCGCCTACCCCAGCGCCCAAGTCCTCAAGAAAATATGCACCCTGCGCGAGGGGCACGACGCCGTGGTACCCCGCACCGCACACGGGTTCGAGCCGCTCTTCGCGCTCTACGCGAAAAGCTGCCTCAACCCCATCAAGGAACAACTCAAGCGAGGCGAGTTCTGCGCCTACGCCTATTACCCGCAGTTGAAGATCCGCTACCTGGCCGGCGAGGAACTCTCCCGCCTCGACCCCGCCGGGACCGCCTTTGTGAACCTGAACACCCCCGAAGAGTACGCCCGCATCGCGAAGTAACCACCGTGCCAGAGCGTGAAGTGACGCCGACAGCACTGGCAGCAGACCTGCCGGTTTTCTCGGCAAGGTGCCGGTCTCTTGATCAACCTCCGCAGGTCGGCACGGCTGTGCTCCCAAGTAAGTCCCTGCAATCACTGGGCGCGCTACCTCATGGATACCTTGGCACGCGTTATGTAATTAGAGATACAGCGCCGACGCCGCACCCTGCCGCACTCGCCGCAGTTCGGGTGGAGCCAGCCCACAGCCGATCCATCGCGACAGGAATCTCAACCACTATCAAAGAGCGCCGTACCAAAGGAGCATCCGTCATGAAATCACTGTTACAAGGCCTGCTGGTCCTGTGTTGTCTCACCCTTTGTGAAACCCCGGTCCTGGCTGGTGAGGTCCACCTCTCGGTAGCGGCAAGCCTGAAAGAGGTCATCAACGAACTCTCCGACAGCTACACCAGGTCGCACCCGGGTGCCAGGTTCCTGAAAAACTACGGTGCCTCCGGACAACTCGCCAAGCAGATCGAAAGCGGTGCACCGGCCGATATCTTCATCTCGGCCAACGTCGAGTGGGTTGACTACCTGAAGGGGAAAAAGCTGGTCGAGCCTTCCAGTGTCGCCACCTTCACCTTCAACACCCTGGTGTTTGCCGGCCAGCCCGGCAAGGCCTCTTCGCTTCGGGACCTCACCAGGCTGAACCGCATTGCCATCGGCAGCCCCAAGAGCGTCCCGGCCGGCGAGTACGCCGTGCAGGCCTTGAAGAAAGTGGGGCTGGAAAAGCAGCTCGAGAAGAAGCTCATCATGGCGCGCGACGTGCGGGAGTGCCTGATGTATGCCGAGCGCGGCGAGGTTGATGGCGGCTTCGTCTACCGCACCGATGCGCTGCAGGCCAGGCAGGCACGCATCCTCTTCACGGTCCCCCAGGACCTCTATCCCAAGATTATCTACCCGATGGCCCTCACCGGCCCCGGTGCGAAAAACCCCGACGCCGCCGGTTTTTTCGCCTTCCTGCACGGCAACGAGGCCAAGGCGGTCCTGGCAAAGTATGGCTTCGCTGCGCAATGACAGAGACGTCTCCTGCGGCTATCGCCAGAGCCAGCACCCCCTGAAACGCAAGAAAGGGTCACGCCGTACGACGTGACCCTTTCCTTTTTGGGGGAGCTGGTGCCCTGCCGGTTCACTCGACAGCTCCAGCAGCTACCGCGGTCTTTGGCGCCGGACCGGCGCCTTTAGGCCCTTCAACCAATCGGGGTACACTTGGAGTTTCCGGTCGCGGCAAAGGGCGACAGGACTTTTTCCACCTCGGATGCGCCGCAGATTGGGCAGTTGGGCAACTCGGTCGTATCCCCCTTCTGCAGTTTTTCAAAGCGGGTACCGCACGGCAGGCAACGGAACTCGAAGATAGGCATCGAAGCACCTCCATATGGTTATTCAGATTTTCATATCTTATAGCCTTTCTAATACTCACTGTCAAGCAGAGATCGCCGACTCAGGTTGGCCGAACTGCCGGCATCGGCAGCTGCAGGTTGCGCTTTTTTGTTGCACATTCAGCTTTTAATATATATATTTCAAACCATCCTGAACCTAGTTCCGTCCAACGTCCTGTGCGGCGCGAACAGGACGTCTCCCCCGCAACGCAGTAGCGAACCCGGTAGTACCCGGAGAGCACGTGTCGAGCAGGTTGGAACAACTGGAACTGTTGCGTAGCACCGCGAGGGAACTGCGCCAGGCAGACGAATTCCCGACCTGGCTACTGAGCGAGTTCGAGGCGATACTGGAGCACCCGGATCGCTATACCCGTGAAGCTGCGCTGCTTGAACGCCTGCTCGCCGAGATCCGCGATTACGATCCCTATGCTGGAATGGGATGTTTCGGAGGCGGCACCAGCACGGCAACGATTCAGGCTACCCTCCGCGAAATTCTCCAGAAGTGAATCGTCAAACCGGAGCTCTGCATCATGTCATGTGAACTATTGGAATGTTGTCGTTTTTTTGATGATTGTATGGAGGGTCTGCCGGAAGCCGCAGAGATCATCAAGCATCGGCTCTGTCGCGGCGACTTTGCAAGCTGTACCCGCTACCAAATATTCAAGTCGCTGGGCAACGACAGCTCCCCGCACTTTTTGAACGCAACCGAACTGGAGATGGTGCACAAGGCACGTCGGTGCCTGGCGGAGAAGCAGGCGCGACAGGCCACGCCCCGCAGCGCAGGCGAGAGCGCTCCCCCCGAGGAACCCATGCCGTGATCCAGGACCCGAAGAACCAGTTCATCGCTGCCATCCTGTCCCACACCGAGATCCATGGCAAGGAGATCCTCGAGATCGGCTGCGGCAAGGGCAGGATCACCGGGGACCTGGCCCGCCACGCCCGCCGGGTGGTCGCCATCGATCCGGATGCTGCCGCACTGGAACAGGCCCGCCAGGCCAACGCAGCCGCCAACATAGAGTACCTGCCGATGTCCGGGAGCGTTCCGGCGTTTCCTGCGGCGAGCTTCAACCTGGTCTTCTACACCCTTTCCCTGCATCATGTCCCCCCCCAGGAGATGCAGGCGAGCCTGTTGGGCGCGGCGCACCTGCTGCGGGATGGCGGTAACATCGTCGTCATCGAGCCGGGGTACCAGGGGTCGTTCATCGAGGCGAAGCTCCGGTTTGCTGCGGGCAGTGGCGACGAGCGCCCCGCCCAGGATGCAGCCATTCGTGCCATGCATGCACTTCCCGGGTGGTTCCCCGAGGAGACCGTGCTGTTTCGGACCGAGGTCCTGTTCCGGGACCTCGAGGACTTCCTGATCAACATGCTTCCCAAGGCGCACCAGGCACCCGGCTTCGATCGGAAAGCGGTCCGGGCCTTCCTGGAGGAGCACCGCACCACCGAGGGGATCCTCCTCGATGCGGAACGCCGGTTGAACCTGTTGCGTCCTCTCCCTTCCCTGTTTTAGGCCCGCCACCACACCCGAAACCTGTGGCATCAGCTGTCGGCGCCTCTTCAGACCCGTCGACAAAGGAGTATTGCATGAACCAGCGCATCGTGGTCATCGGCGCCAACGCCGCCGGCGCCAAGGCCGCCTCGAAGGCAAAAAGGAGCAACCCCGAGGCTGAGGTGGTGCTGATCGACCGTGGCACCTTCATCTCCTACGGGGCCTGCGGTATCCCCTACTACGTGTCCGACGCGGTACCCAGGATCAAGGAACTCATGAGCACCATGGCGGGGGTGGTCCGCGACAGCGACTTCTTCCGCAAGGTAAAAGGGGTTACCGTCCGAACCAACACCGAGGTGACGTCCATCGACCGAGCAGCGAAGTCCCTTGAGCTGCAGGACCGCGTCAGCGGGGAGCGTTCCCGGCTCAGCTACCACCGCCTGGTGCTGGCGACCGGCAGTGCGCCGGTAGTTCCCAAACTGCCGGGGGTCACCCTGAAGGGGATCGCCACGGTGAAGACACTGGAGGACGCCGAACTGCTGCGCAGTCATGCGCTCCCGGGCGCGGCCGCGTGCATCCTGGGGGCCGGCCTCATAGGCCTGGAAACCGCCGAGGCGCTGTGCCAGAAAGGGATGCGCGTTACCCTGCTCGAGCTTAAGGAGCAGGTGCTGCCCGGGGTGCTGGATCCGGAATTGGCGGTCAAGGTGGAGCGCCAGTTGACCCGCGCGGGGGTCGAGGTACGCACCGGCTGCCGGGTAACCGGGTTTACCGGACAGGAGCAGGTCGAGAAGGTAATGGTCGACGGGGCGGAACTGCCGGCCGACCTGGTGATCCTGGCAACGGGGGTGGTCCCCAACGTGGAGCTTGCCCGTGCCGCAGGGCTCGAGATCGGGAGCACGGGTGCCTTGGCAGTCGATGCCGGGATGTACACCAGCGATCCTGACATCCTCGCCTGCGGTGACTGCTGCCAGACAACCCACCGGGTCACCGGCAAAGGCGTGTTCCTCCCCATGGGAAGCACCGCCAACAAACAGGGGCGGGTTGCCGGGATCAACGCGGTCGGAGGCGAGGCCCGCTTCGGCGGCGTGAACGGCACCAGCATCGTCAGGGTTTTCGAGCTCACCGCCGGCAAGACCGGGCTCACCGAAGCGGAGGCCCTGGCGCACGGCTTTTCGGTCGAGACGGTGCTCTCACCGGCTCCCGACAAGGCCCATTTTTTCCCGGGTGCAAAACCGATCCTGCTCAAGCTGGTGGCCGAGCAAGGGACCGGAAAACTCCTCGGGCTGCAGGCGGTCGGCGAAGGGGAGGTAGCCAAGCGCCTCGACGCCGCAGCGCTCGCCATCGGGTTGGGCGCGACCGTCGAGCAGTTGGCCCAGGCAGATCTCGCCTACGCGCCGCCCTACTCCGCCGCCATGGACAACCTGATTGTCGCGGCGGACATCATGAAGAACAAACTGGTCGGCATCGCCAGAGGTTTCGCCCCACAGGAGGTCAAACGCAAGCTGGACCAGGGCGAGCAGTTTATCCTCCTCGATGTGCGTTCCCCGGCAGAATTTCAGGAAGTGGGCATCGAGGGAGCGACACTGGTCCCGCTGGGTGCCTTGCGCGACCGTCTCTCTGAACTCCCCCGGGATCAAGAGATCATCGCCTTTTGCAAGATCAGCCTGAGAGGGTATGAGGCGCAGCAGATCCTGAACGGGGCCGGTTTTACCAAGGCCGGATTCCTGGACGGTGGGATACTGGCTTGGCCCTACGAACTGAGAGGTCCCCTCGGCTCGTGAGTTGCGTCCTGGTCCAGGTAAGTAGCCGCAACGAGGGGCCTCGCAAAAGCCCCTGAGCGAACGCGGTCCGGCGGGTGTGCGGCTGGCACAAGGAGGAAGGTTATGGAAGTCGTGATTAGCGCGGTCGGGATGGCATGGCTGGCAGTGCTTTTGGTGGTGGTCCTGTGCAGGCTCGGAGCGCTGCACGGCTGTGGGAAGGGCTGATCGGTTACGACCCAGCTGGTGGCACACAACTGGACCAGCGCTACGACAAAGAACGGCTAGACAATAAGGCCAGATCCTGGAAAGGATCTGGCCTTATCTTTGGGACATCAAGGGAAACGAGACGGAATCGGGCGTCACCTGCCGAACTGCCGTCCGAATGGGGAGTTTCCCTGCGTAAACTTAACGACGCGCCTGCGCCGCCGTTACCTACCCTCCCCTACTGCGGCGGCTGCTCGACCGCGGCAGTATGCGGCACCCAGTTACTGCCGTCGAAGATGTACTCGATGTTGCTGGTACTATCCACCCAGATCATGCCCACTACCGCCTTGGGCGGGGCCGTATCGCTCACCACCTTGCCGCTGGGCGGCAGCGACGGGAGGTCACTTTCCGTGGCCAGCGTCGTCCCCCCGGGTACCGGTTCCGCAGCGCACACCGTGGCCCACAACAGCAGCGTTCCCATAAAGCCGGACGCGATCAAGATCGTCACAAATCGTTTCATGCGGATATCCTCCTCACATAGTTCCCGCTGGTATCTTCAGCACGGCTCGGACCGGGTTCAGCGGTCCGAGCCCTCCCTAGTCCTAGTGGCACCCGAAGCAGGTCGACTTGAAGGTTGCCTGCACGTTGAGCGTGCCGTTTCGGTGCTGCGCCAGGTTGGTGATCGTCGTCCCCTGGCCGTTCACGCTGCTCACGTCGGGGTGGCACAACTGGCACTGATTCAGGCTCGAGGTCAGCCCCTGGTTGCCGTGGTGACCACTGTGCCAGACTCTGCCGTCCGCAGGCGGATTGCCGTGGCAAGCCGCGCACTGCTGGCCGGTCACGTTCCAGGCCGGGGTACGCTGCGCACCACCGTAGTTCACCGTGATCAAGTCGTACTCATCGGTTGCCGCGTTGTACGAGTAGTAGCTGAAGCTGCCGGTCTTCACCGCGTGGCAGGATACGTTCGAGCAGCTCTTCCCGGAATCGTACAGCGGCGCAGTGCCCGCGGAGAAGCGGTACTGGAGATCGACGGCAACAGTCACGTTCGCCTGGTGGTCCTTGATGGGGAGCGTCATGAGGTGGCTGGCAGCCCCACCGCTGTGGCACGGCGTGCAGTTGTTCCACCCCTCCGAAGCCTTGGCCGTCTTCGCCACGTGCGACAGGTGCGCCCCGCCGCCGCCCGAGTAGGACTCGAAGCGTGCCCCGGACCAGTTGTTCATGGTGC
>NZ_BLXZ01000014.1 GCF_014193675.1 Geomonas limicola
AGTTCAAAATCCTTGGGAAGATATTTTCCGAAGAAAAACAAAAACTCCCACCTTCCTTAACATCAGGAATAGTGGGAGTTTTTGTTTCTTTACAGGGTCACCGTTTCAACACTTTAAGCAAGGGCGTTGCGATTGCGAGGGCGCTTTTTTTTACCAGTTGCACTGCCGGGTCGCTCACTCACACACCCAGCACCGCGTTGGCGATGACTTCCGCGCTGGCACAGAGCGCGCCATTTTCGGACGCGGTAAGTGTGGGGGGGAAGGTCGCCAGGATCCCCGAACCGCCGACCAGGTTCGGCAGCGAGAAGGTGACGCTCGGGCCGTCCCAGGACTCGGGAGTGGCCGAGGAGACGGTGAGGATGGCGCGCTGATCGTGCAGGATGACCTCGACGAGCCTGGCCAGCGCACTGCCGATGCCGTAATAGGTCGCCCCTTTCCCCTCGATGATGGTGTAGGCTGCCCGGCGCACGTCCCGGTCGATCTGCTGGCGTTGCTCCTCGTCGAAACGCACGCCGCGGCGCTGGCAGAACTCCTCGAGCGGCATCCCGCCTGCGGTCACCAAGGACCAGGTGAGTACCTCGGAATCCCCGTGTTCGCCCAGCACGTAGCCGTGCAGGTGGTGCGGGTCCACCCCCAGGTGGATGCCCAACAGGGTACGAAAGCGTGCGGTATCGAGCATGGTCCCGGAACCGATCACGCGACTGGCGGGGACGCCGTAATCCCTGGCGTAGCGGATGGTGAGGTGGGTCATGATATCCACCGGGTTGGTGGCGATGACCAGGACGGCGTCCGGCGCATAGCTCAGTATCTGCGGCACGACCGATTGGAACACCGCCGCGTTACGTTGCAGAAGTTCCAGCCGGGTCTCGCCCGGTTTCTGGTTCACCCCGGCCGCGATGACGACCGCACGGCTTCCCGCCAGATCGGCATAGCTGCCGGCCCGCACCGTAAGCGGGTGGGCGAAGGGGACCGCGTGGTAGATGTCGTTCGCCTCGGCGCGGCTGCGCGCCTCGTTGTAGTCCACCAGCACGATTTCCCGCCCCACCCCGCGCATCACCATGGCGTAGGCCGCCGTCGACCCCACCAAGCCACATCCGACAATGCCAACTTTCATGACTGCTCCTTGCGCATCGTGATCGGAGACTCGTTCCCGTCACGGTCAGCACGCCGCGACCGACAGCAACGGCTGCAGTCTCCCCTGCAGGATGATAACAAAACGTGAAGAATTTGCTCGCGCTAGTCAGGGTACCACTCACGTTCGCCGCTCAGGTTTCAACTTCCGCTTCCCGGCAGAGATGGTGATGTATGAATTTTAGCCAACAGTGCGCTCATAGTTTTAGCACGTTGCCAACACTCGACCTGGATTTACAATTCAGCGGGCAGGTTCTCTTCACGTTGAAGATCATTCAGATATTTTCCCGCTAGATAGCGGCTTTTGACTTCGGTCATTTTTTTGTGCCTGCAATGCCACTAAAGTAGCCGCGATTTTATTGTCGCTGTGACATTTATAATTGATGCAACCCAACAGTTCAGGACACGGTTTGATCTCTCCTGGACCACTACCCGTGCAATTGAGGAGGAAACGATGCTGAAGAGGAACCTGGTCCTGGCTGCAGCCTTGGGCACCGGCGTGCTGAGCGCACTGGCGCTCCCAAGTCTCACCACTGCCGCAAAGGCGAAACCGGCCCCGAAAGCGGTCAACGACGGACGCGCCAAGTGTTACGAGTGCCACGAGGAGGTGAAGGCGCTGAAGGAAGGGTCGAAGCATGCGGCACTCTCCTGCAAGACCTGCCACGACAAGCTCGACGAGCACCTGAAGGACTCGTCGAAGGCACCGGTGACCCGCCTGGACCACGCGGTCTGTGGCACCTGCCACAAGAGCCAGTACGACAGTTTCTTCGAGGTGCACTACGACCCGAATGGCGCCCGGAAAGAGAAGGGTGTCCCGGGTGGCCGCTCGCCGATGCAGGACAAGCTCCTGGCCGGCCACGGCTTCACCTTCGAGCACACCGAGCCGCGCGGGCACGCCTACATGGTGGTGGACCAGTTCGCCTCGGATCGTTTCCAGGGCGGCCGCTACCAGTTCAAGGGTGGCTGGGCCAACTACGACAAGGTGGGCAAGACCTGGGACATCCTGGAGGACAAGGGCCCCAACACCAAGATCCCCGAGTCGGCCATGGCCGGCAACCCGACCTGCATGCAGTGCAAGACCTCGGACCTCACCCTCAAGTGGAAGTTCCTGGGTGACAAGGGTGGCAAGTTCGACCGCACCTCCAACGTGAACGACGTGGTGAAGGCCGTCGACAACCCGCTGGGGTGCATCTCCTGCCACGATCCGCACGGCACCCAGCCCCGCGTGATCCGGGACGCCCTGATCCAGGCCGTACAGCAGAACACCAGCGGCAACATCTTCTCCAAGGGTGGCAAGACCGACCTGAAGGTGATCGATTTCCGCGGCTTCCGCAAGATCGGCGTGATGGAAAAAACCGATTCCCGGATGATGTGCGCCCAGTGCCACGTCGAGTACAACTGCAACGCGGGCGGCCAGTGGAGCGACGGCAAGCCGGTCAAGTACGACGACGGGCGCACCAACCACTTCCCGCTGAAAAACGCCAAGGAGATCCTGGCGCATTACAAGAAGCTCGACTTCTACGACTTCAAGCACGCGATTACCGGTGCGCGCCTGATCAAGCTGCAGCACCCCGAGGCGGAGACCTACGCCGGCAGCACCCACGACAAGGCGGGGGTCCAGTGCCACCAGTGCCACATGCCGGCCAAGAAAGGCAAAGACGGCAAGAAGTTCTCCAGCCACTCGGTGATCCGTCCGGTGAACGACGTCCAGGCGGCCTGCCTCGGCTGCCACCCGAAAGACAGCGCGGCCAAGAAGAAGTACCAGATCGAGACCATCCGCAACTACACCAAGGGTAAGATGCGCAAGGCCGAGTACTGGCTGGGGAGCCTGATCGACACCTACGCCGCCGCTCAGCGCCAGGGGGTACCCGAGACCGTGCTGGCGCAGGCCCGCGAGAAGCACGAAGAAGCGCACGTCCTGTGGGAGTACTGGACCGCCGAGAACAGCGACGGCTTCCACAATCCGGGACTGGCCCGCGACAGTCTGACCGCCTCCATCAGCGCCTCCAAGGCGGGTGTGAAGATCCTCAACGACGCGATGCAGCCGAAGAAAGAAGAGAAGAAGTAAGTACCTGAAGTCCCCGAACAACAAACGCCCCGGCCGGAATCGGTCGGGGCGTTTTGTTTTATCTGGAGAATCCGGGAGTCCCGGGAATTTTTTGGAATTTGGGGAAAGCCGTCCACTGGGTCCCCTCTCCCCCTGCGGGATAGGGACAGGGTGAGGGGGAAGGGTGCCACGTCGTTGCCGTTGGCAGCTCAGCCACCCCCCGGCCCCTCCTGTCAAGGGGATGGGGTGGTGTGGTTTCCGGAATGTTCCGAAGCGGTGAGATAGCTGAGGTACCTGCTGCGGGCGGCACGCAGGTGGAAGAAGAGGGTGCAGTACTCGAAGGCCCCCTTGAGGTAATCCTTCACCCCGATCTTGGAGCCTTTGATATCCGCCCATTCGCGCAGCGGGTGCTCGACCCAGGACGTGGCCAGTTCCTCGCCGGTCCGGTGCTGCAACAGCAGGAAACGGCCGATCATCTCGACGTCGAAGGTCCAGTTCACCTTGAAGGGGGTGCCGAAGACCTGCCGCAGGATCGGGGCGTTCTTGAACATCTTGGCGCCGCACTGCGTGTCGTAGACCTTGAGCTGCAGCAAGAGCGAGGCGCAGGTCGCGAACACCCTGCCAATGTAGTGCCGCCAGGCCTTGCGCTCGATGCTGCGCCCGAGCAGGCAGACCCGCGAGCCGAGGACCACATCGACCCCACCGCCATCCAGAATGGAGCAAAATTCGGCAATTGCCTCGAGAGGGGTGGCAAGGTCCGCGTCCCAGTAGCCCACGTACGCGCAGGGGCCTTCGATCGCCTTGAGGATGCCTCGGCGCACCGCTTCTGCCTTGCCGGAGTTGCGTTCCAGGTCCAGCACGTTGATGCGGGCCGGTTCACTGTCTCTCAGGGCGTGCAGGCTCTGAAGCGTTGTGTCACGGCTGCCGTCATTGACAAAAAGAAATGACAGTCCCGGGTCTTCCTGGAGAACCTTGAGAAAACGGTCTGGATTGAGCCGCTCCGCCTCGTTGTAACAGGGAACGACAATGGTAGTGGTCTTCACGTTGATTCCGGATTCGCAGGATTAGTGTCTGGACGCAGCGTACGATAGCACAAGATGGAAAGGGGCAGGAAGCTTTTTGGCAGGACGACGGCCAGTTGGAAGGGAGAACTGACAGTACGGTGTGCTGCTAGCCCATCGGTCCGAAGAACGCCGCCATCTGCCGGCAGAGTTCTTCCTCGGGCTCCTTTTTCACCTGAACCCCGTGCAACGCCGTCAAAAAGATTTTCCCGTAGTTCTTGGTGAGCACCCGGGAGTCCAGGACCAGCACGGCGCCGCGGTCTTCCTTGCTCCGGATCAGCCTGCCGAACCCCTGCTTGAACTTGATCACCGCCTGCGGCACGGTGTAACTCATGAAGGGATCGCCCCCCTTGGCGGCGATGTGCTCGTTGCGCGCCTCGAGGATCGGTTCGGTGGGGACGCGGAAGGGGAGCCGGGTGATCACCACGAGCTCGAGCCCCTTCCCCTGCACGTCGACACCCTCCCAGAACGAGTCGGTGCCGAAGAGCACCGGGTTGGGAGAGGTGCGGAAGCGGGACAAGAGCAGGTGCCGGTTGGTCTCGCCCTGGCGCATGGCGGTGAGCCCGGCGGCCTTGAGCGGTTCGGCCAGGCGGTTCGCCACCCGCGTCAGGAGGTCGTACGAGGTGAAGAGCACGAAGGCCCGTCCCTGCGAGATCTTCAGTGCCTGCAGGAGGTGGCTGCAGAGCCGCGCCTCGAACTGCGGCGAGGCGGGTTCGGGCATGTCGGAAGGGACCCCGACGAAGGCCTGGTGGGCGTAGTCGAAGGGGGAGGGGAGCAAGAGCTCGCTCACCCGCTCCTTGGGGAGCATGGCGATGCCGGTGCGCCGCTTCAGGAAGTCGAACTTCTCGCCCACGGCAAGCGTCGCCGAGGTGAGCACGATGGTCTTGAAGCGGTCCAGGATCACCTTCTTGATCGATTCGGACACCTCGAGCGGCGAGGAGCAGAGCTTCACCAGGGGCCCTTTCCTCAGCTCGAACCAGTGGCAGTAGTCTTCCTGCTGGCTGGTGAAGAAGTGCAGCGCCTCGACCGCGGTTTCGATGCGCCCCTTGGCGCCGCGCAGGTCGGTGAGCGGGCCGGCCAGCTTCTCCAGCACCTTGTCCGAGAGCCGCTCGCAGGACTTGAGGAAGGTCTGCATCAGGAGCGCGTAGTCCGAGAGCTCCTTGCACATGGTCTCGACCTCTGCGCTTACCTTCTTCCAGAGCGGTGAGGCCTGGATCTCCGGCGTCACCCGCAGTTTCTGCTCGATCCCTATGTGCTTCAGCTTCTCCACCAGGGCGTCCCCGATGGCGTCCATGCCACGGGCCACCGCGTCGTTGATGGCGACCCGCTTGGGAATCAGTCTCCCCTCCAGCACCTCGGCAATCTCCAGGTAGAGGTCGTCCTGCGACTCGGGGACCGCGGCGGAGAGCTGGGTGGAGAGCTGCGGCAGGATGCCGCGGTGCGCCTTGCGGGGGTGCTGCAGCTTCCCCAGCAGCTTCATGAGCCCCTGCCGGGAGACCTGGCTGGAGAGGAAGTTGGTGGCGACGTCCTCCAGGTGATGCCCCTCGTCAAAAACCAGACGTGTGAAGGGGGGGAGGATGGCGGTGGCGTCGTAGCCGGTCTCCTGGCGCACGGCCAGGTCGGCGAGCAAGAGTGCGTGGTTCACGACCAAAAGGTCGGCGCCGGCGGCCTCGCGACGTGCCTTGTAGAAGAAGCAGCGGGTGTAGTTGGGGCACTTGACCCGGCCGCACTGGTCCGATTCGCAGGCAAGCTCCTCCCAGACCTCGTCCTTGGGGATGAAGGAGAGGTCGCTGCGGCAGCCGTCTTCGGTCTGCTTGCTCCAGAGGACGATGGCGTCGAGCTCTTCGGCGGTCTCGTCCTTGAAGAGCGAGGCGTCGGCGGCGTTGGTTTGCAGCTTGCGTAGGCAGAGGTAGTTGCCGCGTCCCTTGACCAGCACCGCGCGGAACTCGAGGTCGAGGTGCTCTTGCAGGAAGGGGATATCTTTCTGGATCAGCTGTTCCTGGAGGTTGATGGTGTTGGTGGAGACCACCACCCGTTCCTTGTTGCGCACCGACCAGAGCACGGCTGGGAGCAGGTAGGCAAGCGATTTCCCGGTGCCGGTGCCGGCCTCGACGACGGAGACCTTCTCGTCGTTGAAGGCCTCGGCGAGGATGAGCGCCATGCGGGTCTGCTCGGGGCGGTGTTCGTAGCCGGGGAGCGCCTGGGCCAGCACCCCGTCCGGGGCGTAGAAGCGTTCCACCTCGGGGAAGGCGAGGCGTTCCACCACCCGGCGAGTGAAGGCCGAAACCGCCTGGTAGCAGCGTTCCGCCTTGTTGTCGATGATGTAGAAACCGACCCCCTGGTTACCCAGGAGCGAGGCGATCTCGATGTCTGCTTGCGAGGGGGTTAAGTGGCCGGAGGGGTGGTTGTGGATGACCACGTCGCCGAACGAGGCGGCGATCATGATGGCGGCGACGGCGTCGCGGTTGCCGCGGGCCAGCGGCTCGACGTCCACCACCAGGCGGGCGTCGTCGGTGCGTCCCAGGAAGAAAACCTCGTTGCCGCCGGCATCGGCGATTGCTGCGCGGAGCTGCTGAATTGCGTGGTCGGAAAAAGAGTTAAGCATGACGCCCTCGAAGATACAGGCTTTGCCAGGGGGAGGCAATAAGAAAAGGGACTGGGGGCTGGGGGCTCGTGGCCCCCTATCGCCTTTGGCGCCTGAGTGTGCTACTGTGCGCCCGGGGGATTACACGACGATGCAGCGCTACAACAGTTTCTCCGAAGAACTGAAAAGGGTCTTCGGCTGCAAGGTACAGCGACTTTCGGTCGACGCCGGCTTTACCTGCCCGAACCGCGACGGCAGCGTCGCCACCGGCGGCTGCATCTTCTGCGGCGGCCGGGGCTCGGGCTCCTACGGCATCCTCGAGGGGGCCGCGGTGGCCGCCCAGATGGCACATTCCAAAGAGGTCATGGTCCGTAAATACAAGGCCACGAGCTTCCTCGCCTATTTCCAGTCCTTTTCCAACACCTACGCGCCGGTTGAAAAGCTGAGGCAACTCTACGACGAGGCACTCTCCGTGCCGGACGTGGTCGGGCTCATCGTGGGCACCCGCCCCGATTGCCTCCCCGAGGAGACGCTGGACCTCCTGCAAGGGTACGCCGAACGCTCCTACTTCTGGCTCGAACTCGGGCTGCAGTCGCACCTGGACCGGACCCTTGCCGCCATCGGGCGCGGCCACGACCTGGCCTCGTTCAACCGGGCGCTCGCGGGGTGTCAAAAGCGCGGCATCAGGGTCTGTGCCCACGTCATTCTGGGACTTCCCGGGGAGAGCCGTGAGGAGATGCTGGCGGGGGCGGAGTTTCTCAATGCTGCGGGAGTGGACGGGGTGAAGCTGCACCTGTTGCACGTGATGCGCGGCACCCGGCTGGCGGAGGAGTACCAGGCGGGGAGGGTGCCCATGCTGGACCGGGACGGCTACGTGGGGCTGGTCTGCGATTTCCTGGAACGGCTCGACCCGAACATCGTGGTGCACCGGCTGACCGGCGACGGCAACCGGGCCGACCTCATTGCCCCTTTGTGGTCGCTCAAGAAGTTCGAGGTGCTGAACTGCATCGATCACGAGCTGGAGCGCCGGGGGACCCGGCAGGGGCAAAAACAGGGGCTGGGGACTAGGGACTAGGGACTGGAGGCCACGGCTGCGGCAGAGGCAGATCGAACGATTCGGTTCTCGCTAGCCCCCAGTCCCCAGTCCCTAGCCCCTGCCGTTAAAACGGATAGCCCAGCCCCACGAACACCGCCGGACCTTCCTTGCCAAAGCCCACGTCGATGCGGCCGATGATGTTGGGGCTCACCACCGCCCTGAACCCGATCCCCGGGTTGAACTCGAAGCTCTTGGGCTCCGCCTCGTCCAGGGACTTCATCACGCTCCCCAGGTCGATGAAGGGGGCCAGCTCCCAGTCGGCCCGCACCCCGAATACCTCCCAGCGAAACAGTCTGATCCGTTCCTCCAGGTTGCACAACAGGTAGCTGTTGTCGATGAACCGGTTCCGCCCGTAGCCGCGCAGGGTGCTCTCGCCCCCCAGAATACTGCGCTCCAGGAAGGGGACGTCGCCTCCCAGCGTCTGGTTGTAGCCCACCCGCCCGACCGTGATGAATCGGGCATCCATCAGGGGGTAGTACCCCTTGAATTCCGCCTCGTAGTGCCGGTAATCGGCGCTGCTGCCGAAGGCGGTCAGACTCGCCTCGACGCTGGCGCGCACCCTGATACCGGTGGTCGGAATCACCAGGTTGTCCACCGAGCTGTACACCAGGGCGAGCTGCTGGGCGTGCGCCGTGAAACCGTCGGCTCCCGGGATGTTCGCAAAACGCGGCACGTCGCGCAGGAAGGGGAGCTTCTTTACGGCACCGGGACTGATCTCGACATCCTTGTAGCGCTCGCCGAAGACGATCTGGATGCTGGGGAGGACCGGGACGGGATAGCCGGCCGAGAAGGTGAAACCGATCTCCTGGTCGGTATAGTTGGTCTCGTTCTTGGAATTGCTGCGCGACTGGAAACCGAAGAAACGGGCCGAGCCGTCCCGGAAACCGAAGATGAAGGCATTCAGTTCCAGCTTGCGGTCGAACAGGTCCTGGTCGCGCAGCTTGATCTCGTAGTCCTCGTTGATCCGCCCGGACTTGGCGAGGTTCACCTCGATGCTGCGCAAGGGTGACGGGTAAAAGGCGCCGTAGAGGCTTCCGCTCACCCCGAAATTCTCGTTGTAGTTCACCTGCGGCGCGAAGAGGGTGGTGACCTCGTCCTTCTGGTTATGCAATAAAAACGCGGTGAGCCCGCCGTAGGTGATCCCCTCGTTGGGGCTGGAGGCGATCACCGGCAGCGGAATGGTCACCACTTTGACGGTTTCCTGATCCCCACGGACCAGGGGAAGGTTCGCCGCAGGGATGTAGCTGGTGCAGCCGGCAAGGCCCGCTGTCAGAAGCAGTATGAGAAAGAAAATGCTGGTGCGCATGGTCCTCCATCCGATCTTAAAAATTGCAAAGATAGCGGCTCTCAGGCATTTTTACAACCCCAAAAAACTCCCCCCGGCGCTGCCGGCGTCCCGCCGGTTTTTGGTCAAAAACTTGACTTATGTAAGAGAAAAATGACGTGAATAACGCCGGTTTTCCGGCGGCTCCCCCACGACCTCAAATCCGCTCTCTACGCGGTTTCACTGGCAAAATTCTCCCCGTGGCACCTCCTTCCGACGGCTGGCATACCGGTTGCACAACTCCCTGCGCAAGTAATCCCCCCGGCACAGACAAGGAACGGAACTTATGGCCAGCAGCGCAGTGGAGACCCTCGAGGTCCCTACTCCCAGCAAGAACGCGGACATCTACATGGCGCTCGCCCTGATCGGGATCCTTGCGCTGATGATCGTCCCCTTGCCGGCCATCCTTTTGGACATCTTCCTCGCCGCCAACATCACCATCGCCCTGGTTATCCTGCTGGTCTGCCTCTACACGGTGCAGCCGCTCGACTTCTCGGTGTTCCCCTCGATTCTCCTGGTCACCACGCTGTTCCGCCTGGCGCTCAACATCGCCTCGACCCGCCTCATCCTCCTGCACGGCTCGGAAGGTGTCGAGGCCGCCGGCGGGGTCATCAAGGCCTTCGGCCAGTTCGTGGTCGGCGGCAACTACGTGGTGGGCGCGGTCATCTTCCTGATCCTCGTCATCATCAACTTCGTGGTCATCACCAAGGGTGCCGGCCGCGTGGCCGAGGTCGCCGCCCGCTTCACCCTGGACGCCATGCCGGGTAAACAGATGGCGATCGACGCCGACCTCTCCAACGGCATCCTCACCGACAAGGAAGCCAAGGCCCGCCGCAAGAGGATCTCCCGCGAGGCCGACTTCTACGGCTCCATGGACGGTGCCTCCAAGTTCGTGCGCGGGGACGCGGTCGCCGGCATCATGATCGTCCTGGTGAACATCATCGGCGGCTTCGTGATCGGGGTCTGGCAAAAAGGGATGCCGCTGGACCAGGCGCTCTCCAACTACACGCTCTTGACCATCGGGGAAGGGCTGGTTGCCCAGGTTCCGGCGCTCATCATCTCCACCGCGGCCGGCGTCATCGTGACCCGCTCCGCCGACGAGAACAACTTCGGCCACGAGATCGCCGGGCAGCTTTTGAACTACCCGAAGGCCTTCCTGGTCGCCTCGGGCGTGCTCTTCGCCTTCGCGATGATCCCGGGCTTCCCGCACTTCGCCTTCCTGCTCCTCTCCGGCACCTCCTACCTGGTGAGCCGCATGGCCCGCGAGAAGGTCGAGGAGGTCGAAGAAACCCTGGCGATCGCCCAGGCGGGCGCCGACGAGGACCAGGACCAGGTCAGCACGATCCGCCCGCTGGACATGCTGGAACTGGAAGTGGGCTACGGCCTGGTGCCGATGGTGGACGCGAGCCAGCAGGGGGAACTCCTGGACCGGATCCGCTCGATCCGCAAGCAGTTCGCCGACCGCATGGGCTTCATCGTCCCCCCCATCCACATCCACGACAACCTGCAGTTAAAGCCCTACGAGTACAACATCCTCATCAACGGTGCCAAGGTGGGGGGGGGCGAGCTCTCCGGCCAGTACCTGGCCATGGACTCCGGCGGGGCCACCGGCCAGCTGGAAGGGCTCAAGACCACCGAGCCGGTCTTCGGGCTCCCGGCGGTCTGGATCAAGGGGAAGGACCGGGAAACCGCCCAGGTCTCCGGCTACACCGTGGTGGACAACACCACCATCCTGGCCACCCACATCTCCGAGATCACCAAGAAGCACGCCCACGAGCTGGTGGGGCGCCAGGAACTGCAGCAGCTTCTGGACGGCGTCGCGGCGACCCTTCCCAAGGTGGTCGAGGAGTTGGTCCCCTCGCTCCTCTCCCTGGGTACCGTGCTCCGCGTGGTGAAGAACCTCCTGAAGGAAAGCGTCTCGATCCGCGACTTCCGCTCCATCCTGGAGACCCTGGCCGACTACGGCGGGGTAACCAAGGACCCGGAGATGCTCACCGAGTTCGTGCGCCAGAGCCTGGGGCGCTACATCGTGGAGCAGTACAAGCGCGAGGACGACACCCTCTGCGTGATCACCATGGACCGCGATGTCGAAGAGACCATCGCCGATGCGGTCCAGCTCTCCGAGCAGGGGAGCTACCTGGCCATCGAGCCGGGGGCCGCGCAGCGCATCCTGGCCAGCATCCGGCGCCAGGCCGAGCGCTTCGACGCCGCGGGCGCCCTGCCGGTCCTGATGGCCTCGCCGACCATCCGGCGGCACGTGAAGAAACTTACCGAACGGTTCATGCCCAACCTGGCGGTCATCTCGCACAACGAGATCCCGCCCAACATAAAAATCCAATCCTTAGGCGTGGTGGTGCTCAATGCTAGTTAGAACGTTCCAAGCAGGCGAGATGTCGGAAGCGCTCAGAATGGTGAAGGCCGAGATGGGGCTGGACGCCATGATCCTCTCCTCCAAGAAGGAGCGCAAGAAAGGGATCCTGGGCTTCTTCTCCAAGCCGTACTTCGAGGTGACCGCAGCCCTGGAGCCCCGTCCGGTGCAGCGTCCCAACCCGTACCGCGAGGAGCCGGAACCGCCGGCACGCGAGCTCTCCACCAAGGAAGAGTTCCAGAACTCGATGCTGGGCCCCCTGGCCCGTGAGGTGCGCGAACTGAAGCAGCGCGTCGAGGCGCTCGCCAAGAAGGAGGCCGTCAGCCAGCCGGTGCAACCCGCGGCTGCAACCCCGGCCCCGGCCGCCGAGGCCGAACCGGCCCCGAGGACCTTCGCCAAGGAAGAGCTCGAGGAGATCAAGAAGCTCCTCTTCAGCGCCGTCGCCGGGAACAAGGAAGCCAAGCCGCTCACCTTCCCGTCCGCCGATGCGCAGCCGCCGCAGGCCCAGTCCTCGGCCGTGCCGGCCTTCGACCCGCAGGCCCTGCGCGAGCAGCTCGCCAGCCTGCAGATCCCCCGCTTCCAGGAACCGGTCGTTGCCGAGCCCCAACCCGAGCCGGTCGAGGCGCCGGAACCGGCAGTGTTCCAGGCCGAGCCGGTGCAGGTCGTGGAACTCGCGGCCCCTGCAGTCGAGGCGGCCGTCGCTCCCGAGACCGTGGTGGTCGCCGCCCAGCCCGAGGCTCCTCAGGGACCCCTGGCCGAGCTGGCCCGGACCCTGCGCGACGAGGAACTGGCCCCGGAGACCGTGGAACTGTTGATCGGCGAACTGGCCGGTGCAGCCGAGGCGGGTGCCGACCTGGCCACCCTGAAGACCCAGCTGGTCGAGAACCTCGCCGCCCGCATCAAGTGCTCGGGTTCCCTGCGCATGAAGAAGACCGGCCCGCGCATCATGGCGATCGTGGGACCGACCGGCGTCGGCAAGACCACCACCATCGCGAAGCTCGCCGCCATGTACGCCCTGAACCGCGGCGCCTCGGTCGCCCTGGTCACCACCGACAACTTCCGGGTGGGCGCCATCGAGCAGCTGAAGACCTACGCGAAGATCATGGACCTGCCGCTTGAGGTGGCCGCCAACGAGCAGGAGCTCGCCAAGGTACTGGCCCGCCACTCGGACAAGGACCTGATCCTGGTCGATACCACCGGGAGAAGCCACAAGGACTCCGAGCGGCTCGGCGAACTGAGGGCCTTCCTCGAGTGCCACCCGGCCATCGAGACCTACCTCTGCATGTCGGCCACCACCCGCGGCCGCGAGCTGGACGAGATCGTCGCCACCTTCGGCGGGCTCCCCATCTCCAAGTTACTGTTCACCAAGCTGGACGAGAGCGAGAGCTACGGCTGCATCGTCAACACGCACCTAAAGCACAAGCTCCCGATCTCCTACCTGACCACCGGTCAGAAGGTCCCCGAGGATATCGAAGTGGCAACTGCCAAGAAACTCGCTGCGCTGATGGTCAAGGAGTCCGCTCGATGACAGCTTCGCGTGGCACCACAGATCAAGCCGACATGCTGCGCCAGCTGGCGGGCAACGCCAAAAAACGCGTGTCGGGCGCACCCCGCCGCGAGCACCGCGCAGGCTTGAGGGTAATCTCGGTCACCAGCGGCAAGGCGGGGGTCGGCAAGACCAGCGTCACCATCAACCTCGCCGAGGCCCTGGCCTTGAGGGGCGAGCGGGTCCTAGTGGTCGATGCCGACCACGGCCTGGGGGATCTCTGCCTGCAGTTCGGCATCCTCCCCAGCTACTCGCTGAGCCAGGTGCTCGCCAACGAGCACACCCTGGAAGAACTCCTGGTCGACCTGGGGCAGGGGGTACAGCTCCTGCCGGCCGGGACGGTGTCCCAGCAGTACCACTCGCTCTCGCCCAGCGAGCGCCTGGCCCTGTTCCAGGCGATGGAGCGGCTCGAGGAGCACTTCGACATGGTGCTCATCGACACCGGCGCCGGGATCCCGGCCAACGTGACCGGTTTTGCCAGCGCGGCGCGCGAGGTGATGCTGGTGATGACCCCGGAGGCGACCTCGATCACCGACGCCTACACCATGGTGAAGACCCTTTCCGGGCGCTACGGCGCTCTCAAGTTCAAGTTTTTGGTTAACCGGTGCCGGGACGCTGAGGAGGGGGCAGCGCTCTTCAGAAAGCTCTCGGCCATCACCGGAAAATTCCTGGAGGTCTCCCTGGAGTACGCGGGTTGCATCCTCCACGACGAATTGCTCGTCGAATCCGGCAAGCGGCGCGGAACGCTCAGCCGCCTGTTCCCCGATGCCACGGTCACCCGGCACTTTGCGACCTTGGCACAGCAACTGACGACAGAGGGTCCCGTGGGCGCCGTTGCCACGCCGCTCGACCCGCCGGCCGCACGATGCAAGGAGTGGAGAAATCATGAACTGTCTTCTTAAGGCGTACGAACAGGAAGCGCACCGCGGAGTGCCGCTCACGAGAGACGAACTGGTGGTATCCCACCTGCCACTGGTTAAGTTCATCGTCGACAGGATCGCCTCTTCGCTCCCCCCCCACCTGGACCGCGACGACCTGCGCAGTGCGGCGGTCATCGGGCTCATCTCGGCAGCCGAGCGTTTCGATCCCTCGCGCGGGGTGCAGTTCAAAACCTTCGCCGAGCAGCGCATCCGTGGCACCATCATGGACGAGCTGAGGGCGCAGGACTGGCTGACCAGGAGCCTCAGGGACAAGTTCAAGCGCCTGGAGCGCGAGTTCTCCCAGCTCGAGCAGCGCCTGGGGCGCAACCCCTCCTCGGACGAGGTGGCGCTCGCCATGGGGCTCGAGCTCAAGGACTACTTCCGGCTCCTGGAGGAGATCCACCTCCTGTCCTTCGTCTCCCTGGACGACGCCTGGCACGACGAGGACGGCGCACCTTTCGGCCTGCTGGACGTCCTGGAGGACAAGGGGACCGAGAGCCCGCAGAGCCAGCTGATCGCGCGCCAGACCGTGGAGCGCCTGGCCGAGTCGATCGACGCCCTCCCCGAGAAGGAGCGCATCGTGATCACCCTGTACTACTACGAGGAGCTGAACCTGAAGGAGATCGGCGCGGTGCTCGATCTCACCGAGAGCCGCATCTCGCAGCTGCACAGCCAGGCGATCATCCGGCTGCGCGGCAAGATGAAGCGGCTGGGCTAGGGGGCACTCGATGAACAGCGGCATGTATGCGGCCCTTTCCGGGAACCTGACGGCGGTGCGCCGGCTCGAGGTGGTTTCGAACAACCTCGCCAACGCGAGCACCCCCGGTTTCAAGGCGGACCAGCTCCAGTTCGAGAGCGTTTTGGCCAATGTCAAAAAACCGACCAGCCAAGACCCCGCGCTCGCCAACGAGCGTTTCTACACCGACTTCACCCCGGGGCCGCTGCAGAAAAGCGACAACGTCTTCGACGTGGCACTCGAGGGGGACGGCTTCTTCGTGGTGAACACCCCGGACGGCCCCGCCTACACCCGGCAGGGGAACTTCCACCGCGGCGCCGGCGGCAAGCTGGTGACCGCCGAGGGGTACGAGGTGCAGGGGCAGGGGGGCTCGATCACGGTTTCCGGCAAGCAGGTAATGATCGACGGCAAGGGGGCGGTGAACGTGGACGGCAACGCCGTGGCGACCCTCTCCACCGTCGACTTCCCGAAGCCCTACCAGCTGACCAAGCTCGGCTCCGGGCTCTTCCGCCCGGCCGACCCGCAGGCGACCCCGACCCCCTCCACGGCGCAGGTGAAGCAGGGGTTCCTGGAGGGTTCCAACGTGAAGGTCATGGTGGAGATGGCCCGCATGATCGAGGCGAACCGCTACTTCGAGCTCTGCAGCAAGGCGGTGAAGAGCTACGACGATTTGGCCACCAAGGCCGTGAACGAGTTGGGCAAGGTGTAACCATCGGACCGAGCGGTCCGATCCCATGCATCTGTCCGATACCAAAGGAGAACCACAACCATGATCAGGGCCTTATGGACCGCAGCATCCGGGATGCAGGCGCAGCAGATGAACATCGACGTGGTGGCCAACAACCTGGCCAACGTGAGCACCACCGGCTTCAAGAAGAGCCGCGCCGACTTCCAGGATCTCATGTACCAGACCGTGAAGACGACCGGTGCGCCGGCTACCAACACCACCACCAACCCGACCGGCATCCAGGTGGGCCTCGGCGTGAAACCCGCCTCGGTCACCAAGATCTTCTCGGCGGGGAACATCACCCAGACCGGCAACGAGCTCGACGTCGCCATCCAGGGGGACGGCTTCATCCAGGTGCAGCAGTCTGACGGTACCACCGCCTACACCCGGGCCGGTGCCCTTAAAAAGGACGGCCAGGGGCGCGTGACCACCGCGGACGGCTCGCCGATCCTGCCGGAGATCACCATCCCCAGTAACGCCACCAAGATCACCATCGGCAGCGACGGCACCGTCTCGGTGCAGCAGGCCGGCCAGAACGCCGCCACCACGGTGGGGACCCTGCAGCTCGCCTCCTTCCCGAACCCTTCGGGTCTGAACGCCATCGGCAAGAACCTCTTCCTCCCGACCGACTCCTCGGGTGCCGCCACCACCGGGACCGCCGGCCAAAACGGCCTGGGGACCCTGGAGCAGGGGTACGTCGAGATGAGCAACGTGAGCATCATGGAAGAGATGGTGAACATGATCGTGGGGCAGCGCGCCTACGAGATCAACTCGAAGGCGGTACAGGCCTCTGACGACATGCTGCAGCAGGCAGCAGGTCTCAAGCGCTAACATGAAAGCCCTCCTGGTAACCCTGATGCTCCTTTGCCTGGTGCTTCCCGCCCAGGCGGCTCCGGTCGCAGCCCCCCCGGCTACCGTTCCGGCTGCCGCTGTCGGGACCGTGGTGACCGAGGAGGAGCTGCGCCAGGTGATCCGCGAGTTCCTGGTGAAGAAGACCGAGCACCTGAGTGCGCAGGTGGTCGTGAAGAAGATCGGCGTCAGCGGGGATCTCAAACTCCCCGCCGGCAAGCCGAGCTTCGAGGTGGTGGCCCCCAGCCGCTGGGAAGGGTACGGCAGCACCTCGCTCGCGCTCATCGTCAGGGTGGACGACCAGGTGAAGAAGAACCTGAGCATCCAGGTCGAGGTCGAGGCGCTCGCCGAGATGGTGGTGGCAACGAGGACCCTGGAGCGCGGCGAGGTACTTTCCGCGTCCGACGTGGCCCTGGACCGCCGCGACCTGGCCCACGTGCAGGGGCGCTACAGCCGTGGCCTCGACGAGGTCGTGGGGCTGAGGGTGAAGAGTGCCATCCGCGCCAACGCCCCCGTGCGGGGCGACTACCTAGAGCGGGTCCCGGTCGTGAAGAGCGGCCAATTGGTCACCATCGTGGCCGAGAACGACGTGGTCAGGATCACCGCCACGGGCCGCGCCAAGGTGGCCGGCGCCGTTGGTGACACCATCTCGGTGCAGAACCTGTCTTCGCAGAAGGAGATCGCCGCGCGGGTGGTAGACGCGACGACGGTAAAGGTGGATTTCTGATGTACCGTACCGCACGGTTTCCCCACATCTTCGCCGCAGCCGCGCTTCTCGCGCCGCTGTGGCTTTCCGGCTGCTCGCACCAGACCGCCGAGGTGAAGACCCCGGGCTTTGACGAGCAGATCCCCCGGCCGCAGATGAACTACGCCTCGGGGAGCCTCTGGCAGGCCTCCTCGACGAGCCTCGTCGAAGACCTGAAGGCGCGCCGGCGCGGCGACATCGTCACCGTGGTGATCTCCGAGAACGCCTCGGCGAGCAAGCAGGCGAGCACCGCGACCTCCCGGGCGAGCTCGATGAGCGCCGGGATGCCCAACCTGCTCGGTCTCGAGAAGACCCCGATCAAGAGCTGGTTCGATCTGGCGAACCTCCTGAACGCGAGCTTCTCGACCAAGTTCGACGGCTCCGGCTCCACGAGCCGCGCCGAGACCCTGACCGCGACCATCTCCACCAAGGTGATGGACGTGCTCCCCAACGGGAACCTGATGATCGAGGGGCGCCGCAACGTCAAGGTGAACAACGAGGACCAGATCATCGTCCTGACCGGCACGGTCAGAAGCCGCGACGTGAACGCCGACAACACGGTGAGCTCGGCGCTCATCGCCGATGCCCGCATCAACTACACCGGCAAGGGCGTGATCAGCGACCGGCAGAAGCCCGGCTGGCTGATGAACATCATCGACAGCGTCTGGCCGTTCTAGCTAACGGGGAAGGCTGACCGGACCGATCGGTCGCATCACCAACACAAGGTCACCATGAAAACTCTGCGCACCGCATACCTGATAGCCCTCGTCCTCATAGCGCTCCCCCAGCTTTGCCTGGCGGCGCGTATCAAGGACATCGCCGCCTTCGACGGCGTCAGGGAGAACCAGTTGATCGGCTACGGCCTGGTGGTCGGCCTGAACGGCTCGGGCGACACCGACCAGACCAAGTTCCCGGTGCAGTCCCTGGTGGGGGCCCTGGAACGGATGGGTGTCACCATCGGCCGCACCGAATTGACCGTCAAGAACATCGCCGCGGTCATGGTGACCGCCCAGCTCCCCCCCTTCGCCAAGCAGGGGAACCGGCTCGACGTCCTGGTCTCTTCGCTCGGGGACGCCAAGAGCTTGGCCGGCGGCACGCTCCTCATGGCCCCCTTGAAGGGTGCCGACAGCCAGGTGTACGCCGTCGCCCAGGGTGCCATCCTCACCAACTCGTTTTCCTACGGCGGCCAGGCGACCAGCGCGGTGAAGAACCATCCCACCGCCGGCACCGTGCCGGGTGGGGCGCTCATCGAGCGGGAACTCCCCAACGTGCTCGCCGACAAGAGCGTGTTGAAGCTGAACCTGCACCAGTCCGACTTCACCACCGCCGCGCGGGTGGCGCGCACCATCAACGAGCGCTTCCAGGCCGGCGTCGCGGCGCTGACCGACCCCGGCAGCGTGCAGATCATGGTCCCCGAGCCGTACCGCGGACGGGTGGTCGAGTTCGTGGCCGACCTGGAGCGGCTCGAGGTGAATCCGGACGTCACCGCCCGCGTGGTGATGAACGAGCGCACCGGCACCATCGTCATGGGCGAGAACGTGCGCATCTCCACGGTCGCGGTCTCCCACGGCAACCTCACCGTGGTCGTCAAGGAAACCCCCCGGGTCTCCCAGCCCGGGCCGCTCTCCAACGGCACCACCACCACGGTCCCCCGGACCGACGTCAAGGTCTCCGAGGAGCGGGTGAACCTTTCGCTCTTGCGTGAGGGGGCGAACCTCAGCGACGTGGTGCGCGGCCTGAACACCCTCGGGGTCACCCCGCGCGACCTTTTGGGGATCATGCAGGCGATCAAGGCCGCCGGCGCGCTGAACGCCGAGCTGAGCGTAATGTAGGGGAGGAAACGATGGAGCTTAGCCCGTTAACCACCCCGAGCCTCCCCCCGGTCGAAAACCGGGTCCCCACCCAAGGGAAAAAGGATGACCCCGCAAAGGTGAAGAAGGTCGCCCAGGAGTTCGAGGCGATGTTCGTGGGGATGATGCTCAAGTCGATGCGCGAGACCGTGGGGCAGGACAAACTGACCGGCGGCGGACGCGCCGAGGAGACCTTCCGCTCCATGCTGGACCAGGAGTACGCCACCGAAGCCACCAAAAGCGGGGGCATCGGTCTGGCGAAGCTGCTGGAAAAGGAACTGACCAAAAACGGAGGCAACCCCGCCCAGGGTCAGGCCCAGGGGATCGACCATGCGTATTAACGGATCGGCCTACGTGGTGGACATCTCCCGGTCGCAGGCAGTGCGCCCGGAGAAGACCGAGAACACCCAGGTGCAGCAGGCACGGGGTCCCGCCCAGGTGCGCACCCTGGACCGGGTGGAGATCTCGCCCAAGGCACGCGAACTGGAGCGGCTCAAGAAGGAGATGAACCAGTACCCCGAGGTGCGCCTGGACCAGGTGGCCCTCGCCAAGCAGAACCTGCAGTACGGCAGCTACCGGGTGGACGCCACGGTGCTGGCCCAGAAGATCATGGACACCTACGGTAAAGGATAAAGGGAGACAGCCACATGAAACAACGTACGGCGCAACTGATCGCCACACTGGCCCAAAAAGGGGAGCTGATGCAGGCGCTGCGTAACCTCCTGGAAAAGGAGAAGGACTGCATGCTGGCCCTCGACCTGACCGGACTGGAGGAGACCCAGCAGGAAATCGGCCGCCTCATGGGGCAGATGGGCGAGCTCTCGGAGACCTGCAAGGCCATGGTCGCCCAACTGGGGAGCGAGATGGGGCTCGCCGGTTCCCCGGCGCTCACCCCGATCATCGACCGGCTGGCGCAGCCCGAAAAGGGGGCGCTCAGGGAGGCGCAAAAGCAGGTGCAGAGCCACTCCAGGGAGCTCTCCGGCGCGCTGGAGTTGAACCGCAGCCTGTTGAGCGACTCGCTCCAGGTGGTGGAGCGCTCCATCAACTTCTTCAACCGGCTCTTCAATCCGGTAGATACCTACGGACTGGCCGGCTCGCTGGTCAGCAGACGCGGCGGCGGTCGCCTGGTCTGCAAGGAGATCTAAGATGGGAATCAGCAACCTCTTCGACGTGGCGAATTCGGCGCTCACCGCCCAGCGGTTGGCCATCGAGGTGGCGGGCGAGAACATCGCCAACGTGAACACCGAGGGGTACTCGCGCCAGCAGGTGGTGATGGCCAACAAGCCGGTCACCACCAGTAACGGCTTCCCGCTGGGGAGCGGCGTGCAGATCCAGGCGATCCAGCGCTCCTACGACGGCATGCTGCAGCAGCAGCTCATCAACGGCAACGCCACCTACCAGCAGAACCTGACCAAGCAGACTGCCCTGGACCAGATCGAGCCCTCCTTCAACGAGCTGGCGACCGACGGCCTGGGGGCTTCGCTCGACAGCTTCTTCGGCTCCTTCCAGGACCTCTCCACCAACCCGCAGGGGGCGGCGGAGCGCCAGGCGGTGCTCACCAAGAGCCAGGACCTGATCGATACCTTCCACCAGATGAACCAGAGCCTCTCCAACGTGGTGAGCACCTCGAACAACAACCTGGTGGGGATCACCGCGGACGTAAGCTCGCTCGCCAAGAACCTCGCCGACCTGAACGGCCAGATCGTCTCCACCGGCGCGGTCGCCGGCAACGCCAACGAGCTTTTGGACCAGCGCGACCTTTTGATTCGCAAACTCTCCGAGAAGGTGGGGATCACCTCGACCATCCAAAGCGACGGCACCGCCTCGATCGCGGTACCCGGCGGGCAGCAGCTGGTGAGCGGCACCAAGTACGCAAGCCTCTACACCAAGGCAAGCGGCACCCCCTCCAGCAACAGCATCCTGATCTCGGCGCTGGGTAATCCCCCCTACCAGGTCGCGGCCTCGGACACCAACGTGACCGGCTCCATCGGCGGCATCAACAACGCCCTGGGGCAGATCGGGGGCACCCTGCAGGTGCGCGACACCATCGTGCCGGGCTATATCAACAAGCTCGACGAACTGGCCGGCCAGCTGGTCTCCTCGGTGAACACCCAGCACGCCGCGGGCTACGGCATCGACGGGCCGCCGGCCACCACCGGGCACAACTTCTTCTCGGCGACCGGCACCACCGCGGCCACCATCGGGCTCGACTCCACGCTCACCGCGAGCACCATCGCGGCGGGCTTCCCGACCGCGACCGACCCGGCCCCCACCAGTGCGGGAAACAACCAGAACGCCCTGAAGCTCGCCAACCTGCAGAAGGCGAACTACAGCTTCTCGACCGGCCAGGCCACCATGGCAGGGTTCTACAACACCCTGGTGAGCACCGTCGGCCTCGACACCCAGTCGGCCACCAGCAGCACCACCCAGGGGGCCGCCTTCTTAAAGCAGCTCACCACCTTGCGGGAATCCAACTCCGGGGTCTCGCTGGACGAGGAGCTGGTGAACCTCACCAAGTACCAGCAGTCCTTCCAGGGTGCCGCCAAGGCGCTCAACACCGCAACCGAGATGCTGGACACCGTTTTGGGACTGATCCGATAGGAGTGAACCATGCGCATAACCAACGGCATGACCGCCAACAACGCGCTCTACAACCTGCAGAAGGGGCTTAACAACCTCAACGATCTCAACGGCTCGGTCTCCTCCGGGCTCAACGTGAGCAAGCCGAGCGAAGACCCGCTCTCGGCGCGCCAGCTCCTCGACCTGCAGGAGCAGGTGAACGTCGGCAAGCAGTACACCGCCAACATCACCAAGGCGAAGCTCCTGTTGAACGTGACCAGCACCGCCTTGAACGGCATGGGCGACGTGATGACCCAGCTGAAAACCACGGCCGGGAGCATCGCCAACGGCTCCTCGGATCCCACGGTCCGCTCCGCCGCCGTCAGCAACCTGACCGAGCTGAAAAAGCAGCTCATCGACTACGGCAACACCCAGTCCGAGAACCAGTACGTCTTCGGGGGCTTCTCCACCGGACAGCCCTTCGATACCGCCGGCAACTTCAGCGGCACCAACGACTCCCTCGACGTGAACATCAACCAGGGCTCGACGGTGACCACCAACGTCTCCGGCGGCCAGCTCTTGCGCGGCGGCACCCCCCCGGCCGCGGTGGGGAGCGGTGCCACGGCGGGCCAGAGCCCGGTGGACATCATCGGCTCCATCGACGCCCTGATCAGCTCGATCAACTCGAACAACACCTCGGGGATCCAGGACGGCATCAAGAACATGCAGGCCGCCTCCCAGCAGGTCACCGCGAGCATCTCCAGCGTGGCGGGGAGGCTCACCCGGCTGGAGAACATGCAGACCATGATCACCAACAACCAGAACACCCTTGAGGGGATCTACTCGGACAAGCAGAACGTGGACTACGCCAAGGCCGGCGTCGAGCTGAGCCAGCTCAACACCGCCTACAGCGCGGCGCTCTCCACCACCGCGAAGATCAACCAGCTCTCCTTGCTGGACTATCTCAAGTAGCCACCCGCCTCACCCCCGGACGGCCGTGCGAGCGCTTCGAGAGTGGTCCGCACGGCCGTTTTTTTGGAGCCGGTCTTATTAGAGCTAAAGCTTTGGCTCACCCCGGCCGAAACCGTAACTAACGGCCTAGGCCGCATCTTGCATCTACACGGGTGACGTATGATCAAGCTCACCGCCCTCGACGGCAGCGAAATGTACCTCAATCCGGACCTGATCGAGATGATCCAGGAGACGCCGGATACCCATATCACCCTCTCCAACGGCAACCGCTACCTGGTGCTGGAACCGGCGCGGGTGGTGATCGGCCGCATCGTCAGCTTCCAGGCGCGCCTGATGCGTCACGCCGCGACCGGATCCCGGCGTTACCTGCGCAGGGAAGACCCGGAGCGGTACCAACCCGTGTGCAGGCTGTAACTAACCAGAAGGTTGGTGTGAAATCATGGATATAGCGAGTATTATCGGCATTTGCCTGGGACTGGGGGCCGTGTTTGGCGGTGCCGCCCTGGAAGGCCTGCACATGGGGGCGCTGGTCCAGCCCACCGCCGCGATGATCGTGTGCGGGGGGACCCTGGCGGCCACCTGCGTCAGCTTCCCGCTCCCCACCTTGATGCAGGCCCTGAAGGACCTGAAGCGGGTCTTTCTGCCACCCCAGGAGGATCCCGAGGGGGTCATCAAGAACATCATCAACTACGCGGCCAAGGCGCGGCGTAACGGCCTGATCTCACTCGAGCAGGAGGCCCAGACCGTCAAGGACTCCTTCACCAAGAAGGGGATCTCGCTGGTCGTCGACGGCATCGACCCGCAGAAGCTCCGGGAGACCATGGAGATCGAGCTGGGGAGCTTCAAGGAGCACGGCAAGGGGAGCGCCGAGGTCTTCGAATCGGCCGGCGGTTTCGCCCCGACCATCGGCATCATCGGCGCGGTGCTTGGTCTCATCCACGTCATGAGCAACCTCTCGGACGCCTCCAAACTGGGCGGCGGCATCGCGGTCGCCTTCGTGGCCACCATCTACGGCCTCATGCTGGCCAATATCTTCTGCATCCCCTTCGGCACCAAGTTGAAGCACCGCCTGAAAGAGGAGCTGTTGCAGAAGGAGATGGTCATCGAGGGGCTCATCGCCATCCAAAACGGCGAGAACCCGCACTTCATCGAGCAGAAACTCAGGGCCTACCTGCACGACGGCGGTCACGAAAAAAAGGCTAAATAGATGGCCAAGAAGGAAGAACACGAGAAGGAACCAAACCACGAGAGGTGGCTGGTTTCCTATGCGGACTTCATCACCCTGCTCTTCGCGGTGTTCGTGACGCTCTACGCCATGAGCCAGTCGGACAAGAAGAAGGTGGAAGAGGTCATGCAGTCGATGCGCGAATCCTTCGGCTACTCTACGAAATCATCCCCGGCGAGCCAGCCCGCGGTCATCGAGTCGGGCACCATCAGCGTCATCCCGGGGGTGCGCAAGATCACCGTGACCTCCACCCGAAACGGCAAGACCCGCTCCAAGGGGGGGGAGAAGGACTTCCGCTCCACCAAGGCCGCCATCGAGGCCTACCTCATGAAGGCGCGCGCCCAGGACAAGGTGAGCGTGAGCATCACCCAGCGCGGGCTGGTGGTGAGCCTCAAGGAGGCGGGGTTCTTCGACTCGGGGAGCGCCACCCTGAAGCCGAGTTCCTATGCCCTTTTGAACGACGTGGTGGAATCGCTCACCAGCTACTCGAACGGGATCCGGGTCGAGGGGCACACCGACAACATTCCCATCAGCACCTCCGCCTTCCCCTCCAACTGGGAGCTTTCCACCGCCCGCGCCACCAGCGTGGTGCAGTACCTCATCAAGCAGGACGACTTCGATCCTGCCAACATCTCCGCCGCCGGTTACGGCGAGTACCGCCCGGTAGCCGAGAACGGCAGCCAGGAGGGGCGCCAGAAGAACCGCCGCGTCGACCTGGTGCTGCTCTCCGAGCAGGGCGAGCGCAGCGAACCCCCGGCCGTGAGCTCCCCCTAGTCGCGCCATGCCCCCCGCACCACACCAGATGGGCCGACTTCCCGGGGCCCCTTTCCCTGAACCGGCACGACCCGGGCTCTCGATCTGCATCTGCACCGCCGGAGGGGTCGGCGACCTGATCATCACCGCGCACCTGGTCCAGGAACTGCACGCGGTGCTGGAGCCGCGCTCCCTCGACCTCTACTACCCCAACGAAGCGGTGGCCCGTTTCGTCTTCCACCACTCCCCCTGCGTCGACACCGTACTCCCCGCCCATCTCTTCGCCGAGAACCGCGACCGCTACGACCTGGTGGTCCTCGCGCTGCAGTACGTCAAGTTCGAACCCCGCGACCCTGCCGCGCTGGCTGTCGACTACCCCGAGGTTGCCGTCCGGCTCGCGGAGGCCGCCCGGCGCTTCGAGAGTTTCCGCGGCTTCTACGACCGGCAGCCCGCCCTGGACGGCCTGCTCGGGCGGATCGCGGTCAAGGCGGGGCGCCAGGCCATCGCGAACCTCGGCTACTTTGCCGGGCTCGACATACCACCTGAACGCCGTTACCACCTGGTGCCGGCCCCCGACGCCTACCCCGCGGTCTGCCGGCTGATGCCGCCGGGAACCCCCTACCTGACCGTCCACGACGGCTTCGACGCCAGCCAGGCGGCACCCGGCTCGGCGACCAAGTGCTGGCCGCTGGAACACTGGATAGAACTGGTCCGGAGCCTGAAGGCCCGGCTCCCCGAACTGCGCATCGTCCAGCTGGGTGCTGCCAGCAGCCGCCCGATAGCCGGAGTGGACCTCTGCCTGGTGAACCAGACCACGCTGGCCGAGGCGGCCTGGCTCATCAAGGGGGCGCTTTTGCACGTCGATACCGAGTCGGGGCTCGTGCACCTGGCGCGCACCCTGGCCACCCGCAGCGTCGTCCTCTTCGGCCCCACCGACCGCGACTACTACGGCTATCCCGAAAACCTCAACCTGAGCGCGGGGGAGTGCGGCAACTGCTGGTGGTCCACCCCGGACTGGCTCCTTAACTGTCCCCGGGGGCTTACGCAGCCGGCCTGCATGGCCGCCATCACCCCGGACCGGGTCTGCCGGGCCGTCCTCGACGAGCTGGGGGGGCGGCGCAACCCCGAGTACCGCTGCCAGGACCTCTCCCTCTACGACCGGGGGAGCAACGCCGGGTTCCCCGACCAGCTCGAGACCATCTGCGCCGGCGCGCGCCTGGCACCCGACCCAGGTGGGGGCAAGGTCGCCGCTCCCGGCTCGGGGCCGCCTGCGGCCTCGAGGGTCTGGGGGTACCGGTACGCCCTGGAGCGGATCGCGGCGCACCACGGCGCACGCCGCGGGCTGAGGGTCGCCGAGCTGAACGGGGGGGGAAGCCCCCTGGCCCCCTATCTTGCCTCCCTGGGACACCAGGTGCAGGTGCTGGAGTTCGACCGCGGGCGGGATGCGAAGGGAGAGCGCGGGGGCGCAGGTAACTACCGGCGCCTGGCGCGGGAGTGCGGCTGCCAGGTGGGCTACGGCTCCCCGGGAAACCTTCCCGTACCGGATCTTTCCTGCGACGTGGTCCTCTATTGCGGGGGGGCTGGACCTGCCTCGCTTGTCGCGGGGGAGCTGGAGGAGGCACTGAGGACGGTGGCCTGGGGCGGCCTCCTCGTGCTCAGCTTCGGCGTCAGCACTTCTCCCACGGGAGAGGCGGCCGCAGCAGGGGCGGTCAGCTGCGAGCGCCTGGCGAGCCTCCTGGGACGGCTCGGCATTGCCCAACCCGGAATCGCCGGACCCGATCTGGCGGCGAGTGCCCACGCCGTGCTGCTCGACGGGGTGGCCGGGGTCCCTGCCGGGGCGACCCTGGCAGGTCTTGCCATCGCCAAGCTGCGCTAGCGTCAGTCCGCCAGCGCTCCCGCCGACAGTTGTCAAAATTATGACCGCCGCACCCCGCCGCACCCCGCCGCACCCCGCCTGACACCCCGCGCAGCCCCGTTTTCCCCTCCCTGATGCTGGTGCGCTATTTGCAGAACCTCTTGCCGATTACCACCCTCTGAGAGGTCCACACATGAAGGTTGACATGCCGAGCGGCTCCACGCATGGCTGGGGAGTAGCCGGAGAGTACCTGGAGCGCGAGATCGCCAAGCTCCCCCCGATCGAAGGGGTCACCCTGCACTGCATGACCAGCACCCTGGCGCCGCGCAACCGGGAGGCCTGGAACCGCATCAACATCGGGTACTGCTTCTTCGAAAACAGCGTCGAGATCCTCAACTACACCCGGCAGGCCGCGCGCACCTGGGACTTCATCGTCGCCGGTTCCAAGTGGTGCGAGTACCAGCTGCGCATCGGCGGGGTCCAGAATACCTGTACCATCCTGCAGGGGATCGATCCGGAGAACTTCTACCCGGCGCCGCTGCCGCCGGACGACCGCTTCGTGGTCTTCTCCGGGGGGAAGTTCGAGTTCAGGAAATCCCAGGATATCGTGATAGCCGCCATGAAGGTCTTCATGGAGCGGCACCGCGACGCCTGGCTCTCCTGCAGTTGGGGGAACCAGTGGCCCTTTTCGGTGGCCACCATGGCGAGTTCCCCCTTCATAAGCTACCGCGACGATCCGGAAAATTTCCTGAATACCCCGGAGCGCACCATCATCGAAAACGGCATGGACCGCTCCCGGGTCATGGTGAACCCGCTGATCCCCAACCCCGAGATGCGCCGTATCTTCGCCGGAACCCATCTGGGTCTCTTTCCGAACCGCTGCGAGGGGGGAAACAACATGGTGATGTGCGAGTACATGGCCTGCGGCCGCGCCGTGATCGCCTCCAACACTTCCGGGCACGCCGATGTCATCGACGACCAGGGTGCCTACCCGCTGTTCAGCTACCGCCCCATGGTGGTCGGCGGCGGCGGGGCTCCGGTCACCTCGGTCTGGGAGGAGCCCTCCCTGGAAGAGGTCCTGGTAGGGCTCGAGTGGGCCTACGCGCACCGCGACGAGCTCCCGGTCAAGGGGGCCGCGGCCGCCCAGGCCATGCAGAAGCTGAGCTGGAGTTCGGCAGCACGCCAGTTCCACTACCTGGCGGCGAAACTCGCCAACCAGGCCGAGATCGCACGCTTGCGCGGGGCCTGAGCGTGGTGGCGAGCGCGGCGGCGCAGCAACAGTTTGCTCGTGCCCTCGACCTGCACCGGGAGGGGAGCCTGGAAGAGGCCGCGGAGCTCTACCGCGCGGTCGCGGCCTCGGGCTCGGCGTGGGGCGTCGATGCGCAGATAAACCTCGGGGTCATCCTGCACGAGACCGGCCGGTACGGCGAGGCGTTCGACGTCTACCGGGCGGCCCTGGAGGCGCGGCAGGACGACCCGGTCGCGCTCAACAACCTGGGGAACACGCTCCTGGCGCTCGGGCGCTTTGCCGAGGCGGCCAAGGCCTATGGCCGGGCGCTGGAAAAGGCGCCGGAGAGCCGCACGACCCGGATCGCGCTGGGCGCCGCCTGGCAGCGCGAGGGTGAGCTCACCCGCGCCGAGGCCTGCTTCCGGGAGGCCCTGGCCAGGGACCCGGAGGATGCCGAGGCGCACTGGAACCTGGCGCTGGCACTTTTGGCCCAGGGGGAGTTCGCCGAGGGGTGGCGCGAGTACCAGTGGCGCTGGCGCCGCGACAGCTTCACCTCGCCGCGCCGCGGCTTCGCCTGCCCCGCCTGGGACGGCACCCCTCTTTCCGGACGCCGCCTCCTGGTGCACTGCGAGCAGGGGCTGGGGGACACCATCCAGTTCCTGCGCTACCTGCCGCTTCTGGCCACCGCCGGGGGCGAGGTGGTGCTCGAGGTGCAGTCGGCCCAGCTGCTCCCCCTGACGAACAATCTCCCCGGGGTCTCCCGGGTCTGCCTCATGGGGGAGCCGATCCCCCCCTGCGACGTTCAGGTAGCACTCCTCTCGCTCCCCTATCTCTTCGGCAGCACCCTCGAGAACCTCCCCGACCGGCTTCCCTACCTCGCCGCACCGGCAGACCGGCTGGCGCCCTGGCGGGCCCGGGTGGCCGAACGCGGTGAGGGGCTCAAGGTCGGGCTGGTCTGGGCCGGCAAACCGACCCCGGACCCCTTCCGTTCCGCGCGCCTCGCCGACTTCGCCCCCCTGGCCGGACTCCCGGGCATCACCTTCTTCTCGCTGCAGCTGGGTGAGGCGGCCTTGCACCCTGCGCCGCAGGGGTTCGCGCTCGTCGACCTGACCGGCTCGCTCGCCGACTTCGGCGACACCGCGGCACTCGTCGAACAGCTCGACCTGGTCATCTCGGTGGACACTTCGGTGGCGCACCTCGCCGGGGCGCTGGGGAAGCCGGTCTGGCTCATGCTCCCCAAGGCCGCCGACTACCGCTGGCTCGCCGGGCGCGACGACTCCCCCTGGTATCCGGGAATGCGCCTCTTTCGGCAGACCCGGCAGGGGGTCTGGGACGACGTCGTCGAGCGCCTGGCAGGCGAACTGGAGCTGGCGGCCCTGGCGGCAGGCGAGCGCCTGGTCGCGGCAACCCCCCTCGACCCCGCCCCCTGGGAGCTCTGCGGCCTCATCCTGGCCCGCCTGGGGCGCCACCGGGAAGCGGTACTGCGGCTCAACAAGGCAGCACTCCTTGACCCTGACAGCTACCAGGTGCACTACGCCCTGGCCGCTTCGCTCAAGGAACTCGGGAGCCTCGCCGAGGCCGCCGGGCACCTGGAGCGGGCCCTGGCGCTCAAGGACGATCTCGCCCAACTCCACGAGGCGCTCGGCATCGTCCGGCAGCTGGGGGGGGAGTACCAGGTGGCGCTCGCCTCATACGACCGCTCGCTCGTCCTCGACCCGGCTGCGCTGCGCTCCCGCTACAACCGTGCCGTGGCCCGGCGCGAGCTGGGGCGCTTCGAGGAGGCGCTCGAGGGGTTTGCCGAGGTGGTGCGGCTCGCCCCGGAACATGCCGACGCCCACTGGAACCTGGCCCTGATGCTCCTGGTGACCGGTCGGCTCGAGGAGGGGTGGCGCGAGTTCTCCTGGCGCTTCGCGCGCGGTCCCCTGGCGCCGGTCCGGCGCTTTCAGGAGCTCCCTCCCTGGGACGGCGGGGAGCTTGCCGGCCGGAGCATCCTGGTCTGGGCCGAGCAGGGGCTGGGGGACACCCTGCAGTTCTTGCGCTACCTCCCGCTCCTTGCCGAGCGCGGGGGGACCGTGGTCCTCGAGGTACAGTCCGCCTCCCTGAAACCCCTCGCCGAGCGGGTGCCGGGGGTCGCGCGGGTGCTGGTGGCCGGCGAGGCCCCGCCTCGCTGCGACCTGCAGGCCTCGCTTCTGGAGTTGCCGGCGCTCTTTGGCACCACCCTCGACAGCATCCCGGCAAGGGTTCCCTACCTCGACCCGCCCCCCGAGCGACTGGCAGCTGCGGCCGCGCTCCTGCCGCGCGACGGCTCCTTCAAGGTGGGGCTGGTCTGGGCCGGCAACCCCGGCCACGAGAACGACCGGAACCGCTCGCTCCCCCTCGAGCTCCTGGCGCCTTTGGCCGGCATTGCGGGGGTGCGCTACTACGCGCTGCAACTGGGGAGCGCCGCAGTCCAGGCTGACCAGGTACCGGAACTCGGGGTGGAGGACCTCTCCCACGCCCTGGGCGATTTCGCCGACAGCGCCGCACTGGTGAGCCAGCTCGACCTGGTGGTCACGGTGGACACCTCGATGGCGCACCTGTGCGGTGCCCTGGGGGTACCGGCCTGGGTGCTGGTCCCCTTCATCCCCGACTGGCGCTGGCTGGTGGGGTGCGAGACCTCTCCCTGGTACCCGTCCCTGCGGCTGTTCCGTCAAAAGCGGCCCGGCAGCTGGCAGGAACCGGTATTGCGGCTGCACGCCGCGCTCAAGGAGCTGGCCCGCCCGGTCTTGAAGGCCCCGGCGCCGGAGGGGACGCCCCTCCCGGCACGGACGGCGCTTCTGGAACAGGGGGTCCAGCTCTCCGAGGCGGGACGCTTCACCGAGGCGGCCCGGGTCTTCCGGCAGCTGCTCGCGCTCGACCCGGACGACGCCGATGTGCTCAATAACCTCGGGTGCGCCCTGGACAACGCGGGGCGGCCCGCCGAGGCGCTGGTTCACTACCGGCGTGCCATCGAACTCCGTGCCGATTTCTGTGCCCCGCACTACAACATGGGCAACAGCCTGAGGTCGCTGGGTGAGGGGGCCTCGGCGCTTGGGTGCTACCAGCGTGCGCTCGCCATCGAGCCCGAACTCCCCCAGGGGTGGCATAACCTGGCCTTGGCGCTGCAGGACCTGGGGCGCCTTGAGGAGGCGCAGCAGGCGCTGGAGCGTGCCGTTCACCTGCACCCCGGCTACCTGGAGGCGCGCCATACCCTGGGCGAACTCTTGCACAACCGCGGTGACCTCGCCCGCGCCGCCGCGACCTTCGAAGAGGTTGTCGCCCGCGATGCCGGGTTCCTCCCCTCCTGGAACGCGCTCGGCATCACCCGGATGGCCCAGGAGCGTCTCGATGATGCCGTCCAGTGCTACCGGGAGGCGCTGAAGCGCAACCCCGAGTACCTGCACGCCCTCAACAACCTGGGTGCTACCTGCCGGGCGCTGGGCGATCTGGCCGGGGCCCGGGACTGCTACCTGAAGGTGCTCGCCTGCGACCCGCAGTACGCCGACGCCCACTGGAACCTGGCGCTGGTCGAACTGCAACTCGGTGACTACCCTGCAGGGTGGCTGGGGTACGAGTGGCGCTTCAAAAAGGTCGATCCCATCCCGCTCAAGGAGTTCCCGCGCCCCCTGTGGGACGGCGGCCCCCTTGCCGGCAAGACCATCCTGCTCCATGCCGAGCAGGGGTTCGGCGACACCATCCAGTTCGTGCGTTATGCCACCCTGGTTGCCGGGCGAGGCGCCCGGGTCCTGGTGCAGTGCCAGTCGCCGCCCATCGCGAAGATCCTCGAGAGCGTGCCGGGGGTCTCCCGGGTGCTGGTGCGGGGTGAGGCGCTTCCCGACTTCGACTGCCATGCGCCACTCATGAGTCTGCCGCTTTTGTCAGGCACCACGCTCGACAGCGTGCCGGCACAGGTCCCCTACCTCGCCCCCGACCCCGGTCTCCTGGCCCGCTGGGGCGAGCGCATCGCCGAGTCCCAGGCTCCCGCCGGCAAGCTGCGGGTCGGCCTGGTCTGGGCCGGCCGGCCCACCTACCAGGACGATGCCCGGCGCTCCTTGAGCCTCAAGCTATTCGCTCCCCTTGCGCGCCTTGGCGGGGTGAGCTTCTACGCCCTGCAGGTGGGACCCGGTGCCGAACAGGCGGCGCAGCCGCCGGCCGGGATGGAACTTGCCGACCTGGGGAGCCGGGTGCACGACTTCTCGGACTCCGCCGCCATCGTTGCGCACCTCGACCTGGTGATCTCCGCCGACACCGCGCTGGCCCACCTGGCCGGGGCGCTCGGGAAGCCGGTCTGGGTGCTGCTCCCCAAGGCATGCGACTGGCGCTGGCTCACCGGGCGCACCGATTCCCCCTGGTACCCGACGGCACGGCTCTTCCGGCAGAGCGAGCGCGGCGACTGGGCAGGTGTTCTCGAGCGGGTGGCCCAGGCCCTCAACGAGCTGGTGGCTGGCCCGGGTGAGCCCGGGCGTACTGCCGGCCTCGACGAGCCTCCCTGCGCCCCGGAGCTCGCCCCCCTCAACGCCGCCCTTGCCGCAGGCGACCTCGTCCGTGCGGCTGGACTCTGTCAGGCCCTCCTGGCGCAGCACCCCGACCACGTCGAACTTTTGACCCTGGCCGGCGCCCTGGCGCGCGGCCGCGGTGACTCACCCGCCGCGCTCCCCCTGTTCGAGCGTGCCGCCCGGTTCTCCCCCGGTCTTCCCGAGCTGCACAACAACCTCGGCGTGGTCCTCGAGGACCTCGGGCGCCACGACCAGGCGCTGGTCCACTACCGCCGGGCTCTCGAACTGAAGCCGGACTACCCGGAGGGGCACTGCAACCTCGGCAACGCGCTTAAAGGCCTGGGCCGCAGCGAGGAGGCCTGTGCCGCCTACCGGCGAGCCCTGGAACTCCAGCCGCGCTACCCCGAGGCCTACTACAACCTGGGTAACGCCCTGCGCTGCGCCGGGGAGTGGCCCGAAGCGGCCGCCTGCTACCGTGCGCTCCTCGAGCTCGATCCGGAGCACCTCTCCGGCTGGCTCAACCTGGGGGGCTCGCTTTTGACCCTGAACCGCTACGCCGAGGCCGAAGAGGTCCTACGCCGCGCGCTCCACATCGCGCCCGATTGCCGCGAGGCCCACTGGAACCTGGGGCAGGCGCTCCTTGCCCAGGGAAAGTTCCGCGCGGGGTGGCCCGAATACGAGTGGCGCCTGAAGGACATGGAGACCTTCCCGGCATACTGCATCGGGAAACCGCGCTGGGACGGCGGCGCACTCGACGGCCGCACCCTCTTGTTACGCGCCGAGCAGGGCTTTGGCGACGCGCTGCAGTTCTTCCGCTTCGTGCCGCTGCTCGTGGAGCGGGGCGCGGACCTCGTCCTGGAGTGCCGCCGCGAGCTCCTGCCGCTCTTTGCCGCCCAGGGGCTCCCGGTGCGCTGTTTCGCGGTCGGGGACCCGGCGCCCCCCTTCGACACCTTCGCCTACCTGATGAGTCTCCCGAACCTCCTGGGGATCGCCCCGGAAAACCTGCCGGCCGCCCCCTACCTGCGCGCCGAGCCGGCACTCGCGGCACAGTGGCGCGCCCACGTCCCGCACGACGGTCTCAAGGTGGGGATCATCTGGTCCGGCAGCAGCCTCTACCAGGGGGACCCCTACCGCTTCCGCTCGCTCTCCCGCGAACTCCTCGAACCGCTTACCCTGATCCCGGGGGTGCAGCTGATCGGCCTGCAGCCCGAGCCCGAGGCGGCCGGGGCGGGGATCTGCCAGCTGGGAAGCCGGCTGCGCCACTTCGGGGACACGGCCGCGCTCATCGCCAACCTGGACCTGGTCGTCAGCATCGACACCGCGCTCGCCCACCTGGCAGGAGCCCTCGGGGTTCCGACCCTCTTGCTGCTCCCCTGGTCCTGCGACTGGCGCTGGCCGGCCGGGCGCGACCACTCCCCCTGGTATCCGAGCCTGCGCCTGTACCGCCAAGAGGCGCCCGGGGACTGGGGCCCGGTCCTGGAGGCGCTGTGCGGCGAGCTGGCCCGCCTGGCCGCCGCTGCCGGGGGAGACGTTCCACCTCCGGATCCGAACCGGCTCTTTGCCGAGGCGAACGCCCTGAGTCGTGCCGGCGACCTCGACGCCGCCGTGCTGCGCTACCGGGAGCTCCTGGAGCTCTGCCCGGACCACCCCGAGGTGCTGAACAACCTGGGGCTCGTGCTGCAGGACCAGGGAGCGCTCGACGAGGCCGCAAGCTGCTACCGCGCGGCGCTCGGGATCAAGCCCGACCTGGCTGACGCCTGGAACAACCTGGGGACCGTCCTGGTGACCCGGGATGACCGCCCGGCCGCCCTTGACTGTTTCGAAGAGGCGCTCGCGCTCAACCCGCACTACCTTCCGGCCTACGCCAACCTGGGGAGTGCGCTGCAGCACCTGGAGCTGCCGGACCGGGCGGTCGAGATCTACCGGCGCGCCCTCGCCATCGACCCCGAAAACCCGCAGGTACTCGTAAACCTGGGCAATGCCTATCAGGAGCTCAGGGAGCCCGAGGCGGCGGTCCGGGCCTATCGCCAAGCGCTCGCCCTCGATCCCGAATCTGCCGAGGCGCACTGGAACCTTGCCCTGAGTCTTTTGAGCCTGGGGGATTTTGCACACGGCTGGCGGGAGTACGAGTGGCGCTTCGCGGCGGGGGCCCCGGCCCCGGTTTCCTTGCCGCGCTGGGACGGCGGGGCGCTGGAGGGGAGACGCATCCTCTTGTGGTGCGAGCAGGGGCTGGGTGACACCCTGCACTTCGTGCGCTATGCCGCACAGGTTGCCGAGCGGGGCGGTCGGGTCTTCCTGCGCTGCCAGGCGGCGAGCCTCAAGCCGCTTCTGGAGTGCATCCCCGGCATCTCGGGGGTCTACGCCCCGGGGGAGGCGTTGCCGCCCCTTGACTGCCAGTTCCCGCTTCTGAGCCTTCCGCAACTGTTCGGCACCACGCTGGAAAAGCTCCCGGGACCGGTCCCCTACCTCTGCGCCTCTTTGGAGCGGGTCATCGCCTGGCGCGACCGGCTCGCCTCCCCGGCGCGGCTCAAGGTGGGACTCATCTGGCGCGGGGGGCCGCTCCCCAAGAACCGCGCCTGCCCCTACGAGGCCTTTGGCGTCCTGGCCGGGCTCACCGGGGTGCAGTTTTTCAGCCTGCAGCTGGGGGAGGTGCCCGATGCGCACGTGCTCCCCGCGCGCGAGCTGGGCCCCGAGATCCGCGACTTCGCCGATAGCGCCGCGATCATGGCCCAACTCGACCTGGTGATCAGCGTCGACACCGCCGGTGCCCACCTGGCCGGCGCTCTCGGCGTCCCGACCTGGCTCATCCTCCCCTGGTCCTGCGACTGGCGCTGGCAGCTCGCCGAGACCGCCTCCCCGTGGTACCCCTCGCTGCGCCTGTTCCGACAGGAGCGCCCCGGCGACTGGCCGGGACTCCTTGCCACGCTTCGGGTCGCGCTCGAGGAGCTAGCCGAAACACTCCCACAAAAGGTTGGAAATAAATAACGTGGAACCCTGCGATTCACATTAAAGTTCTGGTCCTAGGCGTCGATGAGAGCCACAGATTCTGTGACGTCAGCCAGAAGGGGGTGAATTGCGCAGAGCCAATAAGGTCCCGAACTTACGACCAGAAGTCTTTCCTTAACCACGTACTCCGGCTAGAAAGCCGGACCATACCCCACCCAGAAAAGGAGATTTACCATGGGCATCAGTGACATCTCACTCACCGCAGGGATGAGGACCAACCTCCTCAACCTCCAGGACACCAGCACCCTCCTGAACCGGACCCAGGCTCGCCTCGCCTCCGGCAAGCAGGTCAACAGCGCTCTGGACAACCCGACCAACTACTTCGCGGCCCAGAACGCCAACCAGCGCGCCAACGACTTCGCCTCCCGCAAGGACTCCATGTCCGAGGCGGTGCAGACGGTCTCCGCGGCCAACGCCGGCATCACCGCCATCACCGGTCTGATCCAGGCAGCAAAAGGTATCTCGCAGTCGGCCCTCTCGACCTCCGACACCACCGTCCAGTCGAAACTCGCCGCCCAGTACGATACCATCCGCACCCAGATCGACCAGATGTCCTCGGACGCGAGCTACAAGGGGTTGAACCTCCTGAGCTCCAGCAACACCCTGACGGTCAACTTCAACGAGAACGCCTCGTCCTCGCTGAACGTGATCGGCTTCCTGGGCAACTCCTCGGGCCTGAGCCTCTCGGCTACCTCGGGCAACTGGCAGGCGACCTCGTCCATCACGAGCGACGCAGCCAAGATGGACTCGGCGATCACCTCGCTGCGTACCAGCACCCAGACCCTGGCAGCGAACCTGAACATCATCACCACGCGTCAGAACTTCACCGACAACATGATCAACACCCTGCAGACCGGTGCGGACAACCTGACCCTGGCGGATATGAACCAGGAAGGCGCCAACATGCTGATGTTGCAGACCCGCCAGTCCTTGAGCACGACCTCGCTTTCCATGTCGTCTCAGGCAGCCCAGGCGGTCCTGAAGCTGTTCTAGTCGGAGCCCCGTAAGGGGACCGACTGACGGAACCACACCGTAGCCACGATCCGGTTAGAAAACCGGCATCAACAGAACCTAGAAAAGGAGATTTACCATGGGAATCAGTGACATTTCGCTTACCGCGGGGATGAGGACCAACCTCCTCAACCTCCAGGACACCACGAAGCTCTTGAACCGGACCCAGGCACGACTCGCCTCGGGCAAGCAGGTCAACAGCGCTCTGGACAACCCGACCAACTACTTCGCGGCCCAGAACGCCAACCAGCGCGCCAACGACTTCGCCTCCCGCAAGGACTCCATGTCCGAGGCGGTGCAGACGGTCTCCGCGG
>NZ_BLXZ01000015.1 GCF_014193675.1 Geomonas limicola
CTGTTCCCATCCCGAACACAGAAGTTAAGCCTCTCTGGGCCGATGGTACTGCATGGGAAGCTATGTGGGAGAGTAGGTCGCCGCAGGGAATTTAATTGAAAAGCCCCGCTGAGAAATCAGCGGGGCTTTTTGTATTCAGAACTAGGCTATCAGCTTTCCAAAAAGCTTGACTCGATGCTTCGAGCAGGCCATCTTACCGTTATGAAATCCCCAAATCAGTTATGGTGCCAGGTATTCTGGCTTCTGATTCTTTGCTCTACCATTATTGGTTGCTGCGTAGAGTCTCCCGCACCCGTTTCAGGGAACGTCGCCCCAGCCATTTCTGGAATCGATGTCAGCGGCGAATATTTTTCACTTGGACAGCAAAAAGGGAAACTTGTCGTCCTGTACTTTTGGTCCAGGAAGTGTTGCGGTGATAGCCTGCGGCACCTGAATCCGCTTTATCTTAACTACGGATATCGAGGACTATCTGTCGTCGGTATAGAAGCTGGTAGCGCTGCCAAAGATGTTCACGCTTTTCTAAACGGCGCTGGGATCAGGTTCGTCAACTTGACTGACGAACATGGTTTGCTTGCGAGGACGTACCAGGTCGCCGGGTACCCTACCATCTTTCTAATCGGGCAGGATGGGATCGTTCAACGTAAAATAAGCGGGGAGATTCGGTCTGAACAGCTAGAAAAGTTGATTGTCCAACTCCTGCCGAGGTGACTCTGGCGCCATCTCGTAAACCTACCACAGCATATGGCTACTTTTTTTCCCATAGTTTTCTCCGATGAGCTGGAGTTATAATGGGCCATGGCAAATATCTCTTAAGGAGGCACACCATGGCACGCAGGTTCAATAACGCTATGTCGGACGCTCTTTTCCTGGTCGGTGGTGGAATCGTCGGTGCCGGAATGGCTTTGCTGCTGGCTCCGCAATCTGGCAAGAAAAGCCGCAAAGAATTGGCTCGTTTTGGGCGGGATGTTGGCAGGCAGGGGGACAAGATGTTCCGGAGTGTCTCGGATAATGTCTGCAATATGGCCGAACGGGTAAACGGGATGACCGGAAGTTTCCTGCATAAACGCTGAAGTTAAACAATTCATCTAGGATGGATGAACGTATTTGCAGTTGATGCCCGCCAGGTGCACGGGCATCATAGTAAAGGGGTGGAACGATTGGCCTGCCGGCAACTGGTGGGCCATTCGTTAATTTAGAGTATTGGTCGCTGATTTTGGATTTTTAAAGGGGGGGTACATGAAAAGTTTGCTGGTAATTGTGTTGGTTGTGGTTTGTTTGTTCAATGTGGGCTGTACTGGTGACAAGGCTAAAGAGTTGTATGAGACAGCACAGTTCGAAGAAAAACAACACAACAATGAACATGCAGCAAAACTCTACAACGAGATCGTCAGCAAGTATCCCGATAGCACGATCACGAAGCAGGCCCAGGAACGGCTCGCTGCCCTGAAAAAGAAATAGAATAGCGCGTAGACCAGAAGGGAACAATGTGGAGGTAAACTCCTTAATCTGGAGGTGATGGTTGTCCTAAAATCATTATCCAAACCGGATGAGGACTGCGCCGGCGACAATGAATAGCGCCGACAGGAGCCGGATTCTTCCAAATGACTCGCGCAAGAACATTATGCCTATTACTACGCCAATCATAATGCTGACCTGGCGCACTGGTACTGCATACGCCACTGGCGCAAGGTTGAGTCCGTAGCGGAAGGTGAGGAAAGATGCCATGACGATCGGGCCGCTCCAAAGAATGGGGCGCCAGTTCTCTTGGAGCTCCTCTCTGATCAGGACCCGGTACTTGGGCCGCGCTAGGTTTATTGACATGAGAAGCAGCATGCAGAAAACCAGAAAGTAAGTGAACAGCAGGGGCGTGTAGTGCCGCACTCCTGTCTTCTCCGCGATTGAGCCGATAGAGTATATAAAGCCGGCGGAGAGGGAGGCTCGAACCGCCGGACTCCTGAGGTCGCGAAAGGGGCGGGCGAGTTCAGCCAACGACAGCTGCTGCATTTGCACCAGGAGCGTTCCGAAGATTACCAGGAGTATGCCTGCTGCCCCAACCAGTGTCAGGCGCTCACCCAAAAGTGCCATTCCCCAGATAGGAACATAGACCATAGAAGTTTGGGACAGGGGGTAGACGACGGAAAGGTCGCCCGTCTGGTAGGCTCTACCGTTGAGGAGGTGGTACAAAACGTAACAGACAGCGCCAATGATGATAAGTATTGCCGTGGAGCGGTCTGGAAACAGAATGGACTCTGACGTAAAGGGCAAAACTGCGGTGAATAGTACGAATGAGGCAACGAACATCCACCAGATGAATACCGTCTTGTGACGGCTCCTTTTTACCAGGAGATTCCAAAGGGCGTGCATCACGGCTGAGATGACAATGAGGGTAAACGCTGTATTAGACATTGGCGCAGTATATCTAATGCCACTTGGAAAGTCAGAGGAAAACAGGGTTAAAGAAAATTATTCATTAAGTGATCGGAAAAGGGTTGACGCACCCGGGAAGCTTTGCTATAAAACGGGACTCTGTTGCAGTACTGCTCTCCGACAACTCAATAACTGCCCTGGCTTGATCCTTTA
>NZ_BLXZ01000016.1 GCF_014193675.1 Geomonas limicola
CGACGCGGTCAGCTACGCCGGCTGCGGTGGTGTTGGTGGTGGCGTTGTAGGTGGACGGTGCAACCGCGCTCGGGGACGGATTGACGAATGCGAAGGAACCGGCCAGGGACTTCGGCTGGTAGCCGACGCCAGCCAGCAGGCGGTACACGCCGACTGCGGATACGCCGGAAATCGGCGCGTTGCTGTTGGTGTAGGAACCGGAGTTGAAGATCGGCAGACCGGTGGAAGCCATGCTGCCGTCAGCGAAACGACGGTAACGACCGTGGGGATCGTGGCAGGAGGAGCAGGCCAGGCTGGCTGCCGGGTAGGTACCGCCCGGTGCTGCGGTCAGGGTCTTGTCAGCGGTGTAGCCGTAGTCGACTGCAACGATGTTGTGGCCGTGACGATCGCCTTCCCAAGAGGTTGCGGAGCCGCGAATCTTGCCGGTGGTGGTCATCTTCAGCCATGCAAAGTCGCCGCCCGGGGTAAGCTCGACCGGACCCTGCTTGGTCTGGCCAACCAGCGAGCCGTCGGTGGAGATGTGGTAGCCGCTGCCCACGGTGTCAGCCGAGTTGTGGCAGTTGAGGCAGGCGCCGGACTGGTCCTGTGCTTTCAAGAGGTACGGGCCGGACTGGTACTGTGCCATGCCGGTCACGTTGGCGGAACCTTCCAGGCTGTTGTGCATCGAGTGGCAGCCTTCGCACTCGGCGACACCGCCGGAGTGGAATGCCAGCGCGCTGCCAGCGGTAGCGAAGGTGAAGAGTGCTGCTACGGCAAGGACTTTCGTTGNTTTCATGTACTGTCTCCTTTTTACGGTTTTCCTGCATGGCATGTACTGCGAAACTTGTAGCAACCTTTTACACACCGCGTGCCAAACCGCCATATCGGACTGTTCTGACAAGATAAGAGGCCATAACTATTCATTTAGCACGTAAGAATATGCTCACAATCAGGCCCTTGCCAACTGGAGCAAAGAAATCCCCCAGGCGGGAAGACGGGGAGAGATTTGGTTTTAGCGAGCCAAACCGACAATAGACTTTCCCCACACCTACGCAAACCTTACGGCCATGAAAGGTTCCCGAACCACATCCATTGCGCCACCGCAATCAGACGCCTACCCCCTTAGCACCAGGACCTGCAAATTTGTGAATGCACAACGCCAAAACCGGCATAAAACAGGCTCAGTAAACGAAGGCACGTTCGACTCGACGTTATTTTATGTGTCTGCCCAGTAATCCCTGTAAGCAGCCTTCTTAAACCAGCGAGCATTTCGCCCTACTACGTTACCCCACCGCGGATGCAGGGGACCCGTGAACGTACACGATTAACGCGCGGCACACTCTTTCGTCGTCCCACTGCAACCGGTGTACGAGCATAAAAAAACCCCGCTTCGGTAAAAGCGGGGTTTGTCTGGCTATCTGAGGGGCCGGTAAAGAACCGGCCCCCCGATCTCATTACAGTCAAGCAAAGGTGGTACTAGTCTTTAGCGTGGCACTTGTTGCAGTAGTTACGTGCCCACGGCCCGAACACGGAGGCCGGACGGCCGTTGTATGCGTTCTGCTGCTGAGCGACGGTGTAGCCCTGGTTGATCTTGTTCTCGGTGGTGCTGGTGTCGTAGGAAGCTGCGTTAGCGCTGTCAGCAATGGTCATGAACTCGTTGCCCAGGTAGTAACGGGCCATGCTCTCGAAACCGGAAGCGTGTGCACGGTGGCAGGAGAGGCAGAGCACGTTCTGGCTGGTGGTCGGAGCGGTCGGAGCAGCCTGGAAGGCTTTC
>NZ_BLXZ01000017.1 GCF_014193675.1 Geomonas limicola
GCCTCGACACCGGTCAGGGCGGTCACGCCGCTGGCATCCACGGTCACCGTGGTGGCTGCGTCGATGGTGTTGAGATCCCCCGCGTCGGCCGAACCGGTCACCGTCACGGTGTAAGCGTTGCCGGTGCCGTTGAGCCCCGCGAGGGTAGCTGCGGAGGTGTCGCTCAGGGTCGCGGTGATGACACCGTCGGTGGCAGCCTGGAAGCTGTTCGCTTGTGCCACGGTCACTGCATCGGAGACGGTGATCGCCTCGTGGGTCGACAGGGTGATCCCGCCGGCGGCGACTGCCGTGGCAATGTCTGACTCGAGGCCGGTAAGCGTGGTGACACCGCTGGCGTCCACAGTTACCGTGGTGGCGCCGTCGATGGTGTTCAGGTCGGCGGCGTTGGCAGAGCCGGTCACCGTCACGGTGTAGGCATTACCGGTGCCGTTGAGCCCCGCGAGAGTGGCGGCGGAAGTGTCGCTCAGGGTAGCGGTGATGACGCCGTCGGTCACTGCCTGGAAGCTGTTCGCCTGTGCCACGGTCACTGCGTCGGATACGGTGATCGCCTCGTGGGTCGACAGGGTGATGCCGCCGGCGGCGACTGCCGTGGCAATATCAGCCTCGAGACCGGTAAGGGTCGTGACGGCCGAGGCCCCCACGGCAACCGTGGTGGCGGCGTCAATGGCGTTCAGGTCGGCGGCTGCGGCAGAGCCTGCAGCCACGGTAACGGTGTAGGCATTGCCCGTGCCGTTGAGGCCTGCCAGGGTCGCTGCCGAGGTGTCGCTCAGGGTCGCGGTGATGACACCGTCGGTCACTGCCTGGATCCCGTTCGCCTGGGCCACGGTCACTGCGTCGGAGACAGTGACCGCCTCGTGGGTCGACAGGGTGATCCCGCCGGCGGCGATGGCGTTGGCGATGTCGGCCTCGACACCGGTCAGGGCGGTCACGCCGCTGGCATCCACGGTCACCGTGGTGGCGCCGTCGATGGTGTTGAGATCCGCCGCATCGGCGGAACCGGTCACCGTCACGGTGTAAGCGTTGCCGGTGCCGTTGAGCCCCGCGAGGGTTCCCGCAGCGTGGTCGCTCAGGGTCGCGGTGATGACACCGTCGGTGGCAGCCTGGAAGCTGTTCGCTTGTGCCACGGTCACTGCATCGGAGACGGTGATCGCCTCGTGGGTCGACAGGGTGATCCCGCCGGCGGCGATAGCCGTGGCGATGTCAGCCTC